>JACKDV010000001.1 GCA_020633315.1 Myxococcales bacterium
CCGTCGCCCGGATCCACCTGCACCCGCACCCGCGGGGCGCCCAGGGTCGGGTCGCCGCCCTCGAAGCCGAAGCGCACGACCTCGGTCCGCATCATGCCCGTGGTCACGTCCTGCACCAGCGTGCCCGGATCGTCGCTGCTCTCGAGCGCGCGCGGCTCGAAGGCCTCGGGCTCGGCCAGGGTGGGCGCCTCCTCCACGAAGGGCGGTAGATCACCGCCGGTGAGCAGCTGGTCGACCACCTCCAGCTGCCGGTCCACCAGGGTGCGCGCCGCGAACGGCCCCCACAGGCTCATCTCGCTCTCGTAGCCGCCCTGGAACCAGTCGTCGGGGTGGGTGAGGTACAGCAGGTGGTCCTGGCTGTAGCCCAGCCCCAGCACCGTGGCCGAGGGGTCGCGCGCGGCCATCTGCTCGCGCAGGTAGTGCATCACCGAGTACGCGGGCTCGCCGGGCAGCGTCACCAGGTAGAGATCGTCGAGCCGCGCCGCGCTCAGGTAGGTCTGGTGGGCCTCGGGGTGCGGCGCCCGTCCCAGCAGCAGCTCCACGGGGATGCAGTTCTTGTCGAGCCCCTCCATCGAGGTCGCGGGGTCGTCGTCGGCCGGGACCGCGTCGTTGGTGCACTGCCAGCCGCCCCAGGTGTAGGTGGTGGGGGTGCCCAGCCAGGTGCCCTGGAACTCGGGCACCTCGTCGTAGCCGAAGGTCTCGTAGCGCAGCTCGATGCGCTGGGAGTGGACGTCGAGGGCCAGCTCGTCGCGCCACGAGAGCCCGTCGTACAGCGACAGCAGGCTCGGCGCCGCGGCGTTGCCCAGCACCTCGGCGCGGGCGATCCCCTCGTGCCCGAGCTGCCCGCCCGCCGGCGAGGCGTCGCCGCCCCCCGCCTGCATGAACATGCCCAGGATCGGCTCCCCGTGGGCCTCGAAGAAGCGCTGCTCGAACATCATCTCGAGCCCGCCCGGGGCGTCCTCGGTGAGCAGCTCGTTGTCGGAGTCGAGCAGCGTGCCGTGCATCCCGAAGTTGAGCACTGCGGCCAGCGGCGTGCCGTCGGGGCGCCGCACCGCCAGCATGGTGAGCCGAGGATCCTTGCCGTAGAGGAAGTCGTTCTCCCCGCGGCGGTCGCGATACACGAGATCGGAGGGATCCCAGTCCTCCTGCACCCCGTAGGCCCACTGCGCGGGCGCGAGCTGGTTGCGCGCGTCCATGATGGTGTCGGCGAACGCGGTGGCCAGCACGTCGATGACCTCCTCGTCGGCGGTGTCGGCCCCCACCTCGGCCAGCATGTCGGGCAGCCGCCAGTAGCGGGCGTGGACGTGGTGCGAGTGGGTGGCCCCCGTGATGATTCGCCCCGCGAGGTCCACCCCGTGGAGCTCCATCATCTTGGCCACGATCGCGTCGGTGAGCCCGGACTCGCTGCTCATGGTGGGCACCTTGACCAGCACCAGCTCCTCCTCGCCGGCCCGGAGCACCATGGCCTTGATGGTGGGCAGCGCATGGAAGCCGCGCGAGGCGAAGAACGCCCCCGCCCAGGCCGAGCCCAGCCCTCCGGTGCGGCCGCCGTAGCCCGCCATCGACACGCCCACGGGGCGATCGAGGTAGCGCATCGCCACGCCGGCCTGCAGCGGCGCGGGCTCGATCACCCCGCCGGTCTCGTCGGTGTCGGTGCCGTCGGTGACCTCGCCGGTGCCCGTGGCGTCGAGCCCCGTCGAGCTGGTCGGCTCGCCCGTGGTCCCGCTGCTCGAGCCGTCCCCGGGATCGACCGGGACGTCGTCCCGGCACCCGGTGACCAGCACGAGACCGCCGAGCCACGCCCACGTCGTCCATCCCCGCCGCTGCATGGCGCCCACAGTAGCGGACCTCGGCCGCGCGTGGACGAGCCCCGGCGCCGCATGCCCGACATGAGGATCATCTCACCCGTGCGTCCGCGAGGGCGTCCTTCTCCCTTGCCAACGCTGCGGCCGACGGGGTTCAACATCCATCATGGTCAAGCCCATTCGTCTTCGTACGGCCCTGAGCTCGTTGTTGGTGTCGATGGCCTGTGGAGACGACCTCCCGCCGGCGCAGGGGGGCTCCTCGACGGGGACGGATGCCTCGACCGGCGGCGGGACCACGGCGGTGGTCGACGACGGCAGCGGCACCTCCACCGGCGAGGGCAGCACCGACGACGGCGGCCCCCTCGATCCCGAGGACCTCGAGTGGCCGCTGCTCGAGTGCGATCCCCTGGTGCCCGAGTACTGCGCGTTCCCGTTCCCCTCCAACGTGTACACCGTGCCCTCCGACGGTGCGATCACCGGGCGCAGCGTGGAGCTGCCCATGGCCCCGTTCACCGCCGATCCCAACGCGGAGCCGTGGACCTGGTCGGATGGCTTCTCGCCCGCGGCGGGCATCACCACCTTCATGCCCGGCGCGACCGCGACCGGCCTGCCCGGGCACGACGACATCGATGCCTCGCTCGCCGACGGCTCGCCCACCGTGCTCATCGACGCGGAGACCGGCGAGCGCATCGCCCACTTCTCCGAGCTCGACTACAGCACCGACGACGCCGAGCGCCGGGCCCTGTTCATCCGCCCCGCCGTGCGCCTGCCGCCGGCGCGGCGCTACATCGTGGCCATCCGCGGCCTGGTCGACGCCGGGGGAGCGCTGCTGCCCGCCTCGCCCGCGTTCGCGGCGCTGCGCGACCACACCGATCTGCCCGAGGAGCCCTCGGTCGAGGCGCGCCGCGAGCTCTACGGAGACATCTTCTATCGGCTGGGTCAGGCCGGGGTCGCGCGCGAGGACCTGCAGCTCGCGTGGGACTTCCACACCGCCTCCGACGAGAACACCACGGGCTGGCTGGTGCACATGCGCGACGAGGCGTTCGCCGAGCTGGGGGCCTCGGACAGCCCCCCGTACACGATCGACGTGGTGGACACCATGTGGAACTCCACCGACTTCCTGTATCGGCTCGAGGGGACCTTCCAGGCCCCGCTCTACCTCGACACCGACTACCCGGCCACCGGTCGCCTCGTGCACGGCCCCGACGGCATGCCCGTGGCCAGCGGCACGATCGACGTGCCGTTTTGGATGATCGTCCCGCGCACGGCCGAGACCGAGCCGGCCGCGCTGCTGCAGCACGGCCACGGCCTGCTGGGCTCGGGCTCGCAGATCGAGGGCAGCCACTTCCGCGAGATGGCCACCCAGTACAACTACGTGGTGTTCGGCGTGGACTGGATCGGCATGGCCGAGGAGGACTACCTCCCGATTGCGGCCACGGTCTCGGCCACGGGCGCCACCGGGCTCGCGGTGCTGACCGATCGCATGCACCAGGGGGCTCTCCACCAGCTGCTGGCCATGCGCCTGGCGTGGGCCGGGCTGGCCGAGGATCCGCTGCTGACGGGGCTCATCGATCCCGACCAGCGCTACTGGTACGGCATCAGCCAGGGCGGCATCCTGGGCGGCGTGTACATGGCGACCACCACCGAGGTGGAGCGCGGCGTGCTCGACGTGCTGGGGCAGCCCTACAACACGCTGCTGACCCGCAGCGTGGACTTCGAGGACTTCTTCTCGCTGATGCGCCTGGCCTATCCCGATCCGCTCGACGTGGCCCAGGTGCTGCTGTCGCTGCAGATGCTGTGGGATCGGGTGGAGCCGGAGGGGTACTCGCACCGCATCATCGACGACCCGCTGCCCAACACGCCGTCGCACGAGGTGCTGATGACCGCGGCGATCGGCGACCACCAGGTGACCACGCTGGGGGCCCACAACATGGCGCGCTCGGCCGGGGTGCCGCACTTCGACAGCGGCCTGCGCGAGATCTGGGGGCTCCCGCTGGTCTCGGACACCCACATGGGCTCGGCGCTGGTGGAGTACGACTTCGGGCTGCCGCCCGATCCCGCGTGCAATCGCCCGCAGTCGGCCTGCACCGACCCCCACGGGCGGCTGCGACGGCTGCCGGAGGCCCGCGATCAGATCGATCACTTCCTGCGCAGCGGCGAGGTGGTCAACTTCTGTGCCGGCGGCGTGTGCAGCTTCCCCGACGAGGGCATGTGTGCCCCCGGCGAGATGACGCCCGACGTCTGCGAGTAGCTCCGGCTACGCTCGTGAAACGAGCGTGAGCCGAACCGCCGATTGAGCGACTGTCCCTCGCTGGCTCGCGCCAGGCCCCGGCGATACTCTGCGGCGGTGATGCGAGGACTCTGGATGGTCGCGACCGTGGCGCTGCTCGGCTGCCGCGGTGGGCAGGAGGTCGGGAGCACGGACGAGGGCACCGGGACGAGCGAGGGCACGACCGGCGGCGCCGCCTCGTCGTCCACCTCGGGGGCGAGCCTCGACTCGAGCGGCACCACCACCGCCGACTCGGGATCGAGCTCGGGCTCGGGCGAGGACGAGTCCTCGACCGGCGAGCCCCCGGTCGAGGATCCCTGGGAGCCGGGCACGGTCCTGCCCACGCCCGAGGGGCCCAATGAGCGGGGCCTGCTCGATCGTCGCGGGGCGATCCACACCCACTCGGTCTACTCGCACGACGCCTGCGATGGCATGCCGCACGACGCCCGCGGCGTGCCCGACCCCGTGTGCCTGGAGGATCTGCGCCGCGCCCTGTGCCAGACCCAGCACGACTTCGTGATGCTCACCGATCACGGTGACTCGTTCGCGAGCAACTCGTACCCCGAGGTCCTGCTGTACGACCCGGCGCGCGGAGACGTGCTGGTCGAGCGCGACGACGCCCCGGTGGCGAGCTGGGCCGGCTGCGTGGGGCAGGAGGTGGTGCCCGAGCGTCCCACCCTGATCATGGCGGGCACCGAGACCGGCACGATGCCGGTCGGCCTCGAGCACCACGCTCCGGGGCTCGACGCCACCTACGGCTCGGTGACCCCCGAGGCGATCGAGGAGCTGCGCGCGGCCGGGGCGGTGGTCCTGGTCGCGCACACCGAGGACTGGGACGTGGCGCAGCTCGTCGACCTGCCGCTCGACGGCTTCGAGATGTACAACCTGCACGCCAACCTCGAGGCCAACTTCGCGGCGGGGCTGGCCCTGCTCACCCAGATCCTCACCGGCGATCCGGGCCTGCCCCACAGCGATCTGGTGATCTTCCCGATCTGGCAGGAGGACTCGCGCTACATCGAGCGCTGGGGCAGCGTGCTGCACGGCGGGACGCGGCGGGTGACCACCATGGCCACCGATGCGCACCGCAACACCTTCCCGCAGGAGCTGCCCGACGGCGAGCGCATCGACAGCTTCCGCCGCATGCTGCTGTGGTTCTCCAACCACCTGCTGGTGGATCCGGCCCCCGACGGGAGCTGGGACGACCTCGCGCTCAAGGACGCGCTGCTGGCCGGGCGGCTCTACGGCGTGTTCGAGTACATGGGCTACGCCGAGGGCTTCGACGCCGTGGTCGAGGCGGGCGGTGAGGTCCTCGAGATCGGCGCCGACGTCTCGCTCGCCGACGGCCCGGAGATCGTGGTGCAGCGCCCGAGGGTGCAGCAGCTCGATCCCGAGGTCACGCCCCCCGTGATCACGATGCACGTGCTGCGGGCGATCGAAGGTGGCTTCGAGGTGGTCGCGACCGAGGCCGGTCCCGAGCTGCGCTACGAGCCCGATGCGCCCGGGGCCTATCGCGTGGAGGTCCGCATCACCCCGCTGCACCTGAGCGACTACCTCGGCAGCCATGCCGACGGCGCGGCCACGCCCCGGGTGTGGATCTACGCCAATCCGTTCTATGTGCAGCCCTAGGGCGCTGGCGAGGCGAGGGCGAGGTCGATGGGCCGGTCGCTCGGCCGTCGTCGAACGTCGTGTGATCTCAATGCCTTACCTGCAGCTCCGGCGAGCCCCGAGGGGCGACGGAACCGCGTCTCCGAGCATGGGGCCGCCGCTGGGCCCGCGCCCGAGGAGGCCTTGCTAGGATGCCGCCAGGCCTTCGCCCATGAGCAACAAGCCCGGTCTGTTCAGCCGCATCAAGAACACCATCTCCAGCGCCCTCAACGACGCGGTCGACGCCGTGTCGGATCCCGGGCAGGAGGTGGCCCTGATGATCGACGACCTCAAGACGCAGATCCAGGAGTCCGAGAAGGACCTGCGCCAGGCGATCGTCGACCGCAAGATGCTCGAGCGCAAGATCACCGAGCTCGAGGCGAGCGAGAAGGAGTGGCAGCGCAAGGCCGAGCAGGCCCTCAAGCTCGGCGACGAGGAGCTGGCCCGGGCCGCGCTGCGGCGCAAGGCCGACTACTCCATGCAGGTGCAGGAGGCCAAGGCGGGGCTCGCCGAGCAGACCCAGCTGGCCGAGACCATGCAGCGGCAGATCAAGGACGCCAAGGCCAAGCACAAGTCGCTCGACCTGCGGCGCGGCTCGCTGATGGCCCAGGCCCGCGCGGCCAAGAAGGGCGTGGCGCCCGGCACCCTGAGCGACGGCGGCACGCTGTCGCGGCTCGACGACATCGAGAACAAGATCAACCAGCTCGAGGCCCTCAACGAGGTGCACGCCGAGCTCGACGGCGACGCGGCCAAGGAGGCCGAGATCGACGCCAAGCTGGCCGACCTGGGCGGCGAGACCGAGCTCGAGGACGAGCTGGCCAAGCTCAAGGCCAAGATGGCCGTGGAGCAGAAGAGCCTGCCCAAGCCCGACGAGGACTGAAGGCCGGCGAGGGCGAGAGGCTGGTCGCGAGCCCGGGCGTTCGGGCTCGCGCGCAGGGCGAGGCGGAGAGCGAGCGCCTACTCGGCCAGGGTGATCCCGCCGGCCTCGCGGCGGAACAGCAGCTCGGTGCCCCACAGCGGGGTCCCGTCGTTGGAGCGGGCGATGTCGATGGAGAGGCGGCCCGAGTCCTCCTCGTCGAGGAGCTTGTAGGCCACCTCGTGCTCGTAGTGCTCGCGCGGGCGCACGAAGCCGATCCACTCGCGGCTGCCCTCGGTGATCACGAAGCCGGTGCTGCTCACGTCGACCACGAGGTTGTCGGTCTGCTCGATGCCCTTGGCCGTCAGCTCGATCACCACCTTCACCTCGTCGGGCGCGACCTGCTGCCAGCCCACCTCCACCTCGAAGGTGGCGCCGGCGTCCTCCACGGTGTCGGTGACCGCGGGCCTCACGGTGGGCGGGGGCGGGGGCTTGGCGCAGCCGGGCGCGAGGGCGAGGCCGAGCGCGAGCACGGGAGCGATGGAGCGGAGCATGGCCGGAGGGTACCCGGGTTCGCGGCCGCATTGGGCGGGGCTCCCCGGCGCCGAGGCGTGGGGGCTATGCTCCGGCCTGCCTCCGCCCCATGGTCCGGGTCCCCGACATTCGCCGGCTGAGCGACGGGCTGCGTCGCCGCGGATCCCTGCTGCTGGTGCTGTGGCTGGGCTTCGTGCTCGGGGCGCTGTTCCCGTACTTCGAGGCCACCCGCAACGCCAACGAGCGCCCGCGCCTGATGCAGGGGATCGCCCTGGTCGAGGAGGGCTCGTGGGCGATCGATGGGCCGTCGGTGCGTCGCCTCGATCCGGGCCCCGACGTGTCGCGCAGCCAGGCCGACGGCCACCTCTATCCCAACAAGCCGCCCGGCACCTCGCTGGCGGCCGCGGCGGGCTATCGCGTGGCGCGAGCGCTGGCCGACGCCGACGATCCGCTGAGCCTTCGCACCTATACCTGGTGGGCGCGGCTGCTCGGGGGCCTGCTGCCCACGCTCGTGCTGGCGTGGCTGATGATCCGCCGCCTCGCCGCCGGCTTCGGGCCCGCCGTGGGAGCGGCCGCGGTGGTGCTCTACGCCCTGGGCACGCCGGCCGCCGCGTATGCGCACCTCTTGTACGGACACCAGCTCGCCGCGGTGTTCCTCTACGCGGGCATCCTCGTGCTCGTCGACGCCGGGGCCGAGCCGGTGGACCCGCGGCGCGCGGGGCTGGGTGCGGCGCTCGGCGGCATGCTGGCCGGCGCCGCGGTGGGGGTGGAGTACGGGGCGGTGTTCGCCGCGGTCCCCATCGCGGGGCTGCTGCTGGCCCGCGTGCGACGGCCCGGCGGGCTGGTCGTGCTGCTGTGTGGCCTGGCCGGAGCGCTGGTGCCCATCGGCCTGCTCGCCGCCTACCAAGACGCGGCCTTCGGATCGCCGTGGTCGACGGGCTACCACCACGTGACCAACGCCGGCTTCGCGGCCAAGCACGGGCAGGGCCTGCTGGGTCTGGGGCTGCCGCGCCTCGAGGCGGTGCACGCCCACCTGCTGTCGGCCGACGGGGGCCTGCTGTGGTGGGCGCCCACGGTGGTGGCGGCGCTCTACGGCCTGGGCCAGCTCTCGCTCGAGAGCGGCCCGCTGCGGGCGGAGGCGCGGGTCCACCTCGGGGTGGTGGCGATCTACCTGCTGGTGGTGTGCAGCCTGAGCTTCGAGGGCGGCTGGCGGGTCGGTCCGCGCTACCTGGTGGTCGCGCTGCCCTCGCTGGCGATGGGCTGGGCCCACGCGATCTCCCAGCTCCGCGTGCGTCCCGTGGGCATGGCCGTGCTCGCTGCGCTGGGCACCTATGCCGTGGTGGTCAACGGGCTGGCGGCCAACCTGTGGCCCCACCTCGATCTCACCAACATCCACCAGCCCGTGGCCGAGGTGCTGCTGCCGCTGTGGGACCACGACCGCGAGCCCTACGATCTGGTGCGCATGGCCATCGGACGCTCGGGGCTGCGCCTGGTGGTGGGGGGCAGCGTGGTGGGGCTGTGGGCGATGCTGGCCGCCTGCGCCGAGGGGGGCTACCGCATGGCCGCGGGGATCATCGGGGGAGCACTGACGGGTTTGCTCCTGGTCCAGGCCACGCGCGAGATGGAGCCGCACCCGCTGGGCGAGCGCAACCTCGCGTACATCGAGCGGATCTGGGAGCCCACCGCGGCCGGTCCCGGTCGTAGCGCATTGCTCGCCGTGGGCTCGCGCACCGAGGCCGGGGGCGACTCGACGGCGGGCGAATCCTCGCGGGGGGGCTCCCGTCCAAGGGGGCGCCGCCGGGGCCGTGACCCCCGCGACGAATGATACGTTCGAGCCGACCCCGAGACCGGAGCAGACCCCCACGATGATCCTCGGTTCCCTTCTCCTCCTGGGGGCGAGCGCCTCCGCCGATGTGCCCTCCGACCATGCGGAGCTCGTCGTCGAAGCCAGCGCTCCGGCGCCCCGTGCCCGCAAGGCCACCACCACGACCACCTCGGCGCCCCGTCGCACCACCCGCGCCACGGCCAAGCCCCCGGTCAGCAACCCCGCCCAGCGCAAGAAGAAGATCGGCAGCCGCATCGCCACCGCGCTCGCCAAGCCGCCGGCGGTGCCCACGATCTCGCAGCGCATCGAGCCCTCGGCGCGCGCCAAGAAGATCCAGGCCAAGACCACGCCGAGCAAGCCCCTGCGTACCCGGCTGCCGCGTCACGCCTTCACCAGCAAGAAGAACAAGGCCGAGCTCGAGGAGCGCGAGGCCAAGGCGCCGCAGCGGGTCAAGAACCGCCTCGACAAGCTGCGCAGCACCATCGCCAAGGAGAAGCGCAGCTTCAAGGTCGGCTACACCCCGGTGCTCGACCTGCCCACCGACAAGGTCACCGGCCTGCGCGAGCCGGAGAACCTCGCCGAGATCGCCCGCAAGCAGAACGCCGAGGCGGCCGCGCTGGCGAGCCGTCGCTACCTGCCCAACCTGCGCCAGCGATCGCTGCGCAAGGCGGTGGTGGTGGGCCCCGACGCCTCCGGATCCGCGCCCGAGGGCAAGAGCTCGTCGGTCGTCGACGCGCCCTTCGAGCCGATGGTGGGCGACGCCGTGTGCTCGGTGAGCGCCGATGCCTGGAGCTGGAAGGACTACCTGCCCGAGCCGCGCTCGCAGGGCTCGTGCGGGAGCTGCTGGGCCTTCGCCACGCTCGCCGTGTTCGAGGCCGCCGAGAACATCGCCAACGGCATCGACAAGGACATCGATCTCTCCGAGCAGCACATGGTCGACTGCGCCGAGACCAGCGATGGCTACGACATCGGCACCTGCATGGGCGGCTACACCGTGATGATGTACGACTACCTGCAGCGCGAGGGCGCGCCGCCGGAGTCGCAGGTCCCCTACAAGGAGCGGGAGATGACCTGCGATCGGAGCATCAAGGCCAAGGACAAGATCGCCAACTGGGGCTTCGTGGACGAGAACGGCTCCGTGCCCACCGTCGACCAGCTCAAGGCCGCGATCTGCAACTATGGCCCGGTCTCCGCCTCCGTCTTCGTCACCGAGGCCTTCAAGGGCTACACCGGTGGCGTCTTCGACGAGATGGCCAGCGGCCAGACCAACCACGCCATCTCGCTGGTGGGCTGGGACGACAAGCGCGGCGCGTGGTTGCTTCGCAACTCCTGGGGCACCTGGTGGGGCGAGGACGGCTACATGTGGATCGAGTACGGCAGCAACAGCGTGGGGCGCTCGGCCGCGTGGGCCGTGGTGGAGCCCGACGACAAGCCAGTGACCACCAAGACCTTCAAGAAGCGCCACCTGATGGTGCGCAACAAGACCAGCCAGCCGCTCGAGGTGGCCCTGTTGTACCGCGACGGCAAGTACTGGAAGCCCGCCTCGCCCAAGGCGTCGAGCAAGGCGCTGGTCTACACCATCGCCGCGGGCGGCGAGGCGATGCTGGGTCGGGGCTCCGACGAGATCGAGACCGCCAAGGTGCGGCTGTGGGCCGAGTCCCCCGACGGCAGCTCCACCTGGAGCGAGTACAAGGGCAAGGACCTCTCGCTGCTGCCCGGGGGTGCCTACGAGGCGGAGGACATGGAGACCTTCGTCTTCACCTTCGACGACACCAACGTCGACGCCAAGAGCAGCGGCAAGGGCAAGACCTCGAGCAAGTCGGTCGACGATGTGTTCGCCGAGGCCTTCTCGCTCATCGAGGCGGGCAAGCACGAGGAAGGCCGGGCGATGTTCGCCCGCTTCCTCGAGGACAAGCCCGGCCACTCGCGGGTCCCCGAGGCCCGCTTCTGGACCGGCTACAGCTACTACCTCGAGGGCTCCAACTACGAGGCGCTCACCGAGTGGTACGACATCGTCTACCAGTACCCGGAGGATGACTTCGTGGCCTACGCCCTCTACTACTCGGGCCTGGCCTACACCGCGCGGGGGCAGTGCGATCTGGCGATCCAGTGCTTCGATCTGGTGGCCCACGCGGGCTATCGCTCGGCCACGCAGGAGTGGATCGACGCGGCGCTCGAGCAGATCGGCAAGCTCGAGGACGAGCCCAAGGCGTACTGCGGCTGAGGGCGGGGGGGTCTGGCCTCAGCGCCGCCGACGACGCCCGACGAGCAGCAGGCCGAGCAGGCCCAGCAGCGAGGCGGTGGCCCCCCGCGGGGCCCCGCCCACCGTGCAGCCGCGCTGCTCGGTGGGGGCGGGGGCCGGGGGGCCGTCCTCGGTGCGCGGGGGCTCGCCCTGATCGCCGGCGCCCGGCTTGGCGTCGTCCGGCGGAGGGGTCTCGCCCGGCGCTCCGGGGCCCTCCTTGCAGGCCAGGCACGCGTGGCAGGTCGTCTCGGGCGGGCTGCCCTTGGAGTAGTCGAGGTCGCAGCACTCGTCGGGACGGCACACGCCCGGGACGGTCTTGCGCTGCAGCTCGCCTCCGCCGGGCGGCTTGACCAGCTTCACCAGGCCACAGGCCTCGCCCTCGGACTTGCCCTGGCACGCCTCCACGGCTGGGTTGGCCGCTGCGACGGCGGGCAGGGCCCAGGGAGCCACGAGCGCGAGGGCGAGGACGAGGCGGGGGGCGGCCATGGGCCCCGAGCTTGGCACGAGGGGGTGCGTGCGCCAAGGCGTGCGATCAGCGGGGGCGGGGGCTCGAGGCGCGGCCCCACAGCACGCGGGCGCGCTCGATCGCGATTCCCGTGCTGATGCCAAGCCCGAGCACCGCGAGCAGCAGCAGCACGCTCGGCGGTGGCTCGGGGGAGGGGGCGCTCGGCGAGGCGGAGGCGATCACGATCTCCGTGCGCGCGGCCGGACCCGCGATGGTCTCGATGATGGCGTCGATCGACGGGCGCGAGGGCTCGGGGTCGACCTCGGCGGGGAGCTCGAGCACCGCGAGCACGCGGGGCGACTGGGCATGGCCCCGCGGGGGCAGCTCCACGTCCACGCGGGCGCGGGCCACCGTGGGGAGCACGGCGAGGGCCTGCTCGATCTCGCGGGCGAGGGCCACCTCCATGCGCACGCGCTCGCCCTCGCGGGTGGGCAGCAGCGTGGGGTCACCATAGACCGCCTGCTTGTCGCCCGGGCGATCGATGCGGGGGGTCCTGGGCCGGGGGTCGGCGCAAGCCATCGACGTCAGGGCCAGCCCGGTGAGGAAGATGCGTCGTCCCAACGGGCAAAGGACACCAGCCGTGGGAGCGGGGGGCAAGAAAACGGCCGAGCTCGGCCCCTGTCACCTGGTCACGAGGCACGCGAGCACGTCGACGGCCACAGGAGCGCGAGCGCGGCCATCACCAGCGACCAGAGCAGCCACGGGGCGGGGCCCCAGGGATCGGAGGTCGGGACGTGCAGGGCGTGGGTCAGCCAGGTGCTCGCCAGAATCGACAGCGGCACGGCGAGCGCCCATGCGAGGCCGAGCCCGACACCCGCCCTCCCGACCACGAGCACGGCGAGCGAGCGGGGACCGGCCAAGCAGTAGAGCGCGCGGAGGCGAGGCGATGCGCGGCCGAGGTCGATGGTGGCCACGAGGCCCAGGGCGCCCGTGAGCAGGAGGGACCCCGAGAGCGCGTGCAGCGGGTCGATCGCGGCGAGCAAGGGCTCGGTCCCGGGTGGAGGAGAGCCGGGCCCGGTCGCGTCGAGGCGAAGGAGGGCGAGAGCCAGCGCGCCGCCGAGGGCCAGCGGGCTCACGGTCAGCACCAAGGGGATCCGTCGTCCGAGCAGCTCGCGTAGCGAGGGCTCGAGGGCGCGTCGCAGGAATCGGCGATGGAAACGGGCTCGAGCACGGCGTGGCCGAGCTGGCACCCACGTGGCTCGCGACCCGCGGGTGAGCGCGGTCGCCATCGACCCGCCACACAGCGCCAGCGCAATCACCGCTAGCACGGTCTGGACGAGCGGAATCCACGGTGGCAAGGTGAGGGCCCCTTCGCACGCGCCACCGGGCCTCGAGGTCTCGGCGAGCCAGAAGTAGGCATCGCGCAGCAGGGACGCGGCCCATGGGCCTGCGAGCACCACCGGAGCCAGCCGGAGCAAGGGCCACGGGCGGGATCGCAGGCGTCTCCTCGATCCGGTCCTGCGGGGCGTGAGCATGCGAGATCTGGCGTTCTGCGGGCCCGTGCCCCACCGGGAGCACGCCCGCACCGGGTAGTAGTCCCCAGCCCGCCGAATCGTTCACCCAAGGCGCCATCGAGCGCGCTCCTGCGGATCCGACCCGAGGGCGCAGCTCAGGCCTCGGTCAGTCCCTTGCTCAGCTTGCGCAGCGCCTCGGCGTGGCGACGGGAGACCGTGGACTTGTGCACGCCGAGCCGCTCGCCCAGCTCGCTCATGCTCAGGTCGTCCTCGTAGAGCCCGCGGACCACCTCGCGCTCCGACTCCGTGCAGTAGCGATCGATGGCCCCCTGCACGCGCTCCCGCACCTTTGCGTCGTCGAGGGCGGCGTCGAGGTCCGAGGGATGGGTCCCGGCGATCGCCTCCGGATCGCGAGTCTGCGAGCTCACCAGCATCACCACCGCCGTGGTCTGGGCCACCAGCTCGGCGACCTCGGCCACCCGCTGCTCGAGGCGCCGCGGGTCGGCTCCGTCGCCTCCCTCGCCCCGGCGCACCCGCTCGAGCATCTCCTGGGTGGCCTCGAGCGCGCGCAGGGCTCGGGTGCGCTGCCGCAGGCCCGGCACGGCGCGCCGCGACGCATCGATCATCGCCCCTCGCACGCGGTGATGCGCGAAGGTGCGGAACGACCCCCCGAGCTCCGGGTCGTAGCGCTGGCTGCAGCGCACCAGGGCCTCGTAGCCGATCGAGCGCAGCTCGTCCTCGCCGATCCTCGTCACCCGCGGCGCGATGCTGCGGGCGAGGTGGTCGACCATTCGCTTGCACCGCTCCACCCGACGGCGCTGCTCCGGGGTGAGGGGAGGCGTGGTCACGACTTGTCGCGCTGCACGTCTCGAATGTGCTTGCGCAGCGCCCACTTCTGCTCGTCGTTGAGGTTCTCGAAGCGCACGCCCATGTCGTGCTTGGTGGCGCGCACCACTCGTCCCCCCAGCGGCAGGTTGGCGCTCAGCGAGGGGAAGCTCAGCACGATCTGCACGGCGGTACCGGCCGTCTCCCAGGCGGGATCCGCAAAGCGGCAGCCCCCCAGGCTGATGTCGGCCAGCGGCCGGTTGAGCACCACCTCCTCGCCGATCACATCGGCACGGGCCTCGACGGAGACTCGTGGGTGGAGACGGGCTTCGACCGACACGGCCCGATCATAGCCACGGCCAGGCCTTGCGCGAAACCTGCGCCAAGCCATCGGCCCGCGTCCCGAGCGCATCGCCCCGGGACGTCTTGGCAGGCGAGCTCGGACCGGTTTGCCATTTTGACAACGGGCGGGAATCCGGCTCGGGCGCCAACCCCATGAAAATTGGCCCGGTTTCCCCTAAGTTCCCGGGGGTCGCGTCCCTTGCAGAGTCCTGGGGCGCCGTCGTCCCCGCCATGCGACATCGTCTTCGATCGCTGCTGTTGAGCCTGCTCGTCCTGGGTCTGTCGTCGCCGTTGGCCGCGTGCAAGGACGCGCCCACGATCCCCGGTACCGAGATACCGGACACCGAGGAGAACCGCGACATCCTCCGGGTGCTCGAGCGCTACCGGACCTCCTTCGTGCGCCGCGATGCGGCGGGGGTCCTCGCCACCGCCCACCCCTCCTACTACGACGGGGCCGGCACCGACGATCCCACCGACGACATCGAGTACAGCGAGCTCGGTCCGATCCTCCGCGAGCGCCTCGCCCAGCTCGAGGCCATCCGCTTCACCATCGACTACCTCGAGGTCAACGTGGTGCAGGACCGGGCGGTGGTGAAGGTGTGGATCGACGCGAGCTTCCAGCTCCGCTCCATCGTGGACGACCAGAGCGGGCTCGTGCGGGTGGAGGGACGGCACACCCGCAAGCAAGACCACGCGATGTTCGAGCTGCTCCGCGACAACGGAGCCTGGCGGATCACCAGCGGCCTGTGAGCGAGGGCGGCGGTGCCGGGGCTGCTCGACGTCATCCTCGGCTACGACTGCAACCTCGCGTGTAGCTACTGCACCATCACGCCGGCCATGCGGGCTCGGGCGCTGTCGCGCGATCAGGTGCTCGCGGAGCTCCGGCGCGGGCGGTCCGACGGCTACGATGCGCTGTCGCTGACGGGCGGCGAGCCCACCATTCGCTCCGATCTGCTGGGCCTCGTTCGCGCCGCGCGAGCCCTCGGCTACCAGGACGTCAAGCTCCAGAGCAACGGCCTGCTGCTCGGGGTGCCGGGCAACCTCGAGCGCCTCGTCGGGGCCGGGATCACCCGCCTGCACGTCTCCATCCACACCCACCGTGCCGATCGCTACGACTCCATGGTCCGCCGCGCCGACTCGTTCCCGCTGATGGTGCGGGGTCTCGAGGCCGGGGTCGCGGCCGGGATCCCGCTGGTCGCCGAGGTGATCCTCGAGACCAGCACCTACCGCGACCTGCCCGATGCCCTCCGCTGGCTGCACGCCAGGGGCGTGCGCGCGGCCGACCTGTGGTTCGTCTCGCTCACCGACGGCAACGCCGACCATCCCGAGTCGATGCCACGAATGACCGAGGTGGTGCCGTCGATGCAGGAGGGCTTCGCGTTCGCCCGGGCCCACGGCATGCAGGTGCGCTCGCTCCACGTGCCGCGCTGCCTGCTCGGTGACGACCACGTGCACGCCCACGACCCCGGCGCGGCGCGGGTGCGGGTGGTGACCCCCGAGGCGAGCTTCGAGCTGCGCCACAGTCGGCTCACCGGGCAGCTCCACGTGCCGGCGTGCGAGGGCTGTGCCTTCGAGGCACGCTGTCCCGGCGTGCGGGAGGACTACCTGCGGCGCTACGGTGACTCCGAGATCGCAGCGGCCCGCGGGCGCCCCCCCTCGCGCACGGGGACGGCCTCGCGGGTCATCCCGCTGCTGTAGCGCCGTACGGCCCGGGCGGTCCGCGGCGGTCCTTCGGGTCGAGCCGGCACGCTATGCTGGTCGGGATCCGGCGTGGCGAACATCGGCTACATCCAGGTCGTCCGGCACTGCAACCACTTCTGTGGCTTCTGCTCGAACCCGACCTCGCCCTATACCCACGACTTCGAGTCCATGCGGGTGCTGGTCGACGACTTCGTCGCGCGCGGCTACTTCGGCATCGTCCTCACCGGGGGCGAGCCCACCCTGCACCCCGAGCTGCCCCGGATCGCCGCCCATGCGGCCGCGGCCGGACTCCACGTCCGGGTGATCACCAACGGCCATCGCCTGGCCGACCCCGCCTT
The DNA here is from genome assembly GCA_020633315.1 of Myxococcales bacterium. Taxonomy (GTDB): domain Bacteria; phylum Myxococcota_A; class Polyangia; order Nannocystales; family Nannocystaceae; genus Paraliomyxa. Next base: position 16,341 of record JACKDV010000001.1, read on the forward strand.
CGCTCGTGCGCTGGCCGAGGCCGGCGTGTCGCTGGTGCACGTCTCGATCTACTCGGTGCGGCCGGAGATCGAGGCGCGCCTGCGCGGCAGCGAAGGGACGCTCGAGCGAGCCCTCGCCGCCCTCGATGCGGCCCACGACGCCGGCCTCGAGCTCAACCTCAACTGCGTGATCAACCGCCTCAACGCCGATCACCTCGATCTCAACGTCCGCTACTTCCTGCGCCACCATCCCTACCTGCGGCACTTCGTGTGGAACAACCTCGATCCCTCGATGGGGCGAGCCGAGGTCAACCAGGCCCAGTTCACGCCTCGGCTCGCCGACTTCGAGCTCTCGCTCCATCGAGCGATGCGGCTGCTCGATCGCAGCGGGCGTACGTTTCGGGTCGAGAAGGTCCCGCTGTGCTACATGACGGACTTCGCGTGGGCCTCCACGGAGACCCGCAAGATCGTCAAGGGCGAGGAGCGCATCGTCCACTTCCTCGACGACAAGCAGACGGTGCGGCAGACGGGCTGGGGGCACCGCTATGCCCCGGGGTGTGCGGTGTGCAGCCTGCGGTCGATCTGCGGGGGCCTGTTCGATCGCGGTGACGCCTACGATCCGGCCGAGCTGGCTCCCGTGTTCATCGACCACGAGGCGATCGTCGAGCGGATCCTGATGGATCCTTCGGACCCCAGCGACGGGCGCATCGCGACCGTCGCCGAGTGGAAGGCTCGATTCGAGGGACCGCCCGCGACGACCGAGCCCACGGTGATCCCGAGCCCGCCCTCGGAGCCCGGCATGGTCCCCGTGGGACGAGTGACGGAGCAGGGGCGTCGGCTCTACGAGAGCAAGCGCCGGCAAGAGGCCGCCAAGGCCCGGCGAGCCGGAATCGAGCCCGAGCGACCATCGTCGATCAAGAATAAGTGAGTCTTCTCTCGTTAGAAGGGGTCACCCGAGGCGACGAGTTTCCCGTGCGGGACCACTAGTTAGTTGTCGAGGGCGATCACGAACGAGCGCCCCGAGCCGCGGACCGGTCCCGTCCCCCAATCACCGGATCCCGCGAATTCACGTGCCCTGCACGCTGGCACACGATGGTCGTGTGTCCGGTGCAGGCGATGGGGAGGGTCTGTCGATGGATACCAGCACGAACACCACCCACTATCAGCAACGCGTCGATGCGCTGCGCCTGCGCTATGAGGCCGATGCCTTCGATGGAGGCCGCATCGTGGCCATCCTCGCCGAAGCACGACGTCTGTGTGGAGACGATGTGCTCCTCACGCACTGTCACTTCGGGCCGATGCAGATCGAGCTGACGGGCCCGAGCGAGGCGATCGAGGGGCTGCGGCTCGCCGTCGAGCGCGGGTCGGCGCCCACCATCGCCACCGGGCTGGGGTCCGTGGAGCTCGAGCGCAGCCGCGGCCTCCGAGCGCAGCAGAGGCAGGGGCATCGAGTGCTCCTGGTCGACGCCGACGCGTCGCGGGCCCGCGACTGGGTGAAGATCCTGCGTCCCGCCGAGATCGAGGCAGTCGTGGTCTCGCGGCTCCGCGATGCCCAGGCGTTGCTCCGGGTCCCCGCCCTCCACCTCGACGCCATCGTCCTGCGCCATCGCCTCGCCGACGGCTCGGGGCAGGAGCTCCTCGAGGCGTTTCCCCTCGCCGAGCGTCGGTGCAGCGTGCTGGTCGTGGACGAGCAGGCCGATGCCGCGCGGTCCGAGGCGTATCGCGCCCTGGGGGTCTACCGCTACGTGGACGAGCTGGTGGGGAAGATGGAGATCATCGGCTTCGTGCACAGCACCGTCTGTGACAGCCTGGCCTGGCGTCGCGTGGCTCGTCGTCGTGTCCCGCCGCAGGGCGTGCCCCCACGGGTGTACCTCGATCCCTCGCACGCCGCGGACCGCCTCGCCCACGTCTACGGGCTCGGCTCGATCGAGCGCGAGGTGGCCTACTGGGTCCTCATGGGGTACCGCGACATCGACATCGCGCGTCGTCTGGGTCGCAGCGAGCGCACGGCCAAGCGCCACGTGGGGCGGATCCTCGAGAAGGCCGAGATCCAGAACCGAGCCAGCCTCTGGGCGGTGCTGTATCACGAGTCCGAGGGGAGCGCTCCCGAGCGCAGCCGGGATGGCGAGCTGTTGACCGAGCCCGCCTCGACCTCCACCCACCCCTCCGGAGCGCCCCACAGCCCCGCGCCCGAGCCGGGCCCGCGCTCCCCTGGTTTCCCCGTCTAGCTAGCTGCTGCCGATGGATGGATGGATCGTCGGTCCTACGGTGAGGGAGCGTGCCCTATCTATTTCCGCGCTCGCTCACCGTGGGACCGGCCGTAGCTCCTCCCAGCCGTAGCGTCGCAGGTAGTTGCCCCACACGCCCGCGCACACCTCGTCATAGCGGCACTGGGCACACTCCGCTCGCTTGCGGCGCTGGTCGTCGTCGAGGTCGGCGCGGCGGATCTGCACCAGCTCGCCGTCCTGGCCCGCCCGGCGATCGTCCAGGAGCTCCGGCGGGAGCAGCCCACGGGAGTCCTGCGGCTCGAAGTGGACGTAGTCCTCCACGTAGCCGCGGTTGAAGTCGGGCAGGCGCGTGGTGGTGCACAGCGGGATGTCGACGAAGAACGCCATCACCGGGTCCTCGTCTTCGCGGGCGACGGCGATGAATTCTTCGGCCTGCTCGGCGATCTCGGCGTAGCGGGGGAACAGGCGCTCGAAGTGGGTGTTGGCGCGGCCGTTGGCCTGCATCACGTTGAACACCACCTGATCGACGCCGCGGGCCCGCAGGAAGCGGTAGATCGGCAGCAGGTGGGGCAGGTTGCGCTTGGTGACCACCGTGCTGGTGTGCAGCGCCACCCCGTAGGGCTTGAGCCGCGCGATCATCTCGATGCCCGCCACCGTCTGCTCGAAGCTCCCCGGTGTGCGGGTGAGGCCCTCGTGCAGGCGCTTGTCGTGCCCGTGGATGCTCACGTAGAACTTGTTCATCCCCAGCGCCACGAGCCGCTTGGCGTACAGCCCGTGGCTCAGCGCGCGGCCGTTGGTCATCATCGAGATCCACCGAGCGCCGCGCTCCTTGGCCATCTTCACCCACAGGTGGAGCCGCTTGTTGGTGGTGGGCTCGCCCGAGGTGAAGCACACCTCCTCGTACTGATCGTGCTGCGAGAGGATCCACTGCACCGTCTGGTCGGTGGTCGCGGAGTTGGTCACATAGCGCCCCTCGCGATCCTCCTCCATGCAGAAGATGCAGTTGTTGTTGCAGACCGCGCCCGTGAGGATGTGGACCCGGGGTCGGCGCTGCTCGATGCGTCGCTCGACCGGCTCCGTCGTCGCGCGAGCGAGCGAGCCGCCCTGGGTCTCGGCACCCTCGATGAGATCGCTCATGGCGGGGCTCCGGCCGGATCCGCTGGCTGGATGAAGTGCTCCCGCGGTCGGATCGTGGTCCAGCGCTCGAAGGTCTGCATGACCTGGGGATCGCCCTCGTCGAGCTTCTCGAACAGGTAGTCCTGGATGCCCTTGTGGACGGCACACACCGCGTTGTCGCGCATGCGGCCGAAGATGCTGCCCTGGGTCTTGTAGTTGAAGGCCGCGTTGGTGCCGCAGTACGGCTGGTAGCTGCAGTGGATGCAGTCGGGCTGTGCGTCGAGGTTGGTGGCGATGGCCAGCGCCCGCACCGTGGGGTGCCCGGTGATCTCGCGGTAGCGCGAGCGCTCCACGTGGCCGATCTCGAAGCTGCGGTCCCCCATCGCGGCCAGCATGCGGCCCTCGTCGCAGGTGTAGATCCGGCCGTCGTAGTCGTAGGCCAGCGCGCCGATCCCCGCGCCCGCCGGGCTGCGCAGGTCGAGGAAGTTGGGATCGCTGCCGCCGAGGATCTTGGTCAGGAAGATCGCCGCGTAGCGCTCGAGGATCTCCACGCCCCGGGCATTGAGCTCGAGCATGTAGTCCACCGCGTTGCGGTAGAACTCGAGGTACTCGCCGCGGGGGTACTCCAGCCGTCGACGCGTGCGCTCGGCGAAGCCGAAGGGATCGAGCGGGCGCAGGAACAGGCTGCGGCAGCCCAGGCCCACGTAGGTGTCGACGACCTCCTTCCACATGGGCAGGGTGGCGCGGGTGGTCGTGAGCAGCGCCTCCACGTGATAGAGCGTGGGATCGAGGCCCAGCTCCCGGTAGCGCTCGTTGATCCGCCGCACCCAGTGCACCGTTCGCTGGTGTGCATCACCCGTGGGGAGCTTGCGCTGGGCGTTGTGGAGCGCCTCGGGGCCGTCCACGCTCGTGCACAGCTGCACGCGGTGGGCGATCAGCCAGTCCAGGCGCTCCTCGTCGAGCAGCGCGAAGTTCGACACCATCGTGAACTCGAGCTGCTTGCCCACCTCCCGGTTCTTGGCGGTCGCAGTCTCGACCACGTGCTGGACCACCTCGTAGTTGACCAGGGGCTCGCCGCCCTGGAACTCGATCGTCACGAAGGGGCTGGTGCTCTGGAGCACGAGGTCCACCGCCCGCTCGGCCGTCTCCTTGCCCATGTCCGTGTGGACCGCGTCCAGGTTGGCCCGGGACGCGTGGCAGTAGACGCAGGTCTCGTTGCAGCGCAGCGTCACCACGAACATGTGCAGGTTGGGGCCCGCGTGCACGAACGACTTGCGGGCCCGGATGCGGTCGGCCGCCTCCGGCACCCGGTAGCCGTCGCGCATGAAGTTGGCCTCGTCGAGGCGCCGATGCAGCTCCGAGCCCGGCGCGACCTCGCCGCGCGCGTAGGCCTGGAAGTCCTCCTGCGACAGCAGCAGCCAGCGCCCCTCGAGGTTGGTCACCAGCACCTTGTCGCGGACGGGCCGGAAGCGAAACAGCGCCTGGGTGCCGGCTCGCGGCCGGAGCTGCGCCATCGGGATCACGCCGGATCCTCCGCGTCCGGGGGGGGCTCGGCCTGGCCCTTGGACTCCAGCGCCGTCTTGCCATGGCGCTCCTCCCAGCTCTGCGCGATGCCCAGCGGATCGTCCAGCGCCTCGTCGGTGAAGTCGAAGTCCGCCAGATCCGCGAGAGAGGGGGCACCCATTGCCCCCGCCATCGCCTGCATGGTCACCGTCTCCACCACCACGCGGTTGTCCTGGGTGAGCTGGTGGCGGAATGCGCAGGCCAGTAGCTCGTTGGCCAGCTCGCCCACCAGGGAGCGCAGGTCCTGGGGGGAGACCGGGAGCTGCTTGGGCATCACCGTGATGCGGATCCGATCGTCGGACGGCCGGTCCAGCAGCACATAGGCCCGGTCGATGAGGACGTAGCTCGCGGCGTAGACCGCAGGCAGGGGGTAGAGCGTGGCGTCGAGCGAGACCGAGGCCGAGCCCTCGCGCTCGTCGACCTCCGCCAGTCCTTCGGGAACGTCGGTCAGCGGGGTGCTCATGGGGCTTCCGGTCCGGATCTCACGCAACGTCAGGCTAACAGCTCGGGGGAGGGGGCAAAAGCCGGGACGCCGGCCACCGCGAGGTGCAGCAGCCATTGATTGCTGCGCCCCGGGGTGACCGGGCGGGCGAGCAGGGGGAGGGTTCGTAGCCCTCGGACCCGAGCGATCGCGCGAGCGGCGTCATCGAGCCCATCGTTGCGGTGGTGCTCGCGGCGGGCGCTCGATCCTTCGGCCCGGTGTGCCTGGGCTCGGCCTCGGGCCAGGCCGAAGAGCACGTTGTCCACCACGAGCAGCGTGCCGCCCGGCGGCAGGCGGGCCGCCGCCGCCTCGAGCGTGGCCACGGGATCGGGGAGGTGGTTCCAGCTTCGGAGCACCAGCACGTGGTCGAGCCGAGTGCCCTCGTCCTGTGCCAGCCATTGCTCGGCCGTCGCCGCGTGCAGGTGGGCCCATGGGGCACGGGACTGGAGCCTCGTGATCGCCTCGGGATCGGGGTCGACGCCGTGGTAGTCGATGAGACCCGCCTTCGCTCCCCGTGCGAGCACGTCGAGGTAGGGGGCCTCGCCGCAGCCGAGATCGAGCACCGTCCCGCGGAGCCCCTCGAGGATTGCGCGGACCTCGGCATCGTCGCGAGTGAAGCGATCCTCGAACGAGGGCTCCCAAAGGCCCGTGCATCCCTCCTCGTGGGGGCAGCCCGCACAGGCTCCTGCCCGCTGGAGCGGCACCAGGTCGCGGGCGAAGTCATCGGGGGCCGGCTTGCTCGAGGCATCGAGGTAGACCTGACCTCGTTCGAGCTTGGCCTGCTGGATCTCCACGTCCGAGACGTCACGGGTCTCGGCGCGATAGACCGCGATTCGTCCTCGATGGCGGACGAGGAGGTCCCGGCCCCGGTCCCAGGGCGTGGGTCCATCGGAGCGGAGCGGGCAATCGTCATCCTCCACGTTGGTCGCCAGCACCCGCTCCAGCGAGTAGTTGAACGCGTTGGCCCGTGTGCCCGTGCGCACGGGTCGGAGCTCGCCGTGGCCATGACGCTCTGCGTACACTCGGAACAGCCCGGGGCACGGGCCCGCGAGCGCGCAGCCCTGGCACGGCTCTGGCTGGCACTTGTTGAGATCGTCGACCGGAAAGAAGTCTGGCTCGCCCACCTCGATCATCGTTCGGAACCCGTGGGTGCGCAGGTCGTCGAAGCGAGACTCGAGCCCTGGGAGCAGGCACAGCGGGAGCCCGCCGTGGAGCATGGTCTGGCCCGGGTTGTGGGCGAGGCCGTGCTCGATGGCCTCCCGCACCCGCTTCGCCACGTGGGATACCCGGGGTACGAGCTGGAGCAGGTGACGGGCCCCTCCCTTGGGCTCCACCATCGAGAGCTTCAGCTTCCAGCGGGGGAACGGTCGGAGGCGGTCCACCAGCTCGATCAGGTGCTCGACATTCGCGCGCGTGACCACGCAGTTGATCGTCAGATCGACCTCGTCGGCGTGGGGATGCAGGTTCTCCACTGCGGCCATCGCGGGGCCAAAGGCGCCTTCCGTGCGGACGCAGCGGTCGTGGACGGTTGCCGACCCACCGTGCAGCGACAAGTAGACGTAGCGCAGTCGATGCGACAGCAAGCGATCCACCAGGGCGGGGTAGGCCAGGCGCAGACCATTGGTCACGAGCCCCAGGTCCATTCCCAGTGAGGCGGATAGCCTCGCCCAGTGCAGCAGCTCGGGGCGGATCGTGGGCTCGCCCCCGGAGAGCACGGCCATCGTGTGGCCGAGAGCCGCCGCCCGCCGGATCTTGGCGTCGATCTCGGCGGTCGGCCCCTGCACATGTCGATCGTCCTGGGTGTGGCAGAACGCGCAGTGCTCGTTGCACGCGTAGCCGACCTTGATGAGCGCCTTCACCAGCCCATCGAGGATAACCGGGGGGAAGGTCCGGGGCTCGCGGAGTGAATGCGGGGTCAACGCCGTCGATCCGGGTGGCTCATCTGCTCCTGTGAGGCCTGGAATCAACCGGAAGGAGAGGATTGCGAGGCTGCCGCGCTCTGGACACGCTCCCGAAGGGGGCGGGTGGACCGCAAGCGGAGAAAGGGACTCTCGTGAGGGTCTCGGTGGACCGCGGCCGGTGGCATGGGCTCCCGGAGGGCCTCGCGGACCAGAAAGGGGAAATGAGGGCTTCCGTGAGGCCTCGACGGACCGAAGACAGCATGGGGCTCCCGGAAGGTCTCGACGGACCGAAGACGGATGCGAGAGGGCTTCCGTGAGGTCTCGGTGGGCCGAAGATGGGATGCGAGAGGCCTCCCGTGAGGCCTTGGTAGACCGCGGACGGTGGCGTGGGGCTCCCGGAAGGCCTCGACGGCCCGAATACGGATGCGAGATGGCTCCCGTAAGGCTTCGGCCGACCGCCGACGGTGTCGTGGGGCTTCGGAGAGGCCTCGTAGGCCTCTCCAGAGCGGGAGGGCGACATGGGCCTCCCCAGAGGCACCCGCTCGAGCTCGACCTGGAGTCGTAGCCTCGGCTTGCGCTACGAATGGGATGTCGATGGCCTCCGCAACAAGCGCTTCCGAGCTCGCGCACATTCTGGCCGTTGCGGTTCACGGGCCTACGGCCGCCTGCCATGAGCTGCACACGGAGCGGCCAGGAAGCTTCGGCGAGATCTCCAGGGCAATTTCGGGGGCGCGAGACCGAGGTCGCCGGGTGTTCGTGGGCACCTGGCTCACCCGGTCGACCTGCCGCTCGCTCGTGCAGATGGTGGACTGGCTGGTCGGCACATCGGTCGTGGGGTGGACGGTCGTCTGGCCACGAGTCGCGGCGACGGGGCTCGTGCGGGCCTCGCGAACGGTGCCTCGCCTGGGAATCGCGGCCCCCCACGCGCTTCGTGCGGTACAGCGGGCCCAGCAGCGCGGGCTGGCGGTCGCCGTGGTCGGCATCCCCTCGTGCGTGCTGGGGCCGTTCGCCGCGCTGCGGATCCCCGGGCCGCGTGCCGGGACCCCCGCGCCCCCTTGCGCGGAGTGTCCCGCCCGCGACGATTGTGCAGCGCTCGATCCCTGGTACCTCGATCGCTTCGGGCCCGGAGAGCTGCACCCAGTGCCACCGGTTCCTCGCAACCCTCGAGCCCCGTGGATCGTCTCCGGGCTCGAGGCGGCCGCACGCGCAGTGGATGAAGGGCAGTGACCGAGCCCCTGCAGCTACCCGACCTGTGCGTGCCCGAGCCAGGGTCCACCACGATGCATCGCGTGCTCTCGCGGTCGCTGCGTCGAGCGATCGCCGACTTCCCGCAGGTACTGCGACTCCATGGTCGGGGCCCGTGTGCACCCGATGTGGCCGAGTTCCTGCGCGTGGTCGGTCCCCTGGTCCGCGAAGAGCCCGGGGCCATCGCGGCGGCCGTTCGGCGTGCGGAGGTGGGGGTCTGGATTCGCTGCCTGCGGCCGGGCTCCGCCCATCCGATCGAGCCGATGCGCGGGTTGGCGACCCTGCTGTCGACCATCGCCCTCGAGCTGGCCCGACAAGGGGTCCTGCCCGGATCGTTGCGTCTGCGGCGGTTTCCCCTCCGGGTGACGAGCAGCGCGGGGCGCCTGGCACTCCGTGTCCCCGCGGGGACGCACGCGCTTCGCTTCGAGTCAGGCGGGGTATGGGCCGAGCATCGCGAGGGCGAGCACCCGCTGTCGCTCGAGCCAGATGACGAGGCTTTCGTCGAGCTACCCGGAACCCAGGCTCGTCTGGCTCTGGTCGACGACGACCCCCTGGCCGCCCTCGAGGAGCACCCCGAGAAGGCGGGCAACCAGCTCGATCTGGGCGGCCAACCGGTGGAGCGTTGGCGCGTTGCCTTGGGCACGGCCCTGTCGCTCATAGAGGCGCACGCGCCTGGGTTCCGAGCCGAGATCGAGCTCGTGCTGCAGCAGGTCGTTCCCGTGGGCTGGGACGAGCACCGTCACATGTCCGCGACGATCCAGGAGGCAATTGGGACGGTCTATCTCTCGCTGCATCCCAATCCGATGACGATGGCCGAGGCGCTCGTCCACGAGGTGTCCCACAACAAGATCTCGGCGCTGCTGGAGCTCGATCCCGTGCTCGAGAATCCGCGCCACGAGATCCATGCCTCCCCGGTACGGCCCGATCCCCGACCGCTGCACGGAGTGCTGCTGGCAGTCCATGCGTTCCTCCCGGTGGCTGCGCTCTATGCTGCGATGATCGATGCGGGTCACCCAGGAAGCGAGCACCCGGATTTCCGTCGCCGACTCGTCCATGTCGTGCGGGGCAACCACGAAGGAGCCGAGGTCCTGCGGGCGCATGCCCGGCCGACCGCTCTCGGACGTCAGCTCCTCGACGAGATCGCCGAGCTCGATCTCGCCTTCATGTCCCGCTGGGGCGGCACGGGGCCCTGAGCCCTACTCGCAGCCCGGGACGTTCGCCGGGTCGTGGTACCAGTCCCCGTCCGCTGCTTGGTAGAGCGGGAAGGCGGTGTACATCCCGTAGAGCCCGAACAGGGCGACGTAGGTCATGTCGGCCACCCCGTACCCGCCTGGATAGCTGGAGAAGCGCGGGAAGTGTCCCGTGATGGTGGCGACGACCACGTCGACCCACGGCTCGCATGGGGGGTCCTCGCCTGCGCCGTCCTCCGAGCCGCCGCCTCCGGAGGAGCCTCCGGTGCCGAGCTCGTCGCCGCCATCGGAGGAGCCTCCGGTAGTGCCGAGCTCGTCGCCGCCGTCGGAGGAGCCTCCGGTAGTGCCGAGATCATCGCCGCCGTCGGAGGAGCTCCCGGTGGTGCCGAGGTCGTCGCCGCCGTCGGAAGACTCACCCCCCGTGCCTCCCTCGCTCAGCCCGCCGCCGACCACACGACGGTTGCCGGCCGTCAGCATCTCGACCAGCACTCGGGCGAAGTCGACCCCCTGCGTGGCCACGAAGCCGATCTCCGGGCCCGAGCCCGAGCCGGCCGGCCAGGCGTGGCCCATACCCGTAGCCGAGATCCGCAGCGCTCTCGGGCCGAGCTCGTCCTCGTACACGGTGCCCACGCCGGCGGGATTGAATCCCGGCAGGTCCTCGACCACCAGGGGGGACGAGCTCAGGGATGGCAGGCCCGCCGCGTCGGCATAGAGGGCGGCGAAGACATCGGCGTTGAGCTGGGTGTAGCCCTGCGCGACCGTGTAGTCGTTGGTGCCGGAGATCGCGGCCATGTGCTGGGTGGCGAAGTCATCCGCATGGCTCCCGGCGAGCGTCTCGCAGGTGGCCTGGGCGGTGGCCAAGCTGGTGCTCACCGAGGCGGTCTGGAAGGCCGAGGTCCCCACAGTGGGGCCGGCGGCGATGCCCACCCCCGCGAACACGTCGGGGGCGAGGCAGCCCATCACCATGGCCATGCCTCCGCCCGAGGATAGCCCCGCGATGTAGACCTGGTTGGGATCGATGTCGAGCGTCGGGTCGGCGAGCAGGGCGTCGACGTGGGCGAGCAGGTCGGCGGCGTCCCCCGAGCCGCGGGAGTGCGAGCTGCCGTAGTAGTCCCAGCACCCGAAGTAGACGCCGCCTCCCGCGACGCCCGGCAGGGAGATCACGGTTCCGTAGTCCTCGGAGGTGTCGACCCAGTTGCCGTAGCTCTCCAGGTCACCGTAGCTCTGCGCACAGCCATGGAGCACCACCAGGAGCGCACGACCGGATCCGATCACGCCCGAGTTGGTGGGAACGTGGAGCGCACCCGTCAGCCCTCCGCGATTTCCCACCGACCATCCGGCACGAAGCCCGTCGGGCTCGGTCGCGCTCTGATCGACACACGAGAACAGGATGAGGAGCGAGGCGATGGACGCTCCCAGGGCAGGGACTCGGATGCTGGAATGCTGCATTGCGGCAATGTATTGAAAGGCGCTCGTGGCGAATAATCAAGGGATTTAAACGACATTTTCGGTGGGCGAAGACCCTGTGTTTTGCGATGCAAAAACGAACCCCGCGGGGACTCATCGAGGTCGTAGCAGCATGGCGATCGCGGCCAAGACGCTGCTGGCGATGATCGCCCAGCAGGCCGAGACGGCGGGGTTCTCGATGCCGACCACGAGGTGCAGCACGAGGTGCAGGACCAGGCCAGTCCCCGCGGCCAGGCCCACCAAGCGCGCGGGGACGGGACCGGGGACGAGCACTCCCAGGACGATCGGTACGAAGGATGCGGCCGCGATCCCGTAGACCCCCTTCTGCGCGAACAAGCCGACGAGCTGAGGGGGATCGAGGGCGAGCACGAACGCCACCAGGCCTACGCCGACCAGCACGTAGCGCGACAGCCGGAGCCCACCCGCGGCGTCCTGCGGGCGGAGGCGTAGGTAGAGGTCATGGGTGACCATCGCGGAGAGGGCCACGAGGATCCCATCGAGGGTGGACATGCCTGCGGCGAGCAGGGCCACGAGCACCACGGTGGCGAGGACGTTGCCGCCGATGCCGGTGCCGAAGACCTCGCCCACGTAGCGGGCCACCACGGTGTCCTGGGCCTCGGGAGGCACGTCGAGCCCCCGCAGGCGCGCCCACAGGCCGGCGAAGAGGCACAGGCCGTAGACGAGCCCCATGCCGATCGACGTGATCAGGAAGCGGTTCACGTCGCGATCGCTGCGCAGGTACAGAACCTTGGTGAGGATGTGCGGCTGCATCATCAGCGCGAAGGTCACGACGAAGGCGCTCACGAACACGGAGAAGACGTCGCCGTAGAGGTCGCTGCTCGGGTTGACGATGGCGGCGTAGTCGGCCGACACTTGGCGCAGGGCGGGCATCAGGCCGCCCTCGAGCTCGCCGAGCCCGCTGAAGAACAGCAGCAGCGCCACGCCGGCCATCAGCACGCCCTGGACGGCGTTGGTGTAGGCGTGGGCGTAGGTGCCGCCCATCAGCACGTAGCTGAACACCACCAGCAGCACTGCGATCAGCGAGGCCACGTAGGAGAGGCCGAGGAGCTGGACCACCAAGATCGCGCAGCCCACCATGATGAGCACCACGAAGGCGATCGACAGCAGGTTGATGAGCGCGAAGAACAGCGCGAGGGCCGGGCTGCCGAAGCGAGCGCGGATCCAGTCGGGGATCGTGAGGCAGGCGTGCTCCTCCCCCACGCGGCGGAAGCCCTTGCAGACCAGCACCAGGCCGAGCGCGACGCCGGCCTGGGCCGCCACTCCGTAGTGGAGCAGGGCCGAGAGCCCGTGGGTGTAGACGAAGCCCGGGTTGATCACGAAGGTGGCGGTCGAGGCGATCGACGAGGCCATCACCACCCCCACCAGGACCGGGCCCATGTCCTTGTTGCCCACCGAGAAGCCGGCGAGGCTCGTCGTCTTGCGCATCCCGAGGTAGGACAGCCAGTAGACGACGCCGAGGTAGACGGCGAGCAGGCCGTACTTGGTGAGCGCGATGGCGGTGGGCTCGCTCATGGCACCGCCCCGCCCGCCGAGCGGGCAACGCCGCGCTCGCTGGGGACGGCCGCCGCATCGGCGCCTTCGTCTGCGTCGGCAGATGCTCCTCGCTCGTCCGCGGCCTCGGTGGGCTCGCCGTCCTCGTCGGGATCCGCGGGCGGATCCTCGCTCGAGTCGCCTCCGTCGCTCGGGGCGTCGAGCTCGGAGGGCGAGCCCGCCTCGGGGGCTGGCGGCTCGGCCACCTCCGCCGATGGCGGCTCCGCGGGCGGGGCCTGCTCGGGGACCGCCTCGGGCTCGGGGAGCTTGCCCAGGAAGGACAGCACGGCCTCGTTCCAGGCGTCGAACTGCTCGAACTGGGCGATGTGTCCGGCCTTCCGCAGCATCACGAGCTCGGCGTTCGGGATCCTCTTCACCGTGCGCCGGGCCAGGCGCTCGGTGCCGCCGCCGTGGAGGAAGGGGTTGGGGATGAGCGCGTCGGCCTTGCCGAACAGGACGAGGGTGGGCACCTCGATCTCGGGCAGCTGGTCGTAGACGGGCTCGTCGAGCATCGCCCGGACCGAGCGCGAGACGGCGCGGCAGTACTCGGGGAACTCGGGTCCGCCGATCACCGAGACCCGGTCCTCCGCCATGAAGCGGGCGTCGGTGGGCATGCGGTAGAAGTTGCCCGCGTGGCGCACGTGGATCGCCTCGGGTGAGGCCTTGCAGGTGAAGTCGTCATCCACCGCGTCGGCGAGCCACTTGGCCTCGCCGTCCTCGAAGGTCTCGAGGCCCGCGGGGGAGGTGAGCACCAGGGCCCGGGCCCGGCCGGGGTAGCGCAGCGCGTGGGTGATGGCGATCTGCCCGCCCATCGAGTGCCCCACGAGCACGGGGCGGCCGAGCTCGAGCTGCTCGATCACCCCCTGGACCACCATGGCGAAGAACTCCATGGAGTAGGCGAAGTCGTTGCTCTTGGCGCTCTTGCCGTAACCGGGCAGATCGATGGCGATTACCCGATAGTCCTTGGCCAGGGCCGGGATGTTGTTCTTCCACACCGGCAGGTAGCTGCCCAGGCCGTGGATCAGCACCAGCGTCTGCTCGCCCTGGCCGCTGTCGGTGTAGCCGACCTCGACCGAGCCCACCTGGACGGTCCGCACGTCCGAGACCGGATCCGGGTACTGCAGGTCGTCGAAGGAGCGACCCGTGGGAGGACGGCAGGCGAAGAACAGGGCGAAGATCGCGAGCAGGGCCAGGCTCCTGGGCAAGGAGGTCGGGGTGAAGCGAGTGGGTAGGGATACGCGTGCCATGGCAGACCTCTCAGACCATCAGCCAGCGCAGGCTCAGGAAGGCCGTCCAGGGGTTGCGGGGCAGGGCTTGCGGGGTGCCGGCCGCGAGATCCTCGTCGGAGGAGGCGGAGAGCACCTCGGGGCTGCGGAAGAAGCCGCCCAGCCACAGGTGGGCCGCGTGGGCCTCGATGGCCACCAGGGGGCGCAGGCGCCAGGTGATGCGCCCGTTGAGCTCGCCGCCGATGAAGCGCTCGCCGGCCAGCGGCTTGATGTTGGAGCGGGCCACCGCGCCGCCCACCTTCACCTCGAGCTTGTTGGGCACGATGTCGTAGCTCGCGTTGAGGTTGGCGGACCACAGGCCGAAGCCGAGGTTGCTGGGATCGGTGACCGCGGCGTAGAAGCGGTTGACCACGTAGGCGTGGGGCATCAGCAGGTAGGCGCCGTGGCTGGTCATCAGCGCTCCCGGGGCGCCCCAGGTGTTGCCGGTGATGACCCCGTTGTAGACGCCATCGGTGATGCCATCGGCGTCGCCCGAGGTGTAGGCGCTCTCGAGCGACACCATGTCGTGGGGGGTGCGACCGTAGCGGAGGGCGACCCGCGCGTTGGCGGCCACGCCCCGCACCTTGAACAGCTCGTCGTAGTGGTCGGGGCGCTCGGGGTCCTCGGCGAGCATGCGTCCGAAGTTGCCGACCACGTAGGCCGAGGCGCCCCACCAGCCCGCGGTGAGCAGCGGGTTGTAGGACGCGTCGGCGCCGGTCCACACGAAGTGGCTGCGGTAGCTCTCGATCCCGCCGGGGATCGGGACCCGGAAGGCGCCGGTGTAGCCCGCGAGCGGGGACGCGGGGCCCTGGCCCAGCAGGCCCACGCCGCCGGCTCCCGAGGAGGCATCTCGCAGGTAGCGGACGTGCCCGCCCACGTGGACGCCCCGCCCGAGGTGGCGGTCGGTGGCGGCCTCGAAGAGGGCGACGTCGTCGTCCTTCTGGATCAGGTTCTCGTAGAGCTGGTAGGCCCCCAGCTTGATCTTCTGACCCCCGGCCAGGCCGTGCACGGTCACGCCCACCGCGTCCGAGCCCCAGAAGTTCAGCCGCGTGCCGGTGAGCGTCATGTGCTCGAAGACGGTGCGGTAGGGATCCAGCGCGGTGTCGTAGAGGCGCTGCAGCCCCAGGTCCACGTACCAGTGCTTGGTGCCCGGCACGTCGAACTCCGCCTCGACGTTCTGGGTCTGGAGGTTGACCTGGTCGGCGGTGAAGGCCGAGCCGAAGTTGCCGCCGGCCGAGTTGTTGACGTCGCCGTAGGTCCAGTCGATCTCGAACGAGGCCCGGATGCGAGCGTGCCGCGACAGCACCTTGGGCTCGTAGATGAAGAAGGGGATGAAGCGCTGCTCGAGGAACACCGCCCGGTCCTTGGAGGTCCGGGTGGTGTTGGGACCGAACAGGCGCCCCACGATCTGCCCCTTGAACAGATCGTTCTCGGGCGAGACGTTGGTCATCTCGGCCCGGGTGAAGAAGTAGCCGAAGAAGGTCAGGTCCTTCCCCGGTCGACGGGTGCGACCGAGCTCCTCGGGCGTGGTGGTCGTCGCCGGATCGGGGGCGGTCGGAGGGGGCGCCCAGGCGAGCAGGGAGCCCGTCAACAGCAGGGAGGTGACCATGGTGTGGACCTGGACCGTGGGACCCCGAGCCCACGACGGGCTCGGGGGCGAGGGGGCTAGGGCTGGCGGACGAAGATCTGGACGTTGTCCTGGCCGAAGGCTCCGGTGCCGAAGTCGTCGTCACAGGTCGGCGGCACCGCGCCCACGTCGGGCTGGGTCTGAATCACCTCGTAGGTCATCACCGCCGGGTCCTGGCAGCCGTCGATCTCGTAGATGCCCTCCACGGTGATCGCCTGGGGAGCGGTCTGCTCGAGGATGATCGAGAACTTGGTGTCGCTGCCGGGGCAGGGCTCGACGGCGTAGGTGCCCGTCTGCTGCACCATCGCGCCGGAGCCGTCGGTGCTGTTCACGTCGAAGGTGGTCTCGGTGAAGGTCGCGGTGATGCTGACGATGTCCAGCACGTCGACCAGGAGCTGGGCCACGTTCTCTCCCTCGCTGAGCCAGTTGCCCTCGATGCCCACGTCGTCGCAGACCCCCGCGGTGGTCCCCCCGGTGTCGTCGCCGGTGGTGTCGGCCGAGTCGGTGTCGCCGGTGGTGGGCGCGTCCGTGGTGGGGGTGTCCGTGGTGGGCTCGTCGGTGGTGGGGGCGTCGGTGGTGGCCACGCCGGTGCTGTCGCCGGGGCCGGTGTCGTCGGCCGAGGTCATCGCGACGGTGGTGGATTCGCCGCCGCCGTTGCAGGCGGAGAGGGCGAAGGCGAGGAGGATCGAGATACGCGCGTGGGTCATGCCAGTGTGTTCCTTGTCGTTCTTGGGCCCGGTGCGGGCGGGACCTCAGTCGGAGGTCGGTGCGAGGGAGTCGGTGATGCGCCAGATCGAGGCGCCCATGGCCAGCCCTCCCCCGGTGGCGCACAGCAGCAGGTGTCCCCCCGCAGGGGGCCGCTTGCCGCAGCGGAGCGCGTCGTCGAGGGCGGCCGGGATGCAGGCCGAGCCCAGGTAGCCCCACTTGTCCATCACCATGTGGGTCCGCTCCATGCCGAGCTCGAGGGTGCCCATGACCTGCTCGATGGTGCGGGCGTTGAGCTGGGTGAAGACCAGCAGATCGAGGTCGCTGCGCGACAGCTCGGTCCGTCGCAGCAGCTCGTCGATGAGGGCGGGCCAGCGCTCCGAGTTGAAGGTGCTGGGGAACTTGCGCACGAACTGCACGTGCGGAGGACCGTGCTCGGCGATGTTGGCCGCGGTGGCGGGCCGGCTCGCGCCGCCGGTGTAGATCCCGAGGGCGTCGTAGTAGCGCCCCTCGGCGCGCAGCTGCCCCGCGAGGAAGCCGGGCTCGTCGCCCACGCCGAGCAGCACCGCGGCGGCCCCGTCGGCGAAGAGCGTGGCGGTCTTCTTGTCGTCCCAGTCCAGGAAGCGGGTCATCGCGTAGCCGCCACACACGAGCACGTGCTGCATGCCGGGCTCGGTGGCGAGGTAGCGCGCGGCGAGGTCCATCGCGGTCACCCAGCCCGCGCAGGCGGCGTTGACGTCGAAGGTGCCCGCGCGACGGGCCTGGAGCTTGGCCTGGACGGCCGAGGAGGTGGCGGGGCTGATGAAGTCCGGGGTGTCGGTGGCGACGATGACGAGGTCGACGTCCTCGGCGGTCACGCCTGCGCGACGCAGGGCCTGCTCGGCGGCGGCGGTGACCATGTCGGAGGTGGTCTCGTCGTCGCTCATCACGTGGCGGGCCTCGATCCCCACGTTGTCGACGAGCCACTGGGAGACGGGCTTGTCGAAGCGCTGGTCGAGCTCGGCGTTGGTGATGCGGCGCTTCGGGATGTAGAGGCCCGTGGAGCGGATCTGTGCGTAGCGGGTCATCGCGGGGTGCCCTCGGCGTAGAGAGCCTCGAGCTCGTCGTGGAAGGCAGCCTGGATGTGGTGGCGCCGGAGCTTGAGGGTGGTGGTGAGATGGCCGCCCTCCACGCTCAGGGGGCGCTCCATCACGCAAAATCGCTTGATCTGCTCGAAGCGGGCGAGCTCGGCGTTGACCTGCTCGACGGCCTGGGCGACCGCGGCCCGGACGGCTTCGGCGTGCTGCGGCCGGGGGAGCCCGCGGGCCCCGAGGTCGTGCTCGATCCGCTCGTGGTCCAGCCAGATGCCCGCGGTGAGGAACTTCTTGCCGTCGCCGTAGACCATCGCGTGCAGCACCCAGGGGTGCGCGCACAGGCGGGTCTCGATGTCGACGGGCGGGACGTTCTTGCCGCCCGAGGTGACGAGGATCTCCTTGCGCCGCCCGGTGAGCCGTAGCGAGCCATCCTCGGTGAGGCGACCGAGGTCGCCGGTGCGGAACCATCCGTCGGGGGTGAAGGCCGCTGCGGTGGCCTCGGGATCGCGGTGGTAGCCCCCGAACACCCCGGGCCCGCGCGCCTGGATCTCCCCGTCGTCGGCGATGCGCAGCTCGACCGAGGGCAGCGGCTGGCCCACCGAGTCGATGCGCCCGGCATCGGGGCGCTCGACGGTGAGGGTGGGGGAGCACTCGGTGAGGCCGTAGCCCTCGAGCAGGCGGATGCCGGCCTGGTGGAACAGGGCCTTGATCTCCGGGCGCAGGCGGGCGCCCCCGCTCAGGCAGAAGCGCAGCCGCCCGCCCGTGGCCTCGAGGAGGGCGCGCACCCGGTCCTCGGGGCCGTCGTGGGCCATGGCGAGGGTCGCCAGCTTCTCCCAGTACGCGGGCACGCTCAGGAACACCGAGGGACGCAGCTCGGGCAGCAGCCCGAGCACCGAGCCCGGGTCGCACAGGTAGCTGGTGAAGCCGAGGGTGTTGCCGGTGTGGGCCTCGCCGTAGCCGAACACGTGGCTCATGGGCAGCCACAGCAGGTCGACGGCGTGCTCCTCGATGAGCGGAGCATTGGAGCGCATCCAGTCGGACCAGTTGATGGCGAGGTTGGCGTGGGTCAGCGGCACGCCCTTGGGTCGCCCCGTGGTCCCGCTGGTGTAGAGCATCAGCGCGGGCTGGTGGGGATCGAGGCGCTCGAGCCGGGCCGCGAGGCGCTCGGGAGCCCGGCCGTCGTGGGCTCGCCCCTCGTCCATCACCTCGGCCCACGAGCGCACCACGAGCTCGGCGGTCTCGGGGACGCGAGCCCTGGGATCGAGCATCACCGCGGCGCTCAGCTCGGGGAGCGAGGCCCCGGGAGCGAGCACGCGCTCGAGCCGGGCCGGATCGTCGACGAGCACCAGCCGGCACTGACCGTGGCCGAGGACGTAGGTGGCCTGGTCGGCGGTGCTGCCGGGATAGATCGGCACGGCCACCCCGCCCGCGGCCTGGATCCCCAGCGCGGCCGCCATCCACTCGACCCGGTTGTCCGCGAAGATGGCGACGCGATCGCCGGGCTGGAGGCCCCAGCTCGTGCAGAAGGCCGCGACGCCCTCGATTTGCTGCGCGTGCTCACGCCAGGTGACGGGGGACCACCCATTGGCATCGAGCACGAGGTAGCGCGGCCGTTCGGCGCGCTCCTCGAGCCGTGCGAGCACGGACCACGGCGCTGGCCGTGGCTCGACATGGGGGGTGACGTCCATGCGCTATCGACACGGCCCACCGACCCGGCATGAAGGTCGGGACGATGCCGTTTTGCAGTGCAGCAAGCAGGGGGCAAGCTACAGGGAGGCGAAAACTCCGTCAAGATGGAAAATTTGCGGGTCAACGCACGGGCACCGGGGCGCGAGACGCGGTAGGGTATTGCGTTGCAGCGGCCTGGGCCGCCGCCCCCGCGGGACCATGCTCGTCAAGAAGTACAGCAATCGCCGACTCTACGACACCGAGGACAGCCGGTACATCACCCTGGACGAGCTGGCCGAGAAGGTCCGGCGGGGAGCCGACGTCAAGGTGGTCGAGGCCAAGACGGGCGAGGATCTCACCCAGGCCACGCTCACGCAGATCATCCTCGAGAGCAACGCGGCTCGGCTGCTGCCGGTGCCGCTGCTGACCCAGCTCATCCGCATGCGGGACGATGCGCTCGCGGAGTTCTTCGGCCGCTACGTGTCGATGGCCCTGGAGATGTACAATCAGGCCCGTAGCGGGGCCCAGCAGGTCGCTCCGTACTTTCCCTTCGCCCAGATGCCGATGCAGGCGGCCGATGCCTTCATGCGGATGTTCACGGGCGCTCCCCCCGTGGTACCGCGGCCGGCTGCCCACGTGCCGACGCCTCCGCCCGAGCCGGAGGAGCCGAGGTCGCGCGAGGACGTGGCCGATCTGCGTCGCGAGCTCGACGAGCTCAAGCAGCTCATCCGCTCGGTGGCCAAGCCGGCCAAGGGCGGCGACGCGGACTAGCGGAATGAAGGATGGCGAGCGCGGCCACGCTCGGCGGGAGCGCGGCGACTCTGCCATGGTGCGCTGCATGGTAGGTGAACCGCCCTACGCGGCGCTCACCGACTGGACATGGTGTTGAACGCTACTTGGTGCCATCTGGGGCCCGATTCGAGAAACTTCCGTCTTTTCGCACCTGCAACAGAATAGGACCGGCCCGTCTTCGTGACGGAGGCGAGCAGGGGAAACCCGACTCGATCCAGGAACGAGGACGACGATGTCGAGCACGCAGTGGATGACGAGCATGGTGATGGTGATGGGGCTGGCGGTGGGGGGCTGTGACGAGCCCGAGGCCGCGGTCCTCGACGACGAGGCGAGGTCGCCGACGATGGACGTGGTGGGCACGGCCCGCGACGCGAGCGAGGTGGCGAGCTCCGTCTGCGACGTGGGTGCGACCTACATCGACTGCGAGGCCGAGTCGATCTTCCTCGACGTCGACGGCGAGGATCGCGAGGTCCTGTACCGGGTGCCGCCGGGCAGTGCCCCCGCGGGCGGCTGGCCCGTGGTCATCGCCTTGCACGGGACCAACGACCCGGCGGGCAAGTTCTTCGACTGGAGCTACTTCAGCTTCGTCGACCAGGCCTTCGGAGGCTACTACGAGACCAAGACCACCCAGGGGCTGCTCGATGCCGGCTTCGCCGTGCTCGCGCCGAAGGCCCGCGTGCGCGCGGGCAGCATCTACTGGGACACCAACATCCCGCCCTACGCCAGCGACTGGGAGTCCTCCCCCGACGCGGCGCTGTTCGAGCAGCTCTTCGACGAGATCGACATGGGGACCTTCGGCCCCCTCGACTCCTCGCGGAAGTACGCGATGGGGCTGAGCAGCGGCGGCTACCAGGCCAGCCGCCTCGCGGTGGAGTACCCCGAGGAGATCCAGGCCATCGCGCTACAGTCGGCCTCGTACGCGACCTGCATCAGCTCGTTCCCGTGCTCGGTCTCGGCGCAGGACGTGCCCGACGACCATCCGCCCACCCTGCTGATGGCGGGCTACTGGGACGGGATCGTGCCCCTCTACACCATCGAGCCCTATGCCGAGGCGCTCGACGACGACGGGACCGAGGTGGTGCTCGAGGTGGTGGGCTACGCCTCCCACCAGTGGACCTCGTACTCGCCCGGGTGGGTGCTGAGCTGGTTCCAGACCCACTGAGGGGCGCGGGCGCTCAGCTCCACATGCACAGGGAGCCACCGTAGCAGGTCATCCCGGCGGGGCAGCTCCCGAAGGTGCAGTCGAGGTAGCACTCGTTCAGGCCGTCGTCGGTCAGGTCCGAGCAGGTGACCGTCGCGGAGCCGCCCGGGGACGCTGGGCAGCTCCCGGCGTTGACGCAGCCCTCGGTGCACACGCTGACCGACGGGGTCATCACGTTGTCGCTCAGGCAGACCCCGTCGAGCCCGCAGATCGATAGACCGTTGTTGAGGCAGTCGCCGTAGGGCACACCGTCGGCTCCCTCGCCCGGCCAGATGCAGGCGATGTCGGCGAAGCAGACCATGCCGGTGGGGCAGGTCTCGCCGCTCGAGCAGTCGAGGTAGCAGAAGTTGGTGCCGTCGCCGGTGATGGCGTCGCAGGTGACCACGGCGTTGCCGGTGGGCGGCAGCCCGGGGCAGTCGCAGGCGTCGACGCAGTTGGTCTGGGCACACACGCCGGCGATGGTCGGATCGCCGCCGGTGATGCAGGTGGCTGCGCCGCCGCCACAGCCGGAGGTGTCGACCACGTTGCCGGGGCCCAGGCAGTCGACGTAGTTGCCGGGGACGTCGTTGCAGCCGCCGCCCGTGGGCACGCACACCCCGTCCGTGCAGGTCTCCATGGCGCCGCAGGGCGGGTTGCAGCCGACGGGGCCGGTGGTGGGCTCGTCGGTGGTGGTCCCCGGATCGGTCGAGGTGGTCCCCGGCGCGGAGTCGCTGCCGGTGTCGTCGGCCGAGCCGCCCATGGTCACCACCTCGCCGGTCACCATGTCGCCGGTCTCGTCGAAGGTGGTCACCCCCGGTTGGGTGGGGTTGGGTGCGGTACCGAAGGTGGTGACGCCATCGCTGACCCCGGTGGTGCAGCCACCGAGGAGGGCCGCGATCACGACGAGGGACGACCTAGGAATGCCAAGCATGCGAGCCATGTGAAGAAACCCGATCCCTACCATAGGCCACGGGCGAGGTCGGATTCCACCGGATTGTCGTGGAGATCGCCCCGTGAGGGTGGTCCTCGCGTCGCGTGCGCGGGTCCTGGTCGACTCGAAGCGGGTGGACCTATGCTCGCCGCGTGGATCGCCAGCCGCCCCGCAGCACCTCCAACGCCATCGATCTCTACATCCGTACCTACTACTCCCTGCTGCGGAGCTCGGGCGAGGTCCGCGTGCGCTCGTTCGAGGAGGCCCATGCCTTCAGCGACTCGAGCCTGCACACGGGGGCCCGGGACGAGCGACCCGACGTGGCGGCCTTCGGCTACAGCGCGGCGCGGCTGCCAGGCTGCATGACCCAGGTTCGTCGGCTGGTGGCGGGTCAGTCGCTCGACCAGTTCGAGCGCGCCGGCCTGTCGGTGCGAGGCTGGCGGACGGTGGGGACCCGAGGGCGGCGACGTCCCCATCGCTGGGACGGGGGCGAGGTGCTGGCGGTGTTCGTGACCAGCGCGTCGGACATCGATGACCTGGTGCCCATCGTCACCGCGTACCAGATCGAGTGGAACAAGATGCACCTGCGGCTGCAGGGCAGCGAGCTCGGTCGGCGCCTGGTGGACGACGAGGTGGCCGAGGGCGATCCCGAGCTCGACGAGGCGGTGGGCCAGACCCTGGGGCTGTCTCCCCACGACGTCGACTCGCTGCGCAAGGCGCTGGGCGACCTGCGGGAGGGGCTCGCGGCGATCGCCCGCGGCCCCCGGGACCTGCGGCTGCGGCTGCTCGCGGGCACCCTGCTCGAGTATCGCCGCGCCACCCAGCGCTGGTGGCACGGCATCGAGGGCGCCTACGGATCGGAGGGCCCGCCGCGCCCGGTCTACTTCGTCTCCTCCAATACCCACGCGCTGTGCAACCTGGTGGGCGGCTACGTGCGGCAGCATCGGGACGAGATCTTCGACTTCGCGCGCGCCACCGACTTCGAGGGGCTCAGCGAGCGCATCGAGCAGGCCCAGCGCGACGGCGACGAGGACGAGCTGAGCAACCTGAGCTACTACCTGCTGCGGCAGTACATCACCGGCGATCCCGAGCGGGCGGCGGAGCGGGTCGCCCAGGTGCAGGCCTCGGACGCGGAGTGCGGGATTGCGACCCTGAGCTCGCCGGGCCACCTCGACGTCAACGCGCAGCTGTTCTCGCTGCGGGACCTCCGGCCCGAGCTCCTCGACCCGCGGGTCCGCGTCGAGGAGATCGAGCGTCTACGCGACAGCGACGCGGTGATCATCAACATCGACTACCCGCTGGGCATGGCGGCCTACCACCACCTCACCCAGCTCGCGCAGGGGGTGGGGGAGATCCGGGGCATCTACGTGGTCGGCAAGGCGGCCACCCTCAACGGCCGGGTGGGGGACGTGATGCTCTCCACCGTCGCCTACGACGAGCACTCGCAGAACACCTACCTGTTCCGCAACTGCTTCGTGGCGGCCGACGTGGCCTCGCAGGTGCGCTTCGGCACCGTGCTCGACAACCAAAAGGCCCTCACCGTGCGCGGCTCGTTCCTGCAGAACCGCGAGTACATGAACGTCTTCTACCGCGAGGGCTACACGGTGGTGGAGATGGAGGCGGGCCCGTACCTGTCGGCGATCTACGAGATGGTCTACCCCAAGCGCCATCCCACCGACGAGGTCGTGCACCTGAGCAACCTGCTGCCCTTCGAGTTCGGGCTGCTGCACTACGCCTCGGACACCCCGTACTCGCGCCGGCAGAGCCTGCTGTCCAAGAGCCTGAGCTACTTCGGCGTGGACGCGACCTACGGCTGTGCCATCGCCACGCTCCAGCGGATCCTGCGGGGCGAGGTGGCGCGGCTGCGGGGCACCGACCCCACGCAGCGTTGAGCCGGCCCGAGGGAAGGGGCGTGCGAGCGCTCGAGCGGGCGTCGATGAGCTGATCCGCACGAGCCGGCCGCGGCTGCGCGGCCGTTGTGCCGTGATTCGGGACCGGCTGCGGACACCCGCCCCGCTACGGGACGTCGAGTCGAGCGCCCGGCCGTCGTGGGCCACTTCGAACGATGCAACATTCAGCTCTCGGCAACGGCCATGGGGCTCGGTTGGGAATTCATCAATACCTTTCTTGGAAGGTGTCGGTCATACAGTGCCCGCACAACAACCCAATCCCCTCACCCGAGGACCGCCCCCCATGCACAACGTCCCCCTTCGTGCATCGGTCCTCGCCGTCGTCGCGTCGCTGGCCACTGGCTGCGATGATGATTCGGCGAGCCCGAGCTTCGATTCTTCCCCCATTGCCCTGCGCTCCGCGCCGGTGCCCCCCATCGGCCAGGAGGTCGCCGTTCCCGTCCACCTCGAGGACGGCGAGGAGCAAGAGGTCTCCGTCCTCGAGCTCGTCGCCCACGGAGCCCGGCTGTTCAACGCCAACTGGACCAGCCAGGAAGGGGCCGGCCGCCCGCTCACCGACGGCACCGGCGGCCCGCTCTCCGATCCATCCTCTCCCCTGGTATTCCCCCACAATTTCAACCGCGTATCCGGTCCCGACGCCAACAGCTGCGCCGGCTGCCACAACTTGCCTCGCTCCGGTGGCGGCGGCGACAACGTGGGCAACGTGTTCGTGCTGGCCAACCGCTTCGACTTCGCCACCTTCGATCCCACCGACCTCATCGGGGTGCGGGGCGGCGTGGACGAGCTGGGCAACCCGGTCACGCTCCAGTCGATCGCCAACGAGCGCAACACCCTGGGCATGTTCGGATCCGGGTACATCGAGATGCTGGCCCGCCAGATCACCGAGGATCTCCAGGCGATCCGCGACGACCTCGATCCCGGGGACTCGTCGGTGCTGGTGTCCAAGGGGATCACCTACGGCACCCTCTCGCGCAACCTCGACGGCAGCTGGGACACCACCGCGGTCGAGGGCCTGCGACCCGACGCGCTGGCGTCCTCGGGGCCCGCGGATCCGCCCTCGCTGATCATCGCGCCCTTCCACCAGGCGGGCGCCGTGGTCTCGCTGCGGCAGTTCTCGGTCAACGCCTTCAACCAGCACCACGGGATCCAGGCCACCGAGCGCTTCGGCCAGGGCACGGATCCCGATGGGGACGGCTTCACCGACGAGATGACCGTGGCCGACGTGACCGCGGTGTCGATCTGGCAGGCCACCTTGCCCGTCCCCGGCCAGGTGATCCCCGACGACGACGTCATCGAGGCTGCGATCGTGCACGGCGAGGAGCTGTTCGCCGACCTGGGCTGCAGCGACTGCCACGTGCCCGCGCTGCCGCTGGACGCGGGGGCGTGGAGCTTCGTGGAGCCCAACCCCTTCAACCCCCCGGGCAACCTGCAGCCGGGCGATGCCGATCCGGTGGTCGTGGACCTCAACGACGACGACCTGCCGCCTCCTCGCCTCGACGAGGAGGACGGGGTGGTGTGGGTCCCGGCCTTCACCGACCTCAAGCTCCACGACATCACCAGCGGTCCCGGGTCGCCCGATCGGGAGCCCCTGGACATGCAGTTCCCCGCGGGCTCGCCGGAGTTCTTCGCCGGCAACTCCCACTTCCTCACCCGCAAGCTGTGGGGTGTGGCCAACGAGCCGCCCTACTTCCACCACGGCAAGCACACCACTTTGCGCCAGGCGGTGCTGGCACACTCGGGCGAGGCGCTGGCCTCTCGGCAGGACTTCGAGGCGCTCGACGACTACGGTCGTGACTGCGTGATCGAATTCCTCAAGAGTCTCCAGGTCCTGCCGGCCGGGACCAAGTGGCGCGAGGTGGACGAGGACGGGCACAAGAAGCCCAAGCACTGGCGCAACGCCTACCTCGACTGAGTCGGGTGATCGGCGATCGAGCGCGGCCACCCGACCGGTTCGGGGGGCCGCGGCCTCGGCTTGCATTGCGCCGCGACCACTGTCAAAACCGAGTCTCCGTTACGCGCCACGGATACGGCCGCCATGGCCGGGCGCGTCCCTAGGGAGACTCGAATATGAACAAGCACGCATTGATCGTCCTGAGCGCTCTGCTCCCCCTCATGGGGTGCCCGAGCGATGACGTCCCCGGTTCCGGCGAGAGCGGCGACTCCGGGGACGGTAGCTCGACCGGATCGAGCATGACCTCGCCGGCCACCGTCACGATGACGGGGGCCGATTCCTCCTCCTCGGCCGACTCGACCGCCGGATCCAGCGGGGCCACCGGAGATTCCGATTCCTCGACCGGGTCGACGCCCATGTGTGGCGACGGCGTGGTGGACGAGGGCGAGGACTGCGACGATGCGGGCGAGTCGGAGGCCTGCAACGTCGACTGCAGCGCCTCGATGTGTGGCGACGGCGTGACCAACGAGAGCGCGGGCGAGGCCTGCGACGACGCGGGCAACTCGCTGCTGTGCGACGCCGACTGCACCCCCTCGATGTGCGGTGACGGCACGGTCAACCCGATCGCGCTGGAGGACTGCGAGGACGGCAACGACGACGACTTCGACTTCTGCTCCAATACCTGCATGGTCGCGCCGGTGGTCGTGCTCGACTCGGTCCACACGCTGAACACCGACACCGGCGAGCTCGACGGCATGGTGCTGCAGCACTTCGACGTGGCCACCGGCACCTGGTACTCGACCGGCTTCGAGGTGCAGGAGGGCGCCACGCTCCGCGTGGTCGGCAGCCAGGCCCTGACCCTCGAGGTCGACGGCACCGTGGTCATCACGGGCACCGTCGATGTCTCGGGCGGCAACGGGGGCAACCCCACCACCAACATCTCCGCCTGCGATACCGCGGGGGCCGGCGGCGTCGCGGGCCCGGGCGGCTTCGACGGCGGTGTGGGGGCGGGCAACGGCGGCACGGGCACCGAGGACGGTGGTCCCGGGGAGGGCCCCGGCATGGCCCCGGCCGGCGGTGGGATCAGCTCGACTCACACCGCGGGCCTGTACGGAGGTGCGGGGGGCGGCGGCGGTGGCCACCTGACCCCGGGCGCCGACGGCAGCGCCAGCGGTGGGGGTACGCCGGGCGTGGGCGGTGAGATGCACATGAGCCTGCCGCCGCTCATCGGCGGTGGCGGTGGCGGTGGCGGTGGCGTGGAGCAGGACGGCCCGGTGGGCGACGGGCTCACCGACGCCGACGACGAGGGGGCCGGCGGTGGCGGTGGTGGTGGTGCGATCGCCATCCACTCCACCGTGTCGATCGCCGTGCTCGGCACCATCGATGCCTCGGGCGGCGACGGGAGCAGCGCTCCGGGCTGCGGGGACATCCCCGGCCTGGGCGGGGGTGGGGCCGGCGGCTCGATCGAGCTGGTCTCGCCCGCCACCGACGTGTTGCTGGGCGTGCTCGACGTATCGGGCGGCCTGGGGGGCTACCCGCTGAGCGACCTGCCGGCCTCGATCGGCATGGCCGGCGGCAACGGGGGCGACGGCAACGTCAGCGTGGTGTAGCCGCGCGCGATCCCTGCGCACGGCCGGGGGGCGCCCGCGGACATCAGTCGTCCTCGGGCGCCTCCTCGATCTCCCAGCGCTCGAACACCGGCGGCGAGGCGTCCACCTCCACCAGGAAGCGGCTGGGTCGCAGCAGCTTCATGGGCCCGTCCCGCGCCTCCTCGAGGGTGGGGTAGCACAGGTACAGCTCGTCGGCGGCGCGGGTGGTGGCCACGTAGAACAGCCGCCGCTCTTCCTCGAGCTCGGGCGGGCTGCGCAGGGCCTGGGCCGAGGGGAAGCGCCCGTCGGCCATCCACAGCACGAGCACCACCGGCCACTCGAGCCCCTTGGCCTGGTGCACGGTGGACAGCACCAGCTTGTCGTCGGGCTCCCCCCCCGCCACCACGTTCTCGGCCGCGACTCCCTGCACCAGCGCCACCTCGTCGAGGAAGAGCTGCGCGTCGCGGTAGCGGTCGGCGTAGGTGGCCAGGTGCTCGAGGTCCTCGCGGCGCGTGGGCGCGTTGCTGAAGGTGCGGTCGGCATACTCGCCGTAGTGGGCCTCCACGATCCGCCGCAGCGCGTCGCCGGGCCCGGCGAGCACGTCCTGCTCGAGCTGCTCCCACAGCGTCGCGAGGGTGGCCAGCGACTCGCGCCCGCGCCCCCGCGAGGCCTGGCTGGCCTCCATCAGCACGCGCTCGGCGGGCGGCAGCCCGTGCCCTTGGTTGGCCGCGACCTCCGGCTCGTCGTCCGCGGGGGCCAGGCCGGCGATGCGGGCCGCGATCCGCTCCGCCGTCTGGGCGCCCACCCCCGGCCACTGCCGCAGCAGCCTCACCCACGACAGGCCGTCGCGCGGGTTCTCGCGGGCGCGCAGGTAGCTGACCACGTCCTTGATGTGGGCCTGCTCGAAGAACTTCACCCCGCTGCGGATCCCGAAGGGGATCTGGCGGCGCGACAGCTCCACCTGCAGCTCGAGGCTGTGGCTGTGGTTGCGGTAGAGCACCGCCATCTTGCGCAGGGGCAGCCCCTGCTCGTGGTGCAGCTCGAGCACCCGCTGGGCCACCAGCTCGGCCTGCTGGTACACGTCGCGCAGCGGGATCACGGCGGGCACCATGCCGTCGCGCTTGATCGCGCTGAGCTGCTTGGGGTGCTGGCGGCGGTTGTGCGCGATGCAGCGGTTGGCCAGCGCGAGGATCTGCGGGGTGGAGCGGTAGTTGATGGTCAGCTCGAGCACCGCGGCCCTCGGGTGGCGGGCGGTGAAGCCCGCGATCTGCTCGAAGTCGGCGCCCCGGAACGCGTAGATCGACTGCGCGTCGTCACCCACCGCGGTGAGGCTGTTGCACGAGGCCGCCATGCCGTCGCACAGCGCTCCCTGCAGGGCGTTGATGTCCTGGTACTCGTCCACCAGCACGTGGTCGAAGGCGCCGCGCAGCTCCTGGGCCACCGCCGCGTGCTCGGGGCGGGTGAGCAGCTCGTACCAGCGCGCGAGCAGGTCGTCGAAGTCGCACAGGCTCATGCTGCGCTTGCGCTCGTCGTAGCGGTGCAGCACGTCCTCGATGGCGGCCACCTGGTCCATCATGCGCGGCAGCCGGGCGGCCACGATCTCGGCCACCGGCTGCTGCGTGCCCCGGGCCAGCCCCGCCACGTGCAATAGCTGCCGCGGCGGCGGGAAGCGGCGGGCGGTGAGGCGCTTGAGCCCCAGCTCGCCCACGATGGAGCCGAGCAGGGTGCGGGCGTCCTCGGGATCGAGGATGCCGAAGTCGGGCGTGAGCCCCAGCGGATCGGCGTGGCGCCGCAGCAGGCGGTTGCCGATGTGGTGGAAGGTCCCCGCGTAGCAGCGGCGCATGTCGATCTGCAGCAGGCCCTCGACGCGCTCCACCATCTCTCGCGCCGCCCGGTTGGTGAAGGTGCACAGCAGGATCCGATCGGGGGGGCAGCCGGCCGCCACCAGTCGCGCCACCCGATAGGTGAGGGTGCGGGTCTTGCCCGTGCCCGCCCCCGCGATCACCAGCAGCGGCCCCGCGGGGGCCTCGACCACCGCGCGCTGCTGCGGGTTGAGGTCGTGGTCCGGGTCGAAGGGCAGCCGCGCGGGCGCCGAGGTCTTGAGCCGGTACTTCACGGCCGGCGGATCACCCGGGGGGCTGGCCGAGGCGGAGCTGCTCGGCGAAGAAGTCGCGGATCCGCTCCTCCATGTAGACCCGGTCGGCCTCCGAGCGCGGCATGTGGCGCTCGTTGGGGAACAGCAGCAGCTCGTGGTCCTTGCGGGCCTTGATGAGCGCGTCGATGAGCCGCGCCGCGTGACGGAAGTGCACGTTCTCGTCGATGAGGCCGTGCACCACCATCAGCGCGCCCTGCATGTGCTCCACGTGCTCGAGCACGCTGCTCTGACGGTAGCCCTCGGGGTTGCCCTGGGGCGTGCCCATGTAGCGCTCGGTGTAGTGGGTGTCGTAGCCGTCCCAGCTGGTCACCGGGGCCCCGGCCACCGCGGCCACGAAGGTCTCGGGGGCGCGGGCCAGGGCCATCGCGGACATGTAGCCGCCGTAGCTCCAGCCGTAGATGCCCACGCGCCCGGGGTCGGCGATGCCCTGGTCGACCAGCCAGCGCACGCCGTCGACCTGGTCCTGCACCTCGATGTTGCCCATGTCGTGCTTGATCGCGCCCTCGAAGGCGAGCCCGCGGCGGGCCGAGCCGCGGTTGTCGAGCTTGAACACCAAGAAGCCCAGGCTGCGCAGGTACTGGGCGCGCATGTCCACGGTCATGCCCCAGCTCCGGGTCACTCGCTGGGCGTGCGGCCCCCCGTACACGCTGACGATGGTGGGGTAGGGGCGGGGGGTGCCGCTGGGCTCGTAGATCGCCCCGTGCAGCTCCACGCCGTCGCGCGACTGCAGCGTGACCAGGCGGGGCGGGCTCAGGTCGAGCTGCGCCACCCGGGGGTCGGCCGCCACCTCGATCTCGCGCACGATCGAGCCGTCGCCCAGCGAGCGCAGGGTGACCCGCGGCGGCGAGTCGAGCCCGCTGTGCGTGTCGACGAAGTGGGTGAAGTCGTCGCTCAGGGTCACCCCGTGGGTGCCGGGCTCGGGGGTCAGGCGCACGATCTCGCCGCCCGCCAGCGGCACGCGGTACAGGTGGCGCTCGGTGGGCCCGTCCTTGGTGCCGGTGAAGAACACGCGGCCGCCCTCCTCGTCGAGCCCCACCACGTCGTCCACCATCCACTCGCCCGCGGTCAGGGCCCGCTGCTCGTTGCCCTCGCGGTCGTGCAGGTAGAGGTGGCGGAAGCCGGTCTTCTCCGAGGCCCACAAGAACCCGCCGGCCAGCGCCCCCTGGGCGTGCTCGAGCGGGCGGAAGGCGTCGTGCAGGTTGATCCACACCTCGCTGCGCTCGCTGAGCAGCGGCGTGCCCTGGCCGGTGGCGGGATCGAGGCGCACCAGGTCGAGGCGGCTCTGCTCGCGGTTCTCGAGCTCGGCCAGCAGCGCGCCGTCCGGCATCCAGTGCACGCGCGCGAGGTAGAGGTCATCGCCTGCCTCCTCGCCGTCGAGGCGCAGCTCCATCCACACCGTGCTCCCGCCCGCGCGGGGCACCACCCCCAGGCGGACCTTGGCGTTGGGCTCGCCCGCGAAGGGGTAGCCGTGGTCCTCGTGCATCTGGGGATCGGGCTGGCCCTGGTGGGTGATGCGGTAGCTGGGGATGTGGGTCTCGTCGACCTCGGTGTAGGCCAGGCGGCTGCCGTCGTGCGACCACCAGTAGCCGCGGTAGCGCCCCATCTCCTCCTGGGCGATGTACTCGGCCAGGCCGTGGGTCTTGCCCGTGCCGCGGGCCCCGGTGGTGAGCTGGCGCGGCGTGCCGCCGGCCACGTCGACCACGTAGAGCTCGGCGTCCTGCACCCACGCGAGGTGCTGGCCGTCGCGCGAGAAGGTGGGGTCGAGCGCGGGGGCGCCCTCGGTGTCGACCACCTTGCGGGGCTCGGCATCGGGGCCGTCCTGCACCCACAGATCGCCGCGCAGGGGCACCAGCACCCGCGCGCCGTCGTGGGCCCAGGCGTAGCTGGTCACGCCCAGCGCTCGCTCGCGCCGGCGCTCTCGCTGGAGCTTCTCCTCGGGCGAGAGGTTCTCCTCGGTAGCCCCGCCCTCGGGCGGCTGGAACATCACCCGCCGCGGCGCGCTGCCGTCCACCGCCTCCACGAACAGCTCGCGGGTGAGGCTGCGATCGGGGCTGTCGAGGTAGGTCAGCCAGCGGCCGTCGGGTGAGAAGCGGAACGAGCCGGGGATCGCCGTGCCGGGCAGCGGGTACTTGGCGACCTCCTCGATGGGGAGGGTGCGGTCGGAGGGCGTGATGGGCGATGGCGGCATGGTCTCGGATGGGGGCTCGTGCTCGAGGTCGTCGCGCGGGCGCTCGCGCTCCTGCGTGCATGCGCCCACGAGCAGCAGCGCCCCGAGCGCGATCATGGGCCCTCGCGCCACGCGCGAGCACGAGCGGAGGCGGGAGGCGGCAGCGAGGGCGCGCAGGGGCGGCATGGCGCGGATGATCGCAGTTGGGGCGTGGCGATGTCCACGCAAGCGATGCCCGACGGCTTGCCTGCGGGGGCCAAATGGTCGAAAACCCCGTCCCTAGCGATCACCATGTCCACGCTCGTCGAGAAGATCACCGCCCCCGACGTCCACCCCAAGGTCATCGAGGACTGCCTGCAGGTCATCGAGACCGAGGTCGCCTCCAAGAAGGGGCTGAGCGGTGCCGCGGTCAAGGCCGGCTACAAGGTGATCAAGGCGATCAAGCCCGGCATGATCAAGGAGGCGGTGACCAAGCTGCTGCCCGAGTTCGCCGAGGCGCTCGAGCCCATGTACGACAAGGCTGGTCGCGACGGCGATGCCTTCTCCAAGTACCTCATCGGGCACCAGGACGAGGCGGCCGACGCCCTGCTCGGGGTCACCGATCGCAAGGCCCACAACGCCAAGAACCAGACCCTCAAGAAGACCTACGATCGGCTGCGCGGCGGGGCCAAGACCCACGTGAGCGCGGCGGTCCCCAACCTCGCCAGGACCCTGGGCCGCTACGCCTGAGCACGATCGCAGCGAGGGTGGCTCGGTGTCGTCCGCCTCGGCCGCGCCCGCCTCGGGGCCCGGCCTCGGTCAGCGACGAGTGCTGACCACGTGGTGGCCGCTGGCCGCCTCGTGGATGATGATGGGGGCCGAGCAGCCCCTGGTGGGCGCGGTGGTGGCCCGGCTCGCCGAGCCCGAGGTGCAGCTCGCCGCCTACGGCAGCGTGGTGTACCCGCTGGCGCTGGTGGTGGAGGCGCCGGTGATCATGCTGCTGGCCGCCTCCACCGAGCTGTCCCGCGATCGCGTGGCCTTCCGGGCGCTGCGTCGCGTGGCCCACGGGCTCGGCCTGGGGCTCTCCCTGCTGCACCTGCTGCTGGCGGCCACGCCCTTGTTCGACGTGGTGGTCCGGCGGGTGCTCGACGTGCCCGCGGCGGTCCTCGAGCCCGCTCGCCTGGGCTTGCTGCTGCTGCTGCCGTGGACCTGGTCGATCGCCTCGCGTCGCTTCCACCAGGGCCTGCTCATTCGCCACGGACGCGCGCGGGCGGTGGGCGTGGGCACGGCGGTGCGCCTGACCGTCACCAGCAGCACCCTGGGGATCGGGCTGGGCCTGGCGGCGCCGGGGGTGGTGGTGGCCTCGGTGGCGCTGTCGCTGGGGGTGATGGCCGAGGCTCTCTATGCGGCCTGGCGCGCGCGCGAGGTGGTGCGGGCCCTGCCCGAGCACTCCGAGCGCGAGCCGCTGCGGGGCCGCGCCTTCTGGCGCTTCTACGTCCCGCTGGCCATGACCCCGCTCATCACCCTGGCCATCCTCCCCTTCGGCACCGCGGCGGTGGCTCGCATGCCGCAGGCCCTGTGGTCGCTGGCGGTGTGGCCGGTGATCAGCGGCCTGGTGTTCGTGCTGCAGTCGGCGGGCCTGGCCTACAACGAGGTGGTGGTGGCGCTGCTCGACGAGCCCGGCGCCCGGGCGGCGCTGCGTCGCTTCAGCCTCACGCTGTCGCTGCTGGTCACGGCGCTGTTGGCCCTGCTCTCGCTCACGCCGCTGGCCGAGGGCTGGTTCTCCACCGTGGCCGGGCTCTCGCCCTCGCTGGCCGCCATGGCCGGCGCGGCGCTGTGGATGGCCTTGCCCGTCCCGGCCACCCGCGTGCTGCAGAGCTGGTACCAGGGCCTGCTGGTCAACGCTCGTCGCACCCGGGCCATCACCGAGGCGGTGGTGGTGTTCGGGGCGACCTGCGGCGTGGTCCTGGCTCACGGCATGCGGCACGGGAGCTCGTCGGGCCTGGCGATCGCGGTGGTCGCCTTCTCGCTGGGGCGGCTCACCCAGACCGCATGGCTGGCCTGGCGCGCGCGCGGGCTCTGATCCGAGCGCCCCTCCGCTGGCCATTGACCAACGCTCGATCGCTGTCATCCTGCCGGGCATGGCGAGGATCCGCCTCGGGACCGACCAGCGTCGGGCGCAGCTGCTCGAGCTGGGCGTGGAGCTGTTCGCCCGCGGGGCCTACGACGCGCTCACCACCGACACCATCGCCAGCGAGGGCGGCATCTCCAAGGGATTGCTGTTCCACTACTTCGGCAGCAAGCGAGGGTTCTACGTCGCCACCATCGAGCACGTGGCCCAGCTCCTGCTCGATCGCGTGGTGCTCGATCGAGCCCTCGCGCCCTACGAGTCGGTGCTCGACGCGGTCGAGCGCTTCCTCGACTTCGTGGTGGGCTACCCGGCGATCTACCGCGCGCTGCTCCGCGGGGGCCTGGGCGCCGACGGGGAGTCGCAGGCGATCGTGGAGCGCGTGCGCTGGACGATCGTGCACCGCGTGCTCGAGCTGCTCGATCCCGAGGCCGGCCCGGCTCCCGAGGAGCCCGTGCCGCTCGCCCACACCGCGGCCCTGCGCCTGTACGCGTGGGTCGGGGCCACCGAGGCGCTCAGCCTGGTGTGGATCGATCGCGGCCTGGCTCGCGATCGGATCCGTACGCTGATCATCGAGAGCTTCGCCCCGGTGCTCGCGGCGTGGCCCCGAGACCAGCGCGAGCGGGCCCGCGGGGCGGCCGAGCCCCGCTCGCCCAGCCCCTGAGTCCCGCCGCTCCCCAGCCGTACCGATCGCGCGTGGGATCGGAGCGTAAGGAGGACCTCCCTTTGCCGCGGCCCGGCGCTCGCAGACGATCCCGAGCCACGACGAAGCGAGCGTAGGAGGCTCCGCGGGCGGGCCGAACGTCATTCCGGGCTCGACAACGCCGCGGTGGGGGAGCGATCCTCTTTGCCATGGGCGAGCCGCCGCAGCGGTGCTCGTCGCCGACGGGAGGGCGGCGGCCGATCGACGTCACCGTCGACGTCTCCGACATGGGGCGGACCCACGGGGACACCGGCCCGCGCCCGGCGGCGGTGGAGATGCCCGAGCGGATCGGCCGCTTCCGAATCCTGCGGCCGCTGGGATCGGGCGGGATGAGCGTGGTCTACGAGGCCTACGACGATCGCCTCGATCGCAAGGTGGCGCTCAAGCTGCTGCGCAAGCGAGGGGGCCGGCGACGCAAGACTCGGCTGCAGCGCGAGGCCCAGGCGCTGGCCCGGCTGTCGCACGAGAACGTGGTCGAGGTGTACGAGGCCGGCGTGCACGAGGGGCGGGCCTTCATCGCGATGGAGCAGGTGCCCGGCCAGTCGCTCGATCGCTGGCTGCTCGGCGGGGAGCGCAGCGTGGAGGAGGTGGTGCGGACCTTCGTGCAGGCGGGGCGGGGCCTCGCGGCCGCACACGCGGTGGGGCTGGTCCACCGTGACTTCAAGCCCTCCAACGTGCTGGTGGGGGAGGACGGTCGGGTGCGGGTGTTCGACTTCGGCCTGGCCCGCCCCAGCGGCGAGACCATGGACGGGATGACCGACTCGGTGAGCTCGGGCCCGATCTCGCTGCCGCCCGAGCTCGAGGCGAGCGCCGGCCACCACGATCCGTGGGAGGGCGCGCTCACCCGCACCGGCGCGATGCTGGGGACGCCCGCGTACATGTCCCCGGAGCAGTACGAGGGCAAGCCGGCCACCGCGGCCTGCGATCAGTTCGCCTTCTGCGTGGCGCTGTTCGAGTCGCTGTACCACGAGCACCCCTTCGTGGAGCGCAAGCAGTGGGACCTGCTGCCCAAGCACGTGATGGAGGGACGGCTGCGTGATCCTCCGCGGGGGCGCGGCGTGCCAGCGGCGCTGCACCGGGTGATGGTGCGCGGGCTGTCGGTCCGTCCCGGCGGTCGCTGGCCCTCGATGGACGCGCTGCTCGTCGCGATGGAGCGCGCCATGGGGCAGCGTCGGCGTTGGGGCCTCGTCCTCGCGGCCGCGGGGACGCTGGCGGTCGGCCTGGCGATCGCGTGGACGGTGGTGCCGGCGGCCGAGGTAGAGGGGCCGTGCTCGGGCGCCGAGGGCAAGCTGGCCGGGGTGTGGGGTCCGGCGCGCAAGGACGAGATCCGCACCGCCATGCACGACACCGGGCTGCCCTACGCCGACGATGCCTGGCGGCGGGTCGAGGCGCAGCTCGACGCCTACGCCCAGCGCTGGACGGTGGCCCACCGCGAGGCCTGCGAGGCCACCGAGCGCCTCGAGCAGGACGAGGCCGCGCTCGACGGGCGCATGGCCTGCCTCGATCGCCGTCGTCGCGAGCTGGCCTCGCTGGTCGACGTGCTCGCGGCGGCCGACCGGGCCGTGGTCGAGCAGGCGGTGGGGGCGGTGGGGCAGCTCGATGCGATCGAGCCCTGCGCCGAGCCGCACGAGTCGGGGGTGCCGCCGCCCAGCGATCCCGAGACCGCGCGGCGCCTGGCCGTGCATCGCGAGACCCTGGCGCGGGCCCTGGCGCTGCAGCGAGCGGGCAAGTACCAGGAGGGCCTCGACGTGGCCGAGCCCGTGGTCGCCCAGGCCGAGGCCCTCGGCTACGCGCCGCTGCAGGCCGAGGCGCTGCTGCGGGTGGGCATGCTGCATCGCTACCTCGGCGCCTTCGATCGCGCCGAGTCGCGGCTGGAGCGGGCCTACTTCATGGGCAAGGAGGTGGGGCACGACGAGGTCAGCCGCGAGGCGGCCACCAACCTCGCCTACGTGGTGGGCAGCCTGCGGCGGCGCCCCGAGGACGGCCTGCGCTGGGCCAAGCACGCGCGCGTGGAGGCCGAGCACGAGGGCAGCGAGAAGGCGTGGGGGCACTACCTGCACATCCACGCCACGGTGCTGTGGGCGGGGCGTCGCTACGACGAGGCCCTCGACGAGCTGCACCAGGCGCTGGTGATCTACGAGCAGCAGTGGGGCGACGCCCACCCCGAGGTGGCGGGGGTGCTCAACAACATCGGGCTGCTGCTGCTCGAGCGCGACCGGCCCGCCGAGGCGCTCGGCTACATCCGGCGCTCGCTGGCGATCCGCGAGGGGGCCCTGGGCTCCGAGCACCCCGAGGTGGGGAAGATGCTCAACAACCAGGGGCTGGTGCTGTCGGCGATGGGGCGCGACGACGAGGCGCTCGAGAGCTTCACCCGCGCCCACGCGCTGCGCCGTCGGGTGCTGGGCCCCGATCACCCCGACGTGGCCAAGCCGCTGGCCAACATGAGCCAGGTGCTGGTGCGCCAGGGCAAGCTCGACGAGGCCGTGGCCGCGCTCGACGAGGCGCTGGCAATCCGCGAGCGCTCGCTGGGGCCCGAGTCGGTCGAGGCGGCGCAGACCCACCTGCTCATCGGGCGGACCCGCCTGGCGCAGGCGCGACCCGAGGAGGCCCGCGGCTCGTTGCTGCACGCCGTGCTCACGCTCGAGCAGATCCTGGGATCGGAGGACGTCGCCCTGGTGGAGCCGCTGACCTGGCTGGCCCACGCCGAGCACGACCTGGGCCAGCTCGACGATGCGGTGGCCCACGCCAGCCGGGCGCTCGCCCTGGGCGAGACGGGGGGCCTGTCGTCGGGTCAGCTCGCCGAGGCTCGCTTCGTGCTCGCCCGGGCCAAGTGGGACCGAGGCGAGCGCCAGGCCGCCCGCGAGCAGGCCGAGCGAGCGCAGCGGGCCCTGGCCGCGCTCGACGAGGATCGACGGCGCCCGCGGGTCGAGGACATCGCCGAGGTGGACGCCTGGCTGGCCGAGCACGCGGCCCCGTAGCGTCGCGCGTCGTCGGAGCTCCGGCGGCTCGGGAGCGAGGGCGTGACTCGAGGTCGAGGCCTACGCGCCCATGCTCGCGCCGTCGTGCGCGGGCTCGGCCAGCAGCGAGTCGAGCATGGGCCCGATGAGCTCGTCCCAGCCATCGCGGGCGGCCTGGGCCTGGGCACGCGCGTCGAGCCGACCGTGGACGGCCAGGGAGCTCGCCTCGGGATCGGCGGGGGGCAGCGATCGCACCGACGCGGCCCGCAGGCGCTGGGCCACCTCGCGGAGACGCTCGTCCACCGAAGCGCCGCCCTCGTGCCGCGCCCACGCGATCGTCGACCAGGCGAGCGCCGCGTGCCGGGCCTCGTCGTCGGCGATCACCTCCAGGCAGCGTCGGACCTCGGGATCGGTGCAGCGGCTGGCCGCTCGATGGGCGACCAGCGCGGCGATCGTCTCGCCCACGCAGCCCTCCGCGAAGGTGTCGGCCGCGAGGCGGGCCAGCTCGGCGGGGCGGGGGGCCAGGGCGGGCAGGGGCCCGGGCTGCACCGGCTCGCCGTCGTAGCGCGCCGCGAGACCGAAGCAGCGGCGCGCATGATCGATCTCGTCGAGCCCCGCGCGCTGGGCCTGGGCCAGCAGCTCGGGCGGCGCCCCCAGGGCCATCAGCTCCAGCGTGGCGCGGGCGAACGCGGCCACCGACGCGTGCTCGGCCCGCGCGTCCTCTCGCCACTGCTCGGCCAGGCGCTGGCGCAGCGCCTCGGGCAGCGCGCCCTCGGGGCGCTCGAGCAGCGAGGGCTCGGCCCACGCATCGCCGGCGCGGACGGGCGCGAGCACGGGACCGTCCTCGTCCAGGTGCGGGCGACCGCTGCAGTACTCGAACCAGTGGTAGCAGCAGGTGTCGTCCTTGCCCGTGCGCGCCCGGGCCAGCTCGGTGCCGTGCTCGTTGTAGTTGCCCTGCATGTTGGGCGCCGACGAGAGCCCCGCGTATGTCTTGGGGTCGGCCTTGATGAGCTCGGTGGACTTGCCGCCCGTGAGCCGCGACGGGCAGTCGCCGACGGCCGGGATGGCCGGCACCGCCACGGCCTCCGCCGCGGTGATCGAGCCGCACCAGTTGCCCGAGACGCAGGTCTCCTCCTCGGGGTTGTAGCCGTCGATGAAGGGAGGATCGCCGGGGAACGGGCCGGGCGGGGCCTCGGGGGCCTCGGGCGGCACCAGGGTGGTGACGGAGGCCGCCGAGTCCTTGCGCCGGAGCTCGGCGAGCACATCGGGGGGCGTCACCTCCTCGAGGGTCTTGCCCTCCTTCCTGGCCAGCTCCTCGTAGTGCTTGCGCGGGTCCTTGCCGATGGCGAGCTGCTCGCGGTCGGGCCGAGCCCCGTCGCGGCTCGAGACGTCGATCGACTTGGACCTCGACTCGCCTCCGTCCGCCTTGCCCTCCACCGTCTGGGGCTTGGGGGGCGGTGAGCACGCAACGAGCGCTCCGGCCAGGCCGGGCATGCATGCGAGGAGGGCGATGCGGGTTCGCAGGCACGACGTGTCGCGCATGGGCGGCAAGGTAGCACCAACCGAATGCGGCTGCGCGCGCTTCCGGCACCGCTCGCGGGATGCCCGCCCGGGTCTGGTAGCCTCTGCGATGCGGTCGCCATGATCACCGTCCGTCGCTCCGATACCGGTACCTTCGTCCTGCTGCACGAGCCCTCTGGGCGCGTGGTGGTGGGCGAGGATCTGCAGGCCACCTACGAGCGGATGGAGGCGCTGCTGCGCGAGCATCCCTCGCCGCCGGGGGTCGTCGGAGCCTCGCCCTCGCGCCCGGCCGCGCCCTCGCGCTGGGCGTGGCTGGTGGGCGTGGCCTTGCTCGCGCTGCTGCCCTTCTTGTGGCTCGCGGTGCTCCACTACACCCTCGGCGGCATGCTCGACGAGCTGCGGACCAGCGCGGCCGCCCAGCGCACGGCGCCCGCCGAGGAGCTCGAGCAGCTCCAGACCTCGCTGCACGAGCTCGAGCAGACGGTGGAGCGGCTGCAGAGCGAGCTCGGTCGCGATCGCGAGGGCGAGGACCCCACCGCCCAGCGCACGGGTCGAGCTCGACGCCCGGCGGAGCAGGGCAGCGCCCACGTTCCCGAGCCCGACGTCGACCCGCCCGAGTCGACGGAGGACGGCGACTAGCCCTCACCCCGCGGCGCCCTCGAGCCCTCCGCTCGGCGGGCGCCCGCCTCGAGCCTCCGCGTGCAGTTCGACTCCCTCGCCTACCTGCTGCTGCTGCTCGGGACCCTGGTGGGGTTCTACGGGCTGGGGCCGCGCGGGCGCCTGGGCGTGCTGCTGGTGGCCAGCGTGGTGTTCTACGGGGCCTGGAGCGTGGAGCTCCTCGGCCTCATCGCGATCTCGGCCGCGGTCGACTTCGCCTGTGGCCTCGCGCTGGGCTCGGCTCGCGTCCGTCGTCGTCGCCTGGTGCTCGCGGCGAGCGTGATCACCAACCTGGGCATCCTGGCCTACTTCAAGTACGCCGGCTTCTTCGTCCGCAACCTGCAGGCCCTGCTCGGCGACGCGGTGCCTGGCTCGGTGCTCGAGGTGGTGCTGCCCCCCGGCATCAGCTTCTACACCTTCCAGACCATGAGCTACACGATCGACGTGTACCGGGGGCAGCTCCGGCCCACGCGATCGGTGGCGCGCTTCTTCGTGTACGTGGCCTTCTTCCCGCAGCTCGTGGCCGGCCCCATCGAGCGGGCGGCCCGGCTGCTGCCCCAGATCGAGCAGGCGCTGCGGATCCGCTTCAGCGCCGCCAACCTCTTGGTGGGCACCCGCCTCATCGTGTGGGGCATGTTCAAGAAGGTGGTGATCGCCGATCACTGCGCGCGCCTGGTGGAGCCGGTCTACGCCAACCCCGAGGCCTTCGACGGCTGGGCGATCGCGGTGGCGACCTACGCCTTCACCCTGCAGATCTACTGCGATTTCTCGGCCTACTCCGAGATCGCCCGGGGCTCGGCGCGGCTGCTCGGCATCACCCTGATGCGAAACTTCGATCAGCCCTACCTGGTCCGCAACGTCCGCGATTTCTGGCGGCACTGGCACATCTCGCTGTCGGAGTGGTTTCGCGACTACGTGTTCGTCCCGCTGGGGGGCAGCCGCCGCGGCAAGGCCCGCACGCTGCTCAACCTCACCGCCACCATGTTCCTGTCGGGGCTGTGGCACGGGGCCGCGTGGAATTTCGTGCTGTGGGGGCTGTACCACGGGGTGCTCCTGCTGGTGCACGCCCTGTGGTCGCGGCGCCCCGGAGCCGGCTGGATCATGGCGCGCCTGGGCGGCGTGGGCCGGGGGCTCGCCTGGCTGTGCACCTTCCACCTGGTGGTGGTGGGCTGGGTGCTGTTCCGCGTGGACGCGCTGGGCGACGCCGGCGTGATCCTCGAGCGCATGCACGGCGCCCTGGGTCGCGGCGGCCCCAACGGGATGCAGGCGCTGTTCCTGGGCGGGGTGGGGGCCTTCCTGCTGTTGTCGGCGCTCGCCCGCCGCGGCCGCTGGCGCGAGCGCATCGACGCGAGCCCGGCCGCGGGCCTGCTCTTCTACGGCTGCGCCCTGCTGGCCACCCTCGTGC
The DNA here is from genome assembly GCA_020633315.1 of Myxococcales bacterium. GTDB lineage: Bacteria > Myxococcota_A > Polyangia > Nannocystales > Nannocystaceae > Paraliomyxa. The sequence goes on from JACKDV010000001.1 coordinate 57,365, forward strand.
TCGGGGCGCAGGACGGCCCCCAGTTCATCTACTTCCAGTTCTGATCGCTTCGCCATGGCCTCCTCTCGCGTCCTGCTCGTGACCGACCTCGACGGTCGCTCCCACCCCGGCACCGGCCGGGCGTGGTCGCAGCTGTGGGCGCTGCTGGGCTTGCTGCTGCTGGTGGATCTGATGGTCGGGCTGGCGCGGCCCGAGCCGGGCGAGCCGCTGCTGGCCGACGATCTGGATCGTGCCCGCGGGGTGCTGCAGCGCGCCCGCCACGACGAGCACGCGTGGCTGCTGCTGGGCGACTCGGTGCTCGCCGGCGACGTGATGCGCGGCCGGGTGCCCGACTGGAGCGAGCACCGGGTGATCGACTACCTGCGCCGCGAGCAGACCCCGGGGCAGGGCGTGGCCTTCCACCAGATCGCGCTCGACGGCATGCTGCCGGTGGACATGCTCCACGTGGTGGAGCAGCTCGATGCGCTCGACCCCGGCGGCACGGTGGGCGTGGTGCTGGAGATCAACCCGCGCTACTTCTCGCCGCACTACGCCGAGCAGCGCGCCTGCACCCGCGAGTTCCTGTGCCAGCTCGGCCCGCCCCCGGGGCCGGCCCGCAGCGCCTGGGTCGGGCCCGCCGCGGACGAGGCCTGGCGGTGGCTGCTCGATCACCTCCCCGTGGTGCGGCACCGCGACGTGCTGCCGCGCTGGAACCCGCAGTGGATCGACCAGCTCGTCCCCGCCACCGACGACGCCGAGCCCGACTCGATCGACGAGGCCTCCGCGGAGCCGGGGCTCCCCGAGGCGCTGCTGGGCCAGGCCCGGATCCTCGAGCACTACCGCGACCCGATGGTCGGCCCCCAGTCGATCCAGTACCGAGCCCTCTACTACCTGCTGAAGCGCCTGCGGGACCACGGGCGGCCGGCCCTGCTGTTCGCCACGCCGCTCCACGACGCGGTGATGGCCGGCACCCTCGACGGCGACGCGTACGGCGAGCTCATCGGCGCGCTCGATCGCCTCGTCAACCGGGCCGACCGCAGCTCGGTCCGCTTCCTCTCGCTCGACCACCCCGTGCTGCGCGACGAGCTGTTCCTCGACCATGCTCACCTGGGCCCCGAGGGCAACCGCTGGCTGGCCCTCAACCTGCTGCACCAGCTCGGCGTGGGCATGGCCGCGCCGCCGCCCCGGGGGACGCTGGCCTACGAGGAGGGCCCCGATCGCAGCCTGGTGCATCGCATCGATCCCGGCGCCCGCGAAGGCGCGCCGTGGCAGGCCATGCTCTCGCGCCCCCGCGGGATCGAGGTGGCCCCGGGCGGAGGACGAGTGGTGGTGGCCGACACCGGCAACCACTGCGTGCGCGAGCTGGTGGGGTCGCTGACGACCATGCGCACCCTGGCGGGGCAGCCGGGGACCCCGGGGAGGGCGGACGGCCCGATCGCCGATGCGCTCCTGTCCTGGCCCCGCTTCCCCGTGCTCCTGGGCGAGCGGGTCTACGTGGTCGACGGGAAGCGCCACGCGGGCCTGCGCGAGATCGCCGAGGGGCAGGTGCGCACCCGGGTGCCCCGCGAGGGTCCCCGCTGGACCCGCATCGATCGCCTGCGGGGCGACGGTCGGGTGCTGTGGATCCTCGACGAGGCCAGCCGGGTGATCCGCTTCGATCCTCGCACCGGCGTGTCCCGGCTGCGCTACCAGGCCCACGCGCGTGACCTGGTCGCCCTCGATGCCGGCCCCGACGGCCGCCTGTACCTCGGCGATCGCCACGGCCGGGTGTGGCAGCTCTCCCCGGGCGACGACGAGCCCGTGCTGCTGTTCGCCAACACGGCCCCGCAGCTGCTGCCCCAGCGCAAGGGCGACTTCTTCCCGTTCCGCTTCGAGCGCATGGCCATCGAGACGATCGGCGACCTGCGCTACGTGCCGCGCTACGACGGGGTGCTGGTGCAGGACATGCACTCGGTCGCTCGCGGCTCGCCCGAGGGCGTCACCGAGCGGATCCACCTGCGCTTCCTGAGCCTCGCCGATCGCAAGATCTACCCGTGGGTCCACCCCCTGGTGCACGGTGGCGGCCACATGTTCCACAACCGCCACACCAAGGCGCTGTCGAGCTACCTGCACCTGGGCACGATGGCCCTGGATCCGCAGACCAACACCCTGTTCTACCTGGAGCTCGAGCGCTCGCGGCTGCTTCAGCTCTCCGACGGGCTGCTGGGCACGGCCAAGCTCGGCCACCACGTCACGCGGGCCACCCACGGCGGGCTCAAGGACGTCTTCGGGATCCGGGCGGGCACCTCCGCCATGCTCACGCACCACCCCGAGCGCTGGGCCCACCGTCGCCTCGAGCCGCTGCCGCGGCGGGGGCCCTACCTGGGCCTGATGCTGGGCTCCTCGCTCACCTCCGTGACCGAGGTGGTGGGGCAGTACTCCATGGGCCGGCAGATGGAGCGCACCCTGATGCGCGAGCTGGGCCTGCGCGACGGGATCCGCTTCGACCTGGTGCAGCGCGCCTATCGGGGCCCGCGGCTCGAGCACCTGGTGGCCGCCTTCGAGGCCTTCGTGGAGCACGAGAGCCCCGTCGACGTGATGCTGCTCGAGGTGCACAGCGGTCGCATGTACTGGGACTACCCCACGCAGGGCGACATGGTGGAGGCCGTCGATCGCCTGCGCGCCGCCGCCGAGCGCTATAGCACCCTGGTGCTCGTCCTCGACGACGATGCGATGCCCGCGATCGAGCGCGACGGACTGCGCGGCAGCACGCCCGAGCACCAGTGGTTCCTCGAGCTGTGCGAGCGGGCGGGCTTCGTGGTGCTGCGCCCCTCCGATCTGCTGCTGCGCGAGGCCATCGACCACGCGCCGTGGGGCAACGCGCCGTTCACCGGCACCCACGCCTCCACCTGGGCGATGGACCTCACCGCCGACGCCTTCGCCCGCCTGGCCCTGCCCGCGCTGCGCGAGCACCTGCGGGGTCGCCGGCCGGCCCTCACCCGGCCGTGGGCGCAGGTCAGCGAGCGCGCCGAGCCGCTGCGCTCGGTCTTCGACGAGGCGGGCGACGAGTGGGCCCGCGCCGTGATCGACGTGCCGGCCGAGTCGCTGCGCGTCCAGCTCGACGGCTCGCGGGTGGAGGTGCTGGTCGACCTGGGACAGGCCGGGGTGGCCGAGGTCGGCGAGAATGAGGCGCTCGACGGCGTGGTGCTGGGGGCGATGGTGCAGGCCCTGCTCCGCGATCCCACGGGCGCGCTGGGCAGCGAGCTGACGATCACCCTGGCCCGCTTCGACAACTACGACGAGTACGGGCTGGGCGTGCTCGAGGCGGCGCGGGTGGTGGACGAGCGCAGCTACGATCGCGACGAGCTGGCCGCGTTCCTCGAGGAGATGGCCGGCGGCGAGTGAGACCGGCCGCCGCGATCAGGCCACCACGGGCAGCCGCGTGCGGGGGCGCGGCGCGAGCTCGATGCGCTCGGGGTGCGCGGTGCCGCAGCCGTAGGGCGAAAGCCCCAGCTCCTCGAGCATCCGCAGGTCGTCCTCGGGTCCGCGGTTGGGCGTGGTGAGGAAGTCGCCGATCATCATCCCCGAGGCGCCGGCGCTGAACATCAGCGGCAGCAGCTGCCCCAGGTAGGTGCGGCCGGCCGCGATGAAGATGTTCTGGCGCGGCAGGAACAGCCGGTAGGCCGCGATGATCCGCAGCATCTCCAGCGGGGGCAGGGGCTCGGCGCCGGCCAGCGGCGTGCCCTCGATGCCCACCAGGAAGTTGAGCGGCACCTCGTCCACGTCGAGCTCGCGCAGCGCCTCGGCCAGCTCCACGCGATCGGAGGGGGCCTCGCCCATGCCGAAGATCCCGCCCACGCAGGTGCGCAGCCCCTTGGCCTTGGCCCGACGGATGGTCTCGATGCGCTCGTCGTAGGTGTGGGTGGTGACGATCTTGGCGAAGTAGCTGCGCCCGGTCTCGAGGTTGTGGTTGAGCTCGGTGAGGCCGGCGTCCACCAGGCGATCGAGGGCCGCCTCGCTCAGGAAGCCCACCGAGGCGTGGGCCTCGGTGTGGCCTGCCTCGCGCACGGCTCGGATCGCCGACTCGATGTGGGCGAGGCCCTTGCCGTCGTCGTCCAGGCCGCGGGTGGCGGTGACCAGGCCCAGCGCGGTGGCGTGGCGGGTGCGGGCACGGGCGCTGTGCTCCACCACCGTGCTCACCGGGGTGAACTTGCTGGGCGCCACGTGGGTGGAGTAGTGGCGGCTCTGCGAGCAGAAGCCACAGTCCTCGGGGCAGCCGCCCTCCTTGGCGTTGATGATCGAGCACAGGTGCACGTGCCGACCGAAGCGGGCCCGCCGCACGCGGTCCGCGGCGGCCATCGTGTCCCAGACGTCGAGCTCGCCCGACAACAACGTGAGCAGGGCCGCAGGATCGACGGCTCGCTCGTCTCCGGCGAGGATGCGATCGGCGTGCTGCGCGGGTGCGACGAGGCTCATGGCGCGAGGATATACCAGGGTTCGGGCCCGAGATCCGGCGCTGGGGCCTCGGTCACGCGACGCCGGGGCCGCGCGGTGTTAGGCTCCGCGCCCGCGACGAGCCCCCGCGCCACCACGGCCGAGCTCGTCGCCTGCCCCGCAGGAGGACCCGTGAGCCCACCCAACGATCCGACCCCGGCCGCCCCCGTGGCGGGCCACGATCTCGAACGGCTGCGCCACTTCTACAACCAGATGCTGCGGATCCGCCGGTTCGAGGAGGCCGCCGCCCGGGCCTACACCCAGGGCAAGATCAGCGGCTTCCTCCACCTCTACATCGGCCAGGAGGCCATCGCGGTGGCGACCGCCGACCTCATGCGGCCCGGCGATCGCGTGGTGACCACCTACCGCGATCATGGATTCGCGGTCGCGCTGGGCTGTGACACCGGCGCCTGCATGGCCGAGCTCTACGGCAAGAAGACGGGCCTGGTCGGGGGCAACGGCGGCTCGATGCACTTCTTCGCCAAGGAGCAGGGGCTGTGGGGCGGCTACGCGATCGTGGGCGGCCACGTGCCCGTGGCCACCGGTCACGCCTTCGCCTCCAAGTACCTGGGCGACGGTGCGGTCACCCTGTGCTTCTTGGGCGAGGGCGCGATGCACATCGGGGCCACCCACGAGGGCATGCACCTGGCGGGCCTGTGGCGGCTGCCGGTGGTGTTCGTGATCGAGAACAACCAGTACGCCATGGGCACCCCGCTGCGGCGCCAGACCGCGGTGGACGACCTCACCGTGCGCGCCCCCGCGTATCGCATGACCTCGGACCGCTGGGTGGTGCGCGACGTGTTCGAGACCCGCGCGCGCCTGGCTCGGGCCATCGAGCAGGCGCGGGAGGAGTCGCAGCCGTCCCTCATCGAGCTGCTCACCTACCGCTTCCGCGGTCACAGCATGAGCGACCCCGGCAAGTACCGCAGCAAGGACGAGGTCGATCAGTGGAAGGAGCGCGACCCCCTGCACCGCGCGCAGGTGCAGCTGCGGGACGAGCACGGGGTGAGCGAGGAGGAGCTCGACGCCCTCGACGAGAGGATCGGGGAGGAGATGGACGCTGCCGTGGAATTCGCCGAGAGCTCGCCGCTACCCGATCCCGAGCATCGCTTCCGCGGGCACTACGTGGAGGACGATCTCGCCGCTGGGGGGGAGGGCTGAGCCATGACCGTGCTGCAGATCCGCGAGGCGCTCCGCGCCGCCATCGACGAGGAGATGGCCCGTGACGACCGCGTGTTCGTGATGGGCGAGGAGGTGGGCCACTACGACGGGGCCTACAAGGTCACCGAGGGCCTGCTCGCCAAGTACGGCGAGCAGCGGGTGGTCGACACCCCGATCGCCGAGGCGGGCTTCGCCGGGGTGGGCATCGGCGCCGCCATGGCCGGGCTGCGCCCGATCGTGGAGTTCATGACCTTCAACTTCTCCGCGGTGGCCTTCGACCAGATCCTCAACAACGCAGCCAAGCTGCGGCAGCTCAGCAACGGGCAGTTCACCCTGCCCATCGTGTTCCGGGGGCCCAACGCCGCCGCCCACATGCTCAGCTCCACCCACAGCCAGGCCTTCGAGAGCTTCTACTGCGGCTTCCCGGGGGTGAAGGTGATCTCGGTCGCCACTCCCTACGACGCCAAGGGCCTGCTCAAGTCGGCCATCCGCGACGACAACCCGGTGCTCTTCTTCGAGAGCGAGGTGATGTACTCGGTCAAGGGCGAGGTGCCCGACGAGGAGTACCTGATCCCGATCGGCAAGGCCGACATCAAGCGGCCCGGCGAGGGGATCACGGTGATCACCTGGGGGCAGGGGGTGCCGGTGGCCCTGGCCGCGGCCGAGCTCGCGGCCCGGGACGGCCTCGACTGCGAGGTGATCGACCTGCGGACCCTGCGTCCGCTGGACGACGAGGCGGTGCTCGCCAGCGTGCGCAAGACCAACCGGGCCGTGCTCGTCTACCACGGCTGGCCCTATGGCGGCACCGGGGCCGAGGTCAGCGATCGGATCCAGCGGCTGGCCTTCGACCACCTCGACGCCCCGATCGAGCGCGTCTGCTACGACGACGTCAACATGCCCTACGCCGAGAACCTCGAGCAGCTGGTGATCCCCAGCCCCGAGCGGGCCCTCGAGGTGATCCGCAAGGTCGCCTACTACCGCATCTGAGGACGAACCGATGGCCAAGATCGTCGAGCTCCCCCGCCTCTCCGACACCATGGAGGAGGGCGTCATCGCCAGCTGGCACGTCAAGAAGGGCGACAAGGTCAAGCGCGGCCAGGTCATCGCCGAGATCGAGACCGACAAGGCGACGATGGAATTCGAGTCCTTCGACGCCGGCGAGGTGCTCGAGCTGCTGGTCCCCGAGGGCGAGGTGATGCCGATCGGCACGCCGATCGCCGTGCTGGGCAAGGCGGGCGAGGACGTGCAGGCGGCCCTCGCCGCGCGCGGAGGCGAGGGCAAGGCGCCGCAGGGGGCGGCGCCGCACGACGGTGGGGCGCACGCCGAGGCGAGCGACGAAGCGGTGGAGGGCTCGCGATCGCAGCAGGGGGACGCACCCGCGGCGGCGCCAGCCGAGGCCTCGCCCGGTCGGGTGCCCGATCGGATCGCGGCCTCGCCGGTCGCCCGTCGGCTTGCTCGCGAGCATGGGGTCGATCTGACCGCGATCACCGGCAGCGGCCCGCATGGTCGCATCGTGAAGTCCGACGTCGAGGCGGCCGCGGCCGGTGGCGTGACGGCCTCGCCCACGGTGGTGGCGGCCAGCGACGAGGCGGACGAGCGAGGCCGGCCCTTCGTGCGGCGCCCCGACGAGCCGCAGAAGCTGTCGCAGATGCGCAAGGCCATCGCCCGACGCATGGGCCAGGCCAACGCCGAGATCCCGCACTTCTACCTCACCGCCGTGGTCGACATGGACGCCGCGGTGGGGCTGCGCGAGCAGCTCAAGGCGGTGCTGCCGGTCAAGGTCTCGTACAACGACCTGGTGCTGCTCGCGGCCGCCCGGGCCCTGGTGACGCACCCCGAGGTCAACGCCTACTGGGACGGCCAGACCATCGTGCGACGCGGCAACGTGCACCTGGGCATGGCGGTGGCGGTGGACGAGGGGCTCATCGTGCCCGTGATCCGCTACGCCGATCAGAAGGGCCTGCTGGAGATCGCCGAGCAGGCCCGCGATCTCGGCCTGCGCGGCCGCGACAAGCAGCTGCGCCCCGAGGAGATGAGCGGCAGCACCTTCACCGTCTCCAACCTCGGGATGTTCGGCATCGACCAGTTCGCGGCCGTGATCAACCCCGGCGAGGGGGCGATCCTCGCGGTCGGGGCCATCGCGGACACCGTGGTGCCCAAGGGCGGCGAGCTGGTGGTCGGCAAGCGCATGAAGATGACCCTCGCCTGCGACCACCGGGCGATGGACGGGGCCTCCGGGGCCAAGTTCCTCGCCACCATGCGAGACCTGCTCGAGAAGCCGCTGGCCATGCTCGCCTGAGCCGGCTCGCCGCGCACCAGCCGCGGTCCCAGCAGGCCCGGCAACCGTGGTGTCGTACCCCACCGACATCGGCGGGCGCTCTCGGTCAGGATTCGGGTCGACCATGACCTCTCCTCGCGCTTGGCCTTCGTTCCTCCCTCGTCTCGGTCTCGCCTTCGCCCTCGGCATCGGGCTGGGCTCGGCCTGCACGGTGCAGTCGATCTTCACCTGCCTCGAGGACCAGAGCTGCATCGACGAGGGCGGCGAGGGGGGCGTGTGCGAGTCCAACAGCTTCTGCACCTTCCCCGACGAGAGCTGTCCCAACGGCAAGCGCTGGCACGAGCGGGCGGGCGACCTCGCCGGCAAGTGCTACGAGCCGGCCGACATCGACGGCACCGGCAACGCCACCGAGGTGGGCACGGGCAGCGGCTCGGGCGAGGGTGGCTCGTCGGAGGACGGCGGCTCGACCACGCAGCCCGCCGACGACTCGGGCGGGAGCTCCGACGGCGCGCCCATGACCGACGACGGGGGCAGCAGCGGGGGCGCCGGGGCGACCTGCGACGAGGTCTTCGGGGCGGTGGCCGGCTACGAGCTGTGCGAGGAGACGGGCACGACCTGCAAGCTCAACGTCACCCTGAGCCAGACCTCGTGCACCGACCTGTGCGGCATGTACGGCGCGATGATGTGCCAGACCGCCTTCACCAACGACGCGAGCGACTGCGCCTCGGAGGTGATGGAGGTGAGCTGCGACGAGGTCGCCGACGACAACATCTGCGTGTGCGTCAAGTGATCCGGGGGCTCGCGCTCGCGCGGGCCGGACCGCCTCGCATCGACCTGCCGTCCCGCTCGTGGGGCTACAGGGTCGGGCACTCGTTGGGCGTGGGGATGGTCGCCACCTCCCACGACTCGCCCAGCGTGGTCCGTCGCAGGGACTGGTTGTCGGCCGACTCGCCCACCTGGGGGGCCACCGCCGTGCCGCTGGATCCCAGCAGGCCCGAGGAGTTGGCGGTCCCGTAGATCACGGCGTCGACGGGGATCGAGCTCGAGTCGATGTCGTCGGCCAGGCCCTCGAACAGCCCGACCGCATCCGCGATGGGCCCGCTGTTCTGCAGATCGGGCTCGAAGTCGATCACCAGGTCGTAGACGGGATCGCCGTTGGAGCCGCTGGAGGTGGAGCCGCCCACGAGCAGGCAGCCGCCGGGGTCGATCGTGCCGCTCAGGTCGGTCACGCCGTAGGTGTAGTAGTCGCCGCCCCAGCCCAGGCTGAAGTCGCCGAGGTCCACCAGATCGTCGCAGGGGTTGTACAAGCGCACCCACTCGTAGCGGTCGTCGTTGCCGTTGACCCGGTAGAGCACCTCGGCCAGCAGCGGTACGCAGGGCGGCGGGGGGCCGGTGGTCTCGCCGTCGGTGCTGGTGCTCCCAGTGGAGCCCGTGTCGGGGTCGGGGCCGCTCGAGCCGGTGGTGTCCGCAGGGGGGGCCGTCGTGCCCTCGCCGGTGGCGGGGGCATCGGTGGTGCTGGTCGTCGGTAGCGGTCCGGACCCGGTGGAGCTCTCGACCGCGGTGGTGGGGCTCGGATCGTCGGTCATCACCTCGGTGGGCACCGGGGTGCAGCCCCAGGCCAGCGCGAGCACCAGCGCGGCCATCCCCCGTCTCGCTCGCCCCGTGGCCCCCATCGTCATCCCCAGCGTACCGGCCTCCGATGGGCGCTCGCAACGATGTCGAGGGCCCACGCCGCGTCTCGCCGTGCGTCGCGGCCCCGGGTTCGCTAAAAGCCGAGGGATGCTCTTCGTCCATGCCGCCCCTCGCGAGGCAGGCTCGCTGGCCGCGGAGCCGCGGGTGCTTGAGCTCGGCGTGGGCAAGGTCGCGGCCACTCTCGCCCTCACCCAGCGGGTGCTCGCGCGGCGCCCCGCGGCGGTGGTGCTGTTCGGGGTGGCCGGCTCCCATCCCGGGGGCCCCGCGATCGCACGCCCGTGCCTGGTGGAGGCCGACTGGCTCGCCGACGAGGGCGTGTGGGCTCCCGGCGGCTTCCTGTCGCTGGAGCAGCTCGGCCTCGGTCGCCGCGGCCCCTTCGTCGCCGACCCGCAGCTCGGCGCGTGGGTAGAGGCGCGGCTCGGCGTGGCGCTGCCCCGGGTGGTGGGCGCCACCGTCTCGGCGTGCAGCGGCACCGACGCCCAGGTCCGGGCCGCCCGGGCTGCGTGCCCCGAGGCATCGGTGGAGAGCATGGAGGGGGCCGCCGTGGGGGCGGTGTGCGCAGCGCTCGGGATCCCCTGGGTGCAGCTCCGCGTGATCAGCAATCGCACCGGCGACCGCGATCGCGCGGGCTGGGATCTCGACGCAGCGCTCGCGGTGCTGCATCCCGCGGTGCGGCGCCTGCTCGACGGCTGATCGCCTGCTACCTTGCGCTTCGTCCATGTCGGAGCCCACCCCGCTTGCGCTCGGCTTCTCGAGCTGTCCCAACGACACCTTCATGTTCGATGCGCTCGTGCACGGGCGCGTGCCCATCGGCGACCTGCGGCCGACGGTGGAGATGGACGACATCGAGGTCCTCAACCGCCGCGCGCTCGGGCTCGATCCCCGCTCGCCGCTGCCCGTCACCAAGGTCAGCGTCGCGGCGCTCGCCCACCTCACCCGCGACTACGCCGTGCTCGACGCCGGCGCGGCGCTGGGCCGCGGCTGCGGGCCGCTGGTGCTGCGTCGTCGCGACGACGAGCGCCTCGCCTCGCTCGCCGAGCTCGCGGGGGCCACCGTGGCCATCCCCGGCGAGGCCACCACCGCCAACCTCCTGCTGCGCCTGTTCGCCCCCGAGCTGCGGCGGGTGGAGCTGCGCTTCGATCGGATCATGCCGGCGGTGGCCCGCGGTGAGGTGGATGCCGGTCTGGTGATCCACGAGAGCCGCTTCACCTACGCCGATCACGGGCTCGCCCAGATCGCCGACCTCGGCGAGCGCTGGGAGCAGGACACGGACCTGCCCCTGCCGCTGGGCGTGATCGTGGCCCGCCGCGATCTGCCCGCGGCCACGGTGGCGGCGGTGGAGCGCGGCCTACGGGCCTCGGTCGAGGCGGCCTGGGCCGATCCCGAGGCCAGCCGCCCCTACGTGCGGGAGCACGCGCAGGAGATGGACGAGGAGGTCTGTCGCCAGCACATCGGCCTGTACGTCAACGCGTTCTCGGCCCGGCTGGGCGACGAGGGGCGGGCCGCCATCGACGAGCTCGTGGCGCGGATGCGGGCGGTGGGGGTGATGGATGCCGACGCCCCCGGGCCCTGGCGCGAGCCGGTGCTCTCGAGCCGAGCGTCGTCGTGACTCGGCGCGGGGCCGTCCGATCGGGTCTCCTAGCCCTCGTCGCGTCGCGCCGTCCGGGGAATCGCTCGGCCGTCGGCGTCGAGCACCTTCCAGAACTCCGGCCACATGGGGATCTCGACCAGCGTGGGCAGGACCTCGTCGTAGTTGTGCGGGTAGGTCCGTCGGAGGTAGGCGACCACCGCCTTGGGCGACGGGGCCTCCACGAAGTGTGGCTCCATCGGCGGGAACTCGTAGCGGAACTTGCGGAGCTCGCTCATGGGCTCGGCGTCCTCGCGGGGCTCAGGTGGACACCGGGTGCCACAGGGTCTCCCGGTCGCCGAGGCGATGGGCGACCGCGCGGCCGAGCACGAACAGGTAGTCCGACAGGCGGTTGATGTAGCGCAGCGCCACCGCTCGCACCGCGTGCTCCGAGCCCTCGGTGTCGGCCAGCTCCACCATGCGTCGCTCCGCGCGGCGACACACCGTGCGTGCCAGGTGGGCCGCCGCGCCCACCGGCCCTCCGCCGGGCAGCACGAAGCTCTGCAGCGGGGGCAGGGGGCCGTTCCACGCGTCGAGCTCCTTCTCCACGTGGTCCACGTGGCGCTGCTCGATCTTCAGCTTGATCTTCTCGTCCTCGGCCGGCCCCGTGCTCAGCTCGGCGCCCAGGTTGAACAGCTCCTGCTGGATCCGAGCGAGCTGCTCGTCCATCGCATCGAGCACCACCTCGGCCCCGGTCCGCCGCGGCTCACGGGCCAGCTCGACGCGAACGAGGCCGATGCACGCATTGAGCTCGTCGACCGTTCCGTAGGCCTCGATGCGCGCCGAGTGCTTGCGAACCCGAGCTCCGCTGGCGAGCATGGTGTCCCCGGCATCGCCGGACTTGGTGTAGACCTTCGAGATGTAGACCATTGGCTCGTATCTTCTCGAGAACGCGGGCGCGCCCCGACCAGTCTAGCGCGGGGGGGACGAGCCGTCGCCCTCGCGGAACGAGGTGGCGACCTCGGCGTCTTGCCCCGTGACGGCGGCCTCTTGCTGCCGCTGGTATTCCTCGATCGCGGCGCGGATGGAGCGACGACCGACCCCGAGGATGCGCGCGGCGAGGTGGGCTGCGTTGGCGGCCTGTCCGATCGCCACCGTTGCCACCGGGGTGCCCTTGGGCATCTGGACGATCGACAGCAGCGAGTCCAAGCCGTCGAGACGGGCGAGCGGCACGGGCACCCCGATGACGGGAAGGGGCGTGAGGGCGGCGAGCATGCCGGGCAGGTGCGCGGCCCCGCCGGCTCCCGCGATGAGCACCTCGAGCCCGCGCTCGGCCGCGCTGCGCCCGTACTCCACCATCGCGCTCGGGGTGCGGTGGGCCGAGATGATGCGTACCTCGTGGGGGATCTCGAAGCCGCGGAGGATCTCGGCGGCTGCGGACATGACGGGGAGGTCGGACGTGCTGCCCATGCAGATGCCGACCAGGGGCCTTGGATCGCTCATGGCTGGGTCTCCTCAGAGCCGGAGGCGGTCGGCGGCCTTGCGGGCGATCGCTCGGGCGTCGTCGAGGGTATCGGCGATCGCCGTCACGTGTCCCATCTTCCGGCCGGGCCGCACGTGGTGTTTGCCGTAGAGGTGGATCGATGCTGTCGGGACGGAGAGGGCTCGGGCCAGGCTGGCCGCCGAGCTGCTTCCCTCGCGGTGGCCGAGCACGTTGACCATCACGGCGGCTGGGCGCACGAGGGCGGGGCTGCCCAGCGGCAGGTCGAGCACGGCGCGGAGGTGGTTCTCGAACTGCGAGGTGATGCAGGCGTCGATGGTGTAGTGCCCGGAGTTGTGGGGGCGCGGTGCGATCTCGTTGAGCAGCAGCGTGCCGTCGTGGAGCTCGAAGAGCTCGACCCCGACCGCGCCCACGCAGTCGTAGGCGGCGGCGGCCCTTCGCGCCAACTCGGCGGCGCCCTCGATCACGGCCGCGGAGACCGGAGCCGGGACCTCGACCGCGTCGCACCGATGGTCGCGCTGCACGGTAGCCGCGACGGGGTAGACGACGTCCTCACCACCGGGCCGTCGCGCGACCACGACGGCGAGCTCGCGGACGAAGTCGACGAAGGCCTCCAGCAGGAGCCGCCCGTCCTCGCCCGCGAGGCCGGCGTGGGCGGCCCGCAGATCGGCCTCGTCGCGGACCGTGCGGTTCCCGTAGCCATCGTAGGAGTGGCGCGGACGCTTGGCGACCAAGGGATAGCCGAGCTCCTGCCCGGCTCGCAGGGCGGCGTCGAGATCCTCGCACACTCGGTACGAGCCCACCGGGAGCCCCAGGGCGCGTGCGTGGTCCTTCTGACGGCCCTTGTCGCTGACCAGCGCCATCGTGTTCGACGAAGGCCACAGGTGGACGCCCTCTGGCAGCAGCTCGACGATGGTGCGGAGATCGACCCACTCGTTGTCCAGCGTGACCACGTCACACCCATCGAGGAACCGCCGTAGCGCCTCGACATCGTCCCACGGGGCCGTGATCACGTGAGCCGCCGCCGACGAGGGACCGGTGTCGTCGTCCTGGTAGAAGCGGACCTGCACCCCCAGGGGGAGCGCAGCCGCGGCCATCATCCGCCCCAGTTGGCCGCCGCCGAGGATGCCGACGATGGGGAACGGGGAGCCGCCGTGGTCATCGATTCCGGCGTGGTCCGGGGTTGGGCTGGGAGCGTTGCTCATGGGTCCGGGCCGTGGGTGGCGGCGAGATGCTAGCAGAAGCGAGTGCCGGCCTCCGTCTCGGCGGGGCGCATCGCAGTGGCACGAGCGTCGACCATGGGCTCGTGCACCGCGGGGCCGGAGCGGCGCGGTCCGGCGTGCTCGGGTGAGCTCCTCGCGGGCGCGCCGTCGTGGCTCGACGATGGGCTGGACCGCGAGATCGGTCGTGCGAGGGGTCTTTCCGGCGATTGCTCGCGGTGGTGCTACGCGCGCTGTTCGTGCGAGCCGCGGGGGGCGAGGCTCGCTGCGGGGGCGGGCCCCGACCCATGGCCCGAGCTCGAGCCAAGCGACGGAGGCTGGCGGGCTCGCCGTGAGAAGAGGAGCCGCGGGAGACCGCCTTGGGTGGCGGTCCGGAGCTCGGCAACCCCTACTGCGGTGAGACGGCTGCCGAGCGATCCGCCGCAGGGATGGTCGGTCGACGCCCTCGTTCTCGGTGCAGAGCCGCTCGCAGTGGTACGCTCGTCCACCATGCCTGCCCGCACCGGCGGGGCCGAGAAGGTGCCCTCCGAGCAGCTCGTTCCTGGGCTCCTCGAGGGGCTGGCGGCGGTGGCGGGTCGTTGGATCGATCCCGGAGCCCGAGGCAGCGCCGCGGTGGAGGATGGCTACCGTCGCCTGCTCGACGCGGTGCTCCGACGGCTGTTCCTCCACGCGGCACGGCAGCGGGGGCTCGTGCCCGCGGCCGGTCCCGCTCTGCGGCCGGAGCTCGAGGCGGAGCTCGCCGCCATGCTCGACGGGCTCCCGGTCCTCGCCCGGGGCTCGCTCGAGCCCGACCAGCTCGGCGAGGTCTACGAGTGGCTGCTGGGCCTTCGGCCGCAGCTCGGTCCGGGTGGCCTGGCGCTCCGCCCCGGCGATGCCCGTCGCCGAACCGGGTCGCACTACACCCCGCGATCGATGACCGATCCGATCGTGCGTCGCACCCTCGAGCCGCTGCTCGCGGGGCTGGCCGACGGTGGGCCTCCCTCGTCGCAGGCGCTGCTCGGGCTGCGGGTGTGCGATCCGGCGATGGGCGGCGGCGCCTTCCTGCTGGCGGCGTGCCGTCGGCTGGCGGAGGCGGTGGTCGAGGCCTGGGAGCGAGAGGGGGCGCTGGCCGGGATCACGGCGACCCACGGCTCGGCCTCGAGGCATGCGCGGCGTCTCGTGGCGCGGCACTGCTTGTATGGCGTGGATCGGGATCCCGTCGCGGTGGCGGTGGCCCGCATGTCGCTGTGGCTGGAGGTCGGGTCGCCCGGCGAGCCGTCGAGCTTCGTGGACCACCGGCTGCGGTGCGGCGATGCGCTGGTGGGGCTGTCGGCCGCGCAGCTGCGGGGCCTGAGCTGGGAGCCGAGCGCCGAGGCGGTCGAGCTCGGACCGGATCCCCATGACGCGCCCGAACGCGCTCGGATCGCGGGCGACGTGCTCGTCGGTGCGTTCTTCGCCCACGCACGCGCGGCGGCCCGGAGGGCCGAGCTCGCCCTGCGTCGAGCCGAGCTGGCCGCTTGGCTCGGGCGAGCACCCGTGGGTCCGCCCCCGATCCCGATCGAGCGCTGGGCCCACGCGGCCCGCGATCGCCTCCGTCCGTTCCACTGGCCCGTCGAATTCCCCGAGCTGCTCTCCGACCCCCGGCCGCTCGCCATCGTGGGCAACCCCCCGTTCATGGGCAAGAACGCGATCCGAGCCGCGGGTGGTCCGAGCCAGCTGCCCTGGCTGCTCGCCCTGCACCCCGGGGCCCATGGCAACGCCGACCTCAGCGCTCACTTCCTGCGCAGGGCGGCGTCGCTCATCGCGAGCCGGGGCACGATCGGCTTCATCGCCACCAACACCATCGCCCAGGGCGACACCCGTGCCTCCGGCCTGCGGGCGCTGCTTCGCGATGGCTTCGTGATCTACGACGCGACCTCCCTGCGACCCTGGCCCGGCGAGGCCAGCGTGAGCGTCTCGGTCGTGCACCTCGCCAAGGGCCTGCCTCGGCCGTCTCGAGCCCCCCGCCTCGACGACCGGGCCGTCGTGGCGATCGACTCGCGCCTGCGCCCCGTCGCGGAGCGCCCCGAGCCCCGACGCCTGCACGCCAACCTGGGCATCGGCTTCGTGGGCAGCTACGTGCTGGGCATGGGCTTCACCCTCACCCCCGAGCAGCGCGACGCCCTGGTGGCCGAGGACCCCCGCCACGCGGAGCGGATCAAGCCCTACCTGGGCGGGGCCGAGCTCAACTCCAGCCCCACGCAGGGCTTCATGCGCTACGTGATCGACCTCGGCGACCTGAGCCTCGAGCAGGCGCGCGGCTGGCCGCGCCTGCTCGAGATCGTGGAGCGCGAGGTCAAGCCCGAGCGCGACCGCAACAACCGCGAGGCCTACCGACGCTACTGGTGGCAGTTCGGCGAGAAGCGCCCGGCGCTCCAGGAGGCCCTGCGATCGTGCAGCCGCTGCCTGGTGACCCCGCGTGTGTCCAAGCACCTGGTGGTGGCATTCCAGCCGGTGGGGCGGGTGTTCTCCGAGCAGCTCGACGTGTTCGTCCTCGATCGCCACGCTCACCTCGCGCTCCTGCAGTCGCGGATCCACGAGCGCTGGGCCCGGCGCCTGAGCTCCTCGCTCGAGGATCGCCTGCGCTACTCGGTCTCGGCCTGCTTCGAGACGTTGCCCCTTCCCGACGAGCTCGCCTCGCTCGAGGCGATCGGCGAGCGCCTCGACGGGGCCCGGGCCGCGGTGATGGTCCGCCGCGGGATCGGGCTCACCAAGCTCTACAACGGGCTGAGAGCTCCCGCGGGCGGTGACCCGGAGCTCGACGGGCTGCGGGTGCTCCACGAGGAGCTCGATCGTGCCGTGCTGCGGGCCTACGGCTGGTCGGCGCTGGAGGTGCCGCCGTACTCCGAGCCCACCACGGCCCGCGAGGCGGAGGCGTGGCGTCGCTTCGACGACGCGGTGGTCGAGCGGCTGCACGAGCTCAATGCCCGGCGCGCCGCCGAGGAAGCGAGCCTCGGGGAGCCGGCGAAGGGTGAGGGCATCACCGACGCGCCCAGGCAGGAGAGCACCACGTCGATGCCGTCGAGGACGGGCGGCAGCGAGGCGGGGGACCCAGCGTCGCCCACGCGCTCCGGGGCCACGCCCGGCAGCTCGGCCGTGGACCCGGGGCGGGGAGTCAGCGCGACGACCCGGTGAGCAGGGGGCGCGAGCTCGGCCGCCGCCGCGCGTCCCGGTGCCCCGAGGCACCCGCCACCAGCACGGTGCCCATCGGGAGCCAGGACAGCCGAGGCCGCTCGCTTCCACGCCCGCGTGCGCGATGCCGCGGCCGGATCGTCGGTCCCGGACCGCCCATTTCTCCGCAGGATGTGCCACCCTCGACTCGCCCGCGACGGCTCGGCTCGAATGTCCATCCTCGTCATCCGCGATCCCTTCGGAGAGGTCTACCTGCTCTCGGAGGCGGGTCGTCGGCCCGAGTGGGAGCACCGGCTGCAGCCCCTGCAGGGGCACCTCGCGGCTTGGGTGCTGCGTCGCTGCGAGATCGACGAGCACCTGCTGCTTCGCTTCCTGCAAGAGCTGGAGCCCGGCGGGCTGCGGCCGGTGGCGAGGCACGGCAGCTCGACCATCGACGAGGTCGCCGACCGCCTCGACGAGGGCGACGGCGGGCGCCTCACCCTCTGGTACGTGCTCCAGCACCGCCCCATGCTCGACGGCTTCGAGGTGGAGGAGGAGGTCCCGCTGCTCACCGACCTCGCCGAGCCGGTGGAGGAGGCCGACACCTGGTTCGAGGTGGAGCTGGTCGACGAGGCGGGCGAGCCCATCTCCGGGGTCGAGCTGCGCTTCACCGTCACGGGGGCGACCGAGACCGCGACCACCGATGGCTCGGGCAAGGCGAGGATCGACACCAAGGGCGGCAGCTTCGGATCGGTGTCGTTCGTGTCGCCCGACGCGGTGCGCAAGGAGGTCGAGCCGCGCTGGGAGGTGCTGCGCGAGCCCAAGGCGGTGGCCGATCGCGTGCTCAGCCGGCTGGGCATCAGGGCGCTGGCGGGGGCCATCTCGATCGAGTCCAAGGTCACGCACCTGGTGGTGGTGGAGCCGCCCCTGGGCAAGATCTTCATGGAGCTGCGCGACCGCAGCGGGCAGGTGCTGCTGCGCGACCAGGCCTATCGCATCGAGGGGCCCCAGACCCTCGAGGGGCGGACCGACGACGACGGCCGCCTGCTCCACGAGGGGGTGCCGGCGGGCGACTACCAGCTCACGGTCACGGTGGAGATCCGCACCCGCGAGGACGCCGAGCCCATCGTGGACGAGTATTCCTCGCCGGTGGTGGTGCTCGATCCCGGCGACGCCACGCCGCAGCTGCGCTGCCTGGCCGCGGTGCCGCGGGTCCGCCTCGCGCGGCTGCGTGGCCTGCTGTTCGACACCAACAAGTGCTTCCTGCTGCCCACCGCGCTTCCGGCGATGCGGAGCGCCCGGAGGATCTGGCGCAGCCTGAACCCGGTGGAGCTGCTGGTGGCCGGGCACACCGACACCACGGGCGAGCCCGCGATCAACGATCCGCTCTCGGAGGAGCGGGCCAAGAGCGTCAAGGCGTTCCTCGAGGACGACGTGGACGCCTGGCTGGCGCAGTACGACGCGGCGGGGTCGAGCCGCTGGGGCGGCCGCGAGGATCGCCTGATGCTCACCCACGTGCCGGGCTTCGCCGCGCGCGAGCCGGGCGAGGACCCAGTGCGGTGGTTCCAGCGCACCCGCGGCCTGAGCGTGGATGGCAAGGCGGGGCCCAAGACCCGCCGCGCCCTCGTCACCGAGTACATGGAGCTGGACGGGCCGCCGCTGGCCGACGAGGAGGGCTTCCACCTCTCGATCACCACCCTGGGCTGCGGAGAGCGGCACCCGCTGGCCGACGACGCGGAGACCCTCGACGAGGCGCCGACCGACGAGGCCGACGACCAGCACGATCGCCGCGCGGAGCTGCTGTTCTTCGACACGGACTTCGGCGTGCTGCCTCCGGTGGCCGCTCCCGACGGTCCCGAGTACCTCGACTGGCGGGCGCGGGCCGAGGTGGTGCAGGACGAGCTGGTCGGCGGCATGGGCAACGAGGTGGAGATCCTCGAGCTCCACGACGCGCTCTTCCGCCTCGACAGCGCGGTGGTGCTGCCCGAGGGCGAG
Organism: Myxococcales bacterium; assembly: GCA_020633315.1. Lineage (GTDB taxonomy): Bacteria > Myxococcota_A > Polyangia > Nannocystales > Nannocystaceae > Paraliomyxa. Next base: position 76,360 of record JACKDV010000001.1, read on the forward strand.
CGGCCCGACGACGACGAGCACGAGGCGCTGACCTCGGTGGGGCTGTTCGCCAGTCTGCTGCGCTACAACGAGGAGCACCCGGGCCGGCGGATCCTGGTGGCGGGGCACACCGACACCAGCGGCGGCGAGGCCCACAACCAGGCCCTGAGCGAGGAGCGAGCCCGCTGCGCGGTGGCCCTGCTGCGGGGCGATCGCGAGGCCTTCGTGGAGCTCGCCGAGGCGCGGCACAAGGTGGGGGACTACAAGCAGATCCTCTCGTGGTGCAGCGCGGCCTTCGGCGATCGCGATCCGGGGGAGGGCGGCTTCGACTGTGCGCCCGCGAAGGTGGACGACGTGGCGGCGACCGGGGTCACGCCGGTGCGCCGCTTCCAGGCCCAGTACAACGACAACCGCGAGGCCATCGGCGCCGCGGGCCAGCCGGAGCTGGCGGTCGACGGTGACGTGGGGCCGATGACCTGGGGGGCGCTGTTCGACGTGATGCAATTCGGCATCGCCGAGGAGCTGGGCGAGGACGCGGCCGGGGTGGAGGCGCTGCGGGGCAAGCTCCAGTTCCTGCGCGACGGCGACGAGGCGATCGGCTTCGGCGAGCACCACCCGATCGATCAGCCCCACCGCGACGCGCTGCGCAGCCAGACCAACCGGCGCATCGAGATCCTGCTGTTCGACGCCACCGCCGAGGTCGATCTCGATCTGGCCAAGGAGCACCCCGACATCAGCGAGCTGTACCTGCCCGGGGTGTATCGCCGGCGGCCGATCCCCACGATGGTGAGCGCCAAGCCGTGGCGGGCCCGCTGGGATCGCGGCGACGAGCCGGCCAAGCACCTGCGGGCGCGGGCGATGACCCTCGAGGCGCCGGGGCTGCCCGAGGGCACGACGATGAGCTTCGAGGTGAGCGCGACCGTCGACCACCACGAGCCCGCCACGGTGGCCACGCTCGAACTCGGCGCAGAGGAGGGGCGCTGCGTCCAGGAATTCGTGGGCTGGGCGGCCGCGGTGGTCGAGCCCGATCCCGAGCGGGTGCTGCGAGACCCCCTGCCGGCGGTGAGCTTCCGCTTCGTCGTCGAGGGCGGCGGTCGCCGGGTGGAGTCCCGGGCGCTGGCCTACGGCGACGAGCTCGACCTCAGCTTCGTGCACGCCGAGACCGAGGAACCCTTCGTCGCGGCCGAGTGGACCGTGCTGACGAGCTGGGGCTATCTCGAGGGGGTGACGGGCGAGGACGGGCGAGTCCACGTCGTGGGCCTGCCGCCGGGCGGGGCCCGGGCCACCTTGGCTGAAGCAGATGCAGTGAGCAAGACCGATGGCTAGCGCCCAAGACGTCGTCATCCGATTCCGGCAGAAGAAGGGCGGCGACACGAAGGTCGCCGAGGTGGCCTACGAGATCGAGTTCCCCACCGAGCTCGTGCCCGAGCCCAAGGACTCGCTCGAGATCGACGTGCAGTACGTCGATCCCTCGAACCAGGTGATCCCCCAGGCGAAGTCGCCCCGGGTGATGGTGATGGGCCCCACGCTGGTGTCGGACGCCTCGGGCAAGATGGTCGGCTCGGGCAAGGTGCATGCCTACGTGTCGTTCGTGCAGGAACGCTTCGTGGGGCGGCTGGGACTGCGCCTGGCGTGGAAGCACGGCGATCAGAGCTTCGAGCGCCTCGATCGACGGGACGCGAGCAGCCCCCTCAACGAGGCCAAGGCGCTGTCGGTGAGCTCGGACGAGCCGCGGCTGTCCCAGCAGCTCGGCAAGGTGAGCGGGGTCTCCGTCGATTCCCTGCCCGCAGGTGCCGACGCCAAGGACGACGGGCGCTTCGGCTGGCGGGGCTTCGTGGTCGGGCGGGTGCTGGACCACGTGCACACCTACCTGCGCTGGGGCCTGGGCAGCTACTGGCACGGCTTCGGTGGTCGCTGCGTCCTCGACGGCGTGCCGATGTGCGAGCTGCCCGACTCCAAGCTCGACGCCCTCGCGGGCCAGGACCTGGAGGAGTGCTGGGCCCAGCACGTGACGGAGGCGTTGACGCTGTGCTCCTACGAGGGGCCCGGCAGCTTCATGGGAGCCAAGCCCGACACCTCGCTCGCGAAGGTGCACTACGTCCACCAGCAAGACGCCACGATCTTCCGGACGATGCGGGCCAAGCTGGGGACCGACGCGGCGTTCTATCCGATCGTCTTCGCGTGCCAGCAGCTGGTGTCGGCGGCGGTCTTCTATCGCGGCTTCTTCGAGGTGGCCGACAATCCCTTCGACGCGGTGATGGGGGCCGCCACGGGGAACGTCCCGGGGGCCGAGCGCAAGTCGAACCAGGCGCTCGCCGTCAACATCGCCAATCTCAAGGCCAGTGGCTGGGTGAAGCCGGGGGTGGCGTTGTTTCGGGGCCACTCCGACGGCAAGCCGATCCGACACGTGGGCGTGCTGCTGCGGGTGGACAAGCTGCCCGACGAGCATGGGAAGGGGCAGCTCACCAAGTTCCAGCTCCTCGACACCGGCGGCTGGACCAGCAACAGCTTCGGCGGCGGCGGCAGCTTCGACTCTGCGTTCCTCAAGGACATCGGCTACACCATCAACGCCGGGCTCACGCCTCCCACCAATGAGGGCAAGCTACGCGAGGGGATCCGAGCCATCCGCCGCGCCCGGCCGCTGGGGGCCGCTCAGCTGGTGATCCTCAGGCGTGGGAGCGCTCCGGCGGAGAACCGGATCTACTGGGCCAGCCCCATGCTCCACATGCACGAGGGCAGCGGGGCGAGCCGGGTGGCATATCCCCTGACGCGGCTCGCCACGTCGCTCCGCGACATCCCCTACGCCAAGGAGCTCGACGTGCGGTGGCGTGTCTACATCCCGCAGCTCAAGAGCCTCGAGCCGGCGATGGAGGGGGTGGTGCCGTGGTGGCGTCCTGCGGGGGCGGCCCCCAAGGGGGTCGTCGAATTCGGGAGCCACGACGATGGGCACGTGAGCGCGCTGCAGCGGGCCAAGCAGGACCTCAAGAACAACTCCCACGTGATCCCCACCTTCCAGCCGCTCTCGGCCCGCACGGACTTCGACGGCGTGCCCGCGCTCGACCAGAGCTCGCTGCGCGGCAAGTACCCCGAGCTCGCCGACATGACGGGCGTGCAGATCCCCGAGTACTTCAAGGGCACGCCCTGAGCCCGGGCGCGCTACAGCCGGTCGCGCAGGTGACCCCCGGCCAGCAGCAGCAGCGCGAGCAGGGTCAGCCCCCGCACCACCCACCACGCGGGCGAGGGCCCCAGCTTGGCCCCCCAGAGGCTGCCGATCGCCGCCAGCACGCAGAGGCCGGCCACGATGTGCAGCTCGATGAACGCCTCGGGCACGTGGGCGTGCTCGCGTCGCGAGACCAGGTAGACGCGCACGAAGCCCGCCGCCTGCAACGCGACCACCACCCACGCGACCACCGGCAGCACCCTGTCCATGGCGGCCTCAGTCCCAGTCGGGGCGGTAGTCCTGGTGCGAGCCGCCGGCCTCGGCGTCCTTGGCCCCCGGCGCGAAGGGATACACGGTCTCGCGCAGGAAGGTCTCGAGCTCGTCGAGGGTGGCCTTGCGCTTGTACATCTTCAAGATCTCCACCGAAGCCTTGCGGGCATCGAGGGCCCCGGGAATCTTCCAGATCCCGCCCTTTTGGATCTTGTCGGCCTCGCCGTGCTTGTGGGCGTCCTGGGCGTCGTAGGCCTGGAACTTGACCACCTTCTTGGTGTGGAGCTCCTCGCTCTTGCTCTCCTTGCGGATCACGTGGGAGCGCGAGTACGAGTCCTGGACCGTGTGGAGCATCTTGCCCACGTGGAAGATCTCGTCCTGGTCGAGCGCGGCCTGGAACCACTTGCGGAGCTGCTTGACGATGAGGTCGACCACCTCGCCGTTGGTGTGCTTGCCGGCGGGGGCCATCGAGTGCCAGTACTGCAGATCGCCGTAGTGCGAGCGGTTGGCGAGCGTGCCCTCGTCGTGCAGCGTGCGCCAGGTGTTGTAGTAGCAGGTCTCCACGCTGTCCTCGTCCGAGCAGGGCACGTCGGGCCAGGCGCAGCCCTCGTCGAGCGAGGTGCCGTAGTCGATCCCGGCGAGGATCGCCGCCCACTTGGTGATGTCCTCGTGCACCGCTCCGCCGCCGCGGATCTTGAAGAACTCCACCCGCACCTTCTGTCCCGAGGGCAGGGTCACCTCGCCCTGGTCGGCGAGCTGGTCCTCCACGTAGAGCAGCTGCTTGGCCTTGGTCTCGAGATCGGGGTGGGCCGGATCGAGGCGGTACTCGTGCACACCGTGCTCGAAGCCGTCGTCGAGCTCGAAGGTCCCGAAGGCCAGATCGCTGTCGACCAGCTTGTTGTAGTGGATGAAGTCGGCCGCGAACATCGAGCCCTCGTCGCCGTGGGCGTCGCCCCCCACGGTGGAGTAGCGGCGGCGGAGCTGATCGTCGAGGTAGTGGCCGAATTCCTCGACCATCACCAGGAACAGGGTCCAGCGATCCTCGGGCACGTCCTTGGCCGAGAGCACCAGCGCCTCGTCGAGGTGGACGGTGCCCTCGTGGTAGTAGCCGTGCACGTCGTCCTCGAGCTCGCGCACGGTGACGAAGCGGGGCGGCACGAAGCGCTCGGTGAGCAGGTCCTGGCGCAGGGCCTCGATGGCTGCGGCCGGGATCGCATCGCCGAAGATCGCCGACAGGCCCACCCGGAACATCCGAGGATCCTCGAGGTAGGGCATGCGCCCCTTCCACAGCTCGGTCTCCACCGCCACCACGCCGATGGGACGCAGCGGTAGATCGAGGCGGTCGCTGGTCTCCACCGCCGCCTCGTCGCTGCCCTCCACCGAGAGCGCGGCGCTCAGCTCCACGTAGCGGGCGCCCTCGGGGGGCGGAGGCAGGCGCAGCCGCAGGTCCTCGGGCGGTGGCGCGCGGAAGCTGGCCGAGTCCCAGCGCAGCGCGAGCTGGCGGTAGGGCGCCTGCTCGGGATCCTCGTCCTGCGCGTGCGTCAGCCACGGCTCGCCGTCGAACACGAACACCGGGCGCAGGTCGGCCGACTCGAGCACGAGCTGGCCCGAGCAGCGGGCCACCTCGACGGGCTCGGGCTCCGCGGCGCCTCGCACCTCGGTGAGGAAGCCGGCGTGGAACACCAGCTCGGCCGGCTTGGGGGAGCCGGGCTCGGTCTTCGACGGCGGGGCCCCGAAGCCCACCAGGCCCAGTCGAGCGCCGCGGGCCTCCGAGCCGTGACCGCCGTCGGCATCGAGCTTGACCCTGATCGAGGCCGGCATCGGAGGACGAGGCTACCACGCGGGGATCGGCGGCGGGGAGCCCTCGGCGGCGGAGCGAGAACGAGCCCTCGGCTGGCGATGATCGCCCGCTGGCGGATCGGAGGCACGGCACTGCTCGCGGACGAGCAGCTATGGCACCACGACCGGGACCCCCACCTGGATGCTGACGGATGCCGCGGTGGTGGTCGATGTGTAGGTCTGGAACATGCCAGCCGGCACGGGCCCGAACCAGTCTCCGCCGAGCAGGGTCACCTCGTCGTCGCCGCTGCCCTCGATGATCAGGGCGTTGGAGGTGTCGGAGAGATTGACCACGCTCAGCGGCGACAAGGTCACGGCGGAGGGACCGGCGGTGCTCAGCCGGATTCGCTCGATGCCGACGATCGGCAGCGGGGACGTGGACAGATCGAGGACCAGCCCGGGGGAGAGCTCCAGGGTGTCCTCGCCGAGCCCGGCGTCGAGCAGACGGAATGCCACGTCGGCGATCACCAGGGTATCGTCACCCTCACCGCCCCGTAGGACGTCGGGCCCCCCGTCGCTCGCCAGGATGTCATTGCCTCGGCCACCCACGACGAGGTCGGCGGCCGGGCCGTGGGTCGCCTCGAGCAGGTCGGGGCCCGAGGTGCCCAGCCGGGTCACCGAAGCGGAGACATCGTCGCCGAGCACGAGATAGGTCGCCCCCGACGAGCTCGCCGCACCGGGATCCGCCGAGGGGGCACCGATGATCAGATCCCCGAAGCCATCACCGTCGACGTCTCCGGCGGTGCCGACCGCATACCCTGCCTGGTCCGAGCTCGTGCCTCCGACGAACGAGATGTCGGCGCTCCCCAGCGGCTGCAGCGGAGGGAGGCTCGTCGTGCCCAGCACGAGGTAGGCGTGTCCCGGGGATGGGCCGCTGCCGGGGGCACCGATGAGCAGGTCGGAGAAGCCGTCTCCATCGAAGTCTCCGGCGGGGCCCAGCGCATGGCCGGCCCGGTCGTTCTGGACGACGCCTTCGAATCGAATCCCGGACGCGAGCAGCTCGATCGTCGGGGGCATCGCCGGACCTCCGAGCACGAGGTAGGCCTCGCCAGCCGAGGAGTTGCCGCCCGGGTCGGCATCGGGAGCGCCAGCGAGCAGGTCGGCGAAACCATCCCCATCGACGTCTCCGGCGCGGCCCACTGCGTGGCCAGAATTGTCGTTCGTGATGCCGCCGTGGAGCAGGACGTCCGCGTCGGCGAGGCCGATGACGGGCGGGAGGTCGGGAGCGCCGAAGACCACATACGACGTCCCTGCGTTGGAGGTGCCGCCGGGGTCGGCCTGTGGGGCCGAGACGATGATGTCGGAATAGCCATCACCGTCGAGGTCCCCGGCGCCGGCGACCGCTCGCCCCGACGAGTCGTACTGGGCCACGCCCTCCAGGCGCACGTCGGCATTGGCGAGGTCGTACACGTAGGGCAGGCCGGGGCCGCCGAACACGAGGTAGGTCTCGCCGGCCGAGGACACCCCGTTGGGATCGGCCTGGTACGCGCCGATGATGATGTCGGCGTAGCCATCTCCGTTGACGTCTCCTGCGCCTCCGATCGCGAAGCCGGAGTTGTCCTGGTAGTCGATGCCGTCGAAGCGAACGTCGGCAAGGGAGAGGTCGACGACGGGGGGCAGTAGCGGGCTCCCGAACACGAGGTAGGTCTCGCCCGCGTCGCTGTCTCCGGGGTCGCCGCGGTAGGCTCCGATGAGCAGGTCCGAGAACCCGTCTCCATCGACGTCTCCCACGCCAGCGACGGCGTAGCCCGAGTAGTCGCTGGTCGTGATTCCGTCGAAGCGATGGTCCGCGAGCGCGAGATCGATGGGCGACGCGAGGCCGGGTCCCCCCAGCACGAGGTAGGTCTCTCCGCTGGCTCCGAATCCGTTGGGATCGGCCTGGTAGGCACCGATGAGGAGATCGGAGAACCCGTCGCCATCGACGTCGCCCGCCCCGCTCACGGCGACCCCCGAGGAGTCGCCCGGGTCGATGCCGTCGATCCGGATTCCCTTGGGTCCGAGCTGGTCGAGGCTCACGATGCCGTCGACCGGCTGCAGGACCACCCGCACGTCGGCCACCGCGGATTGCCCCGCCGCATCCTCGATGGTGTAGGTGAATCGGTCCGTTCCGTAGGGAAGCAGGGCGGGGGGGAGGTAGGAGAAGCTCCCGTCGCGGCTCATCGACACCATGCCGCCGCGCTCCGTGATGGGGTCCCAGTTGGTGACCGTGAGGGGGCCTCCCTCGGGATCGTGATCGTTGGCCAGGACGCCGTCGGCTACCTCCACGTCGAGGACGTCGCCGGCCTCGATCACGTACGGGCCGTCCCCGATCGCCGCGGGAGGCTCGTCGACCGGAGGGTCCCCCGAGCTCGACTCCGACGATCCCTCGTCGGAGTCGACGCCACCATCGGAGGACGTGCTCCCGGACGGAGGAGGATCGCCGTTGTCGGTCGAGCCCGTGGGCTCCGGCTCCGAGGTGGTGCCATCGGGAGCTTCCTCGGTGGTCGCGTCCTCCGGGACGAAGCCCGAGTCGCTCGAGGATCCCCCCTCGGTGTCCCCGGTCTGGACGACGACCACCGGGGCCGGTGGTGCGCAGCCGATTGCCAGCAGACCGAGGACGGCGGCGGTCGGTAGGGGGCAGGGCTTCTCGGTGTCGTTCACGTGATTCTCCGGGGGGCTTGGGCACGCCGCTGCGGCGCGGGCACTGATATCGGCGCGAGCGATCGCCTCTGACTAGCTGCAGACCTTGGTGAAGCGAACCGCCTCGTCCTGGTACCAGAGGCGCACGTTCTGGTAGCCGTTGCCTCCGCCCGTGATCACGAACAGGTCCTTGGTGGTCCCGCAGGGATCCGCCTCGAAGGCGGCCAGGCTGGGCCAGATGCCGACGTCGACCGCGAGCGTGCTGGAGGCGCTCGACCAGCTCCCCGTGGATCGCTGCACGTAGGCATCGAGGTCCAGGCAGGTGGGCTCGAGATCACCGACGACGACCCAGTAGCTGACCGTCGCGCTCGGCGGGCTACCGTCCATCTTGCGGAACTCCATGTGAGCGGTGTTGCCCACGATGGAGGTGACCCTCCCCTGGTAGAGGGTGCGGCAGTCGGGGTTGGCCGCGCTGCAGGTACAGTCCACGTCGGGCACGAAGGCCGGCGTCCAGGAGCCCAGGCCACGGCTGGGGACGATGCTCTCCTGGTAGCAGCTCGAGGTGTCGAAGGTGCAGTTGGCCTGGCAGGCCAGGGTGCCGCCGTCGTATCCCTGGCTCGCGCAGGTCTGCCCGCCGAGCGCGGTGCCGTCACAGTCCTCCCCGGGCTCGATGGTGTTGCCTCCGTCGCCGCAGGTCGGGACGTCGCAGGCACCTGCGCCGTCGCAGGTGCCCGCTCCGCCACCGCACGGCAGCCCGCTCGGCTGGGGCACACAGCTTCCCTGGCCGTCGCAGGCGCTGCAATCGGAGCTGCAGCCGGTCGTAGACGCGCCCGAGGGGGCGTAGGTCCCGTCGTCTGCACAGCAGATCGAGCCGGGCATGCAGTCGGTCGGAGGCGAGCCGGTCGTGGGGTCTGGAGGCGGAGCGCCGGTGGTCGCATCGTCGCCGGAGTCGGGACCAGAGGTGGGCTCCGGCGGGGGTGGGGTCGTCTCGCCGCCGCTCGACTCGTCGGCGACGGTGGAGGCGGCCGTCGCCGACGCGTCGTCGTCCTGTACCGATGGGGATCCGAAGGGCCCCGAGCCGGAAGGCGCCGGGCCGGCACAGGCGACGGGCGCGAGACATGCCAGCAAGGAGACGAGGGACGACGAGAGTGGGGTGGAGCGAGCGAGCGCGCTGCGGTCTTGGTCGAGCATCGCCTCGTGATATCGGGGAGCGCGGCCGAGCCTGACCCCTCGCTCTTCTGGATCGCGGCTCAGGGCACGAGCACGCGGTAGGAGGCGGTCTCCTCGGGGGGGAGCCCGCGCTGCATCGCCCATCGCAGCCCGTGCATGAGCCAGGCCCCCGGATCGTCGGCATCGCGAGGGGCCGCGGCATACAGGGCGGTGCCCACGAGCGATGCATCTCCTCCGTTCACGCTGCGGGTGGTTGCGACCACCGCCTCGGCTCCGGCGCCGAGGAACGCCGCGGCGAGGCTGATGCCTCCGTGGGGGCTGCGAGGGTCGAAGGCTCCGGTCGCGCAGGCCATGAGCACCACCGTCCGGGGGACACGCGGCGCCATGAGGACCTCCTGGATGCCGAGGTGCGCCGATTCTCCCAGCGAGAGGGTCGTGGGCTCGGTCGCGAAGCCTCCCGGGTACGGGGGCCACAGCACGCGCGCCGTGCTGGGAGCCCCGGACGAGACCCACAGATCCGAGGGGTGGGATGCATGTCCGGCGTAGTGGAACAGGTCTACTCCCTCCAGCCAGCGGAGCAGCTCCGGGGCGGAGTCGATCATCGGATCCCCGCGAAGCACCTTCGTCCCCTCCGCTCGCAGGGTGTCGACGACGAAGTCGGCCTCGCTCCCCGCACCGGAGGCCAGGGGGTCGGCGAACACCAGGGCCGTGCCCGAGGGGCTCGGCGGCTCGCGGAGCAAGGGGGGAAGATCGAGGCCGTACACCAAGGGAATCCGGGCGGCGAGCGGCTCACCTCGCCATGTCAGTGCATGGACGGCGAGGCGGGCGGCTCGGTCCGACGCGAGCACCCGGACGCTTCGCGCCTCCCCGAGGCGGTCCTCGAGCAATCCCAGCAGCCACGCCTCCAGCTCGGGGGGCAGCTCGTTCTCAAGCAGCGCAGCCGACTCGCCCAGGGTCTGCCAGGTGGTGCCTCGGGCGTCGGCGACGAGCACGAGGAGGTCGTCGTGGTGAGGAGTCAGGGCCAGCAGCAGCTCGCCCGGTTGGCGGGCACGTAGCTCCTCGCAGGGGGGACGCCCGCGGTAGGCCGCGCGCGAGGACAAGATCTCGGTGGCGAAGGTGTCGAGCGCCTCGCGCTGGCGCACCGCCTCCCTGAGGGCTCGCTCGTCCGCTTCGGCCGAGGACTCCGCGTGCCAGCGAAGGAGGCCCTCGTAGCGGCTCAGCGCGCGAAGGTAGGAGTCAACCTCCACCTGCAGGGACTCTCGAGCCCGCGGGTCCATGCGAGCGAGCGAGAAGGTGAGCGCGGCGGTGCGGGCCTGGGCTTGTCGGGCGACGCACAGGGCCTCGTCGGGTCGATCTTGCTCGAGCAGCACGGTGATCAGGCGGTCGGTGCTCTCGCGGAACGCCCACGGACCGCTGCCGCTGGCCCCGAGCTGGGCGAGGGGGAGCAGGCTGTCGATCAGGGCCTCGGCGTGCTCGTAGGCGGCCTGGGCCCCCGGCAGATCGCCCTCCCACTGCCGGACCAGGCCGCGCGCCAGGGTGGCCCGCCAGCGGGCGGTCGGCGACACGGCGAGCCGTGCTGCTTCCTCGAGCTCGGTGAGGGTCGCTCCGATCTCCGCGGCGCTCCTCGGCCCTCGCGCGGCGAGCAGCGATCGCAGCCGCAGCTCGTGGACCTCCGGCAGCTCTCGCGGCGTCTTGGGGTAGTCCTCGAGTCGCTCGAGGTGAGCCAGGGCCCGCGCGGGCGCGCCGTCGAGCTGCGCGAGCTTGGCGAGCCCCAGCTCGGCCCCGGCGAGCTCCCCATGGTCCTCGTCGGGATGCTCCGCCGCGAGGGCCAGCGCCGCGCGGAACAACTGACCGGGATCGGCGTGGGGGTGCCCTGCCTCCCTCAGCCTCAGGTGGGTCCAGCCCATGGTGGTCAAGACCTCCACCTGCAGGGCGATCCCCTCGTGACGATCGACGAGGTCGCCCACCCGTGCGCTCCACCGGGCGGCGGCCTCGAAGTAGCCGAGCTCGGCGAGGACCCTCGCGTACATGGTCCACGAGTCCAGCTTCAGCCCCAGGTCGTCCATGCGGCTCGCGTAGCGGGCCCCCACTCGGTAGGCGATCGCGGCCTCGGCCAGCCGATCCTGCTGATAGAGGGCGTTGCCGCGGTAGATGGACGCTGCGGCCCGGCCCCAGGGGTAGCGCTCGAGCTCGGGCAGGGCGTCGATGAGCTCCACCGCGAGGTCGGGTCGTCCCGGGTGCCCGCCGAGGTGATACGAGGCGACGAGCACCTCCACGATGGGATCGTGGAGCAGCCCCCGGGAGAACGCACGGTCGACCGTGCGATAGAGGTAGGGCATGGCGTCGAGGTGGCCCTTGATCGCGTGCACCTCCAGTCGTTGGCCCTCTCCCCGAAGGCGCTCTCGGGCAGCGGCCTCGTCTGTGCCGAGCCGGTCGATCGATCGCAGCGGGAGCACCCACGGGTCCTCGTCGGGAATGCGGACGGTGAGCGCTCGGGCCGAGGAATCGGCGGGCAGGGGGACGTCGAAGCCGAGCCCGGGCTCCTCCTCTTGGCGGGAGCTGCGAGCAACCACGGCGCGTCCGTCGATCTCGATGACCACCTGGTCCACCCGCGGATGGACCACCCACAGACGCAGCTCCGACCCGGGTCGGTAGATGCACTCGGGAGCGCCTTCCTTCGTCGTCAGCATCGTCTCGCAGCGCCCGTGCTCGACCTCGGGCGGGGGCGAGGGGGGCGAGGCCGCGGCCGACTCCAGAACCGCGGGTACATAGGGCGGGCGCTCGTCGTCGGGCTCGAGCGGCGGGGGCTCGGTCGGCTGCAGCCACGTCGCGATCAGGGCCCCGCAGATGACGATGCGAGCCAAGAGGCGGAGGTCCTTCAACGCCGACCCCGATCCTCGACGCAGACGATCGACTCGATCGCCACTTCCTGGGGGGCTCGAGCCCCGTCGCCCCGGGCCTCGAGGGAGACGTGGAAGGTGAGGGTCCAGATTCCCGGCTGCAGCCGGAGCTGTGCCATCGGCTGCTGGATCTTCAGGACGCCCTCGGTGCTCTGCGAGGGCTTCGACAGCGGGAGCCACACCCGGGGGCCGTCCTGGGGGGTGGCCGAGATGGCGACGGCGAGGGGCTCGGCCAGCGCCTCTCTGGGGCGCAGGCGCACGTGGAGATCCTGGTCCATGCGCAGGTGCGCGTCGCAGCGGGCGTCCGGGGGTGAGTCCCCGACTCCTCGCATTCCGCCGGGCGTAGCGGCGGCGATCTCCACATCGAACACCGGGAGCACCTCGTTCGTCTCGGGGCCGGGACGAGCGAGCCTCCACAGCAGCACCACGGCGGCAATGGCCACGACCACCCTCAGCACGGTGCCCACGCTGCCCCCACGGCGGCGCCTCGCCTCGAGGAGGGGGACCGGCTCCGAGATCGTCCGGGTGGAATCGGGCGATCGGCTCGTCGACGCGTGCTCCCGCTGGAGGTGCCGCAGGGTCGCCTCGCGGACGCACGCGGGGGCCGGGCTGAACAGCACGAGCTTGGTCGCGAGGGCCTCGGGCGACTCGTGCGCTCGGCGGATCGACGCGACCTCCTGCGGGGTCCGCGTGCCCTTGCACAGCTGGTACCAGAGATCCTCGTCGGATCGATGCTCGACGATCGCATGGACGACGAGCGCCTCGAGATCCTCGGTCCTCATCGGCGCATTCCTCCGCCGAGGAGGGTCCGCAGGTGCGAGCACCGAGCACCGGACGATCCGGGGCGCCATGGGGGGGAGTCCGGTACTCGCGAGGCGAGGCCCAGGGCCAGCAGCCCGACCAGGACCGTCGATGTGGTCGCGGAGCGGCTCGTGTCACGAGGTCGCCGGAGGAGCCGGTCGACGATGGCTCCGAGCTTCTTCTTGAGCCGTTCGTTGCGCTTGTAGACGGCGTTCTCGGAGAGCCCGAGCTCGGAGGCGATGTCTCGGATGGTTCGGTCGCCGTAGTAGATCTCGCGCAGGAGCAGGTGCTCGTCGTCGCTGAGCTCCGCGGCGGCTCGATCGACCAGCTTGTCGAACAGGTCGTTCTGGATCAGATCCGCGGCGAAGAGCGAGGTGCGGTCGTCCTCCAGGGGAGAGTCGGTGCTGCTCAGGCTGGTCGTGTGCTCGTCGTGTCGACGCTGCTGGTGGGCGGAGACCAGCGCCTGCTGGTAGGCCACGAAGCCGATGAAGCGCTCGAACGGGCCCCGGGTCGCGTCGAAGCGACGGAGGATCCGGCGATCGTGGCTCAGTAGCCGCAACCAGACGTCCTGGACCAGCTCCTCGATGTCGCGGTGGTGCCCGGTCTTGAGGGCCGCGCGGACCACCGAGGCCCGAACACGGTCGTAGTAGCGGTGGTACAGCGCCTCGAATGCCGTCGGGGATCCCCCCTGGATCGCGGCCTGGAGCAGGGAGGGGTCGAGAGCGTCGGGTTCGGTCGGGGTCATCGGCAGCCTCGGGGGTCCGGGTGAAAAACCGCGTCGGCGGTCCGAGTGGTTGGGCCTACGAACCCACGTACTCGATGACGGCGCAACTCGAGCGATGACTCGTCGGCCCGGAAGGACGGCCGCTCTCACCCGAGGGCACCGCCTCGAGGGTCCTGGGTAGGTGGTCGGAGCTCGAGGGTGCCGTGCCGAGCAGTCGTGGCGCAGCGCGACTGAAGGCGTCTGTGCACCCCGCTGCGACGAAAGGTCGTCATCATGCGAAGCCGCATCGTGTGCTCCGTCATCACTGTCGGAGCGCTCCTCAACTACCCTGGACCCTCGGCGCATGGAGCCATGCTCGGGGAGACGGAGATCCCCTCCGAGCTGGTCAATGAAGGCACCACGGCCGACCCGAATGGACCGTGTAGCCTGTGTCGCGTCCACAGCCTCGGCGCCGCGCAAGGATCCAGCGGCGAGGCCGAGCTCGATCTCTACTTCGAGGACGATGGTCAGGACCTGGTCGGTCACCTCCGGCTGGAGGTCGAGCTGGACACCCAGGAGGTCATCGTGATCATCGTGGACGACGTGACCATCGACGACGGCGAGATCGGTTCCTTCGTGCTCGAGCCCGGCGTCGAGTGGTCGTGGGAGGACGTGGTCTACGTCTGGGTCGAGCCGCTCCCGGGAAGCCCCGGGAACTGAGGCACGGCTCCGCCACGAGACCGGGGTCCCCCGCTGGGTGGGGGACCCCGGTTGCCATCCGGGCGCGAAGGCTCGACGTAGGTCGTCCACGGGGCGCGGCAGCTCCGTCCAGGCCTGATATCGAGCGTGCGGCTCGGGTCTGACCGAAGAAATCGACCTGCGCAATCATCGCGACGACGTCCGCGGGCTCGCGTCGACGCGGCGTCGCAGGGACTGCATCCACGTCTCGAAGCCCTTGCCCACCGTCTCGCGCTGCTCGGGAGACTCGCTGAGCACCTCGATGCGTCGCCTGAGCTTGTCCTTGGCGCGGTGGATTCGGCCGTTGACCTGCGAGGTCGCCAGCCCCACCCGCTGGGCGATCTGGGGCTGCGTGAGCCCGTCGGCCATGGACCACATCAGGTACGCCTGCTCCTCGAGGGACAGGGTCTGGAGCGCCTCCACGAGCAGCGCAGCATCGGCCGCTCGGACCAGCACCGACTCGATGCTGCGGCTCGGATCGAGCAAGCGCATCAGCTCCGCGTCGGGCTCGGCGGAGAGCGGTCGACGGCGCCGGACGTGCTCCCACAGCACGAAGCGGGCCGTGCCGTGCAGGTAGCGCTTGAAGTCGTCGACCTCGTCGATGTGCGCGACGGCGGCGACGAACGCCTGCTGGGTGAGCTCGGCCGCCACCTCGGCGTCGCCTCCCACGCCGCGGCGCATCCGCTCGAAGATCGCTCGGTAGTGGCGCTGGGCCAGGATCTGGCCGGCTGCCCTGTCGCCGTCGCGCCAGCGTGCGAGGAGCTCGAGATCGGTGACTCGAAGGGGGTATCTCATGGAGGATCTCCTCGTTCTCTTGGTGGCGTCTCGGGTGACGGTGGTGATGCGCTCGTCGAGACGGTCAGGTTCTCCGCCCCTGGGGGATATCAATCGCGGACGGAGGATTCGCGTACGACGAGATGGTTGATGTCGATCCGAGAGCCTCGATGAGCTCGGTGGATGGGTCGCTGGACACGGCGGCGCAGCACCTACGACGGTTCGTTCGCAATCTCCCGGCGGGAGCCGAGCGGGCGGAGGTGGTGCCCATGGCTCGACGGGGGACCACCCTCGGCCGCTACCTCGTGCTCGGTGAGCTGGGGAGCGGTGCGATGGGGCGCGTGCTCAAGGCCTACGACGAGACCCTCGATCGAACGGTCGCGCTCAAGCTGCTCCATCGCGAGGCCGCGGAGCAGAACGCCGAGCGCCTGCGACGCGAGGCGCAGGCCCTCGCCAAGCTCTCGCATCCGAATGTGGTGCAGGTCTACGAGGTGAGGTGCGACCGCCGGCAGTGGTTCATCGCGATGGAGCTGGTCGGGGGCCAGACCCTGCGGGAGTGGCAGGAGCACGATCGGAGATGGCGAGAGTGCGTGGCGGTATACCTGCAGGTCGGAGCGGGGCTCGCGGCGGCGCATGCCGTGGGGTTGGTGCACCGGGACTTCAAGCCGGACAACTGCATCATCGACGAGGACGGACGCGCTCGAATCCTGGACTTCGGCCTGGTGGGGGGGCAGCCGCTCCACGGGGCGGACGACGAGGACGACCCCCGGTGGAGCCTTCCCAAGGGGGACTTGACCCTGACCGCACCGGGGGTGGTGATGGGGACGCCGGCCTACATGCCGCTCGAGCAGATGGACGGGCGAGGAGTCGACGCCCGGGGCGATCAGTTCTCCTTTTGTGTCTCGCTCTACGAGGCGCTCTTCGGGAAGCGTCCTTTCGAGGGCAGGACCTTCGAGGCGCTGCGGGAGAGCGTGTTCCTCGAGATGATCGCGGCCGCCCCCAAGGGGACGAGGGTGCCGGCCCGGCTGCGAGGGATCCTGCTTCGAGGGCTGTCGGCCGATCCGGAGCATCGCTGGCCCTCCATGCCGGACCTCATCGCTCGTCTTCGCACCTTCGTGGCTCCTCGGGCTCGGCGGCGTCTGGTGATCGGCCTCGCCGGGGGGCTGGCGGTGGCCGGGGTCGGCTTGGCTCGGTACGCAGAGGTGGGCTTCCGCTGCGAGGGGGCACGTGAGCGGCTGGATGGAGTGTGGGACGAGGAGCGCCGAGCCGAGGTGCGGGCTGCGATCGTCGGCACGGGGCTGATTCACGCTCCCGACGTATGGGAGCGGGTCGTCGGTCCCGGACTCGACTCGTACGCGAGCGCTTGGGTGGAGCAGCACACGGACGCCTGCGAGGCGGCCCGGGTGCGGCAAGAACAGTCGACGGAGGTGATGGACCTGAGGATGGGGTGTCTCCACCACGCGAAGGTGGCCCTCGACGCCGCAGTGGAGGTGCTCGGTGGTGCAGACGCCGATGTCGTGACCAATGCCCACGAGCTCGTGGGGAGCCTGCCCGATCTGGGGCAGTGTGCCGACGTCGAGACACTGCTCGACGACGTCGCGCCTCCTCGTTCCGAGGATGCGGGCGCCGTCGAGGATGCCCGCGGAGCCCTGGCCAGCGCGCGAGCGGAACGCGAGGCCGGACGCTACGAGCTGGCGCGAGCGCGACTCGAGGAGGGGGCCCGTGTCTTGGCGGCGGTAGAGTACGATCCGGTGCGAGCCGAGCTGGCGCTGGAGGAAGGCTGGCTGTCCAGCGTGGTCGGTGACTACGGTGCGTCCCAGGTCTCGGCGAGGCGGGCGCTCGCTCTCGCGTCGAGACACCGGCAACCCCGACGCATGCAGGAAGCCGCTCATGCGCTCATGTTCGTGATCGGGTGCGAGGAGTATCGAGCCGAGCAGGCGTTGGCGTACCGGGAGGTGGTCGAGGAGCTGGCCCGTAGCGAGCCCCTCCTGGAGATCGGAGCGGCCAGCACCATCGCGTGTGTGCTCCACACCCAAGGGAAGCTGGACGAGGCGATCGACTACCATCGGCTCGCGATCGAGGAGGCGGAGAGCATCGGCATGCGAGGCGGCCCCCGCGTTGCGACGCTGTACAACAACCTCGGGGCCACGCTGCTCATGCGAGGGCGGCTCGACGAGGCCGAGCACGCCCACCGGACGGCCTTGGAGCTCGTCCGGCGCTCACTGGGGCCACACCATCCCCACATCGCTCGTTCGCTCAACAACGTCGCCAACGTCGAGATCGCGCAGCATCGCCTCGAAGAGGCCGAGCTCGATCTACGACAGTCGCTCGCGATCCGCCTGCGGGCGTTCGGCCCGGAGCATCCCGACGTCGGGGAGTCTCGCGAGGCCCTGGGGGTCGCCCTGTGGGCGCAGGAGCGCTACACGGAGGCCGAGGTCGAGCACCGCCGTTCCCTCGAGATCCTCGAGGCCGCGTTTGGGCCCTATCACCCTCACGTAGCGGGCTCGCACAACAACCTCGCCAACGCTCTGTACGGGCAGCGGCGCCTGCTCGAGTCCGAGGCCGAGCACCGCAAGGCGCTGGAGATCCGAGTGAGAGTCCTCGAGCCCGAGCACCCCGACATCGCGGTCTCCATGAGCAACATCGCCACCGCCATGGGGACCCAGGGGCGGCTCGCGGAGGCAGAAGCGATGCACCGCCAGGGGATCGAGCTCTTCGAGCGGGTCATGGGCCCCGACCATCCCCACCTGTCCATCATGCGAGGGGCGCTGGCGGACGTCCTCCGCGCGAAGGGGGAGCTCCCGGCCGAGGACTGAGGATGCGGATGTGCGACCGAGCATGCCGACGCCCTGGGCTCCAAGTACGACGGCCGTCGCAGTCGAGCTGCGACGGCCGCTTCGAGACGCCGGTCGAGTCCGGTCAGCGCTCAGCCGAGCGCGGTCTTCATCGTCGAGCCGATGTCGGAGGGCGTCTCGGCGATGTGCACCCCGGCCTCGCGCAGTGCCTCGAGCTTGGCCTCGGCCGTGCCCTTGCCGCCGGAGATGATCGCTCCGGCGTGGCCCATGCGCTTGCCGGGCGGGGCCGTGGTGCCGGCGATGAAGCCGACCACCGGCTTGCTGACGTGCGCCTTGATGTAGGCGGCGCCGTCCTCCTCGGCGCTGCCGCCGATCTCACCGATCATCACGATGCCCTCGGTCGCCGGATCCTCGTTGAAGAGGGTGAGGCAATCGACGAAGTTGGTGCCGTTGACCGGGTCGCCGCCGATGCCGATGGCGGTGGTCTGGCCCAGGCCCAGGGTGGTCAGCTGGTGCACGGCCTCGTAGGTGAGGGTGCCCGAGCGCGAGACCACGCCCACGCGGCCCGGCTGGTGGATGTAGCCGGGCATGATGCCGATGCGGCACTGATTGGGGGTGATGATGCCGGGGCAGTTGGGCCCGATGAGGCGGCTGGGCTTGTCCTGCAGGTAGCGCTTGACCCTGACCATGTCGGTGACGGGGATGCCCTCGGTGATCGCCACGATGAGCGGCACCCCGGCGTCGGCAGCCTCCATGATCGCGTCGGCGGCAAAGGGCGGCGGCACGAAGATCACCGAGGCGTTGGCGCCGGTGTGCTTCACGGCGTCGGCCACGGTGTCGAAGATGGGCACGCCCTTCTCGAAGCTCTCCCCGCCCTTGCCGGGAGTGACGCCGGCGACCACCTGGGTGCCGTACTCCAGCGATTGCCGGGCGTGGAAGGCCCCGGTCTTGCCGGTGATGCCCTGGACCAGCAGCTTGGTGTCCTTGTCGACGAGAACGCTCATTGGGCCAGCTCCACGATCTTCTGGGCGGCGTCCCGAAGCGACGACGCAGTGGTGAGGCGAAGGCCGCTGTCCTCCAGCAGCTTCTTGCCCTGCTCGACGTTGGTCCCCTCGAGGCGCACGACCAGCGGCACCTCGAGCCCGACCTCCTTGACGGCCGCGATCACGCCCTGCGCGATCACGTCGCACTTCATGATGCCGCCGAAGATGTTCACCAGGATCCCCTTGAGCTTGGGATCGCGGGTGATGATCTTGAAGGCCGCGGTCACTCGGTCGACGGTGGCTCCGCCGCCCACGTCGAGGAAGTTGGCGGGCTCGGCCCCGAAGAACTTGATGATGTCCATCGTGGCCATCGCCAGGCCGGCCCCGTTGACCATGCAGCCGATGGTGCCGTCGAGGTTGACGTAGCTGAGGTCGAACTTCTTGGCCTCGAGCTCGGCGGGGTCCTCCTCGCTGGGATCCCGCAGCTCCTCCACCGCCGGGTGACGGTAGAGCGCGTTGTCGTCGAAGGTGGCCTTGGCGTCGAGGGCCAGCACCTCGCCGTCGCCGGTGATCACCAGCGGGTTGACCTCGAGCAGCGAGCAGTCGAGGCGCTCGTAGGCGGCGGCGAGCTTGCCCAGGAAGCGGGCCATCTTCTTGGCCACGTTGTCCTTGAGCCCGAGGCCGTAGGCGAGCTTGCGCGCCTGGAAGGCGACCAGGCCCACCGAGGGGTCGATGGACTCCTTGAGGATCTTCTCGGGAGTCTTGGCCGCGACCTCCTCGATCTCCATGCCGCCCTCGGTGGAGGCCATCAGCACGGTGCGCCCGGTGGTGCGGTCGAGGGTGGCCGCCACGTAGAGCTCGGACGCGATGTCCATGCCCTGCTCGACGAGCACGCGGCCCACCCGCTTGCCCTCGGGCCCGGTCTGGATGGTGACCAGGGTGCTGTCGAGCATCTGCTGCGCGACCGCCTTGGCCTGGTCGGCCCCCTTGACGACCTTCACGCCGCCGAGCTCGGGGTGCTCCTTGAAGCGGCCCTTGCCGCGACCGCCGGCGTGGATCTGCGCCTTGACGACGACGACCTGGTTGCTGGTCTGCTCGATGATCTCTCGGGCGGCTCGCTCGGCCTCGGCGGCGGAGAACGCCACCTGCGAGAGGGGCACGGGGACCCCCTCGGCCTTGAGCAGGGCCTTGCCCTGGTACTCGTGGATCTTCATGGTCGGTGGCCTCTGGGCTTTCAGTACGGGAGCAGCTTCACCACGTCGCGCACGGCGTTGGCGGAGACCTCGAGCATCTCCTTCTCCTTGGCGCCGAGCTCCATCTCGAGGATCTTCTCCACGCCGCCCGAGCCGATGACGGCGGGGACGCCGAGGAACAGATCGTCGTAGCCGTACTCGCCCTTGCACAAGCAAGCGGCGGGGAGCACCCGCTTCTTGTCGCGCACGATCGCCTCGACCATGGCGATCACGGAGGCGGAGGGGGCGTAGTAGCCCGAGTAGCCCAGCAGGCCCACGATCTCGCCGCCGCCCTTGCGGGTGCGCTCGATGATCGACTGGATCTTGTCCTCGGCCATCAGCTCGCGCAGGGGGATGCCGGCCACCGAGGTGTGCGAGGGCAGGGGCACCATGGTGTCACCGTGGCCGCCGAGCACCATGCCGTGGATGTCCTCGACGCTGACGCCGAGCTCCATGGCGATGAAGGTCTTGTAGCGCGCGGTGTCGAGCACGCCGGCCATGCCGATCACGCGCTCGCGCGGGAAGCCCGACTCGGCGAGCATCACGTGGCACATGGCGTCGAGGGGGTTGGAGACGCAGATGAGCACCGAGTTGGGCGAGCGCTCGGCGATCTCCTTGGTGACCGAGCCGACGATCTTGCGGTTGATGTCGACCAGCTCGTCGCGGCTGGTGAACTGCCCGGTCTTGGGGTCCTTGCGGCGAGGCACCCCGGCGGTGATCACCACCACGTCCGAGCCCGCGGTGGCGTCGTAGTCGTTGGCGCCCACGAGGTTGGAGTCGAAGCCCATCACGGGACCGGACTCGGCGAGATCGAGCGCCTTGCCCTGGGGCAGGCCCTCCTTGATGTCGACGAGGACGACGTCCCCGAGCTCTTGCTGCACGGCCCAGTGGGCCGCGGTGGCGCCGACGTTCCCGGCTCCGACGATGGTGATCTTGTTCCTGCGCGGCATGGCGGGGCCCGTATAGCACGGTCGGACGGCGGTGCCGGGCCGCCCCTCACGTGACGGACATCAAGCCGAGATCGATGAGATAGAGCACTGCCACGATGCGAACGACCCGCAGCAGCGACACGGCCAGGAAGGGCAGGTAGGGGACCTGCGACGAGCCGGCGGCCCAGGCCGAGAGGGAGTAGGGCAGGGGGGTGATGGCGGCCACCGCCACCACCTTGAGGCCGTGCCGACGCAGGGCGCGATCCAACGCGGCGCCCCGCCCCGACATGAAGCGGTGAAAGCCGCGGATCCTCCGGAGGCGGCGACCGATGAGCCAGCCCAGGCTGCCCCCGCACAGGCTGCCGAGCAGCGCCCAGCCCACGATGGGGACGGTGCCCATCTGGCCGGCGCGCCCCAGGGCGAGGAAGGCATCGTTGGGGATCGGCACGGTGAGGCCGTCGGGGATCGCGAAGCCCACTGCGATCCCGGGACCGCCGAGGGTCTGGACGAACCACCGCCCGGCGGACAGCAGGGGCTCGCGAAACCACAGGCCCAGGGCGGCCACGATGGCGAGCACCCCGAGCAGGGCGATCACGGTGCCCACGATCAGGCGACGGGGCCGAAGCTCGCTCGCATCCGCGTCGCCCTGACCCTGGTCCTGCACCCTCGAGCGGAGTGCTACCAAGACCGCGGCCGCCCTGCACCAGCGGGTGGCGCGCAATGGCGAAGCTCACGTGGATCTGCGGCAGGGAGGCGTCGGCCCCCGACCTCGGTCGGCACTTCGTGTCATAACCGCGACGTGCGACCGATCGTCACGGCGCCGGGCCGTAGCGCCGGGGGCGCGGGGCTCGAGCCGGCCGAGCGACGGAGGCGCGGGTGCTAGGTCGCCTGGGCATGCTGTGGGGCGTGGCCGGAGTGGTCGCGCTGCTCGTGCAGCCGCTGCTGCGCCTGACCCCGATGGCCCTCGAGGCGATCCAGTCCGATCTCAGCGGTCTGCAGTGGACGGTGCTGGCGGCGTGGCTGGTCGTCAATGCGCACGCCGAGGGCTACCGCGGGTTCCACCGTCGCTTCTCGCCGCGGGTGGTGGCGCGCGCCCAGGTGATCGCCCGCTCGCCGCGGCCGCTGTGGGTCGTGCTGGCGCCGCTGTTCTGCATGTCGCTGTTCCATGCGTCGCGGCGCGGGCTGTGGGTGGCGAGGATCCTGGTGCTCGCGATCGTGCTGCTGGTGATGGGCGTGCGGCAGCTCAGCCAGCCCTGGCGCGGCATCGTGGATGCGGGCGTGGTGCTGGGGCTGACCATCGGGACGGTGAGCCTGCTCTACTACTTCGTGGCCGCCCTTCTGGGGCGGGTCCCGCCGGTCCCGCCCGACCTGCCGCCCGAGAGCGACGACGATCGGGCGGCATGAGGGCGGCTCAGCGCGCGGGGCTCAGCGCGCTCCAGGGGAAGCCCCCGCAGCCGGTGATCAGATCGCCGGGATCGGCGTCGGGGGCCGCCATCGCCTCCTCGGCAGAGGCGGCGTCGTAGACGGCGGTGCAGTAGTAGAGGGCATCGCCCTCCCAGTGCCAGTCGAACTTGTTGTAGAGGCCGGGGAAGAACTCGTTGGTCTCGTCGCCCAGGGCGATGACCCAGCGCGCCTCGTCGTCGTAGAGCTCGATGTGATAGAGCGCGTCGCCGAAGGGCGAGCTGGTGGCCCATGAGGTCTCCTGGATCTCGTGGGTGATCACGTCGCCGCCGCCGAGATCCTCGAGCCAGGTGCCGGCGATCTCCAGGCTCTCGGATCCGGTGCTGGTGCCCGGCTCGCCGGTGCTCGCGTCACCCGAGTCGCCGGTCTCGTCGCCGCGGCCCGACGAGCCGGTGCCGCCGTCGTCGGAGGATCCGGCGGGCCCGCTGTTGCCGTCGTCGGTGGCGGGCGAGCTGGTGCTGGTCGTGGAGTCGCCGGCGCCGGTGGTGGTGTCGTCGGTGTCGTCGGCCGGGCAGGCCGACAGCCCGCCGAGCAGCAGCAGGGCCAGGCCGCCGCGGCAGCAGGGGGCGCGGTGGAGGGAGGGAAGGAAGGGGAATC
The DNA here is from genome assembly GCA_020633315.1 of Myxococcales bacterium. GTDB lineage: Bacteria > Myxococcota_A > Polyangia > Nannocystales > Nannocystaceae > Paraliomyxa. The sequence goes on from JACKDV010000001.1 coordinate 99,310, forward strand.
GCATGCTTCGTCTCGTGATCGTCCGTGTCCTCGCGGGAGGCTCGGTGATCAGACGAAGGGCGTGGACGGTCGGGCCGTCCGTGCCCCGAAACCGTCCTCGCGATCCCGAGCCGATGCCCACGCCGCGAATGCAGGCGGGGGGCCTCGGCAGGTCTTCGGGCTTGCAGGCGAAGGGTTCCTACTGGTCGCGGCTTCCCGGGGGGGACCCAGTGCCTCGAGTGCGACGGTCGTTCCTGCTCACCGCTGCGGGACAGCCGCGGATTCTCACCGCGTTCCCTCTTGCGTCCCCGGGCGAGCCCAGGGAACCGACGGCGGTCCGGATGTAGCCGGGGCCGACCGGGGTGTCAATGCGAATCGGGGCTCGGGCGCGTGGGGCTCGACGAGGAGTCGACGGCACCCGCTCGGCCGTCACCAGCTCGAGCCGCTCCCATCGAGCGGTGGATCAGCCCGGGGGGGGCTGGTCCTCGCTGCCGGTGCACTCGGCGATGCCGAGCAAGCCCTGCAGCTCGCACACCGGCGGGACCAGCAGGTCGCTCGCCGCCTGGGCCGCAACGGCGTCGTCGGCCTCGATCGCCTCGATCCATGCATCCCAGTGCTGCAGGTGGGTCGCGCCGTCGAAGCCGTCGAGCATCGCCTCCATGGTCGGGATGATCACCTTGGCGTAGGTGCGCCCCTCGTTGCCGCCGGTGTGGCCCGAGGGGGTGCCCGTGGTGTCGTCGTCGATGGCATGCGAGCAGTAGCGACGCACCCGCTTGGCCCAGGCGATGTCGAGCTCGTGCCGGATGATCGCGGGATCGATGAGCGAGGGATCACCGCCGAGGTCGGCCTCGATGAGGTCGACACCGGGCGTGTTGCGGCCGAGCAGGCGATCCTCGAGCACCTGGAACAGCCCGAGGGCACGCCTCGCGAGCAGGGGGTCGCCGGTCGCCTGGGCCTGCGCGGCCAGCTCGACCACCAAGCGATCGTAGGCGCGGAACATGCTCTTCTCCACCACCTGCTTGGCTGCGGGCACCGACCACTCGTCGATCGCGAACGAGGCCTCGGGCCCCATGATGCCGCCGTGGCCCCACTCGAAGCCGTGCTGCATGTCGGCCTCGATGGGCTCGAGCTCGCCGCCGAGGGCGTCGGCAGCCTGGGCATGGGGGCGCACCACCGCGTCGAAGTAGCAGTAGGCGTCGTCCCACAGCGCGTAGAGGAGCGCGGGATCGCGATCGACATCGGGCTGGGAGCCCGCGACCTCGGCGGTGCGAGCTCGCACCAGCTGCGAGATCACCAGCACCACGCGGGTCTCCACGTCGATCATGGCCTCGGGAGTGCCCGCTGCGAGGGCATCGAGGATCGCGGCGTCGTCGATCAGCACCCCGTCCTCCACGCGCCCGAGCAGGCCGCCGTAGGTCTGCACCATCTGCTGCAGGGCGGTTCCCTCGCCTTCCGGGCCCAGGTAGGCCTCGGCGATCGCCATGGGATCGGGGGCGCCCGAGGCATTGTGATCGATCACGATCTGGAGCTCGGCCACCGCGGCCTCGCACAGCACGTTGGGGGTGGCCCCGAGCTCGGGGGCGGGCACGCCGGTACCCCCGTCGCTGCTGCCGTCGTCGCCCGTGCCCTCGGTGATGGGACCGGTGCCGGTGCCGGTCCCATCACCGGAGCCGGTGTCGGGGTCGGGGGAGCTCGTGGAGCTGGAGCCGGAGACGTCCTGCGGGGGAAGGTCGTCGCCGCAGCCCGAGACGAGCGCGAGCGCCAATGGCGAGGCAGGGAGGAGGAGCGTGCGAAGGGCCCTGAGCATGGGAAGGAAGCGAGTGATTGAATAATAATGAAATCCATTTTCAATTCAACCAGAGATTGTAGCCGGTCGATGCGCGGGGGCTCACGCAATCGCTGCGACCTTCGGCTCGGCTTGACGGCGATTGGGGGCCGAGGTAGATCCATCTCTAAATGAAAAGGGCTTTCAACATCATTGGCGTGGCCGTGGCGGCGCTCGTGATGGAGGGGTGCATCGATCTCGAGCCTCCGCCGACCGCCTCGGGCTCCGAGGGGGGCACGCAGGACGCCGGGGATGCGGACGGGACCGAGGACGAGACGGGGTCGACGTGCGGGGTGGGATGCGACGAGCCCCACGAGCTGCGCGGCGAGCTGATGCTGCTGGTCAACGGTCGGCTGTCGAGCGCGGAGGCGCTGTACCAGAGCAACGTGCCGCTCGACGAGGCGGGGACCTACCTCGGTCCGTCGCTGCACCTGTACGACCCGACGCGGAGCTGCGACGACGGCACCAATGCATGTCGACTGGCCTCGCTGGGGAACCTGCGGCTCGACGAGGGGCTCGGCGCCATCTCGGTGCAAGACGGATCCCTGCAGAAGTTCACCCTGCGCGATCTGGCCTGGTCGCCCGCTGCGGGGCTGTGGGCGGTGAGCTTCGACGTGAAGAACGACGAGTGGGGCGTGGCCCAGCTCCAGGTGGACGACTGGACTCGCGCGGGCCAGATCGGGATCGATCGCTACGCGATCGTCCCCGGCGACGCGCTCAGCCCCTCCACCGATCCCTGCTACTGGCAGGAGGGCGTGAGCGGGCTGGCCTTCCTCGGCGACGAGCTGTTGCTGGGCGTGCGCGGGGTGGGGGGCTCGGGCATCGAGGCCAACGGGGCGGTGTTCCGGGTGGACCTCGAGGTGATCGCCCAGGGGCACTGCGTGTACCCCAACGACGTCAGCCAGGATCCCAGCTACTACGCCTGCGACGTGCTGTGCGAGCCGTGGTCGCGCTTCGTGCCCCAGCTCGGCATCGCCGGCGACATGGCCCCCGATGCCCAGGCGGCCGACCTGCTGGGCGTGGTGCGCTCCGAGAACGCCGAGATCATGCCGCTCGAGCGCCAGGTGCTCTATCGCATGTCGGCGCCGGCAGACGGAGAGGAGTACTCCGAGCCGGTGGCCGAGGGCATCGTGGCCGAGGGCATCGTGCCCGGGCTCGACATCGAGGGGCTCGCCCGCATCGGCGGCCGGCTCTACGGCGTGGACGTGCTCGGCAAGGTCTACCTCTTCGACGAGGAGGGACGGCGGGTGACCGAGCACGACGACCTCGGGCCGCTGTTCCCCGATCACGAGCTGTCCTTGCGGATCCGCGGCGCCACCCGAGTGGTGGTCGACGAGGGCTAGCCGCGAGGACGGGCGCCAGCCCGAGCATGCCATGCACGCGCTGCTGCTCATCGCCGTCCTTGCGCCGGAGCCCGAGGCCGAGTCCCGACCGGTGGTCGATGGAGGGGCGGCCCCGGGCGAGGTGACGGGCGAGGGCGAGTCGAGCGGAGGGGCTGCAGGCGAGGGCGAGTCGAGCGACGCGGAGCCTGGTGAGGGTGAGGGCGAGGGCGAGGCGAGCGACGCGGAGCCCGGCGCCCACCAAGCCCCTCCCGAGGAGGTCGCGCCGCTCGAGGAGGTCAGCGCGGGCCCGGCCGCCCCCTCGGAGGAGGACGGCGAGGTGCGGACGGTGCGGGTGAGCGCCGATCCCCTGGGCGATGGCAGCGACCAGGACGTGTTCCGCTACGCGGCCGGGCGCACCACGGTGGACCGCGCCGAGATCCAGACCCGCGGCGCGGCCTCGTTCTCGGAGGCGCTCGACAAGATGCCGGGCGTGCGCTCGCTGGAGGGCATCGCGGGCGTGGGCAGCACCGCCACCAAGCTCAACGTGGGCGTGCGCGGGGCGGATCCGCGGCTGTCCTCGAAGGCCACCGTGCTGCTCGACGGGGTGCCGCTGGCGATGGCGCCCTACGGTCAGCCCGAGCTGTCGCTGTTCCCGGTGTCGCTGTTCTCGATCGATCGCATCGACGCGGTGCGCGGCGGGGTCTCGGTGCGCTTCGGCCCGCAGACCTCGGGCGGCGTGTTCAACCTGATGACCAAGCCGATCCCGCGCGCTCCCGAGGCCTCGGTGACCGCCCGGGTGGACCAGTTCGGCCACGCGGTGATGGCCACCGGCTTCGGCACCACGGTGGATCGACTGGGGGTCTACGTGGAGTACGCACCCCAGGCGGGTCGCAGCTTCCGGGACAACAGCGACGTCCACGTGGAGGCGGGGCTCGTCAAGCTGGCCTACGAGGCGAGCCCCCGGGTGACCCTGAGCTCCACCTCGCACCTCTACTGGGAGGACAGCGGGATCCCGGGCGGGCTGTCGCCCCAGGCGTACGCGGAGGATCGCTTCGGCACCACCCGTCCCAACGATCGCTTCCATGGCTGGCGCGCGGGCGAGGCGGTGGCGATGAGCGTGCGCCCGGCCCAGGGGCAAGAGCTGCAGCTGCACGGCTACTACAACCACAGCGATCGCAGCACCGTGGTGGCCAACCAACCCGAGCGCACCATCCGGAGCCTCGATCGCGTGTACGACTCGCTGGGGGTCGAGCCCCGCTACGCGCTGCGCCTGGGCCGGGTGGAGGGGCGCCCCTACGCCGACCTGAGCGTGGGGGTCCGCGGGGCGCTCGAGCTGGCGTCGCTTCGGCGACGCGAGGTGCTGGCCTCCGATCCCACCATCCCCTGGGAGCAGCCCAGCGACGCCGACGCTCGCCTGGGGGCGCTGGCGGCCTACGTGGAGCAGGCCCACCACCTCGTCGACGACCGGCTGGTGCTGCGCATGGGGATCCGCGGGGAGCTGTTCCGGGCATCGCGGCGCAACAACAACCTCACGGGGCCGAGCGCCGTGCTGTCGCAGACCTTCGCGGGGTTGGTGTCGTCGGCGTCGCTGTGGCTGTCGCCGATCGACGAGGTCTCGACCTTCGTGGGCTACTCGCGCTCGCTCGCCCCGCCCACCTTCGTGCAGCTGCAGGTGGCCACCGGCGCCTCGGGGACCACGGTGGAGACCGTCGACACCGTGGAGAGCGGGGTCCGCTTCGAGGACGTGGTGGGGCTGTGGGGCGAGAGCACGGCCTGGTTCCGCTCGATGCACAACCTGCGCGACATCGGGATCGAGACCGTGGACATCGTGGCCAACCGCGCGGTCGCGGGCGGCGTGGAGACGGAGGTGGGCTGGTCGCCCGGCGATCTGTGGGACGGCCTGGTGGGCTCCGAGCTCTACGCCGGACACGCCTACACCCGCAGCCGCATCCTCGAGGGCTCGGGGCGCGAGGGCAAGGAGCTGGCCTGGTACCCGCGCCACGAGGCGTGGGCGGGCGTGGCCTACTCGTTCCCGTGGCCGTGCAGCTTCCTGCCGGGGGTGGAGGGCTCGGACGATTGCCGGGCGCTCCAGGTGGGCACCGACGTGGAGTGGTCCGACACCCAGTTCTCGGACTACAACGACACGGTGGAGCAGTCGGCGACCGGGCACGTGGGGCTGATCCCCTCGTACACCCTGTGGGACGCCTACGCGCGCTTCGAGATGCTGCTGCCGCGCTACTGGGCGTTCAACCTCACGGTGGGGGTCAAGAACATCCTCGACGCCGAGTGGTTCTACCGCACCGACGACATCAACCTCGGCATCCTGCCCCAGCGACCGCGCACGGTGTACGTCACGCTGGACGTCAAGCACTGGTTCTTCGACGCCCAGCAGCGGGCCCAGGGGCGCCGCGATCGTCGTCGGGCGCGGCGACGGGGAGGCGAGTCGTAGTGCGACGGCGGAGCTGGTTTCGGCTGCACCAGTGGACCGGGCTGGGGGTGGCGCTGCTGCTGCTGCTGAGCGCGGCGACGGGGCTGGTGCTGCTGTTCCGCGACCAGCTCTCGCCGCCGCGACCGAGCGCGCCCGAGGTGGTGCGGCCGCTGCCGCTCGAGCAGCTGGTGGATCGGGCGGTGGCCGTCGGCGACGGCTCGCCCGCGACCGACATCGGCCTGCCGCAGGCGCCCGACCAGCCCTACACGGTGTGGCTGGACGACGATGCCGAGACCGAGGTGTACCTCGCGGGCGACGGGCGGGTGCTGGGCACGCGGCAGGGGGTCGCGGGGCTCACCCGGCTGCTGTTCCGGCTGCACACCGGCGAGCTGCTGGGCCCAGCCGGCACGCTGCTGATGCTGCTGGCCGGGCTGGGCCTGCTGATCCTGGTGGGCTCGGGGCTGAGCATGCTGTGGGCGCGCACGGTGGCCCGTCGCGGTCGCCGGCGCTCGGGGCCCCGCGGGGCGGACAAGGAAGGGGACACGCGATGAGCACCATCCTCGACGAGCCATGGGCCGAGGGCCTGCAGATCCGCTTCGTGCTCGAGGAGATCCTCGATCGCCGCCGCTCCGAGCACCAGGAGCTCATCATCGCGCAGACCGAGACCTACGGGCGCGCGCTGTTCATCGACGACCTGCTGCAATCCACCGAGGCCGACGAGGCCATGTACCACGAGCCGCTGGTGCACCCCGCGATGATCATCCACGGCGCCGCGCGTCGGGTGCTGGTGGGCGGCGCGGGAGAGGGGGCCTCGCTGCGCGAGCTGCTGCGACACCCCACGGTGGAGGAGGTGCTGGCCGTGGACCTCGATCCCACCATCGTGGAAGCCTGCCGCGAGCACCTGCCGAGCTGGAGCGACGGCGCCTTCGAGGATCCGCGGGTGACCCTGCGCATCGAGGACGTGCAGGCCACCCTGGCGCGGGACTCCGAGCCCTACGACGTGGTGCTGCTCGACGTGACCGACCCGGTGGAGGACGGGCCGGCGGTGGACCTGTTCACGGTGCGCTTCTTCGAGCGGGTGGCGGCGCGGCTGCACGACGACGGGATCGTGGTGCTGCAATCGGGCGAGCTCGATCCCTACGACCTCGGCTTCGCTCGCACCGTGCAGACCACCTTGCGGCAGGTGTTCCCCTGGACCCTGCCCATGGTGATCCACGTGCCCTCGTTCCACTGCATCTGGAGCATCACCCTCGCGGGCAAGCGCGCGCACGACCCCGTGCCGGCCGATCTCGAGGATCGCGTGGCGCGGCTGCCCGCGGAGCGGCTGCGGGCGTACTCGGCCGGGATCCACCGGGCCCTGGTCACCGCGCCACCGTGGGTGGAGCGCGGGCTGGCCGTGCCGGGGACGGTGCTCAGCGGCGAGGACGAGCGGCGGCTGGTCACCTTCCGCAAGGACGAGGGACCATGAGCCTCGGCCGCACCAACCGACTGATCGTGGAGGCGGCCCGGCGCCTGGGCGTGCGGGCCGAGCCGCTCTCGGACGAGCCCTCCGACTACTTCCTGGTGCTGCGGGACGAGGCGCGGGCGGTGATCGTGAGCAAGACCCGCTCGCCCTTCCTCACCCAGGTGGCGCAGACCCTCAGCAACAACAAGCACGTGTCGCGCGAGCACCTGCGATCCCAGGGGGTGGCCTGCGTGCCCGACCTGCTGGTGGACGGCGAGGACGTGGGGCCGGCGAGGGCGATGCTGCGCGAGCACGGCACGGTGGTGGTCAAGCCCAACTGGGGCAACCGCGGGCTGGGAGTGAGCGTGGGGATCCGTGACGAGGAGGCGCTGGCGCGGGCCTGTGCGCAGGCGCGGGCGCGGGACCTCGACGAGGAGGCGGTGGTCGAGCCGCAGGTGGAGGGGATCAACCTGCGGGTCGCGGTGATCGGGGGGCGGTGCTCGGCCGCGGCCGAGGTGCGGCGCCCGGTGCTGGTGGGCGACGGCGAGCGCAGCCCGGCCGCGCTGGTGGCCGCGCTCAACGAGGATGGGCGGCGCGGCGCGTGGCCCTACGACGGGCTCAGCCCCATCGATCGCATCGAGGTGGATCGCGAGCTGCGGCGGCTGCTCGCGCAGCACGGGGCGAGGCTGGACGAGCCGCTGCCGGCGGGGCAGCACATCGAGCTGGTCGGCGAGGAGATCGAGACCATCGATCGCAGCGACGAGCTGCACCCGGGGTGGGGCGAGCTGGCCGCTCGGGCGTGCGCGCTGCTGGGCGTGGACGTGGGCGGCGTGGATCTGCGGGGGCCGGCCGAGGCCTTCCGGCTGCCGCCACCGCAGCGCTGGGCTCCCGGTGCGGCGGGCCTGCTCGAGGTCAACGTGCTGCCCGCCCTGCACGTGCACGCGCTGCCCACCCACGGCACGGCGCGGCCGGTGTTCGAGGAGTTCGTGGCGTACTGCCTGCAGCGACCGGGCGCGCCGCCTCCCCGGGCCGAGGTCGAGCTGGCGCGTAGGATCTAGGTCGGGCTACGGCTCGGGGTCGAGCTGCGCCAGCGCGGCGCGGTAGAGCTCGACCAGCTCGGGGGAGTCGTTGCCCCAGCGTCGAGAGGCCCTCCGCTCTCGTCGGCGCTGGCGGGAGTCCTTGCGGGGAGCGGCCTCGGGCTCGGGCTCGGTGGCAGCCTCGGGGCTCGCCTCGTCGGGCGTCTCCTTGGCGGTCGCGGCGGGCTTGTTGCGCCGGCGGACCCGGGCCAGCGCCGCCTGGAGGTCCTTGGAGAGCCGGGGGACCGAGGACTCCTCCGCGATCTCGGTGGTCGCGGGAGGGACGATCGCGGTGGGGATGTCGAGATCGTCGAGCGCGTCGAGATCGTCGAGGTCCAGCGGCGCGTGCTCGTCGTGGGCCGATGCGGGCGCCGGAACGGGCGAGGGCGTGGTGGCCCAGGTGGCCTCGGCGGGCGAGACGGCGGGATCGGCCGTCCAGGCCAGGCCCGCCCGGAGGTCGATCTGCACGGTGTGGCCGGTCTGTGTGGGCGACTCGAGCTCGGGGATCGGAATGCCCGCGGCGGCCGAGGCCTCGAGCTCCGCTGCGGCGATGAGGTCGTCCACGTGCATCACCATCGTGAAGCCGGTGACCGCGTCGTTGGGGGTCTCGGGCTCCGGCTCGAGCGGCGGCATGGGGATGTGCACCGCGATCTGGGTGTGATCGTCCTGGACCGGCTGGGCTACGCCATGGGCATCGTAGGTGTAGGCGTCGTCGTAGTCCTCGGCGTATTCGGTGCCGCCGTCGGCGTAGGCATCGTCGGCGTCGTAGGCATAGCCATCACCCGCCTCGCCGTCGTGCGAGTAGCCGTCTTCCTCGTCGTACCCGTCGGCCTCGTAGGCGCTGCCGTCGTGCGGGTAGCCGTCTTCGTCGTACCCGTCGGCCTCGTAGGCGCTACCGTCGTGCGGGTATCCATCGTCGTCGAAGCCACGGGTCTCGCCGTGGAAGGCGTCGTCGCCGTAGTGGTCACCCGCGGCGTAGCCCTCGCTCGCGTACCAGGTCGGGTCCCCTGGCTCGTACGACGCATCGCCGTAGGTCTCCGCCCCCTCCGCGGGCCAGCGGTCGACCCCGGTGTCCTCGTGCTCGCGGCGGTCGAGGGCGTCGAGCCCCCAGTGGGTGGGGCCGGGCTGCGAGATGGTGGTCGACGTGGCCGCGGGCTGCACCGAGGTGCGATCCACCGCCTCCTGGACCTCGTCCTCGGGCGTCTCGGCCGAGCTCGTCTCCGTCTCGCTGGGGACCCGGAGCTGAGCCGAGATCGCCCGGGCGAGCGCCTCACCCAGCTCGAGCCGAGCCTCTGCGCCGTCCTCCTCGTCGTCGGAGATGGTCGCTCCGGATCCCCGCGGGGCATGGGGAAGCGAGGGATGGATGAGGGCCTCGTCGCCGAGCGGAGGCAGGGCGTACAGGCCCGAGACGGCCTCGAAGCTCACCGCGGCCTCGTCCTCCTCGATCGAGGGGAGCCCTCGCTCGCCGGCGGGCTCGGGCACGGGGGCGAAGGGATCGAAGGGCGATGCGTACTCGAGGTAGCCCCGCGGAGTCGAGTGCACGCGCGGGGCGTCGGCCGAGGTCACGCGGGGGCGATCCGAGGCTCCGTGGTCCCGCGACGAGCCCACCCGCGGCATCTGGGAATCGAGCTCGTCGACCCGCGGGGCCTGCAGCTCGCCCGATGGCTCGCGTGGCCGCGAGTCGGGCTCGAGGCGCGTGTCGAGCTCGTCGTCGGTCCAGGCCTCGGCCCCCAGCAGCACGGGCTCGCTGGGTCGGGGAGGGGAGGGCACCCGCGGGATCGAGGAGGAGGAGGCGAGGCGCGTGTCGAGCTCGTCGTCGGCCCAGGCCTCGGCCCCCAGGGGCACGGGCTCGCTGGTTCGCGGAGGGATTGGGGGCAGCGACGTCGCGAGGCGAGTGTCGAGCTCGTCCTCGGTCCATGCGTCGGCGCCCAAGGGGATGGCGGGACGGGGCTCGGGAGGCGAGGGAATCGGAGGCGTCGAGGAGGAGGCGAGATGGGTGTCGAGCTCGTCGTCGGTCCATGCGTCCACCCCGAGGCTCCCGCCGGGCTCGACCACGGTGTTCTCGTCGGCGGGCGTCGGGGCGATCATCGTGTGCTCCCAGCGAGGCTCGTCCAGCGGTGGCGGCAGCACCTGGTAGCTCACGGCCGGTGGCGTTCGGGTGGGCCGGGACAGGGCCGATGTGGGCGATGCGGGGGGCGTCGATGCAGAGGGGGAGCCGGTTGGAGGCGCTCCGGTCGTCGGCAGCGTGGGTTGTGAGGCCGACCGAACGTTGCGGTAGGGGCCCGATGGTGCGGCGGGGTACGAGCTGGACGGCGCGGCGGGGTACGAGCCGGACGGTGCGGCGGGGTACGAGCCGGACGGTGCGGCGGGGTACGAGCTGGACGGCGCGGCGGGGTACGAGCCGGACGATGCGGCGGGATACGAGTCGGCTGGGTATGCGCCGGACGGTACGGCGGGATACGACTCGGCTGGATATGCGCCGGAAGGCACGGCGGGATACGAGCCGGAAGGCACGGCGGGATACGAGCCGGAAGGCACGGCGGGATACGAGCCGGAAGGCACGGCGGGATACGAGCCGGAAGGCACGGCGGGATACGAGCCGGAAGGCACGGCTGGATACGGACCCGACGGAGCGGCGGGATGCGATCCGGGAGGCACCGCGGGGTACGGACCCGACGGCACCGACGAGTGCGCGGCCGGACCGGGATACGGCTGGATCGGCACGGACGAATGCCCCGGGGCAGGACCCTCGGGCACGAATGCCTGCGGCTGGATCGGCACGGACGAATGCCCCGGCGGAGCCTGGATCGGCACCGACGAGTGGGCCGGCGCCTCGGTGGGCTGGATCGGCACCGACGAGGCATAGGCCGGGACCTCGAGGTGGGGCAGGCGGTCGAAGAACACGCAGGCCTGGCGGGCGAGGGCGGTGCGAACCTGCATGGTTCGCAGCACCTCCTCGAGCCAGTGTCGCGTCTCGCCGTCGAGCTGGACGAAGCGCAGCCCGAGCACGAAGCCCTCGCGGGTCCGCTTGCGCCGGACCACCACGGCGTCGAGGATCCGCGAGACCCCGCGGAAGCTCGATTCCACCCGGGTGTGCTGACGTGGCATCAGGGGAACCCGGCTGAGCACCGCCATCCCGCCCAGGCTCAGGTCGACCAGCTCGCACTGCACGATCGCGTGCGGGCCGTGCTGCACGTAGGCATCCCCCCGAACCGCGACCCTCGGGGACTGCCGTCTATCGTTGACGACTCGCATCACCCATCACCGAGTGGATCGATGCTACCAGGCAGCGCGGGCGACGGTAGTGCTCATCCGTGGTTTCTCCCGGCACATCCGGCGACATCTCGGCGGGCACGGCGACTGGGGCCCAGGTCCCCCAATCCCGATCGGGGGCCGCCGACCGCAGACGAGGTCGCAGCCTGCTCTATCCCTGCGCCGCAGCGCGAGCCAGCGGGTTGTCCACGTCGATGTAGGCGTAGTCGCTGCTGCGATCGTCGATGCGCATCGTGAGCAGCGCCTTGGCCCGGACCCGCGGAGCGAGGAGGGCTCGACGGTCGCCCTCGCAAGCATTGCGCAGCCCGGGCTCCTCGGCCCAGCGCTCGAGCTGCGTGTCGATGCTGCGCCGGACCAGCGCCCAGCCCTCCGCCGAGGGCAGGCCGAGGATGGCCTCCACCCAGCCGAGCAGGGTGTGGAGGTGGGCATGCAGCAGCGTGTGCGAGACCTTGGTGCGCAGCTCCTCGAGGTCGTCGGTCTCGATGAACGAGTCGGGGTGGAGGGAGGGCGCATGGCCGGCGGCGCGGAGCCGCGGGCGATGCAGCCGGATCCCGCCGAGGTCGCGGATCACGAAGCCCTCGGGGCGCCCGTCGCGAGCGAGCACCAAGGTGTTCTGCAGGTGGGCCTCGAGCGCCACGCCGTGGACCGCGAAGCGCAGGACGGGCGGCACCAGGGCCTCCACGTAGCGCTCGAGCATCGCCGCCGCGCGCTGGCGCGGCGAGCCCTCGAAGCCCTCGGCCAGGCGCTCCACTCCGCTGCGGCCGTCGAGGGGGGCGGGCCGACCCAAGCCGGCACACACCCACGCGGGTCGACCGTCGGTGCCGAGGAAGTCCCGACCGTCGCGCACGATGATCCCCAGCTCGCGTGCCCGCGGTCCCACCCGCTCCTGCTGCAGCCCGCCGGTCATGGTCTCGGGCACCACCCGCAGCCGGGCGCACACCGGATCGCGGCGCTGGATCTCGGCCAGCAGCGCGCTCACGCGGGGGCCGTTGAGCACGCTCATCGGCGAGACCACCCGGCGCGCGCTGGTGGTGTGCACGTCGAGCGCCAGCTTGAGGTGCAGCGGTCCGAGCAGGGGGGGCTCGGTCACCACGGTGCGCATGCTCAGCAGCGAGCGCGCCTGGTCTCGCCACGGCGCGGGGCGAAGCGCGGTGCCCCAGCGATCGGAGAATGCCCGGGCCAGCCGCGGGAGCTGCCGCCCGTGCACGGGCAGGCGCACCGATCCCGAGGGCGCGCGACCCAGCCAGGGCTCCAGGTGCTCGGTGAGCTGCGGGGTCGCCTGGACCAGCTCGGCATCGACGTCGATCGCTCGCAGCGGGGTGCGGGCCAGCAGCTCGGGCGCGAGCTGGGCGTGCTCGGCCAGCCCGAGCCCCAGCCGCGTCTTGGTCATGGGATGCCAGGGGTGCCCCTCGGTCACCCAGTGCTCGGAATCGAGGGCGCGCGGATCGTCGGGGTGCTCGGCGGCCCACGCCGGTCGCAGCCACTCCGCGAGCACAGCCAGCCCGAGGTTGAACGCGGAGTCGGCCAGCTCCGCGGCCACGCGCTCGCGGACGGCCGGCGGCTGGTCGCGGCCGAGCTGCTGCCACAGCACCGCAGGGTCCTCGAGCCAGGGATGCCGCGGTCCCCCAAGCTCGGGCTCGTGCAGCTCGAGCTCACCGACGCGGGCCAGCGGCAGCTCGGGCCCGTCGTCGAGCACCAGGGCGTCGCCCCGGCGGCTGCCTGCGGTCAGACCCTCGCGCACGGCTCCCAGCGCGAGCCGAGCCGCGATCGTCCGCTGCGCTCGCTGCCACGCCAGCGGAAGGTCGGGCATGGGCGCGCCCGGGCGCAGGCGGGTGACCAGCACCCCGGCCCAGCGAAGGAAGGTGGAGACGTCGCGGGCGATCAACCGGCCACGAGATCGAACGCCATGAGGCAGCGGTCCGCGGCCTCACCCAGCGTGTAGTAGGGGCGGACCTGGAGCTGCTGGTGATCGCGGAGCGCATCGACGAGGACGCCGACCTGGGCCTCGGTGAGCTTCTGCGCGGGGCAGCTCGACCCGCCCCAGTAGTAGGTCTCGGGATCGCCGAGCGGGGGCTTGGTGCGGACGAAGCCGTGGTAGCTCGCATGGTCGCGGCTGCCCGGCGTGACGATGCGGATGCCGATCACACGGCCCAGCGAGCCGGCCTTCTGGTCGATGACGGGGTCGGAGGCCGCGGTGGCCACGGAGCCGACCAGGACCAGGCTGGACGCGGCCAGCCATGCGAGGACCTTGGGGCGAAACGTCATGCGGGTGCTCATCGGGGGCGGTCGGACCGAGGAGAGCTTGGCCGATCGAGGGCAGCGTGTGATGCGCAGTCAGGCCCTTTCGTGGGCTTTTTGGGCGGGACCGGGGCGGTTGCTAGCCTGATCTCCGACTCATGAGAGCCAGGCGCACCATGGCCCCGCTGTTGTTCGTGCTCGCCGCCGGCTGTGCGCATCGCGCAGCCACGCCCGAGACGACGGCGGTCCCCGCAGAGGACCCGATGATGCAGCTTCGGCGCGACAATGCGGCGCTGCGTCGACGCGTGCAGATGCTCGAGGACCGCGTGCTCTACCTCGAGCAGCGCGGGGGAGGGGGCTCGGTCGCTGGCGGCATGCCCGCCGCTGGCGGTACGGTCGCCGGGGCCCACACCCTGCCGGATGGCCGTGCGCTGCCGGTGGTACGTCTCGCCCCACGGGACTCGGTGGCCGCGCCGCCGCCCCCGCAGGATCCGCCGCCCGATGGCCCGGAGCTCGAGGACGAGGATCCGCTGGCCGAGCCCGGGCTGGCGGCCCAGAGCTACCGCCTGGTGGGCTCGCGGCTGGTCGATCTCACCCGCAGCAACGCACCCACCGAGCCGGATCGACCCGATCGCTCGGCCAAGGGGCAGCCCATCATCGACGAGTACGAGGCGGCGATGGCCGTGTACAAGTCGGGCCAGGTCGAGCGGGCCGAGGCCGCCTTCGAGGACTTCGCTCGCCGCCACCCGCGGCACGACTACGCCGACAACGCGCTCTACTGGAAGGGCGAGGCCGCCTACGACCAGGCTCACTATGCCGATGCCCTGGCTGCGTTCACCGAGGTGGTGGAGCGCTACGGCGGCGGAAACAAGGCTCCCGACGCCCTGCTGAAGATCGGCCTGTGCTATCGGCAGCTCGGCGACGAGCCCAACGCCCGCGACGTGCTCGGCGAGCTCATCGCGGCCTATCCGGGCGAGCGCGCAAGCGACATCGCTCGTGTCAAGCTGGCAGAGCTGGAGTCCTGATCACCATGCGCCGTTCCGCCGTCGTCGTCGCCGTCGTCGTGCCCCTGGCCGGGGGCCTGGCGCATGCCCAGCCCGTCTCGGACGAGCCCAGCCGCGCGCCGGCGCTCGACGCCGCGTTCGGCACCCCGCCGCCGCAGAGCCCCGAGCTCCAGGGCACCGTCGACCCGGGCTACACCGAGCGCCGCAGCGATCGGACCCCCGATCAGGTCTATGGCTCGAGCGCGATCACGGTGGGGCCCAACGGCGAGGTGATCTCGGGCCTGCAGATCACCGATCCCAACGTGCTGCAGGAGTACGGCCCGTACCCGGATGCGCCCGAGTTCCACATCGTGCAGAACGGCGACACGCTGTGGGACATCTCGGAGCTGTACCTGGCCGATCCCTACCTGTGGCCGAAGCTGTGGTCGTGGAACGACCACGTGACCAACGCCCACTGGATCTTCCCCGGCGATCGGATCCGCCTCTACGACCCCTTCGAGCCGCGCGGCACCAACGTCGCGGACGAGCCCCGCCTGCGCTTCTCCAAGACCCGGGTGCCCAAGCGCGTGCAGGAAGACCCGGTGCTGCTCACCCAGACCGCCTTCGTCGACGCCGCGCAGTTCGACAGCGCCATGACCATCACCGGCGGGGCCCAGGCCAAGGTGATGATGGCCACCCTCGACACGGTCTACATGGACTACGACAAGGCCAACCCGCCGGTCTCCGGCGAGCGCCTGGTGGTCTACGCCCCGCAGGAGAAGGTCTACGACGTCGACGGCAAGAACGTGCTCGGCTACGTGGTCGAGATCATGGGCGACGTGGAGGTCGAGACCATCGCCCGCGAGGCGGTGGAGGGCACCGTGGCCACCGCGGTCAACCCCATCGAGCGCGGCTACAAGGTCGGCCCGCTCAAGCGACGCTTCCGCCGGCTCGACCCCGTGCCCGCCGACCAGGCCGCTTCCGGTCTGGTCGTGGCCACCCTCACCGGCACCGGCCCCATCCCCATCAAGGGCTCCCGCCGCTCCCGGCGGCTGCGCGGCAAGGGCGAGAACGACGTGCTCGCGGGTGACGAGCAGTTCGTGGTGGTGAGCCTCGGTGAGGCCGACGGCGTGGAGGAGGGCAACGTGCTCGAGGTGGTCCGCAAGGGCGACGAGTACACCAAGAAGCGCGTCTTCAAGATCCCCTACGAGGACGGCTGGCCGCGGCGGGTGACGGCCGCGCTCATCGTGGTGCAGGTGCTGCCCAAGACCAGCCTCGCCATGACGATCTACTCGAGCCGCGAGCTCGAGCGAGGCGACCACGTGGAGCTGCGCGGCCCGGGTCTCGATCACTCCACGCAGGCCGAGCCCGAGCGCGACAACGTGCGCGACCCCTCCACCATCGACGCCGAGGGCAACGTGGAGCGGGGCGACGGCGAGGCCAAGGCCTCGGGCGGGTTCAAGATCGGCAATTGAGCCCGCGCTCGCGGAGGCTCCTGGTGCAGGAAGGGCCGCGGCCCGTGCGCGGGACGACCGGCCGCCGCTGACGGGGCGCCACCGCGGCGACGGTCGGCGGGGCGCGGGGTGGAGGCGGTCGTCGGACGTGCTACTCCGGGCCTCGATGGAGCGCACCCTGACGAGGATCGGCGGCGAGCGACGCGACGGTGATCGCGTCGAGGTGATCCGCAACCCCTTCGACGACGAGCCCGTGGGCGAGGTGGTGCTGGGCTCGGCCACCGACATGGACGACGCGATCGCAGCGGCGGCGGAGGGCTTCGACGAGGCCCGGCGGCTGCCCACGCACCTGCGAGCGGGGATCGCCGAGGCGGTCTCGCGCTCGATCGGCGAGCACGCCGATGCGCTGGCCCGGCTGATGGCGCGCGAGAGCGGCAAGCCGATCCGCTGGTGTCGCAGCGAGGTGGCGCGGGCCACCGTGACCTTCGGGCTCGCGGCGGCCGAGGCTCGCACCGCCGAGGGCCGGGTGATGCCGCTCGACCTCCAGCCCGGCGGCGAGGGGCGGCTGTGCGTGGTGCAGCGGGTGCCCCGGGGCCCGGTGGCCGCGATCTCGCCGTTCAACTTCCCCCTCAACCTCATCGCACACAAGCTCGCGCCCGCGGTGGCGGTGGGGACCACCAGCGTGCTCAAGCCCCCGCCGCAGTGTCCCCTCACCGGCTTTCGCCTGGCCGAGCTGCTGGAGGAGGCGGGCCTGCCCCAGCGGATGCTGAGCGTGATCCACTGCGAGCCCGCGGTGGCCCAGCGCATGGTGGAGGATGATCGCATGGCGGTGCTCTCCTTCACCGGATCGGATCGCGTGGGCTGGCGGCTCAAGTCGCTCGCGGGCAAGAAGCAGGTGATGCTCGAGCTCGGCGGCAACGCGCCCTGTGTGATCGATCGCGGCGTGGATCTCGACGCGGTCATGCCCCGCCTGCTGGTGGGCGCGTGGGCCAACGCGGGGCAGGTGTGCATCAAGGTGCAGCGGGTGCTCGTGCACGCGGCCGAGCTCGAGGCCTTCGTGGCGCGCTTCGTGGCCGAGACCGAGCGGCTGGCGGTGGGCGACCCGCTCGACGAGGAGACCTGGGTGGGCCCGGTGATCGATCGCGCGGCGGCCGAGCGGGTGTGTGCCTGGGTGGAGGAGGCCGCGGCGGCCGGCGCCCGCGTGCGCTGCGGCGGCGGACGCAAGGGCGCGGTGGTCCAGCCCACCATCCTCACCCACGTGGTCGCCGACGCCCGCGTGTGCAAGGACGAGGTCTTCGGCCCGGTCACCGTGGTGGAGGCCTACGAGGACTTCGAGGGCGCGCTCGCGGCCTGCAACGCCGGTCGCTACGGCCTGCAGGCGGGGGTGTTCACCGCCGACCTCGGCCGGGCCCTGCGGGCCTTCGAGGTGCTCGAGTACGGCGGGGTGATGATCAACGACGTGCCCACCTTCCGCGTGGACAACTTCCCCTACGGCGGCACCAAGGACTCGGGCTTCGGTCGCGAGGGCGTGCGCTTCGCGATGGACGAGCTGACCGAGCCCAAGGTGCTGGTCGCCCGCGGGCTGGGGTAGGGCACCGGCTACGGCTTGCGGTCGCGATCCAGGCTCCAGGCCCCGGCGTCGGCCGGCCCCGCGTAGGCGCCCCGGATCCCCGCGTCGCGCGGGCGGCCGTCGAAGTCGCGATCCCACCACATGAAGGCCTCGAGCCCGCTGGTGTCCCAGCCGTCGGCGAGCTGGCCCGGCTGGGGGTGCAGGTCGAGGCCCCCGCCGAGCACCCCGGTGGGGGCGGCGAGCACCGCGGTCGCGTCGGCGAAGGTGCCGGTGTGGTCGTCGATCTGCTCGCCCCCCGTGAGCGCCGGATCGCCGAACGCCGCGTTGCCCACGAAGCGCTGCGCGAAGCCGGGGTCGCCCCCGGTGATCCGGGCCGCGGCCCCCGTGGTGACGAAGGTGTTGAGGAACACCTCGATGCGCCGCGGCACGTCGTTGTGGGGTTGCACCACCAGCCCGGGCCCCGAGCCGTTGACGAAGACGTTGCCGTGGATCGCCACGTTGCCCTCGGCCTGCATCAGCGCCTCGGTGGGGTTCTCGTGGAAGAAGTTGCCGTACACCTCGTAGAGGTCATCCACTCCCGGCCCCGAGGTGGGCCAGTGCCCGAGCAGCAGGTTGGGCCGGGCCTCGGCCACGCTGCCGTTGGCCAGCTTGGAGAACACGTTGTGGCGGATGATGGTGGTGTCGTGCTCGGAGAGCCCGGCCAGGTCGGGGCGCGGGTTCTGCTGCTTGATCTGCATGTTGTAGCCGGTGGTGTCGAGCACCACGTTGTGCTCGAGCAGGCCCGCCACGAACGGGGCCGAGCCGTCCGAGTTGCCCAGGTACACGCCCGTGCCGGTGCTCTCGATCCAGTTGTTGCGGATCACCCAGCTCCACGCGGGGCACTTGCTGCTGATCCCCACCACCTGCTGGTCGGCGGCGTGATCGTGGATGTACAGGCCCTCGAGCACGATGTGGTGGGCATAGCTGGCGTCGCCCTCGGCCTTGACCGCGTCCCCGAGCTCGCCGATCCCGTCGAGCTCGAGGTTGCGGATCACCACGTAGCTCGAGTCGCGGATGCTGACGGTGTTGCGCGACGAGCTGCCGGTGAGGACCGCGGGGGCGCCCGTGGCCGGGCCCTCGATCACGAAGCAGGCGCCGGCCGAGCCGTTCATGCCCGAGATCGGCAGGCCCTGGTCGTAGGTGCCCGCGGCGAGCTGGAGCACGTCGCCCGGCTGCATGGCGTCGAGCTGGTCGCGGTAGTTGGTGGGATCGGCGACGAGGATCGAGCCGGGAGGGCTGCCGTCGCACTCCTGGAGGTGCGCCGGGGTGGGCTCCTCGTCGCCGGGCGGCTCGCCCGTGTCATCGGAGCCGGTGCCGTCCGAGCCGTCGGTGTCGTCGGCTGGCCCGGTGGAGGGGCCCTCGCTGGTGCCGGGGCCCTCGTCGGTGGGGCCGGCCGAGCTGCTCCCCGTCTGCCCGTCTGCGCTGCCGCCGTCGTCCCCACAGCCCAGGGCCATCAGCAGGGCCACGATCGGGCCCCAGCCGGTGGCCGCGGATGCTCGCGCTCGCTCGATCTGCATGGTGCCTCTCCCCGTCTCGCGACCGGACCACCATAGCGCGCAACGACTCGGCCCTCGTGGTCGATGAGGAGGACCGTGCATGCGCGATCCGTTCCTCCCGCGGCGCTCGGTCTGTCCGGGCGCCGAGATCTCCACCTGGCCGGCTCCCTGCCGCCCCCGCCCCGTCTCGCGGTGGTGGGCAGCCGGGCCGCCCACCGGCACCTGCGCGATGCGGTCGAGCCCCTCGTGCACGCGGCGGGGCGGCGGGGCTGGTCGATCGTCTCGGGCGGGGCGGTGGGCGTCGACGCCGATGCCCACGCGGCCGCGCTGCAGGCCGGGATCCCGCAGCTCGCGATCCTGCCCTGCGGACCCGATCGCGCCTATCCGCCGCAGCATGTCCCGCTGCTGGAGCACATCGTGCAGTCGGGGAGCGGAGTGCTCTACGCTCATCCGCCCGGCACCGAGCCCACGCGGGGGATGTTCGCCAGCCGCAACGCGATCGTGGTGGCGCTCGCCGATGCGGTGGTGGTGGTCGAGGCTGCACCGCGCTCGGGCACCATGCTCACCGCGACCCTGGCTCGTCGGCGGGGACGCCCGCGCGCGGCGGTCAGCGGCTCGACGGGCGCGGCGGTGCTGCAGGCCGAGGGGGCGCATGCGCTGCCTTGGGATCCCGAGCAGCCGGCGGCGCTGATGCGGGCCGTCGACGGCTGGCTGCGCGGCATCGAGCGGGGGGAGGTCCCGGCCCCGGCCCCCTCGCGCGTCGCCTGGCCCGAGCACCTGCAATGGTTGCGCGACGCCATCGATGCCGCGGGCCCGACCGGGCTGCGGGTGGAGGCCCTGCCGTCGCCTCGGGCCGCTCTGGTGGCGCTCACCGAGGCCGAGGCCCGCGGGCTGGTGGTCGAACCGTCGCCGGGGCGCTTCCTTCGGGCGGGGTGATCGCGAGGGCAGGGGCTGCTACACAGGGAAGATGTCGCGCATCATCGCCCTGGGACTCGGGTTGGTCCTCGCTTGGCCGAGCACGACGCTCGCGGCCGCGCCGTTGCCCGACGCCCCGCCACCTGCGGTGGCTCCCACGACGACCGAGGCTCCGCCGGCCGAGGCCCCGCCGGCCGAGGCTCCGGTGGAGACCTCGCCCTCCTCCGAGCCCGTCGCCCCGACTCCCGCTCCCGCTCCTGCGCCCGCGTCGGGGTCTCCACCCGAGGGCATCGCTCCGCCTTCGGCCGCCGAGGCTCCGCCGGTCATCGATCCCGCGGTCGCCAACGGCTGGACGACCGAGCCCGCGGCCACGACCCCGCCGGCGGTCGCTCCGATGCCGGCGAGCGCCCCGACCTCCGACGAGGCCCACCGTGCCCTGATGGCCCGCAACCTCGAGCTCTCCGAGCGCATGCGCCGAGGCGAGCGCATGATGATCGGCGGTCGGGTGGCCATGGGCCTGGGCGGCTCGTTGTTGGCCCTGGGCATCGTCGTCACTGCGTTCAGCCGCGGGGGGATCTTCGAGGACGAGCCCTCCCGCGAGGGCTTGGCGACGGGCCTGACCTTGGTGGGGCTCGGAGTGGCAGGGGTCGTCGCGGGCGGAGTGTCGATGGGCCTGGGCTACCGCGAGACGCAGGCGGCCCGCCGCGGCGAGCTGTCGCTGTGGGGCGACCCCTCGGCTCGCACGGCGGGCCTGTCGTGGCGACGGCGCTTCTGATTGCCGATCAGCCCTCGCCGAGCTCGGCCAGGAACGCCACCACGTCCTCGGACTCGGGGTCCTCGTGGCGGGCCTTGCGAGCCCACAGCACCGCGCGCTGGCGGTCGCCCCGGCGGTGGGCGATGCGAGCCTGCCGAAGGAACGCCTCCACCCGCGTGATCGGGCAGTCGTCGAGCACGGTGATGGTGCGCAGCACCTTCACCGCCAGGTCGAACTCCTCCAGCGCCTCGGCGAGGTCGGCGAGCTCGGCCGCCACCTGCCCGTTGCTCTTGTCGGTGGAGAACGCCTGCTGCATCAGCTCGAGCTGGCTGCCGTGGTCGCCCCGCGCCCCGGCGATCCGGGCCTTGCGGTGCAGCAGCGCGGCCAGCTCGGGGCTGCGCTTGCCCCCGGTGGCCTCGATCGCCGCGTCGAGGGCGGACTCGGCCGCATCGAGCTCGCCCATCGACATGTGCGCGTCGATGAGCAGCACCGAGCTGACCAGGTCGTCGGGCGCCAGCTCGAGCACCCTGCGGATGAGCGGCAGCGCATCCTCGGTCTCGCCCACCTCGAGGTGCAGCGCGGAGGCCCGGCGCAGGATCTCCAGGCGCTGCGCCGCGTCCTCGGTCTCGTCGGCCTCCTGCGCGAGCAGCTTGGCCAGCTCCGACGCCGCGCCCGTGGCCTCGTAGACCTCGGCCAGGGCCTGCCGGATCCCGCGGTGCTCGGGCTGCTTGCGCCGCGCGTGCTCGAGGCCGGGACGGGCCAGCTCCATGCGACCCAGCGAGCGACACGCCGAGGCCAGCGCCATCGCGGCCTCGGCTTGTCCCTCGCCGGTCTCCACGGCGACCAGGCGGGCGCAGGTCTTGGCCACCGCGTCCCAGCGCTCGGCCGCGGTGTCGATCTCGCGCAGCAGCTGCAGCGCCTCGGCGTCCTTGCGCTCGCGCTCCGACCAGTCCGCGGCCAGCTCGCGCGCCGCGTCGGCGTTGCCGGCCACCATCTGCAGCCGGATCCACCGCATGGTCATGACCCGCTCCACCTCGATCTCGCCGGCCGCTCCCGCGGCCTGGCGGCGAGCGTCGATCGCCTCGGCGAGCCGGCCGGTCACGCCGTCGTCGATGGCCTGGGCCTGCTCGAGGTCCTCGATCGCCGCGTCGAGATCTCCGGCGGTCTGGCGCAGCTCGGCCCGACGCAGCAGCAGCGGCAGGCGCTGCGCCGCGTCGTCTCCGGCCTGCTCGAGCCGCTCGCCCACGAGCTGACCCGCCTCCTCCAGGCGCCCCGCCGCGGCCAGGGTCGCGACCAGCTCGGCCGCCACCTCGGCATCGTCGGGGGCCAGGGTCCGCGCCTTCTCGAGCACCTCGATCGACGCGGCCGGATCGCCGAGCTTGTCGCGGTGCAGGGCCGCCACCTG
Organism: Myxococcales bacterium; assembly: GCA_020633315.1. Taxonomy (GTDB): domain Bacteria; phylum Myxococcota_A; class Polyangia; order Nannocystales; family Nannocystaceae; genus Paraliomyxa. The sequence continues at coordinate 121,511 of JACKDV010000001.1, forward strand.
CCGCATGAGCGACAGCTTGGTGCCCGTGTCGTCCTCGCCCTCGGCCGAGTCCATCAGCAGGCGGGCGAGGCCGGAGAAGTCACCCTGGGCCTCGTAGGCGCCCTCGAGGCGCTCGCGCAGCACCGGGTGCCCCGGCTTGCGGCCGTAGCCCTTCACCAGGGCGCGCAGGGCTCCGTCGCCGTCGTCCTGGGCGGCACGCAGCTCGGCCAGCTCGAGCGCGCGGGTGGCCGCGGTGTCCTCGTCCTCCACCTCGATCAGGCGCTCGAGGATCTCGGCGCGCTCGCTCAGGTCGTCCTCCCCGCCCAGGTGGCGCAGCAGGGCGCGCAGCAGCTCGGGGTGGCGCGGCGCCGCGTCGAGGGCCCCGCGGTAGGTGAGGGCGGCCTCGGCCGGGTCGTCCTCGTCGAGCTGGGCGCCCAGGCGCAGCGCCGCGATCGCGATCGCATCGGGCTTGCCGTAGCCCTGGGCGTTCATCAGCTGCTGGCGCAGCAGCTCGAGCAACTCCTCGCGGTTGCCGCTGCGCTCGAGGTGCTCGGCCATCAGGCGCTGGGCCTCGACGTGCTCGGGATCCTCCAGCAGCACCGCGCGCAGGGTCTCGAGCGCGTCGTTTTGGTGCTCGTCGTGCTTGAGCATCGCCTCGACCAGCATCAGCCGCAGGGCGTTGCGCTCGGCGGTGTCCTGCAGGCCGTCGAGGGTCTCGTCGACCAGGCGATGCAGCCGCTCCACGTCGTCGAGCTTGCGGTAGATGCCGGCCAGGGGCTCCCACGCCGCGCGGGCGGTGGGGTCGCGCTCCAGCAGGCTCTCGTAGAGCTTCGCCGCCAGCGAGGGGTCGCCGTCCTCGCCCATGGCGATAGCGGCGATCTCCTGGCCGAGCGAGAGCAGCTCCGCCAGCGGGGCCGTCTCGGAGGCCTCGCCCAGCCACTTGACCGCGCCGGCCAGGTCGCCCTGCTCGAGGCGCCGCCGCGACAGGCCCAGGCGGGCCCACGCGATGCGCTCCTGCCCGTCGAGCAGGTTCTCGCCCAGCTCCACCGCGCGCAGCATCAGCGCGTCGGCTCGATCGGGAGCCTCGAGCGCCTGGGCCAGGGCCACGCCCTCGCGGATGAGCTCGGGCGAGGCCTCGGGATGGGTGGAGCGCTTCTCGATCGCGTGCAGCAGCAGCTCCTGGTCGTCGGTCTTGCGAGCGACCTGCTCGTACAGCTCGAGCAGCTCGTGGTGCGGCTCGTGGGCCTCGGCCGCGCGCCGCAGGATCCGGGCCGCCCGCTCGGGCTTGGCCGCGTCGGACAGGGCCCGGCGCAGGGTCTCCACGCCCTCCTCGATCCCGTCCTCGCGGGCCAGGTGCACCTCGGCCATGCGGAACAGGGCGTCGGCCCGGGTCTCGCTGTCGTCCTCGCCGAGCTCGGCCAGCTTGCCCAGGAAGCGCACCTGCTCCTCGGTGTCGCCGCGCGCTCCGGCGAGGCGAGCCAGGGCCCGCCACACGTCCACCTCGCGCACGCCGGTGGCCTCGGCCTGGTTGTACAGCTCCACCGCCTGGTCGAGGTCACCGCGGGTCTGCATCGCGCCGCCCAGGCGCAGCAGCAGCTCGCAGCGCACGTACACGTCGGTGTTGCGGCGGCTCTTCTCGAGCAGCGAGTCCACCGTCTCGATGTAGCGGTCGAGCTGCTCGAGGCGGACGGCCAGCGCGTGCGCGTGGTCGTGGTGCACCGGCGAGCCCGGGTCCTGCTCGAGCGCCTCCAGCCGCGTGTCGAGGGCCTTCTGCGCGTCTTGCAGCGGCCCCTCGTAGAGCTCGGCCAGGGTGGCCAGCACCTCGGCGCGACGGCGGTCGTTCTTCACGCTGCCCAGGCGGGTCTGGAGCACCCGCAGCAGCAGGTCGTGCTCGCCGCGGGCGACCAGCGAGCGCTGCAGGTCGTCGGCCTGCGAGTCGTCGTCGGCCAGCGCCTCGAGGGCGGACTCCACCAGCTCCTCGGCCTGCTCGGTCTGGCCGCGCTCGGCCGCGATCGAGCTGAGCTCGATGAGCACCGTGGCCGCACCGATGGTGGCGCGGGCCGTCTCGTCGCCCTGGCGCCGCACCTGCAGCAGCAGGGCCCGGTACGCCCGCTCGGCCCGGTCCAGCTCGCCCGCCTCGCGGGCGGTCTCGGCCAGGGTGCGCATGATCATCGGGTTGCCCGAGTCCATCTTCGAGGCGGTCTCGAGCTGGTCGAGGGCCTCGGCGGTGTCGCCCTGGGCGTGGGTGACCCGGGCCAGCTGCAGGTGCACTCCGGCTCGGTCCGCGGAGCGGCGCCGGCCGAAGTCGGAGATGAGCCCGGTCAGCAGGGTGCGGGCCTCGTCGAGGCGACCGGCCACCCGCAGGCCCTCCGCGAGCATGCTCCGCAGCTTGCGATCCTCGGGGGCCAGCGTGTGGGCACGCTCGAGCACGGGCACCGCCTCGCCGGGCTGGCCCAGGCGGTCGTGGTAGATCTCCGCGGCCTCGCGGGCATAGGAGAGGATCGTGCCGGTGTCGCCCACGTGCTCGGTGGCGATGGTGAGCGCGCCGGCCAGCGGCTCCCACTGCTCGTGCTTGCGGTACAGGCCCAGCATCAGCTTGCGGACCTCGCCGTTGCGCGGCGCGTCGCGGAACGCCACCTCGAGGGTCTCGATCGCGTCCATGGGCCGCTCGGCCTTGATCTGCGCCCGAGCCAGGCGCAGGCGCACCGCCACCTGCTGGGTGGCGTCGGTGGTCTGCAGCCGCTGCTCGAGCCAGCGGGCGGCCTCGCCGGGCTCGCCCTGGGCCAGGTGCAGCCGCGCCAGATCGTCGAGCGCATCGTTGGTGGGCCGCAGCTCCACCACCCGGCGCAGCGCCTCGATCGCCCGCGGCCCGTCGCCCAGGTGCTGCTCCACCAGCGTGGCCACCTGGGACCACAGCTCGGCCGCCCGCTCGCTCGCGCCGCCGTCCTGCAGGGTCTGCGCCTGCTCGGTGAGCAGGTCCGCGAGCGAGGCGAAGCGGCCCTTGTCGGAGAGCACCTCCACCAGGGCCTCGATCGACGCCGGGTGACCCGGCTGGTCGCCGAGGTTCTCGCGCAGCGACTCCACGCGCCCGCCCTGGCGCTCGAGATCGCCGGCGAGGCTCGAGAGCACCAGGCGGAGCTCGAGGCGGCGCGCCGGATCGTCGGTGAGCTCGAGCTCGCGGCGACGCAGCCACACCAGGTCGAACACCCGCCCTTCCTGCTCGGCGAGCGCGGCGGCCTCCTGCACCAGCGCCAGCTCGTCGGGTCGATCGCCCAGCACGCTGCGCAGCAGGTCGAGGGCGCGCCCATGATTGCCGAGCTCGCGGCTGAGCCGGGCCGCGCGGATGCGGAGCTCGCGGGTGGTGCCGGCGGGGAAGGGCAGCTGGGCCGCGTCGAGCAGCAGCCCGATCGCCCCCGCCTTGTCGCCCTCCTCCAGCAGGTTCTCCACCAGGCGATCGCGGGCCCAGCCCGCCGCCTCCGCGGCCTGGCGCGACCCCACGAGCTGCTCGTTGCGGATGAGCAGGCGCGAGGCCTTGCGGTACAGCCGAGCCACGATCTCGCGGCTCGCATCGGGGTCGAGGCGGCCGTCGGCCTCGGCCAGCAGCCCCACCTCGGCCGCCTCGTAGAGCGGATCGAGGTCGCGATCGCTCAGCTCGTCGAGGCGGAGCAGGGTGGAGACCAGCTCGGGCGAGGGGTTGCCGCGCTGCAGCTCGGCCAGCAGCTCCAGGGTGGGGCGGTGCTGGGGATCGAGGTCGGCGGCCCGCCGGGCCGCGGCCTCGGCCGCCACCACGTCGTCGCAGTGATCGCGGTACCAGCGGGCGCAGGTCGCCGCGAAGGCGCGCCCCAGCTCGTGGGGCAGCTCGATCTCCTGCACGGCCTCGTCGAGGCCCTCGGCCACGCCCCGCCATGCATCGCGGGCCTCGGCCTTCTCGGCGAGGCTGGTCAGCGAGTCCTCGTCGACCACCGCCCGCACCTTCGACAGCCGCACCAGGCCTCGCGCCGCCGGGCCCCACTCGCCCGCGGCCGCGGCCACGCGGATCACCGCCCGCTGGGTGACCAGCGACTCGGGATCGAACTCGGCCGCCGCCGCGTAGGCGCGCGAGGCTCCCTCGTGATCATCGAGGCGCTCGCGCAGCTCGCCCTCGGCTCGATAGAGGTGAGCGGCGCGGGCGGGGCTCGGCCCGCTCTCCTCCACCGCACGGCGGTAGGCGTCGGCCGCCCCCGCCCAGTCGTGGGTCTGCTCGGCCAGGCGCATCAGCTCGTGCTCCAGCCCCGTGTCCGAGGGATCGAGCACCAGCGCGCGCGCGATCGCGGCCTGGGCCGCGGGTAGATCGGCGCTGCGGTCCTCGTAGAGCATGGCCGCGCTGCGCAGCACGTCGATGGCGTCGCGGGGCGAGTCGCCGCCCGAGACCCGCACCTCCACCAGGTCGAGCATCTTCTGCCAGTCGTCGGTGATGCGGTACGCCCGGGCGAGCAGCTCGGCCGCCTCGGCGGCCACGCTCTCGTGGGTGAGCAGCGCGGTCAGCCCGGCGCGCGCCGTGCCATCGGCCGCGTCGACCCCCAGCGCCTCGCCGTAGTAGCGCACGGCCGCGGCCGCGTCGCCCAGCTCGCTGCGCTGCAGATCGCCCAGCCGCGACAGCAGGCGCGCCGAGCCGGAGCGACGGCGCTGCGCCGCCTCGTCGATGATGGTCGCCAGCTCTTCGAAGCGGGAGGTCTGCGACATGAGGCGATCGAGGGCCTCGACCACATCGGCGTCGTCCCCGAACTTCCCGCGGATCGCCAGCCAGGTCTCGATGGCCCCGGCGGTGGCCTCGAGCTGCTCCTCCTGGACCCTGGCCACCAGCACCAGGTCGGCGCGGGTCTGCAGCGGGAGCGGGGCCACCTCGGCCCGGCGGCGCAGGGTCTCCACCAGCGGCTCCCAGCGCTCGTGCTTCTCGAGCAATTCGACCATCGCCTCGAGGGCCTCGAGGTCGGACTCGTCGGTGTCCAGCCGGGCCTGCCACGCGGCCAGGGCCCGGTCGGGATCGCCGAGCTGATCGGCGAGGCGACCCGCCTCGCCCAGGACGGCGCGACGCACCGAGGAGGCTCGCTCGAGCCCGGCGAGGCGCTCGAGCACGGCGAGGCGCTCGGTGGAGCGCTCTGCGGTGGCGAGCAGCTCGTTGAGGCGATGGGCGGCCGAGAGCGCGAGCGAGGGATCGGCCTCGCTCAGCCCGAGGACCCGCTCGTACAGCGAGATGGCGCGATCGGTGTCCCCGACCGACTCGTGCATGAGATCGGCGGCCTCGAGCAGCAGCGCGATGCGGTGCACGTCGTCGCTCGCGGCATCGGCCGCGGCCACCAGGGCGTCGGCGTGCTCGGCGTGCAGGCCCGAGCGGCGGGCGATCTGGCGGAGCTGCTTGCGGGCGTCGGTGTCGGTGGGCGAGTGCGCGAGCAGGCGCCCGTAGTGCGCCATCGCCTCGGCGTCGCGGCCCAGGATGGCCAGGCGCACGCCGGTCTCGCGCAGCAGCGCGCTGCGGTCGTCTCCCTGGGCGAAGGCCACCGCGCGCTGCAGCACGGCCACGAAGTCCGTGCCGCGATCGACCGCGTCGTAGTTGGTGCGCAGCAGGGTGAGGGCGGCCAGGCGCACCTCGTCGGGGGCGCCGTCGAAGTCGACGATCTTCTCGAGCTGGGCGCAGCCGTCGGCGTGGCCGGGCGACTCGTCGAGCAGCACCCGGAGCTCGTCGAGGGCGGGCCCGGCGGCCTCGAGGCGGGTGAGGAACACGTCGGCGATCCGCACGCGGCGGGTGCGGGCCTCGTCGATGGTGAGGCGGGGGATCTGGGCCTGCCACAGCTCGACCAGATCCTCCCAGCGGCGCTGGCGGTCGAGCAGGCGCTCGATGTTCGAGGCGAGCTTGACGTTGCCCGGCTCGAGCTCGAGCAGCGCCTGCATGTAGTCCACGGCGCGGCCGGGATCGTCGGCGAAGTCCTTGGCGACGTGGGCGGCGTCGTCGAGCAGCTTCTTGCGGCGCTCGGGATCACGGGTGACCTCGAGAGTGCGGTCGTGCAGCCCCAGCAGGTCGGACCAGCGCTCGGCCACGGTGAGCACCACGCTCAGGCGCTCGAACGCCCACTCGGCCCCCGAGTCGGCGGCGATGATCTTGGAGAGCAGGGCGTTCATCACCTCGGGGTTGTCGCCGAACCACTCGTCGTGGAACTGCACCGCTCGCTTCGAGAGTCGATCGCGTCGATCCGCCTCGAGCTTGCCCCCGAGCAGCTCGACGTAGAGCTCCGCCACCTCGTCCGGTCGCTGCAGCTTGTCCGCGAGCTCCTCCAGGTGGTCCCACGCGTCGTCGCTGTCGGGTGCGCTGCGGGCTGCCTTCAAGGCGGCCGTGAAGGATTGCTCGAGGCCCGAAGAGTCGCTGCTGTCGCCCATTGCCATCGCTCGGCGTCTCCTTGTCCCGTCGCCACGGCCCGCCCAGGGCCGGGAGCGCGAGGGTTGGCACTATACCAGCGCAGGCGTCGACCCCGCGTCACACCTCGTCGGCGCTGTGCGGGTGAGCATGGACGACGATGTGCGACGCCTCCAGGGCGCCCTCCTGCGCCGTCCGATGGCGCATCGACGCGACGCCTTGACATCGGTGCGAGCCGCCCGATCGACTGCGTGCCCGCGAGGGGTGGGGGACGGCCTACGAACGAGCCGCCGCTTCGAGGGTTTCGGCCGCCCAGCCGGCGACCGCATCGGCGATCGCGGGCAGCACCGCGCTGGGGTCGTGACCGAGGGTCTTGCGGACCGCGAACGAGTGATCGCCGTCCTCGACCACGTGCATGCGAGCCCTCGGCAGCGCTCCCGCCACGCCCTCGATCGCGGGCAGCTCGGCCAGCGGGTCGCGGGTGCCCTGCACGAACATCATGGGCACCGACACCTGCCGAAGGTGCTCTGCCCGCTCGGTGCCCGACTTGCCCGCCGCGTGCAGGGGGAAGCCGAGGAACACGATGCCCCGCACCCCGGGCAGCGGCTCGGCCGCGGCGGCCAGCGAGGTCATGCGTCCGCCCATCGACTTGCCCCCCGCCAGCAGCGGCAGCCCGCGCGCGAGTCGGCTGCCCTCGGCCACCGCCGCGCGGACCGTGGCCAGCAGCCGCCCCTGCGGATCGGGCCGCTTGCGCCCGGCCTCGGTGTAGGGGAACTGATAGCGCAGCACCGCCAGCTTGCGCTGTGCCAGCTCGGTCGTGATCCCCTCCATGAAGGCATGCCGCATGCCCGCCCCCGCGCCGTGGGCCAGCACCAGCAGGGCGAAGGCACCGCGGGGTCGGGTGAGCACGCCCGAGACCTCGCCGGTGTTCTCGGTGACCAGGAAGCGAAGCTCTTTGGTGGAGGGGGGCATGCGGCTCGCAGCCTAGCGCGGCGGGGTGGATGACAGGGAGGGGGTTCGGTGCCAAGGCTGGGGCGGACGGTCCTATGGGACGCCACCGAATCACCCAGCTACGGATCGCGGGCATGCGTGCGATCGAGGACGTAGCGCTGGATCTGAATGGACTGACCGTGCTCGTTGGCGACAACGGGACGGGCAAGAGCACGATCCTGGAGGCGCTGGAGATCCTGCGAACGGCGGCCAAGACGTTGGACTTCGTGGACGACGTGCTCGTCAAAGGGCACGGCGGATTGCGAGGGCTCCTGCGGCGTGGAATGGATGAGCTGCGTCTGGGAGTGACCATCGAGGGTGAGGAACGACGCGCGACGTACGACATGGTCGTCGCGCAATCGGGCAATGCCACGAGGATCCTTCGAGAGCGAGTCGAGTGAGTGCAGCCCTTGGATCAGAAGGCCCCCTACGTGCTCGAGCGGGCGGGAGACCAGGTCGACGACTCCACGAACCGAGCTGTGGGGGCGCCATCGGGGACCATCAGCAGCGCGGAGCTGATGCTCTCGAACATGCGATCGCTGGAGGGCTTCCGGTGGATCGTGGATGCTCTCGATGGAATAGAGGTCCATGTCCCGTTCGAGACGAGACCTTCGTGGCAGCAGCGCGAGCTCGACATCCGCATGGGGCCACGCCAGCCAGCCTTGGTCGACCGTGCTCCGAGGCTGCGTCGTTATGCCGTCAACCTCCCCAATGCCTTCCAGCAAATTCGGAACATGGGCGACGACGTGTGGAGTCGTGTCATCGAGCGTGCTCGCCTGGGCCTCGGGCCCGAAGTTCGCAACTTCGTGATGTCTCCGGCGGGGCGCGGAGAAATCGAGCTCGGGGTCGTCTTCGGAAGGTGGCCCGACGACCCAGTCCCTACCGAGCATCTATCGGAGGGCCAGCTCGGCTACCTGGCCTTCCTCGCGCTCGCCGAGCTTCATCAGCATCGCTCGGTGCTGGCGTTCGACGAGCCCGAGCTGCACCTACACCCATCGTTGCTTGCCCGGGTCGTCTGGCTCCTCGAAGAGGCGTCCGAGCATGCTCCGGTCATCCTGGCCACCCACTCCGATCGCTTGCTCGACGCACTCGCCGACCCCGTTGCGGGCATCGTCTTGTGCGACCTCGACGAGAACCGGGGCGTTCGGCTGCGGCGCCCGAACGCCGGCAAGCTCGCCGAATGGCTCGAGGACTACCGCGGCTTCGGGAGCTTGCGGGCCGAGGGTTACGACGCTCACGTCTTCGACGAGCCCATGAAGGAGGAATAGCCGTCGTGCTCGTCACCGTGCTCTGGGAGGATCAGCGTGGCACCCAGGCCCGCGGCTTCGGACCTCACGAGTTGCTCTTGTCCTGCCTCGCCGACGAACTCATGGTGTCTCGTGAGTGTCGAGGCCGCCTGCCGCGCTACGGGCTGCAGTGTTCCTGCGAGCAAACCCACGCCTGATCTCCGGGACCGCATTCTGGCCCGCGCCGTCTGGCACGCCGCCGCTCAGACGCGACGCGAGATCCGAGACGCTTGTCCGAGCTTCGATCGTATCGTCCTCAAGGTCGCCGCGCACCTGCGCTCGTAGCCGCTCACCCCTGGAGCTTCGCCGCGAGCCTCGCGAGCACCCCCGGTAGATCGGGCCGCAGCCGCAGCACGTCGATCAACGGGTCCCGCGGCAGCCCCCTCATCCGCTGCGGCACGTTGGCGATCGTCAGCGCCTGGTGATCCAGCGCGGGCACCACCTCGTCCCACCGCAGCGGTGTGGACACGGGCGCCCCCGGCCGCGGCCGCACGGAGAACGGGGACACCAGCAGGCGGCCGTGCCCGTTCTGAACGTAGTCGATGTACACGCGGCCCTGGCGGGCCTTCTTGCTGCGCTCGGCGGTGGCGATGTCGGGCATCTCGGCCTCGACCAGCTTGCCGAGGATCTGCGCGAGCATGCGGCACTGCTCGAAGGTGCACGAGCCGCCCAGCGGCACCAGCACGTGCAGGCCGGTGCTGCCGCTGGTCTTGCAGAAGTTGGGCAGCCCCGCCTCGTCGCACAGCTCGTGCAGGCGCCGGGCGATCCGCACCACGTGCTCGAAGGGCGCCTCCTTGGGGTCGAGGTCGAGGATGCACCAGTCGGGGTGGGCCAGGTCGCTCAGCCGGCTGCCCCACACGTGCAGCGGGATCGTGGCCAGGTTGGCCACGTAGGCCAGGCTGTCCACGTCGTTGCACACGAAGTACTCCACCTCGCGCTGCTCGTGCTCGGACCACATGATCTGGGTCTTGATCCAGTCGGGCACGAAGGGCGGGGCGTTCTTCTGGAAGAAGTGCTTGCCCTCGATGCCGTCGGGGTAGCGGGTGAGCACCAGCGGCCGGTCCCGCAGGTAGGGCAGCAGCCACGGCGAGATCGCACGGTAGTAGTCGATGAGGTCGAGCTTGGTGTAGCCGGTGTCGGGCCAGAAGATCTTGTCGGGGTTGGAGACGACGACCCGCGGCGTGGAGACGACGGCCGGCGAGGAATCGACGGTCGCGTCGGATCCCTCGCTCGTCGCCGGAGCAACGGGCTCGCGCTCGTCGTCCGCAGGGGGCGGAGCGCTCGACGGCCCCTCGTCGCGGCCCGTCTCGTCGTCCGCCGGCCCGTCGTCGCGAAGGCCCCAGATCGCCGGCAGGGCGCACTCCCGCGGGGCCTTGTCCTCCCGCATGCGCACGAACACCGGCAGCCGCAGCAGCCCGTCCTCGGTGCGCTGCCGGTACCTCACCTCGCAGCACAGCTCCGGGCGCACCCATACGTCCACGCGACCGCTGGGGCTTCCGATGGGGCACGGCGGCGCCCCGACCACGAGCCCGTCGAGCCGTCGTCGCAGCTCCACCAGCAGCGCGTCGGCGAGCCCGGTGCCCACCCGCCCGGTGTAGACCAGCACGTCGCCGTCGTAGCCGCCCAGGTGCAGCGCGCCCAGCCCGGCGCGGCTGCCCTCGGGCTCGGTGAAGCCCACGATCACGAAGTCCTCGCTGCTCTCCACCCGGATCCGCGACCAGGCCGAGGAGCGGCCCGCCACGTAGGTGGAGTCGGCCCGCTTGGCCACGATGCCCTCGAGCCCGATCCGACGCACCTGCTCGAACAGCGCCTCGCCCTGGTCGGGCACGTGGTCGGCGTAGCGCAGGGCGCCCGCGGGCGGCAGCAGCTGGTGCAGCAGCGCCTTGCGCTCGTGCAGCGGCAGCGGGCGCAGGTCGAAGTCCTCGAACGCCAGCAGGTCGAAGACGTAGTAGCACACGGGGTGCTCGCGCATGGCCCGGGCCACGTCGTGGCGCGCGGTGAGCTGGCCGCGTCGCTGCATCCGCTGGAAGCTGGGGCGCGCGTCCTCGTCGAGCACCACCACCTCGCCGTCGATCACCAGGCCCTCGAAGGGCAGCGCCGCGATCGCCCGGGCTACCTCGGGAAACACGTCGGTGGCCACCCGACCGCTGCGGTAGCGCAGCAGCACCTGCCCCTGCGGCCGCGCGGCGAGCAGGCGGTAGCCGTCGTACTTGAGCTCGAACAGCCAGCCCGGCCGCGAGAAGGGCTCGGGCACCGTCTCGGCGAGCATCGGCGAGAGCGTGCGCGGGTCCACCGGGCGCCGCGGGGCCCCCAGCTCCTGCAGCCTCGCGCGCAGCGAGGCCGCGCGGTCGCTGCCGCTGCGCAATTCCTCGATGGACAGCCCCGAGAGGATCGAGCGGTCGTCGGGCGCCGAGGCGTGGGCCGCCTCGTCGGGCTTCTTGATGAGCAGCCACTCCTTGCCGTCGCCCTTGCCCCCGGCCCGCGCGGCCGCGGTGCCCTTGGTGCGGACCAGGGTCCACACCCCGCGCAGCTTGTGGCCCCGCAGCTCGAACAGCAGCTTGCCCTTGGCGTAGCCCTCGGCGATGGGCTCGCGGGGCACCCAGGTGCCGCGGTCCCACACCAGCATGGCCCCGGCCCCGTAGTTGCCCTCGGGGATGATGCCCTCGAAGTCCACGTACTCGATCGGGTGGTCTTCGGTCTCCACCGCGAGCCGCTTGACGCTCGGATCGAAGGACGGCCCCCGCGGCACCGCCCAGGAGCGGAGCACCCCGTCGATCTCCAGCCGCAGGTCCCAGTGCAGCCGCCGGGCCGCGTGCATCTGCACCACGAACAGCCGAGCCTGGTCCTCCGTCCCCTCGATGGCGTCCACCGCCGCCCCCAGGGGCTCCGCGGTGCGGTCACCGGAGCGCTTGGCGCGGTAGGCGTCGAGAGGTGAGCGGTCGTCGGACATGCAACGAGGCCGGAAGACGCTGGCGAAACGCGATCGGCGCAGGCCATACTATCGCCTGCATGCCGGCCCGTGCCATTGCCTCGGGGTCGATCGCCTTCGGGCTGGTCTCGATCCCGGTCAAGCTGTTTCCCTCCGCGTCGCCCTCGGACGGGATCCGCTTCAACAACCTGCACCGCGAGTGCGGCCACCGGGTGAGGTACCAGTACTACTGCCCCAAGGACGAGAAGGTCCTGGGCCGCGAGGAGCTGGTCAAGGGCTACGAGTTCGCCAAGGGGCAGTACGTCACCTTCGACGAGGAGGAGCTCAAGGCGGTGGCCGAGCGCACCAGCGGCGGCATCGACATCGCCGAGTTCGTGCCGCAGTCGGAGATCGACGCGATCTACTACGCCAAGGCCTACTACCTCGCGCCCGATCAGGGGGCGGCCCGCGCCTACCACCTGCTGGCGGCGGCGCTGCGGGAGACGGGCCTGGTGGCGGTGGCTCGCCACGCCGCGCGCGGCAAGCAGTACCTGGTGATCCTGCGCCCGGTGAGGGAGGGCCTGGTGATGCAGCAGCTGCACTACCCGGCCGAGATCCGCCCCATCTCCGAGGTCGGCATCGACACCAGCGAGGTCAAGGAGGCCGAGCTCGAGCTGGCCAAGCAGCTCGTGCGGCAGGGGGCGGTCAAGACCTTCGCCCCGGGCAAGTACAACGACGAGGTCCGCGAGCGGGTCGAGGCGCTCATCGCCAAGAAGGTGGAGGGCGAGGACATCACCGCGCCGGCCCCCGCGACCAAGGCGCAGGTGATCGACCTGATGGCCGCGCTCAAGGAGAGCCTGGGGCTGGGCGACGGGGCAGCGCCGCCGATCGAGGGAGACCGCAGCGCGGGTACCGGTACGGAAGGCGACTAGCTCGCTGACCGTTCGATCGAGCGCGCGTCCACGCCCTGGAGGTGTAGCGGCGCACACTGCGATTGCAGGTCGGCGGGGTCGGGGATCCCGGTGCTACCATCCGTCCTTGGTGGCGACCGACTTCGAGCTCCTGGATGCCTGGCGGGCGGGCGATCGAATGGCTGGAAACGAGCTGTTCGACCGCTACTTCGACAGCCTGTTCCGCTTCTTCCGCAACAAGGTCTCCGAGGGCGCCGACGATCTGGTCCAGCAGACCTTCTTGGCGTGCGTGCAGAGCCGCGACCGCTTCCGCGGCGACGCCAGCTTTCGCACCTACCTGTTCAAGGCCGCGCGCAGCAAGCTCTACACCTACCTCGACAAGCGACGGCGCGAGGGCGCGGCGATCGACTACGGGGTCACCTCCTGCGCCGACCTGGGGGTCTCCCCCAGTGGCATCGTCGCCAAGAACGAGCAGCAGCGGGTGCTGCTGGCCGCGCTGCGGCTGCTGCCGGTCGACCTGCAGGTGGCGCTGGAGCTCTATTACTTCGAGCACATCCGGGGGCCCGAGCTGGCCGAGGTGCTCGGCGTGCCCGAGGGCACCGTTCGCAGCCGGCTGCGTCGCGGGCGGGAGATCCTGCGGGAGCGACTGCAGGAGCTGATGCGCTCGCCCGACATGGTCGAGTCGACGATGACCGATCTCGAGGCCTGGGCGGCGGCCCTGCGCGAGCACGTGCTCGGCCCGGGTGGAGGTGAGTAGGTCCCGACACGGGACGCTCGAGGGAACGATGTGCGGGGAATGGCAGCTCGGCGTCCTCGCAAAACGGCGCTCGGGCGCTCGTGCATTTTCGCAGATGAGGTAGTATCAAGGGCCCGAAGACGGGCCTGCCGCCCGCGGGTGAAACGCCTCGATGCGAACGCTCCTGGTGGAAGACGACTCGTTGCAGCGAGCGGCGCTCGAGGAGGGCCTGCGTCGTCTGGGGCTCGACGTCACTGCGGTTCCCGATGCGAACGCCGGCCTGGTGGCGCACCTGCGTCAGCCCTTCGAGCTGCTGGTGATCGACATGGTCCTGCCGGGGATGGACGGCCTCAAGCTGTGCCAGAAGGTGCGCTCGATCCGAGGCGGCGACCACCCCTACATCCTCATGATCACCGGGCGGGGCAGCGCCCGCGACCTCACCAAGGTGCTCGACGCGGGGGCCGACGACTTCCTGGTCAAGCCCATCGACGACACCCTGCTGCTCACCCGCATCCGCATCGCCGAGCGGCACCTGGTGACCAACGCGCGTCACCGTCAGGCCCGCGAGGCGCTCGCGCGCTCCGAGGTGGACTTCCGGCGGGTGATCGAGCGCGCCCCGCTGGGCATCATCGCCTACTGCGAGGGCAGCATCGTCTACGTCAACGCGGCGGCGGCCCGGGCCCTGGGGCACGAGCGCAACGCCCTGCTGGGGCTGCCGCTCATCGACCTCGTGCCGCGACGCCACCGCGAGGCCACGCGCAAGCGGATGGAGCGCTTCGAGCGGACCGACGTGCCGCCGCCGCCCATCGAGTCCGAGTTCCTGCGGCGCGACGGCAGCCGCATGACCGCCTGGGTGATCCCGATGACCCGCGCCATGTTCGACGGGGCGCGGGCCAGCTTCTTGATGTTCGAGGACATCACCGAGCGCAAGGCGGCCGAGCGAGAGCTGCGGCTCACCCAGTTCGCCATCGATCACGCGGCCGACCCCGCGTTCTGGGTGAACCGGGCGGGGCGGGTCTGCTACGTCAACCATGCCGCCTGTGCGGCCCTGGGCTACCCGCGGGCGCGGCTGCTGACCATGGCCGTCACCGAGATCGATCCGGCGCTCAAGGAGGACAAGCTCGGCTGGGCCGCGATCGAGACCTCGGGCTCGCGCAAGGTGGAGTCTCACTTCCGCGCCAGCGACGGCAAGCTCTTCCCGGTGGAGATCAGCACCAACGTGCTGCGCTTCGACGGCGAGGAGTACCTGGTGGCCTTCGCCCGCGACCTCACCGAGCGCAAGCGCATGCAGGCGAGCCTGCAGAAGGCCGACCGCCTCGCCTCGGTGGGCAGCCTCGCGGCCGGGGTCGCCCACGAGATCAACAACCCGCTGGCCTACGTGCTCGCCAACCTCGAGCTGCTCAGCGAGGACCTCAGCCAGCTCGAGCTGCCCGCCAGCAGCGGCTTCGACCAGACGGTGCACCGCACCCTCCAGGAGGCCGCCGAGGGGGCCAACCGCGTGCGCCGGATCGTCCGTGACCTCAAGAGCTTCGCGCGGGCCGACGACGAGGTGCTGCAGTCGGTCGACCTGCACGAGGTGATCGACGCCGCGATCGACATCGCCGACAACGAGATCCGCCACCGCGCCCGGCTCGAGAAGGACTACGGCCAGATCCCGGCCGTGCTGGGGGCCCCGGGGCGGCTGACCCAGGTGTTCCTCAACCTGCTGGTCAACGCGGCCCACGCGATCCCCGAGGAGGCCTACGGCGATCAGTTCATCCGTGTGTCCACCTGGGCCGAGCGCGGCTACGTGTACGTGGACATCTCGGACACCGGCTCGGGGATCCCCGAGGACATCGTCGACCGCATCTTCGACCCCTTCTTCACCACCAAGGCCCAGGGCATGGGCACGGGGCTGGGGCTGTCGATCTGCCACGGGATCATCACGGGCATCGGGGGCGAGATCAAGGTGCACAGCCGGGTGGGGGAGGGCTCGACCTTCACCCTCATGCTGCCCGCGGCCGACGTGCCGGTGATGCGGCGCCACGATCCCTCCAACGTGCAGGAGGAGGCCGCGTCCGAGCCGCTGCACATCCTGGTGGTGGACGACGAGCCCTCGATCGGCGCCGGGATCAAGCGGGCGCTCAGCAGCCACGTGGTCGAGGTGGCCGGCAGCGGGCGCGAGGCCATCGAGGCCTGTGAGGGCGACGACTTCGACCTGGTGCTGTGCGACGTGATGATGCCGGACGTCTCGGGCATGGACGTGTTCCGCCACATGAACGAGACCAAGCCCGGCTTCGGCGAGCGCTTCATCTTCATGACGGGCGGCGCCTTCACGCCCAAGGCCCGCGAGTTCCTCGAGTCGGTCGACAACGAGCACATCGAGAAGCCGTTCTCGATCCGGGAGCTGCGCAAGATCGTCGGTCGGCGGGCCGGACGCCGCAGCGCCTGAGCGCTCCGAGCCGGGCCGGCGGGCTGGCGGGAGCTCGGCCGGGCCACGGGCGGGCTCGTCCCCGCCCAGATGGTCGGGCCGCCTCCCTGCTCGGTCGGGGTGCGCCGGCGACGGGCAGGGGTTAGACAGGGTCCGTGGCGGGACGACGACGCGACGAGGCGAGCCTGCGCCAATTCTTCGAGGTGTTCCGCTTCAGCCGGCGCGCGCTGTGGCTGGTGTGGCAGACCAGCCGACCGCTCACGGTGACGCTCGGGGTGCTGACCCTGATCGCGGGGGTGCTGCCCGCGGGCATCGCCTACGTGGGCCAGCTCATCGTGGACGCGGTGGTCTCCGGCATCGCCCAGCGCGAGGCCACCGGCTCGGCGCTGACCGGCGAGGTGCTGCGCTGGGTGGCGGTGGAGGCCGGGCTGGTGGTGGCGATGGCCGCGATCCAGCGGGGCCTGGGCGCCTGCCAGTCGTTGCTGCGGGCGCAGCTCGGGCACCGGGTCAACGTGATGATCCTCGACAAGGCTCTCACCCTCGACCTGGTGCACTTCGAGGACTCGGAGTTCTACGACAAGCTCACCCGGGCCCGCCGCGAGGCCTCGTCGCGCCCGCTGAGCCTGGTGATGCGCACCTTCGGCCTGGTGCAGAACGGCATCTCGCTGTCGAGCTATGCGGTGCTGCTGTGGCAGCTCTCGCCGTGGGCGGTGCTGGTGCTGGTGGGGGCGGGCCTGCCCTCGTTCATCGCCGAGGCCAAGTTCTCCGGCGACGCCTTCCGCCTGTTTCGCTGGCGCTCGCCCGAGACCCGCAAGCAGGCCTACCTCGAGACGGTGCTCGCCCGCGAGGACTACGCCAAGGAGGTCAAGCTCTTCGGCCTGGGCCCGCGCCTGCTCGAGCGCTACCGCGAGATCTTCGACTCGCTCTACGGCGAGGATCGGGCGCTCACCCTGCGGCGCGCGGTCTGGGGCTTCGCCCTGGGCCTGGTGGGCACGGCCGCCTTCTACGGGGCCTACGCGTGGATCGGCGTGGAGGCGGTGGCGGGCGCGATCACCCTGGGCCAGATGACGATGTACCTGCTGGTCTTCAAGCAGGGGCAGTCCTCGGTGTCGGCGATCCTCAGCGCGATCGGGGGCATGTACGAGGACAACCTCTACCTCAGCAACCTCTACGAGTACCTCGAGCAGGAGGTGCCCTCGCGGGGCGGAGAGGCCCGCTCGGGTCCGCGGCCCGGCGACGGCGTGCGCTTCGAGGGCGTGTCGTTCACCTACCCGGGCGCCGAGCAGCCCGCGGTGCGCGAGGTGAGCTTCCACCTGCGTCCGGGGCAGGCGCTGGCGCTGGTCGGCGAGAACGGCTCGGGCAAGACCACGCTCATCAAGCTGCTCACCCGCCTGTACCTGCCCACCGAGGGGCGGATCCTGCTCGACGGTCGGGACATCCGCGAGTGGGACGAGCAGGTGCTGCGCCAGCGCGTGGGCGTGATCTTCCAGGACTTCGCGCGCTACCAGCTCCCGGTGGGCGAGAACGTGGGGGCCGGCGACGTGGAGGCCTTCGACGACGAGGCGCGGTGGGAGGCGGCGGCCGAGCGCGGCATGGCGGCGCCCTTCATCGAGCGCATGCCCGCGCGCTACCACACCCAGCTCGGGCGGTGGTTCAAGGACGGGCGGGAGCTGAGCGGTGGGCAGTGGCAGAAGGTGGCGCTGTCGCGGGCCTTCATGCGCAGCGGCGCCGACGTGCTGGTGCTCGACGAGCCCACCGCGGCGATGGACGCCGAGGCCGAGGCCCAGGTGTTCGAGCACGTGCGAGGGCTGTCGCGCGATCGCATGGCCGTGCTGATCTCGCATCGCTTCTCCACCGTGCGCATGGCGGATCACATCGTGGTGCTCGACCAGGGCCGGGTGGTCGAGCAGGGCTCGCACGCCGAGCTGGTGGACGCGGGTGGGCGCTACGCTCGGCTGTTCGAGCTGCAGGCCGCGGGCTATCGCTGACGCGGTGCGGTGCAGTGCTTCGGCGCGTGGCTCGGGCTACTGGGCCGCGAGCTCCAGGCGCATCGCGTGGGTCACCGCCTCGGCGCGTCCGCTCTCGGCGATGGTGCTGCGGTGCAGGGCGAACAGCTCGGTGGGCGGGACCAGGTCCACCGGCAGGCGGTGGAGCCTGTCTCGGTACAGCTCCGAGGAGGCCACCACGTCGGGGAGCACCGCGAGCAGCTCTCCGCTCGCGCACACCTGCAGCCCCGTCCAGAGCTGATCGACCACCATGCCCACGCGGCGATCGAGGGTGGCCGGCCAGCTCTCCTGGGTCAGCCCGTGCTCGTCGGGGGCCAGCCCCACGAACGCGTGCTCGAGCACCTGCTCCGTCGTCAGCTCGGGCTGGCCGTGCAGCGGGTGGCCCTCGCCGCAGTAGATCCCGCTGGGCGCCGAGCCCAGGTGGATCTTCTCCAGCTGGGGATGGACGATGGGCTGGGTCACCACCGCCACGTCGATCTCGCCGCGCAGCAGCAGCGCGCCCACGTCGTGATCCGATTGCTCGAGCAGGTGCGGCACCAGGTCGGGATGCTCGGCTCGCAGGCGTCGCAGCCCCGGCAGCAGATAGGCCGTGGTCACCAGACCCGTCGACGACACGAACACCGGTCCCGACAGCTCGGTCCCCTCGATGGCGAGCAGCCCCTCGTGGACGATCCGCATGGCGGTGCGGACGGCGACGAGGAAGCGCTGGCCCGCCTCGTTGAGCTCGATGCGCCGACCGTTGCGCAGGAAGAGACGACGGCCGAGATCCTCCTCGAGTAGTCGAATGGTCCGTGACAGCGCGGAGGCGCTGACGAATAGCTGCGACGATGCGGTGGGCAGGTGCTGGGTCTCGGCGACCGCCCGGAAGGCGGGCAGCCAGCTCCACAGGCTCGCAACGCGGCGTAGTCTCTCCATCGTCTCCGAGATTCCACTGTACACCAGGGTGGACGATGTTCTCGACGGTATGCGGGTTGTCTACCCGCGCTCACCTCCGTCGCGGAGGTCGAGCTAGCCCGCCTTGATGACGGCCGGCTCGGGAGCGCGGGCGGCCACGGTGCGACGAGAGCCGAGGATCCACGACTCGTCGTCGCGAGAGGGGCGAGCTCCGTGGACCTCGATGTCGGATAGCGTCAGCGAGGGTGGTCGCTCCGTCGACAGCTCGAGCTGGCTGAGGCGGCCCGAGAGATCGAGGACGCAGCGGGTCTGGCCCTCGCAGCGGGCCGCGAGCTGGCGTCGCTGTGCGGGCTCGAGCTCGAGGCGGGGCAGCCAGCCCTGGCGGATGGGGTGCTCGGGATCGCGGAGGTGGTCGAAGGGCAGGGCCACGCAGGGGCCCGTGGGGCCGCACAGGGCCGGGACGTAGGCGAGCTCCCAGCGATACTCGCGATCGATCCAGGCGGCGCGGGTGCGGGCGAGGGCGGCCTCGAGATCGTCGTAGGAGCGGCGGGCCTCCTCGATGGCGTGGGCCAGAGCGTACTGATCGCGGGGATCGGGCGCGGTCTCGGGCGACGCGGAGGTGGATGCGGGTGCGGGGGTCGTCTCGGTCTCGGGCGCCTCGCCGTGGCAGGCCGTCGAGGCGATCGCGGTGGCGACCAGGAGCAGGGTGTGGAGCGTGCGTCGCATCAGGCCGCCCCCACTCGCTGCTGGAGCTCCGCCCGGAGCGAGGGATCGGCCGCGGGGTCGATGGCCTCGGCTCGGGCCAGGGACCGGCGCGCCGTCTCGATGCGGCCCGCGAGCGCGTCGACCAGGGCCGCGTGCAGGTGGAGGTTGGCATCGGCGGTGCCCAGCGACAGGGCGCGCTGCATGGCCTGCTGCGCCTGCTCGTGGTGGCCGGCGCGAGCATGGGCCATCGCGAGCGCGTCGTTGGTGGCGATGTCCGAGCGCGGCTCGGCCGCGGCCTCGGCCAGCGCCAGCGCTCGCTCGGTCTGGATGCCGCGGCGGGCGAGCCACAGCGCCATCGGGCGCGGATCATCCTGGGCGAGGCGCTCCGCCTGGGCGAGGCGCTGGGCCGCTGCGGTCGGCTCGGCGGCGGCCTCGTGCCACTCCACCAGGCGCAGCAGGTCCTCCACGCTCGGCTTGCGCTCCACCACTGCGGCCAGGATCTCGATCGCCTCGCTCGTGTCGCCGCGGTGGGCGAGGGCGCGGGCTCGCAGGGCCAGGCCCGGCAGGTAGCTCGGCACCAGGCTCAGCGCTCGCTCGGCCGATGCCAGCGCGCGCGCCTCGTCGCCGCGATGCAGGAACATGCTGCCGAGATCCACGAAGCACCACGCCGACGACTCCGGATCGCGCGGGCTGCCCGAGTCGATGGCCAGCTCCATGATCGCCAGCGCGCTGTCGAAGTCACCCATCAGCCAGCGCAGGTGGGCGGCGCGGTTGTAGCTGCGCAGGTCGGGGTGGAGGTCGATGGCCGCCTGCACCGAGTCCATCGCGCCCTCGTAGTCGCCGAGCTCGAGCTGGGCATCGCCGAGCACCAGGTGGGCGGTGGCATCCGAGGGATCGCTCGCCAGCACCTCGCGGGCGATCCGTGCCGCCTGCTCGAAGCGATGACCGTCCTGCAGCACCATCGCGCTCAGCAGCCGGACCTGGGCGTCGGCGGGGGCCAGGGATCGTGCCGAGGCCAGCACGTCCTCCGCGTAGCGCATCAGCGACGCGTCGGCCGTCTCGCGCTGATGACGCATGAAGAGGATCGCGAGGTCGAGGTGGGCACGGAGATCGTTCGGTCGCTGCCGCAGCTGAGCCTGAGCCGCGCTGATGCCGCGACCCGTGGGGGATTCATCGGGGGTGAAGGCGAGCGCAGCGGTCGGGCTGCCCGTTGGCGCGTTGGGGGACGCGGTCGCCTGGCCCTCCGGGGGAGGAGGGCCGTCCGCGGAGCTCCCGCATCCGAGCAGGAGCGCAATGGCGACGACGAAGGGGGGAGCGAGGACTCGGTGGGGCTTCATGGCTCGGGTCGGCTACGGGGCGAGCCGCCGAGTGGATCGAAGGGAAGCTGCACTCGCTCGATGCGCAGCTCGAAGGTGTAGTGCGCAAACGGCTCAGGATTGGTCATGAAGAGATCCACTTTCGGGATGAGGGATCTCATAGGTGGCATCATGAAGTGATATGTAGGTATAGGTAATCAAGAGCCCCTTCTGTAGGTCAGGATGCCTTGGAATCCCCCGGCTCCAGTTGATAACAATGTTCAACGACGTCTTGATCGAATGTGCCAAAGCGTTGTTCCTGACCGCCATCGTTCCGTATGAGGTGATCCCTGATGGCAAATTCCTTGTTGATCGTTGGTGGGACCAACGGTTACCTTGGAAAGAGCTTCGGTCGTCGATTGCCCTGGGGGCCCCGCAAGGGGATGGGTTCGGTGGCTGCAAGGGGGTCCGGGGATGCATACGCAAGCACAGCCTAAGCTCGAGGTCGTCGAGCTCGATGCGGCGCACAGGGGAGCGCGAGCCATCGAGGTCGACTTCCAGGCCGCCAATGACTTGATGCGGCTCGCATGGAAGCAGGGAAAGAGCCACTTTCCTTGCACCACGTCGAGGGATCGCAACCTCCGTGGTGGAACCATCGTGCACGCGGAGTCGTTCACCGCGATGGTGATCGCCGACCTGCTGATGGGTCACGGGGGCGAGAACGGGGTCCTGGTTCGCGGCGTGGTCGCCATGCTCGAGCGCGAGCTCGGCGACGACGACGTCTTCTTCTTCTTCAAGGAGCACGAGCGGCTCCCGGCCGACGCCGATTGCACCGCGCTCGGCCTGTCGGTGATGCTGCTCGGCGGCTCCCGCTGTCACGAGCGCGCCCACTCGTCCCTCGACCGCATCCTGGCCAACTGCAACGAGGATGGGGTCGTCGAGACCTACTTCGACCCGACCGGCGAGCGCGACGACATCATCGATCCCGTCGTCTGCTGCAACTCGCTGTTCCTCGCCTACCAGCTCGGCCGTGGCGACGAGGCCCGCGCCACCCTCGAGTACGTGCACCAGGTGCTGATCGAGGAGAGCTACCTCGAGGGCTCGCGCTACTACCACAGCCCCGACACCTTCCTGTACTTCCTCGGCCGCGTGGTCCACCACTTCCCGGAGACCCGCGCCCTCCTGCTCGAGCCCCTGCGCCACGCCGTCAGCAAGCGCCTGGAGCTCAACAAGCAGACCTTCGAGGCCAAGCACACCATCGACCTCGCCCAGCGCTCCCTGCTGTGCACCTGGCTCGAGCTCGACGACGAGGGCACCCTCGACCTGCTGGTCGACCTCCAAGAGGGCGACGGCAACTGGCCGAACGACGCTCTGTTCCGCTACGGCCGCAAGAAGGTCTACTTCGGCTCCCGGGCGATGGCCACGGCGTTCGCGGTCACGGCGATCACCGAGGGCAAGGAGCAGCGGGAGACGCTGTCCGACCCAGAGGCGGAGCTCATGGGGGTGGTCGTGTTCGGCGGGGGCGGGGGCTCTTCTCGGGTCATCGAGCTGCGCCGTTCGTAGGCCGGGGCCTGCAGGCCCCGTGGCGCCAAGCGCTATGGATCATCCAGCTTGCTCATCGCGAATTCTGCGAGAGCGGTGATGGTCAGGCTCGGATTGATGCCGGGATTCGCTGGCAAGGCCGAGCCATCACAGACTATCAGGTTCCGGTAGCCGAAGACTCGTAGTCGTGGATCGATGACTCCGTTGGCCGGGGTAGCTCCGATTGCGGCTCCTCCCAGCAAGTGAGCCGTCGTGGGAATGTTGAAGAGGCACTCGAAGGTGCCACCTTGGGCGATTCCGTCGATGCGCTCCGAAAGCCACTTGGTGGCCTGATGCGCCATCGGGATCTTCCTCGGAATGGGGCGGCTCGGGTCCTCCTCCGTCGTGAGGCGGACACCGCCGAGGAGCCACCGCAGACGGGGTTTGAACCGTAGAGCCGTATCGGTGGTCTGCATCACCAGCAGAGACACGGATCTCTTCGACCAGCGAAATGGGAGCATGGCCCGAATGAGCTCGATCGGATGCCGGATGGCGTGTCGAAGAGTGGCAAAGAGCTGGATGGAGAACGGCCCCTTCTCGCTCAGGTGGCCGAGAGGAGTGAACAAGAAGGACATCGAGTCGGCGTTCGGGCCGTAGCTGAAGAGTTGGAGGTGGGTGTCTCCGTCGACCTCGATCGACGAGGTAATCGAGGGAGCCTGGATGATCTCACTCTGCGAGGCGCTCGTGGTGACCGCCATGACGCTCTCGGAGTTGGTCCTCACCAGGTGTCCCAACTTGGAGCTCAGCCTGGGGAGGTCACCCGAGTGTCGGCAGTTGGCCAGCAGGAGGTTGGTGCCTATCGTGCCTGCGGCCACGACGACGCCCTTGGTGGTGAGGGTTCGCGTGTCCTTTCGAATCAATGCACCGGATCGAATGCTCGTGACCGCGTAGCCGTTGGTGCCGTCTTCGTCGGAGCGCGGGCGAATCCTCACCACGGTTCGACTTGGGTGGACCTCCGCTCCTCGCTTCTCGGCGAGGTAGAGGTAGTTCTTGTCGAGAGTGTTCTTTGCGCCATGGCGGCACCCCACCATGCACGACCCGCAGTTGGTGCACCCTCGTCGTTCCGGTCCCTCGCCTCCGAAGTATGGATCGGCTGAGGGCACCTCGGGTGGTCCGAAGAAGATGCCGACCCGCGCGGGGCGCAGCGGCGACTTGGTCCCTAGATGGTCCCCCAGCTCGCGCAACAGCTCGTCCCGGCGGAGGTCGCCGGGCAACGAGGTCACTCCGAGGTACTTCTCTGCGGTGCGATAATGCGGCTCGAGCTCTCGCTTCCAGTCGCAGATCCCAGCCCACTGAGGGGCAGTGAAGAACGAGGGCTGAGCATGGTGCAGTGTGTTTGCATATGCGATGCTGCCACCCCCCACTGCGCTGCCGCTGCCGACGAGGACGTGGCGGAAGGGGGTGAGACGGAGAATCCCCCGCAGCCCGATCTGCGGGAACCAGAAGTAGTTTCGAAGGTCCCAGGTGGACTTCGGAAGGTCGTCTTCGGTGAACCGGCGGCCCGACTCCAGTACGGCGACCCGGTACCCTCTCTCGCTGAGCCTCAGCGCAGCTACGCTCCCCCCGAAACCAGAGCCGACCACGATCCAGTCATAGTCGAGCTTTCCAGGGGAATCCGTCATCGATGGGAGTCGAGGGCTAGTGGTGAGGGGTGCTCCGAGGCACGCCGATTTCCGTTTCCAGGCACCTTGCGACACGAACGAGGAGGTCGGCGAAGGACTCTCCCGAAGAGGAAGGGGCTCCTTGCCCCGATTCATCGACGATGCTGGCAAACGGATCGCCGTGGTCGTACATCAGCGTGGCACAGAAGAAGGTCCGCAGGACTCTCGCTTCTGGGATCCCCTCCGCAACGCCAATGTCCATCTCGTCCAAGTCTGCGTGCGGCTCTGCGTCCTCGACCCCGAACATCTCGGCGGTCTGCTCGGTGCGCTTGAGGGTCGAGCGATGCCAGGTCTCGGCGAATGGGGGGACCTGCCGGTTGTCGGAGATGTCTGCGAGCAGGTGGCCCCTCCAATCGTCGAGCCCATCGCTTCGACCAAGGGCGATCTCCCGGGCGTTGGCCTCGGTCTCCCCGTGCCGAATCAACACCATCTTGCCCAGGACCAGCGGATGGGCGTTGGAGATGTAGTGGCGATTGGGGTATCGAGCGATCTTCGGCACCGTGGTGACAGCGCCAGTCGCGTCGGGAAACTCCGCGTCGTCGGGGGCTCCGAGCAGGATGAGGGCATTTCCGATCAGGCTGTGGGTGAAGAAGCCAATCCTGCGGTCGATGCTGAACGGGCACATCTTCCGGCTCAGGTGCACCGTCGTCCTGGAGCCAAGCGCGGTCCGTCGCGCCAGAGGTCGGGCATCGTCGTCCACGAGATCGAAGCCGAGTCGGATCACGTCCTCCCACAGTCGATCGAGGTTCTCGTCACGACGAGCCCAGGCCAACGAACGTCGTGCTGATTCGTCAATTGTCACAAGATGAATCGGGCCGTCGGACGGAGACACATGCCTGAGGCGTGAGGCTCACCACCCCATGCGAGCCTCGTCTAGACCTTTGCCAGCTGCGTCCGGGCGTACCCCTCTGCATCTTCTCTGCTGGCAAAGACCTTGTGGGGCATCGGCATTGCTCCCGTCACCCACAAGACTGCTGTGAGCGCACCTCGAACCAAGGCCGAGGTAATGACGAAACCGCACCCCACGCAGAGTCGCCTGAAGTCGGCCTCGTTCTCCAGCATGAACTGTGCGTAGGCCTTCCGAACCAGGGCGTCCACGCTGCCGATCTTGGTGGCGTCGTAGACGATCGCGAACGGTTGGTTCTTGTCCAGGATCGCTCGATATTCTCGGAAGTGCTCCTGTAGCTGGTCGAGATTGATGTCTCCCACCGTGGTGATGTCAACGATGGGGAACCGGGTGGAGTCGACTCGGTAGGGACTGGTCACTGTTCCCTCGAAATTCCTGGAGGAGCGCGGGATCTTAGCGTTTTTCGAGAAAAAGTGTCAAACGAGGCGCCTCGTGTGCGTAGTGCGCGGTCGGCCTGAAGGACGTCGGCAAATCTAGCGAAATTGGTACTCTTGGTGTCTTCCCCATGCCCACCGACGACTTCGAGACCCTCGACCGGTGGCGGGCCGGTGATCGCGCTGCCGGGAACGAGCTGCTTCGCCGGCACTTCGACGGCCTGTACCGCTTCTTCCGCAACAAGGTCGACGAGGGGGTCGACGACCTGATCCAGCGCTCGTTCCTGGCCTGTGTGGAGTCCAAGGACCGTTTTCGCAAGCAGGCGAGCTTTCGGACGTACCTGTTCACGGTGGCCCGTCATGAGCTCTACCGGCACTTCCGGCGGAGCCGGCGGATGGCCGAGACCGAGGACGTGGGGGAGAAGTCGGTCATGGATCTGGGGACCTCGCCCAGCCGGGTGGCAGCGCAGCGACAGGAGCAGAGGCTGCTGCTGCGGGCTCTGCGACGGATCCCGCTGGACCTCCAGCTCGCGGTGGAGCTCTTCTACTGGGAGGGCATGTCGACTGCGGAAATCGCGGAGGTGCTGGAGGTGCCGCAGGGGACGGCCAAGAGCCGCCTCCGGCGAGCGCGGGAGGCGCTGGAGGAGCAGATGCGCGCGCTCGCGGAGTCGCCTTCGTTGGTGGAGTCGACTCTCGCCCACTTCGACCAATGGGCGGCGGGGATCCGTGCGGAGCTGGGTCCCAGGGGCGGCGAGGCCGAGGACTGAACGCAGAGCCAGCGGGGGATCAGCCCTCGGGCGGAGGGCGCGGCGACTCGGCGCCCGCGGGCTCGGCGATGGAGGGATCGTCATCAGCCGACTCGGGCTCGGCCCCGGTGGGATCGTCGTCAGCGGACTCGGCCCCGGGAATCGGCGCGTCGGAACCGTGGGACCAATGGCACTGCGCACATGGCCCGGCCACCCCGAAGGTCTCGGCCAGCCATCGCTCGGCCTCCTCGCGCTCGTTCGATCGTCTCCCCGGCTCGGCCTGCAGACGCGCCACCGCGGCCTCTGCCAGCGCCTTCGCCCGCGTTCGATCCTCCGTCACCATCACCCGGGCCAGCACCAGCTCGGTCTCCGCCCGCTTGAGTGGATCGACCCCGGCCTTGCTGCGGAGCTCGATCGCTTCCTCGAGCATCGCGATCCCTTCCTCCCGCTTGCCCGCCTCGACCAGCACCCGCCCGAGCTTGGTGAGCGTCACGTCTACCCGTGGATCCCCGGCGCTGCGCCGCAGCCCCAGCGAGCGTCGGAGCTGCTCCTCGGCCGAGCCGAGATCGCCTTGCTCCCGCGCGATCTCGCCGAGCTCGTCCAGCACATCGCACAGCGCCGGATGCTCGCTGCCCAGCGTTCCTTCTCGGAGCTGCAGCGCCTCCAGCTGTAGCCGCCGTGCGTCCTCCAGCTCCCCCCGCCGTCGAGCGACCTCACCGAGCGCTCCCAGGGGAAACGAGACCTGCACGTGCCCCTCGCCGAAGGCCGCGGTCCATACTCGGCGTGCCTCCTCGAACCACCGCCGCGCATCCGCGAGTCGTCGATCCTCCAGCGCCGCGTTCCCCAGGTTGAACGCAGTCGCGCCCACGTCGGGGTGCGACTGCCCCAGCACTCGGCGCTGCGCCTCGAGCAGCTCCTCGTACATCGCCGTCGCAGCGGCGGTGTCCCCGGCCTTCGTCAGCGCCACGGCCAGGTTGCCCCGGATCACCAGCATGTCCGTGTGGTCGGCCGGCAGCCGCTTCCGTGCTTCCGCCAATGCGTTCTCCAGCTCCCGCCGCGCGCCGTCGAGGTCCCCCTCGCGCATGGCCAGCCGCCCGCGCACGTCGGGAATCCGCACCGCCAGCGGCCCCTCATAGTTCCTCCCGGCCCGCGCCAAGAAGCGCTCCGCGTACCGCAGGTGCTCCCGCGCCACCTCGGGATCCCCTCCGTCGGGGGCGGTCGCCTGCTCGGCGATCGCCATTCCGATCTCGGCCGCCTGTGACGGAGGGCTCGCCGCCACGGCGAGATCGAGCGCCCGCTCCAGCTCCTCCACGTCGTGTGCCCACCGGCCTACCTCGAGTCGCGCCTCGGCCTCCAACCCTCGCAGCCCGGCGTCATGGGCCTCCTGCATCACCCCCCGGGCCTCCCGCTGGGCCGCTTCGGTGTCGCCGAGCCGGTGCAGCATCTCGGCCCGGGCCAGCCGCTCGAATCCAGCGCGCCAGCGCTGGAGCCCCTCGGCGTTGCGGCTGAGGTCGGTCTCGTTCGCGAGCCCATTGGCGTGCATCAGCATCACCAGTCGCTCTCGATCCTCGCAGCGCCACAGCCGGTCGAGCGCGTCCGCGGCTGCGGGCCCGCTGAGGGCCACGGCGGGCCCTGGCCGCTCGAGCTCCTCCAGGAACGCATCCACCCGCCCGAGCTCCCGATCGAGACAGGCATAGCGTAGCTCGAGCAGCAGCACCGACTCCTCCCCCTTGTGCTGCGCGGTCTCGCAGGCCTCGGTGCGCTGCCGACTCCAGTGCTCGGCGAATCGATCGAGCTTCGCCTCGATCCCGGTCCACGCCCCCGCGGCGAAGGGGGAGGACGCGGCCATCGCGGTCCCGATCGCATCGCGCCGCGAGTCGTTCCATACCTCGTGCAGGGGCCGATCCACGCCCTCGCATGGATCGGGTGCCTCGGGAGCCGTCCCGCGGGTGAGCGCATAGGTCGACAGCACGGCCGCCGCGAGCGCTCCGCTGCCCAGCAGCATCCCCACTTGTCGCCGTCGGAGGTCCCGAGCCCGACGCAGAGCTCCCACCAGGTGGTGCATGGAGCGATGACGCTCCTGCGGACGCTGGCTCAGACCGCGCATCACCACGGCGAGCACGGACGGGGGCACGCCATGCCCCCGCGGCAGCGGCTGCCGCTGCCCGTCCATCACCGCGTTGGCCAGCGCGGTGGGAGTGGCTCCCCGAAACGGTCGCTCGCTCAGCAGCGCCTCGTACAGGGCCACGCAGAAGCCGAACTGATCGCTGTGCGGCCCCACGTTGCGCCCCGCGTACTGCTCCGGGGCCATGTACGCGGGCGTGCCGGCGATGCTGGTGTCCGGCGAGCGGGTGGCGGATCCCGGTCCGGAGTCGGAGCCCGAGCCGTCTGCGTCTCCATCGAGCAACAGCTCGATGCTCTTGGTCGACTGCAGCGCGGGTGCCACGGGCCGCGCCAAGCCGAAGTCCACCACCCGTGGGCGCCCATCATCGCCCACGAGCACGTTGTCGGGCTTGAAGTCGCGGTGGACGATCCCCTTGTCGTGCGCGGCGGCCAGGCCCTCGCCGATGGCGATGAACAGGGTGACGATCTCTCGCCAGCTCCGGGAGCCCTCCCGCAGCCACTTGCGCAGGGTGCCTCCCTGCACCAGCTCCATCGCGAGGAACACCTGGTCGCCCACGCGACCGGTGTCGTAGATGGTGACGATGTTGGGGTGGGCGAGGTCGGCGGCGGCCCGGGCCTCGCGCTCGAGGCGGTCCTGCGCCTCGAGCACGCCCTCGCTGCCGAAGCCGCTGGTATCGACGAGCTTGAGCGCGACCTTGCGGTCGAGCTTGGGGTCGTGGGCCGCATAGACCACGCCCATCGCCCCTTGGCCCAGGCGGTGGAGGACCACGAAGCGATCGAGGGTGACGGGCGTGAGCTCGCGGCCCAACAGACGCCGCTCGGCCTCTGCGAACGCGAGGTCGCGATCGAGGCCGAGCGGAGTCGGGGTGGGGGGCGGGAGATCCGGCTCGGATCTCGTGGCCTCTTCGTCGTTCATACGCAGCGGCAGCCGCAATCGAACAACACACCGCCGTTGAGGGTCCACCGCTGAGTGTTCGGGCCCGTGCAGGCTGCGCCGCCCACCTCGTGCTCGGGCGCCTGGACCGCGACCACCTTGTTGAAGGCGCAGGTCCCGAAGTTGGCGGAGGTGTAGTCCCAGACCTTGCCGTAGCCCTGGCACACAGTCTGGCACGTGGCCTGTGCGATGGGCATGCCGAGGATCGGCGTGGCCCCGTCGACTCCATCGCTGAAGTCGTCGATCTCGTCGGAGCTCGCGCTGGTGCCCGGGGCCACGAGCTGATCGATGTCGTCACCCGCGGGAGCGCCCCCGCCAGGGAGCCCGGGCAGCTGGCCCGCGCCGTTGCGAGCTCCTTCGCTGGCACAGGTCGCGGAGGCGAGACCCCCGAGCTCGTTGTAGAGCCGGTCGTCCCACCACGGGTTGAGCACCGGGTACAGATCCTCGGGCCCGCTGAGGGTGCACTCGCTCTTCTTGGTGTCGTTCTGGCTGGTGGTGAAGTAGTAGGTGCTGCAGGCCTGGTCCTCGATCACGTCGGGCTCGGCCGCGAGACCTCCGACGGGGGCGGGCGTGGCCGCCGGCGTGGGCTCGTCGAGCGGAGCGAGCTCGGCGTCGTGCAGGTCGGAGTCGACGGGCTCGCCGGGATCGCAGGCGGTGAGTAGGGCGGTAGTGAGCAGGCTGATGAAGAAGGCTTCCGTGCGCATCATGGGGCTGTCCCTTCGGACACCGGGGGCTCGAGGAGGGAGCGAACGAGCACCTCGGTGTTCATGTCGTCGGAGTCCCCAACGACCCGATCGGATCACGACGAAATCGAGGTCGGCTCGACGTCTCGCCGCGCAGCTTGCCGACGGGTCGAGAAGACATGAAGAACGATGTTCGAAGGGATGGGCGAGCGCGTGCTCACATGGGCCGATCCGCCAGCCAATCCTCGATCTGGGCGCGCTTGGTGGGATCCCGTACGAGCTGCAGGGCCTCCTCGGCGTAGGCACGGGCGCGTGCCGGCGGGTGGCCCTGGGCCTCGTGGGCGTGGGCCAGGCTGAACGCAACGGCGGCGCGCAGGTCGGCGTCCTCGTTGTCGGTACCGAGCAGGGCTCGGGCCAGGTCGAGCTGAGCCTGGGCCTCGGCTGGTCGATCGCGGCGGAGCGCGACGTCCGAGAGGCCGACCTTCGCGTAGACCTGCGAGGACACGTCGTCGGGGCGGTGCTCGAGCAGCTGCGCGAGGTAGTCCTCGTAGGTGGCGTGGGCGGCCTCGAGCTCGCCCGCCTCCACCTGGACGTATGCGAGCTGGTACGTGCTGTCGAGCGTACGGGCATGGTGCGGGCCGAGTCCCCGACGACGGAGCTCGAGCGCTTGCTTCACGAGCGCTTGAGCGAGATCGGGACGGTCCCGTCGCAGCTGGGCGAGCGCCATGTTGTGCAGCGGGAACGCGAGCTGGGGATCGTCGGGTCCCAGGCTGTTGCGCATCAGCACGAGCGCCCGCTCGTAGTGGCCGAGCGCCTCTTCCACTCGCCCGGCCCGCATCACCACCGCACCCAGGTTGCTCAGGGACGAGGCGAGGCTCTCGTGCTCGGGGCCCAGGCGACGCTCGCGGATCTCGAGCGAGCGACGCAGGTGCTGCTCGGCGCGCTCGAGGTCGCCTTGCCGCATGAAGCCCGAGCCGAGGTTGGCGTGCAGCGCGGCCATCTCCGGGTGCTCGGGGCCGACCAGCTGCTCTCGCAGCGCGAGGGCCCGCTGCAGGTCGTCGAGCGCTCGGTCGTAGTGCCCGGCCTCGAGCGCCGTCGCTCCCCGGTGCCCGATGGCCTCTGAGTGCAGCCCGGCCACCGTCTCGTCGGATGCGTCGGCCGAGAGGCTCGCCGCTCGATCGTAGCGCTCGATGGCGGCCTCGTAGTTGCCCTGCATCCACTCCACCTGCCCCCACAGGAGCTCCACCCGTACGTCGGCCCCCTGCGGAGGACGGGCCAGTCGCTGGTAGAGCGCCTCGGCGATCGAGGCCAGGCGGCGAGCCTCGTCGAAGGCTCCCGCGTCGGCCAGGCGCTTGACCAGCAGGGTCTGGACCAGCACGCGCGTGCGATCGGCCCGGCCTCGCTCCGCCTGGGCCAGCGCTCGGGCCAGCACGTCGATCGCCTCCGGGATGCGCTGGGCATGGGTGAGCACCGAGCCGAGCTCGAGCAGAACCCGGGCGCGGGTGGGGGCGTGGTCGAGGTCGGCGGTCCGAGCGACCAGCGACTCGGCACGGGCGAGTGCCTCCGTGTAGTGCCCGGCCAGCCGCAGGCTGCTGGCCTCGGCCAGCTCGCGATCGGTCTCCCGCACCCGTCGGCGCAGCTCGGGATCGGCGGGCGGGGGCTCTCCGTCGTCGAGCACGGCCTCGCGGCTGCAGTCGTCGACGGTCGTCCGGTCGGGCACCACCTCGTGGGCGCGGGCCACCGTCTCGCGATCGGCCTCGGCGAGGCGCTCGGTCGCGGAGCCGAGCGCCAGCAGGGCCCGATCGAGACAGAGCAGTCGCCGGTCGAGCAGCTCGTCGGAGTCCTCGTGCCGGAGCTGGCGGGCCTCGCAGACGTCGCGACGTGCGTCGACCCATGCCGTCGCCACCTCGTCGAGGCGCGGCTCGATGCGAGACCAGGTCTGGGCGCCGGCAGGATGCTCCGAGCTACGCATGGCACGGGCCACGGACTCGCGTTGATCGTCGTCCCAGACGCCGCGCAAGTGCTCCTCCACCCCCGAGCAGGGGGCCGCCTCTGCCGAGGCCGAGTGTCGCTCGGCGGCGGTCCAAGTCGCCGCGATCGCGCCGGCCAGCACGCCGGCTGCCAGCCCTCGTCGCCGCCAGCGGGCCCAGGGGTCACGGCGCAGCTCGGTGAGCAGTGCCTCCATCGAGGGATGTCGCTGCGCCGGGCTGGGTCGCAGGCCACGGAGCACGGCCCGACGGATCCACGCGGGTACCGAGCGGCCCGGGGGAGGAGGTCGCACCTGGCCACGCTGAGCGGCCATGGCGAGCGCGGGCAGGGTCTCGCCGGGGAAGGGACGCTCACCGTGGAGCGCCTCGTACAGCGCCACGCAGAACGAGTACTGATCGGTGCGAGCGTCGGCTCGTTCGCCTGCGAACTGCTCCGGGGCCATGTACGCGGGGGTCCCCAGCACTGCGCCCGTCCGCGTCAGTTGGCCATCCACCTCGAGCCCGGTCTGCTCGTGGGTGATCACCGCCTCGATCACGCTCGTGCCCGGATCGAGGCGATCGCGGGCCAGACCGAAGTCCACCACCGACGCCCGGCCTTGCTCGTCGAGCAGCACGTTGTCGGGCTTGAAGTCGCGGTGCACCAAGCCGGCCGCATGGGCGGCGGCCAGGCCCTCGCCCGCCTGCAGATACACCTCCAGGATCTCGTTGATCGAGCGGGGTCCCGCCTCTTGCCACTGCCGCAGGGTCCCTCGCTCGAGCAGTTCCATGGCGATGAACACTCGGCCGTCCAGATCCCCCACGTCGTGCACCGCGACCACGTTCGGGTGCGAGAGACGGGCCAGCGCCTGGGCCTCCCGGAGCAGGCGGGCATGGGCATGCTCACCCAGCTCGGTGTCGGAGCGCAGCAGCTTGAGCGCGATCTTGCGGTCGAGCTTGGGGTCGTGGGCGGCGTAGACGACCCCCGAGGCTCCGGCGCCCAGTCGACGGCTCACCACGAAGCGGCCGATCTGGAGCGGATCCTCGGCCCCCGAGAACAGGTTCTGCTGCACCCGGGCGAGCGTGGCCCGACGGTCGATCGGGTCGCCCTCGGCTCGGGCGTCGAGCAAGCGCTCCCGCAGGCCGTCGGTCTCGCTGAGGACGGGGTCGCTCACGGCGAAGGAGCATCGTAGCAGGCCGTGCCGCTCCCGGGCACACGGGCCGCGCGTGGTCGCCCCCGCGTCACGGCTGCGTGATACACAGGGTGCATGCCCCCGACCAAGGCGCGCTCGCGCATCTTTCCGCGGTGGATGGTGGCCCTGTTCGCCATCCTCGCGGTGGGTTGGCTGCTCTACCTACTACGGGGTGCCCTGACCCCGGTGTTCTTCGCGTTCCTCATCGCCTACATGCTCGATCCGGTGATCGATCGCTTCGAGGCGCGTGGTCACTCCCGTGCCGTGGGTATCGCGGTGATGCTCACGGTCGTCCTTGGCGGTCTGGCGCTGTTCATGGCCCTGGTGCTGCCCGGAGCGGTCCGCGACCTGGTGGCGTTCGTGCGCGAGCTGCCCGGGATGCTGCGCGAGCTCCTCGGGACCGTCGAGCCCTGGCTCAACGAGATGGGGATCAGCGTGCCTCACGACGTGGACGAGGCGATCACCCAGTTCCAGGTCGATGTGGGGGATCTGGCCAAGCAGGCCGCGCTGCCGCTGAGCGCCATGGCGGGGTGGCTGCTGGGGGAGACCATCTCGGTGATGGGGGCGCTGGCGGGCATGCTCCTCGTGCCGGTCTTTGCCGCCTATCTGCTGATCGATTTCGACCGCATCACGGCCGGGGTCCGCGACTTGATCCCACCGCGATACCGCGATGACGTGGTCGAGATCGCTCGGGACGTCGACGGGATCCTCGGCGAGTTCATCCGCGGGCAGCTCATCGTGATGCTGATCCTCGCGGTGCTCTATGCCGTGACCTACTCGCTGCTCGGCGTACGGCTCGCCATCCTCATCGGCGTCACCGCAGGGCTGCTGTCGTTCATCCCCTACGTCGGGGGCGGCATGGCCCTGATCCTGGGCGTGGTCATGGCCCTCATCTACGGCGACGGCTGGGGGCAGCTCGTCGGGGTGATCATCGCCTACACCATCATCCAGGTCCTGGAGGGCTTCGTCATCACGCCCAAGGTGGTGGGTGACAAGGTGGGGTTGAGTGCCGTATGGGTGCTGTTCGCCCTGATGGTCGGCGGCGAGGTGTTCGGCTTCATGGGGATCCTGCTGGCGCTGCCGGCCGCGGCGGTGATCAAGATCTTCGTGGTGCGGGGGTTGAGCTGGTATCGCGCCTCGGCTCTGTTCCTTGGTGACGATGAGGGGCAGGAAGGAGAGGACGAAGGGGATGGCGATTCGCCTTCGTCGAGCCTCATTGAGGAGCCGGCCGGCGGTGCCGCGGATGCAGCCGAGGTCGACGAGCCTGCGGCTCCATCGTCGCAATAGGATCGGTAACCCTTGCGCCCCCCTGCGCGGCGTTGGCCATGCGGATCTTCTTGGCTCTCGCAGTAAGTTGATCTCTCGTAGCTCCCGGAAGGCTTCGACTCATCGAAGGCGGTCCCCAACGGGCTTCCGGGAGGCCTCGGCTCACCGAGAGCGGGCCCGAATGGGCTCCCGGGAGGCCTCGGCTCACCGAGAGCGGGCCCGAATGGGCTCCCGGGAGGCCTCGGCTCACCGAGAGCGGGCCGGAACGGGCTCCCGGTAGGCCTTGGTTCACCGAGAGCGGCCGGAACGGGCTCCCGGGAGGCCTCGGACCACCGAGAGCGGGTCGGAACGGGCTCCCGGGAGGCCTCGGACGACCGAGAGCGGGCCGGAACGGGCTCCCGGGAGGCCTCGGACCACCGAGAGTGGTCACCGAAGAGCTCCCGCAGGGCTTCGTCACACCGAGAGCGAGGCCTCGAAGCTCCCATAGGGCTTCGACCTCACCGAGAACGGGGCTCCAACGGGCCCCCATCGGGCCTCGAAGCATCAAGAGGCCGGCCCGGGGCTCCTGATTGAGCCGTTTGGGTCAAGGACCGTTTCGCCCGGGCATGGCCGTGGTCGTATCAGCCTATGCGGTGTTCGACCTGGTACCCTGCTCGATGCATGCGGGGCGGCGGAGCGACGTTCGTGATGGTATTGGCCTTGATCTGCACGTGGGGCTGCGGCGAGCCCGCGCCACCGCCGAGCATCGAGGGCAGCACCGGTGCCGCCAGCAGCTCGAGCGGAGCGGCGGAGTCCAGCAGCGGGGTCATGGCCGGTCCACCGGTGTCCCTGGTGCGGGCCGAGGGCTGGGAGCTCACCGATGCGGCTGATGACCCGTTCCCCGGTGAACGACCGGACTTCGTGCAGTGCGAGATCGGCTGGGATGTGGAGACCGGCGCCTTCGAGGTGAGCACCGACCTTTGCACCTACGGCTCGTTCTCGCAGCGCAGCCTGGCCGAGATCCACGAGGGCGATGTGCTGGAGCTGGTGATCCTCCACGATGCGCTCTATGCCGAGGAGCCGGCAGTCGCCCACCTCGCGATCGCCTTTGGACAGGAGATCGCCTGGGAGACGGAGATCCCGATCCCCTCGGAAGCGAACCAGCTCCGCCCCACCTGGACCGCCCCCTCCGACGTCGCCATCAACACCCCAGTGACCTTCCACGTGCACAATCACGGCACGAACAACTACCGGCTCATCGATCTGACGGTGGCCTCACCCTGAGGCCCGAACAGCGTACTTTGCGCTAGATGGGCGCGAGGGGAGCCCAAAGGGGGGCTGTAAGCGGCTCGCGGGGGGCGCGTTGGATGCGGACGTGGAAACGTCACCCGAACCGACCGTGGGCGCCGGTACCTTCCCCGACCGGCTCGTCCTCCGAGACGGCCAGCGCATGCTGACCATCTCGGTCGACGAGGTGGTGTGGGTCGAGGCGGCTGGCAACTACGTCCAGATCTACACTCCTCGCAAGACGCACCTGGTGCGGCACACGGTCAAGGCCATGGAGGACAAGCTCGACCCCGAGCGCTTCGTCCGCGTGCGTCCGTCGGCCATCGTGGCCGTGGCCGTGGTCAAGGCCCTCAATGCCCGAGCCGGCGGCGACTACACCGTGGTGCTCGAGGACGGCACCGAGATCCGCTCCAGCCGCGGCTTTCGGGATCGAGTGGAGGACGTGCTCGCCGATGCGCCCGGCACCGCCCGCCACGCCCTGACCAATCGACGTCGTCGTCGGGCCCGGGCCGCGGCTCGCAAGGCCAGCTCGCAGGCCGCCATCGCCCCGCCGCCCCCGTCGCTGACCACCAGCACCATGCCCACCGCGCACGGGCACGTGGCGCTGGCCGCCAGCTAGGGCGGCCGGGCCAGCTCGATCGACGCCGGTCAGTTGGGCTCGAACTTGGTGTCGTCGATCTCGACGTTGACCTCGTACTTCTCGGTCGTCTGCACGGCGCTCATCAGCTGCATGTCGGTGACCGAGCGGAACGCGGTCATCACCCCCGCGACCTCGCGATAGTCCTCGTAGGTGACCTCGATCGGCATTGCACCCATCGGGGTCTCCTGCATGAAGCTCTGCCCCGCGGGCAGGAAGGTCTCGGAGTCGAACAGGAGCATGAGCTTGGTGTCGCCCTTGCTGAGCTCCACCTCCACCACCTCCTGGTCGCCGATCGTGCGCCGACCGATGGTCTTGGCTTCGTCGAAGTAGTCCTTCCAGTTGGCGGCGAGCATGGGGTCGGCGCTCCAGCGGGCCTGGTCGGCCTCCTTGCCCTCGAGCTTGCGCTTGCCGTTGATCGGATCCTCCGACCAGACCTCGTCGCCCTTCTTCCACACCTTGGAGGTGCCCATGCCCTCCATGTCGCTCTCGAGGTAGAAGTTGTCGCCCTTGGACCAGATCCGAGTGGCGATGCTCATGTTCTGGGCCTTGATCTCGGTCTTGGCCTCCATGTAGCTCGACTCGATCGCATCGATGGCGGCCTTGCCCCCGACGGCCTCGATCGACTTGGCGAGGATCTCGGCGGCGGCGGGAAGGGAAGCCTCGGCCTGCCCGTCGGCGTCGTCGCTCGCGCCCGCGTCGTCGCTCGCAGCCGCGTTGCCGGACTCGGGAGGCTCGGTCTCGCCGGCGGGCGGCTTCTCGCAGCCGACGGCGACCAGGGTGGACAGCAGGCTCAGGCGGAGGATGTGTCGGCGGAACATGGCAGGTCTCCTGGGAATCGGTGTCGGGTCGTTCTACTCGGACGCAGGGCTCTGCAGGGCGGCCACGGCCGCCTCGAGCACGGGATCGCGGCCCTTGGCGAAGTCCTCGCGGGTCTCGGGCACCACGGTGTCGGGCTGCACGCCCTTGCCCTCCACGATGGTGCCCCCGGGGCTCTCGTAGTCGGCGACCACGAACTGGAGCATGCCGCCCCCGGGGAGCTCCTCGATCACGGAGGGGAGGGCGGCCCCCTGGGAGGGGACGGCCCCGAACACCCTCACTCGGCCGAGATCCTGGAGCGCCTGGCCGAAGATCTCCGAGGTGCTCGCGGTGCCCTCGTCCACCAGCAGGGCGATGGGACCGGTGAAGGGGTCGTCACCGGCGGTCACCTTGAACACCTGCTTGCCCTCCCGCATCCGCATCTCGCCGAGGTTGGCGTCCTCCGAGAGGATCAGTCGGCCCACCGGCACGACCATCGCCCCCACGCCGCCGGGGTTGCCCCGCAGATCGATCACCAGGGCCTCCATGCCCTGCTTGCGTAGGTCGGTCATGGCGGCCTCGATCTTGGCCACCAGCGGGATCATCCAGATGTTGAAGCTCAGGTAGCCGATCTTGGTCTTGGGGATCATGCGGTGCTCGACCACCGCGGGTACGTTCTTGAGGTTGCCCAGCGAGACCCGCTCGGCCTCGATGGGCACGCAGGTGACCTTCTTGGTCTTGGGCTTGCTGGCCCCGCTCGGCAGGTAGCGAAGGGTCTTCTTGGCGCCGGTGGGGCAGCTCAGCCAGCTCCCGATTACGCGGCGGGCGGCGAAGGTGGCCTCCACCATGCGCTCGGGGTGCTGCTCGGCCGTGGCCGCGACCACGGGGGCGACCTCGTCGTCGTCGACGGCCAGCAGCACCGCCCCGCCCGGGATCCCGCTCTTCTTGCCGTGCTTGGCCGGGTTCACCACGACCGCCTCGCCGCCGATCACCCGCACCTCGATGGGCACCTCGGCGTCGCCCGACTTGACCGCAGCCCGGGGCTCTCCGGCCACTTGCTTGCGGGGGGGGACCACGGCGAGGTGGCTCTGGCCGAGGCGGCCGAGCATCTCGGTGATGAGCCCGAAGGCAGCGGCCTCGTCCTTGGCGTCGGCGAGCTTCTCCCCGTACTCGATGCGGACCGCGGGCCAGTCGAGGCAGTTGATCGTGGGATCGTAGTGCTTGGTCAGCACCGTCACCCATACCTTCTCGAGCGTGGCGGTGTAGGGGGTCTGGGGCAGGGACCGAAGGCTGGCGACGTCGAGCTCGCTCCAGTTGCGGCACTTGGTGTCGGCCGTGGCTTCGTCGCCGCTGTCACCGTCGGTCTGAGGCGGCGGTGCCTTCACCTCCGGAGTAGTGGTGGGCTCGGGCTCGGTGCCGCGGTTGCAGGCCGCGGGCAGCAGCAGGCTCAGGCCGAGGACGAAGGACCGGACGAGGGTGGACGGAGCGGCGGGCATCGTGACGGTGGGCTCGGGGATGATCGCGGTCGCGAGGACCCGCGGGAGCGCGAGCGCCCGAACGGTAGAGCAATGGGTGGCGTCTTGGCGACGGTGCTCGGGGGGTGGATCGAGCGCAGTGTCTCGACCCGGGGCGCTCACGACCGGTTTTCGCGGCGTTGGAGCCTCCTCACCGTGCGGAAGCCCACGGTACGATCCGTCGAACGCGGGCTCGTGCGACAACGCGGTCGAGATGATCGAGCGCGTCGTCCTGGTGAAGCTCCGGCCCGAGTATCGCGGGGCCGAGGATCTCGCGAAGATCGCCGACCAGACCAGGCAGGTGCTGGCGACGATCCCCGAGGTCAAGGCCCTGCGCGTGGGTTTGCCCGCGACGCCGCGCACCGAGGGGGCCTACCAGATCCTCATCGAGGTGCGGCTCGATGATCTCGAGGCCGTCGAGCGCTATCGGGCCCACCCGGCTCACCGGGCCTACGTCGACGTGTTCCTGCGCCCCATGATGGAGGGCATCCGCGCGTACGACTTCGACGTGGGCGCGTGAGAGGCCGGGCTCAGCGCCCAGGAAGCGACCATCGAGGGCCGCCGGGCAGGGCGCGTGGGGGCGGCATCAACAGGGTGAGGATCGCATAGGCGAGCAGCCCCGGCCCGCCGGCGAGGGCCAAGAGCACGAAGCCGATGCGAACGAGGAAGGGGTCGATGCCCAGTTGCTCACCCAGGCCGCCGCAGACGCCGAAGAGCCTCCGATTCCGATCCGATCGCCGAAGCTGCATGGCGCCGCCTACCCCTGGCCGCCCGTGGATGTTTCCGCAGGCTCGTCCGCGAATTTTGCGCAATTAGCGAGGCTCGTTTGCAGAAAACGAGAGC
The DNA here is from genome assembly GCA_020633315.1 of Myxococcales bacterium. Classification (GTDB taxonomy): domain Bacteria; phylum Myxococcota_A; class Polyangia; order Nannocystales; family Nannocystaceae; genus Paraliomyxa. The sequence continues at coordinate 160,510 of JACKDV010000001.1, forward strand.
CCGGGCCCAGAAATTTCTGCTGTGTCGGGGTCGAACACACATGCAGGCGGGTCCCTCGCCAGGGAAGCCCCCAGGTCTGCGCCCTTCTCAGAATATTCGTAATTGCCATCTGGACGATGTTCTGAACCTGCTGCTTGATGTTGGTGTGATTTAGAATACGAATTCTTCCTCAAGAGAATCTCGAAGATGCTTCCTTCCGCCGAGACGAGATCGATGAGCCACTTTCGCCTCTACCCCTGCCTCCCCCTTCATCGCTGGATCGCGACGACCGCGTTGCTGCTGCCCTTGGCCTGCACCGATGATGGGGCCCCGGCCGAGGTCATGGATACCGAGGGGATCGAGCTCCCCACCGGTGGGCAGAGTGGTGACGGTCTCGACGAGTCGGGCACGGCCGCCGACGAGAGCGGTGGCCTGCCGGGCAACTGCGGCGCGGAGACCTTCGAGCTGCAGCACGAGCCCACCAACGTGGTGCTGGTGCTCGACAAGTCCTACAGCATGGTCGACCACAGCTGGGACCACGACGGAGATCCAGGCACGGAGCCGGTCACGCGGTGGAACAGCCTGCATGGATCGGTCTCGTTCATCGTCGAGGAGTTCGACGATGGGCTGAACTTCGGAGCGGTGCTGTTTCCCGCGGTCGACGTCCCAGACAACGAGTGGGCGACCGCCTGCGAGGTGAGTCCCGAGCCCGATGCGCCGGTGGCCCCCATGGGGGGCGAGGCGGTGCTCGCGGCCCTGCCCGGTCCGGAGGCGATGGATCTCTACGGGGGCACCCCGGCCAGCGGGGGCATCACCACGGCGCTCGATCACCTCGACACCCTGGACGACGGCCTGCCCCAGGCGCTCATCCTGGTCACCGACGGCGCGGCGAACTGCATGGAGGGCACCACCAACAACGCGGTGTTCACCCTCTACGACGAGCACCTGCCCGAGCTGGTCGCCGAGGCCTACGGGCGGGGCATCCCCACCTTCGTCGTCGGCATCGACATCGTCGACGGGATCGCCGACTACCCGCAGGACAATCCCTACGAGCGGCTCAACGAGGTCGCGATCGCGGGCGGCTATCCCCGTCCCGGGACCGAGAAGTTCCACAACGCCCAGGACGAGGAGCAGCTCCGCGCGGCGATCAGCCAGGTGACCAGCCAGATCGGCTGCACGATCCCGCTCGAGATGCCGCCCGAGCTGCCGGACCTGCTATCGATCGTGATCGACGGCCAAGAGATCCCCTGGGTGGACAGCTGCAACGGCGTCGATCTCGGCTGGAGCTACGTGAACCCCGACGGTCCCTACGACGAGATCGAGCTGTGCGGGGACGCCTGCGACTCGCTGCACCAGGTGGGCACGCTGTCGGCCCACTACAACTGCATCCCCCAGGGGTAGCCGCTCGGCCCGGTCGACTCGTCGACATTCGGTAGGGTCCGTCGACATCGCGCGGGCGTTTCGCCCGCCCAGCGGGCATGCTCGGGTCGATGGACGATGCACCGCCGTGGGTCGACGTGACCGCGCAGGACGAGCTCACCGTGGAGCACCCCGCGGTGCTCCAGCACGGGCGCCAGCGGATCGCGGTGATCCGAGCCGAGGACGGCCGCCTGTTCGCGCTCGACGACCGCTGTCCCCACGAGGGCTATCCGCTGGCGCAGGGGCAGCTCCGCGGCTGCACGCTCACCTGCGCCTGGCACAACTTCAAGTTCGATCTCCGCGATGGTCGCTGCCTCAAGGGGGACGAGGCGGTGACCGTGTATCCCGTGCGCGTGCGGGACGGTCGGGTGCAGGTGGATCCCCGCCCGCCTCAGGACGAGGGCGCGTGGGAGCGGGGGCTGCAGCGGCTGCACGAGGGGCTGCTCGAGCGACGGCTGGGGCAGGTGGCGCGAGAGCTGGTGCGCTTGCTGGAGCAGGGCGCGGCCCCGGCACGGCTGGCCGTGGAGGCGGCGCGCTTCGACGCCGAGCGGGCGGAGTGGGGCAGCACCCATGTGCTGCCCGTGGCTGCCGACGTGCTGACCCTGATGCCGCGCTACCCGGGCTCGACCGCTGCGCTGCCGCTGATGCAGGCCTTCGACATCGCCAGCGACAACCATGTGCGCCGTCCCGTGCGGTCACTGGCCGACCCGAGCGATCCGGGGGACGATCCCGCGGACGCGGCGGCGCGGTTGCGGGCCCTGGTGGAGGGCGAGCAGGGCGAGGCCGCCGAGGCGCTGTTGCGTGGCGCGCTGGCCCGAGGGTGGGGCCGGGCCGAGCTCGAGCCCATGCTCTACGGGCCCTGCTGCGATCACTTCCTGTCCTTCGGGCATCCGCTGATCTACCAGACCAAGGTCTTCGACCTGCTGGAGGCCGCCGGCTGGGAGCACGCCGCGGTGCTGCTGCCCGGGCACCTGTGGGGGATCGTGAGCGCCACGCGGGAGGACACGCTGCCCGACTGGCGGCCCTTCGTGCAGCGGCTGGCCGCTTGCGCGGATCGACTGCCGGGATGGCGCGTTGCGGCAGCCGAGCGGGGCACGGTGGCCGAGCTGCCACCCGACGCTCGGGAGGGCTGGTGGCGCGCCTGGGTGCAGGGAGATCGCAACGCGGCCTTCGACGCGGTGGTCGAGGCCCTCGACGGCGGGCATGCACCCGCGGCCATCGCCGACCTGCTCGGCGCCGCGGCGGCGAGCCGGATGCTGCGCTTCGAGCTGGCCCACGACGCCAGCCCGGCGGTGCAGGAGGGCTGGCTCGACGTCACGCACACGATGACCTTCGCGTCCGCGGTCCACCATGCGGTCCAGCGCTACTGCGAGCCCGACGGCCTGCGCCCGCTGTTCCATGCCGCGCGCTTCGTCAACCACGCGAGGGTGCTCGACGCTCGCCCGGCCCCGCCCATGCCCCGGCCCAGTCACGAGGCGGCGTCGGTACCCGAGATCACGGCCGCGATCCGACGCCGAGACCCCGAGGCCGCACTGGCTCTCGGCGCGCGCTACCTGGCCGACCACGGGCCCGACGATGCGCTACGCCACGCCCTGGCCGATCTGCCCCTCGAGGATCCCTACACCCGGCCCATCGTGGTGGCGCATGCGATCAAGACCGGTCGCGTCGCCTGCGAGCTGGCCGATCGTCTCCGCGACACCCCCTGGGCCCACGATCCGATCCTCGCCTTCCTACGCTTCGCCGCGGCCCCCCTGCGCGAGCGCCCGGTGGCCCAGCTCGTCCACGAGGCGCGCCGGCTCGTCGTCGAGGGCAAGGTGCCGCGCTCGCTGACCTGACGATGTCTCAGCCCGACACGGCCGCCAGGGCGCGGCGAGCCAGGGTCACGAGGTCGGCGAGGCGCTCGAGCACCACACCACGTCCGGCGGCGGAGCGCACCCTCCCGGTGCGGTGCTACGACCCCGATGCCATCGAGGCGCTCGCTCGCGGCTCGGACCGTGGTGTGGCGACCCGCCGCAGCGCCAAGGCCCGCCGCAGGGCATCGCGCAGCGTCGCCATCGTGATCGGCTTGCTGAGGTAGTGGTTCATTCCCGCGGCCAGGCACGCATCCCGGTCGTCCTTCATGGCGCTGGCGGTCATGGCCACCACGAAGGGCTGGTGGGGCAGCGCTGGGTCGGCCCGCAGCCGACGGGTGGTCTCCAGACCGTCCATCCCCGGCATCTGCACGTCCATCAGCACCAGCTCGTAGGCGCCTTCGCGAGCCCGACGCAGGGCCTGCTCGCCGTCGTCGGCCACGTCGGCCCCCTGGCCCAGCCGCGCGAGCATCTGCAGCGCCACCCGCTGGTTGATGGGGTTGTCCTCCACCAGGAGGATCCGCAGCGGCGCCCGCTCGGCCACCGACCCTTCGAGCCCCGCAGGCTCGCGCGCCTCGGGCTCGGGGCTCGGCCGCTCGGGGCCCGTAGCCTCCGCGAGCGCGACCACGGGGACGACGCAGCAAAACGTGGAGCCCCGGCCCAGCGTGCTGTCCACTTCCATGCCGCCGCCCATGCGCTCCACCAGGCCCTTGCAGATCACCAGGCCCAGGCCGGTGCCCCCGTAGCGGCGAGTGGTCGAGGCGTCGCCCTGGCGGAACGCCTGGAACAGCCGGTCGCGCTGCTGCGGTGACATGCCCGGTCCGGTGTCGTGGACGGAGAGCCGCAGCCGGTGGGTCGGGCCGGGCTCGCGCTCGCTCGGCGAGGCGGCGGGCTCGAGCCGCTCGGCCTCCACCTCCACCCGTACCTCGCCCGCCTCGGTGAACTTGATCGCGTTGTTCAGCAGGTTGGAGAGCACCTGCTGCAGCCGCGTGGGATCGCCGAGCACCCGGTCGGGGACCGCGGGCCCGATCGCCAGCGACACCACCACCCCCTTGCCCTGGGCCCGGGCGCGGAACAACGCCAGCGTCGACTCCACGAGCTCTCGGAGGGTGACCGGCACCGCCTCGAGCTCCACCCCGTCGGCCTCGATCTTCGACACGTCGAGGATGTCGTCGATGATCCGCAGCAGCAGCTCTCCGCTGCCGCGGATGGTCTCGAGCATCGACGCATGGTCGGGCTCGAGCGGCTCGCCCATCAGCAGCTCGGTCGTCCCGATCACCGCGTTCATGGGCGTGCGGATCTCGTGGCTCATGTTGGCCAGGAACTGCCCCTTGGCCCGGGCCGCGGCCTCGGCCTGCTCCTTGGCCGCCCGCAGCTCGGCGGTGCGCTCCTGGACCCGGGCCTCGAGCTCGCCGACGAGGGTCGCGAGCTCCTGCTCCTTGGCGCGGGCCAGCGCGAGGGCCTCGTCGCTCTTGCGCGTCACCATGAACAGGAAGGTCGCGATGGACAGGAAGTACACGGCATAGCCGACCAGGTATCCCCAGGGATCGAAGGACATGCCCGTCGGCAGGGTCCCGCCGGCCTCGAGCCCGGCGATCACCGTGGTGCTGACGAAGGCCAGGCTCGTGGCGGCCAGGCCTACCCGGCGCCCCAGCACCAGGAAGGAGATGACGATCGGGACGCCGACGAAGACCATCGAGACGCCGCGGATGCCCCCGTTGGCGGCCGCCTCGCCCGCGAGGTACACGACCAGGTACGCGGTGGTCAGCAGGGCCACGGAGCGGACGTGGCCGCGCCGCAGCAGCACGATGCCCAGCCCTGCGAGGACCATCGTCAGCCAGCCCGCGGCGTCCTCCGTCACGTGGTAGTCGGGGACGGTCGGGATCATCATCAGCCGGGCGAGCGCGGTCAGGCCCAGCAGGCACAGCAGGACCACGTGCATCGTCCTCGCCATGCGATTGTCGGCGGGCGAGCCACCAATGTCGGAGGGCGCCAGCCACTCGAGCAGGCGACGACGCCAATCCACGTCCACCTCGAGATCATTGCATCCTGGACCAGAGCCGGATCGCGCCAAACCGGGACACTGACCGCCAGAGGAGGCCCCAGGGCCGAGCGACTCCCGTTGGGCTCCGGTGGCCGCGCGCAAGCGAGCGCCACGATGCGGGCCTCGTCGCGATCACACCCGGGCCCGCCTTGCCAACCTCGTTTCGCGGACCAGGATCGCGGCCGGGGGTGGGAGCGGCACCGTCATGCGATCCGAGCCATGCGTTCGACTCGGGCGCTTGGCATGGCCTCGGGCTCGCGTCGCTCGGCACGACCCGACGCCCTCGTCCTGGCTGGGGAGCAGCGTTCGGGGGCGGATCGGCCAGGGCGAGCCGCGACCGTGGCGGGCGGCCGGGGCCCCTCGCGGGTGCTCGCGGGCCTTCCGACCGCATCCAATGGGGTAGTGACGCTCACCTCGATGGCGAGGTCGGCTCGACCCGGCGAGCCCGGACCTCGAACCTCGGATCCATCGAGACCGTCGGACCACGTCCGGCGACGGAGCGCCCCGCCGCCGGACGTGGTCGAGGCTACGCTCCGAACGCGTCGATGCGCTCGCCCCGGGCGATGGTGAGGAGGTCCGCCATCGAGAACTGGCCGGGCTGGCTGGTGAGCAGCACCGGCTGCCAGGGCGCGCCCGCGTTGACGAAGCTGTGGGGATCGCAGCGCAGCATCTGCAGGAAGGTCCAGGCCACGATGAGCCCGCCGACCGGCCCCAGCTGGCCGCCGTTGTCCTCCGCCTCACCCAGGCAGTAGAACCACAGCGGAGTGGTCGCGCTCAGCCCCGCGGCGGCCACCTTGGCGCTCGCTCCCGCCGACAGCTTGGACACCGCGTCGAGCCCCAGGGTGCTGCGCGCCGTCTCGCCGGTGGGCAGCGCGTAGACCCGGGCCGAGCGCACGAGGTTGCGCAGGGGCAGCGAGGGCGCATCGGGGGCGAAGGGCAGGTTGAACAGCTGCGCGGTCACGAAGGTGTCGATGGGGCGCGCGGCCTGGGGCGAGCTGCCGTCGATCGAGAAGAAGCGCTCCCAGCTCACCACGTCGGTCACCGGGTCGAAGGCTCCGGGGGCCGGCGGCCGGGGGGTGAACAGCGGGATGTCGAGGCGCGCGTCGTTGATGTCGAAGCGGCTGGGGACCTGGCTGTGGGCGAAGCGGAAGGCGGCCCCCGAGAACTCGACCGGCATCTTGGGACCGTCGTGGAGCTTGCCGCAGCAGCCGAGCCACCCCTGCGACCGCAGGTAGGTCTGCGCGGTCCCGAATTCGGGCGGGAGGGGCGGTACGCCCCCGCCTGCCATGGGGACGCCGGTGATCGCATGGGCGGCCGCGAGCGTCTTGGGCGTCACCACGAGCGGGAGGTACTCGTGGATCGCGATCCACTGGTAGTGCCAGCGCACGAGCCGTCGCGCGAAGTCGAAGTCGCTCTCGTCGGCATGGCGGCCGAAGGCCACGTCCACGCCGCCGCCGTGCACCATCCGCAGCACCGCGTTGTGGAACAGCAGGAACTGCAGGTGCAGCTGCGACACGAAGAGGTTCTCGTCGTTGCGAGGATCCCCCAGCAGGGCGCGCCCTTGGCTGTTGCGCGGCAGATCGTGGCCCCCCTGCTCGACCAGGAGGTAGCCGGGGTCCGCCCGCTGCTGGTCGTAGAGGAAGGGGCTCGCCTCCGGGCCGTCGCCGTAGACGTTGTCGAGATCGAAGCGGGGCGAGCGGAGGTTGATGACGTCCTCCACGGTCACGCTACTCTGACCGAGCCCGGTGATCGCGTCGAGGGTGACGTCGTGATCGATGAACTGGCCGAGGAAGACGAAGCCGGCCGGGATGCCGGTGTCCGGGGATCCGAAGCCCTCGTGCATGTGGGCGGCGAGCAGCTCGAGCGCACCCTCGCTGGGCACCGACGCGCTGGCCGAGAACAGCCGCCCGAAGGCGTTGAGGCGCTTGGCGGCGGCCTCGGCCAGCAGGCAGCACATCCACGGCGCCAGGCTGGCGATGCCGCTCGCCCGGACCTCCTCCCAGCTCCGCCCGGTCCAGGCGAAGCGCTCCTTCCAGCGAGCCTCGCCGCGCTCCGAGGAGAGCGCCTCGACCTCGCGCTCGACGAGCGCGGCGATGGCCTTCTCGGCGCTGCGACGCTCTCGCGGCGGGAGGCGGGCGTCGAGGCGAGGGAGTCGGTCGAGCAGCTCGCCGAAGGCCTGCGGCCAGCGAGCCTTGCTCGGAGGCGCCTCCCGCAGCGGGAGGCCAGCGGGCAGCGCGTGCAGCTCGAGCTCGCGATCGCCGGCCGCGGTGGCGCCAGCGAGGATGATCCGATCGAAGGTGGTCAGTCCGTGGTGTCTCATGGGTGGGGGCTTCCCTTGGCTACGGATGGGTGGGGGGCGGCGCCACGACGGTGGCTCGCGATGGGCTACGTCTACGTAGTGAGCGAGGCGGGGCACGAATGTCACCGCGCCACGTGAGGTGGCCCGACGCGAAGGCGCCATCGGCCGCGTCGATCGCTGGGCGCCCCGATGCTCGCGTGCGCCGTGGTGGGGACGAGGGCGAGGCTCAGGCGAAGCCGATCGCCAGCGCGCCGGCCAGCACTGCGACGCCGGCCACCGCCAGCCACGCCTGCAGGGCCCAGGTCTCGCGCAGCCACTGTCCGTAGCCCACCCCCGCCGCGTGCAGCGAGCCCATCAGCACCGCCGAGGTGGGGGTGACGAGGTTGGTGAAGCCGTCGCCGAGCTGGAAGGCGAGCACCGCCACCTGGCGCGACAGCCCCACCAGATCGGCCAGGGGCGCCATGATGGGCATGGTGAGCGCGGCCTGGCCCGAGCCCGAGGGCACCAGGATGTTGAGCACGCTCTGGAAGCCGAACATGCCCACGGCGGAGGTCATGGGGGCCAGGCCCTCCATGGCGCCGGCGGTGGCGTGCAGCACGGTGTCGAGGGTGTGCATGTCGGCCGCGAGCACCACGATGCCCCGCGCCAGGCCCACCACCAGGCCGGCGGGTAGCAGCATGGCCGCGCCCTCGGTGAAGGCCTCGCCGGTGGCGTGGCTGTCCATGCGCGCGACCACGGCCGCCCCGATGCCGATGCCCAGGAACACCGCGGCGATCTCGATGACGTACCACTGCCACAGGGCCAGGCCCGCGGCCACGAGCCCGATGCCGCCGGCGAACAGGGCGAGCACCACGGCCTGGGCTCGGGTCATGGGGGCGACCTCGGGCAGCGCCTCGTCCTGCGCGGGCGCCCGTCGCAGGCGTCGGGCCATGCGCTGGGTGTAGACGATGCCCACCACGCACATCACGGCCCACACGCCGGTGCGGTAGCCCCAGCCCGACATCGGCGGCAGCCCGGCGATCGCCTGCGCCACGCCGACGGTGAAGGGGTTGAGCATGGCGCCGGCGAAGCCCACGCCTGCGCCGATCATCGGCACGGCCACCGCGATGATCGGCGGGTAGCCCAGCCCTCGCACCAGGGGGACGAACAGCAGCACGAAGGGGATGACCTCCTCGCTCATGCCGAACACGGCCCCGCCCACCGCGAAGGCGAGCATGGAGACCGGGATGAACAGGCGATCGTGATCGCGCAGGCGCATCACCACCCGCCCGATCGCGGCCTCGAGAGCGCCGCTGCGCTCGATCACGCGAAAGGTGCCGCCCACCACGAGGATGAAGGCCACGATGTCGGCGCTCTGCACCAGCCCGCGCACCGGGGCCGCGAGCACGGCCATCACCATGCCCCAGCCGTGGGGGCCGGTCTCGGTGGTGTCGTACGCGAAGGTGCTGGGCAGCACGCGGCCGGCCTCGTCGCGGGCGTACGAGCCCCCGGGTACCAGGCTGCCCAGCAGCGCCACCACGCACAGCAGCCCGAAGATGAGGACCAGCGTGTGGGGCAGCCGCGGGGGCCGGGGCTCGTCGGGCAGCGCGCTCACGGGAGCCCTCCGGGGTGAGGGGCGAGCCGCAGCGCGGCAGGGCAAACCGGGGGGGAGGCGCTCATCGGGAGGCCAAGCATGGGGACGAACGGTGGTCGCCGTCCACCTCCACGCGACCTACCCGGCCAGGGCGGCCGTCACCTCGTCGATCACGATCTCCCGCAGGAAGCGGTGCGCCGGCTCGCCGGTGAAGCGCTCGTGCCACAGCGCGGCGGTGGGGATCTGGGGCAGGGGCACGGGAGGCCGCAGCGCCCGGAGCCCCAGCGGCTCGAGCAGCGGGCGCACCAGGGCCTCGGGCACGGTGAAGAACAGATCGGTCTGGGCCACGGTGACCAGCGCGGAGAGGAAGGTGGGCACCACCAGCCCCACCGTGCGGGAGAAGCCCGAGGCGGCCAGGGCCTCGGCCACGATGCTGCGCCCGCCGTGCTCGCTGCGGACCATCACGTGCGGATGGCGGGCCCAGGCTCGGGGCCCGAGAGTGCGGCGTCGCGACAGCCCCGGGTGGTCCCGTCGCGCCAGCACCGAGAAGCCCAGCGTGCCCAGGCCGCGCTGCACCAGGCCGGGGCCGCTCTCGGGGGCACGGGTCAGCAGCAGGTCGATCCGGCCGTCCTCCAGCGCCTGCGCATCGTCGCGCTGGCGGGGCAGCACCTCGAGGCGGGTGTGGGGCGCGGCCGCCTGCAGCCGCGCCACCAGGCGAGGCAGCAGCGGCGCGAGCAGGTCGGGGCACGCCAGCCCGAAGCTCCGCGTGGAGCGGGCCGGATCGAAGGCCGTCTCGTGCCGCACCAGCCGCGCCGCATCGTCGAGCAGCCGTCGCAGGGGCTCGCGCAGCGCCTCGGCCCGCGGGGTGGGGGACATCCGCCGCCCGGTGCGGACCAGCAGCGGATCGCCGAACAGCTCGCGCAGCCGACCCAGGGCGTGGCTGGCCGCGGGCTGGCCGATGCCCAGGCGCGCCGCGGCCCGGCTCACGCTGCCCTCCCGCAGCAGCGCGTCGAGGGCCTTGAGCAGGTTGAGGTCGATGTCTCCGACATCGATGATATTCATGATTCGATTGAATCAATCGATGGGACGCAGCACAACCACCGCGCTAGGGTGGGGGCATGAAGAGGATCCTGCTGCGCTCGGGGGCGGTCGTGCTCGCGCTGGTGGTCGTGCTCCTGGTGGGGGTCCGGCTGGTCTACGGCGGCGGCGAGCCCTACCCCGATCAGCGCACCCCGCCGCTGGTGCCCGCCGACGAGGTCGAGGTGCTCGCGGAGCTCGACTGGCCGCCGGGCAACGTGACCGCCTCGGCCGAGGGGCGGATCTTCTTCAACACCCACCCCTTCGTGCAGTCGCAGCGCTTCGCCGACGCCTTCCTCTTCGAGCTCGTCGACGGGCGGCCCCGGCCGTACCCCAACGCCGAGCTCCAGCCCGATCTACAGTGGGTGTTCGGTATGACGGTCGATCGCCAGGGGCGGCTGTGGGTGATCTCGCCCGCCACCCTGGACCGGGAGCGCACGCGACTGCAGGCCTTCGATCTGGCCACCAACGAGAGGGTCGTGGATCACCAATTCGAGCCGGGCGTGGCCCGCTTCTCCCAGGACCTCCGCATCATGCCCGACGGCCAGACGGCGATCCTGGCCGACACCGGGGCCTTCCGCTTCACCGCGGCCTCCATCGTGATCGTCGATCTGGCTCGCTTCCAGACGCGGACCGTGCTCGACGAGCACCCCTCCACGCAGCCCCAGGACTGGGTGATCCAGACCGCCCACGGCCCGCACTCCGTGGGCTGGGGCCTGGTCACCTTCTCGGTGGGGGTCGACGGGATCGCGATCTCCGACGACGGGGCCTACCTCTATTACGCCACCATGAGCCACGACACCCTCTACCGGATGCCCACCGCGGCGCTGCTCGATCCCTCCCTCGGCGCCGAGGCCCTGGCCGAGCGCGTGGAGGCGGTGGGGCGCAAGCCGCTGAGCGATGGCATCGAGCTGAGCGCCGACGGCACCGTGCTGATCACCGACGTGGAGCACGGCAGCGTGGCCACGCTCTCCCCCGCCGGCGAGCTCCGCACGCTGGTGGCGATCGACGAGGTGGTCTGGGCCGACGGGATCACGGTGATGCCCGATGGCTCGGCCGTCCTCACCGACAGCGCGATCCCCAGCTACCTCGATCCCCTGCTGCGTCCGCCCGCCCTCGAGGATCTCGAGCGTGGGCGTCCGTACCGGCTGTACCGCTTCCCGGTCCCCGGCCCCAAGACCTGAGGCACGAGGACCCCAACCCACGACCGCGTCGGTGCAAGCTTTGCCGGCGAGGCGCGTCGCGGCCGATGGGATCCTGGCCGTCATGGCCTCTCCCGCCGTCCGACCTCGCTTCGAGGTCTTCGTGGATGCGCCCGCCGAGCAGACGCTGCGGTGGATCGAGGCACGCATCGAGAGCTCGGGAGCGGTGCGAGGCTGGGTGTCGCCGCCCTATGCCGAGCTGCGCATGCCGGTGAAGGACCGCTTCTTGTGGTCGCCCCGCATGGCGCTCTACGCCGAGGATGGCCCGGGCGGCACCACGCTGCTGTGTCGCCTGCAGCCCGAGCCCGACGTGTGGACCGCCTACGTGGCCCTGTGGTCGGTGCTGGGCGCGGCCGCCATCGGCATCACCATGTACGAGCTTTCCCGATGGGTGGTGAGCGGATCGCCGGGGATCATCCTGTTCGTGGGTTTACCCGTAGTGGCCGGGCTGGGGGTGGCCCTGTACCTCGGGGCGTTGGCCGGGCAGCGGCGCGGCGAGGCCCAGATGTGGCTGCTGCGCCGGGAGCTGGATGCCGCGCTAGAGGGGCGTAGGCCCCGCTTGGTGGACGAACCGGTGGATGACCTGCCCCGGGCTCCGGCCTTCGGCCGCCCCCCGCGCTGAGCCGTCACGCGAGATTTGCACGCAAAAGCTGCGCGAGTCTGCGCGCGGCACCGCACTCCTGTCGCTTTCCGTCGGGTCCCCAGAACAGCCATATCAACGGTGTTTCTGGAGCCGTGCGGACCCATGGGTGTCCTCTACTTCCTCATTCCCCTGGCCCTGGTGGTGGTGACCTCTGCCGTCATCGCGTTCCGCTGGGCCTTGGCCAACGGCCAGCTCGACGACCTCGACACGCCTTCGGTGCGCGTCCTGACCGACGACCTGCACGAGCGATGATCCGATGAGCAAAGACATCAAGACCGTCACCGTCACCTACGACGATGCCATCACTCGCAAGTTCGCGCTCGCCACCGTGGTGTGGGGTGTGGTCGGCATGCTCGCCGGCCTCTGGCTCGCGCTCGAGCTCGCCGACGTGGGCTTCAACGTGTCTCAGCACCTGGCCTTCGGGCGGCTGCGACCGCTGCACACCAACGCGGTGATCTTCGCGTTCGTGGGCAACGCGATCTTCGCGGGCGTCTACTACTCCACCCAGCGCCTGCTCAAGACGCGGATGGCCAGCGACCTGCTGAGCAAGCTGCACTTCTGGGGCTGGCAGCTCATCATCGTGTCCGCCGCGGTCACGCTGCCGCTGGGCTTCACCACCTCCAAGGAGTACGCCGAGCTCGAGTGGCCGATCGACGTCGGCATCGCGCTGGTGTGGGTGATCTTCGGGGTGAACTTCTTCTGGACCCTCGCCCGGCGCCGCGAGAAGCACCTGTACGTGGCGATCTGGTTCTACATCGCCTCCATCGTCACGGTGGCGATGCTCCACATCGTCAACTCGCTCGCGGTGCCGGTCTCGGTGCTCAAGAGCTACTCGGTCTACGCCGGGGTGCAGGACGCCCTGGTGCAGTGGTGGTACGGGCACAACGCGGTCGCGTTCTTCCTCACCACCCCGTTCCTGGGCCTGATGTACTACTTCGTGCCCAAGGTGGCGCAGCGCCCGGTGTACAGCTACCGGCTGAGCATCATCCACTTCTGGGCGCTGGTGTTCATCTACATCTGGGCCGGCCCCCACCACCTGCTCAACTCGGCGCTGCCCGACTGGGCGCAGAGCACCGGCACCGTGTTCTCGATCATGCTGCTCGCGCCGAGCTGGGGCGGCATGATCAACGGCCTGCTCACCCTGCGGGGAGCGTGGCACAAGCTGCGGACCGACCCGATCCTCAAGTTCTTCGTGGCCGCCATCACCTTCTACGGGATGTCGACCTTCGAGGGACCGATGCTGTCGCTCAAGTCGGTCAACACCCTCTCGCACTTCACCAACTGGACCATCGGCCACGTGCACTCCGGCGCCCTGGGCTGGAACGGCATGCTGACCTTCGGGATCCTCTACTGGCTGCTGCCGCGGCTGTGGAAGACCAAGCTGCACTCGGTGCGCTGGGCCACCGCCCACTTCTGGATGGGCCTGCTCGGCATCGCCGGCTACGTGCTCAGCATGTGGGTCGCCGGGATCACCGAGGGCCTGATGTGGAAGGAGTTCGACGCCGAGGGCAAGCTGGTCTACTCGCAGTGGGCCGAGATGGTCCCCGCCCTCGCTCCCATGTACTGGGTGCGTGCGGTCTCGGGCGCGCTCTACCTCAGCGGCGTGTTCCTGATGGTGGCCAACCTCTTCAAGACCTGGCAGAGCCGCGGCGAGGTCGCGGACGAGAAGGTCGAGGTGGTGCTGCCCGACGAGCCCCACGAGGTCACCACCAGCGTCTCGTGGCACTCGCGGCTCGAGGGCAAGCCGCTGACCTTCACCGTGTGGACCACCATCGCCGCCGCGGCGGGCGGGCTGTTCGAGCTCATCCCCTCGATGGCGATCAAGAGCAACGTGCCCACCATCGAGTCGGTGCGGCCCTACACCCCGCTCGAGCTGCTCGGGCGCGACGTCTACGTCTCCGAGGGCTGCGTGAGCTGCCACTCGCAGATGGTCCGCCCCTTCCGCGAGGAGACCCTGCGCTACGGCGAGTACGGCAAGGCGGGCGAGTTCGTCTACGACCGCCCGTTCCTGTGGGGCTCGCGGCGGATCGGCCCCGACCTCCTGCGCGTGGGCGGCAAGTACCCGGACATGTGGCACTACAACCACATGCTCGATCCCCGCTCCACCTCGCCGGGGTCGCTGATGCCCGAGTACGGCCACCTGTTCGAGCAGCCCCTCGACACCGCAGGGGTGGCGGCCAAGGTCGCGCTGTTCCGCAACACCTTCGACGCGCCCTATGGCGACTATGAGGTGGACAACGCCGAGATCCTCGCGGCGGTCCAGGCGGGCGAGATCGCCGACGGCCTCGTCGCGCAGGGGCTGCCCGACGTGCGCGACAAGAAGATCGTGGCGCTCATCGCCTACCTGCAGCGGCTGGGACGCGATGTCCAGCTCGCCGCGCCCACCGAGGAGCCCACCGAATAGGAGACCGAGATCATGAAGAACGAGATCCTCTCCCGAACCGACCTACTGTTCCTGCCCGAGCTCTCGCTCGTGCTCTTCCTGCTCATCTTCGTGGGCGCCCTGGTGTGGATCTTCCGGCCCGGCGCGAAGGCGGCCTACGAGCGCCGTTCCCGGCTGCCCCTCCTCGACGACGAGATCGAGAGCTGAGCCAAGGAGATCGAAATCATGGCCAAGGTCACCGATCAGAGCTTCGACCACGACTACGACGGCATCAAGGAGTACGACAACCCGCTGCCCCGCTGGTGGGTGTGGATGTTCGTGCTGTGCGTGGTGTGGGCCGTCGTCTACGTGCCCTACTACCACTTCGGTCCCGGCATGCTGCCGACCGAGGTCTACGACGAGGACATGGCGGCGTGGCTCGCCGCCCACCCGCCCGAGCCGCTGCCCGACGAGGCCGCGATGATCGAGATGGCGGCCGACGAGTCGCTGGTGGCCACGGGCGCCAGCGTGTTCGCCAGCCGCTGCGTCACCTGCCACGGCCCCGACGGCGGTGGTCAGGTCGGCCCCAACCTGACCGACGACTACACCCTCCACGGCTACTCGCGGGCGGCGATCGTCAAGGTGGTCAACGACGGCGTGCCGGCCAAGGGCATGCTCGCGTGGAAGAACCAGCTCTCGCGCCAGGAGATCTACGGGGTCGCGCTCTACGTGTACGGTCTGCGCGGCACCACGCCGGCCAACCCCAAGCCGCCGCAGGGTGATCCCATCGTGGACGAGCCCGTTCCCGCCGAGGGCGGCGCGGCGGCCGAGGGCACGCCGGCCGAGGGCACACCGACCGAGGGGGCAGCCGAGGGGACGGCCGAAGGAGCCCCGGCCGAGGGAGCCCCGGCCGAGGGAGCCCCAGCCGAAGGAGCCCCGGCCGAAGGAGCCCCGGTCGAGGGAGCCGCCCCGACCGACGAGGCCGTGCCCGCCGAGGGAGCTCCGACCGGTGACGCCGTGGTGGACGGCTCCGCTCCGACGGACCAGGCCGCCCCCACCGATCCACCGGCCGCCGACGCCGCACCCGCCGCCGACGCGGCCCCCGAGGCTGGCGAGTCCCCGTAGTCGCCCGCGGTAGATTTGGTCCACCGCTTGCAGACACCGGCACCACCATGAAGGAGCTACCCAAGGACTACGCGCTGCGCACCATCGGTGATGGCGGCAAGCGGATCTGGATGTACCCCGAGCGTCCGAAGGGGCGATTCATGCGCTGGCGTACGCTGGCCCATGCAGTGCTGCTTTCGCTGCTGTTGGTGCTCCCCTGGATCGACGTGGGGGGGCACCCCGGCATCCACATCGACATCCCCGGGCGCCGCATCCACTTCCTGGGACTGACCCTGTTCGCCACCGACGGGTCCTACTTGTTGTTCCTCTTTGGTTTCATCGTGTTCAGCGTGTTCCTCTTCACCGCGCTGTTCGGTCGGGCCTGGTGCGGCTGGGCCTGTCCGCAGACGGTGTTCATGGAGACGGTGATCCGACCGATCGAGCGGCTGGTGGAGGGCACCCCCACCCAGCGGCGCAAGCTCGACAAGGGGCCGTGGAACGCCAACAAGATCGTCCGCAAGGGGATCAAGCTGCTGCTGCTGCTGGTGATCTCGGGCGCGCTGGGCACCACCTTCACCGCCTACTTCCTGGGGCGCGACGGGGTGCTCGAGGCTCAGCTCCACCCCTCGGCCCACCCGGCGGGCACCTTCACCTTCCTGTTCCTCACCGCGATCACCTTCTTCGACTTCGCGTGGTTCCGCGAGCAGACCTGCCTGGTGGTGTGCCCCTATGGGCGCTTCCAGTCGGTGCTGCTCGATGCCAACTCGCTGCTGGTGGCCTACGACGAGCCGCGGGGCGAGCCTCGCGGCAAGAAGACCGACCCCAACGCGGGCGACTGCGTGGACTGCAAGCGCTGCCTGACCGTGTGCCCCACCGGCATCGACATCCGGCGCGGCACCCAGCTCGAGTGCGTGCAGTGCATGGCCTGCATCGACGCCTGTGACGACATCATGGGGAAGCTGGGCCGCAAGCCCGGGCTGATCCGCTTCTCCACCGAGAACGCCATCGCCGGCGAGCCCACCAAGATCGTCCGCCCGCGGGTGGTCGTGTATGCGCTGGGCCTGGTGGGCGTGCTCGTGGCCTTCGCCGTCACCCTCAGCCACCGCGAGCCGGTGGAGCTGCGGCTCACCCGGCAGCCGGGCGTGCCCTACATGTCCCTGCCCGACGGGCGGGTGCAGAACCCCATGCGCCTGCGGATCGCCAACAAGGGCACCGAGGCGCGCTCCTTCGAGGTCGACGTGGTGTCGCCCCCCGATCTCGAGCTGGTGGCGCCCACACCCTTCGTGGTGGGTCCCGACAAGGTCGAGCACATGCCGGTGTTCGTGCTGCGTCAGCCCTGGGACGGTGGCCCGCGCACCGACTTCACCCTGCGGATCCACGACGACAAGGGCTTCACCAAGGACGTCGAGGGCGAGCTCATGCAAGGAGCGGGCAAGTGAGGGTCTCGCGTAGCCCCTGGCCGTGGGGCATCGGCATCGGCCTGGGCGTGGTCGTGGTGGCCAACGCCATCATGATCCACATCGCGCTCTCGCATCCTTCGGCTCCCGCCGCGGCCGATCACTACGCCGAGTCGCAGCGCTGGAGCGAGGTGCAGGCCGAGCGCCAGCGCGCCCAGGAGCTGGGCTGGACGGTCGAGCTGCGGCCGTGCGCCCAGCTCGACGCGAGCGGCTGCGCGCTGCGCCTGGAGGTCCGCGACGCCCAGGGGGAGGTCGTGCCGGGGCTGCACGGGCGGGTGAGCGCCCAGCGGGCCGACGACGTCACCCTCGATCGCGATGCCGAGCTGGCCGAGATCTCCGCTGGTGAGTACGAGGGCACCCTCGCGCTGGCCCGGCCGGGGCTCTATGCGCTGTCGATCCGCCTCGAGGGCGGCCCGGCGCCGTGGGTGGACGAGCGACGGATCGAGGTGGGCTCGCCATGAGCTCGCTGGGCCTGGGCGCGGTGTTCCTCGCGAGCCTGCTGGGCTCGGTGCACTGCGTGGCCATGTGCGGGGGCTTTGCGGCCGTCGCCGCGGGCGGGGGCTCGCGGTGGCCGGTGCTCGCCTACCAGCTCGGCCGCTTGCTCGGCTACCTGGGGCTCGGTGTGGCCGCGGGCCTGCTGGGAGCCAGCCTCGACCTCGCCGGGGAGTCGCTGATGGGCCTGCAGCGGATCGCGGGCGTGCTCACCGGGATCGCCCTGGTGGTGATGGCCGTGGTCTCGCTGATGCCGGGGCGCAAGGGCGTCGACCCGTCGTTGGTCTCGCTCGGCACCGGCCCCGCCAAGGCGGGTACGCTGCGTCGGCTGTGGCTCGGCGGGCTGCGCCGGGGGGGCGTCACCGGATCGCTGGTGGTGGGCCTGGGCTCGGCGCTGCTGCCCTGCGGCTGGCTGTGGGGCTACGTGCTGGTCGCGGCCTCCACCGGCAGCTCGGCCGCGGGGGCCGTGGTGATGGCGGCCTTCTGGGCCGGCGCCCTGCCGGCCCTGCTGTCGGTGGGCATGCTCGCCGGCTGGCTGCGGCAGCGCCTCGGCCCGCGGGCGCCTCGACTGGTGGCGGGCGTGATGCTGGTGCTCGGCGTGCTCGCGCTCGTCGGCAAGCTCGGTCCGGCGCCCACCGCCGCGCCCGACGACTCCGGGGAGCCGGGGGCCCACTCCTGCCACCACTCCTGAGACCATGAGCCAGACCGTCCCCTGCGTGCACTGTGGCCTGCCTGCGCCCGCACGGGACGACGGCGCGCCCAGCTTCTGCTGCGCGGGGTGCCGCACCGTCCATGGCCTGCTGCACGACGCCGGGCTCGGCGACTACTACGACCTGCGCTCGAGCCTCGAGGCTCCGCCCTCCGGGCACCCGGCCGCGCCCGCGGGGCAGGAGCTGCACGCTCGCTACGCCCACCTCGACGATCCCGAGCTGGCCCGCGTGCACGGCATGGCGCCGGGGCGAGCCACCCTCGAGCTCGCCGGGCTGCACTGTGCCGCCTGCGTGTGGGTGCTCGAGCGCCTGCCCCGGTTGCTGCCCGGCGTGAGCTCGGCGCGGGTCGACTACGGGCGGGGACGGATCCATCTGCAGTGGGATCCCGAGCAGGTCTCGCTGTCCACCCTGGCCGCCACCCTCGATCGCCTGGGCTATCCGCCGCGGCTGCGCACCGAGGACGCCGACGCCGAGCGAGCCCGTCGCACGCGATCCGAGCTGTGGCGCCTGGCCGTCACGGGGGCGCTCACCGGAAACGTGATGCTGCTGACCTTCGCCCTCTACGGCGGGGCCTCGGACGCGGACGCCACCATGGCTCGCTTCATGGAGCTGCTCAGCCTGCTGCTGGCCGTGCCCGCGGTGGCCTGGGGGGCGCTGCCCTTCTACCGGGGGGCATGGTCCGGGCTGCGGGCGGGCGTGCTGCACATGGACCTGCCGATCTCGCTGGGCATCATCGCCGGCTTCTCGGCCTCGGCCGTCGCCACCCTCACCGGCACCGGCGAGCCCTACTACGACTCGGTCACCGCCCTGGTGTTCCTGCTGCTGGTGGGTCGCTTCGTGCAGCAGCGCGGGCAGCAGCGCGTGGCCACGCGCGGAGAGCTGTGGCAAGGGCTGGTGCCGGGGATGGCCGAGCGCCGGCAGGGCGACGAGTGGGTCCAGGTCTACGCCACCGCGCTGCGCCCCGGCGATCGCCTGCGGGTCCGCACCGGCGAGCGCATGGCCGCCGACGGCCACGTACGGGAGGGCAGGGGGCACGTGGACCTCTCCATGCTCACCGGCGAGTCCCGGCCCGAGCCGGTGGCGCCCGGGCGACGGGTGCTCGCCGGATCGATCAACACCGGGCCTCCGCTGGAGATCGAGGTCGAGGCGGTGGGCTCGGCCACGCGCCTCGGCCAGGTGGTCGAGCGACTCGGCTCCGCCGACGCCGAGCGGGCCCCCGTGGCCCGCATGGCCGATCGACTCGCCGGGTGGTTCGTGGCCACCGTCATCGGCCTTTCGGTGGTCGGCGGCATCACGTGGTGGCTGCATGCCGGTCCCACCCGCGCCTTCGAGGTCGTGGTCTCGCTGCTGGTGGTCTCGTGTCCCTGTGCGCTGGGCCTGGCGACGCCGCTGGCCCTCACCGTGGCGCGGGGCCGGGCCGCACGGGCCGGCTTCGTGGTGCGCTCCACCGCCGCGCTCGAGGCCCTCGCCAGCGCACGGCGGGTGGTGCTCGACAAGACCGGCACCGTCACCGAGGGAGCCGTGCGCGTGGTGGATCCCGGCGAGCCCGGCCACGCCGAGGCCCTGCGCCTGGCGGCGGTGCTCGAGCGAGACGCCCGGCACCCGCTGGCCGACGCGCTGCGCCGCTGGGGGCGAGAGGATGGCGGTGACGATCGCGATCCTCCCACCGACGTCGTCGAGCACCCCGGGCGCGGCGTGGAGGGCCGGGTGGGGGAGCACCGGCTGCGCGTGGGCAGCCCGCGGTGGATCGAGCCCCCGGCTTCGCATCGCTCACGCCTCGAGGAGCTGCTCGCGCGCGGGCTCACCCCCGTGGTGATCGAGGTCGACGGCGAGGTGGCGGCGGTGATCGGCCTGGGCGATCGCCTCCGCCCCGAGGCCGCCGAGGTCGTCCGCCGCCTGCGGGCCCACGGCTACTCGGTGGGCCTGCGCAGCGGCGATCATCCGCGAATCGTGCGGGCCGTCGCCGATGCGCTGGGCATCGACGACGCGCGGGGAGGGCTCGCGCCCGAGGACAAGGCCGCCGAGATCTCTGGCGATCTCAGCTGTGTGATGGTCGGCGACGGGATCAACGACGCTCTGGCGTTGCGCACCGCTGCCGTGGGCGTGGCCGTGGGCGGCGGGGCCGAGGCTGCGCTGGCGGTGGCCGACGTATACCTGCAGCAGCCGGGCCTCGGCCCGCTGTGGGAGCTGCTTCGGGGGGCTCGTCGAGCTCGGGCCGTGGTACGGCGGAACCTCACCTTCTCGCTCGTCTACAACCTCTCGTTCGCCAGCCTGGCCCTCGCGGGGCTCGTGACCCCCCTGCTGGCCGCGATCCTCATGCCCCTGAGCTCGCTCACCGTGGTGTTGGGCTCGCTGTTGCAACGGAGCTACGCTGCAAGCAACGGCAATGTTGGCGTATCGGCCGCGCAATCCCTGCGCACGATGAGCCCTGCCGTAGCGTCGGAAATGCAGTAGAACATCGTTGCTCGCCGCGAGAATTGCGAGCGTCGTCACGGTCCCGGCAATCGGGACGGGAGCACGAGAACCAATGAAGAGAATCGTCACCCTTTGCGCCCTGAGCTTCCTCGCCGCCGCCTGTGGTGGTGATGGTGGGGACGAGGGCAAGAGCAAGGCCGACCCGGCCGTCGTTGCCGAGGCGCAGAAGGTCTGGAAGGACAAGTGCGTCACTTGTCACGGCAACACCGGACACGGTGATGGACCGGGCGCCGCCGCGCTCAACCCCAAGCCGCGGACCTTCAAGGACCCCAAGTGGCAGACCTACACCAAGGACGATCGGATCGCGAAGGTCATCGTCGAGGGTGGGGTGTCGGTGGGCCTCTCCGAGGGCATGGCCCCCAACCCCGAGCTCAAGGACAAGCCCGAGGTCGTCGCCGAGCTCGTCAAGATCGTCCGCAGCTTCAAGTAGTCGCCGATCCGTCTGGGAGCCGAGCCGGTCGGGGCCTCGTCCCCGGCCGGCTCGCGCATGTACGGCCTACGGGTTGGGCCACAGGCAGCGGTTGAACATGCCGCCGGCCACCGCGACGCACTCCATGCCATCGGGGCAGGTCTCTCCGTTGGCGCAGTCGACGATGCACTGGTCGCTCATCGGGCCCGCGCACACGGCCGGAGCGTCGCCCGTGGTGGGCTGCGGGCAGTCGCCGTCGTTCTCGCACGGCGAGGTGCAGGCGCTGTAGCCCATCGCGAAGTCGTAGCAGGCCATGTACGGCTCCTCGCACACGGGGTCGGCGTCGAATTGGCAGGGCGGGTAGAGCGGATCGCCGCTGCCTCCGCTGCTGCTCTCGCTGCCCTCCGTGTTGGGCCCGTCCGCGGTGCCCGTGTCGCCGGTGTCGGGCGGGCTGCTGGTGGTGTCGCCCGTGGTCTCGTCGGGCCCCGTCGACGTGCCGCCGCCGGTCATCGTCTGGGTGCTCGCGGTCGTCATCGTCATCGACGACGTGCTGCCGCTGCCGGTGCCCGTGCCGGAATCGTCCGAGCCACCTTCGGCGGCGGGGCCATCGTCGCCGCAGGCGGTGGACAGGGCGGTGGTGAGGGAGAGGATCAGGAGAAGCCGGAGGCGCATGGCGGCAGGATACCGGAGCACGGGCTCGCAGATGCAATCGAGTTGGAGGAGGGGCGTAAACGCCTCTCGCTCCGGTCGACGCCGCGTGGGCCGTCGTCGGCCCCCTGGGCGATGGCACCGTTGCGCCACCGCCCAGGGAGTCGAATCGAAGGTCGTCGTCCCCTACGACCTACTCGCAGTCGAGGTCGACCGCCTCGATCCAGCCGTTGACGATCGCGTTGCGCAGGGTGACGACCAGCTGGCCCGAGCCCCCGACATTGGCGTCGTTGGCCATCGCCACCCCATAGTAGCCATCGGGAAGCTCGACCAGCGCCGCCCGGAAGTTGTTGCCGTCGGCACCGTCCGACCACGCATACCGAGTGACGCCGTAGTTGTTCACGAAGAACGAGGGGGCAACCTGCGAGTATCGCCATCCGAGCACCTCGTTGGGGGCCGCCGGGTCGTGGAGATCATCGACCAGGCCGGACGAGAGGAGCTGCCCGTCGGAGAGCGCGGCCGCCCAGGCGGCGAACTCGATGGACGACAGCCAGTAGCCGCCCGCGGCCTTGCAGCCCGGTGGCTCGGCCAACGAGGCGAGGGGCTTGCCGGGTCCCAGGTCCGCCTGGTTGAGGTAGCCCAGCGAGTAGCGGCGGCCGGCCGCGCTCCAGTGTCCGTTCGAGGGGCGGAACAGGGCGAGCTTGTCCTTGTAGTCTCCGCCGAAGTCGCCCACCAGCGGCACCAGGCTGCCCGAGCCCGCGACCTCGCCCTGGCCCCAGTACACGTCCGAGAAGTACACGATGCTGGCATCGCGGGCGTACCAGCGACCCGTGCTCGGGCGGAAGATCATCAGCTCGTCGCTCCCGTTGCCGTCGGCGTCGCCCACCAGCGACACGTCGCCGGGGTTGCCCCACGCCAGGCCCGAGATCACGGTCGAGCCCGAGGCCACGTCGCGGGCGAACCACTCTCCCGTGCTGGGCCGCCAGATCACCATCTCGTTCACCCCGTCGCCATCCACGTCGCCCAGGTGGGGGACGTCGCCCGAGGTGCCGAAGGTGATGCCCGAGAACAGGACCACGCCGTTGCGCTGCGCGCCGTACCACTTGCCGGTGGAGGGGCGCCACACCACCACGTCGTCCGCGGTGTTGCCCCCCACGTTCCCCACGAGCGGCACGTCGCCCGAGGTCCCGAAGTGGAGCCCGTCCATGAGCGTGAGCCCGCTGACGGCCTTGGCGTACCAGTCGCCCGTGTCGTCGCGGAAGATGATGTAGTCGTCGTGCCCGTCGGCGTTGACGTCACCCGTCAGCGGCACGTCTCCCTGGGAGGCGTCGCCGTAGCTGAGCCCGGAGGTGATGGTGGTGCCCTCGACGGTGCGGCTGTACCACTTGCCGTTGCTGGGTCGCCAGACCACCAGATCGTCGCGTCCGTCGTCGTCGATGTCGCCCGCCAGCGGGACGTCGCCGCTGGTGCCCCACGCGAGATCGCGGAAGTAGGGCGTGCTCGCGTAGGACTGCTTGTGATCGCAGGAGGGCTCCAGCTCCTCCGTGAACAGCCCGTAGGGCATGTCGAGGCCGACGCCCGCGCTCACGCTCACCAGATCGAAGATCTCGTCCTGCATGTACTGCCCGAAGTAGGGCGCGAGGATCTCCTCGTACAGGAGCCCCTCCGTCGGGGTCACGCCCTGGAACTGCAGGTCGAACGCCGCTCCGGCGGTGGGATCGACGATGTACGGCATCATGTAGGCGATGACCGAGAAGTTGCCGTTCGAGTAGGTAGGGACGCCGAAGTTCATCGGATCGATGCCGTCCTCGATGAAGGTGTCGCCCTGCTCGAGCCCCGAGCGATGCTGCAGGATGTCGCGGAAGGTCACCTGCGCCACGATCTGGGTCGACGCGGGCGAGGAGGGGTCGAGCACCAGGTCGCGCCAGGGCTCTGGGAAGTAGTCCACGATGTAGCGGTCGAGCCACTCCTCCACGCTCGCCGAGGGATCCTGCTCGAACGCGCGCAGCAGCCCCACGGCGGACACGACCTTGATGGTGCTGCCCACGTTGAACGGCGTGGATCCATCCACCGACACGGGAGCGGGGGTATCCACGCCATCGGCCGCGAAGCCACCGCTGGCGACGGCCACCACCTCGCCCTCGCGGGCGATGGCGACCGAGTAGCCCTTCAGGCCGCCGAGGGCCTGGTGCACCGTGTCCTCGAAGCCTCCGACGTCGAAGGGGACCGGCTGGCAGATGTCCTCGGCGCTCGCGTGCTGGGGAGCGAGGCCCACCGCGAGCAGGGCCGCCGCAGCGAAGATGGAGTAGGTCTTGGGGGATTGGGGGTCGTACATGGTTGATTTCCTCATCAAGGCGTACGGCGGGCCCTCGCGTCGTTGGGGTGGCTGCCCTCGCGCCCACGGATCGTGCTCGGGTCCCTTCCACGGGGAGCGACGAGCACGATGCGTGACCACGGCGAGCGGCCGAGGGACCCATCGTGGCGAGGCGCAGGTCGCCTCGCCGCAGCATCCGTACCCGGAGTTAGTGTTGGGCCCGCGAGGGTTGATCGGTCGCGGCCGAAGAATTTCCGCGAGGCCCGATCAGCAGCCGTCGTCGAGCAGGCACACGGCACGGCCCGACTCGTCGACCCCCCACCAGGTCAGGATGGGGACGATGTGTCCGTACAGGCCGTCGGGCTCCAGCCGGATCGCCTGTGACACGAGCGTGGCCTCACCGCCGCACCGCCACGGCGCCGTGAACCCACAGAACTCCGGGCTGCCCCCGTCGGCGTCGGTGCACGCGCTGCGGTGCAGCGCGACGATCACCGGGCGCTTGGACTCGTCGTAGAAGTAGTAGGGCCCGCCGGCATGGCCGGAGCTGGTCGGCTGCGTCATCCCCATCACCCGCGCCCAGCCGCTGACCGGGCTCGGCGCGCGCAGGGCCGCCAAGGTCACCCGCAGGGGCTCGGGGTTGCCCCAGGGGCGGTCGGCCCCGAGGGCCCAGCCCCGCGGGCTGCGGGCGTCGCACTCCCGATCGTGCTCGAGCGGGTAGCCCTTGTGATGGAGGGCGGTCCTCACCAGGGCCTCGTCCGCCAGCGCCGTCACCCCGAAGTACTCGTCTCCGATCTGGCGCTCGGTGATGGCCACGGCCCAGTCGAACAGACCCGATCGATCGTTCTGGGGCCACGGCTGGGGGACGTAGACGCGGACGAAGGGCACCGAGGCCTCCTCGTGCCCGCGCTCGTCTCCTGGCTGCCAGCGTCGATCCTCGAAGGCGAAGCCACCCTCGGCCCACACGCACTGCGCCGAGGTGAGCACGTGGACCGGCCCGACCTGGATGCCGACGCACCCGGGGCCGATCTGGGTGGTGCCCACCGCCCGCAGCGGAAACCCGCGAGGCTCGCTCCAGTACACGCGCCCCGTCGACGGATCGCCGCCTCGCCCCTCGAGCTCCACGCGGAGGGGATCGTCCACGGGGTGACCCAGCGTCAGGCCCCGGGCCACCGCACGCTCGGACAGCGCCATGGCGTCGGCTCGGCTCGCGAGGAGCCGGTAGGGCTCGGTGAGCCGTGGCCCCGCCCCCCACACCCCGACCATGTCGTAGGGGATGGAGGCATCCGTGCGGCTGGGGCTCGGATTGCGCTGGGGCTGGGGCTGCCCGAGCTCGGCCCCGAGCCAGCGGGTGGGCCACGGCGGCGTCGGGCCATCGATCGGGCGCTCCATCCCTCGACTCGCGGGCGGTGCATCGGGCTCCGCGGGATTCAGCGGCGGGGGCCGGGTGGACGACAGCGCCAGTCCCAGCCCGACCAGCAGCGCGGAGCCTCCCAGCAGCCCGAGCCATCGCCGACGGGGTGGCGAAGCGGAGGGGCCCGGCCGGGTCGGGCCCGAGGCCTGGCCCACCTGCGCCACCTCGCGTGCGAGCTCGGTGACGCCCGGCTGGCGCTGGCTCGGATCCTTGTGGAGCGCGCGGAGGATCAGCGCCTGGATCGCGGGCACCTCGTTCGGCGCCGCATCGATCGGCTCGGGGCAGGGGGGCTCCTGGGTCAGGTGCTGCACCACCAGATCGGCCACGCTGGGCCCCGGGAACGGCTTGCGCCCCACCAGCAGCTCGAACGCCACGCACCCCAGCGCATACACGTCGGCGCGGGCATCGACGGTCTCGCTGCGCAGCTGCTCCGGGCTCATGTAGCCCGGGCTGCCGAACACGTCCCCCGTATGGGTGATGTCCCTCGTCTCTCGATCCAGGGTGTGGTGCTTGGCGAGGCCGAAGTCGATGAGCGTGACCTTCTCGTCGGGCGTGCCCGCGTTGCGCACGATGATGTTGCTCGGCTTGACGTCGCGGTGCACCACCCCGTGGGAGTGGGCGCAGGCCAGCGCATCCGCGAGCTGGGCCAGGATGGGCGACACGCGGGACCAGGGCAGGGGGCCGTCGCGGCGCAGCACGTCGCTCAGCGACTCGCCCTCGAGCAGCTCCATCACCAGGTACGGCACTCCGCCCTCGTCGCGCGCCACGTCGAGGATCTCCACCACGTGCGGATGCTTCACCAACGCCGCCGCCCGGGCCTCGCGGAGGAAGCGCCGCCCGAGACGCTCGTCATGGGCCAGCTCACGCTGCAGCCGCTTCACGGCCACGCGGATGCGCAGCCCCGTGTGCTCCGCTTCCCAGACGGTCCCCATCCCGCCCTCGCCGATGCGCCGCAGGAGTCGAAGCTTGTCGCCGAGCAGCTCCGCCTTCGGCTCCGCCGGGGGCTCGCCACCGATGCGTCGCAAGAGCGCCTCGCGATGGCGATCGACCACCACCGCGTCAGCTCTGCGTTCTCCGAGCCCTCGAGGTCCCACCGCTACCACGGATCCGACGGGGAGGAAGTCTGATCGAAGGTAGTGGCCTCCGCAAGGCGCGGCACGGGGCGCCGACCTCGGCTCGCCCCGCGCGACGGCGTCCCGCTATCCTTCGGCGATGGACGACGGAGACCTGCTCGAGCGCTGGCGCGCGGGCGATCGGCACGCGGGGCAGGAGCTCGTCAAGCGTCACTACGACGCCCTGTTCATGTTCTTGTGGGGCAAGCTCGACGAGCAGACCAGCGCCGACCTCACCCAGGACACCTTCGAGACCCTCTGCGCAGGCGCGGACCGGTTTCGTGGAGACTCCTCCGTGCGGACCTATCTCCTCGGCATCGCGCGGTGGAAGCTCGTCAACCACCTACGGCGGGTGCAGAAGAACCGCGAGCGCTTCGATCCGATGCACGACGGCATCGACGTCGAGCTCACCGAGCGCTCGATGACCTCCCTGTTCGCGCGCCGCGAGCAGGAGGCCCTGCTCGTCCGTGGGCTGCGGTCGCTGCCGCTCGACGACCAGCTGCTGCTCGAGCTCAAGGAGTACGAGCACCTCCCCGCGCGAGAGCTCGCCGAGATCTTCGGAGTGCCGCAGGGAACGATGGCCGGCCGGATTGCCCGCGCGCGAGAGCGGCTACGACAGGCGGTGGAGGGGATCGCCGGGAGCGAGTCGGCGGCCGAGCAGGCGTCGCAGGGGCTCGACTCGTACTTCCGTGGGCTTCGCGAGGTGGCCCGCGAGGTGGCGGGGTAGGGCGGCGCCGCGGGCCCGAGCGGCTAGTAGCCGCCCATTGCCCGCCGGATCGCCGAGTCGATGATCCCTCGCTCCCAGATCGACACCTCGCGGGCGAGTCGCTCGATGGGTCGGGGGCGATTTTCGATCATCTCGCTCAGGCCATCGACGACGCTCTCGAGCGCGGCCACGAGGCTGTCGGTGATTCCGAAGCTCCGGTCGAGCCGATCGAGCGCGACGCCGGCCAGCACTCCGACCAGGATGGCGGCCACCAGCGGCCCCGCGGCGAGCGTGGTGACCGCTCCCACGGCCACGGAGGCGAGCCACCCCGCGCCCGCGGACATGCCGAACTTGATGATGTCGGTCGACAGCGTGCCGATGAGGGTGGTCAGCCGTGCGTCGCCGTCGCTCAGGATGTACTCCACCACGCGGAGCGAGGCGTAGGCGATGACCGCGATTCCAACCATCTTGGCCGCGCCCCGGGCGACCTGGGAGGGGCTGATCACCATGTTGACGACCTTCGGGTTGGTCGTGAGGTAGCGGGTGCCGGTGAGGTTGGGGCGCAGCCCCGGCGCCCCCTTGAGGATGAGGTAGGACTTCTCCCCGACCGTCTTGATGTACGCCCGGCCCGACAGGCCCAGCTCGCTCACCATCTTGGCCGCCGTCGCCGAGTCCGAGATCGCTCCGTATGCACTCACGAGATCGACGCCGGTCGCTGCGGCCAGGTCGTTGTTGATCTCGATGATCATCAGCAGGGTCTGAGAGACGTCGACGCTGCCTCCGTCAGTCTGGACGGTCACTTCACCGGTCTCGAAATCGTCAGCCATCTTGCCCTCGAATCAGCTCGTAAAGGTCGAGCGCACGCTCCACGGCGCCGCACGTGCCTACGCGGATCATCTCCCCCATGAAGACGCCGCCGGCCGACCGATGTCGCACCGGATCCGTCGATCGATCGATCTGTGCAATTCCGAGCCGCCCGTCGACGAGCCCAACCGGTGTGTAGATCATCCCGCGTGCCGGCAGGGGAATCGAAAACAGTCCGCCATGGGTCCCTAGGGGCTGTCCTCGGGGTGGTGTCTGGCCGAGCTCGATCCCTTCGTCAACAGGATCGGAGACGGTGAGCGGCGATGGCCGCCTCGATCTGCGCCTTCGTCGGAGTCCAGGTGAAGGCGGCAGCCTCGAAGCGGGCCGCGGCGGGGATGAGGTTGGAGCTCGAGTCGGGACGGCGAGCCGGGCCGAGCTGCGCCACAGCCGCTTTCATCTCACGAGCCGTGTCAGCTTGGTTGCGGCACCCATCGGGATCGAAGGTCAGGATGGCGGGCTCGACGCAGACGACCTCGATGGGGACTCGGTCCTCGAAGAGGACGTAGAGGGTCAAGAGGCGGGCCCGCCTCCCCGAGAGCTCGGCGATGGGCTCGCGGAGGTTTCCGTCGAGGGCCCGGGTCAGGCGGGTGTGAGAGAGCGGATGCACCGCGCCGTCGTCATCGAAGTAGACGTGCTTCGGGCGGACGGCCATGGAGGACGTGTAGCAGAGGGGACGGTGGCGGTCGAATCCGCCTGGCCCCGGTGGGGATCTTCGTTTGCCCTTGCGGCGATCAGGATCACTGTGGCGTCCTACAGGCGCCATGGCCTTCCAGAAGTCCCTTGCATGCGTGCTCGTCCTGCTTTCGACGTCGTGTGGCGGAAAAGCGGGCGAGGTCGTCCGTCCAGATGCACCCAGCGCAGCGGAGGCAATCGGCGAGGCTTCGTGCGGGGCGGCGCAGAAGTCGACCGCACCGCTCGTTGTCGACTGGAGCTCACAGCAACGCGTCGACCTCGAGGTGGCGATGAAGCGCGGGACCGTGGCCCTCCGGTACGGATGTGACGAGGTGGAGCTGCTCGCAGATTGCCGGATCCCCGGGAGCTACGCGTTCGTCGGCGTCTCTCGCAAGGAGGATGTCGTGAGTCTCTCGTCGTCGGACGAGCTCAAGGCGAGCCTCCCCGTCGGCGCCGCGAGACTGGCGGCCGAGGTCGCCGGCGAGGCAAAGCTGGACTTGGCCATGGTCCTGGTCGGGAAAGCCTCGTCGGGGTGGACTGCGCTCACCCGGACCGACCTTCCGGCGGGATGCGAGTCGGCCACCCACGTGGTGCGGGCGGCCACCCTTGGCGCGTTCTCCCTGGCCCGCGGCAGCGAAGGCCGTGTGGCTACCGCGGCCGAAGCGTTCGGCGCTGGGGCGGGAGGGAGCTCGACGAGCGCGAAGAACCTGCTGGTTCGCGACGGAGACCTCGAGTCGTGCCTCGGCTCGACGCGCGAAGCGACTAGGCCGCCGGAGGGGTGTGGGGCGACCATCCGGCTGGAGTTGGAACCCGTCGTCGAGTCCGCCTCCCTGCCGAAGGGGCCGCCTCCGGTTGCCACGGTCGCATGCCCGCCGGGTGCTGCGTCCTCGGGCGGAGTGTGCAGGCCACTGTCGCTGCCCCACGTATGCAAGCCCGACGACGAAGCGGACTGCGAGGCGCAGTGCGAGGCGGGGGGCTTGGAGAGTTGCTACCACCTGGGGCGATTGCGGATCGACTGGACGCCGACCGGGTTGGGCGCTTCAGCTCAGGACGAGGCGCGTCCCTTGTTGGAGCGAGCGTGCGATGGTGGCGTGGCCGAGTCGTGTGTGGCGCTAGGGGAGGTGTTGATCGCAGAGACGGCCGGCCGCGACCTCGCGACCCAGCGGGCTGCGATTCAACAGGCGGGCGCCCTATGGGATGCGGCCTGCGAGGCCGGCAGCGGCCGAGGCTGTGGCTTGCGGGCGTTCCAGTTCTCCCAGGACGGACCGTTGCCCGACGCCGCCGCACATCGCCCGCTTGCCCAGCGGGCGTGTGATCTGGGCGATGGTCTCGGCTGTGCCCTGCTGGCGAACGCGCAGATCCAGGGGTTCGGAATGCCTCCAGATCGCGATGGTGGCTACGCGGTGCTTGAGCGCGCGTGTCGTGCTGCGGACGCACAGTCCTGCCGACGCTTGGCGGTGGTCCGGTACGCCGGAACCGATCAATCGATCTCGCCCACGATCGTCGGCCTCCCCGTCGACGAGGCGGCCGGGATCCGCTTCGGACTTCGAGCCTGTCGGCTCGAGCCGGAGGCCTGCGGGATCGATCGGACGATCGGCATGGTCGACGCCGCCGTGGCCAAGGCCTTTCGTGCCGACATGTGCAGCGCGGGCTACGGAGGGTTGTGCGACTGATGGCCCGACCGCGATCGTGAGCGGGCCGAGGAACGCCCGCAGGAGCTCGACGGCTGGTGGTTCCGGTTCTGCCCCGATGAACCGCGGCGCTCGAGGGAGGCGTCGTCGCAGCCGCTCCTCGACGACGACAGATGGCTCACCTCGGAGGAGACGACGTCCCCAGCCGTGTCGTCATGCTGTGGGGCGGCTGGACCAGCGAGGCCATGCTCAACCGCTACGCTCACCTCGCTCCACGCGAGGTCGAGTCCTTCATCAACCGCATTGCCCCTCCGGGCGCTCCATTGCGGGTGGTGAAAGAGCCACCGGCCCAGGAGCCGCGGCACCATAGCGGCACCGCTGACGAGGAGGATGAGGAAACCGGCTCCTAGCGGTCCCTAGGAGCCGATTTCCGGGTGGGCGCGGCAGGACTCGAACCTGCGACTTCCACCGTGTGAAGGTGGCACTCTAACCAACTGAGTTACGCGCCCTGGTCTTGGTCGGTCGGTGTGGCCGCGCTGTATAGCCAACCCGGCGTCCCCTTGCAATGCCCCCCGCATGTGAGCCAAGTTCGGGCCGCAGATGCCCGTGGAACGCCGAATCATCGCCACCGAGTCCGCTCCCGCCGCCATCGGGCCCTACAGCCAGGGCGTGGTGGTCAGCGGTGGACGCACCCTGTACTCCTCGGGGCAGATCGCCCTGGACCCCGCCTCGGGCGCGATGGTGGGGGAGGGCGATGTGGCGGCCCAGACCCGCCAGGTGCTCGACAACCTCGCGGCCGTGCTCGCGGCGGCAGGCATGGGCTTCGCCGACGTGGTCCGGGCCGGGATCTTCCTGGCCGACATGGCCGACTTCGCGACGGTCAATGGGCTCTACGCAGAGCGCTTCGCCCAGGCTCCGCCCGCCCGCGCCACGGTCCAGGTGGCAGGCCTCCCCAAGGGAGCACTGGTGGAAATCGACGTGGTCGCCGTCGCCGATTGAGCACACGAGGGGCGGGCCGCCTCACCAACCACCCAGCGGCGGCATCAGCATGTCGGTCATGGGCTCGGGCGCCGTCACGCCGGCGCGACGTAGCTCGTCGTCGGCCTCGCTCGCGAGGGCGGCCCCGGCCGCTCCCCCCAGCAGCTCGCCTCGTCGCTTCTTCATGCAGGCCGCGAACACCCGCATGCCGAGCTCCTCCATGCCGCGCTGAGCCTGCAGGGCCTGCGCCTCGGCCCTCGAGCGCAGGCCGAGCGCGCGGCTGAGGGCGGCGGAGAGCGACAGCGCGGCGACGGTGGCCCAGCGAGTGCCCTGCTGCCGCAGATCATCGATGTCCTTGCCGGCACGGCGCAGCATGAGGGCCCGACGCAGCCCCGTGGAGTCGCGGGCCACCCACAGCGCGGTGCAGCCCCGGTCGTGCAGCATGAAGGTGCGAAAGGGCTGCTTGGTGAGCATCTGCGAGCGCACGATCTCGGGCCACTGCTCCTCGAAGGCTCGCCAGGCGACCTGCGGTCGACGGGCGTAGCGCTCGATGCGGCCGAAGGTCAGCAGCCGCACGTAGCCGTAGGTGCTGGTCCGTAGCTGCGAGGGCCACTGGTCCTCGCACTCGGCCAGGGCGGCGCGAGCCCGCGGGAGATCGCCGGCCACGAGCGCGGGCATGGGGCCGAAGGCCACGCGGATCATCAAGGCGGTGTGGAGGTCGTCGCGCTCGGCGGCGTCGGTGAGCGCGACGCTCATGGCGTGCTCGAGGCCGAGCAGGTCGCCCACGTGGTAGAGCGCCATGATGTGGAAGGTCCGCACCATCGACAGCTCCCAGGCGACGTTGGTGCAGTGCGATCGCAGGATGGCCTCGGCCTGCTCGAGCCGCGGGGCGGCGTCGACGAAGCGGCCACGGTAGAGGTCGGCCGCGCCGGCGGCGAGCAGAGCGATGGCGTGGGCCCGCGGGTCGTGTAGGCGCCGGGCCAGGCCGCGCACGCGCTCGACGAGCTCGTCGACGAGGGCCGCCCCCTCGCTGCCCGAGGTGGAGGAGTAGATCGCCTCGACCCCGAGGGCCCGCGCCACGCGGTGGGGCTCTCCGGCCTCGAGAGCGAGCAGCAGGTGCTGGGCCTGGAAGCACTGCCCCACGATCACGTTGGACTGCTGCAGGCCGGTGGCGGCGGTCCAGGTGGTGTCGATGCGTAGCAGGAGCCGAGGGTCGACCTCGGACTCGGGGCGCTCGTGGAAGTCGGTGCCGCGCAGGCGGATCCGAGCCCGCAGCCACAGGAACCAAGCGAGCGCGGCGCGAGGATCGAAGGAGCCCCGCAGGCCGAGCGCCTCGAGCACGGTCCGCAGCTCGCGGGTCCCCTCGTCGACCCGGCCGCTGCGGAGCCACTGCTCGGCGGCGTTGCGTCGCAGCGGGATCTGCTGGGTCGAGGAGGCGTGGCGGCAGGCGTCGAGGTAGGCGGCCGCGGACTCGGCACTGCGACCGGCATGGGCGAGGGCCATGGCCCGGGCCTGCCGCCAACGCTGCTGGGGGGCCGAGGCGCTGGGCACGAGCTCGAGCGCGAGCGCGTACAGTCGCGCCGCTCGCTCGAAGGCGAGGGCCTCGACGGCGGCAGCGGCCGCCCGGGCCACGTACTCTCCGGCGCGCTGCGGCTGCCGGGCACCCAAGAGGTGGGTCGCCACCATCTCGGGGTCGGCCCGGGCTCGCTCGAGCACGGCGGCGAGCCGGGCGTGTCCCTCCCGTCGGCGCTCGGGATCCAAGCGGCCCAGGACGGCGGTGCGAATGCGATCGTGAAAGGGCTCGACGGGATCGCCGGGACGAGGGCCGTGGGTGCGCACGAAGCTGCGGCTGCGCAGGATCGCGAGCGCCTCGCCGAGATCGTCGACGCCGGCGGCCTGGGCCACGTGCCCCTGCTCGATGGGGCCGGCCGCGAGGGCGCTCAGCTCGAGCAGCGCCCGGGCCCCGGCGGGCAGCTCGGCGGCTCGATCGCGGATCAGGCCGTCGAGGGTGAGGCTGCCCTCGACCAGCCGCCGGCCGGCCGCCACGGCGCGCGCGAGCTCGGCGATGAACAAGGGGCCGCCCTCGGCCTCGGTGACGATCGCCGCGGCCATCGAGGCGGCGTCGTCCCGCGGGCCCAGCAGGTGCAGCGCCAGTGCGTGGGCGGCGGGAGGAGCCAGCGGCTCCACGGCGATGGTGTCGTGGCGGAGCGCGTGGGCGAGGCGCGAGAGCTCGGCCCGCAGGGCCATCAGCGGCGAGGCTCGCTCGAGATCCTCGTCGCGGTAGCTGCCCACCAACAGCAGGCCGGGGCGCGATCGCGGCCGCAGCAGGGCCACCAGGATCGCGACGGTGTCGGCGTCGCACCACTGCAGATCGTCGAGCACGAGCACCAGCGGCTGGCGTCGGGCCAGGTGCCCGAGCACCTCGCCGAGGGCGGCGACGGCCTGCCGCCTGCGCTCCACCGGATCCTCGGGGGACTCCAGGGCGACGCCGGCCAACCCCTCCACGTCGCCGAGCACGGGGAACAGCTGCACGAGCGAGGCCGCCCCGACGACGGGGGGCAGGGCGTGGCCGCGGGAGCGATCGCGGTGAAGCCGACCCCTCAGCTCGTCGACCAGCTCGTCGAGCCCCTTGTAGGGCATGGACTCGCGCTCGTAGCAGCGCCCGCGCAGCACCACGGCCCCGTCGCGCAGCTCGTCCACGAAGGCGTCGAGCAAGGTGGACTTGCCCAGGCCCGAGCGACCGTGCAGCAGCAGCACGGCGGCCCGCCCCGGCTGGCCTCCGTGGGTGTGGGCCAGGGCATCCCGCAGCTCGGCGAGCTCGCGCTCGCGCCCGAAGGCGGCGGGCCCGGTGGGGCGCGACCACGAGGGGGCCGCGCTTCGGCCCAGCCGCTCGAGGATCTCCGGCCCGGTGGGGCGCTCGCTCGGATCGCGCCGCAGCAGGGCCGCGCACAGCTCGTCGAGATCCTCGGGCAGGCCGTCGGTCTCGGCCGAGGGGGGCGGCGGCTCGGGGCCTTGCTTGGTGACGAGCATGTGCATGCCGAACGCGCCGGCGAAGGGCAGGGTGCCGGTGAGCGCCTCGTAGAGCATCACGCCCACGCTGTACCAGTCGCTCGCCGCGGTGAGCTCCTGCCCCGCCGCCTGCTCCGGGGACATGTACGCGGGCGTGCCCACCAGGTCGCGCTCCCGGGCGAGCATCGACAGCTCCTCGGCGAGGCCGAAGTCGGCCACCGACACGTGGCCGTCGTCGCTCACGAGCACGTTGGAGGGCTTGAGATCGCGGTGCAGCCGGCCGAAGCCGTGCAGGGCGGTGAGCCCCTGGCAGAGCTGGCGCAGCGCGTCCCGCAGGCGGGCCTCGTCGAGCGCCTCGAAGTCCTCGCCCCGCACGTACGACAGCAGGTCGGTGCCCCGCACCAGCTCCATGGTGAAGAAGGCACCGGCGTCGTCGACGAACAGCTCGTGCAGGGTCACCAGGTGCTCGTCGGAGACGTCGGCCAGCACCCGGAACTCCCGCTTGAAGCGGTACAGCTCGTCGGGGTCGAGGCGGGTCAGCACCTTGAGCGCGAGCGGTCGCCCGCTCGAGTCGTCGTGGGCCTCGTAGACCACCCCGTGAGCGCCCGCGCCGAGCATCTCCACCAGGGTGAAGCGCTGGCCGAGGCGGTCGCCGACCCGGTGGGTGGGGGCGTCGCTTCGCCCCGAGCTGCCGGTGGCGAGCGTGCTCTGGTCGTCGCGCGAGCTCGAGCCCCTGGCGGACGGGTCGGAGGACACGGCGTGGCGAGTCTAGCAGGCCGGTCCGGCGCGCCCGCCCCCACGCAGGCGCGGGAGCGAGACAGAGGTCTCGCTCCCGCGCAGGGGGTGGGGGCCGAGGGGGCGTCAGTTGGCCAGGTAGGTGTCCACGGTCCAGGGGGTCGTCGCGGTGTCGATCGAGAGCAGCCGGAAGGGAGCCTCGCCGAGCTCGGGGGAGAGGTCACCCGCGGCGACGATGAAGGCGCGCAGGCCCTCGTAGGCATCCACGTGGAAGCTCGCCACCGGGGTCAGGGGCAGGGGCGCACCCGAGGCGGCCATGCCGATCTGGTAGGTGAACGGCTGCACGGCGAAGGTGTCCGACACGCCGGGCCACTTGAGCCCCGCCTCGAGCAGGTTGCCGCCCTCGATCGTGGTGCCGGTGACCAGGCCCACGTCCACCGGCGGAGCCGAGGCGGCGTGCACCACGTTGAAGATCGCGTCCTCGGGCGAGTCGAGGTCGAAGCCGTCGCGGAAGGCGATGAGCTGCAGCGGCGGCTCCTCGGTCTCGGGCTGCACCTCGCCGGTCGCGATGGCCAGGTAGCGCTCCCCCGCGTCGAGCTCGGGGAGGGAGTCGGAGGTGATGGGCGTCCCGGCGCAGTTGCTGGGCGCGGCGTAGAAGTCGACCTGGTAGGCACCCGGCGGCACCTGGAAGCGGGCGAGCTTGCCGAATTCGAGGTGGCTGGCGAGCACGGTGTCGCCCACGCACAGGTCCACCTCGGCCGCGTCGGGGCTGGCGTGCAGCGCATGCACGATGGGGTTCTGGCGGATGAAGCCCAGCGAGCCCTCGGCGCCCACCACCAGCAGCGCGAAGCCATCGTCCTCGCGGCCGAGCTCACCGAGCAGGCCGGTCGCGATGATCATGAGGTTGCGCCCCTCGGGGAGCTCGGGGGTGGTGAACGCGGTCACCCGCTCGCCGTCGGCCCCGATCGCCACCTGCAGCGCGGACCCGGCGGGTAGGCCCACCCCGCCGGCCCCCGTGTCGGAGAAGCGCGTGAGCCCGTCGAGCTCGATGCGGCCATCGTCGTCCACGTCGATGCTCACGGTGGGGGCGTCGCTGCCCGCGTGCACGATGCGGACCTGGGTCTGCCCGGGCGCCGCGTCGTCGAAGCCCTCGAGCAGCGGCAGCACCCGGAAGGCCTCGTCGCCCGTGCTCCCGAGCCGGCCCGCGGCGAGGGCCGAGATCACCGCGCCGTCGGCCAGCTCGAGCACGCCCGTCTCGTATGCCGCCTCGTCGTAGGGCGAGGTCCCGGCCGCCCGCACCTCGAATTCGTAGCGCCCCGCCGGGACCTCGAGGTACTCCGACGCATCTCCGTAGGCCAGGTCCGTCACCACCGGCTCGGTCGAGCCCTTCACGTACACGTCGACGTCGGGAGCACGGGGGGCGCCGTGGATGACCCGGATCATGGCCATGCCAGGCTCGGGCTCGAGCGGCTGGCTGGGCTGCTCCTCATCGGCGCCGTCCATGCCGGAGGGATCGTCCATGCCCATCATGTCGTCGTCGCGCCCCGCATCGTCCTCGAAGCAGCCGACGGGGAGGATGAGGGTGGGAAGGAGGATGGAGAGGGTCTTGGTGTGGACGTTCATTGAACCTTACTCATTTCTTGCTCGGTCTTGGACCGAGGGGTGGCAGCGCCCCCCGCGCGCCGCGAGGACTCGCGGACGGCCGGGCTCGATGTTGATCAATGTCTGAGCAACCTTCTAACTAGGCTAGATCATGAGTGGAAGTGGGGGGGAGTCGCGAGGCGAGGGGGCTCGTGGCCCAGTGGATCTCGTCCCCGTGTTGTGGCAGTATGCAGGTGCTGAGTGAGGTTTCAAGAAGGTTTTTGAGGAAAGTTTGAGCGTAGGTTGCGCATCATGTCGAAGGGTAAGTTCAGGATCCAGACCGTGGCCGAGATGACCGGGGTGCCCGCGTCCACCCTCCGCACCTGGGAGCAGCGCTACGGCTTTCCCTCGCCCGATCGCACCGCGTCGGCCTACCGCATGTACAGCCAGGACGACATCGATCGGATCGGCAAGGTCCGCGAGCTGTGCGAGCGAGGCTTGGGACCGGCGGAGGCGGTCAAGCAGGTCTTCGACGCGGGCGAGCTGCCCCCGGCGACGGCAGCCGAGCCCACGGCGGAGCCGCTGCGGGTCCTCCCGGGCGACGCGGCGACGCTGGTCGATGCGCTGCAAGGGGCGATCGAGGGCTTCGAGCCCGAGCGGGTGGAGTCGCTGGTGCGCTCGGCCCTGCTGGTGGGCTCGCATGCCGAGGCGTTCGAGCAGTGGGTGTGGCCCGCGTGGCGACGGGTGCGGGAGCGCTGGCTGGCGGGCTCGCTCGGGCGCCACCACGAGCGACTCGCCGCGGAGCTGCTCGGCCAGGCTGCGCGCGACATGATCCGCCTGTCACGTCCTAAAGCCCCGGCTCCCTGGGCGGTGATCGGCTGCTTCGCGGACGAGGACGACCCCGGGCCCGCGCTCGGGGCCGCGCTGGCGCTGCACGGGCGGGGGATCCGGGCGATGTTCCTGGGGCCGCGCACCCGGGCCTCGGTGGTTCGCGACGCCGCGCGAGCGGTGTCAGCCGCGATGGTGGGGCTGTCGGTGACCGAGGAGGTCCCCGCGCGCGGGGCTCGGGATCTGGTGGACGACTACGCGGCGGCGATCGGCGAGCGCCAGTGGTTCGTGACCGGACCCGGCGTGCAGTCGGTGGCCGCGATGGTGGAGGGGGCGGGCGGCGAGGTGGCCGAGCACATGGCCGACGTCCGCAACCTGGTGGGGTGACGCCGCGACGAGCCCGTCGGGGCTCGGGCCGCTCCTGCCGTTACCGCACCGGCGGCGCGGCCTCCCGCACCAGCGCCCCGTCCTGCGGGCTCATCACGAGGATCGCGAAGCGCTCCACCCGATCGAGCATGTCGCTGCTGGTCGACGCGTAGTCGAAGCGACCCCGCAGATCCGTGTAGCCGTCGCGGTAGAGCTCCACCGCCCCGCCCTGCAGGCGCGCGTAGACCTTCACGTAGGCGCGCGGCACCGGTCCGCCGCTCTGGCGTGCCACCCGGAGCTGCCCGTGCCCCTCGCTGAGCTGCACCACGAGCTGGTGCGCAAAGTAGGCCTGCGATCGCCGGCGCCCGGCGGCCACCAGCTCCACCACCACGTTGGCGCCCCGCACTGCCTCGGGCAGCGGCACCGTGGTGTGCTCGCGATCCGCCGCCAGCGGCAGCTCCCAGCTCTCGTTGGGTCTCACGAAGGAGAAGCGCTCGGACTGCTGCTGCACGAAGGGCTGGCGCGAGAACAGCAGCTCGATGTCCATCCGGTACACGTTGACGACCACCGAGCGCAGGTTGCGATGGGTGATCTCGATGGCTCCATTCTCCACCCGTAGATCGAGGTCGGGCTCGGCGTCGGCCAGGCGGGCCTGCTGCTGGTCGCGATCCTCGGGATCGATCACCCGGGCCTCACCTCCCTCGAGCTCGTCGAGCTGGGCCAGGGCGTCGAGGAAGGGCGTGCGCCAGCGATCGACGGGGTAGTCCCGGTAGCGCTCGGCGATCTCGCGCGCGGCCTGGGGCTGCTGCCGCAGGAAGCAGGCGACCACCTGGAGGTAGTCGAGCTGGATCCGGGTGGTCACCGCGTCGGGGTCGACCCGCTCGAGCATCGCCAGGCCCTCGTCCACCCGATCCTGCAGGAGCAGGTAGTAGGTGATCGCCAGGCGATCGTCGTCGTCGAGCCTCGGGCGCAGGCTCAGCCGCTCGAGGGTGAGCCGGTACTGCACGGCGAGGCGCTGGTTGAGGATCTCGCGGCGTGCCCCCAGGCGGTGGGCTCGGGCGTTGATGAGCGGCGCGTACTCGAGGTGCTGGTAGCGGCGGCGCGCGATCGGATCGATGCGCACCAGCGGGCTGTCGAGCTCGAGCCCGCAGCGATCGAGGAACGACTCCTCGTGCAGCAGGAGCTCCCGCAGGTTGGGCAGGTCGGCGTGGTGCAGGCTGTAGGACCACAGCACGCGGTCGTACACGCGACGCCGCGACAGCAGGGCGAGGCAGCGGTCGTAGAACGAGCGCTCCTTCATGCGCCAGGCGCAGGTCGACAGCCCCGGCACGGCGGGCTGGGTGCCCAGGCGCTCGAGGTTGTGGGCGTCCATCCAGGCGAGGACCTCGTCGTCGCTGCCCTGGTTGGCCACCCACGCCCAGGTGCTGCGATCGATCTCGCTGGGCTCGCGCACCACCGACAGTGGTCGCGCGGCGGCGGCGGCCACCAGGCGGCCGTCCTCGGCGACGTGCACCGGGAAGTGATCGAAGACCCCCGGCCGCGGGAAGTAGAACGAGTACTCCAGGGCGTGGGTCCCCTGGGGCGGCAGCTCCACCGTGTGCCCGCGGGTACGCGTGCCCCCGGCGACGGGCACCGAGCCGACCGGGATCTGCAGGAGCACCTCGAGCTTGGCGCGGGCGGAGCTGGGGTTGGTGAGCACCACCTTGCCGGTGTAGACCACGCCGGTGAGCAGCTCGCCGCTCACCACCTTGTCGCGCACCTCGTTGCCCTCGTAGAGGTAGCGATCGTCGTGGCGCAGGTAGTGCTGGGCCACCAGGATCGACGCCGCCTCGGGCGGGGGATCGGCCGGCTCGATGCGCTCGAGGAACACCACCGCGTCCGAGCCCCCTCGCAGTGTCATGGTCGCGTCCTCGACGACGATCTCGGGGGCCTCGGCCGCCATCGGCAGGTCGAGCACCGACAGGGCGAGCATCATCTCGGTGAAGCTCCCGGTCGCGTGGGGCAGGTGCGTCGACAGGAACGGCCCGTGGCGATGCGCCGCGAGGTCCCGCCACAACGGGTTGGCGACCACCAGCTCGGGTCCCTGCTCGTGGAGGGGCCGGCGGTAGTAGTCGTTCTCGGCCCACTCCTTGGTCCGATCGGGCGCCACGAACAGCCGAGGCGCCCGCTCGCGTCGGGCCAGATCCGCGGGGACGGCCCCTCCGAAGCCATCGGCACCCTCGTGGTCCAGCTCGTCGTCGTCGAGCTCGTAGTCGTCGAGCATCTCGGGCTCCTCGGCGAGCTCGCTCTTGGACTCCTCCCGGCTGCGCACCATCGAGCGCGCGCCCTTCTTCTTGGCGGCGTCGGCCCGCCCTCCTCCTGTGCGCGCCACGCCGCCCACGGCGGTCAACGCCGCGGCGGGGGCCGCCAAGGACACCGCGATCCGGGCCTGCTCGGCCTGCTCGGCCGCCGCCGCGAGCCCGAAGCGGTCCTCGCCCCGCAGGCCCGCGCTGCCCAGCGCCACCCGGAACCGCCGCTCCTGCTCCTCGGTGTCGGACGGCCGCAGATCGTCGAGCTCGCCCACGTGGCGCGCACACGACTCGAGCTCGTCGCCGCCGCCTCGCTGGGCCAGCAGGATCCGCTCGACCACGTTGAGGCGCCCGTGGGCCCACGGGCGCCGGTACTCCGAGAGCTCCTCCTCCAGCAGGTAGCGATCGAGGAAGGTCTTGTGCCTCTTGTTGCGCAGGTGCGGCACGACCACCCGCGCGAAGAACTCGGGATCCTTGCGGGACAGCCACAGGTTCAGCTCGTGGCAGGCGTGCTCGCTGTACCAGGCGCGGCGCTGGGCCTCGTCGGCGGTCGGCCAGCGCAGCACCCAGCGGAAG
This sequence comes from Myxococcales bacterium, assembly GCA_020633315.1. Taxonomy (GTDB): domain Bacteria; phylum Myxococcota_A; class Polyangia; order Nannocystales; family Nannocystaceae; genus Paraliomyxa. The sequence continues at coordinate 201,324 of JACKDV010000001.1, forward strand.
GTCTCGAGGGTGGCGTCGTTGGTGAGCGCGGCGAAGAGATCGAAGACCCGCTCGAGGGTGTCGTAGACCTCGAAGGTGGAGGTGGTGATGTCGGCGATGGTCAGCGGCTCGCCCGCGGTGCGCAGCACCACCGTCTTCTGCTTGGTGTAGTGCGCGGCGGGATCGAGCCCGAGCCGCAGCCGGACGTCGCGATGCGGGGTGTGGACCTCGGGCCGCAGCACCAGGCGCTGCACCGCGTGGTGGGCATCGACGGCCACGACCCGCAGCTGGTTGGCGTGCTGCACGGCCTCCTTGGGGACCCGCACCACGCCGTGCGCGTCGGGGCGGAGGTCGAGCAGCACCGCGGCCGGGTGGGCGAGGAAGTCGAGGTTGGCCCGTCCGCTCTCGTCCGTCGCCGACGGGGCGCCCGGCGGGGCGTGGTAGGCCGAGGCGGCTCGGGGCGCGGGCCTGGGCGAGGCGGCCCAGGCCTGTCCCTCGGCGGCGCCCTGGGTGCGGGTCTCGGTGCTCTGCACGGCCCAGGGCGCCAGCAGCAGGCCGGGGCGCGCGAGCATCGTGCCGGCCGTGATCGCGGCCCGCCGCCGCTCGAGGATGTAGCGGTACTCGTCCCCGATGTCGCGCTCCGAGACATAGGCCGAGGGCGCCACCGCCAGCCGGACCACGCGAGGCGAGGGGGGGCGACCCGCGAAGGCCTCGTGCTCGGGCAGGAAGCGCGTGCCGAACACGTGCACCCGCGTGCTGCTCCGCACCGGGTGGACCCGCAGCTCGAGGTGGGTCTCGGTCTCGGTCGCGGCCTGGATCTGCAGGGGACCCGGGGTGATCCGCTCGAGCTGGCGCACGGGACCCGCGATCCACTGGCCGTGGGTCGGGCCCTCGCTGATCCGCAGGGGGATCGAGGGCTCGTCGTCGAGGCGCAGGTCGTAGTCCCCCGCGCCCAGGCCAGAGATCTCGAGGAAGCCACCGTGGATCCGCGTCGCCGCGATCAGGTCGCGGGTGAAGGCCGAGCCGCGCCGCTCGAGCAGGGACACCCGTGCCTCCGGCTCATCCGTCTCGTCGACCCCCGCCTGCTCGCCGAGCCTACGGTGTCCCATCACGGGGATGCGGATCGTCTCCCCCTCGCCGGCATGGATCGCGCGCGGGCGCTCGGCTCGATCGAGGGTGGGGCTCCACTGTCGTCGCGCGCCCGAGGGCGTCAGCAGCTCCACCGACGAGACCTCGCGCAGGGGGCCGAGCTCCACGCGCCCGTGGTCGTCGGTCTGCACGATCGCGTCGATCGGCTGCGTCAGGGCCCGGTGGTGCAGCCGCAGCCGCAGCACCGTGCCACCGCGGGGCTCACCCGATCGCCCCAGCAGGTAGGCCACGTGGCCCGCCCGGGTCTGGGCGAGGTGGATCGACTCGATGGCCGGCTCGCGGTCGATCCCGTTGAGCTGGAAGGTCCGCGAGCTCGAGCGCGGCTCGGCCCGCCCGCTCGCCATCGTCCGCACCTCTCCGCGCAGGGTGATCGTCAGCGAGGCCAAGCCTGGCGGCACCTGGAGCTCGTGGGTCGACTCTCGGTCGGCGTGCAGCGGGAAATCGGGCCGCTCCACTCGGGCCTTGGCGCCCTCGTGGTCCACGGAGCGCACGACCAGGGTGGGTCGCTCGAGCAGCGACAGGCTGACCGGCCTGCCTCCCACCTCCAGGCGCGCCCGCACCAGCACGGTGGCCCGGGCCCCGCGCAGCAGGCTCTCCCGCTCGACGTAGAAGTCCGCGCTCAGCTCGTAGTGCTCGGCCTGGTGCTCGAAGGTCTCCAGCGTGGTGAGGCCGTCGTGGCGCAGCAGGATGGTCTGCCGTCGGGGTCGCGTGCTGAAGGGGACGAGGATGGTGCCGTCCTCGTCGGGACGGTACTCGCGGCCTCCCAGCCACAGGGTGGCGTCGGGCAGGGGGCGCTGCTGCTCGTCGAGGACCGTGAGCACGTGGCCCGCTGCTCCCACCCGCTCCAGCATGCGCAGGCGGCCCTTGCGAACCAGGGCCCGCGAGCTGATGCCCCCGCCGATGAGCTCCACCACGTACACCCCCGGCCGGCGCAGGGCGGGGAAGTCGAAGGTCCGACGCACCCGGCGGAGCGGCGGCACGTCGTACTCGTGGGTGTGCTCCTCGCTGGCGACCAGGCCGTCGAGGTCGATGCTGGTGTCGACCTCCGAGCCCTCGACCAGGAAGTAGCTCAGCGTGTTGATCTCGAACACCTTGACCACCAGGGTCGAGACGTTCTTCACGTCGAGCGTCAGCGAGACCTCGTCGTCGGCGGAGAAGCTCGTGGGGCACTGGGGGGCGAAGCTCAGCTCCACCCGGTCCTTGAGCTCGGCGAAGCGGGCGGGGTCGTCCAGCAGGGAGGTCCAGCGCTCGATGTCGCCGACCCCCGCGAGGATCATCGCCGTGGCCCGCACGCGGTCGAGGAAGGCGCGCTCCAGGTAGGGCTCGAAGGGGGTGGGGTCGTCGTGCTCGAGCAGCAGGTGGGCCAGGAAGTCCTCGACCAGGGCCTGGTCGTCGTAGAAGCGCGGGTGGAGGGTCACGCCCCGGAAGTCGCGCCCCAGCGCGAACGCATGCTCCACCCGCTCGAGGGCCTCGAGGTTGGCGTAGGCGACCTGCCGCGGCAGGGCCAGGTACTCGAGGAAGCGAGCCCGCTCGTAGATCCCTCGGCGTCGATCGAGCAGGAGCCGGTGATGGAGCACGTGGGCCTTGAGCGGGCCGTGGCCCGGGCCCAGGCGGCCCGCGATCTCCCACAGCCGCCGCAGGAACGCCTCGTGCTCGTCGAGATCGTGCTCCCACTCCACGTCGGGGCCGGGCTGCTGGCGGATCAGCATCGCGTCGACGAAGGCGTCGTCGTTCCACAGCCGCGGGCGCCGAGCCGCCAGCTCCTCGAGCTGGGCGGTGAGCAGGCGGGCGTGGATGGGCAGCGCCCCGAAGCCGCCCGAGCGACGGTCGTCCAGCTCGGCGAGGATCCGCTCGACCAGGCCGGGGTGATCGGGCCGCGCGATGCGGCCGAGGTAGTGCCGCAGGCGCTCGCCCTCCATCGGCTCGTGGGCCAGGGCCCGCAGGGCCTGGTCGGTGAAGCCGGCCAGGTCTCCTGCGCGCGAGTGGGCCATGCCGTGGCGGTGCACCGCCTCCCAGCTCAGCACGCGGGGGTCGAGCGCATGGGGATGCTCGGTGGGGCGCCCCAGCGCCGCGGGCTGGTGATCGAAGCGCAGGCCCAGCGCGCGCCGCAGGTACTCCAGGCTCGACGCCGGCTGCTCCGAGAAGCGCAGCAGCGCCAGCCGGTGTCGAATCTGCTCGACCCGGGGCATGACCCCCATGCGATCGATCCAGGCATCGAGGGTTCGCTCGACCGCCGCGAAGTCGCCGGCCTGCTCGTGCACCAGGCAGAGGTGGAAGTAGTAGTCCTCGGTCCCCGGCACGAGCTGCTCGAGCGCCTGGCGGCGGTCGTCGGCGAGGGCGAATCGTTCGAGCTGGTCCGGATCCATGGGCTCTCCTGGGCAGCCAAGCCTAGATCAGGTGCGAGGGGCCGCGTGACCGCGCGCGCTGGTGCTACCATCCGCCCGTGCCCATGCCCTCTGCTTCGCGGCCTGGCCGCCTGGTCCTGCTCGTGGTCGTGCTGGGGGGCGGCGTCGGGTGCAAGACCACGCCGCCGCTGATCACCGACATCGGCAATGCCGTCGATCGCGGCGCCAAGAAGGTCGTGGCGGCCTTCGACGGGCGCTCCCTGCCGCCGCCCCAGGAGAGCGAGGAGGAGGCGGCCACCCGCGCGCGCGATGCCTACGAGGCCGGCAAGCTGGCCTACCAGACCGCCCAGTACCTCGAGGCGCTCGACAGGTTCCACGAGTCCTTCGCCGCGGCCGAGGAGATCGAGGATCCCGAGCTCAAGGCCCAGGTCCAGTCCTCGCTCTACTACAACCTCGGATCCACGCACATCCGCGCCTACGATCTCGACGGGGATCGCACCCACCTGGCGCAGGCGAAGGTGCTGCTGCAGAGCTACCTCGACTCCACCCCGGAGCCCACCGAGGAGGAGCGCGCGCAGGCCCAGAACCTGATGGACGAGGCCGATCGCAAGCTCGCCGAGACCGCGGACGGCTCGGGCGCCTAGGCTCGTCGCGGCGCCGCAGGCCCGAGCCACCAGCCCGGCGGCGCCGCTCAGGCCTGTTGCCGCGCCGCGAGCCGCAGCGCCCGGCGCCGCTCGGATTGCTTCCAGCGCCGCAGGTCCTCCGCGGTCTCGGGCACGAAGCGCGGCACCTCGGTGGGCTTGCCGTCGTCGTCCAGCGCGACCATCACGAAGAAGCACGACATCACGTGTCGCTCGACGCGGGTGCGATGGTTGGCCGCGATCACCCGGATGCCGACGTCCAGCGAGGTCCGCCCCACGTGGTTGACGCAGGCCTTGAAGGTGACCAGCTCGCCCACGAGCACGGGCGCCCGGAAGATGGCATCGTCGAGCAGCAGGGTGACCACGTAGTGCCCGCTGTAGCGGGCCGCGCAGCTATAGGCCACCTCGTCGAGCAGCTTGAGCAGGGCGCCGCCGTGGACCTTGCCCGAGAAGTTGGTCATGTCGGGCGTCATCAGGGTCGTGAGCTCGAGTCGGCGAGGAGGGTCTGGGGCGTCGCTCATGGGCCGCCCGAGGGTAGCGGAGTCTCGGGCTCGGCGGCGGCGCGCTCGACCACCCTTGCCCACCCCTGATACAGGTCTCGCGGGCGATGCCCATCGAAGAGCCCATGAGCCACGCCGCGGCCCCCCGTTCTCCTGTCCCGCCGGTGCCTCCCCTGGAGCGACCATTGGTGGCGCTGGCCTTCTCGCTGCTGGTGGTCGCCGCCTGTGTGCTCATCGACTGGCTGCTCTACCCGCGGCTGTCGGAGTCGGACCTGGTCATGGTGCTGCTGGTGGGCGTGCTGCTGGTCGCGCGCCTGTCGTCGCGGGCGGGAGCGCTGCTGGCCGCGGGCCTGGGTGTGGCGGCCTTCGACGTGCTGTTCGTGGAGCCGCGCTTCACCTTCGCCGTCGCCGAGTCGCGCTACCTGGTCACCTTCGCCGTGATGACGGCGACGGGCCTGGTGCTCGCGACCACCACCGCGCGGCTGCGACGTCAGGCCCGGCAGGCGTGGGAGCGCTCGCAGCAGCTTCGGGCGCTCAACGAGCTGGCCCAGGCGCTGGTGGGCGTGGGCGATCCCCACCAGGTGGCGGACGCGGTGCGCCACCACGTGGTGCCCTCGCTGGGGCGCACGGTGGAGCTGCAGCTCGAGCCGCAGGGCGACGCGGACCCGGGCGCGCGGGTGCTCGCGGTGGGGCCGCGGGCGCGCCTGGTGGTGGGGTCGAGCCCGGCCGGGGACCGGCGCGACGATGCGCAGACCCTCCACGCGCTCGCCGGCCAGCTCACGGTGACGCTGCAGCGAATCGCGGCCGCCAATGCCCGCCAGGCGGCGGAGCTCGACGCGGAGCGGGAGCGGCTGCGCACGTCGCTGCTCAGCTCGGTCTCCCACGACCTCCGCACGCCGCTGGGCTCGATCGTGGGGGCCGCGTCCACGCTGCTGCAGGACGATCTGCGCATGCGCCCGGGCGCGCGCACGGAGATGCTGCAGACGATCCGCGACGAGGCCGACCGCCTCGCGCGGGTGCTGGACAACCTGCTCCACATGACGCGGATCGAGGGCGGGCGCGTGGCGCTGCGGCGGGACTGGGAGGCGCCCGAGGAGCTGGCCGCGGCGGTGCTGGAGCGCCTGCGCCCCCGGGCGGAGGGCCACGGGCTCGAGGCGAGGATCGCCGCCGAGCCCGAGCTGGTGCCCTGTGACGCGACCCTGGTGGAGCTGTCGCTGATCAACCTCGTGGAGAATGCGCTGACCCACACCCCGCCGGGGACGACGATCGAGCTGCGGGGCTACCTGCAGGACGAGAGCGATCCGCCGCAGTACGTGCTGGAGGTGGCCGACGACGGCCCCGGGGTGCCGGTGGAGGATCGCCAGCGCATCTTCGACAAGTTCACCCAGGGCCCGCGCTCCGGGGGCCGCGGTGTGGGGCTGGGGCTGTCGATCTGTCGCGCGGCGGCCGAGGCCCACGGCGGGCGGGTGGAGGCGGTGGGCCGGGACGACGGTCCCGGCCTGGTGGTTCGTGTCATGCTCCCCTACGAGGCCGCTCCCGTGGAGCCCGCTCCGTCCCCCGAATGAGCTCGCCGCCCAAGATCCTGATCGTGGAGGACGAACGGCGCATGCGTCGGTTCCTGGCGACGCTCGTCGAGAGCCACGGCCTGACGCCGCTGGAGGCGTCGACGGCCAAGGAGGGGCTGGCGCTGCTCACCGAGCTGGCGCCCGACGTGGTGTTGCTCGACCTCGGGCTGCCCGACGGCGACGGCCTGGCGATCACCCGTCGCGTCCGGGAGTGGTCGCGGGTGCCGATCATCGTGATCTCGGCGCGCGGGCTCGAGGACGACAAGGTGCAGGCCCTCGACGCCGGGGCCGACGACTACCTCACCAAGCCCTTCGGGGCGGCCGAGCTGCTGGCGCGCATCCGCGTGGTGTTGCGACGCTCCGCGGTGGCCGAGCGCGAGCCCCCCACCCACACCATCGGGGTGGGGGGCCTGCGGGTGGATCTGGACGCTCGCCGGGTGTTCGTGGACGAGCTCGAGGTCCACCTGACGCCCATCGAGTACAAGCTGCTGACCACCCTGGCTCGCCGTCCCGGTCGCGTGATGACGCACCAGCAGATCCTCCGCGAGGTGTGGGGGGACGGCACCAGCGCGCGCCCCCACCACGTGCGAGTGCACATGGCCACGCTGCGGAGGAAGATCGAGGACGATACCACGGCCCCTCGCTACGTGCTCACCGAGATCGGCGTGGGGTATCGCTTCGCCGATCCCGAGCCCTGATCGCCGCGTGTGCCCGGTCTTGATGCGGTCTTGATGCCGCGGCGGCGAAACTTGTCAGCCGCTTGAGATCGGCCGAGCTAGGGTGGGGGCGAGGTCGACGAGTGTTCGGGATCTTCGCTGCGCTCTGCATCATGGTGGCCCTGCTGGTGCTCACGAGCTGGGTGGTCGATCGCCTGGGTCTCGAGGCCCGACGACCCCGGGGATCCCGTGCGCCGCGCTCCGCCCCGCCCCCGCCCGACGGAGGCGCCGATCGATGATCGACATCGTCGTCGCGCTGATGCTCGTGGGAGGGCTGGTGCTCTGGGTCGTGCTCGAGCTGTTCGCACCGGATCATGTCGGGCGCTGACCTCGTCGCACGCGCGGACCGTGGAGGGACCCTCTCGTGGATCTCCACCGCGGCCCCCGCCGTGGTGCCCCTGCTGCTGGGCATCCACCGGGTCGACGCCTCGTCGCCGCCGACCACGGGCTGGCTGCTGCGCGGGACGGCGGCCGGCGTCGCGCTGGGGCTGATGGCGGGCGTCGCCCTCCGCCACCGACGACCGCGGCTGGGGAGGGCGGTGTTCGTGGGCTCGGCGACGGGCTTCGGGGCGATGGGCGTGCTGGGCCTGGCCGATGCCCCGGTGGCGAGCTTCGTGGTCGCGCTGGTGGCCATGGCGTTGCTGGCGGTGACGCCCTCGTTCGACGCGGTGACCCCCGCGGCAGCGCGGCGCCCCCGGACCCTCGCTCGGGCCGCGGCGTGGGCCGCCGCCATCGTCTCGCTGCTGCTCGCGGCATTCCTGCCCTCGGTCGACCCCTTCGCCCGCGCGGCCGGGTTGCTGCCCTCGCTGATCGCCCTGGTCCGCGCCCGCATCCTGCTGCGCACCCGCGCACGGGCCCGGGTGCTGGTGGGGGCCGGGGTGGTGCTCGCGGGCGCGAGCGCCTCGTGGAGCATGCCGTCGCTGGCCTTGCTCTTCGTCGCGGCCATTCCCGTGGGCATCCTGCTGCTGCTGCCCGACTCGACGCGCACGGGGGCCACCCTGCTCGACGCCTGGTCCGATGCGCTGCTGGGACACCCGGCGCGGCTGCTGCTGGCCACCTTCGCCATGGTGGGCGTCGCAGGGGGCATCGCGCTGACGATCCCGGCCGTGAGCACGGGCGAGCCGCTCCACATCATCGACGGGCTGTTCACGGCGGTCAGCGCCGTGTGCGTGACCGGTCTCATCGTGGTCGATACCCCCACCGCGCTCACCGGCCTGGGGCAGGCCATCGTGCTGCTGCTGATCCAGATCGGCGGCCTGGGCATCCTCACCTTCACGACGGCGGCGTTCCTCGCCATCGGCAACCTCGGGGTGCGCAGCGAGGGCATCGCGGCGCGGCTGCTGGCGTCGGAGACCCCGCGTGCCTCGCTGGGGACGGCGCTGCGGCGGGTGCTGCTGGTCACCGCGGTGACGGAGGCGACGGGGACCGTGGTGCTGTCGATCGCGTTCGCGGCGAGCGGCGAGCCGCTGGGCGGCGCGGTGTGGCGAGGACTCTTCACCGCGATCTCGGCGTACTGCAACGCGGGCTTCGCCCTGCAGAGCGACAGCCTCGTGCCCCACGCCGGCTCGCCGACGGTGCTGCTGACGGTCTCGGCGCTGGTCATCGTGGGCGGCCTCGGCCCCGCGGTGGTGGTGGCCGTGCCCGCGTGGCTGCGTCGCCGCCCGGTGAGCCTCCTGGTGCGGGTGGTGCTGACCACCACGGCGTGGCTGCTGGCGGTGCCGACACTCTTGTTCCTGGTGATCGAGTGGGACCACGCGCTGGCCGAGCTGTCGGTGGTCGATCGGGTGATCAACGCATGGTTCCTGTCGGTCACCACCCGCACCGCCGGCTTCAACAGCGTGGAGATGGGCATGCTGACGGCGCCCACCGTCACGCTGGTGATGATGCTGATGCTCGTGGGCGGGAGCCCGGGCTCGACCGCGGGCGGGCTCAAGACCACCACCGCCGCGGTGCTGTTCCTGGCCAGCCTGGCCACGGCCCGCGGGGCCGCCACGGTGAGGGTGTGGCACCGCCGGATCCCCTCGACCACGATCCGCCGGGCGCTGGCAGCCACGGGCGCGATGGTGTTCGTGGCGACGGGCACCCTGGTGTTCCTCCAGCTCACCCAGCCGATCCCGCCGGTCGAGGCCGCGTTCGAGGTGGTCTCGGCCATCGCCACGGTGGGGCTGTCGCTGGGCGTCACCGCGGAGCTGGACGGCATCGGTCGCATCGCGATCACCATCCTGATGCTCGTGGGGCGCGTGGGGCCGCTGGTGTTCCTCGGCGTGCTCATGCCCCTGGCGCCCCCCAGCCTCGCCAAGTGCCCGCAGCAGGATCTGCCCGTCGGATGAGGTCCACATGAGCCGCAAGAAGCAAGCGATGATCATCGGCCTGGGCCAGTTCGGCCGGGCCCTCGCGCGAACCCTGGCCTCCCGCGGGGTGGAGGTGCTGGCGATCGATCAGTCGGAGGCCGCGGTGGAGCTGGTGGCCGATGTGGTCGACGATTGCCTGGTGCTGGACGCGAGCATCGAGTCCGCGCTCGTCCACCTCGAGCCCCGTCGCCGCGACCTGTGCGTGTGCGCGATCGGGTCGGAGACCCGCGACAGCGCGATCATCGTGACGGCGCTGCTGCGGCAGCTCGGGGCGCCGCGGGTGGTGGCGCGGGCCAACGACGACACCACGGGGAGGATCCTGCGGCTCGTGGGGGCGCACGACGTGGTCAACCCCGAGCGGGCGTTCGGGGAGCGCCTGGCCACGCGCCTGCTCTACTCGGGGATCATCGAGGAGTTCCCGCTGGGCGACGACCTGGTGATCTCGGAGATCCGGCCCCCGCGGGTGCTGGTGGGACGGTCGCTGCGGGAGCTCGATCTGCGGCGGCGCGCGAGGCTGTCGGTGGTGGCCATTCGCCGCGAGATCGAGGGGCGCGGCCGCGCCCTGATGCCCACGGCCGACGAGCGGATCGCCCACGACGACATCCTGGTGGTGGTGGCCCCCCGCGATGCGGTGCATCGCCTGCTCGAGGTGTCGGAGTGATGAGGATTCGCCACGAGATCTCGTTCGCCTGGGCCGTGCTGGTGGTGGTGCAGGCGCTCACCCTGGCCGGGGCGGTGGGGCTGCTGGCCCGCATGACGCCGGCCATCGGCCGCATCATGACCGACAACGAGTACTCCATCGAGGCGGTCGAGACGATGCTCGTGGAGGTGGGGGCGCCCGCGCACGACGAGGGGGCGCGGGCTCGCTTCGAGACCGCCCTGGCCGCGGCCCGGGCCAACGTGACCGAGCCCGACGAGCCCGAGCGCCTCGATCGCATCGAGCGAGCCCATGCCGCGGCCTTCGAGGGCAACCCGATCGCGAGGGAGCAGGTGGTGGGAGCGCTGCGCGAGCTGTCGAGGATCAACCGGCGTGCCATGGCCGAGGCGGCCGCGCGGGCCTCCGACCTGGGACGGACGGGGGCCTGGGCCGCGGCGGTGCTGGGCTTGGTCTCCATCGCCTCGGCGATCGGGGTGGCGCGTCGGCTCGAGCGACGGGTGGTGGATCCGGTGGAGTCGGTGGCGGCGGCCGCCTCGGCGATCGGGGCGGGCGACGTGCACCGGCGGTGCCCCGCTCGCGGCCCGAGCGAGGTCGTCGCGCTGGGTCACGGGATCGAGGCGCTGCGAGGACGACCCACGGCCGAGCCGCCGCGCGAGCGCGACGAGCGACGGCTGCTGCTCGCGCTGCTCGACGGGGTGTCGGGGGCGGCGTTCCTGGTGGGCCCGAACGGGGCCATCCTGCACGCCAACGTCGAGGGCACGCGGGCGCTGCTCGAGGAGCCGAGCGTGCTCGCGGCGATCCGAGCCGCATGGCAGGACGCGCCAGCGGACTGGAGTCACACGCCGCTGCCGGACGGGGTGAGCTTGGTGCGGGCGCCCGCGGGCCTCGGCATGCACCCCGCCGCGCCCTCCCGTGCCTGAGCGCGCGCCCCGGGGCCAGCCATCGGGCGCCGATTGTCTTTGGAATCATTGGCGAATTCGAAAAAGTGCCAGCGCATGTTCCGCAATTGCGATCGACATCTCGCCGAGGCTCACACGTCTCAGCGGAGCTCGAACCACATGGCACGACTCGATTGGATTGCTTCCTTGACCCTCCTGGCCACCCTCACCGCTTGCGGCACCACCGACCCCGTCCTCGGGGACGACCCGGAGGTGCCCAGCGACGACGACACCACCCCGGTAGACGAGCCGGCGGAGCACTGCGGTGAGCGAGCGACCCCCGACGCCACCCAGGAGGAGCTCGACATCAACGCCCGCGCCGACCTGGAGCTGGGCGTGACCCTGCTCGGTGCGCTGCCCGAGCCCGAGGACGACAACGTGCTAGTGTCGCCGTACTCGCTGCGCATGGCCTTCGGCCAGGTCTACGCGGGCACGCAGGGGGCGTCGCAGCCCGAGATCGAGTCGATCTTCGGCTTCTCCGAGCTGGGCGAGCGCAGCCACGCGGTGCTCAACGCGGTCACCCAGGAGCTCGAGTCGCGCAACGCCGAGGCCACCGAGGAGCGCCCCGAGCTCATCGTGCGCCCGATCAACCGCTCGTTCTTCGACCTCGCCTACGAGGACTCGGTGGGCGATCAGTGGCTGGCCACGGTGCAGTCGTTCTACGGCACCTGCATCGAGGTGCTCGATCTCAACACCGACCAGGAGGCCGCGCTCGAGCACGTCAACGGCTGGGTCTCCGACCAGACCAACGGGCTCATTCCCAACCTGGTCAAGTTCCTGCCGGAGTACGCCGCCCTCATCGTCGTCAACGCCTTCTACCTCAAGGCGGCGTGGAGCGTGCCCTTCGAGGAGTCGCGCACCCACGACGGCACCTTCGCCACCTGGTCGGGCAGCACCGTGGCGGTGGAGATGATGCACGAGCCCTTCCACCAGGGGCGCTATGCCGAGCAGGAGGGGTGGCAGGCGGTGAGCCTGCCCTACACCGACGGGCGGCTCGAGATGGTGGTGATCCTCCCCGAGACCGGGACCGACGCGGCCTTCGCCGAGGCCCTGGACGCCGACCAGCTCGAGTCGATCCTCGACCAGATGAGCCACGCCACGGTGGACCTGACGCTGCCGAAATTCGATCTGACGTCGACCTGGGGCCTGCGCAACACCCTGATGGCGCTGGGCATGCAGGCGGCGTTCGAGAACGGCGAGGACTTCAGCCCGATCGCCGCCGGCATGATGCCGATCTTCGAGGTGTTCCACGACGTGGCGATCGTCATCGACGAGAAGGGCACCGAGGCGGCGGCGGCCACCGCGGTGGTGTTCGGCGAGGACGGGGGCGAGGAGCCCTTCGCCGAGGCCACGGTGGTGGTCGACCACACCTTCTACCTGGCGATCCGCGATCAGCAGGCGGGAGCGCTGCTGTTCCTCGCGCGGGTGGGAGACCCGAGCGCGAGCTAGTCGCCCCGGCGGGGCGGGCCCGTGGCTGCTATCCTGCGGCCACGGGCGAAGCGCGATGGATGACGAGCAGGAGCTCCTCGAAGCCTGGCGCCGTGGGGATCGCGACGCGGGCTCCCGCCTGATCGCGCTGCGCTCCCGCGAGGTCACCTGGTTCTTCCGCAACAAGGTGTTCCACGAGGACGATGTGCCCGACCTGGTGAGCCAGACCTTCCTTCGCGCGGTGACGGCCCGCGATCGCTTCGAGGGCAGGACCAGCTTCCGCCGCTTCCTCTACGCCATCGCGCACAACGTGCTGCGTGAGTACCTGCGGGCCCGCTCCAAGCGACAGCGCGAGGCCCTCGACTTCGCCCAGGCCTGCGTGCGCGAGCTGGAGCCCCGCTCGCTCAGCTCGCTGCACAGCGAGAAGCGCCAGGTGCAGGCGCTCATCGAGGCGCTGCGCGAGGTCCCCATCGACGACCAGGTGGTGCTCGAGCTCAAGTACTTCGAGGGGCTCACGGGGCGCGAGCTGGCGGAGCTGCTCGACGTGCCCGAGGGCACGGTGCGGGGCCGCCTCGCGCGGGGGCTCGAGCGGCTGCGAGAGCGGGTGCGAGAGCAGCTCCGCGCCGAGGCGTCGTCGGTGTCGGTGACCGACATCGAGAGCTGGGCCGCGGAGCTTCGTCGGCTGCGAGGAGCCGAGGGGTGAGCGACGCGGCCGAGACCACCGCGGATCCCCGGCCGTGGGAGCTCGCGGATCGCCTGATCCAGGCGCGGGTGGAGGCCCAGCTCCTGGGGCGGGCCACCGAGGCGACCACCCTGGGTCGCTATCGCATCGAGCGGGGCCTGGGCGCAGGCGCGATGGGGCGGCTGCTGCTGGCCGTCGATCCCGACCTGCAGCGGCCGGTGGCGCTCAAGCTGCTGACGCCGGCGCGGGTGGGCTCGCCCGAGGCGCGGCGTCGCATCGTCCGCGAGGCGCGGGCGATGGCGCGGCTGTCGGATCCCCACGTGGCCCAGGTGTACGAGGTGGGGGAGGCGGACGGGCAGCTCTACGTGGCGATGGAGCACATCGACGGGCAGGACCTGCGGGCCTGGCTGGACGAGCGCGCGCGACCGTGGCCCGAGGTGCTGGCCGTGTTCCGCCAGGCGGGCGCGGGGCTGGCCGCGGCCCACCAAAAGGGCATCGTCCATCGCGATCTCAAGCCCGACAACGTGATGCTCGAGCACGACGGGCGGGCGCGGGTGATCGACTTCGGGCTGGCCTTTCCCGGATCGTCGTCGGGGGGCGAGGGGCCGGGCCTCGGGCTCGAGGAGGAAGGGCCGGTCGAGCTCACCCAGACTGGCGTGGTGCTGGGGACCCCGGCCTACATGGCGCCCGAGCAGTGGGGCGGCGCCGCCGATGCCCGCAGCGATCAGTACTCGTTTTGCGTGGCGCTGTTCGAGGCGCTGACGGGCCGGCGCCCCTTCGACGGGGAGACGGTGGCGGAGCTCCAGCGGGCGCAGCATCACACGCGCCTGCGCTGGTCGGGGGCGGTGCCCCGCTGGGTGCGGGGGGCGGTGGAGCGGGGCCTGGCGATGGACCCGGAGGCACGCTGGCCCGACATGCGGGCGCTGGTGCGGGCCCTCGATCCGGCGCGTCGACGTCGACGGCAGGTGGTGGCGGGGCTGGGCGTGCTCGCGGCGGTGGCGGGCGGCCTGGCGCTGCGACCCGCGGCCGATCCGTGCCGAGACGCGGGCGCGGAGCTGGACGCGAGCTGGGGACCGCCGCAGCGCGAGGCGATTGCGCGGGCGGGATCCGAGGTGGGCACGAGCTGGGCGACGGAAACCACGTCGCGGCTGCTCGAGCGCATGGATGTGCGCGCCGAGGCGTGGCGCGAGACGGCGCGAGGGCTGTGCGCGGCGGCTCGCGGCGAGGCTCCGCCCGATGCCGCGGCGAGCTCGGGCTGCATGGAGGAGTCCCGTCGACGGCTGGAGGAGCTGGTCGCGGCCGCGAGCTCGGCCGAGCCCTCGCAGCTGGTCTCGGCCCTGGCCCAGGCCGAGCTGCTGCCCGATCCTCGGGCGTGCCCGGAGGCCCCGGCCGCGGTGTTCGGCGGCGGTGCGCCGGCGGCCGTGGAGCTGCGGGCGTCGATCGCCGAGGTCGAGCAGGGCCTGGGCGCGTGGTCGGTGCGGGCGGCCGCCACCGGCTTCGCCCAGGCACGCGAGCGCGCGCGGGCGTCGGCCGAGACGGCGACCGAGCAGGCTCAGGCGCTGGGCTACGCGCCGCTGCTCGCCCGGGCGCAGTGGCTGGCGGGGCGCGTGCGCCTGGTGGACGGCGAGGCCAAGGCGGCCGAGCGAGAGCTGCGGCGAGCGCTGGTGATGGCCCAGCGCGCGGGCGAGGCCCCGCTCGCCGCGGCCATCGAGACCGAGCTGGTGTATGCGGTGAGCCGCGATCGCGATCGGGCTCGCGAGGCCGAGGATCTCGCGGCCGAGGCGGCGGGGATGATCGCGGCGCTGGGCGATCCTCCGCTGCTGCGCGCCCGCCTGTGGTCCCACCATGCCTCGGCGCTGGCCCATGCGCCCGACGGGGATCACGACGAGGCGGTCCGCCTGCACGAGCGCGCGGTGGAGGCCCTGCGCGGCGAGCTGGGACCCCAGCACCCGGCGGTGATCGTGGAGATCGGCAACCTGGGCGCCGCGCTCAACTACGCCGATCGCCCCGCCGACGCCGAGGCCCGGCTGCGCGAGGCGATCGAGGCGGCCCGGTCGGTGTGGGGCGAGGAGCACCCCCGGCATGCGCTGCTGCTGGGCACCTTGGGCCTGGCGCGGATGCGGCAGGGCGATCGGCGGGGCGCCGAGGAGCAGCTGCGTCGCTCCCTCGAGATCCGCGAGGCCACCCTCGGCTCCGAGCACGCGCAGGTGGACGACGCCCGCTACAACCTCGCGTCGGCGCTGCGTCGCGAGGAACGCCATGCGGAGGCCCTGCCGCTGCTCGAGCGCGGCCTGGCCGACACCCTGCGCCGCCTCGGTCCCGACGACGCTCGCCTGGGCCCGTGGTGGGTGGCGACCGGCGAGTCTGCGCTGGCGGTCGGCGATCGCCCGCGCGCCCGGGAGGCCCTGGCCGCGGCCCTGCGCCGCTTCGAACGCACGGGGGCCAGCGCGGCCGACTACGCGCGGGTGCGCCTGGCCCTGGCGCGTGCCTGGGTCGACGAGGATCCGGCGCGGGCGCGGATCCTCGCCGAGCTGGCGCGGGCCGACGCCGAGGCGGCAGGAGGCGAGCATCGCATCGAGGAGATCGACGCCTTCTTGGCCGGGCGGTAGGTCACTGTCACTGCACGCTGGAGCCGTCGGGCGGCGCCAGCTCGTAGCCATCGGAGGTGTAGACCAGCACGCCCTCCACCGCGCTCAGCACCTCGCCCCGGGCAGGGCTGGGCAGCGCGCTGGGCACGAAGCGATCGTCGACCCGCACCGTGTCCTCGAGCTCGAACTCGCCGTCGCAGGGATCGTCGTCGGTGACCGTGGCCATCTGCACCCGCACCATCACCCCCTCGTAGGGGCGGGCCGTGGGGTCGGCCCAGCCGAGGGCGGCGGCCTCGACCACCACCGGCTCGGGCAGCGGCGCGGTCCCGGTCACGCTCAGGTCGTCGCCATTGCGCACCTCGAGCAGCACGTAGTCGCCGCTGCGGCTGAGCCGGCCCACGATGTCGACGGTGTCGCCGACCGCGAGCACCGTGCTCGGATCGAAGCCCTCGGCCTGGATCCGCAGGCCCGAGTAGGCCCCGCCCGCCAGCTCCTGCACGAACAGCTCGGTGCCCGGCAGCAGCTCGCTTTGGGCGGCCGGGGTGGTGACCACCACGTTGGCGATCCCCACGAGCGCGCGATCGGGGCCGTCGCCCTGCTGCACCTCGTAGACCGTCAGCGGCAGGGGCATGTCGTCGCCCATGCCGAAGCCGGTGTCCTCGGCTCCGTCCTCGCCGCCGCTCCACAAGCCGTCCTCGCAGCGCACCGACGAGTCCCCGCCGGTGGAGCCCTCGCCGGGCCCGGTGGGCTCGGCGACGCTGGTGGAGCCGTCGGTGGGGGACCCCACCGACTCGGCGGAGGCCGAGCCATCGTCGGCGCAGCTCAGCAGGAGCCCCGCGAGCAGCGCGGGCCACGAGCCACGAGCGATCGACATCGTGCGCAGACTAGCACCGCCGGGGTGGGGGGGCCACGCGAGCCCAGCGCTCGATCCGGGAGCCGGAGCACCAACGCGCCGACTCGCTCAGTGCGTCTCGCAGCGCCGGCGCAGCCCCTCGTTGAGCCGGTGGTAGCCCTCGAGCAGGCGCGAGCGCAGCACGGCGATCACGGGCGGCACGGCCAGGCCGCTGAAGCGCTCGGTGTGGACGAGCCGCGTGCCGTGCTCGGTGGGCTCGAGCACGAAGCCGTGCCGGCCTCGGACCACGCCGCGGATGCCCCCCTGCCACGCCAGCTCGTGCGGCGCCCGGACGGCGACCAGCTCCACGCTGAGGCTCCGCGGTCCCACCGGCGGAGGTAGCTGCAGGGTGAGACGCCCGCGGGTGCCCTCGCGCAGCGGCCCGCGCAGCCGCAGGCCCAGCACCACGCGGTTCCACTCCGACCAGTGCTCGAGCTCGGCGAGCACGTCCCACACCGCCTGGGGAGGCGCGGCGATCTCGATCTCGGTGCGAATCTCTCGGGCGAGCACGCCCCCCAATATCACCACGCCGGGCCCGGGACCACCGCCTCGTCAGTCGCGGTCCTCGAAGTAGAGGAAGTCGATGAGGAAGGTCGCCGCGAGGGCCATCACGCGCAGCGCGGGCTCCATGGCGGGCGACAGCTCCAGCCCGAAGGTGTCCGCGTCGGTGAAGGCCTCGCGCAGCAGACCGCTCCACTTCTTGCTGATCTTGCCCACCTCCTGGCCGCCCTTGACGATGCGAAAGGTCCAGGGGCGGAAGAAGGGGCCGTGGATCTCGCCCAGCGGCTGGCCGTTGGCGCCGTTGATCACGAAGCGCCGCGAGAAGAAGGCGAAGCGCTGGTCGATCATCCCCACCGGCTGCCCGTTGCCGTCGCTCACGTGCAGCTCGGAGAAGAACCAGGTCCACGGCCGGCGCAGGGTGAAGGCGACGCCGCCGTGCGGGTGCACCAGGTGCATGGTGAAGGGCCGCTTGTTCTTGAGGAAGCTGCGGGTGAGGAACGCCGCCGCGCCGCCGCCGGTCTCCGCGGCATAGAGCGCGGTCTGGCCGGTGGGGGAGAGCACCTCGTAGCGATTCCTGGTCTCGAAGTCGGTGAAGACCTCGAGCATCTCCTTCTTCTGGTGGACGACCAGGCTCGGCACGGAGGCCAGCATGGGGAGGTTGGTCACCGCGCGACGGTAGCGGGCCTGCGCGCTCGGGGGCAAGGCGAGGCGGTCGGCTACCGGCCCGGGCACGAGGGCGCGGCCGCCGGGGCGCGATCGGCCAGCTCGGCGCAGATCAGGCGCGCCTCGTCTCGCTGGCCGCGAGCCCGGTAGGCGGCGGCCAGTCGCAGCATCATCTCGGGCCGCAGATCGCCGTGGCTCGGATCCTGGCCCACGCGCCCGAAGAACGCCCACGCCTTGCCGGGCTTGCCGACCTCGGCGTAGGCCACCACCAGCTCGCGACGCGCCGCGAGCAGCAGCGCATCGATGGGGATCCGCAGCGTGCCCGGCGGGGCCTCGGCCACGGGCGTCCCCACCTGCAGCGCGGCATCGATCGCCCGGACGAAGAGCTCGAGGGCCTGGTCCGGCCGTCGCTCGCTCTCGTGGAGCATGCACCAGGCGTGGCGGTAGTGGGCGTAGACGACGACCTCGGGCATGGGGAAGGTGGCCGCCCGCTCGTAGAGTCGCTTGCCCGCCTCGGGGTCGTCCCGGGCGAGCTGGTCGCCGATCAGCATGAAGGCATGGGGGATGAAGGGGCTGGTGGGCTGCTCGCGGATGAGGCGGAGCAGCACCTCTCGCATCCCCTTGACGTCGCCGTCTTGGCCGCGCAGCCACGCCAGCGACAGCAGCAGCGCGTCGGAGTCGGCCGGCTGCCCCGCGAGCAGGCCCTCGATGGTGGCGCGGGCACGCTCGCGCTGCACGGTGGCCTCGGCCGGCGGGGTGCTGGGGTCGGCCGCGATCGCCAGGTGCAGCCGCGCCATCCGGGCCTGCAGCGCGTGCTCGTCCTCGCCGAGGTTGCCGGCGAGCCGGCGTCGCAGCTCGGTGAGCTGGGCATGACCGGCGGCGGGATCGATCGAGACCCACGCGGTGCCGAGGTCGATCGTCGGGCCCGGGGGAGGCTCGATGGAGGGGGGCGCGGTCCCGGGGAGGGCAGGGGGAGGCGGCGTGGTCGTGGGCGGGGGATCGGCGTCGGGCTCCTCGACGGGGGGCGGCGCGTCTGCGCAGCCGAGCGCTCGATCGCACGAGGCCATCGCCAGCGGAGCCGAGGCGGTGGGGCCCGGGGCCCCTGCCGTCCCGCAGCCCAGCGCCAGCGATAGCCATGCCCATCCGCGGAGGATCCTCGTCACCCCCGCATGATACGGACGAGGGGGCGGCTCGGGCTCGACCGCGAGGCCCCGCGGAGCCGCCCAGGCCTTGACCCGACCGTAGCCTGCGCTACAAGCCCACTCGAGGGAGGAGCCCGCATGAGCCTGGCCCGACGACTGGAGACCATCGAGGTCCTCGACGAGCACGGGGAGACCCATCGCCTGGGATCGGCGTGGGCCGAGCGCCCCGCGGTGCTGGTGTTCATCCGCCACTTCGGCTGACTGTTCTGCCGCGAGCAGGTCGCGCAGTTGCGCGACGAACGACACGAGCTCGATGCCCGCGGGGTCGACGTGGTGGTGGTGGGCAACGGCACGCCCCGGCACGCCGCGATGTTCCGCGAGGACGAGCGGGTGCCCTTCACCCTGTGGGTCGACCCCGAGCTGCACGCCTACCGAGCGGCGGGGCTGCGTCGCGGCCTGCGGCAGGTGCTGACCCTGCGGGGCGTGGGCCACTCGATTCGCGCGCTGCGGGCCGGCTTTCGCCAGACCCGGACCAAGGGCGATCCGTGGCAGAACGGCGGGGTGTTCGTGATCACCCCGCAAGGGCGCACGCTGTACCAGCAGGTGAGCCAGGAGGCCGGCGATCATGCTCCGATCGCCGAGGTGCTCGCGGCACTCGATCGTGCCGAGGCCTGAGCCATCGCACCCCTGAACGGGTGTCGGGTCTTCGGGGGCGCGGGCTCGCGACGAGGCGGGAGCGAGCGCGGGTTCGCGCGGGCCGAGGCGACAGCGGGCCGGCGGTGGTGCGATAGTGCAGCCAGCGTGTCTGCCTCCGAGGTCCGAGTGTTGCTGGGCGACTCCACGCCCTCCGAGCTGCCGCCCGACGTGCTCGATCTGGTGACGGAGGTCGTGGGCTGCGTGAGCGCCGTGGCCAAGCCCTTCGCCGAGATCGACGAGCTCGAGCGACGCCGCGCGGAGTCGACCCGCATCACCGAGGCGATCGTCGCCGAGCTGGCCAACTTCGGCCGGCAGTCCGAGGTGGGCGTGCGCGCGACCGCGGCCGGGGCCTCGCGGCCGGAGGTGCGCGCCCACGGCGAGGAGGCGGTGCAGGCCCTCGTGCGCATGGTGACCGGCTGGCAGAAGCAGCACCAGGCCCGCCGCGACGCCACCCGGGCCCAGATCGATCAGCGCATCACCATGCTGCGGCAGTCGATGCACGAGGCGCTCGAGCGCTTCTTGCTGCCGCGCCGCGAGGGCGCGCCGGTGCAGCGCTTCCATCGCTTCTTCGACGGCCAGCGCTACCTCGACACCGCGGTGGTGGAGCCGCTCAAGGGCATCCGGGTGATGGTCTCGCTCGCCGACTCCGAGCCCGAGGTGCCCCGCCGGGTCCGCTCGCTCGTGGGCAAGGGCAGCAAGGTGCAGGTGAGCACGCGGCTGAGCCGGATCCGCAAGATCCCCGAGCCGGTGACCACCAGCCTCGACGACCTGCTGGTGCTCGATGCCGAGCGGGGCCCGGGGCGGCTGCGCCTGCTGCTGGCCAAGAAGGTCGGCGTGCTCGACACGGTGCGCATCGAGATGGGGCGCAGCGACGACGGCCTGCTCCACTCTCGGGTGCAGCGCGCCGAGGATCCGCCCATCGACTCGCCTCCGGCCGACCTGCCGATCTTCGACGCGCTGTGGAAGGCGATGGACTCCGAGCGCGAGCGGATCATGGCGTGCCCGGCCCAGCTGGTGGAGATCGCCCTCGACGGTCGACGGGTGGAGGATGCCGCGGCCGTGCTCTCGGTGGCCGAGCGCCTGATGGACGCGCATCGCTCCACGATCTCGCTGCTGGCTCGTCACAGCCCCAACCCCGCCGAGCTGACGATCAAGGTGGAGACCGACGGCAAGCGCGAGGAGGTGTGGATCCGGCGCGAGGAGCTGGCCCAGCACCTGCTCGGCCTGCCCGAGGCGCTGCGTCGGCGGCTGAGCGTGCCCGAGCTGTTCCCCGCGGGGATCGAGGACCTGCTCGAGGTCAAGACCTCGGTGCACCAGGTGCTCAACACCCAGATCGTGGACGACGACGCCCACTCGATGCCGATCGAGCTCGAGCCCAACGAGCTCGAGCCCGCCCCCAGCCAGGGGGCGCCGCGGCGGGAGCTGGTGGAGGACCTGTCGCTGAGCGATCTGGTGGTGGACGACGACGATTCCGAGGCGAGCGGCTGCATCGAGCTGACCCGGGTCAATCGGCGCTGAGCGGCACCGGCCGTCGCGCTGCCCCATGCGGGCGCGGGCTGGCGCTGCTAGGCTCGGGTCCGCCGTGAGCGAGCCTCCCCCGCGCCCGTCCGCACGGCGTCCCTGGTGGCAGTGGGGGGCGCTGGCGTTGCTGGCGTGGGGGCTGTGGACGCTGCTCGACCATCCCACGCGTCGTCGCGCCGACGATGGGCGGCCGGAGGCGGCGCTCGAGTCGGAGCCCGGGGGAGGCGAGGTGCCGGCTGCGGTCGCGCACGTGCAGGGGCAGGTGCTCGTGGAGGTCCCGCGGACGCCGGTCGTGCCGGAGCCGGTGGTGGTGGTGCTCGACGAGGGCTCGGGGGACGAGGACGAGGGGGAAGGCGAGGACGAGGGCGAGACGGACTGGGTTGGCGAGGGTGAAGGCGAGACGGACTGGGCCGACGAAGGCGACGAAGGCGACGGCGCCGCGACGGACTGGGGTGGCGAGGACGAGGGCACCGGCGACCCCGCGTGGATCGATGACGACGAGCCGATGCCCGAGCCGTCGCCGGTGGACCTCCGACCACCGCCGGTGGGGAGCTGCCAGGTGATCGCCTGGCAATCCGGCACCCAGGTCAGCGACCCCACGCCCTGCGCCGCCGACGGTGCCTTCGATGTGCCCCTGCACCCTGGTGCCCACGGTCGCACCGCGTTCGAGATCCTCGTCCCTGGCCACCTCCGGGCGGTGCTCGAGGTCGACGTACCCGAGAGCGGCAGCGGACGCCTACCTCCGGTGGCGCTGGGCCAGGCCGAGACGCTCTCCGGGTCGGTGGTCGACGGTCGCGGCGAGCCCCTCGAGGACATCGTGGTCGAGGCGATGCCCCGGCCCAATCTCCACGAGCCCGAGCCGTGGCGGGCCACCAGCGGTCCCGACGGTGCGTTCGCGTTCCACACCCTGCCGCCCGGTCCGATCACCCTGCGCGCGCGGGCCCCCGGCCATGCCACCAGCGTGCTCGAGGCCATCGCCCCGCAGACCGAGCTGCTGGTCACCCTGCAGGCGCTGGTCGACATGCGCGGCCGCGTGGTGGGCTCGCCCGAGGCGGTGGCGCGGGCCCGGGTGCGCATCGAGGGCAGTGGGGTGTGGCCGGTCCGCGAGGAGGCCGTGCGCCCCGACGGCAGCTTCGTGCTGCCCGGGATCCCCGATGGCATCTACGCCCTCGAGGCGGTGGTCGAGGCACACGAGCCGGGCGAGGTGGAGCTGGCCTCGATCCCGCTCGAGAACGTCACCCCCGAGCTGGCGATCACCCTGGCGCTGGTGCCCGCGCACCGGGTGCCGGTGGAGGTGCGCGACCCCGAGGGCGATCCAGTGGACGGCGCCCGGGTGGTGCTGAGCAACTCGAGCGTGGGTCTGCTGCCCCGCATCGCGCTGACCGACGACTGGGGCATGGTCGAGATCGGCCCCGTGGTGCCGGGGCCCTATGTGATCCGAGCGGATGCCGAGGGCTTGTTGCCCTCGCCCCCGGTGGCCCTCACCGTGGACGGCGACGAGATGGTCACCCAGGTGCTGGTGCTCGCGCGGCCCGGGCGGATCAGCGGGCGGGTGGTCGACGAGGACGGACGCCCGGTGGCCAGCGCCCGGGTGGAGCTCTCGGCCGATCACCTGTTCACCCTGGGCGAGGGCGAGGTGCGGGCTCGCTTCGCCCAGGCGTCGCTGCGGGCCGCGGGATCGCTGGGGGTGACCACCGGTCCCGTGCCCGAGGTGCCGCTCGACGGCGAGGAGGCGGCCGACACGGGCTCGTCGGTGCTCACCGACGCCGACGGGGGCTATGCCTTCGGGGGGCTCGCTCCCGGCGTGTATCGCCTCGAGGCCAGCCACGGCCACTACGCGCGCAGCGACGAGGTGGAGCTGCGCCTGGGCGCAGGCGGGGCACGGGCGGGAGTGGAGCTGGTGCTCCGCACCGGGCACCGGCTCACCGGGCGGGTGCTCGACGGCAACGAGCGTCCCGTGGAGGGCGCGCTGGTGCGCTTCGACGACGGCCGGCGGGTGCTCACCGACGAGCGCGGCGTGTTCGATGGCGGCGTGCGACGAGGCCGACAGCAATTGCTCGCCTCGGCGCCGGGGCTGGCCCCGCGCTCGCTCGAGGTCTGGGTGCGCGACGATCCGGTGGACGTGGAGATCCAGCTCGCGCGGGCGCGGGCGCGGCTGTCGGGGCGGATCGAGGGCGGCAACGGAGAGCCGCTGCCCAATGCCCGCATCACCCTGCGCACCCTCGACGGTCTGTCGCCCACCCGCATCGAGTGGACCGACGAGCGCGGCCTGTATCGCTTCGAGGATCTGCCCGCGGGCCCGGTGGAGCTCGAGGTGGATCACCCCGATCACGGGCCCACCGTGCAGCGCGTGGAGCTGCGCGACGAGGATGCCGACGAGGTGGTCGACCTCGAGCTGGCGCAGGGCTGGTCGATCGAGATCGAGGTGCGCCTCGCCGGCACGCGCGAGCCCCTGGCCGGCGCGCGGGTGGAGGGGGGAGGCCACGGGACCCACACCGACGCCGAGGGCCTGGCGCTGCTGCGCAACCTGGTCGACGAGCGGGTGCGGGTGGAGGTCTCGGCCGAGGGCTACGGGCGACGCACGCTTTGGGTCGAGCACGACGGGGCCGACCGTCAGGCGCGGCGCGTGGAGCTGAGCGAGGGCGGCAGCCTCAGCGGGCGGGTCACCGACTATCGCGGCGAGGCGGTGCCCGGTGTGGAGGTGAGCGTGCGCGGCCCCGACGGCGACGCGCTCGGCCTCGCTCGCACCGATGCCTCCGGCCAGTGGTCGCTCGACGGGATCCCGGCCGGTGATGTGGTGGTGAGCGTGGACCCGCCGCTGGCCCGCGAGGACGAGCTGCGCGGCGATCGAGTCGACACCGACGTGCTACGCGGTCGAGAGACCCGCGGCGTGGACCTCCGCCTGGATCGCCGCTGAGGGGCTACGGCGAGGCTGCGCCCCACGCGGCGGCGGTCGAGCTAGACTTCGATTCGATGGCCGCCCGATCCACGATCGACGAGCTCGAGCGGGAGCTCGCCGCCCGAGACCCGGAGCTGGTTGCGGCCTCATGGGAGATCGATGTCACCCTGCTGCGTTGGTCGCTGGGGCTGACCCCCCTCGAGCGATTGCGGGCGTCCTTGCGCACCGCGGGGACACTGGAGCGGCTGAGGCGTGGAACGGTCGCCCGCTGATCTCGAGGGGCTGATGCAGGCCCTGTGCGACGCCGAGGTCTCGTTCATCGTGGTGGGAGGCATCGCGGCCGTGTTGCATGGCTCGCCCACCACGACTCACGATCTCGACATCGTGCCCGAGCAATCGACGGGCAATCTCGAGCGCCTGATGTCCGTCCTGCGGGCTCATCGGACGCTCGTGCGGGACCCGGCCGGTCGGCGCCTCGAGCAGAGCGATGCTGCCCTCGCCGGGAGCGGGCAGATCCAGCTCGTCACGGACCTCGGCCCTCTCGACATCCTGTGCCGTCTCCACGATGGTCGGGGATACGACGAGCTGCTGGCGCAGACCGTGACGATCGATGCCGGTGAGCTGCACCTTCGGGTGCTCGACCTGCCGGCGTTGATAGAGGTCAAGGGAAGCACGGGGCGGGCCCGGGATCGAATGGTGGTTCCGCTATTGCTGGCGCTGCTACGCGAGCGGGAGCGCTCGAGCCTCGAGTGAGCGGCCTCGGGCCGAGCGGGGGCTGCGGGGGGACCGCCGGGTGGCCGCGCGAGATGCGAGATCGAGCCATGCTCGGTCCGGCCTCGTAACCTCGGCGTCGGCCGTCCAGTTTGACAGCCCGCACCCCCGGCCCTACCGTCCGCAAGACCCTACGGGAGCCCCACCATGATCCTCTCCATCGCCACCCGTCGTCTCCTCGTGACCTCCCTCGGCCTGGGCCTCACCCTCGCCGCCTGCGGGGGGGATGCCAAGCCGGCCGCCAAGGCGCCCGCCGATGCCGAGACCAAGGACGGCAAGGGCGGCGAGGCGGGCAAGAACATGGGGGAGATCGCCAAGGATGGCGTCGCCGAGGCCAACGCCGGCGACAAGGTGAAGGTGGTCGACGGCGCGGCCCCGGGCGACGAGCGCTACGCCCTGCAGATCGAGCCCCCCGGCGAGGCCTCGGCCGGGCAGGCGGGCGAGGTGGTGGTGCGGGTGGTGCCCAAGCAGCCCTGGCACATGAACCTGGACTACCCCACCTCGCTCAAGGTGGAGGCGCCCACCGGCATCGCGCTGACCAAGGCCGATCTCAAGAAGGCCGACGCCCGCACGCTCGACGCCGAGTCCTGCGAGTTCGCCGTGGGCTTCACCCCGGCCGAGGCGGGCGAGCACCAGTTCACCGGCACCTTCAAGTTCGCGGTGTGCCAGGACGAGGCCTGCTCGCCGGTGACCGAGGACGTGTCGTTCACCGTCGCGGTCAAGTAGCCGAGGCGGGGCCGGAGCGCGCCCGCGCGTCTCGATCGCGGGCGTCGTGATCGGGCTCCCGACCGGGATTGAGCCGCGTTGGAGCCCCCGTGGGCTCGTGCGTGAGGCTTCGGGCGCGGGCTGCTAGGATCCCGCTCCAGTGAACGACGCCGAGCCCAATCGCGACCCGCAGGCGACCGCGCGCATCGAGGCCCTCGCCGACTCGGTCTCCGAGGAATTCCGGGCCACCCGTCGGCTCTTGAGCTTCGACGAGTGGTTCTCGCTGCTGTCCACGGAGCCCACGGTGCACGCCCGCAGCGCGGCCCAGTACGTCCGCGATGCCTTCGAGCACTTCGGGACCCGCAACGTCCGCACGCCCAAGGGCCAGATCCAGCGCCACTGCCTGTTCGACAGCGAGTTCGACGGCTGGCACCGCCTGGTGGGCCAAGAGGAGGCGCAGAACGAGCTCCACGAGGCCATCGAGGGCTTCGTGCGCCTGGGCCGGGTCAACAAGCTCGTGCTGCTGCACGGCCCCAACGGCAGCGCCAAGAGCACGATGCTCGAGTCGCTGCAGCGGGCCCTCGAGGTCTACTCCCGCACCGAGCGGGGGGCGCTGTATCGCTTCGCGTGGGTGTTCCCCAACCGCCGCAAGAGCACCGGCGGGATCGGCTTCTCGGCCAGCGACTCGCTGCGCGACGCCCTGGGCGAGGAGACCTTCGCGCGCCTGGCCAGCGACGAGATGGACGCCCGGGTGATCGACGAGGTCAAGGACCACCCGCTGTTCCTCATCCCCGTGCCCTCGCGCCGCGCCCTGCTCGAGGAGATCCTGGGCGAGGAGCCGCAGTTCGTCATCAGCGACGTGATCCTCTACGGCGACCTCAGCCAGCGCAACCGCAAGATCTTCGACGCGCTCCTGGCCTCGTACGACGGCAACCTGCGCAAGGTGCTGCAGCACGTGCAGGTGGAGCGCTTCTTCCTCAGCCGCCAGTATCGCCAGGGCCTGGTCACGGTGGAGCCCAAGCAGACCGTGGACGCGGCCAGCTTCGCCGTCACCCGCGACTCGGCCTTCGCCACGCTGCCCGCCTCGGTGGGCAGCCAGACCATGTTCGCGGTGCAGGGCGACCTGGTGGACGCCAACCGGGGCGTGGTCAACTTCGCCGATCTGCTCAAGCGCCCCTACGAGCACTACAAGTACCTGCTCACCGCCACCGAGACCGGGCAGGTGGCCCTCGACCACCTGGTGCTGGGCCTCGACGAGATGTTCACCGGCAGCGCCAACGACCTGGAGCTGCTGCAGTTCCGGGTGATGCGGCCGGCCGAGTACCAGAGCTTCCGGGCGCGGCTCGACCTCATCCGCGTGCCGTTCCTGCTCGACTACCGGGTGGAGCGCAAGATCTACCAGGAGCAGGTGGGCGACATCCTACGGGGGGTGCACGTGGCCCCGCACGTCACCAAGATCCTCGCGCTGTGGGGGGTGATGACCCGCATGCGTCGCCCCGACGCCAAGCGCTATCCCAAGCTCGAGAAGGTGATCAAGGGCATGACCCCGCTCGAGAAGGCCGACCTCTATGCCTACGGTCGGGTGCCGCGGGGGCTGTCGAGCGAGGAGGCGCGCGAGCTGCTGGCCGCGGTGCCGCAGATGTACCAGGAGCCCTTCGCGCACGCGGTGGTCAAGGCCGAGGGCAGCGAGCACCCGCTGGGCGAGTACGAGGGCAGCTTCGGGGCCAGCGTCCGCGACCTCAAGGCCGTGCTGCTGGCCGCGGCCTCCGAGCCCGGCACCTCCTGCGTGACCGTGCCCAAGGTGTTCAAGGAGCTACGCGAGTATCTCGAGGACTACGCCAACTTCCGCTGGATGCTGCTGCCCGCCGACGGCTCGTTCCACCTGCTGCAGGGCAAGCCCGAGGCGATCACCGAGCAGTGCTGGGAGCGCTGGCTCGACTGGTCCGACTGGGAGGTACGCGAGGCCCTGGGGCTGGTCGACGAGGCGCGCTACCTCGAGCTCTACCGCAAGTACGTGGTGCACGCCTCGCACTTCCTCAAGCGCGAGCGGCTGTTCGACGAGGTCACCGGAGAGCTCACCGATCCCGACCACAAGCTCATGGCCGACCTCGAGGGCACCATGGTCCCCGAGATCTCCACCGACGAGGCCCGTCGCAAGCATCGCGAGGAGGTGCTGTCGCGGATCGGGGCCTGGGCGTTGTCGCACCCCAACGAGGATCCCGCCTACGACGAGATCTTCCCCGACTACTTCGCCCTCCTGCAGGAGGACTACTACAAGAAGCAGAAGGACGCGGTGGGCCGGAGCGTGCAGGTGATGCTGGGCCTGCTCAGCGAGGGCGACGAGCCCAAGCCGCCCGACGGCGAGAAGCTCAAGGCGGGGGCGATCGACAAGGCCCGCCACGCGGTCGAGGTGCTGCTCGGCGAGCACGATCGCGGCGAGCGTCGCGAGCGGCACACCCGGGAGACCCTCAAGGAGACCCTGGTCGCGCTGGCCCGCCATCGGTACTAGCCATGCCCCCCCGCGACCAGCGGGGGGCGGACGGTGCAGCACGCCTCCCCCCATTGGGGGGGAATTCTCGGTGGTGATGCCGAAGATCGGGGTTGGGCGTGGGGGGGGCGAACGGTGCATCACGCTTCCCCCCGGAGGGGGGACTATCGGTGGTGATTCCTAGAGTGGGCTGGGACGGGGAGGGCCGACGGTGCGTCGTGCTTCGTTGCCAGGCTTGGGGTCAGTCGCGGATGCGGCCGTGGGGCATGCCTTCGTGGAGGCCTCCGCTGGTCTGGACGCCCACGACCACGCGGTCGCGGAAGGCCTGGAGGTCGGTGGCGCCCACGTAGGTGAAGGCCGACAGCACGCCGGTGATCACGTCGACCATGATGGAGCCCACGCTCTCGAAGCCCTCGCGCAGGTAGATGCGGGAGGTGGAGATGCCCTCGCGGAAGAAGCCCTTCTTGGCCAGGGTGAAGGCGTCGTCGCCCTCGTGGCGCTCCTGCACGGCGCGGGCCGAGGCCATGCCGTAGTTCTCCTTGTAGAGGCGACCCTCGCGATCCTCCTTGATGTCGCCGGGGCTCTCGTAGGTGCCGGCGAGGGTGGTGCCGATCATCACCCGCGAGGCTCCCGCAGCGATGTAGAGCGCCACGTCGCGCGGGTGCCTCACGCCGCCGTCGGCCCACACCTTCTTGCCCATGGCGTGGGCCTGGCGGGCACAGGCGAGCACCGAGCTGAAGCTGGGGCGACCCACCGCGGTCTGCATGCGAGTGGTGCACATCGCCCCCGGGCCCACGTTCACCTTGACCACGTCGGCGCCGGCCTCGACGAGCGCGCGCGTGCCCTCGGCGGTGCAGACGTTGCCCGCCACCAGCGGCACGCGGTCGCCCACGTGGGCGCGCACCGCCCGGATGGTCTCCAGCATGCGGGCCTGGTGGCCGTGGGCGGTGTCGATCACCAGGCAGCCCACGCCCATCTCGAGCAGCGTGGCGGCGTGGCGGACGGTGTCACCCGAGATCCCGATCGCAGCCGCCACCATCAGCCGGCCCTCGCCGTCCATGGTCGCGCGCAGCAGCTCGGTGCGCACGGCGGCGTCCTTCTCGAGCACGCCGATCAGGATGCCCGCGTCGTCGACCACCGGGGCGGCCCGCAGCCGCGCCGCCTCCATGCGCTCGAACGCGAGGCGGCTGGTCACGTCGTGGGGCAGCGTGACCGGCCGCGGCGACATCAGCAGGTGGGCCGGGGTGTACTGATCGCGATCGCGAAGGTCGTGCTGGGTGATGATCCCCAGCGGCCGCCGCCGCCCGTCGACCACCACCACCATGCCGTGCGAGCGCTTGCGGATGATGCCCTGCACGTCGCGCAGCGAGGCCTCCGGGGTCACCCACAGCGCGGTGTCGAAGCGGGGGCTCGCCGCGTGGATGTGCTGCACGATGCGCTCCACCGTGCGGGGGTGCATGTCCTGGGGCAGCACGCCCAGCCCGCCGTAGCGGGCCATCGCCTCGGCCATGCGCTTGCCGGTGACCGCGTTCATGTTGGCCGAGACCAGCGGGTGCGAGCCGCCGAGGAAGTCGTCCGGCCGCAGGTCGACCTCGAGGCGCGAGCCGCCCTCGAAGCAGCCGGGGACGATGAAGCAATCGTCGAGGGAGAGCTCGAGCTGCTCGTCGCGTTCGGGATGGAGGAAGCGCATCTCGGAGACGAGGGTAGCAGGCGGCCGCCATGAAGCGCGGCGCTCGGCCTCGCGCGGAGCGATCGCCAGCCCCCGAGGGCAGGGGACGTTGCTCGGCGGCGGTGGGCATGACAGGATCGACGGCATGGACCTTGGCTTGGTGGCGATGAGAGGCTCGATTCTGGGGGCGCTCGGCCTGGCGGCGGCGTGCGGCCCGGGGGTGCGGATCGACGATGGCTCCGAGGACGGCTCGGGGTCGGTGGACGACGGCGAGACCCTCATCCCTCCCACGCCCACCGGCGACGACGGGGACTCGAGCACCACCGAGGGCCCCGGTCCGGTGGTCTGCGAGGGCTCGGAGCCGATCCTCCAGTCGGGGGTGGAGGGCACGGTCCCGACCGGCTTCGAGCGGTGTCCCGACGGGGTGATCCATCGCGTGGAGGCCGTGGCCTGCCTGGTCCCCGAGCCTCCCGGTCCCGAGTGCACGCTCCCCGACGACGGCATGCAGTCGTGCCTGAGCGACGCCGATTGCACCGCGGGCGCCTTCGGGCGGTGCATCCAGCAGCCGCTGCTGTTCGAGGACATGGACTTCTGCGGCTGCGTCTACGGCTGCGCGACCGATGCCGACTGCGGAGACGGACGGATCTGCGCCTGCGGCTCGGAGCTCGGCGCGGCCGACTACCCGGCCCGGTCGATGTGCATCCCGGGCGACTGCATCGACGACGATGCCTGCGGCAATCCCATGTGCGCGCTGGGATCGGGCGACGACGGCTGCGGCTTCTCGTACGGGGCGAGCTGCCTCACCCCCGACAGCGCCTGCACGGTCGACGCCGACTGCGGGGACTTCATCGATTGCTTCCCCCGGGTCGACGGCGGCTTCG
This sequence comes from Myxococcales bacterium, assembly GCA_020633315.1. Classification (GTDB taxonomy): domain Bacteria; phylum Myxococcota_A; class Polyangia; order Nannocystales; family Nannocystaceae; genus Paraliomyxa. The sequence goes on from JACKDV010000001.1 coordinate 231,692, forward strand.
GCTGCCAGGACTTCTGCTGCTGCGGCCGACCGCTGCTGGTGGACGGCCGCCCCGTGACCGCGGAGGCACGCCCCCGCGCCGACTGGGCCGAGGGGCCCCTCGCGCGCCCGAGCTCGCTGCCCGCGGTGGTGCGGGCCCGCATCGCCGCCCACTACACCCAGGCCGCCCAGCTCGAGCACGCCTCGGTGGCCTCCTTCGCTCGCTTCACCCTCGAGCTGATGGCCCTGGGGGCGCCGCCGCGGCTGCTCGAGGCGGCTCAGCGCGCGGGGCTCGACGAGATCGATCACGCCCGCCGCTGCTTCGCGCTGGCCTCGGCCTACGGCGGGCGATCGATCGGACCGGGCCCGCTGCCGGTAGGGGGCGCGACCATGGCCAGCGAGCTCGAGGCGGTGGTCGCCGCCGTGATCGACGAGGCCTGCATCGGCGAGACCCTGGCCGCCGTCGAGGCCCGCGCCGCGCTGGCCCACGCCACCGAGCCCGCCGTGCGCCAGACCCTCGAGGTCATCGCCGCCGACGAGCTGCGCCACGCCCAGCTCGGCTGGCAGACCCTGCGCTGGGCCCTGGAGGTCGCCGCCGCCCCCGTGCGGGCCCGCCTGCTCGAGCGGCTCGAGCGGGCCCTCGCGGACGCCGAGCGGGCGCTACCGGTCGCGATGGTCGATCACGATCGCGCCCTGCTCCGCCCCCACGGCGTGCTCGACCCCGACGATCGCCGTCGGGCCCTCGCCGACGCGATCACCACGGTGCTGCGCCCCTGCGCCGCCGCGCTGCGCCAGGCGTGGCGCTCGGCCCCGAGCGAGGCGCTCGCCACCGGCTAACGAGCGGACCCTTCGTCGCGTTCTCGAATGGCTTCCAGCTCGAGTGCGACCTCGAGCATGGGGCGGCCAACGGCCTGCCTACTCGAGCTTGCCGGTCAGCGGCTGGCCGGCGGCGTAGCGGGCCAGCAGCTCCACGATCCGATCCTGCACCTTGTGCGCCCGCCCGTTGTCCCACTTGCGGATTCCATTGAAGAGGATCGAAAACGCGATCGGCTTGCGCCCGGGCGCGCCGGCGTAGCCCGACAGCGACGACACGCCGTCGAGGGTGCCGGTCTTCACCCGCACCCAGCCCGCGTGCGGCGTGTCCTCGAGGCGGCTGCGGGTGGTGCCGTCCACGCCCATGATCGCCAGCGAGGCCATGTAGTCGGGGCGGATCCTCTCGTCGGCGTAGACCGAGGAGAGCAGGGCGGTGAATTGCCCCGCGCTCACCCGATTGGTGTCGTACAGTCCCGAGCCGTTGCCCAGCTTCAGGCCCTCGGTGGGCACGCCGCGGGCCTGCAGGTGCTCGCGGACCCGCTGCAGCGCTCCCTCGAAGGTCGCGGGCCCCGGGTCGGCGTCGATGGTCTTGAGGATCTGCTCGGCCATGAAGTTGTTGGAGAACTTGTTGACCGAGCGCACCAGCACGCCCAGGGGATCGGAGTGGTGGGCGGCCAGCAGCTCGGCCTTGCGCGGCACCTTGCCCGTCTTGATCTTCTTGCGCCCCACCTTGATCCCCTGGCGCTCGAGCACCAGGGCGAGCAGCTCGCCTGCGTAGCGCGAGGGATCGTCGATGGGGTAGCGGAAGCTGGTGGCGCCGGAGTCCACCCCCAGCGTGCCCCGCAGCTCGAGCTCCACGTGGTCGTCCTTGGCCTCGTAGTCAGCGAGTAGCTCCCGCTTGCCGCCGGCCTCGGTGGTGGCGGTGACGGTGAGCGCCACGCCGGCCACCGGCGGCTCCACCCCGGCGAAGGGGGCCTTGCCCACCGCGCCCGGGCGCACGTGGACCTCGAAGGTGTCGAAGTTGACCACCGTCGCTCCGCCGGGGGCCCGGAAGCTGGCCAGCTCTTGCTTCTGGTCGAAGCCCGGGGGCAGCTCGTCGCGGTCGAAGGTGCTGGCGTCCACCGTGATCCCGCCGGTGATCTTCTCGATCCCTCGCGCCCGCAGCTTGCCCGCGAGCTCGTAGAGGTTGGCGGTGACCAGGGCCGGGTCGCCGCTGCCCTGCAGGTAGAGCTCGCCGCGGATCGTCGTGCCGCTCAGTGCCCCCTCGTCGTGGTAGACGCCGGTGGAGTAGCGATGGGCCGGCCCCAGGATCCCGAGGGCGGCCGCGGTGGTCACCAGCTTGACGTTGCTCGCCGGGTTGAGCGGCAGCTCGGCGCCGCGCTCCACCAGGGCCTCGCCGGTCTCGAGGTCGACGATCGACACGCCCACCTGGGCCTCGGCCAGGAAGGGCTCGGACAGGGCATCGTCGACCAGCGTGGCGAGCTGCGCCTTGGCGGGCTTGTCGGCTGGGGCCGCGGCCAGGGCGAGGGCCGGGCCCTCGACCACGACGGGACCGCCGATGCACAGGGCCAGGCCGAGCGCCAGCGCAGGACCACGAACGCGGAGGGAACGAGACGAGGGAGCCACCGGGGCACGAGGCTACCGCAGGCGCCCGCATCCACGCGAGGGGAAGCCGTGCCTCGTGGATCACCGCGGGGCCGCGGGCCGGGACGCGTGCGTCGGAGCGAGGGCCGAGCTCAGCGCAGCACGGCGAAGGTGGGCAGCGCGTCGCCGCCCATCGGCTCGGGCGGTGGGGTGCGCAGGCCGTCTCGCGCGGGCGCGGTGGCGCCCTCGCCCGCGGGATCGGGCAGGCACTCGCCGCTGCCCAGCAGGTGCAGGGCCACCGCCAGCGAGGCCTCGTCGGGATCACCCAGGGCGTGGCCGAGGTCGTCGGTGGCCGGGCAATCGGCACGCAGGCCGTCGTAGTAGTCGCCCTTGCCGTCGGCGTTGAGCAGCCGGAAGGTGAGCGGCACCGCCACCGAGTCGCAGAACTCGAAGTGCTTGGAGCCCACGGGCTTGCCGCCCGTGGTGCTGCCCACCAGCGAGGTCGGCACGTGGGCCGCGACCGCGTTGATGAGCAGCTCGCTCGCCGACAGCGAGCTGCCCGTGGTGATGAACACCACGTGGTCCACCGCGGGCAGCGACTGATCCAGGCGCATCAGCTTGCGCTCGTCGTTCTCGTCGGAGAACGCGTCGTTGTAGCGGACCTCGTAGGCGATGCGCCCCTCGGCCACGCCGCCCACCAGCAGGTGCATGAAGTGCCGGGCCACCGAGATCAGGCCGCCGCCGTTGTAGCGGAGATCGACGACCACCTCGCGCACCCCCGCCCGCTTGAAGGTGTCGAAGGCCGCGCTCAGCTCGGCCGGGGCGGTGTCGACGAAGGTGGCGAACATCAGGTAGCCCACCGGGCGCCCGCCCACGTCGAGCACCTGCACGTTGGGCACCGTCTCGATCGCGATCCAGTCCTTGGTGAGCGAGAAGTCGCGGGTGCTGCCGTCCTCCTGCTCCACCTCGAGGGCCACGGTCACGCCGGGCAGGTTCTCGCCGTAGATCTCCGACCAGCCGTTCTGATCGTCGATCTCCTCGGTGGTGAAGCCGGCGACCATGCGGATCACGTCGCCGCGGCGCATGCCCTGCTCCGACGCGGGCGAGCCCGCGTTGATGTCGGCCACCACCACCTGGCCGTCGACGTCCCGCTTGGTGCGGAAGCCCAGGCCGATGAACTTGCCCTCCTCGAACAGCGCGTTGGTGCGTGCCTTGTCGGACACCCGGCTCCAGCGATCGGGGTCCACCCGCAGATCGGCCACCATCGCGTGGGGCGACTCGTAGGTGGTGGGATCGATCTCGGCCAGATCGTCGGCGAACAGGTAGGCCTGCTGCATCAGCCCGTAGACCCACTCGTTCTCGTCGGGGACCTCGCACGAGCGCGGACCTCCGAAGTCGAAGGGGTCCTGGGCGGAGCACCCCATGACCACGAACGATCCCAGCGCTGCGCACAGCGCCATCGTGCATCGACACCTGGTTTTCATCACGGCATCGAGCACCCTAACACGCACGATCGCGGCCGCGCGGCCGAATCGACGCCGAGGGACGGATTGCCGCACGGTCGTGACCAGCGGACCGGCGGGCCGAACGGCGCTATCCTGGGACCAGTGAGGGACACCGAGCGACGGCGCTGGGCGCGTCGAGGAACCGACTGGTCTGTGAGGGGCGGACGCTGGCTGATCGCATCCACGCTCGTCGCGACGGCGATCCCGGCCCAGGCCGCGCTACCACGGCCCCCCGATCTTCCGCTCACCGTGGCCGCGACCCGTTCGCCGCGCTTGTCGCCGGCCCTGGTCGGGGGGCGCATCGAGCAGCGGGAGCTGGGGCTGCACGGCGTGCCCGTGCGCGGCGCCTACGAGACGGTGCGGATCGCCCCCGACGGGAGCACCGAGCGGCTCGCCGCGATCTACCCCGAGGCCGCGCCCCAGCTTCGGCCCTCCGAGGCCCGCATCTCGGCTGCCGCCGTGCCCGGCCTGGTCGCCGCCGCGCGGGGCATGGCCGACGAGCCCGAGCTCGAGGCGCCCCCCGAGCTGGTCTACATCTTGGTGCTCGGCCAGCCCGTGCTCGCCTGGGAGACCCAGCTCGCGCTCCGCTGGCTCCCCGAGCCCTCGCGCCCCACCGTGTGGGTCAGCGCCGCCACCGGTCGGCTGCTGCGCGAGGAGGAGCAGGTCCGCAGCAGCCGGGCCCGCATCTTCCCGCAGAACCCCTCCAACACCCCCGAGGCGGTGGAGGTGGAGCTCTACGACATCCACGTGGAGGACGCCGGCCACCCGCTGGTGGGCTCGCGGATCCAGGCCTTCAACTGCGTGGGGGAGGAGACCGAGGAGGTCTCGCCCTGGTGGAGCGAGGAGGAGTGCTGGCCGCTGCAGACCGTGTTCTCCAACGAGGACGGCGACTACTTCGTCCACGTGCCCAACGTGGTGCTGGTGGAGGACAACGTCGCGCTCTCCGATCCCTACGCCGAGCTGTCGATGTACGCCCACGGCGAGATCTTCCTCGAGGCCATGAAGGCGCGGGGCATCGAGCAGTTCAAGTGCGAGCTGAGCTCCATGCTCGCCAACGTGCACAGCTACCCCGCCGACTCGCCCGATCCCAGCCCGCTCAACAACGCCTACTACACCAACCAGTGCGATCCCGAGCGGGGCCCCACCATGATGTTCGGCCAGGGCTCCGACGTGGACTTCGGCTACGACGCCGACGTCATCTACCACGAGCTCGGCCACGGCATGGTGGCGCTGCTGACCCCCGACAACCTCGGTGGCCGTCGCCTGCGCGAGGACGCGGCGCTGGTGGACGCCGGGGCGATCAACGAGGCGGTCGCCGACTACTTCTCGGTGATGCTCACCGACGAGCCCCACCTGGCCGACTACGTGGGTCGCTTCTGGAGCGGCAGCGGAGAGCCCTACATCCGCAACGCCGAGAACGACAAGACCTGCCCCAGCGACTCCATCGGCCAGGTGCACAACGACGGCGAGCCCTTCATGGCCGCGATGTGGGCCACCCGCAAGCGCCTCGACGACGGGGGCAAGGACGCGCTCGACCAGGTGCTGCTGCGGGCGCTGATGCGGATGCCGCGGGACTGCACCCTCGAGGAGGCATCGGCCCTGGTGCTCGAGGAGGCCGAGCTCGCCGTGCTCCGCAGCACCCTCCACGACGTGGACGTGGACCTGCTGCGGCGCTCCTTCGACGCGCGGGGCCTGCTGGATTGCCCGCGGGTCGTCACCGACCCCGAGCTGGTGCGCAGCGGCAAGACCATGTTCCTGCGGCGCTTCGACGACGCCGTGTACCCCTACTATCCCGGGCCGCTGCAGCTGCGTTACGAGGTGCCGCCGGGCGCCGACGACATGGTGGTGCGCTTCCGGCTGCGGCCGCGGGGATCCGACGATCCGGTCGAGGCGCGGGTGCTGGTCAAGCGGGGGGACGCGCCGATCCACTGGGAGTACCAGCTCGTGGCGGTCGACGATCCGCCGCTCGAGGGCGACGACGGCGGATCGCAGGACGACCCCGTGCGCGAGCTGGTGCTGGTGGAGGGCGACTGGGACGTGGAGCTGACGCCCCAGGAGCTGACCGAGCAGGGCTACGAGGCACGGCTGGGCGGGCTCGAGCCCGGCGAGGTGCTGCACGTGACGCTGGTCGACCTGGCGCGCACCGAGGCGATCGCCTCGGAGGTGAAGGTGCATGCGTCCACCGAGCTGCCCGACGACGGCGAGGACGAGACCGACACCGGCGGGGGCGAGGCGAGCACGGGCGAGCTGCCGGCGCTCGACGAGGTGCCGCCGGGCGGGGGCCAGGCCGGGTGCGCGTGCCGGGCCGAGGGCGGCTCGCGGGGCCCCGGGGGCGCGCTGGGGCTGGTAGTGCTGGTCGCCGCGGCGGGCAGGAGGCGTCGGCGATGGGCGCGATGATCCGGATCCTGCGGGCGCTGGGCGTGCTGCTGCTCGGCCTGGTGATCGTGCTGCCCAACCTGCCCAGCGACTGGCTGCCGGGGGCGCTGGGGGAGGGGGTCTCCGCCATCGCCAACGCCACCCGGCAGGTGAGCGTGGTGCAGAGCTGGAAGATGTACGCGCCCAACCCCCAGCGCGCGCAGACCTACATGAACCTCACCGCCCACTATGCCGACGGGAGCACCGGCGACCTCGAGGAGACCCTGCAGGAGCGGGGCGGCTGGAGCACCCACTTCGCGTGGGACAAGACCCGCATCGACATCTGGCGGCACTACGCCAACTTCCACCCCAAGCGCTCCAGCGAGCACCGCAAGTGGTACCTGCGGGCCGTGTGCGTGCGGGAGGCCCGGCGGGGGAACATGCCCGACAAGATCGTGATGGAGCAGGTCACCCGCCGCTTCGCGCCGCCCGATCAGGTGGCGCAGGGGCACCCCGGCCTGGGGCGGCCGCGACGGCGGCTGGTGACGGTGCAGTACTGCAAGGTCAAGGCGGTGCGGGAGATGCTCGACGCGGATCCGGTGCTGGCCGCGGCGGGGTAGTGGTCGAGGTCGCTCGGGCTCGGCGGCGGGGCGGCGCCCGGGTGCAGGGCGAGGAAGGTGACGGCAGAGCGGCTCGGCGCGTCGAGGGAGGGGTGGACGAGCATGGTGGTGCGGGGGACTGTGGTCGGCCATGCGAAGGGGGAGCCACCCATCGGTGGGGTTGCTGAGATCCTTCTTCCCCTCTGCAGCCTCCGGCGAGGCGAAGCCGAGCCCATCGTCACCGTGCTCCAGTATCCTCCGTCGGCGCCCGGGTGACGAGGCGCCGCTCGTCCTCCCCGCGAAGGTCGATCGGCTCCCCTTGTCGGCCGACGGGAGGGAGCCGCACGCTCAGGCCGCGCGCTCGAGCCACAGGTTGAAGGCCACCGTGATGCGCGGGACCTCGATGGTGTGCGGCGTGGTGTAGTGCTGCAGCCAGCCCGGGAACAGCACCATCAGTGACTCGGCCGGGCGCACCCGCACGCGGGGCGTGAGGCCCGGGGCCGTGCTCGCGCCCCGCCAGTAGTCGATGGGCCCCCGGGGGTCGAGGAAGCACAGCTGCCCCTCGTCGTCGGAGGTGGCGAGGCGAGGATCGACGCACGCGTAGTAGACCCCCGAGAGCACCGCGTCGGGGTGACAGTGGGGCCGATGGAAGGAGCCCCGACGGTGTACGTTGGCCCACCCCCGCAGCCGCAGCTCGCTGCCCGCGGTGGCGACCCCCAGCGCCTCGAAGGCCTGGGTGCCGATCCGCTGGATCGCACGAGTGAGCGGCTGCAGGGGATCGGCCCCCGAGGTGAAGATGTTGCCCTCGGAGTGCCAGCCCCCGAGGTTGCTCACCGTCACCCCGGGGTCTCGCCCCGCGAGCTCGAGGATCCACTGCACCAGCGGGGCGTTGGAGCCGCGGAGCTCCGTCGCCCGGTGCTGGAAGATCGGCGTGGAGAAGCGCTGCTGCAGCTCTAGAGCCGCCGGCTCTCCTCCGTCATCGCGTTGGTCTGTTGCTTGCTTCGGTGTTCCCACAGCACCTCCAGCCGCTTGGCGGGTGAGTCGTGATGCCAGTCGTGGCAGCGCCCCAGGGTTCGGTAGGCGACCAGCAGGTCGGCGGCCAGGTCTGCCGCCCGCGGGGGCGGTGGCGGCGGAGTGATGTAGCGACGCAGATCCTCGATCACCGCCTCGCTCGGCGCCGCGGGGCACCCCGGGGGCGCCGTCGCGGGCTCGGGCCCGGGCGCTGCCGCCCGGGCCTGCGAGACCACCTGCATGCTCCCCGCCCCGTCGCCGCATGCCAGCGTGCCGCCGAGCACCAGCAGCAGGAGCAGGCGGCCGTACCCGTTGCGGGGCTCAGTCGACTTCGTTGTCGAGGTCATCGTTGGCTCCGCAGAAGGTGTAGGTGTAGCCGTAGTTGAGGCTCGACAGCCGGATGGGATCGAGCTCGATCTGCATGCACCGACCGCCGAGGCTGACCTCCGAGTCGAGCAGCGTGACCATGTGGTTGATCTCGTACAGCGAGTCGAAGCGGGTCGCCTGCTGGGTCCCCTGGTCGACCACGCACGAGCCGTTGACCTTGTCGCGCACGCGGATGCGCAGACCGACCTGCCCTACCTCGGACTTGTTGCGCATCGGCTCGTACTGCATCATGGTGCACTTGACCTGCTCCGTGCCCGCGGGGATCTCCATGATCGTCTTGTAGGTGTCGGTGGTGTTCACGAAGCTGTTGGCCAGCGAGAGCCAAGCATTGGGGTGGGTGGCCTTGACGCGTCCGAAGCCGAATTCCTTGTCGACACCGCAGCGCAGGTAGTCGCCATAGGTGCAGGCACCCGGCCCCAGGCCGTCGGTGCCCCGATCGGCCATGAAGAACAGCAGCGCCGCCAGTCGCCCGGCGTTGGCGAAGTAGGAGCCGCCCGTCTGCAGGTACTTGTCGCGCAGCATGATGGCCATGCCCGCGACGAAGGGCGCCGCGAAGCTGGTGCCGCTGCCCTCGGTGGTGACGATGGTGCCGTCGTCGTTGGTCTGCCGCGCGGTGCGGTAGCTGATGTCGGCCGGGGCCACCAGGTCGACCAGCGACAGCGCGTCCGAGACGAACACCGCGCTGCCCCCCGTGCCGAAGGTGGCGTCGGCCCCTCCTGCGCCCGAGTAGCCCGCGCGCGCCGTGGAGTGGTAGGTCCCGCAAGAGCCGGGGTGGATCGCACCCACGGTGACCGCCAGCGGCGTATCGCCGGGCGAGGAGATCCGGCACAGGTCGCCGTTGCCACCGTTGCCCGTGATCTGCACGGGCAGCACGCCCGCCTCGAACGCGATCTCCAGGCCGTCCTCCATCACGTTGCTCGAGGTGATGTTGCAGTTGCCGCCCGTGACCACGGCGTCCCACCACACCGAGCCGTTGGTCACGTCGTGCTCGGTGCAGGTGTTGCCCGCCATGCAGTCGAACACATCGGGCGCCTGCACGTAGCTGCTGATCACCAGGTTGGAGACGTCGGCCTCGTGGGCCACGCCCGTGGCCAGGTTGCGCCAGTCGGGATCGAGCGCGGGCTCGCCGGGGCCGTTGGGGTTGTCCTGGTCCTGGTAGTAGCCCCCCGCCGCGATCGAGGTGACCTCGGTGGCGTGCGAGTCCTCCGACCCCACGAAGTTGTCGGTCCCCGTGCAGCCCGAGCCGCTCGTGCAGTCGTACTTGCCCCACACGCGCTCCTCGAACACACAGCCGACGCTCTCGTCGAGGAAGCAGGCCTCGTCCTCGGGAGCATCCGTCTCCCACACGCCGATCTTCAGGGGCGCACCCGACCCGCCCTCGCCGTGGTAGCCGGCGTCGCTCAGCAGGTTGGCGTTGGTGCAGACGTCGCCACGCAGGGTGCCCAGCGACAGGAAGCCGAGCTGGGCCGGGCTGTCGATGTTGATGCGGTTGGCCAGCGCGTGCTCGCGGATCGCGGTCACCTTCCCCGCGGGCAGCGAGGCCACGACCCAGCCCGTCATCGGATGCTCGCCCAGCACCCTGCCACCCGCCCGCTCGATCTCGTCGAGCAGCGCCCGCGCGTGCTCCTTCAGCTCGGTGCGACGCTCCTCGTGCGCGGCCCAGCGGGCCTCGCTGGCGAAGCGGAGCTCGTCCTCGCCGGCGAACGCCGCGTGGGGCACGTTGGGCAGCGGCTGCGCATGGTAGCCCGTCACCTCGATCGCGATGTCGACCATCTCCTCGGGATCGAGCCCGGACAGGTGCGCGTCCTGGACCTCGAGCTCCTCGTGGGTGGCCTCGGGCTGCTGCGGCTCGGCGGGGGTGAAGGTCTTGCGCCACACCCGGTAGTGGTGGGTGAGGGTGCCGTCCTCGTTCTCGGTGACCATCGCCTCGTCCTGGTACAGCACGCCCTTCGCGGCGGAATTCCAGGGGCTGGCGAGGTGCTCCTCGGCCTCGAGGGGCAGGCGGCCCTCCTCGGCGAAGTCGAGGATGTTGCCCTCGGCGTCGGTGCGGCGGGTGGAGTGATAGACGAGGCCGTCGGCCGTGAGCGCATCGGGCCGGTCGAGCGCTTCGTGAGCGGGGTGCTGCTCGCCCTGTACGAGGACGAGGTCGCCGTCGCGCTCGTCATCGAGGCGGTCGTTGGTCTCCGTGTCACAGCCGGTGGCCACCAGCAGCATCGACGCATACGCGAGGGGGCGCAGGGGGGAGCGGATCGTCCCGCGTGGGTGGTCTACGTGGAGGGTTCGTTCGTCGAGCTTCGTCATCGAGTCATTCCTTTGGGGGTCTGGGCGGGCTGCGCGGGCTCGTGCGGGGTGCACCCACGGGGGGCGCTCCGGGTGGTTGGGCCGACGCAGCTCGCCTCGTACCCTCCTGTAGGGCGAGGCGAGCCGAAGAGTTGGACATGCAATCGGAGCGACCTGGGGTGGCCCTGGTGATCGGGCCCAGGGGCCGCCCGCGGATAGGCGCACACGGGGGTGAGAGCCGACGGCCCGCGTCGACGAGGCGCTCCTGCAGCCGCTGCTGCCGCTTGTAGAGCGCGGCGTCGCTCAGGCCGAGCCGCCGCGCGAGCTGGCGGACCGTAGCCGTGCCCACCACAACCTCGAGCAGCAGCGCCTGCTCAACGCGACCCGGCGGGGGCCGGACCGAGTCGAGGGCTCGCTGGATGAGCAGGCGATCGTCGACCGTGGCCAGGGACGCGCGGGGATGGTCGTCGTGGACGTGGGCCGGCACGGCGGCCCGCCGACGGGCCTCGCGTAGGATCGCCACGGCCTGCTGACGCGCCAGTGAGCGCAGGAAGGGGCCGAACGCACCGCGACCCGGGCAGAAGTAGCGCAGGCGACGGCGTCCGTCGTGGAGCAGGCGGCACCAGATCTCCTGCGCGACGTCACGAGGATCGACGTCGATGCGCCCACGCGCAACCGCCCGCACGGCGATCTCGAGGACCTGGGGCTGGAAGTACGCGCAGAGCCGCTGCAGCGGCGCGGCGCACCCGGCCAGCGCGTCGTCGATCTCCTCGTCGAGGGCGAGGGGGGCCCCTCGAGGGGGCAGTCGAGCTCGGATCACCGTCATCACGCACGCACCCGCCCCCCGCGTCGTGAGGGAGGGCTCGAAGCGGTAGTGAGAGCACTCGGGACTTTGGTTCGAACGCGGCCGAAGAAAAGGTCATCAGGAGAACCTGTGGGTGATCTCGGGGAGCGCGCCGAGACAGTGATGAGCTACGTGGCCGAGGGCCAGCTGGTCGTGCTCCCCTTCGAAGGGGAGCCGCTCGATCCGCTGGGCTTGGAGCCGGGCATCCTCGAACATCTCGCGCTCCGCCTCGCGGACGATGCGGTAGTGCAGGTAGGGCGATTCCATCAGCACCTCGGCCATCCAGTCGAGCAGGCTGCTCCAGTTGGGGTCGTCCAGGCCCGCGCCGTGACCCACGAACACGAAGGTCCGCAGCAAGGCCATGGTCTCGGTTGCCGCTGGTCCACCAAGGAGGGGGGGCGAATTTCGAGGGTTGGATGAACGAGGCCCCTCCGATTCCTCATAGTGGGGAATGAGCGGCGAGCCTTGCGAGATCCTGCCATGGCAACAGGCGTGCCCATCGTAACCGTCGGGTATTCGTGCAGCCGCAGTCGCGGTCGCTCTACGGTCGCATCACGGCCGTGGGATTGCTAGCGAAGACCCCATGAGTCGTCAGGGGTCAATGTCTCCGGTGAGCTCGATCATGACCATGACCGTTGCTTCGGCGAGGCTTGCCGTCATCCCGTGGGTCGCGGGCCGCGGTCCGGGTGACCGACATCCGTCGGAGCCAGCCGAGCTCGAGCATGAGCCGCTCGGGGGTGACTTCGGGGTCGGTAAGTACGCGTCGCTCGAGCCAGGCGATGACCTCGTCGAGCGAGCGGAGCTCGCGTTCGCGCTTGTTGTGCTTTCGCAGCGCTCTGAGGAGTGAGATCGCCTGTTGGCTGTCTCGGCACGTGAGGAGCGCATTGCTGGCCTCCGTCAGCCACTTGAGATGGTTTCGTTCGTGCAGCTTCGAGCTGACGGCCCACAGTCGCTTCATCTCGAATGAACGCAAGGTCATTGTCCCTGACCCGAACAGCTCGAAAAGAGCCTGCGCTCGCTCGTCCTTTGCCCAGTAGTCGTCGGAACTCCGGAAGCCCTCGACGGCTCGGTTCGGCAACCTCTTTGTCATCCATTTCGGGGGTGGACGACGGCGATCTTGGGCATCTCCAGGGCCAGACGGCCGTAGTGATGGGCCTTCGCCGAGCCCACCTTGAGCTCGGTCTGTGGTGAGACGCCCAGGGCGCTCATCAGCCCCCCGAGCTCGGCGTTCGTGACGTTTGAGCAGACGACTCGGCCGGTGATCCGGGTGCCCGGGGCGAGCACCTCGGCCGCCTCGCCTCGACCCTCGGGGCGCGGAGCGCTGCCTTCGTGGAGCTTGCGGCCATGCAGGGTGTGGACCACGATGCGCCCCGTCGTTCCCGGAGGCTCGAAGCTCCCCAGGTGGTGCGGCCGTGGCGAGAACCTCTTGGGGAGCTCCGCTCGCTTCACCGAGCTCGCCGCGGCCACGAAGTCGTGCACCGACACCCGGCCACGCTGGGACATCTGACCGAACAGCGCGCACGCGGGGCACAGCTGGGGCGGGCGGCACACGGTGAACACCGGGTGGTCCTTCACGGCCTGGCTGAATTCGACTCGGTGACCGGGAAAGGTACGGGAGGGAAGGCGATCTCCGAGCATCGCTCCCTTGGGCGCCCGGCGCCCGGCACAGCTCCTGGTGATCGCCTCGTAGCGGGCTCGAAGCACCCCCTTCATCGACGACCCCGGGAGCACCGGATGCTCTCCCGAGCGTGCGATGCTCCGCACGGCCTGGTTGGCGTGCAAGGTCCAGAAGCCCGAGCCCACGTGGACCGCTTCGAGGTTGACGTACTCGAGGTCGATGACGACACCCATGCAGCCCGGGGCGTGACGATCGAAGCGAGCCTGCTCTCGCTCGCGGCGCGCCACCGTGTCGGGGAGCGGGACGAAGCCGTAGCCTTGCCCGGGCATCAGCGGGCCTCCTGCGAGGCTCCGTGGAGCTGCCCGAGGGCATGCAGCCCCGCGTTGCGCCAGGCTCCGATGTGCTCCGGGTCGACCTCGAAGCGCGACGAGAGTCCACGAGGGGCCCCGGGGGCCGCGGGGAGCGGGTGCTCGGCGAACAGGCCGTAGTCTCGTCGGGTGGCGTCGTCGACGAGATCCCCGACCGCCTTCGGGCTCCGGGCGTGGCCCGTCCTCTGCTCGTGGACGAGGGAGAGGGGCGTGACCGAGACGACTCCCTGGCCGCGGCTCTTGCTGGAGCCGAGCTGCGCAAAGCCCTGGTCGAGCTCGTCGAACACCGTGAACAGCAGCCCCAGCTGCCAGGCCTGGTAGTTGTGCAGCGTGGCCTCGCCGTAGAAGCGAACGCCCACCGGAATCACCTCTTGCTCGAACAGGGCCTTGCCCGCCACGGCCCCCGAGATCCGGTCGATCGCGATGCCGTGGCGTAGCTCCACCCGGTTGGCTCGCTCGAGGTTCGAGCGGTCGTCGTCGGAGAGCTCGCCTGCGCGGGAGAACGGGAACAGGTCCCGGAGGGCGCAGCGGCCCTTGATGGACAGCGACCCAAAGGCTCGACAGGCCAGGCAGTTGCGCTGATGGACCGAGGACGAGGGGACTTGCTCGCGGCCCTTCGGAGCGTGTCGTGCACAGCTCGCCCGGTGATCGAGCGGATCGCAGGCTCCGCTGGTCTCCTGGCCCCCGAGGTGGCGGAACGTCCGACCTCGCACCGCTGCCTCGGCGGCCGATCGAATCACGCCCTTGAGGCTCGATCCCGGGATGTACACGGTGGTGCCATGCTGGACGTGGTTCGTGCGTACGCATGCGAGATCGACCGCCGTGGGATCGAGGCCGGTCTCGCCGGCTCGAATCGCCAGGGGGGTCACGGTCTCCAGGCGAAAGCGCAGCAGGGCACGGTTGTAGCTAACCTTGAACATCGGAACCTCCGTGCTGATGGGCGAGCGCGGCTCTCCACTGCTCGCGCTGGGTCTGGAGCTCCGCGGGCGTCCAGCGCGTTGGTGCCTGCCCGAGGAGGAGGGACTCGGCGGTGAACACCTCGCCGTCCTCCCAGTCGATCTCTACCCGGCCGAGCCCGCGGGAGCCGAATCCTCCGAGCACCGAGAAGCCCTCGGCGATCTGGTCCCAGCCGATCGTCAGCAGCCCCATCAGCCAGTCCTTGGGGTTCTCCACGAACACCTCGAGATCGAAGGACGTGCCCGCGGCGACCACCTCGAACTGGTACTTGCGGTTGCCGTACACGGTGACCAGGTCGCGGTCGATGGCGACCCCATCGCGGATCTCGATCGGGCTCGGGCCGTCGTGGTCCCGGAGCATGGCGTCGCTGATGCGCACGTGACTGGCGATGGTTCGCGAGCCGAGCAGGCGACAGACGGCGCACACCCGATCGGAGTCGGCCTCGGCCCGCTTGCCTCGCTCGTGGGCCCCGCAGGCGGTGCGGGAGTGTCGATGTGCCACGTCGTCGTCGAGGGGGTCGCAGGACCAGATGCCGCGGGGCTCGTTCTCCGCCGCGCGCACGAGCGACTCGATCGTCGAGCGCAGGACGCCCTTGAGGCTGGCACCGGGGATGAACGGCAAGCCTCGGCCGTCTCGGAGCACCGGGAGGTCCGCGACGTCCTCGGCTCCTCCCTGGGCCGCGCCCACGCGCAGCGCCGTGCGGGTACGGAGCTTGCCCTGCAGGCGCAGGCGACCGTCGAGGCGATGGAAGTCGGCCGGGCTATCGAGCATGACGACCTCCATACCGCGAGCTCTTCGCGACCGCGTCACGGTAGGTATAGGCACGAGCGAGGTACGTGGCGTAGAGCCGCCATGCCTCCACCCGCGCGAGGTCTTGATCCTCGCGGCCGAGCTCGCCGAGATCGATCTCCTTCTCGAGCGCCTCGTTGATCGCCTTCACGATGATGTCGACGAAGCCCATGCGCCAGTCGTCTCTCCCTCCCTTCGCGCTGCGACCCGCCTGGTAGCGCAGGTAGTTCTCGAGCTCTTCGGCGCAGGTCGCCTCGCCACACAGGTTCACCAGGCGAGAGAACTGGGTCTTGGAGGGGGGCTGGGTGTCGTCACCGTTGGCATACGCTCGGTCGAGCGCAGCTTCGGCGGCCACGACCAGCACGCGGCGATGGGGGCGGAGTCGTCGACTGATTTCGGTTCTCGTCATGGCGAGTCACCTCGCTCCAGGATGAAGGGGTCGAAGGTGATGAGCTGTCCGAAGCCCTGGTGGCGGCGTTGGCCCGCACCGAGGCGTTCGAGGCGCTGGAGGGTCTCGAGCGACTCCCTCCACGGTCGATCGAGTCTCGCCACGTAGACGGCACCGGCCGCCACGGCGAGCTCGGCGAAGGGTTCGCCCGTGCGTTGGTCCCAGCCTCCCTCTCGCGCGAAGCGGCGTGCGACCGTGAACCAGCGGGGCTTCGTGCCGAGCGCGGCCGCGAGCGTGCCGAGATCGTCGCCGTCGTTGGGAAGGTAGGGGGCGAGGAAGGTGATGGGGACGAGCTTGTCGATGTCGTCCGTAGATAGTCCAGCGCTACTCAGTCGACCACGCAAGGCAGACTCGAAGTCTGCTCCCCGCTTCTTGATGGTCGGCAAGGGTGGCCGCGGCACCACCTCGACGGAGACCTTGCCCCATCCCGCCGACACGCCTCGCCCGACGAAGATCGGGAGCTCGAGGGCTCGACCGAGCAAGTCGCGAGACCCTGCGGGGACGTTGCGGATCGATCCCTGGAAGGTGGTGCCCGGCTCGAGCGTCTCGTACGAGAACAGAGCGCCATCGCGGGCCGATGTGCTCCGCCGCTCGATTGACACGCGGGTGACGGCTCGCTTGGGAGGTGACTCTGGAAGGGTTCGGGTTCCCTTGGTACTGCGGAGCTGTGCGCTGCAGCCTGAAGCGAGGCAGTTGCGCAAGGTGCTTGCGTGCACCCGTGCGATCCGGTCGGCCAGAGAGACCTCGGAGAGCTCGTCGAGCATGGCGACGGCGATGCGATCCAAGAGGGTGTCGACCACCGGGTGCTTGCTCGGGTGGGTCTTGCAGGTGCGCGCCGTCACGGGCCAAGGACCCGCGAGCGCGGAGGCATCCCTTCGTTCCGCCGGGTAGAGGAACCCGAAGTGAGCACCGTCGTGATCGTCGACGAGGGTCTGGAACGGAGCCTCTTCGAGGCTCGTCTCGGGCATCGACCGCGCGATCGCAAACCCGATCGCGCCACGGAGCACCGAGCCCGGGATCTCATTGCGGGTCGCTCGGTAGTTGCTGCTGGCATCTGCGGTGCCCAGCGCGGTAGGGGACTGCAATCGGACGCGGATGGAAATCTCGTCGTCCTCGGACGCGAGGGGAGGCACCTCGGCCTCGATGTCCTCGCCCCACACGACCTCGAGCTCGACTCTGCCCAGCCCGATGCTGCGCCCCGACCCCAGGTGCATCAGGCCCCGGGCAGCGGCTTCGAGGTAGGGCTCCAGCTCGGGCTCGACCGAGTACCCTCGAGCCACCAGGACTCGGTCGTTGAGATCGGGAGCCTGGCGCTGGAACAGCCGATTGTCCTCGGCACTCCGGCGGGTCCTCGAGACGGCGACGTGTTGGCGAGCGAGGGACTCGACGGCGTCGTCACCCTCCAAAACTGCGTCGCCAAGGACGAGCGAGGAAAACGATCGCTCGTGGTCGCCGATGGCCGCTCGCTGCGTGCCGAACATCCGGCACGGGATGCACCGGCTTCCGGCGTCCAGGGTGCAGGGCCGGGGAGAATCCTCGCTCGTGGTCGCCGATGGCTCGATTCCGTTGCCACCATCGCAGGCGGGACGGTCGTATCCACGCAGGATGGACTCCAGCGCCTCACGCAAGCCCCCGCGGAGCGCGGTCGCCGGGATGATGGGGCGTCCCTCGCGGTCGACCGAGTGGGTCGCGCTGACTCCACCCGGGACCGCAGAGTGGCCGCCGACGAGGATGGTCCCGGTGGGGAACCGAACGCGGAGGTCGAACGATCTCACGAGGCACTCTCCCGGTGGCGCATCTCGATCAAGCCCGCGACGTCGACCAGCTGAGGGGTCGGGAGGTTGCGCGCGAGCTCGACCGGGTCTCGCCAGTCGATCTCACATGTCTCGAACCACTTCCGCCACGCCTCGTGCCGCGCCACCTGGTAGCGAAACGAGCTCGCGCGCACGGGATCGTCCGGGGAGGCGCCCCGGGGGATGAGCATCGATCGCTGACTGGACGGGACGGCGACGAGCGCTCGGGCACGGCCGAGGAAGCGCGACCAATCGTCCGAGCTCAGCGCGATGGCGGTGGGGGTGTCCTCGGAATCGACATCGACGCCCTGGCCGAGCTCCTGACCCGACCGGATCAATCGAAGGTCCACGGCCGAGCGCACCCCCTTCCGAAGACAATTGGCCTTCGCCGAGTCCTCGAGCGCATGGGTGATCGAGAGCAGGCGAGAGACGGGATAGTGGTAGGGAGCAACGAGCGCCCCGATTCCGACCCCTATGCCTCGCGTGGAGATCACCTTGCGAAGGCCAGCTCCGAGATCGTCAATGGGAACGCCGAATGCCAGCTCGTCGAGGGCATTGGCGAGGTCGGTGATGTAGTCGAGCACGTGTTCGGGAGGGAGGAAGATTCGGATGTCGTCACCCCCGACGACGGGGGCCACGAATCGATCGCCCTTTGGGCATGCCCGCGCGTGGGCCTGGTCGAATACGGCGGTGATGAACGTGCTGGTTACGGCCGTCTCGGAGAGCGAGTTGCTCTTCTCGAACACCTCGGAGAGGTTGTTCCCATCGGCCGAGACCACGGCGATCGAGCCTCCGGTCTCGATGTCCTCGAAGGTCCAGCGGGTTCTCGAGGTAGTCCTGCCGAATTTCACGACTCGAACGCAGCGATCGCATGCCTGGACGGCGCCTTCTGGACCTGGGTAGGTCGAGCCCGGGGGAGCGTCTCGAACATGGCAGTCGGTGCATCGCCGAGCATGGGAGAGGGGGGCAGGATCGTAGGGAGGTGTGG
The DNA here is from genome assembly GCA_020633315.1 of Myxococcales bacterium. Taxonomy (GTDB): domain Bacteria; phylum Myxococcota_A; class Polyangia; order Nannocystales; family Nannocystaceae; genus Paraliomyxa. The sequence goes on from JACKDV010000001.1 coordinate 250,009, forward strand.
CTGCGTCCTTGGCTCCGGCCAGGCAAAGGCGGAGCCAGTGGATGCTCGATGCCTCGGTCGCCGGATCGAAGGGAACAGAGGCAAGGGCCAACTGGCCCCCGCATGTGGTCTCGCGATAGCGTGCTTCGAGTTCCGCCATGGTGCTCGAGGCCGACGCACCCGGCACCAACAACCACCCCCGGCCGCCGCCCGCGAACACGACCCCACCATCTCCGCGAAGTCTGGAGCGGTTCAGGTTCGTGTCGTCGAAGTCCCGGACCAAGCGACTCGCTCCCTTCATGGCGAGCGGGCGGCCGTTGGCGGCGATGAGCTCCTGGATGCCGACCGCCTCGAAGCCGATGAGGTGGGGATCGTCCCCGACATTGGCGAGCGCCTCGGCGACGCGAGCTCGAGCCGCCGCGGGGTCGAAGTCGGCCGGGCGGGCCGCCTTGGGAGTGGCCATCTTGGGAGTGGGGGTCCTTGGTGCGACTGGCGGCGCGTTCTGGGGGAGCTTCTCCCGCGCCTTGTGTTTCTTCTTTCTCGACATCGGGTGGTTGGCCCTGGGCGGGGAGGCTCGTAGTCGGATCAGCGTTGCACGGCAGCGCCAGCGAGCGAAGGCACTTGCTGATGCCGACCTTGTGAATGAGCAGTCGCGCGATGGTGATGCTCGATCGATTCGAGGCGTCGATTTCTCTCTTTGTCGAGTCTCTGCATCTGGCATGAGGGTCCGTGGGCATCTCGTTGAACAAGATGTCGCCGCAGGCCCAAACGAGCGGCTCGCGGCACGCGAGTGGCGAAATCGCGGCCGAATGGACCGAACGGGCCACGCTGGGAGCGGACGCCGAAGTCGGCCTGCAGATCCCCAATCTTCCCGTCGATCGACCACCCCCCTCGAGCGACTACTATGGTGCGGGTCCGCCGCGCCGGTTCGCCGAGCTTCATGACCACCCCTCCTCCACGCTCCCGCCTGACGCCGGACGACGAGACCGGGGCCCTGCTGCGCCGTGAGGCGCAGCAGGAGGAGAGCATCGATGCCAAGCTGCAGCTCGCTCGGCTGCGGCGAAGCCTGGCCGGGGCGGAGGTGGAGCCGGTTCGCTTCCGGTGCTGGGAGATCGTCGAGCGGATCGGAAAGGGGGGCATGGGCTCGGTGTACCTGGCCCGCGATCCGCAGCTCGATCGCCAGGTCGCGCTCAAGGTCCTCAACGCGGGGACCAGTGCCGAGCGCTCGGCCAACGCGGAGCGCATGCGTCGAGAGGCGCAGGCCCTGGCCCGCATCCGTCATCCCCACGTGGTGAGGGTGCACCACGTGGACCTCGAGGGGGGGCGCACCGTCATCGAGATGGAGTACGTGGAGGGGATCACGCTGCGGGCGTGGCAGGACGAGCCTCGGCCCTGGCGCGAGGTGGTGGCGGTCTACGCCGACGTGGCCGAGGGCCTGGCCGCGATCCATGCCGCTGGCCTCGTGCACCGCGACATCAAGCCGGACAACCTGCTGCGGGGGACCGACGGCAAGGTCAAGGTCGTCGACCTCGGCCTGGCGGTCGGCCCCCGCGACGGCAAGGCGACCCTACCCGCGGAGCCCGGGTCGCTGCTGCAGGCGACCATCACCCACGGCAGCAGCATCGCCGGAACCCCCGACTACATGGCGCCCGAGCGCTTCGGCCCGGGGGAGGCGAAGGCATCTGCCGATCAGTTCTCGTTCGCGGTCTCGCTGTACGAGGCCCTGCATGGCACGCGGCCGTTCCCTCGCGTGGAGGGAGCACGCTACGTGGAGGCGATCCAGCGGGGGCGGCTCGCTCCCTCCGCTCGCCCCGTGCGGTTGCCTCGCTGGTTGTGCTCCGCCCTGCGCCGGGCGCTGAGCTTCGAGCCGTCGCGGCGCTACCCCTCGATGGCCGAGCTCACCACCGTGCTGCGGCGTGGTCTCGCCCGTCGTCGGTGGTGGTGGCTGGGGAGCGTGACCACCCTCGGAGCCGCGGCCTCGATCACGCTGGGCTGGGTGATGGCCGAGCCGCCGCCCGATCCTTGCGCCGAGCTCGAGCAGCGGCTCCACGCGGAGGCCGGCGAACGAGCGGCCTTGAAGCCGCTGCGGGCCCGGGTGCGGGCCCAGGGGTCCAAGCACGTGGGGCGGGCCCAGGCGCTGCTGGACCGTACCTGGGAGGACACCTGGGCGCGCTGGCAGGACGAGCGCCTCGACCTGTGCGAGGCGGAGCGCCGTGACGGGGGGGCGGAAGACCTGGTGGTGCGCCGCGCCTGCGTGGAGGCGGCCCACGCTCGCATGGAGGCCGTGGTGACGGATCTGGGCGGGGCCGAGGACGAGCTGGCGGCACGGCTGGTCGAGGCGACCAAGGACCTCGAGCGGATCCCCAGCTGCGACGATCCGAGGTCGTCCGATGACGACGCGGTCGCGGATCGCCTGCGGGCCGCCGTGGAGCAGGCCCGCGCGCTCGAGCGGGCAGGGGAGCTCGCGGCCGCCGAGCGGGCGGCGCGAGCCGCCGTGGACGCGAGCGCCGAGCACCCACGGGTCCGGGCCGAGGCGCTCTACCGTCTCGGCCACGTGCTCGGTGAGCTCGAGCGGGGGCGGGAGGCGTTCGAGGCCCTCCGAGCCGCTCGCGACGTGGCCCTGGGCGTGGGGTACGACGCCCTGATGTGCGAGGTGGTGGCTCAGCGGGCCAAGGTTGCGGCGGTGCTCGACGTGGATCCGCGGGGGGCGGCCGATGATGTGGGCTTCGCCGCGGCCTGCCTCGAGAACACCGCGGCGCGCTCGGTGCTCGTGCGGGCCGACATGCTGGAGGCCCGGGGTCTGCTGGCCAAGGCCCGCGGGGCTCCCGAGCGGGCGATCCGATGGCACCAGCAGGCGCTCGAGCTGCGCCGGGCACACCTGGGCGAGAACGACGACGAGGTCGACCGGGCGCGACACAACCTCGCCAACGCCCTGGCGGAGGCGGGGCACGTCGAGCGGGCCCGGGCCGAGCTCGAGCGATTGCTGAAGGGACGCGAGGTCACGCTCGGACCCTGGCACCCCAAGGTCGGCATGGTGTGGTTCAACCTGGGCACGATGCTGCAGACGATGGGCGAGCTCGAGGCCGCCCGCGCGTGTCTGGAGCAGGCCCTACGGATCGCCCGCCGAACGCGGGGGGACGGCGGACCCGTCGATCCGCGCATCCACCTCGCGCTGGGGCTCATCGATCGCGACGAGGGCGACCTGGATGCCGCCGCCGAGCGCTTCGCTCGGGCTCGCGAGGGGCTGGACGCCGATCTCGAGCTGCCCGCCGATCACCCCGATCGGGCCAGTGTGCTGCAGGCCGAGGGGACCGTGGCCATGATTCGGGGAGACTTCGCGACCGCGCACGAGCGCTTCGCCGCGGCCACTCGGATCCTGCGTCGCCACGATCCCGAGCACCCGAGCGTGCTCGACGGCACGCTCAAGGAGATCGAGATGCTCTACGGCCTTCGGGCCTGCGACGAGCTCGCCCGCCGAGCCGCAGACGAAGGCCCGCGCCTGGCTCGGACCCTGGCCGATCGAGCCGTGGGGGACCGCGGGGCCTTCGGCTGGTGGATCGGCGAGTGCAGCGTAGCGCAGGGGCGACGCGAGCAGGCGCTGACGTACCTGTGGCTGGCCCGGCACGCGTACGACGAACAGGGAGACTCGACCTCGGTGACGGAGCTGGAGCAGCTGCTGCAGCGGGCGACCGAGATCATGGATTGAGGACCAACACCCCATCACCAACCCGAAGGAAGGAGCCACGCCCATGGCTCGCGAGATGCTCAACCAATTCCCAGTGGAGATCTACTGCAACCTCACCGGCGAGAGCGTCGACCTCGTGCTCGATGGCGACTCGCTCGACAACGTGGACGACGAGAGCTCGATCCTCGTGGAGATCGACGGCGATCCGCCGCCCTACTCGCAGATCCAGATCCGCATCATCGATGGTGCAGGCGGGGACTACGACGTCTACGCATGGGAGGGGACGGGGGCGACCGCCGTCCTGTGGGACCTGCACACCAGCGGCTATCGCCACCGCAACTACTACGATCACTCCGTGACCGTGCCGATCGCCCTGGTGGGCGCGGGCGGGACTCCTCCGTCGTCTCCGCCCGCGCCAGGCTCCACGAGCACCGTGCTCACGGTCACCGTTCGCAAGAAGGACGAGCTACCCATCGGGGGTGGTGGTGGCGGAGGTGCTCCGTAGCATGGACCCCGAGATCGAGCTGCTGCGGCGATGGCGGGACGGCGACGGCAAGGCCGGCGACCAGCTATTGCTGCGGTACCACACCATCATCTGGCGTACGGTGGCCACCAAGGTGCCCGAGGCGGAGGTCGAGGACCTCGTGCAGCGGGTGATCCTCGCGTTGGTGGAGCGGCGGGACCGGATCTCCTCCGACCTCAAGTTCCGCTCCTATGCGCTGGCCGTCGCGCGCAAGATGATCCTCGGCCACTTCCGCGAGCGCTACCGCAAGCCGGTGGATCACGTGGGGGTGGCCGACACCTCGGTCAAGGACCTGGGGGCGGGCGCATCGAGCATCGTGCTGGCGCGCGAGCAGGACCGGCTGCTGCTCGAGGCCCTGCGGAGCCTCTCGCTGGACGATCAGCTCGTGCTCGAGCTGTACTACTGGGAGGGGATGACGGGCGCGGAGCTCGGGGCGGTGTTCGACTGCCTCGAGCCCACCGTCCGGGGGCGTCTGCACCGGGCCAAGGGGCGCCTCGAGCTCGAGCTGGTCGAGCTGAGCAAGCAGCACCGCGAGCTGGCCGAGACGATGACCGACCTCGACGCCTGGGCGGCCTCGGTACGCGAGGCCCTGCAGCCGCAGCTACAGGGGAAGTAGGGCGAGCGAGCCGCTGGCTCGGAGCACGAACGAAGGGGGCGTCGCCAGTCGCGGCGCCCCCGTTCGTTGGTTGGCTCGGTGGGGCTACGTGCGGGGCTTGGGCCAGAAGATGGCATCGGCCGGGTCGGTGCCGGGGCGGTGGCACAGCTCGAAGACCGCGCTGCTGTGCTCTGGCTGGAGATCGACGTGAGCCCTGGCTTGCTCGAAGGCTACCGCGACGGTCTGGCCGAGGGCGAGGAAGCGGTAGAATGCACCGATGAAGACGATCGAGGTCTTCTGACGGGCCCTGCCGTCGACGGCCACCACGATCTCGGAGAGCTCCTGCATGCCCTCGACCAGTGACTTCGAGTGGCAGGCGATCAGCACGGTGAGGGACGGTCGGATGCCCGACGTTCTCAGCACCCTCATCAGATCCTCCTCGTTGACCACGGCCTGTCCGCCCCGCTCGTCCTGGAGGCCGAGCGCGTGGTCGGCCCCGTGTCCATAGATGTGGAGGATGTCGGGGCGCCGCCCAACGAGCCGAGGCAACAGCTCGTTGATCTTCACGGCCGTGATGGCCTCGATGGCCGATTTGGCCTCCGAGCCCTGCGCATCTTCGACCGCATCAAAGAGAGCCTGCCGTGCCTCTCCCGACCGAGTCTTCGGGGTGTCGTGAGGCTCGGCCGACAGCGCGAGCACGCGGGGCATGCCCTCTGCCCAGCGTCGCCGACTCATGTCCGAGGACAGGCCCGCCACGTACCTCTGGGTCCCGGGGATGTAGTGGAGGAAGTCGATGTATCCCGTGATGTAGTCGTTGAGCATGTAGCCCGCCCAGAAGGCCATCCAGGCCGGAGTGCTCAGGGCCACCACCATGCCACCGGGGTCCCGCACGTCGTCGGTAATCCTAGACTTGACTCGGGTGATGCCCTCGGCCATCGCGAGCAGATCGTTCTCGTCGAGAGGGTTGGTTCGTCCGTTCGCATCGTGCCCAATGCGGTAGATCGCGCTCAGGGATCGACCGCTGGACTCGATCGTCGGCTCCACCGCATGGCGGGGACACTTGTGCTCCACCGAGCTCGTGATGAACAATGTGATGACTCCCGGGTTGCGCTGGATGATCTCTGGGGGATCCTCGACCTCCAGCTTCGTCACGTGGCTGCGGGGGAAGTCCCGTGGCCCTCGGAACGGGCCGATGCGGTCCCATGCGCCATCGAATTTGTTGGCGAACAGGATCGACCCCTCGAGCATGAGGCGTGCGCGATAGCCTAGATAGGCGAAGACTGGGTGGGGGGCGCGACCGGCGATGACGAAGGTGATCGGCTCGTCCGAGCTCATGGCATATCGAGCCGCTTCGTCGAGCATGCGGTCGAGGGCGATGCTCGCCTGTTGCCAGTCCCGGACCCCTGGATCCGACAGGTTCATGGAGTGACGAGCCTCGAAGACCTCGGCCAGTGGAGGGAGCTCGGCGTATCGCTGGACCGCCTGCGGGGACGTCGGGGTGTAGCGTTCGTCACCGACGTGAACGAGGAGCAAGACGTGCCGGCGGGTCGGGGGTGGTGCTTCGGCTCCAAACCCGGACGTGGCTACCGGCCTGTCCTCGGTCTGGTCTCGCTCGTTGCCCGTGGGCACGATCGAGCGGAGGAACGGACCCAGGCTCGAGTATGGTCCAGGGTAGGTGATCGGCAGGATGCGCCGGGCCTGCCCATCGGGATCATGAAGCTGTTCCTGGTCGGCCTCACGGACGATGCGGTAGTGGTAGCGCTCCGACTCGGCGAAGACCCGGGCGCTCCAGTCGAGCAGGCTCTTCCAGTTGGGATCGCCGAGCCCGGCCCCATGACCCACGAAGACCAGGGTGCGGAGTGTTCGCATGGCGGCGAGCATCGTGCGTGCGTGCTCGTCCCCCACCACGTCGGCGTAGGAGGAGCGCCCGAGCACGATCGACTCGGGTTGCTGGAAGTGCCCGTGCAGGTGCAGGATGCCTGGCGAGTCGCCGGCGAGGACGCGTTCGAACTCCGCACGGTCCTTCCAGGTGACGGCGCGCAGCCCCGTGGCCTGCTCGAGCACATCGTCGTAGTTGACGGTGGCCAGCGTGGCGCCGCGTCGCTGGAGGTCGACCAAGACGTCGAGGACCGAACGATCGCAGACCGACCTCGCGAAGGGCTCCACCGCCTCGCGGAGCCAGGAGCGGTAGTCTCCGCCGCTGGGGGCTCCGAGGACCTCCCCCAACTGCTCGGCGGCCGAGATCCACATGGTCGTCCGGGAGCTATCGAGCAGGCCCGCAATGCGGTCGCCCTCGGCACGGTCGAGGCGTCCATGGGCGACGGCATAGTCGATGCCATGACGGATGAAGCCACTCCACGAGGCCCACTGGGCGGCCTCCGTGCCCGCGATGGCGCCGAGCGTGATGCCCGCGCCTACGATCACGAGGGAATTGTGGGGACGCTCCGCGAGTAGCTGGCGCAGGCGGTCTTCGGGGGTCATCGGGTCCATTGTGCCTCCTTGGGCGGGTTGGTCTCCAATGGTCGCGTGGGCGGGGCGATCGATCGGCGGGCTCGCGCGACAGTTGATGGTGGAGGCCCACGATGAGCATCCGTCCGTGGTGCCGGCAAGGTCCTCGGCCCGTCGCGCACCTCGCCTCGTGTACAGTGACCATGCCCAGGACTCCCCCATGAAGCTCGCTCAGCTCCTCGTGTTCCGCCTTCGGCTCGATCGTGGGGCGCGGTTTCGGTTCTTCCACAACCCCACGGTCTATGCGTACCTGATGGACCGGCTGGGCACGCCGCCCACGTTCCCGAAGCGCTGCTTCTTCTTGGCGCCGGAGTCGGGTCGCTCCTGCTACGAGCCGGGGGACGAGTATCGCTTCGGGCTGGTGCTGCTGCCGGGGGCGGAGATGGACGCGGCGGGGTGGGGGCACCGCCTGCGACGGGGACCGCGGTCGCCCTGGGCGCTCAAGCGGGGGGCGCCGCTGGGGCAGGGGGCCGAGCTGGTCGAGGTGGTGGATGGGGTCACGGGGCAGGTGGTGCATGATCCGAGCGACGCGCAGTGGCTGACGCTTCGGCAGGTCGAGCGGGCGGCGTTTGGGTTGGCGGGGCAGCGGCGGGTGACGCTGACCTTCCAGTCGCCGCTGCTGATCCTGCGCACGCCGGTCCACACGTCGAGGTTCTTCATGGACGACCGGGTGGTCGACGGCGCGACCGTGCTGCACCGGGTGCGGGCGAGGGTGCACGAGCACTTTCCTGGGCTGGCCCCGCTCGGCCCGGCGCCCGCGGTGGAGGGGGTGGTCAACGGGCTGGTGAGGGCCGACGCCAAGTACCCCAACAAGACGCTGCTGGGCTCGGTGGGGAGCGTGACGCTGGAGCTGGGCGAGCCGCTGTCGGCCCCATGGGCTCGCGCGCTGGTGCTGGCGGGATTGGTGGGGATCGGCAAGAGCACGACCATGGGGCAGGGGCGCTACGGGGTGGAGGGCGCGGAGCCGACTGCCGCGTGGCCGCCCCAGCCGGCGCAGACCTGCTGCGAGCGGGCGGCCCGGTCGTCCGTGGTGGAGCGGGTGCTCGCGTCGATGCGGACGGCCGGTCCCGACGATGGTGGGAGCGACGATGGTGGGAGCGACGATGGGACCGAGCAGGGGGGCGTCACCGAGCGCGAGCTCGAGGGGCTCATGGCTCGCTCGTCCGCCCTGCGAGAGGCGCTGGCTCGGGGGCGCGTGGGGGCGGCACCATCGTTGGGCCTGCGGGCATCGGTGTCGGGAGGAGCCGTCGACCCGCTGGTCGCCTTGGCCCTCGAGGACCGGTTCCTCCAGCAGTGCTGCTACGAGGAGCTCGCACCGTCACTGGGGCAGCTCGTGGAGGACAGCGGCATCGCCAACGAGCGCGGGCTGTCGCGCCATCGGTGTCGGAAGAGCCTGCGGCGAGCCCGGGACGACGGCTTCGTTCACCGGCTCGATGGGGATCTGCGCCGCCTGTACGACACCGTGGACTGGCTGGTGCTCGAGCGGCGGCTGCGGGGGCTGCTGGGCGACGACCCGATGGTCGAGCTGCTCATGGGCTGGGTGCGGGCGCCGATGCGCGTGGGCTCGCGGCTGCTGCCGCGGACCCACGGCCTGCCGCAGGACTCGGTGCTGTCGCCGCTGCTGGCCCTGGTGATGCTCGACCGGCTCGACGACGCGGCCACGGCCCAGGGGCACCGGCTGGTGCGGCAGGGCGATGGCTTCGCGGTGATGTGTCGCAGCGAGGCCGAGGTGACCCGGGAGCGGGACGACATGGCGCGAGAGCTCGAGCGCCTGCGGCTCGAGCTGGCGAGCCGCGAGGTGCAGGAGGCCGCGCAGTGAGGGGACCGGCGCCGGAGATCGAGGCGGATCCTCGCGTCGTTTGGCCAGGGAGTGACCGCGAACGTATTCGAGATTGCCGGCACGCGGAGGTTGCTGGGCGTCGTCACCGCGGCGCTGGGGCCCGAGCTGAGAGAGGAGGACGAGGTGCGCGTGGTCCCGGTGTGTGGCGCGTGCAGGGAGCGTGTGGTGCTCTGGGGGGACGCAGCCGAGCTCGCATGCCGGTCACCGGCGCTGTTCCTGTAGTCGTGATGGTGAGGGGCACAGGGACTCGAAGTCCAGCCGGCCCATGGACGGACGCTCACGGGCGATTGGTGAGAGATCGGCGTCGGTTGCGGCTTACTGACACGGCAAGGTGCATGCCGGTACAACTGGTGAATTCCTTGGGTTCTTCAGACGATCGTGCGACGATCGTCGTGTCGCCGACTCACCAACGGCGTAGCTACCTGGAAACAGAAGAGATTTCGATGCGCCGACGAAGTCGGCGAGCACGGCGACGAGCGCGCAGCACCGGCGGATGGGGTCTCACCAAACATGGCTTGATTCAGCTGTGATTCCCAGGTGCTTGGACGACCGCGGTTGCAGACCCCTCCGCTGTGCTGCGGGATTGAGACGGTGTCGAGCCGCTTGAAGGTGTCCCTCAAAAGTTGCAGACCCTCCGCTGTGCTGCGGAATTGAGACTTCGCTGATCCAGTGCCCTCGTCGGGAGTCAGTGTTGCAGACCCCTCCGCTGTGCTGCGGGATTGAGACGATGTCACTGACCACCCACAAGCGGAGGTGGCGTTGCAGACCCCTCCGCTGTGCTGCGGGATTGAGACTTCTGAGCGGAGACTGCTTCATCGCAACCCTGGAGCGTTGCAGACCCCTCCGCTGTGCTGCGGAATGAGACAGTGCTTCCAGACACAGTCCTGGGGGCTTTTATGTTGCAGACCCTCCGCTGTGCTGCGGAATTGAGACCCGAACGTGGTAGAGCTGATCGTCCCACTACACTCGTTGCAGACCCCTCCGCTGTGCTGCGGGATTGAGACTGGTTGCTACGGAACTTCCGTTGACGCTCCAGTGTTGCAGACCCTCCGCTGTGCTGCGGGATTGAGACGGCGAGGACGAACCCGTTTCACCCTGGACCGTGCAGTTGCAGACCCTCCGCTGTGCTGCGGGATTGAGACGAACGCCGCCACGACCTCAGCCAGCGCAGCCTCGTCGCGGACCCCTCCGCTGTGCTGCGGAATTGAGACTCTGCGGGCTGAGCAAGGTGGACAGAAGTGTGGTGTTGCAGACCCCTCCGCTGTGCTGCGGATTGAGACACCCGCACTCGAAGAACGGAGTCCAGCCCCAGCAAGTTGCAGACCCTCCGCTGTGCTGCGGAATTGAGACAAACAGCTTCCGCTGCCCGTCCATGACACGAGTTGCAGACCCCTCCGCTGTGCTGCGGAATTGAGACGAATCCACCTTGCCACGATGAATACCTTGCCATTCATTGTTGCAGACCCCTCCGCTGTGCTGCGGAATTGAGACTTGTGGGTGGCAGGCGTCCGCCACTGCCAGTCCTCGTTGCAGACCCCTCCGCTGTGCTGCGGAATTGAGACTGCATGGCGTGGTGTCGGGAAGGTCCTTTAGTTGGGGTTGCAGACCCCTCCGCTGTGCTGCGGATTCGAGACATCTGGGGCATTCCGTTGATCGTCACGTTGGTGGTCTTCGCCGATTGAGGACCGGTCGCTGTTCTGTGGGATGGAGACCATGGAGTCGACGCCGGAGTTGGCTGGACATGTGGTCCTGGGTCGCTTCTCCGTGCTGCGGTCGGGGGGCGGCGGTTAGCAGCCGCCTGCTCTCTCGGGTGCTGGGTGCGCCAATTCCAGTGGCTTTGGGTGTCGCTATTTGCGTGCCAAAGTGCACCGATCAAGGACGCTCGAGATTTCGATTCTCGCTTGATCGGCCTCTCGCTATTCGCTAGATCACCTCGCGGAGTTGGGTGATGGAGAAGACCACGATGAACATCGAATTCGATCGCCGCCACGCATTCCTCATCGACCCCGATGGCCAGCCGCGGGCCATCTCGCCGCATCGTCTCGACCGGCTATGGCTCGGTGATCCCGACGCCGCGATGCCGGAGCTCGCCGGGCAGCGGGTGCGTGCGGCCATGCTCCACGTGGAGCGGTTCACGTCACCACCCCGCGTCGTGGTCGAGCACTACCCCGTGCTGATCTTCGCCGGCGATGGCCAGCTCGACCACGAGGCGCATCGAGCCCAGCTCCATGCCGACGTCGACGAGCTCGAGAGGTCCGGGTACGCGGACTCGCCAGCCGGCGAGACCGAGACCGAGTGGCGCCCGGATCCGTCACGCGCGGTCGTCTCGTCGCGGCGACCAACGTCTACCGCCGTCCCTCGAGGGCTCGTCCGCTTCCGTGTGTGGCCGAGGAACGACGACCGCACACGATCTACGGCCGCATCATCGGCCGCGCCCTCGCGGCGTGACGTTGGGCCGTCGCGGCTCGACCAAGCCGTGGGGTCGTACGGCCGCCCCCCTGCTCGCTACGGCCCTCGCACCACCACCAGCTCGCGGGACACCCAGGCCGAGCCCGTCCACCGTCGCAGGGTGAGCGTCCACGCCTGGCTCGTCGCGAGCCCGGCGATCACGTGGTGAATCCTCGAGTCGTCGTCGAGCGCGAGGCCGTTCACGTGGGTGATCACGTCCCCGTCGAGTACGTCGAAGATGGCGAGCAGCTCCGCCGCATGCTCGCCCTGGTCGAGCCCCGACAGGCGGATGCCCGAGCCCAGGCCCGCGAGCTCCACGGGCTCGGCCCGCACGCCCTCGTCGTAGAAGACCGAGAAGGACTCCATGACGTTGGTGAACAGCTCGTCCTCGACGGTGCAGGTCTCGCCCACGCAGGCGATGAGGCCCTCGAGGTCGCCGAAGGGGCCCACGCCCATGCCGGTGCCGTCGGAGCCGGTCCCATCGGAGCCCGACTCGTCCGCGCCGCCGGGCCCCCCGTCGTCGCATGCCTCGACCTCGCCGCCGCTGCCCGCCATGTCGGGGACGAAGTCGCAGATCTTCGGGGTGTAGACGTCGAGGTATTCGCTGTTGACCGGATGGGCCGAGCCAGACCCACCCGTGAAGTCGGACAGGGCCTGCCGCGCTGGATCGAGGACGACCGTGGCGCACAGCGTTTCGGCGCTGGGAACCGTGCAGGCTTGCTGGCCGAGCAGGATCGGGTCGACGTCGCAGCCCGGATCCCACGGCGCGCGGTTGCAGGTCAGGAAGCCCACGCACTCCTGATAGGCATCGTCGGCGATGGCATCGACGACGTCGGCGTAGACCTGCAGCTCGAAGGGGTCGCACAGCAGCGTGGCGTCGATGGTGGGGTCCTCGATGGCGCGGACGACCTTCTTGATCACGTCGTGCTCGGCCTGGCGGGGGCAAGTGCTGCCCTCGAAGCCACCGAGGGTGGGGCGGGGCGGGTGGAAGGAGGCTTGTGAACCCCAGATATTGACGCATGTGCCGTCGAAGCGGTCGTCCGGGGGGCCGAGCATGTCAGGCCCGCGGACCTCATCGGGAACCTCCTGAAGGTGTCGCCAACAGTGCAGCAGGCAGTCGTCACCGAGCCCGACGGAGCACGAGGAGAGCACCATCGCCAGCAGCATGGCACCGAGCACGGCTCGTCTCATGGTGGCGGATCCTCCCGCTCGAGGTTGGGCGTGGTGAAGAAGCAAACCGCCGTAGCCTCTGCCTCGGCCTCACACGGGCGTCCTTCCCCGCCGCTGAGGGCCAGGCGGCGTCCCTCGCAGTCGAGGGCCAATATGCAGTCGATGTGCGCGATCACCTCGTCGTAGCAGGCGTCGGATCCATCCGGCTGCAGCCCCCACTGGAAGTTGCCGTTCGGCTGGGCACAGGCTACGGAGCACTCGTCGGCGGTACGAGGGGGCAGGGGAACCGCACCGCAATCGGGGTCGTGCATCGCATCGCACAGCATTCGGCACGGTTCGATGCGGTGCTCGATGAGCTCGGGCTCGTCGTCCTCGATCGTGCGATTGCAGCCCACCGCGGTCAGCAGGGCCGCCATCACGGCAACGACGATGGTGCTCGACGATCTCATTGCCACGACCTCGACGCGATCGAGTCTATCGGGAGAACGACACCAGCAACAAGGCTCGACGATGGCGGAGGACACGACGCTCGGCCGCTCGCCTCCCTCGAGCGGCACGACGCGTACCGATTCGCGAGCGCCATGACTCGTCGATCGGTCCCGGTGAACGTCTCGGCGAGCATCGCGACGGATCCGGCTCGGCCGGTCGCTGGTCCCCGATGTCTCGATGGTCCGGCGAATCCAGCCGGAGGCGGTGGTCGCCGTCGCGGCTCCGGCCCCACGGTGACGCGCGGTCGATGAGCAGAAGCGGGTCCCGTCGCGGTCCGCGACGGGACCCGGATGCGGTGGGGGTCAGCGGAATTCCATGGACGTCGCGGTCGCATCAGGGATCAGCGCCACTGCGGGCCAAAGATCTCCCGCAGCTTGGCGTGAGCCGCCGCCGTCTGCTTGGCAGCATCGAGCTCCTTGGCCTCCGCTGCGAGCTGGGCCATCCGAGCCAGCCACTGCTGCGCCGCCTGGCACTTGGCCGGTTCGGGGCGGATGTCGGGGCCGAGGTTCGCCGGGTCCACACATGGGTCCTGGATCTTGCGTGCGAGACCCTCGAGCAGCGTCACGAGACCATCGAGGTAGGGCCCCGGATCCCGCTCGAGGATCTTCCACGACAGCACCTCGAGGTGGAAGGACCGAGCGAGCTTGCGGTGGTGGACGTTGGCGTGCTTGATCGCCTTGATCAGCGGATTGAGCCTCCCGCCCGCGCGCTCGTTGGCCTGGGTGGCGAGCTGAGCGTGGATCTTGGGATTGGTCTTGACCCACCGACCGGTCTCGCGATCGGGCACTAGGTAGACCCCCGGACGAGAGGTGAACGCCGGCACCACGTCATAGGCGATGCCCGTACCGGAGAACGCGATGTTCACCGACCGGTTCTGCGAGAGTGCCGACTTGCCGTGGTGCACCTCGTCGAGCACGCGCTTGATCTCACCGAGGATCGTGGGGATGGGAATCGTCGGATCGAAGCCCGGCCGGGGCACGAGCACGACGACCACGTCGATGTCGTTGAGGGGGCGGATCGCCGTCTTGCGGGCATAGGAGCCCGAGAGGAAGTTGTCCTCCAGCTTCATCCGCTGCTGGAGCTGGGTGCGAAGTCGAACGTGCTGCTCGTTGGCCTCCTTGCGCTGCTTGGGCGTCAACTCCAGCGACTCGAGGAAGGTCTGGAAGGCGTGGGGAATCGTCCTCATCGTGGGCCTCGACTGGGAAAGATGTTGCACCACGGGGAGGATCGATCTCCGCTCGGATGTGAGTCCGGTTCCTCGGATTGGTCGGCGAGCCGAGGGCCGTGCTACGCGGCCGAGAGGCTTCGGCTGGCCGGGTGATGGGTGGGCGGGGAGCGGGTCGGACTCGAGCTCGTCGGCGATGTCCGGGACGAGCTCTGCGCGAGCCGGGGGCAGGAGCCAGGGGCAGGCGCCTACGGGCGTACGGACGCCCTCTGCGCGCATCTCGGGGGCGAAGATGGGTTGCAACACCGCCACCCCTCCCAGCAACCGGATGCAGCTCAAGACTCTGCTCAACCACGTCCAGAAACACAAGGGGCTTCGTCTGCGACCACGTAGAGCTCCACGGTGGCCCACGGGCGCGCCTGGTCGTCGGGATCCGCCCGACGCTCGGTGCCGCCCGGTGTGCTCCAAGTGCGAGCGACCCGCGCCGTACTACGACACCCCGGAGGGAGAGTACTTCCAGTTCGTCCCGCTGTGGGGCCTGCTGGTCTTGTTCGCGTACACGATGCGCCGGGTCAAGTGCCCGCGGTGCGGGGTCAGGATCGAGCTCGTTCCCTGGGCCCAAGGCAAGGCCCGACGACCACGGCCTACGCCTGGTTCCTCGCTCGCTGGGCCAAGCCTCTCAGCTGGCTCGAGGTCGCCCGCAGCTTCAACGACCTGGGACACCGTCTTCCGTGCCGTCGGCCTCGCGGGTCGAGTGGGGCCTGCAGCACCGCGATCTGACGGGAATCGGGCGATCGGCGTCGACGAGGTGCTGTGGCACCGCGGCCACAAGTACCCCTGACCGTCGTCTACCGGATCGACGCGCACTGTCGTCGGCTTCTGTGGATCGGCGAGGACCGGACCAAGGAGTGCATCGAGGGGCTTCTTCGACTGGTTCGGGCTGCGCGCCCGCTGGCTGCGCTGGGTGCGCAGCGACCAGCACAAGCCCTACCTCACCGCCATCGGGCGTCGAGCCAAGCAGGCGGTCCACGTGCTCGACCGCTTCCACATCGTGCAGCGGCTCAACAAGGCCATCGACCAGGTGCGGGCGGCGGAGGTCAGAAAGCTCGAACGCGATGGCTACGAGCCCGTCCTCAAGAGGGTCGGTGGCCCCTGCTCAAGCGCCCGAGAACCTGACCAAAAGCAGGATGCCAAGCTCCGCGACCTGCTCAGTACAACCTGACAACGGTGCGCGCCTACCTGCTCAGGGAGGAGCTGCAGCTGTTGTGGGACTACACCTCGGCGACCTGGGCCGGGAGGTTCCTCGACCGCTGGTGCTCCACGGTCATGCGCTCCCGCATCGAACCGATGAAGAAGCTGGCCCGCTCCTTCCGGGTCCACCGCGAGCTGCTGCTCAACTGGTTCCGCGCCCGCGGCGAGATCTCGGCGGCCGTCGCCGAGGGCCTCAACAACAAGCTCAAAGTGATCACCAGAAGGGCCTACGGCCTACGGACCCTCAAAGCGACCGAGATCGCCCTGTACCACAGCCTCGGCGCGCTTCCCGAGCCCGAGGGCGCTCACAGATTCTTCTGACGAACCGAAATTCCGCGTCTACGTCGGAGGTGCCCGAGCAGCCACGCGGTGAGCCGATTCGAGGTCGTGACGGACTCCACTCCTACTCGATGGTGCAGGGAAGTCTTCGCGCGTGGTCCGCACGACGATTTCCGAAGATCGATTCCCCTCCTCGCGCAACTGGACTGAGCACCCCATGACCTCGACCTACGACCACCTCCTCCACCTCTGCCGCGCCGGTGCTCCTCTGCTCCACATCGCGTCCTACGAGTGGGAGCGCGTACGGGGCCACGTGATCGGCCTCGCCGGCGCTCTTGGGCTGCCCATGCACGTGTGGAGCCAGTCCAGGGGCCTGCTGCGGTGCTCCGGCGAGGGGGAGCTCGAGGCGGAGGACGAAGGGGCCCGTGATCCCTTCGAGCTGCTGCGCAGCATCCGCTCGGCCGAGGAGCCCGGCATCTGGCTGCTCGAGGACGCCCATCCCTTCCTCCACGAGAAGCACCACGAGGTGCTGCGGTGGCTACGAGAGCTCGCCCGGCTGCCGACCACCCCCCGCAAGATCGTGGTGCTCTCCACGCCCACGCCGGGGCTACCGCTGGACCTTCGCAAGGAGGTCCCCACCCTCGAGCTCCCGCTGCCCGGGGTCGACGATCTTCGCGTGGTGCTCGAGCAGACCGCCACCGTCATGGGAGTGCGAGCAACCGCCAGCGAGGCCCTTCTCGACGCGGCGCGGGGCCTGACCGTGATGGAGGCGAGCCTCGCCTTCGGCAAGGCCGCTGCCGCGCTCGGTCGCCTCGACAGCGGGGCCGTGCCCCTGGTCGCGCACGAGAAGGAGCGGATCATCAAGCAGAGCGAGGTGCTCGAGTACTACCCCACCGACGCGAGCATGGCCGATGTGGGAGGCCTGGACCAGCTCAAGGCCTGGCTCGAGCGCCGCGGCCGTGCCTTCGGGGCCGGCGCGCGGGACTTCGGCCTCGATGCGCCCAAGGGAGTGCTGCTCTTGGGCGTTCAGGGCTGCGGCAAGAGCCTGACCGCCAAGGCGATCGCGGCCACGTGGCAGTTTCCGCTGCTGCGCTTCGACATGGGCAAGGTCTTCGGGGGGATCGTGGGCCAGTCCGAGGCCAACATCCGGGCCGCGCTGCACGTGGCCCAGGCGCTGGCCCCTGCGTGCTGTGGATCGACGAGATCGAGAAGGGCCTGGCCGGGATGGGCAGCTCGAGCGACACCGATGGCGGCACGGCCGCGCGCGTGGTGGGCACGCTGCTGACCTGGCTGCAGGAGAAGCGCGACCCGGTGTTCGTGGTCGCCACCGCCAACCGCATCGACATGCTCCCGCCCGAGCTGCTCCGCAAGGGACGCTTCGACGAGGTGTTCTTCGTGGACCTGCCCAGCCAGGTCGTGCGGGAGGAGATCCTGCGCATCCACCTCGCGAAGAAGCAGCGCGACCCCGCCGACTACGATGTCGCCGACCTGGCCCTGCGTGCGGTCGGCTACTCCGGGGCCGAGCTCGAGGAGGCGGTGCGCGAGGGGCTGTACGACGCGTTCTCGGAGGGGTGCGAGCTGGCCTCGCGCCACATCGCGCGTGCGCTGGATCAGACCTATCCGCTCTCGCGCACGATGAGGGATCAGCTCGAGGATCTGCGCGCTTGGGCGAGGGTGCGGGCCCGTCTCGCGAGCACACAGACGCCCGAGCCGCTACCCGAGGATTCGGACGGTGCATCGCCCCCCCGCCTGCGCCAGGAGGCCACCCGCAATCCCTTCATCCCGAGGCAGAGCTCGTGAAGGTGCTGTTCTTCCACGCCGCGGCGGGACACCCCAAGGTCGCGCCCGCGCTGATGACCCAGGCCGGAGCGACCCTGCGACCGTTCCAGCGGTACCTACAGCAAGCGATTCACACCGCCAAGGAGCGCCAGGTCCGGTATCAGCTGCCGTGGGAGCGCGTGCGAGACATGCGGACGCTCCGGCTCGAGCCACTCGACACGGTTCTACGCGTGCCCCGACGACCGCCCGGCATGGTGCTCGTGTCGTGGCCCGCCGAGGTCACGCCCGATCTCTCCAAGCCTGGGTTCGTGATCGACCGTAGCCTGGCCGTGGTGGTCGAGTCGGCACGAGCGACCGCCAACGGGCTGCACGTGCGCACCACCCCCGCTCTCGAGCCATCGGATCGGTTGGTGTGGTGCGGCTGCACGTGCACCGCCGAGCCCGAGCCCGCTCCCCCGGCTCCCCGCTCGATCGCCGAGCCCGACGGGCGGGCCTTGACGCTGCGGAGGAGCCCGAGGCGGATGCCGAGCATTCCTGGCGGCTCGTGGTCGAGGGGCGCGTCGAGGCGGGGCGCCTGCTCGTCGACGGCGAGGAGGCCGAGGTGCTCCACGGACACCCGGGACCACGGAAGGTGATCGACGAGCGAGGACGCTCGCTCGACGCGTCGGGCCTGCTCGTTCGTACCGAGGACCCACCCGCCGAGGGTCTGCTGCGCGGCGACGACGGGGTGCGCTACCGGTGGTCCGTCGAGGGCGGTGCGAGCCGGCGCGGACGCTGGATCCGGCTCCTCCCGCCCGAGACCGTCGAGTCCGATGAGGTCCTCGATCCACGCGTGGCGTTCTGCGAGGGCGACGTGCGCGAGGTCTGGACGCAGCCCAAGCATCGTGAAGACGCGGTCTTCAGGGTCTTGCGCGTGGATGCCGATCGCTACCAGCTCCTGCTCGATCGCCTCCCGCCCGAGGGATCCAGGCTCTACCTGCCGGTCGACGTTCGCAACCTGCACCTCCAGCGCCGCGCGCTCGACCAGCTCGCCCAGGCCCCCTTGCCTCACCACCAGGGCCTGCTGCGACCATGCGAGGATCCCGAGCACGTCCGCTGGCCCGCGGTGTCCCCGGTGGCGATCTCGAGCGACGGCTGGCGCTCGCTCACCGATCCCACCCGCGATGGCACGCTCGAGCAGCGGCGCTTCGTGGAGAAGGCACTCGGCTCGCCCGACTTCGCATTCCTCGAGGGCCCGCCGGGCTCCGGCAAGACCACGGCGATCTGCGAGCTCGTCCAGCAGCTGGTCGAGAGCGGCCAGCGCGTGCTGCTGTGTGCCTCCACCCACGTGGCCATCGACAATGTGCTCGAGCGGCTCCTCGGTGGGGATTGCCCCATCGACGCCGTTCGCATCGGTCGCCTCGCGCGCGTCGACGATCGCGTTCAGCAAGCCCAGCTCGACGTTCGCGTCGATGCTCTCGTGGAGCGCTGGCGTTCGATGCCAGCCATGCGTCAGCACGACGGCGAGCTGACCGCGATGGCCGAGCGCACCGTCATCATGGCCGCCAACCTCACCTGTGGCACCACCATGGGCATCGTCAACCATCCGTTGTTCCGGGGGCGCGACGAGGATCTCCAGCGGTGGGAGCGGCCCATCACCACCATGCCCCACTGGGACGTGCTCATCGTGGACGAGGCGTCCAAGACCCTGATCCAGGAGCTCATGGTCCCGGCCCTGATGGCGAGGCGGTGGATCATCGTGGGCGATGTGCGACAGCTCCCGCCGTTCAGCGATCGCGCCGACCTCGTGGCCAACCTGCGCGACCTGGTCGATTCCGAGGATCGGCCGCTCTTTCCCCGCGATCACCAGCGCGCCTGCCTGCTGCTGTTCCACATGCTGCGCGGCCGCGTGCGGCAGGTCGGCATGCGGTGGCTGGTGGTGGAAGGGCCCCGGGTGCTCGATGCGATCGAGCGCGAGCTCGAGGTCGAGCCCGAGGATGATCTGTCGGTGGCTCGCGTGGTCTCGCGGGCCCGGGCCCGCGGAGGGCCCGTGGAGCACGTCACGGTCGAGCAGCTGCGAGCGGGGGCTCCCGAGGCGCTGCACCTCGCCGCCGCCACCTGGGTCCTGGTGAGTGACGACCTGCTCCCCGAGGTGTCGGGCCTGCTTCCGTCCAACCTCCTGCTGACCCGTGAGCTCGCATCCGGCGGTGGAGGGCTGGACGAAGGCGACGCCCTCCTCCTTCGCCAGGGGCACTGGCTGACCCGGGGCGGGCGCTTGCCCGAGTCCTACCGCGGCGAGCGGTCGCGTGGAGAGATCACCACGTTCGCCGACAGCCAGCGTTGCGAGTCCGAGTGGCTCGCACGCCACGATCTCGCCAACGAGCTGGCGTGGCGGATCACCCGGATCCACGAGCTTCGCTACGGTCGCAATCAACACGAGCGCACACGATTGCGCGAGGACCTCGCGAGACTGATGCCTCGGGCCGTGGACATCTCCGAGCCGCTGGCCGAGATCGAGGACATCGGGCTGCCCAGCATCCTCGAGGTGCTGCAGGAGGGAATCGGGCAGGAACGAAGTCACCGCCGGAGCGCGCTGACCCTCGGCTTTCGCACCACCCGGCCCGATGACTTCGAGGCCCGCTTCGGGAGCCTGAGGGTTCAGCACCGCATGCACCCGCAGATCTCGTCCTTCGCTCGCGAGCTCATCTACCAGGGACGTGCGCTCCAGGATGCCAACACCATCGGGCAACGTGACGCGGCGATCGGCTGGAGCTTCGACGAATTCACCGCCCGGCGTGTCTGGTGGCACGTGCCGGGGCACGAGCACCAGGGCATCAATCTGGACGAGGTCCGCGTCGTGGAGGCGCTGGTCCGCGACTTCATCGCGTGGGCCAAGCGTGCGGGGCCACCCCGTCACCGCCGCAGCGCGCTCTGGGAGGTCGCGTGTCTGGCCTTCTACGGCAAGCAAGAGCACGCACTCTCTCGAATGCTCCAGCAGCTGACCGGTGAAACCAGGAGCAGCACGCGCTTCTCCGTCGACGATGCGCCGGTCGAGATCGCGTGTGGAACCGTCGATCGATTCCAGGGGCGCGAGGCCGATCTCGTGCTGCTGTCGATACGCAACACCCGCAGGATCGGGTTCCTCGACAGCCCCAACCGCTTGAACGTGGCCGTGACCCGCGCTCGCCAGCAGCTGGTGGTGGTGGGCAACGCCGACTACTTCGGCCAGTGCCGTATCGCCGAGCTGAAGGAGCTCGTGCGCCGCAGCCCTCGCGTCTCGAGAGTGAGGAACCGATGAGAGCCTCGTTGTCGACCACCGTACCCGTTCAGCGCTTCGCCGTGCTTGCCGAGATGGCCTGGCTCGAGCGACGACCCGAGCTCGGCCTGGTGTGCCGGGCCGCCGGCGAGCACGGCGATCGGATCACCCGGGACACGGTGCAGACCGTGCTCCCCGGCCTCTCGGAGGCGGGCGCCGACAATGTCGTGGCTTGTGCAAGATCCTGGGGCTGCGACGCCAGCGGTAGCCTGAGCGCGCTGGGGGACGACGTCGGCCGCACCAACGAGGCCCCGGTGCCCGAGCAAGGGGTCTACGACCTCTGGCTCGCGCAGCACCCCGTCCTCGGCAAGCGCCTGCTCTCGGCGCAGCGGCTGGCCTCCCGGCGTGATCCGAGGTTCGAGGCCATCGAGCCCCTCGTGGTCGAGCCCGACCGAGGCGTCGTGTTCCGCTCGGTGCTCGACCCGCGGGAGCGGTTCCTCGTTCGCGATCTTCCCTCCAATCACGGCCAGGTGGGCGTGCTCCCCCGACCCACCCAAGCGAGCTGCGAGCTGCGCTGGGACCTCGACTTCGAGGCCGAGCATGACCACTGGCAGCTCATGGGGCGGATCGAGTCCGCGAAGGCGCTCGTGGTGATCCGGCACGAGCCCGAGCACGATGGGATCGATCCGTGGGCCGTGATCGAGCGGTGGGGCGAGGGCCCGCTGGCGTCGTTCGGTCGCTGGGATCCCGAGCTACGGCGGCTCCACGTGTCCTTCGCGGGGCTCGACGACGACTCCCTGGAGCGCTTCGTGCTGACGCTATCGCTCGAGGGAGTCGAGGTTCCCGGCAAGGGACGCTTTGGGCACGCGGTTCTCGAGGACGTTCCCATCGGCCCCGCGACGGCGGAGGATGCTCAACTCTGGGCCATGGCTCGACTGTGGCGGAGGCTCGCGCACGAGCCTCGGTACCGCAGCCGCGACGATGTTCGGGCTCTGTTCGCGGAGCTGTGCCAGGGGACACCGCTCGAGCGTCACAGGCCCACCTTGCCCTCGCACGAGACGCTCATCGACGGCGACCTGCACGCGAGGCAACCCGAGGTGTTCTGGAACCTCGCCGCGCCCGTCGACCTGTCCCCGCATCACCTCGGTGCCGAGCCGCTCGGTGAGCTCCGGGTCGGAGGTGCTTCGTGAGCACGATCGTCCCCCTCGCCAAGACGCACGTGGAGGAGCGCCACGACGAGCGCCTCGCGACGGCGTGGATACGCACGGAGCGGGCGGCGGCCCCTGCTCCCGCCGGGCGCTGGCTGACGCACGAGGGGGATCCGACGCATCGCTTCGCCGCCCCCGATCCCGAGGGCCCGGTCCTGATCATGCTTGGCTCGAGTGGCTCGCCCGCCATGGCCGAGCTCGTGGCCCACGGTCGATCCGGCGCCCGCGTGTACGCGCTCGCGCCCTCGTGGTGGCAGCCCACCGCTGTCGCGCTGAAGGGCTGCCCCAGGGTGCTCGTGCGCCGCGTGGACGAGGTCCCGGTGTCGGCGGTCCACACCATGCATGGGGCCCGGGTGTGGATGGGCTCGACCCTCGACGGAGCGACCCCATGGAACCTGCGGCTCGATGATGAGCAGGCGGCGGCACTCCGGCAGCTCTTCCTGCGCGCATTCTGGCACGACGCCATCGACGAGGCCTGGAGCGGGGCCAACCCGCCCCGGATGCGAGCCGCGGCCGCACGCCCCTTCGACGTGCCGAGTCCATCGGCGGATGCCGTGGTCCGCCTGGTGGAGGCCAGCACCACCCTCGAGGTGACCCGGCCCGAGCAGCGCGTCCATCTCGACGGCGGGACACCACCGGATGCGAGACTTCGGCGACTGTGGATCCCCCCGAGCGGAGCTCACCATCCCAAGCTCGCCCGCTTGGTCCGCGAGGGGACGACGATCGTCTGGGACGACTTGGGCCTGCCCGACCTCGCCACCGATGGTCGCAGCGGAGCCATCCTACTCCCCGGTGCTCGCGATCGCCTTCGCATCGAGCTGTCGCCGCCCCAGGCCGCCGAGCTCGCGGCGCGGCTCGACGAGCCCACGGCGTGGGCGTTCGGCATCGATCTCCGCCTGGGTGACCATGCCAGCAAAGGTACCGCGCTGTGGATCGACGGAGCCGAGACCGCCCGCGCCATCGAGCCGGAGCAGGTGATCGACCTCGCCGACATCGTGGTACCCGAGCTTCGCGACATGGACGGCGCCCTGCCCAAGGCGTGGCCCCCCGCTCACCCGCTGTCGCTGACCGCTCGGTACCGCTTCACGGTGTGCCCGCCTCGGGTACCGGCGAAGGCGAAGGAAGACCCCTTGCTCGGTCGGTGGCGGCAGGTCGATGAGCACTGGGCATCGCGGGTGCAGGCGCTCGAGCAGGCCCTGGCCGCGGCCGACGATCACCGCGGGCAGCTCGCGAGCACCTTCTCCCGCCTCGTGGGCGCGCTCGTGGGCCTCGGACGCACACACGGAGGGCTGCAGAGCGAGCTCTCGGACCTGGCCGCCCAACGCCCCTCGCGGGCCGGGCCCGCCGAGGCCCGTGACCTGCTGCAACGGCTCGTGGAGCTGGAAGGTGGGGTGACTCGGCTGCGCAGCGAGCAGGACGATGCCGAGCACGAGGCCCGCGTGGAGGACGAGCGAGCGCGCCAAGAGGCGGCATGGAATGCGCGTGTCGAGCGAGCACGGCGCGAGCTCCCGGCCAAGCGGGCCGAGCTCGACGATGCCGAGGCCCGCCGAACGACGCTCCGTGGTGAGCGCGACGAAGCCGAGCGAGCGTTGGGAGCATCGGACGTGGGCAAGCAGGTCCGCAAGGATCTCAGGGCCCGTCTGCGCAAGCACAGCGACGAGCTCGACCGTCTCGACCGCCGGATCCGCAAGATTGGCGACGAGCTGACCGCGTGCGAGCAGCAAGCGAACGAACGGTTATCGTTCACGCCACCCCCCCGGTCCAAGCCCTCGCCCAAGGGGCGCGGCGGTCGATTCGTGCCCACCGCGACCGCGGGCTCCACGATCACCGTGCCCGACGAGGCCCTGCCCGAGGTGGGCACGCTGATGAGCCTGAAGGGGCAACGGTACCTGGTCATCGACACATGGGAGCACCTCGAGCTCGGCGAGCGGGCCGCGCAGCGGCTGAGCGCGCGGCTCCGTGCTCCGGAGGACGCATGAAGGAACAGCGCATCACCATCGAGATCGACCGCGACGGTCGCATCACCGCCGACGCCGAGGGCTTCACGGGCGACGCGTGCCTGCGGGACCTCGACCGCCTGCTCGAAGGGCTCGCGGCCGGCATTGCGACGATCGAGCGCAAGCCCGAAACCCCCAACGCTCGCGTGGCCCAGCGAGCCACCCAGGGCACGGGAAGGAAGCGATGAGCGCATACATCACCTCGATGACCCCGATGACGGACGAGGAGTGTCTGCTGGCCGCGCTGGCCGAGCTCGGCTTCGATCGGAGCAAGGTGGAGGTCCATGCCAACCCGGTGGCGCTGGTGGGCTACGCCGGCGATCGCCGCCAGCAGACCGCACACCTCGTCATTCGTCGCCAGCACGTCGGCTCGATGTCCAATGACATCGGCTTCCTCGCGACCGAGACGGGCTATCGCGCGATCGTGAGCGACTACGACCGGGCGCGCTACGGCCAAGCGTGGCTCGTCCGCCTCGGCGCGTGCTACCAGCAGTACCTCGCTGCCAAGCGAGACCGACTCGCCGAGGAGGAGCGTCGCCGCCTGGAGGTCGAGCGCCAGCGCGTGGTCGAGGCCCAACGAGCGGCGATCCACGAGCGGGCCCGTACGCTGGGCTATCGGGTCGAGGAGACCCGCGACGGGCAGACCCTCCGGCTTGCGCTCATCAAGCGCAGGTACTGAGCCATGGGAGCCATGCGACTCAACCTCGCCAACACGCTCCGCAAGAGCGCCGCCAACGGCCCTGGCGAGCGTTTCGTGGTTTGGGTGCAGGGATGTCCGCTCGCGTGTCCGGGCTGCTGGAATCGAGACACGTGGAGCTTCGGGCCGCGTCGAGTGATGGAGGTCGACGCGCTGGCCGAGGAGATCCTCGCCGTGCGAGGCATCGAGGGGGTCACGTTGACCGGCGGTGAGCCCTTCGTGCAGGCCCGTGCGCTCGCGTCGCTCGGCCGGATCGTCCAGGATGCAGGGCTGTCGGTGTTCGTGTTCACGGGGTTCGAGCGAGCACAGCTCGTCGGGCACGCGCGTCGGGAGCTGCTCGAGGTGACCGATGTGCTGGTGACGGGTCGGTACGTGCAAGCAGGGCGGTCTACCGAGGAGCCGTGGCGTGGATCGAGCAATCAGCAGGTGTGGTTCTTGACCGAGCGGTATGCGGCGGAGGACATGACCCGCACGGCCGCGGCGGAGGTGCACGTGGCGGCCGATGGGAGCATGCGGCTGACCGGGTTCCCTCCAGACGAGCTACGAGCCGCTGTGGCGAGCTCGTGAGCCCCTTGCCCGGACGGAGAGGATCCCCGGTCCTGGCCCGTGTGGCCTCTCCCGGGCCCGAATGCGATCGTCTCCCCGATGGCCGCAACACGCCGGCGACGAGACCCCTATACGATCCTCAGAGTCGAGCTGCCCGATCGAGGTCTGGCGGAGTGTGTGCTCGACATCGCCGCGCCCGTGCTCGAGTCCCTCGGGCCGACGCCTCCGCCGGAGGAAGCACGCCGTACGGTCGCGCTGGCGGTCGACGTCTGGAATGCGCACGTGACGGCATCACCGCTGTGGGGGGTACAGAGGACCAAGCCGCTGGCGGATCTCGAGAAGAAGGCGAGGAGCAAGCGAGCACGCACGGGGTTGGCCGAGGTGTTCGAGCAGATGGCGGCGCGCTGGAAGGCGGAGTATCGCTTCGATCCTCGCCTCGTGGGCGACTGGTCGTACGACCCCGCCGAGGGCCGGCTCACGTGCGAGACCACGCTGCCCGACGGCGTCGAGGCCTTGGTGCCGCCACCGCTGGAAACGCGGGTGAGGATTGGAGGGGCGTTCCTGGACGAGGTCCAGATCCACCTGACCGCGAGCTCCTTGCTGGGCTTCCCCCTCGAGGCCCATCGGGGGGAGGTCGCGAGCGATGGGACGGTCACGATTCGGACGAAGATGCCGACCGCGGTGGCGCTATTCGCCGAGGGCCGCCTGCCGCCCATCGATGGCGCGACGACGGACGTGGTGGTCGGTGGGAAGGAGCTGCAGGGGCTGCAGCTCGTAGGGGTTCGGTGTATCGATGGAGGCGGGCATTTCGAGAACATCGAGCTGGTGCTTCGACCGTCCGGCGATGGCGGTTTGGAGTGACTGTCGCCATGGTGGGCCGAGGGGGGGCCTCACTTCCGCTTCGCCCGCTCGAAGCTGATCGACTCCACCTGGCCCGACGAGATCGCATATGCGAATGCGATCGCGATGTCACCCAAGGCGTACCTGTCGAGGCCTGCGTGTCGTATCGCCCCCGTCGTCCGTGCTCCGAAGGTCTCGTCGGGCTCTCCGAGAAGCCGGCGGATGTCATCCTGCCTCATGCCGTAGTCGACCCCGAGGAACGACGGGGTGAGGGGGCCGCCGAACTCGAGGTGAGGCTGGGAGAAGAACTGGATGGCGTCGATCCTCCCGTGCTCGATGTAGACGGAGACCCCGAGCTCTGCGTTCTCATACCAACCAGGTGGCGAGCCGGCGGGAGAGGTGCTGGTCAGGGCATAGTCCGTGCACACTCGGGAGAGCTGCGGGTGGGACGACCGCTGGCCCAGCAGCTCCACGAACCAGGGAAGCTCGATGCCGGTTGGATCCACCATCGTGTCTGGCCGCGAGCCGAGCTCGACGCCGCATCGTAGCGGCAGGACGCCCGAGGTGTCATCGGCAGCGGTCCCTGGCCCGAGCCGTCCCCCCGAGCTCCCCAGCCCCTCGCGACGCTGCTGCGGGGCTCGGTGGCGGCAGGGCGAGGGCTACGGCTGGGCTCGGTCGCGGCAGGCGAGCAGGGCCAGGCCTTCGTAGACGAGGTGCGCCGCGAGCAGCGAGGTCACGTCGGCATGGTCCATGGGAGGTGCGACCTCGACCAGGTCCAGACCCACCACGTTCAGGCCGGCGAGACCACGCACCAGCTGGAGGGCCTCGCGCGAGCTGAGCCCGCCGGGCACCGGGGTGCCGGTGCCCGGGGCGAAGGCGGGATCGACCGCGTCGATGTCGAAGCTCAGGTACACGGGGCAGTCGCCGATGCCGGCGCGGATCTCGTCCATCACCGAGCCGATGCCGGCTTCTTCGACCCGGTCGGCGCTCACGTGGTGGGCTCCGTAGCCGGCGGCGAGGTCCGCCTCGCTCTCGTCCTTCCACGCTCCGCGCAGGCCGATCTGATAGAGCTGGTGCTCGGCCACCAGCCCTTCGAGGAGGGCGTGTCGCACGGGGGTGCCATGGTGGTAGGCCTCGCCCCACAGCGCGCCGTCGCTGGTGTCGAAGTGGGCATCGACGTGGACCAGGGCCACCGGTCCGTGCACGCGCGCGAGGGCTCGCAGCGCGGGTATCGTGATCGAGTGATCGCCGCCCACCAGGACCGGCGCCGCCCCGAGCTCGACCACCTGCCTCACCGCGGCCTGGACCCGCTCGCGCATGGCTCCTGCGTGGAAGGGCGGCACCACCACGTTGCCGCCGTCGACCGCCCGCAGGCGCCGGAACACGTCCACCCGATGGACCGGATGGTAGGGCTGCACCAGGGCGCTGACACGACGCACGTGGTAGGGGCCCAGCCGAGCCCCCGGCTGGTAGGTGGTGCCGCCGTCATAGGGGACCCCCATCAACACGGCGTCGGCCTCGAGCCCGGCGATCGGGTCGACCACGGGCAGGCGGAAGAACGGAATCTGCCCGCCCTGGATGTACTGGAGGAGATCCTGCTGCGAGGAGGTCGCGGACGGGTCGGGTTGGGGGGCTCGCTTCGGATTCATGGGGAGCCTGCTAGCTCGTGGAGGAGGACCCGCAGACGAGCGCGGGTGAGATCGGCCAGGGCCGCCGGGGAGGGAGCGGCGTCGGGCAGGAGGGGCTCGCCGATGCCGAGCACGACGCGAGTGCGCGGGCGGGCGATGGTGCGTAGGTAGTGAGGCAGGAACAGCTGGTCGTCGATCCACGCCGACTCGCGCGGCCGGTGGTGCACGGCAATGGGGACGACGGGCAGCCCGGTGCGTCGAGCGAGGCCGAAGATCCCGCGCCGCAGGGGCAGCACGTCGTCGCCGATCGAGGTGGTGCCCTCGGGAAAGGTCAGCACGCTGACGCCTCGCGCGATGCTGCCGAGCGCCCGGCGGAGGACGACCGCTCCGTCGTGGGCGTTGCCGCGAGTGACGAAGAGCCCGCCGAGGCGGGTGAGGGCCTCGCCGAGCAACGGCCAGCCGGCGAGCTCTCGCTTGGCGATGGCCACACAAGGGGTCATCCCGCCGATGGCGAGCGGATCGAGGTAGCCGAGGTGGTTGGCGACGAGCCAGCAGGGCCCGGTGGGGCGCAGGCCTCGGATTTCCACCGAGACACCGAGCAGCTCGCACAAGCGCCGAGATGTCTGCTGTAGCTCGGCGGCCCGCGTCGAGAGGTCGTCGGGGAGCTCGAGCCCCGGCAGGGCGTATCGGCGTCGCAGCCGAGCCCTGGTCTGCAGCAGGAAGGTCGAGGCTCGCATCAGCCGGAGCCCGGAGCGGGTGACCGATCGGGGCAGCGCCCCGGGCCCCCACGGGTCGGCGGGGGGCGACGCGAGCGACGACGTGCTCACTGCATCAGCCCCATGGCCAGCGGCACCACCGTGGCGGTGGGGGGCGCCGGCTCGTTGCGGCCGAGCAGGCCGAGCCGCTCGTAGCGGGCCCGCAGTCGGGCCACGGCCTCGGTGTCGATGCACGACACGATGCGCTCGTCACCGGGTCCGTAGAAGTCCTCGCGCACGCCGACCTCTCGGGCGCCGAGGGCCGCGTGCAGGGCCCGCGCCGCCCCGTTGCCCTCCTCCACGGTGAACCAGCACCGGTCGACCTCGTCGATGATGCTCGGCACGTAGGCGCGGATGAGCATGTGGACGACACGGCGGCCCTGGTGCTCGGGCACCACGGCCAGGGTGGTGCAGTAGGCCTCGCGGTCGCGCACGAAGCCGAGCAGGTAGGCGATGGGCCTGTCGTTGGCCAGCGCGAGGAAGCAGTGCTCGTTGAGGAAGTCGCAGCAGAGGCGCACGTAGTAGGGCCCGAGGACCGACTCTCCGCTCGTGCCGAAGATCTCCTCCTCTAGCTGCATGATGGCGGAGAAGTCCCCACTCTCCAGGTTGCGCACGTGGATCTTCATGAAGCGCTCCTTCGAGCTTTTCACGAAGAGGGTGCCCGCGCCGCGTGGCATGTGGATCACGACTCCGCAAACAATGGTGCACCGACGGTGACGAATGAGACCCTCGTCGTCGTTCCTGCGATCTCGATCGAGGAACGAGCGCGAATGGGGACGCCGGCGTGTCGCGAGCCAGGCGTGGGCGATGCGGTCACGCGACGATCGTTGCGGTGGCGTCACTTGGCCGTCATGAGATGCAGTCGCCGGGCGGAGTCCTCCGTGGTGGTGGGTAGCGCACGATGAGGCGCGCCACCGCGCCCCGAGGGTGCCTCGGGGAGGTCGATGAGATCCGCCGGCGATCCCGAGGAGCGACCGGAGCCTCACCACGTTTCGCGCAGAGCTCTGGCGACATTTCGGCGACATGTTGGGTCCCGGGTCCCGAGCGGCCTCGCCAGCGGTTGACGGCCCTCCCGATTGGGGCCTAGATCCGCTGGCCGCCCGGACATGGATTCGAATGCCGGGCATCTCGTGCCCCTCCCGAAAGGTTCGCCGATGTTCGCCAAGCTCCCCGTCGTTCTCTCCGCTGCTCTGTTCGCCATGCTGAGCGTGAGCGCCGTCGACTCTGCAGACGCCGCGCCTCCGGCCTGTGGGGACAGCATGTTCTTCGGCGACAACGATCCTGGTGGGGCCGACCTCTGCGATCCCTCCACCGATCCCGCCCTCGAGGCCGGGGTCGCGCAGTGCAGCGCCCAGGGCGGCGGGTTCTGGTGCTGCGACGGTGCCGACTGCACCTGCTTCTGCGACGAGGCCGATGCCGACGCCTACTGCGGCGGCTTCCTGGGACAGGCCACCTGCCAGGGCAACGCGGCCACCTGCGACGACTTCTACTTCTTCGGCGCGGCCGATCCCGGCGGGGCCGACCTCTGCGATCCCTCCACCGATCCCGCCCTCGAGGCTGGTGTCGCGCAGTGCGGCGACCAAGGCGGAGGGTTCTGGTGCTGCGACGGTGCCGACTGCACCTGCTTCTGCGACGAGGCCGACGCCGACGCCTACTGCGGCGATTTCCTGGGCCAGGCCACCTGCCAGAGCTGACGCGGAGCGCTCCAAGGGCGCGGCCTTCCCGGGTCACCTACCGCCGCTCGCGGTCCTCGGGATCGGCAACGACGTCCGAGAGCTGCGTCTCACCGAGCGGGGCCTCCCAAGGGGGTCCCGTTCGCCGATGCCTGCAGATCGTGCTCGAGTCCAGGCTCGTGACACGGAGTAACGAGACGATACACGCGGCACGTGTTCGAGCCGGCTCGAGCTCGGCGAATGGGGGGTTCCCTGGTCCTCGGCGTTTGGCACGGCGCGTGAACTGCTCTGGGGCATGCACCTCGCTGCCGCCCCGAGCAAGGATCGAGTCCCCCGCGCTCCGACGACGTCTTGCTCGAGTCGCGCATGGAGCATGCTGCTCGGCCTGGCTCTCGCCTCGTCGTGTGGAGACGGCGACTCCAGAGCCGATGCCGGCGAGCCGGACGGCGAGGTCGGCATCGCCACCGTGGGCCCGGTCTCCACCGGCGACACGGGGGCCTCGGACGAGGCCGACGAGCTCGAGACCCTCTACTTGAGGATCGAGCCCCGCGAGCTCGTGCTCGAGGTCGAGCTCGGCGTGGAGGCATCCATCCCCTACCACGCGATCGCGGTGCGCTCGGACGGGACCGAGCAGGACGTGAGCGACGAGGTGAGCTGGAGCCTCGAGGGCTCCGTGATCGCCTCCTTCGTGGGCTCGACCCTCCAGATCCCCGCCAGCGACGAGGGCACTGTCGCCTCGGCCGTGATCACGGCCGAGCTGCCGATGACGAGCGGCCAGACCCAGGTGACCCTGGCCCAGTACGAGCTCGAGGAGGACTTCTTCTTCGTGCTCCCCTTCGGCGACGACGGGGGGGAGCAGGCCCGCCCGCTGCGCTTCGACACGGAGGTCAAGAGCATGGACGTGCTCATCAACATGGACACGACCGCCTCGATGGACGCCGCGCTCGCCAACCTGCAGGCGGCCCTCTCCACCACGATCATCCCGCGGATCCGCGAGCTGGTGCCCGACACCCACTTCGGCGCCGGGGCCTTCCAGGACTTCCCCCTCGCGCCCCACGGGATCCCGGGCGATCAGCCGTTCTTCCTCTACCAGCCCGTCACCTCCGAGGTGGACGCGGTCCAGGCCGCGCTGGAGAGCTTCAGCATGGGCGACGGTGGCGATGCGCCCGAGTCCCTGCTCGAGGCGCTCTACCAGATCGCCACCGGCGAGGGGCTCGACGGCCCCGGGGGCACCCTCGTGCTGCCCTACCACGAGGGGGTGGGCGGCGCGGGCTTTCGCGAGGGAGCGCTGCCCGTCGTGGTCTCGATCACCAACGCGATCAGCCATGATCCCGACGGGACGTCTTGCGGGCGCCCGTACCAGGGGGAGGTCGCGGACGTGGCCCACGGCGGGCAGCAGACCTTTGCCGCGCTCGAGGCGATCTGTGCTCGGACGATCCACGTGGGGCTCAGCGGCGGAGTGTGTGCGCCCTCGCTCGACGGCGAGGCGCTGGCCCAGGCCACCGGCACGCTGATTCCGCCCGCGGCCTGGGACGTGGTGGGACGCCCGCCGCAGTGTGGCCCGGGGCAGTGCTGCACCGGGCCCGAGGGGGCGGGCGTCGAGCCGGGCCCGGGGGGCTCGTGCCCGATGTCGTTCCGGGCGTCGCTGGACGGGACCGGCGTGGACGAGTCGTTCGCCTCCGCGGTGGAGCTGGTGGCGGCCTACGAGCGCTTCTCGGTCACCCGCGAGGTGGTGGGCGAGACGGCCGACCTCCAGGGCCAGCCGCTGCCGGGCGGGACCACCACGGCCGACTTCATCCGAGCGGTCCGGCCCCTGGAGCACGGACCGAGCCCGCTGCCGGGCGTGCCGGATCCGACGCTGGGCCCCGAGAGCTTCGATGGGGTGATCCCCGCGACCGAGGTGACCTTCGAGGTCCGTGCCTACAACGACTTCGTGGAGGCGGAACAGGAGCCCCGGGTGTTTCGCGCCCGCATCGAGGTCTTTGCCGATGGCTGCAGCGCCCTTGACCAGCGTGACGTCCTGGTCCTGGTGCCCCCCGCTCCGCTGCCTCCGCCCGGATGAGCCGGCCCGGATCAACTCCCCACAATACGCACGAGCGCACGATCGACGAGTCGAGATCGAGGAGCACGAAGATGACGAGGACGACACGAGCGGGAGTCGCCGCGATGGGCATGACGCTGGCGACAGCGAGCGGATGTGCTCCTCCCTGCCACGACGACGGTTGGTTCCAGGGTGGGTGTCCCGATCCCTCTGAGGACACCGACAGCGCGGGCGAGGGCGGGAGCGGTGACGGTGCCGCCTCGGGTGCCGCGACGACCGGGGACGGCAGCGGGGACGCAGGAGCCTCCACGGCCGGCGACGGAGCGGACGACGACTCTGGGGGGCTCACCTGTCCCGGCGTCGACGCGACCTTCGTCTCCCCGACGCCCACCTTCCACTTCTTGATCGATCAGGGCACCGCGATGGCGTCGGAGCTCGACGGGGCCAGCCGCTGGGATTCCACGGAGGCGGCCTTGCTCGATCCCGCGAGCGGGGTGGTCGCTCCACGGGACGCGACCACCCGCTTCGGGCTGATGCTCTTCCGAGGCCTACAGGCGGGGTGCCCCTCGATGGTCTCGACGCCAGCCCAGCTGGGAGCGGCGGGGTCGATGGGGATGCTGATGAGCATGGAGGCCCCCGCGGGCCACAGCCCGGTCGCGGACGCGGTGACGGTGGCGGTGGCCGAGATCACGGCCGACGCCGCCGACGGACCGGTGACCCTGGTGCTCGTCACCGCGGGCGAGCCCTCGACCTGCGCGACGCCATCTCCCATCGGGGCCCAGCTCGAGGCCACCCGCCAGGCGGCGATCGGGGCGCTCACCACCGCCTACGAAGCAGGGATCCCTTCGGTGGTGCTGGCGGTGGGAGACGACCTGCCCGGCGAGTACCTGCAGGCCCTGGCCAACGCGGGGGCGGGGGTGCAGCCCGGCGATCCCGACGCGGAGGCCCTGGTCGCCCTCGACGAGGCCACGCTGGTCGATGCGCTCGAGCAGGCCCTGAGCATCGAGCCCCACTGCGACTTCGAGCTCGACGCGCCCGTGCCCGCCGAGGCGGCGGTGGGCTGCGAGGTGCTCGTGGGGGGCATGCCCGTGCCCCCCTCGGACGCGGACGGCTGGAGCCTCGACGACCCACAGCTGCTCGTGCTCCACGGCAGCGCCTGCGAGGCGCTGGCGATCCCTCAGACCTCCGTCGAGCTCACCTGTGATTGCGATGTCTAGCGCCTCGATCTCCGCCTTGCTCACCCTCCTCGCCCTCGCCGAGCCCCCGCCATCGTCCCCTGCGCGGCAGGCCGAGCCCGAGGCCTCGCCGCGGCCCTGGATCGAGCGTCACCCCCCGCGCCGGGGCACGGTGGAGCTCGGGGCCTTCGGCGGGGCCTGGTTTCCCAGCCGTCGCCTGGAGCTCTTCGAGGCCGACGACTCCTTGAGCGGCTACGGCTACCAGCGCTTGAAGGTGGCCTCGCCCGAGGGGGGGCTGCGGGTGGGGGCCTACCCCCTGCGCTTCTTCGGCGTGGAGCTCGAGGGTGCGGTGATGCCCACGCGGATCCGCAGCTCCGACGTCCGGGCGACCGCCTGGGCCCTGCGCGGCAACGTGGTGGGCCAGCTCGGCCGGTGGAGCGTCACCCCGTTCGTGCTGGTCGGCGTGGGCGTGCTCGGGATGGCCAGCGTGGGGACGCCGGTCGGCCTGGGCCGGGACCAGGACTTCGATCTCCACTTCGGCGGGGGGGTCAAGGTCTTCGTCACCGATCGTCTCCAGCTCCGTCTCGATCTGCGCGACGTGATCACCAACCAGGCCGGGATCGGCGATGGGCTCACCCACAGCCCCGAGCTCCTGCTGGGCGCGAGCTGGGTGCTCGGCCGGCGTCGCCGCCCCGAGCCGAGCCCGCCGCCGGCCCCGGTGGCGGCGGTGGACGACGACCGCGACGACGACACGGTGCTCGAGCCCTCGGATCGCTGCCCCGACGAGCCAGAGACCTTCAACGACTACGAGGACGACGACGGCTGCCCCGACGAGGTCCCGCCCGAGCTCGACGAGGTGGTCGGGGTGATCGAAGGCATCTACTTCGACAACGACCAGGCCGTGATCCGGCCCGAGTCCCGCCCGGTGCTCGATCGCGCGGTGGAGGTGCTCCGTCTGCACTCGGGCGTGCGCGTGCGGATCGTGGGCCACACCTCGTCCTCCGGCGGGTACCTGCACAACATGGAGCTGTCCCGGCGGCGGGCGGCCGCGGTCGAGCGCTACCTCGTCGAGCACGGGATCGATGCCGCGCGCCTGAGCACGGACGGGGTCGGCCCCACCCAGCCGATCGACACCAACGAGACCGTGGAGGGGCGCGCCCGCAACCGGCGGATCGAGTTCCGGGTGGTGGGCGAGGTGAGCTCGGTCGCGGCGACCCATGGGGCCGGGCCGGTCGTGATCGACCCCGACGGCTGAGCGCGGGGGCGACGAGAGCTCGTCGCCCCCGAGCCTGGCTCCGCTCGTCTGCGAGCTGGCGGCCATGTCGGGGGCCTCGAGACGCCGCAAACCCGGCAGGTGCGCAGGGCGGCTCCATCGAAGCGCTGCATCGTGCCTCGCGCCGCCCCGCTCGGCCGCGCGCCTCGGGAGTTGAATTCCCAGCCCAGCCCGGGTCTGATTGCTCGGGGGATGTCGACGATGGAGCGCACCGCGATCTTGGTTCTGTTGGCGAGCGGCCTGCTCGGGCTGGGGGGATGTGGCGGTGAGGGCGGGCGAGCCACCAGCGGAAGCGGCTCGGGCATCGCCAGCGCCAGCCTCGGTGATGGCACGGCCGACGGCAGCGGCAGCAGCACCGCCGGTGCGGACGGCCTCGACTCGCTCGACGACGGCGTCGACCTCACGGGAGCCGACGACGGCATCGTTCCCGACGATGGCTGCAAGAAGGTCGACTTCTTGTTCGTGATCGACAACTCGGTCTCGATGGAGGGGGAGCAGGCCGCGCTGGTGGGAGCGTTCCCCGGCTTCATGGACACGATCCAGTCCACGCTGCCCGCCGACGCCGACTACCACATCATGGTGGTCGACACCGACGAGTGGGGCCGCTGCAACACCGCCAACCCATGGATGGGCATGGACCCGGACTCCGACACCTGCAATGGGTACGTCGAGCAGACCGTGTTCGAGGAGTGCGATCGGACCCGGGGCGCGGGGGTGGTGCACCCGGCCGGGGCCTTTGCCAGCAACATGCTCTGCTCGATCCAGGGCGGTCGTCGCTACATCCAGGCGGGGGAGCCCGATCTGAGCGCCGCGTTCTCGTGCATGGCCCAGGTGGGCACGGCCGGGCACCCCTCCGAGCGCCCGATGGACTCGATGGTGGCTGCGCTGGCGCCCGGCATCAACGCGCCCGGGGGGTGCAACGACGGCTTCCTGCGCGACGATGCGCTGCTGGTGATCGCCTTCATGAGCGACGATCCCAACTACGAGGACACCAACGGACCCCAGCAGTGGTACGACGCAGTGGTGCAGCACAAGCTCGGCGATCCCACCGCCGTGGTGGTGCTGGGCCTCACCCCCGCGTGGGAGGGCTGTGGATCGGGCGGTCCGCCCAAGGGCGAGCACTGGGCGGAATTCATCGGCATGTTCGGAGACCACGGGATCCACGGCAACGTCTGCGGCACCGCGCAGGACTACGTGGACTTCTTCCAGATGGCGGTCTCCACCATCGGTGACGCCTGCAACGAGTACGTGCCGCCGGGCTGATGGACGCGAGCACGGGGCTGGTGCCTACGGCTCGTCCTGCCGAATCCCCCCGGGCGCATGCGCCCGGATCGCACGCACGAGGTCCTGGCGCCGCATGGGCTTGGAGACGTAGCCGTCCATCCCCGCCTGCGCGCAGCGCTCTCGGTCGTCGGGCATCGCGTGGGCGGTCATCGCCACGATCGGAAGGTGGAGGTCGCCTCCGAGCTCGCGGCGCCGGATCTCCCGGGTGGTCTCGAAGCCATCCCGGCGCGGCATCTGGACGTCCATGAAGACCAGGTCGTAGCGGATCGTGTCGATGAGCTGGAGCGCCTCCTCGCCATCCCCCGCCACGTCGACCCGGCAGCCGAGGGCCACGAGCATCCCCCGGGCGACCCGCTGGTTGATCGAGTTGTCCTCGACGACCAGGATGCGCAGGTCGAGGCGTAGGTCGCTCTCGGGCTCGGGCGAGACCCTCACGTCGATCCCGGCGGCGAAGAGGCGCCCTTCCTCCTGGGCCGAGCTCCAGGCCCTCACCAGGGCATCGAGCAGCTCGGAGCGGTGCACGGGCTTGGCGAGGTACGCCGAGTACCCCGCCTCCTGGACCTCTCGCGCGTCCTTGAGGTTGGCGCTCGAGCTGAGCAGGACGAGCACCGTGTCGGCGAGCTTGGGATCGTCCTTGATCTGTCGGGCGAGCTGGAGACCGTCCATGCCGGGCATCTGGTGATCGCTGATCACGATGGGGAAGGGGAGCCCCTTGGCGCGGGCGTCCCGGAGCAGGGCCAGGGCCTCGTCCCCCGAGGCGCACTCGCTGGGGGCGAATCGCCAGCGAGTCAGCAGCTCTCGCAGCACCCAGCGGTTGACGGGGTGGTCGTCCACCACGAGCACGCGAGCCCCCAGCAGGCCATGCCCGAATCGAAGGTGTGGCTCGGCCGACGCGGGCCCGGCGGGCGTCAGCGGGAGCGTGAACCAGAAGGTGGAGCCCTCGTCCACCGCGCTCCGCAGCCCGAGCTGTCCCCCCATCAAGGTCACGAGGTCCCGGACGATGGCGAGGCCGAGGCCCGTCCCGGCGTGGGCGCGGGTGTTCGTGTCGTCGACCTGCTGGAACTCCTCGAAGATCGACTCGTGCTCCTGCTGCGGGATCCCGATCCCCGTGTCCTCGACGGAGAAGCGGTAGCGGCCCTCGTCGCCGTGGGGCTGGTGCTCGACGGTCACCAGCACGTGCCCGCGCGGGGTGAACTTCACCGCGTTGCTGATCAGGTTGAGGAGGATCTGGCGGACCCGTCCGGGATCGCCCGTGACCCGGGAGGGCGTACGCGGAGCGTAGCGGCAGACGAGCTCGAGCTCCTTGTCCTGGGCCGAGATGGCTACTTGGTCGAGCACGTCCTCCACCAGGGTGCGCAGATCGAAGGGCGTGGCCTCCAGCACCATGTGGCCCGCCTCGAGCTTCGAGAAGTCGAGGATGTCGTTGAGCAGGTCGAGCAGGGCCGTGCCGGACTGATGGGCCGTGCGCGCGAAGGCCCGCTGCTCCTTGGGGAGGGGACCGTCGAGGAGCAGCCCGAGCATGCCGAGCACCCCGTTGAGCGGGGTTCGGATCTCGTGGCTCATGTTGGCGAGGAAGCGGCTCTTGGCCACCGCGCCGGCCTCGGCCTCGTCGCGTGCGCCCATCAGCTCCTGGGTGGTGCGCCTTCGCTGGGAATCGAAGGCGTGGGCGACCCCGGTCAGGCCCATCGAGGTGACGGCGCTCGAGAGGAGCAGCGCCTGGTCCGACGAGCCGACGTGCTTCCAGCTCGCGCCGAGCAGGAGCGCGGTGCTCAGGCCGGACCACAGCAATCCGGCCCGGCCTCCGGCCAGCCACACGACGGCCACGGGGGTGGCCAGCAGCGCCATGCACGAGCTCGGGTGCAGCTGCGGCTCCACGATGAGCTCGGCGATGGTCACGGCGTAGAGCACCGCCGCCAGGCCGTGGCCGATCACCTCCACCGGCAGACCATTGCGGCAGCCCACGAGCAGGAGCACGAAGGCGACGGAGGCGAGGGCGTGCTTGGGCACGTAGCCGGGGTGCTGCACCGTCAGCAGCCCGTAGATCGCCGCGGCGGAGATGAACACCACACCGAGCAGGAGGATCCAGACCGCAGAGCGGAGCTTCCCCAGCTGCTCGGCGGGTACCGAAGGGTCGTGGGGGACGAAGGCGTCCGTGAGTCGACCCATCCCATGAAGACACCGCATGCGAAGACCGTGTGGATCCATGGCGAGGACCGATCGTCGTTGCGATGCATGTACAACGAGCGCTGTGCTGCGACAACGTCCTCGACGCGGACGAGCCGAGTCCGAGTCTGCCCCGCGAGCGACCCGGCGAGGCGGAACGCCTCGTCGCCGGCTCGCTCGAGGCCGGCGCGGGGCGCAAGTGGTGCACGCGCGTGGTGTCGCCGCGGGCTCCGATGGATCGCGACGCGATCCCGCGTGCCCGATTTTCACGAGGCGCAGCCTCGGCTCACTGCATGAAGATCACCAGCTCGATGGAATCGTCGGCGGCGTTGCCATCGCCGTCGGTGGCGGTGAGCGTGATCGTGTGCGGCCCGAGCACCGTCAGCATGGCATCCACGTTGGTCCCGGTCCCCAGCTCGCCCTCGAGGTCGTCGGTCCACACCAGCGCGGGCCCCACGAGCGTGCCGTCCTCGGGATCCTCGGCCTCGCCCACGAATGGAATGACGACCCCGGCCGGCCGCTGCGTGCCGTCGCCAGGGTTGATGATCTGCACCACGGGCGGGAGGTCGGTGGGCCCGGTGGTCCCGCTGCCGTTGGGGTCCGCGGTCGAGCCCTCGCCGCCCGCTCCGGTGCCGAGGGTCGAGCTGGCATCGCCGCCGTCGGCCGAGCCCCCTCCCGGGCCGTTGGAGGTGCCCATGGTCGAGGTCGCGGCGGTCCCCCCGGGGTTGCAGTCTCCCGTGGCGCACTCACACCCCGCCGTTCCGCTGGCCTCGCACGCCGTGGTCTCGCCGTCGCTCGCGGTGCCGCCGTCGTCACCACAGGCTCCGGCTGCGAGCGCGAGCACCATGGCGCGCACGACCGCGCCGAATCCCCGAGTCCCCATCCTCGCCCCCATGGTGGGGAGCATGCCCGGTCGCAGCCCCGAACGCGAAGGGCTCGGCGCTCGAAACCTTGGCCCGCTCCCGTTGTCCTACCCCCCATGCCGCGGCCCGCCCCGCTCCTCGCCCTCCTGCTGGCCGCCTGCGCCCCCCGCACGACTCCGCCCACGCCCCCCGCCGAGCCCGTCCCGGCGCAATCCCACGCCCCGGCCCCCACGCCTCCCACCACCGAGGCCGCCGCTCCCGATCCGCTCGCCCAGGCCATCGCCATCATCGATGCCCTCGCGCCCCGAAGCCGCTACCTGAGCGACCAGCAGGAGCGCCAGCTGCGGGAGGAGGGGCTCGATGCTCCCCTGGCCACCGTGGCCCTCGCGGAGCTGCTCCGCCGCTGCCCCTCGGAGCTGGAGTCCCGCTGTGGCGACCATGCCTCCGAGATCCACGTCTCCATCATGCTCGACCTGCTGCGAGACCACGGCTCCCCCGAGGCGCTGCCGGTGGTGCTGCAGCTCGATGCCCGTGGCTACTTCGCCTGGACCACCGCCGAGTCGATCCTCGCCCGTGAGATGGACGCGGCCGCCACCCCCTGCACGCCACCCGACGACGACGAGGTCGCGAGCGCCCGGGCCTCGCTGGCGGGCTTCCGGGTGATCGATCGCGAGGGCAAGCGCCTGGTCGCGCGCCCGCCCACCGCGGCGGAGCTCGACGACCTGGCCTACCTCTACGCGGCGGTCTCCGAGTCGGCCCCGGCCGTGGGCGAGCAGTCTGCCCACGCGGTGCCCAGCCGCGACATCGATCCGAGCGATGCGGGCCGGCGCCACGAGCAGCTCGAGCGCCTGAGCGATGCGTTCCAGCAGGGCGACCTGATCGAGGCCCGCGCGTCGGCGGTGGCCTACCTGGGCTCGCTGGGCTACCCGGGGCCCATCGACGCCACCCGCGAGGCCGACCAGACCTGGGGCGGCGCCCGCTTCTCGTACGTGATGCGCGACCTGGCCCTGGTCAGCGAGGTGGTGGGCGAGCTGACGACGGCCTCGGATCTCTACCTGCACGCCAACCCGGGCGGCGGCATGTGTGGCACGAGCACGGACTACCGCCGCGGCAAGCAGCTGCGCGGCTTCATCCGCACCCAGGAGCGCCTGGGGCAGTGCCGCACCGTGGTGGCGCACCGCCTGCTCGACTGGGACGACGACTACGATCCCCACGATCCCGAGCCCGAGACCACGGGCGTGGGCTATGGCCCGGGGCGACTGGCTCGCGACGGCTGGGACGTGCCCCGCATCTACCGGGGCGCGCTGCTCACCCGCAACCGCGGCGAAGAGGAGGCGCTGCGCCGAGCCCTGCGCGACGACGAGGCGGCGCTCGAGCGCCTGGCCGCCCGGGGCCCCGAGCACTGGGAGCATCGCGTGCGCGCGGCCGAGGGCCTGGCCGACGTGGCGGGGCGCGAGGCGATGGACGAGCTCGCGGGGCTGCTGGCCACGGCCGACGACGGGCTGCGCGAGCGCACGCTCGAGGCGATCGGCGACGCGGCCCAGCGCCACCAGGCCGGGCCCTGCGACGACACGAGCTCGTGGTGGGGCACCATGAGCGGCTCGAACGTGTGGAGCCGCCCCGTCAGCAACTTCTCTCGCAGCTGCAAGAGCCAGCTCTCCGACGCCGAGGCGGCCGCGCTCGCGGATCGGATCCTGCCCCTGACGCGGGCGGGGGCGATCGACGTGCGCGCCCAGGCCATGGTGACGGTGGGCAAGCTCGCGGTACCCTCTCACGAGCCGAGGGTGACGCGATGGAAGGGTCGGGCCGCGGCCGCGGTGCGCAAGGCGTGCGAGGGGCTCGAGGAGTGGTCGCAGACCTGCCAGGACGCCCAGACGATCGGCTACGCCGCCGACGAGGCGTGGGACAGCTGGGCGCGCGCCAACGGGCGCGACGAGGGCTGACTCCTCGCCCCGGGCGGTAGCTGCTACGCTGTGGCCGCGTGGCCTTCGCCGGCTCCAAGCTCGATCGCCTGATCGGGGCAGCGATGCTCGACGAGGAGGATCCGACCGCCCTGGGGCTGTGTCGGATCGCGGTGGTCACGGTGATGACGGCCAGCCTGCTCACCCACGTGGGCGCGGTGGCGGACTACTTCTCGAGCCATGCGCTCATCAACGGAGAGGCGGCGCGCGAGGCCTTCCACTCCCGCTGGTCGCTGTTCTTCGTGGTCGACGGCCCGTGGGCGGTGCGGGCGATCTTCGGCGTGGGCGTGGTCGCCCACCTGATGTGGCTGGTGGGGCTGTACACCCGGATCTCGTCGATCGTGGCGTGGGTGGTGTGGATCAGCATGGTGGGGCGCCACCCCACGCTCTATGCGCTGCCCGACCAGCTCCACACCGCGCTGGCCACGGTGATGATGCTGCTGCCAGCCGGCCGCGGCCTGAGCCTGGATGCACGCTGGCGCGGCAAGGGGCGCCCGGTGCCGATCTGGTGTCGGCGCATGATCCAGCTCCAGATCGCGGTGGTGTACGTGGCCACCGGGGCGCTCAAGTCCGGGTCCACCTGGCGCGGGGAAGGGACCGCCCTCTACTACACGCTGCTCAACCCCTACAACCGACACTTCACCATCGACCACGTCCTGGCCACGCTGCAGCCCTGGGTGCTGCGGCCGGCCACCTGGGCCGCGCTGGTCTGGGAGGTGGGCTTCGGCGGCTTCGTGCTGCTGCACTGGCTGCGCGAGATGCTGGGCCGTCCTCGCCGCATGCCCGATCTACGCAAGCCCTTCCTGGGCTTCGGGATCGCGATGCACCTGTCGATCCAGCTGCTGCTCTACGTGGCGTGGTTCACCCCGCTGATGATCACCTCGTATGCCTCGTTCCTCACCCCCGCCGAGGTGAAGCGAGTGGGGGCGAGGATCCAGCGCTGGCGAGGCAGGGCAGCGAGGACCGAGGAGACGGAGGCCACCGACGCCGACGAGGTCGAGGCCGAGGCCGAGGCAGGCGGCGCGGACCAGCCCGCCTCCCGCGAGTGAGCCCGAGCCCGATCAGCCGGGCGGCACCTCGAAGACCTCCACGCGATCGATCGTCCACCCGAAGTCGGTGCCGCTGCCGTCGCTGCCGAACACGAAGCGCAGCACCGGCGGGTCGAAGCGACCGATGCCCTCCACCCGGAACCGCGACTCCACCCACTGCCCCTCGTCGGGGTGCCGCCCGCTGAAGCCCGGCTGCCCGTCGGGAGGGCTCCAGCTGGTCTGCAGGGCGTCGGCGTCGTAGAGCGTGCCCGCGTGGGGCTCGATGGTCTCGAAGCTGGTCCCGTCGCCCAGCTGCACCACGCCGCCGTCGGTGATCACGGGCCCGGACGACTCGAAGGCGAAGCTGTGGCGCACGATGATCTCGACCGCATCGTAGCGACAGCCCACCAGCTCGAGGGCGGGGGAGAGCAGGGCGCTGGCCTCGTCGTCGGCGTAGTCGCCCGCGAGGTTGGTGCTCCACACCCCCGAGTAGGGCCCGAGCCCGATGCCGGGACGCAGAGCGCCGCAGGCCCAGCTCGAGGGCGGGGCCGCGGGGTTGGCTGCCTCGGTGCTCCAGCCCTCGTCGCAGCCGTCGATCCGGAGCACCACGCCGCAGTCGGTGCACAGGGAGGCATCGACCTGGCAGGTGAGGGGATCGCAGACCACCTCGCCCACCGCGCCCGCCCCGAGCTCGGCGCAGGTGGAGCCCAGGGGAATCTCGGGCTCGCAGGTCTCCCCGTCGTCGACGTGGCCGTCGCCACACACGGTGCACTCGCTGGTGTCGAAGCGGCAGGTGGTGGGATCGCAGCGCAGGGTGCCGCCGGTGACCGGTCCCTCGGCGTCGGGGACCTCCACGTCGGTGCAGCCGTGGCCGCGCAGATCGGGGGCGCTGCACTCGGGGTCGTCGCCGCAGTCGCAGTGCTCGTAGGCCTCGGCCACCCCGTCGCCGCACACGGGGGTGATGGGCCCGGTGGCGTGACCCGTGGAGTCGTCGGCCGTGGGCGTCGCGGTGCCGGCGGTGTCCGAGCCGAAGCCCGGGGAGGGATCGGGCACCTCCACCGGACAGCCGAGCGAGGCGAGGACCAACACGCTGATCGAGGCTCGGCGCACGTCGCGGTCTGTTCTACCATCGACGGGCCGTGCTGAGCCCGACCATGGCCCGCCGCGTGCTGAACGTGGCGCTCGTGTTGCTGGTGGTGCTGCACGTGGTCCCGCTGCCGGGCGATTCCACGTGGATGGTGGCCGGCTTCCTGCCGTGGGATCTGGCGGTCCACCTGCTGTGGATGCTGGTGGCCGCGGTGGTGGTGCTCTACATGACGGGACCGCCCTGGCCCGACGAGCCGCCGCCGCAGCTCCAGCCGCCGCTTCGGCCTCCCGCTCCGCCGCACGGGGACGAGCCGCGATGAGCACGGGCGCGATCCTGCTGACGGTGTGCCTGGTGTACCTGGTGGTGGTGCTGGCCATCGGCGTGCTGGCCTACCGACGCA
Source organism: Myxococcales bacterium (assembly GCA_020633315.1). Lineage (GTDB taxonomy): Bacteria > Myxococcota_A > Polyangia > Nannocystales > Nannocystaceae > Paraliomyxa. Next base: position 293,574 of record JACKDV010000001.1, read on the forward strand.
CCGGCAGCAGCTCGGAGGAGTACTTCCTGGGGGGCCGCAGCGCGAGGACGGTGGTGGTCTTCATGGCGCTGCTGGGCACCAACGTGACCCCGTTCGTGATCATGGGGATCCCCGGCCTGGCCTACCACCACGGCGTGGGCGTGTTCGGCCTCAACGCCTCGATCGTGGCGCTGGGGATCCCGTGGACCTTCTATGCGATCGGCTTCCCCGCCTGGAAGGCAGCGCGACGGCTGGGGGCGATCACGCCGGCCGAGCTGTTCTCGGAGCGCCTGGCCAGCCCCGCGCTGGGCGGCCTGCTGTTCGTGGCCTTCGTGGTCTACACGCTGCCCTACGTGGTCACCTCGGTGCTCGGGGTGGGCATCGCGGTCAGCATCCTCACCCACGACGTGGTCTCCTTCGAGCTGGCGGCCGCGCTCATCCTGGTGGTGACCATCGGCTACACGGCGGTGGGCGGCATGAAGGCCACGATGTGGACCAACGTCTTCCAGGGCGCGGTGTTCCTGGGGCTGGTGGTGGTGGCCTTCTTCGCGATCGCCCACGGGCTGGGGGGCTTCGGGGCCGCCACCCGGGCGGTGCGCGAGGCTGTGCCCGAGCTGCTGAGCAAGGGCGACCGTCCCATGTTCGCGCCGGGAGCCTGGGCCTCGTGGGGCCTGGCCATCTCGCTGACCGTGATCGCCTTCCCCCACATGATGGTCCGGCTGTTCGCGGCGCGGGACGTCACCGCGCTCAAGAACTCGTGCCGCCTGTACCCGCCGGTGCTGGTGCTGCTGTGGCTGCCGGCGGTGATGTTCGGGGTGTGGGGCGCGGCGGCCATCCCGGGCCTGGAGGGCCGGGCCTCGGACGCCATCTTCCCGCTGCTGGTGCAGGAGTACCTGGGCCCGGTGCTGCAGGGGGTGACCCTGGCCGCAGTGCTGGCGGCGGTGATGTCGACCATCGACGCGCAGTTCCTGACCCTGGGCTCGATGCTCAGCCGCGACGTGGTCCGCCGGCTCGCCCCCCGGATCGACGACCGCCACGAGGTGGCCTGGGGGCGGGTGTTCGTGCTGCTGCTGGCCGTCGCCACCTACGGGGTGGTGCTGTGGCGGCCGGCGTCGATCTTCGGGATCGCGAGCTTCTCGTTCTCGGGCTACGTGATGCTGGTGCCGACCATGTGGGGCGCGTTGCACTGGCGTCGAGCCACGGCCCTCGGGGCGATCGCGTCGGTGCTGGTGGGCAACGCGGTGCTGCTGGCCACGATGGCCCTGCCCACGCCCCTGCTGGGGCTGCTGCCGGTGGCCTGGGGGCTGATGGCGGCCATCGTGGCGTTCGTGGTGGGCTCGTGGCTGACGCGGCCCCCGGCCCCCGCGGTGATCGAGCGGGCCCTGGGGCCCGAGCGCGGCTCGACCTAGCGCCGGCGTGCGAGCGGACGGGGCCCTTTTCGTGCTGCGCCCACGCGTCCGACTGTCCTATGCTGCGGGGCGCACATGGCCAAGCTGCTCGACTACAACGCCACCCTCGTCGAACGCATCGACATCGAGCCCGCGCTGTCGATCTTCAAGGTGAAGTGCGACGAGATCGTGCGCAAGGGAGCCCCCGAGGATCCGTGGTTCATCCCGGGGCAGTACCTGACCATCGGCCTCAATCGCGAGGTGGTGGAGGGGCAGCAGGACCCGCGCCCGGTCTCGGTGCGCCGCCCCATGTCGATCGCCTCGGCCCCCGAGGAGGGCGAGATCGTCGAGTTCTACATCCGCTACGTGAGCCACCCGGAGTCCGATCTGCCGCTCACCCACCTGATGTGGCAGCCGAGCTTCCAGGCCGGCTCGCGGATGTTCTGCCGGCCGGTGGCCACGGGCAAGTTCACCCTGCGCGACACCATCGGCGACGACGATCCGCGGATCAAGCTGTTCGTGGCGGCGGGGACCGGGCTGGCGCCCTTCATCTCGATGGCTCGCAGCCGGATCCTGCGCGACCCCAAGGCGCGCCTCGATGACATGGCGATCCTGCACGGGGCGAGCTACTCGATGAGCCTGGGCTACCGCGAGGAGCTCGAGCGCCTCGGTCGCGAGCACGGCCTGCGCTACGTGCCCACGATCAGCCGCCCCAAGGAAGAGCCCGACTGGGACGGCGCGAGCGGGCGCGTGGAGGCGCTGATGGAGCCCGAGCGCCTCGAGGACACCGAGCGCCGCCTGGGCCTCGAGCCCGGCACGCTGCGACCGGAGAAGGCCACGGTGCTCATCTGCGGGCTGCAGGGCACCATCGCCAACACCATCATCCACATGCTCGATCGCGGCTTCGTGCCCGACAACCGCAAGCTGCGACGCGGCCTGCAGGTGGACGAGAGCCGCCCCTCCACCCTGTTCTGGGAGCAGTACGACAGCACCCCGGTGATCGACACCAAGGACGAGGAGCTGATGGCGAGCCTGCGGGCGCGCCTGCAGGCAGGGCTGGGCTGAGCATGCGTGGGGCAGGGCGAGGCCGGAGCACGGGGCTGGGGCTGGGACTGGCGGTGCTGCTCGCCGGCTGTCCGGCCAAGGAAGGGGGGCCCACCGAGGTCGCGGCGAGCCCCGAGCCCACGCCCGGGGTAGAGGCTTCCGAGCCGAGCCCGGCCGGCGAGGCCAACGGCGGCGGAGGGCTGGCGGCCTCGGTCAAGGAGCAGGTGGACGAGGCCCGCGAGGACGGCCCCCCGCCGTCGGCCGAGGCGCCCGTGGTCGAGCCCGGCGAGCCGCTGGTCGCGGTGGTCGGCGGCGTGCCGATCCCCAAGCGGGCCTTCGACGAGGTCTACTTCCTCAAGGTCAAGAAGTACGCCGACCGCGGACGGACCATCCCCGAGAGCGCCGACCGACGCTATCGCAAGAGCATCGTCGAGCGCCTGATCCACCAGGAGCGCGTGCGCCAGGAGGTGGTCAAGCTGGGACTCGACTACGACCCCGCCGATCTCGCCCGCCGGCAGGAGCAGCAGCGTCGCGGGATCGAGGACTGGGCCAAGCACCTCGATCGCCGGGGCGAGACCGACGCGTCGCTGCGGGCGATGAACATCGCCGAGCTGCGCGAGGCCGTGATCCTCGAGGCCCGCGGGCGGCTCCGCGTGTCGCGGGCGGAGATCGAGGAGGACTACGAGAAGATCAAGGGCAACTGGGTCTCCGACAAGGTGCGCGTGCGGGCGGCTCAGATCCTGGTGCCGCTGGGTCGAGAGCCCCGCGTGCCGGTCACGGCGGCCGACGAGGCGGCGGCCGAGGCCGAGGCCGAGCGGATCCATGCGCTGGTCGTCGCGCCGGGAGCCGACTTCGCCGAGCTCGCCCGCGAGCACTCCAGCGGGCCGGGCTCGAGCAAGGGCGGAGACCTCGGCATCATCACCGCCGATCGCATGGCGGAGGAGTTCTCGGCGGTCGCCTTCGCCATGAAGGTGGGCGAGATCTCCGAGCCGGTGAAGACCAAGTTCGGGTTCCACATCATCAAGATCAACGGCCGGTGGCCGGCCGGCACGCTGCCGATCGAGGCGCTCGAGGACCAGATCACCGAGCGCCTGCTCCAGCGCAAGCTCCACCAGGGGCGCCGCGAGCTGGAGGAGGAGCTCGCGCTGAGCTACCCGGCCACCCACCACCTGCTCACCCCCGAGGAGCTGTCGGCCCGGCGCTCGCGCGGGGGAGAGGGAGCGCCGCCCGAGACCGAGCATGATGGTTGAGCCCGCCCGCGTCGTGCCGTAGACGGGGCGGGCTCGGCCTCGGCCCACCGCGCGTGGCGGTCTACTGCGCGGCTTGGGCCTGGCGGGCCGCGTCGAGCGAGGCGACGAGGCGGGGCACCGTGAAGGGAGCGAGCCCCTGCACGAAGGCCGCGGGCGTGGTCTCGCCCAGGTCCTCGCCGTCGCGGCAGCGCACGTTGATCGTGCCCGTCTCGGCCTCCTTGGCGCCCACCACCACCAGGTAGGGGATCTTGTGCATGGTGGCGTTGCGGATCTTGTAGCCCAGGCGCTCGTCGCTGCCGTCCACCTGCACCCGCAGGCCCTCCGTCCGCAGGCGCGCGGCCACCTGGGCGGCGTAGTCGGAGAACTTCTCCGACACGGGCAGGATGCGGACCTGCTCGGGGGCCAGCCACAGGGGGAAGGCGCCCGCGAAGTGCTCGGTGATGATGCCGAAGAAGCGCTCGAGCGAGCCGTAGCAGGCGCGGTGCACCATCACCGGGGTGTGGCGATCACCGTCGGCCCCCACGTACTCCAGGCCGAAGCGCATGGGCATGGAGAAGTCCACCTGGATCGTCCCGCACTGCCACGAGCGACCCAGCGAGTCGCGGATGTGGAAGTCGATCTTGGGGCCGTAGAAGGCGCCGTCGCCCTCGTTGAGCTGGTACTCCCGGCCCGCGCCCTCGAGCGCGCCCTTGAGCGCGCCCTCGGCCTTCTCCCAGATCTCGTCGGAGCCCAGTGACTTCTCGGGGCGGGTGCTCAGCTCGAGGTGCACGTCGCCGAGGTCGAAGACCCCGTAGACCTCGAAGAAGAACTCGATGAGCATCTGGATCTCGGCCTCGAGCTGGTCGGGCGTGCAGAAGTGGTGGGCGTCGTCCTGCACGAAGGCCTGCACGCGGAACAGCCCGTGGCGCACCCCGGACAGCTCGCGGCGGTGTACCTGGCCCATCTCGGCGATCCGCAGCGGCAGCTCGTGGTGGCTGTGCATGCGGTGCTTGTAGATGATGAGGTGGCCGGGGCAGTTCATCGGCTTGACCGCCATCGGGCGGTCCTCCTCGGCGTCCTCGATGATCTGGGCGGGGTCGTCCTTGCTCCGCAGCTTGCGCCGCGTGAAGAACATGTTCTCGAGGTAGTGGTCGTAGTGCCCCGAGGTGTGCCACGTGCTCTCGGGCAGGATGAGCGGCGTGCGGACCTCCTGGTAGCTGCGGACCCCGAGCTGCGCCCGCATGAACTCCATCAGGCCGTTGTAGACCAGCGTGCCCTTGGGGTGCAGGAAGGGGAAGCCCGGGGCCTCGTCCACGAAGTGGAACAGGTCGAGCTTCTCGCCGAGCACCCGGTGGTCCCGCTTCTTTGCCTCCTCGAGCAGGTGCAGGTAGTCGGCCAGGTCCTTGGCCGTGAAGAAGGCCGTGCCGTACACCCGCACGAGCTGCTCGCGGCTGGCGTCGGCGCGCCAGTAGGCGCCCGCGATCTTCATGAGCTTGACGTGCTCGAGCCACTTGGAGCTGGGCACGTGCGGGCCGCGGCACAGGTCGATGAACTTGCCCATGCGGTAGAAGCTGACCATCGGGGCGTCCTTGGCCCCGCTGAAGGCCCCGTGGGCCTCGAGTCCCTCGATGATCTCCTGCTTGAAGGGGTTGTTGCCCCCGTCGATGGCCACGTACTCGCGGTAGACCTCGGCGTCCTTGCTGCTGGCCTCGCAGCGCACGAAGGGGTCGTTGGCCTTGGCCAGCGCCTTCATGCGGGCCTCGAGGCGCGGGAAGTCGGCCTCCGACAGCGCGGTGCCCGGCGGCAGGTGGATGTCGTAGTAGAAGCCGTCGTCCGTCGTGGGACCGATCGTGAGCTGGGCCCCGGGCACCTCCTCGAGGATCGCGGCCGCCATCAGGTGGGCGGCCGAGTGGCGCAGCGTGTCGAGGCCCAGCGGATCCTCGGAGGTGACGATCTTCACCTGGTCGCCGTCGGCGAGGGCGTAGGTGAGGTCGACCGGGTGCTCGTTGACCACGCCGATCACCGCGGCCTTGGCCAGGCGCGGCGAGATGGCCTTGGCCAGGTCGCGGACGGAGCTGCCGTCGGGGAGCTCCTTGGCGGAGCCGTCGGGGAGCGAAACGCTGATGCTCATGGGATCGGGTCTTCGGTGGAAGGAGATGAGGAGGGACGGAGGATCCGGGGCTCGGGGGCGGAGGGTAAACCAACGAAAAACCCCCGGGGCGGCCGGGGGTCTTGGGCGCACGAGGCACACACCCGCCGGCTCACGCCGTGCTGGTAGTGGTGGTCGCGGTGCGAGTGCTCGCGCGCATGGTGCTCGGAGCATATCGCCTGGAGCCGAGCTGGCAAGGTCTTCGTGGATCGCGGGTGTCGCGCGGCGAGTGGGGGAACGAGCGGCGATGGGCCGAGCGCAGACGGCAGGCTCCTCGTCCGGGAGGTCGTGGACGGGCAGCGGTGGGGGGATGGACCCCCGGGGCATCACACTCGCGGCTCGGGCTGCGAGGGGAATCGCGGCGAGCGGCTCGTCCCACGTGGAGGGAAGCGGAGGCGTCGGTCGCAAACGATGCGCTCCGTGCTACCGCCACCATCCGCGATCCTGCCCCGTGTCCGAGCCGCCCAGCACCGAGCCTGCGCACCCGATGGATGCGTCCACCGTGGTGGGGCACGAGCGTGCGGTGGTCGACAAGCTGGCGCGGGCGCGGCGGGATGGGATCGGCGTGGACGCTCGGCTCCGTCACAGCGTGGAGGCGCGGCTGTTCGGCGACCGAGGCCCCGCTCGGCTGGGAGGGCGCTACGAGCTGGGAGAGCGGCTGGGCGCGGGCGGCTGCGGCGTGGTGCACCAGGCCCACGACCCCGAGCTCGATCGGGACGTGGCGATCAAGCTGCTGCGGCCCGAGCACGTCGACGACCTCGGCCGCCGCCGCTTGGCCGCGCGCCTGCAGCGGGAGGCGAAGGCCGCCTCCCACGTCAATCACCCCAACGTCGTCACCATCTACGACGTCGGGGTCGACGGTGACGTGGTGTTCGTGGTCATGGAGCGCCTGCGGGGACGGGACCTGCGGGCGTGGTCGAGGGCGGCCCCGCGCCGCTGGCCGGAGATCCGGGACGTGTTCGTGGCGGCGGCGCGCGGGCTCGAGGCCGTGCACGCGGCCGGGTTGGTCCACCGGGACTTCAAGCCCTCCAACGTGTTCGTGACCGAGACGGGGCGGGTGTGCCTGCTCGACTTCGGCCTGTCCAAGCACGCGGAGGCGGGCGGCCACGACTCGGAGGCGGGCCCCCAGACGCTGAGCGAGCCGGAGCTGGGGCCGCTGAGCGGAACGCTGACCCGCTCGGGAGACGTGGTCGGGACGCCGCTGTACATGGCGCCCGAGCAGCACGAGGGCCGCGGGGCGGGGCCGTCGGCGGATCAGTTCGCGCTGTGTGCCTCGATGTACGAGGCGCTCTGCGGCGCGCCAGCGTACTCGGCCGCCACGATCGCCCAGCTGCACGTGGCCAAGGTGCGGGGCGAGCTCCACCCGGTGCCGGCCGGTCGGGCGCCGCGTTGGCTGTGGGCCGCGCTGCGCCGAGGGCTGCAGGCCGATCCGTCGCGACGCTGGCCCGACCTGGGCTCGCTGCGGCGGGCCCTCGAGCATGCGGGTCGGCGGCCCTCGATCGGGCGGGTGTCCTCGGCGGTGGCGCTGAGCGTGGCCCTGGGCGCGGTGGCGACCCTCGATCGCACGCCGCGGACCGAGCCCGTGGGGGAGGCGATCGAGCGGGCCCTCCCGCCGCTGGATCCCGTGCTCGCCGGGCTGGCGAGGGAACGCCTGGAGCGGGCGCGCACCCTGGAGACCGAGGGACGGTGGTCGGAGGCGCTCACGGAGGCCCGCGGGGCTCGCATCGGGGCCGAGCGTGCGGGAGCCGACGAGGTGTTCGCCGAGGCGGCGCTGCGGGTCGCTCGGCTGCAGACCCGAGCGCAGCCTCCGGCCCGCGCGGCGGAGGTGTTCGAGGAGCTGTTCTTCGAGATCGTCGAGCGCGAGCAGCCGCGAGTGGCCGCCCAGATCGCGGCCGATCTGGTCTTCCAGCACGGGGTGCTGCTCAGCCGGCCCGAGCAGGCCCTTCGCTGGGCCGAGCACGCGCGCAGCCAGCTCGATCGCCTGGAGCCGGGGGCGGACTCGATCGTGCTCGAGCACAGCACTGGAGGCGCCCTGCGCCACGCGGGGTGGCTGGAGCCGGCCCGCTCGCACCTGGAGCGGGCGGTCGAGCTCGCGCGCCACCACGGCGATCCATCCACGCGGGCCAAGTGCGAGATCGAGCTCGCGTCGACCCTCAACGCGCTCGGCGAGACGGAGGCCGCGTATGCGCTGGCCCGCGAGGCGCTGCAGACCCTGGAGCGCGAGCACGGGCCGGACGATCCGGTGCTGGTGCAGGCGCTGCAGGTGGTGTCCCAGGGAGCCATGGGCCGCGAGGACTGGAGCTCGGCCGCCGACCTGCTCGGGCGGGCGCTGGCCCTCCTCGAGGCCCCGCCCGGCGACCAGCCCCTGCTGCGCGCGGTGACCCTCACCCGCCTCGCAGGCGCCGAGGCCCGGTGCGGGCGCATCGAGCTGGCCCGCGCGCACGCGATCGAGGCGCTCGAGATCGTGGCCGGCTCCGCGGTGGAGCCCGCCACCGCGGCCGCGCTGAGCATCGACGTCGCGGTGGCGCTCGACGATCTCGAGGAGCACCAGCGAATCGTGGACGTGCTGACCACGAGCCTGCACGAGCTCGACGACGGGGGCCCTGGCCTGGGCGCGGCGCGGGTCCGAGGACACGTACGGCTCGCGGGGGCCCTGACGACGCTGCGGCGGACCGAGGAGGCAGCCGAGCACCTGCAGGCGGCGCTGGAGCTGCTCGCGACGGACGAGCACATCGACGAGCCCACCCGTCGGCAGCAGCGGCTGCTCGTCGCCGTCCGCCAGGCCGAGCTCGGAGCCTGCGACGCGGCGTGGCCCGAGATCCGCAGCGCGACCGCGGAGCACGTCGCCTCGCTCACCGCTCAGCAGCGCGCGCTGCTGCGCTTCCACGGGGCCCAGTGCGACCCCGAGGGCTCCTCCATCGCGTGGGTGCGAGAGGCCGCGAGCGAGCCGCTGCCTCCGACCCCCGCGGCGCAGCGCCTGAGCCGTCGCATCGACGGCTGGCTTCGTCGTCACCGGGGCTGAGGCTCGCTTGTGAGTCGACTCATGGAATCGGAGACCCGGGCGGGGAATCGCTGAGACGGGGGCTCCCTACATCGCAGTCACCGTAGGTTGCTGCGAATGAAGTCGGTCTCACGAGCCTCCATCGTCGAGCGTAGCGATGGGTCGCGCGCGTCGGCCCGTCCGGTGTCGGACCGGACGACGCGCGACGGCTCGACGGCCACGGGCGCCTGGATGGGCGAGGGGCTGCGGGTGCTCGGCGATCGCTACGTGATCTCGTCGTGCCTGGGCTCGGGGGGATGCGGCGTGGTCTACGAGGCCCATGATCCGATGCTCGATCGTCCGGTGGCGATCAAGATCCTGGGGGCGGGGCGCGATCCATCGTGCGGCCCCCTGCTCGCGGCCCGCTTGCTGCGGGAGGCGAGGGCCGCCTCTCACGTCAACCATCCCAACGTCATCCGGATCTACGACGTCGGAGAGGCCGATGGGGTGGTGTTCGTCGCGATGGAGCGGCTGCGAGGGGGCGACCTGCGGACCTGGCTGCGTCGCGAGCCCCGGCACTGGTCGGAGATCCTGCGGATGTTCGTTGCGGCGGCGCGAGGGCTGGAGGCGGTCCACGACGCGGGTCTCGTCCACCGTGACTTCAAGCCGTCCAACGTGTTCGTCACCGTGGAGGGGCGCGTGTGCCTGCTCGACTTCGGGCTCTCCAAGCCCCACGGCGGCGGCCCGTCCACCGAGTCCCAGGGGTTGGGCGGCGGTGCCCCGCAGCTCGGGCCGGAACGAGCGATGGTGACGCTGACCGGTCCCGGTGACGTCCTGGGCACGCCGCTGTACATGGCTCCCGAGCAGCACGAGGGGGCACGAGTGGGGCCGAAGGCGGATCAGTTCGCGCTGTGTGCCTCGATGTACGAGGCCCTGTGTGGGCGGCCGCCGTTCCCCGGGGACACGGCGGCCCGGCTCCACGAGGCGAAGGCCCGCGGCGTGCTCGTGCCGGCGCCGCGCGGCCGGGCCCCGCGGGCGCTGTGGGCCGTGCTCAGGAGGGGGCTGCGGGTCGAGCCCCGGTCGCGCTGGCCCGATGTCGAGACCTTGAGACGGGCACTGGAAGGCTGTGGCCGCCCCCGGGGCAGGTTGAGGGGCCTGGCCCTGGGGGCGGCCATCGGTCTGGGCAGCGTGGGGGCGCTCGAGGCCGCGTCGCCGCAGGGCCGCGACGGCTCCGGTGTCGAGGTGGTCTTCGGTGGCGCCCCTTGGGTTCCCGAGGCGTCGCTCGAGCGAGCGCGCGTGCTCCTGCAGCGCTCGCGAGAGCTCGAGGTCGAGGGCCAGGCTGCGGCCGCGATCGAAGCCGCGAGGTGGGCTCGGACCCTCGCGCGTCGCGGGGGCGACTCCTCGCTCGCCCTCGAGGCGTCGCTGCAGCTCACGCGGCTCGGCAGTCGGGGGCTCCCGCCGGAGGAGGAGGCCTCGGCCTACGAGGAGCTGTTCTTCGAGGCGGTCGAGCACGAGCGGTCGCTCGAGGCGGCGATCGCTGCCTCCACCCTCGTCTACGTCCACGGCGTCATGCTGTCTCGACCCCGCGAGGCCCGTCGGTGGTCCGAGCACGCGCGCACGCACCTCGAGCGCCTCCAGCCAGGAGCCCAGCTCGCGTCCCTCGAGCACAACACCGGCGTCGCGCTGCGCCACGCGGGGCAGCTCGACGAAGCACGGCATCACCTCGAGCGGGCGGTCGGGCTCGGTCGCCGCTTCGGTCGTCCCTCGGATCGGGCCAAGTCGGAGATCGATCTGGCGGCGACCCTGCACGCCCTCGGGGACTCGGCCCAAGCCCATCGACTGGCCCGCGGCGCCCTCGCGACCCTCGAGCGCGAGCACGGCCTCGACGATCCCGTGCTGGTGCCCGCGCTGCAGATGGTCTCCGAGGGGCAGATGGCGGCCGGCCAGTGGGGCCGCGCCGCCGAGACCCTCGATCGGGCGCTCCGCCTGTCGGCGGAGAGCGAGGAGGGCAGCGTGCTCATCCGCGTCACGACGCTGGTGAGGTCGGCCCTGGCCGAGGCCCGGCTCGGACACGATCGACGCGCGCGTGCACGCGTGGACGAGGCCCAGTCCCTGCTCGCCGACGAAGGTCTCGACGCCACGACCCAGGCCGCGCTGCTCATCGAGCTCGCGCTCCCCCTGGCCGAGCTCGAAGATCACGAGCGCGTCGTCGCCACGCTCCCGGCGAGCATCGGGGAGCTCGAGACCGCCGGGGTCTGGCTGGGCACGATCCGGATCGAGGGACACCTCCGACTGGCGAGATCGAGGCTGGCGCTGGGGGATCGACACGAGGCACGACGTCGGGTGGAGCTCGCTCGCGCGGCGCTGGGTCGGGCGGTGATCGAGCCCGACGCCGAGCAAGCGGCGCTGGAGCTGCGGATCCGCTCCCTCCTGGTGGCCATCGACGGGTGCGACGGGGCCGAGGACGGCGGCCCAGAGCTGGACGCACGGCTGCAGAGCATTCCCCAGCCCGAGCGAGCCGAGCTCCGTTTCTTCTGGGCTCGATGCGAGACGCGACCCGACTCGCTGCACCAGGCCCGGCGAGCGCTCGCCGAGCTCAGCTCGTCGAGCCCCGCTGCGCGTGCCCTCGCGCAACGCATCGAGGACTGGATCGGGAGACGGTCCTGACCGGGAGGTCTGCTATGGTCGACCGTGGTGAGGACCGACGAGGAGCTCCTGCAGGCCTGGCGAGCCAGGGACGAGGCGGCCGGGCGCGAGCTGTTCGCCCGCTACTTCGAGGTCCTGGGGCGGTTCTTCGGGAGCAAGACCAGCGAGGACGTCGACGACCTCGTCCAGCAGGCCTTCCTCGCGCTGCTCGAGGGCCAGCAGCGCATCCGCGAGACCTCCAGCTTTCGGGCCTACCTGTTCTCGATCGCTCGTCGCACCCTCTACGCGCGCTACGGGGCCCGCCTGCGCAACCGAGAGGATCCGGGGGAGAAGACCGCCCACGACCTGCTCCCGTCGCCGAGCCAGCACGCCGCGGCCAGCGAGGAGACGCAGCGCCTGCTCGATGCCCTGCGGCGGCTGCCCCTCGATCAACAGATCGCCCTGGAGCTGTTCTACTGGGAGGACCTGACCGCGGACGAGATCGCGGACGTGGTGGAGGCTCCCGTGGGGACGATCCGCTCGAGGATTCGGCGAGCTCGTCGGCAGCTGGCGCGCCTGCTGGACGACGACGGCCTCGACGTGGAGCAGGTGCTCCGGGAGAGCGGCGTGCAGTCGCCCCCGCGGCGCGACTGAGGCAGGGCGCTCGGGCTGGCGCTCGCTCCCTCGCGCTCGGCTCGCGGCGGGTGACGAAGGCGTGGCGCGTGGCCGAGCCGCGCTCGCGTGATCGTGTCGAGCATGTGCTCGTCGGGTGTGCGGGTGTCGGCTCGTGATCATGCGAATCGATCATGTATCGATGATGGATCGATCTCTAGTGCTCATGGTTTTCGTGAATGGTCGATGTATCGGAACGTGTGCTCGTATGGTCGCAGTGGATGGGATGGGGCGCCGGGCGAGAGCTTCGTGCGGCGGATGTCGACATCCCGGTGGTGGTGCCTCGGGTGAGCGAGGAGCGGCCGAAAGGATGAATGGAGCATGATGATCGACTTGGAGACGGCAATGGCGAAGCTGGTCGAGCTGGAGCGCCGGGACGGTCCGGAGCGGTTCGTGAAGCGGATCTACCAGTTCCCCATGACCTTCCAGGAGTACTACCTCCACGACGAATTCGGGCTGGAGTACGGGGGCGGAGGAGACAAGCTCGCCCACTATCGGAGTCGCACCGACGGTCGCTCCTACGATCTCCAGTACGTGCAGATGGCGTTCTCCATCGTGCACCAGACCAACATGGGCACGGTGGGGGGCTCGCTCGTCGCGGCCTCGGTGTACACGGGATGGACCGACGTCTGCGTCATCGCCGAGATCATCAAGGGCGCGAGCGGACAGGAGACCAATTGGGGGGGCCTCAGCGAGTTCTCGCAGCACGGAGAGAACTACCACGGCTACAACCTCGGCCTCGCTGCATCCAAGTACGAGACCATGGCGGACTTCGTGGAGAGCGGGTTGATGACGTTCCTGACCACCTACAACGGGTGGACCTTCGACGCGGGCCGGTGAGGTCGACGACGGGCGATCGCTGCGTCGACGGCGCGCTCGGCGGTCGCCCGCCTTAACACTTCTTCATCTTCGCGCCGGTTGGGCCTTCACATTGGGGGCCCACCCTCCGCTCCAGGAGAAACCCCCATGTTCGGATTCGTTCTCGGAACCATGTGTGTGTTGGGCCTGGGCATGATGGCGCGACGTCGTCGGCACTGGCACGGGTATGCGTACGGCTGCGGGCCGGGCGGTGGCTACGGGCCGGGCGGCGGCTACGGGCCCGGCTGCGGTCACGGCTACCACGGTCATCACGGTCACTTCGGCGACCACGACCACGGCTATGGCTACGGAGGCCCGGGTCCCCGCGGCTGGGGGCACGAGCGTGGCCCCGGCGGCTGGGGTGGCGGCGGGGGCCGGTGGTGGCGCGGCGGCCTGGCGCTGGCGCTGCGCAGGCTGCAGGCCACGCCCGATCAGGAGCAGGTGATCCGCGAGGAGCTCGACAAGCTCGGGGCTGCCTTCCGCGAGCACCGCGAGGAGTGGAGCGCCAGCCGTCACGACGTGGCGGAGGCGATCCGCAACGAGAGCTTCGACGCCACCACCATGGGCGAGCTGTTCGGCCGCCACGACGAGCGCCTCGAGGAGCTGCGCAAGGCGGTGATGGAGGCCCTGGGCCGGATCCACGCCGTGCTCGACGACACCCAGCGACAGCGCCTGGCCGAGATGATCGATCGCGGTCGCGGCGGGTGGCATCCCTTCCGGGGAGGGATGGCATGAGCACCTCGATCAAGCTCCATGTGCTCAGGGGAGTGCTGGTGGTGGGCGCGGTGGCGGGCTTCGGCTCGGAGGTGGGCGGCTGTCACCACCACGGTCGCGGCCACGCCGACGAGCTGACCCGGGTGTGCGTGGACGCGGCGCTCGGCCGCGAGGACGCCGATCACTCGGGGTGGCACGGTCCTCGGGCCCGCTGGGTGGCCGAGCGCTGCGCCGAGCATGCCCGCGACGCCGGGCCGCCCTGATGTGCCCCGGTCCGCGGTGGCCCCCGTGCTGTGGGGGCCGCCGCGGGCTGCTACCGTTGGAGGCCCCGTGTCCATCCGCATCCTGCTCATCGACGACGACGCTCGCCTGTTCGAGCTGCTCGACCGCTACCTGGGCGAGCAGGGGGTGAGCCTGACCCACGCCTCCGACGGGGCGCGGGGGCTCGAGCGGCTGGGGCAGGATGCCTTCGACGCGGTGCTGCTCGACGTGATGATGCCGGGGCTCGACGGGCTGGAGACCCTGCGGCGGATCCGGGAGCGCAGCGCGGTGCCGGTGCTGATGCTGACCGCCCGCGGCGACGAGGCCGACCGCGTGGTGGGGCTGGAGCTGGGCGCCGACGACTACGTGCCCAAGCCCTTCAGCCCCCGCGAGCTGCTGGCCCGGGTGCGCGCGGTGCTGCGGCGCAGCCGGCCCGAGGCGATGGGCGAGCACCTGAGCGCGGCCGGCATCGTGGTCGACGTGCCGGCGCGGGAGGTGAGCGTGGACGGTCGTCGGGTGGAGCTGACCGGGATCGAGCTCGACCTGCTGGTGGCGCTGATGCGACGGGCGGGGAGGGTGGTGCCCCGCAGCGCGCTGCTGTCGGAGGCTGGGCGCGACGACGTGACGGTGGGCGAGCGCACGGTGGACGTGCACATCTCCAAGCTCCGCAAGAAGCTGGGCGACGATCCCAAGAGCGCCGGACGGATCCAGACCGTGCGCGGCGTGGGCTACGTGCTGGCGCGGGACCCATGAGACCTCGCGGACCCCATCGGTGGCGCGGGCCCGGCGGACCCCATCACCACCATCACTTCCACCATCCGCACCGGCGCTTCGGCATGGGGCGGCTGGCGTACGTGGTGCGCAGCCGGCTGCGGCGGCGGCTGTTCGTGTGGTTCGGCCTGACGATCCTGCTCTCGGGACTGGTGGGGGGCGCGATCGTGGCGGCGTTCTCGGGCGGCCAGGGGGCGTGGCGCGAGCAGGTGGAGCGGGTGAGCGGGTTCGTGGGCAATCGCTTCGCCGAGGTGTGGGACGACCCGGCCGCGCGCGAGCACCTGGCCCACACCGTGGCCGAGGAGCTGCGGCTGGGCATCGAGCTGCGCGACGCGGACGGGCGTGCGCTGGCCCGCTTCGGGAGCGAGTGCGAGGCGAGCTACGAGCTCTCGGCCGTGGTGGAGCGCGGCGGCCAGACCCTGGGGCGCGTCGACGTCTGCGTGGAGCCGGGCTCCCGCGGCAGCCGCGGGGCGATGGTGCTGGCCCTGGCGGCGGTGCTGATGGTGCTGTGGGCGGCCTCGGGGGCGATCGCGTGGCGGCTGACCCGGCCGCTGGCCCAGCTGGTGCGGGTGACCCAGGCGATCGGGGAGGGGCGGCTCGACGTGCGCGCGAGCGTGGCCCGGGCGCCCGACGATCTGGCCGTGCTCGCGCGGGCGATCAACGAGATGGCGGAGCGGATCCAGCGACAGCTCACCGAGCAGCGGGAATTGCTGGCCGTGGTGAGCCACGAGATCCGCACGCCGCTGGGGCACCTGCGGGTGCTGCTCGACCTGGCCCGCGACGCCCACGATCCGGGCGCCCTCGACGAGATGGAGGAGGAGCTGCTCGAGGCCGATCGCCTGGTGGATCGGCTGCTGGCCAGCTCGCGCCTCGAGTTCGGCCAGATCGATCGTCGGCCGCTGCGGGCCGACGAGCTGGCCGCCCGGGCGCTGGCCCGCGCGGGGCTCCCCGAGGATCGGCTGCGGGTGGAGACCGAGGCGCTGGAGCTGCGGGGCGACGCGACCCTGCTGGGGCGAGCGCTGGCCAACCTGCTGGACAATGCGCGGGTGCACGGCGGTGGCGCGGTGGCGCTGCGGGTGCTTCGACGCGAGGGCCAGCTGTGCTTCGCGGTCGAGGACGGGGGCCCCGGCCTGCCCGCGCAGCGCGAGCGCCTGTTCGAGTCGTTCGTGCGGGGGGAGGCGGGCGGCAAGCTGGGGCTGGGGCTGTCCCTGGTCCAGCGGATCGCGGCGGCTCACGGCGGCCATGCCTTCGCCGAGGATCGCGAGCCCACGGGCGCCCGCGTGGGGCTGTGCGTGGGCGACGACGACGGCGACGACGCGTAGGCTCGGGCCGCGGGTCACCCGTGGTAGATCGCGGACATGGATCGACTGCCGACCATCCCCGGCCGTGGCCTGCGGCTGCGCGAGCTCGGGGCCTCCGATGCCGCGGGGGTGCGGGCGGTGTTCGGCGATCCCGAGGTCCTGCGCACCATGCCGGTGCGACCCCGGACCACCGATGCCGAGGCCCTCGAGATGATCGAGGGGCTGCGCGGGCTGGCCGCGCGCGACGAGCTCTACCAGTGGGGCATCGCCCTCGATCCGGGCGACGAGGTGATCGGCACGGTCACGCTGGCCTCGATCGAGCTCGAGCACCGCCGAGCCGAGATCGGCTTCGCGCTCGCTCGCGAGCACCGGGGCCAGGGCCACGCGAGCGCGGCGGTGCAGCTGGTGCTCGGGCATGCCTTCGAGGCGATGGCGCTGCATCGCATCGAGGCCGACGTGGACCCCCGCAACGGCCCGTCGATCGCCCTGCTCGAGCGGGTGGGCTTTCGCCGGGAGGGGCTGCAGCTCCAGCGGTGGCTCCTGCACGGTGAGTGGCAGGACGCGCTGCTGTTCGGGCTGCTCGCCCCGTGGTGGCGGCAGCTCCGGGGGCGCGCGGGATAGCGCGGCGGCGCCGCAGGAGGAGGGGACGAGCTCGTCGAGTCCCGCGACGCTCGGCGCTTGCCATCCGATATGCTGGGGCCGATGTCGGTCTCCACCTCGATGGCCCAGGATGCGAGCGAGTCGGAGACGGTGGCGCTCTCCGGGGGCGGGGCGGAGGACGGGGGCGAGGAGGCGATCCCGGGCCGGATCGGCCGCTACTCGGTGATCGAGCGCATCGGGCGGGGAGGGATGGGGTCGGTGTACCGAGCCTATGATGCCAAGCTCCGGCGGGAGGTCGCGCTCAAGCAGGTGCGGGCCGATCGTCTCGGCCCCGAGACCGAGCTGCGCCTGGTGCAGGAGGCCCAGGCGATGGCCCGCCTGTCCCACCCCAACGTGGTCGCGGTGTACGACGTGGAGGTCGGGACGTCGCTGACCCTGGCCATGGAGTACGTACCGGGGCGATCGGTGGCGCAGTGGCTCGAGCATCGACGATCGTGGAGGGAGGTGCTCGAGGTCTTCGTCGCGGCGGGGCGGGGGCTGGCCGCGGCGCACTCGGTGGGGCTGGTGCACCGCGACTTCAAGCCGGCCAACGTGCTGCTGGCCGACGACGGCACCACCAAGGTGACCGACTTCGGCCTCGCCAAGCCCGACGATGCCTCGGCCACGGGGGCGCTGGGGGAGGAGCCGCCGTCGGTCGACGGGCTGCCCAGCGATTCCTCCGTCCCGATCACGCGCGCCGACACGGTGATGGGGACGCCCAAGTACATGGCCCCCGAGCAGCACTCCGGGGCGCGGGCCGATGCTCGCTGCGATCAGTACGCGTTCTGCGTGTCGCTGTGGCAGGCGCTGACGGGGACGCACCCCTTCGATCGAGGCTCGTACCCCGAGCTGGCCGAGGCCAAGCTCGCCGGTCCCCCGTCGTGGCCACGATCCCCGGTCGTTCCGGGGCGGATCGTTCGCGCGATCACCCGGGGGCTGCAGCCCGATCCGCGGTACCGCCATGCCTCGATGAGCACCCTGCTCGGCGCGCTCGAGCCGGCCCTGGCCCCGCGCCGACGCTGGTGGAGCGTGGGGGCCGGGGTGATCGCGCTGGGTGGGGTGATCGCGGCGGCCTGGGTGGGGCGGTCGGAGCGGTGCACGGGCGCCGAGGCGGAGCTGGCGGGGGTGTGGGACGAGGACGCCTCGACCCGCGTGCAGCGGGCCCTGCTCGGTCACGAGCTGGCCTACGCCAAGAGCACCTGGTCGCGGGTGCAGGCCGGGCTCGACGGCTACGCTCGCGAGTGGAAGCGGCTGCATCGCGACGCGTGCGAGGCCGCCACGATCCGCGGCGAGCAGTCGAGCGCGGTGATGGATCTACGCATGCAGTGCCTGCAGCGAGCCAAGGCGGAGCTGGCCGAGCGGGTGGCCGTGCTGGCGAGCGCGGACGCCGAGGTGCTGCCGCGCGCGGTGGGGATGGTCGACGACCTGCCCGCGCTGCCCGAGTGCGCGGACGTGGCCCGGCTGACCGCCGAGTCGCCGCCGCCCACCGACCCCGAGGAGGCGGCGCGGGTGGACGAGGCCCGCGCGGAGCTGCTGCGGGCGCGCGCGCTGGCCACCGCGGGCAAGCGCAAGGAGGCCTTCGCGGTGGTCGAGGCCGCCCACGCGCGCTTCGCCGACCTGGGCTACCCGCCGGTCCGGGCCGAGCTCGAGTACCAGCTCGGCGATCGGCTGCAGGTGATGGCTCGCTACGAGGAGTCCGAGGCGGCGCTGCGTCGAGCCCTGGCCCTGGCCCTGGAGCACGACGTGGAGCGGATCTCGGTGCTGGCCGCCCGCGAGCTCGCGCGGGTGGTCGGCTACCACCGGGCCGAGCCCGAGCCGGGGCTGGCGCTGGGTGAGATCGCGCGCAGCCTCGCCCGCCGCGTGGATCCGAGCGGCGTCGCCGAGGCCGACGTGCTCGACGTGGTGGGGGTGATCCGCTTCTCGACCGCCGACTACGCGGGGGCGGCCCAGACCCACCGGGAGGCGCTGGCGCTCAAGGAAGCAGTGCTCGGCGCGGACCACCACGAGCTCGGAGCCCTGCTGGTCAACCTGGGGATGGACGTGGAGGTGCTCGGCGAGCTCGAGGAGGCCGCCGCGCTCCAGCAGCGAGCGATCGCGCTGGCCGAGGCGCACTACGGAGCAGACCACCCGCGGATCGCGACCTTCGTGCTCAACCTGGGCAACGTCCGCTTCGCCCAGGGCCGCTACGACGACGCGGAGGCGGCCTACCAGCGGGCCCTCGCGATCCTGGACGCCACCTATGGGCACGAGCACGCCGCGGTGGCCACCACCATCCACAACCTGGGGCTGCTCGACGAGCAGCGTGGCGAGCACGAGCGCGCCGAGGCGCGGGTCCGCGACGCCATGGCCGTGCGGGAGGCGCTGTACGGACGCGAGCACCCCGAGGTGGCCGACTCGCTGATGATGCTGGGGGTGATCGCCGAGCAGGCGGGGCGGCCCGAGGATGCGCTGCCGCCCATCCTCGAGGCCCTGCGGATCCGAGAGCGCGTGAGCGGCCCGCGAAGCCACACGGTGGGCAAGCTGCGGATGAACCTCGGCATGGTGCTGTCCAAGCTCGGGCGCCACGAGGAGGCCGAGGCCGAGATGCAGCAGGGGCTGGCGATCAAGATCGAGGTGCTGGGATCCGAGCACGCCGAGGTGGGGCAGGCGTGGATCAACCTCGCGTCGGTGTCGCGCTCGCGCGGGCGGCTCCAAGAGGCCACCGCGCGGTGGGAGGCGGCGCTGGCGATCCTGCGGCCGGCGCTCGGCGAGGAGCACCCCACGGTGGTGCACGCGGTCAACGGGCTGGCCAAGACCCGGCTGGAGGCGGGGGCGCGGGAGGGGGCGCGGGAGCAGCTGGAGTGGGTGCTGGCGCGGCGCTCGGACGACCAGACGCCACCCTGCAAGCGCGCCGACACCGAGCTCGCCCTGGCCGAGGCCCTGTGGCCAGAGCCCTCGCAGCGGCCGCGGGCCCACGCGCTGGCGACCGCGGCCGCCGAGCGCTGCGGGGCCGATCGCGAGCCCGAGGGGCACGCGGAGATCGAGGCCTGGCTCGCCTCGCACTCGCCGTAGCGAACGCGTCGATCCAGGGTAGGATCCACTCGGGCGCGGGGCTGCCGTGGCCTCGCTGGAGCGAGCGGCATGCGGATCCGTTTCTGGGGCACACGGGGATCGATCGCCAAGGCAGGTCCGACCACCGTGCGCTACGGCGGCAACACCTCGTGCGTGGAGCTGCGGACCCGCAAGGGCACCACCATCCTGCTCGACTGCGGCACGGGGGCCCACGGCCTGGGCGAGTCCCTGCTGCGCGAGCCCAACGGTCCCCGCGAGGGGCACATCCTGGTCTCTCACACGCACTGGGACCACATCCAGGGGCTGCCGTTCTTCGGGCCGCTGTTCGTGGGCGGGCAGCGCTGGCGGGTGTACGGCCCCCGCGGGCTGGGGCCCTCGCTGGGCGACGTGATGGCGGGGCAGATGCAGTTCGCCTACTTCCCCATCACCCCCGAGCAGCTCGAGGCCGACGTGAGCTACCACGACCTGGTCGAGGGCAAGTTCGAGCTCGACGACGTGCGGGTGACCGCGCGCTACCTCAACCACCCCGGGCTCACCCTGGGCTATCGCCTGGAGGCCGACGGGGTCACGGTGGTCTACGCCACCGACCACGAGCCGCACCTGCGTCGCCTGGCCGACGGGGGCGTGCCGCCGCGGGGCGGCGAGGACGAGCGCCACGGGCAGTTCATCGCCGACGCCGACCTGGTGATCCACGACACCCAGTACACCGCGGCGGAGTACCCCGAGCGGGTGGGCTGGGGGCACAGCACCATGGAGTACGTGATCGACATGGCCAACGCCGCGGCCGCGCGACGAGTGGCCATGTTCCACCACGATCCCATGCGCGACGACGATGCCCTCGATGCGCTGCTGGGGCGCGCACGCGAGCGGGCGGCGCAGCGACGGGGGCGGCTGGAGGTGCTGGCGGCGGCGGAGGGACATGCGATCGAGCTCGAGCCGTCGCCGATCCGGGCGCGCCGGCGGGTGACCACGGCCACCGACGCCGCCAAGCCCACGTCGCCCTCGGGGGCGGTGCTGGTGGTGGGGGAGGACGGCGAGGCGTCGGCGCTGCTGCGCGCGGCGGCCGAGGCCGACGGCCTGCCGGTGCTGCGGGCCCGCACCCTCGAGGAGGCGAGGCGCCTGGTGGAGCAGGAGCGCCCCGGCGTGGTGTTCATGCCCCGCACCCTGGGCGGCGAGGATTGCCTGGGCGCTTGCGCCAGGCTGCGGGGCGCCGTCGATGGTCACGGGCGCGCGGTGCCGCTGGTGATCTACGGGCGCGGAGCCGAGATCGAGCCGGAGGCGGGGCGGGCCGCGGGGATCAGCGCCTGGCTCGAGTGCCCGTTCTCGCCGCAGTACGCCCGGGCGCGCATGCGGGCGTGGCTGCTGCGGATGCCGCTGCGCTGGGATCGGGCCGAGCAGCCCCGCGACGAGCCCGAGCGCGATCGGGTGGTCCGGGCGCTGGGCCTGGTGGGCACGCCGCCCGAGGAGCGCTTCGATCGCTACACGCGGCTGGCCCGGGCGCTGTTCCGCGTGCCGATGGCATGGGTCAACCTCGTCGTGGGCGATCTGCAGTTCAGCAAGTCGAGGCCCCCCGGGCTGGCCGCCGAGCTGCCCCGCGATGCGTCGCTGTGCGCCCACACGATCCTGGGCGAGGGCGTGCTCGAGATCCCCGACGCGCGCTTCGACGATCGGGCCGCCGACAACCCCACGGTGGTGGGCGAGCCCCACATCCGCTTCTACGCCGGGGTGCCGCTGCGGCACCGGGGCCATCGCGTGGGCACGCTGTGCATCGGCGACGTCCGCCCGCGCCGCCTCGACGATGCGCTGCGGGTCCACCTCGAGGAGCTGGGGCGCCTGGTGGAGGAGGAGCTGGAGCGCTCGCGAACGACGTGAGCCGCTGCGCCGTCGCCGGGTCGGCGGTCCCGTGCCTCGACGGTCGCGGTTGCGATGGGCTGGATGCGCGGCGGGAGCGATGGCGATCCGGCTCGCAGGGGTGGTGCTCGTGGCCGGCCTGGCCGCGAGCTGCGGGCGCAGCGACTGCCGCGAGTGCCAGCGCGAGAAGTGCAGCGACCTGGTGGTGGAGCTCGAGGTGGTCTCGGCGGCCCCGGGGGTGGGGCCGGAGAAGGACCTGCTCACCGCCATCGAGCGCGAGCGCGGCTCCACCCTGCTGCCGCAGGGGCAGTGGGTGCTCGACGAGGCCCGGCTGCGCGAGCTCGGGGACGAGCTGACGACGATCGCCCCGCTGTTCCCGGTGGACGAGGAGGTGCTCGCCTCGGCGCGGGTGCTGCTCGACACCGAGTGGAAGCTGCGTGCCGACGGTCAGCTCGTGGTCAAGCAGGTGCGGCCGTTCCTCGAGTGAGGCTGGGCCGGCGCGGAGCGATGCATGTATGCTCCGGCCCCCATGAAGGACCCGGTCATCCCCTCGCAGGCCCGCGTGGTCATCGTCGGCGGCGGCATCATCGGTTGCTCGGTCGCCTACCACCTCGCTCACATGGGCTGGACCGACGTGGTGCTGCTCGAGCGCGATCGCCTGACCTCGGGCACCACCTGGCACGCGGCCGGCCTGGTGGTCACCTTCGGCTCCACCTCCGAGACCTCCACCTGGATGCGCCGGTACACCCGCGACCTGTACACGCGGCTGGAGGACGAGACCGGGGTGAGCACGGGCTTCAAGCCGGTCGGCTTCATCGAGCTGGCCAGCGACGAGGATCGCCTCGAGGAGTTCCGCCGCACCGCCGCCTTCAACCGCCACTGCGGCGTGGACGTGCACGAGATCTCGCCGCGCGAGGTGGCGGAGCGGTTCCCGCTGGCGCGCACCGACGATCTACGGGCCGGCTTCTACGTGAAGGACGACGGCCGGGCCAACCCGGTCGACGTGACGATGTCGCTGGCCAAGGGCGCCCGCCTGGCCGGGGCCCGGCTGATCGAGGGCGTGGCGGTCACCGGCGTGACCACCACGCGCGGCGCGGTGACCGGGGTGACCACCACCCACGGCGAGATCGCGGCGGAGTATGTGGTCAACTGCGCCGGCATGTGGGCGCGGCAGCTCGGCGAGCTGGCCGGGGTGAGCATCCCGCTGCAGGCGGCCGAGCACTACTACCTCATCACCGAGGAGATGGAGGGGCTGAGCGCCGACATGCCGGTGATCGAGGATCCGGGGCGCTACGGCTACTACCGCGAGGAGGTGGGTGGCATGCTCATCGGGCTGTTCGAGCCCGTGTGCGCGCCGTGGAAGGTGGGCGGGATCCCGGGCGACTTCTCGTTCGGCGAGATCGCACCCGACTGGGACCGCATGATGCCCTACGTGGAGCGGGCCATGGAGCGGGTTCCCCGGGCGGTGGACGCCGGGGTGAAGAAGTTCTTCTGCGGGCCCGAGAGCTTCACCCCCGATCTGGCGCCCATCGTGGGCGAGGCCCCCGAGCTGAAGAACTACTTCGTGGCCGCGGGGCTCAACTCGATCGGCATCATCACCGGCGGGGGCATGGGCAAGGTGATCGCCGACTGGATCGTCAACGGCCGCCCCGGGGTGGACGTGACCGGCATGAACATCGACCGCCTGCAGCCCTACCAGCGCAACGCCGAGTACCGGCGCACCCGCACGGTGGAGTCGCTGGGCATGGTCTACCAGGCCCACTATCCGTTCCGCTCGATGAAGACCGCGCGCGGGGCCAAGCGCTCGGTGCTGCACGACTACTACGTGGCCCAGGGGGCCTACTTCCGCGACGTGAGCGGCTGGGAGGGCCCCGACTGGTACGCGGGCCCGGGCGTCGAGCCCGACCCCGGCCCGCTCGGCTGGGGGCGGCCGCAGTGGTTCTCCCACTGGAGGGCCGAGCACGAGGCCACCCGCCGCGGCGTGATCGTGATGGACATGTCGTTCATGGCCAAGTTCCTGGTGCAGGGGCGCGACGCGGGGCGGGCCCTGGAGTGGCTGAGCGCCAACCGGGTGGACGGCGAGCCCGGCCTGATCACCTACACGCAGTGGCTCAACGAGGGCGGCACCCTCGAGGCCGATCTGACCGTGACCAAGCTCGACGACGAGCGCTTCTGGGTGGTCGCCTCCGACACCGCGCACCGCCACGCGCTCACCTGGATGCAGCGCCGCTTTCCCGCCGACGCCCACGTCTTCGCCACGGACCTGAGCTCGGGCTACTGCCAGCTCAACGTGCAGGGGCCGCGCTCGCGGGAGCTGCTGCAATCGCTGAGCTCGGTCGACCTGAGCAACGGGGCGTTTCCGTTCCGCAGCGCGCGGGAGATCGACATCGGCTTCGCGCGCCTGCTGTGCGTGCGCATCACCTACCTGGGCGAGCTGGGCTACGAGCTGTACATCCCGGCCGAGCAGGCGGCCCACGTGTACGAGCGCATCGTGGCGGCGGGGGAGGCCTTCGGGCTGCGCCATGCCGGGCTCAAGGCGCTGGCCAGCCTGCGCATGGAGAAGGGCTACCGCGACTACGGCCACGACATCGACAACACCGACTCGCCGCTGGAGGCGGGGCTGGGCTTCGCGGTGGCGCTGGACAAGCCGGGCGGGTTCATCGGTCGCGACGCGGTGCTGGCCAAGAGGGCCGAGGGCCCGCTGCGCCGGCGGCTGCTGCAGGTGCTGCTGCAGGACCCCGAGCCGATGATGTTCCACGCGGAGATCGTGCTGCGCGACGGCGCGCCGGTGGGCTATGTGCGGGCCGCGTCGTATGGGCACACCCTGGGCGGCGCGGTGGGCCTGGCGATGATCGAGGCCGACGTGCCGATCGACGCCACGTGGATCGAGGCGGGGCGCTGGGAGGTGGAGGTGGCGGGGCGCCGGGTGCCCGCCGTGGCCTCGCTGCGACCGCTGTACGACCCCAAGATGGAGCGGATCAAGGCATGAGGGCCGGCCGGCGCATGCTCGCGCCCGCCGACCCCGGCTGAGCTCCTCCTGCGCGGGGCTCAGGCACAGGGGCCGTCGCTGGCGAGCGCAACTCCGGCCCGGAGGCGCTCGCACTCGCTCGCGTAGGTGATCCCGTCGCAGCCGCACTGCTCCTCGCCCGGGATCTGGGGCTCGCAGTCGTCGTCGGGAGCGGGCCGGGGCACGCACCAGCCCAGCGGCGAGCCGGGGCCGCAGCCCTCGGGCTCGTCCAGGCAGGCCGGGCAGGCGCCCTCGTAGTGCTCGCAGTGCTGCTGGGGCGAGCAGGCGAGGCCCTCGGGGCCGCCGCAGACCTCGGCGCTGGGCAGGCACCGGGCCGTCGGCGAGAGGCGGTCGCCCTGCTCCACGCACCAGCTGCTGGGCGGGCACGGCACGGGATCCTGCTGCACGCACGAGGAGCCGTCGCAGAAGCACGCGTCCTCGCAGCCGAAGACCCCCTCGCAGCTTTCGAATGACACCGACTGCCAGCCCTCGAGCGTGGTGGGATCGACACAGCCCACCTCGGTGCCGTTGCAGGGGAAGTCCACGAAGCACGCGCCCTCGCAGTCGCGGGTGGTGCCCTCGTCGGCCGCACTGGTGCTCGCGGTGGTGTCGTGGCCGGAGCCCGTGGTGACGCTGGCCTGGCCGGTGCCCCCCATGCCGGTGCCTCCGCTGCTGGCGGAGCCCGAGGAGCCCCCCGAGCCGCTGCCGTCGACCGACGGTCCCACGGGGCCGCAGCCCATCGCGATCACCAGCCACAGCGAACGACGAGGAGAGAGCCCGAGCATCGGCACCAGCATAGCGCGGCGCCGCGCGGGTCTCGTGCCCTCGTCAGTAGCCGCAGTAGCTGGGGCACAGGCCCAGATCCACCACCAGACCGTCGCACTGGTCCGGGTCTTGGGGGGCGCACACGTCCGAGTACGGGAACCCGCTGCCGCACTGCTGCCCCAGCGGACACTGCGTGCTGTTGCTGCACACGCAGCGCCCCGAGGTGTCGGCGGGGTGCAGGGCGCACAGCGGCGTGGCCGCGACCGACTGACAGGGCTGCCCGGCCGCGCAGGGCGAGCTGCAGCCGCCGCAGTGCTCCTCGTCGGAGGAGATGTCCACGCACTGGCCGCTGCAGCAGCGCATGGAGGCCGGATCGCCGCAGGAGTGCCCGTCGTCGAGGGCCTCGATCACGCAGCCCTCGGGGGTGCACTGCGCGACCTGGCAGGGGTCGTCCGTCTTGCACACCTCGCCGCCGCTGCAGGTGCCCGTCTCGTCGCAGCGGGTGCCGGTGGTGCAGGGATCGCCGTCCTCGCAGGGGGCATCGGGAGGCCGAGGGGGATAGCTGCAGCCCGTGCCGCCCGGCTCGCACTGGCCGGGGCCGTGGCAGGGGCTCGGCGGATCGTCACAGGCGATGGTCTCGGTGACGACGCAGCTCCCCGCGTCGTTGCACAGCCCCGCGGTGGCGCAGGGGTCGTCGGGCTGGCAGGTCGAGCCCGGCGAGCACGCAGGGGCCGAGGTCTCGTCGGCGCTCGCCCCGTCGCTCGAGGGGACGGGGCCGTCGTCGGTGGCGGTGGAGCTCGCGTCGTCCACGGGCACGCAGCTGCCCGCCAGATCGGGACCGGCCAGCTCGCCGTAGGCCAGGCCCGAGGCGCAGTCCTCGTCGGAGAAGGCACAGCGGCCGTCGCTGGTGCAGACCCCCTCGCGATCGCCGTCGATGCACTGGTCGTCGCTCTGGCACAGGAAGCCCGAGCTCGGGCACGCGGACAGCAGCCACGCGCCTAGACCCGCCCCCATCAGGGCCCTTCCCGCTCCGCGCACGCCTCATGGTCTCGCGTCTGGGGCTCGATTCCCACCACCCGCGCGCCGAGGGTCGACGCGGGGCTGCGGCGGGTGGAGGAACGCGACGCGGGGCGAGCGGGGCTACGACCAGCTCCCGAAATCGGCGATCGACGGGATCCCCGGATCCACCAGCGTATCGCGCATGCTGTGGTCGGTGGCCAGGTGCACCACCAGCGCCTCGGGGAAGCTACGCCGGTAGTCGTTGACGTGCATGGGCTCGTTGTCGAACACCGCGACCACGGTGCCCAGCCCGGGCAGGTCGGCGTGCACCCGCGCCTTGTAGTCGTCGTCGTGCTCCTCGAGGGTGGGCTTCATCCACAGCTGCACCCGATCGCCGTCGGGCTCGGGCAGGCCGTGCTGGGCGAAGCAATCCTCGCTGCCGGCACGCATGGCCTCGTGGCGCCCGGTCACGTAGCAGATGCGGGCCCCGGTCTCGCGCACGGCCTGCATGTAGGCCACCGACCCGCGCACGGGGGTGTCGAGGCGGCAGTACTCCGAGGTGAAGAACAGCTCGCGCCACAGGGCTCGGTAGGGCTCCACGTGGGCCTCGACCTGGTCGGGAGGCAGGCCGGCGTTGCGCATGGCCACGCGGTAGTCCCAGCCCTCCCAGTGCTCGGCCCGGCTGCGGGCGAGGGCGGCCACGCCGTGGCGCTCGCCGTACTCGGCCATGATGCGGGCCTGGCGGGTCTTGTTGTCGAGCAGGGTGGAGTCGAGGTCGAAGACGGCCACCGCGTGGGGGGCCCCGCAGCGATCGAGCACCTGCTGCAGCAGGGCGCGGGCGTCGGCCCCGGTGCGCAGGTCGACGGCGGCGAGGACGGGATCGTTGGCGTGATGCTTCATGGGCTCGGGTCGGGGTCGGTCTCTTCGACGAGCTCGGCCTCGTCGGGGGCCTCGCCGGCCGGCTCCTCGTCGAGCCCGGGCTCGTCCGCGCTCGGGTCGGGGGCCTCGTCGGCGGCGGGGCTGGCCATCAGCTCGGGCAGGCGATGGACCGGCGGCGCGCCGTGGCGGAGCGCCTCGTCGTGGAACGCCCGCAGGTCGAAGCCGTCCTGCGCCTCGGCCTGCTTGCGCAGCCGGAACCAGGCCTGGGCCCCCACGAAGTAGGTGCTCAGCTGGGTGGAGGTGACCTGCGCCCGCACCCACTTGGCCTTGGCCTCGCCCTCCTGCTGGAACGAGCGGAACACCATCAGCTCGAGCGCCTCGAGCTCGTCCATCTCCCCCGCATGGATCGAGTGATCGAGCAAGGCGTTGGTGACGGTGCGCAGGTAGAACTTGAGCCCGTGCAGCGCGATCGCCTTGGCGCGCAGCTCGGGGTCGGTCATCACCTTCCACAGGCGCTTGCTCACCCCGGGCGGCGGCGAGGCGCTGGCGGGCGGCCCCCCCGAGTAGCCGGCCTGCACCATCAGGTGCTCGGCGTAGACGGCCCAGCCCTCCACGAACGGGCCGTTGGCGAGCACGCGGCGGATCGTCGAGGGCTCGCGCTTGCCGTAGTAGAGCTGCACGAAGTGGCCGGGGATGGCCTCGTGGATCGAGAGGATCTCGATCATGAAGTTGTTGTACTCGCGCAGGAACGAGTCGCGGTACGACTGCGGCCAGTCGTCGGGCACCGGCTGCACCAGGTAGAAGCTGGGCAGGCCCGGCTTGGTCGCGTCGAGGGGGCCGGGGGCGGCCAGGCCCGCGATGGCCACGCCCCGCTGGTGCGGGGGCGTCCAGATCACCTCGAGCACCTCGCTGTCGTCGAGGGTGACCAGGCCCTGCTCGCGCACGAAGGCGTCGAGGCGCCCCAGGGTGGTCTCCACCCGATCGCGGAGCTGGGCCGGGTCCACGCGATCGTTGCTCAGCTCCTCGAGCACGGCCGCGATGATGGTGGTCTCGGGGTCGGCGCTGCTCGAGCGCAGGATGGCGCGCTTGCGGGACGGGGGGAACAGCACGTCGGCGAGCTCGTCGGCGAGCTCGGCCATGCGGGCCCGCACCTGGGCGTGCTCGAGGATCGCCAGGCGCCGCACCTCGTCGGCCGACAGCTCGGTCTGCAGGGTGAGGGCCAGCTTGCGCTGGAAATTCTCCTTGCCCAGGCGCCAGGAGGCGTTGGCCTCGGGCAGCAGCAGGTCCACGTGCTCGTGCAGGCGCTGCACCGCCTCGCGGGCGGGACCGGTGGCGGCCTCCACCCGCTGCAGGGCCTCGGCGGGCGCGTCGGGCAGGCGGGCGGGCAGCTCGTCGAGCAGCGCCATGAGCCCGTCGAGCTGGCGCTGGGCCACCTGGGTCTGCGGCTGCATCGTCTGGCCGGGCTGGAGGTTGGCGATCGCCTGGTCGATCAGCGCGGGCAGGCCCTCGAGTCGCTCGGCCACCGCTTGGGCGCGCTCGGCCACCGGCGCGTAGTCGCGGGACACCAGGTCCTCGAGCCCGTCGCCGATGAGGTGCGCGTACCACATGGGGCTTCGGAGCCAGGGCTTCTCCACCTCGTGCTCGAAGCGCTGCAGCAGCAGCTCGTTGCGCAGCATGTCGAGGTCCACGCGATCGGAGGGGCCCAGGCCGGAGGCATCGAAGGCCTCGAGGCGGGCCAGCGAGTCGTCGATGCGCGCGAGGTCGGCCGCGATGTCGGCCTCGCCGAGCGCGGGCCAGCGGCCGTCCTGGCGGTGGTCGCCGATCGCGGTGGCCTGGGCCGGGCGCGCGGCGAACCAGGCGTCGAAGATCTGGTCGCCCAGGTCGGCCACCTGGGGCGAGGGCGGCGGGGGCTCGGCCGGCGGCGCGGGGGGAGGCGGCTCCTTGGGGCAGGCCGCGGCGGTCAGCAGCGACAGGCACAGGGCCGCTCGTCGCCACGACGAGCGCCGGCCGCGGGGGCGAGGACGGTGCGGGGCTCGGCTCATGTGGTGGTCACCATGGTGGGGGGCATGTGCCCCGTGTCGTTGAAGCTCACGAGCGCCTCGAAGCCGTTGGAGTACACGCGCAGCTCGGTGATCGAGCCGTGGGCGATGTCCATCATGGCCCAGGCCTCGTAGGGCAGGCGAAGCGTGCGGGCCACCAGGTAGCGGATGAGGTTGCCGTGGGCGAAGACCAGCACGTAGGAGCGACGGGTGGGCGGACGGAAGAAGCGCGAGCGCACCTTGTCGACCTGCTGGTCCACGAACTCGCGGCCCTCGGTGGGGGTGGCCTCGAGGCCGAGGGGGAAGCCCTTGAACTCGGGCCGCTCGGGGTCGACCAGCGGCACCAGCTCGTGGAGGTAGCGCTTGATTCGGATGTTGGTCAGGTCCATCTCGCGGCCGGCGATCTCGGCGGTCTGGATCGCACGCGGCCACGGGCTGGCGTAGACGCCCTCGGAGCGTCCGCCCAGCGAGTCGACCAGGCGGGCCAGCCTCCGGCCCACCCGCACCGCCTGGCGACGCCCGAGGGGGCTGAGGCCCCAGACGGTGTCGCCCAGGTTGCCCGTGCGCTCGTAGTGACCGTGGCGCATCAGGAAGACGCGGCGGCAGACGGGGGGCTCGGTGCTCATCGGGCTCGGCGCAATCTCATATCACGCCGTCGGCCTCGCTTCCCACCGCGCTTGCGGTCATCGAGAGGGAGCGAGTGGTGCCGCGCTGCACGGGCCTGCGCGGGTGCACGGCGGCCCCGCCCTGGCGTGCCCCGGGGGACCCGTGTGACAACCGACGCATCGCCTCGCTGCCACCGCCGCGCCGCCTGGGCCCCGGACTCTGGCTGCTGCTGGGGTTCCTCGGGGTGCTGGCGTTGCTCGCCTTTGCGCTCCAGCCCGACGATCGCTTCACCCAGGGGGGCCGGCCCCACGGCGATGGGCTGTACCACTACGCGCAGGTGCGCTCGCTGGTGCTCGACGGCGATCTTCGGCTCGCCGACGACTACGCGCGGCTGGGCAATCCCCACCACCAGCCGGTGCGCGCGGACGGCTGGGCGGGCAATCACTTCACCCTGGGCACCGCGCTGGTCTGGGTGCCGAGCTTCGTGGTCGCCCACGCGGTGAGCCGCCTGGGCGACGCGGCGGGCTGGTGGGAGGACCCCGGCGACGGCAGCTCGCCGCGATGCCAGCGGCTGACGATGCTGGGCAGCGTGGTGGCGGCATGGCTGGCGCTGGTGCTGATGGCCCGGGTGCTGCGGGGCTGGCTCGGGCCGCGGGCGGTGGGGCTGGCCGTGGTGCTCGCGGCCGTGGCCACGCCGCTGGGCTGGTACGCCACGCAGCAGCCGAGCTGGTCGCATGCCGCGTCGGCGCTGGCGGTGGCCGGGCTGGTGCACGCCACGGCCACCGGCGGCCCGCAGCTCGGGGCGCACCGCGGCTGGCGAGTGGGCGCCTGGCTGGGGCTGGTGGTGCTGGTGCGACCGCAGGACCTGGTCTTCGGGCTGGGGCCGCTGTGGCTCGCCCTGCGGAGCGCGTCGCGGCCTGCGTCGCGGCGCGAGGCCGTGCGCGGGCTGGCGGTGATGCTCGCGGTGGCGCTGCTGTGCCTGGTGCCGCAGGCGTGGGTGTGGCAGCAGACCTACGGCTCGCCCTGGCTGGTGCCGCAGGGGCCCGAGTTCATGCGCTGGGGCAGCAGCCAGTGGGACCTGGTGCTGTGGTCCAGCCGCGGCGGGCTGCTGGCGTGGTCGCCCGCGGTGGGGCTGGCGCTGGTGGGCGTGGCCGCGGCCGCCCGGCGGGGCCCGGCGCGGGGGCTGGCGCGATGGCTGGGCGCGGCCTTCCTGCTCGAGCTGTACCTGTGCGGAGCGGTCGACGACTGGTGGGGCGGCTGGGCCTTCGGGGCGCGACGGCTGGTGTCGGCCACGGTGGTCTTCGGGCTGGGCTGGGCCACGCTGCTCCATCCGTGGCTCGACGGCGAGCGGCGTCGCAGGAGCGCCTCGCTGCTGGTGGCCGCGTTGTCGCTGGGCTCGCTGCGCCTGTCGCTGCAGATGCAGGGCGACTACCTCTACGGGCGGCTTCGGCGGGGCGTGCCGCAGTCGCTGGCACCGGCGTGGTCGCGGGCCTTCGGGCTGCCGCTCGACGGCGTGCTCGAGGCCACCGGCACTCCTGGCTCGTGGCCGGCGAGCTGGTGGCTCGCGCTGCGCAGCGGAGCGCCGCCGGGCCGCTACGATCTGGCGGAGGGCTGGGCGCTGGTGCGCTCGCGCGGCGACGCCAAGGGCTACGAGCGGCTGTGGGCGGAGGACCCTCGCTGGGCGCTGTCGGGCCTGGGGCCCGTGCACGCGCGGGGCGAGCATCGGGCGCGGACGATCGAGGGGCGGGCCGTGATCGGCGTGCCGCTGCGGATCCCCCTGCGGCTCGAGGGGCGGCTGCGGCTGCACGCCAGCGCGCCCGTCACGGTGCGGGTGCAGGGCTGGGGCGAGGGCACCGAGTTGTTGCTTCGGCCGGGCTGGCACGACCATGCGCTGCCCTCGGTGGTGATGCCGGACGGGCTCGGCCTGGTGGAGCTGGTGGTCGCGCAGGGGAGCGACGCGCCCGTGGTCGAGCTCGCGTGGCTCGACGTGTTCGAGCCCGGTCGCGATCCGATGGCGGAGCGGGGGGCCACCGATCCCGAGCCATCGTGATCGTCGAGGGGCCTACGCTGGGCATCCGGGGTGATGAGCGTGCACGGCCCAAAGCGAAGGGGCGCCCAGCCATGCTGGACGCCCCTCGACTTCGGCAACGGTCTGAGCTTCAGCGACTCTCGGGATTGCGCATCTGCTCGGCCGTGCTGGTTCCAAGCTCGCGCGACTGAGACGCGCTCGCCGTGGCGGGATGGGCCGGTGGCCACTGGATCTGGAACTTGATGATCCGCCGCTTGAGGGCATGTCGGGTGATGCCCAGGTGCTCGGCAGCCTTCACGATGCTGCCGCCGCGGGCCAGGGCCAGCTCCACCAGCATGCGCTCGGCCTTTCGGAGATCGAGGTCGTTCAAGAGAATCGGCATGCACCCAGCGTATTCGACCATCGCTTGGTGGGAAAGCCATGACGACGTAATTTTCATTACCGTGAATGAGCAGTTTTCTCACTGCGCAAGCGTTCATGTATTTTGTGCGTCGTCGAGCCATGATGCAGCTATTGGTTAGTTATGGTAGTCATACTCAACGTTGATTCACCAATTTCAAACGGTTTCTTTCATGCAATCGAGCGTATCGAGGGCGATCGTGCTCTGGTCGGGACGGACCATGGCTCGATCGGCCTCAGATGGTGAATCGACGAATCCACGAGGGCGAGCCCGAGCGCGGGACGACCTCGATCCGGGCTCGGTCGACCCCGGATCGGGGCCCGATCCTCGGTGGTCGGGGCCGATCCGTGGTGGTCGCGATCCCCTCAGTGGAAGCTGCGGATCTGCGTGCGCGGAGCGGCCGCGCGGGTGACGGGCTCCCACAGGCGGTCGGCCACCAGGTGCACCACGCCATCCTCGCGCTGGATCCTCCCCGTCACCCCGAGCACGGCGGCGCTCTTGATCAGCACGGAGTGCTCGGCGAACACCCGCTGCCACACCACCACGTTGACGAAGCCGGACTCGTCCTCGAGGGTGAGGAAGGTGACCCCGCTGGCGGTGCCGGGGCGCTGGCGGCAGATCACCAGGCCCACGAAGTCGGTGCGCTTGCGGTCGGGCATGCGGGCCACCTCGTGCGCCCAGGGCAGGCCGGGGCGCAGGCCGGGCCGGATGAGCTCCATGGGATGACCGCGGGTGCTGTGATGGCTGGTCCGGTAGTCCCACACGATGGCCTCGGTGGGGTGCACGGGACGAAAGCGCGGCTGGTCCGGGGCCGGGGCCTGGTCGGCGGGGAGATCCATGGCATCGCCGAGCTGGGCGGCGAGGCCTCGGATCGCCCACAGGGCATCGCGGCGATCGAGGCCGAAGCACGCCAGCGCTCCCGCCTCGGCCAGGGCCTGCAGGGCGTGGGCGCCCAGCCGGGTGCGGCGGGCGAGGTCGAGGAGGTCGGCGTAGGGCGGGGGCGCGACGGCGAAGGCCCGGCGCTCGCGCTCGCCGAGGCCCTTGACCACGCGCAGGCCCATCCGCAGGGCCCAGCGCTGCCCGGCCGCTCCCTCGCCCGGCTCCGTGGGCTGCAGGGTGTGCTCCCACTCGCTTCGCTGCACGCACACGGGGCGCACGGGCACGCCGCGGCGCTTGGCGTCCTCCACGATGGAGGCGGGGGAGTAGAAGCCCATCGGCTGGGCGCCCAGCAGGGCGCAGGCGAACACGGCGGGGTGGTGCTGGCGCAGCCAGGCGGTCACGTAGGCGATGAGGGCGAAGGAGGCGGCGTGGCTCTCGGGGAAGCCGTACTCGCCGAAGCCCTGGATCTGCGAGAACACCCGCTGCGCGAACTCGGGGGCGATGCCGTTGGCGACCATGCGCGACAGCAGGCGCTGACGGTGTCGCTCGATGCGGCCGGCCGAGCGCCAGGCCGCCATGTCGCGGCGGAGCTGATCGGCCTCGCCCGGGGTGTAGTCGGCGACCGCGATCGCCAGCTTCATCACCTGCTCCTGGAAGATGGGCACCCCGTTGGTCTTCTCGAGCACGCGACGCAGGGCGGGGTGGGGGTACTCGACCGGCTCGAGGCCCTGGCGGCGGCGCAGGTAGGGGTGGACCATGTCGCCCTGGATCGGCCCCGGCCGCACGATGGCGACCTCGATGACCAGATCGTAGAAGGTGCGGGGCCGCAGCCGCGGCAGCATGGCCATCTGGGCGCGGCTCTCGATCTGGAACACGCCCAGGGTGTCACCGCGCGAGATCATCTCGTAGGTGTCGGGGTCCTCGGTCGGCAGCTCGTGCAGGCGCAGGCGCAGCCCCTCGTGGGTCTCGATGAGCTGCAGGGCTCGCCGCACCATCGACAGCGCCCCCAGCCCCAGCAGGTCCACCTTGAACAGCCCGAGGTCCTCCACGTCGTACTTGTCCCACTGCACCACGGTGCGTCCCTCCATGGTGGCGGGCTCGATGGGCACCAGGGTGTCCACGGGCTCGTGTCCGAGCAGGAAGCCGCCCGGGTGGATCGACAGGTGGCGCGGGGTGTCGACGAGCTGCTGCACCAGGCGCACCAGGTGGCGGTGCATGGGGGCCCGCGGGTCGAGGCCGGCGTGGTGCAGCAGCTCGGGGCCGAGGCCCTCGTTGGGCCCGTCTCCGTAGTGGTCGAGCAGCTTGGCCAGGCGATCGAGCGCGGTGGCGGGCAGGCCCAGCACCTTGCCCACGTCGCGCACGGCCGAGCGCACGCGGTAGCGGATCACGTTGGCCACCATGGCGGCGTGGCGACGGCCGTAGCGCTCGTAGACCCACTGGATGATCTCCTCGCGGCGCTGGTGCTCGATGTCGAGGTCGATGTCGGGGGGCTCGGCGCGCTCGCGGCTCAAGAAGCGCTCGAACAGCAGGTCCATCTTCACCGGGTCGATCGCGGTGATCCCCAGGCAGAAGCACACCGCCGAGTTGGCGGCCGAGCCCCGCCCCTGGCACAGGATGCCCTGCTCGCGGCAGCGCTCCACGATCTCGTGCATGGTGAGGAAGTAGCCGCCATAGTCGAGCTCGGCGATGAGGGCCAGCTCGCGCTCGAGCTGCTCGCCGAGCGCGGGCGGGGGGCCCTCGGGGAAGCGCCGCTTGGCGCCCCGCAGGGTGAGGGTGCGCAGCCAGTCGCTCTCGCTGTGGCCCTCGGGGAGCCGCTCGCCGGGGTAGCGGTAGCGGATCTGGTCGAGCGAGAAGGTGCAGCGCTCGGCGACCTCCTCGCTGCGCTGCAGCAGGGCGGGGTCGTCGGCGAAGCGGTAGCGGAAGACCGGGAGGGGCAGCAGGTCGTGCTCGGCGTTGCAGCGGATGCGGGTGCCCGCGTCGTGCACGGTGCAGCCGAGGCGGATGCAGGTGAGCACGTCCTGCAGGGGCTGGCGGTTGCGGTGGTGGTAGAGCACCTCGGTGGTCCCCACCACCGGCAGCTCGAGCGCGCTCGCGGTGCTCCGCATGGTCTTCTCGCGCACCCAGTCGTTGGCCTCGAGGTGCCGGGTGACCAGCCCCCAAAGCCGCCCCTCGAAGGGCTCGCGCAGCACGGGCAAGAGCGCGGGCTCGGGGCACAGCGCCAGCAGCCCCGGGCCCGCCGCGCGCAGCTCCGAGCTGAGCACGCGGCTGTGGCCCTTGGGGCAGCGGGCGCGGCCCCGCGACAGCAGCTGGCAGAGGTTGGCGTAGCCCTCGCGATCGGCGGCCAGCAGCACCACCGGCCACACCGGGCCGCCCACGGCGTCCTGCACGGTCAGCTGGGCCCCGTGGATCATCTTCAGGCCCAGCTCCTTGGCGCGCACGTGGGCGCGCACGATCCCGTAGACCCCGTCGCGATCGGTGAGCGCCATCGCGGGCATGCCCAGCTCGTGCGCCCGCTCGACCAGCTCGGCGGGGTGGCTGGCGCCCTCGAGGAACGAGAAGTTGCTCTTGACCCACAGCGGGACCGGCATCGCGGGAGGATACTGTTTATATGTTCAGTATTCGATGGATGGGCGCTGGTGACCCGTGGGGGCGCGAATTCCAGCGAATGCGGGGCGCTCGGGGCCTCGCCCCTCGGGGGCCCGGCGGATCCGTCGGCTCGCCGCCGGCTCGTCGCGAGCCGGTGCAGCTCCCGTATCCTCGCGGGTGTCGCTGCGGATCCGATTCGCCACCCCGAACGACGCCGAGACCCTGCATCGCTTCATCGTCGCGCTCGCCGAGTACGAGCGCGAGCCCGATGCGGTGGAGGTGACACCGACGCAGCTACGCGGGCAGCTCGGCCAGGAGCGGCCGCCCTTCGAGTGCCTGCTCGCCGAGGACCCGGAGGGCCCGCCTCCCATCGCCCGGGGCTTCGCGCTGTTCTTCCACAACTACTCCACGTGGCGGGGCCGGCCGGGCCTGTACCTCGAGGATCTGTTCGTGCCCCAGGAGCACCGCGGCGTGGGGGTGGGCGGTGCGCTGCTGGCTGCGCTGGCCCGGCTGGCGTGCGAGCGGGGCTGCGCCCGGATGGAGTGGTGGGTGCTCGACTGGAACCGGCCGGCGATCGAGGTCTACGAGCGGCTGGGGGCGACCGCGATGTCGGAGTGGACGACCTATCGCCTCACCGACGACGGGCTGCGCCGGCTGGCCGAGCGGGGACCTGCGATCGAGCGGGGCTGAGCGCGCGCGGATCGGGGCGGGCCCGCGGCGGCCCGGCCCCGCTGCGCACCCACTTCTTCGTCATCGCGAGGGTCTTGGGCTAGGCTGTGGGGGATGCGCGAGGCTCTGCAGCGGTTCGTGGCGCACCTGCGCGACGAGGTGCGGGCCTCGCCGCACACGGTGAAGGCCTACCACCGCGACATCGCGCAGTTCCTCGACACGGTGGAGCAGACCACCGGGCGCGAGGCCACCCCCGACGACCTGGCCGTCCGGCAGGTGCGGGCCCACCTCGCGCGCATGCACGGCAAGCGGGCGCCGAGCACCATGTCGCGCAAGCTCTCGGCGCTGCGGCGCTTCGGCGAGTTCCTGCGGCGCGAGGGCCTGCGCGAGGACAACGAGGCGGCGCTCGTCCAGAACCCCAAGCGGGGGCAGCGGCTGCCGGTGGCGCTGCCGGTGGACGACGTGACCGCGATGATCGAGGCGCCGATCGCCGATCCCCTCGATCCCACCGAGGTCCGTCGCCGTCGCGATCGCGCGGTGCTCGAGGTGCTCTACGGCGGGGGCCTGCGCGTGAGCGAGTGCGTCAAGCTCGACCTGAGCCACCTGCGCTGGGACGGCGAGCGCCTGCTGGTGCGGGTGGTCTCGGGCAAGGGCGGCAAGGATCGCATCGTGCCCCTGGGGCGCCCCGCCGCCCAGGCGCTGCGCGAGTACCTGGCGCTGCGCGAGCACCTGCTCACGCCCCGCTCGCCGGCCGAGGCGGTGTTCCTGGGCAACCGCGGCGGGCGGCTCTCCGACCGACAGGTGCGCTACCTGGTGGAGCGCCGCAGCAGCGAGCAGGCGCGGGCTCGCATCAGCCCCCACGGCCTGCGGCACAGCTTCGCCACCCACCTGCTCGAGAGCGGCTGCGACCTGCGGGCGATCCAGTCGATGCTGGGCCACGCGAGCCTGTCCACCACCCAGCGCTACACCCACCTGAGCATGGGGCGGCTGATGGACGTGTACGAGCAAGCCCACCCGCGGGCGCGGCCCAAGCCCAGCGAGGGCGACGGGCACTGAGCTGTTCCCCGGCGCCGCGCGGTGGGGCTATGCTCCCGGCGTGCGCAGCTTCGACGAGCTCGAGGCCGGCTGGCGAGCCAGCGAGCCTCCCTCCACGTCCCGCGGAACGGTGCAGCTGCTGGTGGCGCGGCGGGGGAAGGGAGAGCACCAGGTGCTGCCGCGGGCCGAGATCACGGTGGAGGGCGGGCTCGGGGGCGATCGCTGGGTGGAGGGCTCGCGACCCAGCCGGCGGCGACAGATCACCCTGATGAACGTGCGGGCGGCCGAGCTGGTCGCCGACGGGCAGCCGCTGCACATGCCGGGCGACAACGTGCTGGTCGACCTCGACCTGAGCACCGCCGTCGCGCCTCCCGGCACCCGCCTGCGCCTGGGCGGCGTGCGGCTCGAGGTCACCGACGCCCCGCACACCGGCTGCGCCAAGTTCGAGGCGCGCTTCGGGGCCGAGGCGATGCGCTGGGTCAACCACAAGGGGCACGCCGAGCGACGCCTGCGGGGAATCCACTGCCGGGTGCTCGAGGGCGGCACGGTGACGGTGGGCGATCCCGTGACCGTCGAGCCGCCCGCGGCCGACTAGCTGATGATCTCGATCGTCAGCGCCAGCGGCTTGCCCCTGCGCTCGACCTCCACCAAGAAGCGCTTGGCCTTGCGCAGCTTGGTGTAGAGCTCCATCGCGGCGTCGATGCCGTCGATCTCGTCGCCGTTGATCGACACCAGCATGTCCCCGTTCTCGAGGCCGAGCAGCTTGGGGAGGCTGCCGCGGCGGATCCCGTAGAGCTTGAAGCCCTGGACGACCCCGTCGCGCTGGCTGGGGACCACCCGCGCCTGCCTGGTGAGCAGGGCCGGGTTGGCCATCAGGTGATCGAGGAAGGCGCGGTCGATGCTGCACTCGATGCGATCGATCGCGGGCTCGGTGCACTGGATGCCCTCGGCGGCGCCCTCGATCTCGCGGCTGGAGCTGGACCCGAGCTCCTCGCCGCCGAGCAGATCGTCCTCGCTGGGCGAGCTCGGGTCGCCGAGCGAGTCGAACAGGGAGCGCCGTCGGAGCTCGCGCTCGGCTCGCTTGGCCTCGCGCTCGGCCTCGCGGGCGGCTCGCCGGGTCTCGAGCTCGGCCAGGCGGGCCTGGTGCTCCGCCTCCTCGCGGGTCTCCTTGTCGGCCTGGGCCGTGGTCCAGTCGGCTACGGTCTGCACCTGGGTCTCCAGCGCGGCCAGGCGCGCGTCGATCTGGTCGAGGCGGGAGACGAGCTCGGCATCGGATCCCTCGGAGGCACAGGCGAGGACGAGCAGGCACAGCGAGGCGGCGAGGCGTGAGGGCGACACGGGTCACTGTCCCACGAAAGCGCCGGCGGCCCCAGGGGCCGGGGCCCCACGCGGGGGGCGGGGCGGGACCGAGCGCGGGGGCCGGGCGGCTCGAGCCTCCAATGGGCCCTACGACGCCGAATTCGGCGCTGGACGAGGAAACTTCGATCGACTCGCCGCGGGCCCCGACCACCCCCATCGAAGCGCGCCGAGCCCCTCCCGGGCGGCGCCGAAACGAGGAAGACCATGGACACCAAGCGCATCACTCTCCCCCTCCTTTGCACCCTCGGCCTGGCCCTCGGCGGCTGCGATCACGAGGACGACTCGGTCCTCGACCGCAGCGACGAGCAGGAGCTCGTCGACGAGCCCAGCTCGCTGCCCGCCCCGCGCGGCCCGGAGGGCGCGGGCAGCCTCGCGAGCGACGATGCCCCCGCGTCGAGCGTGGTCTACTCCTCGTCCTACGAGGGGCTCAGCACCCCGCAGGATCTCGCCGACGGCGACATCGTGATGATCAAGAGCTACACCCGCGGCTACCTGGGGTGCTTCGACGGCGAGGCCTCGCTCGCGGCGAGCCCGTTCGACATCGACAACTACGTGTGGCAGGTGCACGTGGTCGACATCGACGAGGACGGCAGCTCGGAGTACCAGCTCGAGCTCATCGACGACACCGGCCTCACCGGCACCTTCCTCAAGATGGACGACGAGGGCGACGTGTACTGCGGCGAGATCACCGGGATCGGCGACGCCTCGTCGTGGAACAAGGACTCCCACAACCTGAGCGGCGGCGGCAGCCAGTACCGCAAGCGTCACTTCCAGATGCAGAATTTCAAGCAGGGCCTGTGCCTGCGCGCCCCGGCGAGCCTGATCGCCGACTCCAACGACTGCAGCGCCATGACCTGGGGCATGGCGTTCTGGGTGGAGGTCATCGCCTGAGCGCCGCCCGTGGGTCGAGCCCGTCGCGTCCGCCGGAGGGGCGGACGCGGGGGCGGCCCGGGCGGGGCTACCGAGCCACCGCCTCCACCCGCACCGGGCACACCTTGAGCTCGGCCGTCTCGGTGATCGGGTCGTAGCCGGCGCCCGTGAGCACGTTGACCGGCACGTCGCCGAAGGAGAACGAGCAGAACACGGTCCCTCGCGGCGAGCGATCGTTGGCCTGCACCTTCATCTCCACCGCGCCCTTGCTGCCCGACACCCGGCACCACTGGCCGTCCTGGAGGCCCCACGCGGCCACGTCGTCGGGGTGCACCTCGAGCACCTCCTCGGGCACGAAGTAGTGCATGCCGGCGCGGCCGGTCATGGTGCGGGTGTGGTAGTGCTGCAGGCGACGCCCGGTGGTGAGCCACACCGGGAAGCGCTCCGAGACCACCTCGGCGGGGTCGCGGAAGCCCACCCGCACGAACTTGCCCCGGCCGCTGGCGGTGGGGAAGTCGTGCTCGTGCAGGCGCGGGGTGCCGGGGTGGCCGGGCTCGGGCACTGGCCAGTGGTAGGCGGCCGTTCCGGCCTTCTCCCAGTCGAGCCCCTTGTAGATCCCCGACAGGCTGCACAGCTCGTCGAAGACCTCCTGCGGCGACTGCCAGTCGAAGCCCGGGCTGCCCATGCGCTTGGCGATCTGGGCCACGATCCACCACTCGGGCTTGGCCTGCCCCATGGGGGGCACCGCGGCCCGCACCCGCTGCACGCGGCGCTCGGTGTTGGTGAACACCCCGTCGGTCTCGCCCCACGCGGTGGCGGGCAGCACCACGTCGGCCAGCTCGGCCGTCTCGGTGCGGAACAGGTCGATCACCACCAGGTGGTCGAGCGCGCGCAGGGCCTTGTCGCAGTGGTCTCGATCGGGGTCGCTGACCAGGGTGTTCTCGCCGCAGATCAGCATGGCCCACAGCTCGCCGTGGGCCGCCCGGTCGAGGGCCTGCACCTTGGTGATGCCCTTGACCGCCTCGATCTCGCGCCCGTAGGCCTCGCTGAAGCGCTTGGCGTGGGCGGGATCGGTGACCGGCTGGAACCCGGGGAAGTTGTTGGGCAGCGCCCCGCAGTCCCCCGCGCCCTGGATGTTGTTCTGCCCGCGCATGGGGTTGATCCCCGTGCCCTCGCGGCCGATGTGGCCGGTCATCAGGGCCAGGTTGCACAGGCTCTGCACGTTGTCGACGCCGCAGATGTGCTCGGTGATCCCCAGGGTGTAGTAGATGGCCCCGCGCTCGGCCCGGGCGTACATCAGGGCCGCACGCTCGATGTCGGCGGCCGGCACCCCGCAGATGCTCTGCGCCCACTCGGGGGTGAACTGGCGCACGTGCTCGAGGAAGGCCTCGGCCTCCTCGGTGCGGGCCTCCATGAACTCGCGGTTCACCAGGCCCTCGCGGTCGATCACGTGGGCCATGCCCAGCAGCAGGGCCACGTCGGTGCCGACCCGCAGGGGCAGGTACAGGTCGGCCGCCTCGGCCAGCGGGATCCGCCGCGGATCGGCGACGATCATCTTCGCGCCGCTGCGCAGCGCTCGCTTGAGCCGCGTGGCGGCCACGGGGTGGCACTCGGTCATGTTGGTCCCGATGGCGAAGATCACCTCGGGCTTCTCCATGTCCGCCAGCGGGTTGGACATCGCCCCTCGACCGATCGTGGCGGCCAGACCGGCCACCGTGGGAGCGTGTCAAGCTCGTGAGCAGTTGTCGATGTAGTTGCTGCCGTAGCTGACCCGGATGAATTTCTGGATCGCGTAGGCCGACTCGTGGGGAGCGCGGCCCGAGGCGATGGCATAGGTGCCGTGCTGGCCGTGCTCGTCGCGGGCCTTGGCGAAGCCGGCCGCGGCCCGATCGAGCGCCTCATCCCAGGTGGCGGGGTGGAGCTGGCCGTCCTTGCCGCGCACCAGCGGGGTGGTGAGCCGATCCTCGCTCTGCACCCAGTCGAAGGCGAACTGTCCCTTCACGCACAGCGCCCCGAGGTTGGCGGGGCCGTCCATGGCGGGGCGGATGCCCACCAGACGGTCGCCCTTGCTCAGCAGGTCGACCGAGCAGCCCACCCCGCAGTAGGGGCAGATCGAGCGGGTGGCCACGATGGGCTCGGGCCGGGCCTCGGCGCGCAGGGCCTTGCGATCGGCGAGCGCCCCGGTGGGGCAGGTCTGCACGCACTGGCCGCAGAAGGTGCAGGCCGAGTCGCGCAGGTGGCCGTCGAACTCCACCGTGATCTGGGTGGCGAAGCCGCGGCCCTTGACGCTGATCGCATAGTCGCCCTCCCGCTCGGCGCACACCCGCACGCAGCGGTAGCAGGAGATGCACTGGTCGTAGTCGCGGGCGATGAAGGGGTTGTCGTCGTCGGGGCGGCTGTGCCCCGACTTGCGGCCCTGCATGCGCTCACCGGTCACCCCGTAGCGCTCCCGCAGGTGGTGCAGCTCCTGGCTGGCGTGGCCGCGCAGCGGATCGATGCGGGCCTCGGGGTTCTCGGAGACCACCAGCTCGAGCAGGGTCTTGCGGTGCCGCTCCA
This sequence comes from Myxococcales bacterium, assembly GCA_020633315.1. GTDB lineage: Bacteria > Myxococcota_A > Polyangia > Nannocystales > Nannocystaceae > Paraliomyxa. Next base: position 335,764 of record JACKDV010000001.1, read on the forward strand.
CCCGCTCGCTGCGGGTGTGCACCACCATGCCGGGCAGCGCCTGGGTGGTGCACGAGGCCACCGGGTTGCGCTGCCCTTCCACCTCCACCACGCACAGGCGGCAGCCCCCGAAGGGATCGAGGCGGTCGTCGTAGCACAGGGTGGGGACCTCGGTGCGCAGGCGCTGGCTCACCTGGTAGAGGGTCTCGCCCACGGAGAACGAGACCTCCTGGCCGTCCATGGTGAGGACGAGCTCGCGGGCCTCGGGGGTCGATGCGGTGGTGTGGGTGGTCATGCCTTCCTCCCGGCGAGGTGGCGAGCCACCTGGTCTGGAAAGTAGCGGAGCAAGCTGTCGGTGATGAGCGGCGCGGCGGTGCCCAGGCCGCAGGCGCTGGTGGCCTTCATGGCGTCGCCGATGTCGGTGACCTCGGCCGTCCAGGCGTCGAGCGTGACGGGGCCGCCCCCGCTCAGGCGCTCGGTGAGGCGCTGGGTGCCGATGCGGCAGGGGAAGCACTTGCCGCAGGACTCGTGGGCGAAGAACTCCATGGCTTCGTGGGCCAGCTCGACCATGTGGCGGGTGTCGTCGAAGACCATGATGCCGCCGGCGCCCAGGAACGCCCCGCGGGCGCGCAGGCAGGGCTCGTCGAGCGTGACCGCGGGCGTGCCCTGGAGGGCATCGGGGCCGAGCAGGCCGCCCGAGAGGCCGGCCATGGTCACCGCCTGGATCGTGCGCCCGGGGGCGGGGCCGCCGGCCCACTCGTGCAGCAGCGTGCGCAGGGGCAGGCCGATCGGCACCTCGTAGTTGCCGGGGCGCTGCACGTCGCCGGAGAGGCTGATCACCTTGGTCCCGGCGTGATCACCCAGGCCCAGGTCGCGGTACCACGCGGCGCCGTGGCGGAGGATCGGGGCCACCGCGCACAGGGTCTCCACGTTGTTGACCACGGTGGGCCGGTCCTCGAAGCCGTGGGTGACGGGGTAGGGCGGTCGGTTGCGCGGGAAGGGGTGCTTGCCCTCGAGGCTGTTGAGCAGCGAGGTCTCCTCGCCGCACACGTAGGCCCCCGCGCCGCGTCGAACGTAGAGGTCGAAGCCGTCGAGCAGGCCCACGCGCTGGGCCTCGGCGATGGCGTCCTCGAGGATCACCAGGGTCTGCGGGTACTCGTAGCGCAGGTAGATGAAGCCGCGGGTGGCCCCGGTGGCCAGGGCCGCGATCGCCATGCCCTCGACGAGCGCATGGGGATCGTGATCCATGAGCGCCCGGTCCTTGAAGCAGCCGGGCTCGCCCTCGTCGGCGTTGCACACGATGGTCTTGGGCCCGCCGGGGGCCTGGGCCACCGCCTTCCACTTGCGCCCGGTGGGAAAGCCCGCGCCGCCGCGCCCGGCCAGGCCGCTGGCCGTGATCACGTCGATGATCTCGTTGGGCGTCATGGTGTCGCGGGCGGCGGTCAGCGCCCGGTAGCCGCCGGTGCTGCGGTAGCCGGCCAGGGTGGCGCGGTCATGGGTGCGGATCTCCGCGAAGACGCACTCGCCTCGATCGCCGGGGTAGGGTGGGGGCAGGGGCGAGGGCTCCTCGGCGAGGCCGTCGGGGGTGGAGCCCACCCGCACGAGGTCGCCCTGGAGCACCGGCACCGGCCCGTCGCAGCGACCGGCGCAGGGCATGACGGTGGCGCCCGGCAGTCCCTGGAGCAGCGCCTGGGTGCCCCGGTGCTTGCACACCGGTCCGTCGCACACCCGCGGGGCCGCCTTGCCGGGCGGCTGGCGCGAGAAGTGGTGATAGAAGGTGACGGTCCCGAACAGGTCGGCGATGGGGAGCCGCAGGCCCTTGGCCACGGCCCGCAGGGCGTCGTCGCTGAGGTAGCCGTCGCGATCGTGGAGCGCGTGCAGCAACGGAAGCAGGGGCGCCGGCTCCCCGCGCCAGCGTGCGATGAGCTCGTCGTTCGAGTGTTTCACGGCAGGTGCGGCAAGGGCGGGGCGAGGGTACCACCCCGGGTCGAGCCATCGAAACGACGAAGTTGCGGCCGGGGAGGCCTCCCGGGCGGGAGGCGAGCCGCGCGCGGAGGCCTAGCGCCGCAGCGCCCCTGCGATCCCCAAGAGCACCAGCGAGGTGCCCAGCAAGGTGGTGAGGGCCAGCGGCTCGCCCTCCACCGCCCAGCCCAGCCACAGGGCGATCGCCGGGGTGACGTAGGCGATGAGGCTCAGCCGACTGGCGGAGACGAAGCGCAGCAGCCAGTAGTAGAGGCCGAAGGTCACCGCGGTGCCGACCACCGCGAGATAGAGCACGCTGCCGATGGCGGCGGGGCCGAGGGAGAGATCGGCGAGCGACTCGGTGGGCAGCGCGGCGAGCCACAGCACCGTGGCGCCCACGAGCATGCCGTTGCGGTTGAGCAAGGTGGCGGAGACGCGGGTGCCGTGGCGCTTGATCACCACCTGGCCCACCGCGGCCGACAGCGGGCTGAGCAGCAGCAGCGCGCCGGCGGCCAGCGCCTCGGGCCCGATCGCCCGCAGGTCGGTGACGAACAGCACCGCCACTCCGCCCAGGCCGAGCAAGAGCCCCGCCCACTGGCGCGGTCGCAGGCGCTCGCCGGGGAGCCAGCGGTGGGCGATGGCACCGGTGAGCAGCGGGAACACGGCCCACAGCACGCTGGCCACCCCCGAGGGCACCACGGTCTCGGCCAGGTAGATGGCGCCGTACGAGATCGCGAAGTTGAGGGTGCCCATCGCGATCGCCAGCCACGGTGGGGGCCGCTCGCCGCCCTCGCGGCGGTGCAGGAAGGGGGCGAGCAGGGCCAGCACCAGCGCGGCGAGGGTGAAGCGAGCGGCCGCGGCCGTGAGCGGGGGCAGCTCGCGCAGGCCGGTCTTGATCACCAGCCAGGTGCTGCCCCAGATCGCACACAGCAGCACGAGGGTGACGATGACGGTGAGCCGGCCGGGGCCCGCGGGGCGGTCCATTCGATGCGGTCGATAGCCCCGCTCGTGGGCGCTGTCCAGGCCCGGCGAGGGTCGGCGGGGAGCCACGGTCGTGGCTCGCGGGCGCGGGCGGGCCCGGCGATCAGGCGTCGACCAGCACCCTGGGCCCGCTCGCCAGCGCGGCCGGGCGCTGCGCCCGGGACTCGATCGTCTGGCCCTTGAGCGGCAGCGCGAGATCCTCGGGGTGGCCGTCGACCGCGAGGTCGACGAAGGGAGCGGGCAGCGAGATCGGATCGTCGCGGCGCGTGAGGTGGAAGTGGATGTGGGGCCCCGAGCTGCGCCCGCTGTTGCCCACCTCGGCCACCACCTGGCCGGCCTCCACTCGCTCGCCCACCTTCACGCGCACGCTGCCGGGGCGGGCGTGCCACAGCGAGGACTGCTCGCCGAAGCCGTGGTCGATGATCACCCCGTTGCCGCCGGCCTCGCCCATCACGCCGGGGACGTTGTCGGCGATGTCCTCGACCACCTCGACCACGGTGCCGCCCGCCGGCGCGAGCAAGGGCTGGCCGTAGCCGTAGAAGGACTCGTTGCGATCGCGGGGCTGCTGGGGCGCTCGGAAGCGGCCGTCGACGAAGCGCACGAGGTCGTAGGCGAAGCGCTGGGTGACGCTGCCGTGGTGGGCGTTGAGCTCGCGGGTGGGCCCGCCCTGCGCCACGCGCCACGGCCCCTCGGCGGGCACGTGGAAGCGGGTGATGGGCAGGTAGTGCTCGGCCGGCGCATGCAGGTGCTCGATGAACACGTGCTCGCGCACCAGCAGGCGCTCGAGCTGGCGGGTGGGCGTGAGGGCGAGCTGCACCAGCACGGGGGTGAGCACCTCGCGGGGGCCTCGGCCGCGGGCGAACACGACGAGGCCCGAGTACCAGAGCAAGCGCCCTTCCCGCGCGGTGTGCTCCTCCATGATCCCCTGCGGGGCGCCGTAGCGATCGCGGAGCTGCTCGGTGGCGTGGGCGAGGTCGGCCACGCCGAGGCGGTCGTGCAGGCGTGGGGTCATGTGGGCGGCGATCCGCTCCACCTCGCCGCTGCCGAGCGCGGCCACGATCTCGTCCACCTCGCCCACCAGCGCCGAGTGGGCTTGGGGATGGAGGGCCGCGGGGGGCACCGCCGGGCCTCGCGAGGCTCTCGCGCACCCTGCGGCAGCGAGCAGCACCAGCAGCGGCCAGGGCCGGGCGAGGGCGCGCATGGGGCCAGCATGACAGCGTGGTGGAGGACACGGAACCCATCGGCGGGCTCGTGCGTAGATGTCGACTCGATGCCGCTCGGACGAACGACCCTGGTGCTCGCCGGCCTCGCCGGGCTGGGCGTGGCTGCGTTCCTCTCGGTCGACGAGCTCCAGGCCCGCGAAGGGCGCCCGGAGCCGACCGCCGTCGCGCCGAGCCCCGAGGCCGAGCCCGGAGTCGAGGCGGCCGCCATGGTGGCGGTGGAGGTCGAGCCCCGTCCCGAGCTCGTCGCGGCCGCGCCCGCCGAGCCCACGCCGGCGACCGACGAGGACGGAAGCGACGACGAGGACGGAAGCGACGACGAGGTGTGGGTGGGCCCGCCCGAGCTCATCGAGGACTGCGAGCAGAAGCTCGACGACGCCGGCATCACCTGGACCGCCTCGCGCTTGCCCGTGCACGAGACCAAGGGCGGGATCACCTGCGGCGCGCCCCAGGTGATCCGCTACCAGCGGGGTCCCGGCGAGATCTCGTGGGGCGGCAAGCCGCAGGTCACCTGCGGGGTGGGCCTGGCCCTCGCGCGGCTCGAGGCCATCGTGCAGGAGGAGGCCGAGGCTCACTTCGGTCGCCGCGTGAAGCGGATCAAGCACATGGGCACCTACAACTGCCGCGAGATGGCCAACTACCCCGGCTGGGTCAGCGAGCACAGCTACGCCAACGCCATCGACATCAAGGAATTCCAGCTCGTGGGCGGCACCACGATCTCGGTGCTCGACCACTACACCAAGAGCGACGAGGAGCCCACCACCAAGAAGGCCAAGTTCCTGCGCAGGGTGGCGCGGCGCCTGTACGACGAGCGGGTGTTCTCGGTGGTGCTCACCCCGTCGTTCGACCGGGCGCATCGCAACCACTTCCACCTCGACATGGCGCGCTACCTGGTCGATGGGATCTGAGGGCGCGCCGCGGCGGCGCTACAGCAGGTAGCGGTGGATCAGCCGCGCCAGCTCGCGCTGGAAGGCCGGGTCGGCGAAGCGCTCGGGGTCGCGGCGCAGGGTGGTCCGCACCAGCCCCGAGACGGCGCGGCACAGGACCTGCGCGCTGAGCTCGGGGTCGGCGAGCCCCAGCGGCTCGCGGCGCTGGGCCAGCACCTCGGCCACCGCGGCCTCCACGTGGGCCCCGAAGCGATCGAGCAGCTCCAGGCCGTCCATCCGCAGCAGCAGCTCGTTGAACGCCCCGTGCCGCACCGGATGCGGCCGGTGCAGATCCACGATCGCCTCCACGATCACCTCCACCGCCGCCTCGGCCGAGGCCTCGCCCAGCTCGGCGAGCGTGCCCAGCATGCGGGACGACACCTCGTCGAAGTGACGCTCGACCAGCTCGGCCACCAGCGCGTCCTTGGTGGGGAAGTACTGGTACAGCGAGCCCACGCTCACCCCCGCGCGCTCGGCGATGCGCGAGGTGGTGGTGCGCTCGTAGCCCTCGCTCTCCAAAACCTGAGCGGTGGCCTCGAGGATCGCGGCCACCGTCGCCTCGGAGCGGGCCTGGACCGGCCTACGGCGGCGCTTGGTGGGTTTTGCGGGGGCTCGATCGGACATGGCGGAACGCGAGTCGAAAACCGAGGGGAGGCGGCTCATCCTAACCCCTGACGAGGCCCGGTCCCTGCCCCCGGGAAGCCCGAGCATGAAACGGACGCTGAACCTGCTGCGCTTCGCTCGTACCTTCGTGTCGCTGGTCCGCGACCCCGACCAGCTCGAGCGGGTGTTCGACCTGGGCGAGCGCGTGGCCCAGGGCGACCTGTTCGAGCAGATGCCGTGGCTGCGCGGGCGCCCGGAGATCGAGGGGCTCCTGCGGGGCCCGGTGCAACGGCTGCACCTCGACGTGGAGCGGCTGGCCTCGCTGCCGCCCGGGACGGTGGGGCGCGAGTATGCCGACTTCATCACCCGCAACGGCCTCGATCCGGCGGCGCTCGACCACGCCACGGGCACCGGCTCGCTGGAGCGCTTTCGGATCCACCTGCAGGGCACCCATGACCTGTGGCACGTGGCCACCGGCTTCGACACCGACGTGGACGGCGAGATCGGCCTGCAGGCGTTCTACTACGCGCAGCTCCAGGCTCCGCTGCCGCTCACCCTGATGTCGGCGGGGCTGCTCAACTCGCTGCTGCTGCAGCGCGGCAGCGGGCCGCGGCGGGTGGAGAAGCTGGTGCAGGGCTACCTCATGGGGCGACGGGCCGCGCCGCTGACCGGGCTTCCCTGGAGCGCGTGGTGGCAGCGGCCGCTGAGCGAGCTGCGACGAGCGCTGCGCATCGATCCCTCGCTGGCGCCCGACGACGTGGCCTCGGTGGGCACCGCGGCCTGAGCGAGCTGCGGACCGAGCGAGCTCCCGCGCCGGGGCGTCGCCGAAGCGGGGCGCCCCATCGTGGGCTCGTCAGCGCGGTGATGGAGGCGATATGATGCTCGAATGTCGATGCGTCCCCTCGGCTTCGTGCTCGCGTGCCTGTCGCTGACCCTCGCCGCCTGCGGTGACGATTCCAGCCCCGGGACCTCCACCACCGCCGCGGGCGGCAGCGGCAGCACCGGGATGGCCGACGGCACCACCGCGGCGAGCACCGGCGGCCCGATGGGCACCACCGCGATGGGCGGCACCGGGGACTCGGGCTCGTCGAGCGGCACCAGCACCGGGATGGCCGATGGCGGCTCGGGGACCACCGAGGGCGGCAGCGAGAGCACCGGCGAGGGCCTGTGCATGCCCGACGAGCCCGGCTGCGGCTGCGACGGCATCGACGTGCCCGACATCGACGGCCTCGACGAGAACAACGACGGCATCGACGGCCTGGCCTACTGCTCGGTGTTCGTGAGCGCGCTGGGGGGCGACGACGGCAACGGCGGGCTGAGCCCCGACGCTCCGGTGGCCACCCTCGCCCGCGGCATCGAGATCGCGCAGGGCTTCGACCCGCCGCGCGCGGTGCTGGTGGCCGAGGGCACCTACGTGGAGACGGTGACCGTGGGCAACGGCACCAGCATGTACGGGGGCTACGACGCGAGCTCGTGGACCCGCAACCTCCAGACCAACACCAGCACCATCGAGGGCACCCAGGCGCGCACGCTGATCGCCAACGACATCGACCTGCCCACCGAGATCGACGGCTTCACCATCGTGGCCCGCGACTACGTGGGCGGCGGGCAGTCCACCTACGGGGTGTGGGTCCGCAATGCGATCGGCGGGCTGCTGCACCTGGACTACTGCGAGATCGTGGGCGGCACGGCGGGCGACGGGGCCGACGGGGTCGACGGGGCGCCGGGTCCCAACGGCGGCGACGGGATGCCGGCCGACCAGGGCACCCCGGGCGCGGGCGGAGCCTCGATGTGCGGCGCGACCGGGGGCACGGGCGGGCACGGGGACGTGTGCCCCTCGGAGAACGGCCTGCCCGGCTCGGCGGGAGGCGATCCCACCGCGGTGGGGGCGGGCGGCTCGGCGGGCTCGAGCAATTGCGACGGCTGCTTCGACGGGGCGAGCCCCGGGTCGCTGGGAGGATCGGGGGCGGTGGGCAGCAACGGCATGGCCGGGACGGCGGGCAGCGACGACGACGGCTCGTTCGGGGTGATGGGGCTGTGGCAGGCGGCCACCGGCAGTGACGCCTCCTTCGGCTTCAACGGCGGAGGTGGAGGCGGCGGCGGGGCGGGGGGCTTCGACAGCGATCCCTTCGGCTGCGACATCGACGGCAGCTCGGAGCCCTGCAGCGGCGGGGGCGGGGGCGGAGCCGCGGGCGGCTGTGGGGGCGGGGCGGCCTGGCGGGCAGCCCCGGCGGCGGCTCGTTCGTGGTGGTGGCGATCGACTCCGACATCGAGGTCACCCACTGCGACCTCACCCTGGGCAGCGGCGGCCACGGGGGCGACGGCGGTGACGGGGGCGACGGCGGCCTGCCCGGATCGGCGGGCGCCGGTGCGCCGCCCTGCGCCTGCTCCAACTGCGGCGAGGAGCCCGAGCCCGGCGCCAACGGAGGCGGGGCCGGGGGCGGGGGCGGAGGCGGAGGTGGTCCCGGGGGCTGCGGCGGGGTCTCGATCGGCATCGCTTCGGTCGGGGTCACCAACGCGTCGACCTCGGCGGTGGTGGTTGGCGGCGGCGCGGCAGGGAGCCCTGGCACCGGAGGCCAGGGCGGCACGCGAGGCGACGGCATGGGCATCGACGCCCCCGACGGCACCACGGGCTGTCCCGGCGTGCTGGCGGATGAGGTCCTCTACTGATCGGATCGGCTCGAGGGATCGAGCCGTGGCGCGTCGCGCTCGAGCGACGTGCCACGCCCGGGCGCCGCGGCGGCTAGCGGCCGGTGCCGAGGGCCTCGGTGGCGAAGTCGAGGAACGCCCGCACCTTGGGCGCCTTGGCCTGCTGCGGCAGCACCAGCGCGAAGACCTCGGGCCCCGGGGCGGCGAAGGGATGCAGCACCTCCACCAGCCGCCCCTCGCGGATCGGCTCGTGCGCCATGAAGTCGAACACCTGCGCCACGCCCAGGCCGGCGAGGGCGGCCTCGACCAGGAGCTGGCCCTGGTCGAGGTCCACCCGCCCGGGCACCTCGATGGCCGCGGGCTGACCGGCGTCGTCGAGGAAGGTCCATGGCACCGCCTTGCCCCGCGGGCTGCGAAAGCGCAGGCACGCGTGCCCGGACAGCGCGGCGGGGCGATCGGGGGTGCCGTGGCGGGCGAGGTAGTCGGGCGCGGCCACGGTGGCCCAGCGCGGCGACAGCAGCTTGCGGGCCACCATGGTCGAGTCGGGCAGGGGGCCCACGCGCAGCGCCACGTCGATGCGATCGTCCACCAGGCGGCTGCGCCGATCGGTGAGGCGCAGGTCGAGGCGCAGCCCGGGGTAGCGGGCGGTGAAGCGGGGCAGACGGGCCAGCAGGAACGGGCCCAGCACGTGCGAGAGGGTCACGGTGAGCTCGCCGCGGGGCACCCGGCGCGCAGCCTCGAGCTCGTCGCGCCCCGCCTGCACGTGGGCCAGCGCGCCCTCGCAGTGGGCCAGGAAGCGCGCCCCCTCGTCGCTCAGGCTCACCCGCCGCGTGGTGCGATGCAGCAGCGCCACGCCCAGCTCGCCCTCGAGCCGCTTGATCGCCTTGCTCACCGCGGCCGGGGTCACCCCGAGCTGCTCGGCCGCCACCCGGAAGCTGCGGGCGCGCGCGGTGTGGACGAAGGGCAGGATGCCGTCGAAGGGGTCGGCCATGGACTCGATTATCAACCACGAGTTGATGAAGAAGGGAATCCGTCGATGTTGTTTCTTCGGCGGCCAGGGTCTAGCTTGGGCGGTGAGCGGGGCGAACGCCCGGCCGCAGAACAAGGACAACGAGAGCCATGAAGATCGCAATACTCGGAACGGGAATGGTCGGCCAGGCCATCGGCAGCAAGCTCGTCGCCCTCGGGCACGAGGTGAGGATGGGCTCGCGCACGGCGGGCAACGAGAAGGCCGCGGCGTGGGTGGAGCAGGCGGGCAAGGGCGCCAGCGCGGGCACCTTCGCCGACGCGGCCGCCTTCGGCGAGCTGGTGTTCAACTGCACGGCCGGCGTGGCCTCGCTGCAGGCCCTCGAGGCCGCGGGCGCCGACAACCTCGCCGACAAGATCCTGCTCGACCTGAGCAACCCGCTGGACTTCTCCCAGGGCTTCCCGCCCCGCCTGTCGGTGTGCAACGACGACTCGCTGGGCGAGCAGATCCAGCGCGCCTTCCCCCGCACCAAGGTGGTCAAGACCCTCAACACCATGGCCAACCCGATCATGGTCGACCCCTCGCGGATCCCCGGCGACCACGAGGTGATCGTCAGCGGCGACGATGCCGAGGCCAAGGCCACGGTGAGCGGCTTCCTGCGCGAGCAGTTCGGGTGGAGCAAGGTGATCGACCTGGGGGGCATCTCCACCGCGCGCGGCACCGAGGCGTGGCTGCTGCTGTGGACGCGCCTGTACGGGGCGCTGGGCCACGCCGACTTCAACCTGCACCTGGCGATGAAGCCCCAGTAGGGCACCACGGATCGAGGAGGACGCGACGATGGACGAGCGGATCGCAATCGTGACCGGGGGCAACCGCGGGCTGGGGCTCCAGACCTGCCGGGAGCTCGCCCAGCAGGGCTACCGGGTGGTGCTGGCCGCCCGCGACCCCGCCAAGGCCGAGGCGGCCGCGGCGGGGCTGCGCGAGGAGGGGCTGAAGGTGGAGGCGGCGGTGCTCGACGTCTCGTCGGACGCCAGCGTGGAGGCCTTCGCTCGCGACACGCTGGCGGGCCTGCCCCGCGTGGACGTGCTGGTCAACAACGCGGGGGCGATCTTCGAGGCGACCAACGATCGCGGCGACGAGGGCTCGGCCAACCCCTTCGTGGTCTCGGCCGACACCGTGCTGCGCTCGGTGAGCACCAACTCGCTGGGGGCCTATCGCCTGCTGCAGCGAGTGCTGCCCCGCATGAACCAGGCCGGCTACGGGCGGGTGGTCAACGTCTCCTCGGGGATGGGCGCGCTCGAGGACATGGGCAGCGGGTGGCCGGCCTACCGGATCTCGAAGACGGCCCTGCACGCGGTCACGCGGCTGTTCCACAACGAGGCCGGCCACGGGGTGAAGGTCAACGCGGTGTGCCCCGGCTGGGTGCGCACCGACATGGGCGGCAAGGCGGCCACGCGCTCGATCCCCGAGGGGACCCGCGGCATCGTGCTGGCCGCCACCCTGCCCGCGGAGGGTCCGTCGGGGGTCTTCATGCGCGACGGAGCCGTGATCGCCTGGTAGGGGTGAGAAGGGAAGATCCGAGGGGCTCCCGTCGGACGCGCCCTGCGCGGAACGCTCCGGCCCGGGAGCCCGAACATGACCGAACGGAAGGGATGGCCACGGCGGCGCCCACAACGCCCGGTCGCAGGGCCGACCTGCGGAAGGGCCCCGACCGAGGCTAGAGTGAAGCCGTGAGCCTCGCTCGCACCCTGCGCCTGGCCGTCGTGCCGGGGGTCCGGTTCGAGACGCTGCCGCTCGACCCGCAGGCATTCTTCGTGCTCAGCCGGATCGAGGGGCGGCCGACCGTGGCCGAGATCCTCGGCATGAGCGCCCTGTCGGCGGCGCAGACCGAGGCCATCCTCGAGCGGCTGCTCGAGCTGGGGGCGCTGCAGCGGGTGGAGGAGCCGATGCCCTCGCGTCCCCGCGTGCGTCAGTCCACCCAGGAGCTGCGGGCCCAGGCGCAGGACCGGCGACGTCGCATGCTCACGCAGCAGCTCGGGCAGGCGCGCAGCTCTCAGCCCACGCCGCCCCAGGGAACGACCGCACCATCGCCGCGGCCGGCCCAGCCCACGCCGGTGCCCTCGGTGCCCTCGAGCTCGGGGGCGCCGGCCCCCGGGTCGCCCGACCCCGGGTCGCCCGATCCCGACGATCCTCGCCTCGAGCCGGTGCTGGCCCTGGTGGGCGAGGCCGATCCTCGCCTCGATCCCTCGCTGGGGCTGGCCGTCGACAAGCAGCGCCTGCTGCTGGCCCTCGAGGATGGTCGCGACGAGCTCACGCCGTTCCAGATCCTCGGCATCCACCCCACCCACGACCTCAAGGAGATCCGCAGCGCCTTCCGAGAGGCGAGCCGGCGCTTCCACCCCGATGCGCACCACGGGCGGGAGCTGGGCCGCTTCCGCGAGCCGCTGTCCCGCTTGTTCGCCGAGGCCAAGACCGCCTACCAGACGCTGCAGAGCGAGGAGGCCCGGGCGCCCCTGGTGGACGCGCTCGAGCAGGAGCACCAGCGCCGCCGCCGGGTCCGGCAGCAGCGGGAGGCCGCGCGCCAGGCCGCGGAGGAGCTGCGGCGGCGCCGGGAGCAGGAGCAGCTCGAGCAGCGGCGGGCCGCCCGGGACGCTCAGCGGGTGCAACGCGAGCGCGACCGGCTGGCCACGGCGGCGCAGGGCAAGGTGGCCGAGTACCTCCAGGCGGCGGCCGACGCCGAGAACATGGACAACTTCGCCCGGGCCGCGAACAACTACCGGCTGGCCCTGCAGGTCTCGCCCCACGACGAGGAGATTCGCCGGCGCTGGGAGGAGGCCCGAAGCATCGCGCGCCGCCGCCGCGCCAAGGACGCCTTTGCGCGCGCGTGCACCTACGTGGAGGTGGGGCACCACAACGAGGCGGTGCCGCTGTTCCTCGAGGCGGCCGAGGCCGATCCCACGCTGGAGCACCTGGCCCACGCGGCCGACTCCGTGCGGCAGCAGGATCCGGCCAAGGCCCGCGACCTGGCCATCGAGGCGCTGCGCAAGCTGACCGAGAACGAGCGCGGCCCCGCGCCGCTGCGGCCGGGCGTGGTCGCGGACCTCCGCCTGATGATCGCCCGGGCCTTCCTCGCGGCCGGTCAGGGCGAGAGCGCACGCCAGCAGGTCCTGCTGGTGCAGCGCGTGCGTCCCAAGGACCCCGAGGCGCGCGCTCTTCTCAAAACTCTCAAAGTAACCTAGCCTCCCACCCGGGAGCATTCCGCGCGGCCCGCCAGCGAGCAGAGCATGGAATACGTCGTCGGCATCGACCTGGGCACCACCAACACCTGCGTCGCGATCGTCGAGGACGGGGTGCCGACGGTCATCCCCAACAAGGGGGGGTACAAGACCACGCCGTCCATGGTGGCGATCTCCGAGAGCAGCAAGCGGCTCGTGGGGCACATCGCCAAGCGGCAGTCGGTGACCAACGCGCAGAACACCGTGTATGCCGCCAAGCGGTTGATCGGGCGGCGCTGGGACTCGCCGGCCGCCCACGCGGTGCAGCAGTCGTGCCCCTACACCGTGGTCGAGGGCCCGCACGGTGACGTGCGGATCAAGCTGCGCGACACGGTCTACGCCATCCCCGAGATCAGCGCCTTCATCCTGCAGGAGATGAAGCTGGTCGCCGAGCAGTACCTGGGCGCGCCGGTGGAGCGGGCGGTCATCACCGTCCCCGCCTACTTCAACGACAACCAGCGGCAGGCCACCAAGGACGCCGGGCGCATCGCGGGGCTCGACGTCATCCGCATCATCAACGAGCCCACCGCGGCCGCGCTCGCCTATGGCTTCGGCAAGGACCTCGAGCGCAAGGTGGCCGTCTACGACCTGGGCGGCGGCACCTTCGACATCTCGATCCTCGACATCGGCCGCGGCGTGTTCGAGGTGATCTCGACCGCCGGCGACACCTTCCTGGGCGGCGAGGACTTCGACGTGCGGGTGATGGACGCGCTCATCCAGGGCTTCGCCGAGAAGACCGGGGTCGACGTGGCCGACGACCGCATGGCCCTGCAGCGGATCAAGGACGCGGCCGAGAAGGCCCGCTGCGAGCTGTCGGTGGCCCGCGAGGCGCTGGTGGACCTGCCGTTCCTCTACACCTCGCCCAACGGCCAGACCTACCACATGCAGGAGTCGATCAGCCGGGACACGCTCGAGGAGCTCACCCGCGATCTGGTCGAGCGCACGATCGCCATCTGCGACAAGACCCTGCGCGACGCCAACATCGACAAGGGCGACCTCGACGACGTGATCCTGGTGGGCGGCATGACCCGCATGCCCCTGGTGCAGCAGCGGGTGGCCGAGTTCTTCGGGCTCGAGCCCTGCAAGGGCGTGCACCCCGACGAGGTGGTGGCCCTGGGCGCCTCCATCCAGGCCGCCGCGCTCGTCGACGAGAGCGTGGACGTGCTGCTGCTCGACGTCACGCCGCACAGCCTGGGCATCATGATCGTGGGGGGCTACTTCCACACCCTCATCGATCAGAACACCACGGTCCCCACCTCGGCCTCGCACATCTTCACCACGGTGCGCGACAACCAGACCTCGGTGAAGATCCTGGTGCTGCAGGGCGAGAGCGACAAGGCGGCCGACAACGAGCTGCTGGGCGAGTTCATCCTCAGCGGCCTGCGCAAGGCCCCCAAGGGCGAGGTGGAGATCGAGGTCACCTTCTCGATCTCGGCCGACGGCCTGGTGAGCGTGGCCGCCAAGGACCTCGAGACCGGGCGCGAGCAGAGCATCACCGTCACCGCCACCTCCGGCCTCACCGAGGACGAGCTGCAGGAGCTGGTGGAGAGCAGCCAGCACTACATGGTCGAGGTGCGGGCCTCCGAGGAGTTCGAGCGCCAGCGCCAGCAGGCCGAGCGGCTCATCGCCGACGTGCGCGAGCTGTTCCCGCAGGTGCAGGCCGTGATGAGCGGCACCGCCTTCGGGCGCGACGCGATCGCCAAGGCCGAGGGCGTGGTCGAGCGGGCCGAGGCGGAGATCCGCAACCAGGACGCGCGCAGTCTCGAGGAGGTCGTGGAGAGCCTCGAGCGCACGCTGAACATGTTCCGCGGCGTCGTCAGCAAGACGGGGCTTAGCTAGCGATGCCCCCCGCGGCCAGCGGGGTGCTTGGAGAGGGGCGCTTCGCGCAGCTTCCCCCCGCACGCGGGGGGATTCTCTGAGGCTGCGGTTGCGGCTGGGTAGGGCGCGGCGGGGGGGGATGCGGTGCATCTGAGGCTGGGGTTGGCGCGGCAGGGGGGATGCGGTTCGCCTTGGGGGTGCGACAACTTGGGCTCGAGGGGGCGGAGGGTTGGCGGGGGCTGGTAGGATCGGGGGGTGCGGTTGCGGGTGATGACCTACAACATCCACAAGTGCATCGGCGGGATCGATCGGCGGTATCAGCCGGGGCGGATCGTGGCCACGATTGCTCACTACGATCCCGACATCGTGCTGCTGCAAGAGGTGGATGCGGGGGCGAGGCGGAGCAATGGGGATCAGCAGAGCGAGATGCTGGGGGAGGCGCTGGGGCTGCGGCACCGGGCGTGGTTTCCCAACGTGAGCCTGCGGGCCGGGGGGGCATATGGGAACGCGGTGCTCAGTCGCTTTCCCTGTCGCACGGCGGACAACATCGATCTCAGCCTGGAGGGGCGCAAGGCTCGGAGCGTGCTGCACACGGTGGTGCGGGTGCGCAAGGGCAGCCGCAACCGCACGGTGCACGTGTTCAACATGCACCTGGGGCTGCGGCAGGAGGAGCGACGGCGTCAGCTCGTGCGCTTCCTCGACAGCCATCCCTTCGCCCACATGCACGCCCAGACGCCGGTGATCGTGGGGGGCGACCTCAACGACGTGTACGGGACGCTGGGGGCTCGCATGCTGGTGCCGGCGGGGTTTCGGGCGATGCCCGCGGCGCCGCGGACCTTCCCGGCCTACGCCCCGCTGCGGCCGCTCGATGCGGTGTTCGTGCGGGGCGAGGTGCAGATCCGCAAGGCGGCGCGGGGGCAGGTGGCAGTGGCCAAGCGGGCGTCGGATCACCTGCCGCTGGTGGTGGACCTCGAGCTGGCGATCGCCTGAGCCGCGGCGGCTCGCGACGCGAAGGAACCTCCCCGAGCCCGCGCGGCTTGTGACGCGGGCGTCGACGCGCCATGCTCGACGCGTGACCGAGCCCTGGCTGCCCTCGCCCGCCTCCGAGCCCATCCAGCGTCTCGCCCGGTGGGTGCGGGAGGCACCGCGGATCCTGTTCATCACGGGGGCCGGGATCTCGGCGGACTCGGGGCTGCCCACCTACCGCGGGGTGGGGGGCCTGTACGACGACGGGGGCACCGAGGAGGGGATCCCCATCGAGGAGGCGCTGTCGGGCGGGATGATGCAGCGGCGGCCCGAGCTGTGCTGGAAGTACATCGCCCAGGTCGAGCATGCCTGCCGCGGGGCGGCGCCCAATCGCGCCCACGAGGTCATCGCCCGGCTCGAGCGCGAGCGCGAGGCCCCGGGGGCCGCGGTGGTGGTGCTCACCCAGAACGTGGACGGGCTGCACG
The DNA here is from genome assembly GCA_020633315.1 of Myxococcales bacterium. Taxonomy (GTDB): domain Bacteria; phylum Myxococcota_A; class Polyangia; order Nannocystales; family Nannocystaceae; genus Paraliomyxa. Next base: position 351,595 of record JACKDV010000001.1, read on the forward strand.
GGGCGGCGGGCAGCCGCGCGCTCATCGAGATGCACGGCAACGTGCACGAGCTGTGCTGCACCGCGTGCCGCTGGGAGCAGCGGGTGAGCGACTACGCGGGGCTCGAGATCCCGCCGCGCTGCCCCGAGTGCGGGGCCCTGGTGCGCCCGCGAGTGGTGCTGTTCGACGAGATGCTGCCGGGGCCGGCCCTGGCCCGGCTGCGGCGGGAGCTCGAGCAGGGCTTCGATCTCGTGGTCACGGTGGGGACGACGGCCGTGTTCCCGTACATCGCCGCGCCCGTGCAGCTAGCGCCGCGCTGGGGGGCTCGCACGGCCGAGGTCAACCCGGGGGCCAGCGCGGTGTCGGAGCTGGTCGACCTGCGACTGAATGCCCGAGCCGCGCCCACCTTCGGCGCGTTGGCGGCGGCCCTCGGGTATGGTTAGCGCCGAGTGAGCCCCGGCGAAGCAAGCGACGAGGAGCTGATGGCCGCCTACGTGGGCGGTGACCGCTCGGCGTTCGCGGTGTTGTTCGAACGCTACGCGCCCCGGCTGCTGCGGCTGATGCAGCGCGACCTGGGGCGCGGCGAGGATGCCCACGACCTGGTGCAGCAGACCTTCTTGCAGCTCCACCGGGCGCGCCGCGACTTTCGGGCGGGGGCCAAGCTGCGACCGTGGCTGTTCACCATCGCCCTCAACCTCAAGCGCCAGCACTTCCGTCGGCAGGGGCGGCGGCCCGAGGCGTCGCTCGAGCTCGAGGGCGGCGCCGAGCCGGTGGCGCCGCGCGGCAACCCGGAGGCGCGGGTGGGCGACGTGCAGCTGCGAGCCGCGCTGCTGCGCCTGCCCGAGCCCCAGCGCGAGGTGATCGTGCTGCACTGGTTCGAGGGGCTCTCGTTCCGCGAGATCGCCGAGGTGGTGGGCGCCAGCCAGCCCGCGGTGAAGGTGCGGGCCCACCGCGGCTACAACAAGCTCCGCGAGGCCATGGAAGGGCAAGTGTAACCGGTGGCCGACCGTGACCATACCCCGAGCGAGGACATGAGCGACCCGTGCCAGCGGGCCCACGCCGCGCTGCGGCGGGGCGAAGGGCTCGACGAGCCGAGCCTGCTCCAGCATGCGGCCCAGTGCCCCGCCTGTGCCGCGGTGCTCCAGGGTGGCACCCCGCTGGCGGCGGCCCTCGACGATGCGCCGTCGGTCCCCTCGGTCGAGGGTCTGTGGGCTCGGGTCGAGGCCGAGGTGGCCCAGGAGCGCGGGCCGGCGGCGTGGCTGCGCAGCCTCGTCACACCGGTGCGCCTGGTGGTGGCGGTGGTGGTCGCGGCCCTGGTGCCGGTGCTGGTGGGCCTGCTGTGGGGACGCGTCGACCGAGCGGTGTATCCCGCCGGTCGTCTCGTGCTCGATCTGATCGCCCTCGGGTTGCCTGTGGCGCTGGTGCTGGCGGTGACCATGCACCCGCTGCATCGGCGCGCGCTGCCGCGCTGGGCGGGGGCCGTCGCGGTGGCGCTGGCGGGACTGGGCGCGCTGATGGGCCCGCTGCTCTCGCCGGCGCACCACGATCATCCGGCGTCGCTGGGCGGGGTGGAGGACGAGCTGTTCCCGCGCGCGATCGCCTGCCTGGTGACCGGGCTGATCCTCGGGCTGCCCGCGCTGGTGGGGGTGGCCCTGGTGCAGCGTCGACGCGGTCGCTTCGGGCTGCCGGTGGCGCTCGCGGTGGTGCTGGCCGGTGCCGTGGGCGGCCTCGGCATCTTCCTGCACTGCCCCTTGGTCGCCCCGGCGCACCTGTTGCTGGGGCACGCGATGGTGCTGGCCGTCTATCTGGGGCTCGCGGTGGTGGCCGTGCCCCGCCGCGTCGCCTGAGAGTTTGTGAATCGATCCCGCGCGCCGTCGAACACCGCCCCCGCGGCCGAGCCCTGCGTTGCTCGACGCTCGAAATAGCCCGATATGCCTTCGGTCTCGCGCCTTGGTCTCGGCCACGCTGACGGCGTTCGACGACGCGCGGGATCGATTCACAAACTCTGAGCCTCGACGCCTCGGGCTCGCGGTGGTGGCCGTGCCCCGCCGCGTTGCCCGAGCCTCGCTCACCCGCTGCGGCTCACAGCGGGATCTTCACGTCGTACTTGGTCTTGCAGGTGCCGCGCACCTTGCCGCGCTGGAGCAGCGGCACCGCCTTGAGGGCCGAGCGAGCCTTGTCCACGTTCTTCATCTGGCACGCGGCGAGGGTCATCAGCTCGGCCGCCTCGCCGGTGGGCGACATGCGGTTGCTCTTGGCCGCGAGGGTGTAGGCCTTGGAGCCCTGGCCCTTGCGGTAGGCGGTGCGAGCCTCGGCCAGCAGCTCCTGGGCCGTGGCCGGCTTGCTCGAGCTGGTGGGGGTGGTCTTGGGCTCGTCCTTGATCGGCGCGGGCTCGTCCGTGGTCGGCTTGGGCTTGCGCGAGGTCGATCGCGACTTGGGGCGCGAGCTCGAGGCCACGGCCTCGGGCGCCTCGGGCTCCTCGTCGATCGCCTCGCCGGTGCTCTCGGCGGCCTCCTCGACGAGCTCGCCGCTCTCGCTCGACTCGGCTGCACCCTCGCTCGACTCGCCGCCGCCCGAGGTGGAGCCCGCGGCCTCGACGTCGTCGGCGGGCAGGTCGGGGACCACCGCCACCGGCGTCGCGCCGTCGTCTGCCTCGGCCTGGGCCGGGGTCTTCGCGGCATCGTCCTCGTCGCCGGCATCGGCGGCCTCGGGGGGGCTGGGCGCCGCGGCCGTCTCGGTGGGCTCGTCACCGCCGCGCAGGCCCATCCACAGCAGCAGGCCCAGCAGGGCCGCCGCGGCGCCGCCGATGAGCGGCAGCAGCATCGGCCGTCGCTCGGGATCCTCGCCGCGGGGAGGGGCTGGTGCAGCCGCGGCCACCGGGGCCGCGCGCTCGTCCTCCTCGGGCTCGATCACCGACGACGGGGTGAGCACCGCAATGGCGCCCCCCGAGCCGCTGGCGGCGGCCTCGGCCTCGGCGGCGGCCTCGACCTCCCGCTGCGCCGCCTTGGCCTCGGCCATCAGCTCCACCGCCACCTCGGCCACGAACGACGCGGTGTCGCCTGGCTTGAGGCGGATCTCCTCCTCGCCGTCCTTCTTGGCGAGCTTGGGCGGGGCCACCCCCTTGGGCGGGGGCATGGCCGCCGGGATCACGGGGCTGGCCGCCCGTGACCTGGCCCGGAAGTCGGCGGCCTTGGGCTCGGCGCCGTCGCGGAGCATCCCCGGGACCGGAAGGCGCGGGACGCTGGGCTCGGGAATCGGAATGTCGGGGAGCTCGCTGGCCTCCTCGATCGCCGCGGCCGGCCGCTCCGTCTCGCCGCTCCTCGGGGCCTCGGCGGGCGCCGAGTCGCTGGAAGCAAAGGGCGTCGGAGGCGGCGGCACGCTCGGAGCGCTCGCGGGCTTGACCGACTTGGGGAAGGGGATCCGCGGGGCGGTGGCCGAGAGCGCGGCCACGTCGCCGGGGGCGCCCAGATCGGGCAGGTCGTCGAGATCCCAGCCGTCGGCCCCCGGCCAGGCCGCGGCGCTGTCGGCCGGTGTGACCCCCGAGCCCTCCGAGAGCGAGGGCGCCCGCAGGCCGGTCGCGCTCTCCCCGGGATCGATCTCGGGCGGGACGGACACCGGCCGCGGCATGGCCACCGGTCGCGACATCGACGAGTCGGACGGTCCCTCGTCCTCGGCGATCTCCTCGTCGATGCTGGGCCAGCGGGAGGTCTGCGACTCGTCGATCTCCTCGCTGCCCGGGGCCTCGAGGGCCTCGGCTCCGCTCGGGGATTTGGCCGCGGCGGGCTCGCTCGATGCCGCCTCGGCCGGCGTCTCCTCGGCGGGCTCGCTCGATGCCGCCTCGGCCGGCGCCTCCTCGACGGGCGCGGCGTCCTGCGGTGCCTTGGGCTTGGCCTTGGCGGTCGGGCTCGGCAGCTTGGGCATGCCGCGCTTGGCGATCCCACCGATCGACGGCGGGGGCGGGACGAGCGTCTTGGCGCGCTTTCGGGGCGTGTCAACCATCGGGCCGCCGCGAAGCTTATCAGGCTCGCCGCGCGAGATCCTCTTTCCGCCCCGACCGGCCGATCACCCGCCGCCCGCTAGGCCTTCGGCGGCCCGGTGTCCACGCGGGTGATCCGTTCGTCGTCCGCCACACCGCCGTCCTGGGCCGTGATGCGCTCGCTGGGCCGAGGCTCGGGCGGGGCAGGGGGCCCGGCCGGCTTCACCGGATGGATCGTATCGGGCGTCGCGCGGGGCGGAGGGCCCGTCTCCACCACCGTGGGCGGCCCCGGGAGCATCGAGGGGTCCTCGTCGTGGTCGACGGGCGCAGCGGTCGAGGCCGGAGCCTCGGTGGGCACCGCGGTGGGGCGGCTGCTCGGCCGCTCGGGAATCGAGGGAGGGACGGTGTTCCCGGTGACGATGTCGCCGGAGCGAGGCTGGTGGGGCGAGCCCGGTCGCCGCGCGCCGGCGTGGCTCACCCGCAAGAAGCGGGCGAGCAGGAACTCCACCTCGCGCCGCAGATCGTCGAGCGAGCCGTCGTTCTCGATGATGTAGTCGGCCCGCCGGCGCTTGGAGTCCTCGTCCATCTGCGCCGCGATCCGCTGCCGCACCTCGGTCTCCGTCACGTCGTCGCGGGCCCGCACCCGGGCCACCCGCAGGTCGATGGGGGCGGTCACCAGGATCACCGCCTTCATGTCGCCCTGAAGGTTGCGCTCGAACAGCAGCGGCACCTCGTAGACCGCCACCTCGTGGCCGGCCTTCTCGAGGGCGTCGAGCACCTGCTCGAAGCGATCGCGGATCCGCGGGTGCAGGATCGACTCGAGCTCGCGCCGCCGCTCGGCGTCGCCGAACACGATGTTGGCCATGCGCCGCCGGTCGAGCTCGCCGCGCTCGTCGACCACCTCGGGCCCGAAGCGCTCCACCACCGCCCGCAGCCCTTCGCTGCCCGGCGCCACCACCACCCGCGACAGCTCGTCGGCCGAGACCACGGGAACCCCGTATTCCTCCAGGAGGTCGGCCACGGAGGACTTGCCGCTGCCGATGCCGCCGGTGAGGCCGTAGACGTCCATGTGGAGCAAGGGTACCAGCCTTCGGGCGCCGACGAGACTTCCCGCGGCCGTCTCGTCCTGGTAGGGATGCACCGATGAGCGAAGGTCAGGATGGCGGCTGGCGGGTGGTGGAGGCCAGCTTCGTGACCAGCGCCCCGTCGGTGGAAGGCTGCCCCCCGGCGGATCGGCCCGAGGTGGCCTTTGCCGGGCGATCCAACGTGGGCAAGTCGAGCCTGCTCAACGCGCTGGCGGGCCGCAAGGGCCTGGCCCGGGTCAGCCGCACGCCGGGGCGCACCCGGCTGCTCAACGTCTTCGACCTCGAGCTGCGGGGGCCCGGCGATGCGGTGGTCTCGCTGCGCTGCGTGGATCTGCCCGGCTACGGCTTCGCGGCCGCGCGGGCCGAGGTGCGACGGGGCTTCGGGCCCATGATCGACGGCTACCTCGCCGAGCGCTCGTCGCTGCGGGCCCTGGTGCTGCTGGTCGACAGCCGGCGTGGCAAGCTGGGCGAGCTCGATCGGGCCCTGCTCGAGCTGGCCACCGAGCACGGGCGCCCCAGCCTGCTGGTGGCCACCAAGGCCGACAAGCTCGGCGCCTCCAAGCGCGGCCTGGTGCGACGCCAGCTCGCGGCCTCGGTGGGCGCCAAGCCGCGCGACGTGCTGCTGACCAGCGCCAGCTCGGGCCTGGGCCTGTGGGGCCCCGACAGCCTCGCTGCCGATCTGGCCGCGCTGGCTCTCGAGCCGCCGCTCGAGCCCGAGCCCGAGGCCGAGCTCGAGTCGGAGGATCCATGAGCGAGGGGGTCCGGCGGCGCGCCACCGCGGCCGACCTCGCGCCCATCACTGCCCTCGACGCCCGCTGCTTCGGCAATCCCTGGTCCGAGGAGATCTATCGCCAGGAGCTCGAGCGCTCGCTGTCCCGCCTGACGGTGCTCGAGGCGGATGGCCGCATCGTGGGGCTGAGCTGCACCTGGGTGGTGGGCGACGAGGCCCACCTGCTGCGCATCGCCACCGTGCCCGAGCTTCGTCGGCGCGGCCTCGGTCGCGAGCTGCTGCGCGCCGCCATCGATGACGCGATCGCGGCCGGCTGCGCCATCATGCTGCTCGAGGTCGCCGCGGCCAACGAGCCGGCGCGTGCCCTCTACGAGGCCTTCGGCTTCGAGGAGCTCGCCCGCCGCAAGGGCTACTACAAGCGACCCCCCGACGACGCCGTGGTGATGCAGCGGCGGCTCCGTGCACGCGACATGCCCGCGTGACCGGAAGCGCGGCCTCCGAACGGAGCGCGCGAGGAGATCGCAATCGACCACGCGCCCGCGTGCGTTCGCGGCTCGTACGCCCGCGGCTTCCTCGCATTGCTCGCGCGGCGGCCGTCGTCGCGTTCGGGCGGGTCGATCCGGACATTGCGTGCAGGTGGGGGGAGGTGGTGGACGAGCGCCGGGAGCTGTCCTATCAACGCCGCCCGTGGCGACCTCGCCCTCGCAGTTTCGGGCCCGGGTGGTGGACAACCGGCCCCTGCACGGCGGCTACTTCGTCCTGACCCTGCAGGGCCCCATGGCGCCGAGGCCCCTGGACGGCGTGATCCCGGGCCAATTCGTGATGCTACGGGGCGATTGGGGCCGCGACCTCATCAACCCCCGGGCGTTCTCGGTGCTCGACGCCAGCGACGACGGGCGCTTCAGCGTGCTGCTCAAGGCCTACGGTCGCGGCACCACGAGGCTGTGCCACGCGCCCGAGGACGAGATGCTGACCGTCACCGGCCCGCTGGGACGCGGCACCTTCGACGCGCCCACGGTCGACGGCCCCACCCAGCTGCTGGTGGCTGGCGGCGTGGGCCTACCTCCGCTGCACCTGCAGGCTCGTCGCGCCGCCGCGGCCGGCCTGGCCTCGCGGGTCGAGCTGCTCTACGGCGGTCGCGATGCCGACGACCTGGTGCTGCTGTCGGACCTCGACGCGTGGGGCATCGCCGTGCACCTGGCCACCGAGGACGGCAGCCGCGGCGATCGGGGCTTCGTCACCGTGCCGCTGTCGCGCCGCATCGAGCGGGCGCAGGCGCGCGGCGAGGCGGTCTGCATCCTCTCGTGCGGGCCCACGCCCATGCTCCGCGCCGTGCGGGCCCTGGGCCTCGCGCAGGGAGTCCCCACCGCGCTGTGCCTCGAGGAGGAGATGGCCTGCGGCTTCGGGGTGTGCCTGGGCTGCGCGGTGCCGGTGTACGGCCCCAAGCCCTACGCCTACTGCTGCACCGACGGCCCCGTCTTCGACGCCCGGGAGGTGCGCTGGTCATGACCGCCGCCCCGCGTCCCGCCGCCTCGCTGCCCCTCGGCGGGGTCGATCTGAGCTGCCGCTTCGGCCCGCTCACCCTGCCGCACCCGGTGATGACCGCCTCGGGCTGCTTCGCCTACGGCCAGAAGTTCGCCCCGTTCATGGACCTGCGGCAGCTCGCGGGCCTGAGCACCAAGGGCATCTCGCCGCGCCCGCGCCCGGGCAACCCGCTGCCGCGCATCTGCGAGACCGCGGCGGGCATGCTCAACTCCATCGGCCTCGAGAACGTGGGGGCCGAGGCCTTCCTGAGCGAGAAGCTGCCCTTCCTCGCCGACCTGGGCGTGAGCGTGTGGGTCAACTTCTTCGGCGAGGACGCCGACGAGTACGTGCAGTGTGCCCGCATGCTCGACGCCGGCCACCAGCGCGGCATCGACGTGCTCGAGATGAACATCTCCTGCCCCAACATCAAGAAGGGTGGGATCGAGTTCGGCACCGTGCCCGAGGTGGCCCACGCGCTCACCAAGCGCTGCGTGGAGGCCACCCGCATCCCCATCGTGGTCAAGCTCAGCCCCAACGCCGCCGACCTGCCCGCCATGGCCCAGGCGGTGGCCGACGCGGGGGCGATGGGCGTCTCGCTCATCAACACCATCACCGGCATGGCCATCGACGTGCGCACCCGTCGGCCGCGGCTGGCCACCACCTACGGCGGGCTCTCGGGCGCCGCCATCAAGCCGATCGCCCTGCGGATGATCCACCAGGTCCACCGCGCCGTGCCCGAGCTGCCCATCTGCGGCATGGGGGGCGTCGGCTCCGGCGAGGACGCGCTCGAGCTCCTCATGGCGGGGGCCAGCTGCGTGCAGGTGGGCACCGCCAACTTCGCCCGCCCCGGCGGCGCGCTCGAGATCCGCGACGAGCTGCGGGCGCTGATGGCCGAGCTGGGCATCGCCCGCGTGGCCGAGGTGATCGGCTGCGTGGAGCCGCTGCCCCCCGAGCCCGCGTGGGCCCCCGCGCCCCCGGACGCCGAGGCATCCCGCTAGCCGCCTTCGCCTCCCGCGAGACCACCATGGACGTGTCCACCGAGATGCTCAAGATCGAGGCGATCATCCGCCCCTTCGCCCTCGACGACGTCAAGGAGCGGCTCACCGAGCTGGGCGTGGGCGGCATGACGGTCTCCGAGGTCCGCGGCTTCGGCCGCACCGGGGGCAAGCGCGAGGTCCATCGCGGCTCGGCCTACGTCATCGACTTCGTCCCCAAGATCAAGGTGGAGGTGGTCGTGCCCGCCCGCCTGGTCGAGGAGGTCCTGCAGGCGATCCGCGAGGTCGCGGCCTCCGATCGGATCGGAGACGGAAAGATCTTCGTCATTCCCGTGCTCGACGCCATCCGCGTGCGGACCGGAGAGCGCGGAGAGTCGGCGCTCTAGGGCGCCGAGCGCCGGCCCCGAGGGCGGGCGCAACCCTTCGCACACGAACCTCGGATAGAGAGGAACACCCACCGTGAGCAACGACAACTTCCCGCAAACCACCCACGAGGTCCTGGAGCTGCTCCGCGACCAGGACGTGCGCATGGTCGACGTCCGCTTCATGGACCTGCTGGGCGCCTGGCAGCACTTCACCGTGCCCTCGCACCAGCTCGACGAGGCCGCCTTCGAGGAGGGCTTCGCGTTCGACGGCTCCTCGATCCGCGGCTGGCGGGCCATCAACAACTCCGACATGCAGGTGATGCCCGAGGCGAGCACCGCTCGCATCGATCCCTTCATGGAGGTGCCCACCCTGGTGCTGTGCGGGGACATCCGCGATCCCATCACCGGCCAGGACTACGAGCGCGACCCCCGGACCCTCGCCAAGCGGGCCGAGACCTACCTGCGCTCCACCGGGCTGGCCGACACCGCCTTCGTCGGGCCCGAGGCCGAGTTCTTCATCTTCGACGACGTTCGCTTCGGCGGCTCGGGCCACACCAGCCACTACGCGGTCGACTCGGTCGAGGCCCACTGGAACTCCGGGCGCGAGGAGTTCCCCAACCTCGGCTACAAGGTGCGGGCCAAGGCCGGCTACGTGCCGGTGCCCCCCACCGACGCGCTGCACGACCTGCGCACCGAGATGGTGCTCGCGCTCGAGGAGGTCGGCATCACCGTGGAGCGGCAGCACCACGAGGTCGCCACCGCGGGCCAGGCCGAGATCGACATCCGCTTCGACTCGCTGGTCTCCCAGGCCGACAAGATGTGCTGGTTCAAGTACATCATCAAGAACGTCGCGCGTCGGGCCGGCCGCACCGTGACCTTCATGCCCAAGCCGCTCTTCGGCGACAACGGCAACGGCATGCACACTCACCTGAGCCTGTGGAAGGACGGCAAGCCGCTGTTCTCGGGCGACGAGTACGCGGGCATGAGCGAGATGGCCATGAGCTTCATCGCCGGCATCCTCACCCACGCCCCGGCCCTGTGCGCCCTGACCAACCCCAGCACTAACAGCTACAAGCGCCTGGTGCCGGGCTACGAGGCGCCGGTCAACCTCGCCTACAGCGGCAGCAATCGCTCGGCCGCCATTCGGATCCCGGCCGCGGCCCGCTCGCCCAAGGCGGCGCGCATCGAGTTCCGCACCCCGGATCCCTCGGCCAACCCCTACCTGGCCTTCTCGGCCCTGCTGATGGCCGGGCTCGACGGCATCGAGCGCAAGCTCGACCCGGGCGATCCGCTCGACAAGGACATCTACAGCCTCACCCCCGAGGAGCTCGCCGACGTGCCCTCGGTGCCCGGGAGCCTCGAGGGATCGCTCGACGCCCTGGAGGCGGATCACGACTTCCTGCTCAAGGGCGACGTGTTCTCCTCCGACATCATCCGGGCCTGGATCGACTGGAAGCGCAGCAACGAGGTGGGCCAGGTCCGGATGCGGCCCCACCCCCACGAGTTCGAGCTGTACTTCGACTGCTGATCCCCCGAAGGTGGGGCGAAGGCGGAGCCAGCGGGGCCTCGGCGGCGCTTTGGCGCGGTCGGGGCCCTCATGCCTTGCATGCGGGGCAGGCGCTCGGATAGGCTACGCTCGCCGATGAGGGACCGCGGAATTCCCCTGCGCGCCCGTGTTGCGGCGGCCCTCGTCCATGCCACCCCAGACTGGTCGGCGACGGTGGCCAGCCGCCTCATGGGTGCGGCTGCACGCCTGAGACTTCCATCCTCCGTGGGACGGGCGGCCGTCCAGGCCTACGCGCGCTGGTTCGACGTGAACCTCCGCGACGTGGACCCGCTCGAGCTCGAGGACGGCTTCACCAGCTTCGACGAGTTCTTCACCCGTCGCCTGCGCTCGGGGGCGCGCTCGATCGACCCCCGCGCCACGGCCGTGGTGTCGCCCTGCGATGGAGCGCTGCGCGAGGTGGCCTCGATCGAGGACGGCACCGAGGTGACGGCCAAGGGCCACGCCTTCTCGCTGGGCGAGCTGCTCGCCGACGAGGCGCTCGCGCGCGAGCTGGTCGGCGGCACCGCGCTCACCATCTACCTGCACCCCCGCGACTACCACCGCGTGCACGCGCCCTGCGATGCGCTGGTGCACCGCGTGGTGCACGTGCCCGGGCGCCTGCTGCCGGTCACCGAGGCCTCGGCCGTCCGGGAGCCCCGCCTGTTCGCGCTCAACGAGCGGATGATCCACGTGCTCGAGACCGGCTACGGCAAGATGGCCGTGGTGATGGTCGCCGCGTTCGGGGTGGGGCACATGACCTGCAGCTACCAGCGCTTCACCCCGCACCCCCGCGAGCTGCAGGTGCGCGACTGCGATCCTCCCGCGCGCCTCTCCAAGGGCGACGAGCTGGGCGTGTTCCACCTGGGCAGCACGGTCATCCTGCTGACCGGGCCGGGGCTGCGCTGCACCGAGACCGAGCTGCCCCTGCCGGTGCGCCTGGGCCAGTCGCTGCTCGAGGAGGACACCGGGACCGGAGGTCGCCGATCGTGAGCAGCTGGCGAGTCGGCCGCGAGCAGTGGGTCGCCTGGATCGACGGGGACGGCCGAGCCTTGGCGGCGGTCGCCACCGGCCCCATCGACGAGCTCGACGCGCAGCTGCTCGGTCGGCTCGGCCGCCACCCGTTCCCCTCGGGCGACGAGGAGACGATCAGCCGACCAGCCCTCGACGAGGTCGGCAGCTTCGACAGCCGCACCACGATGGTGAAGGGCGAGCTGGACCTCGTCGACGAGGAGGACCAGACGCGGGTGCGGATGGAGGCCCCCAGCGCTCCGATCCTCGTCGCGGTCGAGCCGGCACCGCCGCGGCTCGAGGTGGCGCTCGAGAACCCCGGGCGCGGGCTCGAGGTGGCGCTCGAGTCCTCCGATCTCGACGCGCCCACGGTGATCACCGAGGCGCCGCCCGAGGTGGTGGAGCACACGGTGATCGCCGATGCGCCGCCCGAGTTGGTGGAGCACACCGTGATCGCCGAGGCGCCCGCGCCCGTGCCGGTCGAGGGCGCGTCGCTGCCGATCGACATCGATGACGAGGAAGAGGACGAGGACGACGGGCTCTACATCCCGGCGCTGACCCGCACCGTGATCAGCCCCGTCCCCACGCCGGCGAGCGACGAGGCGCCGCCCGACGAGATGCCGGCGATCTCCGGCGAGACCGTGATCGGGCCACCGCCCTCGCCGATGCCCGCCGACGGTCCGCCGCCTGCGTCCGGCTTCATCATGAGCGAGCCCGACGAGGCGGCGCGGACCCTCGTGCGCGGTGAGATTCCCTCGCGGGGCGAGGAGCCCGACTACGGCGGCGAGCCGCGGGTGCCGTCGTCGAAGGTGGTCATCGATCCCTCCGCCAGCGGCGTGCTCGCGGCCGTCTACGACGAGGAGGAGGACGAGGGCGTCGACGAGGAGCCGGACGAGATCGACGCCGACGATCTCGTCGAGGAGGCCGATGACGAGATGCTCGTGGAGGCCGGGCGTCCGCCCACGCCTCCGCCCGCTCCGCCGGCGCTCGAGGTCGGGCCGCCGCCTCCGCCGGTCACCGCCGCCAGCCTCCACTCCACCCTCGCTGCGATTCCTGCCGCGCCGCCCGTCGACGAGGGCTGGCAGGTCGATGCCTTCGGCGAGCACTATGCGGCGCTGCTGCCCGTGCAGCGGGCGGCGTCGGCCGCCACCGACGTGGAGTTCGTGCTCCGCTGCACCGGCGTGGGCCCGGGCGCGTCGCTGCTCGACGTGGGCTGCGGCGACGGGGCCCACGCGGCCACCTTCGCCGCCCGCGGCCTGCGGGTCACCGGTCTCGATGCGTCGCCCGTCCAGCTCATGCGCGCCAGCCAGAACGCGCAGGCCATGGGCGTGGGGGTCGAGCTGGTCTCGGGCGACATGCGGCAGCCCGCGCTCGAGGGGGCGTTCGACGTGGTGGTGTGCCTCGGCGGCACCGTGGGTCTGTTCGGCGACGCCGACGATCGCCAGGCCCTGCAGCAGATGCGCGATCGCTTGGTCCCCGGCGGCCGGCTCGTCGTGCAGGTGCTCAACCGCGACTACATCAGCAACCGGCTCCCGGCGCGCTCGTGGTGGCAGGGGCAGGGGTGCCTGGTGCTCGACGAGGCCCAGCTCTACGCGCCCACCAGCTCCGTCCACGTGCACCGCACCGTGGTGTTCGAGACCGGCAAGCAGTACGAGCACAACATGGCGCTGCGGGTGTACAGCCTCACGGAGCTCGTCCATATGTGCGCGCATGTAGGCCTGCGAGTGCTCGAATTCTCGGGGAGCCGTCACACTCGCGGTCGCTTCTATGGGGCGACCTCCTCGGAGATCTGGATGTTGGCCCAACGGGTCGACTGATGGAGTGTTGCGATGATCGCGCTGCTTGACCCGGCAGTGCGAGGATGATGGCCCCAACGGGGAGATCCGCGTCTCCCCTCGACGCGCGATCCAGTCTCCAAGCCATGACGTAGATGTCGTGGGTATGACGAGCACGCCGGGGTCGAACGCGACAATTCGTCCCTCGCTTGCGCTCGTGGGTCGCCGAGCAGGAACGAAATGGGGCACGGAGCACCACCTCGTTGCGCCGCCGATGGCCGATGAAGCCTCTGTGCGGCTCGGGCCATGAAACCTATGACCTCCCAAGCCGTTCATTTGCTTGGGTGTTGGGTCAGACGCCGGCCGTTCCGGTGTTCAACTTGCAAGGGAATCGAAACGCACGCCGACGACACTGTCACCACGAGAGACCGGGTGACGTTCCAATCGGGCGGAAACTTTCCAGCCCTCGTGCGTGTTCCCAAGGACCGGGCACGGCGTCCGCGGGTGACCACCCTTCAACCTCGACGACCTCAAGGATCAGCATGGCACGGCGCAAGGTGACCCGCGGAGCCCCTCCCCGCATCGCACGCTCGAGGAAGCGATGGCCGTCTGCGCGCACCCGGCGCGAAGGTGCGGCTCCGAGCAAGGCCCCCCGGCCGGCGGGCGACGAGGACGAGACCACCCTCGGTGCGTACTTCAAGGAGATGTCCTCGCTGGACGTGATGTCCCCCGAGGAGGAGCTCGCGGCCGCGACCCGGATCGCCGAGCTCCGCGAGGAGCACTGGCGTCGCCTGCTCGAGTACCCGCCCTTCATCGATGGCATCGTCGCGATGGTCGAGGAGTCGCTCGATCCCGAAGAGGTCCCCACCGCCGAGCTTCGTGCGCTCCGCAAGGCGGCCCGATCCCTTCGAGATCGAGAGACCCGAGTCAACAAGGATCGCTTCGACGATGGTCGGGCCGCGCTCGCGCAGACCCTCGGTCGCCTCGATGCCGACGGCGTGCTCGCGGATCGTCTGATCGCCGATCTGCGGGGGCTGCTCGACGGGCAGCGCGAGGACATCGGCCTGGCCGTCCGTCCGCCGCGTCGCGGCAGCCAGCCCTACAAGGAGTACGTCGATCGGGTGTGTCGCTCTCGTGAGGTCCTGCGCTTCGCCAAGCACCGCTTCGTCAAGTCCAACCTGCGGCTGGTGGTCTCCATCGCGCGGCGCTTCAACCACGGTCGCATGCCGCTGCAAGACCTCATCCAGGAGGGCAACATCGGGCTCATGAAGGCGGTCGATCGCTTCGATCACCGCAAGGGCTTCCGCTTCTCCACCTACGGGAGCTGGTGGATCCGTCACGCGATCAGCCGGGCCATCGCCGACAAGGGCCGAGCCGTCCGCCTGCCGGTCCACATGATCGACGCCCACCACAAGGTCACCCGGGCCAAGCGCGAGCTCGAGATGCTGCACGGTCGCGATCCCACGGCCGAGGAGCTCGCCGATCACACCGGGCTCGCCGCGGCCAAGATCGAGAAGATGCAGACCCTGCTGCTCGAGCAGCCGGTGAGCCTCGACCGTCCCGTGTCCGATGGCGACGGCCGCAAGGTCATCGACTTCCTCGAGGACGAGCAGAACGAGCAGCCCGGCGAGAGCCTCGAGGCGCACGCCCTCAACGAGCAGGTCCGCCTGATGATCACGGGCCTGCGCCCCATCGAGGCCGACATCCTGCGCAAGCGATTCGGCCTGGAGGTCGACCAAGAGCTCACGCTCAAGGAGATCGGCGAGCAGTACTCCCTGTCGCGGGAGCGCATCCGCCAGCTCCAAGAGCAGGCGCTCGGCAAGATCCGCCGCGAGCTTCAGCGGCTCGACATGATCTGAAGCCGAGCGCTCCGGGGACGAACGGGCCCCGGTGGGAGTGTCCCCGAGCCGACGGCTCGGCCCGGGGAGGGCAGCGCGGCGACACGCGAGCCCTCCGCCACCTGGACGACGCGTCTGGGTGATCCGAACGGGCCCCGTCGGCTCGGGGACTCGCGCCGCACCTCTTTCGCTCTCGGGTCCGTGCGGCCCAGAGCTCGTGCCGCTCCTCGGCTCACCGTCGCTCCCTGGCTCGGTCGCTCCGCCTCGGGTAGGGTCGGCTCCGTGAGCACTCGGGCCCGAGCCAGTCGTTGGTCGCTGGCGCTCCTCGTCGCGGTCGGGTGCTCGGCGGAGCACCCTCTTCGCCTCGTTCCCTCCCGGGGCAGTCAGGCGGGAGGCGAGGTCGTTCGCATCGAGGGCGAGGGCTTCACCGATCACGGCTCCGTGGGGGTCTACTTCGGCGTCAGCTCGGCCAAGGCGATCGTGATCCACTCCCCATGGCTCATCACCGTGCTCACGCCGCAGCGCGAGGAGCCGGGCGTGGTCGACGTGCTGCTCCGCTTCGGCGACGGCGAGGAGCTCGAGCTACGGCAGGCCTACACCTACGAGGAGCAGGTGGGCATCGTGCTGCGCCCGGAGATCGGCGGCTGAGCCCCACGTCGAGGAGCCTCAGTCAGTTGCGCTCGAGCTGGAACAGCTTCTGCCCGATCAGCACCAGGCTCCCGTAGGGCAGCACGGCGCCCGATCGCACCCGCATGTACGTGCCGTTGGAGCTGCCGAGGTCCTCGAGGTACACCCCGGTGTCGTCGCCCACGATGCGGCAGTGCGAGCCCGAGACGTAGCCGTCGGTGGGGAAGGTGATGTCCCCCTGCTCGCGACCGATGGTGATGCCCTCGCCCTCGATGGGGAAGGCCTGCGAGGCCACGTTGGACTCGACCATGAGGCTCAGCCGACCCCAGTAGCCCGGGTTGGGGCTGCCCATGCGCTCGGTGCCGTCGTCGGTGGGCGTGGGCTCGGGGAGGTCCTCGTACTGCAGCAGCTCCTGGCCCACGCGGAACTGGTCGCCGTTCTGCACCTCCACGCGTCCCTTGAGCTTGACGTAGATGCCGTTGAGCGAGCCGGTGTCCTCGGCCAGGATGCCGTCGGGCGTGGGCGTGAGGGCGCCATGGTTCTCGTCGAGGTAGGCGTCCTCGTCCCACGGTGGCCCCGCCGCGCGCCCGATGGAGAGGGTCTCACCGGCCGCCAGCACGCGCTCGCCGATCGGAGCCCCGTCGGGACCGAGCATGACCAGCTTGGCCGAGGGCCCGCCCACCATCGACGGGCTCGGCGTGGGCACGGGCGGTCGCGAGGGCGGAGGTCGGCGAGGTGGCATCCCGGACGGAGGCGCGGCCGCCATCAGCGGCTCGGTCATGCCCGGGACCTCGTCCTCGTCGTCGTCGTGGACCGCCAAGCCCCGAGCGATGCCCTGCTCCCGCAGGCGCGCGAGCTCCTCGGGAGCATGGTCGGCGAAGACCGTCTGGGCCGAGCCCACGTCGGTCTCGGGCGGCTGGCCCAAGCGCTGGCCGCAGCGACCGCAGAAGGCGAAGCCCGGCGGGTTGTAGAAGCTGCAATTGGGGCAGCTGCTGCCCGCGTCGGCGACCGGGGCCGGACCGGGTACCCCGGTGGTGGTCGGCGAGCTCACCGGCGTGGTCCGGGGATAGCCGCCAGCCGGGGCCGCCGGCGGAGAGCCGGCCGGAGGGGCAGGGGGGTAGCCTCCTGCAGGGGCGGGCGGATGGCCGGGTGCCGCGGGGGCGGGCGGGCGGCTCGAGGCCGGGTAGCCGGGCTGGCTGGGCGTGGCCGGGCGCCCGATGGGACCGGGGCGAGGCGGCGGAGCGGCGGGCCGAGGCGAGGGGGGAGCGGTCATCCCGGGAGGGGGCGCTCCCCAGCCCTCGGCGGGCCCAGGACGGCCGGGAGGAGGCGGTGGCGGGCCGCCCACGGGCGGGGCGGGAGGTGCCGTGGCCGGCAGGCGGGTGCCGCAGCCAAGACAGAACTTGTGTCGATCCTCGTTTTGCTTGCCGCAGTTGGGACAGATGATCACGCCGCCACTCCGTGGTCAGGCGATCTCGACGCGCAGGAGCTGCTGCCCGACGAACAGGTAGTCGCCGTGGAAGAGCTCCTGGGCCCCGGTGAGCCGGATGAAGGTGCCGTTGCGCGAGCCCGTGTCGGTGAGGATCACGTGGTCGCCGTCGGACGAGGCATCGAGTCGGGCGTGATGGCCCGAGATGAAGCGATCGTCGGGGAAGTTCATGGTGTTGCCCTCGCGGCCCATCGACAGCGCCGCTCCGTCGGCGGTGACGGTGCGCCCCAGACCACCCCCTGCGAGGTACTGGACCACCTGGAAGTCGGCGTTGGGGCGGGGGCTCCCGTAGAAGTAGGTGCCGTTGTCGTCGGGCGAGCCGTCGCCGAAGGGATGGTGGACCAGCTGCAGCAATTGCTCGCCCACCAGCAGGTAGGCCCCGTCGTACAGCGGCGTGGGCTTCTTGATCCGCAGGAACACCCCGTTGGCGCTCTCGAGGTCCTGCACGAACAGCCGACCGTTCTGCGCGGTGAACTTGGCGTGCGACGGGCTGAGGAACGGATCCTCGGAGAAGGTGATGTCCGCGTCGGAGCGACCGATGGTGGTGGTCGTGCCCTGCAGGTGATAGGTGGCGCCGTCGCCCCCCTCGCCCTTGATGACGACCAGACGTGGCACCACCGGCTGCTGCTGGAGCGCGCCGAAGAACATGGTCTTGGCGGCGGGCTGCCCGGGCTGATCGGCCTGGCCAGGGATGGGCTGACCGGTGGCGGGATCGAAGCGCTGCTGGGGCCGGGTCTCGAGGTCCTCCACTCCGGCGGGCGGGCTGCCGCCTCCGGGGGGCGCACCGGCCATCGGCGGAGGGGCCGATCGCGGCTGCACCGGGGGGTATCCACCCATGGACGCGCTCGCCGTCGCGGGGGCGAGCACGGTGCCACAGCGACCGCACGCCTGTACCGTCAGGGCGTTGAGCTGGCCACATACGTGGCAGGCGAGGCCCAGCTGCATGGCTCCCGCATCGTGCTTCGGGTGCCCTTGGTTGTCAATCGCGCCGCGGGAGCCGAATCGGGGCATCGACCAGCGGTGAGAGGCAGGCGGCGGGCGATCCATCGGTGGCTTCGCAGCGCGCCGAGGCAGCGGCATCTCGTTCGGCCCGCGTGCCGGAGGCGGCGGCCTCGAGGGCGGCATGGAGCGGCTCGGCCCACGGCTCCATGGCCGCCGCCGACAACGGATCGACGCGTGGGGCCACCTGTGCCTTGAGCCATCGCTCGATGGTGGTGGCCCAGGCGTGGCTCGCCGCGGGGGCGGGGAGCGGAGCCAGGGGCACCTCGCGCTCGCTCAGCAACACCGACAGGCCGGCCGCGGCCGCGTCCCGGGGCAGGCCGGCGGGACCGAGGTAGCGCATGAGCAGGGCCTCGACCTCCTTGCCCTGGGCCTTGCGGACCCGGCCCAGTCGCCAGGCCGCGATGCTGGCCAGCACGGGATCGGTGACCCGGAGCTGGGCGTGCAGCCGGTCGACTCGCGAGTCGGTCGTCAGCGCCGCCTCTGCGAAGGCGCAGGCATGCCGGACGGTGGGATTGGAGTTGTCCCGTGCCGTGGCGGAGATCGCAAAGGCCGCATCCCGGTCGATCTCCTCACGGGACAGTCGGCTCATCACCAGGCAGCCCAACGAGGCGAGCATGGGGTCGAAGCCCGACTCCACGAAGCGCGACAGCACCGTGGCCGCCTCGGGGCCGCCCACGCCGGCCAGCGCCCATGCGGCGGCGTGCCGAGTGCCCTGCGACTGCGAGGCGTCGAGCAGGATGTCCCGGAAGTGGTCGATGGCCGCGGGGTCGCGGAGCCGGCCGGCCGCCTCGATGGCGGTGACCCGCGTGCGCTCGAACGCCGCGCGCACGGTGGCGGTGGAATCCCGAGGGGCACGCAGGGTGGCCCCGAGCCGGGCGAGGGGCTCGGCGGTGTCGGGCAGGCCCAGGTGGCCCAGGTGCTCGGCCGCGAGCAGGCGGGTGCTGACCGAGCCGCGGCCCAGCGCCACCACCAACGGGCGGCGCAGGTGCTCGATGCGCTCGGCCGAGCGCTCGTGCTCGCGCGAGCCCTCTCGCAGCCACCGCTCCACCTCCTCGGGCGAGACGCGATCGAGCGCCTCGAGCAGGAACTGCCGCGGCTCGTCGGCCTCGGGCTTGGACACGGTGCGCCGCACCGCGAGATCGAACAGCTCGGCCGTGGTGTCGGAGGCCTCGGCGAGATCGAGGGCCCGCTTGCCCGCGGCGCGCAGCAGCTCGGGCGGCCCACCCAGGTCGAGGATCTCGCGGAAGGCCTCGGCCGAGCGCTCGGCGTCGCCCAGCGTCAGCGACAGCTCGGCCAGGCGCAGGCGAGCGCGAGCGTCCCGGGGATCGGACTCGATCGCCTCCTCGTAGGCCCGGCGCGCCTCGTCGGTGTCGCCGCGACGCTCGTGGAGCTCGCCCAGGTGGATGAGCGCATCGACGCGGCTTCGATCCTTGCGCGCGGCCTCGCTGGCCGCGTCGAGGGCCCGGTCGGCATCGCCGGCCTCGAACGCGAGCTCCGACATCTCGGCCAGGGTGTCGGCGCGCCGCGTGGGCTCCACCGTGAGCAGCTCCTCGAGCGTGCCCAGGGCCGACTGCACCTGACCCGCGCGTCGCTGGGCGGCCGCGAGCGCGGCGAGGCGCTCCGGATCGTCGGGGTCGAGGTCGAGCAGGCGCTGCTGGATCGTGACCGCGGCGGGGTAGTTCTCCTGGCGGGTGTACAGCTCGGCCAGCAGCCGCCCCGCCTCGATCGCGTCCTCCCTGGGCGTGCCCGCGTCGAGCAGAGCCTGGGCGTCGTGCTGGGCGCTGTCGAGCTTGGAGCGGCGCTTGGAGATGGTGCCGCCCACGAGCAGCTCCACCAGCCGCGTGCGGGCCTCGTCGCGCAGCAGCCGGTGCTCGGGCGCCGTGCTGAGCTCGCGAACCTTCTCCCACAGGCCCAGCGCCAGGCCGGGGCGGCGCTGCTCCTCGGCGAGCACGGCGGCCAGGCGCAGGTACTGGGGATCCTCGGGCTGGGCCTTGAGCGCCACCTTGAGCGAGCCAACCGCGTCGGCCGTGCGCCCGTGCTCGCTGAGGATCTCGGCGTGCTTGGCCCAGCCGCGATGGGTGGGGCGCACCAGCCGAGGCACCGCGGCCCACTGCTCGAGCGCCTCCTCCACGCGGTTCATCTGGTAGAGCTGCTCGCCCAGGGCCACGCGAGCATCGGCCGAGCGGGGGCGCAGCGAGACCACGCGCCGCGCCACGTCGAGGGCTCGCTCGCCCTCGTCGTTGAGGTTGTAGAAGTCCAGCAGCAGCAGCAGCGACTTGGGCTTGCGGGCGATCCTCGCCTCGATCTCGGCCGCGAGCTCCAGCCCCCGCTCGCGCTGCCCCGCCGCGATGAGCCGGCTCGCGAGGTCGAGGCCCAGCTCCACCTCGCCCGGGTGCCGCGACAGCAGCTGCTCGTACTGCTCGATCGCATCGCCGGTGTCGCCCTTGGACTCGAGCGACTGCACCAGCGCGGTGTGGCTCTCCACGTCGCGCGGCGACAGTCGCAGGGCCTCGGCCCACGCCTTGCTGGGATCGATGCCTGCGGTCTCCTGCGCCTGCGCCAGCGTGCGCCAGGCCGCGGCCTCGGTGCCGTGATCGGCAAGCCAGGTGGTCAAGCGCGTCACCAGCAGCTCGGTCGTGCCGGCGCGCTGATGGGCGTCGGCGAGCTGATCCCACCAGCTCGCCCGCAGCCCTCGCGAGCCGTGGCTGGGCGACTCGAGCATCGACCACAGCAGCTGTGCCGCGCCGCTGGGGTTGTCGGTGGCCAGGCGGGCCCGCGCTCGCTCGGCGCTCAGCTCGTCGCGATCGTGGGCGCCGCTCTTGGCGATCGCTCGCTCGTAGGCCTCGTCGGCGAGCATCCCCTCGCCCGCTCGCGACGCGGCGCGGGCCAGCCGCAGCTGGGCCGCGGCCTGATCGGGATGCTCGCTGACCAGGGTGCGCGCCAGCTCGAGCGCCTGCTCGTGCAGGTCGCCGCGCTCGGCCATCGCATGGGCCCGCTCGAGCAGCTGATCGCGAGCCGGGCCCTTCTTGGTCGCCTCGGCCCGGGCCACCAGCGCCGTGGCGGCGGCCCGATGATCCGACGCGGCCTCGAGCCACTCGATCCGCTGCTCGAAGACCTTCGACGACAGTCGCCCGGCGCGGGGCTCCACCTTGGCCAGCGCGGCCGCGGCCGCGGCCGGATCGCCCTCGGCCGCGAGCACCCGCGCCTCGAGGATCTGCAGCGACACATCGCTCGGTCGGCTCTCGCGAGCCTTGCGAATGCGCGTGGCCAGGCTGCGAAAGCCGACCGCCTTGGTCAGCGCGCGCCACTGGGCCTGGTCGAAGGGATTGCGCTCGAGCTTGGCCATGCGCTGGCTCACGAGCGCGGGGTCGTCCTTGCGCCGCTCGAGCGACCAGTCATCGCCCGGGGCCGCGTGCCCCTCGATCGACAGGCCCCCCAGGCTCAGCCCCACGGCCAGCGCCAGCAGCCCATCGAGGATGCGGCGAGAGCGCGGGGCGGGGAGCGGCACGGAACCAAGTCTAGCAGGTCCTTCGTGGCGTCTCGGGCTGGATCCCGGCGAGGAGGGGCGGCGTCGAGGTCGCGCGCGGGCCATCGCCCTGGTGACACGCACGAGCGCGGAGGTCGATGCCCGAAGGGCCGCATTTGGCCGCGGCGGGGGCTCCCGGCGGTGGAGCGAGCCCACGGCGCAGGGGGCGAGCGGAGCCTTGACGCCACGTGGCCAGGACCTAGAGTGCCCCGCGCGAGGTCCCATGCCCATCTACGTCTATGAGTGCCAAGACTGCGGCGCAGAGGAGGAGCACATCCAGCGCTTCTCCGATCCGCCGCTCACCGAGTGCTCCGCCTGTGGCGGCCGTCTGCACAAGCAGGTGACCTCGGCCGCGTTCCACCTCAAGGGTGGCGGCTGGTACAAGGACGGCTACGCCAGCAACAAGCCCGGCAAGTCCGGGGGCTCCGATGCCTCGAGCGGCTCGAGCGGCTCGGGGAGCTCGAGCGGGTCGAGCAGCTCGTCGGGCTCGAGCTCGAGCGGATCGAGCTCGAGCGGGTCGAGCAGCTCGAGCGGGTCGAGCAGCTCGTCGGGCTCCGGCTCCTCGTCCTCCTCGGGCTCGAGCGCATCGGCGGCCGCGGAATGACGGCGGCGCTGATCGACGGCAAGGCGGTCTCGGCCCAGGTGCTCGAAGAGGTCCGCCAGCGGGTGGCGGCCTGCGTGGCCAAGGGCGTCACGCCCACGCTGGCGGTGGTGTTGGTGGGGGACGATCCCGCGTCCCAGATCTACGTGCGCAACAAGGGCCGTCGCGCGGCGGAGGTGGGCATCGCCACCCGTGACCACCGGCTGGGCGCCAAGGAGACCACCACCGAGTCGCTGCTGGAGCTGGTGGCCCAGCTCGATGCCGATCCCGAGGTCGACGGCATCCTGGTGCAGCTCCCGCTGCCCGGCCACATCGACGCGGACGCGGTGCTGCTCGCCATCGATCCGGCCAAGGACGTGGATGGCTTCCATCCCGACAACCTCGGTCGCCTCGTGCTCGGCAAGCCGCGCTTCGTGCCCTGCACCCCGGCCGGCTGCATGCGGCTGCTGCAGGAGGCGGGGGTCGACCCAGCGGGCAAGCGGGCGCTGGTGATCGGGCGCTCGACGATCGTGGGCAAGCCCATGGCGCACCTGCTGCTGGCCGCCAACGCCACCGTCACCATCGCGCACAGCCGCACCACGAACCTGGCCGAGGAGGTCTCCCGTGCCGACATCGTGGTCGCGGCGGTCGGGCGGGCGCACCTGGTCCGCGGCGAGTGGATCAAGCCCGGGGCCGCGGTGATCGACGTGGGCATGAACCGCCTCGACACCGGCAAGCTCGCCGGCGACGTCGACTTCGAAGGGGCACGGCAGCGGGCCGGAGCCATCACGCCGGTGCCCGGCGGGGTGGGGCCCATGACCATCGCGGGCCTGATGGCCAACGTGGTCCGCTCGGCCGAGTCGCGCGTGGGCTGATCGCTCCGCGATCGAGCCGGATCCACCGCGGCCTCGATGGCCGGGGTGGTCCGCTCGGCCGAGTCGCGCGTGGGCTGATCGCTCCGCGATCGAGCCGGATCCACCGCGGCCTCGATGGCCGGGTGGCCCGTGCGCCGAGCTCGACTGTGGCTCAGTCCGTCGGTTCCTCGGGCCAGCGGGCGTGCACCTCGCTGACCGCCTCGAGCACCTGGTGGCGCAGCTCGCCGTTGTCGATCGGCGTGGGTACCACGCGAGCCAGCGCCGCGGCCTTGGGCCGCAGCTCGTCGTCGCGGCCGGGGCACAGCGCGATGCGGGGCGGGGGCCGGGGCAGCTCGCCGAGCTCCTCGAGCACCACCATGCCGCGCTCGGGAAAGCGCTCGAGATCCACCACGACCAGGTCGGCCTCGCGCAGGGCCGGGGCGAGCTCGGGGGCCAGGCGGTGCTCGTGGGTCTCGCAGGTCAGCAGCGATCGCAGCAGCGCGGCCACGTGGTGCCAGGCCGCCGGGCGGGCTCCGACCAGGTCCACGCGAAGTGGCACGAAGCGGGCCACGATCGCATCGATGGTATCGCCGAGCACGCCGTCGACGTCGTGGAAGGCCACGCCCATGCCGGCGGGGCCGCGGTCGGAGTCCGTGCGCCGCACCCAGCGAACCCGCGCCTCGATGGGCAAGGCGCGCTCGCGGCCGGGGATCCGCAGCGACAGGGTCAGCACCTCGCCCTTGGCCAGCGGCTCGGGCGTGGGCAAGAACAAGCCGCCCTTCGAGAGGTTGGTGCAGTAGCTGACCAGCAGGTGCCCCGCATTGCGGTACTCGAGCGGCAGCACCAGCCCGACGCGTAGATCCTTGCGACGACCACGAGGATCGTCGCCGGACGACTCGGCGCCCGCCGCTTCGTCGTGATTGCCGTCGCCCCCCGACACGCCGGGATACAGTCTCGCCGATGACACGCTCCGCTCGCTAGCGCGAGGCGACGATCCTCGGTGAGGATGAGGGGTTCCCCGATGGGGTCGGACCCCCCAATTCGTTGAAATCACGCCGATAACCGCGCTCGAGGACCCTCGCCGTCCCGACGGGCCCCGGGCCGCCGCGGGGCGGGCTAGCGGGCGTCTCCGAGGATCATCTGCAGCACGCGGTCGAGCTCGTCCAGCGAGGCGTAGGGGATCTCCACCGTGCCCACACCCTTGCTCTTGCCCTTGGGACGCAGGCGCACCCGCACGCCCAGTCGTCGACGCAGGCGATCCTCCAGCTCCTTGACGATGATCTTGCGGCGCTGCGCATCGTCGTCCACGGCCTCGTCCTTGGGCGGGGCGTTGTGCTTGCGCACGGCCTGCTCGGTGGCTCGCACGCTCATGCCCGTGCGCAGCACCTCCTTGGCCAGCGCCACGATGTCGTGCTCGTGCTCCAGCCCCAGCAGGGTGCGGGCGTGCCCCATCGACAGCCGTCCCTCGCGGACCAGCTCCTGCACCTTGTCGGGCAGCCGCAGCAGCCGCAGGGCGTTGGCGACCGTGCTGCGATCCTTGCCCACGCGCTCGGCGAGCTGCTCCTGCGTCCAGCCGCGCAGCTGCAAGAGCTGTGCGTAGGCCCGCGCCTCCTCGATGGGGTTGAGGTCGGCGCGCTGGATGTTCTCGACCAGGGCCAGCTCGAGGCGCTCGTCGTCGTCCACCCGGCGCACCACCACCGGCACCTCGTGCAGCCCGGCCTGCTGCGCCGCTCGCCAGCGCCGCTCGCCGGCCACGATCACGTAGCGCCGCGGCTGTCCGGGCGCGGTGGCCTCGGGGCTGACCACGATCGGCTGGATGATCCCCTGGGTCTCGATGCTGCGCGCCAGCTCGGAGAGCGCCCCCGCCTCGAAGTGCTTGCGCGGCTGATCGGGCCCGGGCGACAGCGCCTCGATGGGCACCACCCGCAGGCCGTCGGCGTTGTTGCGGCCTCCGTCGGGAGCCGGGGCCTCTTCGGCGGGCGCGGTCTCGGGGGCGGGCTTGGGGCCGGCCCCGGGCAACAGCGCGCCCAGGCCCCGCCCGAGCGCGGGTCGTCGCTTGGTGCTGCTCATGCTGCTCCCTTGGCCTCCATGCGCGAGAGCACCTCGCGGGCCAGCGCCAGGTAGGCCTGCGCGCCCTTGCTCTCGATGTCGTACAGCAGCGCGGGCTTGCCGAAGCTGGGGCTCTCGGACAGCCGGATGTTGATCGGCACCACGGTCTCGTAGACCACGTTGCCGAAGTGCTCGCGCACCTCGTTGACCACCTGCTGCGCGAGGTTGGTGCGAGGGTCGTACATGCAGAACACGATGCCCTCGATGGCCAGCCCGGGGTTGAGGCCGGCCCTGACCGCGTCGATGGTGCCGTGCAGCGCCCCCAGGCCCTCGAGCGAGAAGTACTTGGCCTGCATCGGGATGATCACGCGGTCGGCCGCGACCAGGGCGTTGATCGTCAGCAGGCCCAGCGAGGGCGGGCAGTCGAGGATCACGAAGTCCAGCGGCAGGTCCACGCTGCCGTCGGCGAGCGGGGCGAGGGCGCGTCGCAGCACGGTCTCGCGGCCCTCCACGTTGACCAGCTCCACCTCGGCTCCCGCGAGATCGGCCGAGGCCGGGATCACCCACAGCGTGCTCAGCTCGGTGGGGCGCACCACCTCGGCCAGGGCGGCGCCGCCCAGCAGCAGCTCGTAGCTGCCCTGCTGCACGGAGCCGCGAGGGAAGCCCACCGACGAGCTCGCGTTCGCCTGCGGATCGAGGTCGACCAGCAGCACTCGCTTCTCCCCCGCGGCCAGGCTGGCGGCCAGGTTGACGGCGGTCGTGGTCTTGCCCTCGCCTCCCTTCTGGTTGCTGATGGCCACGACCCGGGGGCGGGCCCGGGCCCGGGGGGCGCGGCGGGGGGCAGCGGATGCGCTCGGCACGGCGCCAATCCTTACCACTGTCGCGCCGGGGCGGGGCGAGGGGGCGATCGCTTCCGATCCTCTGACTGGCCGTTCAGGGTCGACGAAGACCGGTAAGTTTCTTGTCTACATGTAGGTGTGGAGAATACCTTCCGAGCATCGACGCGGCCCCAATGGGCCCTGGATGCGGGACCAGCCCGCGGATCGTGCCACGGCGCCTCGTTCTTGCGGCGCTCGGCCGACCCGGGGTCGGCGCCTCTGTCCCTCCCCACACCCCCACGACCGACAGCCGGAGACACGACACCCCGTGAGCACCTTCTTCCGTACCGGGTACACCACCTTCCAGGAGTTCCAGCGCGAGGCCCTCAGCGGCTCGAGCTCCCATCACGAATCGCTGGGCAAGGAGGAGCTCGAGCTCCTCGAGGAGCTCGAGGCCGACGAGCTGTTCGACGTGGCGCCCCGCCGTCGAATGAGCCGCTGGGACTAGCCCTTCGTGTGGTCCTTGAGCTTGCGGTACAGGGTGGTGCGGTCGATGCCCAGCAGGGCGGCCGCCCGCGCCTTGTTGCCGCTGGTGGCGGCCAGGGCCGCCTCGATGGCCTCCCGCTCCAGCTCCGCTAAGGTGCGGATCTGGGCGGGATCGACGGAGAGCGGCGCAGGACCAGGGGACCCGGTCGCGCCGACCATCGGTGCGGCATGGACCAGCTCGGGCGGTAGATCGTCGAGCTCGAGCACCGGCCCGTCGCCCAGCACCAGCGCGCGCTCCACCACGTTGCGGAGCTCCCGGACGTTGCCGGGCCAGCGATAGCGCTGCAGGGCGCCCAGCGCATCGGGGGCGATCTGGTCGATGCGCCGCCCCACCTCCTCGCCCAGGGTGGTCGCGAAGTGCCGGACCAGCAGCTCCACGTCGTCGACGCGCTCGCGCAGCGACGGCAGCTCGGTGTGGATCACCGAGAGGCGATACAGCAGATCCTCACGGAACTGGCCGTCGGCGACCATCTGGCGCAGATCTCGATGGGTCGCGGCCACCAGCCGCACCGAGACCTGCACCTCCTTGGTCCCGCCCACCCGGGTGAATCGACGGGTCTCCAGCACCCGCAGCATGCGGGCCTGGGTGGAGAGGCTCATCTCGCCGATCTCGTCGAGGAACAGGGTGCCCCCGTCGGCGCGGGAGAACACGCCGTCGTGCTGGGCCACCGCGCCCGTGAACGCGCCCTTGTCGTGGCCGAACAGCTCGCTCTCCTGGAGCTGCTCGGGGATCGCGGCGCAGTTGATCGCCACGAACGGCCCGGCCGACACCGTCGAGAGCCCGTGGATGAGCCCGGCCGCCAGCTCCTTGCCCGTGCCGCTCTCGCCCCGCAGCAGCACGGTGGCGGGGCTGCTGGCGACCCGCTCGATGAACACCTGCAGCCGCTTCATGGCGGCCGAGTGCCCGATCATGCGGGGCATGCGGTGCTTGCTGGTGCCGCGGGCCACCGCGGCCGCCTGGAGCTGGGAGCGTTCCGACGCGCTGTTGCCCAGGGCCGAGACCAGGTGGGCCGCGCACACCAGCAGCAGCAGCGCGTCCTCGTCGTGGGCCCGCGCCAGGGCCTCGGCCGCGCCCCAGTCCACGTAGAACACCAGGTTCTCGGCCGGGGCCGCCATCGCGCCCACCGTGCCGCGGATCTGCACCGAGCGGCGATCCGCCAGATCGGGCTCGGCCAGCACGTCGCGCACCAGGAAGGCCCGACGCTCGCTGAGCACCCTCGACATCAGGGCCCGCGAGATCGCGAGATCGCTGCGCACCCCGTCGGTGGCGGCACCCAGGATGTCGTGGCCATCGGGGGACACGAGCAGCGCCCGCGAGGCGGGCAGGGCCGAGACCGCCCAGGTGGTGGCCTCCTTGTAGACCGCCTGCAGGCCCTCGCAGCGGGCGAGGCGATCGCCGAGATCGGCCAGCGCCGCGAGGCGATCCGAGCCGCCGGCGACTCGGGCGTCCATCTCGACCGTGCTACGCCCCATGGCCCGAGCGGGCTGGTCGGGCGCGGGCTCGATCCGCAGCGTGGTGCTGCCCAGGGTGATGGTGGCTCCCACCGCCAGCGCATGGCCCGGGCCCACGTCCACGCGCTGGCTCTGCGCGAGCGTCCAGACGGGGTTCACTCCGGCGATCTCGGTCACCAGCACCGCGGGCAGGCCGTCGGGGCCCGTTCCCGGGCGCAGCGTGAGGTGGTGGCGCGAGACGGCGCTGTCGGAGAGCTGGAGCGACTCCGTCGTCCCGCGACCGACGCTCACGTCGGCGTCGACGACGACGTGCTTGCCCCGATCGGGGCCGGCCGCGACGACGACACGGAGCGGGGACACGGCCCGACCTTAGCAGTCTCGGGTAGATCTCGCACCACGGTCCGTCCCGCGGGCCGCCCGGTTGACACGATCCGGCCCGGTGTTACCGTAGCCGCCGGAAACCCGCTCTAGATGACCAATCCGCCGCCCGAAAGCGAAGAACGGCCCGAGCTTCCCGACGTGGTCTCCGTCTTGCCCCTGCGCAATTCGGTGCTCTTCCCGGGCTCGATCATCCCCATCGATGTCGGGCGACCCAAGTCGGTCAAGCTCATCGAGGAGGCGATCCGCGAGGAGCGTCCCATCATCGGCATCGTCACCCAGCGCGAGGCGAGGGTCGAGGAGCCCGACGACGACGATCTCCACTCGGTGGGCTGCGCGGCTCGGATCCTCAAGGTCATCAAGCTGGCCAAGGACAACTACAGCGTGATCCTCCAGGGGGTGATGCGGATCCGGGTCGAGGAGATCACGGAGCACGAGCCCTTCTTGCAGGCCCGCGTCACCGAGATGGCCGACGTGGAGGCGGGGCGCGAGGTGGAGACCGAGGCGCTGGTGGCCAACATCAAGGAGACGGCCAAGAAGCTGATCTCGCTGGTGCCCGAGCTGCCGCGCGAGGCCGCGACCCTGCTCGACAGCGTCTCCGATGCGGGGCAGGTGGCCGACCTGGTCGCCTCCAACCTCGACATCGAGATCGGCGAGAAGCAGGACGTGCTCGAGGCCGCCGACGTGGTCGAGCGCCTGCGCAAGGTGCTGACCCTGCTCACCCGGCAGCTCGAGATCCTCAAGGTCCGCGAGCGGATCAACTCGCAGGTGCAGGAGGAGATGGGCCACAGCCAGCGCGAGTACGTGCTGCGCCAGCAGCTCAAGGCGATCAAGGGAGAGCTGGGCGAGATCGACGACGAGGGCGGCGACGTCGACGAGTTCCAGCGCAAGATCGCCGAGGCCAAGCTGCCGGCCGAGGCCGAGAAGGTCGCGCTCAAGCAGCTCGACCGGCTCAAGCAGATGCAGCAGAGCTCGGCCGAGTACACGGTGACCCGCACCTACCTCGAGTGGCTCGTGGAGCTGCCGTGGTCGGTGTCCACCGAGGACCAGATCGACATCAACACCGTGCGCGAGGTCCTCGACGAGGACCACTACGACCTCGAGAAGGTCAAGAAGCGCATCCTCGAGTACATGGCGGTGCTCAAGCTCAACGCGAGCAAGAAGGGCCCCATCCTGTGCCTGCTGGGCCCCCCGGGCGTGGGCAAGACCTCGCTGGGCAAGAGCATCGCGCGGGCCATCGGCCGCAAGTTCGTGCGCATCTCGCTGGGCGGCGTGCGCGACGAGGCCGAGATCCGCGGCCACCGGCGCACCTACGTGGGCTCGCTGCCCGGCCGCATCATCCAGGGCATGAAGAAGGCGGGGACCAACAACCCCGTGATCATGCTCGACGAGATCGACAAGCTCGGGCACGACTTCCGCGGCGATCCGGCCTCGGCCCTGCTCGAGGTGCTCGACCCCGAGCAGAACAACTCGTTCTCCGACCACTACCTCGAGGTGGCCTTCGACCTGTCGCGGGTGATGTTCGTCGCCACCGCGAACTACATGGACCCGATCCCGCCCGCCCTCAAGGACCGGCTGGAGATCCTCGAGCTGCCCGGCTACACGCGGCAGGAGAAGCTGGCCATCGCCCGGCGCTTCCTGGTGCCCAAGCAGATCGGCGAGCACGGCCTGGCCGAGGCGGGGGTGGAGCTCGGCTTCGGTGACGCGGCCCTGCTCGAGCTCATCGACAGCTACACCCGCGAGGCCGGGGTGCGGAACCTCGAGCGCGAGACCTCGGCCGTCATCCGGGCGGTGGCGGTCAAGGTGGTGCTCGGCGAGCTGACGGGCAAGGTCGAGATCGACGAGAAGACGGTCCGCGAATTCCTCGGCCCGCAGAAGTACATGCCCGAGATGTCCGAGCGCACCGCCGAGCCCGGCGTGGCCACCGGCCTCGCGTGGACCCCGGTGGGCGGCGAGATCATGTTCGTCGAGTGCTCGCGCATGCCGGGCAAGGGCGGCCTGATGCTCACCGGCCAGCTCGGCGACGTGATGAAGGAGTCGGCCCAGGCCGCGCTCAGCTACATCAAGAGCCACCTGCGCGATCTGGGCATCGAGCCCGAGGTGATCAAGGACCACGATCTGCACGTGCACGTGCCGGCCGGCGCCATCCCCAAGGACGGGCCCTCGGCCGGCGTGGCGATGATCGCCGCGATGTCCTCGCTGCTCACCGACCGCTGCGTGCGGGCCGACGTGGCGATGACCGGCGAGATCACGCTGCGCGGCCTGGTGCTGCCGGTGGGCGGCATCAAGGAGAAGATGCTCGCGGCGCACCGCGCCGGCATCAAGCGCATCGTGCTGCCCGAGCGCAACGAGAAGGACGTGGTCGACGTGCCCGAGGAGATTCGGGACGAGATGGAGATCGTCTACGTGCGCACGGTGGCCGACATGCTGCAGGCGGTGCTGGCCGACGCCGAGGAGGGCGAGGCCGAGGCACCGCCCTCCGAGCCCGCCGCCGACGCATCGGCGACCCAGCAGGCTCCGGCCTGAGCGAGCCGAGGCCGCGGCCCGCCACGCGGTCGGGCGACCGCTGCCCTCGGAGCGACCGGGGGCAGTCGCCCATGCTGGACGACGAGCGCTCGGCCCCGGCCGGGAGGTGCAGCGAGGGGTCGCGACCCGCTGTGGACGGGCCCGACCAGGGGCGTCCGGGCATCGTGCATGCCCCCATTCCAGGCCCAGAACCGCCGTTCGAGGCCTCGGGGGCGGGGGCGAGCCGAGGGGTTGACTTGCCCCCCCGTAGCCTTAGGCTGCGGCGGCCCGGAACACCCGTGCCCTCGTCGGGGATGCGCGGGTCCTCACGATCCAGACCGGACCGTGCACCGCGCTCCGGGTCACTCCTGCTCTCCTCGACCCCGACCTCCCCCTCGCGACACCTCCTCCGAGCTCGCAAGAAAGGACCCGCAAGCCACCCATGGGCAAGATCATCGGCATCGACCTCGGCACGACCAACTCGGTCGTGGCGGTCATGGAAGGCAACGACCCCAAGGTCATCACCAACGAGGAGGGCGGTCGCACCACTCCCTCGGTCGTGGCGTTCGAGCAGAACGGCAACGTGCTGGTGGGGCAGCAGGCGCGGCGTCAGGCCATCACCAACCCCGAGAACACCATCTTCTCGGCCAAGCGCTTCATCGGCCGCAAGTTCGACGAGGTCGAGAAGGAGCGCAAGCGCGTGCCCTTCAAGATCGTGCGGGCCAGCAACGGCGACGCGCACATCGAGGCGCGGGGCAAGGTCTACCCGCCGCCCGAGATCAGCTCCCGCGTGCTGATGAAGCTCAAGAAGGCGGCCGAGGACTACCTGGGCGAGCCGGTCGAGGCCGCGGTGATCACCGTGCCGGCCTACTTCAACGACTCCCAGCGCCAGGCCACCAAGGACGCCGGGCGCATCGCCGGCCTCGACGTCAAGCGCATCGTCAACGAGCCCACCGCGGCCGCGCTCGCCTACGGCCTCAACCGGGGCGGCGACGACGAGCACATCGTCGCGGTCTACGACCTCGGCGGCGGTACCTTCGACATCTCGATCCTCGAGGTGGCCGAGAACGTGGTCGAGGTGATCTCGACCAACGGCGACACCCAGCTCGGCGGCGACGACTTCGACGACCGGATCATCCACTGGCTGCTCGAGGAGTTCAAGAAGGACACCGGCATCGACGTCAGCGGCGACAAGCTGGTGATGCAGCGGCTCAAGGACGCGGCCGAGAAGGCCAAGATCGAGCTGTCGCAGGCGCCCGAGACGGAGATCAACCTGCCGTTCCTCACCGCCGACGCCTCGGGCCCCAAGCACATGCAGGTCAAGCTGTCGCGGGCCAAGTTCGAGAGCATGGTCGCCGACCTGGTCGAGCGCAGCATCGAGCCCTGCCGCAAGGCTCTGGCCGACGCCAAGAAGAGCATCGACGAGATCCACGAGGTGCTGCTCGTGGGCGGCTCCACCCGCATCCCGCTGGTGCAGCAGAAGGTCAAGGAGTTCTTCAAGAAGGAGCCGGGCAAGGGGGTCAACCCCGACGAGGTGGTGGGCCTGGGCGCCGCGGTGCAGGCCGGCGTGCTCTCGGGTGACGTGCAGGACATCGTCCTGGTCGACGTCACCCCGCTGTCGCTGGGCATCGAGACCCTGGGCGGGGTGATGACCACCCTGATCCCGCGCAACACCACCATCCCCACCCGCAAGTCCGAGACCTTCACCACCGCCGCCGACAACCAGAGCTCGGTGGAGGTCCACGTGTGCCAGGGCGAGCGCGCCATGGCCAAGGACAACCGCACCCTGGGCAAGTTCAGCCTGGTGGGCATCCCGCCCGCGCCGCGCGGCGTGCCGCAGATCGAGGTCACCTTCGACATCGACGCCAACGGCATCGTCAACGTCTCGGCCAAGGACAAGGCCACGGGCAAGGAGCAGCGCATCACCATCACCGCGAGCTCGGGCCTCAACGAGGACGAGATCAATCGGATGGTCGACGACGCCAAGTCCCACGAGGAGGAGGATCGCAAGCGCAAGGAGAAGGTGGAGGCCCGCAACTCGCTCGAGGCGATGGTGCTGCAGACCGAGAAGCTCCTCTCCGAGTCCGGCGACAAGATCCCCGCCGATCCCAAGGCCAAGGTCGAGGCGGCGCTCACCGAGGCCAAGGCGGCCATCGAGTCCGACGACGGCGATCGGATCAGCGCGGCCAAGGAGGCGCTCACCAAGGCCAGCCACGAGATGGCGCAGGCGATGTACGGCCAGCCCGGGGCCGAGGGCGGCGCGCCTCCGCCCGGAGACGAGTCGGCCGGTCCCGCTGGCGACGGCCCGCAGCAGAGCACGGGCGGCGACGACGGCGGCGAGGTGATCGACGCCGAGTTCGAAGAGAAGAACTAGCCCGGGCTCCGGCTCGCGCTGGTCGCGGGGCGTCATCCGGCCGAGCCGGAGGCGCCCCGCGCTCGTTTTGGGGCCGATTTGGGCTCGGGCGGGGTCGGCCCGCTACACTGGGTGGGTGACGACGGGCGTGGCGAGGCGCAGCGGGAGCCGGGGATGGCGAAGGAGCCTGGCCCTGGTCCTGCCGCTGGTGCTCGGCCTCGGCTCGTGCGCTGGTCCCAACCTGTGGACCGACGGCACCTCGATCTCCACCGGCAAGACCAGCGGGGGTCGCCTGCGGCAGCCCGCCAAGCTGCGCAACCGGGGCATCGGCTACACCATCCCCGAGAAGTGGCGAAAGCGGGGCTTTCGCTTCGGCACCGACGAGCTGGTCGAGGCCATCACCCACGCCGCCGCGCGGGTGCGGGCCCGTCACAAGCGGGCCACGGCTGGCATCGCCGACCTCTCGCCCGAGGCGGGCGGCCCCTCGATGTGGCACAAGAGCCACCAGAGCGGCCGCGACGTGGATGTGCTGTTCTACACCGACGACGCCTCGGGCAAGCAGCTACCCCCCCCAGAGGAGGACATGATCGTGTTCTCCGGCGAGGGCCTGCCCATCCAGCCCGCCGAGCTGGGCCCCGAGGGCTACGAGGATCCCGACTGGAAGATCCGGCAGTTCGACAAGCGGGCCAACTGGCTGTTCGTCGAGACCCTGCTGCGCGACCCCACGATCCGCGTGCAGTGGATCTTCATCTCGAGCCCCCTCAAGGCGCGGCTGCTCGACCATGCGCGGCGCAAGGATCGGCCGCGCTGGATCGTGGAGTATGCCGATCGGGTGCTCAACCAGCCCGGCGACTCGCTGCCCCACGACAACCACATGCACATCCGCATCTACTGCTCCCGGGCGGACCGCTTCCACGGCTGCGTGGATCGTGGCCCCGTGTGGCAGCACGAGAAGAAGACCTACAAGTACCACGGCCCCGAGCGCTACGACCCGGTGCTGTGGCGGCAGCTCGCCGCGATGACCGGCCCCACCGGCGGGTGAGGGCGCGTCGCCTCCGAGGCCATCGTGGTGTCACGGACCCTCGGGCAGTACCAGCTCGTCCAGCGGATCGGCCAGGGGGGCATGGCCGAGGTGTGGATGGGCCGCCGCAGTTCCGTGGGGCGGGCCAGCAAGACCGTCGCGATCAAGCTGATGTCGCCGCGGGTGGCCCGTGAGCCCCGCTACCGCCGCATGTTCCTCGAGGAGGCGCGGCTGTCGATGCTGATGAGCCACTCCAACGTGGTGCAGGTGTTCGACGCCGGCGAGGAGGCGGGGCGCCTCTACATCGTGATGGAGTGGGTCGACGGCATGGACCTGGCGAGGCTGTGCGAGCTGCGGCGTCGGGCCGGCGCCCCGTGGCCGCCGCGACTGTCCGCCTATGTGATCGGGGAGGTGCTGCGGGGGCTCGCCTACGCCCACTGCTTCATGCACGAGGGCCAGCGCCTGTGCGTGGTCCATCGCGACGTCTCGCCCCACAACGTGCTGGTGAGCACCTCGGGCGAGGTGAAGATCGCCGACTTCGGCGTGGCCCGGCTGACCCACGAGGAGACCTCGGGCCTGCACATCAAGGGCAAGCTGCGCTACATGGCGCCCGAGCACCTCGCCGGGCGCAGCCGCGAGCCCACGGTGGACCTGTTCGGGGTGGGGGCGGTGCTCCATGAGCTACTCGAGGGCTCCCGCTTCCGTGACGAGGCCGACGAGATCGATCTGTACGGCCAGATCATGTCGGGTCGGATGCCGCCGCTGAGCGTGCCGCAGCCCTCCGAGCTGGCGTCGCTGCGGGAGGGGCTGCTGCGGCCCGATCCGCGGCAGCGCATTCCCAGCGCCGAGCGGGCGCTCGAGTACCTGGCGGCGTGGGCGGGCTACCGCAACGCCGCGGGAGAGCTGGCCCGACTGGCTCGCGATGCGATGGGCGTGGCGGTGCCGCGCTCGGGGATGGTGTCGGCGCCCTCGGACGAGGGCATGGATGCGCTGGGCGAGACCGCGGTGCTGGGCGAGCCCACCCGCACCTCGAGCCCCACGCCTCGCCCGGCGGCGGAGCCATCGCTGGTCGTTGTGATGGGGGCAGGGCCGGCGTCGGGATCGAGGGGACGGCGGGCGATCCTCGGGTGGAGCGTGGGGCTGGGGGCGGCGGGGCTGCTGGGGGCGCTCGGGGTGCTGCTGCTGCGTCGCGGGGACGAGACGGAGCGGGGAGGGGAGCCTTCGCCGGGAGCCGAGCCGGCGAGCTCGGCCGATCCGTCGGAGCCCGCCGAAGCGCTCGGAGGCTCGGGCCCCGAGCCCTCGACGGGCCCCGAGCCCTCGACGGGCCCCGAGCCCTCGACAGGGCCCCCGAGCACGCCGCCCTCCACCGGACCCGACTCCACCGCATCGAGCGCGGAGGGGCAGGGGACCGGCCCGATGGACGCGGACGGAGGCGAGCTCGCCGACGCCACCGGGAGCGATTCCCAGGGCCTCGCCGACACCCAGGCTTCCGCATCGGCTCCGGCCCCCGCGCGCAAGCCCCACGGCAGCGCCACCATCGAGCTCCGGCTCCGTAGCCCTCTGCGCACCGCGCAGGTCCGCTTCGGCCGCGGCAAGCCCGTGGTCGTCGCGCCCCGAGCCGAGCTCACGGTTCCGGCCGGCCGCCCGATGCTCTACTGGAAGCCCGCCGAGGGCGACGTGTGGATCGAGGGCAAGCGCTTCCGCCTCGAGGCGGGTCGCCGCTACTCGATCCGCCTCACCACCACCGGCCCCCTGCTCGAGTAGCCGGCTCGAGGTCGATTCGCGTCACGCGAGCGCCGAGCTCGGTCGCGTGACGCCGGCTCGCGCCCGGCTGGATCCCACGCAGGCGCACGCATTGGCGGCGGAATTCCTCCGCGCCTGAATTCCCGTCCACTGTCCGTATGGCGCCCTCGCCATCGTGACAGCTACGCGTGCGTCTCCTGGTGTCTTGTTCAGGTGGGCAAAGCTCCGCATGCCGCCAATCGCCCGAATTCTTGCGATCGCGGGCGCGAAGCGGCCATTGGCGTCGATCGAGGGGGTAGGCCTCATGGCCTCTTACTGAACGAATTCGCAAGAATGCGATCGCGAAAAACTTTTAGAATCCAGAAGAAAATGCTTCCTAAAGATCCACTCAATGGAATACAGTGACGCGGCCTAATCGAGGCGTCTCCATCGACACGAATCCAAGGGTGTCTGGATCCCGTTGGCAGGGATCCAGGGCCTTCGTGTCGCTCCCAGCCCGGGGACGCTCGCCATCGGGGCTTCGGTGATCACCACCTCCGCAACCTCGCTCGCTTCGGCTGCACCTCGCTCGCTCCTCCTCTCGGCGCTCCCGCGCTGTCTTCTTCTTCCTCCTCGTTTCCCGCTCCCCCGCGATGCAGGTCGCGCTCACCGAAGCTCAGGTCCGTGAGATCGAGCAGACCAACCCCCACGGGCTGACCTCCCAGGAGCTCGTCGGCGTGTTCGAGACGCACGCCGTCAAGTTCAGCGAGGCCACGCTGCGCAAGTACGTGCAGCTCGGCCTCGTCCCGCGCAGCCGCCGGGTGGGGCGCAAGGGCAAGCACCTCGGCTCCCGCGGGGTGTACCCGGTCCGAGCCGTCCGCCGCATCAACACGATCAAGCGCTTGATGGCCGAGCGCTACACCATCGAAGAGATCCAGGCCCGCTTCCTCACCTTCAAGGACAACATCGAGACCCTCGACGAGGCCCTCTCCGAGCTGACGCGCCTGTTCGACGAGCGCATCGCCGAGCAGCCGCCCTCGCCGACCCGCGACCGCCTCGGTCGCGAGCTGGAGTCGATCAAGAAGGTCGCCGACCAGCTGCTGACCGGGGTCCATCGCCTGGAGAAGCTGATCGTCTCCTCCGGCGACCAGGCCCGACCCCGCGGTGGCGGGGCGGCCAGCCCCACCGAGCTCCTCTAGCCCGACCGCCCGGCCGCGGCCCACCACGCCGCCCCGGGCTCCTCGCACCGCCGCTGCCTTCGACTTGGCCTCACCGACCTGGCTTCTGCCCGAACCTGGCTTCGCTCCCGACCGAGCCCTTCGACTCCCGACTGACCTTGCCGTTCCTTCTCGCTCTCTTCCGTTCCCGAGACCCACGACCACGACCCGCGACGACCGCGACCGCTCAACCGCCCAGGGACATCATGCTCAAGTACGATCCAGACACCACCGCAGAGCCCACCACGCCGGACGAGGAGCCCATGCTGCTCCCCGATCCCCAGCCGATCGTCCGCCGGCCCAAGGCCAAGACGATCGCGATGAAGCGCCTCACCAAGGAGGAGCTCCGCATCGGGGCGCTGCTGTACCCCGAGCGCAGCTACTGGCGCCCCAGCTCCCGGGGCGAGTGCGCCAACGTGGCGCGTCCCTGCCCCTACGTGAGCTGCAAGTACCACCTGTACATCGACGTCAACCCGAGCACCGGCAGCATCAAGGTGAACTTCCCCGACCGCGAGGTCTGGGAGCTCAAGGAGAGCTGCGCCCTCGACGTGGCCCAGCAGGGCGGCATCACCCTCGAGGAGGTCGGCGAGATCCTCAACCTCACTCGCGAGCGGATCCGTCAGGTGGAGGTGCGTGGCCTCATGAAGCTGCGCGAGGCCGGCGGCGAGGAGCTGCTCACCTACCTGGCCAAGCAGGATCAGTGACGGAGGCGGTCGGGTCGTCGTGCCCGTCCGCGGGCACGGCGTTGCGGCGCGTGGGTCCTTCCGATGACGGAGGGCCCCCGGGCCGCAGCGTCGCGCTCCTCGTCCGGTGAGCAGCCACCCTCGCCGAACCCACGAATCGAGCGCTCGTCGCGGCTGCGGCGGGCGCTTCCTTCGTTGGGGGGCACCGGCCGCGAGATCTCGTCGATCCCGGCACCGTGCGCGTTCCCTCGTGCTCCTCGCAGACCGTCGGCCGCCCCTCGGCACCGCGTCGCGCGGGTTGCGGGCGCCCTTGACCCACGCGAGGGCCCCACGATACGCGGCCGGCGTGTCCACGCCCATCCGCATCCGCCGTGCGCTGGTCTCGGTCAGCGACAAGTCCAACCTCGACCGCCTGGCCAAGATGCTCGTGGACTGCAAGGTGGAGGTGCTCTCCACCGGCGGCACCTACCGGGCGCTGAGCGAGCTGGGAGTCGCGGTCGAGAAGGTGAGCGACTACACCGGCGCGCCCGAGATCCTGGGCGGGCGGGTCAAGACCCTGCACCCGCGGATCCACGGCGGGATCCTGGCCGCGCCCACGGCCGAGCACGACGCCGAGCGCGAGCGCCACGACATCCCGGCCATCGATCTGGTGGTGGTCAACCTCTATCCCTTCCGCGAGGTGGTCGCGGATCCGGGCTGCGACCTGGCGCGTGCGGTGGAGAACATCGACATCGGTGGGCCCACCATGGTGCGCGCCGCGGCCAAGAACGCGGCGCGGGTGGCCGTGATCGTCGATCCGGCCGACTACGAGCGAGTGGCGGCGGCCCTGGTCGAGCACGACGGGGCCGTGCCGCAGTCGCTGCGCCGCGAGCTGGCCCGCAAGGCCTTCGCCCACACCGCGGCCTACGACGCCGCGATCGCCAGCTACCTCGCCGGCCAGGCTCAGGACGAGCCGGGAGAGTCGGGGGCCGACGCGGCGCCGCCCGTGTTCTTCACCGGCGGCGCGCGCCAGGGCACGCTGCGCTACGGCGAGAACCCGCACCAGGAGGCGGGCCTGTACGAGGTGATCGGCGAGGCGGGCGAGGCCCCGGGGCTGCCGCGCGCCATCGTCCACCAGGGCAAGGCGCTCAGCTACAACAACCTGCTCGACGCCGACGCGGCGCTGGCCATCATCCGTGATCTCCAGCCCATGGGGCTGGCGGCGGCGGTGTTCAAGCACGCCTCGCCCTGCGGCGCGGCGGTGGGGCGGCCCGGCGACTCCCTGGCCGAGGTGTACCGCCGCGCCCGCGAGGCCGATGCCGAGAGCGCGTTCGGGGGCATCGTGTCGCTGAGCACCGAGGTCGACGCGGCCACGGCCGAGCTGCTGGCCGAGACCTTCATCGAGGTCGTGATCGCCCCGGGCTACGCCGCGGCGGCCCGCGAGCTGCTGGCCCGCAAGAAGAACCTGCGGGTGCTGGAGCTGCCCGGAATGTTCGCGTCGGGACCGTCGCCGTGGCGCGTGCGCTCGGTGGCCGGCGGCGTGCTGGTGCAGCGCGAGGACGTGATGCACGTGGGCGCGGCGAAGGCCCGGGTGGCGACCAAGCGCGCGCCCACCCCCGAGGAGCTCGCCGACCTCGAGATCGCCTGGCGGGTGGCCAAGCACGTGCGCTCCAACGCGATCGTGCTGGCCAAGGACGGAGTGACCGTGGGCATCGGCGGCGGGCAGACCTCGCGGGTGGAGGCGTCGCGGCAGGCGGCGGGCCGGGCCGGGAAGCTGGCCCAGGGCGCGGTGCTGGCCTCGGACGGCTTCTTCCCGTTCCGCGACGGCGTGGATGCAGCGGTGGCGGCCGGCGTGCGGGCGGTGATCCAGCCCGGCGGCTCCATGCGCGACGAGGAGGTGATCGCGGCCGCGGACGAGCACGGCATCGCCATGCTGCTGACCGGGGAGCGCCACTTCCGGCACTGATCGCAGCGACGATGCGGGACGGAGCGGCACGATGAGCACGACGCGGGTGATGATCGTGGGCAACGGCGGACGCGAGCACGCGCTCGCGTGGCGGCTCACGCACGAGGGGCACGAGGTGCTGGCCGCTCCCGGCCGCGAGGGCTACGGCGACGATGCGCGGCGGCTCGACGTGGACGCCGGGGATCCCGAGGCCCTGGTGGCGCGGGCCCGGGACGAGCGGGTGGAGCTGGCGGTGGTGGGGCCCGAGCAGCCGCTGGTCGACGGCCTGGCCGATCGCCTGCGCGACGCGGGGATCCCCACCGTGGGCCCCTCGGCCGCGGCGGCCGAGCTCGAGGGCAGCAAGGCCGCAGCCAAGCGCTTCATGGTCGAGCACGACGTCCCCACCGCGCGCCACGAGACGGTGCGCACCCTGGCCGAGGGGCTCGCTGCGCTCGAGCGCTTCGAAGCGCCGCCGGTGGTCAAGGCCGACGGCCTGGCTGCGGGCAAGGGCGTGACGGTGGCCGAGACCATGGACGAGGCGCGCGCGGCCCTGCGCGAGTGCCTGGAGGGCGGCGCCTTCGGGGCGGCGGGGCGCACCGTGGTGCTCGAGCAGCGGCTGCGCGGGCAGGAGGTGAGCCTGTTCGCGCTCACCGACGGCAGCGCGGCCGCCACCTTCCTGCCCGCGCAGGATCACAAGCGGCTGGGCGAGGGCGACACCGGGCCCAACACCGGCGGGATGGGAGCCTACGCGCCCGCGCCGATCTACGACGAGGCAGTGGCGGCCAAGGTCCGCAGCCGGATCCTCGCGCCCACCCTCGCGGGCCTGCGCGCGCAGGGGCGCCCCTTCGTGGGCGTGCTGTTCGTGGGCCTGATGATCGACGACGCGGGCGAGCCCTGGGTGATCGAGTACAACTGTCGCTTCGGCGATCCCGAGGTGCAGCCGCTGCTGTTCGGCCTGCGGGTCCCGCTGCTGCCGCGCCTGCTCGACGCGGCCCACGGTCGCCTGCGCGACGAGGTGCTGCCCGGCGATCCCGCGGCGACCGTGGTGCTGGCCTCGGCCGGCTACCCTCGCTCGTCGCACGTGGGCGATCGCATCGAGGGCCTGGAGGCGCTCGCAGGCGAGGCCGACGTCAAGGCGTTCCACGCCGGCACGCGGCGCGCGGGCGATGCATGGGTCACCGACGGCGGGCGGGTGCTGGGGATCTGCGCGCGGGCGCCCTCGCTGCCGGCCGCGCTCGATCGGGCCCGCGCCGCCGCCGAGTCGGTGCGCTTCGACGGCGTCCAGATGCGCCGGGACATCGGGGCGCGGGCCCGCTAGGCACCCCGCGCTGCCGCACGCGGGGCGGGGCTCGACCCCCCCGGGCTCCGTGATATAGGTCCGCCCATGGCCGAGATCCGCGCCTTCGACGGTCTTCGCTACGATCCCGCTCGCGCCGGCGATCCTGCCTCGCTGATGGCCCCGCCCTACGACGTCGTGGACGACGAGGGCCGGGCCGAGCTGGCGGCTCGCTCCCCGAGCAACGCGATCCACTTCATCCTCCCCGAGGGGGAGGGCGACGCCAAGTATCCGGTGGGGGCGGCCCGCTTCCGCGAGATCGCGGCCGCGGCCATGGTCCGCGACGACGCCCCCAGCGTGTACCTCTATCACCAGCGCTTCGAGGTCGAGGGCGAGACCTTCGTGCGCAAGGGCTTCATCGCGCTCATCGAGCTCACCCGCTTCGGGCACGGGCCGGTGCTGGCCCACGAGCGCACCCTGGCCGGCCCCAAGCGCGACCGCCTCGAGCTCATGCGCGCGTGCCAGGCCCACCTCGAGCTGGTGTTCGGCATGTTCTCCGATCCGCAGCGGCGCTGGGAGGGCATCGTGGATCCCCAGCGCGGCGAGCCGGTGCTGCAGGCCGATTTCGACGGGGCCCACCACACCCTGTGGCGGATCCACGACGAGGCCGCGATCGCAGCGCTCACCGAGCACCTGCGGCCGCTCAAGATCTACATCGCCGACGGCCACCATCGCTACGAGACGATGTGCGCGTTCCGTGAGGAGCTGGAGGCGGCCGGCCACCCCGAGGCCAAGTGGGGGATGATCTACCTGAGCAACCTCGACGATCCGGGGCTGGTGGTGCTGCCCACCCACCGCCTGGCCCACGACCTGCCGGCGGTCGACCTGCCGGCGGTGCTCGACTCGCTCGCGCCCTGGTTCCACCACACCGAGGCGCCGCTGCCCGGCGACGCGGCGGCGATGCGCGAGGCCCTGGCCACCGACGGCCCGGCCACCTTCGGGCTGGCCGTGCCGGGCGCGGGCACCCTGCACGTGCTGCGGCTGCGCGACGACTTCGATCCCGCGGCGGCTGGCCTGGGTGGGCTGGCGCCCGCGCTGCAGCGCCTCGACGTGGCGCTGCTGCACGAGCTGGTGCTCGAGCGCGCCCTGGGCATCACCAAGGCGGCGCAGGAGGCCAAGACCAACCTCTACTACTACAAGTCCACCGAGCGGGCCCTGGCCGCGGCGGCGGGGCAAGGGGACGAGGAGGTGCAGCTCGTGTGCCTGATGAACGCGACCCCGGTCTCCGACGTGGTGGCGGTCTGCGACGGCGGCGAGGTGATGCCGCAGAAGAGCACCTTCTTCTACCCGAAGATCCCCAACGGCCTGGTCTTCCGCGATCTCGAGCTTCGCAAGGGATGAGCGAGCGCGAACAGGCGGCGGGGCAGGCCTCGGCCTTCGGGCGGCCGGGCCCCGCGGCGCCGGCCGACGAGGGGCGCGCGCCGTCGTGGGCGGCGCTGCCGTGGGGCTCTCGTGATCTGTTGCCGGCGGCGTGCCGGCTGCGACGAGCGCTCACCAGCACGGTGCTGTCCACCTTCGAGGCCTGGGGCTACGAGCCCGTGGCGACGCCGGCCATCGAGTACTTCGAGGTGCTCGGCCGCGGGCTCTCCGAGGCCGACCGCCGGGGCTGCGTCCGCTTCATCGCGGCGGGCAGCGGCGAGCTGGTCACCCTGCGCGCCGACGTGACGCCGCAGGTGGCTCGCATGCTGGCGCAGCGCCTGGGGGGCGAGCTGCCGGCCGACGTGGTGCATCGCTTCAGCTACGCGGCCGAGGTGCTGCGGCAGCCCACCGAGGCCCGGCAGCGCGCCGAGATCCACCAGGTGGGGATCGAGCTGGTGGGCGACGGCGATCCGGCGGCCGACGCCGAGCTCGTCGCGCTGGCCGACGCCTCGCTGCGCGCGGCGGGTCTGCGTCGCTTTCGTCTCGACCTGGCCCACACCGCGATCGCGCGGGGCCTGCTCGACGGCCTGGGGCTGCCCGAGGCGCGACGGGCCGAGGCCCACGCCCGGCTCGCCCGCAAGGATCGCGAGGGCCTGGCGCAGGCGCTCGAGCACTACGGCTGCTCCGCCGCGCCGTCGCGGGCCACGGTGGCGCTTTGCGATCTGTTCGGGACGCCGGCGCAGGTGCTGGCGCGCGCGAGCGAGGTGCTCGCCGGCACCGACGTGGACGAGGCGCTGGGGCAGCTCACCGCCACGCTCGAGCACCTGCGTGCCTTCGGCGACGACGTGGTCTCGCGGGTGACCCTCGATCTGGGCGAGGCGCGGGGCTTCGACTACTACTCGGGGATCCGCGTGCGGGGCTGGGCCCCGGGCGTGCACCACCCGGTGGTGCGAGGCGGTCGCTACGACGGGCTGCCGCGGCGCTACGGCGTGCCGCTGCCCGCCACCGGCTTCGCGGTGGACCTCGACGCGCTCGAGGCCGCGCTGCACGAGCAGGGCGAGCGGCCGGCGACGGCCGAGCCGCCCGCGGCCCACCTGGTCGCGGTGGCTCCGGGCCCGCTCGCGGCCGAGATTCGCGATCATGCCCAGCGGCGGGCTCGACGGGCTCGGGTCCGGGGGCATCGCGCGTGGGTGCAGCCAGGGGTGAACCTGGAGCGCGCTCGGACCCTGGCCGAGGCGGCCGGGGCTGGGCACCTGACCTTCGTGGATGCCCAGGGGGCTACCACGTGGGTCCGCGGCCCCGATGGGTGGGCCGCTGCAGCGGAGGAGACACCATGAGCACGTTGGTCGTCGTGGGCGCCCAGTGGGGCGACGAGGGCAAGGGCAAGGTCGTGGACGTGCTCGCCGAGGAGGCGAGCGTGGTCGCTCGCTTCGCGGGGGGCAACAACGCGGGGCACACCCTGGTGGTGGACGGGCGCAAGCTCATCACCCACCTGGTGCCCTCGGGGTGCCGCTACCCGGGCACGCGCTGCGTGCTGGGGGCGGGGATGGTGATCGACCCCGAGGTGTTCCGCGCCGAGATCGACGAGCTGCGCGTGCTGGGCTTGCTGGCCCAGGACGAGCTGCGGGTCTCCCTCGACGCCCACGTGATCTTCCCCTTCCATCGCGCGATCGATGGGCTGCGAGAGGATCGAGCCAGCACCGCCGAGCGCATCGGGACCACGCGGCGCGGGGTGGGGCCGGCCTACGAGGCCAAGGCGGCGCGCCGTGGCGTGCGGGTGCGAGACCTGCTCGACGTCACGCGGCTGCGCGAGCGCCTGGCCAAGAACAAGGACGCGCTCGACCACGAGATGCAGCGGCTCGGCGCCGAGGACCAGGCGCTCGACCTCGAGGCGCTGGTCGAGCAGGGCCTGGGCTGGGGTCGGTGGCTGGGGCCCATGGCCTGCGACGCGGGCGAGCTGTGCGCTCGGGCGATCCGCTCCGGCGAGAAGGTGCTGTTCGAGGGCGCCCAGGGGGCGCTGCTCGACCTGGACCACGGCACCTATCCCTACGTGACCTCGTCGAGCTCGATCGCGGGGGGCGTGTGCACCGGCATCGGGATCGGCCCCACGCTCATCGACGAGGTCTGGGGCATCACCAAGGCCTACACCACCCGCGTGGGACGGGGCCCGTTCCCCACGCGGCTGACCGGTCCCGCGGGCGATCGCCTGCGCGAGGCCGGCGCCGAGTATGGGGCGACCACCGGGCGGCCGCGAGACTGCGGCTGGCTGGATCTCCCCGCGCTCAGCCGTGCCGCACGTTTGTCGGGAATGACGGGACTGTGCGTCACCAAGCTCGACGTGCTGGCGGCGCTGCCCGAGGTCCAGATCTGCGAGTCCTACGAGGACGACGTGGATCCGGGTCGCGATGGGCTCGAGCAGGCGGTTCCGCGCCTGCGCTCGGTGCCGGGCTGGGGCGATCCGGCGATCCTCGAGGGGCTCCACGCGGCGAAGGACCGGGCGGGGCTGCCCGCGGCGGTCCGGGCCTACCTCGACCTCATCGAGGA
Organism: Myxococcales bacterium; assembly: GCA_020633315.1. Taxonomy (GTDB): domain Bacteria; phylum Myxococcota_A; class Polyangia; order Nannocystales; family Nannocystaceae; genus Paraliomyxa. Next base: position 396,398 of record JACKDV010000001.1, read on the forward strand.
GCACACGCAGGTGCCGGTGGTCTTGGTCTCGGTGGGCCCGGACCGGGCGCAGACCCTGCGCTTCGCCGATGCGTTTTCATGACCGGGCGGCCGTACGCTGGGAACATCGCCGCCCCTCGATCGGGGATCTTGGGCGTGGACGGGCGAGGAATGCCCGGCCGTGGTCCGAACCGGACCCACTGAAACGCCGTACGGGGCGGTCCTCGGCCAGACCCTGCGGTTGTGCGCCGGAACACGCTTCCCCTATACTCGACCCGCCTCGGTGGGCCAGCAGCCAGACGACGGGCTGACCCCGCCCCACCGAGCACCCTGGGACGCACGCGAATGAAGATCGAATGCGACAAGTGTGGTGCGAAGTACTCGATCGCGGATGAGAAGGTGCGCGGCAAGACCTTCAAGATCCGTTGCAAGAAGTGCAGCAACGTGATCATCGTCCGCGACAAGGGCATGGCGGCCGCCGAGGCGGGCGCTGCCGCGGCGGCGGCCGACCAAGCCGCACCGGGATGGCACCTCGCCATCAACGGGGAGACCGTGGGCCCCATGGCGGAGGACGATGTGCGTCGGCGCTACGCGGCCGGCGAGATCGACAAGGAGACCGCCGTCTGGCAGGAGGGCTTCGACGACTGGATTCCGCTGGGCGACGTGCCGGGCTTCGCCGACCTGCCGGAGCGCTCCGATGATCCCTTCGCCGCCAGCGCCAACCAGGACGACTACTCGGTCGGTGGCGGGGCTGCGCTCGGTGGGGCGGCCGGCTTCGCGGCGGCGGCCTCGGTCGCGGCCACGGGCACCGATGGTCCCGAGGAGCCCAAGTCCCCGCGCGTGTCCAAGCTGACCGGTCAGCGCAACGAGAACTCCGTGCTGTTCTCGCTCGACAGCCTGCAGGCGATGGCCACGGCGGGCGCTGCCGCAGCGCCGGCAGCCGCTCCCGCGGTGGCTCGGGCCGCGAGCAACCCGTCCAAGGGCCTGGCGACCTCGGCCCCGTCGTCCGAGGGCTCGGGTCTCATCGACATCCGAGCGCTGGGCTCGATGGTCGGCGGAGCGGGAGCGGGGGCGGCAGCGGCCAGCGCCGCCCCGCAGGCGGCCGCCGACGATGCCGCGCTGCCGAGCTTCGGTGGCGGTGGCTTCGGTGGCCTGGCTTCGACGCCGCTGGTCACCACGCCCGCGCCCGATGTCACGCCGGCCGCGGTGGCCCCGGCTCCCGCGCCGCGGTCCAACGCGCCGCTCTACATCATGATGGTGATCCTCATCCTCGCCGTCGGCGGGCTGGCGGCCTTCATCATCCTCAAGCCACCGGAGGAGCCCAAGACCATCGTCCAAGAGGTCGCGGCCCCGGCCGTCCAAGACGACAAGGACGACAAGAAGGACGACGACGACAAGAAGGACGACGAGGACGACGCCAAGAAGGACGACGACGCCAAGAAGGCGGACGACGAGGGCGAGTCCGAGGGCGAGGGCGAGTCCGAGGGCGACGACGGTGTGGCCGCCGACGGCAAGTCCGGGCGCAGCTCCACCAAGAAGGGCCGCTCCACCAAGAAGTCCTCCGGGGGCTCGACCGCCGACGCCAGCAGCGGCAGCAGCAGCGGGAGCAGCAGCAGCGGCAACACCAAGTCGTCGGGCGGCAGCAGCTCGCCGTCGGTCGACTGCATCCTCGACCCGAGCAAGTGCGACACGGGCAGCAAGAAGAAGTCCTCGGGCGGCAGCACCTCGGCCGGCGGCAGCACCAAGCCCGGCGCTCCCGAGAAGCTGTCCACCAACGACATCAAGGACGGCATCGCCCCGGTCAAGGACGCGGCCGCGGCCTGTGGCCCCAAGAACGGCGCCAAGCCGGGCGAGAAGGTGATGATCAAGTTCTCGGTCTCCGGGGCCACCGGCGCCGTGACCAAGGCGACCCCGCTCGCTCCGCATGCCGGCACCGCGCTCGGTAGCTGCGTGGCCGCGGCAGCCAAGAAGGCCAAGTTCAAGGAGTTCCAGAACTCCGCGATGGGCTTCCAGTACGGCTTCCGCATGTAGCGGATCCGCGGGCCGAGCCCCGAACGCGAGCGAGCCCCGGCGACCGATGGTCTCCGGGGCTCGCTCACGTTCGGGGGCCCGGCCCGATCAGCGTGGCGCAGGGGCGGGGTGGGGCAGGGCTCCGATCACCCCACGCACGATGGCGATGATCCCCTCGAGGTCCTCGTCGTCGATGCCCAGGTGCAGGGCGAAGCGGATCTCGCGGTAGGTGTTGGGGTAGCAGAGCACGCCGGCCTCGCGCAGCGGAGCGCACAGCTGCTCGGCGTGATCCCAGGGCGCGCGCACGGGGGCGACCACCAGGTTGGTGCTCGGCGTGGGCATGTCCCAGCTCGGCAGATCGGCGAGCGCCTCCGCGAGCCGGCGCGCGCGGGCGTGGTCGTCGGCCAGGCGCTCCAGGTGGTGCTCGAGCGCGTGCAGCCCGGCCGCGGCCAGCACTCCCGCCTGCCGCATGCCGCCGCCGAGCGCATGCTTGTGCAGGCGGGCCGCGGCCACGAAGGGCTCGTCGCCGCACAGCACCGAGCCCACCGGGGCGCCCAGGCCCTTGCTCAGCGAGACCGCCACCGAGTCGGCGCAGGCGGCCAGGCGCGGCAAGGGGATGCCCGTGGCCACGTGGGCGTTCCACAGCCGCGCCCCGTCCAGGTGCAGGGGGCGGCCCCCGGCGCGGGACCAGGCCGCGATGGCCTCGAGTTCCTCCACCGGCCAGGGCTCGCCGCCCGCGTCGCCGAGGGTGTCCTCCAGCCACACCAGGCGCACCGGGGGCCAGCCGCAGGACTCCTCGTGGCACAGCTCGGTGAGCTGCGGCAGCGAGAAGCCCCGGCGGTCGCCGATCGACATGATCTGCGCGCCCGAGATCGCGGCGGCCGAGGCGTTCTCGTGGATCCGAACGTGGGCGCCCCGATGGGTGGCGATCGCATCGCCGGGCCGGCAGCGGACGCGCACCGCGATCTGGTTGGACATGGTGCCCGCGGGCAGGAACACCGCGGCCGGCTTGCCCAGACGCTCGGCCACGCGCTGCTCGAGCGCGAGCACGCTGGGATCGTCGCCGTAGCAGTCGTCGCCGACCTCGGCCCGGGCCATCGCCTCTCGCATGGCCGCGGTGGGTCGGGTGACGGTGTCGCTGCGCAGATCGTAGGGAGCGGGCATCGCCCGCGTCATGCCACGAGCCACGGGGCCGCGGCCATGGGCGGATCGAGGATCGCCGGACTCAGCGCGGCCGTGGCTCGGGTGATCGCGGCGGCGAGCGACCGCGCGCTCCCGCGGCGCGCTGGCGAGGGCGCTAGGGGTCGCCGTCCTCGGGTGGAAGCGGGGCCCAGGGGCCGTCGTCCTCGGGGGGCTTGGGCGTGGGGGCGGGCGGCTCGGGACGAGGAGGGGGCGGTGGCTGGCCGCGCTCGGCCCGCAGCTTGGCCGCGAGGCCGTCTGCGATCGCGTGGGGCAGGTGGCTCGGTCCCGCGTCGGTGCTCACGCTCAGCTTCACGGCCGGCCGCCCGGCGGGGTCGACGGTGGAGACCAGCTCGAGGCTGCCGCGGCCCTTGGGGCCGTCGCGGTCGGTGCCCACGGGGAAGTCGAAGAGGATGTAGCCCGCCTCCTGGTCGCGATCGACGAGCTCGAACTCGCGATCCACTCGGAGGTAGCGCAGCGCGGTGGGCCACACCTGATCGGCCGGATAGGAGAGCACCCGACTGTGCTGGAGCCGAGTCGACGCGGGAGTAGGAGATGTAGGCACCCGCGGGGCGGCGAGGGCCGCGGTCCCCATGGCCACCACCACCATGCCCACGGCCACCGACAGCCGGGTCCGGCCGAGGACCGTGACCGGGATGACACGCCAGGCGCGACGACGGAGGACGGGGCGATCCGACATGCTCCGACGCTACCCCTGGGGTGGCACGGCTTCGAAAAATTAGGCAAATTCCTTCGCGGTGGAGCTTCCGTCCTCGGCGCGACGGACGGGGGCTCGAGCGGTGGTGAGCCCAACGAGCCAAGCGAGGGGCCAGCAGCGGAGCGGCCCGGCCGGGAACGAACGGCACGCTGATTCGTAGAAACGACGACGACGAGGAGGGAACGAGACTCATGAGCAGCAATTCCGAGAACTCAGCCTTGATGGCGCTCAACGAGCTCCAGAACCTCGAGGCCGACCGTGTTCGGCAAGAGGAAGAGGCTCGCTACGCGGCGGCCGAGGCCGAGCGACGCGCTCGCGAGGAAGCCGAGCGGATCGCACGCGAGGAGGCCGAGCGGCGGGCGGCCGAGGAGGCCGCCCGGCTCGAGGCCGAGCGAGTGCAGCGGGAGGCGCTCGAGCGAGAGGAGCGAATGCGGGTGCAGGAGGCCGAGGCCCGGGCCCGCGCCGAGCAGGAGGCCCGCCTCAAGGAAGAGCAGATGCGCCTCGACGCTCAGATCAAGCTGAGCGAGGAGAAGGCCAAGCCCAAGTGGCCGCTGGTGGTGGTGCCCGTGCTGTTGCTCGGTGTGATCGGGGCCGGCGTGGCCTGGTACATGAGCAACGAGGAGGCCAAGCGAGAGGCCGAGCAGCGGGCCGCCGAGAAGAAGGAAGCCGACGAGCGCATGGCCGCCCTCATGGCCAAGTTCGACCAGCTCGAGGCCGACCAGGCGCGCATGGAGAAGGAGCGCACCGCCCTCGAGGCCGAGATGGAAGCCGCCAAGGGCGACGATGCCAAGCAGAAGGAGCTCGAGGCCAAGCTCGCGGCGCTCGACGCCAAGCTGGCCGAGAACGCCGAGGCCCAGGAGGAGGCCGAGGCCAAGACCGGAGGCAGCCGCAAGAGCTCGGGCGGCGGCAAGAAGAAGTCCAGCTCGAGCAGCTCGTCGAGCGGCAGCTCCAGCGAGGCGGAGAAGCCCGCGGGTCGCAAGAAGAAGGTCAGCCTCGTCGACGGGGACGATCCCCTCGGCGGTCTCTAGGGATCGCAGGCGATCGGCTCGGGCGACCGAGCGAGCAGGGGCGGGGCCTTCGGGCACCGCCCTTCGTCGTGATGGGGAGCGGTGCCGGGACGGCCGAGCACCCGGGAATTCGGGCCCGCTCGGGCGCGACGAGGAGGGCCCGTGGCCGTCTTGCCCACCCCCTCGCCCCGTGGTACGCATCCCGCCCCACGGCGCGGTGGCCAAGTGGTAAGGCAGAGCTCTGCAAAAGCTCTATTCGCCGGTTCGATTCCGGCCCGCGCCTCCCTCGACGCCCGATTCGCTCCCCGCGAGTCGGGCGTCGGCGCTCTCGGTTTTGGGGAGGTGGGACCGCGGATCAGCGCGAGGCGGCGTGCCGGGCCACCGCCCCCATGGTGGGAGGCCGAGCCTTCCTGGGCAGGTCGTCCCACGCGAGGTAGGCCTGGGCCATGTCGTACTCGAAGAAGCCCATCAGCTCGCTGTCGACCACCTTGCGCATGAGCTGCTTGCCCGAGCCCGGGTCGCCGCTGCCCCAGCGCCGCAGGCCCTCGTAGAAGAACGCCTCGGCCCGCTCGCCGTCGGTGTGAGCCGCCGCGAGCAGGTCGTCGTAGTCGAGCTCGCCGCGGGCGTGCTGGGCCAGCTTGCGGCCCCAGCCGTCGCCCGCGAAGTCGCCCAGGAAGCCCTCGGCCTCGGCGTCCACGGGGAAGCCCTGGCGATGGGCCAGCTCGCTCAGCCACAGGCAGAAGTACAGCTTGAGCCCGTCGGCGAGCTCGGAGCGGGCCATCGCCCGATGGAAGATGCCCAGGGCCTCGTGATAGTAGCCGTGCGAGACCAGCTGCAGCATCGGCTCGGCGTAGGCCTTGACGTGGTCGGGGGCCAGCTCGCTGGCGTACTCGAAGTCGTCGAGCGCGAGCTGGATCTCGCCCAGGAAGAACAGCAGGCGCCCGCGCTCGAGGTAGCGCTCGGCCTGGGCCTCGGCCGTGATCGCGGGCTGCATGAGCAGCTCGTTGGTCTGTCGCAGCGCGACGCGGAAGTAGTCGGTGGAGGCCTCGGGGTCGCCGCGGCGCAGCGCGATCTCGCCGAGCTGGCCGCGCGCGTGGGCCTCCCACTGCAGCTTGGTGCTCTCCTCGTCGTAGGGCAGGCGGGCGAGGTCCTCGTAGTGGGCCTGGGCCGCGCCGAAGCGCGAGCGCTTGAAGGCGATGGTGCCCAGCAGGTCGAGGGTGCGGGGCTCGGCCTCGATCTCGAGGCTCTTGTCGAGCAGGGTCTGCGCGTCGTCGACCCGCCCCGCCTGGTAGAGCCCCTCGGCCACGGTGAAGTAGGCCTCGGGCAGCGAAGGGCGGATCGGGCGGTCGCGCCACAGCTTCATCGCGCGCTGGTGCAGCGCCTCCACCTCGCCCAGGCGGGCCATCGCCGCGTCGGCATCGCGCCGCGCGAGCTGGGAGAGCTCGAGCTGCTCGAGCTCGGCCAGCGCCTGCCAGGTCTCGAACACGTCGTCCTTGAGCTCCACGCTGCGCCGCAGGTGGTGCAGCGCGGCCCCGGTGAGCCCCGACTCGCGCAGCACCTGGGCGCGCATGAGGTGCACGAAGGGATCCTTGGGGTAGCGCTCGAGGGCGCGGCGGCTGAGGTTGTCGATGATCCCCCACGACTGGCTCACGTAGGGCAGCGAGGGATCGGCGTCGGCCTCGGGGATGAATTGCTCGGCGAGCGACAGCAGCGGCCGGGCGCTGCGGCGGCTCTTGAGCGCGTCCTGCAGGATCTGCTCGAGCTGATCGATCGCGTCGTCGGAGCGCACCCGCTTCATGGCCGTGATCGCACCCTCGGGATCGTCGGCGCGCAGGTACAGGCGCATCAGCAGGTAGCCGGTGATCTCCACCCGCCGCAGCGAGGTGTTGCCCAGGCCGCCCCCGCTGCTGTGGGCCCGGACCGCGGCGTCGTAGCGAGCCACGTAGAGATCGGCGAGGCGCTGCACCACGAAGGGGGTGGGCACCGCCGCGGCCACGGTCTCGAGCGCGCGCTCGAGCTCCTCGTGGGCGAGCAGGGGCTCGGTGGCGAAGGGCCCGTTGTCGATGAGCCAGCGCTCGAGGGTCTCCCAGTCGCTCACGGCACGGGTGCGGGTGGCCGCGTCGCCGAAGCGCTGCTCGGCGGCGAGGGCCAGCAGCGAGGGCATCTCGGCGCCGTGCCGAGCCGTGCGCACGTAGAGGCGGTGGGCGGCCTCGGCCAGGGCCGGCGCCGCGGGAGCGCTGCGCAGCTCGGAGGCGGCGTACAGCGACAGCGCGAAGCGCAGCGAGGCCTCGGCCTCGTCCTCGTCGTCGCGGGCGAGGGCCCCGTCGAGGTGGGTGAGCAGGAAGTCGGTGAGCACCGAGCGATAGGCCGCCCGCGAGGGGTGGTCCAGGGGCAGCAGCGCGTAGTGGTTGAGCGCGTCCTCGAAGGCATCGAGGTCGGTCACCACCGGGGGGGCCAGGGGGGCCTCGACCGATGGGGCCTTGCGGTGCGCGCAGCCGACGGTGGGCAGGGCGAGGAGCGCGGTGAGGAGCAGCGCGGGCGATGAGCGCACCGAGGCAGTGTACCAACGCAGGGCCCGACCACCAGCCACGGGCTGCTAGTCCAGGACCAGGCGCTCGCCCCACATCACGGCGAACGACAGGGTATGCAGCATTCCGAAGTAGCGGGCGGCGTTGGTGGGGCGGCCCCGCCCCTGGAGCACCTCGTTCGCGCCGGGTGCGTTGATGTCTCCCGAGCCCGAGTCGAACGCGATGGCCGCGGCGGGGGAGAACAGGGCCCCGCCGGGTGTCACGGTGCGGGGCAGGAACAAGTCGAGGCCGTAGCCGGGAACCACCACGAGATCGGTCCGACGCATCCGCAGGCGGACCCCCGCGCTGGTGCCCAGGCGCCAGCCCTCGTCGAGCGCGGCCGTGGTCGCGCCGCGGCGCACCGAGGGCGAGGCCAGGTGGGCGCCGCCCAGCACCCACAGGTTGCGCTTGGCGAAGTAGCGCAGGTAGGCATCGATGCCGTAGAGGTCGGCCGTGCCGCGGAAGCGGGTGAACTCGGGGAGCACGAAGCTGTCGCGATCGAGGCCGATGAGGCGGATGGTCTGGTCGCCGTTGCTGGGGCACTCGCTCGCCCGCAGGCCGCCGGGGCACAGGTCCATCCAGTAGAGGTCGAGGTCGAGGCGCCACAGCCGGCTGCGCCCGAGCAGGAACGACCCGCCGAGCGCGAGCTGCTGCGGCATGCTCTGGCGCAGGGTGGCGCCCACCGGCTCGGCGATGTCGCAGGCGGGCACGGTGTCGCTGGCCTCGGCCTCGCCCGCGTCGGCCTCGGGGCGGCACACCAGGCCCACGCCGGCCAGCACCAGCTCGCCGCGGCGTCGCAGCGCCGGGCTGCGGTAGCGGGCGCCCAGGGTGATCGTGTCGTTGGCCAGGCCCACCGCCGCGCCTACCGTGATCGCGAAGTCGAAGCCCGAGGGCGCGCCGTTGCGGGGGATCCACTGGGTCCAGCCCTTGAAGCCCACCCGCTCCGCGCAGGCCGGGTCCTCCTTGTCGTCGCAGGAGATCGTCGAGCTCCCGTCGGCGCTCAGCTCGGTGTCGTTGTCGAACGCGAAGCGCTCGCGGACGATCGGCAGGTGCAGGCCGGCGCCGAGCTTGACCGCGCCGCCGTTCCACGCGAGCGCCATGGTGAGGTCTTGCTGGTAGCTCACCGAGCCGCCGTTGGGCGGGCAGCGATCGAGCCCGAGCTGCAGGCAGCCGGGGTCGGGATCGGGAGCCAGGTGGTAGCGCAGCGGAGGCGGGCTGCGGAGCTGGTAGCGGCTGCCCAGATCGTAGAGCCCGATGCCCACCGCGATCGGATCGAAGTAGAAGCTCGCCCCGGTGAAGTAGGAGACGCCGCTGTTGCGCATCCACACCGGCGAGCCGAAGCTGCCCTGCGGATCGCCCGACGCGGGGTCGATCGCGTTGCGCTGCACCCTCTGCTGGAGCACCCCCATGCCGATCGAGGCGTGGACGGCGGTACCCGGGAGCGCGGCCAGCATGGCGGGGTTGTGGTAGAGCGCCGTGACCGCGCGAGACGCGGGCCCCTGGGATTCCACGCCGCCCAGGCGCAGGCCCTGGCCCGGCGCGGCCTGGGCCGCCGTGGCGGTCCCCAGCCCCGCCCAAAGCGCCAGCGAGGCGGCCAGGCGCGGCAGGGCAGCGGGCGATGGGCGGGCGACGAGCATCGGCGAGACGGGCAGCGAGCGGCGGCGGGCCGAGCATAGCCTCGGCTCCGCTCGCCCGCCGAGCCGATCTCCACGCACGGGGGGACCGGGCCGTGATCTCCGGCCGAGGCCCTGGACCTGCTCAGACGGGCAGGGCGGCGGGGACCCAGGCCCGCGGAGATATTGACCGCCCTCACGCTTGCTTCTAGGATGCGGACCGACCGCACCCAGTGGTCCAACCCGTGGGAGGCACGGCAACGCAGCCCCCGACGAGCGGCGAATATGGGCAGGACACTCCGACAGTTCACGTGCAGGGACGACCTGTGGGCCAGGGTCGAGGCACTCGCCCAACGTCGGGAGATCAGCACCGATGACGTGGTGCAGGCGGCGCTGGTTCAGCTCTTCACCAAGAAGAAGGCTGAGGCCCCGGCGGGTCGTGCAGCGCCTCCATCGCCAGCACCCGTGCCGTCGCCGACGGCGGGGGTTCCCCGACCGATGCCCGGTGGAGGGGCGGCGAGGGGACGACCGGCTCCGCTGCCGCGTCCTCCCGGTGGTGGACCGGCCGCAGGAGCGGGTCGTCTGCCCCCGCCCGGTCCCGCGCCGGTGGTGCCCGAGGCCAAGCCCAAGACGCGGCCGCTGTACCTCTACTTCGAGGGACAGTGCTACGCGATCGATCAAGAGCAGTTCGTGATCGGTCGCGGCTCGAAGTACTCCGATCTCCCGATCAAGGACGCCAACATCTCGCGCCGGCACTGCGCCATCGTGCGGCGGGAGGGCGACTACTTCATCAAGGATCTCGGCAGCACCAACGGCGTCGAGTTCAACGGCGAGCGGGTCGACAACCACCGGATCGAAGAGGGCACCCTCTACCGGCTGTGCGACCACGAGCTGCGCTTCTCGTTCATCCCGCCCGCGTGAGCGGGTGGTCCTCGTGGGCGCGGCGAGTCTGCTAGCCTCGCGCGGTCGTGTCCCCGTCCGAGCGTGAGACGTCGAGCCTCGGCGCGGCGGCCCAACGTGCCTGGGCGGAGCTGCGCCAGCGCCTGCGCGACGCGGGGGCCGAGGGCTTCGCCCGCGTGGAGGAGCCCGGCGTGGTGGAGGGCCTGCAGCAGGCGTGGGCGGCCTTCGTGGGCGCGGGCGGGCGGCTGGGCACGCGGCCGGGCGAGCACGACGGCTTCGCGCAGGGGCTGGAGCGGCTGCCGGGGCTGGGTCGTCATGATCGCAGCGTGGTGATCGCCCTGGGCATTCGACTGTGCATGGCCTGGGAGGGGCAGCCCCGCCCGCCCGCTGCCCGGCCCAAGCCAGGAGCCCCTCGGCACCGAGCGGCCGGGGCCGCGGCAGCGGCTTCGGCTCGTCCGTCGCCGCGGCAGGGGATCCACGCGGGCCCCGGCCGCGGCCGCGCCTCCGCGAGCGGCCGAGCTCCCGCCCGCGGCGGAGCTCCCCGCGGTCGAGCCCCCGCTGGCCCATGCTCCGGTCACCGTGCTGCCGCGCGTGGGACCGTCGACGGCCAGCAAGCTCGAGGGGCGCGGCCTGGTCACGCTCGAGGACCTCGTGTTCTTCCTGCCCGCCGGCTACCGCGACACCCGGCAGCGGCGCTCGCCGGCCGAGGCCGCCGACGGCGAGGTGATCGCGGTGGAGGTGACGGTGGAGCGCTTCCGCCAGGGCTTCGCCCGCGGTCGCTTCCTCGCGACGGCCGAGGTCTGCGACGACGAGGGCACGCCGATCTCGCTGCGCTGGTTCCATCGCGTGGGCGGGCTGGGCCAGCGCCTGCAGCCCGGCATGCGGCTCATCGCGGTGGGGGCCACCAAGGAGTTCGGCGGCCGGGCCAGCATGGTGCACCCCGAGCTGTACCCCGCCGACGATCCGCCGCCGCCCATCGCGGTGCGCTATCCGGTGGTCGAGGGCGTCGGGGCCCGCACGGTCTCCAACCTGGTGCGGGCTGCCCTGCACCGCCTGCTCGACATGGACGGCCTGGAGGACCTGCTGCCGGCGCCGCTGGTGGAGGCGCAGCGCCTGCCCTCGCTGGTGGAGGCGCTGCGCCGGCTCCACGATCCCGGGCCCGAGCTGTCGCCCGAGGAGATCCAGCTGCTGCAGCAGGGGCGCTCGGCCGCGCACCGCCGCCTCGCGTTCGGCGAGCTGTTCCTGCTGCAGCTGCTGCTGCTGCGACGGCGCGCTCGCTGGTGCGCCCACGAGGCGGCGTTCGTCTCTCCCGAGGCCGGCTTCGATCGCGAGGGGCTGCGCGCGTGCCTGCCCTTCGAGCCCACCGGGGCGCAGTGGCGGGCGCTCGACGAGATCGAGCGCGACATGTCGAGCGGCCAGCCCATGCTGCGGCTGCTGCAGGGCGACGTGGGCTCGGGCAAGACCGCGGTGGCCTTCGCTGCGGTGCGGGCCGCGGTGGCGGCGGGATCCCAGGCCGCGCTGATGGCCCCCACCGAGCTGCTCGCTGAGCAGCACCTGCGCACGCTCGAGCCGTGGTGCCGCGCGGCCGGGGTGCGGGTGGCCCTGCTCACCGGGGCCATGCCCCGAGCGCAGCGCAACAGCCTGCTCGCGCTGCTGGCCGCGGGCCGCATCGATCTGCTGGTGGGCACCCATGCGCTGCTGGTGGCCGACGTCGCCTTCGCCGCGCTGGGCCTGGTGGTGGTCGACGAGCAGCATCGCTTCGGGGTGGAGCAGCGGGCCTTGCTGCGGGCCAAGGGCGAGCGCCCGCACCTGCTGGTGATGACGGCCACGCCCATCCCCCGCACGCTGGCCCTCACCGCCTACGGCGAGCTCGAGGTCTCGATCATCGACGAGATGCCGCCGGGTCGCGAGCCCCCGGTCACGCGGCTGCTGGCCGGCCGCGGGGCGCTGCCCAAGGCGCGCGCCACCGTGGCCAAGGCGGTGCGCAAGGGCGCCCAGGCCTTCGTGGTCTGTCCGCTGGTGGAGGCCAGCGAGGTGCTCGACGCCAGCCACGTGGAGGCCACCGCGGCCGCGCTGCGCGAGCTGCTGCCCGAGGTGGGCATCGGCATCGTGCACGGGCGCATGGCCAGCGAGGACAAGGACGCGGTGATGCGAGAGTTCCGGGAGGGACGGCTGCGCGTGCTGGTGGCCACCACCGTGATCGAGGTGGGCGTGGACGTCCCCGCGGCGCGGGCGATGCTGATCGAGCATGCCGAGCGCTTCGGTCTCGCGCAGCTCCACCAGCTCCGCGGTCGGGTGGGGCGGGGCGGCGGGGCCTCGCTGTGCCTGGTGCACACCGCCCACGGCCCGTCCTCCGACAGCGCGCAGCGGCTGCGGGTGCTCACCGAGACCGCCGACGGCTTCGCGGTGGCCGAGAAGGACCTGGCCCTGCGCGGCCCCGGGGAGATCTTCGGCACGCGCCAGGCCGGGGTCCCGCGGCTGCGCTTCCTGGGCTTCGCGGGCGATGGCACCCGCATGCTGCTGCGAGCGCGCGAGGCGGCCGCCGAGCTGCTGCGAGGGGATCCCGAGCTGCGGGAGCACCCCCGCCTGCGCGTCGCGATCGAGCAGCGTGAGCGGGATGCGCCGGTCTACACCGCCGAGGCGGGATAGGGCCCGGCATGGACGCCCGGCGGGGCGTGGGCTATCCCAAGCGGCACGTGCCGCGGATCCTGTGCCAGTGCATGCTCGTGGACGAGCGGGACGTGGTGGCCACGATCCGCGCCGGGGCCCGCACGGTGGACGAGGTGGGCGAGCGCTGCGACGCGGGGACCGGCTGCGGGAGCTGCCGCGCGGGGATCGACCTGCTCATCCGCGAGGAGATCCGCCGGCGCGCCCGCAGCTCGGTGCCCGAGGCCCTGCTCGCCCAGCTCGGCCTGTTCGGCCGCGACGGCGACTCGTAGCCTGCAACGCTCGGGCGCCGGTGGTCGATAACCGGGGCCGTGATCGACCCGCCATTGCGTCGCGTCACCGACGCCCGTACAAAGGGGCCCCCACGGCCGATGCTCGTGCTCCAGAAGTACGGCGGCACCTCGGTGGCCGACCTCGACCGCATTCGCGCCTGCGCGCGTCGCTGCCTGGGGGTGGTGGAGCAGGGGCACCAGCTCGTGGTCATCGTCTCGGCGATGGCGGGGCAGACCAACCGGCTCATCGCGCTGGCCAATTCGCTGGGCGAGGCCGAGGGCTCGACCGCGGCGGCCAAGGGCCCCTACGTGGTCGCGGCCCAGCGCAGCCCGGCCCGCGATCGCGAGCTCGATCAGCTCGTGGCCACCGGCGAGAAGGTCAGCGCCGCGCTGCTGGCCATGGCCATCATGGACGCCGGGGGCGAGGCCGTCTCGCTGGTGGGGCACCAGCTGGGGATGCACACCGATCGCAACTTCACCCGCGCCCGCATCACCCACATCGATCACGAGCGGATCCGACGGGAGCTCGACGCGGGGCGGGTGGTGGTGTGCGCCGGCTTCCAGGGCATCGACGAGGCGGGCGACATCACCACCCTGGGCCGCGGCGGCTCCGACACCTCCGCGGTGGCCTTCGCCGCCGCCATGCAGGCCGACGTCTGCGAGATCCTCACCGACGTCGACGGCGTGTACACCACCGATCCGCGGGTGGTCTCGCACGCGCGCAAGATCGACCGCGTGAGCTACGAGGAGATGCTCGAGCTCGCCGCGCTGGGGGCCAAGGTGCTCTGCAGCCGCAGCGTCGAGCTCGCCATGAAGCACGGGGTGCCGGTCCACGTGCGCAGCAGCCTGCACGAGGGCCCCGGCACCTTCATCGTTCCCGAGGAGCCCAGCATGGAAGACGTGGTGGTGTCCGTGGTCGCGCTCGACCGCAACGAGGCCAAGGTGACCCTCACCGAGGTCCCCGACGTGCCCGGCACGGTGGCCGCGTTGTTCCGGGCCCTGGGCGAGGCGGGGATCGTGGTCGACATGATCATCCAGAACGCCGCGCACCAGGGCCACACCGACGTCACCTTCACGGTGCCCGAGGCCGAGCTGCCGCGGGCCCGCGAGCTGCTCGAGGGCATGAGCCTGCCCGGAGGAGGGCGCCCCGCGGCCATCCTCACCGACCCGGGGATCTGCAAGGTCTCGGTGGTGGGGGTGGGCATGCGCTCGCACGCCGGCATCGCGGCCAAGACCTTCGAGATCCTGGCGGCCGAGGGGATCAACATCCAGATGGTCTCCACCTCGGAGATCAAGATCTCGGTGGTGGTGAGCGAGCGCTACGGCGAGCTGGCGCTCCGGGCCCTGCACGACGGCTTCGGTCTGCACCAGGGGCCGGCCCGGGCCGAGCGTCCGTGAGCCGAGTGGGTCGCCGCGCCCGGGCGGTGGGGCCCGGGTTGCTGCTGGTGGCGGCGTCGGGCCTGGGGCTGTGGCAAGGGGTCGCACCCGAGCCGCCGGCGCCGGCGGGGATGCCCTGCGCCCGGGCGGTGCTGGTGGACGGCCAGCTCCGCTGCGACGACGAGGCCCCGCGCGAGCCCGCGTCGCTGTGCCCGGGCGCGGGACCCCGAGCCGAGCGCACGATCGCGGGCGGCGATGCGCTCGACACCGCACGCCTGTGTGCGCAAGCGGTCGCGCACCCCGGGGGGGAGGGCTGGTCTCGCATGGCGCCCGAGCGGCTTTCGGCACTCCAGCAGCCGGTCGAGCTCAACCGCGCCAGCGAGGCCGAGCTGACCAGCCTGCCTCGCATCGGCCCCGTGCTCGCGCGACGCATCGTGGAGGGGCGGCCCTACGCCGAGGTCGACGAGCTGCTGCGGGTGCGCGGCATCGGTCCGGCGACCCTTCGTCGGCTCCGGCCGCGGGTGCGGGTGACGGTCGACGAGCGCCCCGCGGATCCGTGATCCACCGCTCATCGGCTCCCGGGGCGTTTGGCGGCCACCCACATTGCATGTCCCCCGAGGCTGCGGGATGGTCCCGGTCGCATGTCGCCCCGCCAGCTCACCAGTCGGATCATCAACGAGGTCCAGCAGCAGCTCCAAGGCTTCGCGCCGCAGCGGCCCGAGACGGATCGGGAGCACCTGGCCGCCCTGGCCAAGGCCGTGCTGGGCTCGGTCGATCTGCGCGACCTCAAGGGCACTCCCAGCGCCCGCCTGGTGCCCCAATTCGAGGACCTGCTGGGCCTGCTGTCGCTGCGTCGCAAGGGCGAGATCAAGGTCGAGCTGAGCTACCAGGAGGACACCGACACCCTGGTGATCGTGAGCTGCCTCGAGGACCAGCCCTTCCTGGTCTCCACCATGCGGGCGGCGCTGGCCGCCGAGCACTACGAGATCCGGCGCTCGCTCAACGCCATCGTCCGGGTGCGTCGCGACCCCGCGGGCAAGCTGGTGGGCATCGGCACCGGCAACGCCGAGTCGCTGATGCGCATCGAGGTGAGCCTGCCCGGCAGCAGCGGCGGTCGTGACGGGGGCGGCGTGCCGTCGGGGCTGCAGGCGCGCATCACCAACCGGCTGGCCCTGGCCCAGGCGATGGTCCGCGACTTCGATCCGATGTCCAAGACCATCGAGCAGCTCGCCGACGGCTACTTCGCCGCGGCGGCCGACCTCCACGGCGAGGCCGGCACGGCGGTGCGCGAGTCGGAGGCGCTGCTGCGCTGGCTGTGCGACGAGAACTTCGTGCTGTTCTCCGTCGAGCGCTTCGACACCAGCGGCGAGCGGGGCGAGGTGCTGGGCATCAGCACCATCCGCAACGTGGAGCGCGACGAGTCGCTGCGCAAGCCCTCGGCCCACCGGCACATCCGCTACGAGCGCAGCCCCGAGGAGTCGCCGGTGCACCGCTCGGGCAAGCCGGGCTACTTCGTGGCCACCGCCTTCGGCTCCGACGGCTCGACCGACGGCGTGGTGCTGATCGAGGGCCTGTTCACCTACAAGGCGCTGCACACCCCGCCCGAGCAGATTCCCGTGATCAACACCGTGCTGCACGGGATGCTCGAGGACCGCCAGGTGGCCTCGGCCTCGGAGCGCGGCAAGAACATCACCAACGCCTTCAACTCGCTGCCGCTCGAGTACCTGCTCAGCGAGGACCGCGAGCGGATCTGGGAGCTCACCGATCGGATCCTGCGGGCCGAGGCCGAGGGCGGGAGCGACGTGCACATCCGCATCGGCGAGGGCAGCCGCTTCGCCTTCGTGTTCGTGGCCCTGCCGCGCTGGCAGTTCAGCGAGGAGCTGCGCCAGCAGGTGCAGGACGTGCTGCTCCAGCACCTGGGGGGCAGCTACGCCGACTACGGGGTGTACATCGATCGCTACGACAACGCGGTGATCCACTTCTACGTGACCGGGGTGGGCCCGCTGCGCGAGGCCGACACCGACGCGCTGCGCGACAAGGTGCTGGCCCACGCCCGCACCTGGGCCGACCGCCTGCGCGAGGCCGTGACCGACATCGCTCCCGAGGGGCGCGAGGAGGAGCTGTTCGAGATCTACGAGGACGCCTTCAACGAGGAGCACAAGCGCCGCTGCAGCGTGGCCCGGATCAAGGGCGACATCCGCTGCCTCGAGGACCTGCGCAAAGGCGCCCAGAACTCCTGCGACCTCTACGAGTCCGAGTTCGGCGACTTCCCCGGCTCGCTCAACCTGCGGATCTTCTCGCGCGAGCCCCTCAACCTCAGCCGCGAGCTGCCCGTGCTCAGCGGCTTCGGCTTCGAGGTGATCGACGAGTACAGCCGGGCGATCCTGGTGCCCCACCTGCCTCCGGTGGACATGGACAACTTCCGCTTCGAGATGCCCCCCGAGCACATCGGGCGGGTGCTGGCGCGGCGCGCCAACATCGTGGCCGCGATCCAGGAGGTGTTCGAGGGCAAGGCGGGCGAGGACGACCTCAACCGCCTCATCGTGGTCTCCGATCTCACCGTGCGCGACGTGGAGGTGCTGCGCGCCTACGTGGCCCACATGCACCAGCTGCGGCTGCCCTTCGACGTGGCGGTGATCCGCTCGGCGCTGGTCGACCACCCGCTGGTGGCCTCGGCGCTGATGCAGTGGCTGGCCGCTCGCTTCGACCCCGAGGTGGCCACCGACGAGCTGGCCGAGCTCACCGAGGCCACCCTGGCCAAGGAGCTGCGCGAGATCACCGACTACACCGCCGACCGCGTGCTGCAGGCGGTGGCCGAGCTGGTGAGGGCCACCCGCCGCACCAACGCCTACGTGGCCGACCGTGACGCCGGCGAGGCGCTGGCCTTCAAGATCGCGGCGCGCAAGCTCAGCTACGGCCCCGAGCCCAAGCCCTTCCGCGAGATCTGGGTCTCGCACCCCGAGCTCGAGGGCGTGCACCTGCGCGGCGGCAAGGTGGCCCGCGGCGGCCTGCGCTTCTCCGATCGCCCCGACGACTTCCGCACCGAGATCCACGGGCTGATGGCCACGCAGATGGTCAAGAACGTGCTCATCGTGCCGATGGGGGCCAAGGGCGGCTTCGTGCTCAAGCACCCGCCGGCCGGACGCGAGGCCCTGCAGGCGGCCGGCGACCACTTCTACGGCATCTTCATCCGCGCCCTGCTGTCGGTCACCGACAACGTGGTGGACGGCGAGGTGCGCACGCCCAAGGGCATCCTGCGCTACCGCGAGGAGGACGATCCCTACCTGGTGGTCGCGGCCGACAAGGGCACCGCGCACCTGAGCGACACGGCCAACGGCATCAGCGCCGAGCACGGCTTCTGGCTCGACGACGCCTTCGCCTCGGGCGGCAGCCACGGCTACGACCACAAGAAGACCGGCATCACCGCCCGCGGCGCGTGGGAGGTGACCCGGCGCGCCTTCAACGAGCTGGGCGTCGACCCCGAGGCCGACGTGATCACGGTGGTGGGCGTGGGCGACATGAGCGGCGACGTGTTCGGCAACGGCCTGCTGCGCAGCCGCACCATGAAGCTGGTCGCCGCCTTCAACCACATCCACATCTTCATCGATCCCGATCCCGATCCCGCGGCCAGCTTCGACGAGCGCCAGCGCATGTTCGACCTGCCGCGCTCCACCTGGGAGGACTACTCGGCCCAGGTGCTCAGCGAGGGCGGCGGGGTGTACCCGCGCAAGAGCAAGGAGGTGCCGCTGTCGCCCCAGGCCCGCGCGCGGCTCGGGCTCGACGCCGAGCGCAGCTACAACGGCGACGAGGTGATCATGGCCATCCTGCGCCTCGAGGTCGACCTGTGCTGGATGGGCGGCATCGGCACCTACATCAAGGCGAAGGAGGAGTCCAACTCCGAGGTGGGCGACAAGGCCAACGACAGCGTGCGCGTGGACGCCTGCGACCTTCGCTGCCGCGTGCTGGCCGAGGGAGCCAACCTCGCGATCACCGATCGCGGCCGCACCGAGTTCGCCCGCAAGGGGGGCCTCAACTACAACGCCTTCCTCGACAACTCGGGCGGCGTGGACACCAGCGACCACGAGGTCAACATCAAGATCCTGTTCGCGCCGCTGCTCACCGCCGACGCCGTCACCCGCGACGCTCGCAACGAGGTGCTCGTGGAGTGCGAGGAGGAGGTGGTGCAGATGGTGCTCGCCAACAACCGAGCCCAGAGTCGCATGGTCTCGTTCGACGTGGAGCGCTCCAAGGTCGACGTGTTCCGCTACGCGCGGGCGCTGCGGGAGCTGGCGCAGCGGGTGCCGTTCTCGCCCGAGTCGTTCTCGCTGCCGAGCGACGACGAGCTGTACAACCGCTCGCGCAAGGGGCAGGGCCTGTACAAGTGCGAGGGCGCGGTGCTGGGCTCGCACGCCAAGATGCTGGCCTACCGCCTGCTGCTCGAGGGCGAGCCGCTCGCCGACGACGTGGTGGATCGCTTCGTGACCGCCTACTTCCCGCGGCGGGTCATCGACCTGGCCGGGCGCGACGCGGTGCGCTCGCACCTGCTGCGCCGCGAGATCGCGACCACGATGATCGTCAACCACGTGGTCGACAACATGGGGGCCACCTTCTTCACCGAGGTGGAGGTGGGCACCCTCAAGTCGCTCACCGAGATCACCGAGGCCTACCTGCAGGCGGCGGCCGCCGCCGACCTGCCGTCGATCCAGGCCGAGCTCTACGCGCTCGAGGACAAGCACCGCATGGGCGCGGTGTACGAGGCGATGGCCTTCATCAAGCACTCGCTGGAGGACGCCACCTTCTACCTGCTGGACCAGATGGACCTGCCTCCGCTCGACGAGGCGGCGACGGCCCAGGTCCGCGACCTGCTGGCCAACGTGGACGAGGCCCTGCCGCCCGGCTCCCGCGGCCGCACCGCGCAGCGCCTGGCTCGCTTCGAGGCGCTGGGCCTGCCCCGCGAGCTGGCGGCGCGCATCGTGAAGCTCCGCTACCTCACCGTGGTGCTGGATGCGGTGCGGATGTCGGCGGGGCTGGGGCGCGAGCCCAAGAAGATGCTGTGGCTGCGGCTGTCGGTGACCGACGCGATCAGCTTCAACGACCTCAACCAGGCCATCGATCGCATGGACCTGGACTCGCCCTGGGACGGCCCCTCGGTGTCGGCGATGCGCCGCCAGCTCAACTTCCACGTGCACAAGCTGGTGCGCATGGTGAAGGGCGACGACGTGCAGGGCATGGTGGACGAGGCCGGCCTGCGCGACTTCTCGGCGCGGGTGTCGGAGATGGCGGAGACCAACCCCACGATCTCGGGGCTGGTGATGCTCGACGACTGGCTGCGGCGCCTGCTGCCCCCGCTGGCCGAGGTCTCGACCCCGCTGGTCAAGGGCAAGGGCTAGGGCGGCGATCGGCTGGGGCGGCCCGGGCCCGTCGCCCGGCGGGCGCCGTGCTCAGCCCTTGGTGCGGAGCTGGGCCAGCGTGGGTCCGTCGTCGTCGGTGACGCAGCGGACCCGCGTGGGCTCGACCCCCAGGTGGACGATCCGCGAGCCGGTCTGGTTGAGCGGGTTGACGCTCTTGCCCACCACGATGCCGGGGTGGGGGGCCCGGTAGTCCTTGACCACGTCGCCGAAGATCGTGCGCACCTCGGCGAGCAGGTCGCCCTCGGCGAGCTCCTGCATCACCTTGGCGTGCACGTAGAGGATGCCGCCCTCGTCGGTGTAGAGCCACTCGGAGCGGCGGCACAGCACGGTCTCGGACACCGGGCAGAGCACGTCGCCCTCGAGCATGCCCAGGTCGGCCATGAGGTTGAGGATGCCGATGGTGCCGTCCTCGATCACCGCGTGCTGGAACACGTGGGGGTCCCGCAGCTCCACCGTCACCGAGTGGATCCCCCGTGCCGCGGCGGCGCCCCGCAGGGTGCGATCGGCGGCCACGTTGTGCACGATGATCTGCGAGCTCTGCAGCCGCGCCATGCGAGCGGTGATCTCGTGGTCCATGTCGGCGCGCACGTAGTGGGAGTTGACCCGGCCGAAGCTCGCGGTGTGCAGGTCCACGTGGTAGTGGAAGCGCGAGACGATGCGCTCGATGATGCGGTGGACGTAGACCTGACTGACCGTGCCCCGCGGATCGCCGGGGGCGCTGCGGTTGAGGTCTTGCCCGTCGTTGAACTCCCGCTGCTCGAGCAGCAGCCCGGGCACGTTGAGCACCAGGGCCCCCACCACCGTGCCGTGCAGGTGCTCGGGGTCGAGCTGTCCCACCAGGTGCTGGATGATGGGGATCCCGTTGAGCTCGTTGCCGTGGATGGCCGCGGTCAGGCCGAGCACCGGGCCCTCGTGGCGGCCCCGGATCACCACCAGCGGCACCCGGATGGGCTCGCCGAGCTTGTTGTTGACGATGTGCAGCCACAGCCGGGCGACCTGGCCGGGCTCCACGTCGTCGAGCTCGAGCAGGCGGACGTGGCGGGGCGGGGCGACGCTCATGACCGAGGGTACTTTGGCCGGACCGGCCCGCAAAGATCGCGTGCGTATGTGTCTCGGGGGCGCAGGTCGTGCGTCGCCGGGGTCGAGGCGGCGCGGTACACCGAGCCCATGCGGTGGATCTTGGGAGTGGACACGCGCGACCGGTGTCAGGGGGCGCTGCGCTTCGGGGAGTGGCTCGCCGACGAGTCGCGGGCTTCCCCCGACGACCGCTTCGAGGCGCTGCACGTGCTGCAGGACGAGGATCTCCGGCCGCTGCGGTCGCATGCCTCGCTCAGCGAGATCGAGCGGATGGCCCGGGAGCGCTTCACCGAGCTGCTGGCCCAGACCCGGCTGCGGGAGTCGCTGGCCAGCCACGAGATCGTGTACGAGGCGACCGCCGAGCGAGCGCTCGCCAAGCGGGTGACGGGCGAGGACGAGGTGGTGCTGATGGTGGGTCGGCGGGCGCCTCGTGGCGCCACCGGCTGGACCCGGCTGGGGCGTACGGCACGACGGCTGGTGCGGACCCTGCCCGCGCCGGTGGTGGTGGTCCCGCCCGACTTCGCCCCCGCGGCCGCCCACGCCGGGCCGGTGCTGCTGGGCACCAACCTGGGGCCGGACAGCGACGGCGCGGCCGACTTCGCCGCCCGCCTGGCCGAGAAGTGGAAGCGGCCCCTGCTCGCGGCCACGGTGCTGCCGGGGATCATCGACGAGCCGCCCGCGTACCTGCCCGTGGTGGCGCACCAGGAGCTGGTGGAGAGCCGGCGGGCCGAGGTGCAGCACGATCTCGAGCTGTGGCTGCGTCGGCACCAGCTCTACGGGATCGAGACCGCGGTGCTCACCGGCGACCCCGTGGATCGCCTGACCGGGCTGGCCTTCGAGCGCGATGCGGTGATGGTGGTGGTGGGCTCGCGGATGCTCACCCTGCGCTCGCGGATCTACCTGTCGAGCATCGGCTCGGACCTCGCCGGCACGGCCACGGTGCCGGTGGCCGTGGTGCCGCCGCCCCCCACGTAGCTCAGGTCTCGGGGCAGAAGCGGTCCCGGATCACCCGCCACAGAAGCTCGTGCTCGGCCTGCAGCACGCGGGCGGCGAGCTTGTCCGGGTCGTCGCCGGGCAGCACGGCGATGGGCTGGTGCGCCAGGATCTCGCCCTCGTCGTACTCCTCGGTCACCCGGTGCACGGTGGGCCCCGACAGCGGCACCCCGGCGTCGAGCACCGCCTGGTGCACCGCGTGGCCGTACATGCCCTGGCCGCCGAAGCGGGGCAGGGGGGCGGGGTGGATGTTGATGATGCGGTCCCGGTAGGCCCCGATGATCCGCGGGTCCACTCGCTTCATGTAGCCGGCGAGCACCACCAGGTCGACCTCGTGCTCGTAGAGGCAGGCGAGGATGGCCGCCCCCTCGTCGGGGTGGGTCTTGCGGCTGATGTGCGCCGCGGCGATGCCCTTGTCGCGGGCGAGCTGCAGGGCGCCCGCGCCCGAGTTGTTGGAGACCACCACCACCACCGGGGCCGACAGCTCGCCCCGCGAGTACGCAGCCACCAGGGCCTGGAGGTTCGAGCCCCGCCCCGAGGCCAGCACCCCGATGCGCGGGGGGGCCGAGATGGGCTGGAAGCCGAGAAGGGTAGGGTTGGAGCGCGAGGGAGCCATCTCGGGCGTCTGCGACGCGCACTGTAGCAGCCCTCGCTCCAATCGGGGCTAGACGAATAGGTGATTTGTATGTTATGTGACTTGTATGAAGGCAGGAAAATGGGTGTTGATCAACACGTTGGCGATGGTCGTGCCCGCCTGCCAACGCCTCCCGGTGCCGCCCCAAGGCGATGATGGGGAGGTCACCGACGACGATGGGACCACGTCCTCGAGCCCGGGGTCGACCGGATCGGGCGCCGATGGGGCGACCAGCGTCGCGCTGGAGACCAGCGACTCGAGCCCGGGCTCGTCCGACGACTCGGTGCTCGACGACGGCTGCGGCTTCTTGTGCGTCCCCGATGCGGGGCACATCGATCTGGAGTGCGACGTCGCGGCTCAGGACTGCCCCGATGGCCAGAAGTGCGTGTGGGCCGCGAGCACCGACAGCGGGCTGCGCCGCGATGGGGCTCGCTGCATCGAGGTGACCGGAGACGGCGAGCCCTTTGCGCCCTGCACCCTGCCCACGGGCATCGGCCCCGAGATCACCGACGACTGCGGTGCCGAGTCCTACTGCCTCGAGGTGTACGGCACGGCCGACCACGGCTTTTGTGCCCCGTTCACCAACCTCGAGTACGACTGCCGCGAGTACCCGGGCACGGACGTCGCCGTGGAGAACGGCTCGAGCTTCCCCGCGGCGTGCCTGTACTACGAGTGCCAGCCGCTCATCGAAGGGAGCTGTCCCGACGGGATGCAGTGCACCTTCTATCCGGCGTGGCTCTACGCCTCGCTCCACTGCTGGAGCGTGCCGCCCGAGTACGACCTGCCGCTGGGGGCGTCGTGCGACTTCGGCCAGTGCGGCGAGGGCAAGCTGTGTGCCCCCGCCGAGTGGCTCCCCGAGTGCACCGGGGACAGCTGCTGCACCGAGTGGTGCGACCTGAGCGCCCCGGCCTGCGCCACGCCGGGGACCGTGTGCGAGCCCTACCTGGTGTGGAACCACCAGGGGGACCCGGGCTTCGACGACCTGGGGGCGTGCGTGCAGCCGGGCGCGCTGCGCTGAGCGCTCGTGTACAGTCGCGCCCCGGTGGACCGCTCGGCCGACTCCGATGGATCCGCGGGGGACGATCGCCCCGGCCTGGGGTGCTCACACGGCGAGCCCCCGGACTGGCGCGTGCAGCTCCGCGAGGGGCTGCGCAGCGCGGCCGATCTGCGGCGGCTGCCGCTCGCCCCCGAGGAGCTCGAGGCGCTCGCCGAGGTGACGGCGGCCTACAAGACCCGCGCCCCGCGGCACTACCTGCGGCTGGTC
Organism: Myxococcales bacterium; assembly: GCA_020633315.1. Lineage (GTDB taxonomy): Bacteria > Myxococcota_A > Polyangia > Nannocystales > Nannocystaceae > Paraliomyxa. The sequence continues at coordinate 420,066 of JACKDV010000001.1, forward strand.
GACTGGAGCGACCCCGAGGATCCGATCCGCCGCCAGGTGATCCCGGCCCCCGAGGAGCTGGTGGTGGCGCCCGGCGAGCGACCCGATCCGATCGGCGACCGGCGGCACAGCCCGGTGCCGCGGCTGACCCACCGCTATCCCGACCGCGTGCTGCTCTACCCCACCTACCAGTGCGCGGTGTACTGCCGCTTCTGCTTCCGCAAGGAGTCGCTGGTGGAGGTCGACGAGGGCTACTCGCCCCGCGCGCTGCGGCCCGCGTACGACTACGTGGCGGCGCACCCCGAGCTGCGCGAGGTGATCCTGACCGGCGGCGATCCGATGATGCTGCGCGACGATCACCTCGCGGAGATCCGCCGGCGCCTCGAGGCCATGCCGCAGCTACGCATGCTGCGGCTGCACACCCGGGTGCCCGTGGCGCTGCCCCAGCGGGTCACCCCCGGCCTGGTGGCGGCGCTGCGCGGAAGGCTGATGGTCGCGGTGGTCACCCACTTCAACCATCCCCGCGAGATCACGCCGGAGGCCGCCGTGGCCTGCCGTCGCCTGCGGGAGGGCGGCTTCATGCTGCTCAACCAGTCGGTGCTGCTGCGCGGGATCAACGACGACGCCGAGGTGCTGCGCGAGCTGTTCCAGGAGCTGGTCTACACGCTCGGGGCCAAGCCCTACTACCTGCACCACTGCGACCTCACCCGCGGGCTCTCGCACCTGCGCACGCCCCTCGAGCGGGGGCAGCGGCTGGTGGACGACCTGCGCGGGCGGATCTCGGGGCTGTGCCAGCCCACCTACGTGCTCGACCTACCGGGCGGGGAGGGCAAGGTGGCGGTGGGGGTCAGCGCGGTGGAGGAGCACGAGGGCACGCGGTGGATCCTGCGGGGTCGAGACGGGCGTCGGCACGAGTACGACGAGGTCCTGCCCGACGCGGCCGACGATCGCTGAGGCCGAGAGCGGGACGACCACCTGCACGCTGGCGCCGGTCGATCAGCGGGGCAGCGCGCGGCCCAGCTCGGCCATCATCGCGAACAGCTCGACCACGTCGGGGGACTCGGGGCTGCCGTCGAGCTCGCGGTAGATCGTCTGGACGTTGACCACCACCCGCTCGGTCTCCCGCCAGTGGGAGAACTCGCCGAGCGCGATGTCGCGGGCGGCCTGCTCGGCGCTCATGCCCGCGGCGTGCCGCTGCCTGGCCTCGTCGTGCAGGTAGCCCAGGTAGCGGCGGGTCTGCTCCACGTCGGAGCGCTCGGCCAGCGGCCCGTGGCCGGGCACGATGGTGGCGGCGCCCAGCTCGAGGATCCGATCGCAGGCGGCGATCCAGTTGGAGACGGGCCCCTCCCACACGATGGGGTGGGCGTCCACGAACAGGATGTCGCCGGTGAAGACCACGCCGCGCGAGGGCAGGTGCACGATCACGTCGCCGGTGGTGTGGCAGGGGCCGACCTCGTGCAGCTCCACCGCGGTGTCGCCCACGCTCAGGCTCAGGTGCTGCTCGAAGGTGCGGGTGGGCGGGGTGAGGGTGACGCTGCCGAAGTCGAAGGCCCCGAAGGCGCGGTCGAGCAGCTCCGCCCCCTGCAGCACCGCGCCGAGCTGGCGCACGCCCAGCCGCGACAGCAGCGAGCCCAGCCTCCGCCCCAGCGCGCCGCCGCGGGCCCCCACGCGCGCGATGGCGGCGAGCTTGGCCACCAGCGCCGGCTGCAGCCGCAGCATCTCCTCGGCGGCGCGGCGCGAGGCCACGATCTCGGCCCCGTCGCAGAGCTGGTTGCCCCAGCAGTGATCGCCGTTGGCGTGGGTGTTGATCACCAGGTCGAGCTGGCGCGCGGCCGGGGTGGCGTCGCGCATGGCCGCGAGCATGGCCCGGGTCAGCGGCACGTCGAAGAGGGTGTCGACCAGCATCGAGGCGTCGCCGTCGGTCACCAGTCCGGCGTTGCTCAGGCCCCACGAGCCATCGGGCTGCAGCCACGCCCACACGTCCTCCCCGATCTCGTGCAGGCCACGGGTGTAGCGGTCGCGCAGGGGCATCGCGAGCAGGGTAGCCGAGCCCGCCCGCGGTAGCCCCGCGGGATCGAGGCCGAGGCCGGGGCGGGGCTCGGACGCCGCCGCCCGGCCGCCCTATACTCCCGGCGATGTCGGACGACGAACGGACGACCCCCCTCATCCGCTCCACCACCGTGCTGTGCGTGCGGCGGGGCAACGCGGTGGCGCTGGGCGCCGATGGCCAGGTCTCGATGGGCAACACCATCGTCAAGGGCGGGGCCAACAAGGTGCGGACCCTGGCGGGGGGCAAGATCCTGGGCGGCTTCGCGGGCTCGGCCGCCGATGGCCTCACCCTGTTCGAGCTGCTCGAGGCCAAGCTCGAGTCGGTGGGCGGCAACTTCACCCGCGCGTGCGTGGAGCTGGCCAAGGACTGGCGGCAGGACCGTCGCTACCGCCGCCTGGAGGCCCTGATGATCGTGGCCAACCACGAGCGCTCGCTGCTCTTGTCGGGCACGGGCGACGTGATCGAGCCCGACGACGGGATCCTGGCCATCGGCTCGGGGGGCAACTACGCGCTGGCGGCGGCGCGGGCCCTGCTGCAGCACACCACCTTGGAGGCGCGGGAGGTGGTGGCCGAGGGCCTGCGGATCGCGGGCGAGATCTGCGTGTTCACCAACCTGCGCCACACCATCGTGGAGCTGCCCGCACCCAAGGAGGCACCGTAGCCATGGAGGTCCGCAACCTCACCCCGCGGATGGTGGTCGACGAGCTCGACCGCTACGTGATCGGGCAGCACAAGGCCAAGCGCGCCGTGGCCATCGCCCTGCGCAACCGCTGGCGCCGACAGATGGTCGACGAGCGCATGCGCGAGGAGATCTCGCCCAAGAACATCATCATGGTGGGGCCCACCGGCGTGGGCAAGACGGAGATCGCCCGGCGCCTGGCCAAGCTCTCGGGGGCGCCGTTCCTCAAGGTCGAGGTCAGCAAGTTCACCGAGGTGGGCTACGTGGGTCGCGACGTGGACTCGGTGATCCGCGATCTGGTGGAGGTGGGCGCGAGCCTGGTGCGGGCCGAGCTCTCCAAGAAGGTACGGCCGCAGGCCAAGGCCCAGGCCGAGGAGCGGGTGCTCGACCTGCTGCTGCCCGGCGGCGGGGGAGGGGCCAGCTACACCGACCGGCCCGGCGATCCGCCCAAGAGCACCACCCGCGAGCGCCTGCGGGAGCTGCTGCGCACGGGCAAGCTCGACGATCGCGAGGTGGAGGTGGAGGTCGAGGAGTCCGGCAGCGGGCTGCAGGTCTTCCCCGGGATGCCCATGGGCGAGCAGATGGGGCAGCAGCTCCAGGATCTGTTCGGCCGGATCGCGCGGCGCAAGCACAAGCGCAAGGCCACGGTGAAGGAGGCGCTGCGGCTGCTCGCCGACGAGGAGGCGGCGAAGCTGGTCGATCGCGAGGCGGTGGCCCGCGAGGCGGTGCGGCGCACCGAGCAGCTCGGGGTGGTGTTCCTCGACGAGATCGACAAGATCTGCAGCCGCGAGAACGTGCGGGGCGGCGACGTCTCGCGCGAGGGGGTCCAGCGGGACCTGCTGCCGCTGGTCGAGGGCACCACGGTGGCCACCAAGTACGGGCCCGTGCGCAGCGATCACGTGCTGTTCGTGGCCGCGGGCGCCTTCCACATGGCCAAGGTCAGCGACCTCATCCCCGAGCTGCAGGGGCGCTTCCCCATCCGGGTGGAGCTCGACTCGCTCACGGCCGAGGACTTCGTGCGAATCCTTCGGGAGCCCGACAACTCGCTGCTCAAGCAGTACGCCTCGCTGCTCGCGACCGAGGGGGTCGCCCTGGAGTTCGACGACGAGGCCATCATCGCGCTGGCCGATGCGGCCTGGCGGGCCAACGCCAGCCTCGAGAACATCGGCGCCCGACGGCTGCACACGGTGATGGAGCGGGTGCTCGAGGAGCTTTCGTTCGAGGCGAGCGAGCTCGGCGAGCGAGAGGTCCGCATCACCGCGGTGTACGTGCACGAGCGGGTGGACGCGCTGCTGCAGGACCAGGACCTGTCACGCCACATCCTCTGATGGGCTCGGCTCGGCTCGGCTCGGCTCGGCTCGGCCGGCTCGATGCCCGACCATTGCGGCAGGCCCCGCGGCTACGCCCCCCATGCGGTGCGGTCGCTCTCTGCGCGAGGGACGCCTCAAAGCCAATAAAACTCTAAAAGCTCTTGCATTGGCTGCGAGCTTTGGGAGATTCTTCGGCACGGCGACTCGGGACGAGCGCAGGAGACCCAATGACGAGGAACACGATCTGGACGGCGTTGGTGTGTGCGGGCCTCGCCCTGAGCGCATGCGGGACCAAGGACGACACCGGCATGACCGGGACGACCCTGCCGGACGACGGCAATGACGATGCGCAGGCCACCGGGATGGACACCAACCCGCAGGACACCGGGATGGACACCAACCCGCAGGACTCCGGCGGGATGGACGAGGACACCGGCATGCCCGGCGAGTCCGACGGCGGGTTCATCCAGGATCCCGACGGCGGCGGTCCGACCTTCGAATGCGACATCTTTGCCCAGGACTGCCCCGAGGGCGAAAAGTGCATGCCGTGGGCCAGCAGCGGCGGCACCTGGGATGCGACCCGCTGCTCGCCGATCGACGAGAACCCCGGCCAGCCGGGCGACGAGTGCAGCGTGGAGGGCGGCGGCGCCTCGGGCATCGATAGCTGTGACATCGGCTCGATGTGCTGGGACGTCGATCCCGAGACCAACATGGGCACCTGCGTGGCCATGTGCACCGGCGACTCGGCCAACCCGATCTGCGAGGACCCGGACACCAGCTGCTCGATCGCCAACGATGGCGCGATCGTGCTGTGTCTGCCCAACTGCGACCCGCTGCTGCAGGACTGCGCCGAGGGCCAGGCCTGCTACCCGGTGGCAGACATCTGGGTCTGTGGCCCGGATGCCTCGGGCGAGATGGGGGCCGCGGGCGATCCCTGCGAGTTCATCAACGTGTGCGACGTGGGCAACATCTGCCTCGACGCCTCGGCCTGGCCCGACTGCGCGGGCTCGATCGGCTGCTGCTCGCCGGTGTGCGACACCACCGATCCGATGGGCGATGCCCAGTGCCCGGGGGCCGGCCAGACCTGCCAGCCCTGGTACGAGGAGGGCAATGCTCCTCCCGGATACGAGAACGTGGGTGCCTGCGCGCTCCCGGCCTGATCACTGGCACTGACGGAGCCGCGCCGCTCGCTGGCGTCGACTCGAGGGAGCCACCCACTCGGTGGCTCCCTCCTTGCGTCATCGGGGAACGCCCGGCCAGCCGGATGCGAGCTACGGTCGGAGTTTCATCTTTGGGATCGACTGGGCTCACTCTATTGGTGAGAATCCTCGCTAGTTGACGCGCGTCAACGAGGACGAGCGGGCGATGCCGCTCGCATCTCCACAGGATCACAGGGATTTTTCCCGCAATTGTTGCGTGCGGGACCCCGCGCCCGATCGGGCCGCATAGTTTTCCAAAGTTCGACCCTCTTGCAGAGGCTTGGGTTTTGGTGGATTCTCCTTTTCGACCTGATGGCACGTCGCGTTGGGGATGCGCGACAAGCTGACAATTCCGACTCGATGCCCTCGCGGGAAACGGGACCAAGGCGACTGGGCGAGTCGACACCCAAGGGACGAAAAGTAGTAATGAACAAGAAGATTGTATGGTCCGTGATGGTGTCTGCGGGGCTCGCGCTTAGCGCGTGTGGCACCAAGGACGACACGGGGATGACCGGTACCACGTTGCCGTCGAACGACGACAACAACGACGACGCTCAAGACACCGGCATGGATGACGGGATGACCTCGGGGAACACCAACCCCCAGGAGACCGGCAACATGGACGAGTCGGGGGGAGCGACCGACGACGGGCCCATGGACGGTGGGTTCATCCAGGATCCCGACGGCGGCGGCGTGTCCTTCGAGTGCGACATCTTCGCTCAGGACTGCCCCGAGGGCGAGAAGTGCATGCCGTGGGCGGCCGATGGCGGCAACTCGTGGAATGCCACTCGCTGCTCGCCGATCAACGAGAACCCCGGTCAGCCGGGCGACGAGTGCACCGTGGAGGGCTCGGGCACCTCGGGCATCGACAGCTGTGACATCGGCTCGATGTGCTGGGACGTCGATCCCGAGACCAACGTCGGCACCTGCGTGGCCATGTGCACCGGTGACGAGTCCAACCCGATCTGCGAGGATCCGGACACCACCTGCACCATCGCCAACGACGGCGCGATCGTGCTCTGCCTGCCGGCTTGCGACCCGCTGCTGCAGGACTGCGACGAGGGCCAGGCCTGCTACCCGATCAACGACGCGTTCGCATGCGCGCCGGATGCCTCGGGCGAGATGGGCGTCTTCGGCGACCCCTGCGAGTACATCAACGTGTGCGATCCGGGCCTCTTCTGCCTCGACGCCTCGGTGGTGCCCGACTGCGCGGGCTCGGTGGGTTGCTGCAGCAACGTCTGTGACACCGCCGATCCGGCGGGCGACGCCCAGTGCACGGGTGTCGGCCAGACCTGCCAGGCCTGGTACGAGGAGGGCAACGCTCCTCCCGGATACGAGGACGTCGGCGCGTGCGCGCTGCCGGCCTGATCCCAGGCCACGAGTCGACCAAGCGAGAGGGGGCTGCCTACGGCGGCCCCCTCTTCCTTTTGGTTCCGGTCTCCTCGAGCTCGACGATAGGGATGAAAGAAAAGTTAGTTTTGATCGTTGAAGGTTAGTTTTAATCCGTTATGGTGATTTTGTAGTTTTGAAAGCTTCGACATGTCGGTCCAGAGCGTGGGCCGGCGTGTCGCGGACAAGGAATCACCATCATGCGCCGGATCCATCCCTCCCCACTGTTCCTCGTGCTGCCCGGTGTCCTGTGGCTCGCTGGCTGCGACCAGGGCGTCCACTCCAACGAGCAGGAGCCCCTCGAGCCCGAGGCTACCGGCACCTCCAGCGATCCCGGGGCCACCTCGACCGTGCCCGACGAGGAGAGCACCGGCGGTGACTCCTCGGGAGAGGGCGAGGGGGGCAGCACCTTCATCGTGCCGCCCGACGATCCGCCGCCCGATTGCGACGTGTGGGCCCAGGACTGTCCCGCGGGCGAGAAGTGCATGCCGTGGGCGAACGACGGCGGCAACGCCTGGAACTCGCTCAAGTGCGTCGAGCTGGTGGACAACCCCGGCGAGGCCGGCGACCCCTGCCACGCCGAGGGCGGGGGCGTCAGCGGCGTGGACGACTGCGCCCTGGGCTCGATGTGCTGGGACGTCGATCCCGAGACCGCCGAGGGGGTGTGCGTGGCGATGTGCACCGGCGACGAGTCCAACCCGATCTGCGAGGACCCGAGCACCTCGTGCGTCATCGTCAACGACGGCGTGCTCAACATCTGCCTGCCCGATTGCGATCCCCTGCTGCAGGACTGCGCCGACGGCCAGGCCTGCTACCCGGTCAACGGGCTGTTCACCTGCGCGCCCGATGCCTCGGGTCCCGAGCTGGGGCTCTTCGGCGATCCCTGCGAGTACATCAATGCCTGCGACCCGGGCCTGTTCTGCGCCAACGCGGCCGCGGTTCCCGGCTGCGAGGGCTCGGCGGGCTGCTGCTCGGACTTCTGCGATCTGAGCGCGGACTTCCCCGAGGACGACTGCAGCGGCGCGGCGCAGGGTCAGGAGTGCGTGCCCTGGTACGACGAGGGCGACACCCCGCCGGGGGCCGAGGCCTACGGCGCCTGTGCGCTGCCCTCGAGCTAGCCTGCTCGCTCGGGGCTCGCCCGTGCTCCGCATCGTCCCGCGGAGCACGGGCGCTCTGCGCCTCGCGCTCGCCGGGCTCCGATGACGCCGGCGCCTCAGCCCCGGCGCCGCGACGGGCGGCTCACGTGCAGATCGAAGCGCAGGTCGACCACCGGCGCGAGGTCGGGCCGTCGCAGGTGCCAGGTGAGGGTGGCGGTGTTGGCCAGCGACTCCACCGGCTCGAAGTAGAGGAAGCCACGCATCTGGGTGCCGGGCTGCAGCACGCCCCAGGGCAGGGCCTCGGCGGCCACCGTGCCCGGGGCCACGATCGGCTCGAAGTCCACCGGGCCCCCCGGATCGTAGTCGCGGCGATAGGTGCGGCCGTAGGGGTCGGGGCTGGGATCGTCGCCGGCCAGCTCGAACACCGCGCCCGGGTCGAGCAGCTCGTGCAGGAAGCCGCGCTCGTCACGGAGCTCGAGGTCCCCAGGGGCGAGCAGCACCGGCTGGTCGCCGAGGTTGGCGACCAGCACGTGCAGCACCGTCCACTGCTCGGCCAGGTCGGAGGGCTGGCCCTCCCACACCCCGGAGGTGAGCACCACCGTGAGCCCGCTGGGCTCGTCGCGCGCGCTCAGTCGGTGCTCGCCGCCCTCGGCCACCAGCACGCCCTTGTTGGCGGCGCAGCCGGTGGGAATCGAGGCCAGGGCCAGCAGGGCCACGGCCAGCGGCGGGAGCGAGCGCATCACGGCCCTCAGCATAGCGCGCCGGGGGGCGGGCATCCTCAGGCGTCGGCCTCGGGCGTCGTGTCGGGCCCGCCGAGCCCTCCATCCACCAGGATCCGCCGCGCATCGGGCTGGTCGAGGTAGCCGCGGCGGAGATCCTCGTCGCGCAGATCGTCGAGGCGGCGCTGGAGCATGGCGGCGGCCTCGCGCAGCAGGGACGGCCCCTCGGGGTCGCCGCGAGCCACCAGCAGCCGGCCCAGGTGATGGATCGAGCGCACCCCGTCGATGGGATCGGCCCCCGCCCGCACCAGCATCACCGCCTCGCGCTCGTGCTCGATCGCCTCCTCGGGGTGGTCCTCGTCCTGGGCGATGCGGGCGAGCACGGCCAGCGCACGGCGCCGGGCCGTCCGCAGGCCGTGGCTGCGCGCCGACTCCAGCACCTGCTCGGCGATGGTGCTCGCGGTGGGACGGTCGCTGTCGCGCCCCTGGTCGAGCAGCACCGCGGCCAGCCGGATCCGGGCTCGCAGCTCGGTGCGCACGTCCTCGCGACGGCGCGCCATCTCGGCCGCGTCCTCGAGCAGCGAGCGGGCCGCCTCGAGATCGCCCAGCGAGGCCACCACCTCGCCCAGCGCCACCACCACGTCGCCCCACTCGCCGGGGTGGCCCACCGCCTCGTGCAGCTCGAGCGCCTTGCGGAGGTATCGCTCGGCGCGGGCGTGCAGCCCCACCGCCGCGTAGATGAGCCCCAGGTTGGCCAGCTTGCGGCCGGTGGTGAAGCGATCGCCCAGCTCGCGATCGATGGCCAGCGACGCCTTGAAGTAGTCGTGGGCCTCCTGATAGTGGGTGCTGCGCCCCGCCACCTCGCCCAGCGCGTTGAGCAGGTTGGCCTCGAGCCGCACGTTGTCGATGCGCCGGGCCAGCGACAGCGCCTCCTCGTAGGCCTCGCGCGCCTCCTCGTAGCGGCCGATGCCGCTGGCCACCTGGCCCACCGCGCGCAGCAGGCGGGCTCGCTGCCGCAGCCCGCGGGTGTCCTGCCCGCAGTGCTCCAGGCCCTCGCGGGCCGCCTGCTCGGCGTCGGAGAAGCGGCCCTGCTGGAAGGCCAGCTCGCTGCGCAGCTCGGCCACCACCGCGCGGAAGGGCGCCGGCTGGGCCACCGCGCTCACCCGCTCGTCCACCCGGGGCAGCAGACGCTCGGCCGGCTGGGTGCGCCCCACCTCGAGGTAGAAGCGCAGCAGCCGGACCGAGGCGATCGCCAGCAGCTTGGGATCGCCCTCGCGCTCGGCGTGGGCCAGCAGCTCGCGGATGTCGGCCACCTGCGCCCGTCGCTGGCCCCATGCCCGCAGGATCCGCTCGCGTCGCAGCAGCACGTCGAAGCGCCGCGGATCCGCCTGCGGCAGCGCCCGCAGGGCGAGCGAGAAGTAGTAGTAGGCCTCCACGTTGCCGGCGACCTCGGAGGCCCCCTCGGCGGCCTGCAGCGCGGGCTCGATCGCCTCGGCGCTGCGGCCCGCGGCCATCAGGTGCTCGGCGATCGGCCCCGCGTCGCGCTCGGGGGAGTAGTCCTCGCGGGCGCGTCGCAGCTCGGCCGCCCGCCCGTGCAGGCGCTCGGCCTGGGCGTGGGCCAGCGAGGACTTGCAGGTCTCGTGCAGGCTCACCGTGGCGAAGCGGTGGCTCTCGGCCCCGGGCCGCGCGCCCTCGATCCGCTCCACGAAGCCGCGATCCACCAGGTGGGCCAGGGCATCATCCACCTCGCGATCGAGCAGCCGCGGCAGCTCGTCCGCCCGGAAGTGGCGCCCCAGCACCGCGGCGCCCTGCAGCACCTCGCGATCGGAGGGCGCGAGCTCCTCGATGCGCTCGCCCAGCGCCGCCTCGATCGAGCGCGGCAGCTCCACCGTGGCCGCCCGCTGGCGCACCACGAGCTGCCGCCCCTGGGCGTTCCACGCCACCACCCCGCGCTCCACCAGCGAGGCCAGGGTCTGCTCGATGAACAGCGGGTTGCCGCCGGTGCGGGCCAGGATGGCGTCCACCAGCGGGGCCGCGGCCTCGGGATCCTCGAAGCGCCGCTCGATGAGGTCCCGGCGCGCCCGCGGGTCGAGCTCCTCGAGGTGGATCTCGGTCACCGCCGGATCGCTGCGCACCAGCTCCACCCGGCGGTTGCCCGCCCGACCGGTGGCCAGGCCCAGCACCGGGAACGGGGGCTCGGCGTGGATCCACTCGCGCAGCAGGTCGAGGCTCTGCTCGTCGTGGAACTGCAGGTTCTCCACGATGATGAGCACCGGGCGGCGCTGGGCCAGGCCGATCACCAGGCGCCTCACCAGCCGCCACAGCCGATCGCGGCGGGTGCGGGGCGACAGCCCCGGCGGCTCGGCGTCGGCCAGCCCCAGCGAGGTGGCCAGGGTCTGCCCCAGCAGCTCGGCCTCCTTGATCCCCAGCCGGGACAGCCGCTCCACGATCGCGGCCGAGGGGGTGTGGTGCTCCACCTCGAGGAAGCGCGCGAGCAGGTCGAGGAACACCCCCATGGGCGCGTTGCGACGCGACCAGCTCCCGGTGGCCCGCAGCACCCAGGCCGCGGTGCGGGGCAGCGAGGCCACGAAGCGCTCCACCAGCGCCCGCTTGCCCAGGCCCGGCTCGCCGGTGATCAGCACCGAGCGCGAGCGTCGAGAGCGGATCGCGTCCGAGAAGGCATCGCGCAGGGTCTTGAGCTCGAGCTCGCGCCCCACCAGCGCGCGACCACCCGGCGGGCCCAGGGGGCGGCGCTCGGCCTTCGCGGCCGGTCCCAGCAGGGGGGTGAGCGGCAGCAGCTCGGGGTCGGCGGTGCCCGAGCCCGAGCCCTCCTCCGCGTCGGGTCCCGACAGCGGCGGCTCGCCGAAGCGCCACGCCTCCGACAGCGTGTCCACCAGGTTGGCCGAGACCATCACCGGCCCCTCCAGCGATCGCCCCGCCGCGGCCGCGAGCTGCTTGGCCACCGGGCCGCGCAGCCGCACCCGCACCGAGCCCTTGTCGTCGCGCTCCACCACCGCGGGAGCGCTGGCCACCAAGAAGCCCAGCCGCAGCCCGGGCGCGGCATCCACCGCGTCGTCGCGCAGCGCCAGCGCGGCCCGCAGGGCTCGCTCCGCATCGCCGCCCGTGCGCAGCAGCGCGCCGAAGGCCAGCACCAGCGCCGAGGGCTCGGCCCGCAGCACCAGCCCCTCGCGCTTGAACGCCACGTCGTGGGCCAGGGCCAGGAACGCGCGCGGCTCGGCCGGCGGCTCCTTGGCCGGCGCCTCGATGGCCACCCACACGATCACCACCCGCTGCGTCTCCCGGCTCGCCCGCACCGGGTACTGGGTGTGCTGGGTGTCGGGATCCCGGCTGCCCCGCTCGGGGATCGCCAGCCGCGGTCCCACCCCGGTGGGCGGATCCGGCCGGAAGTAGTGCCCCACGAAGCTCGCCAGCACCTCGTCGTCCACCACCGGATCGGAGCGGTGCAGGAACTCGGCGAGGTCGGCCTGCAGCGCTCGCGCGCTCTCGTAGCGATCCGGCAGCTCGCGGGCGAGGGCCTTGGCCACGATCGCCGACAGCGGGGCGGGTACCTCGGGCGCCACCTCGGTCAGCGGGGGCACCGGCGTGGTGCGGACCTGCTGCAGCGCCTTGAGGCGGTTGCGCTCGCGGAACATCAGCGTGCCCGTGAGCACCTCGTACAGGCAGATGCCCAGCGAGTACACGTCGGAGCGCTGGTCCAGCGGGCGCCCCCGGGCCTGCTCCGGGGACATGTACGCGATCTTGCCCTTGATGGTCTCCTCGGTGCTCAGCGCCGCCGCCTCGATCTGCTCGGCCGTGCGCGCGCGGGTGCGGGCGATGCCGAAGTCGAGGATCTTCACCTGCCCCTCGTAGCTGACCATCACGTTGTGCGGGCTGACGTCGCGGTGGACGATGCCCAGCGGGCGGCCGTAGTCGTCGGCCTTGCGGTGGGCGTAGGCCAGGCCCGCCGCCACCTGGTGGCCCAGGTAGGCCGCGATCACCGGCGGCACGCGGTGGCCGGCGTCCCGCACCGCATGCATCAGGCGCATCAGGTCGACGCCCTCCACCGCCTCCATCGCCAGGTAGAAGTCCCCGCGCACCTGGCCGAAGTCGAAGACCTGCACGATGTTGGCGTGGTTGAGCGACAGGGCGATCTTCGCCTCCTCCACGAACATCCGGGTGAACTCGTACTGATCCGCGAACTCCTTGCGGATCTTCTTGATCACCACCTTCTTCTCGAGGCCCTCGGCCACCCGCACCGACGCCTGGTACACCTCGGCCATGCCCCCTTCGCCGATGAGGTGGGTGAGCCAGTAGCGGCCGAAGCTATGGGGCAGGGGCAGGGACATCGGGCTGGCCGCTGCGCTACAGCGCCTCGATCACGAGGTTGTCGAAGTGGGTCTGCGCCTCCCACCCGCTGAACGCGAAGTGGTCGTGGCCGGGGCCGCGCAGCGGGGCCTCGTCCTCGTAGGTGAGCACCTCCTGCCCGTCCACCTCCCAGCGGATCTCGTTGCCGCTGCGGGTGATCGAGAAGTGATAGCGGACGTCGGGCTCCACCTTGGGCTCGCTGCTGGTCTCGCGCTGGCGGCCGTGCTCGTTGCGGCGCACGATCGCGTTGAGGCTGTTGTTCCAGCCGCCGAAGATCACCACGTAGCCGGTGGCCACGTAGTTGACCGAGGTGGCCGCGCTGCGGCCGTCGCCGGCGAGCTCCACCTTCACGTCGCCCTCCTCGGTGGTGGCCCAGGCGTCGAACTCCACCCGCAGGTCGTCGGGCAGGGCGCGCTCGAGCCACACCGGGTGGTTGTGCAGATCCTCGAGCTTGAGCAGGCCGTGCTCCAGCGTCGCGCCGGGGCCGGTCTGGATCCACTCGGGGCCCAGCTCGCTGCGTTCGAAGTCGTCGCGGAACAGCACCACGCCGTCCTCGGCCCGGGTGCTGTAGGTGCGGGGCAGCTCCTCGCAGCCGGCGAGGCCGGGCAGCAGCAGCAACAGCGAGGGCAGGGGACGGCTCACCACGTTCGGGCCTCCGGGTCGGGGGACAAGAGGTTGCGCAGCCGCTGCGGCCAGGGCTCGGGCAGGCCCTCGGGGGTCAGCGAGGCGGCGTCGAGCTCGGTGTCGAGGCGATCGAGGGCCTCGGGCAGCGGGCGCGGAGCATAGGCCAGCTCGAGCAGCACCACCCCCGCCGAGAAGCGATCGGAGGCCGGCGTGGCCCGGGCGCCCCCGCGGCGCAGCTCCGGGGCCAGGTAGCGCAGGGTGCCCGCGTTGGTGGCGGTGCGGTGCGGGTCGTGCCCCACCGCCAGGCCGAAGTCGGCCAGGGCCACCGGAGCCCCGCGCCGACGGCCCCGCACCAGGATGTTGGCCGGCTTCACGTCGCGGTGCACGGCCCCCGCCGCATGCACGGCGGCCAGCGCCGCGCGCAGCTGCTCGCCGATGCGTGGCACGTCGGCCGGCCCCACCAGGCCGCGGCGCAGGGCCAGGCGCAGGTTGCCCCCGCGGCACAGCTCCAGCGCGATGAAGCGGTGGCGCGGCTGCACGTCGAGCAGCGCCACCACGAACGGGCTGCGCACCCGGGCCAGGGTGAGGGCCTCCGCGAAGAAGCGCGACTGCAGCACCCGCTCGGGCAGATCGCCGCGGCGGGCATCGGGCTGCAGCAAGCGCTTGATCGCCACCTTGCGCCCCACGTGGCGATCGTAGGCCTCGTACACCACCGCGTGCCGGCCTCGGCCCAGCGGGCGGCCCAGCTCGTAGCGCTCCGATCCGAAGGCGTGGCGCAGCTCGAGCTCGTCGAGGCCGTCGAGCAGGGCCAGGCCGCGGCTGCGGTGCTCGGCCGCGATCCCCCGCGCCTCCAGGGCCCGCACCGCGCTGCTCCAGCCCCGCAGGGCCCGGGCATGGTCCACGTCCACCGAGAGCACCGCCTCGAAGTGGCGCAGGGCCGCGCCCGGATCGCCGCCCTCGAGCAGCGCCTCGCCCAGCAGCAGGTTGCCCGCCACGAACGGCCCGTCGAGCCGGCGGTCGGAGGCCTGCACGTCGCTCCGGGCCAGTACCGCCCGCGCGATGCGGACGCCCAGCGCGGGATCGATCGCATCGAGCAGCTCACGGGCCAGCGCCAGCGACAGCTCGGGATCGGGGCGCTGCCGCAGCGCCCCGGCCAGCACCACCAGGGCGCCGCGCAGGTAGCCGTCGTGGCTCAGCGCCCGCAGCATGGGCAGGGCGGTGACCGGGCTGGGCGCGCGGACCAGCTCGTCCGCGAAGCGGCGCAGCGCGGGCAGCTCGTCGGGGCGCGTGGCCCCGTCGGAGAAGCTCGCGATCACCTCGTCGAGCGCGCCGTGCAGCGGCACGTCCTCGGGATCGCCCGCCAGCTCCAGGGCCCACTGCGCGGTCATGACAGGACCTCGAGGGTCAGGGGCGCGCCCAGCAGGCGCAGTCGGTCGCCCACCAGCAGCTCCACCACCGAGCCGGGCGGCAGCGGGTGGCGGCCCAGCTCCGCTGCCACGCCCGAGGCCAGGTCGAGCACCACCCAGCCGCGGTCGAACAGGATCCGCGCGGGCACGTGGATGCCCGGCGCCAGCACCAGCGGCCCGCCCTGCGGCACGAACAGGTGCCACGCCTCGCGGGTGCTCGCCCGCAACAGCGCCCCGATGGGCTCGTCGCCGTGCCCCCGCAGCGGCACCACCTCCACCGTCGCGCTCATGCCCAGGCCCAGCTCGCCGCGCTCGGTCAGCGGCATCGCCTCGCCGGGCTCGAGCGGCTCGCCGTCCCAGAAGCTGCCCACCCGCGAGCCCAGGTCCAGGGCCATCAGCCGCGGCCCCGAAGGATCCGAGGCATCGATCGACAGCTCCACGTGGTGACGCGACAGCCGGGCGCCGGGCAGCGTGAGCTCGGCGTCGGGCGAGCGACCGATCACGAAGCGCGAGCGCCCGCTCACGGAGGTGAGCCGCCCGTCGTTCCACGCCAGCTCCAGGCGATCGGGACGAGGCCGCGCGCCGTCCAGCTCGCTCAGGCGGCGCGCCAGCCCCGGTCGACCCGCCCGACCCAGGCGCTCGCGGCTGGCCACGTGCTCGCTGAGCAGCACGTGCGCCTGGCGGCGGCTGCCCTCCACGAGCGCCCGGTCCACCTCCGCCTCCAGCCGCGAGGCCTCCGCCTCCGCCTGCTCGCGGCGCTCGAGCACCTCGAGCACCAGCTCGAGCTTGATGATCTCCCCCGCCTTCTCGAACGCCCGCGCCGCGCGGTCGAGCAGCCCGAGCGACTCGTACAGCTCGCCCGCCGCTCCGCCCTGGTCGGCCTCCTCCAGCCCGCGCGCGGCCTCGAGCTCCAGGGCGCGGCGCCGCGACGGGTCGGGCTCGTGCTCGGCCTGCAGCAGCAGCGCATCGGCCAGCGCCTGGTGCAGCGCCCGCCCCTCGGGCGTGTCCCCCGGGTTGCGAGCGCAGCCCTCGCGCAGCACGTCGAGGCGCTCGCCCGGGTCGGCCACCGTGCGCGCGTGCTCCATCCGCAGCACTGCCGCCTGGGCGTGCTCGCCCGAGTACTCGAACACCCGCGCCGCCTCCTGCAGCTCGCCCGCCTCCTCCAGGGCGAGCGCGGCCCGGATCTCGGGCCGCAGGCTGGCGCGACGGGGCAGGGCCCGCGGGGGCGGGAGGGCGGTGGGATCGTCGCTCGCCGAGCCGCTGGGCCCGTCGCCTCCGCCCGGCTTGGGGACGCTCGCCACGGCGCGCCATGCTAGCAGGCGGCCGCTTCGGCCTGCCATCGCCCGGGGGGCCTCCCGGGGACGCGGGCGTGATCGCTCCGCGTGAGCCTGCGCCGTGGGGCGACGCCTCACGGCCCTTTGGGGTGGGCATCGAGATCACCGCCGGCGAGGCACGCCCGCCCCCGCGGGAGCAGCCCCGGGGTGCCCGTGGATCCGTGACCGCGTGGGCCGAGCCTCGTTCCGAGCTCGCTTCGGTGCGGGTCCGCCGCGGCGTGGTTGCCGGGCCCTTCCATTGCTCCGCTGCCGACGACTGTGATTCCATCGCGCACCATGGCGACGTCCGCAGAACCGGCCGGGCCCTGGGAGGAGCGGGTCGTGTACAGCGTGGAGGAGCTGGTCGCCCTGCTCTCGGGCGATCGGCTCATGCCCGTGCAGGATTCCGCCGGCGGCCACCGGCGCTCGGGGCACGTGTTCCGCGGCATGTCGGTCGCCTCGTGGAGCCTGCAGACCAGCCTCGAGCGCCTGGGCAGCGAGCCCGACCAGGTCGAGGGCCCGCTGCTGCGCAACTTCCGAAAGTCGGCCCCCATGGGCATGTTCTCGGGCGCCTCCGAGTGGGAGGTGCTCGCCGTGGCCCAGCACAACGGCCTGCCCACCCGCTGCCTGGACTGGACCGCCTCGCCGATGGTGGCCGCCCACTTCGCCACCTGCGAGCGACCGTACCTCGAGGAGGACGGCGTGATCTGGTGCCTCGACGTCGGCCGCTGGCGCAGCCAGCTCCTGCCCAAGGCCCTGCTCAAGGTGCTGCGCAAGGACATCGCCTGGGTCTTCCACACCGGCACCCTCGCGGGCGAGTTCCCCGGCCTGCTCGCGCTCGACGACTACCTCGACGATCGAGACGACCTGCTGCTGGTGTTCGAGCCTCCTTCGATCGACGAGCGCATCCGCAACCAGTACGGCCTGCTCACCATGCTCGACGGCGCCACCAAGAGCCACCAGATGGTGCTCGCCGCGGCCGAGCGCGCGGTGCCGGGGCTGGTGCTGCGCATCGTGATCCCGGGCGCGCTCAAGCCCCTGCTCCGCGACTTCCTCGACCAGAACAACATCACCGAGCGCATGCTCTTTCCCGGCCTGCCGGGCACCGCCGACTGGCTGCGTCGGCACTACGGTCCCGCTTGAGGGACCGCCCACCATGACCACCACCGATCTCCGCATCGACATCGACCGACTGCTCCACCGGCTCCACGCCCTTGGCGAGGTGGGGGCGCTCCCCGGCGGGGGCGTGTGCCGCCTGGCCCTCGGCGACGAGGATCGTCGCGGCCGCGACCTCGTGCGCGGCTGGATGGACGAGCTCGGCCTGCGGGTGAGCATCGATCCCATCGGCAACGTGGTGGGGGTGTGGCCGGGCGCCGAGGACGGCCCGCCCGTGCTGACCGGCTCGCACATCGACACCGTGCGCACCGGCGGCCTCTACGACGGCAACCTGGGCGTGCTCGCCGGGCTCGAGGTGATCGAGACCCTGCAGGAGGCCGGCGTCGCCCTGCGGCGCCCGCTCGCGGTCGCGTTCTTCACCAACGAGGAGGGGGCTCGCTTCGCCCCCGACATGATGGGCAGCCTGGTGTTCGTGGGCGCCTTGTCGGTCGAGGAGGCGCGGGCCACCGTCGGCATCGAGGGCGCCACCGTGGGCGGCGAGCTCGATCGCATCGGCTACGCCGGCACCGCGCCGCCCATGCCCGTGCACGCCTACGTGGAGCTGCACGTGGAGCAGGGCCCCGTGCTCGAGCGCGAGGGCGTGCAGATCGGCGTGGTGCAGGGGGTGCAGGGCATCAGCTGGACCGAATTCACCGTGCACGGCGTCTCCAACCACGCCGGCACCACGCCGCTGGCCCTGCGCCACGACGCGGGGCTGGTGGCGGGCTCGATGGTCGCCTTCGTGCGACGCCTGGCCCGGGAGATCGGCGGCGATCAGATCGCCACCGTGGGCCGCCTGCGTCTGCACCCCGATCTCGTCAACGTGATCCCCAACCGCGCCACCTTCACCGTGGACCTGCGCAACACCGACGAGGCTGCGCTGCAGCAGGCCGAGGCCCGGGTGCACGCCGAGGTCGAGGCCCTGGCCCGGGCCGAGGGCTGCACCGTCGAGCACCGCCCGCTCGCCCGCTTCGAGCCGGTCGCCTTCGATCGCGGCGTGGTCGACCGGGTGGAGGCCGCCGCCCGCGAGCTGGGCCTGAGCACCCGCCGCATGCCCAGCGGGGCCGGCCACGACGCCCAGATGCTCGCCCGGATCTGTCCCGCCGCGATGATCTTCGTGCCCAGCGTGGGCGGGATCAGCCACAACGTGAAGGAGCACACCGAGCCCGCCGATCTCGAGGCGGGCGCCAACGTGCTGCTGCGGGTGCTGAGCGATCTGGCGAGCTGAGGGCGGCGACGAAGGCGTTGGGTCCGTCCCGCCGGATCAGAGCTGGCCCCCCTGCTCCAGGAACGACCGGGCGTCGTCCCAGTCACCCACGATCTCACACAATAGCGGCGGCGCATGCTCGCAGAGCCCATCGGTGCAGTAGCGCTCGCACTCGTACGGGAGGGAGCACGGATCTCCGGCCGGCATCTGCTGCGGGAGCTCGAAGCTCGTTGCGCGGATTTGGCGCGCATCGAGCGGCGGATGGGGAACGCGAGAGCACGAGCGGGTCGGGCCCTCGCGCTTGCTGCAAAATGACCGCAATCCGCCGAGGCCCGGGACCGTGTTGCCACCGCCGTTCGTCGTGAGGTAGACAGAGAACCGCGTCTGGGTGACTCGAAGGTCGCTGGACGAAGCGTAGGGCTACCCGTGGAGTGTCATGATGGTCGATGCAAGCGAGCTGGGTGATGGTGGCTTCGCCCCCAAGGTTCTCGACGAGCTCTTCCCGGCCGCAGACTTCGCGCTGCTCCAGCAATACGTGGAGAAGTTGGCGGGCTTGCCAGACTTGCCGGCTGATGTGGAACGAGGGCGGCACTATCTCCGAAACCTATCGTTGATGGTGGACATTCATCGAGACATGAAGGACCTGGTGTCACGGGTCGTCGGCTTCGAGCTGAAACCCTCGTACACCTTGCTGTCGTTCTATGGCCCGCGGGCAGTGGTCGAGCGCCATCTCGATCGGCCACAGTGCGAGGTCACCCTCACGTACTGTATCTCTCAAGACCAACCCTGGGACCTCTACGTTGGTGATGGCCGATATCGCCTCGAGGAGAATCAGGCATTGGTGTTCGCCGGGCGTCGACAGCCTCACCATCGCGATCCAATCCAATCGGAGTACTGTCGAATGGCGCTCTTCCACTTCGTGCGCTCGGACTTCTTTGGGTCGCTCGACTGACGCGACCGATCGGTGCCTCGCGACACCCGACCCGTGAGGTCGTGGCTGTTGTCGACCTTGGTCTGGCTCGGCGATGCACGCCCCGAGCCACCCTGCGATCACGGGCACGTGATGTCGCCGCAGAGCCCGGCGCACTGCTGCTCGATGCACGTGACCGCAGCATCGACCATCGGGCACGTCATGAGATTGTTGCAGGACATGCAGCAGGTGCTCGCACAGTCTTGCTGCAGGCCGCCGGGGGTGCACATCGAGTCGAGACAGACGAGCGTCGGGACGCAGAAGGTCATCATCTGGCACGACAGATACTCGGCCATGCACGGTCCCTGTGCGGCGCAGCTCCAGCACTCGGCACAGTCGGCGGGCGCGCTGCAGTCCGGTCCTCCGTCGCTCGAGGCATCGGCTCCGCTGGTGAGGGGATCGGAGGTCGCGCTCGTCTCCACGTCGCCCGAGCTGCTCGTCTCCGAGCCCAGGGTCGTCGTCGAGGGCGTGGAGGTGCTGCCGTCGCCGGTGTCGCCGGTGGCGGACGTGATGGTCGGCGTGCTCGCGGTGGAGGGCGACGCCGTGTCTTCGGCGGAGTCGTCACCAGCACAGCCCAGCACGAGGACGACCGGGAGCAGCCAACGCACCATGCCGACATGGTACCCCAGCCGCGGCCTCGCAGCATCGCCGCGCCCGCCCGCACGCCCGACGACGGCGGCGCGTGCCAGCCGTCGCAGGGCCGGCTCGGCTCTCAGCCCACCGGCGGCGGGACCGGATCGACGTCGCCCGGGATCGGCAGCTCGACGTCACCGAGCGTGGTCTTGTCCTGGCTGGTGATCTCTCCGTCGAGGTCGATGAGCGTGCTGACCTCGATGCCGCCACCGCCGTACGGGGTGCCTTGCAGGCCATACACCACGTCGGGGGTGTAGAAGTCGAGCGCGTCGCCGGTCATCCACACGTAGCCGTCGGGCTTGAAGTCGTGGTCGACCCCACCGGCCGCGCTATACGGCAGCAGCTCGCCGACGATGTAGGTGGTGCCCTGCGACACCCAGGTGCCGCCCTCGTAGTCGTACTCGAAGGTCGTCGACTGGTGGGCGCCGGTCGAGGAGTCCCCGTTCATGGTGCGCTGCGCGACCAGCATCCAGCCCGTGTGGGCGAAGCTGATGTCGGACACGGGGGGGGAGTTCGCCGGGAGCGAGAACTCGTACTTCGCCGTCGCCGGATCGGGCACCCCCGTGTCGTCGGCATAGCCGACCGACCAGACCTCGTTGTCCCGAGCCGGGTCGCTGCCGAAGGAGTGCTCGACCCAGAGGCTGTAGTAGAGCCTCCCCGCGTGCGACTGCACGGCCCAGGGACGCTGGCCGAGCGGCGCGAATTGACCGTCGGGCTCGCCCGGGTCGTTGGCCGGCCCCATCGTGACGGTCATGGTCGCGTGGTGGAAGGTGCTGCGGATGTCCCCGTTCATCTCGATCTGGTAGATGCGGCCGTCCTCGTGGTTGCTCGCGTAGATGGTCTCGCTCACGCAGTCGTAGTTGATGTTGCCGATCGCCGGGCCGTTGTTGGGCAGCGTCGCGAAGTCGGTGATCGCCCCGGTCACGCGGTCGATTCGCTTGATCGTGCCGGGCTGGGGCGGCACGGCGGAGTACACGGAGGTCGCCGCCACGTAGATGTTGCCGTCCGAGTCGAGCGTCAACCCGAAGATCGGCCCGAGCGTCTCCATGGTCCAGCTCGGGTGGTTGTAGCGCGGGGCCGCGTAGTTCATGTTGGGCGGCGGCGGCGGGCCGTCGATGTCGAAGATCGTCAGCACGTAGTTCGGCGCCTGGCCCTGCAGGTTGTGGGTGACGATCGCGATCTTGCGCTCGAGGAAGGGGGCAAAGGCCGGGTCCGTGAAGACCGGGAACCCGCCCGAGGCCCCGTAGATCTCCGACGAGCGGCACGAGCCCGGGCCACCGGGATCGACGCCCGGGCTGTCGGCCCACTCGACGTCGAACTTCACGCCCGTCTCGCCCCCCGTGTCATCGCCTCCGCTGCCAGCGGTCGTGCCGCTCTGCGAGTCGGAGCCCGTCGGCGGGTCGAAGGTCTCGCCCAAGGTGATCGTGCCGCCGAAGCTCGTGTTGCTGTCGTTGGCCTCGCCCGGCGAGCATCCGCTCAGCGTGCAGGTGGCCACGATGACGAGCGACGAGATGTCCTTGCGCATGCCAAGGACTCTACGCTCAAGGCGAGCGCATGCGGTAGCGATTCTCCGAGGCATGCCGACCTCGTGCTCCGGGGTACGCCGAGGATCTCGACAGGACCACGGCCGCCCCATTCGTGGGGGCCTCCACCCCCAACTGCGAGCTTGGCGACGGAGTGATTGCTCGTGGGTGCCCGATTGCGCTCGCCCGCTCCGACACCACCTCGATCGCCGACTCCATGCGGCGCGAGCCCGATCGTGGTCCTGCGCCGATCCCCTGGCTCGCACGGGGAGACTCGGCCGCGCGGCTCAGACCTGCGGGGGCCCGAGCGCGCGCGTCAACGCGTCGGCGATTCGCTCGGCCTGCTCGGGTCCCGCTCCCACCACCGCCAGCGCTCCCTCCACGAACATGTGGGCCAGGCCGTGCACGAGACAGCGCGCGGCGAGCTGCTGCACCAGGGGATGCTCCGGGTCGAGCGGCTCGCTCGGATCCCTCGACAGCAGCTCACGCAGCCCGTCGACGAAGGCTCGGTCCTGCTCGGTGCCCGCGTCGTCGTGATCGACCAGCTCGCCGCGGCTGAGCACGGTGAACAACGCGGGCTGCTCCACCGCGAACTTGACGTACTCGATCCCCGTGCGCCGAAAGCCCTCGAGCGGCGTCGGGGCTGCGGCCGCGGCCGCCGTCGCGCGCTCGGCCAGCGCGGCGTGGGCCCGTCGGGCCAGCCCACGCAGCAGGTCCATGCGATCGTGGAAGTGACGGTACGGCGCCCCGGACGACACCTGCGATCGCTTGGCGACCTTGGACATCGTCACCGCCGCGATGCCCTCCTCGGCCACGATGGCCTCCGCCGCATCGAGCAGGGCATTGCGGAGGTCGCCGTGGTGATAGCCGCGCGTCATGAGGGCTGTAAGAAAGTCTTCCTTCTTCCTCGACGGTTGGCTACTTCCGGTGTAAGAAGTTCTT
Source organism: Myxococcales bacterium (assembly GCA_020633315.1). Lineage (GTDB taxonomy): Bacteria > Myxococcota_A > Polyangia > Nannocystales > Nannocystaceae > Paraliomyxa. Next base: position 442,626 of record JACKDV010000001.1, read on the forward strand.
ACATCTCATGGACGCACGACCAAGCCAGGCCCAGACCCCTTCTCGCCCCGGAGCCGTCGATGTCTCCGGGCTGCAGGCGTCCGTGCGCCGCTTCCACGGCTGGGAGCCACTGCGGGTCGAGGGCGAGATCCCAGCGGGGCTGGTGGGGACGCTGGTGCGCACCGGACCCGGCCTGCTCGAGCGATTCGGTCGCCGCCTTGCGCATTCGTTCGAGGCCGATGGTGCCCTCCAGGCCGTGCGCCTGGCCGGCGATGGCACGGCGAGCGGAGCGGTGCGCCTGGTCGAGAGCCCGGGCTACCGCGAGGAGCAGGCCGCTGGTCGTCCGCTGTACGGCTCGGCCACGTCGCGCTGGCGCCGGATCTCCAACGGGCTCGCGGGGCGCACCAAGACCACGGGCAACACCAACGTGATGCAGTGGCAGGGAGGCCTGCTCGCGCTGATGGAGGGCGGGCGCCCCGTGGAGATCGATCCGCGCTCGCTCGACACGGGCGAGGTCAGCGATCTCGGCGGCGTGCTCGGGGCGGCCTTCTCCGCGCATCCGCACGCGGTGGGCGACACCACCTTCAACTTCGGGCAGCAGTGGGGGCGCCGCGCGGGCCTTCGGATCTACGCCCTGCCTCGCCGGGGGGCGGCCCGCGAGCTCGGCCACGTGACGATGCCGTGGAACACCATGATGCACGACTTCGGCGTCACCGGTCGTCACGCGGCGTTCCTCGTGTGCCCGGCCAAGCTGCGCCTGGGCAAGGCGCTGCTGGGGAGCGCCGACTTCCTGGGCATGTTCGCCTGGGATCCCGACTCGCACGCCGAGCTGCTCGTGGTCGACCTCGATGCGATCGATCGGCCGATCCGCGTGGAGCTGCCCGCTCGCTGGGTGTTCCACGTCGCGAACGCGTTCTGCCGCGACGAGCACCTGACGATCGACTGGGTCGAGTACCCCGACTTCTCCACCTTCGCGGCGCTCTCGGCCAACCAGCCCGACACCGAGGTCGCGCCGCCTCGGGTCCGCCGGGTGACCGTCGACCTGCGACGCCGTGCGCTGCACGGCGAGCAGACGCTGTGGGACGAGGTCTGCGACTTCCCCGTCCTGCCCCCCGCGCGCGTCGGTCGGGAGTACTCCACCAGCTGGTACTCGACCGGGGGATCGCGCCTGTCGGGCGGCATCGCGCGGCTGCACGTGGGCTCGGGCGCGGTCGATCGCTGGACGCTGGGGCCTGGTCACCACGTGAGCGAGCCGGTGTTCGTGCCCAGGCCCGAAGCGAAGCGGGACGACGAGGGCTGGCTGCTCGCCATGGTGCACGACGGTGAAGCGGTGGAGAGCTACGTCGCGGTGCTCGATGCCGATCGCCCCTCGGCGGGCCCGCTCGCGCAGATCTGGATGGGTCAGGCGCTGCCCGTGACCTTCCACGGCACCTTCATCGCAGACGCCTGACGCGGGCAGGCTCCGCCGGGTGGGCCGAGCGGGCGGTCGGATCGCCCGGGCCCACCCTCACGGCACCGAGAACGACACCAACTCGTAGTGATAGGTGGTGTCGTTGTGCGCCCGCACCATCCCGATCCCATCCACCCACCACGCCATCGACATGGACTCTCCCGCCGTGTTGCTGGTGGTGTACTCGAGCGCCACGGCGTCGAAGCCACCGAAGGGGAGGTCGACGCGCTCGATCCCCATGGCATGCCAGGTGTCCGTGCCCTCGGTGGAGGGTGGGATCCCCCACTCGATCTGCCAGGTGTCTCCGATCTCGACGGGTATCCGAAAGGCCTCGCCGGGCGGATCGAGCACGTTGGTGCCGACCTCTCGCACCTCGACGCGATCGGGGTAGAGGGCATACCTGCGGTCCTGCAGCGGGCTCCCGTCCTGCGTGCAGCGCCAGGTCGATCCCGGCTGCCCATCGGGCCACTCGAAGAGCTCGGCGACCGTGCAGCGCTCTTCCACGGTCGTGTTGCCCGGGAAGCTCTCGTGCTCGTAGACCCACTCGGTGCCCAGCACGTCGAACGGGGGCAAGACGGAGAACGCGGGCACGTGGCCCCCCGAGCCCGCACCCGTCCCGTCCCCCGACCCGCCGGCGTCGCTGCCCGCACCCGAGGAGTCGCCGCTGGACGCGGGGCCGCTCGAGCACTGCGCCTCGGTCTCGTCGCACGGGCAATCACCCGAGCCGTCGGAGCAGGTCGGGGTCGCCCCTCCGCCGGGCCCGCAGCCGAGCAGCAGCACGCCGATGACCAGGGTCGAAGGGTGAGCTCGGGATGGCGCTCGCGAGGGCACGAGCAACCGTAGCAGGAAACCCCGGCCTTGAAGGGCAGGGCAGGACCATGGTGTGGTCCCCCCGATGGTCCGTCGCATCGCCCCGCTCGCCGCCTGCCTCGTCCTGCTCGCGAGCACCGGCTGTCATCCCTCCAAGTCGCAGCTCGACGCCATCCAGGCCCAGCTCGACGAGATCCAGGCCGAGCAGCGGCGCCTCGACCAGCGCCTGGTCGGGATGGACGAGGTCGACGAGGGGCAGCGCCGCGAGCTGGCGCGGCTCGACGCGGCGGTGGCCGGGATCACGACGCACCTGGCGGAGCTGAGCGAGGCCGAGGCCGCGGGGCGCCAGGGAAAGTTCTGGGAGATGAGCGACCTGCTGTTCGACAACCAAGAGGAGCTCACCGACGAGAACCTCCGCAAGTGGGCCAAGAAGCTGCGGCTCGACGTCAAGCGCTTCCGGCGGGACATGGACGATCCCGAGCTTCGTCAGCGCATCCTCGACCAGCAGGCGCAGGGCATGACGCTCGGCGCCCGGGGCACCCCGGCGTTCTTCGTCAACGGTCGCTTCCTCTCGGGGGCCCAGCCCTTCGTCAGCTTCCAGGCGCTGATCGACGAGGAGCTGGCCGAGGCCCGCCGCCTGGTCGACCAGGGCGTGCCGCGGGACGAGGTCTATCGGGTCACCGTCGCCGAGGGGCGGACCCGCGTCTGAAAGTCACGCAGCCGGGGGATTGTCGCGCCCGCCTGCTCCGCGTCATGCTGCGCCGGTCGTGCCTCGCTCCCTCGTCATCGCCGCCGCCCAGCTCGGGCCGGTCCAGCGCGCCCATACCCGCGAGCAGGTCGTGCAGCGCATGCTGGTGCTGCTGCGCGACGCCGCGGCGATGGGGGCCGAGCTGGTGGTGTTTCCCGAGCTGTGCCTCACCACCTTCTTCCCCCGCTGGCTCATCGAGGACGAGGCCGAGCTCGACGCCTACTACGAGACCCGCATGCCCGGGCCCGCCACCCAGGCGCTGTTCGACGAGGCCAAGCGCCTGGGGGTGGGGCTGCACCTGGGCTACGCCGAGCTCCAGCACGAGGGCGATCGCAAGCGCCGCTTCAACGCGGCCATGCTCGTCGAGCGCGACGGCCGGGTGGCCTCGATCTACCGCAAGGTGCACCTGCCCGGGCACGCCGAGCCCGAGCCCTGGCGCCGCTTCCAGCACCTCGAGAAGCGCTACTTCGAGCCGGGCCCCGGCTTCACCGCGGTGCGGGCCTTCGGCGGGGTGGTGGGCGTGGCCATCTGCAACGACCGCCGCTGGTCCGAGACCTACCGCGTGCTGGGCCTGCAGGGGGTGGAGCTCGTGCTCATCGGCTACAACACCCCGGTGCACAACCCGCCCGCGCCCGAGCACGATCGCCTGGGCGACTTCCACAACCACCTGGTGATGCAGGCGGGCGCCTACCAGAACGGCACCTGGGTGGTGGGCGTGGCCAAGGCCGGGGTCGAGGAGGGCTGCGAGATGATCGGCGGGAGCTGCATCATCGCGCCCACCGGCGAGGTGGTGGCGCTGTGCTCCACCCGCGACGACGAGCTGGCCGTGGCGCGCTGCGACCTCGACCTGTGCAACTCCTACAAGCGCTCGGTGTTCGACTTCGCCAAGCACCGGCAGCCCCACGCCTACGGCCTGATCGTGTCGCGTACCGGGGCCATCCCCCCCGAGCAAGACCGAGGATCCAAGTCATGACCACCCTGGGGCTCTCCACCGAGATCGTCGACGCCGAGGTCCGCAAGCGCGCCGTGGCCCGCTTCCGCGAGGCCGGCATCGTGCTGCCCACCTTCGCCCAGCTCAGCGATCCGGCCGCCATCCCCGGCGAGATCCAGTCCGCGCTCGCCGAGATCGATCCCGACGCTCCCCACCCGCTCAACCTGTTCCGGGTGCACTGGTACAACGCCGCCGATCGTCACGGCCGCGTGGAGGTGCCCGGCTACGTGTGGCTGCCCCCCGAGCTCACCACCGTGCGCGCGCCCATCCTGGTGGCGCTGGGGCAGCGCTTCCCGATGATCGAGGCCCACAAGGTGCTGGCCGCCTACGCCTGCCTCGCGCCGCGGATCCTCACCGGGCAGTTCGATCCCAGCTCGCACCGCGCGGTGTGGCCCTCCACCGGCAACTACTGCCGCGGCGGCGTGGCCATCTCCCGCATCATGCAGTGCCGCGGGGTGGCGGTGCTGCCCGAGGGCATGAGCGCCGAGCGCTTCCGCTGGCTGGAGCGCTGGGTGGCCGACCCCGCCGACATCATCAAGACCCCGGGCTCCGAGAGCAACGTCAAGGAGATCTACGACGAGTGCGCGCGGCTCGACGCCGAGCCCGACACGATCATCTTCAACCAGTTCCGCGAGTTCGGAAACCACCTGGGGCACTGGCTGTGCACCGGGCGGGCGCTCGAGCACGTGTACGAGCACGCCCGCACCAAGCGAGCGGGGCTGCGGCTGCGGGCGTTCGTCTCGGCCACCGGCTCGGCGGGCACCATCGCCGCCGGCGACCACCTCAAGGAGGCGTTCGGGGCCAGCATCGTGGCCGTGGAGGCGCAGCAGTGCCCCACGCTCCTCTACAACGGCTTCGGCGAGCACAACATCCAGGGCATCGGCGACAAGCACGTGCCCTTCATCCACAACGTGCACAACACCGACTTCGTGGTGGGGATCTCCGATCGCAGCACCGACTCGCTCGACCTGCTGTTCAACCACCCCGAGGGCCACGGCTACCTGCGGGATCGTCGGGGCCTGAGCGAGGCGCAGGTGCGGGCGCTGTCGGGCTTCGGGTTCTCCGGCATCGCCAACGTGCTCGCCGCGATCAAGCTGGCCCGCTACCTCGACCTGGGGCCCGACGACGCGATCGTCACCGTGGCCACCGACGGCTCGGCCATGTACGGCTCGGAGCGCGACAAGGCGCTCGGCCGGCGCTTCGACGGCCGCTTCGATCGCATCGCCGCCGCCGAGACCTTCGGCGAGCACCTCGCGGGGATGGGCACCGATCACCTGCTCGAGACCACCCACGTCGATCGCACCCGCATGTTCAACCTGGGCTACTTCACCTGGGTGGAGCAGCAGGGGGTCTCGCTGCCGGAGTTCAGCGCCCGTCGCGACCCCGGGTTCTGGGCCGGGCTACGCGAGCTGCTGCCACAGTGGGACGAGATGATCGTGGCGTTCAACCGCGAGACGGGCGCCAAGGGCTGAGCCGGGGCCCGCGGGGGCCGATCCTGCCGGGCGATCGGGTCTCGGCTATCCTCGGGGCGTTGGCGGACCTACGGCAGCTGCTCGGGATCCTCGGCCGGGAGGGCGTCGACGAGGTGCGGATCGAGACGGGGGCCCCGATCTCGATCAGCGAGGGCGGACGGCTGCGACCGCTGACCCGCCGCACCCTCACCGCCGAGCAGGTCCGCGAGATCGTGCGCGACACCCCGCTGGGGCCGCTGGTGCCCTCGAGCGACACCGACGGCATGCCCGAGCTGGTGATGGTGGACGGCGAGCCGTACATCGTGATCGTCGCGCGCAGCCGCGACCGACTGCAGATCCGCCTGGGGCGCTCGCCCACCGCGGGCGCACCGGCTCCGGCCGCCGCTGCGCCGGCGCCCTCGCCCTCGGCCTCCTCGGGGCCGCGGCCGTGAGCCCACGCCTCGCGCCCGGGCCTCGAGCCCGTATCCGCCGCGTCGCTCCACCAGCCCCGAGCGTCCCGGCCCGTGACCGCCACCACGCCGCGCCCCGAGCCGCGCGCGAGCACGGCCCCGGCCCGCTCGGCCTCCCCGGTCGCTCCGGTGTCGTCATCGCGCGGGTCGGCTCCCGCGTCGCAGCTCGGCCCGAGCTCGCCCGCGCCGCCGATCGATCCCGCGGCGGGCTCACCCGCGCCGCGGGCCGGCCTGCCGCCGTACTCGCCCTCGTCGTCTCCCGTCGCGGAGAGCGTCACGCCCTCGCCCTCGGGGCCGCTCACCCCTCCACCCGCGGCCGCCTCCTCGCCGGGCGCCGCGGATGGCCTGGCCGAGCTGCTGTGGATCGGTCGGAGGCTGGGGGCCAGCGACGTCCACGTGGTGGCGGAGCGCCCGGTGTCGATGCGGGTCGCCGGTCGGCTCACGCCCCGGGGCGAGCCGCTCTCGGTCTCGACGGTGGCCGGCATGCTCGAGGCGGTGGTGCCCCCCCGCCACGCCGCGCAGCTCCACGAGCGGGGCTACTGCGACTTCGCCATCGACCTCGAGGGGGCAGGGCGCTTCCGCGTGAACGTGGCCCGGCAGCGCACCGGTCTCAAGGGCTGCTTTCGTGCCGTGGCCGACACCCCGCCCAGCCTCGAGCAGCTCGGCCTGCCCCCCGAGCTGGGCAAGGTCACCCGCTACCACCAGGGCCTGGCCATCGTCTCCGGCCCCAGCGGGCAGGGCAAGACCACCACCATGGCCGCGCTGGTCGACCTGCTCAACGCGGGCAAGCCCGTCCACATCATCACCGTCGAGGATCCGGTGGAGGTGGTGCACCCGATCAAGCGGGCCGTGGTCTCGCAGCGCGAGGTGGGCACCCACACCCGCTCGTTCGCGAGCGCGCTGCGGGCCGCGCTGCGCGAGGACCCCGACGTGATCGTGATCGGCGAGCTGCGCGATCGCGAGACGGTGGAGATGGCCCTCGGCGCGGCCGAGACCGGCCACCTGGTGATCGCCACCATGAGCACGGCCTCGGGGGCCAAGACCATCACCCGGCTCATCGACATGTTCCCGCCCGACGATCAGGCGCAGGTGCGGGCCACCCTGGCCGGGGCGCTGAAGATCGTGGTGAGCCAGCGCCTGGTGCCGCGCGCCGACGGCCGGGCCCTGGCGGCGGCGGCCGAGCTCATCACCGGCAACGTGCCGCTGTGGAGCCTGATCCGCGACGACAAGCTGTTCCAGCTCCCCAGCCTGCTCCAGCGCGGGCGCGCCTTCGGGATGATCCGCATCGAGGAGTCCCTGGCCGCGCTGGTGCGAGCGGGGGTGATCTCCGAGGAGGTGGCGCGGCAACACGCCGACGATCCGCAGGGGCTGGCCGCCGCGCTGGCCCGCCCCGCCGACGCCCCGGCCGAGCCGGTCCCGTCCTCGTGGCGCGGGGGCCTGCGCAGCTTCTTCGACAAGGGGAGGTCGTAGTGCCGCCGGCCATCGACGCGCTGTTCGACGCCATGGTGCAGGCCGGAGCCTCCGACCTGCACCTGTCGGTGGGCCAGCCGCCCATGCTCCGCCTGCGGGGCGACCTGGTGCCCGCCGAGGGGCCGGCGATCGATCGCGAGCGCATGGAGGCGCTGCTCTACGAGATCCTCGAGCCCGCGCAGCGCCAGCGCTTCGAGACCGAGCTCGATCTCGACTTCGCCTACGCGCTGGGCCAGCGCGCCCGCTTCCGGGCCAACTACCTGTGGAAGACGACGGGGCCGGGCGCCGTGTTCCGGGTGATCCCCACCACGATCCTCGGCGCGGAGCAGCTCGGCCTGCCGCGCTCCATCCTCGGCCTCGTGGAGCGGCGCGCGGGGCTGGTGCTGGTCACCGGCCCCACCGGCAGCGGCAAGAGCACCACGCTCGCGGCCATGATCTCGCACATCAACCACTCCCGCGACGGGCACATCCTCACCATCGAGGACCCGGTGGAGTTCGTGCACGAGCCGGCGCGCTGCCAGGTGACGCACCGCGAGGTGGGCACCGACACCCCCAGCTTCGCCGACGCCATCCGCAGCGCGGGCCGGGAGAACGCCGACGTGATCCTGGTGGGCGAGCTGCGGGGCCCCGAGACCATGCGCCTGGCCCTGCAGCTCGCGAGCTTCGGGGTGCTGGTGCTGGCCACCGTGCACACCAATTCGGCCGCGGCCACCATCGATCGCTTCGTCAACGCGTTCCCGGCCAGCCAGCAGCCGGCCATCCGCGGGATGCTGGCCGAGTCGCTGGCCGGGGTGGTGGCCCAGCAGCTGCTGCGGCGGGCCGACGGCACGGGGCGGGTGGCGGTGCAGGAGGTGCTGGTGGGGACCACGGGGGTGAGCGCCACGATCCGCGAGGGGCGGACCTCCATGATCCCCAGCCTGATCCAGGGCGGGCGGCGCGAGGGCATGCGGAGCATGGACGCGGCCCTCGAGGGGCTGGTGCGCGACGGGGTGGTCTCGGCCGCCGATGCCCTCGACAAGGCGCTCGACAAGGAGGCCTTCTCCCGCATCGACGTGGTAGAGGCGGGGCTGCGCGACGCAGGCCTGGTGTGAGCGGGGCAGGCCCGATGGAGCCCGAGGGCGCCGAGCACAGCGAGCCGTTCTACGAGGACGAGACCTACCGGGTCACGGTGCGGCCGGGGGTCTCGGACACGGGCATCATCGCCTTCGGCGGCATCGGCCTGGCGCTCGACGGGATCCAGATCGAGGAGTTCGGCCGCAGCCTGCGGGGCGAGCACAGCGTGTTCTTCGTGATCGACAAGGCGCGCAGCTGGTGGAATCACGGCGACGTGCTGGCGCTGCTCGACGACGTGGTGGGGGCGGCCCACGACGCGGGGATCTGCGAGCTGGCCGCGATCGGCAACTCGATGGGCGGCAGCGGGGCCCTGCTCGCCGCCCACTGCTTCGGCGAGATCTCGCGCTGCCTGGCGCTGGTGCCCCAGGCCGACGTGCGCATGAGCCAGACTCTCGAGACCCGCTGGATCCCGCTGCGCGAGCGCATCGAGATCCATCGCTTCGAGACCTTCGCGCTGGCGCCCCGGGCCGGCGAGGCCCGGATCGTGTTCGGGGCTCGCGGGCCCGACGAGATCCAGCGTCGCCTGTTCGTCGAGGGAGGGCTTCCGATCGACGTGGTCGAGGGCTACGACCACGAGCTCGCCTCGCGGGCCAAGCGCGAGGATCCGCGGTTCTATCGCTCGCTCGTCGCCTTCGTGACCGAGGGGACGCCGATCGCCTGGCCCGATCGCGAGCGGGGCCCGGATCTGTCATCGTAGGCCCGCCCCATGGAGACCAAGGACGTCGTGTGGATCGAGTGCTCGGGCTGCGGCCAGCGGGTGCCGCTGACCGAGCCGCACCCCTTCGCCTGCCCGGCCCGTCGCGAGGGCGACGACGTGGATCACGTGCTGGTGCGGCAGCTCGAGGCCCGCCGGGTCCGCTTCCCGACGGCGCCGCGGGGCAACCCCTACCTCGACTTCGCCGAGCTGATGACTCCGCTGCACCGCGCGCACGCGCTGGGCGTGGGCGAGGTCGACTTCCGCCGCATGGTGAAGGAGCTCGACGACGCGGTGGCCGAGGTCGACGGCCAGGGCTTTCGCCCCACGCCGTGGATGTCGCTGCCCGAGCTCGCCGCCGGGCTCGGCGATCCGCGGATGCTGCTGTGGGCCAAGGACGAGACCACCAACGTGGGCGGCTCGCACAAGGCCCGGCACCTGATGGGGGTGATGATCCACCTGCGCCTGGCCGAGCTCGCCGGCCTGGCCGATCCCGGGGCCCGCCCGCCGCTGGCGATCGCCTCGTGCGGCAACGCGGCCCTCGGCGCCGCGGTGGTGGCCCGCGCTGCGCGGTGGCCCCTGCGGGTGTTCGTGCCCACCGATGCCGAGCCCGCCGTGCTCGAGCGCCTGCACGCGCTGGCGGCCGAGGTGCACCCGTGCCCGCGCGACGACCAGCCCGGCGATCCCAGCGTGCGGGCCTTCCGGGCCGCCCTGCGGGAGGGCGCGCTGCCGTTCAGCGTGCAGGGGAGCGACAACGGCATGGCGGTGGAGGGCGGCCTCACCCTCGGCTACGAGCTGGCCGAGCAGGTCCGCACCGGTCCCGGGCGCCTCGACGTGCTGGTGGTCCAGGTGGGCGGGGGAGCGCTGGCCAGCGCCTGCCTGCATGCGCTGCGCGACGCGGTGGCGCTGGGGGTGCTGCCCGCGATGCCGCGGCTGTGCACCGTGCAGACCCACGGCGCCTATCCGCTGCACCGCGCCTACGAGGCGATCGCCAGCGTGATCCAGGGGACCGCCACGCCTCCCGCCGACGCCCGGGCCCGGGCCGACTGGCTGCAGCAGCGCGGGGCCGCGTCGATCGACGCCGCGCTGCGCCACGCCGCCACCCACCGCTCCGCGTACATGTGGCCCTGGGAGCTCGAGCCGCACAGCGTGGCCCACGGGATCCTCGACGACGAGACCTACGACTGGTGGGCGCTGTGCGAGGGCATGATCCACACCGGCGGCTGGCCCGAGGTGGTCGACGAGGACACGCTGATCGCCGCCCGCGAGGCGGTGGCGCTGCGCACCGAGGTCACCGCCACCGCCACCGCCACCGCCGGCGTGGCGGGCGTGCTCGCGATGCGGCGAGCGGGACGGCTCCGCCCGGGCGAGGTGGTGGGCACGCTGCTCACCGGGGTCGTCCGCTGAGCTGCGGTACCCTCTGCGCAATGGCCACGACCGAGCACACCCACTTCGGCCGCGCGGGGGAGTGCTTCGCGATGTCGGAGCTGCTGCGGGGCTGGAACGTGGCGGTCTGACCGTCGCGATTCACCGAACGAGGGACCGCCACGGGCTCGGGACGATCGATGGCTTGGGCCGTGGCCACGCTCGACCAGTATGGACCTGGGTCCCATGGGTCCCATGGGTCGCAAGCGTCGCCTGCGGCGGTGGGGGCATCACCGAATCCACGATCGAATGGCCTCGTGGTAGGCTGACGCGGCCCCTGGCCCGAAAGGTGGAAAGGTCCGATGAGCGAGGTTTCCTTCACTCTCAATGGCAAGCCCGTCCAGATCTCGACCCGACCCCAGGAGACGCTGCTCGAGGCGCTGCGTGGGCGCTGCGGCGTGATCTCGACCAAGGACGGCTGCTCGCCGCAGGGGCAGTGCGGCTGCTGTCTGGCGGTGATCGACGGGCAGGCCAAGACCACCTGCGCGATGCCGGCGAGCAAGGCCGCGGGACGCGAGGTGCTCACCCTCGAGGGCGTCGACGAGCAGGAGCGCGAGCTGATCGCCCGCTGCTTCGTGGCCTCGGCGGGCCTGCAGTGTGGCTTCTGCATCCCCGGGATCGCGCTGCGGGCCAAGCACCTGGTGGACAAGAACCCCAACCCCACGCGGGCGGAGATCGCCAAGGCGATCGACGGGCACCTGTGTCGCTGCACGGGCTACGTGAAGATCGTCGATGCGATCGAGCTGCTGGCCAAGGCGCGCCGCGGCGAGGCCGACCCGCAGCCGGGCACCGACGGTCGGGTGGGCCAGGACCTGGCGCGCTACCAGGGCGAGACGATGAGCCTGGGCGACCGGCCCTACGTGGACGACATGGTGCGCGAGGGCATGCTGCACGGTGCGCTGGTGCTCTCGCCCCACGCCCGCGCCAAGGTGCTGCGCATCGACACCTCCCGCGCCGAGGCGCTGCCCGGGGTGCAGCGGGTGGCCACCGCGGCCGACGTGCCCGGCGATCGCTGGTACGGGCTCATCATCAAGGACTGGCCCGGCTTCGTGGCGGTGGGCGAGGAGGTGCGCTGCGTGGGCGACGTGGTGGCCGCGGTGGCGGCCGACGACGTGGCCACGGCCCGCGAGGCGGCGGCGCTGGTCGAGGTGGAGTACGAGCTGCTGCCGGCCGCGCTCGACATGCACGAGGCGCTCGAGGACGGCGCGCCCCAGGTCAACCCCACCCACCCCAACCGGCTGTCGACCACCGCCTTCGCCCGCGGTGACGCCGACGTGGCCCTGGCCGCCAGCGCTCACGTGGTGACCGGAACCTGGAAGACGCAGCGCATCGAGCACCTGTTCCTCGAGCCCGAGAGCGCCCTGGCCGAGCCGCTGCCCGACGGGCGGCTGCACCTTTTCACCCAGGGGCAGGGCATCTTCGACGACCGCCGCCAGGTGGCCGCCTTCCTGGGGGTGCCGGTCGAGGAGGTCTTCGTCGAGCTGGTGCCCAACGGCGGCGCCTTCGGGGGCAAGGAGGACATGAGCGTGCAGGCCCAGACCTCGCTGCTGGCCAAGCTCACCGGGCGCCCGGTCAAGCTCACCCTCAGCCGCGAGGAGTCGATCCGCATCCATCCCAAGCGCCATCCCATCGACATGGAGATGACGGTGGGCTGCGACGCCGAGGGGCGGCTGACCGCGGTCAAGGCCCGCATGGTGGGCGACACCGGGGCCTACGCCTCGGTGGGCGCCAAGGTGCTCGAGCGCGCGGCCGGCCACGCCTGCGGGCCCTACAAGGTGCCGCACGTGGACATCGAGGCGATCGCGGTGAGCACCAACAACCCGCCCTGCGGGGCGATGCGCGGCTTCGGGGCCAATCAGGCCAACTTCGCCATCGAGGGGGCCATCGACATGCTGGCCGAGAAGGTCGGCCTCGACGGCTGGGCCATCCGCCGCCGCAATGCGGTGGCGGTGGGCGACATGTTCACCACCGGTCAGGTCTACGAGAAGTCGGTGGGCGTCATCAAGACGCTCGAGGCGGTCAAGGACGCCTACTACCAGGCCAAGGCCGACGGCAAGGCGGTGGGCATCGCCTGCGGGATCAAGAACACCGGCATCGGCAACGGGGCCCAGGAGTGGGGCAAGGCCCGCCTGGTGGTCGAGGCCGACGGCACGGTGTCGCTCTACAACGGCTACACCGAGATGGGGCAGGGGCTGCTCACGGTGCTGGTGCAGTGCGCGGTGGAGGTGACGGGCCTGCCCGCGGCGGTGTTCCGGCCCAAGGTCGACGCCACCTATGCGCTCGACTGCGGGCAGACCACCGGATCGCGCGCGACCCTGTTCGGCGGCCGCTCGGTGCGGGACGCCGCGATCAAGCTGCGCGCCGAGCTCGACGCGGGGCAGACCCTGGGCGATCTGGTGGGCCGGGTCTACGCGGCCGACGTGCTGATCGACGACACCACCAAGCCGGGGGCGAAGACCGACAAGATCAAGACCCACACCTCGTTCGGCTTCGCCACCCAGATGTGCATCCTCGACGAGCGCGGTCGGATCGAGCGCTTCATCGCGGCCCACGACGTGGGGCGGGCCATCAACCCGGCGCTGTGCGAGGGGCAGATCCAGGGCTCGGTGCACATGGGCCTGGGCTTCGCCCTCACCGAGGAGCTGCCCTGTGTCGACGGCATGCCCGTGGCCTTCAAGCTGCGCGAGATCGGCGTGCTGCGGGCCCGCGACATGCCGCAGGTGGAGGTGATCCTGGTGGAGGAGCACGAGCCCGAGGGGCCGTTCGGCGCCAAGGGGGTGGGGGAGATCGGCCTGGTGCCCACCGCGGGCGCGGTGGCGGGGGCGCTGCGGGCCTTCGACGGCCAGTCGCGCTTCGTGCTGCCCATGAAGGAATCCCCTGCGGCCCAGGCGATGAGCGTGGGCAAGATCCGCTCCAAGTCCGATCGCTCCACCTGGCGCTGAGCTCCGACGCGGAGGCCTGCCATGACCGAACGCTCCTCCCTCGTCGTCGGCCCGGATCGCCGGGGCCTGTGCCTGCTGGTGGAGGGCGACTCGGCCCGCCGCATCGACCCCGCCGCCCCGCCGCCCGGGGCCGAGCGCCTCGACGCGAGCGGGGCCACCCTCGAGGCGGGCCGGATCAACGCCCACACCCACATCTACAGCGGCCTGGCCGGGCTGGGCATGCCGGCCCCCGAGCCTCCTCCCGAGACCTTCGTGCAGATCCTGCAGCGGGTGTGGTGGCGGCTGGATCGGGCGCTCGACGAGGCCTCGCTGCGGGCGTCGGCGCGGCTGTATGTGGCCGAGGCGCTGCTGGCCGGGACGACCACCCTGCTCGACCACCACGAGTCGCCCGGGCTCATCGAGGGCTCGCTGGACGTGCTGGCCGCGGCCTGTGACGAGCTGGGGATCCGGGCCCTGCTCTGCTATGGGGCCACCGAGCGCAACGGAGGGCGGGCGGAGGCCCAGCGGGGCCTGGCCGAGTGTGGGCGCTTCCTGGCTCGTGACCCCGGGCCGCGGCTCACGGGGGCGGTGGCCCTGCACGCCTCCTTCACCGTGTCCGACGACACCATCCGCGAGGCGGCGGCCCTGTGCGAGGATCGGGGGGCCATCATGCACGTGCACGTGGCCGAGGACGGGGCCCACCGGGCCGACGCCCTCGATGCCCAGGCCCGCGGCTACGACGGCCCGCTGGAGCGGCTGCTCGCCCTGGGGGCCCTGCCGCCCGGCTCCATCGTGGCCCACGGGCTCGACCTGAGCGCCGAGCAGGTGGCCCGGATCGACGAGGCCGGGGCGTGGATCGTGCAGAACCCACGCAGCAACCGGGGCAACGCGGTGGGCTATCCCCGGGCCCTGGCCCACGGGCGGCGGGTGGCGTTGGGCACCGACGGCTACCCGGCCCGGATGGAGGACGAGGTGGCGGCGCTGCTCGAGCTGTCGGCGGCGCACGGGGACGACCCGGCCGCGGTGGCCCGGCGGATCGAGGCGGGGCACGAGCTGGCCGCCGAGCGCTTCGGCGGCTCGTTTGGCCTGCCGGGGCCGGAGGGCTCGGTCCACGCCGATCTGCGGGTGCGAGGGGCCGACGGCGAGCTGCGGCACGTGCTGGTGGCCGGGCGGCTGGTGGTCCGAGACGGTCGGTTGACGGGTGGCGACCTCGAGGAGATCCGGACCGACGCGCGTCGTCAGGCCGATGCCCTGTGGGCTCGCATGAAGGCCCTGTGAAGAGACGACCTCGGTCCGGAACATCGTCGGCGAGGGGATGACTCGGTCGGCGGGCCGATCGGATCCGCGGTGGTTTTTCGTCGCCGACGCTGTGTTGCTCGGGATACCCTCGCGCCGCGTCGCACGGCGTGCGCGGCGGAAAGGTCGACATGAGCAAGTTCGTTCACATGGAGCTCAACACCTCGGATCCCGAGGCGGCGAGGAAGTTCTACGAGGTCGTCTTCGGCTGGACCTACCAGGACGTGCCGATGGGCGACGGTAGCGTCTACACGATGGTCGCCTCGGCGGACGGACCCATCGGCGGGATCCAGAAGAGCCCGATGCCCGACGTGCCGAGCCACTGGCTGGGCTACGTGGCGGTCGAGTCGATCGAGGACACGGTGGCCACGGTGACCGACAACGGCGGCCACGTGATCGCCCAGGAGGACATCCCCGGGATGGGCTCGCTGGCGGTGTTCGCCGATCCCACCGGGGCCACCTTCGCGGTGTGGAAGGCCGCGATGCCGCCGGCCGGTGCCGAGAGCCCGGCGCAGTCCAGCGAGGCGAGCCCGGCCCAGGGCAAGAAGGCGGCGAAGAAGAAGGCCGGCAAGAAGGCCGCGAAGAAGGCCGCGAAGAAGGCCGCGAAGAAGGCCGCGAAGAAGAAGGCCTCCGCCAAGAAGGAGGCGAAGAAGGCCAGCAAGAAGAAGGCCTCCGCCAAGAAGGAGGCGAAGAAGGCCAGCAAGAAGAAGGCCGCGAAGAAGAAGGCCAAGGGCTGAGCCCTCGCCGAGGCAGGGCGGTCGCCGCCCGCCCTGCCGCGCGGGATGGGCTCACGACTCTCAGGCGCGGGCGGCCGCGCTCACGTAGTTGTCGGCCGCCTCGAGCACCGCGGCGCTGATCATGTCCATCAGGTGGAAGTAGGTCAGGTCCACCTCGCCCTCGGCCTTGCCCGTGACCGATCCGGCCGGGTCGACGGGGTCGAGCTCCAGCGCGAAGCCGGCTCCCACGAAGCTCGCCCGGGCGCCGTCGATGCGGGCCTCGAAGGCCTGGCCCCCGAAGCGCCCGAGCACGGTGCGCGCGGGCCCGCTGCGCTCCACGTAGAAGCCGTCGTGGTCGGCGAAGGCCTCCCAGTCGCGGCGGCTGCCGAAGAAGCGCGGCTTGATCAGGTAGGGCCCGCCGTCCTCGGGGCAGAACACGTCACAGTTTCCGCACTCGTTGCAGAAGTCGGCGAAGTTGGCGATCTGGTGCTTCTTGGCCACGGTGAGGGGCTCGCCGGCCTCCGCCACGAAGCCCGCCGCGCCGGGGCGTAGCTTGAGCACGGGCACCTGCCCCTGCGGCAGCACGAAGGTGAAGTTGGCGTCGTTGGGGCAGACCGGCAGGCACTTGTCGCAGCTGAGGCAGTCCAGCAGCACCAGGCTCGAGCCCACCTTCTTGGGTGGCTTGGCGTTGGCCGCGAGGCGGTAGCGCGGGTCGGCGGTCACCCGCTGCACGTAGGTCTCGGTGTTGAGCACCTTGACCCGCGACAGCCAGCGCCGCGCGAGCCCGCGGTCGGGGACGGCCTCGTCGAGCGTGCCCCCGGCCTCGAGCGCCTCCAGGCAGGCCTGGCGGGCCCCGCCCTCGATGCCCTCGGCGTCGAGGGCCGCCTCGGCGTTGCCGTAGGCGCGCAGCAGGTAGTCGTCCACCGTGGCCGCGCCCACCTCGTCCATCCGCCGCGCGAGCTCCTTGTAGTAGGCGCCCGTGCGCCCGTAGCCGCCGGGCTGCAGCAGATCGCTGCACACGGTGATCGGGGCCAGGCCCAGCGCCACCGCGTCGGAGAAGTTGCGGGCGTTGATCCCGGCCGAGAACGACACGGGGAAGCGATCGCCGAAGGTCTGGCGGAAGCGACCCACCAGGCTCATTGCCAGCACGTGCAGGGGCGCGCCGCTGAGGTACATCTCCTTCTCGCTGGCGGGGAAGAAGTCGCGGTGGTTGTGCACGATGAGGGTGTTGCTGAATTTTGCCCCGAAGTGGAGGCCCAGGCCCTCGGCGGTGGCTCCCAGGCGCTCGCAGAAGCCCACCGCCTGGTCCCACTTGGTGTCGTTGGCGAAGGCGGTGTCGGGCACGTGCTGCTCGGTGTAGCCCATGGTGTCGTGCAGCAGCTCGCGCAGCCGCTGCGGCCCGAGCAGGGTGGGGTTGAGCTTGACGATGCAGTGCAGGTGCAGCTCTCGCAGCAGGAAGTCGATGATCCCCTCGATCTCGTGGGGCGGGCAGCCGTGGAAGGTGCTCAGGGTGAGGGTGTCGCTGAGCTTGGTCTGGAAGTCGAGGTCGCGGTACTCCGCGAATTCGTCGGGGATCTGGGCCCGCAGGCGGTCGACCACCTCGCTGCAGTCCATCATGCCGTGGATGAAGGCCTGCACCCGCTCGCTGCGGATTCCCTTCAGGTCGTAGCCCACGCTCATGTCGTAGACCAGCGGGGCGAAGCTCGGGGACACGGGCAGCCGCCCCGAGGCCTCGAGGATCCGCACCAGCATGGCTCCCTTGACGTACTCCTCGAGGCTCTCCTCGAGCTTGAGCTCCTGCGACCACTCCACGTTGTAGCCGATGGTCTGCATGTCGATGCAGGGCCGCGGGATCCTCAGCTCGTCGAGGATCTGCACCGTCTTGAGCTCGAAGATCCGGCAGCCGGCGAGCCACGACAGCACGATGTTCTGGGCCATCTGCGACTGTGGCCCCGCGGCGGGGCCCAGGGGGCTGCCCGCCACGTGCCCCTGGAACACCACCGAGGTGTCGTGGTGCTCGTCGCCGGTGAAGAGCTTGCGACGCGGGAGGTGGAAGATGGCGTCGTGCTCGTCGAGCTCGCGGAACATGCGGGTGAGCAGCGCGCCGATGGGGTAGGGTCGTAGCTCGGCCATGGTCGAGTCCCGCTACGGTACCCGAAGCGGGGCGGCCGGATCGACCCAAGGGTGCCGCCGGGTGTACCCTGGGGCTGCGATGGACGGGATCCGGTTGCACGTCAATGGGGAGGCGCTCGAGGTCCGGGACGTCTCGCCCAACACCACCTTGCTCGAGTACCTGCGCCAGCACCTGCATCGCCCGGGCACCAAGGAGGGCTGTGCCGAGGGCGACTGCGGGGCGTGCACGGTGGTGGTGATCGATCCCCAGGCCCCAGGGGGGCCACGGCTGCGGGCCGTCAACAGCTGCCTGCTGCTGCTGCCGCTGCTGCACGGCACGCAGGTGCTCACGGTGGAGGCGCTGCGCGAGGGCACGGGGCCCGACCCCGCGGGCTACCACCCGGTACAGCAGGCCCTGGTGGAAGCGCTGGGCTCCCAGTGCGGCTACTGCACGCCGGGGGTGATCATGTCGATGCTCGAGGCCTGCTACCGCGACGACCTCGACGCGCCCTGGAAGCTCGACGACCAGATGTGCGGCAACCTGTGCCGCTGCACGGGGTACCGGCCGATCCGCGAGGCCACCCAGCGCATCGCGGGCCTGCGCCCCGACGATCGCTTCAGCGCGGCGCTGCGCCAGGCGACCTCCGCTCCGGCGCCTACGGCCCTGCGCTACGAGCACCAGCCGCCTCACGGGGGCGCGCCCCAGCGCTGCTGGATGCCGACCACCTGGGAGGAGCTGTTCGAGCTCACCGCGGCCCATCCGGCGCATCGCTTCATCGTGGGCGCCACCGATCTCGGCCTCGACGTGACCAAGAAGGGCGAGCGCTTCGAGGCCCTGGTCTCGCTGCACGGCCTGGAGGAGCTTCGCCGGCTGAGCCACGAGGACGGGCGCTGGTCGATCGGGGCCACGGTGCGCCTGGCCGATCTCGAGGACGCCACCGATCGGGCGCTGCCCCCCGTGGCCCGGATGCTGCGCTTCTTCGGCTCGCGGCAGATCAAGAACGGGGCCACCGTGGGCGGCAACCTGTGCAATGCCTCGCCCATCGGCGACCTGGCCCCGGTGCTGCTGGCCCTCGACGCCACGATGGTGGCCCGCGGACCCGAGGGCGAGCGCCGGATCGGGGTGGACGACTTCTTCGTGGGCTACCGCTGCACGGCGCTGCGGCCCGGGGAATTGCTGGCGCGGGTGGAGCTGAGCGATCCGCCGGCGGGCGCCCGCATCGGCGCGTACAAGGTGTCCAAGCGCCGCGAGATGGACATCAGCGCGGTCGCCTGCGGGCTGCGGGTGGATCTGGACGAGGCCGGCGTGGTCGCGGCGGCGCGCCTGGGCTTCGGCGGCATGGCGGCGACGCCCGCCCGCGCGCGTCGGGCCGAGGCCGCGCTCGTGGGCCAGCCGTGGTCGGAGGCCGCGGCCGAGGCCGCAGCCCAGCAGATCGCCGCCGACTTCAGCCCGCTCTCCGATCACCGCGGCTCGGCCTGGTACCGGGCCACGGTGGCGGCCAACCTCGTGCGGGGGTTCTTCGCCGACACCCAGGACGAGCCCGTGCCGCGCCTGCCCGACCGCCCGAGCGCGACCGTCCTAGGAGCTGGCCTAGGAGCTGGCCTAGGAGCTGGCCTCGGAGCTGGCCTCGGCGACGACCTCGGCGACGACCTCGATCGTGCACCGGAGGCGCAGCCGTGAAGCACCAAGGTCCGCCGTCCAGCCCGCTGCACCAGCCCGGGATCCACGAGAGCGGCTACCGACACGTGTCGGGGCAGGCCCGCTACGTGGACGACGTGCCGCTGCCTCCGGGCACCGGCCACGGCTGGGTGGTCACCTCGCCGCATGCCCATGCCCGCATCCTCTCGCGCGATGCCACGGCGGCGCTGGCTCGGCCCGGCGTGCGGGCGGTGCTCTTTGCCGATGCGATCCCGGGCGACCCGATCATCGGGCCCATCGTCCACGACGAGGAATTGCTCGCCTCGCAGGAGGTGCTCTACGTGGGGCAGGCGGTGGCGCTGGTGGTGGCCGACGACGTGGCCGCGGCCAAGGCCGGCGCGGACGCGGTGGTGGTGGAGTACGAGCCGCTGCCGGCGATCCACACGGTGGAGGAGGCGATCGCCCAGGACTCCTTCGTGGGCGAGCCCCACGTGATCGCTCGCGGCGACGTGGACGCGGCGCTGGCCGGCGCCGCGCTGCGGGTGAAGGGCGAGCTGCGGACGGGGGCGCAGGACCACTTCTACCTGGAGACCCAGGCCGCGCTGGCGATCCCCGAGGAGGACGGCTGCGTCACCGTGCTGTCGTCCACCCAGCATCCCACCGAGGTGCAGAGCGAGGTCGCGTCGGTGCTGGGGGTGGGGGCCAACGCGGTGGTGTGCGAGGTGCCGCGGATGGGCGGCGGCTTCGGGGGCAAGGAGTCCCAGGCCACGCCCTTCGCCTGCATGGCCGCGCTGGGGGCCCTCCTCACCGGGCGCCCCGTGAAGGTGTGGCTCAATCGCGAGGCCGACATGCGGATCACCGGCAAGCGCCACCCCTTCGTGGGGCGCTACGACGCCGGCTTCGACGAGCAGGGGCAGCTGCTGGGCCTGCGCGCCGAGATCTGGAGCGACGCGGGCTTCTCCACCGATCTGTCCATGCCGGTGCTCGACCGGGCGCTGTTCCACCTCGACAACGCCTACTTCGTGCCGACCCTCCACTTCACGGGCCGGGCCTGCCGCACGAACCGGCCGTCGAACACCGCCTTCCGGGGCTTCGGCGGCCCGCAGGGCATGATGGTGATCGAGGAGGTGATGAGCCGGGCGGCCGAGCGCTTGGGGATCGACCCGGCTCGGCTGCGGGCTCGCAACTACTACGGCGCGGCCCCGCGCGACCGGGCGCCCTACGGGCAGGAGATCGTGGCGGAGCACAACCGCCTGCCGCGGATCCACGCCGAGCTGATGGCCAGCAGCGAGTACGCGGCGCGACGGGCCGCGATCGAGGCGGCCAACGCCGGCTCGCGCTGGGTGAAGCGGGGGATCGGCTACCAGCCGGTGAAGTTCGGGATCTCGTTCACCAAGAGCATCCTCAACCAGGCCGGGGCGCTGGTGCTGGTGTACGCCGACGGCACGGTGCAGCTCAACCATGGCGGCACCGAGATGGGGCAGGGGCTGCACACCAAGATGATCGCCGTGTGTGCCCACGAGCTGGGGGTGCCGACCTCGGCGGTCCGGGTGATGCACACCGCGACCGACAAGGTGCCCAACACCTCGGCCACCGCGGCCAGCAGCGGCTCGGACCTCAACGGGCAGGCGGTGCGCGATGCCTGCGAGGTGCTGCGCGAGCGCCTGCGCGGGGTGGCGGCCGCGATGCTCGAGCTGAGCGACGAGCACGCGGCCACCCTGCGCTTTGGCGGCGGCGCGGTCACGCACCCGGCCAGTGCCCGCTCGCTGTCGTTTGCCGAGGTGGCGGGCGAGGCATGGGCCCAGCGGGTCTCGCTGTCGGCCACCGGCTTCTACCGCACGCCGGGGGTGGGCTACGACCACGCCAGCGGTCGCGGCACGCCCTTCTACTACTACGCCTACGGCGGGGCGGTGTGCGAGGTGGAGGTCAACGGGCTGACCGGCGAGCATCGCCTGTGCCGGGTGGATCTGCTCCACGACGTGGGCAGCTCGCTGCTGCCCACCATCGATCGCGGCCAGGTGGAGGGCGGCTTCGTGCAGGGCATGGGCTGGCTGACCTGCGAGGAGGTGCTGGTCACCGACGACGGGCACCCGATCACGGTGGGCCCCTCGACCTACAAGGTGCCGGCCATCGGCGACGTGCCGGTGGACTTCCGGGTGGAGCTGCTGCCCCGCGCCCCCCAGCCCGGGGTGATCCACGGCTCCAAGGCGGTGGGCGAGCCGCCCTTCATGCTGGCCATCGGCGTGGTCACGGCGCTGCGCCACGCGATCGGGGCGTTCGGCGAGGGCGAGGTGGAGCTACGGCTGCCGGCCACGCCCGAGGCGATCCTGCGGGCGATCGAGCACCAGCGCGGCGCGGGCTGAGGCCGCGAGGCGGGGGGAGCCCGGCGATCGCAGCGAGCCCTCGACTCGACGTCGTCGGCGTCGCGCCCGGTCGCCCACCAGGAGCAGCAGCAGCGCGCAGACCTCTTGCCCGGCGTCCTCCTGGAAGCGACGCAGGGTACGAGGTGGTCACGGCGGCGGCCATCGTGGTCGGTGGAACCGACGGCCGCCGCCGCTCGAAGGAGTAGGTCAAGCCAAGCCCTCGCCCTGCGGTGCAGGGCGCGTGCCACCCCGTGGTTTCGGCGGCCTGGCCCCGTCGAGCCGACATCGCTGTCGGAGCATCCGACATCGGCGTCATACCGCGGAGAGCGCGGCCGCTCGCGCGCAAAGCGGCTCCTCGTGGGTCTCCCGGGCCAACGGCCGCGCGGGGATGGTCGTCGCCGATCGCCCCTTGCTAGACTGCGCGCCCGATGTCCCGACCCCTGCTCGAGCCGGTGGGCGCCGGTCAGACGCGCTTCCGCATGCAGGGGCTGTCGACCGACGCCCGCGGGATCGCGGTGGGCCGCGAGGTGCTGATCACCTTCCCCACCATCGACTGGCTGGTGGCGTTCCTCGGGGCGTACAGCGACGAGGCGAGCCTCGACGACCTGCTGCCCACGATGACCCTCGAGCATGCGCGTCGCCGCGAGGGCGGCCATGCGCTCTTGCTGCGCTGTGCGGCGGGGGACGGCTACGCGGTGGATCGCCTGGGGCGGCTGGCGGGCTCGACCCGCGGCCAGCTCTACACGGGCAGCGGCTCGGTGTTCCTGCGTTGGCGCCAGCGCGACGCGCCCTTCGGCTACGACCTGGTCTCGCCCCTCGCTCCCGAGGGCGAGGAGGTGCTGGTGGTCGACCTCGACTACGCGGCCTCCTACGCCACCGTCGATCGCATGGACCCGGTGGAGCTCATCCAGCGGCTCCAGCTCCGCCGCGTGCCGCTGCCGCTGGCGGGGGTCTCCGCGGATCCCGAGGGCTGCGGGCTCAAGGACCTGGCGCTGGCCCTGGTGGCCCCCGGCATCGCGTCCCGGGTGCTGCGCCACCTGTGGCGGCTGGAGACGGTCTTCGCCGGCTACTACGTGCAGATCGAGGGCGACGCCCAGGCCAGCCTGCTGCTGCGCATCCGCCAGCCTCGCGGGCGCGTGCTCGACGTGCTCTACGGCACCCCCGGCATCGAGCTGCTCGCCCCGGTCTCGTCGCGCGCGGCGGTGCAGGTGGGCTTTCGCCATCCCATCCAGCTCAGCTCGGCCTCGGGCTGCCTGCCGGGCGAGGAGATGTTCCTGTTCCGCGGCGACGTGGGACGGGTGGAGCGACTGCCCGGGCCGCCTCGCTTCATCGACGGCCGTCACCTGGTGGAGGCCACCGGCGCGGCCATGCCCCGCGAGCTGGGGCAGCTTCGCGAGGCCGAGCTCGAGCCCCTGCAGGTCGAGCTGCAGGTGCGGCCCGCCCTCTCTCCCCGCGAGCCGCGGGGCACCCTCATCGCCTGGGAGCAGGTGGGCCTGCTTCGCCACCTGGTGTACCTCATGCCGCCCAGCGCCCTCGCTGCGTCGCGGGTGATCCCGCTCGACGAGGGGGTGGTGGTGATCACCGGATCCTCCATCGGCGCGCGCAGCCGGGCCGCGGCGGCGGGGCTGGGCGCGGCGGCCATCGTGCCGCTGGGTCGACGCCTGGGCGAGGTGGCGCCGGGGGTGCTGGTGCCCGACGGCTACGAGCTGTGGCCGCGCGTGCGCCCGGCACTGACCCGACAGCTCCTGGGCCTGGGTCCCGACGACCACGCCTTGTTCCTGCACCCGCGCGTCGATCCCATCCGGGTGACGGCGGAGCAATTGCTGCCGCTGGACGCCGCGCTCATCGGTCGGCTGCAGCTGTCGGAGACGACGGTGGTCGAGCCCGAGCTGCCGGCGCTGCGGGCCGGCGAGATCGAGAACCGCAAGCTGGGCCGCTTCGCCCTGTGGGGCTTC
Source organism: Myxococcales bacterium (assembly GCA_020633315.1). Lineage (GTDB taxonomy): Bacteria > Myxococcota_A > Polyangia > Nannocystales > Nannocystaceae > Paraliomyxa. The sequence continues at coordinate 466,229 of JACKDV010000001.1, forward strand.
GGCCGGGCGCCCAAGGCCGCCGACGAGCGGGGGTCCGGTCAGTAGGCAGCGATGGCGCGAAGCCTGTCGGAATTCCTCGAGCACTTCGTGCTGCCGCTGCTCGGTGGGGGGCCGCTGTCGGTGGGGGCCCCGCTGCGCATGCGCGAGCGCGAGCTGCTGCTCGAGCAGGCGGGCGAGCTGCTGCGGCCCGAGCTCCAGTTCCTGCGCATGCGTCGGGCCCAGCTGCTGGTGGCCGATCCCAGCCTGCCCGCGCCCGATCCCGACGAGCTCAGCCTGTGGATCGGCCTGCACAACACCCTGGTGTTCGATCACCCCGAGCGCCACCGCGTGTGGTCGCGCTCCACGGTGTGGCGCCGAGTGGAGGGGGCGACCCGCAGCCTGCTCACCCTGCCGTCGCCCACCTCGCGGGGCGAGACCCTGGCCCGCCACGTCTCGGTGGGCGCGCTGGTGGAGCTGACCCGCGCCGACATGGTGGTGAGCACCCCGGCGGGCGAGCTGCGGGCGATCGGGCAGGAGCTGCCGCGCCGGGCCCTGCGCCTGCTGGGGCCCTCCGATGCGGTGCGGCACGAGACGGTCCGCTGGGCCGAGCAGCCGCACGCCCCCGAGACCCAGCGGCTGCTCGAGGATGCGCTGCGGGCCTCGCCGCTGACCTGCGTGCTGCGGCCGCTGCTCGCTCCGCCCGGCTGGTCACCGCTGTCGGCGGCCGATGCCTTCAGCGATCGCGCCCTGGTCCGTGCCATCTGTCACACCTGGGCGCGGCACCGCGACTGGGTGGCGGTGGGGGGAGCCGTGGCCGGAGCGTTGCTGCCCTCGCTGCCCGATCCCTCGCGTCCCGAGCGGGCTGGTCCGCCGCAGGGCGAGGGCCCGCTGGCCCTGCCCGGTGCGGTGCTTCCCACCGATCCCCAGGTGCTCGCCGGGGTGGTGGGGGCGCTGGTGCACCTGCACTTCCTCAAGGTGGTCGAGCTCGACGCCCGGCTGGGCGTGGCCGCGGTCAGCCGTGACCCGGGAGTGACCGCCTTCCTGGCCCTGCCGCTGCTGCTGCCCCGCTTGCAGGACACCATGGGCGCGCCGCTGGGGGGCCTGGAGGAGCTCGACCAGCACCGCACCGGTCACGAGCGCCTGCATGCCCCGCTCGCCCGCCGCTGGATCGAGTACCTCGATCACCTGCAAGAGCTGATGCCGCAGGGCGCCGTAGACAAACTGCTGGCGAGCCTCGTACCCCGCATCGTACAAACACCGTGACCATGGTCGCTCCCGCCAACGTCGCCGATCCCGCCGCCGGGGTGGCCGATCTCTCCCGTCGACTCCAGGACGGAGCCCGTCAGCTCCAGGCCCAGTTCTTGGGCAAGGAAGAGATCATCCGGCTGCTGTTCATCAGCGCGGTGGCGGGCGAGCACCTGGTGATGGTGGGCCCGCCGGGCACGGCCAAGAGCGCGCTGCTGCGCAGCTTCGCCCAGGTGATCGAGGCCCGCTACTTCGACTACCTGCTCACCCGCTTCACCGAGCCCAACGAGATCTTCGGTCCCGTCGACATCCAGGCGTTCCGCGAGGGCTCCTACCGGCGGCGCACCGAGGGCATGCTGCCCCAGGCCGAGGTCATCTTCCTCGACGAGATCTTCAAGGCCAACAGCGCGATCCTCAACAGCCTGCTCACCCTGCTCAACTCGCGTCGCTTCACCCACGGCAACGTGACCATGCGGGTGCCGCTGATCTCGATGTACGCGGCGAGCAACGAGGTGCCCACCGACGATGCCCTCTCGGCGCTCTTCGACCGCTTCCTGCTGCGGGTGCGGGTGGACTACCTCGACAGCTACCACTTCCGCGGGCTGCTGCAGAAGGGCATCGACCTCGAGGCCAAGGGCATGGATCCCGACGCCGAGCAGCTCCGGCCGGTGATCACCGCGACCGAGCTGCTGGCCCTGCAGCGCCGCTTCGGCGAGCTGCTCGACTTCAGCGAGGAGTTCCTCACCACCTTCAAGGGGCTGGTGTTCCAGATCCGATCCGAGGGCATCGGCCTGAGTGACCGCCGGATCGTGAAGCTGCTCAAGCTGTTCGCGGCCTCGGCCGTGTTCGACGGGCGCACCCGGGTCAACGACTCCGATCTGTTCGTGCTGCGTCACGTGTGGAACACCCCCGAGCAGGAGGAGATCCTGCAGGAGGTGGTGGGGCCGGTGCTCGACCAGTGGTACGAGCAGCACCCCGATCAGGCCCGCATCGGCGCCACCCCGACCAACCTCGCCGACCTGCTCGAGGAGCTCCGCATCATCCGCGAGACCCTCACCGGCTCCGAGGTGCTCTCCGACATGCAGCTGTTCAGCCAGCTGCGCAACCTCGGCGACATCAAGGCCGCGCTGACGCGGATGCCGGACAACCCCACGGCCCAGCGCATGGTGGGAGAGGTCGACAAGCTCCTGGAGACGATGTTCGCCTCGAGCCGCTTCGTGTAGGAGCGGGGCTCGGGAACGGTCGACGAACGTGGCCGAGCGCGGCGAAGGGATCAACACCGCTCAATTCGAGCGACAGGTGGGCACGATGGCCCTCTCCCAGCTCGAGGGAGCGGGCGCCTTGTCGCTGATGCGGGCGGTGGCCTGGCACAACGCGCTGGCCCGCCTGGGCCACGCGGTGCCGCTGGTGGTGGTGCACGACCTGGGCTGCCTGGTGGCGGGGCTGGGGCGCCCGGCCGGCGCGCTGCGGGGCCTGGGCGATCCCGACGTGGGCGAGGGCTGGCGGCGGCTGCTGGTCGAGCTGGCCGACGCCGAGCTGGTGCGCAGCCAGGCCGGCTGGAAGCACCGCGATCCCATGGTGGGGGTGGTGCTGGCCCGCATCCTGTCGAGCATCGTGCCGCAGCTCCCCGAGGACGTCCGCGTGCTGCGGCCCTCGCTGCTGCCGGTGGACGTGGTGCAGTACACCCGGGTGGAGCCCAACTCGGCCTTCACCCGCTACGACCAGTCGGTGGCGGCGGCCTGGCTGCGCTGCATGGTGGACAACCGCCTGCTGCCGATCCTCGAGGTGGAGCAGATCGACCTCGACGCCCTGCGCCTGCTGGGGCTGTTCCGCGGGGGCGAGGCGCTGCCCGGGGTGGATCTGGCCGACCTCTACAGCGTGATCATCAGCCCCTCGCTGGCCGACGTGGTGGCCTTCTCGATGGAGCTGCTGCCCTCGATCCTCGAGGTGAAGCGCGAGGCGGGGCAGCAGTCGTTCTCGATCGACGGCTACGCCTCGATCGAGCGGCACGGCAACATCGACGACCTGGTGCTCACCCAGCTCGCCTTCGACGAGGAGGTGTTCGAGCAGAAGCTGGTCGACCGTGAGCTGTTCTACTTCACCCACGAGCGCCAGCTCGACAACGAGCGGCGCACGCACCAGGTGCTGGTGGACGGCAGCGCCTCGATGCGAGGGGTGCGGGAGGTGTTCGCACGCGGGCTTGCCCTGGCCCTGTGCAAGCGCCTGGCCATGCTGGGCGAGGAGGTGGTGCTGCGCTTCTTCGACAGCCGCCTGTACGAGGGGGTGCGGGTCAGCGGCACGGGCAGCGCCGAGGTGCCCTACGCCCTGCAGTTCCGGGCCGAGCGCGGGCGCAACTACGCCCGGGTGATCCGCCAGCTCAACTCCGAGCTGGGGCAGCCGCGGCGCCGCGAGGGGCAGTCGCTGGTCTACCTGCTCACCCACGGCGAGTGCCAGCTCCCGCCCGACGAGGTGCAGCAGCTCGCCGCCAAGGCGCCGATCTACGGGGTCTACATCCTGCCGGGGGGGCCGCTGGAGCTGCCCTACCTCGACAGCCTGCACCGCATCCACGTGATCGATGCCGAGGCCATCAGCCACGGGCGGCGGGCCCACAAGGCGCGGCAGATCATCGACGAGGTGCAGGACGATCTCCAGCGGCGACCCGGCGGTCGCGCGACCGGGCGCGGTCGGGGGAGGCGCGGGTGATCGACACCGCGGTGCTGTGGGTCCGCGCCGAGGCCAACATCCGGGCCGGGCGCTACGCCGACGCTCTGGTCCACCTGCGCCACCTCATCGAGGTCGTCGATCGCATCGACTTCGAGTACGAGGAGTGGCTGCGCGCCATGGTGGAGTGCCTGCGGACGCTGGCGCTGTGGCGCGAGGGGGCGGCCTGCTCGGCCTACCTGGGGGCCACCGAGGTGCCCGCGGCCGGGGTGCTCGAGCGGGCGCAGGTCGGCGACGCGCAGGCCCAGCGCGGGATCCGGCTGATGGGGGTGTACCTGTCGCGGGCCGGCGAGCACGTGGCGGCGGCGGAGTGGTTTCGGGTCTCGGGGATGCTGGTGCACCGCGCCATCGAGCTCGAGCGCGCGGGCAAGGACGCCGACGCGGCGCAGCTGTGGCAGGAGCTGATGAGCCTCGACGATCTCCGCGATCGTCCCTACGAGCTGGCGCTGGTGAAGATCAACTACGGCCTGTGCCTGCACCGCCTGGGCCACGACCGGGCGCGCCTGGCCCTGGCCGAGGCCACCACGGCGGTGGAGGAGGTGGCCGACCACTTCGAGACCGAGGGGCTGCGCGAGCGGGCCTTCGACTGCTACCAGCTGCTGGCGCGGCTGGGCAGCGAGGCGGGGGCCTTCGAGAACGTGGCCGAAGGCTACCTCAACAGCGTGCGGATCCTGAGGGACGACGGCCTCAAGCTCGATGCGCTGCGCCTGTACGAGGCCTTCGTCACCCTCGCGCGGCGGGCTGGCGAGTGGCATGCGGCCGCGGGGATCCTGCGCGAGGCGGCCGACTACTGCACCCGCGCCGCGCTGCCCTATGCCGACGACCTGCGGCTGCGCGCGGCGGAGGCCTGGCTGCGGGCGGCGGGCGAGGCCCAGGCGGCGGGGCATCCCCTGCAGATCGTCGAGAACGCGCTGCTCGCCGCGGCCGAGGCCTTCGCCTCGGTGCGAGCGCTGCGGCAGGTGGTGGAGGTGTACAAGCGCCTGGCCGCGCTCGAGCTGCCCGTCAAGGCGCGCGAGCGCTACCGTCGGCTCGTCGATCGCCTCGGCGAGGAGCAGCAGGACGCGCCGCGCCCGGTTCCGGTGCCCGAGTTCCTCAAGCAGCTCCCCGAGTACGAGGAGGTCTGGTACGTCGATCTGGCCGAGTGGGAGCTGGACGGCGATCCGGGGCTCATCGCGGCCGGGATCATGGCCGACCGTCGCTTCCCCGACTACGTGCGGCGCAACGCCCTGCTGCTGGTGCTCGAGCTCGAGCGTCGCGGGGCCGACGTGGACCCGGTCGACGTGGTGCGGCGGCTGGAGGCGATCCGGGCCTACCCGGTGATCGCCGCGCTCGAGAAGCTCTACGAGCTGCCGCTGACCAAGGTGCGCGAGGCGGTGGCCGCCGCGATGGGGAGCCTGCGCTTCAAGCGGAGCTTCGCCCTGGTGGGCCGCGCCCTGCGGGACGACTCGTCGAGCGTGCGCGAGGCCGCGGCCGTGGCCACCTCGCGGCTCATCTTCCCCCACGCCTTCGAGCCGCTGCGGCGGATCTTCGAGGCCCGCGACCTGCCCGACCCCGAGCGGGCCAAGGCCATGGCGCTGCGGGCCATCGGCAAGATCAACACGGTGGAGGCGGTGGAGGCCCTGTGCGATCGCCTGCGCGAGGGCAACAAGCAGTACGTGGAGCTGGCCCTCAACGCGCTGGGTGAGCTGACCAACCCCGAGCTGCTGCCCTACCTGCGCCACCAGATCGAGCTGGTGCCGCCGGCCTACCGCGCGGTGCTCGAGGACACCACGCGAAGGCTCGAGCGACGCATACGGTAGGCCGGGCTCAGCCAGCCCCGCCGCGACGGCGACGCAGGCCCCACAGGCCGAGCAGCAGCAGGGCGGTGCCGCCCAGGCCCGAGCGGCCCGGGCCCGCGCTGCACTGGCAGCCCTGCTCCTCGCTGCGGGGGATCCCGCCGAGGCCGTCGTCGAGCTGGTCGCCCTTGTCGCCCTGATCGAGGTGGCTGAGGTCCCAGACCCGCACGTCGTCGAACGCCGCGCCCACGCCCACGCCCAGGTAGACCGCCATGGTGCCCTCGGGCACCTGGAGCTGGCCTTCGGCGGTGCCGGAGCTGCCCTCGCCGTCGAGCAGCAGCTCGAACTGGCGCGTGCCCACGTCGTAGCGGGCGGCGACGTGGCGCCACTGGCGGTAGCCGAAGTCGGAGAAGCAGTGGCGCTCGATCGATGCGTCGGAGGGGTCGCAGCTGGTGGTCAGCACGCAGGGCGTGGGCTCCCGCAGGACGTCGTCCTCGGTCATGCCGTCGGTGGTGGTGCACGCGGCCGGGACCGCCGCGGCCCGGCACTGGGGCTCGTCGAGATCGAGCACGAGCTCGCGCGTCTCGAGCACGGGCGACTCGGCGTCGCCCGTGTCAGCCGTGCCGCCCGTGTCAGCCGTGCCGTCCGTGCCGCCCGTGTCAGCCGTGCCGCCCGTATCGCCGCCGTCGGCTTCGACCTCGGCCTCGCCCGCGAGCGTCACCTGGAACGCGAGCTGGCGTCGCATGGTCTGGGCGTCCATCCGCACCACCAGCTGCCACGTGGCATGATCGGCATCGCCGCCCCGCATCACCACCGCGTCGTCGGTCGAGCTGAAGGCGTCGAGGTAGAGATCGAGGTCGAGGGCGACGCCGTCGGCGAAGCTCACCTCGCCCGTCGTGGCGTACTCGAGGTGGTCGGCGACCGCCACCCGCCCGACCTGATCGCAGTGCTCGTTGCCCAGCTCCGGGTAGGGCGGCTCGATGACCAGGGGGCCCGCGGGCGTGGCCGACCCGCCGTCCCATCCGTAGTTGCGGACGCCACCCTGCTCGCCCGCCAAGAAGCGCAGGTCGAGCACCGGCTGCTCCACCGGAGGGGTCCAGCGGTTGCCGATGGCAGGGACCTCGCCGATCCCGATGCCGAGCTTGGCCTCCTCGTCGAGCTCGTAGAGGCCCTGGGCGTAGTAGGTCGTCGGGTCGCCGGGCAGGTCGATGCCGTACCACGCCGTGTCCCCGTCGGTGGCCGGCGGCAGCGGGGAGGAGTACAGCTGCCCGCTCACCAGCTCGCCGACTCGGTTCGCGGTGTCCTGGGAGCGGTAGTAGGCCACGCTGGAATCGGCGGCGATCTCCACGGGGAAGGGCGGGCGAGCCCCGAAGTAGGCGTCGATCGGATCACCGAAGCCGTAGGTGTTGGCGTCGGGAGTGGCGGCGCCCTTCTTGTCCACGGAGTAGCCGTTGCCCTTGCACTCGAGGTGGAAGTCCGCCTCTTCGTCGCACGCCGCCGTGGTGGGGGTGTTCTCGCAGGTCTTGACCTTCATGTCCGCGGCGGTGCGGATCTCCAGGTGCAGGTGATCCGCGCCGTCGGGGTAGCGCATCACCCGGCCGATCGGCTGCCCCAGCCGCACCGGCTCGCCTCGCTCCACGTAGATCGTCTTGAGGTGGACGTACTGGGCGACGGTCCCGTCGTCGTGGCGGATCAGCACGCCCTGGCCGTGGGTGTTCCAGTTGATGAGCTCCGCCACCTCGCCGTCCGACATCGCGTAGACGACGGCGTCGTAGGTCTGGTTGTCGTCCTGCCACAGGTCGATACCCGCATGGCGGCAGGCCAGGCCCCGGTCGCCCGGAGAGCAGCGTCCCACGTAGTCGTTGTCGACGTTGTAGTCCTGGAGGACCCCGATCCCGTGCCCGGCGACGAGCTTGCCCTCGACACAGGCGCCCAGGGGCCACTGTAGGTAGTCCTCCGCCTTGGCGGTCGGTGCGGAGACCAGCAGGCCGGTGCCCACGAGGAGCATGGCGGCAGTGGAGACCCCAGCTCCTCGACGGCGAAGGCCCCGGATTCGTGCTCGTGGCTCGGTGATGCTCGACATCGTGCGTCCTGCGACGATCCGCTCGGAGCGGCTCGCAGGGGAGGTGTCGCGGGGCTGGCCGTGGTTCACCACGAATCGTGGCGACCGAGTCACGTCCGCTTCTACTCGTGAGCAAGCGCCGCTTCGCTTGACGCTCACCAGCGCGCCGGCTAGCTTCCGTCCGTTCCCATGCGAACCGTGAATCCCATCCCGGTCTAGTGATCGACGCGCCGGCGCCGAGGGTCCACCGCGTGGACCGGCCCGGAGCGCGTCGAATCCCGGAATGCGCTGCCTCGAGCCCCCTGGGGGGCGTCGACCAGGAAGGATTCACGATGAGAGAGGAACGACAGTCGATCTGGGCCCTCGTGCGCGAGGCCATCATGGGCAGCGAGCACGACTTCGCGCGGCTCGAGCTGCGCAGGGCCATCCCGCTGCTGGCCATCCCCATGGTGCTCGAGATGGCCATGGAGGCGGTCTTCGCCCTGGCCGACGTGTTCTTCGTGGCGCGCCTGGGGCCCGATGCCATCGCCACGGTGGGGCTGACGGAGTCGTTGATCACCATCGTCTACGCCCTGGGCATCGGCATCGCGATGCCGGTGACGGCGATGGTCTCGCGGCGCTACGGCGAGGGGGATCGCAGGGCTGCGTCGCAGGTGGGCGGGCAGGCGCTCGTGGTGGCGCTGGGCCTGGGCCTGCTGCTGGGCCTGCCCGCGCCGTGGATCGCCGACGACCTGCTGCGCATGATGGGCGCCGAGCCGGCGGTGGCCGAGGGGGGCTGGGGCTACGCCGCGGTGCTGATGAGCACCAACGCGGTGATCATGCTGCTGTTCATCCTCAACGCGGTGTTCCGCGGCGCGGGGGATGCCGCCCACGCCATGCGGGCGCTGTGGATCGCCAACGGGATCAACCTGGTGCTCGACCCGTGCCTCATCTTCGGCCTGGGCCCGTTCCCCGAGCTGGGGGTCACGGGGGCCGCGGTGGCCACGAGCATCGGCCGCGGGGTGGGGGTGCTCTACCAGATCCGAGCGCTGCGCCGGGGCCCGCGGCTGCGGCTCGACCTCGACTGCCTGCGACCATCGCCGCGGATCATCGCCAACATCCTGCGCCTGTCGGTGGGCGGGGTGGGGCAGTACCTCATCGGCACGGCGAGCTGGATCGCCCTGGTGCGGATCCTGGCCGAGTTCGGCTCGGAGGTGGTGGCCGGCTACACGGTGGCCATGCGCATCGTGATCTTCGCGATCCTGCCCTCGTGGGGCTTCGCCAACGCCACGTCGACGCTGGTGGGGCAGAGCCTGGGCGCCGAGGATCCGGGCCGGGCCGAGCGGGCGGTGCTGCTGTCGGGCCTGTACAACATGGGCTTCCTGGGCCTGGTCTCGCTGATCTTCATCCTGGCTCCCCACGAGGTGGCCGGGCTGCTGACGCAGGACGCCGAGGTGCTGCGCTGGGCCGAGCGGGCCCTGTTCATCATCAGCTTCGGCTTCCTGTTCTATGCGTGGGAGATGGTGCTGCTCAACGCGTTCAACGGAGCCGGCGACACGCGGACGCCCTCGCTGGTGAACCTGCTGTGCTTCTGGGCCGTGGAGATCCCGCTGGGCTGGTGGCTCAGCCGCGACCAGGGCGGCGCGGGCTGGGGGCCCGACGGCGTGTTCGTGGCGGTGGCGTTCGCCTACTCGCTGGCGGCGCTGGTCGCCTTCGGGGCCTTCCGGCGCGGTCGCTGGAAGCGGGTGGAGCTATAGGCCGTGAGCCCAGGGCGGCGCAGGCTCAGCCCATCCAGTAGCTGAAGCCGAGGGTGAGCATGCTGCTCGCCGGCAGGTCGCCCTTGAGGCTGCCCAGCAGCGCCTGGTAGCCCAGGTGCAGGCCGATGCCGTGGAAGAAGCGACGGTTGCCGGCGCCGAGCAGGCCCAGGTCGAGGCGGGCGCGCGGTCCGTGGGGCAGGAGGTTCTCGGCCGCGGTGGCGGTGACGATCTGCGAGTCGGCCTGCGGAGCGACCACCGGGGGCCCGGCGCTGCGCTGGTTGACCACGCCGTAGAACACGTCGTAGCCGAGCCGGAGATCGATGAAGCCGCGGGACTGCAGGGCCAGGCGCCCCATCCCCACCGTGAGGCCACCGCCGAGCATGGCGTTCATCTCGGTGCCCGTGTCGCGGGGTAGCTGCAGGCGTCCGCCCCAGCCGGTGAAGGTGGCCGCCACGCCCACGCGGTTCCACGAGGGTCCGATGTCGACCGAGGCCCCGCCCATGCGCCCGTTGACCCGCTCGCGGCCGCTGATGTTGGCGAACACCAGGCGGCCGGTCACGTTGAGCCGCACCGGGTTGTCGGCGGGACGATAGAGGTTGGCGTAGGCCTCCTCGATGGCCGCGTCGCGCTCCTCGGGCGAGCGCTGGGCGGGGGCGGAAGCCGGGGCGGCCGCGGTGGTGGACACCGGCGCGAGGGGATCACTCGGCTCCGCGTCGAGTAAAGAAGGATCGATGGTGGTCTCGCTCGGAGGCTCGGCGACGGTGGCATCACCGGCCAGGGGCGCAGCCACCGGGGGCTCGGCGGCCGGATCCTCGGCGTCGCCTTCGGCCAGCCCATCGGGTCGCTGGAGCTCGGGTTCCGGAACCGCCAGATCCGCTTCCTCGGCCGGGGCCTCGGCCGGAGGCGGGCTGGATTCGGGCTCCAGGGCCTCTGGAGACGGGCTTTGCTCCAGCTCGGGCGCCGCCAAGGCCACCGGGCTGAACGACGGTCCGAGCACCAACAGGCCGAGCACGGCGGCAGGGACCCCCGAAGCGGAGCGAATGAAGACCATCGGCCCCAAGGCTAGCGCCACCTCGGCTCCAGGGCGAGCCATTGGTGTCCACTGGTGTCACTGCGTGAGCTTGGTCGGTGTGTGGGGCGCTACGGGTGTTCCTAGGGGAAGGGTTGACCTTTTCACATGTCCGTCTACAGTGCGCGCCACAGCACCAACGTCGGGCGTGCGCAGGCATCGCTCGGCCCCCACCCGAAATTCGTGACGGAGATCGAAATGCACGCACATCGTCTTCCCGCACGCCGATCCGTCGGACTGCTTTCGGCGGGCCTCATGGTCGCCACCCTCGCGGTGGGCGGCTGTGGCCCCCGCATCTGGAGCGACAACGATGGAATGGCCGTCCTGGGCAGCGCGCCCGTGGTCGAGGCCGCTCCCGCTCCCGAGCCCGAGCCCGAGAAGCGCGTCGAGGTCCGCGACAACAAGATCGTCATCAACGAGAAGGTCCAGTTCGAGTTCGACTCGGCGAAGATCCTCGAGGTCTCGCACAGCCTGCTCGACGAGGTCGCCAAGGTGATCAAGGAGAACCCGCAGATCAAGAAGATCGAGGTCGAGGGTCACGCGAGCGCCGAGGGCAGCGACAGCCACAACATGAAGCTCAGCGACAAGCGGGCCAAGGCCGTGATGAAGTACCTGGTCGACCAGGGCGGCATCGACAAGAAGAAGCTCACCGCCAAGGGCTACGGCGAGACCCGCCCGCTGGTGCAGCCCGGCGAGGACGAGAAGAACCGCCGCGTCGAGTTCACCATCACCGAGCAGGACGTCATCAAGACCACCGTCGAGATCGATCCCGAGACCGGCGAGGAGAAGGTCGTCGAGGAGAAGAAGGTCAAGGGCTAGCCCGACAACCCTTCGGATCGCCAAGGAGTCAAGATCATGCGCAAGACCATCGCTCTGCTCGCTCTCATGGCCTTCGGTGCCGGCTGCAGCTTCATCGCTCGCGACACCGAGACCTACAAGAAGGACAACCGCGCCCTGCTCGAGACCAAGAGCTCGGACATCAAGGCCTGCTACGACGCGGCCCTGGCGGCCGACCCCAGCGTCAAGGGCGACGTGGTGATCAGCTACACCATCGAGAAGAAGACCGGGAAGCTGACCAACGTCACCGTGCTCACCGACAAGACCAGCGCCCCCGAGGGGCTGCAGAACTGCGTGATGGCGGCCCTCGAGGGCCTCACCATGCCGCGCCCCGACCAGCGCGACGGTCAGGTGCAGTCGTTCACCTGGTCGTTCCAGGGCCAGGCCAAGCCCGCGGTCTGATCCGGCTCACTCGAGCCTCGCACGAGGGCCCGCCGCTCGCACGAGCGCCGGGCCTTCGTCGATTTCGGGGGGGTCCGAGAGCGACGAAGGCCCGTCGCTGGGGCGAGCGACGGGCCCTCGGCAGGTGGCCGCGCGACGGCGGGCTCGGGCGGCCTTGGCTCAGACCGCAGCCAGGGCCTGCTCGAGGTCGGCGAGCAGGTCGTCGACGTGCTCCACGCCCACGCTCAGGCGCACGAAGCCGTCGTCGATCCCCAGCGCGGCCCGCTTGTCGGCGGGCACCGAGGCGTGGGTCATGATCGCCGGGTGCTCCACCAGGCTCTCCACGCCGCCGAGGCTCTCGGCCAGGGTGAACACGTGCAGCGAGGTGAGCAGGCGCCGCGAGGCCTCGAGGTCGCCGTCGACGTAGAAGGAGATCATCCCGCCGAAGCCCTTCATCTGCCGCTTGGCCAGCTCGTGCTGGGGGTGGCTGGCGAGGCCGGGGTAGATCACCCGTCGGACCTTGGGGTGCGCCTCGAGGTAGGTGGCGATGCGCCCCGCGTTCTCGCAGTGTCGCTCCATCCGCAGGTGCAGGGTCTTGAGCCCGCGCAGGGTGAGGTAGCAGTCCTGGGGCCCGGGCACCGCCCCGCAGGAGTTCTGCAGGAAGCCGAGCTGCTCGGCCAGCTCCGGGTCGCGCACGACCACCGCCCCGCCCACCACGTCGGAGTGCCCGCCGACATACTTGGTGGTGCTGTGCATCACCAGGTCGGCCCCGAGCGCGAGCGGCTGCTGCAGCACGGGCGACAGGAAGGTGTTGTCCACCGCCAGCAGCACCCCCTGGGCCATGCAGATCTTGGCCACCGTCTCGATGTCGGTGATCTTGAGCAGCGGGTTGGTGGGGGTCTCGATCCAGACGAGCTTGGTGCGCGCCTCGATCGCATCGGCGATGCGCTGGGGATCGGTGGGATCCACGTAGGTGAAGCGCTGGCCCCGGCGCGCCATCACCCGATCGAACAGCCGCACGGTGCCGCCGTAGAGGTCGTCGGCCGCGACCACGTGGTCGCCCTCGCTGAGCAGCTGGATGATGGTGGTGGTGGCGGCGCAGCCCGAGCCGAAGCAGAAGCCGAAGCGGCCGCCCTCGACCGCGGCCAGGGCCCGCTCGAGCGCGAAGCGGGTGGGGTTCTGGGTGCGGCTGTACTCGAAGCCGGTGTGCTCGCCGGGGGCCCGCTGGGCGTAGGTGGAGGACTGGAACACGGGGGGCATCACCGCCCCCGTCACGGGCTCGGGCGCCTGTCCCCCGTGGATGAGCAGGGTCTCCAGGCGCAGGGCCTCGTGCTTGGCATCGGAGTGGTACTCGGCCATCGCGGTGATCTCCTCGGTGCTCGTGGGCTCAGGCGCCGCGCTTCTGCTGCGACAGGTAGTCGATGAGGTCGATCTTGGTGAGGATGCCGACCGCCTTGTCGTCCTCCACCACCAGCACCACCTTCGCGTCGTTGAAGATGTGCTTGAGCAGCTGGAGCCGGGTGTGCGGGGTGACGGTGGCGTAGTCGGAGGAGATCAGGTTCTCGAGCTTGGTCTCGGGATCGCCGTCGTTCTCCACCAGGTGGTTGAGCAGATCGAGCTCCGAGACCACGCCGGCGTGGCGCCCCCGGCCGTCGAGCACGGGGAGCTGGCTGATCCCGTTCTCCTTGAGGATGTGGACCGCCTCGCGCACGGAGGCGTCCGAGCCGATCGACAGCAGCCGCCCCTGCTTGGACTTGAGCACGTGGGCCACGGTGCCCTCGGTGTCGTCCTCGGCGAGGAAGCCGTTGCTGCGCATCCACTCGTCGTTGAAGATCTTGCTGAGGTACTTCTGGGCGCTGTCGGGCAGCAGCACCAGGATGCGCTTGGGCTGCTTGAGCGACTTGGCGTACTTGATGGCGCCCACCACCGCCGCGCCGCAGGAGCCCCCGCAGAAGATCCCCTCGCGGCGGACCAGCTCGCGGGTCATCAGGAAGCACTCGCGGTCGTCGACCTGGACCACGTCGTCGAGGATGTCGAGGTTCATGGTCGAGGGCAGGAAGTCCTCGCCGATGCCCTCCACGTAGTACGAGAACGCCTTGGTCAGCCGCCCCGTCTTGACGTACTCGTAGTAGAGCGAGCCGATGGGATCGACGCCCACGATCTTGAGGTCGGGGTTGCGCTCCTTGAAGTAGCGCCCGCAGCCGCTCAGCGTGCCGCCCGTGCCCATGCCGCCCACGAAGGCGTCGAACTGCCCGCCGGTCTGCTGCCAGATCTCGGGCGCCGTGCTCAGGTAGTGCGCCTCGGGGTTGGCGGGGTTGTGGTACTGGTTGGCGTAGAAGGCCCCGGGGGTCTCCTCGACGATCTTGCGGGCCACCGAGTAGTAGCTGCGTGGATCGGAGGGCTCCACCGCGGTGGGGCAGATGACCACCTTGGCCCCGTAGGCCCGCAGGGCGTCGACCTTCTCGGTCGACATCTTGTCGGGCATCACGAAGATGCACTTGTAGCCGCGGATGGCGGCCACCATGGCCAGGCCGGCCCCCGTGTTGCCCGAGGTGGCCTCCACGATGGTGCCGCCGGGGCCCAGCATCCCGCGCTCCTCGGCGTCGCGAATGATGTTCAGGCCCACCCGGTCCTTCATGGAGCCGGCCGGGTTGACGTACTCCATCTTGACGTAGATCTCGGACTCGATCCCCTCGACGACTCGATTGAGGCGCACGATGGGGGTGTTCCCGATGGCCTGGGTCAGGTCGGCGACGGCACCCTGCATCAACGGCTGGCTCATGGCTCCTCCGGGCCCGAGGAGTACCATGCGAGCCCGTCGGCTCCGATGGCTCCCCGGGCGCCACAGGCGACGGGAAGCTCACCTCGGCGCGGGCTCACTGGGGCGCCGGAGGGTCGCCGATGAGCCAGTCCTTGGCCGACTCGAGATCGTCGAAGCGCCGGGTGATCGAGGCCGCGCCGCTGCGCTTGGCCACCACCGCCATCTGCACCGCCAGGTGCCGGGACGCGGTGATCTCGGCGATGCGCACCACCCCCGCCCGCAGGGCGTGCTTCTGCATGCGCTGCATCAGCTCGGCCACCGAGGACGACGTGGGCTTGAACGCTCGCAGATCGGCCAGGAGCTTGATCTCGTCGTTCCCGTAGCGCTCGAGCGCCCAGCGCAGCTCGTCGGCGAAGCGAGCGGTCTCGTCGACGTCGATGGAGCCCACCAGGGCGTAGCTGACCAGGTGGTGCTGGTCCTCGGTGGAAATCTCGTACACGAGGGGAGGGGACGCCGGTTGGCGCGGCGATCGCGAGCTGGGTCGATGGTACCCCCGACAGCCGTCGAGCCCGCAGAGATCGGCGGAATTTCGGTGGGAAGGAATCCCTGAGTGCGCAGGGCGCGGCGCAGCCGAGCCCGGAGCTCGTGGCACGCGGTTGCAGGCCCATCGGAGGCGGGCTCGCCGAGGTGGAGCACGACCCCGTGGCGCGCGGTTGCCCGGGGCCCTCGTCCGTCCGAGCTCGGGATCGTCTCAGCGGCGCTTGCGGTCGCGGCGCGCTCGCTGACGCTCTTGCTGGCGTTCCTCGGAGCGGTGGCCATCGCCGAAGTACCAGCCGAGGGTGCCGGTCACCATGAACCGCCAGCTCCGCTCGTCGAGCTCGTAGTGCTGGATGTGGCTCTTGACCCCGCCCATGCGCACGCCGAAGGACAGCGCGCCGCGATCGACCCGGGTGGTGTACGACAGCTCGGCCTGGATCGCGTGGTTGGCCGTGATGATCGGCTGCCCCAGGCCCCCGCGGGTGTCGCTGATCACGTCCTTGCGGGCCGGGAAGGGGTGCAGATAGCCGTAGCCCAGGGCGGCACCGAAGGCCCGGCCCTGGAAGCCGCCGAAGAGCTGTGGATGGACCACCGCGGGCATGGCCTCGACGGTGTTGGCCGGATTGGCGCCGATCGCCAGGCTGGGGCGGATCATCAGCCACTTGAGGAACTGGAGCTGGTAGGCGAGGTCGAGCTGGAGCGGCAGGTAGTGGAAGCGCTGGGTCATGCCCGCGTCGTCGACCGCCGCCGACAGCCGGATGTAGTCCATCTGGAAGGCGAGGCGGAAGCGATGGCGCCGGGGCATCCGACGCTTGCGGGGGTCGGCGACGCCCGGGCCCAGCTCGGACTCGGCGGCGGCATCGGCATCGGCCGAGCTGGTCGCATCGGCCTCGGCCTCGGTCGCGCCTTCGGCCCGGGCCACGGACGGCCATGCGGTCGCGCCGAGGGTCACGGCGAGCGCGAGCACGGGGGCACGAGCTGCGAGGGCCGCGCCGGATGGGATGGGGGCACGGCCTCGCCGCACCCATTGAGGATGGAAAGGGTTGGGGGGGAAGTCAAACCCCGCGGGACCAAGCCCCTCGTTGGGGCTCAGGCGCCCAGCAGCAGCACGTCCACCGCCGTCGCCACCAGGTAGGCGATCGAGACGTAGCCGTTGAGGTCGAAGAACGCCTTGCCCAAGCGGCTCAGATCGCCGGGCCGCACGATCCAGTGCTCGTAGACCAGGATCGCCGCGATGAGGCCCACGCCCACCAGGTGCGCGAGCCCGAGCCCGGCCACCCGGTGCAGGGCCACCAGCGCCCCCACCGTGCCCAGGTGCAGCAGCCCCGACAGCCACAGCGCCCCGCGGACCCCGAAGCGCGCCGGGATCGAGTGCAGCCCGTGGCTGCGATCGAAGTCCACGTCGGCCAGGCTGTAGAGCACGTCGAAGCCGGCCACCCAGGTGGCCACCGCGAGCATCAGCGGCACCGGGATCCACCACCCCGCGAAGTCCCCGGTGATCGCCACGAACGCCCCGCCGGGCGCGAGGGCCAGCGCCACCCCGAGCACGAGGTGGCTGGTCCAGCTGAAGCGCTTGAACAGGCTGTAGCCCAGCACCACCGCCAGGCACGGCAGCGAGAGCATCGCGGGCACGGGCCCCAGCGCGGCCGCGGCCGCGACGAAGATCGCCGCGCTCAGGCCGGTGAGCACCCACGCGGTCCGCACCGCGATCACCCCCCGCGGCAGCTCCCGATCCGCGGTGCGTGGGTTCTCGGCGTCGAAGCGACGATCGACGATCCGGTTGAAGCCCATCGCGGCGGCCCGGGCCCCCGCGAACGCGAGCACGATGAGCGCCATGCGGCCCAGGCTCAGCCCGGGCTGCCCCGCCGCGGTGGCGAAGCGATGGGCGAGCAGCGTGGACGCGAGCGCGAAGGGCAGGCCGAAGATGGTGTGGCTGAGCTTGACCAGGCTCGAGAAGCTGCGGACGCCGTGGAAGCGGCGGGCGGGGAGGGTGGCAGCGCTCATGAGGGTCTCCGACGGCCGTCCGGCTCAGGCCACCTCGAGCAGTTCGTACTGCATGTTGCGACGACGCGGCACGAAGCCGGCCTGGCGCACGTGGTGCTCGATGTCGGCGGCGCTCAGCATGAAGTGGGCGCCGGCCTGGCTGACCACGTTCTCCTCGATCATCACCGAGCCGAAGTCGTTGGCGCCGAAGCGCAGGGCGACCTCGCCGATCTCGGGGCCGAGGGTGGGCCAGCTGACCTGCAGGTTGGGGATGTTGTCGAGGTAGAGCCGGGCGAGGGCCTGCAGCCGGAGGTAGCGCCAGGCGCTGGTGTCGTCGCGCAGCTTGAGGCGGGTGCCCTCGGCCTGGAACGGCCACACGATGAAGGCGGTGAACATGCCGCCGCCCTTGCCCCCGCTCTTGCGGGCGAGCGCCTCGTCCTGCACCCGCCGCAGGCGATCGAGGTGCACCAGGGTGTGCTCGGCGGTCTCCTGGAAGCCGAACACCATGGTGCAGGTGCTCCGCATGCCGATGGCGTGGGCCTGGCGCATCACCTCGAGCCACTCGTCGGTGGTGTTCTTGAAGGGCGAGATGCGGTTGCGGATCTCGTCGTGGAGGATCTCGGCCCCGCCGCCGGGCAGCGAGTCCATGCCGGCGTCGCGCAGCCGCAGCAGCACCTCGCGCACGCTCATGTCCTCGAGGTGCGCGATGTGGATGATCTCGGTGGGCGACAGCGCGTGCAGCTTGAGCCGGAAGTTGCGCTTGGTCCAGCGGAACAGGTCCTCGTACCAGTGAAGGCCCAGCTCGGGGTTGAGGCCGCCCTGCAGCAGGATCTGCACGCCCCCGAGCTCCTCGGTCTCGCGGAACTTCTGAGCCAGCACCTCCTTGGAGTGCACGTAGCCCTCGTGGTCCTTGCGGGTGGGTGGCACGTAGAAGTTGCAGAACTGACAGCGCGCGGTGCAGACGTTGGTGTAGTTGACGTTGCGATCGATGATGTAGGTGACGATGCCCTCGGGGTGCAGGGCCTGGCGTCGGCGATCGGCGGCGTCGCCCAGGGCGAGGGTGCTGGCCTGCTCGTAGAGCACGATGCCCTCGTGGAGCTCGAGGCGCCCGCCTCCGGCCGCCCGCTCGAGCAGCCGGTCCACGTCGATGGCCGAGCCGAGCCGGGGGGCGCGGCGCGAGGTGGCCACGCCCTCGTGCTCGCGGGCGGCGAAGCGCACGTGCACCTCGCCTGCCGAGTGCAGGCCGGCCTCGTGGCTGCGGGCGATGTACTCCACCAGGCCCTCGCGCTCCCAGGCGTCGAGGCGGTAGCGGATCGTGCGGCGCAGGTAGTTGGCGTAGAAGTTCTCGTCGGCCGCGGGCAGGCCGGCGGCGAGCCGGCCCTCGCGGTAGCGACGGGCGAGGGCCTCGGCCTGCTTGAGGCCGCGGTCGCGGGCCTGGTGCAGGGCGCGGATGTGGACCTCCTGCAGGCAGCCCGGGCGCGCGGCCCAGAACGCGAAGACCATCGGCATGCCGGTGAGCCGCAGCCACTGGGCGCCCAGATCGATGCGGTGGGGGAAGCGGGCGGGCAGGTCGAAGGCAGCGTCGCCGATGACGAGGGCGGCCTCGCGGCCGTGCACCCGATCGACGCCGGTGCCGTGGGGCGCGGGCACGAGGGTGGGGTGCAGGCCCTCGGTGGCCAGCAGGGTGCGCAGCAGCAGCAGCGAGCTGCGCGAGGCGGCGTCGCAGTGGATGGTGGTGACCTCGGCCAGCGGCAGCTCGGAGACCACCACCACCGTCTGCACGGCGCCGCGGGCCGCGATCGCGACCTCGGGCACCACCTCCCACTCGGGGTGCTCGAGGTACGAGGCCACGGGCACCAGGGCCACGTCGCACTCGCCGTCGGCGAGCATGCGCGCACACTCGGCGGGCAGGGCCTCCTGCAGCTCGAACAGCGGCTGGCCGTCGTCGCCCACGGGGGGCTGCTCGAGCAGCACCTGGTACAGGGGCCAGGCGTTGAGGAAGGAGACGGCGCAGACGCGGAGCGGAGTGGCCATGGTGGGTTTGCTCTTCTCGGGTCGAGGGGTGGCTAGAGCACCGACAGCTCCACGCGCTGGTCTCGGCGCGAGTAGGGCATGGAGGCCTCGAGGCTGCGGATGCCGGGCAGGGGCCCGCCGTCGTCCTGCCAGCGCAGGTTGTAGAGGGTGTCGCGCTCGACCGCGGTGCGGCCGGCCTCGCGGATCAGGCGGATGAGGCCGCTGCGGGTCATGGCCTGCGGGGTGTCGGCCCCGGCCATGTGGTAGATCTTCTCTTCCTGCACGGTGCCGTCGAGGTCGTCCACGCCGAAGCTCTGGGCGATCTGGGCGGTGTCGAGGCCGATCATGATCCAGTAGGCCTTGATGTGCGGGATGTTGTGCAGCATGAGCCGCCCCACTGCGTAGGTGCGCAGGCTGTCGATGCCGGTGGGGCGCGGCAGCTTGCCCAGGCGGTTGCCGTCGGGGTGGAAGGCCAGCGGGATGAAGGTCTGGAAGCCGCCCGTCTCGTCTTGCAGCGCGCGCAGGCGCAGCATGTGATCCACCCGCTCCTCGAGGGTCTCCACCGTGCCGAAGAGCATGGTGCAGTTGGAGCGCAGGCCCAGGCGGTGGGCGGTGCGGTGCACCTGCAGCCACTGGTCGGCGCTGGCCTTGTCGCGGCAGATCTTGCGACGCACCCGCTCGGCGAAGATCTCGGCGCCGCCGCCCGGCATGCTGTCGAGGCCGGCGTCCATCAGCTCGCGCAGCACCTCTTCGTAGCTCTTGCCGTAGTGCTGGGCGAAGAAGTGGATCTCGACCGCGGTGAAGGCCTTGAGGTGGATGTCGGGGCGCACCTGCTTGAGCACGCGGAGCTGATCGGTGTACCAGCTCCAGGGCACGCCGCCGTGCAGGCCGCTGACGATGTGGATCTCGGTGACGGGCTGGCCCTGCCGCTCCACGAGCTTGTGGCGGATCTCGTCGAGGCTCATGGTGTAGGCCTGCGGCATCCCGGGCTGGAGCCGCGCGAACGAGCAGAACTGACAGTCGGCCTCGCAGACGTTGGTGGGGTTGATGTGGAAGTTGATGTTGAAGTAGGTGCGGTCGCCGTTGATCCGCTCGCGCAGCTCGTTGGCGAGGCTGCCCACGGCCAGCAGGTCGGGGTAGCGGTAGAGGAACACGCCGTCCTCGAGGGTGAGCGGCTCGCCCTCGTGGACCTTGGCGCGGATGGTGGACAAGCGGGCGGAGTCGGTGGCGGTCATGGGCTCGTCTCCGGGGAGGCGGGGGCGCAGGGAGGATCGGACGCGCGGGGGTGCAGGCCCACCTGACGCACCAGGGTGCTCAGGCCGGCGGCCGTGCCCTCGTTGGGGCGGGTGACCCCGGCCAGCGGCAGCGAGCGGTCGGGCTCGATGGGGCCGCCGAGGGTGTCGGCGCCGAAGCCCACCGCGAGCTGGGCGAGGCGGATGCCGATGAGATCGTGGCGGGCCTCCACCCGCACCGAGCCGGGCAGCAGCACGCGGGCGGCCGCGATGCACCACAGGCGGTGCATGCCGCCCGCGCTGGCGCAGCAGGGGGCGACCGACAGCTCGGGCACGGGCGCGGCGGCCACGGCCCGCAGCCAGGCGACGAAGCGGCGGCGGTCGTCGACGGCGGAGGGGACCTGCACCACCAGGCGATCGCCGGCACGCAGCGCCGTGGGCTCGGGCCAGGCGCCGAGCTCGATCACCTCGGGCTCGTCGTCGGGGCTGGCGGCGGGGCGAGGCCGCAGGCAGGTGGCCACGGCGGGCAGGGGGTGGGCGGGAGCCGGTCGCACCCACACCTCCTCGCCGAAGGCCTCGCGGCGGGCCCGGGACCCGTGCTCGCCGAGGCGGGCGGGGCGGTCGTACAGGGACAGGGGATCGAAGTCGGTGTCGATCATGCTCGGTCTCCCCAGCGCTCGACCAGGGGCAGGCGCAGGCCCGCGCGGTCGAGGGCGCGGACCACCACGGTGTCGACGGCCTGCTCGAGGGTCGTCACGTGGCCATAGAAGGAAGGCACGGCGGGCAGCACGATGGCGCCGGCCTCGGTGGCCGCGACCATGTTGCGCAGGTGCACCAGCGACAGCGGGGTCTCGCGCACCACGAGGATCAGCGGGCGGCGCTCCTTGAGGGCGACCTCGCAGGCGCGGGCGACGAGATCGGAGCCGCCGCCGTTGGCCACACGGGCCAGGGTGCTCATGGAGCAGGGCATCACGATCACGGCGTCGGGGGCGTTGCTGCCCGAGGCGAAGGGGGCCCCGAAGTCCATGCGATCCCAGCGGCGCAGGCCGGGGCCGAGGTCGTCGGGCATCGGCTCGCCGAGCTCCTGCTGCCACACGAGGGGGGCGTTGTGCGAGGCGACCACGTCCACCTGCAGCTCGGGGCGCGCGGGCTCGCCGGGAACCTCGCCGCGCGTGGCCATGCCGAGCAGCCGCAGCAGGCGGCGCGCGTAGATCGAGCCGCTGGCGCCCGTGATGCACACGACCAGACGACGGGACTCGCTCATGGCTCGCTCGCTCCGGGGGTGGGGGTGGGGCCGAGGGTGGCGTCGACCCGCCAGGCCATGCCGAGGGTGAGGGCGGTGCTCTGCACCTCTTCGAAGCCGTGCTCGCGCAGCAGCTCGGCGTACTCGTCCACGCTGCGGAAGCGGCCCATGCTGCGCGGCAGGTAGGTGTAGGCCTGCCAGTCGCGGGTGGCGAGCCAGCCCACCACGGGGAGCACCGTGCGGTTGTACATGGCGTGCATCACCCGGGGCACGATGGTGGTGGGGCGGAAGAACTCCAGCACCACCAGGCGACCGCCGGGACGCAGGCAGCGGGCCTGCTCGGCGGTGGCGCGGGCCAGGTCGGAGACGTTGCGCATGCCGAAGGCGCAGAAGATGGCGTCGAGCGAGTCGTCAGCGTGGGGCAGCGCGTGGGCGTCCATCACCCGCGGGGTGATGCGCTCGCCCGCGGAGCCGACCAGCTTGTCACGGCCGTGCTGGAGCATCTGCGCCGAGAAGTCGCCCGCGACCACGTCGGCCCGGGGGAACTGGCGGTGGATCTCGACGCTGGAGTCCATCGTGCCCGCGCACAGGTCGAGCACGCGTCGGGGGGCCTCGCCGCCGGCGAGGGCGAGGCGCTCGACGGCGCGGCGACGCCAGCGGACGTCGGTGCCCAGGCTCATCCAGCGGTTGGCGCGGTCGTAGCCCGGGGCGATGCGCCCGAACATCTGCTGCACCTGGTCGCCGTGGGCATCGACGGCCTGGACGGTGGCGGGGGGCTTGGCGATGGAGGTGCTCATGGTGGCTCGACTAGCGGCGGCGGATCACCACGTAGCGCGCGGCGTCGTGCAGGGCGTCGCGGGCGGGGGAGGGGGGCAGGGCTCGCAGGGCGCGGCTGGCCGCGAGGGCGTGGGCCTCGGCCTCGTCGAGGGCGCGCTCGGCCGCGTCGGTCTGGGCGATGCGCTCGAGCAGCTCCTGCACCACCGCCTCGCTCATGGGCGGGCCGGCCTGCAGCGCCTGGCACACGCGCTGGCGCAGGCCGGGGTCGGTCTCGCAGGCGAGGATGATGGGCAGGGTCATCTTGCCCTCGCGCAGATCCTGTCCGGGATCCTTGCCGCTGTCGCTGGGCTGCTTGCCGGGGCCGGCGGGGGCGGGGCGCAGGTCGAGCACGTCGTCGGCGATCTGGAAGGCGTGGCCGATCTCGTGGCCGTAGCGCCGCAAGGGCTCGACCAGCTCGGGCTCGACCAGGCCGGCCACCGAGGAGCACCAGGCGATGAGGGCCGCGGTCTTGCGATCGATGACCAGGCGGTAGCGCTCGCGGTCCAGCGAGAAGCGACCGGCGCCGTCGAGCTGGGCCACCTCGCCCTCGGCCATGCGGGTGACGGTGTCGGCCAGGCTGCACACGGCCACGGGCTGGCCGGTGTAGGCCACGGCCTGCAGCGCGCGGGCGAGGCAGTAGTCGCCCGCGAGCACGGCCATGCCGTTGCCGTAGCGCATGCGCGAGGCGGGGCGTCCCCGGCGGAACTCGCCCTCGTCGATCACGTCGTCGTGCAGCAGCGTGGCGGTGTGGAGCAGCTCGCCCACCGCGGCCACGGTGAGGCGCTCGGGGCCGTCGAAGCCCGCCGCGGCGGCGCCGAGCAGGGTGAGCAGCGGCCGGAAGCGCTTGCCCCCCGCGAAGGCGATGTGCCCGCCCACCTCGGGGATGATCGCGATCTCGGAGCACAGCAGCTCGGCGAAGCGGCGCTCGCAGGCGGCGAGGTCCTCCACCACCAAGCAGAGGGCTCGCTCGATGAGGGCGGCGGGATCGCGAGGGGGTGGGGGGGCCATGGCCCGCCCAGAGGACCGAACGCTGAGATCAGGAGCCGATTCGGACATTGGGGTCCCAGTTGTGGAGGATCGCGGGGAAGCGGGCGGTGCCGCGGGCGATGCGGGTGATGAGGCCGTGCACGGGGCGACGGGCCACGAAGGCGTCGAGGAAGCTGCGGCCGAGCTTGAAGAACGCGAGCAGGTGCTCCACCCGCTCGAGCGCGAAGCGGATCCGCAGCGAGGCCAGGGGGGCGCCGGCCAGCAACTCGATGGCCTGGCTCACCCGGTTGATGGCCTCGTTGACCTGCGCCCGCTCGCGTCGGCGCATGACGTTGGTGATCAGCTTCCACATGTCGGTCTCCGCCACGTAGAGGCGGTCGCGACGGTGGACCACGCCCCAGTCGATCAGCGACGAGAGCGTCATGCTGGTCGAGCCGGCGCTGATCCCCAGGCGGTCGCGGATGGTGGAGTGATCGAGGGGCTCGGGGCTGAGGAACAGCAGGCCGAAGATGCGACCCTGGGTGCGGGTGAAGCCCCAGAAGGCGGCGATGTTGCCGAAGACCTCGGCGACCTCGTCCTGGGCAATGCGCAAGCGGCGCTCGGTGTCGACATCGGGACCCGCGGAGTCCCC
This sequence comes from Myxococcales bacterium, assembly GCA_020633315.1. GTDB lineage: Bacteria > Myxococcota_A > Polyangia > Nannocystales > Nannocystaceae > Paraliomyxa. The sequence goes on from JACKDV010000001.1 coordinate 490,237, forward strand.
GCGGGTCTCGAGCTCCGCGAGCTCCGCGCGGTAGCGTTCCTGCGGACTTGGCGCCTTCTTGTCGGACGGAGGGCTCATGAGGATCAGGTGTTCAAATCAATTTGAAATGAACCGTGAGCCCTAGGGGCGTACCCCCGCGCCAGACCTCTGTCAAACCGAATCGATCACCCCGCGAGGGCGGGAACAACGGCGTCCGCGGCGTGGTTGACGTGATTTCGTGTCTCGTGGGGCGGGGCGATTCGCCCTGCTATCGTTGGAAGCGGCTGGCCATGGAGCGCGGCACCCACGATCGACCCAGCCCGCTGTGGCTGGCCGCTGGAACCGGCCTGGTGGGGGTGAGCCTGGGGGCGGTCGCGGTCCTCTTGGGTACCCGCTCCGCGCAGAGCACACGGTCGCCCCCGCCGGTACCGGTCGTCGAGCCGGTCGAGCCGGCCACCGCGGCGCCGCCGACGGCCGAGCTCGGGCCCCGCCCGCCGACCCTCGCGCTGGCCGACGCCGTCGACCAGACCCGCGATGCCGTCGTCAACCTCGCCACCGAGCGCAGCCCGCTGGGCGCCGGGGTGATCGTGCACCCGCGGGGGATCGTGGTGACCAACTACCACGTGATCGCCGAGGCCCTCGAGGTGCCCCGCGAGCAGTGGGCGCTGGTGGCCGACCAGACCCCGACGGTCACGGCGCGCTTCGAGGACGGGCGCGAGCTGCCGGCGGTGGTGCTGGTGGCCGACAGCGTGGAGGACCTGGCCATCCTACGCCTGCGGCCCGAGGGCGAGGAGCGCTTCACCTCGGCCCGCCTCGGTCGCTCCTCGGCGCTGCGGGTGGGGCAGGAGGTGTTCGCCATCGGCAATCCCTTCGGGCTCAACCACAGCGTCAGCCGGGGCATCGTGTCCGCCCTCGATCGCACCGAGGTGCTGCGCAACCGCAAGCTGCCGCTGGTGCAGCTCGACGCCTCGATCAACCTGGGCAACTCGGGCGGCCCCCTGTTCGCGCTCGACGGCTCGCTGGTGGGCATCGTCACCCTGCGTCGCAAGGACGCCGAGGGCATCGCCTTCGCGGTGCCGGTGGATCACGTGCGGGCCTTCCTCGAGGCCGTCGGCGATCCCACCACCCCGCGGCGCACGGGGGCGATCGGGGTGGAGATCGTCGGCGAGGAGCGTCGCGAAGGCGAGTCCGATGGGCTGGGCTACGCGGCCTGGGTGCGGGTGGTCGGAGTCGACCCCGAGGGCACCGCGGCTGCGGCGGGGATCCTCGAGGGCGATCGCGTGGTGGAGATCCGCGGCAAGCGGCTCGACGGGCTGCCGCAGCCCCGCGGTGCCGATGCCATGGCCGGCCACCTGGTGTCGGCGGTGCGCTCGCTGTTCCCGGGCGAGCGGCTGCCGCTGACCATCGTGCGCGACGGGACGCTGGTGCACGCCGAGGTGGAGATCGCCTCGGCCGCCTCGGAGCGGCAGATGTTGATCGACTCGGAGGAACTGCTGGGCCTGCAGCTGCGGGCCGGCGCGGGGGTCCCCGTGATCGAGCGGGTGATGCCCGGCTCCAGCATCGCCAAGCTGGGGGCCGATCTCCGCGGGATCGAGATCGTGCGGCTGGTCGACGAGGAGATCGAGTCGCTGGAGGACCTGGGGATCGAGCTGGAGCGCCTGCGCAGCATGCTGCGGCAGAGCCACGGGCCGTTCTGGGTGACGGTGGGGCTGCGCTCGCCCAAGACCCGCGCGACGGTCCCGGTGCCCGTGCTGGTAGAGTGAGCGCCGTGAAGGCCCGCTGGCTCGGATCGTTGGCGTGGGTGCTCGCGGTGGCGTGCGGCGACGAGCCTCCGCCCGCCGAGGCACCGGCCACCCCGGCGTCGCGCTCCGAGGTGGCGCCCGAGCCCGAGCGCGGCGACGAGCTGCTGCGACGCGCCCGCGAGGGCATCCGCGACGGTGCCCTGCCGGCCGAGCTCGAGCAGGCGGTGCTCGGATCCACCGAGCCCGCGCACGCCCGGGCGCGTCGGGTGCTGCTGGCGATGAGCGAGCCGGCGACGGGCGAGGGGGAGGGGCTCGAGCCCGGCGCGGACGAGGGCGGCGAGCCCCCGCCGCTGGTCCCTCCCGCGGCCGATGCCGCGCCGCCCCCGGTCGACACCGGCGCCCCGTCCTCGTCGACCCCGTCGCCTCGGCCCCGCGCCTCGGGCGGCCCCACGCGGGTGGGCAAGCTGTCGTTCCACGCCTCGGATCGCGGCACCACCCTGATCATCGCCGGCTCCTCCAAGCTGGTGGTGGGCGTGGCCAACCAACCCTCCAGCGGCATCGTGCGGATCGTGGTGGAGAAGGCCGAGGCGGCGGCCTCGGTGCTCACCGCCCGCCCCAAGGTGCGCGGGGCCGAGGTCACCCAGGTGAGGCAGGGACGCGACACCCTGCAGGTCACGCTGCGCCTCGAGCCGGGCTGGACCCTGGGCTCGGTCACCCCGTTCTCGGGCGGGACCAAGGTGCACTTGTTGGCACCTCGCTGAGCTCCGGTGGCGGCGCTTCGGCGCGCTGGGGCGGCCCCGAGCTGGTCGCGGGCGGGTGTGCGAAGCCGTGCTATAGCCCGCGGGGAAGCGACCCATGGCCTACGCCAGCCTGCGCCACTGCGTGGACGACCTCGAGCGCCACGGCCACCTCGTGCGGGTGTCCGCGCCGGTGAGCCCAGAGCTCGAGCTCGCCGCGATCCAGCGCCGCCTGTATGCCGCCGGCGGCCCGGCCGTGCTGTTCGAGCGCGTGGAGGGCAGCCCGTTCCCCGCGGTCTGCAACCTCTTCGGCACCCTTCCGCGCGCGCGCTTCGTGTTCCGCGACACCCTTCGCCGAGTACGACAGGCGATCGAGCTCAAGATCGATCCGCTCGTGGCGCTGCGTCGTCCGTGGCGCTACGCCGCCGCACCGCTCACCGGCCTGCGCTCGCTGCCCTGGCGCCGTCGCGGTGGCCCCGTGCTCGCCGGCCGTACCACGATCTCCCAGCTCCCGGCGATCCGCTCGTGGCCCCGCGACGGCGGCCCGTTCATCACCCTGCCGCAGGTGCTCACCCTGCGCCCGGGCGGCCGCGGGATCATGGACAGCAACCTGGGCATGTACCGGGTGCAGCTGACGGGCAACGACTACGAGACCGACCTCGAGGTGGGCCTGCACTACCAGATCCATCGCGGCATCGGAGCCCACCACGCGGCGGCCCGCGATCGCGGCGAGTCGCTGCCGGTGAGCATCTTCGTGGGGGGTCCCCCCGCCCACACCTTCGCCGCGGTGATGCCCATGCCCGAGGGCATGAGCGAGCTGGTGATGGCCGGCATGCTCGCCGGCCGTCGCTTCCGCTACGCGAGGGTGGGGCCGCACGTCGTCTCCACCGAGGCCGACTTCTGCATCGTGGGACACATCGATCCCACCCGCACCAAGCCCGAGGGGCCCTTCGGCGATCACCTGGGCTACTACAGCCTGCGGCACGACTTCCCGGTGATGGAGGTGGATGCGGTCTACCACCGCGCCGACGCGATCTGGCCGTTCACGGTGGTGGGCCGGCCGCCCCAAGAGGACACCACCTTCGGTGCTCTCATCCACGAGATCACTGCGCCCATGGTGCCGGTGGAGATCCCCGGCCTGGTGGCCATGCACGCGGTCGACGTGGCCGGCGTGCACCCGCTGATGCTCGCGCTGGGTCGGGAGCGCTACGTGCCCTATTGGCCGCGCCAGCCCCAGGAATTGCTCACCCTGGCCAATGCGATCCTCGGCTTCAATCAGGCGTCGCTGGCGAAGTTCCTGCTGATCGCGGCGCACGAGGACGCGCCCGGGCTCGACCTGCACGACGAGGGCGCGTTCCTCGATCACCTGCTGCGGCGCTTCGATCCCGCTCGTGATCTGCACTTCCACACCCGCACCACCATCGACACCCTCGACTACTCGGGCACCGGGCTCAACGAGGGATCCAAGCTGGTGATCGCGGCGGCCGGCGAGGCGCGGCGCGAGCTGGGCGCGCAGCCGCCCGCCGAGCTCCCGCTGCCGGCGGGCTTCGGGCCCGTGCACCTGGCCCGGCCGGGGGTGCTGGTGATCGGGGCGCCGCCGTGGGACGGGCGCGGCGAGGCGGTGGCGGCCGAGCTGGGCGAGGCGCTGGTGGGCGGGCCGCTGCACGGCGCGGACACCCGCTGGCCGCTGGTGGTGCTGGCCGACGATCCCGAGATGAGCGCGCGGACCCTGGCCAACCTGCTGTGGGTGACCTTCACGCGGGCCAACCCCTCGCACGACGTGCACGGGGTGGGGGCCTTCGTGGAGCACAAGCACTGGGGCTGTAGGGGCGCGGTGATCGTGGATGCGCGGATCAAGGCCCACCATGCGCCGCCGCTCGAGGAGGATCCCGAGGTCGTCCGCCGGGTGGAGGCCCTCGCCGCTCCCGGCGGCCCGCTGCAGGGGCTGTACTGAGGGCCGGGCCGCGCGGCCACCCGCGCCGCGAGGCCGCGGCTATGCTCGCGCCCATGGTCGAGGCGAAGCGGGCCCGGCAGGCGATCGAGGACGCGCGACAGCAGCTCGCCGAGCGCCTCCGCGAGGGACGGGACGGGGCCGCGATGCTCTCGGTGTACTCGTCGCGGGTGGAGGCGGTGGTGGCGAGCCTGGCTCGTCCCGCGCTCGAGCAGGCGGAGCCCCGGGCGGGACGGCTGGTGCTGCTGGCCGTGGGCGCGCTGGCCCGCGGCGAGCTGGGGCCCCACAGCGATCTCGACCTGGTGCTGCTCACCGAGCACGAGGACGATCCCGAGGCGGCGATCGACGAGGTCGCGCGACGGGTGGCGCACCCGCTGTGGGACGCCGGCCTGCGCACCAACCTGCTGGTGCACACCCCCGAGGCCTGGCTGGCGGGGGCCGTCGACGATCTCACCCTGTGCACCGAGCTGCTCGACGCCACGCCGCTGGTGGGGGACGAGGCGCTGGCCTGTCGGCTGCAGGCCGACGCCCACCAGCGCTACTTCGGCGAGGCGCGGGCCACCTTCCTGCAGCGCCTGGCCGAGGAGACCCGCGAGCGCCACGGTCGCTACGGCGGCACGGTGTACCTGGTGGAGCCCGATCTCAAGCACGGCCCCGGAGGGCTGCGCGACTGGTCGGTGACGCGCTGGTGCCTGCTGGCCACCTACGGCACCGCCGACCTGCCCGCGCTGCGCGAGGCGGGGCGGGTGGCCCCTCGGGTGGCCTCGCTCATCGAGGCGGCTCGCTCCTCGCTGCTGTGGCTGCGCGCGGCCCTGCAGCTCGCGGCCAAGCGCGGCCAGGACCGCCTGGTGTTCCAGTACCAAGAGCTGCTCCCGCCGCTGGTGGGCCTGGTGCCGCCGGGGCGGGTCCCCGACGCCCGCCTGGTGAGCGCGGTGGAGGAGGCGATGCAGGTGTACTTCCGGGCGGCGCAAGACATGCTGCGCTACGGCGGGCGCGTGCGGGCGCGCTGCGAGCCCGCGCCCCATGCCCCGATCGCCGAGCCCCGTCGCATCGACGAGCGCTTCGCCCTGCGGGACGGCAAGCTGGTGCACACCGATCCCGACTCGTTCCTCGAGTCGCCCGTGCTCGCGCTGGAGGCCCTGGCCCTCGCCCGCGATCATGACGTGGAGCTGAGCGGCGAGACCTTCGATGCGATCGCCGAGGCGGCCGGCTCGGCGCACGCGGCCTCGCTCTCGCGCGAGCCCGAGGCGCAGCGGCGGCTGCTCGAGCTGCTGGTGGAGCCCGAGGATCTGGGGGCTCCCTCGGCGCTCGATCTGTGCGCCGAGCTGCGGCTGCTCGAGCGGGCGGTGCCCGAGTGGGGCCCGATCCGCGGCCGCATGCAGCACGACAGCTACCACGTGTACACGGTGGATCGGCACACCCTCAACGCGGTGGCCATGCTCAAGCGCATCGCCCGGGGCGAGCACAACAAGGACCACCCGCTGGCCACCGCCCTGCACCTGGGCATCGACGATCCCACGGTGCTCTACCTGGCTGCGCTGGTGCACGACGCGGGCAAGGCCGAGGAGGGCGACCAGTGCGAGACCGGGGCCGCGATCGCCCGCCGCGTGGCCGAGCGCGCCGGGCTGGCCGCGGCCGAGGTCGATCGCTGCGCGCTGCTGGTGGCCGAGCACCTCACCATGCCGCTGCTCAGCCAGAAGCGGGATCTCAACGATCCGCTGCTCATCGCGGAGTTCGGCGATCGGATCGCCGATCGCCGCACGCTGACCGAGCTGTACCTGCTCTCGCTGGTCGACATGGCGCAGGTGCGGCCGGGCAACCTCAGCTCGTGGAAGCTCACCCTGCTCGACGAGCTCTACCTGCTGAGCTCCGCCTACCTGCGCCGGGGCCATCGTCACACCGCGGCTCGGGTGGCCCGCCCCGACGAGCCCGAGGGCATGCCCGATCGCTACTACAGCCTCTACGAGCGGGAGCTGCGGGCCGAGCACTTCGCCCTGGCCGAGCGCCTGCGCAGCGAGCAGCGACGGGCGCTGCTCGATCTCCAGGCGGCCTCGGGCACCCTGCGCCTGACCCTGGTGGCCCGCGATCGCCCGGGCCTGCTCGCCCACGCGGCCGCGGTCTTCGATCAGCACGGGGTGGAGGTGTTCGCGGCCGACGTGTTCACCCAGCCCACCGAGCCACGGATCGCGATCGACATCTTCCGGGTGGCGCCGCGTGATCCCTCCGAGGTGGGCATCGATCCCGAGCGCGTGGCCGCGATGGAGCAGGCGCTCGAGCGCGACCCCGAGGCCGAGGGCGCGCCGGCGCGTCTGCGGCCCAGCCGGCCGTGGGACAGCGGGCTGCGGGTGCCCACCAAGGTGAGCTTCGATCGCGACCCCGGGGGCCAGCGCACCATCGTGGACGTGCAGACGGCCGAGGCCTCGGGGGTGCTGCGGCGGATCACCCGGGCGTTCCACGAGGAGGGGCACGAGATCCTGCTGGCCCGCTGCGACACCGAGGCCGACCGGGTCAGCGATGTGTTCTACGTGCACCCGCTGGACGAGGCGGCGCAGGGGCGGCTGCGCGAGCGGCTCGAGCGGTACCTGCAGTAGCGGCCGCGTGCCGAGCCGGCGAGGCGCGGGCGAGCGGGCGCGCATCGGGTCGATCCCGCGTCCTTCGGCGGTCGTTCCCGGTCGCTGCTACGATCGCCGCGTGAGCTCCCGCCGCGTCCTCCCGATCCTGCTGGCCGCCTTCGCCCTGGGCTGCCCGCCCAAGGATGGCCCGCCCCCCGAGCCGCCCGACGAGAGCACCGCGCCCTCCGATCCCATCGAGCATGCGCAGCAGCTCATGCAGCAGGGCAAGCCGGACGAGGCGCAGGCGGTGGTCGAGCAGGCGCTGGCCGGCGATCCGGGCAACGCCGAGCTGTGGTTCTCCAAGGGCGTGGCCCAGCGGGCCCAGGGGCAGGCCGAGGGCGCGACCGAGTCATGGGAGAAGGCGCTGCAGCTCGATCCCAAGCTCACCGCCGCCCGCCACGGCCTGGCCGCGCTGCGGCTCGAGGCGGGCGACTACGAGGCTGCGGTCACGGCCTACGCCGAGATCCTGCAGGACGACCCCGACTTCAAGGACGCGCACTACAACCTCGGCCTGGCCCTGCTGGCGCTGGGCCGCACGGACGAGGCCCGCGGTGCGCTCCTCAACGCCAACAAGCTCGACCCCGAGGATCCCGACGTGGCGGTGGAGCTGGGGCGGCTGTACGCGCTCGAGGGCAAGCTCGAGGAGGCGGTGGCGCTGGTGGGACCGGCCGCGGCCAAGGCCACCGACGACGCGGGGATCCAGTCCACCTACGGCTGGCTGCTCGAGCGCCTCAATCGCTTCGAGGAGGCGGCCACTACCTTCGAGCGGGCGGTCGCCCTCAAGCCCGACGACGACGATGCTCGCCTCGGCCTGGCGCGCTGCTGGATGCGGACGGGCAAGGTGGCCGAGGCCGCGGCGGAGCTCGAGCAGCTCGCGGGGCGGCGCGCCGAGGATCCGGCGGTGTGGATCGCCTGGGGCAGCGCGCTGGGCAAGCTGGGGGACAACGACGCCGCGGTGGAGAAGCTCGATCAGGCGATCGCGCTGGCGCCCGACCTGCAGTCGGCCCACGTGCAGAAGATCGGCGCGCTGGTGCTGGCGGGTCGCTGCGCCGAGGCCAAGGCGGCCAAGAAGGTGCTCTACACGATGAAGCCCAGCGACCGGGCCAAGCGCGCCACCACCAACGCGCTCGCGCCCTGCAAGTGAGCACCGCTCGGCGCTGAGGTCTGGTTCCTCTCGTGACGGCCTTTGCGTCACGGGCCTGCGTCGCTCGGGATGGTCTCGGTGCGGGGTAGGGGATTGCGAGGACGGGGAGATCGCCTCGGGCCACGGGAAGGGCGGCGCGGCCGGCGGGCCTGCGCGGTCGGCGGACGGCGGGAGAACCGGCGTCCGTTCCGGCCCGGGCGCGGGGCCACGTCGGTCGACGCACGCGCGCGGGGGTTCTGCTGCGCGACCGCGCCCCTATACTTCCCCGAATTCCACCATGGCGGACCGACCCAGCGACCCCCCCCGCCTCGACATCCGCGAGGCCCTGACCTTCGACGACGTGCTGCTCGAGCCGGGCTACAGCGAGGTGCTGCCGGCCGAGGTCTCGGTCAGCTCCCGGCTCACCCGCGACATCGAGCTGCGCACGCCCATCGCCTCGGCCGCCATGGACACGGTGACCGAGGCCGAGACCGCGATCTGCATGGCGCGGCTGGGGGGCATCGGCATCGTCCACAAGAACCTCGCGCCCGAGCTGCAGGCCCACGAGATCCGCAAGGTGAAGAAGGCCGAGAGCGGCATGGTGATCGACCCGCTCACCATCACCCCCGGCAGCACCCTGCGGCAGGCCCTGGGCCTGATGGACGACCACGGCTTCTCGGGTCTGCCCGTGGTCGACGGGGGGCGGCTGGTCGGCATCCTCACCAGCCGTGACGTCCGCTTCGAGACCCGCCTCGATCAGAAGGTGGGCGACGTGATGACCAAGGATCCGATCACGGTCACCGAGGGCACTGGCCTCGAGGAGGCCAAGCGGATCCTGCACAAGCACCGCATCGAGAAGCTGCTGGTCGTGTCCACGGCCGGGGCGCTGGTGGGGCTCATCACCGTCAAGGACATCCTCAAGGCCGAGGATCACCCCCTGTCGATCAAGGACTCGCTGGGACGTCTGCGCGTGGGCGCGGCGGTGGGCACCAGCGCCGACACCATGGAGCGGGTGGCCGCGCTGGTGGAGCAGGGCGTGGACGTGGTGGTGGTCGACACTGCCCATGGGCACAGCCGACGCGTGCTCGACACGGTGCGAGCGATCCGCAAGGAATTCGCCGACCTCCAGCTGCTCGCGGGCAACGTGGCCACGCCCGAGGCGGTGGAGGCCCTGGCCGAGGCGGGCGCCGACGGGGTGAAGGTGGGGATCGGGCCGGGCTCGATCTGCACGACCCGCGTGGTGGCCGGCGTGGGGGTGCCCCAGGTCAGCGCGATCATGGAGTGCGCCACCGCGGCGCGGCGACGCGGGGTGCCGCTGGTGGCGGACGGCGGGATCAAGTACTCGGGCGACGTGGTCAAGGCGCTGGCCGCCGGCGCGTCGTCGGTGATGATCGGCAGCCTGTTCGCGGGGACCGACGAGGCCCCCGGCGAGAAGGTGCTGCTGTCGGGTCGCAGCTACAAGGTCTACCGCGGCATGGGCTCGCTGGGCGCGATGCAGGCGGGCAGCAAGGACCGCTACTTCCAGTCCGGGGTGGACGAGCGCAAGCTGGTCCCCGAGGGCATCGAGGGGCGCGTGCCCTACCGCGGGCCGCTGGCCGAGAGCGTGCACCAGCTCGTGGGAGGGCTGCGCTCGGGCATGGGCTACGTGGGCGCGGCCACCGTGGACGAGCTCCAGCACAAGGCGCGCTTCCGTCGGATCTCGTCGCAGGGGCTGCGCGAGAGCCACGTGCACGACGTCATCATCACCAAGGAAGCCCCCAACTACCGCACGGAGTAGCCGTGTCCCGCCCGCACGAGAACCTCATCGTCGTCGACTTCGGCTCGCAGGTCACCCAGCTCATCGCCCGTAGGGTGCGCGAGTTGGGGGTCTACGCCGAGATCCTCCCCTGCGACGCCCCGCTTTCGCGGATCGCGGGGGAGAACCCCAAGGGCATCATCCTCAGCGGCGGGCCCTCCTCGATCTACGAGGACGGAGCGCCGCGCCTCGACCCCGCGGTGCTCCAGCTCGGAGTGCCGGTGCTCGGCATCTGCTACGGCCTGTACGTGCTCGTGGACGGGCTCGGCGGGCGCGTGGAGAAGAGCGCTCGGCACGAGTACGGGGCGGCCGAGGTGGAGGTGCGCGAGGCCGTGGGACCACTGGCCCCGTTCGCGGTGGGCAGCCGCGAGGCCGTGTGGATGTCGCACGGCGATCACGTGACCGCGCTGCCGCCCGGCTTTCGCACCGTGGGCTCGTCCAAGGGCTGCGCCCACGCGGCCATCGTGGATCCCGAGCGCCGCATGTGGGGGGTGCAGTTCCATCCCGAGGTCACCCACACCCCGCGGGGGGCCGAGGTGCTCGGGGCGTTCCTCGACCAGTGCGGCTTCACCCGCGACTGGAGCATGTCCCGCTTCGTGGAGGAGGCGGTCGAGCGCATCCGGGCCCAGGTGGGGGAGACCGGCCACGTGCTGTGCGGGCTGTCGGGCGGGGTGGACTCCTCGGTGGCTGCGCTGCTGGTCGAGCGGGCGATCGGCGACCGGCTGCACTGCGTGTTCGTGGACAACGGCCTGCTGCGCAAGGACGAGCGCGCAGAGGTGCAGGCCATGTTTGCGGGGCGGCTGCACAACCCGCTGGTGGTGGCCGACGCCGGCGAGCGCTTCCTGGCCGCGCTCGAGGGGGTGAGCGACCCCGAGCTCAAGCGCAAGCGCATCGGCGCCACCTTCATCGACGTGTTCGACGAGAAGGCGCACGGGATCGGCGGGGCCGACTTCCTCGTGCAGGGCACGCTCTACCCCGACGTGATCGAGAGCGTCTCGTTCAAGGGCGGGCCCTCGGCCACCATCAAGACCCACCACAACGTGGGCGGCCTGCCCGAGCGCATGAAGATGGGCGTGGTGGAGCCGCTGCGGGAGCTGTTCAAGGACGAGGTGCGTCGCCTGGGCCTGTCGCTGGGCCTGCCCGAGGACATGGTGTGGCGCCACCCCTTCCCGGGGCCAGGGCTCGCGGTGCGGGTGCTGGGCGAGGTGACCGAGGAGCGCTGCGACCTGCTGCGCGAGGCCGACGCGATCATCATCGAGGAGATCCGCGAGGCGGGGCTGTATCGCGAGCTGTGGCAGGTGTTCGGCGTGCTGCTGCCCGTGCGCAGCGTGGGGGTGATGGGCGACGGCCGCACCTACGAGAACGCGCTGGCGGTGCGGGCGGTGCAGAGCACCGACGCCATGACGGCCGACTGGGCGCGGCTGCCCTACGACGTGCTGGGGCGCATCTCCAACCGCATCATCAACGAGGTTCGCGGGATCAACCGGGTCTGCTACGACATCAGCAGCAAGCCGCCCGCGACCATCGAGTGGGAGTAGCCCGGTGTCCCGGGTGCGCCACGACGACGACGACGACGAGCCGAGGGCCAAGCGCCGCTCGGCCGACGCTGGCGATCGGGGCGTGCTCGAGGGCGCGGCGGCCCCCGAGGACGACTCGGCCGCGAGCATCCGACCCCAGCGCTTCTCGGAGTACGTGGGCCAGACCGCGCTCAAGCGCAAGCTGGAGGTGTTCGTCTCCGCCGCGCGGCAGCGGGGCGAGCCGCTCGATCACACCCTGCTGCACGGCCCGCCCGGGCTGGGCAAGACCACCATGGCGCAGATCCTCGCGCACGAGCTCGGGGTTCGGATCCACATCAGCTCGGGTCCCGCCATCGAGCACAAGGGGGTGCTCGCCGGGCACCTCACCGCGCTCGAGGAAGGCGACGTGCTGTTCATCGACGAGATCCACCGCTTGTCGCCCACGGTGGAGGAGAGCCTGTACTCGGCGATGGAGGACGGGCGCATCGACCTGCCGGTGGGTGAGGGCAGCCGGGCGCGGACCATGCCCTTCGACCTGGCGCCCTTCACCCTGGTGGGCGCGACCACCCGGACCGCGCTGCTGAGCGCGCCGCTGCGGGAGCGCTTCCAGATCATCGAGGGCATCGATTTCTACTCCGATGCCGAGCTGGCCAAGATCGTCCAGCGCACCGCGAGCCTGCTGGGCATGCCGGCGAGTGCCGATGGGGCCAAGGAGATCGGCCGGCGCAGCCGGGGCACCCCGCGGATCGCCAATCGGATCACCCGGCGGGTGCGGGACTTCGCCCAGGTGCGGGGCCGCGATCGCATCGAGGCGGCCGACGCCGAGTATGCGCTGGAGCAGCTCGGCATCGACCGGGCCGGGCTCGATGGCACGGACCGGCGGATCCTCGCGGTGATCCTCGACCAGTTCGAGGGGGGCCCGGTGGGGATCGATGCCCTGGCCGCCACCCTCAGCGAGCCGCGCGACACCCTCGAGGACGTGTACGAGCCGTTCCTGCTCCAGCGAGGCTTCCTGGTGCGGACCCCCCGGGGACGTCAGGTGACCCGCAAGGCCCTCAAGCACCTGGGCCGCGACGATGGCCGCAAGGGCTCGGGCAGCGACTCGCAGGGCCAGCTCGACCTGTAGCCGCACGCCCTCGCGATGCTGTCGCAGGGGGCGAGGATCTCGTCGACCGAGCGGGTGGGCGGACCACCTGACCGTGGGTGGGCCACGGGGAGCGTGGACGCGAAGACGGCCGCTCCTTGCGGAGGCGGCCGTCGAGGGGGACCGGGGTGGTGGACCCGGTCGGGGTGATGGGGAGGAGGAGGAGCTACTTGCCGTCGACCAGGTTGGTGAAGTCGTCGGTGAGCTTCTCGAGCTTCTTGTTGAGCTCCTCGTTGCCCGCGGTCTCGGCGATGAGATCGAGCTGGAGGGTGGCGACCTTCATGCCGGCCTCGGTGCGGACCTTGTTGACGTTGGCGGCGGTCTCCTCGGAGACCTGGAAGCCACGCAGCTCCATGATCTCGCCCATCTTGGTCTGGAGATCGGGGCGCTTCTCGTCGAGCATCTTCTGCGCCGCGTCGATGGAGGCGGCACGGTCGTCGCCCTCCTTGACCTTGGCGACGATGTCGTCGGCGAGCTTGTTGAGCTCGTTGACGGTCTCGTTGGCGAAATCGTCCTTCTTGCACGCCCCGAGGGCGAGCACGAGGGTGAGGAGGAACGTGTACAGCGAGAGGGTGCGTGCGGCCATGACGGGAGGGTAGACGGGATGCCCCCCGAGCGGTTGCGGGCCGTGGGGCGAAAAACATCGTGAATCATCGACCCGTTGATGCGCCAGCTCACGAGATCCCGACCCGCCCGTGGGCCGGTCACGGGTAGCCCGCCGTGGGCCGCAGCACGGGGCCAGGATGGCTCGGCGCGGGGATCCTCGCCGGGCGGAGGGGTGTGGCCGGGCCCTTCGTCTCGCTCAGGGGCAGCTGCCGCAGCCCTCGGTGGGGATGGAGCCCACGCCGCTGTCGTGTCACTCGGTGTCACAATAGAAGGGAGCGACCGCGCAGACGCATGCCTCCACGGAGCTCACGTCGCAGCCGGGGGGTCGTTGGCGGCACAGCAGGGGCCGTCGTCGGGGGTCGTCCCACTCAGTGGCGCAGCCGTGGGTTGCGGGGCTGGCATCATGGGGGGGGTGGGGATCGAGGAGGAGACCACCCGAGCGCTCGGTGAGGGGTAGGCGGGCCCACGCCGGCGTGCCGGCCCGTACGCGGGCTCGGGCGCGTACGATGAGACCGATGTCGCTGCTCAAGCGCCGCCCCGAGATCACGCTGCTCGCCCCGCCGGCGATCGTGGCGGGGCGCTCCTTCGGGGTGCGGGCGCGGCTCGATTGCCCGGAGCCGCTGCCGGTGGACGGCGTGTCGATCGAGCTGCTGGGCACCGGCGTGTGGATGACCAGCTCGCAGTACGGCCGCCACCGCAACACCATGCCCTTCGCCCGCTGGGTGGCCCGGCCCGTTCGCGAGCGCCGGGAGCTGTCGGCGGGGGAGCACGAGTACCCGGTGACCTTCGCCCTGCCGCCCGACGTGCCGGGGAGCTTCGTGGGGCGCCACCTGTCGATCGAGTGGACGGTGCGGGTGCGGGTGGACATCCCGTGGTGGCCCGACGCGCGGGCGGCCTTCGACCTGTGGGTGGTGGCGTCCCCCCACGTGGACCCGCCGCCGCCGCGGGTGCTCGCCTCGTCGACCGACGGGCCGCGGGGGCGCAAGCCCTACGCCGAGGTCTCGCTGGGCAGCTCGGCCCTCGATCCCGGCGGGCAGCTGCAGGGGCGCGTGGCCCTGTCCAACACCGCCCACAACGACTACCGAGCCCTGCGCTTCACCCTGGTGGCGGTGCAGAGCGTGCCCGGCCTGCTGTCGCCCTTCACCTCGCACGAGGCCCGGGCGCGCTGGGTGGTGCCGCTGTCGGCCCCGGCCGAGGACGAGCCCATCGCCTTCTCGCTGCGCCTGCCCGCCGACCTGGTCCCGGCCTTCGAGACCCAGGCGCTGTCGCTGAAGTGGTTCCTCGAGGTGAAGGTGGAGATCACCTGGGCCACCAACCTCGAGCTGTGGATCCCGGTGGTGGTGCGGCCGGGCTCGGTGCTCGAGCAGGCACCCACCGCGGCCCCGCTGGCGGTGGGCTCGGATCGCCTGGCGCTGGTGTGGGCCGAGGCGGCGCGCCGCAGCGGCTACGAGCTGCGGGCGGGCGAGCTGGTGCGGGAGCAGCCGCAGGGGCGGCGCTCGCTTCGTCGCGAGCACCAGGGGCGCAAGGGGCTGCGGCTGCGGGCCGAGGCCACGTTCCGCGACCTCGACCTGGGCCTGCGAGCCGAGCGGGGGCGCCTGCGCTGCCGCGATCCCGAGCAGGCCCGGGTGCTGGGCGAGCACACCGACGCGCTGGCGGACGCGTGCCCGGTGCAGGAGGCCGACGACGAGCGCATCGTGTGTGTCCTCGACGACTCGGGGACGCGGGTGGAATCGGTGGCCGGCCTCGCGGAGCGCTTCGAGGCGCTGTGGCAGGCGATGTGGCTGGCGCGTGACGAGCTGCCCCCGCCCGGCGACATGGCCGAGGCGGTGCCCTGGTTCCGGGCCGCGGCGCAGCGCCTGGGCGGCGAGCTCGACGTGGCGAGCATGGACGTGTGGGGCGTGCGCAACGAGATCCCGTACTCGCTCCAGACCCAGTGGGACGACGACGGCACGCTGGCTCGCACCATGCTCGAGGTCCGTCCCTCCTTGCCCATCGACGCGAGGTGGCACCAGCGGTGGACGGGGGAAGGGAATCCCGCACCCATGCCCGAGGGCCTGGCCGTCCTGGTCGAGGGCAGCCAGGGGCTGCACATCGACGCAGCGGCGATCCGCGTGTTCCTGCCCCCGGGTCGCGAGCGCCTGGACCCCCATGTCGACCGCCTCGAGGGGATGCTCGAGGTGGCACGGCGGCTCTCGGGGCAAGGGCCCGGCTACCGCTGAGGGCCCCGAGATCCGGCCCCTGTGCTAGATTCGATCCCCGCCGGGATGGGGGAGCGACTCGACAAGACCGTGATCGACGATCAGCTCGACGCGGTCGATGCCGTCGGCGTCCCGATCCGTCGACAGCAGCCCGACACCGACCGCTTCGAGTCCCAGCGTACCGTGGCGCGGGGCGGGATGGGCTCGATCCTCGACGTGTACGACCACCGCATGCAGCGGCGGGTGGCGATGAAGGTGCTCCACCCCGAGCTGCTCGATCGCCCCGGCGAGCTCGAGACCTTCGTGCGCGAGGCCCAGATCACCGCGCAGCTCGATCACCCCAACATCGTGCCCGTGCACGACATGGGGCAGGGCCAGGAGCCGCCCTGGTTCGTGATGAAGCTGGTCCAGGGGCGCAGCCTGGCCCAGATG
Source organism: Myxococcales bacterium (assembly GCA_020633315.1). Taxonomy (GTDB): domain Bacteria; phylum Myxococcota_A; class Polyangia; order Nannocystales; family Nannocystaceae; genus Paraliomyxa. The sequence goes on from JACKDV010000001.1 coordinate 506,073, forward strand.
TTCCGCAAGCTCTCCGCGGGGCCGCTGCCGGGGTCCGAGATCGAGGAGTTCATCAAGGTGATGATCAAGGTGTGCGACGCCGTCGCGTTCGCGCACAGCCGCGGCGTGCTGCACCTCGATCTCAAGCCGCACAACATCATGGTGGGCAGCCACGGCCAGGTCTACGTGATGGACTGGGGCATCGCCGTCCGCTGCAAGCGTGACGACGAGGGGCGGCTGCGGCCGGTCGACGCCAAGCAGGGGCTGCGCGGCACGCTGGCCTACATGGCGCCGGAGCAGGCGCGACGGGGCATGAAGGGCGTGGACGAGCGCTCGGACGTCTACGGTCTGGGCGGCATCCTCTACGAGTTCCTCACCGGACGGCCGCCCTTCGAGCCCCGCGGGGTGCTCGAGGATCTGGTGCGGGCGGCGGACAACGTGGTGCTCGATCCGCTTGAGAGCCCCACGCTGCGCCAGCCGCCGCCGGGGCTGTCGGCGATCGCGATGCGGGCGATGGCCCACGAGCCCGATCGCCGCTACCGCGACGTGGTCACCATGCAGGGCGAGCTCGAGGCGCTGCTGCGCGGCGGCGGCTGGTTCCGCGAGCGTCGCTTCCTGCCCGGCGACGTGATCGTGGCCGAGGGCGAGCCCGGGGACACCGCGTACATCATCACCGAGGGCCACTGCGACGTGTACAAGCGCGCCGGCGAGCGCAAGGTGCACCTGCGGCGGATCGGCAAGGGCGAGGTGTTCGGCGAGACGGCCATCCTCACCTCGGGTCGACGCTCGGCCTCGGTGGTGGCGGTCGATCAGGTGACCGCGTTGGTGGTCACCCGCGAGGCGCTGGAGCAAGAGATCGACTCGCGCGGCTGGCTGGGCCCGCTGGTCAAGGCCCTGGCCGCGCGCTTCATCGAGGCCGACGAGGAGCGGGTGCGGCTCCGCGCGGGGATGGACGTGGGCGTCCGCGTCGAGGGCATGCCCGAGGACGACGGCGGTTAGCCCGCGCCCCCACCCACTGCTACGATCGCCGCCGATGCGGACCATCGTCGGAGGGGCGGCCGGGGGCCTGCTGGTGGCGCTGGCCGCCTGCGGCGACGAGCCACAGGGGCGCGAGGAGACCGGCCTCGAGGCGCTGGGCTTCGACGACGTCTACCCCCGGGTGATCGTGCCGGGGACCCGGCTGACCATCGAGGGGCGCTCGTTCCTCGACGCCCCGCTGGGCATCTCGTGGCTGGCCCTGCAGGGCAGCTACGCCGGGCTGCCCCTGGAGGCCTACGTCCCCGCCAGCTTCGTCGACTTCGACCGCATGGAGATCGTGGCCACGCCCTCGGTGCTGGCGCTGCTGGGGCCCACCGCGGGCACCTTCAGCGGCGAGGTGCGGGTGGAGGTGGACTTCGTGCCCGACGGGATCCGCTTCTCCTCGGTGGGGCGCTTCATGGAGCTCGAGGTCCGCGATCACCTCGAGCCTCGACTGGACGCGGTGGAGGCCAACGCCGTCATCTTCGTCAACGAGCCCATCGAGGTGGTCGGCGACGGCCTGCTGCTCGGCGGCGACGAGGGCCAGACCTACGCGGTGGTGGAGGGCTGCTTCCGCCCGCTGGCGGCGGTCACCTGCGGGCCGGTGCCCACGGTGCAGGTGCCGGTGAGCGCGCTCGACCCCGCCCTGCGCGATCGCGGGGTGTTCCCGTTCTCGCCCCGCATCGCGGGGATCGAGGCAGGCACCTTCGAGGGCAGCGTGATGCTGCGCAACGAGCACGCCGACGGCGAGGTCACGCTCAGCGGATCCCAGGCCATCGACTACGACCTGGCCGAGTCGTTGGTGTCGTGGGTGGGCGAGGAGGGCGGCGAGGGGGTGGGCAGCCTGGGTCGCTACGTGGAGATCGGGGGCGCGGGCTTCGTGAGCCGCGACGAGGGGGTCAGCTCGCTGGTGTTCGACGGCACCTACTTCCCCGACGGGGGCGGCGAGGTGCCCCTGGATGAGCTGCAGGTGATCTCCGAATTCGTGGACGGTCGGCGGCTGCGCTACGTGGTCAATGACGAGGACTTGCTGGCCGAGCAGGTGGGCAACGTGCGCTTGGCCTCCGGCACCTTCGTGGGCCGGGTGCACCCCGTGGTGGAGTACCTCGACGCGAAGGTGGAGGGGCAGCCCACCGACGTGACCCTGCGGCTCGAGCCGGTCAGGCAGGTGGTGTACGTGCAGTTCAATCCCTCCTACGTGGAGGCGCTGCGCAAGCTCGGGCTGCGCGACTTCGCGGTGGACCAGGCGATCCGCGATCGGATCTTCGAGGTGCTACGGCGCGACTACGAGGGGCTCAACGTCGAGTTTCGCGACGAGCCGCCCACCGACTACAAGCTCTTCTCCATCGTCGAGATCTCGGGCTCGGATCCCAACGGCCTGGGCCTGCTGGGCTACGACAACACCCACGGCAAGGACGTGGACAACCTGCGGCTCGACGATCGGATCGGGGGGACCAACGCCCAGACCCAGCTGAGCGGGCTGCCCGGCTTCGGCGGCGTGTTCATGGAGTCGCTGTTCTCGTTCTCGCTGCACCCGGCGGCGGGCACGGTGGACAGCGCCGAGGTGGCGACCGCGGTGTTCGACCAGATCTTCGATCCGCTGCGCAGCGATCGCGGCGGCACGCCGGTGAGCTCGGCCGACCTGATCGCCGGGGTGCCCCGGGTGGGCTCGGGCGCCGAGTGTCCCAGCCAGAACCGGGCGGGGCGGATCGGCTGTGCGATCTTCGTGATCGGCTCGGTGGTGGGCTCGACCACCAGCCACGAGCTGGGGCACTCGCTGGGCCTGGCCGATCCGCACGGCCCGCCCGACACCTTCCACAACGCGGGCGACCAGCCCAACCGGCTGATGGACGCGGGCGGGGCCCGCAGCTTCGAGGAGCGGGCCGAGCTGTACGGCCAGGGCCCCTCGCGCTTTTGCGGGGAGCACTACGACTACCTGCGGCAGATCCTGCCCACCGACGATCCGGCGCCGTCGGTCGAGCGGCCGCCCTGCTGATCCGCCTGCTCAGGCGATCAGCGTGCCCTCGAACACCACGCGGGCCGGGCCGCGCATGCGGACGCCGGCCTCGGGATCGGAGGGCACCACGATCTCCAGGGTGCCGCCGGGCAGGTGCACGGCCACGGGGGTGTCGGTGGGGGCGAGGCCGCGGCGGGCCACGGCCACCGCGGTGGCGCAGGCCCCCGTGCCGCAGGCGTCGGTGATGCCGCAGCCGCGCTCCCATACCCACAGCAGCAGGCTGCCGTCGGGCTGCACCCGCACGAACTCCACGTTGGTGCCCTCGGGGAACAGGGGGTCGCGCTCGAGCGAGGGGCCCAGGCTGCGGGCGAGAACCTCGGGGTCCTCGTAGACGTCGGTGATCGAGACCGCGTGGGGGTTGCCCATCGACACGCGCTCGAGCGGGCGCCCCTTGGCGGCGGCGGGGCTGCACTCGCCCTGCGAGCGGCCCGGGCCCATGTCCACCTCCACCTCTCCGTGGGTGGGGCGATCGGCGGTCACGGTGCAGCGGCGGGGGCCGGCATCGGTGTCGACCACCAGGGTGTGCTGGCCGACCCCGGCGGCGATCAGGGCCACGCAGCGCAGGCCGTTGCCGCACATCTCGGGGCGCGAGCCGTCGAAGTTGATGACCCACATGGTGGCGTGGTGGGCCGGGTCGCGGGGAGGGCCCAGCAGCAGGATGCCGTCGCCGCCGATGCCGGTGCGACGGTTGCAGATCATGGGGGCCCGAGCGGAGAGCTCGCGTAGCTCCTGCTCGATGGCCTCGACGGTGGCGTCGCGGCGGTCGAGCAGCACGAAGTCGTTGCCGAGGCCCTCGACCTTGCGAAACGCCATCGTGGGCATGGGCTTCTCCGATGGCGGGCTAGGGGGCGGTCGGCTCGGGCTCGGCGGTGGGGGCCTCGGCCTCGGCGGGCTCGGCGGCCTCGCCGGCAGGGGCGGGCTCGGTGGCCTCGGGCTCGGTGGCCTCGGCCTCGGCGGGCTCGCCGGCGGCGGGCGTCTCGGCCTCGGCGCCGGGCAGGGCCTCGACCGCATCGGCCCCCTCGGCATCCTGGCCATCGACCGGTGCCTCGTGCTCGTCGGCGGCGGGCTCGGGCAGGGCCGTGGGCACGGCGGCCTCGGGTGCCTTGGCCTTGGTGCCCGCCTCGGGCAAGGGCAGGACGACCCCGCCGGGCTCGGCGATCCGCTCGTAGTCGACGGCCTCGTCCTCCGCGACCAGCTCCTCTTGGGTGTCGTCGCTGGCTTCCTTGAGCCGGTCCGATCCCGAGTGGGCGCTGGCGTAGGCGAGGTAGACCGCGCAGATCATGAAGCCCGCCGCGAGGCCCTGGGTGAGCTTGGCCAAAAAGTCGGCTCCGCCCCCGCCTCCGAACACGCCCTGGCTGGCTCCGCCGCCCAGCGCGGTACCGAGGCCACCGCCTCGACCGGCCTGCAGCAGCACGACCAGGATGAGCACGACGGTGATGGTGACGTAGACGATCTCGACGAAGAGGTCCATGGCTCAGCCGGCTTCAGGGGGTCGGGCGGTGGTCGCCGCGGCGCGCACGATAGCGAGGAACGAGTCGGGGTCAAGGGAGGCGCCCCCGACGAGGAAGCCGTCGACGTCACCCACCGCCACGAGCTCGGCCGCGTTGCTCGGCTTGACGCTACCACCGTAGAGAATGGATCTGTCGACGCCGGCCGAGCCGAAGCGCTCGCGCATCCACGCCCGGATGGTCCGGTGCATGTCGCTGGCTTGCTGGGGCGAGGCGGTGCGACCCGTGCCGATGGCCCACACGGGCTCGTAGGCGATGACCAGACGCTCGTCCAGCGCATCGGGTGACACATCAGAAAATGCGGCTGAAAGCTGCGAGATCACGGTGGATTCGTGCTCGCCCGCATCGCGGGCCTCGAGGCGCTCGCCCACGCAGAGCACGCACACCAGGCCGCCGCCGAGGGCGGAGCGGAGCTTGGCCGCGACCGCCGCATCGTCCTCACCGTAGTAGGCCCGACGCTCGGAGTGACCCACGATCGCGCCCTCGACGCCGGCATCGCCGAGCATCCGCGGGCCGACCTCGCCGGTGAACGCGCCCTCGTCCTGGGCCGCCACGTCCTGGGCGAGCAGCCAGGTCCCGTGCCCGGGGCGGGTGAACGGTCGGGCGGCCGCCAACGAGAGGTACGGAGGCGCGATCCCCACACGAACCTCACCCGCGCTGGGGTGGGGCTCGCGCAGGGCCTCGGTCAGCCCCTCGGCCACGCCCTTGGCGCAGGCCTCGGCCGCGGGGGGACGGTGGTTCTGCTTCCAGTTCCCCAGGATCCAGGTGATGCGTGACATGGTGGATCAGTCGTCCTTCCGCAGGGCCGCGACGCCGGGAAGGGTCTTGCCCTCGATGAATTCCAGCGAGGCGCCGCCGCCGGTCGAGACGTGGTCGATGCGATCGGCGACCCCGGACTGCTGCACGGCCGCCACGCTGTCGCCGCCGCCGACCACGGTGAAACCCTTGCATGCGGCCACCGCGCGAGCGACAGCCAGGGTGCCCTCGGCGAAGGCGGGGTTCTCGAACAGGCCCATGGGCCCGTTCCACAGCAGCATGGCCGCCTTCGCCACCGCTGCCTCGCAGCGCTCGGTGGTGGCGGGGCCGATGTCCAGCGCCATCTCGTCGGTGGCCAGCGGCCCGTCCTCCAGGTGGTGCACGCGGGCCTCGGTGGCCTCGATGCCCCGGCCCACCCGCAGGTCGGTCGGCAGCACCACGTGGATGTCGCGGGCCGCGGCCTTGGTGAGCACGGTGTTGGCGTCGCTGGTGCGGTCGCGCTCCATCAGCGAGGCGCCCAGCTCCCGTCCCTGGGCAGCCAAGAAGGTGTTGGCCATGGCCCCGCCGATGATCACGGTGTCGCCGGCGGCGAGCCGCTCCACCAGGGCCAGCAGCACCCCGAGCTTGTCGCTCACCTTGGCCCCGCCCACGATGGCCACGAACGGCCGAGCGGGCGCGTCCACCAGCCGGGACAGCGCGACGAGCTCGGCCTGCAGCAGCAGCCCCGCCGCCTTGTCGTGCACCAGCTCGGGCACGCCCACCACCGACGCGTGGGCCCGGTGGCAGGCCCCGAAGGCATCGCACACGTAGGCGTCGCACAGCGCCGCGAGGGCCTGGGACAGCTTCGCGTCGTTCTTGGTCTCGCCGGGATGGAAGCGTAGGTTCTCCAGCAGCACCACCTCGCCGGCCCGGGCATCGGTGACCAGCTTGGTCACGCCGTCGCCCACCACCTCGTCGGCGAGCTTCACCTCCACCTCAAGCAGCTCGGCCAGCCGAGCGCCCACCGGCTCCATCGACAGGGCCGGATCGGGCGCACCCTTGGGCCGACCCAGGTGCGAGCACACCACCAGCTTGGCGCCGCGCTCTCGCAGCATGCGAAGGGTGGGCAGCGCGGCCCGGATGCGCGTGTCATCGCGGACCCGACGGTCCTTGGTGAGCGGCACGTTGAAGTCCACGCGCACCAGCACGCGGCGGTTGTCCACGTCGAGCTCGTCGAGGGTCGCAAAGGGGCGAGAGGCCATGTCGGCGCTCTGATAACCCCTCCGAGGCGGGCCGTCCACCGGGCTCCCGCCTCGATCGCCGAGACCCCGCGGGCGCGTCGCCGGCGGGGTCTCGGGGAACGAGGAAGGGAAGGGCGGGGCTACTCGGCCGCGATGCTCTTTTGCAGGTCCTCGTGGACCAGGGCGATGAGCTGGGTCGACAGGCCGATGATCTGCTCCTTGCTGTAGCCCTGCTGACGCATCTCGCGGAACAGAGAGCGAGCCAGGATCTGCACGCCCTTGGCGTCGCTGGAGATGTCGATCGAGGAGGTGGGAGTCGGCTGCATGAAGGTCGGTCTCCGGCTCCATGACCTAGCAATCGGCATGCCCAAAGTGGTGTCGGACGAACGATCCTATGTGTGTTCAACGGTTTCAATGAGTTGGCCAAAGCCGATCGGTGGTTCGGTCAGTGCCAAAGCTGCACAGTGGCGCAGCGATCTGCGCCCCAACCGCGCAATGCGCTGCGCGAACGCCCGTTATGGTCCGCCCGTCCGTGCACGCGCTTTCCGGGGATGCCCTCACATCGGCGGCGCTGGGATCGGCTCGCGGACGGCCGACCGGTCGGTGGGATCGACCGGGGGAGACGCCGCCATCATCGTTCGTCGGGGGAAAGGTCTTTGCCTCGGCCCCGGGCCCCTCTGTAGACTCCGCGCCCGAGTTGTCCCTTCGTCGCTCCATCGCCCCGGTCGTGGTCCTCGCCTGCTTGGTGGGATGCGCCGGGTGGCATGGCGACACCTACGTGGCCCACCGCAGCCCGCCCAAGCTCGCCCGCAAGGAGACGACCTACCGCTTCGGCCTCCCGGGCGACGGCTGGCGACCCGTGCGCAACCTCAAGGACGTGCAGGTCGCGTGGGTCAACCCGGAGCTCGGCGGGGCCATCGAGATCCACGCCCAGTGCGACGACCAGGGCGACAGCTCGCTGGACCAGTACACCGATCACCTGCGCATCGACTGGACGGGCTGGAAGGTGCTCCACCAAGAGGAGGCGCGCCTGGTCGACCGGGCCGCGCTGCACACCGAGGTGCTCGCCGAGCTCGACGGGGTGGAGCGTCACAACGAGCTGTGGGTGGTGAAGAAGAACGGCTGCCTCTTCGACCTGCGCTACTCGGCGGAGCCGGTGCTGTTCGACAAGGGCCAGGCGGCCTTCGCCGAGGTGGTCGGCGGCTTCCGCTTTCCCGTGCGAGGCTAGCGAGGATGGCAGCACCGTCGCCGCATCGAGGGGCCCGCCCGTGAAGAGCTTCGAGCGCTTCGGATCCCTGGTCCTCGGCGGTCTCGAGTGGATCGGCGGGGTGGCGCGGCTGGTCATGCGCGTGGCTCGGGTGGGCCCGCGGCGCCCCTGGGGCGTCGACGACATCTTCCACCAGGTGGTCGAGCTGGGGGTGCGCAGCCTCCCCATCGCCATGCTCATCACCCTGTTCATCGGCATGATCCTCACCTGGCAGTTCGGGTGGGGCGTGGAGGACTTCGGGGCCACCATGGCGCTGGGCCGGGTGGTCTCCGTGGGCCTGGTGCCCGAGCTGGTGCCCACCATGCTCGCGATCACGGTGGGCGTGAAGATGGCCGCGGGCATGACGGCCGAGCTCGGCTCGATGAAGGTCACCGAGCAGATCGACGCCGTCGCGGCCCTGGGCGCCGACCCCTACAAGAAGCTGGTCTGGCCGCGGATCTGCGCCTCCACCATCGCGCTGCCCCTGCTCATCGCGCTCGGCAACCTCATCGCCATGTTCGGCGGGATGCTGATCGCCGAGCTCAAGTTCGGGGTGCCGGCCGGCTACTTCTACGAGACCTACATCGACGAGCTCGAGCCGCTCAACTACATCGCCAGCCCGGTCAAGGGGGTCACCTTCGGCGCGCTGGTGGGCATCATCGGCTGCTACCAGGGCTTCAACACCAAGTTCGGCACCGAGGCCGTCGGTGCCTCCACCACCGACACCGTGGCCGCGACGGCCATCGTGATCATCATCGCCGACTTCTACCTCAACAATCTCTTCTTCTAGGCATGTGGAGGGGCCTCGTACCCCTCCCCCAGCCTTCCTGCTCGAGCTCGTGACCGAGCCCATCATCGACTTTCGTGACGTCACCAAGCGCTTCGGCGACCACGTGGTGTACGAGCACATGAGCCTCCAGGTGTTCCCGGGGGAGACGATCACCATCATCGGAGGCAGCGGTGGCGGCAAGAGCGTGTGCCTGAAGATGATGATCGGGCTGCTGCTTCCGGACGCGGGGCAGGTGAGGTTCCACGGGACCTCGGTGCCCGACCTCGACGAGCGGGGGCTGAGCGAGGTGCGCCGCAAGGTGGCCTACGTGTTCCAGGGCGGGGCCCTGTTCGATTCCATGACCGTGCTCGAGAACATCGGCTACGCCCTGCGCGAGCACACCACCATGGACGACGAGGCCATCCGCGCGCGCGCGCTCGAGTGCCTGGAGATGGTGGGCCTCCATACGTCCGTGGCGGAACAGCTCCCGGCCAGCCTCAGCGGCGGCATGAAGAAGCGCGTGGCTCTAGCTCGCTCGATCGCGATCCAGCCCGAGGTTATCCTCTACGACGAGCCGACCACCGGCCTCGACCCCAAGAACATCAAGCGCATCGGCGACATGATCCTCAAGCTTCAGCGCGAGCTGGGCGTCACCTCGGTCGTGGTGACCCACGACATGCCCATGGCCCACAAGGTCAGCGATCGCATCGCGATGCTCTACCAGCGCGCGTTCCCCTTCGTGGGCACGGCCGAGGCCATGTGGAACAGCACGGCCCCCGAGATCCGCGACTTCATCCACGGCCGCATCCGACGGGCCGGGGCCAGCGGGGCCTACACCGGCGAGGACGACGGGCTGCGCGACGAGGAGGAGGGCTCCGATGGCATCGCGTAGGAGCGAGGCTCGCACCCGCATCGTGGTGGGGGTGTTCGTGGTGGTGCTGTCCGCCCTGCTGTTCGTGTCGCTGTTCATCATCGGCCAGAGCGAGGGCACCTGGGAGACCAAGACCACGATCCGCACGGACTTTCGCACCATCACGGGCCTGCGCAAGGGCTCGCCGGTGCAGCTCGCCGGCGTGGAGATCGGCACCGTCTCGTCGATCGACTTCGTCAACGTGGAGTACGAGTGCGACCCGGCCACCGAAGACATCGGGCGCTTCGGCGAGGGCCGCACCGACAACTGCGACGCCTTCTTGTTCTGCGGGCCGCAGGGGCTGTGCTCCGACCTCGAGCCCTACGCCTCCAAGGGCCAGCACGCGCCCTGCATCGAGGACGGTGACTGCACCCCCGAGGAGATCTGCGTGACCTCGGAGTTCCGCCGCCGGGCCCGACGCGTGGCCTGGGCCGGCCCCGACGGCGTGTGTGCCCGCTACTTCATCACCCACCGGCGCGTGCAGGTGGCGATGGACATCTTCGAGGACAAGCTCGACCTCATCCGCAGCGACTCGCGGGCCACCGTGGCGAGCAACGGCGTGCTCGGGGACCAGCTGGTCAACATCACCCCCGGCATGCGGGAGGAGCTCAGCGGCGACCGCCGGATCCAGAGCAGCCCCTCGCTGTACGAGGACATCCAGCTGTTCCGCGATCGCTTCGACGGCCTCACCGAGAAGGTCGACACCAGCCTCTCGGGCATCTCCAGCCTGTTCTCGCAGCTCAACGACGAGCGCACGATCAACTCGGTCAAGGGCACCCTGGAGAACGTGGAGGAGATCACCCGCCAGATGGCCTCGGGCGAGGGCCTGGTGGGCGCGCTGCTCAGCGACGACGAGTACAAGGAGGAGTTCGGCGTCACGCTGCGCAGCGTGAGGAACACGGCGGTGGGCATCGATCGCTTCGTGGATCGGGCCAACCAGTCGCTGGCCAAGCTCGACGACTCCTTCCAGCCCATGGTCGACGACGCGCGGGCCACCATGGGCGACCTGCGGCGGCTGCTCGCCGACCTCAAGGACCCCAAGAACAAGAGCCTCGCGGCCAAGATGCTCTACGACGAGGAGGGCAAGATGGTCGAGGATCTCGAGAAGATCCTGGCCGACCTCGACGAGTTCACCAACTCGGCCGCGAGCATCGCCAAGAAGGTCGACGACGGCGAGGGCACCCTGGGCAAGCTCGTCAACGACTCCAAGGCCCACGACGACCTGGTCAAGATCCTCCGCAACATCGAGCGCAACGACACCTTCAAGCGCCTGGTGCGGCACGTGATCGAGCAGGAGGAGGCCGAGGGCCGCAACCCCGGAGCCGAGGGCGGCGACGGGGGCGGGGGGGAGATCGAGGCCGGCGATCCGCCGGCGGCCGACGCTGCGGGCAACTGAGCGACCGCCGAGCGCAGGAGGCCGGCGAGTCGCGTCCACGGGCCATGCCTCCGGACCCCGCTCGTGCTCAGGGGGCGGTCGCGGCGGCGGCCGTCGATTCCATGAAGGTCTCGAGGCGCTCGCTGATCTCGTCGGAGAACTCGGCGGGCAGGGCGTGGGTGCCGTCCTCGATCACCACCCACTGCGCATCGGGGATCGCGAAGGCGATCGAGCGCAGCGTGGGCAGGGGCACGAAGCGGTCGTGGGCGCCCGCGATCACCAGGGTGGGGGCCTGCACGTAGGGCAGCAGGTCGTGGGCGGTGTGGCGGGCCGCCTCGCCCAGCGTGTCGAAGAAGAGCTCGGGATCCATCGCCGCCATCTGGTCGAGGTAGATCTCGAAGTCCTCGTCGTGCAGCCGCGCGGCGTTGATCTGGTTGGTGAGCGCGCCCAGGTCCTGCACCCAGGTGGTGGGCACCAGGCCGCGCCACAGCCGGCGCGTGAGGTCCTTGGTCTGGCGCATGGCCACCCGCAGCAGCGGCAGCACGTGCTGGAAGGCCTCGGTGCCCTGGAAGGTGGCCAGGGCGCGCCCGGCCGGGCCGGCCAGGTCCACCAGCCCCGTCACGCGCTCGCGGTGGCGCCGGTAGAGCTCGAGCGCCACCTGGAAGCCCATCGAGAAGCCCACCACCACGGCCGAGCTCACCCCGCGGGCCTGCAGCACCGTGGCCGCGTCGTCGGCGAGGTCGGGCATGCTCAGCCGCCACGGCCGCGGTGGATCGGGCGAGCGACCGTGACCGCGGTAGTGCATCAGCAGCACGCGGTAGCGCTGCCCCAGGCGCGGGATGATGCGCCGGAACGCCCAGCCGCTGCAGCCGATCCCATCGAGGATGAGCAGCGCGCGGTCGTGCTCCATGCCCACGTCGCGGACGAACAACGAGGCGCCGTCCTCCGCCTGGACGAAGACGTCCACGGACTGCACGCCCGTGCCCTCGTGGGGCGGCGGCGGACCCACGTGCGAAGCCACGCGTGACCGAGGCTCGGTCATGACGTCGAGCCTGCGCCAGGGGGAAGCCCGAGCAAAGCGACAAATACGAGCGACGGGAACGGCCGGATGACTCCGGCGCCCCCGCCGCTTGTCGTTGTCGTGGATGTCGAGCTAGGCCCTGGGGCCGAGCGACCTCAATCCTCGGTCCTGCCCCGCTCGTCGTCGGGACCGTCGTCCGCGATCTCGTTGACGCTCGGGTACTTCATGATGTCCTTGCGGGCGATCTTCCACGCCTTCTGCACGATCCACGACAGGGAGCGGTCCTGACGCGCCGCTTCCTCCTGGATTTCCTTGAGCATCTGTTCGGGGAAGTACAGGCTCTGCTTGCGCTTGTCCGAGCTTGCCATTCGCGGGTTCTCCGAAGCCGAGGGGGCTTTCTAGGTTGGCTCGCAGGGTAGGATACGGTACGAAATCTTGTCAACTCGTCATATGGGTCGCCCTCACGACCGGGGCTGCTCACAGCTGGGGGTCGGTTCCGACCTCGGCCCCAAATGGGCCCTCCGTGAGCCAACGGACTACATCGGGCCACCTTTTTCGATTGTCGATCGGCCCTCGCCGCTATAGCCTTCGCCGTCTTGTCGAGGGATGGACCTCGACCGACCCATGCCCGGAGATGCCCCCATGGCACTGACGCAGGCGCAGATCGAGGAGTTTCGGAAGATCCTCAACGACAAGCGGGATCGGCTGCTGGCGGAGGCCAAGCGTACCCTCGACCAGGAGATGGTGATCGAGGCGGACGAGCGCATGGACGAGGTCGATCAAGCCTCCAGCGAGTACATGCAGGCGTTCTCGTTCCGCCTGCGCGGCCGCGAGCGCTTCTTGCTCAGCAAGATCGAGCACGCCATCCGCAAGATGGACGACAACACCTTCGGCCTGTGCGAGGAGTGCGAGGAGCCGATCTCCCTCAAGCGCCTCCAGGCGCGTCCCGAGGCGCAGCTCTGCATCCAGTGCAAGGAAGCCCAGGAGAAGGAAGAGGCGGTCTACGCCGAGGAGTGATGCCTTGGCGTCGCCGTGCCGCGCGGCCTCGGGGGCCCGGCGCGGCGCGGATCTCCTCGAGCGATCCCCCTAGAGACGGGGATCGCCCACCGCTCGGCGGAGGCTGCGGATGTCCTTGGGCCCGCCGATGGCGATGAGGGTGAACCCGGGCTCGAGCACGAGATCTCCCGAGGGCACGTAGTCCACCTGCCCCTGGGGGCTGCGCACGGCGATGATGAGGGAGCCAGTGTGTTCCCGCAGGTTGGCCTTGCGGAGGCTACAGCCCACGAGATCTCCCTTGGGGCCCACCTCGGCCTCCTCGATGCGGAGGTTGGCCTCCTTGTCGCGGAGCATCTCGTCGAGGAAGCGCACCACCTGGGGGCGGAGCATCTCCGAGGCCAGGCGCATCCCGCCGATGAAGGCGGGGGAGACCACCGCGTCGGCCCCGGCCCGGCGCAGCTTGGGCACCGCCGAGGGCGAGACCGCCTTGGTCACGATCCGCAGCTTGGGGTTGGTCTGGCGCGCGGTGACCACCACGAACATGTTGGTCTTGTCGTCGTCCATGGTGGCCACGATCCCGCGGGCGCGGCGGATCCCGGCCTTGTCGAGCACCTCGTCCTCGGTCGCGTCGCCGTGCATGGTGAGCAGGCCCTCGCGCTCGAGCTCGGCGAGCACGTGGTCGTTCTGATCGATGCACACGATCCGCTCGCCGACCGCCTGCAGCTCGCCCACCACGTGGATGCCCGTGCTGCCGACCCCGCAGACGATGTAGTGGTCGTGGATCTCGTCCATGCGCTTGCGCAGCCGACGGTAGCGCCGGACGTTGCCGAAGTCACTCTCCACGAAGAAGCTGGTGATCGACGAGACCACGTAGAGGTTGGCCGAGATCCCGAAGCCCAGCAGGGCCAGGGTCCAGGCGCGGCTGTACTGCACGGCGTCGAGGTCGAGGGTCTCGCCATAGCCGACCGTGGTGATCGTGATGGCGGTCATGTAGACGCACTCGTAGAAGTCCCAGCGACCGTGGCCGAGGTACCAGTAGCCGCCGGCGCCCACGCTGACCACCATCAGCAGCACGAGCATGGCCACGATCACGCGGTTCCGCGACGCGCGGTAGACCTCGATCGGGTTGGACGGGCTGGGGGACGCGTCCTCCATGGATCGCGCGGATGATAGCGCTAGCGCCCCCCGGCGAGGACGCTAGCGTTGCATCATCAGCCGGCGCGCCGCCCGGATGGATGCGTGGGGACGCGGGCGGGCGGGCGCCACGGGGGTCGAGACCAGCGCCGTCGGATCGGCATCGGCACATCCGCCTTCGGAGCAGGGGGGCACCGGCACCGGCTCCTGCTCCGAGATCACGGGGAAGCAGCGCTCGGTCACCGCCGCCTCGAAGTCGGCGGGGGGCTCGGGGCAGGTCTCGAACGCGGCCGCCATGGTGCCGTCGCAGCTGGGGGCGCACTCGGCCGGCTCGTCGCTGCCGTCGCCGCAGTCGTCCCAGCCGTCGCAGACCCACGACGGAGGAATCTCGCTGCCGTCGGCGCACAGCACCGGCCCCGGGCAGCTGGCAGCCTCGTCCTCGCCGCCCTCGCAGTCCGCCTCGCCGTCGCACACCCACGCCTCGGCGATGGTCGAGCCATCGGCACAGGTGAACGCGCCCGGGCAGCCCTCGGCGGTGACGCACTCGAGGTAGTCGTACTGGGCGTCGAGCAGGCACGCGAAGGACTGGGCCGCGTCGGGGTGCTCGGCCAGCAGATCGTCGAGGCAGGCCCCGACGCCCTGGTCGAGCTCCTCGGCCGCCTCCTGCTCGCACTCGGCCTGGGCCTGCTCGCCCTCGAGCTCGCCCAGGCAGCCGCACTCGAGCTCCGCGAGCTGGCTCAGGGAATCGTCGAAGCCGGCACCGCCGGCCTTTCGGACGATCCCCGGGTCGCCGCCGTCGTCCGGGCACGCGCTGAGGCAGAGGGTGGACACGAGCAGTAGGCCAAGGGAACGAAGCTCTAGGGTCATCTCGAGCGGGTAGTGCCCGCGGGGGCTCCCTCGATCACGTCTCCCTACATTCGTGCCCCGGCGGCTTGCCGGCGGTCCCGGGAAGGCGCGACACTGCGCAGCCGTGCACCCGGTACTCGTCGGTCTCCCGAGCTACGGGCTGATGCTGGCCCTGGCCCTCTTGCTGGGATGGTCGGTGATGCAGTCGCTGGGGCGTCGCGATCACCTGCCGCCGGGGCGCATGTCGACGGCCTACGTGCTGGGGGCGGGCTTCGGGCTGTTCGGGGCGCGGCTGGGGTGGATCCTGTCGCGGCCCAACGACCAGGCCGCGCAGGCCGAGCTCGTCGCGATCCACGGCGACGAGCTCGCGCCCTTCCTGGGGCTGATGATGGGAGCGGTCGTCTCGGGGCTCTACCTCGCGCGGCGGCGGATCCCGATCGCGGCCGGCTACGACGTGGCCGCCCCCGCGCTCGCAGCCGTGGCGATCGTGGAGCGCCTGGGCGCGCTGCTGGCTGGCACCGGCTACGGTCGGGTGGCGCCCGAGCTGCCGTGGGCCATCCAGTTCCCCGCGGGCTCGCCCGCGTTCCTCGATCACCAGCGCAACCTCGAGGGACTCTTGCCGGTGGGCGCCGAGCACTCGCTGCCGGTGCACCCCACCCAGATCTACGGGATGCTGCTGGCCGGCGTGACCCTGGCGGTGGCGCTGTGGCTGCGCAAGCATCGGAGCTTCTCGGGGCAGGTGGTGCTGGGCACCGGCATCGCGCACCTGGTGGGCCGGGCGCTGATCGAGGACTGGTTTCGGGCCGATGCCGGTCCTGCCATGGCGGGGCCGCTGAGCTCGGGGCAGCTGAGCGCCGTGGTGCTGATCGTGGCGCTCGGCGTGGTGATGTGGGCCCGCGCTCGCCTGTCCGCCCGCAGTCCCGCGGCCTACCGTCCATGGGAGGGCGGTCGCTGGAGCCCGCGGGACGGGAGCGCCGCGGGGAGCTCGGCCGCGAGCTCGAGCGCGGGCCCGGGCAAGAGCACGGTCAAGACCGCAGGCGGGGGCAAGCCCGCGGCCAAGGCCAAGCACAAGGGCAAGGGCGGCAAGCACAAGCGCCGCAAGAAGCGATGAGCCACCGTGATGCCGAGCCCGGGCCCGGTCGCCCGGTGGTGCTGCTGCACGGGGCCCTGCGCTCGCCGCTGGGGCTGTGGCCCACCGCGCGCTGGCTCCGGCGGCGAGGCCTCGACGCGGCGGCCTTCGGCTACCCCACGCGGCGCGGGCTCCTGCGGGATCACGGCGATGCGCTGGCGCGGTGGATCGAGTCGCGTCACCCCTCGCGGGTGCCGGTGCTGGGCTTCCTCACCCACAGCATGGGCGGCCTGGTGGTGCGGGCCTTCCTCGAGCGGCACGCGGGGCGGCACGCCGAGCGCTACCGCGTGGTGATGCTCTCGCCGCCCAACCGCGGCGCCGCCCTGGCCGAGCGCAACCTCGGCAACCCGCTGATGCGCTGGCTCTACGGCGACGCGGCCGAGCAATTGCGACCGGGCTCGGTCCAGGCGATGCCCGGGCTGCCCGCGGTGGCCGAGGCCCTGGTGCTCGCCGGGGGGCGCGGCGACGGCCGAGGCTACAACCCGCTCATCGCGGGCGACGACGACGGGGTGGTGGGCGTGGACGAGATGGGCCTGCCCGGCGTGGAGCCCGAGCTCATCGGGGGCCTGCACGCCTTCTTGCAGTGGCGACCCCGGGTGCTCGAGCGCGCGGCGGGCTTCTTGGCGCAGGAGGGCCCGCCATGAGGGCCCGCGTGGCCGTGGCCGGCCTCGCGGTGTTGCTCGCCTGTGGGGGCGGCGAGCCAGCGCCTGCGGCCGCGGGCCCCGATCCACGGGCGGCCCTCGATCGCGAGCGTCGGGCGCTGACCGACCCCGAGGTCTATCCGCTGCGCGACGGCCTCGAGATCGACGAGGAGGCGCTGCGGCAGACCGTCCTGCGGCTTCGCACCGAGCACGGCCCCCAGGTGGCGGTGGCCTATGCCGCGTCGATCGACGCGCTGCCCACCCGCGAGCGCCCCCGGACCGGCTTTCGCCTCATCGCCGACCAGCCGCTCCCCGACGAGCCCGCGATGCGCGAGGCCGAGGCGATCAACTGGTTGTTCGACGCCGACGTGCATCAGACCGCCATGCGAGCGCTGATGACCCACCTGACCATCGTGATGCACCAGCGGCTCGGCCTCACCCCGGCCAAGATCGGGGTGTGGATGGCCTTCCTGCGCGCGGCCGAGCCCACCCTCACCCGCTGCGGCGAGGGCCCCGAGGGGGGCGTGAGCCTGTGCGTGGACTACGGGGCCGACGTGTTCGAGCTGGATCTGCGGCCGCGGGATCCGGGGTGGATCGTGCAGCGCCTGCGGTGGTGGCAGAAACCACGCCGCACCGACCAAGGGCCCGCCGAGGATGCAGGGAAAATCGAATAAAGCTACTATCAATACGAACATAGATAACGTACAGTGGTCGAGTGACGAGGGGGGGCACCGTCGCGGTCGGGTTGTTGGTGCTGGGAGCGTGTCAGCGGCTGCCCGGCGGCTCGGGAGGCGACGACTGGGACGAAGAGGTGGCGGGCACCACCCTCGAGCCCGGCGGCGGTCGGCTGGACGACGGAGCCCTCGACGACTCCACCGGCGAGGCCGTGGATCCCACGGTCTGCCAGCCGGGGCTGCGAGCGCGCGACCGCGGCGTGCTGTCGGACTTCGCGGGCGTGGAGATCATCGAGGGCGACCTGGTGCTCATCGGCATCCGCAACCGCGACCTCGACTGGCTGCAGTGCGTCCGGCACGTGGAGGGCTCGCTGTCCATCCGCCAGAGCCCCACGCTGTTCGAGCTGAGCGGGCTCCGACGGCTGCGCTCGGTGGGCGGCATGCTGGTGCTGTGGCGCGACCCCTCGCTCGTCGATCTCGGCGGCTTGTCGGGCCTCACCGCGGTGGGCGAGGGGATCCACATCTCGGACGACGGCGAGCTGCGCAGCCTCGCCGGGCTCGAGCAGGTCTACACCGAGGGCGAGCTGCGGATCGAGGGCAATGCCCTGCTGGAGGAGGTGCAGCTGCCTCGCATCACCCGCCTCGAGGTGCTCGGCATCTCGGGCAACGCTCGCCTCGAGCGCCTCGAGCTGCCCGCGCTGCGAGAGGTGGAGGCCCTCGCGCTGGTGGACGATCCGGCGCTCGAGCACCTCGATGGCCTGGCCTCGCTCGAGCGGGTCACCTGGCTGTCGCTCATCGAGCTCGGCGCGCTGTCGACCACGGGCGAGCTCACGGCCCTGCGCGAGGCCGAGCGGGTCCTCGTGCGCGACTCCCCGGGGCTCGTCCGCCTCGAGCTGCCCGCGCTGCAGACCCTCGACGAGCTGTGGCTGTGGCGCGACCCGACGCTGACGGAGCTGGTGCTGCCCTCGCTGGAGCGGCTGGGCGCCGTCTCCTTCGAGTCGCTCCCCGTGCTGGTCGAGCCCGCGCCCTTGGGGGAGGTCGACGTGCAGGAGGTGGCGCTCTACGACGTCCCGGGGATCACGGGGCTGCACTGGCTGGGGCCGCCGCCCTCGTCGCTGCGAGAGCTGTGGCTCATGACGCTGCCCGGGCTCGAGGAGCTGACGTGGCTGGAGTCGCTGACCGAGATCGAGGGCTCGCTCGAGCTGCGGGAGCTGCCGGTCGAGCTCTCGCTGGAGCCGCTGTCCCGGCTGGGGGAGGTGCGCGGCTCCATGAGGCTCGATGGTCTCGCCTCCATCGACGGCCTCGTCGGCCTCGAGCGCGTGATCGGGAGCCTCGAGCTGCGCGGGCTGGGTAGCACCGACCTCGGCGGGCTCCGGCGCCTTCGTTCGGCGGGTGGGCTGACGATCTCGGGCAACGCCACGCTGACCACCCTCGAGGGCCTCGAGCGGCTGCAATCGATCGAGGGCTCGCTGGACGTCTCCGACGACCCCGCGCTCACCACCCTCGCCGCGATCTGGCCCGCCCCCGAGGGTGGGCTGCAGACCGTGCTCGGTCCGCAGGTGCGGGTGCGCAACAACGCCTCGCTGTCCCAGTGCGAGGTGGGCGACTTCATCGGGGCGCTGCTCGCCTCGGGGGTCCCGCTCGGGATCGACGTGGGCGCCAACCTTCCGTGCCCCGAGTGACCCGCGGCGAGATTCGAAACGAGACGAGCCGAGCGATGGGTCGGCGAGGGCCGACCGACGCGCGTCCGTCCTCCCGCACCGCGACCGGGCGCCCGTCGAGGGGCTCACGCCGTTGCGGAGGGGCTCGTCTCGGTCTGCTGCCGTCTCGCGTGCTCGCGGTGCAGCGCCACCAGCTTCGCCGTGATCACCTCCACCGTGGCTCCGGTGCGCAGCGACGGCAGGATGTCGAACGCATGCCCCGCGCCGGGCACCTCGAGGTAGTACACCGGCGCGCGCGAGACCTCGCGCAGCCGGGCCACGAACGCTCGGGCCCCGGCCACCGGGATGATCGTGTCGGCCGTGCCGTGCACCACGTAGAACGGCGGCGCATCGGGGTGCACGCGCTCGATCGGGGACGCGCGCACGAACGCCTCGGGATCCTCGTCGTAGCGCTTCTTGAGCACCCATCGCTCGAGGAACGCCCGCACGATGCGACCCAGCGGGCGTCGACGTTCGGTGAGGTCGTACATGCCGTAGAACGCCGCCACGGCGGCCACCGAGGTGTCGGCGGTCTCGAAGCCGGGCTGGTACTCGGGATCGTTGGCGGTCAGCCCCGCGAGCGCCACGAGGTGTCCTCCCGCCGAGCCGCCCGTGATCACGATGAAGCTCGGGTCCACCCCGTGCTCCTCCGCGTGCTCGCGCACCCACGCGACCGCCCGCTTGACGTCGACGAGGTGGGCCGGGAACGCGGCGCGTGGTCCCAGTCGGTAGTCGATGTTGAAGCCCACCCAGCCCAGGCTCGCGAGCTGTCCCAGCAGCGGCACGCCCTGCGCCCGCTTGAAGCCCGAGACCCAGCCGCCGCCGTGGACCTGCACCACCGCCGGGCGCAGCCGTCCCTGCGCCCGCGGGCGGAACACGTCCAGTCGCAGCCGCACGCCCTCGGCCTCGCCGAACACGATGCCACGTTGGACCGAGATGTCGCGTCGCAGGAACGCCAGCGGCGGCGCGGCCAGGTACGCCACGGGGTAGCTCGGCGCCGGCTCCTGCCCCGGATCGCCCTGCGCCCGCACCCGCGCCGCATCGCGATGGGCGACCACGAACAGCCCCACCAGGCCCACCCACGAAAGCCCCACCAGCACCAGCCCCACGATGCCGAGCCACTCGCGGAGCGCCCCGGCCACGACGAGCAGCCCCACGAAGGGCACCTGCCACGCGAGGTGATGCGCCGCCGTCTCGCGCACCGTGAGCCCGGCCAGGAAGCTCTGGAACATCAGCAGCGGGTGCCGCAGCGGCCACAGGGCATTGGCCATCAGCAGGAAGAACGCGGCGCCGGAGGCCAGGAGCAGCCACGGAGACGCGTCGACGAGCGGATCGAGCATGGCCTGGAGGCGAGGATACACCGCCGAGCCATGAGCGCCCGGCGAGCGCGATCCACCGGCGCGCGCGGTCGTGCGGCCGCAGAAGCGTCGCGTGGGCCGTCCCGACGGGCGGCCGAGCCGGTGTGGCGAGAGAATACATCGAGCTCGTCGAGGACTTTCTCGGGGCGCCGTCGGACGAGCGCATCGAGATCTATCTCTACGCCGATTCCCCGCCTCAATGCGCTCTCGTCTGCTATACGCCGGAGGGCTACATCGCCGCCAACTGGAACGCCCTCGATCACGAGGTCGTGCACGCCGTCGTCGCTCGCTTCGCCGACCCGGCCCCGTTCTGGAACGAAGGGATCGCCGAGGTGCTCACCAAGCGCGGTACCGATCGGTGCGGTCAGGTGTCGGTCACCGACAATGTCTCGGCGAGGGAATCGACGGAGGTCGACTACGCCACGGCGGGACACTTCGTTCGATGGTTGGTCGAGACGCGAGGCATCGAGCCGGTACTGGACGTGCTCGAAGATGTGCCGGTCGAGCAGGCGCTGGGGGAGACGCTCGGCGAGCTCGCGGCCGAGCACGGGGTCGATGCCCCGTCCACGAGCTCGACCTCACCGACGGCCGATACAATGTGGTGCTGCCGACGTGGGAGGACGAGGACTCGATCCAGATCGCGCTACGTCGGCTCGATGGCTGAGACGTCGGCGGAACTGCTCCCGAGGCGGACTCGGAGGGGAACTCTAGGAGAACGATCCACCGAGCTCGCGCCAAGCTGGGTGCTCGCAGGCGCAAGGACGGCCAGGGGCGGGTGGTGGATGTCGCTGCCGTTGGTGGGGGCAGGAGGGCGCAATCGGGCGGTGAGGAAGGCACTCTGGGCCCGCCTGGGCGAGGCGATGCCCGACTACGAGGACCGCAAGGAGGCCCTGCGCAAGCTCGGGCCACGGCTACACGGGCGATGAGCGGAAGTGGTGGGGGTGCCTCCTCGAGCCCGTCGGCGGCCTCGGATCAGAACGGGATGTCGTCCGTGAAGTCGAGATCGTCCTGGTATGCGAGGGCATCATGGATCCAGATGCGGGTCTTGGAATGACCGGGAGTGTTGGCGAGACACACTGGGATTTCATCGTCGTCGATCGTGCCGTCCCACTGCCAGAATCGGCCGGATCCGGTTTCCTCGACCAACCCGCGGTACGACGCGGGCATGACCACGCATCGTGGGTTGCGATGGAACCGCATCACCAGCTTCTCTCGCTCCGTGTGCACGGAGCGTAGGAACACGCCGTGCCGAAAGAAGTCCTGGACCACGTAGGTCTTGTCTCGCCACGCCGTCGAGGCTGACCCGGCCATGTTGACGAGGGTCTGCCGCTCGGCCTCGGAGCGGCAGGCAATGGCCGTCAGGTGCGGACGCAGCGGCAGCGAGTCCGGCACCAGGATTTCGGCGTGTCGGTGGAACACGACCCTGTCCTTCACGGAGGGGCTGACGGGGGCGTCGTGGTACACGAGATCGAACGGGATGGCGTCGAACAGGGCCAGGTCGGCTCCATGGAGGACCCCGGCTCGAGCCATGTTCCCGTTCGAGAACTGTGTGCTGGGCTCGGACAACAGGCCTACGAGGTCGAAGCAGAAGAAGATGGGGACGGCACAGTGGGCCTCCTGGAACTGACGCTGGGAGGGCTCGCGGATTCCCTCGTTGTGGTACTGGGTGGGTGTTCGTGGCCGGAAGTAGAGGCGCACCATCTCTTGGTGCGAGGAGGGGGTGTTCGCGATCACCGACGCGCTGGCACTGTCGGTTGCCAATCGCCGGTCGCGGAGACATCGGCCCCTGGAGAAGATGGCTCCGTCGTTGAGGATCCGGGCGGCATTGTCGACGTTCGTGAAGTGGTATCCGAAATTCGGCCACCAGTGACGCCCTTGCCTCGCCAGCTCTGTGGACCACCGCTCGACATGCTGTCGGAGCCGGTGCTGATCTGGTCGAGTCAAGTCAAGTGCACCTCGACCGTCGGTATCGACGGTGCGAACAACGGCCCCATCTCGCTCGAGCGCGGCCGAGGGGCCAGGCGAATGCCTGGCACGGTTGTCGGTGCATCGAGTGGACCGGACAAGAAGGTCATGCCGCGGATGTAGTCGAGCTCCATGAGTCGCTCGACGAGCGCAGGCCCGATCGGTCGCAGGGCACCCGGTATCTCCTTGACCGAGAGGGCTCCGCGTTGACTGAGGCGGTACCACAGGTTCTCGAGGTCTTCCCCCGCAACCCGTAGGCCTTGCGAGATCTCGACCGTGGGGAGGGGAGGGGGCTCGTCTGCCTCGACGGCCTCTACCCTACGCAGCTCCCGCCCCGATAGGTCCTCCACGAAGCGCTCGAAGGTGATCTGCTCACGAGGCTCGGAGAACGCAGAGACCTCGGCTGGATCCTCGTGCTCCGGTCGGAAGCCGGGCGGATTTCGCCGCACGTGGATGAACACGGGTATCGGCAGCGACTCCAAGTAGCGCGTCATCAGGGGGCCCACCGTCTCCCACGGAAGGCCGCCGTTGCCGGTCCCGAGCTGCGGGAACGAGACGCTCGTGATCCCTCGGGCCTCGTAGGTCTCGACGAACCTCTGCAACCCGGTCTCGATCCACTCGAGCTTGGAGGGATGCCGCCAGTGCTTCTTGGTGGGGAAGTTCAGGACCCATTTGTTGGGCGTCTTGTAGAGCTGGAGCTTGCCGACGACCAGACTGCCTTCGTCACAGAATGCACGGTACCGCTCGAACATCTGCGGGTAGCGTCTCTTGAACTCGAGCGCGATCCCCTTCCCCATGACGCCGACGGTGTTGACCGTGTTGACGAGCGTCTGCGCGGGGCTGAGGAACAAGCTCTCGGCGGTGCATCGGAGCATGGAAGTGCGACCTCGGCATCGTAGGGGACCGAGGAACCCCTTCGGGTCGAACGGGTCCCGAGCTGATGGAGCGGCAGGAGCGCTATTGTACGGGCATGCCCGTGCCGTGCGACGAGCCTACCATATCGTACTGGTCAAAGAGTCAGTAGGCGCGTCGTGCAGTGGAGCGGCCGCTGGTGGGTATTCTAGGGGATGTGGGGCAGCGGAGTGGTCAGAAATCGTTTCGTATGGACCCAAATCCCCCAGGTCGACCTCGAGCCCGAAACGCAGAAGCGGCAGCGCCCTCTCGAGCTCGCTGCCGCCAAGTAGTGCCGAGGGGCGGACTTGAACCGCCGACCTAGGGGTTATGAATCCCTCGCTCTAACCAGCTGAGCTACCTCGACGTCCCCGCCTCGGCCGGCGCCCCGGCGCGAGGGGGTCCGCTCTATGCCTCGCCCTTCTCCCATCGTCAAGACCAACCTCGCGCGGAGGCTCCAAGGGCCGCCCAGACGCGGCCCCACGCGTCCGCCCACCGAGGCGCGGCCGGCTTGGGCGGGACGCCGCTCTCGCCGCTAAGTACCCGTGACCCAACGCATTTGCCGGGTCTCGGGCCCGTGGTAGCCATCGCGATGACCCCGTGGAGCGCCCGGGCGGAGGGTCCGCTCGCGCCAGGTCGCGGGGCCAAGCGAGGCGAGAGGCCATGTCCCGAGACGTCGTGATCGTCAGCGCAGCTCGAACCCCCATCGGGAGCTTCGGCGGCGCGCTTTCCAGCCTGACCGCACCCCAGCTCGGCGCCGTGGCCATCAAGGCCGCCCTGGCTCGCGCCGGCGTGGAGGGCAAGGACGTGGACGAGGTGCTGATGGGCTGCGTGCTGCCGGCCGGGGTGGGGCAGGCCCCCGCCCGCCAGGCGTCGATCGCAGCCGGCGTGCCCACGGAGGTCGGCGCCCTCACCCTCAACAAGGTCTGCGGCTCGGGGCTCAAGGCGGTGATGCTGGCCGCCCAGGCGATCAAGGCCGGCGACGCGGAGATCCTGGTGGCGGGCGGCATGGAGAGCATGTCCAACGCGCCGTACTACCTGCCCCAGGCCCGCACGGGATACCGCATGGGGCACGGGCAGGTGGTGGACGGGATGATCCACGACGGGCTGTGGGACCCCTACAACGACTTCCACATGGGCAAGGCCGGGGAGCTGTGCGCATCGGAGCGCAAGATCGATCGCGAGCGCCAGGATGCGTTCGCGGCCCTGAGCTACCGTCGCGCCCAGAGCTCGGTGAAGGAAGGGCTGTTCGCGGCGGAGATCGAGGCGGTCACGGTGCCGCAGCGCAAGGGCGATCCGGTGGTGGTCTCGGACGACGAGGAGCCGTTCCGCGGCAACATCGAGAAGCTCCCGTCGCTGCGCCCGGCCTTCGCCAAGGACGGGACGATCACGGCGGGCAACGCCCCCTCGGTCAACGACGGCGGGGCGGCCCTGGTGGTGATGAGCGCCGAGGAGGCCCAGCGCCGCAAGCTGCAGCCGCTGGCCACCATCAAGGGCTACGCGGGCGCGGCCCAGGCCCCCGAGTGGTTCACCACGGCGCCGGCGGCCGCCATGCGCAACCTGCTGGACAAGACGGGGCACCAGGTGGGCGACGTGGACCTGTGGGAGGTCAACGAGGCGTTCTCGGTGGTGGCGCTGGCCAACGCCGACGAGCTGTCGATCCCCGAGGATCGGATCAACGTGCGCGGCGGCGCGGTGGCGCTGGGGCACCCCATCGGCTGCTCGGGCGCCCGCATCCTGGTCACGCTGCTGTATGCGCTGCAGCAGCTGGACAAGCAGCGGGGCGTGGCCTCGCTGTGCCTGGGCGGCGGCGAGGCCGTGGCCCTGATGGTGGAGCGCTAGGGATCCGCGAGGGAGCAAGAGGATCATGAGCATCGACTCGATTCAGACCATCGGAGTGCTGGGCGCGGGACAGATGGGCGGCGGGATCGCCCAGGTGGCCGCGCAGGGGGGCCGCAAGGTCCTGCTGGCCGACATGGACCTGGCCCACGCGGGCAAGGGCAAGGACCGCATCGCCAAGGGGCTCGGCCGCCTGGTGGACAAGGGGAAGATCGACGCGGTCACTCGCGACGGGATCCTCGAGCGCATCGTGCCGGTGCAGAGCGTGGCCGCCTTCGAGGCGGCCGACTTCGCGGTGGAGGCGGCCAGCGAGAGCATCGAGCTCAAGAAGAAGCTCATGAAGGGCATGGACGAGGCCTGCCGCCCCGGCGTGATCGTGGCGACCAACACCTCGTCGATCTCCATCACCCTGCTCGCGGCCGGCACCTCGCGGCCCGACAAGATCGTGGGCATGCACTTCATGAACCCGGTGCCGGTGATGAAGCTGGTGGAGATCATCCGCGGCCTGCCCACCGACGACGCCACCTACGAGACCACGGTGGCGCTGGCCCAGGACATGGGCAAGACGGTGATCACGAGCAAGGACTGCGCGGGCTTCATCGTCAACCGCATCCTCATCCCGCTGATCAACGAGGCCTGCTTCGCGCTGCAGGAGGGGCTGGGCACGGCGCAGGACATCGACACCGGCGCCAAGCTGGGGCTCAACCACCCCATGGGGCCGCTGGAGCTGGCCGACCTCATCGGGCTGGACACCTGCCTGGCCATCGCCGAGGTGCTGCACCGCGAGCTGGGCGACGACAAGTACCGCCCCGCCAACAACCTGCGCATGCACGTGGCGGCGGGCTGGCTGGGGCGCAAGACCGGCCGCGGCTTCTACGACTACTCGGGCAAGGGCAAGTGAGCGTGGCCGCGTACGAGACGATCCAGGTCGAGGACCACGCGGTCGAGGGCACCGACGCGAGGATCCGCGTGGTCACCATCGATCGCCCCAAGGTGCTCAACGCGCTCGACGAGCAGGTGGTGGCGGAGCTGAGCGCGGTGGTCGAGGCCACCGCGGTCGAGCACCTCGCGGCCGAGGGCTCGCCCCCGGTGGGCGGGCTGCTCATCACCGGCGCGGGCAAGGCGTTCGTGGCGGGAGCCGACATCGCGGCGATGGCCGAGATGTCGCCCGAGCAGGCGCTGGCGTTCTCGGGCAAGGGGCACGCGCTGGGCGAGATGCTCGAGGCGCTGCCGGTGGCCACGGTGGCCGCGGTCAACGGCTTCGCGCTGGGCGGCGGCTGCGAGCTGGCGCTGGCCTGCGACTTCATCTACGCGAGCGAGAAGGCCAAGTTCGGGCAGCCCGAGGTGAAGCTGGCCGTGATCCCCGGCTTCGGCGGCACCCAGCGCCTGCTGCGGCGGGTGGGCCTGGCCCGCGCGCTCGAGCTGTGCCTCAGCGGCGACATGATCGACGCCGCCGAGGCCCATCGCATCGGCCTGGCCAACCGGGTGCTGTCGCCCGACGAGCTGCTGCCCGCGGCGCTGGCCACCCTGGGGCGGATCGCCGCGCAGGGCCCGGTGGCGGTGGCCAAGTGCAAGGCGGTGCTGCACCAGGGCGCCTCGATGCCGCTCGAGCAGGCCAACGATCTCGAGCAGCAGACCTTCGCCAGCCTGTTCGCCACCGCCGATCAGCGCGAGGGCATGGCCGCGTTCCTGGGCAAGCGGCCGCCCCAGTGGCGGGGGCGCTGAGCCGCCCGGCCCACCCATCTTCGACCGAGACGAGGCACCACCATGGATCTTTCGCTGTCCGACGATCAAGAGCAGCTGCTGCGCATGGTCAAGGAGTTCGCCGAGCGCGAGGTGAAGCCGCTGGCCGCGGCCCTCGACCGCGAGGCTCGCTTCCCCTCCCAGCTGGTGGCCCGCATGGCCGAGCTGGGCCTGCTGGGCATCGAGGTGCCCGTGGACCACGGCGGCAGCGGGCTGGACACCCTGGCCTACGTGCTGGCGATGGAGGAGGTCTCGGCCGCCTGCGCGAGCACGGGCGTGATCATGAGCGTGAACAACTCGCTGGTCTGCGACCCGCTGCTCAAGTTCGGCAGCGACGAGCAGAAGGAGCAGTGGCTCGAGCCGCTGGCCGCGGGCGAGAAGCTGGGCTGCTTCATGCTCAGCGAGCCCGAGGCCGGCTCGGACGCGGCGGCCCAGACTACGGTGGCCGTGCGCGACGGCGACGAGTACGTGATCAACGGGACCAAGAACTGGATCACCAACGGTCCCCAGGCCGACACGGGGATCCTCATCGCGATGACCGATCGCGAGCAGGGGCACCGGGGCATCAGCGCGTTCGTGGTGGACATGAACGGCAAGGGAGTGCGCCGCGGCCACAAGGACGACAAGCTGGGGATCCGGGCCAGCCACAGCTGCCAGATCTTCTTCGACGACCACCGCGTGCCGGTCTCGCAGCGGCTGGGCGAGGAGGGGCACGGCTTCAAGGTGGCGATGGCCACCCTCGACGCGGGGCGGATCGGGATCGCGGCCCAGGCCCTGGGCATCGCCCGCGCGGCCTTCGAGGCGGCGGCCAGCTATGCCTGCGAGCGCAAGACCTTCGGCAAGCGGATCATCGAGCACCAGGCGGTGGCGTTCATGCTCGCCGACATGGAGACCGAGATCGACGCGGCCCGCATGCTCACCTGGCGGGCTGCAGTGGCCAAGACGAGCGGCGCCCGGCACACCCGGGAGTCGGCGATGTGCAAGCTGATGGCCTCGGAGGTCGCCAACCGGGTGGCCAAGAACGCCATTCAGATCCACGGCGGCAACGGCTACGTCAGCGAGTACCCGGTGGAGCGCCACTACCGCGACGCCAAGATCACCGAGATCTACGAGGGGACCTCGGAAATCCAGCGGATCGTGATCGCCTCGCACCTGCTGCGGGGGTGAGCCGCCCGCTGCTACCCTTGGCCCTCGGAGCCCACCTACCGACCCGGAGAGGATCGATCATGACCACCAAGACCGCCTTGAGTCTCGCGTTGCTGGTCGCCGTGCCGCTGCCCGCGTGCAAGCGCAAGAACGACACCGACAACCCCGACGTGGCCGCGAGCTACCGCGGCAACAACAAGTACGAGGGGGACGTGGTCACCGCGCGCAGCCGCCGGGACTACGAGGATCAGGGCGTCGCCATCAGCCCCAAGACCCTGGCCGCGATCGACGACACCATCAAGACGGTGTACCTGCGCGACCTCGAGCGCTGCCTCGAGGACCAGATGGAGGAGGAGGGCACCCGCTTCATGCGCAGCGTGTTCACGGTGCAGTTCGACATCGACACCGAGGGGCAGGCCAGCGGCGCGAAGATCCTCGACATCTGGGTGAAGAAGCAGGACGCCAAGGGCGGCGACATCGGCGAGGTGGACGCGACTCCCATGAAGGAGTGCATCCAGGGGGTGATCGCGGAGTGGTCCTTCGATCCGGCCCCCGAGCGGCTGTACAGCCACACCTACGTGGGCCAGGTGGGCGAGGCGTTCTAGCGCGTGATGGATCTACGGCCCAACGAGTCGCAGCGGGCGGTGCAGGAGCACGCCCGTAGCTTCGCCCAGCGGGTGCTGGCCCCCGAGGCGGCGCGGCTCGACCGCGAGGGGGGCTTTCCCCGGGCCAACCTGGCCGCGGCGGCCCAGGCGGGCCTGCTGGGGATCAACGTGCCCCCGGCGCTCGGCGGGCGCGGGGCCGGGGTGGTGGCCTACAGCCTGGCCATCACCGAGACCGCGCGGGTCTGTGCCGCGACCACGGTGGCGCTGTGCGTGTCGAACATGGTGGCCGAGGTGGTCACGCACTTCGGCAACGAGGAGCAGCGCCGCGAGCTGGTGCCCAAGCTGTGCCGCGGCGAGCTGGTGGTGGGGGCCTTTGCGCTGTCGGAGCCAGGGGCGGGCAGCGACCCCGGGGGCATGCGCACCAAGGCGACCCGCACCGACCGGGGCTGGGTGATCGAGGGCTCCAAGCTGTGGATCACCTCGGGCACCGACGCGGGGCTGTTCGTGGTGTGGGCGCGCACCAGCGACGCCCCGGGGACCCGTGGGATCTCCACCTTCCTGGTGCGGGGCGACACGCCAGGCCTGATCCGCGGCAAGCCCGAGCACAAGATGGGGCTCAACGGCAGCACCACCACCGCGATCGACCTCGAGGGCTGCGAGGTGGGGCCCGAGGCCATGCTGGGCGAGGAGGGGCGCGGCTTCCCGGTGGCCATGATGGCGCTGGACGGCGGGCGGATCGGCATCGCCTCGCAGGCGCTGGGCATCGGGCTGGCTGCGACCGAGACGGCCCGCCGGGTGGCGATCGATCGCAGCCGCTTCGGTCGGCCGCTGGGCGACCAGCAGGCCGTGCAGCACATGCTGGCCGACAGCGCCACCGAGCTCGACGCGGCGCGGCTGCTGGTGCTGCGGGCGGCGTGGCTCAAGGAGCGCGGCACGGCGTTCTCGCGCGAGGCGTCGATCGCCAAGGTCTTCGCCACCGAGCGCTCGTTCGCGGCCTGTGGCCGGGCGATCCAGGTGCTGGGAGCCGAGGGCTACGACGAGGCCTTCGAGGTGGAGCGCAACTACCGGGACGTGCGGGTCACGATGATCTACGAGGGCACCTCGGAGGTGCAGCGGATCGTGATCAGCCGCGACATCATGCGCCGCTTCGCGGACGGGGGCTGACATGGACTTTTCGCTCTCCGAGGAAGACCTGCTGCTGCGCGACACGGTGCGCGAGCTGTGCGACCAGCAGGTGCGGCCCCACGCGGGGGCCTGGGACGAGGCGCGGGCGCTGCCCCCCGAGCTGCTGCCTGGCCTGGGGCAGCAGGGCCTGCTGGCGATGGAGCGGCCCGAGGACGAGGGCGGCGCGGGCTTGAGCACGGTGGCCGCCACCTCGCTGGTGGAGGAGCTGGCCGCAGCCGACGGGGCGCTGGCGCTGCTGGTCTCGGTGCACAATCACCTGGGGCTGGCCCACGCGGCCCAGGGGCTGCGGCCTGGGCCGCGGGCGCAGGAGCTGCCGGCGCTGACCGACGGCCGCCACATCGCGGCCTGGGCCCTGTCGGAGCGCGGCAGCGGCTCGGATGCCCTGCGCCTGTCGACCTCCGCGCGGCGCGACGGCGACGGCTGGGTGCTGCAAGGGGAGAAGCGCTACGTGCTGGGCGCGAGCGTGGCCCAGCGCATCGTGGTGCTGGCGACCACCGCCGGGGCGGGCAAGGACGGGCCGGAGCGCTCGAGGCTCGAGGAGGTGGTGGCGCTGCTGGTCGACGCCGACGCGCCGGGGCTCGAGCGGAGCGAGCCGGTGCGCACCCTGGGCATGCGGGCGGCGGGCACGGCCCACCTGCGCCTGGACGGGGTGCGGGTGCCGGCGGAGCGCGAGCTGGGCGATCCGGGGCGGGCGTGGGCCGATGCGATGGCCCTGCTCGATCGCAGCCGCGTCGGCATGGCCGCGGTGGCCTGCGGGATCGGGCGCGGGGCGATGGAGGTCGCGGCCGCCTATGCCCAGGAGCGCGAGCAGTTCGGGCGTCCGATCGCCGAGTTCCAGGCGATCCAGTGGAAGCTGGCCGACATGGCCACCACCCTCGAGGCTGCGTGGCTGCTCACCCTGCAGGCGGCGTGGCGTCGCGACGTGGGGCTGCCCTTCGGGGCCCACGCCAGCCGGGCCAAGCTGGCCGCGGCGCGGGCGGCCACGGTCGCGTGCTCCGAGGCGCTGCAGATCCACGGCGGCTACGGCTACACGCGGGAGTTCCCGGTGGAGCGAGCCCTGCGGGACGCTCGGCTGTGCGAGATCGGCGAGGGGACCAACGAGATCCAGCGGCTGCTGATCTCGCGGGCCATCGCCGAGCGCTTCGCGGCCTGAGGAGCGGACGGCTCGTCGCGGGCGGGCGGGCCCACGGCGCAGCGGAGGCGCTTCCGGCTCAGCGTGCCTCGGGGGGGCCGAACTCGAGCAGGGCGTCGCTCATGGAGGCGTGCTGCAGCTCGACCCAACCGGGCGGGCGGGCGAGGCTGCTGATGCGGACCTCGTCGAGCGAGCCCACGAGGTCCACGCCCACGTGCAGCCGGTCGGTGGCCGCGAGCAGGGTGCGGTTCTCCGGTCCCGTGCCCACCACGATGCTGTTCTCGGACTCGCCGTTGCGGTAGAGCACGAGCATGCCGTCGTCGCTGCGGTAGGTGGCGACCAGGTAGGACCAGCTCGGGCCCAGGGTGCCCGCGCCCTCCAGCCGGTGGGGCCCGGTGGAGGTGTAGATGGTCATCGAGGGGCGATCGATGGTGGGGTTGCGGGCGCGCAGCTCCACGGAGCCGGGGGCGGTGGCGACGAGCTGGTGCTGCTCGACCTCGCTGGGTCGCGAGACCCAGGCCTCGATGGTGAACGCGTCGCCCAGGCTCAGGTCGCTCACCTCGGAGATCGCCAGCGGGCCGTTGAGCCCCATGGCATCGATGCGAACGCCATGGCCGATCGCGCCCTCGGCATCGAGCTCGCCGCTGAAGTCCACCGCCACCAGGGGGTTGCCCTCGCCGGTGGAGTCGGGGAAGGCGGTGCCCATGGCCACCATGTGCCAGACTGCGGAGAACACTCCGTCCCAGACCTCGCTGGGGTCGTCGGGCGGAAAGCCGGTGCCGTCGGCGTAGTGCATCCACAGGTGGTCGGGCAGGGCGGGGTCGATGACCCGCACCCAGACCACGGAGGTGCCGCCGGGCTCCCAGCGCTCGATCTCGGCGGGGTAGCGGGTGATGCCGTCGGGACCGAAGAACTGCAGGTCGCTGCCGTCGGGCTGGGTGTCGTCGTACTCGATGCGCGTGGGATCGAGGCGCACCAGCAG
Organism: Myxococcales bacterium; assembly: GCA_020633315.1. Taxonomy (GTDB): domain Bacteria; phylum Myxococcota_A; class Polyangia; order Nannocystales; family Nannocystaceae; genus Paraliomyxa. The sequence goes on from JACKDV010000001.1 coordinate 537,857, forward strand.
GGTGGTGCTCACGTCGCCCACGAACTGCGGGTCGATGTCGAGGCGGCGGCGGCGGGGACCCTCGGGGAGCGGCTCGCCGGTGAGCTCGGCCGCGGTCGCGGTCTCGTCTTGGGCGCCGGTGGAGGCGTTGCCGGTGCTGCCGCCCAGGGTGGGCATGCGGCCCATGCTGTCGGAGTCCAGCGAGCAGGCGCCCGCGGCGAGGAGGAGCGCGAGGGGGCCCAGGGCGGGGATCGTCGGGCGCATCGTCATGCGGGGGGCTCGAAGTCCTCGCAGGTGTCGGCGATCACGCTCACCGCATCGGCGAGGAAGGGGCTGTAGTCGGGGGCGCACACGCTGGCGCGGGTGCTGGCGGAGAAGGCCTCGAGCAGGGCGCCGAGACGCGGGGCGGCGATGGGGTCGGTGCACACGGGTGCGTCGGTGTCCCCGTCGGGGAGCAGGCCGAGCACCACCACGGCCGAGGGGTCGCCGGCCTTGGCCTCGATGACCGCATCGGCCCAGTCGCTGGCCTCGCCCGGCGACTCGATGTCGGGCTCGTCGGTGATGAGGGTGACCACGAGGATCGCGTCGTCGCGCAGGAAGCCGGCGTTGCAGCCCTGCGGGCCGGCGAGCTCGGGCGAGAGCGCGTGCACGAGGGCGTCGGCGGTGTGCTCGAGCGGGCTGCCGTCCACGCCCACCCGGGCCACGCAGCCGAAGGTGGTGTCGAGGTCGGCGACGTCGGCATCGATGAAGCGCCGCTCGCCCAGCCCGCAGTCGGCGTTGCTCGAGCCCTCACCGAAGGGGGCGATCATGCCCGAGCCGATGGTGATGTCGCACAGCTGCGGCGCCGCGGTGTCGCAGGGGAAGGCCGGCTCGTCGGGGCAGGTGCCCAGCGAGGCGCAGGCGTTGGCGCAGTCGGCCCCGTTCCACTGGCCGTCGGTGTCGACCACCATCACGTGCCAGTCGTCGGCGCTCACGGCCGTCTGCATCGCCTCCACGAAGCCGGGGAAGCTCTGCACGAGGTTCTCCTGGTGGTCCTTCATCGACTCGGAGCTGTCGATGACGAACAGGAAGTCGATCTTCTGGCAGCCGTCGGGCGTGAAGGGCACGTCGCTCGGGGGCGGGGTGTCGAGCTTGCCCTGGGTGTCCTCGGCGTCCTCGCTGCCGGTGGTGCCGGTGCTGGTGAGGCCGAGGGAGGTCGAGTCGTCGCCCGAGGAGGTGGGCGGCAGCTCGTCGGAGCCGCCCGAGCAGCCGCCGAGGGCCGCGGCACCGAGCCAGGCGAGGCGTCGTCGACGTCGACGCACCGCGCCGAGCACGAGCAGGCCGCCGAGCAGCCAGCCGGCGCCGCCGCGCTGGCCCGACGAGCGGCAGCCGCAGCCGCTGGGGTCGTCCTCGAGCAGGTCGGAGGAGTCGCCCGAGCCCGCCGAGCCCGAGCCGTCGGCGCTCGTGCCGGGCCCCGCGGTCCCGTCGAGGCTGCCCGAGGTGGCCCCGGACTCGCCCGCGCTGTCGCCGGTGCCGTCGGATCCGCTGGTGGTGTCGACGGGGAAGCCCTCGGCGTACTCGGTCTGCGAGAGGTTGGAGCCCAGGGTGCGCGGGGTGAGCCCCACGCGGTAGTCGAGGTGGGCCGCGTTGAGATAGGTGCCGTAGTCCTCGAGCACCACGTCGACGGTGACGTCGCCGAACTCGGAGGGGCCGAGGTTGCCCAGCTCCCAGATCACCTCGTTGCCCACCAGCATGCCGCCGTCGGAGGCCGAGATGAAGGTGGCCCCCACCGGCAGGGGGTCGACCAGCGTGGCGTCGAGCACGTTGTAGTAGCTGGTGTTGTTGTAGACGACGTGGAAGGTGAGCTCGGGCTGCGTGGTCTGGGCCGGCGCGTCCACGGCCAGGCCGATGGTGGGCAGGCCCTCCACGGTGGCGCACGGGGCCTCGAACAGCGAGTTGAGGAACATCCGCGTGCCCTGCGAGTCGAGGTTGCCCGAGATGGGCAGGTCGGTGCGGTACTCGTGGCCGCCCAGGTAGCTCACCTTGCCGATCGTCCCGCACTCGTGCTCGTCGGGCGGGCAGGCGCCGCCGAGGAAGCCGGTCATCCACACGTCGTTGACCCCCTCGGGGGTGCCGGCCTCGGTGAGCATGGTGATGTCGCCGGCGAGGTAGGCGTCGCCCGGCGGCAGGGTGTAGGCGGGCTCGCTGCCGCCCACGGTCTCGTAGGCGCCGTCGATCTGCCCGAAGGGCGAGTCCATGTGCCAGAAGTCGAGCTCGTCGGGGCGCTGGCCGATGAGGAAGCCGTTGGGGGTGAGGAAGTGGCCGATGTTCTCGAACGCATTGACGGCCTGGCACTCGGCGAAGAAGTGCGTGGGGTGGTGCAGGTAGGCCTCCACCTCGTAGACGACCTCGGGATCGGCCTGGGCATCGGCGACGCCCCAGTGCATCGACATGAGCTGGCAGTAGACGGGGTTGCCATCCTCGTCGAACAGGGCGCCGTCGGAGTGGTTGGTGTCGGTGGGGCCCATCAGCTCGCCCACGTCGAGCATGTCGGGGCTGTCGTTGGCCCAGTCCAGCGAGAGCGTGGAGTCGGGGATCCCGGCCGCCTGCATGTAGCCGCGGGCGATGTCCTGGTTGCCGTCGGCGACCATGGCGATGGTGGGGGCCACCACCAGGTAGCGCGAGACCGCGGCCGTGAAATCCTCGGCGGCCTCGTGGACGACCGTCTCGGGATACTGGGCGATCCAGTCGGCGATGATGGGCTCGGCCGCGACGGCGTCGTAGTAGTCGACGACGAAGGGGCCGCCGCGGTAGCCGTGGGGGCCGATCGCCGCTCCCGTGACGAAGTCGACGCAGGTGGCGGTGAAGTCGTCCTCGCCGTAGGCCTTGCCCTCGCGGATGGCCCATCGCACGGGAACGTTGTTCAACAGGAGTTGATAGACGAGACCGTAGGCTCGCAGCATCCCGTCGTCCTGGAAGTCCAGGTCCATGGGGATGACGTAGGAGCCGGCGTCGAAGTCGTCGGCGGCGGCGGTGCTCGGCAGGATGGCAGCGAGCAGGAGCCCGATGCCGATGAGGTGGACGCACCCTCGTCTCATGGGACCCTCCCGAGCATGTGAGGATCCGATCGTAACACGACCGACCCCCGGGGAAGGGGTCGGTCGTGCTGGCTCGGGGGGCTCCGCGCTGTCGCGGGCGTCGGCGTCGCTACTGGTCGCGCAGGACCACGCAGAAGGTGCTCAGGTAGAGCGCGGTGGCAGACACGATCTCCTCGTCCTCCCACAGGCTGCGGTCGGCGAGGCGGCTCCACTCGCTCGCGCCGTGGGCCACCAGCTCGATGTCCCGAACGTCCACCTCCATGCCCATCGCGCCGTAGTCGTACATCACGGCGACCGGGGCCTCGAACACGGTCCCCACGGGCAGCACGCGGTAGGCCGGGCCCAGGGCGCCCTCGGGCAGGTCGTCGGCCGGCTCGATGGTGATCTCCACGTCGTCGGTCAGGGCGCCCGCGGGGATGTCGAGGGTGAGCCGACCATCGCGGGAGACGACCACGCCACCCTCGGGACCCACCACGTCATCTCCCGTGGGATCGCACCCGGCGAGGAGGGAGACGGCAACGGCGGCGGTGGCGATGCTGCGGAGCTGCATGGTCGGCTCATTCCATGAGCAATGGACGTGCCAAGGATTGGACCCCGTGATCTGGACCGTTTCCGGGTGGGATAGCGGATCCTTTGGTGGCCTGAGAAACATGATTGGCCACAAGGGTGGCCACTGGACTTGCCACCACCGGCACGGGAGCCTAGGCGTGAAAGCCAAGGATTCCGAGCACATGAACCCTGAGCCCCGCGGATCGGAGCACACCGGCCCTCGGGGTCAGCGCAGGCCGAGGGCGTCGACCTGGTCCTCGTCGAGGCCGAAGTAGTGCCCGATCTCATGGAGCAGGGTGATCTCGATCTGCTCGCGGAGGTCCTCGTCATCGCGCCCGAAGGCATCGAGGAGGTTGGCGAAGAAGACCACGATGCGGGTGGGGCGGGGGTCGATTCCGTCGATGCGGCGGCGGCCGTGGTCGTCGGGGCCCTCGAACAGGCCGAAGGCGCGCGGGTCGAAGCCCTCGGCCACGATCGCCTCGCCGGGCCGAGGCTCGAGCACGATGGGGACGTCGTGTAGGCGCGAGGCGAAGGGCTCGGGGAGGCGGTCGAGCACCTCGGCGGCCACCTCCTCGATGAGGGCCAGGTCGCGGCGGCCCCCGAGGCCGGCGCGGCGGTGGGCGGCGGCGTCGAGGCGGAGCACCGCCAGGTCGTGCTCGGTGCGGGCCGCGTGCTCGCCCGCCTCGTCGAGCAGGCGAGCGAGGGCGTAGCGGGCGTCGGCCAGCCCGGGGTCGGTGGCCACGGCGGCCTCCAGCAGCGTGCGGGCGCGGTCGGGCTCGTCTCGGGCCAGCGCCAGCTCGCCCAGGGCGGCGAGCACCGTGGGCTCCTCGGGGGCGATCTCGCGGGCCTCCTCGAGGTCGAGGGCGGCGGCATCGAGGCGCCCCGCGTCGAGCAGCTCGAGCCCCTCGCGCACGAGGTGCTCGAGCACGGCTCGGTCGGCGGGATCGAGCGGCGAGGCGGGCATCGGGCCCGAGGAGCATCGCGCCGCGGAGCGACCCACGCAAACCCCGGGCGGGCCGAAGCGACCCAGGGCGAGGTGGGCCTGGGTGATGGGCGACCGAGGAGCGTTGGAGCGGCGAGCGGCCACGCGCCGATGCGGCGGCCATCGAGCGCGCCCCGTGGGGCGGGCCGCGCCGGGCCGAGGCGACGCCCGCAGGGTTTCGGAGTATGGTCCCGCCCTCGTGCCGGTACGCGTTCGGATTCGAGACCTCTCCCACGGCGGCGACGGGGTGGGGGAGCAGGAGGATGGCCTCACCTGGTTCGTGCCCGGGGCGCTGCCCGGCGAGGTCGTGGAGGTGGAGCCCCTGCATCGCAAGGCTCGATGGGCCCGCGGCGCGCTGCTGCGCGTGCTCAAGCCCGGCCCGGACCGGGTGGAGCCGCCGTGCTCGCTGGCGGATCGCTGCGGCGGCTGCGACTGGCAGCACGTGCGGGCCGAGGCCCAGGCCGAGCACAAGCGCGCCATCGTGGCCGGTCAGCTCCGTGCGCTGGTGGCCGACGAGTCCCAGGTGCGGCTGGCCCGGACCAAGGGCTCGGGGCTGGGCTATCGCCGGCGGGCCCGCATGCACTTCGAGCGGCGCGGCGACGGGCTGGCCCTGGGGTTCTTCGCGTCGCGCAGCCGCGAGGTGGTGGATGTGCCCCGCTGCCCGGTGCTGCGGCCGGAGCTCGAGCATGCGCTGTCCCGGGTGCGCGAGCTGGCGCCGCTGCTGCCCGAGCGGGGCGAGGTGATGGCCCTGAGCGACGGTCGGCAGGCGGCCCTGGCCCTGCCCGGGGTGCGGCCCGACGACGACGTGCGCGATGCGGCGGCGGCCCTGCTCGACGAGCAGCTGGTGGGGGTGCTGCTGCGCGGCGGTCGGCGCAGCGCGACGGTGGGCCGGCCCACGCTGGCCCTCGACGGCGGCGACGGGCTGGTGCCCATGCTCGCCAACCCCTTCGTGTTCACCCAGGCCAACGCGGCGGTCAATCGCGCCCTGGTGCGCCACGTGATGATCGCGGCCAAGGCCGAGGGGCAGCGGGTGCTGGAGCTGTACGCGGGCGCGGGCAACCTCAGCCGCGCCCTGGCCCGCACGGCGCGGCGGGTGTGGACCCTGGACGACGACCAGGAGGCCACGCGGCTGCTGCAGGAGCTGGCGCAGACCGAGCGCCTGCCGATCAAGGCCCGCCGCGGCTCGGCGCCCAACCTGCTGCAGAAGCTCGCGGCCGGGCTGCGCGAGGAGCCGGACGACGACAAGAAGCGCTACGACGTGGTGGTGGTCGATCCCCCGCGGCGCGGGCTGGGCGAGGCGATGGCGGCCGACCTGGCCGAGGTGGCCACGCGGCGGGTGGTCTACGTGTCGTGCGATCCGGCCACCCTGGCTCGCGACCTCAAGGTGCTGGTGGGCAAGGGCCTGCGCCTGGTCGACGTGACGGTCTTCGACATGATGCCGATGACGGCCGAGGTGGAGGTGGTGGCCACCCTCGCGCGGCCTGGAGGGGGCGCGTGAGCCCGCCGCCCAAGGCGAGCAAGGCCAAGGCGAGCAAGGCCAAGGCACTGGTGGAGGGGCCCGCGCCCAAGGCGGGGGTGGCCCCGGTGGTGCTGCTGTTCGGGACCGAGCCCGCTCCCATGTCGGCGCGGGTGGCCGCGCTGCGGGCCGCGGTGCTGGTGCCGGGGATGGAGGCCTTCAACCACGAGCGCTTCGAGGGGCGCGAGCTGGACTCGCTGTCGCCGGTGCTCGAGGCCTGCGCCCAGCTCCCGATGATGGCCGAGCACCGCCTGGTGGAGCTGAGCGACCCCGAGCTGGTGGGCAAGGGCCGCGGGGGCGGGGGCAAGGCCGTGCTCGATGCCCTGGTGGACTACACCAAGGCGCCCAACCCCACCACGGTGCTGCTGCTGGTCTCGAGCGGGATCGACGGGCGCTCGCGCCTGGTCACCGCGGCCAAGAAGGCGGGCATCGTCGAGCGCTTCGAGCCGATCAAGAAGGACGCCGACGCGGTGGGCTTCGTGCTCGAGGAGGCGGCGCGGATCGGGGCCCGCATCGATCGCGCCACCGCGAACGAGCTGGTGCAGCTCACCGGCACGGGGCTGAGCGATCTGGTGCACGCGCTCGAGCGGGCCTCGCTGCACGCGGGGCAGGGCCAGCCGGTGACCCAGGCCGATCTCGACGCGGTGGTGTCCCACACCCGCGAGGCGGTGATCTTCGAGCTCACCGACGCGGTGGGCATGGGCGACGCCCCGCGGGCGCTGCAGGTGCTGGCGCACCTGTTCCACGAGAGCAGCCAGCCCGAGATCGGGCAGGCCAACGCGGTGCTGTCGATGCTGATCCGCCAGGTGCGGCTGGTGTTCTCGGCCCGCATGGCGGGGCGGGGCCACGGCGCCATCGAGGCGGTCACCGGGGTGCCGCCCTTCGTGGCCCGCAAGCTGGCCGGGCAGGCGCAGCGCTTCGACGAGGCCCGCCTGCGTCGCGCCTACGCCGGCCTGGCCCGCTTCGATCGCGACCTCAAGGGCGGGGCCCACTCGGTGGTCAAGGCGCCCTACCTGGCGCTGCAGCGCTACATCCTCGACGTGTGCGCGGCGCTGCCCGACACCGCGGCGCGCACCTGAGGGCTCGAGAACAACCAATGCCGAGGCCGCCCGGCGAGCATGCGCGGGGCGGCCACGGGGACCCCAGACGATGGGATCTCAGTCGGCGGAGGCGCCGTTGACGGCCAGGGTGAGCCGCGAGATGTAGCGAGCCGCGGTGTTGCGGTGCACGACGCCCTTGGAGGCCGCCTTGCCGATCGCAGTGATGGCCTGGGGCAGGGCCTCCTTGGCCTCGTCGAGCTGGCGAGCGGCGAGGGCACGACGCACCCGCTTCATGTAGGTTCGCATGGTGGACAGGTGCCGCAGGTTGCGGGACCGCCGCTTGATGCGCTGTCGGTTGCGCTTCTCGGCCTGCTTGTGATTCGCCACGTCTTCGCCTCTTCCGTCTGGTACCGCGTGCGGTCGTCTAGGGTCGGAGCGCCGGTTTTTGGCCCACCCCGCGGGGCTTGTCAAGCGGCCGCGGCCCGGCCACCGTGGGGCTCGTGAGCCCGACCCCGTCTCGCCGTCTCGCCGTCTCGTCGTCGGCCGCCCGCTCGCTCGCGGCCGGTGCGCTGCTGGCCGGTGCGCTCGCCTGCAAGTTCACGCCTCCGCCCCCGCTGCCCGAGGAGCTCGCGGCCCAGGAGGCCGAGGCCCAGGCCCGCCGCGACGCCGTGCGCGGAGGCCAGGCCGGCGACCCCGAGGCGGTGGCCATGGCCGAGGGTGGCGGCGATGGCAGCGAGGAGCCCGATCCTTCCGATCCCTCCAATCCATGGGGCTACCGCCGGGGCGAGCCCGCGGACCTGGGGATGAGCCCCGAGCAGATGCGGGCCTATGCGCGGGCCCAGGGCGATCCCGAGGGCGGGGTGTTCACGCTGCAGCAGGCGCTCGAGGGGCTGCCCGAGGAGGGCGAGCTGTGGGCCGAGATGACCACCAACCAGGGGACGATCGCCTGCCGCTTGTTCGAGGACGAGGTGCCGATCACCGTGGCCAACTTCGTGGGTCTGGCCCGCGGCCTGCGGCCGGCGCTCGACACCGACCAGCGCACCTGGGCGGCGCGGCCCTACTACGACGGCGTGACCTTCCACCGGGCGATCCCCGGCTTCGTGATCCAGGGGGGCGACCCCACCGGCACCGGGCGCGGGCGCACCGGCTACGTGATCATCGACGAGTTCGTGGAGGGGCTGCTGCACGACGAGCCGGGGATGCTGAGCATGGCCAACCGCGGCCCGGGCACGGGGGGCGGGCAGTTCTTCATCACCCTGGCGCCGATTCCCGATCTGGACGGCAAGCACACCGTGTTCGGCAAGTGCGACGACGACTCGGTGGCGGTGGCGGAGAAGATCGCCGCCACCACCGGGGGCAAGGGAGAGCGACCGCTCACGCCGCAGGTGATCGAGCACGTGGAGATCGTCAGGCGCTAGGGTCGGGGGGCTCGGCCTCGGCCGACACCACCACCGCGGCGGCGAACAGCTCGGTCACGCGGCGGGCGAGCAGCTCGGGGTCGGGTCGCACGCGGCCGGCGAGGTGCTTGGAGAACCATAGGTTGGCCAGGCCGTGCACCAGCGACCAGGCAGCGAGCATCAGGTCGTCCGCGTGGCCGGGCTCGATGGCGCCCTCCTCCATGCCCCGCTCGATGGCGCGCTGCAGCGGGCCGAAGGCCTCCCGACAGGAGCGCAGGTAGTCGGGGTCGCGGGGCAGCAGGCGGTCGGTGCGGAACATGACCTGGAAGCGCAGCGGCTCGTCGACGGCGAACATCACGTAGGCCTGGCCGGTGGCGGCCAGGGCCGCGCGGCCGTCGACGGCGTTGCGCTCGGCCACGTGCATGCGGCGGCCGAGCTCGCGGAAGCCCTCGGCCGCGTAGGCGGTGAGCATGGCCGCCCGCCCGCCGAAGAGCACGCCGGGGGCTGCATGGGAGAGCCCCGCCTCGGCCGCGACCTTGCGCAGCGACATGCCCTCCAGGCCGACCCGCTCGAGCACCACGCCCACCGCGTCGAGCAGGGCCTGCCGAGACTGGGCGGTGCCCGCCTGGCCCACGGCCTGCTGCCGACGGTCGGAGGGAGGAGCTTCGGGAGGGTTGGGCACGAGCATGGGTAGTTTTCGATTGACATTGTCAATGGCAACCATGACAATGTCAACCACGGACTCCGACTGACGGCGTCGCCCCGGGCGACGATGGCGGGCTGCGCCCACGGCCCCATCGTCGACCATCCCCCGACCCCCGGCCGAGCCACGCCCTCCCATGGCGCGGCCGCTTCCCGGGGCGTCGCCGTCGGCGAGGCACCCAACGCGGCTCGCCCAGGAGGCGCGAGCGGCTGCTGGGAGAAGCCAGGGCGCACCGGCGGAGGGCCCCCGCTAGGATTGGCTGCCAGCGGGATCGGATCAGCGACGGGCCTGCCGGGCGCCACGCTCGGCGGCGCGCTTGGCCTGCCGCAGGGCCCGTCGCTCGCGTCGTCGTTCGCGTCGCGAGGTGGAGCCCTTGGCCCCCGAGCTGCCCTTGGGATCGACCCGCACCGCGGCGCCGCGGGGGATCTTGCGCCCGAGGATCGCGATGTAGCGCGTCCCGGCCTCCACCCCGGCGCCGAACAGCCCGAACAGCGCCCGCCAGTGCAGGTCGCCCTCGGTGGCGCCGCGACCCTTGGTCCACCAGCCCAGGCCGGGGCCGATGATCTTGGTGTCGCGCTCGGGGGTGGCCCAGCGGGTGAAGGCCCCCGGCACGAGCTGCAGCATCTTGCCCTTCTTGGTGCGGACGTCCCACCAGGCGAAGGCGCCGAAGGTGAATTCGGTGGGCCCGCGCTCGATGTGCCACACCAGGGGGAACTGCACGAAGTCGAGATCCTCGCCCTTGCGCCGCTGCACGTAGAGCACGGGGCCCAGCGCGGTCCAGGTCTGGTCCTTTGCCCAGTGATCGTCGCGCAGGAACAGCGGCAGCACCCAGGTGAGCCGGCGCTCGGCGTAGGCGTGGCTGTGGAAGAACACGGGGGGCACCACCGCGGTGGCCACCCGGTGGGGCTGACGGAACTGCCACACCAGCAGGCCGGCCTCGAAGAAGCGCTGGTCCTTGCGCACGCGCGAGATGAACAGTGGAGGCGCGGCCAGGGTGAAGCTGCGGTCCTCGAGGCGATGGGACCGACGGAAGTACAGCGGGAAGACGTGGGTGCGCACCCAGGTGTTGGTCGTGCGCCGACCCACCGGGCCCGCGTACCAGCCCAGGGTCTTGCCCGGCTCGTTGGTCACGCCGAACACCGGGGTGTAGAGGCGGATGCCCTCGGGGCGGCGATCCCAGTAGTAGACCAGCGCGCCGTGGGTGCGGCGGCCCTGGCCGTCGCGGCCGTACAGGAACAGCGGCGCCGAGCCCCACAGGGTGTACTGGCAGCTCGCCTCGTCCTCGATGCGGAAGCCGCACTTCTGGTAGCGGAACAGCAGCGGCACGTAGCCGGTGAAGCGGATGTTGCGGCGCAGGCGGAAGACGTCGAAGTAGCCGGGCGGCGCCACCGAGAAGCGGGTGATGGCGTAGAGGCTGCGGCCCCCGAACACGAAGGGGAACGCGCCCCAGGTGCGGCGACCGTTGGCCTGCCGGCGATCGAACCACAGCGGGATCGACAGGGTGGTGTAGCTGTTCTTGCTCTTGTCCTCGACGTGGATGGTCATCGGCAGGGCGATGAGCCGTCGCTTGGTGGTCGAGTCCATCCACCAGTAGAGCGGCACGACCCCGGCGTGGATCCGCTCGCGGCTGAGGCGATGGAACGCGGGCCCGGCCACCAGGGTGTGGGTGTGCCGGGTGGGGTCGCGCGAGTAGAAGAAGCCCAGGCCGGCGTCCACGTCCACGCCGCCGGGCTGGCGCTGGCGGAAGTAGAAGGGGGCCACGGCCAGGTTGTGGCGCGGCTTGTCGCCGCGGACCTCGGTGCGCCAGACCAGCGGGCTCCACATGTCGAGGTCGTCGGTGGGGCTGCGGCGCCGGAAGTACAGCGGGGCCGCGACCACGTGCCGGGCGTGGCCGCCGTCCACCTCGCGCTCGTCGACGAACACCAGGGGCAGCACGCCGCGGGTGTCGGCGCCCTCGCGACGGCGTCGCAGGTAGGGGCCCCACACCGTGGTCACGTCGTCGCCACGGGCGAGCCGCCCGCCCAGCGGGGTGAGGGTGAGGGCGTGGTCGCCCACGCGGCGCCGGTAGTAGAGCGGGAACAGCACGCTGTGCCGCTCGTCGGCCCGCTTCACGTCCCAGGCCACGGCCGCGATGCCCAGGGTGCGCTGGTCGGGGTCCTTGCTGCGAACGAACAGCGGGGTCACGGTGGTGCGCCGCCCCGCCGCCACGTCCTCCACGTCGGCGAGCAAGAGCCAGGGCACCACGCCGTAGCTCCAGCGAGACCCGCGGCCGTAGAACAAGAACGGCGCGATGCCGCCGTCGACTTGGCGCTGGCCGGCCGGGCCCGTCGCGTGGTGGTAGAAGGGCCCCGCCACGATCGTCCGCCGCGGGTTGGCCGGGTCGGTGTCGTGCACGTGCCACAGCAGCGGGGTGAGCACCTGGTAGCGTCGGGTGCCGCCCCACTTGAAGAACGAGAGGGCCGGCACCACGCCCAGGCGCCCGCCGTCCACGTCGCGACCGAGGTAGCCCAGCGGGCCCATCACCCAGTCGTCGCGCCCGCGCTCGCCGTCGAGGTCGGGCTGCCGCACGTGCCACAGCAGGCCGCCCACGCCCTGGTAGCGCACGCCTCGATCGGTGCGGCCGGCGAAGGTGAGCAGCGGCGGCACGGTCATCGACCAGCCGTTGGCCGTGCGCCCGCCTCCGCCCAGCAGGGTGTAGATGCGCAGCGACTCGGGGCCGCGGCGCGCGAGGGCCAGCGGCAGCAGCAGCGAGGTGGTGCGCCCGCTGCCGCGATCGTGGAGCTGCCAGTACACGGGGGCGAGCACCGTGTTGATCTGGCGAGGGTCGCGGTAGCGGGCGAAGGGCCCCGCCAGCCACAGCTGGCTGCCCCGCAGCTCGTTGCGGGCGCGCCACAGCAGCGGCGTGACCGACAGCAGCTCGCGCTCGGGGCTCCGGGTGTGGAAGGTGAGCGCCAGCGGGACGGCCCAGGCGGAGCGGCGGCGGGCATCGTCCACCCGCCGGATCCACGGCAGCGTCCACAGCTCGCGGCGGTTGCCGAACTCGCGGCTCTGCCAGTGGAACAGCGGCAGCACCGTCATGTGCCGCAGCCCGGCCAGCTCGTTGGCCCCGCCCACGTAGAGCGGGCTGAAGTCGAAGCGCTTCAGGCCCCGCTGGAAGCGCCAGAACACCGGGGCCACCACCAGGTAGCGGCGATCGTTGGTGAGGTCGGCGTCGTGGAGGTTGCGGTTGCCGTACCAGGCCACGATGCCCGACACGGCGCGGAAGCTCTCGGGCGCGCGCTGCTGGTAGTGGAACGGCACCACCAGCACGTTCTTGACGAACTTGGTGCCCCACCACCACACCAGCGGGAACTGGCCGAAGTTGAACTGCTCGCCCACGCGGCGGTAGCCCATCAGCAGCGGCACCGTGCCCCAGACCGTCTTGCGCTCGCTGCGGTAGCCGTAGAACAGCGCCAGCGGGTTGATCCAGGTGCGGCGCTCGTTGGTCTTGGAGTACCAGCCGAAGGTGAGCGCGAGGTCGGCGTGGAAGTACTTGTCGGGGTGGCCGGGCTTGGGCTCGCGGTGGACGAACAGCGGGGGCAGGGCCATCGCGCGGGTGCGATGGGTGTCGTAGTCGCGCTCGAACCAGAACGGCGGCACGCCGCGGCGGCCCAGCAGCTGCGGCGCGTCGATGCTCGCGTCGGCGTCGACGGGAGCGGTGGCCACCGGCTCGATCTCCGCCGAGCCCGAGGCCTCGATCCCTCCCTCGGGGGCAGGGGCGAACGATCCCAGCACGCCGAAGGTGGGCAGCGCCTCCGCGGCGGGCAGCGCCGGGGGGGCGAGCGCCAGGGGCTTGGCTGGGCCGGGCTGCTCGAAGGCCAGGCGCCAGGGCACGGGTCCCTCGGGGATCGGGCCGCCGCCATCCACGTGTCGCGGGGTCATCCCCGGCGGGAGGGCGGGTAGCAGCGGCGGTCGCTCGGAGGGCGCGGGCACATGCTCGCTCGTGCGCTCGTCGGTGAAGGCATCCACCCACGGCCCGCTGCGGCCCGCGGTGCCCATCATCACCGCATCGGGAGCGGGAGCGGGCGGCTCGCGGTGCAGGCCGGGCTTGGAGCCCTCGGCGATCGCTCGCGGCAGCCAGGCACCGCCCAGCCCGCGCGGCGCGGCGGCCTCGGCCAGCGACGGCGCCATCAGCCACGCCACGCCGAGCACGCTCAGCCACGTGACCACGCGGGCCCCGATGCCGAGGCGTCGCCCTTGCCCCGCTGGCCCGGGGCCGGTGGCCCGGTTCGTCTGGGGGCTCCGCACGTTCCGCAGGGGCATACTCAAGGAGCGAGGGTCCGGTCAACACGGGCGGGACGGCCCGGTGCGCCGGCCCATGGGGCCGTGGGGGGAGGATCACTCCCCGGGTCGCCCGCGGCCCTGGGGTCCCTCGTGAGCCCGGCCTTTGAACGCGGGGCCGAAGCGGGCTAAAGGAATCCGGCCCATGAAGGAGGATCTTCCCGCCCTCGAGTCGCTCCGCGTCGACCTCGCCGCTCTCCGCCGCCGCGGGGTCGACGAGCACGAGGTCCAGGCCGAGCTGCCCGTGGACTGGCTGGCCGCGGCGCTGTGCGACACCGACGCGGAGGTCGGCGAGCCCGGCTCGGTCTCGCTGCGCCTGCTATTGCAGCCCGAGGGCGTGGTGGTGGTGCAGGGGGCCATGGCGCTGCGCTTCTCGGTGCCCTGCGGCCGGTGCCTGTCGCCCGCCGCCGTCGACGGCAACACGGAGATCTTCGCCACCTTCATGCCCGGGGCCGAGGCCGACGAGGACGGACCGGCCGACGAGGACCTCGACCCCGACGACGACTCGGCCGACGTGGTTCGCTACCAGGGCCCCGTCCTGCTGCTCGACGCCCTGGTGGCCGAGCAGGTGGCGCTGGCCTACCCCATGCGGGCCCTGTGCGAGCGCGGCGAGGCCTGCCGGGGGCTGTGCAGCAACTGCGGCTACGAGCTCAACACCCTGGCCGCCGAGGTCCGCCGCTGTCCGCAGTGCCACGGCGAGGTGCCGCTGACCCCCGTCGCCGATCCTCCCGACGAGACGCGGGATGAGCGCCAGGACAACCCGTTCGCCGCGGCCCTGTCGAAGATCGAGCTGGACTGATCGTGGCGACCACCCTCATCACCGGATCCTCGGGCTTCGTCGGCCGCCACCTGGTCGACGCCTTCGCCGGGCGCGGCGACACCGTGATCGCGCTCGACGTGGCCGGCGAGCCCTGGCGGGACGACGTGCGCTGGGAGACGGCCGACATCCGCGATGCCGAGCGCCTCGCCGCGCTGTGCGAGGGCGTGGACACGGTCGTGCACAACGCCTCGGTGGTGCACACGCGGCGCAACAAGGAGTCGTTCGTCTGGGAGGTCAACCACGGCGGCACCCGCAACGTGCTGGCCGCCTGCCGGGCCCAGGGCGTCCCCAAGCTCGTCTACATGAGCTCGGCCAGCGCGGTCTACGAGGGGCGCGACATCGAGAACGGCGACGAGAGCCTGCCGTACTCGTCGATCTCCCAGGCGCCCTACGCCGACTCCAAGATCGCGGCCGAGAAGGACGTGCTCGCGGCCAACGGCGAGGGCGGGGTGGCCACCTGTGCGCTGCGACCGCACGTGGTCTTCGGTCCCTACGACCAGCGCCTGCTGCCGGCCCTGCTGCAGCGGGCCCGCGCGGGCAAGCTCAAGCTGGGGGTGGGCCGCGGCGACAAGCTCAGCGACTTCACCTACGTGGACAACCTGATCGACGCCACCGTGGCCGCGCAGGAGCGCCTGGCCCCGGGCTCGCCCGTGGCGGGGCAGGCCTACTTCATCACCAACGCCGAGCCCATGGACTTCTTCGCCTTCGTCGACGCGGTGCTGGACCGGATCGGCCTGCCCAGGATCCGCGGGCGGATCCCCTTTGGCGTGGCCTACCCGGTGGCCGCCATCAAGGAGGCCTGGGACACGCTCAAGGGCGGCACCCTGGGCAACGAGGGCAGCTTCAGCCGCTTCACGGTGCGGTACATGTGCACGCACCACTACTTCTCCATCGACAAGGCCCGCCGCGACCTGGGCTACGAGCCCCGGGTGAGCATCGCCGAGGGTCTCGATCGCACCGTGGCCCACCTGCGGGAGCTGGGCCAGGTCTAGCCGGAGGGGAGCAGGCGGGGCACGGGACGGGCGGGATCGTCGCGTCCGGCGGCCGCCACCTCGCGGGCCCGCCACGAACGTGAGAGGTCGCGCATCGCTCGGGTTGCGTGCCCCGGGCCTCGTCCCTATGCTCCCGCCCCCCGAGGCTCCCATGGCCGTACCCAAGAAGCGCACCTCCAGCTCGCGTCGCGACAAGCGTCGCGCCAACCACGACAAGACCTCGGCGCCGGGCCTCTCGCCGTGCCCCAACTGCGAGGAGCTCATGGTCAGCCATCGCGTCTGCCCGGCCTGCGGGCACTACAAGGGCCGCGAGGTGATCGCGGTCGAGCGCGACTAGCCGCGGCCCCAGGCCCCGCGGCGGGACCGGGATGCCGGCGGACCCCGAGTCGAGCCCCTCTGGCGGCGGTGCCGGTCGAGGGCCCCGCATCGCCCTGGACGCCTTCGGCGGCGATCACTGCCCCGGCCCCGAGGTCGAGGGGGCCGTGATGGCCGCCCGCGAGGGCGCGCGCGTGGTGCTGGTGGGCGATCGCAGCAAGCTCGAGCTCGAGCTGGCCCGCCACGATGGCGCCGCCTCGCTGCCGATCTCCATCCATCATGCCTCCGAGGTGATCACCATGGAGGACAGCCCCGCCAAGGCGGTGCGCAGCCGGCCCGATGCCTCGATGCCGGTGTGCTTCGACCTGGTGACGCAGGGCGAGGCCGATGCCGCGATGTCGGCCGGCAACTCGGGCGCCATGCTGGCCTGCGGGCTGTTCAAGTACCGCCGGATCAAGGGCGTGGATCGCCCGGCCATCGTCACCAGCCTGCCCACGCGCAGCGGCTGGATGGCGCTGCTCGACGTGGGCGCCAACGTGGACTGCAAGCCGATCAACCTGGTGCAGTTCGCGGTGATGGGGGCGGTCTACGCCGGCTTCAAGCACGGCAAGGCGCGACCGCGGGTGGGCCTGCTCGCCAACGGCACCGAGGACGGCAAGGGCACCGATCTCACCCGCTCGGCCCATCGCCTGCTGATGCGCGGCCCCACCGAGGGCTTCGAGTACGTGGGCTACGTGGAGGGCAACGGCCTGTTCTCGGGCGAGCTCGACGTGGTGGTCACCGACGGCTTCACCGGCAACGTGGCGCTCAAGGTGGCCGAGGGCACCGGGCGGCTCATCGCCCAGTGGCTGCGCGGCTCGGTCACCGGCGGGGCGCGTCGCAACCTGGGCGCGCTGCTGCTGCGCCCCGCCTTCGACGAGCTGCGCACCAAGCTCGATCCCGACAGCTATGGCTCGGCCCCGCTGCTGGGCGTGCGCGGCCTGGCCTTCCTGTGCCACGGCGGCGCCTCGGCCTTCGCCATCGGCACCGCGATCGAGCTGGCCGCCCGCTCGGTGAACGAGGCCCTCACTCCCCAGATCACCGAGGCGCTGCAGCGCCACGCCGCGCTGATGAGCGCGGCCAAGGAGGGCGGCGAGGCCAAGGTCGGCTGAGGCCGCTCGCTCGCTCGCCCCATCACCCGCGGCCTCGCGGCCCAAGGAGCATCCACCATGACGAGCACCGCATTCCTCTTTCCCGGACAGGGCAGTCAGCAGGCCGGCATGGGCAAGGAGCTCTTCGAGCAAGAGCCCGCGGCCCGGGCCGTGTTCGAGGAGGCCGACGAGGCGCTGGGCTTCTCCTTGTCCACGCTGTGCTTCGAGGGTCCCAACTCCGAGCTGGCCCTCACCGCCAACACGCAGCCGGCGATCCTCACCACCTCGGTGGCGGCGCTGGCCGTGCTGCGCGACAAGACCGGCATCGTGCCCACCCTGGCCATGGGCCACAGCCTGGGCGAGTTCTCGGCGCTGGTGGCGGTGGGGGCGCTGCGCTTCGCCGATGCGGTGCGGCTGGTCCGGATCCGCGGCGAGGCCATGCAGCAGGCGGTGCCGGCCGGGGTGGGGGCGATGGCTGCCATCATCGGCATGGACCCCGAGGCGCTCGAGGCCGCCTGTGCCGAGGCGGCGCAGGGCCAGGTGTGCTCGCCCGCCAACGAGAACGGCGGCGGCCAGATCGTGGTGGCCGGGCACGCCGAGGCGGTGGATCGCCTCGCGGCGTTGGCCAAGTCACGCAAGGCGCGAGCGGTGCCGCTGAAGGTGAGCGCGCCCTTCCATTGCGCCCTGATGAAGCCCGCGGCCGATCGCCTGGCCGAGGCGCTGGCCGACATCGAGATCGGCCCCATGAGCGCGCCGGTGGTGACCAATGTGGAGGCCGAGCCCAACGACGATTCGGCGCGGGTCAAGGAGCTGCTCGTGCGCCAGGTGACCGAGCGCGTGCGCTGGGAGCCATCGGTGCGAACCGCGGTGCGCATGGGGGTGCAGCGCGGCATCGAGGTCGGGCACGGCAAGGTCCTCGCCGGTTTGGTGCGACGGATCGCGCGGGACCTTTCCATCGTGGGAGCCGCTTCCCCCGCCGACATCGCTGTGTTAGAGGCATAGCCCGATGGCGGACGCAACATCTGCGGCCCTTCCCGAGTCGCTGAGCCTGGCCGGTCGCAAGGCCTTGGTCACCGGAGCCTCGCGCGGCATCGGGCGCGCCATCGCGACCACGCTGGCGGCCCGCGGAGCCGCGGTCGCGATCAACTACAACTCCAACGAGGGCCCCGCCAAGGAGCTCCAGGCCGAGATCGAGCAGGCCGGCGGCACCGCGACGACCGTCGGCTTCGACGTGGGCGATGCCGACGCGGTCGCCGAGGGGATCAAGCAGGTGGTCGAGCAGCTCGGCGGCCTCGACATCCTCGTCAACAACGCGGGCATCTCCATCGACGCGCTGCTCATGCGGGCCAGCCCCGAGAGCCTCCAGGCGATCCTCCGCACCAACCTCGAGGGCGCGTTCCACTGCGCTCGGGTGGCGGCGCGTCACCTGCTCAAGGCCCGCAGCGCCGGCCGCATCATCAACATCAGCTCCGTGGTGGGCGAGCAGGGCAACGCCGGCCAGTCGATGTACGCCGCCTCCAAGGCGGGGCTGCTGGGCATGACCAAGTCGCTCGCCCACGAGCTCGCCGGTCGTGGCATCACCGCCAACGCGGTCACCCCCGGCTTCATCGAGACCGACATGACCGAGGCCAGCGTGCAGGGCAAGGCCCGCGACGCGCTGCTGGCCAAGATCCCCCTAGGCCGCATCGGCACCGCGGCCGAGGTCGCGGAGGCCGTCGCCTTCCTCGCCTCTCCCGCGGCGGGCTACATCACCGGTCACGTGCTGCGCGTGAACGGGGGCCTCGCCATCTAGTCTTCCGGGTCGGCCGGAGCCGGCCCATCGTCATCCGGTCGTGCACCCACGATCCCCAACGCTTCCATAGAGAAACGAGAGATCCTCGCCATGTCCGACATCGCCTCCAAGGTCAAAGAAATCGTCGTCGACCAGCTCGACGTCGACCCCACCGAGGTCGACGCCAGCAAGTCCTTCACCGACGACCTCCAGGCCGACTCCCTCGCGATCGTCGAGCTCGTGCTCGCGCTCGAGGAGAAGTTCAACGTGAAGATCCCCGACGACGAGGTCGACAAGATCAAGACCGTCGGCGACGCCATCAAGTACATCGAGGACCACACCGGCTGATCGGGCGCGGGCCCGGGCGGGCCGCGGCCCGCCCTCGACCGCCGGAGCCGCAGGTCGGCCGGCGGGGAGGTTCCCCATGGCACGTCGTCGCATCGCGATCACCGGAATCGGGCTGGTCACCCCGCAGGGAATCGGCACCGACCTCACCTGGGCCCGGCTGCGCGCCGGCGAGTCTGGCATCGGCCCGATCACCCGCTTCGATGCCGCCGAGCTGAGCACCCGCTTCGCCGGCGAGGTGCGTGACTTCGACGCCACCCAGTGGGGGGTGAAGAAGCGCGAGCTCCGGCAGATGGACACCTTCGTGCAGTACGGTCTGGCCGCCGCCCAGATGGCGGTGGAGCAGGCGGGCCTGCACGAGGACGCCCCCGACCCCGACCGCTACGGCGTGTACGTGGGGGCCGGGATCGGCGGTCTGCAGGGCATCGAGAACACCTGGCAGTCGCTCCAGGAGAAGGGGCCGCGGCTGGGGATCAGCCCCTACTTCATCCCCTCGGTGATCATCAACATGGCCCCGGGGCAGATCTCCATGCGCTACGCGGCGCGCGGCCCCAACATGAGCATGGTCTCGGCCTGCTCCACGGGGGCGCACTCGATCGGCGAGGCGGCGCGGCTCATCGAGCGCGGCGACGCCGACGTGATGATCGCGGGCGGCACCGAGTCGGCCATCACCCCGCTGGGCGTGGGCGGCTTCGCCTCGGCGCGGGCGCTCAGCCAGCGCAACGACGAGCCCACCCGGGCCTCCCGCCCGTTCTCGGCCAGCCGCGACGGCTTCGTGCTGAGCGAGGGGGCGGGGATCGTGATCCTCGAGGAGTGGGAGCGCGCCAGGGCGCGGGGCGTGCCGATCATCGCCGAGGTGGTGGGCTACGCCGCCAACGCCGACGCGCACCACATGACCATGCCGATCCCCGACGGCTCGGGCGCGCAGCGCTGCATGCAGCTCGCGCTGACCGACGCGGGGCTGCCCCCCGAGGCCATCGGCTACATCAACGCGCACGCCACCTCGACCGTGGCCGACAGCATCGAGACCAACGCGATCCGCCAGGTGTTCGGCAAGCACGCCTACCAGGGCCTGGCGGTGAGCTCGACCAAGTCGATGCACGGCCACCTGCTGGGCGCGGCGGGCAGCCTCGAGGGGGCCATCTGCGCGCTGGCGCTGCGCGACGGGGTGCTGCCGCCCACCATCAACCTCGACGACCCGGACCCGGAGTGCGACCTCGACTACGTGCCCCACACGGCGCGCAGCGTGCAGGTCGAGCACGCGATGTCCAACAGCTTCGGCTTCGGGGGCACCAACGCGGCCCTCGTGCTCAAGAAGGCCGACTGATCCGGTGCGCTGGTACGTCGGCAGCGATCACGGGGGCGTGGCCCTGCGCGACCTGCTGGTGGCGCACCTGCGGACCCACGGGCACGAGGTGCTCGCGGTGCTCGGCCCGGCCCACGAGGGCGAGTCGGTCGACTATCCCGACGTGGCCATGGAGGTCTGCGATCGGACGCTCGCCGACGAGGGCAGCCTGGCGCTGTTGGTGTGCGGCACCGGCCAGGGCATGGCGATGTCGGCCAACCGGCGCCGCGGGATCCGGGCCGCGCTGGTGAGCGACGTGTTCAGCGCTCGCATGGCCCGCGAGCACAATGACGCCAACGCGCTGTGCATGGGGCAGCGGGTGCTGGGCCCGGGGCTGGCCACCGATCTGCTCGATGCGTTCGTGAGGGCGCGCTTCTCGGGGGGCCGGCACGCGCGACGAGTGGGGAAGATCGAGGCGATCACGGCCGGCGACGGGAGGCCGGCCGAGGCGGACAGGAGCTGAGGCCGTGCTCTGTCCCGTCTGTCGCAGCGCGAGCACCAAGGTGCTCGATTCCCGCGACGGCCGGGACGGCCTCTCGGTCCGGCGCCGCCGCTCGTGCAACGCCTGCGGGCATCGCTTCACCACCCACGAGCGCATCGAGGAGACCCTGCCCATGGTCGTCAAGCGCGACGGCAGCCGGCAGGCCTTCGACCGCGGCAAGCTGCTGCGTGGGCTCCAGCTCGCCTGCCGCAAGCGGCCGGTGCGACGCGAGCTGCTCGACGCGGTGGTGCAGCAGGTGGAGCAGTGGTCCTCCACCCGCGGCGACCGAGAGCTGCACGCGGCCGAGATCGGCGAGCGGGTGATGCACCACCTGTACGAGCTCGACGAGGTCGCCTACGTGCGCTTCGTGTCGGTGTATCGCAGCTTCGAATCGGTGGCCGAGTTCGCCGGGCTGCTGCGCGAGATGGAGAAGGCCGAGAAGGTCGACCCCGAGGGGCAGCGCACCCTGTTCGAGGCCCTGGCCCGGAGGGACGAGTGAGCGAGCGCGGGCGCGCGAGCCTTGCGGTGCTGATGGCCCGCGCGGTCAAGCTGGCGCGCGCGGGGCTGGGCACCACCTATCCCAACCCCTGCGTGGGCGCGGTGGTGGCCCGCGGCGACCGGGTGCTGGGCGCCGCGCGCTCGGGCCCCACCGGTGGCCCCCACGCGGAGGTCCGCGCGCTGGCCCGAGCCGGCGCCGCGGCCCGGGGCGCGACGATGGTGGTGACCCTCGAGCCCTGCTGCCACCAGGGGCGCACCGGCCCCTGCACCCGGGCGATCGTCGAGGCGGGGATCCGCACCGTGGTGGTGGGCGTGCGCGACCCGGCGCCCCACGTGGACGGCAAGGGGATCCGAGCCCTGCGACGCGCCGGCGTGGAGGTGATCGTGGGGGTGGGGGAGGCCGAATGCCTCGCCGTGCACGAGCACTACCTGCACCACGTCCGCACGGGGCGGCCGTTCGTCACCCTCAAGGCCGCGACCTCGCTCGATGGTCGGATCGCGACCGCGTCGGGGGACAGCCGCTGGATCACCGGCGAGGCCTCGCGCCGCGACGGGCACCGGCTGCGGGCGGTCCACCATGCGATCGCGGTGGGGGCCGAGACCGCGCGGCTCGACGACCCGCGGCTCGACGTGCGGATGGTCCGTGGGGTGGATCCGCTGCCGGTGATCCTCGATCCGCGGCTGCGGCTGGGGGCCCCCGCGGTCGCGCCCCCGAGGATCCTGCGGCCCGGCACCTTGGTGCTGCACACCGAGCGGGCGTCGGCGCGGGCCCGAGCGCGGGTCGCGAGCACCGGGGCCACGCTCGTCCCGGTCGCCAGCGATGCGCATGGGCTCGTCGACGTGCTCGCGGCGCTCGACGAGCTGGGTCGTCGCGAGCTGCGGTCGCTGCTGGTGGAGGGCGGTGGTCGGCTGCACGGCGCGTTCGTGGCCGCCGGTGCGTGGCAGCGTGCGTTCCTGTACCAGGCGCCGCGCCTGCTCGGCGACGGGCGATCCATGCTCAGCGGAGTCGGGTGGAGCACGGTGGCCGAGGCGCCCGTGCTGCGGGTGGTCACCCGCCGTAGGCTCGGCCCCGACATGCTCACCGTGGTGGAGCCAGCACCGGCCGCGCGCGCGGCCACCCGAGCCGCCGGGCCGGCGCGCCCGCGTCGACGCCCCTAGGCCGGGCTCGGTCGACCCCCGGGCGCGCGTGCGGTAGAACCAGATCGTGTTCACCGGCCTGGTGCAGAGGGTCGGGACGCTGGTCGGCAAGCGGCCCGGTCCCGAGCAGGAGACCCTGATCATCGAGGCTCGGCTCGAGCCCCGCGACCGGGAGCTCGGTGCGAGCGTGAGCGTCAACGGCGTGTGCCTCACCATCACCGAGAGCTCGGCGGAGCGCTTCTCGCTCGACGCCGCCTTCGAGACCCTGCGGCGCACCAGCCTGGGGCGCCTGGCCGTGGGCGAGCGCGTCAACCTCGAGCCCGCGCTGCGGTTGGGCGATCCGCTGGGCGGGCACCTGGTCTCCGGCCACGTCGACGGGGTGGGGCGGGTGCGCAGCATCGCGGCCCGCGGCGACGCCCGCCAGATCTGGATCGACCTGCCCGGCGAGCTGATGCGCTTCTGCGCCCCCAAGGGCTCGATCTGCATCGACGGCACCAGCCTCACCATCAACGAGGTGGACGACACCGGCCTGTCGGTGGGGGTCATCCCGCACACCCTGGGCGCGACCACCCTGGGCACGCTCACCCAGGGCGCCTCGGTCAACGTGGAGGTCGATCAGATCGCCCGTTACGTGGCGCGGCTGCTCGAGCATCGCGACGTCGAGGCGGCCACGCGGGCCGAGGCCGCGCGCGAGCTGTCGGTGGACGACCTGGTGGAGGCCGGCTACCTCGATCCCGGAGAGGGACGTCGGTGAGCGACCCGACCGCGGCCTCGCTCACCGCCACCGAGACGGCGCTCGACGTGATGCGCCGCGGCGGCATGATCGTGCTGGTCGACGACGCCGACCGCGAGAACGAGGGCGACCTGGTGATCGCGGCCGAGCACTGCCGGCCCGCCGACATCAACTTCATGTGCCGCGAGGGGCGGGGGCTGGTGTGCCTGGCCCTCACCCCGCAGCGGGTCGACGAGCTGCGCCTGCCGATGATGGTGCCCACCGACTCGGGCACCATGGGCACCGCCTTCACCGTGTCGATCGAGGCGCGGCAAGGGGTGACCACGGGCATCAGCGCCGCCGATCGGGCCCACACGGTGCGCGTGGCGGTGGACGAGGCGCGGGGCGCCGACGACCTGGTGAGCCCCGGCCACGTGTTCCCCCTGCGGGCGCAGGCCGGCGGGGTGCTGGTGCGCTCGGGCCACACCGAGGGCGCCGTCGATCTGGCGCGCCTGGCCGGGCTGCGGCCGGCCGGGGTCATCTGCGAGATCATGCGCGACGACGGCGAGATGGCGCGCATGGACGACCTCGAGGCCTTCGCCGCGCGGCACGACCTGCCCATCCTCACCATCGCCGATCTCATCCGCTATCGGCTCGAGCGCGAGACCCTGATCGAGGAGCTGCCGCCCACCACGGTGGCGCCCGCGGCCCTGGGCCTGCCCGACGCGCGCGGCTGGAGCGTGCGGACGTTCCGCTCGCGGGTGGAGCCGCTGGTCTACTACCTGGCCTTTTGCAAGGGCGAGCTGGCGCTGCGGGATCCCGACGACGCGGTGCTGCTGCGAGCGCAGCGGGGCCAGGTGCTCGACGACGTGTTCGGCATCGGCGGCACCGGCTCGGGCCGACGCCTGCGCGCCGCCTTCCGCCAGATCGAGCGGGCCGGTCGTGGCGTGTTCCTCTACGTGCTCGGCTCGCCCATGGACGACGTGGGGCGGGCGCTCAAGGATCGCGCGGCGGCCAGCCCGGGCGCGGCGCGGGGGCTCAAGCCGGCCGAGTCGGGCTTTCGTCAGTTCGGCCTGGGGGCGCAGGTGCTGCGCGAGCTCGGGCTGCGGCGGATCCGGGTGATCACCGACAACCCTCGCAAGATCATCGGCGTCTCGGGCTTCGGCATCGAGGTGGCGGGGAGCACCCCCATCGAGGAGGGCTAGGGCGTCGTGGGCGAGCGTGCACCCCGGGTGCTGCTGGGCGTCAGCGGCGGGATCGCGGCCTACAAGGCGCCCGAGCTGGTGCGGGCGCTGGTGGGCGCGGGCATCGAGGTGCAGGTGGTGATGACCCCGGCCGCGCGGGCCTTCACCACCGAGCTGTCGCTGTCGACGGTGAGTCGTCGACCGGTGCGGGTGGAGATCCTCGACGCGGCCGAGGAGGGCACGGTGGGGCACATCGAGCTCGCCGACTGGCCCGACCTGGTGGTGGTCGCCCCGGCCACCGCCGACCTCATGGCCCGCGCCGCGGCGGGGATGGCCGACGACCTGCTGTCGACGGTGCTGCTCGCCACGCGGGCGCCGGTGCTGTGGGCTCCCGCGATGAACACCAACATGTGGCGGCACCCGGCCACCCAGCACAACCTGGGCGTGCTCGCGGGGCGAGGGGCCGTGTTCGTGGGGCCCGATCGCGGCGAGCTGGCCTGCGGCTGGGTGGGCGAGGGGCGGATGATCGATCCGCCGGTGATCGTGGCGCGGGCCCGCGAGCTGCTCGCGAGCGAGGAGCGAGGGCCCGAGCGGAGCTGGCAGGGACGGCGGGTGCTGGTGTCGGCCGGGCCCACGCGGGCCTACCTCGATCCGGTGCGCTTCCTGACCAATGCGTCGACCGGAGCGATGGGCTTTGCGATCGCCGAGGTGGCAGCACGGCGCGGCGCCGACGTGACCCTGGTGGCGGGCCCGGTGGAGCGAGCCACTCCGGCGGGAGTCCGGCGGGTGGACGTGGAGACGGCCGAGCAGATGCTCGAGGCGCTCGACGCCGAGCTACGCGCGGGCCCCTGTGATCTGGTGGCGATGGTGGCCGCGGTGGCCGACCTGCGGCCGCGGGATCCCAGCGCGGGCAAGCTCGACAAGCAGGCGCTGGTGGCCGCGATGGCGGGCGGAGCCTGGGAGGAGGGCGTGGACGTGCTGGCCACCCTCGCGCAGCGGCACCGCGACGGCACGTTCTTCCTGGGCTTCGGCGCGCAGACGGTGGACGAGGGGCAGGAGGTGCGCGCGCGGCTGCTCGAGGCGGGGCGCGACAAGCTGCGGCGCAAGGGCTGCGACGCGATCTTCGTCAACCGCGTGGGCGTGCCCGGGGTGGGCTTTGGCAGCGACACCAACACCGGGCTGCTGGTCACCCGCGACGACGAGGTGCACGACGCCGGAGCGCCGCGACCCAAGGTCGAGCTCGCGGGGTGGCTGCTCGATCGCCTGCGCCAGGAGGCGAGGCGATGAGCGACGACGCGGCGACGCTGGCCCGCGCGTTCGGCCGGACCCTGCGAGACCTTCGGGACCGCTTCGACCTGCAGTACGTGGGGGCGGCCCCGATGCCGCCGCCCAGAGCGGGGGAGGGGGACGAGGTCCACGACGCGGCTCACGAGCAGGGCGAGCTCGGCTCGTCGGGACGGCCGGCCGACGAGCCTGCCCCGAGCGCCCCGCCGACCATGGCGCCCGCGAGCCCCTCGGTCGTGGCTGCTCCGCGGCGAGCGGCCGCGCCCGAGTCTCGGGGCGAGACCTCGAGCGCATCGCCCTCGACGGCCGAGCCTCCCTTGCGAGCGGCCGAGCCCGAGCCTCCGGTGGCCGAGCCCGAGGCCGAGGCGCGCGTCAGCGATCCCGCGCAGCGTGACCGGGCGGCCAAGGCCCGCAGCTCGGCGCTGCGCGAGGAGGCCAAGACCTGGACCGCGGCCACCAAGCTCGAGTTCCTGCGGCGGCGCAACGTGGGCGACTGCCAGCGCTGCCCGCTGGCCCGCACCCGCAATCACATCGTGTTCGGGGTGGGCAACGCCGAGGCCGATCTGATGTTCATCGGCGAGGCGCCCGGGGCCGACGAGGATCGCCAGGGCGAGCCCTTCGTGGGACGGGCGGGGCAGCTGCTCAATCGCTGGCTGGAGCAGCTCCAGCTGCGCCGCGAGGACGTCTACATCGCCAACGTGCTCAAGTGCCGCCCGCCGGGCAACCGCGACCCACGGCCCGAGGAGGTCGACAAGTGCTCGCCGTTCTTGCAGGCGCAGATCCGGGCGATCGAGCCCAAGGTGATCGTGGCCCTCGGTCGTCACGCGGGCATGCTGCTGTCGCGGCGCGAGGACATGACCCTGCGAGCGATGCGATCGACCAGCCGCCTGAGCTACGACGCGGGCGCACCCAAGGACGACCCCAGCGCGCGCATCAAGATCCCGTTGGTCGTCACCTATCACCCCGCATACGTGCTACGCCAAGAGGGTGATGGTCGACGCGTGCCCGATGGCCGGGCGTCGCCGACCGAGCTGGTGATGAAGGACCTCGAGCGTGCGCTGGCGATCGTGCGGGGGACCGGCGGCTGAGATCGCGAACGACGCGATCGACGGCGCCCGATCCATTTCGCCGGCCGCTTGGCAAGTCAAGTCCCTGGCGTAGTAGCGTGGAAATTTTCCACGCATTCGGTGTGCGCACGCGACAGGTCACGTGTGCGCGAGCATTGGATCACGTTGCAGCGATTCACGCCAAGAAACATGGGGGCCTGGCACGACGCGCGCGATGCCGGATGCGAAGGCGCCTCGTCGTTTGCGAGCACGGGTGCGAAGCATGCGGACAAAACGGTTGACGCATCACCCCCGCGCCCCTAAGTTTGACCGCCCGCTCCCTCGCTACCGACGGTCATGACCAAGGCAGAACTGATCGATCGAATCGCCCGCTCCCGCGACCTGCCTCCGGACATCAGCAAGAAGCTCATCGGCCAGATCCTCGGGCTCGCCTTCGACGAGCTGGCCAGCTACTTCGCTCGCGTCCGGGTCACGCGCTCGTCCAGCCCGCGCTTCGCCTTCCCGCACTTCGGGACCTTCACCAAGAAGCGACGAAGCGCTCGCCGTGGCGTGAACCCGCGGACCCTCGAGCCGATCCAGATCGAGGCCTGCGACACCATCCACTTCCAGGTCAGCCGAGAGCTGCGCGAGGCCATGAACCCCGGTCGCAGCACCGAGGGCGAGGTGGCCGAGCCCGCGCCGCCCAAGGCCGCGAAGAAGAAGGTCGCCAAGAAGAAGGTCAAGGCCAAGAAGGCCTCGGCCGGGGCGGCGTCGCGCGGCGTCGCGACCGGTCCCGGGCGTCGCCGGCTCACCCCCCGCGACGACGAGGCCGAGCTCGGTGCCCCGCTCGAGCACGCGCTGTTCGACCCGGACCCCGGCGTCGAGCTCCCCGCCTCGCCCATGCAGCGTGTGAAGGGGCGTCGCCGCTCCCGCTCGCGCGGCACCGGCTGAGCGGGTACGTTCCCCATCCATGAGCGAGGGAATCCGAGCCCGCGGCTTCACGGCGCTGGCCCAGCTCGGCCTGCATCGGCCCGTGCTGATGGTGGTGGTGGTCGTGCTGATCACCGTGGGCATGGGCGCGCTGGTGCCCGGCCTCGGGGTGAGCACCTCGCGGACCGGCCTGGTCTCCGACGACGAGCCCCAGCAGGCGCTGCTGCTCGACTTCTACGCTCGCTTCGGACGGCCCGAGAGCGCCGTGTTCGTGGTCTCGGGCGGCACCCCGCCGCAGCGCCGCGAGGTGGTGGACCGCCTGCAGGCGGCGCTCGAGGTGGCGCAGATGCCCGACCCCGACGGCGGCGCCACGATCGAGCCCTTCGCCGGCCGAGTGCTGGGCCACGTGGATGCCCAGACGGTCGCGCCGCTGCTGTTGCTGCAGCAGCCCGATGCGCTGGCGCAGCTGCGGCAGCAGCTTCCGCCCGACCTCGACCTCGGGGCGCTCGTCGCCGGCGGCCTGCCGGCCTGGCTCGGTGCGATCGAGGCTCAGATCTACTCGCAGCTCGAGGACGCCGACGACGAGGACGACGAAGAGGAAGAGGAGGTCGAAGGCGACGACGACGAGGATGAAGGTGCTGGTGCGGAGCAAGGTGCCGGTGCGGAGCAAGGTGCCGGTGCGGAGCAAGGTGCTGGTGCGGAGCAAGGTGCTGGTGCGGAGCAAGGTGCTGGTGCGGAGCAAGGTGCTGGTGCGGAGCAAGGTGCTGGTGCGGAGCAAGGTGCTGGTGCGGAGCAAGGTGCTCCCGCGCCCGCCGAGGCTCCGCCGGCCCCCGAGGGTGCAGCTCCGGCGGCGGCCGATCCGGCGCAGGTAGACGAGGGGCTGCGTCGCCTCGCGATGCTCGCTCGGCTGCTCGACACGGTGCTCGCCGGTGGCGATGCGATGAGCGTGCTCCCGGACGACGCGAGCATGTCGGCGCAGGCCGGCCTCGACGAGCGGGGCTACCTGGTGACCGCCGACGGCGAGAACCACCTGGTCAACGTGTTCGTCGAGCTGCCGAGCGACGAGGGCGTGGAGGTGGCTCCGGTGGTGGAGCGCCTGCGCTCGATCCGTGACGAGGTGATGACCAGCGCGCCCGAAGGGGTGCACGCCGACCTCACGGGCATGCCGGCGCTGAGCACCGACGAGCTGGACATCGTCACCACCGGCCTGCGCGACTCGTCGATCGCCACCTCGCTGGGCATCGCGCTGCTGTGCCTGCTGCTGTTCCGCTCGTTCCGCCAGATGCTGGTGGCGCTGGTGCCGTTGGCCCCGGGGGTGGTGATCACCCTGGCCTTCGTCCGCCTGCTGTACGACGACCTCAACCTCATCACGGCGAGCTTCGTGGCGGTGTTGCTGGGGCTGGGCATCGACTTCTCGGTGCACGCCATCTCCCGCTACAACGAGGAGCTACGCTCGGGCGAGACGCCAGCCGACGCCGTCCGCCTGGCGATGGTGGAGTCGGGGCCCGGGGTGCTCACCGGCGCGCTGGTGACCGCGGCCGCGTTCCTCACCTCGGCCACGACCGAGTTCACGGCCTTCGGCGAGCTGGGGGTGGTGACGGCGATCGGCCTGATGGTGGTGGTGGCGGCGACCTTCGTGCTGCTGCCGGCGCTCTTGCGGCGCAAGACGGGACGAGCGGTGGCGCCGGAGCCCCCGGGGGTGGCCGCGGTGCCGGGGCTGCTGCGTCGCCTGCGGTGGCTGCTGCTGGTGGGCGGCGTGGGGGCGGCGGTGGCCGGGGCCGTGGTGCTGCCCTCGGTGGGCTTCAACCCGCGCTACTTCGACTTCCTCCCCGAGCAAACCGAGGCCTCGCGGGCGCTGGACCGGCTGGAGTACGACCCGCTGGCGAGCCCGGTGTTCGCCAACCTGCGGGCCGACTCGATCGAGCAGGCGCGCGAGATGACCACGCGGCTGCGCGCGCTCGACAGCGTGGCCGGGGTGCAGTCGCCCTCGGACCTGCTGCCCCCGCTGAGCGACGCGTCGCTGGCCGCCCTGCGGGCCGGCCTGCAGGGGCTGCCCACGCCGGGCTTCGACGCCCTGGCCGCGCGCTCGACCACGCCGGAGGAATTGCGCAAGGCGGCGGCCAAGGTGGTGGATGCGCTCGACGAGTCGCGGCTGGCCATGGACCAGGCGGGGCTGCCGGTGGCGGCGATGGACGAGACGATCGCCGCCTTCAAGGCGCTGCGCGATCGGGCGGGCTCGCTCGACGAGGCCGGCCGGGCGCGGCTGGCCGGGCTGGAGGGCCAGGCGGCCGCCGTGCTGCGCCCGGCGTGGGAGACCGCGGCCGCGGTGGCCGAGCGCGGCCACTACGAGCCCTCCGATCTCCCGCCGCTGTTCGCCCGCCGCTACGTCTCCAAGGACGGCACGATGGTGGCGCTGTTCGTGGTGCCCTCGGGGCGCTTCTGGGAGCGCGACGTGGCCACCAAGTTCCGCGAGGACATGGTGGCGATCGATCCCAAGGTCTCGGGCCTGGCCACGGTGCACGTGCGTCACGGCGAGATCATCGTGGAGGGCTTCCGGCGCGCGGCCGGGATGGCGGCCGCGCTCATCGTGCTCATCCTGGCCCTGGACTTCCGCAGCCTCAAGGACGCGGTGCTGGCCCTGGTGCCCACCGTAGTGGGCTGGCTGTGGATGGTGGGGGTGATGGTGATCGCGGGCCTGCGCTTCGACGTGGCCAACGTGGTGAGCATGCCGCTGGTGCTGGGCATCGGCATCGCCTTCGGCGTGCACATGATGCACCGCTGCCGCGAGGTGGAGCGCCACGACGAGCCGCTCGAGGGCCGCCTCGACACGGTGGTGCGCGGCACGGGCGGGGCGATCACCGTGGCGGCCCTCACCACGATGATCGGCTTCGGCGGCCTGATGATGGCCGACTACGGCGGCATGCAGTCGTTCGGCCTGGTGATGATCATCGGGATCGGCTCGTGCCTCGTGGCCACCGTGCTGGTGCTGCCCAGCCTGCTGCTGGTGCTGCGACGCGTTCGCTGAGCCGTGCATCGAGGACCGCGCTGGGGGGACGGGCGCGGCTCCTCGGCGGTGCGAGCTGAGCGTGGGCCCGTGGACGCACGAAGGGCCGCGCTCGATGGACGAGCGCGGCCCTTCGGCAGACCCGGCGCCGAGGCGCTACTGCGGGGTCTTGAGGGTGGTCGAGCCGGACTTGGGGGGGGCGGTCTTCTTGGTGGTGGTCAGGCTGCCGGAGCCGGAGGGTGGCGGCTCGTCCTTGGTCGGAGCGGTGAGATTGCCGGAGCCCGAGGTGGGCTTGGTGGTGCCGTCGTCCTCGTTGCCGCCACCGCTGTCGCCGGGGTTGCGCCCGCCGATCTTGGGGGAGCGCTCGGGATCGTCGGTCGGCTGGGTCCGAGTGGGATCGCCGGAGTCGGTGGTGGTCTTGCGGGTCGGCCCGTCGTCGGCGGGCTGGTCACGAGTGGGGCCCGCGTCGGTGGTCTTGGCGGCGGGCTTGGAGGCTGGCTTGGACTCGGAGCGAGTGACCGGCTTGGCGCTGTCGTTGGCCGGGCGGCTGGCCTTGCTGGGGCTGCGATGGGCCGGCTTGGCGGTGGAGGAGCTGGGGGCCTTGCTGCTCGAGCCGGAGCTGAAGCTGATGTGGCAACCTGCGAGGCCCACGAGGGCCGACAGCAACGCAGCAGGGACGAGGCTTCGATGGGCTACGGGTCTGGGCATGGCAATCCGTCTCGGTGGGCTTGCAGACGGGACCCACGACGGGGGTATTCACGCCGGGTCCGCGTCGCTCCATCGTATTTTCACTGATGCAAGAGGTCGACTAAAGGCCCCATGGAGGGCAACGGGGTCACCGGCCCCCGGGTCGGATCTTGGTGTCGTGGAAAGGGTGTGCACGAGACTGCACGGTGAGACGCCGATAACGGTGTCCACTACCGAACCGAAAAAAGCTCTGGACTCCTACCCGGCCCCTGGGCCTAGGGTGGACTCACTTCGCGGGCGGCGATGCCCCCAACACCGACCCGGAGGGAACAACATGACGCGACAGCGCTCGGATGAGTGGCGCAAGCAACAAATTCGCGCAGCGGCCACTCGCTGCTTCGTACGCCGCGGCTTCGCGGCGACCCGTCTACTCGACATCGCCCGTGAGGCTGGCCTCAGCAAGGGCGGGGTCTACTTCCACTATCGTGCCAAGGAAGCCCTGTTCCAGGACATCCTAGACACCCAGGTGCGCAACCTGGAGCGTAGGTGGTCGTTCGATCCCGTCTCCGACCAGCCAGCCGATCGGACGCTCTACCGCCTGGTGGTCGCCCACCTTCGCACCCTGGAGGACGAGCCCGACGAGACCCGTCTTCAGCACCTGCTGCTGGGCATGGCCCCGCAGGACGCCACCTTCCGCGAGAAGCTGGAGGAGTCGTTCCGCGTGATGCGGGTGCTGTACGCCGGGGTCATCTCGCGCGGGATCCAGTCCGGGGTGTTCCGGGATGGCGACGCCGACAAGGCGGCGGAGTGCGTGATGGCGATGGTGCAGGGATTGGCCGCCCAGAGCGCGGTGGATCCCGAGGGCAAGCTGCCGATGCGACCCGAGGAAGCGGCCGAGACCATCATGCGGATGGTGTGCGGCGCCGATCGGGTGGCGGCCACGGTCGCGGCGATCCACGCCGATGCCGTGTCGGCGGAGCCCTCGCTCGCCAGCTGACGGCGACGATCGACAGACAATCGAAGAGGAAGAGGTCGGCGCCTCGGGGCCCCGGCCTCTTCCAGCTCTCGGGATCCGTGGCGATCAGCGAGCGGACGGCGCGTGCAGGCGGGCGCCGGCGATGCCCACCACGCCGGGATCCGAGCCGGGCGCCTCGTAGCTCGTCTGCCGCACCAGCTCGCCGCGATAGCCCGGTGGCAGCAGGCGGGCCGCCGCGGCGAGGGCCGGCCCCCCGCTGGCGGGACCCTGGGCGTGCTCGCGGCGGGCGAGCTCGACGAGCTTGGCGTCGTCGCCCCGCAGCAGCGCGGCCACGAGCTGGGCGTCGCGATCCTGCAGCTCGACGCGGTGCAGGTCGTGAAGCGGCGGGCGACCGAAGGCCGGCCCCGCGTGCCCGAGCTCGGCGCTCACCCACCACAGCACCGGCCGATCCTCGCACAGCGATCCCAGCGCCAGCTCGAAGCGCTCGCGGGCGTCCTGCTGGTCCTCGCTCGACAGCGCCGTGGATCCGCAGAGCACCGGCAGCACCGGCGGGCAGCGATCGCCATAGAGGTGCTGGAGCACCACCACCGCCAGCTCGATGCTGATCGCATCGCGATGGCGGATCTCCTCGCGCAGCACCCAGCCCACGCGACGCTCCAGCGCACCGAGCAGCTCGGTCGCGGCGGGCACTCGACCGAGCGGGGTGAGGAAGGGCTTGCCGGTGAGGGCATAGGGCAGCAGGCCCGGGCCGTGGTCGGTGCCGAGGATCACCACCTGCTCGATCGCCTCGGGCGGGGGCAGGCCCCGCAGGGTCTCGTCGAGCAGGGGGCCGACTCGGTCCAGCGGACCATGGGGGGCGAGAACCCCAATGACGGACGAGCCCGGCCGCTGCCGGGGAACGCCCGGCGGCTGCGAGGGGATCGCTCGCTCGAGCGCGGCCGCGAGCGCGTCGGCTCGATCGGGGTAGACCAGGCCGGCGAGGGTGGGGGCCCGGACGGGTGCCTCGAGGAAGTCGGTGTGGGCATCGGCCCAGCGCTCGCGGAAGGCGTCGTCGTCGAGCAGGCCCTGGTCGCGGAGCTGCTCCACGAAGGCGGAGAGCTCGGCCAGCGGCAGATCCAGGGACTGGGTCATCAGCAGGGACTGCCGGATCTGCGGCAGGGTGCGGGTGCCGTCGAGCATGTCGAGCACGGGGGCGAGCTCGGCGTCGAGGCCGAAGGGCTCCGCCAGACCGAGCGGATCGCGCACTACGACCAGATCCTCGGCACCGCGGTGATGCTCGATGCGATCCACTTTGCGAAGCTTGGGCCGGTCCATGAAACTCCCTGCGTGCACCTCGTGCTCCTCGCCGCCGCGCTGGGCGTGACGGGCCCGCCGGCGATCGAGCCCGGGCCCGACGGCGGCGATGCGATCGGCATCGCGTGGCACGACCAGGCTACGGTCGCCCCGGAGATCCAGCAACGTCTGGCGCGGGCGGTGGGCGACGGGCCGGTGGTCCTCGATGCGCCGGCGCTGGCCCGCGCTCGGGTGGCGCTGGAGCTCGGCCGGGAGCGCATGGACCAGGCGCCGCGCTGGGCGGCCCAGCTCGAGGACGCGGCCGCGGCCTATCGCGGCGGGGAGATCGAGCGCGCTCACCTGGAGGTGATCGCCCTGCTCGATGCGATCCGCTCCGACCCGGTGGTGCCGGGTGCGGCTCGACTGGCGTGGCGGGCCCAGGTGCTGCGCGGCCAGCTCGCGTGGGCCGAGGGCGACGCGGAGCAGACCCGCGAGGCCCTGGCCGCCGCGATCGCGATCGATCCCGAGGCGCGCCCGTCCACCCGCGAGGTGCCGCCGCCGGTGGTCGAGGCGTACTCGCAGCAGCGGGCCGCGGTGGTGGCCGAGACCTCGCAGTGGCCCACGCTCGAGATCCACGCGCCCGACGGCGAGCCCTTCGCGATCGAGATCGACGGCGTGCCGGGGCGGCGCGCGGTGCCTCCCGGCGAGCACCTGGTGGTGGTGAGGCGGCCGGGCGTGGCTCCGCTGGGCACGGTGATGCGGGCCGACGAGCCGTGGGTGCTGCCGCCGGCCGAGCCCGTGCTGCCGCCGGGTCTGCCCCCCGACGAGGCGACGGCGCAGCGGATCTGCGACAGCGCCGACCTGGGCTGGCTGGTGCTGGCCCGCGAGCGCGACGGTCGGCTGGGGCTGCAGCGCTTCACCTGTGGCGGTGGCTTCTCCGAGCCCTGGATCGAGGCCCGCGAGGGCTGGGGGCCCGGCGTGGCGTGGCTGCGCTCGGTGGCGCGGGAGGGCGAGTCGGCCGAGCCCATGCTCCACCTGGACGACCCGTGGCCCCCGCTGCCCGCCCTGCCGCGGCCGGCCCCGCGGATCGCCGCCGACGGCGGGCACGCGGGATCCCACGGCCGGGCGCGGCTGCGACGGGCCCTGCCGTGGCTGCTGATCAGCGGGGTGATCGCGGGCAGCGTGACGGTGGGCGTGCTGCTGGGCACCGAGCCCGGGGCCGACCTGGCCATCGACGGCAACGGCTTCCTCGGTCGCTGAGCGCCGGGGACAGGCCTCGCGCAGACGCTGGCATCCGCCCTCGCGATCAGGGCACGGACAGGCGCGTGGTCTCGCCGGCCTCGATCTCGATCGTGCGGCGCAGGAGGACCTTCTCCTCGGGGCACACGTCGGGCACGCAGCGGACGATCACGCGGTGGGAGCCCGCGGGCAGCTCCAGCTTGCGCATGGGGGTCACGCCGCGATCGCGACCGTCGACCGAGACCTGGGCCCAGGGCACCTTGGGCGCGAGCACCTGGAGCTGACCGCGTCCCTGGGTGGCGCGGCGCAGCTCGATCGAGCGCTCGCCGACGTCGTCGGGGTGGAGCACCAGCGTCTCCTTGAGCCAGCCCTCGGCCTCGATGGTCACCGCCAGCTCGCCCTCGGCGGGCACGGGCAGCGAGAACGGCGAGCGGCCCGCGAGGCGCTCGTCGTCGATGGTCACCACCGCGTCGGGCGGCTCGACGCGAAGCAGCACGGGCGGCGGAGGCTCGGGCGCGGGCGCGGTGGTGGGCACGGGAGGATCGGGCTCGGGCGCGGTGGTGGGCCCGGCCGGCTCGGGGCGCACGGACGAGGGCACGGCCGCGAGCGCGGGCTCGGGCCGGGCGTCACGAGGAGCGGGTCGATCGTCGCCGCGGCCGAGCGCCCACACCAGCCCCACCGCGGCCGCCCCGGCCACGAGGGCCAGGGCCAGGCGACGTCGCTCCGCTCCGATCTCGGTGGCCGGACGAGCCGCGGTGGCGGTGGAGGTGGCGGGCCCGGCCGGGGCCTCGGTGGCGCCCGAGTCCTCGGGGAGCACCACCTTCTCCTGCGCGCCGGAGATCGGGGTGAGGCGAGTGGCGAAGGTGATGGTGTCGGGCTTGACCGAGGTGGTCGGGGTCAGCTCGTCGTCGCGGGGCTCGGCCGGCGGTCCCCAGCGACCGTCGGGGTACAGCATGCGCAGGTGGGCCGCGAGGTCGGCCTCGGTGAAGGTGGCGGCGTGCTTGGTGATCGACTCGCCCAGGGTCTGCAGCATGGCCCCTGCGTTGGCGGGGCGATCGGTGGGGTCGAGGGACAGCGCCCGGCCCAGCGGGCCGCGGATGGTCTCGGGGACCCGCTCGAGATCGGGAGCCACCCACACGCCCTCGCGAGGGAAGGCGCGATCGAGGGTGAGCAGCTCGTAGAGCAGGCAGCCCGCGCTGAAGACGTCGGCGCGCGGATCGACGGCCTCGGCCCGCGCCTGCTCGGGGGCCACGTAGCCGATCGAGCCCGCGCGCATGTCGGCCGCGGCGTGGGCGGGGCGGGCGATGCCGAAGTCCACGATGCGGACCTGACCGCTGCGCTCGATCATCACGTTGCGCGGGGTGATGTCGCGGTGCACGACGGCGGGCCGGCCCGGCTCCTCGGTGTGGGCGTAGGCCAGGCCGGTGAGCACGCCTCGCACGATGGACAGCGCCACCGCCAGCGGTGGCGGGTGCTCGCGCCGGCGGTGGGTGCTCAGCAGCTGCGCCACCGAGGGGCCGTCGACGTAGCCCATCACGATGTAGAAGGTGTCGCCGGCGCGGCCCAGCTCGTAGATGGGCACGATGTTGCCGTGCGAGAGCGCCACCGCGGTCTTGGCCTCGGCCGCGAACAGGTCGATGAAGCGCGACTGCGTGGCGAGCTCGGGGAGGATGGTCTTGATCACCAGCGCCTTCTCGAAGCCGAGCTCGCCCACGAGGCTGGCGCGGAAGACCTCGCCCATGCCGCCCCGCGCGATCCGCTGGATCAGGCGGTACTTGCCGAACGTGCCCAGCGTCGACCCGTCGCCCGCCGGCTCCGCGTCGTCGCCAGAGGAGGCCGAGACCGGGGAGGACACCGTGGCGGCCATGCTACCATCGTTCCTCGATGACCCGGCGGTCCCGCCCCGGCTCGCGGCTGGGCCGCTCCCCTCGCGGTGGCGGCCGGGTGGGTCGTGTCGCGCGGAGCCCGGGGGCATGGCTGGGCGCGCTGGGCCTGCTGGTGGTCGCGGGCTGTGCGGAGCCCTCGCCCCCGCGCCTGGTGGCCCAGCTCGGCTGCAACGTGGAGGACGGCCTCATCGGCACGCTGCGCGTGCAGGCGCGCGGCGACTTCCCGCCCCGCGGCGGCACCCAGGTGCTGTTCTCCGACGGCGAGCAGACCCTGGCCTGGGGCGGGCTGCCCGTGGATGGGGTGACGGTGGAGGGACTGTTCGGCCAGACGGTCGAGGCGGTGGGGCGCACCGCTCGCCTGCACGAGGAAGGTGACATTCCCGTGTACTTCGCCCCGGTGGATGGGGTGTGCCCGGTGCAGGGCGAGGTGGTGCCGCGCACCGACACCCGCGCCGCGGTGGGCCCCGAGGGCGACGTGCTGATCGTGGGGGGACGCGACGCCGAGGGGCGCCTGCTCGACGACGTGATCCACCTGCACGACGAGGACGGCCGGGTGCGGCGCCTGCCGGGTGCGCTGCCCCTGGGCAGCGTGGGGCACACGGTGCACCCGCTGGGCGACCATCGCTTCTTGGTGTTCGGGGGCGCGGGCGGTGGCGATACCGCGCTCGACCAGCTCGTGGTGGTGGACGTGGCCGACGAGCTCAGCCCGGTGGGCGACCCGCGGCCCACGGGGGTGTCGCCGAGCGAGGGCCCGGCCCGGGCCTTCCACGCGGCGACCGTGGTGCCGGACGGGCGCATCCTGATCGCGGGCGGCTGCCGGACCCTCGACGAGCAGGTGCGCTGCGCAGCGATCGACGGCGACGTGCCCGACGATCCCGATCGGCCCGACGTGCCCGACACCTCGCTGTGGGTGGACGCGCGCAGCCCCGAGCCGGTGGTGACCGTGGGTCCCGCCCTGGTGGTGCCGCGCTTCGGGGCCGAGCTGCTGCTGGCGCGCGACGGCGTGGCGTTCCTGGTGGGGGGCCGCGACGCCGAGGGCTCGCCGGTGCACACGGTGGAGCGCCTGCGCCCGGGCACCAGCCGCTTCCGTCGCTACGGCGGAGACCTGCGTCGCGATCTCGACGAGGACCTCGAGGTGGTGGGCGCGGCCCTGCACGAGGGCGGGGTGGTGCTGATGGCCCTCGCCGACGGACGGATCCACTGGATCACCGAGACCGAGCGCGACGAGTACCGGCCGTGGACGAGCTGGTGCGTGGAGGCCGAGGACCCCTGCTTCGGCGATCTGGCCGCGCCCTTCCCCGCGGAGCGCCGCGGGCTGCTGGTGCTGCCCGGCGAGCGGGTGCTGGCCGACGGCATGGTGCTGCCGGTGTCGGGGATCGGGCGCGCGGGCACGGACGCGCTCGACCTCTTCCGTCCGCGGCTGGGCGCGCCTGCGCCCCCCGAGGCGCGCGTGGGCTCGGACCCGGTGCTGCTGGCCGACGGCAGCGTGCTGCTGGTGGGCGGTCACGATCCCGACACCGGCCTGCCCGCGACCCCGCTGACGCTGCGGGTGCGGCCGGACCTCGACGGCGCGGACGAGCGGATTCCCGAGGTCGATCGCGCGGCGCGGGGCAGCCTGGTGGCCCGCGATCCCGAGCGGGCGGTGCTCGAGGGCGAGACCCTGCGCCTGCTGGCGATCGACGAGACCACGGCCGCGTTCCCCCGCGTGCGGGTGCGGGCCCGGGGCTTCCGCAGCTCGAGCTTCCGCTTCGAGATCACGGCGCAGGTGACCTCGGGCGAGGTGGTGCCCCACCTGGTGCTTGAGCACGGCGGCGTGGAGACGGTCAGCGTCTCGCTGGAGCGCAACCGGGTGGTGGAGCACCTGCGGGATCCCCAGGGGGTCGAGCAGACGGTGAGCTGCGGCGGCGTGGGCCTGGACTTCCGCGAGGCGCAGGTGCTGCGCTTCGACGTGGGCCCCGATGCGATCCTGGTGCGCCAGGGCAGCGAGACCCTGGCGCAGTGCCCGGTGGGCGCGACGCGGATGTGGTCGGTGGGGCTGGGCGCGGCGGGCTCGGGCGAGATCCTGGTGACGGGGCTGCGGCTCACTCGGGAGTGAGGCGAGCGGCTCGGTCGCGCGGGCCGAGGGTCGCGTCGGCGATCACTCGCAGGCCGAGGCGACGTCGCCGTGCAGGGTCCGCAGGCTCTCGCGGGCGGCGTGCCCCGCCTCGTCGGCGCGGGTGGCCGTCTCGCACAGCACCGCGTCCCCGGCCTCGGTGGGCGCCGGCATGTGCCGCAGCGCGCTGGCCAGGCGCCGGGCGAAGGCGCGGTCGGGGTTGCGGCCCAGCGCGCGGCCGATGGCCTGGATGCTGGCGTCGTCGCCGAGGCGCGCGAGCTGGCGGGCGGCCTCGGAGCGCAGCTCCATGTCGAGGTCCTCGTCGGCGAGCAGCCCCTGCAGCCGCTCCGAGTCGCCGCAGCGGCCCAGCGCCTGCACCGACGAGCGGGCCACCGCGCGATCGTCCTCCGACTTGCGCCCGGCGAGGTGGGCCTTGCGCTCGAGCAGCTTGGCCGTGGTGGGGGCGCAGGGGCCCGCCACCCGCTCGAGCGCGGCCTGGCGGACCTGCGGCCACGGGTTGTCGAGCGCGGGCGCCAGCCAGCTCTGGTCGTCGGGCAGCGAGGACCAGGCGTAGCCCAGCACGGCCAGCCGCGGGGCATCGCTGGCGAGCAGGCGGTGCCGCTCCACCAGCGGGCGCACGCGGGCCTCCGGCAGGCCCTGCAGGGCCACCCACGCCAGCAGCTCGCCGCGCTGGGAGTCGCGCTCGGGACCGCTGAGCATGGCCTCGGCCACGCGCTCCAGCGAGTCGTGGGCCGTCCCCGCCTCGAGCTGGCCCAGGGCCCGCAGCGCCACCACTCGCACCGGGAAGTCCACCGCCGCGTCCTCGGCCAGGGCCACCACCCGCGCGATGAAGTCCACGTCGTCCTGCCCCGAGAGCACGCCGCGGAGCTTGAGCAGGGCGGCCACCCGCGGCGCCTCGGCCTGGGCCAGCGCGTCGTCGGTGGCCACGATCAGCGCCTCCCGGGCGGGGACGTCCCGCGAGGCCCGGCGCTTGAGCGAGCGCTGCAGCTGCTGCCGCAGCGGACGGGCCCCGCGACCGACCAGCCCCACCAGCTCGGTCACCCGCTCGACCGGGGTCACGTCGACCAGCGCATCGAGCAGCGACGCGCGCACGGTCAGGGTCAGCTCCTGGTCGGCGATGAGCTCGGTGAGGATCGGGATCGCGTTGGGGCCCCCGTCGACCAGCAGCGGCAGCCAGTGCTCCACCGCCTTGGCCTCGTCGGTCGGGGTCTGGGCGCGCTCGAGGCTGCGGCGCAGCTCCTTGGCGAACAGCTCGGCGTGGTCGGGCAGGCCGAGCACCGCGAGCACGTCGAGCAGGCGCTTGCGATCGGTGCTGGTGGGCGGCGGCACCGTGCTCAGGCGATCGAGGATCGCCTCGGCCGCGAGCACCGGGTGCTCCTCGAGCCGGGCGCGGGCCAGCAGGTACTCCTTGCTGCTGTCGTTGATCAGGGTGTGGACGTCCAGCGGCGCCTGATCGGCGTAGTCGTCGGGCGCGGGCTCGCCCAGCTCGCTCGCCACGTCGCTCGGCGCGGGCTCGGGCTCGGCGGGGGCCGAGGCGGGCGAGGGGGCCAGGAGCCGCAGGGCGAGCGCGAGGGCCAGCATCCTCGCCAGGGTGCCACAAGGTTTGGCGGCTGACGCGCAATCTCATCGGGGACCGCGATCGAAAAAAAGCCCGGGGGAGGGGAACATCGATCATCGAGCCTCCGAGCAAGCCCCCCGTGCACCTCGTGGCGATGCCGACCGCCGCCGAGCCCTCGCCCCCGCGGGAGCTCGATGGCGCCACGTTGGCGGCCGCCCAGCGAGGCGAGCGCTGGGCGTGGCGGGTGCTGGTGGAGACCTACCAGGGCCGGGTGCACGCGCTGGCCTTCCGCATGCTGGCGGGGGCGGGGCGCTGCGGCCTGGCCGAGGATCTGGTGCAGGACGCGTTCGTGCGCGTGTTCGGGGCGCTGCCCCGCTTCGATGCCGCCGGGCCCGCGCGCCTGAGCACCTGGATCCTGGGGATCAGCGCCCGGGCCGTGGTCGACGAATTGCGGCGGCGACGGCCCCCCGAGGCGCCGCTTTGCCTGGTGGAGGAGCGCCCCGCCGCGGGCGAGCGGCCCGACGAGCGCAGCGAGCGGGCCAGCACCGGCCGCGCCATCGCGAGGGCCGTGGGCACCCTCTCGCCCGAGGTCCGCGCCGCGTTCGTGCTGCGGGCCTATCACGAGCTGAGCTACCTCGAGATCGCGCGCGAGCTCGAGATCGAGGTGGGCACGGTGAAGTCCCGCCTGTGGCGGGCCAAGGACGCCCTTCGAGCCCACCTGCACCTGGAGGAGGAGGCGTAGCCATGACCGGCTCCGACCCCGAGACCCACGACGACGACCCGATGCTGCCCGAGCGCCACGTGCTCGAGGCCTGGGAGGTACCGATGACCTCGCCCGAGCTGACCGACCGGATCATGAGCCGCCTCGACGAGCTGCCCGCCCGCCCGACCATCTCCTCCCCCATGAGCGCCACCGCATCCTCCTGGTCCGCGGGAGGGCTGGGCTGGGTGGTGGTGGCGGTGGGCATGGTGGCCGCGGCCGCGCTGGTGCTGACCCTGGTGCGTCCCGGGGCGAGCGAGGCTCCCGGCGAAGGGCCGCCGCCCGCCGCCGTCACCCAGGCGCCGCTGGCCACGGAGGCCCGGCCCTCCGTCGCCGTGCCCAGCCTGGTGGTGCGCACCGAGCCCGCCGATGCGCAGGTGCGGATCGACGGGATCCCGGTGGTGGGCCCCTCGCCGTTCACCATCGCGGGGCTGAGCGACGGGGCGCATCGCCTCGAGGTGGCGCGCGAGGGCTACCTGCCGGTGGAGCGCACGGTGGAGGGGGGCGTGGGCATGGAGCTGCCCGTCGAGCTGCCGCGGCGCGACGTGGTGCTGGCGATCATCGTCGATCCGCCCGAGGCCTCGGTGCGGCTGTGGTCGGGCGACGAGCACGGCGTGGAGATCGGCCACGACGGTGATCGCTACGCGCTGCGCCGCAGCGCCGGGGTGAGCTACGAGGTGGAGGCCTCGGCCCCCGGCTATCTGCCGCGACGGATCCCGCTGGCGCTGTCGGGCGCCGCCGATCAGGAGGTACGGCTGAGCCTGGTGCTCGACCCCGAGGCCGCCGAGGCCGACCGGCCGGCGCGCTCGGGCGGGAGCTCGCGCCGCGATCGCTCGCCGATGCCCGAGCTCAAGAACCCCTTCCGCTCGCGCCGCGACGAGGGGCCGAGCTCCCCCGAGCTGCTCGATCCCTTCTCGTCCAAGGACGATCGCAGCAAGGTCGAGCCCGCGCGGCTCAACATCGGCACCGCGTCCGGCGATCCGCCCGCCCGGGTCAGCATCGACGGCGTGGCCAAGGGCATGACCCCGCTGGTGGCCCTCAAGGTCGCGCCGGGCCGCCATCGCGTGGAGTTCGAGTTCTCCGACGGCCACGTGGAGACGGTGACCGTCGAGGTGAAGGCGGGCGAGCGCAAGGTGGTCCGCAACCGCGAGTGAGGGCTGCGGTCGCGCGGGTTGCCGGGGCGGCCGGCGCCCCGCATGATCCCGCCCAGCCATGACCGAGACCGCCTCCGCTGCCGATGCCCCCGCCATGCGCTCCGGCCTGGCCGACGTGGCCGCGGGGCGCTCGCTGGGCCGCGAGGCCATCGAGGCGATCTTCGACGAGATCATGAGCGGCGCCTGCGAGCCCGCGCAGATCGGCGCGCTGCTGATGGGCCTGGCCATCCGCGGCGAGACCCCCGAGCAGATCGCCGGGGCCGCGGCCGCGATGCGCCGGGCCGTGCGGCGCATCGACACGCGGCACCCCGAGCTGCTCGACACCTGCGGCACCGGGGGCAGCGGGATCCCGCGGCGCAACGTCTCCACCGCGGTGGCGCTGGCGGTGGCCGCCTGCGGGGTGCCGGTGGCCAAGCACGGCAACCGGGCCGCGAGCAGCCGCAGCGGCAGCGCCGACGTGCTCGAGGCCCTCGGCGTCAACGTGGAGGCCAGCCCCGCCCAGGTGCGTCGCTGTCTCGACGAGGTGGGCGTGGGCTTCTTGTTCGCCCCGCGCCTGCACCCCGCCATGCGCCATGCCATGGGCCCGCGCCGCGCCCTGGGCGTGCGCACCCTGTTCAACCTGCTGGGCCCGCTCACCAACCCGGCCGGCGCCACCCGACAGCTGCTGGGCGTGTTCGATCCCCGGCGCTGCGAGGACGTGGCCGGGGCCCTGGGGGCGCTGGGCAGCCGGCGGGTGCTGGTGGTGCACGGCTTTCGCGAGGGGATCGCGGCCGCCCCCGACTCGCCCCCCGGGATCGACGACCTCAGCCCCGAGGGAGAGTCGCTGGTGGTGCAGTGGCACGAGGGCGCGCTGCGGCGCCACGTGCTGCGCCCCGAGGACGCCGGCCTGCCCCGGACCCCGCTCGAGGGC
Source organism: Myxococcales bacterium (assembly GCA_020633315.1). GTDB lineage: Bacteria > Myxococcota_A > Polyangia > Nannocystales > Nannocystaceae > Paraliomyxa. The sequence goes on from JACKDV010000001.1 coordinate 580,969, forward strand.
GTCGCGGGGGGATCGCCGGCCGACAACGCCGAGGCCCTGCGGCGGCTGCTGGCGGGCGAGGCCTCGCCCTATCGCATCGCCGTGCAGTACAGCGGGGCGCTGGCCCTGGTGGCCGCGGGGAGGGGAGATCTTCCCGACCTGCCGCGCCTGGCCCAGACCATCGGGGCGGTGATCGACCGCGGCGAGGCACGCCGGGTGCTCGACGAGCTCGTCCGGGTGAGCCACGAAGGGGCCTGAGCCGACCGCCCTCCCAGCGCGCGCGCTCGGTTTCGGCTACGCTTGGCCGCGGTTTCCCCCGCCATGAGCGAGCAGACCTCCCACCTCGACCGGATCCTGGCGGCCAAGCGGGCCCAGCTCGCGCAGCATCGCCGCGACCGCCTCACCGATCGACGCATCGAGGATGCGCTGGCCGGCCTGGCGCCCCCGCGGGACTTCGTGACCGCGCTCCACACCGGCCCCGCGCCGCGGGTGATCGCCGAGTTCAAGCGGGCCTCGCCCTCCAAGGGGGTGATTCGCGAGGGCGCCTCGGTCGGCGAGATCGTGGCCGGCTATGCCGCGGCCGGGGCCGCGGCGGTCAGCGTGCTCACCGACTCGCACTTCCAGGGCTCGCTCGAGGACCTGGGCCGCGCCCGCGAGGTGTGCCCGGTGCCGATCCTCTGCAAGGACTTCATCCTCGAGCGCAGCCAGATCGTCGACGCGCGCCGGGCCGGGGCCGACGCCGTGCTGCTCATCGTGGCCGCCCTGCCGCCGCCCACCCTGCAGCAGCTCATCGACTTCGCCCAGAGCATCGAGCTGCAGGTGCTGTGCGAGGCCCACGACGCATTCGAGGTGGATCGGGCCATGAGCGCCGGCGCCACGATCGTGGGGGTCAACGCCCGGGACCTCCGCAGCTTCGAGGTCGATCCCGACCTGCCCCTGCAGCTTCGCGACCTGGTGCCCCGCGGCGGTCGCTTCACCTACGTGGCCGAGAGCGGCGTGCAGACGGTCGAGGATCTGCGGAGGCTCCGACACGCCGAGGTCGACGCGGCGCTCGTCGGCACCGCGCTGATGCAGGCCCACGATCCCGCCGCCGCCCTGCGCGAGCTGATCGACGGCCTGGTCGCTCCGTAGAACCGCCGTTTTCCGGGCGCGACGGGGCCGTGCAAGCTTTGCCGCCCAGCCCGGTGGCGGTCTCGCCCGGCGGCGCGCTAGCGTCCCCGCTCGATGAGCGAGCCGAGCCAGGACGAGATCAGGTGGATGGTGGGCGTGGATGCCCGCGAGCTCAGCCGCGGCGCGATCGCCTACGCGCGCTGGCTGGCCGGGGGTCGCTTCCACCGGGTCTACGGCGCGCACGTGGTGGAGTGGGTGCCCCATGTGCACGAGCGCTACGGCGAGGTGGGCCGCGAGCAGGTGAGGGCGATGGCCACCAAGGTGCTCGAGCCGCTCGACGCCGATCCGCGCTTCGAGGAGCTGGGGGCCGTGCTCGCCACCGGGGCCGAGGACGGGCTGGTGGAGGCGGTGCAGGCCAAGCACGCGCATGCGCTGGTGATCGGCCGCCGGGCGCCCCGTGACGGCGGCGTGGTGATCCGCCTGGGTCGTGTGGCACGAAGGCTGGTGCGCCGGCTCCCCGTGCCGGTGGTGGTGGTGCCCCCCGATCTCGAGCCCGACCAGATCGGCGACGGCCCCGTGGTGCTCGGCGTGGACCTCACCGAGAGCTGCGGCGTGGCGGCGGCCTGGGCCGCGCGCGTCGCCGCCGACATGCGCCGCTCGCTGGTGCTGGTGCACGCGATCCACCTGCCCGACGACGGGCCCTACCTGCCCTCGGACATGTGGGAGCACTCGGTCGCGGTGGAGCGCGAGCACGGGGCCGAGGCCTTCCGGGCGTGGGCCGATCGCCACGGCGTGGGGGCGACCGAGCAGGTGCTGCTCGAGGGGCCGCCGGTGCAGGTGCTGCCGCGGCTGGCCCAGGAGCGCCGCGCCTGCCTGCTGGTGACCGGATCGCGCGAGCTGGGCGGCATGGAGCGGCTGTTCTTGTCGTCGCTGGGCACCGAGCTGGCCGCCACCGCGCCGCTGCCCGTGGCCATCGTCCCGCCGAGCTGAAGGCAGCTACTCGAAGCCGAGCAGGGGGGCGTTGTCGCGGATCCAGTGCTCCGCCATGGTCCAGAAGCGACGGAGGTATCGTGACGAGTCGGGGTGCGTACCACGAAGCGGCATCGGCCCAACATGGCCTAGACTCCCCCGAATGGCCGTCGTGGCCCGGGCCCGGCTCAAGATCTGCGGAGTGACCCACCCCGATGACGTCGACGCCTGTCGCGAGCACGGGGTGGATGCGATCGGGCTCAACCTGTGGCCGGGATCCAAGCGGGCGGTGACCCTCGAGCACGCGCGCTCGCTGGCCGAGCACGCGCGCGCGGGCGGGGGCGGGCCGTCGGTGGTCGGGGTCTTCGTCGATCCCACCCTCGACGAGCTGCGTCGCGCCGCGCAGGCGCTGGGCCTCGATGCGATCCAGCTCCACGGCGACGCGAGCCCCGAGCCCTACGCCGCGCTGGGCTGGCCGTGGCTGTGGGTGGTGCGGGGGACCCCCTCGCTGGCGTCGCTGCGCGTGCCCGCGCCGACGCCGGCGTGGATCCTGCTCGACGCCAACGTGCCCGGCTTCGGTGGGCGCGGCGTGACCACCGACTGGGCGTGGGCGGCCGCGGCGGTTCGGCACCTGGCCCCCGCGGCGGTGTGGCTGGCGGGCGGCATCACCCCGAGCAACGCCGCGGCGGCGCTGGCCCAGGTGCGCCCGGCCGGGCTCGACGTGGCCAGCGGGGCCGAGCGCGAGGGGGAGCCCCGGCGCAAGGATCCGGCCAAGATTGCGGCCCTGGCCGCGATTTGCAACAACCCCCCGGCACCATGAACGACGCGACCGATCCCTCGCTGGAGTTCGGCCCCTACGGCGGTCGCTACGTGGCCGAGACCCTCATGCCCGCGGTGCAGGCCCTGGGGGAGGCCTGGCGCGAGGCCTGGCCCGACGAGGGCTTCCGCGCACAGTACCGCCGGATCCTGGCCGAGTACGTGGGCCGCCCCTCGCCGCTCACCCCCGCGCCGCGCCTGGCCGAGCGCATCGGCGCGGCTCGGGTGCTGCTCAAGCGCGAGGACCTCAACCACACCGGCTCGCACAAGATCAACAACTGCGTGGGCCAGGTGCTCTTGGCCCGGCGCCTGGGCAAGACCCGGATCATCGCCGAGACCGGGGCCGGCCAGCACGGGGTGGCCACCGCCACCGTCTGCGCCTACTTCGGCCTGCCCTGCGTGGTCTACATGGGGGCGGTCGACGTGGAGCGCCAGGCCCTCAACGTGTTCCGCATGCGCCTGCTGGGCGCGCAGGTGGTGCCCGTGCACGCGGGCTCGGCCACCCTCAAGGACGCGATCAACGAGGCGCTGCGCGACTGGGTGGCCAACGTCGACTCCACCCACTACCTCATCGGCAGCGTGATGGGCCCCGACCCATACCCCACCATGGTCCGTGAGCTGCACCGGGTGATCGGCGAGGAGGCGCGGGCCCAGTGCCTGCGGCTCACCGGCGAGCTGCCCGACGTGGTGGTGGCCTGCGTGGGCGGGGGCAGCAACGCCATGGGGATCTTCAGCGGCTTCCTCGACGACCCGGGCGTGGCCCTGGTGGGCGTGGAGGCGGCGGGGGAGGGGCTGCAGGGCAAGCACGCGGCCACCATGAGCAAGGGTGCGCTGGGCATCTACCACGGCATGCGCAGCCTGGTGCTGCAGGACGAGGACGGGCAGCTCCAGGAGGCGCACTCGATCTCGGCCGGGCTCGACTACCCGGGCGTGGGCCCGGAGCACGCGTGGCTGCGGCACACGGGGCGGGCGCGCTACCTGAGCGTGACCGACGACGAGGCGCTCGAGGGCCTGCGGCTGCTGTCGCGCACCGAGGGCATCATCCCCGCGCTCGAGACGGCCCACGCCGTGGCCGCGCTGCGGGGGCTGGCCCAGGAGGATCCCTCGCGCACCCTGCTGCTCAACGTCTCGGGGCGCGGCGACAAGGACATGCACACCGTGATGGCGCGGCACGACGCGTCCGGCGAGGAGGAGCAGCGATGAGCGGAGGCGACGAGGAGCGGTCGCGGATCGACGAGGTCTTCGCGGCCTGCCGGGCCCAGCGACGCGCGGCGCTGGTCGGCTACCTCACCGCGCTCGACCCCGGGCGGGAGCAATCGCTCGCGCGGCTGCGGGCCGCGGTGGAGGCCGGCGTGGACGTGCTCGAGCTGGGGGTGCCGTTCTCCGATCCCACCGCCGACGGTCCGGTGGTGCAGGGCGCGATGACGCGGGCCCTGGCCGCCGGCGCCACCCTGGCCGGCGTGCTCGAGCTGGCCGCGGAGCTGCGCGCCGGCTGGGACGGGCCCATCGTGCTGTTCTCCTACGCCAACCCGCTGCTGCGGCTGGGGCCGGCGATCGGCGAGCGCCTGGCCGCGGCCGGCATCGATGCGGTGCTGGTGGTCGACCTCCCGCCCGAGCACGCGCCCGAGCTGCGCGCTCCGGTGGAGGCGGCGGGCGTGGGCTGGGTGAGCCTGGTGGCCCCGACCACGCCGGCCTCGCGCCTGCCCGCCGTGGCCCGCTCGGCGAGCGCCTTCGTCTATGCGGTGGCGCTGCGCGGGGTGACCGGGGCGACCCTCGAGATCGACGAGGAGCTCGTCGCTCGCCTCGATGCGATCCGTGCCCACACTGCGCGTCCCGTCGCGGTGGGCTTCGGCGTGCGCGAGCCCGCCCAGGCGGCGGCCCTGGCTCCCTACGTCGACGGCGTGGTGGTGGGCAGCGCCTTCATCGAGGCCGCCGAGCAGGGCCCCGCCGCGCTGGCGGCCAAGGTCTCCGCGATCCGGGCCGCGCTGACGCGCGAGGGGGAGGCGGCCCGATGAGCGGCGATCGATCAGCGCCGGTCGGGCCGGCGCGAGCCGAGGGCGAGGCGAGCAGCCGCGACCGCGTCGCGCAGGCGAGCGTCGTCGATGGACTCCATCGCGTCGATGGTGGCGCGCTCGGGCTCGTGGGACAGGCCGGGCACCTCGGGATCGGGCACGCGGACGGGGGGCGGCACCACCTCCACCTCGCCCACGCGCAGGCGAAGCTCGGACAGGCGCGCGGCCGGGCACGCCCGACGCAGCCGCCCCAGCAGGTCTTGGCGCATGTAGGTCAGCTCGTGCAGCCACTGGTTGTCGCCCACGTGGAGCACCAGCCGGCCGTGGGCCAGGTGGGCGGGCCAGGCCACCTCCTGCAGGTGCCGGGGAGCCACCCGCGGCCAGGCGCTCTGCAGCCGCGCCAGCATGATGCGGTCGCGCGGCACGGTCGCGAAGACCTCGCGCCACGCCAGCTCCGAGGCTCGCACCGCCCGGCCGTGGTTGTTGCGCTTGGCCCGTGCCACCGCCCTCCAGCTTGCCACACTCCCGCCCGCGGGGCCGGGCGAGGGACCGCGCGCTCGTGGGCCGCGGCGCTCGCGGTGGGCCTGGCCATCCTGGCCGCCTGCATCCCCACCCAGGGCTGGCAGCGCAGCGATCGTCGCGCGTGTGCGCCGCAATCACCGGCCGTGCTGTGCCTCGACGACGCCACCGAGGGGCTGCACGAATTGCGTGTGGGCGAGCGCGTGGTGCTGCCGGGCGAGTGCATCGTGGCGCCCGAGGACCGCAGCGGTGGGCTGCGGGTCGAGCTCCACCGCTCGGGCCGGCTGGTGGCGCGGCCCCGGCTGCGGGTCCGCGCTGGTACGCGCACCGTGGTGGGCGTGGAGGGCGAGCGGGTGGAGGTGCTCTCGCGATCCACCTGTGACGATCGCGTGGATCCCTGAGCCCGCGCCGTTCGGTTCCCGCGCAGCGCCGTCTCTGGCAGCATGATCCTCGTGCGCAGGTGGGGGCTGGGGCTGCTGGGAGGCGTCGTCGCGGGCTGGGCCTGCGGCAGCGGAGCCTTCGACTGCATCCAGGCCTCCGACTGCGCCAACGCGGGCGTGCCCGGCGAGTGCATCGCGGGCTACTGCGCCTTCCCCGATGACGGCTGCGAGTCGGGCCTGCGCTACGGCCAGCACTCGGGGCCGGCCTCGGGGGCCTGCGTGCCACCGGTCAGCGACGACACCGGGTCCACCTCGGCCGGCGAGGCCACCGATCCCTCGGCCACCTCGGCGCTGCCCACCGCGGGCGACGTGGACACCGAGCCCACCCTCGATTCCTCGGACGGCCCCGGCCCGGGCGAGGTGGAGCTCACCGACGACGAGCTCGACGGCGAGTTCGGAGCGGGCCTGTTCGACGGCACCGAGTGGCAGGCCGACCACGTGACCCTGGTGCCCGGCGGCACCCAGGGCACCTTCGTCTCGCGGGTGTACGACGCGGGTCGCGAGGCGAGCTGGGACACCCTGCGTTGGTGGCCACGCGGGCCCTACGGCAAGCGGCTGCCCGACGGCGGCCAGGGCGAGGGCTATCCCGAGGGCAGCGTGAGCATGGACGGCAGCGTGCTGCTCATGCACTTCGACGAGGGCGCGCTCTTGGCCGACGGCGACCCCGTGCCCGACTCCTCGGGGGCGGGCAGCGACGGCACGGTGGTGAGCAGCGGCGGCCCGATCGCGCTGGTGCCCGGGGTGTTCGGCACCGCGATCGACGATCACATCGCCAGCCGGATCGCGATCCCCACCGCGAGCGCGCCCGGGCTGAGCTTCGGCGAGGACGACTTCAGCTGGTCGCTGTGGTTTCGTTTCGAGCACGCCTGCGCCGGCAACAACGTGTTCATGGGGGTCGACAACGCCGACGGCGACGATGCGCACCCCCACCTGTGGCTCGGGTGCACCGACGACCAGTGGGACGAGTGCGCCGGGACGGTGAGCGCCCCGCGGGCCGCGGGCGGGTTCCGCTCGGTCCACAGCGACGACACCGACGGCGTGTTCTTCTGCAGCGACGATGCCGTGCGCGGGGGGATCTGGCACCACGTGCTCGCCACCAAGCGGGGCCATCCCGACACCGAGGTGGTGCTCTACCTCGACGGCGATCCGCAGCACACCGGCAGCGGCACCATGGGCGCGCCCATGGTGTATCCCGACGATCCCGACTTCAGCATCGGTGCGTTCTCGCGGGGCACCTATCCCTCCGAGGGCGTGCTCGACGAGGTGGCGATCTGGACCCGAGCCCTCGACGAGGGGGAGGTGCTCGACGTGTATCGCCGCGGCGTGACCCGGCTCGAGCTGGCGGTGCGAAGCTGCACCCAGCCCGGCTGCTCCGACGGCGCGCCCTGGGTGGAGGGCTTCGTGGATCCGGCCGGCAGCTCGGGCCCCGGCACCGAGCTACTGCTGTCCGAGCTCCCGCCGGGGCGCTACGTGCAGTACCGCGTGAGCATGGTCGGCGCCGGCTGGCTGCCCGGGCCCGCCCTCGACGCGGTGACGATCCGCGGCCACCAGCTCTGAACGGGCTCTGATCCGGCTCTGATCCGGCTCTTGCTCCGAGCGCGACGCGGCCGCGTCACCGCGCCAGGGCTACGGCGGCGGAGCCGGGGTGGAGGCCTCGTCGCGGGCCACGACCGGCGGGCGTCCCAGCCCGTGCAGGAAGCGAGCGGTGCCGAGGGCGGCCTGCAGGTAGCTGGGGTGATCGTGGTAGGGCAGGCCGAAGTCCTCGCAGGTGGCCCGCACCACCGGTGCGATGGTGGGGTAGAGGTGGATCGGCATGGTGGGGAACAGGTGGTGCTCGATCTGGTGGTTGAGCCCGCCCGAGACCACGTTGGCCCAGTGCGATCCGGAGCGCCAGTTGCTGGTGCCCACCACTTGCTGCGCGGCCCAGTGCATCCCCGCCGGCGGCACCAGGCCGCCCTGGATGTGATTGACCACGAAGGTGCCCTCCATGATGTAGGCCGCGATCACCATCATGAGGAGGCTGGTGGTCAGGCCCTTGGCGGGGCCCAGCAGCATCACCGGCAGCGCCACGTGCATCACGAGCCACAGGGCCTTGAAGGCGATCACCTTGGCCCACGCGCGGCGCGAGGCGTGGAAGGCCGCGTGGCCGACCCGTCCCTGGGCGAGGTGCACCAGGTCGGAGACCGTCCACTTGAGCAGGCCGATGCTGAGCCCCACCAGCAGCGTGAGCACCTGGATCCGGTGCCACGGGCGATGGGGCAGGCCGGGGTGGAAGCGCAGCGCGGGCCAGGCGATCTCGCAGTCGTTGTCGTGGCCCAGCACGTTGGGGCGGCCGTGGTGCGACACCTGGTGCTCGATGCTCCACACCAGGCTCGAGCCGCCCGCGAAGTCCATGAGGGTGCCCAGCGTCGCGTTGAGCCGCCGGCTCCGGCCGGCCGCGCCGTGGTTGCCGCAGTGCATCGCCAAGCCCAGGCGCCCCAGCAGCACGCCGCTGGCCACCGCGGCCAGCCACGAGCCCGCGAAGATCCGCAGCCACCACGCCACCAGGAACAGGGCAGTGGCCGCCGCGGCCCCGAGCACGGTGATCCAGGCGCGGGAGCGGAAGTGGAGCCCGCGCTGGCGCAGGTGCTCGCCCACGCGCTGGCGCACCGCGAGGAAGAAGGCCGGGTCGCCCGGGGGCTCGCGCGCGTCGGGAGGCAGCGGGCCCAGGTGTTGCGCATGGCGGCCCAGCACGCGGCGGGCCCGGTCGAGCCCGGGGCCGAGGTGGTGCGACTCGAACAGCACCGTCGCGTCCCGCCCCGCGCCCAGCTCGAGCATGCGACCGCCGGGATGCCCCGCCGCATACTCGCTCACGTCGTAGACCTCGCCGTCGAGCGCCACCCAGCTCGAGCCGTCGCGTCCGTCGTGGAGGGCGAGCTCCTCCAGGGGGATCGGGCGGGGCACTGCGGGCATCATCGCACGCCGCTCGGCGCTCTCGGGCGCTCGGCGGCGTGTGTCAGCGCGGATCGGCGGGCGCCCGCATGCGCCACAGCAGCACGATGGGCACCACGATGTAGGCCAGGTAGGCCGTCACCGCGATCACCGGGTTGGGCGGCGGCAGCTCGCCCCACAGCTCCACGATGGTGTGCACCACCATCGAGTAGAGCATGGAGATCGACCACACCAGCGCCAGCGGGCGCAGCCATGGGCGTCGTTTCCACAGCGCGAAGGCGAGGGCCAGCTCCATGGGTCCGAACACGAAGGCCGAGATGCCCGACATCACGCGCAGGAAGTGGGGATTTTGGGAGACCAGCGGGTCGTAGCGCTCGCCGTAGGCCCACAAGGCACGGCCGAAGGGATCGGGCGAGTCCGGTCCGCACAGGTCCATCGCCGCGCTGCGATCCATGGTGAAGGCGGCCAGGGCCATGGCCGCGAGGGTCGCCACGAGGATCCAGTCGACGAGCCGGGAGCGACCGCTGGGCATGGGCCGCGATGGTACGGGGGCCGGGGCGAGACCGACCAGGGATCGGACCGCGGCCCAGGGCCGATCTCGGGGCTGCGATGATCACGCGGGGCGCCTGTAACCGAAGGGACCAGTGGCGCCTGCGACCTCGCCGCGCACCCGCGAATTCCCAATGGTGACAGCGTCTTCGGGCGAGGAGAACCCGACCTTCGGGCATGGATCGCAGGCCCGGTCCCCGGGGTCTTGCGTACATCCGACTCCAGGCCAACACTATGCGCCGCGTTCTTGCGCTAACGGCGCAGGATTACGCGCGCCCTCGACGCCCCTCCTTCGAATGCGGGCGACGAGGCCCCTTCATCGGCAATCGTCACCACTGAGGCAGACGGCAAATGGCAAGCGAAGACGACAAGGAACGCCCGGTCACGATCCGGGCGGACCAGATCACCAAGCTCTACGGGGAGTTCGCCGCCTTGTCGAAGGTCACCTTCGAGGTCCGCAAGGGCACGGTGTGTGCGTTCCTCGGGCCCAACGGCGCCGGCAAGTCCACCACCATGCGGATCCTGACGGGCTTCCTCTCGCCCACCTCGGGTCGCGCCCAGCTCTTGGGCCGCGATCCGGCGGTGGCCGAGCAGCGGCGAGACCTCGCCCGCAAGCTCGGCTACCTGCCCGAGAGCGGCCCGCTGTATCGCGAGATGACCCCCTTCGAGGCGCTGAGCTTCTTCGCCGACGTACGCTCGGTGCAAAAGCCCCTGGCCGCCATCGATCGCGTGGTCGAGCAGTGCTCGGTGGGCGAGGTGCTCCACAAGCCGATCTACAAGCTCTCCAAGGGCTTTCGGCAGCGCGTGGGCATGGCCCAGGCGCTGCTGCACGACCCCGAGGTGCTCATCCTCGACGAGCCCACCTCGGGCCTCGATCCCCTGCAGATCCGCGACGTCCGCGGGCTCATCCGCGAGCTCGGTCGCGACAAGACCCTGCTGCTGTCCACCCACATCCTGCAGGAGGTGGACGCGGTGGCCGACGAGGTGGTGATGGTGAGCGAGGGCCGCGTGGTCTTCACCGGCACCAAGGAGGAGCTCAAGGAGGGCGGGACCCTCGAGGAGCGCTTCTACGCCCTCGCGGGCGGCAAGAAGAAGGAGGAGGCAGCCTGATGCTCGGTCTCGACTTCAAGGTGGTCAGCGCGATCTTCCGCAAGGACATGCGGACCTACCTGGGCAACCCCACCGGGTACGTGTTCATCACGCTGTTCATCATGTTCACGGGAGGCGCGGCGTTCCTGCAGGAGGAGTTCTTCTCCCGCAACCTCGCCGACCTCGCCACGCTCAACTCGGTGATCCCGGTGATCCTCACCTTCTTCGTGCCGGCGATCACCATGAACGCCATGGCCGACGAGCGGCGGGGCGGCACCGACGAGCTGCTGCTGACCCTGCCGGTGCGTGACCACGAGGTGGTGCTCGGCAAGTACCTCGGCGTGCTCGGCATGTTCACCCTGTCGCTGCTCATCACCGCCATCGCCCAGCTCTCGGTGCTCGCCTTCCTCGGCGACCCCGACAGCGGCCTGATGTTCGCCACCTTCGCCGGCTACTGGCTGATGGGCGCGCTGTTCATCGCGATCAGCCTGGTGGGCTCCACCCTCAGCCAGAACCCGACCGTGGCCTTCATCCTGGGGGCGGTGGGCTGCCTGCTGCTGGTGCTCGCGGGCACGGTCCCGTGGGCCTCGGGCGGGGTGGGCATCCTCCTCATCGCGCTGGCCTGCGCGCTGGCCTGGTACACGTTCAGCCAGGAGACGGTGGGCACCCTGGTCGCCGGCCTGCTCGGCCTGGCCGCGGGCTCGCTGGTCTGGCAGTCGCGCAACTTCGGCGAGGACGCCGAGGCGGCCGCCGACGGCGTCGAGGCGGCCGCCGACCTCAGCTCCCAGTTCGAGTCGCTGTTCTCCCACCTGTCGGTGAGCGAGCACTTCGACAGCTTCGGCGAGGGCGTCATCCGCCTCGGAGACGTCCTCTACTTCGCCGGCGGGGCGGTGGCCCTGCTGTACCTCTGCACGTTCCTGCTGGGAAGGAGGCTCTGGTAGCCATGGCACTCGCTCCCCGTTTCCAGGCGCTCGTCCGCTTCTTCGCGCTGGTGGCCATCACCACCTCGGTGGCCTACATGGGCCGCCAGACCCAGGTCCGCACCGACGTGACCGAGGAGGGCCTGTCGCGGCTCACCCCGGAGACCCTCGAGGTGATCCAGGGGATCACCGCCGAGCGCCCCGTCACCGTCCATGCCTACGTCAGCGATGACGTGCCCCGCGACTACGTGGAGGTGCGCTCGCGCCTGCTCAACATCCTGCGCGAGATGGAGAGCTCGGGCGGCGAGGGCCTGCGGGTCCGCATCGTCACGCCCAAGGAGTACTCGCTGCAGGCCGAGGAGGCGATGGAGAAGTACGGCATCCTGCCCCGCGAGCTGCCCAGCCGCGAGGGAGGCCGCCTCGACTTCAAGGCCACCTTCCTGGGCCTGGCCTTCGTCTCCGGGCCGCGCGAGGAGGTCATCCCGTTCCTCAGCCGCGGGCTCTCGGTCGAGTACGAGATCAACCGCGCGATGCGGATGGTCACCGCCGACAAGAAGAAGGTGGTCGGCATCCTGCGCACCGACGCGCCCATCATGGGCAACTTCGACATCCAGACCCGACAGCAGCAGCCGGCCTGGCGCATCGTGGACGAGCTGCGCAAGCAGTACGAGGTCCGCAGCCTCAACCCCACCGCGCCCATCCCCGAGGACGTGGACGTGCTGCTGGTGCCGCAGCTGGCCAGCCTCACCCAGGCCGAGCTCGACACGGTGAGCGCCTACATCGACGCGGGGCGCCCGGCCCTGCTCACGGTGGATCCGCTGCCCACCTTCAACCCCGGCCTGGCGCCCAGCCAGCCCAAGCCCAACCCGCAGGGAGGCATGGGCGGGATGATGGGCGGCAGCCCGCCGCCCCCGCCCAAGGGCGACTACAAGGGCCTGCTCCATCGCATCGGCGTGGAGTGGGCCGACGATCACATCGTCTACGACACCTACAACCCGCACCCCAGCTTCGAGGGCGTGCCGAACACCGTGGTGTTCGTGGGCGACCGCCCCGACGGCACCTCGCCCTTCGAGGGCGAGGGCGTCGACCCGACGGTCGCGGGGCTCAACGAGGTGGTGGTGCTCTTCGGCGGCGAGCTGCGCAAGGCGGCGGGCTTCGGCGGGCAGTTCACCCCGCTGCTCACCACCGGCACCAGCGCGGGTCACCACCTCTTCGAGGACATGTTCGGCGAGCACCCGCTGTTCGGGCTGCAGCCCAAGCCGGCGCCCTACAAGGCCTCGCCCATCACCGGCAAGCCGGTGGTGATGGCGGCCCGGGTCACCGGGGGCGGCGGCGGGGCGGCGGCCGAGGGGCAGGAGCCCCCCAAGGACCGCAACGTGGTCGTGGTGGCCGACCTCGACCTGTTCCACGACCAGTTCTTCCAGCTGCGCGAGCGCGGCGGGGACGTGGACGGCGACGGCCTGGTCGACCTGCGCTTCGACAACGTGACCTTCCTGCTCAACGTGGTCGACTCGCTCGCGGGTGACGATCGCTTCATCGAGCTGCGCAAGCGCCAGCCCAAGTTCCGCCGCCTCACCTGGGTGGAGGAGCAGACCAAGGAGGCTCGCGACACCCGCGACTCCGAGATCCAAAAGGCCAACGAGAAGGCCGAGCAGGAGCTCAAGGAGGCGCAGGAGGCCCTCGACGCCGCGGTGGCGGCGATCCGGGCGCGCACCGACCTCGACGAGAACACCAAGGAGGTCATGGCCCGCAGCGCCGAGGAGGCGGAGAACCGCCGCCTCGACGTCAAGGAGGACAAGATCGAGCGGGACAAGGCCAAGGCCGTCAACCGCATCGAGACCGAGAAGCGCCGCAAGGTGGACGAGGTGCAGGACCGCGTGCGGATCCTGGCCGTGGTGCTGCCGCCGCTGCCCGCCCTGGGCCTGGCGCTGCTCATCTTCTGGCGCCGTCGTCGTCGCGAGCGCGAGACCATCCCCCAAAGCCGCAGCCGCAGCACCGTGGCGCGCGACACCCCCAAGAAGTCCTGACCCGGGAAGGAGAGTCACGATGGATCGTTCCACCGTCATCATGGTCGTCCTCGCCCTCGCCGGTCTGGGCGGGGCGTACAACATGCGGCCGCAGGAGCTGCCGCCGGTGCAGTTCGAGGACACGGGCGAGGCCCTGTTCCCCGAGTTCACCGATCCCACCACCGCCACCAGCCTCGAGGTCGTCGCCTGGGACGAGGACGAGGCCCAGGTGGTCACCTTCAAGGTGATGCAGAAGGAGGGGCGCTGGGTGATCCCCAGCCACAACGACTACCCCGCCGACGGCACCGAGCGCATGGGCAAGGCGGCCGCCTCGTTCATCGACGTGAAGAAGGATCGCTACTACGGGGACAACCCGGCCGACTTCGCCGCCTTCGGCGTGCTCGATCCCGAGGGGGACGAGGGCAAGGGCGACGAGAAGGGCCAGCGGATCACCATCAAGGACGCCTCCGACACCACGCTGGTCGACATCATCGTGGGCAAGGAGATCCCCGATCGCCCCGGCTACTACTACGTGCGCATGCCGGGCGAGGAGAACAAGCGGGTCTACGGCTCCAAGCTCGAGCTCGACATCTCGACCAAGTTCGAGGACTGGATCGAGAAGGACCTGCTCGAGGTCGATCGCGACGACTTCTACCAGATGACCTACGACCCCTACGTGGTCGACGAGGTCGAGGGCAAGGTGACCGGCTTCAACCCGGTGATCGCCGAGGTCGCCAGCCGCGGCAACCGCCAGGACTGGAAGGTGGTCGAGGGCACCGAGGTGCCCGAGGGCAAGCAGCTCGACTCGATGAAGGTGCGGCAGATCCTCACCGCGCTGTCGAGCCTGAAGATCGTGGGCGTGCGCCCGCGGCCGCCGGCCCGCAACATCCTCGAGCAGCAGATCCTCGCGCAGGACATGAAGCGCAAGGGCTTCTTCGTGGTGCCCACCGAGGACGGGCGGGCCCAGCTGTTCGGCAACGAGGGCATGCTCAGCGCGGTCACCGACGACGGCATCGTGTACTCGCTGCTGTTCGGCGAGGTCACCTACGAGTCGGGCATCGCCCTGACCGCGGGCGTGGCCGACTCCTCGGAGGGCGACAAGGGCGTGATGGAGGAGGGCCTCGAGGAGGAGCCGGCCGAGGAGGGCGACACCAGCAAGAAGGCCAGCCGCTTCATGTTCGTCGACGTCTTCTACGACCCCTCGCTCGACACCACCCTGGCCGGCATGTCCGCGCCCGAGGCCCCGCCGAGCGAGGGGGCCGAGGGGGAGACGGGTGGGGAGGGCGCGGCCGAGCCCGCCGGCGGCAGCAGCGAGCCGATCGATCCCGAGGGCGACGCCGAGAAGATGAAGGCCGGCAAGGAGAAGGCCGCCAAGCTCCGCCAGCGCTTCGACCAGTGGTTCTACGTGATCTCGGACTCGAGCTTCACGCAGATGCACAAGGCACGCGACGAGATGTTCAAGGACGCACCGGCCGCACCTACCGCACCAGGGACCGGCGACGACGCCCCCATCGAGTAGGCCGGACCTCCATGAGCGAGCCCATCCCCTCCGAGCACGAGCAACCCAAGCTCTCCTGGAAAGAGGGGCTTTACCTCGTCGGCCCCGACCCGCTGACCTCCCCGTACTACTCGTCGGGGGCGCTCATCGTGGCCGGGGTCGGCTACGCCACGCCCGCCTTCCAGATCGGGCTGTACGCGCTGCTGTTCCTGCTCGCGCCGCTCTACATCGAGGCGGTGCTGCTCACCCTGAGCAACGGCGGCACCTACGTGATGACCCGCTACGCCCTGTCGCACCTGGGCAAGCTGGCCATCGGGGCCGCCGCGGTGGTGGGGGTGATCATCTCGTTCTCCTACGTGGCCACGGCGATCGTCAGCCTGCTGAGCTACAGCGACTACGTGACCTCGCTGGTCTCGGCGCTGCCCAGCGGGAGGGTGGCCGCGGCCATCGGCCTGAGCGCCCTGCCGTCGCTGGGCTTCGGGGTGTGGGTGATGCCCAAGCTGTGGCGTCGCACCGTGGCCACGGTGGGCCTCACCTCGCTGCTCGCCCTGGGGCTGTCCACCGTGTTCCCCGCGGGGGTGGTGGTGATGCTCGCCCCGCTGATGCTGCTGTTCTCGCTCAACAACTACGGCCTCAAGGAGAGCGTCCAGGTCAGCAAGACCATCTTCCTCATCAACCTGGTGGTCATGGGGCTCACGATCCTGGTGGGCCTCCTGTACCTGCTCATCCACGGCGGGCACTTCGAGGGCTTCTTCGACGGGGTCCAACTCGAGGCCGCGGTGGTGGCCGCCGAGCAGGCCGCGGCCGACGCGGGCGGCACCGCCGACCACGGCCTGGCCCACGGCGTGACCCGCTACCTGCCGGGCTTTGCCACCCTGGGGGCCGCGCTCATCCCCGCGGCCATGGGCTCGGCGATCCTCGGGGCCTCCGGGGTCGAGTCGGTGATGAACATCCCCGAGGAGCTCGAGACCCCGCGCAAGGACGTCCGCAAGATCTACATGTGGATGCTCAGCATCCTGATGGTGATCGGCGGCTCGCTGTCGTTGCTGGTGTTCCTGGTGCTGCCGCCCCAAGACCTGGTAGGGGCCTCGGGCTACCTGCTGGCGGTGCTGGGCAAGGTCTCGGTCACCGGGGTGACCGGCTCGGAGACCCTGGGCAACGTGTGGAACGTGGTGATCGTGGCCAACGCGGCGCTGATGCTGCTGGGCGCGACCAACACCGGCTTCGCCGGCGCGCGCGGCCTGTGGGTGACCATGGCGCGCGACAGCCTGCTGCCGCGGCGGGTGCTCAACCCCAACGAGCGCGGGGCGTTCGCGCGGATCAACCTGCTGATGCTGGTGGCGATCTTCCTGCTCGCGTGGGAGGGCGACGCCGACGTGGAGATCCTCGAGCGCTGGTACGGCGCCACCTTCGGCCTGGTGATGTTCTCGGGGGTGCTGGCCTTCATCCTGCTGCGCCGCTTCAAGAGCGACGATCCGCGGATCTACTGGGCGCCCCTCAACGTGCGGATCTCGGGGATCAAGATGCCGGTGGCGGCCCTGGTGGGCCTGGGCTTCCTGTCGTTCGCGCTCTTGGGCCTGTACACCCGCTACGCCGAGCAGATCCGCAGCCTGCAGTCGCTGCTCACCGCGGTGGCGGTGCTCGTGGGCCTGGTGCTGCTCAGCTACAACCACCGCCCGCTCATCCGCGCCGCGTACCGCTACTACCGGCGGGTGATCGAGACGGTGGAGGGCGACGAGATCGAGTCGGGTGAGCGCACCATCGTGGTCGCGGTGGGCGGGGTCCGCATGGGCCGACTGATCCAGCAGGCGGTGGCCCTGGCCCGCGCGCAGAGCCGCACCACCGGGATCCCGTACAAGCAGATCGTGGTCTTCCACATGACCAAGTCGGTGGGGCGCGAGTACGTCTACCGGGTGTCGCGCGACTCGCTGCGCCCCGCGGGCATCGAGGGCAACGCGGTCCGCATCCACACCGAGCTGACCGAGCTGGCGCCCAGCGATCTCAAGATGTTCCTGGCGCTGGTGCCCCAGGTGCCCAGCGCCTCGGGCAACCGGCTGCACCGGGCGATGGACTCGCTGGTGGAATTCCACGAGCGCCACGGCTTCCGCGGGCACATCGTGATGATCGGCGACTACGGGGTCAGCGAGGCCGACGTGGAATCGCTGCAGGCCCGGCTGGAGGGCTCCACCCTGGTCTCGGTCCCGGTGTAGTAGGGGCCGGGCCCGGGCTCCAGCTCACAGGCCGTCCCACAGCACGTCGGCGCACGCGTCCGAGATCTCGCGGTCGGCATCGGAGGAGCAATCGCTGCGATTGTCCTTGTAGGCGGCGATGCAGTCCTGGCCCGCGTCCTGGTCGTACTCCCAGCCGCCGGCGATCAGGGCGTCCTCGATCTGGAACAGGTCGTCCTCGCGGCTCGACCGGCAGCGGCCCCGGTCGCCGTCGTAGCGGTCCTGGAACTGCCCCTCGTTGCACCGCTCGAGCCGCTTGCAGAACTGCTTGGCCTCGGCCGGCACGAACGCGTCCGTGTCGGCGTAGCAGCCGGCGTAGAGCACCACGAGCGAGGCGATCACGGCGAGACGGCGGATCATGGGCCCACGCTAGCAGGGAGCGCAGCGCAGGATCCATGGGCTCCGTCACCGCTCGTGCCGCGTCCTGGAGCCGGGATTTGCGTCGGGCGAAGCGAGCGCCGTTTTCCCCGCGGACGATCCGGGCTAGCGTAGGGGCAGTGAGCGGGACCACCCGGAATCGACGGTGTGCCGCGGCGCCTCGGCTCGTCGGCCTCCACCGCGTCGGGTGGCTGGCCCTGGGCCTGGGCCTGCCGGCCTGTGGTCCCACCGAGCCGGGCCCCGGCTTCCTCGCGGCGAGCGACGAGATCGAGCTGTGCCAGGGCGAGGTGGAGGTGCCCGACCCGGTGCTGCGCGAGATCCTGCTCGAGCTGGTGCCGCAGCCCGAGCCGCCCGAGCCGCCGCCGGGAGAGGACCCGCCCGAGCCCGAGCCGGTGATCATGGCCGAGCTGTTGCGAGGGCTGCGGGGGCTCAACGTGCCGGGGCGCGGGATCAAGGATCTGCGCGGGCTCGAGTGCGCGCAGGGCTTGCTGGGTCTGGGCCTGGCCGACAACGAGATCACCGACATCACGCCGCTGCTCGACCTCACCGGGCTCGAGCAGCTCGAGCTCTCGGGCAACCAGGTGAGCGATCTGCGGGCGCTGGGCACCCTGCATCGGCTCACCCGCCTGTCGATCGACGGCAACGGGGTCACCGACATCTCGCCCCTGGCCGGGCTCGATCGCCTGCAGGCGCTCGACCTGGCCGACAACGAGATCACCGACGTCTCGCCGCTATCGGGGCTGAGCGAGCTGGCGGTGCTGGTGCTGTCGCGCAACCAGGTCTCCAACGTGGAGCCGCTGTCGGGGCTCACCAAGCTCATCGGGCTCGAGCTCGACGACAACGACGTGGGCAGCCTGGAGCCGCTGTCGGGGCTCACCAACCTGCGCTTCGTGGATCTCGACGGCAACCGCGTGCCCAGCCTCGCACCGCTGCGGGCGGCGGTGGGCATGCAGGAGCTCGAGGCGTCGCGCAACGAGCTGACCAGCCTCGACGGGGTGCAGGACATGGTGGCGATCACCCGCATCGTGGCCCAGGAGAACCAGATCACCTCCACCGCCGGGGTGGGGCGGCTGGTGCTGCTGAGCACCCTCGACCTAGGGGACAACGAGATCACCGTGCTGGCCGAGGTGGAGGGGACGGTGGAGCTGCAGACCCTCGCGGTCGCGGTCAACCACATCACCGATCTGAGCCCGCTGACCGGGCTGCCCGAGCTGCGCAACCTCGACGTGCGCCTCAACGACGGGCTGAGCGATCTGAGCGTGGTGGGCACGCTGCCGCTGCTCGGCTCGATCGCCGCGGGCGGCTACGGGCAGACCCAGGACCTGTCGGCGCTGGCCGGCCGCGAGGTGCTGCGCTCGATCGCCTTCACCGAGGGGGTGGTGCCCAGCCTGGCGTTCTTTGCCGAGCTGCCGGGAATCGAGTCGATCAACTTCAGCGGCACGCCGCTGAGCGCCCAGCACCTGGCCGAGATCGCGGTGGCCACCACGCTGCAGTCGCTCACCCTCGACGGCACCGGCATCACCGACCTGAGCCCGCTGGAGCCGCTGCCCAACGTGGAGACCCTCAACCTGCGCGACGCCATGCTCGCGCGGGTGGACAGCCTGGCCGTGTGGCCGGGGCTGCGCACGGTGAGGCTGTCGGGCAACCCGCTGGAGAGCCTGGTCGGGGTGGAGACCCACGAGATGCTCAGCGAGCTCGACGTGCGCAACACCCCGCTGGCCGACGTGGCCCCGGTGGCGGCCAACGAGACCTTCCGGCGCGGCGACACCCTGATCGCGACGGGAACCGCCCTCGACGAGGGCGACTGTGGCGACATCGCCACCATCGTCGCTCGCGAGGGCGTGGTGCAGTCGGACGTGAGCTGCCCGTAGCCGGCCCCGCATCGCAGGGGGCCGGCCGGGGGCACCCGGGCGGCGGCGATCAGCCGCCGAAGCTCAGGTCGGCGTAGCCCGCGACCTCGCCGGCCTCGAAGCCGCACATGGTGCCCGCGTAGGCGCGGACCTCGAGGTCGCTGAACGCGTTGCCGGTGCTGGCCGAGGCGTGCATGTCGACCTCGCAGCTGCCCTTGACCTCGCCGCTGAAGCGAACCTCGCCGGTGTAGGCCCAGTCGAGGGTGGCGCTGCCGGTGGTCGAGTCGGCGTCGATGTCCAGCGAGTAGTCGAGGTCGCCGTTGATCTTCACGCCGTCCACCTTGCAGCGGCGGAAGTCCACGCTCAGGTCGAACTCCATGGCGAAGGTGGCGAAGGCGTCCCAGCCGTCGAGGTTGCCGAGATCGGTGTCGAGGGTGGCCGAGCCCTCGAGCTTCATCTTGCCGCCGTCGGGGCAGTCCACGTCGGCGTCGACGCTCACCGAGCCCATGATGTCGAGGCCGAAGGCCCGGAAGTCGTCGGGGCGCTGGTCCTTGGCGGCGGTCAGGGCCGCGGGGGTGCCGGCGCCGAGCACCTTCATCATGGCCTCCATGCCGCGACCTGCATCGTCCTGCCCCTCGAGGGGGCTGCAGCCGGCGGCGAGCAGGGGCAGGGAGGCGAGCAGGGCGAGCTTGGGGAGGCGATGCATGCAGTCCTGACTTTCGGCGAAGAGGGTCGACGAGGGCCGACGGTCGGCCCGGTGCCCACGGTGTGGCAGTCGACGACGATGGTGGGTCAATATTCTCGGTGAGACCGTGTCCTGGGTCTCACCCGTCGATCTTGCTCCAGCCCGGCGAGGGAGGGAACGGTCGATCGCGGTAGCCTGCGGGATCGTCGCGACGGGCCTGGGACACGAGGCGGTTGAGCTCCTCGCGCCAGGGCGGGGGCGGAGGATCGCCGGCGAGGCGGGCCAGGTGGGCGCAGTACGGCCACTGCGCGGGGCCGTAGCGCAGGCGGTGGCGCAAGGGGACCCCTGCGGCAGCGAAGCGGGCATCCCGCAGCCCGGCGAGGGCGAGCATCTGCGCGGGCGCGGGCAGGGAGGCTGGGCCCACGAGCGCGCGTGCCCACAGCCGCGCCTGTCGGGCCATCAGCGGGAAGGGGACGATCTGGAAGGGCAGCCCCACCAGGGCCAGGGTGGGGGCGTGGGCGCTCACGAGATCGAGGTGGAGCGGGAAGGGGCGCGAGTCATCGAGCTCGAGCGGCCCCGTGGGGTGGAGGAACGGCAAGGCGTAGCGATAGCCGGTGCACAGCAGCAGGGCGTCCACGCCGGTCTCGCGGGTGCCGTCGGCCAGGTGCAGGGCGTGGGGCTCGAGCGCGGTGATGGGCGGGCGGTGGCACAGCACGCCGCGAGGGCCCCGGTGGTCGGTGCGGGGCAGGCCGCGGCCGCAGAGGATCACGCGGCGGGCCACCGTGGCCAGCTCGAGCGAGAGGTCGAGGCCGGACGCCTTGGCGCCCAGCAGGGCGATGCTCAGGCCGGCGAAGGCGGAGGGCTCGCGATAGTCGTGGCTGTGCAGCACCCGGCCGCCGAAGGCATCGAGGCCGGGCAGCGCGGGCACGCGGGGCTCGTGGTAGTGGCCATTGCAGACGGCGACCGCGTCGAAGCGAGCCTCGTGCACGCCGGTGGCCTCGCGCCAGCGCAGGCGCCAGCTCGCGGGCGGGGGGAGGCCGGGGCGCCACGGGCCGTCGTGGGCGTCGCGGGGCGAGAGCTCGGTGACGGTGCAGCCGAAGCGGACGTGATCGACCAGGTCGAACGCGCGCGCGAAGGCATCGAGGTAGCGGTGCACCTCGGCGTGCCCCGGGAAGCGCCGGGGGTCGCCCGCGCCCTGGTCGACGAAGGGGAGGTCGTCGAAGGCCATGAGGTCGCGCGGCAGGTTGGTGCGCAGCGAGGCGTAGAGCGGGCCGTGATCGGGCCCGGGCTGGGGGTCGTAGATCCAGGTGCCGCCGGGTCGAGGGGCGCGCTCGAGCACGGTGGGATGCAGGCCCTCGCGCCGCAGCTCGAGGGCGGTGACCAGCCCCGCCGCGCCGGCGCCGATGACCGCGACCTGCATGGGCGGGCACCATGGGGCAGGGCTCGTCCGGGGTCAACCGCGTCGCGATCGCATCAGTCCACGCTGCGCCCCAGCCCGGGACCGCGGGGCAGGCGATCGTCCTCGCGCACCCGCAGCGCGAACCGGCGTCGTCGCGCGGCCTCCTGCTCGTCGTCGGAGCCCGGGGGCACGCGAGCCTCGGCCGCGACGATGCGTTGCTGCCAGGCGCGGCGCCCATCGTCGCGCGCCCGCAGCTCGTCGAGCAGCCAGGGCAGGGCCCCGCGCAGCGCCGAGGAGGCCGCCTCGTCGCTGGCGCGATCGAGCAGGGGCAGCAGGGCATCGGGGCGCTCGCGCAGCAGCAGCAGGGCTCGCCCCAGCGCATGGCCCCGCGAAAGCCCGTGGCGCGGCGCGTCCTCGATGAGCATCGCGGCCCGCTCGGCCACCTGCTCGGCCGCCGGCCACCCGGGCTCCACCGCGGAGGCCAGCGTGCCGGGACCCTCCTCGGGCGGAGCCGAGGACAGCGCCCGCGTGCGCTCGAAGCGATGCTCGAGCAGGCGCAGGTACTCGCCCTGCTCGGCGCGTGCCAGCTCGTCGCGCATACGCTGCTCCACCGCGGCCAGCCCGGGCCCGTCGGGCTGGCGCCCCTCGGCCAGCGCGTGGGCGAGCGCCAGGTCGACGAAGCCGTGGGCGAGCAGGCGCTGGATCGCGTTGGGGGTCGGCAGCAGCGGGCGCGGGGCCCAGGGGCGGGCCCCCGGCTCGGCCAGCCTCCGCTCGATGCGAGCCCGGGCCCCGTCGCCGTGCAGGTACCCGCGGGTCAGCTCCAGCTCCACCGCGAGCCGAGCCGCGTCGCCCTCGCTCGGCCCGCCCTCGAGCGCCAGCGTCAGCTCGAGCAGCCGGGTCTCGAGCTCGCCGAACAGCGGCGCCAGCCCGGCCACGCGGTTGCGCCAGTACGAGGAGCAGAATTCCCGGCCGTAGTGCAGCGCGCGACCGCTGAGCAGCCGCCCGAACGGCCCGGGCGGGCGCCCCACCGTCACCCCCAGCTGCTGCGTGGCCTGCAGGTAGGCCTTGGCCAGGTACGCGCGCGCGCGGGTGCGCTCGGCCAGCGGCAGGCCGGGGGTGGCGACGAGGCCGTGGGCCTGCTGCACCCGCGCGAGCACCTCGTCGTCGATGGGGCTCACCACTGCATGCGCCGGGTCGGGCAGGGGCCCCGCCACCGCGGGCATGCGCTCCTGGGCCACCAATCGGGCCAGGCCGCGCAGCTCGGGGTGCGCGTGCAGGCGAGGCGAGAGCGCGGCCGCCTCGTCGGGGCTGCGCACGGCCAAGAGCGCCGCCCGGGCCACGATCGCATCGAGCGGTCGCTCGGGGCACAGCCAGGCCAGCAGCACCGCGTCGTGGTCGTCCTCCAGCGTGCGCTCGGCCAGCGCATCGCAATCGTCGATCGGCGAGGGCTCGGTGCTCTCGGGCGGGTCGAGCTCGGGCCGGTCGGCGAGTCCCGTGGGCTCCGCCTGCGAGGTGGTCGGCGTTGGCGTTGGCTCGTCGTCGCCGCGGCCCCACAGCCACAGGGCCAGCAGCACCGTCCCCACGCCCAGGCCGATGCTCAGGCGCCTCGCGGTGGTCGGCCCCACGGGCATCGCCGCGGGCTACTGCTCGACGAGGCGGCGGATGACCTCGCGGAGCCGGTGCACCCCGCCCATGTCGCGGGCCAGGAACTCCAGGCCCACGCCGTCGGGGTTGTCGGTGTTGCGCACCACCGCCAGCACCTCGAGCGGCCGCGCGCTACCGGGGGGCGTGATCTCCACGATCACCTCGGAGCCCGACGGGGGCGGCTCGGCGGTCAGCAGCAGGGCGCCGCCCTCCGAGATCTCGGAGAGCGCGGCGATGGTGGAATCGGTGCTGCCCTGCAGCCGCCAGCTCACCTCCACCAGCACCGGCAGCCGCACGTGACGACGGCGCGCGGTCAGCTTGATCTCGGAGGTCGCCACCTTGCGCAGGAACTCGAGCTTGCGCCACTCGGTGCCGGTACAGCGGAGCATCCCGCCCGCTCGCACGCGCAGCCGCGGTCGCGCGGCGTGCCACTCCGTGCCGATTGCGCGCACCATCATCTTGCCGGGCAGCTCCGGGAAGTAGATCTCGGTCAGGACCTCCTCGCCGGCCTCGAAGGAGTCGGTGGTGAAGACCTGCAGAGCGTTCGCCTCACCGGTGGACATGGCCTCGGTGAAGGCTTCTGCGGAGGGGTAGTGGCAGCGAATTTTCCGCAATGGAAACTACATCTCCGTAAGGGGGCGTGTCGCAGAGGCTAGCACACGCGGCTTGGGGCTGGCCGTTCGGTCGACCGTTTAATTTCGGCCCCTTCGGCTGCGTCGGCGCAGGCCGAGCACCAACAACGGGAATCCCCAGGCGAGCCCGGGCGGGCGGCCTCGTTGCGCGCATCCGCAGCCCGCGTCCTCGCCCTCGCCGAAGCCGGGCGGCAGCGCTCGGCCCCCTTCGTCCTCGCTGCCGGCCGAGGGATCGTCGTCCGCGGGGAGATCATCCCCGCTGGTCATCCCGGTGCCACCCGGCGGATCACCGGTCCCATCGATCGGGCCCTCGTCACCGCCGGTGTCCTCCGATCCGCCGGTCTCGTCTCCGCTGCCCACCGGGTCGAGGGCGATCACCAGCCTCGCGCCGGGATACACGGCCACGTCCACCATCGCGCCGCCGTCGAGGAAGCCATCCGCGCTCACCTCGAGCCCGTGCTGCCCCTGCGCGACACCGCCGAGCACGAAGCGACCCTCGCCATCCACGTCGAGGGTGGTCGTGCCGTCGAGGGTCACGCTCGCGCCCTCGGCCGCCACCGCGGCCGGATCGCAGCTCGTCTCGAGGTCGCCGAGCCACGCGTAGCCCTCCTGCGCCAGCGCGCCCGCGCAGGGCGAGCCGCCCGTGTCGAAGCTGAGCCGGGCGTGCCCCGCCATGTCCGGGCTCTGGTGCAGCACCCTCAGCGTGGTCCCGGCCGGCACCTGGCAGCGCTGGTCGTCGGCGAGCTCGGCCGCGTCCTCGAGGGTGGCCTTGATCCACGTGCTGGCGGTGGTGGTGAGCTCGCAGGCCCGGCTGCGATCCACCACCACGCCGTGGATCTCGCCCTGCGGGACCACGTCGCGCACGAGCGCCATGTACAGCTCCCAGTCCCACAGCGGCCCGGGATCGGTGTGCGTCTGGTTGGGCAGCTCCACGTGGCCCACGATGTGATCGCGGCTCACCGGGATCCCGTGCTGCTCGCACAGCCAACGGGTGAGGCGGGCCGAGCTCAGGTAGGTCTCCCAGGTGTACCAGCCGGTCTCGGCCACGAAGCCCTCGTGCTCGATGCCCAGCGCGTACGAGTTGGAGTTGCCCACGTGCCACGCCCGGTCGTCGTCGCGGACCATCTGCGTGACCTCGCCGTCGGCCGAGCGCATCACGTAGTGCGCCGAGACGTTGGCCGCGGGGTTCTGGAACCACGAGATGCTGCCCGCGTAGTAGCCCTGCATGGTGTGCACGACCACGTAGTCGTACGAGACGATCCCTCCATTGGTGTAGTTGGAGGGATCGGCGGGGGTGAAGCCCACCGCCAGCGGGTAGTCCGGGTCGGCGCCCGAGCTCGGCGGCACCACCAGGTTGGGGTCGTCGTACTCGGGCGGGCGCTGGTGGTGGTCCACGTAGTCGGGCCCGACCAGCTCACCGGGCCCCGGTGGGTGAGCCGGGGGCTCCGCCCAGGCCACGCCCGGGACCGCAAGGGCCGCCAACACCGTCCATCTCGCGCTCCTGGGCCCTTGCATCCGCAGTGCTCCTCGCGCACACATTATCCGCAGGTGTGTGACACTGGGCAAGCGCTTAGTACGGTGGTGGCCATGACGAGGATTACCCGTCGTGGGATGGTCCGGGCGTGTCCCCAGACCGAGCCGAGCGCGAGGGTCCTCGTCCGGTGGTGCTCGTGCCCACCTACTGCGAGCGCGAGAACCTCGACGCCATCCTCGACGCCATCCTCGACGCGCAGCCGAGCTTCCACGTGTGCGTGGTGGACGACGCGAGCCCCGACGGCACCGGCGAGATCGCCGACGCGCGGGCGGCCGACGACGATCGGATCCACGTGGTGCACCGCGTGCGCAAGGACGGCCTGGGTCCCGCCTACCTGCACGGCTTTCGCTGGGCGCTCGCGCAGCCCCAGCGCTTCACCCACGTGTTCGAGATGGACGCCGACTTCTCGCACGACCCCCGCTACCTCGGTCCCATGCTGCGGCGCGCCGAGCAAGACGGCGACGTGGTGGTGGGCTCGCGCTGGGTGCCGGGCGGCGGCATCGAGGGGTGGAGCAAGCTGCGGCTGGGCATCAGCTTCGGCGGCTCGTTCTACGCCCGGCAGGTGCTCGGCGTCGCGCTGCGCGATCTGACCGCGGGCTTCGTGTGCTGGCGACGACGGGTGCTCGAGACCCTGCCGCTGACCGAGGTGCGCAGCCGGGGCTACGGCTTCCAGGTGGAGATGAAGTACCGCGCGCTCGTGGCCGGCTTCCGCGTGGTCGAGCACCCGATCGTCTTCCCCGATCGCCAGCGCGGCGAGTCGAAGATGTCCATGCGGATCTTCTTCGAAGGCGCGCGCTCGGTGTGGTGGCTACGGCGAGCGCTTCCGCGACCGCCCGGGTGAGCTCGCGCTGGAGCACCACGCAATGGGCGGGGTGGGCCTCGTCGACGACGATGGCGTTCCCTTCGGCACCATGCGCGGCGCCGCGGGGGCGCCGCGTCGATTCCATGCGTGGCCGACCAACAGGGCGACGATCCCAGCCTCATCGACGCGTGGGCCATCGCCCGATCGGGGCCGGCGGGTCCGCGGTTGCTGGTAGCATCCCCGCCGTGACGACCACGCGGAGCTGCCTGGTGGGAATGGCCTTGGTGCTCGGCTGCACGCCGACGACGACGGGCGCCGGCGGAGCGACGGCGGCCGGCCTGGGCTCCTCGAGCTCGGGGGCCATCGGCCTGGACACCACGACCACCGCCAGCGCCGACGACACCGGCGTCGGCACCCAGGCCGGATCGAGCGGCAGCGAGGGCTCGGATCCCGAGACGGGCTCCACCGACGACAACGCCGGGGACTCCAGCGACTCGGGCTCCACCACCGAAGGCCTGTGCACCGAGCAGGACGAGTGCCCCGGCGCGGTCTGCTTCGAGGGCGCGTGCGTGTCGGTGGCCTCGTGCCGGGAGCTCGAGGAGCTCGACGCGGGCGACGTGCTCGGCAGCGGGGTCTACGAGCTCGACCCCGACGGCGAGGGCGAGCTGCCGCCCTACGAGGCCTACTGCGAGCTCGAGCTGATGGGCGGGGGCTGGACGCTGGTGCTCAAGGCCGACGGGCAGAGCGACGTGCTCGGGTGGAGCTCCGAGCTGTGGACCAACGAGAGCACCTACCAGCCGCAGTACCCCGACCTCGACCACCACGAGGCCAAGCTCGCCAGCTACCTGCACGTGCCGCTCTCCGAGATCCTCGTGGGCATGGAGCAGCCCATCGGCACGGATCCCACGCCGAGCCTGCAGTGGCTGAGCCTGCCCATCGCCGGCAGCTCGCTCCACGCCCTCATCTCCCCGGGGACCCACGTGCCCACCTCCCTCGGCCGCGACGCGTGGAAGGGCCTCATCGCGGGCTCGAGCCTCCAGTACTCCTGCAACCGCGAGGGGCTCAACGTGATCAGTGACGACCCCGCCTACGTGGCGCAGCGCATCGGCATCATCGCCAACGAGGCCGCCGACTGCTACTGGGCCGACTCGCGGCTGGGCGTGGGCGGCAAGTCGGGCAACGCCACGATGTACTGCGGCGTCGATCCGAACCCCACCGGCAACTTCGCCGGCTGCAGCCCCGACAACGGAGACGTCAATCTGCCCGCGTTCGCGGTGGTGCTCGTGCGCTGAGCGCCCATCGCCTCGCCCCTGGTCCCGCGCGCCCGGCTCTGCTAACGAAGGGGCCGCGCATGGCGACCAAGGTCTTCCTGTCCACCTGCTCCGATCCGCTCGATCCCGAGGACGCCAAGATCAGCGTGTTCGATCGCGGCTTCCTGTACGGCGACAGCGTCTACGAGACCATGCGCACCGCGGGCGGCCACCCCCTCGAGCTGCGCCGCCACCTCGATCGCCTGCGCCGCAGCGGCGACGGCATCGGCCTGGAGATCCCGTTCTCCGACCAGCAGCTCGGCGACGCGATCGCCCGCACCCACGCCGCCACCGGCAACGAGGAGAGCTACGTGCGCCTGGTGGTCACCCGCGGCTCGGGCCGGGTGATGCTCGACCCGCGGCACAGCGAGGACCCGCTGCTGGTGGTGATCGTCAAGCCGATCGAGCTGCCCCCGCCCGAGGCCTACGAGCGCGGGATCGCGGCCGTGATCGTGGGCATCACCAAGAACCTCGGTACCTCGCTCGATCCCACCATCAAGTCGGGCAACTACCTCAACAACATCCTCGCGCTGCGCCAGGCGATCGCGGCCGGGGGCGACGATGCGATCATGTGCAACCCCGAGGGCGCCGTCTCCGAGGGGGCCACCAGCAACGTGTTCATGGTCCAGGACGGCCGCGTGCTCACCCCCAGCCTGCGCACGGGGCTGCTGCCCGGCATCACGCGCCAGGCGGTGTGCGAGCTGGCCACGGCCGCGGGGGCTCCGGTGGAGGAGACCACGATCATGCCGGCCCAGCTCCGCGCGGCCGACGAGGTGTTCCTGACCAGCTCGGTGCGCGGGATCATGCCCGTGACCCGGCTCGACGGGCAGCAGGTGGGGGACGGCCACGCGGGCCCGGTCACCCGGCGGCTGCACGAGGCCTACCTGCAGTACGTGGAGCGGGCCAAGGCCGAGGCGATCGCCCTGGGCTACTGAGCCGGCGTGGGCCGCGGGAGGCTCAGCCCGCGCTCTCGAGCTCGAGCTCACCCGAGTCGAGCTCGAGCCGGTAGCTACGCTCGCCATCGAGGACCAGGCGGGCGGTGCCGTCGCCGAGGAAGGTCAGCTCTGCGTCGACTCGGAAGCTCGCCTCGGCCCGGGAATCACCGCGCTGGGCGAAGCGCTCCGCGTCGATCTCGTAGGTGATGGTGCCCTCCAGCCGTCCGGTATGGGGCTCGAGCTCGACCCCCTCGTAGCGAGCCCGAAGCTCGAGGTCGAGGCTGCGCTCGACCTCACGATGGAGGGCCATGAAGTCCGAGGAGAGCTCGAAGCCGGCGCTGCCCTCGAAGGTCACGTGCGAGGACTGCAGGCCCGCCAGCGACCACGTGCCCTCTCGGCTCACCTCGGTGTCGTAGCGCGACGTGCTCAGGCTGCCGTCCCACGCCACCTCCACGTCGGCCGTGTCCGTGGTCTCGTCGCAGGAGGCCAGCGCCTGGCCCGACGCATTGGCGCACGCGATCGAATAGGAGTAGTGGAGCGACCCGTGGGCTCCGTGGACCGTGCCGTCCTCTGCGGTCTGCATGCCCCCGGGGACCTCGCCCGTGGAGAGCTCGATTGCATCCTCCATGGCCGCAGCCTCTCCCTCCTCCGACGCGACGAGGCTCGACATCGCGACGGCCACGTCGTCGTAGTCCTGCTCGTCGGGCTCGTCGGGCTCGTCACAGCCCGCCGAGACCAGCGCGAGGGAGCCGAGGAGGAGGACGGGGAGGACGCGATGGAGGCTCGTCATGGCCGGGGAGCTTGCAGCCCGCGTGCCACCACCGAAGTCGAGCGATGCCGAGGCCCCGCGACCGCTCGCGGGGCTCGTCTCGCGTCGACCTGGACCACGGTCCATGGTCCCCAGTCGCACCCGCCCTCGGGCCGAGCCTCACCTTGGCCGTGACGGTGTGGGACGTTGCCCCGTGGATGTGGCCCGGCCGCTCCGCTCACTCCCCTCGAGTCGCGAGCCGCTGCTCCCACGCTCGAATTCCTACATCGGTGGCCCGATCGTCCGAGTCCGAGTACAAGAGCTCGTAGTAGCCTCGTCGCTCGGCTTGGGGCAGCTCGGGATCGACGAAGAGCTGCCGGTTGTACCGACCGAATTGCTCGATCCCGATCTCGTCGTGCATCTGCTCGTATGGCGTATAGGCCACCGGGCGGACCCTCGCTCCTAGCTCTCGCGCACGCGTGATCGTCCGCCGAGCATCGTCCGGACTGTCCCCGGGCAACCCAACCATGATGAAGCAATTCAGCTCGACTCCGTGGTCCCGGCACGCCTGCGCGATCTCGACCAGACTCGAGTCACTGTTGCGCTTGAGCAGCGGCAGCGCGGTCTCGGCCCGCGGGCTCATCGTCTCGAGCCCCACACTGACGCGGACGCAGCCCGCGGCTGCGATCCTCGCCACGAGGGCCTCGTCGAGGTGCCTCAGCGTGGTCACGCACTTCCAGCGTATTGGTGACTCCGCTCGGAGTCGATCGCACATGTCCTCGACCCAACCCCTTCGAAGCGTGAACGTGGGGGCGTAGAAGCTGACGTAGTCGAAGCGGCGCAGTGACCGTGCCCATCGAATGTACTCGATCACCCTGGCGACCGAGAGTCGTCGCTCGCGAGCGCCTTGCTGTACGGGCACGTCGCAGAACGAGCAGCCGACCGGACACCCCCTCGCCGCCGGCACCACGAGCTCCCGACGTTCTGGGATTCCGCAGAACTTGTTGAGATCGTCACCATAGAGCCGATCGTAGGCTTCATAGGGGATCTCGCGCACGTCCGGGAGGACCCACTCCTCCGGGGGCAGGAACGCGGGCTCGTCCCCATCGCGATAGCTCCCGTCCTCTCCTCGCAACGACACACCGACACCTCCGATCTCGCCCGACGACAGACACGAGACATAGGACGCGACGGCCAGCTCTGGATCGCCTCCTCGAGCCACCGCATCGAAGCCGAGGCGCTCGAAGAGCCGGGGCCGATGCATCCCGGCTCGCCCACAAGTCACCAGCCTCGCCTCCGGGGCCAGGGAGCGCGCATAGTGGACGCAGCGCTCGAATGTGTCGATTCCATCGAAGTCGTTCCACATCACGATGACGTCATAGCCCGTCGCGAAGCGGCGACAGATGTCTCGCCACGTGCAGTTCAGGGCTGCGGCGTCCAGCGCATGGACCTCGGTCACGCAGCCGAGGGTTCGGAGATGGGCAGCCACCATGAACACGCCGAGATGATGCCCAGCGTTGAAGTAGCTCGGCACATGAGGTGGTATGAGGCACAAGATCTTCATCGAAATCTCCAGGCCAGCCAACCCTCCCCCTCACCGATCCGCGCGGCCGCAGGCATGGCATCCACCGTAGATGCGTGGATCGGGTTGACGTAGAGCAGACGGGATTCATGACCCGCGTCGCGAGCATCGCACAGACCGCCGAGCACTCCCGCGAGCGTCCGTGCTCCGAAGGGGTTGAAGGCGAACAGCAGGGTGGCGTCGGTCGGGATCGCCACGTCGGCCACGTTCGCACGAATGAAGGAGCACTGCCCCGAGAGCAGACCGCGACGGCGACACGAGGCGAGGTTGTGGAGGGCCACCTCGTGCAGGTCATGCCGCACCTCGACGCCAATGCTGCGTCGAAATCCGATGGCGGCGCCGAGGAGGGGGATGCGTCCTTTGCCGCTGCCCAGATCGAGCAGCGTCCAACGCGGGAGGTCTAGCTCCAGGACCCGGAGGGCCTCGAGCACGGCGCCGACCCGTGTCGGCTGGTAGCGGGTCCCGTCGGGAGGGAGGCGCTCGACGTGAAGCTCGTCGGCGCCGGTGTCCGTGCCGAACACCGAGTCGAAATCACCTCCCGAGCGATCGAGCCGTCCCGCGGTCTCGCGCCAGGCGTCCCGTGTGTCGAGGATCATGCCGACGCCCCATGGTGCTCCAGGAGCTCTGCCCACATCGGGGAGAAGCAGGCGAAGCTCTCGAGCCCATACTCCAGGGTCACCACCGTCAGCTCGGAGAACGACTCCTGGAGCGTCGATCGACACGGCGGCCCGAGCGGTGAGGGCGTGATGCCGAGGTAGTCGACGTAGAGCTTGAGCTGCTTGAGCTCGACCGACAGCTCCGAGACGTCGACTGCGGGTCCAGGCCGCATGCGCCAACCACCACCGAGCTCGGGGCGAGCCCGCAGGGCCACGAGCAATCCCGGAGACACCGCATGGCGGTAGTCGATGGAGAAGACCGACAGCAGCTCATCGGTGTCCATCATCAGTCGCTGGCGACTCTCGGGAGGCTGGTGATCCCCACACTGCTCGACCCAGCCGGGCGGGACTGCATCGTCCCGGCGGAACCGCGCCCTGGCCACCTCACGACACCGCTCGGGCTCGGTCAAGACACTCAGTGGGATGCCGACGCGGCGCGGCCAGCCCGAGCACCGCACACGGCCTTCGCGATCGGACCACGCCACGAGCTCATCGTCGGACACCAGCGTTGCCCCTGCCTTGGTGCAGGCGTGGAACATGAAGGAGGTCTTTCCCCCTCCCTTGGGCCCGAAGAACATGATCCCCCGCCCTCGATCCTCGACACAGGAGGTATGGAGCATCGCGCAGCCCCGCTTCACCAGGAGGCACCCCATGAGGTACTTGAGCAGGCGCGCAATCGAGCGCGCTGCCGCGAGATCGGACGACGGTGACTCCACCTTCCAGCGGTTGTGCTCTCGATCCACGTGGACCAGCAGGGGGACGCCGTCCCTCTCTGGCTCACGTAGCAATCTCGAGATCCGCCCGTCGTGCTCGAGGATTCGCAGCGCTCCCTCGAGCGTCTCGTCGAACAGCAGCACGGGTGGCATGCGCCACGGACGATCACGATCGAGCGCGGGGGCCACGAAGGTCCCGACGAAGAGCTCTACGATGGCCGCGGCGGAGGAGTCGTCTCCTGGTCCGAAGAACGCGGGCTCGAGCAACCTGCGGACGTTGGTGCGTAGTCGCTCGTCGTCACACCGTAGGTCGATCTTCTCTTCGGCAATCACGAGTCTCATGGACATGGGCGAGCGATGCCGAGCGTCGGCTGCAGACTATATCAGAATCCGAGCGCGTCGATTCGATGTCGGGGTGAATCACATGCGCCGTGGCTTACTGTTTGTGCCCTGTCGTGTGTTTGCGCGCCCACGGGGATTCTGAAACAATGGCGCTCGACGTGACCACGGGCGGAACGAGCATCAGTCGCTTCTACACGGAGGTCATGAGTCGGGGTCGCATCGAGCTACTGGAGGAGCTGACCACGGAGGATTTCGTGGCGACGTTTCCCGACTACCCCCCCATCGAGGGGCGCCGGAGACTCCGTGATGCGATCGTGAGCTACCGAGAGCGGTTCCCGGATCTTAAGATCACTGTGCTGGAGTCCATCACCGAGGGAGAACGGATCTGCTGTCGCTGTCGCGTCGAAATGACGCATGTAGCGGAGTATGAGGGTCTCGCGCCGACCGGACGACTGCTTCGCTTCGAGGCCGTCGATCTCTTCCACATGCAGGGGGACAAGATCCGAAGGCGCTGGCACCTCAAGGACAAGCACTCGATCTTGCGACAGATTCGAGGCTAGGGGAGCCGCGCCATGAACACACGCTCCGCGGGGCTCCGGCTCGACGTCCTCGAGCGCACCGAGGTCCGGCAACGACCCTTTCGGCTGGCGGTCACGGAGGGGATCCTCGATGATCCGGCAGGACTGTACGCTTCCTATCCCCAGGCCGGATTCCGGCGAGTAGAGCGGACCCACGGGAGCGACAAGGAGTACCGCTTCTCGATCAGAGAATTGGTGGATCGCGACGGATCGCCCGCTGCTCTCTCCGACCTCGCTGCCCCATGGCGTGCCCTGGTGTCGACTCTCCAGCAGCCCGCCTACCGCCGGAGCATCGGGCGACTCATGGGCACCTCCCTCGAGGAGACTCGGGTGTCCATTGGTCTATACCGATACGAGACGGCCGGAGACTGGGTGTCCGCCCACCGTGACAAGCTCGAGAAGGCGATGACCCACGTCTTGTTCTTCAATCCCGAGTGGCGCTCCGAGTGGGGAGCACAGTTCCTCGCGTTGCGCTCTTCCGAGCCCGACGACGTCGCCATGGCGGTAGAGCCGACCTCAGCATCCTCGGTCCTGCTCGCACCATCGAGCGCATCGTGGCACGCGGTCCGCCCCCTTGCTGGCCCCGAGCCCCGCCTCTCCATGCAAGTGGAGATATGGAGGGCCTGAGATGACCCGCGGCCAGAGAACAGGGACGGTCTTCGTCACGGGAGGGTGCGGGTTCGTCGGCGCCGCGTTGGTCCCGACGTTGCTTCGAGCGGGTCACCGCGTGACCGTGCTCGACCGAATGGTGTTCGGGAGCTCGCTCGAGCCCCACGAACGACTCACGGTCGTCGAAGGTGACGTACGGGACGACGCTTTGCTGGGTCGAGCGCTTCCTGGCCACGATGCGGTCATTCACTTGGCCTTCCTCTCCAACAACACCAGCGGCCACATCGATCCCGCCGTCGAGCGAGCCATCAACCGCGAGGCCCTGGGCCCCATGCTCCAGCGTTGCGACGAAGCCAGGGTCAGCCGCTTCGTGCTTGCCTCGTCGTGCAGCGTGTATGGATCGGCGACCCGATCCGAAGTGTTCGAGTCCGACGCCAGTGACGACCCCACATCCGACTACGCCGCTGCGAAGCTCGCCTGCGAGCGGCTGCTGGTGGGGCATGGCGGGAGGATGTGCGCGACGATAGTGCGGCCCGCCACGGTCTGCGGTCTCTCCTCGAGGCCACGCCTGGACTTGACGGTCAACCAGCTCTGCTGCCGTGCGCGCTTCGATCGTCGTGTCGTGATTGCGACTCCGAGGCGAATTCGCCCCGTGATTCACATCCACGACCTCGTGCGGGTGTATCTCGCCCTGCTCACCGCACCGGCCGGAGACGTGCACGGGAGAGCCTTCAATGCCGCGTTCGAGAACCGGACCCTACTGGAGACGGCCACGCTGATCGCGGATCTGGTCGGTGATGATGTCTCCGTCGAGATCAGTGCCGAGCCCAGCCCCGACCGACGCTCCTATCGCGTGAGCTCGAGGCGACTCCACGAGACCCTCGGCTTCGTGCCGACCCATGGAGCCGCGGAGGCGGTACGCGAGCTACTGCGGGCCATCGCGGACGGTCGCTTGCCAGGAGCACCGGATGCCCCCCGCTATCACAACCACCGGGTCCAGGCCGGACACGACTGGACCCTGCGGCCGTGAGCCCATCGGACATCCTCAATTTTCGCGAGGTCTGTCCGTGGGCTCGCGACCGGCTCGCCGCGGGTCGGCTGTTCCGCAGCAGCTCCTTGGCCCAGCTCACGCCGGCTCAGATCCGCAGGATCGTGGACACGGGCATTGCGACGTACGTGGATCTTCGAAGTGACGGCGAGATCTCACGGGATGGCGCGCCGCAGGGGCTTCTCGACGCAGGAGTGGAGTGGATCCACGTCCCGCTCGGCGACTACGATCGCTCGCGCGTGGCGGAGGGCAAGCCCTCCTCCGCAGACTACCTCGCGAGCTACCTCTCCATGGCGTCGGAGTGTGGCCCGGGGCTGGCGCTCGCCCTACGGACCATCGCCGAGCGAGGGGAGAGGCCTGTGGTCCTTGGGTGTCAGACCGGCAAGGATCGGACCGGAGTCGTCGTCGCGCTCGTGCTGGAATCGCTCGGGATCCCACGCTCCCTCGTCGCGAGAGACTATGCCGGCAGCGGTCCAGCGCTACGGGAAGGCCTCGATCGACTCCAGCACCACTGGATCCGCCGCGGCCTGAGCCGGCAAGAGTATGCGGAGCGCCTGGAGACTCCTCCGTCCGTGCTGCACGAATTCCTCTCGGCACTCGATCGCAGACCCGGAGGACCCATGGGGGCGGTGCTCCAGGGGGGACTAGGGCTCGCCGAGATCGACGCGCTGCGGGAGCGCCTGCGAGGGGAAGGGTGAGGCTCACGACGATCGGGGGCCGCCTGCGACCTCCACGTCCCGCAGGAATCGACGAGCCGCCCGACCACCCGTGAGACGCATGACCTCCACCGTTCCTCCGCGCGCACGGAGCATCGGCTCCATCTCCACCATGACCGTGTGATCGAAGGTCCAGACCTTTCGTAGGAACGAGCTCTGGAGGTGGAACGTGCCGAAGCGGCCGACGGAACCCTGCACCCGCGAGGGGAGGGTCGAGCGCTCCCCGCAACGCTGACGGAGGGCCCGTACCGCGACCCTCCACAGCCGAGTGACTCGCGGGACGTGGAGCACTATGGCCATGTCGGCGGCGGCCAGGCGAAGGTCCAGGGTCTCGTGGAAGTTCCCATCGATGATCCAACGCGGCCGGTCGACGAGCGCCTGGACCTCGGCCCGCCAGTCTTCCGGCACCGGCCGCCCCCAGCCCTCCTTCCAGTACAGGTCATCGAGATGATGGAGGGGAAGGCTCGTCCTTGCCGCGAGCCTCAGCGAGAAGACGGTCTTCCCGCTCCCCGGGCAGCCCAGCACGAGGATCCGCTCACCCTTCACCGACGACCCACTTCGTGACGAGGGCTGGAGGGATCAGCGGGAACGCCTTCCACGACAGCGCACGAGAGCTCTCCATCCCACGCGGATAGGCGGGCTCGACGAGATCGACGAGGCGAAGGCCCGCACGGAAGCAAGCACCGAACAGGACCTCGAGTGGTCGGTGATGGTAGATCGGAAGGAGATCGCTCCCCTCCTTCGCCATCAGCGGTCCCGACGCGGGCCGCAGGTAGTCGAAGACCCGGACGTAGCGAAGCTCCTGGAGGTGGCCATCACGCATCTCGTACTCCATCCCCGGTGCCGAGCACAGCGAGTTGAACACCGGGTGAGGGACCGAGAACACGAACGTCCCACCGGGTACCAGCACCTCCGGGAGCTCGCGCAGCAATGTGTCGATCTGCGCGATGTCCTGGAGCGCCATGGAGCAGACTGCTGCATCGAAGGGAGCCTCCTCCAGCGTGGCCACGCTTCCCGGGATCGTCAGATCCAACGTTCGAAACGAGGGGGGAGTCCGTAGGCTCTCGCACCGTCGTCGTGCGAGCTCGATCATCCGTGGGCTGCCGTCGACCCCCAGCACTCGTGCGCCGCGCTGGCTCATCTGGCGAGCGAACGCCCCTTGCCCACAAGCCAGGTCGAGCACGTGCTCGTGGGACTCCAGCTCGAGGAAGCGAAGCTGGGGCTCGAACAGCAGCGTCGAATGGAATGCGTCGCCGTCACCCATGACCCCGTCCCACCACTCGGCGAGCTCGTCCCACACATCGATCTCGGTCACTTCTAGATCTCCTCCCGTCGGATCTGGATGTCGGCCCCCAACGATGACAACCGCTCCACCAAGCCGCAATACCCGCGCTCGAGGTGGTGTATCCCACCCACCACGGTTCGCCCCGGGACCCCCAGTGAAGCGAGCAACAGGACCGCGGCGGCTCGCACGTCGGCCCCCTCGACGACCTGGTTCGCCGTCGAAGGCCGGCCGGGGAACACGGTCAGCGCGCGCTCGTCGATGTCGAAGCTCGCCCCCAGCCTCCGGAGCTCGGAGGCATAGCGCCAACGGCTCCTCCACACGTGATCGACGATGCGGCAGGGTCCTTGCGCACCCAAGAGCATCAGAGCGAACAACGGTTGGTGATCGGTGAGGACCCCGCCGTTGCAGCGGCACTCGACGTCCACCGAGCACAGGGCGTCGGGTGCCTCCACCCTGAGTCCGGCTCCGGTCCAGCTCAGCCGCAGCCCCATCGCCCTCAAGAGCTCGAGCTCGTCCGCGATGAGCCGCTCGCCGAGCACCTCGGTGAGCCCCATGATGCTCACCGGCGTGCGTGTGACGCAGGCCATCGCCACATAGGTCATGGCTTCGCTGACGTCTGGAATCAACTCGATGACATTCGGCCCGCTCGCTCCTCCCGGCGGTCTGGGGCCAATGCGAATCTCATCGCTCGACGTGACCACCTGGTACCCAGCGCGCACGAGCAGGTCGAGGAGCTCCTTGGTGGTGGTGCTCAGGCACACGGGATTGCGAATCACCGTCGTCCCCGAGGTCACGTGCTGGGCGATCAAGATGGCGAGCTTGGTCGCGCTCAGCACACGGCTTCCCATCAAGACCTTCGGATCGTCCGAGTACCGCAAGATATCGATCTCGGCGCCATGCAGGCGATTGGCAGTGATCCTCGTCACGCCGCCCGAGCGCTCCAGCCGCGCGCCGAAGCACGGGAGCAGATCGAAGATGTGATCGAAAGGTCGGGTCCACCCCTCCTCGCCGGCGAACAACTGACAACCTCCGGAGCCGGCGAACTCTACATGGCCACACTTGGCCAGGATCGGGGGAATCAGATACAGCGAGCCGCGCAGCGCCCGGCTCAGAGATTCGGGGATGTCTCCCGAGACGATGCCAGATCCATCCACGATCCAAGCGCCGGCCCCTCGCGTCACCGTCCCGCCGAGGCTCTCGACGATCTGGGCGATGATCGCCAAGTCGCGGTTGTCGGGCATGACGCCGACACGAACGGGGTGGTCTTGCCCGAGCGCGAAGGCGAGAGCCAGCACCGCCATGTGCTTGTAGCCGGCCAAGCGGACGTTCCCCTCTCGGAGCTCATGACCACCATTGACGATTGCGACGTTCATCGCGAAGGTCCATCGAAGGTACGGATCGCGCGCTCGAGGGCGGTAGTCGTGCGCTCGTCGGCGCATGTGATCCGGAAGCAGCTAGTGTAACCACTCCACCGACGGAGCTCCCTGAACACGAAGCCATGGTCCCGGAGGTGGCGGTGGAGCTCGTCGACCGCCGCTTCCGAACGCGCGTCACATGCCGAGAAGTTCCCTTCCGACTCCCAGACCCACCAGTGGGGAGCACTGTGCCGGAGCAAGGCATTCATCCGCTCTCGCCCGGCGATCAGTTCTCGACGCGCCGCCACGAACTCGTCCTCGTGTCGGAGGCAATACTCGAGGAACCGGGCCGTCAGCTCCGAGATCGGTGTCTCGAGGTTGGCACGGGCAAGATAGCTAGTGATCGCAGGATCTGCGATCACTAGCGCAGCCCGCAGCCCGGCAAACCCATGGGACTTGGAGAACGAGCGAATGACGACGACGTTGTCGTGCTCCATGGGGAGGCACGAGTAGTCTGGCCCTCCGTATGCCATGTATGCAGCATCGAGCACCAGGAGACACTTCCCCTCGCGGCAGTGTCGAGCCAAGCCTTCGAGCTGGGCGCTGGACAGCGCCATGCCGTGCACCGGATTCGGGGTGGTGACGACCACCAACGAGCCCTCTCGCGCCGAGATCTCCGCCGCCAGATCGTCTACGAGCGGCTGACCACTCGCGTGGGGAACCGGGACGACCTCGACGCCGGCCTGCCGCGCGTAGCTCTCGTACCCGACGTAGTTGGGGGTCTGGAGGATCATGCAGGTCGCGCGAGCTCCCATGGAGAACAGGAGCTCCTTGATGGCCAAGTCCGAGCCCGCGGTGAGGAGGAAGGCCTGTGGGGGAAGCGCGTAGACCTCCGAGATCGCCTCCTTGACGGGCGCGAGCTCCGGATACCCGGCCAAGCCCATCGGAGAGTGCGTTGCCGCGAAGCGCTCGAACAAGCGCTCGGTCACGGGGTGCACGAGGACGTTGTTGGAGAGGTTGACGAGACCATGGGGTCGACGAGGAGCGTGCGCTGGAGCGAGGAGTCGCCTCTCGTCCACGAACCGGGAGAGGCCGTCCCACCCGCTCGGTACCCGAGGCTCCTTGGCGACGTTGTCGTACATGGCTGGATTGACTCTCGACGAGCCCACATCATCGAGGCTCGCTGTGGGGTGCGGGCTTCGATCCGTGGGGGAGCTTCCGAGGCGCGCAGCGTCTTGGTCTCGAGATTCCATGATGTCGGGGTAGCAGCATCACACGAGCTCACGATCGGGGAATGGTCGAGTATTCGACGATCGGCCGGAACACACCCCCGAAGCGGAGCTTGAACCGCCGGAGATCACGGGTCTTGCGATCGGAAGCGAGGCGAACCAAGGGGAAGTGGAACACGCCCATTCCATGCCGACGCGACCACTCGAGCGCTCTCATGATCACCAAGTCCGTGGCTCCCAGCCGTAGCTCCCGGCAGCGTTCACTGTAGACCAGCTTTCGCAGGTATGCCTCCGTTCCCGTGAAGGCCACGTTGATCGCGGCGAGTGCCTCTCCTCGGCGCTCGGCGAGGAAGCTGACGCTCTTCCTCTGCCGGTCCTGGGATGCCATGATCTGTGTCGCCGCTGCCGCGTCCTGGTCCGTCACCGTGTTCCTCTGGAAGGACTCGACGAGCATGCGCTCGTAGCTTCGTCGGAGGTCGTGCTCGAGAGAAGTCTGGACCGTCACTCCTCGTTGCTCGCACCGACGCACCACCGATTCCACGGTGCGACGCTTCCCGGAGCTTCGCCAGCTCGCGCGTGTCCACAGGTGATCGTCGAGCACGATGTGGAGTGTTCCGGCCAGGTTCGCAGCGACCTCGCGCTCGGCCAGCACGGCGGAGAGCTCGAACGCTCCCGCTGCCGCGTGGGACTCGTCGACAGGGGCGGTGCTTGCCCTCCGGACGGCGTGTCCATCCCGAAGGACCCAGTGAGCGATCAGGCGCATGCATGCAGGCTGCGACGCGCTCGGCCCCTGGTGAACGGGACCAAAGGTCCACGTCCGCGAGCTCCGCCGGGCATCGTCGAACACCAGGAGCCGAGCCACGCCACCGTCGGCCTCCGCCGTGAGGAAGGTGGGGCGCCACCCACGGCACTCCTTGACGTACTCGGCAAAAGCAACCGACTGGGAGTGGGGACAGGACGCATTCCTCGTGACGAATTCGTTCCACTCGCCGGAGGCGACGCTCTCCAACGAGGCCGCGTCGATCCTGGAAGCGGGCATGCTCAGGCTCCCGCCGCGCGGCACATGGCCAGCCCTCGTTCGACTCGGTCGGAGATGATCGCGATCTCCTCGAGCCTCGAGCGTTCCTCGAGCTCCCCAGAGTCTCGGATGATCTGCAGGAGAGCTCGACCGCGGTGGAGCCCCTTCATCGCATGCCAGAGGCCTCCGGGCTGGAGACAGGCACGTTGCCGGTCGTAGAGGTCCCGCATCACATCGCTCGGGACATGCTTGCCGGCAACGCGCGCGTCGGCGCTCGATCGATGCTCGAGGGCCAAGGACATCTCGTTGGAGAAGTAGCCCGCCATCTCCTCGGAGGGCACGACGATCTTGATCCACTCGTCGTGGCGGCGTTCTAGGAGCGGGACGAGCCGATGAGGAGCGAGCCCCGTCCCCGGAATCAAGACGTCGCAGTGTCCTCGCAAGACCGTGACGAGGCAGTCGGCAATGGCCATCGGAGTCAGCTCACGACGGATCGCCCCTCGCTCGTCGTAGTAGCCAGGATAGTCATCCGCCTCGGCGCACCGCAGATGCACGCTCACCTCGGCGCGGAGCGGGGCAAGCAGTGCATGCCCGCAGTGCTCCACTGTGGCGAGGTATCGTCGTAGGGAGTCTCGCTCATAGGGAAGATCTCCATATCCTCGCAGCAGGGCGTCACACGATCGGCTCACGTCGGCGATGGACGCAAGGCCGGGGGCAACCGTACGCAAGAAGGCATTGAGCAGTGGTGCCACCGTCGACTTCCCCGTGGACGGCGCACCGAAGACGCAGACAAGCACCGAGGGATGGTATCCGAAGAAGCGTTGGAACTCATCGCAGAGGGTTCACGGGCATCGTACCTACATTGGAGATGTCGCGAGGATCGCGCTGATCGAGATCGATTGCTCGCATCCTGCTGCCCCGGAAGATACTGCTCGAAACCGAGCAGCCTTCGTCCGTCAGTGCCTAGTGTCGTCTCATATGCGTGACCGTCACAATCGCGAGCATTCTGCACAATGCCGCTTGGGTGCGCTCCCCGGCCGGCTCCGAGGATTCTACGGAGCTTGGTGGACCAACCTCCAAAAATTACAATCAAGGATTCCTTGACAAGCTGGGGGACCAGGGGAAACACTCCCATACGATCGGACCTACGCCCATGCTTCGCATCCTCGCCACCGTCGTCGTCACGGCCACGTCCGTGTTCCTCTTCTCGAACGGCAATGTCTCTGCGACCACACCCGCTGACGCGTCGGGAGCCGTGCCTGCGATGGTCATGACGACCACGACATGGACGACCAATGTGGGCTCGGACTCCCTCAGCATCGGTGCGCAGACCATCTCTTGGACGGAGGACGACAACGTGGCGAGCTCGGGTACCTACGACCTCGTGGCGCAGGTCAAGGATTCCTCCGGCGCGGTGCTCGTGACCTACGACTACTCTGCGACCTCGGTCGGCACCTCCAGCCGGGAGACCTCGGTCATGATCACGGACTTCACTGGCGCCAATCCGGTCACCGGGGGGCGGCTCTACGACGACCAAGGTGCCGTGATTCGAGACACCGCGACCACCGGCATCAAGTCGATTCACAACTGGATCGTGGCGGACTCGGGATTCGCTTCGTCCAGCGGAGGCACGCCGATCGCCATCGCGTGTGGCTGAGCCTCGGGTCTCCACTCTCCCCCCTACCACCTCGCTCCCTTCAGAAGAGCTAGTCATGGCTGAATCCCCCAGAAACCGAATCCTCGCGCTACTCGGTCGGCTAGATTCCATCAACGACGTCGGGAGCGATCCCGCGTCGTCCTCACTGGGGCGTGAGCTCGGAGCTGGAGAGGTGCCGCTGGTCCGCGGTGGATACCCCATCGCCAACACCACCTTCAGCGGCTTTCCCCCCTTGGGAGACGACTGCAAGGCATCGTCGATCGTCTGGGTATGAGCCGGGGCGCCGTACGTCCCGAGCCAATGCGATCGAGCTTCACCATCGAGGGAGAACTCGTCCGCCGAGAGGGGGGCGATGACACCGACACGGTGTCATTGTTGATGTCTCCATACCTGCTCGAATTCCGACTCGAAGACGTGCTCGACGTCGAGGAGCTGGCTCCTGCCCCCGGCCTGCGTACCGATCGCGCGGCCTCGGCTCGAGTGACGCTACGAGCGGAGGCACGTCTGCTGGACGTGTCGGCGGGAAAGCGGGCCGAGGCCCTCGTCTTCGAGAAGATCACGCCCTTCTCCGTTTGCTCTCGCGAGGGGGCAGGCTGCGAGATCCGTCAAGAACGGTTCCAGCGGATGGAAGCGGCATTCCTGGCGGCGAGGCACAAGGCCTAGCCCTCGGACTCCTCGAGCATCGCGGCTCAGGACGAGCATCGA
The DNA here is from genome assembly GCA_020633315.1 of Myxococcales bacterium. GTDB lineage: Bacteria > Myxococcota_A > Polyangia > Nannocystales > Nannocystaceae > Paraliomyxa. Next base: position 623,445 of record JACKDV010000001.1, read on the forward strand.
GCTCGTGTTTCGGAGCCGCGGCCGAGGTGGGCTCACGGTGCGGACTCGCCCGGCCGAGATCAGGAACCCGAGGTGACGACAACCCTAGATGTTCCTGATCATCTCATACTCGGAAGACCCCCACGCGCTGCTCGTGCAGGAGGAGCTGGCCCGCCGCGGTGCCGTCTGCCGTGTGCTGGATCCGCGCAACCTCGGATGCGGCGCGACTCTCTCTGCACGCCTCGGCACCGAGGACTCGCTGCTGTGGCAGGTTGCGCCGGACGAAGGCATCCGACTCGACGATGCCGAGTGCATCTGGGTTCGGCGAACCACCATCTCCGACGAGATGGTCGGTGGCGTCGCGCGAGAGCACGCGCTGTTCGTCCGACGAGAGTGGCAAGAACAGCTCTTCGGCTCGCTCTCCGGCCTCTCGGTCCCACTGGTGGACGACCCCATTCGGCAGGTCCTGTGCCCGAAGCCCTTGCAGCTCAAGCGCGCGACAGAGGTGGGGCTTCGCGTCCCGGAGACGCTGGTCACCAACGACGAGCACGAGCTTCGTGCCTTCGCCGGAGGAGCTGGGGTCGAGCTCATCCACAAGACCCTCGGCGCAAACGACATCCTGCTGTTCACTCGAGTGCTGTCCGACGAGGACATGTCCAAGCTCGATACCCTGGCGCCGGCGCCCGTGATCTTCCAGCACCGGGTCATGGGGGCAAGGGAGGTCCGCGCCGTGGTCCTCGCGGATCGTGTGCTCGCCGCCGCATTCGCACCCGAGCCGAGCATGGTGGACGGTCGCCGGGATCTCGACGTACCGTACGAGCCGTTGTCCTTGCCCACGGACGTCGAAGAGAAGCTCTGCACGCTCGTGAGTCGGCTGGGGCTGAGCATGGCGGTGCTCGACATCCGCCTCGACCCGGACGACCAGCCCGTGTTCCTGGAGCTCAACCCCCAAGGACAATTCCTGTACCTCGAGATCCTCACGGGGATGCCGTTGGTCGAGGCCGTGGCGGACCATCTCCAACGGTACGCGCGTCGCTGAGCGATAGGTGATCGGGCTCTTCCACAGGCGGCGCGCTCCGCTGCCGTACGTCCCCCAGGTCGAGCAATCCGATTGCGGCGCCGCCTGCCTCACCACCGTCCTCAATTCCCTCGGCTGCGGTGTCACGGCACACGAGGTTCGTGACGTGATGGAGCGAGAGGGGAATGGCACGGGGCTCGACGATCTCGTGAGGACGGCAGCGGCATTCGGGCTGGAGGCCAAGTGCCTTCGGATCGACGAGGCCGCGCTGTACCGGATTCCTCGGGCCGCGATACTCCACTGGAGGTTCGATCACTTCGTCGTTTGCGAGAGATCCGGTGAGGACGGCTTCACCCTGGTCGATCCCGCTCGAGGGCGCAGGCGGGTCTCCGACGTCGAGTTCCGGCAGGCCTTCACCGGCATCGCCGTCATGCTCACTCCGGGGGAGGGGTGGGCAGAGCGGGCGCCGTCGTGGAGGCTCTGGGAGACCATCCTCGACGTCCTGCGCGAGACCCCCGGACTGTGGAGCATCGTGGGCCTGTCCTTCTTCCTGAGGATCCTCGGGATCGTGCTGGCGGTCCTCACGGGAATCGTGCTCGATCGCGTCATACCGTACCGTGACTTCGACCTCCTGTGGGTCCTCGTCCTCGGGAACGTGGCGCTCATCTGGATGTACTTCCTGTCCTCCTTCCTGCGCTCGGCCGCGGCCCTTCGGCTCTCCCACCGGCTGGAGACACAGGTGACGCAGAGGTTCGTGGAGCACCTGCTGAGCCTCCCCTATGAGTTCTTCCAGCGGCGCGCGTGCGGGAGCCTCATGTCGCGAGTCCAGGGCAATCGTGAGATTCGACAGGCCGTCGCCACGGCATCGATCGGCGCATTCATCGATGGGCCGCTGATCCTGCTCTACGTCATCGCGCTGTGGTTGCTCTCTCCGTTCTTCGCCTGCCTCGCCATGGGGCTTGCCCTCGTGCAGACCGCGACGGTCGCCCTCTTCTGGCCGAGCATCCGCGACCGCGCCGCAGAGACCATCGATGCGTCGGTCAAGACCGGGACGGTGCTCTTCAACATGCTGCGAGGGATCGAGGCCGTCAAACAGGCGGGCGCAGAGCACCTGGTGCTCGATCACTGGCACGGCCACTTCTCACAGGAGCTCTCCACTCGCCTCCGCCGAGACCTCCTCCAGTCCTGGTCTGGTGCGGTGCTCTCCGTCGTGAGGGTGGGAGGACCCGTGGCAACGCTCGCCGTGGGGGCGATCCTCGTCATCCAGGAGGGCGGCTCCCTCGGTTTCGTGCTCATCGCGCTGTCGCTGAGCGCGGCGCTCCTCGAGCCCTTCGGATCGCTCGTGGACGGCATCGTCAACCTGCAGCGCATCCGAGAGCTCGTCCTCAGGAATGACGACGTGCTGCAGGTAGCGCCCGAGAGCCTCGGGGAGGAGGAGCTCGGGGGTGGGATCGAGTCGATCAACCTCGACGGCGTCACGTTCATCCACCGGCGCACGACTCGCCCCGCTCTTCGCGACGTGAGCCTCACCCTCCGGCGCGGTGAGCTGGTCGTGGTCGTCGGGCCCTCCGGCTCGGGGAAGTCCACGCTGCTGAGACTCCTGCTGGGACTCCACCGACCGACGTCGGGGACGATCACGGTGAACGGACGGCCGCTGGAGGAGCTGGCGCTCCACGGCTACCGACGTCGACTCGGCATCGTGTCGCAATCGCCCTACTTCAGCGAGGGGTCGATCCGCGACAACATCGCGATGCTCCGGCCCGGAGCATCGCTGCTCGACGTGGTCGCAGCCGCGAAGACGGCCATGATCCACGACGAGATCATGCGCATTCCCATGAGGTACGAGACCCGCATGGCAGACTCGGGATCATCTCTATCGGGTGGTCAGCGCCAGCGACTCGCGCTGGCCCAGGTGCTGCTGACGGAACCCGAGGTCGTTCTCCTGGACGAAGCGACCAGCACGGTGGACGAGCAGCTCGAGCTTCGCATCATCGAGAACCTCAGGAGCAGGGGATGCACCCTGATCCTCGTGACCCACCGGCCTTCCCTGGCTCTCGAGCCCGATTGCGTGCTCGAGGTCGTCGATGGGGTCGTGAGCGAACGGAGGACGCCGCCCCCAGGCTCCACGCAGGCCGAAGCTACGCGTGGCGCTCGCCCAGCCACGCCGCCGTGAAATCCGGCAGGTCGAAGAGCTTGCCGATCTGCCAACCCATGTCGTGCTTCCCGGATGGGACACGAGGGCCGAGCGTGGAGAGGACGAAGTCGGGCAGGGTCCCCGGAGCACATCCGAGCTCGAGGAAGGCGAGCCAGTAGTAGAGCGCAGGAGCCCCGTCGTATGTAGATGCACTGTGGATCAGGAGCTCCCAGTCTATGGCCTCTCGACCAAAGAGGGGAGCCACGTAGGCGAGGGACCGCAGGTGCCGCATGATGCCGAGCGCGGTCTCCAGGTAGGTACGATGAATGATGAACCAGAGGTGATCGGAAGGGCACAGGGTCAGCATGCTCGGCGACACCACGCTGGGGACCGCCCTCTGCCACATCGGGCCGACGTCCATTCCCATCATCAAGTTGTGGTGGACGTCGAATTTGACGAGAGCGTCCCAGTCGCTCCCCCGGCGAGAGAATCGATACGGCTTCGAGAGCGCGACTGCCTGCTGCACCTCGTCGAGCTGTCCGATGGGGCACACCTTGCTGAAGGGAAACAGCTCGTAGTGGGAGGACTCGATCTGGGCGATGTCGACGGGGCCGGAGGGGGTGAGGACCCCCTCCACGTAGTTTCCCTGCACATGGCCCATCTCCATCAGGATCTTCTTGGTCTCCCATGCGTCGGAGGGGGACACGAGGATGTCGATGTCCCCGAGGAAGGCCAGGCTGTGGGAGCCGTAGTATCGGGCGCAGAGCTCGGCGCCCTTGATCACGATGGCCCTGATGCCACGTCGCTCGAGCTCGTCGGCGAGCCGGCCCAGCTCGCCGCGCTGGAGTGTGAGGTAGCGGTCGTAGAACGACTGCTCGGGGCACTGCGGAGCAGAATCGATGTAGTAGAGGCTGTCCAGCTTCTTGGCGTGGAGGAACTCCAGGTGAGGGCGGTAGTCGAGCGTGGGCGACGGGGGCTGGCCCGTGGCCCATCGTCGGATCAAGGAGAGCGCGGCTCGGCAAGACGGAGGGGGAGAGAACGGCAGTGACGACAACGGGGGCGGCTCCATCACGGAATGATGCTCCTATCGGATCCGTAGGCCACGAGGAGCTCGAGGAGTGTGGTCGTCCGCGAGCAATCTGGATCTGCCTCGCGGAGATCGTCGGTGCAGGCCACGGACAAGGGAGTGAGCAGGATCACCAGTAGCACGATCAGGGCGACCAACAATGCCCACAGCATCCATCGCTCGGCCTTCTTCGACGGAACGGAATCGCGACCCAGGGCCGGCCGCTCGAAGTAGGCAATGATCGCTTCCTCTCGGAAGAGGCCGGGATCGAAGCCGATCGAGTCGAGCTCCTCCTTCGAGGGGAGGATCGTGCCGGGAGACGGAGCAGGCTCCGCCGGGCATTCGTGCCCTGCCTGGCGTCCCTCGTCCTCCGCGGCTCCAGTCGGCATCGGCTCCCGAGCATAGCATTCCATGATGTCGCCGATGTCCCGCGTCGCTCGAGGGCACGGAGGTGTCGCTCGAGCGCTCGAACGGCGGCCACGAGCCCGCCGAGCGCGGTGCTCGACAGCATCACGAAGACCCTGGGCAGGACGATCCACCTCATGCTCGCGTTCGGGGAGCCCCCCGGGGCGCTGGACATCGCGCTGGCGTGGTCCAGCGGCTCCCACGGTGGGGGACGGCCACGCGGGCTCGACGGTCGGGATCGAGCGATCTTCGGATCTTCGTGATCCGCCGGGGAGGGTGGGACGTCTTCGGGGGCGAGAGGCTCGGGTCGTGCGCCCGGCCGAGGAACGAGGAGACGAGACCGATGTGGAAGACCCTTGTGATCATTGCCACCGTGGTGCTGGGCACCCAGACGACCGTCGAGGCCGAGGCGGTGGCCGGCGGAGCCTGCCAGACCTCGGGCAACGAGGTGGTGTGGGACTACGCCGGCGATCCGAACGCCGACTTCGCGGATGCGCCCAAGGCGGTCCAGAACGGCATGAACCGGCACGCGCAGAACCTGGGCGCCGACCCGGCCACGCAGACCTGGCCCGACTGCTGGGTGGGGGAGGTCAGCTGGGGGTGCCAGGACGGCAAGATGTTCTGCCAGTGCGTCCGCATCTCCGGGACGTGGGGGTGCGGTTGCGAGAGCGGTGAGTGCTGACGGGCGTCGCCCTGCGTGCCGACGCCGTCATCGGGGGGATGGCGGACGTCGGCCCCGCGGGAGGTCAGCTCGACGACCCCGAGACTCCAGGCGCGGCCTCGAAGTGGTGCTCGGCAAACAGTCGGGCCGATTCCTCGACCTTCACCCACGGTCGTCCTTCGTCGAGCAGCTGGACGGTCTCCGAGAGCTGCCCCGCTTCGTACGCGTACACCTGGTCGATCCGGTAGTGGTCGAAGGGGGCGCGCGGGCTCACCTCGGCCGCCAGCTCCATGGTGGCCCGGCGGAGCTCCCGGTCGATCGACCCATGGCCCGCGCCCAGTGACGACCTCACATCGAACGAGGCCGTCGCGCCGCGCTCGCTCGCGTAGTCGAGCGTGAAGTGCAGCGCCTGCTCGCGGGGCCCCGCCGAGCCGTCGTAGTCGGGATGTCGCCGGTGCATCGTCTTGGTGGACTCCCAGCGATCCGCATAGCGCCGCTGGACCACGGTGAACTCGTAGTCGTGGCTCGGCGTGCGCGCCCAGTCCTCGCCCTCGTGCCGGTACGCCGACCCCGTGCCGTGCCAGATCAGCGTCAGCTCGGGCTCGGGGAACTGCGTGGAGCGCAGCGGGCCTTCGGGCGTGTGCCCGGCACATCCAGCCATGCTCAGGGACAGCGCAAGTGACGCGATTGCGCCGAGGACGATGCGTGATGGTCTCATGTCCTTCACCATGATGTCGATTCAATCGACATGAAAGCGAGTAATATCGACACGAATGGTCGACTCCATCGACACGTTTGCTCGGATCTCGCTCGACCAGTGGGTGATGCTGGTGGCGGTGGTCGAGGAGGGGGGAGTGCACGCGGGGGCCCGTCGGGTCGGTCGGACGCACTCCGCGGTGAGCTCGGCGATGGGCAAGCTGCAGCACGTGCTGGGCGTGGAGCTACTGGTCACCCGAGGGCGCCAGAGCGTCCCCACCGACGCGGGCCGCACCATGGCTCGGCGTGCACGGCAACTGCTGGCGCGCGCCGCCGGGCTCGAGCAGCTCGCCGAGACCCTCGATCGAGGCTGGGAGCCGCAGCTGCGGGTGGCCGTGGACGGGCTGCTGCACCCGAGCGTGGTCGGCCAGGCGCTCGCGCGCTTCGAGCCACACTCGAGGGGCAGCCGGGTGGCCCTCGAGCACGTCGTGAAGTCGGGGGCAGCGGCGGCGGCCGAGGACCCTCGCTACGACCTCGTGCTCACCGGCACCTTGCCCTCCGGCGTGGCGCCGTGCCCCGTCGCGCGGGTCGCCTTCGTGCCGGTGGTGGGGGCGGGCCACCCGTTCGTCTCCCGGCCGTGGAGCTCCCCCGAGCTCGACGACGAGCTGCAGATCGTCGTGGCCGACACCGGCCCCGAGGCGCCCGAGGACCAGGGGTGGCTGCGCGCGGATCGGCGGTGGACCGCGCCCGACTTCTTCACCGCGCGGGCGCTGCTGCTCTCGCACCGCGCCTTTGCGGTGCTTCCGCTCCCGTGGATCGAGGCCGACCTCCGTGACGGTCGGCTTGCCCGGCTCGCGCCGCCGCAGCGCGACCTCGAGCTGGTCGTCCACCTCGTCAGCCCTCGCGGCGACAGTACCGGGCCATGTGCGCGGCGACTGAGGGAGGCGTTCCTCGAGGTCCACGGCAGCCCGTGGGAGCCTGCGAGGACGCAACAGGAGGGCGCTACGGAGGCGTGACGTGGAAGGTCACGCCCTTGCGCCAGCCATTGCCCTGGATGAAGCCGAGCGCCGCGTCGATCGCCGACTCGGCGGTGGTGGTCTCGACGGCGCGATCGATCTCGTCGAACAGCGCGACGAAGACCTTGTGCGCGATGGTGTCGAGGGTGGTGGCGCCGAACAGCTCCTCGAGCGATTGCTGGTAGCGGCTGCTCCCGAACCACGGCGTGATGCCGAGGAAGCTCCAGTACAGCGACCACCAGTCGTCGGGCGGCTGGAACACCAGGGTGTTGCGCCAGTAGTCGTCCAGCCCGCCCGCGGGTCCTCCTCCTTGGCGAGCAGCAGGGCGTTGAGGGCCCCGGCCGAGGTGCCGGCGAAGCGGTAGCTGGCGATGTCCGACTTGGCGAGGAAGGCCGGATCCCGCTCGCACAGCTTGCGCAGCATCCGTGCGGTGGCGAGGCCGTAGATGCCCCCGCCGTCCATGGAGATGATGTGAATGGTCTCGCTCGGCATCGGGCCTCCCGGCGTTGGTGCCACCAGTATCGGCCCCGGGCCTCGCCGCTGTCACGTGACAACGAGGGCGACGAACCCCCCAACGAACAGACACCCACCGCGTCGAGCTCGAGGTCTGCCCCGGCCTACAGCTACGGCTCCTACAACTGAATCGAGGATCCGGTCCCCCCCCCCGTGCACCGCCCGCGCTCGGCCTCCGAGCGGTGGTGATGGCGGGCTCAGGGCGCGAGCACCAGCACCTTGACCTGGCTGGGGGCCAGCCGCACGCCCGGGCAGTTGGTGGTGTTCTGCAGCGCCACCGAGGTCATGCGGGTGGTCGGCAGGCCGCCCACCAGGCAGGTGAAGGCGCCGGTGAGGTGCCGCGCGGGACCCATCACCGTGCCCGCGGCCACGCCTCCCGCCACCCCGCCGTTGTCGCCGTTGGTCAGCGGGATCGTGGTGGCCAGGTTGTGCGCCGGCGTGCCCATGAACAGCACGTTGTAGGCCGCGGGCACGCCCATGGGACCGAGCGCGAGGTTGGGGTAGGGGATCGGGACCGGGCTGGCCGGGGTGGGGGTGAGGCAGACGTCGGGGAAGCCGAGGTCGAGGCCCATCATCTGACTGTTGCCGAACATGCGCGTGCTCCCTTGCTCGAGTGGCTCAGCCCAGGTGGATCTGGCCGCCGTCCATCTTCACGAGCTCCTTGCCGTTGACCAGCGCGTGGGTGGCCTGGATGTTGGCGCGCCCCTCGGCCCGCAGATCGAGGGTGCCGGCCCGGGTGGCGTCGACGCCCTCGATCGCGCGCACGCTGTGCTGGCTGCGCTGGGTCACCCGCTCCACGAGGAGCTCGAGCACCCGCCCCACGCGGGTGACCTCGGCCAGCGAGGCGAACACCCTGCGCGCGAGCACGCTGAGCTCTCGCAGCACCACCTTTGCGCTCCCGGCCTGCACCTGCAGGCCGTCGCTGCTCACCCGCAGGTCGGCGGGCGTGCTCAGGTCCAGGCCCTGGGCTGCGTCCAGCGACAGCCGCCCCTCGGTCCGCAGCCGCAGGTCTCCGGGCACGCTCAGCGTGGCGGGGCCGGGCTGGGCCCGCTCGAGCACCGCGAGCACCCAGCCCTCGCCGGGCTCGCCCACCACCCACACCCGATCGCCGGGCTCGGGGCACAGCAGGCAGCTCGCGGCCACGCGGGCCCGGCCGCCACCCTCGAGGCGCCAGCGACCGTCGGGCTCGGATCCCACCACGGTGGCGATGGCGCCCGCGATCGCGGGCGCGCGGGCAGGCAGCGGGGTGACGTTCTGCAGATCGTGGGCGTGCATGGTGGCTCCTCGGGGTGAGTGCGGGGTGATCGGATCAGAGCTCGGGCTGCCAGTCCTCGGCGGCGGCGAGCTCGGGGTCGGGGCGCAGGGCGGCAGAGCGGCCGGGGATCCGGGCCCCCTCGTCGCGGATGCGGTGGAGGTTGGCGCGGGTCAGGGTGGCGCCGCGCAGATCGGCGCCGCGCAGATCGGCATGCGAGAGGTCGGCGTGCTCGAGCTTGGCGTCGCGCAGATCGGCGTCGCGCAGCGTGGCCCGGGGCATCACGCACTGGTAGAGGTCGGCGCCGCGCAGGTCGGCCTGGCCGAGCTCGGCCTCCGCCAGCAGGGCCTGGCGCAGCTCGGCGCGCGTGGCCGAGACCTCGCGCAGGTCGGCCCCCACCAGCAGCGCCTGGGAGGCCCGCACGCCGTCGAGCTTGGCTCCCACGAGCTTGGCCCCCCGCAGGTTGCAGCCGCGCAGGTCCGCCTCCCGCAGATCGCAGCCGCTGAGATCGGAGCCGTCGAGCTGGCAGTGACGGAAGCGACGGCCCCGCAGGTCGCGGCCGGCGAGCGTGGCCTCCACCATCACGGTGCGCTCGAAGGTGGAGCCGGCGAGGCGAGCTCGGCGGAGATCGGCGCGGAGCAGGACCACCGAGACCAGGGTGGTGTCGCGCAGGTCGATGGCGCCCAGGGTGCACTGGAGGATCGCGGTGCGGTCGAGGCGGGCGCGCCGGAGCGAGGCGTCGCCCAGCGTGGTCTCGACGAGCTTGGCCAGGCGCAGGTCGGCCTCGTCGAAGCGGGCGTCGTCGGCCTCGCAGCGCTCGAGCAGGGTGTGGACCATGCGGGCGCGATCGAGGCGGGCGCGGGGCAGGGCGGTGCCCTGCAGCACCGCGTGGCGCAGGTCGGCCTCGCGCAGGTCGACCTCGTCGAGGCGGCAGCCGATGAGCATGGTCTCCCGCAGGTCGGCGCCGGCTAGCCCGGCGCCGCGCAGGTCCACCTCCCGCAGCACGCCGCCGCCGAGCGTCGCCCCGCGCAGATCGAGGCCCCGCAGATCGAGGCCCTCCAGGGGGTGACCGCCGTGGATCCGCTCGGCGACGGCGGTGGCATCGAGGGTCTCGCTCACGAGGCGGGCTCCTTGGTCGCGGGGGGCTGGTGGCGGGGCAGCACCCGCACGCGCGCGAGCTCGGCCTGGTCCAGGCGCACGCGATCGTCGGTGCGCACGCGGGCCATGTCGGCGCCGTAGAGGTTGGTGCCGCGCAGATCGGCCCCGCGGATCGTGGCCCCGAGGAACGAGGCCTGCATGAGGTTGGCGCCGACCAGCATGGCGTCTTCCAGGCTGGCCCCGTCGAAGCGAGCCCCGCGGGCGCTCGCCCGGTACAGCCTCGCCGCGCTCAGGTCGGCCTCGCTGAGGTCGGCGCCCTCGAGGTTGGCGTGGTCGAGCACCGCCTCGCGCAGCATGGTGCCGCGCAGGTTCGTCCCGCGCGCGCTGGCGCCGGCCAGGCTGGCCTCGCGCAGGTCGCAGGCCTCCACGAAGCGCGCCCCGTCGAGCACCGCGCCGGCCAGGCTCACCCCGGCCGCGTTGCAGCCCACGAAGGTCGCCTGCGTGAGGCGGGCGCCCAGGAGCACCGCGCCGCGCAGGTCGAGCTCGAGCAGCACCGCCTGCGGGAGCTCGGCCCCCGACAGGTTCAGCCCCGTCACCTCGGCCTCGAGCAGCACGAGCCGCTCGGTGATCACCTCGCTGGCGTCGGCATCGCTGAGCACCACCTGGTAGGCCTCCACCTCGCGCAGTCGGGCCCCTCGCAGCACCGCGCCCCGCAGGATCGTGCCCGTCAGCACCGCGCGCTCGAGGTCGGCCTGGGCCAGGCAGGCCTGCTCGAGCTGGGCGCGCCCCAGGTTGGCCTCGCGGAGGTCGGCCTCGTCGAGCCGGGCCCCTCGCAGCGACGCATGGGCCAGCACCGCGCCGCGCAGGTCGGCCCCCCGCAGGTCGGCGCCGTCGAGCCGCGCGCTCTCCAGCAGCGCCCCGGCCAGCTTGGCGCCGCGCAGGCTCATGCCCGACAGGTCGGCGCCGGTGAAGTCGAAGCTCTCGAAGGGCAGGCCCGCCTCCAGGGCCTCGCGTACGGCCAGCCGCGCCTGCTCGCTGCGCGCCGCAGGCAGGGCGGGGGCGGGATCCTGAAGGTGGGCACTGCGGCGGTACTCCTGCCGCAGCTGCTGCTCGGCCTGCTCCCAGCGGGCGTGCTGCTCCGGGTCGTCGAGCGCCTCCTGCAATCCGTCGGTGGGCACGCCCTGCGCTCGCGCCTGCTCGAGCAGGGCCACCAGCCCCGCGCGCTGCCCCTCGGCCGTGAAGCGCGGCGGCCCGGTGGGGCCCTTCTCCGATGCGCTCAGCAATTCGTCGGCCTGGCCTTCCTCCATGCCTTGCTCGAGCAGCATCTGGCGCAGGCCCGCGCGCTGCTCCGCGGCCTTGGCTCGCTCCTGCTCCTGGCGCAGGTCGGCCTCGGCCTGCAGGGTCTCGATCATCCCGGGCAGCTCGTCGAGCGAGGGCGCCGGGGCCGGGGGCTCGGGCGCCGGCGGAGCGACCTGGGCGGGATCGAGGCCGGCCGCCTCCACCTGGGCCACCACGCGGGCGTGCTCCTCCAGCGCGCGACGGTGCAGGTTGTGCTCGAGCCGGCGATCGGTGTGGTGCAGGGCCTGCTCCTGCGCCTGCTCCTCGTCCACGAAGCCCGCCGTGCTCGCGGGCAAGAGCTCGCGGTCGCGCAGCGAGGCCAGGTGCCCCTGGTCGGGGTCGAGGCGATCCTGCAGCGCCTGGGCGTAGTGCTCGAGCGGGCGCGGGTCGTCTCGATCCTCGGCGGCGAGCAGCAGGTGCCGAACGTCGAGGCCCTCGGGCGAGCCGACCTCGGTCGCGCCCTGGAACACCAGCACCGCGCGCTCGAGCTCGGGGAAGAACCACAGGGTGCGCAGCGTGAGCTCCACCTCCTCGAGCTCCACCTGCACCGGCTCGGGCTCGGGCTCGAGCGCCTCGCCGGTCGCGAGCTCCGGCTCCGTGCCGGCGGAGGGCGCCGCGGCGCCCTGGGCCGGCGTCACCGTCGTGGCCGGCGGCGGGCCCCCGACGGAGGGGCGCCGTCGCGTGGGCACCAGGGTCGCCGCCCCCCGCGTGATGAAGGCCCGGGCGCACAGCGTGGGCACGCGCCCCACCAGCACCGGGCGGGAGGGATGGAGGTTGTCGAAGCGATACTCCTCGCCGCCCTCCCACGGCCCCTCGCGCTGCTGATCGGGCGCGGCGAGGTTGAACATCCGCCAGTCCACGTCGGCGGCCAGCCCCGGGAACAGGGTCTCGGTCCACTTCGCGTCGTAGGTGCCGGCCAGCTCGCGACGCTGCGGCCACGAGATGTCCAGCGGCCCCAGGCTCACCGGCTCGGGGCGGTCGCGCGGCGAGACCACCGGCGCCTTGGGGTGCTCGAGGTTGGGCAGCATCTGCACGCGCTGGCCCATGTACTCGGACTCTCCGTGCCCGCGCCCCAGGGGGTTGCTCGCGATCTTGGGGCCGCCGAACGCCCGCGACCACTCGATCGGCATGCGGGTGAAGGGCTGGGCCTCGCTGGGCTCGCGCCCCGGGGTCCAGTAGCGATCGCCGTGCACCAGCAGCGCCTTCTCCACCTCGCCCACGCGGGCCACCACCGGCACCGAGCGGCGGGCCACCCCGCCCGGCGCGAACGCGCTGCCGTGCACCAGCCACTCGCCGCGCGACTTGGGGATGCCCGGCTCGATCACCCCCGCGGGCCCGAGCTGCTCGGCCACCGTCTTCCACAGGCTCACCTCGGGCAGCAGCGGCGCGGCCGGATCGTCGCGCAGGGGCACGAAGGCCAGCACCGAGACCGCGAAGTGGTGCCGGCGCTGGTGCTCGAAGCACCGGGTGATCACGCTGAGCGCGTTGGGCTTGACGACCTTCACGGCAGGCGGGCTCGGATCAGAGGAACATGGCCAGGCTGGCGAGGTTGAGCAGGAAGCCCGAGGTGTAGAGCTTGAGGGCGGTGTTGCACATCTCCACCCCGTCCTGCTTGAAGTCCACCGCGTTGCGGCTGAAGTTGATCCCGGTGCCGGCGATGTTGACCCCGGTGACCCCGATCCGCACCCCGGTGAGCGACAGGGCGCCGCCCACCAGGCTCAGGCTGAAGCCGGTGGCGCTGCTCGAGTAGCCGGTGGTGGTCTGGATGATCGAGTGCAGCTCGATCTGCGAGGCCGCGTCGATGATGTTGATCCCGGCCGGGGCCGAGATGAGCAGCCCCGCGGGCGCGGTCAGGGCCATGCCGGCCGAGGCGGTCAGGGCGTAGGCGCCGGCGATGGTCTCGGTGACCCCGCCGTTGTGGGTGAGGGTGGAGGCGCCGTTGACCGTGTGGCTGAGCGGCCCGGTCACCGTGGTGGTCTTGCCCCCGAGCACGGTCTGGGTCACGCCGCCCTTGACGGTGGCGGTGTGGCTGCCGCCGATGTCGAGGGTGGACGGGCCCGTGATCGCGGTGCTGTGCGAGCCTCCCACGCTCACCGCCTGGTTGGCGCTCACGCTGAGGCTGTGGTTGGCGCTCACGCTCACCGTCTGGTTGGCGGCCACGCTCAGGGTCTGGTCGGCCCCGATCGACTCCACCTGGTTGCCCGCGATGGTCTGGGTCTGATCGGCCCCGACCGTGTTGGTCTGCATGTTGGCGATGGTGGTGGTGTGATCGTTGCCGATCTGCTGGTTCATGTCCTTCTGGGCGTGCAGGAAGAATTCCTCGGCCCCCGCCGAGTCGTCCATGCGCAGCTCGTTGAAGCCGCCGCCGCCCGGGGTGCTGCTCGACTTGATCCCGCCGCGCACCCGCCCGCCGGGGAGGCCCCCCGCGGGCTGGTTGACCCCGTTGTACAGACAGCCGGTGACGATCGGTCGATCGGGGTCGCCGTCGACGAACACCACCGTCACCTCCATGCCCACGCGCGGGATGAACATGGTGCCCCAGCCGTTGCCGGCCCAGGGCTGCACCACCCGCATGAAGCAGGATGCGTCGGCGCCGAACTGGCCGCCGCGATCCCAGGGGAGCTGCACCTTGATCCGGCCGTGCTCGTCCGTGAAGATCTCCTCGCCGGGCGGGCCCACCACGGTGGCCGTCTGCACGCCGGCGATCCGCGGCCGCGGGTGGCGTCGCTCGGGTCGCCAGGACACCGCGGCGGGGATGCACTCGAAGTCGTTGACGTAGGCGCTGCCCGCCTCCGCCCCGGGGCCAGCGAGGGTGCCGTAGCGATGCTCCACCGAGACCACCAGGTACTCGCCCCCGAGCTCCTCCTGCGGGTGGTCGAGCAGCTCGAAGCGCAGGCCGGGGGCGAGCTGGGTGGCCGTGCTGCGGCCGCTGCCGCGCACCGCGTCGCGCTGGTGCAGCTCGCGGCGGAGCTGGAGCTGGCGCTCCACCGCCGAGAAGTCGAGGGGGTCGCTGCGGTAGCCCAGGCCGGTGGTGGCGTCGGCGTGGTCGTAGTCCTCGCGCTCGGGCCCCAGCGCCGAGCCGTCGGGGGAGGCCAGCCTGGAGGTCGAGCCGTCCTCGCCGTCGTGCAGCGGTCGCGGCACGTGCCAGTCGAACACCGCGGTGCGGGCCACCGTGGGGCGCAGCTGCGAGGCCCGCTCGAAGCTCCACACGTCCTCGCGCAGGCCCGCGTCGCCGTCGGTGGGGCGCATCGCGAGCACGCCGTCGGCGTTGCCCTCCGAGCTCGGCTCGCCGAAGCCCTGGCCGTCGTCGCGCAGCTCCATCGTCTCCTTGCCGCCCTCGGTGACGAAGCGGTAGGCGATGCCGTGCTCCTCCATCAGGCGGTGCACGAAGTCGAGGTCGGGCTCGCGGTACTGGACCGTGTACTCCTGGGTCGCGTGCGCGCCCGTGATGCCGCCCAGGTCCACGCGGCGCCCGTAGGGCCCCAGGCCCTCGCCGAGCACCTGCGCGAGGATCTCGGGGATGCTCATCTCCTGGAAGATCCGGCTGTTGCGGCGGTGGGCCAGCGCCATCAGGGCCGGGACCACGCGGACGGTCACGTAGAGGAAGTCGCGGTCCTTGTGCCCCTCGAGCACGCGCTCCACGATGCCGCCCACGCCCTGCTGCAGGGTGCCGCGCTCGATCACCAGCTCCACCGAGGCGCCGAGCAGCGCCGAGGGCTCGACCCCGGCGTCGGAGCTGCGCAGCCGGACCTCCGCCTCGTAGGGCTCGCCGAGTCGATCGCGGAGGCGCAGGCCCTCCACTTGCCAGACGGTCGGGGCGTCTCCTTCGGGATGGAACAGGACCTTGGCGGGCTTCATGGGCGTGGTCTCCAGGGGGAGGGGCGAGCGGGAACGCGGTAGTGCGGGACGGAGACGATGACTCGGGGCGGGCGTGGGGTCCCGGGGCGAGGCACGGGGCCGCGGCGGCGCAGCAGAGCGAGCGCCGCCTGCAGGGCGAGCTGACTGGGCCGCGGTGGGGGCGGGGCCTCGACCGGCGCCACGGTGGTCTCGCCGGCGACGGCGACGGGCTCGCCTCGCAGCAGCGGCGGCGGGGAGGGGGGCGCGAGCGCGGTCGGGGCCGGGGAGTCGGGGCGGCTCGTCGGTGTCGGTGACGAGCGCAGGAGCTCGGGCTCGAAGGCGACGGGCTCGATGGTCGCGACGGGCGTGGTCGTCGTGGGGGGCTCGAAGGGACCGTCGGTCGAGGGCGGGAGCTGGTAGCGAAGCGTGGGCTCGGGCGGCGTGGGGTCGAGCACCACGGTGCCCTCGGGATCGGGGGCGGGCGCCGGCTGGAGCACCACGGTGCCCTCGGTGGGTCCGGGATCCGAGGGCGCCACCAGGGTGTCCTCGGGCGGCAGGTGGCGCGGGGGAGCCTCGTGGGGGATCGCGGGGTCGCTGGCCTCGGGCGTCAGCTCGAGCAGGGCGGTGGGCTCCACCGCCGGCAGCGGCTCGGGCCGCAGCGCGAGGGTGTCCTCCTCGGGCTCGATCGCCTCGGGCTCGCTGGCCTCGGGCGTCAGCTCGAGCAGGGCGGTGGGCTCCACCGCGGTCGCAATGACGGAGGGCGCGGGACCGAAGGTCGCGGTGGTCTCGGCCGGCGAGGAGGTAGGCGCGGGGTCGAGGGGAGTGATGGTCTCGGCCACGGGCTCGGGCGGCGGGGCGACGACCGTGCCGCCACGCAGCGCCTCGGGGGCCTGGAACTCCTGGGTGATGAGCTCGTCGTCGCGCCAGGTGCCCTGGAACACCACGGGGGCGTAGCGCGGCCGCTCGCCCCGAGCAGCGAGCTCGCTCTCGGTCTCGCTGATCCGTGTCGCCGGCGACGACGGCTCCCTCGCGCTCGCCCCCGCCGGCTCCCCGGCTGCTCGCGCGGCCGCGGCGGCTCGCAGCGCCCGCAGGTCGAGCACCACCGCGCCGTCGCTGCGAATCGTCCGCAGCAGCTTGCCGTTGACCAGCGCGTGCAGGCGAGCGCGGACCGGCGGCGCCGGATCGACGAAGCGCAGCGCCAGCAGCCGACCCGCCTTCACCTCGCGGCTGCGCAGCAGCTCGGCCGCGACCCGCAGGTGCTCGCCCTCCACGTGGATGTCCACCTCGAGGCGGGTGCCGGGCTCCGGTCGCAGCCGGGCCGGCCCGAGCACCAGCAGCCCGCCGGTGCTCAGATCGAGGCAGCGACCCTCCAGTCGCCCCGGCGTCAGGTGCATGACCGCGTCCCCGCGGACCATCACCCGCGCGGAGCGTCTGCGGTCCTTCACGACGCCCACGGTCGTCGTCTCCCTGCCAACCCCCGCGAGGGTAGCAGCTCCCTCGGTGGGCCCCGCAAGCGGCGAATGAGCCAGCGACCGGGGCGTAAGCCCGCATGCGCGTCATTCGGAGACCGGGCTCCTCGGCGGTCGCGAAGGGCCGTGTCCCGGCGCCGAGGGCACGCGATCACGGAGGTCGGCGAAGCGCGGTACCATCGCTTCCGCCGCTCTCGCATGAACCAATCCCCCGCGAGCTCGATGGCGGGCACGGTCCTCGACCATCGCTACCGGATCCTCCGCCTGCTCAAGGCCGGGGGCATGGGAACGGTGTACGAGGGCGAGCAGCTGCGCCTGGGCAAGCGGGTCGCGATCAAGGTGCTGCGGCCGGAGGCCACCTACAACGAGGCGGCGCGTCGTCGCTTCGAGCGCGAGGCCAAGCTCGCCTCGAGGATCCGTCATCGCAACGTGGTCGATCTGCTCGACTTCGGGGTGCAGGACGACACGGCCTACTACGTGATGGAGCTGCTCGAGGGGCGCGACCTCAGCTCGCTGCTGCACGAGGAGGGCCGGCTTCCGTGGGATCGGGCGCGCCCGATCCTGCTGCAGATCGCCCGCGGGCTCGCGGCGGCGCACCGCCTGGGCATCGTCCACCGCGACGTGAAGCCGGGCAACTGCTTCCTGGTGGCGCAGGAGGAGGACCGCGACGAGGAGGAGGGCCAGCAGGTCAAGGTGCTCGACTTCGGGATCGCCAAGCTCGATCCCTCCCACGCCAACGACGGCGGGGTCACCCGCACCTCCGAGCTGGTGGGCACCGTGGCGTACATGTCCCCGGAGCAGGCCCAGAGCCAGCCGGTGGATGCCCGCAGCGATGTGTACTCGCTGGGCGTGCTCGCCTACCAGGTGCTCACCGGCGAGCGCCCGTTCCACGACGACAACGTCTTCAACCTGCTGCTCAAGCACATGAACGAGCCGCCGCCGCCGCTGCGGGCGCTCGATCCCTCGATCCCCGAGCCGGTGGAGGCGGCCGTCCTGCAGGCGCTGGCCAAGGAGCCCGCGGCTCGCTTCCCCTCGATGGATGCGTTCCGGGCCGCGCTGACGGCCGTGCCGCCCGCGGTGGTGGGCTCCACCACCGCGGTCTTCGTGCCCGAGATCGATGGCGTCGCCACCATCCCGCTGCCGCGCGGGGCCTCGCTGGCGGCCGCTCGTGCGGCGGCCGAGGCCGCCCGGGCGGCCCACTCCGCCACGCAGGTGCTCGCCACTCCCGAGGCCGAGCCCGAGCCGATCCCGCTCAAGGGCAACACCGAGGAGCAGCCGATCCTCAGCGGCGAGACCACCATCGCGCCCACGCCCTCGGGGTCGCTGCGGATCACCGGGTCGGAGCCGTCGATCCTGCACACCGCGATCGCCCCGGCCTTCGGTCCCGAGGGCCACTCCCGGCCGACCACGCCCGTGGCTCCCTCCGCGGTCGCGGCCCCGGCCGCTGCGCTGGATCGACGGCTCGTCTTCTTCGTGCTCGCCGGCGCGCTCTCGCTGATGGTCGGGGTGGGCCTGGGGGTCTGGCTGGTCAAGGACGACGCGTCGTCGTCGACCGATCCTCCGAGCCCCGCGGCCGTCGCCTCCGAGCCGCCCGCCGTCGGGGCCGGCTCGGGGGAGGGGAGCGTGGGCCCGTCGCAGACCGACATGCCGTCCGATCCCGCGGGCACGGCCGAGGTCGAGGCCGGGTCGTCGACGGCTCCGGCCGAGGCGGCCGCGGACGACGGTGGTGAGGCCGAGGTCGAGGTAGCGCCCGCGCCCACCCCCACGCCGCGCTCGGGCAAGCGGGGGACCAAGGCGGCCCCCCGGCCCCCCAGCGACGCCAAGGTCAAGGGCCAGCTCGAGCGCCGGGCCCGGAAGCGCTGCGCCAGCCTGGGCGCCAGCGGGACCGAGGTGCGGGTGTCGCTGTCGATCGACCCCGAGGGGGCGATCACGCTCGTGCGCGTGGAGGCCCCCCACCAGCGCGACGACCTGGGCAAGTGCGTGCGCACGGCCGTGGCCGACGGGCGCTTCCCCGGCACGGGGGAGCGCCGGGTGCTCTCGCTGAGCGTCTCGCTGTGATCCGGCCGGCGCCCCCGGAGCTTGGTAAGCTCCGCGACGTGCCCGGCCCGAACGAGCGTCTGCGCCCGTCTTCGATGCTCGTGCTCGGACTGGGCGTGGCCTTGGCCCCGCTGCGCCCCGCGATCGCATCGCCGTGGTCGGTGCCCGGCATCGTGGCCGCGGCCGCCGAGCCCTCGCCCGAGGCGCTGCTCGAGCAGGCCCAGCGTGCGCTCGACGAGGGGCGCTTTCGGGAGTCGGGCGATCGTGCGGCCGAGGCCTACGCCGCGCTGCCGCTGGCCAACCGGGCCTCGCCCTACGGGGAGAACGCGGTGCTGCAGGCCTCGAGTGCCTACCGCGAGGCCTGGGTGCGCGACGGCGACGACGAGGCGCTGGAGGCCGCGCTCTTCTTGCTGCAGCAGCACGTGGACGACTACGCCACCCATGGCGAGCGCGAGGCCCCGGCCCACGTGATCGACGAGCTGCTGCGATGGGAGCGGCTGCAGGAGCGCTGCCGGGCGACCGACTCGGCCCCCGAGGTGTCCGCGCCCGAGGCCCCCGTCCCCGCGCCCACGCCGAGCTCCGACGCGCGGGAGCGCATCCTTCGGCGCACCACCGTGACCACGCTGGTGGGGGGCGCCGCGCTCAGCCTGGGGGCGGCGGTGCTCAGCGCCTACGTCTTCGGCTACGGCCCGGCCACCGATCCCCCCGACGGCACCCTCGAGCGCCGCACCTCGGTGGGGCACCTCGCGCCCGCCATCCCGCTCGGCCTGGCCGGGGCGGCGGTGAGCGGGCTGGGCGTGCATGCCCTGGTCGCCACCGGCCGGACCAAGCGTCGACCCGTGGGCATCGCCCTCACCGCGGTGGGGGCCGCGGGGGCGGTGCTGGGGGCCGCGCTGCTGGGGGCCGGCGCTCGCTACTGGCCGCAGCCCAACGACGACGGCCTCACCGTGATCGGCCGCGCCAACCTCTCGGTCAACCTCCAGAGCGTGGGCCTGGCCGTGATGCTCGGCTCGCTGGGGATCCTCGGCCCGGGGATCGGAGCGCTCGCCACCCGCGAGCCCGCCGGCGCTCGCTGAGCCCGGGCCCGCGCGTCGAGCCGGCGAAAATGCCTCCAAGCCCCCCTTTTGGGGCCGGTCGCGCGGGTTTTCCCTCCTGGGCGATCCGGGCTACTCTCCCGCGCCCACCGAGGATCGAGGACGAGACGACGTGACGCCGATCGAGATCTGCCAGCACCTGGGGAACGAGCGCATCGACGCCTACTACCAAGAGCTCTCGGGCAAGGAGGTCCGGGCCGTGCTCAAGGCGGGCGGGACCAGCTCTGCCGTGCCCAAGACCGCCTACACCAAGGCGGCCCGGCTCAAGGCGTGGCGCAAGCGCTTCGATACCGAGCTCGAGGGGGGCAACGGCCAGCTCGCCCTGGCCCTGCTCATCGAGTGGCTCATGCGCCACCATCGCTCGCTGCTCGTGGACTACCTCGACTTCCTGGAGGTGCCGCACCGCCAGGGCGAGACCGACGAGGACTTCTGCGAGACCAACCCGCCGCAGAAGCTGCGCGAGGGCGCGACCATGCTGCTGGGCAAGTACGAGCCGCACCACGTGGCCACCTACCTGCTGCTCGTGGGCAACCTGCAGGAGACCCGGGTGTTCGAGCAGACCCCCGAGCTGCTCACCGCGCTCGGCCTGAGCGAGGCCGACGCCACGGCCTACGTGGCCGCGAGCATCGAGGCGCACGGCGAGGCCGGCTCGGCCGCGCAGTCCTCCGATTGAGGTCGGCATGGATCGCGTGCCCTTGCTGCGCTCGATGGTCCAGTCGCGGCCCGATGATCCGTTCCCGCGCTACGGCCTCGCGATGGAGCTGCGCAAGCAGGGCCAGGTGGAGGAGGCCGAGCAGGTGTTCCGGGCCCTCGTGGCGGATCACCCCGGCTACGTGCCCACCTACCTCATGCTGGGCAACCTGCTGGTGGAGCTCGGCCGACCCGAGGCGGCGGCCGAGGTGCTCGATCGGGGCATCGAGGCGGCCGAGCGGGCGGGCGACGACCATGCCCTGGGGGAGCTGAAGGCAGCCCGCGCGGAGCTGCCGTGACCCCCCCGCTGCCCAGCCTGGTGTTCGCCAGCCCCCGCAAGCTCCCGCGGGTGGGCGCGCTCTCGGGGAGGGTGGTGGTGCTCGACATCGCCTTCGCCTCCATGGGCCTGGGCCGGGGCTTCGACAAGACCACCGGGCGCTTCATCGAGCTGCTCGGTCCCCGGCTGGCCCGCTGGGTGGATCACCACGATCACCCGCTGCACGCTCGGTTTGCTCGCGACGAGCGCTTCGTGCTGTGCACCAAGGCCGAGCACGGGGCCTGCCCCGAGATGATCGACCCCGCGCTGGTGGAGTCGACCGGGCCGGTGGACACCATCGTGTGCCACTTCGATCTCGACGGGCTCTACGCCGCGGCCAAGTGGATCCTGGGCGGCCGCGAGCCCTACCCGGGGGCCGACGACGATGCGCGGGTGATCGACACGCGGATCGGGACGGCCTCGGCGGAGGCCGATCGCATCGATCAGGCCCTGCGCGCGCACTGGCTGGATCACACCCTCAAGCTGCGGATCGTGCGGTACCTGGTCAGCGGGCTGCGTGCGGGGGTGGAGCGCGACTCCATCGCGGAGGCGGCCGCCGACTTCCGGCGCATGGCCGCGACCGCGGTCGGGCTCGCCGAGCGCTTCGAGGTGGAGGGCGACGTGGCCTTCATCGAGGTCGGCTCCTCCACGCCGCCCTACGACAAGACCGAGCTGCTGCTGCTGGGCCAGGGCAAGGCCACGGTGAGCGTGGTGCTCGAGGCGGGCAATGCGACCATCGCCGCGCCGTTCGAGAGCGGGCTGAACTTCGTCGACCTGCTCGATCTGGGCGGGGGCATGCCCACGCGGGTGAACATCCCGCGCAAGCGGCTGCCCGAGGCGCTGCAGATGATCCGCGACGAGCTCCGGCGTCGTCGCGAGGGGTAGCGTGAGGGCCCCGCAGTGGCCCACCCACGGTCAGGTGGCCCGCCCACGGGTGGGCCACCCGGGGTCTATCGCCCTTGCAAGCACTCGGAATCGTTCGCGCGACCTCTCGGAACGGGTCTTGCCACATCGGAGGGCCAACGAGCCCTCGATGCCGTCCGCGGAGCACCAGTCCCTCGTCCGTCTCCTCACCGAGGTGAGGGGCGCGCTCGCGGTGGCGCTGTCGCTGGTGGGCATCGAGATCCCGGCGGAGCTCGAGCTGCGTCCCGGGCCCGAGGCGGTCCGCGACGGGACCAGCGATCTGCTGCCCGACGGCACCCTGGTGGCACACTGGAGCGACGGCGAGGCCGAGGAGGCCTTCGTGCTCGACGTGCAGCTCCGCAAGGATCCGAGCAAGCCCACCAACTGGGTGGTCTATGTCTCGATCACGCGGCGGCGGCTACGGTGCCCCACCAGCCTGGTGGTGGTGACGCCCTTCGAGGGGGTCGAGAGCTGGGCGGCCGGTCCCATCGAGATCGGTCGCGGGCACTCGCTGGTCCCGATCGTGATCGGTCCGAGCTCGATTCCCCATGATGTCTCGCTCGAGCGGGCCCGAGAGATTCCGATGCTGGCCACCCTCGCCGTGGTCGCGCATGGTCGGGGTCCGCACGCCGAGCAGGTGGGTCGCGTCGCGATCGACACCATCCGTGCCATGGTCGCTGGCGAGGACCAAGAGGCCGGCTATCATGCCGATGTCGTGTATGCGTTCCTCGACGAGGACGTACGACGCACGTTGGAGGAAGAGATGAATGTACGAGTCGAAGGGCCTCCCTACAGCAGCTACCTGCGCCAGCTCGAGGCCCAAGGTCACATGAAGGGGCTGGCCGAAGGGCGGATGGCGGGACGGGAAGAGGGCTTGGCCGAGGGGCGAGAAGAGGGCTTGGCCGAGGGTCTGGCCGAGGGGCGGATGGAAGGGCGGGCGCAGATGCTCCTGGCGCTGGCGGCACGTCGTGGGCTTCGGATGACGGCGCGGCAGCGGTCTCGTGTGCGTTCGTGTGCCGACGAGGCGCTCCTCATGCGCTGGTTCGACCGTACGATCACGGCAACCTCGGCCACCGAGATCTTCTCTCGCTCCCAGTGATGGTTGGCGACGCTCGAGCCGGGCACGGACGCCCGGGTCAGAGAGGCTCACGTTCGAGGAGTGGCAAGCTCGTTGGCAGGGCCGGGGGCACCTCGATTGACGCCGGCCACGTCTAGACCATCCGCTGCACCGAAATCTCGCGACTTCGGGACCGGCGTGGTCGTTGCATGATGGTCCTCGCGATGCCGAGAACGAGAGCTTGGGTGCTCCTGCTCGCGCTGGTGCCGGCCTGTAGCGATCGCTCCACCATGGACGACGCGGCGGCGGGAGGGACGGACGACGACGGAGCCACGGACGGATCGGCGGATGACACCACCGAGGCCCCGGCCTGCGAGTGGGAGCCCGCACCGATCCCCGTGCCCTTCGACGAGGCCCCCGCGCCCGAGTGCCAGTACCTCGTGTCCGAAGGCGAGATCGCCCCGGTCACCATCCGCATCGTCAACGAAGGCGACGAGGTGCTGTACCTGACCGGTCCTGGTAGCTGCATCCGCACCCACTTCGCGCTCCGAGACGCCGACGATCGGCCCTTCCCCGCACCGGAGTGCGTGTCGGCGTGCGAGGACGCGCTCGAGGGGAATTGCGGCTGTCTGGCCAACTGCCCGCTCGTCGGCACGATCGCCCTGCACCCGGGCGGCGCCTTCGAGGCCCCGTGGGACGGCTACACCGTCTCGACGCAGGAGGCCTCGCCCGAGTGTGCCGGCGACTGTGCCGGGGAGTGTGGGCTGCGGGGGCCGCCCACCGCTGGTCCCATGTCGGTGCTGCTGGCGGTGGCGAGCACCCTCGATTGCGGCGACGACTGCGACTGCGAGCCCAACGCAGAGGGGTACTGCATCGTGCCCGGGTATCCCGAGGCCTTCCCCTCGATCGTGGAGCGCACCGTTGCGTGGCCCACACCCTGTCCGGTGGTCGAGCTGACGCTGCCCTAGCGACCCCGTCGCCACGCCGGGTCGGCTCCCTCGCCCTTCAGCCCTCGGCGCCGCCCTTGCCGGTCAGCGCGGCGATCCGAGCATCGAGGGCCTCGACCTGTTGCTGGGCGTCACCGGGATCGACGTTGGGATCCGCGGTGGCGATCACCAGGAAGCTCCGCATCACCGAGCGGGCGCGCAGGAGATCGTCGATGTCTCCCGACAGCTCGTGCTGCTTCTCCAGGCCCAGCGCGATGTTGTAGAGCAGCAGCGGCCGCTCCGAGAGGTCGTACGCCTCCGACCACCGATCCACCGCTTCCTGGAACGACCCCTTGCGATAGGCGAGCTTGCCGGCCTCGTAGAGCTGCTCGGCCCGATCGACCCCCTCGGGCTCGCCCGGCGGCTCCTGGTCGCCCTCGCGAGCGTAGAGCCCGAGCCCCAGTCCCGCCGCGAGCAGCCCGGTCGCCAGTCCCAGCGCTCGTCCCCGCCGGGGGGGCGGGGCGACCAGGCGCTCGAGCTCCGCGAGCAGCTCGTCCATCGAGTCCCAGCGCCGCGCCGGGTCGCGGGCCAGCCCCCGCAGCAGGACCCGCCGCAGCCGCATCGGCACCGCAGTGCCGCGAGGTGCCGGCCGGACGTGCTCGGCGACCATCGCGGTCATCAGCGCGGCGATGGACTCCCCCCGAAACGGCCGCTCGGAGTAGACCGCCTCGTAGAGCGACACGCAGAAGCCGAATTGATCGCTGCGAGCATCGGTCTCGCGCCCCTCCATCTGCTCCAGGGGCATGTACGCGGGAGTGCCCAGCACCGTGCCGGTGACGGTCAGCCGGGGATCGGCCCCCAGCTCGTCGAGGTTGGGCTCTCCGTCGGTCTCCGCCTCGCTCGAGCCCTCGCCGGCGCCCTCGCCACGACGCCGCGCGAGCCCGAAGTCGAGCACCCGCACGCGTCCCTTGTCGTCGACGATCGCATTGCCCGGCTTGAAGTCGCGATGCACCAGGCCCTCGGCATGCGCGGCCGCCAGCCCCAGGCCCGCCTGGCGGTAGACCTCCACGCACGCCCGCCAGCTCGGCCGAGGGTCCCGCTCCACCCACTCCCACAGCGTCTGGCCGCGGACCAGCTCCATCGCCACGAAGACCTCGCCCTCGGCCTCGCCCACCTCGTACACCTGCACCACGTTGGGGTGCGAGAGCTTGGCGAGCGCCTGGGCCTCTCGCAGCAGGCGCTGACGGTGACCCTGGCTCACGTGGCGCAGCAGCACCTTGATCGCGACCGGGCGGTCGAGCGCATCGTCGATGGCCTCGTAGACCCGCCCCATGCCGCCGCGACCCAGGATGCCCACGACGCGGTAGCGCCCGATGCGGGCCCGATCGTTGCCCATCCGCGCCCGATCGTTGCCCGTCGGCAGGCGATCGTTGCCCGTCCGCGCCCGATCGTTGCCTCGCGCGCAATGCGAAATCCCCTCGACGCCCTCCCAGTCCAGGTCAATCCCACGAATTCGTCGCCCCGCACGGACGTCCCGAGGCCGATTCCTACGCCTCCGCTCCGTCCACCCGCTTCCCGCCTCGGAACACCGCGAGCTCTCCAATCCCCATCGGCTGCCACGCCTCGTCGCTCAGCGGCACGGTCGCGACCAGGTGGACCCGCTGCTCGTCGTCGGAGCTCGGCCGTCCTCGGATCCCGCCCAGCTGCACCGGGCAGTCCCGGTGGAGGATGTGCAGTCCCGGTCGATCGGGCTCGGCATCGTCCTCCTTGGACCGGCGATGCGAGTGGACGAACAGCGCGTCGGTGTCCGTGTACAGGAAGTTCGCCGGACCCATCGCCCGCAGCTCCTCGGCGAATTCGGCCACGACCTCGCTGCGCTCGCGCAGGCTGGGCATCCCCGAGCGTCGCCAGCGTGGCTCGAGCCGCGCGAGCAGGGCACAAAAGGCGTGCTCGGAGTCGGTCTCCCCCAGCGGGCGGAACGAGCCCAGCTCCATCGCGCGGGCCCCGGGCAGGCTGCCGTTGTGGGCGAAGACGTGGCTGCGCCCGCCCAGCTCGCGCGAGAAGGGGTGGGTGTTCTCGAACACGGTGCGGCCACAGGTGGCCCGGCGGATGTGCGAGATGACGATCGTGCTCTCGATGTCGGCGTCGGCGATGAAGCGGGCCATCGCGCTGTTGCCCGCGGGGCAGGGCTCCTTGATCACCAGCGCATCGTGCTCGCGCACGAACGCGGTGCCCCACCCGTCATGGTTGGGCTTGTTGCGGTCGCCGTGCCGCGCCAGCTCCTCGAACGACAGGCTGAACGAGGTGGGACGGCGCGCGCAGATCGCCAGCAGCTCGCACATCGATCAGCCCCCGCGGTGCAGCGACGCGAAGCCGATCACCCCCGCCGCGGCCTGCAGCCGCGCGATGAGCTGGCTCTGTCCCTCGGCGTGGTAGCTGCTGCGCACCAGCGGGCCGCTCTCCACGTGGGGGATCCCGCGGCCCTGGGCGTAGTCCCGCAGCTCCGCGAACTCGTCGGGATGCACGTAGCGCTCGAGCTCGAGGTGCTTGCGGCTGGGCTGCAGGTACTGCCCCAGCGTGAGGATGGTGAGCCCCAGGCCCGCGAGCTGATCGATCACCTCGCGCAGCTCGGCGAGCTCCTCGCCCAAGCCGAGCATGAGCCCGGTCTTGGTCAGCGCGCCGCGCTTGCGTGCGTGCTCGAGCACGGCATAGCTGCGATCGTAGCGGGCCTGCACCCGCACCTGTCGCGACAGCCGGGGCACGGTCTCGAGGTTGTGGGCGAAGACGTCGGGCTGGGCGTCGAGCACGGTGTCCACGTCGCGGAGCTGGCCCTTGAAGTCGGGGACGAGCACCTCGATGGTCATGCGGGGCGCCAGCTCGTGGCAGGCCTGCAGGGTGCGGGCCCAGATCCCGGCGCCCCCGTCGGGGAGGTCGTCGCGGTCGACCGAGGTGATCACGGTGTGCTCGAGCCGCAGCTCGGCGAGGATCTGGGCCACGCGTTGCGGCTCGTCCTCGTCCACCGGCAAGGGGCGGCCGGTGGCCACGTCGCAGAAGCGACACGAGCGGGTGCAGATGTCGCCCAGGATCATGATCGTGAGCGCCCGGTTGTTCCAGCACTCACCGATGTTGGGGCAGCCCGCGCTCTGGCAGACGGTGTGGAGCTGCAGCTCGCGGACCCGCGCGCGTAGATCGCGGTAGCCCTCGCCGGCGGGCATCGGCACCCGCAGCCAGCGGGGATGCCGACGACGGGGGCGGGGGGCCGGGTCCTCGGCCGGCGCGGGCTCCGTCACGACGGGGAGGTGGCGACTCACGGACCATTGCGTAGCACGGTCCGGACCGCGCCGCCGAGCCGAGTCTCTCGGACCAACTAGAGGTGCATGCTCGCGCGGGCGTCGATGCTGCCCTGGGCCTTCTCGAGCGCGGCGAGCAGCGCATCGTCGCCGGCGTCGGGCATCCGCACGTCGAGGGTGACGTACAGGTCGCCCGGCTCGCGGCCGGGGATCTGCACGCCCTTGCCGCGCAGGCGCAGCTTCTGGCCGTTCTGGGCCCCCTTGGGGAGCTTGAGGGTGACGGGGCCCCAGGGGGTGGGCACGTTCTCGATGGGGCCGCCGCGGTAGGCCTCGTAGGCGGTGACGGGCAGCCGCAGGTGCAGGTGCTGGCCGTCGCGGCGCAGGTGATCGTGGGGCTTGACCCGAATCGTGAGGATCACGTCGCCGTTGGGCTGGCCGGGGCCGCCCTGACCGCGCAGCCGCAGCTTGCCGCCATCGGGCACGCCCTGCGGGACCTTCACCTCGAGGGTCTTGCCCTTGCCGCCCAGGTCCACCCGCAGCGGCACCGTGACCCCGTGCAGCGCGTCCATCAGGGACACCGAGATGTCGCCGGTGACGTCGGCCCCCCGGTGCACCACCTGTCGGCGCGCGCCGCTGGGACCGCCCCCGCCGCGGAACAGGGCCGAGAGCAGATCCTCGAAGCTGGTGGCTCGGGCCTCGCCGAAGTCGTGGAAGACCCCGTCGCCGCCGAAGCCCCCGGGAAAGCCGCCCGCGCGGGCCTGCCGATAGGCTCGGGCCTTCTCGGCGTCGAAGCCCTGAGTGAGGCTCATCTCGCCGAACTCGTCGTAGAGCTTGCGCTTGTCGGCGTCGCCCAGCACCTCGTACGCGGTGGACACGTCCTTGAAGCGCTCCTCGGCCTCGGCATCGCCGGGGTTTCGGTCGGGGTGGAACTGGCGAGTGAGCTTGCGGTACGCCTTCTTGATCTCGTCCGCGCTCGCCGATCGCTCGACCCCCAGGCTTTGGTACAGGTCCTTCACGCGGGTGGCATGGTAAGTCGGCGCGAGGCTCGCGCAAGGTCGCATTCTCCGCAAGCTTCCCCCGCGTTGGCTTTTGTGGCACAGCGACCCCTCCGAGGACGCGATGGACGAGCACGCCCCGATTCCGCCGATGCCGGACGATCCCGCCAGTCTGCGGGAGCATCCGTACGCCGAGCTGCTCCCCACGGTGAGCAAGCCCGGCCGCTACCTCGGCGGCGAGGAGCAGCAGATCGTCAAGGACCACGCCGGGCTGCGCTGCCGCTTCGTGCTGGCGTTCCCCGATCTGTACGAGGTGGGCATGAGCCACCTCGGCACCCGGATCCTCTACGACCTGGTCAACCGCCACGACGACCTGGTCTGCGAGCGTGCGTTCAGTCCGTGGGGAGACCTCGAGCAAGGATTGCGCGAGCGCGGCCTGCCCCTGGTGAGCCTCGAGACCCTCACTCCGCTTCGCGAGTTCGACGTGGTGGGGGTGAGCCTCCAGTACGAGCTGAGCTACACCAACGTGCTGCTCAACCTGGACCTGGGCGGGATCCCGCTGCGCAGCGCCGACCGGGGGGACGACGATCCCATCGTGCTGGCCGGCGGCCCCACGGCCACGCACCCCGAGCCGCTCGCGCCCTTCGTGGACCTGCTGCTGGTGGGCGAGGCCGAGGAGGTGCTGCCCAACCTGCTGCGCACCCTGGGTGATCTGCGGGCCGCGGGCCGGCCCCGCGCCGAGCAGCTGGCCGCCTGCGCCCGGCTGCCCGGGGTGTACGTGCCCGCCTTCTACGACGTGGAGATCGAGCCGCGCACCGGCCTGCAGGTGGTGACGGGGCCCAGCGCCCGCGGACGGGCGGCCGGCGCCCCGGCGCGGGTGGAGCGGGTGTGGGTGCGGGATCTCGATCGCTTCCCGTTCCCGCAGCGCTTCCCGGTGCCCTACGCCGAGGCCATCTTCGACCGCGCCGCGGTGGAGATCACCCGCGGCTGCACCGAGGGCTGCCGCTTCTGCCAGGCCGGGATCATCTACCGGCCCGTGCGCGAGCGCAGCCCGGCGGCGGTGGTCGAGGCGGTGCTCGGCGGCGTGGATGCGGCGGGCTTCTCCGAGACCAGCCTCACCGCCCTGTCGACCGCCGACGTCTCGTGCATCGACCCGCTCATCAAGGCCCTGGTGCCCGAGCTGGTGGAGCGCAAGGCCAAGCTGGGGGTGGCGAGCCTGCGGGCCTACGGGCTGAGCGGGGAGCTGCTCGACGAGATCAAGCGGGTGGGGATCAACGGCCTCACCTTCGCGCCCGAGGCCGGCACCCAGCGCATGCGGGACGTGATCAACAAGAACGTCTCCGAGCAGGACGTGCTGGACTCGGCCCGGCGGATCTTCGAGCGCGGCTACGACCGCATCAAGATGTACTTCATCATGGGCCTGCCCACCGAGACCGAGGCCGACGTGGTGGGCATCGTGCAGACCGGCGAGCGGGTGCGCTCGCTGGCCAAGTCGATGGGGCTGGGACGGCTGCCGCAGATCACGGTGAGCGTGTCCCAGCACGTGCCCAAGCCGCACACCCCGTTCCAGTGGGCGGCGATGGACTCGATGGAGGACCTGCACACCAAGGTGGGGATGCTGCGGGACATGGCGCGGCGGGCCAAGGTGGCCCTGCGCACCCACGAGGTGCGCGAGAGCTGGCTCGAGTGCCTGTTCGCGCGGGGCGACCGGCGCATGGGCGAGGTGCTCGAGCGCGCCTACCGGGCCGGCGCCCGCTTCGACGGCTGGCGCGAGTGCTTCTCCTTCGAGCGCTGGCTCGACGCGCTGGAGGCCGAGGGGGTCGATCCGACGGTCTACACCCGCACCCTGCCCGTGGATGCGCGGCTGCCCTGGGATCACATCGACGTGGGGATCGACGAGGGCTTCTTGGCGGGGGAGTACCGCAAGGCGCTGGGCAGCCGGCCCAGCCCGCCCTGCGGCAAGCCGGCGGGCGAGCAGGTGCACCACCGCGAGCTGGCCCAGGCCGAGGCCGACGAGCGCCGGCTGGTCTGCTACGACTGCGGGATCGCCTGCGACATGACGCAGATGCGAAGCGAGCGGATCGACTCGCTGCGCCTGCTGTCGCGGCTGCGCGACCGCGACGCGAACGACGAGGCTCCGCCCGCGCCCGCCTCCGAGCTGGTGCCGCTGTCGCGCCTGCGGGGGCAGCTCGCGCCGAGCAACCTCGACGAGGGCTCGGCCTTCAAGCACGGCGCCGAGGCTCCGCACTCGCGGCTGCGCCTGGTGTTCGGCAAGCACGGGGCCACGCGCTTCCTGGGGCACCGCGACCTGCTGCGGATCCTGCCGCGGATGTTCCGGCGCGCGAGGATCGAGCAGGCGTTCACGCGGGGCTTCAACCCGCTGCCGCGCATGAGCTTCGGGCCGGCGCTGGCCCTGGGGGTGGGGGCGAACGCCGAGGTGGTCGACGTGGACGTGCTGCTGCCGCGCTCGGCCGAGGACATGGCCGGGCTGCTCGACGAGGCGGATCGCGAGGCGCTGGCGGCCGAGCTGCTGGGGCGGCTGCGGTCCGTGGCGCCGCCCGGGCTGGTGCTGCGCTCGGCTCGGCTGGTGGGGCCCGACGAGCTGCGCCTGGGGCAGCTGGTGGCCGCCGCGGACTATGCGGTGACGCTGACGGCCGAGCAGGCGGGGCGGCTGCGCGAGCGCCTGCCCGAGGCGCTGGCCCAGCCCGAGCTCCCGGTGGAGCGGGTGCGGCCTCGCAAGGCTCGCAAGGGTCGACGACGCCCCACCGAGGCCGCCGTCTCGCGGGTGGACGTCAAGCGCACGCTGCTCGATGCCCGGCTGCGGGGGGAGACCCTGCGCTTTCGCCTGAGCCTCGACGCCGAGGGCGGGGCTCGGCCACGGGAGGTGGTCGAGGTCCTGCTCGGCGAGCGCGTGCCCGACCACTGGATGGTGCGTGAGCGCCTGCTGCTGCGGAAGGACGAGCTGCTGGTGGGCGTGGACGAGGCCGGCCCGTGCCCGCGGCCATCGGCGGTCTCGTCGGCCCCGGCGGAGCCGGGGGGCGGGGGAGCAACCCCGCCGGGGCCGTGAGCTCGACCGGGCTCGGGGCTCGCTAGCCGATCCCGCTGGCCACGGCCGTGGGGGCGGGGAGGGTCCGCAGGGGGGCGGCCGGGTGGTGCTCGGGGATCCAGGCGTCGAGCCAGGCGCACAGCGGATCGATGCCTGCCCCCGCGCTGCGGAACGCGATGTGGCCATCGGGGCGGATCAGGTACAGCCCCGGTCCGTGCACGCCGTAGCGCTGGTGCACGGCGCCCTCGGGGTCGTGCACCCAAGCCTCGGGATCGAGACCGGGGCTGGGTGAGGACCCCACCACCAGCGGGCGGATCCACGGGGAGTCCACGCACGCGGCCTGCATGCGTGCGAGCAGGCGCTCGGGGTCGACGGCCTCCTCGCCCCGGCCGCACAGCCCCAGCAGCCACCAGTGGGTGCCGCTCATGCGGGGCAGCAGGCGGCCCTCGGGGAGCGGGCTGCCCGGGGCTCGATCGCCCGCGTGGGGACCGGCTCGGAAGCGGCGGTCGGCTCCGTCGAGGTGCTCGGCCACCGCCGGGCTGCGACGGTAGCGGATGCCGATCTGCGAGGCGAAGGTGAACATCCGCGAGGTCTGGGTCCGGGTCACGTGGGGGATCACCAGCGGCGCGACGGCATTGCGCAGCCGGGCCGCGACGGGGTTGGTGGTGCTGATGAGCGAGAACAGCCGGTCGGTGAAGGTCAGCAGCCTGCGGCCCACCGGCAGGCGCTCGGCCTCGTAGCTGCTGAGCAGCGCGGGGCGGGCCTCGCCGCGCAGCACCATCGCCAGCTTCCACGCGAGGTTGTAGGCGTCCTGGATCCCGGTGTTCATGCCCTGGCCGCCGGCGGGGCTGTGGATGTGGGCCGCGTCGCCGGCGAGGAACACCCGCCCTACCTGATAGTGGTCCACGCCGCGGTGGTGCAGGCGGAAGCGCGACAGCCAGGTGGGGTCGTGCAGCCGGAAGTCGGCGCGGTGGGACAGCGCCGTGGCCCGCTCCTGCAGCTCCTCGAGGGTGAGCTCGTCGTCCCGCTCGGCACGATAGCCCGTGGCCAGCACGCGCACCCGCCCGCCCGGCAAGGGGAACAGCACCAGCACGCCGCTCCGGCTCATGAACACGTCGAGCTCGTCGAGCGCCACGCCCGGGGCGTCCACGTCCACGTCGCCGAGGATGAACTCGGTCTCGTAGGCGTCGCCGCGGAAGGGCACGGCCAGGCGGTGGCGCACCGTGCTGTGGGCTCCGTCGGCCCCGATCACGTAGCGCACCCGCAGCTCCTCGCTTCGACCCTCGCGCTCGAGGCCCACGGTCACGCCGTCGTCGTCCTGGCGCAGGGTCTGCAGCCGCACCGGGCGCTCCACCTCCACGCCCCGCTGTCGAAGGTGCTCCTCGAGCACGCGCTCGGTCTCCACCTGCGACACGAACAGCAAGAAGGGAAACGGGGTGTGATCCACGTCGAGCTGGCCCAGCGGATAGCGGGCGATGGCGCGCCCCTCCACGTGGAAATTCATGCCGCCCGTGCGATGGCCGCGGGCCACGAGCCGGGAGGCGAGGCCCATCTTGTCGAGCAGCTCCAGGGTGCGGGCCTGCACTCCCAGGGCGCGGCTCTTGTCGGAGCGCTCGGGGGCGGCGTCGATGATGCGGGCTCGGATGCCGCGCTCGGCGAGCTGAGCCGCCGCCATCAGCCCGGTCGGACCGGCGCCGACGACGAGGACCTCGGGATCGCTGCGAAGGAAGGCGTTCATCGTCTCGTTCCTCTCGCCTCCCAGCCAGTGCAGACCCCGTGCCAGCCCGCGGCCACGGGAAACCGCGGGGTTGCTCGCGGCCGGCCGAGGGGGTCGATCGGGATCCCGACAGGGGGTGTCGAGGGCCCCGGCGCTCACCCGGCCGGGGACTCGACGGACCGATGGGGCGCGTGGCCGTAGTGCTTGGGGCGCCGATCCAGCCGCACGTGCTTCGCGTCGCCAAGCTACCCTCATCGGGAAGCAGGCCGAGCATTCCTGGTGGTCGACGCGGTGGCTCCTCGCACGCTGCCGGTTGGCGCAAGGGCGTTCGACTCGGGCCGCGGTATCAGGATCTCGATCCCCGTCGGCCGTATCGAGTCGGTACCACCGTCGACGTCGGACGGGCTCGGCCCTAGCTCTTGAGCGGATGCTCGAACTGCGGCGGCTTGCCTCGCAGCATCGACTTGACGCCGATCGCCGACGAGCTCATCGCCAGGCTCTGCGCGGCCCGATCCTCCTCGATCGCGCCGCCCTCGGCCGCGGTGGTGCCGTTGGCATCCACGATCGTCCGCACCAGCAGCTCGCGCAGCTCGGCGTCGAGCGGCACCCCGGCCTCGTTGGTGGTGGCCACGTCGGTGCTCACCTCCACCTGCGCCCCGTCCTCGCGGAAGGCGGGCATCGGCGTGCTGCCGTCGGCCAGCGCCGCGGCCAGCTTCATGCTCGCGGCGGGCAGCTCGGGGATCGGCACGATCTCGGAGACGAAGCCCCACGCCTTGGCCTCGTCGACGGCGAAGCCGTGGCCGGTGAGCAGGATCTCGTTGATCCGCGGCCACGCGTCGGGCGTGCTGGCCCGGTGCACGTGGTGGCAGCCGCCGAGCCCGGGGATGACGCCCACAGTGGTCTCGGGGAAGGCCAGGCGGGTGCGCTGTCCCGCGATGCGGGCATGGCAGGCGGCGGCCAGCTCGAGGCCGCCGCCGAGCACCCGGCCCACGAGCGCGGCCACGGTGGGCTTGCCCGCGCGCAGCTTGCTGGTGGTCTGCTTCCAGCGCTGGATGAGGGCGAGGGCGGCGTCCTTGTTGCCGAGCACCGGCACGAACGCGCCGAGGTCGGCCCCGTGCCCGAACTCGCGGCTGTAGGTCCCGTCGGGGGCGATCACGATGGCCTTCACCGCATCGTCGCCGGCGAAGCGCTCGTAGGCCTGGTCGAGCTGCGCGATGAAGGTGTGGTTGATGGTGAGGCGCTTGAGCGACAGCAGGCCCACCCCGCCGTGCACCGCGGTGCCCACGTAGACCTCGTGCCAGGGCGCCGCGTCGGCGGCGAAGACCTCGACCGGCGCGACCTCGTCGGCGTGGGTGATGCCCTGCGACTGGCAGAAGCCCTTCACCAGGGTGGTGGCCTCGTCGGCCCCCAGCTCGAAGACCATCGCCGGCATGCCGGCGCGGAAGGCCAGGGCGTTCTCGCACAGGAAGTTGAGGGCATCGACCGGCGCGACCTGGTGCCTCACCATGTAGGCGGTGAGCGCCAGCAGCATGCCGAGCATGCGGTCGCGGACCTCGGCGAAGCGCTCGGGCGGGCACGACTGGCCGCGCTCGTAGGGCCACTGCTTCTTGGGGTCGGCGATGTAGGGCTGCCAGGCGTCGGGGATCGCGAAGAGGGTGGAGTCGACCTCGCCCTGCAGC
Organism: Myxococcales bacterium; assembly: GCA_020633315.1. Lineage (GTDB taxonomy): Bacteria > Myxococcota_A > Polyangia > Nannocystales > Nannocystaceae > Paraliomyxa. The sequence goes on from JACKDV010000001.1 coordinate 657,677, forward strand.
AGCTCCATGCAGTGGGCGGACAGGTAGTTGGCGCCGGGGATCAGGTTGTGCACGAAGAACGGCGAGGTGCCGAGGGTCTTCTTGCACACGTCGTCGATCTGGGCGGGGGTGAGGCCGAGGTCGGCGTGGATCCGCACCGCCTCGAGCATCATGCCGCAGAAGATCCGATCGGCCGCGAACGAGGGCACGTCCTTGACCGGGATGAGGTTCATGCCCAGGCCGCCGAGGAACTTGCGGACGGTCTTGAGCTCGTCCTTGCCCGTGGTGGCGCCGGCGGTGGGCACCTCCCACAGCTTGTTGGTCAGGTGCGGGAAGAAGGGGTGCATCACGCCGCAGCGCTCGGCCCCGGGCAGCCCTTCGAAGAGCATGGTGGAGGGGAAGCCGCTGGTGGCCGAGAAGATGAACGCCTCGGGGTCGCGCTCGCGGACCTGGCGGTAGAAGGCGTGCTTGATGTCGAGGCGCTCGGGGATGGCCTCGAACACGAAGCCCACCGCCAGCCCCTCGGGCAGGTCGGCGATGCCCCCCTGGATCACCTGGAGGTTGGCGAGGATGGCGTCGACCTCCTTGGGGTCGAAGCGCTGGCCGAAGGCCTGGCGCAGCTTGTCGCCGACCTCGTGGACGGCGGGCGAGAGGTCGAGCGCCACCACGGGGATGCCGTGCTTGGTGAGCAGGCGGGCGAACTGGCCGAGCTTGCCGAACCCCACGTTGCCGCAGGCACCCGCCACCACCAGCGCTCGTACGGGCGCGTCGGCATCGGGCTGGAACAGGGGGCGGAGCGTGGGATCGGTCAGCGACATGGGGCGGAGGATACGGGCACCTACCGGTCGGCCACGGGCCCCGCTCGGTTGAGCTTCTTCACGGTCTCGTAGGGCCTCCCACGCCTCGCTCGCGGCGTTTGCGGGCCGTTGAGGGGGCGCGTGACCTGGCGTACAGTCCGTCGATGATGAAGACCGTCCTCGGATCGAAGGGTGTCCTGCTGGTGGTGGGGTTGCTCGCCATCTCGGCCTGCGACGACGCCAAGAAGGATGCCGCGAAGCCGGCGGCGGAGGCCGAGGCGAAGACGGACGCGAAGGCCGAGGCGGGAGCCGAGGCCGCGGCTCCCGAAGGTGGTGCCGACGCCGAGGCGGCGGCCGAAGGCGCGGCCGCCGGTGCCGAAGGCGAGGCCGCGGCGGCCGAGGGCGGGGCCGAGGCCCCCGCGGTCGTGGCCAAGATCGGCGTCCCCGAGTGCGACGAGTACGTCGAGGCGATGACCGTGTGCTTCGCGGGCGACGGCGTGCCCGAGGAGATCCGCGCCGCCCAGAAGCAGGGCTTCGAGTCCACGGTGGTGGGCTGGGCCGGCGAGATCGAGAAGAACCCCGAGGCCAAGGCCGGCATCAGCGTGGGCTGCAAGGCCGCGATGGACATGGCCAAGCGCTCGTACCCCAAGTGCTTCGAGTGACGGCTCGGCCGCCCGGCGAGGGCGGCGACTCGCTCCCCGCATGACCGCCTGGCCCGAGGGGCCGGGTCCGCCTCCGCGTGGGAGGACGGGGGATCGATCCCGCACACGACGCCGATGTTTCTCGCCCGCGCGGGGTGGTCGGTCGTGTCGCACCGATCCCGTCCCCCGCGGCATGGCCCGCCTACCTGTGGGCAAGAACGGCGCCACGAGCTCGATCGATCGCCGGGTCAGCCTTCCAAGCCATTGAATGCAAAGTGCTTTTCTCGTGTGGCGCAATGCGTGCGCCCCATTGCGTCGTCGCCGCTACCTGCACGAGCACTCAGCGGCCGGGAATCGCTTTCGACCCAAGATGTTGTCGCGGCTCGTGCGAGCGTCGCCAAGGATCGGTATCCTGCCGACTCTCCCAGACTCGGACAGAGGGGACGGACGGTCCCCCGGAAAACACCACCGGAGACAGACACGATGAAGTTCACCAAGACTGCCCTCGTCGCTTCCCTCACCCTCGGCTCCTTCGCCTTCGCTGCCACCGGCTGCGACAAGAAGGAAGAGAAGAAGGAAGACGCCGCCAAGAAGGACGACGGCGAGAAGAAGGAAGGCGACGCCGAGAAGAAGGAGTAGCCTTCTTCGAAGGTCGACCAGCGAACGGGCGCTCCAGTGGGGCGCCCGTTCTGCTTTCGAACGCGTGCTGTTAGCTTCCGCCCCATGCGACACGACGACCGTGCTCCCGACCAGCTGCGACCCTGCTCGATCGAGCCCGGCTTCATCACCCGGGCGCTCGGCTCGGCCCTGGTGCGCACCGGCGACACGCGGGTCATCTGCACGGCGAGCGCCGAGGAGCGGGCGCCCTCGTGGCTCAGCGGCGGCGGCTGGGTCACCGCCCAGTACGCGATGCTGCCGGGGGCGACCACGCCTCGCGGACCCCGGGATCCCGGCGGGCGCGGCAAGGAGATCCAGCGCCTCATCGGTCGCGCGCTGCGGGCCAGCATCAACCTCGAGCAGCTCGTGGGGCCCGAGGGCGAGCCGATCTCGATCATGTGCGACTGCGACGTGATCGAGGCCGACGGAGGCACCCGCACCGCCTCGATCACCGGCGCCTTCGTGGCGCTGCAGCTCGCGCTGCGGCGGCTGCACGAGCAGGGGCGGCTGGCGGGCGACCCCGTGCGCGCGCCCGTGGCCGCGGTGAGCGTGGGCCTGGTGACCATCGCCGAGGCGCCGGTGCCCGTGCTCGACCTCGACTACCACGAGGACAGCCAGGCGGTGGTCGATCTCAACGTGGTCGGCCTCGCGGGCGGCGGGCTGGTGGAGGTGCAGGGCACGGGCGAGCACGGCAGCTTCGAGCGCGCCCAGCTCGACGCCATGCTCGACCTCGCGGAGGGCGGCATCACGAGCCTGCTCGCCGCGCAGCGCAAGGCCCTGGGCGATGGCTGAGCGGCAGGAGCGACCGCGGCGGCTGGTGGTCGCCAGCGGCAATGCGCACAAGGTCGGCGAGCTGCGGGCCATGCTGGCCGTGGTGCCGGGGCTGGTGGTGCTCGGCCAGCGGGAGCTCGGCGATCCGCCGAGCATCGAGGAGAGCGCCCACACCTTCGAGGGCAACGCGGGGCTCAAGGCCGAGGGGATCGCGGCGTGGCTGCGCGAGCGCGGGGAGGCGGGCGACACCGTGGTGCTGGCCGACGACTCGGGGGTGAGCGTGGATGCGCTGGACGGCGGTCCCGGGGTTCGCAGCGCTCGCTTCGCGGGCGAGCACGCCAGCGACGAGGGCAACAACGCCAAGCTCGTGGCCGAGCTGCGGGCGCGGGGGCTCGAGCGCAGCCCGGGGCACTACACCTGCGTGCTGGCGCTGGTGCGGGTGGACGGCGGGCCGTGGGCCGATCTCGGCGGGCCCGTGCGGACCTTCGAGGGGCGCTGGGACGTGGAGCTGCGGGTGGATCGCCGCGGCACCGGCGGCTTCGGCTACGATCCTCACGCCTGGCTGCCCGACGGCCGCACCGTGGCCGAGCTGCCGGCGGCCGACAAGGCCGCGCAATCCCACCGGGGGCAGGCCACGCGGGGCCTGCTGGCCTGGCTTTCGGCCGGCTGACCCCCTCCGGACGCCGGGCGAGCGGAAGGTGGACCGCTGCGCCCGGCTCGGCTACATTCGAAGGGCTTTCGGGGTGTGGCGCAGCCTGGTAGCGCGCCTGCTTTGGGTGCAGGAAGCCGGAGGTTCGAATCCTCTCGCCCCGACCACGCGCCTATAGCTCAGCTGGATAGAGCGCCGGCCTTCTAAGCCGGATGTCGCAGGTTCGAGCCCTGCTGGGCGCGCCCGTGGGCGTGCCCAGTGTGGTCGATCGAGTTGGCCCGATGGGCCGTGGGCGCATCACCGGTGGCGCTCGGGCTTCGACACCGACGCCAGCGCGCATCTGGGCGTCGACCGGTCGCCAATCTGCCGGTGCGTTCGCGAGGACCCTCTCCAGCGGTGGAGGCGACGACGGCGCTAGGGCGGGCGCTGGCAACACCGTGTCGCGGGCCGGGATCGCTTCGTCGAGATCCCCAGTGGACCGGAAAACAACCGCACCCCAGGGGATGCGGTTGTTTGCTACCGTTCGAGGCCGTGGCCGACCTCTTGCCGGAGAATACCCGCAAGGCGAACTTCAGCCACGCGTACCTCGACGCCATCGCTGCGTCGGTCGGGTTCTCCGTCGAACGCTGGACCGACGACTTCGACAGCATCGACGTGACGATCAAGGTGGAGCACAGCGGCAAAGTAAGCGCAGGGCGCTCACCGAAGCTCGATCTGCAGCTCAAGTGCACCGATGCCTTCGCCCCAAAGGACGGCGAGTTGCACTTCCCGCTGCCGGTGAAGAAACTACGACGACCTACGTGATGCGAGCCGTGTTACGCCTGCGCTGCTCGTGGTGTTGTTCGTCCCCAAGACGTGGCCTCAGCGTCTCAAGTGGAGCGCGTCGAGCCTGCGACTCCACAAACTCGCGTACTGGTTGAACCTCCGCGGGCGGCCGGCAACGACGAACAAGGAAACGGTGACGGTCGTGCTGAAAGAGCACTTCCATCCCGATGCACTGCAACAACTCATGTTCCTGAGCGCGGAGGGGGAGCTATGAGACTGACCCCCGCCGACGTACAGGCCGCTCCCGTCGCTGCGTCAGAGTTGCTCGCATACCTTCGGAGTACCGGCTGGCGACGGCTCGAGGATCAGGAACGACTGGACCTTCGCGTCGCGACGTTGATGGTGCACGACGCTCGGGGCGCAGAGGTGCAGGTGCCGCTGCTCCCGGAAGCCAAGGACTACCCGCGGAGGGTGGCAGAGCTGGTCAATATCGCCGCGGAGGTTGAAGGCCGGTCGCCGCACCACCTCCTGGCGGCGATTCGTGTCGTTCAATTCGACGTCGTCCGCGTTCGTCGGACCGGCCGCGACGACGACACGCTGCCCGTCGGTGACGGGGCGGCCCTGTTTGCACTGGCGAATGGGGTGTTCGTCGCGTCGTCCCTTGCGGTCGTGGAACCGCGCGCCACGTACTCTGGCCGAAGGCCTGCCAAGGTGACGGAGTTCATGGAGACGGTGCGACTGGGCCAAACCGAACAGGGGAGCTTCGTCGTTCGCTTGCTCGTGCCCTTGCCCTCGAGTGTGGGCCAGTCGCAGACCCGTTTGTCGTTCGTCCAGGAGCATGTCCCTCCGCCTCCGTTCCCGCGGCAAGTCACTCGTCAGCTCATCCGCTCGGTCCAACGAGCGAAGGCCGCTGTCACCGCCGCAATCGCTGAGGACAGCCTGGATCCGTTTCGCGGGGAAGTGCGCAATGGCGTGAGCGCGGAGTTGTGCAAAGCGCTGAACGCGATCGAGGATGTGAACCCGCTTCACGGCGTCGAGATCGGTATCGCTTGGGGCGCTGCTTGGCCGATGGAGCGCCCTCACCCGGTCGCTTTCACGAGCGACGCGTTGCAGATCCTGGGGCAGGCTGCGGAGTTCCTTGCAGCAAAGGAGACGCTCGAGGACTTCTGGCTAGAGGGCTATATCACCAAGCTCGAGCGAGACGATCCTGCTGGCGAAATCGAAGGCGACGTGACCATCGCGACGACGCTCGGGGGACAGTTGCGGAGGGTCCGCGTTACTCTACAGCCTGCGGACTACAGCGCCGCGGCGGATGCCCATCGCGTTGGACAGCGAGTTCGCGTGAAGGGCGACCTCGGAAAAGAGGGCCGCCGCTTTCGTCTCGTCCGTCCGGTGCAGTTTTCTGTCGTCGAGCACGACGACGAAGAAGAGACATCTGTGTCGGCCTAGGCGGTCCACAGGGCGAGCGCCGAGGCGCGCGATGAGCTGCGGGCACTGGGCCTCGAGGCGAGCACGACGGCTGAGATACCGGTGCTCAGGCCCCCGGCGTGCGCTGCAGGGCCCGGGCCAGGGTGAGGTAGCGCTTCACCAGCGGTCGCAGCTCGGCGAGCTTGGTGTCGAAGCCCTCGTCGTGCTTGCCGATCCGCAGGAAGGTCTCGTGGGAGCGCCGCTCGATCGCCTCGGTGTCGCCGTCGCGGGCCAGGCGGGCCAGGGCGCCAGCCGTGGTCGCGGCGAGCCGGGCGATGGACTTCTCGATCTCGAAGCGGCCCTCCTTGAGGCGCTCGATGATCCGCTCGGTGAGCGGCTCGCCCAGGTGCATCGCGGTCAGCACCTCGCTCACCGAAGCGCTGGGGGTGCGGTCGCGCTCGGCCCACGCCTCGCGCCACGCCTGGCTGCGCAGCTCGAGCGCCTGCAGCTCGGCCTCGATCGTCTCGGGGGTCGCCATGCTCGGCATGTCACCACGGATGCGGCTGCGCGTGCTGCGAGGCCCGGGACCTCACCGGCTGCGACGGGCCCGTCGCTCGTCGAGGGCCAGGATCACCGCGCTGGTGATCGCCACCGCGCCACCCAGGCCCACCAGCACCCAGCCGCCGGCGTCGGTGTCGAGGATGCGAGGGCATGGGGTGGTGCGGGGATCGGAGAGATCGGGACAGCGATGGTCGACGGCGATCAGCACGCCTCCGCCCGCGGCGGCGCCGATGCCCAGGCCCAGGCCCAGCCGCGAGACCCAGCGTGGCAGCAGCCGTCGGCTCGATCGCGGCGGGGGGCTCGGGCGCGAGCCAGGGGCCGGGCCGGGCTCGAGCGCGGGGGCCTCCACCTCGTAGCGCAGCGTGGTCGTGGCTCCGGCGTCGATCCGCACCGACTCCCGCCGCACCGCTCGCCCGGGCTCGCTCGCCTCCACCCACACCCGCGCCGTGCCCTCGCGTAGCCGCGGCGCCTCGGGATCGAAGGCGCGCTCGTCGACCCAGATCCGGCAGGGCACGCTGCACTCCACCTCGAGTCGTCCCGTCCGCGGCCCCGCGTCGCGCAGCTCGTCGCGCAGCGCGACCAGATCGGGCCCGAACTGCTCGACCGGCAGCGTCTCGCCCCGGGCCACCCGCAGCGCCTCGTCGATCACCGCGGAGGCATCCTCGCGGCGATCGAGCACCAGGTAGGTGCGGGCGAGCGACAGCAGGGCAAAGAGGCGAGCCTGCTGCGCCTCTGGGTCGTCGACCAGCGGCGCCCGCTCGGCGAAGGCTCGCAGGGCGGCCACCAGCGCGGGCTCGGCCGTCTCGGGGGACTCGGTCGCGAGGGCGTCGGCCTCGAGCAGGGCCCGCACCGCGTCGTCCCGGCGCCGGCGCTCGTCGCCGTCGAGTGCTCCGGTCCCCCGCGAGATCGGGGCGGGCGCGAGGGCCAGGCGGGCGGCCAAGGCCGGCACGGGAAGGGCCTCGGCCTCGCGCATCCGCAGCGGGAGCCCGGGGGCGGGCGGGGTCGAGCTCAGCAGCACCAGCGCCAGCCAGGGCGCGCCGGTCACCGACGATCCTCCAGCGCCAGCTGCCCGCAGGCGGCCGCGATGTCGTCGCCCCGAGGCGTTCGCACGTGCACCGGCAGGTCCCGTCGTCGGCACTGCTGCACGAACTGCTGCACCCGCGCGGGCGTGGGCCGATCGAAGGGCGCGCCGGGGTGCGGGTTGAAGGGGATGACGTTGAGCATCCCGCCCAGGTCACCCAGCAGGTCGCCCAGGCGCCGTGCGTCCTGCGGCGAGTCGTTGACCCCGGCCAGCAGCACGTACTCGAAGGTCACCTGCCGCCGTCGGTTGGGCGGCAGCTCGCGCACCGCGGCGAGCAGCTCGGCGATGGGCCAGCGGGTGTTGATCGGCATCACCTGGTCGCGGGTGCGGTCGTCGCTGGCGTTGAGCGAGATCGCCAGCCCCACCTCCTGGTGCAGCCCCTCGCGGCCGAAGCGGCGGATCGCCGGCACCAGGCCGGCGCTCGACACCGTGATGCGCCGCCCCGCGATCGCGGCTCCGCGCTCGTCGGTGAGGATCGCCAGGGCCCGCCGCACCTGCTGGTAGTTGTGCAGCGGCTCGCCCATGCCCATGAACACCAGGTTGGTGATCCGCGGGGTGAAGCGCTCGCCGCTCTGCTGGGCCTCCCGCTCGAGCAGGTCCTGGGCCTGGTACACCTGATCGACGATCTCCCAGGTGGCCAGGTTGCGGGTGAAGCCCAGGGTGGCCGTGGCGCAGAAGCGGCAGGTCAGCGAGCAGCCCACCATCGAGGACACGCACTGGGTGAGCCCGCGTCCCTCGTTGGGGATCAGCACGCTCTCGATCGCGTGGCCGTCGGGCGTGCGCAGCCGCAGCTTGCGGGTGCCATCGCTCGCACGCTGCACCAGGTCCACCGCGAGGCGCTCGAGGCCGGCGCGCTCGGCCAGGGCCGCGCGGTCGGCCCGGGACACGTTGCTCATGTCCTCCAGGCTCGCGGCGCGGTGCCGATGCAGCCACTCGAAGATCTGGGTGGCGCGAAACGAAGGACCGGGAACCCGCTGGGCCAACCACTGGCCCAGCCGCTCCCGGTCCATGTCGCGCAGGTTGGGGACCGCCGGGCGGGGAAGCCCCCGCGAGGGGGGCCGGATCGCGACCAGCCCATCGCCCATCATCGGCCCCCGCGAGCGCTAGACGAGCTCGAGGCCGCCGAAGAAGTAGGCGACCTCGAACGCGGCCGTGTCCTCGGCGTCGGAGCCGTGCGAGGCGTTGCGCTCGATGCTGGTGCCGAAGTCACCGCGGATGGTGCCCTTGGCCGCCTTGGTGGCGTCGGTGGGGCCCATCAGGTCGCGCCAGCGCTTGATCGCGTCGTCGCCCTCGAGCGCCATGGCCACGATCTTGCCCTCGGTCATGAACGTGACCAGGTCGCCGAAGAAGGGGCGCTCCTTGTGGACGTGGTAGAAGCCCTCGGCCTGGGACTTGGTGAGGTGCAGGGTCTTGAGGGCGAGGACGCGCAGGCCGGACTCCTGGATCCGGGCGATGATGGCCCCCTGGTGGCCAGCGGCGGTTGCGTCGGGCTTGATGAGCGCGAGGGTGCGTTGCATCGGACGATTGGTGTCTGGGTACGAGGTACGAATGGGTTGAAAGGTGACATCGCGCGGCGCGCGAGCGCGGGGACGCTAGCAGAGGGCTCCGCGGGTGTCACCGGCCCGCGGGGCGGCGGGATCTCGTCGCGGGGCAGGTACGGGACGGCGCACGTCGCTTGCGGCGCAACCCGCGATCGGCCCGGGCTCGCCCCGCACCGGGCGAATTGGCGCGGGTCGCCGGCGCCGCGCGGGCGAGGGTGGGGGGGGCCGGCCCTCGTGTGGACCCCGGGGCTTCGGTAGGTTGGGGCCGATGGAGCCCAGCGTCGATCTCTCGGACTTCGCGCACCTGCACCTGCACACGCAGTACAGCCTGCTCGACGGGGCGATCCGCACGCGTGATCTGTGCCAGACGGTCCACGAGCGGGGCATGAAGGCCGTGGCGGTCACCGACCACGGCAACATGTTCGGAACCGTCCAATTCTACGAGGAGGCCAAGAAGTGGGGGGTCAAGCCGATCCTCGGCTGCGAGGCCTACCTCAGCGACGGGGCGATGGACGCCCGCACCGATCGCAAGAACTACCACATCGTGCTGCTGGCCAAGAACGCCATCGGCTTCCGCAACCTGCAGCGCCTGGTGAGCTTCGGCTACCTGCGCGGCTTCTACTACAACCCGCGGATCGACCGGAAGGTGCTCGCCGAGCACAGCGAGGGGCTCATCGGGCTGTCGGCCTGCCTGTCGGGGCACGTGTCGCGGCTGCTGCTCGCGGGGCGCATGGACGAGGCCCGCGAGCGCGTGCTCGAGTACAAGAGCATCTTCGAGCCGGGCTGCTACTTCCTCGAGCTGCAGCCCAACGGGCTCGAGAGCCAGGAGCGGATCAACCCCCTGCTGGCCCAGCTCGGCCGCGATTGCGGCGTGCCGATCGTGGCGACCAACGACTGTCACTACGTCAACCGCCAGGAGGCACACGCCCACGAGGTGCTGATGTGCATGGGGCAGGGGCGCACCCTCGACGACCCCAAGCGCATGAAGCACGACTGCGACGAGTTCTTCATCAAGACCCCGCAGGAGATGGAGTCGTACTTCCGGCAGTACCCCGAGGCGCTGGAGAACGCGGCCCGGATCGCCCGCATGTGCGACGTGGAGCTCGACCTGGGACACCCGGAGCTGCCCGACTTCCAGCTCCCGCCCGGGGTGGAGGAGGACCTGCCCGGCTACCTGCGCAACGTGACGGAGCAGGGACTGGTGGAGCGCCTGGGCGCGATGCGCCACGCCGGGGTCGCGATCGACGAGGAGGCCTACCGGGCCCGGCTCGAGCACGAGCTCGAGATCATCGAGTACATGAAGTTCCCCGGCTACTTCCTCATCGTGTGGGACTTCATCCGGCACGCCAAGGACATCGGGGTGCCGGTGGGGCCGGGGCGCGGCTCGGGGGCGGGCTCGCTGGTGGCCTACTCGCTCAAGATCACCGACCTCGATCCGATCAAGTACAACCTGCTGTTCGAGCGCTTCCTCAACCCCGAGCGCGTGTCGATGCCGGACTTCGACATCGACTTCTGCATGGACCGCCGCGACGAGGTGATCCGCTACGTGATGGAGCGCTACGGCGAGGACCACGTGGGCCAGATCGCCACCTTCCACAGCCTCAAGGCGCGGGGCCTGGTGCGCGACGTGTGCCGGGTGATGGGCTGGTCGGTGGCCGACACCAACGACCTGGCCAAGCTGATCCCCGAGGGTCCCAAGGTCACGCTCTCGGCCGCGATGACCGACCCCGAGCCGATCAAGGCCAAGGCCAAGAAGGACCCCTCGCTGGCGGGCAAGCTGCGCGACACGATCCAGATCGCCGAGGCGGCGACCAAGCTGCGCCTGCGGGCGGCGGCCGACGAGCGGGCCAAGGAGGTGCTCGCGGTGGGCTGCTCGCTCGAGGGGCTCAACCGCCACGCGGGCATGCACGCGGCCGGCATCGTGATCGGCAACCGCCCGCTGTGGGAGCACGTGCCCTGCTTCCGGGCCGACGGCAAGATCGTCACCCAGTACACGATGGTCGACGCCGAGAAGGCGGGGCTGGTGAAGTTCGACTTCCTGGGCCTCAAGACCCTCACCGTGATCCACACCGCGGTGCGGCTGATCAACGAGGGCGGGCTGTACACGCCGCCGCCCGGCGCCCCGCCGCAGTTCGACATCGACACGGTGCCGATGGACGACGCCGGGGTCTACGAGATGATCACTCGCGGCGACACCACCGGGGTGTTCCAGCTGGAGTCCAGCGGCTTCCGCGAGCTGCTCGGGCGCCTGCGACCCGACTGCTTCGAGGACATCATCGCCGCCGTGGCTCTGTACCGCCCGGGCCCGCTCGAGGGCGGCATGGTCGATCAGTTCATCGACTGCAAGCACGGGCGGCGGGCCATCGAGTACCCGCACGCCCTGCTCGCCGACGTGCTGCAGGAGACCTACGGCGTGTTCGTGTACCAGGAGCAGGTGATGCAGGCGGCCCAGGTGCTCGCCGGCTTCTCGCTCGGCGCCGCCGATCTCATGCGCCGCGCGATGGGCAAGAAGAAGGCCAAGGAGATGGAGCGGCAGCGCTCCTTGTTCGTGGAGGGCTGCGCCCAGCACAGCCAGATCGACGCCAAGAAGGCCAACGAGATCTTCGACTTGATCGACAAGTTCGCGGGCTACGGCTTCAACAAGAGCCACTCCGCCGCCTACGGCCTCATCACCTACCAGACGGCCTACCTCAAGCACCACTTCCGCGTGGCGTTCATGGCCGCGCTGATGACCGCGGACAAGGACAAGAACGAGAACGTGGTCAAGTTCATCGCCGAGGCCCGCGGCGCGGGCATCGGGGTGCTGCCGCCCGACGTCAACGAGTCGGGGCGGGACTTCTCGGTGGTGTGCAAGCCCATCGAGGGGCAGGAGCAGGCCGGGCTCTACGAGCAGCAGATCCGCTTCGGCCTGGGGGCGGTGCGCGGGGTGGGGGCGGCCGCGGTCGACTCGATCCTCGACGCCCGCGACGGCGACGGCCCCTTCACCAGCCTGTTCGACCTGTGCCGGCGCATCGACCTCAAGAAGGCCAACAAGCGCACCCTGGAGGGGCTGCTGCGCGCGGGGGCCTTCGACAGCGTGGCCGGGGGGCGGGCGCGGGCGCAGCTGCTGGGCGCCATCGAGCGCGCGGTGGAGCAGGGGCAGTCGGCGCAGCGCGATCGCGAGAGCGGTCAGCGGGGCCTGTTCGACATGCTGGCCGACACCGCGGCCGAGACCGTCTACGTGGAGGAGTACCCCGACTGCGAGGAGTGGACGCCCAAGGAGCGCCTGCTCGGCGAGCGCGAGGCGCTGGGCTTCTACCTCACCGGCCACCCGCTGGATCGCTTCCAGCAGGACGTCGAGCGCTTCGCCACCACCAACGTGGGCAACCTCCGCAAGGACATGCACGGCAACGACGTGGTGCTCGCCGGGGTGATCTGCGATTTTCGCGAGGTGCAGACCCGCAGCGGCCGCGGACCGATGGGCTTCTTCCAGCTCGAGGACCAGTACGGGCGGGTGGAGGCGATCGTGTTCCCCAAGACCTACGCGCGGGTCGACGAGGAGACCGGGCTGTCGGTGGCCGAGCAGATCGAGCAGGCCGGCGACGAGCCGGTGCTGATCGCGGGCAAGGTGGAGGTGGAGACCGGCGACGACGGCGAGGTGCAGCGCTACAAGCTGCTGCTCGACACGATCCAGCCGGTGGCCCAGGCCCGGGCCGAGCGCACGGCCAAGGTGCAGCTCACGCTGCGCCAGGACCAGCTCACCGACGGCAAGGTGCTCGCGCTCAAGCAGGTGGTCTCGGACCACGGCGGCCAGTGCAAGATGGAGCTGACCGTGCTGGTCGACGATCGCTTCAGCAGCAACATCGTGTTCGGCGACGAGTTCTGCGTGAGCGCCGACGAGGGGCTGCTGCTGGCGCTCGAGCGCCTGTTCGGCAAGGGCGCGGTGCGCTGCGGCTGAGCGCGGCGCTCCCCCGACGCGCGCCGCAGCGGCGCCTGGCTCAGCCCATGGCGAACATGTCGCGGGCGAGCTCGAGGCGGCGGGCGAGCTCGTCGTCGAGGGGCTCGTCGCGGCCCATCTCGGCCAGCTCGGGCATGCGCAGGTGGAGCATCACCTTCACCAGCTGCATGCGCCCCTTGATCCCCGGGAAGAGGCTCTGAAGGGTCTTGACCCGGAGGGCAGCCGCGACCGTCACGGATCCCAAGCTAGCAGCCCGAAACGGGCTCCGGTATCAAGGAACCCTTTCGTGCGGGTCGTTTGGCGAAGCTCGAGCTGGGACGACGCGGCGGCGAAACGTGGTTTCGATCGCAGTATTTTCTCGAGTCGGATCAGCTCGGCGCGCGGGAGCGTCGACGACGTCCTCGCTTGCGCTTGCCCTTGCCGGCGTCCTCGGCCTCGGGCTCCTCGGCCGAGGCCGCGGCGGGAGTGGGCATCATCGGACCGAGGGGCGGCAGGCCCAGGCGCTCGCGCGCGGGGTCGTCCATGCCCACGAAGGCCGCGAGCTCGTCGAGCACCGAGAAGCGCAGCTCCTGCTCGAAGTGCTCCGCGTCGCGGACGAAGCGGGCGAGGTTGCGCCGGTACACGGCCAGGCCGGTGAGCTGCGGCGGCTCGGAGTCGTCGAGGGGCGCATCGGGGTCGGCGTCGGGGGCCGGGCCGGGGCGCGCCGCCAGGGCGATCACGGGCACCCGCGGGTCCACGCCCTCCATCACCAGCTCGGGCGCCGGGGCATCGCGGACCATCACGGTCAGCGGCCGCCCGGTGTCCACCAGCGATCCGAGCGCGGGCTCGGGCGACTCCTTGAGGAGCTTGACCACGCGGCGGTGCACCAGCGCGAACGAGGGCACCCAGTCGGGGATCTCGAGCTCGTGGTCGAGCTCGAGGGTCTTGACCGCCGCCACGCAGGCCTCGGGCATGCGACCCGCGCGATGATGGGCCTCGCTGGCGAGGTACCAGGCATCGGGCTCCCCGGGGTACCAGCGCAGCAGCTCCTCGAGGGTCTGGGTGGCCGCATCCACCTCGCCCAGGTCGAGGCGCACGCGGGCGAGGCGGAAGGCGAGCTGCAGGGCGCGGCCGATGCGATCGACCCGCTCCTCCTCGTCGAGGCCGTCGCCCTCCGCATCCAGGCACAGCAGCTCCCACGCCACCGTGTCGGGGCTGCTGGGATCCTCGCGGTCGACCTCCTCGAGGAGGTCCGGGCGCGCGCCCAGCCGCAGGGCGCTCATCACCACCGACTCCTCATCGAGGCTGGCCAGGCGCCGCTTGGCCTCGGTCGCCGCGTTTGCCGCGAGCTCGCACTCGGCCGCCACCAGGTGCACGTCGAGGGTCTCGAACGGCCCCAGGGTGTCGATCTCCAGGGCATCGGCGCAGTAGCGCAGGCCGCGGGCCGGGTCCTCCAGGTCGTAGAGGCACACCTGGGCCGCCGCGGTGTAGGGCTCGAGGTATTCGGGATCGAGCTCGATGGCCTTGTCGTAGTAGCGCAGGCTCTCGTCTGGGTCGCTCTCGGCCAGGGCCACCGCGCCCAGCAGGACCGCCGCATCGGGGTCGTTGGGCCGGGCCTCCTGGGCATGCTCGGCCGAGGTCCGCGCAGCTGCGGGGTCTCCGCGATCGAGCATGGCCCAGCCGCGATCGAGGTGAGCGGCGTAGCGGCTGGCCTCGCCGTATCCGAAATCCTCGGGCTCCTCCGCGTCGCGGCCCTTCATCCGAACTTCATATAACATGCCCGGCGATCGGCGGGCCGCACCCGTCGGCGTCCCGAGGTTCCTTGCCCGTTCGCCCCCTGCTCCGCCCCGATTCGTCCGGCCTCGCTCGTCTGCGGGCGGGGCTCGTCCTCGTTGCTCTGGGGCTGTGCGGAGGCGGGGCCAAGTGCCAGGCGGGGCCCACCACCACGCCCCGTCCCGGCGAGCCCAGCGTGCTCGACGAGCGACCCCGCGATCCGCAGGTCCAGGCGGCCTGGGATCGGCTGCAGGCCGCCCGGGCGGAGGATCCCGGCAGTGACGAGGTGCGGGTGATCGCCGAGCAGATCCTGGCCGGGGATCCGCCGCTGTCCATGCGCCTGGCCGCGCTGCGGGCCAAGGCGGAGCATGCGTACCTCGCGGGGGCCGACCCCCTCGCGATCGCCACCGCGGAGGAGGGGCTGGCCCTGGTCACGGGAGGCCCCGAGCAGGATGCGCTGGTGCTGGTCGATCTGGCGCGGATCCGCCTGCGGGCGCTGGTCCGCGGCGGGGATCCATCGATCGCGCTCAGTGCGCTGGACGAGCCCCTGGTGCACGCCCGGGGCGGGCTGCCGCCGGTGGAGGAGCACGGCCTGCGGGCGGTGGGGCTGGATCGCAATGGAGACCTGGCCGGCGCCCTGGTGGAGCTGGCCGCGTGGCGGGAGCTGCTGCCCGATGGCGATCCCACCGCGCTGTGGGTGGAGCAGCGGATCGCGCTGCTGGGCGAGGGCCTGGCGCCCGACGGGCTGGCCGCGCTGGTGACCCGCATGCCGCCGTCGGCCGGCCGGGCCTGCCTGGCCGCGCGCCAGGGGGAGCCGGTGGCCCCTGGGCTGCCGCCCTGGGTGGCGAGCTGCGCCTCTGCCTCGGGGGGCATCGGGATCCTGCTGCCCCGCACGGGGCCGCTGTCGGCCTTCGCCGACGAGCACCTCGCGGCGGCCTTGGCCACGGTGGAGGTGGTCACGGTGGACGGCCCAGCCCCGGCGCTGATGTGGAAGGACGCGGGATCGTCGACCAAGTCGGCGCTGAGCGGTGCCCGCTCGCTGCTCGCGGAGGGCGCGCGGGTGCTGGTGGGTCCCATCGGGGCCAAGAGCGTCAAGGCGGTGGCCGACGACGTGGGCGGACGGGCCGCGGTGGTGGTCCCGGGGGAGGGCAGCGGCTCGGCCTCCGGGGTGGCGGCCAGCCTCGAGCGCCGCATCGCGGTGCTGGTGGGCGTGGCCGAGGCCACCAAGCGCGAGCGCCTGGTCGTGCTGGCCCCCGACAACGCCTACGGGCGCCGGGCGATCGCGGCGGTGGAGGCCAAGGCCAAGGGCACCGGCATGGAGCTGGTCGTCCGCACCTATCCGCCGGCCACCACCAGCTTCGCGCCCCACGTGAACCCCGTGATGGCCGCGCTGCGGGGGGAGTCGGCAGTGTTGGTGCCCGACACCTTCACCCGCGCCGAGCTGGTGATCCGCCAGCTCGCCCGGGCCGGGCGCATGCCGGCCCGCGAGGACGTCCCCGGGGTGATGGTGCTGACCACGGCCGAGGGCGTGGATCCCGAGCCGCTGGCGCGAGCGCGCGACGTGCTCGACGGGGTCTGGGTGGTCCCCGCGGCGGCCCGCGGCCCCGAGGTCGCGCCCTTCGAGGATGCCTATGCCCGCCTGCAGGGCGAGGCCCCCGGGGACCAGGCGCTGCTGGTGTTCCTGGCCCTGCAGCAGGCGATCACCGGCCATCCCGGGCCGGGGGCGGGCAAGGCCACGCTCACCCGCGTGAAGGGAGGAGCGCTGGTTGTCCAGTCGTCGCCGGGCAAGGGCTAGCCGGGGTCCCGTCCCGCGGGGGAGCGTGGCGTCGCCGGGCCTGGCCAAGGACACGGGCGATGGGCCGCACCTGGTGCCCGGCCCCCGCGCGGTGGTCGAGCTGCTGCGCCATGCCCCGGCCCGCGTGCGCTCGGTGTGGCTCGACCGGCGTCGCGAGGACGGCGAGCTGCACGAGCTGGCCCGTGCGGCCGGCGTGGAGGTGGAGCTCGTCGACGGGGCCACGCTCGCCCAGCGAGCGCCGCAGATCGACTGCCAGGGGGTGCTGGCCCGCGCGCGCGCCCCCGTGTGGCAGGACCTCGAGGACCTCGTCGACGCCATGCTGTCGGCCCCACCCGAGGACGGCCGCCGCCTGCTGGTGGCCCTCGACGGCGTGCAGGACCCGCAGAACCTCGGCGCGATCATGCGCACCTGCGAGTTCTTCGGCGCCTTCGGGCTGGTCTGGCCCCGCGATCGCGCGGTGGGGGTGACCCCGGCCGTGGTCCGGGCCTCGGCCGGGGCCAGCGAGCGCCTCGCGCTGTCGCGGGTGGTCAACCTGGCGCGGGCCCTCGAGACCTGTCGAGACCGCGGCGTGTGGGTGCTGGGCACCGTGGCCGAGGGCGGCGAGTCGCTGCCCCGGCTGCTCGCCGAGGACCGTCTGCCCGATCCGCTGGTGGTCGTGATGGGCGGTGAGCACGGGGGTCTACGCCGGCTCACCCGGGCTCGATGTGACCTGCTCGCGACCATCGTGGGTCGCGGTGGTGTCGCGTCGCTCAACGTGTCGGCTGCGACCGCGGCCACCCTCGCGCTCCTGCGAGCCGAGGCCCCGGGGGAGGGCAGGGACGGGTCCCTGGGGACCCGTGCCGAGGCCGATTGAACCGGCCTTTGCACCAACGTAACCTTGCGGCTCCGATCGCCAGGGGTGGTCGTCGACCGGGGCCCGAGAACGGGTCGCGACGAGGCCAACGCGATGCTCGCGAGCGCGGCCCGCCGCGTCCCCACGGATCGGCTCGCCCTCGCTTCCCGCTCCTCGGTCCTCCGCCGGTCCCCGCCCCCCGGGCGAAGGGGCTGCCCTCGCTTCGCTCCCGTCCCTCCACGCTCCACCTGCCGCTCCGAGACCCGACATGGCCGATCTCCGCTCCGCACTGTTCGACCACCTCAACGCCGGCGACGACGAGACCCGCGAGGCGTTGGTCGCCGCGCTCGATGGCATCGATCTGGCCGCCGCGCGCCTCGAGGCCAAGAACGATCCCGCCTCGGTGGACGCGACCGCCAAGGTCCTCGGCCGCCTGATCGTCGACGATGCGCCGCAGACCGAGCTGGTCGACGCGGCCAAGGCCCTGGCCCAGCGAGCGCCCCGCGACGGGGGCGGCAACGCGGTGGCCCTGCTCGCCGGCACCGTGATCTGGCGGCACACCCAGGACGCCAAGAAGGCCGAGCCCTACTTCCGCCGGGTGCGACGCAGCGAGCCGGGCGACGCGCAGGTGCTCGCGTTCTACCGGGCGCTGTTCGCCGACGAGGCCTCGGCCACCCAGCTCATGCAGGTGCTCATGCAGGCGCAGCGCGGGGCCAGCGATCCCGAGCAGCGCTTCGCCCTCGCGCAGGAGCGGGCGGCCCTCGCCGAGGAGCGCCTGGGCAGCGCCGATCGGGCGATCGAGGTGTGGCGCTCGGTGATGCGCGAGGACGGCTACGACCGCCGCGCCTCCGAGGCGCTCGAGCGGCTGTATCGCGACGCGGGCAAGTGGACCGCGCTGGTCGACCTGCTCAAGGAGGAGCTCGATCGCATCGAGGGCGGCGAGGAGGCCAACGAGGCCCGCATCGCCAAGCTGCTCGAGATCGCCGAGCTGTACCGCGATCGCCTCAACCTCGACACGATGGCGCTGGCCACCCTGCAGCGCATCCTCGACATCGATCCCCGCCACGAGCCCAGCCTGCAGGCGCTGGCCGACACCTACGCCACCGCCGGGCGCTTCAACGATCTGCTGGGGGTGTACTCGCGCCGCATCGACGCCGCGCGGGCGGCCGGCGACGCCGAGCGCCAGCGCGAGCTGCTGCTCAAGGTGGCCGAGATCTGGCTCGAGAAGCTCGGCAACCCGCAGCGCGCCCTCGAGCCGCTGGGGCAGGTGCTCGAGCTGTCGCCGGGCGACGAGGGAGCCCGGGTGCTGCTCGCCCGGATCCACGAGCAGCGCCGCGACTGGCGGGCCCTCATCGCGCTGCGTCGCGAGGAGCTGGCCGAGCGCAGCGGCGAGGAGGCCCTGGCCCTGCGCATCGAGCTGGCCCGGCTGGCCGAGGAGCGCCTGGGCGATCGTCGCGAGGCGATCGCGGCGTGGAACGAGGTGCTGCTGCACCACGGCGACGACCCCACCGCGCTCGATGCCCTGGCTCGCCTGTACGAGCGAGAGTCGCGGTGGGCCAGCGCCGCCGAGATCCTCCACCGCCGCCTGGCCTACGTGGACCGCGAGTTCGCGATCCGCATCCTGGCCCACCTGGGTCACCTGTACTCCGATCGCCTGCAGAGCCGCGAGGACGCGAGCGCGGCCTGGGCGGAGCTGCTGCGGCTGTCGCCGGGGCACGACAAGGCCACCCGTCGCCTGCGCGACGCCTACGTGGCGGCCGGGCGCTGGGACGAGCTGACCGCGCTGTACGAGTCGCAGGGGCGGCTGTCCGACGTGGTCGAGGTGCTGCACAGCGCCGCCGATCGCATCGGAGACATCGAGGAGCGCGTGGCCCTGTACCGTCGCGTGGCCGCGCTGTGTCAGGAGCGGCTGGGCCAGCCCGAGCGCGCCCTCAAGGCCCTCGAGCGCACCCTGGCCATCCAGCCCGACAACCTCGCGGTGGCCCGCGAGCTGCTGCCCATCTACCGCGAGCAGAAGAACTGGGCGCGGCTGATGAACACCTACCAGGTGCTGCTGCGGGCGGCGCAGGGCGACGACGAGCGCCTCGAGCTCATCGCGGCCATGCAGCAGGTGGCCGAGCACAACCTCAGCTCGCCCACGCTCACCCTGCACTGGGCGGCCGAGGCCTACCGCATCCGCCCCGGCGACGAGGCGCTGCGCGCCGCCCTCGAGCTCGCGGCCGAGAAGGCCGACGGCTGGGACGAGCTCACCACGATCTTCGAGGAGCGCATCGCGGCCGAGGGGGTGGGGGACGCCGAGCGCCTCACCCTGCTCGACAAGCTCGCGGTGATCGCCCGCGACAAGCTGTTCAAGCCCGACGACGCCCAGCGCTACTTCCGGCGGATCATCGACC
This sequence comes from Myxococcales bacterium, assembly GCA_020633315.1. Lineage (GTDB taxonomy): Bacteria > Myxococcota_A > Polyangia > Nannocystales > Nannocystaceae > Paraliomyxa. The sequence continues at coordinate 677,235 of JACKDV010000001.1, forward strand.
TCGACCCCACCAACTCCGGGGCCATGGCGGCGCTCGAGAGCATCTACTCGGCCACCCGCCGCTGGGACGACCTCAGCGAGGTCTACCGCCGGCGGCTCGAGGTCACCGAGGATCCCGACGCCCGCCTGGGCACCCTGCGGCGCCTGGCCAGCATCCTCGAGCAGCACCTGGGCGACCTCGACGGCGCCACCGAGACCTACCGCCGGATCCTCGAGCAGGCCCCCGAGGACGACCCCTCGCTGGAGAGCCTGGCCCGGATCCACCGCAACCGCGGGCAGTGGCCCGAGCTGGCCGAGATCCTCGAGCGCCAGCTCGCCCGCGCCCAGACCGAGACCGCCCGCGTGCGCCTGATGTTCGAGCTCGCCCAGATCCGGGCGGTGCGCCTGCAGCAGTCGATGCCCGCGGTCGAGGGCTTCCTCGCCGTGCTCGAGCTCGAGCCGGGCCACCGCGACGCGGTGCAGGCCCTCGAGGATCTGCGCCAGGCCGACCCCGGGGTGAGCCTGCCGGTGAGCCGCGGCCTGCTGCCCTACTACCGCCGCGTGGAGGATCGCCAGCGCGAGGCCGAGGCGATGGAGGTGATCATCGCGGCCGAGCAGGACCCGGTCGTCCGCAAGCAGCTGCTCGAGCAGCTCGCCGCGATCTACGAGCGCATGGAGGAGCGGCGGGCCGACTCGCTGCGGATCCGCGTGGAGCTGTTCCTGGCCGATCCCAGCCACTGGCAGGGTCGCCAGACCCTGCAGCGCCTGGGCGCCGAGCTGCAGCGCATGGTCGACGTGTCGGAGGCCTACGAGTCCGCGCTGCGCTCGATGGCGCAGCAGGCCGAGCAGGCCGAGGCCGAGGGCCGCACCCTGCCGCGCGAGCTGGCCACCCTGCGGCGCGACCTGCTGCTCGAGCACGCCGCGATGCTGCGCGACGCCCTGGCCCGCCCCCACGACGCCGAGCGGGCCTACGCGATCGTGCTCGAGCAGGACGAGACCCACCAGGGCGCCTACGAGGCCCTCGAGGCGCTGCTGCGCGGGCGCGAGGCCAGCTCCGAGCTGGTGGCCCTGTACCGGCGCCGGGTCGACGTGACCTTCAACCAGCGGGAGCAGAAGGAGCTGCTGTCGCGGATGACCGAGATCTCCCGCCACGTGCTGGGCGATCGGGCCGCGGCCATCGCCACCGCCGAGGAATTGCTCGACCTCATCCCCGACGATCTGCCCACCATCGAGCTGCTCGCCGACCTCTACGGCGAGGGAGAGGAGCCCTCCGATCGCGAGAGCCTCGAGGAGATCCTGGGGCGCTGGGCCGAGCTCACCTCCGACGCCTCGCTGCGCCGCCGCCTCATGGTGCGCCGCGCCGCGCTGCGCATGCAGTTCCTGGGCGATGCCTTCGGCGCGGTCGACCTGCTCGGCCAGGTGCTGGGCGAGGATCCCGACGACGCCCAGGCCCGCCACCTGCTCGAGGAATTGCTCGACATCTCCGAGGTGCAGCTCCCGGCCTGCGCCCTGCTCGAGCCCATCTATCAGCGCCTGGGCGATCACGAGGGGCGCATCCGCATCCTGCACGTGCGGCGGGCCCACGCCGAGGAGATCGGCTCGGTCGACGAGGCGGTCACCCATCTCATCGAGATCGCCCGCCTGCGCGAGCAGGAGCAGGACGATCCGTCCTCGGCCTTCGGCTCCATGCGCGAGGCCTTCGGGATGGACGTGCGTCGCCGCGACACCCGGGAGCAGGTGGAGCGCCTGGGCCTGGCCCTGCGGCGCCCGGCCGACCTGGTCGAGGTGTGGCGCGGCGCCCTGGCCAGCGACTCCCTCGATCGCGCGCTGCAGATCGACTTCACCCACCGCATCGCGGTGCTGCTCGACGAGCACCTGCACGACCAGGAGGCGGCGCGCCACGCCTACGGCGAGCTGCTCGCCCTCGACCCGCCCGACGCCACCCTGGCCCATCGCGCGGTGGAGGCCCTGTGCCGCCTGCACCTCGAGGCCGGCGACGGCGTGGCGCTCATCGAGGCCAAGCGGGCGCTGCTGCGCTTCGTGGACTCCGACGTGGAGCAGGTGCGCATCCGCCTGCAGATCGCCGGGATCCAGGAGGAGCTCGGCGACCGAGTGGGCGCCGCGCTCACCTACAGCGAGGTGCTCGACATGGCGCCCGACGATCGCCGCAGCCTCGAGGCCCTCGAGCGCCTGTTCCAGGAGGAGGGCGAGTGGGAGCGGCTGTGCGAGGTGCTCGAGCACCGCATCGGCGTGACCACCGAGTCGCGGCTGCGCGCCCCCATCTGGCGGCAGATCGGCGAGATCCAGCGCGACCACCTCTCCGACGCCCACCGGGCGATCTCGGCGTTCCAGTCGGTGCTCGACCTCAAGGTGGGCCGCGAGGACACTGCCTATGCGCTGTCGAGCCTGGTCGAGCTCAACCAGCAGCTCGAGCGCTGGCCCGACGTGGAGGACGGCCTGCGGCGGCTCACCGCGCTCGCCGACAACGACGGCGATCGCGTGCAGCTGCTGGCCCGCACCGCCGACGTGGTCGGCCAGCGGCTGGGCCGGGGCGAGGACGCCCTCGAGCTGCTCAAGCGGGTGCTCGACCTGGCGCCCACCGACGAGCGCGCCCGCGAGGCGGTGGAGCAGTACCTCGACGACGACGACACCCGGGACCGCGCCATGCGGATCCTGATGCCGATCTACGAGGGCGAGCAGAACTGGCCCGCGCTGCTGCGGCTCGAGGAGCTGCAGGCCCGCAAGCAGCCCTCGGGGCGGCGGCGGCTGCAGGCCCTGCTGCGCGTGGCCACCACCCAGGAGGAGCGCATCGGCGATCCCGAGCGCGCGTTCGGGGTGCTGTGCGAGGCGATGGCCGAGGCCGCCGATCAGCCCGAGCTCTCCGAGATCCTCGACAAGGTGGAGCGCCTGGGCGCCGAGGATGCGCGCGCCGAGGCCCTGCTGAGCGCCTACGGCCAGACCGTGGATCACATCCTCGACTCCGACCTGCAGCAGCGGGTGCTGCGGGCGATGGGCGAGGTGGCGCTGCACCGCCTCGAGCAGCTCGACGCGGCCCGCGGCGCCTACGAGCGGGTGCTCGAGCTGGCCCCGGGCGACGCGGGAGCCACCGGGGCGCTCGAGAGCATCTACCTGCGCCAGGAGGACTACGAGCCGCTGGCCCAGCTGCTGGTGGCCCAGGCCGATCGCGCCGAGGAGGGCGAGCCCCGCGACGAGCTGCTGCTGCGCGCGGCGGAGCTGTACCGGATCAACCTGGAGCGTCCCGAGGACGCGATCCGGCTGTACGAGCGCCTGTCGAGCCCCGCGCTCGAGCGCCCCGACGTGCAGGAGGTGCTCGAGCCCCTGTACGAGGCCACCGGTCGCTACCGCGAGCTGGCGGCCCACCTCAACCGCAAGCTCGGGCGCCTGCAGGGCCACGACGCGGTCGACACCCACCTGCGGCTGGGGCGGCTGTACGGCGAGAAGCTCGACGATCCCGAGGAGGGCATCCGCCACCTGAGCACCGCGCTGCGCCTCGATCCCGATCACGCGGTGGGCACCGAGGAGCTCGGTCGCTACCTCGAGGATCCCACCATGCGCGGGCGCGTGGCCGAGATGCTCGAGCCCGTGTTCGCGGCCGTGGCCGACTGGAGCCGCCTCATCCAGATCCAGGAGATCCGCCTGCAGGAGGCGGGCGACGAGCACGAGCGCATGCGCCTGCTGCTGCGCATCGCCCAGATCGAGGAGGAGCAGCTCGAGGACCTCGACAAGGCCTTCGAGAGCTACACGCGGCTGTTCAAGGAGCAGCCCCGCGAGCGACGGGTACGCGACCAGCTCGCGCGCCTCGCCGGCGTGCTCAGCCGGGTGGACCTCTACGCCGAGGCGCTCACCGAGTACGTCAGCGGCGAGGGAGCCGACGACGACGGCGACGACACCCTCGACGTGGTGCGCGAGGCGGCCGAGCTGTGGTCGGGCTCGCTGCGTCAGCCCGAGCGGGCGGTGCCGCTGCTGCAGCGCCTGCTCGAGGCGCGCCCCGATGACTCCTCGATCTTCCCCTCGCTCGAGTCGGCCCTGACCCAGGCCGAGCTGTGGCGCGAGCTGGGGGCGGCCTACTGGCGCGAGGTGGACAACGCGCTGGAGGAGAGCCGCCAGATCGAGATCCTGCGCAAGCTGGCCACGCTGTCGCAGGAGATGCTCGAGGACGCGGCCGAGGCCGGCCGGGCCTACCAGCGGATCCTCGAGATCCAGCCCGAGTACGAGCTGGCGCGCAGCCGCCTCGAGCAGATCTACGAGGAGACCAAGCGCTGGCCCGAGCTGGTGGAGCTGCTCCGCGATCGCCTCGATCGCACCGAGGACACCGTGTCGCGGGCCACGATCCACACCCGCATCGCCGACGTGCAGGACCAGCACATCGACGATCCCGACGCGGCGGTGGACACCCTCGAGGCGATGCTGGCCGAGCTGCCCGACGATCCCGAGGCCGTGCTGCGGCTCGAGCGGATCGCCGAGGCGCGCCGCGGCCTGCGACCCCGCATCCTCTCGATGCTGCGGCCGATCTACGAGCGCCAGGGCAACCTGCGGCGGATCGTGGACATCGACGAGTGGCAGCTGCTGCACGTCGACGATCCGATCGTGCGCCACGAGCTGTACCGCGAGATCTCGTCGCTGCTGCTGCGCGCCCCCGAGACCCACTCGGCCTCGTTCAATGCCCTGTGCCGGGCGCTGGCCGAGCCGGGCCCCGAGGACGCGCTGCGGGGCCTCGATGCCGAGGTGGCGCGGGTGGCCGAGGCCCTCGACCTGGGCATGGAGCTCAGCGATGCGCTGGTGGCCGCGGCCGGGGGCGACAAGCTCCAGAGCGACGTGGATCGCCGACTGGCCCTGATGGTGTGGGCGGCTCGCATCCAGCACGGGGCGGGCGAGCCGGGGCGCGCCGTGGAGATCCTGCGGGCGGCGCTCGAGCTCTCGCCCGAGCACGAGCCCACGCTCACCCTGCTCGACACCTGCCTGCAGCAGCTCGGCTTCCACGAGGAGCTGCGCGAGGTGCTGGTGGTGCGGGCGCGGGTGGCCAACGAGGACGCCGAGCGCCTGGAGCTGATGCGTCGCCTCGCCACCCTGCTCGAGGACGTGCTCGCGCGCAGCGAGGAGGCCGAGGTCGCGTGGCGCGAGCTGCTCGACATCGAGCCCTCCGATCGCGAGGCGCTGCAGCGGCTGGCGCGGGCCTACGAGAACCGCGGGGCGGTGCACGAGCTCATCGAGGTGCTGCGGCGCCAGGTGGAGACCAGCGAGGATCCGCAGGAGCGTCGCGACCTGCGGATGAAGCTCGCCGATCTGCACCGCGAGGCCCGGGAGGACCGCGCGGCCGAGATCGACGTGCTGCGCGAGCTGCTGATCGAGGCCGAGGGCGACACCGAGGCCCTGGCCGCGCTGTCCGAGGCCCTGGTGGCCGAGGAGCGCGACGGCGAGGCCACCGAGGTGCTGGCCGAGCGGGCGCGGCTCACCGAGGAGCCCTACGAGCGGGCCCTGCTGGTGCTGAGCGCGGCGCGGCTGTTCGTGGGCCCGCTTGAGGACGTGCCCAGCGCGCTCGAGCGCTACGAGGAGGTGCTCTCCATCGTGCCGGGGCAGGAGGGCGCGCTCGAGGATCTGGTCAAGCTGGCCCAGACCGAGGACCACTTCGAGGCGGCGAGCAACCTGGTGATGCCGCAGCTCGACGCCGCGGGTTACTTCGCCGACCTGGCCACCGTGCTCGCTTCGCGGGCCCAGCTCACCCAGGACCCCGAGGACAAGGCCCAGTCGCTGCGGCGGCTGGCCCAGGTGAGGCTCGAGCGGCTCGAGGATCCGGCGGGAGCGCTGGCTTCGCTGGGCACCCTGGTCGACGTGGTGGAGCCGGCCGAGCTGCCCGAGGTGCTCGAGGCGGCGGGGCGGCTCGCGGTCCAGCTCGGCGGGGCCAACGAGCACGTCGACGAGCTGGCCGGTCGCGCAGCGCAGCCCGATCGCGATCCCGAGGCCCGCGTGGTGCTGGCCTCGCAGGCGGCTCGGCTCGCCGAGGACATCCTGGGCGACAACGAGCGCGCGCTGGCGCTGTTGCTGCCGCTGCTCGACGAGGCGCTGGCCACCGCGGTGATCTGCGCCGAGATCGAGCGCCTGGGCCGAGCCGTGGGCAACGGCGAGGCGATCGAGCGAGGGCTCCGCGAGGCGGTGCGCCTGGCCGAGGACGACGGCGAGCGGGCGGCGCTGATGGTGCGTCACGGCGAGGCCCAGCTCGCGCTCGGCGACCGCAGCGGGGCGCTCGAGTCGTACCGCGACGCCTTCGAGCAGGGCGCGGGCGCGGCCGCGATCGCCGGGCTCGAGCAGGTGCTCGCGAGCACCGAGGGCCCGGCCCCCGATGCGCTGCTCGACGCTCTCGATGCCGCCTACGTGGCCACCGAGAATCGGGCCGGGCAGGCGCGGGTGGTGGTGCATCGCCTACAGCAGGCCGAGGAGGGCTCGCGCCTGTCGCTGCTCGAGCAGCTCGGCTCGCTCTACGACGCGGGCGGCGGCACGCCGCCGCAGGCCCTCGAGGCCTGGGGCGCGCTGCTGGCCGTCGATCCCGAGTCGGCGACCGGGCTCGAGCGGGTGCTGGCGCTGGGGCGCGAGCAGGGGCTGCTGGCCCAGGCGGTGGAGCTGATGCTCGCTGCGATCGAGGCCGGCCGGGCCGAGGGGCGCCTCACCGCGCCGCTGGCCCTGCAGACCGCCACCGTGCTGCTGCGCGAGCTCGGCGACGGCGGGCGGGCGCTGGTGGTGCTCGACGCGGTGCTCGAGGACAACGCCGAGCATCCCGAGGCGCTCGAGCGTCGGGTGGAGGCGGCGCGGGCCGTGGGCGACGCCCCGGTGCTGCACGACGCGCTCACCCGCCTCGCCGCGGTGCAGCCCGGCCCCGATGCCGCGGCCGCGCTGTGGTACGAGGCGGCCGGGGTGGCCGAGACCGCGCTGGTCGACCTCGCGGTGGCCGTCGCCGACCTCGAGCAGGTCATCTCGCTCGACGAGGGGCACGCCGACGGCTGGGGCAAGCTGCTGGCGCTGCTCTCGGCCACCGGCGATCACGAGCGGCTCGCCGACGCGCTGTCGCGGCGGGCCCTCATCGTGGAGGACTCGGACGAGCGCCGAGAGCTGCGTCATCGCCTGGCCACCGTGCTGGTCGAGGCCCTCGATCGGCCCGACGACGCCATCACCACCTACCAGGACATGGTGGCCGACAAGCCCGACGATCTGGTGGCCCTGCGCGAGCTCGAGGCGCTGCTGCGTCGGCTCGAGCGCTGGGACGACGTGCGGGACACCCTCGAGCGTCGCCTCGAGGTGGCGCTCGAGGCCGCCGACCGCGTGACGGTGCTGATGGATCTGGCCGAGGTGGCCGAGCAGCGGCTGGGCGACACCGGCGAGGCGATCGAGCGCCTGCAGCAGGTGCTGCTGGAGCAGGCCGGTCACCCGGCGGCCGAGGACGCGCTGGATCGCCTGCTGAGCGCCGAGGAGCGCTACGTCGATCTGTCGGAGCTGCTGCAGGCCCGCATGGATCGGGCGCGCGAGAGCGGCGACGCGGATCGCTACCGCCTGGTGGCCTCGCGCCTGGCCGCGCTGCTGGCCGAGAAGCTCGACGACAGCGAGCGCGCCGAGTCGATCCTCCAGCAGCTCCTCGAGCTCGACCCGGCCTACGTGCCAGCGCTGCTGGCCCTGGCCTCCGTCTACGACGCCCGCGGCGACGACGACGGCATGCGGGAGATCCTCGAGCGGGCGGCGGCCCTCGACCCCCAGGGATCCGAGGGCGCGGCGCTGCAGCTTCGCCTCGCCGAGCTGGCCATCGACGATCCGGCGCGACGTCGTCAGCACCTCGAGCGGGCCTACGGCCTGGCGCCCGCCGAGGACCGCGTGGTCGAGGCGCTGACGGAGCTGTCGCGCTCCGAGGAGCGCTGGGATCAGGTGGCCCAGCTCCTCGAGGGCAAGGCCGAGCGCGAGGCCGAGCCCGCGGCCCGGCGCGCGCTCAAGCTCGAGCGCGTGGACCTGCTGATGAGCCAGCTCCACGAGATCGATGCGGCGCTGGTGGTGCTCTATGGCCTCTACGAGGAGGATCAGGAGGACGTGGAGATCAACCGTCGCGTGGCCGATGGCCTGTTCATGGCCGATCGCTTCGACGAGGCCAAGGGCATCTACGCATGGCTCGTCGAGGTCACTCGCCGGGGCAAGCGCGACAAGATCCTGGGGCACTACCTCACCCGCCTGGCTCGGATCGGCCTGCGGGAGGGCGATGCCGCCGGGGCTCGCGAGCAGTTGCTCGAGGCCTACCGCATCGACACCACCAACGTGGAGACGCTGGTGACATTGGGCGGCCTGCACGAGCAGAACCAGGCGTGGAAGGACGCGCTCAAGATCTACCGCACCATGCTCCTGCAGAACGCGGATCGATCCGGCCTGCTGCGTCGCGGCGACATCTACGCCAACCTGGCGCGGGCCCACCTCGCGCTGAACGAGGCGCCCAAGGCCAAGGCGATGCTGCGGCGCGGGCTCGAGGAGGACCCCGAGCACCCCGATCTCGCGGCCCAGCTCGAGGCGCTGGGGTAGGGGGCTCGTCCCCCGTTTCCTCGGCATCGGCGAGGCGCCGCTCCACGGAGCAGGCGCCTCGCTGCGTTCGAAAGTCCCGCTGGACACCCGATCCTCGGGTGCTATCAACAGTGGGCAATGGAGTCGCGCTCCGAGCTCGTCACCGTGATCACCGAGGGGGCCTCCCTCGGCGTGGTGGCGCTCGTCGTCCAGCCGCGGCCCCAATGTCAGTGTAGCTGCCCGTAGCCGCGCCCGTGGGGTCCACGAAGGCGCGGCCGCGACCTCGTGCATGGACCCCACTCGTCGTCGTGTCGTCGTCGATGCGAGGCGCGCCCTCGAGGGTGTGGCTCGGACGGCTCGTCGTGCCGACGAAGCAAGCGCGCCGCGGTAGCTCAATGGCTGGGCATTCGGTTGCAACCCGAAACGAATGCAGGTTCGAATCCTGTCCGCGGCTCCACTCGGGAGTGGTCCAACGGTGAGGGCACCCGGCTTTGATCCGGGCGATCGAGGTTCGATTCCTCGCTCCCGAGCCCCGGAAGAGGGCTCGACCGCAGATCCCACCGAGACCCGCCGGGTCGAGGGGCTGCACGGCAACAGCCTGACGAAACGGGTTGCTGAACCTGACGGTATCTCAGCCGTCGAAGGAGCCGGGCTCGAGGTCGAAGCGCTGCAGCCAGCGGTGGATCTGGTAGGGGTCGCGCCCCATCGCTCGCGCCACCGCGTCGGGATCGCCGTCGTTGTCGGCCAGGGCCTTCATCAGCTCGTCGCGCAGGCGACGGACGTCGTCGGGGTTCTCGGGCAGGCCGTCGTCCTGGTCGAGGATCTCGGCCAGCGCATCGGCGGTGATCGTCCCGTCGCCGCTGGCGAGCAGGCTGGCCGTGGTCAGGGTCTGGCGGAGCTGCCGGATGTTGAACGGCCACGCCCGGCTGAGCATGCGGCGGAAGGCGTTGGAGGTGATGCGCACCGATCGACCCTCCCGCTGCAGGTCGCGGACGATCGAGCGGGTGAGCAGGCCGAGGTCCTCGCGACGGGCCCGCAGCGGGGGCAGCTCGGCCACGAAGCCGGCCAGGCGCGAGTAGAGGTCGGCGCGGAAGCGGCCGCTCTCCACCATGCGGCTGAGGTCGTGGAGCGTGGCGCAGATGAGGCGCACGTCGAAGCTGCGGGCGTCCACCTCGCCCACCCGCGCCGCGCGGCCCTCGGTGAGCGCGGACAGCAGCTTGCCCTGCACCACCGGGGACAGCTCGCCGAGCTCCTCGAGCATCAGGGTACCGTCGTTGGCCTTCTCGAACAGGCCGGGAGCCCCCGCGCCGCCGAACAGCACCTCCTCCACGCGGTCGTCCGACAGCGCCCCGAGGTTGGCCACCACGAACGGCCCCCGGCGCTCGCTCACCTGGTGGATGGCGCGCGCGAGGTACTGCTTGCCGGTGCCGGTCTCGCCCCGCAGCACGATGGGGATCGTGGCGTGGGCCAGGCGATACAGGGTGCGGTGGATGTGGTGCAGGTGCGGGCTGCAGGTGCCGGTGGGATCGAGCTGCGAGAGCTTGTGGGCCCGGAGCTTGCGCAGGCCCACCTCGCGCACCGTCCAGAACGAGCGGCCGATCTCGAAGACGTCGGCGGGGCGCAGGTAGATCTCGTCTTGGATCCGCTCGCCGTTGACCAGGGTGCCGTTGCGGCTGCCCAGGTCGCGCAGGGAGAAGCGCAGCCCCGATCCGAGCTCGCTCACCCGCAGCTCGGCATGGTTGCCGCTGACCCAGCCAAAGGGGATCCCCACCCGCAGTCGGTTGCCGTCCTCGGACACGTGCAGGCCCTCGGGGCTCTCGTGGCGCCCGAAGGTGATCGCACGCGATCCCTCGAGCGGCAGCACCCGGCCCGCGGAGGAGAACTTGTCCTCGGGAGAGCCGATGCAGATGAGCCACGCCCACCGTCCTGCGGTGGGCTCCTCGGAGGGCTCGTCCTCTACGAGCGTATCGGTGAGCGAGTGTTCCTTGGTCATCGGGCGCGGGCGGGGGCGGGGCGGGCCGGCGCCCTCGCTCGGAGCTCGAGCCGGCGACCGGGGGCGGCCTCGAGCCGCACCCCTTCATGCTAATGAGGAGGCGCTTTCCCGGTCAACGGCTTCGGCGCCGGGGAACACCCCAACGAGCCATCGGCGCAGCCCGTCGTGGGCTCGGCCGCGGGCTCGGCCTGCGGGTGGGCAGGTGTGCGTTCGACCAGGGGACGGCCTCGGGGGCCGGTGTGGCTACTGCTTGACGCAGTCCTCGTCGATCGAGTTGTTGCAGTTGTCGTCGTAGCCGTTGCAGATCTCGGGCCCCGGCTGGACGTTCTGCACGCAGCGAATCTGGCCGCTCACGCAGGTGTTGGTGCCCGCGTTGCACACCCCCGCCTTGCCGGTGGTGCAGGCCTGCTCGGCGGCCGGTACCGACTCCTCGTCGATCTCGCCGTCGCAGTCGTTGTCGAGGCCGTCGCAGCTCTCGGTCTGCGGCTGCACGATGGGGGCGTCGCACTCCGAGCTCGTGCCGTCGGACGAGCAGTGCCACTTGCCCTGCGTGCGGCACACGCCCTTGGCGTTGGCGAACTCGCACAGCGCCCCGTCGCGCTCGAAGCCGTTGTCGACGATGCCGTCGCAGTCGTCGTCGAGGTTGTTGCACAGCTCGGCCGTGGGCACGACCTCTTGGCGGCACTCGCCGAGGGTCCCGTCGTCCTTGCAGGTGCGGCGCCCCGCGGCACAAACCCCACGGCCCAGCGAGCCATCGGGCCCGGTGTAGCAGTCCTCCTCGATCCCCGGTCGGCACTCGGTGCCGCCCTCGGAGCGGCGGCGCTTCTCCAGCATCTGGTCGGAGGTGGCGCATCCGAGCCCGACCCCGATGCCGACGGCCAGACCGACGCCCAGCCCCCACGGCAGGGCGGGCCAGGAATGGCCGCCAGGGGCCTTGGGAGCGGGGGAGGGACGATGAACGGTCGTATGCAGTCGCTCGCGATCGGCTGCCATGGCCAGAGCATACACCCCCTGCTATGGTCGCCGCACCCGGTGTCCCTGCTCGGCAAGGTCTACCTCGGCGTCAGCCTGGCGCTGCTCATCATCGGGGTGGTCTGGGCCTCGAATACGCTGCAATCCAACGCGGCGTGGGTCGAGATCGTCCTCGCGGTGCCACGGCTCGATCTCATCGAGCCGCTGCCGAGGGTGCGCTACGAGGTCAATCTCGCGGTGCTGCTCGGTGGTTGGGTGGTCGCGGTGGCGCTGCTGGCCGTCACGGCGATTCGGGCGCCCTTCCGCATCCGCGGGGCCGCCCTGATGCAACGCCGGGTCCGCGAGCTGGAGCGAGAGGTGCTCGAGCTGCGCACGCTGCCGCTGCGCCAGCAGGAAGAGGACGAGATCCTGGCCGCGGAGGCCCACATCGAGACGGTCACCAAGAAGGTGATGACCGAGAAGCTCCACCGTGAGCAGGCGCAGGCCAAGCGCGGCGGCGGCGGAGAGGATCGCGGGCCGCGGGACCTCGACCTCGACCTCGATCTCGGCCCGGGCCCCGGGGCGGGAGGCAGCGGCGCGTGACGATCCTGCTGCTGGCCCTGTTGTGCCTCGCGGCCGGCTTCGCCGGGGGCTGGTGGTACGTGGCCCCGCGCCGCCAGGTGACCGAGGCCCTCGTCCGTCGCAGCCGCACGCTCTACGAGCTGGCCGAGGGCGACGTGGACAACGTGGCCCACGAGCTCGAGCGCGTGGCCGAGGTGGAGCCGGGCGACTCCACCGTGTTCCTGGCCCTGGCCGCCCTCGATCGCCGTCGCGGTCGGATCGAGCGGGCCAAGGCGATCCACCGCACGGTGCTGGCCTCGGCCACGCTGCCCGCCGAGCAGCGGGTGGCGGCGCTGGTGGGCCTGGGCCGCGACCTGCTGGCGCAGGGCAACGAGCGTGCTGCGGTGGGGGCCCTGGTGCGGGCGATCAGCCTGGCGCCGCGCTCGGTGGCCACGCTCGAGTCGCTGGCCAAGGCGCTCGAGCAGGCGGGCGCCTGGGAGCGGGCGGCCGCGGCCTGGGAGCGCCACGAGAAGCTGGTGGAGGGCCGACGGCGGCGCGAGAGCAAGGTCGGTCGCGGGCACGCGCTGGCCGGGCAGGCGGGCGTGGCCATGGTCGAGGGCGATCATCGCAAGGCTCGCAAGCTGGTCGAGCGCGCGGTGGAGCTGGCCCCCGACAGCAGCCACGTGTGGACGGCCAAGGCCCGCGTGGAATCGGCGGCCGGCGATCCCGAGCTGGCGATGGAGGCGTGGCAGCACGCGTGGGAGATGCTCCCCGCCGCGGCCCACATCGTGGTGCCCGAGGCCTGGCACTGGGCCAGCGAGGAGTCGCTGGTGGCCGACCTGGTCGAGCGCATGCTGGCCTCGCTGCGGACCGCTCGCTCCCCGGAGCTGATCGTGGCCGTGGCCCCGCTGGTGGCCCGGCAGCACCCCGAGCAGGCCGCGGCCGCGCTCGAGCGGGTGGCCGAGGCCAGCACCGCGGCTCGCCTGCAGCTGGTGCGGCTGCGGCTGCTGCGAGGCCAGCGAGACGCGGCGCGCGAGGCCGCGATGGGCGAGCCCGCGGCGCCACGGCTGTCGTGCCGGCGCTGCGGGGTGAAGATGGAGCGCTTCCGCTTCCGCTGCCAGGCCTGCGGCGCGTGGGACAGCGCCTCGGGCGAGGGCCGAAGGGCATCCCCGGGCGCCGCTCGCAGCGAGGTGCGGGCCGCGGCGGCCGACGAGGTCTAGGCGAGGAGGACGGTGGCAGGCGAGGAACCACAGGCGGGCGGATCCCGCTCGGGCACGCCCCGGCCCCCGCAGACCATGCTGGGGGTGCTGCGACGCTTCGGGCGGCTGTGGGGCTTCCTCGCCTTCGCGGTGCTGGTGCTGGTGCTGTTCCGCGGCATCGTGCTGCCCTTCGTGTTCGCGATGCTGCTGGCCTACCTGCTGGCCCCGATCATCGCGCGCATGCAGCCCAAGATCGGGCGGGTGCTGGCGATCATCGTGGTCTACCTGGCCATCCTGGGGATCCTGGGGGGAACCACCGCCTTCCTCGTCCCCGCCGTGTTCCAGGACCTGGCCAAGCTGCGCGAGACCCTGCCCACCGCGGCGGCCAAGCTCAACGAGGAGTACCTGCCGCGCGCCTCGGCGTGGGTGGAGGAGACCTTCGGTGACTTCATGGCCGAGGACGAGGCCACGGTGCCGCCCACCACCGAGGTCGTGGCCGAGCCGCTCGCCGACGGCTCGTGGCGCTTCGATCTCGAGGGGGTGCGGCTGCACGCCGAGCGTCAGTCCGACGGGAGCTGGCTGCTGGGGCCGCCGGTGGAGCCCGAGTCCGACGACCTCGGCGACGACCTGCGGGACCTCATCGCCAGCCACGGCACCGAGCTCACCGCGGGCCTGGCCCCCGCGCTGCAGAAGTTCCTGGCCGGGGTGTTCGGCTTCCTCACCAGCTTCGTGATCACCTTCATGATCGCGGCCTTCGTGCTGGTCGACGTGGGGCGGGTCAACCGCTTCATCCGCTCGCTGGTGCCCCGTGAGTACCGCGGCGAGTTCGAGGAGCTGTGGAAGAGCATGGACCGCGGCCTGGGCGGGGTGATCCGGGGCCAGCTGCTCATCTGCCTGGTCAACGGCGCGCTCACCTTCCTGGGCCTGGTGATCTTCGGGATCAAGTACAGCTTCCTGCTCGCCCTGCTCGCGGGGGCCTTCAGCCTGATCCCCGTGTTCGGCACCATCGTCTCGTCGATCCCCATCGTGATGATCGCCCTGGTGTCCTCCGACGGTGGCCCCAGCGTCGCGCCGGCGCTCGCGATCCTGGCCTGGATCGCGGGCATCCACCTGCTCGAGGCCAACGTCCTCAACCCCAAGATCATCGGCGACTCCGCCCACATCCACCCGGTGCTCGTGATCTTCGCGCTGCTGGCCGGCGAGCACGTCTACGGCCTCACGGGCGCGCTGCTGGCCATCCCGGTGATGAGCCTGGTGCAGGCGACCTTCATCCACGCTCGGCGCCACTCTACCGTCTTCGCCCACGAGGACGACGGGCTCGAGCCCGAGCCCGACCACGATCCAGGGGACCCATGAGCGAGACCCCCCAAAAGCCCCCCGGCGGCCCGGGGTCGCTGTTCCTGTTCGACGCCTACAACTTCGTGTTCCGGGCCTACCACGCGCTGCCCATGCTCAACGCGCCCGACGGCACGCCGGTCAACGCGGTGCACGGCTTCGTGCGCATGGTGCAGGCGGTGCGGCGCGACTTCGTGCCCGAGTCGCTGGCCGCGGTGTTCGACGCGGGCGGCGACGGGGGGCGACGCGAGCTGTTGCCCCAGTACAAGGCCAACCGCCCGCCCGCGCCCGAGGACCTGGCCCCGCAGTTTCCCCTGGTGCGCAAGGCCGTGGACGCGCTGGGGATCCATCGCATCGAGCACCCGGGCTACGAGGCGGACGACGTGATCGCGGCCTACGCCGTGGCGGCCCAGGCCGCGGGCATGCGGGTGATCATCGTCTCGAGCGACAAGGACCTGATGCAGCTGTGCGACGCGGGTGACGAGGGGCGCCCGCCGATCTACCTGTTCGACACCATGAAGGACCGGCTGGTGGGGCCGCCCGAGGTGGAGACCAAGTTCGGGGTGGGGCCCCAGCGCCTGGGCGACCTGCTGGCGCTCACCGGCGACAGCTCGGACAACGTGCCGGGGGTGCCGGGCATCGGCCCCAAGACCGCGGCCGCGTTGCTGGACGAGTACGGCGATCTCGAGGGGGTGCTGAGCCGCGCCGCCGAGATCAAGCAGAAGAAGCGACGGGAGCGGCTCCTCGAGCACGCCGAGGACGCCCGGACCTCGCGCAAGATCGTCGCGTTGCACGCGGAGATCGAGCTGCCCGTGCCGCTGGCCGAGCTGCGCGACGGGGCGCCCGACGACGCGGCCCTGCAGGCGTTCTTCGAGCCGCTGGGCTTCAAGCTGGTGCTGCGCGAGATGGGAGCCGCCTCGGCCGCTCGCCGGGCCCGTACCCCCGGCGACGACGAGGAGCTCGGCGCGGTGGAGCTGCAGCCGGTGTCCGGCTTCACCCCCGCGGGCGAGCACCACCGCCTGATGCTGGCCGGCGACGACGAGGCGTGGCGCGAGTACGTGGCCGCGCTGCCGCAGGCCGAGGCGCTGGCCGTGCACCTGGCCCTCGAGGGCAGCGACACCCTCGAGGCCGAGATCGTGGGCATCGCCCTGGCCGCGCAGGGCCTGGAGGGCGTGCTGGCGCAGCCGGTGTACCTGCCGATCGGGCATCGCCAGGGCGATCTGGTGGAGGGGCACCAGCGCGAGCGTGAGGAGGTGCTCGACGCCCTGCGCCCGGTGCTGACGGCCGAGACCCCGCCCAAGGTGATGGTCGACGGCAAGCGCCAGTCGCTGGCGCTGCGCCGGGCGGGGATCGATCCGCAGGGGATCCGCATCGATCCCATGCTGGTCTCCTACGTGCTGGATCCCGCCCGCAGCTCGCACGCCCTCGATGCCCTGGGCAGGGACGTGCTGGGCCACGCCCCCAAGGAGGCCGACAAGGTGCTGGGCAAGGGGCGCAAGGCGGTGCCGCTGACCGAGCTGGCCTACGCCCCCGCCGCGGCCTGGCTGTGCGATCAGGTCGATCTGGTGCGGGCGCTCGGCCAGGCCCTTGGCGAGCAGCTCCAGGGGGCGGGGGACGCCCTGCGCAAGCTCTACGAGCAGCTCGAGCGGCCGCTGGCGCGGGTGCTGGTCAAGCTCGAGGAGCGGGGCGTGGTGCTCGATCCCGAGGTGCTCGCCCAGCAGGGCAAGGAGCTCGCCCAGGAGATCGCGACGATCCAGGCGCGGGTGGACGGCGAGGCTGGGCACGCGGTGAACATCGACTCGCCGATCCAGCTGCAGGAGCTGCTGTTCGAGGAGCGGGGCCTGCCGCGCGGGCGCAAGACCAAGACCGGCTACAGCACCGACGCGCGGGTGCTCGAGGAGCTGTCGCTGCTCGATCCCATCGTCAAGGACATCCTCGCCTACCGCAGCCTCACCAAGCTCAAGGGCACCTACCTCGACGTCTTCCCCACGCTGATCAACGCGCGCACTGGTCGGCTGCACACCAGCTTCCACCAGGCGGTGGCGGCCACGGGGCGGCTGTCGAGCTCCGACCCCAACCTGCAGAACATCCCCATCCGCACCGCGGAGGGCCGGCGGATCCGCGAGGCCTTCGTGGCCGGGCCCGGCAAGCAGCTCGTGGCGCTCGACTACTCGCAGATCGAGCTGCGGGTGCTCGCCCACATGAGCGGCGACCCCAACCTCAGCTCGGCGTTCATCGACGGGGTGGACGTGCACCGCCGCACCGCAGCCGAGGTGTTCGGGGTGTCCGAGGACGAGGTGAGCGACGAGCAGCGGCGGATCGCCAAGGCGGTCAACTTCGGGGTGATCTACGGCCAGACCGCCTTCGGCCTCGCCCAGCAGCTCGGCATCCCCCGCGGCAAGGCGGGCAGCTACATCCGCGCCTACTTCGAGAAGATTCCCGGGGTGGACCGCTACATGAGCGAGCTCATCGCCATGGCCAAGGCACGGGGCTACGCCGAGACGATCCTGGGCCGCAAGCGAAGGATCCCCGAGCTGGCCCGCAAGGGGGCCGCGCGGCAGCACGGCGAGCGGATGGCCCGCAACACCCCCATCCAGGGCAGCGCCGCCGACATCCTCAAGCTGGCCATGATCGCGGTCGAGGACGCGCTGGCCGAGGTGCCGTGGGCCCAGATGCTGCTCACCGTGCACGACGAGCTCATCTTCGAGTGCGACGACGAGCGCGTGGACGACCTGGTGAAGCTGGCCCGCCCGCTGATGGAGGGGGCCTTCGCGCTGCGCGTGCCGCTGCGGGTGGACGCGGGCCACGGCCACACCTGGGCGCAGTGCAAGGGCTGAGGCGGTGAGCGAGATCGGACGACTGCCGGTCGACGAGCCGAGCGCGGTGCGCAAGCTGAGCGCGGCCCCGGTGCCCGCGGCCATCGTCGACGTGGCGCGGCACCTCCAGGACCACGGCCACGTGGCGGTGCTGGTGGGCGGGGCGGTGCGCGACGTGCTGCTGGACCTGCCCGCGAGCGACTGGGACCTGGCCAGCTCGGCCACGCCCGAGGAGGTGATGGCGCTGTTCCGCCGCACGATTCCCACCGGGGTGCAGCACGGCACGGTCACGGTGATGGTGCGCGACGCGGGCGAGGTCCACCCGGTGGAGATCACCACCTTCCGCGGCGAGGGCGACTACCGGGACGGACGGCGCCCCGAGTCGGTCCGCTTCCTGCGGCACCTGGTGGAGGATCTGGCGCGGCGCGACTTCACGATCAACGCCTTCGCCTGGGATCCGGTGGCGCGGCGCTTCTCGGATCCCTTCGATGGCCTGGGCGATCTGGCGGCGGGCTTGGTGCGGGCGGTGGGCGTGCCCCTGCAGCGCTTTCGGGAGGACGGGCTGAGGACCATGCGGGCGGTCCGCTTCTGCGCCACGCGGAACCTGCGGCTCGAGCCCGCCACCGAGGCGGCGATCCCCGAGGCGCTCGACGTGCTGGCCAAGGTGAGCCGCGAGCGAGTGCACGTGGAGCTGGTGAAGCTGCTGAGCAGCGAGCGGCCCTCGCTCGGGCTGCTCCCCATGTGGCGCACGGGGATCTGGCCCCACGCCCTGGTGCCGCTGCCCCGCGACGAGGACTACGAGCAGGCGATCGCGGCGGTGGACGGGATGGGCCGTGATCCCACCGCTCGGCTGGCACGCCTGCTGTGGCCGCTGGGGGGCGGCGAGGGCTCGGCGGAGCGCATCGAGGCGTGCGTGGAGGCGCTGCGGCCGAGCCGGGCCGAGCGGGCGATGGTGCTGCTGCTGACGGGGGAGGCCACGCGGGCGCTGCAAGACGCCCGGACTCCGGTGGAGCTGCGGCGCGCGGCGTCGAGGGTGGGGCGCGAGCACCTGGCGGCCGCGCTCGACGTGCTGGGGGCGGACGCGGCGAAGCGAGCCGCGCTGCACGATGCGATCGAGGAGGCCGCGCTGACGGTGGGCGAGCTGGCGATCAAGGGCCGCGACCTCATCGCCGAGGGCGTGGTGAGCAAGGGCCGAGCGGTGGGCGAGCGCCTGGCTGCGCTGCTCGACGACGTGCTGGTGGACCCCGGGCTCAACACCCGCGAGGGGCTGCTGGCTCGGGCGCGTCAGCTCGGCTGATCAGGCACCGTCGCCGTGGAGCCGCGGCGCAGCTCCTGCAGCTCCACGTCGCCCTTGTCGATCTCGAGCAGCCGCGGGCGCCCCACCAGCACCAGCCAGTGAGCGACCGTCGCCACGATCTCCTCGATCTGGTAGCGCTTGTAGAGCTGGGCGCGGACCATGCAGAACAACGACGCGATCACCAGCCCGGCGCTGAGGAGGATGGGGGTGATCGGCGAGCCCTCGGCGGGCAGGCGGAGCCACACCGGGAACGCCCACAGCAGCAGGGCGGTGGCGATGCCGTCGTAGCTCGCGGCCAGGATCCAGTAGCGCTTGAGCAGGGTGAAGGACTCGGAGAGCTCGGGGAAGCTCCGCACGTGGGCCCACATGCGCGTGTAGGCCTGCACGTAGGCGGCACGGCTGCCGGCATCGACGTCGTAGCCGAACAGGCGCTTGAAGGCGGCCTTGCTCTGAGCGTCCTCGGCTCCGCGGAAGTGCTCCTCGAGGGCCCGGGCGAAGACGTCGTAGCTGCTCGTGGTCTGGCCGAGGCGCTCTCGAATGCGCTGCAGGCGATCCCGCAGGGGCCGGCCGATGGAGAAGCAGACCAGGCCGATCACGTAGGAGCCCAGCACCAGGCCGAACAGCACCGCGCCCGAGGTCTCGTCGTCGGGCCCGGTGCCGATGAGCGGCAGGAAGGTGTCGGGGAACGCCACCATGGCCGCCCCGATCCCCACCGCGCCCGAGATGAAGAACGACAGGTCGAAGATGTCGAGGATGTCGACGATCTTCTCTCCGATCTTGGAGGCGGCCTGGCCCAGCTCGGACACGGGTGGATCCTACCAGCGTCTGGCCGCGGCGCCCCCGGAGCGCCGCGGCCCGCAAGGGCCACCTACTGGCGGGCGTAGTCGAGCCACACGATCGACCCGCGACGCTCCACCGCGAGCTGGAGGGTGGTCTGGTCGTGGAGGGCCGAGAAGGCCGCGTTCACCTCGGTCGCGTTGCTCAGGGGCATGCCGTTGGCCGACACCATCAGGTCGCCGTCCTCCAGCCCGAGGGCCGCCGCCAGCGTCCCCGCGGTGACGTCGTGCAGCACGAAGCCGGCTCCGGTCACGTCGGGGGCGAGCCACGCTCCGTCGCAATCGAGGGTGTCGGGCTCGGCCAGCAGGTGGAGCCACAGCGAGGTGGCGACCAGGGTCGTCCCGCTGGTGGGGTCGGTCGAGACGTCGGTGGGGACGAACCAGTTGGGGTCGCAGCTCGGGGGGGCCAGCCCGGCCTCGTCGCCGCCGTCGCACTGGTCGCCCGAGCAGTCGTAGGCCCACACCTTCACGCTCTTGCACTCGTAGTAGTTGTTGCAGAAGCCCTGGCAGGTGGCCTCGAGCTCGGCCGCGTTGGCGGCACAGTCGCGGTAGACGAACTGTCGACCCAGGAACTGGGCCACGCCGTTGGCCCCGTAGGTCTGCTCGGTCACGGTGTAGGTGCACTCGTAGGCGGTCTTGCTCTGGTCGTCGCAGCGCTCGCAGAAGGCCTCGACCTGCTCCTCGCAGGTCATGCAGCCGGCATCGAGCAGCGGGCTCATCAGGCCGACGATGGTCAGAGCGCGGAGGATCCTCTTGGTGATGTTCATGGGGGTGTCCTTGGTGGGGCGGCTCGTCGCTCGCTCCGCCCACGACCCCTTCGTTCCCCCCGGGCGCCCGGTGGATCACCCGGAGGGAGGATTTCGACGCGCGCCGCTCAGCGGCCGTGCAGGTGGGGGGCCTGCACGATCCTCGCGTCGAGGACCACGTAGCCCCGCTCGGAGCGGTCCTCGAGCAGCCGGACCGGGCGGAGCTCCACCAGCTCGAGGCGCTCGCCGAAGCGCTCGACCACGGCGTGCAGGCGCAGCAGCAGGGTGGCCAGGTCGGCAACGCTGGGATCGGTGGCGCGGCGCAGCGCGGGCACGGGCATGCGCCCGAGGATGGCGTGGGCGTGCAGGCGCGCGTCCTCGGGGGTGAGGGGGCAGGGGACGAGCACGGGCTCGACGGGCGCGAGCTGCCCCACGCTGCGGCCGAACAGCGCGGTGCCGCCGTCGGGCAGGCGGACGGCGCCGATGTGCAGGTCGAGGCCGGCGTCGACCATCTCGGCCACGAGCACGCCGTCGAGGCGGGCGGTGGGAGCGTGGCGCTCCATCGCGTCGACCACCGCGGCGTAGGCCCGCCGCACGGCGGCCGCGGTGGGCAGCGACAGCTGCAGGGCCCCGATCTCGGAGCGGCGGCGCAGGTCGGGGCTGAGGGCCTTGAGCGCCACCGGGAAGCCGATGCGATCGGCGAAGCCGGCCGCGCCGCTGGCCGAGGTGGCGACCGCCTGGCGGGTGACCTCGATGCCGAAGCCGCGCAGCACCACCTTGCTCTCGTGATCGCTGAGCACCTCGCCGGCCGAGGCCAGCACCTGCTCGGCGCGCTCCATGCCCTCCTCGTCGGGGGGCGGGGGCGGATCGAAGGGGGGCCGCAGCCCGGCCCGCGCCGCGTCCACCCGCAAGAGCGCCCGCTGGGCGAGGAAGGCCGCGGTGGCGTGGTCGGTGGCCAGGTCGTCGCGGGCCCGCTCCATGCCCACGATTGCACCGGTCATGGGCAGGGCCCGGCGTGCCTGCTGCCAGATGCCGGGGTCGGGGGGCTCGGCCTGCCCGGGGATCACGGTGCCCCGCAGGCCCTTGAGCACCGAGGCGATGACGCGAGGGCTGGGGAACACGGGGCCGGTCCAGCGCTCGAGGGCGTGGGCCGCCAGCGCGGGGGCGAGGTCGGGGTGCGCCGGCTCGTCCACCGGGGGCGCGGGCACGCCCAGGGGCACGAGCACGTGGTCCTTGCCGCGCGCCACGGCCCAGCGCGCCCAGGTCTCGTCGAGCACCGGGGCGGGGACGTAGCCGGCGGCAGGCCGACGGCGGCCGCCCTTGCGATCGAGCAGCCGCCACCACCACGCCGGGGTGGGGGCCACGGCCAGGCGGGCGCCGCCCAGCGCTCGCAGCAGGCCCTCGAGCTCGCCGGGCTCCGCAGCGCAGCACAGCACCGCGCCGTCGCCCGAGCGCAGCCGCGCCCGCGGGCCGAGCAGCGCCATCCCCTCGCGCTCGCGCAGCGCCGGGAGCTGCGAGGCGTCGGCGTCGGCGGTGAGCACCACCAGCGGCACCGGTCGCTCGTGCAGCGCCTTGACCACGGTCACCGGCACCCGGTGCAGGATGAGCACCTTGGGCTCGCGCCGCCGCAGCTCGGCGGCCACGCTGCGGTCGGGCACCACCCGCGCCAGCTCCGAGGGCCAGCCGCAGGCAGGCAGCGCCGCCTCGCTCGCCAGCACGTCGCCCGGCTCGGGATCGAGCAGGGCGTCGAGCGCCAGGTCGAGGGGCTCGCCCTTCATCCCCGCGACGGGGCCCACGGGCTGTCGAGGACCGCCTCCAGGGCAGCGACGGCCGGACCCGGGAACACCCAGTCGGCCGCCCGCCAGCTCGGATCGAGCCCGGTGCCGTCGCCGGGCAGCACCACCAGGCGCACCGAGCTGGGGCGCTCGACGAGCTCGGAGGGCACCGGATCGGGCGACATCCACAGCACGGTGCCGCCGGGGCGGATGGCGTCCTTGGCCGAGGTGGCCGGCTCCGCGCCCAGCCGGCCCAGTGCGGCCAGGGTGTCGGAGTCGGGGGCAGAGCTGGCGTGCCAGCGCAGCGGCGTGCCGCCCAGGCCGAACACGGGGGGCTGCTTGTCGTCGGGCTGCACCACGGTGCTCACCCAGGCGGGCTGCGGCACCTCGTCCACGTCGGACTGGTACTCGGCCTCGAGCGCCTCGGGCAGCGCGTGCCAGGGCAGGGTGCCCGCCACCACGGCGGTGATCGAGTCGGCCCCGCCCCAGGCCGGGCGCCGCGTGGTCAGCCAGCGCGGCACGGCGGGACCGCTGGGCAGCTCGTTGGAGACGGCCAGCCCCTCCTCGGTCCACGGCACCAGCACGTGCACCGGGTTGAGCTGCTGGAAGAGGGTCTGCAGGCCCTTGGGACCGCCGAACACCAGCACGTCGGCCCCAAAGCGACCCGCGGCGGCGGCGATGCCCTTGTCGAGCGCTCCCGCGTCGCCGGGGCAGACCGCGGTGATGGTGGCACCGCGCTCGCTGCCGATGTCACGGGCGCGACAGAGCGCGACGGCGCTCCCGGGGTGGAGCCCGGCCGGCGTGCGTTGCAGGTAGACCAGGATGTGCGCCATCGGGGCCGTCCGTCGCCTACTGCAGCCCGTGCTTGCGTTTGATCGCCTCGAGCTGCTTCTGGTACTCGATCTCGAACGAGTTGGTGCCCTCGTTGAGGTGCTTGAGGTGACGGCGCACCTCACGATCGAGGTCGTCGTCGGCCTGCATGTTGCGGCGGAGCAGCTCCTTGAGCGTGCGACGCAGCGTGGCGTCGTCGGCGTAGACCTCCTCGACGAAGGCGGAGCGCATGAACAGCTCGATGAGCTGGTTGGCGATCCAGCTGATCGACTCGTCGCCGATGGCGAAGTCCTCTCGCTCCGCGAGCTGCCGCTTGGTGCGGAACAGGTCGGAGTAGGGCAGGCCCCTCGCCTCCAGGATGTCCTTGGCGGCCTCGGTGATCTCCCGGTCCTTGCGGATGTACTCGCGGAGGATCGACTCGACGTCGCGCTTGAATTCCTCTCGATCATTGATCTCGAGGTATTCGGGCACCACCAGGGTCCGAGCGATGACGTCGGTGATGTGCGGGATCTTACTCGCGTATAGTCGCATGGACCTGCCGGCAGCATAGAGGCTAATGTCCCGGTCCGTCCAGGAGCGGGGCACGACCGAGATGACGAGCGACGAGCGACCCGTGCTGGTGGCGGCAGGCCTCGTCTGGCGCCCCGATGACGTGCTGCTGGTCCAGCGCCGACGGGCCGATGCCGAGCATGGCGCCGGGCTCTGGGAGCTGCCGGGCGGCAAGCTCGAGCGGGCCGAGCACCCCCGCGATGCGCTGGCCCGGGAGCTCGCCGAGGAGTGGGGACCCGCCGCCGCAGGGCTGCTCGTGGGGCCCGTGGCGGAGGTGTTGCACCATGTCTATCCGCCGCCGGGGCCCGAGGTGCTGCTGGTCGTCTACCACGTGGATGCCCGCGGCCTCGGTCCCGCGGGCGCTCCTGTCGAGGCCCTGGGCCTGCGGCCCGAGCCGGGGGTGGAGCTGGGTGCCTTCGCTCGCGTCGCGCTGCCGGTGGCAGAGTTCCTCGCCGCCGATCGTGGCTTGGTGGAGGCGGTCCGCGACGGTGCAATCGCAGCGCCCGCGGCCGGCTGGCGGGCGGCGCCGTAGGGCTTCTCACACGGGAGCGCCGTCGAAGCGGGCGATCTGCTCGTAGCGCTCGTCATCGAAGCGGCGGAACAGCAGGGCCTCGACCACCTCGTCCTCCTGCACGTCGACCACGAGGTAGTCCACCGGCCAGTGGGTCGCGAGCGCGGCCCGGGTGTCCTCCTCGGAGAAGTACGCGCCCACCCGCGGGTGCGAGTGGTAGATGACGGTGGCCGGCCGCTCGCTGCCCAGGCTCTCGTCGAGGCGGCGGATGTCCTTGTAGTCGAGCATGTAGGCCGTGGCCGCGGTGCGCGGGTAGGTCTGGGGATCGACGCGGTGGTACTTGTCCATCACGTTGACGCAGCGCACCTGCTGCGCCTCCTCGCCCTGGCCGAGCACGTAGCCGCAGCACTCGTTGGGGAACTCCTCGCGGGCCTGCTGGTAGATGGCCAGCAGCAGTTCGCGCGGCAGCACAGGCGCGTCACCAGACATAGTGCTTCTCCCACTTGAGCGGCGCGAAGTAGCGGTCGCCGCGATCGCAGAGCACCGTCACCACCACGCCCCCCTCGCCGCGCCCCGACAGCTCCTTGGCCACGCGCAGGGCCCCGGCCACGTTGCCGCCGGCCGAGTGCCCCACGAACAGGCCCTCCTCCTCGGCGAGGCGCTCGGACATGTCCCAGCCCTCGTCGGTGGGCATCCAGATCATGTCGTCGAGCACCGACTCGTCGTAGATGGGCGGCACCAGGCTGCTGGGGATGTGCTTGAGCCCCTCGAGGCCGTGCATGGCGTCGTCGGGCTGGATCCCGATGCAGCGGATGCGCCGATCGTGCTGGTGCAGGAAGCGGGAGGTGCCCATCACCGTGCCGCTGGTGCCGATGCCGGTGACGAAGTGGGTCACCCGTCCCTGGGTCTGGGCCAGGATCTCCGGCCCCGTGCCGTCGAAGTGGGCGCGCCAGTTGGAGTCGTTGGCGTACTGGTTGGGGTAGTAGTAGCGCTCGGGGTGCAGGTCGACCAGCTCGCGCGCGTGCACGATGGCCCCGTCGCTGCCCTCCATGGGATCGGAGAAGATGAGCTCGGTGCCGAAGGCCGCGGTGACCTGCTTGCGCGGGTTGGACACGTTGCTGGGCATCACCAGGCTGATGGGGATCCCCAGGGCCGAGCCGATGAGCGAGTAGGCGATGCCGGTGTTGCCGCTGGTGCTGTCGAGCAGGCGCACCCCGGGGCGCAGGTCGCCGCGGGCCAGGGCATCTTGGATGATGCGCAGGGCGGCGCGGTCCTTGACCGAGCCGCCGGGGTTGGCGAACTCGCACTTGGCCCAGATCTCCACCCCCGGGGTCTGCTTGTCGATGCGGCCGAGTCGGACCAGCGGCGTGTTGCCCACCAGCTCCACCACGCTGCCCGCCCGCGCCGGTCGACCCAGGCGCTGCTGCACGTGGAACGAGGCGGCCGCCGGCAGAGGGGACGCGGTTGGAGTCGAGGTGCGCATGCCGTCCATCACCGCATGCCGCCGGCGATCGCAGGAACGATGCTCACCTCGTCATCGTCCTTGACCGCGGTCTGCAGGTTGTCGAGGAAGCGGATGTCCTCCTCGCCCACGAAGATGTTGACGAAGCGACGCACGGCGCCCTTGTCGTCGCAGATGCGCTCGCGGATGCCGGGGTGGGCCGCCTCGAGCGACTCGAGCACCGCGCCCACGGTGCTGCCGCTGATGCTGACTTCCTCGGCGCCCGCGGTGTACTTGCGCAGGGGGGTGGGGATGCGAACGGTGGCCATTGTGTTGGTGGTCTCCTGATGTGCTCGGTCTAGGGAAGGGGCGCGGGTCGGCGGGTGCCGACGCCCGGGGAGGATCTCAGGGAGGGGAGGCGAGGGGCGAGGGGCGAGCCACGGCCAGCCGGTGGGCGGGGCAGCCGGCGCGGAGGTGGGGGGCCAGGCGCTGGACCCGGGCGTGGAGCATGTCGATGGCCCACAGCTGCCCGGCCACCGTGCCGTCGCCCTCGGCCAGGCGCAGCGCGAGCTGGGCCATGAGCATGCCGATGTGGCCGACCCCCGAGCCGATCACGCCGGCCTCGTCGCAGCGGGGGACCAGCTCGGCGGGGGGCGGGGCCTCGTACACGCAGCGGTAGCAGGCCGCGCCCGGGCGCACCGCGAGCGCCTGCCCGTGCCAGCCCAGCGCGGCGCCCACGACCAGCGGGACCCCGTGGGCCAGGCACGCGTCGTTGAACGCGAACTTGAGCGCGGGCTGATCGCTGCACTCGAGCACGACCGCCGCCGCGGGCAGCCCGGCTACGAAGGCCGGGACCTCCGAGGGCATCAGGCGCCGTCGCACGGGCTCGATGGCCAGGCCGGGCAGTCGTCGCGCCGCGGCCTCCACCTTGAGCGCACCCACGTCGCCCACGTCGTAGAGCACCTGGCGCTGCAGGTTGTGGACCTCCACTCGATCGTGGTCGAGCACGATCGCCCGCCTCGCGCCCGCGGCCGACAGCGCCAGCAGGGCGGGGCAGCCCAGCCCTCCGGCACCGATCACCACGAAGCACGCGGAGCGGAGCGTGGTCATGGGCCCCTAGCGGCGCTCGCCCTCGGGCGTGAAGTAGTCGTCGAGGCTGAAGTAGCGCTCGCCGGTGTCGCACAGCACGGTGATCACGTGCTTGCCGGGGCCGAGCTCCCGGGCCAGGCGCTCGGCCGCCACCACGTTGGCGCCGGCCGAGATCCCCACCAGCAGGCCCTCTTCTCGGGCCAGGCGCTGCTTCATGCGGTAGGCCTCCTCGTCGTGCACCGTGTAGACCTCGTCGTAGATCTCGCGGTCGAGCACGGCGGGGACGAAGCCGGCCCCGATGCCCTGGATCTTGTGGGGCCCGGCCGGATCGCCCGAGAGCACCGCAGAGCGGGAGGGCTCGACCGCGATGATGCGGACGGCGGGCGCATGCTCGCGCAGCACCCCGCCCACGCCGGTGATCGTGCCGCCCGTGCCCACCGCGGCCACGAAGCCGTCGATGCTCAGGCCCTCCATCTGGGCGAGGATCTCGGGGCCGGTGGTGCGGCGGTGGATCTCCGGGTTCGCCGGGTTCTCGAACTGCTGCAGCATGGTGTGGTCGGGCTTGGTGCACAGCTCCTCGGCCGCCGCGACCGCGCCCTCCATGGTGCGATCATCGGGCGTGAGCACCAGCTCGGCCCCGTAGGCGCGCAGCAGGTTGCGACGCTCGAGGCTCATGCTCTCGGGCATGGTGAGCACCAGGTGGTAGCCCTTGACCGCGGCGACCAGGGCCAGGCCGATGCCGGTGTTGCCCGAGGTGGGCTCCACCAGCACGGTCTTGCCGGGCACCAGCACGCCGGCTCGCTCTCCGGCCTCGATCATGGCCAGGGCGATGCGGTCCTTGACCGAGCCGCCCGGGTTCATCATCTCGCACTTGCCCCACACGGCGGCGTGGGTGCTCTCGTCGCCGGCGACGTGCTGGAGCCGGACGAGGGGGGTATCGCCGATCACGGCGAGGATGTTGCCGACCGAGGGCGGTCTGGTGGTGCTCATGCGGCCTCCGTAGGACCCGTCCGATGAACCCGTCAGATGACGTAGTTGGCCGCGCTGCGACGATGCCGATCGCGGGCCTCGCCCAGGAGCTGATCGAGCTTGAGATCGCCGACCGCCTTCTGGAGGCGGTCGTCGACCGAGCGCTCCACGAGCGCCGTGATCTCGTCCTGGGGCTCGCCGGTGGAGCTCGATGATCCGTTGCTCGACAGCGCGCGCAGGACCTCCGCGATGACGATCTCACCCGGCGGCTTCGCCAAGCGGTATCCTCCGCGGGGTCCACGCTTGCCCACCACGAAGCCGGCCCGGCGGAGCTCCCCGATGATTTCTTCGAGATATCGCGAGGGAATCGCCTGGTGCTCCGCGATCACCTGAGCGGACGCATATCCGCGGTGAGCGACGTGGCACAGGGCCCTCAGACCGTATCGAGCTTTGGTGGTCAACCTCATTTATACGGTAACCCTGGAGGAAACCGGGAACGAGCTTGCCACATCCGGGGGGGCTTGGCCAGGCCCGACCGAGCCGAGGGGCGAGCCGCCGACGGAAAGCGGGCCGACTCGAATGGGGGATCTGGTTGCGTAGATCACGCGAGGGCAGTTGACAGCCAGGGGCCGAGGTGGAAAAAGCTCGCGCGCCGGCCGTCGCCCGGCCCCCCTTGCCCTCGAAGGATCCGCCCAATGGGAAGCGTGATGGACGTCAGTGAGCTGAAGAAGAACGCCAAGGTCGAGATGGACGGCCACCCCTACGTGGTGACCGAGTTCCAGTTCGTCAAGCCGGGCAAGGGGCAGGGCCTGTACAAGTGCAAGCTCAAGAACATGATCACCGGCGCGGTGCTCGACCGGACCTGGCGCTCGGGCGAGAAGCTCGAGTCGGCCAACGTGGACTCGCGGACGATGCAGTTCCTGTTCTCGGGTGGCGGCGCCCATACGTTCATGGACAGCGCCAACTACGAGCAGGTCGAGCTGTCGGAGGACCTGGTGGGCGACGACAAGTACTTCTTGCTCGACGCGCCCCAGCCGGGCAGCGATCAGCCCATCGCCTACAACGTGCTGTTCTACAACAACCGCCCGGTGGGCCTGGACGTGCCCAGCCACCTGGTCATGGAGGTCACCGAGTGCGAGCCCGGGGTCAAGGGCGACACGGCGACCAACGTGACCAAGGGAGCCACCGTGCAGACCGGTCTCGAGGTCCAGGTGCCCCTGTTCATCAAGCAGGGCGACATGATCAAGATCGACACGCGTAGCAAGAGCTACGTCGAGCGTGTCAACGTCAACAAGTAGCTCGCGGCCGCCGCTTGCGTGGCCGCAGCGCGTGGCCGTGTGGGACGCGGCGCTGCGGGCCGTGCGATCCGAGCTGCGGGGGCGGGGCCTGGCCGAGGTCCTCACCCCGCTGCGCCTGCCCGCGGTGGCGGTGGAGCCGTTCATCGAGCCCATCGCCGCGCCGCCGGGGCTGCTGGCCACGAGCCCCGAGCTGCCCATGAAGCGGCTGCTGTGTCGGGGGGCTCCGTCGATCTTCCAGGTCACGCCGTGCTTCCGCGCGGCCGAGCACGGCGACCTGCACCGCGAGGAGTTCCACATGGTGGAGTGGTACCGCGTGGCCGCCGACGCGCCGGCGGTGCGCGGCGACGTGGAGCGGGTGGTGGAGGCGGTCTTCGAGGCGGTGGCCGGGGTCCTGCCCGAGCCCCCGGTGGCCCCGCCCCGGGCGTGGATCGAGGCGCAGGCCGTGCCGCTGATGGCCGAGACCCTGGGCGTGACCCTTCGCGGGGACGAGGACGCACCGGCCCTGCGCGCGGCGCTGCGGCCTGTAAGCGCCCGCCTGGGCGACCCGTTGGCCACCGTACGGGATGACCGCCTCGCCACATCGCCCCGGGCCCACGCGCTGGCGGCCTGGACGGCCCTGTTCTCGGCGTGGTGCGACGTGGAGCTCGACCCCTGGCTGGCGGCACGGCGCGACACCGGGGTGCACCTGGTCGAGCTGCCGCCCGCGCTGGCGGCCCTGTCGGAGGTTGCGGCGTCCGAGCGCGACGCCACGCGCACGGTGGCGCATCGCTTCGAGAGCCACGTGCACGGCCGCGAGCTGGCCAATGGCTACCGAGAGCTGCGCGATGCCGACGAGCAGCGCCGTCGCTTCGCCGACGTCAACGCGCTGCGGGCCTCGCTGGACGAGCCCGCGCTGCCCGTCGACGAGGCCTTCCTCGAGGATCTGCGCGCGCCCGGGCTGCCGCCCTGCGCCGGCGTGGCGCTGGGCCTCGATCGCCTGGTGCTGCTCGCCTGCGGCCGCCGACGCCTGGCCGACGTGGCGCTCGAGCTGCCCGCCGCTCCCTGAGCGCTCCGCCGCGCGCCCGGGCGCGGATCGGGCCTTGGGATGGATTGCCAGAACGCGGGCTCGAGCTCGTCCGTAGGACGGCTCGGGACCTCGATGACCGAGACCTCTGCGGCTCGTGCATGCGCACCAGCGCGGGGGCCGGGCCGCCGCATGCCCGCGAGACGAGCGGGCCACCACCAACGAGACGAGGGAGGGATCCAGATGGTCGCAGCACGATTCGACACCCTGATCGGACACCAGGTGGAGCTCTCGGAGCGCCGCCGACGGATGATGAGCAGCGCGCTGATGGCCGCCGTGCTGAGCATGGCCGCCGGCACCACCGCCTACGTGGGCGACAAGATGGGGATCACCATGGTCGCCCCGCCGAGCAATGCCTACGCGGTGACGCTGCAGGTGCTCGAGGTCCCGCCGCCGCCCCAGATCCCCGAGCGCCCCGAGGGCGGCGGGGCCGTGGATGCGAAGGACGATCCCGAGACCTCGCCCCCGGAGCCCGCGCCCCGCGTCGAGGAGGCCCCCACCGAGCAGATCCCCATCGATCTCGCCAAGCCCCCGCGACGTCTGGGCGCAGCGGGCAGCGGCAAGGAGGGAGGCCTGGCCGGGGGCTCGGGAGGACCGGGCCTGCCCGGGATCGGAGGGCCGCCGGGGATCGGCACCTGCGTGCTGCCGCCCTGCGTGGGCACGCCGATCCCACGAGTCGTGCGACCGCCGAGCCCGGCCCCTCGCACCGAGCTGCCGATCGATGCGGCACGGGCCACCGCGACCTACGACCCCGATCCGGATCCCAAGGCCCTCGCTCGCACGGAGACCGGCCGATCCAATCGCCGGGCCGGCCGCAGCTCGGTCCACTTCTGTATCGACGAGCGCGGGCGGACCTTCGACCTGAGCACCCAGCGGGGCTTTCGCGGCGATCCCGAGGTCGACCGGATCTGCCGCCAGACCGTGGCCAAATGGCGCTTCACGCCCATGCGCGTGGGGGGCAAGGCCCGCACGACCTGCTCCACCGTGACCTTCGAGATCCAGTTCGACTGACCCCGGGCCCGGGGCCGCTTGACGAGACCGGTCCGGTCGGGGCACCAACGGGGGGACGACCGGACCCCCGTCCTCCCCCTGGCCCGTCTCGTGTAAGGCGCGACCGGGTCCATCGTTGCGGGGCGGATCGAGGGGCACCGACCCCGTCGTCGCCCATGAGCCCGCTCAGGCGCGGTCGACACGCCACCCAGCCGCCGTCAACGCCATCACCGCGAGGGGACTGAAGAATTTGCGCCGGTTCTCATGTACACTGCGACCCTCCATGGGCCGTTTCGTCGTCGCCAATGGTCGTCGTGGCCTCGCCGCCTTCGTGGTGGGGTCGTTGCTCGTGCTGAGCAGCGCGAGCGGCTGCGCCAAGATCGAGTCCTTCGACCTCATCCGCGAGGGCAACTCGCTCTACAAGGATGCGAAGTTCGTCGAGGCCATCGACAAGTACAACGCCGCCGAAGCAGTGTGGGACGACCATCTCAAGCTGTATTGGAATCGCGCATGCGCGGCCGAGAGCCAGGTGATGCGCATGAAGGACCCCGAGCAGCGCGAGGCTCGGCGGGGCTACGCCGACATGGCGCTCAAGGACTTCCAGACCTGGTACGAGCGCCTGCCCCCCGAGGAGAAGACCACCGAGGCCGAGGAGCTGGTGCTCGAGCACCGGCTCAACATCCTCCACGCCGACGAGCGCTGTGACGACCTGCTGACCTACTGGTTCGAGAAGCAGCGGACGGATCCGAACAACGAGAACATCTACGGCGCCGTCATCCGCCAGTACGAGCAGTGTGGCAACGACGCCAAGGTCGAGGAGTGGTACGTCAAGCGCACCGAGGACTTCCCCCAGAGCGTCAAGGCCTGGCACGCGCTGGCGATCCGCCGCTTCGATCCGCTGTGGCCCGAGGCCGAGTCGGGGCTGCCCTACAACGAGAGCCTGCCGCCGGCCGAGCGGATCAAGGTGGCCGACGAGGTGCTCGGCCTGCTCGACAAGGCGCTGGCCATCGACCCCAAGTTCCGCGATGCCTACGTGTGGCGCTCGATGGCGTACACGCAGAAGAGCCAGGCTCGCATCGTCGTGGACGAGCCCGAGTTCCCCGAGGAGAAGCTCGAGGCGATCCTCGCTCGCGAGGACCTGATGCTCGCCTGGAAGCAGCAGAAGGCCGTCTGTGACCTCGACCAGATCCCCGATTGCCCGACCGATCTGGAGGAGCTCAAGAAGCTCGAGGCGCCGTGCTGTCCGCCGCCGCCCCTGAGCCCGACCGAGCAGGCCGAGGATGCGGCGCGCAAGCTCGAGCTCGAGGCGGAGATCGCCAATCCTCCCGAGGAAGAGCCCGAGGACACCAAGAAGAAGGGGAAGCGGAAGCGGTAGCGCCGGATCGGCGTCACGAGCGTTCGCAGGGATCCGTCCAGCAGCGCCGAGGATCACGACGATGTTCGATCACTACATGCACTACCAGAGCGGCGACCCTCGTCGCCGCTTGCGTCTCCAGATCGCCGCCACCGGGGCCGGGGTGATCACGGCGTCGCTCATCCTGTTCGGCTGGGTTGCCGACAAGATGGCGATCTCCATGGTCGACCCGCCGCGCTCCAAGTACGTGGTGACGGTGATGCTCGACGAGGAGCCGCCCCCGCCTCCACCTCCGCCTCCCCCGCCCGCGGGTGACGAGAGCGAGCCCGAGGTGGAGCCCGAGGAGGACATCCCCGAGGAGGAGGTGCCCCTCGAGGAGGACATCGTCCAGCCCAAGGAGACCCCCGACAAGGTCCCCGAGACCAAGAGCACCGGCAAGAAGGGCCCGAGGGTCCCCGGTGGTGTCCCGGGCGGCGTGCCCGGTGGTGTCCCGGGCGGTGTCGTCGGCGGTGTCGTCGGCGGCGTGCTCGGTGGCGTGCCCGGTGGTGTGGCCACCAAGCGCGACGTCGAGGAGGACAAGAAGGAGACGGTCATGGAGGCCATCTCCGCGGTCAAGGGTCGCGGCATCTACATGCCCGACCCCGACCAGAAGCAGCTCCAGGCCACCAAGGCGGCCAAGTTCGACAAGCGTCCCGGCTCGGTGAAGGTCAAGTTCTGCGTGGGCACGACCGGCAAGACCAAGGACGTCAAGGTCACCAAGAAGTACCCGCACGATCCTCAGGTCAACCGGATCTGTCAGGACACCGTAGCCAAGTGGCGGTTCAAGCCTCGCCTCGTGGGCGGCAAGCCCATCGAGACCTGCTCGACCGTCGAGTTCCGAATCTTGTTCGAATAGCGCCTCGATTCCCGCGAAGCGCGATCACCCCACCGAAAATCCGAAGGTCACAGGACAAACAGAGGACCATGGACCAGCTCCCGATCCTACTCGCCGAATCGGTCGACTTCTCGTTCGAGACCATGTGGGCCAGCATGGGCTTCTTCGCCAAGGCGGTGCTCATCGGTCTCGTCATCATGTTCGTGATCGCCTTGGCGATCATCTTGGAGCGCCTGCGGGCCTACGGCCGCGCGAAGCGACAGTCGATCAACTACATCATGATGCTGCGCACCTTCCTGCAGGAGCGCAAGATCGAGGAGGCCGTGCAGGCCGCCCAGCAGCACCCCGACTCGCCCGTGGCGAAGGTGGTGGGCGCCGGGCTGCGCGAGTACCTCGAAGGCCTGGAGGCGCTGCGCGAGGAAGGGCCCGACGACGTCGGTGACTTCGACCTCGTGGATGCCGTCAACCGCCAGATGGAGCGCGCCAAGGAGCGGGAGACCGCCAACCTCAAGCGCGGCCTCACCTGGCTGGCGACGGTCGGCTCCACCGCGCCCTTCGTCGGTCTGCTCGGCACCGTCGTCGGCATCATCAACTCGTTCCAGGGTCTGTCCAGCGACGGCGGCGGTGGTCTGTCGTCGGTGGCCGGCGGCATCTCCGAGGCGCTCGTCGCCACCGCCGCGGGTCTGCTGGTCGCGATCCCGGCCGTGATGCTGTTCAACGCGTTCAACGCGCGAGTCGAGTCCTACCAGATCGACATGAACGACGTCGCCTCCGAGCTCATCGACTTCGTCCTCAAGGAGGGCCGCTACACATGAGCGGCAGCCCGGGCGGCTCGCGTCGTCGCCGGATCCCCTACAAGAGCGACAAGGGGGTCAAGCACGAAGCTCCCAACAGCGACATCAACGTGACTCCGTTGGTGGACGTCTGCTTGGTGCTGCTCATCATCTTCATGGTGGTCACGCCCATGCTCGGGCGTGGTCGCGACGTGCGGCTGCCGACCTTGGCCACCGCCGCCGAGCACAAGGAAGGCGACCAGGTCTTCGTGTCGGTGGACGACGAGGGGGCCTGGATCGAGACCGACCTCTACGTGGAGAAGTCCAACTTCCTCACGCGGCTCGAGGAGGACCTCAAGGTCGCGGCGGGCAAGGCCGCCGCGGTGGGCAAGAGCGACGAGCCGATCCTCTTCATCAAGGGCGACCGCGAGACCGACTACGGCAAGGTCCGCATCGTGATGGAGTGGATCAACACCCTGGAGAATCCTCCGGGGGAAATCGCGCTGGTGGTCGACCTCGCCGACGCCGGTGGAGAGGCGTCCCCGTGAGCCCTCGGGCTCGCGGGACGTCATGGACGGCCGTGTAAGCGGCCGATGCGCTTTCACTTGGGGACGGGTGGTGAAGCCCAGTCCCCATCTCTCAACGGAACCAGGGAGGCCAGACCATGGGAATGTCAGCAGGGGGCGGGAAGGGCGCCAAGTCCGACATCAATGTGACCCCGCTGGTGGACGTATGCCTCGTGCTGCTCATCATCTTCAT
Organism: Myxococcales bacterium; assembly: GCA_020633315.1. Taxonomy (GTDB): domain Bacteria; phylum Myxococcota_A; class Polyangia; order Nannocystales; family Nannocystaceae; genus Paraliomyxa. The sequence continues at coordinate 711,767 of JACKDV010000001.1, forward strand.
GGTGATGGTGCCGAGGAACGTCCCGGAGATCTCGGTTCGCATCCCGCCCGAGAGCAAGCACCCGCAGCGGCAGAAGCCCACCCAGGAGACCCTGGTGATCGGGCTGACCAAGGACGGGGGCATCACCCTCAACCGCAACCCGCTGGACCGCACCCGGCTCGCCGACGAGATCAAGCGGCAGCTCGAGGTCCGCGACAAGAAGGTCGTCTTCGTCGACTTCGACGACGACGCCAAGTTCGGGGTGGCGGTGGAGGTGCTCGACCTCGCCAAGCAGAACGGGGCCGAGGTGCTCGGCGTGATGAAGAAGAAGGACCAGAAGACGCCCGAGACCCTGCGGGGCTGAGCGTGGATCTCCGAGCCGCGCGGCGTGGTCGAGCCTGCGACCCCGCCGCGCGTTCGTCTTGTTGGGGGCGAGGATGTCGGTGATGCTCGGGCGGCTGGGGCCGATGCTGGGGCTCTTGGCCGCGGTGGCCGGCGAGGGCTGCGTGGACGACCCCGACTGTGGGATCTGCGATCCCCACGAGCTGGTGCTGGAGAGCATCAGCGGGGTCAACTACGCGACCCACAAGGTGCACCTGCTGGGGCCCAGCTGCGAGGGTGAGCGCTGCCCCGAGCCGCTCACGCGGGGGCACTACTTCATCGAGCCCATCGGGCCCTGCGAGCAGAGCGAGGACGCCCTCGCGTCGCCCCGGGGGCCGGAGGAGTTCTGCAAGCTCTCGCCGCTGGTGACCGCCTTCGGGCTCGAGTTCGTGTTCAACAACCTGCTCGATCCCACATCGATCGAGCTGGTGCGGCGGCGGCCCGACAACCCCCAGCTCTTCGAGGTCTACGACTGGAAGACCCAGGTGCTCGAGCTCGAGGGCCCGATCAGCCGCTTCAACGGCGACTACCACCTGGGGGGCTCGGGCGACCCCGACCTCATCACCCGCATGGTGAGCCTGGCGTGCATCGACAACCTGCGCGACCAGGGCATCCCCTTCGATCACCAGGACTACGCCGACCCGGCCACCAACCCCTGCAACCTCGTCGATCCGCTCACCGGCCTGCCGCGCAAGCTCCGGCTGGACGGCACCATCCAGGCGACCCGCGGGCGCTGGGACAGCCGGGCCCTGGCCGAAGGCTCGGGCTTCAACTGCTCCAACCCCGAGGAGGGCCCCGACACCTGCTGCTCGGAGTGCGACCTGGTGCTGTCGACCCAGGTGGCCAAGTACGGGGTGCTCTCGGCTGTGGACGCGGGCTCGGGGGCGGTGCTCGAGGGCCCGGCCCTGCTCGACCCCGACAACCTGCGGCGGCCGCTGCCGGCCGACGAGGGGCAGTCCCCGGCGGGGGGCGCCATCCTGTGCGAGCTCGACGGCGATCCGCTGCTGCAGTGCCGGGGCTTCGTGCCGGCGGTCGATCGCTCGCGCGAGACGATGAGCTATCGCTACGGCTGGTCGTGCGATCCGAGCGATCCCGGCTGCGAGCGCGAGACCTTCTCGCTGCCCTACTACGACAAGCTCCGCGAGACCCACCCCGACGATCGCCCGAGCTGGCTCGAGCCGCCCAAGCACGCGTGCAGCAGCTCGGCGCAGTGCCAGGACCTCGTGGGCATCGACCTGCCGGGGTCGATCTGCGTGGGGACCAACGAGCAGGGGCAGGGCTGCCTGCTCGACGCGGGAGCGCCCGGCTGCGGCGAGGGGCGCTGCGTGGCGCCGTGGTTCGTCACCTGCCGGGCCCAGCCCGACACCACCGGCGCCTCGGGCTACTGCGTGGACGCCCGCTACGACGACCGCGCGGCCGGGGCCTGCTGGCGGAGCACCACCGCGTTCCCCGTGTGCAACGAGGACGGCGGGGGCTGCCGCACCGCGGAGCCCCAGACCGCGCTGGCCTACTGCGATTCCGACGAGGACGGGCGGCTGCTGGCGCAGGAGTGCTGCTGGCCCGAGCTGGGCGGCCCCTTCGTGGACGACGAGGGGCGCTGCGATCCCGTCACGCAGCGCAACCTGGTGCCGCTGCCCCGGGCCGGTCGCAACCGCTTCCTGCCCGAGGTCACCCGCGACTGCGTGTGCTCCGACCTCGCCGACGCCTCGCCCCAGTGCCGCGAGGTGGTGGCGGCCACCTGCGTGGACGCGGACGGGCGCGTGCGACCCGAGCGGGTGGGCGAGTACGCGGTGAAGCTGGTCACCAAGCGCGGCGGGGTCATCTACGATCCCGCGATCAAGGGCTTCGAGTGGCAGCCGGCCGACTGGGGCGGGGTGCCGCGGGCCGCGGCCGAGGCCTGCGCCGAGCAGCGCGGCCTCATCACCTCGCGCACCATCGAGGACGGCTGGCGGGCCAACGACGCCTTCGATCAGCGCGCCGAGAGCTTCGAGGATTTCGACCGGGCGATGTGCTCGGGGCAGCACTACACCGTGCGCTTCCAGGTCCCGGGCGAGGGCGAGTTCGTCAAGGACAAGCTGGGCAACGCCCTGACCGGGCGCGCCGTGTACACCTTCGAGACCTCGCAGTTCCACGTGGTGCCCGGCAGCGGCTTCCCCTCGGACAACCTGCGGATCGGGGCCTGCGACGACTACGAGCTCGGCTTCTCCAACAAGTTCGATCTGTCGCCCGAGAACCTGGCCAAGGTGGAGCTCTGGCGCATCGACGAGGCGGGGCAGCTGCTGCCGCCGGCCGAGGGCTGCGGCGAGCTGGGGCCGGTGGCGGGCGGGCCCGACTGTGCGCCCACCGATGCCGAGCGGGCGGCGCGGGGAGGCGACTGCGTGCCGCCGTGCCTCACCCTCGACGTGGACAGCCAGCAGATCGGGGTGCTGGGGGTGCGCATCGATCCGGCCGAGTTCCGGGCCGTGCTCCAGCCGGGCGAGCGCTACCGGGTGGCGGTGCCCGGGCTCGAGTCGATCGAGCAGATGAGCGATCCCGCGGCCTACCAGGCGGCCTTCTGGGACGCCTGCGGCATGCCGCTGGTCACCGGCGTGCCGGGCAGCGACCAGCCCGAGTACACCTACGACTTCACCATCGACGAGCCCAAGTGCAAGGAGGACCTCGACCTCGACGGGCTGCAGTTCTCCTGCGACAACGCCGAGGAGGTCTACAACCGCGACCAGCGGGACGTGGACCACGACGGGGTGGGGGACGTGGTGGACCTGTGCCCCGTGGTGCCCAGCGCCTCGATCAACTCGGCCGACTCCGATCGTGACGGCGTGGGCAACGACTGCGACAACTGCCGGCAGGCGGTCAAGCAGTACAACGACGACGCCGAGCGCCTGGGGGTGCCGTTCTACATGTTCGTGCGCAACATCCCCGACCAGCGCGACTCGGACGGCGACGGGATCGGGGACGCCTGCGACAACTGCCCGACCGTGGCCAACTGCCAGGCCTACGGCCCCGACGATCCGTGGCAGGTGGGCGAGCCCATCGCCTACGACGATCCCGGCCGCTGCCAGCGGGACGACGACGCCGACCTGGTGGGCGATGCCTGTCAGGGGATGCAGCAGCCCGGCGCGGCGGGGCCGGTGGGCTTCGCCGACACGGACGACTTCGATCAGGACGGGGTGGTCAACCTCTACGACGCCTGCCCGCGCCAGCCGCTGCCGGACGCGATCGTCTGCACGGGCGACGCAGACTGCCCGGCCACGCGTCGCTGCGAGCGGACCCTGCCCGAGGACGAGACGGGCATCTGCGATCACGCCGACGCCGACGGTGACGGCCTGGGCGACATGTGCGACGACTGTGCCTTCGCGCCCAACCCGATCCAGCTCTTCGACGGGGTGGTGCAGCAGGGCGACGAGGACGGCGACTTCATCGGCCGCGAGTGCGAGGCCGGGGCCGCCTGCGTGGACCGCAACGATCCGCGACCGATGGCCTTCGTCCCGGTGTCGGCCGCGGGGGCCTGCTGCACGGTGAGCCTGCGCGAGGAGGCCGACGGCAGCCTCACCGATCTGCTCACGCGGCGGACCCTGCTCGATCCCGACGGGCTGCCGGTGCGGATCGATTGCAGCGAGGCGCAGGAGCTGGCGCGAGAGTGCCGGGCGCTGCCGGGCGACGTGCTCGAGGCCCCGGGGCTGCTGGTGCCGCCGCCGGGCTGCACCGAGGCGCTGGCCGAGGCCGGGATCGCGATGGAGGACAATGTGCCGCTCACCCTCGAAGAGGTGGGCGGCGACCTGGTGGAGCTGTGGAGCTACCGCTGCTTGCTGCCGCCCCGCGATCAGGATCACGATGGGGTGGGCGACGCCTGCGATCTGTGCGACTTCGCCTTCGACCCCGAGAACACCCAGTACGTGGACACCAACGGTCGGCTGTGGCCGCAGGACGGGGCCTACTGCAACGGCGACTATGCGCCCGACGTGGTGTGCCAGGACGATGAACCCGCGGGCACGGGCACCGGCACGGGCGGAGAGACCGACGGGGGCTCGAGCGGCACGGGCGGGAGCTCGGGGGGCTGAGGCCCGGGCCTCAGCCCTCGCTGCCGTCCCAGGTGCTCGAGTCCCACTCGGGCTTGGCCTGCTTGGCCGCCTCGAGCAGCCGGGCGAGGCCCTCGGTGTCGAGCTCGGCGGCCAGATCGCCCGCGGCCCCGTCGAGCACCGACAGCTCGGGAGCCTTGGCCAGGCGCTCCGCCACCTGGGCCGCGTCGGTGGCGATGGACGCCACCCCGGCGTAGTTGTCGGGGAGCTGGGGGTCGTCGGCGATGCCGGCATCGAAGGCGGCCATCGCTGCCTCGCGGTTGCCTCGCCCGGCCTCGGCCAGGCCCAGCAGGTTGTAGGCCTCGGCGTCCTCACCGAGCAGATCGAGGTAGTGCTGGGCGGCCGTGGCCGCCTCGTCCCAGCGCTCGAGGGCCAGGCAGGACACGGCGCGCTGGTAGTGGCGCACCGGAAGCTCGAGCGGATCGAGCGACTGCTGCTCGAGCTCGTCGATGCGAGCGAGGGCATCCGTGGGCTCGCCCAGGGCGGTGCTCAGCGCCGCGCGCGAGACCAGGGCGAGGCGACGGAACGAGACGGGCAGGCCGGTGAGGTCCAGGCCGTCGATGCGCGCGGCGAGGATCCGTACCTCCTCCGCGTTGCGCAGGTCGGTGTCGGCCAGGCCCGAGAGCACCTCGATGAAGGCCTCGAGGCGGCTGGTGTCGCCGCCCGACATGGCCGAGGAGATCCCGGCCGCCATCATGGTGCTCACCCGCAGGCCGAGCTGCAGATCCTCGGCGTCCCACCAGCGCAGGCCGTCGGCCTCGGCCACCAGCCACCAGCGCGACTTCATCAGGATCCGATCGTGGTCGACCTGGCGCAGGTACACCACCAGGTTGCCCTCGCTATCGCGATCGACGCGCTTGATCGTGGTCTCGACCACCGTGGCGTCGAAGAACTCGATGAGCTCCCCCCGGAGCTGGGACTCGAGGGTGCTGCGCACGAAGGGCGGGATGGCCTCGCCGGAGGTGGCGGCCACCGCATCGAGCATGCGCCCGGGCGAGACCATGCCGCCGACGGCCGTGGCATCGCCGGCGACCACCGCGGCCTGGAGGCGCTCGATGAAGCTCTGCACCTCGGCGTCCTCGACCGCAGCCGCGGCCGCGAACGCGGCCTGGACGCGCTCGGCCTTCTCCTGCGACGACTCGACGGCGACCGGCGAGTCGGGCAGGGGGGGAGCGGTGCGCTGCTCGTAACGCTGGTAGGCGAAGTACGCAGATCCGGCGGCAACCGTCGCCCCGATCAGCGCCATGGCGGTCTTGGACTCACTCACCCGGCCATCCTACCCAACTCCGGGATGGAACGGGGGGCCCCAGACCCGCTCCGGGCTGGCCGGGGGGTCGGTTGTTTCGCGGCCATGGCCGGTGAGACACTGCCTTCGTTCTCGTGAGCGCGACCCTCGACAAGCCCACGGGCGACGGCCGCTCCACGGACGACGCGGCCACGGTGATGGTGAGCCCCAGGGCCCCCGGGGGCGCGACCGCGCAGGCCCCCGAGCAGGTCGAGCCGGGCGATCCGCGGAGCATCGGCCGCTTCACGGTGCTGCACAAGATCGCCGAGGGCGGCATGGGCATCGTCTACGCCGCCCTCGACGAGCAGCTCGAGCGCAAGGTTGCGATCAAGCTGCTGCATGCCCGCGGCGACCAGGCCGACCAGGCCCACGAGCGGATGATCCGCGAGGCGCGGGCGATGGCGCGCCTGTCCCACCCCAACGTGGTGCAGGTGCACGAGGTGGGCGAGCTCGACGGGCGGATCTTCGTGGCGATGGAGTACGTGCAGGGCCTGACCCTGCGGCGCTGGCTCAAGGCCGCGCCTCGCTCGTGGCGCGACGTGCTGGAGATCTTCCGCCAGGCCGGCCAGGGCCTGGCCGCCGCCCACCGGGCGGGCATCGTGCACCGCGACTTCAAGCCCGACAACGTGGTGGTGGGCAAGGACCGCCGGGTGAAGGTGCTCGACTTCGGCCTGGCCCGCTGGAACGAGCCCGACGGCGAGGTGGTGGGGGAGGAGTCGGCGCACGATCGCAGCAACCCTCCGCCCGAGCTCGACGACGAGCGCAGCCTGACCAAGACCGGCTTCGTGATGGGCACGCCGGCGTACATGTCACCCGAGCAGCACGAGGGCTTCCCCGCCGACGCGCGCAGCGATCAGTTCGGCTTCTGCGTGGCCCTGTACGAGGCGCTCTACGGGCGCCGGCCGTTCCCCGGCCGCAGCTACGTGAAGGTCGCGCGGGCGATCACCGAGGACGACCCGCTGCCGCCCCCCGCCGACGCCAACGTGCCCAAGTGGCTGCACAAGGTGGTGATGCGCGGGCTGTCGCGCGACGCCGCGGACCGCTTCCCCTCGATGGACGCGCTCATCAGCGGCTTCGAGGACTTCCAGGCCAAGGTCGACGCCCGCAACACCGAGATGCTCCGGCTGGAGACCGGCCTGGGCACCCTGCTGATGCTCGCCTTCTGGATCCTCGACTGGCTGTTCGTGCCCGAGCACATCGTGCTGGCGCTGCTCATCCGCCTGGGCATCTGTACCTACGCCGGGGGGATCCACTTCTTGTGCCGCATGCGACCCCGCCTGGCCGAGCGCCACGTGGACCTGCTGGCGTTCTCGGTCAACCTGGCGGCGGGCTGGGGGCTGGCCGCCATCGTGTGGCTCGAGGGCGGGCTCGAGTCGGCCTACTACGCCGGTCTCAACCTGCTGGTGCTGTGCATCGGCATCATGTTCCTGTGGACGATCCGCCGGGCGCTGCTGCTCAACGGGCTCATCTACGGCTTCTACATGAGCCCGCTGCTGCTGGGGCTGATGGACGCCGAGCGGCCCGACGTGATCCTGAGCAACCAGTTCTTCTTGCTGAGCACCATCATCATCACGGTGGCGGCCCAGCACCAGCGCTTCGCGCTGCAGCGCCGCGAGTTCCTGGCCGAGCAGGAGCGCACCCAGCTGCGCGAGGAGGTCGCGGCCATGGTCCGCGGCGGGCGGCGCCCCGAGCTGCACGACCGCGCCCAGTTCCTGCTGCTGGCCGAGGACGAGTTCCAGCGCTCGCGTCGCTACCAGCGGCCCATGTCGTGCCTGGTGCTGGGGGTGGACGAGTTCGCCGAGATCAACGCCCAGCACGGCGACTCGGTGGGCGACGAGATCCTGGCCTACCTTCGCCAGCGCATCGTCAAGGACATCCGCCAGTTCGACCTGGTGGGCAAGTACCACGGCGACGAGTTCGTGTTCCTGCTGCCCGAGACCGAGCAGGCGCAGGCCGAGCAGGTGGCGGATCGCCTGATCGACCAGCTCGGCTTCACGCCGGTGTCGACCAAGGCGGGGATCGTGGAGATCACGCTGAGCGTGGGGCTCTCGATGCTCTCGAGGGAGACGCCCGACCTGGCCACGCTGCTGCTGCGCGCCGTGTCGTCGCTCGAGCAGGCCAAGCACGAGGGCGGGGCCCGCACGGTGGCATGGTCGGGCGAGCACATGATCAGCACCAAGCAGGCGCTGGCGTCCGAGCTGGCCCGCGACGACCGCGGCCGCTGAGCGCGCTCGCCCGGCGTGGGCTCAGGGCGGGTGGGGGGCGGTGGGGCCCAGGTCCGCGAGCCACCGGTCGATCTCGGCGGCGCGCTCGGTGGCGCTGCTGGGGAAGGGAGCGATCACCGAGCGCCGCGGCGGACGCTCGCGCCAGTGGGCGAGGGCGGCCTCGGCCAGGGCGCGGGCCTGCGGCGGATCGGTGGGCGCGAGGAGGCGGGCCAGCTCGAAGCGCGCCATGGCGGCGGCGTCGGGCTGGTCGTGCTCGGTGGCCGCATCGATGGTCTCTCGCAGCCGGGTGGCGGCCGCGGCCGCGGTCTGCTGCGCGGCCGCATCGATCTGGGCGACGTGGATCGCCAGCAGCAGCGAGCGCTCGTCGCCCCGGCCGAGCTCGTCGTGGGCCAGGGCGCGGGCGGCCTCGAAGCGCCGGCGCGCCGCCGCGGGCTCGCCGAGCCGCAGCAGCAGGTCGCCCAGGTTGGTGCCCACGCCCACCCGCACGTCGATGCCCACCTGCCCCGGGACGGTCGCGGCGGCCTCGAGCGCGGCCTCCATGTCGGCGCGGGCGCGCGGAAGGTCGTCGAGGCGCCGGTGGGCGAGGCCGCGGTTGGCCAGGGCCTGCACCCGCCAGACGTGATCGGGGGGGACGCGGCGGGCCAGGGTCTCGAGGCCGCGATCGAGCTGGCGCAGCGCCTCGGGATCGCCGGCGTCGGTGAGCAGGGACCCCAGCGCGCAGCGGGTGACCGCGGTGAGCTCGTGCTCCTCGCCGAGCTCGCGGCCGAGGATCGCCACCGCCTGGCGCTGCGACTCGATCGCGTCCGACAGCCGGCCGAGGTCGGCGAGCACGTTGGCGCGGTTGTTGAGGGCCACCGCGAGCAGCCGCGGCGACGAGGGGCGGGCCTGCTCGTAGGCTCGGATCGCCCGGTCGTGGTGGGGCAGGGCGGTGGCCGCATCGCCGCGGGCCCAGTGGATGCTCGCCACGATGTCGTGGAGGCGGGCGGCCGCCAGCGTGGGCTCGCCGGCGCGCGGCAGCATGGCCTCGGCCTGCCGCACCCAGTCGAGCGCCGGCTCGGTCTGGCCCAAGCGCACGCCCCGTACCCGGGCCACGCACAGGGCACTCTCGAGCGCGATCGCGGCCTGGTCGAGCTCGCGGGCGAGCCAGTACGCCTGCTCGCAGCGCGAGGCGGACTCCTCGAAGCGGCCGGCGGCCTGCTCGGCCCGGCCGTGGAGCAGCACCGCCTGGGCCTCGAGCGCGGGGGCGTCGAGCTGGTGGGCGCGACGGGCCAGCTCGGCCGCTCGCTCGGGCTCGGACCCCAGCCGCCCCGCGCGGCGGGCCACCTCGAGCGCAGCCAGGCCGTGGCGCACCGCCTCGAGCTCGGCGGCTCGCTGGGGATCGGTGGCGGTGGCATGTCTCGCCGACGTCGACGCGCTCGTGCAGCGCTCGGGGTCCTCGAGCTCGCGCACGAGCTGACGGGCGTGGTCGCGGGTGACGTCGTCGGCCTCGCGCAGGTCGTCGATCGAGGCCTGGAGCTCGGCGAGGCGATCGTCGAGGCAGGCCAGCCGCGGCTCGAGCCGGGGCGCGTCGACGCCGGTGGCACACGCGTCGACGCGCGCCGTGAGCCAGCCCTGCGCGTAGGCGTCGAGGCGGGCGACCACGTCGGGCCCCAGGCCCGGACGATCGGCCAGGCGGTCCTCGATCTGCTGGCGCGCCGTCGGATTCCACCGCGGGTCGAGGCTTCGGTGGGCCAGCGCGCTGCAGTCGGTCGCCTCGGCCCCGGCCTCGATCCAGCCCAGCGCCAGCACGCCCGCGCCCAGGCCGGCGACCACCCACCGCGGCACAGCGGGTCGACCCCCGCGCTCGAGCGCGGCGATGAGGGCGTCCATCGAGGGCCACCGCTGCTCGGGGTCCGGCGCCAGCCCGCGCCGGACCAGCGTCCGCAGCCAGCGAGGGGCCGCTCCCGCTCCGCGGGGGCCGTAGGTGATCCGGCGGTGGAGCTTGGCGTGCAGCAGCGCCTCGGCCGTGGCCCCGCGAAACGGCAGCTCGCCGTGCAGGGCCAGGTGCAGCGAGACGCACCACGCGTAGACGTCGGCCCGGGGATCCACCGGACCACCGAGGTGCTGCTCGGGGGCCATGAACGCCGGCGTGCCCGCGAAGGGCGTGGAGGCGGTGGTCTGCGCCCCGGACGACGAGCCCGACTCGGTGCGCCCCTCCTCGCCGAGCACGGCCAGGCCGAAGTCGGCCACCCGCGGGCGCTCGTCCTCGCCGAGCAGCACGTTGGCCGGCTTGAGATCGCGGTGCACGATGCCCGCCGCGTGGGCGGCCGCCAGGCCCCGCGCCGCGCCCAGGAACACCCGGCGGATGGCCGGCCACGGCCGCGGCTCGCGTAGCCACTGATCCAGCGAGCCCCCCTCGACCAGCTCCATCGCGAGGTAGGGCGAGCCGTCGATGATGCCCACGTCGAAGACCTGCACCACGTGCTCGTGGCTGAGGCTGGCCACCGCCCGCGCCTCTCGCAGGAAGCGCTGGGTGGCGGCGTGGCCGGGGCGATGGCGCGGGCCGTCGACGAGCTTGACCGCCACCTCGCGCTGCAGCAGCGGGTCGAAGGCCCGCCACACCGTGCCGAACGAGCCCCGCCCCAGCGGCGTGCGCAGCTCGAAGCGCCCGGCCCGGGCCTCGCTCGGATCGGGCCCGAACAGCCCCTCCAGCACCCGTCGGCGGGCGGCCGCCACGGGCGCCCCCGTGGCCAGCCAGTCTCGCCCGCTCGGGTCGGTCTCGGACACGCCGGGCCACCGTAGCACGGGGCCCGATCGCGTCGGTGTATCATCGCCCCCCGAGGTGACCGACGACTCCACCCTGCTGCAGGCCTGGCGCGACGGCGATGCCTCGGCCGGACGTCGGCTGGTGGAGCGCCACTTCGCCTCGATGTATCGCTTCTTCGCCAACAAGGTCTCCTCCGAGGTGGACGACTTGATCCAGGACACGTTCCTCGCCTGCGTGGAGGGACGCGACCGCTTCGAGGGCAGCGCCAGCTTTCGCACCTATCTGTTCGCGATCGCTCGCAACAAGCTCTACCGCCACTGGCGAGACCGCAAGCCGGGGGCCACGCCGGACTGGTCGGTGAGCCGCCTGGCCGACTCGGGGATCACGGCCGCCGATGCGCTGGCCAAGGGGCAGGAGCAGCGCCTGCTGCTGCGGACGCTGCGGCTGCTGCCGCTCGATCTCCAGGTGCTGATCGAGCTGTCGTACTTCGAGGGGATGAGCGACCGCGAGGTGGCGGCGGTGATGGACCTGCCCATGGGCACCGTCAAGAGCCGCCTCCGCAAGGGCCGGCAGCTGCTCCACGAGCAGATGAGCGCCAACGCGGACGCGGCCCTGGTCGCCTCCACCCAGCAGGGCTTCAGCGGCTGGTGCGAGGGCATCCGTCGCCACCTGGGCGGCGACGCCTCGCCCCTGGGTCGCGGCTAGAAGCGACGCGAGAGCAGCCCCACCATCACCGAGCGACCTGCGGGACGCGGCAGGGCGGCCATCGGAGGCGGGGGCGGGGCGGCCTTGCCCCCGGCGGCGTCGATGGCCTGCTGGGCCTCGCCATAGGAGAAGGGGTGACCGTCGGCGCGCATCCGCTTGAAGCCGAGCGCGAACGACAGCCCGCCCACGCCGGCCAGGGTCGCGCCGCCGATGTACATGCCCAGGCCCTGGGTCCCGCTCACGTCCTGCCCCGCGATGGGCACGGCCAGGGCGAGGCCCGTCCCCGCGAGCGCCACGATCCCGCCGCCCACCGCCATCGCGGTGCCGCGCCGTCGGTAGCGACGGGCCTGATCCGCCCGGGCGGTGTCGCCGGCGAGCCGAAAGAGGTCCTCGTCGGAGATCGGGGTGTTGCCCTGCTCGGGGTGCCAGTGGAACGATGAGTGGGTCACCGTGCGGTCCTGGTACTGCTCGGAGCTACCCAGGTAGTTGCCGTCGGCGTCGTAGTGGTCGGACTCGCCGACCTTCTCGCTCACCGTCTCCTTGTGGGTGGAGCTCTGGGACGACAGCGACAGCGGCTCGCCGGTGGGGGCGACCCCGGACTTGGGCTGCATCCCGGCGCAGCCGGAGGCCAGCAGCACGGCGAGGACGAGGGACGAGGTGGTCTTGGGCATCATCTTCCGGGTCTCCTGCGGGGCTTCATCCCTCCCCGCTGCCCCGGTCGTTCCGCGCCACCCCCTGCGGTTTAAGGAAATCGACGAGGCCCCGCCGATCCCCTCTTCGGGGGGCTCGACGGGGCCCGGTGCGGCTCCGAGCTCGGGCCGCGGCGGCCTACTGCGGCTTGCGGATCCGCAGGAACATGCAGCGCTCGGTCTCGTCGAGCACGATCTCGGTGTCCTGCGCGTCGATGCCCTCGGCCAGGTCCATCATCTCGTCGGGCTCGCGGTAGATGAGGTGCCACGCGGTGGCGTGCTCCATCATCCAGGCGCTGGCCGGGTCCTCGCGCAGGTTGCCCAGGAACAGCTCGCCGCCGTCGCGCAGCAGCGCGTAGAGCTGGCGGGTGAGCCCGCGGGCGATGGTGCGCGGCAGGTAGTCGAACAGCCCGGCCGAGTACACGAAGTCCATGTCGCGCAGCAGCTCGCGGGCCACCGCGGCCTCGGCCTCGTCGCGCGGGCGCAGCAGCTGGATCACCGAGAAGTGCAGCGCGTTGAGCTCCACTCCCGCCAGCGCCTCGCCGCGCTCGGCCAGCACCTGGCGCACGCCGTGGTGGGCGTGGGCCAGGGCGTCCTCGTCCTGGTCGAGCAGGAACAGCTCCACCGGCTCGTCCACCCGCGCCACCTCGCGCAGCACGTTCTGCAGCTCGAGGGCGGGGCCGCAGGCCAGGCACAGGATGCGCAGCGCTCGGCCCTGCTCGATGCGCTCGCGCACCGCTCGTCGCATGGTCCGCTCGCGGGCGACCACGGTGCGCGCGGTGGGGTAGCGCTGGCCGCAGTAGTGCAGGAAGCGGGCGTAGAGGGTCTCGCCCTCGATCTCCGCGGTGATGAACAGCCGCATCAGCTCGAAGTCGCCCGCGTAGCCCTGGGGCTTGTCGTAGGCCCGGCGGTGGATCGGGCTGCAGTACACCAGCGGCAGCAGCAGGTGCGCCGCGTACTCCAGGCCGCGCTCGCGCGCCTCGGCCGACAGCTCCGAGGTCATGGTGTGCAGGCGCCGGAGCTGCGCGTGATACTCGGGGCCCCACACCAAGAACAGCTCCTCGAACAGCTCCTTCTCTTGGTTGCGCCCCGGGGCGCCGCCGTGGGAGGCCTCGATCTGCTCGAAGAAGTCGCGGGTGCGCTTGAGCAGCTGGGCCAGGTCGGCCACCGCCGCGCGCCAGAGATCGGGGAGCAGCTCTCGGTCCATGCGCTGCTCGTTGATCAGGCCGTGCAACGATCCGGCCGACGCCGCGTCTCGTAGCTTGAGCACCCCCAGATCGAAGAGGCCGGAGACCAGCCGCAGCCCCAGGCGCGGCGGGTTGCCGGGGAGGAGGTTGACCACCACCGCTCGCTCGCTCGCCACCAACGCTCCGTCCTGGAGCAAGCGAACCTCGTCGAGGATCGTGCCCAGCGGAATGAGCACCGACTCGCGCAGCTCCAGGCCCAGCCCGGTGGGCGACACGTCGAGGACGGGCAGGGGCCCTATCACCTGGCCGCCGCCGCGAACCAGCTCACAGCTCAGGGTCGAGGCCAGCGCGCTGGCCTCGAGGCGTGATGGACGGTAGCGGAAGGTCTGGCTGGCCCCCTGCAGACCCACGTGCTCGGCACCTCGGTGCCCGACGGACTTGTCTCGCTTGATCGCAAACACGGTCGTTCCCCCCGCGAGCTGCTTCCGCCCTGCCCCCCGACCTGACGATTGGGCTCGCGATGCAGGAACGTTAGCCTGAGATGTGGGACATTCAACCCTGTTACCTCACACAAGGCCAACGAGCTTCGGGAAATACCCAACGGCGTTCATTCGACCATAGCGAGCCGTATTCAAGCATTCGGGATCGAGCCTGGCCCGGCGGCCGGGGCGATCCCGGCGCATGGAGGCTGCTCGCATCGTGCGCGGAGGATCGCGCATGGGCTTGCATTCCCCACATCGGTCGCGCGGTCGAGCGCGAAGTCGAGCCCGGCCGGAGCGACCACGGGCCAGCCCAACGCAGGGGCGAGCCCGCGAGGGCCCGCCCCCAAAGGGGCACTCAGGCCGCGCCGGGCTTGGGCGGCTTGGGCAGCAGATCGAGCTCGCTCACCTCGAAGGTGCCCTCGCCGAGCTCCTCGTTGGCGGCGAGGGTGTGGCCCTCGACTCGCCCGGCCGCGAGCACGTCGTCGAGCACCGGGCCGAGCCGGTCGAGCTCGGCCCGGCGGGCGTGCAGCACCATGCTGCGAATGCCACGGCCCACGCCCACGCCGGCGCCGGTCTTGGCCCGGTTGATCGCGGTGAGGGCTGCGACCGCGGTGTCGAAGCTCGTCGCGTCGGCGGGGGCGGGCACCGCCGCGAAGTCGGCCTCGCTCGGCCACGGGGCCTTGTGGATGCTGGGGTGGCCCTCCTGCTCGGCGAGGATCCACGACCAGACCTCCTCGGTGATGTAGGGCAGCACCGGGGCGAGCAGCCGCAGCAGCACGCTCAGGCCCAGGCGCAGCGCGGCGATGGCCGAGCCTCTCCCCGCCGGGTCGTCCTGCCCGCGGGTGCGGCCCTTGATGAGCTCGAGGTAGCTGTCGGTGAAGCTCGACCAGAAGAAGCCCTCGGTCACCCGCAGCGCGGGGGCGAACTCGAATTCCTCGAACGAGGCCGTGGCCTCGCGCACCACCGCGAGCAGCTGGTGGCAGAAGCCCCGGTCGAGCTCGTGGGTCACCGGGTGCACCGGCCCCTCCTGCGCGAGCACGAACTTGGCCGCGTTGAAGATCTTGGTGACCAGGCGCTTGCCCATCGACAGCATCTTCTCGTCGAAGGCGGTGTCGACCCCCAGCCGCGCGTTGGCGGCCCAGTAGCGCACGCCGTCGGCGGTGTAGTCCTCGAGCAGCTGGGTGGGCACGATCACGTTGCCCTTGGACTTGGACATCTTCTTGCGGTCGGGATCGAGGATCCACCCGGAGATCAGCACGTGGCGCCAGGGGATCGAGTCCTCGTGCGCCATCGCCTTGGCGATGGTGTAGAAGGCCCAGGTCCGGATGATCTCGTGGCTCTGCGGCCGGATGTCGGCGGGGAACAGCGCCTCGTGCCGGGCCGGATCGAGCTGCCAGTGCGACGAGATCTGCGGGGTCATCGAGCTGGTGAACCAGGTGTCGAAGACGTCGGCCTCGGCGACGAAGCCCCCGGGCTGGCCGCGCTGGGCCTGGTCGTAGCCGGGCGGCGGGGTCACGGTGGGATCGACCGGGAGCTGCTCGCGGGCGGCGAGCAGGGGCTCGTCGTAGCGAGGCTTGCCCTCGTCGTCGAGCGGGTACCACACGGGGAACGAGACCCCGAAGTAGCGCTGCCGGCTGATGCACCAGTCCAGGTTCAGGTTCTCGGTCCAGCTGCGGTAGCGGTGCCCCATGAACGACGGGTGCCACTGCACCTCGTCGCCCTTGCTCAGCAGGTCTTGCTTGCGGTCGAGCAGCCGGCAGAACCACTGCCGCGTGGGCACCAGCTCGAGCGGGCGGTCGCCCTTCTCGAAGAACTTCACCGCGTGGCGAATCTGTCGCTGGCCCCGCAGCGGCGCCTCGTGGCCGGTGGCCGCGGCCTCGGGGCGGGTGAGCTGCACCAGGATGCGCTCGCGGGCCTGCTCGGGGCGCTGGCCCGCGAGCTCGTCGTAGAAGACATTGGCCGCGGCGGGATCGAGGCTGGGCCAGCCCTCGCTGCCGAACTCCACCGGCAGCAGCCGCCCCTGCAGCCCGATGATCTGGCGCAGGGGCAGGCCCTGCTCGCGCCACCACACCACGTCGGTCTGGTCGCCGAAGGTGCAGATCATCAGGATGCCGGTGCCCTTGTCCTTCTCGACCAGCTCGCTGGTGAAGATCGGCACCGGCACGCGGAACAGCGGGGTGATGGCCCGCTTGCCCACCAGGTGGGCGTAGCGCTCGTCCTCGGGGTGGCAGGCCACGGCCACGCAGGCGGGCAGTAGCTCGGGGCGGGTGGTGGAGATGACGAACTCCTCCTCGGAGCCCTCCACGCCGAAGGCCAGGTCGTTGAAGGTGCTGGGCAGCTCGCGGTCCTCGAGCTCGGCCTGCGCCACCGCGGTCTGGAAGTCCACGTCCCACAGGGTGGGGGCGTCCGAGTTGTAGAGCATGCCGCGGGCGTAAAGATCGAGGAACGAGAGCTGCGCGACCCTGCGGCAGTGATCGTCGATGGTGGCGTACTCCTGCCGCCAGTCCACCGACAGCCCCAGCCGCCGCCACAGGGCGAGGAACGCCTTCTCGTCCTCGCGGGTGAGCTGCTGGCAGGCCTCGATGAAGTTGGGGCGCGAGACCAGCCGCGGCTGCTTCTTGCGGACCTTGGCCGAGGCCGGCTCGAGCTCGAGCCCTTCTTCGTAGGGCAGGCTCGGATCGCAGCGCAGGTGGTAGTAGTTCTGCACCCGGCGCTCGGTGGGCAGGCCGTTGTCGTCCCAGCCCATCGGATAGAAGATGTTGAGCCCGCACATCCGCTGCTGGCGGACGATCACGTCGGTGTGCGTGTAGCTGAACACGTGCCCGACGTGCAGCGATCCCGAGACGGTGGGCGGTGGGGTGTCGACCACGAAGGTCTCCTGCCGCGGACGCGAGGGGTCGTAGTGGTACAGCCCCTGCTCCTGCCAGGTCTGGTCCCAGCGCTCCTCGGCCGCGGGGGCGTCGAAGTGCTTGGGCAGGGTCGTGGGATCGATGGTGCGATAGGCGTCGGTCATGGGCCCTGGATGTCGCGCAACGACAACACAGGGCCCCCCCGACCGACAACCGGGGGGGCTCACACGCGGGACGGGCCGCGGGCTAGAAGCGTCCGCTGAGCACGGCGCCGCCGAGGGTGGGGCTCACGCGCAGGCGCGCCTGCGGGGGCTCGCCCTTGCGAACGCCCACCCGGTAGATCACGCCGCCGGCGATGCCCGCCACGGCGCCCGTGAGCAGCAGGATGCCGCCCACCCGCGCCCCGGTGTTGGCGGCCTGGATGGCGTCGCTCGTGTCCCGCAGGCGGGCCTGGTCGTTGGCGCAGGCCGACGAGGTGCTGTTGGTGCAGCCGTCGTTGGTGAGCTGGTCCTCGATGCCCAGGGCCTCGGCCTCCTTGGAGTTGCCACGCACCGTGAAGGCGATCCCCAGCACCAGGCCGGTGAGCGCCACGGTGCCGCCGCCGATCATGGTGTAGACGCCGGCGCGACGCAGGGCTCGGGCCCGCCCCGGGTCGTAGGGCTCCGCGTCGGTGGGCGGGCCGGGATCGGGGCTGGTGATCGTGGGCTCGGGCTCGGGCTCGGGCTCGGGCTCGGGCTCGGGCTCCGGCTCCGGCTGGACCTCGTCGTCGGGCTCGCCGTCGTCGGGCTCGGCATCGCCGGGATCGCCGTCCTCCGGGGTCGTGGCCTCGTCGGGCGTGCCATCCTCGGGGGTGGCTCCGTCCTCGGGGGCGGCCTCGTCGGGCGCCGCCTCGTCCTCGGGCGGCGCGGTCTCGTCGGCCGGGGCGGCCTCGACCGCCTCGCTCTTGCCGGGAGCCTCGTCCATCTTCTTGCTCTTCTTGGCCTTGGACGCCTTGGGGGCCTCCTCGGCCTTGGGCGCATCGCTCGGGGCCGCAAGCACGGTGACGGGCGGCAGGGCGAGCCCCAGGGCGAGGCCCGAGGCGAGTAGACGGTGCAGGGAGTGCTTCGTCATGGCGTTCCTCCTTCGATGCGGCCTACTCGTAGACCGGGGGCTCTCCGGGCAGCACGCACAGGCCGAGGCCGGCGTCGCAGACGGTCTTGAAGCTGGGGTTGATGCCGTTGGCGTCGTCCTCGCATTCCTCGTCGGACTCGCAGTAGACGGCCGGGAACACCCCGATGGCGTGGTAGTCGGCGCTACAGCCATCCTGGGTGAAGCGAAGGTCGGCCGACATCTGGGTGCCCTGGGCATCGGCGGTGACCAGGATGCGGACGTTGCTCCACGCGTAGCTGACGGTGGTCGCGGGCTGGGCCGGGATCGACTCGTCCTCGTCGGGGGTCTCGGGGTCGTCGGGGACCTCGGGCACCTCCGGGATGCTCACCTCCGCCACCGGGAAGGTGGACGCGGTGCAGAAGTCGTCCTCGGTCGGGTCGGCCGCGTCGAAGTCACCCAGCGCCTGGGCGCCGGGGTCCGTCGACAGATCCGCGACCCCCTGATCGAGGGCGTGGAAGATGAGGTTGTTGACGTACTCGGGGCGGATGGCCACCGAGCCGTCCTCGAGGTTGGGCGCCTTGCCGTCCTTGGCGCTGTAGTAGGGGGCCAGGCCGAGCACGTCGCCCAGCAGGCCGCCGCAGGGCGAGGCGGGGTCGCCCTGGGTCAGCTCGTACTTGGCGGCGAAGTAGCCGTGCCCCGCGGTGCAGGGGACGCCCGGCTGCGAGCAGCCGGTGGTCGACAGGAGGGCCAGCAGCATCGGCGAGGCCACGAACGGGAGGATGCGAGCGGTCATGATGAGGCTCCTTATTCGTTGCGTGGGCTAGAACTCGAAGCGAAGGCCGAAGCGGAAGGTCCGCGGTCGCTGGTAGGCGATGGCCCGGCCGAAGTTGGGGTTCTTGACGACCGGCTCCCCCGCGGAGTCGGTCAGGTTGTTGAGGTCCGACATGGAGCCGCCGGGGATCGGGTTGACGTCGGCCGTGGTGTAGGTCTCGTCGACCGCGATGGCGGACTGGAAGTTGAGCGCGTTGAAGACGTCGACGGTGGCCGTCAGCGCCAGGTCGCGCCCGAACTCGTGTCGGAAGCCCAGGTTGGTGTCGATGCGGAACATCCACGGCAGCCGCTCGCCCGAGCCGCGCGGCAGGATGAACGACTCGTTGGGCCCGTACAGGTAGTGCGAGGCCATCACGTTGGTGGGGCCGCCGGAGCGCGCCCGGATGCCGGTGCCGCCCAGCAGGAAGTTGCCCCCGGGCAGCGGGATCTCGCCGGCGCCGAACAGCTTGATGTCGTGCCGGTGGTCGCCCGGCAGCGGGCCGTAGCGGTTGTCGAGCAGCGAGATCAGGTCGAAGTCGGAGTTGATGTTGGGATCGAGCTGCCCCGACTCGGGCCGGAACAGACCGGCGATGTTGCCCCGCAGCCACGACACCGTGTAGCTGGCCGACGCCAGCCAGTGGTCGCCGAAGCGCTTGTGCATGTAGAGGATGATGGCGTCGTAGTTGCGGCGTCCCTTGGGGAAGTCCTTGGCGATGCCGTAGCCCGGGTTGCCCACGAAGTAGGTGTAGGCCTCGTCCCGGCTCATGTCCTCGATGATGCGGTTGAACCAGCGGCGGGTGTAGCTCAGGCCGAGGCGACCGTTCTTGAACAGCTCGTACTCGCCGCCGAACACCAGCTCGTCGCTGGACTGCGGCTTGATGTCGGGGTCGACCGGGGTCTTGCCGGCACCGAAGGCGATCCAGGTCTGGTCGTTGTCGGTGGGCCCGCCCAGCGGCACCCGGCTGGAGTCGTCGAAGCAGACGCCGGTGGCCTGCGCGGGGTCGGAGGGATCGCAGGCCGCGGCGTCGTGCACCGAGAGCAGGCCGGGGTCGCCCGAGCCGGCCCGGTCCGCGATGTCGAGCGGCACCGCCTGATAGAAGCGGGCGTAGTTGGCGAAGATCTTCGACTTGCCCTGGTAGGTGGGATCCCAGATGAGCCCCACGCGCGGGGAGATCTGGTTGGGCAGCGACAGCGAGAGGCTGCGATCGTTGGCGAACAGGAACTGGGCGTCGTAGCGCAGGCCCGCGTTGAGGGTGACGCGGTCCATGATGTTCCAGCTGTCCTGGAGGAACGCACCCACCGTGGTGGAGAAGGTGGTCCACTGCAGCCGGCTGAGGATGAGCTCCTGGTCCGGACCGGTCAGGAAGCCCTGCATGCGGTAGTCGGAGAAGCTGGTGCCGCGGGTCGACTCGCGGTAGAGCACCGAGCCGCTGTAGCCACGCAGGTTGGTGTACTGCATGTAGTCGGCGTCGAAGCCCGCCTTGATCAGGTGGTGGCCGGCGCCGCGGGCCCAGCGGGTGACCATGTGGCGGCCCTGGATGCGCTCGAGCTGACGGTCGTAGAGGAAGCCGGGACCGTTGATCGAGTAGGTCTGTACCGGGCAGGTCTCGGTGGTGATCATGGCCATCGGATCGTCGGGATCCGGGATCGACACCGGGTTGCAGGCGCCGGCCGCCGCTCCGGCCGGCAGGTCCTCGAAGTCGACGACCGAGTGCGGCCCGGGGTTGTTGCGCCGGTAGATCACGCCGGGGATCGAGGCGAGGCCGGTGCTGTCACCGAGGCGCGAGCCGTCCGAGGGCATCCGAGACGTGCGCTGGTGGTGCCAGCCGATCATCGTGTCGAAGGTCCACTTCTTGTCGTCGGTGGTCGCCGTCCACTTGAAGTTCAGGTCGGCCGCGTCGTCGCGGTAGGTGTGCGCCAGCGAGTCGTACTGGCCGAGCAGCGACGTGGTCTCGGGCTGCCCGGTGCGGGCGTCGAGGCCGTAGGTGCCGTTGCCGCCCGAAAGCTGCGGCAGGTACATGCCGAGCAGGTCGAAGCTGTGGTTCTTGTTGGCGCGGAAGGTCAGCTTGCCCAGCACCTGGAACAGGTTGCCCTGCGCCTTGCGGTGCTGATCGGTGCCGGGGATCCGCTCGGTGATGGGCTCGCCGTCCGCGTCGGTGATGGGCTGGGCGGTCGAGGCATCGACCAGGGTGCGGCGCCACGAGGTGTCGAGGTTGTAGACGGTGCGCGCCACCCCGAAGCCGCCGTAGAACCACAGGCGGTCCTTGATGATCGGGCCGCCCACGTCGAAGCCGGTGTCGCCGATCCAGTTGAGGGTGGGGTTGGGCACGACCGCGTTGCCGGTGCGCTCCACGATGCGGCGGCGCCCCTCGAGCTGGCCCGGCGTGTAGAAGCCCCACACGCCGCCATGGAACTCGTTGGAGCCGCTCTTGGTGACCGCGCTGAGGATGCCGCCCGTCGAGCGCCCGAACTCCGGCATGTAGCCGCCGCTCTCGACGTTGACCTCCTCGAGGAACTCCACCGACAGCGGGCTGCCGTTGAGGCCGAAGGCCGGGTCGTTGACCGAGATGCCGTCGACCACGTAGTTGTTCTCGGGCGAGGTGGTGCCCGCCACCGAGGTGCCGTAGGTGTCGCTGCGGGCGCCCGGCGTGGCCTCGGCGACCGACTCGAAGCTCCGGTTCGCCGCGCCCTTGCCGCCAGGGACGGCGACGGGCACGCGCTTGGAGAAGTCCTTGTCCATGCTCATGCCGGTCGCGCTGCTGCCCACGTCGATGGTGGGAGCGGGCACGATCAGCGTGCGGGTGGTCTCGTTTTCGACCACGCGGAGGTTGAAGTCCACCCGGATGGTCGTGTTGGCCTGCAGGCGGACCCCGGGGCGCACCAGGAGCTCGTAGCCGTCGCGGGCCACCTCGAGCTGGTACTCGCCCGGCGGCAGGTTGGGCAGGCGGAACAGGCCGCTGGCGTCGGTGACGACCGCCTGCTCACCCTGCAGCTTTTCGCCGGTGACCGAAACCGAGGCCCCCTCGATGGGGTCCTTGGTCTGTGCATCTCGCACGATGCCCACGAGCACGCCGTCTCCCTGATCCGCTCGAGCGGTGGAGACGATTGCCGTTTGAGCGGTGGAGACGATGGCCCAAATCCAAGCCCTTGTGCGCATAGACGTTCCTCGTGGTTCCGACCGTTCTCCGGGTCGGCGGGGGGCGTGAAGCAGACGGGTGCCAACACGACCCATCCCCCATGCCAAGACGGCGTGAGGCTCGCGGGTCGAGCAGGCATGACCCACGTCGTCGACGTGGGGGGATGAACGAGTCGAAACCGGGTCCCGGATCCAGGCCTTGGTCCCTTCACCGTGGTGTGGACCGGTTTCGTTTCGAGAACTACCTGTGGGGGTATCTCTCAGTCAACGCGAAAACGTGTCTTCTGGAATGCGGAAGCTCAGACGACCAATCGGTGCACCGGAGCGTCGAAACCGCATCGTTTTCGCCCCCATGGCGGATCGACATCGTTCTGCAACGATTGTGCACCACTGGGGCCCCCCATCGATCGAACGGCTCGTCGATGCCTGGGAGGCTCGAAGGGGCGGAGATCTCGCCCCCCTGGTGCCGACCCGAGCCCGCGATCACGCGGCGCTGCGACGCCGGCGGACCACCACCAGCAGCCACGGCAGCAGGGCCCAGGCCGGCGTGGACGAGCCGCCGCTCGCGGTGCAGCCACAGCCGCTGGGGTTGCCCGGGACGATCTCTCCCGCGGTGGCCCCACCGCTGCCGTCACCGTCGCCCGAGTCGGCCACGGTGCCGCCCTGGGTCCCGTCGGGGTCCGCGGCCTCGTCACCGCCCGTGACCCCCAGGGGATCGCCACCGGCCACCAGGATCGACACCGGGGTGCTGAGCCCCTCGTTGCCATACTCGTCCACCGCGACGATCTCGAGCGTGTACACCCCCCCGGCGGCCCCGGTGATCTGCCACCCCCAGGGCTCGGTGGTGTCGATGTCGAGGACCTCGCCGTTGGAGTAGAGGGTGGCCCGATCCACCAGGCTGTCGTCCACGATCTGGGCGAGCACGGTGAAGTCGGCCCCCTCGTCGTACATCGTGCCGGTGATGGGAGCGGTGATCGTGATGATCGGCCCTTCCTCGTCGGGGATCGCGGGGCCGAACGCGGCCAGGATCCGCTGGTACGAGTTCTGGGACTCCACCCCGCAGTCGCAGGGCCGCGGGTTGAACTCGCCGCACTCGGCGTCCACGTCCTGGTAGGTCTTGGGGCCGCACCCGGACAGGTAGGTCATCGGGTCCTCGCACAGGTACTCGTGCTCCAGGCCCCACGCGTGCGCGGCCTCCTGGGCGATGACCTCTGCGATCAGCCGGGGGTCGTTGCCCAGCGACTCGGGGAAGGTGAAGGTGATCGGGTTGTTGATGATGCCGCAGGTGAAGGGGGCGACGCCGCCGGCCCCCGGCACGCCGACGTCGACCGCATCACCGCAGACCACCGCCTCGTCGTGGGCGACGGGGCCCGGATCCTCGTCGGTGACCTCGATGTTGAACGGCGAGAAGATCTCGCGCGCATTGGCCATCACCTGGGCCCACGAGTCGTTGCCGAACGGGTACTCCGGCAGGGTCACGGGACCGGGGACGATGGTCGAGGTGTTGTTGATCGAGTCCTCGGCGCCGGGGCTCAGATCGAGACCCCCCGAGCAGCGCTGGATGAAGAGGATGTGGGGCGGGGCTCCGCCCGCCTGCGGGCCGACGGGGTCGACGAGCGTGGCGTCCTCGGTCCACACGTAGGTCCCGCGCGGGGGCTCGCCGGTCCGCTCGTCGGGACCGCTGGGTGCCTCGGCGCGAGCGGTGCCGGCCACGAGCGACAGACCCACCGCGAGGCCGGCCGCGATCGCTCCGCGATGGCGGGCAGACGGCACGAGACAACCAGGGCTTCGGTGACCAGACGAGCGACTCACACCGAAGTAGTGTCACGAGCAGGGGGGCTCCGTCCACGACTTTGCTGCGCTCGGCGGGCTCCGGCCGCCATTGCTCCATCCGAGCAACCATGCCAGCGTGAGCGCCGCCGATGTGGAGGCGCGCAGTGGGCACGGCCTTGGGCCTGGGGGTCGCCTCGCTCGATCGAGCGGAGGCCGGGCTGCAGGATCTGCGGCGGACCGCGGCGTTCCTGCGCGGGCGCGTGCTCTTCCGCCCGCGCCCCGACGACGTGTTCGTGGCCACCTATCCGCGCTCGGGCACCACGTGGATGCAGTTCTTGCTGCACCTGCTGGTGCGGCCGCAGGTCGAGTTCCGCCACGTCAACGAGGTCTGCCCGTGGTTCGAGCGCTCGCTCGCCATCGGCAGCCTCGGCCCCGAGGAGCTCGAGCGCCTGCCCTCGCCGCGGATCCTCAAGACGCACCTGCCTCGCCGCTGGCTGCCCACAGGTGGGCAGTTCGTCTACATCGAGCGAGACCCCGCCGACGTGCTCGCGTCGTACTACGAGCTCTACCGCTCGTACCTGGGGTTCGGCGGCACGCTCGACGATTTCCTCGAGCGCTTCGTGCAGGGCCGCGTGCAGTACGGCTCGTGGTGGGCCCACGTGGAGGGCTGGCGGCGCCACGTGGCCGACGCGGACGTGCTGTGGCTGCGCTACGAGGCGCTACGGGCCGATCCCCGCGCGGAGCTGCGGCGCGTGGCCCGATTCGCGGGGCTGCCCTCCGATGACGCTCGCATCGCGGCCGCGGTGGAGGGGGCGAGCCTGTCGCGCATGAAGGAGCTCGAGGCCCGCTTCGACCACGCCACCTCGCTGTTGCTCGAGCGCGGCGTGGTGCCCCGCTCCTTCATCCGCCGGGGCCAGGTGGGCGAGGGGGCGCGCGAGCTCAGCGAGGCGCAGCGCCGGCGCCTCGACGCCGCCGCGGGCCGCTCGCGGCGAGAGCCCGGCCTGCCCGCGTTCCTGCACTGATCGGCCCGCTTGCGCGATAATGCCGGCCCTTGACCTCGTCCGTGACCAACGACGAGACCCCCACGCGCGCCGAGCCCAGCTCGAGCTCGCTCGAGTCGGGGGGCTCGAGCACCGCGCCCGCCGGGCCGGCGGGCGAGGGGCCGGCCCGCGGGGATCAGGTGGGCCGCTACATCATCGTCGACGTGATCGGGACCGGCGGCATGGGCCAGGTGTTCTCCGCCTACGACCCCGAGCTCGACCGCAAGATCGCGCTCAAGCTGCTGCGGATCAAGGCGCGGCGCTCCGATCGGCGGGCCGGCGAGCGGCTGGTCCGCGAGGCGCAGGCCCTGGCCAAGCTCGCGCACCCCAACGTGGTCACCGTGTTCGACGCGGGGGCGCACGGCGATCAGGTGTTCGTGGCCATGGAGCACATCCAGGGCATCACCCTCAAGGCGTGGCTGCGCGAGCGGGAGCGGAGCTGGCAGGAGGTGGTCGACGTGATGCGCGAGGTGGGGCGCGGGCTGGCGGCCGCCCACGCGGCGGGGCTGGTGCACCGCGACCTCAAGCCCGACAACGTGATGCTGGGCCGGGACGGCCGCGCGCGGGTGCTGGACTTCGGGCTGGCGCGGCGCTTCGGCGACGACTCGGTCGACGAGGAGCTGGCCTTCGACGCGCAGGGCGAGCCGGTCGGCCTCGAGCGCTCGGGGTCCGGCCCCGACGTGGCCCTCACCGCCACCGGGATGGTGCTGGGCACCCCGCGCTTCATGGCGCCCGAGCAGTTCTCGGGCGGGCACATCGACGCGCGCAGCGATCAATTCGCGTTCTGCGTGGTGCTCTACCGGGCGCTGTTCGGGGGGCCGCCCTTCGCCGGTGAGGACTACCGCAGCCTGGGGCGGGCCGTGCTGCGCGGCGAGCGGGTCACGCCGCCGCGGGTGCGGGGGCTGCCGCGCTCGGTCCGGCAGGCGGTCGAGCGGGGGCTGAGCGTGAGCAAGGACGATCGATTCCCCAGCATGGAGCCGCTGCTCGAGGTGCTCGACCGCGCTCGCGGATCGCGGAGGCGGCGGGCCGCCCAGGTGGGCCTGCTGGGCGCGGCGGGGATGCTGGGCCTGGCCACCCTGGCCTGGTCGTCCCCCGAGGATGCGCCCTGCGAGGGGCTCGAGGGGGTGGGGGAGGCCTGGGACGAGGCGCGGGCCGGAGCGGTGCGGGCCGCCTTCGAGGCCACCGATGCTGCGTTCGCGGCCGATGCCGCGGCCCGGGTGGAGCCCGCCTTCGACGACTACGCCCGGCAGTGGCACGAGGCGCGGGTGGACGCGTGCGAGGCCACGCTGGTGCGGCGCTCGCAGAGCGAGTCGCTCATGGACCGCCGCGTGGCCTGCCTGGAGTCCCGGCGCCAGCGCCTGGCCGCGCTCACCGAGCTGCTGGCCACCGCCGACGCCGAGGTGGTGCAGCGGGCCGTCGACGCGGTGGGGCAGCTCCCGACGCTGTCGCGCTGCAGCGATGCCGCGGCCCTGCTCGCCGACGTGGCGCCGCCCGACGACCCCGCCGTGGCCCGCGAGGCGCAGGAGATCCGGGCCGCCATCGCCCGGGCCGACGCCGCCCGCATGGCCGGGCGCTACGCCGACGGGCTGGAGCTCGCCGAGCCCTTGCTGCCGCGGGCGCGGGCGCTGGGGCACGCCCCCGTGGTGGCCGAGGTGGCCCGGGTGCTCGGCATGCTCTACGAGCGCGACGCCAAGTCCGAGCTCGCGTTCGAGCGGCTCGACGAGGCGCTGTGGGCCGCGATCGAGAGCGGCTACGACCTCGAGCACGCCCAGGCCCTGCTTTCGCTGGTGACCCTCGAGGCCGATCGCCACCCCGACGGCATCGCCCTGCGCCACGCTCGGCAGGCCCGGGCGGTGCTCGACAAGCTCGGCCGGCCGCCCGAGCTGATGGCGCTGCTGCACATGAACATCGGCACCGCCCACGCGCGCCGCCGCGAGTGGGACGAGGCCGAGGCCGGCTACCGCGAGGCGATCGAGCT
Organism: Myxococcales bacterium; assembly: GCA_020633315.1. Lineage (GTDB taxonomy): Bacteria > Myxococcota_A > Polyangia > Nannocystales > Nannocystaceae > Paraliomyxa. The sequence goes on from JACKDV010000001.1 coordinate 738,197, forward strand.
CGCCGGCGACCTGCCCCAGGCGCAGACGACCAAGCTGTCGGCGCTGGGCAACCTCGCCACCATCCTCGGCCGGCGCGGGCGCTACGAGGAGGCGCTGCGGGTCAACGAGGACTCCCGGCAGCTCGGCGTGGCGCTGCTCGGCCCGCGGCACCCCAACGTGGCCAAGCTGCTGCACAACTACGGCAACACCCTGCTCGAGGCGGGCCGGGCCACCGATGCGATCGAGATGATGAAGGAGGCCCAGGCGGTGCTCGAGGGCTCGATGGGCCCGCGACACCCCGAGGTCGCACGCACGATCAGCAACATCGGCTTCGCCTACCGGCTGCGGCGGGACTGGCCCAAGACCCTCGAGCACGCCCAGCAGGCGCTCGAGCTCAAGCGGGAGAGCCTGGGGCCCGATCATCCCTCGGTCGCGATCTCGGCCAACAACGTGGCCGAGGCGCTCTACCACACCGGCCGCCCCCGAGAGGCGCTGGTCGAGTACGAGGAGGCGCTGCGGATCTTCGGCGACGCGCCCGAGCGGATCTACGTGCAGGGCGGCTACGCGCTGGCCCTGATGGCGGTGGGGCGCGAGGAGGAGGGGCGGGCCGCGGCCGAGGCCGTGCTCGCCGGCGTGGAGGGGCTCGAGGCCAGCGAGCTCGACCGCGGGCGCATCGACTTCGAGGTGGCGCAGTCCCTGGGGCAGGTGGCCGGCCAAGAGGCGCGCGCGGAGGAGCTCGCCCGCCGGGCCCGGGCCTCGGTGGCCGCGGCCGAGGGCGACATGGGCACGGAGCTCGCCGAGATCGATCAGTGGCTGGCGGAGCACGCCGACCGATGATCCATCGCCTCCGACCCGCCGAGTCCTCGGACTTCGACTGGCTGCTCGCCCTGCACCGCGAGAGCCGGGCCCACGACGATCCCGGCCGCGTCCGCGCCGAGCTCACCCGGGCCTTCGCCACCCGCGACTACCAGGTGGTGGAGGTCGATGGGGAGCCCGTGGGCGTGCTCGTGGTCGACTGGGAGGCCGAGCCCGCGGTGCTGTGGACGGTGGAGGTCGCCCCGGCGTGGCAGGGGCGGGGGCTGGGCACGCGCTTGGTGCACGACCTGCTGCTGCAGGCGCGACAGCGGGAGCGGGCCGTGGTGGCCCCGCTCGAGCCCGGAGCGCCCGCGCTCGCCATGCTGCGGCGCCTGGGCTTCTGGCCGAGGGAAGGTGCTCCCGGTCCCGGCCTGTGCCTGCGCTGGGACGCGGGGCCCCGCACCGAGCTCACCCTGCGGGCCGCCGTGTCGCCCTGGGCCGACCCGGCGCGGCGGCGGGCCTGGGCCTGGCGGCTGTTCGAGCCCGCGCCCGACGAGCAGGTGGGCTTCGCCCGCTTCGTGGCCGGGCGTCATGGGCTGCCCGCCGAGGCCGCGGTGCTCGATCTGCACGCGGGCACCGGTCGACGGCTGCGACCGCTGGCCGCCGCCGGCTTCCGGGTGACCGCCCGCGAGCCCGACCCCGAGCTGCGGGCCGCCGCGGCCCACGTGGCCGCGGTCTCGGCCCGTGGGATCGAGGTGCTCGAGGGCGGCTGGATCGACCTCGACGACGAGGCCGCCCACGACCTGGTGCTGGCCCTCGACGGGGCGCTGTGGACCGCCATCGAGCCCGATGCCCGCGTGGATGCGGCACGACGCCTGCGCCGGGCCGTGCGTCCCGGCGGGGTGCTGGTGCTCCAGGGCCCCAATGCCTTCACCCTGCTGCCCGCCGGCCTCGATCGACCGGCCCGCACCGAGCTCTACCACCGCGCCCAGGTCTCGTGGCTCCCGCAGCAGACCGTGGACCCGCACGCCGGCGTGCTCGAGCAGCGCGACGACTTCGTGGTGGAGGTGGACGGCGAGGAGGTGGCCGAGTGGAGCGAGCATCGTCGCCTCGCCCTGCTCGGACGCCCCCAGCTCGCCCACGCGCTGCGCCAGGCCGGGTGGGACGCGGTGGAGACCTTCCGCGACCTGCGGGCCACCGCCGTCGGCCGTGCGCTCGGCCGCGACCTGGTGATGGTCGCTCGCGCCGGAGCGTGATCGGGATCAGGGCGCGGCCGCTCGCACCGAGGCCCCCGCGTCGGGCTCCACCTCGACCGCCCCGCGGGTGAACCACACCTTGGGCCCGCGCAGCCCCACCTTGGCGTGCCAGCCCTCGGGCAGCCCGGGCTCGCTCCAATAGAACAGCCAGCGCGCATCGAGGGGGGGGATGTTGGTGCAGCCGTGGCTGCGCACGTTGCCGAACTCGTCGTGCCAGTAGGCGCCGTGCAGCGCGAACGAGCCCCAGTAGTACATGGTCCAGGGCACCTGCTCGACGGCATAGGTGCCGGCGTCGGGGTCGGGGCCCGCCATGGTCACCGTGGTGTACTTCTTGTGGATGTAGAAGAGCCCCAGCGGCGGGGTGAAGCCCTCCTTGCCCGACGACACCAGGGTGGCGAGCACGGGGCGATCGCCCTCGTAGGCGACCAGCACCTGCTGATCGAGGTCGACGTGGATCCACTGGTCGTCCGGCCCGACCTCCTCGGGGCGAGCCACGGTCCGGGCCAGGCGCACCGAGTCGCCCGCCACCGCGAAGCCGTCGCGGGCCAGCACCCGCGGCGTGCCGTCGACCACCTCCTCGCGTGCCACCGCGAAGCGGGCGAACCTCTCGGCCGTGCCCCGGATCGCGCCCGACTCGGGGTCGCGCAGCGTCGCCTCGTCCACGTGCACGAAGGCCAGCGGCAGGTCCTCGGCGCCGCGCAGCAGCTGGCCCTCCATGGTGGGCGCCGGCTTGGCCTCGAGATCCTCGTCGCGCACGTAGAAGCCCCGCACGGTGCGGTGCAGGGTGGTGCCGCCGACCTGGTGGGTCTGGTCCATCGCCACGAAGTGCGCGCCCTGGGCCTGCTCGCGCACCGCCGCGGTGCTGCCCGAGCGCAGCTCGTCGGCGGTGGGCAGCCGCCAGTAGAGCGGCGCGGGGGTCTTCACCTTGGCGTAGCGATAGGGCAGGGCGCGCTCCACCGCGGGGGGCTCCACCTGCAGCGCCTCGGACAGCGGCGCCGGATCGCTCGACACGCTGAAGCCGTCGCCGGTGCACACATAGCCGCCGCCGAGCAGCGCGTACCAGCTCTTGCTGCAGCCCTCGCCGGGGACCCAGCGGTCGATGGCCACCCGGGTGTTGCGACGCACGATGCCGGCGATCCGCCGCGCCGCCGAGGGGGCCGCGAACACCGGGGCGTCGAACTGGAACGCATGGCCCACGCGGTCGCGGGTGACGGAGGGCGTGGCTGCGTAGCTCCCCAGCGGCGTGGGCTCGCGGGAGGGCGGACGCTCCAGGTGCAGCGCGGTGGTGTCGGTCTTCGCCGCGGCCGGGCTGCGGGGGCCCGCCGACGCGGCATGGGTCGCGCCGTCGTCCGCGGCGACCTCGGCCTCGGTCGGGGCGGGGCTCGACGACGGCGTCGCGGCCTGGGCCTCGTGCTCCACCGTGGGCGCCCGATCGCAGCCGGGCCCCAGCGCGGCGAGCAGCAGCAGGGCGACGGGCGTCAGGGGGCGCATGGCAGCTCGTCGAGCAGGCCCTGGAGCACGACCCAGGGACGACGCGAGCGCTCGGTCCCGGTGAGCCGACAGTGGGCCCGCGCGAGCTTGCCGAGCAGACGCTGGTAGCGACGGGCCGCCGTACGCGGGGCCCGGGACAGCTTGCGCTCGAGCTCCTCGCCCGGGCGCAGCAGCAGGCGGGACTCGGGCGTGCTGCACACGTAGGGGCAGGCCCGCGGCCGTCGGGGATCCAGGGTGCTGCCGCCGCTCACGTAGATGCTGGCGATCCCCGGGCCGTACTCGCGGCGGTACAGGTCGTCGAAGTAGCGCTCGTCCTGCACCGCGCCCGGCCAGGCCCAGCCCAGCTTGAGGCCCGCTCCCAGCTCGCGCATGCGCTCGGTCTGGGCGAGCTGCAGCGCCACGTAGGGCGGCAGCCCGGCCAGGCGGGCGAAGCCGGGCAGGGCGGAGGGACGGCCGAGCGACGAGCTCAGGCGCACCTCCACCGGGAAGTCGAGCTGCGCGATGGTCTCTCGCAGCCGGCGCTCCACCTGCACGCCCAGGCGACGCACGGCCAGCGCGTCGAGGCCGGCCGCCTGCGCATTGCTGTCGGCCACCAGGATCATGCTGCGCGACCAGCCCAGCGTGCGCCGCACCAGCTCTTGGGCGTACAGCAGGCCCAGCACGTCCAGCGGCAGGCCGCGGCTGAGCCGTCCGCCCGTGGTCACCCCCACGCCGAACCATGCCGCCTCGGATTGCTCGAGGGCCGCCGGCCGCAGCCGATGCGGCCACGTGGCGCCGCGAAGGAACAGCTCTTGGCGACGGGCGAGCGTCGTCAGTCGTTCTGCCAGCGCCCCGCCATCGGGGGCGACCGGCGCTATGGGCCGATGGAACGCGCGCATCGTCCTCTCCGGGGCCGTCGCTCGCGTGGCTCGCATCCTGCGAGCCCGTACCCCACCGGTACCACCGCCTCCCGGGCGCCGCAAGGAATCGACGCGGGACCGCCGCAAGCCCCCAGGGCCCACGGATTCGCCCGCGGTCGGGGGTCGCCGCGAGCGCTGCGCGACCATGGGGCAAGGGTGCCCGGGGCGGGGCTCGAACCCGCACCCTTGCGGAGGGGATTTTAAGTCCCCCGTGTCTACCGGTTCCACCACCCGGGCGGGCGCCTGGCCCAGGATACGGGATCGTGCTCGCGCGTGCCTCGCCCTCGCCATCGGGGCCTGGGCTCCGCGCTATCCTGCGACTCATGCATGACATTGGATTGAGGATCCCGGGGCTCGCCGCGCTCGTGTGCGGGCTGGCCCTGGGCACGGCCTGCTCGGACGACGGGCTGGCCCCCGCGGCCGGCGACGGCGAGGAGGCCGGCAGCACGGGCAGTGCCTCGGCCACCAGCAGCGTCAACACCTCGGCCACGGTGACCGCCACCGAGGGCGAGGACCAGGACGACGGCGATCGGCTCGATCTACCCCCCGCCGATCCCACCGACGACGGCAACAGCACCAGCGGCTTCGACGACTCCGGCCCCGAGACCGGCGACACCGGTGGCACCGGAGACGCCGGCACCGGCACCGGCGAGCCCCCCGAGCCGCCCTGCGTGGCCGGGCAGGAGTGCGCCTGCGATCCCACGCCGGTGATCTGCGACTCGCTGCCCCCCGAGTGCCCGCCCGACACGACGGCCTTGGTGGACGAGGCCACCCAGTGCTGGGAGGGCAGCTGCGTGCCGATCGAGGCGTGCTGGAGCGTGCCCGACTGTGCGTGGTGTGACGACGACGAGGCCTGCGTGGCCGCGCTGGACCTCGGCGGGGCCCACTACAGCTGTCAGCCCATCGATCCGACCTGCCCGGACATGGTGCCCAGCTGCGAGTGCATGCCGACGGCCTGCCAGGCGCCGTTCTTCGTGTGCGTCCCGACGGAGCCGGGAGGGGGAGCGGATCTGATGTGCGAGTGCCCGACCTGCTGAGGGGGGGGGCACACCTTCGACCCACGGTACCCTGGCTGCCGCACGCACTCGACGTTGGGCCGCCAAGTGGCGGCGGCCAGAGCGATAGCTAGCAAGGACCCTCACGAATGCAGCTCAGCGCCGTTACCAAGAAGAGAGAGATCAACGCGGCACAGCGGCAACTCCAGGAGAGAATTCGCGCCGAGGGGGGACCCATAGGCCAACGTCGACTGGGGTTTCCGAGCGGCCAGATGGAAGCCGACGTTTGCTATGTCGAGCGACTCGACCTCTGGCATGCGACCGAACGGCTGGAAAACCGCTGGTGGAACGGCTTCGGCTTCGGAGACCCAGAGGCTGTTCCGAGCCTGACGATCGTTGCGGAGGTCAACCCCTCGTTCGATGGCTCGCGTCGATCGGCGGGGGCGTTTCTCCGCGACACGAAGGGGAATACATGGCTCGCACACACGGGGCGGGTCGGCGGCGGCAAGAAAGGCGTCGGCAAGACCGCATTCCTCGACACCTTCTCGGGCTCGGTCCAGACCGTCGATGGCTACGACTACGTGGTCATCGGTCGGATCGATGCGAAGGACTTCCTCGACAAGCTCGCGGCCTTCGTCCGTACCGTCCATACATTCAAGGCCGGCGTCGGGAACGAAGAGATGGAATCGAGCGATGACGGCGAAGAGGAGGAAGAGAACGAGGAGGACGTCGGAGTGCCGGACGACATCACCGATGAACCCTGGAGCCTGGACGATGTCTTTGCCGATGCGGATGCGGGGACGCGGCTTGCCCTACTGGAATGGCTTGGCGCCGCGATCCTCCACGCTCACGAACAAAGCACCTCCTGCTGGGCGGTAACCCGGCGAAGCGGTCCTCGGCTGCGACTGCTCGTGGGGAGCACCTTAGCCTTCGAGATCGGGCAGGACCGGATCGGCGTGGGCCTCCAGCTATCCAGGATACCCGATTCCGTTGATGCGACGGCTGATGCAGGCAAGCCGGACTATCCGTTCGCGCGCATCGACCACGGGGTCGCCAGGTGGTTCTCGGTCGAGAAGTTCATCACACGACGGGATGAGTTCCGCAGCGCCGCCCTGCAATTCATCGAACGCGCCGCGAGCTCGTTCAGGAACAGCCCGTACGCGCGTCACCACGCGCCCGAGCTCGTCACCGAGATCGGCAAGGCGCTCGGCGCTGCCCTCCCCCAACCAAGCCATCGTGGCGTCGACAAGGCACCGTCCCACTGGAAGATCGCTCCGGGCCCCAGGGCATGGTTGTGGCCCAAGTGCCGCGAGGGAGGTTACATAGCGATTGGATGGAACGAGCTAGGCGACCTGAGCGGTGGCGACCGGGACGAGTTCGACGCGCGAGTCGAGAAGGCCATCGTCGAGCATCCAGAATGGAAGCGTCGTAGCATCGAGCAAGCGTGGCGGTTCTTGAACATTCCGATCGGTGCCAAGATCGTCGCGAACGATGGCACCCGAAGAGTCGTCGGAATCGGGACCGTGACGGGGCCCTATCACTACCTGGACGAAGGGACCGGCTTCGCGCACCGCCTGCCCGTGCGTTGGGACGATGTCCGAGAGCGGGTCGTGGAGCAACCGGGATGGCTGCGCACGGTAATCCGGCTCTCTCCTGCGACCTTTGCCAGCATCGTCGATGCACCATCGCCCGGCGAGCACCGATCGGAGCCCCCTTCGCCGGCAGCAGAGCCAGAGGGAGAAGTCGATTTCGGCGGGCTGATGGATCAACTCGAGGGGGCTGGGTTCCGATTTCCCGACGATCTCGTGGCTAGCTATCTGCTCGCCCTCCAGGCCAAGCGCTTCGTGGTCCTCTCGGGCATTTCCGGCACGGGCAAGACCCAGCTCGCGCTGGCCATTGCCAAGGCGTTCCAGCCCGTGGGTGCAACCAACGACGGTGCAAATGCTGACGCGCCGGGTCCAGGAGAAGCCCTCAAGATTCGCGTCCAGCCCTACATGCTCAAGTTTCGTCGGCTCGTCATTCCGGCTGTCCTGGCCGAGAGCGTGACGAATGATGCGACATCCGGCCGCGTCGTTGCGCGATTTGGAGAGGGCAAGTCGGAGTCGCTTCGTTGGTCCGCGGCGTCCACCGCGACCCAGCTCCTGTTCAAGGGCGAGTTTCGCGAGTGGTTCGAGCAGACATTCGAGCCGGGCGACGAGCTCGAGTTGCGAGTCGACGGTGACGATCCCCCCGTCTTGAGCGTTGGCCCGGTGAGCACTGCCTCATCGGCTTCCCCACCACGCGCCGCGACGTACAAGGTGGTCGCGGTTCGGCCGGACTGGACCGACAACCGCGGGCTGCTGGGCTACTACAACCCCATCACCCGCGAGTACCAAACGACTCCGTTCCTGCGCCTCTTGCTCGAAGCCGCCGAGGAGGACACACGAGCCGCCCGTGAGGGAAGGCCGCGCCTGCCCTTCTTCGCGGTGCTCGACGAGATGAACCTTGCACGCGTCGAGCACTACTTCTCCGATTTCCTCTCCTGCCTCGAGTCCGGTGAGCCGCTCCACCTCCACGACGATCCATTGGTGGCGGAAGGCGGCGCCTCGGAGACGGGTGAAGCGGTGCCCATGCAGATCACGATTCCCCGCAACCTGTTCTTCACGGGCACGGTGAACGTAGACGAGACGACCTACATGTTCAGCCCGAAGGTGCTCGATCGCGCGTTCGTGCTAGAATTCAACGATGTCGATCTCGGCAACCTCGGCACTACCTCCGACGACGACTCCGCCGGCGAGCCCAGCCCTCTGCGTCTCAACCGCTTCGCGGGAGCGCTCGACATTCGCGACAAGCCCAGCCCCGAGGACTACCTGCGGTTCCGCGAGCTCGCCGGAGGCTCACTCCATCGCGCGCTCCAGAGTCTGAACGAGCGTCTCCAGATCGAGCATCGCCACTTCGGCTATCGAGTCGCCAACGAGATCTCCCGATTCGTCGGCTTGGCGGAGACTCAGGCAGGAAGGGACTCGGCCGTCCTCTGGGAAGCGCTCGATGTTGCCGTGGTGGCCAAGGTGCTGCCCAAGCTGCACGGGACCCAACAGGAAATCGAGGACGTGCTGCAGCGACTGCTCGCATTCTCCGTTGATGTCGAGTCGGCGGCGGATGCTCGAGAGCATGAGTCGTCGTGGTCCTACTCGCTGGGTCGGATCTCATCCACTGGCAATGGCATCCCGAGGGTTCCCAAGCTGCCCAGGTCGGCAGCGAAGCTGTGGCGCATGCTCCGGCGCGTTCGTCAGCAGGGCTACGTGTCGTTCATCGAGTAGGTCCATGCCGCTGACCATCACCGCACATGGCCCCGGACACTCTCCGCCGCGAACGGCCGATGGACATCATCGGTTATCCGCCGAGATCACGTGGCTCGTCGAAGGGGACGAGGCGCTGGTGGCGGAAGTCGAGGCCAAGCTGTCGCCCTTCTGCCGACGCGTGAGCCGGTCCCTGCTCCTGAGATTCGGCAACTCGGTCGGCGGACACGATGGTGGACCTCTCGGGCGCGTCGTCGTGCACAGCGACAAGTGGGACGAGGCCGACTTCGAGGAGATGCTCGGCGAGCTCGGCGAGCGAATGGCGTTGCTGCCCTTCTCCGCCGGCAACGGTGCCGATCGGGACTACGAGCAAGGCATCACAGCCGATCACCGCGTGCTGTACCACGCATTCGTGTACCTTCGGCACCTTCTGTGTTCGTCTGCTCCTCCCGAGGACCAGCTGGTTCCGGCGCTCCGCTTGATCCTCGCTCGACCCCACCGTCGCTTCGAGCGAGTCACCCGGTGGTCACCGCTCCCTATGGTGCAGCGCGTGGAGCCGCGTGCTCTGCTCGGCATGGTCACCCCTCACGCCAAGCTCACGCGCGTACCACGGGCCACCGCCAACGTGCTCGCCCAGGCACTCCACGGTCACCTGCCCCAACAGGTGGAAGAAACGCGAGTCCGGGGAACGGTCGACGTGCCCGAGAACCGCTTCGTCAAGGCATTCTTGGGGAAAGCGCTCGGAATCGTCGAGCAGATGCGCGGGGTCGTCGCCAAGGTCGGCCGTGGGTACTTCCGGCAGAGGATCCTGGCCGATTGCGATGCGATGACCCGCGAGCTCCAACCTCTGCGGCGGCACGTCCTTTGGGATGAAGTCTCCGAGCTACGCCGCGTGCCGGCCGAGTCGCAGGTCCTCCAGCGTCAGCGTGGATACCGGGAAGTCCTGCGCCACTGGGTCCGCCTTCGTTTGACGGCACGGCTGCCGCTCCACCCGGACACGACCAGGAAATTGCTCGAGATCAAGGACATCGCGGAGCTCTACGAGATTTGGTCCTACTTCGAGGTCGAACGTCAGGTCAGCCTCGGGCTCGGGCGTCCCCCCGTCGAGGTTGGCACTCCCAACGTGGGCGACCTCGGGGTAAACCTCGGCCGGGGCCTGCGCATCGCCTGGGAGGGGAGTGTAGAGCTGTTCTACAACCTCAGCTACTCCCGGTCCCGGCGGGATCGATCGTACTCACTTCCGCTTCGGCCTGACGTCGTTCTTCGAATTCCAGATGGACCCAACCGCGGCGACCACCTGTTCGACGCGAAGTTCAAGGTTCGCAAGCTCGATGACGCCGTTCAGACCGCCGAGGACGTGGATGAGGCGGAGCAGGCTGCCGAACGACGTGGCATGTTCAAACACGCCGATCTCTACAAGATGCACGCGTATCGTGATGCCATATCGAATGCGCGCTCGGTCTGGATTCTCTATCCGGGTTCCGAGCTACGATTCTTCGACGAGGTTGGTGGCCGCGTCGATGGGCTTGAGGAACTGCCGGAAGTCCCGAGGGGCGTTGGGGCGATTCCCCTGCGCCCGGGGGAGCAGGGCGATGCGATCGCCCAACTCGTCCAGCGCATGCTGGGCTGATCGCCAGCGTGCGGCCGCGACCACCATCGATGAACTCAGGAGCCGGGGCCGACGGTCGTCGGTACGAGGTCCGAGAGCCCGACTCGTTGCTAAAGGGTAGGGCTCAGGGCCTCTGGTCGCCGACCGTCGTCACGATGTGGAAGCTGCGGCGGTGCTCCTCGCCGTCGCGATCGAAGCGGGCCGTGAGCGTCGTGGCCTGGTCGAGCTGCTCGAAGGCTCGCCCGATCGCGGCGAAGTCGGTCAGGAGGATCCCGTCCACGGCCCACAGCAGATCACGATCCTGGAAGCCGAGGGTCGCGGGCAGCGACCGGGGACCGAGGGACTCGAAGCGGAAGCCCTGGTGGCCCAGTGACGAGCGGGCTCCCGGTCGGATGAGGATCGTGTCCTGCTCGAGCACGGAGAGGTCCTCGAGCAGCTCGTCCAGGAACCACGCGGCCAGCTCACACTCGTCGGCGCGGGGGCAGGCTATGACCTCGGACCAGCTCTCGACGCCATAGAGATCGGGGCCGCCTGCGTCACCGAATCCGCCGGTGGTGTCGCCGCCGGTGGCGGTGGTGTCGGCACCCGTCGTGTCGGCTCCATCGGTGCTGGTGGATCCCATGTCCGTCCCGGCACCTCCTGGTGCTCCGCCTCCTCCCGGTCCACCGCCGGCGCAGAGGTCCGTGTCGAGCGCGCAGCCGCTGGCGTAGTACGGGGCCTCGTCGGCCACGGCGTCGGCACAGGAGACGGTCTGTGGATCGTCGAAGGTGTAGACGGTGCCGCCGAGTTCCTGCAGCTCGAGGACGCGCTTGGTACAGGCCGTCTGGGCCTCGAGCCGGAGGGTCTGCACCTGGCCGAGGTAGAATGCCTCGTTGGCGCTGCCCGCCGCGAGCAGACCGGCCTCGCCGTCGACCATGATCGCGTTGTCGGCCGGGCAGTAGCACTTGCAGCCGCGCGTCCAGTTGCCGGCGGGGGTCTGGATGTCGTCGACGGACAGATTCTCCGAGCTCCGCCCGCGAGCCGGATCCGCATCGAGGCACCACTTGAACGAGTCGACGGGATCGGGGAGGTCCAAGAGCGCGGTGCAGCCCAGGGACGACGAGAGCAGGATGGACGCGAGCAGCGGTCTGACGGGGTGAGCCTTCAATGTCGTGCTCCTACTGGTAGCGGCACCGTTGCCTGGCCTCGGACTCGGGACAACACTGGGTGTCTGGCTGGTTCTCGTCGTTGCAGATCACGGAGTTGGTGAACTCGGGGCACTCGTACTGGTTGACGCAGGTGAAGTACGCCTCGTAGGGCTCCACGCAGGACGCGATGTCCCACTCGCGCACGGTCATACACGACTCGACGCACGCCTCCACGGTCTGGATGGGGCCGCTGCCCACGTCACCACACTGGAAGACGCGCTCGCAGTAGGTCTGGCACAGCCCTTCGATGTCCGGCATCGGCGGCTCGTCGCCCACGGTGCGGTCGTTGCAGCCCAGACCGGCGAGGACGAGGGCGAGCAGGAGAGGGGGGAGACGAGGCACGGGGAGGGTCCATCATCAGAATAAGGGAATGCCTGATGATGGCAAGTGGGGGAATTCACCCACCGTTCGAGCTCCCTTTGCACGGGGAGCGCGTTCGGCCAGCTCGAGGATGAGATGGAGCAGAGGTCCGGTGCCGCCGAACTCCTGCAGCTCGAGGACGCGCTTGGTACAGGCCGTCTGGGCCTCGAGCCGGAGGGCTGCATCTCGCCGAGGTAGTAAGCCTTGCAGTTGCACCTTTCGTCGATCTCCGTCGCGCCTGAGCGCTTCGAGGGCGGCTTGGACATGCTGCAGAGCGACCGCATGACGGGCCTGTGGATCGAGGACCGTGGCACGACCGGTCTGGTCGGAGACGAGCAGGGCTCGGGCAACTTCGCGGCGCTGTGCCGCGACCGGCTGTTCAGCGAGAAGCAGCGGGCCGAGAGCGGTGGGAGCTTTGGCCTCGGCAAGGCCATGCTCTGGCGGTTCTCGCTGCTGTCGACGGTGGCCTTCTACTCGCTGATCGCCGAGGGCCCGCATGCGGAGCGCCGCGTGCTCAACCTTCGTGATCATGCAGGTGACACCAAGCCGGTGGAGCTCGAGCTCTCACTCGAAGGTGCCGCTCGGACGCCCCTGGCGCGCGTGTTCCCGGAATGCGAGGTCGAAGAGCCCCCGGTTCGCGTCGAGACCAGGAATGCGTCTGGCGAGCTCTCATCCGCTGACGATCCAGACGCGAGAGCCCGTGGTCCCCCCGGGGGGGGCCCTCGACGTGCGCTGGGAGGACTTCTCGACGTCGACGCACCCCGAGCGCAAGCGACGACCCGAGCGGATCTTCCACCTCGAGGTCACGTCCGAGCCTCCCATCTATGGCTCAATGAAGCGGTCGTGGATCTCCGGGTCGTGCTGGGCCCTGGGTCGCCAGGACTACGAGCTCTCGTCGTCGACCCTCTCGGGGCCCACGGGCGTGAGCATCTGTTCTGTGGGGGGCCCGGCGAGGTCCTCGGGCTTCCGCGAGCCTTGGCGGGGCATCGCTGACGCCCGCAGCCGAGGATCCACCAAGTCACCGAGTCGATCACGAGAGTACCCCGTTACCCCCGCGGTCTCGAGGGCGATGTCCACGATCGTATTCTCTCCGAGGCTGACGAGGGCATGCTCGTCCACGTACGCTTCGATGAAGCGACAGTTGCGCATGAAAGAGCCATTCTTCGAGTCGAGATCGCGCAGAAGGACTCCTTGAGCACCCGGGAGGACCTGCACCTCGATGTGTTGGCGAGAAATGTGCGGATCGTTGATGGTGAGTTGAGCGGTGGGATCTCGGCCCACGATCCAGCGCCCCTCGCGAAGCTGGACTTTCGTGCCTCGAGCAGGCCCTTCCACTACGGATAGGAGGTAGGGCTGCGTTGGAGGCTCGTGCAACACGGGGAACCGCGTGAGGTTGTTCGTAGGAGCGTCATCCTCGGCCATGGCGGGCCTCCGATGATCAGAGTACCACGATTGGTTGACGATGCGGTTTCGATTGGCGTCGTCCCGGAGGCTCACGGCACCAGCGGATCCATGCCCATCGACTTGCGTAGGCGATCGATGCTGGCCCGATCGACAGCGGTGCGCGCCCGAATGCTGCAGGTTCGATACGTGCTCGGGTCACCGCCGTGGAGTCGACCGAGGAGCCCCGCGGCCAGACGAGCGTGGTCGTCGAGCGCGGTCCAAGGCGACCCGGCTCGAGCAGCGACGAGCTTGGCCAGACCGATGAGACGCTCGGCCTGGAGCGCGGCGAGCAGCAGGCTGCGATGATAGGCCGAGAGCACGCTTCGCTTCGCGTCCGCGGGCTGGAACAGCACGGGGAACCACGTGACGCGACCGTCGCGCTCGGCGTAGAGCGTGCGGCCGCCCGAGCCGAAGTGGATCGGCAGCAGGCACCGCGTCTCCAGCGGCGGAAGCTGCGGGTTGTTGCGCCAGCCGGGGTCCCAGCTCGCGAGCGCATGGAGCATGCGATGCTCCGGGCCGCCGTCGGTGAGCGGCACACCAGGATCGAGGCCGTGCGCGCGAATCACCGTGGCAACGGAGAACGGACTCGGTGGCTTCCCGCCCAGCGGGGGTCGTCCGAGCATGTCCTTCGTCAGCACCTCGAATGCTGCGTCCGCCACCTCGTCGAGCCTGGCAAGGCGGGGCCCGGCGAGGTAGAGGCTCTCGTCGTAGCGAAGCCCGTGTGCGATGTCGACGGCTTCGTCGAGTCGCAGCTCACCCTCGATGTCGAGCGTGACGATGTAGGTGATGCTGAACGGTGACAGGTAGGCTTCCTGCGAGATCTTCGTCACTCTCGGTGACACGGGCTCGATCCACAGCGGTCGGCTCGCGGAGCGGAACGGCACGAGCGCCCGACGAGCGCTCTTGCCGTCCACCTTGTCGAGCTCCTGGTTCAAGTAGAGGCGCCAGAATCCCCGCTTGGACTCGGGCCGCCACGGTCGGGTGAGGCCCGGTGGTGGGCTCTGGCTCCGTGCACGATCGAAGCACTGCTCGAAGCCGGTTGCGGATCCCAATCCCAGGGCGGCCAGCGGAGCATTGGGGAGGTCGCCGTCGAGGAGGGAGGCGAAGACCTCGGTCCACGAAAACGAGAGTCGGAGCTTCTCGATCGTGATGGGCATTGACATCCTGCGCTGAGCTGGTAGCGTGATTTCGACTCGAGAGTTGGTCTATTCCCATCGGGGAGCGTCCTCAGTAGGGGACGGACATGGACGAGCTCGCGGGGCTCCGGTACGGCCGGGGCCCCATTTCGTGCTTGGCTCACTGCGGCAGCCACTCCCTGATGATTGGCCTCGGCCGCGGGTTCGGCCCGAGCGCGGACGGCTGCAATCGACGGACGGACGTCTTCGGGTGGCGGACGGTCACGGCGCCGATCCGCTCGCCCTCCTCGAGCAATCGCGCCAGATCCTCGCAGCTGCCGCTCGGGTCCTCGGCCACCTCCTCGATCCGATCGCGGATCTGTGTCTTCTCTTCGGTGTCATTCTTCCACTCGACCTCGATGGGGGCACAGACCCACGCCCCCTCCTCGTCTGCGGCGAGCACGACGAGCTTGCCGTCGTCGGTGTAGGGCTTGATCGGCCCCTCTCCACGCGCATGGAGCTTGCGCAGGATCGCGATGGGGCTCATGGCTCGACTCGACCACTGCCGTTGCGCGAGCCAACGAGTCCGAGCCCACACGACCCCGGCCATGATCGCGACGACGAGCAAGTATCCCGCTGCGCCGATGCAGACCGACCGTCCCCACAGCCACTGGATCGTGCCCAGGCCATAGCCCTCGCGCAGGTCCGTGCCGAGGGTGGCCGCCGCCCCCAGCGACAGCCCGATCGCCACGGCCCAGAACAGCGCATCCTTGGCCGCGAGCGGGAATTCGCTGGCTGGAGCCGCCTTGGGGGGGCGCAGGCCGAGCTTCCACAGCAGGCTCGCGGTGAGCAGCATGAGGAAGCCCGGCAGCAAGAGGATCGAGGGGATCCCGAGCGCCGTGAGGATCGCCGACTCACCATAGACGCCGGCCTCGAGCTCGTGGGCCGCGACCAGGTGCCCCTTGTGTAGGCACCCATGCACGGTCGCCTCGACCTGCGCCTCGAACAGCAGCTCGTGCTTGCCCGGCCTCACCGTGTCGGCCCCTTGCAGGGCGTAGCTCACCGTGTACGAGTCACCCGCCGCGAGCGTCACTGGCCAGGCGCCATCGTCTCGGAGCTCGACGAAGGAGGGGGCACGCGTCGACACCCCGTCCACACGAAGGGGCGCGGCGGAGACGTTTCGCAGCACGAGGTGGATGACTCCGCTGCCCCCGTCGTCGAGGTGCTGCAGGGCCGTGTGGATCTCGAGCTGCACGAGCTCGGCCAACGCTTCCTGGTCTTGCTGGGCGACGTCGAGCTGCGCCACCGCGACCCGGGCCGTGTTGGCCGCGGTGTACTCGAGCTGGAGGTGAACCAGGCCGGGCACGAGCGTCGCCTCGTCTTGGCGGAGCGAGAGCAACCATGCCGCCTCGCTGTGGGGCCCGAGCTCGAATGCACCGTCGATGGTGGGGTCGCTCGTGACCGAGGGGCTCGCGTCGCGCGTCCACGACAGTCGGGCGTTGGTGAGCACGGCATCGGTGGGGTTGCGGGCGATGACCTGGGCTCGGGTCGTGCGGCCCGGGCACACCGCGACCGATGCGGGGTGGATCTCGAGCGTGACCGGGTCGGCGGCCCGCGCCCGACCGATGAGCAAGAAGGTGCCGAGCACCGCCACGAGCAGGCCGATGGCCGCACGAGACACCACGACGGCGATCCTAGAGCACCGCACAATGCCGAGGAAGCAATGCGGAGCTGCAATCCTTGCGGCGAGGCCTACCATGCGGCGGCGCGCCTCGACCCTTCCGTGCCAGCCATTGGGGAGGGTGCCGAGCGGTGGTGCTCAGTGAGCCTACCCGGCGCCCACTGTCGTCACGATGTCCGGGGCAGACGAGGATCGCGTCGTGCTCGGGCATGGCGAGGTCGTCGAGCCGCTCGTCCAGGAACCATCATGCGCAGCATCGGATCCGAGCGCGACCTCGGCCCGTTGACCGTGCCGGTGGTGGAGGAGGCTCACCTGCGACTTGGGCCAATGCGGTCCACCGAAGGGGTGCTCAGCCCAACCCTCCGTATCGACCGAGGCGCTCTGCATCGTCCTCGAGCTTCGAGGCGCGCTTCGAAACGTCTTCTCCAAACGAGCTGGCAGCCGTGTTGGCCCACTCGACGAACGTCGCACGGCAACGAGAGAGCTCGGCTTCGCCATAGTCGTACTCAGCGCAGATGATCGAGTCCGGTATCAGCGGCACCTCCGCCAACTCCAGCAATCGAGCAACGAGCTCCTGCTCGCCAGGGGTCAATACCGGGTCTAGATACGGGAGCAGCGACAGGACCACCGGCCCTCCTTCCGTACCCCAGACCCCAACGACGGTTTTCGCTTCGGGGCCCGGGGCCAACCGCTCCGGCTTTTCATCGGATCGTCGGAGCTCTGGCGCCAGTGGTCGAAGGAGCTTCGCTACGAGCTCCGCACGGACGCTTCGAGCCTCCGAGACCCTCTCCCGCAGCGTCGCCGCTTCTGCCTCCGCACGTTGCTGGCCATCCGACGCCTCTCGCAAGCGTTCCTCCGCCCGAGGGTATTCGAAGTCGACCCAGTCGCCGAGAAGCTCGTCGTCCGTCGAGATCTTCTTCACGAAATCGAGGATCTGAACACGCTTGCCGGCGTCGACGTTCTCGACCGAGAAGTAGGCCGTCAAGACCTCTCTTCGAATTTCGGCGTGGGTCTGTTCCTCGAGGCTGTCCGCGAAGAACTTCGCCGAGGCAGAAACGGCGAGGGCAGCTACGACGGTCGGCAGCAGGGTCCGCACCCGCCACGTCGGCGTGCCGCGAAGCATTGCTGCTTCGGCGTTGAGCTTCGCCACTTCGGCGTCAGCCTTGGTTGTGGGTTCCGACATGTCGCCAGTCTACCTGCGGAGCCGAGCGCTGGTGCGTCCATCCCCGTGTGCACGGGGAATTCCACAGCAGC
This sequence comes from Myxococcales bacterium, assembly GCA_020633315.1. Classification (GTDB taxonomy): domain Bacteria; phylum Myxococcota_A; class Polyangia; order Nannocystales; family Nannocystaceae; genus Paraliomyxa. The sequence continues at coordinate 755,540 of JACKDV010000001.1, forward strand.
TGGAGGGGCACGCCCGGCTTGCTCCGCTCGGCGTGGATCCACGCGCAGTCGGGCAGCGGGCGCGTCGGCTCGAGCGTGCGGCCGTGCAGGTGCTCGTCGAGCTCGGCGTCGTCGAGCATCTCGACCTCGCCCCACGTCGTCAGGCCGACCTTCGCCGCCCGAGCGAGCATCGAGCCCACGACGCCGGCGCTCACCGACGAGCTTCGGGCAACCTCGCGATGGCTTCGTCCGAGGAGCCGCTTCTGGCGGAGGATCTCTTGGGTCTCGGACATGGTCGGTCTCGGCGTGGCCATCGAGGACCTGGGTACCTCCGAGGTCGTCGACGAGCCGGCTGACCCAGCGCCGCCGCTCCTCTGCTCCGTTGGCGGCGGGTGATCACGATGCGGTGATCCCGGCGATCACGATGGCGATCGAGGTGATCACGATGGGCCGGTCCACGCAAGTGCACGGGGGAGCCGCCGTCAGCGTTGCCACCTGGTCGGCTGGGACGGGTCCATCCCCGTGTGCACGGGGGAGCCCGACATGGGATCGCCTACGTGGGATGCAGCCACGGTCCATCCCCGTGTGCACGGGGGAGCCTTTGTCGTGCTCTCGATCGCCATGAAGGCCTGGGGTCCATCCCCGTGTGCACGGGGGAGCCTCCTCGACGACCCTGAACTGCCACCCATCAGGCGGTCCATCCCCGTGTGCACGGGGGAGCCGTGGAAGAACGCGAGGCCGTGCGCCACGAGGTGGGTCCATCCCCGTGTGCACGGGGGAGCCACGCGGTGGGGTCGAGATCTCGCGGGCATCGGGGGTCCATCCCCGTGTGCACGGGGAGCCTCGTTCGCCATGCCGTGCCGTACTGCTGGGCGAGCAGGGGTCCATCCCCGTGTGCACGGGGAGCCCGCTCGATGGCCGCGAGCGCGAGGTCGATCATGGGTCCATCCCCGTGTGCACGGGGGGCCCGGTCGGGGCGGCCGAGCTCCTCGTACGAGACGAGGTCCATCCCCGTGTGCACGGGGAGCCGGTGGGGACGCGACCAGGCCGTCCTGCGCGAGCGGTCCATCCCCGTGTGCACGGGGAGCCGCGGTCGTGGTCGCGCCCAGGGCCACGAGGGTCCATCCCCGTGTGCACGGGGAGCCGCGCTGTCGACCACCCGGCCGTCCGGGGTCGGCGGTCCATCCCCGTGTGCACGGGGGCCATCGGCGGATCCCTGTACGGAGCGACCCCTCGCGGGTCCATCCCCGTGTGCACGGGGGCCGGATGGCACCCGGCACCAAGAGAACGAGAGTGAGGTCCATCCCCGTGTGCACGGGGCCCCACCCGATCACCGGGTTCGTCCGCGGCGACCTGGGTCCATCCCCGTGTGCACGGGGAGCCTTCGCAGCCCGGGCCTCCGCCTCGGCCAGGCGCGGTCCATCCCCGTGTGCACGGGGGCGCAACCTACAGTCCCGAGCTCGCGGACGCGTCCGGTCCATCCCCGTGTGCACGGGGAGCCGAGATTCGCCCTCACTCCGTGCAAGCACTTGGGTCCATCCCGTGTGCACGGGGAGCCTTGGCCGATCACGTCGGTGGCTGCCCTGTATTCGGTCCATCCCCGTGTGCACGGGGAGCCGTGGGGGGCGCTATACGGAGCCTCGGCCGCGACGGTCCATCCCCGTGTGCACGGGGGAGCCCGCTCTAGGAGGCGCTGAGCATTGCCAACGTCGGGTCCATCCCCGTGTGCACGGGGGAGCCGGGATCGGGGCCTCGGTCGGGCGGGAGGCGGCCGGTCCATCCCCGTGTGCACGGGGGAGCCTCTGCGTGGCGCCCGCAAGCTTGCCACGAAAACCCATGTTCCTCACCAAGAATTGTCAGAAACCCCGCTCGAGTCACCGGAGCCCGATCATCCGCTCCACCATCCTCCGTCCCACCTCCGTTCCCCACGCGGCCAGGACGATCCTCGCGCAGGCCAGCGCGTCCGAGCTCGCTTCGTGATGCCGAAGCTCGATCCCCAGCCGCTGGCACACGTCGGGCAACCTGGTTGGGTATACCTCCCACACGGCCCGAGCCAGCGCCATCGTGCAGACGAAGGGCACGCGAGGGGACGGCAGCCCAGCTCGCTCGCAGCAGGCCAGCAGCACCTCCTGATCGAACCCGGCGTTGTGGGCCGCGAAGAACCTCGCCCCGTCCACCCAACGACCCAGGCGCATCCATACCTCGCCGAACCCGGCCGCATGCTCCACATCCTGCGGACCGATTCCGTTCACGGAGGTGTTCGCGAACCGCCTGGTCGTGGGGCGAATGAGCTCCATCGTGGTCGTCGTCACCGCCCCCCCATCCACTCGGACGAGCCCCACCGCCACGGCCGAGCGGGGAGACCGATTGGCGGTCTCGAAGTCGAGCGCAACGAAGGTCGGTGGCGGATCGTTCATGGCGGGTCCCGAACCAGCACGAGCCCGTCGTATGCAACGAGCTCACGCTTGGGCAGCCCCAGCGTCAGCAGCCCCTGTCCCCCGGGCTCGTGCTTGCTCGGCCACGTCATCACCACCGAGCCCCCCTCGAAGTGCATGAACCACTCCGAGAGCACCCCCCACACCCGCTGCCGCACCGCGCGGTTCATGTTGGGCGAGGTGAACACCCCCGGGGCGATCTCGCACATGCACGACGAGAGGAACCCGCGAAAGCGGTCAGGGAGCGCCGTGATCACCACGACCGTCATCGGCATCGAAGAGCTCCTTGATCTTGTCGAGCATCTGCACCACCAGTCGTTCCTGGCGAAATCGCCGGCCGCAAGCCTTGCGAACCCACCGCTCGAGCGGCTCGTCCCGGCCGCTCTGGCGACGCTCCTTGACCGCGGAGAACGCGATGGGGACCGTCACCTGGTCCCGGAACAGGTCCGCCACGTCGAGGGCGAACGCGAAGCCGGAGTCCTCGTGGATGAACCCGAGCTGCGCAATCGCCCCGCTGATCGCGACCGCCAGCTCGGCCATCGCCAGCACCGCGGTGGAGGCGTGGTTGATCGCTTGGTTGGCATCGTCCGCCGCCTGGGGGGCCGCTCGATCGTAGCGTCGGCCATGCCACGGGATCCCATGCTGTGACGCGAGCAGCTTGTAGAGCGCCTTCACCCGGGCTCCCTCGATCCCTCGCAGCACGGTGATGTCGTCCTCGGGCAGCACCTCCCCGAGCCGCCACGCATACATCCGTCGGGCCACTCCGATCCGTTGCTGCGGATCCGCCCACGCCCGCGCCTGAGCCCTCGCGCGCGCCGACTGGTCGGGCTGGGGGGGCAGGCTGGCATACAGTCGGACTCCACCGTGCCCGATCATCGCCAGCCCCGTCTGGTGGCGCGCCAGGATCCGCGCCGCGTCGTGGCTGAGCATGCTCCCGGGCCCCAGCAGGATGAACGACACGGTCTGGTGCGGGATGCCGTAGGTCCCGGCGGGGAGATCGTCGAAGCCCGCGGTCTTGAAGCGTACCGTGCCGTCGTCTGCGATGAGGTGCCCGCGCTCGAGCCACATCAGACCGTGTCGATCCACCTGAGGGATCCGGGCCGTCTCGAGCCCCAGTCGTCCCTTCAGCACGGTGCCTCCCGATGCGGACGTAGCAGCAGCATCCCGAAGCCGAACGCTCGGTGCCTCCCGACCCCTCGCCCGAGCAGCCCCATGAACGCGCCGGGCTCCACGACCTCGAGGACGCCCCGGAAGGTCACGTCTGGCTTGCGAAGCCTCGCCCGGGTCCGGCGCTCGGGCCCCTGGGTCCGGCGCAGCAGCGTCTGGAGGTCGAAGCGGTCGACCGCCACCTCCTGCACGCGGCACCCCCCCGTGCGGGCCAACGCGGCCGAGAGCCAGTCCCGGTACACGGCCTCGCGCTCGGGCTTGGGGCCGTCCGGATCCCTCCATGCCGCCGCGAGGAACACATCGACCTCCGCGCCCGCCCGCGCGTGCGGGCTCGCCTTGGACAGTCGGACCGTGGGGCATGCCTGCACCTGGAACCCCAGGCGCTGCCCCGGGCGCCAGGCCCTCGGCATGGGCTTGTCGGCCGCACGCTCCCAGTCCACCAGGCGATAGGCCTCGGGATCGGCGTAGGCCTCGGCCTGCGCCCGCAGCTCGTCGAGCGGTCGCGAGCCGTAGGCCAGCAGCTCGAGCATGCGCTCCCGGCCGGGCCGTCGCGGTGCTCCGGGTCCGCCGTGCGTGACCGCGAACAGCGAGGGTGCCGCGTCGCCGAAGGCCGCCGCCAGCCCGCAGTGGATCGCATAGCCGAGGTCGTCCGCCGCGGGCAGCCGCTGGCGCTGGCACAGCGAGAACAGGCGCGGCAGGTCGAGATCGAGGCGCAGTAGGTGCAACGCATCGGTCATGAGCGTGCCTCCTCACGGCGCTCGTGCAGGCCCTCGAGCATCGTGGCGCTCCCCACATGGATCTGGTTGTGCCAGTCTCGCTCGTCGGTGTGCTCGACGCGATGGGCCCCCGCCTCGTGCTCGGGGGCATCCCCCAGCGGCCACCACAGCCGCACGGGCTCCTCGGCCGAGCGGTGCCTCGGGACCTCGGCGTCGATCGCCGCCGCGCGCAGGCTCGGCGCCTGGGCTCGCCCGAGCAGGATCGGAGCCGCGGGCAGGCAGCACTTGCGGCCCAAGAACAGGGGCCGTGCCGGTCGGGCCAGCGCCGCCTCGAGCTCGTCGAGGCCGGGTGCCTCGTCGGGCGGACGCAGCGTGAGGGCGACCGTGAACACGCTGTCGACGACGTAGAAGCGATGACGGATGTGGGTGCCCGTGTTGGCCGTGCCCGTCCCTCGGGGATCGAGCTTGCCGCGCGTGGTCCAGGCCACGTCGTCGAGCAGCGATGGATGGCTGAGATCCACCGTCTGGTAGTCCTCTCGCTGCTCGCCGCCGTGGTCCCGGCGCACGGCATGGCGCAGCCGAGCCTGCAGGGCCATCAGCGCGTCCTGATCGCGGTGGTCGTAGCCGAGCGCATTGCCCAACAGCCCCGTCAGCAGCGAGCGTCCGGGGAACGCACCGGTCCGCCCCAGGCTGTCCACCGCCGTGGTCCCGAAGCTCATCATCGGCGCATCGAAGCGCAACAAGAGCACGTCGAGCATGGCCTCATCCTTCCGCGGCCGCGCTCGCGGCCCAGCCGGCCACCTCGTCGAGGTTGCCTCGCTGCTCTTGCCCGAGCGCGGGTGCCAGCGCCTCCACGGGGCCCATCCCCGCGAAGCGCCGCTCCGGCCCCGGGCCGAACATCTGCTCGAGATCCTCGAGGTGCTTGCCGAGCGCCGTGTAGGTGCCGCCAACGATGTCTCCCTCGCGATCGGGACGTACCGGCTTGAGGAACGCATTGGCCAGCGAGCGCGGCTGCTCGGCCCCGCGCTCCAACAGCACGAGCTGTGCGTAGCTGTGCGGCGCCGTCGAGCCCAGCTTGGCCCCCGGCGACACCGTGGCGATGAGGCGGATGATCCGGCGGATCACCTCGGCGGCCAGCGGCCCGCGGTGCTCGGTCCAGTCCTTGCGTTCCACCCCGTGCAGGTTGGAGACGAGCAGCGGGAGATCCACCGCCACGTAGCCGTAGTAGAGGCCCGTCGTCAGCTCTGCGCTGCCGATGTGCCCGCTGCCCATGGCCGAGTCGTCGCGCTCCTGCTCGAGGTCGTCCACGGCCGAGAAGAAGTCCGACTCGGTCATCTCCTCGTGCACCGTGAACGCATGCGCCACGTGGATCGCGGCGTCGGTGCGGGCGAGCATGTCGCTGGTCACCATGCGACCGAAGAGCGCCGCATCGAGCCCGGCTCCCATGCGCAGGCCCTTGAGGTTCTTCTGCCGCTCCCGATCGAAGCGGGCCTTGGCGGCTGCCTGTACCTTCTTGGCCAGGTCCTTGCCTCCAGCCTCCTCGGCGCCCTGGGCGATCGCCATGGCCTCCGCGAACAGGAAGTCGACCTCCGGGCGGCCGAGCACGGTGAGCTGGCTGGTCTTGCAGGAGTCGTCGGCCTCCTCCGCCTCTGCCCCCTTGCTCTTCTTCTTCTCCTTGGCCTTGGCGCTCTCTCCGAGGACCAGCTTCATGAGCTCCTCGGTGGCGGCCACCGCCAGCGCCGAGTCGACGCCCTCGTCCACCATCCGGTCGCGCACCAGCTGCTGGAAGGTCACGCGGGAGCGCACCGACATCGCCACCGGGCCCTCGCCCAGGTCGATGCTCGACAGTGCATGCGGCCCCTGTGCGCGTCGCCAGTGCCGCTTGAGGCACTGCGACGACACTCGCACCCGGGTGGCCCCGCCGAAGGGGATCCGCTTGGCGAAGCCCACGTCATCGCGGTTGAGCAGCGAGGCCGGGTAGGAGGTGAGGGTGTGGATCTGCAAGAACGGTTGGTCGGTCATGGTCGTCAGGGCTCCTGGGAGGTGGGCTGGCGGGAAACGGCGGAGAAGTAGCTGCGGGCGAGGTTGCGGCGCACGCGATCCCCGTGGGGGCGGCCATCGCTGAGCACCAGCTCGGCGACGTCGGCCCAGTCGACCGGGACGCCCTTGGACACGAGCTGGTGCGCCAGTGGTCGCACGAGGGCCAGGAGCGCGTCGCCGTGGGCCCGCAGGAGCTTGAGGACGCGCATCTCGTGCAACTGGGCGGCGGCCGCGGCCTCGCCCAGCCGGCGCTTGGGCACGTGCAATCCAGCGCCGGCGACCTCGGCCAGGCCGCCGAGGATGGCAGCCCAGCGTCGCTCGTGCTCCTCTCGATACGGCGAGGCCTCGGGAAGCATGGGCTGCAGCTCGCTCACCACGATCCGCCAGAATGCAGGTGCATCGGGGGTCTCGAACGAGAGCCGCCGCAGCGCGGCTCGGTCGCCGATCGCTCCGTCGTCACCCAGGCGAGCGGCGATCCTCGAGATCGTCCTTGGTATCGATGGGGTCTGGTCTTGCGCAAGGTCAGACATGGGCTCGGTCCTCGGTGGTGGTCTGGGGAACGGCGACGGCTTCGGGGAAGCTCTTGCGGAGCGCCGCTCGGAAGCGGCCCTCCGCGGCGGCACGGGTGCGGTAGCGGTGGACGTCCGGCATCGGCGTCTCGCCGAGCGCCTCCGTGAACGTGCGCCGCAGGAGGTCCACGAGGACTCGATCCCAGCGCACCCGGGCCGCGTCGGCATCGAGCGACGCGGCATCGAACAGCTCGGTGAAGAAGCAGTCGTCGATGCGGGCATCGAGGCGGTCGAGCCACGGGAGCACCCGTTTGTCGGTGAAGTCGAGATCGCCCGTGCCTTGCAGCAGGGTACACAGCGCCGGCTTGAGCACGCTGCGACCGGCCTCGGCGGCGCGCTCGAGCTGGGCCCGAGAGCGCGCGCCGAGGTGCTCGCTGTCCTCGGCCCGGGCGAGCATGCGCCGCGCCCTGGGGGGGATGGGAATCCAGCGCTCGTGATAGCCCTCGGTCTTGCCCTGCCCCCGTACCAAGGCCATCGCGACCACCACGGGCGCATCACCATCGGAGGGGCGTAGCCGCAGCGCCGGCGGACGCTGCCAGTCACCGAACAGGAGCTCGTGGAGCTTGCGGTAGTGAAAGCCGGCGGACGCGACGGTGAGCGCGGCGAGCCCTTCCTTCTTGGATGACGCCTGCAGCGGAGTCCAGATGTCCCCCGTGTCCCCGGCACCATTGCTCGAGTCGAGGCGCGGCCTGGCCGATGTCCCCGTGCGCGCGAGCAGGCCGTGCTCGCTCGGCCGCAGTCGGATCCGACGGCAGGACTCGATGAAGAACGGATGGAGCCCCTGGGACGAGCGGCTCTGCTTGCCGTCCCACGGGAGGGTCCACAGGAGCGCCGGGCCCTCTCGATCGTAGCCGTAGTCCTCCTCGAGCCGCTCGCGCTCCTCGAGCCACACGGTCACGTCTCGCCCGAAGCGCTCCCCCCAGCGAGAGCTCGGGGCGAACGCCACGCACGGCCGATTGGCGAACCCGCCGTTCATCCGCAGCACACCGTAGTTCCCGGCCCCTCCGAAGCCCTCGAAGGTCTGCTTGGTCACCAGCGCCAGCAGCCAGTGCTCGGCCGTCCCGGCGACCGCTCGCTGGCCCTTGATGTCGAAGTTGCGGGTGGTCAGCAGGATGTCGAGCGCATCCGGGGTGGTCACCTCGTTCTTGAGCCCATCGAGCTTCTTCTCCGGGATCGGGGGCTGCAGCAGCGCCGGCTGGTCGAGCGCCGCGACCACGAGGCACCACGGCTCCCGGGCCCCCTGGGTCAGCGCCAGCAGCAGCTCCTCCCAGACCTCGGGCTCGCGAGGGAGCGAGGACCGCCCGCTCCGCTCGAGGGCGATCGCAGCCAGCTGCACGAGGAACGCATGCCAGGGGTGACGCTGATGCGGCTGGAGGGCGGAAAACGAGATCGTGCGGTCCTCCGAGAGCCACGCGAGCACCTCGCACAGCGTGGCCCGTTGCCGCGTGGCCCCGTCGTCGGTCCACACGGTGATGATCGGATCTCGGAGGACGTCGTGGTCGGTGCTCATGGCTCTCCCTCCCGGTCCAGGCTCGGGTCGAAGGCGGGGCGCAGGCCCAGGCGGTCATAGACGAGCTCGGCGTCGCCGTAGGCGAAGCGCAGGGCTCCGTTGGGCTCCGTGCTCGCGCACACGGGCGCGAGCGGATCCGCGGGGGATCCACGGAGCAGGAAGTGGGGCACGGTGATGCGCTCCACCGGCGCTCCGAGAGGGCCGGGGACCCGAGGCTCGAAGGTGATCAGACGATCATCCTCGCCGAGCCGCGTGGTCACCTTGCCGAGCTCCTCGGCCGATGGAAACCGAGCTCCGCGACCGTGCTCGTCGTCGTCGAAGACAGATCCGCGATCGATGACGTAGGCCCGGGCCAGGCGGCGCTGAGACAACGAGCCCCCCAGCACGCGCTCACCATGCCGAGCCCAGGCCTCGCCGAGATCCTCGACGAGGGCCCGCAGCACGCTGGGGTGGGTCGAGCCTTCGACCAGCGCGCGGTTGTGCTCCGGGATCACGAAGGTGCCCCCGCGCTCGCACAGCCGCAGCGTCGCCTCCAGGACACGGAGGTCGCCGTAGACCGTTCCGTAGCCGTGGGGCCCGAGCGCCGTGCCGTCGGCGCGGATGTGCTGGCCCAGCGCGCGCTGCTCGGGCACGAGCACCTGCACCTGCGCCTGCTCGAAGCCCGCGGGACGGGGGCGGTCGTGGCGGTGGAGACGACCGATCCGCTGGAGCAGCACGTCCATGGGGCACAGATCGGTGAGCAGCAGATCCGCATCGAGGTCCAGGCTCTGCTCGACGGTCTGCGTGGCCACGAGCACCCTCCCGCGCCCGCTGGGTCGCTGCTTGCCAAAGAGGGCCTCGACGGCCGCATCGAGCCGGGTCCGATCCTCGCGAGCATAGCGAGAGTGGTGCGGGGCCACGATCCCGCCCACCGCGAAGAGCAGCTCGCTTGCCCCTCGGGTCGACGCCAGGGCCTCGAGCGCCAGCTGGGTAGCCACGCAGTCGCGCACGAGGTTGCGCACCACGAGCACGCAAGCGCCCGCCTGTGCCGCATCGAGGGCCGCGGCGGCGACCGCCTCGGGCTCGTCGGCCGCGCGCAGGAGCCGTGGGTGCACCCCCTTGCCGGCCCCCACGTGCGCGACTGCATGCCGCTGCGGTGACTCGCCCCGGGGAGCATGGGAGACCAGCGGGTAGGGCTCGGCCACTGCATCATCGAGCCCGGGCAGCTCGGGCTCGGGCCCGGCGGCGGCGAGCAGGCGCCCCCGGGCGGCCGAGCCCAGGGTGGCGGACATCAGGAGCGCGTGGCCTCCCGCCCCGAGGTGGAAGCGCAAGACCGCCTCGAGCAGCGCGATCATGTAGTCGTCGGAGGCATGCACCTCGTCGACCACCAGCAGGTGCCGTGCGGCGCAGGTGGCCCGCATGTGCGCATGAGAGACCATGAGGGTGGAGAGCAGCACCTGATCGATCGTCCCCACGACCACTGCCCCCGCGAGGTAGCGCTTGGGGTGCTCGGCCGCCCACCCGCGATGGCGGAGGGCGGCCTTGCCGTCGTCGTTCCACAGCACCTCGAAGCCGGGCAGGCGCCGGCCCTCGTGATCGTCCACGCGCAGGTAGCCGGGCACGGCCAGGACCGCGGGCGGGCGCTCGTCCTCGCGGGGGAACGCTCGCACGAGCGCCTCGTGCACCCGTCGATGGAGCTGGGTGGCCGCGGTGCGGGTGGGGAGGGCGAGGTAGAGCCCATCGACCTCGCCCGCGTGGAACAGGCGCATGAAGCGGGCGAGCGCCGCCTCGGTCTTGCCCGAGCCCGTCTCGGCCTCGAGCACGGTGAGGCTGCCCTGACGATCGAGGGGGAGCTCGAGGGTGGCCTGCTGCGCCGGGCGTGGATCGAAGCCGCTGATCGAGTGAAAGGACGGAGCCGTGGAGCCCAGCCCCCGACGAGCCTCGCTCACGTCGAGCCCGATGGCGCGCGCAGCAAGAGCTGCTCGCGCGCGCGCGAGCGGCATCCGATCCGCCTCGTCCTCCTCGTGGTAGGGAAAGAAGGTCGTGTCCGAGCCGAGCCAGTCGGCGAGCATCACCAGACCGGCGAAGCCGTGCTGGAAGGCAGGAGTGCTGGGCAGCGGCGATGTCCCGCCCTCGTAGGCGGCGGGGAACCACCGGCGGGTGGCTCGGTAGAGCTCGGCGATCGCTTCGAAGGGGTCTCCCCACCGCCCCGGCGCCCACGCCTCGGCGCGGAGCCTCATCAAGGAGAACGAGCCCGGTTTCCCGTGGTGGCCGATGGCCGCCACCAACAGCTGGCACGCTCCGTCGTCGGGAGCCCATCGATCGAGCTCGTCGAAGGGCAGGGCCGCAAGCAGGCGCATCTGGAGATCGAGGTAGTGCCCGCCGAAGAGGGCGAGCGCTTCGTCCACGTGTCCGTGCCGGAACGGGGGATCGTCGAGCGCCTTGTTCTGGAACCCGTAGTTGAACTTCCCGAGGTCGTGGAAGGCAGCCAGCACGGCCAGGCGGGCGATCTGGGAGTCGTCGAGATCGTCTTGCCCGCCCCACGCGGCGAGGCGTCGACGCAGCACCGTGACCTCGAGCAGGCGCTCGCAGCAGGCCGCAACGTCGGCGCAGTGAGAGGGCAGGGGATGCCACCCTGGCTCGTCCCCCCGCGAGAGCTTGCCCCAGAAGTCCGTTGGATCCCCACGCACGCGCCCGCATGATGACGCAGATCGGAGACCCCAGACGAGCGATTCCCCGACCTCACTCGCGCTCGTCCGTCCACATCGCGGACACCTGTCCCATTCGTGTCGTCGGGGGATCGTCCAAATTCCCTCGCCCCGCCATTTCCCCTTCGCCACTCCATCCCACGCCCCCTACGTTGCATCCGTGGCAAAGTCCAAGACCCCCCGCTCCACTGCATCCACTCGCTCGACCAAGGCTCGCAAGCCAGCCTCACGCAAGGCCGCGACCCCGCCCGATCCCACCTCCGACGCCGCCTTGCTCGCCCTGCCTGCGTCCTACGCCGCCCCGCCCGACATCCCCGTCGCCATCGCCATCCGCGAGCTGCTCTCGCTCGCTCGTCTCGCCCGAGCCTGCGCCGATCGGCTCGCCCCGCTGGGCATCGACGCGGATGCCATCGATCGTGCGGCCCGCTTCGCGCGGGCTCTCGGCCGCACGCAGAAGGCCTGGGAGGCCGCGCGGGCCGAGGTGGCCCTCGCGGCCTCCGAGCGCAAGCTCCTGACCGAGGCCGAGGCCCTCGACGCCAAGCTGCTCGCCGGTGGTCGCTGGGCCCTGCGGCGCGATGCTACGGCACAGGCCGAGCTGTCGCGGATCTCCGAGGGCAGCGGCCTGCTCGACACGCTCCAAGACCTCCGCGACCTGCTCGCGTTGTGGGAGCGCCACGCCGAGCACCGCGCTCACACGCGCATCACCGCCAAGGACCTCGCCCGTGCCGCGGTCTTGATCGAGAAGCTCGAGGGCGCGGCCCATCGCGAGGCCGACGACGTGGCGGCTGCCCGCGCGTTGATGCTGCGCAACCGAGCGTTCTGGGCGGGGCACGAGCTGGCGCAGGAGATCCGCGAGGGCGGCCGCTATGCGTTCGGCGACGAGCCCACGCTGGCGGCGAAGTTCGTCTCGCGCTACCGCAGCGCCAACCGACGCCGCGCCAAGGCACGGCGTCGGCAGACCCCGAGCGCCTCCGCGACCGAGACCGAGACCGCAGCGTCCGCGTAGGCACCGAGCTCGCGACCGGCCGCGGAGCGCCCCGAGATCCCCGCTCTGCGGCCGCCTACGCCCGATCGTTGCTCGTTCGCAGCCGATCGTTGCCCGCCCGCGGCCGATCGTTGCCCGTCCGCGGCCGATCGTTGCCCGTCCGCGGCCGATCGTTGCCCGTCCGCGGCCGATCGTTGCCTCGCGCGCATCGCGAAGCTCGCTCGATGGCCTCCCAGATGCCCTTTACGCCTCGATCTCCGACTCGGCGGCCCACGAGATCGAGGCTCCCGCTGCCCTCGGTGCGCCCCCTTGCTCCACGCGGGCGGGGTCCGCCGTCTCGTCGACGAAGCCCCCGACGAGCCGTGGGCTCATCGGAACCGCGCGACGAGTGCCTGGTAGATGCGGTGGTCGATGGCCAGCCCGACGAACAGGCCCGCCGAGGGGTCTCGCCAGTTGCCGGTGGACGGTACGTCTCCATCGCCGACGAAGGGGTCGCCCACGCGGAGCCCATCGTCGAGCTGCCGGGTCTTGTGGAGCGAGAGCCCCACGGCCAGCGAGATCCCACCGGTGGGGGTGATCGCCAGCCCGGTGGTGAAGCCATCGAGGGGCTTGGTGGCGTCGACGCCGACGAAGAGGTTGGCGAAGTAGTTGTGCCACCGCATCTGCTCGTAGTCGACGCCTCCGATCATCCACTGCGCCCCCACCATCACCCGAGCCCCGACTCGATCGAAGCGCTCGGTGCTCGTGTCCAGCCCGCCCACGATCACACCGTCGCGCACCCCGAAGGAGGGCAGGCGCGCGGTGTCGAAGCCCGGGATGGCCACGGCGGCCAAGTGGTGGACGGGACGGATCCCGACCTTGGTCGTGGCCGCGATGGTCGTCTCGATCCCTCCGTCGGCCGACGGGGGATCGGTGACCCGCAGCGTGTACTCGAGCTTGCCATCTCCGCATCGCATCCAGGGACCTATCGGAACCACCGTGAAGTCGATCCCGGCGCCGTCCCGACTGGCCGCGCCTGCCTGCTCCGGTGGCGCTGCCTCGTTCTCGAGCGTGGTGCGAAAGGGCTCCACGGCCGCGCACGACTCGACCTCGATCGAGTACGACCTCGCGCGGCCCTCGACCTCGGAGAGGGGACGAAGGACGGCGACCTGGAGGATCGTGCCCTCGCGCACCGAGGACGGGAAGGGGCTGGCCGGGGCGCCGGAGGGCAGGTGGACCAGGAACACGGTGTCCTTGCGATCCCTCGAACGGAACCTCCGCCCGAAGGGGCGACCGAGGCCAGCCTTGCCGAGCGATTCGACGAGCGTCTTGCTCTTCGTCTCGCCATTGGCGGTCCACCACGCAGCAGCGGCAGTGTCCAAGGAGACATCGGTTGGATCAGCGTCATCGGCCTCGTCGCCCTTGGGTGGGGGATCGGCGAAGAACGAGCGCTTGTCGCAGACCACCGTGGTGCCGGCCGGAGTACTCAGCTCCACCTTCAGCTCCACGGCCTCGACGTCCACTTGGTCCTTGCGGATCTCGTAGGGCCCCGGCCCATTGAGTCGCACGGTCCCCACCTCGACCGCCGCCACGGTCGTGTCCGCGGGGAGCCCCGTGGTCTGGATCGTCAGCTGCAATGAATCCTCGGGGCTCGGGGCCGCCAGAGCCGGGTTCTCGCGGCAAGCGAACGAGCCGTCGGACTCCTTCGATACCTCGTAGGTCGCGGCCGTGCTCTGGGCCGCCAACATCCACATCAACAGCGTGCTAGACATTCAACCCTCTCTTCGTCGGGAGTAGATACGTGCGTGATCCGTTGGAGCCCACCACGAACCCGACCAGGCGACCGTTTACATCGGCAACGGGGGCGCCACTGTCCCCCCCGATCGCAAGATCGTGCTCGAGCTCGATGAGCCCCCTCATCGAGGTTCCATCGGAGAAGCGCACCCGCACGTCCACGCCGTGGATCAGCGCGTCGGTGGGCACCCATCGCCGACGTCCTCCCAAGGTGGCCTCGACTCGGGCCGGAATCCGACTCCGGGCCGGGAGCTCGTCCTCGGGGAGCTTGGACTCGACCATCACGGCCAGCGCGACCTCGTCATGGCTGCGCCCCTCGGCGACCCGGAGGGCCCAGTGCACGGAGACCACGCCCTTGCGCCTCCCCAGGGTGCAGCGCGCTCGGGTGAGCGCATCCGCGAGCCCCTCGGCCTCGCTCGCGGAGAGCGGCTGGCCGTCGATGCGGATCCCGGTCGGTCGCCGTCTTCGCTGGTTCATCGCTGCCGACTCCCCGCGCTGCGGAGCCGTGGCTCGTCGCGCGCTGCCAGGCAGTGACGCGAGCGCACCAAACCGTCACGAGAAACTTCGGTCGTCGCAGCAGGAGGCGTGGGTGCACAATGGGACGCCGTGCTCGAGACGGCTCGAGGGCCCCGCGTCACCATCATTGCCGCAATCGACGAGGTTCCCATGCGCGCACCGTTCGACCTGCCCCCGGTCCCCCACCTGCTGATGCTCCAGGCCGAGTCCTCGCTCTGCGCGGGGCGACGATGGCTCCGGGCGCGAGGCATCCGAGTCCTGGCGGAGCACGGCCCCACCGCATTCGAGATCCTGGCGAGCTCCGATCAGGCCGAGCTGGTGCTGCGCAAGGGGCCGTTCGTCCGGTGCGCGAGGGGGCCCGTGCCGTCCAGTGCATCGGGGTCTCCGCTCGCGATCAGCCAGCGCTGGAACGTGCGCTTCGAGGAGCGCTACGCCAACCAGCACCGTCTCCACCGCGAGCGGGAGTGCACCCGGCCCACGCCTCCGGTCCCGCCCGAGCCCGTGGCCGAGCTGTGGACCCGCCTTCGCAAGCTCCTGGACCGAGCGTCGAGGATCCCGACCCCGAGTCTCTTCGCGCCGCGACACTCACTCCTCGCGCCCGAGGGGCTCGTCGGCGAGGCCGTGCCCTCCAGGTCCTGCCTGATCCAGGTGCCTCGGCCCACTGCGCCCATTCCGGTGCTAGAGGGCCGAGTGGGGATCAGCGTCGTGTTCGCCGAGCCCACCGGTGCCGTGGCGGCTCGGTTCCCGGAGGCCGAGCTGCCCTTCGCGATCCGAGAGATCATCGATGGCCTCTCGTGGCTCGCCCAGGAGCACCCCACCGGCGATCTCACCTTCTCGTACGAATTCCGGTCGGTGAGGCCTCGGATCGACGAGGCGCCCAACGACCCGAACGAGCGCTTCTCGGCGGTCCAGGTCCAGGCGCTACGAACCCTGCTGGGGCACCCGCCGACGCAGAAACCCCGCGACCTCATCGCAATGTACCTCGCCTCGCAGTTCGGCGGGCGCGAGACGACCAAGGCCATCATCGTGCTCGTCGTCCCGATCGAGATCGGGCGTCCCGAGCAGGTCACCGTGGGGATCCACGGCTCGATACGAATCGCGTCCTGGGGCCAGTGGCACGGCCACGGGCGGGCGTCACTCGATGGAATCGTCGCTCACGAGGTGCTCCATGCATTCGGCGCCCTCGACGAGTACGACGGTGCCCACCGCAATTGCGACGCTGCGCTGGCGCTCAACGGCGGGGCTCCCGTCGTGCTGCGCACCCCCGACTACGGCGCTCCCGCCCAGGACAAACCGACGCCCCACCGATTGATCCTCATCCCGAACAACAACCATGTCTCGGTTGCCCGGCCTCATCAGCCGTGCGTGATGGGGTACTACCCTCGGCGGCTGTGCGCCTACACGCGGGCTCAGATCGGCTGGACGGATCTGCTGGTGGAGCTCGAGACGGCGCCGGGGCGCTTCGCGGGGACCGACAGCACGGTGACCCTGGACATCGGTGACGAGGAGCTTCCGCTCGACACCCTGGAGCACGACGACCGTTGGCCCGGTCATCGAGCTGCGTACTACAACCGCACGCCGGTGGAGCGCTGCGAAGTGAAGCGCCTGATGCTGCGCAAGGCGGCCGGGGGCTCGTGGCATGCCTGGAACATCCGGCGCATGCGGGTCTGGTTTCGGCGGGAGGCGCTGCTCTACGACACCTCGAGCCGCCTGGCGCCCGAGGAGCCGATCTGGCTCGACGATCGAGACACCTCCTGGCTCGCCCGTGGCTACCCAACCACGGATCCCGACTTGATCGACACCGTGGCCGTGGTCCTCGAGTCGAGCAGCCCGCCCACGGGGGATGGACTGGAGGTCTCCCTGGGCGGGCGTCGCTGGGTGGTGCTCTCGCCTCCTGGGGTCGGCGGGGCACCATGGGCGCATCGGGCTCGCCTCGATGCGGGACCCGGGCTCTACGCCGGTGCCCTGTCGCAGGTGGCCGTGCGCCGCCTCGGCAGCGGCTCCAGCCCTCCGTGGACGATCGAGGCGCTGTGGCTCGAGATCAACGGTGATCGCCGCTTCGATCTCGAGGGCTTCCGGCCCTGCGTGCTCCCGACCACGTGGCGGGAGTACCCGCTCAGCGAGCGGCATGGTCGAGCCACTGGCTGATCTCGGCCACCATCGCCCCGGAGAGCTCGTCGTCTCGCGATTGGTAATAGGCGAGGGCCTCGCGGGCCAGCCCGACCGCGTCGGCGGAGCGCGGCTGGAGCCTCGCCAGCGACCAGGCCACGTCCGAGGCCGTCTCGAGGACCACCTCGGCCACCGAGGGATCGAGGTCCGCGCCCTCCACGTCGAGCACGATCCGTGCCTGCTCGAGCTGGGCGACGGCCCCCGGCACGTCCCCCATGCGCTCGAGGACCTGGGCGTAGGTGTAAAGCGGCAGCCCGAGCACGGCCACGTCCCCTCGCTCCTCGAGCTGCCGGCGCAGATCGGGCAGGGTGCGCTCGTAGTGGGCCCGAGCCTCGCTGTCCCATCCCAGCTCGACCAAGGTGCTCCCGATGTTGATCTGCAGGGCCACGGGCTCGAGCTGCTCGGCCCCGGCCGCATGGAGCCCCAGCAGGGCCCGGTAGCACTCGAGGACTCCCTGCGCGTCCCCGGCCTCCTCGAGCGCATTGCACAGCGCCTCGCGTGCGGCCACCCGCTGGGAGTGCGTGGTCGGGTAGCCCTCGGCGAGCATCGCGTCGGCCTCGCGGGCCAGCGCGAGCGCTCGGTTGGGCTCGCCTCTCGCGGTCAGCAGCTCGGCGAGCCCGATCCTCGCGCCCGCGAGCTCCACGAGGTGCTGGCTCCGCGCTCGCCCGTCCTGCAGGATGTCCACGGCCTCGGTGAGCGCACGCTCGGCCGCGTCCAGCTCGCCCCGCTCCGCTTCCACGATGCCGATGTTGAGCAGGGCCATGCCCACCAGGGGGTGTCGCTCTCCGAGGGCTCGGCTCCGGATCGACAGGACCTCGCGATAGTGCTCGAGCGCCTCCTCGGGGGCTCCTTGGAGGGACGCCACGTTCCCGAGCAGCAGCCGGGTCTCCGAGATCGCCAGATCGTTGCGTCGCGGGTCCTGGCCGAGCTGCTCCAGCGCCACCGTCAGCTCCTGGCGAGCGAGCGAAGGATCGCCACGCGCCTCGGCGAGGAACCCCAAGACCATGTGCAGCTCTCCGTCCCGGCGGGAGTCGTGGGGCAGCGCAGCCACCCGGGCTCGAACGTCGTCGAGCTCGCCTTCCGCCCGATCGAGCTGCTCGAGCGGATAGATCATCACCCGCGCCGACTGCAGGCGGGCCTCGACCTCGCTCTCGACGTCGTCACTGCGCAGCGCCACGTCGATGGCCTCGTCGAAGAGGTCGAGCGCGACCTCGCGATTCCCGGTGCGCTCCTCCACGCGGCCTCGCTCGATCAGCACCGCGGCCAGCAGCGGCCCGTGGTGCAGCATCCTCGCCACCGCCTCGGTCGAGCCCAGCAGCTCCCGCGCCTCGACGTAGCGCCCCGAGCTCCGGTAGAAGCGGGCCTGGGCCACACGAGTGCGCTGTCGCAGGACATCGGGGGCGATCTCGACCCCGGGGGCCTCTCCGCGCGGACGCCACGGGCCCAGGCACTCGTCCGCCGGGCTCAGCTCGCCCACCATCTCGGGGCCGAAGACGACCACGTCGCGGTCGGGGTGCTCGAGCAGGTCCACCAGCGCCCCCAGCTCTCGTCGGTGCGCGTCGAGGCAGGCCAGGCGGACGTGGACGGAGCCGTCGTCGGCCCTGGCGAGGGCGCCACAGACGGCGGCTCGCGCCTCGTGCCAGCGCTGGGCCTCGGCGTCGAGCGAGCGGACGACGGACTCGGCCAGCGTCGCGCCGTCGGGGTGGCCGGTGGCCGCGAAGCGCTCCCGGATCCGAGCAGCCTGGTCCTCTCCCCAGGTCTGCGCGAGCGGCCGGTCTTGGGCGCACGGGCTGGGGTCGGAGGGACGCAGCAGGACCACCAGCGACCCGCCCAGCGTCAGCGCGCCGAGCCATGCCCACCGGCGGGAGGGGGGGCGTCGCAGGTGCTCCACCAGCTCCTCCATCGAGGGGAAGCGCCGGGCGGGGTCGGGGTGGAGCCCCCTTCGGAGCACCCGATGCAGCCGTCGGGGGATCGATCGAGGCAGGGGGGCGATGCGGCCCGCCTCGATGGCCTCCAGGCGAGCCTGCGGCCCACCGCTCGGAAAGGGCGGGCCCCCGCTCAAGGCCCCGAACAGCGCGACGCAGAAGCTGAACTGGTCGCTGGCGGGTCCGAGCTCCTCGCGGCGGACCTGCTCGGGCGACATGAAGGCCGGGGTCCCGGCCGCGGCGTCGAGCGTGGCCCCTCGACCCGAGCTCGGGGACGAGCCGGGGTCGGTGGTGGCCGTGCCGCACGCCAGCCCGAAGTCCAGCACGCGCACCCGGCCGTCGTCGTCGATGACGGCGTTGGAGGGCTTGAAGTCGCGGTGGACCAGACCCACGCGATGGGCCGCGGCCAGGGCCTCACCCGCCTGGGCATAGACCGCGACGCACTCCTGCCAGGAGCGGCCCTGGCTGCGCCACCGCTCGAGGGTGGTCCCCGCGACCAGCTCCATGGCGATGAAGACCACCCCCTGGTGGACGCCGACCTCGTAGACCTGCACGACGTTGGGGTGGGAGAGCAACGCCAGGGCACGGGCCTCCCGGTGGAGCCTCGCGTGGCCGTCGTCGCTCCAGCGCCGGTGGAGCAGCTTGACGGCCACGCGTCGGCCGAGGGTGGGATCCTCCGCCTCGTAGACCACCCCCATGCCCCCCTCGCCCAGGCGTCGGACCACCGAGAAGCGCCCGATGGTGGCGGGGGCGACCTCCTCACCGAACAAGGAGGCCGACAGGCGCGAGAACATCACCTTGCCCTCGAGGTCGAGTCGATCGACCACGGACGGCCCCGGGGCGAGCCCGGAGCCGTGGGGGTCCGGCTGGGTCGTCAACGGGTCACCTCAGGTCCCGGGGCCGGCCTTCCTCACGGTGACGGTGAGCTTGATCTTCTTCTTGGACTGGCCGTTGTCCTGGACGTCGATCTCGCCCGCCCAGACCAGGCTGTAACCAGGCGATTTCGGGACCGGGAATTCCACCCGGTACTCCTTCTTGGCCGAGTCGTGCGTCACATCCTGTGGGGCAGGGTCGAAGCTGAGAGTCCGCCCGCCATCGTGGCGGAAGTAGATGATCGCCTCCTCGGTCTCGTCGCCGTCGGGGTTGGGGTTGAAGTCGTCCGTGTCGCCCACCTTGGTCTTGGCGACGACCTCCTCGACATCGTACTGGGGGGACTCGTGCGGGTAGCGACAGTAGTTCTCGCTCTCGGTGACCATCAGGGTGACCGAGACGTTGTCCTCGGTGGTGTTCGGGACTGGGATTGACTTGGGCTTGGGCTGGTAGAGCTTCATCGGAGACCTCGTGTGCCGACCTCGGTAGTGACGGAGCGGGCCGAACCCGTCGAGGAAAAGAACGCAAGGGCTCAGCGTGCAACGCGGAGCCGCAAGGACTCGGCCCACCCCTCGAGGTTGCCCAGGGTGCTCTCGAGCTCGCGGGCCGACGAGGTGAGCGATGCGAGCTGCTCTCCCACGAGCTGCTTGCCGCGTCGGATTCGCGAGCGGACGGTGTTCTCGGGGGCGTCGAAGATCTCGCCGATCTCCGACGCCGAGAGGTTCTCCCAGAAGTAGAGCTCGAGCAGCATCTGGTGCTCCAGCGGGATTCGCCGCAGGGCCTCGAGCAGCAGGCGCTGCTCCCTTCGCTCGGTGATCACGGTGGAGACCCCGGCTCCCATGTCGACCACCGAGACATCATCCAGCGGGGTCGCTCCGCGGTGGCGGGACCGGAAGTGCTCGCGCAGCTTGTTCCTCGCGATCCCGAACAAGTAGGTTCGAAAGCTCGAGCGTCGAGAGAAGCGATCCCGTCCTTCGATGCACGCGGTGAACGTACGCTGGACGAGCTCCTCGACGTCGTCGTCGACCTTGTTGGCGAAGAAGCGTCGGATGCTGGCGAAGTGACGAGAGAACAGGGCATGACCGGCCTTGCGGTCCCCTTCGCACCAGGCATCGAATAGGTCTCGATCGCTGAGCGGCTCGCCGGTCATGTCGTCGGCGCCAACGATAGCACCCCGCTCACGACCGGCGTCGGTCGAGTCGCGGGGGCCTCGTGGCTACTGCTGCACGCAGTAGATCGGCGACAGCCACGAGCACTGCCCCCCCGAGCACCAGCTCGTCCAGAACGTATTGGTCTGATCCGCGCGCCCCCACTGGCCGCCGCCGACGTCGGAGCTCCAGTCGGTGCACGCGGAGCCGCTGCTGGTGCCGTCGGGCTGCACCGCCGTCCACACGGTGAGGAAGCCTCCGCCGCCACAGCTCGTGTTGCCCATCGGCGGGGAGCCCAGGGTCTCGGTCACGTTGATCGGCGCGTCGAGGGTGCCATCGGTGAGCCCGGCCCAGTCGGCGGCCACCTGGATCCCGTCGGGTCGCCGATAGGGCGTGGCCGACTGCGTCATGCGGGAGGCCGGCGAGGCGGCCGCGGTCGACAGCCAGGCCATGTAGACCCCGGGCAGGCCGGCGTTGGTGGCCAGGGTCTGACACTCGGCGTCGGCCCCGGCCAGGCCGCCGAGGTTGCCGGTGTAGAGCTGGCTGCTGACGAAGATGTAGCGGAAGGGCAGGTCGCAGTCGTTGTTGCAGCCGTTGTTGTCGATCATGTCGCCGTCGTCGCAGACTTCCATGCCGGCCCACACGAAGCCGTCGCCGCAGCTCGCGGACACGCAGCCCTGCACGCAGTCGTCGGTGTCGTCGGTGTTGGCGTCGTCGCAATCCTCGACCCCCCCGAACACGAAACCATCGCCGCAGCTCGCGAACACGCAGCCCTGCACGCAGGCGTCGGTGTCGTCGGTGTTGCCATCGTCGCACTGCTCACCGGCGGCGGCGTTTTGCGTGCCGTCTCCACAGGAAGCCGCGGTGCAGTCGTCGTCGCAGCTCGCCGACTCGCCCGCGTCGTCGCAGTCCTCGCTGCCGGCCCACACGAAGCCGTCGCCGCAGCTCGCGGCCACGCAGCCCGCCACGCAGTCGTCGGTGTCGTCGTCGTTGCCGTCGTCGCAGTCCTCGCCCGGATCGACCACCCCGTTGCCGCAGCTCGCCGAGCCGGTGCTCTCGTCGGCCGAGGTGGCGCCGTTGGTGGTGACCCCGGCCGTGGTGGCGTCGTTCGAGGTCTCGCCGGGACCGGTGGCGTCGGTGGCGGGGCCGCTGGAGCTGGAGCCGCCGGTGGTCTCGAGCTCCGGGGGATTGAAGATGCACCCGCCTCCCAGCAGCAGGGCAGCGAGCGTCGACAGGACCGGGACGGCAGGGCGAAGGCAATCCATGGAGGCATGCTCCACCAGGGCTCCTCCGCGGATCAAGGCGCTCGATCCGGGCTCGGATGGGGGCGTCGGGCGTGGGCGTGGGCGGCGGCTCAGACCCGCCCGTAGATCGGCAGGGTCGCGCCGCGCAGGTCGCCGGCGGGCTCGGAGGCGAGGAAGGCGATCGACTCGGCCAGGCGCGCGGGCGTGACCCACTCGCTGGCCTTGGTGTCACCCATGGCGGCGCGGTTGGCCGGGGTGTCGATGATCGAGGGCAGCACGCAGTTGGCGGTGATGTCGAGGGCTCGCGTCTCCTCGGCCACCGCCCGCGTCAGCGCCACCACCCCGGCCTTGGCCGCCGAGTAGGCGGCCATCTGCGCCGCGGGCTCCACGGCGGAGCGCGAGCCCACGGTCACGATGCGCCCGTAGCCGCCCTCCTTCATCCGCCGCAGCGCGTGCTTGATGACGAGGAAGGTGATCACCACGTTGAGCTCGAGCTGCTGGCGCAGGGCGTCGACCTCGAAGCCCTCGGTGGGACCCATGGCGAAGCCACCCACCAGGCACACCGCGGCGTCGACCCGCTCCATGCCGTCGATGACCCGCTGCACGTCGGCCTCCTGGCGCAGGTCGGCGCGCGGCTGGGCCACGCTCGCCGCGGCGTCGCCCAAGTCCCGGGCCAGGTAGCCCGCCTGCCGATCGTCGAGGACGGGGACCGTGACCCGCGCGCCTCGCTCGACGAACAAGGCAGTGACGGCCGTGCCCAGGCCTCCCGAGCCCCCGGTGATCAGCACGTGGCGATCTCGCATGGAGGGGAGGATGGAGGCCCCGCGAGGCGCTGTCCACCGAGCGCGCACGATCCGCGGATGGGGCTCGATGCTGAACATATGTTTCATATTCGCGCGGCGCGTGCTAATGCCTGGCTCCACTCACCCCACCGCCTTCGCCGTGTCCGATTCCTCCGCGTCCGCCCCCCGTAGCGCCGGTTCCGGCGCCTCGTCCTCCCGCTCTCGCCGGCCCCGTGCGGCGGCCGAGCCCGACTTCATCGAGGTCGTGCACGCCCGCCAGCACAACCTGCGGATCCCCCACCTGGAGATCCCCAAGCGCCAGATGGTGGTGCTCACCGGGGTCAGCGGCTCGGGCAAGTCCAGCCTGGCCTTCGACACCCTCTACGCCGAGGGCCAGCGCCGCTACATCGAGAGCCTGAGCAGCTACGCCCGGCAGTTCCTGGGCCAGCTCGATCGCCCCGAGGTGGAGCACCTGCGCGGGCTGTCGCCCACGATCGCCATCGAGCAGAAGAGCGCGTCCAACAACCCGCGCTCCACGGTGGGCACGATCACCGAGATCTACGACTACCTGCGGGTGCTCTACGCGCGGGTGGGCACGCAGCACTGCCACGAGTGCGGCAAGCCGGTGCAGGGGCAGAGCTCCGAGGAGATCGTGCGCGAGGTGCTGCGCCGCCCCGAGGGCGACACGCTCACCGTGCTCGCGCCGCTGGTGGTGCACCGCAAGGGGGAGTTCCGCGATCTGTTCACCGAGCTGGCGGGGCGCGGCTTCCTGCGCGTGCGGGTGGACGGGGCGATCCATCGCCTCGACGATCCGCCCACCCTCGACAAGAAGCTCAAGCACGACATCGAGCTGGTGGCCGACCGGGTGACGGTGCGCCGCGAGGACCGGGGGCGCATCGCCGAGAGCGTGGAGCTGGCCCTGCGCGAGGGCAAGGGCGAGCTGTGGGTGCTGGCGGGGGAGGGCGAGCTGCTGCGCTTCTCCGAGTCGCGCAGCTGCTGCGGCCACTCGTTCCCCGAGCTGTCGCCCCAGAGCTTCTCGTTCAACAGCCCGCTGGGCATGTGCCCCGAGTGCAACGGCCTGGGCACCCGCATGGAGGTCGACCCCGAGCTGGTGGTGCCCGACGAGAGCCTCTCGATCCGCGACGGGGCCATCGCGCCCTGGGCCACCGCGGTCGATCGCGGCGAGGGCTGGACCTTCCGCATCATCGAGGCCATGTCGAAGGCCTGCGAGGTCGACCTCGACACCAAGTGGAGCGAGCTGAGCAAGAAGAAGCGCCAGCAGGTGCTCCACGGCCTGGGGCAGAAGCGCATCCGGGTGCAGTGGGGGCAGGAGGGCTCGGACAACCACGGGAGCTGGGGCATGCGCTTCGAGGGCGTGATCCCCAACCTCATGCGCCGCTACCGGCAGACCAGCTCCGACGCCGCCCGCGAGCACTACAAGAAGTTCTTCGCCGAGCGCTCCTGCGACGCCTGCGGGGGCCTGCGCCTGCGCCCCGAGAGCCTGGCCGTGCGGGTGTCGAAGCTGGGCATCGCTCAGGTCACCACGCTCACCGTGGGCGACGCCCATGCCCACTTCGAGGGGCTCGACCTGGTGGGCAGCCACAAGACCATCGCCGAGGGGGTGCTGCGGGAGATCCTGGCCCGGCTCACCTTCCTGCTCAACGTGGGGCTCGACTACCTCACCCTCGATCGGGCCGGGCCCACGCTGAGCGGCGGCGAGGCCCAGCGGATCCGCCTGGCCAGCCAGCTCGGCAGCGAGCTCTCCGGGGTGATGTACGTGCTCGACGAGCCCAGCATCGGGCTGCACCAGCGCGACAACCAGCGCCTCATCGCCACGCTGCAGCGGCTGCGCGACCTGGGCAACTCGGTGCTGGTGGTGGAGCACGACGAGGAGACCATCCGCGCGGCCGACCACGTGATCGACTTCGGTCCCGGCGCGGGGCACCTGGGCGGGCAGGTGGTGTTCGAGGGCTCGCCGGCCAAGCTGGCGCGGCACGACGGCCTCACCGGGCAGTACATGGGGGGGCGCCGTCGCATCGAGCCGCCGCCGCAGCGGCGCGAGCCCACCGGCGCGGTGGTGGTGGAGGGCGCGGCCGAGCACAACCTCAAGAAGGTGGACGTGGAATTCCCCCTGGGGGTGCTGGTGGCCGTCACCGGGGTGAGCGGCGCGGGCAAGAGCTCGCTGGTCAACGGCATCCTGCTGCCCGCGCTCATGCGCTCGCTCCACGGCACCCTGCTGAAGGTGGGCTCGCACCGGCGGATCAAGGGCCTCGATGCGCTCGACAAGGTGATCGCCATCGACCAGAAGCCCATCGGACGCACGCCTCGCTCCAACCCGGGCACCTACACCAAGGTCTTCGATCACATCCGGCAGGTGTTCGCCCAGCTCCCCGAGGCGCGGGCGCGGGGCTACAAGCCGGGGCGCTTCTCCTTCAACGTCAAGGGCGGTCGCTGCGACGCCTGCGACGGCGACGGCATGGTGAAGGTGGAGATGCACTTCCTCTCGGACGTGTACGTGCCCTGCGAGGTGTGCGGGGGCAAGCGCTACAACAGCGCCACCCTGGGCGTGCGCTACAAGGGCCTGACCATCGCCGAGGTGCTCGACACCAGCGTGGACGACTGCCGGGAGCTGTTCGCCAACCACTCGCAGATCGTGCGGGTGCTCGACACCCTGGTGGACGTGGGGCTGGGCTACATCAAGATCGGCCAGACCGCGCCCACCATGAGCGGCGGCGAGGCGCAGCGGGTGAAGCTCAGCCGCGAGCTGGGCAAGCGCCACACCGGGCAGACGCTGTACATCCTCGACGAGCCCACCACGGGGCTGCACTTCGAGGACATCCGCAAGCTGCTCGGCGTGCTGCAGCGGCTGGTGGACGCCGGCAACACGGTGGTGGTGATCGAGCACAACCTCGACGTGATCAAGTGCGCCGACTGGGTGATCGATCTGGGGCCCGAGGGCGGGGCCGAGGGCGGCCGGGTGGTGGCCCAGGGCACGCCCGAGCAGGTGGCCACGGTGGCCGAGTCGTACACCGGGCAGTTCCTGGCGCCGATGCTGGGCGTGAGCAAGGGGCGCGGCGGGGCGAGCACGAAGAAGGCCAGCGCCAAGAAGAAGGCGAGCAAGAAGGCAGCCAGCCCGAGCAAGAAGAAGACCGCCAAGGCCACGAGCAAGCGTCGCCCCCGGGCCTAGCCGCCGAGCGGGCCCGGCCCACCGCGCACTCGAGCTTCGAGCTACGCGAGCGCCACACGCACGAGCGGTTCGGCGACCAGCTCGCCATCCACGTCCTCCAGCTCTCGACGCTGCCATCGTTCCCCGAGACGACCCGGGCCCGCGTGATGATGGCGACGGGCGACCCGCTCGTGACATGGGCCCGGCGGGTGCTCACGGCGGGCACCCTCGCGGAGGTCTTCGAGCCCGGCTGAGCGCTCGCCTTCGGTCCCCGGGGGTGAGACGATGCGTTCGGCGTGAGCGGGCACCTCCACCGGCGTGCCGCCGGAACGTTGGCCTTCGTGGTGGTGGCGGGCGCGTGCACCCGGGGCAACCCCGACTACGATCCCGAGACCGGCGTCGCCGAGGGGGGGAGCGATGCGAGCGAGTCGGGCCCGGCCACCGGCGGTGACGGAGCGACCTCGATCGCCTCTGCCGATGGCGCCTCCGACTCGGGCCCCGTGCCGGGCTGTGAGATGGGCGAGCTCCATCCGATCGAGATCGGCGTGGCCCGAGGCATGCCCGGGGCCGGGCTCGAGCCGGTGCCGGCCACCGAGGCCGACGACGGCTGCTCGGGCGAGCTGGTGGTCGATGGCCAGTTCTCGCTGGGGATCGGCGGCGTGCTGGAGTGGATCACCTGCGACGACTGCACCTGCCAGGAGGGCACCCTCCATCGCATCGATCTGCAGGACTCTGCCGCGTTTCCCCCCGGCTTCGCCGGCTGCGGTCGGCTCCACGTATTCGAGGGCAACACCTTCGGCGAGGGCTGCAGCTGGGAGGGCCTGATGGTGCTGCCCTTCGATGCCGGGGATCCGCTGTTCGTGGCGACCAACTCCCGCGAGCTCCCCTACGGAGGATTCCAGGACGCGGAGCTGGTGCTGCGGCAGGCCTGCCTCGACGAGGCGGTCTGCAACGGCGAGGTCCCGGGACGCTATGCGATCGGCTTCGGCGAGGTCTCGATCGGCGTGGGCGACCCGCCCACGCCGGCCGACCTGGGCACGGGCACCCAGTACCTGGTGACCAACTACATGTCCTCGATCGCCCCGAGCTGCGTCGAGCGGTTCGCGTTCACGGCCGCGCGCTGACTCGGTCCTCCCCGCGAGGAATCCACCCGTCGGCGTTGAAGGGGTGAGCCAGCGTACGGGCTGGTCACGGGCTCGAGCCCGTCGACTCTTTCTTCGATTCCCCGGTGACAAGCACCCACCTCGCACGACTTGGCCCCCGAGACCGAGGGGATGCGGTCGAGCTCGGACGGGAGCAGGGGAGTGAAGGGCGATCAGATCATCAAGGGCAACCAGGTCCGGCGGCGTCGCGGCGCGCTGTCGCTGGGCATCACGCTGCTGGCGACCAGCGGCTGCTACTCGGGGCGCGGAGGCTTCGACCCGGATCTCGAGGGCGACGGCCCGGCGCGGGTGCCCGGGGCCGACGACGGGGGGCCCGTCGAGGATCCTCCGCCTGCCGACTTCGAGCCCGCGCCGGCCTCGATGCGGCGGCTGACCCAGGCCGAGTACGCGCGCAGCGTGGCCGATGCGTTCTCGCTGCCGCTGCCCATCGAGCTCGACCTCGAGGCCGACGAGACCACCGAGGAGTTCCTCTCCATCGGGGCCTCGATCGTGGGCACCTCGGAGCACGGGGTGGAGCAGTACCGCGGCGCCGCCTTCGACGTGGCCTCGCTGGTGTGGGCGCGCAAGGCCGACTATCCCGAGCTGGTCGAGTGCGCGCCGACGGGGGCCGACGATCCCTGCGTGCGGCAGGCCCTGGCCAGCTTCGGCGAGCGACTGTGGCGACGCCCGCTCTCGGACGACGAGCTCGAGCGCTACGCGGCCTTGGTCGACGCCCCCTACGAGGAGGGACAGGACCCCGCGCTCGGCCTGCAGTACGCCCTGGCCGCGCTGGTCGAGTCGCCCAACTTCATCTACCTGCCCTTCGTGGGGCAGGACGACCCCGACAGCGGCCTGCGGCGGCTCAGCGATCTCGAGCTGGCCAGCCGCCTGTCGTACTTCCTGTGGGGCTCGATTCCCGACGCCGAGCTGCTCGCCGCCGCCAAGGCGGAGCGGCTCCACACGGGCGAGCAGCTCGCGGCGCAGGCCGAGCGCATGATGGAGGATCCGCGGGCGGCCGACCTGGCCTCGCGCTTCTTCGCCGAGAGCTGGGGCGTGCACTGGCTCGAGCTGGAGGACAAGAACCCGGCCGTGTTCGAGGCCTGGGACCCCGCGCTGCTCGGGGAGCTCCGGGCCGAGTTCGACGCGGTGCTCGCCGACCTGATGGAGCGCGACGCCGACGTGCGCGAGCTGTACTCGGGTCGCCGCACCCTGGTGAGCCCGGCCCTGGCCGAGTTCTACGGGCTGCCGGCCCCCGACGCCTTCGGCGAGGTGGCGCTCGACGAGCGGCGCTGGGGCCTGCTCACCTCGGGGGCGGTGCTCGCCGCCAACTCGCCCTCGGATCGCAGCTCGCCCACCCACCGCGGCAAGTTCCTGCTCGAGAAGGTGCTGTGCGGCAACGTGCCGCCGCCGCCCGACGACGTGGACAGCACCCTGCCCGACGATCCGGGGGAGCAGCCCACCCAGACCACGCGCGAGAAGCTCGAGGAGCACGTGACCAACCCGGCCTGCGCCGCCTGTCACTCGCTCATCGATCCGCTGGGCTTCACCTTCGAGCACTACGACGGCATCGGGGCGTTCCGCGAGACCGAGAACGGCCTGCCCATCGATCCCACCGGTACCTACGAGGGGGTGGCGCTGGGCGGCGTGGCCGACGTGGCCCGCTTCCTGGCCGAGGACGAGCGCTCCACCCGGTGCATCACCAAGCGCCTGCTGAGCTTCGCCATCGGCCGCGAGACCCGGCCCGAGGATCGCCCCGCGCTCGAGGAGCTGCACGCCGCCTTTGCCGACGACGACTTCGTGCTCCGCATGCTGGTGATCGAGCTGGTCGCCAGCCCCACCTTCCGCTTCGTCGCCGACGAGGAGGACTCGCCATGACCACCAAGCGCATCGTTCGACCCGCCTTCGGCACCACCACCCGCCTGGGCCGCCGCAGCTTCTTGCGGGGCTCGCTGGGGGCGAGCGCGGTGTGCCTGGGCCTGCCGCTGCTCGACATCATGGTCAACGACCACGCGACCGCGCTGGCCGGCGGCGATCCGCTGCCCGTGCGCTTCGGGGTGTTCTACTGGGGCGGCGGCGTGGTGCGGGACACCTGGGTGCCCACCGAGACCGGCCAGGGCTTTGCGCTTCCCGACTCGCTGCAGCCCTTTGCGGAGCTCCGCGACTACCTCACGCTCATCACGGGGACCAACCACCACAACTCGAGCCCCGGGCACATCCCGGCGCGGGGCATCGCGCTGTCGGCCTCGCACGATCCCAACACCTCGATCGAGGGGGTGGGGACCTGGCGCGGGCAGAACCATCCCGAGCCCTCGGTGGACGCGCTGGTGGCCGAGCACTGGCAGGGGCTGACCCCGTTCACCTCGGTGGAGGTTGGGATCTGCCGCAAGGGGCCGTACAAGAGCAACTCGTCGTGGAAGCGCGGGGGCGACGTGTACAACCGGCACGAGCCCGACCCGGTGGCGCTCTACGATCGGCTGTTCTCCATGGGCGTGGGCGAGGGGGAGGATTTCGGCTCGCTGGGCGCGTCGCGGCAGCTCGGGCGCAGCATGCTCGACGTGGTGATGGAGGACGCCACGCGGCTGCAGGCGCGGCTGGGGGCCAACGATCGGCAGCGGATGGAGCAGCACCTGGAGGGGCTGCGGGCGATCGAGCGGCGGCTGGACGACTACGCGGCCTCGTGCCAGCAGCCGGGGGCGCCGGCCGGGCTCGACTACGGGGACAACGGCAGCAACGAGCAGAAGGAAGCCAAGGCGCAGGTGATGTCGGAGCTGCTGGCGGCAGCGCTGGCCTGTGATCTGACCCGGATCTTCTCGTACGAGTGGTCGGCCACCCAGAGCGAGGCGGTGTACTGGGAGGTCGGGATCGACCAAGAGCACCACCAGTACAACCACGACAACTCGCAGGGAGACGGGATGAAGGCGATCACGCGCTTCATCATGCAGAGCTACGCCTACCTGGCCGAGGCGCTGCGGCAGCGGCCCGAGGGGGCCGGGACGGTGCTGGACAACACGCTGATCCTGGGGACCTCCGCGCATGCGATCGCCGGGGCGCACAACTACACGGATCACCCGTATCTGCTCGTGGGCGGGGCCGGGGGAGGGATCAAGGCCGGGCAGCACTGGCGGCATCCCAACCCGGGGGGCAACGAGGATGCGCCCAAGGTGCTGCTCACCGCGGTGCGGGCGGTGGGGGTGGAGCAAGAGGCGCTGGGGCAGGTCGGCGGGCCCGGTGGGGTCGCGGACCGGCGGGTCAGCGAGGCGTTCGGCGAGGTGCTGGCGTAGGGGACCCCGAGCCTCACAGCAACCCGAAGCGCCGGAACAAGAACCTCGCCAGCCCCGCGAACTCGGCCTCGTCTTGGGCGAGGAGATGGGCTCGGCGCTTGGCCTCGGCCACGGCGGGATCGTCCCCCTGGGCCCGTGCATCACGGTGTGCGCGGATCACCGGTCGTAGCTGGCGGCGGTAGTAGCGGTGGCGGAGTCGATTGAGGGTGTCTCGTTGGTCGAGCTGGGTGGCACGGATGGTCTGCCGACCTTCCTCGGTGACTCCAACCGGGACGTAGCCATCGCGTCGGTTCTTCCAGCGCCATACGATGTGCGGCTCGGGATCGACGAGCCCCGGGTCGAGGACGAGCGCCCGCTCGGTCGCCTCCCACGGCTTCTGTCGCGGCTGGAGCGGAACCGAGGCCGGGGCGAGCGGAAAGAAGGCTCGCTTGAGGGTGTTGCAGTTTCGACAGCAGAAGTAGAGGTTCCGAAACTCGTAGGCGAGCCACCAGTAGCCCATCCGGTGGCTGCCATCGAGGTCGGTGGCCTTGGTCTTGGGGCGGAAGTGCTCGACCGTGGAGTGCTTGTCCTCGTAGGTACGCTCGCAGAAGCAGCACTTGCCGTGCTGCATGGACCACAGCCGCTGCCGCACCTCGTCGTTGCCGTAGATGGAGCGCAGGAAGTCCTCCGATCGGATCCTCCCGGCGGCCACGAGGGGCTCGATCGTCGAGTCGAGGTGTTTGGGGCCCTCGCGTCGCAGGGAGCCGGGCGCCCGCGCTCGCGCTCGGTCCACTCCGATCATGGGTCGGGATCCTCGTCGATGGATGGATCCTCGAGCGAGAACGCGCTGTCGTCTCGGTAGGGCGCCAGCTCGCGCTCCAGCGCCACCAGCCGCTGCTCCTCGTCCGGGGTGCGAGCCTCCTTGACCGAGAGCTCCAGTGCCTCTCGCTCCTTGTTCAGCAGCTCGGGACGCCCGGCCGCGCTGACGCCGAAGAACCCCTCCATGAGCTCGCTGCCGGTCTGGAGCCCGGGTTGCTCGGAGAAGGTCTGCTGGACCACGACGCCGTCCTCGAGGCGCAAGCCGATGATCTCGTCGGCTTCGAACCCGGTGAGGACGAGCGGCGAGTGAGTGGTGACGATGAACTGGAGCCGAGGGAACACCTGCCGCAGGATCGGCACCAGACGCCGCTGCCAGGTGGGGTGTAGGTGGAGATCGATCTCGTCGAGGAGCACGATGCCCTCGAGGGTCTTGGGGTCGACCTGTCCATCCTCGTCGAGGAACGCGTGACCGAGCAGGTCGGCGATCCATGCGAAGGTGCTCTGGTAGCCCTGGCTGAGGAGGTGCGGCGGCAGGCGAAGCGGCTCCTTCCCTCCGACGTCGACGATGAGACGACGGGCCTCGAGGAGCTTCTGCATCTGGTCGACTCCGTAGGCACCACGGAGCTCCATGTTCACCAACCAGGGGAGGAGCGACTCACCGTTGACGTCCTGCTCGAGCAGGACGTCTCGCAGGGTGCGGGCGTAGGTGGGACCGAGCTCTCGCTCCTTGAGCGCTTCGAAGAAGTCGATGCCGAGCATCTTGTGGCTGGTGTCGAACAACCCCTCGACTCGATCGAGCATGGGGTCGCGAGGGATCGCGACCTCGCCACGCCGCGGCAGGCGACGGCCGGTGCCATAGCCGACCACGAAGAACCCCTTCTCCCGAGCATCGCGGACATCGTCGAGGATCGTGGCGTGGTCGTTGCCCCTGAAGGCGTGGTGGCCCTTCTTGACTTCCATCGTGACGAACAGCGGCGTCCGAGGGTCGTCGAAGGTAACGCCGATCTCGGCTCCCTGCTCTCCACGATCCTGCCTCACGTAGTCCGCGGCATCCTCGACCAGGGCTCGGGCCATCTTGTCGCCGCTGCTTGCAATCGCGATTGCTTGGAGCACCGTCGTCTTGCACAGGCCGTTGTCCCCGAGCAGGACGGTCCAGGAGCGCAGCGAGCCATCGCCCCGAATGAAGGAGAACGTCTGATCCGCGAGGATCTTGACGTTGCGGACGTGTAGCTCCCGGATTCGCACGGTGGTCTCGTCAGGCCGTTGATATCATGGCTCGCCGAGGGTTCAGGGCTCGAGGGCGGAGACCAGCAGATCGCGGTCCCCCGCGGTGCCTCGTCGCGAGCCCGCCACGTAGACGGCGGTGTCGTCGTGGGCGACGGCGGTGATCCGCACGCTCGGCGTCTCGGGCAGCACCTCGGCCGACCAGCGGCGCTCGCCGTCCCCCGAGATCCGCGCCACCCAGCTACCGCCACCATCGCCGCGCAGCCCCGCGGCCACCAGCTCGCCGCCGGGCGCGGCCGCCAGGGCCTCCACCGTGCCGTCGGGCGCCTCGGGAATCGAGGGCCCGGTCCACGCCACGCTCGCATCGGACCAGTAGGCGGTCAGCCACGGCTCGCCGCCCAGCACCCCGCCGAGCACGGGTCGCCCCTCTCCATCGAAGCTCGCCGCACTCACCTGGTCGGCCGCGGCCGTGCCCTCGACCAGCGTCAGCCCTTGCGGCGAGACCAACCACCACCCGATCCCCTCCGCCGTGGTCGCCACCACCACGAAGGCTCCGTCGGCGCGCGAGCCCACCGCATCGATCGAGCTCACGGCGCCCCCTCGCCAGTCGGGCACGTCTTCGTGTACCCAGTGCGCCCACGCGGCCCCGTCCTGATGCCCCACCAGGGCGAGCCCCCGCGTGGTGGGCACGGCCCCGTGCGCTCCTTCGTCGGCCAGCGTATCCACGGCGCCGGGGCTGGGATCGGCCAGCGAGATGTCCAGCAGCACCCACCACGCCCGGTTGCCCGCGGCGTCGCCCGAGGGGCGATCGCCGGCCAGCATCCACGCCGCGCCGTCGCTCCCCATGCCATGCAGGGGACGCGGCCCGAGCTCGTCGTCGGTCCAGGTCGCCACCACGGCGCCGTCGAGCGCGTAGAGGGAGGCGGTGGCGAGGGGCGTGCCGTCGGCCGTGGCGAGCGTGCCGGCCATCGCCACTCCGCCGGTGGGGCGCAGGCCCAGGGCGACGGCCCGATCGTCTCCGCCGTCGGCCCCGGCTTGCACGTCGACCCAGACCTCGCTCCCCGAAGGCCGACACCGCGCAGAGCACCCATCGCCATCGAGCGTGTTGCCGTCGTCACAGGTCTCGTCGGCCTCGACCACGCCGTTGCCACAGGCGATGGGGCCCCCGCCGGTGGAGTCGGGGTCGTCGCCCGAGGAGGACTCGGAGCCCGTCCCGTCCGAGCCGGTGGCCTCCTCCACGCACCGCCCCGCGAGCTCGCCGGCGTTGGGGCTGTAGCGCGCTCCCGAGGCGCAGCCATCGTCGAGGTAGGCACAGAAGCCGGCCACGCAGGCGCCCTCGAGCTCGCCCCGCTGGCACTGCCCGTTGGCGGTGCACGCATAGGGCTCGGCGGTGCAGGAGCTGGCCGACCCGAGCCCCAGCCCGAGCATCGCGGTGACGAGCCCCCATGCCGCGCGCACGGGGCAACGCTAGCATGCGCTCGGCCGGTCCCGCGCGGCGACGGAGGCGGCCGCTGCTACCATTGCCCACCGTGACCCCGCGGGCCGACTTCGAGCTGCTGCACGCCTGGCGCCAGGGCGATCGCGAGGCCGCCAACGAGCTGATGGGGCGCCACTACCCCAGCGTGCACCGCTTCTTCAGCGCCAAGGTGCCCCAGGTGGCCGACGACCTCACGCAGCAGTCGTTCCTCGCCTGCGTGGAGGGGCGCGCGGCGATCCGGCAGGACGGCAGCTTCCGGGCGTACCTGTTCGGCATCGCCCGCCGCAAGCTGCTCGACCACTTGCGCCAGAAGGACCGCCTGGCCCGCATGATGAGCTTCCGCGCCGCGCAGGGGCCCGACACCCAGCTCACCCCCAGCGGGGTGGTGGCCATGCGCCAGGAGCAGCGCCTGCTGCTGCGCGCGCTCGAGGCCCTGCCGCCCGAGATGCACGTGACGCTGATGCTGTTCTACTGGGAGGGCCTGTCCACCTCGGAGATCGCAGGGGCCCTGGAGATCACGGTGACCGCGGTGACCAGCCGGCTTTCGCGGGCGCGCGAGCGGCTGGGCCAGACCATCGAGCGCATGGAGGCCTCGCCCGAGGTGCGGGCCTCGCTGCTGGGCGACATCGACGGCTGGGCCCGCTCGCTGGTGGTGGGCGCCTCCACGCCGAGATAGCAGGGGGGCGCGATCGTCCGGGGGCCGGGCGGCACTACCCCGTCGAGGGACGAGCAAGGCGTGCAGGTCGCGCGAAGTGACGGTCTTGCGGTCCCGCGGTGTTGGAGCGGAAGCGTGCCCTCGTTGGCGCGTGAGCCCCGGCGAGGCACGTCGCCTCGCCGACCGATGATGGAGGTACCCCTTGTTTCGCTTGGCTTCGATCCTCGTGCTGACGCTGGCCCCCGATCCCGGAGCGGTCGCGCCGCCCCCCACCGCGGCTCCGGCCCCGACCCCGGCCCAGCCCACCGCGCCGGCGACCGAGCCCGCGACGCCGGCCGCCTCGAGCGCTGCGACGACCGTGGTGGACCAGGCACAGGTGGAGGCCTGTGATGGCTCTCGCACCCCGGCCACGGTCGATCCGCGCGCCCTGGCCTGCGAGCGCTGGACCATCGCCTGGCGCGAGGGAGGCACGGCATGGGGCTTCGTGAGCGCCGTGGGCTACGACGAGGTGATCGCCGAGCGCGAGCGCGAGCTGGCGTTCGCGCGCCGATACTCGCGCTACTTCGGGGTACCCCTGGACGAGCGCTATTCCGATCCCAGCGAGCCCATCTGCGACGCGTGCACCGAGGCGGCGCCCACCGGACGCTACGGCGAGGGCCAGCGCTTCGGCGGCGGCGGGGCGGCCGAGGCCATCACCGCGGCTCGCGAGCAGCACCAGGGGCTGAAGGCGACCCTCGACGAGCACCTGCCCCACCTCGAGGATGCGGCGCGCCTGGCCCAGGAGCCCGCCACGGCCCGCGCGGCCAAGGCCTACGCCAAGCAGCTGCGCCACGCCATGCTCGACCTGGCCCGGGCCGAGCTCACCCTCGACAACGCCGCGGTCTTCCGCTCGGCGCCGATGGCCGAGGATCTCCAGCGATCGCTGCGCGAGCGCCAAGAGGCGCTCTTGGCCGCCCATGGGGCGCTGGGCGAGGCGGTGGCCCGCGAGGTGGCCGCGGCCTACGAGGGCAAGTACGCCGAGGAGGGGGCGGCCCAGCCGGAGGCACCGTTCCTCGAGGTGAGCATCGATGGCATCGCGGTGCGGGCCACCTACTCCACGGGCCAGGCCCAGGCGACGTGGTTCGAAGGCTCGGTGGGTCTCGATGGCGCGATCGCGGGCCGCTCGCTGGTGGCCCCCGACAGCGGCGTGCTGAGCTGCCAGGCCCACACCGAGGAGTGCGGCTACGTGTACGTGGACTCGGTGCTGCGCTTCACCGCGCGCCAAGATCCCGACCAGAAGCCGCGCACGGTGGCCGAGCTGTGGATGCGACGCAGCAATTGGGTGATGGCCAAGCCCTTCGTGCGCTGAGCTCCCCGCCCGCGCCCCGGGTCGCGCTAGACTCGGGGCGGCATGAGCACGCGTAGGGCAGGGGGCCTCTGGCCGGCGGCGGTGCTGGTCGTCGCGACGGCCGCGGCCTCGGTCATCGCCGCCCCCGTGGCCACCCCGCCCGCCGCGAGCTCGGGCGTGCTGGTGGTCGATGGCGACGCCCAGGCCGGGGCGCCCCCCGACACCTGCCCCGGCGATGGCTCCGAGGCCTCGCCGTTCCGCTCGCTGCAGTGTGCGTTCGAGAGCGGCTTGCTGCGCGAGGGCACCACCCTGCACCTGCGCGACGCGGCCTCGCCCTACGAGGGGGCGAGCACGGCCGGCCTGATGATGCCCCGCTCGGTGACCATCGAGCCCGAGCCCGGGCATGCCCCCATCGTGGTGGGCCCGCTGGTGCTCAGTGGCGCCTCGGACTGGATCATCCGCGATCTGGTCTTCGACGGCTCGGGAGGCGACGCTCCGCCCGGCGCGGCCATCCAGGTGGTGACGGCCGGCAACCCCATCAGCGGCCCGAGCATCGAGGGCGTGACCATCCGCGACTGGCCCGGCCACGGCATCGAGCTGCGCGGCAGCAGCGGGGAGCAGGTCACCAGCTCGTCGGTGGTCGGCAACCGCATCGAGCGAGCCCGCGACGTGGGCATCTGGGTGCAGGACGCCCCGTGGACCCGTGTCCGCAACAACGAGATCAGCGAGCTGGGCTGTGCCTCGAGCACCTTCACCCTCTGCGACGAGTGCGGGATGGACCAGTGCGCCCCC
The DNA here is from genome assembly GCA_020633315.1 of Myxococcales bacterium. Lineage (GTDB taxonomy): Bacteria > Myxococcota_A > Polyangia > Nannocystales > Nannocystaceae > Paraliomyxa. The sequence goes on from JACKDV010000001.1 coordinate 791,917, forward strand.
TGTGGGGATTGCCTGGGAGTGCAGGCGCCCGAGTGCACGGCCACCAGCGAGCACGGCTACGGCGGCCAGGCAGGCATTCGGGTGCTGGGCGAGTCCTCCCAGGTGGAGCTGCGCGGCAACTCGATCCACGACTTCCACGACGACGCCTGCGGGGCCGATGGCACGCGCACGGCTGGGATCTTCATCACCGGCGCGGGGGCGCTCGACGGCCGGATCGAGCGCAACCTGATCGAGCGCATCGCCCCCGGCAACCCCGACAATGGCTACGGGATCCTCATGTTCCAGAGCGCGTCGGGCTGGACGATCGATCACAACGTGCTCGCGTCCATCGGCCACTGTGGGCTGTGCGAGGGCGACCCGCTGTTCTACGGCTCGCGCCAGAGCCGATGGCTGCGCAACACGGTGATCGACGTGGAGGGCCCCGCCATCGATCTGCGCTGGGCGGCCGAGGTGGAGATCTGGGGCACGCTGGTGGCCGATGCCCGCGGCGGTCCGGTGCGGGTGTGGCCCGAGGGCACCGACCAGGCCCCCGATCTCGACCACAACCTGTACTGGCCGGGGGAGGGCGATGCGCTGGCCTGGGGCTGGGGCGACGAGGCGGCCTCGTCGCTGCCCGACTGGCAGACGGCCTGTGGCTGCGACGCGGCCTCGGAGCACGGCGATCCCCGGCTGCGCAGCACCCCGCCGCTCGACCCCACGCCCGGGCCGACCTCCGCGGCGGTCGACCTCGGCCCGCTCGTCGAGGGCGAGCCGTTCTACGGCGAGGCCCCCGATGCCGGCGCGCTCGAGCCCACGCGGGTGCTGGACGCCGGCATCGACGTCAATGCGCGCTCCTTCGTGCGCGTGGAGACCAACGGCAACCTGCTGGACGTGGCCGGCTGCGTGGGCTTCTCGGTGGAGGCGGGCGGCGAGGACTGGCCGCTGCGGTCCTGCTCGGCGCAGGCCGGCGAGATCCTCATCGAGCTGGTCGACCCCGCCCCCGAGGGCGTGGCCGCCACGCTGCGCTACGTGGGCCGAACGGTGATGGAGCCCGCGGGGATCGGCGGCTGGCTGGGCGCGACCCTGCGCGATTTCGAGATCGCGGTGAGCAACCCAGGAGGGTCGTCGTCGGGAGACACGGGCGACACGGGCGACGACGGCAACGGGGGCTCGACCCACTACGACTACAGCGGCGACGACGACCTCGGCTACGATGACGGGCGCTTCGGCGGCTGTGACTGTCGCGGGGGCGACGCGGGCTCTCGCGGAGGACCGGGATGGGCGCTGTTGCTGCTGCTGGCGTGGCCTCGGCGCAGGCGCCCGCGGGCCCCCCGTCGCGGTTGAGCCCCTGCGGGACGCCGCGATAGAGTGGCCGACGATGCACCCGGTGCCCACGTCGGTGGCGAGGGCCCGCGAGCTGCCCGAGGGCACGCGTCTGGGCCGCTACACCCTGCGGCACCGCATCGCCCGGGGCGGGATGGCCGAGCTCTACCTGGCGCAGGTGCGGGGCATCGAGGGCTTCGAGCGGCTGGTGGCGATCAAGCTGGTGCTGCCCCACGTGGCCGACGAGCCGGCCTTCGTGGAGATGTTCCTCGACGAGGCCCGCCTGGCCGCGCGCCTGTCCCATCCCAACATCGTTCCGGTGCTCGACCTGGGGGTGGCCGACGGCGAGCACTTCATGGTCATGGAGCACGTGCACGGCCGCGACCTGCGGCAGGTGCTGGCGGCGTCGGCCGAGCACGGCGGCCTGCCCCTGGGGTGTGCGCTCACCATCGTGGCCGAGGCCTGTGCGGGGCTCCACTACGCGCACGAGCTGCACGACGAGCGCGGGCGGCCGCTGTCGGTGGTGCACCGCGACGTCTCGCCCTCCAACGTGATCGTGCGCTTCGACGGCGGGGTGCAGGTGGTGGACTTCGGCATCGCCAAGGCGGCCAACCGCAGCAGCGTGACCCGCACCGGCGCGCTCAAGGGCAAGGCCGGCTACATGTCGCCCGAGCAGTGTCGCGGCGGCACCATCGACCGGCGCAGCGACATCTTCGGCCTGGGGATCCTGCTGTTCGAGACCACCACCTGCCTGCGGCTGTTCTACGGAGACAACGACTTCGCGGTGATGAACCGGATCATCGACTGCGACTACACCCCGCCGAGCGAGCTGGTGGACGACTACCCGCCGGAGCTCGAGGCGATCGTGCGGCGGGCCCTGGCCAAGGACCCGGAGGAGCGGCATCCGACGGCGCTGGCCCTGCGGCGGGCGATCGAGGACTTCGCCCACTCGCAGGGGATCCGGCTGTCCACGGCCGACCTGGCCGAGCACCTGCGCACGCTCTTCGGCGAGGTGCCGCCGCCGGGGGTGGTGGCCATGGATCCGCCCACGGTGCCCCTCATCGCCCCGCCGGCCCCGGCCTCGTTCACGATGACGTGGCTGCGCAAGCGCCGGAGCCGGGCCACCGTGGCCGGGCTGGGGGTGGGGGGGCTGGCGATCGCCATTGCAGGCTACCTGGCGGGCACCGTGAGCCGCGAGCCCGCGTCGTCGGCCGAGGAGGCCCCGCCCGCGACGATGGGGGCGCAGCGGCCGGCGGCGTCGGGCTCCGTGGGGCGGCGGCCGAGGCCGAGCCGGTGGCCGTGGCGCCCTCGGGCGAGCGTCCGGCAGGCGAGGAGCCCCGCGACGGCGTCGGCGCGGGCGAGCCGAGCCCCGCGACGGAGCTCGAGGCCGCGGAGCTCGAGGCCGCGGCGGAGCCCGCCGGCCCGGCCGAGAGCGACACCGATCCGGCCCCGGCGAGCCGGGCCAAGCGGCGGCGCAAGGGCGGCACGAAGCGCAAGGCCGCGGCGCCGCTCGGACCCGGATCCACCCTCGATGACATGATGCCCCGCGAGTAGACGATGACGACCTCGCTCCTCCTGCTGTGGCTGCTCGCTGCGGGTGCTCCCGAAGAGCCGAGCGCAGAGGCGTCCGCCGACCCCACCGCCGAGGCGGGCCCCGAGGAGGGCGAGGAGCCCCAGACGCCCCCGCCCGAAGACGCGGTCCCGTCCTCGGCGGCGCTCCGGGCCCAGCAGCACTTCGAGGCGCAGGAGTGGGACCTGGCCGTGGAGGCGCTGATGGAGGCCTACGCCGAGGACCCCGATCCGGCCTTCATCTACGCGCGTGCCCAGGCCGAGCGGATGCGAGGCAAGTGCTCGGTGGCGGTGGCGCTCTACCGACGCTTCCTGGAGATGGAGCCCTCCGAGCGGCAGCGGGCCGACACCGAGCGGCACATCCGGCTGTGCGAGGAGGTGCTGTTCAACGAGGAGGCCGATGCCCCGGAGCCCGAGGAGCCGCCGGGGGTGGGCGCTGGGGCAGGGGTCGACGACGAGCCGCCGCCCGATCGCGCCCCCCTCGAGCCGTCGCCGCCTCGCCCCGGTCGCGATGCCCTGGGGCTGAGCCTGGTGGTGGTCGGAGGCAGCGCGCTGGTGGCCGGGGCCACGGTGTGGGGGCTGGGGCAGAGGGGTCTCCAACGGGCCCCTCGCTCGCCCACCGAGGGGGGCTACGAGCGCCAGGCCGCCGATGGGCGGCAGCGGATGATCCTCGGCGCCTCGCTGGCCGGGGTGGGGCTGGCCGTGACGATCGGCGGGATCGTGCGCCTGGCCCTCCTGGCCCGTGGTCCGCGGACGCTCGCGGGCCCCTGGTGGCGGCCCGGCGCCTCGGGCATCGCCCTGACCACCCGCTTCTGAGCGTGATTGATGACAATCGAGTAATGGAAAACACTTCGTGTACTGAGCGTCCGATCCCGGGTGGACTACTGGAGCGGAGGAGCTCGTGGGCCACGCAAGGGGGGCGTGGCTCGATGGGCTCGCCGTGGGGGACCGTGGCTGGCCTCCGCGGGCGGTCCGCGGCATAGTCGCGCCGCGTGAGCGAGGCGACCCCCGAGCACGAGCGGCTCGACGCCGCGAGCCTGTCGGCCCGCGATGCCTACCGGCTGATGACCGACGTGGTCGCCCCGCGCCCGATCGCCTGGGTGTCCACCCTCGATGCCCGAGGGCGCGCCAACCTGGCCCCGTTCAGCTATTACCAGGCGGTCTGCTCGGTCCCGCCCACGGTGATCGTGGCGATCGGCAGCCGGGGCGACGGCCGCCCCAAGGACACCCTGGCCAACATCCTCGAGAGCCGCGAGCTGACCATCAGCCACGTGAGCGAGCCCGTGCTGGCCGCCATGAACGCGACCTCGGCCGAGCTGCCGCCCGAGGTCGACGAGTGGGAGGTGGCGGGCGAGCCGGGCCAGCGCCTGCAGAGCCGGCCCTCGTCCTGTGTGGCGCCGCCGCGGGTGGCCCAGGCGCTCGCCGCCCTCGAGTGCCGCATGACCCACGCCATCCCGCTGGGCCACGGTCGCCACGGCGCCCCCTCGAGCACCCTGGTGATCGCCCGCGTGGAGTGTTTCTGGCTCGCCCCGGGCCTGCTACAGCGCGACGCCCGAGGGCACCTCCGCGTCATCGACCCGGCGGCGCTGGCGTCCGTCGGCCGTCTCGGCGGGATGTCGTATGCTCGAACGACCGACGTCGTGGAGCTGCCGCGTCCATAGCCTCCACCCGCACCCGACCGCAACGCGACCCGCCGTGAACGACCGGATCCCAGCCCCTGCGACCACCGCGCCCGTCGACGACCTGTTCGTGGCGGCGCCCTCGGCCGTGTCGATCTACGAGGTCGGCCCGCGCGACGGGCTGCAGAACGAGAAGCAGATCCTGCCCACCGAGCGAAAGATCGAGCTCATCGAGGGGCTCATCGACGCGGGCCTGCGCCGGGTGGAGATCACCAGCTTCGTCAATCCGCGCTGGGTCCCGGCCATGGCCGACCACATGGAGCTCGCCAGCCGCATCCAGCGGCGCGAGGGCGTGCGGCTGTCGGCGCTGGTGCCCAACATGCGGGGCCTCGACGGCGCCACACGGGCCGGGATGGAGGAGGTGGCGGTGTTCATGGCCGCCTCCGAGACCCACAACCGCAAGAACATCAACAAGAGCACCGCCGAGGCGCTGCGTACCTACCGGGGCGTGGTGGGCGAGGCCCTGGCCCGGGGCATGAAGGTGCGTGGCTATGTGAGCTGCGCGTACGGCTGCCCCTACGAGGGCCAGATCCCGCTCGACAACGTGCTCGAGGTCAGCCACGCGCTGCTCGAGATGGGGGTGTACGAGCTGAGCCTGGGCGACACCATCGGCGTGGGCACGCCCCGCCAGGTGGAGTACATCTTCCGCGGGCTGATGCGCTCGGGGATCGAGCTGCCCCAGGTGGCCGTGCACTTCCACGACACCCGCGGCACCGCGCTCGCCAACATCACCGTGGCGCTGCAGTTCGGCATCGGCACCATCGACTCCGCGGTGGGGGGCCTGGGCGGCTGCCCCTACGCGCCGGGCGCCTCGGGCAACGTGGCCACCGAGGACGTGGTCTACATGCTCCACGGCATGGGCGTGCGCACCGGGGTCGACCTCGACAAGCTCGTCGCCATCTCGGCGCGACTGGGGGGACAGCTCGCACGCGAGCTCCCCAGCAAGTACCTCAAGGCCCACCTCGGGCACTGCGCCCGCCTGGGCCAGGCCGTGTACTAGCCACGCGGGTCGGCTCGCCGGGACGGGGCTCGATCGCCTGCTTCCGGGGCTCGGGTGATGCCCGAGATCTGGCGGTCAACCATCGAGGATTGCAGGTACTTTCTCTGGTGGATCCGGGGCGCGGAGCAGGTCGCCTCGCGCCACGGCCGAGCGCATGAACGAAGGCCCATGGACCGTCGGTCCATGGGCCTCGTCGCGGCCGTCGAGGGCTCCCTGCCTCAGTCGGCCTTGGGCATGCTGTCCAGCGACTTGCGGCGGAAGATCAGCCGCTCGAGCGCGCCGCTCACCCCGTCGACCAGATCGTTGAGCGAGCGGGGGTCCACCGGGTGGTGGGTGCCCGAGGCATACACCAGCAGCGGCACGCGCTCGCGCAGGCGCACCGGGAGCACCAGCACGTTGCCCTTGATCCCCCCCATGGCCTGATCGAAGGCGCGATCGATCTTGGTCTCGGCCGGCCAGCGCCCGAAGTGCGGGGTGCCGCGCTCGATCACCTGGCGGAACAGCGAGGGACCGCTGGTGGGGATCCGAACCTGGGTGACCGCCTCGAGCAGCAGGTCGTCGCCGCGAGCATCCCGGCCGCGCAGCTGCTGCTGCAGGTGCACGAACATGATCACGCGGTCGAAGCCCTCGGCGAGGAAGTCCAGCAGCACCTGCGTGATCTCGTCGCGGTCGGCCGCCGCCACCAGGCGGGGCAGCACCCACGCGAACGCGGCAGGGGACAGCGGGGGCATGGCGTCGTCGAGGATCACCTCGCCCGAGACGCGCCGGGGCACCTCGGAGGGGATGGCCGTCGCCGTCGACGGGGGAGGCGAGGGCTCGACGACCTCCTCGTCGAGCTCGCCCACCGCGGCCTCGAGCGCGGCCTGCTCGGGGCGAGGACCGTAGTAGCGGGTCAGCGCCTTGCGCAGCGGGGCCAGCGGGGCCACGGCGCGGATGAGGTAGGCGCCCGTGTGGCTGGCGACGGCATCCACCGCGCGCAGGTCGGTGGGGTCGGCCATGGCCAGGGTCAGGTTGCCCACGTCGTCGACCGAGACCGGCAGCACCTCGTGGTACCAGGCCAGCTCCATCGGCAGGTGACGCAGGGTCTCGCGCTCGAGCTGGTCGAGCAGGTCGGGCTCGACCTCGGGGATCATCAGCTTGCTCTGCACGAAGCGCACGAGGTCGGCCTCGGCGCACAGCCCTCGCTCGAGGATCACCTGCACCGGCGGGAGCCGATTCGCGTAGGCGAATTCCCGGATGCGCGCCGCTTCCCCCTCGGGGAGCAGGCCGGCGCGCTGCATCATGGTGGCCAGGTTGCTCAATGCCCCGGCGATCATTCATCGGGGCGCCGTCCACGTCAATTTTCGGGGGGAACCACGTGCTATACGGGCGCGCCGTGATCGACCTGGACCACAACGCGACCACCCCGCTGGACCCGCGGGTGCGCGAGGCCATGGTCGAGCTGCTGGCCCGGGACGACCTGGGCAACCCCTCCAGCCGCCACCGCCGCGGCCAGGCGGCGCGGGAGGTGGTGGAGGCGGCCCGGCGGCGGGTGGCGCAGGCGCTGGGGGCCGAGGCGCTGGGGGTGACCTTCACCAGCGGCGGCACCGAGGCCGACGATCTGGCCGTGCTCGGGGTGGCGCGGGCCCTGCGGGCGGCGGGCCAGCCGGCGGGGGTGCTCACCTCGCCGCTCGAGCACCCGGCGGTGCGCGGCTCCGCGGCCCGGCTGGCCGACGAGGGCATCCCCGTGGCCGAGCTGCCGGTGGACGAGCAGGGACGCATCGACCCCACCGCGGTGGCCGAGGCCCTGCGCGCGGATCCTCGGCTGGGGCTGGTCTCGCTGGCGGCCGCCAACCACGAGCTGGGCAATGCCTACGACCTGCCCGCCTTCGTGGCCGCGGCGCGCGAGGTCAGGCCGCAGGTGCTGGTGCACACCGACGCCGTGCAGGCGCTGGGCAAGGTGCCGGTCTCCTTCGCGGCCTGGGGCGTGGACCTGCTCAGCCTCTCGGCGCACAAGCTCGGCGGGCCGGCCGGGGTGGGGGCCCTGGTGCACCACCGCTCGCTTCGCCTGCGGCCGCTGTTCGCGGGCGGACAGCAGGAGCGGGGGCGTCGACCGGGGACCGAGGCCACCGTGCTGGTGCACGGCCTGGGACACGCGGTGGCGCTGGCCGGGGCCGAGCAGCCGCGGCGGCGAGCCCGGGCCGAGGCCCTGCGCCAGCGGCTGCTCGAGGGGCTTGGGGCCCTGGGCGCGCGGATCCACGGCGACCCCGTGCAGCACACGGGCAACACGATCAACGCCGCGTTCGAAGGCTGCGACGGCGAGCTGGTGATGATGAGCCTCGATCTGGCCGGCTTCGCCGTGTCCACCGGGGCCGCCTGCAGCTCGGGCTCGCCCTCGCCCTCGCCGGTGCTGCGGGCGCTGGGACAGCCGCCCGCCCGCGCCCGCGAGGCGCTGCGCCTGTCGCTGTCGGCGAGCAACACCGCGGCCGAGATCGACGCGCTGCTGGCCGCCCTGGCCGAGATCCTGCCCCGGGTGCGCGAGGCCGGGCCCGTCGTGAGGAGCGCCTCGTGAGGGTGGTGGTGGCCATGTCCGGCGGCGTCGACTCGTCGATGGCCGCGGCCCGCATGGTGGACGAGGGCCACGAGGTGGTGGGCCTCACCATGCGCCTGTACGACGCGGCCCCCGAGGAGCGCCGCGGGCGGGGCGGCACCTGCTGCTCGCCGGCCGAGGTCGACATGGCCCGGCGGGCCTGCGCCGTGCTCGGCATCCCGCACTACACCGTGGACGAGCGCGAGCGCTTCGAGGCCGAGGTCATCGACCCCTTCGTGCGCGACTACGTGGCCGGGCGCACCCCCAACCCGTGCACGCGCTGCAACCAGCAGATCAAGTTCGGCCCCCTGCTGCGCCGCGCCCGGGCCCTGGGCGCCGAGCTCCTGGTCACCGGGCACTACGCCCGCATCGAGGACGGCGCCCTGCTGCGCGCGGTGGATGCCAGCAAGGACCAGAGCTACTTCCTGTTCGCCATGGGTCGCGATGCGCTCGAGCGGGTGCGCTTTCCCCTGGGCGGCACCACCAAGGAGCGGGTGCGGGCCGAGGCGGAGGCCCGCGGCCTGCCCAACGCCCACGCCCCCGACAGCCAGGAGCTGTGCTTCGTGCCGGGGGGCGATCACGGGGTGGTGGTGGAGCGCCGGGCCGCGGCGCTGGGCCTGGGCCTCGAGGGGCTCGCGCCCGGACCGGTGCTCGACGAGCGGGGCCAGGAGATCGGCGAGCACCAGGGGATCCATCGCGTCACCATCGGGCAGCGACGCGGCCTGCGGATCCGCGGCACCGACAAGCGCTACGTGCTGCGCGTGCTGCCCGAGCAGCGCGCCGTGGTGGTGGGGCAGGCCGACGACGCCCGGGTGCGCGCCATCGAGGTGCAGGAGCTGCAGGACCTCGATCTTCCGCCCCCGGGCGCCTCGATGCGCGCGCTCGTGCAGCTGCGGCACCGCAGCGCTCCCGTGCCCGGCGTCGTGCGAGTGGGCCAGGGGCGCGCCACGGTGGAGCTCGACGAGCCCGCCCCGGGCGTGGCACCAGGCCAGGCCGCGGTGTTCTACGACGGCGATCGCGTGCGGGGCGGCGGCTGGATCCGCAGCACCGGGTCGTCGGCCGGCCACGAGAATCCGTAGTGGTCGCCCGCGCGTGGGGCTCGGTGGTACCGTCGAGGGGCGATGGCATCGAGCACGCGGTCCTGGCTCGCGGTCGGCCTCGTCGGCCTGGCGGGCTGCTCCCTCGACACCACGGGCGCTGGCCCGGCCGGTGCCCCGCCGAGCCCCGCGGGCACCTCGACCGACACCGGGGACGTCAGCTCCTCGGGGGACTCACCGCTGCCGCCCGCCGACTCGAGCAGCAGCAGCGGCGGCGAGCCGGAGCCCGACCCCGATCCCGATCCCGCGATGCTCACCATCTCCGACGGCCCGACCTTCGACTTCGGGCCCGTGATGGCGGGCAGCTCGGGGGAGCACTCGTTCACCGTGACCAACGTGGGGGGCATCGAGGCCACCGCGCTGCAGGGCCTGCCCCCCGCGGCCCCGTTCGACTACGCGGGCGGGGCCTTCCCCGGGCAGGGAGGCGACTGCGGAGCGTCGCTGCCCGCCGGGGACGCCTGCACCGTGGTGCTGGCCTTCGCTCCCGCGCAGTGGGGCCCGTTCCAGGGCGAGCTGGTGCTCACCCACGACGGCGGCACCGAGGTCGGCCGCCCCGTGGTGGGCGACGGCCAGGGCATCAGCGACAACCTGCTGGTCAACCCCGGGGGAGAGGACGGCGGCGACGACCCGCCCGACGGCTGGACCGACGACTTCCCGGGCCGCTGGCTCACCGGGGCGTGGGTCACTCCCTTCGAAGGCGCGCTGTTCATCGGCTCCGACAGCGGGCCCGACAACGACGACTTCTGGCTCGTTCAGGACGTCCCGCTCGACGCCTTCGCCGACCGGCTGGACCAGGGCCTCCCGCTGCGCGCGGCCTTCGAGGGCAGGGCCCGCAACTGGGACACCGACAACGACGTCTATCGGATCCAGCTTCGCTTCTTCGATCCCATGGGCAATCGCATCGGCGAGTGGGACACGGGCGAGCAGACTGCGGCCGACTGGACCCTCGTGTCCACGTCGGAGGCGATCCCCACCGACGCGACCCGGATGCGCATCCGCCTGGGCTGTCGCAAGGGCTCCGGGATGTACTGCGACGCCTACTACGACGCGATGAGCCTGCGCGTGGCGTACCCCTGATCGCGCGGGACGGAAGCGCGGGGGCAGGCGGCTCAGCTGAACAGCTTGCCGATCTCTTCCTCTTCGAGCACCTCGATGGTCATCCCCGCGATCTCGTCCTCGCTCAGGCCGAGCCCCGTGGCCACCGCCCGCAGGTACTCGTCCTCGGCGAAGTCGATCTCCTCGTCGGACTCGGTGACCGAGGCCACCAGGTCGATGAGCTTGCCCTTGTCCTCCTCGGACAGCGAGGCGAGGGAGGCCGCGGCCGCGGCCGCATCGTGCTTGGCCGGGTTGAACGCCTTGATCCGGGCCTCCTGGGCGTCGGGCAGCGAGCTGGTGCCGAGCAGCGTGCTCAGCATGGAGCGGATCGCGTCGAGCTCCCGGCCCTCGAGGCGCTTGTCGGCGTAGGCGGCCCCGAGCAGCAGGTCGGTGATGGTGTCGATGTGCTCCTTCATCTGCGCGTGCTCCCTTCGCCCCAGCGAGCGGGCTCGCCGGGATGGTACGTTGGGGTCGTCGGCAGCGTCCACCGAGGTCGGGGGTATACTCCGAACGCCCGCGTTGCCGCCCGATGCCGAGCCTGCCCAAGGTCCTGACCGGCCTGCCCGATCCCTTGCTGCCGGTCGACGACGACACGGCCCCGCCCGCCGAGGGGGGCCTGGCCTCGCTGATGGCGGTGCTCGGCCACGACTTCGCCGATCCGGCGCTGCTGCGGGTGGCGCTCACCCTGGGCTCGTGGGCCAACGAGCACCGCGACGCGGGCTGGCCGAGCAATGCCTGCCTGGAGTTCTTCGGCGACGCCGTGCTGGGCCTGACGGCCGCCGACGCGCTGTGGCGTCGCTTCCCCGGCCTGGCCGAGGGCGAGCTCACCCGCCTGCGCGCGGCGATGGTCTCCGAGCCGAGCCTGGCCGAGGCCGCGCGGCACCTGGGCCTGGGGCAGTGGCTGTACCTGGGCCGCGGCGACCTCAAGCGAGGCGGTCGCGACCATCCCAGCACCCTGGCCGACGCCATGGAGGCGGTGCTCGGCGCGGTGTTCCTCGACGCGCGCGAGGCCGGGCGGGCCCCGCTCGAGGCCGCGGCCGCGGTCTTCGGCCGCCTGCTCGGCGAGCGCCTGGCCACGCTGCGCCCCGAGCACGGCCTCGATCCCAAGTCCCGCCTGCAGCACTGGGCCCAGGGGCGCTTCCGCGTGACCCCGGTCTACGTGCGGGTAGGGGAGCCCCCGCCGCCCGACGACCCGCGCTGGCAGGCGCGGGTGGAGCTGCGCTTCGGCGACGGGCGGGTGGAGGTGCTCGGCGAGGGCGAGGGCCGCAGCCTCAAGCGAGCCGAGCGGGCCGCCGCCCGCCAGGCCCTCGATCGCCTCGAAGAGTAGCGCTCGTCAGTTGCTGGGCCCGCCCTGGCGCACGCTCAGCCACATGCTCACCTGCTGCACCGTGAGCAGCCCGCCGGCGCGGGTGAGATCGACCTTGCCGTCGAGGTCGCGCTCGAGGCTCGCCAGCTCCACCTGCAGCCGGGTCAGGATGACCTCGGCCAGGGCCTGCTGGTGCTCGCCCACGCCCAGCTCGGCGCAGCGCTCGGACAGCTCGCGTCCCACCCCCGCGGCCAGCCCCTGGCCCACCAGCAGGTTGCTCGCGGCCCACTCGAGATCCTCGCCGGTCAGCGGCGCCATGGCGTGCTGCGAGCCGGGCAGGTGCGCATGCACGATGGCGGTGCGCACCAGGTCGCCCAGGGTGATCTTCTCGGGCGCGTCCAGGCGATCGATCCAGCTCGGGTCCACGCCGTAGCCCTCCGGCTCGAAGCACAGCCGGGCCAGGGCCGCCGCCTGGGCCACGAGATCGGTGGCCTGGGCCACGTCCTCCAGCCGCCCCAGCGGGCGCGTGCCCTTGCCGTCGCGCCGGGGCAGTTCGGGGAACAAGCCACACAGCGCGGCGATGGTGGGCCCCCACGGGCGATCGAGCATCGAGCCCGGGCTGCGCAGCGAGACCCGCCCGCTGTTGTGCAGGGCGAGCGCCGTCTGCCGCACCTTGTCGAGCGCCCCGTAGCCCACCCGGAACAGCAGGCGCAGGCCGATGGCGGTCACGCGCTCGGCCAGGAAGGCATCGGGCTCGAGCCCCGGCGGGGTGGCGCGGGTCAGCAGCTCGAGACCCAGCGACAGCGTGGCCTGGGTCTGATCGATCGCGCGCTGCTGCTTGGCCTCGTCGCCGGGGTCGAAGCGCTGCGCCGCCATCATCTCGTTGGCCAGCAGCAGGAACTCCCGCGAGCGCAGGCCGTGCATGCCGGGCTCGAGGCGCATCATCACCCGTCGCAGCAGGTCCGAGCCGCGCCACTTCACGTGGGGCGACAGGCCCTCCTCCGCGCCGAGGTGGGCGGTGGTCACCGCCTCGTGCTCGGCCGCCACCCGGTGGTCGAGCGGCCGCAGCAGTTGCATGGCCTGCTCCCACTCCACGAAGCCGAGATCGGCGAGCCGACCGTTGCGGAAGCGCAGCAGGTCCTCCTCGGCCTCCGAGGGCAGCAGCGACTGGATCGCCAGGCACAGCTTGCGCCCCTCGGCCAGGTCGTCCTCGTAGACCAGCGAGATCGTGTGCAGGGTGCGGCGCCCCAGGCCGTCGTCGGGCACGCCCACCACGAAGAAGCCGTCGGGGGTCTCCCAGGTGCGCAGCGATCCGAGCTGCGCCATCGCCTGGTCGCGGGCCTGATCGTCGTCCTCGGGCAGGTCCACCACCACGGTGCCCGCGGCCAGGGCCACGGTCCACAGCTCGGGATCCATCTCGTAGATGAGGTCGGCCAGCGTCCCGCGCTCGCGGCCGGCGATGCCGTGCTCCGCGATGGCGTGCAGCCACACCCGCGCCCGCCGGATGTCCACGCGGTCGCGCACCCAGCCGTCGAGGTCGAGCAGGCTGGTGAGCTGGTAGGGCGTGGCGTGGGGCAGCAGCAGCTCCAGGCGGTCCTCTTCCCGCAGGTGCCGGGCGATCCGCACGAAGGTGGTGGGGGGCAGGGCGGGGACGAGCACCGGCGCATCGTCGCGGGCGTCGAGGGACAGCGGATCGTCCTCGATGGCACGCAGGTCGTCGGCGTCGATGGTGTCGGGCGTTTGGGGGGTGGCGACCAAGGCGTGAGGTACTATCGCAGAGGGGGCCCGCCGTGCCACCACGCCATCCGAGCATCGCCCACGCGCTGGGCCTGGTCCGCCGCCGGCTGGCCGCGCTCGGGCCTCCGTCGGGCCCTGGCTCGCGGCGGCGGGTGCACGTGGCCTGCTCGGGCGGGGCCGACTCGGTCGCGCTGCTGGGCCTGCTCCATGCCATCGCCGATCGCGACGCCCTGCGCCTGTCGGTCGGCCACGTGGACCACGGCCTGCGCCCCGAGTCGGGCGACGAGGCGGCCCGGGTCGCCTCGATCGCCGAGCGCCTCGGGCTGCCCTTCGCGGTCGATCGCCTGGAGCTGGCGGCGGGGCCGGGGCTGCCCGCGCGGGCCCGCGACGCCCGGCTCGCGGCCCTGCGCGAGCAGGCGGCGCAGCAGGGGGCCCGGGTGGTCGCGCTGGGGCACACCGCCACCGATCAGGCGGAGACCGTGCTGCTGCACCTGTGTCGCGGCGCCGGGCTGCCCGGCCTGGCCGCGATGGACGGCTTCGATCCGTGGCCGCGGGGCGGGGGAGGATGGCTGCGAGCGCTGCTCGATCTCGATCGCGGCCAGACCCGCGAGCTGGCCACCCTGCTGCAGCTGCCCTTCGTCGACGACCCCACCAACGATGATCCACGCCATCCCCGGGTCCGCGTGCGGCACCAGGTGCTCGGGCTCCTGCGAGAGCTCAACCCCAAGGTCGAGCTGGCCCTGGCCCGCGCCGCGCTCCATGCCCGCGAGGCCGAGGACGCGCTCGCGGCCTGGGTGGCCACCGAGCTCGCGGCGCGCACCCGCAGCACCGCGGCCCCCGGGGAGATCCGCGACGAATCCGGCGCCGCGCTCGACGCACGGCCAGCTCACACGGCCCGTGCGGCCACGGCGTGCCCAGCGGTAACGTCGGGGTCGCGGTGGTCGACCGAAGGGATGGAGCACTTGCCCATGGCAGTACGCAAGCGCCTCGTTCGCACCATCTGCCGCGCCGCCGGGGTGCCCGACGACGGCATGTCGGCCCAGACCCTCGCATCGATCGACGATGCGCTCGTCCGACCCGGACCCGCCCGCACGTGGGACCTGGCCCCACGCCTGCGCTTGCACCTGCACGCCCGCGAGCTGTGGATGGACTCCTCCGAGCCCCGCGCCTCGCGCGGGCAACCATTGACCCCCTAGGGGCCCAGGGCTATGCTGCCCGTTGCCGGTAATCGCGCGTGAAACAGCAAACAAAGACGCTCCTGGTCTGGCTGGGCCTCATCGTGGCCGTCCTGGCGCTGGCCAACCTCTTCAACTCGAGCCAGCAGACCACGCAGCAGAGCTACTCGAAGTTCGTCAAGGAGCTCGACGACCTCAAGGCGAACGACGTGCACCTGGCCATCGAGGTGCACCCCAGCCACGTCGACATCAGCTACAAGAAGGACGACAAGACCGTCGAGGTCACCGGCCCGGTCACCGAGGAGCTCTACAAGAAGCTGGACTTCAAGGAGATCCAGTACAGCGTCGAGCCCGAGGAGGACAGCAGCCTGCTGCAGTTCGCCATCATGTGGCTGCCCATGATCCTGATCGTGATCATCATGATCATGTTCATGCGGCAGATGCAGGCGGGCGGGGGCAAGGCCATGAGCTTCGGCAAGGCCCGGGCCCGGCTGCTCACCGAGCACCAGGGCAAGGTCACCTTCAAGGACGTCGCCGGCATCGACGAGGCCCGCGAGGAGGTCGAGGAGATCATCGACTTCCTGCGCGACACCCGGAAGTACATGCGGGTGGGCGGCCGGATCCCCAAGGGCGTGCTCCTGATGGGCCCGCCCGGCACCGGCAAGACCCTGCTGGCCCGCGCCATCGCGGGCGAGGCCGGGGTCTCGTTCTTCAGCATCAGCGGCTCGGACTTCGTGGAGATGTTCGTGGGCGTGGGGGCCAGCCGCGTGCGCGACCTGTTCGAGCAGGGCAAGAAGAACGCCCCCTGCATCATCTTCATCGACGAGATCGACGCCGTGGGCCGCCACCGCGGCGCGGGCCTGGGCGGCGGTCACGACGAGCGCGAGCAGACCCTCAACCAGCTCCTGGTGGAGATGGACGGCTTCGAGAGCAACGAGGGCGTGATCCTGGTGGCCGCCACCAACCGCCCCGACGTGCTCGACCCGGCGCTGCTTCGCCCCGGTCGCTTCGATCGCCGGATCGTGGTGGGCCTGCCCGACGTGCGCGGTCGCGAGGCCATCCTCAAGGTGCACGTGCGCAAGGTGCCGGTCGAGGACGGCGTGGACATGGGGATCATCGCGCGCGGCACCCCGGGCTTCTCGGGCGCCGACCTCGAGAACCTGGTCAACGAGGCCGCCCTGATGGCCGCCCGTCGCGGTCGCGACCGGGTGGGGCTCAGCGACTTCGAGCGCGCCAAGGACAAGGTCCTCATGGGCGCCGAGCGCAAGAGCGTGATCATCTCCGAGTCGGAGAAGCGCACCACCGCGTGGCACGAGGCCGGGCACACCCTGGTCGCGATGATGCTGCCCGAGCAGTACGTCGACCCGATCCACAAGGTCACCATCATCCCGCGGGGGCAGGCGCTGGGCGTCACCCAGCAGCTCCCCGAGGCCGACCGGCACAACCTCGACCGGCGCTACGCCGAGGCCCGCATCGCCATCCTCATGGGCGGGCGGATCGCCGAGGAGCTCGCGCTCGACGGTCAGCAGACCACCGGGGCGGGCAACGACATCGAGGTCGCCACCTCGCTGGCCCGCAAGATGGTGTGCGAGTGGGGCATGAGCGACGCGCTGGGCCCCATCGCCTACGCCAAGAACGACAGCGAGCCGTTCCTGGGCCGCGACATCCAGCGCCCCAAGGCCTACTCCGAGGCCACCGCGCAGGCGATCGATCGCGAGGTGCACGACCTGGTGATCGGCCAGTACAACCGCGCGCGCGAGATCCTCACCACGCACCAGGATGCGCTGGAGCGGCTGGCCAAGGCGCTGATCGAGCGCGAGGCGCTGGGGCTCGAGGAGGTCAAGGCCGCGATCGACGACCGGCCGCTGCCCGCCATCGAGGTCGACTCCGGCCCCAGCCCCACGCGGGTGTCCGACGAGCCGAAGGACCTCGCCAAGGACGACGACGAGAAGGTCCGCGCCAGCGGCTTCCCGGTGGCCGAGCCCACCTGAGCGGCGGGCTCTTCCGACTCTCTTCGATGCAGCTCAGTCGGAGGGGTCCTCGTCGTCCTTGCTCGCGATCGCCCGGACCTCGTCCATGAGCTTGGACAGCGCTCCATCGCTGTCTCGCTCGGAGGGACCATCATCGTCGGTGTCGTCCCACTGGGTCGTCCCAGGCCAATCCTCCTCGCCTTCGTCGGAGGGTCGATGGGCGTTGTCCTGGGAGACCCCCGCCGCATCCTCGAGGAGGAGCTTGTGAAGTTGGTGTCTGCCGCGTCGGAGCCAGACCCCGATCGTCCTGGGGTTCTGATCGAGAAGCTCGGCGATCTCCTGATAGGAGAGGCGCTCCCAGTAGCGGAGCTCGATGACGATCTGAAAATCCAGCCGAAGATGGCGCAACGCATCGAGCACGCGCTGCCTTTCCTCGTCATTGGAGATCAACGTGGTAATGCCTGCGCCGAGATCGGCGAGCGATAGCTCGCCGATCTCTTGGTGGAGGTTGTCGCGTCTTCGCTTGCGCCAGTATTCATAGAGCACGTTGTGCGCGATGCGATACAGATACCGTAGGGGGGTCCGGATCTCCTCCTGTGCGGACTTCTCGTAGAACCGCAGGAAGGTCGTGTGCAGCAGGTCGTCGATATCGTTGGCTGCAGCGGCCTTGTTGCTGAAGAACCGGTGGATCTTGCCCGCATAGAGATCGTAGATTTCTTTTTCCTTGGTCACGCTGCATCCCCCCTCGATGCTAACTCGATCGCACGTAGTCCCAAAGCCGTGCGCCGAGTCCTGGTCCCGTTGAGACAAGGTAAACACTGAATGCCCGAGCAAGTTACGATGGCACTCCCGGTCGGTCGCCCGCGTTCCTTCTGTCTGGATCTTTTGGGTCACTGGCGGTGGCTCACAGCCCCAGCAGCGATACGGCCCTGATGCTATTCCAGTCGTCGCTCTCCGAGCACGCCGGAGGAGCTCCCTTCGGAGGCTTGTACCGGGGCTGGATCTCGATTCCCGAGGTGCCGTGGGTGCTCACGCCAAAGGACAAGGTGGCGCCCCATCCTGCGTCGTGAGAGAGGTGGACCAAGAACACTCGGCGGTTCCTGGAAATCTCTATCTCCGGCAGCAGGAGGCCGCCGCTGCCGATCGCGCTCATGTCTCGCCCGTATGGCGCTTCCTGCTCATGCAGCAGCACCGAGCAGGCGCACGCTCCCTCACCATCCAGGCACACGCGGATGTCGACGAGGAGATCCTCCTCGGAGAGGAAGCTGAGCTCGTTCGTGTCGTCCACGGAGAGCTGGGCAAGGCCGTCCCCTCTATCATCGGATTCGGACTCGTTGGTCGATACCTCGGCGATCGAAATGGAGTCGCAGCCGAGGGTCAGGTAGATCTGGAGCTCGGGTCTTGGATCGAGGTCAGTCATTGGTAGTTCCCTTCTGGTCGCACTAGCGGGATCGAGCATGGTCATTCTTGTGTGTAGGCGTCCGTCCCGTTGTGACACCCTGAACGGCCTTTTTTCGACTTCGTGCCGTAGGGGAATCCCCTGCGCATGAAACCGCCTCCGCTTCACCGTTCATCGGAGCTCGGCCCGAGCTCCTGGAGGAAAGCCATCGCCTGGTCCCAACTGGACTGGTCGTCCTCGAGATGAAGCCACTGCTCGATCGCCGCCCTCGTCTCCGGTCGAGCTCCTCGTTCGTCGGCGACGAAGCGGGCGGTGGCAATTGCCTCCGCAATCCGGGCAAGGTCGTCGCGGCGAGGTCGATCCAAGTACTTCCGCATGCCCTGCTCGAGCTCCTGAGAACGCTGATAGAACGGGCTGCTCGCCACGTGGTCGGGCCAAGCCTTCCAGACATCGAGCAGCAGCAGATCGGCAGTGGCACGTACCCGCTCGAGCTCGGTGCGGTCGTCCGACCGTCGTCGGACGACCCCTTCGAGAAGCGGCCGTAGGAGCTCCCCGTACTCTTCCGACACAGACGATGCAATACCCAGGATCTGAACGACGTCGACCACCCGCCGAGGGAGCGACGGATGGTCGACTCCGAGTGATCCGATCAGGCGATTGAGGGCATTGAGAGAGAGGTCAGCGGCTCGAGTCTCCTGTCCGGGAATTGCCGAGAGTGCGTAGGCCGCCTGGAGATCCGACGTTGCGGCCATGGCATCATCGCCCGCTTCCCAGAAATTCCGACTGGCGTACCGGAAGTGACGCTCGGCTTTCCGGGGCTCGGAGTCCATCGAGCGCTGTCCCGCGGAGAAGTGGTACCAGGCCCAGGAGATCGGACGGCGACCTCCAAGACCTTCGAGGAGTCGAAGGGCCCTCGCATCGTCGCGTGGAGAGGGAGGGCCTTCTCCCAAGTGGCAGTCGATGAGAGCCTCCATCGTCAATATGTCGACGGCGAACTCTGGGTCGTTTCCCGATGAGAGCTTGGCCCACTCGAGGGCATCTTCGGCATCGGGAGCGAGCTGTTGGAGCTTGAGGTAGGCGCGCTGGAAGTGAATCGATCCAGCCAGTCGGCTGAGGTCCTCCTGGGGGAGGGAGCGCCACGCATCGTCGGCCTCGTCCAGCGCATTCTCGTAGTCTCCCTTCAGTTGAAGGACCTGGGAGCTGAGCAGCGCGTTGCGTGCCTTCGTCCTCCCGTCGATCGTGACCTCATGAGGCATCGACTGACACCGTGCGACGGGCAGGTCGCTCATCCACAGTCTGTTGGGGGTCATCGAGATGGGGAAGCGGTCGAGTGATGGCGTGGGTCGACCCTCGCGAAGGGCCACCACGAACGCGTCGAAGGAGGACTGGAGACCGCGGAGACAATCGAGGATGTCGGGATCCGATTCCTCCACGACCAAGGTCCGGCCCAAGCGGAGCCACTGTTGCTCGTAGTCGTCGAGTGCTCGTTCGAGGCCCTCTCCGTAGACGAGATCGAGGCCAAGGCGGGCCTCGTGGCTCGAGCTCCATTCCTGGTCGAGAGTCACCGCAGGGGGGCGAAGGGCCAGCGCCAAGAACACCAGCGAGGCAGTTGCCAGCGCGCTCGCAGCGACCGTTGCGATCTTGGGCCAACGCGGCGCCAGTTTCCTTGCCAGTATCTCGATGACCTCGCCGAAGTCGGCTGGCCGTTGCTGCGGCAATGGAGACAGGCCTCGCAGCAGCAGTCGCTTCAGCCATCGAGGCACTCGCCTGGCGGGCTCCAGGTCATGGAGGCGGCCTTCGCTGATGTGATTGGCGAGCTCGACACGGGACTTGCCCGCAAACGGCCGGAACCCATAGACTGCCTCGAACAGCGCAACACAGAAGCTGAAGATGTCGCTGCGTAGGTCGGCCTGCGCCCCGGTGAGCTGTTCTGGAGAGGAGTAGAGCGGCGTTCCTACGATGTTCCCGTGTCGAGACAACGACATGTCGAGATGGAGCTGGGCACATCGTTGCCGGTCACCTCGCCCCTGGATCGCACGGAACGGATCGGGCAGCGCAGAGCATGATTGGGTCGCCGCCGAGGGGCCCCAGGTCACCCCGGGATCGGCAGGCTCGCAGCGGTCCGTAGAAGTGGCATCGAATTCGGTATCGGCAAGGGTAGGGGGCGCGTCGGTCGTCCCGGTGAGCTCCTGGAGCTCGTCGCTTTCGCGAGTGACTCGCTTGGCGAGGCCGAAGTCGAGGACGCGGACGCGACCGTCATCACCGACGACGACGTTGGCTGGCTTGAAGTCTCGGTGGATCAGGCCGCGATCGTGGACCGCCCGCAGCCCGTTCGCCGTCTGTAGAAACACCTCGAGGATCTCTCGAAGGGTCCTGACCTTCCGGTCCAACCATGTGTCCAACCGGGCCCCAATCACGTGCTCGAGTGAGATGTAGTACGCGCCAGTGCCGAACGCGCCACACTCGTAGACCTTGACGACATTGGGGTGGTCGATCTGAGCGAGGGCCTCGGCTTCTCGTCTGATCCGGGCCAGCTGCTCGACGTCGTCGAGGTGGAAGATCTTGAGTGCGACCGTTCGCCCGAGCTCCTGATCGAACGCCTGCACGACCTCCCCAAACGCTCCCTTGCCGATGAAGCCTCTCGCCTCATAGCGGGGGGGAACCAGCGGCGCGGGGGTGCCGAAGAGTCGCTGTCGAACTCGGTTGACGCTCCCCGGCGTTTCGGACCCAAAGAGACGAGCTCGAACGCGGGCGATGCTGCCATCGTCCTTGGGCGTGTGCTCGGTGATCAACCGATCGATGTCGAGATCCAGGTCGTTTTGCACGGGGGGACTTTGCCGTCGAGATGAGCGCAAAAACCGCAGCTTCTACATGCTGCCAGTCCGGCTTCTCCCTGTGCACCGAGCAGACCGGGTGTTTCACCACCTGCTCACGTTTTTGCGAAAATGGGCCCACGACGGGGAGCCCAGGTCCGCGAGGGGCAGCTCGGGGCCTCGGTCACGCAGCCCGCGCGCCGTGGAGGCACTCGTTCTGGGTCGCCGCATCGCCGGCCAGGCAACCCTCGAAGAAGCTCGGGGACTGCAGGGGGCGGCGTTGGGCCGGCTCCCATGCGTCGATGAGCGGGCTCGTGCAGAGGTCGGCGGCCTCGCGGTGGAGCAGGCGGAGCTCGTCGCTGCCGTCGAGCAGCACGAAGGTGTCGTCCACTTGGACCCCGACGATGCGGAACTGGTAGGCGCCAGCGACTCGAGCGCGGCGGGCCACGCAGCGGGCATGGATCGTGCTCGCCGGCGCCCCGGCCCTGGTCGTGTGGTACCCGCTCGCCGCAGAGCCGGGGCGCGCCACAGCCCTGCAGCACCCTCGAGCTCGGCCTGTGCGGGGCAGCCGTTGGCCCCGCACGGGCAGCCGCACGGTGAGGGAGTGGGCCTGCGGACCGGGGTCCGCAGGCCCGCGGCCTCACGGCCACGTACGGACGGGGACGTTGTCGTGGGACGTGCGTCCGATCGTCCATCCGCCGGTGCCGTTCCAGTCCGCTCCGAGGGCGAAGTGGGCGGTGAAGCGCTGGAGGACGAACCCGATCGCCTCACCGGGGAACGGGACCTCGGCCGTCCCCTCCAAGGAGAGGAGGCGCGTCTCGTCGGGTCCGATCACCAGCAGGCGGTACGTCCCGTGCAGCCCGACGATCGGGATCCGTCCGTCCTGGACGGCCTGGGATTGCACGGCGTATCCCGACACCGTTCCGCTGCCTTCGTCGATCGAGAGCGAGAACTGCAGCGTGATTCCCCCCGGAATCTCGTCTCCCGCGATCCCGTTGCGCTGGATGGTCTCGAGCTGATTCTTCTGCGTGCTCAACATATGGTCTCCGTGTGCGAGTGAGTGGGGAGCGCGGTCTTGCTCACCCGAGCATCGGCGCCGCCGCTCCCCTCGATGAGTGCGCCGACGTGGATCGATGACTGCGACGTCTCGCAAGAAAAACACGGAGGGTGACGCCCGGGCCGAGCCCACCGATGCTCACTGGGCCCGTGTGGTCCGCGGGGCTCGCACGGAGCTACGGCGCCCGGTGGGCCAGGGCGGCGTCGATCTGCTTGGCAAGCTCGGGATCATTGGGATGGATCATCCCGTTGCGGCGCCACAGCAACGTGCCATCGCGGCTGACCAGCACCGAGGTCGGGTAGCCGACCACGTTCCAGCCCGACACCGCGACGCCCTCGGGATCGAAGAGCATGGGGTAGCGCAGGCCGTGCTGCTGGATCTTGCCGTGCACCTGCCCAAGGGCCTGGCGTTTGTCCACGCTCACCCCGAGCACGGTGAAGCCCTTGGGCGCCAGCTCGTCGTGCAGGCGGGCGAGCTCGGGCAGCTCTTGGTTGCAGGGCTTGCACCACGTGGCCCAGATGTTGACCAGCACCACCTGGCCCCGCAGATCGGAGAGGGCCAGGCGCTCGCCGTCGATGGTCTTGCCCGCGAGCGTGGGGGCGGTCTCGCCGAGGGCGGAGCCGGCGGAGCGACCGTCGTCGGTCCGAAAGCTGCCATCACACCCCAGGCAGGGGATCGCAGCGAGCAGGGCGACGAGCAGGGGGGCGGAGCTTGGTTGCGTCACGACGGCGGAGCGGACGATCCCGCGGGCGCGATGGTGCCGTCAACCCAGCGCGCGCGGCGAAGACGAGGGGGAATCAGGCGGCCGCGGCGACCATGCCGTCGCCGTAGCCCATGCTGCTGGCGTAGCCGGCCAGACGATCCCGCATGAGGCGACGGGCGCGGTGCAGCCGGCTCATGACGGTGCCCAGCGGGATCTCGAGCTCGTCGGCGGCCTCCTTGTAGGCCTGGCCCTGCAGGTCGACCAGCTCGACCACCTCGCGGTAGTGCGAGGGCAGGGCATCGAGGGCGTCGTGCACCTCGTCGGACAGCAGCGAGGAATGCCAGCACCCCTCCGGAGCGTGGGCCTCCTGCATGCGGCCGCGGTCGAAGAGGTGGTCCACCAGGTCGCTGCGAGCGGCGGCGGCATTGACCACGCGAGCGTGGCGGTGCCGCGAGATGAAGGTGTTGACCACGATGCGGGCGAGGTACGCCCCCACGCTGCCGCCCGCCTCGAAGCGGTCCCAGTTGGCCCACGCGCGAGTCAGGGCCTCCTGCACCAGGTCCGAGGCCTCGCTGGGCTGCCGGGTCAGACGCATGCCGAGCCGGAACAGGCGGGGCATGTGAGGAGCGACGAGCACGGTGAACTCGGTGGCGGTGGCGGCGGTCATGCCCCCCTGATGAGCAAGTTGGCCGCCATCTTGGATGCTCAATGATTCCAAGGGGATGCCCAAGGGCTTGCCCACGAGCGTCATCCCCAGTTGCATCGATTGCCCAAGTTGCACCTTTTCGTCGCAAGTTGGGCAAGTGGCTCCCCGGAGGGGATCACGGGGCGGATTCGGGCTCGGATCTCGTCGCGCCGCGGGCGGGGAGGGTCTCGGCGGGGGCCACCGCCTCGGCGGCCGCGAAGCCGGGGACGAGCGCCCAGCGCCAGGCACCCCGGCCCTCCACGGGCAGCCACAGGCGACGCTCGCCCAGCACCACCTCCACCTCGCGGGGAGGGCTGCGCCAGGGGTAGGTCTCGGCGCGCAGGAGCATCATGCCGGGCGCATTGGGCAGCGCCCCGGTCCGGGCGGGATCGAGGGCGAGGGCGGCGGCGGTGCGGACGGTACCCTCGGGATCCTCGGCGGCCAGCAGCGCGAGGCGAGCCGTGACGCCGTGGGGGATCCGGTCGGGGTCGATCACGGCGAGGGCGAGGGCGGCGGCCATGCGCACGCGGGCGCGGGAGTCCACCAGCAGCCCCTCGAGGGGGAGCACGTCGCCCTGGCGGCCCAGGGCCAGGGCCGTGCAGGCCCGGACCCGCGGCAGGGGATCCTCGCTCAGGTCGGCCCAGGCGGGCGGCTTGCGGCCGGGGTCCCGCCGGTGCGCCCCCAGGGCGGCCAGGGCCAGGCAGCGATCCTCCACCGCCAGGCCGGGGTCGCGGGCCCAGCCCTCGAGGCGGGCCCGGGGCACGGCGTCGTCGTCGGCCGACCAGCGCGAGGGGCTCGCGGCGAGGGTCATGGCCCAGCCACGGCGACCGGCGAGGGTCCCGGGGTGCTCCAGGGAGGCCAGGGCCATCGGCACCCGCCATGCGGGGTCGTGCTGGGCCAGGGTCCAGGCGGCCCGGCGCTGGTGCAGCGGATCGCTGCGCTCGAGCTGCTCGCGCCAGCCCTCGGCATCGGCGTCGTCGGGCCAGGGCGGGGGCAGGGCGCCCGAGGCCTCGTCGGGGCGCAGCGCGGCGAGCAGGCGCTCCACCTCCACCTCGATGGGCGGGGCGAGGCCGCGGGCCAGGGCGGCCTGAAGCGGCCCACGGGCGTCCTCGCCGAGCATCAGCAGCGCCTGCAGGGCGGCGTCGCGGCGCGTGGGCTCGTCGAGGCGATCGACCAGGCCCTCGACCAGCGCGCGGCTGGGGCTGGCCCGCAGCCCGATCGCAGTGCCGATCTGCATCTCCTTGACCCCGTCGGGCGGATCGTCGAGCAGCGCGAGCAGGTCCTCGTCCACGCCGGGGTCGGGCACCAGCGCCAGCGCCTCGATGATCTGCAGGGCCACCGCGGACTCGTTGGGCGTGGCGATGGCCCGGCGCAGGGCCGGCGCCGCGGTGGGATCGCGGAAGCGGCCCAGCGCCTCGGCGGCGGCGGCCCGCACGGTGGGCTCGGGGTCGTCGAGCAGCCGGGCGATCGACAGCGTGCCGTCACCCGGTCCCAGCCGGCCCAGGCTGAGCACGGCCCGGCTGCGCACGGTCACCGAGACGTCGGCGAGCTTGGCCAGCAGGGCCTTGCGGGCCCGCTTGCGCACGTCGGGGGCCATGGGGGCGCTGCCCAGGAAATCGGCGGCCTGGGCCCGGATGGCCTCGGAGGGGTCGCGCAGGGCCTCGATGAGGATCGCGGCCCGGCTGGGCTCGGGGTCGAGGGAGAGCACCCGCAGCGCGGCGATCCGCACCGTGGGCTCGCCCCCCTCCGACCACAGGTTGGCCGCCCCGGGGATGCAGGCGACCACCTCCCGCTCGTAGCACATGCGCAGGGCCTCCCGGCGCACCTGCGGCGAGGAGTCGTCCAGCGAGTGCAGCAGGGGCGCCACGATGGCTCCGGTGGCGAAGCGGTCGAGAGCCTGCAGCGCGGCCACGCGCTGGCGCTCGCCCGCGAGCTCCTTGCCCCTCACGTCGCGCATGAGCGCGGCGGAGATGCGCCGCACCTCGGTGGGCCACACCGGCCAGCGCGCGGGCTCGGCCTCGACCACGGAGGCCGCGAGCGCGGCGATCAGGGCGGCGACCAGGCTGGATCGCCAAGACCGGCGGGAGCGGGACACGGCCCGGGAACGCTAGCAGGGCGGGGGCGGGGGAGGCCAGCTGCGGGCTACCGATGCGGCTCGTCGTCGTCGTGGGGCTCGCGGGCCTCATGGGCGGCGCGGGCCTCGTCGAGGGTCTCTCCGAGGTACTGGGCTCGATCGGCGATCGGGACCCGGGCCGTGCTCGCGGCGTGGAGGTAGCGGCGCAGCAGCCCGGGAGCCACCGTCCACACGCGGGCGGTGGCGTCGTGGGACACGGTGACGGCACGCTGACGACGGGGGCCGAGCCAGGGGGGACGCACGCGCCCCGCATGGCCGCGCAGCTGCAGGTCGCCCTCGCCGTCGTCGGTGCCCCACAGGCGGGCGATCTCCAGGCGGGCGCTGCTGATCGCGAGGCGGCCGTCGCGGCCGTAGTCGGCCCACAGCCGCTCGTCCTCGGCGCTGGCCCGGCCGACCACGATGCCGTCGCCACCGCTGGCCGTCCACTCCCGCACGGTGCCGTCGCTCGAGACCGTGACGATGCGACGGCCGTCGGGGGCGAAGCTCGCGGCGAGCACGGGCCCGCGGTGGCCGTGGAGCACCCGCGACGGCGCGCCGCCCTCGGCCGGCCACACGCGGGCGGTGCCGTCGTGGGAGGCCGTGATCACCGAGCGGCCGTCGGCAGAGAAGCTCGCCCAGGCCACGATGCCCTCGTGCCGCAGCACCACGGTCGGCCCCTCGCCGTCGAGCGACCAGACCCGCGCGCTGTGATCGCGCGAGGCGGTCACCAGGCGCCGGCCGTCGGGGGAGAAGCGGGCCGAGAACACGCCGTCCTCGTGCCCGCGCAGCACGGCGAGGGCGGTCCGTCGCTCGGGGTCCCAGACCCGCGCGCTGTGATCGTGGGACGCGGTGGCGATGCGCTGGCCCATGGCGTCGAAGCTCGCCATGGTGACCCCGTTGGCGTGGCCCTCGAGCACGCGGACCGCCCCGCGCCCGTCGAGCGACCACAGCCGCGCGCTGCGGTCGGCCGAGGCGGTGACCACCCGACGACCGTCGGGATCGAAGCTCGCCCACGAGACCCGGGCCTCGTGCCCCCGCAGCTCCACCACGGCCTCGCTGACCGCGGTGCTCCACACCCGCAGCGTGCGATCGCGAGACGCGGTGACGATGCGCCGCCCGTCGGCGGAGGAGCGCGCCGCGGTCACGGCATCGGCGTGGCCCCGCAGCAGCCGCGGGGGCGAGGCTCCGTCGACCGGCAGGAGCCGCGTCGTGCCATCGGCTCCGCCGGCGATCCCCCAGCTCCCGCGGGCGTCGAGGCCCGCGGTGGTGATCGTGGTCCCCAGCTCGAGACGGGCGGTCGCGATGGCGCCGGTGTACGGCCGCAGGACCTCCAGCGTGCCCTGCCGCGTCGCCACGGCCGCCTGCAGGGCGTTCGGGCCGAAGCTCACCGCGATCGCCTCGTGCTCGTCGTCCCGCAGGCGCACGAAGGGATCGTCGGGCCCGTCGCCGTCCCACAGCCACAGGCCGGCCCCGTTGGCGATCAGCACCGCCCGCCCGCGGGCATCGAGGCTCATCGAGGTGATGCCGCGGGCCGGCCCCGCGGGCCGCAGCACCATCGTGGCCTCGTCGTCGTCGATCCGCCACCATCGCACCGTGCCGTCGGTCGAGGCGGTCACCACCCGCTCTCCGTCGGGCGCGAAGCGGGCCGCGATCACCCGGTTGACGTGCCCCCGCAGGACTCGCGGCTCGGCGATCCCCTCGGCATCCCACACCCGCGCGCAGTGGTCGTCGGAGGCGGTCACCACTCGCCTCCCGTGGGGGTCGAACGAGGCCGCGGTGATCGCCCGGCCGTGCCCGCGCAGCACCACCGGCTCGCCCCGTCCCTGGGCGTCCCACACTCGCGCCGTCCCGTCGCTCGACGCGGTGAGCAGGCGCTCGCCGTCGGGAGCGAAGGCCACCACGGTCACCGGGCCGTCGTGGCCCCGCAGCACCACGGGCTCGTCTCGCCCCTCGACGTCCCACAGCCGCGCCGTCCCGTCCGCGCCGCCCGAGGCGATGCGACGACCGCTCGGATCGAGGCACGCATCGAGCACCGCCCCGTCGTGCCCCTCGAGCCACGCCCCCGCGATCGGCTGCTGCAGCAGGTCCAGCGCCTCCTGACGCCAGCCCGGGGTCCGCTCCGAACGCACCGCCTGCAGCCCCAGCACCGCCCGCGTGGGATCGAGCGCGGCCATGGTGCGCGCGAAGGCCATCCAGGTGGCATCCCGCGCGCGGTCGCGCTGGGCGATGGCCTCGTCCCGGGCCGCCCGCAGCTCCTCGATCCGCTGGGCCTCCTGCTGCTCCAGGCGCCGCTGCTCGGCCTCGCAGGCGGCGAGGTACGCCCGGACGGCGGCGCTGGGGCGCAGGGCTCCGCGGCGCAGGAAGGTCTGCACCAGCTCGCCGCGATCGTGCAGGTGCTCGAGGTAGCTGCGGGCTTCCTCGCTGCGGCGCCAGGCCTCGGCCGAGTCCTCGAGCTCCCGGCGCAGGCGCAGGGCATCGCGGTCCTCGGCGATCCACCCCTGCAGGCGCTCCCAGTGGCGCAGCAGCGCCTCGTGGGCCACCTCGACCACCGTGCCCCCGCGCACCGGATCCTCGCCGTGGACCAGCAGGCGCTCGGAGGCGAGGCGCTCGACCAGCCTCCGGATCGCGGCCTCGTCGTCGACCCCGGCCGCGAGCTCCGGCAGCGCCACCCGCCGGCGCAGGTACCGAGCCGCGCCCTCGGAGCGATCGTCGTGGATCTCGGTGAGCTCGAGCATCACGGTGCGCAGGCGCTCCCGATCGTCATCGTCGAGCTCGCTCCACACGCCCTCGGCGGTGCGGGTGATGGCCTGGCGCACGCGCCCGATCTCCTCGTAGGCCTCGACCCGCAGCCAGCGTCCGTGCCGGCGCTCGTACAGCTCGCGCAGCGCGTGCTGCAGCAGCGGCATCGCCCCCGGCTCGTCCGCGACGTCCTCGAGCACCCGCTCGCACAGCCCCGCCTCGTAGCGCAGCCCCGCCGCCTGGCCCTGCTCCTCGATCGCGTTGCGCAGCTCGTCGGCGCTCATGCGGGGGACCAGCAGCAGGTCGCGGAGCTCCTCTCGCAGCCCGGGGTGCTCGGCGCAGTCGCCGATGAAGTCCGCACGCATCGACACGATCACGCGACGGCCGGGCACCTTCGCCGCGGCCAGCAGGCGATCGAGGAAGCGCTGCCGTCGCGGCGGATCGCAGCGGGTGAAGACCTCCTCGAGCTGGTCCACGAACAGGACCCCTCCGCTCCGCCCCAGCGTCCTGCGGGTGCCTCGTAGGGCGGCCAGGGGGCGCGCGCCCGGTCGGATCTCGGCGGTGCGCAGCGAGGGGTCGGCGTCCCGCAGCCGCGGCAGCGCGCCCGCCATCACCAGCGACGACTTCCCGCAGCCCGAGCCGCCGAGCACGGCCACGAACGAGCGCCGCCGGAGCTGGCGCAGCAGCTCGTCCACCAGCCCGTCGCGGCCCCGGAAGTACGGGCGATCGGCCGCGGTGAAGGCCCCCAGCCCGGGGAACGGGCACCGTAGCTCGTAGGGCGGGGGCTCGGTGCCGTGGGCGAGGGCGGTCAGCGACAGCTCGAGCGCGTCCTCGCACAGGCGCTCGAGCTCGCCGAGCGCCTGCTCTCGCTCTTGGGCGGCCTCGCCTCGGAGCACCCGGGGATCGATCGCCACCCGACGCAGCAGCGCCTGGGCCTGGTCGCGCAGGACCGGAGCGCGCTGCTCGAACAGCGCGTGCAGCCGGGGCCCGAGCGCCTCGAGCTCGGCCGCGCTCGGCGGGCGATCGAGGGCAACGCTGAACAGCGGGCGCCCGCCGAGGCGGCTGAGCAGCACCGGCACCTCGGCGTCGGGTTCGTCTCGCACCGCCTGCCGTGCCTCGGCCAGGGCCCGATCGATCTCGCCGTGCTCGCGCAGCCGGCCGTACATCGCCTCGGTGAGGGTGAGCGCCGTCCGCTGGCGCACGCGATCGGTCATCGCGACCACGGCCGGGATCCCCACCTCGCGCACCAGCCGTTGCCCCAGGCCGCCGAGCGCCGCCTCGGCCCCCGGGCGCGCGCCGTGGCACACCGAGAGCACCACCAGGTGGGGCAGGCCATGGGGCGGGGCCAGCTCTCGCAGCCGCTCGACCAGGGTGGAGGCCAGCACGGGGACGTTGCGGTCCTGCTCGTCCACGAGGAACACCGCGGGCTCGCCTCGGTTGCGGACGAGCGCGCCGTGCCCCACCAGGTGCAGCAGCGGGAAGCGCTCGGCGGTGAGGCGCCGCAGGATCTCGCGCAGCGAGGGCGGCCCGTCCACGTGCTCGCCGTGGCCGAGCACGGTCATCGGCACGTCGCCCAACCCGGCTCGGACCACGCCGACGGCCGCCGCCTCGGCGAAGCGCGGCAGCCGGTAGCCGTCGCGCCGGCCCGGGGTGGCGACCACCACCAGGGCCCGCAGCTCGTGGCGTCCGAAGGGAGGGAAGCGGCGGTGGCTGGTGCTGGGCAGGTACAGCGAGAACGGCGAGCCCTGGTTGATGGCGAGGAACTGCCACTCGCCGTCGAAGGGCCCGCGCAGCCGCTCCCATCGCAGCGATTGCAGCGCGCGGGCCTCGACCGCCAGCAGCACCCGTGAGCCGCTGGCCCGGGCCCGCACGAAGAGATCGCGGACCGCCCCGTCGAGCACCCGCTCGCCGAGCAGCTGACCGTAGGGGGCCGGCTGCTCGGTGAGGGCGGCGAGTCGATCGAGCACGCCGCCCTCATCGGACTCGCGCAGGTCGAGCTCGAAGGCATGCTCGGCCCGGACCGGCAGCTCTCCCGGCACGCGGTGCTCCGCCACCACCCGAAAGCGCGTGGGCTCGGTGGTGGACTGGATGGTGAGCTCGAAGGTCGGCACCGGCATGCCCGCTCGCCGATCGATCATGCCAGCGGGGGGCCGGACGCTCGACCCACCCCTTGGGGGGGCCTCATCTCAGGAATTCGGCGCGGCGCTCGTAGACGCACCACATCCTCGCGCGGAAGACGTCGTCCCCGAGCGACTCGCGCTGAGGCCCCCGAAGGTGAGCGCCGCGAGCAGGTCGCCGCCGCGGTAGGCCTCGCCGCCCACCGCCATGGCGATGCCGCTGGTCACCGCGGTGGAGAGCACGACGCCGCCCACCAGCAGCGCCAAGGCGCCCCATGCCTGGTACCGGATCGGAGCTCCCACGCGCTGCCTATCCCCCGAGCAAGAGCCACCCGGCCACGCCGGCCCCGATCACGACCACGGCCACCACGATCGGCACGGCCGAGGAGCGCCTGGCGGGGCGGGCCGGGGCCGCGGGAGGGGCCTCCTTGAGGGCGCGGCGCTCGGCGTCCTCCTGCTCGCGGCGGTCCTCGCAGGCCACGCGCAGGATCGGGATGTCGACCGCCATCACCTCCTTGCCCGTGGCCTCGGAGCGCAGCATGTCCACGCTGCGCACCCGCCCGCTGCGGATCATCTTGGCCAGGGTGGCCACGCCGTAGGGGCCGTAGTCCTTGTCGTCGCGCCCCACGAAGTAGCGGGCCTGCTCGTCGTCCTCGGGGGCCTCGTCCTCGATCTGGGCGGGCTCGTCGGAGAAGCTGCCGAAGAAGGTGCCGCTGCCCGTGGGGCCGGCCCCGGCGGTCTCGGTGTCCTCCACGCCGTCGATGGTGGCGAGGCGCTGCGCCGTCTCCTCGTAGCCCTCCACGTCGAGGCCGAGCATCGCGCTGGAGCTCGCCTCGCTCTCGGCCGCGTCCTCGCCCTCGTCGTCGTCGAAGCCGAAGCGAGCATCCACGTCGCCGACGTTCTCGGTGTACTCGTTGAGCGCATCCTCGGCATCCACGTCGGCGATGCGCCGCGTGGCCCGGTCGAGCTCGTCGAGGTGGCGGCGGGCCGCGTCGGGATCGGGCATGCCCACTGCCGGTCGCGGCGGCGGGGTTGGGCGCCCGTAGCCTCCGGGCGGCGGCCCGTAGCCGGCGGGAGCCCCCGGGTGGGGTGCGTAGCCGGGCGGCGGATAGGGATAGCCCGGCGGCGGGTACGGGTAGCCCGCCGGCGGATAGGGATACCCGGGCGGCGGATAGGGGTAGCCCGCCGGAGGCCCGCCCTCGTAGCCCGGAACCGGCGGGTAGCCGGCGGGCGGGTAGGGATAGCCGGGCGGCGGCGGGGGATAGCCCGGCGGCCCGCCCTCGTAGCCCGGCGGGGGCGGGGGATAGCCGGGCGGGGCCACCGAGGCCGTCGAGCCCAGCAGCGGCGTGGCGTTGGGATCCATGGGCAGATCCTCGGGCGCGCCGGGGAAGCTCGGCGGCGGCGGGATGGCCCCGTCGCCGGGGTCGCTCAGGTCGCCCCAGTCGTCGAAGCCATCGTCGGGCGGGGCCGCCATCGCGGCGCGCAGCTCCTGGTCGAGCTCGCCGGGGGGGCGGGTCGCTGCATGGAGCCCCATCGAGCGCAGCGCCTCGCTGAGGTCGGCCTTGAGCTCGAGCACGTCGGGATGACGCTGGTTGGGATCGGGATCGGTGGCCCGCTCCAGGCACTGCACCAGCGCGGGCGGCCCCGAGATCCCCACGTCGCGCACCGGCTGCCCCGCCTCCACCAGCGACTGCCCGGTGACCAGCTCGATGTACAGCGAGGCCACGCCGAACACGTCGGTGGCCATGGAGAGCTGCGGCGGCGACAGCAGCTGCTCGGGGGCGATGTTGGGCAGCAGGCCGCCGTGGCGGAAGCGGCTGAAGCCGCGGGTGCGGGGCAGCGAGGGGCCGATTCCGATCGCGCCCAGCAGCACGCGCCCTTCCTCGGAGACGTGCACCGTGTCGGCAGTGACGTAGGCGTGCACGAGCTGCTCGTGCAGCGCCCCCAGCCCGTTGCACACGTGGGCGATGAGCGAGTAGGCGCCCTCGAGGTCGAGATCCTGCCCGCGCTCGCGCAGCTCCCGGGCGAATTCCCGCACCGTGCCGCCGGCGGGCCAGGCCTCGGCCACCAGCACCTTCACCCCCGCGGTGCCCATGCCGTAGCAGGGCAGCAGGTTGCGGTGGACCACGTGGCGGCCGCGCTCGATGTCCCGCTGCAGGGCGTGGCGGAGGTCGGGCTGGGCCACGAGGATGGGGTCGAGCACCGTCACCAGCAGCGGCACCGACTGCTGCCGAGCCTCGTACCAGAACCCGTGCGGGCACTCGCCCAGACCGCGCTCGATGACGATGGGCGCGGGGCCAGAGACCCCGGGGGCCTGGATCTCGTCGGTCTCGAGGGGCGTTCCCCGGGCCAGGATCTCCACGCCGGGAGGGTATCAGCTTTGCCCGCGGGCTCGGTAGGCGCGGCCCCGAGGCGGGCTAGCGCTCCTGCAACCCCAGGGCCTCGTCCACCGACTTGGCCTTGGCGTCGTCCCGTCCCCCGCGGATCCCCTCCAGCAGCGACGCGCTGCCCTCCTGCACCTCGTACTCGGCCGTGGTATCGCCCGACAGCCGGGCCAGCCAGGGCTCCACCTGCTCCCGCAGATCGGGGGCGGTGGCCCGCATCTGTCCCATGGAGAGGATGATCTTCATGCCGTACTTGCGCTCGGGTCGGAGCAGCTCGAGCGCATCGTCGCCGCCGTCGGGGCGCATCGACATGGTGATCCGCGGGCACACGGTGGACAGCTCGTCGGGCGTGGCCTCGTCGTAGGCCCGCATCAGCGCGAGGTTGGAGCGCTCGTCGGCGAGGATCCCCAGCGAGTGCACGATGGCGCAGCGCACGTCGAGCGACGCGGAGGGCAGGCGCTTCTCGAGCACCTCCACCACCTCGCGACCGCCCCGCTGATCGCGGTGCTGGGCCAGCGCCCACGCGGCCAGGCGCTGAGTGGGCTCGTCGGCGGCGTGGAGCAGGCGCTCGAGCAGCGGCACCGAGTCGAGCACCTGCACCGAGCCCAGCGCGTAGAGCAGCCGCGGATCCACCACCTCGCCCGCGGCCACCTGGGCCTCGATCTCCTGGTGGATGTAGGGCGCCATGGGCCGGTGCTGCAGGCGACCCAGGGCCACCAGCGCCTCGCGCCGAACGGCCGGATCATCGGAGCGGGCCGCGGCCACCAGCGGGGGGATCACCGGCCGCAGCGTGGGCAGATCGTGGAAGCCCCCCAGCGCCCACGCGGCCCAGGGCGCCGCGGGCCCGCCCTCCTGCAGGGTGGTGGTGAGGGCGTGGAGCACCTCGGGCGTGCGGTGGATGGCGAGCGAGGCCACCGCGGCCCGCTGCTCGTCGGCATCGCCCCGGTGCAGCGCGTTGAGGTGGGTGCCGATCGTGCGGTGATAGGTGTCGAAGTCGCGGTTGGCGAGGTTGAACACGAAGTAGGTGAGCGCGCCGCACAGCACCACCACGGTGGGGAAGCGGAAGCTCGAGCGACGGAAGGTGGCGGCCAGGGCCTGGTCGTCACCGCTGCGCTCGAGCTGGCGCTCGTCCTTGCCCTCGAGGTAGGTGCGACGGAAGACGCCGCCGAACAGCAGCTCGTCGACGAGGAACGCGTCGAAGACCGCGACCACGAACATCGCGGTGTAGTAGGCGAACAACCAGCCGCCCTCGTTGGCGCTGGGGTTGGCCCGTAGCACCCGGGCCACGTAGATGGCGACCACGCAGCCGGCCATGTTGGCCAGCACGGCCAGCGAGACCAGCTTCGCGCGGATGGAGGCGCCGCGCCGGGCGGGGGCGGGGGCCTTCGAAGGGGAGCGGGGCTCGGCCATGGCTGCACTCATACGAAAAAGCAGGACCCCTGTGGGAGGTGTGGGTTCCCCGCGCGCCCGCATTCGCGGATTTGTTGGATGGCGTAGGGACCTGCTCTTACGGTGCCGGGCAGCATGCCCGAGGTTTCCGACGACCCCTGCGCGAGCATTCAGGAGCCCCGTGGGCCGGCCGGATCCGTGCAGGACGCGCAACCGGTTCGACGGGGTCGCAGCCTGGTCTCACGCCTGCTCAGGGCCGGCGAGAGCCTGGCGATGGCGAGCGGCCTGGCGATGGCGCTGCTGTCGCTGGCCGACGTGCGCGCCCAGGCGCTCGCCAGCGCCCAGGTGGTGCCAGGGGTGCGCCTGGCCGGGCAGCCGGTGGGCGGGCTGGATGCCGAGGCCCTCCGCCAGACCGCGCACCAGCTCGGCACCAAGGCGCTCGATCGACCGCTGACGCTCTCGGCCGGCGAGGCCGAGGTGGAGACCTCGGCGCGTGCGCTGGGGGCCTCGCCGGTGGCCGACGCCTCGGTCGCCAGCGCGCTGGCGGTGGGGCGCAGCGGCGATCCCTGGGTGGACCTGCGCGACCGGGCCCGGGCCGCCCACGGAGAGATCGACCTGCCCATCGGCTATCGCTTCGTCGACGGCCCCGCCCTCGACGAGCTGCTGGCCCTGGCGCCCAGCGTGGACCGACCGTCGCTGCCCACCCGCCTCGATCTCGAGCGTCGCAAGGTGCTGCCGGCCCGCCCCGGCTCGGCGCTGCTGGCCTTCGACTCGCTGTCCGCGGTGGCGGTGGGCCTGGCCGAGGGCACCGATCGCATCGAGCTGGTGGTCCAGGACAAGCCGGCCGCCGAGGATCCGCTCGCCGACCTGGCCGATGCGCTCGACGTGAGCGTGGTGCTGGGCAGCTTCGACACGCCGTACCAGATGAGCGACGGCGATCGCACGCACAACCTCAAGGTGGGCGCGGCCTCCCTCGACGGCACCGTGCTCATGCCCCACGAGCTGTTCTCGTTCAACGAGGTCGTGGGCCCCCGCACGCCCGAGGCGGGCTATCGCTACGCCACCGGCATCGCGGCGGGGCAGCTGGTCGACACCGAGGGCGGCGGCATCTGCCAGGTGAGCTCCACCCTGTTCGGCGCGGCGTTCTTCGCCGGCCTCGAGATCGTGCGCGCCCGCCCGCACAGCCGCCCCAGCTCCTACGTCGACATGGGCCTGGACTCCACCGTGGTCTACCCCGACATCGACATGAAGCTGCGCAACCCCTTCGACTTCCCGGTCGTGCTGCACATGACGGTGAGCCAGGGCAAGGTGCGGGCCGAGGTGCTCGGGCCGCGGCGGCCGTACCAGGTGGCGTTCGAGCGCGAGCTCAAGGAGCGGCTGCCCTACGAGACGGTGTGGCGCCACGACGATCGCCTGCGCAGCGGCAGCGAGTCGGTGGCCCAGCGAGGCATGCGGGGCTTCAAGATCGAGCGGCGGCGCAAGCTCTACCAGGGCGGCGAGGTGGTCGCGACCGAGACCTGGGAGCTGAGCTATCCGCCCACCACCGAGATCCTGCGCCGCGGCACCAACCCCGCCGGCGAGGTCCCCGAGAGCAAGCCGGCCACGCCGCTGCGTGACCCCGCGCCGCAGCTTCGCATCGTGCAGTGAGCGGGATCGGGGCTCGTCGCTTTTTTGGGAGATCGCCCCGCCTGGCGTACGCCTCAAGGAGATCTCCTCCAAAGGACGAACCATGCGCGAGATGCATAAGTGGAAGGACAAGGTCGAGCTGTCGCTCGACAATCGCCAGATCTTCTTCCTGTTCTTCGGGCTCTCGGTCGTCGGTTGCTTCGTGTTCGCGCTGGGCGTGATGGTAGGTCGCCGCGTCGACTGGAGCCCCGAGGGCGAGGTGGCGGCGCTGTCCGGCGACAGCCTGGCCTTGCTCGGCGAGCAGACCGCTCCCGGTGAGCCCCTGACCTTCAAGGAAGGCCTCAGCGAGTCGGCCACCGCCGAGGTGCCGGCCACCCGCGACCCCTCCGAGCCGCCTCGCGACGAGGACGAGGTGAAGGCCGAGAAGGCGGCCGCCGCCGCGGCCGGTGAGGCCCCGGCCAAGCCCGCCCGGCCGGTGCCGGTGGCCAGCCCCTCGGTGCCCGCCGCCGATGCCACCATGGCCAACACCAACGTGGAGCTCGCCCAGCCCGGCGACGGCAAGACCTTCACCCTGCAGATGAAGGCGTTCTCCCGCGCCGAGGAGGCCGAGGCCTTCGCGTCCAAGCTGCGGGCCAACGGCCACCAGGTGCGGGTGGAGGCCCACGAGGTCAAGGGCCGCATCTGGCACCGCGTGCGCCTGGGCTCCTTCGACAACTGGGCCGATGGCCTGGCCGCCAAGGAGGACTTCGAGCGACGCGAGAAGATCATCGCCTACGTGGTGCGCAACTAGGCCATCACGGTGCGGCACGGGGCCCGGTCGATCCTCGGATCACCGGGCCTCGCTGCATTTCGAAGGGACCGGACCGACCTCCTATGCCGGGGACTGATCGACGCGCTCGCCCCGGGCCTCGGCCGCGGTCACGTGACACTGCGCGCAGGTGGTCAGCAGGCGCCCGTAGATGGTGCTGCGGGCCTCCAGCGAGCGGGCCACGTGTCCCCGACGGGCCAGGCTCTCGGCGTGCTGGCACTGCGCTCGCCAGGCCTCGCTGGCCCCGGCCATGGTCTCGTCGCAGCCGGGCAGCACCACGAACATGGTCGCGCCGCGGATCCACCGCTCGTCCGAGGGGCCGACCAGGCCCTCCCACATGCGATCGGAGGCCCAGCGGTGGCCTCGCATGGCGGCGTCGAAGCCCTCGACCTCCTCGGGCGCGGTGAGCTCGGGCAGGGTGGGGGTGATTCCCTGCGCCTGGTGGCAGCGCCCGCAGCCCGAGCCCAGCCGGGCCACCGCCGCCCCCGTGGCGCGTAGATCGTCGGCGTGCTCGAGCGCCTCGAGCTCGCCGCGCATGGCCTCGAGGATCGGGCGCCACGCCTCGGGCGGCGCCTCGCCCTGGTCGAGCGCGGTGCCCAGCTCCAGGCCGGCCGCGCGG
This sequence comes from Myxococcales bacterium, assembly GCA_020633315.1. Taxonomy (GTDB): domain Bacteria; phylum Myxococcota_A; class Polyangia; order Nannocystales; family Nannocystaceae; genus Paraliomyxa. The sequence goes on from JACKDV010000001.1 coordinate 828,868, forward strand.
GCCTGCTCGAGGTCGCCGGCGATCGTGGCCCGCTGGATCCGCGAGACGAGCTCGAGCTGCTGGTGCATGCGCTCGACCACCGCCGAGCTCGGAGCCGGCTCGGGCGGCGAGCCCTCGGCGGCCGGGACCCCCGAGCCCTCGGGCGCGCGCAGGTCGAGGGCGGAGTGGACCGGCGGCCCCTCGGGGCAGGCGAGCAGCACCAGCGACCCGAGCAGTGGCAGCCCGGCGAGCCATGACGATCGAGGCACGACCCGATGATAGGGCCGTGTCGCCGAGGCCCACCCGGAAATCCGTGCGCCGAGCGACGCGGACCGAGCGGGGCTCGCCTGGCGGGACTACGCGTCCTTGCCCAACGATCTCCCACGCTTGGACGCGATCGTGCAGACCTTGCTAGAACCCCGCCCGCGATGGCGGCCCCTCACACCTCGGCGGACACGCCGGTGATGCGGCAGTTCCTGGAGATCAAGTCGCGCTACCCCGATGCGATCTTGATGTTCCGCATGGGGGACTTCTACGAGATGTTCTTCGAGGATGCGGTGACGGCCGCGCCGGTCCTCGACATCGCGCTGACCTCCCGTGACAAGGGCGTGGAGGATCCGGTGCCGATGGCCGGGGTGCCCTACCACGCGCTGGGCGGCTACCTGCGCACCCTGGTCGAGCGCGGGATGAAGGTGGCCATCTGCGAGCAGATGGAGACCCCCGACGAGGCTCGCCGGCGCAAGGGTCCCAACATCGTGCGCCGCGAGGTGGTCCGGGTGGTCACGCCGGGCGCGCTGCTCGACGAGGAGCACCTGCGCTCGGGCGAGCCCAACTTCCTCGCCGCCGTGGTGGCCGAGGGGGCCACGCCCGGGGCCTGCAGCCTGGCCCTGCTCGACATCTCGAGCGGCGAGTTCATCGTGATCGACGCCGACTCGGCGACCACCGCCCGCGCGGAGCTGGCGCGCTTCGAGCCCCGCGAGGTGCTGGCCGACCCCGCCCTCCACCCCTGGCTGAACGAGGCCATGGGTCCCGAGCCCCCGCGGCTCGAGGCCCTCGACGGCGGCCCGCCCAAGGCCCAGGTGCAGCGCGTGCGGGCGATGGCCGCCGAGGCCGGGGTCAGCGTGGGGCCGCGCGCCGCCGAGGCCGGGGCCACCGTGCTCGCCTACGCCGAGGCCACCCAGCCCGGGCAGACCCTGCTGCTGCACCGGATCCGCCGCCACGAGCCGGCCGCCCACCTGGTGCTCGACGAGTCCACGGTGCGCAATCTCGAGCTGTTTCGCACCCTGCGGGACGGCACCCGCAAGGGCTCGCTGCTGTGGTCGATCGACCAGACCCGCACCTCGATGGGCGCCCGCACCCTGCGGGCGTGGCTGGGCGCGCCGTCGCGGGACCTCGAGGTGATCCGTGCCCGAGCCGACGGCATCGAGGCCCTGCTCGAGGAGCCCACGCTGCGCGAGCAGCTCCAGTCGCGGCTCAAGGACGTGCGCGACGTGGTGCGCCTGGCCGCCCGGGCGCGGCTGGGCACCATCACGCCGCGCGAGCTCGGGGCGCTGCGGACCTCCCTGGCCGCGCTGCCGGCCCTGGCCGAGCGGGTGGGCGAGCTGGCCCAGCGGCGCACCGACGGCGAGGTGCCTTCCACCCTGCGCCTGGGCGACGACCTGCTGCGCGACGTCCACGACGACCTGGCCCGGACCCTGGTGGACGAGCCCCCCGCCCACGGCCGCGACGGCGGGATGATCCGCGAGGGGGCCGACGAGGCCCTCGACGAGCAGCGGCGGCTCCGCGACGGCGGACGCGAGGCCCTGGCCGCCATCGAGACCCGCGAGCGCGAGCGCACCGGGATCCCCTCGCTCAAGGTCCAGCACAACCGGGTGTTCGGCTACTTCCTCGAGGTGCCCAAGGCCCACCTGGCCCGGGTGCCCGACGACTACGTGCGCAAGCAGACCCTGGCCAGCGCTGAGCGCTACGTGACCGAGGAGCTCGCCGGCCACGAGGCCAAGGTGCTGGGGGCCCAGGCCCAGGCGCTGCTGCGCGAGCAGGAGCTGTTCGCCGCCCTGCGCTCGCGGGTCAGCGAGCAGGGCGAGCGGCTGGCCCAGGTGGGCGAGCGCATGGCCGTGATCGACGTGCTCGCCGGGCTGGCCGAGGTCGCCGCCCGCCACGACTTCTGCCGCCCGGTGCTGGTGGAGCCGCCCCTGCTCGAGATCGCCGAGGGTCGCCACCCCGTGGTCGAGCGCATGCTGGGGGCCGGCCAGTTCGTGCCCAACGACACCCGGCTGCGGGCGCACGGCGGAGCCGGGGGCGAGGAGGACGCTCGGCTGCAGCTCATCACCGGCCCCAACATGGGCGGCAAGAGCACCATCATGCGGCAGGTGGCCCTCATCGCGATCCTGGCCCACGTGGGAAGCTTCGTGCCCGCTCGCAGCGCCACCGTGGGCCTGGTCGACCGGGTGTTCACCCGCGTGGGGGCGGCCGACGACCTGGGGCGGGGCGACAGCACCTTCATGGTCGAGATGCGGGAGACCGCCCACATCCTGTCGCACGCCAGCGATCGCAGCCTGGTGCTGCTCGACGAGATCGGCCGGGGCACCGCCACCTTCGACGGCCTGGCCCTGGCCTGGGCGATCACCGAGTTCCTGCACGACCAGGTCGGCTGTCGCACGATGTTCGCGACCCACTACCACGAGCTGTGCGCGCTCGAGAACACCCTGGCCGGGGTCCGCAACGTGCACGTCACCGTCCACGAGCAGCGGGGGCGCATCGTGTTCCTGCACCAGGTGGAGCGGGGCGCCGCGGGCCGGAGCTATGGGATCCAGGTGGGCCGGCTGGCGGGCTTGCCCGCCCGGGTGCTGCGGCGGGCCGACCGGATCCTGGAGCGGCTGGAGGCCGATCCCCATGCCGCGGGGGCGCCCCAGCTCGACCTCTTCACCCCCCGCGCCGATCCCGAGGGCGAGCCCACCGGGGCGGCCTCGGCCGGCGGATCGCGGGGCGAGGAGGCCTTGCGGGTGCTCGAGACCCTCGAGGACCTCGATCCCGACGAGCTCTCGCCGCGCGAGGCCCACGAGCTGCTGCGGCGGCTCGTCGAGCAGCTCGGCCGCGCCTGACAATGTGGGGGCGGGTGTGTTAGCGTCCTCGGCCGAGCGAACGAGGATCATGCCCATGCGTACCCTGACCTGCACCACCCTCGCCCTGGCGCTCGCGGTCTTTGGCGGCTGCGAGCAGAAGAGCACCGTGGATCCCGAGAAGGGCAGCAACCTGGTCGGCAACTACGGTGGGGACGGCACCAGCGTGGAGGACGACGAGCTCTTCGACGAGGGCGACAGCGAGCTCGAGGACGACGGCAGCGAGGTGGCGATCGCCGAGCTGCCCGAGCTGCCCAAGCCGGCCAAGCCCGTCAACAAGTGCACCACCAAGAAGGAGAAGGTGGGCAAGAAGACCAAGTCCGTGAAGACCTGCGGTCTGGTCGATCCCAAGCCCGGGGTCAGCGCCTCCTACGGCGCCCGCACCCTCAAGGGCGACTTCCGCTTCGGCATGAGCACCAAGGACGTGTTCAAGCTGCTGTCGCGCGAGATCGAGGCCGAGTACCAGAAGAAGCAGGAGGAGGCCGGCGACGACGCCATGGCGCAGGACCAGGCGCGGGCGTGGCGGGCCGAGCAGCTCCAGGATCTCAAGGCCAACCACGTCAAGTTCAAGTCCGCCTCCAAGCACCGCTGGGGCGTCTCGCTCATCCAGTACGAGTACGCCGACGACTCGCAGGAGGAGATGCTGTGGATCAAGGCCAACCCGACCCTGCGGAAGTTCTACTTCTTCAAGGACGGATCGCTGTGGAAGATCCTCTACGCCTACAGCCCCGACACCTGGCCCGGCAAGTCCTACGCCGACGTGGTGGAGGAGAAGTTCAAGAAGTGGTTCGGCGTCAGCCCCGAGGACAAGGTCAAGCAGGATCCCGAGACCGCCGCGCCGCTGGTGCGCTACTACGAGTGGAAGTCCTCCGACGGTGACATCATCCGCTCCTTCGACATGACCCAGGTGCACGGCGTGGTCGCGCTGGCCGTGATCGACCAGAAGACCGAGGAGTACATGGGCGAGCGGCTGCCCAACGTGGGCGGCAAGGAGGAGTTCGGCGGAGCGGTCAACGACGTGCTCGGCGGCTCCGACGTCTGCTACGACTCCAACGGCGAGATCACCGAGTGCGACAAGGAGAAGGACGGGTACTGACCCCGACCTCGACCGAGCCTCGAGGAGCATGGCGCCCCGCCGGCCGAGAGGTCGCGGGGCGTCGCTGCGTTCGGGGGGGCGAGTGGCCCACCCACGGTCAGGTGGTCCGCCCACGGGTGGGCCACCCCGGGATCACTCGTCTCGCAACCCCGTGGAATCGTTGAGCCGACCCTGCGGCAAGCGGCTTGCTGGGATTGCCCCCCGACTGCGCGATGTCGGGGCCCGGATACGACGAGCTGAACGACTGGGCCGAGGAGGACCGGTTCCTTCGGGATCAGGAGCGCGAGGAAGGGGTTGCGCTGGTGGAGGCGGTCCGTACACTGCTCTGGCTCGCGTTCAATCGGCGAGGCGCCAGCGACGAGCGGGCGAAGCGGCTCGGCGCTCAGCTCGAGCAAGTGGCGAGCTCTTGGGGGGCCGATGAGCTCCAGGCGATGCTCACCTACGTCGTCTCGGTGTTCGGGCCCGAGTCCGAGCTGATGGATCTGCTGTTCGAGTCTGCGAGCAAGGAGGCACGGCACATGTACACGACGATGAGGGACCGACTGCTGGCGGAGGGGATGGAGCTCGGGCGCAGCCAGGGGATGGCGCTGGGACGGATGGAGGGGATGGAGCTCGGGCGCAGCCAGGGGATCGAGCGGGGTCGTGCGGAGGGGATTGCTGGGGTGCTCGAGCGGATCTTGCTGCGGCGGGGGCTCAGCATGACCGAGGAGCAACGCCTTCGAATCCGAGGCTGCGGCGATCCTCAGCGGCTCCAGCAGTGGGTCGATCGGGCGATCACGGCGCAATCAGTGGCGGAGGTGCTCGTGGACTGACGAGCGACGCTCGCGTCAGAACGTGGCCCCCACGTCGAAGACGAAGCGGCCGTTGCGGTCGTCGGTGGGGCCCACGTTGCCGCCGGGGATGATCCTGTCCGGGACCAGCACGGCATAGCCCACCGAGACGGTCACGATGCGGATGTCCCACTTGACGAAGTTGAGGCCCACGCTGCGCCGTATGTCGCGGCCCGGGACCACCTGCGACCAGCGCTGGGTGAGCACGCCCGCGTCGATGAAGGCGGAGTGGGCCAGCTTGCCGCCGAGGAAGTTCTGGATGGACACCACCTGCAGCGCCACCGTGCCCAGCGCCCGGATGTGGCCGCCCTGGGCGGTGGGCTCGAGCCGTGCCGTGCCGTAGGGCCCCTGGATCCGCTCCACGTCGACGAGCATGGTCTGCGGCTCGATGCCGCGGATGCCGAGATCGGTGGTGCCGCCGCCGAAGTAGCGCCACACCTCGGCCACCGAGCTCGACGAGCCGGGCAGGCCGGGCAGGGTGAAGATGTGGCCGTAGCGCAGACTGTAGCGGAAGCTCAGCCGCTGCTCGGTGCGCGGGATCGGGATGAAGTGCTGCCAGCCCAGGTCACCGCGCAGCCACCAGTCGGTGCCCAGCGAGGGCGTGGCGAACAGGCCCTCGAGGGTGAGGATGAAGCCCTTGTCGGGGTTGAAGGCGTTGTCCACCTTCTGCCAGACGGCGCCGGCCTGCACCGCTCCGGTGCGATCGGGGACGATCGCCTCGCCGCGGTTGGGCGGCCGGCACAGGGTGTCGCCGGGGTCGGGGTTGCTGCAGCCGGTCTCGTTGCCCAGCACGGGCTTGACCACGTCCTTGGACACGTTGGCCACCTGGGCCAGGTAGCCGGCGTAGATCTGCCAGTGCTCGCCCACGGGCAGCGAGAAGCGAAGCTGCCCGAGGGCGCTGTCGATCTCGCCGCGCGCGGGGGTGACCCGCTGCTGCACCTGACCGGTGAGCTCGAAGGTCAGCGGGCTGCCGAGGATCCGCCGACGGATGAGCGAGGCCCGACCGCTGCGCTCGTAGCAGTTCTCCTCGCTGCAGAAGGTGCCGAACACGTTGCCGAAGCCGTAGTGGCCGTCGAGCTGCAGGTCCCAGCCGGTGCCGAGCATGTTGGGCAGGGTGGGGCGCAGGAACACGTAGAGCGGATCGAGGGTGGCCCCGCCGATGCCCCCGGCCACGTCGAGGGCGCGGTCCTTGGACTCGGTGATGGTGATGACCTCGTGCACGACGCACTGGTCCTCCTCGTCCTCGAGGTGGCAGCCCACCTCCTGCTCGCGGATCTGCACGCCCTCGGTCACCCCGATGCCCTCGATCCGCCGGCGGGTCTCCTCCACCCGACGCCGGTCGTAGGTGTCGCCCTCCTCCCAGGTCTTGGCGCGCATGAGCGGGCGGCGGTTGGTCTTGAAGTTGCCGCGCAGCAGGGTGGTGCCGAAGCGACCGCTGCGACCCTCGTAGACCGCGATCTCCACGTCCACCGGAGCACCGGGCTGGTCGGCCTGCTCCTGGCACAGGCCCACCTCCGGGCTGGTGAGGCGCTCGGCCTGGGCCACGCGGTGCACCTGCCCGCTCTTGTCGGTGTAGCGCCAGCGCAGCTCGGCGTCGGCCAGCGGATAGCCGCTGGCGCGATAGCGGGTGACGATGTCGCGCTCCACGTCGCGGTCGAGGGTGAGATCGATGGGGACGTCGCCGGGATCGGCAGCACCCGGGCGGCGCAGCGGACCGTCTCGCAGCATGCGGGGCTTGCCCCAGGCGCCGTGGTCGAGCACGGGCAGGCCCTGGGTCTCGCGGCTGCCGGGAATCGTCTGCTCGAGGTAGCGCACCTCCTCGAGCTCCGAGGTCACCACGCGCGGGCCGGGGACCACCTCGATCCGCACGAACAGACCCGCGCGGCTCAGCCCGCCCTTGTCCCGGTCGCCGCGCAGCGCCTGGATCCCGGCCGCGTCGAGCTGCGACTCGAGCCACAGGGGGGACCCGGCGTCGTCCAGAGCGGTCAGCGGATCGAGCACCGCATGCTGCCCGGCGCGATCGAGGCCCTCCTCGAGGAAGGCCACCCGCATCGACGCCCGCGCGCACAGGTAGCCGCGATCGTTGAGCACGGTGATGATCTGGCCCAGGTCCTCGAGCGCGTGGCCGTCGGTGAAGTGGCTGCGCTCCTCGATCTTGCGGTTGCGTCGGTAGCTGCGCTCGAGCTTGTCCGCGACCAGCGGGGGCAGGTTGCCCTCGATCACCAGGTCGGCCTTGCGCACGGTGACCCGCGGGCCCTCGCGGATCTTGAACACGAGCTTGGGGGGCACGGTGCCCTTGCCGAACTCGAGCAGCTCGCCCTCGACCGTGGCGAGCATGAAGCCGCGGCTCTGGTAGTAGCGCCGCAGCCCGGCCGCCTCGCGGCGGGCCGCGGCGGCGCTGGGGGGCTCGCGGCGCTGGAACAGCTGCAGCTGCGAGCGCAGGCGGTTCTCGGCCACGCGCTCGTTGCCGAGGAACTCGGTGTTGACCGCCGAGCCGAGCTGCACGTCGACCTCGAGCGGCAGCTTGCGCCCGGGGGGCAGCTCGCTGCGCTCGATGGAGTCGAAGTTGGTGTCGACCCGCACGCCGGGGTAGGGCAGCCGCAGCTCACGTCGCGCGGCCGAGCCGGGACTGGTGCGGGGCTCGGCGTACTCCGAGGCCACCCGCTCCTTGGCCTGCTCGATGTGCTTGCGGGTCACCCGGCGCGGCAGCGGCAGGACCGGGCTCATCTTGGGGCGGAACACCCGACGGATCCAGCGCTGGTCTTGGGTGGTGAGGTTGCCGGTGACCTTCATCTCGCCCACCCGATAGGCCGGGCCCTTGCGCAGGGTGACGTAGAGGTCGACCTCCTGGCCGTTGCGCCCGCAGGCGAGCTGCAGCGACACCGAGCCCTTGAGGTAGCCGTTGTCGAACATGAAGCGCTGCAGTCGGTCGAGCTCGCCGCGCTCCCACTCGTCGCAGGCCAGGTCGCCCGGCTCGCACACCAGCGAGCGCCGGGCCCTGGCGCTGCGCTCCACCCCGTCGCGACGGCCCCCCTCGATCTCGGTGGGCACGGCCTGGTTGGGGCGCGCCCGGATCTGCCGCGGTGGCCTGCACTGGCCGGGCGCCAGCGCGCCGGGCCGCGCCTCCTGGCTGAGCACCCGCCGGATGTCTCGCTCCGACAGCGGGAGCTGGCCTCGCACCCGTACCCGCCGGATCACCCGACCCGGGCGGACGTGCACCACGATGACCCCCGGCGCCGCAGCCTGGAAGGTGGCGCGGTAGCCCACGGCGGCGAGCTGCTCGGTGAAGGCCAGCGGCAGCACGCCGCCGGCCGGGAGCACCAGGCGCTTGCGCAGCAGCTCCAGCGACTCGCCCCGGCGGGTGGTGCCCTCGAGCTCGAGATCCTCCACGCCCACCAGCAGCACCCCGCGGGGCTGGCCCGGGCGGCTGCGCAGCGCGATCACCATGAAGCTGCGCTCGGCCAGCGGCTCGAGCAGGATCTGGTAGCCGTCCTCGGCCACACGCTCGAGCACGTACTGCAGCAGGCCGCCGTCGATCCCGTCGAGCACGGCGGTGAGGGTCTCGCCCCGCAGGCGGTCGGTGGTGCGACGCTGACCGCTCAGCACCACGCCCTCGCGGGTCCCCAGGTCGTAGAGCGCCGCGTCGACGGGGGCGAGGGGGTCGGTCAGATCGATCTCCTCGGGCTCGTCGGTGGGGAAGGGCTCGCCCGAGTCGGGCTCGATCGGCTCGGCGATCTCGCCGTCGACCGTCGCCTCCTCTTCCTCGAGCCCGAGCATGGCGTCCTCGTCGATCTCGGCCTCCACTCGATCGACGTCGATCGGCTCGGGCTCGCCCTCGTCGCCGGGGGGCTCGCTGCCCCCTTCGGCCGAGGGCTCGGGCTCCTCCCCGAGCAGGGGCTCGTCCGCGACCGGCTCCTCGATCACCTCGAGCTCGGCCGGCTCGGGCTCGGGCGGGGCCTCGAGCGCGCGGGCCCGTCCGGCGAGCAGCAGCCACCCGCACAGCACCAGCAAGCCCCACGGCCCCGACCATGCGCCATCGCGCCCCCGCGTCGGCACGCGGGGGCCGGGGCTACCGCAGGCTGGGGATCTCGAAGTCAACGCGGAACTCGACGGTGGTCTGGCGCAGGGGATCGAAGATGATGCGGTTGTTGAGGTAGGACCGGATGTCGCGCGAGACCTCGAAGACCAGCAGATCGATGGCTTCGAGCTGGAAGGTGAGCTCGCGGCTCTGCTGGAGCAGGAATCCCGGGTAGCCGCGAGTGTAGTCGAGGGCCGCGGTCCCGTGTACGTAGTCGAAGTCCAGCCACTCCTCGGGGGTGGCGACCTCGAGCTCGGGGCCGATCTGCCCGAGCCGGAGCCGCACGTCGGGCACGTAGGGGCCGAAGCGGGGGGCGGCCTCCTCGATCTTGCGGCCGAAGTCGAACTCGGTCACGTGGCCCACCACCTGGAGCGGCTTGCGGGCGTTGGCCAGGCCGCCGCCGCCGGTGCGCTGGACGGTGAGGGCCGAATTCTGCACGTCGCCGGCGCCGAGCACGAGGTAGTCGAGGCAGCCGCGCTGGGTCTCCACCGCGCCGCTGGTGTCGCCCTCGGCGATGCACTTCCAGGTGATGGCCTCGGGGGTGCCGCCCAGCAGCAGGTACACCTGCCGCGGCGTGTCGTCGATGTAGACCAGCTCGCGACGCAGCGCGAGCACGTCGACCTCGGCGTCCTCGAGCTCGCGCAGCAGGGTGATCCGACCGCGCTGGATCTCGTAGGTGCCGGTGAGGAAGGGGATGTCCACGGTGCCGCCCGGCTCCACGTCCACCCGCCCCGTGAACTCGGGTCGCTCGTAGGTGCCGGTGATCTCCATGATCGCATCGGCCTCGACGCCGTGGGCCACGTTGTTCTCCAGGCGCAGCGGCGAGCTGGTCTCGACCCGCAGGTCGAACTGCAGGTCGCGGATGATCTCGGGGGGCGGGGCGCTGGGCAGCTCCACGTCGTCGGTGAACGCCAGCATCTCCACGCCCTGCACGGCGTCTTGCACGTAGCGGGCCCGCGCCACGTCGACGCCGCCCGAGACCACCAGCGGGATCCCGCCCTCGAAGGTGATGGCGGAGCTGCTGAGCTCGGCCTCGTACACCGGCCGGCCCCGTTGGTCGTAGCCGCGGTAGGGCACGTCCTCGAGGGTGAGGGTCACGCCGGTGCCGTCCACCGAGCGGAAGTCTGGGCTCAGGTAGGTGGTGCCCCAGGCCAAGGCGGTGCCGCGGGGGCCGATCTTCGCGCGCAGGGCCTCGGTGGGGCGCTCGGAGCCGCGGGCCCCTCGCTCGCCGCCCACGTGGATCGCCAGCGAGCCCGGGGCCAGCTCGAAGGGGCAGCGCTCGGGGGTGCACAGGGCCACGTCCACGGTGCCGTCGACGAGCTCCACCGGGGGCAGGCCCTCGTCGAGTTCGAGGGTGAGGGTCTCGCGGCCCACCTTGATCGAGCCCGCGGCCTGCTCGAGGGGCTCGGGATCGTCGACGTTGCCGCGGGCCACCAGGCGCGCCACCTCGAGGCCGCCGGCGGTGGCGATGGTGTCGCCGTAGAGGCCGTTGATCAGGCGGTACCCCACCGTGCCGTGGGCCGCCAGACCGTAGGTGCCCTCGCAGGGGCCACGGAACGCATAGCCGGTGTGCTCGTCGCGGACGGTGCCGAACTCGAGCTCGTCGCCCATCACCGCGAGCTTGCCCGTGGCGGCCAGCCACTGCTCGTCGATGCGCAGGTCGAGATCGCGGATCGTCAGCGGCAGCTCGGTCTCACCGAGGTGGAGGCTCAGGCCCTCGCTCTCGCCCTTCGGACCGTCGGGCAGGGTGACGCGCCCCGAGATCCGGGTCTGGGCGGCGGGACCGGTGAGGGCGAGGTCCACGTCGAGGCGCCCCTCGGCCTGGCGCAGCACATCGGAGCCCAGCAGCTCGGCCACCACCCCGAGATCGACCGCGCCGTGCACCTCGGCCCGGGCGGCACCGTCGGGCGGCGCGGGCTGATCGAGCGAGCCCAGCTCGGGGGCGCGACACACCTGGGACGAGCGCTCCGAGGCCGTGCCCGCGTCGGGGGGTGGCTCGGAGAGATCGAGATCGCCGGTGAGGGTGAGCTGGGTGGGGGTGACCCCGCCCGTGCGCCACGCCCACGGTCGATCGAGCACGATCTTGGGCCAGTCGATGCTGGCCTCGAGCGCGCTGGCGGTGCACAGCACCCCGGGATCCTGGCAGGGGTCGGCGGTGGTGGGCTCGCGCCCGCTCACCCAGGCCCCGTCGAGCTGCAGCGAGATCTCGAGGCTGCGCTCGGAGCGATGCTCGTCGAGGCAGTCGGAGATCATCGCGGCCCCGGGATCGCAGGTGAGCACGTGGGCGCCGAGCTGGTCGAGGCGCCCGGTGATGGTGGGGGCGTTGCCCGTGCCGCGGTTGAGGCCGCGCAGCAGGGTGTCCAGCGAGATCCGATCGAAGCGGACGTCGACCTCGGCGTCGAGCGGCGGCAGCCCGCTGTCCTTCTTCCGGCGGGAGCGCGGGGTCTCGCCCAGGGCCACCACCGCGTCGAGGGTCCACTGGATCCCGCCCGCGCGCCCCTCGGGGGTCCGCAGCTCGCCGCCCACCCGCAGCTCGCGGTGGCTGGCGAGCGGGCCGTTGGCGGGGAGGTCCTCGCTGGTGACCTCGAGCAGGCCGTCGCCCAGCGCGATGCCCTCGGCCGAGAGCCCCGAGAGCTGCACGGTGCCGCCCACCGCGGGGCGTCGCATGGTGCCGCCCACCACCAGCGAGGTGCCCCGGCCGATGCGGCCGCGCACGGGCACGTCGGCCTCGAGCAGCCGCGCCACCAGGCGCAGCGGCACGCCCTCGGCCTCCACCTCGAGATCCAGCGCGGGATCGGAGCTGAGCCCCACGCTGCCCTTGGCGATGATCCGGCCGATGGGGACGGTGACGTCGGGGGCGTGGAAGGGGCTGATCGAGCGATGGACCGGCAGCTCGAGGCGGTGGATGGTGAGGGACTCGGGGCCGAGCGAGAACTCGACCTCGGCGTTGCGGTAGCGGGTGCCGCCGAAGCGCAGCTCGGGCACCAGGGCCCGGCCCCGCACCTCGAGGCGGGACAGCGGCTGGGCCCGTCCCTCGGCGTCGCCCAGGGTGAGCTCCACGTCGGCGGTGCCGCTCAGCTGCGGGTCGACCAGGGTGGCGAGCTCCACCCCGCTCAGCGCGATGGTGGCCTTGATCTTGGGATCGCCCCGCAGCTCGCCGTTCTCGAACAGGGTGACCTCGGCGTGCACCGAGCCCTTGCCGCCGTAGATCTGGGCCTTGGGCGCGTCGACGGTGAGCACGCCCTTGCGCATCGACATGGCGGCGGTGGTGGCCGTGCCGCCCTGGAAGGCCAGGCCGCTCACCAGGAGCTGGCCGTCGCGTCCGTTGGGGGCCATCGTGGCCCCGGAGACGGTGATCTCGGCGTCGAGCACGTCGAAGTAGGGATCGATGCCGAAGGCGCGGGCGAAGGCCTGGCCGTCGTCCACGTCGAGCGCGAGGTGGGTGGAGTCGAGGTGGGCCAGCGTCCCGTCCACCCCGCCCGAGGTGCGCAGGGTGGTGCCGTCGGTGCGCACCACCAGGCCGTCGAGATCGATGTGGCCATCGGCGTCGATCACCACGGTGCCGTCGGCCCGCAGGCGCCGGGGGATCCCGTCGTCCTGGGGACCGCGATCGCGGACCACCCGGACGTCGGTGAGCTCGAGCCGAGCCAGGCGCATGGTCAGCTCGTCGTCCTCGGGCTCGGTGGTGGGCGCCAGCTCGGCCTCGGCCTCGTCGACGATGGGGGCGGGCGCGACCGTGGGGTCGCCTCCCTCGTCGCTGTCGTCCTCGGGGAGCGGCGGCCCGATCTCCAGGGTGTAGAGGTCGAGGCGACCGTCGGCCTGACCGGAGAGGGTCTGGGCGATCTGCGGATCGTCGGGGGAGAGCTGGGCGGGGTTGACCCCCACCAGGTCCAGCGGGGCCGCGATGAGGAAGGACTCGTCGTCCTCGGGGAACACCACCAGCGCGCCCTCGTCGGCCATGGGATCGAGCGCGAAGCTGCCGTCGAGCGCGGTGCCCTCGAAGGTGTCGAAGTGGGCGACCAGGCGGCGGGCATCGGCGGGCAGCGTCTCGCGCCAGCGGTCGGGCAGGGGGGCCTGCTCGATCGACACGCTGAGCTTGACGTCGTCCATCGTCCACGCCGGCTCGCCCAGCAGGTCGAGCGCCAGCCCCTCGCCGGCGAGGTGGTAGCGCGGCTCGGTCAGCGGCCCCTCCACGCGCCCGCGCACGGTGGCCCCCTCGGCGGCCATGATGGTGCCCCTGGCCAGGCCGAGCTGCTGCTCGAGGTGCGAGGCCAGCTCGGCCGGATCGCGGCTGAAGGCGTCGAGCTCGGCGCGGGCGAAGGTGCCCCAGCTCACCACCGCATCGAGGGGCAGGGGCTCGTGGGCGGTGAGCTCGCGGGCGAAGGCGTCACGCAGCCAGCCGTGCAGCTCCAGCGGCGAGTCGGCGGCCAGGCCCTGGGCGTCGAAGCCCACGTCGCCCAGCGGCGCGTCGTTCAGGCCGCAGGCGAGGCGATCGATCCTCATGTTGGTGAACGGCACCTCGATGTCGTCGAGCTCGAAGCTCCCGGTCACGCCCATGCCGTCCACGTCGAAGCGCAGGGGCAGGCGCGGAGGGGTGCCCTCGGTCGGGCTGGGCGCGTCGTAGGCGAGCACGAAGCCCAGGTCGCGCAGATCGGCGATGGTGCGCCAGCCCTCGAGGCCGTGCATGAAGTCGACCGAGAGGCGGGCGCGCGCGAGCTGGGCTCGATCCACGCGGAAGCTGATCCCGCGCACGTCCGGCTCGGGGGGCTCGAGCGGGCGGAAGGCGTCGATGAGGCTGAGCAGGGTCCGGGTCTCGCCCTTCGCGGTGACGTCGTCGTACTCGCGCACCACGAACCATGCGTCGTCGTCCGAGCGCACGGAGCTGAAGTGCAGCAGCCAGGGGATCTCGAAGGTGGTGGGGACGCCCAGGCGGTTCCACGGGATGATCTCGTGCAGCACGAGGTCGGCCTCGAGACGCCGGGCCCACGCGGTCCGCTGCTTTCGCTGGCCGCCGTAGCTGGCGTAGGGCTCCCAGATGGTCACGTCCTCCACCACCACGTGGTGGGGCTGCCCGGTGACGAGGTCCACGATGAGCGAGGGCGTCCAGTGGATCGAGCCCATCTCGAGCTCGCCCTCCACCAGGCCGCTGATGCGAGAGCTGACGAAGCTGCCCAGGCGCTGGTCGTTGAAGAACAGGAAGGCACCCACGTAGAGCGTGGTGAGCAGCAGCATCAGGCCCATCACCAGGCGCAGGGGCAGCGTGACCAGCAGGAAGCTGGCGATGGGATAGCGGCGCTTGCGGGGCGGGGCCGAGGCGGCGAAGAGCAGGAACTGCGGGTGCAGCTTGGCGAGGCCCTCGGGGTGGGCGAGGGCCTCGTTGATCAGGGCGTCGCGGAGCTGCTCGAGGCCGCGGGCCTCGCGGGTGGCCTCGGTGGTGAGGGTGGCGCCCGGATCGGGCGGGGCCCACTGCCCGGCCAGCCGCGCTCGCACCAGCCGGCGCGCGTCGGGATCGACCTGGCCCAGGGCGCGACGCACCAGCGACGGCATCACGTGGGGCGGACGCACGCGCGGCGGGGGATAGCGCCAGCGCAGGCGACGATGGCGGGCGATCGCATCGAGCTGGGCCAGCCGGCGGATGATCCGACGCATGGCCCGCTGCTGCGCTCGTCGCTTGGGTCGCACGCGCCCCACCACGCGACGGCGGTCGAGCTCCTGGTAGGCCTCGAGCAGGATCGCGAGGTTGGGGCCCTCGGGGTACAGGTAGCGAAAGCGCGGCGAGGCGGTCCAGCGCTCGAGGAGCTCCCGCCCGTCGGCGAGCAGGTCGAGCTCCGCTTGGGGCGCGGTGGGATCGCCCTGGGCCTTCGAGAGGGACACGGTTCGGGTCGAGCGTAGCAGGGCCGACCAAGCGGCGCGAAACGGCGGGATGGCCCGCTAGAGCGAAGCCCGGGTGCCGATGCAGGCCATGTCGCCCCACTGCACCGGGATGGCGTCGGCGTCCCGAGCCGCTGCGATCGCACGCGCCGAATCGGGGAGCCCGGCTACGCAATCGACGACGGTGAGCTCGACCGGATCGGCCCCGCGGGGCTCGAGGACGATCTCGACCCCCTCGGCGGGCAAGCCGAACAGCAGGAGGCGGCCGCGGGGGTCGGCCGTGGTGGCGACCGGCTGGCCGCTCACGGTGACCGCGGCCAGGGCCTCGGGAGGGACCTGGAGCACGGCTCGGTCGGCGCCGCGCGGCGAGTGCAGCCGGGCCCGAACCCGGCGCCCCTGGGGCAGGGGCTCGCGGGAGAGCACGCGCAGGACGGGGGCCGGAGCGGTCCCCGGGACGCCGGCGATGCCGAGCCCGCGGAAGTCGACCCACGAAGGCATGGTGTCCCGGGCGTCGGGACCCAGGGCGGCGGCGAGGGGCGGCGCCATGCCGTCGGTGGTGATGGCCAGCACCTGGGCCTCGCCGGTGGCACGATCGTCGTAGTGCACCAGCGAGACGCGACGGGGAGCGTCCGCGTCGTAGACGGGCACGATGCAGGCGGCCACCAGCGCCGCCGCGATCGCCAGGCCCAGGATGCGTGGGGGCCAGGGGCGAGCCGGGCCCGGGGGGCGCACGAGGCCGGGGAGCACCGCGCTCAGGCCCACCGCCATGGGCACGGCCACCGCCGGGGCGAGGGCGTAGCCGAAGGCGTCCTCGAGGGCGAGCGAGAGCTGGGTCCACATGGCCACGAAGGGGAGCGCGCCCATGGCCAGCGCGAGGCCCTCGTGGCGCGGCCACAGCAGCGCGCCGGCCAGGCCGAGCCCCATCGCGGCCACGGGGATCACCAGCACGGCCGACGCTCCGGGCACTGCGGCCGCGAGCGCCACGGTGGCTGCCCCCCAGGCGATCGCCACCCCGAAGGCCAGCTCGAGCGTCCGTGCCCCGCGACCCAGGCCCGACCCGAGCGCCCCGGCGATGCCCGCCGCGCTCAGCCACAGCGCCAGCCGCAGGGGCAGGGGATGGGCGTGGGCCGGCGTCGGCTGCCCCTGCACCGCGGCCACGAGCAAGGGCAGCAGCAGCGCCGCGCCCGTCGTGAGCAGCACCAGCCCCAGCACCCCCACCACGCCCAGCGGAGTGCGAGCCAGGCGAGCTCGGCCGCGTCGACGGGCGAGCGCGAGCAGCCCGAGCAGGACCCCCAGCAGCGCCAGCGGCAGCGCGGTGGCCCAGGCCGCGGGCCAGCGCAGCACGAGCAGCCCCAGCAGATCGGAGTAGATCGCATCGTCGCCGGTGGGCAGGGGCAGGGGGCCGTCGGCCAGCGCGCGGACCGAGGCCAGCACGCTTTGGCCCTGGTGCTGCACGCTGCCGGGATCGAGGTGGGCCAGGTCGTCCAGCGGCGTGTGGTAGCGGCCCACGCCTCCCACGAAGGCGAAGTTGAGCCCCGCGTAGCCGGCCTCGAGGAAGATGGTGAGGTCGGTGTCGTTGGGCATCCGGCGGTAGACCTCGACGGTCAGCGAGGTGGCGGAGGGCCGCGGGAGCTCGCCGAGCACCTCGGCCATCAGGGCGCCGTTGCCCTCGCTGGTCTGGAACAGCGACGACGAGCCGGTGGTGCCGCGGGCCTCGGCGTTGACCACCACCGCGGTCTCGCGCGCGCGCGGGTGCTGCTCCACGAAGGCCTTGGCGCCGAGCAGGCCCCTCTCCTCGCCTTCGTCGATGAGCAGGCGCACCGAGTGGGCGGGGCGATCGCCGGCCAGCAGCGCCCGCGCCACCTCGATCGACAGCGCCACGGCGTGCAGATCGTCGGCGACCCCCGGCCCCGCGTGCACCGAGTCGTAGTGGCTGGTCAGCAGCACCACGGGTCCGCCGGGCTCGGTCCCCGGGACGTCGGCCACGAGGTTCACCACCGGCGCGCACACGATGTGGCGGCACGACATCGCATGCTGGCGCTCCACCGTCAGCCCCAGCGCCCGCAGCTCGGCCTCGATGCGATCGGCCACGGCAGCGTTGGCCGGCGTGCCCACGCCGTGCGGGGAGGGGTCGCCCACGATGCGCTCGAGCACGGCCATGGCTCGCGCGGCCGAGAACTCGGTCGCCGACGCATCGACCGGCGCGGGAGCGGGGGGCTGGGCGCGCAGGCCGGCGAAGGCAACGACCAGCGCCACCAGGAGCCACAGCCGCAGCGAGCCCAGCGGGCGCGGGGCAGGGGGATCGGGGCGGTCGGACATCGCGAGCCCCACGGTACACCCACAGCGCCCATCCCGCGGGTCCCGCGGCGAGGGGCCCCAGGGCTAGAATGCCCGTGATCCCATGCGGTTGCCCGTCCGCCGGCGCGGGCGCGAAAAAATGCCAACCCAGCCACCCACGCCCCGGATAGGAAGCGTCGACGTGCCCGCCTCGTCCTCGCCCGCCACCGAAGAGCTCGCCCCCAACGGGTGGTCGTGGGGGCTGCTGCGAGACTTCCGCGAGGGCCGCACGACCGCGCTCCACGAGGTCTACCAGCGCCACGCCAAGGAGGTCACCGCCACCCTGCGCTACGGCTTCTCGTTCCAGGCCTCGGGTCGGCACCATCGCTTCGTGGGCTATCGCTCCGCCTTCGAGCTGCACGATGCCCTGCACGAGACCTTCCGGCGGGCGTTCGAGCCCGGCTCGCGCGAGCGCTACGACGGCCTGCGCCCCTACGGGCCGTACCTGCGGGCCATCGCGCGCAACGTGGTGCTGCGGGGCTTTCGAAGCCGCGAGGTGCAGTTTCCCGAGGTCCGCGAGGACGGGGAGGCCCGCGGCAGCGAGATCGAGGTGGTCGACGAGGTCGGCGAGACGCCCGAGCAGGAGGTGGGGCGGGCCCAGGTGCGCGCGGTGGTCAAGCGCTTCCTCGACACCCTGGGGCCCGATGATCGCCAGCTGCTCGAGCTGCGCTTCGTGGAGGGCAAGTCGCAGCGCGACGCGGCGGACCTGCTCGGCCTGGGTCGCCAGCAGGTGCGCGGGCGCGAGGCCAAGCTGCGCCAGCAGATGCTCCGGTTCCTGCGCAAGCAGGGCGAGGAGGGCCTGGTGGCGGCGGGGCTGGTGCTGCCGCTGCTCGGGGTGTCGCTGGCCGAGCTGCTGGGGGAGGTGCTGCGATGAGGCGCGCGCTGGGGCCCGCCCGGCTCGATCGCTGGATCGAGCGCGAGCTGATCTCGGGGCTGCCGCCCCGCAAGCGGGCGCGGCTGCACGAGCAGCTGCGTCGCGATCCCCAGGCTCGCGCCCGCTACGACCGGGCGGTGTCGGCCCTGCGGGTGCTCGAGGGCGACGGCGACCTCGCGCCCAGCGAGCTCGACCTGGTGGGGCGCTGGCTCGCCGACGAGCTCGACCCGGAGGGGGCCGAGCCGCGAGCCGAGGGCGCGCGTCGCTGGTGGCCCGCCATGATGACGGTGCTGGCCGCCGCGCTGGTGCTGCTGTGGGCGGGACCGCTGCAGCAGGCCAGCGCCCCGTGGTGGGAGGGACGCGACGACGGCTGGCAGGCTCGCGGCGCGGCCTCGACGGGCCGCCTGGCCCTCGAGGCGCTGTGCGTCGCCGAGGGCGTGGACGCGCCCAGCCGCCGCGCCCGGGCCCGCGAGTGCACGCGGCGAGACCTCATGGGCTTTGCCTACCGCGTGGAGACGGGGATCGACGGCCAGCTCACCCTGTTCGGCGTGGATGCGGACGGCGACCCCATGTTCTACCTGCCGACCCCCGTCGACCCCTCCACGCCGGCGGTGGTGGCCGGTCGCTGGCGAGCGCTGAAGATCGCGGTGCGCCTGTCGGTCAACCATGCCACGGGCCCGCTGCGGGTCTACGCCCTGGTCTCGCCCACGGCCGCCACCGCCGACGAGGTCCGCGGCTGGGCCGAGCAGCTCGCGGGCCAGCCCGCCGCTGGCTCCGGCGACGCCCCCTGGATCGAGCGAGTGAGCACCGAGAGCCTCGCCCGTGCCTGTCCCACGCTCGCCCGCTGCCAGGCCGCCGAGCTCGCCTTCACCATCGACGACTGAGCCTCACCGGAGGACCCCACCATGCCCCTGCTTCGCCAACGCCTCGCTGCCGCCGTCGTCACCACCCTCGTCGCCGGCCTCGCCTTCCTCGGTCCTCGCCCCGTCGCGGCGGCCGGGCCCGCGGCAAGCGACGACGCGAGCGCCCCCAAGGGGCCCGTGCGGCGCTTCGCCCTGGTGGTGGGCAGCAACCACACCCTCGACGACAGCCAGGCCCCGCTGCGCTTCGCCGACGACGACGCGGCGCGCATGACCGAGCTGCTCACCGAGACCGGGGTGGACACCGAGCTGGTGACCCACCTCGATCGCGACAGCCAGGCGCTGTTCCCCGAGCTGGTCTCCCGCGCCCACCGGCCCGACGAGGCGGGGCTGCAGGCGGCCTACGAGTCGCTGCTCACCCGCATGAAGGCGGCCAAGGAGCGCGGCGACGAGGTGGAGCTGCTGGTCTACTACTCGGGGCACGGCGACGTGGGGCCCGACGGCCAGGGCTACCTGACCCTCGAGGAGGGCAAGCTCACCCGCAAGAAGCTGTTCGCGGGGCTGCTGGCCCGCTCGCCCGCAGATCACAACCACGTGATCATCGACGCCTGTCGCAGCGAGCAGTTCGTGCTCTCGCGCGGCAAGGACTGGCAGCCCGATCGCAGCGAGGTGGACCTCAGCCGCGCGGTGGAGAAGTACCTCGACAAGACCCACCTGGGTCACTTCCCCAACACCGGCGTGGTGCTGGCCCACTCCGCCGACCAGCAGACCCACGAGTGGGATCGCTACCGCGGCGGCATCTTCACCCACGAATTGCTCAGCGGGCTGCGGGGCGGGGCCGACCTCAACGGCGACGCCCGCATCGAGTACAGCGAGCTGGGGGCGTTCGTCTCGGCCGCCAACCATGGCGTGGACGATCCGCGGGCGCGGCTCGAGGTGGTGGTGCGACCGCCGGCCGACGACGAGCGACGGGCCCTGGTGGAGCACGGGCGCCTGGCCGACCAGCGCCTGCTGCTGTTCGGCCCCGGCGATCGCTACCACTACACGGTCGAGGACGGACGCGGGGTGCGGCTGGCCGATCTGCACCGCAGCGGCGAGCAGCCCGGCTACCTGCGCCTGCCCGACGGCGAGCTGTTCATCCATCGCGCGAGCTCCCCCGACGATCGCGACGAGGCCCAGATCGCCTCCGATCAGCGCGGCGTGGTGCTGGCCCACCTGCTGCGCTTCCAGGCCGCGCCCTCGGCCTCGCGGGGCTCGCTCGACCAGGCGTTCCGCCGCGGTCTGTTCGCCACGCCCTTCGGCCCCGGCTACTACGCGGGCTACACCGCGCAGCGCGGGCTGCTGGGAATCTCGGAGCCCGACTGGCAGGGGCCGACCACCGGCACCACCCCGAGCGACGGCGACGAGCCTGCCGTGATCGCCGACGGCGGCTCGCCCCTCGGCGACGATCCCGGCTCCGGCCAGGATCGGGTGACGCGGATCGAGACCCCCGACGGCAATGTGGTGGTGATCGAGCAGACCGGCGACGAGCACGAGGAAGGCAAGGACGACGACGACGACGACGAGGGCCTCATCACCCGGCTCGCCGACGAGCGCTCCACCAGCCGGGCGTGGGGCGGCATCTTCTTGGGCGTGCCCATCTCGCCCTTCCCCCCGGGCGGGCCGCTGCCCACCACCAGCCGGCGCATCACCGCCAACGACATGGAGGCCTGCTTCTACCCGCGGGAGGGCAAGGGCTGCGCCCAGGTCCGCGGCCTCGACCTGCGCTGGCAGCTGTTCAGCGTGAAGCGGCGGGCCCGGTTCCCGCGCTCGATGGGCTACTTCCGCTCCGGCTACGAGGCAGGGCGCGTGGCCTTCGATCGCGACGGCGGCCTGCAGGTGGGCGACGCCCGGGCGCTGTCGTACGTGGCGGTGCCGCTGTACCTCGGCGGCAACCTCTACCTCTTCGACGAGTTCCCGCTGCGCCCCTACGCCGGCCTCGGCTTCGGCCTCGACGTGATCCGCCTCGACTACGATCGGGTGAGCGCGGCGCGGCTGGTGGACACCGTGGCCCGCCCGGGCTTCGAGCTCCACGCGGGGCTCGAGGTGCGGATCACCAACTACGTGTCGCTCACCGCCGAGGTGAAGCAGCAGTGGAGCGCCCGCAAGAAGCTCGAAGGGGTGCCCGACCTCGCCAATGAAGGGGTGAGCTTGATCACTGGTGTCGCGATCGGCTTCCCGCTCCGACCGAGTCGCTGATCGCCCGCGAGGCCCAAGACGAAGACGCCGCTCGGAGGATCCGAGCGGCGTCTCTTGGTAGCGGGGACAGGATTTGAACCTATGACCTCCGGGTTATGAGCCCGGCGAGCTACCTGGCTGCTCCACCCCGCACCAGGTGCCTTCCGTCGAAGGTGAGCGGCTTTGTAGGTCGACTTCGGGGCGGCGTCAAGGGTCGTTCGCTCGGTCGGGGAAAGGACGCCGGCCACGGGCCCTCGACCGCGGCTCGAGAGGGTCGGGTCCTCGTCGACGCGCAGGCTCCGCAGCACCAGCGGGGTGGGGGACGGCGAGGGCGGCGGCCAGCGGGAGGGCCTTTGGGGGACCTGAAGGTCTGGCCATGCTCGGGTGAGGGAGGCGGACGGTCGCGACCGTGGACGAGGACCGGACGAGGGATTTCTGCGGGGCCCAGCGCTTGACCCGGTGCGGTGCGCTCCGTAGCTTTCTCCGCCCATGGACGCCGACCTGAGCGCTGCCCTGGCGCCGGATGCCCTCGCGCCTCCCATCGCCCGCGAATTGGGCCTCCCCGAGGCCGCCGTGGTGGGCGTTCTTCGCCTGCTGGCCCGGGGCGATCAGCCGGCGTTCCTCGCCCGCTATCGCCGAGAGCACATCGGCTCGCTGGGGATCCGCGATCTCGAGCGAGTGCAGGCGAGGGCCGTGCATGCGGTGGCCTTCGAGCTCAAGCGTCAGCAGCTGCGCGCCGAGCTGCAGGCCACGCCGCGGTGGAGCGAGGGCATCGCCGAGCTGCTCGCCACCGCCACGCACCCGGTGGAGCTCGAGGATGCCAGGGTGGCGCCCCGCAAGAAGAAGCGCGGTCCCGCGGCCAAGGCCCGCGCTCGGGGGCTGGGCGTGCTGGCGTCGCACCTGTGGGCGTGCGGCAGCGATGGCGTGCTCAAGGGCGATGCGCCGGCCGTGCCCGATGCGGATCCGCTGGCCCTGGCCGAGCAGCATCCGGGTCGACCGCCCAAGCCCCGTCCGCCGCGCCCCGCAGCCGTGGAGGCGAGCGATCCCTCCGAGGGTGAGGGTTCCTCTCACGGCGGCACGAGTGCCGAGAGCGACGAGGCCATTGCGGAGACCGGCGAGGATCGAGCCGCGAGCGCGCCGGGCTCCGAGAGCTCGGAGGTCATCGAGACCGCCGACGACGACGAGGGCTCGGAGGAGGTCATCGAGACCACCGCCGACGAGGGCTCGGGCTCGGAGGAGGTCATCGAGACCACCGCCGACGAGGGCTCGGGCTCGGAGGAGGTCATCGAGACCACCGCCGACGAGGGCTCGGAGGCGATGCGCCAGGCATCGAGTGATGACGCCGACACCGAGGGCTCCGACGAGCTCGCAGCCGAGGGAAGCGGCGAGACCGAGGCCGTCTCGGCCGAGGCCGGCGACGAGATCGAGGACACCTCGGCCGAGGCCAGCGACGAGATCGAGGACGCCGAGCCCCCCACGCCGTCGCCCGAGCGCGATCTCGCGGGCGCTCGCACGATCATCGCCGACGACGCCTTCCACGTGCCGCAGCTGCTGCGACGGCTGCGAGACCTCGTGCTCGAGCACGGCCACATCCGCGCCAGCGTGGTGCCGGGCAAGAAGGACAAGGGAGGCCGCTTCGCTCGGCTCGCCGAGCACCCGGAGCCGCTGGCCAAGGCCAACCCCAGCCACGTGCTGGGACTGCTGCGGGGCGAGCGGGAGGGCGCGCTCGAGGTGCAGCTCGAGGTCGACGTGGATCGCTTCGATGCGGTCTGCGACGAGGTGCTGGGCATCGACGCCTCGCGCCCCTGCGGAGACCAGCTCCGCCTGGCCCTCCACGAGGCATGGCAGGGCCCGCAGGGTCGAGCCCTGCGCCAGGCCGCGCGCAAGGTCCTCAAGCAGCGCATCGATCGACAGGCCATCGGGGAGTTCTGCGAGGCCTACCGCGCGCTGCTGCTGGCGCCCGCCCTGGGGCGAGTGCCGGTGATGGCCATCGATCCGGGCTTCGCCCCCGGCTGCCGGGTGGCGGTGCTCGACGCGGCAGGCGAGGTGCTCGCCCGCGAGAGCGTGTTCCCGCTGCAGCCCAAGCTCCAGGCGCCCCAGGCCAAGGCCCGCCTGGCCGAGCTGGCGCTCGAGCACGGCGTGGTCGCGATCGTCATCGGCAACGGCAACGGCGGGCGCGACGTGGAGCGGCTGTGCCGCGAGCTGGTGCGGGAGACCGAGGGGCTGAGCGCCACCGTGGTCTCGGCCGACGCCGACGCGGCCGGGGTGTTCGCCTCGAGCCGACTGGCCAAGCACGTGCTGCCCGAGGACGACGCTTCCATGCGGCGGGCCATCTCCATCGGCCGGCGCCTGCAGGATCCGCTGACCGAGCTGGCCAAGGTCGATCCCCGCAAGCTCGGCCTGGGCCAGCACCAGCACGAGGTCGACCAGGAGGAGCTGCGAGCCGCGCTCGAGCAGGTGCTGATCTCCTGCATCAATCAGCTGGGCGTGGATCCCAACGTGGCGAGCGTGGACGAGCTGTCGCGGGTGGTGGGCTTCAGCCACTCGCTGGCCAAGGCGGTGGTGAGCTACCGCGAGCAGCACGGCCCGTTCCGCAGCCGGCAGGCGCTGCTCGACGTGCCGGGCGTGGCGGGCAAGACCTTCGAGCAGAGCGCCGGCTTCCTGCGCATCGAGGACGGCGACCACCTGCTGGACCACACCTGCATCCACCCCGAGCGCTACGGGCAGGTGATCGAGATGGCCCGCGACCTCGGGGTGACCGTGGGCGACCTGGTGGGCAACGCGGAGCTCGTCGACAGGATCGAGGGGGCGCGCTACCTGCAGCGGCCGGGCGCCAGCGGCGAGCCGCTGGGCGAGACCACCCTGGCCGACATGCTCGACGAGCTGCGCAGCCCGGGCGGCGATCCGCGGCCGGCCTTCGAGGCGGTGGAGTACGACCCCGCGCTCGAGAGGTTCGAGGACCTCACGGTGGGCATGGACCTGCCCGGGGTGATCACCCACGTGGCCAACTTCGGCGCCTTCGTCGACGTGGGGCTCGCCCAGGAGGGCCTGGTCCACGTCAGCGAGCTGACCCATGGCTTCATCACCAACCCCTCCGAGGCGGTCCACGTGGGCCAGAAGGTGATGGGGCGGGTGATCGAGATCTCGCCGGATCGCAAGCGCTTCTCCATGAGCCTGCGGGCGCTGCAGCCCCGTCCCGAGGGCAAGCCCAGCGGCAAGCGTCGGCGCAAGGGCGATGGCCCGGGCCGGGGCGATCGGGAGCGCGAGCGCGAGCGCGATGGAGATCGGGAGCGCGGCGATCGAGGCCCGGGCAAGGGGGGCAAGCGAGGGCGCAAGGGCGATCGCGGCGGACCAGGCAATCGAGGCGGAGGCGGTGGCGGTGGCGATCGCAACAAGGACCGCGGCGATCGGGTGCTGGGCTTCCGGCTCGACCTGAGCGAGCTGGCCAAGCAGCTCGACAAGGGCTGAGCCTCGGCACCGCGAGCCTCGTCGCGTGCGACCGAGCCTGGTCGCAGCGACGAGATCGGCATGCACCCGGACGTATGGGATCGCTCAGGCTTCGTCGAGTGGATCGTCCGCGCGTGCGAGCGCGGCCAGCTCCACGCGAGCCCCGGTGCCGTCCCACATCGTCGCCATCACCGACAGCGGGGAGGTCACGGCGCCGAGGTCGAGCACGCTTCGGCCCGGCGGGGTGGCGGTCGTGAAGTTGAGCGGGCATCCCTGCACCGTGCCCGGGCGACCGGGCTCGCGCACCAGGGTGGGCAGACCGTGGGTGCGGCAGATGAGGGGGCGCTCGTCGTAGATCGAGCAGCGATCGTCCACCAGCAGCGCGCACCGATGGGCGGCGGCGGGGTCGTCGGCCTGCTGCCGGACGCGCCGGCGTCGCTCGGGATCGTGTCGGCCGAGCCGGGCCAGCGCCGTGCGCACGCGATGGGCCTCCACCTCGAACACGCCGAAGCGCTGGTAGCAGCAGCGGGCACAGCCCTCGCGGCACTGCATCTGCGTGGGGCTGCGCTCGAGCGCCTCGTCGAAGTGCTGGTCGACTCGCTGGCGCAGCACCACCAGGGCGGCGCCCGCCTGATCCCGGGCCTCGTCGGACATCGGCTCGAGGTCAGCGCTCGATGACGCGGGGCTGCCGGACGTCGATGGAGAACACCCCGGGGGCCACCCGCTCGCCGCCATGCAGCGGAGCCTCGGCCGGCGCTTCCTCGGAGTGGAGCAAGAGGTTGGTGCGGCGATCGTCGTCGGCCTCACCGGTCACTCGGAAGCGGCGCTGCCGACCGGCTTGATCGGGCGGCGGCTCGAAGGAGACCACCGTGCCCCCATCGTGCAGCATGGCGAAGGTGCGACCGTCGCTCACCATGAGATTGTGGGGGGGAGCCAGCTCGAGCCGCTCCGCCGTGGCGGCCAGCGCCTGCCGGATGAGCTCGGGCTCCGAGTAGGCCTTGCGCAGGCCCCCGGCTGCGTGCAGCTGGGTCAGGAACGAGAGGAAGACCAGCTCGCCGTCGCCCCGATCGACCTGGTGCCGCGCGAGGAAGCCCGGAAGCTCCTGGCGCAAGGACGAGGCGAGCGCCGGGGGTAGGGGAGTGCCCACGCGAACGCCCAGCCACCGCCGAAACCGCGAGAGCTGGGCCGCGGGCGGGGCCACGATCCCGGAGGGATGAGTGGGCTGCACCCCGAAGGCCGCGAGCACGCACGAGGCCGGAGTGCGGAGCAGATCATCGAGCGGATCGACGGATCGATTGCGCACGATGGGGCGCGACTGCACCAGGGTCTCGTTGCCCCAGGCCGCGCCCACGCTCCAGCCTCGCAGGGTGAGCTCGGTGCCTTCGGCGTAGCCCGGGAGGTTGGCGCGCAAGGTCTCGACTAGCCACGGACGAGCCCACCCCGGGCCATCGGGATGGGCGTCGAGCAATGCGAGGAGCACGGCCGTCACGCTGCCCCAGCATGCCGCATACCGACGCCCTGGCA
Organism: Myxococcales bacterium; assembly: GCA_020633315.1. Classification (GTDB taxonomy): domain Bacteria; phylum Myxococcota_A; class Polyangia; order Nannocystales; family Nannocystaceae; genus Paraliomyxa. Next base: position 855,100 of record JACKDV010000001.1, read on the forward strand.
AGCGCGATCGCAGCGCAGCAATGCCAGTGGTGACACCCGATCCTTCGTCGGATTTTTGGGAACGAGGCCGCGGCATGGCTACTGTCCGACCATGCCGGTCACGCCCCGTGGTCTCGGTACCCTTGCGGTGCGTGCGCTTGCCGGGCTCTGTTGGCTCGGTAGCGTCATGAGCGCACCAGGTTGCGCCGCGCGCCGAAGCCAAGAGTCCGAGGATCCCACCACCCCCGACACCAGTCCTGCCGACAAGCACTACGACGTCGCGGTGGGCTCCTTCCACAACGGCATGTTCGAGGACGCCAAGCTCCAGCTCGATCGAGCGCTGCGGGCCGATCCCGACCACGCCGACTCGTACTACCTGCGCGGTCTGTTGCTGCTCAACGAGGGCCGCACCATGGTCGACGCGGTGGAGAGCGATCAGTGTCTCACCGACGACGCGTCCGATCTGCAGCGGCGACGCGCCGAGCAGCTCCACGCGCAGGCTCGCGAGTCGTTCGTCGCGGCGGCCGAGCACTACCCCGAGGGCGCGGCGGGGCGCGGCCGTGCCCAGAACTCCCTGGCCGTGGTCGATCTCTTCTTCCACGATCACGAGGGGGCGATCGAGGACTCGCGCGCCGCCCTCGAGCAGCGCTTCTACGCCGACCGCTACTCGGCCCTCGCCAACCTCGGCTGGGCCTACTACAACCTCGGCGATCTGGTGAGCGCCACCAACGAGCTGCGGCAGGCGGTGCTGCTCAACCCCGACTTCTGCGTGGCGCGATACCGCCTGGCTCAGGTCTACCTCGACACCGATCAGCTCGAGGCCGCGCTCGAGCAGGCGCAGCAGGTGGTGGAGGATCCCCGCTGTCCGATCCAGGACGCGCACCGGATCGCGGGCGTGGCTCGGCTGCGCCTGGGCGACGAGGCCGGGGCCCGCGAGGCCTTCGGGACCTGCGTGTCCCTGGCCCCGCGAAGCTGCCTGGCCCGCGACTGCAGCCGCTTCCTGGGCACCGACGACAGCGCAGGCGACGCGATTGCGCGGAGTGCTCCGTAGCCTCGGCGAGATCGCTCGCCCGCGACCGGGGGCCGCAGCCACGCCGCCCCTCTAGGCCAACTCCTCGAAAACACCCGGGTATCCCCAAGCCTCCCCGCGACGGGCGGCCGGCTGGCACGGTCTCGGCCCCCACGACGGGCGCTTTGGCCCCCTTGCCCCCCGGGGCGGCTTCGCGACACACTCGCCGGCAATGCAAGCCGAGATGAGCCGGCTGCGCGTCGTCGCAACGGAAGCGCCGCGTCCCGTCGAGCCCGAGGAGCTCGACGTCGACGAGGTCCCCTCGCCCGGCGGCTACATCCGCGAGCAGCGACAGCGCCGTGGGTTGAGCATCGAGCAGTTGGCGATCGCCACCAAGATCCCGGCGTCGAGCCTGCGAATGCTGGAGAACGACGAGTTCGAGGCGCTGCCCGGACCGGTGTTCGTCAAGGGCTTCCTGCGCTGCTGCACCCGCGCGCTGGGGCTGCCCTCCGAGACGGTGATGGAGCTGCTGTACGAGCGCGAGCGGGCCGCCCTGCAGGCCCGACGCATGCTGGCCCAGCGCCCGTCCTCGGCGAGCGAGGCGATCCCGGTCACCGCTCCCCAGGCGCCTCGCGTGCCGGAGCGTCCGGCGCCCGACGGCGGCGTGGTGCGACGCGCCCTCATCGGGCTGCCCCGCGCCAACGCCCTGCTGTGGCTGATGATCGCCGCGTTCGTGGCGATGCTGGTGATGGCGGCCTTCGATCTGGTCGGCGGCGGCTCCGGGCCCAGCACCTAGGCCGCGAGCTCGCCCTGCCGCGCCGACGCCCTCGTGGCGGGCGAGGAGGCCCGGTCGTATCATCCGCGCGCCATGGCGGCGACGCGGACGCGGAAGATCCAGATCCTCCACACGCTGCTGCGTGCGGGGGACAACCGACGTCTGCGTCGCACCCTGGCCCGGCAGGACGACGTCCAGATCGCCAGCCAGCTCGACAACCTCGACGTCGAGGACCAGCTGCGGGTGATGCAGCTGCTGCCCAACGACCGCCGGCCCGAGGTGGTCGAGGCCATGCGCCACGAGACCGCGGCCGAGCTGGTGGCCCGCCTGGCCCCCGAGGAGGCAGCCAAGCTCCTCGACGAGCTCGAGGTCGACGACGTCGTCGACATCCTGGGGCGCATCGACGAGGAGCAGCTCCGCCAGATCCTGGGCCGCCTCGACGTGGACGACGCCAACGAGCTCGAGGAGCTGCTGGCGTACGACGAGAACACCGCGGGCGGCCTCATGTCGCCCCAGTACTTCCAGATCTCCCCCGACGCCACGGTGGGCGACGCCCTGTCGATGATCCAGGACGAGGAGGAGCCGCCCGAGACCGCCTTCTACGTGTACGCGGTCGACGTGGACGGGCGCCTGGTGGGGGTGTGCTCGCTGCGGATGCTGGTGATAAGCCGCCCCAGCGAGAAGATCCGCGACGTGATGGAGCGGGACGTCGTGCGGGTGACCGCCGACACCGACCAGGAGGAGGTGGCGGAGATCGTCAGCCGCTACGACCTGCTGGCCGTGCCCGTGGTCGACGAGTTCGACGTGATGCTGGGCCTGGTCGAGGTCGACGACGTGGTCGACGTGATCCGCGAGGAGGCCACCGAGGACATCCTCAAGATGGCGGGCGCCGGCGAGGAGCTGGCCGAGGCGCGGACCTTCTCGGGCAGCTTCCGGGTGCGCTGGCGCTGGCTGCTGGCCGCGGCGGCGGGCGGCACCGCGGCCGCGCTCTCGCTGTCGGGCTTCGACGAGGCGCTGGCCTCCGTGCCCGCGCTGGCCTTCTTCATGCCGGTGGTGGCGGGGATGGGCGGCAACGTGGGCATGCAGAGCTCCACCATCGTGGTCCGCGGCCTCGCGGTGGGCTTCGTGGAGGCCAGCCGCGTGCGCCGGCTGGTGGTCCGCGAGGTCTCGCTGGGCGCCAGCCTGGGCCTCATCTACGGCCTGCTCATCGCCCTGGCCTCCGTCGCGGTGGGGGAGGGCGTCGACCCCCTGCGCCTGGGCGCGGTGGTCATGCTGGGCACCGCCGGCTCCATGACCATCGCGGCCGCCGTGGGCACCTGCACCCCGCTGGTGCTCGATCGCTTCGGGGTCGATCCCGCCGTGGCCACCGGCCCCTTCGTCACCACCTCGGTCGACGTCATGGGGCTCATCTTCTACTTCTGGCTGGCCACGGTGCTCATCGGGATCTGACCCGAGGGGGATGCGAGCATGGGCGTCCCCGGCGAGCGCAGCCCGGCCGTGGTGCTGGCGACCCGAGCGCTGGGCGAGGCCGATCTGCTGGTGGTGCTGCTGACCCCCGGCCGGGGCAAGGTGCGGGCGGCGGCCCGTCACGCCCGCAAGAGCCGGCGCCGCTTCCCGGGGGGGATCGGCGGCGGGTCGGTGGGCGAGGCCACCCTCGCGCTGCGCAGCGGGGGGCTGTCGCGGCTGGAGTCCTTCGTGCCCGCCCGGGATCACGGCGCCCTCGGCCGCGATCTCACCCGCTTCGCCTACGTGGCCTACCTGTGCGAGCTGACCGATGCGCTGGTGCACGAGCCCGAGCCCGACCCCGAGCTGTTCTCGGCGCTGTGCGAGGCGATCGCCCGCACCATGGACGAGCCGCCCCGAGCGGTGGTGCTGCGGCGCTACGAGCTGCGGCTGCTGCGATCGCTGGGCCTGCTGCCCGCGCTCGACCAGTGCGCCGTGTGTGGCGAGCCCCTGGCGCCGGGCCCCACCGTGCCCCTCGACGACGCCCGCGGCGGCACCCTGTGCCTGCAGCACGGCAAGGGAGCCCCGCGGCGGCCGGCCCCCCAGCTCGCCGCGGCCCAGCGGCTGCTCGAGGCGGCCGCCGACGCCGACGTGGACCAGGCCCTGGCCGAGGTGGAGGCCCAGCCCCCGATGGTCCGGCGAGGCCTGCGAGATCTGGCCATGGGCTGGGTGCGGGGGCACCTGCGCCGGCCGCTGCGCTCGCGGGAGTTCTTCGCCAAGCTCGGCCCTGGCGAAGGGCGCCCCGGCGACGACAGCTAGGGCCGTGATCGACGTCACCCGAGGGGGCCCCGGCCGCGCCGCCCGGGCCGAGCCAGGTGGTCCCCGGGCCGTGGGGCCCCGATGGGCGCTGTGGTAGCGTTCCCGCCGATGCGCACCCGAACCGGGACCGCCGCGGCCCTCGGGTCGCTGCTGACGATGGCGCTGGGCTCGGCCTGCCAGGCCGAGAACCTCGGTCATTCGCCGCCGGGCGACCAGTTCTTCTTCCCCGCCGGCGTGCTCATCGATCCGTTCTACGAGGCGCCGCCGCCCGACGGGCTCGCCAGCGATCCGCCCGACCTCGACGCGGTGGTGCTGCCCGAGATCGTGTCGCAGGTGCCGGGCCCTCGCTACCTCTACGTCTCCAACGGCAACAACGACCGCACCTACAACGCGGGAACGCTGATGGCGATCGACCTCGATGCGTTCTGGCGGGCCTGGTACGAGCCCTACCCGGACGGCGCCGCGGCGCTGTGCCTCGAGCGACGGGCCGCGGCCGAGCTCGCGCTCGCCGACGCGCCCCAGCAGCTCGCCGACGTGGACGCCCTGCCCGAGGACGAGCGCGACGCGGCCCGCGAGGCGGTCTACGACGGGCTGCGCTCGGTGGTGACCGCGGCCCGCGAGGCCTGCGATCCCCGGCGGGGCCGCCTCGATCCCTACTGCGGCGACACGCGCTGCGTGCTGCCGCCCGGCTCCGGCGTGACCGAGGACCAGCCCTGCCGACGCCTGCCGCTGCTGCCCCACGTGGTGGAGTGCGACGAGGGCCCCTTCGTGGTGGCCAAGGCCCACGTGGGCGACTTCGCGACCACCCTGGCCGCCTCGATCGAGACCGACGGCGGCGAGAGCTTCGCCCGGCTGTGGCTGCCCGTGCGCGGCGATCCCAGCGTGACCTTCGTGGACGTGCACGACCAGGGCAGCGTCCTCGCCATGGACTGCGACCAGGGCGACGACCCCCTCGATCCCGACCTGTGCGGCGACAGCCATCGCCTGGATCACCTGCTGAGCAACGACGATCTCGATCCCCTCGCTCGCGAGCCCTTCAATGCGCTGGTGTGGGAGCAGGACGAGGCCTTGGCCGGCGGCTCCGATCGCGAGCGGCTGGTGTTCGTGGCCCATTCCGATGGCTCCCAGCTCACCGTGATCGATCTCGACGGGGTGGGCCGCGACCCCGAGCCCACCATCGTGGACCTCGCTCCGCTCTACCAGGTGGGCGCCGGATCGGCCGGCGGCTTCGGCCTCGCCACGCGGCCGTGCTTCGAGGCGGGGCAGGGGCCGCTGGGCGCCCTCGATCCCGAGCCCAACGTGCCGACCCTCACCCAGGGCTGCCGCCGCCCGCTGGTCTACTCGAGCATGCGCTTCGTGGGGCAGCTGGTGAGCTTCACCGCCAGCGGCCTCGACGTGGGCGCCGAGGTGGAGGGCATCGTGCCCGCCGCCGAGCGCGAGGGCTGCACCATCGAGGTCAACCAAGGCTGCGACCTCGCCGACCCGAGCACCTGCACCGCCGCCTGCGGCTCGAGCTGCGTGGAGGTCTACGCGGGGCCCTACTGCGCCACCCCCGAGCAGCTCGGCCTGGTCGACGCCGACCCCGACGACGACGAGGATCCGCAGGGGCAGTCCTGCGCCGTGCAGTGCGAGCCCCGGGTCCGCAGCGCGCGGCCGATCCTGCCGTCGCTGCTGTTCGACTCCAGCCTCACCTCGGCCCCGGTGCTGGGCGACATGGCCTTCGCCGATCCGCGGGGCGACCAGCTGCTGGTGCTGCAGACCAACCCCGGCGCGCTCCTGTCGATGGACACCTCGCTCACCGTGGACGGCGAGCCCCGCGACATCCCCTCGGCGCCGCCCATCGAGATCTGCGCCGAGCCCTCGCGCATGAAGATCTACACCGAGCGCGACGACGCGGGGCGCCCGCTGCAGCGCTTCGCGCTCATCACCTGCTTCCGGGCCGCGCTGGTCTACGTGGTCGACCTGGAGGCGCTGCGGGTGGTCGACGCCATCGTGGTCGGCACCGGCCCCCACGACATCGCGATCGACGACGCCCGCGAGGTGGCGTACGTGATCAACAACCTCGAGTTCTCCGTCAGCGTGATCGATCTCGGCCGCCGCCGTCCGACCCGCTTCCAAGAGCTGGCCCGCCTCGGGCTGCAGGATCCGTTCTCGCAATGAACAGGCCGTTCCGCCCGCTTCGCTCGCTGCGCCCGGCCCCCTGGTGCCTGGCGCTGGTCGCCCTGCTCGGCTGCCGGGACGACGATCGCACCCTGGTCCCCAACCGCGTGCTCGATCGCCCGCTCGACGTGGTCCTCGCCTGCGTGCGCGACAACGGCGAGGCGATCGAGGTGCTGTCGCTCAACGAGTGCGACGGGGCCGCGAGCGGCCGCTGCTCCACCCCCGACTCGCCCACCAACCAGCTCATCGGCTTCGTGGCCAACTCGGAGCGCAACGAGCTGGCGATGTTCCGCTACTGCGACAAGGACTCCGCGCTGGTCGACCTCGACCGCGAGGCCCCGGGCTACAATTTCATCCCCGCCGGCCACCTGCCCTCGGCCCTCACCATCACCGATGACTCCTGCCGGGTGCTCTCGGCCAACACGGGGAGCTGCGACCTCACCGTGCTCGACGTGGCGGGCTTCGCCGCCTACGCCGTCGACACCCCGCTGAGCGGGCAGGACGCCCCGCAGCTGCCCGCGGCGAGCAGCCTGGTCTCCACCCTCGTGCCGCGGCGCAGCGACGGCCTGCCCCTGGCCGCCTCGCCCGGCTCGGTGATCGCGGCGCCCGACTTCCTGTCGCTGGCCAGCGACGGCACCGGCCTGCCCTCGGGCGACACCGGGGACGGCGGCGACGACATGGGCGGCAGCGACGACAGCACCTTCGAGCCCGGCGGCAGCGGGGGCGCGGCCGATGACGGCGGCGCCACCCCCGACGACATCGCGGGCCTGGTCTGCGACGTGCAGCGCCCGGCCAGCGTGTACGTGGCCTTCCCCTCGTGCCAGCTCGTGGCCGAGATCAGCATCGGCACCCAGACGATCCTGCAGAGCCGCCGCTTCGTGACCAACGCCGACGGCACGGTCGAGATCATCGACACCGGCACCGACCCGCTGTGCCCGGTGGACTGCCCCGCGCAGCTCGAGGGCCAGGCCCCCGAGGAGATCGAGCTGGTCGATCCCGACGGGGTGTTCCCCACCACGCTCGAGCTGGTGCCCGACCCCGACCCCGACCGCACCGCCGACGAGCGCAACGAGGTCGTCACCTACTCCACGCTGTTCGTGGGCGGGCCGGGCTCCGACGAGGTCTACGAGATCGAGATCGACGAGGACGGCCGCTTCGCCGACGAGGTGCAGGCGCTGCCCCTCGAGGACGCCCAGGGCGTGCACGCGATCCGGGCCACCCCGGTGGCCTCGGTGCTCGGCGAGACCCTGCAGTACCTCTACGTGATCGCGGGCGACGGCTCGACCCACGTGGTGCGCCGCGATCCCGATCGCGGCTCGCTGGGGGTGGAGTGCGACACCCAGATCGACCCCGTGCTCGAGCCCCCCAGCGCCTGCGTGCCGCTCGACCCCGGCCAGCTCGGCAACGAGCTCAGCCGCCGGCCCTTCGCGGTGGGCCCGGGCATCCGCGCCGGCAACGGCGTGACGGTCAACGACTGGGTGTTCCACGACGTGAGCGAGGCCCAGGCCCGCGAGCACTGCGGCATCGACGAGACCCAGGCCATCAGCGCCCAGAACCGGCACACCCCCTTGTGCTCGGCCGGCGTGGTGGGCGTGGGCGTGACCTCGCTGGGCACGGTGGTCTACTCGAGCTTCGGCCAGTTCCTCTCCGACGAGCGGGTCGACCCCGGCACCGATCCGGTGGGGATCATGAACGTGCAGGTGCGACCGCACTCGCTGTGGCCCGCCGTCGATCCCTTCGTGACCGATCCGGTGCCCGACTCGCTGCCGCTGGTGACCGACGAGGAGCCCGGGCGGGCGCTGCCCGGCGGGGGAGGGGACGCCCAGAGCCTCTCGCCCTCGCTGCGCCGCATCGACCTGGCCTACGCGACCGGGGCCGGGGTGTCCGAGGAGCAGCAGGCGATCTCCGACGCGCTGGGTGGCGTGACCAACGTCGACCAGCTCGGCAGCCTCGAGGGCGAGGCGCTCTACGAGAACGGGGCGCCGCGGGTGTCGGTGCGCGACTTCCAGCAGTGGGGCGCGCAGACCTGGTCGCTCGAGTGGGAGCCCACCATCCCCGGCACCCCCAGCACCACCGGCCTGCTCCAGTGCGACTCGCACGGCAGCGATGGCGAGCCCGGTCCCACCTGCCGCAACCAGGAGCCCGACGACGCGCGCCTCTCCGACGAGAGCGCCGCCTTCTGCGAGGAGGGCGTGCTGGCCGGGGACAAGCTGGTGCTGCTCGGCTGCAGCGACGACGACAGCTGTGGCCTGGGCCAGCGCTGCCTGCGTGACCCCACCGCGCCCAGCACCTCCACCGGCATCTGCGTGAGCGAGGCGGCCTACGATCGGGACCGCGACGCGCTGCGCGACCTGTGCGGGTCGTTCATCGGCGATCCCTGCGGGGCCGCCGTTCGCGAGTACCGAATCACCCGCGCCACCAACGACGAGCTGTGGCTGGCCGCCTTCGACCAGCCGCGACGCACCGTGGTGCGCGACCTGGGCCCCGACGAGGCCGACGACCCCGAGGACGGCGTGCCCGAGATCGTCCTGCGCGAGTACGAGACCCGGCTGTCGTGCGAGGCGCCCATTCGCCACGTGACCCCCGAGACCTGCCAGGTCGACGCCGACTGCCTCGACGATCCCTACGACCTGGTCGGCGACGAGCCCAACCTGCGGGGCGGCATGGTCTGCGATCTCGGCCGTCCCGACGCCGACGGCCTGGGCCGGTGCACGGGCGAGCAGCCCGACGGCGGCTGCAACGACGACGAGGACTGCCGCGGCCTGGGCCTGCAGTACGTCTGCGTCGACTCGCTGTGCCGGGCGCCCTGCGACCTGTGTGCACCCACCGGCGGCGAGCAGCCCCCGCGTCCCTGTGACACCCAGTTCACCGTGGCGGGCGATCGCGACGAGAACGGCAACCCGGTGATCTACACCCAGGCGTGCCTGGGCGCCGACGAGGTCTGCATCGCCGGCGTGTGCCACCAGCCCTGCGACGACGGCAGCCCCGGCTGCCTGCTCAGCCCGCTGCCCGGCCCCGCCTGCTTCCCCGAGCTCACCCGCTACGCCGTCCGCCTCGACGACTCCTTCGCCTTCACCGGCTCGCGCACCCCGTTCCTCACCGACCGTGTGGTGATCGACCCCGACACCGGCGAGTGCGTGGAGGACCCGCAGGTCTCCAACCTGCTCACCAGTCGCATCCGCCTGGGCGCCGACGATGCCTCGACCTTCGGCACCGGGCCCTGGCAGATCCCCGATTGCGTCAACTCGGACGTGGCCAGCCCCGACGATCCCAACCCCTGCCGGGTGGTGACCGAGCGCAGCGCGAACCCGTCGTCGCTGTTCCACTGGATGCGGTATCGCGGTGAGCCGGTCTCCGCCATCCGGTACTCCAATCCCACCCTGTCGGTGGTGATCGATCTGACCAGTCTCGCCAGCCTGGTCTCGGCGCCGCCGGACGACCCCGACTCCACCTGGCCGGCCAGCTTCGCCCGCTTCCTGCGGGCCCGGATCCCCAGCGGCTACCGCGAGGAGTTCTCCACCACCAACGGCTTCGTGCCCTACAACGAGCCCATCGTGGTGGGGACCACCCCCCTGGTGTACCCAGTTCGGATCGTGCGGGGGCCCGAGCTCGAGTCCGACTTCATCGTGGACGCGGGGGGCCGGGGCGGGGTGCAGGGCGTCCGCGGCCAGGTGGTGCGCATCGTCCACGATGTGGCCGAGATCAACCCGGATCAGAACTTCCTCGTTCGTTGATCGCGGTCGGCGGGTGCGGATTCTACGCGGTGCCGACATGAAGGCCGTTCGCTCGTGGCGAGCCCCCGACTTGCGGTATGGTGGAGCGTAGGTGCCGCACTACAAGCTCAGGCTGGGCGGCAACACCATGGTGTTGCCCGAGGGCGCCCACGACGTGGGTCGCAGCTCGGACTGCTGGCTGACGCTGCAAGACGAGCTCAGCTCGCGGGTCCACGCTCGCTTCCACGTGACCTTCGAGGAGATCGTGCTCGAGGACCTCGACAGCCGCAACGGCACCTACGTCAACGGTGATCGGCTGCAGGGGCGTCGCACGCTCCGCGACGGGGACCGGGTTCGCATCGGTCGAGAGCTGATGACCCTGGTCGAGTCCGAGACGGTCGACATCTCCGATGCCTCGGCCCAGCTCCGCCAGACCCTGGCGCCCGGCGAGATGTCGGGCATGCCCGAGCTGATGGGGCAGCTCATCGACAAGGCGCTCAAGGTGGGCAAGCCCCGCGACGCCGAGCGCTACGCCTCGGCGCTCCACAAGCAGCTCACCGCGGTCAAGGTGCCCTCCAATCATCCCGCGGCGTCGAAGGGGGTGGAGTGCCTGCTGCGGGTGGCCGAGCACACCGGCAACGGCGAGTGGGTGGACAAGGTGTTCCGCCTCGCCGCCCACCAGCGCTGGGTGCTCGACACCAAGACCCTCGAGCAGATCCGCGGGGCCCTCGATCGGATCCCGCGGATCCCCGGTAGCGGGCTGCAGGCCTACGAGCAGGTGCTGCGGGAGCTCGGCCGCGAGGGCGTGGAGCTGAGCCCGAGCCTGGTGGGGGGCATCGGCGAGCTGGTCGACGCCTACGCCGGTCGCTGAGGATCGACGACGACGAGGGAGCGAGCATGGGACGCCTGGACGGAAAGCTGGCGCTGGTGACCGGCGCGGCCTCGGGCATCGGGGCCGAGTGTGCGCGGACCTTCGTGCGCGAGGGGGCCACGGTGCTGCTCACGGACGTGCAAGACGAGGCCGGCCGAGCGCTGGCCGACGAGCTGGGCCACGCCGCGAGCTACCGCCGCCTCGACGTGGTGAGCCCCGAGGACTGGGCCGCCGCGATCGACGAGCTACGGCAGGCCCACGGGCGCCTGCAGGTGCTGGTGCACAACGCCGGCGGCGGCGTGCCCCGCGACGACCTCGAGCACCTGAGCCTGGAGCAGTGGCGGCGGGTGCAGGCGCTCAACGTGGACAGCGTGCTCATGGGCACCCAGGCCGCGCTGCCGCTGCTGCGCGCCAGCGGGGAGCCGGCGTCGATCGTGATCGTCTCGAGCGTGGCCGGGCTCATCGGCACCCCCGACCTGGTCGCCTACGGATCCGCCAAGGGGGCGGTGCGCATACTGAGCAAGAGCATCGCGCTGCACTGCGCCCGCAAGGGCTACCCGATCCGCTGCAACTCGGTGCACCCCGGCTTCTGCGACACCCCGCTGGTGCGGGCCCTGGCCAGCCAGTCCCGCGACCCCGACGAGGCCTGGAGGCACCTGAGCCAGGTCGCCCCGCTGGGGCGGCTGGGCACGCCGCAGGAGGTGGCAGCCCTGGTGCTCTACCTGGCCAGCGACGAGTCGGCGTTCACCACCGGCGCCGAGCTGGTCCTCGACGGCGGGCTCACGGCCAGCTGAACCGCGCCGGGCGGGCTCGCGACGAGCCCGCCCGCGTCGAGCGGGCTCGCGACGAGACGAGCCCGCCCGTGTCGAACGGGCTCGCGACGAGACACGCGAGACGCCGCCTCGCGGGAGCGCGCCGGGCGAGCGAGGCCTCGCGACAGGATCGCGAGGAGACGCGCAAGGCCGCCGTGCAGGTGCGCGGCGGCCTCTCGTGGGGGCCCGGGCGCGGAGGATCCGGCCCGGGCGCGGGACCTCAGCCCCCGTGCTCCTTCACCGAGATGCTGGCGCGGTTGTTCTTGGCGCGACCGGCTGCGGTGAGGTTGACCGCGACCGGCTTGCTGTCGCCCCAGCCCTTGGCCTCGATGCGCGTGGGCGAGACGCCCTTGCTCACCAGGTACGACTTGACCGCGTCGGCCCGCGCCTGCGAGCGCGCCTTGGGGTTGCCGCGATCGTCGGTGTGCACGTTGATCTGGATCAGCCGGAACTCGGGGTGCGCGTTGAGGAACACCGCGAGCTCGTCGAGGATGGCGTGGCTCTTGTCGCTCACGCCGTCGCCGTCGAAGCGGATCGCCTTGCGCAGGTTGATCCCCTTGCGGCTGCCCTTGACGTTGGGCGTCTCCGGCGGGGTGTCGGCCTCGATCGACTCGGAGATCTGGACCTCGCCCTCGGACACCGTGAAGCGGATGTCCTTGGTCTTGAAGCCCGGCGCGGTGATCGTGCCCGTGTAGTCGCCCACGTAGAGCTCGAGCGCGATGAGGCCGCCTGGCGTGGAGTCGAAGCTCTGGTCCACGCCCTGGCCGACCACGCGCATCGAGAACTGCACGGGCTGGCCGGCGGCGTCGGTGACCGCTCCCTGCACGATGCCGGTGGGCGGGGCGGGGGCCGTCTCGAGCTGGATGGTGGCCTGGGTGTCCTGGCCGTCGGCGACCTCGAGCGTGGTCTCGGCCACCACCTGGCCGCCCACCACCACCTGCGCCGCGACCTGCCCGGCCGGGAAGCGGAAGCTGGTGAAGCTGCCGTTCTGGTCGGTGAGCACCGCGGTGGTGGTGAGCCCCGGGAACAGGATCTTGGCGTCGGGGATCGGCACGCCCGAGGGGTCGACCACCTGGCCCACGATGCGCCCCTCGAGCCGCGCCGGCTCGGGCGGGGGCGGGGGCGGAGTCGTGGGCTCGACCTCGACCTCCTTGACCACCGGCATGGGATCGAAGGACCAGCCCAGGCCCAGCAGCACCTGCCACGGGGGCACGGGCGGGCCGAACTCGAAGTTGGGCGAGACCATGCCGATGTCGGCGGCGGCCTCGAGGTGCAGGCCGCTCACCACGTTGGCGCGCACGCCGAGGGTGAGCCACTGGCTGCTGCGGGGCAGGGGCGAGGCCACGGCGTCGTCGCGACCGAAGGCGATGCTCTCCTCCTGCGTGGACACGTCCCACGACCACTCGAGGATCGGGTCGATCCCGAACTGCCGCTCCTTGCCCAGGCGCACCGGGAAGTCCACCGCGTAGCGCATGCGCAGGCGGTTGTGGTTGGCGCCCAGCGAGAAGCGGGTGACCTCGCGGCTGACGTCGTCGCGGATCCGCCCGAAGGGAGCGATCTGCAGCGAGCTGTCGTAGATCCAGCCGAGGTTGGTGGTGAAGCGGAAGGGAAACTGCTTCTTGGTCAGGTACCTGACGTCGAGGGCGAACAGGCCGTCGAACCACACGTTGGCGCCCGAGGTCAGCAGGCGCTCGCTGCCGCTGAGCAGGCCCACGCCCACCTGGCCGCCCACGCCGATGCCGTACTTCTTGAAGCGGTAGGCGCCCTTGATGCCGAAGTCCACGTCGCCCAGGGCGAAGATCGCCTCGGCGTCCTGGCGCCCGGCCTGCTCGCGAGCGTTGCGGTTGGCCTGCGAGTTGACCGACAGCCACAGCTCGCCCCACTCGAAGGGCGAGAACGCCATCGACACGCCGCCGCGCACCCGCGAGTGCTGATCGGGCCCCGCGGTGGTGCTCTCGTAGATGAAGCCCTCCTTGCGGAAGAAGTCGGTGTGGAGCTTGAAGCGGAAGGTGTACTTGCCGCCCACGTCGGGCAGGGAGGTGGTGAACAGACCCGCCGCGCCGCGGTTGGTGTTCATCATCGGCTCGCGCCGGCCTCGGACCATGCCGGGATCGTCGCTGCTCGCCTCGTCGCCCGAGTCCTTGGCCTTCTTGTCCTTCTTGCCCCGGCGTCCGCGGCCGCGTCCCTCCGACTCGCTCTCGGCGTCGCCGGTGAGGCCCGCATCGCTCAGCTCCGCGCCGAGGTCCACGCTTCCGGAAGCGGAGCCGCCGATGTCCGCCGAGGGGCCGGGCTCGGGCGCAGGCTCGGCCGGAGCGACGTCGGCCGGCGCTGCATCGGCCGGAGCGGCGTCGGCCGGCGGTGTGGAGCCCGACTCACCGTCGGGTAGCGAAGGAGGCTGGGCTGCCCATACCGAGGGCGACAACAAGAGGCCGAAGCTCGAGGCAACCAGCGGGGGGATGCGACCCATGCCACGAAGCGTCCAACGAAGGGGCGCCAACTGTCAAACCTCACATCCCCGGTTCGACCCAGTTTGTCCGCGGAATCTTCGGCGAGCCTGCCCATCCGCTCAGCCCACGCACCAGCCCACCGACGGTTGCCTTCACCATCGGTGGAGGGCCTTCCGTCAGCAGGGGAGGATGCCGCAAGATCGCCCGACCCGTGTCGTCTCGTCAATGCCGGCCCGCGGCGGTGGTGTGGATCCCGGCGCACGGGGTCGCGCGCACGCGGACCCATGATCGGAGCCATCGAGGGATCGGGCCCGGATGGCTCGTGCTCGCTGCGATCGTGGGTCTGCTGCTGCTGGCCCCAGGGCTCGCGTGGGCGGGGCCGTGGGCGTCGGCGGCCCCGCCGACCCGCTCGACCGCAGCCGTCGCCGCGCGCGGCTCGGGCGATCTCGAGGGACCCACGGCCGAGCTCCCGCCGGCACCGCTCGGCTCCGCGCCCGTCGAGGGCTCGGCGCTCGTCTCCGCCGACGCGGTGCCCGAGGCTCGCGTGGCCGAGGCCCGCGTGTGGCTCACCATCCATCGCGGCGGGGAGACGCTGCCCACCGGCGAGCGAGTCGATCGCAATGGCGCGTGGGTGGAGGGCACGATCGAGTACCGCCTGACCGCTCCCGCGGTGGCCGGCCAGCGCCTGGTGCTGCTCGACTTCGCCGAGGCCATCCATCGCGATCCGGTGGAGCTCGACGAGGTCCGCATCGCCACCCACCTCGACGGCCCCTTCGATCGCGGCGCCCTGGTGCTCACGGGCCTGTGGGGCGTGGAGGCCAGCGAGCGGGTGGGAGACCGCCGCGACGTGGTGCTCACCCTCGCCCCGGGCGCCGAGGTGGTCACGCTGCGCTACACGGTCGACGTGCCGCACCGCTACTGGCCGTTCGGCTGCGTGCGGCGGCGCTGCAGCCTCAGCGGCGCCCTGGCCCCCCTGCCCAGCGTGCCCGCCCAGGGCGGTCGCTGGCTGCCCAAGGGGCGGGTGATCGACCCGGTGCGCTGGCGGGTGGAGGACCTGCGCCTGGCCGTGCCGGGGCGCGTGAAGGCGGGCCGGGTGGTCGCGCCGCCACGGCGCGAGCCGCAGGACGAGGGGCTCCTGGGGCGCAGCGAGGAGCTGGTGGTGGTCGCCGACGAGGACCGCCGGCAGCAGTTTCCCTCGGTGTTCTGGGGGCCCCGCTGGCATCGCACCCACACCATCCACCGCGGCGTGCGGATCGAGGTGCTGCACGTGGGCCCGCGCCCGCTGGGGCAGGTGCCCCACGAGACGCTGATCCAGCTGCGCCGCGACGTGGCGGGGCAGGTGCAGCAGATCGCCGTCGACGCGGTGGAGCTGCTCGCCGCCCTCGCCCAGCCGCTGCCGCCCGACGAGACCATCACCGTGGTGCAGGGGCCGCTGCGCCACACCGTGGCCCAGGCCCACCCCGACGTGGTGGTGCTCAGCGATCAGGCGCTGGAGCTGCTGCCCTCGGATCGCCTGCTCAAGTTCCACCAGACCGCGATCGCGCGCTCGGTCTTCGACATGCTGCTCGAGCGTCGCTTCCGGGGCACCCACGATCCATCGGTCGACCTGTGGCTGCCGGGGATCCTCAGCTTCTCCATCGTGCAGCTGTGGGAGCAGACCCGCGAGCACGCCGACGAGTTCGCGGCCGACATCCTGCGCAACTTCACCTTCGTCCCCGCCGTCGATCGCTTCCTCTACACCCAGCAGGCCAGCTTCTCGGCGTCGTACTTCCGCGGGGTGGAGGACGAGATCTCGCTGCGCGACCACCCGCTGTGGTTCTCGCACGAGCTGCCCACGGGGCGGCGGCTGTTCGAGAAGCTGCGCGACAGCGCGGGCGACGAGGCGGTGGAGGGGCTGGTGCGGGCGATGGTCCACGACCCCACCCAGGATCCGGTGCGGGCGGCCGAGCGGGCGTGGGGGCACGAGCTGGGGTGGTTCTTCGAGCAGTGGCTGGGGCCGTACCCCAGCGTGGACTACGTGCTGCACCGGGTGGTGAGCGAGCGCGAGGGCGACGGCTGGCGCCACGAGATCACGGTGGAGCGGATCGGGCAGCGCCCGGTGATCGAGCCGGTGCAGGTGCTCGCCACCGAGCGCGGCGGCGAGGCGCACTACCTGGTGTGGGACGGCGAGCTGGCGCCGCACAACGAGAGCCTCGCCACCGAGCCCCGCCAGGGCCTACACCGCTGGGAGCTGCACACCGCCCGGCGGCTCCGCAGCGTGCGGGTGGACCCGCGCTCGCGACTGCTGCAGCAGCCACAGCCGCCCCACGACAACGTGGATCCCCGCTTCGACGATCGCCGGCCGCCGCAGTACCGCTTCCTGTACACGGGGGCGGGGGTGAGCATCGCGGCCTCGGAGTTCGTCAACGCGACCACGCCTGCCTCGCGCTTCAACGCGATCGCGGGCTTCGCCTCGTTCGAGACCAGCCTGCGCCGCGACCTGCGACGCACGGGGCACCTGCTGGTCTCCCGCGATCGCGAGACCAACCTGGGCCTGGGCGCGAGCGTGAACCTGTGGTTCGGCGACAAGGTCAACAACCAGCGCCGGCGCTCGCGGGTGCGGCTGTCGCTCAACGGCTCGTGGCTCAACGAGAGCTCGCTCGATCCGCGGGGCGGGGTGCGGATGACCGAGCGGGTGGCCCTGGTCGACGACACGCGGCGCTTCGGCTGGTGGCCCGAGCGCGGGCGCTGGCTGTCGGTCTCGCTCACGGGGCGCCACACCGTGCGCATCGACGGCCTGCCCGGCGACGTGCACGACGTGGTGGCCGGGGCCTCGTGGATCCAGCTGTGGCGCCTGGCCCACGACCACGTGCTGGCCACCGCGCTGTCGGGCGAGATGGTGTTCCCGCTGGTGGGCGGCAGCGAGTTCCGCAACCTCGCGCGCATGGGCGGCATCGGGGGGCTGTCGGGCTACCTCGCCGACGAGATCTTCGGACGCGGCGTGGTGCTGGCCCAGGCCGAGTACCGCCACGTCTACGTCAACGACCTGCACCTGCCGCTGCTGCACCTGGGGTACCTGCGCAGCCTGGGGGGCACCCTGTTCACCGGCACCGGCTCGGCCTCGTCGTGCGACGGCTTCGACGGATGGCTCGGCCCCAAGAGCTTCTACGGGCACGCCGGCTACGCCGCGGACGCGCGGCTGTCGATCTTCGGGGTCACGCCGCAGCTGTTCCGGGTGGAGGTCTCGGTGCCGCTGGTGCGGCGCGACACCACCTGCCTGGGCCAGTCGCTGCCCGGCTACCTCGGCGAGCGGCAGGGGCTGTCGCCCGAGGAGGTGCGCCAGGTGCTGCCGCGCTTCAACATCAACGTGACCTTCCAGCAGACCTTCTAGGGCGGGGACGAGGCGGTGGAGGAGCGACGACGACGAGCCTGGGCGGCCGCGCTGGCGCTGCTGGTGATCGGGGGGCTGTCGGCGTGGCTGCGGGCGCCCGGCTTCACCCAGGGGGGCTTCGCCTCGCACGATGTGGCCGGGATCCTCCACGGCGCCATGCTGCTGCACGACGGCGCGCTGCCCTACGTGGACAGCATCGAGCTCAAGGCGCCGGGCACCTTCTACCTGGCCGCGCTGCTGGCCGGGCCCGGCGGCACCGACATCGCCGCGTTCCAGGTGTGGGCCAACCTGTGGGCCCTGGCCTCGCTGGGAGTGGTGGCCGCGATCGCCTGGCGGCTGTGGGGACCGGCGGCCGCGGTGGTGGCCGCGCTGCTCTACGGGCTGCACGACGCCCACCTCGACAGCATGGACGCCAACTACGTCACCTGGGCCCAGCTCCCGCTGGTGGCGGCCGTGGGCGCGGCGCTGGTGGCCCCGCGGGCGGCCACGCGGCGGCGCGAGCTGGGCTGGTGGGTGGCCGCGGGGCTGCTCGCGGGCGCGGCCGCGCTGCTCAAGCGTCCGGCCGGGGTGGGGGGCGTGGTGGTGATGGCCATGGCGCTGTGGCCCGGCGCCGGCGAGCGCACGTCGATCAAGGCGCGGGTCCTGGCCGTGCTCGCCGGAGGGCTGGGCTCGCACCTGCCCGTCGCGCTGCACTACGCGGCCGCGGGCGAGCTGGGGGCGCTGGTCGACGGCTACCTGCGCAGCCGCTGGGGCATGCGCTACGTGAGCCAGGGCGGCGAGCCCTTCGGCCTGGCCGCGATCGAGGAGGGCATGCTCGCGACCGCGTTCTTCGTGGCGCTGCCGCTGGCCCTGGCCCTGTTCGCCGCGGTGCCCCCCCGCGATCGCGAGGCCCGGCGGATCACCATGGGCCTGGCGCTGTGGTCGTTGGGCACGCTGGCGGTGGCGTGGGTGGGCCTGCGCTTCTACAAGGGCTACTTCCTCGCCGTCTCGGCTCCGCTGTGCCTGTGGGCCGCCGCGCCCTGGGGGCTGCTGGGCGCCTCGTGCCGGGTGCGTCGCTGGGGCCGGTGGGTGCTGCTGCTCCCGGCGCTGCTGCTGGCGCTGCGGCAGCTCGCGGTGCTCGAGCACCAGCGCGTGGATCGGGACCGTCCCCACGACCAGGGCGGCCGGGTGATCGCCAAGGTGGTGAGCGGTGATCGGCGCCCCGGCGATCGCATCTGGGTGTGGGGCTGGCACCTGTGGGACGTGTATCCGCTGACGGGGATGCGCTCGGCCTCGCGGGTCTACAAGTCGCTGGGGCTGCTCACCCCGCCCAACGACGACACCTGGCGGCGGCCCGCGTCGCGACTGCGCTTCGTGGACGGCGAGGCGGCGGCGATCCTGCTGGAGGATCTCCAGGCCAGCCGCCCCGCGTGGATCGTGCTGGGCTCCACGGTGCCGCGGGCGGAGTTCCGGGCGCTCAACGACTTCCTGCGCGAGCACTACCTGCTCGAGCGCAAGGTGAGGCTGGGGCGGGTGCAGTTCTGGCACCGTCGCGATCGCGCGCAGGCCCAGCGCGCGGCCGCGGCGGCCCGCCGAGCCGAGCCCGCCGCCCCGTGAGGGCGCCGGCTTTCCCCCCGCGGAGCGGGGGCGCTAGGCTGGATCGAGATCGGTCGCAGCCATGTGGAGGCCCTCGCGGATCGGTGCTGGGCTCATCGCCAGCGTTCGTCGGGAGGACCCCTTCCAGCGCGACCCGGCGCTCATCGAGGAGCGGGCGATCCACCGAGGCGCTGACCCGCATGGTCGCGCGCCGGCCGGTGCCGCTGGTGCAGTGACACGCGGGATCAGTCCTTGGTCAACCAGAAGGTCCCGCGCGCGGCCCCCAGGCGCCAGTGGCCCTCGATGCGACGACCGGCCTCGTCCAGGGTGCCCACGTAGAGCACCGAGTGCGTCGCGCTGCCGGTGCGGTAGGTCTTGAGCAGCACCACGCGCCCCGAGGCATAGGCGTCGCCGGTGAGACCGGCCTCGAGCTCGGAGTAGCCGTAGACGTAGGAGAAGGTGTTGGGCTCCGTGGTCGAGCCGCTGATTGTCCCGTCGCTCGCCTCGAGCTCGGCCTGGAAGGAGACCGGCCCGCTGCTGTCGCCGTCGTACTCGCCCCGCCAGTGACCGCGCAGGCGTCGATCGATCTCGGGGTCGCGCTCGTCGGGCTTGGCCGCCGCGGCCTCGCAGGTCTCGGTGATCTTGGCGCCCAGGCGGGTCGCCAGCGGCACGCGGGCCTCGGGACACTTGGTGGCCTCCGGCACGGCCTCGCCCGTGGGCTCGACCTTCGCGGCGCTTGCGCTGGGCTCGGCGGTGGTCGATCCCTCGTCGGCGCAGCCCCCCTGGGCCATGCCCATGGCCAGCCCGATCCCGAGCATCCTTCGCATGGGGTCGCAGCATAGCGATCGAAGCCGCTGCGTGCCCGTGACGGCTGCATCCGCGCTACGCTGCGCAGAGCGCGGAGATCCTCCGCGGCCAGATCGACGACGGAGGTGGTGCGTATCGACGTCGGTCGCGGCCCCCGCGCGGAGACCCATCGCCATGAAGCTCGGAACGGTAGCGTTATTGTCCACCCTCGGCATGGCCCTCACCAGCGTCAGCGTCTGGGCGCTGACCCCCGAGGGTGGGGGACCCGGCGCGCCCGTCCCTGCCGCCGCTCCGGCCGTCACCGGACCGTCGAGCCAGGGGGCACGGGCGGGCGGGGGACTGCTCGCGGGGCTGGTCGGCGATGACGGCGACGCGAGCTTCACCTCGGGCTCCACCCTGATGCTCGAGGGACGCCTGGGCCACGCGGTCCTCGAGGCGCAGCGCGACAACGAGACCTTCCTGATGCTCAACGTCAGCGGAGCCACCGAGGACCTCGCGAGCGCCTCGGCCCCGGTGAACCTGTCGATCGTGATCGACCGCTCTCGCTCGATGGAGGGGCGTCGCCTCGAGAACGCGCTGTCGGCCGCGCGGGGCATGGTGCGGCGGCTCCGGGACGGCGACACGGTCAGCGTGGTCACCTACAACACGGAGACCTCGGTGGTGGTGCCGGCCACCGTGCTCGACCGCCGCTCGCGGGACGACGTGCTGTTCGCCCTGCGCGGCATCGAGGCCCGCGGCCACACCTGCATCTCGTGCGGCGTGGACGCGGGCCTGGTCGCGATGGGGCGCCGCGCCGGAGTCTCGCGCATGCTGCTGCTGAGCGACGGCGAGGCCAACACGGGCATCCGCGACGTGGGCGGCTTCCAGCTCATGGCCGAGCAGGCCCGCGGCCGCGACGTGTCGATCAGCACCATCGGCGTGGACGTGGACTACAACGAGCGGGTGATGTTCGCCCTGGCGCAGAGCTCCAACGGCCGCCACTACTTCGTGTCGGACGAGGCCAGCCTGCCGCGGATCTTCGACGCCGAGCTCGACAGCCTGGTGCGCACCGTGGCCAGCCGAGCCGAGGTGGAGATCGACCTCGCGCCCGGCGTCACCATGCTCGAGGTGCTCGACCGCAGCTTCACCCGCGACGGCAACCGCGTGCTCGTGCCCTTCGGCGCCTTCGCCCAGGGCGAGAACAAGACCCTGCTCATGCGCCTGCGGGTCCCTCGGGGCGAGGTGGGCGACCGCCCGGTGGCCGAGGTGCGCATGCGCTACGAGGACCTCACCCGCAACCGTCCCGGCTCGTGCGAGGGCTCGCTCATCGCCCGGCTCAGCGACGACGCGGCGAAGGTCTCGCCCCTCGATCCCATCGTGGAGGCCCGGGTGGCCCGCTCGGAGACCTCGGCCGCGCTGGTGCGCGCCAACGAGCTGTTCAGCGAGGGCGACATCGAGGCGGCCCGCCGCACCCTCGACTCGAGCCGCGGCCGCATCCGCAACCGCCAGTCGGCGGCGCACACCCGGGCCAGCTCGGCGGACCAGCCCGCCATCGACGAGGACTTCGCGCGCCAGCTCAGCACCCTCGAGGAGGCCGAGCAGGGCTTCGGAGCCGCCGCGGCGGAGCCTGCCCCCGCCAGCAGCCGCAAGGGCAAGGCCCAGGTCCGCAGCAACGCCGGCGTGCTCGACGAGCTGGGGCTGTAGGTCGGCACGACAGCGCGTGACCCGGGCAGCCGTGCTGGGGGATGCCCGGCAGGGCCGGGCCCCTCGCCACCACGGGCCTTTCCGCTCCGTACCCTGTTCTTCGGGCGCCGGGCGGGTATCATCGCGGGCTCCAACAATGCAGGTTGCAGTCGGAAAGGACGTCGAGGCGGTCTGCCGCAAGTGCGGTGAGGTGTGGCACGTGATCATGGCCATGGACGGGTCGAAGATCACCCGGGTCCAGTGCAAGCAGTGCATGGCCTACCACCGCTACCGCCCCCCGGAGGGCGAGGCACGGGTGGATGTCAGCCCGGGCTCGCGTCGCAAGACGGCCCCGGCCACCCGCACCAAGACCACCACCGCGTCCTCCTCGCGCAAGAAGTCCTCGAAGAAGAAGTCCTCGCGCAAGGCGAGCTTCGACGAGCCGCTGGTGGAGCCCGATCTCTCGCGCCCGATCCGCCCCTACAAGATGAGCGAGCGCTACCTGCCCGGCGACCGCGTGCAACACCCCAAGTTCGGCGAGGGGGTGGTCGAGATGCTGCCCGGCGACGGCAAGATGAACGTCTTCTTCGAGGACGGTCGCCGCACCCTGGCCCACGATCGCTGAGGACGCGCAGCGCCGGGCCGCCCGCCCGTCCCGGGGCGGCCGGGAGCGCTCCTCGCCGCCGATCGGATCAGGCCTCGGCCTTGCTGCCGCCGCGGCAGGGCGGCGACCTGGGAATCTCGCCGCCGCGCTCCAGCCACTGCGTCGGGGTGTAGGCGTGGATCGCCAGCGCATGCACCCCGCCGCGCAGCTCCTCGGCCAGGGTCTCGTTGACCAGGCGGTGGCGCCGGATGAGCGGCAGCCCCTCGAAGCGCTCGGCCACCACCACCACCTTGAAGTGGCTCTCGGTGGCCGGGCCGCTGTGGCGGTGGCTCTCGTTGATCACCTCGAGGGCGGCGGGCGCCAGCGCGTCGACGAGCTTGTCGTGGATGGTCTGCTGCACGGACATGGCGATCACTGGGCGGCGTCGCCCGCCTCGTCACCAGCGGGGGCGACCTCGGGCAGCGGGGGCAGGGCGGCGGCCACCACCTCGGCGATGTCGAGCACCTCGATCTCCTCGTCCTTGTCGAAGTGCTTCACCCCGTCGCTGAGCATGGTCTTGCAGAACGGGCAGGCGACCGCGACCGCGTCCACGCCGGCGTCGATCACCTCCTTGGCCCGGTTGACGTTGACCCGCTTGTCGGGCTCCTCCTCCATCCACATGCGAGCCCCCCCCGCGCCGCAGCAGAAGCCGTGCCGGCGGCTGCGCTCGAGCTCGATCAGCTCGCGCCCGTTGGCGGCCACGAGCGCCCGCCGCGGCTCGTCGTAGATGCCGTTCCAGCGGCCGATGTAGCAGCTGTCGTGGTAGGTCAGCTTGCGCTGCTGCATGGGTGCGCTCACCCGGAGCTTGCCGCTGTCGATGAGGTGCGTGATGAGCCGGCTGTGGTGGATCACCTCGTACTTGCCGCCGAACTGCGGGTACTCGTTGGCCAGGGTGTGGAAGCAGTGCGGGCAGCTGGCGATGATCTTCTTGACCCCCGCCTCGTTGAGCATCTCCACGTTGGCCTTGGCGAGCATCTGGAAGGCCATCTCGTTGCCGCCGCGGCGCAGGGTGTCGCCGGTGCAGGGCTCGTCCTCGCCGAGCACCGCGTAGCTCACCCCGGCCGCTTCCAGGCAGCGCACCAGCGCGCGGGTGGGCTTGCGGCTCACGTCGCTGTAGCTGCCTGCGCAGCCCACGAACAGCAGGTACTCGGCGTCGGGGTTGTCGGCGATGGTGGGGATCTCCAGGTCGCTGGCCCACTTCATGCGATCGGAGGCGGGCAGGCCCCAGGGGTTGTTCGAGCTCTCGATGTTGCCGAAGGTGTTGGCCAGCTCGCCCGGGGTGCGCCCCGTCTCGTCGTTGAGCACGATGTGCGTGCGCATCTGGACGATCTTGAGCGGGTGGTCGATGAACACCGGGCAGACCTCCTGGCAGGCACCGCAGGTGGTGCAGGCCCAGAGGGTCTCGTCCTTGATCCGCCCGCCCACCAGCGGCGGCATGGCCTCGAGCTCCTGCTTGATCGCCTCCACCTGGTCGACCAGGGGCTTGGTGGCCTGGTCGTTGCCGGCGGCCTCCCACGCCTGCATGCGCTTCTCGAGCGCGGCCGCCTCGGGGGTGTCGTCCTCGGGGGGCAGGGGCTCGATGCCCGGCGCGGGGATGTCGGTGGAGACCCCGATCTTCTTGGTGAGCGAGTGGATGTCGATCACCTTGAACCCGCGCTCCTTCATCTCGTCCTTGAGGTCGTGGACGAGGTGCATGGGCGACAGCGGCTTGGCGGTGGCGAAGGCCGGGCAGTAGGTGGTGCAGCGGGCACACTCGGTGCACGCGTAGTTGTCCAGCAGGCTCTTCCAGCTGAAGTCCTCCACCTTGCCCACGCCCCAGTTCTCGGTGAGCGGCTGGGCGTCGGGATCGTCGTCGGCCCCGTCGAAGAGCTGGAGCTTGGGCATCACCATCCGCTGGCCCTGGTCGCGCAGCAGGATGTTGGGGCCCGAGCCGAGCACGTGCATGTGCTTGGACCAGGGCAGGTAGTTGAGGAAGCCCAGCAGGATGAGCACGTGGCCCCACCAGTGCATCTCGGAGGCGACGCCTGCCCACTGCGGATCGTAGCTGGAGACGAGCTGGCTGCCGCCCACGCTGAACAGGCCCAGCGCCTGGCCGAGCAGGGTGGCCACCGGCTGGAAGCGATCGCCGTGACCCTCGTGGGCCATGGCCCAGGCGTGGTGCCCGTAGTGGGTGAGCACCAGGGTCATGATGGCGCCCAGGATCAGCATGGCGTCGAGGTTGGCCGGCACGAAGCTGGGCTTGATCACCAGCCGCCGCACCAGCGCGTAGGCGATGGCCACGAAGACCACTGCGTTCATCACGTCCACGCCCAGGCGGATGCCCGCGTAGAGGGTGTCGCCGAAGATCGTGCCCAGGGTGAGCCACTGGCCGAACAGGCCGCTGACGAACATCTCGACCGACGCCACGGTCAGCACCAGGAAGCCCCAGTAGATGGCCAGGTGGTGCAGGCTCGAGCGCTCCTCCATCACCTTGCGCTGCCCGAAGAAGAACTTGAGCAGGCTGCCGATGCGCTGGCCCCAGGTCTCGGGCAGCCCCGAGGGCCGGCCCAGCATCACCACCCGCGCGAAGCGCGAGACGTTGTAGAGGAACAGCAGGTTGGCGGCGACGAAGACGACGGCGAATGCGAGTTGCTTGACCATGCGCGTGCTCGGGGCGGCTTGCTCGGGCGGCTCTTGCTCGGAGCGGTGGGGCTCGGCGCCTGCCGGGGGAGACGATCCTGACCGACCGGTAGGGACCTTCTAGCTGGCCTATACCACACCCACGGGGTGGCGGCTGCCCCCGTTGCACCGCCATCGAGAATCCCAGTGCGGTCGGCGCCGCCTGGGCCCAGGAGGCCCGGGCGAGGGCCTCGGGCGGCTCCCAGCGCTCTCCCGAGTGCCTGCGCCCGTGGCGCGGCGTAGGATGATGTGGCTTCGGTGCACGACCTCCTGCTCATCAGCGATCTGCACCTCGGATCGCACCTCAAGCCCCGCATGCGCGGGGAGTGGGTGCACCTCGCCTCCCGCATCGAGCAGAGCTTCCCCCAGTTCATCGACCACTACCTGCGCGAGGGGCAGTGGCAGCTGGTGATCAACGGGGACTTCATCGACTTCTGGAATGTGGACCTGCCCGACCACGTGGGGGAGACCGGCGAGCGGCTGGCGGTGCGGCAGCTCCACGCGGTGTTCGATGCCTACCCGCGGGTGGAGGACGCGCTGGCCCGCTTCCTCAAGGCGGGGCACGGCATCGTGTTCGTCACCGGCAACCACGACGCCGAGCTGCTGTACTCGGGGGTCCGCGAAGCGCTGGTGGAGCGGCTCGAGGGGGCGATGGCCGACGACGACATCGACGCCAGCACCACCCGCACCGGCCTGGTGCGCCTGGACGCGATGCCGCCCGGTCGGATCCGCTTCGTGCGGTGGTTCCTGCGCGAGGAGGGCGGGGCGTGGATCGAGCACGGCCACAAGTTCGACCCCTCGTGCGCCACCCCGGCCGCGCTGGCGCCCACCCGCGGGGGACGGCTGGTGCAGACGGTGGCCGAGGTCGCCACGCGGCACTTCTCCAACCTCATGCCCGAGATCGACTACGACGTGGCCGACAAGTTCTCGGGCATGGACTACGTGCGCTGGGCCCTGGCCCGCGGGTGGCGGTTCCTGGTGCGGGTGATCCTGCTGTACCTGCGCACGCTGGGCCACGTGCTGGCGTGGTGGGCCCGCGCGGGGCGGGTGGACGAGCATGCGCAGCGGGTGCACGAGGAGCGGCTGGTCAAGGTGGCCGCCAACGCCGGGCTGCAGATGAGCGCCCTGACGGCGCTCGAGCAGATGGCCCCGCCGCCCAGCGTGGCCACCGTGGGCGGGTTCCTCACGGTGACCGCGATCGACATGGTGCTGGCGATCGTGATGCCCACGCCGGTGTCGATGCTGGTGGCGGCGCTGCTGGGGATCTCGGGCTGGTGGGGGCTGCCGGCGGGGCTGGTGATCACGGCCGCGTCGCTCTACTGGATTCGGCGGAGCCGTCGGCCGCGAGACGTGGCGCGGGACATGGCCGAGGTGGCCACGCGGGTAGGGAAGGTGACCGGGGTGCCGCTGGTGCTCATGGGGCACAGCCACCGCGGCGAGCTCGACCGGCAGGGCGACGTGATCTACGCCAACAGCGGGAGCTGGCTGGATGGCTCGCACCTGGTGGTGCATCGCGATCGGGACACGGGCCGGCTGGTGGAGGTGGAGCTGCGACACTGGCGCAACGGCGGGATCACCCGCGTGGATGCCATGGAGGTGCACCACCCGGAGGACGCCACGCCCCCGCCCGAGGCCAGCCCCGAGGGGCCGCTGGCGCAGCCCTTTGCCCCGGCGGGATGACGGATCGCGCCTGGTGTGCGATGTTCGGGCGCGACGGAGATCCTCGCCCCCGTGAGCCGAGACAAGACCATCCTGGTCATCGAGGACGACCCCTCGGTGCGGACCCTGCTCGACAAGGCCCTGCGGGCCAAGGGCTATGTGGTCGAGACCTGCGACGACGGGCTCGAGGGGCTCACCAAGCTCGAGCGCACGCGGCCGGACCTCATCATCGTGGACATCATGATGCCGCGGCTCGACGGCATGACCTTCGTCAGGGCGATCAAGGGGCACGAGGCGACCAAGCCGATCCCGGTGGTGTTCCTCACCTCCAACAATGATCCGCGGACGATGATCCAGGGGATCAACCTGGGCGCGAAGCACTACATCACCAAGCCCTTTCAGCTCGACGAGCTGCTGGGCAAGGTGGCCAAGGTCCTGGGCTGAGGGCCGGCTCGGGCAGCGCTCGGGCGGCGTCCGCTGGCCGCGGCGCTATGGCGTGAAGCGACCCGAGCTGGGGCGGAGCGTGGCCGTGATGGTCAGGCCCTCGCGGTGCTCTCGGAGGCGCAGCGCATAGCCCTCCTCCTCGATGCACGCCTGGGTCGCGGCGAGGCCGACCTTGGGGGGGCGCTTGCCGGCCGAGACCTCGGACGAGCGCAGCCGTCCCTCCTCGAAGCGCAGGGTGATCGCGATGGCGGGCGGAGCCCGGGGCAGGTCGAGCTCGGGCAGGCACACGCCGAGGTGCTCGGCGAAGCCCTCGAGGCGCTCCTGGTCCTGCCCCTTGAGCGGATAGGGCTGGGCGAGCTCGGCCTCCACCCGCCCCCAGGCCAGCGGCGTGCGCCGGGCCAGCACCGCATCGCCGCCCTCGGCGTCGTCGGGCGGGTGCGTGCCGTCGGCGAACCAGCCCACCGCGGCGAAGGGACGCTCGGGCCCGCCCTGCACCGCCACCAGCAGCTCCACCAGCTGCTGGAGCTGCACGTCGGGACCCAGCGACAGCGCCACGCCGCGCTCGCGGGGGAAGGCCCGGGCCACCGCCTCCACCTGGGCCCGCAGCCGCGTCGCGTCCTCGGGCCGCTCGCGCAGCCAC
Organism: Myxococcales bacterium; assembly: GCA_020633315.1. Lineage (GTDB taxonomy): Bacteria > Myxococcota_A > Polyangia > Nannocystales > Nannocystaceae > Paraliomyxa. The sequence goes on from JACKDV010000001.1 coordinate 882,586, forward strand.
TTGCCATCCACGGCCAGCCGCGGGCCCCGGCCGTCGAGGTGCACGTGCACCCGCGCCTCGGCCCACGCTCGATCGCCCATGCGCTGCCCTCCGCTGCGGGTGACGAACAGGGGCAGGGCCATCACCACCGTGCCCGCCTCGGGATCGAGCCGCGGCTCGCGAACGGCCAGCTCGATGCGCTCGGCCTGCGCCCGCGACAGCGCCCGCAGGGCCGTGCGCAGGGTGGGGGCGGGGGTCATGGGGTCGGCCACCAGCAGCGCGGTGCCCCGACCGTCGGCGGCCAGCACGTTGCCCACCGCCTGCGACAGCGCTTGGATCTGGTCCTCGTCGAGCTCCACCGTGCGCCCGTGGCCACGGCCGGCATCCACGGTGAGGCGCCCCTCGTGGACCCACAGCACGGGCGCCAGGCTCTCGGCCCGCGCGGTGCCAGCGGGCAGGGTGGCCAGCGGCCACTCGTCGCTGCGCGGGGCGGGCAGCACCGCCCGCAGGGTCTCGTGCAGCTCGTGGTCCTCCCGCTGCCGCCGCTGCACCACCGCGGCCCAGCGCTCGGCCTCCGACAGCGCCCGGCGCTCCTGCTCCACCACGGCCCACAGCGACTCGGGGCTGGGCCACGGCGGGCGGGCATGGGGCGCCGTGTCGGCGAGCAGCTCCTCCACCGAGTCGCGCTGGGCGTACAGGGCCTGCACCGCCACCTCCATGCGGTGATCGGGCGCGGCCTCGAGCGCGCCGACCAGGGTGCCGCGCACGTGATCGTAGAGCCGCCAGCGCGCATTGTCGGCGAGGCGCGGGTGCCCCTGCTCGGCGAGGGTGCGGTACACCAGGGTACGGATCGACAGGTCCTCGGCGCTGCCCGGCGGCTGCAGATCGGTCGAGAGCAGCATGATCGCGTCGGCGCAGAACGACGCGACCGCATCGTCGGCCGCCCGGCGGGCGCCGTCCTCGAGGGCGATCGTCTCCTGCAGCAGCCGCTCGGTGGCCTCGCGGGTGGCTCGCTCGCCCACGCCGGAGGCATCGCCTCCCAGCGCGCCCCACAGGGTCTCGCGGGCGTCCTCGTCCTGGCCGAAGCGCGCGGCGTCGAACAGGTCGAGCAGGCGATCGAGGCGGACCTCGCGATCGCGGAGATCGCCGTCGGCCAGCCCACGCAGCGTGTCCACCTCGCGCGGCGGCGAGCCCAGCAGCGGCGCGTCGATCCACGCCGTCGCGGGCGCCGAGGGAGCCCTCGGGCCTGCGGCGGGATGAGCGCAAGCAGCGAGGAGCAGCAGGCACGGCGCGAGGCCGGATCCGAGGCGCGCGAGAGCTCGGGGCACGCCGGGCCGGGACAGCCGGGCTCGGCCCAGGTTCCGTCCGTCGGGCCGTCGATCGTCGGGTGGATCGCTGCGCTTCATTTCGCCCGTCCTGGCCGTGCGATCGCATAGCATACGCCTCGCCCATGGTGGCTCCGCCCATAGCCCGCGCCCCTCGGGTCGGTCGCCGGTCCCGCCTCGGCCGACGCGGCGGATGGGCGAGCGCGGTCGGTCTGGGGCTGCTGCTCGCGGGGCCGGGCCTGGGCTCGACGCCGGCCGGGGCCACCGAGATCCGCACCGTGGCCCGCACCATCGGCGAGGGCTACATGGTGCGCATGCCCGGGCCCGAGGGCGCCCTCATCAGCCGCCGGCGCGTGGTCCAGTACGTCAACCTGGGCGTCTACGAGCTGCTGCCCCCCAAGGAGCCCGGGCAGTGGCGCCGCGATCCCAAGGACGGCCAGCTCCGCGTGGTCACCTCGATGCGCCTGCGCCACGACTTCGGCAGCTACGCCACCGGGGCCACCGGCGACGCGGACCGCCTGCTGCGGAACCTCGACGGCCGCCAGATCGACCTGCTCTACGGCTACCTCGAGGGCGAGAACCTCGGGGGCTGGGTGGACCTGCGGGCGGGCCGGCAATTCGAGATGTCGGGCCTGGACTTCTACGCCTTCGACGGCGGCTGGCTGCGGGTGCGGACCCCCGCCCACCTCGCGGTGGAGGCCTTCGGAGGCCTGTCGGTCGATGGCTCGGCGATGTTCGGCTTCCCCACCTTCGAGCTCGACGGCACCCAGGGCACGGGGGCCGACCGCGTCTCGTCGCCCATGGTGGGCGCCGCCCTGTCGCTGGCCGACGTGCGCTTCATGGACGCCCGCGTGGCCTACCGCCGCACCTGGACCCCCGAGTCGATGGGCCGGGACCTGGTCGACAGCGACGGCACCCTAGGCCTGGCCCCCGCGGTGGACCAGGAGATCCTCAGCACCACCATCGCGCTGCGCATCGCCGACGGCAAGCTGTCGCCCTATGCGGCCACCCGCTACAACCTGGGCACCAGCCGCCTCGACGACGTGTCGGCGGGCCTGCGGTGGGCGCTCACCGAGCTGCACACGGTGCGGGCCCAGTACCTGCGGACCATCCCCGCCTTCGACCTCGACTCGATCTTCAACGTGTTCTCCACCACGCCCTTCGAGGACGTGCGGGTGGTCTACGAGGTGCGCCCCGGCCCGCGCTGGCGGCTCGACGCCCGCTTCCAGGGTCGGCTCTTGCGCGACGAGGTGACCGGGGTGCTGGGCACCGTGCCCGAGCAGGCGCTGCGCTTCGGCGGCGGGGGAGGGGCGGGGGCGGCCTATCGTCGCCGTCGCCTGGGCCTGCGCGCCGACGCCTTCGGCCTGGGCGGGCAGGGGGGCGTGCGCGCGGGGGCCAGCGTGGATACCCGCACCCACGTCTGGTACGACCGCCTGGCCATCGATGGCCGCGGCTACCTGCTCTACTACCGCGACGACGCCGACCCGGCGCGGCGCGGCTACAGCGTGGCGGTCCAGGGCGGCGCCAACCTGCGCCTGGCCCACGGCGTCTACCTCAACCTGGTGGGCGAGGAGATGGTCACGCCCTACTACCGCGCGGCCTTCCGCGCCCTGGGGATCCTGAGCGTGGACTGGGCCATGCGAGGAGGGCAGCGATGAGCCGGCGATCGTGGGCGGCGTGGGGCGCCTTCGTGCTGCTGTTCGTGGCGGGCCTGGCCTGGGAGGTGGGCGCGGCCCCGCGGCGCCCCGAGCCCAGCCGCAGCGCCACCGTGGGCGACGGCGCCAAGGAGCGCGAGCGCGGCGAGATTCCCACCACCGTCGGCATGGCCCTGGGCCCCGTGCGTCGCGGCTCGGCCGTGTACCCGCACCAGGAGCTGCCCATCCGCTTCAACCACGGCCAGCACCTGGCCCTGGGCCTCGACTGCCAGCGCTGCCACACCGAGATCGACACCAGCACCCGCGCCCGCGACCTCAACTTCCCGCGCGGGGCGAGCTGCGACGGCTGCCACGGCGCCCAGCACCCGCGCCCGCGCGGCGAGCCGGCCCGCTGCGAGCTGTGCCACACCGAGGTGGACGAGGAGGGCCGGGTGACGGCCAGCCTCCGCGCACCGCGGCCCCAGCTCGTCTTCAACCACGCCATGCACGCCAAGCTGGGCGCCACCTGCGAGAGCTGCCACGGCGACATGAGCAAGGTGCGGCTGGCCTCCACGCTCCAGCTCCCGCGCGAGGCCTCGTGCCTGAGCTGTCACGATGGCTTCGCGGCCACCGATCGCTGCGGCGCCTGCCATCCTACCGAGGCCGGCGGCCGCCTGGCCACGCGGGCCCAGGACGACCGGGTGCTGCCCGCCCTGGTCCCCACCGGCGCCAGCGGGTGGGGAGCCGATCACGATCTCGCCTTCGTGGAGGACCACGCCGGCATCGCCAAGGCCAACCCCAAGCTCTGCGACAACTGCCACTCGGAGAGCTTCTGCACCGACTGTCACGCGGGCGCCATCCGTCCCCTGCGGATCCACTCCGGCGACTACCTCAGCGCCCATGCCCTCGACGCGCGCGCCCGCACCCAGGACTGCCAGGCCTGCCACCGCACCCAGACCTTCTGCCTGGGCTGTCACGAGCGCCTGGGCTTCGGCGAGCGCGACGAGGGCTCCTTCGGCGTGGGCGGGGGCCTGCGTTTCCACCCCGAGGGCTGGTCGGGACCCCCGGGCATGCCCCAGGCCCACGCCCACGCGGCCCAGCGCAACATCGGCACCTGCGTGAGCTGTCATACCGAGGACAGCTGCCTGTCGTGCCACGCCACCACCGACGTGGCCACCCCCGGCCTCGGCGTGAGCCCCCACGGCGCCGGCTTCGGTCGCTCCGCCCGCTGCCAGGCCCTGGCCGCCCGCAACCGTCGGGTGTGCCTCAAGTGCCACGCGCCCGTCGACCCGGCCCTCGACTGCGGCTAGCAACGGCGACCCGTGGCGCTCGTGGGCGCGACCGGTCCGTCGAGGCCCTACGGGAGCCCTCGTTCCTCCGCCCGCGGTCCACCAAGGCCTTACGGGAGCCCTTCGCATGTCGCCTCCGGTCCTCGGGGACCCTACGGGAGCCTTCTGGCATCCGACTTTCGGTCCACCAAGGCCTTACGGGAGCCCTTCGCATGTCGCCTCCGGTCCTCGGAGACCCTACGGGAGCCCCTCGTCCCTCCGCTTGCGGTCTACCGAAGCCCCACCCGGTGAACGCCATGGGGGATCGAGGCGCCCTCGTGCGAGGCGCTCGCGGCCATCGTGGGACCCGTGACGCCTCGGCCGCGCGGCGCTACCGTTTCCCCGTGCGGATCTACATCTCCGTCGACATGGAGGGCGTCGCGGGCATCGTGCGCTCGGGCCAGTGCATGCGAGGCCAGCACGGCTACGACGCGGCCTGCCACCTCATGACGGCCGAGGCCAACGCGGCCGCGCTGGGGGCCTTCGAGGCCGACGCGACCGAGGTGCTGATCAACGACTCCCACGGCGACATGACCAACCTGGTCCTCGACGAGCTCGACCCCCGCGTGGAGATCCTCAGCGGCAACCTCAAGCGCTTCAGCATGGCCGAGGGCCTGCAAGACGGACGCTTCGATCTGGCGCTGTTCGTCGGCTACCACGGCGGCGCCGGCACCCGCGATGCGATCCTCGACCACACCTACCGCGGCTCGGTGGTGTGGTCCACTCGGCTCAACGGCCGCGTGGTCAACGAGGCCGCCCTCAACGCGATGGTGGCCGGCGCGGCGGGGACCCCCGTGGGCCTGGTGACCGGCGACGCCTCCACCTGCGAGCAGTGCCGCGCGCTGCTGGGCGAGGTGGAGACGGTGACCGTCAAGTGGGCCGTGGGCCGCCTCGCCGCCCGCTCGCTGCACCCCGAGCAGGCCCGCGCCGCCATCCGCCAGGGCGCCGAGCGAGCGGTCCGTGGCGCGAAGCGCTTCCCTGCCTACCGCCCCGAGCCGCCCTTCGAGCTCGAGGTGGACACGGTGACCACCGCCATGGCCGACGCCGCGGGCCTCATGCCCGGGGTGGAGCGCACGGCCCCGCGAACCCTCCGCTACGTGGCCGACGACGTGACCACGCTGTTCCGCGCGCTGCTGTCCATCGTGCGCCTGGGCGGCACCGCGATCTAGTCGCCGTCGATCAGTCCTCGTCGCTGGGTAGGGCGGGGGCGCCCGCGGTCCAGCCCAGGTGCAGGAAGGCCCGGTAGGCGTGCCGCGGCAGCTTGGCGATCCACCGCGAGGCCGACATCAGGGCGTCGGCATCCTCGGGGGTGGTGTCGCCGTCGGCCACCCGCGCCAGCATGGTCACCCGGTAGGCGTCGCGGTGCTCGGCCTCGTCCTTGCGCAGCACCCTGAGCTCCTTGGCGATCTCGGCGAGGGTCTCCACGTCGCGAGCGGCGCTCAAGCGCGGCATGAGGGGATCGAGGTTGCGCACCACCTCGGCGGCCAGGCGCCGCAGGCCGGGGTCGCTGCGCACCAGCTCGAGGCGGCCGGCGTCCTCGATGGCCTTGCCCAGCCGCCGGGTGTGATCGATGGCGTGCAGCAGCTCCACGTGCTCGTCCCGCAGCGCGGTGGCCTCGCCCGAGGTGTTGATCCGCCCCAGGTACAGCGCGACCGAGTCGAGCGCCGTCCGGAGGCCCCGCAGGCGGGTGGCGAGCGAGCGCGTGGTCTCGTCCTCGCCGTCGAGCAGCGAGCGGGGATCGGTCAGCACCTTCACCGCGCGCCGCAGCGGGGGCAGGGTGGGGTTGCGGGCCGAGGCCTGCTGCAGCAGCTCGAAGCCCAGGGTGAGCGCGACCACGGTGGCATCGGCCACGGCTCGGCGCGCGCCCTCGAGGGCCAGCGCAGGCACCTGCAGGGCGGCGCGGGCCGGCGGCTCCACGGCCACCACGTCGCGCGGGGGCACCAGGCGCTCGACCACCGTGGCGAAGCGCGGCAGCAGGGGGAAGAAGATCGCCACGCCCATCACGTTGAACAGGGTGTGGAACACCGCGATCGCGGTGGTGGCCGAGTCGTCGGCCAGGCCGCCCAGGCGCTCGGCCACGCCGATGAACAGCGGCAGCAGCAGCAGGGCCACCGCCCCCGTGGCCGCGTTGAACACGGTGTGGGCGACCGCGGCCCGGCGCGCCGCCAGCCCGCCGCCCATCGCCCCCAGGATCGCGGTCACGGTGGTGCCCACGTTCTGCCCGATCACCAGCGCGGCGGCCTGGCTCAGGGTGATCGAGCCGGCGTGCAGGGCCACCAGGGTGGTGGCCACCGCGGCGCTCGACGACTGCATGATCACCGTCATCACCAGGCCCACCAGCACCAGCAGCAGCGTGCTGAGCAGGCCGCCGCGTCCCGCCCAGGCGCCGAGGTCCACGTCGATGCCCGACATGCCGGCCTGCATCACGTCGATGCCCACGAACACCAGGCCGAAGCCAGCGATGGCCAGGCCCAGCCGCGCCCGCCGGCCGCGGGTGAACAGCCGCACCAGCGCGCCCACGCCCACCAGGGGCAGGGCCACCGCGCTCACGCTCATCTTGAGGCCCACCAGCGAGACCAGCCACGCGGTGGAGGTGGTGCCGATGTTGGCCCCGAAGATGAAGCCCAGCGACTGGGTGAAGGTGAGCAGGCCCGCCCCCACGAAGCCCACGGTGATGAGGGTGGTGGCGCTCGAGGACTGCACGGTGGCGGTCACGGCCGCGCCCACCAGCAGGGCGTACATGCGGTGGCCGGCCAGGCGCTTGAGCAGCGAGCGCAGCGAGCGGCCGCCCAGCGCCACCAGGCTGTCGGTCATCAGGCTCATCCCCAGCAGGAACAGCCCGATTCCCCCCAGCAGCGTCCCGAGCGAGCCGCCTTCCACCGGTCACAGGATAGCAACGGCGCCTCGGACGGCGCCCGGGAATCGACGGACGGGATCGATGCCCACCCCAGAACGGTGGGCTCAGCCCAGGGGGGCGTAGACGGTGAACAGCTCGACCTCGGTCATCGCCAGCAAGCGGTACGAGCGGTCGGGGCTGATCGTCACCGGGGCGGCGGGCATCAGCTCCACGCGGTCCACGTCCTTGCCGTCGTCCACCTCGAGCACCCCACGGCCGCCGGTGAGCATCACCACCATGTCGCGGCGGCCCTGGGTGGAGACGACGACGTTCTCGCCCTCTTTGACCCGCAGCACGGTGCAGGTGTAGCTCTCGCCGCGGGCCCAGACGAACGCGCCTCCGAAGGTCTTGGCCGTGAAGGGCGGCCCGAAGTCGGATTCGGAGTCGTCGAGGTCGTCGTCGTCGGTGGTTGGCGCCTCGGCCATCGGCGCCACCTTACCCGAAGCCGCCGCGGCTGGCGATGGCTCAGCCGGGCTTTTGCGGGGCGGGCTTCTGCGGTGCGGGCGAGGGCGTGGCGGGGGCCGGCGTGGCCTCGGGCTCCGCGGGCGATGCCGTGCCACCACCATCGTCGGCCTTGGGCGAGACCTGCTTGGCCTTGCCCTTGCCGGCCTCGTCGGCGCCCGCGTTCTTGGCCTTCTTGCCCTTGGCCTTCTTGGCCTTGTCGTCCTTGGCGTCGTCGGCCTCGGTGGTCTCCTCGGGCTCCGATTGCTCGGGCTCGGGCTCGTCGACGAAGGCCTCGTCGTCGTCGCCTCCGCCCTTGGCCTCGGCGTTGTTCTGCGCGCGGAGCTGCTCGGCCAGCCGGGCCCGGCGGGCCGCGTCGTGATCCCACTGGTCCACCTTGCCGTCGCCGCTCACGTCGTAGCCGATGCGATCGATCCGCCCGCCGAGGTAGTAGGCGAACAGGTCGGGTCGACCATCGCCGTCGCGGTCGGTCTCGATCCGGGTCAGCCGCCCCTTGTCGTAGCGGCGCCAGGCGTCCACGAAGCCGTCGCGGTTGAGGTCGAGCTCGTCGAGCACCAGCGAGCCGCCCTCGTAGTAGCTGCCGATGTCGATGCGACCGTCGTAGTCTTGGTCGAACTGCTCGCGCACCAGCTGGCCGCCCTCGTCGTAGTGGAAGTAGGCGTCGAGGCGGCCGTCGAAGTTGAGGTCGGCCTGCTTGCAGCGCAGCGAGCCGTCGGGCGTGGTGGAGTAGAGCGAGACGAGATCGGAGCGCCCGTCGTGGTTGGTGTCCTGCTGCTCGGAGCGGACGCCGCGGGTGTCGCAGCGGGTGCCGTCCACCCGCAGGTCGCGGAGGTTCGGGTTGTGCGCAGCCACCGCAGACTCGTCCTCGGGCGGCTGGGGCTTGTCGTCTTCCTTCGGCTTGTTGGCGCAGGCGGCGGCCCAGGGCCCCAGCCCCAGGGCCAGGGCGATCGCCGAGGCGCGGCGGAGCAGGGCACCGGGAGCGGGCGCACGCGAATTCACGCCCATACTCTAGAAGGGCCGGGGGGCGCGGGCAAGCCGGGCCATCCCCTGGCCGCGGGGCCATGGTGGCGCGACCGCCCGCGGGGCGCGTTCCCAGGCGGCTTGTGGTATCTCGGCGGCTCGCATCCGTTCGCCATGACCGCGACCGCACCCACCGGCAAGCCCGAGATCCTCGTGGCGCCCCCGCAGGCTCGCATCCGCAGCTTCTGCATCATCGCCCACATCGATCACGGCAAGAGCACCCTGGCCGATCGGCTCATGGAGCACACCGGGCTGCTCGGCGAGCGCGACAAGCAGGCGCAGTACCTCGATCGCATGGAGCTCGAGCGCGAGCGCGGCATCACCATCAAGGCCCAGACGGTGCGCATGACCTACCGCGCCGCCGACGGCGAGCTGTACGAGCTCAACCTCATCGATACTCCCGGACACGTCGACTTCGGCTACGAGGTCTCGCGCAGCCTCAAGGCCTGCGAGGGGGCGCTGCTGGTGGTCGACGCGGCACAGGGGGTGGAGGCCCAGACCCTGGCCAACGTGTACCTGGCCATCGACGCCGACCTCGAGATCATCCCGGTGGTCAACAAGATCGACCTGCCCAGCGCCGACCCCGACGGGGTCAAGGAGCAGATCGAGGAGATGGTCGGGCTCGACGCCACCGATGCGGTGGAGGTGAGCGCCAAGACCGGGCTGGGGGTGGGGGACCTGCTCGAGGCGATCGTGCAGCGGATCCCGCCGCCCAAGGGCGACCGCGAGCTCCCCCTGCGTGCGCTGGTGATCGACAGCTGGTGGGATGCCTACCGCGGGGTCATCTCGGTGATCCGCGTGTTCCAGGGCGTGGTCCGCCCCGACGACCGCATCCGCCTGCTGGCCACCGGCAAGATCTACGAGGTGCAGTCGGTGGGAGTGTTCGCGCCCGAGGCCACCGACCTGCCCCAGCTCTGCGCGGGCGAGGTGGGCTACCTCAACGCCAGCGTCAAGGAGCTCTCCGACGCCAAGATCGGCGACACGGTGGCCCTCGCCTCCGACACCAACGCCGAGCCGCTGCCCGGCTTCCAGGAGGTGCAGCCGATGGTGTTCGCGGGGGTGTTCCCCTCGGACAACGGCGACTACCCGGCGCTGCGCGACGCCCTGGCCAAGCTGGCGATCAACGACTCGTCGTTCTCCTACGAGCCCGAGACATCCGAGGCCCTGGGCTTCGGCTTCCGCCTGGGCTTCCTGGGCCTGCTGCACATGGAGATCGTGCAGGAGCGGCTCGAGCGGGAGTACAACCTCGACATCATCACCACCGCGCCCAGCGTGAAGTACAAGGTGACGATGAAGGACGGGGAGGAGCGGGTGGTGGACAACCCGGCCAAGTTCCCCGACCTGGGCGAGTACGAGTCGATCGAGGAGCCGGTGATCACGGCGCGGATCCAGCTCCCGCAGGAGCACCTGGGCGCGATCATCAAGCTGTGCGAGGAGCGGCGCGGGATCCAGAAGGACCTGGCCTTCCTCACCGAGACCCGGGTGCAGCTCACCTACGATCTGCCGCTGGCCGAGGTGGTGTTCGGCTTCTACGACGCGCTCAAGAGTCGCTCGCGGGGCTACGCCAGCCTCGACTACGAGCAGGCCGGCTACCGTCGCTCCGACCTCGTGCGCCTCGACCTGATGGTCAACGGCGACGTGGTCGACGCGCTCTCCCTCATCACGCACCGCGACACCTCGTACTACCGGGGCCGCGATCTGTGCAGCAAGATGAAGGAGCTGATCCCACGGCAGCAGTTCGAGGTGGCGATCCAGGCGGCGATCGGCACGCGGATCATCGCCCGCACCACGGTCAAGGCGGTGCGCAAGAACGTGACCGCCAAGTGCTACGGCGGCGACATCAGCCGCAAGCGCAAGCTGCTCGAGAAACAAAAGCGCGGCAAGCGGCGTCTGAAGGCAATCGGCAACGTCGAGATCCCTCAGGCCGCGTTCCATGCGGTGCTGAGCCTGGAGGGCGGGAGCGGGTGAGCGAGGACGAGCGCCAGCAGGCCGCAGAGACGGACGAGGGCTCCGGCGGCGACACCGAGGCCGGGGCCAGCCCATCGGAGGCGAGCGAGGGCGAGGGCCCGCGCGCGCCGGGCTTCGGCGCCGTGGGCGACGGCAAGGCGCGCCCCTCGGCGCCGCGCTCGGCCCGACAGGTGCGCTCGGCCGCCCGCATCCTGCACAAGGAGGCCACCCGCATCCTCAAGAAGCATGGGCGGCGCATCGCGGCCGAGCCCGCGCGGCGGATCCGGGAGTGCCTGGCGGCCATCGACGCCCAGCGCGAGGCCGAGGACTGGCGGGGCCTGCAGACTACCGCCGAGCAGCTCGACGAGCTGCTCGAGCAGCACGCCAGCTTCGCCCGCAAAAGCGCGCTGCGGGAGACGATCGAGAACATCGGCATCGCGGTGCTGATCGCCCTGGGCCTGCGCTCGTGCCTGTACGAGCCGTTCAAGATCCCCAGCGGATCGATGATGCCCACGCTGCGCAACGGCGACCACATCTTCGTCAACAAGTTCGTCTACGGGGTGCAGATCCCCTTCACCACCACGGTGATCGGCGAGAGCCTCGGCGAGATCGAGCGCGGCGACGTGATCGTGTTCCGCTTCCCCCTCGACGAGAGCCAGGACTTCATCAAGCGCGTGATCGGCCTGCCCGGCGACGAGGTGCAGGTGATGGGACGGCAGGTCGCGATCAAGCGCGCCGGCGAGAGCGAGTTCGAGGTGCTGCCGCGGCGGCGGCTCGAGGATCGCTGCTACGACGACGACAACAAGCGTCCGGTGGCCAACTGCACCCTCTACGAGGAGACCCTGGGCGATCACACCTACGTGGTGCGCTACCGCCTGACCACCGAGGAGCGCGGCGAGCTGGCCGCGCCCCCGCAGGTGTGGAAGGTGCCCGAGGGGCACCTGCTGGTGATGGGGGACAACCGCAACGACTCGCTGGACAGCCTGCGCTGGACCGAGACGGTGGAGGCGGTGGAGGCCGACGGCCTGCTGTCCACCAAGGACCTGCGCGACCTGACCGACGAGCGGCTGTTCTCGATGAGCCGCCCCGCCTACGTGGACGAGCAGGCCGACTACTGGCACGACCACGTGATCTTCAAGGCCAGCCACCGCGCGCTCGACCACGACCTGGCGCTGGAGGTATGGCGCGAGCCCACGCTGGGCGCCCAGGTGATGGCGGAGGCCAAGGTGGCCACGCTGGAGGGCGCGCGGGCCATGGGCTGGGACGCGCTGGTGGGGCCGGGGGAGGGGGCGGAGCTCGATCGCCTGCGGCGGCACGGCGAGGGGATCGCGGCGCTGTGGGTGGCCGAGGATCCCGACACCCGCACCGTGGTGCTGCGCCGCAGCGAGCCGGCCGACGTGCTCGCCCTGAGCTGCGGCCGGGCGCTGTGCCCCGACGAGGCCACGCTGGCCGAGCGCATGGGCGAGGTGCTCGATCGCTTCGAGGCCAACCACGGTCGCGAGGCGCGGGAGCTGCTGGTGCGACCGGCGGGCGGTGACGCCAACTACAGCTCGCAGTTCGAGTCGCGGCACAGCCCGCGCGACCACTACTACGAGCGGGTGCTGAGCGCGGCCGGGGGCGAGGAGGCGGCGGGCGAGCGCGGCCGGGTGCGGCTGCGGGCGTTCCGGCGGCCGCAGGACGGCACCGAGCTGGTGCAGGACGCCGCGCTGCGGGCCTTCGGCCTGGCCCCCGAGGGGGAGCCCGGCCGGCCCGAGCCCCAGACCGACGAGCGCGGCCTGAGCTCGTGGACCCTCGAAACCGAGCAGGCCTGGGTGAGCGTGGGCTCGGACACCGCGCGAGACATGGTGGTGGTGCTCGAGTGCGGCAAGGCCACCTGCAACGACGCCGCGCGGCTCGAGGAGCTGGCCGCGGTGGTGCACGAGCGGGTGCCGAAGGCCGCCAGCGACCGGCGGCGGCTCAAGGATCTGCTCACCAGCACCGACCTCGAGGGCATGCCCGAGGTGCCCGCCAAGCGTCCCGAGCTGGCCGAGTACGACCGCGTGCGGCTCGAGGCCACGGTCAAGGGCGACAGCCACCGCGTGGAGCTCGAGGCCTGGCTGCACCCCGAGGGGGGCATGGCGGCCAAGCTCAAGGCCCTGCGCGACGAGGTGGGCGGCCTGGAGCCCGACGACGCGGTGCTGCCCGGGGCCTACGGCAAGGCCGAGGCGGACGCGGTGGTGTTCGTGTTCCCGGTGGAGGAGTCCGAGACGGTCATCCGTCTGCGCTGTCACCAGGGGCTGTGCCCCTCGCGCGAGACCGCGGTGGCGCTGGTGCGCCGCGCGGCCAGCCGGGCCAAGGACCCCTCGAATTTCATCGATCCCGAGGCCGAGCGGCCCAAGCCCTTCGTGCCGCGGGGCAACGTCAAGGGGCGGGCGGATCGCATCTGGCTGCCGCTGTCGCGGTTCTGGCTGCCCATTCGCTGATCGGGCCCCGGAACGACCGCGGGACGGCAACGTGAAACCGGGCCGTCCGTCGGATCGTTGAGTCTCGCCCGCCGTCGCCATGCCCCCTTGCTCCGCCTGCCTGCTGGCCCTGCTCTTCGCGGGGACCGCGCTCGAGCCCTCGACCGACAAGGCCGCGCTCGTCGACGAGGTGGTCGCGCTGGGCCCGGGCGAGGTAGAGCTCGACGGAGCCCGCTGGCGGGCGCTGCGGCCCGAGGAGCCCCCGCCGCCCGGCCCTCTGGTGCTGCGCCGCGAGCTGCGGATCGAGCGGGTGCCCGGCGGCGTGGAGCTGGAGGGCCGCTGGTGGATCTCCAGCGCCCGCAAGGCGTGGTTCGCCAACGGCCTGCTGGGACCCGACGCCCACGTGCACGAGGTGCGCTGGAACGGGCGCGAGGCCACCGTGTGGAGCGGCGCCCAGGGTCCGACGGTGGTCGAGTCGATCGAGGGCGAGGCCCGGCTGGAGCTGCGGGCCTTCGTGCCCGGCAACCCCGAGGGAGGGCTCGACCTGGCGCTGCTGGGAGCGCCGCGGGGCACGGTGGAGCTGGTCGGCTTCGGTGACGAGGTGACGCTCTCGGGGGTGGACGACCCTCGACCGGTGGTCGTCCACGACGGGCGGCGCTCCACCGGGGCCAGCGGGCTGCGGCTGGCCGTGCGCCCGCCCGCGGCCCGCGACCGGGGGCCGATCACGTAGGCGTGGGCGTGACGGTGGGCGACGCCGAGCTGCGCGGGCGGGCGCGGATCCGCTGGGAGATCCGCCGGGGCACCCGCGCCGAGCTCTCGTTCCTGGCCGAGGGGGTGGGGGAGGACCTCCAGGTGGAGGGCCCCCTGGTCTCGCGCTGGCGCCGGGAGGGCGCCGACGTGATCGTGGAGCTCGGCGGCGAGACCAAGGGCCTGGTGGACCTCGACCTGCGCTGGTCCGTGGCCGCGCCGCCGGGGGCCGAGGCCAGCGTGCCGCTGCCCACCCTCGCGCCGCACGAGGTGTTCCGCAGCGACGCCGCCGTGCAGATCGCCCGCGACGGCGAGATCGACGTGCGCCCCGAGCTGAGCGGGTGGAGCCCGATCGCCAGCGTGCAGCTCCCCGAGTGGGCCGAGGGCCTGGTGGAGGGCACGCCCACCGCCGCCTTCTCGCGAGCCCGCAGCAGCGAGGGCTCGGCCTCGCTGGAGCTGCTGCGGCTCGAGCCCGTGCCCGGGCCGCCCATGGTGGTCGACGTGGCCGACGTGCTGGTGGCCACCACGGACGAGGGCCGGGCCGTGATGCGGGCCCGCTTCGAGATCCGCAACGAGCGAGCCTCGCACCTGCTGGTCATGCCGCCGCCCGGCATGCGCCCGGTGGGGGTCACCGTGGCCGGTCGCCACGTGCGGCCCTCGGTGGTGGAGGGCGGGGCGCTGCGGATCCCACTCAAGCGCTCCATCGAGACCGTCCAGGGCGCGCTCACGGTGCCGGTGACCGTGGGCCTGGTGGGCGAGGGAGAGGCCTGGGCCCGACGCGAGCGGCGGGAGCTGGCGCTGCCCGCCGTGGATGCCCCGGTGAGCGTGGGCCGAGTGACCCTCGTCCTGCCGCCGCGCTACCGCTCGCGGCTCGAGCCCGGGCAGGGGGCCGTGGTCGACGACTTCGATCGCGGCGACGAGGTGGGCTACGGCCTGCGCGACGACGGGCAGGTGGCCCGCGCCGACCAGCTCTTCGCCCGCGCGGTGGATGCCTGGAACGACAACGACTTCGAGGCCACCCAGGCGGAGCTGGACGACCTCGCCGAGCTCGGTGCCCATGGCGGCAACGTGGCGGGGCTGCAGGCCAACGTGGACCTCGTACGCCCGCGGGAGCTGGTCTCGCGCTGGGAGCCGGCCCCCGAGGAAGCGATGGCCACCGACAGCGTGGTCTACGACTTCGAGGACGACGAGATGGCGCCCATGAAGTCGCGCTCCATCTCCTCGAGGCGACCGGCCCGACCCGCTCCGCCTCCGGCCTCGGCCCTGGAGCGGCGGATCCGGGCGCGGGCGCGGGCGCGCTCGGGCGAGAAGAAGGCACAGTTCGAGCGGAGCAAGAGCAAGGCCAAGCAGTACAAGGACGAGGGCAACTACGAGGCTGCCGCCGAGGAGTACCGACGGGCCATCGAGGACAGCCGCGATCTGGACGCGCTCGAGGACGAGGAATCGGTGGAGTACGAGTTCGAGGCCGACCAGCTCGAAGGCGAGCTACGGGCGGTGGAGGCCGCCGCGGCCGAGGACCCGGGCGGCGGCGAGGCTGAGTCGGGCGGAGGCGGAGACGAGGGAGGGGACTCGGAGCTCCTGCCGCGCGACGGTGAATTCGACCTGGTGAGCGCCGCGGTGGTGGCCTGGCTCGGCCTCGACGAGCCCGACTCGGAGCTCGAGCCGGAGACCGAGCCCGAGACCGAGCCTCCGGTCGAGACCGAGCCCGAGACCGTGGCCACCGTGGCGAAGGATCCTCCCGAGCCGCTCGCCGGCGCCGTGGTCCGAGTGCCGTGGGCCGGGGAGGTGGTGCGATACCAGGTGCTGCTGCTCGAGGCCGGCGAGCAGCGGGGGCTGCGGATCGACGCGCGGAAGGCCACGTCCACGCTCGACCGCCGTGGTCGGTGGAGCCGGTGAGGTCCGTCTGAAAGTCGGGATCACGGGGCTCGGGGCCAGCGACTCCATCATCATGCCCACCGGATCTCGGACCACGAGCCACCGACGCGCCCCCTCGATCTCGTTCGTGGGATTGCTCTGGTGGGCGGCTCGGTCTCAGCCGCAGGCGTAGCTGCAGTCGAACCCGCCGCCGTCGCGCTCACTGCAGGAGCGTCCGCCGGTGTTCAGGCAGCTCGAGCTGGCCTTGCCATCACAGCCGGGCGGGATGTCGGAGCACTGCGGCGGCGTGGAGTTGGGCTCGCTGCAGTCGTCGTGGCTGCAGAGCTCCGTGCGGACGTCGCATTCCTCGCTGCCGCAGGCGAACGACCCGAGGTCTTCTTCCTCGGCACAGGAGCCGCCCCCGATGCCAGCCACGGCCGCCAGGATCCACGTGACGAATTGCCGACGAAGCGAGCCCATGCCCCGATGGTACCCGGGCGGGACACCCCCGCGGGATTCTCGCCTGTCACGGGGGGACTCGGGCCCAGGACCACGCGTACCGCCCCCAATACGCCCACCAGCTCTACTTTACATAATATTGATTATCGGAAATTTCGGAAATTGATGTGTAGGCCCCACATGCAAATGGTCGCGGAGCCGCTGCAGCTAGAGATCTTCTCCCGATCTCACCGGACGAGCACCGGCCGCAGCCCGATCGGCTCGTTCATAGGGTTGCCGAACAGCACCAGCCGCCGTGCCGACGACGCACACTCCGACGCGAGCGCTTCGCAGCTCCCGCCCCGCACCACGCGCTGCAGCGCCAGGGGCTCGTCCTCCCAGCGCGCCTGGGGACGGGACGGGTCATCGGCGCACCACTCGTCGACGTTGCCGTAGACATCGTACAGCCCCCACGGGTTCGGCCGCTTCGTCCCCACCGGGTGGACCCGAGCGCCCGCGTTCGCCGCGAACCAGGCGTGGTCGGGCAGCTCGCGCGCGTCGTCGCCGAAGTGCCACGCCGAGGTCGTGCCCGCGCGGACCGCGGCCTCCCACTCGGCCTCGTACGGCAGGCGGACCTTCCAGCCCGCATCTCCGGTGCACCGGTGGATCTGTCGCTCGATCCGTCCACACAGCGCCCGCGCGAGATTCCAGCCACAGTCGACAGGGCAGCGCTCGTCGCCCCGCAGCGCCGCTGCCCACCCCGCCAGGAGAGCGCCCGTGGCCACGGCCCGGAACCACCGCACCGTCACCGGCGTCGCCGCGAACCAGATCGTCCCGGAGGTCGGCGGGCACCGGAGGAACACGGCGTCGGGCAGCGAAGGATCGCAGATCACGTCCGGCAAGCTCGTCCTCTCGGCGCGACAGCGTACCACCCGAGCGCGTTCAGCTGGGGAGCGGGCCATGTGACCGTGCGGCAGCGCTTCCGGAGGACGGGATCCCCGATGGTGCGGATCGGCGGCAGGCTCAATTCGAGGCTCCGGCTCGACGGTCGCTCGCGAGCGACCGGTCAGCGAGGACTGATCTCCTCGAGCCTCGCCTGGAAGTCCGTCACGGAGACGTACATGAACACCCCCTCCACCGGCGGGTGGTCGGGGCTTGGCCGCGAGTAGTCCGGCAGCCGACCGTACTGCTGGAAGCCGAGGAAGGCCCACAGACCCATGGCCGGCGCGTCGGCCCGCACGTCGAGCGTCATGACGTCGACGCCGATGCGGCGACAGTGGCGGCCGAGCTCCTTGGCCCCCTCGAGGAGGATCCCTTGGTGCCTCGCGTCCGGCACGAGCATCGCCTTCGACACGTCACCGATGTGCTGATTGTTCGGAGATCCGTGCTGCTCGAGCACGAGCATCCCGAACGGCTCGCCCTCGCGGCTCGTGATGAGCAGCACGTGCGTCCGACCGTGCTTCATGCGCGTGCGTAGATCGGCGATGAAGTGGGCGGCCTGCTCATCGCTCAGCTCCCCGTCGAAGCCGACGGTGCTGTCCTGCTTGGAGACGTCGTTGACGATGCGGACGATCGACGAGGCGGTCTCGTCGTCGAGCGCGTCGATCCACCTCAGGTCCCGGTCCTTGCCTGCCATCAGCTCTCCCTCCGCTCATAGCCGCGGTAGTCCAAGTACCGCGCCGTCTCCCGCGCTACCTCGACGCCGTGCTGCTGCTCCACGATGTGGAAGGCCATGTCGATCCCCGCGCTGATTCCGGCCGACGTCACGACCTGATCGTCGACGAACCGTCCTTCATCGATCACCTCGATGGTCGCGTCGAGCGAGCCGAGGGTCTCGAGCGCGCCCCAGTGCGTCGTCGCGCGCTTCTCATGCAGCACGCCTGCCCTCGCCAGCAGCAGCGCTCCGGAGCACACCGAGGTGGTGCGCGTGGCGGCCTTGGACGTGGCGGCGATCCACGAGGTGATCCGCTCGTCGTCGAGGAGCGGGCGCGTGCCGAAGCCGCCGGGCACGACGAGGATGTCGATGGGCGGACAGTCCTCGAACGTGTGGGTGGGCGTGATCTCGAGGCGGCCCGACGCCACGATCGGCCGCGCCTCCACGGCGACGGTGAAGACCTCGTAGGGGGCCGAGGCCTCGGTGCGACGCGAGTCGACCCCCGCCACCAGCCGCGTACGCGAGAAGACCTCGAACGGTCCGGAGAAATCCAGCACGTCGACGTCGTCGAAGATCAGGATCCCCACTCGCGTACGCAACGGCTGCGGCATGGGTCGATTCCGGGCGACTCGTAGTCAGGCGGCGAGGAGCTCGGGCGCATCCCGGTAGTTGTTCTGGATGCCCGTGTAGAAGCCCCAGAAGCGGTCGCAGGTGTCGCGGACGGACTGCAGTGCTTCCTCCTGCATCTCGCGCGTGTGACAGGCCGCGGCCACCATCGTCAGCCCGTCCCGCACGTGCGCGATGTCTTCCTTCGCGTGCACGGTGAAGAACTTCATGTCGTGCTCCGTGAGCCCGAAGACCTGCGGCAGGAACTCGTGGCGCATCTGGCCTTCGACTTTGTCGATGTTCTGGAACTCGCTGGCCACCATGATCGCCGCCGCCGCCTTGTGGAACTGCGCACGGTCCTCGACCATCTGGCGGCGGAACTCGATGAGCTCGGTGGTCTCCGGGGTCGGCGGGGCCTCGAGCATCTCTTCCGTGATGCCGATGGCGAAGATGAACCGCTCCATCAGCTCGAGGTGACCGTCGGTCTGCGACAGGCGGCCGGTCGCCTCTTCGTAGAGGTTCGAGGCGAGGCGCTTCCGCTCCGATCTCACCGTGCAATTGTAGAAGAGACACGCGATGTAGCGCTCGAACATCTGCGTCAGGTGGTAGGTCTCGCGCGCCGCGAAGCGGACCAGCTGCACGAGCTCGTCGCGCTTCTCCGGGCCGGCCGCACTGAGCTCCATGACGAGCCGAAACACCGGGTGCTTCAAGGTCGAGTGCTCGCGGGCTTCGCTCTCGAGCTGACGCTTGAATTCCTTCGTCTCGATCATGGGCTGTTCGGTCGTCGTCTGCATCGTCTCCCCCGAGTTGAGGCGCTGTGAACCGAGGCCCTGTGCCGCGGAGCAGTGAACGCTAGCACGCACCCGGAGTCGGCCGGAACCCACCCCGCTCCGTCGAGCCGGCCGAAGGGCTCGCCTCCCCTCGCCCTCCCCTCCCCTCGAGGATCGCCGTCGGGGCGGACGCCCCCTCGAGCTTCGGGTCAGAGTTTGTGAATCTATCCCGCGCGTCGTCGAACGCCGTCGGCGTGGCCGAGACCAAGGCGCGAGACCGAAGGCATATCGGGGTATTTCGAGCGTCGAGCAACGCAGGGCTCGGCCGCGGGGGCGGTGTTCGACGGCGTGGGGGATCGATTCAAAAATTCTCAGCCGACCGCCTCGCCCACGTGCTTCACCGTCGCGGCAACGACCTCACGGCCGTGCTCGCGGACGGCCGCGCGCCAGCGAGCGTCCTCCACGGGGTAGAAGACCCTACGCAGGCGCAACCGGGCCCTCTGCCCGGCGACCGAGCGACACTCGTCGCGGTGGTGGAAGTGGTTCTCGGCCTGAAGGGCCAGCAGGACCTTCAGGGCTGGCTCCGTGCCGAGCTCCAACGTCATCGCAGTCACCGTCGCGTGGGGCAGGACCTCGTCCACGATGGACTTGGCGGTGCCTGAAAGCGCCGGACCGCTGGCTTCGCCCTCCGTCGCGTTGCGGCACAGGGGTCCCCAGAGGGCGCGCGCACGCTGCAGCTCGACGCTCGCGACCGGATACCCGTGAATGGCCTCGGCCTGACCGCGGGTGCCGAGGCCGCAGTGGATGTCGACGAAGGCGATGTGCTCGATTCCGTCGCCCACGTCTCGCAGGAGCGAGCGAAACGTCTGGTTGGACCACGACGGCCGCTGGCCCCCGAAGAAGAGCCCCTTCGGGTGGCTGAACTGGCCCCTCGAAATCGCGGCCTGAGCCGCCGCTCGGCCGTGGCGAGCCCGATACGCGAGGAGTCGCGCCAGCGAGCGCACTCGTGTGAATGAAGTCATGGAGGGCGGGGCAATCGCCTCGGCGAGCGCGTCGTAGTGCTCGTTCTTGGGCGGCTCCCCGTCGAACTCGATGAAGTTGCGGTTGACGTCGACGTTGTCTTCGTCGACCCGTCGACCCCAGGCGAACCCATAGGGGTTGAGGGCGTGCACGAAGACGACCCGCACATCGTCGGGACGCGACTGGAGCCGGCCGCTGCGCATCGCGTCCACGGCGATGGCCGAGCCGACGAAGCCCTCGACGCCGTGAGCTCCGGTGTTGAAGATCGCCGCCGACCTCGGCGCGCTTCCGCCCAGGACCGCGACGTCGGTAGACAGCGCCTCCCCACCCGGTCCCGAGCGCGGGTGCTCGTACCGGGTCAATTGCGCGCCCGCCTGGGCCGCGGACTCGAGGAAGCGGTCTCGCGCTTCCGCGTACGACGACGAGAACACGTCCTTGGACCAGGAGGTCGGCATCGCGGTGGGTGGACCGTCTACGAGGAGGAACGCGACACGGAAACCGGCACGTCGTTCGCAAATCCCGCGGCGAAGAGCTCCGAGGAGATGCGGTGGATCACCGCTTCACCTCTGTCCTGAGTACGTCAAGCGCTGCGGCCGACGCAAGCCGGGGAGCGATGTCGGCGGGCTACCGCACGGCGAGCAGCCACCCACGGTCGACTTCGAGCGGCCACCCACGGTCGACTTCGAGCAGCCACCCACGGTCGACTTCGAGCGGCCGAGCCCGGCGCTCGAGAAAGGCGAAGGCGGACCTAGCGGCTCACCGAGCCTCAACGTACCGTCCACTGCATACATGGAGACGGTATCGGCGGCCGTGGACCGCGACATCGCTCAGCAGATTCACGAGGCTGTTCGCAGGGAAGGACGCGCTTGAGCAAGCCCAACATGCAGCCGGACATCGGGAGCACCGCTCCAGCCGTGCTCGACCCGCCCGGCGAGAGCGTCAGCGGCATCGCTGGCGAGGTGTACCGGGGGAAGGGCAAGCCCTGGTTGCCGCCCCCCGAGGGACTCGAGTGGCCGCGCGACACGGGGACCATCCTCGACGAGGTGGGCAACACGCCCGTCCAGGTGGTCTGCTTGGAGAACGGCAGCAGGATCGTCGCCAAGCTCGAGTGGGAGAATCCGACGGGCAGCAGCAAGGACCGCACGGCTACCATGATGCTGACCGCCGCGCGCCACCTCGGGCACCTCCGCGACGAGCACACGATCCTGGAGTCGTCGTCCGGGAACACGGGCATAGCGCTCGCAGCCTTCGGCAGGGCGCTGGGCCACGAGGTGATGCTGTGTGTCTCCGAGACGGTCCCGGAAGGCCACACGCGGATCTTGCGTCGACTCGGGGCCAAGGTCGTGCTCAGCGCTGGCCACCTCGGCTCCGACGGCGCGTGGCAGCGCTCGCTCGAGCTGAACGCGTCCGACCCCGACCGGTACTTCCTTCCGCAGCAGTACGACAACCCGGCGAACCCGTGGGCCCACTACCTCAGCACCGGGCCCGAGCTCTGGGAGCAGTGCGAAGGGACCATCACACACTTCGTGGCCAGCGTCGGAACCGGCGGTACGGTCATGGGCACCGGCCAGTACCTGCGCGAGCGGAACCCCGACGTCGAGATCATCGCCGTGCAGCCCGACGAGGAGAAGCACCGCCTGTTCGGGATGCGTCACCTCGGCTCCACGAAGATGCCTGGGATCTTCCGCTACGAGGGCATCCACGACATCGTCGAGGTCCCGACCGAGCGAGCCTACGAGGCGTGTCGTCGCGCCTGGCGAGAAGAAGACCTCCTCGGCGGCGCCTCGTCCGGCGCCGCGTTGGAGGTGGCCCATCGGCTCGCGCAGGAGGAAGGGGGACGGACCGTCGCGTGCATCCTGCCCGACTCGCGCGCCCGCTACCTCGACACCGGTCTGTGCGAGGGCTACGTTCGGGTCGACGGACGGGAGCTCACGGCGCTGCGTGTGCTCATCGAGCGCGTGGTCCAGGGGCGCCAGTCGTAGGGGGCGGCCGCGAGCACCCCGATCAGAGCGTCTCGGACAGCCCCGGTCCCCGGGCGAAGAGGACGGCCAACGGCCTCCCCACCCAGGGATGCGGCAACCGTCTCACGATGGTGAGACAGCCACCCCTCATGCTGGAGAGCATGGACCAGATGCGCGAGCCCGAGCTTCCGGCGTGGCCGCGGTGGAGCGGCGCCCGGCACCTGGCCGCGCTGCGTCGGCACTCCACCACCGGACCCGGGGTCCCCGAGGTGGACGTCGAGGGCTACGCGTCGGAAGTGCTGGCGCTGACTGCGATCCCCGCCCGCGCCTGGCCTCGGTGGCTCACCTGGGCGCTGGACTCGGCGCTGGGCGGGTCGCTCACGCGGGCGATCGACGACGGCCGCTGGCTGAGGCTGGGCTGCGGCACCCGCATTCGGCTGGGTGATTGCCCGTGGTCGCTGCGCTACGAGGCGGCCTGCGCGTCGCTCCGCGCCGAAGGTGACGGTGGCGATGCCCCGTGCCCGATGCGGGTGGCCGAGCGCGTGCTCGAGCAGGTGCTCGAGCACGTCGACTCGCCCGAGCCGGTGCGGCTGGCCTCGCTGTCCCCCGCGTCGATCGTCCAGCTCGCCGATGCGGTGCTGCGGCGCGACGATGCGTCGTTGCCCGACGATCCCGAGGAGCTCGCGGAGCCACTCGACGACGAGCTCGAGGCGGAGCGCGTACGGATGGTGCTGGGGCTGCACCGCATCTTGGCCCGCACGAGCCGCTCACGCAGCCACGAGCAGGCCCCGCGTGGTGGCGACCGCCGGCCCGTGCCCACGCGCATGCCCCCCCACGCGGCCACGGGCGGGCTGCGACCCGTCCAACCACTCCATCAGCGAGATGCCGCGAGCGCTACCGCGTCCGCACCGGCTGGAAAGCGCATCGTCGGCGACGCATCCAGTGCCGCCCGGTAGACTCCCTCGGCGACGTCCTCGGGAGTGGTCACCGCGTCGAGCCCCCCGATGGCCTCGAACGACCGCCGGGCGAGGTCGGCGTAGGGCTCGGGGAGCAAGCCCTCCATGCGCCCCTGCCCGTTCTTGGCGAAGCTCGTGCTGGGACCGTAGCCGGGCTGGACGAGCTTGACCCGAATTCCGTGCTCGGCCAGCTCGAGCGCGAGCGAGGTCGAGAAGCCCTCGATGGCGGTCTTGCTGGCCGTGTACGCGGCGACGAGGGGCATCGGCACCATCGCCACGGTCGAGGTCACGTTGACGATCGTGCCCGATCGCCGGGCGCGGAACCCGGGGATCACGGCCTGGGCCATGGCCATCATCCCGAAGGTGTTGGTCTCGAACACCTCGCGCACCGTGGCCATGGGGGTCGCCTCGAACGCTCCGAACAGGCCGATCCCGGCGTTGTTGACCAGGACGTCGATGGGCTCGCACGCGGCGACCACCTCGGTGATCCGCTCGGGCTCGGTCACGTCGAGCGCGATCACCCGCATCCGCTCGGAGCTCGGCAGCAGCTCGGGCCGCGGCGCTCGCATGGTGGCGACGACGCTCCAGCCGCGGTCGTGGAAGCATCGCGCGGTCTGCAGGCCGTAGCCCGAGGAGCAACCGGTGATGAGGACGGTCTTCATCGCGGGCCCCCTTCCCCGCCGGCGGCGTCGCGCGCCAAAGCGAGGTCGCCGGGGCTGGGCGAGGCCGTCACGGCTCCGAACGCAGCCAGGAGGCGGGGGTCGATGAGTGGATCGCGGAGGATTCTCGGGGTCTGTCTCGTGCTCACGAGTCCAATGATGCGGTCATGTCTCCGGACTATCTATCGTCCAAAGTCCGCATTCGTTCTGCTAGAGTCCGAAGGTGGTCGACCCGCTCACCGACGTCATCGCCCTGCTCCAGCCACACGCCGTGTTCTCCAAGGCGATCAGCGGGGCCGGCCGTTGGGGCGTTCGCTATGCCGACTTCGGAGACCCGAGCTTCTGCGCGGTGCTCGAGGGAGCGTGTCGCCTCGTCGTCGACGGCGAGCGTCCGGTGACCCTGCAGGCCGGCGACTTCGTGCTCCTGCCGTCGACCCCGGGCTTCACGATGTCGGGCTTCGAGCCCGTCGAGCCGGTGCGAATCGATCCCAAGTCGATGCCCACGACGGGAGACGTGCGACACGGCACTCCCGGTGGGCGCCCCGACGTTCGCCTGCTCGGTGGCTACTTCATGTTCGACTCGGCGGATGCGGCGTTGCTCGTGTCGCTGATGCCGACGCTGGTGCACGTGCGGGGCGTGGAGCGGCTCTCGACGCTGGTGCACCTGGTGGGCGAGGAATGTGCCACCGAGCGCTCCGGACGCGAGCTCGTGCTGCAGCGCCTGGTGGAGCTGCTGCTAATCGAGGCGCTGCGCTCGACCGCGGGCGACGACTCCCCGCCCGGGCTCCTGCGCGGGCTCTCCGACGCCCAGCTCGCGCCCGCGATCCGCCGGATGCACGCCGAGCCCTCGCGCTCGTGGACGGTGGCCCAGCTGGCCAAGATCGCCGCGCTGTCCCGCTCGACCTTCTTCGAGCGCTTCACCCGTACGCTCGGCGTTCGCCCGATGGAGTACCTGCTCGGCTGGCGCATGGCGATCGCCCGCGATCTCCTGCGTCGCTCCGACCTCCGCATCGCCGAGGTGGCCGAGCGCGTCGGCTACAGCACGGCCAGCACCTTCAGCACCGCCTTCACCCGCCACACCGGGCAGCCCCCGAGCCACTACGCCCGCGCGAGCTGATGCTCGTCAGTCCACCAGGGCCACGTCGTCCACGATGAGGGCGCGGCCGTCAGCGGGCGTCGCCGACCCTCAGCGGGGATCGGGTAGGAGCCGGGCTCCACCCCCGACCAGCCGGCGGCCAGGGGCGGCGGGCCGACCGTAGGCCGCGACGAGCTCGCTGCGCGTGCCGTCCCCTACCCCGGTCCGTCATCGGAGCGCGCGGCGATCCAGGCGTCGAGCTCGGCTCGCCGAGGCGCGAGGTCGGGCCCCAGCGCGGCGAGCTCGTCTCGGGCCCGGCTGGCCTGCTCGAGCGCGGCCGCCCCCTCGCCCTGTCCGTCGAGCACCCGGGCCAGCTCCCAGCGGGTCTGGGCGCGCTCGACTCGGTGCTCGGGACTGTCGCCGAAGCGCTCGAGCGCCCGCTCCAGGGCCGCCCGCGCGCCCGGCAGGTCGCCCCGCGCCCGCAGCACGGCCCCCAGCGCCTTGGAGGGGATGGCCAGGTCCGGGTGCTCCGCCCCCAGGGCTCGCTCGAGCGACTCGATCGCCTGCCACAGCATGGTCTCGGCGCGCTGGTCCTGGCCCCGCTCGTGGAGCGCCTCGGCCAGGTTGGCGCGCGCCCAGGCCAGGTCGGGGGAGCCGGCGGGGAGCCGGGCCTCGGCCAGGGTCAGGGCGCGCTCGTAGGCCGCCGCCGCCTCCTCGAAGCGACCCTTGCGAAACGCCACGGTGCCCATGGCCGACAGCGCGCCGATCCGATCCGGGTGATCGGGCCCGGCCGTCTCGCGAACCAGGCGATCGGCCGCGACGGCATGGCGCCAGGCCGGCTCGAGCTCGCCCCGGGCGTCGTACAGGGCCACCAGCGCCACGTGGGCGTTGGCGACCTCCAGGCCGTGCTCCCCGTTCTCCTCGCCGATCCGCTCGAGCGCCCGCAGCAGCTCGACCCGGGCCGCGTCGAGCTCCCCCGCGTCCATGAGGGCCAGCCCCTGCTCCAACGCCGCGAAGCCCACGTCCACCCGCGGATCGTCCCGAGCGCTCAGGCGCTCGTCGATGGCTCGCGCCTCGCTCCGCAGCGCCTCTGCCTGCTGGGGACGACCCCGCAGGTCGACGATGGCGGCGAGCTGCCGCAGCATCACCGCGCGTCGCCACTGTGCCTGGGGCTCGTCGATCAGGAGCCCGGCGGCCTCGCGGACGAGGGCCTCGGCCCGCGCCGGCTCGCCCCGCAGCAGCTCCAGGCGGCCGCGGTCGTAGGCGGCCTGGGCCCGCAGGACCAGCGCCTCGGGAAGGTCGCGCAGGCCGTGATCCACCCGGTCGAGCAGCCATGCGCTGCGCTCCGCGTCGAGGTCGAGGTCGAGCGCCACCTTGGCCAGCCCGGACCAGGCCGCGATGGCCAGCCGGGGGTCGTGCCCCTGGCCGAGGTCGAGCGCCTCTCCGTAGCCGCGTCGCGCCTCGCGGACGTCCGAGGCGAGCATGGCGAGGGTGCCCTGGGTCAGCGCCGCGAGGACCGACAGCGGCGGGTATCCCAGGCCCTCGCTCTCGCGACGCAGCGCTGCGGCCTGCTGGCGGCGCTCGGCGAGCGCGAGCCCGGGCGTGCCCCAGTAGGTCTCCAGCAGCGCCCGCCGCAGCCGGGAGACGGTCTCGCGCTGGTCCGCGGGCGGGCGGCCATCACCGTGATCGAGCACCGCCTCGCCCAGGCACACCCGCGGGGCCTCGAGCTGGCCGGATCGCCGCGCGACCTCGATCGCGGCGGGCGGAGCGAGCACCACCGCCAGCCCGTCGAGCTGGGCGTCGAGGCACGCCCGCCGCGGCCCCAGGCTCGACTCGGGGCGCGTCTGCTCCACGTGGACCTCCTCGCAGCTCCGCCGCGCCGCGTCGCGCCACTCGTCGGCCCAGCGCTCCAGCTCGTCGGCCACCGCGGGGGCCTGCTCGCGCAGCGCCTCGGCCCGCGCCTCCGTCCAGATCTCGAGCAGGGGGCGGTCGGTGTGCCGACAGGGCGGCTCCCCTCCCCCGCTCGGGGCCGAGGCCAGCCCCACCCCCACCCCGGCCAGCCCGGTCACCAGCGCCGCGCCCAGGGCCCAGCGCCCCCGCCGGGGCTCGAGCGCCCCGAGCAGCGCCTCCATGGTCGGGAAGCGCCGCTCGGGGTCGACCTGCAGGCCCCGCGACAGCGCCCCGCGCAGGCGACGGGACAGCCGAGCCCCGCGCGGCACCTCCACCCGCTGCTCGGGCCGCTCGGGCCAGCGATCCACGGGCACTCGCTCGCCGCACAGCGCCTCCCACACCGCCATGCAGAACGAGAACTGATCGGTGCGCCCGTCCACGGGCCGGCCCTGTCGCTGCTCGGGCGCGGCGTAGGCCGGGGTGCCCACGAAGCGGCCCGGCACCGTGGGCCCTCCCTCATCGCCGCTGGGCCGGGTGCTCGCGCCCGAGGACGAGGGGGCGTCGATGCGCGACGGGACCTCCCCTCGGCCGGTGATCGCCCGCACCAAGCCGAAATCCACCAGCCGCACCCGGCCGTCCTCGCCCATCATCACGTTGTCGGGCTTCACGTCGCGGTGCACCAGGCCGGCGCGGTGCACCGCGGCCAGCCCCCGCCCGGCGGCCAGCCAGGCGCCCAGACGGACCCGCGGGCTCGTCTCCTGCTCGGCCCAGGCCCGCAGGGTGCGGCCGGGCACGTACTCCATCGCGATCCACACCCGCCCCTCGTGTCGGCCCACGTCGAAGACCGGGATCACGTTGGGATGGGACAGCCTGGCCAGCCCCTGCGCCTCGCGAAACAGTCGCGACTCGCCGGCCTCGCCGGTGGCCCCGTGCAGGAACTTGAGCGCGATCGGCCGGTCGAGCTGCTCGTCGCGAGCGAGCCACACCGTGCCCATGCCACCGCGGCCCAGCTCCTGCACGAGCACGAAGCGATCGATCCGCAGCGGCTCCGGGGTCTCCCCCAGCAGCGCCGCGCGCAGGCGGGCGCGGGCCACCGCGTGCCCGAGCGAGGACAGCTCGGGCGGCGCCGGTGGGATCGAGGGCTCCATGGGCTCCTAGCGTCGTCGGGGGCGGATGCGCGTGGACTGGCCGACGGTCAGGTTGGTGGGCGTACGCTTGACGATGACCTTCGGATCGCCCGGGTCGTCGAACTTGAGGTACCACAGCGAGTCGGCGTCGCTGGTGTCGAAGGTGATCGTGTCGCCCGGCTCCTTGGCGGTCTGGCGGGTCTTGCTCTCGACGCCGAGCCAGTAGCCCGAGATCGAGGTCTTGCTGCTGTTGTCGTTGATCAGCGTCACGGACTCGCTCGTGTCGGGGGTGATGGTGGCGGGCGCGGCCTGGGGAATGCCGTCGGAGTCGACGGCCACCGAGGCCGTGCTCGCGGTGGTGTCGCTGACCGGGATGGTGACCGCGATGCCGGTTCCGGTCAGCGTCAGCGTACCCGAGCCCGAGCCCAGCTGGATCGTCTGGGGGCTGGTGTCGTTGCCCGGCAGGGTGCCCGCCATCTGCCCCGACGGGCTCCAGCTCCAGCTCAGGTCGACCCCCGTCTGGTTGGTGATGCTCACCGAGTAGCTGGTGGAGGTGTAGAGGTAGTCCCGGGGGGCGAGGCTCGCGTCCTCCCTGACCTCGATCGCGCCATAGCACAGGGTGATCTGGTCGCCCTGCGGCGACGTCGTGCCCCCGACCGTCGTGATGACGCCGATCTGATCGCCGATGGGGTGGCCATTGCCGTCGAAGCCCGCGAAGTCCTGGTAGACCCCGATCGTGGCCACGTCGTCGTCGACGGCCACGAACAGCTGGCTGCTCGATGGCTCGCTCGCATCGTACGGGGCGAGCTGGCCGCTGGTCTCGTAGGAGATCACGTTGCCGCTGCCGTCGAAGGCGACGATCGCAGGGTCGCTCACCGACGTGGTGGTGTCGGTGCTCCGCGCGACTACGTAGCACCGATCGCAGTCGGCATTGCTGACGGTGAAGGTGCCTTCCGTGAGGTCGAAGGTGATGTTGGGATTGGCTGCCATGGCTCGCTCTCGTCGAGGGGTCGTGGGCGGTGGTCGGAGTCGGGAGTGGATCGATCACAGAATATCCGTCCGAGGCGCCATAGACCGATCCCAGTCGCCCTACGACGCACGAGGATCGCTCGAGCACGGGCTGTCTCCCCGCCGAATCGTGGGATCCGCGCAGCGACGGGCCCCTCGAGGTCCGTCGCCAAGTGGTCGGTCCTTGGCGCTCATCGTCCTGTCCGAGCCCGAGAATCCGGTTCACACCCACCATGCAACGCACTGGAGGCTCGCGATGAATCGGAACGTCTACTCATTCCCCGGCGACACATCCTACGTCATCCTCCCGCGCGCTCCCGTCTCCGACCAGGGGCTCACCCTCGAGCTGTGGGTCCGTCGCCGCGGCGACGCCCCCCTGCAGTGCATCCTCGAGCTCATGGGCGAGGACGGCGATCGCCTGGCAATAGAGTCCGACGAGGACCCCGCCGACCTGGTGCTGGTGCGCGGCCAGGGTGAGCCGCAGCGGATTCCCCTGCCCGGGGCGCTCCCGGCCGATCGCTGGACCCTGGTGCGCCTCCGCGTGGAGGCCGACGGCTCGTGCGAGCTGAGCACCGACGAGGGATGGGAGGTGGCCACCGGCCAGGTCGCCGCGCTCCCGGCCGGGGGCTACTCCTGCCGGCTGGGCTCGGGCCGCTCCGCGGGGTCGTTCGATGGCTACCTGGCCGACCTGTGCATCGGCTTCGCGCCCGTGCTCGAGCGAGCCACCGCCTGGGGCTTCTTTGCGTTCGACGAGCTGCGCGGGCGCCAGGTGTGGGGCGAGCAGTACGGGCAGCCGCACCGGCTCTTGGGCGACTCGATCGGCGTGGCGGTGGTGTCGATGCCCGCCCCCTGCCCGGGGCGCCCCGACGTGCTGCACCTCGATCGCGACGCCCGGGTCGACCTCGCCCCGCTGCGCTCGCTGAAGGGGGCCCTCACCCTGGAGGCCTGGGTGCGCCTCGACGACCTGCAGGGGCGCCACAAGCTGCTCCGCGTGGGCGATGGCACCCGCGGCGGGGCCATCCGCCTGGTGGCCAAGGGCAGCGACCTCGCCCTCACCTTCTGGATGAGCGGCAACGGGGGCGACCTGTGCCTCGCGCCCGGGGTCCTGCACGCCGGGCGCTGGACCCACGTGACCGCCACCCTCGATCTCCACGGTGCCAGCACCCTGTACGTGCGCGGCGAGCCGGTGGCCACGGGCGCTCCGCCCGAGGGCTGGTCGGAGCTGGGGCTGGTCGGCCTGACCAAGTTCGAATTCGGCGCGGTGCGGAGCAAGCTGCGGCAGGCCGAGGTCGACGGCACCCTCACTCGCCAGCACTGCGGTCTCGGCCTGCGCACCCTGCTGCGCGCCGAGAACATCGACAGCGTGTGCATGGGCGAGGACCTGCAGGGGCAGCTCGCCGAGGTGTGCCTGTGGACCAAGCTCCGCGTGGCCAGTGCGATCGCCCAGAGGTGGAGCTGGCGGCGGCGCGGCACCGAGGACCGCCTGGCGGCCTGCTACCGCCTCGACCGCCTCGACGGTCAGCGCGTGGAGGACAACACCCCCCACCGCGCCGACGCGCTGCTGGTGGGCACGGGGGAGATCGTGAGCACCACGGGGCTGCCCAGCCTGGTCCCGACGCGTGGCGAGGGCACGGTGCAGACGCGCACCCGCGGCTCGCTGATGCTCGAGTGGCTGCCCCTGGCCCCGCTGCAGGACTACTGGCGCGACCGCCTGGGCGACGAGGCCACCGACGTGCTCGTCGCCAAGGAGATCCACCTCCGTGGTCATCGGGAGGGCGAGCGCGTGCGCTGCCGGGTGTACGAGTGCGTGCTCGAGCCGCGCAGCCACGCCGGCACGGGGATGAGCGGCAAGACCCTCGAGATCAGCGCCGACGACGAGTGCATCGCGGTCCTCGACCAGGCCGAGCAGACGCTTCTGGCCACCTGGCCCAAGGACCAGGTCCAGCGCGTGGTGGTGGGCAGCAGCGGTCGCGTGCGCCTTCGCTTCCTCACCCGCAGCCTGTCGTGCCCGAGCCTGCGCTTCCGCATCGACGACGAGGAGTTCTTCGGGGTGTGGACGCCCGTGCGGCCGGACCAGGAGCTCCAGCGCACGCTCCGGGGGCTGCGCGGGAGCGACCTGCTCGCGCCCCCCGACGGCCGCGAGTCGCCGCTGCCGAGCAACGGCGCCACCCCGGAGGACGCCGACGCGCTCGCGACCGCGCTGTCGGCCCTGGCGGGGGTGGTGGTCCGAGAGCCCACCCCGCCGACCGCCACGCCCCGCGGCGGGCTCGGCAAGCTCCGGCACTTCGTCGATGACGCCGCCGATGCCGTCGAGGAGGGGATCGACGCGGCCCAGCAGGCGATCCAGGCCGCCATCGCGGCGGCCGAGGAGGCGGCCCGGCAGGCCGAGGAGGAGGCCCGCCGGGCGATGACCGAGCTCCAGGAGCAGGTGCGCGCGGGCGGCCTGCTGCTGGAGTCCACGGTCAAGGAGGAATTGCTCGACCGGGCCGAGCGGGTCGAGCCCTTCGCGGGCGCGGCCGCGCTGGCGGCCCGCATCGACGTGGCCGACGCGCTGGCGGTGGTGGTGCCCGACTCGGGCGACCTGATGAAGGGACTGCAGATCATCGGCCAGATCGGAGCGGGTGCGGGCGCCACGGTGTGGCGCTTCGTGGTCAACACCGCCGAGGACGCCTGGGCCGGCATGACGGCCATCGTCGAGAAGGCCGGGGCGGCGATCCGCAGCGTGCTCGAGGCGCTCGCGGGCTTGTTCGGCTGGAAGAAGTTCCTCGCGGCCTCGGACTTCATCCACGACGAGATGGTCGCCTCCGCGGCGGGCCTGCGCGGCCTGTTCGCCGAGGGACAGCTGCTGCGCTCGGGCTGGGACGAGCTGGCGAGCATCATCGACGGGGCCGTGGGCACGCCCTCCGGCTCCACCAGCGGCCCGTCCCTCGACATCGACGTCTCGATCTCGACGCCGCCGGAGCTCGACTACCTCCTCGGCCAGGTCGAGCGCCTGCTGGAGAGCAACGCCCTGTCGATCGACTTCGACATGGCCAACCTGCTCGACGTGGACATCGACATCCTCGACGAGGAGGCGATCGTCGGGGCCATCGCGAGCCTGCCCTTCGCCTCCATCATCTCCGATCCGCTGGGCGCGCCCCTCGACATCCTGGCATCCATCGCCCAGACCCTGTGGAGCCTCGCCCGCAGCGGCATCGAGGGGCTGTTCGCCGCGCTCGACGGGATGGTCGACGGTCTCGTCGGGGCCGCCCAGGCCCGCATCGTGGTCCCGTGGATCACCGATCTGGTGGAGGACCTCGTGCTGAGCGTGGACGACACGCACCGCGACCTCACCCTCCTGCGCCTGATCTCCCTGATCGCCGCGATCCCGCTGGTGCTCTCCGGCTGGGATCCCGACGACGAGATGGTGAGCTTCTCCGCCGAGCCGACCGACAACCAGCGGCGACGGACGGTGACCTACTACACGGCCACGAGCACCATCAACACGCTCCTGGTGTCCATCCGCGGGACCTTCGAGGTCAGCCGCGGGCAGCCCCTGCCCTACTCCGTGCTGTGCCTCCACGCCGGCGTGCTGATCTTCTTGTCCGACGCCAGCCGCAAGATGGCCCAGCTCGAGGACGACGCGAAGGTCCAGGCCACCATGGCCACCACGGCCGCCCTCGACACGGCGACCTGCCTGTGGACCGCGGGCCTCGCCGCCCGGATGTACCACCTGGGCGAAGAGAGGAACCCCGAGGTCAAGCTGGAGAAGAAGAAGCGCTGCGGCGACGCGGATGCGATCTACGGCCTGGCCTCGGCCGTTTGCTACACCGCCCCCGCCCTCGCCGGTGCCATCCTCGAGCAGTCCAACAACCCGACCTCCACCATCTACTGGGTGTCGAACACCCTGCTCCGCTCGCTGCAGATGGTCAACTACAAGGCCGGCAAGACCATCCCCGCCGGGGTGACCGCCGGCAACATGCTCGGCTTCGTGATCATCGGGCTCGACCTCGGCTTCATGATCGACGGGCTCTTGCACTGACTGCAGCCGCGCGCGTCGGCGAGCACGGGCTCGGGCCGCGCGGCGGGGGAACGCGGCGCCGGGAGGACGGCGCGCCGCGGCGCGAGGACGAGGCCAGGGGCGCCTCGGTTGACCCGACGGTCGCCGAGGCGCTCCAATGGTCCTCGATGACCGCATTCGACCTCTCCCAGGCCCCGGACGTCGCCGAGGTCCCGCAGCAGGCGGACCTGAGCGAGCACCGCCTCGCCATCCTGCGCCAAGCCGCGGGCGAGCTCGGCCTGGTCGAGCCCCACACCGCCGGGATCACCATCCCTCCCTCCACCGTCACCAAGAAGGGCGCGGACCGGCTGCTCGAGTACACGATGGTGGCCTTCGGCACCGACGTCAACGGCTGGCTGGGCTCGTTCAACGCGCTGATCGCCAAGGACCACAAGCACACCACCTGGTGCGGCATCTTTGCCCTGTGGGCGGTCAAGACCGGGGCCGCGGTGATCGCCAAGGACTACGCGGGCGCGCTGGCCCTGGCCATGTCCAACCCGCGGCTGGCCTTCCTGGCCGAGTCGTTCTTCGACTTCTACGAGCCCGACTACACCGACGGCGATCGCTGGAGCACCTACAAGGACCTCGAGTGGCGGGCCGGCCCGGGCATCACCTTCCCCACCGGCCAGGGCCCGCAGCGCCACGCGAAGGCCCCCCAGGCGCTCAGCCGCTGGACCTCGCGGGGCGAGCGGCCTCCCATCAAGCCGGGCGACATCGGCTACGTGAACATCCCCCTGGCCAACCCGCCCCCGGGCAGCGACGGCTTCTCGCACCACCACTTCCTCGTGGAGAAGATCCACCGCGTGGGCAACCAGGTCGTCTACTACACGATCGAGGGCAACTTCCACGACCAGCAGGTGCTGCGCTGGAAGCGGAGCCCCGGCGCGATCGAGGACATCCACGCGTTCTACGACATCGACACCCTCGCGCAGTGATCGCGGGGGCGCCCTCCCCTACCCGGCCGCGCGATCGGGGTGCGCGGCCTGGAAGGCCGGCAGCTCGGCGCAGGCCCGGTCCGCGCGCAGCAGGGTGGGCAGGGGCCCGAGCTCCACGCCCCAGCGGCGGGCATTGAACAGCTGCGGCACCAGGTAGAGGTCGGCCAGGGTGACGGCGTCGCCGAGCAGGTAGGTGCCGGCACGATCGCGAGCCAGCGCCTCCAGGGCGCCCAGGCCCTTGGCGATGTAGCGCCGCGCCCACGCCCCGGCGTCGCCGCCCAGCGACTCCACGTGGGCGAGCACCCGGTTGTTCTGCAGCGGCTGGGTGCCCGCGTTGATCGCCTCGACCATCTCGCGCACCTGGGCCCGCGCCAGGGGATCGGCGGGCAGGAGCCGCGGCTGCGGCTCGAGCTCTTCGAGGTACTCGAGGATCGCCACCGACTGCCCCACGCGATGGGTGCCCCGCGCGTCGCTCCACTCGAGCACGGGGACCTGGCGCATGGGGTTGACCTGGGCGTAGGCCGGCGCGTCCTGCTCGCGCGCCTCGGGCGAGATGTCGACGCGCACGCGCTCGACCGCGAGGCCCTTGAGGCCCAGGGCGATGCGGACCCGCCAGGCGCTGGAGCTGAGGGGATAGTCGTACAAGCGCAGGGGGCTCGGGCTCATGGGCGCGCGCACGCTACCACGGCGGGAGCTGCCGCACGGGCGGGTCGCTTCGGGGCGCCACCCTGCTCGTGGCCAACACCAGCGGTGCGCCGGCCGTGACGGCGCTGACCCTGGCCACCGGCATGACCAGCGTGATCGCCAACCCCATGCTCGACGGCGGCTGCTACGTGACGGGCCTGCGCTACGAGGCGGGGGGCAACCTGCTGATGAAGGTCTCGGGGGCCAACATCGACTACGTGGCGGTGCCCTAGGCCGACGGCGGCTCGTCGCCCGCGGCCACCAGCCGCGGATCGAACAGCTCGGCCACGAACTCGCTGGCCGGGCTGCGGGCGAGCTGCTGGGCCGTGCCCTGCTGGGTGACCCGACCCGCCTCGATCACCACCACCCGCGCGCCCAGGCCCAGGATGTCGCGCAGGTCGTGGCTGACCACCAGCGCGGGGCGAGCGATGCGGCGCAGGTGCTCGCGCAGGAACTCCCGGGTGCGACGGCGCTGGCCCACGTCGAGGGCGGACAGCGGCTCGTCGAGCAGCAGCCCGGCGGGCTCGGGGGCCAGGGCGCGGGCCAGGGCCACCCGCTGGCGCTGGCCTCCGCTGAGCTGGTGGGGGCGATGGGCGGCCAGGGCCTCCGCGTCCACCCGCCGCAGCGCCTCGAGGGCGCGGGCCCGGGCGCTCGGCCCTCGCCCGCAGCCGAAGGCCACGTTGTCGAGCGCGCTCAGGTGGGGGAACAGGCCGAGCCCCTGCGGGACGTAGCCGATGCGGCGCGCGTCGGGGGACAGGCGCAGGTCCCGGACGCTGTCGAGCAGCACCCGGCCGCCCAGGCGCAGGCAGCCCTCCAGGCCGGCCTCGGCCCCGGCCAGGGCACGCAGCACCGTGGTCTTGCCTGCACCGTTGGGGCCGACCAGGAGCGTGGGCCCGCCGTCGGCCTCGAAGGCTACGTCGACCCGAAGGTCGCCCAGGCGTCCGCGCAGCTCCACCTGCCAGCCCGCGTCGCTCAATGCCCCCCCTCCCCTGGCGCGGGCGGGGCCAGCCAGCGCTGGGCTCCGCGGGCCAGCAGCAGCGTGGTGAAGGCCACCACGGCCAGCACCAGGGCGATGGCCGTGGCCACCCGCAGGTCGGCCTCGAGCGCGGCGTAGATGGCCAGGGGCATGGTCTGGGTGCGGCCGGGGAAGCTCCCCGCGAACAGCAGCGTGGCCCCGAACTCACCCACCGCACGCGCCCAGCACAGCGCCGCCCCGTTGACGAGCGCGGGCAGGCCCAGCGGGACGGCCACGCGCAGGAAGGCGCGACGCGGCGAGGCGCCCAGGGTGCGGGCCACCAGCAGCAGCTCGGGATCCACCGCGCGCAGGCCCGCGGTGGCCGAGCGCAGGTAGAAGGGAGCGGCCACCACCACCTGGGCCACGATCACCGCGGCCGGGGTGAAGGGCAGGTCCACGCCCAGGCCCCCCAGCAGGCCCCGCTGCCCGAACACCAGCAGGAGCGCGATGCCCATGACCGCGGGGGGGATCACGATGGGCAGCTCCACCGCGGTCTCGATCGCCCGGGCCCAGGGCCCGCGGGCGCGGGCGAGCATCCAGGCCAGCGGGGTGCCGGCGACGACGACCACGAGCAGGCTGATCGCGCTGGTCCAGGCGGTGAGGCCCAGGGCGGGCAGCACCAGCGGGTGATGCAGCGCGGCCCACAGCTCCCCCGGCGAGCTGGCCAGGCCGAGCGCCGCGATGGGCAGCAGCAGGAACACCAGCAGCCCCAGCCCCAGGACGAGCCCGGGGCCTCCCAGCCGCGAGCGCAGGACCGGCTCGCTCACGCGGGGCTCCCGAAGCCGTGGCGCCGCAGCACCGCCTGGCCGGCCTCGCCGCGCAGGAGGGCCACGAAGCGCTCGGCGAGCCCGGGGGCGGCGGCCGCCGTCAGCACCCCCACGTGGTACTCGGGACGCACGCCGAGCTCGGGCAGCGACACCACCTCGACCGCGCGCGCGCTCGTGGCGTCGCTGCGATAGACCAGCGCGGCATCGGCCTCGCCGAGCTCCACCTTGGTCAGCACCAGCCGCACGTTGGGCTCGAGCGAGACCACCCGGGCCTCCACGCGTGAGCGGAACCCGGGGCCGTAGAGGGCCTCGGCGCGGTCGAGCACGGTGCGGGCGTAGCTGCCGATGGGGACCTCGGGGGTGCCCAGCACCACGCGCTCGGCCCGGGGTAGGTCCTCGAGGGTGCGCAGCCCGGCCGGGTTGCCGCGCGGGACCACCAGCACCAGCTCGCCGGTGGCGAAGACCTCGGCGTCGCGCACCCACCCGGCCTCGACCAGCGCCTCCATGTGGCGGGCGTTGGCCGAGGCGAACAGGTCGGCGGGCGCCCCCTGCTCGATCTGCACGCGCAAGGCCTGGCTGCCCGCCGTGCTGAGCACCACCGCCACGCCCTGGGCGGCCTGGAAGTCGGACGCCAGCTCGGTGAAGGCGTCGGTGAGCGAGGCCGCCGCGAGCACGGTGAGGGTGCCCGCGCCCGAGGACGAGCGGCCGCAGGCGCCCAGGGCCAGGCCCAGGCCGCCCGAGCTCAGCAGCCGTCCGAAGCGACGGCGACCGAGATGTCCATCGCGCGCGCTCATGGGGTCACCGCGTGTCCGAGCGCCGCCGCGTCGTAGGAGCCCAGCGCGGTGATCTCTCGCCGCAGCAGCGGATCATCGAGCGCCCGTAGCAGCCGGGCCACGTGGGGCTGGGCCAGCCCGTCGCGGGTGACGACGAGGTCGAAGCCCTCCTCGGTGAGGGGGACGAAGGCCAGCCCGTGGGCGCGGGCCACCGGCTCGATGCACACCCCCACGTCGGCCACTGCCATGGCCACCGCGCGGGCCACCGCCGCGTGGTCGGGGGCGACCACGGTCACCGTGGCCTCGGCCGGGCTCGCCCCGCGACGCTCCAGGGCCCGGCGCAGCACCGCGTGGGCGCCCGAGCCGGGCTCGCGCATCGCCCAGCGCACGGCGGGCTCGAGGAGATCGTCGAGGGTCCGCCCCGCCAGCGCGGGGGCGAGGA
This sequence comes from Myxococcales bacterium, assembly GCA_020633315.1. Taxonomy (GTDB): domain Bacteria; phylum Myxococcota_A; class Polyangia; order Nannocystales; family Nannocystaceae; genus Paraliomyxa. The sequence goes on from JACKDV010000001.1 coordinate 920,038, forward strand.
CCAGCCCGGCCCGCCAGCGCACCAGGCGGACGAGGCCGGCCGAGGGCCCCAGGCGAGCGCGCACGAGACCGGCGTGGTCGGAGCCCGCCTCGTGATCCTCGAGGTGGATCCCGGCCACGTGGGCCCGGCCCTCCGTCAGCAGCCGCAGCGCGGTGCTGCTGTTGGCCGGGATCCAGTGGGCCCGGCCCGCTCCGCTCCGCTCCACGCGATCGAGCACCGGGCCGAGCACGGGGGCGCAGCCGGCCACCAGCACGTTGGCCTCGAGGGTGGTCGGCGGCACGAGCAGGCTGGTGCGGACGTGCCCGGAGGGGTCCTCGAGCGTGGCGAGGCCGTCGGCGCTGCGCGTCGACCCGGGCGCCAGGGCGTGGGCCACCCAGCGCTCCCCTACCCGGCCGATCACCACGCGGGTCGAGCTCGCGAGCCCGGAGGGCTCGGCGAGGGAGCTCGCGACCAGCTCGGTCTCGAGCTCCGGCTCGCTCGACCCAGCGCCCCGGGCGTCCATCCAGGCCAGCACCTCCGACCGACGGAACCGCCAGTGGCCCCGCCCCCGCCGGTGCCCCGGCAGGCCCTGTCGCAGCAGCCGATACAGGTGCTTGGGGTGCACGCGCAGCAGCCGGGCAACCTCGGTCGAGGTCAGAAGCTCGTCCTCCATGTGGCCATCAAAGGGTAGCAAATGGTAACATCAGGAATCAATAGGTAGCAGAGCGACTCGCGTATGTTCCCGTTCCTCCCCTTGCTCGCCTCCCTGGCCTCCCTGGCCTCCCCGCCCGCCCCCACCGAGCCACCGCCCTCCGATGCCCCCTCGCCCGCGCGGGCCACCTTCACCCCCGGCAAGGGCATCCGCTGGTCCAGCGAGGATGGTCGCTCGGCGCTGAGCGTGGGTCTGTTCACCCACGTGCTGGGCACGGTGGAGCACGACGAGGCCGACGACGCCGACGACGCGGATCCCCCGACCACCTTGGCGCTGGAGCTCCGTCGAGCCCGCCTGCTGCTGGGCGGTCACTTCCTGGGACCCCACAACCGCTTCGGGGTGCAGCTGGCGTTCTCGCCCCGCGACCTGCAGATGCGAGACGGCCGGCCCACCAAGACCCCGATCTTCGACTGGACCCTCGAGCTCGACCAGATCCCCGACCTGGTGTTCCGCGTGGGCCAGTTCCGCGTGCCGTGGAGCCGCGAGCGTCGGATCCCGATCGGCAAGATCATGATGGCCGATCGCTCGATGCCCAACTTCGAGCTCAACCTCGATCGCGACGTGGGGATGTCGCTGCGCTCCCCCGACTTCATGGGCTGGGGGTGGCTACGCTACGAGCTGGGCCTGTTCGTCGGCGAGGGACGAGACGCCTACCAGCCCGACGGGACCGGCCTGCTGTACGTGGCCCGCGTGGAGCTGCTGCCCCTGGGCATGTTCGAGGACTACGACGAGACCGATCGCGAGCGCTCCCCCCGGCCTCGCCTGAGCCTGGGCGGCGCGTATGCCTTCCTCGCCGACGCCAAGGGCAACCGCGGCATCCTGGGGTCCGCCCCCACCGACGGCGGCACCACCAACATCCACGCCGTGACGGCCGACGTGGTGCTCAAGGTCGCCGGGGTCACCGTGCTCGGCGAGGGCTACTGGCGTCGAGGCATCCGGGACTACGGCAGCGCCACCATCGACGATCCCATGCTCGGTCCCATCCCCGCCCCGCTCGAGGCCCCCCGCGACGGCGGAGGGCTGTTCGCCCAGGTGGGCTGGCTCGTGCCCCGGATCCCGCTCGAGCTCGGCACGCGCTACGGCTTGGTCCGCCCCTCGCGTCGTCGCGAGAGCTCGATGCCCTCTCGCGACGAGGTGGCCGCGAGCGTGGGCTGGCTGGTGCGCGGCCCCGCGCTCAAGCTGGTGGCCGACTACGCCCACGAATGGCCCGGGGGCTCGGGCTCCGCCGATGGCCTGCATCGCGTGCGACTCCAGCTCCAGGCGGCGTTCTGATCCTCGTTCCGGTGGCGTGCTCGCCCGGGCCCGCGGCGGCGAGGCAGCGAGCGACGAGCCCGCGCCTGCCCCGTGCGCGCCGCGCCGAGGCTCTCGGCGCCCAGCTCTGGTACACCCCGCCCGAGGTCACGCCATGAAGAGCTTCACCCACAAGGTCGCCGCGATCACCGGAGCCGGCTCGGGCATCGGTCGCCAGCTCGCCTACCTGCTGATCGGTGCCGGGGCCGAGGTCGCGCTCGCCGACATCGACGAGGACGGCCTGACGCAGACCGCCACGCGCTGCCGCTCGCTGGGGGGCGGCCGGGTGAGCACCGCGCGGCTCGACGTGTCCGACCGCGATGCCGTCCATGGCTGGGCCGACGCCGTGGCCGCCGAGCACGGCCGGGTCAACCTCGTGTTCAACAACGCCGGAGTGGCCCTCGCCAGCACCCTCGAGGGGGTGAGCTACGAGGACTTCGAGTGGATCATGAACATCAACTTCTGGGGCGTGGTGCACGGGACCAAGGCCTTCCTGCCCCACCTGCGCGCCTCGGGGGACGGCCACGTGATCAACACCTCGAGCGTGTTCGGGCTCATCGCCGTGCCCGGCAACGGCACCTACAACGCCACCAAGTTCGCGGTGCGAGGCTTCACCGAGGCGCTGCGCCAGGAGCTCGAGCTGTCGGGTGCCCCGGTGAGCGCCACCAGCGTGCACCCCGGCGGGATCAAGACCAACATCGCCCGTGCCGCCCGCTACGACCGCAGCGTGGCCGATCTGGTGGGCGACGTGGACGCCAGCCGCAAGCGCTTCGAGAAGCTGTTCATCACCGAGGCCGAGACCGCGGCCAAGACCATCCTCGACGGCGTGCGTCGCAACGCACGGCGAGTGCTCATCGGCCCGGACGCGCGGGTGATCGACCTGATGCAGCGGCTGATGCCCAGCGCCTACCAGCGGGTGTCGATGGCCATCACCAAGCGACAGACCCGCTGAGCGAGCGCGCCGGGCTGCTACCAAGTCACGGGGCCGGCCCTACTCCGGCTGCACCGCCGGACCCGAGGGCTGGCCCGGCACCGGCAGCACGAATTCCCGCTCGAAGCGCAGGCCCGACAGCGTCGCCGGGAACTGCCAGCGGCGGGTGGCCGCCACGATGCAGTCGACCACCGGCTCGGGCAGCGTGCGATCCTGCGTGGTCACCTCGTCGAGCGTGCCGGCGTCGCCCATCGTCATGGTGAGGGTGACCGAGCCCGTGACCGGGCCCTCGGCCCTGGACTCGCAAAAGCGCACCTCGCCCATGTGCGCCCCGATCACGAAGCCGAGGAGCTGGTGGTCCTCGGCGCTGCCCGCCGGCGGGTCGCCCAGCGGCACGGTCCACACGGTGTGGCGCTCGTAGGCCTCGGGCGGGGCCTCGCCTGCGTAGGCGTACATCGACTGCGTCACGCACTCGACCACCTCCGGGTCGTCGGAGGTAGCATCGACCACCTCGACCGACTCGTAGATCGTGCCCACGCCGGGCGCTCCGATCTCGTGGCACGCGAGGGTGACCGATCCCGCGGCGTCGCGATCCAGATCGTCCACGCAGGCCCGCACCAGCTCGCGGAAGGCCCGGTGGGCGGCCAGCGAGCGCTCCTCCTCCGCCGCCTCGGCCGCGGGATCCGGGGCCGCGGCTCCGTCCTGCGCGGGCACCAGGTCGCGATGGATGCTCGCGCGCCGCTGCTCCCACTGCGCCCGCGGGGCGGCCGTGGTGGGGGTGGCCTCGGCCGCGGCGACGGGCGGGGAGGCCTCGGCGGTCGCGGGGGCCTTGCTCGACGGGTCCTCCGGACCGAGCGCGAGCCAGCCGGCCACACCGGCGGTGCCCATGGTGGTGGTGATCAACAGTGCCTTGATGGTGATGCTCATGGTGCTGCTTCCTGCGTTGCTGGCGATCGGGGCCATCCCCCGCGGGGGGAGGGCCAGGACGACGGCGCACCACGTCTCACGTGATCCGTACCGACGATCGAGCGAGCCTCGCAGCCGCTGGAGCGATCGGTGGACCCGCGATCGGATCGTCGCCGACGGGATGCCGAGGGCCCGACCGATCTCGGCCGCGCTCTCGCCTTCGAAGTACCGTCGAACGATGATCCGCTGGTCCTCCGCCGGCAGCCGCTGCAGCTGCTCGAGCAGCGTCTCGAGCACCTTGAGGCGCTCGTGCTCCGCATCGGGAGCCCGGGGCTCGACCCCGAGCGCGGGGGCGACCTGCTCCCGCGCCTCCCGTCGCTGCTCGCCCCGCCGACGCATCCGCAGGCGGTTGCGCAGCACGGTGGCCAGCCAGGGGCGCCAGGGCGCGTCCCCATCACGCGGGGGGCTGCGCCAGGCCTCGACCAGGGTGTCCTGCACCAGGTCCTGGGCCTCGTCGCCGTCCCGGGCGAGCCGGACGGCGAAGCGTTGGAGCCACTGCAGGTCCTCGAGCACGCCGTTGGGTAGTGCGACCGTGTCCATCGTTCACCCCCGGCGTGCCGCCGCGCCCCGAAGCGTTGCAACTTTCTCATGGCCCCCGGTCGATTCCTCGCGGCGCGCCCCCCGGATCTGCCGGATCGAGCACCGCAGGCCCGTTGCGTGGGGCAGAGCACGAGGACGCAATGCTTGCCGATGCAAAGAGCGGTGCCGCTCTCGGCGCCTACCGTACCGTTGTTTCGCTTACAGGGACTGCACCGGCGACATACATACGAATTCATGCACAAGCCCAAGATCCTGGCAGGTCTGTCGTTGCTCGGTGGAGCGCTGCTGCCTGCCTCGTCGCTCGCCGCCACCGCGCTCGAGGTGGGTCCCTCGATCGTGCTGTCCAACGGATCGGGCGACCAGGCCCCCGACCTCGACCTCGCCGCCAAGGTCAAGCTCATCGGCATGGGCAACGGCACCCTCATCGCCGTCTTCGCCGACGGAGCGGGAGATCCGATCTACGACGTGAAGTCCCAGGCGGTCCGCCCCGCCCGCGACGTGTACGTGCGGACCTGCAACTACCACTCGGCCGACTGCGGGGACGAGGCAAGCTGGAGCGCGGCCGTCAACGTCTCGCAGACCGCGGGCCTGTCCTCGGCCACCACCGCCTGGCAGGGACCCGGCCTGCCCGCGGCGCCCTACGTGGGCGACTCCGACAAGCCCAACATCTTCGGCAACGGATCGCGGGCCGTGATCACCTGGGTGGACGCCTACTGCCCCGGCGGAGCGCAGGGCTCGGTGAGCTACCTCGAGCTCGACGATCGCGAGATTCCCTACCACTGCACCTGGGCCGCGGTCTCCACCAACAACGGGGGCAGCTGGGGCCCGCCCCAGCCGCTGAGCGACGGCTCGCGCGACTCCAAGCAGGACGTGAGCCGCGGGACCGACCAGGCCTGGGTGATCACCTGGCAGGAGGATCCGCAGGGCCTGCAGCTCGGCGAGGCCGAGGGCCCCGGCGAGGGAGCCTCGGGGGCCAACGTCTCCCACGGCACCGACATCTGGTACACCTACCTGCCCATCGCCGAGCTGATGGCGGGCTCCCCCTTCCCGCCGGCCTGGCGCCTCACCGACAACTACACCCACGACCTCACGGTCCAGGGCATGCCCACCGAGCTCGAGGGCGGCGTGGCCGGGGCCTCGCGCGCCAACACGGCGCTCGTGGGCAACACCGTGCTCGTGGCCTACGAGGAGACCAAGGGCTCCGGCGGGCTCGAGGAGGGCAAGGTGATCCGCTACCACGTGTTCCCCTTCGATCAGCCGCCCACGAGCTGCGAGCCCGATCCCATGGGAGCCCCCGGCGACTGCCTGCTGGGCGCGAGGGGCCAGCCGATCCCCGCCGCCAACGACCCCGCGCGCATGGGCTGCATCCTCTCCGACCCCGCCGAGAGCTCCCGGCGCGTGCGCTTCGTGACCCAGGGCAGCCCGGGGATGGCCAGCTCCATCAAGCTGTTCATCTTCTGGAAGCAGGGGGTGTTCGATCAGGGGGGGCCCAGCGACATCGTGGGGCGCGGCGGCTACTTCCCCATGGGCGCCATGGGCTCGGCCCCGGGCTTCCGCTGGCAGGATCTCGATCCTCCCGTCGCGATGCCCACCGCGACCACGCTCGGCGACGTGCCCGACGGCTGCCTGATCCTCGGCGACGAGATGGCGATGGACGGCGCGCGGGCCAATGCGCCCGGGCTGAACCTCAGCTCCGAGACCGAGAGCGGCGGCGCGCTGGAGGCCGGCACCAGCGACAACGACATCGAGAACGCGCTGGCCCACCGCGCGGTGCTCAGCGGGGACTTCCTCGCGCTCGGCTACAGCTACACCGCCGACTGGGCGGTGGCGACCTACACCGACCAGGAGAACTACGACTTCTGGGTGCGCACCTCGATCGACGGCGGCGCGACCTGGGGCGAGCCGGTGGACCTCACCACCGAGCACACCACGGCGCTGGCCGCCTCGCTCGGGCTCGATCCCACCGGGGTCAACGTGCGAGAGCCCCGGCTGGTCAAGACCCCGAGCAACGGGCCGGGCTGTCCCTCGGGCGATCCGATGGGGCCCGACACCACCGACCCGGAGGACTGCGGCTCGGAGACCTTCTTCGTCGCGTGGGGGACCCAGCTCAACACCTACGAGCACCTGGGGCCCGGGGCCGACCTCGACCTCTACGTGACGCGCTCCACCGACCAGGGGGCGAGCTACGAGGAGGTGCAGCTGCTCGCGGCGGGAGGCGAGGTGGAGGAGCTCGAGTCGCAGCTCCGCCCCACGCCCGACGGCAACCGGCTGTTCGCGGTGTGGAACGCGACCGTCGACGGAGCCACCGATGCCCTGCTCGCGGTGGCGGTCGCCCAGGACGATCCGGGCGGCGAGACCACCGGAGGCGAGACCGAGGGAGACACGGACACCGAGGGGGACACGGACACCGACGGCAACACCGGGACCGGGGGCATGACCTCGGGCTCCGGCACCGGCGTGGCCGATGGCAGCACCGGCGGCGGCGAGCCCAGCGACTCCAGCGGGGGCACCAGCGGGGGCGCCACGGACGGCTCGGGCCAGGACGCGCTCGACGACGGCTGCGGCTGCCGCTCCACCCCCCAGCCCACGGGCGCCGCCCTGCTGATGGGCCTGGGCCTGCTCGGCCTCGGTCGACGTCGTCGACGGCGCTGAGCCCACGTAGCGGCCGCGGGTCGCTCCTCGCGGGGGGCTCGTGGCCGGCGCGATCCCGGCCGTCGTCATGGTTGCATCACGACTCGCGAAACGACCCCCCCGGGCGGCGGCCCGGGTGCTACGGTGGAGCCCGATGTCCCTCTCGGCGCTGGCCCGGGCCCTCGGGCGATGGACGGCCGCGTCGATCGTCGGCATCGTCTTGGTGATCGCGCTCGGCTCGGCCCTGCTCGGCGGGACGGTGGCCCTGGCCCTGGTGGCCCTGGCCCTGAGCATCGTGCCCCTGCTGGTCGCGCGACGCTGGCCGGCGGTGGGCGCCTGGCTGGCCGCGGCCCTGCTCGCGGCCGCCCCGTTCGCGCTGGTGATGGCCCGCTGGATGCTGGACCAGCCGCTCGTGATCTCGCGCTGGCGCTGTGGCACGGGCGATGCGGCGCTGTGGATCCTGGTGATGCCCACCGCGCAGGCCCTGCTCGCCCTGCTCGCGGGCGCGCTGTGGCGAGGGCGACGACGGCTGGCCCGGCTGTGGCAGCCGATGACGACGGTGGGCGTGGTGGTCGGCATGGGCCTGCTGCTCGCCGGCGGGGTGCGTACCCTGCAGTGGGGTCCCGCCAGCGACGTGGAGTGGGTGCTGAGCCGGGCCGAGGCCGTCGAGATCCCCGGCATCCCCACCGACGGCGCCAGCGTGGTCGAGGTGGCGGGCGTGGTGGTCGAGCGCTCCTGCATCCTCGGCGCCTGCGAGGCCGGGCTGCGGACCACCACCATGGCCGCCTCCGACGAGGCGCTGCACACCACCTACGAGACCTGGTCGGCCGCCGATCCCGTCGTCGTCTACGTGCTGGGCGACTTCCGGGTGATCGAGGCCACGCCCATGCCCCATCGCCGGGGCACCCGTCGCCTGGCGCTCGACCTGCGTCACCCCTGGGTGATCGACCTGCACGTCGCCGACGTCGCCGACGCCTTCGGCCCCTCCCCCGCCGCCCTGCTGCTGGCGCTGGTGGGGCTGCTGGCCTGCGCGGGCTCGCAGTGGCTGGGTGGCTTCGCGCCCCTGGTGTGGCGACGGCTGGGCGCACGCCGGGCCGAGCGCGACGCGGGGCACATCGACGAGGTGATCGCCCTGCGCATGACCCATGCGGCGGTGCTGGTGGTGACCGCCCTGCCCTTGCTCGCCAGCGCCTGGATCGGCCTGGTCGTGTGATCCGTGGCCGTGCTCGCCCCCCACCCCGCGCAGAACGAAGGCTCGCTCCCGTGCGTTGGGGGGCGCGTGCCGGTCCCCATGCGCTCGTGGCTGCCCCTGCTCGTGCTCGCAACGACGAGCTGCACCCCGGTGGAGCCGCCCACCTCCTCGGCGCCGCCTCCGAGCGTGGAGCAGCCGCCGGTGCTCGAAGCGGAGCCCGAGCCCCAAGCCGAGCTCGCGCCCGCGCCGGTGAGCGAGGCCGCGCTCGCCCTCGCGGCGATCCCCTGGCGCTGGCGGAGCCCCCGGCCCGCGGGCGAGCTCGAGTACTGGATCCCCATGCCGGTCTCGATCGCCAGCGGCAGCACCGTGATCGAGGCCAGCGAGCACGAGCCCAGCGGCGTGCGGGTGACTCGCAAGGACGCCGGCCGCGAGCGCTGGAGCGTGATCCTGGGCGAGCGACGCTCCAACTCGGCCGCGCTCGCCCGCGTGGGCGATGCGGTGCTGGTGGCCCACTACCACGGCATCGCCACCGGCACCGAGGTCGCTCGCCTCGATCTCGAGACCGGCAAGGTGCTCTGGAATCACCCGCTGCGGGGCGTGGGCCCGGTGGGCCACAGCAAGTACCACAACGCGGTGGAGCTGGAGATCGAGGCCGGGGTGCTGCAGGTGTACGGCCTGGAGGCCTTCGGTGCCTACGTGGAGCGCGTGGACGTGGAGCGCGGCGAGACCCTCGAGCACGCCATGGTGCCGGCCGAGCTCGCCGGTCTGCGCTGGCACTTTCCCGAGCGAGCGCCCGGCCGCATGGCGGGCGGCCTCACCATCGACGACGGCGCGGGCGGCTGGCTCTCGATCGAGGGGCGGCCCGCGAGGGTCGTGCATCGGCCCGCCCGTGGCGAGGGATTCTCCCTACCCCTGGGCCGCGATCCGGGATCGTGCGGGATCGGAGACGGCTTGGTCCGCGACGGCGTGGCCTACCTCGTCCATGCCTGCTCGATCACCAGCGGCGCCGAGGTGTACGCGATCTCGCTCCGCGACGGCACCGTGCGCTGGCAGGGCCCCGTGCACGGCCTGGGTCCAATCGCTCACTCCGCCTACAGCAACGACGTACGGCTGGAGTGGCGCGACGGCGTGCTGCTGGTCTTCGGCGACGAGGCCATGGGCGACTACGTGGAGGCGATCGAGCCGAGCACCGGCCGGACGCTGGTCACCAAGTCGTGGCCCGTGGGCTAGGCCATTTGCCACGCGAGGCCCGGGCAGGCAGTCTGGAGGTCGATGGCCGACGACGCCCCGCCCGGCGGCGACCCGAGCGTGCCCACGCTCGAGGACGGCGTGATCCGCCTGCGGCCGCTGACCCTCGCCGACGCCGACGCCTGGCTCGAGGGCGAGGACGACGTGATCCGGCGGTGGTTCCAGTTCCCGCGCCCCTCCACCCGCGCCGACGTGAGCGCGGCGATCGAGTCATGGGCTCGCTCGTGGCGGGAGGGCGGCCGCGTCCGCCACTTCGGCATCGAGGCCGGAGCCTCGCCGACCCTGGTGGGCGGCGTGGAGGTCCGCGATCGCGGCGAGGGCTCCGCGTACGTCTCGTACCTGATCTTCGCGCCCCATCGCCGGCGGGGCCACGGGTCCCGTGCGGTGCGCCTGGCCGCCCTGCATGCGCTGCAGGACACGCCGGTGACCCGCCTGGTGATCATCGTCGACGAGGACAACCAGGCCTCGCGGGCCGTGGCCGAGGCGGCCGGCTTTCGCCTCGAGGGCCTCGCCGAGGCCTGGGAGCACGTCGAGCTCGGCTCGATGCTGCGCTACGTCCGGCCCTGAGTGGCGTTGCGCGGCCGCCGGTGCCGCCCCTTGCCCGCCGCGATCGACCGCCGCACCATGGCGGCATGACGCACCCCCTCGCGCGGGTCATGGCGGAGGCCGACGGCTTCCTGCTCATCGGCGACTCCTCCCAGGATCGCTTCCCCGGCTTCTCGTACCACGCCTACACCACGGTGGGCCGGCGCTTCTACTGCCTCGACATGGGCGGGCTGAAGGAATCGCGGGGGCCCACCAAGGGCGGCAAGGTCTACCACTCCGTCGACGAGCTGCCCGAGGACCACGACGAGCTCGCCATCGTGTGGGTCAAGCCGCGTCGCGCCAAGGAGGCGGTGGAGATCGCCCACGAGGCCGGCTGCACGCGCATCTGGTTCAGCTTCCACACCGGCCACCCCGACGCGATCGCGCGGGCCGAGGAGCTGGGCATGGAGGTGGTGGAGGTCGGCCGCTGTCCCATCTACTACCTGGAGGGCGCGCCGCTGGCCTGCCGCCTGCACACGGGCCTGGTCAAGCTCTCGGGCACCGCGAGGCGGCCTCCCCAGCGCACGCTCGACAAGGACCAGCGGATCATGATCTGAGCCCCGCGAGGGCCGGCTCGCGGGGCTCCGGGCGCGGTGCCCCTCGGATCAGAGCGACTCGAGGTAGGCGATCACGTCGTCGAGCGCGTCGTCGCTGGGATCGAGGCCCGGGCGCGTCAGCACCAGCATGTCGAGCACCGCCTCCCGCAGATCGGCCGCGCGGCCATCGTGCATGTAGGGCGGGTGCAGGGCCACGCCGCGCAGCGGGGGCACCTGCAGGGGCAGGCCCAGGCCGAGGTCCACGTTGTCGGGGCCGCCGTCGAGCGACGCGCCGCGGTGGCAGTCGCCGCAGCCCCAGGCGACGAACGAGGCCGCCCCGCGGCGCGCGGCCGCGTCGGAGCTGCTCCGCCGCGGGCGAAGGGGTGGGATCGAGAACATCCACGATTGCAGCGCCTCCACCCGCTCGTCGCTCAGCGGGTGGCCGCCCATGCGGTGCACGTGCACCTCGTCCACCAGCGCGCTCATGTCCGGCAGGTCGCCGACCCAGTGGAACGGCTCCGTGCCGCGCAGCCCCACCGCCAGCGCCGGCGTGTGGCGCAGCATCGCCGGGGCCAGGCGCCACACTCGACCATCGTCGCCGCCCTCGGGGTGGCACGAGGCACACGCGATGGCCTGGCCCGCGTCGCGGTGGAACAGCTCGTGGCCGGTGTCGAGGCGGGACTGGCCGGGCAGCGAGATCACGTCCTGGATCTCGCCGTACTCCGGGTTGACCCGCACGATCTGGGCCGGCTCGCGGCTCTGGGCCACGATGTAGCCCTCGGGATCGAAGGCCACCGCCACGTACTGGCCCGGCACCACCGGCACGGGGTGGGGCTCGGTGCAGCCCGGATCGGTGTCGTCGGTGAACGACGAGGTCGCCAGCCGCAGCACGCCGGGATCCGACAGCTCGTTGTCCTGGCGGCCCGCCACCGCCACCGCCACCCAGGCGCCCGTGGTCGAGACGGCCACGTCCACCGGGAGCACCGTCTCGTCGAGCAGCCCCGAGCTGCGGATGGCGAAGCCCTCGTCGCCCAGGGTGATCACCGAGTCCACCACCGCGCCGCAGGGCGGATCGAAGGGCCCGCCGCCGTAGCCACCGCCTCCGCCTCCGCCGTCCTCGCTGCCGCCCCCCTGCATGTCGTCCACCACCTTGGTCGTCGACATCTGGTGAGCCATCAGCCACTTGCCGGTGGGGGTGGCGATGGTGCGCCACGCCGAGTTGGGGCGCAGGTGGTGCGAGCGTCCGTCGAATTCGTCGGCCTTGAACAGGGTGGGTGGCGCCTCGGTCTCGATCACCTTGCCGTCGCGATCCAGCCACAGCAGGTGGGCCGAGCGGAAGCGCGTGACCGCCAGCCGACCGTCCACCAGCAGCACGTCGCGCAGGTCGGGTCCCAGCCACACGCGACGCGAGGGCGCCCCCCCGCCGACGGGCAGGGTCACCAGATCGCCGCCGGCACAGGCCACGTGCAGGGCCCCGCGCTCGGCCTCGAAGGCGATGCCACGCGGGTTGGCGCAGACCATCCGGCGCTCGAGCACGCGTCCCCGCTCCGGGTCGATGTCGAGCACCGCTCCGCCGCGACGGGCCACCACGTGCACGATCCCGCGGTCGTCCGCCACCACGCGGCCCGGCTCGTCGCCCTCGGGCAGCTCGATCGAGTGGAGCACCCGCTTGCCCTCCAGATCCACCACGTGCACGAGATCGAGATCGGGATCCGAGGCCACGGCCGTGCGGCCGTCGTCCATCAGCAGCAGGGTGCCGCCCGAGATCGGCGGCGGGGTCCGGGCCGCGCGCTCCACCGGTCGTTCGTCGACCCCGAGCGGATCATCGGCCGCAACGCCTTCATCCGCGGATTGCGGGTCGTGGCACCCCGTCAGGGCCACGAGAGAGGGGAGCCACCACCATCGCTTCGAGCGCATGAGTCCGTGTTTGCCTTTCCGTCCCGGGGCGCGTGGCCGCGCGGGCTTCGGCTCGTTCACCCCCCAGCCGCGCCGAGGTTTCCCGCGTCTCCACGACCGACGTATGCTCGGACCGCCGAGCCCCGGAGCCCGTCGTCGTGTCGCCTCGTCCCCTCCCCCGCCCCGGCCTTCGCGTGGGCCTGCTGCTGACCGCCTCGCTGGTCGGCGGCGCCTGTCGCTTCGGCAGCGTGTCACCGGTCACCGAGTCGATCGCCGCCTCGGCCGAGCACGGCGAGGCGGTCGAGCTCGGCGAGTCGCTGTGCCGCCTGGGCACCGCCATGGTCTCCGATGCGCCGGCCTGCGAGGATCGAGCCGAGCACATCGAGAGCTTCCAGCTCGCGCTCGGTCGGCTCTCGGCCTACGGCGCCCGCCTCTCCGGCCTCGCGGGGATCCGCAGCGTGGATCTGGGGGCCGCGCCCGGGGCCATGATCCGCCTGGGCGAGACCGTGAGCGGCGGGACGCTCGACGGCGTGGAGCGCAAGGGCATCGAGACCGCCGCCACGATCCTCGCCGAGGTCATCACCACCGCCATCAAGCGCAAGGCCCTGCGCAAGGCCGTGATCTCGACCGATCGCTCCGTGCAGTGCCTGGCCTGGCGCAGCGTGGAGGCCACCGAGGTCTGGCGTCGCGAGCTGGCTCGGATCTCCGAGGCCGGCACCAAGGCCGATGCGCTCGACCTGGAGCTCGATCGCAGCCGCTCGCGGGTGCCGATCGACGACGAGCCCGCGGCCCCTTCGCCCTCGCCCGAGGAGGCCGCCGACCCGCTCGCGCCGCGGGTCGAGGAGGTGGAGGCGCGGCTCGACGAGCTCGAGCACGACCTGGGCAAGACCGGGCGTCGTGCGATGGAGAGCGAGCGCTTGGCCCTGCGCTCGGTGCAGGTGATCGCGGCCGAGCACGACCGGCGTCTCGCCGCGCTGGAGCGAGGGCTGTGGGCCGTTGCGCTCTCGCACCACCACCTCGCCTGCCATGCCGAGCGCCTGGGGACCACCCGCGACCGCACCTTGCGGGCCGAGATCGGGCGCCGGGTGGCCTGCGTGCTCGAGCGCGAGCGTCCGGCCGCCGAGCGCTCCGCCGCATGTCGCCCCGTGCTCGAGCGGGCCGAGGCGCTGCGCGCCCACGCGTGCGAGGATCTGATCCGAGACGGGGAGGACGGCACGCCCATCCCTGCCGAGCCCGACTGTGAGCCCCCGGAGACCGCGCCATGACCAGCCTGCAGAACGCCCAGAAGCTCGCCCACAGCGTCGAGGTCCTCGACCAGCTCGCCAACCGCGTGCGACGTCGTGCCGTCGAGGCGCTGCGCGACGGCACGATCGACTTCGGCGACTACGAGGAGGTGGACGACCTGTGCGATCAGGTCAACGCCGCCGCGCGGCGCCTCGACGTCAAGGTGCTCGGCCTGTCCCTCGACGGCCTCGACGAGCCCCTCGCCCAGATCGAGCAAGCCACCGCCCGGCTCGACGCAGCGCGCCGCAAGATCGAGAAGGTGGATCGCGTGGTGAAGATCGCCGGACGGCTGGTGGTCGCCGGCCTGGCCGTCTCGGCCCTGGCGCTCGACCCCTCGCGAATCTCCGCAATCGCGGCCGCCAAGGCCCTGATGGACGTGGCAACGACGATCGACGCCGCCATCGGGGCGGATTGACGGCCCCGACGCCTTTCGCCAAGATGCCGCCCTGACGCGTGCATAGCTCAGCAGGATAGAGCAACGGTTTCCTAAACCGTAGGTCGCAGGTTCGAATCCTGCTGCGCGCACCAAGAAATCGGCTTCTAGAAGCCTCTAGAGGCCGATTTCCTCCCCGCCCTTCCCCGCGGTGCCCCCATGGTGCCCCGACCGATCGGTCGGCGGACTCTTGACCACGCGCAGTGGCGCCCCTGACGGGGCGATGAGACGGATGAACGCCTCCACCTCGCGCGGTGCGAGGTGGGCGTACTGCTTGAGCATCTCTTCGTTCTCCCACCCGCCCCACAGCATCACGACGCGGCTGGGGACGCCCTTCATGATGCAGTGGCTCGCCCACGTGTGGCGGAGCATGTGGGCGTGGACGTGCTTGCTCACGCCCGACGCTTGCTCGGCTCTCGTCAGGCCACGCCGCAGATCGTCCCGCCGGAACACCCGGTACGGACCGCCGAAGACGAACGCGTCGTCCCCTCGCCGGCCTCGGTGCTTCCGAAGCACGGCGACCGCGTCCCAGGTCAACGGGACCTCGCGGGACTTGCCACCCTTGGGCGGACCGAAGTCCTCGATCCGGTCGAGCCACTGACGCTTGACCGTCAGCCGCTCGCCATCGAGGTCCACGTCTCCCCACTGGAGCGCCTGTAGCTCGCCCACCCGCAGGCCCGTCCGAGTCGCGACGGTGACGAGCACGCGCCACTTCGGCTCGGTGGCTTCGATGAAGCTCGTCGCCTCCTCCTCGGTGAACCACTTGTCGTCCTCCAGGCGGTCGGACGTCTTCTTGAGCGTGTTGATCTCCGGGACCTCGTCGAGGAAGCCCCAGCGTACCGCGACGTTGAGCATCCGTCGGAGCAACCCGAGGATGTTGGCGACCGAGTTGTGGCTCAGGGGACGCCGAC
>JACKDV010000010.1 GCA_020633315.1 Myxococcales bacterium
GAGGAGCCATGTGTCACAGTGGTGGATGTCTGTGTCGTTCGCGCACCGGCAATGAGCAACCGCTGGCTCATGCACTTCCTAAACGCGCCGCACACGAGGCTGGCTGTTGCCGCCTACCAAACGGGATCGACTCGAAAACGGATCTCTCGTAACAACCTCTGCAAGGTCGAGTTCCCAGTCCCACCCCTCCCCGAGCAGCACCGCATCGTCGCCGAGATCGAGAAGCAGTTCACCCGACTCGATGCCGCCGTCGCAAGCCTGGAGCGGGTCAAGGCCAACCTCGAGCGGGCGCGGGCCAGCGTCTTGAAGGCGGCGGTCGAGGGGCGCCTCGTCCCCACCGAGGCCGAGCTCGCTCGAGCCGAGGGCCGCGACTACGAGCCCGCCTCCGTCCTCCTGGAGCGCATCCTGGAGGAGCGCAAGCGGAAGCACGAAGAGACCAACGGCAAGAAGAAGTACAAGCCGCCCGTCGAGCCGGACACGGAGGGGCTGCCCGAGCTTCCGAAGGGGTGGGTTTGGGCGACCGTCGAACAACTGAGCACCCTGGTGCGCAACGGCTACTCAGAGAAGCCCGACGACGATGGAGACACTCCGATCTTGCGGATCAGTGCGGTGCGCCCATGTTTCGTAGACCGTGGAGATTCTCGGTGGCTGCGCGCGCCACTTTCCGAGTTCGCGCCTGCAACGGCGTATCCTGGCGACCTGCTATTCACGAGGTACAACGGGACTCGATCGCTGGTGGGCGTGTGCGGTTTGCTCCGCGGCGAGGGGCCAATCGTCCACCCGGATAAACTGATCCGCGTCGTACCCGTCCCTACGTTGGTCGAGGGAGCCTTCGTGGAGAAAGCGGCCTCAGCCGGTGAGTCCAGGGCTTTCATCGAGCGAAAGATCCGCACGACCGCCGGTCAGTCGGGCGTGTCGGGCGGCGATATCAAGCAGCTTCCCATCCCCTTGCCGCCGCTCACCGAACAGCGAAGGGTCGTCGTAGAGGTAGAGCGACAGCTTTCCGTGCTCGAAGCTGTCGAGAGTTCCGTGGAGGCCAACCTCGCCCGCTGCTCTCGCCTGCGCCAGTCCATCCTCAAGCGCGCCTTCGAGGGCAAGCTCGTGCCCCAGGACCCCAACGACGAGCCCGCTAGCGAGCTGCTCGCCCGCATCCGAGCCGCCGCCGAGGCAGAGAAGCCCAAGCGCACCAAGAACAAGTCGACCAAGAAGAAGTCGGCGTCCGACTCCGACTCCGAGTGGAAGACCACCAAGAAGAAGTCCTCCCGCCGCAAGAAGACCTCCGCATGAGCGACTCCTCCACCCTCGTCAACAAGCTGTGGTCCTACTGCAACGTCCTGCGGGACGATGGTCTGTCCTATGGCGACTACACGGAGCAGCTCACCTACCTGCTGTTCCTCAAGATGGCGGACGAGTACACCAAGCCGCCGTGGAAGCGCCCCTCCCCCGTCCCCGAGGGCTACGACTGGCCGTCGCTGATGGCCAAGGACGGCGACGCCCTCGAGGCGCACTACCGCAAGACCCTCGAGCACCTCGGGCAGCAGCCCGGGCTGCTCAAGCTGGTCTTCCTCAAGTCGCAGAACAAGATCGGCGACCCGGCCAAGCTCCGTCGCCTCGTCGCGGACCTCATCGACCGCGAGAAGTGGGTGATGGTCGGCGTGGACGTCAAGGGCGACACCTACGAGGGGCTGCTGGAGAGGAACGCCCAGGACACCAAGTCGGGCGCGGGGCAGTACTTCACGCCCCGGCCCCTCATCGACGCCATCGTCGACTGCATCCGGCCCAAGCCCGGGGAGACCATCATCGACCCCGCCTGCGGCACGGGCGGCTTCCTGCTCGCTGCGCACGCGTTCCTCACCAACCCGGAGCACAATCCCAACCTCACCAAGGAAGACCGCGAGCACCTGCGCCTCGAGGCGCTGCGGGGCGTGGAGATCGTCCAGAGCGTGACGCGGCTGTGCGCGATGAACCTGATGCTCCACGGCGTAGGGCCGACGCCGCAGGAGCTCGACGCGCTCCACCGCGAGCTGGTGAAGAAGGGCATGACCAAGGACCAGGCCGACGCGGAGATCGAGCGGCGCCTGCCGGTGCGGACCGACGATGCCCTGCGCGAGATCGGCTCGGAGCGCTACGACGTGGTGCTCACCAACCCGCCCTTCGGCAAGAAGTCGAGCATCATGGTCGTGACCGAGGAGGGCGAGACCGATCGCAAGCAGACCTCCTACGAGCGCGAGGACTTCTGGGCGCCCACCACCAACAAGCAGCTCAACTTCGTCCAGCACGTCAAGAGCCTGCTGCAGATGCACGGTCGCGCCGCGGTGGTCGTGCCCGACAACGTGCTGTTCGAGGGTGGGGCCGGCGAGACCATCCGTCGCGAGCTGCTCAAGGAGTGCGACTGCCACACGCTGCTGCGGCTGCCCACGGGCATCTTCTACGCCCAGGGGGTCAAGGCCAATGTGCTCTTCCTCGATCGCAAGCCCGCCGCCAAGACCCCGTGGACGCGCACGCTGTGGGTCTACGATCTGCGGACCAACCAGCACTTCACCCTCAAGACCAAGCGGATGAAGCGGACCGACCTCGACGAGTTCGTCGAGTGCTTCAACCCGAAGAACCGGAACAAGCGCAAGGCGACCTGGTCGGAGGAGAACCCCGAGGGGCGCTGGCGGTCCTTCGGCTACGACGAGCTGGTGGCCCGCGACAAGTGCTCGCTCGACCTGTTCTGGCTCAAGGACGACAGCCTGCTCGACGCCGACAACCTGCCGGACCCCGATGTGATCGCGGAGGAGATCGCGGAAGACCTGCGGGCGGCGCTCGAGCAGATCGAGGAGATCGTGGGCGACCTGGGCGGGGCGGCCGAGTAGCTGGGTCGAGTGCCTCGAGGTCTGCCTGGAGTCGCGAGAACGGGACCGGGCCAGCGCTTGGACGGAGCTCCGACCCTCGGCCGAAGACCACTACGCCACCGCGCCCCACCCCATCCCCCAGCAGCGCCAAGGTGCCACCCTTCCGCTCACGTTCACATCGGGACGCCGGCTCGCTCGCCTTTCACCTTGCGTTCGCCGCGTAGCGGTCTTTACTGCCCGAGCCGATGCCTCCTCGCGGGGCAGGTCCGCAGAGTCGACTCAGGCAATCGTCACCAGGAGATCCCCCAGCATGCCCAGCAAGCTCGTCACCGATCGTCAGAAGTCTGCGGCCGCCGTGATCGCGGCCGCCCGCACCCATGGCTCCCAGGCGGCCGAGGCCATCTCCACGACCCTCGGTCCCCACCTCGCCAAGGCCGAGGATCGACCCGACGTGGAGCTGCTCCTCGAGCTGTCCACCCGTGCGCTCGAGACCGCGATCACCACCCTCGTGCAGGCCGACACGGCCCACGAGGCCGAGCTCTCCGACGACGCCGGGCCTCGCCGGCAGCGTGACGAGCTGGCCACGGCGCTCTACGACGATCTCATCGAGCTCAAGGAAGTCGCCACCGGTCTGCTCGGGCGCGGGGCGCTGCAGCCGTTGCGACTCGAGGGCACCACGCCGCGTGATCCCACCGTGCTCGTGCGCCACGCCGAGGGCGTGATCGAGGCGCTTCGCAGCGCGGAGCTGCCCAAGTCGCGGGTACGCGGCGCCAAGCTCCACACCGACGAGTGGGCCCAGCGGCTGAGCGAGCACACCGAGGCGCTGTCCTCGACGCTCGGCGACGTGGCTCGCGAGCTCCGTGAGGCCGAGGCGACGCTGGTCGCCAAGAACCAGGCCCTCGCCGAGCACGACCGCACCTTCGGTGACGTGGCGACGCTGATCTCGGCGGTGCTGCGCATGGGCGGGCAGACCGAGCTGGCCGCTCGCGTGCGGCCGTCGCCGCGGCGGCCGGGTCGAACGGTGGCGGTCGCCGAGGGCGAGGGCGAGCCGGCCTCGCCGGAGGCCGCGGTCGCGTAGCGCCGGGCGGGCCCGGGGCTTGCGGCGATCGAGCCCCGCTCGCAGGTGGTGGGAGCGGGGCTCGGTGCGTGCTCGGCTCGAGCGCATCGGGAGCGGAGGACGCCCTGGCGCGGCGACCAGCCTTCGCCGCGGACGGGGACGCGGCCTCGGGGCGCGAAGCGACGCTCGCGTGGGATGCGAGCGGGCTGCTTGCGGCGGAAGGCCGGTTCGCACGCGGCGTGAACGGGAGCTGCGCGTTCGTGCGGCCCTCCGCATGCGATGCGAACGGCCTTGGCCGCGGCAAGATCGGCCTCGCACCCGTGGTGAAGGCGATCACCACCGCCAAGGCCGGGCTCGCATCCGCTGCGAGGGCGAGGGGGTACCGCTACGACGCGGTCCAGGGGCACTTCGGGCTCGGCACGACCGGCCTACCCGGGCTGCTGTAAGCCCCCCGCGCCGCTCTCGGAGGCGTTCCCTCCCCGTGCGGTGCTACGGGCCGAAGCTCAGCCGCATGGCGACCAGCACCGTCTGCGCCACGCGTCCCGTGGTGTCGATGCGTACGTCGTAGTCCACGCCGATCTGCCCCTCCACGTCGCGGATGCGCCCCACGAAGCCGCCGCCCACCAGGCCGCCCATCATGGGGCGCACCGCGTGGATGTCCTTGCGCGCCGGGATGCCGGTGGCCGTGCCCGCGCCCACGCGCAGGTACACGTGCTTGAGGCTGAAGGTGACCATCGCATCCACGCCGAAGCCCGGCTTCTTGCGCCCGTAGTACTGCAGGATGTGGATCTCCGGCCCCACCGCGAGCTTGGCTCGTCCGCGCTGCCACGCCATGCCGGTGCCGATGTCGTAGCGCACGCCCGGGTGGAAGCCCTGGGCGTGCAGGGTGGACATGGGCGCGAGTCCCAGCGAGAAGTGCATGCCGCCGTCCCAGCTGCGCGCCGGCGGCTCGTAGGGCTCGGGCTCGGGCACGGGGGCGGCGTAGGGATCGAGGGCCTCGGGCGTGGCCGTGGTCTCGGCGAAGGAGGGCGTGGTGGGCTCGAGATCGAGATCGAGATCGAGCTCCTCCTCGCCGGTCTCGAATTCGTCGGTCGCTCCGCTGGCACACGCGCCGGGACCGGGGTCGCACAGCATGAGCATCGCGGTCATCGCAGTTCCAAGGGCCATGCTCCCCAGCCTGAGGGGCAGGCCCCAGGCCGACCAGTGAATCGTCCGTGGACCGTGTGAACACCAGGTGAAACGAGCCCGTCCCCGCCGGGCGAGGCGCGATCGGCGAGCGTCGAGCCGCGCTACGGGCTCGGGGGCGCGGGCTCGGCGGGAGCCTCGGGCGCGCGGGGCTCGGGCGCGGGCGGAGGCGGGGCGAGGCGCTTCTCGGCCTCGCCGACCTGGGCCAGCGCCTGGCGCAGCGCTGCGTCGAGGCCTTCGGCGTGGGTGAGCGCATCGAGGTGGGCGCGGGCGTGCTCCGACCAGGCCAGCGCCTCGTCGATCTGGTCGCGGGCCGCGAGCACGTCCACCAGCCCGATCGCCGCGGTGGCAGCCACCCGTGCGCGTCGGTCGGCCACGGCGTTGAAGTAGGCGGCCCGCAGGTCGTGCTCGGCCTTCACCAGATCCCCGGTGCCGCGATGCAGGTACGCGCGCTCGAGCAGGGCGAGCCCGGTCACCGGGCGCAGGTCCTCGGCCCCGGCCTGCTCGATCACCTCGTCGATGGCACGAGCGGCCTCGTCGGGTCGACCCGTGGTCCGCAGCGCCCGGGCCCGACCGATCCCGGCCCGGAGCTCGGCGATGCGATCCTGCGTGGCGGGGTCCGGCGTGGCGCGCAGCCGCAGGGCTCGATCGTCCTCGCACTCTTCCAGCGAGGGCAGGCCGTGCACGGCGGCGGCGGCCCGGTGCACCACCACCGCGCTGGGATCTCGCAGCGAGTCGACGAGGGTCCGCAGGTCGTCGCGCTGCCGCTGCAGGCAGGCGCGTCGCGCCTCGCCCAGGCGCACGGTCGCGGGCTCGCCCGTGGTCTCCTCCGCACAGGCGCGCTCGTGCAGCGCTCCCCAGGCGGCGGCGTGGGCATCGAGGCGCTCGGCGAGCTCCTCGTAGCGCTCCTCGGCCCCGGACACGTGGGTGTCCACGAACGCGGCCCGGAGCTGGCCGCGGCGCACGTCGTCCCAGACCCCGGCCAGGGCCTCCTCGGTCGAGGAGCAGGTGACGGCCGCGGGCGCGGGCGCGGGGCTGGGCCGGCGCAGCGCTCCCACGAGCACCGCCGCCAGGGCGGCCGCTCCCACCCCGGCCACCGCCACCCACGAGCGCCAGGCGGGCGGGGCCGCGGAGCGATCCTCGTGCACCGTTCGCAGCTCGCGGAGCAGGTCGGGCATCGAGGGATAGCGATCCTCGGGGCGCGGCGAGAGGCCGCGACGCAGCACCCCGGCCAGGCGCCGCGGCACGGGCGAGCCCGAGGGCGGCTCGAGGATCTCGCCGCGGTACTTGGCGCGGGCCTGGGCCTTGATGCTGCGGGCGGCGAACGGCAGCTTGCCGTAGAGCGCCTCGTAGAGCGCGATGCAGTAGCTGTACTGGTCGGTGCGCGCGTCGGCGGGCTTGCCCGCGTACTGCTCGGGCGCCATGTAGATCGGCGTGCCCAGGATCGTGCCGTCGGCGGTGAGGGTCTCCGACCAGTGCCCGCCCGACTCGATCTCCTCGCGCCCCTGCGCCGACATCTCGGGCTCGGGCTCGTCCACCTGCGCGCGGGCCAGGCCGAAGTCGAGCACCCGCACGCGCCCGTCGTTGCCCACCAGCACGTTGGCCGGCTTGAAGTCGCGGTGCACCAGGCCCGCGTTGTGGGCGGCGGCCAGGCCCCGCCCCGCGGCCCGGAACACGCCCAGGGTGCGACGCCACGGGGGCCGCTCGGCCTTGAGCCACTCGCGGGCGTTGGCTCCCTCCACGAACTCCATGGCCACGTAGAGCCCCGTGCCGTACTCGCCCACGTCGTAGACGGGGATCACGTTGGGGTGCGAGAGCTGGGCCATCGCCCGCGCCTCGCGGAGCAGCCGCTTGCGTCGCTTGGTGTTGGCCGCTCCCACCGCGCGCCCGGCCTTGAGGAGCTTGAGGGCGACCTCGCGGTGCAGCTCGGGATCGTAGGCACGGTACACCACGCCCATGCCTCCCGCGCCCACGCGCTCGAGCACGTCGTAGCGACCGATCTTCGAGCCCTCGCCGAGCTCGGCCTCGCCCTCGGCGTTGGGCAGGGTCTCCTCGAAGGCGGTGGCCCGGCTCTGCTCGCCGTCCTCCGTCGGAGGAGCGGCGGCCCCGGGCCCGCGGCCGCCGTGGTAGGGCAGGGTCTCGCCCACGTCGGGCGGACGATAGCACCCCCGGGCCCCGCCCTGTCCGCTCCCGCCCCAAGCGCGCCGGAACGCGCTCCGGGCCGGCCGCCCGCGCCTAGTACTGGTCGAGCAGGTACTTGATCAGATCGGTCGAGGTCACCAGGCCCACCAGCTCGTCGTCGTCGCCCACCACGGGCAGGCTGTGGAAGTCGCCGCGGGCCAGGTGCTCGGCCGCGGTGCGCACCGTGTCGCTCGGCTTGACGGTGAGGATGTCCTCCTGCATCACGTCGCGGATCGTGTAGGTGTCGAGCAACGCATCGACGGTGCGCGGATCCTGCTTGTTGACGTCGCCGAAGCTCACCCGCATGAGGTCGGTGGCGCTGATGAGACCGATGAGCCGCTTGCCGCTCACGACGGGCACGTGGTGGATCCTCCGCTCGACCATCAGGTGATGGATCTCGGAGACGCTCTGCTTCTCGTGCACGGTCAGCGGGTCGGTGGCCATGATCTTGTGGACGGGCTCTTTGTGCTTCATGGGGCTCCTTGCAGTCCTACCCCCGCGGCGGGGGCGCGCCGACGCAAACCTTACCGGCGTCTTCGGGCGAGGCCGCGCTCTTTTAGCACGGGGCGCGGCGTGAGCCCGGCCACGGGCGGCCGGGGTCGGCGGCGATCACTCGAACAGCGCGGCGTGCAGCGAGGCCACGGCCCGGCTGATGTCGCCGTCGTCGATGACCAGCGAGATGTTGTTGCTCGACATCCCGAAGGTGTGCATCTGGATGTTGACGTCGGCCCGGGAGATCGCCTCGAGGATCCGGGCGCCGATGCCCTTGGAGTGCTGGATGTGCCGGCCGACCACCGCGAGGATGGTCTTGCCGCCCTGCACCCGCACCTCGCCCAGGGTGCGCAGCTCCTGGGCCGCGCTCTCCACCCGATCGCGGTCGTGGCTGGTGATCGACACGCTCACCTCGGAGGTGGCGACCAGGTCCACCACCACCCCGTGCCGCGCCACCACCTCGAAGAAGCGGGCGAGGAAGCCCACCTGCTCGAACATGCGGGGCTCGGTGATCACCAGGACCGTCTGGTCCTCCTTGTAGGCGATGCTGGTGACGGGGCTGGGCTTGGGCGTGGGGGCGGCCTCGATCACCGTGCCCGGGTGATCGGGGCGGTTGGTGTTGAGCACGCGCACCGAGATGTTCTTGTCGATGGCGGGCACCAGGGTGGCGGGGTGCAGCACCCGGCTGCCGAAGTAGGCCAGCTCGGCCGCCTCGTCGAAGCGCATGGTGGCGATGCTCTTGGCCGCGGGCACGATGCCCGGGTCGGCCGTCATCACCCCGTCGGTGTCGCTCCAGATCTGCACCTCCTCGGCGTCGAGGGCCGCGCCCACCAGGGTGGCGCTCAGATCGCTGCCGTTGCGCCCCAGGGTGGTGATGACCCCCTTGGCCGTCTTGCCCACGAAGCCGGTGACCACGGGCACCACGCCCTGGGGCATCGCGGCGAAGGCCTCGCGCATGGGCTGGGCGTAGTCGGGGCGCGGCCGGGCGCGGCCGTAGTTCTCGTCGGTGATGAGCCCGAGGTCCCAGGCGTCGTAGGCCCGCGCCTCGAGGCCGCCGCGGGTGAAGTAGTCGGCGATGCAGCGCACCGACATGCGCTCGCCGAAGCTGGAGATGTAGTCGAGGCTGCGGGGGCTCAGCTCGCCCACCAGCCGGATGCCGCGCAGCAGGTCGCGGACCTCCGAGAAGAAGGGCATGAGCAGCGAGGGCTCGCAGCCCAGCGAGCTGGCGATCTCCTGCTGGCGCTCGATGACCGACTCGCCCGGGTTGTGGCCGTCGGCCGCGGTGCGAGCCGCCGCGATGAGGGCGTCGGTGATGCCCTTGTGCGCCGAGCTGACCACGACGGGGCGGCGATCGAGGCGATCGCGGACGATGGTGAGGACCTTCTCGATCTGCTCGCGATTGGCGACCGAGCTGCCGCCGAACTTCATGACGATCATGGCGTCGTCCCTCCGGGGCCGCGCGGGGCACCGGCGGCGGCGGGCATGGTGCCGCGACCCCCGGGCGGCTGCAAACGCGGATCGGGCGTGCGCTCCCTGCCCACCCCGCGGCGCGCGGGGCCGCGCCTCAGACCTCGCCCAGGTTGCGCAGCGCGGCGGCGGCCCGCAGCTCGCTGCGGAACTCGGGGTCGGCCACCTCGATGAGCAGCTCCGCGCGCTCCCGCAGGGTGCGGCCGCGCAGGTTCACCGCCCCGTGCTCGGTGACCACCCACTGCACGTGACCGCGGGTGGTGACCACCCCGGCCCCCGCCTTGAGCCGCGGCACGATGCGCGAGACTCGTGCCTCGCCGTGGCCCGCGGTGGAGGGCAGGGCGATGATCGCCCGCCCGCCCGGCGAGCGCAGGGCACCCTGCACGAAGTCCATCTGCCCGCCGATGCCGCTGTGGATCTGCTCGCCCATCGAGTCGGCGCAGACCTGCCCGGTGAGGTCGATCTCGAGCGCCGAGTTGATCGCCACCATTTGGTGCTGCTTGCGGATCTCGTTGGGGTCGTTGACCACGTTGGAGGGGTGGAACTCCACGAAGGGGTTGCTGTGCACGAACTCGTGCAGGGCCCGGGTGCCGGTGGCGAAGGAGGTCACCACCCGCCGCTCGAAGCGGGTCTTGTGGCGGCCGGTGATCACCCGCCGGCGGGCGAGCTCGAGCAGGCCGTCGCTGAACATCTCGGTGTGGACGCCGAGGTCCTCGTGCTCCGAGA
Source organism: Myxococcales bacterium (assembly GCA_020633315.1). Taxonomy (GTDB): domain Bacteria; phylum Myxococcota_A; class Polyangia; order Nannocystales; family Nannocystaceae; genus Paraliomyxa. The sequence continues at coordinate 9,946 of JACKDV010000010.1, forward strand.
GGGCGGCGAGCACCGCGTTGGGCACCTTGCCGATCCCCACCTGGATGGTGGCGCCGTTGGGCACGAGCCGGGCCACGTGCTCGCCGATGGCCCGCTCCTGCGGGCCGAAGGCGGCGGGCTGCACCTCGGGCAGCGGGCGATCGATCTCCACCGCGTAGTCGATCTCGTTGATGTGGATCGCCGAGTTGCCCATGGTCTGGGGGACCCGGGGGTTGATCTCGGCGATCACCACCTTGGCGCTCTCCACCGCGGGCAGGGCACAGGCCACCGACAGGCCGAGGCGGCAGTAGCCGTGGGCGTCGGGCAGCGAGACCTGCACCATCGCCACGTCGAGCGGGAGCGTGCCCGAGCGGAACATCGAGGGGATCTCGCCGAGGAACACCGGGGTGAAGTCGGCTCGCCCCGCCGCCACCGCGGCGCGGGTGTTGCCGCCCACGAACAATGCGTTGTGGCGCAGGTGCCCCGCGAGCTCGGGGGCCACGTGGGGCGCGGGCCCGTCCACGTGCAGGTGGACCACCTCCACGCCGCTGAGCTCGGGCGCGCGGGCGACCAGCGCCTCGAGCAGCGAGTGCGGGGCCATCGAGGCCTCGTGCAGGTACACGCGCTGGCCGGACTGGATGCAGGCGACGGCGGATTCGGCGGAGCAGGTCTTCATCATCGGCGAGCCGGCCGCATCCTGGCACACCGCGACCACACCAGGCCATGGCGCGCGGGCGGCCCGGGGCGCGGCGCGGGCCCGGCGATGTTACGGTACGGCGTCGTGCCCGTCGTCGAGCCCCGCGTGGTGAGCCCCGGCTTCAACGCCCGGGTCTATGCGGTGGTGCGGCAGGTGCCCGAGGGCTTCGTCACCACCTACGGGCAGGTGGCGGCGCTGCTCGGCTCGCCGCGGGTGGCCCGACACGTGGGCTTCGCCCTCGCGGCCCTGGGGCGCACCGACGAGCCCGTGCCCTGGCATCGGGTGATCAACTCGCAGGGGCGCATCTCCCATGGCGACGAGCGACGCGCCCGGCAGCAGCGGCGGCTGCTCGAGCGCGAGGGCGTGCGCTTCGATGCGCGCGAGCGGATCGACCTGCGGCGCTTCCTCTACTCGTATCCCGACTACGTGATGCCCCCGCCGCCGCCCGAGGCCGAGCCGAATGGGCGTCGCGCTCGGCGGGGGCGGTGACGGAGGCACGACGCGCGGCGAGGGCCGCGAGCTCGGCTCGCGACCCTCGCGGGAGCGTGGCAGGGGTGACTACGACGGGTACGCCGGGTCGCAGGCGTTGAGGATCTCGTCGCAGACCTCGGGCGGGAGCATCGCGTCGATGCACGCGAGGAACTCCTCCTCACAGCCACCGCCGGGCGGGGGCTCGCCGGGATCGCCCGGGTCCATGCCCCCGGTGCCGCCGGGGTCGAGGCAGAGCATGAGCTGCTCGTCGCAGAGCTCGGGAGGCACGCCCGCGTCGAGACAGGCGATGTGCTCCTCCTCGCAGCCGCCGTCGGGCGGCGGGTCGCCGGGGTCGCCCGGGTAGGTGGGATCGCAGCTCTCCACGATCTCCAGGCAGACCTCCTCGGGGATGCCATCGGCGAGGCATTGCATGAGCTGCTCCTCGCAGCCGCCGTCGGGCGGCGGGGGCGGGGGCGGCTCGCAGCCCTCGAGGATCCCCAGGCAGACCTCCTCGGGGATGCCGGCGTCGAGACACGCGAGGAACTCCTCCTCGCAGCCTCCGGGCGGGGGAGGATCGCCGGGGTCGCACATCACCAGGATCTGCTCGCAGATCATCGGATCCTCGCCCGCATCCAGGCATGCCTCGAGCTCGGCCTGGCAGGGATCGTCGGGAGGATCGCAGCCATGGTCGCCGCCGTCGTCTCCCGGGCCACCGTCGCCGCCGCCCAGACAGCCCTCGAAGATCTCGATGCACACCTCCTCGGGCAGCGCGGGGTCGGCCAGGCACTCGTCGAGCGCCAGCTCGCAGTCGCCGGGATCGTAGGGGCCGCCGCTGGTCTCGCCGGGGGGCTCCATCGGGGGCTCCTCGGGCTCGGGCAGGTCGAAGTCGCAGCCGCCGAGCAGGGCGAGGGGAACGAGGACCGCACGCAGGCGGCGGGTTGCATGGAACAGGCTGGTGTTGATCGTCATGGGCACGTCTCTTCCTCGGGCATGCGTCGCGGGGGCCACCGAAGGCGAGGGCCAGGCGCGGACCCACCGTGGCCTGCATCCGCGGTCGAGGGCCGAGGGGCAGCCGCGCGGGGCCAGGCTTGCCGGGCATCGCCGGGGGGGCGAGGCGTCCGGGTCGTGGCGCTCGTCGTCGGTCGGGGGCGTCGCTTGCTCGGTGGGGTCTTGCCGCGAGGCGAGCAGGGATTACACCGACCCCCATCGAATTTCGTGGGGCGCCCTCGGAGCCGGCGCAGGGCGCGATAGACTCCGTCGGATGCTGCGTGATCGTGACTCGTGGACGCTCGCGCTCGCGCTGGCCCTCTCCGTGGCGTGCGGCGGCTCTGCGTCCCCATCACAGCCGAGCGAGGCCGAGGCCGGCCCGGGCGAGCCGAGCCCGGCCGAGCCCGGCCGAGAGGGTGCGGCGGCGGCTCGGCCGAGCGCCTCGAGCTCCCTCGTGCCCGAGCTCGCGGCCTGCGACGATCGTCGGATCCACTCGCTGGTCGACGTCCTTCGCCGGGCCGAGCCCGCGCGTCGGGCCGAGCTGGTGACCCAGTACCTGCTCGATGCCTGCGAGGCCCCGGACTTCCTGCGCTACTACGTGGAGGTGACCACCCCGGGCTCCGAGTCTCGGCGGCTCGCGACCACGGGACCGGTGGCGCAGCAGCAGCAGGCGCTGCGCCGGGTGTGTCCCGAGGCCGAGGCGGTGATGCGGGCCGTCGCCGCGTCGGCGGCCGCCGAGCGCAGCGGGATCCTCTTCGACGGCTGCCACCTCGATCGCTTCGACGTGATCGAGCGCGAGGCGTACGTGCGCGAGCGAGGCTCGCCCCTTCCCTGGATCACCCACCAGTGGCTGCTCGATCAGGGGGTCGCGCCCGCCGATGCCGTGGTGATCACCCGCGCGATGATCGTCCATGACCTGCGGGCCACCAGCCCGATCGATCCGCCCGCGGGGCTCGTGCTGCCCACCCTCGCCGATGGCTTCGAGCGCCTCGCCGACGGCCCGGTGGTCTACGTCTCGGGCTCCGGCATCGAGGCGTCCTCGCGGCTCCTGGTGCGGATCGCCGACGGGGCGATCGAGCCCGCGATGGTCGCGTCCCACCTGGTAGGGCCGCTCTTCGATGTGGTCGCCGAGGAGGCCGACAAGGACAAGCAGATCGCCGAGGCACGGGGCGCGGACTGGGACGCGGCGGTCGTGATCGTGGCCGACGAGCAGCTCCCCTTCTCGATCCTGATCGACGTCTACTACACGGTGGGGCGGGCCGAGTACCGCCGCTGGGACCTGGGGGTGGCCACGCAGGCGGGGGGCTACGGTCGGGTGCCCGTGGGCGGCCACTCGGTGCCGTTCGGCTCGACCCCCATCGTGGGCCCGCCCCTGACCGTGATCATCGACCCGGGGGGCTTCCTGGTCGGCACCCCGGACGACCCCTCGCCCGAGCGGCTGGGTGTGCGGGCGGCCATCGGGCACGACGCGTGGGACTTCGAGGCGCTCGCGCGGCGGGCCGTCGCGCACCGCGAGCGGCACCCCGATGCGCTCTCGGCCGTCGTCATGCCCGAGCGCGACACCCCCCACGGCGTGATCGTGCGAGCGCTGGCTGCCCTGCGTGGTCCCGAGTGCCACGGCGAGCAGGACTGCATCCTACCGCAGCTCCAGCTCGCCGTTCGATCCGAGTGATGGCTCGCCTGGTCCCCGACGAGGAATCGATCATACTCGATGAGAACCATGACCTCGCGCTCCACCGTGGCCCCCGTCCTCCTCGTGCTGCTCGCCGCCGGCTGTGGATCGGAGGAGGCCGAGGAGTTCATGAGCTTCGGCTCGATCGATGCCGATCCCCTGGTGCTCACCGACATCGTCCCCGAGCGCAGCTTTCGGGCCCTGGTCTGCCTCGAGTCGCCCGACGACGCCGAGATCGACCTGCGGATCGGCGCCGTGGTCGAGGCCCCCAGCCCGGTCCTGCTCACGGTGAGCATGCAGACCCCGCTCGGGGAGCGCTCCCAGACCTTCCCCATCGAGGAGCGGACCCGGGCCGATCTCGAGGGCCTTCCGCCCCTCGAGGACGCCCACGACTCGTGCGTGACGGGGTTGCCCATCACCTTCGGCGTGGTTGGCCCGATGGAGGGGCCGGTGGAGGGCCCGGTCCAGATCGAGTGGGCGCTCCACTTCGGCTTCCAGGCCGACTCCGAGCTCGTCGACGCGCGGGTCGAGCTCGTCGACGATCGCTAGCGACGGTCGCGGCCCTGGTCAGTCCTCGTCGAGGCCCAGTCGCCGCTTCATGGCGGCCAGCTCGTCCTCGATCGCATCGTCGCGCGCCCGCTCGCGGTCCTGGGCCGTCTTGATCCGCATCAGCCGCTCGAGCTCCGCCTGCTTGGCCTGGATCGCGGCCTGCTTGGCCTCGAGCTCCTTGCGCTGGCCGAGCTCGCGGCCCGACAGCTCGGGCTCCTCGGTCTCGTCGAGCGGCATCACCGAGCCACACGCATCACAGGCGAACTGCGTCGACTCCGAGCTCCACAGGCTCACGAAGTGGTAGGCCGTGTAGGTGCTCTTCACCAGGCACTCGCGAAACACCGTGGTCTTGCCGCACTCCGGGCAGCGCCGCTTCTCGAATTGCCCGTCGGGCACCCGGCGCACCTTGCCCTTGCGTCCGAACATCACGAACGGCATGACGCCGGCCAGGGTACCACCGGGGCTTGGTCCGGAGCTCCTCCGATCGGGTCCGATCGCTCGCCGGGGCTCGCCGCAGTTGCTAGACTGAGCGCAAGCGGCGCAAGGTCGTGCCTCAACCATGAGCCTCAATACCGCCATCATCGAGCAGCGAGTCGCCAAGCTCGTGGAGGACTACCGGGATCAGCTACGGCCGGGGGACGACGACATGCTCCCTCCAAGGCGTTCGTGCTGCTCGCCACCAGCGTGGTGCTCGACATCCCGGTCGTCGAGGCGCTGCGGTCGTTCACGGACGGAGGCCACGACCTCTCGATCGACGCCTTGCACGTCGGCGACATCATCGAAGGTGAGTTCGTCGTCACGATCGTCCAGGCCAAGCTCCGCCGCAAGCCCGGCGGGGCGTTCCCCGCCAACGACATCCAGAAGGTCATCCACACCGTGGGGGTGCTGTTCGATCCCGACCCCGAGCTGCCCCACGCTCGGCTCCAGCTCCTCGCCCGAGTGGAGGAGATTCGCTCGCTGGTCCGGGACGGCAATCTCCCCGTCGTTCGGGTCGTGCTGTGCAACAACGGTGAGCGGTGGACCCCGGACGGAGACGCCCTGATCCGTGATGCTCGTCTGCCCGACGAGCAGGTGACCTGGGAGCACGTCAACCACGACGTCCTGGTCTCGATGATGCAGCGGCCCAAGTCGGTGGATGACGAGCTCCAGATGGTCGGTGCCGCCGTGGTGGAGGAGTTCGACTTCTGCCGCGTCTTGCTGGGCAAGGTGCGGGTCGACGAGCTGGCTCGCCTGGTCGGTACGCACGGTGATCGCCTGCTCGAGCGGAACATCCGGCGGTATCTCGGCCTGCGGAACAACCGAGTCAACCAGGGGATCGCCCGAACGCTGCGCTCGAAGTCCAAGCGTCGGAACTTCTACTTCTTCAACAACGGCATCACGGTTACGTGCTCGAAGTTCCGACACAACGCGCTGCAGGGGGGCAACTACCGGGTCAAGCTCGAGCACCTGCAGGTGATCAATGGCGGGCAGACATGCCGAGCACTTGCTGGCCATGCTCATGGCCGATGAGCTCCGCCGTCTCACCGACGGCTCCGTGGGGATCGGTCGTGAGCGGCTCAGAACGTTGGTACGGGAGCACTCGCTGTTCGAGCGGGCCTTGCTGAGTATCAGGGCGTCGCTGGCACGCGAGCACGTCGACGAGGACGACGTGTCACTGCAGCGTCTCTCCGGCTTGTATCGTCAGAGCTGGCGGAGCTGGGAGATGGAGCACTTGTGGCAGACGGTCGACTCGCTGAGGTCACAGGTGGCGGCGTTGGATGAAGAGGCTCGCGGACGCGCTCTTCCCGAGAAGGAGGTGGATGAGCGCTTGAGCTCCATTCGCAGGGAGCGGGACCCGTTGGAGCGACGACTCCAGGAGACCATCGTTGCCCTCTGCCGGCTCACGATGCCTCGGGACGAAGCTTCGCCCTAGATCTCCACGCCGTCGCCGATCTCCACCGGTCGGACCGCGGCGGCGCAGCGGAAGCCGAGGTCGCCGTCGCCCCCGTCGCGCGCCCGCAGGCCCTGTCGTCGGTCCACCCGGAGCGCCGCGGGGTCGGAGTCCCGCCAGCTCCCGCCCATCACCGCCCGCTTGCTGCGGCGTCCCTCGAAGGGGGTGTCGGTCCACTCGCGCACGTTGCCGGCCAGGTCGAGCACGCCGTCGCGCGACGGGCCCAGCGGGCGCTCGCCGGCGACGCAGGTGCCGAGCTTGCCGTCCTCGCGGCGCCAGCAGGTGAGGTCGGAGGTGGGCGGACGCGTGCCCCAGGGGAAGGGGCGGGCCTCGTCGCGACCGCGGGCGGCCCACTCCCACTCCTCCACCGTGGGCAGGCGCCGGCCGGCCCACTCGCAGTAGGTGGTCGCGTCGTACCAGCTCACGTCGGTCACCGGGTGCTGCTGGGCGTCGGGGTCGCGCCAGGTGCCGTAGCGCGAGCGCGGCGGGGTCTCGCAGCGCCCCGCCTCCACGCACTCGCGATACGCGGCCACGGTGACCTCGGTGGTGTCGAGGCAGAAGTCGAGCAGCGACAGCTCCCCCAGGCGACCGCCCGCGATGTGCTGCATGCCGTAGGGACACAGCGACTCGCGCTCGGCCGCGGGGCGGATGGGGTGCAGGGTGAGGCGCAGCGGCGTCTTGCAGTCGGTGGCGGGGATGTTGCCCCAGCCCGACTGGCCGCAGACCTCCGGGTTGCCCTTGTGGCTGAGCTCGGCGCGAGACTGGGTGGCCTCGCCTCCCGCTCCCGCCTGGGCCCCGGCCACGCCGCCCTGCGCCGAGCCGCCGCCGCCGGCCCCGGTGAGGCCGTTGACCCGGTACGCCCCCACGTCGATCGCATGCACCACGTGGGTGGCCCCCGCGCAGCGCGAGCCCTGGAACTCGTCGGCGAAGAAGTCCCCGTGCTCGCCCACCTCCCAGGTGCCCCCCAGCGCACGGGTGACCTCGAGGGCATTGTAGGTGTCGAAGTGTGCCTCCAGCCCCACGCCGCCGAGCTGGAAGCGGGTGAAGGCCTCGGCCGCCGAGCGCAGCTCGATGGTCTGCGGCTTGGTCATGGTCGCGGCCGAGAAGCCGTAGCGACCCGTGGCCGCGGTGCACCCCAGCAGCGGCTCGAGCTCGCAGCCCTCGAAGCGCACCGCCAGCGGTCGGCCGGTGTCGATGGCCCGCTGCAGGTCGTTGAGCTTGAGCTCGTCCCAGCCCACCACGTAGGGCCGCGACAGCGAGCTGACGTACTTGCAGGCCTGGCCTCGGTCCCCGCCGAAGATCGCGACCAGCTCGTCTGCATGCTCCTGCGGCGAGGGGTCGGGGCGGCAGCCCAGGCCGAGCAAGAGCACCGCGGATCCGAGCCGGAGACCGAGCGCACGCGCCATGATCGAGCGCCACGCTACCACGGACCGCGCACCCGCGCTGCCCCACGCCCCGCCGACCCCGCCGGTCCATCCGGGCCACGCCACCCGGCTCCATGAGTAGCAAGAGGACGAGGACGAGCCCGCGGACGCGAACGCGGCCGCGGGCTCGCCGAAGTCGGGCGACGGCCCGGGGTAGCCCCGGAAGGGATCGCGAAGCGATTCCTTCCGAGAGGGGGCGTAGGGGCGACGGCCCCTGCGAAGGACGCCCGTAGGCGACATCCCTCGAAGAGGAATGCCGCCTACGTGTGCTCCCGCGTACCCGAGAAGCGCACCTCGGGGAAGCGCTCCTCCACCTTCTGCAGGTTCCAGCGGTTGGGCGCGAGGTAGGCCAGGTCGCCGTGGCCATCACGGGCGAGGTTGGGCTCGTTGCGCCGGATGAACTTGTCCATCGACTTGCGGACCTCGTCCTTGCTGCGACCCTCGCTCAGCGGCGAGACCCAGCGGGTGGTGTTGAAGTCGGTGGCCTCGTAGTCGGCCTCCACCGAGTACTCGTGCAGCAGGCGGTGCTTCATCACCTCGAGCTGGAGCTGGCCCACCACGCCCACCACGAACTCGCCGCCCAGCAGCATCTTGAACACCTGGATCGCGCCCTCCTCGGCGAGCTGGGTGAGGCCCTTGGCGAGGGCCTTGGCCTTGAGCGGGCTCTTGAGCACCACGCGGCGGAAGATCTCGGGGGCGAAGCTGGGGATCCCGGTGAAGCGCAGCAGCTCGCCCTGGGTGAGGGTGTCGCCGATCTTCAGCGTGCCGTGGTTGGGGATGCCGATGATGTCGCCGGCGTAGGCCTCCTCCACGATCTCGCGGCTCTGCGCGAAGAACATGGTGGCGTTGCCGAGGTTGATCTCGCGGCCCAGGCGGGGGTGGAAGGCCTTCATGCCGCGGTCGAAGCGACCCGAGCAGATCCGCAGGAAGGCCATGCGGTCGCGGTGCTTGGGATCCATGTTCGCCTGGATCTTGAACACGAAGCCGCTGAAGGCCTCCTCGGCCACGTCGACCACGCGGGTGGGCACGGGCTCGCCCGGCGGGGGCGGATCGAGCACCGCCTGCCCGGTGATCGCCTCGCGGCTCTGCGGCGGCGGGGCCAGGCGCAGGAAGGTCTCGAGCAGCTCGCGGACGCCGAAGTTGTTCATGGCCGAGCCGAACAGCAGCGGGCTCTGCTTGCCGGCGAGGAACAGCTCGTGGTCGTAGGCCGGCGCGGCCCCCTCGAGCAGCTCGATCTGCTCGCGCAGCTCGTCGGCCCGATCGCCGAGCAGCTCGTCGACCCGCGGGTCGTCCAGGCCGTCCACGGGGATGCCCTCGGCCGGCATGCGCTCGTCCTTGGCCCCGCTCATGTCCTTGAACAGGAACAGGCGCCTGTGCGCCAGGTCGTAGACCCCGCGGAAGCCCTTGCCCATGCCGATGGGCCAGGTCATGGGCACGCAGGCGATGCCCAGCTTGGACTCCACGTCGTCGAGCACCTCGAGCGGCTCCATGCACTCGCGGTCGAGCTTGTTGACGAAGGTGACCACCGGGGTGTCGCGCAGGCGGCAGATCTCGATGAGCTTCTCGGTGCGGGACTCCACGCCCTTGGCTCCGTCGATCACCATCAGCGCGGCATCGACCGCGGTGAGCACCCGGTAGGTGTCCTCGCCGAAGTCGGCGTGGCCCGGGGTGTCGAGCAGGTTGACCTCGGCGGGCGGAGCGTCCTTGGGCGCGCCCGGGATCGGGTAGTGGAAGGTCATCACCGAGGTGGTCACGGAGATGCCTCGCTCCTGCTCCATCTTCATCCAGTCGCTCACCGCGTGCCGCGAGGCACGGCGGGCCCGGACCGCGCCCGCGGTCTGGATCGCGCCTCCGAAGAACAGCAGCTTCTCGGTGAGGGTGGTCTTGCCGGCGTCGGGGTGGCTGACGATGGCGAAGGTGCGGCGGCGTTGGACCTTCGTCGCGATGTCGGTGGTGCTCACGGCGCTCCTCGGGGCGCACTTATACGAGAACCCGGGGCACGGCGTCGCGGGGCCTGCGCGACGATCTCGGCAACGGGGGTTGCGATCGTCCTCGATGGCCTCAGGTTGGGGCCTGTTCGATGACTCCGCATCAACCAACCCGAGACGAGCGCGATGCGGGCTCCGGGGTCCCCGAGGGGCCGCGAGCCACCCTCCCGTTCGAGTACGAGGACCGCAGCGATGGCCGCCACGCCCGCCTCATGAAGGAAGTGATGGCGGCGATGGCGTGGAGCCGAAGCCAGCGCGAGCAGGGGTTCCTCCCCAGCTGAGAGCGAGCAGATCCGGCGAGGCGTGAGGCGAGTCTCTTGCTCGGGCCTCGAGCTCGAGCGGCCCCGCCCGGCGAGTGACGGACGTATCCTCGCCCCGATGGCCTTCGCTTCGCTTCGCCCCGAGATCCTCGTCGTCGCCCTGGTGCTGACCGCTTGCCCCGGCTCGGAGCCGGAGGGCGACGGCGGATCGGGGAGCGGGAGCACCACCGAGCCGGCGTCGAGCAGCGGAGGCACCACCGCTGCCGTCGACGACACCGCGGGCTCGGAGTCGAGCGGGGGCGGGGACGACATGCTGCCCTTCGATCCCGCGGGTCCCGACGCGGCGCCCGATCCCGCCCAGATGGGTCCGTACCCGGTGGGCGTGAGGACGGTGGAGCTGATCGACGACACGCGCCTCGACGACCAGGGCCAGCCGCGTCGCCTGGTCACCGAGATCTGGTACCCGGCGGCCGAGGACGCGCGGGGGCAGCCCGGTTACGTGTACACCCTGCACGACCTGCTGACCGAGGAGGCCCTGGCGCTCCTCGACGAGATCCCCGATGTGGCGCTGCCCACCGATGCGGTGCGCGACGCCCCGCCGCGCGAGGGCAGCGAGCGCTTCCCCATCGTGCTGTTCAGCCACGGCTCGTCGGGCATGCGCATGCAGTCCACCTTCCTCACCGTGTTCCTCGCCAGCCACGGCCACGTGGTGGCGGGGCCCGATCACGCGGGCAACACCCTGAGCGACGCCGTGATCGCGGGCGGTCCCGATCCCGAGGCCCAGCTCGAGAGCCTGGGCCTGCGCACCGACGACATGGGCTTCGTGCTGCAGTACCTGCAGGGCCTCGACGGCGCCGACGAGCTGGGGGCGATCGTGGACGGCGAGCGCGTGGGCGCGACCGGGCACAGCTACGGGGCGCTCACCACCCTGCGCATGCTCGCCGAGGGGCGGCCGATCGACGTGGCGGTGGCCCAGGCCCCGCCCGGCTACGAGTACGTGTGGTTCGGCTCGCTGCCCAACCAGCCCGAGGACATCACGGTGCCGGTGATGCTGCACGCGGGCGAGATCGACATGACCACCCCGCTGGCCGACGCCGAGGGGATCTACGATCGCCTCACCGCCCCGCGGAGCCTGCTCACCGTGCGCGACGGCGGGCACTTCACCTTCAGCGACATGTGCACCTTCGACCTGTCGGTGATCCAGCTCGCGGTGGAGATCGGGCTGAGCCAGGCGCTCGAGGACGGCTGCACCGACGCCCACATCACCCCGGAGCTGGCGCTGCCCCTGCAGCGGCACTACGCGATCGGCCTGCTCAACGGGCACCTGCGCGACTCGCCGGGGAGCCTGGCCCTGATGACGCAGGAGGCCGGCGAGGCCCTGGCCCCGGGGATGTTCGAGCTCCGCTACGAGCCGTAGCGCTCCTCGTAGACGACGCGAGGCTCGATTGCGCGCGAGCGCGGCGGAGAGCGGTTCGGGAGGTAGCTCGACTCACGTCGATGACGCGGCCCTCGCAGGAGGAGCCCTCGCGAGCTTCCCCGGTCGAAACGATCGACCCTCCTCCGCCTTGTCCCGCTCGCGATCGTGGGACAAGCTGCGGTGCGTCGGCTGGAGATGGAGGCGACCTCGGACAAGGCGGTGGCCCGGGCCCACGTCAACGATCGCTTGATGCAGGCCGAGGTGGCCCGCCGCCTGTTCGGGGCGGGGGCCGGGCTCGCGGTGAAGGTGGGGCGCTTCGTGGTGCTCGAGCGGATCGGCGAGGGAGGGATGGGCTCGGTCCATCGCGCCTACGACCCCGAGCTCGACCGGCAGGTGGCCCTCAAGGTGCTCGCGCCCCGCCCCACGCTCTCGAGCGCGGACGACGAGCGGCTGCTCCGAGAGGCGAGCGCCATGGCGCGCCTCAACCACCCCAACGTGGTCACGGTCTACGAGGCCGGCCGCTCGGGGGACGAGGTGTTCGTGGCGATGGAGCTGGTCGACGGCGTGGACCTGCGCACCTGGGTCCGCGAGCGCTCGTCGCGGCCCCGGGATGCGAGCGTGGAGCTGGAGGTCGTGCTCGGGCTGCTGGTGCAGGCGGGGCGCGGGCTGGCGGCGGCCCACGAGGTGGGGCTGGTGCACCGGGACTTCAAGCCCTCCAACGTGCTCGTGGGGGGCGATGGTCGGGTCCGCGTGGCCGACTTCGGGCTCGCGCGATCGATGGTCGAGGCGAGCCAGAGCGTGGAGGTGGACGACCTGGCCGGTGACGATGCCGAGCGCTCGTTTGCGGTCACGCGCAGCGGCGCCGTGCTGGGCACGCCGCGCTACATGGCCCCCGAGCAGCGGGCCGGCACGGCGGTCGACGACAAGGCCGATCAGTTCGCCTTCTGTGTGACGGCGTGGGAGCTGCTGCTCGGTCGCCACCCGTGGCCGGACGACGAGGAGCCCACCGAGGAGCCCCCGCGGGCGCCCGAGGGCGCGCCCGAGCGGATCGTGGAGGTGCTCCGCCGCGGCCTCCATGCCGATCCCGGCCGACGTCACGAGTCCATGGCGGCGCTGCTGGCCGCGCTCGATCCGGCTCCGCCGGCACCTCGCTCGCGGTGGCTCGTCGTGGCGGGGACGGTGGCGCTGAGCGTGGTGGCGACCATCGGGCTGATCGCCCAGCGGGACGAGCCCGGGTCGCCCTGCGACGCCGAGGCGGGGCGGGTGGGCACGGTGTGGAATGCCGGGCGCCGAGACGAGCTCGCGGCGGCGCTGCGATCGAGCGGCGCGAGCCATGCGGAGGCGACGGTGCGCCTGGTGGGCGAGCGCCTCGACGAGCTCGCGACGCAGTGGGCCGGAGCCGCGAGGGCGGCCTGCGAGGCGAGGCTCCACGATCCAGGCACGGCCTCGGGAGCCTCGAGCGCCGCGCCCTCGTGCCTCGACGCGCGACTGGCCGAGCTCGACGCGCTGGTCGACGTGCTCGCTCGGGGTGACGACGACGTCGCCCGGCGTGCGGTGGATGCCGTGTGGCAGCTCGGCGGCGTGGAGCTGTGCGCCGACCCTCGCTACCTGGCCGCGACGACTCCGCCGCGGGAGGCCGAGCGAGCAGAGCGGGTCGCCGGGCTGCGCGAGCGCCTGGCCCACGCGAGCGCGTACGACGACGCGGGACGCCTGGCCGAGGCCGAGGCCCTGGCCGCCGAGCTGCTCCCCGAGATCCGCGAGCTCGACCATCCTCCGCTGACGGTGGATGTCCTCCTGATGCTCGGGCGGCTGCGCTATCGGGTCGGCGATCGGCGGGTGGCCGGGGCGACGCTGGAAGAGGCCTTCGAGTCCGCGACCGCGCTCGGCTACGAGCACGGGGCCTACGTCGCGGCGTCGCGGCTGATGTTCCTCGAGGCGGTGATGCTCGGCCACACCGACGTGGGGGCCACCTGGGAGCGCGTGGCGGTGGCCCTCCACGCCCGCATCGACGACGGCGACCCGGCCAAGCTGGCCAGGCTGCTCGAGATCCGCGGCTCGCTCGCCCGGGCGCGCGGCGAGCTCTCCGAGGGCGAGGCGCGCCTGGAGGAGGCCCTGGCCGCGCTGCGGGCGATGGAGCACCCGCCGCTCCAGCGGCTGTCGACCGTGCTCAACGAGCGGGGCAACCTGGCCATGGTCCGCGGCGACTACGAGGAGGCCACCCGTCGATACGAGGAGGCGGCGCGGTCCTTCGAGCGCTCGCACGGCCCCGAGCACCCCGCCACCGCGACCGCGCTCTACAACCTCGGGGTGGCGCACTACCACCGCAGCGCCTTCGCGCTCGCCGAGGACGAATTCCAGCGGGCGCTCCGGCTGCGGCGGGCCGCGTTCGGCGGGGCGGGCCCCGAGGTGAGCGCCAGCCTCACCGCGCTCGCCAACCTCTACGACGAGCAGGGGCAGCACGAGCGCGCGCTGCCGTTCGCGCTCGAGGCCGTGGAGCTGCTGCGCCGCTCCGGCTCGTCGATGGATCTGGCCAACGCGCTGTCCAACCTGTCGCTGGTGCACGGGGGGCTCGGCCGCGAGGACGCGGCCCTGCAGGCGGCCGAGGAGGCGCTGCGGATCCGCGAGGAGCATGCGCGACCCGATTCCCCCGAGCTCGGCGAGAGCCTGATCAACCTGGCCACCATGTACTCCACGCGAGGCGAGCACGCCCGAGCCCTCGAGGTGGCGCAGCGGGGCGTCGCGATCTTCGAGGCGCTGGGAGACGAGCACCCGGAGCTCGGCGCCGCCCTGGTGGCGCTGGCGTCGGTGCAGCGCAGGGCGGGTCACGGCGCCGAGGCGCAGCAGAGCTACGAGCGTGGCCTGTCCATCCTCCCCCCCGACCACCCCGAACGCGCGGGGCACCCGGGTGCTACCCTCGGCCGACCATGACGCCGGATCCCGAGCTGCTCCGGAGGTGGCGGGCCGGCGATCGCGAGGCCGGCAACGAGCTGCTGACCCGGCACTTCGGCTCGGTGCGGCGCTTCTTCGCGAGCAAGGTGGCCGGGGCCGACGTGGAGGACCTGGTGCAGCGGACCTTCGCGGGCTGCGTGGAGGCGGCCGAGCGCTTCCGCGGCGACGCTCGCTTCTCGACCTTCCTGTTCTCGATCGCCCGGCGCCAGCTCTACCGGCACTTCCGCGACAGCGCTCGCGACGGCGCCCGCACCGAGCCCGATCTCAGCCTCTCGTCGGTCCTCGAGCTCGGCCAGTCGCCCAGCTCGATCGTCGCGGGGGCGGAGATGGAGGCGCTGCTCCTGCAGGCGCTGCAGCGCGTGCCCGTGGACCAGCAGACGATGCTCGAGCTGCACTACTGGGAGGACCTCAGCGCGGCCGAGATCGCCGAGGTGCTCGAGATCCAGCCGGGCAACGTGCGGACCCGGCTGCACCGGGCCCGGGCCGCGCTGCGCAGCGCCCTGCAGGAGCTGGTCGGCCACGAGTCCGACCAAGAGGACGTGGACGAGGTCGCGCGCGTGCTCGGACGCAAGGTCTGAGCCGCGCGCGACGCAGGCCGAGCGGCCCGGATCCTAGAGCTCGCCCCAGAGCGAGAAGTGCCCCTTGGGATCGCCGCTGAGGTCCCACTTGAACATCGACCACTTGTCGTCGTTGCCGGGGACGTAGCGCCAGTAGAGGTAGTAGGCCCCGGCCGCGCTGGTCTCGAGATCGACGAGGCCGAGGTAGGAGCCGTCGCCGGGGAAGGTGTTGAGCCCCGCGCGGTAGGTGCCGGTGCCCCGGTTGCAGGTGGACCAGCGCATGCGCTGGTTCCAGCCGGTGGGGTAGCAGCCGCCGCCGGGCAGGCAGCCCATGAAATTGGCGGTCACGTTGGTGATGCAGGTGCCGCCCGCCTTGCAGTTGGGTCCGACCGGCTTGCCGTTGGTGGCGTCCTGCCACCCGCTGATGTCGGTGCAGCTCGAGTACGAGCGGAAGGCCTGGTCCCCGGCCGCGAAGCCAGGCAGCTCGCTGACGTGGAAGCCCTCGGGCACCGACGACTCGCCCGCGACCAGCGAGCGCAAGAGCTCGTGGTCCGCGACGAGCTCGAGCGGGGGCTCCTCGTCGGTCGGGGCCACGGCGAGGAAGACCTCGAGCGGGGTGGCGTCGAGCAGCTCCTCCACGCTCCCCACGGGGATGCTGCCGTCGAGGCCGTGCTCGAGCACCCCGATGGTGCCGGAGGGCTCCAGCACGAACGCCAGCGTGCTGCCTCCCGGCGACTGCAGCTCGGCCAGGATCGTCGAGTCGGCTCCGAGCACTTCCTCCAGCGGGTGCTCGACCGCGTTGCGCTCCTCGATGATCCCGTCGTCGGGATCCTCCACGGCGCTGCAGGCAAGGGTGTTGGTGGTCGTCGCCACTGCGACGAGGAGCAGGGTTCGCTTGATCATCGTTGTCGTCGTCCTCGAGGACGCGCGCCCGTGCCCGAGGCCCCACGCCCATCGCGGGTCCCGAGGCGCGGGCACGACGTCCGCGTCTTCGCCTCGGTTAGTTCCAGCCGAGCTCGGGTCGTTACACGAGCCGTGGCACTCGCCTGGGGGGCGAATCCGACCGCGGCGGTCGAGCCGGATGGCTCGCGCCCGGGCGCGGCTCGGGCCGCGGAGCCGGTGTTCGACGGCGTGGGGGATCGATTCACAAACTCTCAACGCAGCCCGTAGCGCTTGAGCTTGTCGAGCAGGGTGGCGCGGCTCAGATCCAGGCGCCGGGCCAGCTCGCTGTGGTTGCCGTCGCAGGCGGCGAGCTCCTCCTCGAGGATCGTGCGCTCGAACGCGGCGAGGCGCTCCTTGAGCCCGCCCGCCTCGTCGCCCGATCGCGCCGGCACGGGGCCGTCCTCGAGCTCGTCGATCACCGGCCCGGTCGCCAGCGCCACCATGCGCTCCACCGCGTGCTCGAGCTCGCGGACGTTGCCGGGCCAGGGGTTGGCCACGAGCTGGTCGCGGACGCGCTGGCTCAGCCGCACCTCGCCCACGCCGAAGCGCTCGGCGTACTTGGCCGCGAAGTGCTCGGCCAGCGGCAGGATGTCGGCGGGGCGCTCCCGCAGCGGGGGCACGTGGATCCGCACCACGTTGATCCGATAGAAGAGGTCCTCGCGGAAGCGGCCCTCGGTCACCTCGTGTCGCAGGTCGCGGTTGGTGGCGGCGACCAGGCGCACGTCCACGTCGACGGTGTGCTCCTCGCCCACGGGGCGGACCTCGCCCTCCTGCAGCACCCGCAGCAAGGACGCCTGCATGGCCGGGCTGAGCTCGCCGATCTCGTCGAGCAGCAGGGTGCCGCCGTCGGCCTCGCGGAACAGGCCGGGGCGGCTGCGGGTGGCCCCGGTGAACGAGCCCTTGGCGTGGCCGAACAGCTCGGCCTCGGCGAGCTCGGCCGTGATCGCGGCGCAGTTGAAGCGCAGGTAGGGCGCGGTCGCGCGCCGCGAGCCGCGGACGAGGGCCCGCGCCACCAGCTCCTTGCCCGTGCCGCTCTCGCCGGTGACGAGCACGGTCACGTCCTTGCCGGCCACGCGCTCGACGAGCTCGGCCACGCGCTGCATGGGCTCGGAGGCGAAGACCATGGTCTGGCCGAGCTGCAGGCCGGCCCGCAGCCGGCGGTTCTCCTGCTCGAGCCGGGCGGTGCCCAGGCTGCGGTGGATCACCCGCGCCACCTCGTCGGCATCGAAGGGCTTGGGCAGGTAGTCGATCGCGCCCAGCTTCATGGCGTCGACGGCGGTGCGCTCGGAGCCGTGGGCCGTGATCATGATCGCGGGCGGCGAGGCGTCGCGCTCCCGCAGGGCTCGCAGCAGCCCCATGCCGTCGAGGCGCGGCATGCTGAGATCGGTGACCAGCAGGTCCACGGGCCGGGCGTCGAGGCCCTCGAGCGCCTGCTGGCCGTCCTCGGCCTCGAGCACCTCGAGGCCCTCGTCCTCCAGGATCGCGCGCAGGGTGAAGCGAACGTGGGGCTCGTCGTCGACGACCAGGATGACGGGCGGGCTCATGAGGTCTCCGGGGACGAGGGCACGGGCTCGCGGGGCACGGTGAGCACGGCTCGGCAGCCGCCCTCGGGGCGGTCGAGCAGCTCCAGGGTACCGCCGTGCTGCTCGGCGATGGCCCGCGCCACGGTCAGGCCGATGCCGCTGCCGCTGGGCTTGGTGGTGGAGCCGGGGCGGAACAGCAGGGGGCGGATCTCGGGGTCGATGCCGGGGCCGTCGTCGAGGACCTCGAAGCACACGCGCTCGTCGTCGGCGTCGCGGACCCGCAGCCGCACCTGGCCTCCGCGGGGGCTGGCGTCGAGCCCGTTGTGCAGCAGGTTGCCGAGCACCTGGGCGAGCTTGCGGGGGTCGCAGGCCAGGGATCCCTCGCGGCCGATCTCGGCGTGGAGGGTGACCCCGCTCGCCTCGGCGAGCGGGCGGTGCAGGGCCACCGCTCGCTCCACCAGCTCGGTGGTCGAGGTCTCGCGGCGGGTCATCTCGGTGAGCGGCCGCGAGAAGTTGAGGAACTCCTCGATGATCGAGCCCATGCGCTCGACCTCCTCGACGAGCACGCCCATGCGCTGGGATTCCTTGGTGCCGGCCTCGAAGCGCCGGGCGAGCAGGCTGGCCAGGCCCTGCACCGAGGCGAGCGGGTTCTTGAGCTCGTGGGCCACCGCGCCCGAGAGCCGCCACAGCTCGCGGTTGCGGTCCTGCATGGTGGCGAGGGTCTCGGCGCGCGCCTCCTGGGCGCCCCGCACCGCCCGCTCGACGGCGCCGCGCAGCAGCAGGCCGAAGGTGGTGGTGGCCATCATCACCATCGACAGGACCACGGCCATGGTGATCGCGAAGGCGGGGCCCCCCAGGCGGGGGAGCACCTCGGCGAAGACCTCGGGGACGAGGCGGGGGGCGGGGAAGAGGTCGTCGGCGGCTAGCCCCCACACGAAGACGATGCTCAGCACCAGCGGGATCCACACCACCCGCGGCCGCCCCACCACCGCGCCGAACAGGAAGGTGATGGGAGGGAAGAGCACGACCAGCGGGCTGTGGATCCCTCCGGTGAGGGTGATGAGGGTGGCGTGCACCACCATCACCGAGCCCAGGATCTCGGTGGACTTGCGGGGGGGCAGCCACTGGGCGTGGAAGTGCGGGCGATCACGGAGGGTGAGCAGCAGCAGCATGGTGGCCACGCCGCCGGCGAGGGCGATCTTCCAGGGGGTCTGGTCGTAGGTGGCCAGCAGCGCGGCGATGGTGAGCGCCACCACGGTCGCTCCCATGCGCGCCCGCAGCAGGAAGCGGAACATCGCCGCGAGCTCGCGGTCGGTGAGGCGGCCGATGTCGTCGTCGCGGGAGCCGAGGGTCGGGAGGGCGCTGAGGTCGAGCATCGGCACGTCCGGGGCCGTTGCAGGATCGGGGCCGAGGGCTCCGCGTGCAAACGAGCGGCAGGGCCGGGGCGCGAGCCCGGGGTGCCGGAGGCTCGACACCCCCGTCGGTCCGTCGCCCGATGGTCTCCTAGCGCGCGTGCCTGGCCAGCAGCGCGGCCAGCAGCTGCCCCGCGCTGCGCAGGGGGGTGGTGTCGGCATGGGCGCGGCTGAGCAGCAGGGCCCCCTCCAGGGTGCACAGCACGAGGTTGGCGACGGGCACGACCTGCTCGGGGGGCACGCCCCAGCGAGGCAGGCGCTGCTCGATCACGGCCTGCCAGCGGGCGTACGAGGCCGAGCAGGCGCGCTGCAGGGGAGGGGACTGCGAGGCGGCCTCGAGCGCCACCGTGGCCACGGGGCAGCCGTCGAGGAAGCGGGAGGCCTCGAGGCGATCGGCCAGGGCGTCGGCCACGGCTCGGATGGCCTCGCCGGGCTCGCTCGCGGCGTCGACCAGGGCGAGCAGCTCCTCGTGCATCTGCTGCCCCGAGTGCTGCAGCGCCGCCTCGGCGAGCTGCTCCTTGCCGCCGGGGAAGTGGAAGTACAGCGAGCCCCGCGGCGCTCCGCTGGCCTCCACGATCTGCTTGAGTCCGGTGGCGTGGTAGCCCTGGCGTCGCAGCAGAGCGGCGGTGGTCTCCACGAAGCGGGCGCGGCTGTCGATGGGGCTCTTCATGCGCTCGTGGCCGCCTTGGTCGCGGGGGTCCCGGTCGCGGGGGCCGGGGCATCGAGAGCATGCCCCTCGCGGCGCCACCACGAGGTGGCCAGCTCCACGTACATCTGGCCGAGGGCGCCGAGGATCGTGCGCCACGGGCTCAGCCGCGGGTCGGGCGGCAGCCCCTTGCTCATGCGGGCGAGCTGGCGCAGGTACCACTGGATCTGCAGCAGGTCGTCGAGCAGGCGCACGCCCACGCCCACCGGGTGCTCGGTGGCGGCCTCGGCCTCGCTCCGCAGCAGGCGGCCGGGGAGGTCGGGGTCGACGGCGAGCGGCCGGGCCATGCCCACCACGTCGGTGGCTCCGCTGCGCAGCGCCGCGTCCATGCCCTCGCGGGAGCGGAAGCCTCCGGTGACCATCAGCGGCAGGCCCACGTGCTGTCGCATGCGCTCGGCGTACTCGAGGAAGAAGGCCTCGCGGGCGCGGGTGCTGGCGCGCTGCTCGGAGCCCATCATGGCCGGCTTCTCGTAGCTGCCGCCCGAGATCTCGAGCAGGTCGATGCCCTCGGCCTCCAGCGCCTGGGCCACCTGCATCGACTCCTCGAGGGTGAAGCCGCCGCGCTGGAAGTCGGCCGAGTTGAGCTTGACCGCGAGGGTGAAGCCCTTGGCGGTGGAGCGCCGCACCTCGCGGACGATCTCCAGCAGGAAGCGCATGCGGCCGTCGAGGTCGCCGCCGTAGCGATCGTCGCGGCGGTTGGTGAGCGGGGAGAGGAACTGGCTGACGAGGTAGCCGTGGGCGCCGTGGATCTGCACGCCGTCGAAGCCGGCCGCCTCGGCGAAGGCTGCGGCCCGGCCGAAGCGGGCCACGAGCCCCTCGATCTGC
The DNA here is from genome assembly GCA_020633315.1 of Myxococcales bacterium. Lineage (GTDB taxonomy): Bacteria > Myxococcota_A > Polyangia > Nannocystales > Nannocystaceae > Paraliomyxa. Next base: position 30,234 of record JACKDV010000010.1, read on the forward strand.
GAGAGGGTGAGCGGGCTGGGGGCGGAGAACAGCCCGCCCTTGCGATCGACCACCACGGCCGAGGGGGCGAGCGGCTTCCAGGTGACGGTGCGCATGGTCTGGCGCCCCGCGTGGCTGAGCTGCATGAGCACCGCGGCGCCATGGGACTTGGCCGCCCGAGCCCAGGCGGCGAGCGCCTCGCCGTGATCGCGGTCCATCACCACGTTGTGCCGCTCGGTGCGGCCGCCGGGATCGACGATGGCGTTGCCCGTGATGAACAGGCCGGCACCGCCGCGTGCAAAGCGCTGGTAGAGGCGCGCGAGGCCCTCGGTGGGCACGCCGTCGGCCGTGGCGAGGTTCTCGCTCATCGCCGCCTTGGCCACGCGATTGGGCAGAACGAGGCCAGAGGGAAGGGTGAGGGGCTGCGCGATGGAGCTCGTCTCGGTCACGGGTCGAACTATACCGTTCGGTTTATATATGTCAATCGGTCCATATGAAATGCGTGAAATGCACGAGTGCGGCCCCGCACCGAGCGGGTCGAGGGGCCGCGCCCGACACCCCTGTCGATCACCCGAGCAGAGCGAGCCCGTGCCTGCCCGTGGGTGCGCCCGCCGGGCGGGCTCGATCCCGGCGCGCCCTGGCACGAGCATTGCTAAACCAATGGCGACCTTGGACGTCGCGCTCTACTGCTACCCCGGCTCGCTGTACTCCTCGATCGCGCGCCTCGGTCTGGCCGAGAAGCACGTGCGCTACGAGGAGCGCCTGGTCGACATCGGCCCGGCCATGAGGAGCTACGCGCCGCAGTACATGCGGATCAACCCGCGCGGCGTGGTGCCCACCCTCGAGGTGAGGGGCGAGCGGATCACCGATGCCACCCGGATCATCGCCTGGGTCGACGAGCACCTGCCGGGCCCTCCGCTCACCCCCGCCGATCCGAGCGAGGCCCAGCGCATGCGCGAGTGGATGGACCGGGCCGACGCGATCCCGTGCCGCGAGCTCTCGTATGGCTCGCTGCCCGGCCCCATGCGACCGCTGGCCCGCTACGTGGTCCAGCCCCGTCGCATGAGGCTCCTGCGACGATACCGGGCGCGCAACCCCGAGCTGGCCGAGCGCTACGACGCGCGGCTGCGTGACGTGGAGCAGTGGACCGCCACGATCCTCGACCCGGCCGCCATGGACGCGCTGTGGGCCCAGGTCAATGGAACCCTCGACGATCTCGAGGACCGGCTCGAGGCGCAGCGCTACGTGGCGGGCTCGTGCTTCAGCCTGGCCGACGTGCTGTGGACCCCGATCCTGGCGCGGCTGCGCATGCTGGGGCTCGACGAGGGCTTCGGCAGTCGGCGGGCGGTGGCGGCCTACTATGCGCGCATGCGGGCGCGCCCCTCCTTTCGCGAGGCCGAGGTGGCCGAGCGCGTGCCGGCGGGCAAGGTGGCACGCCTGCTCGCGGGATTCTTGCTGCCGCGGCTGCTGGTGGCGGCCGCGTTGGTGACGGCGCTGATCTGGGCGCTGGTGAAGGCGGTGCAGTGATGTGGACGATCATCCAAGGACATCCCGAGGCCCTTCCGTTGGTGGTGGGAGCGCTGCGCAGCGTGGCCGAGGCCGACGGCGGGCCCAGCGAGGACCAGCGGGCGTGGATCGCCGAGCTGGCGCGGCGCAACGGCGGCGGGGTGGGCCTCGACGAGGCCCCGGTGCCCACGGCCGAGGCACTGGGCCGAGCGCTGCCGGAAGCGGACGCGCGACGTCGCCTGCTGCGGCAGCTCGTGCTGGTGGCCCTGGCCGATCAGACCCTGAGCGAGGCCGAGGTCGAGCGGGTGGAGACCTGGGCCCGCGCGCTCGGGGTCCAGCACCCGGCCGTCGCGGCCCTGCGGCTGCACCTGCGCGGCCGGATCCGTGCCCTGGCCATCCAGGTCTCGCGGCGCTCGTTCGTCGCCTCGCTGTTCAAGGCCATCTGGCGCCAGGACGGCCTGCCCGGCCTGTGGCGGGCGTTGGTGGCCGCGGCCCGCGTGCCCAGCCGCACCACGGCCGCGCGCTACCAGGCGCTGGCCGAGCTCCCCGAGGGCACCCTGGGCCGTGAGCTCCACGACCACTGCCGTCGCAACGGCTTCGCCATGCCGGGCGAGCGCCGCGGCACCCCCGAGATCCTGCTGTTCCACGACCTCGGCCACACGCTCACCGGCTTCGGCACCGACGGCCCCGGCGAGGTGCAGATGGCGGGCTTCGAGGCGGGTTTCATGGGCGGCGACGATGCCTTCTCGATCACGGAGTTCGGCATGTACGCCTTCGGCCTCGGGGCCCACATCATCCCCAACCAGCCCACCAAGGGCGGGGACTTCTCGGCGCTCGCGTTCATCGAGGCCTACGCCCTGGGCGAGCACCTCGATCTCGACCTGCGCTATTGGAGCCCGTGGCCCAGCATCGATCGCCCCATGGCGCAGGTGCGGGCCGAGCTCGGCCTGCCCGCCGCGGCCTGATCACCGCGGCGGGTCGACGGCCGGCGTCGCTCAGCGGGTGACCCAGAAGGCCTTGGCCACCCGCACCGTGCCCTCGCGCACCGACACCGGGATCCGCCGGGTGGAGTGCGGGGTCTTGACCACCAGCTCGCCGTGCACGGTGCCGCGCTCGCCCTCGAAGGCGCGGGTGGGCGTGGGGCGGGTCACCTCCACGAACACCGACTTGCGGACCTTCTTGAGGGTGAGCTCCTCGCGGCCGCTGCCCTCGCGCACCCGCACCTTGCCCGCGGGGTGCAGCCCGCTCAGGCGCTGGCCCTTGGTGTCGACCACGGCCAGGTCGAGGTCGCCCTCGCCGGCCCAGGTGAGGGTGAGCCGCAGCTCGGCCCCGCCGTGCAGCTCGAAGGCGGCCGGGAGCACCGCGCCCGTGGCCAGCTCGCGATCCACGGTGGAGAGCACCGCGGTCTCGCTGGTGGCCCGCAGCCGTCCGTCGGCTACGGCGTCGAGGGCCTCGCGGTGTCGTCCCTCGCGCTCGAGGCAGCGGGCGAGCTCGGCGTGGCTCCGGCCGTCCTTGGGGTCGATGCTGACCACCGCCTGCAGGTGGGAGCAGGCCCGGCGCAGGTCGCCCTTGCTCTGGTAGGCGCGGGCGAGCTCCTCGTGCGACCGCGACTGGAAGGGCTTGACCTCCAGCGCGCTCTCGTAGGCCCGCAGCGCCAGCGGATCGCCGTCGGTCGCCATGGCATCGGCCAGCGACGTCAGGGCCGGCGCATGATCGGGATCCACCTCGGCCCAGGCCCGCGCGAAGTCGAGGGACTGGTGGTGGCCCGCCCGCAGGGCGGCGCGCACGAGCTTGCCGTGGGCGCTGCGCTGGGTGGGATCGGCATCCACGGCCAGGCGCAGGCTCTCCACCCGAGCCAGGGCTCCGGCGTCGGGCGAGGCCACGGGCCGCGCCTTGAGCTCGCGAATGGGGCCACGCCAGCCGCGGCCGGGCGGACCCCAGCCACCCCCGCCGCCCAGGGCAAAGGGATCGTCGAGGTCGAAGTCGGCGATGTCCTTCTTGGGCTTGGAGGACTTGGGAGCGGGCCGCGAGCTCGAGCTGGAGGACTTGCGCTTGCTCTCCCTGGAGGCGCCGGAGCTGCTGCCGCCCGCGGCGGGCTCGGCCGGATCGTCGCCGTCGTCACCGAGCTCGAGATCGGAGGGCTCGTCCTCGCTCACTTCCTTGTTGTCGTCGTCGAGTCCACGGTCGGCCGCGCTGGGCGAGGCGGGGAAGGGATCGGGATCGAAGCCCCCCTCGCCGTGGTCGCGGCTGCGCTCGGCCCCGCTGCCCTTGGTGCCGAGCTCTCCGCCGATCACCCCGCCGGCCACGCCACCGGGGACGGCGGTCGAGGGCTCGGCCGTCGGCTGGGCGGGAGCGAGGTCGTCTTCCTCCTCCACGGGCTTGGACTCGTCGCTCTCGGCCTTGAGCTGGGCCCGCAGGTCGTCGGCGGGCGGCGTGGTGGTGGTGGTGGTGCGCGTGCTCGCCCCCGCGGCCGCCGACGCATCATCGGGGCTCTCGCTGAGCTTGCCGTCCCACTTGTCGGTGTTCTTGGCGGCCCGCACCACGTTGAACTCGCGGTACATCGCGTCGTTCTCGAGCACCAGCAGCGAGGTGTGCCGCGACATCACCGTGTAGTGCTGGGACAGCGCGACGATCTCGTCCTTGGCGTCGAAGCCCTTGGTCTGGGTGAGGTGGGCGATCTCGGCCTGCGCCCAGGTGCGGGGCAGGTGGCGGTGCTCCACCGGTGAGACGCGGTCGGCCTCGAGGTCCACCCGGAAGCGGGCCTCGATCGGCCCCTCGGGGCCGCGGCCGCGCACGACCACCTCGTCGTGGACGGGGCGGCTGAGCTTGCCGACCAGCACCAGCGAGTCGCCGGGGCGCAGGCCCCCGCCGCCCATGCGGTGCACCGCGACCATGCCGTCGGGCAGCTCGAGCTCGAGGTCGTGGGCCGCGGGCACCCGCGCCCGCAGCCGCAGCTCGCGGACCAGCGCCAGGCGGTCGTCCCGGGGATCGGCCTGCAGCACGTCGCCGCCGGTCTGCCGCACGACCGCGCCCAGGGTGGTGAGGTCGGAGCGCGCCCCCATGGCCACGGCCATCACCCGGGTGCCGCGCAGCGGCTCGGCCAGCAGCCGCCCGAGCTGGTCGGCGGCCATCTCTCCCGAGCTGGGGGTGCCGTCGCCCAGGTAGACGATCACTCGCTCTCCGGTGGCCCCGCCGCGCTCGAGCGCCTCGCTGGCCGCCACCAGCATGCCGCCCAGGTCGCTGGCGCCCGCGAGATCCTGGTCGTCGAGGAAGCGCCGCATCTCGTCGAGGTCGCCCGGCTGCCCGCTGAGCAGCCCGCCCGGCGCCTGGTCGCAGGCCGTGTCGCAGGCGAGCACCGCGAAGCGATCCTCGGGCTCCATCGAGGTGGCCATCGCCTCCACCATGCCGCGCGCCACCGACCACAGCTCGGGCGAGATGCTGTGGCTGCGGTCGATCACGAAGGCGAAGCTGGTGGGCCCCTCGGGGTGGGGCAGCTCGAGCTCCGGCTGGGTGGAGACCATGAAGTAGGCCTGGCCGTCGCGATCGAGGTGGGTCTCGGTGTGGATCTTGGCCTCGGCCTCGGGCAGCGGGATGTCCACGCCGATGTCGGCGGTGGGGATGAAGTGATCGCGCGCGGCCGACAGCTCCACCCGGCTGCCCTCGAGCTTGCGCTCGAGCTCCATCATGGGCGTGCCGATGTCGGCGAGGGTGGCCTCGTCGAGGTGCTCGCCGTCGATGGTCACCTTGAAGTCGAAGTGCTCGATCTCGGTGCCGCCGGCCCCGGTGCCCCCCATGGGGAAGCGGTAGCGCAGGGTCTCGCCGGCCACGGGCAGCACCTGGGTGTAGGCCAGCCGCACGCGTCGCTCGCCGCGGCCGGGGATGGGGAACACCCGCAGCTTGAACAGGTTGCCGCGCTCCCACTCGAGCAGCGCGGGGTCGCGGGGGATGGTGGCGTCGACGATCGACTTGAAGATCTGGCGGGCGCGGGTCTTCTCGACGATCTCGCCCTCCATCCAGCGGTTGCCCACCAGCAGGCCCAGCCCCGAGACCGAGCCGTCGCCCGGCAGGGGGAAGCGATAGGTGCCCTCGAGCACCGCGGGCTGGTCGTTGAAGAAGGCCTGCTCGATCTCGGTGTGGGCGATGCGACCGGCGATGCTCACGGTGACCGTCTGGTCGGTGAGGCGCAGGCGCTGCTTCTCCACGCTGCTGCCGGGGCGGCGCGCGGTGAGGCTGCCCACGCCGGCGGGGACCTCCTCGGCGATGCGGGCGGCGGCGTCGAAGTTGCGCGACCAGTTGGTCTCGCGCAGCGGGGCGAGGCTGAGCTCGGGCTCGCGCGCCTGCTCCTCGGGTAGGGGAGCGTCGATGCTCTCGCCGGGGGCGAGGGTGAGGCTGCGCGAGGGAGCCTGCAGCGAGGCGGAGCCGCTGATCACCGCGAAGCGACGGGCGGTCCCCGAGCTGCGGACCTGCGCCTCGCCCCGCGCGATGGTCAGCACCTCGTCGCCCGCGGCCACGGCCAGCTCGGCGGTGGACTCGGGCTCGGTGAGCACCACGATCTCGCCCCGTGTGAGCACCAGGCGCGAGGCCGCGTCGGCGCCGGGCAGGGTGAGCGCCGTGTCCTCGTTCATCCGCACCCGGATGCCCCCGCTCAGGCGCAGCTCGGCCAGGGTGCCCTTGGGGGTCTGCAGGGCCTGCCCCACCTGCAGGCGACCGCCCTTGCCCAGGAACGCGCCGGCCGGCAGCGCGGGCGACTCGACCCCGCCTGGGCCGCTGATCGCGACCACCTCGCCGCCGTCGGTCGCCTGGTCGGGGACGGCTGCGGCGGCTTCGGTCGGGGCGACCTCGGCCGCGGCCTCGGTCGGCGGGTCTTCGGAGGAGCCGCAGCCGAGGGCGAGGGCGAGGCACAGCAGCGTGGCCGAGGGGGGGAATCGGAGGGAACCAAGGGCAGACGTGGGCATGGGGCGGCTCGCGATCGCGTCGGAACGCATGTGCTCCCGAATGGGTCTCACGGGAATTCCTAGCCCGAGACCCGCGTCCGGTCAGCCCCCAACCCCTTGATTTCATTACCGCATGGCCTCGATCCTGCCATCGCGGGGGCGGCCGGCGGGGGACGGTGTTCCGGCGGGTGGCGGGGTCCGCGTGATGACAAGGGGGCCCGCCCGCGCATACCCTCGTGCTCGCATGCCGAGCGCCCGGGAGATCTTCCTCGCCCAGGTACGAACCCCGGATCTCGACGACGACGTCGATGAGCTGCGCCGAGACCTGACCAACCTCAAGCAGGAGGCGCTGCAGCAGGTCGAGCAGCTCGACGACGACGGCAAGCAGCGGGTGATGCCGGGGCTGTACGAGCAGATGGTGACGCTGGAGGTCCAGCTCGCCGGCCACGTGGGGCTCGGGGTCGCGCTGGCCCTGTCGGTGCTCGACGAGCACCACAGCGGAGCGTCGCTGTCCCGCTTCGACCGCGAGCTCCGCGAGAAGATGAACGAGATCGGGACCGACCTCGTGGGCAAGCACGGCAGCCGGCTGGCCAAGATGGTGGCGACCATCGAGGTGCAGCGTCTGGTGTGGCGGCACAGCCACGAGTTCATGTCGTGGCTGGCGTTCCGGCGGGGGGACGAGCGCTATCCCGCGGCGGATCGGCTGGAGCGGCTGGATGCCTTCGGGGTGCAGCCGCGGCTGTTGGAGGCGCGGAGCGTGGTGATGGGGATGCTGGGGGTGCGGCTGTCGGCGGCGATCGAGGGGGCGGATCGCTTCATGCTCAGCAACCGGTGGCGGCTGGCGGACAGCCCGGAGCATGCGCTGGAGCGGTACGTGTGGCCGATCCTCTCGTACATGCCGGCGCCGACGGTTCGCATCGAGCGGGCGCGGTGGGAGCTGGATACCAAGGCGGATGCGGGGATCGAGGGGGGGGAGCTGGAGGCGGAGCGGGCGAAGATGGCGGGGTTGCTCGAGGCCCAGCTCGCCGATGCGCTCGAAGAGGCGCCCGAGTCGGCGATGGCGGGCACGTTCTAGAGCCGAGGCGTCGAGACGGATACGGGGTCGCGGGCCCGGTTGCAGGGCGTGTACCCCGCATCTGCTCATCGGTGCCGTGGGCATCACGCGTCTAGGAATGATGGCCGATCTTCGACATCGTCGAACCAGTTCCTCGTCCCTCGGGAACGAGTAGTGGTGATGTCTCGTCCACTCTCTCGTCCCCTCCTCTCCCCGATACAGATCTCCACGAAGCTGCCCCGCCTCTGCCCCCGCCTGGGCGCGGCGAGGGTCCGTTGCTTCCGGCTGGCCCAGCATCCCAACCGGGAGTCGTTGTCGTGATTGCTCACCTTCGAGTCGTTCGAGCCGATGGAAGGGCCGAGGACCTCTCGTTGCCGCTCGGGAGCTACGAAGTCGGTCGTGACGTTGGTCGAATCGTCCTCCATGATCCCAGGGCTTCCACGAGCCATGCTCGGATCGAGGTCCACCCCAGGGGTGTGACCATCACGGACATGGGGTCGACCAATGGCACTTTCGATTCCCAGGGCCAACGTCTGATGGGTCCCACGGAGATGGCGATCGATCGGACGTTTCGGCTGGGGGATTCGTCGATCACGCTGACCCGCGTGCTGCCGTCATCTGGAGGTACGATCCTGGCTTCGTCGAGGACCGTGCTGGCCTCGCCCAGCCCGAGCCCCTGGGTAGCGACGCCAGCATCGCCATTCAACCCGACGGCCGTCGCCAGTGTGGGTCACCCCATGGCCCCGGTTCCCCCCACGGATGCGGGTCAAGGCTACGCCCCCGGATCTGGAGGATCTCGGCCCATGCCGAGTCGCTCGAGCGACTGGGGCTCATTGCTCGGGCCTGGATTGGTCGGCGGGATCGTGGGTGGTGTGCTCTCATCCATTCCCTTTTTCGGTCTTCTCAATACTTGCTTCTGCCTGCTCAATGTCATCGGCTGCCAAGTCGGGCTCGCGGTGTACTTCTCCCAACACCCCACCGGCAAGCTTCGTGGCAAGGATGCCGCCGTGCTAGGTGCCATCTCAGGGGCGACCACGGGGCTCCTGACGTCCTTCCTCCAGATCGTCGGATTCAGCATGCTCACAATGGGGATCCCTGGGTTGTCTATTTCTCTATCGATGGTAGCCATCGTCTTCGTCTCGTTCGCGCTCTACACCGGCTTCGGCGTGCTAGGGGCCGTGATCTGTCTGTCGCTCTTCTACGGATCCCGAAAGGCGACGTAATCCGTGTCCCCGAATCATCTAGCATCTTTGGTCTTCCTGACCGGTGTGCTCCCATGGGTGCTTGTCCTGGCGGGCGCTCGGGATCCAGAGATCGCAACCGTGTTCCGGGCCCTGTGTCACCAGATACCGGAGCGAACGCTCTCGATCTCGGGCGTTTCCATGGTGGTCTGTAGTCGTTGCGCCGGAATATTCGCAGGTATGGCCTTGGGGGCAGTGTTTCCGATGCCCGCGCGTTGGCATCCTCGACGGCGGCGCCTCCTCATCATTGCCGTCGTCCTCATGGTGGTCGACGTCTTCGCACAGGATGCAGGGATCCATGGTATCTGGCACGCTACTCGCCTCGGCACCGGCTTGGTCCTCGGTTGGGCCGCGAGCGCATGGCTACCCCGTGTCGTAGTCAGACTGCCTCTTGGCGGACGAGGAACTGCTCTGGGTGCCGAGGAATGTCAGAGAAGACAGCTCGATGCTCGGTATGAGTAGGGCGCCGAGGGGAAATCGAGGTCGATACGCGCTCCGCTCGTTGCCTCGCCGTGGGCCCTCGTTGGCGCCGAGGATCACCTCTGCGGCCTGCGGCGACGCCTCATCGACGTCGATCAGTTGCTGGTCACGTGTTCATGCAGACGATGGGGCACGAGCAACAATGGGCGAACGAAGGACCGTGCGAACACGGCCGACTGCGTGCGATGCGATTCCTTTGCGAACCCGCGAGTGCCTGCGGGCGAGTCGTGCGCTCGACGAATGAGCGAATTGCGGGAATCTTCATCGGGAGGGTGATCGAGGGGCAACTGTAGGAAGCATCTCAGGGAGTGGTCGTACCTCAACTGGTGTGGTCGTGGCCAGTATCGTTCCGACGACTGGGAAGACTGGTTCGTCGCCGAAACGATACTGGAGGGCGATCACGAGTCCCAAGCTGAGCCCTCCCGGCCGAGCCGTTCCCCGACGTGCCGCTTCCTACGGTCGATCCCGCCGATGCACCGCCGGCCGGCCCGCTCGCGCCCGCCGACGCTCCTCCGCGCTCGAGTGCCGCATCGAGCCTCGTATCGAGTCTGGTGGCGAGCCCGGCTCCGGTCGCGAGCCCGACCACGCCACCGCTCGTCATGCCGACGCCCGAGCTCGCGCCGACGCCCGAGCTCGCGCCGACGCCCGAGCCTTTAGCGAGCCCCGATGCCTTCGCCCCCACGACCGCGCTGCCGCCCTCGGTGCTGGCCCTCGGCGGCGACCCGACTGCCTGCGGGGTGACGTCGCTCCACGATGCCGCGCCGCCGCCCGACTGCGGCACGCCGATCCTGTTCGAGCTGGTGTTGCTGGACGAGCTCGAGCGCCGCCAGCGGGTGGCCCTCGCCGGGCGCTCGTTCTTCGCCCGCGACACGCCGTGGCGCAGGCCGGCGGTGATCGGCATGGCCACGCTCTCGGCCTCGATCGTCGGCATCGGTCTGCTGGCGATCGGGCTGACGATGACCCAGGACGCCGAAAACCGCATCGCGGGCGAGGTGATCGATCCGGGCAAGCACGCGGCCGGGATCACGCTGACCGCCATCGGGGCGCCCACCTACCTCATCGGCCTGCCCACCGGGATCACCCTGCTGGCGATCGCGGGTGTGCGCCGCAAGAAGGCCCGGCGCGCGGCCGCGGTGGCGCTGGGGTCCGGCGGGCTCCGCCTGGCGTTCTGAGGCCGAGCACCGCCGGGGCGGCGGCGCTCGGGCGATCATCGCTCGAGCTCGATTATTGAAATACTTTAAAACATTTTCAATGGAAACCATGGCGCAGAGCCCCCGGTCCAACGGCGCATCGACCCTCAACCGCCGGGCATGACCGGCGAGCTCGGAGCAATTGATGACGATCCAACGCTGGCTCACCTCCCTCTCCATTGGCTGCGCCCTCGCGGCGCCGCTGGCCTGCGACGCCGACGACGAGTCGCACGACCTCGAGTCCCGCAGCGTCGTGTTCGAGGCCGACGAGGTCCGCGCGACGCTCGAGCGCGACCCCTCTACCGTGTTCTTCGTGGACCTCCGCGAGCCGGTCACCTACCTGTTCGACCAGCCCGACGAGCCGATCGAGCTGGAGCGCTTCATGGTGCAGTGCCCCAGCATGGTGCAGCCCATGCCGATGACCGACTACCTGGAGATGCTCGAGCTCGACGAGGGACTCGAGGGCTCGTACTGGTCGATTCGCTCCGCGGAGGCGTCCTTCCGCAGCGGGCCGCTGCAGCAGGACCCCGACGGCGGCGAGTGGGGCTGCAACACCCTGTGCCCGGGTGGGACCGACTGCGTGCAGGTCTGCGGAGCGATCTGACGGCGACGACGAAGGGGCGGCCTCGCCTCGGCGAGGGCCGCCCCCGTTCATCGCTCCGGGCCGAGGCCCGCGACGCGTGGCTCAGATCTTCGGGCCGGCGTTGCGGATCTCGTCGCTCGCCTTGGCCTCGTACTTGGCGAAGTTGGCCGCGAACAGCAGCGCCAGCTTCTTCGAGGTGGCGTCGAAGGCCGACTTGTCGGTCCAGGTGCTGCGGGGCCGGAGCACCTCGGGGGGCACGCCCTCCACCTCGGTGGGCACCGCGATGCCGAACAGCGAATCGACCTCGGTGGGGGCGTCCCGCAGGGCGCCCGAGTGGATCGCGTCGATGATCGCCCGGGTGTGCTTGATGCTCATCCGCCGGCCCACGCCGTAGGGCCCCCCGGTCCAGCCGGTGTTGACCAGCCAGGTCTGCGCGCCGGTCTGGCGCAGCTTCTCGGCGAGCATCTCGGCGTACTTGGTGGGGTGCCACACCAGGAAGGGCGAGCCGAAGCAGGCGCTGAAGGTGGCCTCGGGCTCGGTCACGCCCACCTCGGTGCCCGCGACCTTGGCCGTGTAGCCGCTGATGAAGTGGTACATCGCCTGCTCGGGGGTGAGCCGGCTGACCGGCGGCAGCACGCCGAAGGCGTCGCAGGTGAGCAGGATGACGTTGTTGGGGTGCCCGCCCACGCAGGGGATCTTGGCGTTGGGGATGTGCTCGATCGGGTAGCTGGCGCGGGTGTTCTCGGTGATGCTGGTGTCGTGGAAGTCGACCGTGCGGGTGGCCCGCTCGAAGACCACGTTCTCGAGCACCGCGCCGAAGCGGATCGCGTTGAAGATCTCGGGCTCGTCCTCGGCGCTCAGATCGATGGCCTTGGCGTAGCAGCCGCCCTCGATGTTGAACACGCCCTTGTCGGTCCAGCAGTGCTCGTCGTCGCCGATGAGCAGGCGGTTGGGGTCGGCGCTGAGGGTGGTCTTGCCGGTGCCCGACAGGCCGAAGAAGATCGCCAGGTCGTCGCCGCTCTTGCTCTGGTTGGCGGAGCAGTGCATCGAGAGCACGCCGGCCCGCGGCATGAGGTAGTGCATGATGGTGAAGACGCCCTTCTTCATCTCACCCGCGTACTCGGTGCCGAGGATCACGAACTCCTGGCGGCCGAAGTGCAGGTTGACGGAGGTCTTCGAGGTCATGCCCGAGGTGTAGCGATTGGCGGAGAACGCCCCGGCGTTGATGATGGTGTAGTCGGGCTCGCCGAAGTTCTCCAGCTCCTCACGGGTGGGCCGGATGAGCATGTTGTTCATGAACAGCGCGTGGTAGGCCCGCGAGCAGATCACCCGCACCTTGATGCGGTACTCGGGGTCCCAGCCCGCGAAGCCGTCCACCACGTAGAGCTGCGGCCGCGTGTTCAGGTAGTCGATCGCCCGCTCGCGGTTGATCATGAACACGTGCTCGTCGATCTCGATGTTGACGGGACCCCACCACACGTCGTCCTGCGAGCTGGGCTCCTTGACGATGCGCTTGTCGCCGGGGCTGCGGCCGGTCTTCTCGCCGCTCATCGCGATCAGGGCACCCGAGGATGCGATCGCGGTGCCGGGCTCGTTGCGCAGCCCGTGCTCGTAGAGGCGTGAAGGAGGGGCATTGCGGATCACGTCCTTGACCGTGATGCCGAGCGTCTTGAGGTTCACCGTCTTCGCCATGCGTTCGTCCTTTGTGCCAACACCCCAGCGCGGGACGGCGACCATAGGACTTCCGCCGGGACGACGGAAGGCCGGCGCGGGGCAGCGACGTGCTGCGCGGGCGTCGGCGGGCGTGAGCCTCCTCGTTCCGGGAATCCTCGGCGCTCCCGCGGCCGACGCCGGCTCGCTCGCGCTCGCACGAACGTGAGCTTTGCTGGTGTGTGCTCGTCGACGTGACGCGAGGCCGTGACGCGCGTTACGACTCGTCGCCGTTCGGTCGTCCGCGGGCGAGCTTTCGCTGGAGGCTGCGCCGGTGCATGCCCAGGCGCCGCGCGGCCTCCGACACGTTGCCGCCGGCGTCGGTGAGCACCCGCTGCAGGTGATCCCACTCCACCTCCTCGAGTCGACGCGGGGTGGGGGAGGTGGCGGGGCCGTCGACCTGGGCGTCGGTGCGCTCGAAGGCGGCGAGGATCTCGTCGGCGTCGGCGGGCTTGGTGAGGTAGTGGATCGCTCCCGCCTTGATCGCCTCGACCGCGGTCGCGATGCTGCCGTAGCCGGTGAGCACCACCATGCGCAGCTCGGGGTGCGTCTGTCGCAGGGTCTGGACGAGCTCGAGGCCGCCGCGGGCCCCCATGCGCAGGTCGATCACGGCGCGGTCGGGGGTCCAGGCCTCGGCCTCGGCCACCGCGTCGGTGTAGTCGTGGGCGAGGAGCACGGTGTGACCTCGCCTGCGCAGGGCGCCGGCCAGCGCGGTGCAGAACGAGCGGTCATCGTCGACGAGGAGGATCGTGTGGTGCATGCGTCATGCGCTCCGGGTCGAGGTTGGTTGCGCGGGTAGGGTGAGCCGCAGGGTGGTGCCGTCCCCGGGGGTGGAGTCGAGCTCGAGCTGTCCGCCGAGCTGCCGGACCTGGGCGCGGGCGAGGTACAGGCCCATGCCCATGCCCTCGCCCTCGGCCTTGGTGGAGAAGAAGGGCTCGAAGGCGTGCACGGCGACCTCGGGCTCCATGCCCTCGCCCTCGTCGCGGACCTCGACCAGCGCGCCCCCGCCCAGCTCGGCCAGGTGCAGGGTGATCCAGGCCGAGCCGTCGCGGCAGCCGGCGCAGGCGTCGACGGCGTTGGAGATCAGCTCCCGCACGATCTGCTCGACCGATTCCCGGGGCTGCCGCAGCTCGAGGTCGCCCTCGAGCTGCACCCGCAGCGAGACGCCCTCGTGATCGGCCTCGGCCTGCAGGCGCTTGCCCAGGCTCGACAGCGTCCAGGGCTCGCCGCCATGGGTGCCGAAGCTGCGCACGCCGGGCTCGGGGCTGGCCATGCGCCCCACGATGTCCTTGCAGCGGGAGACCTGCTCGCGCATGGTGGCCAGCGCCCGGTCGCGCTCGGCCTCGTCCATGTGGGGCAGCTCGCCGACCAGCAGCTGGATGGTGCCCAGCGGCGTGCCCAGCTCGTGGGCGGCCCCGGCCGCGAGGGTGCCCAGGGCGGCGAAGTGGCGGTCCTGGATCGCCTGGTCGCGCAGGCGGGTGAGCTCGAGCCGCGACTGCGCCAGCGACAGCGCGATGCGATGGACGAACACGGTGACCAGCACCCCGGTGACCCCGAAGGCGATCCACAGGCCGCGCAGGTGGCCCGAGAAGTGGGCGCCGTGACCCGCCTCGAGCGGCTCGGGCAGGGGCTCCACCGCGAACAGGCTGGCGAAGCCGGCCAGGCACATCGCGGCCAGGGCCCAGGTCCAGCGGGGCGAGACCTGCGTGGCCAGGGTGATGGGGACGAAGTAGACGGTGGTGAAGGGGTTGGTGGGGCCGCCCGAGACCGCCAGCAGGGTGGTGAGCGCGGCGGCGTCGACGAGCAGGTGCACGCCGGCCGCCCGCTGGCTGGCGCGGCCGCGGTCGAGCACCAGGCGCTTGGTGGCGAGGTTGGCCACCGACCAGAAGGCGAGCACGATCAGCACCCACGAGGGGTGGGGCGGAATGGGGAACCATGCGAGCAGGGGCTTGAGCCCGTCGGGCAGCGCCATCTCCACCACCTGGGTGGCGGCGAGCAGGCCGAGCAGCACCCAGCGCGCCGAGATCAGGGCACGCAAGGTGATGTGGGCCGCGGAGTCGGACATCGCGAGGGAGGAGGATGCCACGGACGGGCCGGGCGTGCCCGCATCCAGAGGGGCGAAGGGGCCGCATCCCGGGTCGCAACGATTGCACCCCTCCGGGCGGCCCGCGCCGGAGCCCCGCTAGCCGGACTCGGCGAGGCGATCGAGGAAGAGCTGCACGTCGACCGGGGGCCGGACCTCGCTCTGCTCGAGCTCGTCGCGGGCGAGCACGCCGTGGCCCTGGGCGATTTCGTATTCTCGCAGGCGCACGTCGAGGGTGGCCACGTAGAAGTAGCGGATGCCCCGGCGCAGCGGGTCGTCCTCGTCGTCGATGTCGAGCAGCAGCGCGTCGCGGCACACCTGGCTCAGGAACGGGGAGTCGGCCACGATCACCAGGGCCTCCACGTTGCCGGCGGCCTCGCGGGCGCGCTGCTCGTCGAGCTCGCCCTCGAGCAGCAGCGAGGGCAGGGCGTCGTGGATCGTCTGGATCGCCGCGTCCTCGCCCCGCGCCTCGTACTCGAGCCCCGCGATGGCCAGCAGCGCGGGGATGTGCGCGGGCATCCGCTGCAGCGCGGCCTCGAAGTGCTGGCGCGCCGCCTTCGGGTCGTTGCGCTGGCGAGCCACCTCGCCGCGGATGAACAGCCCCTGCGCCTCCTGGGCCCGGTCGCCGTCGTTGGCGTAGGCGACCACGGCCTCGGCCGCGAGCAGGTCGGCGCGATCGAGGTCGCCGGTCTCGAGGGCGATCACCGCGAGCATGTAGGTGACCGCGGGGAGATCGAAGCCCCCCTCGCGCGCCTGCAGCAGGAAGGGCCGCGCGGCGGAGCCCGAGAAGCGGCTCATCTGGACGCCGGCCCACAGGTAGGCGAGGTCGGGGGTGAGGTGGCCCTCGGCGGCGAGGGTGGCGAGGTCGGCATCGAGGATGCGACGGGCGAGGGCGGCCACGTCCTCGTTGGCGGGGCAGCGCTCGGTGTAGGCGGCGACCCGGGCCCGCGCGATGCGGGCCTGCACCTGCAGCGCCTCGATCTCCGAGCCCACCGCGGCATCGAGGTTGGTGAGGGTGGCCTCCACCGAGACGTCCTCGGGCTTGATCCGCCGCTCCTCGCTGTAGTCCACCTCGCGATCGGTGGGGCTGCCCTGGGCGCCGTCCTCCAGGCGCCAGGCCACGCCGCGGATGCACAGGGTGAACCACAGCGAGGCGACGTCGGCCCGCGCCACCGCGATCCAGTGGCGCCCCGCCGAGTCGGCGGCCTGCGACAGCAGCTTGTCGGCGCTGGCGGCCTTGCGCTCGCGCAGCAGGGCGCTGGCCTCCTCGATCGCGCCCACGGTGCGCTCGTCGGCGTGATCGCGGGCCACGGTGAGCAGGGGCTCGAGGTCCTGCCACTGCGACCAGCTCCCCATGGCCACCGCGCTGGCCTGGGCCGCGCCGGCCGGCGGCACGCTGCGCTTGCACGCGGGCGCGAGGCCCAGCGCCAGCGCGACCAGGCCCGCGAGCAGCCCCGCGGCGGGGCGAGAGCGTCGAGGGGAGCGACGGGCGGGCGAGGCGTTCACGGCAGCGGGGAGGGTAGCCCAGGTGGGCGGGGGCTCAAGTGAGGCGGGCCAGCCACTGGGCGGCGGCGCGTCGGACGGGCGGGCGCGACGACGACCGGGACAGCCGCAGCAGCGCATCGGGTCCCAGCAGGGCCAGCCCCTGGTCGCGCACGCGGGGCGCGAGCAGGTCGCCCATGCGCCCGGCCTCGGCCAGCCAGCGCTCCACCGCCGCGGGCGGGAGCTGGAACGCGGCCCCCGGGCAGTCGATCCAGCGCTCGCCGATGCGGCGGATCTCGGGATCCTCGTGCTCGACCAGGAAGGGCAGCAGCACGCCGAGCTGCTCGGGGTCCACGCGAGCCACGGTGGGAGCATCGGGCTCGCGGAGCTGCTGCGCCGACACGCCGAGCACCGTGGCCACGCCCTCGGTGACCGCCGAGGCCGACAGGCCCAGCCGCTGCAGCGCATCGCGGAGCGCCTGGCCGGGGGGCAGCTCGGGGGCCTCGTCGCTCGGGCCCGGCCGCAGGCCCCGGCGAACCAGCTCGTACAGCCAGTCCCAGCGACCGCGGCCGCTCATCGTCGCGTCGACCATGCCGTAGCCCAGGGCCTGCAGCGTGCGCAGCCGCTGGTCGAGCAGGCGCTCGGCCTCCACGCGTCGCAGCCACCGCCACGACAGCGCCCGGCCGCCGGCCAGCAGGCGCTCGGGCGCCGCGGGATCCTCCCGCGGTCCGGCCTCGGCCGGCTCGGCCCGCGCCTCTCGCACGTTGAACCAGGCCCCGGTCAGCCCCCGGCGCTCCACCAGCGAGAGGCGCACCACCTGGTGGCGGAGCTCGGCCTCCTCGCGGTCGGCCAGCCGCAGGGTGAAGCCGCGGCGCTCGATCCAGCGGGGCACGGCGCGGTTTTGCCACGGTCGGCGCCCTGCTGTAAGGGGTGGCCGACGCGAGGCGTTCCGGCCGGCGAAACGGGCCCGGGCCCCCCTTCGCGAGCCCATGGTGCGCCGATCCCGACCCCCGAGCCCCGACTGGAGCCTAGCCATGCGTCCTCTTCGCTGCCTCCCCTTCGTCCTCGCTGCGCTGGCGGTGGCCGGCACCTTCGCCGAGCCCGCCCATGCCCGTCGGCCCAAGGCCTTCGCCGCGGCGCCGCCTCCCCCGGCGACTCAGCCGCTGGTGAGCCTCGGCGTGGAGCAGCCCGGCGGGGCCCAGTACCCGTCGTTCTTCCACGGCGGCTCGCTCTACTACGCCGGTCAGCAGGGGGGCTACTACGCCCTGCGCCTCACCAACAACACCGCCGGTCGCGTGGAGGTGGTGGTCACCGTCGACGGTCGCGACGTGATCAGCGGGCAGGTGGGCAACTTCAAGAAGCAGCGCGGCTACGTGCTCGACCCCTTCGCCACCGTGGTCGTGGACGGCTTTCGGCAGTCCTACGATCAGGTGGCCGCGTTCCAGTTCTCCGATCTCCAGAGCAGCTACACCGCGCGCCTGGGCACGCCGCAGAACGCCGGGGTGATCGGCGTGGCCGTGTTCGAGGAGAAGCGCAGCAGCGCCCGCCGTCACCGTCGCAAGACCCGCAAGGCACTGCAGGCCCAGCCCCCGCCGCCGGTCTACGAGCCCTACTACCGCGGCACCGCCAACACCTCGGTGCCCTCTGCCTTCCCCGACAGCGAGCGGGCGGCGTCCAAGGCCGAGGGCGAGGCGATGGCCGACGAGGCCGCGCCGGTGGCCGCCACCTCGGCGGGCGACGGGGCCTTCGCGCCGATGCCCAGCTCCGAGCCGGCGCCGCGGCAGCTCGGCACCGCCTACGGCGAGAGCCGCTACAGCGCGGTGCAGGAGGTGGCCTTCAAGCGCCACCGCAAGCGCAAGCCCGACGGCTTCCTCACCGTGTACTACGACAGCATGGAGGGGCTGGCCGCCCGCGGGGTGAACGTGCACGCGCCGTACTACGGCGTCGAGCCCCAGCCCTTCGTGCAGCCCGGCTTCGCCCCGCCTCCGCCGCGCTGAGCGGTCGCGGCCGCGAGGCCGAGCCGCGGTCCTCGCTCCGGCCCGGCCTCGCTCGCCTCCGTCGGGCGCGGCGATCGGCGGGGCGGGGCGGGGCGGGAGCATCCCTGCTATGGTCACGGCGCGATGCGTCTGCGCACCCTGACCCTCGTCGCGGCGATGCTCCTGCCGCTCGGCTCCTGCACCTCCAAGGACTCGTCCGCCGATGCCGAGGCCAAGCCCGAGGCCGGCGGCGTGGAGACCGTGGAGATCCCCGTGGGCGAGCCCCCGCGCATCGAGGTGCACGACGAGGGCCAGGAGCCCCGCCACCCGCTGCGGCTGCGGGTCACCGCGGGCACCGAGGAGGATCTCGAGATGTCGATGGGCATGCGCATGGCCATGGACACCGGCGCCCAGCGGATCCCGCCCATGCAGATCCCCACCAGCAAGACCCGCCTGCACGCCAAGGTGGAGTCGGTCTCCGGCGATACCTTCGAGGTGCGGCAGTCGGTGAGCTCGGTGGAGGTGATCCCCATGGACGGCTCGCCCCCCGAGGTCGCCGACAAGATGCGCGAGTCCCTGGCCCCGCTCACCTCCTACCGGGCGCTGATGAGCATGAGCGATCGCGGCACGGTGCTCGGGGGCAAGGTGGAGATCCCCCGCGATCTCCCGCCCATGGTGCACAACACCATGCAGCAGATGACCCAGAGCCTGGGGCAGATCGCGGTGCCCATGCCCGAGCCCGCGGTGGGCCCCGGGGCGCGGTGGACCGCGGTCAACGAGCTCTCGCAGAACGGGATGAGGCTGCGCCAGACCAGCGACTACACGCTGGTGTCGTGGGAGGGCGAGCGCGCGCTGATCTCGCTCACCGTCCGCCAGGAGCTGGTCGATCCCGACATCTCCGTGCCGGGGATGCTGGGGGCCAAGGCGCGGGTGAGCGACTTCCGCTCGAGCGGCGAGGGCTCCGTGGAGCTCGAGCCCGGCCACGTCACGCCCAGCTCGATGCACATGGCGATGGAGCTGGCGATGACCATGGACGTGACCGTGATGGGGCAGTCCCAGCACATGGACATGGAGATGGGCATCGATCTCACGATGGAGCTCGTCGACTAGGAGCGGCCATGCGATTGCTGATCGTCCCGCGCTGGTCGGGCACCGGCGACTCGGACTTCTACCCCTGGCTGCGCGAGCAGGTGGCCGACGCCTTCACGGACATCGAGGCGGCGTCGCTGCGGCCCACCCCCGGCGCCCCCGAGATCGCGCCTTGCGTGGCCGAGCTGCGGGCGCGGCTCTCGGAGGATCGCGAGCGCACCGTGCTGCTCGGGCACAGCGTGGGCAACCAGGTGGTGATGCGGACCCTGGCCGAGCTGCCGGGCCCCGCGGTGGCGGGGTGCTTGCTGGTGGCCGGGTGGTACCGCGTGGACGAGCCCTGGGACTCGATCCGCCCGTGGATCGACGCGCCCATCGACGACGAGCGGGTGCGGGCGATGGCGGGGCCGCTGCGGGTGCTGGTGTCGACCGACGATCGCTTCACCGCCGACCACGAGGCCACCCGCGCGGCCTTCGAGTCGCGGCTGGGCGCTCGCGTGCGGGTGGTGGAGGGGCGCGACCACTTCAACGCCTCGCCCCAGCCCGAGGTGCTCGAGGAGCTGCGGGCCCTGCTCGCGGCCGTGAGGACGGGCTCGTAGGCGTCGGCGCGCCCGCTACCGGCCGCGGCCGGGGTCGTCCTCGAGGTCCATGTACTCGACCACCTTGAGGATCGCGTTGGCCACCGACGAGAGTAGGGCCCGCGTCGTCGGTCCCGCGAGGCGGAGCGACCGTGCCCCGCCGATCCCACCTCGGCCCGAGCGTGGCGCAACGCGCCGTGGCGGGGACCGGCGAGCGTCGCTGCTCCGGCGAGCGGCAACCGAAGTGGCCAGCCAGGGCAGGTCCACCTGCCACCGCCGCGGGCACCTGCTCCGCTGAAATCCAGCGGGCATTGCTCTGAAATGTCGCCTGGCCCCGGCCTTGCTCCCGGAGGAGCGCGCCTCGAGGGAGGGCCGAGCCCATGGACAACGCCACCGACTGGATCCTCAACCACGTCGTCATGAACATCTCGACGGTCAGGGCCCACGCCGCCGCCAACAACGGTCAGTGCGTGTGGAGGTTCTCGCAGGTCAAGGACCCGGTTCGGGCCATCATCAGTCTCCACCCGGGGTCCCGCGGGGGCATCTGCGCCATGCTCAGCGCGCACTGGCTGGCCTCGGAGCACAGGGGGGAGCAGCTCCAGGGACGGCTCGGCCACGCGCGGCACGACCTCGACCACGGCATGCTCGGGACGATCGCCACGCAGCATGCGATGGCCTCCGCCGGCAATCGACAGGAGGACAACATCGACGGCTGGATGCAGAGCCAGGGCCTCGTCTTCGATCGCCGGGAGCTGCTGGGCACCGGCGCCGCCGGGGGGCACTTCTCGAAGGACGAGCTGCTCGACACCATCGAGACCCGCATCGCGGCGCGGGACCCCTCCTACGCATTCATCTCCTTCTCCGGCCGCTACGCGGGGCTCGGCACCCAGGGGCACATCGTCGCCGGGGTGTTCGGCAGCGCGGGGGCTCGGTTCTTCGACCCCAACTATGGCGCCTTCACCTTCGCCAGCATGGCGGACTTCCGCAGCTTCTTTCGGTGGTACTTCAAGAAGGCGCACTACGGCAGCAGCATGATGGGGAACATGCAGGAGAACGGGTACGTCCTGTTCTATCACTGAGGCCGTCGAGACCGCGGGCCGAACGAGCCGGGCCGTCCGCGCCACGGAGCCGGCGCCCCGCCGCCTAGAACTGCTTCTGGCACACTCCCTGGATGATGTCCGGGTCGCCGTCGTTCTGGTGCCAGGTGAAGGTGAAGGTCCAGATTCCCGAGGCCATCCCCGCGAACTGGAAGTGCCAGGTGTAGGCGCCGGTGATGTCCGAGAGCCCGCCCTCGATCATCTCGCCGCTGGGACCCTCGGCCCACATCCCGATGTAGGTCAGGCCCACGGGGTCGGTGAAGGTCGCCTCGAAGGGCACGCCGGCCCCTGGGTTCTGCGGGCTGAAGCCGAAGTCGGGGTCGCACTCGAGATCGGGGCCACCCCCGGTGGTGGTGTCGTCGCCGGCGCTGTCGTCGACGCAGTAGGGGTCGCCGCAGACGATGGCCTGGTCGACGCAGTCGGCCCCCCACACCTGCTGGCAGCAGGAGGGCAGGCTGGTGCACACGCAGGACTCGGTCTCGGGGCTGCCGCAGCCGGGAGTGGGGGCGATCATGCAGCAGGCCGGGTTGCCGGTGCCGCCCGAGTCTCCGCTGTTGGAGGTGGCCCCGCCGCTGACCGTGCTGGCGCTGGTCTGGCCGTCGGTCGCGCTTTCCCCCTCGTCGTCGCTGTCGCCGGGGTCGCTCGAGCCGGCCTCCCCCGCGGTGTAGGCTCCCGAGAGGGTGAGCATGCCGGGGTCATCACTACCCTGGGCGCAGGCCAGGGGCAGGGCGAGCAGGACGAGCGACGGTACGAATCGAGGCATGCGCATCGGGGCTCCGCGTCCATAGTGCCCAAACCTCCGAGCCCGTTCACGACTCGGGCCCGATCCGGTGAAGAAAATCCTCAGCGCGGCGCACGCCGCGAGCTGGGCCGAGCCGAGGGGCGAAACCGCCTCGTCCCGCGGCTCAGCAGCGGCCGATCTCGATCAGATCCTCCGCCTCCATCACGCACTTGGCGTACTGGGCGTACTTGATCCGGCCGCGCAGCAGCAGCTTGTCCTGCTTGTGCTGGATGCACTGCTCGCGGGTGGTCTCCACCAGCCGCTCCTGGCTCTGCGGGCTCATCTGGGTGTTGGCGGCCTCGCGCAGGGTGACCTGGATGATGTGCTCGCAGATCTCGGCCGGCCCGGGCGCGCGCAGGAAGGCCCACCACAGCGAGAACAGCACCACCGTCACGGCCAGGACGGAGATCGAGGCGATCCGCCAGGGGTTGGGTCGCGCCATCGATCAGCCGCCGCCGTCGATCACCTTGAAGGCCGCCCGTCGCTTCTTGGCCTGGCTGTCGTCGGGCGTGGGCTCGGCCGCCTCTTCGGCCGGGGTGGCGGTGGCGCTCGCGCTCGCGCTCGCCTGGGCGGGGGCCGGGTCCATGCCGATGCCGTCCACCGTGCGCAGGGCCGGCTTGCGCCCGGTGCCCTTGCCGTAGCGGGTGCGCTTGACCGACTCGGGCATGTTCTGGTCGAGCACGATGCCTCGCCCCGTGCTGCGGTCCGCCACCACGTAGATCGCCCCGTAGGGGAAGGTGCAGCGGGTCACGTAGCCGCCGAACGACAGATCGGCCGACAGCGCCTCCTCGAGGAAGGTGAGGTCGAGCGGGTAGCTGGGGTCGAGATCGATGATCAGCCGCTCCCGCCACTGGTCGCGGATGAAGTCGGGGCACACCACGCCGTCGAACATCGCGTTGACGTGCAGCCGGGGGCACCGACTGGCCGCCTGCAGCGACTCGATCACGCTCTGGACCGGATGGACCACCGGAGCCGCAGCGTAACGGATTCTGGCGCCTGGGGCGAGGAGATGGCCCCTTCGTCGCGCTCGCGGGCGGGCGTCCGAGCCGGTTCGACCGCCCGGGCCGGGCTCTCACGAGCCCAACGGCGACGATCGCTGTTTGCGCAGCGATCGTCGGGCGCGGGGCCGCACGGGGGTCCGAGCCCTGGCCTCAGCCGAAGGCGCCGAGCCCGGTGATGGCCCGGCCGATGGCGAGGGTGTGGATCTCGTGGGTGCCCTCGTAGGTGAAGACCGTCTCGAGGTTGCACAGGTGCCGCATGATGTGGAACTCGCCCATGATCCCGTTGCCGCCGAGCATCGAGCGAGCGGTGCGGGCGGCCTGCAGGGCCATGCTCACGTTGTCGCGCTTGAGGATCGAGACCTGCACCGGGGTGAGCTTGCCCTCCTGCTTGAGCCGGCCGAAGTGGTAGGCGAGCAGCAGGCCCTTGCCGATCTCGTTGTGGAGCTCGACGAGCTTTTGCTGGGTGAGCTGGAAGCTGGCGATCGGGCGATCGAACTGCACCCGCTCGAGGGTGTAGCGGCGGGCCCGCTCGTACACGTCCATGGCCGCTCCCAGCACGCCCCAGCCGATGCCGTAGCGCGCCTGGGTGAGGCACGACAGCGGGCCCTTGAGCCCGGAGATCTTGGGCAGCATGGCGTCGGCGGGCACCCGCACCTCGTCGAGCACGATCTCGCCGGTGACCGAGGCGCGCATGCTGAGCTTGCCCTTGGTCTCGGGGGTGGACAGGCCCTTGGACTCGCGGGGCACGAGGAAGCCGCGGATCACCGGCGTGTCGGAGCCGTGCTCGAGGGTCTTGGCCCACACCAGGCACACGTCGGCCAGCGGGCTGTTGGTGATCCAGAACTTCTGGCCGCTGATCACGAAGTCGCCGCCGGGGCCGTCCTGCTTGGCGTGGGTGCGCATCGAGCCGGGGTCGCTGCCCGCGTTGGGCTCGGTGAGGCCGAAGCAGCCGATGAGCTCGCCCTTGGCCATGCCGGGCAGCCAGCGCTCCTTTTGGGCCTCGGAGCCGTAGGTGTGGATCGGCCACATCACCAGGGCCGACTGCACCGAGCAGAACGAGCGGATGCCGCTGTCCTGGCGCTCGAGCTCGATCATGGTCAGCCCGTAGGCGACCGGGTTCATGCCCATGCAGCCGTAGCCGGCGAGGGTGGAGCCCAGCAGGCCCATCTCGCCGAACTCGGGGATGAGCTCGCGGGGGAAGGTGGCCTTCTCGTAGTGGTGCTCGATGTTGGGGGCGATCCGGCGCTGGCAGAACTCGCGGGTCGCCTCCCAGGTGAGGCGCTCGTCCTCGGAGAGCAGGTGGTCGATGGACAGCAGGTAGGGCGTTGCCTCGAGCGGCATGCCGGGGAGTTACCACAGCGGCCCGCGTCCCGCGGGGGCCCGGACCGCTGCCCCGCGCCGAGGCGTCGTGAGGCAGCCAAGTGAGGCCGCGCCATCGGGGCGCTGGGCCCGACCTGGGCACAAACGCCGAGGGACCCCCGCACGCGGAAGGGATTGCGCCCGGGTCGATGTGAGGTGGATCCCAATGCGGTCGCACGTCGCAGCGAGGGGCTGCTAGCATCCGGTCGAAAGGCACGGCCCCCATGCTCGGATTGCGCACCCTCGCTCCGCTCCTCGTCGCGCTGCTCGCCTTCGTGGCCACGCCCCGCGAGGCCCTCGCGGCCCCCTCGGCCAGCGGAGGATTCAGCACCAACGAGGGCTTCTCCGGCTCGTCGAGCGGCGGCGGCTTCGAGTGGCCCGAGCGCGTGGTGGGAGGCAACGCGCTGTCGTTCATCTCCCCGTTCCAGATCGGCGCGGTGGGCTACCTCCCCAAGGGTCGCTTCACCCTCCAGTACGATCGCTGGCTGTCGGCCAACCTCTTCCAGCACTGGATCCACGGCGGGGTGAGCCTGCTGTTCGATCGCGGCGACTGGCAGAACTTCCGCCTCGACTCCTGCGACGCCACCCGCGACGGCAGCTGCCGCCCTGGCGGCGTGGTGGGCTGGGACCTCTACGCCGGCTACACCTACCGCTTCGCGGTCAAGGACAAGCCGTGGTTGGTGCCCTTCGTGCGGGGCTCGGTGGGCTTCGCCTGGTGGGTCTATCCCAAGGTGGGGGGCGGTCGCGAGGAGCGGCAGCAGAGCCGCATCCGCTCGTGGACCCTCAACCTGCGCCCCGGCGCCGGCCTGCGCTTCTTCCTGCTCGATCAGCTCGGCATCGGCATGGACCTCAACATCCCCGTCGGCTTCCTCGTGCACACCGATGCGCTGCCGGCCGGGGGCGAGGACAAGAGCGGCGGCTTCCTGCTCGGCTTCGAGATCATGCCGCTCACCCTCGAGTACCGGTTCTAGTCGCGGGTGGCATGGCGGTCGCGCTGGGTCCGTGGCTGGCGGGGGTGCTCGCGCTCGCGCCCGTGGCCGAGGTCGAGGCCCAGGTCGAGGCCAGCCCTTCGGGCGAGCCGAGCTCCCCGGCCGCCGACGCGGTGGAGCTGCAGTGGGACGCGCCCGCCGAGTGCGGCGACGCGGCGGTGGTGCGGCGCGGGCTGGCCGGCTTCCTCGGGGAGCGCACCGCGGTGGAGGCCGGGGCGGTGGTGCGGGCCGAGGCCCGGGTGGAGCACGACGAGGCCGGCTACCGGCTGCTGCTGCGCACCGAGACGCCCTCGGGGGTGACCACGCGCGAGACCACGGCCCAGGATTGCGCGGTGCTGGTGGAGGCCACGGCGCTCATCGTGGCGATCGCGGTCGATCCCAGCGCGGTGGTGGGGCGCTCCGAGCGGGTGCCACCCCCTCCCGTGGTCGCCGAGCCGGAGCCGGAGCCCGAGCCGGCGGTCGAGCCCACGCCCGCACCGGGGCCCTCCCTCGTCGACGCGCCGGCGGTCGAGCTCACGCCGGCGCCCGAGCCCAGCGCCGCGCCGCGGCTGCGCTTCGGCATGTGGATCGCCGGCGGGGTGGACGTGGGCATGCTGCCCGCGGTGGCCGGGGGCCTGCGCCTGGCCGGCGCGGTGCTGGGCCGGCGCTGGCGGGTGGAGCTGCGCGGCGACTACTGGCTGCCCCGCACCGCGCTGCCGCAGGCCGAGCTGGGGGCTCGCATCTCGCTGTGGTCGGTGGGCACGCGGGGCTGCGGTGTGCCCGGGGTGGCGCGGGCGGGCCTGGAATTCCCGCTGTGCGGCGGCATCGAGGCCGGGGCGATGCGTGGCGATCCGGTGGGCGACCGGGTGCAGGGCGGGGTCACGGGGCGCGAGCCCTGGCTGGCCGCGGACCTCGGCGCGGGGCTGTCGTGGTCGCCGTGGCGATTCCTCGCCGTGTTCGTGCGCGCCGAGCTGGTGGTGCCGATCCTCCGCGCGGGCTTTCGGGTGGGCGAGGTGGAGATCCATCGGGCGGGCCCGGTGGGCGGTCGCGGCCTGCTGGGGCTCGAGGCGAGATTCCCCTGAGCGGCCGCGGCCGGCTGGCTCGAGGCGAGGTTCCCCCGAGCAGCCGCGTGCCCCCGGCTATTGCCGAACCGCACGCGACGCACTAGCGTTGCCGGTCCATGGGCTACGACCACCAGGCCATCGAGAGTCGCTGGCAGGCGCATTGGCAGGAGCACCGCAGCTTCGAGGTCGAGATCGATCCGAAGCGGCCCAAGTTCTACGTGCTCGACATGTTCCCGTACCCCTCCGGCAACGGCCTGCACGTGGGCCACGTGGAGGGCTACACCGCGACCGACATCATCGCCCGCTACAAGCGGATGCGCGGCTTCAACGTGCTGCACCCCATGGGCTGGGATGCGTTCGGCCTGCCCGCCGAGCGCTACGCGATGAAGACCGGGCGGCACCCCGAGCAGACCACGGCGGAGAACTGCGCCAACTTCCGCAGCCAGCTCCAGCGCCTGGGCTTCTCCTACGACTGGAGCCGCGAGGTCAACACCACCGACCCCGGCTACTACAAGTGGACCCAGTGGATCTTCCTGCAGCTGTGGGGGAGCTACTACGACCGCGACCGTCAGTGCGCGCGGCCGATCGAGGAGCTGCCGATCCCCGACGAGCTGCGGGCCCAGGGCCCCGCGGCGGTGGCCGCCTACCAGGACGGCCGGCGCCTGGCCTACCT
Organism: Myxococcales bacterium; assembly: GCA_020633315.1. Classification (GTDB taxonomy): domain Bacteria; phylum Myxococcota_A; class Polyangia; order Nannocystales; family Nannocystaceae; genus Paraliomyxa. The sequence continues at coordinate 57,059 of JACKDV010000010.1, forward strand.
GCAGGACTCGCCGGTCAACTGGTGCCCCGACCTGCGGGTGGTGCTGGCCAACGAGGAGGTCGCCGAGGTCGTCGACGCGGGGCACGAGGTGGTCCGCAAGCCGATGAAGCAGTGGATGCTCCGCATCACGGAGTACGCCGAGCGCCTGCTGGCCGACCTCGAGGGCCTCGACTGGCCGCCGCACGTGCTGGAGATCCAGCGCAACTGGGTGGGCCGCTCCGAGGGCGGCGAGATCGACTTCGGCATCGTGGGCCACGACGACACGCTGACGGTCTTCACCACGCGCCCCGACACCCTCTACGGCGCGACCTACATGGTGCTGGCGCCCGAGCACCCGCTGGTCGACACGATCACCACCGACGCGCAGCGGTCGGCCGTCGCCGCCTACGTGGATGCCACCCTGCACCGCACCGAGCGCGACCGACAGTCGGCCTCGATCGAGGGGATCAAGACCGGCGTGGACACCGGGGCCCGAGCCCGCCACCCGCTCACCGGTGAGGCCATCCCCATCTGGATCGCCGACTATGTGATCCTGGGCTACGGCACCGGGGCCATCATGGCCGTGCCCGCCCACGACGAGCGCGACCACGCCTTCGCCAAGGCGATGGGGCTGCCCATCATCCAGGTGGTGGCGCCCGAGCACGAGGTGGACGTGCAGGCGGAGGCCTTCGTGGGCGAGGGCGTGGCCGTCAACTCGCCCGCGATCGACGGGCTGCCCACGCTGCGGGCCAAGGCCAAGATGCTCGAGCACCTCGGGGAGCAGGGCTGCGGTCGCACTCGCGTGACCTACAAGCTGCGCGACTGGCTGTTCTCGCGGCAGCGCTACTGGGGCGAGCCCTTCCCGCTGGTGCACGAGCCCGACGGCACGGTGCGGGCGGTGACCGAGCTGCCGGTGGAGCTGCCCCCCATGAGCGACTTCGATCCCAGCGAGACCGGCGAGCCGCCGCTTTCGAAGGCGGCCGAGTGGGTGCAGATGCCCGACGGATCGATGCGCGAGACCAACACCATGCCGCAGTGGGCGGGGAGCTGCTGGTACTTCCTGCGCTTCGTCGATCCCACCAACTCCTCGCTGCCCTGGTCCAAGGAGGCCGAGTCCTACTGGATGCCGGTCGACCTCTACGTGGGCGGGGTGGAGCACGCCGCCACCCACCTGCTGTACTCGCGCTTCTGGCAGAAGGTGCTCTTCGACCTCGGCCACGTCAGCGAGCCCGAGCCGTTCCGGCGCCTGGTCAACCAGGGGATCATCCTGGGGGCGATCTTCGTGCCCACCGATCCCGCGCGCGAGCGCGACGAGGAGGGGCGCAAGCGGATCTTCGTGCAGGACGACGTGGAGACCCACGAGGAGGACGGCCAGGTCCACTACACCCTGCGGGCCACCGGCGAGGCCCTGCGGGTGCAGTGGGACAAGATGTCCAAGAGCCGCGGCAACGTGGTCAACCCCGATCACGCGGTGGAGACCTACGGGGCCGACGCGGTGCGGATGTACGAGATGTTCATGGGGCCGCTCGAGCAGAGCGCCCCCTGGCAGACCGAGGGCCTGGCCGGGATCCACCGCTTCCTGCAGCGGGTGTACCGGCTGTTCTTCGAGGAGGGCGAGGGCGACCAGGCCGACCGCCTGCGGCCGCTGGCCGAGGGCGAGGGCAGCGAGCGCCAGCGCAAGCTGCTGCACCGCACCATCGACGAGGTCACCGATCGCCTCGATCGCATGTCGTTCAACACGGCGATCAGCTCCCTGATGGTGTTCGTGCGCGACGTGGTGCCGCGGGGCGACGACGCGGGGAACGAGCCGCTGCCGCACGGGGCCGCGGCCCAGTTCGCCAAGCTGCTGGCTCCGCTGGCCCCCCACCTGGCCGAGCAGCTGTGGGAGGCGCTGGGCCACCCGGGCTCGCTCGCGAGCGAGTCGTGGCCGCAGGCCGACCCGGCGCTGCTCCAGGAGGAGACCTTCACCCTGGTGATCCAGGTCAACGGCAAGCGCCGCGGGGAGCTCGAGGCGCCCAAGTCCGCCAGCAAGGACGAGCTGGCCGCGCTGGCCCGGGCCACCGACGAGGTGAGCAAGTACCTCGACGGCCGCGAGCCCAAGCGGGTGATCGTGGTGCCCGGGCGGCTGGTCAACTTCGTGGGCTGAGGGCCGCTCGGCCCGGCGTCAGCCCTTGCCTCGTCCCCGCGCGGCCCAGGCCGCGTCGGGGTCGAGGCCCAGCTCGCGCAGGCGCGGGAAGATCTCGGTCTCCAGGCAGGAGTAGAAGATCACCGCGTACTGGCGGTCGCTGAGCACTCCCAGGTTGGGCTCGTCACGCTCGATCACCATCGAGCAGGCGGCCACCTCGGCGATGTCGATCCCCCCGCACACCGAGCGCTGGAAGCCGGCGAGGTCGGAGGCGAGCTGAGTCTGCAGGCGGGCGCGGGACTCGGCGCTCAGCCGCGGCAGCAGCACGCCGAGCGCCTCGAAGCCGAAGGTGGCGTGCAGGTGCTCGTCGCGGAGGATCTGGCGGCACACCGCCTCGGCGCAGGGCTCGGTGGTCACCACCACCAGCGCGTCGAGCATGGGGCGCGACAGGGTCTCGCCCAGGCAGCACGCGGTGAGGATGGCGCTGGCGGCCCAGGCCAGGCGCTGCTCGGGGTCTCGCTCCTGCTGGGCGCCGGGGGGATCGGCCCACGGCGGTCGCGGCCGCGGCCAGCGGAACGCCTGGGGCTCGGCCGCGGTGCCCTCGGGCCACAGCGTGAGCGCCATGCGGGCGCACAGCTCGGCGTGACGCACCTCGTCGGTGATCATGCGAGCGAGGCAGCCCAGCAGCGACAGCTCCACCTGGGCGCTGGCGAGCACCTGGGTGAGCTGGCCGAACTGCTGCACCGAGCCGTGCTCGTTGCGGGCTCGACCCGCCCACTGGATCGCGGCGCGCCGGCGCTGCGGCAGGGGCCAGGGGGCGGGATCGAAGGCCGCGAAGTCGGGCCAGGGATCGCGGTGCACCTGCTTGCGGTGGGCCCGGCCGATCGGCGCCCCCACCTCGCCCAGCATGCGCTCGGTGCCGGTGGTCTCGCTCGGGTCGTCCTCGGCGGGCCGAGGGCGGGCCCCGTGGAGCGCGGATGGGTCTCGCACCATCGAACGGGATCGCCTAGTGGCGGGGAGCTCTCACGTTGACGTGCTTGGGCGGGTCGGCCTTGTCGGGTTCCGGCTCGGGCTCCGGCTCCAGCTCGGGCTCGGGGACCGGGCCCTCGTTCACGTAGCGTTCCTCGTCGGGTGCGCCGATCCCTTCGGGGCTCCCGCCGAGCTCCTTGGTCGAGGCCCCGCTCGCCGAGCCCGGCGGCGGCTCGACGGGCTCGGGGCCCGGGTTGGCGGTGCGGATCGGCTCGGGCGTCCCGCCGTCGTCCTCGGGCGGAGGCGGGGGCCCGTCGGGCTCGGGGCGGGCGTCGCTCGTCTTGTCCTCGGGCGTCTTGCCCTCGGGCGTCTTGCCCTCGGGCGTCTTGCCCTCGGCCTTGGCGTCCTCGGGCGTCTTGCCCTCGGCGGAGCCCTGGTCGCATCCCGCGGCACCGACCGAGAGCGAGGCCGTGAGCAGGGTCGTTCCGACCGCGAAGGTCAATCGGCGGGGTGGGCTCATGGTCCCATCATCGCCGGGAGGCCCACGCGCTCGCAAGCCCCGGCGGCGGGCCCAGGGCTCGCCACGCTACGGGCGACGACTACTCGGGCTCGGCCTCGGGGCCCACGTTGACGTCGGGCGGCTCGACGTCGGGCGGAGCCGCATCGTCGTCGGGCTCGGGCTCGTCCGGCTCGTCGACCGGACCTTCGTTGACGTGCGGCGGCTCCTCGTCGGGGTGGACGTTGACCGTCTGCTTCTTGGCGCAGCCCACCATGCCGGTCGCCAACGAAGCGGTGAGCAGGCTGGTTCCCACGGTGAAGGTCAGTCGTCGGGAGCGGTCCATGCATCGATCATCGCTCGGCGCATCGGCGCGCCGCAAGCACGATCGCACGGTGAGGCGGGGGCGCAGGTGGGGCAGGGCCGCGGCGAGTCCACGCAGTGGGTCGGGCGACGCGGCCCCCGTGGTAGCGTTGCGACCCGCTTGCCGCCCCGCTCCGTGCACCCGGCGACCTGGCTGGCCGCTGCCGTCACCCTCTGGCTGGTCGCCCTCGCCCTCGAGCTCACACGCGCCGGGCTGGGTGCCTCGCTCGCCGAGCACGAGGGGCGCGCGATCGTCCAGGCCTTCGTCGTCGGCTCGACCCTGGCGCTGGCCATCGCGCTGCCCTCGGCCGTGCTCGCCTATCCGCTGGCCCGGGTGGTGCCCGTGCCCTGGCTGGTGGGGCTGGCCCTGGTCTCGCCGCTGGCGCGGGCCCACGGCGTGCTCGCGCTGGGGACGAGCCCGGGCCTCGGCGCATCGGTGCTGGCGGGGATGGGCGAGGCCGTGCCCATCGCTGCGGCGTTCGTGGCCTTGGTCCTGCGGACACGGCCGCTGGCCTGGCTCGAGGCGGCCGCCGATCTCGGTGCCTCGCCGTGGGCTCGCTTCCGGCAGGTGGAGTGGCCGAGCGTGCGCATCGGCGTGGGCGTGGCCGCGGCGTGGGTGGGCCTGCGCTCGCTGGGCGACGTGGTCGGGCCCGAGGTGGCCGGGGGCGGCAAGGTCTACGGGCCGGGGCTGCTGCTGCGCGATGCGATCGGCTTCGACGGCGCGCCGGGTCGCGCGGCGGTGCTGGTGCTGGTCCAGCTCGCGGTGGGGCTGCTGCTGGCGTGGTGGGCCACCGGTCGCGAGGGCGTGGTGGTCTCGGTGCGTCGCGAGCGGGGCCACCTGGGCGTGGGGCGAGGGCTGCTCGTCGCCGCGCTCGCGGGCGTGCTGCTGTCGGCGGTGAGCATCGGCGGGCTGCTGCCCGCGCTCGAGCCGGGCTGGGGCCGCGCCGACGGGCTGCTGCTCGAGCGGCTCCCCACCACCTTCGGGCTCGCCGCGATCACGGCGGGCCTGGCCGCCGTCGCAGCGTTGGTGGCCGCCGATCCACGCGCGCCCTCGCGGGCGACGAGGGCCCTGCTGTTCCTGCCGCTCGCCCTGCCGCCCTCGGTCATCGGCCTGGGCACGCTGGCGGTGGCGGCCAACCATGGCCTGGGTCCGAGCCATGCCCTCACCGTGATCGCGCTGGCCCCCTGGAGCATTGCGCTGGGCTTCACCACCGGCTGGCTCATGCGCGGGCGCGTGCCCGCGCGGCTGCTCGAGGCGGCGGCCGATCTGGGCGCGGGCCGGCGCCAGCGCTTCGCTCGCATCCGCCTGCCCCTGGCCCAGCCCGCGGCCGTGGCCGCGGCGGCGCTGGCCTTCGCCTGGGTGCTGGCCGATCGAGCGATCACCGGCTTCACCACGCCCCCCGGCGGAGGCACGGTGGCCTCGGGGCTCGCCGCGATCGTGCACGCCGGCGAGTGGGCGACGGCCGTGCGCTGGTCGTTGCTGCTGGCCCTGGTGCCGCTGGGCCTGGCCGCGTCGGCGGTGGTGCTCGGCCGGAGGTCGACGCCATGAGCTCGTGCACGCCCGCATCGGCGGCGGTGCTCGGTCGGAGGTCGACGCCATGACCCTGCGCCTGTCCGCGGTCACGCGGCGCTTCGCCGGCGGCACCGTGGCTCTCGATGCGGTCGAGCTCGAGCTCCCCACCGACGCCTACGTGTGCGTGATGGGCCCCTCGGGCTCGGGCAAGACCACCCTGCTGCGGATCGTGGCCGGTCTCGAGCCGCTCGACGAGGGCACGCTGAGCCTCGACGGCGAGCCGCTCACGCGCGTGCCCGCCGAGCGCCGACCGGTGCACACCGTCTTCCAGGATCACGCGCTCTTTCCCCACCTCGACGTGCTCGACAACGTGGCCTTCGCCGCACGCATCGCCGGTGAGCCCCGCGAGCGAGCTCGCGCCGAGGCGGCCGCGCTGCTGGAGGAGCTCGGCCTGCCGCCGCAGCTCGGGGCGCGCCGGCCCGCCACGCTGTCGGGGGGCGAGGCGCAGCGGGTCGCGCTGGCCCGCGCGCTGGTCCGCCACCCTCGCGTGGTGCTGCTCGACGAGCCCCTGGCCGCGCTCGACCGCGGGCGCCGGGCCGAGCTGCGTCGCATGCTCCATCGGCTGCAGCGTCGCCACGGCGTGGGCTTCATCCACGTCACCCACGATCCGCAGGATGCCCTCGCCCTCGCCGACCACGTGGTGGTGCTCGCGGGAGGTCGCGTGCGCGAGCAGGGCCCGCCGGCCGAGCTCTACCGGCGGCCCCGCACCATGCTCGGCGCCCGCTTGCTCGGCGAGCTCACCCCGGTGCCCGGCCGTTGCGACGCCTGGCTCCGACCCGAGCGCCTGCGCGTGCTGGAGCCGGGGGTGGAGCGGGGCAGGATGACGGCCCGGGTGATCCGCGTCGCCCTGCTCGGGCCGCAGTGGGAGGTGGAGCTCGAGCTCGACGGCCAGCCGGGCCTGGCCTGGTGCGACCGCCCGCCCCAGGGCGAGCGCTGCGACCTGGACTGGGATCCCGACGACGTGCTGTCCTTCCCCTCATGAGCGCCCGCCTCACCCGGAGGAACGCGCTGCGGCTGTCGGCCGCGGCAGCGCTCGTGGGCCCGTGGGGCTGTCGCTCTCGGCGACGGCTCACCCTCTACAACTGGGGCGACTACCTCAGCCCCGCGGTGCAGGAGCGCTTCGAGGCCGAGCACGGGGTGACGCTCACCCAGGACTTCTTCCGCGCCGAGGCCGAGATGGAGGCCAAGCTGCGGGCCCACGCGCCCTACGACCTGGTGGTGCCCATCGACTACGTGCTCAGCGTGCTCCAGCGCGACGGCCTGCTGCAGCGCCTCGACCCCCTGCCCAAGGGCGTGGAGCACCTCGACCCTGCCTTCCCACCGTGGGAGGCCCGGGCCGAGCGCGGCGGCGGGATCTGGGCCATCCCCTACCTGTGGGGCACCACCGGCATCGGCTACGACAGCGAGAAGGTGCCCCGCGTGGAGAGCTGGCGCTCGCTGTTCGACGAGCGCTACGCCGGCCACATCACCGTGATCGATTCCAAGGGCGACGTGCTCGACCAGGCCCTGCTCGCGGCGGGGCTGGGGATCAACTCGGTGGACAAGGAACGGATCGAGCGCGAGGTGGTGCCCCGGCTGCGCGCGCAGAAGCAGATCCTGCGCGCCTACGACAGCGATCCCGCGCGCGGCCTGGTGTCGGGCGAGATCTGGATCGCGCAGATCGACAGCGGCGACCTGGTCCGCGCCCGCCGCAAGCGGCCGAGCCTGCGCTACGTGATCCCGCGCGAGGGGGCGGCGCTGTGGGTGGACTACCTGGGCATCCCCGCCGCCGCGGCCGAGCCCGAGCTCGCGCGGGCCTTCATCGAGCTGCTGCTCGATCCCGCGATGGCGGCCAAGAACGCGGATGATCTCGGCTTTGCCACGCCCAATGCCACCGCGCTCGCGCAGGGCCTGGTGGAGCTCGCCGACGACCCTGCGATCTACCCGTCCGCCGAGACCCGCCACACCCTGCATCGCTCCGAGAACTGGGACGGCTCGGTGGGCGAGCAGGCCGATCGCATCTGGCTCGATCTGCGCACGGGCTGACGGATCTCCTGGTGGCGCGGGGCGGGGGGCGACCACTGTAGCCATACCCATCACGGTGATTTCCTTGGCATTTCACTGAATGGAATCAGGCCCGGTGGGGACTCCCCGGCCGAGCCCATGACGATCACCGCATCCAATCCGCTTCACCTGGTCACCCTCGGCTCGGCCCTGTGCCTGCTCGTGGGCGCCTGCGATCCCGAGCCCGGCGGCGCGGCCCTGGTCGAGCTCGACGACGACGACGCCGTCGTGGGGGGGGCCGCCCCGTCCAGCCTCGCCGCCGAGCCGTCCGGCTCCGCCACCGAGTCGCTGACGCAGACCCCCAACATCCTGTTCGTGGTGGTCGACGACATCGGCGTCGACAACATCAGCGCCTACGACGAGCACCAGGACAGCGCCGACACGCCGAGCATCGACAGCCTCGCCGCCGACGGCGTGCTGTTCCGCAACACCTGGGCCAACCCCATGTGCTCCCCGTCGCGGGCCAGCCTGTACACCGGGCGGCACGCCTTCCGCCACGGTCTGCTCCACCCCGCCGGCTCGCACCTGTCCCAGAGCGAGGAGACCATCGCGGAGATCCTGCAGACCGCGGGCTATGCCACCGCGATGTTTGGCAAGTGGCACCTGGGCACCAACACCGGGCACACCACGCCGGCCGACCAGGGCTACGACTACTTCTCGGGCGCGCTCTCGGGCAACATCGACGACTACTTCGGCTGGACCAAGACCACGCAGGAGGTCGTCGGCGGGGTCACCTACGAGAGCACCACCACCGAGACCTCCTACGCCACCAGCGTCAACGTGGCCGAGGCCGAGAGCTGGATCTCGCAGCAGAGCGGCCCCTGGATGGTCACCCTGGCGTTCAACGCCGGCCACAGCCCCTTCCACGTGCCGCCGAGCAGCCTGCAGGACTACGGCCTGGTCGGCTCCGAGGGCGACGAGTGCGACGACGGCAGCGGGGTGGATGCGATCGAGGATTGCTATCGTGCTGCAGTCGAGGCCATGGACACTGAGCTGGGGAACCTGGTCACCTGGCTCGACACCGAGGGCGAGCTGGACGACACCCTGATCGTCTTCATCGGCGACAACGGCACATCGGGGCAGGTGATCATCGACGACGGCGTGTTCTCCACCACGCACGGCAAGACCACCGTGTACGAGGGTGGGGTCAACGTGCCCTTCATCGTGTACGGCCCGGGCGTGGGGGTGCAGCAGGGCGTGGAGATCGGCGACCTGGTGCAGGGCCTGGACGTGTTCTCCACCATGGTCGAGGTGGGAGGAGGCACCGCCACCGCCAGCACCATCGACTCGCAGAGCCTGGTGGACTATCTCGAGGGCAACTCGGTCAGCGCCGCGCGCAGCTTCCTCTACACCGAGCTGTACAGCACCGGGCAGAGCGTCGATCGCTGGGCCTTGACCAACGGCACCGCCAAGTACCTCTACATCGAGGGCAGCGAGGAGTGCTACAACCTCAACCTCGACCCCGGCGAGTCCAACGAGAAGTATGCCTCGGGGGGACCGGTGACCAACGTATGCAACCAGCTGTCCGCACAGCGGCCCTGCGAGGACACCGACGAGTGTCCGGCTCAGCTGTAGGACGGTCGAGGCCGGGGCGCGCCCGCTCCGGGGGACGGGGCGGGCGCGCCCGACTCGGCGCATGGTTGGCGCTGGTCGTGCTCGGCCTGGCGTGTGGCCGCTCGGAGCCTACGCCCTCACGAGCGCAGCCGGACGCGTCGGTGGCAGCGGAGCCCGTCGTGGATGCCGATGCCGCGAGCCACGGCGAGGAGGGGCTCGCCTACGTGGGCACCACGGTCTGCGCCTCGTGCCACGCCGAGGCCTTCGCGGCCTGGTCGGGCTCGGATCACGATCGGGCGATGCAGGAGCCGTCGGACCAGACGGTGCTCGGGGCCTTCGACGGCTCGACGGTGAGCCACGGTGACGAGACCTTCGTGCTCGTCACCCGCGACGGCGGCTTCGTGGCCGAGGTGCGCGGGGTCGACGGGCTCACGCGCCGCTACCCGGTGCGCTACACCTTCGGCGTCGAGCCCCTGCAGCAGTACCTGGTCGACCTGGGCGACGGACGCCTGCAGGCCCTGCCCGTCGCCTGGGATGCCCGGCCCGCCCACGACGGCGGTCAGCGCTGGTTCCACCTGCAGGCCGACGAGCCCCCGGTGCCGCCCGGCGATCCGCTGCACTGGCGCGCGCCGGCGTTCACCTGGAACGACTCGTGCGCCGACTGCCACTCCACCGGGGTCGCCAAGGGCTACGAGCGGGCGTCGCGGAGCTACGCCACCACCTTCGCCGAGATCGACGTGGGCTGCGAGGCCTGCCACGGCCGGGGCTCGGAGCACGTGGCGGCGGCTCGGGCCGGCCGGGCCACGCCCATGCCGTTCTCGCTGGTCAAGCCCGACGCCCGCGCCTGGATGCCCCAGCCCGACGGCCCCATCGCCCGGCTGCAGGGGGCCGACGCGCACGACCCCGAGCTCGACCGCTGCGCGCCCTGCCACTCCCACCGCAGCGCCCTCGCCTCGGCTCGGGGCGGCATGCACGATCGCGTGCGCATCGCCCTGCTCGACGAGGGGCTCTACCTCGCCAACGGCCAGATCGACGGCGAGGTGTTCGTGCTGGGCTCGTTCCTGCAGAGCAAGATGCACGCCGCCGGGGTGGTGTGCTCCGACTGCCACGAGCCCCACGGCCTGGAGCTGCGCGCCTCCGGCAACGCCTTGTGTGCCACCTGTCACCGGCCAGAGGTCTTCGACACCACCGAGCACCACCTGCACCCGCCCGACAGCGCCGGAGCCCAGTGCACCGCGTGCCACATGCCCCAGCGCCGCTACATGGGGGTCGACGAGCGGGCCGACCATCGCCTCGGGGTGCCCGATCCCATGCTCGCGGCGCGGGTGGGGGCGCCCGATCCCTGCCTGGGCTGCCACCCCACGCAGACCCCCGAGCAGGCGGCCGAGGCGATCGGCGAGCGACCGGTGCGGACCCCCGCGAGCTTCGGTGACGCCTTGCTCGCCGCGCGCACGGGCGAGCCCGGGGCCGCGGAGCGGCTGCTCGAGCTGCTGGCCGACGGGCGCCAGCCCGGCATCGTCCGCGCGACCGCGCTGCAGGAGCTCGGACGTCGGCCCACCCCGGCGCTGCCCGACGCGATCGAGGGAGCGAGCCGCGACGACGAGCCGCTGGTGCGTCGCACCGCCGCCCAGCTCGGCGGGCTCCTGCCCCCGGGTCGGCGCGACCGGGTCCTCGATCGATTGCTCGACGATCCCACCCGCTCGGTTCGAGTGGAAGCGGTCGCGACCGTGGTGGGGGCGGGACCCGAGCCGCGCCCGGCCGTCGGCCCCGAGCGCCTCGCGGCCGGGCTCGAGGAGTACCGGCGCGTGCAGGAGGCCTCGGCCGATCGAGCCCACGGGCTCACCAACCTCGCGCTGCTCGCCCGCTTCGAAGGCCGCCTCGATCGGGCCCGCGCCCTGCTCGAGGAGGCGCTCGAGCTCGAGCCGAGCTACCTCGCCGCCCACGTCAACCTCGCCGACCTCCACCGGGCCGAGGGGCGCGAGGCCGAGGCCGAGGCCGTGCTCCGCCGTGCGCTGAGCCAGGTGGAGGATCGGGCGGTGATCCAGCATGCGCTCGGGCTCGCGCTGATCCGCGAGGGGAGCCTGCCCGAGGCGCTCGAGTCGCTCGAGGCCGCCGCGCTCGCCCGCCCCGACGTCGCCCGCTATGCCTACGTCCATGCGGTCGCGCGCTTCGACCACGGGGAGCACGAGCGGGCGCTGGGGCTCCTGCGGGCCGCCCACGAGCGTCACCCGAGCGATCGGGAGATCCTCGCGGCGCTGGTGAGCTACTGTGATCGCGAAGGCCTCGTGGACGAGGCCCGACGCCATCGCGACGCCCTGCGCCAGCTCCGTGCCGGCGAGCGAGCCCGGTGAGCTGCGAGCGTGGCTCGCGGAGCGACGCCCGCAGTCGCTGGGCCGTGACGGGCTCGGACGAGCACGCGGGTGCCGGTGCCCGAGCCCGGTGGGCCGGCGCCGCTCAGGCTTCGAACAGCTCGGGGATGTTGCCGCTCACCTCGCCCAGGGTGTCGCCGTCGAAGCCGGTGGCCTGCATCGCGCTGATCAGGTTCTGCACCGGGTGCGCCCCCGCGGTGTCGATGTGCCGGCCGGGGCGCAGGCCGCCGGCCCGCCCCGCGGTGAGCTGCACCATCTCCTCCACCGAGTGGGTGGCGTTGAGCGAGACGCCGTCGTTGAGCTGCAGGCCGTGCCCCGCCTCGGGCATGAACACGATCGCGCAGTTGTCCAGGGCCGTGCCCGCTCCCTCGGTGGTCTCCTTGAGGCGGCGCACCAGCTTGCCCCAGATGCCCACGTGCCAGCCGAGCATGGTGCTCACCACGATCTGGCCGCGGTTGTCGGCGTCGCCGTTGTGCCCCACCTCGTGCAGGTCGGCGCGGATGGGCAGGCCGATGTCGTTGCTCACCTGCCACACGTTCATGTGCGACTGGAAGGTGGTGATCTGCAGGGTGGCCACCCGCACCAGGTCGCAGATGAAGGCCATGTGGACGAGGTCGACCATCACGCTGGCGCGCAGGTCCTCCTCGCTGTAGCCGGTGTTGGTGCCGATGTCGGCCGAGCCCGCGCCGGCGTTGTCGCCCCCGATCTCGGGGTCGGGGCCGGGGTCGGTCGGCAGGGAGCAGGCGGGCAGGTCGCCCGGGTCGATGGCGCCGATGCGCATCTCGAGGTCGCGCAGCTCGTCGAAGTGCTGCTCGAGACGGATGCGATCGGCCGCGCCCAGCTTGCCGAGGACCCCGTCGCGCTTGCGGTTGATGAGGTCGAGCACGCTGCGGCGCGAGCGGAGCTCGAAGTCCAGCCGCGCCACGTCTTCGCCGTTGTCCGGGGTGAAGCTGCCGAACAGCGAGTTGAACGCGTTCTGCGGGCTCACCTGGGCCTCCACCGGCTGGTTGGCCCCCGAGTACGAGATGTACTGGCGCCCCGAGTAGCTGCTGCCGGCCAGGTACCACGAGGGCTGCACCCGCAGCACCAGCGAGTCGTAGAGCGAGCCCGGGTTGACCCCCGCCATCACCTGATCGGAGGTGATGCCGTTGGCGGTGAAGCTCGGCGAGGTGGAGCGCGTGCCGCTGAGCAGCGGGCTGCAGCCGCCGCCGTGGAAGTCACGGAAGGCCCCGCCCATCGGCACCGCCGCCCCGTCCACCGAGCCGGCGTTCCAGGGGATCCGCATGTTGGAGACGATGCTGAAGTCGTCGACCAGGTCGGCGACCGGCTGCAGCGGCGTGGTGAGGGTGTAGCCCGAGCCCGTCTCGGGGGGCGCGATGAAGTGCCCGCCCTCGTCGAAGCTCATGCCGGCCACGCGGTTCTCGGTCTTGCCGTAGCCGTCGCCGCCCAGGGCCTGGCCGGCGAACACGATCGCAAAGCGCGAGGGGATCGGAGTGCCCCCCGCGTAGGCGGTGCCGTGATCGTCCAGCATGCACTCGAGCACCGGCAGCCCGATGGCCACCCCGCCCGCGCCCCGGAGGAAGGTCCTGCGATGAAGTCGAAATGCCATGGTCGTCGCTCCTTCCTACGTCCTCAGGTTCCCGGCTCCCGGCGGTAGCCGAAGACCTCGTCGGCTGCGTACAGCAGCATCATCTGGCGGAAGTCGTAGCCCGCATCGGCGAAGCCCTGGAACAGGTGGTCGATGGCCGGGCCCTCGCCGGCCCCGAGGGCTCGGCCGCTGGCGTAGCTCAGGTACTGCTCGGCCACGCAGCGCTCGAGCTGCCCCGATTCCATCAGGCGCTCGCTCAGCTCGCGCGGGCCGCTGAAGGCCCCCACGCCAGGCAGCTCGCCCTGCCCCGAGATCGTGCAGTCGGGCTTGCCCTCGTCGGTGGTCCGGAACACGCCGCCGATGTCGTAGTTCTCCAGCCCCATGCCGATGGGATCCATCAGCGAGTGGCAGGCGGCACAGCTCGCGATCTCCTGGTGCGCCAGGTAGCGGTCTTCCTTGCACGCCGTGGGATCGTCGGGGTTGCCCGGCGGGATGTCGGCGTTCACGGTGGGCGGCGGCGTGGGGATCGGCATGCACTGCAGCCGCTCGCTGATGAAGATGCCGCGCTGCGTGGGGCTGGTGTCGGTGAACTTGCTGAACGCCGCCAGCACGCTGCCGTGCGAGAGGATGCCCGCCCGGTCCGAGCCGTAGGCCACCCAGCCCTCGCCGCCCGCGGGGCGGTCGTAGCCGTAGTGGTCGGCGAGGAAGTCGTCCACGTAGGTCTCGCTCGCCGTGAACAGCTCGAGGTAGCTGCTCTGCTCGTCGAACACCACGCGATCGATGAGGGCCGAGGTCTCGCGATCGAAGGCCTCGACCAGCGCCGCCTCGTGGGGGATCCCGCGGTAGCCCAGCCACATGGAGTGGTAGCGGTGGAGCTGGTCGCGGGCCCGGGGATCGGCGAGCATGCGCTCGATCGAGGCCAGGCGCGAGTCCGGGTCGCGCAGCCGACCCGCGTCGGCGTCGTCGAGCAGCGCCCCGTCCGGGGTGCTGCCCCACAGCAGGTAGGAGATCCGCGAGGCGAGCTCGTGGTCGTCGAGCTGGAACACGCCGGGTTCGGTGGTCGGCGTGCCCACCTCGAGGCGGTACAGGAACTCGGGGTCCTGGATGATCGCCTGCACCACCAGCTTCACCGCCGTGTAGAAGTCGTTGTCGACGGCGGGGTTGTCCTCGGTGGCGTAGCTCTGCAGCGCGACGTAGGCGTCGACCTCCTCGGCGGTCAGCGGTCGCCGCAGCGCCAGGCGCCCGAAGCTCTCGATGAACTGCCGGAAGCAGAGCTCGTCGCCCGGGCTCGTGGGGGCGCAGGGGACGACGAGGTCGCGACGCGCCGGGTCGTCGACGAGGCGACTGGCCACGTCGATCGCCATCATCTCCATCGACTCCACGTAGGTCCGCGACACGCCCTGCAGGGTGTAGTCGTTGTCGTAGGGGGTGAACTCGTCCTCGTTGAGGAACTGCCGCGCGGGGCGGGTGAGGTCGGTGAGCAGATCGGCCAGGGTGTTGTCGAGCTCGGCCTGGCTCATCCGTCTCGACATGCTCTCCAGCACCAGCTCGACGTCCTGCGGCGGCTCCTCGACCTCGCCGTCGCTGGCGTCGTCGCTGCCGCCCGTCGCCGAGTCGGTGCCGTCGCCGTCGCTACCCACCGAGCCGCGGTAGCAACCCGCGGTGCCCAGTCCCATCACCATGCTCAGGCTCGCGATCGGCCAGACCGAACGGAGCGAAGCGGAAAGCCAATGTGGTGTCACGTCTCGACCCCCTCGCGGAGGATTGTAGGGGCACGCCCGTCGCAGGGATCGGGTTCACGACGTTCACCCGGATCTTTTCTTCGTGAGTGCAATCGACGAGGGCTCGCCTACGCTGTGCACGGCCGAGGCGCTCGATCATGGGGGCTGTGACCACCAAGGATCGGAATCGGGGTGGGGGAGGGCAGCCCCGTCGCGCGAGCCGGGGCGGTGACCCGCGGGGGCGAGCGCGTCGGCGCGGGCGATCGACGGCGATCGCGGGACTAGCGCGAGGACCCTGGTTTTTTTCGCGCCGATCGGTTTTTCTGCCACGGATCCCGGCCCACCCGGCCATGGCCCCCCCGTGACGGCCTGTGCCGACGCCTCGGGGATCCTCCCGATGCCCGTGATCGACCACGATCCCGAGTTTGCGGCGCTCTACGACCGCCACCATGGCTTCGTGTGGCGAATCCTGCGGCGCCTGGGCGTGCCGCCGGCGAGCCTCGACGATGCCACCCAGGACGTGTTCGTGGTGGTGCATCGCCGCCGCGATGCGCTGCGGGCCGACGTGGCGGAGCGGAGCTGGTTGTTCGGCATTGCCCGGCGGGTGGCGGCCGACCTGCATCGCGGTCGGCGGAGGACCCTCCGCAAGCTCGAGGCCCTGCCGAGCCCGGGCGAGCCCGCGGCGCCGCTCGACGAGGCGCTCGAGCGGGCCGAGGCCGCCGACTTCGTGCGGGCCTTCCTCGAGCGCCTCGACGAGGGGCACCGCATGGTCTTCCTGCTCTCCGACGTGGAGGGCATGACGGCCCCCGAGATCGCGGAGACCCTCGAGCTCAACCTCAATACCGTATACTCGAGGCTGCGCAACGCTCGGAAGAAGTTCGAGCAGGCGGTGGCCCGACGACGGGCACGAGCGAAGGTGGCCCATGGCTGAGCGACCCGTTCCCGAGCTGAGCCCCGCGGCGCGCGAGCTGCTGGGTGCGTTCCGGGCCGCCGAGGGTCCCGGCCCCGGCGTGCGACGACAGCACTGGGTGGAGCTGCAGGAGCGCCTCGATGCGCCGAGCGCCGGGCCGTCCCTCGATCGCGGTCGCTACTACGCCAAGGTGGTGGGGGTGACGATGGCGCTCGCGGCCGGCTTGTTGCTGGCGGTGAAGGTCGTCGGGCTCGGCGTGTCGGCCCTGTCCACCTCGGCGCGCGAGCCTGCGATGGAGGCTCCCTATCAAGGTGGTGCCGAGGCGGAGGGGGGCCAGGCGGTGGAGCGCGAGGGAGGCCGCTCGACCACGCGGCGGGCCGAGGCCCGGCGCCCCGGCGCGGCGGAGCCCGAGGCCGCGCTCGCGCCGAGCGAGCCCGAGCCGTCACTGGAGGCGGCCGCGGCCGGGGGCGCGGCCGAAGGAGGGACCGCCGCGGTCGAGCGACCCGCTCCCCGTGCGGCACGGTCCCGGGCCACCGCAGGCGCCAGCGCGCCCGAGCCCGCGTCGGCGACCTCCGATCTCACGGCCGAGCTCGCGCTGATCAAGGAGGCCACCCTCGCCAAGCAAGGGGGGCGAATCGAGGCCGGCCTCGCCGCGCTGCAGCGGCACGCGCAGCGCTTTCCCTCCGGAACTCTCGCCGACGAGCGCCGGGTGCTGCGGGCGGAGCTGCTGTGTGTGGCGGGTCGTCGCGACGAGGCGCGGGCCGAGGCCCGGGCGTTCCTCCGTCAGCACGCCGGCTCGGCGCTCAGCGGACGCATGCGGCGGGCGTGCCCCGAGGGAGGCTGATGCGGCGACGCGCCCGCTGGCTCGTGCTCGGGCTCGCCGGGCTCGCGTGGGCGGGTGGGCTCGCCTGCACCCCCGACCTGGGCAAGCTCGGCGACGTGGCCGAGGATCCCGGTGGCTCCGAAGGCGGCCAGCTCCCGCCCAGCAGCGAGCGCACCGCCGTGCTCCGGCTCGACGACGGAGCGCTCGACGTGCTGTTCGTGATCGACAACTCGGGCTCCATGGGCACCGAGCAGGCCCGCGCCACCGTGGCCATCGCCGAGTTCGCCCGCGTCGCGACCCAGACCTACGGCGCCGACCTGCGGCTGGGCTTCACCACCACCGACGATGGCAACCCCTGGTGCCAGGGCACCACCCCCGAGGCGGGCCAGCTCGTGCTGCGTGCCTGCACCGGGCGGCTGAGCGAGTTCGTGTTCGAGGGGGCCCAGACCATCGACGCCACCGAGGAGGCCTGCCTCGAGCTGTGCGACCTCGACTCGGTGCAGACCATCGGCACTGCCACCCACCTCGACTCCACCCTCTCGCCCCGGCCGTGGATCGAGGTCAGCCCCGCGGGCACCAACCTCCAGGGGGCAGAGCTCGAGGCGGCGGTGCTCTGCACGGCGCCGCAGGGCATCGCCGGCTGCGGCTTCGAGTCGCCGCTCGAGGCGATGCACGCCGCGATCACGCGCTCGAGCAGCCCCTCCGATCCTTCCTATGGCTTCATGCGCCCCTGGGCCCGGCTCGCCGTGGTGTTCGTGACCGACGAGGGGGACTGCTCGGTGGACGACGCCTGGGAGGAGATCTTCCTGCCGGATGGCAACCGGGTGTTCTGGAGCGACCCCCAGACCCCGGCGCCCAGCAGCGCGGTGTGCTGGAACGCGGGGGTGCAGTGCGAGAGCGACGGTCCGCAGCTGGGCGCCTGCAACCCGCAGAACTACGACGTGAACGGCAACGTGACCGATGCCACGAGCGCGGTGATGCGGTCGCTGACCCGCTACATCGAGGACCTGCAGGCGGTGGAGGCGAGCAAGGCGGCCTACCGCCCCGAGACCAGCGTGGCGGTGGCGTTGATCGCCGGGGTGCCGGAGGGCTACGGCGACGGGACGGCCGAGCTGGTCTACACCCGCGGGGTCTTCCCCGACCCGCAGTTCCTCGAGGACTTCGGGGTCGATCCCGGCTGCTACGGGCCGGCCGGGCTCGCGGTGCCCCCCGTGCGCCTGCGGGTCATGGCCGAGCTGCATCCGGTGGGCGATCGCGAGGTCGTCTACTCGGTGTGCCGCGACGCCTACTCGCCCGCCTTCGACCAGCTCTACGGGGCGCTCGCCACCCCCCGCACCGAGCGCAGCGCCTGCATCCCGGGCTGCCTCGTCGACGTCGACTCCAAGGTGGCGGGCACGCAGCTGGAGTGCGAGGTGATCATGCTGCGGGCCGGCGAGCAGGGCCGCGAGGAGCTGGCGCTCTCTCCCTGCGAGGCCGGTGCGGTCCCCGACGGCGAGGATGCGTGCTACCTGCTGCGCGTGGACGAGGACGCGGCCGCCTGCGCGGCGCAGGGCTCCAACGCCGAGCTCGAGTTGGTGCTGCGCGAGGGCGTGGAGCTGCGGGGGCAGCTCGACGTGGAGGTCGCCTGCGATCCCGCGCCCGGGGCCTGCTGATCAGCGGCTCGCGCTCGCCAACCATGTTGGCACACGAATTCCCCACGGATCGCCGCGGCCTCGGCCATGGCCGGGGTGAAGACGAAGGGGGAAACCCCGCGGCCCTTCGGGGGTGAGCACGGCGAGAGCCGGCGATCGAGCGGTGGAGGATCGCGCTCGCGCTCGATCTCCCGAGGCCGTCCTTCCTCGAGCACGAGCGATCGCGCCCCGAGCCCGCGCCGTCACGGCACGAGCACGAGGCGGGCTCGCCCCGGACAAGGAGACGACGAGCGATGCGGAACCACTTCATTCCCCTGTGCTTGGCCCTCGTGCCCACGCTGGCCGCGTGCAACGCCCACCCACTCAAGTCGGTCGAGCTGCAGACCTCGCAGGAGGACGACGACACCGTGCCCCTGTCGGTCAACCGCGATGTGGACATCCTGTTCGTGATCGACAACTCGCGCTCGATGGCGCAGGAGCAGGCCACGCTCGCGCGCAACTTCGGCCCGCTGGTCGAGCGCCTCACCGAGGTCGACGCCAACTACCGCATCGCGATCATCACCACCGACGCGGGCCACATGCAGTGCCCCTCCAACGACGCCGGCAACTTCAAGCTTCGTAGCTGTCGCAGCCGGCCCGAGGACTTCGAGACCCTGCAGGGCGACGACTACTTCGAGGAGGCCTGCGCCTCGGTCTGCGATCACGACGACATCGAGGTGCTGCCCACCGCCACCTTCCAGGATCCCACCCCTCGCGCTCGCCCCTGGATCGAGAGCATCGACGGGGTCACCAACCTCCCCGAGGGCGTCGATCCGGTGGAGGCCTTCCAGTGCTTCGGGCCGCAGGGCGTGACCGGCTGCGGCTTCGAGTCGCCGCTCGAGGCGATGCGCCTGGGCCTGCTGCAGGCGGGCGACGATCGCTCGGAGGAGTTCGGCTTCATGCGCCCCGGCGCGATCCTGGCCGTGGTGTTCGTGACCGACGAGGCCGACTGCTCCTCGCGCTGGGCACAGGTGAGCGACCCGTGGGACGTGGTGAACGGGAGCCGGGCCCTGTGGTCGCCGGAGAACGCGGACCGTGGCCGGCTCACCTCGGAGGTCTGCTGGTTCGCGGGGGTGGAGTGCGAGCAGAGCCCCGACGGCACCCAGGAGTGCTGGGCGGTGGACAAGGCGGCCGACGGCAGCGAGGCGGACAGCGAGGACGAGGCGGTGCTGCACCCGCTGTCCCGCTACGCCGAGCTGCTGTCCCAGCTCGAGGAGCAGAAGAAGGCGATCAATCCCGACCAGGAGTTGCTGGTGGCCGTGCTCACCGGCGTGCCCACCAGCTACGACGGCGGGCGCATCCCCTACACCCAGGGCAACGACCCGGAGTTCCTGCTCGACAACGGGATCGGGGCGGGCTGCGAGTCGGCCAACGGCAAGGCGGCCCCGCCGGTGCGCCTGGCCGAGCTCGCGCACGAGTTCCGCGGCGACGAGGACGAGGTGAACCTCTACTCGGTGTGCAAGGAGGACTACTCCGACGCGATGTCGTCGATCGCCGAGGCGATCGGCAAGCAGGTGCGCCCTCCCTGCGTGAAGACCTGCGTGGCCGACGTGGATCCGGTGAGCGCGGGGCTGCAGCCCGAGTGCCAGCTCACCGAGGAGTACGTGGCGCTCGACGGTGAGGTGGTGCGCTACTCGATCCCCGAGTGCCTGCCGAGCGCCGACGGCTTCACCCTGCCCGAAGGGGTGGACGCCTGCTACCGCCCGCTGACCGACCGCGATGGCTCCACCCCGGGGGTCGAGGATGACATGAGCGAGACCTGCGTGGACGAGGGCTGGAACCTCGAGCTGGCCATCGAGCGGCGCGAGGGCGTGGCCGCGCCCGCCGGCGCGCAGGTGCAGGCGCGCTGCAGCGTCTCGCCGCTCAAGTCGGTCGACTGCCCCGACCTGCTCGGCTGAGCCACGGAGCTTCCCCATCGCTCGAGGGAAAGGCGACGGGCGGGGCGTCGATGGTGACGCCCCGCCCGTCGGCCGAGGGCTGGGGCTCGAGCGGGTCCGGGCCGGCTCGGGGCCCGCGGGGCCGCGGCTCGAGCTGTTGCCGCCGGTGGCCCTCGGTCGAGGTCGTTGACGACCACCTGGCGTCAGGGGCCTGCGAGGGCTCGGGCCGCGTGGAGGTCTCGGCGCTCGCGCTGCGGATCCCCGCTCGCGTACCAGAGCTCGGAGCGCGACACCAGCAGCTCGTGCAGGGCCTCTCGCTCGGCCGCGTTGGTGGGAGCGTGGCGCTCGACGTCCCGGAGCTCGTCGAGCAGCTCGCGTCGCAGCGGGGCGTCGCGGCGGTGCGTGATCGCGAGGGCGAGCACCCCGCGGAGCAAGGGCAGGAGCGCCGAGCCGCCCGCGTCCCGCAGCGCGGCCCCGGCCAGCGGCTGGCGTCGCAGGGCGAGCGCGAGACCGCCGAGCCACTGGGGGTCGTCGCGATGGGCGAGCACCCGCGGGGCGACGCGCGAGAGCCCCTCGAGGTCGCGGAGCTCCGCCAGCGCCAGCAGGCGCAGCAGCTCGGCCTGCTCCGGCGGCGAGGCGAGCTGGCCGAGGGCCTCGAGCGCGGCCCGGGGCTCGCCCTCGGCCAGCAGCCGGGCGGGTCGGGCCTGGGCTCGCTGCTCGGGCTCGAGCGTAGCGGCGGTGGCCCCCCGCAGGCGCAGCCGCTCGATGCGTACGAGGGCGAGGTTCGGCTCGGGAGAGTCGAGGCTGCGGATCACCAGGCGATGTCGGCCGGCAGGGGGCGCCACGTCGACGAGCTTGGCCGCGAGCACCGGCCCGTCCGCCCTGCCGTCGTCGACCACGATCTCGGTCTGGCGTCGATCGGGGAAGTAGGCGAGCTGGAGCGCCAACTCGCCGGGCGAGAGCGCCGACTCGCTCTCGTGCCTGGCCACCGCGGCCCAGCTCGCGCGGGGGCCCGCGTGGACGTAGGTGGTCCGGTGCAGGCGCTCCCCTCCGCCCTCTCCGCAGATCGAGGCGCCGAGCCAGGGCTGATCGCTCTCGTCCACGAGCTCGATCTCCATGCACGCGCCGAACTCGAGTCGGTCGATGCGTAGCTCGAGCTCGAAGGCGATCGGTCGCCCGTCCCACTCGATCGGCAGCTCGGCCACCGGGCGCGAGGTCGCCGGTACCGACAGCTCGAGCCAGCCCGCGGGGTTGCGGTACACGGCGCCAGGGGTGGGCAGGCGCCACTGCTCCGACAGCGGGCGGTCGAGGTCGAGGTCGAGGGCCACCGCGGGGTCGAGCATCGCGGAGAGCTCGTCGACCCGGGCGCGCCCGTCGTCGTCCCGCCCCGGTGTCCGCTCGAGCTCGCGGGCCGTGGCCAGCGCCTCCTCGTAGCGGCCGAGCCGCGACAGGGCCCAGGTGCGGCGGGCCAGGGCTCGGGCGCGCACGTCGGGATCGTCGTGGACGTCGAGCTCGAGCTCGAGGAGCTCGCGGGGTCGCTCGTCGCGAACGAGCAGCTCGGCGGCCCGGTCGAGCAGGACCGACTTGGTGGCGCGGTCGTTGGTCAGCAGGGCCCCCTCGCTCAGGCTGGCCGCGGCGGCGCGCGGCAGCTCGAGCTGGGCGAGATCGTCGGCCCGGCGCCAGCGCTCGGCGAGCGCGGGATCGGAGACGAGCGCGGGGGTGGGCAGCGACTCGAGCGCGGGGTCGTGTAGCGGCGGCACGGGCTCGTCGCCCAGGCCGAGCACGACCAGCTCGAGCTCCGGGCTCGCGCGCACCAGCAGCTCGAGCGGCGGGTCGTCGTCGAGCTGGGCGCCGCCGAGCAGGCTCACGCCGGCGATGGGCAGCAGCTCGAAGCCCGCCGCGGTCTGGCGCAGCACGAGCACCCAGGGAAGCTGCGCCCGCACCAGGGGGAAGGCGAGGTCCTCGAGCCCGTCGCCGTCGAGGTCGCCCGCGATCGCACCGTGGCCGGCCCGGAAGTGCCCGAAGGCGTCGGCGTGCGGCAGCAGGTAGGTCTCGCGCTCGACCAGGGCGTCGCGCTCGAGCGCGAGCAGCCGCACGCCGGGCGGCTTGCCGGTGTGCGGGGGCTCGGGGAAGATCTCCGGCGCCTCGATGAGGCGATCGTTGAGGACCGCGAGTAGCGGGTGTCCCCCCCGTCGCACGATGGTCATGGATCCGGGGCGTCCCAGGTGGTGTCGTGCGACCAGCTCGAGCTCTCCCCAGGGGTCGGGGCGGAGCACCACGATCTCGAACATCGACCACTCGGCGAAGCCGATGACGATCTCGTCCACGCCGTCCTCGTCGAGGTCGCCCACCACGTGGGCCTCGAAGGTGGTGCCGGAGGCGTCGATGGGCTCGTAGGCGTTGCGCTCGTGCAGGCGGCCGCCCTCGAGGTCCCAGCGCCAGAACCCGTACTCCGGCCACTTGCGGGTGAGCAGCAGCTCCGGCTCGCCGTCGCCGGTGACGTCGAAGGGCGCGAGGTGGTGCAGCTGCGGGCGCCCGACCCCGAGGGTGCGACCGTGGAGGAGGTCGAGGAGCACCGCGTGCTCGTCGTCCTCGGCGACGGCCCACGGCAGCCCCGGCACGAGGCGGAGCTGCTGGTCGAGGTCGAGGCGGTCGACCTCCACGAGCTGGTCGTCGAGCAGCACCACCTCTCCGGGCTCGTGCCCCCGCACGACCACCCGCGCCGGCCCGCCGGGGGGCAGGACCGTGAGCGCATCGACCAGCACGGGCCGTGAGCGCGAGCGGGCCATCGACTCGAGAAGCGGACGCCACGAGGCCCGCGGGTGCTCGGGTCGCTCGAGCTCGGCGAGGGCCGCCGCGAGATCGCGCTGCCACAGCGCCGCCTGGAAGGCGTGCTCGTCGAGCACGCGATCGTCACCGCCGCTCGCCCGCCACAGCGCCACGCTGCGCCCGAGCGCGGCCCCGTTCCACTGCTCGAGGAACATGCCGGCCAGGCTCCGCAGCGCCGCCCGCTCCTCCTCGAGCGCCCGGGCGCTGACGTAGGCCTCGGCGTAGGCCGCGATCGCTACCTCGGGCTGGTCGCGCTTGCGGTCGCCTCGCCCCAGCCACGCTCGGGCGAGCGCTCGGGTCCCGCGGTTCTCGGGGGCCGACACGAACGCACGAAAGGCCCCCTCGGCCGTCGCGCCGTCGCCGACGGCCTCCGCGTCGCGGATCGACTGCTCCACCGCGCTCAGGCGGTCGAGGGCGGCCGCCTCCGCTCGCTCGTGCTCCTGGGCCTCGCGCCACCGCGAGATCCGGTTGGCGAGCAGGACGGTGACTGCGAGCATCGCCGCCACGGCCAGCGCCAGCCCGAGCCGCCGGCGGCGGCGAGCCACGGGATCCTTGGCCAGGGCCTCCAGCAGCTCGTCCATCGAGGACCAGCGGGCGTCGGGCTCGAGGGCGAGGCCCCGTCGGATCACCGCGTCGAGCCAGGCGGGCACGCCATCCCCGGCGGGGTCCGCGAGCCGGCCGTCGAGGACCGACGAGCGCGGCGATGCGCCCGGGGTGAGCGGGAACGGTCGCCGGCCGTGCAGGGCCTCGAAGGCCACCACGCAGAAGCCGAAGACGTCGCTGCGTAGATCGGCCTCGAGCCCGAGCTGCTGCTCGGGCGCGGCGTAGCCGGGGGTGCCCAGGAACGAGTTGGTGTGGAGGCTCGCCTCGATCCTGGCCGCGATCGGCTCGGTCTCGGCTCGCTCGAGCGCGGGCGGCTCGAGCTCGTCCATCACGTGCGCGAGGCCGAAGTCCATCACGCGGACGCGACCGTCGTCGCCGACCATGATGTTGTCGGGCTTGAGATCGCGGTGGACCAGGCCGGCGGCATGCGCCGCGGCGATGCCTCGACCCGCCTGGACCAGCACCGACAGGAGCTCGGAGCGAGCGGGACGCTGGTGGTGGAGCCACTGCCGCAGGGTCTGGCCGGCGACGTGCTCCATCACGATGCACAGCCGGGCGTCGAGCTCGAGCACCTCGTGGACGGCCACGATGTTGGGGTGGGTCACCCGGGCCAGCGCCTGGGCCTCGCGACGCGCCCGTCGTCGCCGGCGGGGATCCTCGCCGCTGCGATCGATCTCCTTGATCGCCACGCGGCGGCGGAGCTGCTCGTCGAAGGCCGCGTAGACGATTCCCATGCCTCCGTGCCCGAGCAGCCCCAGCACCTGGTATCGGCCGAGCTTCTTCGGCGCCGGCCCCTGGCGGCTCGTGTCGTCTCCCTCGAGCCGGGGATGCGTGGGCGCGGTCCGATCGTCCTTGAGCACGAGGGAATCAATTACAGCAACTCCATGAGGCCGGACGAGCCTGCGATGATGGTGAGTCCCGAAACTCGCGCGAATTCGAGCCTGGCCGACGGGCCCCTCGCTCGCCTGAGCATGCCGTGGTGGTGGCGCTACGAAGCGAGCCTCCGGCCGCGGCCGGACCCGAGCTCACTGCCCGCCGGGGAAGAAGCGACGCAGGGTGCCGTGGCCCTCGATGAGCACCTGCTTCACCGTGCGTCCCACCGGCGACCACGGCAGCATGGTCTCGAGCACCCGCCGCTCGGCCACCGGGTCGCGCACCACGAAGGGCGGGTGCATCAGCGGCGACTCGAGCGGGTGGGTGGGCAGGTTGCCGAAGCGCGCCGCGATCGCGGCCTCGGTGGTCTCGCCCTCCTGGATCTTGCCCGCGAGGTTGGTGATGAGGTTGACCCTCGGCACGATCGCCAGCCGCCCCTGGCACCAGCAGCTCATGCACCAGCGCACCCACCAGCTGTCCACCTCGTGGGCGTTGTCGAGGACGCGCTCCCACTGCCCGCCGGCCACGTGGCCCAGGCGATCGCGCAGCCAGCCCGAGCGACGGAAGGCGGGCCACAGCTCGAGGCGCGCGTCGTAGGCCCGCCAGGCGCGGCGCCAGGTGGCCCAGCCCCAGGGCATGCCCACCGCGGAGAAGTGATAGCTGTACGAGCGCGCCTCGGCGTTGATGCGGTTGCCCTGGGTGTTGCTGCCGGTGATCGAGGCGACGCGCTCGTCGTCGCGGAAGCGCTCGAGCAGGGCCTCGCAGTAGCCGAAGAAGCTGGCGTGGGCCAGGCAGTCGTCCTCGAGGATCACCGCCTGCTCCTCGCGCTCGAGCACCTCGTCGAGCCCGCTGGCCACCCGGCGGCGCACCCCCATGTTGCCCTCGGAGTACAGGCGGTGGAGCTCGACCTCGGCGGGCAGGTCGTCGAACAGGGCCCGCGTGGCTCGGCAGGTCTCGACGTCGGAGGGGACCTCGGGGCGGGGCCCGTCCGCGACCACGTACAGGGTGCGGGGACGCTGGGCCAGGACGATCTCGAGCACCTTGCGGGTGGCGTCCGGGCGGTTGAACGCCAGCAGCACGATGGGGGTCGAGTAGCGATCGCTCATGGGGGCGGCCTGCCGCGGGGCGAGTCGCGAGCATAGTGGATGGCGCGCGATCCCGATACCTCTCGCCGACTCGTGAGCGCCGAGCGAGGAAGATCGGGGAGGTGGTCGTCCGCCCGCGGGCCGTTTCCGCCGCCCACGGAAGGCCGGCGTGGTGCTCCGATCGCTCGTGTATACTCGGCGGGTGAGCGCGCCGCCGAAGAACGAGCGGGAGCGGCCGCGGTATCCAGCGTGGATTCGTGTGCGACGTACTCTTGCCTTGTGGCTGGTGGCCGGAGGCCTGCTCATCGCCGGCGTCGTCGTGGCACGCTGGTGGCTGCCCGGTCTGGTCCTGGGGTTGCTTGCGCTGCCCTTGCTCGACATCGCGATCGTGCTGTCGGCGGCGATGCACCGCCTCGGTCCGGGGGGGTGACTTCCAGGCCAGGATCCACGGGTTGATCGTGGACGCAGTCGGCCGCACGGGTCGGCTGCTCGACATCGGCTGCGGCAGCGGCCAGCTCCTGATCCGGTGCGCAAAGGCCTCGCCGGGTGAGTACTACGGGCTCGATCGCTGGGGCGAGGACTGGGAGTACTCACGGGCACAGGCCGAGCGCAACGTCGTGCTGGAGGGCGTCCCGGAGCTTCACTTCGTGCAAGGCAGCGCGTCGTGTCTCCCCTTCGACGATGGGCAGATGCAGCGCGTAGTGAGCTGTCTGACCTTCCACGAGGTGCGGGACGTCGAAGACAAGACCGTCGGCATCACCGAGGCGCTGCGCGTCCTCGCGGCCGGAGGCACCTTCGTGTTCTTGGATCTGTTCGACGATCCGAGATCCTATCCAGGCCGAGAGCACGTGCTCGAAACGATCGAACGTGCTGGTGGCGAAATCGAATCCGCTCGGGCCCTGCCCGAGCTACTCGAGCTCCGCTTCCCGTTGGGCCTGGGCAAGGTCCTGGGCCACGCGGTGCTCGTCGCCGGAACCAAACGACGCGCGACGTAGCGCTCGAGGTGCGGCGTGTCGTCCGAGGCGTCGACGATCGCCGGGAGCGGCCTGGTGATCACGCAGGGGGGGCGGGCTCGCACGGGGTGGAGTCGCCAGCCCGGTGGTTCTACCGCCGAGCGCGGTCCCGCGAGGCAAGCGGAGAGTCGGGATTTCGTTCGCCCGCGGCCGTTTCCCGCGGGGAATCGGGCGGCGTGCTCGTCGCCCGGCCCCGCTTGGACACCACGACCCGGCGAAGGTTCCCGTTCGGCGCGGCACTTTCTTTGGGAGGCTCGCGGGGCGGGTCGTAGCCCGGGCTCAGCCGCGCTCGACGAGAGACGACGGCTCGCGCCTCGATCGTCGCGGAACTTCGTGGGGGGTCCGATGTCCTGCCCACCGAACGCGACCAAGCGCAGCAGGAAGAGAGCCCATCATGCCCCGCACGATCAACCTGAGGATCTTCAAGGACGAGCAGCCCATCGGCAGCCGATCGTTTTCGCGAGAGGTGATCAAGATCGGCAAGCTCCGCAGCAGCGACCTGCAGCTTGAGGCCGACGCCGTCGCGCGCATGCACGCGGTGCTCGAGGTCACCGAGGGCGAGATTCGCCTGGTCGATCTCGGCAGCGCGTCCGGGACCACCATCAACGGCGAGCGCGTGCACAAGAGCAGCTCCATCGCGGTCGGCGACTCGATGTGCTTCGGCCCCTACCGCGTCGAGCTCGAGTCGGCGCCGACGATGGCGGCCGCGCCCGCGATGGCGCCCGCCCCTGCGGTGACGCAGGTGGCCACGGCCGCCGCCGTCGCGGTGGCGCCCTCGCCCGCGCCGGCTCCGGTGGCCATGGCTCCGCGAGCGACCCTCCCCGTCGACACCTCGGAGGTGGAGCAGAGCGAGCGACACGTGGCCGAGGTCGTGGCCCAGTACGGCGAGACCATGCTCGACGTGCAGCACGTGGGGCAGGTGCACCGCCGCAGCCAGCGGGCGCCGGCGTGGCTGGCCCTGGGCGGGCTGATGCTGCTGGGCGGCGCGGGCCTGCTCGCCAACGAGGTGATGCAGGACTGGGAGGGCTACCAGGCGGCGCGCGAGGAGGCGCTGCAGGTCGGTCGGGCCGCGCCCGAGGCTCCGGGCACCGGCCTGGGCGGCCTGGGCCTGGGCCTGGCGCTGCTGGGCCTGGTGCCCTTCGGCCTGGGCCTGTCGAGGCGCGAGGACGAGGGCCTCGATCGCTACACCATCGGCGAGGGGCACGACGCCAGCTTCCACGTGAGCGGCGAGGGCCTGCCCGACGGCGCGGCCTTCCCCCTGGTGCGGCAGCAGGGCGACGACTACGTGCTGAGCTTCACCGCCGGCATGAGCGGTCGGCTGAGCGCGGGCGGCCAGAGCATGGAGCTGCACGAGCTGGTCGGCTCGGGGCGCGCCGCCAACTCGGGCTCGGCCTACGCCGTCGTGCTCCCGGCGGGGTCCCAGGCCGAGGTCGAGCACGCGGGCGTCACCTACCTGGTGCGCTCGGTGGCACGCGGCAAGGTGGTCGCGGGCAAGAGCGAGGCCGACAAGCCGTTCTGGGCCTACAACGCCGCCTCGTTCCTGGTGCTCGGCGGCCTGCTGGGGCTGATGCACCTGGTGCCCGAGGACGCGCTGTCGATGAGCATGGACGAGCTCACCGCCGAGAACCGCTACGTGGGCTACATCAACCAGCCCGACGAGCAGCCCGAGCAGGAGGAGGTGGTGATCGAGGAGACCGCCGACTCCAACGAGGATCCCGGCGGCCAGGGCCAGCGGCACAAGGGAGCCGAGGGCAAGATGGGTGACTCCAAGGCCAAGAACAAGTCGGGGCTCTACGCCATGAAGGGCCCCAAGACCGCGCTGCCCACCATGGCCCGCAACTTCGACCCGGAGATGATGGCCCGCACCACCGGCATCCTCGGCCTGATGGCGGAGGAGAGCGGCCACTTCATCGCCTCGCCCTACGGCTCGATCGCCATGGGCAACGACGACGAGGACGTGTGGGGCGGGCTCACGGGCACCGAGATCGCCGCGTCCAACGGCGTGGGAGGCCTGGGAGTGATCGGCACCGGCCGCGGTGGCGGTGGCAATGGCGAGGGCACCCTGGGTCTGGGCAACGTGGGCCTGATGGGCCGCGGCGCCGGAGGCAGCGACGGGCTGGGCTACGGTCGCGGCAGCGGCATCGGCCACCCGCCCCGCAAGGGCAAGGCGCCCCAGGTGCGGCAGGGCAAGGCGGTGATCAAGGGCACGATCGACAAGGACGTGATCCGTCGGATCGTCCGCAACCACCACAACGAGGTGCGGCACTGCTACAACCAGGGGCTGAGCCGCAACCCCAACCTCAGCGGGCGGGTGGCCGTGATGTTCACCATCGGTCCCTCGGGCCTGGTGCCCACCGCCGCGGTCTCCGAGAACACCATCGGCGACAGCAACGTGGCCAACTGCGTGGCCAAGGCGGTCAAGCGCTGGAAGTTCCCCAAGCCCGCCTCCGGCGGCAGCGCGATGGTGACCTACCCATTCTCCTTCACTCCTGGCTGATCGACCGTACGACACGACGGTGAAGCGGCGCCGCCTCGAGCGAGGCGGCGCCGCTTCCATTCTCGTGTCGATCGTTACTGGGCAGCAGCCTGGGCCACCGCCGGCCGCAGCACCTGGCGGGTGAAGTCGGCCAGCTCGGTGGACGTGGTGGAGGCGTCGTCGCGGGGCTCGGCCGGATCCATGCGGCCCTCGTTGAGCGCGACGAACATCTCCACGTAGAGGCGCGCCGCGAACTCGGGGATCCCCGCCTCGAGCATGGCGTGGAGCGCCTGCTCGGGGGTGACCTGCACGTACTCCACCTCGCGGCCGAGAGCCTGGCCCACGATCTGGGCGCCCTCGCGCGGGCTGAGGTCGCGCGGCCCGTGGACCCCGAGCCGAAGGTGTCCCTGCCAGCCCTCGTGCAGCAGCTCGGCCGCCCGCTGGGCGATGTCGGAGGTGGCCACCATGGGCACGCGGTGATCGGCGGCGGCGGGGGAGAAGATCTTGCCCATCGCGGCGATGGTGCCCAGGTCGCGCAGGTAGTTCTCCATGAAGAAGCCGGCGCGCAGCGAGACCACGTGGGGCAGCCGGGACTCGAACTCGTGCTCGACCGGGCCGAGGGCGGAGACCGGGCCCACGCCCGCGCCGCTGTGGGCCCCGGTGCTGGAGAGCACCACCACGCGCTCGATGCCGGCCTCCGCGGCCAGGGTGGCGGCGCGCTCGGCCGCGGCGCGGGCCCACGCATGGAAGCCCGGGGCGAGGTTGGAGGGGGTCAGCCAGAACAGCCCGGTGGCGCCGGCGAAGGCCTCGCGCAGGGTGGCCTCGTCCTCGATCGAGCCCTGGACCACGCGGGCGCCTCGCTCGGCGAGCTCCGAGGCCTTGGCCGGGTCGCGGCTGATGACCGTGATGCTCTCGCCCAGGTCGAGCAGGGTGAGGGCGAGGCGGCGTCCGATGTTTCCGTTGGGAGTGTTGATGACGATCGACATGCAGGCACCATGGCCCCGTGGATGTCATTAGACAAATCGATGGTCCTCAACTTAGCATGAGGACTGCTCATGTCAGACCCGAGCCCCGCGGGCGGGCCCCGCCTCGCCGACATCAACCTCAACCTGCTGGTGGCGCTCGATGCCCTGCTCGAGGCCGGGACGGTGACGGGCGCGGCTCGCCGCATCGGGGTCACCCAGTCCGCGATGAGCCACTCGCTGCGCCAGCTGCGGGAGCTGGTGGGCGATCCGCTGCTGGTGCGGGGGGCAGGCGGCCTGGTGCCCACGCCGCGGGCGGAGGCGCTGCGGGTGCCGGTGCGGCGGGCGTTGCTCGATCTCCAGCACGCCCTGCGCGACCCGCCGTCGTTCGATCCGGCCGACGCGAGCCGTCGCTTCCGGCTGGGGGCCGGCGACTACCTGGCCTACACGGTGCTGCCTCCCCTGATCGCCGACGCCCGCCAGACCCCGGGGATCGACTACGACGTGGTGCCCTTCATGCTCGCCGACCTGCCGCGCCTGGAGACCGGCGAGGTCGACCTGGGCTTCGCGGCCTTCGTGCCTGCCTCGCCGGGCCTGCGCGCGGCCCCGCTGCTCACCGATGACTTCGTGTGCCTGGTGCGACGCGACCACCCCGTGGTGCGACGGCGGCTCACCCTGCGGCAGTTCCTGCAGCTTCCCCACGTGCTCATCAGCCCCACCGGCGAGGGCTCGGGGCCGGTGGAGGAGTGGCTGGCCTCGCGCGGGCTGTCGCGCCGCATCGCGCTGCGGATCCGCTACTTCCTGGCCGCGCCGCTGGTGGTGGCCGGAGGCGATTTCGTGCTCACCGCCCCGCGCCGGCTCGCGCTGACCTTCGCGCGCAGCTTCCCGCTGGAGATCCACGAGCCCCCGCTGCCCATCGCGCCCTTCACCCTCGAGATGCTGTGGCACGAGCGCTACGACGCCGACCCCGGGCACCGCTGGCTACGCGAGCGGGTGCAGGCGGCGGTGGAGCCGGGGTGAGCGCTACCGGGCGCAGTGCGGGGTTGCATCGGTGCTCTGGTAGTTTATTATTTGGTTGACCAACCAATTTATGGGACGCCCGAGCAACGCCGAGCAGCGCCGCCCGCAGATCGTACGAGCCGCCGTGCGGGTGGTGGCCCGCCATGGCTTCGATGGCGCCTCGGTGCAGGCCATCGCCAAGGAGGCCGGCCTGAGCCCCGGCCTGCTGCACCACCACTTCGGGAGCAAGGCGGACATCCTCTACGCCGTGCTCGAGCACCTCGAGGCGCTGGTCGAGCTGCGGCACGAGGCCCTGGCGGCGCGGCGGCGCGGGGCCTGGGGCCGGCTCGAGGCGTGGATCGACGCCCACCTGGCGCGCGGCGAGGGGTCCGAGCCCGAGGCGGTCGCGGCCTGGGTGTGGATCGGGGCCAAGGCCCTCGAGGACGCCGAGCTGCGCTCGCGCTATCGCGCGGTGGTGGAGCGGCGGCTGACCTCGCTCACGGAGCTCGTCGAGGCGGTGGCGCGAGAGCAGGGCGCTCGGCTCGATGCCCGAGCCCTGGCCGTGACCACCCTGGCCGCGATCGAGGGCTACTACCAGCTCGCCTCGAGCACCGAGGTGGTGCCGCCCGGCAGCGCCGCGCCCGAGCTCGGTCGCTGGCTGCGTCGCATCCTCGGCGGAGGGCGACGTCCATGAGCGCCTTGCCGGCGGGCTTCGTGCTACGAAGGCCCCGGGTCCCCCTGGTGCCGGGCTACTGCGTGCTCAGCCTCGACCCGGCGCGCGCCGGCACCTCCGATCTGGCGGAGCTGCTGCGCCTGGCCGACCGCGTGGCACGGGGCGAGGCCCTGGCGCGCTTCGGCGATCCCGAGTGCTTCGCCCTGCTGTGCAATGCCGGGCGGACTCGCCGTCGTCGCTGGCCGCACGTGCACATCATCCTGGCGCCCAGCGTCCGGGCCAAGCGCTGGGCGCTGCTGTGGCTGTCGCTCAAGCACCTCAGCCGGCCGTGGTGCTGGCCCGGGCTGCGGCGGCTGTGGCAGGGCCCGCGACCCCGGCCGCAGGTGGAGCACGCCCGATGACCGGCTCCACCCCGCGCAAGCTGGGCCTGCTGGCCACCCTGTACTTCTCGCAGGGGCTGCCCTTCGGCTTCTTCACCCAGGCCCTGCCCGCGGTGATGCGCCAGCAGGGGATCTCGCTGGCCGCGATCGGGCTGAGCACCCTGCTCGTGCTGCCGTGGGGGCTCAAGTTCCTGTGGGCGCCCTTCGTCGATCGCCACGGCGGGGCGCGGGCGGGTCGCCGTCGCGGGTGGCTGCTGCCGCTGCAGCTCGTGAGCGTGGCCGTGCTGCTGGTGCTGGCCCTCGCCGATCCCTCCGAGGGGCTGGCCGGGGTGATGGTGGGAGTGCTGCTCATCAACCTGCTCGCGGCCACCCAGGACATCGCCACCGACGGCCTCGCGGTGGATCTGCTCGATCGACACGAGCGCGGCCTGGGCAACGGGGTGCAGGTGGCGGGCTATCGCGTGGGGATGATCGTGGGCGGCGGCGCGCTGCTGGTGGCCTTCGAGCAGCTCGGCTGGGCGTGGACCTTCGTGGGCGCGGCGCTCTTGCTCTTGCTGGCGACGGGGCCGGTGTGGGCCTTCCGCGAGCCGCCGCGTCGCGCCCACGAGCCCGCCGAGGGCAGCGGCGAGCCCGGCGTGCTCGAGGCCCTGCGGCACTTCGTGGGCGACCCCACGCGACGACGGTGGCTGCTGGTGCTGGGCATCTACAAGGCCGGCGACTACCTGGGCACCAGCATGCTCCGCCCGTTCTACATCGACCAGGGCATGGGCCTGGCGGAGCTCGGGGTGCTGCTGGGCACGGTGGGCTTCGGGGCGGGGCTGCTGGGCGCGATGCTGGGCGGCGCGGCGGTGGGGCGACTGGGACGACGACGGGCGCTGCTCGTCTTCGGCGCCCTGCAGGCGCTGTCGGTGGCCAGCTATGCGCTGAGCACCGGCGCCGAGCCGGGACCCGTGCTGCTCTACGGCCCGGTGATCTTCGAGCACCTCGCCACGGGCATGGCCACCGCCACCCTGTTCACGCTGATGATGGATCGCTGCCGCCCCGAGCACGCGGCCACCGACTACACCCTGCAGGCCTCGCTGGTGGTGCTGGCCACCCTGCTCGCGGCGGCGCTGGGGGGCACCACCGCGCAGTGGCTGGGCTACGGGCCCAACTTCTTGCTCGGCGGCGCCGTGAGCCTGGCCGCGGTGGGGCTGGCGTGGTTGGGGACCTCGAGGCCCGCCGCGAGCCCGAGCTCCGCCGCGAGCCCGAGCTAGGCACTGCCGCGGAAGGGGTCGCGTCCGGCCTGCAGCACGTCGCGTTCGAAGCGCTCGAGCACCGCGAGCGCGCGTCTCCGGTGACCCACCCGCGGCAGCGGGCGCAGGGCGACGGGCTGGCGCTGGGTGAGCATCTGCATGCGCTGTCGCTCCACGCGGTCCTCCGACCAGCGGCTGTGCACCAGCTCCTCGCGGAGCTGGCTCGCCACCAGCCCGCGGGTCTGCAGGAAGCGTCGGTCCTCGGGCGAGAGCTCGGCCATGGTGGAGAGCCACTCGAACATCTCGCGGTCGAGCTCGTCGAGCGAGAGCCCGGGGTCGCGCAGCACGATCTGCAGGCTGCGGGTGTGTCGGACCAGGCGCTGCACCCCCGAGGAGAGCGCCCAGAAGGCCGCGGGCAGGGCAGCCGGATCGGCCAGGTCGCGCCGACGCAGCCGCCCGACGATCGACTGCACCATGCCCACCCAGCCGCGCCCCAGCAGCAGGCCGGTCACCCCGAACGCGAGCACGGGCAGCAGCCCGCCCTTGCCCAGCACCAAGAAGAGGGTGGTGGCGATCATCCCCACCAGCCAGATCGCCGACAGCGTGCCGAGCACCCCGAGGGTGAGCACCCAGCCCAGCGCGAAGCCGGGGCTGAGCCGCGGGGGTCGCCAGGGCTCGGGCTCGAGGACCGGTCGCGGCAGCACGGGCAGGTCGGCGACCTCGAGCCGCTGAGCTGCCTCGCTGAGCTCCCCCGCCGCCATGCCCCTCGATTGTGACCCAGCTTCGGGTGATGCGCCGCTTCGGGCTTGCTCCGAGGCCTTCGGGGCGGGTAGAGCATGGGCATGGCCGATGCTCCCTATGCGCTCTACTACTGGCCGGGGATCCCGGGTCGCGGTGAATTCGTGCGGCTCGTGCTCGAGCAGGCGGGGGCTGCCTACGACGACGTGGCCCGTCGTCCCAAGGAGGACGGCGGCGGAATACCCGCGATGATGCGCTGTCTCGCGGGCGAGGGTCCGGGGCTGCGCCCGCTGGCGCCCCCGGTGCTGGTGCACGGCGAGCGGCGGCTGGCGCAGATGCCCAACGTCTGTGCCTACCTCGCGGCGCGCCACGGCCTGGTGCCGAGCGACGAGGGCACCCGCGCCGAGGCGCTGCAGCTGCAGCTCACCGTGGCCGATCTCGTCGCCGAGACCCACGACACCCACCACCCCGTGGGCAAGGGGCTCTACTACGAGGAGCAGAAGGAGCAGGCGCTGGCCTACGCGCGGCAGTTCGTCGACCAGCGCATGCCCAAGTTCCTGCGCTACCTCGAGTCGGTGGTGCGGGCCAACGCGGCTGGCGGGGGACGGCACCTGGTGGGCGACGGGCTCTCCTACGTCGACCTCGCCATGGACCAGGTGCTGCGCGGGCTCGAGTACGCGTTCGGGCGCGCCTACGCCCACTACGCGCCCGAGCTGCCGGGGCTGGTGGCGCTACGCGAGCACGTCGACGCCCTGCCGGCCATCGCGGCCTACCGCGCCTCGGAGCGCTGCCTGCCGTTCGACGAGCACGGGATCTTCCGCCGCTACCCCGAGCTCGACCTGCTCCCCGCGAGCGAGTGAGCCGAGCTGTCGTGCTCTGCGCTCGGGGGCGACCCGTGCTCAGGGCGTGCCCTCGACCACCGTCTGGGGGTCGATGCGGGTGTCGAAGAGGTTCATGCGCCAGTCGAGGTGGGGACCGGTGGAGCGACCCGAGTTGCCGGATGTCGCGAACACCTGGCCCTGCTTGACCACGTCGCCCTCCTTGACCTTGAGCTTGTCGAGGTGCAGGAACGACGAGCTCAGGCCGTGGCCGTGGTCGATGATGACCAGGTTGCCCGACAGCGGCACGTCGCTCTCGGCGAGCACCACCACGCCGCCCGCGGGGGCCTTGACCTTGTGGCCCACGCCGGCCGCGATGTCGACGCCCCAGTGCGGGCCCTTGTCCTCGCCGTTGAGGATGCGCTTGCGGCCGTAGGTGGAGGTGATCGGCCCCTTCATGGGCCAGACGAAGCCGTCGCGGAAGTAGGGGACATCGCTGCTCTTGTTGCGGATCCGCTTGACCTTCATGCGCGACTTGCCGAGCGCCTTGCGGGTCTCGCGGTCGAGGTCGACCATCTCGGGCGGCAGGCCGTCGATGGCCTCGGGCTCGAACACCCGCTCCTGCACGTGCACGATGTGGCGCTCGGTGGGGCCGCCGGCGAACGAGAACGCGAGCAAGGCCCGCGGCGCGGCGTTGCGCCCGAAGCCGATGAGGAAGTCGCCCTCCGGCGAGACCTTGGTCTTCTTCTTGTTGAACCACACCTTGGTGTCGGGCGGGACCACGCCGCGGATCAGGCCGCCCTGGACGAACTGCCCGCGGAACACCACCCGCGGATCGGGGCGGGCCAGGTAGTCCTCGTCGGCGCGCAGCTCGAAGCCGAAGCGCTGGGGCTTGGTGCCCTCGGCGGTGCGGACGTCGATCTTGCCCTGCAGCTGCATGTCGATGGGCAGCGCGGTGTGCAGGTCGTAGCGGGCGTTGAGCTTGCCGGTGCCGGTCAGCGCGGTGATGGAGGCCAGGCCCAGCGGCGTGCCGGCGGGGGGCTCGCCCGCCACGCCGAAGAAGCGCACGTTCGCGGTGACCTGGAGCTGCCGGCCCTCGATCTTCTCCACCGTGCAGTCGAGCGACTCCCAGGCGGGGATCCCCAGCAGGTCCACGCGGCGGTGCACCACCCAGGTGGAGCCCTCGGCCATCGACATCGCGGGGATGGGGAGCGCCAGGTGCCCGAGGGCCAGGCGCTGGGCCACGAGCACCTCGGCCGCGTGCGAATTGGTGGGGATCGCCAGGCCGAGCTCGCTCACCACGTCCCAGCGATCGGTGACCAGCGGCACGGGACCGGGGGCGTCGCCCACCGCGAGCGCGGACTCGAAGGCGGCGAGGAACTCCGGATCGACGCCGTCGCCCTCGGCGAGCACGGTGGTGGAGCGCGGCGTCCACTGGTACTTGGAGCCGCCGTCGTCGATCGACTGCAGGGCCAGGTCGCCGGCGAGGCGGACCACCGGCAGGTGCAGCTTTCGCTTGCGGCCCTCGGTGATCCTCACCTGCACCACCACCCGCTGCGGGGCGGCGCCGGGCGTGCGGGGGGCGAGCTCCTGCGGGCTGCCGCGGCCGGGCTCGAGCAGGGTGACCGCGGGCTCGGTGGGCACCTCGCCGTCGGCGACGAGCTCGTCGTCGCCCTCGTCCTCCTCGACCGGGGTCGGGGTGGGGTTGGCCTCGGCGGGGGCCTCGGGAGCGGGCTCGGCCGGGGCGGGCTCGGGCGCGGGGTCGTTGCAGCCGCCCAGCCACAGCCCGAGGAGCGACACGGCCAACAGCGATCGCACGGGGCGTCTCATGGGCCGGGATCATAGTGCCCCGCGCCCGGCCGCACGGATGAAAGTTCCGTGGGCCAGGGTGCAAGGCGCACGCGGGCGCTCAGGGAGCGGTGCTCGTGCAGACCAGGCGGGCCTCGGCTCGCTCCACCGCCCGAGCGTAGCGCCCCGCGGGGAACTGCTCGCGGTGCTCGGCCCAGTGGCGACAGGCGGCCTGGCGATCGGGGAGCTGGGTGGAGAGGATCGTGCCCAGCTCGTAGCTGAGCACCTCGCGAGTCCTCTTGTCCCAGCGCTCGGCCAGCGCGCCCCGCAGCAGCGAGACCGCGGCTCGGTACTGCCGCTGGGCCCGGAGCTCGGTCACCTGCGCGACGATCTTGCGCAGCTCCTCCGACGACTCGCCCGCGGGCAGCTCGGACGAGGCGTGACGAGCGGTCGTGCTGCGCGACGACTTGCCCTCGCGGGGCTCGACCGCCAGCGCGGCCAGGCGCTCGCCCGCCGCCAGCGGCAGCTCGCCGGGCTCGGCCTCGCTCGCGTCGACCGGCATCGCCTCGCCCTCGGCGAGCGGCGAGTCGGCGAGCGGAGCGGGGCTCGGCGTGGGCTCGGCGGTCGTGGCCACCATCGTCCTCGCCGAGAAGCGGTGGCGCTCGCCCGGCTCGATCTGGTGCACCTTGCCGTCGTCGCCCACGAAGTGGATCGAGCCGTCGAGCAGATCCACGTGCCCCTCGTCGCCGTGCACGACCACGGAGAAGCGGGTGCCGTGGACCTCGATCGCTCCGCCGGGCACGAGCACGCGGCGCGAGGGTCCCTCGGCGTCGGGCTCCACCTCGAAGATCGCGGTGCCGTCGAGCAGCTCCACGCCGCCCTCTGCCGCCCGCAGCCGCGTGGTC
Organism: Myxococcales bacterium; assembly: GCA_020633315.1. GTDB lineage: Bacteria > Myxococcota_A > Polyangia > Nannocystales > Nannocystaceae > Paraliomyxa. The sequence continues at coordinate 94,496 of JACKDV010000010.1, forward strand.
TTGCGACTCTCGATCACCATGCCGGGCTCGGGCACCACCACGCGGCAGCGACCGTCGAGCACGAGCTCGGTGTCGCCGCTGGTGGAGTGGCAGTTCTCGCCGCCCACCTGCCACGAGGCGTGCAGGGGCACGATGCCGTCGGCGTCACGCACTGCGGTCTCGGGCTCGGTGCCCAGGGTGAACACGGCGAGCACGGTGGCGGCCCCGGCCGCGAAGCTCACCATCGGGATGATGCGACGACGCCGGCTGGGGAGCTCGGCCTGCAGCAGCTCGGCGTCGAGCCGTCGCGAGATGCGATGCACCGCGCCCGGACGCAGGCGCTCGGCCTGGTAGCCCTCGTCGAGCTCACGCAGGGCCGCCGTGAAGGAACGACGCTCACTCATCGCCCACCTCCCAACCCTCGGCGCGGATCTTCTCTTCGGCGCGCTTGATCAGCTTGCAGACGTAGCTCTTGGAGAAGCCGAGGATGTCCCCGATCTCCTGCTGCTCCTTGCCGTCGAGGCGGTACATGCAGAACGCGATGCGCTGCTTGGGGGGCAGGGTCTCGAGCACGGAGTCGATCCGCTTGAGGTCGCGGCGCTCGGCGGTCTGCGACTCGGGGTCGGCGGGCAGGCGGGCGGCCCGGCCCAGCAGCCAGCGCACGGCGGGGGCGTTGGCCACCGTCTCGCGGCGCAGCCGGCTCAGGCAGCGGTTGGTGGCGACCCGGTAGAACCAGCCCTTGAGGGCCTCGTCGTCCTCGAGCCTGTCGACCACCTTGCACAGCGAGACGAACACGTCCTGCGTGATGTCCTCGGCCCAGGTGCGGTCGCCCCGGCCGTAGCGCAGCGCGAGGCGGTACACCTGATCGCGGTGCTGACGGTACAGCGCGGCCACACGGGTGGCTCGGGCCGCAGCCGAGCCCCTCTCGTGCGTGCGCGCGGCCTCGGGCAGCAGCAGCAGCGAGCTCGATTCCAGCTCGTGCAGCTCGCCCATCTCACCGAGCTCGCTCATCGTCCCCTCCATCCGTAGCTCAGCCCCACCGCGCCGCCGATCCGCCAGGCGCTGCGCTCCCAGACGACGACGTCGTCGACTCGGTGCTCTCGAGGACGGCCCGAGCGGCCGCCTCGCACGGTGAGATCGATTCGCAGACCGTCGGCCACCCGAAACGAGGCGCCCACGGGGATCTCTGCGGTCCAGTCCACCCGGTTGCCGGCCTCGTTGCCGCGCTGCCGGTAGCGGTGCACCTGCACCCCCGCCAGCCCCTGCAGGTGCAGGGCGACCACCGGGTGCACGATCCACATCCAGCCGAAGCCCCCGCTCACGCTCGTCTCGAAGATCGAGATGTCGGGGGCCGAGGCCGGAACCATCAAGAGGTCGAGCAGGCCGCCGGGGCCGGGCTCGCGACCCACCCGCAGGGTGGTGCCCACGGCGGCGTCGGCCGAGGTGACGCGCCCGTAGAGCCCGGCCCGCGCCCCCACCCGCACCGCGGGGCCGCGGCGCTCCGCTCCGGGCTCGCGCTCGGCGGCCAGGCCGGTGCTCGGGGTGATCCGCGGCGCGCTGGTCTCGGGCTCGCGCGCCTCCACCTCCAGCGCCTCGGGCTCGGCCATCAGCCGCCGCATCGAGTCGTCGAGCGACACGGGATCGATCGCGTCGTCGTCGAGGGTGACCACGGTGGGCTGGCGCCCGCAGTCGCGCAGGGTCTGCCCCCGCGACACGGCCAGCGCGTCGTCACCCAGCGGCTCGGCACACAGCACCGCGTCGGGATCGTCGTCGAGCGGGACCACCACGCCGTTGCGCGAGAGCACCTCGTGCACGAGCACCCCGCGGAGCGCCTCGGGAGCGATCGCAGCGGGAGCATCCTCCACGTGCACGGCGAAGCGGGTGGCGGCCGGGGCCTCGGGCTCGGCGCGCGGCGTGACCTCGTCGAGCGCCTGCATGGCCCGGTGCACCGCCTCGAGCGGGAGCACGGGACCGGTGGCCACCTCGAAGGCATGGATGTCCTCGCCCTGGGCCTCCACCCGGATCCCGTGGGTCACCGGCGTGACGCGCAGGGTTCGAGTCGCTCGGTCCGCCGACGGGGCCAGCGGGTAGCCCTCCTCGAGCAGGCGCAGCATGAGCTGGTCGCGCAAGGAGCGCGTCTCCTCGCCATCGTCCTGGGGCGCGGCCTCCACGTAGACGGGAGCCGGCGCCAGGGCCAGCGCCAGGGCGGCTGCGATCACCGCGTCCTCCCCATCTGGTGCTCGATCGTCATTTCCGCAGGTCCCGCCGGGCCAGCATAGCGGCCGTCGCCCTCATCACGCGACAGTCTGGCGGTGGTTTCCTGCGGGCTCCGCGTAAATCACCTGCGATCTCGGGAATCTGCCGTTCACAACAATTCGGACCGGGCGCCCGCGGCACCCATCGGGCATACTCCATGCGTCGTGCGCACGTGGGTGGTGATGACGGGGAGACTCGCGAGCTTTGCGCTCGTCCTCTCTCCGATCGCCTGCGGCGAGCTCGACATCGTCGACCACGACGCGCTGGTCGAGGTGCCGGAGGGCAACACCCTGGCGGCGCACGAGCGCTGCGGCTCGCTGCCCGAGGGCATCGATCCGATCGCGGGGCTGCGCAGCGCGTGGGCGATGGAGGTGGTGCCGATCAAGGATCGCGACGCCACCTTCCGCGTGGCCACCGAGAGCATGGTGCTGCGACTGAGCGACGAGGGCCTCGAGTGCGACGACGTCCTCGAGCCCGACCTGCTCACCTGCCCCGCCGCTTGGGCGACCGACATCACGCTGCGCAAGGCCGACCCCGCGCCGGGGCTCTACCTGCTCTCCGACATGGCGCAGGGCTACTCGATGGCCAACGTGTGGCGCGAGGGCAGCGAGTGCCAGGGCGAGCAGAGCCAGGGCTACTTCCGGGAGGGCGAGCTGGAGATCCTGCACGTGACCGACGAGTGCGTGGTGGGTCGCTTGCTGGGCACGGCCGAGACCCTCGGCGAGGCGGGAGCTCCGGTCGAGGGTGGCTTCGTGGCGCTGCGCTGCGACGCGGCGCAGTGAGACGGCGACGCGGCCGAATCCGAGCTCGTCGGGCGGCCGCACGCGAGCACGCGAGCTGACCTCGCGGGTCTCGATGCCCTACAATCGCCGTGGGGGATCGCCCGCCTTGCCGCTACGACTCCGACGCGAACAGGTCCGGGCCATCGAGCTCGAGCTCCACCCCGAGCAGCGACCGGCCTACCTCGCACACCTGCGGCGGTCGTTCCCCGAGCGCCTGCGCACGCTGAGCGACGACGAGCTGCGCGAACGGATGGAGGCCCTGCTGCAGCGCGCCCGCGGCCTGGGCCTGCACCGGCCCGCCGACGATCTGCGCCTGCTCAACCTGGCCGTCTGCTTCGGCTGGAGCCTCGACCGCGACGTGCCGTGGGTCGAGCCCATGCTGCGCGATGCCTCGGTGAGCTCCAGCTCCGAGCGCCTGCGCCGGGTGAAGGCCCGCTTCGTGCGGCAGCTCCAGCTCCAGGCCCGCAACGCCGAGGCCCGCCGCGCCTTCGGCCCGATCGACTGAGCCATGGCACCTCCCGTCGACCACCCCGAGCTGCGCTGGTACTCGTTCACGGGCCCGGGTGACGAGCTCGAGCCCGAGTCGGAGCCCGAGGACACCTCGGTCGAGACCCTCGCCGCCCTCGAGCAGGCCGAGGCTGTGTCGCCGGCCGTGGCCAAGGAGGTGGAGGACGCGATCTCGTCGTGCCCCGCGGCGCAGCGGCACGCCATCGAGGCGACGGTCGTCGACGCCGAGGACCGGCCGCTGGTGGGGCAGCGCGTGGAGCTGCGCAAGAGCGACAGCGAGGCGATGAGCTCCAAGACCGACGCGCTCGGGGTGGCACGCTTCGAGGGGCTCGAGCCGGGCTCGTATCGGCTGGGGCTGCCCGAGGTCGACACCGAGGGCTGGGAGCTGGCGGGGCAGGAGGCGCTCCCCGCCGCGCGCGACCTCAACCACGGCACGGCGAGCTGGGCCGCGCCCCCGGCCGGCGCGACCCAGACCCTGCGCCACACGGTGGCGGAGGGTGAGTGCATCGACACCCTGGCCTTCCGCCACGGCTGGCTCGGCGACTCGCTGTGGGAGGTCAACGCCACGCTGGCCAAGACCCGCGAGCACAAGAACGTGCTCGCCCCCGGCGACGTGGTCGAGATCCCCCCGGTGCGCACGCGCTTCGAGTCGGTCGCGATCACCACCGCGTACCGCCTGCGGCGGATCGCCGCGGTGTACGAGCTGCGCATCCGCTTCCTGGGCGACGAAGACCAGCCGCGCAAGGGCGAGCCCTACCTCATCACCATCCGCAGCGAGGACGGCGAGGAGCTGCGCAAGGGCACGACCGACGGCGACGGCTTCGTGATCGAGCCGCTGCCCGCCTCCACCACCGAGGTGGAGCTGGTGGTGGGGCCGAAGGAGCGGCGCACCTCCTTCCGCTTCCGGGCCGCGTATCTCGACCCCATCGACACCATCGCCGGCGTGCAGTCGCGGCTGCTCAACCTCGACTTCGAGATCGACGAGCACGAGCGGGGCGAGCTCGGCCCGATCACCCGCCGCTGCCTGGCCGAGTTCCAGCGCGAGCAGGGGCTCGAGCCCACGGGCGAGATCGACGACGCCACCAAGAGCGCCCTCACCAAGCTCCACCTGATCTGATCCGCGAGCCGCTTCGCCATGCCCGTGACCGTGACCGCAGTGAACCCGACCGACCTCTCCGTGGATGGAGGCGAGGAGGTGGTGATCACGGGGACCCTCTTCCACAACGGAGCGACCGTGACCTTCGGGGGGACGCGCTCCCCCACGGTGCGGGTGGACTCGCCGACCCAGATCACCGCCGTCGCGCCGCCGCGCGCCCGCGGGGGCACGGTGGACATCGTGGTCACCAACCGCGACGCCTCCACCGGCACCGGCGCGGGGATCTTCGAGTACTGCCCGGTCGTCACCGGCATCGAGCCCAAGTGGGGCACCTGCGGCGGCGGCACCAACATCACGATCACGGGCAAGGGCTTCCCCGCGCTGGCCGACGTGGAGGTGGGCCCCAACGCGCTGCAGAACGTGGTGATCCACTCGGCGACCCGGATCACCGCCCGGACCGTGGCGACCGACCCCGACGCGGTGGACGTGGCGGTGTTCAACCAAGGCGGCCGCGGCATCCCGAAGGGCGGGGGCTACCGCTACTGCCTGCCGGCCATCACCGCGGTGGAGCCCGCCGCGATCCCGGCCGTGGGGAACGTGGCGATCACCATTCGCGGCGACTCCTTCCACCCCACGGCCACGGTGAGCTTCGGCGGCAACCCGTCCGTGGGTCCGATCACCTTCAACTCGATCCAGGAGATCGTGGCCACCGCCCCCGCGGGCAACGTGGGGCGGGCCGATCTCGAGGTGGACGTGGGCGGCCACGCGGAGACCATGGCCGGCGCGCTCACCTACCTCGGCGCGGAGATCGAGAGCCTCGACGTCACCCGGGGGCCGGCCGCCGGCGGCACCGACATCAGGATCACGGGCAAGCGCTTCGACACGGTCAACCCCGTCACCGTGCAGCTCGGCGGCGTGGCGGTGACCAACCTCGTCGTGGTGGACGCGACCACGATCACGGCCCGCACGGCGGCCGCGGGTCCGGGCAAGGTGGACCTCACCGTCCACAACCAAGGGCAGCCGGTGGTGACCAAGGCCGCGGCCTTCGAGATGGTCGCGGCGCCCACGATCGACGAGGTCTCGCCCGGCCGGGGCGGCCTGCCCGGCGGCACCGACATCACGATCCGGGGGACCAACTTCGCCCCCAACGCCACGGTCACCGTGGCCGGGGCGCCTGCCACCAACGTGAAGGTGGTCTCGTCGACCGTGATCACGGCCCGCACTCCGGCCCACGCGGCGGCCAGCACCGCGGTGGAGGTGGAGAACCCCGGCGCGCCCGCGGTGAGCCGCGATGCCGCCTTCGTGTACTCGAAGGTCGGCTCCGTCTCGCCCAGCCGGGGCGTGCCCGCGGGCAACGAGCAGGTGGAGATCCACGGGCAGGGCTTCGCCGGCGAGATCACGGTGAGCTTCGGTGCCGACGCGGCCCCGGCGGTGAACGTGGACTCGGAGACCACGCTCACCGTGACCACCCCGGCCCACGCGGCGGGCACCGTGGACGTGGTGGTGACCATCGCCGAGCAGGACGTGACCCTCGCTGGCGGCTTCACCTTCTCGCCGGTCACCGCGGTGGAGCCCGCGGGTGGTCCGGCGGGAGGCGGCACCGTGGTGACCATCCGCGGCGCGGGCTTTCCCGATCCCTCGGCCGTGAGCTTCGGGGGGCATGCGGCGGCGGCCCTCGATCGGGTCTCGGCCCAGGAGCTGCGCGCCACCACTCCCGCCGTGGTCGCGGGCGCGGTGGACGTGCGGGTGACGGGCGATGCCTTCGACGTCAGCGTGGCCGCGGGCTACACCTTCCGCGCGGCAGCGACGGTGACCGCGATCGATCCTCCGCATGGCGTGGCGGCGGGCAACACCCCGGTGACGATCACCGGCACGGGCTTCGTCGAGGGCGCCGCCGTGAGCATCGGGGGACAGGCGGCCACCGACGTGAAGGTGCTGTCGGGGACCACGATCGCCGCGACGACGGGCGTGGGGCCAGTGGCCGTGCCGCCGCGGCCCGACTACGACGTGGTAGTGACCAACCCCGGCGACGTGGCCGCGACGGGGGCCGGCCTGTTCCGCTATCGCGATCCCCCGGCGATCACCGCGGTGGAGCCCACGCAGGGCCCGGTGACCGGCGACCGCTGGATCACGGTGACCGGCGAGGACTTCGTGGACGGAGCGGTGGTGCTGGTGGCCGGGCAGCTCGCGCCCCAGACGATCTTCGCCGACGCGCAGCACCTGTACGCGAGGGTGCCGGCCCACGCGGCCGGGGCGGTCGACCTGCGGGTCCGCAACCCCGACGGGGGCCTGGGCCCGATCTCCGCCGGTGCCTTCACCTACGTGACGACGCCGACCGAGACCGGCGACAACGACGTGCTGTTCTTGATGGACGGCGAGGAGTTCTTCGAGGAGCTACGCATGCGCTTCGAAGAGGTCCGGCAGGCCGCCCCCGACACGCTGACCTACATCCGCCTCGCCTACTGGATGATCGAGGAGACCACCACCCTCGGCGACCACGGCTACTTCGAGGATCCCGGGCACCGCCTGCTCTCGTACATCGATCGGGTGATCCGGGCCGGGCACAACGTGGACATCATCGTGTGGTGCCCCGCCAAGCAGCACCGCCACGGCATGGGGGCCGAGATGGCCGAGGTCAACTCGGCCTTCGGTCGCGCGGTGCGGGCCGTGGACCAGGCCGCGGCGGCGGCCGGCCCCCAGGTGGGGCGCGCTCGGGTGTTCCTCGAGGCCTACGAGGGGGACGTGGGCGCCTCCAACCACCAGAAGATCGCGATCTTCTCCATCGCGGGGGTGCGCACCGTCTACGTGGGCGGCCTCAACCTCAGCAACCACTACTTCGCTCCGGCCGATCACTCGGGGGGCATGCACTGGCACGACGCCGCGGTGCGGCTGCGGGGCCCCGCCACCGACGACGTGGAGAAGGAGTGGATGCGCCGGTGGGCGCGGACCTCCGAGGTGAGCGGCTACTGGGGCTGGAGCGCGTGGGGCTGGGGTAGCGAGGTGATCGCCCGCGACTTCAGCTACCAGGCGAGCCAGACCGTGCGCACCCGGGCCCTGCGGGTCCCCGAGAACAAGACCCGGCAGCCGCCCCAGGCGGCGGCGCGGCAGGTGAAGATCGCGCTCACGCGCTCGGTGGGCTCCACCCGCTATCGCCACATCCGCGACGCGATCATCGAGCGGATCCTGGCCGCCAACCAGTACGTCTACTTCGAGAACTACCAGTTCGCCGACCCCGAGCTGGTCCAGGCCATCATCAGGCGCCACACCATGTGCCGGCTCGCCGGGGTCGCGCTCCGGGTGGTGATCCTCGTGCCGATGCAGGGCGGGGCCTGTGCCTACATGACCCGCCGCGCCTGGCTGCACATGCTGCTGAGCTTCCGTACCCTGGCCAACGCTCCCATGTGGCGCACGCTCTGGTACGACCTGGGCGGGGGCGAGGTGCAGGTGCAGGCGGCTGCGTGTGCGCTCGCCCAGGTCAACGATACCTACGATGCGGCCGATCCCTGGGGGGTCACCCGCCGGTGGATCGACGGCGACGACTTCACCTATCGCCTCGCGGCGGGCGGGGGCAACGTGCGGGTCCCGCTCGACAAGATCACGCGGGTCGACGGCGACTTCCACTTCTACTCGGCCTACAACATGGGCGGCGGCGACATCTACAAGCACGCCAAGATCGCGATCTTCGACGATCGCTACATGGCCTGCGGGACCTCGAACTGGTCCTACCGGAGCATGCAGTACGACGGCGAGATCTCGGCCATCATCGACTCGCCCGCCATCGCCCAGGGGGCGCTGCGGCGCCTGCTCGACCACTTCAACCCGCCCCGCGGCGGGCTCGCCCCGCTGACGCCGGCCAACATCCAGGCCGAGGCGGTGGCCAACCTGCGGGCGTGGGACGGCCACATCCCGGTGCGGCTCGCGGCGCTGGGCGGGGCCGGATGGATCCTGGTGCCGATGAACCACTTCTCGATCCATCCCAACATCGCCCTGAGCGCGGCCAAGCCCGACATCAAGGAAGCGCCCAACTTCACGTGGTTCTAGCGGCGTGCTCGTCGCGGAGCGTGCGGGCTGGCCAGCGCGGGATCGGGGTGGACCTTCAGTTCCCCACGCGCTCGCGGTAGGGCGTGGTGGGTGGCCCGCGTCGCGAGGTCCAGCGCCACACCGCGGAGATCTTGGGCCCGCACTGCTCGAGCTTGGGCACGCCGTGCAGCCAGTCGGCCTGGCAGCGGCCGCCCATCACGTAGAGGTCGCCGCCGGCGAGCAGCAGCTCGTGGCGCTCCTTGCTGCGCACCGATTGCAGCACGAAGGGCCGGGTGGCCCCGAAGGCCAGGCCGGCGATCACCGTCTGGTCGAGCCAGCGCATCTCGTCGTCGCGGTGCAGGCCCATGCTGTCGCGGCCGCTGCGGTAGTGGACCAGGGCGGGGCCCATCAGCCGCACTCGGTAGCGGGCGTCGAGCACGAGCCGGGTGAAGCGCAGGGTGGGCTCGGACTCGGCTTGCTCCCGGGTGAGCATGCCGTCGAGGCGGGGGTCGTCCACCTTGCGGCCGCCGCGGATCATCCGGTTCTGTCGCCACCTCGCCGATCGCAGCAGCCACTCGAAGGTGCGCTCGGTGTCGCTGGCGAAGCCTCGCACCACGTCGACCCACGAGCCGGCGTCGAGCTGGATCCGCTCGCGTGGGGCCTTGCGATCGACGGGGCCGTGCAGCATGGGCGCGGCCGGATCATAGCGCCGTCACGGGCACCAGCGATCGGCGAGGGCGTCGGCCAGCTCGGCGGTGGCGCGGCGGCTGGTCTCCTCGCCGATGAGCTCGCGCTGCACCGAGACCACGAACACGGCGGTGAGCACGTCGAAGGCCAGGTTGGGGTCGAGCTCCGGGCGCAGCCAGCCCCGCTGCTTCCACTCGTGCACCAGCGACACGAAGAAGTCGCGGTCGTTCTCGCGGTGGGCGGCGAGGCGCTCGGGGGGCATCCGCAGGGTGAGCTCGCCCAGGGTGGAGGGGTCGAGCAGCAGGCGCAGGAAGGGGTGGTCGTCGAGGCGCGTGGCGGTGGCGAGCATCAGCGTGGTCAGGGCCTTGCGCCCGTCGCTGGCGCGGGCCACCTCCTCGAGCAGGGCCGCCTTGAAGCGGGCCTCCTCCTCCTCCTGGATCGCGAGGAACAGCTCCTCCTTGGAATCGTAGAAGCGGTAGAAGCTGCCCTTGCCGATCCCCGCCTCGCGGGCGAGATCGGCGATGGTGAGCTTGGCCAGGCCCACGCGAGGAAAGCCCTCGCGACCGGCCTGCAGCAGCCGCTCGCGGATGCGCTCGATCTCCTCGGGAGTGTGGGCGCGGGGCATCGGGGCTCGGGCTCAGCGGGGGGCGGGGGTGGGGTCGCGGGCCTCGGCCCCCGGCTCGGCCTCGAGCATGGGACGCACGGGCCGGGACAGCAGATCGTCGAGCAGGCCGTCGAAGGAGCCCTGGGCGCGCAGCCGGCCGAGGATCGACCACAGCCCCCACTGCAGCCGCATCACCCACACGTACGCGGGCGGGATGGCCAGGGTGCGGGCGTTGGGGCTTCCGGGGCCGTTGAGGGCGAGGCCCTCGTGCATGAACTCGGGGCCGAAGCGGAACGAGGGGCGCAGCAGCGGGCGGTGCAGGTGCTCCATCACCCGCCCGAAGTGCTCGTAGTCGAACTTGCGGGGGCGGCCCACCACGCCCATCGCGAGCACGGCCTCGCGGAAGCCCGCGTCGTCGCGGTCGCGCAGCGCGGTGATCATGCGGCGCAGCGAGAGCACGAAGGCGGGCTCGAGGCGGCGCACGCAGCCGAAGTCGAGGAACGCCACCGTCCCGTCGGGCACGAACACGTAGTTGCCGGGGTGGGGGTCGGCCTGGATCGCGGCCAGCTCGAGCAGGCAGCGGTAGGAGAAGCGCACCAGGGTGCGGGCCACCGCGTTGCGCCGGGCGTCGTCGGGGTCGTGGCAGAGGGTCTCGAAGTCGTCACCGTCCACCCAGGTGGTGGTGAGCACGGTGGGGGCGCAGCGCGAGGGCACCACCTCCGGCACGACCACCTCGGGATCGTCGGCGAAGGCCCGGGCGAAGGCATGCTGGGTGGTGGCCTCGCGCTGGTAGTCGCACTCCTCGGCCAGGCGGGCGCCGAGCTCCTCCACGATCGCGCTGCCGTCCACGGCGCTGGCGAGCGAGGCGAGCGAGGCGAAGCGGCCGATCGAGCCGAGATCGTCGGCGAAGGAGCGCTCGACCTCGGGGTACTGCACCTTCACCGCGACCGCCCGCTCGCCCACCCGGGCCCGGTGCACCTGGCCGATCGAAGCGGCGGCCACCGGCGTGGGCTCGAACGCGTCGAACAGCTCGTCGAGCGGTCGGCCGAGCGCGGCCTCGATCGCGGCCCGCACCTCGGGCTCGGGCATGGCGTGCTGCCCGGTCTGCAGGCGGGCGAGCTGCTGCTGCACCGCCTCGGGCAGCGGCACGTCCATGTACGAGACGATCTGCCCGACCTTCATCGCCAGCCCCTTCATGCGATCGAGCTGGCCGGTGAGCTGCTCGCCCAGCGCGAGGTCGGCCGAGCCCACCTCTCGTCGCAGCAGACGGCGCCCGGCGAGGCGACCAGCGGTCCAGGCGACGCGGAGCTTGGAGGGACGATCGCCCATGGATACTGTATGACCGATTCATGTATATCGGTCAAATGAGATTTGGTGCCGGAATTCTCATTCCAGCGGAGGAAGCGCTCAGCGGAGCTAGCGCGGCCCCTGCACCCGGCCGCGGCCCCGCAGTCGGTCCGTGCTCGGAGGCCAGGGCAGGCGCACGGCGGGGTCGCCCATGACGGCGTAGCCCCGGGCGTCGTTGGTCGCGGTCCACAGGGTGACCAGCCCGGCTGCGTCGTGGAGCTCGCCGGGCTCGAGCCCCTCGAGCTCCGACGACAGCTCGGCCGCGAGCTCGGCGTAGCGCATGTCGAGGTACTCCATCGCGGCTCCCACCGGCACGCCGCCCAGCAGCTCTCGCAGGGTGCTCTCGAAGGCGGCGAGCTGGGGGCTGCGGCTGGTGCCCGGCCACACGAAGCTGGTGCCCCACGCTCGGTCCACGTGCCCGATGGTGGCCAGCGCCCCCGAGGGCAGCGAGAGCAGCCGCTGCGGAAGCGCGGCCACGAAGGGCGCGCGGGCGATCTCCCGACGTACGCCGGGCCCGGAGCGATGGCCGTAGTCGTCGAGGCGAGGGGTGCCCGCGCAGTAGCAGGCGAAGCTGAACACGATGAGCCCGTCGAGACGGGCCGTGTCGCCGATGTCCTCCGCCGCGAGGTAGTGCTCGGGCGAGGCCGGTCCCGTCCCCGGTCCTCCCCAGTCTCCGCACAGCAGCGCGCCCTGGTGCGAGCGCTGCCGGGGATCGTCGATCCCCAGGCCCACCCCGTGGCTGGCCGTGAACAGCACGGCCGGGGTCGCATCACCGCCCAGCAGCCGGGCCAGGTCCGCCTTGGTGGCGTGCTCGTCCACGTAGCGTCGCACCGTCCAGTCGGGCGCGGCCGAGGCGAGCCTCTCGGCCAGGGGATCGACCAGCGCACGGCGGCTGAGCGCGGTCGCGGGATCGCCCGGGTGGGTCACCGCGAGCATGGCCAGCTCGCGGCGGCGCGAGGGCGGCACCGGCGAGGTCTCGGCTCGCACCACGGTGTGGGCGTAGGCGGCGTAGCCCTCGGGCGAGTCGAAGCACAGGCGCCCCACCGCGTGCGGCACGTCGAGCTGGTGCTGCAGGGAGAACGGGATCTCCTCGGGGTCGCCCACCAGCAGCAGGTAGTAGGGGACCTTCAGCGGATCGACCGGACCCGCCCCGGCGCCGTGGCGCCCCAGGAACTGGCGCTTGCTCTCTGCCGGTCGCAGGCCCCGGGCGCCGTCGAAGACCTGGAAGAGGCGCTCGTCGTGGCGAGTGGCCTGGGCCCGGCGGTGCTCGAGCAGCGGCTGCAGGGCAGCGAGGATCTCCTGCTGCCGCCTCGCCCGCGACGAGCCGGGCTCCACGGCGGGCAGCACCACCCCCCAGCCGGCCTCGGCCAGCTCGCAGGGGTCGATGCCCGTTGCGACGCCGCGGACACGATCGCCACGGGCCTTGTGCCGCGCCCGCTCGAGCAGCTCGGGGCTCGGGGGATCGGGATCGGGCTCCGCCCCTCCCGTGAGCGAGCGCGCCAGCTCCTCGGGACGGCAGGGGGCCTGCAGGTACTCGCCGGTCGCGGCGTCGATGCCGTTGAAGTACAGCCGGTCGTCGTAGCTCATCGTGGGGCCATCCGAGGAAGCGAGCGGCGGCGCGGGGTCACAGGCCGTTGAGCGCGTCGACCACCGCGAACAGATCGCCTTCCTCGTAGAAGTCGATCGCCAAGAAGTTGGGGGCGTGGTCCCACTGCCGCCAGCACTCCTGGGCACGGGCCAGCAGCACGTCGCTGGCGTTGACGATCGCCGCGTTCTCCATCGAGGGCAGGCCGAAGGCGTCGTTGACCCAGTGGTTGACGAGGAAGAGGTCGTGTTCGGGCGAGCCGCGGTTGAGCTCGCACGACAGCTCCTGGGCCGACATCGGCCCGTAGGGCGTGTCCCAGGCCTCGTCCCACACGTGGTGGAACCAGGGCGGCGGGGGCCCGCCCGACTCGGCGGTGACCACCAGGCGGGCATCGGCCTCGATCATCTCCCCGAGGGTGGGCCAGGGCTGGCCGGGGGCGTGGACGAAGGCGAGCGCATCGGCTCCGGTGACGGCGAAGTCCTCTTCCAGCTCCTCCACCGCCACGTGGTCCTCGTAGATGATGGTGAGCACCTCGCGGGGGTTGGCCTGCAGGAAGCCCACGATCGCGCCGAGCCCCTCCAGGTGCGGGGTGGAGGCGAGCGAGCAGGGGCCGTGGCACATCAGCACGGTGTCCGGATCGGCCTCGTCGGGGTAGACGTCGATGAGCATCACCCGCACGCCGTCGGCGAGCTGCTGCGCGATGCCGTGCTGCTGGTTGGCGTTGAGCTGGGGGAAGCCCTCGTCGAGCGCCGAGTGGCTGTTGTGCGTGCCGGGGAACACCACCTCGTCGAAGGGGCGGTCGCACAGCTCCACGTGGCCGTTGCAGGGCAGGCCCGGGCCGCCGGTGGACGAGCCCGTGGTCTCGTCGGCCGCCGTGCCCTCCGAGCTGCTCGAGGCGATGCCCGTGGTGGAGGCCGTCTCGCCCGTGCTCGTGCTGGCTCCCGTCGACGCAGCGTCGGGCTCGGGCGAGGGGCACGCGGCCAGGAGGATCGGCCCCGCCGTCGCCACCCACCACCGGCCGTTCATCGTTCGAGTCTATCACTGGTCCCTGCGCAGGCCCTTGCACGGTGCCTCGCCGCCGGCACCGCTCTTGACGCTGCCCTCGGGCCACGGCTACGGATGCGACCGCCATGCTGGGTACCTTGGTTCGCCGAGTCACGGTCAAGACCCTCGATGCCGTCATCGACCGCGGGCGGAGCTCCGAGCGGGCGCCCGTGCGGGCAGCCGCCAGCGCGCTCGACAAGGTGCGCGGCGTGGTGGGGCTCGACGCGATCCCCTCACAGGCCCCGCTGCCCACGTGGTCGGGCCGGACCCCCGAGCAGCCGATGTGGGAGAGCGATCGCAAGAAGCTGCACAAGCACCGCATCGACCAGGGGATCGACGAGGAGGGCGAGGACGAGGCCACCGCCGCCGCCCCGGCGCCGGCCAAGCCCGCGATCGAGGTCTACTTCAAGCGGGGCTGTCCCTACTCGCGCGCCGCCATGGACCTGCTGCGCGAGCGGGAGATCGAGTTCATCGAGCACGACATCAAGGGCGACGACGCCACCCTGAGCTGGCTGAAGATCGTCACCGGCAAGCAGACCACCCCGCAGATCTTCATCCACGGCGATGCGATCGGGGGCTTCGAGGAGCTGCGGGATCTCGATCACTCGGGCGAGCTGCGGCAGCGCATCGCCGAGGTGCCGGTCCAGACCGACGGACCCGACCTGCTGATCGACGAGATCGAGGTCGCCGAGCTGCTGCCCCGCGTGGTGGCCGGGGAGCGGGTGCGCCTGGTCGACGTGCGCAGCGCGGCCGAGGTGGCGCCGGGCATGATCGGCGGGGCGGTGCACATCCCGCTGGCCGAGCTCGACGCCCGGGCCGGCGAGCTCGAGGCCGACGACGTGTGGATCGTGTACTGCGAGTCGGGCCAGCGCTCGCGCACTGCGGTGCAGGCCCTGCGCGGCCACGGCTTCCGCTCGGCGGTGAGCCTGGCCGGGGGCATCGAGGCCTGGACGGCAGCCGGTGGCCAGGTGGTGCAGGGCGGGGCGGGAGCCCAGCCGCCGGCGCGGCGCAAGCTGCCGGTGATCCACCCCGAGCACTCGCCCTTCGAGGGGCTGGCGGTCGCCGACGAGGCCGAGGCGAGCGAGCCGCTCGAGGGCGATGCCCTGGTGGCTCGCGTGCGAGAGGTGCTCGACGAGTGCCGCCCGCTGGTCCAGGCCGACGGCGGTGACATCGAGCTACTCGACGTGCAGGGCAACGTGGTGCACGTCCGGCTCACCGGCAACTGCGTGGGCTGCCCCAGCTCGCAGGCGACGCTGCGCCAGGGCATCGAGCGACGCCTGCGGGCTCGCATCCCGCAGATCGAGCGCCTCGCCTCGCCGCAGCTGCCGGGATGAGGCTGCACACCGCGGCGCCGCCGTGGCGAGGGGCGGATGGGGCGATGAGCGTGGAATGGACCGGGGAGCAATCGGCTGCCTACGCCGCGAGGAGGACGTGCCTCCGAGGGGAGCGCCCGACGAGCGCTGAACGAGGCCGGCGTGGGGCCGGCAGCGGTGCTCGGGTGGTGCTGGTGCTCGCGATGGTGGCTTCGTGCACCCGCGCTCGCGCGCCCGACGAAGCCCAGGAGCCCGGGTCCGAGCTGGTCGATGGTTGCGAGGCGATCCTGCGCCAGGCCGTCGCCGATGCTCGGGACCGAGCCGCCGCTCGGGTCTACGTGCGCGGAACGGATCCCCCGTGCGCCGAGGCGGCATCGCGGGTCGCCGGCACGCACGAGGTCGAGCTCTGGGAAGGGAGCACGCGGCCGCGTTGCCCGGGTCGTCGCTGTGGACCCCGCGACGGCCATCCCCTGGTGATGATCCGCCACGAGCACGAGGGCTGCTTTCGCGTGGCCGAGCTGCGCGGCACGGGAGGCCATGGCGAGACTCGCTGTGTCGACGGAGCGCAAGGGCCCTTCGGTGGGGACCCGGTCGTCTACTGACGAAACGAACGAGGCGACCTGGTCGCGGGCATCCCTTCGGTCGAGCTCGTCTACGGGGTCGGCCGATCGGGTCGGCGGTAGGTCGCCGGATCGAGATCCTCCGGTCGCTCGATGCCGGCCTCGTCCAGCATCGAGAAGGCCCGCTCCATCGCATCCTCGACGCCCTTCACGGGCTTGTAGTCGAGGAGATTCCCCGCCAGCACCTTGACGATCGTGAACGCCGCGCGCATGAAGGCGCTGGGGATGATCATCGAGCCGCCGAGGTACAGGGTGCCGTGGCGCTTGGCCAGCTGCGTCAGGGTGCGCCCCAGCAGCCGCCGGACCTCCGGCGTGGGTCGCTCGCAGTCGCTGATGTCCTCGATCAGGAACATCCGGGTCGACTCCTCGCTGGCCCGGCTCGCCATGCGATCGACCCACTCGCTGTAGATCTGGATGCCAGGCTCGCTGATGACCCCGAACCAGGTGATGAGCACCACGGGGAAGTACCGGGCGTCGAAGTGGGCGGCACCGTCGTCGAACGCGATCGTCTTGATGTTCGAGTCGAGCACGGGGCGGATGATACCCGTGTAGGGTTTTCCGGATACGAACATTGTTCTCGGGTCCCCGCCGTGTGGGTAGCCCGCGAATTCCGAGGCCTCGGTCGGGCTCGTCGGTTCTCGAGGGCTCCGGTGTCGCGCGGACGGGAGTAGTCTGCTCCTCGGCCGAGCTCCTCGGCCGACCCCCGGACGATGCGTCTCGAGCGACAAGGAGGACCACCGCCGGCGCCCGGTCCTCGGGGCCTGTCGGTGCTGGGCGTCCTCCCTCGCGTGGCGGCCAATCCCCTGCAGGCGTTCGCCGAGCTGAGCCGACGATACGGCGACCTGTATCGCTTCGACGTGGGCCCGGTGCCCGTCCACGTGCTCACCAACCCCGATCACCTCAAGCACGTCCTGGCGACGAACAACCGCAACTACTGGAAGGGGCCCGTCTTCGAGCGCACGCGGCTGTTGTTCGGCAAGGGCCTGGTGATCAGCGAGGGGGAGGCGTGGCAGCGCCAGCGCCGGATCATGGCGCCCTCCTTCCAGAGGGAGCGCATCGCCCACCTGGTCTCGATCATGGCCGACGAGGTCCGCAAGCGGATGCGCCGGTTCGAGCAGGCGCTCGGCGACGGCGAGCCCGTCGACATGCAGCTCCAGATGATGACGATCACGCTCAACATCGTGATCAAGGCGATGTTCAGCTTCAGCATCGACGACGACGAGGTGGAGGAGGTTGCGAACGCGTTCAGCGTGATCCTCAAGCACATCGACCTTCGCTTCCTGACCTTCTTCTTGCCGGAGTGGGTCCCGCTGCCGGGCCGAGCGGAGGCCCAGCGCGCCCTCCAGACCCTCGATGGGGTCGTGCGCCGGGTCATCGAGCAGCGACGGCGCGAGCCCGGCCAGCACGACGACCTGCTGGAGGCGCTGATGCAGGGGCGCGACGCGGACACCGGCGAGCGCATGACCGACGAGCAGCTCCGCGACGAGACGGTCACCACGTTCTTCGGCGGCTACGAGGCGACGGCGAACGCCCTGGCCTGGACCTGGACCCTGCTGGCCGAGCACCGCGACGTGGCCCGCGAGGTCCAGCGCGAGTGCCTGACCCACGTTCCCGACGACTCGAGTCCTTCGCTCGACGGACTGCTCGCGCTCTCCTACACCGAGCAGGTCATCAACGAGTCGATGCGGCTGTACCCTCCGTTCTGGATCTCGTTTCGGACGAGCTACGAGGAGGACACCATCGGGGGCTACCGAATCCCACCGCGGGCGCCCCTGGTGCTGTGCCACTACCTCGCCCATCGGCACCCCGACTTCTGGCGCGATCCGGAGAGCTTCGACCCCGACCGGTTCTCGCCCGAGCGCACCGAGCAGCGCCCGCGTCACTACCTCGCCCCCTTCGGAGTCGGACAGCGGATGTGCATCGGCAAGCACTTCGCGATGCTGGAGATGAAGCTGATCCTCTCGATGGTCGTTCGGCGATATCGCCTCGAGCTGGTCGAGGGCCATCCGGTCGAGCCGTTTCCGCGGGCCACCCTACGCTCGCGAGACGGCATCTGGATGAGCGTGCACCAGGCCGAGGCCATGACCTGACGCCCGAGTCGGGCTGGGCATCCGATGCCCGAGCCGCCGCTTCGGGTCGCATCCGAGCTGTACGCCCTACTACTCGATGAACGCGAGCGTCGACGCCGGCCGGTGTAGGTGCCGGTGCCGCCGACACCGCTTCCTTGCATCTTCGTCGACCGGAGCCCGACCATGGTCGTCATGCACCACGGAAGGTCGATGCGAGCAATGGCGTGGAGCCTGTTGGCGGCACTGGCCTCGCTGGGCTGTGGCGATGATGGATCGCCCGCGGGCGGGAGCGGTGATTCCGAGACGACCACCTCGGGCTCGGGCACCACCGCGATGGTCGACGACACGGCCAGCTCCGACACGGTGGCGACCACCGGCGGCGGCCCCCTCGACGATCCCGAGTGGCCGCAGCTCGACTGCGATCCCCTCGTCCCCGAGTACTGCGCCTATCCCTTCCCCAACAACGTGTTCAGCGTGGTGGACGAGTCCACCCCCACCGGTCGGCGGCTGGCGCTCTCGCGGGAGATGCTCCCGCGGCGGCTCACGGGGGGCAGCGCCTCTCCCGATGCCTTCAACGAGCGCGACGGCTTCTCGGTGGCGGGCACCATCCTCGCCCACCTGCCGGGGGCGACGGCCACCGGTCTGCCCGACCCGCTGCACATCGGCGACTCGCTGGCGCTGGAGTCACCCACCGTGCTGCTCGACGCCGACACGGGCGAGCGCTTCCCCCACTTCTCCGAGGTCGACGTCAACGCCAACGGAGACGGCGATCGCTCGCTGATGATCCAGCCCGCGGCGCCGCTCGAGTACGGGCACCGCTACATCGTGGCGCTGCGCGGCGTGGTGGACGAGGGCGGCAGCCTCGTGCCGGCCTCGCCCGCGTTCGCGGCCCTGCGCGACGGCACGCCCAGCGACGAGCCCAGCGTGGACCAGCGGCGGGCGCTCTACGAGGACGTCTTCGCCCGCCTCGCCGATGCTGGCGTCGCCCGGGAGGAGCTGCAGCTGGCCTGGGACTTCACCGTCTCCAGCCGCGAGCACACCAGCGGTCGCATGCTCTACATGCGCGACCAGGCCTACGAGATGGCCGGTGACGCGGGGCCCGGCTACGAGATCCTCTCGGTGGAGGACGACGTCTCGCCCACGATCTTCCGGCGCATCGAGGGGGAGATCGAGGTCCCGCTGTTCCTCGACGTGCCCGGGCCGGGCGGGGTGATGGAGATCGGTGACGACGACCTCCCCCTGCAAAACGGGACCACCCGCTACCCCTTCCTCGTGCAGATCCCCTATGCGGCCCTCGAGGCGCCGGCCCCCGCCGTGATGTTCGGCCACGGTCTGTTCGGCACCCGCTACGGCGCCGAGAGCCCCGCGTTCCAGCAGTTCGCCGAGGACGCCAACATGATCCTGGTCTCGCTGGACTGGATCGGCATGTCCGACGAGGACCCGACCTTCATCGGCCTGGCGGTGTCCTCGGGCGACGTCAGCCGCCTGCGCATGATCCCCGATCGCCTGCAGCAGGCGCTGGTCAACTTCCTGCTCACCGCCCGCATGATGCGGACCTCCATCGTCGACGACCCCGAGCTGCAGGTGATGGGGCAGCCCCTGGTCGACGCGACCACCACCTACTACTACGGCGGCAGCCAGGGCGGGATCATGGGCGGATCGTTCATGGCGCTCAGCACCGACGTGGAGCGGGGGGTGCTCGCGGTCCCGGGGCAGCCCTACAACCTCTTGCTCGAGCGCAGCGTGGACTTCGATGCCTTCTCGGAGCTGGCCGCGGCCACCTACGTCGACCACTTCGACGACCAGATGCTGCTCGCGCTCCTGCAGGTGCTGTGGGATCGCGCCGAGCCCTCGGGCTACACCCGGCACATCACCCACGATCCCCTGCCGGGCACGCCCACGCACGAGGTGCTGATGCTCGTGTCGATCGGCGACCACCAGGTGACCACCCTGGGCGCGCACGTGATGGCGCGGGCGGTGGGAGCGGTCAACGTCCAGCCGGTCAACCGCACGATCTGGGGCGTGCCCGAGATGCCGTCGCCGGTGATGGGCTCGGCGATGATCGAGCACGACTTCGGGCTTCCCCCCGAGCCGCTGGTCAACCAGCCCATGCGCGAGGGCGACGATCCACACGGCGCGCTGCAGAACGTGCCCGTGGCCGCGGTGGCAGTGGAGCACTTCCTGCGGACGGGCGAGGCGGCCAGCTTCTGCGACGGGGTGTGCGATCCAGACTGAGCGAGGCCGCGGCGGGCACGACGCTGACCGCGCGCCCTCGGCACAAATCTGCCGATCGGCGTAACTGACGCGGATCCGGCCCGGGCGATTCGTCGGGGAAACTCGGTTCCGCGCACCCGCGCCATGGCCGCAGTATCTCCTCGTACGGGGAGAATTCGCCGGATACCGGCACGTGCTCGTCGCTTGCGTCCGTTCGGAGGCTGTGCGATGAAAAGGCCGGAAAGTTCACTGACAGGCATGTCAGTGACAGGCCCGTCACTGACGGAGCCGTCATCGTTGCCCCCGAAGCCTTCCTTCATTGGAGACCGACCCCATGGCTACCTCCCCCGAACACCGCACGCAGCTCCTCAAGGTCATCCAGCAGCCCGAGGTCCAGCAGCTCCTCGACGAGGCGCGCGAGCGCTTCTCGGCGGAGGAGGGCGTCAGCTTCCAGTCGATCAACATGCAGTTCCAGCGGCCGGTGGAGCACGACTTCACGGCCGACCAGCGCCCCCGCACCACCATGCTCTTCGGGGGCTTCACCTTCCGGCACGAGTACCTCATCACCAGCCACTTCCAGCGCCTGGGCTACAACGTGGCGCCGCTGCCCACGCCCAACACCGATGCCTTCCAGAAGGGCAAGGAGTACGGCAACAACGGGCAGTGCAACCCCACCTACTTCACGGTGGGCAACCTCGTGCAGTACCTCGAGTGGCTGCGTGACGAGCAGGGGATGTCCACCGAGGACATCATCGACCGCTACTTCTTCATCACCGCCGGTGCCTGCGGCCCCTGCCGCTTCGGCATGTACGAGGCCGAGTACCGCCTGGCGCTGCGCAACTCGGGCTTCGACGGCTTCCGCGTGATGCTGTTCCAGCAAAAGGGCGGCCTCAAGCAGGGCGACGTGAAGGCCGGCCTCGAGATGAACGCCGACTTCTTCATGGGTCTGGTCACCACCATCAACATGGGTGACCTGCTCAACGAGCTCAGCAACCAGATCCGCCCCTACGAGACCGTCCCCGGGGAGACCGACCGCGTGCTCGCCGAGGCCCTGCACTTCCTGGGCGAGGCCATCAAGCAGATCCCCCCCGCCCAGGTCACCGGCCCGCTGCGCAGCATCATGGAGCGCCGCAGCGCCGACGCCCTCGACAAGCTCGACCTGGTGGTCAAGTTCGTCGACCTGCTCACCACCGAGGACTTCACCGCGCCGCTGCGCGAGGTGGCCCGGCGCATGAACGAGATCGAGGTCGATCGCCTCCAGCCCAAGCCGGTGGTGAAGGTCACGGGCGAGTTCTGGGCCCAGACCACCGAGGGCGACGGCAACTTCAACATGTTCCGCTTCCTGCAGGCGGAGGGCGCCGAGATCATCACCGAGCCGATCGCGACCTGGATCACCTATTTGATGTGGCAGGAGAAGATCAAGGCCGCCGACCGCCGCCGCCTCGACGAGGCCGAGGGCGAGCTCAAGTGGTGGGACGTCAAGCGCCGCTGGGAGCTCGACAGCAAGTACTACAAGAAGCGGGCCGCCATGGCCTTCGCCGACAAGGTGTACCGCCGCGAGTACGACCGCCTGCGCGACGCGCTGGGCGGCACCACCCACGCCATCGTCGACATGTTCGAGATGGAGCGGCTCGCCCACGAGTTCTACCACACGCGCTCCGAGGGCGGTGAGGGGCACCTCGAGGTGGCCAAGAACATCTACTACACGGTCAAGGGCATCGCGCACATGGTGCTCTCGCTCAAGCCCTTCGGCTGCATGCCCTCCACCCAGAGCGACGGCGCGCAGTCGGCCGTGATCAACCACTTCAAGGACATGATCTACCTGCCCATCGAGACCTCGGGCGAGGGTGAGATCAACGCGCACAGCCGCGTGCAGATGGCCCTGGGCGAGGCCAAGGCCAAGGCCAAGCTCGAGTTCGCGGCGATCGTGGAGGGCAGCGGCTACGAGCTCGAGGATCTGCGGGCCTACCAGCGCCGCCACCCCGAGCTCAACCGTCCGCTCTACCACGTGCCCGAGTACGAGGGCGTGGTGGGCACCGGGGCTCGCTTCGCCCGGCACCTCATCGAGCGCATGAAGGCCGAGGGCGTCCGCCCCCGTGGCCCCGCCCAGCGCGAGGCCGAGCTGGCCGCCGAGTAGGCGCCCCTACACCCGTTCGCCGCCGCCCGCCTCGTCACCCGACCGAGGGAGACCTCCCATGACCGACCGCAAGTTCCGCATTGGCTTCGACCTGGGCTCGACCACCGTCAAGGCGGTGGTCGTCGACGTACGCAGCGACGAGATCGTCTGGAAGGACTATCGCCGCCACGATTCCAAGCAGCCCGAGAAGGCCTGCGAGATGCTGCAGGACATCGAGCGCGACGTGGGCCTGCGCCCCGACGACGCCCGCATGTTCATCACCGGCTCGGGCGGCGCCAACGTGGGCCGCTGGACCGGGGCCAAGTTCGTACAGGAGGTCAACGCGGTCTCGCTGGCGGTGGAGAAGCTGCACCCCGAGGTCAACTCGGTGATCGAGCTGGGCGGACAGGACGCCAAGATCATCGTGTTCAAGGCCGATCCCGAGAGCGGGCGCAAGAAGAAGATCCCCTCGATGAACGACAAGTGTGCCGGTGGCACCGGGGCGGTCATCGACAAGATCAACGCCAAGCTCAAGCTGCCGCCCGACGAGCTGTGCAACGCGGCCTACTACGGGCTCAAGCTGCACCCCGTCGCTGGCAAGTGCGGCGTGTTCGCGGAGACCGACATCAACTCGCTGCAGAAGATGGGGGTGCCCGCCGACGAGCTGATGGCCTCGCTGTTCGAGTCCATCATCCAGCAGAACCTCTCGGTGCTCACCCGCGGGCACACGCTGATGCCCCACGTGATGCTGCTGGGCGGGCCCAACACCTACATCCGCGGGATGAAGGAGGCCTGGAAGGCCAACATCCCGCCGATCTGGGAGGAGCGGGAGGTGGAGCTGCCGCCCTGCGACGACCCGGCCGATCTCATCATCGTCCCCGACAACGCGCAGTACTACGCCGCGCTGGGGGCGGCCGAGTTCGGCAAGGACGAGGACGACGCGGTGGGCCGCTACAAGGGCGTCGACGGCCTCAAGTGGTATCTCGACGTCGGTCGCAAGGAAGAGAAGCGCAAGGCGGGCGGGCGCGGCCTGGCCAAGGACCAGGACGAGCTCGACGCCTTCAAGGCCAAGTACCAGCCCGAGAGGTTCGTGCCCGCCACCTTCGGCCCGGGGCAGACCGTGCGCGCCTACGTGGGCATCGACGGCGGCAGCACCTCGAGCAAGGCGGTGCTGCTCTCCGAGGACGCCCAGATCCTCGCCAAGGTCTACCAGCTCAGCAAGGGCAACCCCATCGAGGACACCAAGGACCTCTTCGCCGACCTCCAGGGGCAGGTGGAGGGCGCGGGCGCCACGCTCGAGATCCTCGGCGTGGGCACCACCGGCTACGCCAAGGACATCCTCAAGGACGTGCTGCGGGCCGACGCGGCCATCGTGGAGACGGTGGCCCACTGCGAGAGCGCCCTTCACTTCTACGACGACGTGGACGTGGTCTGCGACGTGGGCGGCCAGGACATCAAGATCATCATCTTGAAGAACGGCAAGGTGAAGGACTTCAAGCTCAACACGCAGTGCTCGGCCGGCAACGGCTACTTCCTGCAGGGCACCGCGGCGGGCTTCGGCTACGACGTGCGGCAGTATGCCGACGTGGCGTTCGCGGCCGAGTCGATGCCGATGTTCGGCTACGGCTGTGCCGTGTTCATGCAGAGCGACATCGTCGACTTCCAGCGCCAGGGCTGGGCCCCCGAGGAGATCATGGCGGGGCTGGCCAACGTGCTGCCCAAGAACATCTGGCTGTACGTCTCGCAGATCCCCAACCTGGCCAAGCTCGGGCGCCGCTTCGTGCTGCAGGGCGGCACCCAGCACAACCTCGCCGCCGTGAAGTCCCAGGTGGACTTCATCCAGGAGCGCTTCGTCTCCAAGGGCCTCGAGGCCGAGGTGATCGTGCACAAGCACTGCGGCGAGTCGGGGGCCATCGGCGCCGCGCTCGAGGCCCGGCGCATGCACCAGCGCCTGGGGCACCAGACCCAGTGGATCGGCCTCGAGAAGGTGCCGGGCATCGACTACCGGCAGAAGCGCGACGAGAGCACCCGCTGCTACTTCTGCAAGAACAAGTGCCTGCGCACCTTCATCGACGTGGACATCGAGCTCGAGAACGCCGAGGCCCAGGACCGCATGCAGGCGGGGGAGCTGCTGCAGATCCGCAAGCACAGCGACGACACCCAGATGGCGACCAAGCGCCTCATCATCGCCACCTGCGAGAAGGGCGAGGTCGAGGACGTCGAGTCGATGCGCAAGATCAAGAGCGGGCTCGACCAGGCCAAGAAGGACTTCCCCAACCTGGCTGCGATCGCGGCGAAGGACGTGTGGAAGGCGGTCAAGCCGCCCGTGGTGGCCGACGATCCCGAGGAGGTCGAGCGCGGCCTGGGCCTGCCCGAGGAGCTCGAGCTGCCGCCGCGCCTCGCCGAGCACGCCGACAAGGTCAACGGCTTGCTGCGCCGGCTCAACCGCAGCGAGCGCGTGGCCAAGCTCATCGACCAGGCGGCCGAGCGGGTGCCGGGCGCCGACAAGCTCAAGGCGCGCGCCGAGGCGGTCCGCGCCCGCGCCGACAAGATCCGCGCCCGCGGCAAGCTGCGCATCGGGATCCCGCGGGTGCTCAACCAGTACTCGCAGAACCCGTTCTTCTCGGCCTACTTCGAGGCGCTGGGGATCAAGCCCAACAACATCATCTACTCCGACTACACCTCCGAGGAGATGTACAAGGAGGGGGCCAAGCGCGGGGCGATCGACCCCTGCTTCCCCAGCAAGGTGTGCATCGCCCACATGCACAACCTGCTCGAGGTGAAGCACAAGAAGAAGAAGCTCGACCTCATCGTGTTCCCGCAGGTGGACTCCATGGATACCTGGCTGAGCTCCTCGGTGGGCGCGCGGGCCTGCCCCACCGTGGTGGGCTCGGCCGACACCACCAAGGCCGCCTTCGTCAAGGAGCGCGACATCTTCGTGGACAAGGGCATCATCCACATCGTGCCCTTCGTGCACATGCGCGAGCCCAAGCTCTGCAAGCGCGAGATGCTGGGCTACTTCGGCGAGATCCTCGGCCTGAGCGAGGAGGAGAACGCCAAGGCGGTGGAGGAGGGCTACCGCGCCCAGGAGCGCTTCGTCGCCGGCCTGCGCGACAAGGGGCGCGAGGTGCTGCAACAGCTCGAGGCGGACAACCGCATCGGCATCGTGCTGCTGGCGCGGCCCTACCACAACGATCCGGGCATGAACCACGAGATCCCGGACGAGCTGCAGAAGCTGGGCTACCCCATCTTCACCATCCACTCGCTGCCGATCGACGACGAGATCGTGCGGCCGCTGTTCGCCGAGGACATCGACGCGGGCTTCATCAAGGACCCCTTCGACATCTACGACGTGTGGAAGAACAGCTACTCGGAGAACACCAACCAGAAGGTGTGGGCGGCCAAGTACTGCGCGCGGCACCCCAACCTGGTGGCGCTCGAGCTGTCGAGCTTCAAGTGCGGGCACGATGCGCCCATCTACACGGTCATCGAGGAGATCGTGGAGACCTCGGGTACGCCCTACTTCTCGTTCAAGGACATCGACGAGAACAAGCCCACCGGCTCGATCAAGATCCGCACCGAGACCATCGGCTACTTCCTCAAGCGCTACCAGGAGGACCTGCAGCGCGACAAGCCGGCGCGGCAGCGGGTGGCCGAGAAGATGCGCCAGTACCAGGCCGAGCTGCTCGCCAAGCTCGAGCAGGTGCAGGCCCGGCTCGACGCCGACGAGGCGAGCAAGCCCGACGTGCTGCTCGAGGCGGCGGGGCTGCGGTCCAAGCAGGCCGAGAAGCGCTACCAGGATCTGGCGCACGCCAAGCAGGTCAACGCGGCCCAGGCCGACACCCTGAACAAGACGGCGGGGGCGCACCGCGGCGCCGACATGCGCAACGCCGGCAGCGCGCCGCGGCCCTCCGAGGCACCGCCCAACGCGCCGGCAGCCAAGCGCGGCGAGCCGGCCTGACGTAGGGGCAGCCTTCGCGAAGATCGACGGGGTCGACATCGAGGACGATGTCGGCCCCGTTCGTCTTGGTCGCGGGCGAGAGACTGCGTTCGGACGGCGACGGGCGATCGCGGTCGATTCCGGTCCGTCGGCAGGATGCCCGAGCGCGTCAGGTTCCGAGTCGAGCCTCCGTAGGGACGGGATGCGAGCGCCGAGCCTCGGTGCCCGCGCCCCCAAACCAGATCCGTTCCCACGGAGGACCTCCGATGTCCATCATCGTCTCGGGCCGCACCTCGGCCGCCTATGGCAATCCACATCGCCGGCAGACCCTCGCCGGCGCAACCCTCTACTTCTACGCCGCGTCGGCCGACGACGAGGTCGGTCGCCTGCGCTGGGGCTTCCACCCCCTGGGCCAGGAGCCGATCGAGGCTCGCCTGCTCGGGCAGGCCGAGGTGGCCCCCGACGGCTCCTTCTCCACCAAGCTGACCACCCCCAAGGGACCGGTGGTGGTGGTCCTCCACGTGAAGCGCTTCGGCTATGCGCCCGACACCGGCAAGGAGGCGCGCGGGCTCCTGGGTGTGGCCACGCTGAGCGCCCAGCCCGTCGATGGTGAGATCGCGGTCGCGCGCCTGGACGTGGACCTCCCTCGCTCGGCGTACTGCGCCTTGCTGGCGGCGCTCGACCTGTGGCTCGCGGCCGGGCGGGTGCTGGCCTCCGGCACTCCCTCCGGGGTCTCGGGGGTCCAGGTCACCGCCTTCGATCGCGACATCACCCAGGACGACGAGCTCGGCACCGCGACCACCGATGCAACGGGCAGCTTCGAGGTGTTCTTCGCCGGGGCCGAGTTCCGCAAGCTCCCCGGGAGCTTCCTGGGCCTGCAGTCGCTCGAGCTGGTCGGCGGGCCCGACCTGTTCTTCCACGTGCGGGCGGGGACGGTGCCCCTGCTCGAGGAGCCCTCGAAGATGGGGCGGCACAGCGGCCGCGAGAACTCCAAGAGCTGCTCCTACAACGAGCTGAGCGTGGTGCTGTCCCAGCCCACCGGCAGCGTGCCCGAGTCCGGCCCCACGATCTGGAGCGCGATCGGGGACGTGCGGGTGATCCCGGAGACCCTCGGCGGACCCACCGGCTTCGATCCCGACGGCCTGACCTCCGCGGGCAAGAAGGCGTTCTACAGCCGGATCAAGCTCAAGGGCGCGGTGTTCCGCAAGTTCGTCGACGGCCAGCCGATCCGCTACCGCTTCCTCGTGGCGGAGTGGGGCGACCCCAAGGCGATCGTGGGCGGCCCCGGCATGCCCCCGCTGCCCTCGTCGGGCGCGGCCGATCCCGATCCGGCCGTGCCCGCGGGCTGGCGGGCGCTCAGCGACGGCGTCTCGGGAGCCTACGGGACCATCATCGGCTTCGCGATCGTGGGCGGCGTGTTCCAGGTGACCTCGCTGTCGCTGGCGGCGTCCCCGAACGCGAGGGGCTGGATCGAGGTCGACCAGCGGGTGCTGGGCCCCACCGAGAGCTATGCGCCCACCGGTGAGCTGCTCCGCTTGGACACCACCAAGCTGGTCCCGGCCGGGGGCCTCAGCGCGCGCAAGTTCTCCCTGGTGCTCCAGCTCCAGACGCCCAGCGGGGGGTATCAGCAGGCGGCGCAGGCGATCCACGTCAACAACGAGCAGGTCCGCCTGGAATTCGCGCTCGCGGGCCTGGGCGCGGGCTGCAACCCGCTCAGCCCCACCGCGGCGGGCACCATCGATCTGTCGGCGGCCTTCACCGTGGTGCACCCCTACCTGCGTCGCTACGACACCTACGTCAGGCGGCACGACGGCGTGAGCCATCAGGCGATGTCGGCCAGCGAGGTCTTCGATCCCACCTCGCCGATCTGGCTCGATCCCCCGTCCAAGAGCGGCACCGCCACCATCACGGGGTACGCGGTGGAGCCGTGCTCCTACGAGGCCGGCATCACGGCGTCGGCTCGGCTCACCACCGGCGAGTCGGACATCGACACGGCGGGTCCCCGGCGTCAGTCGTTCTGCGTGCGCTGACGCGCGAGGGAGCGGCGGCCCGTCGCACGGGCGGGTCGTCGCTCCACGGTGGAGCCGCCGCGCTCGGCCGCGGCCCAGGCCGGTCCCGGGCCACGGCGCTGGCCCCGGGGTACGGCCCGGCGGCTCGTGGCATAGTGCCTCGGGTGAGGACGCTCGGCCCGTGGATGTTGCTGGGGATCGTGGCTTGCGGAGCAGAGCCCGCGGCTGCGCCCGCGCCCGAAGACTCGGCTCCCGCGGCCGAGGAGGCTCCAGCCGAGCTGCCGAAGGTCGCGGGCAAGCGGGGTCCCAAGGTCACCGTCGATCGCTCCGGACCGGAGCCGGTGGTGACCGCCTTCGGCATCCAGCTCAACGACGGCGAGCCGCCTCCCGACGCCTGGCACTGGCACGAGGGCGACGTGATGCTCGGCGGCGGCCCGCGGATGCCCATGGTCCACGTGCCCGCGGCGACCTTCACCATGGGCAGCGGTCCCTTCGAGGAGGGGCGCGACGCCGACGAGGTCGCCCACGAGGTGACGCTCTCCGAGTATTGGATCGGCGCGACCGAGGTCACGCGTGGGCAGTGGCGCGCGGTGATGGGCTCCGATGCGCCCGATTGCTACTCCGCCTGCAGCGACGAGCACCCCGTCACGCGGGTGAGCTGGGACGAGGCGGTCGCCTTCACCAACACCCTGAGCTTGCGGCTCGGGCTGCGCGAGTGCCAGCGCCAGGAATTCGGCAGCTGGGTCCGCGACCCGGGCTGCGACGGCATCCGCCTGGTCACCGAGGCCGAGTGGGAGCACGCGGCGCGGGCGGGCACCACCACGCCCTACTCCTTCGGCACGCGGGACGAGCTGTGCGCCAACGCCAACGGCAGCGACTGGTGGGGTCGCTCCTGCAGCGACGGCCACTCCGACCTGGCCCCGGTCAAGTCGTTCCCGGCCAACGCCTGGGGGCTCTACGAGATGCACGGCAACGCGCGCGAGTGGATCTGGGACTGGTACGGCAGCTACCCCACCGAGCTGGTCGTCGATCCGATGGGTCCCTCCTTCGGGAGCTCTCGCTGCCTGCGGGGCGGCTCGTACGAGAACGAGGATCGCTTCCTGCGGAGTGCCTTCCGGGACTCGATCGATCCCACGGTCCGCACCGGCAACGTGGGCTTTCGCGTGGCTCGCTCGGCGCCCGCGAGGTAGGTCCCGCGCTCACCGAGCCGTCGGTCGTCGCTCCTCGTCCCGGGGGCCGAGCCCCGGGGGCCAGGCGTCCACCACCTCCCCGAGCACGTCCCGCACCGCTCCCGCGTAGCCCTCCACCCGGAACAGGATCGGCGGGGCTCCCTCGTGGGGCACCTCCTCGCGCTGGTGACCGATCCCCTCGTCGAACGGGAATGCCCAGTGCATCAGGGAGCCCAGCCAGCGCTCCCCGTGGAGCAGGTCGGAGCGATGGACCCAGCGGGGGCGATCGACGGCGGCGAGCTCCACCAAGAAGCTCGGTCCCACGTCCTCGGGCACCCACTTGCGCCAGCGAGGGTCGCCGACATCCACCGTGATCAGGGCCACCACGCGCCAGCGCGTGGGCGTGAACAGGACCGACTCGAGCGCGGCCCGGACCTCGTCGTCCTCGATCGTGATCGCTCGGTAGAGCTCGCGGGCCTCCACGGGATCGACCTGGCCGAATGCATCGTGGAACGACCCCACGAGCCCTCGCGCCAGGCTCGAGTGCAGCTCGGGGTCTCGGGCGGCCTCTTGGTACGCCGCCCGCTTGTGCTCCCACGGCACCGGCCCGGACGCGGCCAGCAGCTCGTCGCGACGCCAGAGCCGACGCCACAGGCGAGGGAACACGAACGACGCCCGCTTCGGCACCTCGAAGTAGTCGACCCACAGCGAGTACAGCGCGGCCTCTCGGTGGCGGTCGTCACCCTGGTCGATCATCCAGGCGTAGGCGGCGACGAGCCACTCCTTGAGCGAGCGCCCGGCCTCCTCCCACTTGTGCACCACATACATCAGCGAGGCGTACTCGGGCACGTGGTAGGCCAGCAGCATGTACGAGACCACGTGCTCGGCCGGGGAATCCTCCAGCCCCAGGTAGAAGGCGTGGGGATCGACGTCTTCCCACGAGTCACCGTCGGCATGGAGGTCGTGCGGCTCGTCGGTGGGCTCGACCGACACGCCGAGCTTGCGCACCGTCGCGCACCAGCCGATCGTCCCTGGCTGCTCCGCGGGCCAGCGCTTGATGATGCGACGCCGGCGATGCTTGCGGAGCGGTGCTCGCTCGCGACCGCGCGCCCGGCCCTTGCGTTCCATCCTCCCACCCTAGGGGAGCTCGGCCGCAGGAGCAACCGCGGCGGGGCGGGCCGCCGATGCGCCCGGCGGCTCGGGCTCGGGGCTCGATCGATCCTCGCCCTCGCTCGCGCAGGCCTCGACGGTCCCGCCCGCGCACAGCTCCTCGAGCACGTCGCACGACGTGGTGTGGCCGTCCTTGCAGGCACGGCCGAAGGACTCGACGTCGGGATCCCACCGCCACGCGACGAGGTGGCAGCACCCTCCGTCGCGCAGCTGTGGAGCGAGGCCGCAGCCGCCGGCCAGGCTCCGCAGGCCGTCGTCGCTGCGGGTGGACGGGCTCAGGCGCCCGCAGTCGCCCTCGCAGTCGTGGTCGCACTCCCACGAGCAGTGCACGCCGAGCTCGTGACCCTCGGCGAGCTCGCCGCGGCAGGGCTCCGAGAGTCGCTCGTCCGCCAGCCCGTGGATCCCGTCGATGGTCTCGCGGAGGAAGGTGCGATCGGTCGCGAGCTCCGTGTTGGTCCGGTCCCTGCGCTCGATGGTCACCTTCTCCCGGGTGCGAAGGCCTTGCCCCCACCAGTCGACCGTGAGCCATACCTCGCAGATCCGTTGCGCACAGTGGACGTCCTCGATCTGCAGGGGGTGCCGCCCGGCCGCGAGGAGGTCGGTGGTCTCGCGCTCGAGCGCTCCGAGCACGGCCTGCGCGTCGGCTTGGTCGAGATCGTCGATGTGGTACCGCACGCGGGGGGACTCCGAGGTCGACGGCGGGGGGACCTCGATGCCGCGATGCGTGACCGTGACCGGTCCCCCGGGGGCCACGCCCCGCACCCAGGTTCGGTGCACGCGCTCCACCCAGCCCGAGCGCTGGGTGCTGTAGGGGCCCTGTGCGAGCAGGGGGCCCAGCACGCCGGCCCCGATCATGAGCACCAGCCCGAGCCGCAAGACGTGGCCGCCGGCTCGCCCCAGCGGGCTGCGGTCCCGCAGGGGATCGCCGAGGGCCACCGCGAGGATGGGGACGGGGAGCAGGAGCTGGATGGTGGCGGTGGTCGCCAGCGCGGTCGCGACGGGGATCGTCAGCCCCAGGTACCCCGACATGGCGAGGTAGGCGATCCCGAGGTTGGCGACGAGGTTGAGCACCAGGGCCCAGGTTCGCAGGCGGTGGATCCCGACCACCGCGATCGCCATGAGGAGCCCGCACGCGAAGGTGGGCAGGGCCAGCAGCAGGTACCCGAGGGTGCCGTGCTGCAAGAAGATCCCCAGCTGCATGGCTGCGGCGAACAGCAGCGTGCCCGCGTCGGCCGTGGCCAGGACCAGGGCCAGCAGCAGGTGGTTGCGGTAGGCGATGGGCTGGAACGAGCGGCTGGTGATCCCGAGCCCGCGGTTGCCCAACAACAGCAGCGCGAGCCCAGAGCCCAGGGCGATGGGCGGCCCGGCCAGGCTGTACGCGTGGGAGCCGAACACCGAGATGATCGTGCCGATGACCAGGGCCGACCAGCTCAGCGCCCGCACCATCATCTGCTTGGCCAGGTCGTGGCGACGCAGCCACCCCATGGCCAGGAGCAGGGCGGCGATGGGGAACGACACCGCCAGGGTCCGACCCGAGCGCTGTGAGGAGGCGACGACGAATTGCTCGAGCACGGCGACGCCCACGAAGCCCAGGATGGCCAGGCCCAGCAGCACCCGGATGGCCAGGGCCCGCGAGGGGCTCACCACCGACGGGTTCGCCCCGGTGCGGTGGAGCGCCCCGATCCGCGTCAGCGAGGGCGCGGCGGTGCTCGCCGTCTCGTGGGTCCACTCCTCCATCGCTCGCTCGTAGCTCATGCTCCGTGCTCCTCTTCGAAGTACCCGCGGACGATCTGCTCGGCCCGCTTGGCGCGGTGGGAGACCGTCTGCACCGTGGTGCCCAGCAGCGTCGCGGCCTCCTGCAGCGACAGCCCCTCCACCATCCTCAGCACGAAGGCGTCGCGCTGATCGTCGTCGAGCCGGCCCAGGGCCTGGTCGATGCGCTCGCCGAGCGACGAGGGGGTCGACGGCCCCTCGCCCACCAGGGCGGCCTGCTTCGTGCCTCGACGGAGCAGGCGGGCGAGCAGAGCTCTGCGGCGCTGGCTCGAGCGCCGGTGATCGCGAAGGAGGTTGTAGGCGATCGCATGGAGCCACGCCGCGGGGGGCGGGTCGTCGGGCGCCTCGTCGATCCTCCGCATCGCCACCACGAAGGCATCCTGGGCGAGGTCGCGCGCGAGCTCGGCATCGCCGCTCATCCGGCGCAGGCGCACCGCCACCGCTCGGGCGTGGGCCTGGTACAGCTCCGAGATCCGCCGGGGGACGCCCTCGGTGTCGTCCTCGCCGTCCACCCGGGGCATTGGAGCGCAGATCGAGATGGCCTGGGCCATGTGCCCCGGAAGATGGTGCGAGCGAGGCGAATTCCAACGATGTCGCGAGAATGATCGAAGGAAGGCGCGCGCGAGACGCGGAACGCCTTCCTTCGGGGGGCCGGAAAGGGGTCGGTGCGGTCCGAGCCGCGGGGGGCTACGCGGCGGCGCTGTCGTCCCCGCCCACGGCGTCGATCGAGCCCGCGGCGCGGCGCAGCGCCTCTGCGCTCATCTCGGGGTGGACCTCGAGATAGATCGCGCTGGGACGGCCGTCGCCGCCCATCACCGAGCCGCGCTCGAGGTAGGAGGCGACCCGCCGAAACGACCAGGCGCGGCCGTGGTCCTCGAGGGCGAGGGCGTCGGCGTGGATGCTGCCGTCGGCTGCCGCGAGGTGCTCGAGGCCCCGGGTGTCGCGGGGCAGCCTCATGCGTCCCACCACGCGAAAGCCCGCGCGGTGCATGGTGGCCCGCGGGCGATGGTCGCCGTCGAAGGCGTGGGCCAGCAGCGGAGCCGGGTCGTCGTCCCAGAAGTGGTGGGCGATCGCCACGCTGGTCAGCACCAGGCCCAGGCCGCGACCGCGGTGACCCGAGAGCACGATGGCGCCGCCGTACTCGGCCGGGCCCTCGACCTCGCCGTTCTCGGCGCGGGGGATCTCGATGAAGCAGGTCCCCACGATGTGCCCGCTGGCGCGCTCGCGGGCCAGCCACAGGGTCTCGTCGTCGACCAGGCGGCGGACCTCTCCTCGCAGGAGGCGGCGGGCCCCTCGGCGCGGGGTGGCGAAGAACAGCCGGTGCAGCTCGAGCACGTCGCGAACGGTGGCGAGCTCCAGCACGTAGTCACGGGTGGGATCGACGGCGCCATGCTCGAGCGCGTCGTCGATCGGCGAGAGCTCCAGCTCCTCGTGCGGTGTCTCGTGGGCTCCCATTCGCGAGGCGATTCATCTGCAGGATCCGTGCTCGAGAGGCTCGACACAGACCCGTGCCTGCTTCTCGGCACTTGGGCGAGGCCGTGTCGGGGACGCCACGAGCTGGCCGGCCCGATGCGAAACGCCAGAATGATGGCGGTGTCATCGGAGCGCGTAGGCAATTCGTGCAGCGCTCCTGGGGAGCCGTCACGAAGACGGCGATCGGCGGCGCCGCCATGCGTCCACGAGGCGGCGGGCCCGACGACGGACGTGCTCGTTGTCGTGGTCGACCAGGGCCTCGATCGCGGCCTCGAAGCCGGCGTTGCGCAGGCGCGGGACCAGCTTGACGAAGACCCCGTACTCGCGGCCCGGGCGGAGGATCCAGGCCAGGAACACACGCCGCAGGCACTGCCGCGCCGGCTCGTCGAGCTCGACCCTCCGCAGCTCTCGCAGCAGGGTCTCCTTGAGGTAGCCCGAGCAATCGTAGCGGGGGCTCAGGTCGAGGTAGGCGAGCGCGGTGATCAGCGCCTCGCGATCGCCAGCGGTCATGCGC
Organism: Myxococcales bacterium; assembly: GCA_020633315.1. Lineage (GTDB taxonomy): Bacteria > Myxococcota_A > Polyangia > Nannocystales > Nannocystaceae > Paraliomyxa. The sequence goes on from JACKDV010000010.1 coordinate 128,783, forward strand.
GCACAGGCTCGGCTCATCACGGCCGACACCGGGGCCAGCGGGCGCGTGGCCTCCTCGTCGAGCAGCTCGAGGTACTCGGGGCTGCGGTAGAAGCTGCGGTGGTCCGGCCCGTGCGTGGCCTCGAAGCGTCGCCATGCCTCGTCGACCCGGGCCAGCCACGGCAGTCGGTACGGCACCTCGTGCTCGATCAGACGCTCGAGTCGCTCGCGCTCCGCGTGCACCCGCGTCTCCAGCGATGACGGCTCGTGGTGGCGTCTCCCCAAGGCGAGCATCGTCGCGCGGTCGGGGATCCGGTGCCATGGCAATCCGGCGAGCGAGCCCTGCCGCGGCCCGGCCCGGAGCCAGCCACGGCGGGGAAGGGCTCGGGCTCGTGGGGATCAGTAGCCGCGCGCGAGGGGGATGAGCTCGGTCTCGTCGAGCTCGGCATCGACCCCGCGGGCGGCCACGGTCTCCACGTAGACCAAGGTCGCGAGCGCCACCGCGCCGAGGACGAGGGCCAGGACCTTGATGGGACGTTGGTGCGGGAGGCTCGGCTTGGTGCTCATGGGGGTGTGTCGACCTACGGACGACGCACCCCCGATGTTCCCGGGGCACTACAATGGAGATCATGGCAACGAATCAGCGACGCCTGCGGCGTCCTCCGTCGGAGCTCGGGGGGCCCGTGGGGACGGAGCTCGTCGTCGATCCCCTCGGGGCCGTGCGGGTGACGGCGTGCCTGCACCGCGGCGTCCTGTTCGACGTGTATGGCGGCGAGCACCGGGGGCGAGCGGTCGCCCTCAAGACGCCGGCCCTGCTCCGCCGCGAGCGGGGCGAGGGGGAGGACCGGGCCTTCTGCTCGCTCGTCCACAGCAACGAGACCAACGTGTTCGGGGCTCGCGAGGACCGTACCGAGCTCGTGGCGGCCGACCTCGAGCTGCGGGCGAGGCTGCTGACGGTGGAGGCGCAGCGGATCCGCGACACCGAGGGCGCCTGGAACCACGAGGTGATCGCGCTGGGCGTGTGGGATCCGAGCGCGGGGGTCCTCGAAGGTGGGCCGCGCGATCCCCTGGCCGAGCCGGGCCGCCATCGGCCGGTGATGGTGATGCCGCTCCATCCGGGGGTCCCGCTCGAGCGCTTCGACGCCCGGGCGCGCCGGGAGCTGCTCCCGCGCATGCTGCCCGCGCTGTGGGACGCGCTGGGCCGGGCGCCGCACGGCGATCTCTCGCCGCGCAACCTGATCTGCGACCTCGAGGGCCAGCGCTTCGTGCTCGTCGATCCGGGCGTGGTGCTGTCCAGCTCGCGAGAGCGACGCGAGGGCTTCGGTCTCGACGAGTCGCTGACGCTCTTCACCACCAACGCCGAGCACTACCCGCTGTGCTGCCCCTCCTTCGACTTCCCGCCCGAGTCCTCGTCGTGGTCGAGCGGGAGCGCGGGCCTGCTGCGCTTCCACCTGTGCAACCCCATGCAGATGAAGGAGGATGTGCAGGAGCTGGAGGCGGTGTTCCCCTACGAGCTACGGCCCGGGTGGCCCACGCCCTCCGATCTGCAGGCGCTAGGGGTGATGCTCTACACGGCGCTCGCGGGGCGCCATCCTCTCTACGGGACCATGCAGGGGTGGGATCGGCCCCGGCCGATCTGGCTCGAGCGCTTCACCGACGCCGACCTCGGCCGACCGCCGAAGGACCCGAGGTGGCGAGAGCTGGCGAGGATGGTCGCGGCCGGGGGCTTCGCTCCGCCGTCGCGCTTCGACGCCTCGGTCACGCCGCAGGAGGACGCGCTGTGCCTCGCGCTGCTGGGCCTGCGGGTGTCCGAGCGGGAGCAGGTGGTGGCGCTGGCCCGGGAGGCGAGCGCCCAGCAGCACGAGTAGGTCGCGGGGGCTCGTGCGAGCCGGTGCTCCCGAGGAGCCGCTCAGCCGGCGATCGCCAGCCGCAGGCCGAGCCGGGCCACGGACTCGGGGTGGAGCCTCGGGGCGTCGCGCTCGAGCTCGCGGAGGAACTCCACCACGTGGTCGCGCACCTCCACGTCGCTCCGCTCCACCTCTGCGCGGACGAGGGAGGCGAGCGCCTCGGCGCTCGGCGCCCCGTCGAGGATCTCGAGCAGCGCATCGTTGATCTCCGGCAGGCGCTGCGCGTACCACAGCCGGCGGATCGCCCCGACCTCCTCGGCCACGCCGCCGACGAGCAGCGCCACCCCGACGGCGATCGTGGAGCCGCGGGAGCGGAGCATGGCCGCCGGTCCGTCACCCCGACCGGGCAGCGTCGCTCACCCTTCTTCGCTCGGTGCGGGGGCGGGCGCATCGGCGATGGCTCTGGTCACCCCCTCGTGCTCCCGGAGCCCGGGCCGTCCCCGCGCGGTGGCCAGCGCCTTGGCGAGGCTGGTGCGATCCGAGCGCTCCTCGATCGATTCCACGTGGTGCCACTCGGCGACCGTGCGCTCGCGGTCGATGTCCAGCAGCACGTAGCCGCGGTGGCGCAGCTCCAGCCACCGCAGGTGCGGGTGGCTGGCCAGCACCATGCGCTCGCGCTCGAGCTGCTCCACCTTCACCGGCGAGGGCGAGGACACGGCCGGGGTCACCAACTCCACCCCCAGCACCCCCTTGCCGCTCACGGGATCGTAGCCGCGCCCGAAGGGCTCGGCGGCCAGCTCGAAGGCCCACGAGCTGTGGATGTCCCCGGTGAGCACCACCAGATCCTCGATCCGCTGCGTGGCCACCTGGTCGAGCAGGCGTCGACGCGCCGGCGGGTAGCCGTCCCACATGTCGGCGTTGATCCAGTCGCCCAGCGCCCGCGGCCGCAGCTGGCCCATCAGCACCTGCTGCCCCAGCACCCGCCAGGCCACGCCGTCGTCGCGCGAGCGCACGAGCTGCTGGGCGAGCCAGGCCTCTTGGGCCGGGCCCAGCAGGCTGCGGCGAGGATCGGCGATCACCTTCGCGTAGTCCTCGGCCCTCCAGTCCGCCTGCTGATCGCGTCCCACCAGGCGGGTGTCGAGCATCACCAGGTCGAGCAGATCGCCGAAGCGGAAGCTCCGCTGGATCTGGCCCACGGGATCGGTGGGCAGCTCGCGGATCGGCATCCACTCCCGGTAGGCCCGCACCGCGGCCGTCCGTCGGTCCACCCAGCTTCCCTCCTCGGGCTGGTGGTTCTGTGCGCCGCCCCACCAGGCGTCGTTGGCCAGCTCGTGGTCGTCCCACACCGCGATCATCGGGTGCTGCCGGTGCAGCTCCTGCAGGTCGGGGTCGGTCTTGTAGATCGCGTGGCGAGCCCGGTAGTCGGCGAGGGTGACGATCTCGTGCTCGGCCGGATCGGGCAGGCGCCCGTAGGGCGTGCCGTCGCCGTAGCGGCCGTTCTCGTACTCGTAGAGGTAGTCGCCCAGGTGCAGCACCGCGTGCAGATCGGCGCGACGGGCCATGTGCGCGTAGGCGTTGAAGTAGCCGTAGGGGTAGTTCGAGCACGAGGTGAAGGCCAGCCGCAGCCGACTCGGCGAGCCCACGGGCAGGGTGCGGGTGCGGCCGATCGCCGAGCGATGCCCCTGGGCCTCGAAGCGGTAGTAGTAGGCGCGGTCGGGCTCGAGGCCGGTCACGTCGAGCTTGAGGGTGTGATCGCGGGCAGCGCTGGCCACCGCGCTGCCGTGCGCGATCACGTGGCGCATGGAGGGCTCGGCGGCCAGCTCCCAGCGGGCCTCGATCTCGGTCCCCGGCGAGGGCGGGGTGAGGCGCGTCCACAGGATCACGCGATCGTGGAGGGGATCGCCGCTGGCGATGCCGTGCTGGAACGGGCTGGTGCCTCGACGCGCGGGGGAGGGCGGCGCGGCGGGGGCGGGCCGCGGGGAGGCCGGCGGGCACACGCGGGGCTCGCTCGGCTCGACCAGGGGGGCGCGGCGGCAGGCGGCCAGGCCGAGCGCGGTGGTTCCGGCGAGCAGCTCGCGACGTCGCACCCGGGGATGATGCCCCAAGGTCGCGCGGGTGATCCACGCGGGCGATCAGCTCGCGAGCGTCGCGGCCAGCTCGAGCAGCTCGCGGAGCACCGCGTCGACGTCATCGGGTGCCACCGCGGGATCGACGAGCACCCAGCGCACCACCTCGCGGCCGTCGACCTCCGCGTGGCCGATCTTGGCGATGCCTCGCTCCCACAGCTCGCGGCACAGTCGGCGCGCGCCCACGCCGGCCACCTCGAAGCACAGGTTCACCGAGGCGGGATCTCGCACCAGGCGCAGGCGTGGCTCGGCCTCGATGCGCGCGCGCGCGTGGGCGGCCAGCTCGAACAGCCGGTCGATCCGTCGGCCGAGCCCGGCGTCGCCGCGGTGCTTCCAGCTCAGCCACAGCTTGAGCGCGTCGTTGCGGCGGGCGCACTGCAGCGAGCCCCGCCCGGGATCATAGAAGGCATCCTCCTGGAACAGGTAGCCGGCGGGCTCGTCGAGGTGGGCCGCGCACAGGCCGGGGCGGCGCGTGAGCAGGGCCGAGCAGGTCAGCGGCACGCCCAGCAGCTTGTGCGCGTCCCAGGTGAGGGAGTCGGCGCGCTCGCTGCCCTCGAGCAGGTGACGATGCCGTGACGAGAGCAACACCGAGCCCCCGTAGGCGGCGTCCACGTGGAGCCACACCCCGTGACGCTCGGCCACCTCGGCGAGCGCGGGCAGGGGATCGAAGGCGCCGAGCACGGTGGTGCCGGCGGTGGCGTTCACCATCACCGGGATCACCCCGTCGGCGCGGTCGCGCTCGATCGCCTCCGCGAGCGCCTCGGGGCGCATGCGGCCGGCCTCGTCCACCGCGATCCGCTGCACCGCGCCCCGGCCCAGGCCGAGGATCCCCGCCGCCTTGCGCACCGAGTAGTGGCTGACGGCCGAGGTGTAGATCCGCCGCGGCGTGCCGGGCAGGCCGGCCTCCCGCGTGCCCTCGATCGCTTCGTTGCGGGCGATGAGCATGCCCATGAGGTTGGACAGCGAGCCGCCCGGGGTGATCGCCCCGTCGCCGTCGGTCAGCCCGGCCAGCCCGGCCATGCGTCGCAGCACCTCGCGCTCGATCAGCACCTGCACGCCGCTGGCCTTGAAGGTGTGCATGGGCGAGTTGCTCAGCACGGTGGTGAGCTCGGCGAGGGTGGCCACCAGGTCGCGACCGCCGAAGAGCTGGTTGAAGAAGCGGCGGCTGGTGGTGCTGGGCGTCGCCGCCAGCACCTCGCGCAGCAGCTCCAGCGTGCGCGGCCACGGCAGCGGCTCGCCGTCGAGGGCCAGCGGGAGCTCGGCTCGCAGCGCCTGGGCATCCCGGTAGGGGCGCATGGGCGTCAGCTCGTCGCGGCGGAGCTGCTCGGCGATGAGCGAGGCGGCGATGCCGGGCAGCGCCTCGGCATCGAGGTCGTCGGGCGCGGGCGGATCGATGGGCACGCCCGGACGCTAGCGGAGGTCGCGCGGCTCCCACAAGCGGGCGTTGGTGCCGCTCGGTGGGCCACCCCACCGATTGCTCTCGACCGGTGACACCCTCGGCGCCGGCCGGTGTTGGAGCGAGCAGGAATCCTTGCCATGACCTCTCGCTTCCTCTCCTTCCGTTTCCTTGGGTCCACGCTCGCCGCGGCGATGCTGCTGCCCGGCTGCGTCATCGAGCTCGATGGCGACCTGGGGGCCGAGATCCGCGACGAGCTCGATGGTGCCTGCTGGGGCAGCAGCTCGTCCTCGTCCGAGCGCATCGTGGTGGGCGAGGCCGTCACCGCGGTGGTGGTCGACGGGGGCGTGGGCGACGTCCGCGTCCGCACCCACGGCGAGGCCGGGGCGATCGTGAGCGCCGAGCTCTTCGGCGACGGCGGCCAGGTGCGGCCCCGGGTGGAGCTGGACGGCAGCGTGCTCCACGTGGGCGTGCACTGTGGTCGCGCCGACTGCTGCGCGGCCGACCTCGACCTCACCATCCCCGCCGCGGCCAGCCTCGAGGTGGAGCTCGGCGTAGGCGACGTGAGCGTGCAGGATCTGGCGGGCTCGGCCATGGTCGACCTGGGCACCGGCGACATCGAGCTGCACCGCCTCGAGGGCGGGCTCGACCTGCACACGGGCACCGGCAGCATCGACGGTGAGGGGCTGCTCGGCGCCGAGGCGTGGGTCGACGTGGGCACCGGCGACGCCGAGCTGCAGTGGTCGAGCTCGGCCACGATCGAGTCGATCGACGTGGAGGTCGGCGTGGGCAGCGTGGAGCTCGAGGTCCCCGAGGGCGGCTACGATCTGCGGCTCGACACCGGCGTGGGCGACATCGACACCGACGGCATCCGGGGCGACGCCGCGGGAGCCACGATCACCGTCGACGTGGGCACCGGCGACATCGACCTCGTGGGTCGCTAGGCCCTCCGCGGGCCCCCCGTGGTATCGTCGCCCGGCGATGCGGGGGGCCTGGCTCGGGGCATGCCTGGTGACGATGGCGTGTGCGCTCGGGGCCGAGGGCTCCGACGAGGCCGCGCCCCCGCCCCCCATGGGCTCCGACGGGGCCACGGGTACCGGGGCTGCGACCGGCGACGCGGGGAGCACCACGAGCGGCGCGAGCACGAGCGCCGACGCCACGGGAGCCAGCAGCGGCGGCTGCGAGCCCACGCTGTGGTGGCCCGACGGCGACGAGGACGGCCACGGCGAGCCGGGGAGCCCGGTCTCCTCCTGCGAGGCGCCGGCCGGGCACGCTCCGCTGGGGGACGACTGCGACGATCAGGACCCCGAGATCCACCCCGGCTTCACCGAGGAGTGCGACGGCAAGGACAACGACTGCGACGGCCTGCTCGACGAGGCCTCGGCCGAGAATCCCTCGTGCCACGGCTGCGAGCTGCTCGAGCACGGGGGGCACGCCTATGCCGTGTGCGCGGGCGATGCCACCTGGGACGAGGCGCGCACGGCCTGCCAGGGCGACTTCGCGGCCGACCTGCTGGTGCTCGACGACCAGGCCGAGCACGATGCGGTGGTCGCCGTCGCCTCGGGCCTGCTGGTGGCCGAGCTGTGGATCGGCGCCAGCGATGTCGCGACCGAGGGGGCCTTCGTGTGGGTGGACGGCAGCCCGCTGGGCTGGACCCACTGGTTCATCGATCAGCCCGACGACTTCCTCGGGCTCGAGGACTGCGTGGAGATGCGCGAGGACTTCGCCTACGCCTGGAACGACTATCCCTGCGACCAGGCGCTGGGCTGGGTGTGCGAGGCGGGGTAGCCCGGGCTCAGATCGACAGCGCGAAGCCGCAGCGCTCCTTGGTGAGCAGGGGCACCCGACCGCGGATGTTCATCCACAGGTCGTCGTGCAGCGAGCTCTGCTCGCCCGGTCGATCGAAGCTGTAGGCGGTGTCGCTGTTGGTGACCTCGATCGGCAGCACGCCCACGATCTTCCCCGTCTCCAGCTCGCCCACGAACATCCAGGCCTTCCACTGGCCCTTCTCCAGGATGCGGCCGTCCTCGACCCGGCCGAAGTGGTAGGCCTCGGTGCGGACGACCAGCACGTAGCCCTCGCTCTCGAGCGAGCCGGTGGCGCGCTCGATGTTGAAGGCGTGGGAGACGTCGGGGTCCTCCATCATGTGCTCGAGCCGTGACTGGGTCGGCAGTGAGGAGAGCTGGCCCGTGTTCCACAGGTCGAGCTCCTTCTTGAGCGTCGGGTCGGGCTCGGGGCCGCGCTCGAGGATCGCGGCGAGGTAGCGCTCCTCGATCATCGCGGGCGACTTGCCCTCGAGCCGCGGCTGGCAGTCCTGGGCCACGGGCTGCTCGGGCAGCGCCTCGTAGATCCTCAGCAGCTTGGCCTTGGTGGGCTGGAAGGCCTCCAGGGCGAGCGTGGTCTTGTCGCGGGTCTCGGCGCCGCAACCCAGGACCAACACGAGCAGGGGAATGAGCCAGCGGTGCATGGGTCGAGGCTCGCCCCCACCGGCGCTCACCCACCAGACCAGGCCACGCTCAACGAGCGCTCACCCGGCGTCCGCTCGCGCGCTCACGGGCGCTCAGCCGCTGCCCGGACCGATCTCCCGCTCCCACAGCCGCTCCACGAGCAGCTCCACCCCGCGCTTGAGGTGCCGACGGAAGGTGCTCAGCGGCATGCCCAGCGCCTCGGCGGCTGCCTCCTGCGAGGGCGCCCCCCGGCCGTAGGCCGCCATCACGGCCCGCGCCTGCTTGTCGTGCTTGTCGGACTCGGCCAGCGTGGCGCAGACCTCGTCGAGCTGGGCCCGCAGCCTGGCCACCCGCTCGTCGAGCGGCGCATCGGGGCTGAGGTCGCCGCGGACCAGCCGGGTGTCGAGCAGCGGGTTGCGCCCCAGGGTCCGGGCATCGCCGCGCTGGCGCAGGGCCTCCTTCACGGCGCGGGCGAAGGTCTCGCGATCGAGCACCGCGGGCGGAGGCGGGGTGTCGGCCGCGGGCAGGGGGGCCACGCTGGTCTGGCGGCGCGCCATGAGCTCGAGCCAGTCGCGATACGAGCGTGCGCGCCAGTCGTGCATCATCACCCCGAGGCGACGATCGCCCACCCGGTAGTCGCCGGCCGGCGCCCGGGAGAAGCCCATGTACACGAAGATCGGCTCCCAGAAGTCGACGTCGGCGAAGGTGGTGATGGCATAGGCCAGGTGCGGGGTGAGGCCGTAGGTGCGCACCATGTGCAGCCACAGGCGGCTCTGCACCGGGCCCACCGCCTGGTGCCGCGTGGCACACAGCCAGAAGCGCGTGACCACGGCCACCTCGCTGCCGCGCAGCGGGCCGTGGCGTGCGGTGGCCTCGATGGCCCCCGCGATCGCGGGATCGGCCCGGGCCGCCTCGAGCCCCGCCGCGGTGAGCACGGGCGCGCAGTGGTAGCCCACCACCTCGAGGGCCTGGTCGCGGAACACGTGGCAGTGCTCGGGCTGGCGCTCGAGCCAGTAGCGGAACCACTGCACCGCGGCCGGGCCTTCGAAGCGGCGGATCACGTCCTCGAGCCCCGGGATGTCGCGGGCCGTGGGCTGGGCCGCGAACAGCGGCTGGTTGGCGCTCCAGTCGAAGAAGCGCTGCGCCACCGGGTTCTGGCTGTGCAGGAAGCTCAGGTCGTAGAGGCGGGCGATCTGCTGCACCTCGTCGCGGGGATCGAGGCGGAGGGCGAGCGCCTCGAAGTGGGCGTGGGCGCGGTCGCGCAGGCCCTCGTACCACTCGGGATCGCGGAAGCGCAGGTCCTCGACCACGGCCCGGCGCACGTTCTCGTGGGGGCGCAGGCCGTCGTGCACCGTCTCGAAGAAGGGCAGCTCCCGCAGCCAGCGGAACAGCGCGTAGCTGTTGTCGATCTCGAGCAGGGCCCGCAGGGTGGGCTCGGTGACCACCCGCACCACGCAGGCCGCCTCGAGGGCGCGGCGCTGCAGCGGCTCTCCGATGTCCCGGGTGAAGCGCAGCACCAGCTCGTGCACCACGTTGCCCGTGCTCAGGTGGGCGAAGCGCGAGCCGCTGGCCCGCATCGACTCGGCGATGAGGGTGAGGGCCAGCGGGTGACCCAGGGTGAAGGCGAAGATCTCGTCGTGGTCGGCGGGGTCGATCCCGTAGCCGGCGAGTAGCTCGCTGGACTCGCGCGGTCCCAGGTTGCGCAGCGACACCAGGCGCAGCCGCGGCGCCCACTCGAGGTCGGTGCGCCAGCGGGCGTCGAGGGGATCACGGCTGGCCAGCACGGTGACCACCCCGGGGGGCAGGGCCTCGAGCAGCTCGCAGAAGATCCACGGCAGGGTGGCGCCGATGGCCTCCACCGTGTCGATCAGCAGCAACCCCGGCGCAGCGGCGGTGATGGCCTCCACCGCCGAGCGGCTGCGTGAGGCCCCGGCGGCCCGCACGATGGCGGCCTCGATCGCCTCGGGGCTGGGGTCGAGATCGCGGGCGTCGAGCTCGAGCACCTTCACCCCGTGGTTGCGGGCCTGGACGGCCAGCCGTCGCAGCAGCGTGGTCTTGCCCACCCCGCCGGGCGACGAGCAGTGCACTACCGCGCGGGAGCGCGGCCCCAGGGCATCCAGCAGGTCACGCAGCTCGTCCACGCGACCCACGAAGCGTGGTCCCGCGGACGCGGAGGGCGGGGGCTCGGCCGTCATTCGCCGCTCGAGCCTACCCCGCCGCTCTCGTGGGAGCGAGGGGATCGCAGCGCCGGCCGTCGTGGACGACCTGGGTGATGTGATGCCCCTCGTAGCGCAGCGAGGCCTTCTCCTGGCGAGCCTTCTTGCCGCGCGGCGAGCTCGAGGCCTCCTTGCCCGTCTGGCGGCCCAGGTAGGCGATGGCGTCCCCCTTGGCCACGGGGCAGGTCGTCGGGAGCTCGGCGAAGGTGGTGGTGGTGTGGATCTCGGCCGTCACCGTCACCGTGCTCTTGCAGTCGAGCCCGCTCGAGGCCGCGCCCGGGTGCTCGCGCTGGTGCTTGCAGTTGGCGCCCTCCGTCCACTGCTCCTCGTGGTCGATCTCCACCACCACGGTCTCGCCCTTGGCGGTGATGGTGGTGACCCGGCCCTCGGCGGGGACCTCGGCGAGCTCGCCGAGGGATGGCACCTTGCCGCCGAAGGCCTCGCGGTTGCGCTTCTCGGTGGTCTTGCGCTCCTGCTGCAGGCGCTCGGCGAGACCCGGCTCCACCGCCGGCCTCACGTCGTCCTCCACGCGGCTCACGTAGCTGCTCAGGTCGGGCAGCGGCGGCGTGCGGTCGGTGCCCCTCACCGCCAGGGCGCAGTAGCGAGCCCGCTCCTCCTCCATGGGCAGTCGCTCCCGACCCCAGCGCACGAAGTCGGCCGAGGGGCGGTAGCGCTGGTGATAGAGGGTCGAGCGCCCGGCGGCCTCGAAGGCGGCCGCGATCTCGTGCTCGAGTCGATACGGTGCCCCCACGAACACGCCCAGCGCTTGGATCTCGCGCACCGAGCCCTTCACCTCGGGCCGCAGGGCGAGCAGCCCCGCCAGCCGAGCGTAGAGATCCTCCTGCCCACGCAGCGACTCGACGGTGGTGTCGATCCGGGCGTCGCGCTCGCGCAGCTCGGCGTCCCAGGCCTCGTAGTCGGCGAAGCAGCGCTGCTGCCAGCTCTTGTTGATGGCGGCCAGCGTCAGCGCACGGTAGCTGTTGAGCGCGCTGGTGGGATCGCTCTGCGTGGGCAGCGAGTCCCAGCCGGGGATCCACTCGGGATCGGGGTTGTCCATCGACGCCCGGGGATTGAAGATCTCGGTGCCGTTGGGGCCGCGCCTGCTCTGGATGCCCGCGGCCTCGCGAACGCCCACGCTGCAGTCGCCCCGGTCGCACTGGCTGAAGTCGAAGGCCGCGTAGGCATCGCGCACCGCCTGGCCCTCCGCCCCGCCGCCGCCCTTGCCGGCCCCATCCCCGCCGCCTCCGGGCGTCGTCGAGCCCCCGAGCAGCGACAGGCTACAGCCGCCCAGGGCCACGGCCAGCACGGCCAGGCCCGGGCCTCCCCGGTTCCTACGAGCATCCATGGTCGAGCACGCTACGGCGGGGGGGCGCTCGCTCACCAGACCACCCCGCGCTCGACCCACGCTCAGCTGCCGCCCATTCGGATCTCGCGGCCGTCCAGTCCTCGAGGAGCGAGCGCCCAGCCGCACGGCCCGTCCCGGCGCTGCCGCGGCTCGTGACCGCTACTGGTCGGCGCCCGTCAGCCCCACCGCCCGGCGTAGGTCCTGCGCGAGCCGCCGGTGGAAGTGGTGCTCGCCGTGCTCCACCCGCGGCGCGTAGCGGCCATGGTCGTAGTGGCGCGAGCCCAGCCCGCGCTGCACCGACTCGCAGATCTCGATGTCCTCGCGCTGGGTGAGGGCGGCCTGCTCGATGCTCTGCTCCACGAACGCCCGCGCGGCCTCGCCCTCGCCCTCCTCGAACCAGAACTCGTAGTCCACCCGGCAGCGATCGGGACCCAGGGGGATCACGAGGTTGGTGTCCATGCAGGGTCCGTAGCGGTTGATCATGAAGTTGGGGTAGAGCCACGCGTAGATCGCCCCGCCGCCGATGCGCTGGGTCGGATCGACCGCGGTGCGCGGGTCGGCGGCGGCGACGGGGGCGGCGGTCTGCACCGAGAATTCCTCGAACAGCTCGATGCGGTACGACGCCATGTCGATCTGGGCGTCGAGCGAGGGGTGCATGTGCGGGACGTGGTAGCCGCCGTCGAGGTAGTTGTCGACGTAGACCTTCCAGTTGCACGCGAGGGTCCACGAGACCCGGGAGTGCAAGCGCAGCCGATCCCAGCCGGTGCGAGCGAGCATGGCGTCGAGCTCGGCCACCCGTGGCGCGAGCGCGGGGGCCTGGGGGTCGGTGGCGATCCAGGCCCAGGGCCCCCAGGCCCGGACCGGCAGCGAGGGCAGCGACAGGGCCTCGCGATCGAAGCCGCGGATCCCCGCCATGCGAGGGGCGCTGCGCAGGCGCCCGCGCAGGTCGTAGCTCCACGCGTGGTAGCCACACACCAGGGACTCGGCGCGGCCCTGACCCCGCACCACCTCGCGACCCTTGTGGCGGCAGGCGTTGGCGAAGGCCCGCAGCTCGCCCTCGTCGTCGCGCAGCACCACCCAGGGCTCGCCCACCGAGCAGCCGCTGGCGTAGGCACCGGGCTCGACCAGCTCGTGCAGCGAGGCCACGGGCTGCCACGCGCGGCCGAGCACGGCCCGGCGCTCCAGCTCCCAGATCGCACCGGAGACGTACCAGGACGAGGGCGGCGTGGAGGCCTCCTCCACCGGCAGGGTGGGATCGAAGCGCGCGACCTCGTCCCGCAGGGCAGCGTCGATCGGCTCGAGCACGGCGCGATCTTGGCCAATCGCGGGCACGCTGTCACGGGGCGCCGGCCAGCGTGCGACAGGCGAGCACCGGCGAGGCCCGTAGCGGACGGGTCACGGCCGGGTGATCGCGCGACGCACGTGGGCGAGCGGGGCGTCGTCGTCGAAGAACACCTCGCCGTCGATCCGCTGCACCCCGAGCTCGGCGTAGAGCTCCTCGAGGTCGATGTCGCCGGGGGCCCTCGCCATCGCGGCATAGAGCTCGCGGAGCACGGTGGTGCCCGTGGCTGCGTCGCCCACCTCCACCACGCGCTCGGTGCTCCAGTTGGCGCGGCCGTTGCCCCCCTCGGCGAGGATCCCCCGCATCACGTCGCGGATCGACCTCTCGTTGTTGGTGCGCGAGCGCAGCTCCACGTCGACCATCATCCAGAACAGCGCGCCGCCCCAGTAGGTGCGGCCCCAGGTGTGGGTGAGATCGAGGCCGCGGTCGCCGTCCTGCGGTCGGCCGTAGCGCATCGACCGGGTCCAGCGCTTCCACACCTGCTCGTCGCTGGTGTTGCCGGCCCGGGCGCGCACGATGGGCTCGACGTAGGTCGACAGGCCCTCCTGCATCCAGCGGTGCTCGACGGCCAGGTCGGGGAAGGCGGCGTGGAGCATCTCGTGCACCATCACCCAGTCGTCCTCCAGCCCGGCCTCGCTCAGGCGGCGGCCGCAGTACACGGTGATCCAGCGGCCGTCCTGGTGCAGGCCGAAGCCCACCCCGCCGCCGCCGCGGCCCACCAGGGTGATCTCGAGGCCGGGGACCGGGAAGCCGCCGAGGTAGTCGGCGATCATCGAGGAGGAGCGCCGCACCCAGGTCTCGGTGGCGGCAGCGGGCACCGGCAGCTCGCGGCCCTCGTAGACCACGGTGAGGGTGGAGCCGCCCACGTGGAGCCGCCCGGGGCCGTCGGGCTCGGAGACGGCGGCACCGGAGGCCTCGGCCTCGTCGGACCCGGGCGGCGAGGCGAGGGGCTCGGGCCGGCAGGCGAGCGCCGTGGTCATCGCCACCCGCGAGAGCACCCCACGCACGCGCCGACTCACCTCCGGTCCATCGCCCCGCGCGGGTCGGGTGTTACGGAGGCTCGCCACTCGCGAGCACCGCGCGGGTCGAGGGGATCCAAGGGGCGTCGCGAGCGATCGGGTCCCACCACGCACCGCCGATGCATCGTCACTCGCCGGCTCGACGTCGCTTGCGGGGTCGCGTGGCTCGGGCGGCGGCGGCCACCTGGGCGCGCAGCCACTCGTGCCCCGGATCGTCGTGGTGCCGCGGGTGCCACAGCTGCACCACCGCGTAGGGCTCGAAGGCCAGCGGCGGCTCGAGCACGCGCAGGTCGAAGCGCGCGGCCCAGCTCCGGGCGAGGCGCTCGGGCACCGTGAGCACGTAGTCGGTCTGGGCGGCGAGCTGCATGGCCGACAAGAAGAAGGGGACGGCCCTCGCCACCCGCCGGTGCCGACCCTGCCGCGCCAGCACCACGTCGACGTAGCCGCCGGGCTGCCCGCGCGGGGCGATCTGCACGTGGTCGGCGGTGGCGTACTGGTCGAGGGTGATGCGGGCGCGGATGCTGGGGTGCTCGCGGCGGACCACGCAGACCAGGCGCTCGTCGAAGAGCTTCTGGATCCGGCACTCGGGGGGCAGGTCACGGTAGACCCCGATGGCCAGCTCGACGGTGCCCTCGCGGATCTCGACGGGGTCCTGGGCGGTGTTGGGCAGGAAGCGAAGGCGCACCCGGGGGGCCGACTGGGTGATCCGCAGGTCGAGCTCGGCCCCGAGAGTGGAGAGCACGTAGTCGGAGGCGCGGATGCGGAGCTCTCGGTCGGCGACGCGGGGATCGAAGCTCGGGACGGGCTCGAGCACGGCGCGGGCTCGGCCGAGCAGCTCGTGCACGCCGTTGCGCATGGCCTCGGCGCGGGGCGTGGGCACCATGCCCTGGCCCGCGCGCACCAGCACGGGATCGCCGAGCTGCTTGCGCAGGCGCCCCAGGGCGTGGCTCATGGCGGGGGTGGACAGGCCCACCCGGGCCGCGGCCCCCGACACGCTGCGGGCCTGCAGCAGGGCGTCGAGGGCCACCAGCAGGTTGAGATCCACGTCGGCGAGCTTGGCCATGGTGGTTGCATGATACGAAAGCGGGTCTTGCACGTCATTGCATCGACATGAACGGTGGCCGGGCGCAGGCTCGGGACATGACCGGCAACCTCAACGTCACCGACCCCTCCGCTCCCAAGCGCGTCCTGATGATCGTGGCCAACGCGGCCACCTCGCCCACCACCGGCTGGCCGGTGGGCTTTTGGTGGGCCGAGCTGACGCACCCCTACTGGACCTTCGTGGAGGCCGGCTACGAGGTGGAGATCCGCAGCCCCGAGGGGGGCGCCCTGCAGGCCGACGGCTACTCCGACCCCGAGCACGACAGCGGCTACTCCGCGGACGACATCCTGAGCCTGGGCTTCAAGCGCTCCCCCAGGCACGCGGCGCTGCTGCAGCGGACCGCGAGCATCGCGGACGTCGACGTGAGCCGCTACGACGCGGTATTCCTGGTGGGCGGGCAGTCCCCCATGATCACCTTCGTGGAGAACGAGGCCTTGCACCGGCTGGTGGCGCGCTTCTACGAGGCGGGCAAGGTGACGGCGGCGGTGTGCCACGCCACCTGCGTGCTGCTGCGCACGCGCACCAGCGACGGCAAGCGACTGGTCGAGGGCAAGACCTGGACCGGCTTCGCCGACGCCGAGGAGAAGGTGGCCGACGCCGCGGTGGGGCAGCGGATCCAGCCGTTCTGGATCGAGACCGAGGCGCGCCGCCTGGAGGACACCAATTTCGTGGTGGGCCCCGTCTTCCGTGAGCTCGCGCTGAGGGACGGGCGCCTGGTGACGGGACAACAGCAGAATTCCGGCCGCGCCGCGGCGCAGCTGGTGATCGAGGCGGTGGGACGATGAGCGAGACGAGCATTGCCATCATCGGCACGGGCAACGTGGGCGGCGCGCTGGGAGCACGCCTGGCGAAGGCGGGCTACGCCGTGCGCTTCGGGGCGCGGGCGGGCAAGGATCCGGGCGAGCTGCTCGCCCGCGCGGGGAACGGGGCCAGCGCGCACCCGCCCGCGGAGGCGGTGGCGGGCGCCGAGGTGGTGATCCTGGCCGTGCCCGGCAAGGTCGCGGTCGCGGCCGCCACCGGGCTGGGCTCGCTGGAGGGCAAGGTGCTGGTGGACTGCACCAACCCCGTGGGCTGGGACGGCGGACCGGTGTGGTCGCCCCCGCCAGAGGGCTCCAACTCGGCCGCCCTCGCGGCGGCGCTGCCCGGGGCCCGGGTGGTCAAGGCCTTCAACACCTTCGGGGCCGAGTTCCACGCCGACCCCAGCCTGCCCGGCGGTCCGGCCGACGTGCAGATCGCAGGAGACGACGACGCGGCTCGCCAGCAGGTGGCTGCGATCGCCGAGCGCTCGGGCTTCACCCCCGTCGACGCGGGACCGCTGCGCAACGCGGCCCTGCTCGAGAGCCTGGCCGTGCTGTGGATCCACCTAGCCACGGTGGGCGGGCGGGGACGCAACGCGGCGTTCCGCCTGATCTCGCGGGGCTAGCCTAGCCTGGCATGGCCGCGCGGGGAGGTGACGAGGCCCGGGAGACGCGGGAGGTGTGGAGCCTGGGGGCAGCTCTCCCTCGCGCACGTCTCCCGGGCCCGTCGTGACTCACTCCACGGTCGCGGTCTCTTCCTTGAAGAGGTCGGGCTGGCCGTCGGCTCGCAGCAGCACGAGGATCGTGACCGTCTCGTCGTCGTTGTCGGCCGTCCCGATGGGCAGATCCTCCTCGTAGTCACCGGGCTTGGTGATCGCGAGGGTCTGGTCGGCCTCGTAGGTGCAGGGGGGCGCGTCCTCCTCGTCGGGGCACCAGTCGACGGTCTTGACGCTCGTCATCATGCTCACGTTGGCGATCTGGTAGCCGTCGCTGAGCTCCTGGTACTCGGGGATCGTGAACGAGGCGACCCGGATCTCGCAGTTGGGGCAGTGGGGAGGGGTCTTGGGGCATCCAGGGGCGAGCAGGAGCAGGGCGCCGCACAGCGACGCGGGTCTGAGCAGGGACCAAGAGCGGGGGGCATTGGGCCGGCGCATCGATCCCTATGTACGGGCTGACGCAGGGATTGTTGACAGCGGCCTCCCGAGAATTTCGAGGGCTCGCGATGACTGTGGGGGTTGCCCCTAAGGTGTCACGGCACGAAGCCGCGATAGATGGCCCACTGCGAGGACCATGGCTCGGGGCGTGCCCGCAGGCGCAGCAGTGCTCGCTGCAGGCGAGCTGCCGGCGGTAGCTCGAGGACGTCGTTGTCGTAGAGCGCACGGCCCAGCGCCGAGGACAGCTCGTCGGGCACCTCCTGGGCGGCCGCGACCACGTGGGAGGAGCCCGCGACCAAGAAGGCGCCGGCCAGGTGCATCCCGCCGGCGCCGAGCTGGCCGTCGCTCAGCCCGGTCTCGCAGCCCGAGAGCACCACCGAGCGCGGGGCGTGGGGCAGCGCGAGCACGTCGCGGACGTCGAGCGAGGTCTCGGCCGCCAGCGGCAGCACGCTGTCCCAGCCCTCCACCCCCGCGTGCTCACCGTGGCCCGCGTAGTGCAGCAGCTCGACCCGGCCCAGGCCCTCGGTGACCGCGGCGTGGGTCGCTGCGTCACCCACCAGCGCGGTCACGCTCCAGCCGTGGGCCCGCAGGGTGGCGGCGACCTGCTCGCCCTCCTCGCGCGCAGCGGGGAGCCAGCCCAGGCCCTCGCGACGCGTGGCCGGGTCGGCCACCACCAGGGCCGCGTGGGCATCGGCGGAGACGGTGGTGGGGGTGCTGCCGAGGTCGAGCTTGTAGACCACGGGGATCGTCGCGAGCAGCACGTCGTCGCGCCAGGGCAGGGCATGCAGCGGCCGCTCCACGAGGGGACCCATGGGCAGTATCTGCAGCGCTCGTGCGTCCGCGAGCGCCTCGGCGAAGGGCTCGAGCAGCGCGGCGGCCAGGGCCGTGGGATCGTCGGGCGGGGGCAGGGCGGGGATCCGCCGCGCGAGCACCTCGGTGCTGGTGAGCAGGAAGGCCACCCAACCCTCGGGCAAGGGATGGGTGAGCAGCCACGCCTGCCCGGGACCAGGAGCCTCGAAGGTGGTGGGAGCCTCGGGGGCCGTGGTGCTCAGGGCACGGTAGGCTTCGTCGAGGTGCTGCCGCATCTGGTCGCGCTCGCGGGCGTGCTCGCGGAGCAGCCGCTCGCGTTCGTCCTCGGGGAGGCTCCAGGCGTCGACCAGCTCGGACTCGAGGCGGCGGGCGAGGGCCCGGTAGCGGCCGAGCTCGCGCTGCCAGATCTCGCGGGCGGCGGGCGGAAGGCGGGCCAGCTCGGCGGCTCGACCCATGGGACGCAGGGCTCGGGCCCGAGAGGCGCGGGCCAGCGCCGCCGCGCGCTCGGGCTCTCCTCGTCGGAGCAGCAGGTCGATCGCCTGTGCGGCGCTGGTGTGCACGCCGGCGAGCAGGCCCTCGCGGCCCTGGTCGATCCCCACCGTGCGCACCAGCTCGTCGAGGCGCTGCTCGGCTCGCAGGTAGGCCTCGAGCGCGCGCTCGGGCGAGCCGTGGGCGCGCTCGAGGTCGCCGCGCAGCACCGCCACCTGCCACGGCAGCAGCGGGTCGGCTCCCAGCTCGGGATCGGCATCGAGCTGCTCCACGTGGTGCAGCGCGGCCTCCGGATCATCGCGGGCCTGGGCGAGGCGGGCTCGCACGTAGCCCACCCAGGGGTGCAGCACGGTGGGCAGCGAGTCGCCGGCGAGGGCATCGAGCTGGGCCTCGCATGCGTCCGGGTCCCCGCGGTGCAGGGCCTCGAGCGCGAGGTTGAGGCGCAGCGACGCGAGGGCGTGCAGCCACACCGGCTGGTGCCCCACCTCGCAGCCGCCCCCGGGCGCGAAGATCCGCTCGGCTCGCTCGAGCAGGTGACGGGCAGCGTCGGAGGGCTCGTCGGCGCGGACGGCCATCAGCATCGACCACCCCACGCCGTTGAGGTAGTTCGCGTGCTTGCACGAGAGCTGGGGCAGGGGCTCCATCAGCGCGAGGATCCGCTCCACCGTGGCCTGCTGCTCGGCGTCGCGACCGAGCAGGCCCAGCACCATCACGCGCTGCGTGGCCGAGCCCAGCTCGAGGTCGAGCAGGCCCAGGCGACGGGCCGCTCGCTCGGCGCGCTGGTAGTGCAGCAGCGAGGCGCCGAGGTCTTGCTCGCTCTGGGCCTGGTGTCCCTCGTAGTAGCTCCACAGCACGGCCGGCTCGGCGTCGAGGACCGCGGGCAGCCCCGAGCGGACGGCATCGAGGGCGTAGCGAGCCCCTCGCTCGTCGCCGCGATCCTGGAGCTGGGGCACGAGCAGCAGGCCCAGCTCCACCGCGGTGGCCAAGCGCCCCTGCTCCATCGCCAGGCTCAGCGCGCCGTCGGCCGCGGCCGCGGCCTCGTCGAGGCGACCGAGCTGGTGGAGCAGGCGGGCCAGCAGCCGCCCCGCCGCGATCGCCTCGTCGGGAGGCAGGCCCCCCAGCTCGCGCAGGGCGGTCACGGCATGCTCGTACGCCCGCTCTCGATCGGGGTCGGTGTCGGGGGGCAGGGTGCGGCGGATCGCCTGCACCCGCGGCGTGATCACGGGTACCTCCAGCGCCACCCTCCATCCCTCGCCGCCCTCGGCCCCGTGCACGGTGAGCGTGGTGGGGGCCGGGGGCGCGGCCAGCCGCAGCCGCCAGCCGGGATCGTCGGTGCTCTGGAGCTCGATGGGCTCGACCGTCTCGCCGTCGATCCGCACGATCGGTCGCTCGCGCCCGGCCACCCACAGCCGCAGGGGCGCGCCCTCGGGGTCCACGCGGCAGATCGGAGGGCTCGCGGAGCTCGAGGCACAGCCGGCCAGCGCCACCTCCATCGCGCTCGCGGCCGGGGCGGGGCGGGGAGCGTCTCGCGCCTCGGCTGGCTCGGTCGGGGCGCGAGGCCACCACCGCCACGTGGCCGCGGCAGCGAACGAGCCGGCGGCGAGCACCAGCCAGATCCATGGCGCCCGTCGGCCCATCGTTCGCGATGGTATAACCCTCGCTCGGAGATGGCGGAGGAGGGCGCCGAGCGGCAATTGGTGCGCGAGGCGCTGGACGGTGACCGGGCCTCGACGCGCTCGTTGGTTGCTCGGCTGCGGCCGGGGATCCAGGCGGAGCTCGCCCACCTGCTGCAGGGCTACGAGCCCGCGCGCGGGCGGAGTGCTCGGCAGGAGCTCGAGGATCTGGTGCAGGAGGCGTTCGCGTCGCTGTGGGCCGACGGCGGCCTGCTGCTGCGGCGCTGGGATCCCGCCCGAGGTCGCTCGCTGGAAAGCTACGCCCGCCTGGTCGCGCGCTCGCGGGCCCTCGACGCGCTACGGAGCCGCCGCCGGATGCCGTGGCGAGAGGAGCCCACCGATCCCAGCTCGGTGGAGATGACCCTGTCCCGTGCACCCTCTCCCTCGGGCCGGGTGGGCGCTCGCCGGGCGCTGTGGCAGCTCCAGAGCCGCCTGCGGCGAGAGCTGGGGGCGCGGGACTGGCAGCTGTTCACGTCGCTGTTCACCGAGGAGCGCGGCGTGGCGCAGGTGGCCGAGGAGCTCGGGATGACCCCTGCCGCCATCTATCAGTGGCGCAGCCGTTTCGTGCGCAAGGTGCTCCCCGCCCTGGCCGGGGACCTCGATCCGGAGGATGGATGATGGCCTGTCAGCTCGAGCCCATGAACCCCGTAGGAACCGTCGGCGATGGATGAGGAGGCACTCGCGCGGGAGCTCGCGCAGCTCGAGCGGCAGCAGCGGGATGCCCGCGAGCCGGCCTGGGACGACGTGGCCAACGGGCGCCGCTCGGTGGACGAGGTGGTGGCCGAGCTGCGGGCCCGGGGCGAGGACGAGGCCGAGCTGAGCCGCATGGCGGAGCTGATGGCCCCGCTGCCGGGGGCCTTCGACGACGCGCTCGCCGAGCGCCTGGTGGAGTCCCTCGAGCCGGCCGAGGTGATCGCGATGCCCGAGCGCGAGCCGGTCCGCTGGCATCGGCTGGGCTGGGCGGCGGCGGGCTTGCTCGCCGCGGCGGCGCTGGTGGTGGTGGTGGTGCTCCCCCGCGAGCCCGGGCCCGCGACCGACGAGCCCACGCCGCTGCCGGAGCACGCGCTGTCGCTGCGGCCGGGCGCCTCCGAGCTCCGGGCGGCCGACGATGGCCCCGTGTCGGTCGCGGCCGGAGGCACGCTGCGCTTCTCGCTGCGGCCCGCCACCTCCTATGCGCTCGAGCCCCACGTGTGGGCGTGCGCGGAGCGGGGCGGCACGAGCCGGCCGCTGGAGGTCGTGCTCGATCCGGTGGTGCCCGGGCGCGTGATCGAGGGGCGAGCCACGATCCCCGCCGACCTCGCGCTGGGCGAGTGGACCCTGCTCACCGTCGTGGACGGCCAGCCGCCGCCCGCCGAGCCCTGCGCGATCGAGCCGGGCCCGGGCCGACGCATGCCGCGGGTGGGCTTCGTGGTCACGCCTCGCTAGCGCGGGCGAGCCGACGCTCGCGGCGGCCCAGGGCGAGCCGGGCCACGTCCCACAGCAGGTGCCCCGTCACCACCGGGGTCGGTGGATCGATGCCGCGGGAGCCCCGACCCACATGCGCTATCGTGGACGCCGTGCCGCGCCGCCCCGTGGATCCGTGCGTCGTCTCGGCCGCCGCGATGCTCCTGCTCGCGCTGGGCTGTCGCGATCGCGACGCGCCGATGGGCGAGACCGAGTCGGCCACCGATGGCAGCGAGGGGGCGAGCGACTCCGAGCCGGGCTCGGACACCGGAGCGACCGCCTGCGTCGCGGGCGAGACCCGTCCCTGCTACGAGGGACCTCCGGGCACGCAGGGGCTCGGCATCTGCCGCGCGGGCGAGCAGAGCTGTGCGGCCGATGGCTCGGGCTGGCTGGCCTGCGAGGAGCAGGTGCAGCCCGAGCCCGCCGAGCTCTGCCAGACCCCACAGGACGACGACTGCGACGGCACGCCGAGCTGCGAGCCCGTGGTCTCGTGGTGGCAGCAGTTCCCCGCGTCGGCGCTGCAGGCCGTGATCGATGCCGAGGGGCACCTGGTGATCGCCGGCGTGGCCGGCTTCGGCGAGCTGCAGGGCGTGGAGCTGGAGGGCTTCTTCCTGCTCGAGCTCGACGAGACCGGCGAGCTGCTGTGGCATCGCCCGGTGGGCGACGGGAGCTCGATGTCGTTCGCCGGCCTGATGGTCGACGACGACGGCTCGATCACCATCGCCGGCTACTACGAGGGGGAGCCCGACTTCGGCGGCGGGCCGCTGCCGCCGGGGGGCTTCGCCACGGCCTACATGGCGCGCTACGACGGCGACGGCGAGCACCGGTGGAGCCGAAGCGAGGACTTCTCCTCGATCACCGGGCTCACCCGCGATCGCGACGGCACGCTCGTCGTGGTGGGGCGCGACGAGGACTTCGACCCCGAGGGCTACTACGAGCGCCTGATCGTCGCCGGGCACGACCCCGAGCAGGGGCTGCCGCAGTGGACCCTCGAGGGCACGGGCATCGGCGGCCTGTTCGACGCCGGCATGAGCATCGTCGCCACCGAGGCGGGCGAGCTGGTGGTCGCGGCGGTGATGGGACCCGACGGGAGCACCGCGCCCACGATCGCCGGCACGCCGATCGAGCTCCTCGAGTACGGCCCGCTGCTGCTGCGCCTCGATCGGGTGAGCGGCCTGCTGGGCCAGCGCGCGCCCTACGAGGAGGCTCCGCAGGGCCTGTCCAACCCGCGGCTGTTCACCCGACCCGGCGGCACCCTGGAGCTGGTGAGCAACGCCTACGGCGGCGGGCTGGGCCAGACGATCATCCTGTCGCGCTACGACGCGGGGCTCGAGCCGCTCGGGGAGGTGCGCCTCGGCGACGATGCCTGGGCCAGCGGCGCCGCGCCCTCGCCCGACGGGACCACCGTGCTCGGGGTGGCGTTCTCCGGTGAGCTCGAGCTGGGGCCCATCGGGGTGGGGCTGCCCACCTTCGGCCCGGGGCTTGCGATCGCGGCAGTGGACGAGCACGGCAACGGGCGCTGGGTGGAGCCGCTCTACCAGGACTCGTTCCTCGAGCTCGGGACCCTCGCGGTGGGAGCCGACGGGCAGGTGGCGGTGATGGCCACCGTGTCGGGCGCGGCCACGCTGGCCGGCGAGCTGGTCTACGGCTCCTTCCTCGCGGTGCTGCACCCCTGAGCGCGCCGAGGGCGAGGAGGACCGTGGGATCCTCGCTCGATCGCACGGGCTGGATCGGTCCTCGACCTCGTCGTCTTCCCGGCGGCCCCGGGCGCTCGGCCCCGGGCCCGCGAATGCGGCGGCAGGTGTCCGTGCAACCTTCGTGGTCCCCCACCGTGATCTCGCGCTCGGGCGATCGCGCTGATAGAAACGGATCCGATGGCCTCCACGCTCTCCGCCTTCCTCGAGCGCTACCGACGCGCATTCGCGGGGGAGAACGTGAGGGCGCTGGCCGAGCTCGTCCACGTGCCGTGCTTGGTGATGGGCCCGCAGGTGCATGCGATCACCTCGACCGAGATGCTGCTCGAGAGCCTCCAGCGGCAGCTCGAGCGTCACCAGCAGGCGGGGGTGGCCGACGCCCGCTTCCGGCTGCTGGGGCACCGCCGCATCGAGGCGCGCTACATGACGGTCGACGTGGGCTGGGAGATGCGCAACGCCGCCGGCGACGTGGTGTGGGAGTTCGCGCTGATGTACACGCTCACGGCGCCCGAGCGCGGCTGGAAGATCGTGGCGGTGGCTCCCCTCGAGCCGGGGCTCACGGTGTCCAACCCCACGGGGGCGCACGAGATCCCGGCCTCGCTGCTCGGGCGCGGCACCTGAGGCGGCTCGAGCGAAGGGCGAGCCGTGCTCGCCCTCAGGCTTGCTCGAGCCCGAAGGTCTTGGCCACCGCGCGCACGAAGTGACGCTCGCGCGAGCTGAGGGTGCCGTCGGCCGCGACGATGCTGGTCAGCTCGTCCACCAGCTCGTGCTTGGCTCGCTCCGAGAGCGTGCGCCCCAGCAGCTCGGCGGCCTCCACCACCTTGGCCAGGCGGCTCTCGGCGTCGTGGGGCTGGGCCAGCTCCGCGGACACCTGCGCCACCACCCGCTCGCCGTAGCTCGGCGCGAGCTCGCGGGTGTGCCGGCGGGTGAGCTCGAGGATCCGGTGGGCCTCGGCCTCGTCGAGATCCCCGTCGGGGAGCTTGCTGCACGCGAGGTACAGCAGGATGACGGCCTCGAAGGTGCGGGAGTCGGCGTCCTTCACCGTGGTCACGGCGGCACGATACTCGATCGCCGAGGGGCCCGCCCCGCCGGCCGGGGGGCGCCCCGGGGGCTCGGGAATACGCGCCGCGCGATGGGCGTGCAGGCGGTGATGCGTGCCGCCGCGATCGCCTCGACCCTGCTCGGCCCCCTCCTGCTCGGCTGCATGGCCCCGCCCGAGGCCGAGGAGCTGGTGCTGGCCGAGGCCGAGCCGCTCGATCCCGGCGAGCTGTTCACCATCCCCGAGGGCGCGCCCGAGCCCCCGGTGGCGGAGCCCGAGGAGCCTCCGCCTCCGAGCGTGGTCGACGAGGGTCCCGGGGACCGGCCGCGCTTCGTGCTCGCCCCCGAGCGCGAGGGCTGCCCCGTGGTCTCGACCGAGGGCTTCCCCGCGATCTCGCTCGACGGCTCCCAGGTGGTGGTGCCTCGTGCCTTCCACGAGCAGCTCAGCATGACCCCCGGCTCGCTCGAGCTGCAGTGGCACGACGTGGCGCTCGGCTCGGTGGTGCGCAGCGAGCCCGTGGTGACCGACGAGCTCGTGCTCGACGACGACGCGCGCTGCGAGCCCGCCGCGACCCTCGCGGTGACGCGCCGCGCGGAGCAGCGCAACCGCGAGCTCGCGGCCGGCCGGTGGCGCTCCCTGGAGGAGCTGCCGCTCGAGTACTTCGACCCCTCCTCCCACATCATCGAGGCCTATCGCGAGGAGCACCCGCCCGGCGAGCGTGGGCCGCAGGTGATCCAGCAGCACGGCGAGCTCGTGCTGCGCATCGTGGGGGCCCGCGTGCTCGAGCGCCACCCGGTGGCGCCGCACGTCCACGGCACGCCCTTCCGCGTGTTCGGGGATCGCCAGACCGGCACCGTGGTGGTGGTGAGCGTGGGCTGTGCGGGCGACTCCTGCACCTGCGATCCCAGCGTCACCGCGCAGGTGATGCACTGGAGCCCCGAGACCTTCGCGGCGATCGAGCGGCGGCCCTGCAAAGGCGAGGGCGGCTACTGCGAGCCCATCGACTACGACTACCCCTTCGAGGGCGTGGGCGGGGCCTGGTCGATCTAGCCTCAGCCCCAGGGCGAGGCGCCGAGCAGGAGCATCGTGGCCGTCGCGGCCGCGGCCGCGGTGAGGGGGATCGACAGGTTGTCGTCCACCCGACGGCTGAGCAGCTCGGCCATCCCGCCCGCGAGCGCGGCGGCCAGCGCCGTGGCCCAAGCCACCCCCGGCGTGAGCGAGTGCTCCACCAGCTGCATCGCCCCCATCGCGGCCAGCGTGCCCACCGCGACGAACACGGCCGTGCCCTCCAGGGTGCGCCCGTTGACCAGACGCACCCGCCCCCAGCGACGCCCGGCGATGCCGGCGAGCGGATCGCCGAAGCCGAGCACCGCCACCGCCACCACGCACAGCAGCGGCGAGAAGGTGAGGGTGAGCAATAGGAGCGCGGTCATGTACCAGGTGGCCGAGTTCACCCGGAACCGCTCCTGCTCGTGGGCGATGATGTCGAAGAAGCGCATCATCGCCTGGTTGGCGCGCGGCGAGATCCGGCGCGTGGTCTCCATCGTCCAGGCCCACAGCGCGAAGCCGGCGGCGGCCCAGGGGAGCTGGCGGGGCGTGAGCAGCACGACCAGCGCCAGGCAGATCGCAGCCGCGCCGGCGTGGAGGATCGAGCGCGCGTAGTTGGTGGGACGCAGCTCGGGCACCTTCACCCGCTCGGTGCGGAGGGCGGTGGCGAAGCCGGTGTAGGTCTCGCGGAGCTGCGCCTTGAGCTCGGCCCAGCGCTTGGAGGCCGGCTCCGCGGGCGCGTCGTCGGTGCTGCTGAACAGCTCGGGGCCGAAGTCCCGCAGCAGCGCGGCCACGCGATCGATGCTCTCGGCCACGCTCTGCGGCAGCGTCCACTCGGCGGCGAGCAGCTCGTCGAGCATGCGCCCCGCGGCCTCGAGCTTGGCGCGCACCAGCTCGGGCGCCTGGATCCGCAGGTCGAGCGCGCGAAACAACCCGTGCAGCTCGACGGCGAGGGCGTGGGACAGCTCGAGGGTCGCGACCTGGGCAGTCATCGGTGGACACCCGACGAGGGCGATGCGTGATGCTAGGGCGGTTTCCGAGCTCCGGGCCATGAGAAGCCCCACGAGCCCCGGCGGCTGGCTCGGATCCCGATGTCGCGTCTCGAGTGACGACGCCGTGACGGCCGATGTTGCGGCGTTCCCGGCGCCCCCAGCCCCGAGCCCCGCCCTCGCCCCTGCCCCGGCCTGCGACCCCCACCGAGCCCCCGGCGGTGCCGGCCCCGTGTGAGGTCGATCCCGCGGCGCTCGACGAGCGCGGCCCGAGCAGATCCTGCGGCTGGGCTGCGCCACCTCGACCTGCGCTTGGCCGAGCGCGCTCCGCCGGCCGCCGTCGATGCCTCCACGGGGGGCGAGGGCGACCTGCGGAGCGCCACGGTGCGGCCTCCGATGACCTGCTAGCGGCTGCGCTCGGTGGCCTGACGGACGACGAGCGAGCGACCCTCGAACTCCTCGCCGTTGAGCTGCTTGATGGCCTCGGCCGCGTCCTTGCGGTCGGCCATCGTCACGAAGCCGAAGCCGCGCGAGTCCCCGGTGTCGCGATCGAGCACCACCACCGCGTCGTTGACCGGGCCGATCTTCTCGAACTTCTCGCGGAGCTGATCGGTGGTGACCGACCACGAGAGCCCGCCGATGAACAGACGGGAGGGCAGGGTCTTGCGACCGCCCGGACCGGTGTCCTCGCTCTCCTCCTCGCCGGGCATCATCCGGCGGACGACGTCGTCGGCGGACATCAGCCCGCCCTGGAGCTCCTCGACGGTGGCAATGGGGATGTTGTCCCCGGACGAAGCGGAGCGCTCGCGCTTGCGGAGCTCCTTCTGCTTCTTCTTCTTTGCCTTCTCGATTTCGCGTTGCCGCTTGCCAGCCGAGTAGTTGCTGTTCTTTGCCATCGACGTCGTCGCGTGCTTTCTGCGGGGATCCGACCCCCGTGGGTACTTGCGACGACTGAGCTAGCGTGCCGGGTGCCGGCTGTCAAATGTCCAGGCCCGCAGGTGCGTCGATCCCGCTGTGGATCGAGCGGCCGATGGGGACATCCCGGTTCCTGCGCCGAGAGCTCGGCCCAGGGGGGGTCGGTGTCAGGGGGATCGCGGCGATTTCTCGGGCCGAGCGATCGGGGGCATCGTGGGGCCCTCGTCGTCGAGGTGCAGCGGCGTGCGCCCGTGGGAGCGCTCGCAGGCGTCGAAGCGCTCGTCGGCCTCGCTCTGTGTCTCGGCGAGGTAGAGCTCGCGGAGGTCTGCGCCCAGGCAGTCCGTCGTGACCTTGGCGAGCTCGACGCTGAGGGTGTCGAGGTCGAGGTCGATGGTACGGATGCGGACCATGCCGTCCTCGGAGCCGGTGAGGATGCGAGCCCCGTCCGGGCTCCATGCCACCAGGGAGTGCAGCGCCGTGCCTCGTTGGTCTCGTAGCATCAACGGCAGGGCGGGCACGGTGACGCTGGCGATCATCGTCATGTCGCCCGCGGCGACCACGAGGCGCGAGCCGTCGGGGCTCCAGCCCGCCGACGCGATCGTGCCCCGGTGGGGCAGATCGATCGGCGTGTGGCGACCGTCGAGGGTCCACACTCGACCCACCTTGTCGTCGGCGGCGGTGAAGATGAGCTGCGAGTCGGGGCCCCAGCGCGCGAGCTTGATGAGGCTGTCGTGCAGCAGCACGGCCTGGGGATCTTCCAGCGAGTCCACGCGCCACACGTAGGCGTTGTGGTCGCCGAAGGTGAGCAGCATGGTGCCGTCGGGGCTCCACGAGACGTACGAGGTCTGGCCGTCCCGCGAGGGCAGGATGGTGGGCTCGCCCTGGCCGTCGGCGCTCCAAAGCCGAGCCACCCCGTCGCTCGAGCGCGTGACGACCTTCGTGTCGCCGTTGCCGAAGGCCGCGTAGCGGACCTTGAGGTGCGGATGGGGGAGCTTCACCGGCTCGGCCTGGTCGTCGGGGCTCCAGATCTGCACGGTGCCGTCCTCGCTCGAGGTGACGACGCGCGAGCCATCGTGGCTCCAGCCCGCGAAGGTGACGAAGGCATCGTGTACCCGCCGGACCACGGCAGGGCCCTGGCCGTCGGCCGGCCACACCCGCGCGACCCCGCTGCGGAAGCCCGCGACGATGCGATCGCCCTTCGGGCTCCAGTGGGCGGAGGTCACCCAGTCGCTCGCCTCTCCCAGGCGGACCGAGGCGGCGCTCCCGGTGACGTCCCAGATCCGCGCCGCGCCGCCGACCCCCACCGTGATCACGTGCGCACCGTCCGGGCTCCACATCGCGGTGGAGATCGGGGTGGCGTGGGGGAGGGCGACGAGACGGCGGGCTCCGTCCACGTCCCACACCCGGGCCGTGTTGTCGTCCGCCGACGAGGTGAGGATCTGCTTGCCGTCGTGGCTCCAGCGGGCGGAGGTCACCAGCCCCTCGTGTCCCTCGAGGAGCACGGGCCGCCCGATGTTCTCCGTGCTCCACACCCGCGGGGTGCTGTCGAGGGAGACCACCACGATGCGGGATCCGTCGGGGCTCCACGCCGCGGCGAGCACCGGGCTGTCGTGATCGCTGAGGACCATCGGCTCGGCCAGCGAGGCGAGCCTCCACAGCCGCACGGTGGTGTCCACCGAGGTCGTCGCGATGCGGGAGCCGTCGTGGCTCCACGCGACCGAGAGCACCGCGCCCGCGTGGCCCTCGAGCACCTCGCGGCGCCCCTGTGCGGGCCACCACAGCTCCACGCCGGCATCCGGCTTGGAGACCCGGGCCACGGCGTCGCCCCGCGGGCTCCACACCTGGAAGCTCAGGTCGCCCTCGAACATGGTGCGCTGGTCGGCGCTCATCGTGTCCCACAGTCGCACCGTGGCCTCGCGGGTGAGGACGACGATGCGGGAGCCATCGGGGACCCAGGCGGCCGTGACGTTGCCCCCCGGGTGCTCCTCGACGAGGGTCGAGTGCTCGCGATCGTCGAGCGACCACTCGCGCACGCGCCCGGAGGACGAGGTGGTCACCACGGCGCGACCCTCCGGGTGCCACTCGGCCGAGACGAGCGGGCCGTCCCCTCCCGCGAGCACCGTCGGCTCGCCCGAGCCGTCGGCGTTCCACAGCCGCGCCGTGCCGTCGGCCGAGGCGGAGAGGATGCGGTTGCCGTCGGGGCTCCAGCGGGCCGAGAGCACCTTGGCCCGGTGCCCCTCGAGCTCGAGGGGATCGCCGGAGCCGTTGGCCTTCCACACCCGCACGATGTCGTCGGCCGAGGCGGTGAGGATGCGGTTGCCGTCGGGGCTCCACTCGGCGGAGTACACCGCCCCGTGGTGGGTCCGCGTGGAGATCGGGAACTCGCGCAGCAGCACGTCGTTGGCCGCCTGGATCCACCCGGGGAAGGGGGCGGGGGTCTGTGCCTCGCGCAGCAGCACGTCGTTGGCCACCTGGATCCACTCGGCGAAGGAGGCGGGGGTCTGTGCCTCGCGCCGTAGCACGTCGATGGTCGCCTGGATCCACCAGGGGAAGGAGGGGCGGGTCTGTGCCTCGCGCAGCAGCAGCGACGCCTCCGCGCCGTGGTTGTTGCCGAGCAGGGTGTGGGCGCCGGCGAGCAGCGAGGCCCGCCGCGCCCGCTCCGAGGCCTCCATGGCGACCGCGCGCGCGTCGTGGGCCTCGTTGCGCTCCTGCTGCGCCTGGGCCTGGGCGGCGATGGCCTCGCCCCGCCGCTGCCACGCGAGCATCCCCAGCGCCGCGACCACCACCGCGGTGATCCCGGTGGAGATCGTGATCACCCGCGACATCAGGCGGCGGCGTCGCTGGGCGCTGCGCAGCACCTTCGACGCGGCCAGGAACTCCTGCTCGCCGTCGGTGATGAGCGCGGCGTTGTCGTGGGCCCAGGCCTCCGCGGCCGGCAGAGCCGCGGCCGCCAGCAGGAGCGCCGGGGACCGCCGCTCCTGCTCCCACAGCTTGGCCTGCACCTGCATGGGGTGCAGGTGCCGGCGCTCCCACTCCTCGTTGTCGCGGGTGATGGGCTCCACCAGGCGGTCGTGCCCCAGCTCGAACCAGGTCGCGCCGGCCCGCGGCTCGCTGCGCACGATGTAGCGCGCCAGCAGCCCCTCGATCAGGGAGTTGTCCAGCCCGCCGCTGCGGTCCTTCTCCTGGCGGACCTGCGAGCGGATGCCGCCCACGATGAGCTGGTGGCCCACCCACTCGCGTAGCGATCGCTCCGCCACCGGGTCGCCGTCGGCGATGGCCTCGACCGCATCCGAGTAGTAGCCGGCCAGCGCGGTGCTCACGTCGGCGTAGGCGTCCACGTCGTCGTCG
Source organism: Myxococcales bacterium (assembly GCA_020633315.1). Lineage (GTDB taxonomy): Bacteria > Myxococcota_A > Polyangia > Nannocystales > Nannocystaceae > Paraliomyxa. The sequence goes on from JACKDV010000010.1 coordinate 158,999, forward strand.
TCGATCACCGGATCGTCGGGGGGCATCGCCTCCCACAGCCGACGACAGACCACCTGCAGGTGGACCGGCTCCACGTGGAGCCCCGGCTGCGGCGCGAAGCTGCCGTCGGGCTGCTGGGCCTTCACCATGCTCAGGTCTCGCACCAGGCGATCGACGGCGGGGAAGCTGCGCCCGCCCGAGGCCGCGAGCTCGGTCGCGGCCTCGCGGGCCCCCTCGAGCCCCAGCAGGTCGAGCCGGAAGGTGTTGGTGAATTGCGTGGGGATGCGATCGCGATAGGGGGTGAACGCGGCGAGGTGATCCTCGCGGATGATGAACAGCGCCCAGTAGCGCCCCGAGTCCAGCGCCCGGCCCACCGCGTCGAAGAACGCCTCCTTGGCCCCGACCGCGTGGGGCTCGATGGTCAGCACCTCCTCGAACTGATCGAAGAGCAGCACCACGGGGCGACCGGCCCGGCCCTTGCGGCGGGGACGGTGCTCCAGGTAGTCGACCAGGTCGAGCGCGGCCAGCTGCCCCGGGCTGCGCCGGTGGGCCTGCGGCAGCTCCTCCTCCAGGCTCACCATGGCGCTCAAGAGGTAGCGGTTGGTGCCCGCGGGCACGCCGGGGAGGTCGCGGGGGTCGAGGTTGACGCGGATCGGCTTCCACACGTCGAACTGCCCCTCGCGCAGGCGGGGGATCAGCCCGGCCTGCACCAGCGAGCTCTTGCCGGCGCCCGAGGGGGAGTGCAGCACCACGATCCGGCGGGCCTGCAGGCGCTCGTAGAGCCCGCGGACCTCGTCGTCGCGGCCGAACAACGGCTCGCCCGGGCCGATGGGGCGCGGGCCGACGAAGGGATTGCGCTCGCCGGGAGGGGTCATCGACAGGGAACGACCAGGGTCGAGGATATCACGGGGTTCGCGCTGCGAAGCCCCGTAACCGAGGGGGGCATGGTGACGTAGGCTCGCGTCGATGAGCTCCTCCCTCCCCATCCACGACCTCACCGTGTTCCAGATGTCCAAGATGCTGCGCAACCTCGATGGGTGGCTCGGCAAGGCCGAGGACTACGCCAAGGAGAAGGGCTTCGAGGTCGACGTCCTGCTCCAGGCTCGACTCGCGCCCGACATGTTCCCGCTGGCGCGGCAGGTGCAGGCCGCGTGCGACAACGCCAAGTTCGGAGCGGCTCGGCTCAGCGGCATCGAGGCGCCCGCACACCCCGACGAGGAGAAGACGATCGCCGAGCTGCGCGAGCGAATCCGCTCCGCCCTCGCCTACCTCGAGACGGTGACCCCCGAGGGGCTGGCCGAGTCCGGCGATCGCGAGATCCAGCTCCCCTTCGTCCAGGGCAAGGCGTGCAAGGGCCGCGACTACCTGCTGGAGTTCGTGATGCCCAACTTCTACTTCCACATCACCACCGCGTACGCGATCCTCCGTCACAACGGCGTGCCGCTGGGCAAGTACGACTACATCGGCGGGATCAAGATGTACGACGTGGAGACCGGCTGAGCGAATGGGTCTCGCTGGGCTCGCGCCAGCGGTACCCTCGATGCAGCAATCTCGCGGCGGCCCCTCGCCGTCGCGGCACACCCCGGGCCTCCCCACCTCGGGGAGGGCCTCGTCGAGGCCGGCACCAGGGGAGCGGAGCATGCGATGAGACGAGTACTGGTCACCGGGGCGAACAAGGGCATCGGCCTGGCGCTGGTCGAGGCGATCCTGCGCGAGCACGACGACACCTTCGTGTGGCTGGGCTCGCGCGACCGAGGGCGAGGAGAGGCTGCACGCGCCGGGCTGCTGCGGGCCGAGCCGAGCTGGGCCGATCGCGTGGCGGTGCTCGAGCTCGACGTGGCGAGCGATGCCTCGGTGGCCGCGGCGGCACGCACGGTGGCCGAGCGCCACGCCGGCGAGCCGAGCCCGCTCCATGCCGTGGTGAGCAACGCCGGGATCGGGATCGGCATGAGCGACCTGCGGGCGGTGCTCGAGGTCAACACCCTCGGCGTGCGGCGGGTGTGCGAGGCGTTCCTGCCCCTGCTGCGCCCGGCGGGCGGCCGCATCGTCAACCTCACCTCGGCCTCGGGTCCCAGCTTCGTGAGCGGCTGCAGCCCCGAGCGCCAGCGCTTCCTCGTCGATCCCACGATCACCTGGCCCCGGCTCGAGGCCTTCCTCGAGGAGTGCCTGGCCCTGCGGGGCGCGGCGGCCTTCGAGGCGAAGGGCCTGGGGGACGGCAGCCCCTACGGCCTGTCGAAGGCCTGCGCCAATGCCTACACCGTGCTGCTGGCTCGCGAGCACCCGGGCCTGCGGATCAACGCCTGCACCCCGGGCTTCATCGAGACCGACCTCACCCGCGCGTACCTCGAGTCCTCGGGCAAGACCGCCCAGCAGCTCGGGATGAAGCCCCCGGCCGAGGGCACGCGAGCGCCCATGTTCCTGCTCTTCGGCGAGCCGCAGGGCAACGGGCGCTACTACGGCAGCGACGCCCAGCGCAGCCCGCTGGACCGCTACCGCTCGCCCGGCAGCCCGCCCTACACCGGCGAGCCCTGAGGGAGCCCGTGGATCCACCTGGCGACTTGCAGGTGGTCCACGAGCTCGTCGTTGCCTACGAACACGAGTCGGGTCCGCGCAGCTAGGCCGGCATCTGCGGCAGGAGGACGATCTGCACGGTCCCTCCTCGCCCCTTCCGCTGAACGTTGCAGATCCGCGACTTCTGGGCGGGGCCGACCGGAAGGCTGGGGCACGGCGGGCGACCGACCAAGCGAAACGCAGTCGGTGCAGTTGACCGGATACACGCCGGGGTTGCCCGAGTTCTCCTGCAGCGCCCGATTGTAGATGGAGTCGATGGGCTCGTTGTCGGGGCCGTAGGTCCAGCCCTCCTTCGGGTCGACCTTGATGGCCATGTAGCAGTTGACACCATTGACACAGCTGATGTCGAACGCCTCCATGCAGGGCTTCTTCGGATTGAGGGTGAACTCGGCGATGTTGGTCCCGGTCTCGCCGTGGTGGAAGTCCGCCCCCGGCACGGGACACTGCGGCGGGATGTAGAAGCTGACGTTGCCGCTCAGGCACTTGCCGCCGGGATCGAGCTCCTGCACCTTCCCGGCGCCCAGCACGAGCTTGCCCTGTAGCGCGTGGGTGCGGTCGAGGAACGGGAAGTGCTCCACGCCCACCGGCTCGGGGCAGCACTCGTTGCGGTGATTGCCGGCGGCGAAGGTCACGTAGACCTCCACCTCCTGCGCGGTGTCGTTGTAGATGCTCAGTTTCGTGTCGCTCGTGGTGCTCATGGTGTGCTCCACTCCGTGAGTGCATCGACGAGATCGTTTGGCTGCGCCGGGTCGCTCCCATTCTCGCGCTGGTCGAGTGCTCCCTCTCCAGTGACCAGGTCCGGGCCCTGTTGCGGGCCCCGAGGGGCGCTGCATGGTCAGCCGCGCGGGCCGGAGGTATCGTCTCGGCTCCGATGACCATGCGCCTTCGCTGCATCCTGGGGGTCGTGCTCCTGCCGTCGATCGCCTGCAAGGGCGGGCCCGATCCCGACGAGCCGGTGCGCTACGTGCTGCGCAGCAAGGACCTCGGCCTGCTCGGCGCCACGATCACGGTGGAGGGGGTGAAGGCCACCTTCGAGCGCGAGCACTACAACGCCACCGAGGACGTGGCGAAGGCGATGGTGGCGGTGCCTCGCTCGGCTCCGCTGGTGCTCGGCTCGCTGGCGGTGGAGCTGTCCACGCCCTGCGGGCCCGAGTCGATCGCGCTGCGAGCGGAGGACGGCGACGTGGCGGCGGAGGCCAAGCGGCGCGAGGGCGGGGGGGCCATCCAGCCGATGCTCGTGCCCGCCGAGGCGCTCCCGGCCAGTCGCTCGCTGTGGACCGACGCCAAGGACGGGGCGGTCACGGTGGGCAAGGCCACGCTCGCCCACGGCGGCAACCGACTCCACGACCTCGAGTGCTCGGGCGGGCCGGCGACCATCGCCGTGGATGGCGAGGAGATCGGGCCGGTGCCCGCGGTGCAGGACGGGCGGTCGGAGGGCGGCGTGTTCGTGGCCGCGGCGCCCAGCACCTGCTACCGCTACTCGCAGGTGGTGTACGCCAAGGCCGGCTCGGGCGGCGGAGGCTTCGAGCAGCGCCTCGAGGGCTCGCAGATCCACGAGCTCGTCCACCCGGAGATCCAGTACTTCCTGCGCAGCGCCGGCGGTAGCTCGAGCGTGGAGCACACCACCTACGAGCTGCTGGTCGTGCCCTGCGGCGAGTAGGCCAGTGCGCGGCCCGGCGGGCCTCAGGGGCTCTGGTCGGGCTCGGGGGCGACCGGGTCGACCAGGCGGGGCAGGTCGGCGCGATCGCTGAGCTCCCAGATCAGCCGGAAGGTCAGCTCGGCGTCGCTGCGCAGCGCGGGCAGCGAGGGCTCGGGCTCGGTGCCGTCCTCGAGCACGATGCTGGGGCGGCTGAGGCTCACCGCGGGCACGCGCTGCTCGAGGAAGGGGCGGTGCCCGTGTCGCTGCGCCTCGTCGGGGCGAGGGCGGGCGGTGGGATCGAGCGCGAGCACGTTGCCCAGCAGGCTCGAGTGCTCGCCGTCGATCACCAGCAGGTCGGACTCGGTGCCGCCGAGGCGCTCGAGGTTGATCACGGCCACGATGTTCGAGGGGCGGATGCCGCTGGCCTCGAGGAAGCGCTTGGCCCCGCGGTGCCCCAGGGTGCCGGCCGCGGTGGCCACGAACACCAGCGAGCGCTCGGGGCGACGCCCGGCCTCGCGCCAGCGCCCCGAGGCCTCGGCCACCGCGAGCAGCACGGCCAGCCCGCTGGCGTTGGCGATCGACACCCCGTCGGGATCGGGCTCGCTCAGGCCGCCCGCGTCCCAGTGGGCCACCAGCACCACCGCCTGCTCGGGGCGGTGGCCGCCGGCGATGCGGCCGATGACGTTGGCGTCCTCGAACCAGCGCTCGTCGACCACGTACTGCAGCTCGGCGGTGGAGCCGGGGCGGGCCTTGGCCTCCAGCAGCGCCTGGTGGATCTCGGGGGTCACGAAGCCCTCGAGGTCGAGCGCGGCCGGAGGATCGCGACCCAGCAGCAGGGCCTGGATCTCGGGCTGCTGCCAGTCCGCGGCGGCGCTCCGCAGGGCGGCCTGGTCCTCGCCGGGGATCGGCAGCACGGCCACGCTGGCGCCGTCGCGCCATGCCCCGTCGAAGAGCTCGCGGAAGGCCTCGTGCGGCGAGGCATCGTCGGCCACCACCGGCAGGCCGAGCACCTCGATGAGGTCGAGAGGGGCGGGGGGCTCGGGGCTGGCACCGGCCGGCCCCGCGGGCGCGCTCGGGGGCAGACCGTCGCCCTCGCCCAGCCGGAGCTGGAGGATGCGCTCGCCCGCGGCCCCGCGGTGACGCACCCATAGCCCGTCGGCGAAGCGCTGGGGCGGCGGCGCCTCGGGGGGCTCCTTGGGAGGGGCGGTGCCGGGCTCCGGCAGCGGGGGGCCCGAGCTCAGGGTGAGCGCCACGTCGTGGGTCTGGACCACGCGGATCCCCACCGGCTGCGTCCAGCCGAGCTCGGGGCCGTTGGGGCTCACCCCGGCGGCCTCGAGCACGGAGATCACGAAGCCCTCGGTGAGCTGACCGCCCTCGGTGCCGGGGCGTCGCCCGCTGAGCTCGGGGCCGGTGAGGAAGCCGAGGTAGCGCTGCAGCGAGGCGTCCCAGCGCTCGGCGATGCGATCGCCGGGGCGCTCGTTGGACAGCGGGATCACCCGCCACGAGGGCATGGCGGGATCCGGGTCGTCGATCTCGAGGTCCTCGATGGGCTCGAGCTTGCACGCGGCGAGCAGGCCCAGCAGCGGTAGCGACCACCAGCGTCTCATGAGCTGTACGTCTCCCAGCTGCGCACCTCGTCGCGGAGCTGTCGCTCCACCGCGCGCGAGACCACCTCGGGGCGACGGGTGCACCAGGTCTGGAAGGAGAGCACCCAGCGGCCGTCGTCGAGGCGCAGCGAGGGGCGGCTGCCCGCGCGGCGGTAGGGGCTGAGGTGGGCGACCCGGCGCAGGCGCTCGCGCTGGTCCGCATCGAGCTCGCCCACGGGCAGCTCGACGATGAGCGGCAGGGCCTGCTGCTCGCGGCCCACCTGCACCGCCGAGCGCACGACCTCGCGGTTGGGCATCCACAGCGAGCCCCCGTTGCTCAGCCGCAGCATGGTGCGCAGCAGGCCGATGTGGCGGACGGTGCCCGAGTGCTTGCCCACCTCGATCTGGTCGCCCTCCAGGAAGCGGGCGCGCCCGGCCAGGGCCACGCCCGCCGCGAAGTCCTGCAGCCCGCCGGGCAGCGCGATGGCGATCACCAGCGCCGCGGCCACGGCCACCAGGGTGGTGAGCAGCGGGACCACGGTGAAGACCATCCAGGCCAGCAGCAGGCCCACGCCCACCATCAGGACGATCTCGGCGTAGCTGCGCATGCGGGCGAGGCGGCGGCGCGGGTCCCAGCCCAGGCGCCAGGCGATGCGCATCGCCACCAGCAGCACGCGGCGCATCACCACCACCAGCAGCAGCAGGGCGATGGCCACCAGGGCCCGCCCGGGGGTGAGCACGTCGACCACGTGCTGGAGCTCGGCGATGAGCTCGGTGCCCAGCTCGTCGGCGTAGGTGCGCACGCGGGCCGGCTGCTCCTCGTCGATCGAGCGCGAGCCGCAGGCGCTCAGCAGCGCGGCGGCGGCCAGCGTCACCGCGGCCCGGGCCCGAGTCCCGGTGCTCCCCGTAGACGAGCGCGAAGGCGTCGACACTAGCCACCCCCTCCCACCGAGCCGGTCTCGCGCAGGGCGGCGACCAGATCGTCCTTGATGAATTCCTTGATCCCCAGCGCCCCCAGGCGCTCCTCGACCAGGCCGGTGGCGATGAGGAAGCGCAGGTGGACCTCGATGGCCTCGTCGTCCATGCCCAGCCCGGCCGCGATCGCGACGTGGGGCTGGTCGCCGTGGCGCACCAGCAGGGTGAGGATGGCCTGGGCCTCGGGACGCATCTGCTGCACGAAGGGCAGACGCCACGACAGCGCCACGATCGGGCGCAGCCGCAGGGCGTCGTCGACCAGCTCGGCGTGGGCCCGCCACAGGTCCATGGCGCGACGCAGGCTTCCGCCCGCCACCGCGCCCAGCCGGCGCATGTAGGTGTCCTGGGGCGAGCGCCGCATGAGCTTGGCCAGCCACGCCCCGCGCGGGGCCGGGTACACGCAGCGGTGCCCGCCCAGCTCGCGGCGCGCCTCGATCACCGCGGCGAGGGTGGGCAGGTCGAGGGGCTGCAGGTGCACGCGGCAGGGGAAGGCCTCGTCGAGGGCCACCAGCCCCTGCCAGGCCATCAGCGATTCCTCGGCCGTGGCCACCAGCCAGAAGGCGTGGCTGCGGGTGGCGACCACCCGCGTGATGAAGGCCTCCATCTGCTCGAGGCCGTCGGCGGTGGGCGAGAAGTAGCGCTGGAGGTCGTCGATCACCACGATCGACGCGGAGCTGCGCAGGGCGTGGAGCACCGCGTCCTCCTCGTCGGCCACCCCCAGCGCGGCGGCGAGGGCCGAGCGCAGGGTGGTGCCCTCGGCGATGGGCCGCACCGAGACCACCCGCCGCGTGCCGAGCTTGAGCTGGGCGATGCCGAGGGTGGAGCTCTTGCCCGTGCCCGAGGGGCCGACCACCAGCGCCCCGTTGCCGTGGGCGGGATCGGACTGCCACGCGCGCTCGGCCCGGACGATCGCGCCCAGGGCGTCGCGGTTGGCCACGAACAGCCGCGGGTCTCGCAGCGGCTCGCCCGAGAACAGCGAGGCGTGCAGGCCCTCGAGGCGACCGCGTCGCTGGGTGAGCTGCTCGCCGAGGAACGAGCGGATCGCATGCGCGTCGAAGCGCTCGAGCCCCGCCCGCAGGCGGTAGCGCAGCGCGAGGTCCTCGGCGGCCTGGCCCACCTCGCCGGTCTGCAGCGCATGCAGCAGCCGCCGCAGCGCCTCCGTGCTGCGTCGCTGCCACAGGCGGGCGCGCACCCGCAGCCGCTCGAAGCGGCCGAGCTGCGCCGCCGCGGTGCCGTGGTCGCCCCCGGCGGTGGCGGTGACCATGTCGCTGAGCTGCTCGGCCAGCCCGCTCACCGCGTCGATCAGGCGGGCGCGCCCCTCCTGCCAGCTCCGAGCCGCGCTGGCCTGGATCGCCTCGAGCATGGCCTGCCCGCGCTCGAGCGCCTCGTCGAGCTGGGTGACCGAGCCGCCCTCCTCGCCGCGGGCGCGGGCGGCCGCCTCGAAGCCGAACTCGGCGAGGTTGACCACCTCGCGCATCTGATCACGGGTGGCGGCGAAGGCCGCCGCGGCGTCGCCCAGGCACTCCTCGATGAGCGGCAGCACGCGGCCGGCGAGCTGCACCTCCTTGAGCTCGCGGGCGTTGACCCCCACCACCTCCACCGTGGCCGGTCGCGGGGCGCGGGCCAGGGCCTCGAGCGAGGCGACCACGGTGATCTGCTCGTCGCCGTCGGCCACGAAGCTGCGCAGCTCGGCCCCGGCGTTGTCGCTGGAGGTGGCCCGGCGCACGCGGGTCGCCAGGGTGCGCAGCTCCTTGGCCGCGGGCTTGGGCAGCACGGCGCGGATCTGGGCTGCGGCCCGCGACCACGCATCGTCGTCGCCGAGGTCGGCCGCGCGCGGCAGCGAGGCCAGGCGGCGACGCTGCTCCTCCACCAGCACGCCCACCCGCTCGAACGCGACGTCGAGGGGGTCGACCACCTCCTGCTGCAGGCGGGCGCACACCCGGTGCTCGACCAGCTCGGTCTCGGCGTTGAAGCGCAGGCGATCGACGGCGGCGCGGCGCCGCGAGGGCCAGGCGCGGGCGTCGTCCTCCAGGCGGCGCACGCTGGCGGCGAGCTCCCGCTCCACCGCGGAGTAGCGCCGACGGGCGCGGGCCCCGGGCGCTCCCAGCACGGCGAGGCGACGGCCCAGCTCGCGGGTGGCCGCCCACAGGGTGGCCTCGTGGTTGGCCGCCACCTTCTCCAGCACCAGGTCACGACGCGCCGAGAGCTCGGCCTCCACCTCCTCCCAGCGGCTGGTCCGCAGGGCCACCCGCTCGAGGGTCTCGAGGCACTCGATCTCGTAGCGCTGCCAGTCGTGCAGGCTCTCCTCGGCCAGGCGGGTCATCGCGGGCTCGAGCACGGCGCGCGCGGTGATCCGCACCGGCACCCGCCGCCGCCTCCGGCTCCGACGACCGCTGAGCAGGGCCCCCAGGGCGGTGCTGCGCTTGATCCAGCGGGCACGCCAGCCGTCGTCCGCCGCCACCTCGGCGTTGCGCTCCTCGAGCGCAACCTCGATCGCCGGGGGCAGCGCCTCGAGGTGCTCGAGCTGTCGGGCGAGCAGGCCTCGCAGCACCTCGGCCCGATCGCTGAGCTCCTCGAGGTCCACGCGGTCCAGGCCGCGGAGCACCGAGGCCGCGCCGTGATCGCTGGTGCGCCCGTCGGTCGGGGGCGAGATGCTCTTGCGCCAGCGCGTGACGGCCGGGGCGAGCTGCTCCTCGCGCCAGTGCGCCCACGGGGCCGAGAGCTCCTCGCGCAGCTCGGCGAGCAGCGAGCGCAGCACCGGGGCCTCGAGCTCCTCGGGGAGCTCGGCGACCGCCTCGGGCGAGGCGTCCTCCTCCTCGTCGGCCGTGCTGGCCCCGCGCGCGTCGGCGGTCTCGCCCGCGCCCTGCAGGGCCATGCGCAGGGTGACGGGGCCGACCAGCAGGTTCACGGCCACCACCGCCATGCCCAGCGCGGCGATCGTCGTGCCGAGCTCGGGCAGCGAGCCCGCGGCCAGTCCCACCAGCCCCAGGGTGACCCCCGCCTGCGGCAGGTAGCCCAGCCACGCCAGGCGCCGCACCGCGTCGGACTCGCCGCCCGCCGCCCCGCCCACGCGCGCCGCCACGAAGTAGCCCGCGGCCCGGGCTCCGCACAGCACCAGCGCCAGCGGCAGCAGCGACCAGGTGGCGGCCAGGTCGATGCTCGCGCCCGCGTTGGTGAAGAACACGATGAAGACGGGCAGCGAGATCGTCTCGAGCGGGTGCAGCAGGTCGTGCTCGAAGGGCGAGAAGTTGCGCACCGACACGCCGGCCACGATGAACACCAGCAGCAGCTCGAGGTGCAGCACCTCGCTGATCTCGGCCACCACCAGCACCATCGCCGCCACGAACAGCAGCATCTCGGTCTTCACCCAGCGCAGGTAGGCGATGAGGATCCCGCCCAGGATCGCGCCGGCCAGCACCGAGGCGCCCAGCTCCTCGCCCAGGTGCACCAGCACGTCCACGCCCAGGCCGCCGCCGCCCAGCAGCGCCTTGCTCACCGCGAGCGCCATGGCGAGGCTGACCACCACCACCACGTCCTTGACCACCGCCGCGCCGAGCACGATCTCGGTGAGGCGGCCCTTGGCTCCGCTCTCGCTCTGCACCGCGAGCGCGATCGCGGGCGAGGTGCCCAGCGAGAGCGCGCCGAACACCAGCGCCATGGCGATGGTGGCGGTGGTGTCGGGCAGGCCGAGGATCCCCGTGCCCAGCTCGAAGACCACCAGCGCCCCGCCCACCAGCAGCAGGCCGGCGACGAGCTTCACCCCGATGGTGGCGCCCAGGGTGCGGGTGAGCCGGGCCAGGGCCTTGAGGTCGAGCTCGAGCCCGGCCGTGGTGGCGATGAGGCCCAGCGCCAGGGTGCTGAACATCTTGAGCTCGACGACGACGGTCTTCGAGAGGATGTCCACCGCGAACGGTCCCAGGGCCACGCCGCTGAGGATGTAGCCGGTGACCTTGGGCAGCGACAGGCGCGAGCCCAGCTCGGCCAGCGCGAACGCGGCCAGCACCACGAAGCCGATCGCGGCCAGGGTGATGGGATCGGCTCCCCCGGCGTTGTCGGTCTTGAGCGCCTTGAGGCCGACCATCATGGCCAGCAGGGCGAAGACGACGAAGAGGCGGCGCATGGTGGGCTACCTCCTCCAGCACTCGCGGGTGAACACCGCGAACAGGGCGAAGATCTCGAGGCGACCGGCGATCATGCACAGGCACAGGGCGCCCTTGCCCAGGCCCGGCACGAAGCCGAAGTTCTGTGCGGGTCCCACCTCGGCCAGGCCCGGGCCCACGCTCGACAGGCAGGCCACGGTGGCGCTCATGGCCGACAGCAGATCGAGGCCCAGGGCCACCAGCAGGAACGAGGTGATGCCGAACAGCAGCATGTAGGCGGCGAAGAAGGTGGCGATGCCCGCGACCACCTCGCGCCCCAGGTTGCCGCCGCCCACCCGGATGGTCTGCACCACGTGGGGGCGCACCGCGGCCCGGAGCTCGCGCAGCACCACCTTGCCCAGGATGAACACCCGCGAGGCCTTGAGCCCCCCCGCGGTCGAGCCGGCGCAGGCGCCCATGAACATGCACAGGAACAGCGCGAAGCGGGCCACGTCGGGGTAGGTGTCGAAGTCCTCCGTCATGAAGCCGGTGGTGGTGGTCACCGCGGCGGTCTGGAAGGCGGCGAAGCGCAGCGAGTCGAGCACCGAGCCGTGGCGGGCGTGGATCGACGCGGCCACCAGCAGGATCACGATCGCGTTGACCGCGAGGTAGAAGCGCAGCTCGTAGTTGCGCCACAGCTCCGACCAGCGGCCCTTGAGCAGCCCGTAGTACAGGCCGAAGTTGAGCCCGGCCACCAGCATGAAGGCGGTGATGATCCAGTCGATGGCCGGGCTGCCGTAGGCGCCGATGCTGGCTCCGCGGGTGGAGAAGCCGCCGGTGCCCAGGGTGGACATCGCGTGGCAGATGGCGTCGTAGAGCGGCATGCCGGCCACCACCAGCAGCGCGGTGGCGAGCGCGGTGAGGCCCCCGTACACCCACCACAGCGCGAGCGCGGTCTGCTGGATGCGCGGGCGCAGGCCCTCGGTGATGGGGCCGGGCACCTCCGACTTGAACAGGTGCTTGGCGCCCACGCCCAGGATGGGGAACACGGCGACGAACAGCACCACGATGCCCATGCCGCCCACCCAGTGCATGAGGCAGCGCCACAGGTTGGTGGCGCGGCTCAGGCCGTCCACGTCGCCCACCACGGTGGCGCCGGTGGTGGTGAAGCCCGAGACCGCCTCGAACAGCGCGCCCATCGGGTCGGGGATGGAGCCCTCGATCATCATGGGCAGGCCGCCCAGGATCCCAAGGCACAGCCAGGTGAGCGCGACCACCCCCAGGGCGTCCTTGCGGTGGATCTCGTCGGGGGCGCCGCGGCCCAGGCGGCGCAGGGCGAAGGCCACGGCGAAGGCGGCCGCGGCCGTGATCCCGTAGGCCGCGGTGGAGCGGGGGGAGCCGTCGTAGGCGGCCAGCGACGCGGGGATCAGCATCAGCAGCGCGACGATGCCGATGAGCGTGCCGGTCAGACCGCTGACGACCCGTGGGTTCACTTGGCCTCCGCTCCCAGGCGATGGAACGCGCGCAGGATCTCGCGGCGGCGGGCCCCGGGGGCGACCACCACGAGGTGCTCGCCGCCGTTGATCCGCGTGCTCGGATCGCACAGGCGCATCTGGTCGTCGTGGCCGATGACGGCGAGCACCATGGTGCCGGCGCCCAGGGGCAGCGCGCGCGGGACCAGGGGGCGGGCCAGGTCGGGCACGCGCAGCTCGAGCAGCTCGAGGTCGGTGCCGGGCAGGCGCGCCGCGCCGATGAGCTCGCGCCCCGGCAGCAGGCCGTGCAGGGTCTGGGCCATCACCTCGTGGGCGCTGGTGGTGCCCTCGATGCCCAGGTGCTGGTAGACCGAGGCGTAGCCCGGCCGGTGCACGAGCGAGAAGGTGTGCTCCACCCCCAGCTCGCGGGTGAGCAGCGAGGCCATGAGGTTGACCTCGTCCGAGCCGGTGACCGACAGCACCCACTCGGCCAGGCCCACCCGCTCCTCGCGGAGGAACGCGAGGCTGGTGCCGTCGCCGTTGAGGATGGTGCACTTGGGCACCAGGCGGGCCAGCTCCTCGCAGCGGCTGCGCGAGGGCTCGATGAGCCGCACGTCGCCCACCAGGGTGGAGAACAGGGTGGCGAGCTGCACCCCCACGTCGCCGCCCCCGATGAGCACCGCGCGGCCGCGGCTGCGGCTGCGCTGCACGAGGTCGGCCACCGCCAGCGGGGTGCCCAGCAGCAGCAGGCGGTCGCCCTCCTCCAGCGCCTCCACCTCGGCCGGGGCCCGCATGTTGCCGCCGCGCAGCACCCCGCGGGCGATCGCCTCGCCGCGCGAGCGCATCTTGGACGGGTTCTCGCCGCGGAAGGGCGAGCCGGCGTCGACGCGCACCAGCGCCACGTGGGCCGCCCCGCCGCCGGGGGCCGAGGTGAAGGCCGCGTCGATCGAGGTGACCATGCGCAGCAGCTCGCGTCCCACCAGCCGCGCTGCGCAGATGCACGCGTCGATGCCCGCGATGTCGCGCTCGAGCCCCTCGTTGCTGCGGTAGAAGCCCGGGTCGTCCACGCGGGCGATGGTGCGGCCCACCCCCACCTCGCGGGCCATCACCGCGGCGGCCACGTTGACCGCGTCGTGCCCGGTGACGGCCACCGCCACGTCGGCGCGGTGGGCCTCGGCCCGCTCGAGCACGCGGCGGTGGGTCACGTCGCCGCGCATGGTGAGCACGTCGAGGCCCTCCTCGGCCATGGCCAGGGCCTGCGGATCGTCGTCGACGAGGACCACCTCGGCCTCGTGGGACAGCGAGGCCGCGATGAAGCGTCCGGCCTCGCCACCGCCCAGGATCAGTGCTCTCATGCTCCTCCTCCGGCTGCGGGCTCGTCGGGTGGCGCGGCCCTCGAGGACGCGGGCGCGCTGGAGCTCGTCGCGTCGGTCTCGGACGAGGCGGGCTCGGCTGCGTCGGGCTCGTGGGGCTTCGCCTCGGACGTCGTGGTCTCTCCCTCGTCGGCCTCCGCCTCCTCGACCTTCGCGACCGGCACCGGTCGATGCGCTCCGGTCGGGCGGTTGGCCAGCGCCTTGATCTCCCCCGCGTCGGCCAGGTAGCGGCGCAGCGAGCCCATGGCGAACAGGTCGGTGAAGAGCACCCCGCCCAGGATCGTGGTGGTCACCGGTCCGGCGAGCTCGGGGAAGCGCTGGGCGAAGGCCAGCGAGATCGCCGAGGCGAGCACGCCGTGGCCCAGCAGCGCTCGGCCGATGCCGGGGGCCGAGTCGCCCACGAAGGTGGTGACGGCCATGCGGCTGAACACCCGCAGGGCGGTGGTGCGCAGCAGCACGTAGCCGGGGATCAGCAGCAGGTACCAGCCCGACTCGGGGGCGAGGGTGGCCCCCGCGAGCAGCAGCACCAGCACGGTGGTGGGGAAGCGCAGGGGGCGGAGCGCCTCGTCGAGCCGGGCGGCGTGCGAGGAGGTGAGGGCCAGGGTGAGGCCGGCGAAGAGGTTGGCGAACAGCGGCGAGACGCCCAGCGCCGCGCCCACGCCGGCCGCGAACACGATCACGCCCACGCCGGCCACGAGCAGCCGCATGGGGTCGCCCTCGCGGCCGAGGAAGATGCTGAACAGCAGCCCGGTGAAGCCACCCGCGAGCAGCGTGATGATCGCCCACTCCACGATGGTGAGCCCCAGGGCGCTCGCGGTGATGGTGGCGCGGCTTCCCGCCATGGCGAGGCCGAAGGTGAAGACGGCCAGGAGCTGGGCGGCCGAGGCCATCGCCCGCAGCAGCTCGGCCCGCTCGGGGCTCACCTCGAAGCGCTGCACCGCGGTGGAGATGAGGGCTGCGCTGCAGGTGCCCGCGGCCGCGCCCACGGTCAGGCCGATCCACAGCGCCTCGGGCGAGACCCACAGCGAGATCAGCGTGTCGGAGGTATAGGAGATCGGCTCGGACATCAGCGGATCGCCCATGAGCAGCTCGGGGTCGAGCACCTGGATCACGCCGGTGGTCACCGCGGCCACGCACAGGATGATGGCGGCCGTGGTGCCGCCGCCGGCCAGGAAGGCCTCGGTGCCCGCCCGCACCCGCCGGATCTCCAGGCCCACGAGGAAGCCGATCACCCCGAGCACGGTGGAGACGAACAGATCGAGGGCGAGCAGCACCTCGCGGTCGAGGATCCCCAGCACGAAGGGGCCCAAGAGCACCCCGAGCAGCAGGTACTCCACCCCCGAGAGCGCGAGCGCCCGGGCGGTGAAGCGGTCGAGGACGCGCCCCGCCACGAAGGCGAAGACGACGACTCCGACGAACAGGACGGTGGTGCTCACGGGCCTCGGCGGGACCGCGGCCCCTGGACGGGATGACGCGGCGACGGCAGCGTGCCACCGATACGGGGCGAGAGGCAACGCACGTGCTGGCCGGAGTCGGGAGCGTAGTCGCGCGTGCGGTTTTTGCCGGTCATCGGTCCCGATCGAGCTGTCATCGTGCTCCTTCGATGAAGCTGGAAGAGCCGACCCCGAGAACCCTGGAGGTGACCGGTGCGGGCGCGGTGGAGGTCGCACCCGACGTGGCCACCGTCACCCTCGCCGTGATCACCGAGGCCAAGACCGCGGCCGAGGCCGTCGAGCGCAACGCGGCCACGATGACCGCGGTGACCAAGGCCGTGGAGGCGCTGCCCCTCGGCTCGATCCGCACGACCGGCCTGGGCGTGGCCCCCATCACGGTGTGGGACGCCGACACGCGCAGCAGCACGATCACGGGCTTCCGGGCGGACAACGGAATCGCGGTGGAGACCAAGGTGGACGGCGCCGGTGCGATCTTCGACGCGGGCGTGACGGCGGGGGCCAACCAGAGCAGCGGGATCACCTTCGGGCTGCGAGACGAGCGGCCGCACCGCGAGGAGGCGCTGCGCATCGCGGTCAAGGAGGCCCACGCCGACGCATCGGTGGTGGCGACCACGGCCGACGCGGTGCTGCTGGGGCCCGAGCGCATCGAGGTGGATCCCGCGGCCGCGCCCGCGGTGCGCACGCTGGAGCTGGCGCGATCGGAGGTGGCGACCCCGGTGATGCCCGGCGCGCTGCGGATCTCCGCCCGCGTGCGCATGGTGTTTCGCTACCGACCGCAGTGATCGTGCGGCAACCGGTCGCGAGGTGGTGACGGAACGGCGAGCATCGTGCCAAGGTCCGGCCCCCGGGCCATGACCAACGCCAGCACGCCCTCGGGCGGCGACGAGGACGTCCCCGTCGCCGCCTTCGCCACGCTGTGGCTGACCCTGTTCATCGACCTGGTCGGCTTCGGGATCATCATCCCGGTCCTGCCGTTCTATGCGACGAGCTTCGGGGCCTCGCCGCAGGTGGTCACGCTGCTGAGCACCAGCTACTCGCTGGCGCAGTTCCTCGCCGCCCCGGTGCTCGGACGGATCAGCGATCGGGTGGGGCGACGGCCGGTGATGCTGGTCTCGATCGCGGGCTCGGCGGTCTCGATGCTGGTGCTCGGCCTGGCGCAGACCCTGTGGATGGTGTTCCTGGCGCGGGCGCTGGCCGGGCTGTTCACCGCCAACATCTCCACCGCGCACGCCTACGTGGCCGATCGGGTGGCGCCGGCCAAGCGCGCCAAGTACATGGGGCTGATGGGCTCGGCCATCGGGCTGGGCTTCGTGTTCGGGCCGGCGATGGGGGGGCTGCTGAGCACGCCCGAGCACCCCGAGCTGCCGTTCCTGGTCTCGGCCGGGCTGGCCGCGCTCAACTGGGGCATGGCCTTCTTGTGGCTGCCCGAGAGCCACCGTCGGGCCGACGCCGCGCCCGGCCCCTCGGCGCCCGGCGTGGCCGCGGTGCTGGGCCGGCGGCGACCATGGAGCTCCATCGTGGACGCGCTGTGGGGCAAGCCGCTGGGCTGGCTGGTGCTGGTCAACCTCGGCTTCGTGGTTGCGTTCGCGGCGATGGAGTCCACCTACGCGCTGATGCTCGAGGCGGTGCTGGGCTACGGCGCCCAGCAGACCGGAGCCATCTTCGCCTTCATCGGGGTGATCATCGTGCTCACCCAGGGCCTCTTGGTGGGGCGACTGGTGGGTCGGCTGGGCGAGCGGCACACCCTGATGACGGGGATGCTGATCCTCAGCGCCGGCCTGGTGGTGATCGGGCTGATGGAGGCGCCGTGGCTGGCCTTCGTGGGCAGCGCCGGGATCGCCTGCGGCAACGGGCTGATGACGCCCAGCATCAATGCGCTGGTGAGCCGCTTCTCGAGCGGGCGCACCCAGGGCTTCCACATGGGGCTGTCGTCGTCGGCGGGCGCGCTGGGGCGGATCGTGGGCCCAGCCTGGGCCGGTGTGGTGTTCGAGCGCGTGGGCCCCGGGGTGCCCATGCTGGTCGCGGCGGGCCTGGTGGTGGTGGCGGGCCTGGTGGTGCTGACGCGGCTGCGTGCCCCGCCGGACGTCGATTAGCGTGCCTCGAGGCGTTGGCTCCCTCACTGGCAAAGGCTGCGGTTGACAAGGGGCCTCGTTCGGCGGACCCATCGGACATGCACGAGCTTTGGTCCCGGGTTCGCGAGGGTCGCAATGTGGTCGTGGTGGGCACGCCACCGCCGGCCCCGGAGAGCACGAGCGACGGGGAGCGCTGGTCGGTGGTGCGGGTGGGCTGCGACGGTCCGTGGTCCACCTGGGGTCCGGTCGAGGGGGCGCGTCGTCGCATCGAGGCACTGCTCGGCGAGCAGAGCCCGCGCTGGGACGAGGCCCTCGATCGCATGGGCACCAGCACGCGGCTGCTGGGCGATCTGCCCGAGCCCACCATCGAGGCGACCCTGGTGGGTGCGGCCAACCGCCTGGCCGAGCACGCCGATCGTCGCGCGGCGCTGGTGTTCGAGGCGCTCGACCACGCCGACGAGGCGACGGTGCAGGCGCTGCGCGACATCGTGGGTCGGGTGGGCTGGCTGCGCCTGCCCCTGGTGCTCGCGGTGGAGCAGTGGCCGCCCGAGGGCTCGCTGCGCGAGCTGCTCGAGCAGGTCGACGGCGAGATCCTCGCCTGCGAGCCCGTCGAGACCAAGCCCGAGTTCGAGTGGTCGGGTCTCGAGTCGGGGCAGCTGCTGGTGATGCGGGCCGGCGCGGTGATCGGGCGCAGCTTCGAGGCCGAGCTGGTCGGTCGGCTGCTGGGGGTCTCGGTCGACACCGTGCTGGTGCGGCTGCAGCAGGCGGTCGACCAGGGAGCCCCGCTGGCGGACCACGGCGGCGGTCGCTTCTCCCTGCCCGAGGCCGCCCATCGCCGCCTGGTGGCGCGGGTGCTGCCGTCGCTGGTCGAGCGCTGGAACCGACGGCTGGGCGAGATCCTGGCCGCGCCGATGGGGCCGGGGATGGATGCCGACGTGGACGAGCCGCGGGCGAGCGAGCGCCTGCACCGTCCGCCCGCGCCCGCCCGCGCGCCGGAGCCGGAGCCCGCTCGCGCGCCGGAGCCGGAGCCCGCTCGCGCGCCGGAGCCGGAGCCGGAGCTCGATGCGATGGCGTCGCTCGACGACGATCCTCCCGAGGACCCGGCCGCGCTCGAGGCCGAGACCCAGGTGCACGGTGGGCTCGAGCTCCCGGACGATGACGACGAGGACGAGCAGACCCGCGACTACAGCGAGCTGCTCGAGCCGGCCAAGGAGGAGCGGCTGCGGGAGCAGGCGGCGACGGCCCGGTCCGAGGCGCCGGAGCCGGAGCACGATTCCCAGGCGACGCTGCGGCTCGACGCCAATGAGGCCCGCGAGCTGCTCGAGCGGGCCCGCGCCGCGCAGGACGGGCGCGACCAGGCTCGCGCCGCGCATCACCTGTCGGCGGCCGGGCTGCCGGGGCGCGCGGTGGAGCAGTACCTGGCGGCGCTGCGCAAGGTGGCCGCCCGCGGCGACAGCCGCCGCGCGCTGCTCATCGCCGAGCAGGCGCTGGCCCTGCTCGAGCGGCAGCCACCGTCGCGGACGCGCGACCTGATGCGGGCGCGGGTGCTCGCGATGGCGGCCCGGGTGCAGTGGCGCGGGGCCGGCCGGGGCCCGGCCCTCACCCTGCAGGGCGCGCTCGAGTCTCTCGACGAGGCCCAGGTGCTGCTGGGTCGAGATGCTCCCCTCGATCTGCGCACCGAGGTCGCGCAGCTCGTGGCCGGCGTGTGCTACGACCTGGGCGACATCGCGTCGCTGCAGCGCGCCCTCGATGCGCTCACCGACGCGGCGCGGGGCCTGATGGAGGCCGGCGAGTCCACCCGGGCCGCGCGCCTGCTCAACGACCAGGCCGCGATCTACCTGCGGGCGGGCGATCCGGTGCGGGCCAACCACCTGCTCCAGCAGTCGCGCAGCATCTTCGACGGCATGCACCGCACCAAGCCCGACGATCCCACCGTGATCATCGAGCGCGCCGAGACCGAGCACCTGCTGGCCCGCCTGCCGCTGCACGCCCAGCTCCGGCCGGGGCGGGAGGACGACGCCTACTCGATGGCGCTGGGCCACGCCCGGGCCGCGGCCGAGGGCTACCGCCGCCTGGGCGGGCGCGTGGAGCTGGGCCGCGTGCTCGAGACGATGGGGCGGCTGGAGACCGCCCGCAGCCGCTTCGATCGGGCGGCCGAGCACGTCGACCAGGCGCTGACGATCGCGCGCCAGCTCGGCGACGTGACCGGCATGGCCCGCGGCACCGCGGCCCTGGCCGACCTCTACATCGCGGCGGGTCGGGCCGCCGAGGCGCTGGGGGCCCTGCGCGAGTCGGTGGCCTTCAACGTGGACAAGGGCTCGCCGCTGGGCCTGGCCGTCAACCGCCGCACCCTCGAGCGCCTCGAGCACGCGATCGCGGCCACGCCCTTCGCCCCGGCCGGCCTCATGGGCGCGGTGCGGGAGCTCGACCAGGTGCTGCACGAGGCCGAGTCGATGCTGGGGCGCGTGAGCGTGCCCGGCGACGTGGACTGACGAGCCGCGGGCTCACCCGGCGGGCGGCGGCGCGGCCTCGTACGAGGCCCGCCGTCGGATCCACCACACCAGCGCGCTGGCCACCGCGGCCAAGCCCACGCTCAGACCCAGCCACAGGCCCTGCAGGCCCAGGCCGCCGGCGCGCGCGGCCAGCAGCGCCAGCGGCAGCGCCAGCACGTAGTAGCCCACCAGGTTGAACACCGCGGCCGGCCGCGTGGCGCCCACGCCCCGCAGCACGCCGCCGCCCACCGCCTGCGTGCCGTCGAAGATCTGGAAGGCGGCCGCGATGGGCAGGATGCTCGCGGCCAGCCCGATCACCTCGGCGTCGGCGGTGTACAGGCGCGGGAGCTGGTCGCGGAGCACCACGAAGAGCACGGCCCCGCCCACCATCGAGCCCGCGCCCAGGCCCAGGGCGATGGTGGCCGAGCGCTTGGCGAGCACCGGGCGACCGGCGCCCACCAGGTTGCCCACCCGCGTGGCGGCTCCCTGCGAGATCCCCATGGGCAGCATGAAGGTGAGCGAGGCGAGGTTGAGCGCGATCACGTGGGCGGCGAGCTGCGCCTCGCCTAGGGCGCCCGCGAGCAGGGTGGTGATCTGGAAGGCCCAGGTCTCCAGGCCGTACTGGATCCCCACCGGGATCCCGTGGCGCACGATCTCGGCGAGGCCCCGCAGCTCGAGCGCCGCCACCGACGGGCGCTCCCAGGCCCCGCGGTGCAGGCCCGCGGCCCAGGTCCAGCCGGCGAGGCACAGCAGCATGAAGCAGCGGGTGAGGCCGGTGGCCAGCCCGGCGCCCTCGAGCCCCATCGCAGGCAGGCCCAGGTTGCCGAAGATCAGCACCCAGTTGGCGGCCACGTTGAAGAGGTTGGCCAGCAGCACCACGCCCAGCGCGGGCTTGACGATGCCTCGCCCCTGTAGGTACTGGCGCAGCGCGAAGAAGGCCAGCATCGGCCACAGGCTGAAGACCTGGGAGCCCACGTAGGCGTCGGCGGCCGTGGCCAGCCCGGGCTGCTGGCCGAGCAGCTCGAGGCCGTCGCCGGTGAGCCACCAGCTCGCCGACAGCAGCGGGGTGGCCAGCGCGGCCACGACCAGCCCGCGCTGCAGGGCCAGCGCGACCCGGCGGTGCTGCCCGGCCCCGTGGGCCTGGGTGACGATGGGATCCATCCCCAGCACCAGCCCGATGCCGAAGATCATGGTGCCCCACACCCACAGCGAGCCGAGGGCCGCGGCGTCGAGCGCCGTGGTGCCCAGGTGGCCGACCATCATCGTGTCGACCACGCCGAGCATCATCGTGCCGAGCTGCGTGCCGGCAGCGGGCAGGCCCAGCCGCAGCAAGGCGCGCAGCTCGGAGCGCGAGGAGGGCTCGGTCATGGGCGAGGGACTCTAGCAGGCCATCGGGGAGGTCCCCGCTCGTGCACGACGAGGCCCCCGGGCTGCATGGCCGCGTGGCTCGACCGGGCCGCCGGGCTGCATGGCCGCGCGCTCGGTGCCCGGGCCTTCGAACGAGCACGGCCCCGATGCGGGAGGCATCGGGGCCGGCTCGCAGGGCCTCGGCGACGCACCGGGCCCGGATCGGCTCTGGGATCAGCAGGCTCCGCCGTCGCAGGTGCACGCGACCGGACAGTCGACCTCGCACGAGAGCGCGTCGGCGCAGGTGATGCTGCAGGCCATCGTGCAGGCGAGCCGGCACTCCGAGTCGACCTCGCAGGACTGGTTGCAGGTGCCGATGCCACCGCAGTCGAAGGAGCAGAGCGCTCCGGTCTCGCAGGTCTGGTTGCACGAGCCGCCGTCACAGGTGCCGCCGTCGCAGGTCGAGTCGGTCTCGCAGGTCTGGTTGCAGGCACCGCCCGTGCAGGTGAAGGAGCAGGTCGCCCCGCTCTCGCAGGTCTGGTTGCAGGCACCGCCGTCGCAGGTGAAGTCGCAGGACTCGCCCGAGGGGCAGGTCTGGTTGCACTTGCCCTCGGCGCAGTCGGGGACGATCTCGCCGCCGGTACCCGCGGTCCCGTCGGAGTCCGTCGCCCCGTCGGAGCCGGAGCCGGAGCCCGAGCCGTCGGCGCTGGTCTCCTCGCCGGTGGGGTTGTCGGTCGCTCCGGTGGTCTGATCGGTCGTGGCACCGGTGGTGGGGTTGCTGTCGTTGGAGGTGTCGTCGCCGTCGTCGCTGACGATGACGCAAGCAGGCAAGGCCAAGGACAGGGCCAGGGATACGAAGGTGATCTTCTTCATGGTCATGCTCGTGGGGTCGCTGCGCCGCCCCTGCGACGCAGGAGGATGGAGTGTGCCGGACCCCGAACCGATTGCGTCACGAAAGCGCTGCCGATCGGCTCGGGGGAGACCTCGTCGTTTTTGGCGGCTATGACCGAAGTGGCATGTTGCGCAGTTGCGCCAGCCGTCGCGCGAGGTACCGTCGCTCGAGCTCGTTGCTGGCCAGCGAGAGCGCACGCTCGTACGCTCGCTCGGCCTCGTCGCTCCGTCCCGCCCGACGCAGCAGATCGGCCCGGGCCGCGGGCAGCAAGTGGTAGCCCTCCAGGGAGCCTTCGGTCTCGAGCTGGTCGAGCCGCACCAAGCCGGCCTCGGGTCCCTGGGCCATCGCGATCGCGACCGCGCGGTTGAGCTCGACGATCGGGGAGGGTCGGTGCTGCGCCAGCGCCCCGTAGAGCGCAGCGATCTGGGGCCAGTCGGTCTGTTGCGGGGTGGGCGCGCGACCATGCAGCGCAGCGATGGCCGCCTGGATCTGGTAGGGCCCGGGGCGTCGCTCGGCCAGGGCCTGGTCGAGCAGGGCGCAGCCGCGCTCGATCTGGGCGTGGTCCCAGCGCAGCCGGTCCTGCTCCTCGAGCAGCACGAGCTCTCCATCGGTGCCCACCCGGGCCTCGCGACGCGCATCGTGCAGCAGCATCAGCGCGAGCAGCCCGCGGACCTCGGGCTCGTGGGGCATCAGCTCGGTGAGGATCCGACCCAGGCGGATCGCCTCGCCGCACAGCTCGCTGCGGATGAGGGCGTCGCCCGAGGTGGCCACGTAGCCCTCGTTGAACACCAGGTAGATCACCGCGAGCACCGAGGCCAGGCGCTCGGGCCAGGCGGCGGCGGCCGGGACCTCGTAGGGGATCCCTGCCTGCTTGATCTTGCGCTTGGCCCGGACCAGGCGCTGCGCCATCGTGGTCTCGCTGGTGAGGAACGCCCGGGCGATCTCGGGGGTGCTCAGGCCGCCCAGGGTGCTCAAGGTGAGGGCGACTCGGGCGTGCTCGGCCAGCGCGGGGTGGCAGCAGGTGAAGACCAGGCGCAGGCGCTCGTCGGGCAGCTCCCGGTCGAGCAGCTCGTCGAGCTCGTCCTCGACCCGCGCGAGCATGCGCAGCTCGTCCTCGCGCTCGGCGTGGGTCCGCCGTCGTCGGATCCGGTCGAGCGCACGGTTGCGGGCGACGGTGGTCAGCCACGCCCCCGGCCGCTGCGGCACGCCCTCCTTGGGCCAGCGGCGCAGGGCGATGGCGAACGCCTCCTGCACCACGTCCTGGGCCAGCTCGAACTCGCCGAGGACCTTGATCAGGCTCGCGACGATGCGGCCGGACTCCTCGCGGAAGACGCGATCGAGCGTGGCGCGGATGCCAGGGCTGCTCATGGGCGCGGCCGTCCCACCGAGCGCTCGGTGGAGACGGGAACCAAGGTAGCGCGGAGAGACCGCGAGCTCACCACACCATGAGGGGCCGGACCTCGATCGAGCCGTGCTTGGCCGAGGGGATCTTGGCGGCCCACGCCAGCGCCTCGTCGAGGTCCTCGCACTCCATCAGGTAGTAGCCGCCGAGCTGCTCGCGGGTCTCGGCGAAGGGGCCGTCGGTGATCATGGTCTGCCCGTCGCGGACGCGGACGGTGGTGGCGGTCTCGACCGGCTTGAGCGCATCGCCGGCCACCAGCTTGCCGGCTTCCCGCAGTTGTCGGGTGAACTCCTCATACTCGGCCATGAACGTCTTCTGCTCGTCGGGGCTCATGGTGCGCATGGTGGACTCGGTGTCGTAGATGAGGGCCATGTACTGCATGGGTCGGGCTCCTTGGGGTGAATCGTATCCACGACGTGGGAGCCGGGCGCGGATCGACACCTCCCGAGCTTCTTTTTTCTCTGCGGGCTCACCGCGACGATCCTGGAACGCTGATAACCTGAGGACATGTCCAGGACCCTTGCCTTGCCCTTGGCGACCGGAGTGATGCTCGTCGGCTGCTTCAACCCGCCTGAGCTGGAGGATTCCACCGCCGGCAGCTCGACGGGGCCGGGCCCGACCACGGGGGTGGATGGCAGCAGCAGCGGCATGTCGCCCGAGACCACGGTCTCCTCGCTCGACGGCTCCACGGGGTCGCCCGAGACGACCAGCGGGCCGGGCACCACCGACGGGGGCAGCAGCGAGAGCACGGCCGCGGGGCCACAGCCGGACATCGAGGTCTCGATCGACGGCATGGTGATCCCCAGCGGAGGCACCTACCCGATCGCCGACACGGTGGACGTGGGGGCCCTGGGCGCGGTGGTCACCGTCACCATCGAGAACGTGGGCGACGACACCCTGACCCTCAGCGGCCTCACCCCCGGGGGCCCCGACGTCAGCCACTTCGCGGTCGACATCATGGGCGTGAGCCCCTCGCTGGGCGTGGGCGAGAGCACCTCCTTCGGGCTGCGCTTCGCCCCGATCAACGGCGGGCGCAAGGGACTGCTGGTGTCGGTGGGCTCCGACGATCCCGACGAGGATCCCTACGAGATCACCTTCGACGCCCACACCACGCCCAACCGCTACCGTCCGCTGGCGATGGCCAACCCGCCCTCGGCCCGCTTCAACATGGCGATGGCCGCGATCCCGGGGGACCGGATCCTGATGTTCGGCGGCCGCGACAACTCCAACACCCGCCTCAACGACACCTGGGTCTTCGACGTGGAGGCGGGCACGTGGAGCCAGATCATCCCGGGTCCCTCGCCGCCCATCCGCGACGCGCACGAGATGGTCTACATCGGCAACGACACCGTCGTGCTGTACGGCGGCAACACCGTCAACGGCGGAGACGCGGTCGGCCTGGCCGACACCTGGATCTTCGACATCGTGGGCGAGAATTGGAGCCAGGTGATGACGCCGGGGCCGGGGCCCCGCTTCCAGCACATGATGGTGTCGCTGGGCACCGAGGCCCTGCTGTTCGGCGGGCGCACCGGCTTCACCCACCTGAACGACACCTGGCGCTTCGACGGCGCGACCCAGACCTGGTCCAACCTGATGCCGGCGGGGTCCACCCCCACGGGGCGCATCACCTCGGCGATGGCCTACGACGGCGTCGACATCGTGGCGCTCTACGGCGGCTTCAACAACAACAACCCGCTGGGCGACACCTACGAGTACACCGTCTCGACCAACTCCTGGACGCTGAGCCCCCCCGGGATCTCGCCGGGCATCCGGGGCACGCTGGAGGGGGTGTTCCTCGAGGCCGGTCGCATGATCGTGTACAGCGGCAAGGCCGATAGCTGCTGCGACGACCCGGACCCGGGGACCTTCGCCTACGATCCCACCCCGAGCACCTGGGTGGACATCACCCCGCCGCTGGAGCCGACGCCTCGCTACAACTACGGCATGGCAGCCGTGCCGCTGCGCAACAAGGCGATCATCTTCGGCGGGCAGCTGCTCAACGCGGGCGCGGGCAGCTCGGTGACCGACACCATCGAGTACGTGGGGCCGCGGCCGTAGCCTGCGGCGCGACCGGGCTCGTCGCTCGTCGCGGCGAGCCCGGCGATGCCGTCGGCCGGGCGGGGCTCACTCGGGGTCGATGGTGGTCAGCGAGCCGCGTCCGGGCGGCGCGGCCATCAGCTCCATCATCTGGTCGTCCGAGAGGCCCTCGACCACGTCGGCCCGGCCGCCGTCGACGGGCGGGACCAGCCGCACCGGGTAGCGCAGCAGGTAGATCTTGTCGTCGAGCTTGCCCGCGGGGATGTCCAGCGCCCACGCGGCCTCGCTCAGGCACTCGCGCAGCTTGTCGTCGGGGCTCTCGAAGTCGGAGGACTCGATGCTGGCGAGCATCACCTCGCCCTTGGCGACCTCCATCATCATCACCGCGCGGCCGGCCTGGCCGGGGTCGCGGCGCAGCGCGTGGTTGTAGCAGACGCGCGCGCGCGGCAGGACGCGGGTGGTGAGGTAGTTGCGGAAGATCTTGCGGTCGAGGTAGCCCTTGCGCTCGAAGCCCCCGCGGCCGGCCTGGGCGATGCCCTGCCGGGCGGTGCGCTCGTCGGCGGGGGCGTACCAGGGCGGGCGCACGAAGCCCTCGTCGGCCGCGTCGTCGGCGGTGCCGGCCACCGACGCGGCCACGGCCTGCGGCAGCCGCTCCTGCTCGATCGCCCGCAGCTTCTCCACCACCTCGTCGCCGTCGAAGCGGCCCTTGATCTCGATGCCCTTGGCGGGCTTGCCCACGTAGTGCCCGGTGAGCAGGACGAAGTTGCCGGCCACCAGGCCCCGCGGCGGCGGCTGATCGAGGCTCATGTTCTCGGGGAGCACCAGCTCGAGCTCGGCGAGCACCTGGGGCGCGGCGAGCAGCTCGGCGTCGGTGCGCCCCTCGAGCTGGCCCACCGTCTCCAGGCTGATGCGGGCCCCCAGCGCGGCCGCGATGCGGGCCATGGGGTGGGCGGCGTCGAGGCCCGAGCGCACCAGCAGGGGATCGTCGACCACGAAGAGGATCTCGGGACGGTGCCCGCGGCGTCCCACCGCCTTGTCGACCGCGCGCCGCACCTGCTCGGGCTCGACGCTCACCGGCAGCATGCCGTCGGTGACGATGACGATCATGGGGTGCTTGGCCCCGTGGTCCTTGGCGCGCTCGACCGCGGCGAGGAGGGTGGCCACCAGGTCGGTCCCCGGGCCGCGCTCGTTGGCGTCGAGGGCCATCCGCAGCTCGGCGCGGGCCTTGGCGTCGCCCACCCGCGGGGCGTGGGCGCGGTCGCTCATCAGCGGGACCACGCGGCGGGCGAAGCCCAGCGCGTCGAAGGTGGTGGCCTCGGGCAGGTCGTCGAGCAGGCCCTCGAACATGCGGCGGGTCTGGCTCTGCAGCATCGACGAGGTGCTCAGCGAGCGATCGACCGCGAGCACCACGTGGTCGGGCCGCGGCGGCTTGGCCACGCCCAGGCGCAGGTACACGCGGAACTCCCCGTCGTCGAAGCCCTCGGGGCCGGGGGTGAGCTCGTAGTGGCCCTCGAGCGCGGTGTGCTTGCCCAGGTGCGCCGGCCACTTCACCGTCACCCCGCTGCGCGCGGAGCTGACGATGTAGGGCTTGCCGCGGTTGCTGGTGTCGTCGACCCAGAAGGGCTCGCCCTTGTGCAGGCCCTTGACCAGCACGCGGCGGTCCCACGACAGGTTGAGGGGATCGTTGCCGCGCGAGGGCAGGTCGAGCTCCCAGTTGTTGCCGCGCAGGCGGGGGAAGACCTCCACCTCCAGCTCGATCTGCACGGTGTGGTCGGGCTCGAGGCCGAAGGCGACCACCTCGGCGCCCGGCAGGCCGCCGCGCTCGGGCGGGGGCAGGGCCCGGGCGAAGACCGTCCCGGGATCGCGGCGGTCGGGCTCGTTGCGGATGAGGGTGGCCTTGCCGTCGCTCCACTGCCCGTCGCGGGCCACCCGAATGCCGCGGAGCTGCGCGGTGGGGGGCAGGGCCAGGCTGGCCACCGCATCACGGGTGCTCACGCTCGCGTTGTGCACGGCGGTCCGCAGCCGCAGGGTGGCCGAGTAGCCGTCGGAGGCCTCGACGATCGCCTCGTAGGACAGCTCCTCCACCGCGAGGTAGCCCGACTCCCCGTCCTGCTGCTCGGCGCTGAGCTGGTCGGCATGGGCGATGCTCGGCACGAGCAGGCACAGGGCCAGGACACGAGTGAGGGCACGCACGGGATCCAAGGTAGCCCAGATCGATGGGGAACGCCCGGCGTGACGAGGGGTCGAGATCCACATGCTCGAAGCTCACGTGGGGAGGTCGGCGGGGTTCCAGGGCATCGGGAGGGCAGCGCCATGAGCGCCAGCGTCCGGGCGCGTGGAGACCTGGCTCCGCGGGAGCTTGGTGCCGGGGCCCCGAGGGATGGTTTCCCTACGGGTTGGACAGGAACACCTGCAGCTCGGCGTCGTGGGCCACGAGCAGGTCGAGCGCACCGTCGTCGTCGAGGTCGGCCAGCTCGAGCGCGGTGGGCATCGCTCCCACGTCCACGGGATCGGCGGGCGTGAAGCCGCCCACGCCGTTGCCGAGCAGGCGGCTCAGCGTGCTCGAGCCGGTGTCGAGGGTGATCACGTCGAGGTGGCCGTCGTGATCGAGATCGGCCAGGTGCACGCGGGTGGGCGTGATGCCGACCGTGAAGGGGATCGCTCCGCCGAAGCCACCCAGGCCGTCACCGAGCAGCACCACCAGGGCGTCGAGATCGGAGGACACCACCACCAGGTCGAGGCGGCCGTCCTCGTTGACGTCGCCCGCGGCCAGGTCTGCGGGCAGGCCGGGCACGGGCTGGAGCGCGGGGGGGCCGAACAGCGCGGCGCCGTTGCCCGCGTCGACGCTCACCGTGCTGGGGCCCGCGGCGGCCACGTCGAGGTTGCCGTCGCCGTTGAAGTCGCCCAGGGTCATCGCCACCGGGTTGGCCGCCACCGAGAAGGGCAGCGCCATGCCCAGCCCGCCCGCGCCGTCGGAGAGCAGCAGGCTCACCTGGTTGGGTCCGGCGTCGAGGGTGAGGGCATCGGCGTGGCCGTCCTCGTCGAAGTCGCCGGTGGCGAGGTCCACCGGCTGGTTGCCCACCGGGAACGACAGGGTCGGCGCGAAGCTGCCGTCGCCCAGCGAGGGCAGCAGCTCGAGGGTGTTGCCGGTGGTGGTGAGCAGCAGGTCGGCCGAGCCCTCGCGATCGACGTCGGCCGTGGCGAGGGCCGTGGGCACCACGCCCAGGGGCACCGGGGTGAGCGAGACCAGGCCACCGAGGCCGTCGCCCGTGAGCACGTAGAGATCGCCGGCTGAGTCCACCACGGCCACGTCGAGGGTGGTGTCGCCGTCGAGCCGCTCGGTCGCGATGGCGAGCAGGCCCGCGCCCAGCGGGTAGACGTCGGCCGCCTCCAGGCACATCTCGCCGGGCTCGGCCACGCCGTCGCCACAGCCACCGGGGGGCATGTCGTCCGAGCCGCTGTCGCCGGTGACGTCGCTGCTGGTGTCGAGGTCGCCGGTGGAGCTGGCCCCGTCGTCGCTGCTGCCGTGGTCGGTGTCGCTGCCACCCGAGCCCTGGATCAGCCCGTAGGCGAACGACAGCCGGGGATCGCGGGCGGCGACCTGCTGGGTGGTGGTGTCCACGCCCAGCGACTCGAGCGGCTCCCAGATCCCGCCGTTGTCGTAGCCCACCGCGAGCTCGGAGGGCTCGTGGTCGCCCAGGGAGGCGAGGGCATAGCGATAGGCGATCACCGCGGGCTCGGCGAGCTCGAGGTTGGGGGTCACGTGGTAGGCGGTGCCGATGCTGGGCGGCGCGTCGCCGGTGAGCTCGACCGTGACGAGGGTGGGCTCGGTGACCGCTCCGGCGGGCAGGATGATGGAGAGCACCCCGTCGTCGGAGACGACCAGGCCGCCCTCGGGTCCCACCACCACGCCGATCACCTCGTCGCCGTCCTCGCCCTCGCCCTCGCCGCAGCCCCCGGGGGCGAAGGCGGCGAGCAGGGCCATGCTCGTCAGCAATCGTGCGTGCCGTGCCATCGGGCGTCGACGGTACCAGGGGCCGGCCCGCCGGGGCCACTGCGATCACCCGGCCCCGCGGTCGGGAGCGCCGCCGCTCACTCGGCGGGCTTGGAGCACAGCAGGACCTGCGACTGCACCCCGGGCCCCAGCGGGCCGCCGTTGAAGTCGCCGGTGTGCTCCTCCAGCCGCAGCCCCGCCGCGTGGATCAGCAGGCGTACCTCCTCCGGGAACACCTCCCGGTGGGCCAGGTGCACCAGCTTGCGGGGGCGGGGCGGCGGCACGAAGCGGCGACCGGGCGGGGGCGCGTCGTCGTAGTACAGGCGGATGTGGCAGATCTGGGTCTCGGGATCGTAGCGGTGGTTGGTCGAGTAGATGAGCTTCTGACCCGTCCGCGGGTGCACGAAGCGGGTGACCGCGTGGCGCTCGTCGGGATCCCAGGTGAGCCACTCGAGGTCGGGCAGCTCCACGTCGAAGGCAAAGGCACCGCCCGGCGCGAGCACGCGCGCCACCTCGCGGAAGCAGGCCAGCAGGTCCTGCCAGGTGTACAGGTGCATCAGCGCGTTGAAGGGCGCGATGACCAGGTCGACGGAGCTCTCGTCCAGCGGCAGCTCGCGCATGTCCGCCTGCACGATCTCCACCGTGCCGCGCAGCTCCTCCTCTTCATCGAGGTGGCGGCGCAGCGCGTCGAGCATGGCGTCCATGCGATCGAGGGCGATCACGCGGTGGCCGGCCCGCGCCAGGGGCACGGTGATGCGGCCCGAGCCCGCGCCGAGCTCGAGGATCGCTTGTGGGGCGCGGCGCTGGGCGAGCTCCCGGTACCACCGCAGGTCGTCCTCCCGATCGGCGTACTCGAAATCGTACAGCTCGGTGTCCTGGTAGTGATCGTCGGTGCCGCGTCGGAGCAGCCGCTCGTGCTCGGCTTCCTGCCGCGCTCGTCGCTTCCCTCGCGCCACGACGGGACCCCTCCGCTGTCCTGCTAGCCCTCGTGGGACGGCGCAGCCTCGCGCCCGCTCCCGCTGGGCTTCTTGTTGCGGCGGCCGCCTCGGCGCCGGCGCGAGCGCTTGCGCCCCTCGCCTCCGCCTCGATCGCGGGGGGCGGCGGGGGTGGCCTGCTGGGCGGCGGCCAGCGCCTGCCAGCGCGCCAGCTCGCTGTCGTCCCCGCCCATCGCCTGCACCGAGATCCCCATGAAGATCAGCGCGTCGTGGAAGGTCTGCTGCTGCGCGGGGGAGTTGCGGCGTCGTCGTCGGCGCGGCTGATCGGTGATCCGCCGGTGCGACATGACGATCTGCCGCGCCAGCTCGCGATCGCGACGGGCCACGCCGAAGGAGGTCCCCACCGGCGTCATCGCTCGCTCGATCGCGCGGTCGAGGTTCTGGCGCGAGCCGTCGTGCATCTCGTGCTGCACCAGCGGGGCGAAGAGCACGGCCTGCAGGACGCCGTTGACCACGTCCTCGCGGGTCTGGCGGATGTAGTCGTCCAGGGCGTCGAAGTAGCGCCACAGCAGCGCGGCCGGCCGCTGGTCATCGTCGTCGTCGTCGTCGTCGTCCTCGGGCGGCTCGAGGCCGGCGAGCAGCGCGGGGACGCCGTCACCCGCCTTGCCGAACTGCCCCGTGTACTCCGGCATGATGCGGTGGAGCAGCCCGGTCTTGAGCAGCATCTCGAAGCAGCGCCGCGAGGCGCCGCTGCGCAGCAGCTTGTAGATCTCCTCGAGCAGGCGGGCCCGGCTGCTCCGCACGATGTCGGGCGCGACCTCGAGCAGCGCCTCCCAGGTGGCGTCCTCGATGCGGAAGCCCAGGCGCGCGGCGAACTTGATCGCCCGGATCATCCGCACCGGATCCTCGCGGAAGCGCAGCTCGGGATCACCGATGGTGCGGACCACCCGGCGGTCGAGGTCGGCCATGCCGTCGACGAAGTCCACGATGTCGCGGGCGTCGACGTCGTAGAAGAGCCCGTTGATCGTGAAGTCGCGCCGGCGGGCGTCGTCCTCTACGCTGCCCCACTCGTTGTCGTGGGTGATGAGCGGATCGTCGTCGTCCTGCTCGGGCGCGGTGCGGAAGGTGCTGGTCTCGATGATCTTCGGACCGAAGAACACGTGGGCCAGCTTGAAGCGACGCCCGATCACCCGGCTGTTGCGAAACAGCTTTCGGATCGCTTCGGGAGTGGCGCTGGTGGCGACGTCGAAATCCTTGGGCGCGAGCCCGAGGTAGAGATCGCGGACGCAGCCTCCGACCAGATAGGCCTCGTGACCGGCGTTGAGCAGCCGCCGAACGACCTTCATCGCGTCCGGGTCGATGTGACCGAAGATCCGGTCAGTGCCCGTCGATGGCTTGTCGTCGCTCATGCGCGCGCGTGACTCCTGGTACCACAGATGATCGCCGGACTCGAAAGTCTCGTGATTTCAAGGTTCTCGGGGCTACGGAGGACGGCGCGACGCCGAGACCGCCGCGGCCCTTGATCCTCAGCGGATGAATGCTATCCATATGTACAGGTCTTGGCCCCCCTCATGAGCCTGGGATTTCGCTGCGTTCACGCGTTCGACGCTTGCCATGGCCTGGCCGTGGTGGTGGCTCGTGGCGTGAGTCGCGCGTCGGATGCCGAGGATGACGTGGGCCTGGCCCTGGGGGCCACCCTGGGCGAGCGCGAGGCCTCCGGCGAGCCGGCCCGCATCGTGGTGCTGCGGCTGACCGAGCGCGACGACTCCACTTGGGCCCGTCCCGCCGTGGAGTGGTTGGCCGAGCGGGGCCGCCGGGTGCTGATCCGCAGCAGCGTGACCCTGGGCCGCGAGCTCGTCCAGTCGGTCCGTCGCTGGGGCGTGACGGTGATGCTCGAGCTGGCCCACCCGCGGCCCTCGCATCAGCAGGCGCTGGTCGGGCCCACGGCCGAGCCCGCGGCCACCCTGCTGCTCCACGCCCAGCACCTGCGCAGCCTCGACATCGAGGTCGCGGCGCACCTGGGGCCGCTGCTGCCGGTGGTGCACGATCAGGCGGCCGACGTGGTGGCCCTGGTCCGGCACATCGCCGCGGCCGACATCCGCGACGCCCACCTGGCGGTGGGGCGTCTCACTCCCGCCCGCGGGCGAGCCCTGGCGCAGGTGCTCGCGCGGGGGCAGGCCAGCGCGCTGCTGCGGGCCTTCGGGCGCAACCCCCTGCAGGACGATCCCTGGTCGTCGCTGCCGCCGCAGGGCGCTCGGCTCTCCGCTCTCGCCGCGGCCACGCTGCGCCATGGCGTGCGACGACACGTGGAGGAGGCCGGGCTGCGCATCGATCACTGCGGCTGCCCGGCGCAGTGTCACCTCGATCCCGAGCTCACCCCGGGGTTCGTCCCGCTGCTCACCTCCGATCTGTTCGAGCACTCCGCCTGATCCACCCTCGGGCGTCGGCGCAAGAACTGCGGACGCGGCCCGCAGGATCGGCGCCAGCCTAGGGGGGTGAGCGAGGTCCGAGCCGAGCCCAAGCGGAGCCGATGGTCGTGGCACATGGGGCGGGTGCGGGGCATCGAGCTGCGGATCCACGCCACCTTCCTCGTGCTGCTCGCGTGGTTTGCCGCCCTCGCGTGGCCCCACGGTCCCACCGCCGTGCTCGTCGAGCTGGGCTTCATCGCGCTGCTGTTCCTGTGCGTGGTGCTCCACGAGCTCGGCCATGCGCTCACGGCCCAGCGCTACGGCATCCGCACCCACGACATCACCCTGCTGCCCATCGGGGGCCTGGCTCGGCTCGAGCGCATGCCCACCGAGAGCTGGCACGAGCTGTGGATCGCGCTCGCCGGCCCGGCGGTCAACGTGGTGATCGCCGGCCTGCTCTACGGCGTGCTCGCGCTGGCCCCCATCCCGCCGGGGCTCGGCCTCGAGCTGCTCGGTCGCCTCGCCGTCACCAACGTCGCGCTCGCCGTGTTCAACCTGCTGCCCGCCTTCCCGATGGACGGCGGCCGGGTGCTGCGGGCCGCCCTCGCCGTGCGCCGCGGTCGGCTGTGGGCCACGCGGCGGGCGGTGGCGGTGGGACGCGTGTTCGCGGCCCTCTTCGCCGTGCTCGGCCTGTGGCTCAACCCCATGCTCCTGCTGATCGCGGGCTTCATCTGGCTGGCCGCCAGCGGCGAGCTGATGGACGTGGAGATCCGGGCCGCCGCCGAGCACATGCTGGTCGCCGACGCGATGGTGCTGCGCTTTGCGACGGTGCGCGGGCGCGATGCGCTGGTGCACGCTCTCGACGAGCTGCTCGCGGGCACCCAAGAGGACTTCCCCGTGGTGGAGCACGGGCGGGTGGTGGGCATGCTCTACAAGCCCGACCTCATGCAGGGCCTGGCGGAGCACGGCGAGGGGGCACCGGTCTCGGCCGTGATGCGCGAGGGCCTGCCCGTGCTCGAGGCCGGGCTGCCGCTCACCGATGCGATCGAGCGCGTGGACGAGGCGCAGGGGCGGACGCTGCCCGTGGTGAGGCGAGGTCGACTCATCGGCCTGCTCACTCGGCAGAACCTCGGGGAGCTGATCGCCGCGCGCGAGGCCCTGGGCCACGAGCACCATCGCGTGGGTCTGGTCGCCTGAGGGCGAGAGCCCGTGCGCGGTGCAACATCTGCGCGACACCGGGCATCGAGATCGGGGAGCATGGAAGTGATGCTGACGCCCACGGTCCGTTCTGTGATGACCCCCGCCCCCAAGGTGATCGAGGCCCAGGCCGACACCGCGACGGCTCATGCATTGATGGAGGAGCTCGACGTGCGACACCTGCCGGTGATGGACCGCGATCGCCTGGTGGGTGTCCTCAGCGAGCGCGACCTCCGGGGCGCACGGGCGTTCCTCGATCATGCGCCGGGGGTGCTCGGGCCGGTAGTGGGCGATCTGTGCTCGCGCAACTTGCTGGTGGTGGGACCCGATGATCCGCTCGACGAGGCGGCCAATACCATGGCCGATCGCAAGGTGGGGGCCGCGTTGGTGGTGCAGGGCGTCGAGCTGGTCGGCATCATGACCTGCGTGGACGTCTGCCGTGGGCTCACCACGCTGGTGGGCAAGCTGCGAGCGCTCAGCGAGGGCAAGTAGCTCGCCTCGGGACCGAGTCGCTCGTGCGGCCGAGTCGCTCGCGTGAGCGAGCTACGACGCCAGGCCGGTGGGCTCGCTGCGGAAGGGCTGTCCGCGTCGCGCCGCGAATGCGGCACGCTGGGCCAGTAGCTGACGCGACATCGCCTTCCAGCGCCGCAGGTCGTCGCCGAAGCCGGGCGCCTGCTCCACGTCGCGTCGGGCTCGGAGCGAGCCCGAGACGCCGACGCGCTCGCCGAGGAACCCCCCGAGCAGGACGCCGGCCATCAGGGTCATCACCAGGGTCACCACCAGGAGCATCCCGCCGAGCACGTAGATGGGATCGTTGACCCCGATCATCAGCCACGCCAGGGTGAGGAAGATCGACAGGCCTCCCGCTCCCCCGGCGATGCGACCGAGTCGAGTGGCCCGCTCGCCCCGGAGCGCCGCCTCGGCGATGGGCAGGAAGTGGGCGCGACCGAATGCCCGCACCGAGGGGCCCCGTGATGCTGCGGAGCGCGCGCCGGCGGCCGGTGGGTCGTGCTCCACGGTGGCCTCGGCGTGGAAGTCCCCTCGTCGTGCGGTCATGCGGACGCCTCCGGCCGCATCGCGGTGCGCCTCCACCTGGACCTGGTAGCCCCGCTCGGGCGGGAAGTGCTGCTTCCAGGCCGCAGCCGACCACTCCACCAGGGCCCGCACGCCGTGCTCGATCTGCTCGGAGGGCCGACCGGCCACGCCTACGGCCCACCCGAAGGGGGGGATCTCCCCGTGCTCGTCCAGCATCCTATCGTGCAAGTTAACGTGGGACCCCCGTCGCGTCCACCGAGCGGGGGCGGATCCGAGGTCAGGACCAGGTGTAACTGACGTATGCGATCGTCTTACCGTTGGCCTCGCCGCACACGAAGGTGATCGTGAAATCGTCCGCCTTGCCCTCGAGCTGGATGCGGCCCTCCTGGGTCTTGCGCTCCACGCTGGCGATGTCGTCCGCGACCAGCTTCTCGAGGTGATCGGCACAGGCCGCCACGTCCATCTCCTCGAGCTCGAAGCGGATGAGGCTCGAGAAGCGGCCCTGAGCGTCGGCCTCGGTGCGCTTGGTGTCGAGCACCTTGCCCTCGTCGCCGAAGATCGTCTTGCGGAACCAGCGCGGATCCACGCGCTGGGCCCCCAGATCCTTGGGCCCGCCGTCGGCGGCCGGCGTCGGCGGGACGGCGGGGCTGGGCGGTGGCGTGGGCGGGGCTGCGGCCTCCACGGGAGTCGGAGGGGCCGCGGCATCGGCGACCGGTGGTGCGACGGCGGCCGCGGGAGGCGGGCCGGGCTGCGGCTTGGCCGGGGCGTTGGCGGCCGTCTTGCCCTGGGCGTTGGCGTGCCGGTTCGGATCGGCGTTGCCCAGACAGGCGGAGGCGAGCATCGACACCGAGCAGGCGAGGACGAGGGACCGCTTCATCGGCAGGACGGTAGCAGAAGTCGGAGACCACGGCACGACGGTGGCCGAGGGGACGTGGGGCTCGTCGAGCATGCATCGTGCAGCGAGCGGGCTTCGCCGCACGACGGAGGTCGAGCCTCGCCGTCGGGGCTCGTCGAGCATGCAGCGTGCAGCGAGCGGGCGTCGTCGGACGACGGTGGCCGGAGCCTCGTCAGCTCGGCTCGTCGAGCACACAGCGTGCAGCGAGCGGCTCGCCGGGCTCGGCCTCCTCGGCCTGCCACGGATCATCCGGCCGCTTGCTCCCGCCCTGCACCGCGGCGCCGTCGGCCGTCCAGAACGGACCGGGGCCGCGGAACATGTCGGCGATGGCCTCGATCTCGGCGAGGGTGGGGAGGCGCCAGCCCTCGCGGGGCTCGCCCCGCACCTCGATGCGCAGCGCCGCACAGAACTGCTCGGCTTCCTTGCGGCTCACGGCCTCGGCGACGCCCCCGAACATCAAGAGGCCCGAGCCCACCGGACGCGCCACGGTGATCGGCGGCGGATCGGTGGGCACGGTCAGCGGCGCCTCGTCGGGGCCGAGGTCGGCGGCACAGCGGAAGCCCACGCGCTTGTCGGGGCCGATCTTGTCGCGGCGGGCCCCCGTCTTGCCGCCCTTCATCACGAAGCGCTGGCCCCGGGCGGCCTCGGCCGTCAGCAGCGGCCCGTCGGGATCGCGGAAGGGACGAGCGAGGTAGCCCTGGAGACCATTGTCGATCTCGTAGTCGTCGGCGACCCACTCGATCGCGTTGGTGCCCATGCCGAGGATCCCGAAGTAGCTCGAGTCGGCAGGCACCGAGCCCACGGCCATCAGCATCGCCATGTACTCGTCGCGCATGTCGTTGCCCCACGGATAGATGCGGGCATCGACGCCACGGGCCGCGTACTCCCACTCCACCTCGGTCGGCAGCCGCCCCCCGTTCGCCGCACAGTAGGCCGCGGCCTGCTCGTGGGACACACAGGTCTGCGGCACCCGGGCGGCGGCCTCGGGCGAGAACTTCTCCACCGGGTCGGCCTCGTCCTCGGGGCACACCGCCGGCGTGCAGTTGCCCGCCTCCACGCAGGCCTCGTAGGCGCCGCGGGTCACCTCGTGCAGGTCGAGCCAGAACGCACCCGACTCGGCGTAGCGCGGAGGCTGCCCCGGCCACAGCTCGCGGGGATCGTGGCGCGACAGCTCGGCTGCATAGCTGCGGGGCACGTCGCCCATCAAGAAGCGACCCGCCGGGAGCTGCACCTGCAGCCCGTGCTCGAGCTCGCGGGTGTGTAGCTGCTCACACTCACCCGACGCGTTGCGACCGGTCCCGCGTCCGCAGTCGCCGGGGCCCTCCGGCTCGGTGGCGGGGTCATCCTCCTCGGGGCGTGGGGGCTCCGGGACCTCGATCGGCGTGGGCTGGGGGGTGTCGACCAGATCGTACTCGTGCGAGGTCGGCCCCGAGCACGACGGCAGCGGCAGCAGGAGCGAGCAGAGCGAGAGGAGCGAGCGGCGGGGCATCGAAGGCCGCAGTGTACAGGCTCGGTGCCCTCGGCGAGATCCAGGGGGATCCGCCAACCTGGTTGGCGAGGACACCAATCCAACTGTCACGTGAATCGATGGCCTCGATTCGAGGGATCCGAGCCTGCGACCGATGGTCTCGGTAGCGGGAACCCGATCCGGTGTCCAACGTCAAGCCATGGGGCCGAGCATCGCCCAATCAGTGTTATCACGACGTTTCCAACGTTTCATGATGCGTGAGGCTACTCGCATGGACGGAACCGAGCATCGCCCGCCGGGGTGTAACGGCATCGAGGCTTCCGGAGTACTAGGCCTTGCGGTGCTGCCGCCGTCTCGCATCCCTTCGGCCGAACGTTCTTCCGAGCCCCAGCCAACGACCTCGAGCGTACGTACCGCACCCACGACACTGGCAGGTCCCGACGTTTCTTTCAGACTTTGTGCGAGACGGTCCTTCGCACCCGGACCCCGAAAGGTAGGCAACCCATGAGTCTCCGAGCCAACATCGAACATCTGGCCGCTGCCCAAGGCATCGTGGCCGTGTCCGTCGCATCTCCTTCTGGTCCCCGTGAGTTCCGCGGCGACCAGCAGTGGAGCTCCATCCTCGACGCCGCTCACTCCCTGCTGGAGAAGACCGGCGAGAAGACGATCCGACTGGTCGTCGGCAAGCACACCGTGGTCCTCCAGATGGAGGGCGAGGAGACGGTGGCGGTGGTCCTTCCCACGGGCCACGCGATCGCCAAGAGCTTGCGACGGATGATCCGGCGGATGTCCAAGAAGCCTCGTGGCCCGCTGGCTCGTCCCGCGGCCCAGGCGGCTCCGGCCCAGCTGCCGGGGGCTCCCGCATCGCCGTCCGCTCCTGCGGCCCACGAGTCGGGCAGCTTCCAGTCTCCCTGGGGCTGAGTCCCTCCGTCCGACGCCGAAGCTGGTGCGCGTGGGGGCTTCGGCGTCGGGCTTGCGTCCTGCGCACTCTGCCGGGATGCACGCCCGCCCGCCCCACGCGACCTCCAGGCGCGAGCCCTCCCTTGAATTTACATTCCGGAAACGTTCGTCACGAACGTGGATCAGAGCCCTTCGACGAAGTCGTAGAGCTCGGGCCTTCGCACTGGAGGTAGCGCCTCGCGGCGCATCAACAGGGTCCGCACCGCCCACAAGTCGGAGAACACCCGATACCTGAGCGCGGTCTGGTCGAGGTAGTCGACGCCCGTCGAGCCGCCCGTTCCCACTCGTCGGCCGATGACGCGCTCCACCATGCGTGCGTGTCGTTGGCGGAAGATGAGGAACGCCTGCTCCATCTCCACCACCCCGTCGACGATCTCTCGGGGCCAGGCGAGCAGCGGGAGCTCGCGGTAGCTCTCGATGAAGACGATCGCGGCACGGATCCGGCTGACGCGGGGGCGCTCCTCGGTCGGCCGATCCTCGGCGGCCAGGAAGCGCCGGGCCGAGGCGATCTCCTCCTCGAAGCGCCGGTGGAGGCGTGCCACGTCCTCGGGGTTGTGCGCCTGCACCTGGTTGCTCTGGGTCTGCCGGCCCACCTGCCTGCGGTGCGCCTCGAGGTAGTCGGCGATGAACTGGGCCACCACCCCCTCGTCCCCCTCGTCCCCGGGATGCGATCCCTGGATGGGCGTGCGGTAGAGCCACTCGTCGATCACCTGCTTGAGGGTGTTGGGCTCTCGCAGCCGCGACTCCACCCGGCGCAGGGCCGGCGTGGCCTTGCCCTCGGGATCCCTCAGCGCGTCGAGGTAGCTGTTCTCGTGCCCCATCGCCACGCGCTGCGTGGAGTCGAGGCCGAGGAGGATCTCGATCTCCCGGAGCTGGGCCGACTGGAAGCCGCTGGCCGGGCTGAGCTTGTCGCGGAACGCCAGGTAGTCCCGCGTGGTCATCGACTCCATCAGCTCGAAGTGCTGCGCCACGTTGCGCAGCAGCATCGAGGTGCGCCGGATCCCCCGGACGGCGGAGGCCAGGGCCTGCTCCGGCACCGGGCTGCGATCGAAGCAGTCACGCACCATCACCAGCTCGCGCAGGATGAGCTTGAACCAGAGCTCGTCGATCTGGTGCACGGTGATGAACAGCACCTCGTCGTTCGAGATCCGGGTCTCGTCTGCGTCCAGCCCGGTCTGGAGGGCGAGGAGCTGCTCGACCTGGATGTAGTCCCAGTAGGTGGTGGGCTTGCCGGCCATTCCTCGATCACGCTGCCACCGATGCGCGGCGGCGCGCAACCGCGCGGCACGATGGGCGGCTCACGTCGGCTCGGGTGGATTCATCCAGCGCCACTGCGGGTGTAGCTCGACGGCCGACGCCTCGAGCTCGGCGGTGCTCAGCACGGGCACGTGGGGCACCACGCCGCCGAGCAACGCGGCCACGGCGGGCCGGGCCCGCGGTGACGCGAGCACCACCGTGGGCTGGCCTCCGCGCGAGGGCACGGGGGCACCGGCATCGTCGTCCTCGACCAGCGTGCGCAAGCTCTGCACCCACCGCTCGCGCTCCTTGGCGGGCATCCTCAGCACGAGACGATCGCCTGCGGCCACGGTGCGCTCGAGCAGCTCCTCCTCGGCGTCGGGGCTCAGGCGTACCCACCGGGGGGAGCCCAGGCGGCGCAGCGAGTCGAGCACCGGCGGCACCCAGTGCCCGGCCAGGTGCTCGCGCACCCGCTCCACGTGACGAGGGCGCTCCGCCGGATCGTGGAAGCGCCGATCCTCCGCCACCGCGCCGAGGATCGCGGGCAGCGGCGGTCGAGGCACGCGCTCGCGCAGGAACCCGCGCACGATGGCGAGCAGGTCGATCGAGTCGACCGCCTCCAGGGCCCGTCGCACCAGCACGGGGTGGGTGGCGCGCAGGGCCTCCAGCGAGTCCTCGAGATCCTGCAGATCGACCAGCGACGGCGCGTGGTCCATCACCGCTCGGAACACCGCGAGCAGCAGCGAATCGGTGGTGGCGGGCTCGGGGAGCGCGGCGCGTCGGAGCAGGCGGGGACCGTCGCGGAGCTCCCAGGCGTCGAGGGGAGCCTCGGGATCGAGGTGGAGCCGGAAGCGGGGCAGCTCGACGCCTAGCGCGTCGTGACAGCGATCGCCCAGCTCGGCCAGGGCTCGCTCGAGGCCGCGTGGATCGTCGACGCCACGCGGGTGCAGGCGCAGGCGGATGCCGGGCGCCTCGCTGCGCTCGCTCGGGCGCCGGGCCGTGAACGACGCCAGCAGCAGCGCGCAGGTGACCAGCGCGGTGGCGGTGGTCACGAACGCCAGCCCGGGCATCTGGGGCACCACGGCCAGCACCAGCAGCGCCGTCGCTGGGACCAGCAGCATCGCCGGCTCGAGCCAGCGCCGGCCCGAGCCCTCCGTGGCCTCGTCCACCCGCGACACCAGCACCCCCGCGGCGAGGCTCACCAGCAGCGCGGGGATCTGGGCGAGCAGCCCGTCGCCGATGGTCAGGCGGCCGTAGGTCTCCAGGCTCTCCTGCCAGCCCAGGCCCATGCGACCCACGCCGATCGCGAGGCCGCCGGCGAGGTTGATCGCGGTGATGGCCAGGCCCGCGACGGCGTCGCCCTTCACGAAGCGCACCGCCCCGTCCATGGCCCCGTAGAAGCTCGAGCGCTCCACCAGCCTCGCGCGGCGGCGGGCGGCCTCGGCCGGGGACGACAGGCCGGCGCGCAGGTCGGCCTCGATCGCCTGTTGGTGTCCGGGGAGCCCGTCGAGGGCGAAGCGAGCCGCGACCTCGGCCACCCGCTCCGAGCCCCGGGCGATCACCAGGTACTGGATCACCGAGATGATCGCGAACATCACCCCGCCCACCACCAGGTCGTCGCGGACCACGAAGGTGGCGAAGGCGTCGACCACCCGGCCCGCGTCGGCCTGGCTGAGGATGAGCCGCGTGGTCGAGACGTTGATCGCCAGGCGGTACAGGGTGATGAGCAGCAGCAGGGTGGGGAAGCTCAGCAGCTCGGTGGATCGCCGCACGCCCAGGCTGGCCACCAGCAGCAGCACCGCGCCCGCCAGGCTCATCGACAGCAGCAGATCGACCAGGCCGGTGGGCAGCGGCACCAGCACGCAGGCGAGCAGGGCGACCACCAAGAAGGTAGGGGCCAGGCCCGGCAGGCCCCCGAGCAACAAGGCCCCTCCCGACCACAGCTTCCGGGTCAGCATCGGCTCGCTCCGCCTGCCCTGCGCCACGACCGCGCGACGATAGCGGGGCCCGCCGAAGGGCCCAACAATTCCACGAATTGTCGGTCCGTGGCGGCCGTGAGATCGCGTCGTGGCCGAGCACCGCGGTCGTGCCGGGCGTGTGCTAGGGATCCCGGCCATGACGCTGGTCGTCGGGATCGCGGGGGCCACCGGCTCGGGCAAGACCACCGTAGCGCGGCGCCTGACCGAGGGGCTGCCCAAGGGCTCGGTCGCGCTGCTCCAGCACGACAGCTACTACTTCGACCGCAGCGATCTCAGCTACGACGAGCGCTGCGAGCTCAACTTCGATCACCCCGAGTCCCTCGAGACCTCGCTGCTGGTGGCGCACCTGCGGGCGCTGCGGGCCGGGACCGCGGTGGAGGTGCCCCAGTACGACTTCACCACCCACCGTCGCCACGAGGAGACGCGTCCGGTGGCGGCGGGGCCCGTGATCATCGTGGAGGGCATCCTGGTGCTCGCCGATCCCGGGCTGCGCGAGCTGTTCGACATCAAGGTGTTCGTCGACACGGACGCCGACATCCGGGTGTTCCGCCGGATCCGTCGCGACATCGAGACGCGCGGGCGCAGCTTCGCCTCGATCCGCAAGCAGTACTACAGCACCGTGCGTCCCATGCAGCTGCAGTTCGTGGAGCCCTCCAAGCGCTGGGCCGACATCATCGTGCCCGAGGGCGGGCGCAACGAGGTCGCGCTCGACCTGCTCGCCGCCAAGCTGCGCTCGGTGATCAACGCGGAGGCCCGGTGAGCGAGGCAACGCAGCCGCGGGCGAGCGAGGCGTCGGAGTCGGGCGCCACGGCGGGGCAGCGCGAGGCGTCGGAGTCGGGCGAGGTGTCGGAGTCGGGCGAGGCGTCGGAGTCCGGCGAGGTGTCTGGGGAGCGTGAGGCGAGCGAGACCTCCGGATCCAGTGATGCCGAGGCGGAGGACGACGGCGCCAAGGGCAAGGACGGGGGCAAGAAGCCCGGCCGTCTGCAGCAGCTCATCGCCGAGTACGGCGTGATCGCGCTGCTCGTGTTCCTGTCGATCTCGGCGATCACCTACACGGGCTTCGTGATCGCGATCTCGGCCGGCTTCGAGGCAGACGGCTCGGGCGAGGAGGCCGGGGTCTGGCTCGCGGCCTACATCGGCCTGCAGGCGACCAAGCCCATCCGCATCCCGCTGGTGGTGGTGCTCACCCCGGTGGTCGCCTCGCTGTGGCACCGGGTGCGCGGCAACAAGCAGGCCGCGACCGGCGGCGAGTGAGCTCCTCCGCGGTCTGGCCCCGGCAGCGCACACCGGCGCGTCGTGAGCGTGTCCCGTGCCCCGGCTCGGTCAGCCTTCGTCCGGGTAGACCCGCCGCCGCACGCACACGACCTCGCCGGTCGGCTCCTGCTTGAGGAACAGCGACAGACCGTTGGTGTCCGTGTCGAGGACGTAGGCGGCGCGGCGATCGTCCTTGGGGACGGTGAAGGTCCAGTACATCCCGCGCGGCAGCGAGAGCGCCACGTTGATCAGCTTCATCTCTCGCCGATGGGGTAGGCGCCAGCCCTTCACCCCGTCGACCTCGAGCGTGGCGCAGCGCTGGCTGCCCCCGTTCCAGGTGGTGGACTCGCCCTGTCGCTTGGTCACGAACAGGGTCTTGAGCATGTACACGCGGCGCTCCTCGACCGCGGCCGACAGACCCTGCTCCTCGGGAGTGAGTCGCGGCGTCGTGCCGCTGGGGTCGGGGGGCTCTGCGGTGTCGGCCTCGGGCTCTGCGGTGTCGGCCTCGGGCTCGGCAGTGTCGGCCTCGGGCTCGACAGTGTCGGTGTCGGCCTCGCCCTCGTCTGCACCGGCTCCCGTGGTCTGGGCCGCGGCCCCGGCCGAGGTGGCCTCGGGTCCACCCGAGCCCATCGCCGGCGTCCCGTCGTCCACGGGCTCCGCTCCGCCGTCCGCCACCGCACCCGAGGCGCCAGGCGGCAGGCCATCGCCCGGCCGCTTGCCATCGCTGGCGGCGACCGTGGTCGATTCCTTGCCGCCTCCGAGCACCCCGTCGAGCAGCCCCGCCCGATACGCACCGAATCCACCGGCGGCCAGCCCCACGATCAGCACCAGCCACACCCACCCGCGGCTCGACGAGCGCTCCTGCGTGGGCTCGGGGACCACGCTCGGCTCGGCCTTGCGCTCGGCTCGGCGTGGCTTGGAGAGCCGCGGCGTGGTGGAGGGCTCCTCGTCAGAGTCCTCGTCCCGCGCCGCCTTGGTCTTGGTCTTGGCCTCGGCCTCGGTCTCGGTGCCCTTCGAGTCACGCGACGGCGGCACCACGGTCGCCCCCGGCTTGGGCGGCAGCTCCACGTCGTCACGCCCGTAGAGCGCCGTCTTCTTCTTCGGGGGCTCCTCGCCCTCGCCCTCGCCCTCGCGATCCTCGGGGTCGAGGGCGATCGGCGGTCGCGTGGCCTCCGAGATCTTCTTGAGCTCCTCGTCGGCCGCGGGCGGCGAGCTCGCGTCGGCCCGGGCCGATGCCGAGCGCTCCACCTTGCTCAGCAGCGTACGCGTGGTCTCGAAGGTGCCGTCGGGACGCAGCAGCGTCCGATCGCTCTCCGCGACGTCGTCGTCCTCACCGTCGTCGCTCGGCCGCGAGGATCGCAGCAGCCGCTTCGCCTGCTCCGAAGGCACGATCGCCGCATCGTTGGGGCCGCTCCGCTCGGGCGGTCGCGGCTCCACGGCGGGGGTCTCGTGGTAGAGGACGGTCTTGCGGGGCCGCTCCGGGGTCTCGTCCTCGTCCTTGGAGGCGGTCAGCGTGCCGCTCGTGGAGGCCGAGGGATCGGAGCGATCGCTGCCGACCATCGTGCCGATGTCGCCCACCTCGGGCGCCGCCTCCGAGCCTTCCTTGGCGCGGGCCCCCTCGGCCGCGATCTGCTTGCGCAGATCGTCCTGCCCGTACCGCATGGTGCGATCGTCGGCGGGGAAGGGCGGCTCCTCGAGGCGCAGGGTGGACGCGGTCTCGC
Organism: Myxococcales bacterium; assembly: GCA_020633315.1. Lineage (GTDB taxonomy): Bacteria > Myxococcota_A > Polyangia > Nannocystales > Nannocystaceae > Paraliomyxa. The sequence goes on from JACKDV010000010.1 coordinate 203,451, forward strand.
TCACTCCGGCCTGCGCCAGGGGACCGCTCTTGCTGCGCTCGAGCTCGGCCGCCTTCACCCCGGGCGGCGAGAAGCGGAAGGCGGGTCCGGGTCGCGGCACGGCGTGGTCGGGCTCGGGGGTCGACGGCGGGGGGGCATCGCCGACCGCCGGGAGCGTGGTCGAGCTGCGGCGCCGCGCCATCTCGCCGGGGGCGGGCGGCGGCGGCGGGCCGATGGTGGTCTCCACCGTGGGCAGCCCGAGCACCCGCTCGGCCGGGGCGCTGGCCTGCGGCGCCGAGCCGCGCACGGCCGAGCGCTCGCGACGGCGCTTGTGCAGGCCCCCGGTGGGCGGGGGCACGGCCTCGTGGCTGGCCGTCACCGCGCGGTACTTCGAGGTCGGCCCGATCCTCGCCACCCGTCCGCGGGTGGCCAGCGACTTGGTGAGCCGGCGCGGAGGATCGGGATCGGCTCCGCGCGGAGGGATCGTGTTGCTGCGCTCCACCACCTGCGTGACCGCGGGGTAGCTGTGGGTGGGGATCCGCTCCGAGTCGCGATGCGGCGAGTGCTCCCGCCAGCGGCGACGCTCCGGCTGGCCCTTGGGGCCGGGCTGGGTGGGATCGGACGGGCGCTCGAGCGCCTCGGCGAAGCGGCGGATCTGTCCCACCATCGCCAGCGGCACCGCGAGATCGAGCACCGCGACGAAGAGGTGGTGGTTGGGACCGCCGTGGGTGGCCAGCGCCTGACGCAGCGGCTTGAGCACGCGCTCTTGCAGCGAGCCCTGCACGCACACCACGTGGATCATCGGCTGGTCGCTGTTGGCCCGGCTGCCGAGCAGGGCCGCGCGCGCTTCTGCTCCACACACCACGCGCACGCGGAAGCCGAGGCCTCGCAGATTGCGGCCGACCTCGTCCACGACTCCCTGCACGCTCTGGGCGCAGCAGAGGTTGATGAGGTGCGTGCGACGAGGGCGACGGGGCTTGGGGGCGGCGCCATCGTTCGGCTCCGCTGCGGTGGCCTCGGCCATGGCTGAGCGAACACCGAACCCTACCACCCCGGCAAGGGCGAGGCCACGGCCGGCTCGCGGTCCGTAGGGGCCCCACGGACGGCTCCTGGGCTCCCCAATACGGCGTGGCGGATGGAGCGCGCGGTGCCGATCTCCCGCGATGTGGGCGGAGTGCGCGAACGCTCATCCTCGCCGTTTGATTCTCCCCCGTGGTGGCGTCTAGTGTCCCCGCGGCTGGAGCTTCCGACTCCACCTCCACAGGGGCTACCGATGGCCATCAAGATCGCAATCAACGGATTTGGTCGCATTGGGCGGCTCGTCTATCGCATCGCCGCCGAGCGGGGCGGCATCGAGGTCGTCGCCGTCAACGACCTGGTGCCCGCATTCAACCTCGCATACCTGCTGCGCTACGACTCGACCCATGGTCGCTTCGGCAAGTCGGTGGAGACCACCGACGACGGCTTCGCGGTCGACGGCGTGTCCACCAAGTGCTTGTCCGAGCGGGATCCCGCCGCGCTGCCGTGGGGCAAGCTCGGGGTCGACTACGTGCTCGAGTCCACCGGCTTGTTCGTCAAGCACGACGACGCGGCCAAGCACCTGAGCGCCGGGGCCAAGCGCGTCCTGCTGTCGGCTCCCACCAAGACCCCCGACAAGGTCCCGACCTTCGCCTACAAGGTCAACCACGAGCAGTACGACCCGGAGACCCACAAGATCCTCTCCAACGCGTCGTGCACCACCAACTGCCTGGCCCCGGTGGCCAAGGTCATCAACGACGCCTTCGGCCTCAGCGAGGGCCTGATGACCACCGTGCATGCGGCCACGGCCACCCAGCCCACGCAGGACGGCCCGTCCAAGAAGGACCTGCGGGGCGGTCGAAACGCGTACACCAACATCATCCCGGCCAGCACCGGTGCCGCCAAGGCGGTGGCCCTGTGCATCCCCGCCCTCGAGGGGCGGCTCACCGGCATGGCGTTCCGCGTGCCCACGGCCGACGTCTCGGTCGTCGACCTCACCTTCCGCACCGAGAAGGCCACCTCGCTGGCCGAGATCAACGCCGCCATGAAGGCCGCCTCCGAGGGGCCGATGTCCGGGGTGCTCGGCTACACCGAGGATGCGGTGGTCAGCAGCGACTTCATCAGCGACCCGCACTCCAGCATCTACGACGCCACCGCCGGCATCGAGCTCAACGAGCGCTTCTTCAAGGTGGTGAGCTGGTACGACAACGAGTGGGGCTACGCCACCCGCTGCGTGGACATGCTGGAGATGATGGCCGGCAAGGACGGCCTGACCAAGGGCTAGGTCTCGGTTTCGCTCGGGCCCGAGCGCTCGCCGAGCGAGCGGCCGGGCCGAGGTAGGATGGCGGTCGTGGAGCGCTCGACGCGACAGACCGTGATCGCGGCGCTGTGGGAGGCGCAGGGGCACGACGAGCTGCTCGAGCTGCTGGCGAGCACGCCCCGAGCGCGCGACCACGAGCTCATCCATGCGGTCCACGAGCAATCGCTGGACTGCCGACGATCTGCGCCCGACTTCGCGGCGCACCTCGAGCGGGTCGCGGGGTGGCTGGCCGAGATCCACGCCGGCCTCCGGGCCGCCGAGCCGATCGCGAGCCTGCGGGAGCTCTTGCAGTGGCAGGTGGACGCGCCGTGGCGGCTGTCTGCGGCGATGGAGCGGCTGCTGGCCGCCCGGGCCGCCTCCACCGATCCCGCCAAGTGGCCCTGGGAGATCGGTCGCCTGCCCGCCCTGCGGGCCGAGCTCGATCACCTGCTGCTCGGTGCTCGGCGGATGCACGAGGTGCCGGCGGCCTCGTGGACCCGGCGGCTGGAGGAGGAGCCGCGGCTGCAGTGGCCCGAGCTCGCGAGCTGGCTGTCGCTGCGGGTGGGTCTCGGCGATCCGGCGGCCGCGGGGCTCGAGGCCGTGCACCGCCAGGTGGTGGCCCTGCAGCGGCTGCGGTCCCCCGAGCGCGGTGATGATCCCGAGGGGCGGCGGCGGCGGGAGGTGATGGCCCTCGGGGAGCTGGTGGAGCTGTGGTACCGCCTCGATCCGGTCCTCGATCGGACCTGCGAGGCCCTCGAGGTCGAGGTGGTCGCGGGGCAGCGGCCGCTGACCGAGGCCCTGCGTGCGGTGGCGGCGGGGGCCGCCGAGCCCGTTCGCAACCTCCATCGCCGGGCGTACCTGCTCTACCACTTGCTCGACCAGGGCTCGCCCTCGGTGCGCAACGCCGCGCTCGGGGGGCTGGCCGGGCTGGTCGCCAGCCCCGAGGCGCAGCAGCTGGGGCGGATCCAGCGGGCCATTCTGGTGCAGCGCTGGGCGGTGGCGGTGGTGCTCCACTGGCACGTGCTCGACGAGCCGACGGTGGTGCTGCCGGCCGTGCTGCAGGCGGTGAACCGCTGCCTGCCCGGCGTGGTGGACGGCTCCTCGCCCCGGATCGCCCGCGACCTGATGATCACCCGGGCCCGCGTGCTGCGAGCGTGGGCCGGCTGGCGGGACGATCGCCTCGAGGAAGCGGTCCGCGCCTACGAGCTGGCGCTCGGCGAGCTCGAGGCCCAGCCCGATCCCATGGTCCACGGGCGCACCCGGGCCGAGCTGGCGGGATTGCTCCGGAGCCGGCGCAGCAGCGATCCTCGCGAGCAGGATCGACGGATCCGTCGCCTCTACGACGATGCCCTGGGCGAGCTGCTCGACTCGGTCGTGCTCCGGGCCCGCGTCCTCGCCGACTACTCGGTGTACCTGGCGCGGCCGCTGTGCGGGCCGAGCGACGAGGACGGCGAGCAGGCCGTGGTCCTGGCCCAGCGCGCGGTCGAGCTGCTGTCCGGCCTGCCGGGCGCGGTCCAGGAGCATCCGCTGCTGCGGACCGAGCTCGCCGTCACGCTGTCGATCCTGGGCAACGTGTGGCTCGAGTCGGGTCGAGGCGAGCTCCGAGCCCGCCACGAGGCGGCGGCCGAGGCCTACCGCGACGGCTTGGCCCGGGTGGGAGAGACCAACGAGCTGGTGGCGGGGCTGCTCCACCTCGACCTCGCCCTGGTGGCCCTCGCCTCCACCTGGCAGCGTCGCCGCGAGCGGCTGGCGCTCGCGCGGCGGGAGCTCGAGCTCGCCGAGCCCCGCCTGCGGCCGCTGCCCGTGGCGCATGGTCGTGCGGTGGCCGAGCGGGCCATGCTCGCGGTGCGAGCGGAGCCCGAGGACGAGCGGGTCCGCAAGGAGGCCATCCGCGAGGTGGAGGCCGCGCTGTCCCGGCTGCCGGTGGGCTCGGACCCCGCCGTGCGTGCTCGGGTGCAGCGGCAGCTCGGCGATCTGTTCCTGGGCCGCGACGGCCCCGACGATCCGCAGCGCGCCGCCGAGCAGCTCGCCGCGGCCCGCAGCGCCTTCATCGAGGGCGGGGCGGCTCGGCTGGCGGTCGAGGTGGCGCGGGACTATGCGGAGTCGCAGATCCGGCTGCACGCCGACGAAGGGGATCCGGCGGCGCTGACCCGGGGTGAGGCCGTCCTCGAGCAGGCGGCGCTGCTCGCCGAGCGTCGCTGGGCCTCGCGTCGGGCCTCCGAGCCCACGGCCAAGCTCGAGGCCATGCTCGACGGGGTCTACGGCGATCTCGCGTGGCTCCGCGCCAAGCTCGGTCGCCCGGTCGAGGTGGTCCTCCACGCCGCGTGCCGAGCCAAGCGCTTCCGCCCCAGCCCCTCGCTGCGAGACCTCGAGACGCGGGCGGAGCGCTCGTCGATGCTGCGTCCCGTCCATCTCGACTCGCTGGCGCGTCGAGTGCCTCCGCCCTCCCGCGAGGCGCGGGGCTCCGCCGGGCTGGGCCCCACGCCGGTGGAGATCCGGGCGCGCTGCGAGGCCTTCGTGGCCGCCAATCCTCGCGCGCTGGGTCTCGACATCACGCTGACCCGGTGGGGCACGGTGGTCTCGGCCGTCTCCGAGCAGGGCCTCGCCTACGTCACGCTGCCGCTCACGCGGGAGACGGTGCGTCGCTGGGTGTGGGGCGACGACGGCTCACCGGGCTGGCGACGTGGGCAGCTCGCGGTGGAGGAGGCCCGAGGCGGAGCCCGGGCGCCCGAGCTCGAGCGGGCCTGGGAGGACGCCAACGACCGCCTGGCCGCCGACATCGGCCGCCGCCTGCTCGATCCGGCTCTCGCCTCGCTGGGGTGCTCGCTGGATGGCCGACGGGTGCTGCTGGCCGCGGGGCGAGTGGCCGGATTGCCCCTCGCCGCGGCTCGGGTGGGCGCCAAGGCCCTGGTGGAGCGCGTCGAGGGCCTGGCGCTGGTGCCGTCGCTGACGGCCCTGCCGCGGAGGTCGATCGTCGCCCACAAGCCGCGTCGGGCCCTGTGCGTGCTCGTCGAGGAGCAGCTCGACGCGGCCGCAGCCATCGCGACCGAGGAGCTCCGTGACGTGGTCCGGCTGCTCGCCTCGGCCGGGGCCGAGGTCGAGATCCTCGCTCGGCTCGGCAATTCGCTCCCCGAGGGCCTGCTCGCGCCTCTGCAGGCCAAGACCCGCGAGCGGCTGCGGCTGGGCGACTCGGCGCCGAGCATGGAGGCCGTGCTCGCCCGGGTGGACGCTGTCGACCACTTCTACTGCGCGGGTCATGGTGGGGGCTCGGGATTGGCGCTGGTCGAGGCCGCCGGGGCGGCGCCGGTGGATCCCGAGGCCATCGCCGCGGGACCGCGGTGGCGCTCCGGCAGCAGCGTGCTGCTGGGAGGAGGCTCTCGACGCGAGGTCGAGCGCTCCGAGCCGTGGCCCGTGGTGGAGGCGCTCCGGGCCGCCGGGGTGGGTTTCGTCGTTACCTCCACCGGCCCCGTCCCCGACGCCTTCGCCCACGCCTTTTGTCGCTCCTTCTACCTCTATTGGGCGCTGGGACGCGGAATCCCGGAGGCGTGCGTGGCTGCGCTGGTCAAGGAAGCCGGTGCCGATGCGGCCAAGCAGGGCGCGTTCGTGGTCGCGATGGGCTCGCTCGATGCCGACGAGCAAGGCCCCGATCCTGCGGCCTGAAGCTTCGGCATGCTCGCTCGATCTACGATCTCGATGACATGGGATCGTCGAACCTGGGCTCTGCGTGTCTCGTGAGCGATCGATTCGTGTTACGACAGTGCCCATGAACGAGAGTCCCGAGGTCTCCGCATGGTTCGAGGAGTCGACCCACCCGCTCAACGACGTGATGCAGCGGGTCCGACAGATCATCCTCGGAGCCGACGCCCGAATCGGTGAGTGCATCAAGTGGAAGACGCCCACGTTCACGTACGAGGGCAACCTCGCCAGCTTCAACCCGCAGAGCAAGCGCCACGTGAGCCTCATGTTCCACACCGGCGCGACGATCCCCGGGGAGCACCCGGCGCTCGAGGGCGATGGCACCGTGGCTCGTTCGATGAAGATCTCCGACCTCGAGCACGCCGAGACGCTCAAGGGCGACCTGGAGGCGATCGTGGCTGCGTGGATCGACTCGCGCTCGGGCGGTGGGGTCGAGGTGGCGCAGGCCGAGGAGGCGGCGGAGCCCGAGGGGAGCGAGGATGCGGCGCAGGCCGAGGAGGCGGCGGAGCCCGAGGCCGAGGAGGATGCGGCGCCGGATGAGGATGCGGCGCAGGGTGAGGATGCAGAGCCCGAGGAGGACGCGCCCGAGGCTGCACCTGCCGAGGACGCTGCGCAGCAAGAGGCTCCGGCGCAGCAGGCGAAGAAGAAGGCCGTGAAGAAGAAGGCGGCCGCGAAGAAGAAGACGGCCGCGAAGAAGACGGCCGCGAAGAAGACGGCCGCGAAGAAGACGACCGCGAAGAAGAAGACCGCGAAGAAGAAGACCGCGAAGAAGAAGACCGCGGCGAAGAAGAAGACCGCGGCGAAGAAGAAGACCGCGGCGAAGAAGAAGACCGCGGCGAAGAAGAAGACCGCGGCGAAGAAGAAGACCGCGGCGAAGAAGACGTCCGCGGCGAAGAAGACGTCCGCGAAGAAGAAGACGTCCGCGGCGAAGAAGACGTCCGCGAAGAAGAAGACGTCCGCGAAGAAGAAGACGTCCGCGAAGAAGAAGACGTCCGCGAAGAAGAAGACGTCCGCGAAGAAGAAGACGTCCGCGAAGAAGAAGACGTCCGCGAAGAAGAAGACGTCCGCGAAGAAGACCGCTCAGCGCAAGCGCAAGAAGTAGCCCCCGCGGCTACCAGTCCACCCGCACGCCGAGGCTGGGGAAGATGGGGAGGCCCACGTACCCGGCCTCGCTGCGGAAGTCGGCGGCATAGAGCACCAGCTCCGGGTTGACCCGGTTGTAGACGTTCTGCACGTCGACGTAGGCGCTCACCGTGGCTCGATCCCGAATCCAGCGCTTGTCCACCCGCAGGTCGAGCTGGTGTGACAAGGGCAGCCGGGCGGCGTTGCGCAGCCCGAAGATCGGCTGGAAGCCGCCGGGCAGCGCGACCGAGCCCACCACCGGGGTGTAGGGCAGCCCGCTCACCAGCCGGAAGCGGGCGCCGATGCGCCAGTGCTCGGGCAGCGCATAGCTCAGCAGCGCGACCAGGTTGTGGCGCTGGTCGTAGTCCGAGGGGCGCTTGGTGTAGGGAAAGCCCGGCGGCGTCTGGAGCAGCAGCAGATCGGCGAAGGTCAGGGTGTAGGCCACCCAGCCGTAGAGCTTGTCGGTCACGCGGTGCCGGACCAGCGCCTCGAGGCCCACGGCCCGGCTCACGCTGTCGAAGGGGTTGCTCGAGCCGTCGTCTACCGGGGGCACGTTGTTGTGCTGGTTGCGGAGGAACCCTCCCAGCTCCGCGCTCCCTCCGTCGCCGAAGCGATACTGCACGGTAGCGCTGGCATGCAGCGCCTCGCGCACGTTGAGCTGGGTGTCCTGGGGAGCGAAGGTCGCGGCGGGATCGAGGTTGCCGAAGGCGCTGGGCAGGAACACGCTGGCCCCCTGGATGCCGGTGCTCTGGTCCACCAGATCCACCTCGTTGCGATCGGCGATGCTGCGGACCTGCGAGTAGCGACCCAGCCCCAGGCTCACCCGCCAGCGCTCGTTGGGCTCCACGTCCACGATCCCGCGGGGGTCGATCGAGAACGCCGCCCGGTCGCCCACGGTGAAGGCCGAGGCCCGGGCGCCGGGGCGCAGGGTCACCGGCCCCAGGCGCAGCAACGCGCTCGCGTAGCTGCCCAGCGTGGCCTGGAGCCCGTGCATGCGCTCCTGGACGTAGTCGCTGGCCTCGGTGAGGAAGCCGGGATCCGCCTGCTCGTCCAGGGTGGAGTAGGCGTCGAGCTCGAAGTCGGTGCCCACGGTCAGCTCGGCCCGGCGCCCGATCGTCCGCACCACCTCGGCCCGCGCCGAGCCGATGTAGTCTCGCCGCCGACGGCGGAAGGCGTCGGAGCCGGCCACGAGGCGGTTGATCTCGTAGCGGAACGAAGGGGTGAGCCGCACCGACCACCCATTGCGGCGGCGCCGATACACCAGGTCGGCGCGGTGGAAGTCGGTCTGCAGGCGGAACGACGAGCTCTGCGCCGCATAGGGCGAGCTGCGGGCTCGCAGCACGTCGCCCGAGCCGAACGCTCGCACGCTCAGCCACGCGCCGTCGGGCAGCGGGTGATCGAACAGGGCCTGGTAGTCGTAGTAGCGCGGCAGCAGCAGGCTGCTCGGCTCCCCGGTGACGCGCTCGGTCACCGATGCGGCGGTGGCCAGCACCCCGTCGATGTAGGCCCGCTGGGCGCCCACGATGAACGAGCCCTTGCCCAGGGGTCCCTCCAACAGCGCGCTGGCGGCCGCGAGGTCCACCTCGCCGTAGCCATGGAGCCCGTCTCGCCGACCGCGGCGGGGCTCGATCAGCACCACGCCGCCCGTCGCGTTGCCGTAGGCGGCGTCGAAGTTGCCCGGCTGGTAGCGCAGCTCGTCGAGCACGTCGGCCGGGAACACGCTGGCCAGCGACAGATTGTGGAAGGCGCGGGGCAGCGCGTGCCCGCCCATGAACACGCGGGACTGGTTGGGGGCGGCCCCTCGGATCACCAGCAGCCCGAGGCCCAGCGGCGGACGTGCGACGCCGGGGAGGTTCTGCAGGGCCCGCAGCGGATCGCCCTGGCTGCCCGGCAGCGTCGCGATCTCCTCCTTGGTGAGCCGGTGCTCGGACACGTGGCCGCGCGACGGAGGCTGCGAGGCCACCACGGTGCGAAACGGGTTCTCGGCGAGCGCGGGCAGGTACAGCGGCAGCCGTACCGTCACGTCGCGCTCGATCTCCATCACGTGATCGCGACGCTCGTAGCCGGGGGCGAGCACCGCCACGCGCACGAGGCTCGCGGGGAGGTCGTCGAAGCGGAAGCCTCCGTCGGCGTCGCTGCGCTGGGAGAGCACCCAGGCCGGCTCCGCCTCCTCGGCTGCGGCGCGGTAGGGGCCGGGGGACGCTCCGGCGGGAGCCGGCATCACGATCACCACGGCCCCGGGGAGCGGCACTCGCTGCCCGGCGATCCGTGCCTCTCCGATGAGCCGACCGCAGCCGAGCTCTGCACAGCCGGGCGCGGGACGGTCGGGCTCGTCGCGGTCGGGCTCGACGGCGCCGGGCTCGGTGCGATGGGGGCCGCTGCGATCGGGCTCGCTGCGATCGGGCTTCCCCGCCCGCGCCGTCGGGCCGGGCGCGAGCATCAGCAGCCCCGCGAGCCCGCAGGGGGCGAGCCTCGCGAGGCGGCGCGAGGCGCCGAAGGCCTGGTCGAGCACGCCCACCACCCGGGATCATCGACGTGCTAGCGCACGTCACGCAAATTGCCGCGACCGTTCAGCCGCCGACCTCGAGATCGAGCCAGCCCCAGCCCTCGCCGTCGTAGCCGTCGCGGAGCACCACGTACACCCGCACCCGGGCCGGCCCCTCGGCGAGGAGGCGAGTGGTCAGCTCCCCCGACGTGCCCTCCAGCTGCTCCACCTCGGTGTCGAGCCACCACTGGGCGGTCAGCGGGTCCGAGAAGCTGACCCGCTGGTCCTCCAGCTCCACCTCGTAGGTGTCGTAGTCGTCGTCGGTGGCCGCCACGGTCAGCGAGATCTCCACGTCGCTCGGCACCGCCACCACGCTGCCCGCGGCGACCACCCGAGTCTCGTCCCCGTGGCTCACCACCAGCTCCTCCACCGCCGGGTTGCGGTTGCGGGGCCGAGCCAGCAGCGTGTCGGCGTCCGGCCCGATCCCCGGGTCGATGCCCGCTTGCTCGAGCAGCGCCACCATCTCGCCCAGCGGACCCAGGCCCAGCACCCGCTCCGTCAGCAAGCAGCCGTCCATGCGCGCGCGGGCATCGAGGCGAGAGAGGCAGGCCTCGAGCCCGGGCCCCCCCGGCGGGCTGGCCACCATCGCCACCGTGGGACCCGTGAGCAGATCGAACACCGTGAAGCCCTCGAGGGGGATCTGCTCCGGGAGGTCGGCGAGGGTGAGGGTGACCCGGCCGCCGTCGGCGAAGCGGCACGGAGACCGGGGCTGGATCTCGTCGCCCGTGCAGGTCGGTCGCTGCGAGACCTCGTCTCCCCGCAGCAGGCAGCCGTAGATCCCGTTGCACAGCATCCACGTCGCCTCGAGCTCGGTGGGATCGAGCCGCCCCTCGGCATCCACCACCACCGGCGCCAGCGCGAGCGTGTCACCGGGCAGCGCATCGCGGGGCGTGCGGGACCCCGTCGCGATCGGCTCTCCATAGGGGCCCTGGGCGATCACCTCCACGTCGAGCGCCAGCTCCCTCGGGCCGGTGATCAACCACGGGGGATCGAGCGGCGGTGTGCATGCCGTAAGCCCCAGCAACAGCCCGACGACTCGTGCTCGCACCTCGGCCCATCTTGCGGTGCTTCGGCCGGCGCGTCGAGTCCGGGGCGGGTGCGTCGATGTGATGCCATGTGCTCCAGTCCTCTCGTGCCGGGCGGTGGGGCCCGGGAGACCGGGCTACTCTCGTGCGCACCGTGACCTCGCTCGTCGAACGCGCCGAGGAATGGGCCGCCTACCGGATCCTCCGTGCTCCCGATCTGGTCCTGCGTCACTCGACCGTCCGCCGGCCCATCGCCGTGGACGGCCAGCGGCTCGAGCCACGCACCCAGCATGCGCTCGCCGTGCTCGCGCGCGGGGGTCGGCCTCCTCTCGATCAGATGATGGTGGTCGACGCCCGCATCGAGTACGAGCGGATGCCCCGGGTGTTCGAGGATCCACCCTTGCCGCTGCCCCGGGTCGAGGACGGCAGCATCCCCGGCCCCGGAGGACGCCTGCCGATCCGCATCTATGGTCCCCGGGCCGGCAACCAGGTGCTGCCCGTGCTGGTGTACTTCCACGGCGGGGGCGGGGTGATCGGCAGCATCGACACCCACGACGGGCTGTGTCGCATCCTCGCCCGCGGGGCCGACTGCCTCGTCGTCTCGGTGGGGTATCGCCTCGGCCCCGAGCATCCCTTCCCCGCCGCGCCCGAGGATGCGCTGGTCGCCTTCCGCTGGGCGCTGCGCCACGCCACCGAGCTCCATGGCGATCCGCGGAGGATCGCGGTGGGCGGCGACAGCATGGGCGGCTGCCTCGCGGCCGTGGTCTGTCAGCTCGCGCGGGATGCGGGTCGCGAGCGCCCCTGCGCCCAGTGGCTGCTCTACCCCGGTCTCGACCGCTCCACCACCACGCGCTCGATGGAGCTGTTCGCCGACGGCTTCATGCTCACCGCGTCGATGCTGAATTGGTTCATGGACCACTACCTCGGCGGGGCCGATCCTCGGGACCCACGGGCCTCGCCCGCCCTGCACCCGCGGCTCGACGACCTGCCCCCCACCGTGCTGGTGACGGCCGGCTTCGACCCCCTGCGAGACGAGGGCCATGCCTACGCGGATGCGCTCGCGGGCGCGGGCGTGGAGGTACGTCGTCGCTGCCACGACGGGCTGATCCACGGTTTCGCGCAGATGACCGGCGTCGTCGGGGTGGCCCGTCGGGCGCTGGTCGACGCGGCGGCCGAGCTGCGAGCGATCTTCGGCGCGACTTGATAGCATCCCCGCATGCGAATCCTGTCCGCATCTCTGTCCGTGCTGCTGCTCGTCCCCGCCTGCGACTCCGGCAAGAAGACCGACGCCAAGCCCGACGACGAAGCCGCCAAGAAGGCGGAGGAGGAGGCGGCGGAGGCCAAGCGCATCGAGGAGCGTCGCAAGGAGCGCGAGGCCAAGGTGGCCGCGGAGAAGCAGGCCGAGGAGGAGCGGGTCAAGAAGATCGCCGAGCTCTGCGTCGTGCCCGAGGACGCCAAGCGGCCCAAGAAGCTCGACGCGGCCTGTGAGGCGACCGCCGAGGCCCAGCTCGAGTTCCTGCGTCGGCAGTACGCGGGCGACCCCGCCAAGCTCGAGGGTGTCGAGAAGAACGCTCCGATGCAGAAGGCCAACCTCATCAAGATGTGCTCCAGCATGGAGGTGGCCCTGGGGCTCAAGAACGCCTTCGACAACGCGCCCGAGGGCTACGGCGAGTCCATGAACGACATCATGGCCACCTGCCTGCGGCAGCTCGGCAACGCCGCGGACATGAAGGCGGCGGTGCCGGGCAAGCCAGGCTGAGCCGCGTGCGCTACGCTCGGGCCCGTGGGCGAGCTCGGCAGCATCTTCGACGGCGTCCCGGCCGCGACGGGGACCAAGGGGCCCGATCTCCGCGTCCAGGTGACCGTGCGTCGCTCGCAGCTCAAGCGGGGCGAGAGCGTGGTGGTGGAGGTCCCCGACGAGGTGCCCCACGGGGACCTGCTCGTGCCGCGCCGCCGCGGGTCCGACGATCCGCCCGGCGGCGTTCGCTTGCACCTGTCCCCCCGGCTCGGGGAGCGGACGATGCTGCGGCTGCGAGGGCAGGGCGGCGAGCACCCCGACTCGGGGCGCCCCGGCGACCTGCTGGTGGAGGTGAGCGTGACCCCGGACCCCGCGCGGCGCTGGTGGATCGTGATCGCGCTCGCGGTGGCGGCCGCCGGCCTGGGGCTGGGCTGGCTGGGCTTCGCCGGCCGCTAGCCGTGTCCGCCCCTGCGCGGCCTGGCCCGGTCTCGGCCGGCGTCGCTAGCCGCCCATCGCCTTGGCCACCAGGTTCTCGCCGGTGATCGCCGAGGCAGTGAGGAAGCCCGAGAACAGCGCCCCGCCCACCCCGGCCGTGCAGATGTCCTGACCGGTGAGCCACAGGCCGCGCAGCGGCGTGCGAGGGCGCAGGAACCTCTGCTCGAAGCGGTGGGGATCGTGGGAGAGGCCGTAGATCTCCCCGTGCTGGTAGGCCGTGAAGTGCTTGGTGCTCAGCGGCGTGCTCAGCTCGTACAGCTCGATCGCCTCGCGGGTCTGGGGCTCGAAGCGCATCAGCTGCCCCAGCAGGCGCTGGGCGAGCTGCTCCTTCTTGTCGTCGTACTCGGCCCCGCGCTTGCGCCACGGTCGAGCCTCCCACTCTGCGAAGCGCTCCCACGGGGCCAGGGTCACGATCTCGATCGTGGCCTTGCCGGGGTGGCGCTCCAGGAACTGCGGGTCCTTGGCCGAGGGAAAGGAGATGTAGGCGACCGGCAGCGGAGCCGACTCGTCCTCCACGAAGCGCGCCACGTTGGCGTCGTGATCGTAGTCGTCGGGGTAGATCCAGTAGTTGGCCTTGGGCAGCCGCAGCTCCTCGGCGGTTCGGCTCAGCCCGATGTAGAGGCTCACGTGCGAGGCCGAGGGCGTCAGCGCCTTCAGGGCGTCCTTCAGCCCCAGGCGCGGGCGCGCGGGCTCGGGCACCAGGCGCTCGAAGGTGTTGAGCACCCCGGCGTTGCTCACCACCAGCGGCGCCCGGATCTCCCGGCCGTCCTCCATGCCCACGCCCACGACCGCGCCGTCCTCCACCAGCAGGCGCTCCACCGGCGCGTTGGTGAACGCGGCACCGCCCGCCGCCTCGAGGCGCGGCACGATCGTCTCGGCGATGCGGGCCGAGCCACCCACCGGATAGCAGCCGCCGGCGAAGTAGTGCTTGACCAGCGAGGCGTGCATCCCGAAGCTGCTCTGCCGCGGGGGGAGCCCGTAGTCGCCGTATTGGCCGGTGAGCACCCCGATGAGCTTGGGGTCGTCGGTCAGCGAGCGCAGCACCTCCCAGGTGGTCTTGCGCGCGTGGGCCAGGTACTTGCGCCGCATGAGCCCGCCCGCGGCCCACGAGCCCACCGAGCCCAGCGCCTTCTCGGTGAAGTAGCCGCGCGAGGCCTTCACCGCGTCGAACACCGCATCCACGTAGGCGTCGATCGACTCCGCGTGGGCCCGGGTGGGGAACTTCTCGCGCAGCCCCTCCTTGAATTCCTTCACCCCGGCGCGCAGCGGGTACTCCTCGTCGCCGAACACGATGCGGTCGTAGACCTCGCCCATCTCGGCCCAGCGCAGCTCGCCCGCGGTCACGTGGTCGAAGAGCTGCCGCAGCACGCTGCGAGGTCGGTGCACCTCGCCCACGTAGTGCACCCCCACGTCCCACTCGAAGCCCTTGCGACGGAACACGTGGGTGAAGCCGCCGAGCACGTAGTGTCGCTCGAGCATCACCACCCGCCGCCCGTGCTCGGCGAGCAGCAGCGCGGTGGTCATGCCTCCGAGCCCGGAACCGATCACGATGGCGTCGTAGCGATCGTCGACGGGAGCCTGCTTGTAGGATCGACCGAGCCGGGACATCGGGCGGGTTATACGCCAAGGCAGCGATGCCGAGCGTCGACGGGCGGGGCGGCCGAGCCCCGCGGGCAAGGCCACCGGACACCGATCCGCGCTCCGCGCTTGCGTGGGATCGGTCGGCGGTTATCATGGGCGCCCGCCGGCTCGACATGAGCGATCGCGATCCGCACTCTCCTGCGGCGCCCCCGGCCTCCGCTCCCGCTGGCGGTGGTCATCTGGGACACGCCCCGCCCGCCCCCGCGGCTCCGTCGGGAGCCCCCGCGGCCGGGGGTGGCTTCGGGCCCGGGCCGATGCCCGGCGCTGCCATGCCGCACGGAGCCCCGGCCGGCCCGGCGCACGGCGGGGCGATGCCCCCGCTCGACCATCCCGCGGCTCCTCACCATGGGCTCGGCCCCGCCGCGACGCCGTTCGGAGCCTCGCCCGCGGCTCCTGCCGGCGCGCCGGGAGAGGCCACCTTGGTCGCCCCGCTGCCCCCGGGCGGCTCGCCTGCCGATCCCGCGCGCTCCGATCAAGGGGCTCCCGCCGTGCCCGCCCCCAGCCAGGGACGGTTCGGCACCTTCGCCGGCGTGTTCACGCCGGTGGTGCTGACCATCCTCGGCGTCATCATGTTCATGCGCACGGGGTACGTGGTGGGCTACTCCGGCCTGTGGATGGCGCTGCTGATCCTCGCGCTGTCCAAGCTCATCACCAGCCTCACCACCCTGAGCCTCTCCGCCATCGCCACCAACCTCGACGTGCGGGTGGGCGGCGTCTACTTCATGATCTCCCGGGTGCTGGGTCCCGACTTCGGGGGCAGCATCGGCATCACGCTGTTCATCGCCCAGGCGGTCAGCGTGGCGTTCTACACGATCGGCTTCACCGAGGCGATCTTCGGCATCATCACCAACCTCTCTCCCGACGCAGCGGCCGGCCTCACCAACGCCATGGTGCCGCAGATCATCTCCACGATCGTGGTGGGTGGTCTGTTCGTGCTCACCTTCAAGGGCGCCGACGTGGCGCTGCGGGCCCAGTACATCGTGCTCGCGGTGCTGCTGCTGTCGGTCTTCGCCTTCATCGTGGGCGGCCTGATGGAGTTCGACGGCGCCACCCTCGAGGCCAACCGCGGGAGCGCCTTCACCTCCGACGTGGGGTTCTGGACCGCGTTCGCGATCTTCTTTCCCGCGGCCACCGGGATCTCTGCGGGCGCCAACATGTCGGGGGACCTCAAGGACCCCGCCAAGTCGATCCCCTCGGGCACGATCGCGGCCATCGCCTTCACCGCGGTGATCTACACCGCGCTCATCGTGCTCCAGGCCGGCTCGAGCACCCGGGCCGACATGCTGGCCGATCCCTTCGGCTCGCTGCAGGAGATGAGCCTGTGGGGCCCGCTCATCGTGGCCGGCGTGTTCGCGGCCACCCTGAGCTCCGCGCTCGGCTCGTTCCTCGGGGCGCCCCGCATCCTCCAGGCGATGGGGCAGGACCGCCTCATGAAGCCGCTGGAGCTCTTCGGCAAGGGCTCGGGGCCCGCCAACGAGCCGCGGCGCGCCACCGTGCTCACCTTCCTGATCGCCATCGTGGTCATCTGGGCCGGCGACCTCAACGCGGTCGCCGAGGTGATCTCGATGTTCTTCCTGATCGCCTACGGGATGATCAACACCTCGGCCTTCGTCGAGAGCAAGAGCGCCAACCCCAGCTTCCGGCCGCGCTTCCGCGCCTTCCACTGGAGCCTCGCCCTCACCGGGGCCATCGGCTGCCTGGTGGCGATGGTCAAGATCAACGAGACCTACGCCCTGCTCGCCTTCGGCATCACCAGCCTGCTGTACTTCTACCTGCGCAACCGCGACATCCAGACCAGCTGGGGCGACGCCAAGCAGGGCTACATCTTCCAGCGCACCCGCGACGCGCTGCTCTACCTGGGCCAGAGCAAGTCCCACCCCAAGAACTGGCGCCCGATCCTGGCCGCGGTGGGCCCGGAGCCGATCAACGAGCCGCGGCTGGTGCAGATGGGGGCCTGGCTCGAGTGCCGGCGCGGGCTCTACACCGTGGCCCACATCCACGAGACCCCCGAGCCCAACCTGGTCAACCGCCTGCGCGCCCGCGACGATCGCAAGGACGAGCTGCGTCGCCACCTCGAGTCCCTCGACATCGTGGCCTTCCCCGAGGTGGTCGCGGTGGAGGACTACGAGGAGGGGCTCACCACCTTCCTCCAGAGCTATGCGATCGAGGGCGTCCGCCCCAACACCGTGCTCGCCTCCATCCCGCCTCCCTCCGACCTGGAGGGGCGCCAGCGCCTGCTCGCGACCGAGGAGATCATCCGCGCCTTCAACGTCAACCTGGTGCTGCTCAAGGCGGCCGACATGGCGCTGGACAAGCCGCAGCGGGTGATCGACCTGTGGTGGCGAGGCGATCGCAACGGCAGCCTGATGGCCCTGCTGGCCTACCTCATCACCCTCGATCGCACCTGGCGAACGGCGAAGCTGCGGATCTTCCGGGCGGTGACCGACACCGCCGCCGAGGCCACCGCCCACAAGCACCTGCGGGATCTGCTGGTCAACGCCCGCATCGACGCCGAGATCCACGTGTTCGTGGCCACCACCCACCCCCACGAGTTCATCCCCGAGCACTCGGGGACCACCGCGGACATCGTGATGCTGGGGCTGTCCACGGTGGACATGGAGCGCTTCCCCGAGTACCTCGCCGCGATGGAGCCCATGCTCCAGCGCCTGCCCACCACGCTGCTGGTGCGGAGCAACGGCGAGGCCGATCTCTTCGCATGATCGACCCGGGCCGGCCTCGGTGCCGGCGCCGAGGGGCGCGCATCTTCTGCGGCGTCCCGTTCGGCGCGGGTGCGCTATTGGTAGGGGCGCGATGACCACGATCCGCGAGATCATGACCCGGCAGCTGTTCAGCTGCGTTCCCGAGGACAGCGCCAACGATGCCCTCGAGTACCTGATGATGCTCAACATCCATGCGGCGCCGGTGCTCGACCCGGCCACGCACGAGCCCAAGGGCATGATCTCGCTGTCGGACCTGACGGGTCGGCTCGACGGGGAGACCGTGGAGCAGCGCATGTCGTATCCCGCGGCCTTCGTGCTGCAGACGGCCACCGCCGGCGAGGCCGCCCGCGTCATCGCCCACACCGGCTTCCACCACCTGGTGGTGGTGGACGGCAAGCACCGCGCGGTGGGCTTCATCTCCGCCATCGACGTCATCCGGGCCCAGCAGGGGTGGACCCGGCCGGGGGCCCCCTCCTCCGAGCCGCCTCCCGGCTCGCCCGAGCTCGAGTGGAGCGGCGACGAGGCGCTCACCGAGACCGGCGTGCTCGCCGCTCCCGAGGGCCCGGGGGTCTTCGTGCTCCTGCGGGTGCCTCTCGATCAGCCCTCCACCGTGGTCTGGGCCCAGTCGGCGACCGATCTGCGGGGCCGTCTGACCGACCTGTTCGAGGATCCGCCGCCCCGGCTGGCTCGACACCTGGAGCGAGGGCAGCTCCACTTCCGGGCCGCCGCCGTGCCCGACGAGGGGCAGCGACGTCGGGCCCTGCTGTCGGTGCTCGAGGGGTCCTTCGGGCTCGAGCCGCCCGACGTGCCCTGACCCCGCTTCGGTCTCCACCTGCGGTGGCGATCGCCTTCGGCCGGCCGCTATACTCGTTCCCCGGCGTGGCGGAGGTGGTGCACGAAGCGGTCGAGCGGCTCGAGCGAGAGAACCTGGCGCTCCGGCGGGCGATCGTGCTGCTGCATCGCATCGCCAACCTCTCGCGGGAGTCCCTCGAGCTGCGCCCCGTGTGCTACGCGACGCTCACCGGGGTGACGGCCGGCGTGGGCCTGGGGCTCAACCGGGCGATGCTGTTCTTCGCCGACTCGCTCGACGGCGGCGGAGGGAATCGGCCGATGGGCACCCCGCAGTGGCTGCGAGGTGTCGCGGGCGTGGGCCCCGTCGATCGCGAGGAGGCCGATCGGGTGTGGAAGTCGATCGCGGCGGAGGAGCCGGATCTCCACACCTTGTACGAGGCGGGGCTGCGTGCCGGCGACGATCCCGGCGCGCTCGATCGTCGCGTGCGGGAGACGGTCTTCGATCTCAAGCGAGACTACCGCGTGTGTCGGGCGTTTCGCGGCCGCGAGCTGGTGGGCGTGGGCGAGGAAGAGGAGACCGACGACCTGCTCGATCCCGCCACCGGCATCGCGGCGCCCCTGCGAGGGCGACTGGGTGTGCACGGGGTGCTCTACGCCGACAATCGCTTCACCGGGACGCCGGTGGACGAGATCACGGCGCTGGTGTTCGGGATGGTGGCCGATCACACCGCTCGCGCCATCGAGAACGCGCGGCGCTACGAGGACCTGGCCCGGGCGGCCCGCACCGACGCGCTGACCGGCCTCGGTCACCACGGGGCGCTCATGGACGCGCTGACCACCGCCGTGCTCGAGGCCCAGCACACCGGGCAGCCGCTCTCGGTCGCGATGATCGACCTCGACGACTTCAAGGCCGTCAACGACACCCACGGGCACCCCCTGGGCGACCGGCTGCTCGTGGAGGTGGCCGATCGCCTGCGACGGGTGGCCCGGGTGGGCTCGGTCTTTCGCTACGGCGGCGAGGAGTTCACCGTGCTGCTGCCGGGGGCCGACCTCGACGACGCGGTGAAGGCCGGCGAGCGCCTGCGCCTGGCGGTGAGCGAGCGACCGATCGAGATGGGCAACGGTGGCCTGCTGCCGGTGACCTGCTCGATCGGCGTGGCCACCCTCGCGCCGCGCTGGTCGGGAGCAGAGCTGGTCGACGCGGCCGACCAGGCCCTGCTGCGGGCCAAGGGCTCGGGCAAGAACCAGGTGGTCGCGCGGCAGTGATCCTCGATCACCGCTTCAATGGCCCGCCGGGATCGGCCAACGGTGGCAACGCCTGCGGCTGCTTCGCCGAGGCGCTGGGGCTGCTCGACGGGGTCGATCCGGGGCGCCCGTTCCTGCTCGGGCAGATGACCGCGGCGGTGCCGGCGGGGATCCCAGGCAATCGGCGCTACGTGGTCCATGCGTGGCCGACCGGTGGCGAGCGACGCGAGCATCTCGCCGCGGCCGCGCTCACGGACGACGAGGGGCGGGTGTGGGCTCGAGCCGAGCACGTATGGATCGAGCTCGAGCGCCCGTAGGTCGTCGGGCTCGGGGTCGCCCCTCGGGGCGCTTGGCTCGGGAGCTCAGGAGCGCTGGGCGTCCGCCGAGTCCGAGCGATCCTCGCTCGCCGGCGATCCATCACCGGACGGGCTCGTCGCCCGCGGTCCCAGCAGGTACACCGTCGCCGCGATGGCGGCACATCCCAGGCCCATCGGCAGCGGCGCGTCGACGGCCAGCAGCGTCTCCCAGCCGAGCCCCATGTGCAGCAGCCACGTCCCGGTGCCCACGATCATCGAGGCCAGCGCGGCGGCCTGGCTCCGCGGCAGGTAGAGCCCGCCGAGCAGGGGCACCAACAGCGAGACCAGCCCCAGCTCGTAGCTCGACTCGAGCAGCGAGAACGCAGACTCCCCGGCGTAGGCCACCGCCAGGCTCGAGGCGGCCACGCCGAGCACCGCGAGGCGATTGAGCCGGAGCAGATCCACCCGATCCCCCACCGTGGGGCGCAGGAGGTTCTGCGCGACGACGGTGGCGGGCGAGAGGATCGCGCTGTCGATCGTGGAGAGCACCACCGAGATCACCGTGACCACGAACAGCACCGCGAGCGGCGGGGTGAGGAAGGCGGTGGCCAGCAGCGGGAGGGTGGCCTGCTCGTGGGCGCCGGGGATGAGCAGATCGGCGGCCAGGGCCAAGAGCACCGGGATCGCGCCCAGCGAGAGGTAGAGCAGCCCCGCCACCACGCAGGCCGCCCGGGCCACCCCGGCCGAGCGCGCCGCGAAGATGCGCTGGCCGAGGTCTTGCCCCGGGAGGTTGCCCAGGGCGCCCGCGCAGAACAGGCCGATCCACCCCGCCAGCTCGCCGAGGGACTCGGTGGGGATCAGGCGCTGGCGCTCGGCCGGCGTGCTCGCGAACAGCTCGCTCCACCCGTCGCTCACGCTGCCGTCGCCCAGTCCCATGAGGACCACCACGAGCATCACCACCAGGCCCACCACCACCAGCGAGAGCTGGACCGCGTCGGTGAGGGTCACGGCCCACATGCCCCCCATCAGGGTGTAGAGGGCTCCGAACGCGGCGACGAGGGCGGTTCCCCAGACCATGTCGATGCCGAAGAAGAGCTGGAGGATGCCGGCCAGAGCCACGTACTGGGCGGCGATCCAGCCGAAGTAGGCGGGCACCATCAGCACCGAGGCGAGGATCTCGGCCGGTCGACCGAAGCGCCGGCCGAAGAAGTCCGGCACCGTCAGCAGGCGCATGCGCCACAGCGGGGCGGCGATGAGCAGGCCGGCGAGGATCAGGCACACGCCGGCGCCGATGGGATCGAGCGCGGCGGCCCCCAGGCCGCGGGCGCGGACCTCGTCGCTGACCGCGAGCATGGTGCCGGCGCCGAACCAAGTGGCGAGCAAGGTCGGCATCACCAGCCAGAACGGCAGGCGGCGCCCGGCGACCACGTAGTCCTCGACCGAGGCGATCCGGCGACGCGACCGCCCCGCGATCACGATCATCAGGGCGACGTAGAGGACGATGGTGGTCCCGATGATGGGCGCGAGCGTCTGCGGCGTGGTCACGCGGGTCCGGCGGCGAATGATGACCGATGAGCGCACCACGAGGCACGCCGAGACGAGGGCACCGGCCCGCACCGCACTGACGGCGTTCGGCCTCGTGGCCGATGTGGGCTTGCTCGCGTGCTCTTCATTCGGTAAATCGGCGACGCCCTCGAGCCGTCCTCGCCTCGCTCGATCGACTCGGCCGAGAGTTGACGCACTCCCTTCGACGGGGACCCTGTGGAACTATCCCGCCTGCTCCCCGAGACAAAAGCGCGACGAAGCCAATGAAGCTGTTCTTTCGATCGATCATCGCCACGCTGGCTCTGG
Organism: Myxococcales bacterium; assembly: GCA_020633315.1. Classification (GTDB taxonomy): domain Bacteria; phylum Myxococcota_A; class Polyangia; order Nannocystales; family Nannocystaceae; genus Paraliomyxa. Next base: position 224,913 of record JACKDV010000010.1, read on the forward strand.
CTGCGTGCAACCCCAAGACCACCGAAGAGGTGACGGTCAACCCCGATGACGCGAAGGGGAACGGCGGCCAGTCCCAGGGCAAGGTCGACGACTCGCCAGAGCTGGCGTTGGACCCGGCGGTCAGGACGGGGACGCTGCCCAACGGCCTGACCTACTACATCCGCAAGCATCCCAAGCCCGAGAAGCGGGTGCTGCTGTGGCTGGCCGTGAACGCGGGCTCGGTGCTCGAGGAGGACGACCAGCGGGGGCTGGCCCACTTCGTGGAGCACATGGCCTTCAACGGCACCGAGCGCTTCGAGAAGAACACGATGATCGACTTCTTCGAGAAGTCGGGCATGGACTTCGGCGCCGACGTCAACGCCTTCACCTCGTTCGACGAGACCGTCTACATGCTGCAGGTGCCGACCGACGACGCCAAATTGCTGTCGACCGGCTACGACGTGCTCGAGGACTGGGCCGGCGCGGTGAGCTTCGACCCCAAGGAGGTCGACAAGGAGCGCGGCGTGGTCATCGAGGAGTGGCGCCTGGGCCGGGGCGCCAACCAGCGCGTGTTCGACAAGCAGTGGCCGGTGTTCCTGGCGGGGAGCAAGTACGCGGAGCGCAAGCCCATCGGGGACAAGGAGATCCTCGAGACCGCCCCGGTGGAGCGCCTCAAGGCGTTCTATGAGGACTGGTACCGCCCCGACAACATGGCGGTGATCGTGGTCGGCGACATCGACCCCGATGCCGCGCTCGCCGAGGTGAAGAAGCGCTTCTCCGACCTGAAGAACCCCGAGGGGGCGCCCGAGCGCGTCAACGTGCCGGTGCCGCTGCTCGACGAGACCCGCATCGACGTCGAGACCGACAAGGAGATGTCGATGACGCAGGTGACCCTGGCCATCAAGGGCCCGGCGACCCCGTTCCTCACCGAGAACGACTACCGCGACGATCTGGTCGACACCCTCTTCCACGGCATGCTGCGCGCCCGGCTCGACGAGATCCGGCAGCGCCCCGAGGCCCCGTTCGCGTTCGCCTTCTCGTTCACCAACGAGATGGGGCGGGCGGTCGACGTGTTCCAGCTGTTCGCGGGGGCCAAGCCGGGGCAGGCGGAGGCCGCGGCCAAGACCCTGCTGGAGGAGGTGGAGCGCGTGCGTCGGCACGGCTTCCTGGCCTCGGAGCTCGAGCGGATCAAGGCCGACCACATGCGCGACCTGGAGCGGGCGGTGACCGAGGCCGACACGGTCAAGGGCAACCAGTACGCCTTCGGCCTGGTCAACGACTTCCTCGAGGGCCACACCATGCTCAGCCACGCCGACGAGCTGGCGCTGGCCAAGAAGTACATGCCCGAGGTCACCCTCGAGGCCGTCAACGCCTACGCCGAGTCCTGGACCAGCCGCAAGGATCGCGTGGTCTCGGCCGCCGGGGCCTCGCGCGACAAGATGCCCACCAAGAAGGACCTCCAGAAGGTGGTGGACGGGATCTCGATGATGCCGATCCAGCCCTGGGAGGACGGCGGCGCGGGCGGGAGCCTGATGGCGGCGGCGCCCGAGGCGGGCAAGATCACCAAGAAGGAGCGCATCGAGGAGCTCGACCTCAGCGTGTGGACCCTGAGCAACGGGGCCCGCGTGGTGGTCAAGCCCACCAACTTCAAGAACGACGAGATCCTGTTCTCGGCGTTCAGCCCCGGCGGTCACTCGCTGGCGCCCGACAAGAGCTTCGAGTCGGCGCAGTGGGCCGACGGCATCATCGCCCAGTCGGGCGTGGGCGAGCACGACGAGGTCGCGCTGGGCAAGCTGCTCACCGGCAAGGTCGTGCGGGTGCGGCCGTGGATCAACGAGCTCGAGGAGGGGATGCAGGGCAGCGCCTCGCCCCAGGACCTCGAGGTGTTCATGCAGCTCGTGCACCTGTACTTCACCGCGCCCCGCAAGGACGAGGTGGCCTTCGGCGCGTGGAAGGGGCAGATGGACACCTTCTTCAAGAACCGCGACCTCAACCCGCAGGCCGTGTTCTTCGACGAGTTCGGCAAGGCGGCCAGCGGCGGCCACCCGCGGCGGCTCCCGCCCACCAGCGAGAAGATCGCCTCGGTGCAGCTCGACACCGCCTACGACTTCTACAAGGATCGCTTCGGCGACGCGGGGGACTTCACCTTCGTGTTCGTGGGCAACGTGGACGAGGCGCGCCTCGAGGAGCTCGCGGCCACCTACCTCGCCTCGCTGCCCACCAAGGGGCGCAAGGAGAAGTGGCGGGACATCAAGGTCAAGCCGCCCAAGGGCGTCAAGAAGGTCCGCGTGGAGAAGGGGCAGGACCCCAAGAGCTTCGTGATGCTGGCCTTCCACGGCAACACCAAGTGGAGCCCCGAGATCGAGGACGACCTCGACATGCTGAGCGAGGCGATGAGCATCCGCCTGCGAGAGATCCTCCGCGAGGACATGAGCGGGGTGTACGGGGTGTTCAGCAACGGCAACATCGACCGCCGTCCCAAGACCGAGTACGAGTACTTCGTGGGCTTCGGCTGCTCGCCGGAGAACGCCGACAAGCTCACCAAGGCCGTGTTCGAGCTGGTGCAGAAGGTCAAGAAGGAGGGCATCGACCAGGACGTGGTCGACAAGGTCAAGGAGCAGCGGCGCCGGGGCCTGGAGACCGACCAGAAGGAGAACCGCTTCTGGTCGCGGCAGCTCACCGAGCACTACCGCTACGGCACCGACCCGCGGAAGATCCTCGAGCTCGAGAAGATGATCGACCGCGTCAGCTCGGACAACATCAAGAAGGCGGCGAACAAGTACCTCAACGAGAAGCAGTACATCGACGCGCTGCTGATGCCCGAGGCGGGCGCCGCCGAGGGTGAGGGCAAGAAGGCCGAGAAGGCCGAGAAGGCGCCCGCCAAGAAGGACGAGGCCAAGAAGGCCAAGAAGGCCGAGAAGGCGCCCGCCAAGAAGGCCGGCTAGCGCTCGGACCGGCCCGCGGCCCCGCTGGTCGCGCGTCCGAGCGGGAGATCTCGACCGACGAGCCCGACGTGATCGCGTCGGGCTCGTCGCTTTTTGGGCCTCGGTGGCTTGGCGGGAGGCGGCAGCCCCGGCAGCGGATGCGTAGAATCCCCCGCATGGGCGAGCCACAGCGGCTGAAGGTCGCCTTCATCGGCAGCCACGGGGTCGGCAAGACCACGCTGTGCTATGGGCTCGCGGCCCGGCTCAAGGCCCGCGACGTCTCGCTCGAGGTGGTGCACGAGGTGGCGCGGCAGTGCCCGCTGCCGATCAACCAGCAGACGGGCGTGGCGTCGCAGTCGTGGATCCTGCATACGCAGGTGGCGGCGGAGATCCTGGCGGCCGAGCGCTACCCGGTGGTGGTCTGCGATCGCAGCGTGCTCGACAACTACGTGTACATGCTGCTCGCGGCGGGGTCGCAGCGTGCTCTCGATGCGATGGTCGAGGCGTGGATGGCGACCTACGACCTGCTGGTGATGGTGCCGATCATCGAGGAGCCCAGCCCCGATGGCCTGCGGGCCACCGATCCCACCTTCCAGCACGCCGTGGAGGATGGCGTTCGCCGGGAGCTGCGGCGCCGCGATCTGAGCGCCCTGGCTCTCGATCCCGGGGACCGGGACGGGTGGCTGACGCTGGTGGAGGAGGAGGTGATGACCCGCCTCGCCCCGCCCCAGCTCCCGCTGCTGTGAGCGGGCCGGCGCCCCGCGGGTGGGTCGCAGGTGCGGCGGGGCCGGGGTCGAGTATCCTGGGCGCGGCCGATGGACTTCGCCGATCGCAAGCTCTACTACAACCGCTGCGACCCCTCCGAGGCGCTGGCTCCCGATGACGAGCGCAACGTCGACCTCGACGCCGAGGCCGTGGGGGGCTATCGGCCCCGGGGCGTGGTGTGGGTCGAGCGGCTCGCCAGCGAGATCGAGCTCAGCGACGATCCGACCTGCACCCTGTTCACCGGCCTGCCGGGGTCGGGCAAGTCCACCGAGCTGCGGCGCCTGCTGGCCCACCTCGCCGATCCCCAGGGGATGCACCTGCTGGGGGTGCTGGTGGACGCGGAGCGGGTGCTCGACCTGACCACGCGGGTGGACATCCCCGACATCATCGCCGCGATCGTCTACGCGGTGGACGAGAAGGTGCTCGAGGCCGAGGGACGCCAGGGCAAGGCGGCGCTGCAGGAGGGCTACCTGACCCGCCTGTGGCACTGGCTGACCACCACCGACGTGGAGCTCGGCGAGGGCGAGCTGGCGGTGGGGGACGCCGGCAAGCTGGTGTTCGAGCTCAAGACCCGCGACAGCCTGCGGCAGCGCGTGCGACGGACGGTGGCCGCGAACCTCACCGCGTTCCTGGGCCAGGCCCGTGAGGAGCTGGTCGCGCTCGAGGAGCGGGCGCGTCGAGCGGGCTGGGGCGGGCTCATCGTGGTGCTCGACTCGCTCGAGAAGCTGCGAGGAGTGAGCGAGAACTGGCACGACGTGCTCGCCAGCGCCGAGCAGGTGTTCGGGCGAGGCGCGCCCTACCTGCAGCTTCCCGTGCACGTGATCTACACGGTGCCCGCCGCCCTGGTGGCGCGACAGCACCAGGGCATCGAGTTCATGCCGATGGTGAAGCTGCGACACCGCGACGGCACGGTCTTCGCACCCGGGGTGGAGACCATGCGCAAGCTGGTGCACCAGCGGATCCCGGGGCCGGTGCTCGCTCACCTGCTGGGGGACCAGGCCCGGGAGCGCCTCGACGAGCTGATCCTCGCCTCGGGGGGCTACACCCGCGAGGTGATCCGCTTCCTGCGGGCGATCGTGCGGGAGCGGCAGCACCCGCTGTCCCAGGACGCCTACGAGCGCATCCTCAACGAGCTCCGGGACGACTACCGGGCGGTGGTGCCCTCGGAGGCGTTCGACTGGTTGGCCCAGGTGGCGGTGGACAGGTACCTCACGATCCACGACGAGGAGCACCGGGCCTCGGCGGACCTCATGCTGCTCAACAACGTGGTGATGCGGTACATGAACCAGCGCGACTGGTACGACCTGCATCCCGTGGTCTACGAGATCCCAGGGGTGGCAGAGGCCATCGCGCGGGCGAGGGCGCGCAAGGGGGAGGGCGCGGGGGGGAACGAGTCGTCGTGATCGAGGAGGATGGCCCGCAGCGGGTCGTGACCAGCCTGGACCGGGTGATCGACGGCCTGCGCCTGGCCGCCAAGTTCGATCTGCACGTGGTGAGCTGTGCCTCCGAGGCCCGGATGCAGTGGGCGCGCACGCGGCTGCTCGAGGAGGCAGGGGACGCGCACCTGGTGCTCACCGAGGTGGAGCCCTGGGAGCTGGGCAAGGGGGGGCCGCGCAAGCTGGTGGATCGACTGCTGCACCACACCGCCCGCGGGATCCTGGTGCTGAGCGCCTCCGTGATGCCGAGCTACGTGGGGGAGTGGGCCCTGGTCTTCCAGCGCCTCAACGAGACCCGGGACCAGATCACGCGGCGCTTCGACGGGCTGGTGTTGCTGGTGCTCGAGCCGCTCAAGCAGGTGCTGGCCCAGAACGCGGCGGACCTGTGGTCGGTGCGGAGCTCGTCGGTGGTGCTCGAGGACGAGGCCAGGCCGACGGAGGAGCTCGTCGTGGAGAGGAGCCGGGACGGTCGCGCGGGGCTCGGGGCCGAGGAAGAGGAAGCGGAGGTCGGGGACGAGGTCGCGGTGGCTCGGGGAATGTCGGATCTCGACCGGACCCTCGAGGGCGTCGACGACGATCTCGCGGCGGAGGATGCCGATGAGGAGACATGGGAGCCGGAGGGGGCGCCGAGCGTCGTCAGCGAGCCCGCGCGGGAGCCCCTGCCCGTGTCGCGCCCCGAGCCCGAGCCCGAGCCAACGCCAACGCCCAGGTCGATCCCCGAGCTCGCGTTGGGCCAGCGACTAGCGCCTCCGGCCGCGTCACCCACCGAGCTTCATCCCATCACGGAGCTCGAGCCGTTTCTCCTGCGCGAGCAGGTGCCCCTCGCCGAGCGGTCGCATCGTCGCGCCGACACGTCGCCACCCGCACGGCCCGTCGCGAAGACGGTGGCCACGGCTTCGATGCAAGCACCCGAGCCGTCGAGACCCCGTCCGGGCAATGCCGGCTCCCTGCCCGCCGAGGCCCCCGCGGCGCCGGCCCCCGCGAGCGTCCCATCGGCACGGCCCCCTTCGGCCCCCGAGACCACCGCCTCGTTCCCGGGCGCCGACGCCCCCAGCAAGCGGCCGGTCGCCGACGTCCGGCGGGGACCGTCCTCGCTCCCCTCCACGCCGAAGGAGCGCAAGGTCGACTCGGGTCGTCCCTCGCGGCTGGCCGGCGTGCTCGAGACGCTGCGCTCCTGGGCGCGGCGCTCCAGGCAGGGCGGCAAGCGCCTGGCCGACTCGGCACCGCTCACGGTGCTGCTGCTGTCCTCGCTGCACGTGACCGACAGGGGCAAGGAGGGCTTCGTGCTGGAGGAGCGGCTGCGCCTGCTCGTGGAGGACGTGGCACGAGCCCGCGCCAGCTCGGGGCTCCGACCCTTCGATCTCGTGGTGGTCGCGGGAGACATCACGGCGCGGGGCAAGCCGGGCGAGATGCACCACGCCCGCGGGCTGCTGCGGCACCTGGTCCGGCGGCTGGCGAGCGGGGGCAAGGCGCCGGCGCTGATCCTGGTGCCCGGCAACCACGACATCGACCGCGATCTGCCGAGCTGGCGCAGCATGACCACCAAGGGCGCCGAGCTCGACGAGGTGATGGGGCAGCGCCACAACCTGGGCTTCGCGAAGAAGGTGGGGCACGGCTACCGCGAGCTGGTGGAGGGCCTGCACGAGGACGGCGTGGTGCCCAGCGCCCCGCAGATGGAGCCCTACACCCTGCTGGGGATCGAGCTCGAGCACGGGGGGCACTGCCTGGCGCTGCGGGGGCTCGACAGCGCGGTGGCCCAGCCCTGGACGGGCAAGCGCAAGGGGGTGCTCGGCTCCACGCAGATCGCCGACGCGGTGGCCGGGCTCGACGAGGCGGACCTTCGCGTGGCGGTGGTGCACCACGTGCCCGCGATGATGGACCCGGAGGAGTGGCGGGTGCTCGAGCGCGCCTTCGACCTGGTGCTGACCGGATCCGGCCACGAGTCGGACGAGCGGGTCCAGGTGAGCGCGGGGGGGACGATCGTGGTGGAGAGCCCGCCGCTGGTCGGAGGGGCGCGCTCGGGCTACGCGGTGCTCGAGCTGGGGCCCGCGCTGCGGGTGTGCATCCGCGACCTCGACGGACGCGAGCCGGTCGAGCGCGAGCTACCGTGGCGCGCGGGCTGAGACGCCGCGCGCCGGTGCCTCACTCGTCCTCGTCCTCGTCCTCGTCGCGCACCATGGCGTGGGGCGCCGAGGATCGCTTCTGCAGCAGTCGTCGCAGCCCTCGAAGCGCGGCGGGCAGGGCGACGGTCGACAGGTCGATGCCGATCGGCACCAGCAGTGCCCGCCAGTAGACGTACATCGGCGGGTTGGTGCGCCAGTCGTTGAAGAGCATCACGGCCGCGGTGATCGAGCCCACCAGGGAGATCGCCGTGCGGGCGCCGTTGTAGACCTGGATGCGCTTGTTCTGCTGCTCGCGGACCCCCGCCTCCACATCGATGAGCAGGGGGGCCACGGGGATCCGCAGCCCGGCGGCGGAGTCGGTCCCCGAGTCGCCGCTCTGGGGGAGCACCACGGTGGGCGAGATGTCGTAGTGCCCCTCCTTGCGGGCGAAGCAGACCGTGATGGGCCCGCGCTGCACCACCCGCGAGCGCTCGTCCTCGTGGCCGGCGACCTCGGTGGTCACCAGGCACAGGGGGGTCGTGCGTCGATCCCCGAGCTCGTGCCAGTCGACCTGGATGATCCGCCGCCACACGTAGCTCTCCTCGAGATCGCGGAAGGCACTGCTGAGGGTGACCACCAGGGTCCGAGGGCTGAAGGTGCGCCACGGCTCGTCGTGCAGGGGGCGGACGGTGAGGGGGACGCGACCCTCGATGGCGGCCCGGGTGAGCGCGCCGGCGTCTCCGCGGGTCTCGTCGAGGATGGCCCGCTGGGCCCGCTGCAGGTCGTCGAGGCGCGAGGCGAAGCGCTGGTTCTCCGGCCGCCAGACGAGCCAGCGGATCAGGTCGCGGTGCAGTCGACGATGGTCGGAGTGGTTGAAGCTGTCCTGCAGGTCCACGCGCCCCCAGGCGTCGAGAGCCTCCCGGACGCGAGCGGCGTCGAGGTGATCGTGGAGCTCGGGGCTCGTGAGCAGGCGGTCGATCTTGCGGAGCACGTCGAGACGCAGGTCGATCTCGAGGCGGAGGGTGGGCGCCAGCTCGTCGCTCTCGAGGTGGGGCTGGAGCGCTCGCAGGTGGCCCAGCTCCCGCTCCCGAGCGGCCCGCACGAGGTCGAGGAGCGACGGCGGTGCGTCGGGCTCGCGGTCGGTCTCGTCGCCCGGATCCTCGTCGCCCCCCTCGGGGGTCGACTCGTCGCCGTCGTCGCTCCCGCCCACCGAGCTCGCGTCGTCGTCGCCCGATGCTCCCAGGGCCAGGCCGAGCGAGGCCAGGAGGTTGCGGTCGAGGTTGAAGACGGCGGCATCGAGCAGCTCGGCCGCCCGCTGCAGCGGCGGGAACTCCTCGGTGAGCGCCTCGTCGTCGGAGACGGGGAAGTTGTGCTGGAGCACGATGTCGTCGAAGAGCTTGAGCTCGGTGACGACCTGGGCCACGAGGGTGGGCGGGTAGAGCTGGGCATCGACCCGCCCCCAGATGCGCATCTTCTTCTCGCTGAGGGTCAGCAGCTGCTCGGCCTCGCGCAGGTGCTGCTCGAGGGGGGACAGGTCGTTGAACGCCAGCAGCAGCTTGTTGCGGCGCAGGCCCGCGCCTGCGAAGTCGAGCGCCGACCACACCTGCGCCAGCAGCAGCTTGTGGTCGTCGCGCGAGCCCTCGAGGCGTCGCACCAGGTGGTCCCGCCAGCGCTCGAGTCGGGAGAGCACCACCACCCCCTTGAGGAAGATGGTGACCAGCACCCAGATCGCGAAGCCGACGAAGGTCATCAGCCACAGCATGGCCAGCCGCGGGGGGACCCACAGGGTGGCGACCTGGGCGTCGGCGGTGCCCACGGCGAACGCACCCTCGTAGCGCCCCGGTGCGATCCACCCGGGGGCGTCGACCTTCACGCAGGTGGTGGAGGCGGGGTCCTGACCCTCGCAGGGCTCCACCGGCCACTGGTGGGTGAGCTCCTCGCCGAGTCCGGGCGGCAAGAGCCACCAGCAGACGCTGGGGTCGGAGCCCAGGGCCACGGGCTCGGCGAGGGGCAGCTCGAACGAGCGGAGGCCGGCCTGGATCACCGGCACCGCGCTCTCGTCGTCGTCCTCGTCGTCCCCGCTCGCGGCGGACAGCGCCGGCATCGGTCGCAGGGAGCAGTCGGTGGAGATCCGGGTGAGGTCGAGGCGCACGGGGCTCGCCTCGCCGATGCGCACGACCAGCTCGTGGTGGCCCAGGGGCAGGGAGCGCAGGGCGACGGTGCGGCACTGGGGGAAGTCCTCGGCGCAGGGGCCGGTGTCCACCGAGTAGAAGGGGTTGGCCGCGTCGCCGGTCCACACGCACGCGCGGGCGTCCGCCTTCACCGGTGCGTCGAGGGACACGGTGAGGGTGGGGCTGGCGTCGGTCGAGCGCAGCGTGATCGTCTCGAGCTCGTCGGAAGAGCCCAGGGGGGCCGCGCAGGGGTGGGTCGCGGCGCTGCCCTCGTCGGCGCTGCCCTCGTCGGCGTCCTCGCCCTCGTCGGCGTCCTCGTCGGTCGCGGCGAGGGGCTCGGGCTGGGCCAGGGCCGCAGTGGCCGGGAACGATGCGGAGAGCAGGACGAGGGCGGCGACACCGAGGCGACGCATGGGACGAGCGTATCCCGAGTGACCGAGGGTCGTCGCCGGGGCGATTTCGTGAGCTGGCTCGGCGCCCCGGATCAGCCCTCCGGGGTGCAGGCCGCGTTCTGTAGCGCCCACCCGGTCATGTCCGAGTAGGTGTAGGGGCTGGAGAGCCCGGTATAGGTGCCCACCAGCGCGCCCGAGGACGGGTCGAACTTGTGAGCGAATTGGTTCACCGCCCACACGAAGCCATCGTCGTCGACGCTGATGCCCTTGACCTCGCCGCCCCCGGAGGGAACGAAGACGTTGCCCAGCGCGAGGGTCTCCACGTCGACCTCGATCGCGCCCGTGCTGGTCCCGATCCACATGTTGCCGCTGGGGTGCTCCATGAGCCCCGCCTGGCTGTGGAAGCTGCCCCCCACGATGTCCCAGGTCTCGGTGTCGGGGTCGAAGCGCACCGCGCTCGAGCCGAACATGCTCGACAGCCACACCCGGCCGTTGTGGTCCACCGTGATGCCGTAGGGGGCGATCTCGGGGGGGATCATCCAGATGGTGACCTGCAGGGTCTCCATCTCCACGCGCGCGAGCTGGTTGTTGCCGAAGGTGAGGGCGCCCTGGGTGGAGAAGTAGAGGTCTCCGGCTCGGTTGACGGCACCTCCGTAGGCGCCGAGCTGCAGGCCGTTGAACTCGGGGACGTCCACCGTCTCGAGGATCGAGCCGTCGTCTCCGTCGACCAGCCATACGGTGACCCCCCCCGCGCCGCCGGTGCCGGGGAGGCTCAGCACGCTGCTGCCCACCGTCCACAGCCGCTGGCTGGCCGGGGCGTCGCAGTCGACCGCCATCGGGTCCTCGGGCGGAGCCCAGGCCACCGGGCGCTGGTTGGAGGTGGGGAAGTCCACATACCAGGCGCGGCACTCCTCCATGTCCCACGACAGCACGTCGCCGGCCCCGCTCGAGGTCTGGATCCCGGGCATGCCGTTGGACTCCACGCAGTCGCTGGTGTCGGCGTAGAGCTTGACCAGGCCCCCGTGCCGGTTGGCCACGGCCACGTCGCCGGTGAAGCTCACCGAGGTCCGCGAGGGGTTGCCCGCGGCATCCGGCCGGGTGAGGTAGCGGCCGACCTCGTCGAGGGTCTCCACGTCGATCTTGGAGACGGTGCTCTGGTCGGCGTTGGCGATCCAGATGTAGCTGCCCGCGCAGCCGCACAGATCGATGTCGTCGCCCACGTCGAAGACGAAGCCGGTGGATGCACCCTCGGTGCCGTCCACGGCGCCGGTGGAGGTGCCCATGCCGGTGCCGGTGCCCGTGGCCAGCGGCGAGCCGGTGGTCCCGGGGGTGGTGGTGGTCGGATCGCCGGTGCCGTCGTTGAAGACGCCGCTGTCACCCGCCCCGTCGTTGCATCCGAGCAGCGTCGCGAGCCCCAGGCCCAGGTGGGCACACCAACGATTCGACCTCATCACCCACGAAGGTACCACCCGGGCCGTCCGCCCGAGCCGAGGGCGGATCCGTGGGATTCCTCTCGGAACGAGGACGGGCGAGCGCCACGAGGGCTCGCCCGTCGGCGGCCCGACGCCTCGGCCGCGCCGTCCGACCGACGCTCGACGCGGCACGGCGCGCGAGCGTCGGTCCATCGGGCGGCTTCAGGGCGTCTCGCTGGCCACCACCCCCCGCATCTTCACCAGGGCGAGGCCGAGGTTGGTGTCGGTCCGGCACACCACCACCGCGACCGAGTCTTGGTGCTGCCTGAGGCGAGCGAAGATGTGCACGAGGTTGGTGGACATCACCACGATCTCCTTGAAGTAGCGCTCGTCGGACTTGATCCCGCGGACGCGCTTGAAGGTGTTCTCGATCTGCGTGACGTTGTCGCCCTCGAATAGATCCTTGGTGGCCGCGGCCACCAGGTCGAGGACCTCCTGCGGGTGGGAGTCCACGGTCTTGACGCCCAGCAGCATGCCGGTGCCCATGTCGACCACCCCGACGGCCACCGCCTTGGGGACCTCGTTCATCGTCCTGGTCAATATGCTCTCTACGCTCATGATCGGTCTGCTTCTTCGGAGCGGTGCGCCTGCGGGCACACCGGGTGGGGAGGTGGCGCCGAGGGGCGTCACCTCGTGGTGATCGAATTCGAAGGAAGGATGCGGAGGGAAGCTAGGCGCGGCCCTGCTCGGACAGCTCCTGCAGGACCCGCTCGACGACGTGGTCCCACAGCTCGGTGCGGAGCTCGGCACGGGCGTCGATCAGGTCGTCGAGCTCGGTGTCGCGTCCCCGGATCGACACGAGCAGCTCGAAGAAGGCCAGGGCATCGGTCGCCGGCTGACGCAGCGCGGCCTGGAGCCGCTGGAGGACCTCGCGGTCGTGCTCGACGAGCACGGGCCGGTGGTTGACCTCCATCAGCAGCTCGGCGAAGGCCTTCACGTCGCCGATGAGGCGCCGACCCTGCTGGGGGTCGCGCGGCCCGAGCAGCCAGTCGAAGATCTTCCGCTGGAGCCGGCGGAGCTCCAGCCGGTCCTTCACGCGAAGCTCGAGGTAGACGTCGCGTCCCACCAGGCAGGCGATGCCGGTGCCCACGAGCCGCACGTCTCGCTCGATGCGCTCGCTTGCGTCCTCGAGCCGCTTGAGGCCGGAGAGCAGCGAGTGGTAGGCGGCGCGGGTCTCGATCGCGCGCCGACGCTCGCTGCGGTAGAGGCTCTCGAAGACCGAGGGGCAGCCCTCCACCTGGGACAGCACCTGCTCGACCCCGCTGGTGGCCTTGACCACGCGGCGCCGGGCCGAGCAGCACTCCGAGAGCAGCCTCCAGTAGTCGTCGGTGTGCTGGGCGACCGCGATCGCGCTGCGCTTGCGGTCGAGCTCCCAGCGCGCCATGAACGAGACGTCGGCGATTCGCTGCTGCGGCTCGGCGGGCGGGACGGAGGGCTCGACCGCCTCGTCGAAGTAGGTGTCGAACACCCCGGAGGTGTCGGCGGCCTGGGCCTGGGGCGGAGTGTCGTAGCGCTCGAGCAGGCAGCCGAGCACGTCCAGGGCCTCGTCCATCACCGAGTGGATCCGCGGGACGAGCTCCTGGCAGAGCTGGGCTCGCGGCTGGAGCTCGTACGGGCGCGTGTCCACGGTGCGCGCCGTCTCGGCCGCGTGGAAGAGGGCATTCTGCAGCTCCCTGACCGCGTAGCCGGAGGCCGTCCGCAATGACGACATCATCCCGATCTAGTGATCACCATCCGCGTGGTTGCTCACAATGACCAGAGCGAGTCATTTTCGCTGCGCGACCTTGCATCCCGGACCGCCGCGGAATGGCAGCACCTCGTGTCCTCGATCGACGGGAGCCTCCTCGGGCTCGGTCTCCTGCGCGAGCACTCGGAATCGACGGGGGCCCACGCCCACCCAGCGCCGGAAGGCACGGGTGAAGTGGGCGGAGTCGGAGTAGCCGAGGTCGTGCGCGATGTCGGTGACGGAGCGCTTGCTCTCCACCAGCCACTCGGTGGCGAGCTTCTGACGCGTCTCGGCCAGCAGCTTGGAGTAGGTGGTCCCGAGCTCGTTCAAACGGCGTTGCAGCGAGCGGCCGCTCATGCCCAGCAGGTTGCTGGCGTGCTCGATGCCGGGCGAGCCCTCGGGCAGGAAGCTCTCGACCACGAGAGCCGTGGACTCGACGAAGCTCAGGCGATCGAGATCCAGGTGCGGGCCGGTCGAGGCGCGTCGCGGGAGGACCGGCTCGGGCGACGCCCTCCGCAGCAGACGGTGGGAGATGGGGAAGGCCAGGACTCGTGCCCGGTAGCGCACTCGCGCGATGGAACGAAAGCGCTCGTCCTCGCTCGAGGGACCGGTGGTCAGCCACAGCTCGTGGGGAAGCCAGTGGGCACCGACCCAGTGTCGAACGACGGTCAACATCCCGTGGAGGACGAAGCGCTCCGCGTGGGACTCGAGGAGATCACAGCTCGTCCCGATTGGGCCACGGCACCACCACAAGACGCCGGGCCGTCGTTCCAAGAAGAAGTCGGCCCCGGCGGACTCGCCCTTGATCGCGCGGACGAAGGTGGAGATCGCATCTTGGAGCGAGGTGGACTCGGCGATCCGCCGGCCGCAAGTGCCCAGGTCATCGAGGCGGTGAGGGACGGCATACTGTAGGATCGAGGGCCCCATGTCCCGAATCGCGATTCGTGCAACGTCGTTCAGCCGCTCGAGCGGTACCAGGGCATCCGCAGAGAGAGGCGCGATCTCCGGGATTCCGGCCTCCTGCAGCAATTGCTCGGGATTGCCTCCCATGCGTCGGTAGGCATCCACGTGACGCAGCAGGTAGCGGGTGCGTACGAGCGGGAGGGGAGGGGGGGACGTCATGACCGGCACTCGCGATGCTCGTGAGCCCTTGGCCCTTGGACAGTGTTTCTCGTGCGCCGCAGAACGATCGATGCAAGACGCGTCCACCCTGGTGGACGAGGGATGCCGGTCGGGAGCGAGCGCGATCGACCCAAGGTTACCGATCTGATTGCCCAGCAAAGATAGCGCGACTCGCCGGGGTCGACCTGCCATTTCGTGCCACGGGACTCGCCCCATGGCGTGAGACGGCAGGCAATCGGACCTCACGATAGCCCACGATGGCCATGGGCGTTCCTGCGATTCGTTGCGATCGCGTGACCGTCGAGGGAGCCCGCGTGGAAAGAGAGGCGATCGGTCGATGCCCGGCCAGATCTCGAGCTCGGTGATGCAGCCCTTCGGAGTGGTGGTCGGCGCCCGGGTCGAGCTGGTCGCCAGCCTGGCGCGGGCGGTGAGTGACGGGGGCATGATCCTCCACGAGTGCGTCCACAAGCCGGCCGAGCTGCTGCGGGCGCTGCAGCACCTGCGCGCCGACTTGGTGCTGCTCGACGCCAACCTCGGCTCGCCGCACGGTGGGGTGGAGCTGGTGGCCTCGGGGGCGATCGGAGAGGATACGGCAACCGTGCTCGTCTCCGACGAGGTGGACGAGGAGCTGCTGGAGCGAACCCGCCGAGTGGGGGCCGATGGCTTCCTGGTGTGGCCGGCCTCGCGCCTCCAGGTGGAGGCGACGATCTGCGCGGCCCTCGGGGCCCGCCGGTTTCGGCCACCCCCGGCCGACGGTCAGGTGCAGGCGACGGCGGTGCTCCATCGCATCGCGCGCGAGCTTGCCGGGGTCCAGCACCTGCTGCCCGTGGTGCCGATGAGCCCGGCTCTGCGACCGCTGCCCGAGCTCGACTCGCTCTCACCCCGGGAGTGGGAGGTGCTGCGCGGGCTGGTCAGCCACCAGCGCGTGCCCACCCTCGCCCGCGAGATGCACATCAGCCCCCACACCGTCCGCAACCACCTCAAGGCGATCTTCGCCAAGCTCTCGGTGCACTCCCAGGCCGAGCTGCTCGAGAAGGTCGTCGATCGCAACGCCAGCCGGTTGCTCTCGCTCGAGGCCGACGAGGCCTGAGCTCCCGCGCTTCGCCTGCGCAAGGCGCTCCCGGGGCGGGATCCGCCCACCGACGGGCCTCGTCGCGAGGCGCGGGGCACCGTTCGGTCGAGCCCACAGCGCGTGGCAGCGGCCTCCATCCCGTTCGCCTTGCGTGACCGCCGCGGGACTGCGAGCATCCTGGCTCCGCCTTCCCCGCCTTCAAAAAGGATCGCCCAGTGGCAGAAGACGACAAGGACTCGACCGCCTCGACCCCGGCCAAGGGGCATCCCCCTGGCCTCTACGTCCTGTTCTCGGCCGAGATGTGGGAGCGCTTCTGCTACTACACGATGCGGGGACTGCTCACCCTGTATCTCGTCAAGTCGCTCGCCATGGGCGACGTGCAGGCCTTCGCGATCTACGGGGCCTACACCGCGCTGGTGTACGCGGCTCCCGTGATCGGCGGCCAGGTGGCCGACCGCATCCTGGGCTACCGCCGCGCGGTGGTGCTCGGCGGCGTGATGATGATGATCGGCGAGTTCATCATCTGCGTCGGCAGCGAGGACGCGATGTTCCTCGGGATGGGGGTCATCATCGTCGGCAACGGCTACTTCAAGGCCAACATCTCCAGCATCGTGGGCAAGCTCTACGCCGACGGCGATGCCCGTCGGGACTCGGGCTTCACGATCTTCTACATGGGGATCAACATCGGTGCCGTCGGGGCCACCCTGATCGGCGCCCCGGTGGGCGAGGGGCTGTCGCGCGGCTCGATGGGCGATGCGGGCTACCTGGTCGGCTTCGCGCTGGCCGGCGTGGGCATGATCGCGGGCCTGGCGTTCTTCATCCTGGGCAAGCACAAGCTCGAGGGCAAGGGCGAGCCCCCCGATCCCGAGCGGCTGAGCCGCTCGGTGATCCCGGGGGTGAGCCTACAGACCCTCACCATCGTGCTGTCGTTCGCGGTGGTGCCGGCGCTGTACTTCCTGCTGCACTACAAGCAGATCGTCGACTTCATCCTGCTGGGGGCGCTGGCGGTGGTGGTGGTGCAGCTGCTCGGCGCCGCCTTCGGCGGGGGCGACCGGGTGCAGCGCGATCGCATCTTCGTGCTGATGATCCTCATGGTCTTCAACGTGGTGTTCTGGGCGTGCTTCGAGCAGGCCGGCACCTCGCTGACCCTGTTCGCCGACCGCAACGTGGACCGCGTGATCTTCGGCTGGGAGATGCCGGCCTCGATGACGCAGTCGTTCAACCCGGCCTTCATCATCCTGTTCGGCTCGGTGTTCTCGGTGATGTGGATCCGGCTGGATCAGCGCAACCTCAACCCCAACATCCCCCTCAAGTTCGGGCTGGGCATCGTCCAGCTCGGCGTGGGCTACCTGCTGCTCTACGTGGGGGCGGGGATGGCCGGCGAGGCGGCCCAGGTGCCGCTGCTGATCCTCGGCCTGATGTACCTGCTGCACACCACGGGCGAGCTGTTCCTGTCGCCCATCGGCCTGTCGATGGTGACCAAGCTGGCACCCAAGCACATGACCGGCTCGGTGATGGGGGCGTGGTTCCTGTCGTTCGCCTTCGCCAACTCGCTGGCTGCGTCCATCGCCCAGCTCACGGGCGGCGGCGGCGAGGAGGGGGGTGGCCCGGTGTGCAAGCTGGTGGACCAGGCCCGCGGCGTGCTCGCGCCGCCCGAGGGGCCGCTGAGCTCGCTGGTCGACGGGGTCCGCGAGATGGTCACCCAGGAGCACTGGATCAAGACCGCCGAGGAGGCCACCAAGAGCCTCGGCGGCTACGTCGACATCTACACGACGATGGGGCTGATCTCGGTGGGGATCGGCCTGGCGCTGTCGCTGGCGTCGCCGCTGCTCAACAAGATGATGCACGGGGTCAAGTAGGAGGAATCAGATGACTCGAGTGACGAAGCTCTGGATGACCGGAATGGTGGCCGCGGTGGTGGCCACGGGCTGCGGCAGCGAGAAGTGCGACCAGCTCGGCGAGCACCTCGCCGACGTCGCCATCGAGGAGGCCAAGGCCGCGGGGCAAGACGTGGCCGAGGACAAGCGCGCCGAGATCGTCAAGAAGACGGTCGACGGCTGCAACGCGGAGCCCCCCAAGGCGGAGGCCCTCGACTGCGCGCTGGCGGCCAAGAGCACCAAGGACATGAAGAAGTGCGAGGGCGTCGACGAGGACGCCGCCAAGAAGGAAGGCTGAGCCTCCCTTGGGGAGGCTCGTGGGCCCGAAGGACCGCCGCGTGTCCGACGAGACTCCCCTGGCCACCGCCACGGCTGCCCGCACCCTGGTGATGCTGGCCGCGCTGGTGGTGATCGTGTGGGGGCTCAAGCAGGGCGGGGCCCTGCTGCTGCCGTTCTTGTTCGCGGTGTTCCTGTCGATCCTCGCCGCGCCGCTGGTGCTGTGGCTGGAGCGGCTGCGGGTGCAGCCGGCTCTCGCCGTGCTGGTGACGATGCTGGGGGTGCTGGGGGTGCTCGCCGGCTTCGGGGCGCTGCTGACCACCTCGCTGACCGGCTTCGACGAGGCCCTGCCCGGCTACCGTGAGGCGCTCGACGCCCTGTTCGCCCGGCTCACCGCCCACCTGGGCAGCTACGGCGTGGACCTGAGCGAGCTGCTGCAGGAGGAGCACGTGGAGCCCGGCATGGTGGTGGGCATGGCGGGCTCGTTCGTGGGCAGCGTGATCGCGGCGCTCTCCAACACCGCGCTGGTCGTGCTGACCATGGTGTTCATCCTGCTCGAGGTGGCCGGCCTGCCCGGCAAGCTGCGCGCGGCGATGGGCGACCCCCAGGCCGACCTCGCGGAGTTCTCCGCGATCATGCGAGAGGTGCAGCGCTACCTGCTCATCAAGACGGCGGTCTCGGCCGTCACGGGGCTGTGCGCCACCCTGCTGCTGATGGTCCTCGGGGTGGACTTCCCCGTGCTGTGGGGCCTGGTCGCCTTCCTGCTCAACTTCATCCCCACCGTGGGCTCGGTGATCGCCGCGCTGCCCCCCCTGGCCCTGTCGCTGGTGCAGCCGGAGCTGGGGGTGCTCTCGGCGGTGGTGGTGGGGCTGGGCTACCTGGGCATCAACACCCTCATCGGCAACATCATCGAGCCGCAGCTCATGGGGCGGCGGCTGGGCCTGTCGCCGCTGGTCGTGTTCCTCTCCCTGGTGTTCTGGGGCTGGGTGTGGGGCACCGTGGGCATGCTGCTGTCGGTGCCGCTGACGATCGCCGCGCGGATCGTGCTCGAGCGCTCGGAGGGCATGCAGTGGGTGGCGGTGCTGCTGGGACCGTCGCCCGAGTGGGAGCGCCCTCCGCCGGTGGGGCTGCTGGTGCGGCTGGGGCTGCGCAAGCGGGCGGAGCCCGAGCGTCCCGAGGCCGTCAGCCCTCCACCCGATCCGGCTTCCGACCCCGAGGAGCGTTCTCCTCCACCAGGCGGATGATCTTCTCGGCCACGTCGTTGCCGGTGGCCTTCTCGATGCCCTCGAGCCCGGGGGAGGAGTTGACCTCCATCACCAGCGGCCCGTGGTTGGAGCGCAGCATGTCCACGCCCGCCACCCGCAGGCCCAGGATCTTGGCCGAGCGCACCGCGGTGCTGCGCTCCTCGGGGCTGAGCTTGGCCCGCTTGGCCGAGCCGCCGCGGTGGAGGTTGGAGCGGAACTCGCCCTCGGGGCCCTGGCGGATCATCGAGGCGACCACCTTGCCGTCGACCACGAAGGCCCGCACGTCGGCCCCCTCGGCCTCGCGGATGAACTCCTGGATGAGGATGTTGGCGTCGAGCTGGCGCAGCGCGGCGATCACCGACTCGGCCGCCTTGTTGGTCTCGGCCAGCACCACCCCGATGCCCTGCGTGCCCTCGAGCAGCTTGATCACCAGGGGCGCCCCGCCCACCAGCTCGATCACGCCCTGGATGTCCTCGGGGTTGCGGGCGTAGCCGGTGACCGGCATGCCGATGCCGCGGGCGGCGAGCAGCTGCAGCGCGCGCAGCTTGTCGCGCGAGCGGGCGATCGCCTGCGAGCCGTTGACCGAGTAGACGTCCATCGCCTCGAACTGCCGCACCACGGCGGTGCCGTAGAAGGTCTGCGAGGCCCCGATGCGCGGGATGATGGCGTCCACGTCGAGGGGCTTGCCCGCGAGCCGCACCTCGGGCCGGCGGGAGGTGATGTTCATGGTGCAGCGGGTGTAGTCGACCACCTGCACCTCGTGCCCACGCGCCTGCGCCGTCTCGCACAGGCGCCGCGTGGAGTACAGCTTGGGAGCGCGGGAGAGGATCGCGATCTTCATGACGAGGAGGACTCCTTGGGCGCGCGGGGGCGGGTGCGAGGCCGGAGCTTGGCCATGTGCACCACCGGATCGCCTCGGTGCACGACCGCGGTCTGCAGCAGCCCGATGACGATGCCCTCCTCGCGGGCCCGCAGCACCCGCTCGGTGGCCCCCGCCGCGTTGCCGATGACGGCCAGCCTCTGCTTGCGCTTCACTCGATCGCCCAGCCCGATCTCCACCCGGCAGAAGCCGCTGCGAGCGGCGCGGATCCAGTGGCTCTTCTCGGTGAGCACCGGCGTGTGCTCGGCCTGCGGCACGGCCGGGATCATGCGCAGCTCGGCCAGCACCCGGCGGGTGCCCACCACCCCCACCTCGATCGCATGCTCGTCGAAGCGCCCGGCCTCGCCCCCCTCGAACAGCAGCACGGTGATGTCGTTGCGGGAGGCCTCGGCCCGCAGGGTGCCGGGCTTGGCGGTGGAGTCGAGCACCAGCGGCGCGCCGAAGGCCTGGGCCAGGCGGCGGGCCCGGGGCGAGCTGAGCTCGCAGCGGATCTGCGGGAGGTTGGTGCGCCCGTTGGAGCCGGTGTGGAAGTCGATGCCGAGCTCGCCGCGCCGGACCACCCGCTCGAAGAAGGCATGGGCGAGGCGCCCGGTGAGCGAGCCGCGGCGCGAGCCGGGGAAGGCCCGGTTGAGGTCGCGGCGATCGGGCAGGTAGCGCGAGCCCGCGGTCACGCCGAACACGTTGACCATGGGCACGGCGAGCACGGTGCCCGCCTGCAGGGTGGGATCGAGGGTGAGCACCACCCGGCGCACGATCTCCACCCCGTTGAGCTCGTCGCCGTGGATGGCCCCGCTCAGCCACACCACCGGGCCGCGCTTGGCCCCGTGGCTCACCACCACCGGCATGTGGATCCACTCCCCGGTGGGGAGGCGGGAGATCGGGATGTCCACCGTCTCGAGGGTGCCGGGCGCCACTTCGGTGCCCTCGAGCACGAAGGGGGTCAGCTCAGCCCTGCGGGCGGTTCTTGGCCGTGCCACGCTGCACCAGCTCCTCGACCAGCTCCACCACCTTGCCCGCCACGTCCTTGCCGGTGGCCTTCTCGATGCCCTCGAGCCCGGGGGAGGCGTTGACCTCCATCACCAGCGGCCCGTGGTTGGAGCGCAGGATGTCGACCCCGGCCACGCGCAGGCCCAGGGCCTTGGCCGAGCGCACCGCGATCGAGCGCTCCTCGGGGGACAGCTTGACCTTCTCGGCGCTGCCGCCTCGGTGGAGGTTGGAGCGGAACTCTCCGGGGGCGGCCTTGCGGATCATCGAGGCGACGACCTTGCCGTCGACCACGAAGGCCCGGATGTCGGCCCCCTGCGCCTCCTCGATGAACTCCTGCACGAGGATGTTGGCGTCGAGCTGGCGGAAGGCGGCGATCACCGACTCGGCCGCCTTGTCGGTCTCGGCGAGCACCACCCCCACGCCCTGCGAGCCCTCGAGCAGCTTGATGATGAGCGGGGCCCCCTTCACGAAGCGGATCGCGGCGTCGATGTCCTCGGGGGTGCGGGTGAAGCCGGTGACGGGCAGGGGGATGCTCGCGCCCGCCAGCACCTGCAGGGCCCGCAGCTTGTCGCGGGCGCGCGAGATGGCGATGGAGCCGTTGGCCGAGGCCACGCCCGCCATCTCGAATTGGCGCACCACCGCGGTGCCGTAGAAGTTGAGGGCGGCGCCCACCCGCGGGATCACGGCATCGAACACCAGCGGCTCACCGTCGAGCAGCACCTGGGGCTCGCGCGAGGTGATCGTCATGAAGCAGCGCGAGAAGTCGACCGTGGTCATCTCGTGACCCCGGCCGCGGCCCGCCTCGAGCAAGCGCTGCGTGGTGTACTTGTGAGGGTCCTGGGTGAGGATGCCGATCTTCACTGGAGCGATCTCGAGAGGAAGAGGCGGCCGATTGGAGCCGAGGTCGACCGCGAAGGATGCACACCCTAGCGCCCTTTGGCCCCATGGGAGGCTCCAAGACGGGGCGAGGCGCCCCGTGTGGCCGCGCTAGCCTACACTCTTCGGAATCCCTGGTTCTGCTTTGGACCGATCGGAATTCTCGGATCCGATCGTGTTTCGGACCCCGGGTCGCCGATCGCCGAGGGACGGCGTTCCCAGGGCAAGGAGATCATGGAGTTGGGCCCGATCGCGGAGCGGCATGGGCCTTGCTTTCGATCGGGGTGCAATGCACACCCACGCCTCGGCCTCCGTGCCCCTTCGCCCTCCGCCGGTCGTCGACCTCGTGATGGCCGCTCAGGCGGGCGATCCCCGGGCACTCGATCGGCTGTTGCGACAACACTGGCGCTCGATCGAGCGGCTCTGCCGCCGCATGTGCCCCGCCGACGACTCCTTCGAGGATCTGCGGCAGGACGTCTTCATCGCCCTGATCCGGGCGCTGCCCAGCTTCCGGGGCCAGGCGGCCTTCTCGACCTGGGCGTACACCATCGTGCGGACCTGCCGGGGCCGACGGCTCCGCAAGCAGCGGCCGGCCCTCGAGGAGAGCGATCGGGACCAGCTCATGGGCTCGGAGGACGAAGCCAACGGGGCGCCCGACGAGGTGCTGGTCCACCACGAGCTGGGCGAGCGGCTGGGCCGGGCGATGGCCGGGCTGTCCTCGGTGGACCAGCGGATCCTGGTGATGCGGGATCTCGAGGGCTACAGCGCGGCCGAGGTGGCCACGGCCACCGGCCTGACCGTGCCCGCGGTCAAGACCCGCCTGCACCGGGCCCGGGTGGCCATGCGGGGCCAGCTCCAGCCCGACGCCTGAGCCCGCGCCGGTACGGTGCGCGAGATTCGCGAAGATCGAGATCGGGTGCACCCTCGGGGCGTCGAGGGGGCTCCAACGCTCGATGCGCCTGTGGGCGGTCCTCTACGCGGCAACCTACCTGCTGACCTCCAACGCGATCCCGCCCACGGACCGCGTGGTGTGGACGCCCACCAAGCCCGAGCGGACGCTGGTGGGCGACTGGGAGTCTCCCTCGGCCGTCGTGCTGGTGTACGGCGACGAGTGGATGGACACCTACGAGCTGCTGCTCGACCAGCTCACCGAGGTGGTCGACGTGACGGTGCTGGTGGAGGAGGGGCAGTCGCTCGACGTGGTGGAGGCGGGGATCGATGCGCTCGACGACGCCCATCGGGCGCGGGTGTGGACCCCCGGCCACGAGGTGGACTCGTCGTGGCCCCGCGACTACGGGCCGCTGCAGACGCGTGAGGCCGACGGGGCGATCGCCTGGCTGGACGCGCTGTACTCGGCCGAGCGCCCCAAGGACGACGACCTGCCGATCCACCTGGCCGAGTGGTACGGCGCCGGGGTGGAGCCCTTCGAGTTCTCGATCGACGGCGGCGCGGTGGCGAGCAACGGCGCGGGCCTGTGCGTGACGACCGACGAGTACCTCGCGCTCGCGGACATCGACGCCGAGGACGAGCCGCTCGTGCAGGTGATGATGGATCGCCTGGGCTGCGAGGGCCTGGTGATGGTGCCGGCGCTGGCCTACGAGGACACCAAGCACGTCGACCTGGTGATGCAGTTCCTGTCGCCGGAGCTGGTGGTGGTGGCCCGCTTCGATCCCGAGCGGGCACCCGACGACGCGGTGCGGGCCAACCGGGCCGCGCGTGCCCTCGCGGCCGCGGCCGAGGCGATGGGGATGCCGCTCCGGATCGAGCGCATCGACAGCCCGCCGCCGCAGGCCCGGCAGTACCCCAGCTACCTCAACTTCCTCCAGGTGGAGGGCTACCTACTAGTCCCCAGCTACGACATGGTCGACGAGAGCATCGAGCAGCGGGCCATGAAGCGGCTGGCCGAGCTGGTGCCCGATCGCACCGTGGTGCCGATCCCGTCCGACGACGTGCTGCCCCACGGCGGCGCGGTGCACTGCCTCACCTGGGGCATGATGCGAGGGTGAGGAGGGCTCACTTCGCGCGGCTGCGGGCCGGGCGGAAGTCTTCCTTGCGCAGGCCGTGGCGGCGCATCTTGTCGAACAGGGCGCGGGCGGAGATGCCGGCGCGACGGGCCACCTCGCCCACGCGGCCGTGGGTCTGGGCGAGCAGGGCGGTGAGGTACTCGCGCTCGCCCTCGAGCAGCAGCGCGGCCCGGACCTCCTTCCAGCCGTGCTGCGTCCAGGCGCCGGGGAGCTCGATGGTGCCGGCCTGGGCGAGGCGCTCCACGTCGACCATCAGCTCGGGCGACGGGTCGTGGTCGGGCTCGGGCGGCTCGTTGGCGTAGCGCGCGATGGTGGTGGGCAGGTCGCTCAGCTCGATGGTGGAGCCGCGGCACAGCAGCACCGCGCGCTCCATCACGTTGGCCAGCTCGCGGACGTTGCCGGGCCAGGGGTAGCGCATCATGGCCACGCGGGCCTCCTCGGAGAGGCCCTGCACCGCGCGACCGAGCTGCTGGCGCTGGAGCTGGAGGTACGCGTCGGCCAGCGCCGCGATGTCCTCGGGTCGCTCGCGCAGCGAGGGGACCATGATCTCCACCACGCACAGGCGGTAGAAGAGGTCGCGGCGGAAGCGGCCCGCCTCCACCTCGGCCTCGAGGTCGCGGTTGGTGGCGGCCACGATGCGCACGTCGACCTCGATGGCCTCGTCGGCGCCCACGGGGCGGATCCGCTGGTCCTGGATCGCGCGCAGGAGCTTGGCCTGCAGCGGCAGCGGGACCTCGCCGATCTCGTCGAGCAGCAGCACGCCGCGGTCGGCTCGCTCGAACTGCCCGCGGTGGGCCCGGTGGGCGCCGGTGAAGGCCCCCTTGGCGTGGCCGAACAGCTCGCTCTCGAACAGCTCGGCCGGCAGCGCGGCGCAGTTGACCGAGACGAACGGGCCCTGGGCGCGGGGGCCCGAGCCGTGGATGGCGGCGGCGATGCGCTCCTTGCCGACCCCGGTCTCGCCCTGGATCAGCACGGGGCTGTCGGCGTAGGCCACCCGGTGGACGGTCTCCATCACCGCCCGCATCGCGGGGCTGTTGGCGATCAGATCCACCGGCTGCCTCCGCTCGCGGAGCCCGGCCTGGTGTCGCTCGAGGCGACGCTCGCGGGAGCGCTCGACCAGGGCCCGCAGGGCGGGCACCAGCCCGGGGCCGGGCTCGAGCACGGCGTCGGCCCCCGCGGCCACCAGCGTGGCGTGGCGGCCGTCGTCCTGGCCCTCGTCGAGCACGACCAGGGTGGGGCGGTCGGGGAGGGCCCGCAGGGCCTGCAGCAGGTCGCTGGCCTGGGCGAGGGCCGCCCGGTCGAGCACGGCGAGGTCGAAGCTCTCGTTGACCAGCCCCGGCGCGGCCTCGGTGCCCTCGGCGATGACGTAGCAGTGGGGATCGGCGAGCGCCTCGAGCAGCTGCCCGCGGAGGGCGACATCGGCGAGGGCGAGGCGGACGCGGACCAGCATCGGCGCGAGCCGAACGAGCGTACCAAAGGCGCGAGCGACGCAGGGATCGGGCCCCCGGGGCGCCGTGGATGCACCGTTGGGGGCCCTTGCTGGCTCCAACGCCGCGCGTCCCTCGGGGCGTCGACCCGCAAGGACCGCTCATGCACGCCAAGACCATCGCTCCCTGGCTGACCACCCTGACCCTCGCCGTCGCGCTGGCCGGCTGCGGCAGCAAGAAGACCGAGCCCACCAAGGTCAAGTCGTCCGACGCGGCCAAGCCCGCGGCGAGCAAGGCGGCCGATCCCGACGAGCCGGACGAGCCCGAGGAGCCGGCGGCGGACGAGGAAGAGGACCAGGGCTGAGCGCTCCTTCCCTCGCATCGACCCCGAGCGTGGCGATCGTCCCACTCGCGTCGTTGGAGCACGGGCCCCGGGACAAGGGTGCGGACGACCGCGCGAGCGCGGCTCAGGCCGGAGCCTGGGGCGCGGCCGTGGAACGACGGCGAGTCGCCTCGGCGATCATCGCTCGCGCCACCGCCTCGATGAAGGGCAGCCCCGTGAAGCGCTCGAGGTCGAAGAAGCCGCCGGGACTGTAGACGTTGGCCTCGCACAGCACGTCGCCGATGAAGTCCAGGCCCGCGAGGAAGTGACCGTCGCGGACCAGGCGGGGACCCACCGCCTCCACCACCACCTCCATCTGCGGGGTCACGCCGCCGGGCACCGCGTGCCCGCCCGCGTGGATGTTGCTGCGGAAGTCGTCGCGCCCGGGCACGCGGCGGATGGCCGCCGGCACGCCGTCGACCCGCAGCAGCTCGCCCGAGACCACCAGCACACGCGTGTCGCCGTCCTCGGCCTGGGGCACGAACTCCTGGGCGATCACCATGCCGCGCTCGAGCAGCAGGTCGAGGATCTGGTTGAGGTTGCGCTCGGCCCGGTCGGCTCGGAACACGCCCAGCCCCCGCGTGCCCAGGGCGGGCTTGAGCACCGCGGGGCCTTCGAGCTGGGCCACGAAGCTCCGCAGGGTCTCCCGATCGCCGCTGGTGATCGTGCGCGGGCGGGTGAGCTCGGGGAACAGGCCCAGGTAGGCCTTGGACGCGGCGCGGGCGAGGCCGTGCGGATCGTTGAGCACGGGCAGGCCGCGCTCGTGGGCGATCTGGAGCATCTGCAGCGCGCCCGCCTGCAGGCCGGCCCGGTCGTCGCGGGCGGGGTTGGTCCGGCAGATCACCGCGTCGAGCTCGGCGAGGCGGATCTCCGAGGGGCTCGCGCGGCGGACCGCCTCCACCATCGTGCCGATGTCGGCGTCCTCCACCCGGCGGGCTCGCGCCACGATGTGGCCGTGCTCGTCCATGCCGAGCTCGGCCACCTCGATGAGGAACAGGGTGCAGCCCTCCACGAGCAGGGCGCGGCAGAGCATGGCGGTGGACTGCCGCGGCCCGAAGCTGGCGAAGTCGTTGATGACCAGGGCGATCCTCATGACTCGGACTCCTCGCGCAGCAGCGCCTCGGCCCCGGGGAAGCGGCCGGGGGGGGCGATGGTGCCCAGGTGCACGATGCGGGCGCCGGTGGGGCTGACCGGGTCGACGCTCTTGCCGATCACGATCCCGTCGCAGGGAGAGGCGTACTCACGGACGAGGTCCCCGAAGATGTCGACCTGACGGGCGATGACCTGCCCCTCCTGCACCGTGTCCCGCAGCTCGGGGAGCACCTGCAGCAGGCCGCCCATGTCGGTGTGGATCCACCGCGAGCCCTCGCACAGGGTGGGGGGCGGGCCCTTGGAGCCGTGGTGGCGCCCGGGCAGCATCTTCACCTGGGACAGCACCGCCCGCAGCCCCGCGAGGGTGCGCCCCACCTGCCGCGGCTGGAACACGTGGGGGTTGCCGATCTCCACCGTGATCGCGGGCCCGCCTCGCGCCGAGACCCAGCCCCGCAGGGTGTGATCCATGGGCGGGCTGTGCAGCACGATGCTCGGCCGCTGCAGCAGCGCCATGTGGGCGGTGATGGGGTCGTCGAGGTCGGCCCGCACGTAGAGGGTGTTGACCCGACCGAAGCTCGCCGTGTGCAGGTCGGCGAGGTAGTCGAAGAGGTTGATCACCCGCGCGATCAGCCGCGCCGCGTACACCCGGGACTCGCTGCCGGGCTCGTGGCCGGGCATGATGTGGTTGAGGTCGGTGCCGTCGGCGAACTCGCGGGCGTGCTGGAGCAGCCCGGGGATGTTGAGCACGGGCACCACCACCAAGGCGCCCCGCAGCACGGCGGGGTCGATGGCGGCCACCAGGCGGTGGACCACCGGGATCCCGTTGAGCTCGTTGCCGTGCAGGGCGGCCGTGATGCCGAAGATCGGTCCCGCGCGGCGGCCCTTGACCACGATCACGGGCAGGCGGGTGGCTCGGCCCATGCCGTCGTGGGTGAGGTCGACCAGCACCCGCGTCACTCGCTCGGCCGGGAGATCCTCGATGCGCAGCGCCTCTACGCAGCGAATTCGGGGGTCGTTGAAGAGGGCGGAGAACACGGCGTGCGTTCGGGCCGTTGGAGCCACCCAAGAGCGCCAGGGGTGCGCGTGCGGGGTGGAAACGTGGGGCCGGGGGCCTGCGGTATGCTTCGCCCGTGGCCCGCGCAAAGCCCGAGCCCGAGGGCGGTCCCACCGTCGAGTACCACGAGCCCGAGCTCGCCGAGCTGGGGCACGCCTGCCTGGAGGTGGTGCGAGGGGTCCCCTTCGGCAAGCCGCTGCTGCTGAGCGCGGGCTCGCTGCTGGTGGGGCGAGACGAGACCGCGGAGATCCGCCTCGACGTCAGCGGGGTCTCGCGCAAGCACGCGCGGCTGACGGTGGAGGCGGGCACCCAGGTGCGGCTGACCGACCTGGGCTCGCGCAACGGGACCTTCGTGAACGCGCAGCGGATCGAGAGCGTGCCCCTGCGCGAGGGCGACGAGCTGCGCTTCGGACCGGCGGTGCTGCGGCTGCGCTTCATCGGCCGCGACGCGCCGCCGCCCCCCGCTCCCGCGCCCTCGCGGCCGCCCGAGCTGAGCGTGCGGGAGTTCGAGGTGGCGTGCCTGGTGGCGGAGGGCCTCACCAACGCCGAGGTGGGCAAGCGGCTGTTCATCAGCCCGGCCACGGTGGGGCGTCACCTCTCCAACGTGTACGAGCGCCTGGGCATCCACTCGCGGGCGGCCCTCACCCGCTACATCAGCGATCCGAGCTCGCGCGATCGCTGAGCGCCTCGCCGCGCGAGCTCGGGACCCGCGAGGCCGCGGTGGCGAGGCGGCGGGCGGCCCGACGCAGCTCTCCCTCGTCGTGGCGGGCGAAGCCCATGCGCACGAAGGGGCGCCGGCGGCCGTCGAAGGCGAACTGCCGCGCGGGCCGGATGCGGACCCCGAGCGCGGCCGCCTGCTCCACCCACTGGTCCACGTCGAGCTCGAGGGCCTGGGCCCACAGCGCCAGCCCGCCGCTGGGCGGGCGCAGCACCAGGCGATCGCCCAGCCGGGACCCGAGCTCCTCCACCAGGGCATCGCGGCGCGCGAGGTAGCTGCGGCGGGCTCGCCAGGCGTGGCGCTGCACCTCGCCGTCCTCCATCAGCTCGGCCACCGCGGCCTCCACCGCCAGATCGCCCTGGCGATCGAGGGTGCTGCGCAGCACGGCCAGGCGGCGCAGCAGCGGGGCCGGGGCGACCACGTAGCCCAGGCGCAGCCCGGGGGCCAGCACCTTGCTGAGCGTGCCCACGTAGATCACGTGCCCGCCGCGATCGAGGGTGGCCAGCGGGAG
Source organism: Myxococcales bacterium (assembly GCA_020633315.1). Classification (GTDB taxonomy): domain Bacteria; phylum Myxococcota_A; class Polyangia; order Nannocystales; family Nannocystaceae; genus Paraliomyxa. Next base: position 253,422 of record JACKDV010000010.1, read on the forward strand.
CACCGGCCGGCCCTCGTAGTGGAACTCGTGGTCGTAGTCGTCCTCCACGATGGCCAGGCGATGGGCCCGGGCCACGTCGAGCAGAGCGAGGCGCCGCGGCCCGCTGAGGGTGACGGTGGTGGGGTACTGGTGGTGGGGCGTGAGGTACACGGCGCGCAGCTCGGAGCGGCGGGCGAGCTCGGCGAGGCGAGCCACGTCGAGGCCGTCGTCGTCGACGGGCACGGGCACCAGCTCGGCCCCGTGGGCCCGCAGCGCGTCCCAGGCGGGGCGGTAGCCGTAGGCCTCCACCGCCACCCGATCGCCGGGGCGCAGGACCGCGGCGCCCACCAGCCACAGCGCCATCTGGCTGCCGCGGGTGACGAAGACGTCGTCGGCCGAGCACGCCAGGCCGCGGGCGTCGGCGAGCATGGTCGCGAGCTGCTCGCGCAGCTCCGGCAGGCCCTCGACCGGTCCGTAGTCGAGCAGCCGCGCGGCCCGGCGCTCGAGCGCGCGGCGGTACGCCCGGGCCAGCAGCGTCCACGGCACCAGGCGCACGTCGGGCAGGCCGCCCGAGAGATCGAAGGTGGCGCTGGGGACCACGGGGTGCGAGGTGATCGGCTCGTCGCCCAGCCCGAAGCCCAGGCGCCCCGGCATCGCGGCCCGGGGCCCGTCGTCGCGGCGAGGCGGGCGGGCCCCCTCCTCGGGCGCGCTCACCCAGCGCCCGCGGGCCGCCTCGGTGCGGATCCACCCCTCGGCATCGAGGGCATCGTAGGCGGCGGTGATGGTGTTGCGGTTGACCCCGAGCTGGCGGGCCAGGGTGCGTGAGCCGGGCAGGCGCTGGCCGGCCCGCAGCCGCCCCCGCAGGATCTCCTCGCGGAGCGCCCCCGCGATGCGCACGGTGAGCGCGCCCTCGTCCTCCGCCTGGAGCTCCAGCGCCAGCGACCACTCCGCCACCCCGCAGGGGTACCACGGAGGGGATCGCTCGGAGAGCTGGACCAGTGAGAATCTTCGATCTGGACCTACTGGACCATCCAGGTGGGTCCATGCTCCGGGGCATGTGGGACGACCGCTTCGAGATGAGCGAGGCCGAGGCGCTGGAGGTGTTCCGCCACACCGGCGTGCTGCGCCTGGCCGTGGCCACGCCGAAGGGGCCGCTGCTGCGCACGGTGGACGGCGTGGTCCACGATGGCGCGCTGTGCTTCCACGGCGGCGACCAGGGCGAGAAGCTGGCGATGCTGGGGCGCGAGGTGATGGTGACCACCGATCACACCGTGGCCCACCTGCCGAGCTGGTTCTTCGACGAGCGGCGCGCCTGCCCGGCCACCACCTACTATCGCAGCGTGCACCTGCGGGGGCGGGCCGAGCGGGTGGACGAGCCGGCGGCCAAGGCCGCGGTGCTCCAGGCGCTGATGGAGCGCTTCCAGCCCGAGGGCGGTCACCAGCGCATCGAGGCGCACGACCCCCTGTATGCATCGGTGGTGGACAAGCTGCTGGTGGTGCGGGTGCGCCCGCTGTCGATCCAGGGCAAGGCCAAGCTGGGGCAGCACAAGGGGGCTCGCACGATCGCCAAGGCGCTGCACGGGCTGTGGCAGCGCGGGGCGCCCGGCGACCTGGCGGCGCTGCGGATCATCCGCGAGGCCCACCCGCAGCGGCCCACGCCGCCGTGGATGCGGGGGCCGGCGGGCACCCTCCTCGAGGTCGCGCCCGACGAGCGCGAGCTGCCGGGCGCGCTGGCGCTGGTGGAGGGCGAGTACTGGAACGTGGGCGTCGAGGCGTCTCGCATCGCCCGGGCCCACCTGGCGAGCTCGGCCTGGATGGTGGCGCGCGACGAGCTGGGGCAGGTGGTCGCCACCGCTCGGGCGATGGGCGACGACGCCCAGGCGGCGTGGATCCACGATGTGGCCGTGCACCCGCGCTACCGCGGGCGGGGGCTGGGGCAGGCCCTGGTGGGGCGGCTGCTCGATCACCCGCGCGTCCGCGGGGTGCGACGGGTGCTGCTGCAGACCCGCGATGCCCAGGGCTTCTACGCCACGCTGGGCTTCATGGCCCACCCGCCGCGGCACGACACGCTGGCGCTGGAGCGCGTGCCGACGGAGCTCGGTCGGCCTCGGTGATCGGCCGCGGGCAGGGCCAGGCAGCCATCGACGGTCGGAGGGAGGTTGCTGTGCAGGGCGAGGCGGCCGTCGTCGGTGAGCAGGGTGAGCAGCTCGTGCTCGAAGGGCTCGGGGGCCGTGCTCTCGCCGGTGGAGTCGGGTCCGGTGCCGGTGCCGTCGCCCTCGGTGTCGCTCGGGCCGGAGCTCGTGGTGGGAGCACCGGTGCTCGGCTCGGGGCCGGTCTCGGAGCCCGTGCCGGTGCCGTCACCGTCGTCGGTGGCGGCCGAGGGCGTGCAGGCCACCAGCATCGCTGCGACGAGGATCGACGAGACTCGCATTCGTAGAGGATAGCGCGGAGGGACGAGGCGACGGCACGACGAGGCCGACCGCGTCACCGATGCGTGGGGCATGCGGGCGCGGGGCGGCAGTCTCGACCTACCGTGACGACCGCAACGGCAGTCGCGGTCGTCAGGGGGACGGGGATCACTCGCCCGTGAGCACGCGAGCCGCGTCGACCTCGACGTAGCCGTCGAGCTCGTCCTGCGGCACGGCCACCGGCATGCTCACGTCGGAGAGCACGCTGGCCAGCTCGGGGTGCGCCTGCACGAGCTCGTCGAGCGAGCCCTCGGCGTCCTTGGGCTCGATGCGCCATTCGACCATGCTGTAGAAGACCGCGGAGCGACGGCCGTTGGAGATCTCCAGGCACAGCTCGAAGGGCTCGGGCGCCTCGCCCTCGCAGCGCCAGCTCTTGACCTTGAGCTGCGCCTTGACCCGGTCCTGCGGGAAGAACACCGACAGGCGCTGACCCTCGAGGCCGTACTGGAACATCTCGATCATGTGGCGCCACTGCGAGGACTTGCCCGCGGCACCGATGCGGCCCTCGGGGATGTCGAGCATGATGAGGTGTCCGATCATGTCGCGCGGTCCATCGGGGAGCCGCTCGATCCACACCTGGTTGAGCACGTGGCGGGTGCCGGCCTCCTGCTCGTCTCCGAGCAGCGCCTGCCCCAGGTTCCACAGCCCGTATACGCTCGCGCCCGCCAGCGCGAGCCCCAGCAGCTTTGCCGTGTTCTTGGCCATGGCGCACCCTACCAGCTTTGGGCCGGGCGCCCCGACCGCCCCGCGGATCGCGAAGGGGACGGGGTTCGTTGGGGTCGGGGTCACGGTGGCGCGCTTGAGAAGGCAGGCTCGGCCCGGCATGCTGCCCACGGGAGACGAGGGCGGGGTTGAGCACGCATTCCGAGCCCAGTGAGCCATCCGACGACGCCACGGTGCTCGATGCATCGGTGGCGCCGGCGGGTGCGGACGAGCGGGCCCCCGGGGTGGAGGTGGGCGCTCGGCTGGGGCGCTATGTGCTGCTGGAAGAGGTGGGCGCGGGTGGCATGGGCGTGGTGATGGCCGCCTACGATCACGAGCTGGGCCGCCGCGTGGCCCTCAAGCTGCTGCGCCCCAACCTCAGCCGCTCGGGCGAGGCCCGCATGCGCCGAGAGGCCCAGTCGCTGGCGCAGCTCCAGCACCCCTCGGTGGTCACCGTGTTCGAGGTGGGCACCCACGAGGGGCAGCTGTTCATCGCGATGGAGTACGTGGATGGCGAGACCCTCGATCGCTGGGTGGCCCGGCACCGCCCGCCGTGGCGCCGGGTGGTGGAGGTCGCGATCGAGGCGGCGCGGGGCCTGGCGGCGGCCCACGCCGTGGGTCTGGTGCACCGCGACGTCAAGCCGAGCAACATCCTGGTGGGCAAGGACGGCCGGGTGTGCGTGGCCGACTTCGGCATCGCCACCGCGGCCGATCCCACGGCGAGCCCGGTGCCCGGCCGGCCGGCGCGGTGGGGGATCGCCGGCCGACCCTCCAAGGACAACTCCCAGGACACGGTGACGGTGGAGGTTCGCGACTCGATGGCCGCGGTCTCGGGCTCGGTGCGGGTGGACGGGCCGCCGCGCACCGAGGTGGGCACGGTGGTGGGCACGCCCGCGTACATGTCGCCCGAGCAGCACCGGGGCACGGGGGTGGACGCGCGCTCGGATCAGTTCGCGTTCTGCGTGGCGCTGTACCGGGTGCTCTACGATGACGCGCCGTTTCGCGGCGATGATCTCGAGGCGCTGCGCGAGTCGGTGTGGGCCGGCGAGGTCAAGCCGGCGCCGCCCGGGTCCAGCGTGCCGCTGCCGGTGCGGCGGGTGCTGCTGCGCGGCCTGGCGGTGGAGCCCGCCCGGCGCTGGCCGTCGATGGACGAGCTCATCGTGGCGCTGCAGCGCACGCTCGGTCGCCGGCGTCGGTGGCTGGCGATCGCGGCGGGGCTGGGGGGCCTGGCGGTGGTCGGGGCGGTGACCATGGCCCTGCTACCGCACGAGTCGACGCCCGAGGTGGTGTGCCCCTCGGCCGAGGAGCGCCTGCAGGGGGTGTGGGACGACGATCGACGCGTGGCCATGCGCGAGGCCTTCGTGGCCAGCGAGCTGCCGTACGCGATGGACGCGTTCACGCGGACCAGCGAGCGCCTCGATGCCCACGCCGGGCGCTGGAGCGAGCGCTACGAGGCGCTGTGCCAGGAGCTGGGCGACGGGGGCGCGAGCGCGGCCCTCGACCTGCAGATGGGCTGCCTGCGTCACCGCCGAGAGGAGCTGGGGGCGCTGGTGGAGCTGCTGGTGCAGGGCGATCCGACCACGATCGCCAAGGCCACCGAGGCGGCTGCCGACCTCGAGTCGATCGATGCGTGTCAGGGGCGCGGCGCCGAGGCGGCCCAGCTCGCTCCGCCCAGCCCCGCGCAGCGAGCCGAGGTGGACGAGATCCGGCTGCTGCTCGCCCGGGCCGAGGCCGCGTTCAAGGCGGGGCTGCTCGGGCTGGGACAGGAGCGGGCGCTGCAGGCCCTCGAGCGCGCCAAGGCGGTGGGCTACCTGCCGGTGGAGGTGGAGGCGCTCTACCGGGTGGGTCAGCTCGAGGCCCTCGACGGCAAGCTCGACGAGGCGGCCGAGCACCTGGCCGATGCCGCGCTGCGGGCGGTGGAGGCCGGCCACGATCGCATCACCGTGCGGGCGGCGACGATGGCCGCGTTCGTGGTGGGCTACCAGCAGGGCCGCTACGACGAGGGGATGACCTGGCTGCGGCACGCGACCGCGGCGCTGGAGCGGCTGGGCCCCGATCCGCTGCTCGAGTCGGAGCTCGAGGTGACCCAGGCCGCGATCCTCAACGCCCAGGGGCGCTTCGACGAGGCGCTGCCGCTGTTCCGCCAGGGGCTGGCCCAGCGCGAGGAGGTGCTGGGCCCCGACCACCCCTTCGTGGCCTCCTCGTACAACAACCTCGGCAGCGCGCTGGTGGAGGTGGGGCGCGACGACGAAGCGCTGGCCGCGCTGGAGCGGGCCCAGGAGATCTGGGAGCGCAGCTACGGGCCCCGGCACCCGGTGGTGGGCACGGCGCTCAACGGCATCGGGGCGGTGCTCGAGCAGATGGGGCGCTGGCCGGAGGCCCGCGATCGCCTCGAGCAGGCGCTCGAGATCCGCGAGGAGGCCTACGGCCCCGACCACGTCAACGTGGCCATCACCCTGGACAACCTGGGCTCGGTCCTCACCCGCCTGGGGGAGCTCGAGCGGGCGCGGGCGATCATCCAGCGCTCGCTCGAGCTGCGCGAGCGCACCCTGGGCCCGCGGCACCCCTACGTGGGCTCGTCGCTGGTGAACCTGGGGCTCCTGGCCGAGAAGGAGGGGCGGTTCGAGGAGGCTGCCGACTACGATCGCCGGACCATCGAGCTGTGGGAGGAGACCCTGGGCCCGCAGCATCCCTACCTGGCCTTTCCGCTGACCAGCCTGGGTCGTGCGGAGCATGCGCTGGGGCACGACGACGTGGCCCGGCCGCTGCTGGAGCGGGCACTGGCGATCCGGGAGGCGGGCAGCAAGCCCTACGAGCTGGCCGAGACCGAGCTGGCGCTGGCCGAGCTGCTGTGGGCGACCGAGCCCGGCCGCGCGCGGCAGCTCGCCGAACGCGCGCAGAACGAGGTCCAGGGGACCGCCGCGGGGCAGGTGATGCTCCGGGAGGAGATCGAGGCCTGGCTGCGGCGCCATCCGGCTCCGTGAGCCCGACCCCTCCCGACCCCCGGTCGATTGTGGTACGCGGGCCGCCATGGCGCTCTCCGTCGGGATCGTGGGCCTGCCCAACGTCGGCAAGTCGACCCTGTTCAACGCCCTCTCCGATGCGGGGGCCGAGTCGGCCAACTACCCGTTCTGCACCATCGAGCCCAACGTGGGCGTGGTCCCGGTGCCCGACCCCCGGCAGGACGCGCTGGTCCGGCTGTACGAGCCCTTGTCGGTGGTGCCGACCACGGTGGAGTTCCTCGACATCGCGGGCCTGGTCAAGGGGGCCAGCCAGGGCGAGGGCCTGGGCAACCAGTTCCTGAGCCACATCCGCTCGGTGGACGCCATCTGCCACGTGGTGCGCTGCTTCGTGGACGACAACGTGGTCCACGTCGACGGCAAGGTCGACCCCGCCTCCGACATCGAGATCATCGACACGGAGCTGCTGCTGCGGGACATCCAGTCGGTGGAGGCCCGCCGCGACCGGGCGCGCAAGCAGTCCAAGGGGGGCGACGCCGAGGAGAAGAAGGCGCTGACCGTGACCGACGCGGTGCTCGAGCAGCTCGAGCAGGGCACCCCGGTGCGGGCGATGGCGCTCGACGAGGACGCCCACGAGGTGCTCGGGCCGCTGGCCCTGCTCACGGCCAAGCCGGTGCTGTTCGTGGCCAACGTGGCCGAGGACCAGGCCGCGGGCTCGCTGGACAACCCGCTGGTGGTGCCGGTGGCGGAGCTGGCCCGCAAGCAGGGGGCCGAGGTGGTCGCGATCTCGGCGGCCATCGAGGCCGAGATCGCGGCGCTGGATGCGGAGGACCAGGCCGAGTTCCTGCAGAGCGTGGGCTTGGAGGAGCCGGGCCTGCACCGGCTGATCCGCAAGGCCTACGACCTGCTCGACCTGCTCACCTTCTTCACCGCGGGCAAGAAGGAGGTCCGGGCGTGGACCATCCGTCGCGGGACCAAGGCTCCGGGGGCCGCGGGCAAGATCCACTCCGACTTCGAGCGGGGCTTCATCCGGGCCGAGGTGATGAGCTGGAAGGACCTGGTCGAGCTCGGCAGCGAGGCGGCGGTGAAGTCCAAGGGGCTGCTGAGGCTCGAGGGCAAGGAGTACGTCGTCGCCGACGGCGACGTGATCCACTTCCGCTTCAACGTGTGAGCGACCAGGCCCCGGTGCAGGGGCTCCTATATAAGGAAGGGCGCCCGCGAGGTCGGCCTCAGGTGAGGTCGTCGAGCGCAGCCGAGATGTTGGCCAGCGCTTCCTCGAGCATCGCGGGGTCTACGCCAAAGCTCAGCCGGATGAAGCCCGGGGCCTCGAAGAAGGTGCCCGGCACCACCTGGGTGTCGTAGCGGTCGCGCAGATGCTCCACGAAGGGAACGTCGTTCATCAGGTCGGGCAGGCGAATGCAGCCGGTGATGCCGGCCTGGGGCGTCACCCAGGAGACCCGCGGCTCGCCCTCCATCCAGCGCTGGACCACCGCCTGGCCCGCGCTGCTGACGCGGCTGGCCCAGGCGCTGAGGCGGTCGGCGTCGGCCAGCACGCGGGCCCCGAGCTCGAGGGTGGAGACGGGCTCGTCCCCGTGGAGGTAGTCGGTGGCGGCCCGGATCACGCGGGCCGCATCGGGATCGCCGGCCACGATCCATCCCGCGCGCAGCGCGGAGAAGCCGAAGCACTTGGTGCACGACGACCAGCTGATGCAGTTGGTCGCCACCCGGCACGCCGGCTGGATCGCTGCGTCGGGGTCGGGAGGGAACGCGTAGTCGAGGTAGACCTCGTCGACCAGGACCACCGCGCCCACGCGTGCCGCGAGCTCGGTGACCTCGAGCAGGGTGGCGCGATCGATGGCGACCCCGCTGGGGTTGTGGAGGTTGCTGAGGATCACCGCGCGGGTGCGGGAGGTGAGCAGGCGAGCGAGTCGGTCGGGCCGCACCGCCCAGCCGCGTTCGACATCGCGCTCGAGCCGGGACACGCTCGCCCCGAGCATCTCGGGCACTCGATGCATGGGCTCATAGGTGGGGCGCTCCACGATCACCTGGTCGCCGGGTCGGAGCAGCGCCATCAGCACGTGGGTGATCGCAAGGCTCGCGCCGAGGGTGGGGGTGACCAGCGAGGGCTCCACCCCGTAGCGCGCGGCGACGGTCTCGATGAAGCGCTCGCGTGCAGCGAGGCGCGCGTCGCGGCGACAGAGCTCGGCGATGCTCAGCGTGCCCGACCACGACTCGACCAGCGCGCGGGCTTCCTCGTCGTCCGACCAGGGCTGCACCGTGTCGACGACGCCGCTTGCCGTGAGGTTGAAGCGAGCCGACCGTTCCACCGACTTGGCCCACGACAGGTATTCGAGGGCTCGCAGCGCCGCCTTCACGATGCCGGGAATCGTTTCAGAAGTGCCGAGGCCCCGCAAGCGACCGAGAACGGCGGTCTAGAGGGGGGTGGGAGCCCTTCTGCGGTCGCGGGGCGGCCGGGCCGAGGCCCGCGGGGCCCGTTGGCTCCCGGCAACATGGGGGTCGGGGAGCCCGCGCTTCAGCCGCGCCAGCGGGTGAGCGAGGCTCGCGGGGTCCGTCGGAGCACGCGAGCCAGCTTGAGCGTCTCGGCCTCGGCCCACGGATCGTCGAGCTGCGGATCGAGGACCGCCTGACCATCCTCCCAGCGTAGTCGGGTGTCGAGTCGTTGACCCGCGGGCAGGTGGATGACCACCTCGTACTCGGGCGGCTCCTCGTGAGCGCGGGTCAGCACGAAGCGACCGCCGTTGGTGGGGTGCAGGTCTCGGCTCGAGCTGTCGATCACCCGTGCTCCTGTCGTGGTCGACCCCGGCGGGGATCGAGAGGATCCCAGCCGGGGTCGGTGGTGGCGGGCGAGGCTCAGACGGGGCAGCCCTCGTCACCCGAGTCGCAGCAGGCGCACTCGGCCGAGCCATCCTCGGTCAGCACGCACGACCCGTAGTCGTAGGTGATGCCCATGTCGTCGCCGACCTCCGTGCAGATGGTGTTGCAGCTGTCGCCGGCGAGCTTGCCGTCCTCGCAGAACTGGATCTGATCTCCGTCGTCGGCGCAGCCGTTGCACTCGGGTCCGCTGCAGGGCGTGCCCGGTCCGTCGCCACAGACGAAGGTCACGCTCGTCCCGTCGTCGACGCAGCCGTACGAGAAGTCGAACTCGTCGAATTGACAGGATTCGTTGCCGGCGTTGGGCAGCTCGACCCACATCGCGCCGTCGCACTCCCAGTAGCGGCTGCCGCCCGGGCCCTCGGTGTCGTTGTTGCTGCAGAACACCAGGCCGACCTCGGTGCAGTCGGCCGCATCGGGCTCCACGCCGTTCCAGGGGATCTCGGTCTCCATGCACTCGAGCCCGCCGCCGGTGGAGCCGTCGGCGGTCTCGTCCATGCCGTCGTCGGTCATCCCGGTGGTCATGCTGCCGGTCTCCTCACCGCCGGTGATGGAGGTCTGGTCGTCGTCGACGCAGCAGCTCAGGTCGGACAGGTCGCCGGGGTTGCACCAAGTGTAGCCAGGGTCACAAACGCAGACGTCGCCCTCGAGGTGGACCGGGTTGTTGGGGTCGCCCCCGCAGTTGGGGTCACCGCCCTTGCCCGGGATTCGATCGCACTCGAAGTCGTTGGGGTCGTCCGGGTTGGCCCACTGGTGGTTCAGGTCGCACTTGCACTCGCCGTTGACGAGCTGGCTGTTGCACCCGGTGTTGCCGCACTCGCTGCAGTCGAGGGGGCCGACCGTGATGACGCAGCCGAGGCCGAGGCCGCCGAGGCCACCAAAGGAGGCGGCAAGAAGGAGCGTACGAAGCGAATCTCTCGTGATCATGGTCTAGGCTCTTCCGCGTCGGGGGTAGTGCAGTCGGCGCGGCCCGGTTCGACGACCTCGCCTCCGCCTTCATTCTGTACCGTACCGGGGCCCCTTCGTGCGACCCCGGGAAACGAGCGATGAAGCCGCGCTGGCGACGCAGACCGGCGCGGCTTCGACCCATCGAGCCACGAGGGCTCGAGGCGGCAGGGCCCGGCGGCCTACTCGACCGTCCAGGTGTGGCCCGAGCGCAGCAGCGCGTTGATGTCGCCGTCGCCGTGCTTGGCCTTGGCCTGCTCGTTCTGCGCTACCACGGCCTGGTCGTAGGCGACCATCGGATCGCGGTAGAGCACGCCGAAGGCCATCGGATGCTCGGGGATCTGGAGCTGGGCCAGCAGGAACGCAAGCGTGCGGTTGGTCTCGTCGTGCACGGCCACCTCGGACTCGGGCACGCCGCCCTTGCCCACGCTGACCACCTCGACCCGACGCCCACCGTCGACGATCCGCAGCCCCTTCTCCTTGTCCTTGCCGAACAGCAGCGGCTTGCCGTGCTCGACCCAGAGCTGCGTGTCCGACGCGATCTCGCGCGCGGTCACCCCATCCCAGGCCCCGTCGTTGAACACGGGGCAGTTCTGGAGGATCTCCACGAAGGAGGTGCCGTGGTGCGCCCGCGCCTCGCCGAACAGATCGCCCAGGCCCTTCACCACGGTGTCGATCCCGCGGGCCACGAAGCGGGCACCCGCGCCCAGAGCAAAGAGCGCGGGCTGGATCGGGGCATCGAGCGAGCCCATCGGAGTGGAGGGGCTGCGCTGACCGAGGATCGAGGTGGGCGAGTACTGCCCCTTGGTGAGGCCATAGATCCGGTTGTTGAACAGCAGCAGCTGCACGTCGACGTTGCGCCGCAGCAGGTGCATGAGGTGGTTGCCCCCGATGCTCAGCCCGTCGCCGTCGCCGGTGATGATCCAGACGTCGAGCTCGGGGTTGGCGAGCTTGAGGCCGGTGGCCAGGGCCGGGGCCCGGCCGTGGATCGTGTGGAAGCCGTAGGTGTTCATGTAGTAGGGGAAGCGGCTGGAGCAGCCGATCCCCGAGACGAACACGGTCTTCTCGCGGGTGACGCCCATCTCGGGCAGCGCGCGCTGGATCGCGGCCAGGATGGCGTAGTCACCGCAGCCAGGGCACCAGCGGACCTCCTGATCCGAGGTGAAGTCCTTCTTGGTGAGCTTCTTGGCGGGAGTGTCGAGAGGCATGGTCGTTGCTCGCTTGGGTCGACGCGAAGGGCTCAGGCCTGCAGGTGCTCGCGGATGCCGTCGAGCACCTCGGCCACCTTGAAGGGCATGCCGGCGATCTTGTCGAGGGGCTGGGCCGGCACCAGGTACTCGGCGCGGAGCACCCGGTAGAGCTGGCCGTTGTTGAGCTCGGGCACCAGGATCTTGCGGAAGCCCCGCAGCAGATCGCCCAGGTTGCGGGGCATGGGCCACATCTGGCGCAGGTGGATGTGCGAGACGTCGAGCCCCTCGCTGCGGGCCCGGCGGACGGCCTGGTTGACCGAGCCGAAGGTCGAGCCCCAGCTCACCACTGCCAGCTCGCCCGAGTCGTTGCCCAGCTCCACCGCCTGCTCGGGCATGTCGTTGGCGATGCCGAGGATCTTGGCCTCCCGCACCTTGGTCATCTTGTGGTGGTTGTCGGGGTCGTACGAGATGTTGCCCGAGGAGTAGCCCTTCTCGAGGCCGCCGATGCGGTGCTCGAGCCCCGGCGTGCCGGGCTTGGGCCACACGCGGGCGAGGGTGGTCTCGTCGCGCAGGTAGGGGTGGAAGCCCTCGGTCTCGCTGTGGAAGCGCACGTCGAAGCGCGCCATGTCGTCGAAGCTCGGGATCCGCCAGGGGGCCGCGCCGTTGGCGATGTAGCCGTCCGACAGCACGATCACCGGGGTCATGTACTTCGTGGCGATGCGGCAGGCCTCGATGGCGTAGTGGAAGCACTCGCCGGGCGTGGCCGGGGCCAGCACGCACAGCGGGGCGTCACCGTTGCGGCCCCACACGGCCTGGAACAGATCGCTCTGCTCGGTCTTGGTGGGCATGCCGGTGGACGGGCCCGCGCGCTGGATGTCGAAGATCACCAGCGGCAGCTCGGTCATGATGGCCAGGCCCAGGGCCTCGCCCTTGAGCGCGATGCCGGGGCCCGAGGAGGCGGTGGCCCCCAGCGCGCCGCCGAACGAGGCGCCCACGGCCGAGCAGATCGCCGCGATCTCGTCCTCGGCCTGGAAGGTGGTCACCCCGAAGTGCTTGAGCTTGGCCAGCGAGTGGAGCACCGTGGAGGCGGGGGTGATCGGGTAGCTGCCGAACAGCACGGGCAGCCCCGCCAGTCGCCCGCCCGCGGCCAGGCCCCAGGCCAGCGCCTCGTTGCCCGTGATGTTGCGGTACTCGCCGGGCTGGAGCTCGGCCTTGGGGACCTTGTAGGTGCCCACGCCCTGGGGCAGCTCGGCCGTCTCGCCGTAGGCGTGCCCCGCGTTGAGGGCCGCCACGTTGGCGGCCGCGATGTCGGGCTTGTTGGCGAACTTGGCCTCGAGCCAGCGGATGGTCGAGCTGCGATCGCGGTCGAACATCCAGTAGAGCAGGCCCAGGCTCCACACGTTCTTGGTGCGCAGGGCGGCCTTCGAGCCCAGGCCCAGGTGCTCCACGGCGGCCAGGGCGAGCTTGGAGATGTCGATCTTCAGCACGCGGTAGGGCGCGAGGCTCTCGTCGTCGAGCGGATTGCTGGTGTAGCCCGCCTTCTTGAGGTTGGCCGAGCTGAACGCGCCCTCGTTGATGATGATGAGCCCGCCCTTGGGCACGTCGCTCAGGTTCACCTTGAGCGCGGCGGGGTTCATCGCCACCAGCACGTCGGGGGCGTCGCCGGGGGTGAGCACGTCGTGGGAGGCGAAGTGGATCTGGAAGCCCGAGACGCCGAAGGTGGTGCCCGCGGGGGCCCGGATCTCGGCGGGGAAGTCGGGGAAGGTGGCCAGATCGTTGCCCGCGAGCGCAGTGGTCTGCGTGAACTGGGTGCCCGCGAGCTGCATGCCGTCGCCCGAGTCGCCCGCGAAGCGGATCACGACCGAGTCGAGGGTCTCCCGGTTGTTGTTGCTGGATTCGGAAACCGGCGTGTCCATGACGGAAAATCGTTGGGACGTTGACGCAACGTCACCGCAATGGACCGGAGTATGGCGCCGGGCCCAGACCTTGTCACGCCAAGCAGCCGTGAGCCGAGGCGCGCTGCGTGAGCTTTGGTCCGAGGCTCTGGCTCGGGTCTCAGCCCAGCGCGTCGACCAGCGCTTGGACGTAGTCGCGGTACGCCGAGGGCGTGGGGGCCGAGGGCTCGGACGGCGCCCGAGCCAGGGCGGCGGGAGCCTCGGCCCCGTCGTCGGCGACGGTCGCTCCGGCCCACTCGAGCAAGTAGATGCGCCCGCCGGGATCGCGTACGCGCTTGCCCCGCAAGCCGGCCTCACCGAGCTGTTGGGTCCATCGCAGCACCTGGCGGGCCAGCCCCCGCGACCACTCCTTGTGGCGCGAGGCGAGGTCGTCACCGAGCTCCGGCCACACGGTGCGCAAGCCGTCGCGCACTGCCGCCCCGAGCTTGGGTGCATTGCGGGCATCGTCGAGGAACCGGCGCCGGACCTCGCCCGAGCCCTTGATCAGCAGGCGCTCCGCGAAGCCGAGCTCGACGCCGCCCGCCTTCAGGGTGGCCAGCGGCAGCGAGGGGTCGATCCCGATCTGGAGATCGGTCCCACCGACGGCAGCCACCACGGCCCCGAACGCCACGTCCGGCACGAGCACCTCGCGGGCCTCGGCCGCCCGGGCCGCCCGCCCCAGGCCCATCACCATCGTCGTGCCCGCGGCTCCGAGCAGGAACCGTCGTCGTGTCCAACAACCCAGGGAGTCGAGGTGGCTCATCGTGCTCGATGCCGCTGGCATCGCCCTTCGAGACGATCATCCGGCCCGGGGTCATCCATGTCCACCGCTTTGTCGGGCCATTGAGGTCGCTCACACCATCGTGCACCACCGCGACGGCTGCGCCGGTCTGCGCGAAGTCTCGCGCGGGGCGGGGAGCGACCTGCTAGCTTCCCCGCCATGGCGAAGGGCGAGGACATCCTCCAGGTGGCGGACGTGGACGAGCTGATCGATCGTGGCCTGGCGGCCGACGAGGATCACGACATCGATCTCGCGGAGCGCATCCTGGACGTGGCGGGCAACCGCCTGGGCGAGAACCACCCCCGGGTGCTGCACCTCGCGGGCCGGGTCGCGTGGGCCAGCGGCGACGTGGATCGGGCGGCCGGCTACTTCCAGCAGGCGGCCGACCAGCAGCCCGGCCGGGCCGACATCCACATCGACTGCGCCCGCTGCCTCCACCTGCTGGGCGAGGACGACAGCGCGGCCGAGGAGCAGCTCCGGATCGCCCTGGCCCTGCCCAAGCTCGATCCCATGGACGAGGGCGACGCCCGCGTGCTGCTGGCCCGCATCCGCCTCGACGACGACGACGCCGAGGAGGCCCTCGAGGTGCTCGAGGCGATCCCGCCGAGCCTCAAGGAGCAGGCGCTCTACCACAGCACCCTCGCCGACGTGCTGGTCGATCTCGACCGCACCGAGGAGGCCCTGCAGTCCCTCGAGCGCGCGATCGAGGCCGAGCCCGACGACCCCGACTACCATCACCAGCGAGGCCTCACCCTGCAGAGCACCGGGGACGTGGCGGGTGGGGTGGCCTCGATGCTGCGGGTGCTCGAGCTCGACGGGTCGCTGCGCGGCCCGAGCTCCGATCCCACCTCGCAGGAGATCCAGGCCCTGCAAGAGGCGCTCGAGGAGGCGATGACCGAGCTGCCCGATCCCCTGATCCCGCTCGTCGCCAGCGCGCCCATCAAGGTGCAGGCGCACGCTACCCCCGACCAGGTCCGCGCCGGCGTCGACCCCCGGGACCCGGTGTTCTTCCTGGGCCGCCGCAAGCTCGCCGACCAGGACGCGGAGCTCGAGGGCATCGTGATCGCCCGCGACGTGCTCTTCGACGAGATCGAGGACGACGAGGAGCTGGTCGAGGCGCTCCTGGTCGCGCTGGTCGGCGAGCTCGCCGACTTCTTCGATCGAGAGGATCTCGTCTTCGCGGAGGCCGACGAATGAGCCACGGACTCGTGCCCGACCACGACACCGCGGCGCTGGTCTACGACTGGAACGGCAAGGATCGCCGGGGCCCGGTGCTGCGCAAGCGCCCGCGCTTCGTCGACGAGACCATCCGCGACGGCCTGCAGTCGCCCTCGGTGATCGACCCGACCATCGAGCAGAAGATGGAGCTGGTGCGCCTGATGGACCGCCTGGGCATCGACGTGGTCGACCTGGGCCTGCCCGGCGCCGGCCCGCGGGCGGTGGAGGACGTGGAGCGGCTGTGTCGCTTCATCCAGGAGGAAGGGCTGCGCATCCGGCCCAACTGCGCGGCGCGGACCGTCGCCGCCGACATCCGCCCCGTGATCGAGATCTCCGAGCGCGTGGGCATGCCCATCGAGGTCACCGCCTTCATCGGCTCGAGCCCCATCCGTGCCTACGCGGAGGACTGGGACGTGGACCGCCTCGAGCGGCTCACCCGGGATGCGATCCGCCTGGTGGTGGACGCCGGCCTGCCCGCGTCCTTCGTCACCGAGGACACCACCCGCAGCCACCCCCGCACCCTCGACCGGCTGTTCCGGGCCGCGATCGAGGAGGGGGCCACGCGCCTGGTGCTCTGCGACACCTGCGGCCACGCCACGCCCGACGGCGTGCGCAACCTGCTGCACTTCACCCGGGCCCTGCTGCGGGCGCTCGACGTGGAGGACAAGGTGGAGCTGGACTGGCACGGCCACAACGATCGCGGCCACGCGCTGCCGCTGACCCTGTTCGCGCTCGAGTGGGGCATCGATCGCGCCCACGGCTGTGCGCTGGGGATCGGCGAGCGGGTGGGCAACACCTCGATGGATCTGCTGCTGCTCAACCTCTACCTGCTCGGCGAGCTCGACCCGGAGCGACACGACCTGAGCTGCCTGGTGGAGTACGTGCGCAAGACCAGCGAGTACACCGGCGTGCCGATCCACCCCAGCTACCCGCTGGCCGGGCGCGATGCGTTCCGCACCGCCACCGGCGTGCACGCGGCCGCGGTGATCAAGGCCGAGAGCAAGGGCGACCTCGCGCTCGCCGATCGGGTGTACTCCTCGGTGCCGGCCCGTCACTTCGGGCGCCAGCAGGAGATCGAGATCGGGCACTACAGCGGCCGCTCCAACGTGGTGCACTGGCTGCGCTCCCACGGCTACGAGCCCGAGGACGCGCTGGTCGATCGGATCTTCGAGCAGGCCAAGCGCGGCAACCGGACCCTCGAGGAATCCGAGATCCGGGCGATCATCGAGCGCGCGAGCTAGCAGACAGGCTCAGGGCGCGGGGCTCGGGCTCGGCGGGGGCGTGCCCCCTGAGCCCGGCGCGGGCGCGGGGGCAGCCGGCGGCGTAGGGGGCCGGGGCTCGTAGGGCGCGAAGGCTCGCTTGCTGCTGCGCTCCGCGTTGAGGCCGGCGAGCTCCTCCGCGGTGAAGGCATCCGCGCCGCGGGCGGGCAGCGCCTTGCGGACGAAGGACTCGATGGTCGCGCGCGCCCGCTCGCCCGCCTGGGCCCGGATGGCATCGGCCGCGGTGGAGGCATCGGTGATCTCGAGCGTCTCCACGGCTCCGTCGCCCTCCTCGCACTCGTCCCAGCGGGCGAAGATCAGGCGCCGGCGCTCGGCCGCGGGCTTGCTGGCGTCGGCCCACAGCGCGGCCAGCTCGCGGTCGAGCGCGGCCAGCTGGGTCTCGGTGGCCTCGGCCTGCTCCGCGATCGCCACCATCATGCGCTGGGAGTCGGTCAGCCCCTTGGCCTCGAGCTGTGCCTTGGCCCTGCGCTCCTGGCCGCGCTTGGTGAGCCAGGTGGCCAGCCCTCCCAGCGGGATGGTCAGCTGCGGGCTGGGCTTGGCCCACTCCTTGGTGCCCGCGATCGGCTCGATGGTCTCGGTGAAGCGGGCGCGGGGGTCGAGGATCTTGGCCCGCAGATCGCCGTAGCGGTCGTAGACGAGGATGGTGCCGTCCTCGAGGATCGTCACCGTGGCCTCGCCCAGCGAGCCGTCGGCGATGGGATCGCGGCCGGCCTCCCCCGCTCCCTTGCCGTGGCCCGCGGCACCCTCGCCGGTGCCGGGCGGAGGATCGCAGGCGAGCAGCAGCAGGGCGGCGACCAGGCCGCTGCGCCGCGAGGGCCGACGGGAGCGCAGGTGCATGCTCGGTGCACGATGCAACGGCCCCGGTCCCCGGCGCAAATGCAGGTCTTGCGGCGCGCTCAGCCGGCCGGCGCCTGGGGCACGACCTCTTGGCCGAAGTGCCGGCCCAGGTCCACCAGGTAGGTCTCGGAGGTCGCGGCCGGATCGGAGAACACCCGCGCCACGAAGCGGAACAGCGGGTTGTTCACCGTGCCGTGCTCGGTCACCGACAGCCGCGTGCCGCCCTCGACCGGCGCGAGCACGAAGGTCCAGGTACCGGTGAAGGGCAGGCTGGGATCGTTGGCCACCAGCACCATCTTGGTGGGGGCCTCCTGCTCCTTGACCTCGAGCGGCAGCGGGCCCTGGTCGTTCATCTCCACGAAGCGGATCGGATGCCCCGACTCGATCTGCACCGCCTCCACGTCGCTGCGCCAGCTCGCCTCCTGGTCGAAGCGGGTGATCACCGCCCACACCTCCTGGGGCGTTTGCGAGTACACGGCCTCGCGGGTCACGGTGTGGCTGGGCTCCATGGTGGCCCCG
This sequence comes from Myxococcales bacterium, assembly GCA_020633315.1. Lineage (GTDB taxonomy): Bacteria > Myxococcota_A > Polyangia > Nannocystales > Nannocystaceae > Paraliomyxa. Next base: position 271,127 of record JACKDV010000010.1, read on the forward strand.
ATGCCCGTGGCCACCAGCGCCAGGGCTCCCAGCGCCAGCACTCCCCAGATCGCGATGCGGCGGAGCTTGTCCATGCGAACCCTTCCATCTTGGCTCAGGCACACACGCGGCGGAAGGCCGCGAGCGCCCCGTCGACCGCGTCGTCGTCGGCGGCCATCGACAGGCGCAGGTGCCCCGGCACGCGGAACGCCACCCCGGGCACCACGATGGTGCGCTCGGCCAGCAGCCGCTCGGTCAGCGCCACGTCCCCCCCGTCCTCGTCGCGCAGGCGGGCGGGCAGGCCGGGGAACAGGAAGAAGCCGGCCCGCGGCGGCGGCACGTCGAAGCCCAGCTCGGCCAGGCCACTGGCCATGCGACGACAGCGGCTCGCGTAGACCTCCACGTCCACGCGGCCGTCGGCGTGGCCGAGCACCCGCGGCAGCGCGCGCTGCATGAGCGCGGGCGCGTTGACGAAGCCCAGCACGCGGTTGCAGAAGGCGAAGGCGCGCGCGAGCAGCTCGGTGCCCGCCGCCCGCGGCGAGAGCACGACGTAGCCGATCCGCTCGCCCGCCAGCCCCAGGTCCTTGGAGTGGCTGGTGATGTGGATCGTGTGAGGGTAGCGCTCCATCATCGAGGGCACGGCGGCGCCGTCGTGGGTGAGGTCGCGATAGGGGCTGTCCTCGACCACGAAGATCGGCCGCTCGCGCCCCGCGTTGGCGCGGGTCAGCGTCTCGGCGAGCCGATCGAGCTGCTCGGCCGGGTAGATCGCCCCGCTGGGGTTGTTGGGCGAGTTGACCAGCACCAGCCGCGTGCGCTCCCCCAGGCGCGCCGCGATGGCCTCCACGTCGAGGCCGAAGCCCGGGCCGAAGGGCACGGGACGGAGGCGGGCGCTGGCGTTGGCGCAGTAGTGGTCGTACTCGCTGAAGTACGGCGTGGGCACGACCACCTCGTCGTCGGGGTCGAGCATCGAGCGCATCACCACGTTGAGGCCCCCCGCGGCTCCCACCGTCATCGTGACCTGGCCGCAGAGCACCGGCAGGCCGAAGCGCTCGCCCTCCCGCCGCGCGATGAACTCGCGCACCTCGGGGAAGCCGGCGTTGGTCATGTAGCGGTGCATGCCGGGGGCGGGATCGTCGAGCAGCTCGTGCAGGGCCCGGATCCAGCGCGCGGGCGGCTCGAGGCTGGGGTTGCCCAGCGAGAGATCGTGGACCGGGCCGCCGCCGTCGCGCCGAAGCTGCGCTGCCTGCTCGAACATGCGTCGAGTCCAGGATTCCTTCGCCCCCAGCAGGGTGTCGGCCACCCGCGACGACAACAGGGCACGTCCGTCGTCCACCACGGCGAACACCATAGCAACGTCCCGCGCGGGGGCGCGGCTCGCGGGCGGCGCGGGGCATCCAGGCCGCGCTCCCCGAGGGAATTGGGCCGTCTCCTCGCAGGGGCCGCGGCGTCGCGCGCGGCTCGGAGCCCCGGGTGCAGCGCGATGGGGCGGGATGCGGCGATGCGCTATGCTCCGCGCCCCGGACGTCGTGCAACGCGGCCCGCGGGGCCGTGGCACTCCCCAACACGCCACCTCGTGCGATCCCGATGGCCTCCGATCTCGCCCTGAGCAGCTACAACCTCCCCTTCCTCGAGTCGATCTACGAGCAGTACCTGGCCGACCCGGGCTCGATCGACCCCCAGTGGCGCTCGCTGATCGCAGCGCTCGAGGCCGAGGGACCCTCGCCCACCTCCGTCGGCCCCTCCGGCCCGCCCGAGGTGGGAGTCACCGGCGCGGCCGAGCAGATCGATCTGCAGCACCGGGTCGACAAGCTCATCGCCAACTACCGCCTGCTCGGGCACCTCGACGCCGACGTCGATCCCCTGCAGCGCGAGCGCCGGGTGAGCTCGCCCGCGCTCGAGCTGTCGTTCTACGGCATGGACGGCAGCCACCTCGATCGCCGCTTCAGCGCGGGCGGGCTGTTCCCGGGCGTGGGCCCGGTGCCCCTGCGGGACATCGTGGCCCGGCTGCGCCGCACCTACTGCCGTCGCATCGGCGTGGAGTACTGGCACATCAACCGCGTCGAGCACCGCGAGTGGCTGCGCGACTGGATGGAGCCGGTGGAGAACCTGGTGGAGCCGCCGGTGGAGCAGCAGCGCCGCCTGCTCGACTCCCTGGTCCGCGTGGACAACGTGGACAAGTTCCTCCACACCAAGTTCCTCGGGGCCAAGCGCTTCTCGATCTCGGGGGCCGAGAGCATGATCGCCCTGCTCGAGACCCTGGTGGACGAGGCCGGCGAGCAGGGGGTCGACTCGGTGATCATGGGCATGGCCCACCGCGGCCGGCTCAACGTGATGATGAACATCATGGGCCAGACCCCGGCCCAGATCTTCTCGCGCTTCACCGGCGGCGACCCGCTCGAGAACCTCGGGCGCGGCGACGTGAAGTACCACCTGGGCTGTCACCACCGCTACCTGACCCCCACGGGCAAGGAGATGTACCTCGCGCTGGGCTTCAACCCCAGCCACCTCGAGGCGATCAACCCGGTGATGACGGGGCGCGTGCGGGCGGGACAGGATCTCGAGCACGAGCGCGACCGCTCGCGCATGCTCTTCGTGTCGATCCACGGCGACGCGGCGGTGATGGGGCAGGGAGTCTACGCGGAGACCCTCAACCTCGCGCGCCTGCCCGGCTACTCCATCGGCGGCACGATCCGCGTGGTGATCAACAACCAGGTGGGCTTCACCACCAACCCGTCCGAGTCGCGCTCCACCGTCTACTGCACGGCGGTGGCCGACATGCTCCACTGCCCGATCCTCCACGTCAACGGCGACGACCCCGAGGCGGCCGCCTACGCGGCCAAGCTCGCGGTGGCGTTCCGGCAGCGCTTCCAGTCCGACGTGATCATCGACCTGGTCTGCTACCGCCGCTTCGGCCACAACGAGGGCGACGAGCCCACCTTCACGCAGCCCAGCATGTACGCCCGCATCAAGAAGCAGGCGTCGGTGCGCGACCTCTATCAGCAACGCCTGCTCGAGCGCGGCACGGTCTCCGAGCCGGACGTGCGCAGCATGGACGAGGAGAGCCAGGCCGAGCTCGACCGCGCGCTCGAGGAGGTGCGCAGCAAGGAGATCAGCGTGGGGCTGCTGCCCATGCACGGGGTGTGGGAGCGCTACCAGGGCGGCCCCGACTCCGAGGTGCCCGTGGCCGACACCAAGGTCTCGCGCGAGGTGCTGGCCGAGATCGCCGAGCACTGCACCACGGTGCCGCAGGGCTTCCACCTGCATCGCAAGCTCCAGCGCTTCCTGGGCGAGCTGGCCGAGATGGGGCGCGGCGAGGCGCCGGTGAGCTGGGCCTTCGCCGAGCACATGGCCTACGGCTCGCTGGTGCGCGAGGGGGCCAACGTGCGGCTGTCGGGGCAGGATGCGATGCGCGGCACCTTCACCCACCGCCACGTGGGCTGGGTCGACAACGTCAGCGAGGAGCGCTACTACCCGCTGGCCGCGCTGCCCGGGGCCACGGGGTGCTTCGAGGTCCACAACAGCCCGCTGTCCGAGTTCGCGGTGCTGGGCTTCGAGTTCGGCTACAGCCTGGCCGCGCCCGAGACCCTGGTGATCTGGGAGGCCCAGTTCGGCGACTTCGCCAACGGGGCCCAGGTGATCATCGACCAGTTCATCTCCTCCTCGGAGGACAAGTGGAACCGCATCAGCGGGCTGGTGATGTTCCTGCCCCACGGCTACGAGGGGCAGGGCCCCGAGCACAGCAGCGCCCGGCTCGAGCGCTTCTTGCAGCTGTGCGCCGAGGACAACATGCAGGTCTGCAACCTCTCCACTCCGGCGCAGCTCTTCCACGCGCTGCGGCGCCAGATCGTCCGCAAGTGGCGAAAGCCCCTGGTGGTGATGACGCCCAAGAGCCTGCTGCGCACCCGCGAGTCGTTCTCGCCGCTGCACGACCTCTACGAGGGTCGCTTCCAGCGGGTGATCGTGGACGACTCGGTCGTGCCCAGCGAGGTGCGGCGGGTGATGCTGTGCTCCGGCAAGGTCTACTACGACCTGCTGGCGGCCCGGGCCGAGCGCGGCCGCGACGACGTGGCCATCGTGCGGGTGGAGCAGATCTACCCCTTCCCCGAGCTCGAGCTGGCCGAGGTGCGGGCGCGCTACGGCCAGTCGCGCGAGGTCTACTGGGTGCAGGAGGAGCCGCGCAACATGGGCGCGTGGACCTTCGTGCGCCCGCGGCTCGAGGCGCTGGCCGGCGAGCGCTGGCAGCTGCCGCGCTTCGTGGGCCGCGAGGCGAGCGCGAGCCCGGCCACCGGCTCGCCCGAGAGCCACCGCTTCGAGCAGCAGAAGATCATGGACCAGGCGTTCGGGGAGAGCTGAGCTCGGCGAGCCAGGCGTCGAGCTCGTCGCTCAGCTCCTCGTCGGGCGAGGGCAGGCGGGCGAGCGCGTCGCGGACCTCGTCGCCGAGCTGGCGCGCCCGCGGGCGATCGCGGCCCTGGCCGGCGGGGGCCTCCCACAGCGCACGGGCGAGCTGGTAGCGGAGGTGCGCGCACGGGCCCGGCTCGGCCTTGGGGTCGGCGCACAGCCGCAGCGCTCGCTCCAGCCACGGCAACGCCTCGGCCGCGCGGCCCTGGGCGCGGCGAGCCTTCCCGAGGCCCACCAGCGGGTAGACCAGGTCGGGGTGCTCGGGGCCCTGGGTGGCCTCCCACATCGCCAGCGCACGCGTGTACAGCTCGGCCGCCCGCTCGTGATCCCCCGCGCCATGGGCCGCGCTGGCCAGGTTGTCCAGGGCCATCGCCACCTGCACGTGCTCCTCGCCCAGCACGGCCTCGTAGATCGCCAGCGCACGCTCGTAGTACTGGCGCGCCGCCTCGTGGTCGCCCTCGGCGTTGGCGAGCTGGCCGAGGTTGTTGAGGGCGCCCGCCACCATCCGATCCTCGGGGCCGAAGGCGTGCTCCCACACGTCGAGGGCGCGCTCGAGCTGGGCCCGCGCCTCGTCGTAGCGGTGCTGCTCCATCGCGAGCCCGGCCAGGCACATGGCGGCGTAGCCCACCCGCGGGTGCTCCTCGCCCAGCGCGGTCTCCCAGATCGCGAGGGCGCGCGAGCAGTGCTCCTGGGCTCGCCCGAGCTGGCCCTCCTCCTGCGCGATGTCGCCGAGGGTGAACAGGCTGGCCGCCACGTTGGGGTGTCCCGCTCCCACCGATGCCTCGGTGATCGCCAGCGCTCGCTCGATGGTCTCGCGGGCCTGCACCAGCTCGCCGTCCCATCGGAGGGTCACCCCCAGGTTGTGCAGCACCGCGGCGAGATCGGGGTGCTCGGGTCCCAGCACACGCTCGTAGATCGCGAGCGCGCGGCGGTAGTGGGCCTGGGCCTCCGAGTAGGCGGCCCGGGCATCGGCCACGTTGCCCAGGTGGTCGAGGGTGGCGGCCACCCGCGGGTGCTCGGGGCCGAGGACCCGCTCGCGCAGCACCAGGGCCTGCTCGAGGCTCTCCTGCGCGCGCTCGTACTGACTGCCGGCCAGGGCCGCCATGCCCAGGGCATCGAGCAGCGTGGCGCGGGCCTCCTCGCTGCCCGTGGCCGCGACCAGCGGCTCGGCGTGGACGCCCCAGCGCAGGCCGTCGTCGGGGCGACCGAGCGACGAGCCCACCACCTCCACCAACGAGGACGCCGCGCTCGCGGCCTCGTCGGGCATGCGCTGCTCGAGCGCGAGGTCGTAGGCCCGCTCGAGCGAGGCCTCGGCCTCCGCATAGCGGCCCGCGCCGCGCTCCAGGCCGCCGCGCAGCAGCAGCGCCCGGACCCGCAGCGGCGCGTAGCCCAGCGCCTGCGCCTCGGTCGTCACGGGCTCGGCGATGACCAGCCCCTCCTCGTACTTGCCTGCGCGCTCGAGCGCGCCGGCCTCGGCGAGGCGCTCGTCGAGCTCGATCACCCGCTGGGCCGTCGCGGGATCATCGGGGGGCGGCACCTCGGCCTGCAGCGCCTCCGCATCGGCGCAGCGATCCAGCCCCGGCAGCGAGGCCACGGCCGTCACCGCGCGGTCCACCACTTCCCGATCGGCATGCGCGAGCACGTCCACCTGGGCCCGCAGCTCGCGGAGGCGGCCGTCGAGGCAGGCCATGCGCAGGTCGAGCAGGGCGGGGGGCTGCTCGCCGCGGCGCGTGGCCTCGCAGGCATCGCGGCGGGCATCGACCCACGCGAGGGCATACTCGTCGAGACGGGGCTCCACCCTCGCCCAGGTATCGGCGGCATGACCCAGGCCGGTGACCGTCATCGCCTCGCGGAGCTCGGCGCGTCGTGGGGCGTCCCACACCCCGGCCAGCTTCGCGTCCATGCCGTCGCAGGTGGGCCCGGGTCTCCGGGGCGTCCGCTGTGCCGCCCAGGCGCCGGCCACCACCACCGCTGCGATTCCGGCGACGCCCAGCCACCGACGACGACGCCGCGCCGGATCGTCGGCGAGCGCCTGCAGCAGGGCGTCCATCGACGGGTGACGCTCCTCGGGCCGGCGGGCCAGCCCCCGTACGACCGCCCGGCGCACCCATGCGGGCACCGGGCTGCCCTTGGGGGCCGGGCGCAGCTCCTCGCGGACCACCGCCCGCATCAGCTCGGGGAGGGTTCGGCCGGGGTAGGGCCGCTCGCCGTAGAGCGCCTCGTAGAGCGCCACGCAGAAGCCGAACTGATCGCTCCTGGCGTCGGCCGTCCGCCCCGCCGCCTGCTCCGGGGACATGTACGCCGGCGTGCCCATCACCGTCCCCGTCTCCGTGAGCCGGGTGGCCAGCGCATCGCCGGTGCGCGACGCCGAGGGCTCGGCGGGATCGACTCGCTCGCCGGTCGTGGCGTCCTCGTCGGCCCGGGCGAGCCCGAAGTCCATCACCCGCACCCGGCCGTCGGCGCCCAGCATCACGTTGTCGGGCTTGAAGTCGCGGTGCACCAGCCCGGCCTCGTGCGCGGCGGCCAGGCCCCGCCCCGCGGCCTCGAAGCGCAGCAGCACCTCTGGCCAGGGCCGGCGCTCCCGCAGCCAGCTCGCGAGGGTCTGGCCCTCCACGTGCTCCATCGCCACGAACACCTGGCCGTCGTGGATCCCCACGTCGTGCACGGTGACCACGTTGGGATGCCCGAGCTTGGCGAGCGCCTGCGCCTCTCGCTGCAGGCGCTCGCGCCCCTCGCTGCCCCGGCCGCGGTGGGGCAGCAGCAGCTTGATGGCCACCTTGCGGTCGAGCTCGGGGTCGTGGGCGGCGAGCACCACTCCCATCGCGCCGGCGCCCAGGCGTGACAGCACCTGGTAGCGCCCGACCCGAGCGCCCGGTCGCAGCGGGGGCGCGTGGCCGAGCGCGGGCCGCTCGTCCGCTCGCACGGTGTCGGCGAGCTCGGGGGCGTCCACCCTCGTCTGCAGCTCGGTCTCGGGCGCGTTCCCGGTCATCTCCCGGCGGATCGTACCTCGGGCTCCGGGGCTCCGCGGCGCCGACGTGCATCCTCGCCGGGGCGGCGGCGGGCCGGGCCCTGGCCTCGGCCCACCGCCGCCCTGCGTGCTGCCCCGCGGGTCAGTGCGAGCGGGCCACCGCGCTGCCGCCCATGTTGGTCGGCGCGCCGTCGGCCTCGAGCTCGGCCTCGGCCTCCATGAAGGCCGCCACGTCCACCTCCTCCTCGGCGATCGGCTCGCTCGGCAGCGGGCTCGGCTCGACGTCCTCCGCCGGGAGGATCACCGGCCCCGCCTCACAGCACGGCCCGCCGTTGAGGAAGGTCTCCATCACCTCCTCGCGGTGGGGCAGGAAGGTGTCCTTGAGCGCATCGGAGATCACGAAGCAGTTGGTGTTGCCGTCGCCGCAGCTCTCGAACTGGGTCTCGAGGGTGTGGACGAAGAAGGCCGACGACGGCGCGACGACGCCGTTGCCCAGGTCGGCGCCGTTGGTCTGCTGGTGGCAGCCGATGCAGCCGCCCGCGAACGCGGCCCGCCGGGCGATGTTGGCCGGGGTCAGCGAGCTGCCGGGGTCGAGGGCGAGGATCTCGTCCTGGATCCGCTGCTGCAGCGAGCCGGGCCCGGTGCTGCCCGCGGCCAGGCGCTGGTGGTACTGCTGCACCGAGGCGTCGGGGCTCTCGGCCGCGAGGCACTCGAGCGGCACCGACACCGCCATGAGGTTGGGATCGTCGGTCATCAGGTGCTGCACCGTGGCCACCAGCGCGTCCTGGCAGGCGACCGAGTGGGGCAGCGCGAGGTTGTCGTTCCACAGGCCGCCGAAGGGGTTGGCCGCGACCGGCACCGGCACCACGCGCAGCACGGCGACGGTGGACGGCTGGGGCAGCGGCTGCGCCTGCGCGCCCGCCGGATCGCTGGCGTCGGCCAGGCCCATCTGGATCTCCATCTCCACCGCCGGCATCGCGGGCTCCTCGACGAGGATGGGATCCTTGACCACGGCCTGCTCGATCGCGATGGCCTTGAACTCCCGCAGGGTCCACGGGAAGTCGTCGAAGTTGTTGGTGCGGATCTGGCCGGTGCCGAAGGTGAGGTTGTCCTTGCTCAGGAACGGCCCGAAGCCCGCGGCCTGCAGGTCGGGGTGGCCGTCCATGTAGGCCATGCGCAGCTCGTCGGCCCGCACCGCGGGATCGTCGATGTCGGAGAGGCTCGCCCAGAAGTCCTGCACCGGCTTGCAGGCGTCGATGCCACACGCCGGATCGGGGTTGGGGACCTGGGCCTCGAAGATGGTGAACATCCGGTTCTGGGCGTTGCTCGCCATCACCAGCCGGGCCTCGCCGCAGTTGGAGCCGTCGGTCGGGGCCAGGTCGAAGCGGTTGACCACCGCGATGGGGAACCACTCGCCGATGTTGCCGATCTGGCCGCCCTCGGCCCGCTCGCAGATGTGCGGGTAGCCGTTGAGCCCGTCGGTGCCGTCGAAGGCCACCTCGTCGTCGCAGTGGGCTCCCAGCCCCAGGCCGGGCTTCTCGTTGTAGGTGTCCACGAGCTGGTCGTGGGTGACGGCCGGCTGCGACACCAGGCCCGAGTTGGTGGCCACCGCGTGGAGGGCCGAGGTCATGGTGAAGTGGACGAGGGCGTCCTGGTTGGTCTCGAACAGCGAGCGGCGGGGATCGACGTCGATGGTGGGTCCGGGATCGCAGCCCCCACCGTCGTCGCCACCGCTGAGGGTGACGTTGGTGGTGTAGCTGCTGCGGAACTCCTCGCCGTCCTCCGCGGCCTGGCAGGCGCCGAGCCCGAGCGCGAGGGTCATGAGGGTGCTGGTGCGAACGTGCTGAGTCATCGTGTCTTCGTTCCTGTCGACTTCCTGATTTTCGATGGCCGCGGGTCACCCGTGCGCGATCTCCGAGTCGGGTGTTCCCTGACCATCGAAACGGGCGGCCATTGAACGGCATCACGGCGCTCATAGGCGCGCGACGAAGCAGAAAAGATCGGGGAATCGAGTGCCGTTTCCGCGCAGGAGATCACCCCCGCGCACGCGATGGAAGAAGCCGAGCACGTCGATCGCGGAATCGATCGACGCCTCGATCTCGGGCCGAGCGACCACGCCGGTGGTGCGACGACCGCCTTCGATCGCGCCATCGTGCGGATGCCCGGGCCCGTCGACGCGAGCTCGGAGCTTGCAGTGACGAGGGACCGCCTCGCCGACGACTCGGCCGGACCGACGACTCGGCCGGACCGACGACTCGGCCGGACCGACGACTCGGCCGGACCGACGACTCGGCGACGGAGGACGACGCCGGCCGCAGCCTCACCGACGACCCGGCCGGACGCGTCGCTCGACGACGACGCGACGCGGGAGGCCGGGCGCGACGAAGGACGGCTCCCGGACCCCGAGGCGGCCATGGGCCTGCGCTCCCCGCGGTCGCGGCATCCCACCCCTCGCCTGGCTGTGCTAGAACGGCGCGCGAAGTCCCGGGCCGCGACGATGGCCCGCGACGGGCGAGACGAGTGATGACCACCGAGATCCGCGTACCGCAAATGGGAGAGTCGGTCACCGAAGGGGTGATCGCACAGTGGCTCAAGCGCAAGGGCGAGACGGTCGCCGTCGACGAGCCCGTGGTAGAGATCGAGACCGACAAGATCACCGTGGAGGTGCCCGCGCCGGCGGCCGGCGTGCTCGTGGAGCTGCTGGCCACCGAGGGCGACACCGTCGGGGTGGGCGATGTGATCGGCAAGATCGACGAGTCCGCCACGGCCTCGGCCGGAGCGGCGTCCCCGGCCCCTGCTCCCGCGGCGTCGGCCCCTGCTCCCGCCGCCCCGGCTCCTGCTCCCGCCGCGCCCGCTCCGGCACCGGTCGCGGCGCCTGCGGCCGCGTCGGGCGACTCCACCCCCGCGCCGCCCTCGGCCCGCGCCGAGGCGCGTCGTCGTGGCGTCGACCTGGGCTCGGTCCAGGGCAGCGGCCCCGGCGGGCGCATCCTCAAGGAGGACGTGATCAAGGCCGCGGCGGGTCCCGCTCCGGCGCCGGTGCGGCCCCCGGTCTCGGCCCACGTGGCCTCGCCCCTGCCCGCGCCCTCGAGCGAGCGGGTCGAGGAGCGCAAGCCCATGACCCCGCTGCGGCGCAAGGTGGCCGAGCGGCTGCTGCAATCGCAGCAGGGCACGGCCACGCTGACGACCTTCAACGAGGTCGACATGTCGGCGGTGATCGACCTGCGCAAGCGCTACAAGGACCGCTTCGTCCAGCGCCACGGCGTCAAGTTGGGCTTCATGTCCTTCTTCGTGAAGGCGGCCTGCGAGGCGCTCAAGGAGTTCCCCGCCGTCAACGCGGAGATCTCCGCCGAGGACGTGGTCTACAAGTACTACTACGACATCGGCGTGGCCGTGGGCGGCGGCAAGGGGCTGGTGGTGCCGGTCATCCGCAGCGCGGACCTGCGTAGCTTCGCCGACATCGAGGCCACCATCGCCGACTTCGGTCAGCGCGCCCAGGCCAACAAGCTCACCCTCGACGAGCTGCAGGGCGGGACCTTCACCGTCTCCAACGGCGGGGTGTACGGCTCGATGCTCTCCACCCCCATCCTCAACCCGCCGCAGACGGGCATCTTGGGGCTGCACAACATCGTGGAGCGCCCCGTCGCCGTCGCGAGCAAGGTGGAGATCCGTCCCATCATGTACGTGGCGCTGAGCTACGACCACCGCCTCATCGACGGCCGCGAGGCGGTGCAGTTCCTGGTGCGGATCAAGCAGCTCATCGAGGATCCGGAGCGGCTGCTGCTCGACGTGTAGCGGGCCGGCCGATCGCGCTACGATCGGCGGATGACGATCCTCCGCGCGCGCTGGCTGGGGCTGGGCCTGGCCCTGGCCCTGGCCCTGGGCGCCTGCGGAGGAGCGAGCGCGTCCGCGGAGCCGTCCTCGGCGGAGGCGATCGCCGTCGCGTCGACGACTGCCGTCGCGTCGACGACTGCCCCGAGCCCCGCCGTGCCGCTGCCGGCCCTCGACGTGGCCCTGCTGCGCCGCCACACCACCGCGCTCGCCGATGATGCGATGGAGGGCCGACGCCCCGGCACCGAGGGCGGCGCGCGGGCGGTGGCCTACATCCAGGCGCAGATGGAGGCGCTGGGCCTGCGCCCCGCGGGGGAGGACGGGGGGTGGACGCAGCGGGTGCCCATGCGAGCGGTGACCATCGATCCCGCCCGCAGCTCGCTGGAGCTGCGCGGGGCGGACGGCTCGACCCGGGCCCTGCGCTTCGGCGAGGAGATCGTGGCGGGCAGCCTGGGCCCGGCCGGCACCACCATGATCGAGGCGCCGCTGGTGTTCGCGGGCTACGGCGTGACCGCGCCCGAGCACGGCTGGGACGACTACGACGGCGTGGACCTGCGCGGCAAGGTGGCGGTGGTGCTGGTGGGCGATCCCCCGCTCGACGACGGTCGCTTCGGGGGCGCCGCGATGACCCTCTACGGCCGCTGGACCTACAAGTACGAGCGCGCGTGGCAGGCCGGGGCGGTGGGCTGCCTGGTGGTGCACGAGACGGCGCCCGCGTCCTATGGCTGGAACGTGGTGCGCAGCAGCTGGTCGGGCGAGCGCTTCACCCTCGACCAGCCCGACGGCGAGCCGGCGCCCAGCCTCGAGCTGCAGGGCTGGATCCACCGCGATCTCGGCGATGCGCTGGCCGAGGCCGCGGGGTCCTCCCTCGAGGCCTGGCACGCGCTGGCCCTGCGCCCCGACTTCGAGCCGCTGCCGCTGCCCCTGACCCTCGCCGCCGAGGTGGTGACCACCGAGCGCTCGGTCGTCGATCGCAACGTGCTCGGCATGATCCCCGGGCGCGATCGACCCGACGAGCACGTGCTGATCACCGCCCACTGGGACCACCTGGGCGTGGACCCGCGGGCGGCTCCCGGCGAGGATGCGATCTTCAACGGAGCCCTCGACAACGCCAGCGGGATCGCGGCGATGCTGGGGGTGGCGGCCGGGCTGCGGACCCGGGTGGAGCAGGGGCGGGGCCCGGGGCGCAGCGTGGTGCTGCTGGCGACCACCGCCGAGGAGCAGGGGCTGCTCGGCAGCCGCCACTACGCCGAGCACCCCCTGGTGCCCGCCGCGTCGATCGTGGCGGTGGCCAACCTCGACAGCATGAACGTGTACGGGCCCACCACCACGGTGGCGGTGCCGGGCTACGGGCTGAGCACCCTCGACGATCGGCTCGCCGAGGTGGTGGCGGCCCAGGGGCGCACGGTGGTGGGCGACGAGCAGCCCGAGGCGGGCAGCTACTACCGCTCGGATCACTTCAGCTTCGCCCGCGTGGGGATCCCGGCCATCACCTTCCGCGGCGGGACCTCGATGGTCGAGGGGGGCACGGCGGCGGGCGAGCGGCGGGCGGCCGAGATCGCCCGCCGCTACCACACGGTGGACGACGAGGTCGACGAGGCGTGGCCGTTCACGGGCGCGCTGCAGGACACCGAGGCGATGCTCGAGCTGGTGCAGCGGGTGGCCGATGCCCCGGAGGTGCCTCGCTGGACGCCAGGGCGGGAATTCGGCCCCCGCTAGTCGCGGCAGCGGACGGCGGGGGTCCCGAGAATTTCCTGCATTCCCGGCTCGATCGCCTCGGCGGTGCCCCAGGGCGGCCGCTGCCTGCTAATGTTGGCTGCCTATGACGCACCGCGTCCGCCCCAAGGGCTCGGCACGACGCACCGTGGCCGGTGCGCGTCGGACGGTGGCAGGGAAGGCATCGGCCCCGCTGGTGACCCTCGACGACCGGCCGCTGGCCCTGGCCGTCAGCCGCGACGGCAAGCGCCTGCTGGTGACCCTGCCCTATGAGATCTGGATCGTGGGCGCGAGCACCCTCGAGGTGGAGCGCACCATCCCCCTCAAGAGCGCGCGACCCAGCGTGTTCGAGGGCGACGAGGGCACGCTGTGGATCGGCGGCCAGCACCTGCACCACAGCACCACCTTCGGGACCGCGGCCACCAAGGTGGGCTCCAAGCTCGGCGGCTTCGTCGAGCGGGTGTGCCTCATCCGCTCGCGGATGCTGTGCGGGGTGGGCTCGCAGGGCGAGGTGCTGTGGGACATCGACAAGGAAGCGGTGGTGCACCGCCGTCGCGTGTCCGAGCACGCGGTGCTGGGGCTGGTGCCCTCGGCCGACGGCCGGGCGGTGTGGGCCGGCGGTGAGTCGCACGCCTGGGTGATCGATCCCGATCATCCCTCGGGCTACACCAAGCTCAAGCTCAAGCAGACCAGCCCGGTGGAGGTGTCGGCCGAGGCCATCGTGGCGCTGGGCTTCACCCGCGACGGCGCCTGCGTGCTCGCGGCCCGCGACGGCGCGGTGGGCTGGACCAACCGCGGCATGCGAATGGTGCAGGAGCGCTACCCCCGGCTCGAGGGCTCCGGGCGCCCGCTGGCGGTGGCGGGCTGCGATCGCTACATCTACGTGCTGCGGCCGGCGGGGGTGCTGCACCGCTTCCTGCTCGCGCCGCCCAAGCCCCCGGCCGATGCCCGGGACGAGCCCGAGGCCGAGCCGCTGCCCGAGGCCGAGCAGTGTCGCCTGCGGCGGCTGGCCACCTGCGTCGCGGTGGCGGAGGACGGCACGCTCCTGCTCGCGGGGCCGCACGCCGACGATCAGCTCGGTCGCCTGTGGCGGCAGGATCCTGCCGAGCTGCCGTGGGAGCCGCTGCCGCTGCGGGCCCGCACCCTGGTGGAGCCCGAGCCCGAGCCCGAGCCGAGCGTGGCCGAGGGCGACGACGCGCCCAAGAAGGTGCCCAGCTTCGTGGCCACCCGCACCAAGGTGAGCGGCGAGCCGCTGTCCACGATCAAGGTCGACGATGTGCTCACGGCCAAGCCGGCGCTGTGGGTCACGCGTCCCTCGGGGGTGGTGCTCGAGCGCCCGGTGCAGGTGGTCGCGCCCGCCGACGTGCTGCCCGGTGACACGGTGGTGCTGCCGGCCATGGTGCGCGCCCACGAGGGCACGGCACGCCCGGCCCTGGTGCTGTGGCCGGGCGTGGCCGACGACGACCGCGAGGCGGGGCCGCCCCAGTGGCTGGTGTGGGGCGACGAGCCGCGCGGCTGGCTGCCCCTGCGCACCCCGGAGATCCGCGGTCAGGGCTGGTCGCGTCGCGACGTGTTCCCGCTGCAGATCGCCCTGCCTCGCTCGCCGCCCGAGCTGGCCGGGCACCGCAGCTCGCTGCCCGAGCGCTGGGTCGACGCCGAGCTGTTCGCGGCGCTGGGCCGCGAGTGCAAGAAGCTGCTCAAGGTGCTGTGGTAGCCGGGCTCGCGCTCCGTCACCACGCGCACGTGATCAGCCGGGCACGTCCACCTCGCGCCACTTCACCCGGGTCTGGTTGAAGTGCCCCTTGACCTCGGGGTCCTCGTCCATCAGCTGGGCCGTGCCGTCGGTGGCGAAGGCTCGGCTCGCGAGCAGGTGCGAGCCGGCCTCGGCGTCGCGCCAGTGGAAGTCGAACACCGACCACGCGTGCTCGAAGCTCTCGGGCGGCAGCTCGCCCCCGAAGTACTCGCCGGGCGGGTGCAGCGTGGCCGTGCGCCAGCTCTGGCCGCCGTCGGTGGTGATCTCCACGCGGTCGAGCTCCTTGCCGCCGCCCCAGGCCCAGCCGGTGAGACGCCAGCCGCCGTCGATGCGCTGGCAGCGGGTGATCATCGACTTGAGGCCGATCCACCGCGCCTGCACCCGCACCCACTTGCCGTCGCGGCGCTCCTTGTTGGTGAACACCCAGCGGTTGTGGATGCCCATGTGCGGGGCGGTCTTGCCCTCGATGTGTCCAAGCCACTTCACGTGCGACATCGAGTAGATGCCGGGGACGACCATGCGCACGGGGAAGCCACGCGGGCGCGGCAGGGGCTCGCCGTTCATCTCGAGGGCGAGCAGCGCCCGCGCCTGGTCGAGCTCCTGCATCGACAGGCCGTAGTGGTAGCCGCGGCGCACCAGCGGGACCGGGTCGAGGCCCCGGAACGCGAAGTGGGTGGCCTCGCCGGGGCCCCCGCAGGCCTCGAGCACGGTGGCCAGCGAGGGGCCGGACCAGCGGGCCTGGCCCACGAGACCGGCCGAGCCCATCACGTGGTTGCCATTGCCGGCGCACTCCATCACCAGCACCCGCTCCTCCCACGGCAGCTCGCGCAGCTCGGCCAGGGTGAAGCTCCGCGGCCTCGCCACGCCGGTCACTCGCAGCGCGTAGGTCTCGGGATCGACCCGAGGGTGCCGATGCCGGTCGCGGCGGAAGTAGCCCTTCACCGGCGACAGCGGGCCGGACATGTTCTCCAGCGGCTGCTCCACCATGCTCACCAAGCGCATGGCAAAGCGGGCGAAGGGGCCCAGCCACTTGGCCATGCCCTCCACGGGACGAAGCGTCAGCTCCTTCGGCGGCTGGGCGAGCGCAACCGAGCGCGGAGCCAAGGCGGTGGGATTGGAGGCCGTTTCGCTCATCGGAACAGGTGTCGCGCCCCTAGCGCAGGGAGCGGCCGATGGGCACGCTACCGGCCGACGGAGCGCGGCGCAATGGTGGTCTGCACGCCGCGAGCCGGCAGACTTGGCGCGATCTCCGTCGGCTTGGTGCAACAGACCGCGGGCGCGGGCTCGGGCGTGCTTGGAGGGAGGCCGGCGGTTCGTGTAGCGTCTGCTCCGCCGCAAGGAGACTCACGTGCACCTGCGAACGATCCTCACTGGAATCCTTCCCCTCCTGCTCGGCGGTGCCATGGCCACCGCCTGCGATGCTCCGAAGAACGACGCCAAGGCGGACGCCAAGAAGGCCGACGAAGGCAAGAAGGCCGACGAGGCCAAGGCCGACGACGCGGCGGCGGCGGAGGCCGGCGAGGCGGC
>JACKDV010000011.1 GCA_020633315.1 Myxococcales bacterium
CCGCTCTGCGCGATCTTCTCGAC
Organism: Myxococcales bacterium; assembly: GCA_020633315.1. Taxonomy (GTDB): domain Bacteria; phylum Myxococcota_A; class Polyangia; order Nannocystales; family Nannocystaceae; genus Paraliomyxa. The sequence goes on from JACKDV010000011.1 coordinate 24, forward strand.
CTTCTCGCGCACGTTGTCGGGCAGGTGCTTCTCGAGCAGCAGCTTGCTGTAGCCCACCACGCCGGACAGGGGGTTGTTGATCTCGTGGGCGATGCCGGCGGCGAGCAGGCCCACCGCGGCCAGCTTCTGGCTGCGCAGCACCTGCTGCTCCAGGCCCCGCCGCTCGCGGAGGTCGAGGCCCACGATCACGGCGCCCCGCACCTCGCCCTCGTCACGCAGCAGCCGGGCCTCCACGTGCAGGGGCACCTCGCGCTTGTCGGCGGGCAGGCTCTCGGGGCCGAGCAGGGTGATCTCGCGGGCCACCATGCCCTCGCGCAGCAGGGTGCTCCATAGCGCCTCCCACTGGCGGGGGTCCACCGCGGGCGCCACCTCGAGGCCCAGTCGCCGGCCCAGGGCCTGGTCGCCGGGGATCCCCAGGATCTGCTCGCTGGCGCGGTTCCAGGTGATCACGCGCCCCTCGGCATCCACGCTGTCGAGCAGCACCGTGGTCTGGTCGAGCACCATGGCCTGGTAGGCCGCCAGCTCGCGGGTCTCGATGGTGAGCAGGCCGTTGGCCAGGCCCAGGGCGATCTGCGAGGCGAGGCCGCCGATGAGGGTGCGGTCGCGGGCGTCCCAGGCCTCGCGGCCCTGCACCAGCAGCAGGTGGCCCACCACGCGGCTGGGTGCTCGCAGCACCACGCGATGGGCCACGTCGTGGGGCTCGAGCGGACCGAAGCAGCCGCGCACCTGGGGATCGCTGGGGTCGACGGTCTCAAGCGGCGGGGCGTCGTCCCACTGCTCGGGGGGCTCCACCTCGAGCGGCACCACGCGATGGGTGCCGCGCGCGTCCCAGGGCCAGCGCACCCACGCGCCGCCCACCCGCACCAGCACCACGATGCGCTCGCAGCCCAGGCCGCCGCCCAGCGCGGCGCAGGCCGCCATCACGCTGGCGCGAGGGTCGGGGCTGGAGACCAGGCAGCGATCGACCTGCCCGATGAGTCGCTCCTCGAAGGCCCGGCGACGACGCTCCCTGACGTCGCGCACCAGCACCACCGCCGGTCCCGTGCCCGCGGCCAGCGACAGCTCCACCGGGACCGGCTCGCCGTCGAAGCGCCGCAGCTCCACCTCGCCCTGCCAGCTGCCCGCGTGCGCCACCGTGAGCGCGCGGGTGAGCTGCGAGACCGAGTCGGGATCGGCCAGCTCGAGGAAGCTGCGCCCCACGATCGCATCGCCGAGCAGCTCCACCGCGGCCGGGTTGGCGTGCACGATCTTGCTCTCGAGGTCGACGAGCAGCATGCCCTGGTCGAGGGCGTCGAGGCTGCGGGTGACCGCAAGCCCGAGCTCGGCCTCGGGCGACAGCGACTTGTCGACCGAGGGATGGCAGGTGACGGTGACGTGGCCGTCGCCGAGGCGCTGCACCTGCACGGTGCACTCCACCCGCGGCCCGAGCTTGGGCACCAGCCCCACCTCGAGCGAGAAGCCGCGCCCGGCATCCTTGTCGCGCAGGCCCATGAAGGAGCGGCCGAAGCCCTCGCGCTCGGTGGCCCGCGCCAGCCAGCCGAGGAAGGGCTCGCCGACCACCTTGGCCGCGGGGACCTGCACCAGATCCACGAAGGCACGATTGCAGGCGACCACCAACCCCGCGCGATCGAGCACGACGGTCGCCACCGGCGCCACCTGCAGCGCCTCGCGAAACAGCGCATCGCCGGCGGTGGTGGCGACGGCGTGGGCTTCGGTCACGCGTTCCACGCCCACGACTCCTCCCGGGGCGGAGCGGCCATCCCGCGCGAGCGCCCACGACGGAGGACGCGGCGCGTTTCCTGGGTCCAGGCGCGGCGCATGCTGGCCAACGAACGTAGCGTAACTGCAAAAGCCCCGCACGTGGGACCCGATGTCCGGCTTGCGTGCTTCACGCACAATGTCGGTCTTGGCAGCTCTGCGGGCCGGGTCCACGCCCGAAGGTCGTGCGCACCCCGACCGGAGCTGGCTGCGCGGCTTCTGGCGGCCGTGCTACCAAGGGCATCGACCCCAGCATGAACGGCGATTCCTCCCGATCCTCCGCGCCGCCCTTTCCCGGCGCCTCCCAGGGCGATGGATCCCCTCCGAGCGGCGAGTCGGTGATCCGCCACGCAGCCACGGTGGTGGTGATGCGCCCCGGCCCCGATGGGCGCGAGATCTACATGGTGCGCCGCAGCGCCAAGAGCCCCTTCATGCCATCCACCTTGGTGTTCCCCGGCGGTCGCCTCGATCCCGAGGACGGCCCGGCCGACGAGGATGCGAGCTGGGAGAAGGCGGCTCGACGCGAGTGCGAGGAGGAGACCGGCCTCGCCCTGCCGCCGCACGGCCTGCGGTGGTTCGACACCTGGCTCACCCCCTCGGCCGAGTCGCGACGACGCTACCTCGCGCGCTTCTTCGTGGTGGAGCTCGGCGAGGGCGAGGGCAGCGAGGCCGAGGCCGACGGGGTGGAGACCCACGAGGGACGCTGGGCCACCGCCTGCGATCACCTCGCCGCGTGGGAGGCCGAGGAGGTCGACCTGCCGCCACCCACCGTCTCGGTGCTGCTGCGCCTGCGCGACGCGGAGCGCGATGGATTGGCCGCGATGCTCGACGTGGATCCCCACGGCGCCATCCTGCCCAAGGTGCTGCTCCACGATCGGAGCGTGCTCATCGTGCTGCCCCACGACCCCGAGTACCCGAGCCTGCCCGGCGAGGCGGCCCCCGCCCCCGCCCGGGCCCATGCCCTTCCCCTTCGCTTCGTGAGGGACGGTCGACGATGGCGCCCCTGCTGATCCACCTGCGAAGGACGGCCCTCGCGGTCCTGCTGCTCGCGCTCGCCTGCAAGGGCGACGATCCCCAGGCCGAGCCCCGCACGCCCGTCGAGTCGCCGCCCGCCCCCACGCCCGCGGCGAGCCCCGAGACCGCGGCCGCGCCAGCCCCCAAGGACGACGGCGTGCGCTCGCGGCTGCTCGCATGGCTCGATCCCGACGCGGTCTCCGTGGCCTGGGTGAGCGTGCCGCAGACCCTGCGCGGCGACGTGGTGTCGGTGGTCTACGGCCTGCCCCCGCGGGCCGAGGACCTGCTGCAGGCGGTCACCGATCTCGAGCGCGCGCTCGAGTCCGTGCGCCCCTCCGAGGCCCCGGCCACCAGCACCTGGCTGGGCTCCACCGCGCTGGTCTCCACCGGTCGCCTCGCCCGTCGGCCCACCGTGATCCGCCCGCTGCTCGAGCCGCTCGACGAGGTCCGCAAGCACCTGCAGGCCCTCGAGCTGCGCCGCGCCGAGGACGAGGTGTTCGAGATCTGGGAGCCGCAGCGCGTGTTCCCCTATCGCGTGATCCTGCTCGAGGGCGACGTGGCGGCCTTCGTCCCCGCCTCCGAGCCCGGCTCGGGCCTCACCCCGCTGGCGGCCGCCCGCGACATGCCGCCCTCCGACGTGCAGGAGCAGCTCGATGCGCTGCTCGGCCAGCCGGGCGCCCCTGCGATCGCGCTGTTCGCCTCGGGCCCCATGCTCCACCTCGATCTCGATCAGGACGTGCTCGCGGTGCGCTTCGAGCTGCTGCGCGGCAGCGATGGCAGCCTCGACGGTCAGATCGCGCTGCAGCTCGAGGGCGATGCCGCGGCCGCCGTCGCGGCGCTCGAGGGACGCAAGGCGCCCGAGCAGAACGATCGCGTGCGCGAGCTGGTCGACCGGGCCGCCTACCTCGCCGACGGCGAGGTCGTGCAGGGGCGCCTGCAGCTCCCCCCCGCCGACGCGGCCCTGCTGCGAGCGGAGCCCTGATGCCCGCCCGCCCCCTCGCCCGACGCATGCTGGCGCTGGGCGCCTGGCTGCTGGCGTGCCGCCCCACCGCGGCCCCCGATCCTCCCGACGATCCCGGCCCCGTCGATCCCCCCGCCGTGTCGCCGCAGGCCGAGGAGCCCCTCGAGCCCGAGCCCTGCGGCGAGCCAGGGGCGAGCTTCGAGGCCCACGCCTGGATCCCCGCCACCGTCCCCGCCGCGGCCTCGATCGCGCTCGACGATCCCGATCTCGGCGCCGCCCTGGCTCGGCTCGCCGCGCTCACGCGCAGTGATGCCCATGGCCTGCCCATCCCGCTGGCGTTCTCGCTGTCGCAGTGGTCCTGGCAGGTCCCCACCCTGGTCGCCACCCTGCGCCAGGCCGGCTTCCAGCCCGCCGAGCTGGTGTTCGTCGCGGGCGACGAGGCCGACCACGCGTGGGTGTGGGCCAGCGCCTGCGATCTCGACGAGGCCGAGCGACGCATCGAGGCCGCCTGGCACCTGCGCTCGCGTCGGGTGGTCGAGGGGGTGATCGCCTCCCCCGAGCCCGCCGAGGATCCCCAGGCTCCCGCGTTCCCCTACGACCTGCTCATGCTGCCGGGCGAGCGCTTCGCCCTGGTGCCGGCCGGGCGCGCCGCGGCGGTGCTGCGGCGCTGGGATCGACCCGCCCCCTCGATGGGGCTGGGCCCGGCCGCCCCCGGGGCCGGCCCCCGGATCGACGCGCTCGAGCCGGCCCCCGTGCGCTTGGTGGTGCAGGGACGTGCGCTCCTCGATCCCTCGGCCGAGACCGCGCCCGAGTCGGCCCGCTCGTTTCGGATCACCGCCGACGCGCTCCAGCTCGCCCCCGACCCCGGTGCCGATGCTAGCCTCGGCGACCGACCATGAGCGCGTCCACCCAAGCCCTGCTCGAGCAGCTCGCCCCCTTCCTCGAGGCCGTCGCGGCCCTGCCCCTCGCCGAGAGCCACGACGCCGACGCGGCCGCATCGATCGCGCAGCGGCTACGGCAGGAGCACCCGGCCGAGGGACCGGCCTTCCAGGCGGTGGGCGAGACCCTGCGGCGCGGCGTGGCCGAGGGCTGGCTGTGCGAGCGCGGCGAGCCCCCGGCTCGCTTCGGCCGCGTGGCCAAGGCCAGCCCCAGCACCCACGACCTGTCGATCGACGTGGTCGAGCTCGAGGGCCCGGCGCTGCGCCACCGTCATCCGCGGGGCGAGATCACCATGGCCTTCCCCGCCGACCCCGCCGCCGAGGGCTCGCGCTTCGATGGCCACCCGCCCGGCTGGGTGGTGATGCCCGCCGGCTCGGTGCACACCCCCACCGTCACCGGTCCGCGAATGCTCTTGCTCTACTTCCTGCCCGGCGGCGCGGTGGAGTGGAACCCCAGCGAGACATGAGCTGCGCGGTCGTCGCGAGCCCCATGCCCCAGGAACGCCGCGAGCCCGTCGGCGTGAACCTGAAAGGCACCCGTCCAAGCCGGCGTTCCGGGGTCCGAGCCGGCGACCACCACCCCGGTGGCGTGCCCAACCGCGCGTCGGGGCTTTTTCCTCGCCGCGCGTCCTGATACCTTCCCGCCGGTTCCAAGGAGCACGAACTCAAGTGAAGCTCGCTCGAAACGTTGTCGCATCTGCGATCCTCGGCCTCTGCGTCGGCCTGGCCGGCGGATGCGGGCCCAAGAAACCTCCCGGCACCAACCCGCCCGGCGAATCCGGCGGTGATGGTGGTGGCGGCTCCGCGACCGACGGCGGCGGTGGCTCCGACGGTGGTGGCTCCGACGGTGGCGGCGGTGCCGTGACCGATGGCGGTGGCTCCGACGGCGGCGGCAACGGTGCCCCGGCCGACTGCGGTGCCAAGGTCTCCGAGACCCCCACGCTGCTGTTCGGGGACAAGGTCATCATGCGGCCCCCGCCCGGGGTCGAGTTCATCCAGGACGACAACCCGACCTTCGTCCAGGCCATGATGAGCGGCGGCTTCATGTCCACCTGCGACGCGATCATCAAGCGCGTGATGATCAGCCTCTACGCGGTCGACAAGAAGAAGAAGCCCGCCAAGGTCGCCGACGAGATGGTGGAGGCCCTCGCCTCGCAGGGCTACGCCGGCGGCAAGAAGTCCGGGCCCTTCGTCGACACCGCCACCGACTACCACATCGCGGTCGAGTACGGCGGCGGCGGTGGCTCCGAGGCGGTCGTGCTCTACATCGCGGTGGCTCGCCGCGACGACACCGACTTCGTCGTCATCTTCGAGTCGGGCCCCGAGGACTACAAGGTGCTCAAGCCGACCTACGAGGAGTCGGCCAAGAGCCTCTTCATCGTGCCCGAGTAGGCCGAGCCCCGGTCCACCCGGACTCCGAGCGCGACGGCGCGGGCCCCTGGGCTCGCGCCGTCTCCATTTCTGGGACCCTACGAGCGATGAGCACGTTCGCCCTGGACCACATCGTCATCCTGGCCACCGACCTCGAGGCCAGCCTGCGCTTCTACGAGCGGGTGCTCGGCCCGCTCGGCTTCGTCCGCGAGCGCGACCACCTGTTCGGTCGCGACGGCCTCTACTTCGACCTGCGCCCGGCGAGCACCGCCGACGAGCCGCGCTCCCGCGGGCGACCGGGGGTCGACCACCTCGGCTTCGTCGCCTCGTCGCGGGAGCAGGTCGACGCGCTCTACGAGGTGGGCCGCTCGCTCGGCCCCGAGGTGGCCCGCCGGATCGAGTTCGACGACGGCGACTACTCCGTGTTCCTGCGCGACCCCGACGGCGTGCGGATCGAGCTCACCTGCTACGCCGCGGGCCAGTGAGCGCGATCAGAAGCGCAGCCGCAGCCCCGCCCCGGCGTAGCCCACCCCGGCCTCGGGCATCAGCGTGAGCTGCCGGGCCTGCGAGCGCTTCACCAGCCCCACGGTGATCATCGCCACCCCCAGGGCCGCCAGCGGGGCGCCCACCGCCAGCGTCGCGATGGCGCCCACCTGACGCCGCTGGGCTCGCTCGAAGTACCGCTCCTGGTCCACGCGGAAGGTCTGCTCGTCGGCCCGGCGCAGCGCCGAGTTGCGCAGGCCCCACAGCGGCAGGGAGGCCCCCACCACCGTCAGCAGCCCCAGGGTGAGCACCGCCCCGCCGCCCCGCGTCCATCGCTGGGCCTGGCGCTGGGCCTCCACCCGCCGCGGATCCACCGAGGGCGCCCGCTCCTCGTCGACCATCACCGGCGCCGGCATGGGGGCCGGTGCGGGAGCCGGCGCCACGGTGCCGGCCGAGCTCAGGTGCTCCAGCTCGGCGTCGATCATGCCCAGCTGCTGCTCGATGGTGGAGCGCTGGGCGATCGCCTCCTTGGAGTCGCCGTACAGGGCGCGGTGATCGACGAGCCACTGCGCCAGCAGCTCGCGCGCCACCACCAGGTGCTTGGAGTCGCGCGTGGAGTTGTAGCGGTCCACGTGCAGCTGCGCCTCGGTGAAGAGCGTCTGCAGCTGCACCGCGCGCACCTCTGGCGACGGCGCGGGCTCGGCCGCCCGGGCCACCGGCGAGACCACGCCGAGCCCGAGCGCCAGCACCAGCGAGATCGGAGCCCTCATGGCGTCACCTCCGGCTCCACCTCGACCGGGATCGACTCGCGCAGCTCGCCGTCCACCTCCACCAGCATCTCGGTGGTGCCCACGTGCACGCCGTTGACCGCCCACGCGTTGGTGAGGATCGACGGCCGCACCACCGCGATGTCGTAGTCCGACGACTCGATCCACACGTCCATCGCCACCTCGGTGATCGGATCGCCCTCCGCCTGCGGCCGCAGCTCGAACACCATCACGTCGCCGTGGCGCAGGGAGATCCCCGTGCGGCTGGCCTGGGCATCGGCCTCGCCGTAGCGCTTGCGCACCGAGACCCCGTCGTAGTCCGGGGCGCAGCCGACCACCAGGGCCACCACCACCAGCGACTGCCATCGTCGTCGCGCGCTCACATCCCACCTCCCGTCGAGGTCGCGAGCCCCTCGGTGTCGCCCCCCGTAGTGCCCGAGCCGTCCGTGCCCGTGCCGTCCGTGTCGGTGTCGCTCTCCGTGCCCGAGCCGTCCGTCTCGCCGCCGGTGTCCCCCGGCGTGGAGCGGCGCCGCCGAGGGCCCGCCGAGGTGGCGCCATACGAGAACACCTGGCTGATCCCGCCGGCCGTCACCCGGATCTCGAAGCGCCCCGTGCTGTGCACCTGCACGTCCACCTGGTTGCCGCTGCGGTCGCCCCCCAGCGTGGCCACGGCCTCCGGCGTCACGTCCCACTCGTAGTGGAGGTCGCCCATCAGCCGCTCGTCGCTCGCAGCGATGGGCTCGGCCCGCACTCGCGTGGAGCTGCCCACCACGAACTCCGGGGGCGGCGGGGGCTCGTCCCACACCGCGTCGGCACAGCTGCTGCCGTCGGAGCAGCTCGGCGGGAACACCTCGTCCTCCGCGTCGCGCAGCTCGAAGCGCTGCACCTCGCGCTGCTCGATGGTGGTGTAGTCCACCAGCTCGCCCTCGAAACCCAGGGCCATCAGCGTGACCTCGCCGGCGTCCACCGCCTGCAGCCCTCCGCTGCCGCTCACCCCGGCCCGGATCGCCGCGCTCAGCTGCACCTGGGCGATCGAGATCTCGTCGGGGGTCCGCTCGGTGGGCACCGCCCGCACCTCGTAGCGCGAGCCCACGGCCACCGCATGGGGGAACGCGCCCCTCACCGAGCAGCCCAGGTCGCCATCACCGGCGCAGCCCCAGCGAAACCCCGCCAGGCCCAGCCGTCCCGATGGATCGCGGTCCGAGCCATCGCCGTCGCCATCGGGGCAGGCCCCCACGATCACCATCGTCATCGCACCCACCAGGGCGCGACCGAGCTTCCATGGAATTCCTACGGTCATGACCCAACCAACCAACCGGTCGCCCCACCATCCTACCGCGACCCAAGGGCACCGCCCACGATGCGGCACCGATTCGTTGGTCGCCCGACCCCGGCCCACGGATCCCTGGAGCCATCGAGAAATGTCGAGCGCGGTCCGTCCCGCCCCTTCCACGCGCGTGGTTGCAGGCGCCGGTGCGCCCCGGGTACCGTGTTCCGCGGCCGAACATGGTGCACGCGCTCGCCCTCGCCGGTCTGCTCGGCGTCGTCCCTCCTCCTGGTGCCACCCCCTCCGGGTCGGAGCCGGTCGTCACCGCCCCCGAGGCCCCGCGAGAGGATCCGCCTCCCCGCCGCAGCCCCAAGCCCCCGTGGAGCTGGCGCTTCGTGGGCGCCCACTATGGCACCGGTGTCATGACCAGCCTGCTCGTGCTGCCCGGCAGCTACGCGCTCGCGGGCTGGGTGGGTCACCGCGGCAAGGGCCTCGGCCCCGTCGTGGGCGGCCTGCTCATCGGCGCCTTCCTGCCGCCCGTGGCCACCTACACCGTGCAGTGGGCCGTGGGGCACCGCCTGTTTCCCCGGCGCGAGCGCTACTGGCCCGGCTTCCTCGTCCACCAGCTCGGCCACCTCGGGGTGTTCGCCGGCGCGATCCTGGGCGGGGCCAGCTTCTACGAGCTCCGCGAGGTCGCGCCCGTCGTCCTCACCGATGCCCTCGTGGTCACCGGCCTGGGCTCGCTGACGGCCGAGGCCACCCGCCGCCGCACCGCGCCCCTCGATGCCGGCGAGCTGAGCTGGCAGCGTCACGATCGGCTGTGGGGTCCCGCCCGGCTCCCGTTCATCGTCCCCATCGTCAAGGTGGCCTTGCCATGAAGCACGCCCCGCTCCTCGCCGCCCTACTCCTGGCCCTGGCTCCCGCGGCGTCGGCCGAGGCCGCGTGCCCCGAGGGCGTCTCGTGGCCCACGACCACCTGGCCCAAGACCCAGCACTACGGCCCCGCCACCGACGCCCTGGGCGACTTCGCCTTCACCCTCGTGGGCACCGACGAGGAGCGAAAGGGCGTCCGCACCGACGGCGTGCTCGTGGTCCACCACGGCCGCATCGTCTACGAGCGCTACGCCCGGGGCTTCGGCGCCGACAACCCGCACCTCGCATGGTCGGTCTCCAAGTCGATGATCGACGCGCTGCTCGGCATGGCCGTCGTCCGTGGCTGGCTCACCCTCGACGACTCCGTCTGCGACCACTACGACCACGTCGACGAGTGCTCGATCACCATCGCCGACCTGCACGCGATGGGCTCCGGCCTCGACTGGAACGAGGGCTACGAGAACGACCCCTACTACCTCAGCTCGGTCATCGCCATGCTCTACGGCGTGGGCGCACTCGACATGGCCGCCTTCGTGGGCTCCCACGGCCTCGAGCACACCCCGGGCACCGTCTTTCGCTACTCCTCGGGCGACACCGTGCTGCTGTCGGCCGTGATCGCGGGCGCCCTGCCCGACGACCTGCACAGCAGCTTCCCGCGGCAGTGGCTGTTCGAGCCCCTGGGCATGAGCAGCGCCATCTTCGAGCAGGACCGCGCCGGCACCTTCGTGGGCAGCTCCTACGCCTACGCCACCCCCCGCGACATGGCGCGCTTCGGCTACCTCTACCTGCACGACGGCTGCTGGGAGGGCGAGCGCCTGCTGCCCGAGGGCTGGGTCGAGCGCAGCACCGGGGTCAACCCCGTGTTCGTCCAGGATGCCCTCGTGTGGGACGAGCAGACCGACAACGTCCCCGGCCGCCAGTGGTGGACCAACCACCCCGTGCCCGAGCTCGGCTACGACGCCCTGTGGCCCGACGTCCCCGAGGACACCTTCCAGGCCTCCGGCCACTGGGGGCAGACGATCACCGTGATCCCCTCCCTCGATCTCGTCGTGGTGCGCACCGCCGACGACCGGGAGACCGGCGTGCTCGACGAGAACCGCTTCCTCCGCCTCGCCATCGAGCTCGCCCAGGAGGCCGACCGGTGATCCGCCCCCTCGCCCCCCGACTCGCGTCCACCTTCCTCGCGGGTGGCCTGCTCGCGTCCGCCCTGCTCGCCCCCGGCTGCAAGGACGGCTACGACAACAACGACGGAGAGCTCGCCGTGCGCCAGAAGGCCAAGGAGATGTGCTCCTGCGTGTTCGTGATGAAGCAGGACGAGCAGTGGTGTCGGGACTGGACCAAGGTCACGCCCGACGTCGCCGACGCCGAGATCGACCACGAGCGCCGCCGCGTGACCGCGGTGGCGCTCGGGCTGTACCGCAGCGCCGCCAGCTTCCGCGAGGGGCTCGGCTGCGCGCTCGAGGAGTGACGCCCGCGGCCGCGCTCCGGCTCCCGCCCCGGCCGCCCGTGGTACCGTGGACGCTGGAGTCGATGCTCGTCATGCGCCTGCGCTCACTCGCCCTCCTCGGCCTGGGCCTCGGGCTCGGCTGCTCCGATCCCGAGCCTCCCGAGGTCGCCACCACCGGGACCGACACCGAGCCCGCGACCGGCTCCACCAGCCCCGGCACCACCACCTCGGCCGAGACCACCGACGCCGAGACCTCCCCGCCTACCGGCGACGGCACCGGCGACGAGAGCACCAGCGACGGCTCCGACACCGGCGAGCCCGAGCTCGACCCCCGCGAGGTCGAGCTGCGCACCTACGCCCCCCGCATCTGGCTCACCGCCGACGAGCAGTACTGGCCGTCCTCGGTCGAGTGGGCCTTCCCCGAGCAGGAGCGCTTCGCCTGGGAGGAGGGCCGCTTCTGGCTGCGGACCCTCGATCCCCTCGACGCCCCCTCCAGCACCCTGCCCTTCTTCGCCGGCGACCTGGCCACCGCCCCCGTCTACGCCTACTGGGCCGACAAGGGCGACGGCGTGGTCGACCTGGTCTACTTCGTCTACTACCCCTACAACCGCGGCAAGTCGGCCGCCGACACCATCTGGGGCAACCACGTGGGCGACTGGGAGCACATCACCGTGCGCCTGCTCGAGCAGCCCGACGGCAGCCACGCGCCCAGCCAGGTCTACCTCTCCGCCCACGGCTTCGGCGGCGCCTACCGCTGGGGCAGCGGCGAGATCGAGATCCACGACGGCACCCACCCGGTGGTCTACGCCGCCTGGGGCTCGCACGGCTTCTGGTCCGACGCCGGCGAGCACGTCTACATGTCGATCGGCGAGACCGTCCTGGGCGTGTGCGTCACCCTGGTGTGCACCGATCTGAGCGACCGCACCCAGGCCGGCGTGGCCTGGGACACCTGGCAGAGCGTCTACGGCATGGACTTCTTCGCCCAGGAAGGTCTGGGCGACGCCACCTGGCCCGTGTGGATGAGCGACGACTTCGGGGCGCTGGGCGACGGCGACCCCAACGTCCCCGGCATGGGTCCCATCTACCGCTGGGGCAACCCGCAGGACTGCTCCGTGCTCGGCATCCCCATCGACATCACCGATCTCATCGGCGTGTGCCGGCTCGAGAACGGGCCCACCGGGCCCATCTCCAAGGACACCTGGGGCCCCGAGCTGCTGTAGGGCCGCCGCGCCTCGGGCCACGGCGGTAGACTCTCGCTCGGCGATGTCCCTGCCCCTGGCCGAGCCGTCGGCTCCCGTCCACGCCGGGGGTCGTGCCTACGTGGATGCCGAGGTGGAGCTGCGCTACCTCGTGCTCGCGCCGGATCGAAGCCTCGCGCTCGAGCCCTCGTCCCGCCCGCGCCTGCTGGTCTTCGGCGACGGCAGCGGGCGGGTGCTCGACCGGCCCATCGTGCCGGGCGACGTGGCCGTGCTGCCCGCCCACGCCCAGCCCTCGCTGCACGCCGGCCCCCGGGGTCTCGACGGCTTCGAGATCCGCCCGACCGGCCTCGGCGATCGCATCGGGCCGCCGCGCGTCGAGGCTCGCGTGGCGCTGGCTCCCTTCCACGAGGAGCTCATCATCGCCCCTGCCGCTCGGCCGTTCCTGCTCGAGGGTGCGCTCAGCCTCGCCGAGGTGCTCGTCCCTCCCGGCGTGACCACCTCGTCGCATCGCCTCGACGTCGACGAGCGCTACCTGATGCTCGGGGGCCCCGCCACCATGCACCTGGCCGAGCGACCCGTCGCCGTGGGGCGCGGCGACGTGGTGCGGATCCCGGCCGGCACCCTTCAGCACCTGCGCAACCACTCGCCCGCGTCGGTGCTGCGCTTGTACTGCCTGTGCACCCCGCCCTTCCGCCTCGCCGGCTATCGCCCCGGCCCCACCGTCGGCCACGGCCCGGCCGGCTTCTCGCTCGACGCCTGGTGGGACGCCCATCGAGCCAGCGACCCCCGAGGAACGACGCCATGAGCTCGCTGCCCCGCCCCCAGGACCTGCTCGACCTCCGCGGCCGCGTCGTCGCCATCACCGGGGCTGCCGCCGGCATCGGGGCCGGCATCGCCCGCCGCCTGTCCCAGGCCGGAGCCTCGGTGCTCGTCCACACCCGGAGCACCCCGCTCGAGCCCCTGCTCGGCACCCTGCCTGGTCCCGCCGCCTCGGTCCGCGCCGAGCTGACCGCGCCCGACGGCCCCACCCGCGTGGTCGAGGCCGCGCTCGAGGCCTTCGGGCGCATCGACGGGCTGGTCAACAACGCCGCCCTGCAGACCGTGGCCGCCCTGCCCGAGCTCGACGACGACGCATGGACGGAGATGCTCGAGGTCAACCTGAGCGCCGTCCATCGCCTCACCCGGGAGGTCGCCCGGCGCATGATCGAGGGCAGGGCTCCCGGCTCGATCGTCCACCTCGCGTCGATCGAGGGCCTGCAGCCCGCGGTCGGACACGGGCACTACGCCACCAGCAAGGCCGGCGTCATCATGCACGCCCGGGCGGCGGCGCTCGAGTACGGCGAGCACGGGATCCGCATCAACTGCATCAGCCCCGGCCTCGTCGATCGACCCGGTCTCGCCGAGCAGTGGCCCCAGGGGGTCGAGCGCTGGCACGACGCGGCCCCGCTGCGGCGGCTCGGCACGCCCGAGGACGTCGGGGATGCGTGCGTGTTCCTGCTCTCCGAGCTGTCGCGCTGGATCACCGGGATCAACCTGGTGGTCGACGGCGGCGTGATGGCTCGACCCACCTGGTGAGCCCGGCGACGACTCGCCTCGTGACGGCCTGCGCTCGCGAGCGCAGCTCGTCGTGGCGTCGAGTCGACGCGCGAGCGGCCGTCGGCACCATCGAGTCGCGTCGTCCTTCCCTTCCATGACACATGGGATCGATCTTGCCCGTTCGTCCCTATGATCGATTCATCATCGTGCCACCAATCGAGAGCACGACCACGCACTGACACAATCGTGCAATTTCCCGAACTGCCCATTCTGCCGATCCAGCCCGACTACGCCTTATCCACCGCACTTTCGTCTGTTACCTTCGCGAGCGTCGTGGATACACCCAAGCACCCCGTGCACGCCGAGGCCGGCGTGATCATCGGCGGCTACGAGCTCGTGCGAAGGATTGGCCGTGGCGGCATGGCCGAGGTCTGGGTCGCTCGCCGGGCGCTCGGTCGCAAGGGCTCCAAGTTCGTCGCCATCAAGCTCATCGCCGATCACTACATCGGCGACGAGCGCTACGGTCGCATGTTCCGGGCCGAGGCCGAGCTGGCCGCCGTGCTCAGCCACGCCAACATCGTCCAGGTCTTCGACGAGGGCGAGGAGGACGGCCGCAGCTACCTCATCATGGAATGGGTCGACGGCCTCAACCTGCTCAAGCTCGGGGCCGTGCTCGCCCTGCTCGACGACAACGAGCGACGGTTCCGCGTCGCCTCGTACATCATCGGCCAGCTCCTGTACGCCCTCAAGTACGCCCACAGCATCACCTCCTTCGACGGCAGCCCGCTCGGCATCGTCCACCGCGACGTCTCGCCCCAGAACGTGCTCGTCAGCAACCATGGCGAGGTCAAGCTCACCGACTTCGGCGTGGCCTACTACGCCATGGAGGAGAGCTCGGGTCTGCACGTCAAGGGCAAGGTCCGCTACATGTCGCCCGAGCAGATCAGCGGCAAGACCCGCTCGCCCACCGTCGACCTCTATGCCGTCGGCGCGCTGCTGCACGAGCTGCTCGACGGCAAGAAGTTCCGCGCCGACTACGAGGACGGCCAGGAGATGTTCACGGCCGTCCTCGCCGGCACGGTCCCTCCCCTCACCCGCCGCGTGCCGGCCGAGCTCGACGAGCTGCGCGTCCGCCTGCTCCAGCCCGATCCTGCCGATCGGATCCAGAGCGCCGAGGAAGCGATCGAGTGGCTCAAGCTCTACCCCGGCTACGGCGACGCCCGGGACGAGCTCACCAAGCTCTGCAGCAGCCTCACCGGCGTCGTCCGTCCCCGCGTGGGGCCGGGACGCTCGTCGCAGGTGCCCGCCGCTCCCAAGAACCTGGCCAAGCCCCGCGTCAACCTCGGGCCCGCGCGCGGTCCCCAGCCGCCTCCGCCGCCCGGTGCTCGGACCAGCTCGACCACCGCGATCAAGAGCCCCTCCCGGTCGGCGCCCCAGGTACCGGTGATCACCGGTGACACCCAGTTCGTGGATCCGTACGCGGCGGGCCCCGTCGCGACTCGCTTCGGCTCCGCTGCCCCTGCGCTCCCCCCCGCCCCCCACTACGTCCCGCCTCAGCCCTCCAGCCCCATCCCCTATCCCGTCGCCGCCCAGTCGTCGCACCCCATCCCGATCCCCATCGCCGTCGGTGCGCCGGGACTCGTGGTCGCGCCGACCGAGCGCCTGGGTCGCTCCGAGACCTCGGGTCCGCCCCTTGCCCCCACCGAGCTGGTCGACTCCAACCTGCTCGTCGAGCTCGGGGTCGGCAGCGGGACCGACCAGGAGATCCTCCCCCCCATCGCCCTTCGCGAGGGCACCGACACCTCCCGCGACATCCGACCGCGCACGCCCACGCACTCGCACACGATCAGCATCGCCCTCCCCAAGAGCTCCCACATGGCGCTGATCGGGCTCGTGCTGGTCGTGGTGGCCCTCGCCTCGGTCGGCGTGACCTGGTGGCTGTTCACCCAAGGCCGCGGCGAGCCCGACGAGCCCGCCGACGCGGCCCAGGTCCACCCCGACGAGGCCGCGGCGGAGCCCGGCCAAGCCAAGCCAGGAGCCGAGCCCGCGGCCAGGCCCTCGGCCGTGGAGGATCCCGTCGGCAGCCCGGCGGTCGACGGCGAGGAGCTCGAGCCCGCGCCGGCGTCCCCGGACCCCACGCCCGACGAGGAGCCCGCGGCGGACGAGCCCGAGATCGGGCTGGAAGCCGATGTCGCCGCCGAGTCATCGCCCCCCGTCGAGCTCGCAACGGATCCGGAGCCCACGGTCCCCGAGGATCCCAGGCCCAAGGCCAAGAAGGGACTGCTCGTCGTCAAGGCGCTGCCCGGCATGGAGGGCGCCCAGATCAAGGTGGGCTCCCAGGTCATGACGATTCCGCCGATCAGTCGAACCGCCAAGAAGAAGCTGCCGGCCGGACTGCTCAAGGTCTCGTGGCGAGCCAAGGAAGGCGCCCCCTGGACCCCGGCACCGTCGGTGAGCCTCAAGTCTGGCCGGGAGACCAAGCTCGTCTTGTCGTCCAAGGGCCCCAAGGAGACCTGAGTCGGGAGTCACGGCATGCACACTGCATCAGAAGCGATCGACACCGAGACGCTGCCCGCCCGGCTCCCCAAGGGCTTCGTCGTTGGGGACTACGTCGTCGACGGCTGGGTTCGCGACGGGGGCATGGCCGCCATCTACCGAGCCCATCACGAGTCGAGCGAGGCTCGCGTCGCGCTCAAGCTGCAGCTCCCCTCCACCGTCCACCTGCCCGAGATCTGCGCCCGCTTCGAGCACGAGGCCCACGCCCTGCGGCGCCTGCGGGGCCACGACAACGTCGTCGAGCTCCACGAGTCCGAGCTCCTCGAGGATGGTCGCCGCTACTTCGTGCTCGAGTGGATGGAGGGAGAGGACCTCGAGGAGCGGCTCGACTTCCTGCGCAATCAGGATCAGCGGCTCCCCGTCGACTCGGCCTGTCGCATCGGGGCCATGATCGCCCGCGGTCTGGCGTCGGTACACACCGAGGGCCTGGTCCACCGCGACCTCAAGCCGGCCAACGTGATGCTGGGACGGGATGGCGAGCAGGAGATCGCCAAGCTCGTCGACTTCGGCATCGTCGCCGACCTCCGCGAGCCCGAGCCGATCCACCAAGGAGATGCCGGCCACGGCGACCACAGCGTGATGGGAACCTCCGCCTACATGGCGCCGGAGCAGGCGGAGGGACGGCCTGCCGCGCCGGGCATGGATCTGTTCGCGCTCGGCGTGCTGCTCTACGAGGCGCTCACCGGCACCTGCGTCCCGCCCGACGGCTGGACGCCCGAGTCGCTGCCCACCGTGGAGTCGCTACGACGAAACCTCCCCTCGGGCCTGGCCGACCTGGTGCGGGCGTGCATGAGCAGCGATCCTGCCCTGCGCCCAGCATCGGCGGCGGTCGTCGCCGACCAGCTCGACCTGCTGGCGAGCGGCGACCTGGCGGCCGCGTCCATGGTGTCGATGCCGGTGGTGGAGATCCCGGTGCGAACCGGAGGGACCACGGTGGCGCCGCGTTCCGAGCTCCTGGCCGACTCACCGGATCCGCACGACGATCCGGCCGAAGCGTCTCCCGCCCCAACGCCATCGGCCCCGTCCTCCGACGATACCCCGCAGACTGCGCCATCCGAGGAGACGTTCCGAGGCACGGAGGTCGTGCACCTTCGGTCGGCTCGCGGAGCCACCGACGTCCCCGTGGCCGTACCTCGGCCCAGCAGCAGCAGCGCGACCCCGATCGCGAGCTCGCCAGCGGTCGGCAGCGGAGCCCATCCGATGGTCTCGGCTCCGAGCCCGACCATACCGCCGCGCCCTGGCGGTACCGAGCTCATGACGCACGAAGAAGTTCTGAGCCGTTCGGGCATGGTCCCCGTGCCGCCGCTCCGCACCGCGGTCGTTCCGACGGTACCGGCTCGAGCGCCCACGATTGCGCCCACGATTGCGCCTTCGGTCCACCGGGAGCCGCGACGAGCTCGGTGGTGGCTGCTCGTGGTCCCGGTGATCATCCTGACCGCCCTGAGCACGGGCATCGCCCTGCAGCTCGGTGGAGGCGGTGGTGGTAACCAGAACCAAGCGGCATCGAGCCCCCACCACCCACCGGCTCCAACGGAGCCTGGAGATCAGCCGCACGCCGTCGAGGCTCCGCCAATCGCTGCCCCACCGTCGGTCCAGGGGGACCTTCGCCCCCCCGCCGAGGATTCGCCGCGGGGGGAGCCCAACGCCGAGGCCGGCACGACGGAGGTGGATCATCCCGAACCGACCACCGAGTCCGCCGCAGCGGGGCGCCCCCACAAGGAACCCACTCGAGCCGAGTGCACGAGGCTTCGAGGAGAGGCCCAGGTCGCGAAGAAGGACCGTCGATGGGCCGACGTGCTCAAGGCCACCCAGAAGCGTCCCTGCTGGAAGGGCAAGGACGGGCTCGAACGAAAGCGGTTGCGGGTCGAGGCATTTGCCGAGACGGGAAACTACACCCGCTGCGTAGCCGAGGGCGGTCGCAGCAAAGACAACGAGATCAAGCGCCGCGTCAAGCTGTGCAGCAGCCGGCTGGCGGGGTGAAGGAGCGGGGTCATGAACGGGATGCGAAGTGTTGGACGAGCGCTCCGTCGGCAGGCCGCCGGTACTGCGATCATGCTCTGTAGCGCTTGGCTCGGTCTTCCGATGAACCGCGCGGACGCGGCGATTCCCGACGGAGTCACCATCGACGTCCGCGTCGACGAGGGGATCCTCGAAGCAAGTGAGCTTCGGGACTGGGTCGACGAAGCTGCCCGCTCGGCTCTCGAAGCCCTGCCCGACCAAGCGAAGCGACGTGGAACCGTGCGCATCATGGTGGACGGCGCGCTCTACGACTACCGCGTGACCCTCGAGGCTCGCCAGGGAGACCGCCTCGAGGGAGATCCACGCCAGTGGGACTGCAAGTGCTCCAATGGCGAGCTCCTCGATCGCCTGCAAGACGAGCTTCCCCCCATGCTGCAGAGGCTGGTCTACGAAGAGCAGGAGGAGCCGCGGCCACCAGCTCCGACCCACGAGACCGAGCCGAACGACGACGGCGCGGAGACAACGCCCGTCCACAAGGAGCGCCTTGGTCCCCGGGGAGCCGCGGGCGTGACACTGACCGCCCTCGGAACCACCGGGATCGCCGCGGGCCTCGCGATGGCCATCGTCGCCAACGCGCCCCCCGACGCCCTGTGGAGCACCCGAGAAAAGAGCAACGCACTACCTGCCGGCCTCGTGCTCGGGGCGAGCACCGGCGTCCTGCTCACCGGGGTCGTCCTCCTCGCCCTACGCGAGCGGGTCGGCCACCGGGACCCCTCGGCGACCGCACTGCTGCCAACCCTCGATGGCCGCGGCAGTCTCGCCCTCACGCTTCGCAAGAGGTTCTAGGAGATGCCCTACTTCCCTCGCCCCCGGTTCCTCGGCCCGCTCCATGCCTGCATCGCCCTCGCGTTGGTGGGCACGGGACTCACTGCCACCGCCTGCACCGAGACCATCACCAATCTCCACTACTGCTCCAACACCAACGGAGACGGCTACTGCGAGCAGCATCACCCCGGAGAGGAGCTCCACTGCGTGCTCGCAGCCACCTCCTGCTGGGACCAGATGCTGACTCCCGAGCAACGGAGCAACCCCGACTTCGATGGCTGCGTGGCATCGATGCCCGAGCCGGAGTGCCACAGTCCCTGTGGGGGCCAGCAATCCGCCGACGAGGCGGTCGGTTGCTACGGTCCACCCGAGGGCACGGGCACCGGCGGCACGGACGACTCCCCGAGCACTGGTGGCAACACCGGGCTCGACGACGGCACGTGGACCGACGGCGGAGGCAGCGAGGAGACGACTGACTCCGACGAAGGTTCGACCGGCGAACCGGACCCCTGCGGCAACGAGATCCTCGATCCCGGCGAGGAGTGCGATCCCACCGTATTCGAGGCCGTGAGCTGCGAGTCCCTCGGGCTCGGGCCGGGCATGCTCGAGTGTACGGCGCTCTGCGAGCTCGACTTGACCGGCTGCGGGGAGCGAGGCTGTGGCAACGACGAGCGCGATGGCATGGAGCTCTGTGATGGCACCGATCTCGTCGGCTTCGACTGCACGACCTTTGGTTTCGATGATGGCACCCTCGCGTGCGCGGACGACTGCTCGGCCTTCGACACCACGGCCTGCATCGGGTGTGGGGATGGAATGCGCAATGGGGGCGAGGAGTGCGACGGCTCGGACCTCGACGGACAGACCTGTGACTCGCTCGGCATCATCGGAGGAGGAGCCTCGCTGTCCTGTACGGCCGGTTGCACCTTCGACTTCTCGGGCTGCATCGGGTGCGGCGATGGGATGGTCAACGGCACCGAGGAATGCGACGGGCTCGACCTCGATGGAGAGACCTGTGCGTCGCAGGGGATCATCGGCGTCGGCGCGCCGTCCTGCGCGGCCAACTGCACGCTGGACACCTCGGCGTGTGTCGGGTGTGGCGATGGGGTCGTCGGAGGAACGGAGGAGTGCGACGGCATCCACCTCGGAGGTCAGACCTGCGAGACGCTCGGCATCACGGATGGCACCGGCGATCCGCTCTGCAGCTCCGACTGCACACTGGACACCTCGATGTGTACGGGCTGCGGGAACGGAGTAATCGACGCGGGGGAAGTGTGCGATGGGCTCGACATCGCGGCAGCGACTTGCGATTCGCTCGGGGTCGTTGGGGGTTCGGGCATGCCGTCCTGCACCAGCGGCTGCGAGCTCGACCTCTCGACGTGCAGCGGCTGCGGGAACGGGGTCATCGAGCTCGGAGAGGTCTGCGACGAGGAAAACGTGGCCGGGCTCGATTGCGCCGCATTGGGACTCGGCGTGGGGGACGTGGGATGTCTTGAGGGATGCCTGGGGTTCGACATCTCGGCTTGCTGCATCGACATGGGAGCTGCGTGCAGCGAGGACGGGGACTGCTGCAGCGGCTCGACCTGCGTCGATGGTGTCTGCGTCACGCCCGTCGGCCCGTAAGGCGAGCCTACGGGCGATCTGCGCCGGCGTAGTCCGATGAGCCCCCGACGCTCGGGCGGCCCTCGCCGTCGATGTCCGTCGAAGGGTCACCGTCTTGCCACATAGCAATGCCGGCAAAGACAGACGCTCCCAACCCGGCCAGATGATAGTCTCCCGAATCATGGCTCACAAACCACAAACCAGCCGAAGCGGGAGAACTCCAATTAACATGCACCGTTTCGTCAATTGCAAGAGAGTTGTTATTCTCAATGGACGAGTAGCCGATGTCGATATTGAAATCACCACACTCAATATCCACATTACCATCGGAGAAGTACCCAGTAGCAAACACGATCGAATTCACCAATACAACATTTGACAAGGCCGCATCAGTACAATGAATACCGTACGATGGCCCATTATCATTCTCAGCACCCGCCGCAACAGTAGAATAGAGCAGAGACACGCTGGCACGACCCACGACCAACGTCTCGACATTGTCGAAGTCTTGCCCCAGAAAACTGTTCCTGACAATGGCATTTGCGAAACCCACCGCATTCAGAGCACCGCCATCATTCCTCACGATCGAGCTACGATCCACCCACAGACGAGCCCCATCCACGGAGACCCCTGCGTCCGAACCACTGTTGTTATCCACGATACGAAGACCGTCGACCAACACGGTGGTGGTTCCTCCTTCAACCGTCAACTGAGGAGATCCCAGATTCCCATTGGTGTCGCCCCACACGGGGGTAGCACCAACTGCAGGAACAAATGCAACCAGCTTCCCGCCATCCACCGTCACCCCTGCCCCTCCCCCGTAGTTCCCGTCCCCCATGACGATCGTCAGGCCGTTCCCATCAGCCATGTCCACGAGGCCCTGTAGTCCACCATAGTTGTCCGACTGGTCGGCCATGAACACCCGATCCGCGGGCAGGCACTCGCCGTCGAACAGGTTGCACGCTGCCGGTCCACACTCGTCGTGGCTCACACATGGCACGCAGATAAGATCCTCACCATGGCAGAAGCCGGGACAGGGATCATCTGGGCCCGGACTGCACTCCACGCACATTCCGCCGTGACACATGGGATGGCTCTCATCGGCGTCAGCACAAGCCTGATCCCCCTCATCCGACGAGGGAGCGTCGTTACATGGGACGCAGTCACCCATTTCATTGCAGTACGGATGATCGACGTCGCATTCTTCGTTCGACGTGCATCCTGAGCCGCCGGTCGTGGTCGACGTCGACACATCGCCAGTTCCGGAGTCTCCCGTCCCGGTACCTTCGCCGGTTGCACCACCGGTACCGCTGCTGCCCCCAGTCTCCGTCCCCTTGCCGTCGTCAATATCCTCGCACCACGCGAGATTCTCCAGCATCATCCGACTGAACGCATCGACGCCCGCGGTCGGAAATTTCGCGGCGGACTCCCTTACTACGGCCTTGCGTTCGAGAACCTCATCGTAGAAACGCGCGAGATTCTCCCACACCGGCCGTACCGTTCCCTCGTCCAATGCACAGCGAGGGTCCTTGCCGCGATCCCGAAGCGCCGCCGCGAAGACTCCCTGCACACTGTCCAAGCCGTCTCCTTCGAAATTCCGTGGCATTCCGAACGGGGCCCAAGCGCGTCCCTCGGGAATCACCGGATCGCCGAGCTCGAGCTCGGCTCGTGGCCGACGGTCCGGCAGCACGAACAAGCCATTGGCGCTCACCTCGGCGACCTCGTTCGTTCCGGTAGGGATCACGCAGACGGTGCTCTCGTCTCCGCTCACCAGATCGCCTCCCTCGAACACACAGTGCTCATCCCGGCCACCAATGCAGCCGGAATTGGAGAGGAGCAGCAAGCCCGTCATCACACAGGCGGAACGACGGCGGGCATCTCGGGTCACATCTTGGCGTGCCATGGCTCATGCGAGAAGCGCGCGCCCAGCGGGCACCGGAACCAGGATACGGACCGGAGGAGATGTCTGGCGCGCCGCGGGCAAGAAGACAGGGGCGGTAGCCGGCAGCGCGGCAGAGATGCGCAGCGTAGGTGATGTCCGCGACATCCAGCGTGGATCGCAGGGCGGCGGGGAGGTGATCTGCGATAGCGTCGCGAGAAGCGGGTGCGAGACGGCGCACGCTGACTGCCTGGGGCGCTCGTCGGCGAGCCGTGGTCCCGCGGTAGCCCGCCGCCGATCGACGCAAGGGCCCCAGGGCGGCGTCATGATTCTCAGATGCAGGGGATGAGGATAGACTGGTCGGCACCGCGGTCTCGGGACGCGTGCGGAACGAGACGAGAACGAGGCGGCGAGACTCGATTGGACGATTCGGACCTGGAGTCGTCGAGACGAAACGGGGATGGGAAGCGGGATCGTCGGACACGAGAACGCGTGACGCCGATGCAGTAGCGATGGCGCATGGAGCGGACTTCGTGGCGAGTGACTATCGGCGTCCGGTCGCACTGTCGCAGCGCGATCGCGGTGCTCGCAGAACCTTCCTTGGACGACGACACCCGCGTCGCGAGAGCTGACGTTCAGACGGACTCTCGGGCGTCTCGATGTTGCAGGCGGTACCGTCTCCAGATCCCGTGAATCACATCCCCGTGCTGCCGCATTCCTTCGACAACGCGTGATGTCTAGGACGACCATCGTCACGCCACCGAGCAAGGCCGCCCCTCCCGCCGCTAGCAGCGGCACCGCTGGCGGGTGACGGTCGCGTTCCAGCACGGCGTCGTGCGGCCCCAACGGCTTCGGCTCCGCCACTATCATGCTGCACCCTGCCGCCAACGCAGCTACACCAACTAGTCCGACCGCGATACCCGTGCCCCCGAGCGCCGTCGGGCGTACACCAGAGCGAGAGGGCCCCCCTTCGGCTGGTGGCTCCTTCATGTCTTCCGACTCCGGCTCCGTCTCTTGCTCGTCCTCCGGCTCGAGCTCCGAGCGCTCTTCTACGATGGGCTCCCTCCGTAGGGTACCAACCGCGTCCCGTAGCTCTCGATCCACCAGGTCCAGCAGCTCTCGGCTACTGCACTCGCACCGCACGCGTTCGGGAGATCCCCCGACCACGCTACCATCCCTCAACGGGGTGACGGTGACCTCGTATGCATAGGTTTCCCCTTCGATCGCCACCTCGAGGCTCTGCTCATGGCCCGGGAGCTTGACCTTCGTGTCGATCTCGGGATTGCGCTCGAGGATCCACCCTGGGAGCAGCCCCGCATCGTCGATGGAGGAGGCCACCGTGATCCGAAGGCCCTGCGATCGCCCCGACGCGCCCTTGGACTCGGCGGTCACGGGCTCACCGGCGCTGGACGATGGTGCAGCCTGGCCCCTCGTCGGGAGAGTGGCGAGCCCCACGAGGATCGAAGCCACCACGAGGGTACGAGCACGATCGGATTCCACACGTCTCATCTCCAACCTCCTTGCGATCGACTCGCCCAGCAGCCTGCAACCGGAGTCCATGCGGCCCCGTGGCATCTCGAGCGATCCCGACGGCATCGCACCACGTCGACGACGAGCATCGTGAGCGCACCGGTCATCGTGGCCAGGCCCGCCCCCACGATGGCCAGCCCAGCCTTGTGCTCGTCGCCCTGCGCCACCACGGCGACGCCGCTGAGGGTCACCATGCTCCCCACCCCGAGGAATGCGATCCCCACGTAGCCGACCGCCGTGGGCTCGTACGAGGTGTCCTGCTGTGCAAGCGCGGCATCCCGACGCTGCCGATACGCTTTCTCGCGGGCGATCTGTGCCTCGGCCTCCGCCAGCGCCTGGTTCTTCCGCCTCCGCTCCGCGACCTCTGCGATCGTCTCGGCCCCCGCGATGATCGCTTGCGCGACTCGATCGAGCATCTCGTCGCTTCCGCACGAGCAGGCGATCGGCTCCGGCTGCTCATCGGCCGACAGGCTCACCTTGCCCTGGGAGAGGCTCAACGAGATCCGGTACTCGTAGGGCATCCCCGTGACCACGACTCGCACGAGATCGCCGTCCGCGAGCGGAGGATCCAAGCTCGCGACCACGTCGCGAGCCCGCTCCTCCACCCAGGTCTTGGTCAGCTCCGCGTCCGGGACCTCGGGGTCGACCTCCACCACCACGCCTTCGAGCAGCGCCTCGCCAACGGTGCGCTCACCCGCCGCCCGCTCGCTCGCTCGCGTGGTGTTGCCGAGCAGCAGGATTCCCGCCGCGATCAAGACTCTCGTCGGGCTCATGGCTTCCTCTCCTCGCAAACGTCCACCAGGCGACGGACGCCGGCGTTCTTGGAGCGCTTGCCCGCCTTGATGCAGGCGTCGAACTGCCCCAGCTCGAGCAGCGCCCAGACCAAGTAGCGAGTGCGAGCCTCCCACTCGGACCTCGGCCAGCACGAGCGCTTGCGCGACTCGGCCAGCAGCGTCTTCCAGTCCTGCTTGGCCAGCGCGGCGCTCGCCTTGGCCCGCGTCTGCTCGCAAGCCGCGGTCGCGTGGGCCGGGATCGACGGAGTGACCTCGTCGGGAGCGTCGAGCGAGCGCGGCTCCGGCGGAGCCTCCGGCTCATCCTCGAGCACGATCTCCTCCTCGTCCTCGATGCCCGAGCCCGTGGCCTCGCTCGCGCTCCCGTCGACCGAGCCCGAGTCCTCGAGGACGACCGGGACCTCGTCGTCCTCGGCAGGCGCACCCGGTTCTCGTTCCTCGACCGAGACATCGGCCGCGTCGTCACTCGACCCGGGCTCCTCCGATGCGGGCGGAGGGACGTCGGAGCTCGCCGGTGTCTCGGGCGTCGCCAAGACCTGCGGTGGCCCGTCGTCGCCACGGTCCCCCAGCGATTTCCCATCCCGCTGCTCTGGATCCGCCGACGGGAGGGTCGAGGCCTTGGACTCGCCCTGCATCGAGAGGAACAGCGCGGTGGCCAACGCCGAGATCCCACCGACGAGGAACACGAGGATCCCGACCACGGCCAGCATCCGACCCGCTCCGACCGGCGCTTGCTCGGCCGACGCCAGTGCCTGTGGGCTGGTCTCGGTGGACGAGTCGCCGTACCTCGCCAGTGGGCCGGTGCTGGAGGACTCCGGCACCCACCCCACCAACGCGAGGTCGCGGGCGCCAGGTGGCGGCACCGATGGATCACTGCCCCCCGCGGGGCGGAGCGAAGGATCGCTACCGTGGTGCGGCATCGTCCCGCCGTCGGCACCCGACGAGAACGACGACATCGATGCAGCTGGGCCCCCCCCTCCAGGTGGTACGGACGGATCTCGGCTCCCCGGCGGTGGCACCGATGGGTCTCGGCTCGCCGGCGGTGGCACCGATGGATCTCGACGACCCGGTGGTGGCACGGACGGATCTCGACGACCCGGCGGCGGCACCGATGGATCTCGGCGCACGGGCAACGGTGCCGCGGGAGGAACCCAGGCCGGCGCGGGCTCGATGATCGCAGGCGCGACCGCAGGCGGCGGCGGTGCAGGTCGCTTCCATGATGCGGCGACCGATGGCGGCGCCGCAGGGACCTTCGCCGACCGGTTGGGGAGGGTCTGGATGCTGGACAGCCCTTGCGCCGAGTCGGTGGAGGTCGAGGGCCGGCTCCTGCCCAACGCAGGAGCCGGCGATCCTCCCCTGGAGGGCGGCGCCCGTCGTGGCACGGGCGGCGACACGACGGCCGTGCCCGTCCCGGCCTTCTTCCCGTGGGCCTCGGCAGCGACCACTCCGGCTCGGCCGACCTCTACGGGAGCCGAGCCGAGCTCGCCAACCTTGCTTCGACCGGAGCCACGGAGCTCGTTCTTGCCGAGCCCCTTCCAGAATTGGGTCTTGCGCCCGGGAGGAGGGCCGAGCTCTCCGGGTATGGCCTCGATCGCGCGGCCGAGCACCCCCATCGACGCGTAGCGCTGCGCCGGCTTCTTCTCGAGGGTCTTGAGCACCAGGGCTTCCACCGGCTCGGGAATCGACGGGTCGTGGCTCCGGAGCGGAGCCGGCTCCTCGTTCATGTGAAGGGTGATCACGTGAATCGAGTTGACACCCTTGAACGGCACCTGGCCGGTCAGCATCTGATAGGCCATCACCCCCAGCGAGTACATGTCCGATCGATGGTCGAGCTCACCGCCGGCCGCCTGCTCGGGAGACATGTACGCGACCGTGCCGAACACCTCGCCGGTCCCGGTGAGGCCCTTGCCCTGGGCATCCACGTGCGAGTCGCTGCCCACCTTGGCGATGCCGAAGTCCACGAGCTTGACGAAGTCGGCGATGCCATCCTCGCTGCAGAGGAAGCAGTTCGCGGGCTTGATGTCTCGGTGGATGATGTTCTCGGCGTGGGCCGCCCCGAGGGCCCCCACCGCCTGCGAGAGGATGTGACGCACCCGTGGCCACCGCATCGAGCCCACGCGCCGCAGCTCGGCCCCGAGGTCGTGGCCATCGAGGAATTCCATCACGAAGTACACGGCACCATCGGGGGTCTCGCCGAAGTCGGTGATACGCACGACGTTGCGATGCTTGATCCTCGAGGCCGACCTCGCCTCCCGCAGGAACCGCTCCCGATAGCGCTCTTCGTGGGCAAAGCGTGGGTGCAGGACCTTGATCGCCACCCGCTGCTCGAGCACCACGTGCTGAGCCTCGTACACCGCCCCCATGCCACCCTTGCCGAGCAGCCCCGTGATCCGGTAGCGCCGATCGAGCAGCGTCCCAATCATATCGCTTCCATATGCCATGAAGCAGCCGTCATCATCCCCCGATGGCCGAAGGCATGAAAAGGTCAACGGCGGGAATTCGAAGAGTTTTCGACTCGTTCACCTTCGTTCCCATGATCCACACAGTCTCGATCGACCGGGTCGATGACGCATTCGTGCCGATGCCTTCGTCACCTTCGGGCTCCATCACTGCGACGCGAGAGGGTCGGCGCTCCGTGATCGCAGCGCGGCTGGACACCACGCATCGGGAGCTCGGAGCCCGAGCGGAGCGAGCTCGAGGTGGCGTTGGCCCGGCGGTGTCCCCCACGACCGGAGGGAGTCGGACACCGACCCGATGTGTCCGGCTCACTGGAGCGTCGGTGTCGCGGGGGGGGCGAGCCCGTCACCCGCGGGCTCGTGGATGCCGGCCGTCGGGCGACGGAGCGCAGTCGAGCCGCTCGCCCGGAATTGCGCGAGCTTGGGCCCATCCGCGGCCTCTGGCACCTTCGCGCGGCCCGGATGGCCCTCGTGGTATCGTAGGCAGGCGAGATGCAGGACGACGGCGTGGACGGGGACGGCTCGCGGGACCTCGATTTCACCACGACGCTGCCCGACTCGCTGGACCTCGACCCGGCGCAGGTCGATGCGGTGCCTCGGGGTCGGGCGCTCCCCTTCGGGTCGGCCGCCGAGCCCGAGATGCTGGGTCGCTACGTGGTGGTCGACACCCTCGGTCGCGGCGGCATGGGGGTGGTGCTGCGGGCCTTCGATCGCGAGCTCGACCGACCGGTCGCGCTCAAGGTGCTGCACGACGACATCGAGGAGCGCGACACCACTCGCCTGCGCCGGGAGGCCCAGGCGCTGGCCAAGCTCTCCCACCCCAACGTCGTGCAGGTCTACGAGATCGGGCGAAT
Source organism: Myxococcales bacterium (assembly GCA_020633315.1). Taxonomy (GTDB): domain Bacteria; phylum Myxococcota_A; class Polyangia; order Nannocystales; family Nannocystaceae; genus Paraliomyxa. Next base: position 28,086 of record JACKDV010000011.1, read on the forward strand.
CGAGGGGCGCACCTTCGTCGCGATGGAGCTGGTCAAGGGCGAGCCCCTCGACCGGTGGATGCGTCGAGATCCACGACCCGACTGGCGAGCCTGCGTGTCGGTGTTCCTCTCGCTGGGGGCGGGCCTGGCCGCGGCACACGACCGGGGCCTGGTGCACCGCGACTTCAAGCCCGGCAACGCGATCATCGACGAGGACGGTCGGCCCCGCGTGCTCGACTTCGGGCTGGCGCGGCAGGCCGGCGACGACGTGGAGGATGCGCCCGACGTGGTCCAGCGGGCTCGCACGGCCGAGCAGCAGGTGGTGCCGCTGCACGAGTCGGTGACCAAGACGGGGGCGGTCCTGGGCACGCCGGCCTATATGTCGCCCGAGCAGATGAACGGGCAGGAGGTGGACGCACGCAGCGATCAGTTCAGCTTCTGCGTGGCGCTGTACGAGGCCGCGTATGGCGAGCGCCCCTACCCGGGCAAGTCGATGAGCGCCCTGCTGGTGGCCATCGAGGACGGCGACCTGCGCCCGGCCCCCAAGGGCACGCGGGTGCCGGGGAGGCTGCGCAACGTGCTGCTGCGCGGCCTGGCGCTGGATCCCGCGCAGCGCTGGCCGTCGATGGCCTCGCTGCTGGCCGAGCTCCGCCGGCTGCTCGCTCCCCGTCGCCGAGCCTACCTGTCGCTAGGGCTGTTCGGTGGCCTGGCGATCATCGGGGTGGGCATCGCCTACCGGTCGGCGGTCCGCCCCTGCACCGGGGCCGCGGAGCACCTCGCGGGGATATGGGATTCCCATCGGCGCAAGGAGGTCCGCGGCGCCATCCTGGCCACGGGGGTGCCGTATGCCGAGGACACCTGGCAGCGGATCGAGCCGCGCCTGGACGCGTATGCCGGCGCGTGGGTGGCCGAGCACAACGAGATCTGCGAGGCCACCAACCTGCGGCAGGAGCAGTCCGAGGAGGTGATGGATCTGCGGATGGCGTGCCTGTGGGACCGCCGGATCGCGCTGCGAGAGGCGGTCGAGGTGCTCGCCGGCGCCGACCAGACTCGGGTGGGAGAGGCGGTGACGCTGGTGGCGAGCCTGCCTCGCCTCGAGCGCTGCGACGACGTGGCCGCGCTCGAGGCCGGCGTGCCGCTCCCGGACGATCCCGAGACGGCCGACGCCGTGCAGGAGCTGCGGGGGTTGCTGCGACGCTCGACCTCGCTGGACGAGGCCGGTGACTACCAAGGGGCGCTGGAGGTCTCGCAGGAGGTGATGGAGCGCGCCGAGGCCCTCGAATACGGGCCGCTGCTGGCCGAGGCCCTCGTGCGCCGGGGCGGCGCGCTCGATCGGGTGGCCCGCTACGCCGACGCGGAGCAAGACCTCGAGCGAGGGCAGATCGTGGCCGTCGAGCACGAGCACGACGCCGTCGCGGCCGAGGCAGCGGCCATGCTGACCTGGGTGGTGGGCGTGCGACGAGCTCGATACGCCGAGGGGCTCGGCCTGGGCAGGATGGCGCTGGCCCTGGCCCGAGCCCCGGCCGCTCCGCCGGCTGTCGAGGCGGACGTCCTCAACGCCAGCGGGGTCGTGCTGTTTCGACAGGGGGTGCTGGATCGGGCGCTGAGCTACCACCAGCGCGCCCTGGCGATCCGCGAGCAGGAGCTTGGCCCCGACCACCCCGACGTGGCCCACTCGCTCAACAACATCGGCCTGGTGCTGTTTCGGCAGCGCGAGCTGGACCAGGCGCTGGTCCACCACCGACGTGCGCTGGCGATTCGGGAGCAGGGGCTCGGCCCGCACCACCCGCACGTGGCCTACTCGCTGAGCAACATCGGCAGCGTGCTGATCGAGAAGGGCGAGCTCGACGAGGCGCTGGCTCACTACCAGCGGGCGCTGACGATTCGCGAGGAAGGGCTTGGCCCCGACCACCCCGAGGTCGCGGGGATGCTGGCCAAGACCGCCACGCTCCTGCTCGCGCGAGGCGAGCTGCCGCGGGCCCGGGCCTACCACCGGCGTGCGCTGGAGATCCGCGAGCGGAGCTTGGGGCCCAACCATCCCGACGTCGCGACCTCGCTGTTCGGGCTCGCCGAGGTGGCGCTGGCCGAAGGAAACGACGAGGCCGCACGCGAGCCCGCCGAGCGTGCGCTCGAGATTCGAGTCTCGAGCGAGGCGGCTCCCCTCACCGTCGCCAACACGCGCTTCCTGCTCGCCCGGGCGCTGTGGTCCGATCCGCAGCAGCGACCCCGAGCACGCGCCCTGGCCGAGCAGGCGCACGAGGTCATGGCGAGCCTCGGGGTGCGTGCGGAGAGGCTCGCGGAGGTCGAGGCCTGGCTCGAGGCGCACGAGGATCCTCGAGCCCGTCGGTCCGAGCCCCCGGTGGACCCCGAGCCCTGAGCGACCCGATCACCCTCCCCCCACCCGACCATGGGAACGGCCTCCCAGGCTACCCCGGAAGGCCGTTTGCAAGGGTGAGCCCGCACGGACTCGAACCGTGGACCCGCGGATTAAAAGTCCGCTGCTCTACCAACTGAGCTACGAGCCCGAGCGCCTCCTCGTGCGGAGGAGGTGCCGCTTGCCCGGCCGGCGACCCCAACGGGATTCGAACCCGTGTTACCGGCTTGAAAGGCCAGCGTCCTAGGCCTCTGGACGATGGGGTCACAGAGAGGACCGGACAAGCGGAGCGCTTTCTACCGGAACGGCCGGGGGCTCGCAAGGCCGTAGGCGCGCTGGTCGCGGGCAGGGGGCGGGCCGCGGGTGACCCGCAGGGGTTTGCGAGGCACGGCGCGGCGGGTGTACAGGGCCGGTCCATGCGCGCGCTGTTCATCACCAAGCACGGCGGCCCCGAGGTCCTGGAGGTCCGTGAGGCCCCCACCCCCGAGCCCAAGGCGGGCGAGGTCCGCGTGGCGGTGGCGCTGGCGGGACTGAACTTCGCAGAGCTGAGCGCCCGCCAAGGGCTCTACCCGGACGCACCCAAGCCCCCCTGCGTGGTGGGGTACGAGGGCTCGGGAACGGTCGAGGCGACGGGGGACGGCGTGGCGGGACTGGCCGAGGGCGATCGCGTGCTGTTCATGAGCCGCTTCGGCGGGCACTCGAGCCACGTGGTGGTGCCGGTCGATCAGGTGCTGAGGATGCCGGACTCGATGAGCTTCGAGGACGGCGCGGCGATGCCGGTCAACTACCTCACGGCCCACCACATGCTGTTCGAGATCGCACGCATCCGCCCGGGCGCGCACGTGCTGATCCACATGGCGGCGGGAGGCGTGGGCACGGCCGCGCTGCAGCTGTGCCGCACGGTGGAGGACGTGACGACCTACGGCACGGCGTCGGCGAGCAAGCACGACTACGTGCGCGGGCACGGGTGCACCCACCCGATCGACTACCGCAGCAAGGACTACGTGGAGGAGGTCCGGCGCCTGACCGACGGGCGCGGGGTGGACGTGGTGCTCGATGCCCTGGGCGGCGCGGACTGGCGCAAGGGCTACGAGCTGCTGGCCCCGGTGGGGATCCTGATCGCGTTCGGGCTGGCCAACACCAACACCGGAGGCAAGCGCCGGCTGCTGCACGTGCTGGCGCAGCTCGCCCGCATCCCCCGCTACTCGCCGATGCGCCTGATGGACGACAACCGCACGGTGTCGGGCTGCAACATGGGGCACCTGTGGGACGAGAAGGCGCTGCTGCGGCGCCAGCTCGAGGCGCTGGTCCGCCTGTACGAGGAGGGCACGATCCGCCCCCACGTGCACGCGATCCACCCGTTCGAGCAGGCCGCGGAGGCCTTCGGCGAGCTCGAGCACGGGCGCAACCTGGGCAAGGTGCTGCTGCGCCCCTGAGCCCGTGCGCGGGGCCGTGCTGGCCCGGAAACCCGTCCTCGGGGCCCGGTGTCGTAGGCAGTGGGAAACGGACACCATGAACGAACGACGCACTCGCATGCGCCACGGCCGGGGCTCGGCCCTGCTGGCGCTCGCCCTCGGCCTGGCTTGCCACTCTGCCTCCACCCCCCCCTCGAGCGCCCCGGCTGCCGCGGCGGCGGCCGAGGAGGCCGACCCGGCGTTCGCGGGCCTCAACCTGGGGTTCGAGGACGCGGACACCCCACGGGGCTGGGAGGTTTCCCGGTCGCCGTATGCGGTCTCGATCGATGCGGGGATGGCCTTCGAAGGCGAGCACAGCCTCAAGCTGATCCACGACGGGCAGCACGAGTCGGGGCGCGTCACGCTGAAGGTCCCGGCCGAGAGCGCGCGCGGCAAGGCGATCCGCGCCCGGCTCCACGCGCGGACGGAGGGCGTGGACCACGGGAGCGTGCAGGCCCGGCTGTCGGCGGTGCGCGGCTCGGACACGCTGGCCCGGGTGGAGCTCGCGGAGGGCCAGCGCCTCCACGGGGACCATGACTGGGCGCCGATGACGATGGAGATGGTGGTCCCCCCGAGCACCGAGGAGATCACGCTCACCCTCGATCACGCGGGCACGGGCACGGCCTGGTTCGACGGGGTGCAGCTCGAGCTGGTCCAGGCCGATGCGCCGCCCCCCCCGGCGGCGCTGCACGGGAGCGTCCGCGGCTCGAAGGGCGAGCCGGTGGAGGGCGCGGCGGTGGTGGCCTTCAACGAGATGGGTGAGCACCGATCGACGCGCACCGACGCCAGCGGTCGCTTCACGCTCGAGCTGCCGCCAGGGATGACGGTGGTGGGCACCAGCGGCCCCGAGGGGGTGGGCACCCAGGCCGTGGAGCTGCGCCCCGGCGACAACGATGCGATCGAGCTGAGCCTGGCCGCGGGCCCGCAGCGGATCCACGGCAAGGTCGTCGACCAGGACGGCAAGCCCTACGGCGGGGCGCTGGCCTTCGTGGCGACCAGCGACGAGCAATTCTACCCCACCTTCACGGCGGACGACGGCTCGTGGTCGCTGTCAGTGCCCACGTCGGGCCAGTACATGGCGGCGTTCGAGAGCGCGGACGGCCAGCGCGTGATGACGATGATCGACGATCCCAGCGCGCCGCTCTCGGCCACGCTCAACCGCGAGGGCTCGGCCCCGGCGGCGGCGGTCGAGTGGATCCGCGAGCACAACGTGCCGCTGCGCACGGTAGAGGCGGGCAACGGGCTCGAGGACATGGTCGCGCTCGACCCGATGTTCGCCAAGGCGACGGTGGTGGGGCTGGGCGAGGCCACCCACGGCACCCGCGAGTTCTTCCAGCTCAAGCACCGCATGCTCGAGTACCTGGTGGAGCGCCATGGCTTCACGGTGTTCGGCATCGAGGCCAACCGCACCGAGTGCCGCGCCATCGACGACTATGTGCAGACGGGCGAGGGCGACCCCCGCGACGCGCTGGACGGGATCTACTTCTGGACCTGGAACACCGAGGAGGTGCTGGCGCTCATCGAGTGGATGCGGCAGTACAACGCGTCGCACGAGCGCAAGCTGCACTTCGTGGGCTTCGACGCCCAGACGCCGACGGTAGCGGCCCGCAACGTGGACGCGTTCCTGGGTCAGGTGGATCCCGAGGCGCCACAGCGCGGGTCGGTGGCGATGATCGGGCGCCCCTTCAACCGGGAGACCTACGCCGCGCTGAGCCCGAGCGAGCGAGACGGAGTGACCAAGGACCTCGCGGCGCTGGCCGAGCGCTTCGAGCGGGAGCGCAAGGAGCTGGTGAAGGCGAGCTCGGAGCTGGTGGTGACCCACGCCATCGAGGATCTGCAGGTGGTCCGCCAGGCGCTGGCCATCCGCGACGCGGGTCCCGAGGCGTTCGCGGTCCGCGATCGGGCGCAGGCGGACAACGTGCTGCACATCCAGGAGCGCTACGGCAAGGGCACCAAGGCGGTGCTGTGGGCCCACAACGGGCACGTGACGCGCTCGTGGGAGGGGGCGGTCACCATGGGCAACAACCTGAGCGACGCGCTGGGCAAGCGCTACGTGTCGGTGGGCTTCGCCTTCGACCACGGCGGCTTCCAGGCGATCGCGCTGGACGGCATGCAGTGGACCGGCCTGCGCGAGCACGTGGTGGGGCCGGCCAAGAACGGCGAGCTCGAGGCGGCGCTGCGCGAGGGCGGGCCCGAGCTGTTCGCCCTCGACCTGCGCACGCTGCCGAACAAGGGCGACGCCGCCCGCTGGCTGCGCTCGCCGCTGTCGATGCGCCAGATCGGGGCGGGCTTCGGCGCCGACGACATGAGCGCCCGCGTGGTGGAGCCGGTGCCCGACAAGTACGACGTGCTGCTGTTCGTGGAGCAGACCACCCGCGCCCGCCCGGTGGAGCGCGACTGAGTGAGCCCCGCGTCGCCCGGGCTCCCGGGCGACGCGTCATGCCTCTCGAGCTGCCTGCTATCCCTCGGCCGGGCCGCCCGCCTTCGCGAGCTGCCCGGCGTCGACCTTGCCGGCATCGAAGCGCCGGGCCTTGTCGGTCATCGAGCCGATGACCTCGTCCCAGGGCGGAGCGTCGCCCTTGGCGAAGCGCAGCGGGTTGCAGCGGGCCACGACGAAGGCCTTGAGGTAGGGGCTGTCGAGCCCCTTGGCCTTGAGGGCCTCCACCGCGGCGGCCACCGCCTCGTCGAGCGCGAGCAGCTTGGCCGCCCGGGCCTCGCGCTGCGGGATCGACTCGGCCAGCGGCAGCTCGAGGAAGGCCTCGATGCGCTTGAGCACGGGGGCGTAGGCGCTGCCGCTGAAGCGCCCCTTGCTCTCGTAGCAGGCGCCGAGGGTGAGCAGCGAGGGCTCCTCGAACTCGAGGGCGTAGGCCGACTCGGGCTGGGCGTCGAGCTCGGCGAGCGAGCGCGCCATGCGGATGACCTCGAGGGCCTTCTCCTTGACGTTGTGCGCCTTCTCGGTGTTGAGGGCGAGGATCTTGTAGGCGACCTCGAGCTCGGGCACGACCAGCGCGATGATGGTGGAGCCGCCCAGCTCGCGCACCGCAGTGAGGCGGTGGTTGCCGTTGGGGGTCCAGTAGCCGCCGCTGGGCGCCCGCACCGTGATGATGGGATCGAGGAAGCGATCGAGCTTGTCGATGACCCCGGTGAGGCGCTTGGCGTGGGCGGCCGACAGATCGCGCTGGAAGGGGGTGGGCTCGACCTTGTCCACGGGCAGCGCGGCGAGCAGGGTGTGGTGCCCGCCCAGCGGCTCGAGGTAGGTGGCGAGCACGCTGCCACCATCATCGGCGATCGCCTGCTGCAGCTCGATCACCGCCGCGGGCAGCTCTCCTGGGCCCACCGCGTCGGGCCGCAGCCCTCGCGAGCCGGGCTCGGCCTTCTTGCCCCGCGTGGACTTCTTCGCGCCGGCCTTCTTCGCGGTCTTCTTGGGGGTCCTCTTCTTGGGCGCCGACTCCTCGTCGGCGTCCTCGCTCTTGTTGGGGGTCTTCTTGCTCTGGGCCACGGCGACTCCGGGCCGCTAGTGTGACCGAAGCCGGGACCGTTGCGCCAGCAGCTCCATGATCCGCTCGACCGCCCCCGCCGGCTCGCAGCGGGGATCGAGGCGTAGATCGGCGCCCTCGGGCAGTCCCTGGGCGGGCTCCCCCACGTGGACGACCAGCACCTTGAAGGGCGCGACGAGGGTCTGCACCGTGCGGTGGTCGGCCAGGCCGATGACGTTGGTGGTGGAGACGACGATCATCCCCGCGTCGAGGAACAGGTGGGCGACCTCGCCGAAGCGGCGCACGAGCGCGTCGCGATCGTCGAGGGCGATGTCGGAGTCCACCCCGAGCACCACGTTCTTGCCGTCGAGCAGGTAGGCATGGTTTCCGCCCTCGACCAGGCGCCGCTCGAGCACGCGGGCGACGGCGTGCTTGCCCACCCCGGCCTCGCCGGTGATCATGACCATGCTGGCCCCGTGGCCGAGCAGCTCGGCGCGGCGATCGGCGGTGATGTCCCCGCGGACCCACTCGATGTCGCGGATGCGGCTCTCGAGCCGTAGCTGCTGGTTCTCGTCGGGCACCAGCTCGCGCACGATGCCGCCGCCCGCGATGTCGTAGCCGTCGACGATCACGAAGCGACCGGTGGCCTCGATGCGCTCGGAGGGATCGAAGGCCACCGGGCTGCGGGTGCGCAGCACGAGGTCGGCCACGTCGTGGCGATCGACTCGCTTCTTGGTGACGCTGGTGCCCAGCTCCGAGGCGTCGAGCACCCGGTGGATCCGATCGACGGTCACCTCGGTCTGGCTGGTGCCGAGCTTGAGCTTGTAGCGGCGCCCCGGCTCCATGGGCAGCTTGCCCAGCCAGAACAGGTTCACCCGCAGCTGGGTGCCTACCTCGGGCGCCTCCCGCAGGTGGCTCATGATCTCACCGCGCTCCAGGAAGAGCTGCTCGCGCAGGGTGATGCCCGCGGAGAAGCCGGCGACGACCTCGGCGGGTGGCTCGGCGGCGAACACCTCGATGCTCTCGATGGTGGAGGTCTTGTTGGAGGGCGAGAACACCACGCGGTCGCCCACGCGCAGGCGGCCGGACTCCACCCGGCCCGCCACGATGCGACGATCGTCGCCGCGCGGGTTCCACTTGTAGACGTCCTGCACGGGCATGCGCAGGGGCAGGTCGGCGCGGCCCGGCTGCTTGGCGAAGGCATCGACGGCCGCGAGCACGTCGGGGCCGTCGTACCAGGGCATGGCGTCGGAGGGCCCGGCCACCAGGTCGCCCTCGCGCGCGCTGATGGGGATGAAGCAGCGCGGGCGGATCCCCACCTCGTCGAGGAAGGCCCGGTACTCGCCCACGATGCGGTCGAAGACCTCGCGATCGTAGTCGACCAGGTCCATCTTGTTGACCACCACCGCGACCTGGCGGATGCCGAGCATCGACAGCAGGTAGCCGTGGCGCCGGCTGTTCTCGCGGACCCCCTCCTTGGCGTCGATGAGGAGCACCGCCGCCTCGGCCCGGGCCGCCCCGGTGACCATGTTCTTGAGGAACTCGATGTGCCCGGGGGCGTCGATGATGATGTAGTCGCGCAGCTCGGTGCGGAAGAACACCCGCGCCGCGTCGATGGTGATGCCCTGGTCCTGCTCGGCCTCGAGGGCGTCGAGCAGGAAGGCGTACTCGAACTGCTTGCCCTGGCGGCGGCAGGTGGCCTGGACCTTCTCGAGCTTGCCCTCCCCGAGCACGCCGGTGTCGGCGAGCAGGCGCCCGACCAGCGTCGACTTGCCGTGGTCGACGTGGCCGACGATGACGATCTGCATGGTCTCGCGCATCACATGTACCCTTCCCGCCGGAGCTTCTCCATGGCGTAGGTGTCCTCCTGGTCCTGCGCCCGCCCGGCCCGCTCGGGCACCTTGGTGGCCCGCAGCTCGACGAGGATCTCCTGGGTGCTGGTGGCGGTGGACTCGATCTTGGCGGTGCAGGTCTCGCAGCCCAGCGAGCGGTAGCGGTGCCCGGTGCCGTCGTCGAGGTACAGATCGATGATCGGCACCTGCTCGCGCTCGATGTACTCCCAGATGTTGATCTCGGTCCAGTCGAGCAGCGGGTGGATGCGGACGTGGGTGCCCGGCGCGAAGTCGGTCTTGAACTGGTTCCACAGCTCGGGCGGCTGATCGGCGATGTCCCAGTCGTTGTTGTGATCGCGCGGCGAGAAGTAGCGCTCCTTGGATCGGCTGCCCTCCTCGTCGGCCCGCGCCCCCACGATCACCCCGGTGAAGGGCTCGCGCTCCTGCTCCTCACGGTACTGGCCGTCGGCCCCCATGCGCAGCCGCGGCCAGGTGCCGTCGAGGGTGTGGCGCAGGGCCTCGGTCTTGAGCGCGCGGCAGCAGGTGAGCCGCCCCTTGGTGTGGCTCATGCCCTCGGCCAGCGCCTGGCGGTTCTGGCCGACCACCATCTGCAGGCCCCACTCCCGGGCCAGCCGATCCCGGTACGCGATCATCGAGGGGACCTTGAAGCTGGTGTCGATGTGCACCAGGGGGAACGGCACGTGACCGAAGAACGCCTTGCGCGCCAGCCACAGCAGGACGGTGGAGTCCTTGCCGATCGACCACAGCATGCACAGCTGCTTGAAGTGCTTGTACGCCTCCCGAAAGATGTAGACGCTCTGCTCCTCGAGCTCGTCGAGCTGTGACATGGCAGATTACCTCTTCAAAAACCGTATTTATGGTGCCCGGTCGGCGGCCGTCGATTCCGCGCGATTCGTGGATTGACGGAGCAATAGCATGGAATCGAGTCCGGCGCCCCATGGACCCCAGGCAATTCGGATCCAATAACCACAATGATTACCTTTAAATATTCGCCCCTCGAGGGCGTGCTCCTTCTTTGCGCCGGGTCGGAGCACGAGCGATGCTGGAAGCGGCGATCGATCGAGCGCTCGGGCCCGCGCGCTCCAGGTCACGTCGCGCGGCCGGGGCCGCGTGAATAATCCGAGCTGCGATCGCATCCCACACCCCGCTACCGCCCGCCCGCCCCCAGCGCCCAGGACCGACCCATGCAGACCCGAACCCGCACGCTCACCCGCCTCGGCCTCGCCACCGCCGCCCTGCTCGTCACCGCGGGGCTGAGCACCAACGCCGAGGCCCGCCGCCCCAACCTCACTCGCAAGGGCGGCCAGTGGGGAGTGATGCTGGGCGGATCGGCGTGCATCCCAGGCAAGGCGGAGTGCACGCGGGACACGGTGACGGTCGACGGCCGCACCCGCCCGTCGCTGGGGACGGGAGCCGAGCTGGGCTATCGCTTCAACCGCTTCGTGTTCGCGGGCGCGGCCTACAACCTGGGCTTCTTCGACACCGACTACGAGGTGAGCGGCGCCGCGGCCAGCGGCTACCGCCGCGGCTACCAGAACAGCGTGTTCGGCGTGGTGCGCCCCACCCTGCCGGTGTGGCGCTTCGACTTCGGGCTGGGCCTGGGCGTGGGCTTCTCGCGGCAGACCTTCAAGCGCGAGGTGGACGGCAGCGACAAGGACTACTCGCAGGGCCTGGCCTTCAAGCTCGCCCCCACGGTGGACTTCTTCGTGAGCCGCCGGGTGTTCATCGGCGCCAAGATGGACCTGCTGCTCAACGCCCACAGCCGCACCTGCCACCAGATCGGCGCCAACACCAACTGCACCGACGTGGCCGACAACGACCTCGCGCCCGTGCACCAGATGCTGTTCGGGCTCCACGTGGGCGGCACCTTCCTGTAGGGAGCACCATCCGCCACGGACCGCACCGAAGGGGCGCCGCCGACCCGGCCGCGCCCCTTCCTCGATCGGTCGCCAGCCGAGCCCGCCCTCTCGAGCCGCCGTCGCCGTCCGGCCGCCCCCCTCGTCGTTCGAGCCGCGCCCTCCGAGAGCAGCGAGGGGCGCCACCCTCACGGGCGCGCCCCTCGTGACGAGCACGGAGCCCAGGCTACTCGCCGGGCTGCGGCTCGCCGTCGGCGGCCTCGGGCGCCTTGCGGGCCGGAGGATCGTTGGGCGGAGCCCCGTCCCCCTGGGGCGGCATCGCGAGCTTGTGCGGGTCCCCGCCGCCCTCGTGACCGGGCGCGTTGCGGGGCGGACCCTTGCCCGCCCGGTTGCGCCCGCCGAGCTTGCGCGGCCCCTTGCCGGCGCCGCGACGACGCCCCTGCGTGGGCTCGGGCCCGAGGGTGGGCGCGATGTTGTCGACGATCGTGTACTCGGCCAGCAGCCGGTCCTTGAGCTCGCGGCGCCCCTGGTGGAGCTTGCGCTGGCGCAGCCGCTCGCGGATCTGATCCTCGAGGGCATCCATCGGCAGCTCGCCGGGCGGCCACTTACCCAGCACCTTGATGATGTGATAGCCGAACTTGGTCTTGACCGGCTTGCTGATCTGGCCGGGCTCGAGCGAGAAGGCGACCTCCGAGAACTCCTCGGTCATGCGATCGGGAGTGAAGATGCCGATGTCGCCGCCCTTGGATGCGCTGGGGCCCACCGAGTGGTCGGCCGCGATCTTGCTGAAATCGGCATCGGGCGCGCTGACCTCCTCGTAGATCTTGTTGGCCTCGGCCAGCGCCTCCTCGTCCCACTTGGCCCGCTCTTCCTCGGTGGGCTCGGCCGGGGGCTCGCCCGGCTTGGCCCGCGGCTGCGGCTGCGGACCGATGGGCACGAGGATGTGCGAGGCCCGGACCCGCGGCTCGTCGGACTTCCAGTTGCCCTTGATCTTGTCGTAGTCCTCGGCGACCTCGGCGTCGCTGACCTCGAGCTTGCCGAGCTTCTCCAGGATGGCCAGCTCGCGCAGCTCGGCGATGGTCATCGCGTCGAGGCTCTCCTCGGTCTCGCCGCGGCGCTCGAGGTGCTTGTCCCAGTCGCGGATGCCCCGCTTCTGCTGGGCCTGGCGATCGGCGAGCGCGGCCGCGTCGTACTCGACGCCCAGCTTCGCCACCTCTTGGGCGAGGACCTCGTGGTAGATGAGCCGCTCGGCGATCGACTTGCGGTAGCGACGGTCGGCCGAGGGCGGGATGTCGCGACCACGGTCCGCGTACTTCTTGACCTTGAGGTCGTAGATCTCGCGGAACTTGGCGTTGGGAATCTCGACGTCGCCGACCTTGGCGATGGGGCCGTCGGGGATCGGGCCGAGCTCGATCTTGGACTGGCCGTCGCCGTTCTCGATCTTCTCGAGGCCCTTGGCCTTCTCGGGCGACGGCGGCTCGGTACAGGCGAGCGGCGCCAGCAGGGACATGCCGATGATGGCGGGGAACAAGCTGCGCATGGATGCCTCCCGTGGATGGGTGCGCAAGGCGAAAGGGTGCCACGACGTGGTGGCGCCGGAGTGTAAAGCACAGATCCCACCTCGGCGACAATGCCGCGCGACGCGCCCGGTCGGCCCTGACAGCCAGGGTGCGATCGCGTAGCATTTGCGCCCTTGACGGCCCTCGTGCAGATCCGGCGCCGGTCCGCGGCCCCGACCGCCGTCGCTCCCGACGCCGAGGACCTCGCCATGGCCCCCTCGGATGCACCACGCGTGTACCTGGAGACCTTCGGCTGCCAGATGAACGAGGCCGACTCCGCCCTCATCGCCGGAAGGCTGCGTGAGGGGGGCTACGTGCGGGTGGCCGATCCCGGCGAGGCCGACGTGGTGCTGATCAACACCTGCGCGATCCGGGAGAAGGCCGAGGACCGCGTGATCGGGCGCACCAGCCAGCTGCTGATGCACCGGCGCAGCAACCCCGATCTCGTCATCGGGATCACGGGGTGCATGGCCGAGCACCTCAAGTCGAAGGTGGCGGAGCGTGCGCCCCACATCACCCTGGTGGCCGGGCCCGACAGCTACCGAGGCATCGCCGAGCTCGTCGACCGCGCCCGCCACGGCGAGCGCGTGGTGGACGTCAAGCTCGACAAGGCCGAGGTCTACGAGGGCCTGAGCGAGGCCCCCCAAGACGACGGGGTCTCGGCCTTCGTGACCGTGCAGCGCGGCTGCGACAAGTTCTGCACCTTCTGCGTGGTGCCCTTCACCCGCGGGCGCGAGCGCGGCGTGCCGCCCCGCGAGGTGCTGCGAGCGGTGCGGGCCCGGGCCGCGGCCGGCTACCGCGAGGTGGTGCTGCTCGGCCAGACCGTCAACTCCTACCGCCACGAGGACGTGGGCTTCGCCGAGCTGCTCGCCGCGGTCCACGAGGTGGAGGGCATCGAGCGGATCCGCTTCACCAGCCCCTACCCCGTGGACTTCTCCGACGCGCTGCTGCACGCGATGGGCCGCCTGCCCAAGGTGATGCCGCAGGTGCACCTGCCGGCGCAGTCGGGCTCCAACGCGGTGCTCGAGCGCATGCGCCGGGGCTACACCCGCGAGCACTTCCTGGAGCTGGTGGCGCGCCTGCGCGAGGCCGTCCCCGGGATCGCGCTGTCCACCGATCTCATGGTGGGCTTCTGCGGCGAGACCGAGGACGAGCACGCCCAGACCCTCTCGCTGATGGAGGAGCTGCGCTTCGACAGCGCCTTCATGTTCGCCTACAGCGATCGCGGCATCACCTACGCGGCCAAGCGCCTCGAGGACGACGTGCCCGAGGCGACCAAGAAGCGCCGCCTGAGCGAGGTGATCGAGCTGCAGGAGCGGCACACCCGGGCCTCGCACGAGCGCGAGCTGGGCCGCGAGGCGACGGTGCTGATCACCGGGCCGTCGCGCCGCGGCGATCGCCTGGTGGGCAAGACCCCGCGCTTCCACAAGGTGCTGCTGCCCCTGGGCGCGGGCCGTCCGGGCGACCTGGTGGAGGTCGTCGTCACCGGAAGCACCGGCCACTCCCTGCACGCCCGCCTCCGCGCCTGACCCCGAGAGACGACCATGGCCCGCACGCCGAAGAACCAGCCCGACGAGGACGAAACCGCCGACACCCCCGCTCGCGTCAGCCGCCACATCCAGCCGCTCGGTCCCCGGGTGCTGGTGCGGGTGGTCAAGTCGCCCGATCGCTCCGAGGCGGGGCTGTACCTGCCGCAGGGGCTCAAGGACGGCAACGCCATGGCGCTGCTGGGCGAGGTGGTGGAGGTGGCCCGCACCATGCCCAAGGCCGACCCGCTGGTGGAGAGCGAGGACGAGGCCGACGAGGAGGACGAGCCGGTGGTGGACCTGGGCAAGAACGTCAGCGGGGTGCCGCTGGGCGCCAACGTGCTGTTCGAGAAGGACCGCGGGGTGGTGGTCCCCTGGGACGACACCCTGCGGCTGCTCGAGGTGCGCCACGTGCTGGCGATCGTCGACATCATCAGCGAGGACGAGATCCAGTGAGCGCGACGAGCCGTCGAGCCCTGGGGAGCCTGCTCGCGGCCGGCCTGGCCCTGTGGGCCCCGCCCGGCGCCGCCCAGGAGCCCCGCGCCCAGGACCGCCACCCCACCGATGGGGTCGATCGCGTGGTGCACGACATGAGCGGCGAGGGCGATGCCACGAGCATCGAGCTCAACCCCGCGCTGCTCTCCGACGTGCAGGGCTTCGACCTGGCGGTGCTGGGCTACCGCACCACCTCCGACTTCACCCGCGGCTCGGGCTTCGGCGGCTTCCTGGCCACCAACCTGGGCTTCGGCCTCGCCACCGGCTTCGGCGTGCAGGTGGTGCGCCCCACCCTCGGCCTGCGCGGGGCCGACTTCGACCTCGCCAACAACCCCGATCTCACCAAGCTCAGCTTCGCCTTCGCCGGCGACTTCGACGACGGGGCCTTCGGCGTGGGCATCCACGGCGTGCGGGGCCAGGGGCAGTGGCTGCAGCGCCCCGACCTCGACCTCGGCGCGCTGGTGCGGATCTTCAACTACGGCTCGGCCGGCTTCAACGCGCGGCTGTCCCCGGTGGACATGAGCAGCGCGTCGCTGCCCGCCCACCTCACCCTCACCGGCGAGCTGGCCCTGCGCCCGCTGGGCACCCACCACCTCGAGCTGGCGGTGGGGGTCAGCGACCAGGTGCTGCGCAGCGAGAACGGCGAGGCGCCGCAGCGGGTCGACTTCTCGGGCTTCCTGCCTCGCGGGCGCATCGCGGTGCGCTACCAGGGCTGGGCGCTCAAGGCCGAGCTCGAGCAGGTGCGCGCGTCGGTGCTCGACCCCGCCACCCTCGATCGCGTCAACGGCGAGAAGGCGCTGCGGGGCGGCGTGCTGCTCGAGGGCTCGTGGGACGTGGTGACGGCCGGCGCGGGCGTCCACGCCGGGGTCTCGGGCGGGCTCGACGGCGTGGGCTTCGGCGCGCGCCTGCACGGCCGCGAGCAGGGCCGCGTGGTCTGGCCGCGCAGCATCGACGCCGAGCGCATCGAGCTGGGCAAGATCGGCGACGAGCGCGAGCTCATCGAGCTGCTGCAGCGGGTGGAGCGGGCCGAGCAGGCCGGCGAGCGCAGCGTGCTGGTGCTCGACGCCCGCAGCACCTCGGCCGGCTGGGCCAGCCTGCACGAGCTGCGGCAGGCGCTGGTGCGGGTGCGCAACGCGGGGGGGCACGTGTACGCCTACCTCGAGGGCGCCTCGCTCAAGGACTACTACGTGGCCAGCGTGGCCGAGCAGGTGTTCCTGCACCCCGCCGGCTCGCTGGAGACCTACGGGCTGTCCTCCACCTCCATCTACCTCAAGGGCGCGATGGACAAGGTGGGAGTCGCGGCCGAGGTGATCAAGATCGACGAGTACAAGAGCGCGGGCGAGCGCTTCGATCGCACCGGCCCCTCGGAGCCCGACAAGGCCCAGCGCCAGGAGCTCCAGCGCGACGCCTACGCCCAGATCGTGCACGACATCGCCCAGGCCCGCGGCCTGACCCTGGCCGAGGTCCGCGAGCGCATCGACGAGGCACCCTGGGGCCCGCACGCGGCGGTGGACGCCGGCCTGGTGGACGACGTGGTCTTCCGCGACGAGCTGCTCGACCGGATCTCGGAGCGGCTCGGGGCCGAGGTGGAGTTCGCCCCGTTCTTCGACACCAGCCCCCGCGAGCACTGGGCCACCGATCCCTACGTGGCGGTGGTGCTGGTCGAGGGCGCCATCGTCGACGGCAAGAGCCGCGGGCTGCCCATCTTCGACATGGGCTTCGCGGGCGGGGACACCATCGCCCAGACCCTGCGAGACCTGCGAGAGGATCGCTACTGCCGGGGCGTGGTGCTGCGGGTCAACAGCCCCGGCGGCTCGGCCCTCGCCTCCGACGTGATCTGGCGCGAGGTGGCGCTCACCGCCGAGGCCCACCAGCAGGACCCGCGCTTCGCCGCCCCCATCGTGGTCTCCATGGGCGACGTGGCGGCCAGCGGCGGCTACTACGTGTCGATGGGCGCCCCCACGGTGCTCGCCGATCCCATGACGATCACCGGCTCGATCGGCGTGATCACCATGCACTTCGACGTCTCGGGGCTGCTGGAGAAGCTGGGGATCAGCACCTTCACCTTCAAGGAGGGGCGCAACGCCGACCTCGGCACGCCCTTCCGCCCCTACACCGACGACCAGCGCGCTCGCATGCAAGAAGGCATCCGCCGCACCTACGACCTGTTCCGCGAGCGCGTAGCCCAGGGGCGCGGCCTGACCCCCGAGAAGGTCGACGAGCTCGGCCGCGGCCACGTGTACTCGGGCACCGACGCCGAGGCCCTGGGCCTGGTGGACGCCATGGGCGGGCTGCGCGAGGCGATCGAGCAGGTGCGCAAGGAGGCCGGGCTCCCCGCGCGCAAGCACCTGGCGATCCGGGTGCTGCCCGAGCGCAAGTCGCTGGTCGACCTCATCCTCGAGTCCGGCCGCGGGCCGCGGGGCAAGGTGGGCGCGGTGGGGCGCGCGGTGGAGCGACGCAAGGCGCGGGCCGAGGGCGCGGCGCTGCGGGAGGCCCTGCCGCTGGCGCTCGACGAGGCCCTGGCTCGGATCCCGCTGTCGCTGCTGTTCCTGCCGCAGGACGAGGCCCAGGCGATCATGCCGGACCTCATCGAGCTGCGGTAGCGCGGCTCAGCCGATCTCCTCGAGCAGCGCCCGGGCGATCACGTCGCCCAGGCGAGCGAAGCCGTGCTTGTCGGGATGGATCTCGTCGGCCCACTCCTCGTCGGGCACGATGGAGCGCAGGTCCACGTAGCGCACGCGATCGATCCGACCGGCGACCTCGACGAGCCCGGTGTTGAAGCGATCGACCAGGCAGCGAATGGCCTGGGTGCGGGTGGCGTGGTCCTCCACGCCGATGCGATCGAAGTAGGGCCCCAAGAAGTGCCCCTTGCCCGCCTCGCGTACCCGCAGGTAGTCGTAGCCGTGCACGATGATGGGGACGCGGGGGTCGAGCCGCCGTGCCTCCTCCAGCACCCGCTCCATCGCGCACATCGCCCCCGCCATGTGCGGCTCGAGGATCTCCAGGATCCAGTCCACGGTCTGGGGCCCGGGGCCGTCGGCCGTGACCAGATCCTCGAAGCCGGCGAGCATGTCGTTGCCCCCGCCGCTGAGCACCATCGCGCGCACCTCCGCCTCGCCGAGGGCGGTCCGCAGGTCGTGCTCGCGCTCCACGTCGGCGAGGCGATCGCCGGCCGCCCCCTTGGACAGCAGCGTGAAGGCGAAGTCGTCCTCGTCGCTCAGGCGATCGCTGAGGTCGCGGATGAAGGGGTGGGCCACCCACGAGTCGCCCTCGGAGACGATCACCGGCCAGTCGGGGTGTCGTCGCCGTCGCCACTGGTACCGCCGCCGTCGCAGGCGCTGCTCGGTCTCGTTGGCGAGGTCGACCATGCGCTGGAACCAGCGCTCCTTCCAGCCCTCCTCGTCCGAGGGCGCGGGCTCGAGCTCGGCCGCGGGGCACCAGGAGTAGGTGAGCGCGGCGCGAGGCACCGGCACGAAGTGCTGGCGCAGCGCGGCCTCGGCCCGATCATCGTCCTCGTCCTGCAGGCGCTCCCGCAGCTCGTCTTCGCCGATCGTCATGGGAACCCTCAGGATAGCGCCCCGAGAGCCATGGGGCCCACGCGGGCCACGATCACGTGGGCCGGCGAGCGCAGCCGGGCCAGGCGCGGCTGTGCGTCGACGTAGGCCTGGGGCAGCGCCTCGCGAGCGTCGTCGAAGCCCGCGCGAGCGAAGGCCTGCTGCACCGCCGCGAGATCCTCGAAGGGATCGAGCGCGCGCCGTCGCCGGGTGAGCCCGCGGATCGCGGTCCGCAGGGCATGCGCGGCCCAGCCCACCTCGGCCTGCGCGGCCGCGGTGTGGAGGTCGCAGACCATCGCGCCGCCCCCGACCCGGCGCAGGGCCTCGGCCACCGCAGCCAGCACCCGTTGCCGCGGCGCGAGATCGAAGTAGCTCAGCAGCCCCTCGGCGATCACCACCGGGCGCGGGTGCCCGCCGATGAGGCCCGCGAGGCGCTCGGGCAGATCGGGCGCGAGCACGTCGGCGTCGTGCACCGCGTGGAGCGAGGCCAGGCGCGCGCGCACGGGCGCGGGCAGCCGCGCGAGCCGAGCTCGCTTGGCGCGGGCCATCGCCGGCAGGTCGAGCTCGATCCCCGGCACGCCCCGATCGGCCGCCCATCGCACCGCCCGCGGGGTGAGGCCCGCCCCCAGCTCCACCACGCAGCCGGGCCGCCACTCGTCGACCACCGCATCGATGAGGCGATGGCGATACTCGAGGAACTCGCGCATCGAGGGCACCGACGGCGACAGTCGAGTCGCCCACTCGCCCAGCGCGAAGAAGCCCCAGTAGAGCACTGCGCCCTGGCGGGTGGCGAGGTGCTCGGCGTGGGGCAGGCCCAGCCGGCGCCACACGTACGCGGTGTAGTGGGCCGTGGGGCCGATGCGCTCCGCCTGCTGGGCGGCCTCGGGGCTCGGGGGCTCGGGGTCCCGCACGGGCCGCAGCATAGCGCCCCGAGGCCCGCTCATCGTCGGCCCTCGGCCCGAGTCGATGGGGTACGCTTCGCTCATGCGTCAGCGTCACTTCGCTCGCTCCGTGGTGGTGACCTTCTCGCTCGCCGAGCTCGCGGCGTGCACCGGGGCCTCCGAGGATCTGAGCAAGACCGTCAACCCGCCGCCGCCGCAGGTGGACGACGGCACGCCCGAGGCCGACGGAGGCGCCCCCCCAGCCGATGGCGGTGCCGCCCCGGCCGATGGTGGTGACGAGCGGCCCATCATCGCCAACCCGCCCGAGCCCCGTCCCGAGCCCGAGCCCCGGCCGCCCACCGAGATCACCAGCCGCTCCACCATCGAGCACCTCGACGACGGCACCTGCATCGAGCACCTGAGCGTGGATTGCCCGCCGGGCATGGCCTGCAACCCGCCGCCACCCCGCGAGGTGCCCTGCCCCGAGCCCGCGCGGCCCGACGCCACCGTGGTCGACAACGTGCACAAGCGACCCGACGGGAGCTGCTGGGAGAGCTACGAGGTCGAGTGCCCCCCGGGTGCGCGCTGCAACCCGCCCGCGCCTCGCCGGGTCAACTGTCCGCCCGATGTCGAGTGAGGAGCCCGCCCCCTCCCCTCGCGTCGCTCGCGAGTGGCTGCGGCGCGTCGAGGCCGAGTACGGCTCGGCCGCGATCACGCAGGAGCTGGTGCTGTGGCTTATCCGCCTGGGAGCGCCGCCCGATCTGCTCACCGACGGCCTGCGCATCGTGGAGGACGAGCTGGCCCACGCCAGCCTGAGCCACGCGGTGGCCACCGCCGCCGGCAGCGAGGAGCGCCCGGCACTCGTGCAGGAGCGCCTGGGCCTGCCCCGCCGCGCCGATCGTCCGCTGCTGGTCGACGCTGCCCTGCACGGCGTGGAGGTGTTCTGCCTGGGCGAGACCGTGGCCGTGCCGCTGTTCGTGACCATGCGGCAGGCCTGCACCGTCCCCGTGGCCCGCGAGGCCCTCGACCGGATCGTGCGCGACGAGGTGCGGCACCGCGACTTCGGCTGGGCGCTGCTCGATTGGTTGCTGGAGGCGGGCGGCGAGCCCATGCGCGAGCGACTGCAGGGGGCGCTGCCGGGGATGCTGCAGCGGGTGCGGCGGAGCTACGGGCCGTCGGAGCTCGACGGGCGCCACGACGAGCCGGACGAGCAGGACGGCCGCTGGGGGCTGATGCCGTCGGCGCGCTACGCCGAGGTGCTCGAGCGCTGCATCGAGCGGGACTACGCGCCGCGCTTCGAACGGGTGGGGCTGCGGATCTCGGGACTGGGCGGGGTCGAGTAGCCGTCCGCCGGTGAGCGCGTTGGCTGCCGTGGGGGTCGGGTACCCCTCCGCGGGGCAACGCGTTGGCTGCCGTGGGGGTCGGGTACCCCTCCGCGAGGCAGTGCGTTGGCCGCTGGAGGGACCCGTGAGGGGCTCGCGGCGGGCGGTCGGCCTGCGGCGCTTCGCGTACGCCGCCAGCAGCTCGGGGCCGACGCGTGCCTTGCGCTGAGCGTACGCAAGAGCCGTCGGTGGTCGACGAGACGAGAAACCGAACGATTCCCCTCGGTTCGAACGATTCGGAGCTTCAGAATCGTCGCCGCGGGGCTCTGTTCCTCGGTCTCATGGATGTTGGAGAGGTGTCCTCCATCCCGTTCCCGATCTAGCGTCCCGGTCGATGACGCCAGCCCTCGATCATGACGAAGCCCACCTCGAGCTCACCGCCCTCCTCGATGGATCGATCGGCACCGTCCCCCTCGCACCGCTCGTCGATCACCTGATGTCGATCTATGCCGACGCCGGCTGGCCGTGCCTGCGCGATGCCGCGCTCGCCGTCCTACGCCGCGCGGCCTCCGTGGAATCCGATGGGCTCAAGCCCGCCACGCAACCCAAGGGCCGTGCCACGCTCGGCTCCTACCGAACCCGCCGCCCGGGTGAGCCGCCTCGTCCGTATCGCACGCACCTCTACTCGCTGCACCCCCTACACATCGCCTGCGACTGCCCCGACTACCTCAAGGGCGGCCTGGGCCTGTGCAAGCACGGCCTCGCCGTGCTGCACCACCTCGGCGCCCACCCCCGCATGCTCGCCCGTGCGGCCGCGCAAACCAGCACGGCTCCGCTCGCATACTGGCACCCGATCCAGCCCTTGCGGGGCCCGATCGAGAAGCTCGCTGCCCTTCGCGTTCCCAACCCCTCCGCGCTGCCCAGGCCCCTCCGCTCGCTGCTCACCACCGACAGCCCCGCGCGCCTTCGTGCCAACGGCCTGCGCAGCCCCGTCGCTCGCCGCCGCACCCTGGAGCTGCTCCAGCCTCTGCTCGATCACCCGGGTCTCGACCCGGCCCTCGCTGCCGTGCTCCGCGACGAGCTCGCCGAGCAAGACCGCAGAGATCGCCTGCTGATACCTCCTGCCGCCCAACGCAAGGCCCTCCGTAGCTTCCGGCTCTCGCTCTATCCCTACCAGCAGCAGGCCGTGCGAAAGTTCCTGGCCACCGGTCGCATGCTCCTGGCCGACGACATGGGCCTGGGCAAGACGGTTCAGGCGGCTGCCATCGCCCACCTGCTCGTAGAGTCGGGCCGCCTGCGTCGGATCCTCATCATCGCTCCCGCCAGCCTCAAGAGCCAGTGGGTCAGAGAGTGGCGCAAGGCCACCGCGATCCCCATTACCGACGTGGAGGGCAATCCCACCCAGCGCGCCGAGCTCTACGCCCGCACCGAGCTGGGTGCCCTGGTCGCCAACTACGAGCAGAGCTTCCGCGATCTGCCGCAGATGCAGGCCTTCGCTCCCGAGCTGGTGATCCTCGACGAGGCCCAGCGGATCAAGAACTGGCAGACGCGCACCGCCCAGACGATCAAGCGCCTCGATGTGCCCCATCGCCTGGTGCTCACCGGCACACCGCTCGAGAACCGCCTGGACGAGCTGGCCTCGATCATGGACTGGGTCGACCCTCACGTGATGGCTCCCAAGTGGCGCCTGGCCTCGACCCACCAGGTCACCGCGGACGGCTCGCGCGAGGTGGTGGGCGTGCAGAACCTCGACACCCTGCGGGCCCGCCTCGCCCCCCGTATGATCCGCCGCCGTCGCGCCGACATCCTGCACGAGCTGCCGCCCCGCACCAACACCACCGTGCCGGTCGAGCTCACGGAGGCCCAGCGGGGCGAGCACGACGAACTCAACCTCCCGATCGCACGCCTGCTGGCGCAGGCACGTCGCCGCCCGCTCTCGCCTGCGGAGTTCCTGCGGCTGATGTCCCTGCTCACCACGCAGCGGATCATCGCCAACGGCCTGGCTCAGCTCGACTTCGAGACGGTGTGGCCGAGCCTTCCCGCTCGCCCCGAGCGGCCCACCCTTCGCACGCTGGCCACCCCCAAGCTCGAGCACCTGCGCGAGCTGATCCAGTCCCTCGTGGTGGAGCAGGGGCGCAAGGTGGTCGTCTTCAGCCAGTGGCGACGCATGCTCTCACTGGCCCATTGGTCCATCCTCGACATCCTCGAGGGCTTGGGTCACCGCGCGGCTTTCTTCACCGGCCGCGAGTCCCGCAAGCGCCGAACCCAGAACATCGTCGAGTTCCACGACGATCCCGACGTGAGCGTGCTGTTGTGCACCGACGCGGGCGGCGTGGGCCTCAACCTCCAGCGGGCGGCGAGTTGCTGCGTCAACCTGGAGCTGCCGTGGAACCCCGCGGTGCTCGAGCAACGCATGGCTCGCATCCATCGCCTGGGCCAGAGCGAGCCCGTCGACACCTACACCCTGGTGACCGAGGGGTCGATCGAGGAGCGGATTGCCGGGATCGTGGCGAGCAAGCGTGCGCTTTTCGACGGCCTGTTCGACGGCGACAGCGACGAGCTGCGCTTCTCGGAGGCCACCAGCTTCCTGTCCACCCTTGGGCGCTTGTACGAGGCCGAGGCCCCGGCCGGCGATGTCGACGATCCGCTCGACGCGGCCTCTACCGAGCGCACGAGCGAGGATGCGCACGTGCAGCAGATGGTCACCTCCGCCGACGAGACCGGCGACGCTCCCCCGCCGCGACAGGGAGTGCCCGAGGTCGCCGAGATCCGCCGCATGTTCTCCGAGCTGCAGATCGAGCCCCGCTCCGACGGCGGCGTGCGGATCGACGCCTCTCCCCGCGCGGCCCAGACTCTCGGCGCGCTGTTCTCGGGCATGGCCTCCCTGCTCGAGCGCGCCGCGATGGGCCCGCAGGCTCATCCATGAGCGGCGATGCACCGCGTGCCGAAAGGCAGTCACGCTCGCTCGAGCTGGGCGTGGACGGTACCGGGCGTCTCTCGCGTGGGTCTCACCGCGCGCTCATGGGCTCGCGGCGGGCGGGTCGGCCTGCGGCGCGTCGAGCTCGGGCTCGGCGGGGCCGGTCGAGTCGTCGTCCTTGGTGCCGCGGACCCGGGCGCGCACGACCACCATGGGACGCAGCGCCTGCATCACCAGCGACAGCGAGCCCACTCGCTCGTCGACACCCGGCATCCGGTGACCAAGAGTCTAGCCTAGGTTGGGGCCTCTTGCTGCTGAGCCACTACTTCGTCATCGCAACCGCCCCGGAGGACCGTCACCGCCCGCTGTTGGACCCCGATCGAGTCGACGGCCCCGTCGACGCGGGACGACCAGCAGCCACCCAGCGGAGTGTGCCTCGAGAGCTACTCGCAGGGTGGGTAGTCCACGCGAGCCACGGCGAGCTCGGAGTCGTTGTCCAGGTCCTCTGCCACGGCGAAGCGAAAGAGATACCTCGCCGGCTCGAGGCAGTGGCCGCTCCCGAATTGGCTGCCCGTCAAGCTACTGAGGGAATCCCAGGCATCGATGCATGAAGCATCACACTTCCTGATCGCCACGAATTCGATCGGCTGTTGTTCATCGAGAGGTCGACCCGTGACATAGTAGCGGCCGGCCACGGTCACCTCGAGCGCGCGCGTCGTCCAGCGCTGCCCCCCGCGTGGACCGAGCACCGCCGGGTCGTCGCACGACAGCGAGATCGTGGTCCTCACCTCCTGGTCGATCTCCGTCGGCGCCTCGATCACGTTCCGGTTGCAGTCGAAGCCCTTGTCCCGGAACGTCAGCGTGCTGCATCGGGGGTACTCGGCCTCGTACTGCTCGATGACCGCCTCTAGCGGCTGGTCGTAGACCCGCTCGAACGCCGCCGCCGCGTCGGAGTACGACTGCTCGTAGTCCGTTGCCGCGTCGAGCTCGAGCAGCGCGTCGAAGCCATGGTCGGCTTGCAGGTACGAGACGAAGTGCGCCGCCAGACCATACCCTTGCCCGGGGATGTAGCCGTTGCCCGCGGGATCTCGGAGCAGATCACCGATGTCGCCCTCGACCGGGAAGCGGTTCCAGTCGTCGCCGTACGCTTCCGCGAGCCCCTCCTCGAAGGGAAGCTGCATCCGACTCGGCCATCGGACGGCGTGCACCAGCTCGTGTCGATGGATCGGGTACCGCGAGAAGGTCCCACGATCATTGGCACATCCTTCGGCATCGTCGGGGCAGTATCCGTCGGTCCCCTCGGGCAGCCAGTAGTAGTCCACCCCGGCCTCGGGGCGCCCGAAGGTCTCGCCGAGGTAACCTGCCACGCCATCGAGATACGGGAGGGTCCCTGCGCACAGCACCGTCTCGTCGGCGTCGGTGCCGAAGCGCAGGTGCTCGCCTTCCCACACGATGGGCGGCAGCGGCGGAGCATCGGCGCAGCCGCCCACCACCGCGAGCAACAGCCCGGAAAGCAACCCGAGCACCCGAGCCCGGCCGGTCCTTCTTCGCGTCACCACCCTGACCAGCGAGTCCGTAGCCTCCCGCGTCAGCGATCGAGCATCCGCTCGGCCTCGGCGTCGGAGATCGCCAGCCGCGAGGCCACGTCGAGGAACAGCGCCCGCTCGCGCTCGCCCCGAGCGCTGGCCCGCACCAGCGGCACGATGGCCCACAGCGCGATGCGGCGCTCCTCCGCGTCGGAGCCGAGCAGCGCCCCCACGATCTCGTCGAGCGCGGGCGGCTCGTCGCGCATGGCCTCGAGCGCGGGCTGGCGCCCGTCCGCGACCGGGAGGCGATCGAGCAGCGCGTCGAGCTCGGCGGCCTCGCTGGGATCGAGGCGACCATCGAGGTTGGCCACGATCGCGGCGAAGCCAGCCACCAGCTCGGAGCGACGCTGCGCCTGCTCGAGCCACCGCGCCCGCAGCCCGGCGACCTCCTCGGCCGGCACGCCCAGGCGCCGCGCGAGCTCGTCGTGCACCCGGGCCTCCTGCTCGCTGCCCTCGCCGTCGGCCAGCGCCATGCGCCAGGCCTTCTCGAGGATCTCCTCCGAGAACAAGGGCGGCGGCGGGGCGAGGGTGTCGAGGTGCTGGCGCAGGCGATCGGCGTCGGCGAGCAGCTCGGTCCACTCGGTAGCGTCGTCGCCGGCGATCCGATCGTCGAGCATCCACAGCACGCGGTCCCACTCGTCGACCTCGAGGATCTCGTCGGCATGGGCCACGAGCCCGCAGGCGGCGAGCGTCCACTCCTGCTCCGGGGAAAGCGGCATTGGGAGAGGCTAGCAGGCCCCCCCGGCCTCCGGAACCGCGGAGCCTCAGGCCGGCCGGTGGCCCGTCAGGGAGCGCACCACGGAGGCCATCGTGTCGAAGTCGACGGGCTTGACCAGGAAGCGGTCGGCCCCGATCTCTCGGAGCTCGCGCCAGTCCGAGGCGCCTCCGTAGGCGGTGACCACCACGATCGGCACCTCGCGGGTGGGCGCGTGGGCCCGCAGCGATCGGGTGAGCGCGGCCCCTCCCCCGTTGGGCATGTGGAGGTCGGTGATCACCACGTCGGGCGGCTCGCGCTCGGCGATCGTCATGGCGGTCGCGGGCTCGGCCACGGTGATCACCTCGCTGCCGGGGAAGGACATCTGCAGGAGCTGGCGCACGGCGACGAGGGCGGTGCTCTCGTCGTCCACCACCAGGATCCGCAGCCCGCTGGGCGACTCGGCCGAGCGCTCGAGCGCAGACAAGAGCGCCCCCCGCAGGAGCTCCACCGAGGGCGGGCGATCGGCAGGGTCCTTGGCCAGCGCCTGCACGATCGGATCGTCGAAGGCGGTGGGCAGGCCCTCGCACATCTCGGAGGGACGCGGCGGCTCGTGGAAGGCATGCTGCTGCAGGAGCGCCGGCAGGGTCGGGCCGGGGAACGGCGGCTTGCCGGTCAGCAGTTCGAAGGCCATCACCGCCAGGGCGTAGATGTCGATGCGCGTGGCCAGCTCGGGCACGAGAGGCTCGCCGCGGGCGATCTCCGGGGCGAGGTAGGCGGGGGTCCCCACCACCATCGAGCGCCCGCCCTGCTCTCCCCGACTCGCGGGGCGGGCCAGGCCGAAGTCGGTCACCGCCACCCGCTGCACGGGGCCCACCAGCACGTTGCCTGGCTTGAGATCGCGGTGGATGGTGCCGGCGTCGTGGATGGCCTGCACCCCGCTGAACAGCGGATCGAGCACCACCACCGCGTCGGCCGGCCGCAGCGGCCCGTGGCGCAGGCGCCACATCGCCAGGTTCTCGCCCGGCACGTACTCCATCACCAGGTAGGGCTGGCCGCCGCGCGAGCCGAAGGCGTGGATCATCACCACGTTGGGGTGGCGCACCCGCGCCATCGCGCGCGCCTCGTCGAGGAAGCGCTGCACCGTGCGCTCCTCCCCGAGGTGGTCGGCGTGGATCACCTTGATCGCCACGTCCCGCTCGAGCTGGAGATCCCGGGCGCGATAGACCGTGCCCATCCCGCCCGAGCCGAGCACGCCCGTGAGCTCGAACTGACCGTCCAGCACCTCGCCGATCGCCAGGGCACCGCCGCTGGCACCGTCCGCCTCGTCCAGCGCACGCTCGTCCAGATCGCGGGTGGGCAGCGAGTCGTCGTGGATGGTGCCGCCCACCAACGTGTCGTTGGGGTCACGGGCCCTCATGAGCATGCCTCCCAACATTGCACGGGTCCGCAGGCCCCGAGCCCGCAATCGGTGCGTAGGACGCCTCGATCGAGCATGGAGCAGCGGCGCAAGGCTTGCGGCGTCCCGCGGCTGGGCAACGGGCGATCCGGGATCATCATGAAAGGGTCGTGGTCCGCGGTCCGTTCGTGACCCTCCCCAACCTGATCAGTCTCGCTCGCGTGCCGCTGGCGTGTGGGGCGATCGCTTGCGTCGTGCTGGGGCCGCGGCTGGCGGCGCAGATCCTGATGCTCGCCGCCTTCGCCACCGATGCCCTCGACGGCGCGGTGGCCCGACTGACCAACACCACCTCGGAGTGGGGCCGCATCCTCGACCCCATGGCCGACAAGCTGGTGTTCGCGGTGCTCGGCGGCTCGCTGGCTTGGCTGGGGCGGCTGCCCTGGTGGCTGGTGATGCTGATCGTGGGTCGTGACCTGTTGGTGACGGTGTTCGGCCTGCTGCACATGGGGCGGATCGGCGAGGTGCCCAGCTCCAAGACCCTGGGCCGCCTGTCCACCGTGCTGCTGGCCACCTTCATGTTCGTGCAGACCTTCTGGCCGAGCGCGACCCCGTGGCTGGGGCTGAGCCCGCTGGGGTGGCTAGCGGTCGCCGCGCTGGCCCTCAGCACGGGCGACTACGCGCTGCACTACCTCGAGCACCGACGGCGCTGAGCGAGCGCACGCCCTCGTCGTCGCCGCGGGATCGCCAGCAGCAACCACGACCACCACGGCGCCTCCGGCGAGCCCGAGCGGCACCCGCAGCCCGGCGCCGCGCCGTCGCCCCCGGCCGATCCCGCCGCGCCGCTCGAGCCCGTGCCCGTGTCGTCGCCTCCGCCGCTGCCCTCGCCCGGACCGCCGCCGCTGCTCCCCGCGTCACCGGAGCCAGCGCCACCGCTCTCGTCCTCGCCCGGCCCCACCGCGCCGTCGATCACCAGGGTCCATGCCTGCGCGGTGGCCTGGGTGCCGTCGCTCGCCTCGATGATCACCTCGATCATCGGCGGATCCTCGAGCGCGGGCAGGTAGTCGACCACGCCGCTGCTGGCGTCGATGCTCAGCCCCGCCGGGCCCGAGACCACCGCGTAGCTCACCACGTCGTCCACGTCGAGATCGATCGCATCGGCGTCGTACTGGTAGGGCACGCCCACCGCGGCCTCGAGCCCGGGCTCGGTCTGGAAGCGCGGCGGCCAGTCGTAGGGCAGGCCGTGGATCACCACCGCGCCCACCACCGCCCGCGAGCCGCCGTGGTCGGGCTGCTCGAGCATGCCGCCGTCCGAGGGGTAGTTCACCACGCCGCTGGGGGTGACGCCCGCGATCCACATGGTGGTCGAGCCGCCGCCGTCGAGGTTCACCACGCCCTCGCCTCCGAGCTCGTCCACCGACCACGCGGCCAGGGCGTCGAGCGACATGCCCGTGGCGTTGGGCCGACGCCCGTCGACCGTGGCCAGCAGCAGGTCCCCCTCGGCGTCGTAGCCGATCACGGTGCGCGGGTTGGGGCCCAGGAAGGCGGGGCTGCTCAGCCCCTCCGCGGCCCAGGCCTCGGCGCCCTGCAGCGGCACGCCGTCCTGGGCCAGCAGCGGGATGCCGCCCT
This sequence comes from Myxococcales bacterium, assembly GCA_020633315.1. Lineage (GTDB taxonomy): Bacteria > Myxococcota_A > Polyangia > Nannocystales > Nannocystaceae > Paraliomyxa. The sequence continues at coordinate 56,637 of JACKDV010000011.1, forward strand.
GGCCGTCGACCGCCTCGGGCCAGTCCGCCCCCAGCCCGGTGCGACCGACCATGGGCAGCCCCGCCGCGTCGAGGCCGAAGGCCCCGCGATCGACGTCGGCCCCGTTGGTCGCCAGCAGCACGCCCGCGTCCTTCATGAACGAGACCGGAGTGCCGCAGCCGGAGAAGAAGCTCGAGTTGATCGCCGCGACCGCGGTGGGGCCGGCCATGGCCGCGGTCTGGGCCACGGTGGCGCAGCCGGGCGGTCGCACCACCTGCAGATCGATGCCGGGCGCGTCGAGCTCCACCCGCAGGGCGTGGACCACCTGCGGCACGCCGCCGAGATCGGACGCCCGCCGGGCTCGCCAGGTCACGCCCTGGGCCACCGGCATCTCGAGCCACTCCTCGCCGATCGCGTGGACGTGCAGCACGTACGCGCCCGCCTGGGCGTCGCCCTCGAAGGTGTCGACCACCAGGTAGTGCCGCCCGCTGGGCAGCTCGGCCTCGGCGATCGCGTTGCCCCGCGCCACGCAGGCCGCGGTGCCCCCCTCGACCGCGAGCGTCTCGAGCAGGTGCACGTCCACGTCGACCACCCCGTCGTCGCCCTCGATCCACGCGGTCACGCGGGCGGGCGCGGGCAGCTCGAAGGCATACACGACCTCGGCCCCCGACTCGTCGAGCCCGGGGCCGCAGTCGTAGAGATCGATCGCATCCGAGCCGGCCGCCACGGTGGAGCCGGCGACGATGTAGGGGAGCGCGTCGATCTCCACCGGATCGTCGAGCGTCCCCGCCCCGGGCGCGGCCAGGGCCACGACCGGCTGGGCCACCACCAGCGCGGCGACCCACCCCCTCGACACGATGCCTCGACGCGTCACGATGCCCCCAGTGTCCCTCGACACCGGGGGCTCGCGCCACACTGGCCCTCAGCCGGTCGAGGCCACCGCGCGCGGGCGCTTGGCCACGCCGAAGGTGTGCTCGGGCCCGGGGAAGCTGCGGCTGCGCACGTCGTCGCAGAACTGGCGCACCGCGGCCACGCCCCGATCGAACAGCTCGTCGTAGCGCTTGACGAACTTGGGGCGCAGGTCGGCGGTGAGCCCCAGCAGGTCGTAGCAGACGAGCACCTGCCCGTCGCAGTCCACCCCGGCCCCGATGCCGATGGTGGGGATGGCCACCTCGGCCGTGATGCGGGCCGCGAGCTCGCCGGGGATCCCCTCGAGCACCAGGGCGTAGGCGCCGGCCTCGGCCACCGCGTGGGCGTCGTCGAGGATCCGCCGCGCGTCGTCCTCGTCGCGGCCCTGCACTCGGAAGCCGCCCATCGCGTGCACGCTCTGCGGGGTGAGCCCCACGTGGGCCATCACCGGGATCCCGGCCGCCACCATCCGCGCGATGGTGGGCGCCACCGACCGGCCGCCCTCGAGCTTGACCGAGTGGGCCCGCCCCTGCGCGAGGATCCGCCCCGCGTTGCGCAGCGCCTCCTCGGGCGTGAGCTGGTAGCTCAGGAACGGCATGTCGCCCACGATGTGGGCATGGCTCGCCCCGCGGGCGACCGCGCGGCAGTGGTAGACGATGTCGTCGACGGTGACCGACAGCGTGTCGTCGTTGCCCTGGATCACCATCCCGAGGCTGTCGCCGACCAGCAGCAGATCGGCCCCGGCCTCGTCGAGGATGCGGGCGAAGGTGGCGTCGTAGGCCGTGACCATCACCAGGGGCTGTGCGCCCTTGGCGGCACGTATCGTGGGCACGGTGACCGGCTTGCGACTCGGTGTCGGGCTCGTGGTTGCTCCGACCCGGCCGTAGCTGGCTTCACGGATCTCGTTGGACACTGTGGGTTGGGTGGCGCCTTGGTCGCGGCCGGGTACATCCCGGTCCCCGCCATCGGAACGCTCGCGGACGGTAGCACGCGGAGCGCGAATCCACTCGATGGATGGCCCGCCCGATCGGGCGGGGGTCGGCGGTGCAGGTCGATTGCCGTGCGATTTCACGGTGCTGCCGGTTTGACACCGCTCGAAGGCGCGTGACACAGTCCGGCCCGGCTGGACGACGGCCGCGCCCGTGGCTGCCCGGCCCCAACGCTCATCACGCCCAAGGAGATCACCGTGCCCTTCGAGCTTCCCAACCTCCCCTACGCAAAGGATGCGCTTGCCCCTCACATCAGCGCCGAGTGCTTCGACTATCACCACGGCAAGCACCACGCGGCGTACGTCAACAAGCTCAACGAGCTGACCGCGGGCACGCCCAACGCCGACAAGTCCCTCGAGGAGCTCATCAAGACCACCGAGGGCGGACTGTTCAACCAGGCCGCGCAGGTCTGGAACCACACCTTCTTCTGGAATTCGATGAAGCCCAGCGGCGGTGGGGCCCCCACCGGTGACCTGGCCGCAGCGATCACCCGCGACTTCGGCGGCTTCGACGACTTCAAGAAGGCCTTCTCGGCCGCCGCCGCCGGGCAGTTCGGCTCGGGCTGGGCGTGGCTGGTCGAGGACGGCGGCAAGCTGGCCATCACCACCACCTCCAACGCCGGCAACCCGATGACCGACGGCAAGGTGCCGCTGCTCAACCTCGACGTGTGGGAGCACGCCTACTACATCGACTACCGCAACGCGCGGCCGGGCTTCATCGCGGCGTTCCTCGACCACCTGGTCGACTGGGACTTCGCGGCCAAGAACCTGGCCGGCTGAGTCGCGCTCGCGACCTCGAGCCCCGAGGGCCGCCCCACCGCGCGTGGAGGCGGCCTTCGTCGTCTGGGGCTCAGGGCTCCTCGAGCGTGCACAGCTCGAGCGAGTCGTAGGCCGCGTCGTCGCGCCCCAGCGGGACCGAGTCGGAGTACACCCCGAGGAACCCGGAGCCCGACTGGCCCGAGAGATCGCGCGGCAGCGAGTACAGGTGCACCCAGGCGTTGTGGTCGGGAGAGAACTCGGCCACCAGCCCGTCCTCGTCGCCGCGCAGCCGCCAGTAGTGGTGGGTGCCGGGCTCGAAGGGCTGCCAGGCCGTGCCCGCGTAGTCGCCATCGAGGAAGGTGAACGCGTAGAGCTGCCCGCCGACCACTCCCATGCCCAGGCGGAACTCGTCGTTGCCCAGCTCGAGGAAGCCCTCGGTGAAGCTCGAGACCTCCGGCATGTGATCGATGTGCACGGTGAGCTCGGCCCCCCGCAGCGGGAAGGGGCTGCACGAGTGGATCTCGCCGGTGTGGCTGCCCGGCGGCCACTCGTCGGGGAGGAAGTAGAACCACAGCAGGTCGCTGTGCTCGGCCACCGAGACCCCCGAGGGAACGTTCACGCACCACAGCCCGTCGATCGACTCGTCGTCGAACTCGTCGTAGGAGCACTGCCGGGCCACGCCGCCCGTGGTTCCCTCGTCGGTGCCGGGAGGCCCGTCGGTGGTGGGCTCCGGCCCGGTGTCGAGCGGCGGGCTGGTGCCGCGGGTGGTGGTGCCCTCGTCGACGCTGGGATCCACGGTGTCACCGTCGCTGGTCATCGCCGGGCCAGGCCCCGAGCCGGGCCCCGAGACCTCGCCGGTGGCGAGCTCCTCGGGCTCCACGCAGGTGCCCGCCAGCGTGCCCCCGGCCAGCTCGCCGTAGCGCTGGCCCGACTCGCAGCTCGCGTCGGGGAAGCTGCAGTAGCCGCTGGGCTGGCACACGCCCTGGCTGCCGCCCTGCTCGCAGCTCCCGTCGTCCTGGCACAGGAACACCCCGGCCCCGCAGCCGAGCCACGTCCCCAGGCCGAGCGCACCCAGCCACCACCAACCCCGAGCCCCCACGCCGCGATCGTAGGCCCGCGGCCCGTGCGGCGTCAAAGTGGATCCGTCAGTCCGCGACGATCCAGGTCTCGGGGGCCACGGCCATCACCTCCGGGCGGTCGCTCCACCAGAGCCCCACCGGCAGGTGCCGCAGCACCGAGAGCACGGAGGTGGGCAGCACCGAGCGCAGGGCCAGGCCCGAGGGCAGCGCGGCGCCGTAGCCCTCGGCCCCCAGCGGCGAGGGCAGGCGGAAGCCGAACATCGAGCGCAGGTTCTCCAGCGGCGTGGACGGGGGGGGCAGCACCTCCACCACTCCCTCGTCGGGGGCCATGCCCGCGATCGCGCGCGCCCGCAGGATGGCCTCGCGCAGCCCGCCGTAGTCGTCGACCAGGCCCTCCTCGATCGCCCGCACGCCGGCCCACACCCGCCCCCGCGCCACGCGGTCGGCCTGCTCGAGGGTCATCGAGCGCGCCTCGGCCACCCGCGCCAGGAAGCGACCGTAGCTGCGATCCATGTCGGCCTGCGCCGCGGCCAGCTCGTCCTCGGTGTAGCCCCGCAGCCACGAGCGCATGCCGGCGCGGCGACCCAGCGCGACCTCGTCGACCGAGATGCCCAGCTTGTCGAGCGTGCCCGAGATGTCCATCTTGGGCAGGAACACGCCGATGCTGCCGGTGAAGGTGGTCGCGTCGGCCACGATGTACTGCCCCGCGGTCGCCACGTAGTAGCCCCCGCTGGCGCAGGTGTTGCCCATCGACACCACCACCGGCTTGACCTTGCGGACCAGGTCGAGCTCGCGGGCGATGGCCTCGGCCGCCGCCACCTCGCCGCCGGGGCTGTCCACCCGCACCACCACCGCGCGCACGCTCGGATCCTTGCGCAGCCGCTCGATCTCCTTGGTGAGCGTGCGGTCCCCCGCCACGGTGCGGCCCACCAGCGGCACGGTGAAGCTGTCGCCCCGCGCCAGGTCGCCCTGCACCAGCAGCACGGCGATGCGCGGGGGCGGGCCGAAGTCCCGCTGGTGCACGCGAGGCGGCCGCGGAGGCGCCTCGATGCGGACGCGGCGGCCCAGCCAGTCCTCGAGCTCCGCGTCGAGCTCGTCGGGGTAGGCCAGGTCGTCCACCAGGCCGCGGCGCAGCGCGTCCTCGGGCGGGATCGGGGCCTCGTCGATCCAGCCCTTGATCACCCGCACGTCCTGGCCGCGCTCGCGCGCGATCATCCGCAGCACGTGGTTCCACAGGTCGGCCTGCAGCATCCGGCGCTGCTCGGCCACCGGCCTGGAGGCGGTGTCGCGGTGCACGGTCTCGGGCCACGCCTTGTACTCGGCCACCCGCACGAACTCCGGCTTGGCCCCCAGCCGCTCGAGCAGCTCGTGGTAGTACAGGGTCTGGACCTTCAGGCCCAGGATCTCGAGGCTGGCGCCGGGGTGCGCCACGATCCGATCGGCGGCGCTGGCCAGGAAGTAGCTGGCCAGCGAGCCCCCTTCCATGTAGGCGACCACCTTGCCGCCGCGGTTGCGCACCCGCAGCACGGCCTCGCGGATCTCCTCGAGCTGGGCGTAGCCCAGGCTCATGCCGCGGGTCTCGATCAGCACGGTGCCCCGACGCTCGGCGGCCGCATCGATGAGCGCCACCACGTCCCACATGCCCCGGTCGCCGCCGTACTTGGCCAGCGCGAGCTTGGTGACCACGCGCGGGCGCCCGGCGATCGAGGGGTAGCGCTCCTGCGACAGCCGCAGCCGCAGCGCCGCTCCGTCCACGCCGTAGCTGTTGCGCATCCCCGCCGAGCTCAGCGGCGCGGCGGCGAGGCCGAAGCGGGCGAAGTGGAGCTCCACGCCCGCCTGGATCCGCGCCCCGATCCGCGCCGCCGCGTCGGGGTCGACGGTGGGGTCGGCGTTGAAGCGCATCATCTCGGCCTCGGCGAACACCCTCGCGCCTCCCAGCGAGGCGGCGACCCGCGCCCGGGGATCGACCACGTTGGTGCGGAAGCGGGTGTCCTCGGCGCGCACCGGGGAGATCCGGGCGCCCACCGCCACCTCGAGCGCGGGCGTGCCCAGAGGGCGCACCGCGAGCTCGGGATCGATCACCACCGGGTGCCGCCCCGACACGGTGTTGCCCGTGTCGTACTCGATGTGGATCCGCGGCAGGTTGATCGCACGCCCCACCACCCCCAGCGCCAGGTAGCGGATGGGCCAGTAGCTCACCGCCACGTCGACCTGGTTGGTCCCGTGGGCGTGGAGGTTGCTCGCGGACAGCAGCCGCGAGTACGAGAGCCCCAGCGACAGGCCGTCGAGCGCCTTGGCCCGGTCGCGCTCCCCCGGTCGGATCAAGCGCCACCACGGTCCCATCGGCACCGAGACCGCCATGGTGACCTTGTTGTAGAAGTCGTCGGGATCGGACAGGCCGTCCTCGGAGGCCAGGCCCTCCGGCTGCCACGGCAGCAGCAGCTGGTAGCCCAGCCCCACCGCGGCCAGGCGCAGCGGCAGCGGCAGCCCCAGGAACAGGCCCAGGCCGCTGCCCCGTCGGCCGCGGGCCGGGTCCATCAGCGCCAGGTCGAGGATCCCGTTGGCCCCGCGCAGGAAGCCGAGGTTGGCCGGGTTGGTGACCGTGGACGCCCCGTCGGCCTCGCCGGCCACCACCGTGTACACGCGGTCGGCATCCCGCACCAGCGGCCGCGGCTCGCCCACGTTGGGGTTGGCGGCGGCGGGCCCGGGCGCGAGCCCCAGCGCGAGCCCCAGCGCCCCGCCGGCCAGGCCCCGCCGCCAGCCCGCGCGGGCCCGTGGGGTCCGAGCACCGTCCACCTCGGCAGGGCGCGAGCTCATCCCTTCACCCATACCACGGTGACCGCGTCTCCTCCCTCGTCGGGCAGCCCGGACCGATGGGTCCGCACGTGGCTCAGGCGGGGTAGGTGCTCGCGCAGCACCCGACGCAGCGCCCCCGAGCCGTGGCCGTGGCGCAGGATCACCACCTCCTGGTCGGCTCCGATCGCCCGATCGAGGAACACCTCCAGCATCGACAGCGCGTCGTCGGCCCGTTGCCCGCGCAGATCGAAGCAGTTGTCGAAGCTCGCGTCGACCGGCTTGGCGTCGGCGCCGAAGTGGCGCGCCGCCTGGGAGGGCAGCGGCACCGGTCGCGGGGCCACGCTCCGCGGCCGACGCTCGCGGGATCGCAGCAACCCCCGCTCCACCGTGGTCTTGGCCAGGGGAAGCTGCACCGTCACCCGCTCGCCCTTGATCGCGATCACCTCGCCCTCGATGCCCAGGCTCTCCACCAGCACGCGATCGCCCACCTCGATCCGCTCGGGCACGGGGCCCTCGGCCGCCGGCGCGGGCAGCCGCCCCTTGCCCACCCGCTCGCGGGCCCCCTTGGCGAAGCGGCGGGCCTCGGCGTCGGGCAGCGGCGCCTGACCGTCGGCGGCCTCGGCCAGCGGGGCCTTGCGCAGCTCCTTGCGGCGCCGCCGGATCTCGTCCTCGAGCTCGCGCAGCTCGGCCGCGGCCGCGTCGTGGGCCTTGGCCCGTCGGCGCTCCGCCTTCTCCACCTCGCCGCGCTCGCGGGCATCGAGCCGGGCCTCGGCGGCCCGCAGCGCGACCCGCTGGGCCTCCAGCCCCTCGCGCTCCTGGGCCAGGGCCACCCGCTCCGCCTCGAGCGATTGCAGCAGCACGTCCACCCGCAGGCGCTCGTCGCTCAGCATCGCCTCGGCGCGCCCGAGCACCACCTCGTCCACCCCCAGCCGCCGCGCCACCGCGATGGCCGAGGAGCTGCCCGGCACGCCCATGCGCAGCTCGAAGGTGGGCCGCAGCTGCTCGAGGTCAAAGCCCACCGCCGCGTTGAGGAACGCCCCCGCGGGCCGGTCGAGGGCCAGCAGCTTGAGGCGCTCGTAGTGGGTGGTCGCCACCACCGTGGCCCCGCGCTCCACCAGCGTGCGCAGGATCGCCTCGGCCAGCGCCGCCCCCTGCTCGGGGTCGGTGCCCACCGCCACCTCGTCCAGCAGCACCAGCGTGCCCTCGGGATCCTCCTCGGCGATGCGCAGCGCCTCGATCACGTGCCCGATGTGCGCGCTGAAGGTGCTGAGGTTGGCGTGCAGCGACTGGTCGTCGCCCACGTCGGTGATCACGTGGCGCATCAGGGGCACCCGCGCCGGCGCCGAGGTGGGCAGCCGCAGGCCCGCCTGGGCCATCAGCACGCACAGCCCCATGGTCTTGAGCGCGACCGTCTTGCCCCCCGCATTGGGCCCGCTGATGACCAGCCCGCCGCCCCGCCGCACGCGGAGGTCGTTGGGCACCACCTCGGTCCCCCCCAGCACCATCAGGGGGTGCCGGGCCGCGGGCAGCTCGAGGCTCTCGTCGGCGAGCTCGGGGGCCACCACCTCGGGGCGCACCGCGGCCAGCGACTCGCCCAGCCGCAGCCGCGCCCGGATCCGATCGAGGCGGGCCAGCGACTCCAGGCCCAGCCGCAGCGGCTCGGCCTGCTCGCCCACCCGACGCGACAGCTCGCCGAGCACGCGCCGCTCCTCGGCCCGCGCCGCCATCTGGGCCTCGCGCAGGCGGTTGTTGTCGTCCACCAGCTGGGTGGGCTCCACGAACAGGGTGTGCCCGCTGGTGCTGGCCCCGTGGATGATCCCCGAGACCGTGCCCGGGCTGCCCACCCGCGAGAAGCCGCTGCTGCGCACGGGCAGCACCACCCTCCCCTCGCGCTCGGTCCAGAAGCGATCGGCCAGCGCGTCGACCAGGTCGGTGCCCCGCACCAGCTGCTCGGCCCGGTGCACCAGCGCCTGCCGGTGGCTGCGGACCTGGGCCCGCGCCTTGGCCAGCGCCGGGCTGGCCGAGTCGGCCACCGCCGGCTCGCCCTGCGATCCGCTCAGCGTGATCGCCCGCGCCAGCGCGGCCGCCAGCTCGCCCTGCGGCCGCAGGCCGGGCAGCGCCTCCACCAGGATCTCGTGGCCCCGGCGCGCCTCGTCGCTCGCCACCGCGAGCACGGCCTCGTCGGGGGGCCGCACCAGGGTGGCCAGCCGCGTCAGCACGTCGGCCAGCTCGCCCACCGCGAACAGCTCGATGGGCTCGAGCATCACCCCGCGCGACGCCCGGGCCACCTCGTCCCGCAGCGCCTCCACGCGACCGAGCTGGGCGCCCAGCGAGGGATCTCCGTGCCACTGCAGCGCGGCCTGCAGGCCATCCTGCTCGGACAGCCAGCGTCGCACCGTCGCCGGCTCGTGGCTGCGGGGCCACGCCCGCTCCTCCGCGCCGGCCTCCCGGACCAGGGGACTGGCCAGCGCGGCATCGAGGCGCTCGCACAGTCTCGACCACTCGAGGTGCTGCAGGCACGAGCTCATGACGAGGACCGGCGGACGGGAGACCGACCCGGCCCGCGCCTCGTGGGTCGCGGCTCGGGGCGCCCTGCGACCTTACACGAAGATCGTCACGCTCGCGGGACCGCGGCTGCGATCCCGGGCCAAGCGCACTGGAAAGGAGCGTGGAGGCGGTCGTAAGATGCCGCAACCTGGCCCCTTTTCGCGAAGGGGCGGGTGGAGGCCCCGGTGACCGCTCCCTTCTGCTCTCGCTCGACCCGCTTCCGTCCTCGATCCCTGCTCACCCCAACGCTGGCCGCGCTGGGTACCTTGCTGCTCCCGAGCCTCGCGCTGGCCTCGGGCGGGGGCGAGGCTGCCCACCACGTGGTACCGCCCTTGTGGACCACCGCCTTCTTCGTGGTGATGCTGCTGTCGATCGCCATCCTGCCGCTCACCCCGCTCGAGCACTGGTGGCACAAGAACAGCAACAAGCTGCTGCTGGGCCTGGTGCTGGCCGCCTATCCGCTGATCCACATCATCGTGATCCAGCCCAACACCCACGCGCTCATCGAGACGATGCACGAGTACGCCTCGTTCATCATCCTGCTGGGCACGCTGTTCTACGTGAGCGGCGGCATCTACCTGTCGGGCGACCTCAAGGCCACCCCCGCCACCAACCTCAAGTTCCTCGCCTTCGGCACCGTGATCGCCTCGGTGGTGGGGACCACCGGCGCGTCGATGCTCCTCATCCGTCCCGTGCTGCGCACCAACCACGAGCGCAAGTACAAGGTCCACGTCGTCATCTTCTTCATCTTCCTGGTCTCCAACATCGGCGGCTCGCTGCTGCCGATCGGCGACCCCCCGCTGTTCCTGGGCTACCTCAAGGGCGTGCCCTTCTTCTGGACCATGGGCCTTTGGCGGGAGATGCTGACCGTCGCCGGCCTGCTGCTGGTGGTCTTCTTCTTCCTCGACCGCCACTTCTACGCCAAGGAGTCCCAGAAGGACCGCGACTACGACGCGGCCACCGTGGAGCCGCTGCGCATCGAGGGCAAGGTCAACCTCGTGTGGCTGATGGGCATCGTGGCCTGCGTGGCCTTCATCAGCCCCGACGTGCCCTTCCTGCGCGAGGGGGCGATGATCGCCTGCTGTGCCGGCTCCTACCTCACCTCGCCCAAGGAGACCCGGGAGAAGAACGAGTTCACCTGGTTCCCCATCATCGAGGTGGCCGCGCTGTTCATCGGCATCTTCCTCACCATGATCCCCGCCCTGGAGATCCTCAAGGCGCAGGGCGGCTCGCTGGGCGTCGACAGCCCCGCCGAGTTCTTCTGGTTCACCGGCATCCTGTCGAGCTTCCTCGACAACGCGCCCACCTACCTGGTGTTCTTCAGCACCGCGCAGGGCATGGTGGAGAGCGGCGCCCTCAGCTACCCCGCCGACCAGATGGTGCACATGACGGTGAGCGGCGCGACCGAGGTCCCCGTGATCATCCTCCAGGCCATCTCGGTGGGCGCGGTGTTCATGGGCGCCAACACCTACATCGGCAACGGCCCCAACTTCATGGTCAAGGCCATCGCCGAGGAGCAGCGGGTGGAGATGCCCGGCTTCTTCGGCTACATGCGCTGGTCGATGATGCTGCTCGTGCCCAGCTTCGGCCTGGTGACGCTGCTGTTCTTCCTGGGCTCGTAGCGATCCGCTCGTAGCCGCTCGACCGACGCCCCGGCGCTCGTGGAGCCCCGGGGCGTCGTCGTGCTCGGGGTCCGCTCCGTCCGAGCCCGCGGCCGGGGGCGCGCTGCGAGGCCGTCTGGCGTGCTCGAGACGGAGAGGGCTTGCAGATCGGAGCTCTTCGGTCACAAGCGTATCGCGCATGAGATACGGAAAGAACCACGTCATGAGCTCACAAGAGCCTTCCGCTGCCTTCCTCGCCTGGATTCCGGCGGCCTTTGCGCTCATCACCCTGACCGGCTGCGCCAACGATGGCGCGGGCGATCCCGCCGGCGCGGGCGAGGCCGATGCCACCACCTCGGCCAGCGATGACGACGGCTCGAGCGGCACAGACGGAGACGATGGATCCGACGACGGCTCCGCGCCCGCGGTGGTGGGCAGCTGCGAGTACGTCAGCCCCTTCACCCAGGGAGCCGAGTGCCGCGACTACCTCGGCGAGGGCTGGAGCGAGGACGACGTCGTCGCCGACTGCGAGGGGCTCGGGGGCGCGACCGCCCTGGGCCAGGCCTGCGCCGTCGAGGGGATGCTCGGTCGCTGCACGATCGAGCAGGCCGCCGATCGGGTGCTCGAGGTGGTCGCCTATGGCGACGACGCGGGGGCCTGCGCCACCCAGCAGCTGGGCTGCGAGACCTTCGGCGGCGGCACCTGGGATCCCGCGCCGCTGTGCCAGGGCGATCCGGGCGGCTCGGACGGCAACGTGTTCATCCAGCCCACCCTCGAGTGCCGCGACCCCCTGCCCGGCGAGCCCCCCGGTGCCGGGCCCAACGGTCAGGTGTGCACCTGGCAGATGATCTCCGGCTGCACCGAGGAGGGCCGTCACTTCGAGGACTACGCCTCCTGCGACGTGGTCCGCACCCAGCGGCCCTACTATCCCTCGCCACCGGCCGAGGGCTGGGACCAGGAGGATCCGCGCCTGGACGATCCCGTCTACGTGGAGGAGCTGGCGTGGGTGCGCAGCCAGATCGAGGCCAGCGCCTGCGTGTGCTGCCACTCCGAGACCGCGCCCAACGGTCCCTCCAACTGGTACATCGAGCAGCCGGGCAACTTCATCAACGGCTTGTTCGACAGCGGCCTGGCCATGGGCTCGCGCTGGCTCGACTCGAGCGCGTTCGGGGCCTATGCACCGCAGGACAACAACGGCTTCGAGCGAGAGACCTCGGGCTTCCCGTCGACCGATCCCCAGCGCATGCGGGACTTCTTCGTGGCCGAGCTCACCCACCGGGGCCTGAGCGAGGCCGACTTCGCCGGCATGGAGGACTTCGGCGGGCCGCTCTACGACCAGCTCGTGTACGAGCCCTCCGCGTGCGAAGACGGCGAGGGGGTGCGGCGTGACGGCAGCATCGTGTGGGACGGCGCCGGAGCGCGCTACGTGTACGTGCTCGATGCGGGCTCGGCCAACCCCACCGTGCCGCCCAACCTCGACCTTCCGCCGGGCACGCGGTGGCGCGTGGACGTGCCCGCGGACGGCGATCCGATCGAGTCGGGGAGCATCGCCTACGGCGAGCTGCCGGCCGGGACCACCCAGCGCTTCCCCGAGCAGGGGGCTCCGCCCGCGCTGACGCCCGGGCAGACCTACTACCTCTACGTCACCCGTGACGTCGCGCTGCCGATCACGCGCTGCCTGTTCACCTACTGATCGAGCTCGTCCCCCGACGCTCCGCGCGGGCCGGGTCGCCCCCGCCTCCCTCCCCCGGCGCGGAGGCGAGGAGCGACCCGAGCGACGATTGGCCGCGGCTACGCGCACTCGTAGCAGTCGTCGCCGCAGACCTCGCCGTCGTAGCAGTCCCAGAAGCAATTGAGGTTCTCGCCGTCGATGCTCGCGCAGGACTCGACCATCTCGCCCGTGCTGCCCGAGGGGGCGGGGTCGCACTGGTTGCAGCCGGCGCCGCAGACCTCGTCGTCCGCACAATTCCAGTAGCAGGGATCCCCGCCCGCATCGGTGCCGCTGCAGTCGTGGTCCGGCTCGAAGGTGTACGGGCACAGCCCCGTCTCGTTGCGGAACATCGAGCACACCGCCGGCAGGGTGTTGAAGCAGACCTCGCCCGCGTTGGGGTTGGGCACGCCGTCGCACTGCACGTCGGTGCTGTTGCAGGTGGTCCCGGCGCCGCCCATCGCCTCGCAGGCCTGCGTCTTGGCCCACCCCGGCGGGGTCGGATCCCCCTCGGCCTGGATCCAGCATGCATAGGAGTTGTTGTTCTGCGGCTCGATGAAGCAGTACTTCTGGAGCCCCGGAGTGGCGTACTCGAACTCCACGATGTTGATCTGGTGCGCCCCCGTGGTCCCGTCCGGCTTGGTATACGACATGTAGAACTGGCAGATGTTGTACCCGTTGTTGCGACCCCACATCTCGCACGCGTAGGCGAAGTCGTCACAGTCGAACAGGTCGGTGCCCGCCAGGCCACAGTTGTACTCCATGCCCGCCACCGGACAGGTGAAGTTGGCCGGCTCGCCCTGGACCGGTCCGACCTGAGCCGCGCATGCGGGCACGCAGCACTCCTCCGGGGGCTCGTCGCAGACGGGGACGCACTCCGTGCCGAGGTCGATGTTTCCGGTGGTCTCGTCCCAGGGCTCGCCGGTAGTCGAGTCGTAGTCGCCGGTCGAGCCGTAGCTCGTCGAGCCGTAGCCGGTCGAGCCGTAGCTCGTCGAGCCGTAGCTCGTCGAGCCGTAGCCGGTCGAGCCGTAGCCGGTCGAGCCGTAGTAGCCCGTCGAGCCAGAGTCGTAGTCTCCCGTGGTCGACCCGTAGCTCGTCGACCCGTAGCCGGTCGAGCTCGAGTCGTAGTCCCCCGTGGTCGACCCGTAGCTCGTCGACCCGTAGCCGGAGGAGCTCGAGTCGTAGCCCGTCGTGCTCGAGTCGTTCCCTCCCAAGTCATAGTAGCCCGAGCCGCCCATCATGCGGAGCTCGTAGTCGAGATCCCCTTCGACTCCTTCCATGTTGCAGCCGAGCGCGAGCATCGATACCGACGCGAGCGCGAGCGACCAGATCCGAGAATGCGAGAACGACCGATCGTGTGAGTCAAGCACGCCGCGTCGTGAAGCAACCGGCATGCCACGGAGGGATCGTTCGCGCCCTCATGGCCTGAGCCTTCCGCAGATCGACGATGGTGGCCTCGACGGCGACGGGCGTACGCCGACGAGCACGAGGGCCGCGCGGATCCGCGGGTCTACTTGCCCAGGCAGGAAGCTTGATGCCCGAGGGCTGGGCAACATGACCCGTGGATTCGCACGGGGTCTGGGCAAGGCGGTCGCGGCCGCTCGCTTGACGGGGTCGGGAGTGGCGCGGGGAGGATGCTGTGGCTCCATGGAGTAGCGGAATTCGGGTGCAAACGCAGTCAAACTCGGCGCTCGTTGCACCTAGCAGGCATGGGGGCACTGGTGGGCACAGGAGAGCACGACGGAGACGGGAGCACGGTCGACGACGACGTCCCGACGCCGGGGATGGTCCGCAGGGAGGTCGAGGCCAGCCCGGCCTTGAACGCGATGCGAGCCAAGGTGCTCGGGGCGTTGTTCCCCGAGTCGGCGGCGCCGGAGCGGTTCGGGCGCTACGTGGTGCTGGACACGCTGGGCGAGGGCGGCATGGGCACCGTGCTGCGGGCGTTCGACCTCGAGCTCGACCGGCCGGTGGCGATCAAGGTGCTGCATGGGCACCTGGGGGAGAAGCACACCGCGAGGCTCAAGCGCGAGGCGCAGGCGATGGCCAAGCTGTCGCATCCCAACGTGGTGCAGGTGTACGAGGTGGGGCAGGTCGACGGACAGACCTTCGTGGCCATGGAGCTGGTCAAGGGCAAGACGCCCAAGCAGTGGATGGAGCAGGAGCCGCGGCCAGACTGGAAGGCGTGCGTGCGGATGTTCCTCCAGCTCGGCGAGGGGCTGGCGGCTGCGCACACGCGGGGGTTGATCCACCGCGACTTCAAGCCGGGCAATGCGATCGTCGACGACGAGGGGCGGGCCCGGGTGCTCGACTTCGGGCTGGCGCGGCGCGGGGGCGTAGACAACGACGACGAGCCCGACACGGGTGGCGTACCCATCCCGGTGCAGCGGGCACGCTCCGACCAGCAGCAGGTCGTGTCGCTGGATCTTGCGCTGACCAAGACCGGGGCGATCCTCGGTACACCGGCCTACATGCCGCTCGAGCAGATGCAGGGGCGAGAGGCCGACGCGCGCAGCGACCAATTCAGCTTCTGCGTGTCGCTGTATGAGGCGGTCTACGGTGAGCGACCCTACGAAGGCGGAACGTTCGCGGCCCTCATGGCCTCGATGCACGGAGCCCAGGTCCGGCCCGTGCCCAAGGGGAGCAAGGCCCCCGCAGCGCTGCGCAAGATCCTGCTGCGGGGGCTGGCGATCGAGCCGGCCGAGCGGTGGCCGTCGATGCACGAGCTGCTGTACGAGCTGGAGAGGCTCGTGGCGCCCCGGAAGTGGCGTGGGATCGCTGCTGCTGGGGTAGCGGTGGCGGCGATGGCTGGCGTGGTAGCGGTACAGCAGGGCCTGGAGAGCTTCCAGGCCAAGCTCGACCTCGCGGCACAGGCGAAGGTGCTCGAGCAGACGAACAAATCGCTCGAGCAGCAGACCAAGAACCTCGAGGACCGGGAACGAGATCTCGAACGCGAGCTCGCCGCACAGAAAGGCCAGCGGGCGACAATGCTGGCGGCGGACCCGGGGCACGAGCTCGAAGCGGTGCAGGTTGCCGTGGAGGCGATGGGTGGCATCGACGCAGAGACGGGCCCGGTGCCTTCTGAGGTGTTCGAGGGGCTGATCCATGCGCTGGCCGGGGTCCAGGGAGGCATCGCCCTGTTGGGGCACGAGAACCCCGTCCGTGGTGTAGCGGTCTCGCCTAACGGAGCCACCATCGCCACGGCGAGCGAGGACGGGACGGTGCGTCTGTGGGATGCCCACTCGGGCGCGGCACGACAAACCCTCGATGGTCACGAGGGAGCGGTGTGGGCGGTGGCGTTCTCACCCGATGGGACACAGCTCGCCACCGGGGGCGAGGACAAGACGGTGCGCCTGTGGGACGCCGCCACCGGTGCGGAGATCGATTCGCTCGAGCACCAGCACCCAGTACGTAGCGTGGCGTTCTCGACGGACGGCACGCGCATCGCCATGGCCAGCGGTGACGCGGGGTGGGTGTGGCACCTCGGCTCGGACGACATCCAGGTGCCGCTCGTGGGTCACAACGCCCCCGTGCGCGGCGTGGCGCTCTCGCCCGACGGCAGCGAGGTGGTGACCGCGAGCGAGGACAAGACGGTGCGCGTCTGGGATGCCAAGACCGGTGCCGCGCTACGGACCCTCGAAGGCCACACCGACAAGGTCTTCGATGTGGCGCTGTCTGCCGATGGCACGATCGTCGCCAGCGGAGGTCGCGACGGCACGGCTCGCCTGTGGGATGCCGCCATGGGCGAGCTTCGGAGCACGGTCGAGCTGAACGACGTGGTGTACGCCGTGGCGCTGTCGCCCGACGGCACCCGCCTGGCCACGGGCACCTTCGAGGACGGGATGGCGCGCGTGTGGGACGTGGAGACGGGTCGGCAAATCGACCAGTTCCACCACAGCGACGAGACCATCTTCGACGCGGCGTTCTCGGCCGACGGCACCCGGCTGGTCACGGTCAGCCGAGACTTCACGGCGCGCACGTGGGACCTCGATCCGCGTGCGCTCGACCCCGGCGTGGCTCTGACGGCTCTGAAGCACGACCGCCGGGTCGATGCGGTGGCCGTCTCGCCCGACGGCACGCGCATCGCCACGGGCAGCGGCGACGGCAGCATTCGGCTGTGGGACGCCGAGACCGAAGCCCTGCTCACGACGCTCGAAGGCCACGCCATCGACGTGCTCGACGTGGCGTTCTCGGCCAATGGCGACCGTCTGGCCTCGGTGAGCTGGGACGGCAGTGTGCGGGTGTGGGACGCAGAGGCCGGAGCGGTGGTGCAAACGTTCGTCGAGCACACCGAGCCCGTGCGTGCAGTGATGTTCTCGCCCGATGGCACCCGGGTGGTCACGGCCAGTCGGGATGGCACAGCCCGGGTGTGGAACTCGACCACCGGCGAGCCGATATTCACGCTGGAGCACGGCAGCCCGCTGGTCGACGCCGTGCTGTCGCCCGACGGCAAGCGCCTGCTGACCGTGGGAGACAACGACATAGTGAAGACATGGGACCTCACCACAGGCGAGCGACTGGACGACGTTCCCGTGAACGGTCCGGTGACGGCGGTGGCATGGTCGCCCGACGGCAGGCGAATCGCCGCCGCGACCAAGGACTCCGCTGTGGTCGTACGGAGCACAGACACAGAACGACCACCCGTGCCCCTGAGAGGGCACACGGCCCGAGTGACGGCGATTGTGTTCTCCGCCGATGGCACCCGGGTGGCCACGGCCAGCGACGACGGTACGGCGCGGGTATGGGATGCGGCCACGGGGACCCCCCGTGCAGTGTTCCCCCACGAGGGACCGGTGCAGAGCCTCGCGTTCTCGCCCGACGGTGCATACCTGACGACAGCCAGCGGCGACACCGTTGCGCGGCGGTGGTCGTTGCGGCCCGCGACCTGGCACGTGGCGGGATGCTCGGTGCTCGAGGCCAGGTCGGCTCACACGGAGCCCACGCGGGCGTGCGAGGGAGTGACGGCCGGACTCGGCAAGGTCGAGCCGAGCTCCCCGCAGGCCGAGCCGGTGGTCGTGACGCCGGAGCCGGCTCGGCCCCTCCCAGAGACCAAGACCGTGCACGGGGTGGAACTGGTGCTCATTCCGGGAGGGACCTTCACGATGGGCTCGCCGCCGAGCGAGCAAGCGCGGATAGACAACGAGGGGCCGCAGCACGAGGTGACGCTGCCCAGCTTCTACATGGCACGGACGGAGGTCACGAATGCGCAGTACGCCCTGTACCTGGAGACCAACCCCAACGTGCCCAAGGCTCCCAGCATGGCGGACCAGAATGTGGCTGACTACGGCCAGCTCGACCAACCAGTCACGGGGCTGACGTGGCATGAGGCCAAGGAGTACTGCGACTGGGCTGGACTGGTACTGCCGACGGAGGCGCAGTGGGAGTATGCGGTAAGAGCTGGGACGACCACGGCCTATTGGTACGGGGACGACCCCAAGGACCTGAGTCGTTTTGGGTGGTTCGACGCCTCCACCGGATACCAAGAGCGAGGCTTGTCAGGAGCGCGGCCTCACACGGTGGGCACCAAGGGCACCAATCCCTTCGGGCTGTTCGACATGACGGGCAACGTGTTCGAGTGGACGCTCGATGCCTTTGACTCCGATGAAACCAGTCCTCGTACTGGTGATAGCCTGAGGCACGAACCAGCCGGCGGTGCCAACCGCGTGCTGCGGGGCGGGAGCTGGTTCGTCTCCGCTCACGTCGCGCGCTCGGCCTTCCGGCTCGACTGCGCTCCGGGCTACCGGAGCTCCGGCGTCGGCTTTCGCCCCGCCTTGCTCATCCCTTGATCCTCCACCGCTCCCTCGATGCCCCGCCCCCCTCAGGGCGGGGGCAGGCGATAGCGAAGCTGCTGCTCGCCCCCGAAGCCGTCGCGCAGGGTCAGGACCAGCGGCGGGAGGTCGAGCATGTCGATGCGGAGGGTCTCGTGCAGGATCATCCGGCAGGGATCCGCGTGGCCGTCGTGGGTCAAGAGGAAGTCGGCCTGCGGCGGGTTGCTCCGGCGAACCGCGCCGTTCCAGAGCACGCGGAAGTCGTGACGCTGGCAGCCGCCGCCGTACTCGACCTCGACGACGAGCTGATCGCCCTCGAAGCGGGCCCCGCGGATCTGGAAACGATCGCGCGGCTCGAACTCCTCGCGGATCATCGGCGTGTAGAGCGTGATGTGGTTGCGCTCGGCGTGGATGCGGACACCGGCGATGTCCGGCAGGGGTATGTCGTGGGAGGCGAAGACCTCGCTGATGACCTGCGTCGCAATCCCGCTCGGCGGCCGTGCCATGAAGTCGAAGTCGATGATGTCATCACCCGGATCGACGATGTAGATGCGCTGATCGAGACGCGCATCGGAGTAGCCGCCGGTCGGGACCTTGCCGATCGCGGTCACGCTCCCGCGTCGCCGATCGGTCTTGACCGGCATCGCATCGACGAGCTCGACCACGTCGACGTGGACCGGGTCGCGAGGCGGCAGCACCGGCAGCGACGGGAGGGACCACGGCTGCGGCACCGCGGCCGGCGTCCCGAGCAACGGGCGCCCGTCCAGCGTCGGCCACCACTTGCCATCGAGCACCCGCACCGCGTGCGCGCCGATGATCACGTAGCGGGTCGGGTGTGCATACTTGGCCCGGGGCTGCAGGTCGATCCACGCGACGAGCGAGGGCTCCTCGATCTCGATCTTGCGCTCCCCGTCGAGGATCGTCTCGCCAGCCGCGAAGATCCGCGGCAGGAACTGTAGGCGCGGGTCGTCCTCGGCCCCGGAGGGCAGCTCCAGCGGTGTGACCGGGCTCGGGTAGTCGGTCTCGCCCTCGGGAAACCGGCGGCCGTCGAGCTCGACCCACCACTGCCCCTCGAAGACCTCGACCGACTCGGCGCCGATCAGGATCGTCCGGGTCGGGTGCGCGAAGCGCATGGCCGGCGCGAGGTCGACCCAGATCATCAACTTGTCCTCCTTCAGCTCGATCGGCTCATGGGAGGGATCCAGCTTGAGCTGGTTCTTTGGGGTCACCAGCTGTGGATGCACGAATACCCGGATGCTCGGCCTCATGGCCACACCTTAGAGGATCGAGTCTCGATCCGAGCCAGCGTTTTTTTCACCTTCGTCGGCGACCACGGAAGAGATTGCGCGAGTCAGTGACGCACTCGACCTACGATTTCTTGCCCAACCGGTGCGACTTGCTCGAGCGCGGAGCATCTCCGATGGGCCACATGGTGATGAGGCGACACGGCAGGAACCGGCGAGCGTCGTCGGACCCGGGTCTCGTCGACCCCTTGCCGACGATGCGCGGTCTTCGCCCCACCGAATGGAGCCCCCATCACTCCGTTCCCCTGCGTCATCGCTCGCGTGGTTGCGAGCGATTGGCGGGTTCGATAGAGCCATCGAACGATGTCATGCCCCAGCGACATCGAGCTCGCGGAGCTCCTCCAGGGCCTCGTTGCGGACGAGCGCCGCGAAGCGATCGAGGACCACCTCGACGAGTGCGAGGATTGCCGCCAGCTCGTCGTCGCGCTGGTCGACACCATCGCGGCGCCGAGGCGGTCATCCGTCGACCCCGATGAGCCCGGAGACCTCGATGTCGGCGCAAAGGTGGGACGCTACGAGATCACGCGACGCATCGGCGACGGCGGCATGGGTCGCGTGCTCGGAGCCTACGATCCTCAGCTCGACCGCGAGGTCGCGATCAAGGTGCTCCACGACCGCACGCTGACCGACGAGCTCCGCCATCGCCTTCGCTCGGAGGCCCGTGCGCTGGCCCGCCTGGCCCACCCCAACGTGGTCTCGGTGTATGGGGTGGAGCGCCACCGAGGGCGTGAGCTCGTGGTGATGGAGCTGGTCGAGGGAGAGACGCTCGCGGCGTGGCAACGCCGCCGGCCTCCGTGGCGCGAGGTCGTGGCCGCATACCACCAGGCCGGGCGAGGGCTCGCCGCAGCGCATGCGCGAGGTCTGGTCCATCGCGACTTCAAGCCGGGCAACTGCATCCGCGATCCGACGGGACGGGTTCGCGTGCTGGACTTCGGCCTGGCCCGAGACCTGGGGGATCCGAGCACCGACTCGCACCCCATGGCCCACGGGGACCTCGCGCTCGGGTCCGGCGACCGGCCCCCGCCGACTCGAACCGGCACCATCCTCGGAACGGTCGCCTACATGCCGCTGGAGCAGCTGCGCGGCGGACGGGTCGATGCCCGTAGCGATCAATGGAGCTTCTGCGCCTCGCTGTTCGAAGCCGTGGCTGGCGAGCGTCCCTTTCGCCTCGGGCGCTCGCTCTCGGAGCAGGACTCGATCCTCGACTCGACGCGACCCACGAGTCGATGGCCTCCCGGCGTGCCCCGGTCGTTGTGGCGGATCGTCGAGCGAGGCCTGGCCACGAGTCCAGAGGATCGGTGGTCCTCGCTCGACCGGCTGCTGGACGAGATCGAGCGGAGCGTGGTGCCGACTCGACGCTGGCGGCTCCTCTCCCTCGGAGGGCTGGCCGCCGCGGTGCTGGCCGCATGGAGCTGGTCGACGCCCCCGGTTCCGAGCTGCGCCCCCGCAGCCGCCCGGCTGGAGGGGGTCTGGGACGGCGCCACCCGAGACCGTGCCCACGACGGTCTCGTGGGCACCGCCGTGTCCTACGCCGAGGATACTTGGCGGCGTCTGAGCCCCCGCCTCGACGACTACGCCGAGCGCTGGGCGACGGCCGACCTACGGGCATGCGAACGCGCGCTCTCCATCTCGTCGGAGCCGTCGCCTGCCCTGGAGGGGCGGCTCGCCTGTCTCGAGGACCGTCGACGACGACTGCGGGCGCTGGCCCAGGTGCTGGCCTCCGCAGACCCCACGACCGTCGAGCGCGCCGCGAATGCAGTGAGCGCGCTGCCCTCGATCGGCAGCTGCGACGACGTGAAGCCAGGGGACGCCCCCGAGCTCGCTCCGCAGGATCCCGAGCTGGCCTCCCGCCTCGAGGCACTGCGCCAGCGCCTGGCCGATGCCGATGCTCTCACCCTGGCCGGACGGTTCGACGAGGCGCTCGAGCAGGTACGCTTGCTGCACGGCGATGTCACGGCCCTTGGCTACGAGCCCCTCGACGTCGAGGTCGAGCTCCTGTGGGGTCGGCTGTCGGGAGAAGATGGTCACTACGAAGACGCGAGCTCCCGACTCGAAGATGCGTTCCACCGCGCCGTCCGAGCCGGCCGTGAGGACGTGGCCACGGATGCCGCCCTGGCTCTGATTCACGTGACCGGGCAGGAGCTCGGAGAGTACGACGACGCCCAGGGCTGGGCACGCCACGCCCGGGCCCACGCCGAGCGTCTCGAGGACGACGAGCAGGTCGCGGAGGTCGACCTACGGCTGGCGGGCATCGAGCTTCGCCGAGGCCACCACGAGCGCGCCCTGGAGCTGTATCGCAGCAGCGCCCAGCGACTCGGGCACATCGCCGGTCCCGGAGCCCCGGCGACCCTCGAGGCGCTCCATGGGGTCGCCCACGCGCACCTCGAGCTCGGAGAGCTCGAGCAGGCCCGCCAGGTAGCCGAGCGAGTGCTCGAGCTCGAGCGGGCCGCGCTCGGGCCCGAGCACCCAGCGGTTGCGACACGGCTCCACCTCCTCGCGTCGATCCACCACCAGCTCGGCGATGCCGAGCGTGCCGCCGAGCTGCTGCAAGAGGTCATCACCATCCGCGAGCGCGCCCTCGGACCCGACCACCCCCACGTGGGCTCCGCACGAGGCAATCTCGGGTTGCTGCTGCTGCAGCTGGGCAAGACCGAGGCCGCGGAGCAGCTGCTCGAGCAGGTGCTCCGCACGAGCATCGAGACCTTCGGCCCGGATCACGACGCGGTCGCAGATACCCTCAAGAACCTCGCGTTCATCGACTTGCAGCTCGGCCGCCTCGATTCCGCCGAGCGGAGGCTCCGACGTGCGCTCTCGATCTACGAGAGGACCTTTGGTCCCGAGCACCGCATGCTCGCCGAGACGACCGAGTTCCTCGCCCACACCCTCGCCGCACGCGGAGATCCGCTGGCCGCACGAGTGCTCCAGCGGCGAGCCCTGGAGATTGCACGGGCCGCCCAAGGACCCGACCACCCGGACATCGCCAACTACCTGAGCAACCTCGGTGTGGCACACGCGAGGCTCGACGAGCACGAGCAGGCGATCGTGCGGTTCTCCGAGGCGGTGACGCTGCTGGAGGCCACGGTCGGCCCCGAGCATCCCAATCTCGCGTTCGCGCTCACCGGGATCGGCTCGGCCCGGCTCGCGCTGGGCGACACCGACGGAGCCCGCCCGCCGCTCGAGCGAGCGCTGAGCATCCGCACGCAGCACGCCGTGTCCCCCGGCAAGCGGGCCCTCACTCGCTTCGCTCTCGCTCGCGCGCTCGATCCGAGTGACCGACCCGCGGCATGCGTTCACGCCACAGAGGCCCGAGACGAGTACGCAGGAGCAGAGGACGATCACGGCGAGCAGGTCGAGGAGATCGAGGCGTGGCTGCTCCGCTGTGCCGCTCCGTGACCTGCTCGCGCTATTCTCGCCCAGCTGCCGTGACCAACGACGACTTCTCGACTCGCTTCGTCCACGAGCTGGTGACCGCCCGGGGGCAGCCGCGTCCCGACACTCGACCCCCGTGGCACGATGCCGGGCTGACCGCGAAGCTCGCCGAGATCGAAGCGCTCTGGTCGACGGTCGATCTCGATCCCATGGTCCTGGCGCGCCATGTGGCCGCCCGGATCCCCGCGGACGCCGAGCTCGGCGACCACGTGGCCACGCTCCACCTGGTCGACCTCGCCTTGGCTTGTGCCAGCGCAGCCGAGGCCACGCCCGAGCAGCGGGCCGCTGCGGCCCGAGCATTCGACGAGAGCTACCGTGCGCACCTCGATGCAATCCTCGCTCGCGTGTGTGACGGCGCGGTCTTGGTGGACGAGGTACGTCAGCGCGTCTATGACCACTTGTTGGTCGGTCGCGGTGATCGAGGCCCCCGCCTGGCCGAGTACACCGGGCGCGGCCCGCTGCTCGCGTACCTGCGCGTGGTCGCCACCCGCCTGGCCCTCGAGACCAGGCGCCGCAGCGATCGGCGCCGCGAGGAAGGCGACGAGGTCCTGCTGCGAGCGGCAGTCGAGGACGACGACCCCGAGCTGGCCTACCTCAAGCAGACCTACCACGAGCCCCTGCGCAAGGCGTTCGCGGCCGCCCTCGCCGACCTCGAGCCGCGGGCTCGCACCCTGCTGCGGCATCAGGTCATCGATCGACTCTCGATCGACAAGGTCGCCGCCATCTACGGCATCCATCGGGCCACCGCGGCCCGCCAGATCGCCCGGGCTCGGCAGGCGCTGGTGAGCGGCACGCACGAGCGACTCCGGCAGCAGCTGGGAATCGACGAGGACCAGCTGCAGAGCATCCTGCAGCTGATCCGCAGCGAGGTGGACGTCAGCATCTGCCGGCTGCTGAGCGACCCCACCGAGGCATAGCGAACTCGGGCGATGCCTCGAGCCCCTCGGCCGCGGCGGGCATCATGGAGTCGAGACCTTCAGTAGATATCCCATGCTGCCGTCTCGACGGATAGCGACACCGCGAGCCTCCCTGCCACTGGCCCACGGATCTGCTCGGGGAGGTGGGAGTTGTCCAGCACGATCACACACTGGAGCCCGTCTTGGTTCGGTCGCCAGACTCGCACCCCGCGGCCTGCCGGGTCGAGCATCAGGTCGTCGAAGCTCATGGAGGCCCCGTGCTCGTTGTTGCCCGAACCCCGCCACGCTTGTGTTCCCAGGCTCGCGACGTTCCCGGCCACGATGATCTGCTCGTACGCGCCGCTCCCGGGAGCCGTCTCTCTCGACAAGGTGTGGATCTGGTAGTCATCCGATCCGGGTTCCGTCGTGGCGATGGCCACGACCGACAGCGGCGGTCTCCCCTCGAGCATGATCGTGGTGTGGAGCACCACGACCCGCGGGAAAGCGCTGACCTCGGCGCTGAGCCGTAGTCCAGTGAAGGGATCGACCCTCCTGGACAACTCCACCAGATCGTTGACCACCCTGGCGGCGTTGTCGACGTAGGCGGTCAGATACGCGTCGAAGATCTCGTGCTCGCTGCGGATCTGCCTCCGAATACGCGACCGAAACTCGGCGAGCCGTCGCTCGACCCCGAAGAGCGCGCCGACCTCGTCGACCAGATCATCGCGTGGAGAGGTGACGAAGGTGATCGTGTACCGGCTCAGGTCGATGCCTGGTTGGATCTCCTTGCGGTACCCCGACTCGAAGCGCTGGTCATCGTCGTCACCACGCCAGTTGTGGCTGATGATGCTGGGCGTCGACTCGACCTTGGCGGAGCCACCGAGCCGCACTCGGCCTTGCTCGGCGTAGGTCGTCTCGAACGCGTAGACACGCTGTTTCTTCGGGACGAGCGCCAAGGCGGTGGCGGGATCTCGGTTGCCGAGATCCGTCCCCTCCCGCCCGGTGTACGCAGCCATGACCCACTTCGTGGCAGCACCCCCCTCTCGACCGAATGGCCGTTCGTGCACGCCCGGCTCCTCGCGCGTCAGGGCCTCGCTCGCCGTGTCGTAGAGCGCTCGGACGAAGCTGCCGGAGAGCGCATCGGGGGACAGTCGGCCTCGGCCCACCAACTCGTCGATGTGGTGAGCGGCCTCGCGGATCCAGGTGGGTGGGACCCTCGCCGGAAGGGCAATCTGGTCGAGGAGCTCGCCGAAGCGAGCCTGTTCGTCCCCGTCCAGTAGGCCGCTGTTCCGCACCCATTCCTCGAGGGCGGGGGCAGCCCGGGCCATGGCGTCGTCGACCTCGATCTCGGCCGCGTCGAGGGCGATGGCCGCCAGTCGTCCCAGGCGCGGATCGTTCTGCTGCACTCGGTCGATCACGCCTCGTAGCGCCAGCCGCGGAATTGCGTGGGTTCCAGACGCCAGGGGAGATTGGCCTCGCGAGCCAGGCTCCCGCTCGGGCTCTGGACGGTCGAGCAGCTCGGCCAGCACATGCGACACGGCGACCCTCGCCGAGCCGGAATGACCGATTCGGGACCGCAGCTCATCGAGGACCTCGAGCGGGATGCTCGCCTCGTTCCGCCTCAACAGCTGGAGCTCGACCTCGTCGGCAAGAGCCACCGCTTCCGCGGTGCCAACACCCATGCGAGCCAGCGCTCCCGCGAAGCAGTCGGGACTGTAGGGTGCACTCGTCCCATCGGGCGCGTGCACTCGAAGGGGAGTCATGGGGAGCGGATCGAAGGGGGTCATGGGTCGGCGTCCTTCCTTGGGTGGAGGTGGGCAGCCGATGAACGAGGGCTGCCGACACCCCACATCCGCAGGGATGCCGCTCGCCGAATCAAGTCGCATGCATCGACGAAGAAATGTCGTCGGGCAGGCCATCCGCCCGTGCCGCATCCGGGTCACCCCCGCAATGCCGCTCGCAGCCCGTCGAACATCGCCCTCGCCCGATCCGGCTCGGGCATGCCCGCCTCCGCGTGCACCCGCGGATCGAGCTCTGCGGTGAGCTCGACCTCCATCCGCGCCCACGCATCCGCCTGGGCCCGATCGAGTCGCCGCCGCTCCGTCGCTCCCATCCGCGCCCGAGCCCACCCATCCAGGCTCCACGACAGCGCCGCATGCCGCGTCTCGTCGCGCGCGATCCCAGCCAGCACCCGACGCACCCGAGGATCCCGGGCCCGCCGCGCCTGCACATGAGCGACCAGCGCCCCGTAGGTCTCGCGGATGCACCCCTCGGCCGCGTTGTCGCGCGCCACCTCCAGCAGCCCCCGCGGCGCCACCGAGCCGACCCGCGGCACCATCGGCCGCCCGCCGTACGCCCGCGCCACCCGAGCCATCACCCGAGCGTGCCGCACCTCCTCCGCCCGCGATCGCATCGCCCCTCGCACCAACGCCTGCGGCGCCCCGTGCCGCCGCAGCTCACCCGCGAGCTGCTCGAACGCCGGAACCGCCGCCGCCTCGAGCTGCGCCACCTCGGCGAAGAACCCCGCCACGGGATCCCTCCTCCGCACCCGCACTCGCCGACACAGCCCCGCGGGTAGCCGCCCGATCGAGCACCCGGGCTCCCCCTTCTCGATCAGCTCGGTCTGCACGATCTCCACCGTGCCATCGGCGTGCACCAGCACCACGTGCCCCTCGATGTCGTCCCCCTCGCCGCAGCCCCCGCCCGTGCGCGTGTAGACCACGTAGCCATCGCCGCTCTCCCCCACCTGATTGGGCGCCTCGCAGTTGATCCGATGGTTGCTCCCGAGCGTGGCGAGCAGCCCCGCCTCACCGATCGCATCCACCTCGCCCAGGAAGTCCACGAGCCGGGTACGGGTGCCCACCGAGCCCACCTCGTCCACGCGGGTGTAGGCCAGCGAGCGGAACCCGGTGCCGATGTCGAAGCTGGGCACCGAGAAGTCCGAGGCGTTGGGCAGCGCCTCGTAGGCGGCCATGCAGGCGGCCGCGTCGGTCGCCCCGCCGCACAGCGTGCCGGAGGACTCCTCGATGCTCACGTTCCAGTTGGGCTCCTCGGGCACGCCGAAGTTCTCGGCGTAGCGCAGCTCGAGGTAGTCCACCGCCTCGGCGGGCTCCACCGCGTCGAGGTAGACGGGGCTGCCCTGCTCGCACAAGCGCTCGTCGAACTGATCCTCGTCGATGTGATCACCGCAGCCCACGGCGAGAGGAGCGAGCAGCGAGCTGAAGATCCGAGTCAAGCGATCCAACGACCGAGCATCCATGGGGGTCCGCCTCCATCAAGAACCGTGCCAGCCCCCCGAAACGGCGTCGAGGCCCGTTTGCGGGGGACGGCCGAGACATCGTTGCCCGAGGCCGCGACGGCGATGTCGCGGTCTCAGGCCCCGCGCAGCCCCAGCTCGACCGTGGCCGTCCAGTCGTTGCGCCCGTCGGCCGAGACGAAGCAGAGCCGATGGGCATACCGCCGGATCGCCGGCTCCGTCCACAGCAGGCTCGCGCCGATCCAGTCGTCGCCCGCGAGGTCGCGGCTGGGATCGTGCTCGCCGAGCAGCAGGTGCACCCGATGCGCCGTGTCGGCGGGCAGGCCGGCGCCGCACAGCTCGCTCAGGTGCGCGGGCTCGAGCCCCTGGTCCCCCCAGGCCACCACGGCATCGCCGGGCTCGAGCGCGGCGAACAGGCTCTGCAGCCCCCGCCCGCTGTCCTCCTCCACCGCGAGCACCAGCATGGCCAGCCGCGTCCCCCGGGGCAGAGGGACGGCCAGCGACTCGTTCGACGCCTCGCGCGGCCCCACCTTGGTGGGGAACTCGGACGGCCGCTCGAAGCGATACAGGTACCGCCCCACCAGCCGGGCGTGCGCCGGTCCCACGCGATAGAGCCCCACGAGCAGGGTGGCCTCCGGCATGCCGCGCAGCAGCCCGTCGTAGCCCTTGGCCATCTCGAGCTCCTGCACCTGCAGCGAGACCCGCCACACGCCGGTGCCCCCGACGAGCGCGAGCGCCCGGGTGTCCTGCTCGCGCTTGCGCCGTCGTCGACGTCGCCGAGAGTTCTTCCCCACGCGCGAGGATGATGCCGCAGCGCCCCGCGAGCCGATAGGGTCATCGGGCGGAGCCGAGGCGGCTCGGGCCGAGCGCCCTCAGCCGCTCCCCGCCTTCTTGGCCTTGGTGGCGGCGCTCCTCCAGCCCTTCTTGGCCGGCTTGGAGCGGGGGTTGAGCTTCTTGGCCTTGGCGTAGGCGTCCTTGGCCTCGGCGTAGCGCCCCAGCGCATAGAGGGCGTCGGCGCGCATCAGCACGCCCCGGAAGTCGTCGGGCTCCATCGTGAGGATCTCGTCGGCCACCGCGAGGGCGCGCTCGTGCTCGTCGTGTCGCGCGAGCACCTTGCCCTCGTTGTGCAGCGCCTCCAGCAGCTGCTCGCGCGCCTCCACGTGATCGGGCCACACGTGCACCAGCTCGCGATAGGCCGCGCTGGCCTCGGTCCACTGCTTGCGCTTCATGGCCTTCTCGCCGCGCGGCAGCAGCTCGTCGGCGGCGGCCCGACGCAATCGCGCCAGGGCCTCGTGCCCCGGATCGACCAGCGCGAGGTTGGCCAGCGCCAGCGCCATGCTCTCCTCGGGAGGATCGCGCCAGTGGTTGGCGGCGAGGGCCCGCTCGGCCTGCTCCACCAGCTCCTCGGCGGTCATCGGGGTGGCTCGCCCGCCGTCGCCGGCGTCGGACGAGTCCTCGCCCCCTTCGTCGTCGTCGAGCACGAGCTCGTCACCGGTGTCCCCGGCGGTCTCGGCCCCGGCCGGCTGGCCCCCGGTGGAGCCACCGCCCACGCTCGCGCCCACGCCGGCCGCGTCACCGGCCGACTCCGGCGGAGGCGAGGCATCGGCGTCCTCCGACGGAGGCTCTCCCTCGGACGGCGCGGGCTGTTCGGCATCGTCGCCCCCGAGCAGCCGCCCGAAGGTCTCGGGGCTGAGCGCCACCAGCAGCCCGCTGGCGAGCAGGCCCCCCAGCAGCACGAAGGCCATCGCCTTGAGCCCCGAGATCGCACCGCCCGGCTTGGGGGCGGCGGGCGTCGGGCGAGCGGGATACGGCCCCGACGGCTGGGCGTCCACCCGGTGCACCGAGCCGGCAGGCGGCAGCGGCACGGGGGCGATCTGGGTGCGCTCCTGTCGGGGCCGCGCGGCCACCACGGTGCGCTCGGGCGGATCGTAGTCCAGCGAGGCGATCGCGGCGCGGTGGAAGCTGGCCGAGGCGGCGGGCGAGGGATCGTCGGCGGCCGACTGCGGCCCGCTCTCGCCGGCCATGTTGAGGCCGAGCACCGCCGCCACCGCGGTGGCCCGCCCGTCGACGGCGCGGGTGAGCTCGTACTCCAGCGCGCGCATCGAGGGCGGCCGGTCCTGCGGCGAGCGCATGAGGCAGCGGGCGATCACCTCGGCCAGCGCGGCGGGGACCTCGGGACGGTGGGCGGTGACCCGGTCGGCCTCGCGCGCGCCCTTCTGCATCAGCACGTCGATGGCGTTGCGCCCCTTGAAGGGCAGCCGCCCCGCGAGCATCTCGTAGACGATGCAGCCCACCGCGTAGATGTCGGAGGCCACGGTGGCCTCGAGCCCGGCCCCCTGCTCGGGGGCCATGTAGTCGGGCGAGCCCATCACCACGCCGGGCGAGGTCTGGTTGGAGTCGCCGCTGCTCGTCTTGCAGATGCCGAAGTCGAGCACCTTGACGAAGTCGGGATCCTTGCCGCGCGAGATCAGGATGACGTTGTCGGACTTGAGGTCGCGGTGGATGATCCCCACCTCGTGGGCCGCCGCCACCGCGCGGCAGATCTGCCGCGCCACGTGGACCGCCCGGCGTACCGCCATCGGCCCCTCGGTGTTGACCACCTCGCCGAGGGTGCGCCCCTCGAGCAGCTCCATCACGAAGTAGACGTCCTCGTCGTCGGTGGTGCCGATGTCGACGATGTCGATGATGTTGGGGTGGCCGGTCTGGGTGGCGGCCCGGGCCTCGCGCTGGAAGCGGGCCACGATGTCGGCGTCGCGGGTGTAGACTCGGTGGAGGATCTTCAGGGCGAAGACCTTGCCCAGCGACAGGTGCTTGGCGCGGAACACCGCCCCCATGCCGCCGATGCCGATGATCCCCTCGACCCGGTAGCGCTTGCCGACGATGCGGCCCACCCAGCCCTTGGCCGCGTCGCGCAGGTTCTCGGCGCTGGTGCCCCCCCAGCCGCGCTTGGCCTTGTCGAGCTCGACGATCTCGGAGTCGCGCAGGGCCACCGTGGAGGGGTCCTTGTCCTCCTCGGCCAGGGCCTCGCTGATGCTGATCGCCCGCGAGGGCTCGGCGGTCTGGCGCATCGAGCTGAAGTCGCGCTGGGACAGCGTGCCGATGTCGCGCGCCTCCAGCTTGTGCTCGCGCGCGAAGATGTCGCGCATGAACTCGCCCACGCGGTCGGCGTCACAGCCGGGGAAGTGGGCGCTGAGCACCTTGCTCAGGGCGGAGCGGAACTCGCCCGCGGTGGGGTAGCGCTCGCCGGGCTCCTTGGCCAGCGAGCGCAGCACGACCTCGTCGAGGCCCTCGGGGATCCCGGGCACCAGGGTGGAGGGCGCCTTGACCTTGGGGTTGCGCACCGCGGCCAGGGCCTGCTGGTGGCTGCGCCCGGCCGAGGGGAAGAGCTGACGCCCCGTCAGCAGCTCCCACAGCACGATGCCGCAGGCGTAGATGTCGGTGCGGCGATCGGCGGGCAGCCCCTTGGCCTGCTCGGGCGCGAGGTAGCTGTAGCGGCCGAAGACCACGCCGGGGCTGGTCATCTCGCGCTTGATGGCGCTCTTGGCCAGGCCGAAGTCGGTGAGCTTCACCTCGCCGCGGTAGCCCACCAGCAGGTTGGGCGGGGAGATGTCGCGGTGCACCAGGTCGAGGGCCAGCGCGTCGTGGGCGTACTCGAGGCCGCGCAGGATCTCGCGGATGACGAAGATGGCGACCTCGACGGGGATCCGGCGGTGCAGCTGCGCGCAGCGGTTCCACACCGCGCGCAGGTCCTTGCCCTCCACCAGCTCCATCGCGAGGTAGTACTCGTTGTCCACCTTCCCCGCGTCGAAGACCTGCACGAGGTTGGTGTGGTTGAGCCGCACCACCACCTTGGCCTCGTCGAGGAAGCGGCGATGCACGCCCTGGTCCTCCACGCTGTGGAGCACCTTCTTGACCACGCACATCTTCTCGAAGCCGCCGGTCTCGCCCGCGGCCGCGAGGAACAGCTCGCCCATGCCACCGCGAGCCATGGGGCGCACGAGCACGTACTTGCCGAAGACCTTGGGATATCCCCTCTCGGCATCCTCGCCGGCCGGTCTCCGCGCCTCCCCCTGCGAGCTTGTCACGCCTCGCGCATCATACCCTGGGCCTCGGTCCCCCAGCCCCCAGACCGGCACGAAACTGGATTCCGCCCCGCGTTCTGGCCGCTTGGGCCATCAGCGGGGCTCGTCGGCGGCCGTGCTCGGCAGCGTCAGGGCGATCTCGGAGCCCGATTCGTCGCCCCGAAGCGGCGGGACCTCGAGGTCCAGAGCACGAGCCCGCGCCCCCGCGGGACGGATGCGCAGGATGTAGGACCCGGGCACGACCCGCTCGGCGCGCAGGCGACCCTCGCGATCGGATCGCTGCCGCGAGAACGGGCCGCCGTCCACCTGGACCCCCGCCAGCGGCCGGCCGCTCGGGTCGAGCAGGCGCAGCACCAGCTCGCGCTGGGCGTGGGGCAGCCGCAGCGCCACCGTCTGGCCGGGCTCGATCCCCTCGCGGCGCACCAGCTCGATGCCATCCTGGATCGCCCGCAGCCCGTAGGGGCCGTCGGCGAGGGCATCGAAGGCGAAGCCGCCGTCGCTCGCCTCGGCCCGGTGCTGCTCGTGCGGCCGCCACTCGGAGCGAGCGAGGACCACGGCCCGCGGCAGGGGCTCGCCCGCGGCGTCGACCAGCGTGCCGGTGATCGCCGCCTCGGCGGGGCGCAGCGCCAGCTCGAAGGGAGCGTCGGGATCGCTGGCCTCCTCCACGTCGATCTCGATCGTGCCGGGGGCCCAGCCGGGCGCGCGCGCGGTGATCCGCACGCGATCGAGCACGGGCAGCAGCTCGTCCTCGTGGCAGGCGCCCCGGGCTCGCTGACAGGGATCGCAGGGCGGCCGCTCGATCCTCGCCAGCGAGAGCTCGCCGTCTGCATCGCTGGAGCTGCGGGTGGTGGTCAGCGGCAGCGCGACGCTCGGGTCGTCGTCCTCGGGAGCCATCACCACCACCTGGGCGCCCGCCACCGGGTTGCCCTCGGGGTCGACCACCCGCCCCCACAGGCGCGGCAGCAGGCGAGCCTCGAGCACGGCGCTCCGTCCCGGTCGCAGGATCCACTCGTCCGCGGGGATCCGCGACGGGTGCCGCAGCTCCGGGCACACCTGCCCCTCGCACGAGGGCCCGGAGAAGCGCCCCTCCTCGTCGAGCTCGAGCACGCCGTCGGCGATCCGAGCCACGTCGCCGTCGGGACGCAGGCACCACAGCACGAGCTGCCCCTCGTCCACCGGCTGCCCATCCTCGTCGACCACCTGGCCCTCGACGCGACCGACCCCGGGCACCGTGGTGACCTCGCGCGGCGCGATGCCTCCGGAGCGGCGCCCGGCCGGGATCTCCGACCCGGAGGCGGCCGCCTTGCTCCCGCCCTCGTCGGCGCTCCGCGAGCGACGCGAGCGCGAGGAGCCGTCGAGCACCCACATCGCGGCCGCCACGGCGAGCACCGCCAGCAGCAGCCCCAGCCAGCGCAGGCGACCGCGGCTCACGAGCTCGGCCGTGCCGCCATCAGAGCCTCGGCGCGGGCGCGGGCGTCGGCGAGCACCTCGTCCACGATCGCATCCACCTGCTCACGAGCCACGCGAAGCCCCGTGTCGTCGAGGCCTCCGTCGCTGCCGGCGAGCGCATAGACCTTGGCCTTGGGCTCGGTGCCGCTGGGCCGCACCGCCAGCCGACAGCGAGCCCTCCGCCCGCCCTGCTGCCCCTCGAGCTCGTACACCAGCACGTTGCTCGGCAGGTCACGGGTGGGGCTGCCGGTGTGCCGGGGCTGCAGGCGATCCACGGTCTGGACCACCGACAGCCCGCCGATCTCGGTGGGAGGCTCGGCCCGCAGCCCCGCCATCAGGGTGGCGATCGCCTCGCGCCCCGCGGCCCCGTAGGCATAGAGGTTCTCGGTGCGCTCGCGGTGGTAGCCGTGGCGCCGCCACACCCGCTCGAGCAGGTCGAAGGGGGTCTGGCCCTCGGCGTGGGCCAGGGCCGCCGCCTCCACCAGCAGGCGGGCCGCCACCGCGCCGTCCTTGTCGTGCACGTCGTCACCCCGCATGAAGCCGTGGCTCTCCTCGCAGCCGAAGATCACGGTCTTGTCGGGCCGCTCCGCCTGCATGCCCGCGTGGTGCTTGAAGCCCACCAGCAGGTCGTCGATCACCTCGATGCCCGCGTCGCGCCCCATGATGCCGATGAGCGGGGTGGTGACCAGCGTGGTGAGGATCCAGCCGTTGGCGGGGTGCGGCCCGTGGCGCAGCACGTGGTCGAGCATGATCACCGCGAGGCGGTTGCCGTCGATCACCTTCATCGCGCCGTCGCGATCGCGGGCCAGCGCGCCCAGGCGATCCGCGTCGGGATCGGTGGCGATGACGAGCTGGGCCCCCACCTCGTCGGCGAGCGCCTTGCCCATGTCCATCGAGGGAGGCGACTCCGGGTTGGCGCTCTCCACGGTGGAGAAGCGCCCGCCGTCGGGATCGCACTGGCGCTCCACCAGGTGCAGGGAGATCCCGGTTTCGGCCAGGGTCGGCACCACCGCGGTGTGCCCCACCCCGTGCAGCGGCGTGAACACCACCGACAGCCCGCTGCTGCGCAGCCGCTCGAGCGGTGCCACGCCCTGCGCCCGCACGAACGCATGATAGGCCGCGTCCGCCTCCGCGATGGGGAGGATCTCGATGCGCTCGTCGGCCGCCGCATCGAGCTCGGGCAGGGGCGTGCTCATCGCCCGACGGATCGCCTCCATCAGCGCGCGATCCCGAGCCCCGAGCACCTGGGCCCCATCGGGCCCGTAGATCTTGATCCCGTTGTCGGTGGGTGGGTTGTGGCTGGCCGAGATCACCACGCCGGCCCCGCATCCGCGCGCGCGTACGGTGAACGACAGCTGCGGCGTGGGCCGGGGCTCGTCGATGAGCAGCACCGTCGCCCCGCCGGTGGCGAGCTGCTGGGCCACGATGCGCGCGAAGGCATGGCTGTCGCGGCGGGTGTCGAAGGCCATCGCCACCCGCATGGGCACGCCCTCTCGCTGCATCGCGTCGAGCAGCCCCTGGGCGGTCTGTCGCATCACGATGGAGTTGATCCGGTTGGTCCCCGGCCCCACCAGGCCGCGGCGGCCCCCCGTGCCGATCGGCAGCGGCCCGTCGAAGGCATCGAGCAGCTCGGCCCGCGCATCGTGATCGCCCGCCAGCGCGCGCTCGACCAGGGCCTGCAGCTCCGGCCGAGTCTCGGCGTAGGTGGGCTCGGTCAGCCACTGCTCGATCGCCGCGCGAGACGGCGGCGGCACGCCCAACGACTCCAGCCGCCCGTCCAGGCCCTTCGAAGACAGCTCGTCCAGCTTCGGCACGGCGCGGATCTTACGCCGCTCGGCCTCGGCCATCGAGGGCCCGGCTCGATATGGATCGCCGCGGGACGCCGTTGACACCCCGTAGGGAGGGCTCGGGTCGATCCCATCGCCCCGGCCTCCTCCGTTCGTCCCGCAAGGCCACACGCCGCAGCGAATCACCGGCCCCGGCGTGAAATCGTCGACGTCCCTCGTGCGTTGGCAGGGCGGCGACACGAGCATCCCGCTCGTGGCGCCGCCATCCTCGTGCTCGCCGCGTTTGGTGAAGCGAACCTCCCGGATCTGTGGAACACTACGGAATGCTAGGTGTCGTGTGCCGTTGGTCCGCGCGCCGACCCAGCCCTCCGTCCAACCTCGTCCTCCTCGAAGGAGCCCGTGATGCGCCAACCTCTATACACCCGGCTACGGCCGTTCTTGCGCCGTGACCTCCGCGCCCGCCTGGTGTCCGCTCTGCTCACCGTCGCCGTCCTCACCGGGCTGAGCTGGCTGGGCATCTCGGCCCTGGCCGGGATCGACAGCCGCGAGGCCCACGACCTGCGGGTCCAGCTCGGCATGGAGCACCCCGACCAGGTGTGTGGCCAAGCCTCGCACCTGTCCGAGTGCAACTACGACGATCTCCTGCAGGAGAAGGTCGACCGCGACTTCTACCGGCGCCGCGCCGTACGGGTGGCGATCCTCTCCGAGCTCGACCAGCGCCTGAAGATGGCCGAGGGGCAGCTCGACGAGGCGACCCGCCTGCTCGAGGCCGCCCAGTCCGATCCCCGCACCGGCAACCTGCTCGGCGATACCGTCGCCCTGCGGCAGGCGCTGAGCGAGGCGATCATCGACGTGGCGCCCGCGACGATCGAGCCGGTGGAGGTCCGGCGCGAGCGACTGCTGGGCACCCTCGAGGACGTCCAGGCGGTCCCCGTGCAGATCCCGGCCAAGCGCCAGGGGATGACGGCCCTGGTCAACGGCGACGAGGTCGACGTCCACCAGGATCCGGCTCCCGATGAGATCGGCTGGGTGGAGGACATCCGCCGCAACGGCGGGCGGTTCGGCATCGAGCCCACGGACAAGCGGGCCGAGCTGCTGGGGCTGGTCGCCTCCGAGAGCGAGACCCTGCGGGACATCCACCATCGCGTGCGCCTGCTGCTCCACCGCGACGGCGTGCAGGAGCTCGACACGGCCCAGACCAGCCGGGTGGAGCTCATCGAGGATCTCGCCCCTCGCGGTGACGAGCCCTACGACGAGTTCATGCGCCGCCTCGAGGTGGCCAACTGGCTCGCTGTGCGGGCGCACGTGGCCTGGCTCGACGATGCCGCGGCCTACGATCGCAACGCGGCGATGATGAACAACCCCGCCGCCACGCTGGTGTCCGACGGCATGGAGGCGGTCGACCTCGACCTCGCGCGCGCCGTCCGTCACGAGATGGACCTGGTGCACGGGGCCATCTTCGATCAGAGCCACGAGCTGTGGGCCTACGGCTGGGTCGATGCCGCGGCCGCTCGCACCGCGCTGCTCAAGCCGATGGTCCGCTACCGCTCGCCGGTGACCAGCGCCCAGCGCTGGCGACTGTTCGGCGTGGTCACCTTCGTGCTGGCCGGCATCATGCTGCTGGTGGTGGGCCCGGTGGTCACCGCCACCTCCACCGCCCGCGAGCGCGAGGCCGGCACCCTGCCCGTGCTTCGCATGACCGGCCTATCGGCGGGCGACCTGGCGATGGCGATGGCCATCGGCCCCAACGTGTTCGCCCTGGTGGCGGGCACCGGGCTGCTCGTGCTCGCGCTGCCCGTGCTGGGCCTCACCGCTGGCTTCGGGGCCACCTTGCTGCCCCTGGGCCTGCTGCTCATCCTGGCCATGGCCACCCACCTCACCGCCATCGGCCTGGGCGACGCCCTCGGCCAGCGGGTCAACGCGATGGTGGTCGGCGGCCTGCTCGGCGTGGCCGTGCTCGGCCCCGGCCTGGTGGGCAGCGTGATGGTCGTGGGTGACATGGCCGCCACCGGCATGCTGCTGGGGCCGCTGCCCGCCGTCATCGGCGAGTCGGTCACCATGAGCGGCCTGCCCTACGCCAAGATGCTCGGCAGCTACTACGGCAACGACATGGCCGCGGGCATCCTGAGCTACACGGTGCTCATGCAGGCGCTGCTGGGCGGGCTGTGCCTGCTGAGCTGGCGCCGTCGCGTGGAGCAGGCCTGGGCCCCGCTGTTCCGCCCCATCGAGGGCGCCGCGCTGGCGCTGGTCAGCGTGGGCTGCAGCGCCCTGGCCGTGCTCGACCTGTCGGCGCGGATCAACGTGCAGACCTACGACACCGTCAACCTCATCACCTTCGTGTCGACGGCGTTCCTCATGCCGGTGCTGGGTTGGCTGCTGGTCTCGAGCCTGGTGCGTCCGGCTCGGGCGAGCGCGGTGGCCAGCACCTCCGAGGTGCGGCGAGCCTTCCTGCGCTTCCAGGTGTTCGTGGGGCTCACCGCAGTCGCGCTGGCTGGCGCCTACGTGCTCGTGCTCAACGGCACCCACCTGCGCGCCGAGAAGTCCGAGGTGATGTGGGCGACCCTCACCCAGGGCCTACTGGTGGCCGAGACGGCCGTGGCCACGCTGCTGTGGGCGTCGCGTCGACGCGAGGGCAAGCACCGCGTGTTCATCCTGGGCACCGCGGTCGCGCTGCTACAGCTGGCCTTCGCGGTCGCGGTCTACAACCTCGAGGTCGAGCACGTCGCCTTCACCCAGAAGGCGGGGCTGCCCTTCATGGTCGGCATGCAGGCCTCGCCCTACTGGGTGGCCTTCCTCGTCGTGCTGTGGGCGGCCGGTCTGGGCCTGGTCCTCGCCGCGCTGCTGCGCGAGCGCGGCCGGGAGCAGCAGGCCACCCCCCGCCCCGAGGACGAGATCGACTCCGACAACGGCCGTCGCTGGCTCCACTGAGCCACCGGATCTGCGCCAACGACGCCGCCGAGGACCCCGTTCTCGGCGGCGTCTTCGCGTTCGAACATTCCGTGCAACGTGGCCCGAGTCCGCCCGTCTCTTCGGGTGCCGGGGGCGCGAGCCGCGTTTGTCTCCGTCTAGGGTGCGTCAATTGGTCCGTGGTGGGGCCACGGAGACCGGGCAACCCTGCCCAGCGTAGCTCGCGCCCCTCGCCCTTTGGGTGAGGCCCAGGTCCCCCGGCCGTCGATCCCAACGTTCCAACCAAGCAGCACGCAGATGGGGTTCCTCCGGTCCGTCGTGGTGGCCCGCCACCGCGCCTGCTAGGTTCGAAGCGCCGATGCTCGGCCCGATCGTCCTGCTGCTCGCCATGGATCCCGCCGCGGATCCGGATCTCGGCCGCCCCCTCGACACGCCCGCCATCCCGGCGGCCGACCTGTCGTCGGGCGGAACGCCCCGTGCCGCGGGCACGCCCGAGATCCTCTACATCAACTTCGACGGCGGCGTGCTCCAGACCGGCTGCGGCAACGACCCGCACTACGACTGCAGCACCCTGGCCGGCCTCTTCGACGGCTACGTGGGTCCCTTCGAGGGCAACCTCAACCAGCGGATCGCGATCCTCCAGGCCACCCGCAAGGACGTCAAGGACTTCGGGGTGCGCGTGGTGGTGGACCGCCCGCCCGAGGACGTCGACTACACCATGGTGATGTACGGCGACCTCGGCCCGCAGAGCTTCGCCGGCATCGCGCCGTACATCGACTGCGAGGATCGCCGGGGCGGCGACACCAGCTTCACCCAGGGCTTCGGCGGCTCCAACACCGGCTCCACCGTGATCCTGCAGGAGGCCGCGCACACCTGGGGGCTCGAGCACGTCGACGCCGAGTTCGACATCCTCAACCCCTTCAAGGCCGCGGGGCTCAACCAGTTCTTCAACGACGAGTGCTTCAGGATCGTCGCCAACACCGATCTCGAGCCCACGCCCGGGGTCTGCAACCAGGTGCACACCCAATTCTGCGAGACCGGCTACCAGAACAGCTGGCGCGAGATGTACCTGATGTTCGGGCCCGCGGTGCCCGACACCACCACGCCCACCCTGGAGATCACCAGCCCGGCCGACGGCAGCAGCTTCGTGCTGCCCACCACCATCGCGCTGCTCGGCGACATCGAGGACGACCTCGACCCCCAGTTCTACGGGCTGCAGATCTACGACGGGGACCAGCTCATCTTCGACGACACCCGCGTGGCGCTCGACCTGCTGCTCATCAACCCGCCCGAGGGCGACTACGACCTGCGGGTGGTGCTGACCGACGAGGCGGGCAACGCCACCGAGGACACCGTGAGCTTCACCGTGCTGCCCGAGGGCAGCGAGCTGCCGCCGGAGCCCGAGGAGGACGACCCCAGCGAGCCGGCCCAGACCGGCTGTCGCAGCGGCGGCGCCCCGCCCTCCCCGACCAGCCTGCTGCTCCTGCTGCCGCTGCTGGGC
The DNA here is from genome assembly GCA_020633315.1 of Myxococcales bacterium. Taxonomy (GTDB): domain Bacteria; phylum Myxococcota_A; class Polyangia; order Nannocystales; family Nannocystaceae; genus Paraliomyxa. The sequence continues at coordinate 95,379 of JACKDV010000011.1, forward strand.
CTGCGGCTGCGCCGGAGAGCCCGCTGATGCCCCTGGTGCCGGTCCTGCTGCTCGCCCTCGCGGCGAGCCCCGAGGCCGACCAGCACCGCCTCGACGCGCCCCTGCCTCCCCGCCCGAGCGCGCTCACCAGCGACACGCCCACCGCCGCCCGCGAGCTGGGCACCCCCACCACGCTGTTCGTCAACTTCGACGGCGTGGAGCTGGGCTCGTGCACCCCGAGCAACAGCAAGCGCAACTGTCACTGGTACAACACCGAGAAGCCCTTCCCGCCGTTCTCCGGGACCACCCAGACCAAGGTCTCGGTGCTGCAGGCGATGCGCCGCGACGCGGCCGACTACGGCATCCGCATCACCGGCCAGCGCCCGCCCGACAGCGAGGACTACACCATGGTGATCTACGGGGGCACCGAGGCCGAGTACGGGGCCCTCGGCAGCGCGCCCCCGGGGGACTGCCTCGATCAGCTCCCCAACCAGATCGCCTTCGCCCACGTGGACGGCGAGCTCAACGACTGGATCAACGGCGGCGCCACCACGGCCCTGCACGAGGCGGCGCACAGCTGGGGGCTCGATCACATCGAGACCGAGCACGCCATCATGTTCCCCACCGGCAACAACGAGCCGACCGCCTTCCTCGGCGAGTGCTCCCGCGTGGTGGAGGACGTGGCGCTCACCCCCGGCGAGGCCTCGTGCCCCGATCTCAACACCGAGCTGTGCGGCGATCCCAACGCCCAGCAGGCCCGGGCCACCCTCGAGCACCTGTTCGGCGGACCCTACGTGGACGTCACCCCGCCCACCATCGAGCTCTCGGAGCCCCACGACGGCCAGTACTTCCAGGCCCCGGCCGAGTTCGAGGTGGTGCTCGACATCCGCGACGACCTGCACCCGCAGGTCTACGACGCCGCCTTCTGGCTCGGCGACGATCCCAAGCCCGAGAGCAAGCCCTTCGTGGAGGACCACTTCTCGGTCACCCAGCTGCCCATCGGCACCTGGGAATTCCACGTGGAGATGGTGGACGAGGCGGGGCACTCGGCCCGGCTGGACTTCACCATCGAGGTGGGCGAGGACCCGCCGCCCGAGCCCGAGTCCGAGGGCGGCTGTGCCGTGGGCGCCGGCCGAGCCCGGGGTGTAAGCGGCCTGGGCTCGCTCGTTGTGCTCCTGCTGGGCCTCGTGGCACGTCGCCGCCGGCCGCGATAAGACATCGCCCGCCCCATGCGAGCCGAGAACCGAACGCCATCGTCCCTCCGGATCCCCCGCCCGGCCGGGCTCGCCGTCCTGCTGCTGCTGGGCTGCCCCGCCGAGGCCGGCAACCCCTACGCGACCAAGCCCAAGCCGGCCCCCCAGGTGGGCGCCGACGATCCGAGGGTGGTGGAGAAGGACGGCGAGCTCTACCCGCACAAGACCATCGAGCGGGCCGAGGAGCGCCAGCGCGGGGCCGAGGACCAGCCCGCCCTGGGCTCGGGCCACTCCGACGAGACCAACGGCGTGTGCCGCCTGTTCTCGCCCGAGCTCCCCGACCCCGAGTGCTGCAAGGCCGAGCTGGGCTTCGACATGAAGGCCACGCAGGATGCCTGTGACCTGCACGTGTACCTCGGCGAGTCGCACCGGATCTCGTGCGGCTACTACTTCAACGGCAAGGACGGCGAGCGCAAGTGGTTCCGCCTGGGCAAGCTGCCCGAGACCTCGGCCAAGGCCGCGGCCGATCACCACGATCGCAAGATGCGTGAGGCCCTGGGCGAGACCTATGCGCTCTCCACCCCGGTGCCCGGGGTCGACGGCGCCTACTGGAGCCGTCACGACCAATTCCGCTGGGCGTTCCTGCCCGGCTGGGACAACGTGCGGCAGCTGAGCTGGCAGGCCTCGTCGTGCTCGGACGAGGGCATCACCAAGGTGATCGCGCAGATCGTGGCCGCCAAGCCGGCGCCTCCCGGGTCGTCGCGCCCGGCCCTCGTGCCGCAGGCGCGAATGTAGCCCCGCGCGGGCGCTACTCCCGAATTCGGGCCGCCGTGCCCGCGGCAACGAGGTTTCGTCGCGGGGCCTCGGACGCTAGCATCAGCGTCCCATGGCCTGCCCACCGCTGAAGATCGGCCTCGCCGCTGCGCTCACCGTGGCGGGGTGCACCCACGAGCCCCTGAGCGAGGTGATGACGACCACCGTGGGCGACACCTCCGACAGCAGCGGCGGCTCGCAGGGTCCGGGCGATGGCTCGACCGGCCCCGACGCCACCCCGGGCTCTGGCGGAGCGACCGACGACACGGGAGGCACCGGCGACACGGGAGGCACCGGCGACACGGGAGGCAGCGAGGAGACCGGCTCGGGCAGCACCGGCCCCGAGTGCGTCGACGAGATCTGCAACGGCATCGACGACGACTGCGACGACGAGATCGACGAGGGCTGCGACTGCGTGGACGGGCAGGAGGAGAGCTGCTACGGCGGCCCGCCCGGCACCCAGGGCATGGGCGAGTGCGCCGCAGGCTCTCGCAGCTGCGCCGACGGGGCATGGGGCGCCTGCTCGGGCGAGGCGCTGCCCACCGACGAGACCTGCAACGGCCTCGACGACGACTGCGACGGCATGCCCGACGAGGAGCTCGGCCAGCTGAGCTGCGGGCTGGGCATCTGCATGGTCACCGTGGACAGCTGCGTGGGCGGCGTGGAGCAGCCCTGCATGCCGGGCCCGCCGCAGGTGGAGACCTGCAACGGCGTCGACGACGACTGCGACGGCGTGGTCGACAATGGCTGCTGCTCGCAGATCGTGGTGGGCGGCGGCTTCGAGGCGGGCACGCCCAACCCCGACTGGGCCGAGGCCTCGACCAACTTCGGCACTCCGCTGTGCACCGCGGGCTGCGGCGGCGGCACGTCCCACGGCGGCAGCTGGTGGGCGTGGTTCGGCGGCTTCGACGGCTACGACCTCGCCTCCGTGGGTCAGGACCTGGTCATCCCCTCCGGCACCGCCACGCTGCGCTTCTGGCTGCGCATCGCCGCCTGCGCCGGCACGGTCGAGGACACCCTGACGGTGAGCATCGACGGCACGCCCGTGAGCGCCTTCGACAACGGCGACGCGAGCTGCGGCGCGATGAGCTACACGCAGCACATGATCGACGTGAGCGCCTTCGCCGACGGCGGCCTGCACACCCTCACCGTGGTGGGCGAGGTGTTCGGCTCCGGCCCCCCGGCGAGCAGCATCACCAACTTCTGGTTCGACGACGTGTCGATCGAGGTCTGCATCTGAGGGAGCGCGGCCGACGAGGCGCATGCCCACACGAGCCGTGATCCTGCGACCGCGCTCGATGCCCCGCTACGACCACGCTCGGCGACGATGGCTCGGGCGCGGGCTCACGCCCCGCAGGACCACTTGCCGAGCTCCTTGACCCCGCCGCCCTCGAGCTGGAACACGGCCTGGCCGGAGCCGTCCTCCCACTGCATGCGGATCCACAGCTCCTTGTCGCCGGCCCCGTCCATGTCGACCACGCCGAGCATCTCGAACACGTCCTTGCGGGACTCGGACTTGGTCAGCAGGAGCAGGTCGTCGAGGTTGCCGTCGCGGGCCATGAAGATCCCGCTCCAGGTGTACTGCTCGGCCATCGAGGGGTGCGGCACGAACACGGAGTAGATGTCCTCCTTCTTGCCGTTGCCGTCCACGTCGACCTCCGCGACCTGGTGCGCGCTGATCTCTCCCTTGCCCACCTTGGCCTGCAGCTTGGCCTTGGTGTCGTCGTCGAGCTGGGTGTTCATGGGCGAGGTGGAATCGCTGGGCACCAAGGTGACGGTCCTGAGCCCCGAGGGAGGCCAGGTGCCGAAGTCGAACTCGGCCCCGCCCTGCAGACCCTCGGCCGAGATCGCCACCAGCTTGCCCGAGCCGTCCATGCACGAGGGCTCGACCCGCTCGCCCATCTTCTTGTTGAAGGCCTGATCGCCCGCGCTCACCCGCACCTCGGCGTCGGCGGGCACCATGTCGAGGCAGGCTTCGCCCGCGGCGACGGTCTTCTTGTCCTTGTCGAAGCAGGCCAGCGGGATCAGCCCGCCCGAGACCTGGAAGAACACCATGCTGGTGTCCGGGGGCACGGGGCCGTCCACGCCCTCGTCGCCCGAGGCCACGGCGAGCGGGGCCTCGCCCTCGTCGCCGGCGGCCTCCTTGCCGTCGGCCGCGGCCTTGGGATCGGCCTTGGCTTCCTTGCCGTCCTTGCCCTCTTCCTTGCCCTTGTCACAGGCGGTCGCGAGCAGAGCGAGGGAACCGAGCACGGGGAGCAACGCACGGGCGATCATGGAGCGTGCGTAGCACAGCTACCGCGGGCCCGGCCAGCGCGGCGGCGGGCCTCCGCCCGCTCGCCCATCCTTTGGAGATCACGGCGTTTTCATGCTCGTTCCTTTCGTGGGTGGGTCGTAGTTGGGTCGCTGATCGGCGTCGTGGCCCGGGACCGTCCTCAGGCCGGCGGCGCGTGGGAGGCCTCGGCGACGGGGGCCGCGGGGGCACGACGCGTGGGGTCGACTCGCGCCGACTCCAGCGCACGACGCAGCTCCTCCTCGTCCGAGGTCGACAGCGAGGTCCGCAGCAGCCGTCCCTCGAAGGGCCGCAGCTCCGCCACCATCTTGTCGGGGGTGAGCTTGCGGACCAGGATGAACAGCGCCGACGACCCCGGCGGCAGGGTGCTCCCCACCTCCCTCATGAAGTCGTCGTCGACTCCGATGTCGGCGAGGGCTCCGGCGATCGCACCGGTGCCGGCGCCCAGGGCCGCCCCCACCAGCGGTGCGGCGAGCAGCATCCCGATGAGCAGGCCCCAGAAGGTCCCGCTCACCGCACCGGCCAGAGGCAGGTCGTGGATCTGCTCGAGCCTCATGCGCCCGTCGACGGTCTTGACCACCACGGCCGCGTCCTCGAGGTCCACCAGGTGTTCCTTCTGCATTCTGAGCAGCGAGGCGCGGACCTCCTTCGCCTGCTGCTCGTCGTCGAATGCCATGACGATCAACTCGCTCATGCCCGAGCAGCAGTGCACGACACATGCCAGGCTCCCGGGGGTCGTGGGCTCGCGATCCGGCCTCCCCTGCCCGATGGTGCGCGGGCGCAGCCGCACGAGCGTGTCGATGCGCCACACCCCGACGCTCAGGCGCCGCGGCGCTCCGAGCTCGACCGTCGCGGAGCGGTCCTCAGGTGCCGACCTCGTCGGGCTCGGCCCTCAGGTGCCGACCTCGTCGAGCTCGGCCCCTCGCGCCAGATCGTGCACGCGGGCGCGCTGGATCGCGCTGGGCGGCCGCTGGAGCTGCTTGACCATGTCGTCGAGCCCCTCGAGGGTCAGCGGGAACATGGGATACACCTGACGGATCGCCGAGATCGTCGGCGCATCCCAGATGTGCGGCGGCTCGGGGTTGAGCCAGGCCGAGCGAGGGAAGCGATCGGCCAGCCGCGCCAGCCAGGTGAGGCCGGTGGGGCCGCGGGTGCCGTCCCACCAGTTGCCGCTGGACATGAGCAGCTCTCCCGGGTGCATGTAGGCGTCGCCCACCATGATGAGCCGCCAGTGCGCATCGTAGGTGCGCATGATCTCGTCCACGCCCACCGGCTTCATGAACGCCGCGTCCTCGTACACGCGGCGGTACACGCAGTTGTGGAAGTACAGCGCCCGCAGCTCGCGAAAGCCCCCGCCGCGGTGGGCGGCCGAGAACAGCCGCCCCACCAGGCGCGCGTAGGGGTCCATGCTGCCGCCCACGTCCATCAGCAGCAGCACCCGCACGTCGTTCTTGCGCGGGGGCCGGGTGACGATCTCGAGGTCGCCGCAATTGCGCGCGGTCGCGTCGATGGTCTCGTCGAGATCGAGCTCCTCGTCGACGCCCTTGCGCGCCATCGTCCGTAGCCGACGCAGCGCGGCCGCGATCTGCCGGGTGTCGAGCACCAGGTCGCGGCGATAGGCGCGAAAGCGGCGGGCGTCAGCCACCGCCAGCGCGCTGCGTCCCCCGCCCTGCCCGCCCATGCGGATCCCCGAGGGGTGCATGCCGCCCTGCCCGAAGGGCGAGGTGCCGCCGGTGCCGATCCAGCGGTTGCCGCCCTCGTGGCGCTTCTTCTGCTGCTCGAGGCGCTCGAGCAGCTGGCGGCGCAGCTCGTCGATCCCGATGGCCTCCAGCGCCGCGCGCAGGGCCGGGTCGAGGTGCAGCAGCTCGCGGGGGTTCTGCAGCCACTGCGCGAGCTCCTCGGCGAGGTTCTTCAGGTCCCGCGCCACGCCCCGGAAGGTCTCGGCGAAGGCCTGGTCGAAGGCGTCGTAGTGGGTCTCGCTGCTCACCAGCAGGCAGCGCGCCACCTGATAGAAGCCGTCGAGGCCGTCGTCGTGCAGCCCGTCGCCCAGGGCCTGCATCAGCGCCAGCCAGTTGTGGGTGCTCACCGGCACCCGGTGGGCCCGCAGGTTGTAGAAGAAGTCGAGGAACAGCACCCGCAGCTAGCATACGACACCGCGGTGCCCGTCCGTGGCGTGGCCACCGCGAGGCCATCGAGCGTGGCCCGTGCGTTACCCTGGGGCATGCCTGCCTCGGCTCGTCGCCGCCCCTCCCCCCGGCCCTGGCTCGCGGTGCTGCTGGCGCTGGGCTGCGGCGGCACCCGAGGCGACGGCCCTGCCTCCGCCGCCACGCCCACACCGGCCTCCGCCTCCGCCCCGGCGCCCGCGATCGAGGCTCCCGCCGAGCCGGCCGCCCCCGCGCCCGAGGAGCTCCATGGCGAGCTCACCACCCAGCAGGGCCAGCGAGTGCTGCGGCTGTGGGGCACGCCCACGCAGATGGGGCACGCCCACGGGGCGCTGCTGCGCGAGGAGATCCTCGAGATCGTGGATGGCTATGCGCTCGACGTGATCCCGCCCGCCACCCTCGACGCCGCGGGAGCGCTCTACTCCACGGTGGCCCGCGTGCCGCCGCGGCTGCGCGAGGAGGCCGAGGGGATCGTGGCCGGCATGAAGGCCGCGGGCGGGGCCCGGGTGGAGCGCCTCGATCGAGAGCTGCGCGCCTCCGACCTGCTGGTGCTCAACGCCATGACCGATCTGCTCGCGATCGGCTGCTCGTCGGTCTCGGCCTGGGGGCACGGCACCGAGGAGGATCCGAGCCTCGCCGGCGCGCCGATCATGGTGCGCAACCTCGACTGGAGCGAGGACCCCGAGCTGCTCCGCAACCAGCTCCTCATCGCCTATCGCCCCGACGATCCCGAGCGCCAGCCGCTGGTCTCGGTGGCCTTCGCCGGCTACATCGGCTGCCTGTCGTGCATGAACGAGGCGGGGGTCTCGGCCCTGTTCAACATGGGCTACGGCGACGGGGCGGCCAGCCCCGGCGAGGCGCTGCGGGGCTTCTCCCCCGCCAACCTGCTGCTGCGCGACACCCTGGAGCGCCGCGACGTGGACGGCGACGGGCGCAGCACCGCCGACGACGTGGAGGCGGCATGGCGCGAGCACCAGCACGCGGGCAGCTACCTCCTCCACCTGCTCGAGCCGCGCCGCGAGGGCACCGAGGCGCCGGCGCGGGTGCTCGAGGTGGAGCACGACGGCGTGGTCGCCCGTTCCCCCGGCGAGGGGCCGCTGGGGCCCGAGCTGCTCGCAGCCACCAACCACATGCGGCGCAAGGCCGAGCCGCAGTCCTGCTCGCGCTACGACCAGGTGCTCCGCAGCGCTCGCAATCACGAGCGTCGCTTCGATCGCGACGAGCTGTGGGCGCTGGGCACCCGGCTGCGCCTGCCCCAGGTGGTGTGCTCGCTGCTGGTGGAGCCGGAGGCCCGACGCCTGGGCGTGTGGCTGCGCGCGCCCGGCCAGGACGCCCAGGCCGAGATCCCGCCCGTGGTCCACGAGTGGAGCTCCCTGCTGGGTGTTCCCTGATCCCCACGTGGGCGTACACCGAGGGAAGCCCCGACGAGCGACGAGCGATCGGTACGATGGCACCTTCGCCGGGGAGGGCGAGCGCAGGACTTTCGCCCGGCGAGACCTCCGGGACCGGGACGGGGCCGCGCTCGGGATGCGACGATGCCGGAGGCCGGGATGTCGAACGACGACGACGCTCGAGGAGTCGAGGGCTCCGCGACCGCCGAATGGTGGGCCCGTGCACGATCCCGCTTCGCCGCCCTCGTGGACCGGGTGGTCCGGGCCGAGCGCGGGGGACTCGACCGGGCCGAGCTCCGCCGCCGCCAGCTGTTCGCAGGCTCGCTGCTGGTGATGACGGGCACCACGCTGCTGTCGACCCTCGCGCTGCTGCTCACCGGCCCCGTCCTCGCCTACCTGTTCGCCGCCCTCTCGTGGCTGGGCACGATCGGGCTGCTGCTGCTGCTGCGCCTCGGCGTGCCCTCGCGCGTCCTCGCCAACCTGGTGGGCGGCTTCTTCGTCACCCTCATCATCGGCGCGTCCTCCTTCGGCAACGGCCTGCTGAGCCCCGGGGTCATGACCGTGGTGGTGGTGCCGGTGGTGCTCACCATGGTCAACGGCGGCGCCACCGGCTGGTGGTGGTGTGCGGTGAGCGTGCTCGGCTGGCTGGTGCTGGTCCCCGTCACCGACACCACGCCCGCCGATCTGCAGATGCGGCTGATCATCGACATCGTCACCATCATCGTGCTGACCGGAGCGGCCCATGCCTTCGAGGTGATGCGGGGCCGCGCCCTGGCCCGGGCCGTCGCCGCCCGCGAGCAGGCCGAGGCCGCGTCCAAGGCCAAGAGCCGCTTCCTCGCCAACATGAGCCACGAGATCCGCACCCCCATGAATGGCGTGCTGGGCATGCTGGGGCTGCTCATCGACGGCACCCTCGGCGAGCAGGAGCGCGACTACGCCGAGACCGCCCACTCCTCGGGCGTGGCGCTGCTCGACCTGCTCAACGACATCCTCGAGCTCTCCAAAATCGAGGCCGGGCAGATGCGCCTGGAGGCGGTCCCCTTCGATCTGCGGGGGCTGGTCGAGGAGCTGCTCGACCAGGTCGCGGTGCAGGCCGACGCCAAGGACGTGGCGCTGATCTGCCGCTACCTGCCCGAGACCCCCTCCGCCGTGGAGGGCGACCACGGGCGCATCCGGCAGATCCTGCTCAACCTGGTGGGCAACGCGGTGAAGTTCACCGACCACGGGCACGTGATGGTCTCGGTGGAGCACGAGGCCGACCACGATCCCCCGGGCTTCCGCATCGAGGTGCAGGACACGGGCGTGGGGATCCCCGAGCACCTGCAGGCCGCGATCTTCGACGACTTCCGCCAGGCCGACGACTCCACCACCCGCACCCACGGCGGCACCGGCCTGGGCCTGGCCATCGTGCGGCAGCTCGTGGCGATGATGCACGGTCGCGTGGGGGTGAGCAGCAAGCCGCTGCGGGGCTCCACCTTCTGGGTCACGCTGCCGCTGCCGCTGGGCGCGGCCGCCCCCCCGCCGCTGCGGCCCCCCGAGGACCTCACCGGGGTGCACGTGCTGATCGTGGACGACCACCAGGTCAACCGGCGGATCCTGTGCGAGCAGCTCACGCGCTGGGGCCTGCGGGCCACCGCCTGCGCCTCGGGGCCCGAGGCCCTGCAGCACCTGCACCAGGCCCACGCGGCCGACGATCCCTTCGGCATCGCGATCCTCGACTACCACATGCCGCCCATGGACGGCCTCGAGCTCGCGCGGCGGATCAAGCACGACGAGACCATCGCGAGCACGGTGCTGGTGATGCTCAGCTCGGTCACCCACCGGGCGGGCAGCGAGGAGGTCGACGCGTCGGGCTGCGCCGCGTACCTGGTCAAGCCCGTGCACCAGAGCGACCTGCTCGACGTGCTGGTGACCGTGTGGGCCGGCCGCGATCGCCAGGAGCCGCCGCGGGTGATGACCCGCTCCTCGAGCTACTCCAGCTTCCACGCCCAGCCGCGGGTGCCCGGGGCCAGCCGGGCGCGGGTGCTGGTGGTCGAGGACAACGCGGTCAACCAGAAGGTGGCCGGGCGCATGCTCGAGCAGCTCGGCTGCCGCGTGGACGTGGCCAGCCACGGGCGCGAGGCGCTGCAGATGCTGCGCAGCGCCCCCTACGACCTGGTGCTGATGGACGTGCAGATGCCGATCATGGACGGCCTGGAGGCCACCCGGCGCATCCGCCGACGGGAGCGCGAGCACGGGGGCCAGCTGATGATCGTAGCGATGACGGCCCACGCGATGGAGTCGGATCGCGAGCGCTGCCTGAGCGCGGGCATGGACGACTACCTCAGCAAGCCGGTGCGGCGCCGCGATCTGCTGCGGGTGCTCCGCTCGCTGCCGAGCTGGGAGCCCCTGGCCGACGCCGAGCCGTGAGCCCGAGCGCACCCTCAGCCGCGGCCGCGCCGCTCGCTTCGCTGCAGGGTCTCGATGTCCTGCTCCTTCTTGAGCAGGGTGCCCAGGAACGGCAGGCCGGCCCCGAGCAGCTTGGCCGGCTCGATCCCCGAGTGTCGCAGCGCGCTCAGCCAGTCGATGAGCTCGCTGGTGCTCGGGGGCTTGCGCAGCCCGTCCACCCCCCGCAGGCGGTAGAAGGCCGACAGCGCGGACGACAGCAATTCCTCCTCGAGATCGGGGTGGTGCACCCGCACGATGCGGGCCATCAGCTCACGCTCGGGGAACTCGATCCAGTGGAACACGCAGCGACGCAGGAACGCGTCGGGCAGCTCCTTCTCGTTGTTGCTGGTGATCACCACGATGGGGCGCTCGCGTGCGGTCACGGTGCGCCCGGTCTCGGGGATCGTGAAGCTCATGGTGTCGATCTCGTGGAGCAGATCGTTGGGGAACTCCATGTCGGCCTTGTCGATCTCGTCGATCAAGACCACCCCCCGCTGCTCCGACTCGAAGGCCTGCCCCAGCGGCCCCAGCGAGATGTACTGGGCGATGTCGTGCACGTCCCCCTCGCCGAAGCGGCTGTCGTGCAGGCGCCTCACCGTGTCGTACTCGTACAGCCCCTCCACCGCCTTGGTGGTGGACTTGACCTGCCAGCGCCACAGCCGGAGCCCACGCGCCTGGGCCAGGTTGACCGCGAGCAGGGTCTTGCCCGTGCCGGGCTCGCCCTTGAGCAGCAGAGGGCGCTGCAGGTGCACCGCCACGTCGACGGCGCGACCGAGCTCCTCGGACACGATGTACTGGGAGGTCCCGCGAAACGGCTCGACCATGCGTCGCGGGAGTATGGCATACCCCCCGGTGGTGCCCGCCGCCGCCCCTCGCCGCCGCCCATGGAGCCTCGCGTTGCTCGTGGCGCTCCATGCCGCCGCGCTGGGCTGCGATGGGCCGAGCGCCTCCGGCGCGGAGCTCGATGGCTCGGCACCCTCCGCTGCCGAGCCATCTGCAGCGGCGAGCTCGGAGCCGGGACCGCCGCGCTCGCAGCCCGAGGCGCGCCACGAGCCCGAGGCGCTCGAGCCCGCCTCCGCCCCACCGACCGCGAGCGCCGGCTCGAGCCCTCCTTCGGGAGCGTCGCCCGAGCCCCCGCCTCGCACCGAGCCGCTGGAGCACCGCCGAGCCCTGCGCCCGCTGATGGTCTACGTGGAGCCGCGCCTGGGCGCCGAGTTCCGCGGCAAGATCCCGCTGCACGAGGTCTTCGAGCTCTACGAGCGGGTGCCGGGCGAGGACTGCGGCGGCGAGGGCTGGGGTCGCGTGGCCGCGGCAGCCTACGTCTGCCTGCACCACAGCGAGCCCACCGACGACACGCCGATGGTGCTGCCGCGGCGGATCCCCGACGAGCTCGCGCCCTTCTACTACGCGCGCCTGCGGCCCAAGGACGCCAGCGGCAACAACCCTCCCGCGCCGCGCTACCGCTCGCGCACGGCCATGCGCCGGGGCGCGGCGGCCGAGTCCTTCCTTGAGCGCGAGCACGACTATGCCTTCGTCGATCGCCGCCGCTTCCGGGACGGCGCGGTGCTCTACGCCCACGACGATCGCGTGGTGCGGGAGAGCGACGTGCTGCGCAAGGAGCCCAGCGACTTCGCCGGGCGCGACACCCTCGAGCGACCGATCCCCGAGGGCGCGGTGATGGGCTGGAGCATCACCTGGCCGCACGCGATCGTGCGCGCCGAGCCCCACGCCGACGCGGAGGAGCGCGGGCGCCTGCCGCTGCACGAGGAATTGCTGCTGCGGGGCGAGCCCCGCGTCGAGCACGGCGAGACCTGGCAGCCGGTGGAGTCGCCGGCCGCGGGCTGGGTGCTCGCCGACGAGATTCGCTGGTGGGTCCCCATGGATCCCCCCACAGAGCTCCGCGCCGACGAGATCTGGCTCGACGTGGATCTCGACCAGCAGATGCTCGCGCTGCGCCGGGGCCCCGCCGTGGAGATGCTCACCCTGGTGTCCTCGGGCAACTGGAAGCACGGCACCCCGGTGGGGCTGTTCCGCATCGAGGGCAAGTGGGCCTGGGCCGACATGCGATCCCGAGCCGGCGACGACGAGGCCTACTTCGTCGAGGGCGTGCCGTGGGTGCAGTACTTTCGGGGGCGCTACGCACTCCACGGGACCTTCTGGCACAACCGCTTCGGGCGACGGACGAGCCACGGCTGCATCAACCTCTCGGCCCACGACGCGCGATGGGTGTACGAGCGCACCTCGCCGGTGTCCAAGCCCGGCTTCGTGACCACCAACGAGCACGCGGTGGAGCCCGGCACCGTGCTGCGGATCCGAAAGGGCACCACCGCGCCCCCGGATCGTCGTCGCCCGCCGATCGGCACGCCCTCGCGGGCGACCTCGCTCCACCTTGCGCCGTGACCCGAGCGGGTCGCCTCATCGGCCCTGGGGCCGGCCACCCTGAGCGCATTGCGCACTGAACGCAACATCACCTTCCGGGCTCGCCCGAATTGCTACACTGAGCGGGCTCGACCCCTCCCGCCCAGCTCCGCGAATGCTCACCGACAACGACAAGAAGCTCATCGTCGACAGTTGGCGCCTCGTCGTGCCGATCAAGTCGACCGCTGCCGACCTCTTCTACCAGCGCTTGTTCGAGATCAAGCCGGACTACCGCGGCCTGTTCCCCAACGAGATGGATCGCCAGAAGCGCAAGCTGGTCACGATGCTCCAGTTCATCGTCAAGGCGCTCGACTGGATCAAGGAGGAATGGAAGGCCGAGATCAACCCCGAGGACGACCTGTGCCTCGTGGTGCTCGCGATGGGCCGTCGCCACCAGGATCTCTACAAGATCCCCGACGAGTCCTACGGACCGGTGGGCGAGGCCCTGCTGTGGACCCTCGACCAGGGCCTGGGCGAGGCCTTCACCGACGAGGTCAAGGCCGCCTGGACCAAGCTCTACGGCACGCTGGCCACGACCATGAAGATGGGAGCCCGCGCCAGCCGCGTCTCCTCCAACCTCGGTCGGATCAACTGAGTCTTCTCCAGGGGTGAGGCCGGGGGGCATGTCGACACAGCCAAAGCTCTTGATGGAAGGGACCTTCGAGTCCTTCTCCATCGACGAGGTCCTCGATGTGGTGGGCCTCAGCCGCCAGACGATGGAGGTCGTGCTCGAGGACGAGTCACGCCGCGGGAACATCGTCGTCAAGGCGGGTCAGGTCCTGAGCGCCAACGCGCCGCCCGACCACGGGCGCGGCGCCTTCCATGCCCTGTACCAGCAGCCGGGACAGAGCTTCACCGTGTGGCGTCGCAGCGAGGCGCCGGGCGAGTCGATCGGCACGCTCAGCGACCTCATCGAGGAGTCCCGCCACGCGCCCCCCACCACGCAGCGGGGTGCCGCCAGCCGTTCGAAGCGCACGCCACTGCTCGAGGGTACCTTCTCCGATCACAGCCTCGACGAGGTGCTCGACGTGCTGAGCATGAGCCGCCAGCTCATGCAGCTCGCCATCCATCGCGCCGACAACACCATCGCGGCGCTGGTGGTGAAGGCCGGGCACGTGCTCGGGGCGGTCGATCACCGCGCGGGCGTCTCGGGGCCGCAGGCCTTCGAGGCCATCGTCGCCGATCCCGGCGAGCGCTTCGACGTGGTGCGGCTCAAGGCCCCGCCCGCGCTGCCGGCCGCCATCGGCACCCTGGCCGAGATGCTCGAGGCGGCCCGCGCCACCCACCCCGACGCCGCCGCCGATCCGCGCCCCGACGTGATGCTCGAGGGCACCTTCAAGGAGTTCTCGCTCCCCGAGGTGCTCGACGTGCTCGCCATCAGCCGCCAGACCACCGAGATCGTCTTCCGCGGGCACGACAGCACCCGCGGCGCGATGGTGGTCAAGGCCGGGCAGGTGCTCTCGGCCCAGGTGCTGCGCTCGGGTGCCTCCGGCGTCGCGGCCTTCCACGAGCTGGTCTCCGATCCGGGCGAGCGCTTCGTGGTCCTGCGGCGCACCAACCTGCGCTCCGGCGATCCCATCGGCTCCCTCGCGGAGCTGTTCGAGCGCGCGCGCACCCAGGGTCCACCCACGCGCTCCGACGCGCGGCCTCCGGCCACGCCCTCGACTCCCGTGCGCAAGGTGGTCCGCCCGCCGCCGCTGCCCTCGCGGCCCTCGCCTCCGCCCATCGCCAAGCCGCCGCCGCTGGCCAAGACGCCCAAGCCTCCGCCCGTGGCCAAGGCGCCCGTCGCCACGCCGCCCAGCATCACACCGCCCGTCGTCGCGCCGCCCGAGCTCGCGCCGCCCGTCGCCGCGCCGCCGCCCATCGCCGAGCCGCCCGAGCTCGCGGCCGAGGAATCGGCCACCCGCCACGAGCTCGGCGAGCCCGTGCTCGAGGGCGAGCTCTCGTCGTTCACCATCGAGGAGGTCCTCGACGTGATGGCGCTGTCCCGCCAGGCGATGGCGCTGCACACCTTCGTGGGCGAGGACCGCCTGGCCGAGGTGGTGATCAAGGCCGGCGAGGTCCTGCGGGTGCTCCACGGCGATCACGAGCCCGGCATGCCATCGCTGTCCAAGCTGCTCGGCGATCCCGGCGAGCGCTTCCGGGTGCTGCGGCTGCCCCATCGCCCGCCCGCCCCCTCGCTGGGGCGCATGGTCGATCTGGTGGCCAAGGCCCAGGTGCCCCCCACCGACGACTGGCCCACCGCCCATCGCGTCTCGCAGTCCGGCACGCCCACCATCCAGGGCGACCCCGGCATGCTGCCCAAGCGCAAGGCAGGGCAGGTGCAGGCCGAGGTCAACGACCGCGAGGAGACCCAGCCCAAGGTGCGGCGCACCGTGGAGCCCGAGACGCCTCCGGTGCCCCGCGAGGAGCCCACCGGCGGCGGGCCGATCACCCGCGACATCGTCCACGGCCCCCTCGCCCAGGGCCCCGCCACCGGGCGCCACCGCGACACCTCGCGCAGCAAGCCCGGCACGGGCCTGGGTCGCATCACCCTCAATCCCGCTCCGCCGCACACCATCGTCACCCACGGGGCGCCGCCGCCGGCCAACCCGCCGCGTCGCCCCGGCGTGCCGACCGAGGAGGAGCGCGACCCCGGCTCGCGCCCGCTCTACGCCGACGCGGCCGTGAGCGCGGCATCCCGCTCGTCGGTGCTGCCCGTCGACGACGACGCCGCCAAGGCGGTGCGCGAGCTGAGCGACCAGATCGGCGAGCTCGCGCGCGCGATCCAGGCCCTCGCCGAGCGCGAGCCTCCGGCGCCCCCCAAGGTCGAGGCCCCGGCGCCCACCGAGGCTCGCCCCTCGTTGATGCCGCTGTACCTCCTCAACCTCGCGACCCTCGTCGTGGTCGGGTACCTGCTGCTGAAGTCCCTCCAATTGATCTGACCGCATGGCCACGCTCTCGACCCTCCCGCTCGGCACGGTGATCGAGGACGAGTACGAGGTCCGTCGCATCCTCGGCCGAGGAGGGGCCGCGGTCGTCTACGAGGCCCTGCGGCTGGAGGACGAGGCGACGGTGGCGATCAAGGTGCTGGCCCCCGACGAGGGCGACCCCCAGCAGACCCGCAAGCGCTTCTTCAACGAGCTGGTGCTCGCCACCCGGGTGCGCCACCCCAACATGGTGCGCGTGCACGACTTCGGCCTGCTCACCGGCACCGGGGCGCCCTACATCGTGATGGACCGCCTCTACGGCCGCACGCTGTGGCAGGACCTGCGCGAGCGCGGCCCCATGGACCCCGAGCACGTGGTGCCGCTGTTCCTCGGCGCGCTCGATGCCCTCGCGGCCGCGCACGCCAAGGGCGTGGTCCACAAGGATCTCAAGCCCAGCAACCTGTTCCTCAGCCAGACCGGGCCCCTGGGCGAGTCGCTGGTGATCCTCGACTTCGGCATCGCCTCGCGCATGGGCGGGCCCGGGGCGCAGGGCATCGAGTTCTCGGGCACCCCGCCCTACTCCGCCCCCGAGTACATCAACTACCGCGAGATCTCGCCGCGGGTGGACATCTACCAGCTCGGCCTGGTGCTCGCCGAGGTGCTCTCGGGTCGCCCCGTCGTGGACTCCGACGACGCGGACGAGTGCTTTCGGATCCACCAGGAGGGTCGGCTCGAGCTGCCCTACGAGGTGATGCCCGGACCGATCTCGGCGATCGTGACCAAGGCGGTCGCCTTCGAGCCGGAGGACCGCTACCCCAACGCCCGCGCCATGCACGATGCGCTCGCAACCGTGATGGTGAGCCGCGGGCCGGTGCCCGACGACGACGTGGACACCTCGGTCCGCTCCCCCACCGACATCCCGATCGCCGAGGGCCGGACCACCGACGTCCCGATCGACGCGGAGAGCTACGAGGCGATGACCACCCTGCCGCCGACGGTCGGCAGCGGCCACGGGGGGCTGGGGCGGCCGCGCGTGGACACCCCTCGAGCCGTCGCGCTGCCCAGCCGGGCCCCGACCGAGATCCCGATCGACTCGCTCGTGCCCCACCCGCCCACGCCACCCGACGACGAGCCCACGTCACCCGATGCCGCCCGGGTGGGGCGCACCGTGGCCGGGCTCTCGCCCACGATCGCGCTGTTCGGCGTGGTGGTGGCATTCCTGCTCGGCGTGCTGGTGACCTACCTGCTCCTCGCTGGCTAGCCCGTCCATCCGCGGGCACGCGAGACCACGACCGGTCGACCCATCGCCGGCGCAGGGATCCGCTGGTGGGCAGGGGGAGGCAGCCCGGGTCTCGTGTAGGCATCGTCCCGCGCCGTCGGGCCCCGCCCGCCGAGCGCTCGCTGCCCTCGGCGAGAACATCGTCCGTGCCCCACCACCCGCGAGCTGGTCATCCGCCACGCGTCCGTCGGGGAGGGCCCTACCGTCACCGGTCGGCATCGCGCGACCGATCATGGAGAGGCGAGACGAGGCCGCCTTGGGATCCCGCACCGAACGGAAGTCGTCCGGACCGCGGAGGGCCAGACCCCCGACCT
The DNA here is from genome assembly GCA_020633315.1 of Myxococcales bacterium. Classification (GTDB taxonomy): domain Bacteria; phylum Myxococcota_A; class Polyangia; order Nannocystales; family Nannocystaceae; genus Paraliomyxa. The sequence continues at coordinate 112,554 of JACKDV010000011.1, forward strand.
CCCCACCAGTGGACGCGAGGTCATGGTCTCACCGCTGCGCCATGGCGTCGCAGAGCTGATACGATTGCCCCTCGCCGCCGTGAGCTTGCAGACGCAATTGACCACTTGGGCCGGGGGACTGTTCGAGCTGTCGCGCAGCGAGCTGGGGGCGGCCACGGCGTTCATCCAGGGCTACGACCAGCTCGTGTCCCACTGGGCCCGCCCCGGGCTGTCGCCCCTCACCGACGAGGACCGCCTGCTCCTGCTCAAGGACATCGCGGTCTTCGTGTGGCTGGACGACGCCTTCACCTCCTCCGAGCACCGCAGCCCCGTGGCCTGGTCGCACCTCGGCCCCGGCGCGCCCGGACCGAGCCGCGAGGCCCAGGTGTTCGACCGGCTGCACAGCTCCGTCCGCGACCGAGGCGGCTCCCCCAAGGCGCTCGGGCTGTGGCTGAGCACCGGGGTCGCCTTCCTCGAGCTGCAGGAGCGCGACTGGGCCGAGCGCCAGCGCGGCGAGAGCCGCCAGTGGACCTTCCTCGACTACCTGCTCGAGGCCGAGATCAACAGCACCATCCAGCACATGCTGGCCACGCTCTCGCTGCTGCACGGGCTCGACATGCACGGGCGCATGGAGGACCCCGTGTTCCGCAGCTTCCTGCGCAACATCGGCGTGCTCGCCCGCCTGCTCAACGATCTCTCGAGCGTGGAGCGAGAGCGCCAGGAGACCGCCCCGCGCAACGTGGTGCTGTTCCTCGAGGGGCAGGTGGACGGCGAGGGCCCGCGCTCGATCATCGAGGCGAGGGTGAAGGCGCACCGCGAGCACCTCGCCCGCGATCGCACGAGCCTGGGCGAGGCCGACGTGCTCGCCGACTGCGGCATGCTGATGCTCGAGGCCATCGAGCGGGTCTACAAGCTCCCGGGCATCCGCTACGAGCCCCGCTGATCCGCCGCGCGCGAGCGCCCTCAGGGCAGCGCCTGCAGGCCGTAGGGCGGCGAGGCATTGACCAGCACCCCCGCCTCGCAGCGCATCACCGTGGACTCGAACTCCACCCCCGCCTTGGTGGCCGTCAGCGTGTAGACCCCCGGGGGCACGTTGATGAACAGCACGCCGCCGTCCTCCGAGCTCTCGACGAGGGTGGGATCGGGGATCACGGCCGCGTTGAAGTAGATGGGCCCGGCCTCGGCGGGCAGGGGCGGATCGATGGCGACCGTGGCTCCCGCCTCGCCGTGGGCCCCCTCGTCGTAGATCGACTTGCCCACGCGGGTCACGGTGCTGACGATCTGGCAGGCGCCCGGGTCGACCTCGATCATCAGCACCCCCGCGAGCAGGGCGAACAGCTCGTCGTCGGGCACCTGGAAGGTGACCTGACCGAGCGGCCCGGCCTCCGGCAGCGTGAAGGTCTTGGTGTGCGCCACGGGGAAGCCCTCGCGCTGGAGCACGAAGGTGGCCTCCGATCCGGGCGGGAGCTCCGGGAGCTCGAAGTGCCCCTCGGCGTCGGTGGTGACGCTCACCGAGGGCTGCTCGAGCACCGAGATCGTGGCGCCGTCGATCCGGCCGTAGTCCTCGCCGGGCAGGGTGAAGGCGAAGGCATCGCCGCTCACCACCACCGCCGCGCCCGTGCTCTCGTCGGCGCTGGTGCCCGTGGAGTCGGCGGGCTGGCCCGTCGCGTCCCCGGCCCCGCTCGAGCCCACCGCCCCCGCGCTGCCCGACGAGCCGTCGTCGCCGCAGCCCCCCAGCACCACCGCGAGCACGAGCCCGCCGAGGCCCCCCGTCCCTGCCTGCCGATCCCTCATCGCCCGTTGGTAGTCCGGTCGCGGCCGTCCTGCAAGCCTCAGCGCTGCACCATCACCACCACGGTGCGGGGCGGCAGCACCATCTCCGGCTCCGCCCAGCGGGGCTCGGAGCCCAGCTCCTCGATGTCGTGGGGCGACGGCAGCGAGGTGTCGACCGCCCGGTGCCAGTGGAACCCGGCCTCCGGCCGCGGCAGGCAGAAGGCCAGCGGCTCGCGCCAGGCGTTGACCGCCACGTAGATCGCCTCGTCGTCGTGGGAGCGGCTGAGCGTGTAGGCCAGCACGTGGCTGGTGGGGCTCCAGTCGGGCTGGTGGGGATGCGTGCCGTGCCAGCGCACCCGGGTGTAGCCGGGCGGATCGGCGCGCGCCGGTGCATCGTGGCCCAGCAGGTACTTGCCCCGCCGCAGCCCGGGATGCGCCCGCCGAAACGCGATCATCCTCCGCACGAAGCGGTGCACGTCGGCGTGGCGCCGCAGCCCGTCCCAGTCCACCCAGCTCGTCTCGTTGTCCTGGCAGTAGGCGTTGTTGTTGCCCCCCTGGGTGCGGCGCAGCTCGTCGCCGGCCAGCAGCATCGGCGTGCCCTGGGCCAGCAGCAGCATGGCCAGCAGGCTCTTGACCTGCTGGTTGCGGCGCCCCTCGATCGCCGGGTCGTCGCTCGGCCCCTCCACGCCGTGGTTGTCGCTGTGCTCGTGGTCGCTGCCGTCGCGCCCCTGCTCGCCGTTGGCCTCGTTGTGCTTGCGCGAGTAGCTGACCAGGTCGTTGAGGGTGAAACCGTCGTGGCAGGTGACGAAGTTGATGCACTGCTGGGGATCGCGACCGTGGGCCTCGTAGAGGTCGGGGCTGCCCAGCATGCGGGCGGCCATGGTGCCGGCCAGGCCCTCGTCGCCCCGCATGAAGCGGCGCAGGTCGTCGCGGAATTTCCCGTTCCACTCCGACCAGCGCTCGCCGGGGAAGCCCCCCACCTGGTACAGGCCCCCGGCGTCCCAGGCCTCGGCGATGAGCAGGGTCTCCTGCAGCGCCGGGTCGGCCTCGATCTCCCAGGGCAGCGGCGGGTTGCGCATGGGCTGGCCGAGCTCGTCGCGCGAGAGGATCGACGCGAGGTCGAAGCGAAAGCCGTCGACGTGCATCACCTCCACCCAGTAGCGCAGGCAATCGAGGATCATGCGGCGCACCACGGGATGGTTGCAGTTGAGGGTGTTGCCCACCCCCGAGTAGTTGGCGTAGGTGTCCGGCCGCCCCGGCTGGCTGAGGTAGTAGACCGAGTTCTCGATGCCTCGAAACGAGAAGGTGGGGCCGTCCTCGCCGCCCTCGGCGGTGTGGTTGAAGACCACGTCGAGGATCACCTCGATGTTGGCCCGGTGCAGCTCCCTCACCAGGTCGCGGAAGCCGGTGAGCACCCGCATGTGCTCCCAGGTCTCGATGTAGTAGCCGCGGTGGGGCGCGAAGAAGCCGATGGGATCGTAGCCCCAGAAGTTGCGCAGGTGCTCGCCGGTGCGGGAGTCGACGAAGTCGATGTCGTGCTCGTCGAACTGGAACACCGGCAGCAGCTCGACCGTCGTCACCCCCAGCTCCACCAGGTAGGGGATCCTCTGGATCAGCCCCTCGAAGGTGCCCGGGTGCTCGACCCCCGAGGAGGGGTGGCGGGTGAAGCCCCGCACGTGCATCTCGTAGATCACCCGCTCCTGCGGATCGACCTTCGGGCGCTCGAGCCCCTGCCAGTCGTAGCCCCGGGTGTCGATGATCAGCCCCTTCATGGCCGTGGCCACGTTGTCCTGCGAGCCCAGGGCGTCGCGGTGGGACGCGGCGTCGCGATAGACGATGCCGCGCGCGTAGGGATCGACCAGCAGCTTGTTGGAGTTGAAGCGGTGCCCCTGCTGCGGGGCCCAGGGCCCGTGCACGCGGTAGCCGTACAGGGTCCCCGCCCCGATCCCGTGCACGTGCACGTGCCAGTAGCCGTAGGTCCGGTTGTGCCGCGTGTCGAGGTAGACCACCTGGGTGGGCACCCGCTGCTCGAAGCGCTCGAACAGCAGCAGCTCCACCGCGGTGGCGCTGCGCGAGTACAGCGAGAAGTTCACGCCGTCCTCCACCACCGTGGCCCCCAGCGGGTGGTGCCGACCGGGCGAGGTCCGATGGGGCTTGGGCATCGCGGGGCGAAGGCTACCGCGGAGCGGGTGCTCCCGTCGCCCTCAGCCCAGCGCTGCGCGCTCGACCCGGGTCACGTACCAGTCGCCCCACTCGAGCCGCAGGTGCAGGTCGAAGCGCTCGGCCTCGCCTCCGGGCGAGGCCACGGCCAGCTCCACGCGGGCTCCCTCCACGTAGGCCCCCGGCATCAGCTCCACCGCCTCCACCTCCACATTGCGCTCGTCGAGCTCGATCACCAGGTCGGCCAGGGCGAAGCTGCGCGAGGCGTCGATGGTGCCCAGGCGCTCCAGCGCGGCCCGCAAGGCGTCGGCGCTGCCCTTCTCCCCGAACACCCGCTCGCGCAGGTAGCCCTGCCCCAGCTCGTGGAAGAAGGAGATCACCTGGCCGATCTCGAGGCCCTCCACGCCGAGCGCCTCGCGGAGCTCGGGCTGGATCACGCCGCGCACCAGCACGTCGAGGCCCTCCTCGACCAGCCCGGGATCCTCGGTGCGCACGACCTCGGCCACCACCTCCTCGAGCGCGGCCACGTAGCCCTGCATCACCTCGAGGCCCCGGCCGCCCTGCGCCTGGGCCATGATCCGATCCACGGTGTCCTCGCGGCGCTTGCGGGCCTCGCTGGGCGAGGTGAAGCGACGGGCCGCATCGCCGTCGCCGCGGGCGATCGCCGCGAGGAACAGCCGGGCCCGCAGCTCGGCCCGCGAGCGCCGGCCCGACTCCTGCTCGAGCTTGGGCCGCTCGAGCAGCATGCGCGTGGCGTCGGCAATGGGGATCGCAAAGCCGCCGCCGCCGTCGCGCCAGGTCCAGGTGACGATGCCCACCGCCCGACCGTGGCGATCGAGCACCGGCCCGCCGCTCTGCCCCTCGTGCACGTCGGCCGTCACGCCCACGAACGCGCCGGGGCCCGCCGCGGGGTACTCCACCTCGAGCCGCGAGACCTCACCGTGCTGCAGCGCCAGCGAGAAGCGCTGGTCCTGGCCCATCTCGCGCTCCAGCAGCACGATGGGATCGGCGCTGGCCAGGTAGCTCGACACCGGCTCCACGTCGTCGGTGGCCAGCGGCACCGCGGTGAGCGGCTCGTTGGAGTGCACCTGCAACAGCGCCAGATCGCGATCGGGATCGATGTAGACCACCTGCACGCTGCCGTACACGCGGGTGGGATCGCGGGCGGGGAACACCACGCCCTCGATGTGATCCGCGTCCTCGATCACGTGGCGGTTGGTCAGCAGGTAGCCCGCCGGATCGATCACGAAGCCCATCCCCCGCGAGACGTCGGTCTCGATGATCGCGACGGCGGCCGCTCCTCGCTGGATCGCGGTCCGTGCGCCATTGGCCCGGCGCAGCGAGCCCTCCATCACCGCCACCCCACCGTAGTCGACCGGGCGATGGCTGCATCCAACGGCGCCGACTACGCTCGCAAGCGCAAGCACCGCAATGCCGGAGGAGATCGCCGGTCGAGCGCTTCGGCTCGATTCCACGTCCCCAAAACTAGGATCGTTTCGTCGGCGAGGCCACATCGATGTTGGCGTCCAATGGTCCTGGGTGCTGCAATGGGAGCTATCCCCGATGGGGAAACACGCGTTTGGGCCGCCGGGGTTCCCGCTGCGAATCCTCGGGGTGGGTCGCGCGTTCAAGGGCCGTCGTCGGGATCATGGGCCCGGCGCTCCCACGAGGCCGCATGCAGATCGAGCTGAAGCAGCTGGGCAAGACCTACGACGGCGAGGACTGGGCCGTGCGCGACCTGAGCCTGAGGATCCCCAGCGGGTCGATCTTCGGGCTCATCGGTCCCAACGGCGCGGGCAAGTCCACCACCCTGCGCATGGTGGCCACGGTGATGGATCCCAGCGAGGGCGAGATCGTCTACGACGGCCGCGGCGGCGGCGAGGGTCGATCGCTGCGCACCACCGAGCTGCGTCGCCGCATCGGCTTCCTCGGCGACGGCAACCCGCTCTACAAGCAGATGACCCCGGTGGAGTACCTGCGCTTCTTCGGGCAGTGCTTCGGCATCGAGGGCGCGCCGCTCGAGCGCGCCATCGAGCAGACCCTGGTCACCTTCGATCTGCGGGGCAAGGCCGACACCCCGGCCGGCTCGCTGTCCAAGGGCATGCGCCAGCGCCTGCTCATCGCGCGCTGCCTGCTGCACGAGCCCTCGCTGCTCATCCTCGACGAGCCCGCCGACGGCCTCGACCCGCGCGGCCGCAGCGATCTGCGGCGAGTCCTCGATCGCGTGCGCGCCGACGGCATCACCGTGATCATCTCGTCCCACATCCTGCGAGAGCTCGACGACCTGTGCGACCAGGTGGCCATCGTGCAGCGGGGGCGGCTGGTCGTCGGCGGCGAGGTGGCCGACATCATCGATCGCTTCGAGGTGGGGCGCTTCGTGTACGAGCTGCGCCTGCTCGAGGGGCTCGAGGCGGCCCGTGCCGTGCTCGCCCGCCACCGCGTGCTCATCGAGCGAGAGGGAGAGTCCGACGGCCTGCCCCTGCTCGCCATCCAGGTCCAGGGCGGTGAGGCCATGATGGCCGACGTCCTCGCCGACCTGGTCTCCGCGGGGGCTCGGGTGGTCACGGCCAGCCGCGTCCGCAGCCGCCTCGAGGACGTCTACGACCGCGTGTCCGAGGACCAGGTCAACTGAGTCGACTGAGGAGAGACCACCATGCGCCCGTTCCTCCCCGCCCTGCGTGCCGCCTGCCTGCCCTTCGTCACCCGCTCCCTTCGAGGGCCCCGGCGTCGCCGCTTCGTGCTCGGCTCGGCCCTGCTCGGCCTGTTCGTGGTGCTGTGCGGCACCTGGATCGGCCTGTCCCCCGGCGAGCTGGCCCGTGACGTCCGCGTGAGCCTCGACCTCGAGCGCAACCACTGGGACCGCGAGCAGCTCGAGTTCACCATCTTCGTCGACGACCATCGCGAGCTGGCCCGGGTCCAGCGCGAGCTCGAGTCCTCTGCCGAGTGGTCGACCCCTCGCTACCGCGCCGAGGAGGGCTGGCTGCTGCTCGACGCCGTGGCCAGCCCGCACGTGCAGGTCCCCGCGCGCTTCGAGGACCTGCGACGGCGCGCCCGCGACCTCCGCAACGAGCGGATCGACCTCGCGCCCCCCGATCTCGACGAGCGCCGGCAGTACCAGCACTTCGACTGGTCGTACGCACACGACCGGCGGCGCCTCGAGGCGATCCTCGACGCCGAGCTGGTGCCCCGAGTGGTCGTGTACCGCTCGCCCCTCGACCTGGCCCAGACCATCCGCGTGATCGGAGGGCTCGCCGGCTCGCTGTTGCTGCTGCTCGGCATGGTCATCGCCCCCCTGTGGGTGGGCGTGAGCGTGGCGCAGGAGCTCCACGAGAACACCCTGCAGCCGCTCACCGGCACCGCCCTCACCGCGCGCCAGCTCGTGGTGGGCCTGGTGGTGGGAGCGCTGGTGCCCGTGGCCATCACCGCCGCGCCGCTGGTGCTGGTGCACCTGAGCGCGGCTGCGATCGCCGGGCGGCTCGTGCCGGCCCTGGGCTTGTTGCTGATGACCCTCGCCATGGCGGGGATGCTGGTGGGGCTGGCCATGCTCATCGCCCTGGGGGTGGGCAAGCGTCGGGCTCCGGGCATCGTGGGCATCGGCCTGCTGGCGCTGCTGGGCCTGGCCGGCGCGGTGGGCCTGGCGGTGGGGCTCGAGCTGCGCTCGGGCGTGATCGGGGCGGTCACCGTGATGCCGGCGGCGGGCCCCGGCCACCTGCTGGCCGAGGCCTTCTTCCCCATGAGCCACCTCAGCGCCGCCGATGCCCGCGGCCTCGACCTGCGGCTGGTGCTCGCCACCGTGGGAGCGCTGGTGCTCGGCGGCCTGGCCCTGCGGGCCATCGAGCGCATCGTGGGCGGCACCCACCGCGACGGCGCCCTCGGCCGCATCGAGGCGGCCGCGGCCGCGCTCGTGCTGCTGGTGCTCGCCACTGCGGCCCTGCCCGAGCGCAACCACTTCGGCGAGGTCGCCCTCGCCTCCATCGCCGTCGCCCTGCTCCCGCTGCAGCTCGTGCTGCTGGGGCGGGCCCCCGGCGGCGACGTGCCCCCCGCCCTGCGGCGCGTGCCCGTGGCCGCCCTGCTGCGCGAGCATGCGGTGTGGATCGGCGGCGCGGCGGCCCTGGCCCTGCTCGTGTGCGGCCCCCCTAGCGACCCGCACCCCGGGGCGATCCTCGGGCTGATGCACCTGGCGTGGGCGCTCGGCGTCGCGGCCCTGGTCACCCTGCGCGCCGGGACCCTGCCCGCCTCCATCCCCACCAAGGTGTGGCTGATGGTCTGCGTGGGCGTGGTGATGCTCGAGTACGGCACCGCCGCGGTGTGGTGCCTCGACTCGCCCGACGGCGCGCTGCTGTTCCCGCTGGCCAAGGCCAGCCCGGTGCTGGGGCTGGTGCACGTGGGCCTGTTCCTGTGGATCCCGATCTCGCTGCTGCGCGCATTCGTGCCGCCCGAGCGCGCCAAGGTGGACGTGGCACGGCTGCCCGAGCTCGGCGAGTGAGGGGCGCGGGGTCGCGGTCGCCGGGGTCGTCGACTTCGGCTAGGCTGGGACCATGGACGACGGCGTCGCACGCTTTCGCTGGGGCATCGCAGCGCTCCATGCCGTCGCGGCGATCGGCGTGGTGCTGGTGGTCACCGTGGTGATGGCGATCGCGATGGAGGTCGCCGACCCCGAGCGCTTCGGTCAGGGCGCAGGCCGCCTCGCGCTGTTCTTCGCCTTCGGGGCGTTCGGCGCCTCGTGGCTGGCCCAGATGCAGTGGAAGCGAGCGGCGATCGCGGTGCGTCTGGTGCTGGTGGCCCTGCTGCTGGGCACGGTGATCCTGGTGGTCGCCCTCGATGCCCGCGCCGGAACGCCCCCGACCGCCGCGGTCGAGCGCCCCTGATCTGCTACCCTGCGCGGGATGCCATTCCTGCTCCGCTCGTCCTCGTGGCTCGCGGTCGCGGCCAGCTTGCTCGCCGGCTGCAGCGTCTCCGCCGACGCCCCTCGCCCCGCCGCGCAGCAGGCCCAGCCGGAGCCCGCCTCGGCCGAGGCCCCGGTGGCCGTAGCCGAGCCCGCCAAGGCCGAGCCCCTACGCACCACCAAGCCCTCGGACACCCCCGCCGGCCCCCTCACCGAGGAGGAGCTCGCCCTCATCGCGGCCGACCCCGCCGACCTCACGGTGGAGCAGCGACGGCAGCGGGCCTATGCGCGGCGCAAGCAGATCATGCAGAACCCCGACTCCCCCACCGCGCGGGCGCTCAAGGATCTCGCCGAGGCGCACCAGAACGGTGAGATCGACGTCGGGCCCAAGGGCAAGGACGGGGTGTGGTTCTCCGTGCCGGGCACCAAGCCCACCGGAGGCCGCCCGCCCGCGGGGTGGCGGCCGCCCGAGGATGACGGAGCCGAGGGCGAGCCTTCGAGTGAGACGCCCGCTCCCGCCGAGGGTGCGGACGCCCCGTGAGCGAGGCCGTCGAGGTCGCGCCCGGCCTGCGCGAGACCAAGGACGACGGAGTGCACACCTGGTGGCTGTGCAACGAGAAGCGCCGCAACGCGGTCTCGCCGGGCGCGCTGCGCTGGATGGCCGCGCGCGGCCCCGAGCTGCGCGGCGAGATCGTGGTGCTGCGGGGCACGGGCGGCCACGCCTTCTGTGCCGGCTTCGACCTGAGCGCGCTCGCCGAGCCGCCGCCTCCCGGGGCCATGCCCGACGCACCGCTCATCGCCTGCACCACCGCCATGCGGGATGCCGATGCCACCTTCGTGGCCGTGCTCGATGGCTATGCGATCGGAGCCGGGGTGGAGCTCGCCTGCGCCTGCGACCTCCGGATCGCTCGACGCGGCATCTTCTTCGCGATCCCGGCGGCCGAGCTCGCGGTGGTCTACCACGCGACCGGGCTCGCCAGCGTCCGGGCGGTGCTCGGCCCCGCGGGCGTCCGTCGCCTGGTGCTGCTCGGGGAGCGCCTGCCGGCCGAGGACGCCTGGTCGGCCGGAGCGCTCGTGCGCCTGGTCGACGCCGACGCGCTCGAGGACGCCGTGACCGACGTGATCGAGCGGCTGCGTCGGGCCGCGCCGGGCTCCACCCGGGGCAACCGCGATCTGCTGCGCGCGCTCGACCGCGGGAACATCCCCGACGCCGTGCGGGCCGAGCACGAGCTGCGTCGCCGGGCCGCCTACGCCAGCGAGGATCACCAGGAGGCCCGCCGCGCCCGCATCGAGGGCCGGGCCCCTCGCTTCCGCGGACGCTGAGCGGGGCGTCGCGGCCCTCGCTCAGAAGCGGAGCGAGCCCGCCACGCGGACCATGCGAGGCGGGCCCGCCACGTAGTGGATCGTGGGCAGCCGACTCGCGGGCTCGCTGCGATCCCAGTACGAGGCGAAGTGATACTCGCCGTCGCGCCACTTGGTGCCGAGCACGTTGTCCACCGTGAGGTCGACGCCCAGCCAGCGCCACTGGTAGCCCACCGAGGCATCGACCACGGCCAGCGCTCCCGCGGTCGCGCCGTACGACAGCGGGCGCCGTCCCATCACGAAGCTACGCAGGCCCGCGCGGAAGCCCCGGGGGTGCATCAGGGTGCCCTGCACCTGGGCGAGGAAGGGCGGCGCTCCGGGGACCGGCGCGCCGGTCTGGGTGAAGCGAGCGTGGTTGCCGACCGCCGAGACCCCCAGCCCCAGCCACGGGGTGGGCCGCAGCTGCACGTCGGCCTCCACCCCCAGGCGCTGGGTGGGACCGAGCTCGATGTTGAAGCCCGAGACGTGGTCGAACACGCTCTCGTTGGAGATCCACGTGCCGAACACCGCCGCGCCCACGTCGATGAAGCCGGCCGGCTGCCAGCGCGCCCCGAGCTCGGCGTTGTCGGCCAGGGTCATGCGCGGCTGGCCGCCTGCGAACTCGTCGAGGTCCACGTTCTCGGGCACCTGCTCGGGCAGCGTGAAGGCGCGGGCCTCCGGCGGCCGGAAGCCCCGGCCGTAGGCCGCGAAGAGCTGCCAGCGCGGGCCGAGCAGGGCTTGCGCGGCGAAGCGCGGCACCGCGGCCACCTGGGTGCCCGTGAACACCTGGCCGCCCTGCCGACGATCGCGGACCCGGGCGTGCACCGCCTCCACCCGCGCCCCGGCCTCCAGGCGGAGCCACGGCAGCGCGCGCCACTGCAGGCCGGGCCCGATGCCGAGCTCGTGCTGCTCCGCGAGCTGATCGCGGGACACGTCCCAGCGGGCGCCCTCCGTGGTGATCTGATCGACCTGCTGATCGACCACCGTGCCCGTCCAGTGCCCCTCGAGGCGCAGGGTCACCGCGGGGTGGAGCTGCCAGCGACCGTGCACCCGCACGCCGCCGATGCCTGCCTCCTCGTGCTGCTCGTGGCGATCGCCGTAGTCCGCCCGTGGATCGAGATCGCCGAACTCGGACTCGGTCCCCAGCCACCCCGTGAAGTTCTCGTCCAGCGACAGGCGCCGCGCCTGTGCGTGGGCCGTGATGGCCAGCGAGCTGCGCTCCCGCTGGTAGCCGGTGTGCACCGCCACCAGCGCCCGCGCCGACTCTCCGCCGGTGTCCTGCAGGTACGCGTCGTAGAAGCCCACCCGCCCCGTGTTGTAGTCGTCCAGGCGCAGCGTGCCCGGCAGCCCGAAGCGCGCCGCGTACAGGCCCCCCAGCGCGTCGAGGTAGGCCCCGCGGTGCTTCCACAGCCGCGCCTTGGCCAGCGCGCTCATGCCCTGCGCCTCCCGGTTCTCGCCGTAGCCGTGGTCGGTGAAGGCGGTGGCGGCCACGAAGGTCTCCTCGCCGCGATCGCGAGGGGCGTGCACCACCACCGCGCGGTGGCGTCCCGTCGAGCCGAACTCGTAGCCAACCGTGGTGCCACGATACGCCGACGGCACTCCCAGCGAGTACTCCACCGAGCCCGCGGTGGCGAAGGCTCCCTGCTCGAGGCGGACCGAGCCCTTCTTGACCTCGAGGCTCTGGACCACCTCGGGGATCACGAACGACAGATCGAGGTAGCCGTGGGCGTGGACGTTGGAGCGCTCGTTGATCGGCACGTCGTCCACCAGCACCTCCACGTCTGATCCGTGCACCGCATCGAAGCCGCGGATGTAGTACTGGTGGCCCTTGCCCTGGTTGCCGTGCTGCACGACGAGCATGCCGGGCACCAGCCGGAGCAGATCCTCGGCGCTGCGCTTGGGCGTCAGCCGCAGGGTGGTGGCGCCGATCCGCTGGGAGGTCGCGGTGAGGCCATCGCCGGAGACCGTCTCCACCGTGACCACGCGGGTCTGGTCGCTCTCGGACTCGGCCTCCGACTCGCTCTCGGCCTCGGCCTCCGGCTCGCCTTCGCCTTCGCCCTCCGACGGCTCGGGCTCCGAGCGATCGGTCACCTGCACCGGCTCGGCAGCGCGAGCGTGCCCCGCGGCGAGGCCCGTGGATGCGCCCACCACCGCGATCGTCCAGAGCCATCGGTGAGCCGCCACCGCGCGGCCGAGCTTGGCACGTTTCATGGTCGGGGCGGGTACGGGCCCGGACCGCGTTCGGTTCGGTGCCAATGGCGCTCCATGGAAATCCGTGACGAGCGATCGCGAGCGATCCACTCGTGGCCCACCGGCGTAATCGACTCGTCCCCATTGAGGGACCGCCCCTCCCTGCCCTACCCTGGTCCTGCGTTCCATGCGCTCGTTCTCGCCTCGCCGTCGACGCCTCGCGGCCCTGCTGCGCCACCCGGCGCTCGCAGCCGTCGCGACGCTGGTCTGGCTGCTCGGCGTGGAGATCGGGCCGGGGCTGCACATCGCGTTCCACGAGAGCCTGGGCCACCACCATCACGGCGCCTTGGAGGAGCACGAGCACGAGTCGCTCGCCTCCGCATCGTCGCACCATCATCGGCACGACCACGCGGAGCCGAGCGGCCATCGTCACGGGCACTCCACGACCCACGAGCACCAGGGGGCTGGTCATCACGAGGCGGCCGAGCACGCCGCGGGGCACCATCAGCCGCACGCCGCGCTCGGGCACCACGAGCACGCCTCCCTCGGCCATCACGAGCACGCTTCGCTCGGCGAGCACGCCGAGCCCGACCACCTCGAGCACGCCGCCCGCGGTCATCACGAGCACGCTTCGCCCGGCCATCACGAGCACGCTTCTCGTCGTCACCACGAGCCAGGCTCCCGCGATCACCACGAGCATGCGCCCGACCGCGACCACCACGCGTCCGGTCACTCGCACGCTCAGCCGTCCTCTGGCGACCACCACGCTCCGGCCGCGACCCACGAGCACGACTCGATCCCCTCCGAGCTCGGCGAGCTCCAGGCCCGAGCCCACGCCGACGACCACGACGCCACGGAGAGCCCTAGCGCTCATCCGCACGGCACCGTGCCCCACGGTCAGGGCAGCCTCGCGCACCGCGACCTCGCCTCCTCCACGCCCCCGCCATCGCTTCCTCCGCTGCTCTCGGCGCCCTGGCGACCGATCGAGCTGTGCCCGGCGCCCCGCGTGACGGAGCAGAGCCGGGCCCCTCGTAGCACGCGAGCCCGAGGCCCCCCGAGGGGACGCCTCGCCTTGCCGTCGGCCCTCGCCTGAGCGCGGCCGCCGGTCCTCCTCGCGCACGCCATCGCCCGAGCCCGCGGCTCGGATCGCATCGGCGTACCGGAGCATGCCTCGCGTCGACCCGACCGAGGCGCCCCGGAGCTCCCTCCACGAGCCATTCCTTCCGACCCAACAGAAGATCGATTCCCATGACACTCCGACCTCTTCCGATCGCCGCCCTGGCGATCACGCTGGGCGGCTGCGCCTTCGACAGCGAGCTGGCCGACCGAGCCGCCGTCGACGTCGTCGTCGACAGCGGTGCCGTGGTCACCACCGAGACCGACCTCGGCTACCGCCTCGAGCTGTCCCGCTGCCGCGTCGCGATCGACACCATCGAGTTCACCACCGACGGCGAGATGCATGCCTCGCTGCTCGGCCCGGCCTGGGACCTGCTGATCCCCAGCGCCTACGCTCACCCCGGCCACTACGCCGGCGGCGAGGTGGTGGGCGAGCTGCCGGGGCGCTACGTCTTCGACTGGCGCGACGACGGCACAGTGCTCGGCCAGGCCACGCTGCTGCGAGCCGAGTACAGCGGGGCCAACTTCTCCTTCACCCGCGCTCGCGTCGAGGACGGCCTCGCCCCCGACGATCCGATCCTCGGCCACACCTTCGAGATCAAGGGCACCGCCTCCCTCGACGACGATCGCTGGGAGTTCTCGGTGCTGCTCGACCAGGACGAGGGGCGCCGGGTGGTGGGCCTGCCGCTGTCGCTCGACCTCGACCCCGAGTCCAGCGACGGCATGCAGCTCGGCCTGCAGCTCCTGGTCCACGATCCCTTCGAGGAGGACACCCTCTTCGACGGGATCGACTTCGCGATGCTCGACGACGACGGAGACCACGTGATCGTGATCGAGCCCGACACCGATGCCTACAACCGCCTGCGCCGCAACGCCCAGGCCCACGACTACTACGCGGTGGCCGAGCTCTGAGCCACGAGGGACGACGAACATGAGCAACACCAAGACTGCCGGCCGGGTCCTCCCCGTCGGCGCGATGGGTCTCGCCCTGCTGCTCGGCGCCTGTGATGCCGAGTCCGAGCCGGGAGAGGCCACCCTGCGCATCACCACCTACGGCGAGAGCTACATCGAGGAGCGGATCCCCGCCGATGTGCTCGTGGACGGCTGGGAGCTCGAGCTGTCCCGATTCCTCGTGGCCATTCGCGACATCGAGGTCGACGGCGAGCCCCTGCCGGGCAGCTTCGTCGTCGACCTGCGCAGCCCCTCGATGGGCGAGGGCCACGAGCTCGGGGAGCTCCTGGTCCCCGCCGGGGGCTCGCCCCTGGTCGACTTCCGCATCGGCCCCGTGACCGAGGCGGAGCCCGTGGCGACCACCCAGGAGGTCGCCCTGATGATGATCAACGAGGGTCACTCGCTGGTCGTCGAGGGCCAGGCCCGCCGCGATGGCCAGACGATCGATTTCGCCTGGTCCTTCGACAACGACACCCTCTACCACGGGTGCCAGAGCACGGCCGAGCTGGTCGACGGGGGTGAGGCCGAGAGCCAGCTTACGATCCACGCCGATCACCTCTTCTACGACGACCTCGACTCGCCGGAGCCCAACGTGGCCTTCGATCTCGTCGCCGCGGCCGACGGCAACGCCGACGGCGTGGTCACCATGGACGAGCTGGCCGCGGTCGACATCACCGGCCAGTCCCGCTACCAGGTGGGCAGCCGTGACATCGGAGATCTGTGGGGCTTCATCGAGGCCCAGACCTCCACCCTCGGCCACATCGACGGCGAGGGCCACTGCGAAGCCGCCCCCTGAGCGCGAGCCCGCGGAGCCACCGAGAACGCCTCCGAGCCGCCACGAAACGGCGCTCGGGGGCGTTCTCCCATTTCCCGGATGGAGCTGTAAGGCCGCGCGTGGCGGGGTCGTTCAGGGGCCGACCAACGCGGACCCCGCCACAAGGAATGCCTCCCATGCGACGCTCCTCGCGAACCATCATCGCCCTCGCTGCCCCCCTGCTGACCGTGCTCGCCTTCGGCTGCGCCAAGAAGGCCCCCGCGGGCTCGTACCCGGGAGACGCCGCGGTCATGGACGCCGCCTACGGCTACGACTACGGCTATGAGGACGAGTACGCCGCGGGCGACGACGGCTACGCCGGGGCGGCGGCGGACGACTACGCCATGATGGACGGGGGCGAGGCCGCGCCCGCGTCCGAGCCCGCGCCCGCGCCCGCGCCGATGGCGATGGAGGAGGCCGAGGCCGACTACGAGCTCGCGCTCGCCGATGCCCCGCGTCGCTCGGACCGCAAGGCTCGTCGATCCGCCCGACGCGACCGTCGGTCCGCGCTGCAGGCCAAGCAGACCCCCGCGAATCCCGGCTCGGGCATCGCGAGCCCCACGATGCCTCCCCCCAACACGACCACCACGGCTCCTGCCCCCAAGGTCGCCGTCTCTCCCCTGCCCGCCCCCATCGACGACAACGACTCCTACAGCCACGTGGACGAGAACGACTTCGTCGCCGTGGTCGACGACGCCCTCTCCACCTTCTCCATCGACGTCGACACCGCCTCGTACAGCAACACCCGGCGCTTCCTCAACGAGGGTCGGCTGCCGCCCGCCGACGCCGTGCGCATCGAGGAGCTCGTCAACTACTTCGAGTACGACTACCCGCAGCCCACCGGCGACGATCCCTTCTCGGTCGTCACCGAGGTCGCGCCCTGCCCCTGGAACGCCGACCACCGCCTGGTGCACATCGGCCTGCAGGGCAAGACCATCGCCGCCAAGGAGGTCCCGGCCCGCAACCTGGTGTTCCTGCTCGACGTCTCCGGCTCGATGAGCGACGCCGACAAGCTGCCCCTGCTCAAGCGCGGCATGCAGATGCTCGCCGAGCAGCTCCGGCCCCAGGATCGGGTCTCGATCGTCGTGTACGCCGGGGCCTCGGGCGTGGTGCTCGAGCCCACCTCGGATCGGGACGCGATCAAGCAGGCCCTCGATCGCCTCGAGGCCGGTGGCTCGACCAACGGCGGCGCCGGCATCGAGCTGGCCTACCGGCTCGCCTCCGAGAGCTTCGTGGAGGGCGGGATCAACCGCGTGATCCTGGCCACCGACGGCGACTTCAACGTGGGCATGACCAGCGAGGGCGAGCTGACGCGGCTCATCGAGGAGAAGCGCAAGTCCGGCGTGTTCCTCTCCGTGCTCGGCTTCGGCCGCGGCAACCTGGGCGACTCCACCATGGAGCAGCTCGCCGACAAGGGCAACGGCAACTACGCCTACATCGACAGCGGCGCCGAGGCCCACAAGGTGCTCGTGGAGCAGGCCGGGGCCACCCTGGTCACCATCGCCAAGGACGTGAAGATCCAGGTCGAGTTCAACCCGGCCGAGGTCGCCGCCTACCGCCTGGTGGGCTACGAGAACCGCAAGCTCGCGCACCGCGACTTCAACGACGACACCAAGGACGCAGGAGAGATCGGGGCGGGCCACACCGTGACCGCGCTCTACGAGGTGGTGCCGGTCGGCCACGGCACCGCGCCCGGCGTCGACCCCCTCAAGTACCAGGCCCAGCCCGAGCTATCCGCCGCTGCCGGCAGCGGCGAGCTGATGACCGTCAAGCTCCGCTACAAGCGTCCCCAGGGCACGCGCAGCAAGCTGCTGAGCACCCCCATCCGCGACCAGGACGGCTCGCTGTCCGAGGCATCCGAGGATTTCCGCTTCTCCGCCGGCGTGGCCGAGCTCGGCCTGCTCCTGCGCGGCAGCAAGTGGCGCGCCGACGCAACCTTCGGCCAGGCGCACGAGCTGGCCGCCAGCGCGCTGGGGCGTGATGCTCACGGGCGGCGGGCGGAGCTGCTGGGGCTGATCCAGCAGGCGGCTGCGCTGAGCGGGGAGTCGATCGAGGCGCCGCGGCGGGAGGCGAAGATCGCCCGCTGAGGTAGGGCGAGGAGACGGGCGCCCTGAGGCGTTCGTTGAAGAGGCTCGGGTGATGGCTCACCCGAGCCTCCGGTGCGTTGGGGGCGCGGGCTCGGTCACGCCCTCGCAGGCCCGTCCAGCCTACGGTACGTCGGCGCCGGCGTAGTCGGGGGCTTCCATCATCGGTCGAGCGTCCTCGTCGATGTCGACCGGAGGATCACCGACGGTCCACGTGGCCACGCCCGTGAACGTGCCCAGGCCATCTCCCATGAGGTGGAAGTCGCCCGCGTTGTAGTCGACGAACCACGTGAGGACCACATCGCCGACGATCGTGTTGCCGGCCCCTACTCCGGGATCGGTCTCCATGGCGCTGTCGCTCACCATGAGGTCCATACACTCGATCTCGGGCGCGGTATCGCGGGAGACGATGATGCTGTTACGAACCTCGGCGCTACCCGTGCCTTCGCAGTAGAGACCAGTGGAGCTCCCTGGCGTCCCGGTCAAACCACCACCGATCGTGGTGTAGAGGATGCTAGCAGACGAGTTCAGGACCTGGAGGACGTCGATCTCCTGATTGCCGCCCATGAACGAGTTCCGGAGCACCAGCTCGGAGTTCTCTTGGGCGATGACCGCTCCCCCTGGATTGCCGATGATGCGCCCGCGATCGATCCACAGCCGGCCAGCGGTCTCCACCCGGATGCCGGGATTGACGCTCCCGTTGTTGGCCGAGACCTGGATCCCCTCCATCAAGACCGTCGCACCATCCACACGAAGCTGCGAGGGACCGCCGGCCCCTCGGGTCCTGGTCCAGCTCGGCATCGTCCCATCCGCAGCGACGAATGCGATCACCCGTGTACCCGAGACGACGACGGGCTCATCGAAGCTCGCCTGCTGCACGATGATCGTCCCGTCGCCTGCGCCGAGACCCGCCACGGCAAGGGCCAGGGAGGTGTAGTCGCCCGTGGGCCCCGCCATCACCACGGCGTCGGAAGGCAGGCACTCGCCATCGAACAAATTGCAGCCTGCTCCGCCCGGACACTGATCATGGGCAGTGCACGGAACGCAAGACCCCAGCTCGCCATCGCAGATCGGCGTCCCGTCCATGCACGCGTCGGCCTCGTCGGGCGTGCACTGCACACACACGTCGTCTCGACACAGTGGCCGCATGCCGTCCACGGCCGCACACGCGTCGTCGGGCTGGGGCATCATCGAGCACGGGACGCACATCCCCGAGTCCGGCGAGCAGAAGGGTGCGGCCCCTCCTGCGTCGCAGTCCCCGTTGCCCATGCACGGCATCGGTCCCGTGGTCGTGGTGTCGGTCCCATCGTCGGTGGCCGTCGTGTCCACGTCGCTCGAGGTGGTCGTCGACTCCTCCCCGCTGGAGGTGTCGTCGTTGGAGGTCGCGGCCGTGCCGACGGGCCCTCCGCCCTGGCAACCGGCCACGTCTGGGTCGGTGTCCATCACCTCGGACGCGTCGACGCAGCCATTGGAGACCAGGTTCGAGGGCGTGCAGGGATCGCAGACCATGGCCCCCGGGCACGGGGCGGCGCCTTCGGTGGAGCAGTGATCGGGGTCGGGGATGATGCAGGACGAAGCCCCCCACAAGGCGGCTCCTACTCCCGTGATCGCCGTAAGCCAGTGTCGCGCGTATGCCATGGCCCGTGGAGGATCGCACGAGCGCGCCGAGCGGGGCAACGCGCGAGCCCCTGCACGGACTAGAAGCGACCGGTCACACCCAGGCCGGCACCACCGGGGCCCAGCCACGGATGAATCCTCGCGGCCGCCTTGCCCGATGCTGTCGCGCCCGCGTCCTCGGTCTTCTTGCGACGCTTCACGTCCAGGGCGAGGAGCACCGCGCCCGTGATCGCCAGCGCAACGCCGCCACCGAGCACCGCGGCGCCCGGAGGGCGAGTAGTCTTCACCATGTTGGCGTTCGGATCACCGGCCGGGAAGTGCTCGGGCTTGCGGACCACCAGCACCACGCCGGTCACCGCCGACGCCCCGCCCACCACCAGCAACGCGACGCCCGCCTTGCCCATGCCGCCCATGCCCTCGGGCTCGTCGTGGCCTCCCTCGCCGCCGGGCGGGGTGACGACCACCTCGGGATCCGGGTCGTGGTCCACCACCTCGGGCTCGGCCTCGGGCTCGACCATCTTGGGCGCCTGCTCGCGGGCGATCGCGTCGATGCGATCGAGCAACTCATCCTCGGTGCAGAGCTGGCAGTCGGAGGAGCCCTTGGCCTTGCCATCCTCCATCACGGCGCCGTCGAAGACGATCTCGTAGGCGATGGTGTACCCGGTGGGCTCGCCGGGCTTGATCGTCATGCGCAGCTCGGGGCCGGCCGGGGCCTCGGTGTGCTTCACCCCCTCGTCAACGAGGCAGTCGCCGGCGCGCTTGGTGGCCTGGCCGGCGAGGTAGGGACCCGCGTCCCCGAGCGCGCTGGCATCGACGAAGACCCGCCCCTGCCGCGGCGCGTCGGCCTGACCCTGCTGCACCGGCGAGAAGAGGTTGGCCCGGGCGTGCAAGGGCATGCCCATGGCGAGCGCGAGGGAGCAGACGAGGACGGAACGTAGACCGAGGAGGCTCATGCGGGGCCCTCACCAGCACACTACGAGTCGCGGCGCCGCGCAAGGGTCCAGACCACGCTCGGATCGGCCCGTGGCCCCGAGGGGCCGATTTCCTGGCTCAAAACCGGGGCGATCAGCCCTTGTTCATCGCCACGCGCTGCTTGCAGGCGTTGACGAGCGCCTCGGCGTCGGTTCCCTTGGCCGCCGCACCCATCTTGGCGCACTGCGCGAACTTCTTGGTCTCGAACAAGGCCTTGGTCCGCATGCTGCCGTAGCCCGACCGGTACTTGCCCTTCCAGCACGTTCGGGACGAGGTGTTGCGGAGCACGTCGGTCCACTTGCGTCCGTCGTAGGCCTGCTTGGTGGCCTGCCGCGTGCGCCGACACTTGGCGCTCTCGAGCGGATCCCCGGGCGCATCGTTGGCCGAGTCCGCGGCGTCGTCCCCTGCGTCGCCATCATCGGCCTCCGAGCCGGGCCCCGCCGAGCCAGTGCCGCTCGCGCCCACGTCGGGCGTGGCGCTGCTGCCCGCGGAGTCGGGCGGGGTCGCTCCGCTGGCGCCCGCACCACCATCGGCCGGGGCGCTCCCCGCCTCACCGGCCGCACCAGCGTCTCCCGCCGAGGGACCACCGTCGGCCGACGCCGCACCAGCCGAGGCAGACTCGGCCGCGACCGTGCCTCGCCCGTCGTCGCGGTTGATGAGCTGCCACCACACGCCGGCGGTGAGCAGGGCCAGCAGCACCAAGCCCGCCGAGGCGAGCACCCACCACGCGGTACGCCCGGGTCCACCGATCGGACGATCGTCCATGTCGACCGGGGTCGACAGCAGCGAGTCGGCCGAGTTGGGACCAGACTGGATCTTGGCCAGGCCAGCGTCGAGGGCATCGTAGGCGGGCGGCGGCGGGACACCGTCGCCGTACATCGGCGGCGGGCCGAAGGGAGGCCGTCGCACGGGCAGGGCCAGCGCGGTGCTGGGCACCAGGGCGCCCGCCCGTCCGGCGGCGCCCGCCTCCATCGCGGCCATCCCCTCGAGCGAGACCACGATCGGCTCGAGCTCGGCGAGGAACGCCTCGGCGCTGGGCGGGCGAAGCTGTGGATCGACCTCGATGCACGCGTGCACCAGCTCGACCAGCGGCGGCGGTAGGCCCACGCGTCGATGGTCGAGGCGCGGCGGCGGCTCGGTCGACTTGCGGGTGAGCACCTCGACCACGTTCTCCGAGACGAAGGGCGGCTCGCCGACCAACGCCTCGTAGAGGATCACCCCGAGCGCGTAGATGTCGAACGACTCGGTGGGCGGCCGGCCCTTGCTCTGCTCGGGCGCCATGTACTCGGGCGTGCCGAGGGCGTGGCCGGGAATGGTGAGGCGCTGCTCCTCGGGGGTCCGATCGGCGCTCGCCGAGATCCCGAAGTCGAGGACCTTGACGATCTCTCCCTCACCCCGGTTGACGAGCATGATGTTGTCGGGCTTGAGATCGCGATGGATGATGCCCACGCCGTGCGCGGCCCGGATCGCCCGCGCCACGTCGCGGATGAGCCGGCAGGCCCGCAGCACGTCCATGGGGCCGCTCTCGACCAGCTCCTGGTAGAGCGAGCAGCCGGTGAGGAACTCCATCACGATGAACAGCCGACGATCGGGAAGCTCGCCCGCGTCGAAGACCTCGATGATGTTGGGGTGCCCCGCCGCGCTGGCGGCCCGCGCCTCCTCCTTGAAGCGGCGCGCGACCACCTCGTGCTCGCTCCACTCGTGGGTGAGCACCTTGATCGCGACCTTGCGGCCCACGGTGACGTGCTCGGCGAGATAGACCGTGCCCATGCCGCCGCGGCCGAGCGGCTCGGCGATGCGGTAGCGCTGCGCGATGATGGTGCCGGGCGCGATGGTCTCGGCGTCGCCGGGCATC
This sequence comes from Myxococcales bacterium, assembly GCA_020633315.1. Lineage (GTDB taxonomy): Bacteria > Myxococcota_A > Polyangia > Nannocystales > Nannocystaceae > Paraliomyxa. The sequence continues at coordinate 134,291 of JACKDV010000011.1, forward strand.
ACCCGTCCCCGCGGGTGCGTGCCGCCCGTTCGACGCCCCACGGAGGGCGGCGGCGGGACCACGGGACCGGGCGGGGGCGGCTCGAGCTCCTCCATCTCGGCGAGCGCGTCGACGAGCGCGGAGTACTCCTCGTGATCGCGATCGCGAGCGTCGCCGAACAGCCGCCCCATGAAGTCGGCCATCCGCTCCTGGGTGGTGTCGGGCGCGTGCTCGGAGAGCCAGATCGACAGGGCCTCCATGAAGTCGCCCGCGGTCTGGTAGCGCTCGTCCCTCGAGCGGGAGAGCGCGGTCATCACGATGTCGTCGAGCTCCTCGTCGACGCGGTTGCTCAGCGAGCTCGGCGGCATCGCGTCCCAGCCGGCCACGGCCTGCGTGTCGGTCTCGCTGTCACGCAGCGGGCGACCGGTGAGCAGCTCCCACAGCACCACGCCGCAGCCGTAGACGTCGGCGCGACCGTCGAGCGGGCTGCGGGTCGCCTGCTCGGGCGCCATGTAGCCGACCTTGCCGAACACCATCCCGGGCACGGTAAGGCTGGCCTTCATCGCCGAGGTGGCGAGGCCGAAGTCGGCCAGGCGCACGGCGCCCGCCCAGTCGATGAGGATGTTGCTCGGCGAGACGTCGCGGTGGACGAGCCCGAGGCCGGGGAAGGTGTGCGCGTAGTGCAGGCCTCGCAGCACCTCGCGAACGATGTGCACGGCGAGCGGGACCGGGAACGCCCGTCCCACCTCGGCGCAGCGATCCCACACGTCGGCGAGATCGCGCCCCTCGATCAGCTCCATCGCGATGTAGAGCTGACCTCCGACCTCGCCCGCCTCGCGCACGTCGACGATGTTGTTGTGATGCAGCCGGCAGACGACCTTGGCCTCGTCGAGGAAGCGCGTGCGAAAGTCGTGGTCCGGCGCACCCTGACGGAGCAGCTTCACCGCCGCGAGCCTTGCGAGCGAGCCCTCTCCGATCGCGGCGACGTAGACGGTCGCCATGCCGCCCTCACCCCGCCGCGCCATGAGCAGGAACTTGCCCAGCCGCCGGGGCGGGACGAGCCGCTGTAGCGACTCCACCATGGCGCAAACGCTACCACGGACCCCCCCTTTGTGAGTATGCTGGGGCCCTCACCGCCCCGGCGGCGACGAAAACCCCACTTTCCATGGCCGCAACCTCCCCATCGGGCGCTCCGGGCATCCTCTATTTCGATCCCAACCCCACCACCGCCAAGCTCGCCACGGCGGGCCTGCAGCTCGCGGGCTACCGGGTGTTCAACGCGGCGACCCAGGACCAGGCGATCGCCCTGTGCACCAAGCACGGCCCCGGGGGCGACGGGAGCATCGTGGCGCTGCTGCTCGACACCGCGACTGCCCCGGCCGTGTCGGGGGCCACGCTCCGGGCGCTGGTGCAGGTGCCGGGGGCGGCCGAGCTGCCGGGCATCCTGCTGGTGAGCCGCGCCAATCCCACACCGATCCCGGGGGCCGAGGGCCTGCCCGCGCTCAAGCGGCCGTTCACGATCCCGGCCCTGCACAAGATCCTCCGCGAGGCGATCGATAGCGCGCCTCGGCTCGCGCCCCCCCAGCGCACGGGCCCCAGCGACGAGCTCCGCCAGCGCATGCAGCTGCTGCTCGGCCAGACCCTGCCCCGGGTCGAACTCGATGCGGCCGCCATCGATCGGATCACCTCCGCCATCATCAACGAGGCGAGCCTGCCCACGCCGACCGCCGGCGTGGCGATCTCCGGCGACGTCCGCAGCCTCCGCCTCGAGTCCGTGCTGCAGATGCTGGGCTCCGACGGCGTCCGCGGGGTGCTCACGGTGGAGCACGACGATCGCTACGTGCGGCTCCACCTCGATCAGGGCTTCATCCGCCTCGCCGAGGTCCGCGGGGTCCAGGAAGAGGATCTACGCCTCGGTCGCTTCATCGTGGAGGACGGCTTCCTGCCGCCCGAGGTGGTCGAGGCGATCGCGGCCGCGCCCGATCCTCGCGGCCGCGTGCTGGGTCAGCGCCTGGTCGACGGCGGCCAGCTCCAGGCCGGCGAGCTCGCCCAGGTGCTGGTGCACCAGGCCCGCGAGGTCACCTGCCACCTGCTGCGCTGGAGCGAGGGGCGGCTGACCTTCGCGCCCACCACCAACCTGCATCCGCTGGCCGCCGCGGTCGCGGAGGCCAAGGCCGAGCTGCGGGTCAACGAGGCCCTGCTCGACTCGCTCCGCCGCATGCACGAGCAGGCCGAGATGGGTCCCCACATGGCAGGCGTGGACGACGTGTACCTGCGGGTCGACGCCGAGGTGGCCAAGCTGGGGCGCCAGGCGTTCACCCGCGAGGAGCTCGGCGTGCTCGAGCTGCTCAACGGCCGCAACAACGTCAAGGAGATCGCCCGCAAGACCCGGGCGGGCACCTTCGCCGTGGCCACCGTCCTCTACCGGCTCACGCGAGGCGGCCTCACCCGCCGTCGCATCGAGCCGCTGCAGACCTGAGAGTCCTCGTGAGCTCGTCGACGCCCGATCGCGTGCTGATCGCCGATCCCGACGCCGAGGAGCGGGCGCGCCTGGTCGAGGTGGTCGGCGAGGCGGCCAAGGCCGCCCGGCGCAGCGTGGTGATCGACCAGGCCGCCGACGGCACCACGGCGATGGCGATGTGGAGCGAGCACGCCCCGCGCCTGGTCGTGTGCGAGATCCTGCTCGCGGGGATCTCGGGGCTGGCCCTGCTGCGACGCATGAAGTCGGAGCGAGCCACGATCCCCCCGGTGATCTTCGTGACCCGAATGTCCCGCGAGAGCGATCGCTACTGGGGCCTGCGCACGGGCGCGCACGCGTACCTCACCAAGCCCTACGACGACGAGATCCTGCGCAACCGGATCGCCGACGCCCTGCTCAAGGGCCCCGACGCCGAGCGCCAGCAGGTCTTCGGCTGACCCGCCCTACCCCGCGGCGCCGCGCGGCGCCTGCAGGCCGGCGCGCTGGGCCTCGTAGTCGTCGAGGGCCCGCAGCACGTCCATCACGATGCGATCCTCGAGCGCGCGCCGGCTGTCGGCCACGAACACCGCGTCGGGGGCGGTGTTGGTGAGGATGCTGAAGCCGACCAGCGGCTCGCCGCCCTCGGAGGTGATCACCCCGGTGAGACCGCTGACCCCGTCGAGGGTGCCGGTCTTGGCCCGCACCCGCTTGCCCGACAGCCGCAGCCGACTACGCATGGTGCCGCGCTCGCCGGCCACCGGCAGCGCGTCGATGAGGCTGCCCTCGGGCAGGGCGCTGCGGTGCGCGACCGCGATGAGGTCGACCAGGCCGTGGGTGGTCAGCCGCGCCCGCCGACTGAGGCCGGAGGCGTTCTCCACCACCAGCGGCTGCGGTCCCGTCAGCGTCGCCCAGTAGTCGTGGAGGATCTGCTCGCCCGCGTCCCAGTCCCCCGGGTCGCCGGTCATCCGCCAGGCCAGGGTGCGCAGCACCTGCTCCGCGATGAAGTTGTTGGAGTAGGCCAGGCCGTCGTCGAGGATCTCGAGCAGCGGCAGCGACTCGTTGACCACCACGGTCTCGGCCTCGGCCGGCACGGGACGGCGCTCTACCGGCAGCGGCTCGGTGCCGGTGAGCTCGGCGAGCAGGGCGGCGAAGGCCTCCGCGGTGTGCAGCCCCGGATCGGTGATGCGCCGCCGCACCACCACCGGACCATGGCCCCGCGGCAGGCTCCCCTCCACGCTCACCACGGTGTGATCGCCCTCGGCCCGCGAGCGCACGATCACCCGGTTCTTGCTGCCGCCGCGCCGGGCTCGGTTCTCCACGCGGACATGGGCGCTGGGCGGGCTCACCGACACGCCCAGCCGCGAGCTCCCGGCCACGGGGTAGACGGTGACCTCGACCGTGTTGAAGCTCAGCGAGAGCGCACCGCTGGGCGCCTGGTAGGCGTAGCCGGGACCCTCGGGGTCGTAGCCCGGCCCGAAGGCGCGCGAGCTGAAGGCGGTGTCGTCCACGTAGAGTCGCTCGAGCTCGGCCACGTCGAGGTGACCGGCGGTGAGGCTCGCGATCGCGGCCAGGTCGTCCACGAGCAGCATGGGATCGCCCTGCCCCGCCAGGTACAGATCGGGCCCGTCGCGAGCCACCCGGGTGTCGAACACGTAGTCGGGCCCGAGCAGATCGAGCGCGGCGGCCGAGGTGACGAGCTTCTGGTTGCTGGCCGGGATGAGCGGCGAGTCGCCGAAGTAGTCGAACAGCACGTGCCCGGTCTCGAGGTCGCGCACGTGCACCGAGACGCTGGCCTTGTCCTCGTAGCGCTGCAGCAACGCGTTGAGCGAGGCGGCCAGGCCCTCCACGTCGAGCTCGATGAGCCCGGGGGGCGGCGCCATCGCGCGCCGCCGCTCGATCTCGTGGGCCAGCGCGGCCAGCCGTAGCTCCAGCGCCTCGGCCGGCGTGGGCGGCGGCTCGGTCTCCGGGAGCGTGAGCACCTCCGGGAGCTCTGCGAGGGCAGGCTCGTCGACGATCGGGGGCGTCAGCGCCAGCGGCGGGGTCTGGACGACCCAGCACGCGGCGAACACCCCCAGGGCCAGCACCGCGATCGCGGCGCGGCCTCGCTGAAGGAGGGATCGCATCGCTCGTGCAGGGGCGTGAGCCCCACCAGCCTGGGCCCACGCGCGCTACTCATTAATACTGACGCGATCCTCCGCACCTGCAACCACGCGCACAACGCGGTTCGCGTCGGGCCGGCACCTGCCCAGCCGTCGTGCGCAGCGCTCGGGCCCGTTGCCCTCGACTCGGGCGACTCGCCCGTCGCAGTGAGCCCGCGGGCTCCTACAGGCGGATGTCGATGTGGGCCTTGGCCCGCAGCTGGCGGCGCAGCTCCTGCTCGGCCTTGTAGAAGGCCTGGGCCTCGAGCTGCTCGCGGATGCGGTCCTTGGCCGCCTCGTAGTCGAGCGCCGCCGACTCCACGTGCTCGACCACCTTGAACACCACGTAGCCCTGCCCCGAGGCGGTGGGCCCCACCACCGCGCCCGCCTGCGCCGAGAAGATCGACTCCTCGAGGCTGGGCGCAATGTCGCCGCGACCGATGGTGGTCTCGGTGTCGGGATCGAGGCCGATGGCCTCGGCCACCTCGCTGGGCTCCTCACCCTGCCGCAGCCGCCGAGCCACCGCCTGCGCCTGCGCGAAGGCCCGGTCGCGGTCCTCGCTGTCCTGGGACTGGGCCGCGAAGGTGAGCTGGTGGACCCGCACCTTGGCGCTCTCGTCCCGGGTCATCTTGCGGTAGTGCTCGCGCACCTGGGCCTCGCTGACCGACCAGGTCGCGAGCATCTGGGTGACGCGGTACTGCAGGATCTGGTCGCGCATGTCGGCGCGGTACTCGGCCCAGCTCGCGTACTCCTCGCTGGCCTCCACCTGGGCCCGCAGCTCGGCCACGGTCAGGCCGTACTGGGCGGCCACGTTGGGCAGCGCCTGGTCCACGTCCTGCTCGGTCACCCGGATCTCGAAGCGACGCCCCTCGGCGCGCAGCAGCTCGAGGTCGATGAGCTCGTCGAGCACCTGGGACTCCACGTCGCGACGCTTCTGCTCCACCAGCTCGGCGCTGGCGTTGGCGGGCAGCTGCGACAGCGCCTCCTGGAGCAGCGGGTGGCGGTCGGTCTGCCGCGACAGCTCGCTCCACAAGATGATCTGATCGCCGACCACCGCGACCACGCGGTCGAGCACCACCCGGCTGCTGCCCGGGGCCGCGCTCACCGTGACGGGGAGCAGCATCAGCCCGAGCAGGGCGCCGAGGCGGGCGAGGCGACGCATCGCCCATGCAGATAGCAGTCCCGCCCCGGATCGAGCAAGCGCGGGGGGACGCGCCCCCCTCGGGCCGTGCGCTGGGCCCTGAATCTCCCACCTGCGATGGCGGTGGAAGCCGGTGGCCGGGGCCTGGTGGACTCCTCCGAGCAGGTGCCGTGCGACCTGGCCTCGGGCGGGGTGCCGTGGAAGCCGGTGCTGGTGGTGGTGGCCTCGAGCTCGTAGCGCGGGGCATCAGCCGGCCATCACCCGCCGCATCTGCTTGAAGGCCTCGCGGGGGGTGACGGGCTCGCCGCCCTTGTAGAACTCGAACTGCCCGCGCACCAGGTGATGGACCTTCGCCTTGTAGGGCAGCTCCATGAAGGTCTTGGCGTCCATCTCCTGCGCCTCGCCGTCGACGGTGACGACCACGCGATCGAAGCCGAGCGTTTCCAGGTCCATCGTGGACCCGAGATGATAACCCGCCCGTCGCCGCATCGACGGGCGCGGATTCGTCTACGGGGAAACCCGAGAGCCGCCTCGCGGGCGAGCGGCGAGCGCTCGACGGTGGTCGATTCCACGCGTGGCGCTCGACCGCTCGCCGAGGCCCCCGAAACGGGGAGTTGCGAGCCTCGGCGGGGGCCCCCCACCATGTCGATCCGTGCGGCGGGCGACCGCGGAGGCAAGGGAACCCACGATGGCCAAGAAGACGATCAGCACCCTCACCCAGGCCCCGGATCGTGGTGAGCCCACGGTCCTGCTCCGGGGAGGCACCTACGACACCGAGACCCATCGGATCATCCCCGAGACCGAGCAGTGGCTGGGGCCGCTGCGCACCGACTCCCGCGGGTGGACCTGGCAGATCCTCTTCGAGGACGGCACCACCCTCGAGGTGATGCCATCGAGCGTGGAGCTGACCGACACCAACCTGGTGATCGAGGCGCCGCCCGAGCGGTAGCGCGAGGCGGCTCAGGGCGCGCGCTCGGGATAGCGCTCGGCGAGCTCGGCCAGCAAGCGCTCGCGCGCGGCCGCGAGCCGGGGCGCCCGAGCCTCCTGGACCAGCCGCTCCTGCACCTCGGGATCGTCGAAGGGCTTGCGGGTGGCGGGCACCACCTGCTGGATCCGCGCCACGATCGGCTTGCCCGCGAGCACCACCGGCACCGGCAGCAGATCGCCGGGCCCCAGCGCCGGATCGAAGAGGATCGCGTGGAAGCCAGGGTGCTCCAGATCGTCGCGGCGCTGCAGCCCCGTGGCCACCAGATCGCCCAGCGCCTCGAGCTCCACCTCGCCCGCGCTCAGCCGCCGGATCGCCTCGGTGGCCGCGGGGAGATCGTCGAAGACCACGCCCTCGATGTTGCGCAGCTCGTCGGTCCACAGCTCCTGCGGGTGCGCGTCGTACCAGGCCCGCAGCGCCGCGGTGTCGGCCGCGACCTCGGCCCGCGGCACGCGACGCTCGAGCTCGGCCGCGAGGTAGAGCGCCGCCTCCTCCTCGAGCAGCGCCAGCTCCACTCGCGGGTCGTCGCCGAGCCCCTCGTCGATGGCGGCCTGGGCCAGCAGCTCCGCCGCCACCACGGCCTCGAGCAGGGCCGCCCGCCCCTCGAGCCCCGCGAAGCGAAGCTGCGCGTAGGGCCCGAGCTGGCTCTGCTCCGCCGAGAGATCCTCGGGGCCGATCACCGTGGGCCCCACCACGGCCAGCTTGCCCGACGGCACCGCCTCGTCGCCCAGGCTGCAACCCGCCGCACCGAGCACGAGCAGCACCGCCCATCGTGGCCCAGGCGTCGTCACGCCCGCGATGGTAGCGAAATCATGCGGTGGCGAGCGCCCCCAGCAGGGGCTCCATGCTCGGCCAGCGCAGGCTTCGCTCGGCCCGGAGCCCCCGCATCACCGCCCCCCGCACGCGACGGGGCAGCCGTCGCCGCTGCGCGCGGGCCGACTCGGTGAGCTTCTGCTCGAGCAACTCGCAGGCGGTGCTCCCTCGGTAGGGCCGCCGCCCCACCAGCGCCTCGAACAGCGCCAGGCAGAACGCGAACTGATCGGCGCGCTCGTCGATGGCCCCGCCGCGGTGCTGCTCTGGCGCCATGTAGGCCGGCGTGCCCAGGGTCGCCCCCGTGGTGGTCAGCCGCGTGTCCTCGAGGGTCGACTCCCCCGCGTCCACCGAGGGCGCCCGCGTGCCCGTGCCCACCGCGAGGCCGAAGTCGAGCACCCGCACCCGGCCGTCGTCGCCCACCACCACGTTGGCCGGCTTGAAGTCGCGGTGCACCAGCCCCGCGCGGTGGATCGCGGCCAGACCCCGACCGGCCTGCACGAACACGTCGAGCACCTGCCGGTGGCGACGGCCCTCGCGGCACCAGGCGCTCAGGGTCTGGCCGTGAACCGGCTCCATCGCCACGAAGGTTCCGCCGCAGAAGCGGCCCACGTCGTAGATCTGCACCACGTGCGGGTCGCTGACCTGGGCCAGCATGCGGGCCTCCCGGGCCATGCGGGGCTCCGCGTCCTCACCCCAGCTCTCGAGCGCCACCTTGAGCGCCACCGGGCGATCGAGCACGGGATCGTGGCCGAGGTAGACCGCGCCCATGCCCCCGCGCCCCAGCAGCGAGCCCACGCGATAGCGACCCAGGCGAGATCCCAGCGGCAGCCGCGGCCACGCGGACGCGGCCGGGTGGGCCACCGTGGGGACCGTCCCCCCTCCGTGCCGCGTGGTGGGGCCGCCGGCCAGGCTCGCGATCTCGAGGGTGATGGTCGTCATCTCGAAGGGCGGCTCCACTCCCTACGTGGATGAAAGAGGCGGAAGCGGGTCAATTCGATTCCACCCCCGCCGGCCGGGGTGGCCACGATCACTCCCCGGGGCAGCGCCGAGCCCGCGCCCGACCAAACGACCGGTTTCGTGGTCTGCGCAGCCCGGGCTAGCCTGCCCGCGATGGCCGAGGCACCCGAGCAACCGGAGGTCGACCGCCTGCAGCCCATCGCACGGCTGCGCCGGACCTTCCGCTACGTGATCCCCTACCGCAAGCGGCTGGGCATCGCGCTGTTCTGCCTGGCCGTGGGCTCGAGCATGGGCCTGGTCTATCCCGCGTTCTTCGGCGACGTGATCGACGCGGCCTTCACCGACAAGGACGTGGCCGAGCTCAACCGCAGCACCCTGCTGCTGGTGGGCGTGTCGCTGGTGCAGGCGGTGTTCGGCTTCTTCCGCCACTACCTGATGACCTGGGTGGGGCTGCGGGTGGTGGTGGACCTGCGGGTGCAGGTCTACGAGCACCTGGTCCGCATGTCGCAGGCCTACTTCCACATCAAGCGCACCGGCGAGCTGCTCTCGCGCATGAGCGACGACGTGGGCCAGCTCCAGAACACGGTGTCGCAGGATCTCAGCCTCTCGCTGCGGCACCTGGTCACCCTGATCGGAGGCATCGCAATCCTGGTGTGGACCAACCCCTACCTCTCGGCGGTGATGCTCGCCGTGGTCCCCCCCCTGAGCCTGATGACGGTGTGGCTCGGCCGGAGGATCCGAGGCCTGGCCCGCCGCGCCCAGGATCGCCTCGCGGTGGCCAGCGGCGGCCTGCAGGAGGGCCTGGCCGGCATCGAGACGGTGCAGGCCTTCACCCGCGAGCACTACGAGACCCAGCGCTACCGCGACGCGATCCTCGACGCCTTTGCCATGTTCGTGCGCCGCACGATCGCGCGCTCGTGGTTCATGAGCATCGCGAGCTTCCTGGCCTTCACCACCCTGGCGGGCATCTTCTGGCAGGGCGGGCGCATGGTGGCGGCGGGCGAGATCTCGGCCGGCGACCTCACCGAGTTCATGCTCTACACCATGCTGGTCGCGGGAGCGGTGGCCGGCATGTCGGGGGTGTGGAGCAGCTTCCAGCTCGCGCTCGGGGCCTCCGCCCGCATCTTCGAGATCCTCGACACCCCGGCCGGGATCGACGACGCGGCCGATGCCGAGGTGCTCGACGAGGTGGAGGGCGAGATCCGCTTCGAAGGCGTGAGCTTCTCGTATGCCGATCGCGAGGCCACGGTGGTCGACGAGGTGAGCCTGAGCGTGGCCCCCGGCCAGGTCTGCGCGCTGGTGGGCGCCAGCGGCTCGGGCAAGACCACGCTGGGGCGCCTGCTGCTGCGCTTCTACGACCCGCAGGAGGGGCGCATCACCCTCGACGGCAAGGACCTGCGCGAGATCCAGCTCGCCAGCCTGCGCCAGCACATGGCCCTGGTGTCCCAGGATCCCGTGCTGTTCTCGGGCTCGATCCGGGAGAACATCCGCTACGGACGGCTCGAGGCCACCGACGCCGAGATCGAGGCCGCGGCCCGGGCCGCCAACGCGCACGACTTCATCATGGACTTCCCCGACGGCTACGACACCCGCGTGGGCGAGCGGGGCGTGCAGCTCTCCGGGGGGCAGCGCCAGCGGGTCTCGATCGCACGGGCGATCCTCCGCGACCCGCCGGTGCTGATCCTCGACGAGGCCACCTCGGCTCTCGACGCCGAGAGCGAGCACCTGGTGCAGGAGGCCCTCGAGACCCTGCAGCGCGATCGCACCACCCTGGTCATCGCGCACCGGCTGAGCACCATTCGCCACGCCAACACCATCGTGGTGCTCGAGGCCGGCCGCGTGGTCGAGCAGGGAACCCACGACGAGCTGCTCGCCAGCGGAGGCCCCTACGCGAGGCTGGTGGCCCGCCAGGCCTCGGCCGAGCGCGAGCCGGCTCCGGCGGCCCAGTAGGGGTCGCCCTTCGGAGCGCGGCCCTCGGCAAGCGGTGCGGCAGCTCACTCACTGCCGATCGTCGAGCACGCCCGCGGCCGAGCGGCGAGGCTATGGTCCCCGTCGAGGCCGGAGCCGACGCGGTGCTCGCCAAGATCGTCGACGATCTGAAGACGGCCCAGAGCGCGGTCGACAAGGTGACCAAGGTCGACCAGGCCAAGAAGGACGACGCCAAGGCCAAGGAGGACGCCAAGACGGATGCCGAGGCCAAGGCCAAGGCGGATGCCGAGGCCAAGGTCGCCCGGTGGACCTGCGAGTACTGCGGCAGCTCCAACCCCCACGACGCCACCTCGTGCTCGTCGTGCGGCGCGCCGCGCTCGGAGAAGAAGGCCGAGGACGAGAAGTAGCCCACGATCCGGGCGCAGGCCGGGCGAGGCAGGGCCGCGGGACCAGCTCCCCGCGGCCCTTCGTCGTGGGTGGACGAGCGCAACGACTGCGTGCTCTCCCAACGTAAGGTCAGCGCCGCCACGACCTCACGGTGGCCGTGGAGCGAGGACGCGCGGCCTTCGTTGCGCTCGCGCGGCCGGGTGGCCATGGTGCCGACCCATGCACGCGGACCCACAGCCCGATCGCCTGGAACGCGTGGCCCGAGTGCGCTCGAGCTACTCGCGCTGCCGGGTCCACGAGGACTTCATCCCGCGCTTCTACCGGCGCCTGTGGCAGCGCGAGCCCGACGTGGGCCGACGCTTCGCCCACACCGACATGGAACGCCAGCACCAGGTGATGCGCGAGGCGATCAACTCGCTGCTGATGTACGCGCGTGGGTCGAAGATCGCCGAGCTCGCCCTCGACCGGCTCGCCCGCGTCCACTCGCGCTCCGATCGCGACGTGCCGCCGCACCTGCACCGCGCCTTCGTCGATGCCCTGGTGGAGGTGGTCGAGGAGGTCGACGCGGACGCCGACGACGAGCTCCTGACGAGCTGGCGGGACGTGCTCGCGCCGGGCCTGGAGCGGATCGAGGCCGGCTACTGAGTCCTCCATGGGCCCGCGAGGGCCCGCGCGGCGGGGGGTCCCCAGGGAGCTCGATCGATGGGGGAGGCCGGCGCGGCCGCCCCGTCTACGTGGTAGCGCATCGTGTACAGTCGGACGATGCGAGCGCTCGTGACCGGCGGGGCCGGGTTCATCGGGAGTCACGTGGTCGAGGATCTGGTCGCGGCCGGGCACGAGGTCGCGGTGATCGACGATCTCAGCACGGGGCGACGGGACAACGTGCCCGCGGGGGTGGAGCTGGTCGAGCTCGACATCCGCGATGGGCAGGGGGTGCTCGCGGCGTTCGAGCGCCTGCGTCCCGCCCTGGTCAGCCACCACGCCGCGCAGACCAGCGTGAGCGTGAGCGTGCGGGCGCCCGCGCGGGACGCCGAGGTCAACGTGCTCGGCACGGTCAACGTGCTCGAGGCAGCGCGTCGCTGCGGGACCGAGCGCCTGGTGTTCGCGAGCACCGGCGGGGCGATCTACGGAGAGATCCCCGAGGGCGAGCGCGGCGGCGTGGCCAGCCCCGCGCGTCCGTTCTCGGGCTACGCCTGCGGCAAGCTGGCGGCCGAGACCTACCTCGACTACTACGCCCGCGCCTTCGGGCTGCGGACCGCCATCCTGCGCTACGCCAACATCTACGGGCCGCGCCAGGATCCCCACGGCGAGGCGGGGGTGGTCGCGATCTTCGTGGACCGCCTCGCCCGCGGCGAGCCCCTGCGGATCAACGCCCGCGTGCAGGCCGGCGACGACGGCTGCGTGCGCGACTACGTGTTCGTGGGCGACGTGGTGCGAGCCCACCGGCTGGCCGCCGCGGGCACGCTCGACGGTCGGATCTTCGACGTGGGCACCGGCGTGGGCACGACCACACGGACCCTGGCCACCACCCTGGCCGAGGCGATGGACGTGACGCCCGTGCTGGAGGACGCGCCCCCGCGCGAGGGCGACGTGCAGCGCTCGGTGCTCGATCCCTCGCCCTTCGAGTCGGAGGTGGGCTCCCCCACCCCGCTGGCGCAGGGGCTCGCGGTCACGGCCCGAGCGCTGCGCGAGGTGCCGCGCTAGCGGCCGACCAGGCCCATCACCTTGTTGCGGACTCGCTTGACCCGCTGCTGGAGCTGCCGCTGGATCCGCTCGGCCGGCATCAGCACGTAGCCGCGCCAGCGCTCGTCGGGGCGCGCCCGGAAGACGGTGCTGTGCTTGGTGCCGTCCCAGCCCGCAGGCGGCTCCTTGGTGTAGTAGTAGGCGGCGAAGGACTTGCGCTCGACCCCCGGCGGGCAGGTGACCGCGGCCACGCCGTGGAAGCTGATCTCCGAGGTCTCGAAGATCACGCAGCGGTTGAGCACCGGTCGCAGCGCCTGATAGCAGCGGCGCACGTCGGTGTCCCACAGCTCCACCTCTCCGCCCCAGTCGTAACGCCAGTCGGGGTTGAGGTAGACGAGGATGTTGAGCCGCCGGTGGAGCTCGCGATCGGGCACGTAGTTGAAGTCCACGTGCACGTCGAGGCGGCCGTGGGGACCGGTCACGTGCATGCCGCCGCCCACCAGGGCCTCGTCGGCGAGCAGCTTGGGAATCCCGGTGATGTAGGCGAGCTGGTCGCGGAACTCCTGGCTCGAGATCGCCTGGTGCAGCCGCTGCACGGGGTCGGGGAACTTGCTCGAGTCGGTGACCTGGACCTTCTTGCGCTCGTTGACGTAGTTGAACGAAAAGCCGCGCTCCAGCGCCGTCTCGAAGCTGGGGTAGGCCTCGGCCACCTCCCGCGCAAAGCTCGGCTCGAGGAAATCGTCGATGCACAGGTGCCGGAAGGGCTCCCCGGCGTCGAATTGCGACTTGAGGGCATCTCGATCGAAGGGCTGGATCACGCTCATGGAACCCCTCGAATCTAGCAGGCGGCCCCGGCTCCGACGGCGGTGAAGGATCCGGCTCGGCGTGCGTTGCCCCAAGCGGGGAGCGGCGGCGCCGCGTCCCGTCCGAGCCAGCGTCCGGGGTTTTCCCCGAGGGCGGAGATGCGTCGCGATTCCGGCCGTTTGACACGCTCCAGCGCCTCGATAGTATCGTGCGGCGCCGAGGCGTCTCGCGCTCCTCAGCCCACCACGGTCGGTGCGCACCATCGGAGCGTCAATCCCGTGACCAAGCCACCAGGGGTCATTTCTGGCCGACTCGCAGACCGCCCCGTCGCGGATCTCCTCGAGTCCCTGCACGAGTCCCGACGATCCGGCGTCGCCCGGTTTCGCACGGCTCTCGGCACGGCCACGGTGTGGTTCCGGGACGGCGAGCTCATCGACGCGGACATGGGGCGCTTCCATCAGGAAGCCGCCGTGCTGCGCCTGCTCAAGATCCAGGACGGCGAGTACGAGGTAGAGCTGACGCCGGTCAACCGCCGCCGCGCGGTCAAGGCCGCCACGGCCCAGCTGCTGGCCGAGGGTCGGCAGCGCGTGGCCCGGCCCGGCTCGCCTCGGCCCACGCGTCGACGGGCGACGCTGCCGGAGTCCGACATGGAGAAGGCGGCCCAGCTCGCGCGTGCGGCCACCCCGGTGCCGCCGCTGTCCGCCCCCACGCGGACCCCCACTCCGGCTCGGCCGGTGACCCCGACCCGCTCGATCACCCCGGCTCGACCGGTGACCCCCGCCCGCTCGATCACCCCAGCCCAGCCCGTCACCTCCGCCCGCTCGATCACCCCGGCTCGGCCGGTGACCCCGGCCCGCTCGATCACCCCGGCCCGGCCCGTCACCCCGACCCGGGCTCCGACGCCGGCGAGCGCCCGGCCGCGCAAGCCCACCGACACCGACGCCCACACGACCGTGGCGCAGCGTCCCGCCGGGCTTCCGCTCGATGACATCGACGTGGAGGAGCACCCCACGATCCGGGCCCGGATCCCGAGCGGGGCCGATCTCAGCGAGCTCGCGCGTCTAGCCGGTCGCCTCGATCCGCCCGTGATCACCCGGTCCTCCGGCGAGCCGCTCACGCGCAGCGACCGAGCGCCCAGCAACGAGAACCAGCCCATCCGCGCCCGTCGGGCCAGCAGCACCGAGAATCCCGTTCGCTCGCCCAGCAACGAGGACCAGCCCATCCGCGCCCGTCGGGCCACCAGCGCGGATCATCCCGTTCGCTCCCGTCGAGCCAGCAGCGGCGCGCATCCCGTTCGCTCGCCGGGGATCCCCGATCAGCCCATGCCGGCCCGAGGCTCGGGGCCCAGCCGGGGCGCGCGTCGTCGTGGCGCCGCCTCGTGGAGCCCCACCGCGGGGGGCGATGGCAACGCGGTGCCGGAGTCAGAGTCAGAACTCGAGCCGGAGCCGGAGCCCGCGCGGCCGACCGGGCGCACCCAGTTCATGTTCGGCCCCGGGGCGCCGGCTCGCGCCCCTCGCTTCGGGAGTGCTCCCGCCGAGGAAGAGGAGCCCGACGTCGACCGCACCCTGATGCGGCCGGGCCCCGTGCCGCCGCCTCCGGGCTCCACCCCCACCGCGCCGCGGCCTCGCCACAACACGGGCGGAGGCCCGCGCCGCGGCTCGCCGCCCGTCGACGTGAGCGGCTCGTCCCCCGCGGTCCGGCGACCCACGCCCGCGGCCGAGCCCTCGCCCGATCCCGGGGCCACCATCACCTACGGCACGCCGGCCATGATCGAGGAGGAGTACTCCCACGCGATCTCGGTCCCCGCCGACCCCTCCCACTTCGGCCCCGGCGGCACCTGGATGCTGGGCGTCGAGACCCCGGCCACGCCCGCGCCCCCCGTCGTGGACGACTTCGACGACGCCGACAAGACCTTCGTGCTCCGGCAGAGCGACGTGCCGCAGGCCCGCCCCACCCAGGTCTCGGCCGGCAGCGCAGCGGGCCGCACCGCCCAGGTGGGCCGCTACGAGGTGCTCCTGCGCCTGGCCCGAGGCGGCATGGGCACGGTCTACCTGTGCCGCATCACCGGCGAGGGCGGGTTCCGGCGGCTGTTCGCGCTCAAGGTGATCCGCGAGCACCTCAACCGCAACCAGGCCTACGTGGACATGCTGCTCGAGGAGGCCCGCATCGCCTCCCGGCTCAACCACCCCAACATCGTCCCCATCCTCGACATCGACACCTTCGCCGGCCAGCACTTCTTGGTGATGGACTACGTGGAGGGCTGCAACTTCTCGGAGCTGCTCAAGGCCCACCCCAAGTCGCGGCCCCCGGCCCTGGTCGTCCCCATCGTCGTCGACGCGCTCACCGGCCTGCACGCCGCCCACACCATGCGGGGAGACGACGGCTCCATCCAGCCGCTGGTGCACTGCGACTTCTCTCCCCAGAACATGCTGGTGGGGATGAACGGCACCTGCCGCATCATCGACTTCGGCGTGGCCAAGGCCGCCGAGTCGCTGCCGCAGGTCGACGACCGTGGCAAGCCCCGCTACCTCTCGCCCGAGCAGGTCCGCGGCATGCCCCTGGACCCGCGCTCCGACGTGTTCTCGGCCGGCGTGGTGCTGTGGAACGCGCTGACCGGCGAGCAGCTCTTCGACGGGACCAGCACCGAGCAGATCCTCCACCAGGTGGTCTCGGCCAAGATCCCCAAGCCGAGCACGGTGGGCCTGCGCCCGCCGGCCTGCTTCGATCGCGTGTGCCTGCGGGCGCTCGAGCGCGACCCCGAGCGGCGCTACCAGAGCGCCGAGCAGATGCTGATCGAGCTGCGCAAGGTGGCGGTCGCCGAGGACCTGCTCGCGCCCTCCTCCGAGGTGGGCCAGTGGGTGCTCGACACCTTCGGCGCCCAGATCGAGCACCGGCGGCTCGCGGCGGGGCTGGGCTCCGACGCGGTCGTGGGCCCGCCGCCGCGCGACATGGGCCCCAGCGGCCACTCCGACGTGGGCGGCCCCCAGGGCGCCGGCCCCGAGGATCTCGATGCCTCTCGCACGATGATGCTGCGCTCGGGGGCCCCCGCCGCCCGCGAGGCCGCCGACGAGGCCGGCATGGGCACCCGCACCCGCGTGGTGGTGCTCGTCGCCTCGTTCGCCTTCATCGCCGCGGGCGTGCTCACCCTGCTCATCCGCCCCGACCTGCTGCAGGGCGGCATCCTCGACGAGGACGGCCGCTACATCGAGGTGGGGCCGGGCCCCGACGAGCCCCTGGTCGGCGGCAGCACCGGGGCCGCGGCCTCCGACGAGGGCACGGGCACCGGCGGTCAGGCCGAGGACGGCAGCGGCACGGACACCGACGAGGCCGAGACCGAGGACGAGCCCGCGGTCGACGACGGCAAGACCGGCGACGGCAAGTCGAGCGACGGCAAGTCCGGCGACGGCAAGTCCGGCGAGAAGGCGAAGTCGGGCGACGGCAAGGGCACCGACGACGACAAGGGCACCGACGACGACAAGGGCAAGCCCAGCCGGGGCAAGCCGGGCAAGACCGGCGACGACGTCGCCCCACCGCCGCCGGATCTCGACGAGCTGTTCCGTCAGCCCACCTGATCGACGCGGCCCCCTCACGAGCGAGGGCGCCCTCCCTCGCGGAAGGACGCCCTCGGAAGGCTGCGGTCCCGGGTCGGGCTACGGAGCGTTGATGATGAGGGTGAACAGCACGTTGTTGGCGGAGCCCGCCGTGCCGCCGCCCACGACCATCCCGCCCACCGAGGCCTCGAAGCCCTCGGGCACCGACGGGTTGAGGAGGACGAACATGCCGAGCTCGGAGGTCTCGGTGTTGTTGAAGGAGCCGTCGTCGTTGAGGTAGCGGACGACCGCCATGCTGGTGTCGCTGGTGGAGGACACCACGGCGCCCGCGATCGGGTTGCCGCTCGAGTCGCGCACCAGGCCGACCACGCCGCCCGCAGCGCCCAGCGGTAGATCGGCCGCGTCGATCTCCGGGTCCATGCCCAGGGCGTCGGACCAGTCGGCGATCGCGTCCTCGGGCACCATCCACAGGTCGTGGATGCCGGTGCCGACCGCGTAGGTCTGCATGTCGGGGCCAGGCGAGGCCACGCCAGTGGAGGTGAGGTAGTAGCCCGCGCCGGACGACAGGGCCACGATGCCCAGCGGGGCGACGATGGTCATGTCGGAGGTGGCGTCGATACGGCCGTCGGCCCCGCTGGTGTCCTCCACGATCGCCATGGCCCCGGTGGGGTTGGTGGCGGCCTGGAGCGCGGCGGCGACGATCACGGTGGCGCTCTCGACCGGCTCACCGGTCACGAAGTCGAACACGGTGCCGGTGACGCGGGTGCCACAGTTGGCCGGGGTCTCGGCACAGACGGCGTCGGCGTTGAGCGGCACGTCGGTGTAGATGGTGCACACGCCCGACATGCAGTCTTCGTTGGCGGTGCAGGCATCGCCCACCGCAGCCCCCATGTCGCTGGTGCCCAGGCAGGCCCCCGGCGGCTCGCCCGACTCGCTGCCCGCGGTGTCATCGCCGGAGGTGTCCATGCCCGTGGTCATCGGCTCGCCGGTGCTGCCGGTGGCCATGTCGGTGGTGCTCGTCGTGGTGTCGGTCGACGACGAGTCGTCCCCGGGGCAGCCCGCGAGCGCCAGTCCAAGCCCAATCGTCAAAGTCTTGCTGATCTTCATCGAGGTGATCCCTGTGCAGTTCACACGCGCCCGCTCGAGCCCCTACGGGGCACTGAGCGCCGCCCCCTCCCGGCGAGCGCGTAGGCGAAGCATGCGGGGACGAGACCGCGCTGCCCAGGGGCGAGCACGTGAATCAGATCACGCGACCGGAGCGGCCTGCCGCCCCCCGATCGCACCGAGACCGCCGTTCCTGGGACAATTCGTGCCGGTCGGGTCGAAGCGCAGGGGCGCCCCCTACCCCTCGACCTCGGCGTAGCCCTTGGGCTTGGTGAAGGTGAACTCGCTGTCGGCGAGCCCGGTGTTGCGCTCCACGCTGGACAGCACGAAGTGATTGACGCTCTTGTCGGTGTTGCGCACCACGAAGGCATCCACGCGCCCGGTGGCGTCGTCGACCACCAGCAGCAGCGTGCGGTAGTGGGGGTTCTTCTTCTTGGGCCCCAGCTCGATCACCGTGTGCCCGGCCTGGCCGTAGGTCTTCACGAGCCGATCGTTGGCCATGCGCACCCGGAAGTCGTCGACCAGCTGCCGCCCGCCGAACAGGAACTTCTCGGCCCCGGCGAAGTCGGCCGTGTCCACGCTGCGGCTGACCACCTGGCGCAGATCGTGCTCGACCACCTGGAGCTTCTTGCGGGTCACGTAGAAGTCGGCGGCGTTCTTGGCCGCGTAGTCCCACACCATCTTGCCGGGCTTCTTCACCCGCAGCTTGCCCTTGCTGACCGTCTTGGTCCCGTACACCGGGTGCACGTAGGTCTGCTGGAACTGGGCCGAGAGATCGGTGGTGGCGTCGTAGAACGCCTGCACCTCGGCGAGCACCTTGGAGGCCTCGCCCTTGGTCGCCTCGTCGGCGGGGACCTCGTCGGCTTCGTCGTCGCCCCCGGGATCGACCGCCACGGCGATCAGCGGGGTGGGTGGCGGCACCTCGGCGATCACGTCGCCGCTGGTGCACATCAGACCGTACGAGAGGACACAGGCGATGGGACTCGGCATGGGTCGGGCTCAGTGTAGTGCACGCACCAGCCCGCAGCGAGGCTCATCGGCGATGAACGCGCTCCTCGGGCCGCCAAGGAGGCCAATGATGACGAGGGCTTGGATGGGCCCGAGGACTTTCGAAACCCAAGACCATCCCATGGGGCAAGGGGACCACGCCCGGGGAGGAATGGCCCGCGGAGCCCGCGGTTGCTCCAGCCCGCCGCGCCGGGCCCCGTCCCCGGAGCCGAGGCCCCCCATCATGCTCATCCTCCATCTCGCCGCCGCCGCCCTGGTCACCACTGCCCTGATGGAGGTCACCCGCATGATGCTCGAGGACTGATGCCGAGACCCCGGCCGTCGTCCGGCTGAGACTCGGCGTTCCTCGGCGAATGCAAACACGCGGCGCGCGAGTCGAACGGCATCGGCGACGATGGTCGCCATGACTCACCGTCTACGCCGCCGTCCCCACGGGCCACAAGACCGTCCGCTGTACGATCAACCTGTTCGAGCGGCTGGGGAGCAACGCCACGCTCGCGGCGGGTTGAGGCAGGCAGGACGCCGCGCCTCCACCACCGACGGAGGCGCTCGCCCGCGACCCGGGCAGCGCGCTACGCCGCGGTCACGAACACCTCCCGCGGCGAGGTCCCGCGGGCGGGGCCGATGACCCCCTGCTCCTCGAGCGCCTCCACGATCTTCGCGGCGCGGTTGTAGCCCACGTTGAGGCGGCGCTGGAGCATGCTGGTGCTCACCTTCTGGGCCTCGGCCACGATCTCCACCGCACGGTCGTACAGCGGGTCGAGGTTCTCCGAGCGCTCCTCGCCGCCACCGTCGTCCGTCTTGCGCACGATGTCCATGTTGTAGA
Source organism: Myxococcales bacterium (assembly GCA_020633315.1). GTDB lineage: Bacteria > Myxococcota_A > Polyangia > Nannocystales > Nannocystaceae > Paraliomyxa. Next base: position 154,054 of record JACKDV010000011.1, read on the forward strand.
CGGGCTTGGCCTGCTTCTTGATGAACTTCACCACCTCGAGGATCTCGTCCTCCGAGACGAAGCAGCCGTGCACGCGCTGGGGCTCGGTGCCGCGATCCATGTGGAGCATGTCGCCCATGCCCAGCAGCTGCTTGGCTCCCTTGCCGTCGAGGATGGTGCGCGAGTCGGCGTCGGAGGTCACCTGGAAGGCGATCCGCGAGGGGAAGTTGTTCTTGATCGTACCGGTGATGACGTCCACGCTGGGGCGCTGGGTGGCGAGGATGATGTGGATCCCCGCCGCGCGAGCCTTGGCCGCGATGCGGGCCACGCACTGCTCGACCTCCTTGGAGGAGACCATCATCAGGTCGGCGAACTCGTCGATGATGACGACGATGTAGGGCAGCTTGGTGGGGCGCTCGGGCAGGTCGGCCCCGCCGTAGACCTCGCGCGGGCCGTTCTCGTCGAAGGCCACGCCGGCCAGCTTGGTGCCGTCGGCCCCGTCCTCGCCGAACTCGGCCGCGTCGGCCGCGACCTCGGCCGCCGCGAGCTGGGTCATGCGCAGCTCGTGCTCCCAGTGGGCCTGCAGCTCGGGCAGCTTGCGGTTGTAGCCCGCGATGTCGCGCACCTGGGCCTCCGAGAGCATCGCGTAGCGGCGCTCCATCTCCTGCACCGCCCAGCGCAGGGCCAGCGAGGCCTTCTCGGGGTCGGTGACCACCGGCAGCAGCAGGTGCGGGATGCCCTCGTAGATCGACAGCTCCAGCATCTTGGGGTCGATCATGATCATGCGGACGTCCTCGGGGCTGCAGGTGTACAGCAGCGAGCAGATCATCGAGTTGACGCCCACCGACTTGCCCGAGCCGGTGGCCCCCGCCACCAGCAGGTGCGGGGCCTTGGCCAGATCGCAGGAGCTCACCTTGCCGGTGATGTCCTTGCCCAGCGCCAGGGGCAGGCGCTTCTTGGTGCCGAAGCTCTCGTCCTCGAGGATCTCCTTGATGTAGACGGTCTCGCGGACCTTGTTGGGCACCTCGAAGCCCACCGATGCCTTGCCGGGGATGGGGGCCAGGATGCGGATGCGGATGGCCTCGAGCGCCATCGCCAGGTCGTTCTCGAGGCTCTCGATCTTCGACAGCTTGGTGCCGGCCTCGGGCTTGAACTCGTAGCGGGTGATCACCGGGCCGGGGTGGATCTTGGTGACCTTGCCCTTGATGCGGAACTCGGCCAGGGTGGTGACCAGGCGCTGAGCCTGCTCGAGCACGAAGTCGCGGTCGAGCTCCTCGCGCTCGGTGGTGGCGGCCTCGAACAGCCGCAGCGGCGGGAGCTGATAGGGGCCGACGCCGAGCTTGAGCACGCCGGGGATCCCGGGGCGGGGACGCGGCTCCTCGGGCTCGGCCGCGCGGGCGGCCACCGGGCGCAGCTGGCCCGGCCGCGGCGGCGCCTTCTTGCCGCTGCGGGTGGGCTCGCCCTCGGCCTCACTCTCGCTCGCGGCCCCCTCGGGCTCGGGCTCGGCCGCGGGCGGGTCGTCGGTCTTGACCACGATCTCGGGCAATTCCTCGGCCGCCACCTCGGGCTCGGGCTCGGGCTCGGGCTCGGGCTTGGCCTCGGCCGCTGCGCGCTTGCGGTTGCCCTTGCCCGAGCGCTTGCGGTCGGCCTTGTCGGCCTCGGCCCCTTCGAGCTCCTCGGCCTCGTCCTCCTCGGGCTCGGTCTCCTCCTCGGCGATCTCGGGCGCCGGCTCGGCCTTCTTCCTGCGATTGCGCTTGCCCTTGGCCGCGCGCGCCTTCTTGGGCGTGGGCAGCTCCATCGCCAGCGCCTGCTCGTCGTCGAGCTCGTCCTCCTGTGGCTCCTCCTCGTCGAGCTCGGCCTCCTGGGACCCGTCCTCGTCGAGCTCGTCCTCTTCCTCGAAGGCCTCCTCCTCCTCGGCGTAGGCCTCGGCGTCCTCCTGCGCGATGGCCTCGCGCTGCGCCCGGATCAGGTCCCGGGCGCCGCCCACCAGGTAGCGGAAGGTGGCCCGCAGCCCTCGCCACACCAGCCGAGCCAGCGACACCAGGTGCGCCGACGACAGCGGAGTGGAGGCCAACAGCCCCGCGCACATCACCGCGATGGCCACCAGGTAGGTGCCCGCGTGGTGGAACATGCCCAGGCTGACCTCGCCCACCAGCTCACCGGTGAGGCCGCCCGCGGTGTAGCCATGCACTCGATAGCCGGGGAACATCACGTGCAGCAGCACGCAGCCGGCCATCGTCGCCACCGCGAAGCCCACCCCTTCGCTGATGCCGACCTCCATGCGCAGCCCGAGCAGCGCCTGCACGCCCATCCCCACCACGCCCAGCGCGATGAGGTAGCTGGCCATCCCGAAGCTGGCGTACAGCGCGCTGGCCGCCAATTGGCCCACGGGACCCATCAGGGTGCCCTCGCCGCCCTGGTACGAGATGAGCCCGCCGAACATCAGCGCCCCTGCCGCCAGCAGGGCGACGCCCAGGAACTCGCTGAGGGGTCGGGGGAGACTCGCGGTCTCCGCAGTTGCGTTCTTTGCGCGACTGGCCTTGTTCTTCTTCGAGGACGCCATTTTCGATACGCGAGCGGGGGTGGTGGTGCATTCCCCGCATATCGCACCTCATCTTACATACCGTGAGCCAGGGATCAATTCTTTGGCGTTGGTGCTACCGTCCGCCCGATGCGACGCGCACTTCTCGCCATCTCTATGACCGCCCTGCTCATCACGCCGGGCTGCAAGCGCAAGGAGCTCGAGGCCCAGCTCGCCGAGGTCCAGAAGAAGCTGACCGACACCGAGACCGAGCTTTCCAAGGAGAAGCAGGACAACGAGCGCCTGCGAGGGGAGAACCAGAGCTACCAGGAGCGGATCGCGGAGCTCGAGGAAGAGGTCCGCCAGCTCGAGAAGCAGATCGAGGATCTGGCGGCCAAGGCCGGCACCACGGCCAAGGAGCTCGCCGAGCTACGGGCCGAGAAGGCCAAGCGCGAGAAGGAGCTGCTCGTCTACAAGAACCTCTTCGACCAGCTCAAGGCGCTGGTCGACGCGGGCACCATCCAGGTGGGCTTCCGCAAGGGCCGCATGGTGGTGCAGCTCAGCAACGCCATCCTCTTCGACTCGGGCAAGTCCAAGCTGCGCCCCGAGGGCGAGGAGGCCATCGCCAGCCTGGCCCCCGCGCTCAGCTCGGTCGATCGAGAGTTCCTCGTCAGCGGCCACACCGACAACATCCCGATCAAGACCGCGCGCTTCCCCAGCAACTGGGAGCTGAGCACCGCGCGTGCCGTCAGCGTGGTCAAGTCCCTCATCGACGCCGGCTACCCCTCCAACAAGGTGGGCGCGGCCGGCTACGGCGAGAACGACCCGGTCGGTGACAACAGCACCGAGGAGGGCCGCGAGCAGAACCGCCGCATCGAGATCATCCTCATGCCCAACCTCGGCGAGATTCCGGGCATGAAGGAGATGCTGCAGGGCCAGGGCAAGCGCATCGGCGGGCGCACCCAGTAGGCCACGCCGGCGTGATCGCCACGGGGGCGACGATGCGAGCTCGACTCGCTCGTCGCCCTTCGTGCATCCGGGGCGCGGCCGACCACGCCCGAAACGACGCGCCCGGGCGCACGCGGGGCGCCGCCGGGCCGCCGAAACGCGCTAGATTGCCCGCCATGGGCCAGGCCGAGCCGATCGTCATCCCCGACCGCCTCAACATGGCGACGTGGTTCCTCGATGCGCGCCTCGACGAGGGGCGCGGCGACCAGATCGCCGTCCACTACCACCCCGGTGCCGACGACGAGGCGCGGGACCTCAGCTACGCGCAGCTCGTGCGGAGCAGCCACCAGGTGACCAACCTGCTGCGCGAGCTCGGCCTGCGCATCGAGGAGCGCGTGCTGCTGCTGCTGCTCGACACCCCCGAGCTCGTCGAGACCTACTTCGGCGTGCTGCGGGCGGGCGGCGTGGCGGTGCCCGCCAACACCTGGCTGCGCAGCGAGGACTACGCCTACTACCTCGAGTATGCGCGCCCGCGGATCGTGGTGGTCGACGCCGCCGTGTGGCCCAAGCTCGCCCCGGTGATCGCCGACGCACCGCACACCGACCACGTGATCGTGGTCGCGCGCGGCGACGCCCGGGCCCCCGAGGGCACGGTGGACTACCACGCCGCGGTGGCGCGGCAGCCCGACGAGGCGGTGACCGAGCCCACCTACCGCGACGATTTCGCCACCTGGCTGAGCAGCAGCGGCTCCACCGGCAAGCCCAAGTGCGTGATGCACATGCACCACGACTTCGTGTGGAACACCGTCGCCTATGCGCAGCGCACCCTGGGGCTGACCCACCGCGACGTCACGCTCTCGGCCCCCAAGCTGTTCTTCGGCTACGCGCTCGCCTCCAACATGCTCTTCCCCTTCAGCGTGGGCGGCCGCTGCGTGCTCACCCCCCATCGCCTCGAGCCCCGCGAGTACCTCGAGCTGGTGGAGCGCTACGGGGTCACCCAGCTCGTCACCGTGCCCACCAACATCGCCAAGCTCATGGAGGTGAGCGACGCCGACCGCTTCGAGCTGGGCTCGCTGCACTCGCTGGTCAGCGCGGGCGAGGCCCTGCCGCCGCGGCTGTATCGCGACTGGAAGGACCGCTTCGGCGTGGAGATCTACGATGGCATCGGCTCGGCCGAGATGTTCCACGTGTACATCACCAACCGCCCCGGCGACGTGAAGGAGGGCAGCCTGGGCCGCATCGTGGACGGCTACCGCTACCGCCTCATCAACGACGACGGCAACCGCGTGGCCCCCGGAGAGATCGGCACCCTGGTGATCGAGGGACCCTCGGCCGGCGCCGGCTACTGGCGCATGCGCGACCGCAGCCGCGAGACCTTCTGGGGCGACGCGGTCAAGGGCGGCGACAAGTTCTACGTCGATGAGGACGGCTACTTCTGGTACTGCGGCCGCGGCGACGACATGCTCAAGTGCTCGGGGGTCTACGTCTCCCCGCTCGAGGTGGAGAACTGCCTGCTCGGCCACCCCGCCGTGCACGAGGCCGGCGTGGTCGGGGTGCGCGATGCCGCGGGGCTCGAGAAGGCGATGGCCTTCGTGGAGCTGAGCGAGGGGCACGCGCGGCGCGAGGGCCTCGAGGACGAGATCGTGGCCTACGCCCGCGAGCACATCGCTGCCTTCAAGGCGCCGCGGGTGGTGGTGATCCTCGACGAGCTGCCGCGCACCGAGACCGGCAAGATCCGCCGCGCTGCGCTGCGCGAGCTGGCCAACACCCTGCCCGCCCCCTCGGCCGACAAGGGGGGCGCATGAGCGGCGAGGCACCCGGGGAGCTCCGCGACGGCCCGGGCGTGGTCCGGGCGCTGGTGAGCATGAGCTACCCCGAGGTCGAGGGCCTGCTCGCGCAGGGGCGGACGAGCGTGGCCATCATCCCCACCGGCAGCGTGGAGGCCCACGGCCCGCACCTGCCCCTTTGCACCGACACCCTCATCAGCGACGAGGTCGCGCGACGGGCCGCCGAGGCGCTGGCCGAGGCCGGCTTCAACGCCGTGCGCTTCCCTCCCCTGCACTACGGCGTCACCGACTGGGCCGCCAGCTTCCGTGGCACCACCACCATCTCGCGCGAGGTGGTCCACGGCCTCGTGCTCCAGGCCTGCCTGCAGGCTCACGCCATGGGCTTTGCCCGGGTGGCCATCACCAACGCCCACCTCGAGCCCGGTCACATCGCCACCCTGCGCTCCGTGGAGCACGACTTCCGGGCCCTCACCGGCGACCCCTTGGTGTTCTCCGACCAGACGCGGCGGCGCAACGCCGAGCGGCTCACCGACGAATTCCGCAGCGGCTCCTGCCACGCCGGCCAGTACGAGACCAGCCTCGTGCTCGCGATCCGTCCGCAGTGGGTCAAGACCGAGGTCGCCGCTGCCCTGCCCGAGCACGTGGTGCCGCTGCACGAGCGCATCGCCGCCGGGGCCAAGGACTTCCTCGAGTGCGGCGTGGAGCGAGCCTACTGCGGCAACCCGGCCGGTGCCACCGCCGAGGAGGGCGAGCGCACCCTGGACCTGCTGGCCCAGATGGTGGTCGAGGCCGTCCAGCAGAGCCTCGCGTAGCGGCGCTCGGTCGGGTGGCGCTCCGTCGGGGCGCTCACGGGCTCGTGCAGGTCGCGATGCCGGCCTCGGTCGCGACCAGGTGCATCGGCACATCGTGGGGCTCGGCGGGGATCGGGCCTTCCGCCGGGTCGAGGAAGTCCGCGAAGCACACGCCCATGCGGACCGGACGTGCCGTGGTGGCCACGTGCTCGAGCAGGCGATCGTAGTGCCCCGGGCCGAAGCCGATGCGGGTGCCGATCGAGTCGAAGGCCAGGCCGGGCACCAGCACCAGATCGATGGGGCCGTCCGCGTGCACGCGGGTGAGCGCCGGCTGGTCGGCGCGGACCGGCGGCTCGAGCAGCCCGAACGCCGCCGGCTCGAGCTCGTCGAGATCCGCGACCTCCACCAGCACCGAGATTCCTTCCGTCGCCTCCACCACGCGCGGCAGCCACAGGCGTCGTCCTTGCTGCAGCGCCGCCTCGAGCAGCGGGCGCGTGTGCGGCTCACCGCGAACGCCCACGAACGCCGCGATGCCCCGGGCCCCCGCCCAGGTCGGATGCTCGAGGATCGCCTCCACCAGCGGCCGGGAGCGAAGCGTCGCGAAGGTCGGCGGCAACGCCGACCGACGGGCCCGAAGGGCCACCCGGAGCGCCGTTTTGCCCGGATGTGGCGGCACGGCCGGAGTTTGCCACGTTCCGAGCCTTTCGGCTTGCTCGGCGGGATGGGAGCGTGGTAGGTAGCTCCGCCCAACTGCGGGAGTAACTCAGTTGGTAGAGTGTCAGCTTCCCAAGCTGAATGTCGCGGGTTCGAGCCCCGTCTCCCGCTCCCAGTGAAAGGCCCCTTCCGAGGGGCTTTGTCGTTTCGAAGGTCCACGCGTTCCTTCGCTCTCGCAGCGGGCGCTCGACTCCTCGCTCACGCTCCCACGTAGGCCGCCAGGTGCTCCCCGGTGAGCGTCGCCCGTCGGGCGACCAGATCGGCGGGCGTGCCTTCGAATACGATCCGCCCGCCCTCGTGCCCGGCCCCGGGTCCCAGATCGATGATCCAGTCTGCGTGGGCCATCACGGCCTGGTTGTGCTCCACCACGATGACCGACTTGCCGGCGTCGACCAGGCCATCGAGCAGGCCGAGGAGCTGCTCCACGTCGGCGAGGTGGAGGCCGGTGGTGGGCTCGTCGAGCACGTAGATGCCACCCTCCTGTGCCATGTGCGTGGCGAGCTTGAGGCGCTGCCGCTCGCCGCCGGACAGGGTGGGGAGCGGCTGGCCGAGGCCGAGGTAGCCGAGGCCGACGTCGGCGAGCCGGCGGAGGATGGCATGCGCAGCCGGGATGCGGGTCTCGCCGGCGCCGAAGAAGCCCTCGGCCTCGCGCACCGACATCGCGAGCACCTCGCTGATGTCGCGGCCCCCGAGGTGATAGTCCAGCACCGAGGCCTGGAACCGCCGCCCCTCGCACTCCTCGCAGAGGGTGGCGACGCCGGCCATCATCGCCAGGTCGGTGTAGATCACGCCGGCGCCATTGCAGGAGGGACACGCCCCCTCCGAGTTGGCGCTGAACAGCGCCGGCTTGACGCCGTTGGCCTTGGCGAAGGCCTTGCGGATCGGCTCGAGCAGGCCGGTGTACGTGGCCGGGTTGCTGCGCCGCGAGCCACGGATCGGGCCCTGGTCGATCGACACCACCCCCGCACCCGCGGGGATCGAGCCATGCACGAGCGAGCTCTTGCCCGAGCCGGCCACGCCGGTGATCACGACGAGCACCCCGAGCGGGACGTCGACGTCCACGCTGCGCAGGTTGTTCGCGGTGGCCCCCCGGATCTCGAGCGTACCGGTGGGCGTCCGCAACGTCTGCTTGAGGCCGGCACGGTCGTCGAGGTGGCGACCGGTGATGGTGCCGCTCGCCCGCAGCCCCTCCACGGTGCCCTCGAAGCACACCGAGCCTCCCGCCGTGCCGGCACCCGGGCCGAGATCGACGACGTGATCGGCGACCTCGATGGTCTCGGGCTCGTGCTCCACCACGAGCACCGTGTTGCCCTTGTCGCGCAGGCGCAGCAGCAGCTCGTTCATCCGCTGCACGTCGTGGGGATGCAGGCCCGCGGTGGGCTCGTCGAAGACGTAGGTGACGTCGGTGAGCGAGGAGCCGAGGTGGCGGATCATCTTGGTGCGCTGCGCCTCGCCGCCCGACAGCGTCCCCGCGGGCCGGTCGAGCGAGAGGTAGCCCAGCCCGATCTCCACGAAGGAGTCGAGGGACTGCCGCAGCGACTCGAGCAGCGGGGCCACCGAGGGATCGTGCAGCTCGGCGACCCACTGGGCCAGGTCGCTGATCTGCATCGCACAGGCGTCGGCGATGTTGATCCCCGCGATCCTCGACGAGCGCGCGGCCTCGTTGAGGCGGGTGCCGCCGCAGTCGGAGCAGGTGCCGAAGGTGATCGCCCGCTCCACGAAGGCCCGGATGTGGGGCTGCATCGCGTCGACGTCCTTGGACAGGAACGACTTGTGGATCCTGGGGATCAGCCCCTCGTAGGTCAGGTTGATCCCGTCGACCTTGATCTTGGTGGGCTCCTTGTGGAGCAGGTCGTGCAGCTCGCGCTTGCTGAACTTGCGGATCGGCTTGTCGGGATCGAAGAAGCCACAGCCGCGGAAGATCCGACCGTACCAGCCCTCCATGCTGTAGCCAGGGATGGTCAGCGCGCCCTCGTTGAGCGACTTGGTGTCGTCGTAGAGCGCGCTCAGGTCGAAGTCGGAGACCGAGCCGCGACCCTCGCAGCGGGGGCACATGCCGCCCAGGCGGGTGAAGGTCTTCTTGACCGCCTTGGCGCTGCCGCGCGCGACCGTCATCGTGCCCGTCGCGGAGACCGAGGCCAGGTTGAAGGCGAAGGCGCTGGGAGGTCCCACGTAGGGCTTGCCGAGCCGACTGAAGAGGATGCGCAGCATCGCGTTGGCGTCGGTCGCGGTGCCGACCGTGGAGCGTGGGTCGCCCCCCATGCGCTCCTGGTCGACGACGATCGCGGTGGTCAGCCCCTCGAGCACGTCCACGTCGGGCCGCGTCAGCGTGGGCATGAAGCCCTGCACGAAGGCGCTGTAGGTCTCGTTGATGAGCCGCTGCGACTCCGCGGCGATGGTGCCGAACACCAGCGAGCTCTTGCCCGATCCCGAGACCCCCGTGAACACCGTCAGCCGGCGCTTGGGGATCTCGATGCTCAGGTCCGCGAGGTTGTTGACGCGGGCACCGTGGACGCGGATCCAGTCGTGGCGATCGGCGATGGGCTGGCCGGACGACCGCGGGGCCGAGCTCGCCGACGCCGTCTTCCTCGCCGACGCCGTCTTCCTCGCCGACGCCGTCTTCCTCGCCGACGCCGTCTTCCTCGCCGACGCCGTCTTCCTCGCCGACGCCGTCTTCCTCGCCGACGCCGTCTTCCTCGCCGACGCCGTCTCCTTGCTCGCCTTCTTCGCCTTGCTCATCGCGTCTCCATCGCTCCACGCCGTCGTGCTCGTGGCGCCTCAGCGCCGCTCCTGGATCCGGATCAGGTTCCCCGCGGGATCGCGGATGGCACAGTCCCGAACGCCATAGGGCTGATCGGTGGGCTCCTGCACCACCTCGACGTCCTGGGCCTGGAGCCGCATGAAGGTGGCATCGAGGTCCTTGGTGGCCAACAGGAGCGTGGCGTAGGTGCCCTTGGCCATCATCTCGGTGATCATGCGGCGCTCGTCCTCGGTGATGCCGGGATCGGCACCAGGGGGATACAGGACGATGGAGGTGTCGGGCTGGGCGGCGGGGCCGACCGTGATCCAGCGCATGCCTTCGTAGCCCACGTCGTTGCGCGGCTCGAAGCCCAGGATGTCGCGGTAGAAGGCCAGGGAGGCCTCGGGGTCGTCGTGCGGGAGGAAGCAGGAGTGGATGGTGATGTCCATGGCGGTGATGCTAGGGGGGGCCGGGCTCGGGCGCTTCTCGATTCCTGACCGGTCGCGTCACGGTCCTCGCCACGCACGACGGCATCCCCTCGGTCGCCCCCGCGGCCTGCCGCCGGTAGACGCTGGGCGGCACGCCGACCAGCTCGGTGAAGCGGGTGCTGAAGGTGCCCAGCGACGAGCAGCCCACCGTGAAGCAGACCTCGGTGACGCTGAGATCCCCTCGGCGCAGCAGGGCCATGGCGCGCTCGATGCGTCGGGTCATGAGGTAGGAGTACGGTGACTCGCCATAGGCGCGCCGGAACTGGCGGCTGAGGTGCCCGGCCGACATGCCCACGCCGCGGGCGAGCGCCTCGACGTCGAGGGGCTGGGCGTGCTCTCGGTCGATCCGATCGCGAACCCGACGCAGCCGCACGAGATCGCGGAGGTGCTGCGCGGGAGCCTTGCGAGACACGGCCGCGATGGTGCCACGTCGCACCGGAGCTTGTCCGGTGCGGCCGACGCACGGAGCCGGGCATCCGCCCCGCGGTCCACCTCGTCGCCGACGGCTCGGGTGCCCCGCCCCTCCCCGCTGCGAGACGCCCGCTCCTCAGCGTGCGTCGACCCGAGCGCGCAGCTCCTCGAGCTCCTCGCGGGCCAGCTCGCGCAGCGGATCCTCGGGACCGCTGGGATCCACGAACGCGATCGCCCGCTCGTACTCCCGCTCGGCCTCCGCGGTCCGCCCCAGGTGCGCGAGCAGGCGCGCGATGGAGATCCGCACGTCGACCTCCCGCGAGCGATACTCGTCGCCGAGCTCGGCCCAGTACGCGACCATGCGCCGATACTCCTCGAGCGCGACCTCGTAGCGACCGAGCTCCTCGAGGCACTCGGCGATGTGCTGCACCACGATCGCGGAGCGCCAGTCGATGGCCCCGTCGGCGGCGGCGAGCTGGGCCGCGCGGGCCCGCTCGAGGTGGGGCAGCCCCAGGTAGCAGGGGCCCAGCTCGTTGGTGCAGCTCCCGATCTCGGCCTCGGCCGCTGCGAGCACGGGATGATCGGGGCCGGCCGTGGCCTCGATCAGCGCAGCGGCCCGCTGGGCCCACCGGAGCCCCCGCTCGGGCTCGTCCACGAAGCGCCACGCGGTGGCGAGCTCGACCATCGAGCTGGCCATGAAGGGACCATCGTCGGGCTCCACGTCGCCGATGGTCGCCGCGGCGAGGTCGAGCAGGTCCACCGCCTGCTCGTCGGCGAGGACCACGGCGCGGCCGTAGCTGCTGCTCACCAGCACCTCGACGGCAGCGCTGCGATCCCAGGGCCCGCGGTGGAGCTCCTCCCAGGCGTGGCGCATCCACTCGTCGAAGGCGTGGCCGTGCTCCTCCACGATCACCGAGGCGGCCCCGAGGGCGGCCCGGGCGGCGGTCGAGGGCACGTCGGCCTCGTGGGCCAAGAAGAACGCGCGCCGAAAGGTCTCGAGAGCCTGGGGGTCGCTCTCGTCGAGCAGTCGCCCGCGCCATAGCAGAGCCTCGGCCGCGAGCGAGGGATCGTCGAGCGGGCCATCCGCTTGCGGAGCGAGGCGATCGAGCGCGAGCCGGAGCTCGTCGAGACGATCGGCCGCCCAGGCATCCTCGGCCTGGGCCCGCAGCCGCTGCGCCGAGGGGGACAGCGAGCGCGCATCGACGACGACGGGCGGCACCCCCTCGGGAATCGTGACGCCCCCGGGGCGCGAGGGCTGGCCCAGCCACAGCCAGGCGCCCACCGAGCCCAGCACCACCACGCCGCCGCCGAGCCCGAGGGCCCAGCGCCGCGAGCGGCCGCGCTCGATGGTCGCGAGCGCGGCGAGCAGCTCGGGCATGGATGCCCAGCGCTCCGCCGGATCGGGACCGAGGCCGCGCATCAGCACCCGGCGCAGCGCGGCGGGCAGCCGGTCGCCATCGGAGGGCTCGACGGTCATCGTGCGCAGCGCCTCGATCAGCACCTCGCGGCTGCTCCCGCGAAACGGGCGGTGACCATGGAGCGCCTCGAACAGCGAGGCACAGAAGGCGAACTGATCGCTGGCGGCGGTGGCCGGCCGCCCCTCCATCTGCTCGAGAGGCATGTAGGCGAGCGTGCCCATGACCGCGCCGGTCGCCGTGAGCGGCTGGTCCACGTCGTGCGAGAGCGTGGTGCCCAAGCCCGAGCTCCCGGCCGAGCCGGGCTCGCGCGCCAGGCCGAAGTCGAGCACCCGCACCCGGCCGTCCTCGCCGAGGATGCAGTTGTGGGGCTTGAAGTCGCGGTGGACGATGCCCGCCTCGTGGGCCGCCGCGAGCCCGGCCCCCGCCTGGCGATACACGGCCACGCACTCCCGCCACGACGGCCCTGCCTCGCGCCATCGATCCAGGGTGCGGCCCCGCACCAGCTCCATCGCGATGAAGATCCGCCCCTGGTCCACCCCGATCTCGTAGATCTGCACCACGTTGGGGTGGGAGACCCGAGCCAGCGCATGGGCCTCGCGCTGCAGCCGGAGGCTGGCCGACGGCGACCAGCGGCCGCGCAGCACCTTGAGCGCCACGGCTCGCCCGAGCACGGGGTCGTGGGCCTCGAAGACCTCCCCGGACGCCCCGTGGCCGATGGGACGGACCAGCCGGTAGCGACCCAGGATCGAGTCGGGAGCCAGCGATCGCTCGTCGCGGGCCGCCTCGGGCGAACGCTCGTGCTCCGAGGTGGTCATGCCCACGCAACGATAGCGTGACGAGCCCCCGGCTCGCCGACGATGCGACGGGACGGCCCCGGGCACGCGCAATCCGTCCCTGGCGTGACCGAGAGCACGGCATCGTCGACCCGGGCTCCCCTATTGTGGATGCGATGGCGGGGTGGCGGCTCACGCTCCGTGATGCGCTGGGGTTGGGCCTGGTCGCGGGCTCCATCGCCGCAGCTCCGCCCGCGCCCCGCCCGGCCCCCCCGCCCTCGCTGACCGAGACCCACGACGGCTCCGCGCTCGACCTCCACCCGCGGGCCGACGGCAGCCTCGAGCACGTGGACCGCAAGGCCCACTTCACCGGCATCATCCGTCCCGACGGTCGCGCCCAGCTCGAGGACCGTCCCGCGATCGAGCCGCTCGTCGATGATCCACGCCGGGTCGCGCAGTTCCTCCGCGACCTGGGAGATGCCATCGCTCGCCCCGGAGGGCCCGACCCACCGAGCCCCCCCGCGGATCCCCATGCGCCCGATCCCTACGATCCCCGCGGCCGCCTCGACGCGGCGACGGACCGCTCGCCCCCAGGTGCGGGCTCGCTCGGTCCGGCCCCGATCATGCTCGGCGTGGGCGTCCGCATGGGCGGCCTGGCCGACATGCTGCTGCGCCGAGGGCAGCGGCGCCACACGAAGGCCAAGCAGGCGTTCCTCGAGCAGACGGCTCCCATGCGCGACCAGATGGCTCGCGATCACGAGCAACGCCGCCAACGCACGGCGATGCTGCAGCTGGGCCGTGAGCTCTCGACGGTGTGGCGCGACCCCGCTCGCTCGGCGGCCGAGCGCCGCCGCGCCCTGTTCCTGCTGTGGGACGATTGCGAGGAGCTCGCTCGCGACGAGGGCGACGACGGTCGACGCGAGGGCGGCGAGCAGATGCGTCGGCGCATCGAGGCGTTCATCCGCCGGGTGGCCCCTCCGGGCAGCGATGATGCCTTCGACCCGCTCGAGCTCTCGCGCCTCAACCGCTCGCGTCACAGCCGACAGCGCTTCGATCCCTACGCGGCGCCGCGAGCCGACCCGCTCGAGCTCGCGCCCACCCCCGTCGAGGATCCCGAGCGCGACCGATCGTCGCACCCCCAATAGGCCCCTCGGTGCCCGTATGCGGAGTCGCGGCCCCCGGGGATTCACCCCATGACCCCGGGGATCCCCGGGTACCTCGGCGGGGATCCACTCCTTGTGAGGGACTTGCGCTCGGACTATCGCAGAGGAGGGAATCGGATCGGGCGGATGATGAGGGGCTTGGCCGAACGACGATCGCGACGGTCGAGAGCGCAGCTGGGCGCGCTCGTGGGGCTCGTGCTGGGGCTGGGCTGCAGCACGCCCGAGGACGAGCGCGAGTCGTCGATGGGTCCGACCGGCTCGGGCATCGCCTCGCTCGACACCGCGGGGACCATGGCCGACACCGCCATGATCGACGACACCAGCACGGAGCGGCTCGACGCCCACGTGGCCTCGGATCTCCCGCCCGTGGGCGAGACCGCGGGCGAGGAGTGCGACGGCCTGGAGGCCACGATCCGCGACTTCTCGTCGTCGCACCCCGACTTCGAGGCCTACTCGGGCGACACCGCGTCGGTGGGCCTGGTGATGTCCACCCTCGGCGGCGACCAGACCCCGCAGCTCGACCCGGGCTACGCCGGCACGCCGATGATCACCAGCGCCGACACCTTCGCGCAGTGGTATCACGACGTGCCGGGGACCAACATGCCGTTCCCCATCGAGCTGATGCTCACCGACGAGGGCAACGGCGAGTATTCCTACGATAGCTCCGCGTTCTTTCCCATCGACGGCATGGGATACGGTGACGAGGGCAACCCTCACAACTTCCACTTCACCACCGAGGTCCACACCAGCTTCACCTACGAGGGCGGCGAGGTGTTCACCTTCCGCGGCGACGATGATCTGTGGATGTTCGTGGACGGCCGCCTCGCCATCGATCTGGGCGGATTGCACCCTGCGCTGGAGGCCTCGGTGGAGATGGACTCGCTGGGGCTCGTGCCGGGACAGACCTATCCGATGGACATCTTCCACGCCGAGCGGCACACCAACGAGTCGAACTTCCGCATCGTCACCACCATCGAGTGCTTCGTGACGCCGCCCCCGCCGGCGTGATCGTCCCGGAAGGATCGAGGGGTGCCGGTGTCGAAGCTCGCGTAGACGAGGGGTTCGGGAAAATGACACGACGATCGAAGGGACGTTGGGTGGCACTGGTCGCTGCCGTGGTGCTCGCCGCCTGCGGGGGCGAGGGCAGCCGTGACACGCAGGCCGACGGCGGGCCGGGCCTGACCGGGCTCACGGCGGGCACCGGCGAGGCAACCGAGGGCACGGGCGCCGCCAGCAGCGGCGCCATGGACGAGTCCGTCGGCGCCACCGAGGGCGAGGACGCGGTCGTCGAGCTCCAGATCACGCCCCAGAACCCGTTCCTCGAGGTGGTCGACGGCGTGCTGCCGGCCCCGATCCAGATGGAGGTGGTGGGGATCACCGCCAGCGGCGAGCAGGTCCCGGTGAGCGGCGTGTGGGAGGTGGATCGCCTCGACGTGGCCACCATCGACACCTTCACCGGCGAGCTGGGGGCCTCGGGAATCGCGGGAGGCGTGACCGCGGTGCGCTTCTCGAGCGGCGACCTCGAGGCCGAGACCCCGGCCACGGTGAAGCTGCACATCACCGACGACGGCGGGGTGGACGACTCGGTCAAGAACATGTTCGGCATGGGCGGCGCGCCCGATCCCACGCTGACGCTGCTGTACCCCTACGACGAGACGGTGTTCCCGCGCGACCTCATCGCGCCAGTGGTGCAGTGGAACGGCGGCACCGCGGTCGACACCTACTACCTGCACCTGGACGCGCCGACCTTCGAGTTCGAGGCGTGGTTCGCGGGCGTGGATCCGGGCCGCTACACCTTCCCGGTGCTGCCGGCCGACGTGTGGAAGAAGCTCACCGCCTCGGTGGTGGCGGCCGACATCGACGTGGAGCTGCAGCGCTACGACGGCGCCAGCGTGTACGCGCCCGTCACCTCGAGCTGGCACATCGCCGACGCCGACCTCATCGGCACCATCTACTACTGGGAGGTCAACCAGGGCAACGTGGTGCGCCTGAAGGTGGGCGAGCCCGCGCCCGAGACCTTCTTGCAGAAGCCGCCCGGGGTGACCTGCGTGGCCTGCCACAGCGTGTCGGCCAACGGCAGCACCCTGGTGGCCGCGTTCCACGGCGGCTACAGCCCCTGGGGCACCTTCGAGACCTCGGACGGCGCGTCGCTCTACGCCACCGACACCACCTCGGGCTTCGAGGCGATCTCGCCCGACGGCGACTACGTGGTGTGGGGGCAGACCTCGGGCGTGGCCAACCTGAGCACCTTCGACAGCATCAACGTGCTGGCGAGCCTGCCCCCGGTGGGTGGGGGCTTCCCCGCGTTCCCGGCCTGGTCGCCCGACGGCAGCAAGCTGGCCTACTCGGTGCGCACCGACGGCAACTGGCTGGACTTCAACAACTCCACGCTGTGGGTGAGCGACGTGGACACGGTGACCCCGGGCTTCGCCAACGACCACCAGCTGGTGGCCGCCACCGCGAGCCGCACCGCGGTCACCTACCCCACCTGGAGCCCCGACTCGCAGTGGCTGGCCTTCGGCCGCGCCACCCAGGCCCGCACCCGCGGAGCCCTGGGCGAGCTGGGCATGACCAACCTCGACGGCACGCAGCAGCTCGCCCTCGACCGTGCCTGCGGCGTGGGCTCGCTGGCGGCCGACCAGAGCTCGGCCTGCTACGAGCCCACCTTCATGCCCGAGTCGCGCGGCGGCTACCTGTGGCTGGTGTTCGTCTCCGAGCGCACCTACGGCAACATCCTGACCGACACCGCGGCCGACACCCGGCACAAGCAGCTGTGGGTCACCGCGATCGACGATCCGCCGCAGCCCGGCCAGGATCCCAGCCACCCTGCGTTCTGGCTGCCCGGGCAGGAGACCAACAACCAGAACATGCGCGGCGCCTGGACCCTCGATCCGCCCGACATCGCGCGCTAGCCGGACCCGGCCGCGGGCCGTGGTAAGAAGCGGGGAGCCGATGGCCGACTCCCCGCTCGCCACGATCCGCGGCCGCGTGCTGGCCCCCAGCCCTCGGTCCCGCACGATCGAGCAGTGGCCCGATGCGCTGGTGGAGGTGGCTGCCGACGGGCGGATCGCCGCGCTGCGCGAGGCCCCGCCGGATTGCACGCGGCCCGTCACCTGGCCCGGTGCGGTGATCCTGCCCGGCCTCGTGGATGCCCACGTGCACTACCCGCAGACCCGGATCCTGGGCAGCGCCAGCGGTCCGCTGCTGCCGTGGCTGGAGCGCTCGGTGTTCCCCGAGGAAGCCCGCTTCGCCGACCCGGGCTACGCCGCGGCGGTGGCCGAGGAGATGTGCGAGGCCTTCATCGCGCAGGGTACCACGCTCGCGGCGATCTACTGCAGCGCCCACCCGGGGGCGACCGAGATCCTGCTCGAGGCGATCGAGCGCCACGGCCTGCGGGCGGTGGCCGGGCTCGCCCTGATGGATCGCAGCGCGCCGCCGCCGGTGCTGCTGCCGGCGGCCGAGGCCCTGGCCGCCTGCGACGATCTCCACGCGCGCTGGCACGGCCGCGACGACGGACGGATCCGGCTGTCGATGATCCCTCGCTTCGCGATCAGCTGCACCCCCGAGCTGCTGCGCGACGCCGGGCTCCGCAGCCGCGAGCACGAGCTGCTGCTGCAGACCCACATCTCGGAGAACCCCGACGAGATCGAGCACACCCTCGAGCTGTTCCCCGGCAGCCGCGACTACCTGGGCGTGTACGAGGACCACGGCTGCGTGGGGCCGCTGACCGTGCTCGCCCACTGCATCCACCTGAGCGAGGACGAGTGGTCGCGCCTGCGAGCCCAGGACGTGGCGGTCGCCCACTGCCCCGACTCCAACTTCTTCCTGGGCAGCGGCTGCATGCCGCTGCGCAAGGCGCTGGAGCTGGGACTGCGGGTGGGCCTGGGCACCGACGTGGGGGCCGGCCGCACGTTCTCGCTGCGGAGGGTGGCGGCGGCGGCCTACGACGCCTCGCTGCTGCGCGGCGCGATGGTGGGGCCCGAGGAATTGTTGTGGCTCGCCACCCGCGGCGGGGCCCGGGCGCTGCATCAGGACGACCGCCTGGGCTGCATCGCGCCCGGCTTCGACGCCGACCTGGTGGCCGTCGACGTGCCCGCGAGGCTGAGCGGCCCGGCGCTGCTCGATGCGCTGCTGTTCCGCCACGACGCGGGCCCCGTGCGCGCCACGATGGTGCGGGGCCGCGTGCTGCGGGGCGAGGCGCCGACGCTCGAGCCTGGGCCTACGCCTGGGCCTGAGCCATCTCGGCCAGCGTGAGCACGGTTCGCCAGTTGCGGAGCGTGCAGGTGGTCTGGAGCACGCGGTCGAGGTAGGCGTTGGTCAGCGTGGTCTTGGCCACACCGCCCGGCAGGTGCAGAAACAGCTCCGCGCCGCGCAGCACGAACGCATCGGGCGGCGATCGATCGGGATCGAGGGCCGCGCCGAGCTCTGCCCCCGGTGCGTCGGCCAGGAACGCCACGTGCAGCGCCTGAGGATCGACGCCCTGGGCCAGGAAGGGATTGTCGTCGACCACGGCGCGGAGCTGGGCCACGCTGCGCAGCACCACGGGCACCGTGAGCCCGAGCCGGTCGGCGATGGCCTGGGACAGCGATGCGGCCATGCGACGGGCGACGGCGCTGCGGGCCGTGAACACCACGTTGCCGCTCTGGATGTATGTGCGCACCCGCTGGCCCCCCCTACCCTCGCGTGCGCGGGACCAGCCCGCTGGCGCTGCGCAGCACCGCGGGATCCTCGGGCGCGCGGGGCCAGGCGCCGCAGCCATCGGCGAGCCACTGCGTGCGCTCGCGCTCGAGGTCGTAGACCACCATCGGCGCCGTGGGGCCGCGATACAGATGCAGCGTGACCAGGGGATGCTCGTCCCCATCGTCGCGCATCTGGTGCACCCAGCCCCGAGGGCAGCGCAGCACCGTGCCCGGGCCCAGGCGCTCGGCGGGCTCGGGCCGCGGAACCCCGTGGTGCCACACGTAGCCACGGTGCTGCGCCCGCCCCTGCAACACCATCACCGCACCGTAGCCCTCACCGTGATCGTGGGGCGCACACCAGCGACCGCGGCTCCAGCCCGCGATCATCAGCTCCAGGCCAGCGTCGGCGTGCACCACGGTGCGCCCGTAGGGATCGCCGGACGAGAAATGCACCGGCTCGATCCACGGCCCGACCGGCCCCAGGTCGAGCAGGACGGCCGCGAGGCGCTCCACCCCGGGCTCCTCACCGCGGGCCAGCTCGTCGCGTAGGCCCTCGAGCCATGGCGGGCACGGATCCACGACGGCCCCAACGCACGAACGTGCCCGCGCGTTCCCCCTACCCCGGCCGGCTGCTGCGCGGCAGCGGCGAGAGCCCGAAGAGCACCCGCAGCATGCGGGCAACCTCGCTGACCAGCCACGGCGGCAGGCTGTCCCAGCCGTGGCGCTCCTGCGCATCGAGGGTGGCCAGCGGCGGCTGGGAGCCCGCGCGCACCGAGACCTGGATCTTGGAGATCGGCCGCGCCCCGCCCAGGCCCGAGCCATAGCCGGCGTGATCGATGTGCACGCGGTGGTGCCCCAGCAGCCACAGCTCGGCGGTGGTGCTGCCGTTGGTCTGCACGTCGGAGAGCAGCCGCAGCGCCCGGACGCGCCGCTTCCAGGCCCCGTGCGGCACCGGCTCGGCGGGGGGCGAGGGCAGCTCGGCCACGCTCAGCACCCGGTGCTCGCGCTGGGCGAAGGGCGGCGAGGCGACGGGCATGGGCCAGTCCTCGACGCCCTCGGCCGGATGGGCCACCCGCAGCTCGCCCCCGAGCATCAGGGTCAGCTTGCCGTCGATGCCGTGGGCCTGGCCGTCGATGAACACCAGTGGCAGGCCGCCCATCACGTAGACCAAGCCCTCGGCGATCGGTGAGGCCAGCGGGTGGCGCAGGTAGGCCTCCTCGAAGTCCTCGAACCGCCAGCCACGCTGCTCGGTCATGGCCCGCTGCAGCACCTCGCCCACCCAGGTGGCCCACTGCCTTCGCGTGCCCGTGGGGTCGTCGTCGGTGGGCCACAGCCCCTCGATGCGCTCGTCGGAGATGGCATCGGGATACCGCGGGCTGCGGAGCTCGCCCCAGCGAAACGCCCAGCGCCGCGACTGGATCCGATCGGTGCCCATCAGCTGCAGGGCCCGCGAGCGCGGCAGCTCGCCGGTCTCCACCTGCTGGCCGAGCCAGTCGATCGCAGCCACCGTCCGCGGCACCCGAGCGCGCGAGGACGCGGGCAGCCGCGCCCGCAGCACCCAGCGGGCCATCGCCACCGTGTCCTGCTCGTCGAGCGCCGGCTCCACCAGCCCCGCGGCGCCGCGCACCGGCCGGGACGCGTCGCGCTCGCTGGTCTGCAGCACGAAGGTCCCCGCGAGCAGCTGGCTCACGTACCACGCGTGCGCCCCCGCGCTCAGCCGCGGACCGCTGCGCCAGCGCAGAGGCGGCGCATCGAAGGCCGCCCGCGGCGGCGTGGTCTTGGTGGCGGCCAGCGCAGCGTCGAGCACCGCGTGGTCCTCGGCATGCACCCAGCGCTCCACCTCGTAGGCGCTGGGCACCTTGAGGTGCTCGAACACGCCGACCGGTCCGCACGACCAGCCCTGCACGTGGCGGCGCAGCACGTGCCGACCCAGGCGATCCGCCAGCGGCCCCAGGGTGCCCGCCGCCCGATCGACGAGCACCGCCGCGAGCTCGGCATCGCTCTCGTCCACGCTCGCGCCCACCGAGGCCGCCAGTCGCTCGGACGACCACAGCTTGTTGGGCCGACCCAGCAGGCGCTCGAGCAGCGCCCCTCGACGCTGCGTGTCACGGACGGCGCCGCTGGCAAGGCGCTCCGCATCGGCGAGGATGGAGGTCGGGACCTTCACCAAGGCGCGGGTTCCTAGGCGAACGATACCGCTCCCCGGGGCCAGACGGCGAGCCCGTCTTCGCGCGCGGGCTCAAGTCCCCGTAAGATCGATGGCAAAGCGCTCGCAGTACCAGGCCGCGGTCCGCACTGCGCGAGAACGCACCTGGGCGCGGCGCTCCCAGACGTCGCTGCTCAGCAGCAACGCCATGGCGGCGCCGAACGATGCATCGGCGCTGCAGCCCTCGATGATGGTGCGTAGCTGCGGCCCGTCGAAGTGCAGGACCGCCGTTCGCAGCACGTTGTAGAGGTAGTCGGTCCAGGGCAGCTCGAAGTTGGGACTCTCCTTGAACCAGTGGCCCACCTCGGCCCGCGGCTCCACCACCACGTCGAAGCCGGCGAGCCAGCAGCGGATCGACAGCTCGGTGTCCTCCAGGCCGTAGCGGCGCATGGGCTCGAAGCCGCCGATCGCCTCGAAGGTGCCACGGCGCAGCACGATGCAGCCGGCTCCGGCCCCGGGGACCCGGCACGGCTCGTCGCCCTGGCGGGGCAGCCACAGCGCGCGCAGCCGCGAGCCCACGATGGTGAAGCCATAGCCCCGGTTGGAGGGATCGCCCGCCACCCCGATGGCAGGGGTCACGATGCCCACCGAGGGATCGTCGAGCAGCGGACGCATCAGGCTCAGCCACCCCGCGCGGGGGAAGCAGTGCGCGTCCATGAAGACCACCACCGGGGCCCGCGCGTGCGCGACACCGCTGTTGCGGGCCCGGGCCGAGCCCTGCTGATCCTGGGTGACCAGGGTGACCTCGGGGTAGAGGTCGGGGTGCTCGCGCAGGAAGTCGCAGCAGCCGTCGTCCGAGCCGTCGTCGACCACCACCACCTCGTAGCGCCCCTCGGTCGACGCACGCAGGGCCTCCACCGTCAGCATCACGCGGTGGCGCTCGCGGTGGGAGGCCAGCACGATCGACACCTCGGGATCGTCGCAGCGCGCCGGCTGGATCCCCCGCGGCGGCGCGGCGATGGGCGGGGCCTCGGCCTCGTCCACCGGCAACGGGATCGCCCCGGTCAGCTCCTCGCGCAGCAGCACGCGATCGCTCGGTGACAGGTGCAGCGCGGGGCTGGGCTCGAGCGCCTCGAGCAGCTGCAGGGCGGCGCGCTGCACCGTGGCCTCGGTGCCGACCCGCGTGGCCCGGCCCCGGGCGCCCAGCCCTCGCCAGCGCAGGCGCTCGCCGTCGCGGTGCAGCGGCACCGCCTCGAGGGGCACGGGCTCGCCTCGCAGGAGCGCCACCAGGACCGCGGCCAGTCGACCCAGCCGCGCCGACGGACCCTCGGGGAGCGTGACCAGCACGCCGCCGTCGATCAGCTCCACGGCCCCCTCGGCCTGCGGCGCGCCGTAGAGCGACAGCGGCAGGCCCAGACGATCGAGGCGATCGCCCAGGCCCTCGCCCTCGAGCTGCAGCGCCAGCGCTCGAGCCACGCGCCAGCCCTCGGTGGCCGAGCGGAAGGTGGCGAGCACGATCGCGAAGGCCTGCTGCATGGCCTCGGACATGGCGTCGGACGGGACCTCCACCTCCAGCCTCAGCACCGAGCCCCTCACCACCACCGTGCATCGGATCTCCCCCAGCGCCGCGGTCACGTCGGCCAGCAGCTCGGCGACTAGCGTGGGCTCGAGGGCGTGCCGGCAATCCCCGGGCACGCGGATCTCGGTGAGGCGGGCGGACATCGGGCCTGTGAAGCGTAGACCTCGGCTCGGCCCGGGGCGAGGCTCGGGACCGCGCACGACCCGCAGTGCGGCCCTTCGTGCAACGACCGCGGCCCGGTGGTCGATGAAGGGGGCCACCATGCCCACCGACGCCCCTGCCCTCGCCCCCGACCACCGCGGCCCCTTCCAGGTCCAGGTCCCCGACCACGACCGGATGCCGGGCCGGGCCCCCAAGCCGAGCTGCCGGGCCAGCCCGATGCTCAAGTCCAGCGACGCCTGCGCTCGCGAGCAGGCCTTCCCCTCGCGTCACCCCTCGCCCGATCTCACCGGCCGCTGGGAGGACGACCAGGGCCGCTTCAACCTCTTCATCAACCACGTGGGCACGCACATCGAGTGCCTCATCGCCCTGGCCGCCAACGGCTACAACCCGCGGGCGCGCTCGAAGAAGGGGCGGCCCGTGGTCGACGACCGCTGGAGGGATCTGTGCGCGCGCATGTTCGCCGACCGCGACGAGGGCAGCCCCCAGGTCTTCACCCTCGACGCCCGCGACGACCTCGGCAGCCCGCTGTTCCCCGCGGGCGCGGGCGCGCTGGAGGTGGGCGACTACGGCACGCTCATGCTCTTCCTGCACCACCCCGAGCTGCCCGCCGAGCTGCGGGCGCTCGACGGTGCCGTCTGCAACCGGGTGGACGACGAGCCCTCGCTGTTCGAGGGTCACCTGGGCTTCGCGCAGGTCCCCGGGCTGCCCATCCTGCTCCGCACCGCGCACTGGTTTCCCCTCACCCGCATCCAGGTGGGCTTCCTCGAGCACCTGATCGTCACCCACCGGGCCGAGCTGCGCAGCCACGAGCCCACCCGCGAGGCCGACCTCGAGGAGATGATCCAGGCGTTCCTCTCCGCGGCCGACGCTCTGTCGGGGCAGCAGAGCAGCATCGCGCGGCAGAAGATCGCCGAGAGCATCGATGGCCTGGTCGAGGAGGTCATCGCTCGCGCCCAGACCACTGCGGTCATCGCCGGGGGGATCCACGAGGCCCAGCAGGACTTCCACCGCGCGATCATGCAGCGGGTGCTCACCGGCACCTTCGTCCGGCTACACAGCGCCGGCCACGTGGTGGAGCACTCGCTGCTCACCTGGCTCGGCGAGGTCCTCGACCGCACCCCCGACGAGCTGCGCCTCGACGCCATCCCCAAGCACCTGGGCCTGCGCTCGTCGTACGGGATCGTCTACGAGGCGCGCCTCGATCTGCACGCGGTGGAGGGCGGCGTGACGGGCACGGCGCGCGAGCTGTCCAAGGTGCTGCGCGGGATCCCGTTCTCCGCCGGCGTCTACCAGGGCACCCTGCGGGTGAAGGCCACCGGCGCCCGAGCCTGGGACCCGGTGACCTACGACATCCTGATCGGCTTCGTGGGCGTGGGCCAGGGCGTGGGCATCCCCACCCGGATCATCGCCGAGGGCAAGACCCGCCCCACCAGCGCCCGCCGCCCCGAGGAGCTCGAGGGGATCTGCTTCATGGAGGAGCTGAGCGTGGGCGTCAGCATCGGAGGCGGCAAGTCCTACGGGGGGGCCGTGCTCACCGTGGGTGCCACGGGCCCCGGCCATGCGCTGGGGTTCGACTTCAGCGGCAGCTCGGTGCTCTCGGGCCTGGTCGCCTCCGCCGGCATCGCCGTCCACCTGGGCGCCGTGAAGAAGCGCTCCTCCTTCGATCGGGTGGGCGAGCTCGAGCCGACCTGGGAGATCCCCACGATCACCTACAGCCACGAGGTGAGGCAGCTCTACCAGAACCACTACTCGATCAACAATGCCCTGCTCATGCCCGACGCGATGGCGCTGCTCGACGAGGTGATGGCGACCGAGCTGGTGCTGCTGTCGAGCGATCAGACGGAGATCGAGATCGAAGGCTTCGCCGACCGCTCGGGGCCCGAGGATTTCAACGAGAAGCTCTCGAGCTTCCGTGCGAAGAACGCGATGATGTACATGAAGACCGGATCCCGGCGCATCCACGCCAACATCACCCCCAAGGCGCAAGGAGAGGTCGCGGCCGGCGACGACGGCACCTCCAACATCCTCTATCGAAGGGTCGACATCGCCATCGAGGGCATCATCGAGGTCGGGATGAAGGACGTTCACTGAGCCGGACCGGGGCATCCAACCACGATCCTGCGCGGGTCGGATGCCACCACGCAACCCACCGCATCCATCTCGAGCTCCGTTGCGAGGCTCGCGTGCACGACACGTCGACGGTCGTAGTCCACCAACCGACTCCACCGAGGCGCGTCGCCTCGATCGCAACGGAACCCACCATACCCTTCCGCGGTGACGACGGGCCGTAGTCCCGGGCAATCGAGGTCGGGAGCGACGGGATCCAAGGTGGCCTGGCGAGCATCCAGCACCATCATCGAATCGTCGTCTCCCGGTCGGACGACGAGCGTTCGCTCCGGCCGGGCATCGACCCAACCTACCGGGAGCAATGGCTCGGTTCGCAGCAACCTCGACCTCGCCAAGTCGACCCACTCGGTGGTCTCCGCCGGTGTCTTTCGGGAAGGATTGATGAGCCCCCCGTGGGAGTAGACCCCGGCCATCGTGATCTCTCGCCCCGGCCGCCACGACACGACCCCCTCGGGCGACCAGATGTACACGGTCGACTCCCTGGTGTCCCAAGCCGTTACGGTGTGGATGAAGCGATCCCCGGCAAACCAATGAGCGAAGGATGCGTCGAGGTTTCGCTCGTCGTTCCCGACGCACTCCCCCACGCAGCGAGCCTCGGGCCGCGAGGGCCCGAGCCTTCCGCCGGGAAATACCGCGGTGCCGTCCACCATGATGTCGTGCCGATCGTCGCAGACGGTCTGCTTGGTCGGCGTGAAGCACACCGAGTGGCAGCCCCGCGGCGGCTCGCCTTCCTCGACCTCGATCTCGAAGGTCCCCGCCTCGTGGCGCTCCTTCGGCCAGTACGGAAACGGCTGGTCGAGCAGCGCGGGCGGCTCCTCCCGAAGCTCCCAGATCGCATAGTAGGTCGGTCCCCCGGCACGGCGGCCGAAGAGCACGCCCCAGCTCACCGGGCCGTCGAACAGCGCCAGGCGCAGCTGCTCGGGCCCGTAACCGCCGGGCAGGGAGGGCTGGGGGTACGCGATGCGATCGCTGTCCAGCTCGAGGATGCCAAGCTCGCCGGTGCCGAGCCGGCGGATCTCGGCGATCCGCTGCTGTCGCTGCACCAGCACCACGCGGTTGATGTGCGCCAGCTCCTCGCCCGTGCGGGTGTCGTAGAGCACGGTGTGGAGCTGGTCGGGGGGCAGGTTCTCGAGCTGCACCAGCGCTCGGTGGGCGGGCAGATCGTGCACGGGAGCCAGGCTCAGCGACTTGCCGGTGACCAGGGTCCGTGTGGGGCGCAGCGAGGTCTGCTCGAAGTAGGGCGCGTCGAGCAGGGCGACGTCGACGATCTCGATGGGCTCGGCCGCCAGCGGCAGCTCGGGCTCGGCCTGCTCCACTGGCTCCTCGTAGAGCGACGGCAGCCAGAGCTGGCGACCGAAGGTGTCGTCGATGCACTCGTCGACGGCGATGTCGTTGCGCGCCGAGACCACGCAGCGGGCCACGGCCTCGTAGGAGAGCCCCGGGTTCTGGGAGGGCCACAGCGGCAGCTCGTCGGGTCGAATGCGCTCGAGCTGCTGGAGGCAGAACTCCCGGTAGCGTGCCTCGCCGTCGGGGCCAGTCGCGGCCGATGCCCACCACGGGCGCCGCCCGGGCCGGCGCTCGACCGAGGCCCACAGCGCATCGCAGACCTCGTCGGGCTCGGGGATCCGCAGCAGGAAGTACCAGCTCGCGACGACCGCCCCGGTGATGCCCACGCCGGTCAGGCCCCAGCGCCACCGCAGGCGTCGACGCTCGGACGAAGGGGACGACGGATCCGGGCTGGCCATGTGAACGCGCAGCATACGGGCTACGTCGCGCTCCGCAAGGTCCTTGTGCCCACGACCCCGACCGGATCGTCTTCCCTGCAACGCTCCGCGGCTCATGGTCGACAACGGGAGGCGAGCCGCACCATGTACATCCTCCGCGACGCGTTCCACTCCTATGAGCTCTGGGATCCCTACGCCTCTCGCCGGGTCACGGCGGAGTGGTTTCCGCTGGGGACCTTCGAGTCGCTGCTGGAGCTGGCGCGACGGCTGGCGCGGGACGAGGACAACCGCCGCCTCATGGTCGAGCTCACCGCGGAGCACGGCGGCCGGGCCCCCGCGCCCGAGGCCCTGGCCGAGCGCTTCGCCGCGCTGCTGCACGCAGGCCGGCTGGTGCTGCGCCACACGGCCCCCTGCCCCTACCCGCTGTCGGAGCCCCGTGCGATCGAGCCCCCAGTGGAGCTGGCCGAGCTCGCCGACGAGCCCGTGCCGCTCCATCGACCGGGCCGTCCCGAGGATCGCCCGCAGGCGGAGCGCGCCCGCATCGAGATCATCGTGACCGACGATCTCGGGGCGCCCGCAGCGGGAGCCCAGGTGGAGCTGCGCACGCCCAGCGGCCAGGGGCTCGCGCGGGTGCTCGACGACGATGGCCGCCTGTGCCTGAGCGATCTGGAGGGTCCCGGCATCTGCACGCTGAGCCTGCCCACCATCGATCGCCTGCTGTCGCCCGCTCCGCCCGCCGAGCGCACGGCTCCCCCCGCCGACCTGCGCCACCCATCCACCGCCAACACCAGGCATGGTCACGCACTGCGGCTGCCCACCGCTCGGGTGCACCACGTGATCGTCGAGCGTCCCCGCATGCACCGCGTGGAGACCGAGGTGCTGCGCACCCGCCCGGGCTCGGCCCTGCTGGTGCCCTCCCCCGCCACCGAGCAGTGGCACCCGCTCGAGGCGGCGATGACCGCCCTGGACTGGCTCGATGCCCACCCCGAAGAGGTGCTGGTGCTGGTCGGCCACCGCGGTCCCGACGATCCGCCCGAGGCCGCCGAGCTGGGGCACGACCGCGCCGCCGCCCTGCATGCGCTGCTGGTCGGCGACCGCTCCGCCTGGGTCGAGCTCGCCGTGCGCTCGGGCGGCTACCTCGACGTGCAGCACCTGCTGCGCTACCTGGGCTCGCGCCGTCGCTGGGACGGCTGCGACCCCGGAGCGCTCGACGGCGAGGACGGCGAGGCCTCGCGGGCCGCGGTGGTCGTGTTCCAGGCCACCTACAACGAGCGCTTCGGCGCCCGCATCCTCGAGGACGGGATCTGCGGCCGCCAGACCCTGGGCGCGCTGTTCGACGTGCTCCACGACGAGCTGCGGCGCTGGACGATCAAGCACGGCCTGTCCCTGGACGCCCTGCGCCTGCACCCCCACTCCCCGGTGCTCGACGGCGGCCTCGACTTCCCGGGGCACCCCCGCATGCCCGCGGATGCGGGGTGCTTCGTCGACCTGCTGCTGCTCGATCCGGCCGCGCTGGATCTCGCCCGCCCGCTCGCCCCGGCCGATCTCTACGATCACCCCCTCGCCACCATCGATGTGCTGCCGGTGGTCCACGAGCCCGGCGACTGGGAGCACGGGCAGCTCACCGTGGTCACCGATCTCGGCCCGGCCTACGTGGAGATCCACGAGAAGTACCGCCTCTACGCCGACGACGGCAGCTTCGACATCGAGCTCGACACCGCGATCGAGGGCGTGCTCGACGACGGTGCGATCGAGCTGCGCTTCGAGGGAATCCCCGTGGGCCCCCGCTATGCGCTCACCGTCACCAACGCGGCCGACCAGACCTTCACGCTGTTCTCGGGCCTGCGCTACGACCAATTCCACCCGCGAGCCATGGGCGAGGCGCTGCACGAGCCCGCCACCCCGGCCGCCGCCTGAGTGGCCGTCGCCGAGGGAGGGCGAGGTGCCTACGCGGCGTTGGGCGCGGTGCTGCCGATCTCGATGCGATCGCGCCCTCCCGCCTTGGCCCGGTACAGCGCCGCATCGGCGGCCAGCACCAGCGCACGACGATCGAGCTCCACCTCGAGCAGATCGGTGCCCGCGATCCCCACCGAGACCGTGTGCGCGCCGCCGAGGTCCAGCGCGGCCGAGCCCTCGCGGAACGCCCGGCGCACGCGCTCGGCCAGCACCCGCGCCTGCGCGGCGGTGGTCTCCGGCGCGATCACGGTGAACTCCTCGCCGCCGTAGCGACACGGCAGGTCCGAGGCCCGCACCTGCTCGCTGAGGACCTGGCCGAACAGGGTCAGCAGCCTGTCCCCCGCCACGTGCCCGTAGCGGTCGTTGACCTCCTTGAAGTGATCGATGTCGAACATCAAGAGGGCCAGCGGCGGACCGTGACGGATGGTGCGGGCGATCTCGGCGAGCAGGCGCTCGTCGAACACCCGGCGGTTGCCCACGCCGGTGAGGGGATCGGTCCGCGCCGCCCGCTCGAGCTCCTGGGTCTTGGCCTCGAGGGCCTTGGTCAGCGCCCGGATCCGCAGCATCGCCTTGAGCCGCACCCGTAGCTCGATGGGATCGACCGGCTTGGTGAGGAAGTCGTCGGCCCCCGCGTCGATGCACTGCTCGCGCAGCTCGGCCCCGCTCAGGCCGGTGAGGAACACCGTGGGCACGTAGGACTGCGACTGCTCCCGCAGCAGGCGGGTGAGCTTGAGCCCATCCACGTTGGGCATCACCGCGTCCATCAGCACCAGATCGGTGTTGGTGGGATCGAAGGTCCGCAGCGCCTCGGTCCATCCGTGCGCCACCGTGACCCGGTGTCCCAGCGGCCGGAGGATCGCGACCACCCGAGCGGCCGCGCTCGGATCATCGTCCACCACGAGGATCCGAGCCGATTCCGGTTCTTGGTTGGGTGCCATGCGAAGACGCGTCGCCCGATGAAGCGGCCTCGCGATCTTCTCACGACCTCCGCGCTCGTGCTGCCCGCATCGACGAAGCCATTCCCCCACAGTCGGCCGCTCGGGCGATCCTCGTGCCCCGAACAGGACACTCGACGGCATGGCGTTCCGCTCCGGGACGCAGGATCCCACTACGCGGCCGACTCGATGGGAGCGTCGTGCCCACCGACCCGCAGCCAGCGGGCGAAGATCCACGCCTTGACGTCCTCGCGCCCCAGCACCAGCCACGCGACGGCCGAGGCCGCGACCAGACCGGCCGACGAGGCCACCATCAGCACACCCTCGAGATCGCGCGGTGCATAGGTCAGGCCGCCCAGCAAGATCCAGGCGTCGATCGCCATCCCCACGAACGCGGCCCCGCGGATCAGCCCACGGGTGAGCTCGGTGGCCCGCGCCAGCATCAGCACCACGCCCGCGTCGACGAGCAGCGCGCCCACCTCGAGCGCCGTGCCCATCGACGATCTCGCGGGATCGCCCGTCAGCAGCACCACCAGATCGACAACGATCTGTGCCGCCAACACCCACAACAACCAGCGCATCGCCCGCGGCATCGTGTCCACGGCCCCTTGGGACAACCGCGGGTCCGGCGGGTTCCCTCGCTCCCCCAATCTACTGGGATCACGGGGTTTTCTCGCGCCCATTTCCGCTTTGAAAAGCTCCCGCATGCTCGGCGACCTCCGTGCGTCGAACCCCACCGCGACAGGACCCACGACCATGCCCCGACGCGCCACCTTGCTCCTGGCTTCCCTGCTCACCCTTGCATCCGTCGGGGGCTGCGCCTCGCGCTACAAGCTCGATGCAGAGCCCCCCACCTACGCCGCCCAGGCGAAGATCAAGGTCAAGACCGACAAGACCGGGGTGCGGGTGATGACGATGACCGTCGAGCACCTCGCCCCGCCCGCGCGCATCGATCCCGCGCTGCGCAACTACACGGTGTGGATCTCCGTGCCGGGCCACGGCGTGACCAAGGCGGGCGTGCTCGACTATAGCGAGCGGCGGCGTCGCGGCGATCTGATGGTCACCTCGCCCTACCCGAAGTTCGAGGTGCTCGTCACCCTCGAGTCCAACCCCTCCACCGCCCAGCCCGGTGAGCAGGTGATCCTGCGCAAGGTGGTGGCCTCGTCGTAGCCCGCCGCGCCTCGGCGGGCCCCTCAGCCTCGACCGCCGCGCACCAGCCGGCCCGGGCGCGCGCCGGTGAGCGTGCCGTCGCGGGCGATCACCGTGCCCGAGACCAGGGTGGCCCGGTAGCCGTCGGCGTGCTGCATCAGCCGCCGCCCCCCCGCCGGCAGGTCGCGCTGCATCACCGGCGAGCGCAGCCGCAGCTTGGCGAAGTCGATCACGTTGAGGTCGGCCTTGCTCCCCGCCGCGATCGTGCCGCGATCGTGGAAGCCGATGAAGCGCGCGGTGTCGTGGGTCTGCATGCGCACCAGGGTCTCCAGCGGGATCCGCCCCCTGGCCCGGTCGCGCCCCCAGTGGCTGAGCAGGAAGGTGGGGAAGCTGGCGTCGCAGATCGTGCCCACGTGGGCCCCGCCGTCGCTCAGGCCCGGCAGCGCCAGCGGGTGGGTGAGCATGGCGTGCACGTTGTCGAGGCTGAGCTCGGTGAAGTTGTAGACGGGGAAGTACAGCAGGGCCCGCCCCTCGTCCTCGAGCATCGCGTCGTAGAGCACCTCGAGCATGCTGCGACCGGTGGCCTGGGCCTCGGCCCACAAGCAGGTGCGGGGGTCGGGCTCGTAGTCGGGCCGCTCGCCCAGGCGATACAGCCGCTTGCTCACCATGTCGATCTGCGCCAGCAGGATGTCGGCCAGCGGCGGCAGCGAGGAGCCGTCGCCCGAGACCTTGTCGGTCTTCTCGGCCAGCAGCCGCGCCCGGAAGTCGGGGTCGCGCATGCGGGCCACCTGCTCGCCCAGCGGCAGCGTGCAGATCGCCTTGTAGGAAGGGTAGCCCATGAAGGGGTGGAAGGTGGCGGTGAGCCCCAGCAGCACCCCGATGCCGCGCGGCGCCACCTGCAGGCGGATGGTGGTGCCGCGGGCCTGGGCCTGCTCGGCGCGCTCGATGATCCACTTCCACTGCTGCGGCGACTGGTCGCGCTGCATCAGCGAGATGCTGGTGCCGTGCCCGGGCGCGGCCTCGGCCAGGCGCTCGATCACCTCGAACTCGTCGCTGAAGCGCTCGTCGGAGGCCAGCAGGTCGAAGTCGGAGACCGCCTGCAGCACCCCGTGCTCGAGCCCCTCGTAGGCGCCCGCGATCCCGGTGAGCTCGCGGATGGTGGCCTCGGACGCCGGCGTGGGCTGCCCCTGCGCGGTGCGGTGGTTGTCGGTGCGGCCGGTGGAGAAGCCCACCGCGCCGGCCAGCAGCGCCTCGCGGACCAGCGCGCGCATGCAGGCGATGTCGTCGTCGGTCGCGGCCTCGCCCGCCACCGCGCGCTCGCCCATCACGTACACCCGCAGCACGTCGTGGGGCACCTGCACCGCGAAGTCGATCGCGTGCGGCCGCGAGTCGATCACGTCCATGTACTGCGGGAAGGTCTCCCAGCCCCAGGTGATGCCCTCGGCCAGCGCCGAGCCGGGGATGTCCTCCACGCCCTCCATCAGCTCGATGATCCGCTGGTGGTCCGCCTCGCGCACCGGGGCGAAGCCCACCCCGCAGCTTCCCATCACCGCCGTGGTCACCCCGTGCAGCGACGAGGGCGCGAGTTCCTCGTCCCACGAGACCTGCCCGTCGTAGTGGGTGTGGATGTCGACGAAGCCCGGGGTCACGATGGCCCCCTCGGCATCGATCGTCTCCTTGGCCGAGCCCTCGCAGCGACCCACCGCCACGATCCGGCCGTCGGCCACCGCCACGTCGCCCACGAAGCCGGGCTTGCCCGTGCCGTCGATGATGGTGCCCCCGCTGATCTTCAGGTCGTAGCTCATCGATCCCCCTTCGCCGGGCCGCTCGCCGATCGCCGACGAGCCCGTCGCGTCGACGATGGGTGTACCGCTGACCGACCGTCCGGTCAAAGCCGCGGGGACCCGCGCCCGGGAGCTCCCCGAGCGCCTGCCAGCTACGGCGGAGCCCAGCCGAGCACGTCGAGCTCGGTGGAGCACAGGTGGGCCACCGCCGGCTCGCGCAGCAGCCGGTGCAGCAGCCGGTGGTGGGCCACCAGCACCGCCGCGCGCCCGCCGGGCAGCAGCCGCAGCCGATGCCCCCGCACCCGGGCCGCCCGCGCGTGGCGCTCGACCAGCCCCGCGAGCGCGCCACCGGGGAACCCCGGGCGCAGCATCACGATCGCATCGAGCTCGTCGCCCGCGATCCGCAGCCGCAGCCGACGCTCGAGCATCGCATCGCAGCGCGGCCCCTCGTCCCAGCGGATCGGCGGCCGCGGGGGCCTTCGCAGATCCCGTCCGCGCCGCAGCCAGGCCCGCGCCCCCGCGAAGTCGACCACCCCGTGTCGGCTGCGGTGGGCGAGCTCGGCCGGCAGCGGACGCGCCGAGCGGACGATGGCCGCCTCCACCTGCGACGGCGTGGCCCCGGGCACGGCCGCGAAGAGCGACGCGGCGAGGCCCGCCACGCAAGCGCTCGCCATCGAGGTCCCGCTCAGCCGCACCATGCCCCGCCCGGGCGCGGCCGAGCGCAGCGCCACCCCTGGCGCGAGCACGTCGGGCTTGATGCAGCGCCGCCCGTCCTCCGCGTAGACGCTGGCCGAGAACGCAGCCGGCTCGCCCCGCTCGTCGCACGCCCCCACCGTGAGCACCTGGGGATAGCAGGCCGGGCTCTCCACCCGCCCGCTGCCCCCGTTGCCCGCCGCGGCCACCACCAGCACCCCACGTCGACGCAGCCGCGAGATCGCCTCGTGAAGCAGCGGCGTGCGCCCCACGATCCCCAGCGGCAGGTGCAGCACCCGGATCGGCTGCCTCGCCAGCCAGTGCAGGCCCACCAGCATCCGCACCGGCACCATGCCCTGCTCGATCACCGCGGCCACGAACAAGCGCGCCCCTGGACACCTCCCGATCGCCGGTCGCCCCCGCACCGAGCCGCCGCACACCAGCCCCGCCGTGTGGGTGCCGTGGCCGTCGTCGTCGAAGGCGGCCCGCTCGGGGCGAGGCACGCCCTCCTCGTCCACGTACAGGAAGCCCGCCACCCGCCCGCGCAAGGCGGGGTGGCGAGGGTCGACGCCCGTGTCCAGGGCGCCGACGTGGATGGGAGGGCCGCGACGCGCGTCGACCACCCGGGTCCCTCAGACGTCCGCGGCCAGGCCCAGCGAGATCTGGGTGACGCCGAAGGCCACGTCCGAGACCACGCACGCCGCCGCGACCTTCTCGTTGCCCTGCGGGAAGGCGCTGAGCATGCTGGCCTCCACCACCGAGCCCACCGAGTCGATGATGTCCGAGGCCAGGCCCAGCCCCTCGCGCTTGCCCACCCCCGCCACCACCGACTTGGCGGTGAGCATGAGGAACTCGAAGGCCAGCGTGATGTAGGCGCCCTCGCGCCCCGGGTTCTCGTCGGCCAGGTCGGCCCGCACGGCACGCTTCTGGTCCTTGATCAGCGTGGCGATGTCGAGCATGAGCTGCGCCACCCCGATCCAGTAGAACACCTGCTCACTCACGTTCTTGAGCTTGGCCCGCTCGTTCTGCGGCTTGTCGGCGAACTGGTAGGGGTTGCCCACCACGTTGCCGATCACCCCGCAGCTGAGCGAGAGGATCTCGAGCGCCAGCGTGGCCTTGGGGTTCTTGTCGCCGAAGGTCTGGGACTCGCCCGATTCCAGGTTGGCGTAGGCCCGGGTGCCCTTCACCAGATCGATGCCGTCCAGGAACGCCCCGATCGCCAGCTCGGCCGCCGAGCAGACCACGTCGGTCACCAGGTAGGTGGTCTTCACGATCTTGTCCGTGTCCGCCCGCTGGGCCGGCGCCTTCAGGTTCGGCGCCTTGCCGTACACCGCCAGGTGCACCAGCGTGATGGGGATCGCCAGCACGAAGGTGAGCAGCTTGAACAGCGACAGCTCGCCGCCGACCACGAAGTCGAAGAAGTCGGCGATGAAGCCCTTCTTCTTGCCGGGGAACAGGTCGGTCTTGCCCAGCTCGAGCAGCAGCTCGCCGAGGGTCTGCACCCCGCGGAACATCGCAGTGATGAGCTCGCTGGCCAGCTCGAGGCTCACCCCCATCACCCCCTTGACGAGCTGCAGCACCGCCGACGCGATCAGCGTGGGGGCCTCGGCCGGCTTCTTGGCGATCTCCATCAGGTTGGTGAGCGACGAGCCCAGCGCGGGCGGCAGCACCTTCAGCGCGCGCGCGGCCGAGCTCATCAGATCGGCCAGCACCCCGGCCACCTTCTTGGCCGCGGTGGCCAGCGCCTTGGTGAGGGTCTTGAGTCCGGGGATGCTCTCGAGGAGCTTGTTGATCAGCCAGCTCACCAGCTCGAGCGGCTTGCTGAGGATCTTCTGGATCTTGTCGAAGGCCTTGCCCGCCGACGAGTCGAGCTTCTTGGTCTTGTCGCTCGCGCTCGCGGCGGCCGACTTGATCCCGCCGCTGGGCTCCACCTTGCCCCCGAGCTTGCGCGTGGCGTCGTCGAGGGCCTTCTCGCCGCCCTCGCGCAGGTCGTCGAAGAAGCCGTCGATCTGCCCGGTGATCTCGGCGACCCGCTCCTCGCTCAGCCCGCCCAGCGCCTGCTCGAGCACCCCCATGAGCTGCTTCTGCGTCTTGGCGATGGCATTCCAGGGGATGAGGTCGAGCAGGAGCTCGATGAGCTTCATCAGCTTCGCCCCCAGGGTCTGCAGCAGGTCCCACATGAGCTTGCCCAGGGCCACGGTGCGATCGAGCACGTACTCCACGGCCTCGCCGGCCACGTTGATCACCGTGACCACCGCGTGCTTGCCCAGCTTGCCCACGTCGCGGCCGAGCTCCAGGCCGCCCTGCCCCAGGTGCTTGGCCGCGGCGCCCACCTTGCCCTTGCTCAGGTCCGTGCCCACCTGCTCGCCGGTGTCCACCACGTCGTTGGCGGTCTCGACCAGGTCCGAGACCACCTTGCTGCCCCCGGCATCGGCCACGGTCTTGGTGGTGGTCTTGGCGGTCTCCACCACCACCTTCGAGACGCTGCTCGTGGCCTTCTTGGTCTTCTTGCCGGCCTTGTTGAGGGTCTTCTTGATCCCCGAGGCCGCGGCGCCGCGGCTGACCGTGGTCGCCTCGTCCTTGGCCTTCTTGGCCTCGCTCTTGCTCACCTTCGAGTAGCCGATGCCGTCCCCGCCCAGGTCGAGCATCCAATTGGCGTCGTCCATGTTGTTGGCGTCGATGCGGCGCTCGTACGAGGCCTGCCCCGCGGTGGGCAGCCCCAGCTTGGCCACGTTGCTCACCGCGGTCTGCACCGCGGCGCAGTCCTCCTTGGTCACCGTGTTCGACATCCCCAGCTTGCTGCGGTTGTCGTACAGGGTGTCGGAATCCCAGGCCGCGATCTTGGCGTGCGCCGCCACGTCGGGGTGCAGCGAGTACCACTGCCAGGGATCGCTCATCCCGTCGGTGCGGATCTTGATCGCGGGCACCGAGATGTCCGTGGCGTCGACCACCACGCTCAGCTTGCCCACGTCGTTGGGCGCGACCGTGGTGGGCTTGACCGGATCGAGGGTGCGGGCCTTGCCGTTGATCGTGACCTTCAGCTGCTCCTCGGCCCACAGCGAGACTTCCTTGGTCCCGCCGGGCAGGGTGACGATCGAGCGGTAGGCCGGGTACGACTCGAGCTTCTTCTGCCCCTTCGAGCCCGACTTCAGCTCGCGGTACTCCTGCGAGATCACCGAGGTGCTGCTCACCCCCTCCACGCCCTCGAGGATGGGAGCGGTGAGCACCCCCAGGCCGGTGAGGCGATCGTCGCGGGTCGCCCCCACGAAGGCCATCACCTTGCCGCCGTACCACGAGAAGCCCTGGGCATCGCTGCCGCCCACGATCATCTCCACGTTCTTGTAGGCGACCACCTTGCCCTTGGCCTTCACCTCGAGCTCGCCGTCGCCGAAGGGGCCGTGCAGGCGGGTGGTGCCGTCGACCTTGGTGCTCAGCAGGCTCAGCGAGGTGATGCTGCCGGTGTTGCCCCGCCCGGCGAGCTGGATGATCTCCTCGTCGGCCTCGAGCTCGATGTTGCTGCGCTTGCCGGTCTTGCTGCCGCGCAGCGGCGCCCGGTAGGTCTTGCCATCCGCCAGCGAGTAGGTGACCTGCAGGCCCGTCACCACGCCGTCGACCCACAGGCTCAGCTTGGCGATGCCGATGATGGGCTTGCCCTTGGCGTCGGCGTCGTCGTCGAAGGCAGCGCTGCCGTCCCCGGCAACGATGGAGGTGGAGAAGGAAGTGAAGCGTGGACTCTCGGACGTGGGCATTCGGATGTCTCCAACTCGATGCAGGCATCGTACACCTCCGATCGCGATGATTCGGTCGCGGCGACGTAGCGTCGCAATTTGTCCGGGCACCGAATCGGCGCGATACGACGTTCATCGCCGCGAGCGAGGAGGTCGTCTCCGTGCGCCCGCGATGCTCGTCGTCGATCTCGCGCCGCTCCCCGCTCGATCGACGACCGTCGTCCACCCGCCAGCCCGCGAGCGCTCCCGTGACGCGCCCATCGTCACACTCTCGCGCCCGTGGCCGTCGACGGCGCCCCACGGCCCGATGACGGGCGATCCCGAGCCTCGCGTGGTAGCAGGGCGGGGTCATGACCGAGATTCCGCTCCCCGAGCCCATTGCCCCCTATGCGCCCCTGGTGGTCGGCCTGGCCCAGGCGCTGATGATCTTCGTGCTCGGCTGGTTCGCCAGCCGCTGGGCGAGCCGCATCACGCTGCGGGTGACCCAGGGGCGCCCCATCGACGAGGCCCTGCGCCGCTTCTTCGCCGCCCTCGCCCAGTACGCCGTGATCGCGGCCGCCGTGATCGCGGCCCTGAGCGCGGTGGGAGTGGAGACCACCAGCCTGGTTGCGGTGTTCGGCTCGGCCGCGCTCGCCATCGGCCTCGCCCTGCAGGGCAGCCTCTCCAACTTCGCCGCCGGCGTGATGCTGCTGCTGTTCCGCCCGTTCGTGATCGACGACGCGGTCCGCATCGCGGGTCAGACCGGGCGGGTGGACGACATCGGCCTGTTCGCCACCGTGCTGATCACCCCCGACAACGAGCGCGTCATCATCCCCAACGCCCAGGTGACCGGAGGGATCATCGTCAACCTCACCGCGCTGGGGAAGCGACGCGGCAGCGTGAAGGTGGGCCTGGCCTACGGCACCGACCTGAAGGCGGCGATGGAGATCCTCGAGCGGACCGCTCGCGAGCTGCCCATCGTGCTCGACGACCCCGCGCCCGTGGTGCGGGTGCAGGGCTTCGGAGCGAGCGCAATCGACCTCGAGCTGTTCGCCTGGGCGACGGCGGCCGACTACGTCCCCATGCTCCACCAGCTCCGCCTGGCGGTGGTCGATGCCCTGGCCGCCGGCGGCATCGAGATCCCCTTCGACCAGCTCGTGGTGCACCAGGCCGCGGCCTGAAGCGTCGTTCTTCCCCGGGTAATCAGCGTTCCTCTCCGACCGGTGGCGCGACTTCGAGCCGGGTCCCGAAACTCCGCGAGTGGCCCGTGGGTCATCGTCACGGGCCTCGTGGCGGCACGGGGTGTGCGCAACAATCGTTCGACGACCACCCCTTGGCGCTTGGGGGCGGCACCAGGACCGGATACCGTCGGTCGACCCCGGGCCTCGTCGGAGCCGACGCGCGCCGGAGGCCGTGGTCGACCCTACTTGGACAAGAAGGAAGCTCCCGTGAACTCGAAACCAACCTCCTGGACCGGTGCCCTCCTCGCCCTGCTGGCGCTCACGGGCTGCCCCAGCGACGACGTGCCCATCGACACCGACGACGGCACCAGCACCGGCGGCGACGGCACGACCACCACCGGCATGTCGATGACCACGATGGAGCCCACCACGGCCGACGGCACGGGCTCGAGCTCGGATGGCAATCCCGAGACCGGCGAGGCCGAGAGCTCGACCACCGACGTCATCCCGCCGCCCGAGCCACAGGAGTTCGTGGTCACCATCGAGAACGTGAGCAACACCGGGCTGATGTGGAGCCCGCTGTCCCCCGGGCTGTGGGCCAACCACGAGGCGGGCGCCGACGTGCTGTTCCAGGCCGACGTGCCCGACGACGGCGAGGGCCTCGAGGCGCTGGCCGAGGACGGCGATCCCACCGATCTCGAGGTCGCGGTGGCCACCCACCCGGGCGTGCTGCAGAGCGGGGTGTTCGACACCCCCACCATGGCGGGCGCCCCGGGGCCGCTCCTGCCCGGCGACTCCTACGAGTTCAGCTTCGTGGCCGAGCCCGGCACCCGCCTGTCCTTCGCCACCATGCTGGTCGGCTCCAACGACTCCGTGGTGGCCACGAGCCCGGTGGGCGTCAGCCTGTTCGCGGGCGGCGGGCAGCCGCTGGGCGAGCGCGACGTGAGCTCGTCGCTGCGGATCTGGGACGCCGGCACCGAGATCGACCAGGCGCCGGGCCAGGGCCCCGCGCAGGCGCTCCACGGCGGCAGCCCCAACATGGGGCCGCCCGAGGCCATGGCCGTGTTCCCCTTCGACTACTCCACCCGGGCCCTGCCGCTGGGCCCCGACCTGGTGCGCGTGGAGGTCGACGACGACCCGATGAGCCCGGGCACCTTCATCATCACGCTCACCAACGTCTCCGGGGATCGTGGCACGCTGGTCACCCCGCTGTCGCCGCTGCTGTGGGCCACCCACACCGATGCGATCGCTCTGTTCAGCGAGGGCGCGGCCGCCTCGCCCGAGCTCGAGGCCCTGGCCGAGGACGGCGAGGCAGGCCCGCTCGACGCCCTGCTCGGCGGATCGGCCGACGTGGGCGAGCACGCGGTGCTGCCCGGCCCCGGCGGCGGGCCCATCCTGCCCGGCGAGTCGGTCTCGTGGAGCCTCACCCCCAACGGCGGCTTCCCCTACCTCAGCCTCGCGTCGATGGTGGGGCAGAGCAACGATGCCTTCCTCGCCGCGGGCCCCGTGCGCGACGAGCCCGTGGCCGGCATCCCGCTGTTCGAGGACGGCATGCTGCGCGACAACCAAGACATCGAGGCCGACATCCGGGCCCACCTCACCCCCTGGGACGCGGGCACCGAGGCCAACCAGGTCCCCGGCGTGGGCGTCGACCAGGCGCCGCGGCAGGGTGGCCCGGGCGACGGCGCGGCCGATCCCGATCCCACCGTGCGTCGCTACGTGGACGTCACCAACGATCTCTCGGGCGACAGCGCCGGCGGCTTCCTGACCGTGGTGGTCAACTTCGCCGGTGGCGACTACACGATCGAGCTCATCAACACCAGCGACACCACGGTGTACCCCGGCATCCTCACCCCGGTGCTGTGGGCGCTGCACGACGACACCTTCTCGCTGTTCGAGCTGGGCATGCCGGCCAGCCCGGGGCTCGAGCTGCTGGCCGAGGACGGCGACCCGGCCGGGCTGCTCGGCGAGGTGATGGGCATGGCCGGGGTGATCGCCTCGGGCGTGGAGGACACGCGCACCGGCGGCGGCATGCCCATGCCGGGCCCGATCCCGCCGGGGGAATCGTACGAATTCACCGTCACCCCCGACGCCACCAACCGCTTCATCAGCTTCGCCACCATGATCATGCCCTCCAACGACACCTTCGCCTCGGTGGGCCCGGGAGGCGTGGC
The DNA here is from genome assembly GCA_020633315.1 of Myxococcales bacterium. GTDB lineage: Bacteria > Myxococcota_A > Polyangia > Nannocystales > Nannocystaceae > Paraliomyxa. The sequence continues at coordinate 193,783 of JACKDV010000011.1, forward strand.
GCTGCTCGATGCGATGGGCAACCCCATCGCCGAGGAAGCGGTGGCCGCCGACATCGCGATCCAGCTCCGCGCGTGGGACGCGGGCACCGAGGGCAACCAGGCCGGCGCGGCCGGTCGTGACATGGCCCCGATGGGCATGCCCAACACCGGGCCCGGCAACGGCTCCGGCACCGTGCGCGTGGCCGAGGCCGATCCCGCCCCGGCCGACGACCGGATCTGGTCGATGCCCAACGCGGAGGACGTCATCCGCGTGGTCGTGGCGCCCGCGCCGTAGGTGATCCACCGTCGGGCGCGCCGAGGGGCCGGTCTTCCGAGGGAGGCCGGCCCTTCGTTCGTGGGGGCGCGGCCGCCCCCGCGACAAAGCGCGCTATCGTCCCCCCCGGAATGCACCGCGCCTGGCCCTTCGTCGCGCTCGTCCTCGGCCTGCCGGCCCTCGCCTGCTCCGGTGGGGACACCTCCAAGGAGTCCAGCACCGCCGCCTCGCTGGGCGACTCGAGCTCCACCGCCGCCGACGGCGAGGAGTCGAGCAGCACCACCAGCGGCGGCACCAGCCAGTCGGGCGACGCCACCACCACCACGCCGCCCCCCGACGACGGCACCAGCAGCGGCGACGAGGCCGGCAGCTCGAGCGAAGGCTGCGTGCCGGGGACCGAGGGCTGTCGCTGTGCCGAGGGCGAGCTGTGCAACGGCGAGCTGGTGTGCGTGGGCGGGACCTGCTCCCCCGCCCAGTGCGACGGTGACGTGTTCGAGCCCAACGACGACGAGGGCTCCGCCTTCTTCCTGGGCATGATCAACGACAACGACGGCAACGGCGGCATCGTGTCGGCCTCGCTGCACGTGCCCGGGGACGTGGACTGGTTCAGCTACCAGGGCGACGACGACATCACCGGCAACGTCGACCCTGCCCGCGCCCTGGTGTCCTCGGCCGGCGTGCGCCTGTGCAAGTTCCTCGAGTGCGACAACGGCCTGGGCCAGACCGAGTTCGAATGCCCCGTCGGCAGCCAGTACGCGTTCTCGCCCGAGGGCCGGCCCGGCTGCTGCGCCAACGGGGACGTCGCCCTGCCCGACCTCGACTGCGACGGCGTCATCGAGGACAACGCGATGGTCTACATCCGCATCGACGAGCCCGAAGAGGCTTGCGTGACCTACAGCGTGTCGTACCACTACTGATCGAGAGCCGCCGTGGTCGACTACATCGGACGCATCTATCGCCCGCCCAGCGAGGCCCGCAGCTTCCTGCTGCAGGTCACCGTGGGGTGCAGCCACAACCGCTGCGCCTACTGTGACATGTACCGGGACAAGCAGTTCCGCCCCAAGCCCTGGGAGACCATCGAGGCCGACATCGAGGAGGCCGCCGCCCTCGGCCCTCGCTTCCGCCGCGTGTTCCTGTGCGATGGCGATGCCCTCATCCTGCCCACGCGCAAGCTGCTGCGGATCCTCGAGGCGATCGCGGAGCGCCTGCCCTGGGTGGAGCGGGTCGGGGTCTACGGCGACACCCGCAGCGTGGGCCGCAAGAGCGTGGAGGAGCTCGGCGCCCTGCGCGAGGCCGGCCTGGGCATCGTCTACCACGGCATGGAGTCGGGCGACGACGAGACCCTGCGCCGCATCGACAAGGGCGGCACCGCACAGGAGTGCGTGAGCACGGCCCACAAGCTGCGCGACGCCGGCATCGTGCACTCGGTGATGGTGCTGCTCGGCGTGGGCGGGGTGGAGCGCAGCCGCGAGCACGCCCGCAACACCGCCGCCACCCTCAGCCGCATGGACCCGCCCTTCGTGGGCACGCTGACCACCACCGTGGTGCCCAACACCCCGCTGGCCGCCATGGAGGCCCGCGGAGAGTTCACCCTGCCCCCCAAGCTCGACCTGCTGCAAGAGCTGCGCGACATCGTGGCCGGCAGCGACTTCTCGGCCTGCCGCTTCTCGGCCAACCACGCCAGCAACTACCTGCCGCTGCGGGCCGACCTGCCCCAGCACAAGGACGCGCTGGTGGAGCTGCTCGACCAGGTGCTCGAGGCCCGCGACGAGTCGATCCTCAAGCCCGAGGCGCTGCGCGGGCTGTAGCGTCGTTGTCGAGGTTGCCCGGCGGATCGGGCAGCGGCGCCGCTGCGACCAGGTCGCCCCCCGGGCCTACGAGCGCCTCCTCCACCGTGGCGAACGCCCCGAAGCGCCGCAGGAAGGCCAGCACCCGCGCGCGCTCCGGCTCGTGCTCGAGCAGCCGGCCGATCGCCGCGTACGCGGGCCGCGTGAGCACCTGCTGGCAGCGCTCGAGCCCCGCCGCGGCCGCGGGCGGGCGCCCGGCGAACACCAGGTAGTCCACCATCCACGCGCGGTACTCGTCCATGAACGCCTCGTAGCTCGGCCCCACCACGGTGGGGTTGCACAGGTGGTTGACCTCGTGGACGAGGGTGCAGGTGCCCACCCGCCGCTCGATGGGCGAGCCCAGCCCCAGGCGACGATCGTCGGCCGCGATCGCCCGGCGGTTGAGCACCACCGTGCCCGGGGCGCGCCGCAGCCCCGCCACCACCCCCTCGTCGCCGGCCGGCAGCGCCTCGAACGACAGCGAGAAGGGAGCGTCGGGTCCCAGCAGCGCGCCCAGGGTGTTGGCGATGATCCGCCGCGCGCACAGGGGGCCCTCCGACGGTCGCCACCCCTCCTGCCCCGCGCTCAGGGCCGCCACCACCTTGACCGCGCGCAGCCGATCCTCGGGGGTCAGGGCCGAGAACCAGGGCGTCGACACCAGCCGACCCAGGTCCCGACCCGCGCTGCGGGCCGGGCTCTGCTCGAACAGCCGGAGGATCGCCCCCCGCAGCGCGGCCGGCAGCGAGCCCCAGCGATCGGGGTCCACCGCCAGCGCGGCCCGCAGGGGGTGCTCCTCCATCGTCGGTCTACTGCTGCCGCACGATCAGGGTGGCGGCCGAGTGGTCGACGAAGCCGCGCAGCGCCACGTGGATCACCTCGCCCGCGCTCACGTCGAGGGTGCCCCGCTCGTTGGAGCCCTCGCCGTACATCATGAAGTCGAACTCGCCCTCGGTCCCGTCGCCGCGGATCTCGGGGTCGCTCCCCGCGCGGGTGTACACGTCGATGTCGCCGCGACCGGTCATGATGAGCTCGAGCACGCCGTCGACCTTCACCTCGATCGTGCCCACCTGGAGGATCTCGCCGGCGTCGAGGCGCACCGACCACTTGAGGTCGATCTTCTCGCCGCGCTGCTCCACGTCCTCGCGCGACTTCTTCAGCAGCAGGTGGACCTGGTCGAGCGAGACGTAGGGCGAGATCGGGGCGCCCGCGTGCAGCGGCAGCCACAGGAAGTCGGGGTGCTCGGCGCGGCTGGTGGCCAGCCACTCGCCGCCGATCACGTTGCCCTCGGCGTCGCACTCCAGGATGTACTCGTAGGGGTCGGTGCGCTCCTGCTCGTCGGACTCGGCGTTGGGGCGGATCGACGCGGCCGACTCGGTGATGTAGTCGACCTCGAGCTGCACGTGGTACCAAAGCTCCGCCTTGGGGTTGTGGCGGTACCAGACCCCGCTGAGGCGCGCGAGCTGGGTGGCGCGGCGCCGCGGGATCTTCTCCAGCATCGTCACCCGGTACTCCTGCACCGGCTGGTTCCACACCTCGTAGTTGGCGGTGCGGTCCTCGGCGAAGGCCCGCTTGTCGCGGCCGATGAGGTTGCACAGCAGCAGGTGGAAGGCCCCCGGGTTCACGTCGCGGGCGTCGGCCTTCTCGGCCCGACCGCGGTCGTCGAGCGCGATGTCGCGATCCTCGTTGCGCGAGCCGATGAGGATCGCCGCGGTCTGGTTGTAGCAGGCGATGAGCAGCGCCTTGATGTCGCTCACCTCGAAGCGGATGCCGTTGTGCTCCACCGGCATCATCGGCTCGCGCTCGAGGATGGCGGCCGGGGTCCAGGCGTGACACAGGCCGAACCAGGTCTCGATCCCGCCGAAGTCCTCCTTCTCGTTGCCGCTCTTGGCCGAGCCATCGGGCAGCAGCTTGCCGGCCGCGGCCGCCTCGCGGGTGCGGCGGTTGCCGAAGCGCATGCTGCAGTCGCGCGCGAAGGGGCCGAGGTTGCGGTAGTACTCCTCGTCGCCCGGCTGGTGGAAGTGCCCGTACTCGGCGCGGTAGGGCTTGTGGCCCCGCACCCGCTCGGGATCCCAGCCGTTGAAGGCGGCATCGAACTTCTCGGCCGGGGACAAGTCCCGCAAGAGGTCGCCCGTGTGCTGCCAGCGCGCGTTGATCCCGTCCTGGTAGGTCGGCCAGTAGGTATCGGCCCAGGGGCGCGGCTCCGCGGTCCCGTTGCGGGCGAGCGCCTCGACCTTGGTCTCCAGCGGCACGCGGAAGCGGGTCGGGTCGTTGCTGAAGGCCCACTCGTCGAGGGCCTCGCCCAGCCCCGGCGGCAGCGGGGCACGGGAGGGCGCAGTGGGATGCTCGGAGGTGGGATGGGCGGGACGACGATCGGTTCTAGCGGGGCGGCTCACGCCCCGAATATCCCCCCTCCGAGGCGCCGCGTCGAGCCCGACCCTCGTGACCCAGGTGTCACTGCGCCGCGGCGTCGCGCAGCCGACGTTCCTGTGCCTGCACCACGGTGAGCGCGGTCATGAGCACGATCGAGTCCACGTCGCAGTCGCGCTCGAGCACGGTCACCGGATGCGCCATTCCCAGCAGCACCGGCCCCACCACCACCTGGTTGCCCAGCTCGCGCATCAGCTTGTAGGCGATGTTGCCCGCGTCGAGGTTGGGGAACACCAGCACGTTGGCCGGGCCCGTCAGCCGGGAGAACGGGAAGGTGCGGCGCTGCAGCGCGTAGTCCAGCGCCACGTTGGCCTGGATCTCGCCCTCCACCTCGAGCTCGGGACGCCGTTTTCGCAGGATCCGGGTGGCCTCCACCACCTTGTCCACCTCGGGGTGCCGGGTGGAGCCGAAGCTCGAGAGGCTGAGCATGGCCACCCGCGGGGTCAGGTCGTAGGTCTTGGCCGCGTCGGCCACCATCTCGCCCACGTCGGCCATCACCTCGGCATCGATCTCGAGGCTCACCGTGGTGTCGGCGAACAGCAGCATCCCGCGCTGGTGGTGCAGCACCAGGTACATGCCCGCGGTACGCCGCACGCCCGGCGCCAGGCCCAGGATCTGCAGCGCCGGCCGGATGACCTCCGGGTAGTGCGCATTGATCCCCGACACGATGCCCTCGGCCCGGCCGCGCAGGACCATCATCATGCCGAAGTGGTTGCGCCAGCGCATGCGCCGGTCGGCCTCCTTGCGGTCGATGCCCTTGCGCTGGCGGGCGGCGTAGTAGTGCTCCACGTAGTCGGCGAGGCACGAGTCGGTGGTGGGATCGACCAGCTCCACCGCCGACAGGTCGAGATCGATTTCGTGCTCGGCCACGAGCTGTCGGATCCGCTCGGGGCTGCCCAGCAGCAGCGGCTGCGCCACCCCCTCGTCGAGCAGGATCGAGCAGGCCTGCAGGATGCGCGGGTCGTCGCCCTCGGGGAACACGATGCGCTGCGGGGCGTTGCTCGCCTGCCGGATGAAGCGGCGGATCACCGTGCTCGACTGCCCCAGCAGGGTGCGCAGGTGCTCGCGGTAGGCGCTCTCGTCGAAGCTCTCGATGCCCGCCACCCCCGACGCCACCGCCGCCTTGGCCACCGCCGGCGCCACCCAGTAGAGCACCCGCGGATCGAAGGGCTTGGGGATGATGTAGTCCGGCCCGAACGAGAACTCGGAGCCGTAGGCCAGGTTGACCACCCGCGGCACGTCGCGGCGCGCGAGGTCGGCGATGGCGTGGGCCGCCGCGACCTTCATCTGCTCGTTGATCGCGGTGGCCCGCACGTCGAGCGCCCCGCGGAAGATGAAGGGGAAGCCCAGCACGTTGTTGACCTGGTTGTTGGTGTCGCTGCGCCCGGTGGCCACGATCGCGTCGGGGCGGGCCAGCTTGGCCTCCTCGTACGGGATCTCGGGATCGGGGTTGGCCAGCGCGAAGATGATGGGGCGCTCGGCCATGGTCTCGACCATCGCCGGGGTGACCAGGCCGCCCACCGACAGCCCCAGCAGCACGTCGGCTCCCTTCATCGCGTCGGCCAGGGTGCGGGCCTCGGTCTTGCGCAGGAACTGCGCCTTGATCTCGTTCATCCGCTCGGTGCGGCCCTCGAAGATCACCCCGGTGGAGTCGACCATCAGCAGGTTCTCCGCGTGCACCCCCAGGCTGATGAAGAAGCGGGCGCAGGCCACCGCCGAGGCCCCCGCCCCGCTCACCACCACCTTGAGGTCCTCGATGCGCTTGTCCTGCAGGTGCGCCGCGTTGATCAGCGCCGCCCCCGAGATGATCGCGGTCCCGTGCTGGTCGTCGTGGAACACCGGGATGTTCATCCGCTTCTTGAGCGCCTCCTCGATGTAGAAGCTCTCGGGCGCCTTGATGTCCTCGAGGTTGATCCCGCCGAAGGTGGGCTCGAGCGCCGCGACCACGTCCACGAAGCGCTCGGGATCGGTGGCGTCGATCTCGAGGTCGAACACGTCGATGTCGGCGAACTTCTTGAACAGCACGCCCTTGCCCTCCATCACCGGCTTGGCCGCCAGCGGCCCCAGGTTGCCCAGGCCGAGCACCGCCGTGCCGTTGGAGATCACGGCCACCAGGTTGCCGCGCGCCGTGTACTCGTAGGCCGCCCGCGGATCCTCCTTGATGGCCAGGCAGGGCTCCGCCACCCCCGGCGAGTAGGCCAGCGACAGGTCGCGCTGACTGGTCAGCGGCTTGGTGGGAACGACCTCGATCTTCCCGGGCCGCCCCTGCACGTGATACTCGAGGGCTTCCTTGCGCCGAACCTTCGCCATCGTGGCCCGACCCTATCGCGACCGGGCGCGGGGGGCCACCGATGGCGACCGCGGCGTACGGCCGCATGCCCCGTGAGGAATGACGGCTAGGACGGGGCTGGACCGGTCCGTTCGAACATGCTGGCTAGCCCGCTGCGCCGGCGTCGACCACCAGCAGCTCGTGGGCCTCGCTGGCGTCGGGCGGCTCCCATCGCCGCAGCATCCGCTCCAGCACCGCCTCCGGCACCGGATCGGGCCGCGCCCGGTTGCGTCCCGGCAAGGCGGCGGCCGGGGCCTCCACGTACACGATCCGCACCCGCGCCCCGTAGCCCACACACAGCTCCCGCAGCGACCTCCGCAGCTTGCGTAGCAGGTTGGTGGCGTCCCATACGAAGGGCTCGCCCCGGCGCAAGTGCTCGCGCGCCCGGGAGCGGGCTACGTCGATCACCGCGCCCTGCGGCTCGGCGGGCCGTACCCCCAGCTCGCGGCGGATCGCGTCGAGCTCGATCACCGGCTGGTCCCCCGCGTGCTCGGCCACCCAGCGGCTCTTGCCCGAGCCCGGCAGCCCGCTGGTGAGGGTGACGGTGAAGCGCGTGTCGTCGTGGGCGGCCCAGCTCGGATCGCGATCGGGGCGCAAGAAGAACATCGCGCGGCTGTGATCGTTGGCGAAGGGCCACGGCCCGTCCAGGCAGCCCAGCTCGTCCGCGTACTCGCCGAAGAGAGCCACGGCCTCGAGCTGCGCGGCCTGGTCCTCGCACTCCCGTCCGCGCAGATCGGCCTGGGCCAGCCACACCAGCTCCCGCAGGGGCGTCGACTCGGCCATGCGGATCACCAGGCGGCGGCTGTCGCTGCGCGAGGCCCAGTGGTACGGCACCTGGTGGTGGCGGATCATCCCGCACACCGGCTCGCGCTGGGCGTGGCCCAGGCCCAGGCGCCACAGGATCACGCGGGCGTCGAGCGCCCCGGCCGGCGAGTGCCCGGGCGAGCGCACCCGGCCGTCCTCCTCCACCACCGTGCAGCGGGGCTTGGCCACGTCGTGCAGCAGCGCCGCGGCGAACAGCCGCAGGCGTCGCTCGGGGTCGGCCGCTCGGTAGGCGTCGGACTCGACCATCGCCTCGCACACCATCCGGGTGTGGATCCATACGTCGCCCTCGGCGTGGAACACCGGGTCCTGCAGGCAGCCCCGCATCGCGCGGACCCACGGCAGCTCGCGGTCGAGCGCGTCCCAGTCCACCCGCCAGCCGGGCGGCCCCGGCAGGCGCAGGGCGGCCGCCACCTCGCTCATGCCTCCTCGGCTCCCGGCCGCGGATCGGGCCCATAGAGGTCGACGCCGGGGTGCAGGCGGTTGGGGAGGATCGGGCGGTCGATCCAGTGTCCCCCCGAGTCGACCACCGAGCTCAGGAAGCTGGCGCGCACCCACTTGTAGCGCGCCACCACCCGCCCCTGCTCCTCCACCTTCAGGTACAGCCCCTCCGCCAGCGGCGAGGGATCGGTCTGCTCGACCACCCGCAGGGGATCGAGCTCGGCCTCGTGCGCCGCCTCGAGCAGCACCGCGGGCCACCGCGGCCCCTTGTACAGCGAGGGCGCCACCCGGGCCGACAGCGCCTCGATCGACGGCGTGGTGCCCTCGTGCACCACCGGCACCGAGACCACCGGAGCGCCGGCCAGCAGCGCGTGCCGACGCGGCATGGAGAGGAACTCCTCGGCCTGCCGATCGTAGACGTCGAACTCCATGAAGTAGTGCGGGAGCCGATCGTAGAAGACGGTGTGCTTGGCGTAGAGCCACTCGCCGTACATCAGGTAGCGATCGCCGAGCACGGCCCACAGCGCGTCGCGGTGGCAGGCGGCCCAGGTCTTGAGCAGGTCGAAGTGACGCTCGCGGTAGCCCCCGACCAGGTAGTGGCCGCGGCTCTGCAGCCACGGCACGCCGCGCGCGTCGAAGCCTACCGCCGCGTTGGCGCCGTCGAGCTTCTCCTCGACCACCAGGGGACGCCCCTCGATCTCGGCGAAGGGGGCCGCCTGCAGATCCTCGTCGCCGGGCTGCAGCCGCGATCCCCTCAGGTGTCGCGTGCGGGGGTACTTGAGCAGGGGCGGCGGCTTCATGGGCTCCCCTTCGGCCCGCGGATCACCGCGATCATGTGGCCGGGCACGTGCTCGATCTGCACCCGCTGGGCGCCCGCGTCGAGGAACATCGAGCGCATGCGATCGGGCGAGAACAGCTGGATGTGCTGGGGGTTGTCGTCGGGGCCCGAGGGCACCGAGACCACCACGAAGCGCGCTGCCACCCGCAGCAGCTCCTGAGCCGCGAGCTCGGGCTCGCGCAGGTGCTCGAGCACCTCGAGCGCCGTGACCACCTCCACCTCGTCGTCGGCCACCGGCAGCGCGCTCGCGTCGCCCTGCAGCGCCCGCAAGCGGCTCAGGCCGCCGTCGTGCACCGCCCTCAGGTCGCGCACGCGGATCGGATCGAGGTCGAGCGCGGTGACCTCGAGCTGCGGGAACGCGTCGAGCAGCGGCCACAGGAAGGTGCCGCGTCCGCTGCCCACATCGAGCAGCCGATGCGGGCCGAGCCCCCGCAGCACGCCGAGGACCCGCCGCACCCGCGGCAGCGTGGCGCTGCGCTTGAACTTGTGCAGCGACAGCCCCTGCGCGCGACCTCGCGCGAGCGTACCCTGGAGATCTCCAGGCTCGATCGCGAGCTCGGGCAGGCGCCCTCGCACGAAGGCGGCGGCGAGCTCGACGAAGTAGCGCTCGGGATCGAGAGACATGGGGGCGCAGCGTAGCGGACCGCGGCGGGTGCCGATGATCGCGGCGCCTGGCCCAGGCCCTCGTTGGCCTCGCACAGGGCCATCGGGCAACCCCTGAGCAACGGCGCCGATGACACCATGGCTCGGAGCTCAACCCGCCGCGAAGCGCGCTAGGTTTGCGCGACCTCTCATGGATTTCTGGACGATGAGGTGCCTTCTATTACCAGACGAACATGAATTGAACAGATGTTCTGGGTACACTACCCGCCAACTTCGCAGCGGCCGGCACGAAACGGTCCGCCACGCGAGATCCTCTTGGCCTTCCTTCCCTTGTCCTGGCCCGAAATGTCCATCCGACGAACCACCTCGAACGGAGCCTCGACCCACGCGCCTCCGGGTCGGGGAGGCCGTGACGAGACCACCCGCTTCGCCGCCGACACCTTCGCCGCCGGCACCTTCGCCGACGAGCGAGAGATCGAGCTGCCGCGCGACGGGCTGATCGACGGCCGCTACCGCGTGCTCGACCGCATCGGCGACGGAGGCATGGGCGTGGTGCTGCGGGCCCGCGACGAGCGGCTGCACCGAGAGGTCGCGCTCAAGCTCATCCGTCCCGTGCTGCTGCGCGAGCGCGAGATGGTGGATCAGTTCCTCGCCGAGGCCCGCACGATGGCGCAGCTTCGTCACGCCAACGTGGTCGAGGTCTACGACTACGGCGAGCACGAGGACCTCCCCTACTTCGCGATGCGGCTGGTGCGAGGCCCCGACCTGCACACCTGGGTCGAGAATCAGCCGCAGCCGCTGTCGGTCGACGTGGCCCTCGGCATCTTCGCCCAGATCTGCGAGGGGGTCGCGGCCATTCACGACGCCGGCGTGGTGCACCGCGACATCAAGCCCGAGAACATGCTCGTCGACGCGGGCTTCCGCGTGGTGGTGACCGACTTCGGCCTCGTGCGCCCGGTGGAGGAGCAGGACTTCATCTCCACCCACGCCTCGTTCCAGGTCACCGGCGGCACCGCGGGCTACATGGCGCCCGAGCTCGCCCGCGAGGACGAGCCCGATCCGCGGCTGGCCGTGCGGGCCGACGTGTATGCGCTGGGCATCCTGGCCTACTGGCTGCTGGTGGGGCGCCATCCCTTCGTCGCCAAGACGCGCAAGGAGATGCTCAACCAGCAGATCTACGCCCGGCCCCTGCCGCCCAGCGAGGTCCGCCCCGATCTGCCGCGGGTGCTCGACGCGGTGGTGCTCGAGGCCCTGCACAAGGATCCACGGCAGCGCCCCTCCGACGCCCGACGCCTCGCCGAGCGCCTGCGCCTGGTCCGTCAGCGCCTGGCCAAGCCCCAGTCCCGCATCACCGTGGTCGACGAGGATCCCGACACGTTGCGCTTCGTGGAGGAGATCCTCGGCGAGGCCCTGCCCGACGTGGAGCTCGAGCTACTGTCCCGCTCCGACGACGCGCTCGAGCGCATCGAGTCGTCGCCGCCGGCGATGGTGATCACCGCGCTCGAGAACCGGGGAATCAGCGGCATGGAGCTGGCCGCCAGCCTGCGGGGCAGCCCCGTCACCGAGTCGCTGCCGATCCTCGTGCTCTCCTCGGTGGGCGGCGCTCCAGAGTGGAAGGCGCTGTGGCACATCGGCGTGCAGGGCTTCCTGCTCAAGCCGCTGCTCCGCGAGTCCTTCGTGCCGCTGGTCCGCGGGCTGCTGCCGCGACCGGGGCCGCGATCGCGGGCCGGCTCGAGCCGCTCACTGGGCTCGATGTCCCGCTGAGCTCGGCGAAGCTCGGCTCACAGCCGCGCCATCGTGCCGGTCGAGGTCTCCTTGGCCGAGAGCGTCTTGTCGCAGGGCTCGTCGAGCATCCCGGGATCGGGCACCTCCATCTCGCCATCCACCGTCACCTCGGGCACCACCATCATCCCGGCCATCGGCACGGGCTCGGGCCTGACCTCGATCACCGGAAGCACGGGCTCGGGCCTGACCTCGATCACCGGCGGCACCGGCTCGGGCGTGGTCTCGATCACCGGCGGCACCGTCTCGGGCTTGGTCTCGATCTCCGGAGCGGGCCGCGTGGAAGCCTGGACCTGGACCGCGGTCGTCGGCCGCCCTTCGTCGCCGTGGGGGGTACAGGCCGCGAGGGCCACGCCCGCCCCGAGGGTCGCGACCAGCCCCGCCCTGCGCGACGGCCGGGCCTGCAGGCGGGTGACCGGCACGATGGCGGGCGACGGCGGCTCGGGGCGGAAGCGGATGCGTCCCTGCTCGTCCTTGGAATAGGAGACGCAGAGCTTCTTGCCGCGATTGTCCCGCAAGAAGCGGCGGGCCTCCGCCTTGGTCATGTTCGACAGGATGTGGACGTTCTTGCTGCAGTGGCTGCAGTGCGAGACCCGTCCTTGGCGGTCGAAGCCGATGGCGTCCAGATCGATGGGGCAAGGACCGGTGATGGGGAGCTTGTCGGCATGCATCGGGGCTCTGCGACCTCGGGGCGTCGACACGCTCGGACGCGGCGATCGATCTGGGTCCGGCCCCACGGGCAGGAAATCCCTGGGAGTCGCCCTCTAGCGCCCCATGGGAGCCACCGGCTCGGCCACCTTGGTCCGGTCCAGTCGCTGCCGGTCGATCTCGCCCACCTCCAGCCCTGGCTGCACCGTGCCCACGCTGAGGCTGGGGTCCCGCGGCGAAGCCGTGGGCGAGTCGGTGGGTGAGGGCTGCACCGTGGGTGAGGGCTGCACCGTGGGCGCCGGCTCCATCGTGGGCGCCGGCTCCCCCGTGGACGCCGGCTGCGTGGGCAGGCGGGGATCGGTGGGCAGCACGGGCCCCAGCCGCGGGTCGAGCACCTCGCCCAGGTTCACCGTGCCCTGCCACCGCAACAGCTCGAGATCCTGCGAGGTCACGCGGTACCAGTCCGGATCGATGCGAGGGTCCCCCACCCGCGCCGCCTCTTGCACGGTCTGCCGCACCGCGTCGGCGTCGGCCACCCGGCCCAGCTCACGGTAGGCCGAGGCCAGGTAGGTCTGGTCGGTGAACCAGCTCTCGCCCGAGGGATCGGCGGCCTTGGCCAGGTCGAAGAACTCGGTGGTCGCCTGCCAGTCCTGCGCCGCGTGGGCTCGGCGGGCCCAGTTCACGGCCTGCAGCGGATCGTTCTTGGCCAGCGCGGCGGCGCGCTCGAAGTCCGCCTTGGAGCCGCGGATGAGCGGGTCGTCCCAGTCCTTGACGAAGGTGGGGAAGTCCTTGATCGGCGGCTTGGGCTGCCCCTGCGGCGCGAGCAGGACCATGGGGATCCGAATCTTGTCCGTGGTGAGCGGCAGGGCCTCGTCGATCGGCACCGACTCGTAGTAGCCGGTCTTCTGCACCCACACGCGGATCTTGGGGACCTGTCCCTTGACGATGATCTCGAACTGGCCGTCGGGATCGGTGGTGCGGGTCTCGATCTCCTGCATCTCCACCTTCACCGAGGCCCCGGCCACGGGCTTGGTCTCGGCCCCGTCCTGGAACACGCGCCCGTAGAGCACGCTGATCGCATCGTCGGGATCCTCGGGAGGGCTGCAATCGACCACCGAGATGATGCCGTCGGCGGACACGAAGTGGACCACGAGGAAGATCGCCGCCACCCCGGCCGCCGTCACCTCGCCCAGGGCCTTGAACCTGAGCTTGAGGTCGATCTGGAGGCCACCCACCACGCCCCACAGCATGATGGCCGCGCCCAGGGCCAGCACCACCGCCATCACGTGGCTCTGCGCCGAGTTGATGCAGCTCCGCGCGAACGCCAGGCTCAGCACCGTGATGAGCAGGGCCGCCCCCACCCCGGTACCGATCCACCGGGTGATCATGCGCGAGCGCTCGCTGCCGGGCGCAGCGTCGTGGGCCGGCGCGTCCGCGCCTTCGTCGGTGGGCTCCTTGGGGGTCTCGGGCATGGGGGCTCCCTTCGGCCCCGAGTGTACCCGCCCCGGTGCGCGCGAGGGCGCACGACCGGGGGCGCCGCCCTACTTGGCCTTCGCGGGCTCGGCCTTCGGGTCCACCACCACCACCTCGGCGATGCCCGTGAGCTGCTTCTCGAGCGTCTTGGCCGGGCCCACCACCACGATCACCAACGAGCGCTCGTCCACGAGCCGCTGGGCCGCTTGGTTCATCTGGGCGCTGTCCACCTTGGCCACCGCGTCGAGGTAGCGCTGGTAGTAGCCCTCGTCGAGCCCCTCGACCTCCAGGCTCCACAGGTCGCCCACCAGGTCTTGCGGGGTCTCGCGGTGCCCCGCGAAGCGGCCGAGCAGGTAGCTCTTGCTGAAGGCCTCCTCCTGCTCCGACGGCGGCTCCTTCTCGAGCCGCTCGATCTCCTCGAGGATGGTCTTGACCGTCTCGCCCACCGTGGAGTTCTTGGAGAAGGTGCTCACCTCGAAGCGCCCGCCGAAGCGGCTCGCCGAGAAGCCTCCGCGCGCACCATAGGTCAGGCCCTTCTTGACCCGAATGGTGTCGTTGAGCCGGCTGTTGAAGCCGCCGCCGAACACGTCGGAGAGCACCTGGGCGGTGAACCAGTCCGGGTCGCCGCGGGTGATGCCCACGTGGCCCACGCGGATCTGCGCCTGATCGCCCGCGCGGTCGACCAGGTAGATCTTGGTCTTGCTCGGCTTGGGCGGAGGCGGCACCTCCACCGTGGGCGCGTCGCCCTCGGCCTTCCACCCGCCGAAGTGCTCCTCCGCCAGCGCGAAGGCTTCCTCGGGCGACAGGTCACCGGCCACGTAGAGCACCGTGGTGTCGGGGCGCACGTGGCCGGACCACCAGCGGCGCAGGCCCTCCACCGCGATCCCGTCGATGTCCTGCGACTGTGGCTCGGCCAGGCGCTCGTAGGGGTGCCCCGGGAACATGTGGCGCCGCAGCTCGCGGTCGGCCAGGTACTGGGGCGAGCGCTCGGTGATCGCCAGCCCGGTGCGGATCTGCTTGACCACCTTGGGCAGCTCGTCCGTGGGGAAGGTGGGCCGCTGCACCACCTCGGCCAGCAGCCGCATCGCCCGGCCCGCCTGGGGCGTGACCGCGCTGGCCGTCACCCGCCCCGAGTCCAGGCCCATGTCGCCGCCCAGGCTCACCGCGTAGGTGTCCAGCTCGTCGGTCAGCGTCTCGTAGTCGTAGGCCTTGGTGCCGTGGGTGAGCATCGAGGCGGCCATCGAGGCCGCCCCCGGCATGTCCTTGGGATCGGCATAGGCCCCGAAGCGCGTGCCCAAGGTGAAGGTGACGAAGGGAACCTCGTGGTTCTCGATCGCGACCACGCGCAGGCCGTTGGGCAGGGTCTGGTCCTGGTGATCGATCGCCACCTCGGGGGCCACGGGCGGCGCCACCTTGGGCGCGACACCCAGGTGCTCCGGCCGCACCAGGCCCGGCTTGCCCGAGCCCTCCCCCGAGATCTCCTCGGACCCTCCCTCACCCTCGTCCTTCTTCTTGCGCTCGTCCTTCTTGCCCTTGAGCTGATCGACGATGAAGCCCATCAGGTTGGGCTCCACACGGATCTCGATCTCGTGCTCGGGCACCAGGTGTCGATTGGCCACCGCCTGCAGGTCGGCCACCGTCACCGCGTCGATCTCCTTGAAGCGCTGGTTGACCGAGGGCAGGTCGCCCTTGATCACCGCTGCGTCCCCCAGGAGCTGCGCCTTGGAGGCGACCGTGAGCTGCGAGGTGACGGCGTCGCGGAGCATGCCGTTCTTGGCCTTGGTCAGCTCCTCCTCGGTCACCCCCTCGTTCACCAGGCGGGTGATGTGCTCGCGGATGGCGGCGAGGACCTCGTCGGGCTCGTCGCCGAAGGGGCTGAGCACCGCGCCCGCTCCGAACAGGCCGTCGTCCTCCAGCGAGAACGCGCCGCTGAGGGCCACGATGGCCAGCTCGCGCTCGGTCACCAGGTCGCGGTACAGCCGGCTGCTTTCACCGCCGCCCAGGATCCGCCCCAGCATCTCCAGCTCGAGCTCGTCGTCGTGCCCGGTGGGCACGGTGCGATAGCCCACCGCCACGATCGGCACGGGCCCGTTGCGCTCCTTGATCGCGATCTTGAGGGGCTTGGTCTGCACCGGCTCCTTCACCGTCACCCGCGGAGGCTCGTCGTAGCGCGGGATCCAGCCGAAGTACGACTCGGCCATCTTCACGATCTCGTCGTGCTCCACGTCGCCCACCACCACCAGCGCGGCGTTGTTGGGCACGTAGTAGGTGTTCCAGAACTGCTGCAGCTCGTCGGCCGAGGCCGCGGCCAGCTCGTCCATGTCGCCGATGGGGGTCCAGCGGTAGGGGTGCTTGCTGAAGATCTGGGAGAGGATCTGATCGGGCGCGGTGCCGTAGGGCTGCTCGCGACCCAGGCGGTACTCCTCGGCCACCACGTTGCGCTCGGTGTCGAAGTAGCCCTCGTTGATCTTGAGGAAGGCCATGCGCTCGGCCTCGAGCCACAGCACCATCTCCACCTGGTTGCTGGGCACCTCCTGGATGTAGGTGGTGTTGTCGAACGAGGTGTAGGCGTTGCAGTCGCCGCCCACCCGTCGCACGTACTCGAAGTGCGCCTTGGGCCCGATGTTCTGCGTGCCGCGGAACATCATGTGCTCGAACATGTGGGCGAAGCCGCGGCGGTCGGGCTTCTCGTCCTTGCTGCCCACGTGGTACCAGACCTGCACCGCAGCGATCGGCGTGCTGTGATCGCTGAGGGTGATGACCCGCATCCCGTTGTCGAGCGTGGACTCCTGGTAGTCGAAGGGGCGCTCGGGCAGCAGCGCGGCGGTGCTGGAGCCGTCGGGCGTGGTGACGGTGCCGTCGCCATCGGGAGTCTCGGTGCCCCCGGTCTTGCAGCCCAGCGGCGCGTTCGCGGTCAGCAGGGCCAGCCCATACAGCCAAGTTCGCAGCTTCATCGCGGCGGACTCTAGCAAGGCGGGCCTCGCGCAGCTCGAATCCACGCGAATCGCTGCGCTGACCGGCAATCCGAGCTCGCGCGGCGGTGCCGGGCTCGCGCGCCTCGACCCCCTTTGCGCGGGTCGTGATGGCCCACACGCCTCGATTCGACACGAGAGCCGCGGTCGCAGCCCAGGGCTCGCCGTGACGTCGCCGCCGGGCGTGCGCTAGGGTGATGGACCGACGCGGCATGGACCTCTCGGACTTCGATCCCGACGGCCCCAACGGCGACACCCTCTTCGGCCTGCCCCACCCGGTGGACGAGGCCGCGGTAGTAGTGCTGCCCGTGCCCTGGGACGCGACCACCTCGTACCGGCAGGGCACCTCCCGCGCGCCCCAGGCCGTGCTCGAGGCCTCGGGCCAGCTCGACCTCTACGATCTGGAGACCCGCGAGGCATGGCGCGAGGGCATCGCGATGGCGCCCGAGGATCCACGGGTGCGCTCGTGGAGCGAGGTGGCCAGCGCCGCGGTGGCGGAGGCCCGCGCGACCGAGGGCCCCGCCCGCGAGGCCGCGGCCGCCCGCGCCGACGCCTGCGCCGAGCAGCTCACGGCCTGGCTCGACCACGAGGTCAGCGGGCTCGCGTCCCAGGGTCGCATCCCCGCGGTGCTCGGCGGCGATCACTCGGTACCGCTGGGCGCGGTGATGGCCGCGGCCCGGGCCAACCCGGGGCTGGGCGTGCTGCACGTGGATGCGCACCTCGATCTGCGGGTGGCCTACGAGGGCTTCACCCACTCGCACGCCTCGATCCTGCACAACGTGCTCGAGCGCGCCGAGGACCTGGCCTCGGTGGTGCACGTGGGCATCCGCGACGTGTGCCGCCCCGAGTGGCACCGCGTGCACGAGGACGGGCGGCTGCACGCCTTCAGCGATCCCATGCTCGCCAAGGAGCTCGCGCGCGGCACCACCTGGGACGCGCTGGTGCAGAGCATCCTCGCGCCGCTGCCCGATCGGGTGTGGATCAGCTTCGACATCGACGGCCTCGATCCCTCGCTGTGCCCCACCACGGGGACCCCCGTGCCCGGGGGCCTGAGCTGGGGCCAGATGACCACCCTGCTCGCCGCGCTGGCCGCATCGGGTCGCCGCATCGTCGGCTTCGATCTGTGCGAGGTCGGCCCGGGCGAGTGGGACGCAATCGTCGGAGCCCGCGTGCTCTACAAGCTGGCAACCTGGGCCATCACCACCAGGGGTTGAGGAGGAGACCGTTGTCGTCAGTTCGCGAGTTCATGGACCAACACTTCCTGCACTTCAACAGTCGAGAGGTCGTGGCGGCCGCCCGCGCCTGGGAGCAGCACCTCGCCAAGGGCGGCAAGATGCTGATCAGCCTGGCGGGAGCGATGAGCACCGCTCGCATCGGTCGCACCCTGTCGCGGCTGATCCGAGCCGACATGGTGCACGCGGTGAGCTGCACCGGGGCCAACCTCGAGGAGGACGTGTTCGCCCTGCTCGCCGCGCCCGACTACGAGGTCATCCCCGACTGGCGAGCGCTGCGAGCCGAGGACGAGGCCGCCCTGCTCGCCCGCGGCATGAACCGGGTGACCGACATCTGCATCCCCGAGACGGTGATGCTCGACATGGACGCCCGCCTGCTGGAGCTTTGGCGGGCCGCCTGCGAGGCAGGCACGGCCAAGATGCCCTCGGAGTACCTGTGGGAGGTGCTCGACCAGCCCGGGCTGCGCGACCAGTTCAAGCTGCCCGCCGAGGAGAGCTGGGTGCTCGCCGCCAAGGAGAAGGGCGTGCCCATCTATACCCCCGGCTGGGAGGACAGCAGCCTCGGCAACGCCTTCACCGCCTTCGTGATGAAGGAGGAGATTCCCAGCCACCGCTGCATCGTGCCCGGCACCGAGGTGATGGCCCGGCTGATGCGCTGGTACCTGAGCAACTGCAACCGCAGCAAGAACGGGCCCTCGGTGGGCTTCTTCCAGATCGGGGGCGGCATCGCGGGCGACTTCGCCATCTGTGCCGTGCCGGCCCTCATCCAGGACATGAAGCTGTCGGGCGTGCCCTTCTGGGGCTACTTCTGCCAGGTGAGCGACGCGGTCACCAGCTACGGTGGATACTCGGGGGCGCCGCCCAACGAGAAGATCACCTGGGCCAAGCTGTCGGTGGACACGCCGCGGTTCATGATCCAGAGCGACGCGACCATCGTGGCGCCGCTGGTGTTCGGGTACCTGCTGGGGGACTGATCGAGGCGCCCGCCGCCAGGCCCCACCCGACCCGTGGCCATGACTCGGTGGTAGCGTTGCGCTCGACCGATGTCCCCCTCCGTGCCCGTCGAGCCCAGTCCGGCTGCTCCGCCGCCCGTCGAGGGCACCGCCACGAGCACTCGTGGCCCGGCGCTGGCGATGGGCCTGGCTGCGGCCGCGCTCGCGGCCACGGTGCCCGCCATCCCGCTGTGGCTCGATGCGCTGGGCGTGCACGACTCCGCGGCCCTCGCTGCCTACTCGGCCCTCGCCTTCGGTGGGGGCGTGGTCGCCTCGATGCTGGCCACCCCACTTTGGGGAGCGCTCGGCGACCGCTTGGGCCACCGCGCGATGGTGCTACGAGCCTGCCTCGGCCTCGCGCTCGCCCAGCTCTTGATGGCCTTCGCCACCGATCCGCTGCAGGTGGTCGGCATCCGCGTGCTGCAGGGTGCGGTGAGCGGGGTGGAGCCGGCCTTGTACGCGCTGGTGGTGGCGCGGCACGGCGCGGCCGGAAGCGGTCGCGCGATCGGTCGGCTCGAGTCGGCGAGCACCGCGGGCGCCCTGCTCGGACCGGTGGCGATGACCGGGGCCGTGCTCGCGGGCGGCTTCCCGCTGCTGTACGGCGCCGCCGCGGCGGCGGCCGGGCTCGCGGCGCTGGTGGTGCTGCGCACCATCCCCGCTGCACCCGGCACCACCCGCACGCGCGGCAACCCGCTGCGCGACGTGATGACCGTAGCCCGGGGTCCCGGCGTGCCCGGGTTGCTGCTCGCGGTGGGCACCGTGATCGCGCTCGACGTGATCGTCGAGCTCTTGTATCCGCTGCTGGTCGTCGCCCACACCGAGGCGGGCCCCGAGCGCATCGCCCTGCTCGGCGCGATCGAGCTGGTGGGTGAGGCAGCCTATCTGCTCGCCGCCCCCTGGCTGGGCGCCCGGGTCGACGCCCGAGGACCCGCCACGGTGCTGGTGCCCTGCGGGGTGCTGTCGGGGCTCGCGGTGATGGTTGCGCCGTGGATCCCGTGGCCATGGGCCTGGGTGGGACTGGTCGCGGTGGGCGACGGCGCGGCCTCGGGCGTGCGCTCGGCTCTGTACGCCGAGGTGCCACGGCGCGGCGACCCGGAGCGACGCGGCACCGTGATGAGCCTGGTCTCCAGCGCCAATCGGGCCGGGGCCACCCTCGCCAGCGCCTTGGTGCCGGTCGTGACCGCAGCGGCCGGCCTGGCCGCGTCGATGACGGGGGCCGGGGTGGCGATGGTACTCGTGGCCAGCGCCTGGGCCCGGCCTCGGCGTCGAGCTCGGAGCGTCACGAGCGATGAGGTCGCTCACGATTCTTGAGGCGGACCCGCGAATGACCGCGACCAGAGGGTGGCGTTCGTGGTACTTCGAGGGCCAAGAACGGTGTCCGAGCTCCCCCCAGACGAGGAACGGCTGCTGGAGGCCCTGCTGGCGATCGTGGTCGTCGACGGTGATGCCGATCCCGACGAGCTGGAGATCGCGGCCAAGGGCTTTGCCGATCTCACCGGGCGGACGCTCGAGATCGAGGTGCTGCAGGCCCGCGTCGCGGCCCGCCTTGCCTCGCCCGATCCCACCGCGCTGCCCCCCGAGCTCGCGGCCGGGCTGGACGAGCCGGCCAAGCACCGCGTGCTGCTCGCCGCGCTGGCGATCGCCGAGGCCGATGGCTTCGTCCTCGAGGAAGAGGATGAGCTGCTGGTGCGCTTGGTGGAGGTACTCGGCCTGCCCCGCTCCACTTATCGCGAGGCAGTCGAGGGCCGGCTCCAGCCGCCCCCCTGATCCCGGCGATCGACGCACCGCCGGAGGGTCCTCCACCGTACCGAAGAGCTCCCGGGAGATCCGTGGAGGTCCTCCATCCTGCCGAGGAGCTTCCGGAGGGTCCTCCACCCTGCCGAGGAGCTCCCGGGAGCCCCGCTCGAGGCCTTCCGGTCTTCGAAGACCTCCCGGGAGCCTCATCCACCCCTCCTCCGCCCTTCCAAGACCTCCCGGGAGCCCTGCTCGCACATCTTCCGGTCCCCGAGGACCTCCCGGGAGCCTCATCCACCCCTCCTCCGCCCTTCCAAGACCTCCCGGGAGCCCTACTCGCACGTCTTCCGGTCCCCGAGGACCTCCCGGGAGCCCATGCCGCACGGGTCGCCTCCGCTCCAACGGCCCCCGCCCACTCTCCCCGGACCGGCGGCGGACGCGAGCAAGCGCTTCGACGTACAAGTCCCGCCATGTCCCCCAGGATCGCCCCCCTGCTCTGCTCCCTGCTGCTGCTCGCGGCCTGCGACGATTCCAAGCCGGAGGCCCGCAAGGCCGATCCTGCCAAGGCCGAGGTGAAGACCGAGAACGCCGACGCCGACGCCAAGCAGCCCGACGCCAAGCAGCCCGACGCCAAGCAGCCCGACGCCAAGACCGAGGCTCAGCCCGCCGACGCCAAGGTCGAGGTCGAGAAGACGGACGAGGAGAAGGCCAAGGAAGAGGAAGAGCGGAAGGCACGCCTCACGAAGTCGATGGCCGAGCTCGAGGAATGGAAGACCTCGGAGCAGGCGCGCTGGAGCGAGGAGGTGGAGGCCGCAGTGGTGAAGCTGATCGAGACCGAGGCGGCTGCGTCCGAGGCCATCGCTGCGATCCTGGCGAGCCCCCACCGCCACCCGGACAACGTGCTGCGCGACGAGCAGCGGCATCCGGCCGAGACCCTGGCGTTCTTCGGGGTGAAGCCCGACATGACGGTGATCGAGATCGGTCCGGGGTGGGGCTGGTACACCGAGATCCTCGCGCCCCTGCTGGCCGCCCACGGCAAGCTCGTGGTCACCGACTACGATCCCGATGGCCCCGAGGACCAGGGACAGACGCTCTACGCCCGCCGCTTCCAGGCCTTCCGCGCGCGCTCCGATGCGGCCTATGGAAAGATCGAGCGGATCGTCCAGGCCGATCCCAAGACCCTCGACCTCGGCCCCGACGGCAGCGCCGACATGGTGCTGGTGATCCGTGGCCTGCACGGATGGGTCAACCGTGGGGTCTTTGACGACAATGTCGCCAAGGTATACGCCGCACTGAAGCCGGGAGGCATGGTCGGGGTGGTCCAGCACCGCGCCAAGGACGACGCCAAGGTCGAGGACGCGGCGAAGCAGGGCTATCTGCCCCAGCCGTGGGTGGTGGAGCGTTTCCAGGCTGCCGGCTTCGAGCTGGCCGAGGCATCGGAGATCAACGTCAACCCCAAGGACACCAAGGACTACGCGGAGGGCGTATGGACCCTGCCCCCGACCCTGACCCTGGGCGACACCGACAAGGACAAGTACGTGGGCATCGGCGAGAGCGACCGGATGACCCTTCGCTTCGTCAAGAAGGCCCCGTAACGCGCACAACCCGCCCACATTGCCCCCAACGGGCCCGACGACGGCGCTCGGCCGAGACCGCGCGTTGGCTTCGGCAGGCCCCAACGCGGCCGAGCCACGGGGTTGGGCCGATTTGCCGTGGCTCGGACGCGCGGGCTAGCATCGCGGGCAGACCGTGGTTTCACAGGCGCAGGGACCCGTGACCAGCATACCCGCGGGCGGTATGCACGGCGCGAGCCACGAGGTCCTCGGGCGGCTCGCCGTCGGAGGCATGGCGGAGCTGTACCTCGCGCGGACCACCCATGACGACGGCCGCCGCGAGGTGGTGGTCCTCAAGCGGATCCTGCCGCATCTCGCCGAGGATCCGGAGTTCGTGCGCATGTTCCGGGACGAGGCGTTCC
The DNA here is from genome assembly GCA_020633315.1 of Myxococcales bacterium. Classification (GTDB taxonomy): domain Bacteria; phylum Myxococcota_A; class Polyangia; order Nannocystales; family Nannocystaceae; genus Paraliomyxa. The sequence goes on from JACKDV010000011.1 coordinate 216,130, forward strand.
TGGCGGCCACGCTGGACCACCCCAACATCGTCCACGTCCACGACATCGGCCAGGACGGCGAGGACTACTTCTTCACGATGGAGTACGTCCACGGGGAGAACGTCCGCTCCATCATCAAGGCCGCCCAGAAGATCGAGGCCGAGATCCCGCTGCACCACGTCATCCAGATCGCGCTGGGGGTGTGCGAGGGCCTCCACTACGCCCACGAGCAGGTCGACGACGACGGCACGCCGCTGAGCATCGTCCACCGCGACGTCTCGCCGACCAACATCATCGTCTCCTATGACGGCGAGGTGAAGATCGTCGACTTCGGCATCGCCAAGGCGGCCGCGGCCACCCACGTGACGCAGGCCGGCATGCTCAAGGGCAAGGCCTCGTACATGTCCCCCGAGCAGTGCCGGGCCGAGCGGGTCGACCGGCGCAGCGACGTGTTCGCGATCGGCATCCTGCTGTTCGAGATGACCACGCTGACCCGGCTGTTCCGCGGCGACAACGAGCTCGCGGTGCTGCACCAGATCCTCACGGGCACGGTGGACACGCCCTCCTCCCGCGTGGAGAGGCCCTACGATCCCGAGCTCGAGCGCATCATCATGCGCGCCCTGCAGAGCAAGCCCGACGACCGCTACGCAAACGCCGAGGCGATGAGGCAGGACCTGCTGGCGCTGGCCCAGACCAAGTCGCTGCGTCCCTCGGCCGAGGCGCTGGGCGAGTTCCTGCGGGACCTGTGCGGCGACAAGCCCTACCCGTGGACCGACGAGGACGGTCAGGATCCCGTCGAGCTCGACGGCGCGGACGTGTCGTCGACGGGGATGTCCACCACCACGGGCAACTTCGAGGACGAGGAGGACACCCAGGTCAACCGCAAGGCGGCCGATCTGCGCACTCTCGTTCCCGGTGGCGCCAGCGGGTGGAACGAGGGCGAGGAGGATACCGAGTCGACCGGTCCCACCAACCGACGCGTGGTGCCGGATGCCTCCACGCCCTCTCGCCCCGGCACCGCCCGCGTCGGTGCTCGCGTGGAGCCGGCGCCACGGCCCCGAGCCCGTCCCGCGGGCGGCGGCGAGCCTCGTCCCGGCGGACGCCCCACCGCCAGCCCGGGCGGGCCAACACCGCGTCGCCCGGTGGCGGGTCCGGCCGCGCGGGTGAGCCAGCTCAAGGCCACCTCGCCCGAGCTCGCCCGTACCGGCGGCACCACGGCGCCGCAGCGACCCGACGGCTCCTCGGCGCCCAAGCCCTTCGAGGCCCGCAGCGGACGAACGCTGTCGGGGGCCGGTGGCGGTCTGGCGGGTCCCCTGCCCCCTCGCAGCGGACGCACGGTCCCCGGCAATGCTCGCGTTCCCGCCCGCGGCCCGGCCCGAGCCCCCCGTCCCGGCAGTGACTCCCCGCCCGCCACCGTGCGCGCGCCGATCGGCCCGCCGGCGACCGTGCGCACCCCCAACGGTCCGGGGATGCTCAACCATCCACCCCTGGGCGGCCAGAGACCCTCGCCGCAGGCCGACCGCACGATGGCCCTCACGCCGCAGGAGGCCGAGGAGCTCGCGCGACTGGGCAAGTCCGCCTCGCCGCCCGCTCCCAAGGCCGTCGGGGCCTCGGAGCGCTCTTGGCCCACGCCCTCGCAGCCCGCATCGCCACCCGTGGCCGCGCCTGCGCCTGCGCCTGCCGCAGCTCCCCGACGCCCCCGCCCCGACGAGGTCGACGAGGGCGCGCGTACGCTGGCTCTTCCTCGATACGACCGCACCATGCTCGCGGGTGGCGGTCCCCTGCCCAAGGGACCGATGGGCTGGGGCGCCTCGCAGCCCTCGGCCGCGGCCCCGGCTCCGACTACGGCCCCCGAGGAAGACCCGCTCACCAAGACCCAGAAGAGCCCGGCGTCCCCGATCTCGCTCACCAGCACGCAGAAGTCCGAGGTCTCCTCGCTCACCTCCACCCAGCGCTCTCCCAGCGCGGCCTTTCCCACGGTGGGCCCCGCCATGGGAAAGGCCGGGCCGGTGCCCGCCGACCTGCGCCGCCCCGAGATGCGATCGCCCGCCCCGCGCCCCGAGAGCTCGCGATCGCTGTGGATCCCCATCGTCGTGGTCCTGGTGCTCGCGGTCGCGGCGACGCTCGGCTGGATGTACCTCGAGGGCATGGGCCCCTTCGGCTAGGAACCCGTGGTGGAACCCCCGCGGCCCGTGCATTCGTTCCTCATCGGTTGACCACGCTCGGTAGACGCCCTCTTCGTACCTTGGCACGGACCACGCTGACGGCGTTCCGACCACACGAGGGTTCCACCACGGGCTGCAAGGCCCGCGCTATCCTGTGCTCGTCGTGGCCGTGACCCGAGTCTGCTTCGTCTGCCTGGGCAACATCTGCCGCTCGCCCACCGCCGAGGGCGTGTTCCGTCACCTGGTGGAGGAAGCGGGGCTGAGCGGAGCCTTCGAGATCGACAGTGCCGGCACCGCGGCCTACCACGCGGGCGAGTCCCCCGATCGCCGCTCGGCCGCGACCGCCCGCCGCCGCGGCGTGCCCCTGGGTGGACGAGCGCGGCAGTTCGTGCGCGAGGACTTCGGCCGCTTCGATCACGTGCTGGCCATGGATCGCGCCAACCTCGAGGCGCTGCGTCGCCTGGCCCCGAGCGAGAAGGCGCGGGCCAAGGTCCGGCTGCTGCGCGACCACGACCCCCGGGCCCCGGCCGAGGCCGAGGTGCCCGACCCCTACTATGGCGGCCCCGACGGCTTCGACGACGTGTTCGACATCTGCATGGCCGCCTGCCGCGGGCTGCTGGACGAGCTGCGTGGACGCTGAGCTGCGAGCCGCGGTCGAGCGGGCGCTCGGCGGAGCCGTGGGCGACATGCGCTCGCTCGCCGGCGGGGACATCAACGACGCCTGGTCCCTGCGCTGCGGCGGCACGCGGGTATTCGTGAAGGCACGGCGCGGAGCCGCGCCCAGCACCTTCCGGGTGGAGGCCCAGGGCCTACGCTGGCTGGCCGAGGCCGAGGCACTGCGAGTCCCCCGGGTGCTCGCCCATGGTGAGGACCCACCCTTCCTCGCGCTCGAGTGGATCGAGCCCGGCCGTCCCGGCCCGGGCTTCGACGAGGCGCTGGGTCGGGGCCTGGCCGCGCTGCACCGCGCCGCTCCGGAGGGCTTCGGGCTGAGCCATGCCAACTTCATCGCGCGGCTGCCCCAGGACAACACCCCCGCCGCCGACTGGCCCACCTTCTACTGGGAGCGACGGCTGCGGCCGCAGCTCCGCCTCGCCGAGCGAACCGGGCTGGCCGATGCCGGGCTGCGTCGCGAGCTCGAGCGCTTGGCCGCGGTCCTGCCCCAGCGCTGCGGCCCCGCCGAGCCGCCGGCCCGCCTCCACGGCGACCTGTGGAGCGGCAACCTGCTGGTCGACGAGGCCGGCGCGCCCGTGCTCGCCGACCCGGCCGTCTACGGGGGCCACCGCGAGATCGACCTCGCGATGATGCAGCTCTTCGGCGGGTTCTCGGCGCGGGTCTTCGAGGCCTACGACGAGGTCCTGCCGCTGGCCGCGGGCTGGCGAGAGCGGACGCCGCTCTACCAGCTCTACCCGCTGCTGGTGCACGTCAACCTCTTCGGCGGCGGCTACCTGGGCGGGGTGCGACGCGCCCTGAGCCGCGTGCTCTGAGCCGAGTCTCGCCGGACCGAGCCGAGCCTCGCCGAGGTTCACGCTCGGCCGCCTCGTTCGTCATTGCCGGGGGCCCCCACGCCCGGCGCCGGCCGTCTCGCGTGCGCGGATGCGATCGCGGCCCCCGCGAGGCTCGACGCGCCATGGACCAGGACTTCCACTACTACGGCACCTACTACGCGGCTCGGGTGGGCGGGAGCTTCTCCACCTCCCAGGCCACCCTCATCGCCAAGGCCGCCAACTTCATCGACTTCCTCAACAACGGATCCTACGGCGGCTACTGGCGGCTGGTCCGCGACACCAGCAAGCGCTCCCCAGACGCCTACAAGGTGGTCGGCGACGTCAACAGCCCCCGCTACACCTTCCAGGGCACGCTCAGCTCCGGGGTCTCGGCCGAGGACGGGCTGTGGTGCTCCTACCACTTCACACCGGGCAACTACGCCGACCCCGAGGGCAGCCCCTCGCCCACCGACGTGCACGGAGCCGCCGTGGCCGAGCTGCTGCCCGGCCACGAGATCCGCGACGTGGACTCCTCGATCGAGTCCGCCCACCACAAGCTGCTCAACCGCCCCCAGAGCGCGCTGTCCCGCGCGCTGGTGCTCGACGCCATCGACTGTGCGACCAGCACCCCCCGCCTCGAGCGGATCCTGATGCGGGCCACGGGGGGCTGGGAGCTGCTCGAGGGCGAGGCCCGAGCCGACAACCTCGAGCGCTTCCGCCTCATCCTGCTCGGCGCGCGGGCCCACGTGATCGCCGACACCTGGGCCCACCAGGACTGGGCCGGGGTGAGCGGCGACATCAACACCTACTGGGACGTCAACCGCGGCTACTTCGGGCGCCAGTCCATCGACTACCAGGACACCAGCTCCGAGTGGAACAACGTGGTCTTGTCGGTGATGAACCACGAGAATCTCATGGCGGTGCCCAACGGCACCTCGTACCTGGGGCACGGCTGGATGGGCCACCTGCCCGACTACAGCTTCATCAAGTACCGCTACCGGCCGTGCTGGCAGGGCAAGTCGGCCGAGCCCCTGGTGCGCGACAACCCCCCTCAATACCGCTACGCCTTCCTCGAGCTGTGCAGCATGTTCGCCCGGGCCAGCGGCGACGAGCTCGATCCCTCGAGCATCGACGACGAGCGCGAGGCAGCCGCGACCGCGATCGCGGCGCCCTGCGAGATCGCCGACAAGGGGGTCTGCCCCCGCAAGTTCTCCTCGGAGCAGTGGATCGCCGAGATGGCCAAGGTCTCGCAGGCCCCGCCCGACGACATCATCGACGCCAAGCTCGAGCCCGACGCCAAGGCGGTGCTCCCTGGCCTGCTCGACGCCGGGCGCGGGACCTCGAGCAGCCGCTACGGCACCTACTACGTCAACGCCTCGAGCGACCTCTACCTGTTCCAGATCGCGGCGGACTACCACTTCAACTTCGTCAAGCACTGGCTCGATCAGAAGAACATCATGAGGTTCACGGGGAGCTGGTCCACCCAGATCGGCCCGCTGTCGCCGCTGGTCTCCGATCTGTTCTGAGAGCCCGGAGATCGATCGATGCCCCAGCGCACGCTGTCCCAGGAGCAGTACCAGGACGCCGCCCGCCTCGGCGAGTTCCTCGACACCCTCTTCGATGCGTGGCCCGGCCCCTTCGGTCGCGACGTCGATGCCTCCACCCTGTTCCGGGCCGGCCTCGCCGATGCGATCAAGGAGGCGGAGGTCGACGGCGAGCCGGTGCCGCGGGCCCAGTGGCTCATCGACGACGACACCCTCGAGCTCATCGTGGGGATCTTGATGGGCTACTGGGACGAGGCCTACGCCCCGCGCTGGGAGCCCCGTGCGATCGCCTACGACCGCCTCTTCGTCGAGCTGGTGCGCGACCGGATCCTCGACGACGAGCTGATGCTGGCCTACCCCCGCTTCGTCTGCGACCAGCGCCGCGCCACCGCCCCCTCGCGCTATCGCATCGAGCTCTACTCGGTGGTCCCCTTCCGCCAAGACGAGGCCTGGGTCCGCGCGTCCGTGGAGCGCTTCTTCGAGCTGCTGCTGTGCGGGTCCCACTTCGTGGTCGTGCAGAGCAGCTCCGACCTCCCCCGCGCCAGCGACGACTTCTTCGCCGAGTTCAAGCGCCTGCCCTCGTCCGGACGCGCGCAGCACAGCCACTACACCTCGCACAAGGTCTCGTTCTCCGGCCAGAACTACCCGGGCCTGGTCCTCAGCGAGGAGGAGGACACCCTCGACCAGCTCGTCGATCCCACCTCGGCCGTGCTGCTGCCGGTGGTGCTCTGCGATCAGACCTCCAACCTCTCCCCCAACGCCTTCTTCCAGATGGAGGGCTGGCGCCCGGGGGTGAGCATGTACGGCGGGCCCCTGTCGCAGTACAGCCAGCTCGCGCTCATGGGCGGCTTCCGCCACGGGGCCGACTTCGCCACCCACGGCGCGACCTTCTGGAACATCAGCACCTACGGCGCCTGCCCGTTCAGCGAGAAGCGGGGCGGCACCGTGTTCCTGGCCCCCCGCTCGTGGATCGAGCGAGAGCTACGAACCCAGGCCATGCCGCTCTACCGCGGCTTCGGGGGCCCCTCCAAGCACGGCTGGTTCGCCGACGACACGCTGGTGCGGCGCTGAGCCGCGCCATACCGCACCCCACCGCCCGCACCTCACCGCCCGCGCCACGCCGCGCCACGCCGGCCGGGCCCGAGGGCTGCTGAGCCCGACGGCATCTCAGCCCCAGGGCATGATGCGGATCCGGCCCTGGTCCTCCCAGCCGGCCTCCTCGTTGATCCACTCCTTGCGCAGCACCAGGCCCTGCTGGTCGTCGCGGGTGGCGAAGATGTTGCTCAGCCAGTTGGCGTCGTCGCGCTCGGGGTAGTCGGAGCGGTAGTGCGAGCCGCGGCTCTCGGTGCGCATCAGCCCAGCCTGGGTGATCACCTCGGCCACGTCGAGCATGTTGCGCTGCTCCATCGCCAGCACCAGGTCGAAGGGCTCGGCGATGCACAGGTCCTCGCGGATCCGGGCGCGCTGCTGGTCGATCACCTCCTGGGCCGCCCGCAGCTGGGTCTCGTCCTTCTCGACCAGCAGGTACTCCCACATCTTGCGCCGCAGCTCGCGGTGCAGCTCGCTCGGCCGGGTCTTGCCCCCAACCTCGCGCATCCGGGCCAGGCGCTCGCCGAGCAGGCGGTCGAGCTCGTCGCGGCGTAGCTGCGTCTGCGGCCGATCCTTGGCCACCTCGGCCGCCTTGGTGCCCGCCCGCCAGCCGAACACCTGCGAGCCGCCCAGCATGGTGCCGCCCAGGCGATCCGCCCCCTGCCAGCCCGCCGTCTCGCCGCAGGCGAACAGCCCCCGCAGGTAGGGCGACTGGGCGTCGGTGTCGATGCGGATCCCCCCGTTGCTGGTGTGGTGGTGCAGCTGCACCTGCAGCAGGTCGGTGCCCAGATCGATCCCGTTGTCTCTCATGTAGTGATCGAAGACCTCGGGCTGGAAGCCGCGCTGGGTGCCGGCGAGGTCGAGGAACACGGCGTCGTTCTCGGTGCCGCGGCCCGCGAGCACCTCACCGTGGATCGCCCGGTCGAGGTGGATCGCGCCGTCGCGACAGCTCACCGGCCAGTGGAAGGCCTTGAGCTTGGAGGCCTCGAGCACGTCCATGCCCGGCGGCAGCCAGTCGGCCAGGAACGCCTTGCCGTGGCGGTTCACCAGGCGGTACGGATCCTCCATCTCGTAGAGCATCACCATGCACTGGGTGGGCCAGGTGGTGGCCAGCCCCTGCTGCATGAACTCCATGTTGAAGATCGCAGCGCCGGCCCGCAGCGCCATCGCGTAGCCGTCCCCGGTGTTGCCCGGCGGGTTGAAGCTGTACTCGAACAGCTGGCCCACCCCGCCGGTGGCGAGGATCACCGCGCCCGCGTGCACCACGAAGGGCTCGCCCTCGTCGTCGATGCCCACCGCCCCGCGGCAGCGGCCGCCCTCCACCAGCAGATCGCTGAGGTTGGCGTGCTCGATCACCTGGGTGTTGGTGCCCTCGATCACCGCCTTCTGGATCTGCACGATGTTGTTGGTGCCCTTGGACTCCTTGGTCGCAGGCATGGTCGCGAGCATCTTGCTCTGGAAGCGCATCCCCATGCCGCGCAGGCGCTTGATCGCCGCGCTCACCTCGTCCACGAAGATCCGGCACAGCGCCGGGTCGGCCATGCCCAGGCCGGCCTGCAGCATGTCCTGGTAGGTGAGGTCGGGGGGATTGAACAGCCCGCCCTTGGGGCCCACGGTGCGGATCGTCCAGAAGTCGGCCTTGGGGTTGCTGGTAGCCCCCGCGCCCCGCACCCCCGGCACCCCGAAGCGCCCCTTGACGGCCATCATGGTGCGCGCGCCCGCGTCGTGGGCCGCGATCGTCGACGCGGTCGCGGCCCCTCCGCCGCCGACCACCAGGACATCCGTCTCGTAGGTCTTCATCGCGAGGCAGTGTGCCGCAATTGTCGGCCGACCACCACGCACCGGCGCCTCGGGACCGTCGCGCTCACTTGCGCCCGAGGATCTCGGCCAGATCGACGGCGTCGAGCACCTCGGGGGGAATCCGATTGCGAGTGACCGGTCGCGCGGGGGCGAGCGGGCGCGTGGCATCGATGCCCATCTTGGCCGAGCGCCCGTCCTCGCGGGGGCACGAGGGATCGAGGGGCGTGCCCTGCTCGCCGCTCAGGATCACCACCTTGGTGTCGGCCTGGGTCTGCAGGGCCATCGCCGCCATCACCTCGCGCAGATCGGAGGGATCGACGTCCTCGTCGACGATGATCACGTGCTTGGCGTAGATGTCCGAGCGGAGCAGCGCCTCGATCACCCGCCGCGGCTCGTCGTCGTCGGCCTTGGCCAGCGAGACGATCGCGGTCAGGGGCGCGGGCAGGGCCACCCGGCGAACCCCCGCGCAGGCGGCCCGGGCGTCGCGCAGCGTGCGATGCTCGAGCGCGGGCATCGACAGCAGCAGGTGCTCCATGCCTCCGCTGACGATGTCCTGGAAGTAGGGATCGCGGCGGTGGGTGATGGCCCGCACCCGGAACACCGGGGTGCGGGTGGCCCCGGTGGCGTAGCCGGTGAACTCCCCGAACGGCCCCTCGTCGGCGTCCTCGGTGACCGAGACCTCGCCCTCGAGCACGATCTCTGCGTGGGCCGGCACCAGCAGCCCGGTGCCCGTCACCGTGCGGGCCACCGGCAGCGGCCGCCCCAGCAGCCCCCCGATGATCTCGTACTCGTCCACCTCGGCCGTGCCTGCGTACAGCGAGCCCAGGGTGACCGCGGGGTGCAGGCCGTTGACCACCGCGATCGGCATCGCCTCGCCGCGGGCGCGGTGCTTCTCGTAGATCCCGTGCAGGTGCCGCCCCCGCTCCATGTAGATGCCGGTGCGGTCCCGACCCAGGATCATCATGCGGTGGTAGCTGAGGTTGCCGATGCCGGTCTCGGGGTCGCGTGCCACCACCATCGCCGCGGTGAGGTACGGCCGCTCGTTGTCGTCGGCGTGGTAGACCATGGGCGGCAGCCAGCCCAGGTCCACCTCCTCGCCCCACTGCACCACCTCATGCACCGGAGCGTCCTGCCCCGCCACCTCCACCGGCTCGATCCGGCGGGCCGCGGCCTGCTCGAAGCGCGAGCCCACCTCGGACAGCGAGCAGCCCAGCGCCAGGGCCAGCCGCCCCATCGAGCCGCCCACGTTGGTGACCACGGGCAGGCTCGTGCCCTCCACGTCGCGGAACACCAGGATCGGCGAGCGCCGCTTGGCCTCGAGCGCGGTCACGATGGCCGCGGTCTCGAAGCGGGGGCTCACCCGGCGGCTCACCTCCACGTAGTCGGCCTTGCGCTTGGTCCGGACCAGCTCGAGGAAGCCCCGCAGGGAGACCGGGGCCGGGGCATCCCCCGGCGTCGTGGGACCCCCCGAGGTGACGGAGTCCGTGATCATGGGCGCGACTGTGTCTGCCATCGTTCGTCCCCGCGGTGTGGTCGACCGCCGGCTCGGGGCTCGGCCCTCAGTCCTGCTCCTGAGCCGCGAGCACCTGGGCCTTGAGCTTGCTGCGGCTCACCTTGCCCGAGGCCGTCTGCGGCAGCTCGCCGACCAGCACGAACTCCTTGGGCACGCGCACGAAGGGCATCGCCTCGAGGCAGTGCGCCTTGAGCTCGACCCGCGTGGGCTGCTGGCCCTCGTGCGGGATGATGTAGGCCACCACCCGCTCGCCGAGGATCTCGTCGGGCAGGCCGATCACCGCCACCTCCTGCACGGCCGGGTGGCGGTGCAGCACGTCCTCGATCTCCTGCGGGAAGATGCGCTCGCCCGCGCTCTTGATCATCTCCGAGCTGCGGCCCACCAGGAACAGGTGACCGTCCTCGTCCAGCCGCCCCAGGTCGCCGGTGCGCAGGCGGCCCTGGTCGTCGATCTTGCCCAGCTCGCGCTCGTCGCCGCTGACGTAGCCCTTCATGATGTTGGGCCCGCCCGCCGCGACCTCGCCCACCACCCCCGGGCCCACCGGCTCCTCGTTGGGGCCGAGGATCTCCAGGCGCACGTTGGGCAGGGCGCGGCCCACCGAGCCCTCCTTCACGAACAGCTCGTCGGGGCCGATCCAGGTGATGCGCGGCGCCGCCTCGGTCTGGCCGTAGGCCAGGTGGATGCCCACGTCGGGCAGGGCCTCGCTCAGCTTGTGCAGGCTGGAGGGCGACAGGGCCCCGCCCGTGACCAGCACGTAGCGCAACGACGGCGGAGGCCGGCTGGCGATCTTGGAGCGATCGAGCAGCTGCTTGAAGTGGTAGGGCACGCCCGAGAAGCCGGTGACCTTGGAGTCGACCAGCTCGGCGTGGACCTTGGCCGGGAAGGTGAAGCCCCCCGAGAACACCACCGTGCCGCCGATCATCGCGTGCATCAGCAGCTGCATGCGGCCGTGGATGTAGTAGAGCGGCACCACCACCAGGATGCTGTCGTCGGCGCTCAGGCCCATCAGCTCGTTGGAGGCCTGGAGGTTGGCGACGAAGTTGGTGTGCGAGAGCATCACCCCGTTGGGGCGACCGGTGGTCCCCGAGGTGTAGACGATCATCGCCACGTCGTCGGCGGAGACGGCCGGATCGGGGGTCTTGCCCGCCGCGCCGCTCAGGATCGACTCGAGGGTGGTCACCGAGCGCTCCGCATCGCCCACCGCGGCCTCGCTCGCCACCGTGAACACGAGCTCGGGCAGCCGCAGCCCGTGCCCGCCGTCGGCGGAGCCCCCGTGCTTGGCGAGCTGCTTGGCGTCGATGACGATGGCCTTGGGCGCCGCCTCGTCGAGCACGCCCTGCAGCACCTCGCGACCGGCCAGGGTGGGCATGTCCACCGACTGCGCGCCAGCCTTGAGGATCCCCCAGAAGTAGGTGAGGGAGGCCAGGTCGTTGTCGCAGAGGATCGCGACTCGATCGCCCGGCCCCACTCCGCGCTCGGCGAGCGCCGCGGCCACCCGATCGCTGTGCTCGTTCAGCTCGGCGAAGGTGGCGCGGGCGTCCGGGAAGATCGCAGCCGGCTTTTCGGGATGTCTCTGGGCGTCGTTGCGGAGCAGGTCGAAGAGGAACACGGATGGCCTCCGGGCTCGGCGTCACGGCGGAGCCGAGCCCCCGAGCCAAGAGCCGGTCGAGCCCGCCCCCGCCGCGCCGGGACTAGGACTTGACGTTGCGCTCGATGTAGGCCGCGATCTTGTCGATCGAGCCGAAGTTGTCGGGGGTGATGTCGTCGATCTCCACGTCGAAGCCCACCTCACCCTCGATCCACACCACCAGCTCCATGATCGCGGTCGAGTCGATGACGCCGGCCAAGCTGGTGTCGGCCTCGATCTCGGCGCCGCCGCTGGCGAGCTCGGTGCGGATGTACTCGGTCAGTTTCTTCTTGATGTCGTCCATGAGCTTGGCTTCTTGGGCAGCGGGAGCATACCGAAGGGCGCGGCGGAATCAGCCACCCGAGGCCAGGAGCCTCGTGGGCTCGCCCACACGCCGTTGGGCGACGATCTGAGGGTCGACCTCGACCCCCAGGCCCGGCGCGTCCAGCCCAGCGGGGCCCTCGGAGGCCGCTGCGGGCTCGTCGGACGCCCGCAGCACGTCGGACTCGAGCAGGAAGCGATTCTGCCCCTTGCCATCCAGGCAGGCGAACCCGGGCACGCAGCGACCGAAGACCTCGGCGAGGCGTGACAATACGCCCGACTCGCCCACCAGCGTGCCCAGGTGGATCCCGATTCCGGCCGCCCGCGCGCATTCCACGATCTGGAGGCTCGCGATCGCCCCGCCATGCTTGCCGGGGCGCACGTTGAAGATGTCGGCGGCCCGCTCGGCCACGAGCCGCTCGGCGTCCGCGAGCGAGCACACGGACTCGTCGGCCATCACCGGGACCCCGCTGCGCTCTCGGATGGCCCGCAGGCCGGCGAGATCGTCGGCCGGCACCGGCTGCTCGATGGAGGCGATCGGGATCTCCCGCAGCGCCGCCAGCCGTGCCACCGCCTCGTCGGCCGACCACGCCGCGTTGGCATCGAGGCGAAGCGGCACCTTGGGCCCGAACACCCTGGTGATCATCGCGAGGCGCTCGGGATCGTCGTCCCGGCCGACCTTCACCTTCACGTGGGTGCGCCCCTTGAAGCGCAGCGCCACGCAGTGCTTCTTGAGATCCGGGGTCGCGACCTCGAAGCCGATGATCACCCCGGGCGGCAGCGCGGGCCCGGGCTCGGCCGTGGGATCGGCGAGCAGCACCGAGGCCAGCGAGAAGCCGTGCCGATGCCCAGCGAGATCGAGCAGCGCCACCTCGAAGCCGCCGAAGGTGGCCAGCTCGCGCCCCACCTCGGGCAGGGTCTGGCGGATCCACCCGAGCACGGCCTCGCGATCGAGCAGCTCGCTCCCCAGCAGCCGCCGGGCCAGCGCGGGCCCGCTGCGCTCGAGCACCCCCTCGATGGTCTCGCCGGTGACGTAGGCCCGCGGCAGGATCTCACCCCAGCCCACGCCGCCCTGGTCGTCGCGCAGCTCCACGAGCACCGCGTCGCTGTGGCTGCGGCTGCTCAGCGCGTGGCCGAAGCTCCCCCGAAAGGGGATCCGCACGCGGTGGAGGGTGGCCGACTCAATCCGCATGGAAGCGCTCGAGGATCTCGAGCTGGTCGACGAAGCTCGGATCGCGGGTGAGGTGGGTGGGCTTGATCTGCGAGTCGCTGGTGCCCCCCGCCAGCCGCTGACGCCGTCGCGCCTCGTAGCTCCCCGGCCGCACCAGCCACAGCTCGGGCGCCCCCAGCCGCTGCGACGAGCGCTTGGAGCCGTACTCCATGTTGTGCAGCTCGAGCGCCTCGTCGAGCCGCATCGGCACCTCGGCGAGCACCGAGCGCTCGGCCTCGTTGCTCAGCTCGATCATCGCCACGTAGTGCGGGAAGCCGCTCTTGGCCGGGGCCAGGGTGAACGACTCCACCGCCAAGCCGAGCTGCTCGGCCACGTCGGAGACCGCCGCGGTCACCTGGTCCTCGGTGAGCTTCTCGCCGGTGAGCGAGCAGGTGGAGCCGGCCCGGTGCAGGAACTCGATCACCGGGGTCCGCTCCTGCATCCGCACCACCCGGACCACGTCGCCGATGTCGTAGCGGTACAGGCCCGCCGCGTTGCTCAGCACCAGCACGTAGCTGCGGCCCACCTCGAGCTCGTGGGGCGACAGCACGGTGGGATCGGGCGAGTCGTGCTCGTCCTCGGGCACGAACTCGAAGAGGTTGGCCCCGATCGCGAGCGCCCCGCCGCTGCACCCGTCCTCCACCGGCACCGCCATGACTCCCTCGGAGGCCATGAGGATGTAGTCGCGCTGGGCCACGCCCTGCAGGTGGGGGCCGAGCAGATCGATGTATGGCTGGAGCATGGGGCTGCGCCAGCAGATCGCCAGCGCGAGCTGGGGCCACACCCGGTGCGCGAGCAGGCCGGGGCCCCCGTCGCGCAGCGCGGCCAGCTCGGCCGCCCGCTTGGGGTTGCCGCCGTAGTGCTCGGCCACGTAGCGCCGCACCTCGTCGCCCACCGCCAGGTCCCCGCCGATGCCCCCGCCCTCGATGTCGGCGATGAGCTGGTCGGCGTACTGCGAGACCTTCTGGAACAGCAGCAGGATCGTGCTGGGGTTGAGGGTCATGATGACCGCGAAGCTCTCCTCCAGCAGGATGCGGGCGATGGCGTAGTAGCGGCTGTCGGAGTCGCCGATCTGGGCGATCGACTTGGGGATGATCGGCCGCTCGCGCATCTGGGTGGCGCGGGTCACCCCGGCCCAGTAGGCGCTCTCCGAGCTGCAGGGCAGCCCCCCGGGCGAGCGCACCGCCTTGCCCGAGTCGGAGAAGTTGGTGACCATCCGCCCCTCCTTCGCGGTCGGGTGCGACGCGAACACCAGGCTCCAGTAGATCCCGAAGGTCCGGCTCTTGTTGCGGAGGAAGCGGTTGGTGGCCGGGATGTACTTGGAGCGCGAGGTGGAGCCCGAGGTGAGGAAGAAGCGCTTGATCGGCTCGCCGGTGAGCAGGCCCTGCTCGCCGTGCTGCACGGTGCGCTCGACCAGCTCGGCGAAGTCGTCGTAGCGCTGGATGGGCACGGCCCGGCGATAGTCCGCCAGGGTCTTGATCCCCGCGAAGCCGAAGCGTCGCCCGACCTCGCAGTCGAGGTTGGGGGCGATGATCTGCTCCTCGAGGAAGCGCTGCTGGACGCGCTCGGGCTCGGCCAGGCTGGCCAAGAAGGTCTGCGCTTCGCGTGAGGCGAACATGGCGGTCACACTCCTAGCGCGTCACGGGCCCACGCGTCGAGCCGCTCGGCCAGCGCCTCGGGAGCATCGAACTGCAGGCCATGCGCCCCGGGCAGGGACACCGTACGGACGCGCTCGGGGGGGAGGCGCGCCAGCTCCGCGATCATGCGCGCGTTGTCGGTCGTCACGTCGCGCTCGGCGAGGACCACGAGCACCGGCGCCACCAGCTTGCGCAGGCGCATGCGCGCGGCCATCGACAGCTTGGTGCTCACCTCGAGGAAGCGCGGCGAGAAGGTGCGCCACCGCGCCTCGTCGCGGCGGATGAAGCCGTCGAGCGCGGGGCCGTCGGTGAACATCTCGTCGGTGATCGGGCTGGCGAGCACCGGCGCCTCGGGGGGCTGGCCCTGCCCCTGGGCCTGGACCGCCGCCATGCGCTCCACCAGGGTGGCCGAGGGGTAGAGCCCGGGGGTCAGCAGGGCCAGGCCGTCCACGGCCTCGCCCAGGCGCAGGGCCAGGTGCACGCCGAGGATCGCTCCCCAGCACCAGCCCACGATCACCAGCGGTCGCCCCGGCGCGCGGCCGTGCTCGATCACCCGCAGCGCATCGCCGATGAGCTGCTCGGCCGACTCGGTGTCGCCCCGGCCCTGGCCCGCATTGAGGCCGCTTCCGCGTCGCTCCACCCCCAGCACGTGGAAGCCCCGCACGCGCCACTGCTCGGCCAGCGGCCGGAACCACGCGGTGTTGCTCATCACCCCGCTGAGCACGGCCAGGGTGGCCCGCGGGGGCTCGGTGGTGGGGCTCCAGCTACGGTAGCGCAGCGCGTCGGGCGAGCCCGGCGGTTCGGTGCTGGCCTCGTGCTCGCCCGCGGAGGGCTCCGACCAACGCTCGCCCATGATCGCTCAGTCCATCACGAAGCCGCCGTCGACGTTGATCGCCTGACCGGTGATCCCGCGAGCCTCGTGCGACATGAGGAACACGCAGGTCGCCGCCATCTCCTCGGCGGTCATGATCCGCCCCTGCGGGTTCTCGGCGATGATCCCCGCGAGGTACTCGTCGGCCGTCTTGCCGAACATCTGCGCCCGCTTGGCCATCGACTCGCGCACCATCTCGGTGTCCACGTGCCAGGGGCAGACCGCGTTGACGGTGATGCCGAGCTTGGCCACCTCGAGCGCCACCGACTTGGTGAAGCCGATCATCGCCGCCTTGGAGGAGGCATAGGCCGAGTTGTAGGCCGCCCCCACCTTCGCCGAGACCGAGGACACGTTGATGATCCGCCCGGACTTCTGGCGGATGAGCCGGCGCAGCACCTGCTGGGTGAGGCGGACCACCGAGAACAGGTTCACCTCGTACAGCTCGTGCCACTTGTCGTCCTTGGACATCACGAGGTTGGCCACGTAGTTCATGGCCGCGTTGTTCACCAGCACGTCCACGCGGCCGTGCTCGGCGATCGTGGCGTCGACCACCGCCTTGGCGGCCTCGGGCCGGGCCAGGTCGCAGGCGTGCACCAGGGCCCGTCCGCCGGCCTCGCGGATCTCGGCCGCGACCGCCTGCAGCTGGGCCTCGGTGCGCGAGACCAGCACCACCGCGGCCCCGGCCCGCGCCGAGGCGATGGCGACCGCCTTGCCGATGCCCCGCCCTGCTCCCGTGACGATGACCACCTGACCCCGAAGCTCGACCTGCATGTGCGTCCCTTCCTGGCTCGAGCCCGGTCCCGGTGGGGGCACCGACCGAGGCCCGGCCTGAGCCCGGGACTCTTGCATGGTTGCTCGACCGATGGGTGCGACGAGACGGTGACGGGGGGCGGTCGCGACCGTCCCGCACACCCCTGCCTCGTGAGCCACCTCAACCGTCACCAAGCCGCCACCAAGCGCCATCGCGGAACGTCGGCCCGTCCCGCCGCACCGTCCGCTCGGTCCCGCCCCCTCGCGCCAGCCGTGCACGATCCAGGTGACGACCGGAGCGGCCGAGCCTAGAGTGCCGCGTCCCATGGCCGACCACCCGCTCTACCAGACCGCGCCCGCCGACGTCCACGAGGTCCTCCGCCGCTGGATCCTCACCGACGGCTTCTCCTTCGTGTACGACGCGGATCGGAGCCACGACGCGTTCATCGTGGATGCGATCACGGGCGACGAGTACCTCGACATGTTCTCGTTCTTCGCGAGCATGCCGATCGGCCACAACCACCCCGGCCTGCGCGACCCGGCGTTCCTCGAGCGGCTCCAGCGGGCGGCGATCGTCAAGCCCTCCAATTCCGACCTCTACACCCCGGCGATGGCCGACTTCGTGCTGGCGATGGGACGCACGATGCCCGAGCCCTTCGCCCACATGTTCTTCATCGAGGGCGGCGCGCTGGCGGTGGAGAACGCCCTCAAGGTCGCGTTCGACTGGAAGGTCCGCAAGAACATCGCCAAGGGGCTCATCCCGGCCGAGGGCGACCAGCAGCTCGGCACCAAGGTCATCCACTTCCGCACCGCGTTCCACGGGCGCTCGGGCTACACCCTGTCGCTCACCAACGGCTTCTCGGTGGAGAAGACCTACTACTTCCCCAAGTTCCCGTGGCCGCGGGTGTCCACGCCGGCGCTGCGCTTTCCCGCCGACGAGCACAACCTCGCCGCGACCGTGGCCGCCGAGGCGCTGAGCCTCTCGGAGATCCGCAAGGCCTTCGCCGACGAGCCCAACGAGATCGCGGCGATCATCATCGAGACGATCCAGGGCGAGGGCGGCGACAACCACTTCCGCCCCGAGTTCTTCCGCGCGCTGCGGCAGCTGTGCGACGACAACGAGGCCATGCTGATCTTCGACGAGATCCAGTGCGGCATGGGCATGACCGGCAAGTGGTGGGCCTTCGAGCACTACGACGTGCACCCCGACCTGTTCTCCTTCGGCAAGAAGGCCCAGGTCTGCGGGATCGCCTCCACCGAGCGGGCCAACGAGGTGGACTCCTGCTTCAAGGTGAGCAGCCGGATCAACTCCACCTGGGGCGGCAACCTGGTCGACATGGTCCGCTGCACCCGCTACGTGGAGATCATCGAGCAGGAGCGGCTGCTCGCCAACGCCGCCGAGGTGGGCGCCCACCTGCTGCAGCGCCTGCTCGAGCTGCAAGACACCTACCCGATGGTGAGCAACGCCCGTGGCCGCGGCTTGATGTGCGCCTTCGACCTGCAGGACACCGCCCAGCGCGCCCGTGCCCGCCAGCTCATCGGGGACCAGAAGGTGCTGATCCTGCCCGCCGGCTCCCAGAGCCTGCGCTTCCGGCCCGTCCTCGACGTGACCAAGGATCACATCGATCTGGCGATCTCGCGGATCAAGCTGGCCCTCGACCAGCTCTAGCCGACACCGCCGCGAGTCGCGGTAGGATGCCCCCGGACCGGCCGTCGCCCCATGACCGCGATCAACATCAAGACCCTGGGGCGTAGCTCGCTGACCGGAGGGGTCGCGCAGCTGTGGCGCATCCTCTCGCGCTTCATCCTCACCCCCGTCATCATCGCCCAGATCGGGATGGACGGCTACGGGGTGTGGACGCTGGTGTTCAGCGTCGCCGCCTACGTGGAGATGACCAACGTCAGCCTCGGGCTGGCCTACACCAAGTTCACCGCCGAGTGCGTCCGGCACCGCCGCTACGACGAGCTCACCCACATCATCGGCTCGGGCATGAGCGTGGTGGGCTCGGTGGCGGTGGTGGGCCTGCTGCTGGCCTGGCTGTTCGGCGAGCCCCTGCTCGAGGCGCTCAACGTGCCGCCGCACATGGTCGGCGACGCGGCGATCGCCCTGCTCATCGTCACCGGCATGCTGCTGCTGCGCATGACGGTGGGCTGCACCCTGGAGATCCTCGCGGGCCTGCAGCGCATCGACCTCACCTACCGGCTCTACGTGCTGGCCTCGATCGTCGACTTCGCGGTCACCCTGCCCCTGCTGCTGATGGGCTGGGGCCTGGTGGGGCTGGCCGTGGGCCACGCGGTGGGTCAGATCACGATCAACATCGCCGCCTACTCGATGGTGCGGCAGCGCCTGCCCGAGGTCCGCATCTCGCCGCGCTACGTCTCGCGCGACGGCATCCGCAAGATCGTCTCGGTGGGCGGACGCTTCCAGCTGCTGTCGGTGGTCAACACCGTGGTGATGCAGGGCGCCAAGATGTTCATCTCGTGGCTGGTGGGCGTGGAGTGGGTGGGCATCTACGAGCTCGCCGACAAGCTCATCAAGCTCGGGCGCACCGCCTCGGAGGCGGTCATCGCCCCGCTGATGCCCGCCTTCGCCAGCCTGCAGGCGGGCGGCGATCAGCTCCGCGAGCGCCTGCTGTTCCTCAAAGGCTCCAAGGCCAACGTGCTGCTGGGCGGGGTCTCCTTCGCCTTCCTCGGGCTGTTCGCCACCCCCATCCTGCACCTGTGGACCGGCGAGACGGTGCCCGCCGCCGCGTGGACCCTCAAGGTGCTGGCCTTCAGCGAGGTGGCGCTGCTGCTCACCTCCATCGTGTCGTCGAGCCTGCGCGCCCAGGGGCGGGTGCGGCTCGAGTTCACCTTCGCGATGCTCTCGACCGGGATGTTCCTGGCGCTGCTGGTCCCGCTGGGCACCAGCTTCGGCTACGAGGGCCTCATCGTGGCGCGGCTGGTGGCGCAGGTGCTGGGCGCGGTGTGGTACCTGCGGGCGTTCTTCCGCTTCTCGGGGCTGTCGTGGGGCGAGTACCTGCGGGGCACTCGGATCCCGCGGCTGGCGGTGCTGCTGGCCGCGATCGGAGCCACGCTGCTGGGCCTGCACGCGCTGTTGCCCCCGCTGTCGCCCCCCGGGCTGTCGCCGCGCTGGCAGGCGGTGGTGGAGGTCGCGGTGTGGAGCGTGCCCTACCTGGTGCTCACCGGCCTGGCGGTGTGGAAGGCCTACCTCGACGACGCCGACCGCGAGCAGATCTCGGTGCTGGGCACCGCGGTGTGGGGCCGCCTGCGGGGGCGCCATCGCGACGTGCCCCCCGACGTGCTGGTGGTGACCGAGGCGGGCCCGGGCTCCGCCACCGCGCTCATCGAGGCCGCCGCGGGGCTGGGGCGCGTGGCCTCCTCGGGGGTCGCCGACGGGGCCGCGTTCCTGCAGACCGGGGTCCCGCTGCGGCTCGTCCTCGTCATCCTGCCCGCGGACGGCGATCCCAAGAGCTTCTGGTCGTGGCTCGACCAATTCCGCCCCGACCTGATGGGCAAGCTGGCCTTCGTGGGTGGCTCGGACGACGACCCCTTCTTTGAGGAGCTGGGCGTGCGCCGCTACGCGACCACTCCCCACGGAGAGACGCTCCTGGCCGACTGGGGCGCCGATTCGGCCTCGCCGGCCGCGTCGGACGATGACCCGAGCTGAGCTCGTCGGCCCGCTCCGCCAAGCGCAACTTGCGCAAGGAAGCTGCACCTGGGACCTCCTACGTTCGCTCGGCTACCGCGAAGGCGGGGTCGTCGGCGTATCATCGGCCGCCGTCGCCGAATCCCGGCGGCGAGACGAGCTACCTGGATTGCGAGCCTACGGCATGGACACGATCGATCGACGCTACTTGGTGACCACCGGTCTGGCCCTGGGGATGATGCTCGGCGCCGGCTGCCCCGGCGACGACTCCCCTTCGATGGAGACCGACATGGGCACCACCGGACCGAGCCTCTGCGCGGGCAGCCAGATCACCTGCCCCGATGGCACCTGCCAGGTGCCGGCCCCGGGAGCGTGCTGCGGTCATGGTGGGTTGTGCGAGAGCGACGACACCGACGTCGATCCGACCAACCCCACCAACCCGACCACCACCAACCCCACCAACCCCACGACCGATCCCACGCTCACCGATCCCACCTTCACCGACACGACCGATCCAACCAATCCCACCATCACCACGCTCTCCGATCCCACCTTCACGACGAGCTCGACCACCGACGGCAGCAGCAGCTCCGACGAGGGGAGCAGCAGTAGCAGCAGCGGCACGATCCCGCTGGGCTGCTACGACCCGCTCATCTACCCCTACGACGGTGCGCTGTGTGGCCCCGCGGCCGCGCCTTGCGTGGTGCAGGCGACCGAGACGGTGGTGGCCGCTCCGGCTCCGCGCGCGGGCACGCCCTCGCTCGCGGTCGACGAAGACTGTGCACCCTCGGTGCTGCTCGCCAACAGCAGCGGCGGCTCCAACGGCTTCTTCGCCCAGCGTCTGGCCGCAGACACCTGGGACGTGCAGGCGACCCCCTTCCCCATGGTGCAGGGCGGCCTCGACTTCGACCCGCTCACGGGCTTCTGGCACGCGATGGTCTACGAGGGCACCTTCGACATCTCGGCGCGCACCAACGACGGGGTGTGGGACGCCGGCGATCCGCTGGCGGGCAGCCACTCGCTGTCGACCAAGGCCTTCGCCGCCACCGGCGATCCCAGCCTGCACGGCGTGCTGTTCGAGCCCGGCGTGGGCTTCCGCGACACGCGGTGGGACGGAGGCTGGATGGTGTCTCCGCCCTCGGGGAGCCCCAGCGACCTCAGTGCCTCGCTGGCCGTGGCCGGCGACGGCACCCACCACTACAGCTACTGGCACCAGGGCGGCATGGAGCCCGAGCTGCGCTGGCAGACCTCGGCCGGCGACCTCGAGCTCGTCGCGCTCTACGGCGGGATGGCCGTCTCGCCCAGCCTCGCCCAGGAGATCACCCTCACCTCGCCCATGGGCACCGACGTGCCCCACCTGCTCGCGGCCACCGAGACCGGCGTGGGCGGTCGGGTGCAGGTGGTCTACCTGCGCCGCGACGCCATGAGCATGTGGACCAGCGACGTGGTCGCCTCCGAGGATCCCACCGGCGAGACCACCTGCGACGTGCTGCCCCTGGGTCCGGGCGAGCTGTGCACCCTGGACCGAACCACCTATCGCCCGCTCGCCATCGTCTCCAGCGTGGGCGGAGACGTTCGCTGGTTCTACAGCGAGACCCACGAGCTGGTGGACTACGCCTCGGACTGCACGCCCGGCTGCGACTGGGTGCCGCTGGCCGACATGAGCACCTACACCACCTTCATGGGCTTCCTCGAAGGGGGCGTGCCCACCGACGTAGCGATCCTCCCCGACACCCGCCTGGTGCGGGCCAACGCCGAGGTGGACGGGACCGGGGCGATCCACCTCATCGCCTACGCGGAGGAGATTCCCGACGCGATGGGCACCGACCTGACCGTGGAGTACTTCCGCCTCGAGCCGTAGCCCGAGCCGGGCCAGAGCTGAATCGAGACCTGCCTGGTCATCGACCTGCCACGCTCGACGATCTCCTCGTCAGCCATGATGTCGGCCCGGCCTCCCTGCACGCTCAAGTTGCTTCGGTCACCGGGCGTACCACCCCGTAGCCGTGCGCCCGGACGTGGTTGATGTGCAGGCCCTCGCAGCTGGAGTCGTGGATGCACGGCTTGCACCGCAGCGACTTGGTCATGAAGCGGTCCAGCACGTAGCGGCGGGCGTAGCGGAAGATCTCGAGGCGACCGTCGTCGTCGAGCATCGCGGCGTCGAGGGTGGGCGGCGGGACGCGGGGCGGACGGCCCAGGATGCAGGCGGGCACGCCCTCGACGGGCACGGGGTGACGGAAGGCGGCGAAGAAGGCGGGGAGGTCCACGTCGCGCTCGGCGGACTCGGTGAGGCGCTCGTGGGTGGGCTGCACCAGCGCCAGCCGAGCGGGCACGGGGTCGAGCGCGCGCAGCCAGGCCTCGGTGGCGGTGCTCAGCTCCACCCGGACCTCGAAGCTCGCGTCGAGCTCGAGCAGCGCCTCCGCGGTGGCCACCTCGGCCACGCGACAGGCGACGAGCTCGCGCCCCCGCAGCCGACCGTCGCCCTCGAGCGCCGCCGCGAGCCCGGCGTAGTCCCGGAGCTGCAGCTCGAGCCGCGACGGGCCGGGCAGCCGCTCCACCACCTCGCCGACCGCCGCGAGCTCGGGCCCCACCACCCACAGCGTGTGCGCCCCGGCGGCCTCCACCAGCTCGGGCAGCGGGCGATACACCGGCCGCGTCGGTCGCAGCAGCGGCAGCCGCTTGCGCCCCGCGGCGGATTCCTCCCGTGGGAGCACCACCGCGGCCGCGGCCGCCTCGGCCTCCACCTGGTTGCGGCTCTCCGAGCGCTTCTTGGAGGCCGGATCGCCCCCGTACACCACCGGGGCCTCCGCGCTGGTGTCCACCCGCACGCGCCGAAAGCCCCGGGTGGCCAGGCGCTGCCGCACCTCGTCGAGGGTGTCGCACAGGGGCTCGAGGTAGCAGTGACGGCAGCGGTCGGGGCTCCGGCAGTCCAGCGGCACGCCCTCGTCGAGCAGCAGGGCGTACTCCTCCTTGCGACCGCGCACCTCGTCGCCGAGCTTGTAGGGATCCTGGATGAGGTCCTCGAAGCCCTCGAGGTGCTGCGGCGGGAAGCGGTTGAGCCACACGTGCATGTCGGGCTTGCGCGACCACGCGAAGGCCTC
This sequence comes from Myxococcales bacterium, assembly GCA_020633315.1. GTDB lineage: Bacteria > Myxococcota_A > Polyangia > Nannocystales > Nannocystaceae > Paraliomyxa. The sequence continues at coordinate 238,867 of JACKDV010000011.1, forward strand.
GAGCAGGTAGGGGCGCATCGCCTCCAGATCGTAGAAGAGGGTCTCCTTGCCCTCGGTGTAGGCCCGCCCGAAGGGGATCACGTGCAGCAGGTCGAACTCCCGCACCCCCTCGGCGGTGAAGCGCTCGAGGATGCCCGGCAGGTCCTTGACGTTGCCCCGGCTCACGCACACGTCGATGTTGACGATGGGGCGGCCGTCGGCGAGGGCGTTGCGCAGGCCCTGCAGCTCCTGCTCGAAGGCGCCGCGGGTGCCCACCAGCGCGTCGTGGATCCGTGGGTTGCTGCCGTGGATCGAGAAGGTGATCTCGCTCAGGCCCGCGTCGAGGCAGCGGCGCAGGAATTCGGGGTAGGCGAACATCCGGCCGTTGGTGACGGTCTGGATCTTGGCGTAGCCCGCGGCCCGCCCCAGGCGGATGAAGGCGACATAGTCGGGGTGGATGGTGGGCTCGCCCCCCGAGAGGATGAGGCGCGTGGCGCCCTTGGCCCGCCCGTCGAGGATCTGCGCCTTGATCGCCTCGCGCTCGCGATCGCTGCCGTCGTGAGTGTGGGCGTCCAGGCAGAACACGCAGCGATCGTTGCAGCGATAGGTGAGCCGCACCCAGTTCCGCTTCTCGTGCGCCGCTTCCTCGTGCGCGGCGATCGTGGCCGCCCGCGGCGCTGCCTTGGAGCCGTCCATCCGCCCCCAACGATAACAACGCCCGTGCTATCGTGGGCGACGGTGAGCCGGATCGCTGCGGTGGTGCTGCACCCGCCCCTGTCGGTGGCACGGGACTTCATCGACTATCCGTTCTTCAGCGACCTGGGTGCGGTCCAGCTCGCGGCGGTGCTCGATGCGCAGGAGCCCACGGCCCTGGTCGACGCCTTCGCCCTGCCCGGCGCGGGGCTGCAGTGGCGCCCCGATGGTCGCGCCCGGCTGGGCGTCGACCCGGCCGCCGCGGCCGAGGCAGTGGCCGCCGCCGCGCCGGAGGCCGAGGTGATCGTGGTGACGATCACCCCCTTCCATCGCCCGCCCGCCCGCGACGATCTGCTGGGCGAGACCCTGCTGCGGCTGCGCGAGCGCTTGCCCGCGGCGCTGCTGCTGCTGGCCGACGCCTACCAGTCGGGACAGCACTACGTGGAGGCCCCGGCCGCGGCGCTGCTGGCCAGCTACCCCGAGGCCGACGCGTGGGTGCAGTACGAGGCCGAGCGCACGGTGCCGGCGCTGCTGCGAGCGTTCCGCGAGCAGGGCACCCGAGCGCGCGGGCACCATCGCGGCGAGCGACCCCCGGCGCTCGACGAGCTGCCCCTGCCCGCCTGGGATCGCGTGGACCTCGACGCCCACGATCGCTTCCGTGCCTCGGTGGTGGCCCAGCTCGGTCGCGGCGCGTGGGCCTTCCCCATCGACGGCCGCACCCTGCCGGTGGTGACCAGCCGCGGCTGCCCCTTCACCTGCGTGCACTGCAGCTCGAACCCGGATCTACGGCCGGGCGAGGCCAAGACCCAGCGGCGCCACGGAGCGACGCGGCTGCGCGAGGCCCTGGAGCGGCTGCGCTCGCTGGGCGCCACGCGGGTGGCCGTGCTCGACGAGCTGGTCAACGTCAGCGAGCGCCACCTCGACGCGCTGCTGAAGGCGGTGGGCGAGCTCGAGCTGCGGCTCGAGATCCCCAACGGCATGCGAGCCGACTACCTGCGGCCCGAGCACCTGCAGGCGATGAAGGGACGGGTGACCACGGTCAGCGTCTCGGCCGAGAGCGGCTCGCCCCGGGTGGTCCGCGACGTGGTCCGCAAGCGCCTGGATCTGCAGGCCATCGTGGACGCGGCCCGCCACGCCCAGCAGGCCGAGGTGCCGCTGATGATCCACTACATGATCGGGCTGCCGGGCGAGACGGCCGAGGAGATCAACGAGACCCTCGCCTTCGCTCTCGATCTGTGGGACCGCTACCGAGCCTGGCCTGCGGTGCAGTACGCCACCCCGCTGCCGGGCACCGCCCTGGCCGCGGGCCGCCGCCTGCCGGTGGTGGACGACTGGGGGCCCCGCTTCCAGACCGCCCCCACCGCGACCGCCGTCGACGACGCGACGCCCCCGACCGTCGAGCCCGCCCGGCTCGAGCGCTTCATGGCCACCTTCCGCCGCCGCCTCGCCGCCTCGCAGGGGCCCGAGAAGCTGGTGATGAACGTGACCTACAGCTGCAACAACCACTGCACCTTCTGCGCCGTGGGCACGCGGACGCAGCTGCACGGCTTCCCGCCGCGGCAGCAGGAGCAGCTCGCCCGCTACCGCGCGCGCGGGGTGACCATGGTGGACTTCGACGGGGGCGAGCCCACCCTCAACCCCGAGCTGGTGCCGCTCATCCGCTACGCCCGGCGCCTGGGCTACACGCGGATCAACGTGACCACCAACGGCCGCCGCTGCGCCTACGAGGGCTACGCCGCGGCGCTGGTCAACTCGGGGCTCACCACCCTGCTGTTCTCGGTGCACGGGCCCGACGCCCGCATCCACGCCCAGCAGGTGGGCGTGGCCGAGGCCTTCGAGCAGACGGTGGAGGGCATCCGCCACTGCGTGCGCCTGGCCCCGCGCGGGGTGGAGCTGGGCATGAACATCACCCTCACCAAGGGCAACACCGAGCACCTGCCGGCGATGGGCGAGCTGTGCTGGTCGCTGGGGCTGCGGTGGATGAACGTGCAGTTCCTGACCCCGTTCGGCCGGGCCACCCGCTACCTCGCCCCCGACACCGCCCGCGCGGCTGTCCTCACCCGCGAGCTCATCGAGGCCTGGCGCGGGCGCATGAGGATCCAGGTGATCAACCTGCCCTTCTGCTTCATGGAGGGCTACGAGGAGCAGCTCGAGGGCGACCTGGCCAAGCTGTCGCGGCACATGGTGTTCGTCAACAACGAGACGGTGAACCTGGCCGAGTACCTCGCCGAGCGCCGCACGCCGCGGCCGGTGTGCCGGAGCTGCCCGCACGCCTGCTTCTGCGGGGGCTTCTACGAGCTCGACGACGTGCCCGAGCCGCCGTGGCTCATCGCCGCCGAGGACCTGGTGCGCTCGCTCGACGATCCGCGGCGCCACGAGAGCGTGCCCGCGGGCTTCCGCGAGCGGGTCAGCGGGCGCGCCGGCGGACAGTGAGGCGCAGCCCCGCCAGCAGCGCGAAGAGCCACCCGGCCGCGGGCACCCGGTCGCCGGTGCTGCGGCACGAGCAGCCGTCCCCGCCCCCGTCTCCGTCCTCGCCGGGGGGATTGGGGCCTCCGGTGGCTCCGTCGCCGCTCGTGCCCCCGCTATCGTCGGCCGCTCCCCCGCTGCCGTCGACGCCCCCGCTGTCCTCGCCCCCGCTGGTGCCCGCCGAGTCGCCGCCGCCCCCCTCCTCCTGGGTGGTGGCCGCATAGACGATCGCGTTGGCGAGGATCTGGAAGTTGTTGCCGCTCAGATCGTCGAGCGCGTTGGGCTGGTACTCGCCGGGCTGGTAGTAGACCACGTGACCGCCCCAGCCGGCGCGGTGCAGGTCGTAGCCCAGCACCCGCGCCGCGCTGCCGTCGGCCCCCGCGCTGGCGAAGAGGATCGTCCGGCTCTCGCCCCCCTCGGTGAGCAGCGTGAACGACTCGTAGTGCTCGTCGGGGGTGTTGTTGAAGAACGGGTACTCGCCCGCGGCCACGCCGGCCCCGGAGAAGCTGCGCATCCCCGAGTACTCCACGCCGTTGTCGGCCACGAAGTGCTGGGGCGAGATCGCGATCACGTCCTGCCCCGCGGTGGTGTCCCACTCGATCGAGTCGGCCCGCGCGCCCAGCAGCTGGAGGATCGCCTCCTTGCCCCCCGCCGAGTACATGCCGTGGTGGAACACCACCACGCCGCCGCCGTCCTGCAGGTGGGCCTGCACCGCGGTGGTGAGCTGGGCCTGGCGATCGCTGCCGTCGCAGCCGCGGGCGGACTGGTGGGCGAAGTACACCAGCACGTCGACCCCGCTCGAGAGCGCAGCCAGGGCATCGTCCACGCACTGGCTGCTCACCTCGTCGAGCTCGGCGATCGAGATGCCGCTGGCCGCGTTGCCGATGGCCGCGCTCAGATCCCCGGGCTGCACGAGCTCGGCGTCGCTGAGCATGTGCGGGTTGACCTCGTCGCTGACGATGACGATGCGCAGCGGATCGTGGGCCGGCAGCTCGGCCGCCGCCGCGGCCCCTGCCCACCCCATCACGATGATTCCCCCCAGGATCTCGCGTAGGCCAGTCACGGCGAGGAACGTAGCATCCCGCCTAGCCCTCGCCCACGTAGCGCGCGGGCGTCCACAGGCGCTCGGGTCCGCGCTGCCACACCGCCTCCCACTCGGGGTCGGCCAGACCCGCATCCTCGAGGGGGGGCAGCAGATCGGCCCTCGCCAGCTCCTCCGACAAGGCCATGGTCTCGTCGGGGGTCAGCAGGGCCCGGCGGCACAGATCGAGCAGGCGCTCCCGCAGCTCCTGCGCCGGCAGGCCGCGCTGGAGCAGGTCCTCCGCCACGCGGACCACGCCCTCGGCGGAGATGCTGCCCTCGTGCATGAGCGCCGCCGCCATCTGGAAGGCTCCCCGACAGCCCACGATCCCGGGACCGAAATCCTTGAACACCTCGGGATCCGCATGGCGCTCCATGCGGATGTACGCGCGCTTCACCCCGCGGCCGGGGGTCAGCTCCCGACGCATGCGGGCGATCGCCCGGGCGTCGCCCTCGTACACCCCGTTGATCTGGAGGATCCGGCTGACATCGCTCGACGGGATCCGCCCCGCCAGCACGTCGGCGTAGAGCGCATAGGTGAGCGGATCGGTCTCGAGGTCATCCCCCACCAGGTTCTCGATCGCGCCGGGGGGCAGCTCGGCCCGCCCCGCCAGCAGCGCGGTGAGCTTGAAGCCGATCTGCTCGCGCAGCCTCGAGAACCGCAGGCGCCGCACCACCGAGCTCCAGTTCTTGAAGGTGGTGCCGTCGAAGCCGATCCCGTCGAGCATCATCTTGCGCTCGATGACCGGCCGTAGCTGCGCGGGGCTGGCCGACACGAAGTAGAGCGGCGTGTCGCGACGCTCGGCTCCGGGCCCTCGCCGGATCTCGCGGAACAGCCGGGCCATCCCCGCGATGTCCTCCTTGTCGGCCGCGCGCTCGAAGGGGATCTTGGCCAGCCCCTTCATGCTCGAGAAGTGCGTGGCCAGGTAGGTGCGATCGATGTCGGCCACGAACACCTCGCCCTCCCAGTCGGGATCGAGGGTGCGGTAGCTGGCGCGATGGATGGGGAAGCTCACCCGTGAGCACGGGTACCAGACCCCCACGCCGAGCGCCAGCGGGACCCTGCTCCGCGCGCCGAAGGGCACGGGCGGCCGACCCAGGGGGTGGGATCTACCCCGTCGCGGCCGGGCGCAGCTCGAGCAGCTGGTTGGTCAGCCACGAGGTGGCGTAGACCCGCAGCTCCTCGCCGGGGGCGACGGCGAGCCCCACGATCTGCTTGGTCCGGGGCAGCTCGTGGGTGCGGTGCGTCATGGCCACGGTGTCGACCACCGTCACGGTGGAGCCGGTGAAGTCGGCGATGGCCACCCAGCGACCATCGCGGCTGATGTCGATGGTGCGCGGGTTGTCGCCGGTGGGGGCCTCGCCCAGCACCTCGCCGGTGCGGGGATCGATCCAGCGCAGCAGGTCGTCGCCGCTGCACGACACGTAGAGCCGGGAGCCGTCGGGCGAGAGCACCAGGTGGCGCGGGTTCTCGCAGATCGGCAGCTCGCGATCGGGCTCGGTGCTGCCGGGCGCATACACCTGCAGCCGGTGGTCCCACATCGCGCCGACCATCAGGGTGCCGTCGCCGAGCAGGGCCATGCCCCGGGGGCGCCGGCCGGTGTGGAGGCGCCGCACCGCCTCGCGGCCCCGCAGGTCGACCGCCGAGACCGAGCGCGACGACCAGTTGGACACGTAGAGCAGCTCGCGGGCCTGGTCGATCACCATCCACTTGGGGTTGTTGTCGACCTCCACCTCGCCGCGGACCTCGAAGGTGATCGCGTCGACGATCTCGATGAGGCCGCGCCCGAAGTTGGAGATGTAGAGGGTCTGGCCGTCATCGGAGACTGCCACCTCGACCGCGTTGCCCGGGAAGTCGATGCGCCCCACCTGCTGCAGGCCCTCGGTCTCGTAGACGAACACGTTGCGGCGGTTGGCGAAGCCGAAGTTGCACACGTAGAGCCGCGAGCCGTCGGGCGAGACGGTGACGCTCTTGGGCTGGGCGCCCGTGGGCACGCGGCGGGCGATCTCGAGATCGGGACCGCCGGGGTGCATGGCGATGGGCTCGGGCGGAGGCTCCTCGAGCTCCTCGGGCTCGGCCTCGGGCGTCTGGGCGGCCACGGGCTCCTCGAGCCCGAGCACCGGCGCGGGCTCGTCCGGCGGCAGGGCCGACCCGGCCTCGACCTCCTCGCTCGGCACGGGGACCTCCGTAGGGGCGGCCTGGGATCGAGCACAGCCCGGCAGCCACCCCGCCGCGGCAAGCGAGACCATGCCCGCGAGGGCCCGCCCCAGGTTGCTCGTTCGTCCCAATTCTTCGCGATGGTACCAGCCCCGAGCGCGCGTCGGCCATCGCCTGGCCGCGGCTCAGGTGGAGGCCGTGGCCTCGATCTCCGCGGGGATCCGTCGAACCAGGCGAAACAGCCCTCGCGCACAGCGGTGGAACACGTCGGGCTCGCAGTACATCATGGGACAGCCCGCCGCGATGACCTGCAGGCCTGCCTCCCGTGCAGCAGCCAGCGCCTCGTCGTCGAATGAGACCGGCCCCATGCCCTGGTGGAACCAGATCCACGTGGCCCCTGCCCGCCCCGCCTGCTCGGCGATCACCTTGGCCTGAGCCGGGTTGGTCACCACGACCACGCCCTCCACCCCGCCCTCGATCGCATCCACGGTGGGATGGGACGGCTCGCCGTCGATGGTCTCGCCGCTGGGGTTGATGGCGAACACCTCGTGTCCGGTCTCGCGGAGCTTCTTCGCGATCGCATTGGCGGGCGACCGTCCGCTCCGAGAGACCCCCGCGACCGCGACTCGCTTGAGCTCGAGAAAGGTGCGGGTCGCTTCGTCCATGCGCATGGTGGGCTGCTCTCCGTTCGTCGACGCCGCGATGGTACGGCGCCCGCTCGCGCGAGGCATCGACGGGTTTTCGCCCCGCGCCCCGTTGCCCCGCAAACTCTTCGGCATGCCCGCCCGGCGAGGACCAGGTCACGCTCGAGTCACGGCGCCCGCCGCGAGCCCGGCGCCGCCCGTAGATCGTAGAGATAGATCCGATGCGGCAGCGGTGTGCCGTCGTCGTCGTGCTCCCCCTCCTCCACCAGGCGCCCTCCCATGGCCTCGTAGAAGAGGTAGGCCGTGGTCCCGCGCAGGCACAGCACCTGTAGATCGACGATCCCCCGCTCGCGGAGCCATGCGAAGGTCCGCTCCATCAGCGCTCGACCGAGCCCTCGCCGCTCCCAGCCCGGCTCCACGTACAGGCAGTAGAGGTCGTACGAGGCAACCGTCGATCCCGAGCCCAGACCGGCGGGACCGGTGCACGACAGGCCGACGATCTCCCCATCGACCTCGGCCACCAGGTCCAGCCAGCGGTCGTCGTGACTCGTCAGGGCGCGGGCCCACCAGTCGCTCCGCTCCGCGACCGTGATCCGAGCCAGCGAGGCCTCGGACATGATCCCGCGGTAGGTGGCGTGTCGGCTGTGGGCATGCACGCGGCCGATGCCGCCGGCATCGCCGACCCGCGCCAGACGAACCGTGAGAGGAGCTTGTGGGAAGGATGTCGTGTCGTCACTCATCGGGTACCGCGCAGCTCGCGAGGACGCCGCAGAGCGCCCGGCGAGGTGCGTCACCTCGACGCCAGGACGGCAGGATCGGCACTTCCACGGACGCTCAACGAACACGTTTGCCGTCGGTCTCGACGGTGCAGAGGTGCTCGGTGCGTCCCATGGAATCGACGGCAGGATCGGCCTGCATCAAGTTGAGCGACGCCCACGGGGCTGTCAAGCGAGACTCACCCGAGGTCGCCGGGCAGGAGCGAGAACAGGTGGACGTCGTGGAACTCGTCGTGGAGCCGCAGCCGTCCCCGCATCACTCCCTCGTGGCGAGCCCCCGCCCGCTCGGCCACCCGGCGGCTGCGCTCGTTGGCGGTGGACATGATGAGCTCGAGGCGATGCAGGTCCAGCTGCTCGTGCCCATGGCGTGCGACCAGCCGGACCGCCGCCGTGGCCCAGCCGCGCCCGACCCGGTCGCTGCGCAGCCAGTAGCCGAGGTTGGCGAAGCGGTTGACCCCGTTGACCAGGTTGATCCCGCAGGTCCCCGCGAGCTCCCCGTCGGGGCCGAGGATCAGCCACGCGCGCTCGGTGGGATCGAGGTCTCCGCGGATCCAGTCCAGGGCATCGGTCTCGTCGTAGCCCTCGGTGGCCCAGGGCATCCACGGCCACAGCTCGGCGCGCGACGAGATCACCGCGGCGACCACCGCCGCGGCATCGGGCTCCCGCGGCGGACGCAGGGTGATGGTGCCGTCGCCGAGCTCCATGGCCTCAGATGTCGAGCCCGTCGGCCTCGGACGCGCGCTCCATGATGAACTGATAGCGCGCCGAGGCGTCCTTGCCCATCAGGTCCTCGATGGTGCGATCGGTGGCCAGCTCGTCGCGGATGGAGATCTTGATGAGCTGCCGCTTCTTTGGATCGAGGGTGGTCGACTTGAGGGTCTCGGGCATCATCTCGCCCAGGCCCTTGAAGCGCTGGATCTCGGGCTTGCCCCGCTTGACCCCCGAGAGCAGGCGCTGCAGGTCGGCGTCGTCGGCCACCCAGTGGGTCTCCTTGCCCACGTCCACGCGATACAGCGGCGGCTGGGCCAGGAACACGTGGCCGCGGCGGATGAGCTCGGGCATGTAGCGGTAGAAGAAGGTCAGCAGCAGGGTGGCGATGTGGTGGCCGTCGGAGTCGGCGTCCATCAGCAGGATCACCTTGCCGTAGCGCAGGCGCTTGATGTCGAAGTCCTTGCCGATCCCGCAGCCGAGCGCCTTGACCACGTTGCCCAGCTCCTCGTTGGCGAGCACCTTGGTGAGGCTGGCCTGCTGGGCGTTGAGCACCTTGCCCCGCAGCGGGAGGATGGCCTGGGTCTGACGGTCGCGGCCCATCTTGGCCGAGCCGCCGGCGGAGTCGCCCTCCACGATGAACAGCTCGGAGCGCCGCGGGTCGTCGCTGGCGCAGTCGGCCAGCTTGCCGGGCAGGTTGAGCCGGGCCGAGCCGGCGTTCTTGCGCGAGACCTTCTGGCTGGCGGCCCGCGAGGCCATGCGCGCCCGCGCGGCCGCGATCACCCGCGCCACGATCGCCTCGGCCACGCTGCGGTTCTCGTGCAGCCACTGCTCGAGCGCCGGCCGCAGCGAGCCCTCCACCTGGGCGACCACCTCGGGGTTGTTGAGGCGGTTCTTGGTCTGGCTCTGGAACTGCGGCTCGAGCACGTAGACGCTGAGGATCGCCACCAGGCCCTCGCGCATGTCCTCGAGGGTCGCGCTGACCCCCTTGGGCTCGAGCTTGTGCGCCTGCATGTAGGCCCGCAGCGCCTTGCCCAGCGCGTTGCGGAAGCCCTGCTCGTGGGTGCCCCCGTCGGGCGTGGGCACGCCGTTGACGAAGGAGTAGGTCACGTCCTCGGTGGCCTCGGTCCAGCACAGCGCCAGCTCGAGCTTGGGATCCTCGGTGCGCTCGCAGGTGAAGGTGCCGGGGTGCACCGCGGGCTTGCCCCGCACCTGCACCAGCTTGCCCAGGTAGTCCACGATGCCCTGGGCGTGCTGGAACACCTCCTGGGTGGGCCCGCGCGGATCGACGAAGGTGATCTTGAGGCCGCGGTGCAGGTAGCTCTTGGCCTCGAGGCGCTCGCGCAGCACCAGCGGGTCGAAGACGACCTTGGGGAACATGCTGGGATCGGGGCGCAGGTGCACCCGGGTGCCCGAGCCCCGCGACTTGCCGAGCTTGCGCAGGCTGCCCTGGGGCACGCCCTTGGCGAAGGCCATCTCCCAGCGCCCGCCGTCGCGCCACACCTCGACCCGCAGCTCCTCGCTGAGCGCGTTGGCCACGGCCGCGCCCACCCCGTGCAGGCCGCCCGAGTGCTTGTAGCTCGAGTCGTCGAACTTTCCGCCCGCGCCGAGCTTGGTGTACACGGCCACCACCGCGGGGATCTTGAGCTGCGGGTGCTTGTCCACCGGGATCCCGCGCCCGTTGTCGACGATGGAGATGCCCTTGTGATCCGCGTCGAGCTCGACGGTGATCTCGGTGGCGTAGCCGTTGATCACCTCGTCGACGGCGTTGTCGAGGATCTCCCACACCAGGTGGTGCAGGCCGTCCTTGTTGACCCCGCCGATGTACATGCCGGGGCGCTTGCGGACGTGGTCCACGCCCTCGAGGAACTGGATCGCGGTCGCGTCGTAGCCACCCGAGGTCTTCTTCTTGGAGCTTCGCTTGCTGGTCGCCATGGTGCGTGATCCCCCCTAGCCCTCTTCCTCGTCCTGCGCGAGGTTGGGCAGCTCCGGCGGCGGCAGGACGAGGCGCTTGACCTGGCCCCGCTTGAACACCGGCCGCCCCTTGCCCCCGCGGGCCGCCGGCTCGCGCTCGGCCCCGGTGAGCTTCTGCGAGCCCCCCGAGCTCTTCTCGATCGTCACCGGCAGGTCGGCGGGGAAGGCCGCCACCACCTCGTCGCCGCCGTCGAGCTTGATGAAGCGGACGCCCTTGCCCGGACCCGACAGCAGGTTGACCTCGCCCGCCTCGCACGCGAGCAGCCGCCCCTCGCGGGTGAGGGCACAGACCACGTCCTCCACGTAGACCTTGAAGACCGAGACCACCTCGTCGCCCTTGGCCGGCTTGGCGAACATGCGCCCGCGGCTGGTGCTGGGCTCCTTGTGGGGCCACAGGGCGAAGCGCAGGCTCTGCCCCTGCTTGGTCACGGCCAGCAGGTGCGGGTAGGGCTCCTCGTACTCCTCGCCGAGCTCGGGCTTGGGCTCGGCGAACTCGGGCATCACCCGGGGGTCGGTGCCCACCGCGGCCACCACCCGCTCGCCGTCCTTGAACTTGAACAGCTTCTGCACCGGGGTGCCGTGCCCGGTGGAGGGCGGCACGTCGTTGATCCGGCACACGTAGGCCGAGCCCATGTTGGTGAGCAGCACCAGGCACTCGCGGGTGCTGCCCCCCACCAGCGCCAGCGGCTCGTCGCCCTCGCGCATGCGGGTGGTCTCGAGGTTGATCGTGCGCTGGCGCTTGACCCAGCCGTCGCGGGTCACCAGCACCACCGCGTCCTCCTCCACGATGAAGCTCTCGGCCGAGAACTCCTCGGTGATGTCCTCGGCGCCCAGCTTGGTGCGCCGGCGGTCGGCGAAGCGCTCGGCCACCTCCTCGAGCTCCTGCCGCACCAGCAGCCACATCTTCTTGGGGCTGCGCAGGATCGTCCGCAGCTTCTTGGCCTGCGCGCGCTTGTCCTCGAGCTCCTCGCGGATCCTCTGGATCTCGAGCTTGGCCAGGCGGTAGAGCTTGGTCTCGAGGATCGCGTCGGCCTGCTCGTCGTCGAGCTCGAAGGCCTTCATCAGCTTGCTCGCCGCGTCGGCCTTGCCGTCGGAGGCGCGGATGATCTTGATGGCGCGATCGAGCTCGTCGAAGATCTTCTCGAAGCCCTCCAGGATGTGGATGCGCCGCTCGAGCACCCGCAGCTCGTACTCGAGGCGGCGCTTGACGGTGGCGAAGCGGAAGTCGAGGAAGTACTGGAGGATCTGCTTGAGATCCAGGCGCGCGGGCGCCCCCACCTCCACGTTGTCGGTGGGCACCAGCACCGTGAGGTCGACCTTGACCGAGACCTGCAGCTTGGTGTGCTTGAACAGGTAGGCCATGACCAGCTCGGGGTCGACGGTGGCCTTGCGATCGAGCAGCAGCTCCACGTGGATGTCGCGAGTGCTCAGGTCCTGCACCCCCACCAGCGCGGGCAGCTTGCGGCCCAGGATGACCTGCCCGATCTCCTCGACCAGGCCGGCCTTCTCCACCCCGTAGGGCACCTCGGTGATGACGATGGCCGTGCCCTGCTTGGTCTCCTTGACCTTCCAGCAGCCGCGCAGCTTGAACGAGCCCTTGCCGGTCTCGTACACCGCGTTGATGTCGGCCCGGCTCGCCACCAGCTCGCCGCCGGTGGGGAAGTCGGGGCCCTTGACCCGCTGCACCAGCTGCTTGACCGTCAGGGTGGGGTCGTCGATGAGCGCGGTGCAGGCCCGCACCACCTCGCCGAGGTTGTGCGGCGGGATCGCGGTCGCCATGCCCACCGCGATCCCGGTGCCGCCGTTGACCAGCAGCTGGGGGAAGCGGGCGGGCAGCACGATGGGCTCGCGACCGGTGCCGTCGAAGGTGTCGCGGTAGTCGACGGTCTCCTTGCTCAGCTCGCTCAGGAGCTGGCTGGAGATCTCGCTCAGCCGCGCCTCGGTGTAGCGGTAGGCGGCCGGGGCATCGCCGTCGATCGAGCCGAAGTTGCCGTGCCCGTCCACCAGCGGGGCCCGCATCACGAAGTCCTGGGCCAGCCGCACCATCGCGTCGTAGACCGCCGAGTCGCCGTGCGGGTGATACTTGCCGATGACGTCGCCCACCACCTTGGCGCTCTTGCGATGCCGCCCGTCGTGCAGCAGGCGCAGCTCGTAGAACATCGTATAGAGGATCCGCCGCGCCACCGGCTTGAGGCCGTCGCGCACGTCCGGAATCGCGCGAGCGGTGATCACCGAGAGCGCGTAATTGAGGTACTTGCGTCGCGCCTCCTCGGCGAGGTCGCCTCGGATCTCGCCGTCGCCCCCTCCTCCCTCGGCCGCCGGGGTGGTCGCGGAGGGGGGCTCGGGGGGCGCCGCGGCGGCGATCCCCTTGGACAGAGCGGGAGGAAGAAGCTCGAGCTGGGTCATGGCGGGCTTCGCGGCCCCATCGGGGGGGCACACGGGGGGCACGGTCGCCTACCCGATCCGCGAAATCCAGTTTCTTGCCTTTCTCGCCCCGACGATCGGGGGGGACCGCTCCGCGGGGTGCGATGGATGCGCATGCTGGACGGTCTGCGCCTCGGCACGCTATGGGAAGGACCAGATGAGCACCAACCTGTCCGTGGGGGATCTCGGGGCGGAGCGCCTCCAGGCCGAGGATCGCGAGCGCCTGCACGGCTTCGGCGGCGCGCTGGTGTGGTTCACGGGGCTTTCGGGCGCCGGCAAGAGCACCGTGGCCAACCTGGTCGACCGCAAGCTCCACGCCAAGGGCCGGCACAGCGTGCTGCTCGACGGCGACCTGGTGCGGACCGGCCTGTGCGCCGACCTCAGCTTCTCGCCGAGCGACCGCGCCGAGAACGTGCGGCGGATCGGTGAGGTGGGTCGGCTGTTCGCCCAGACCGGGGTGCTGGCGCTGGTCGCCGTGATCGCCCCGTACAACCGCGATCGCCAGCGGGCCCGCGAGCGCATGCGAGACGGCCGCTTCGTGGAGGTGTTCGTCGACGCTCCGCTGTCGGTCTGCGAGGAGCGCGATCCCAAGGGCCTGTACGCCAAGGCGCGGGCCGGCGAGATCACCGACTTCACCGGCGTCGATGCGCCCTACGAGGCGCCGCAGCAGCCCGAGGTGCACCTCGACAGCGGCGGCGGGGCCTCGCCCGACGAGCTCGCGGACCGGGTCGTGGCGTTCCTCGAGACCAACGGCTTCGCGTAGCACGACCCCGCCGGGCCGTCAGTCGATGTTCTTGATCCGTCGGTGGAAGCGCCCGACCACGTTGGGGTCGGGAACCACCGTGGTGCCGGCCTCGTCCTTGCCGTCGTAGTCGAACTGGCTGAGCACGTGGCGGATGGCCGCCAGCCGGGCGCGCTTCTTGGAGTTGGCCTTGACGATGATCCACGGGCTGAAGGAGGTGTGGGTCTTGGCGAACATCTCCTCCTTGTAGCGGGTGTAGTCGTCCCAGAGCTCCTGGGCCCGATCGTCGACGGGGCTGAGCTTCCACTGCTTGAGCGGGTTCTTGCGCCGCGACTCGAAGCGCCGCTGCTGCTCGTCCTTGGAGATCGAGAACCAGAACTTGATGAGGTGCAGCCCGTCCTCGTAGAGCATGTGCTCGAACTCCGGCACCTGGCGGATGAAGGTGCCGTACTGCTCGCGGGTGCAGAAGCCATTGACCGGCTCCACCACGGCGCGGTTGTACCAGCTACGATCGAAGAACACGACCTCGCCGGGGTTGGGCAGCTGCCGGGTGTAGCGCTGGAAGTACCACTGACCGCGCTCCTCGTCGGTGGGCTTGGGCAGCGCGACGACCCGCAGCGCTCGGGGGTTGAGGTGCTCGGTGAAGCGACGGATGGTCCCGCCCTTGCCGGCCGCGTCGCGGCCCTCGAAGAGGATCGCGATCCGCTGCCCGCTGCGCTCGATCCAGCGCTGCAGCTTGACGAGCTCCACCTGGAGCAGCGCCAGCTCCTCCTCGTACTGCAGCACCTCCACCACCTTCTTGACGTTGACCCGTCGACGGCGCAGCAGCGCGATGAGCCCCTCGCGGGTGGTCACCCGAGCGAGGTCCTCGTGATCCAGCGGGAGCTGCCGCGGCCGGTTGCGCCCGACGAGCTCGTCCTCCTGCTGCTCCGCCACGATGCCCGCCAGCACCTCCTCGGGCTCACCCGCGCTGCCTCGTCCCTTGTGGCTCCGATCTCGTTCCATTCGTTTCCGTCCGTTCGCCTCGTCGAGTTTTGTGGTATATTGAATGCTAATTTTATCCCTTCGGCAACCTCCGAGCGTGATCGCAGCGCACGGGCCCGGCGTCCGCGAGCGGGGCGACGCGAGGAGACGCGAGGGAGGGGCGGAGCCGGGGCTGGCCCTCGGTCCCGGGGCTCGCCTCGGGGCGCCTACAGCATGTCGTTGCGCCGCAGCTCGCGGCGGATCTTGCCCAGCGCCTGCTCCTGGAGCTGGCGGATGCGCTCGCGCGACAGCGAGTACTGCTCGCCGATCTCGCGCAGGGTCATCGGCGCGTCCTGGTCGAGGCCGAAGCGCTTGCGCAGCACGTCGGCCTCGATCGGCGGCAGGCGGCCGAGGAACTCGAGCACCTTGTTGCCCAGCGCGGCCTGCTGGAGCTGCTCGCCGGGCGTGGGCATGCTGTCGTCCTCGAGCAGGTCGGCGCCGGTGCGGCCGTCGTCGTCCGACAGCGGCATGTCGAGGCTGGGGCCCTGGTCGAGCAGGCACTGGCGCATGCGCTCGATCTTCTCGAGCGGCACCTCGGCCGCGCGCGCGAGGTCCTCGTCGTCGGGCACGCGCCCTTCCTTGGCCTCGAACTCGCGGCGCACCCGGGTGAGCTTGTGATGCAGCTCGAGCATGTGCACCGGCACCCGCACCTCGCGGCCCTTGTCGGCCAGGGCACGGCTGATCGCATGACGGATCCACCAGCTACCGTAGGTGGAGAAGCGATAGCCCCGGCCGGGGTCGAAGCGATCGACCGCCTTCATCAGGCCGATGTTGCCCTCCTGGATGAGGTCGGGCAGCGACATGCGGCCGCGGTTGAAGCGGCGCGCCATGGTGACCACCAGCCGCAGGTTGGCCTGCACGAAGGCGTTCTTCTCGCGCCACAGCGCCATCGCCTCCTCGCGCACGCTCTCCACGTAGCGGCGGTAGGGCGCGCTGTCCTGGCGCGGCAGGGTGACCTCCAGCTTGAGCCCCTCGCGCTGGCCCTCGAGGATCGCCTCGAGGTCGTGGGCGATGGCCTGCGCCGCGTCGCCGTCGGGGTCGGCCATGGCCAGGCCCGCCGCCGCCTCGGCGACCGAGAGATCGAAGGCCTCCTTGTTGGCCCGGGTCTCGCGGTCGCGCACCTTGCGAGAGCAGCGACGCAATTCGTCGAGCGCCGCCTGGGGCCGACGCTCGTCGTCGCAGACCTCCTCGACCAGCTTGACGATGCCGTCCACGAAGGGCGGGTAGCGGAAGATGGCCCGCCAGTACGCCTCGCGATGGGTGATGATCCGCTTCGCCGCCGCCCGCTCCTCGTCGGGCGTCATCAGGTCCACGGCCCCCATCTGCCGGAAGTAGATCCCCAGCGCAGAGAGATCCTCTTCGACGACCGACGCGGGTCGTCCCTTGTCGGCGGGGTGCTCCTCTCCGTCCAGTGCCTTGGGCGGGCCGGCAGGGGCCGAGTCTCGGCCACCGTCGACACGCAAAGGGGACGGGCTCGTGCGATCGTTCGGATCGGTAGCCACGGGACTTCGGCCCCGTGAGGATACCGCAAGGTGGTCGCAGCCGGGGGACCCGAGCCTCCGCCTCCCGCGGGTCGGGATGCGAATGGACCCGGGGCTGAGGTATCGTGGGGCGTCCATGACCGGACCCGCACCCGCCCCTGCCCCCTGGTCGGGCTCGACGTGGCTCAAGGGCGCGGCGGTGGCCGGCGGGCTGGTCGCGTGCGACGCATGGGTGAAGGTGACGGCCCGGGTCGCCGGTTGTCCCACCACCTCCAGCCTCAAGGAGGCGCTCGGGCGGGCGTGGCACGTGCCCGAGGGCTGCTCCGACGCGGATTTCTTCGGGTTTGCGCGGCTGTCGCCCGTGCTGCGCGAGGGCGGGCCCTTCGGCGTGGGCGGAAGCATGCTCGGCGGCTCGGTCGGCGGGATCTGGGCCATCGGCCTGCTCGCGGTGGCCGCGCTGGTCTCGATCCTGGTGCTGCGCTGGCGCTGGCGCTCGCCGGGCGATGCGGCCGCCCTCGGCGCGCTGTGGGGAGCCGTGGTGATCGAGGCCGGACCGCGACTGGTGAGCGGCGGGGCGGGCACGGCCGAGCTCCAGCTCGGTGGCATGGCGACCGGGCTCGGCGACATCGCGTTGGTGTGGGCGGCGGCCTGGCTGCTGTGGCGGGCGATCGCGGAGGCGCGGGCGTAGCCCGGCCGGGCCACGAGCATGAGCCGCACGCCTCGCGAGCGCTCGCGTCTCGAGATCTCCCCCATCAAGGGCTCGCGCTTCATCGCCACCCTCGCCCCGGTGAGCGACGAGGCGAGCGCCCGTCGCCTCGTCGCCGAGGTGGAGGCGCAGATGCCCGACGCCACCCACCACTGCTGGGCGCTGCGGCTGGCCCGACCCGCGCTCGAGCGGGCCGTGGACGCCGGGGAGCCCAGCGGCTCGGCCGGGCGCCCGATCCTCGCGGCGATGACCGGGCGCGACGTGGTCGATGCCTGCGTGGTGGTCACCCGCTACTACGGCGGCACCAAGCTGGGCGTGGGCGGGCTGGTGCGGGCCTACGGGCGCGCGGCGGCGGCGGGCCTCGACGCGGCCGCGCTCGTCGAGCGCGTGGACGCGAGCACGTGGACGATCGAGCACGGCTACGAGGACGGCCCCGCGGTCGAGCGCACTATCGCCCGGCTCTCGCTGCGCGCCGACGAGGCGACCTTCGGCGTCGCGATCCGACGAACGCTCGAGGTGCCGGTGGCGCGGGCCGACGAGGTGGCGGGGGCGCTGCGCGACGCGACGGCGGGGCGGATCCGCATCGCTCGCGACGGTGCGAATTCGGATCCGTGATGGGCCACCCCCGCTCGCGACGAGCGTGGGACCCTTCATCGCGATGACGATCCAAGCGCTCGGCCCCAGCGTCCCCTTCCACGCTCCCCTCTACGCCTCGCCGCCTTGCCGCTACACCAACAGCGAGCTCCAGCTCGTCTCGATGGTGGCCGCCCCCGAGGCGGTGGCCGCCCTGGTGCCCGAGCCCGTGGTCCCCAACCCCGACGGCCAGCTCGTGCTCATGCTCAACCGCCTCGACGCCGACGTGTTCGGCCGCTACCACGAGGCCGCCCTGCTGGTGCCCTCGAGCTTCGAGGGCGTGGAGGGCAACTTCACCGCCTTCATGTACCTCGACGAGGATCGACCCAACGCCGCGGGCCGCGAGATCTGGGGCTGGCCCAAGAAGCACGCCATGGTCGACATCGAGGGCGACGCACGGATCGACTCCGAGGTCGCGCGCGCCGGCGCATCGATCATCCAGTCGCGGGTGGATCTGAGCGCCGAGCTCGGCCCCGCCGAGGTCGCCCTCAACCCCACCTTCTTCAACCTCAAGCTGATCCCCTCGGTGAGGGAGGGAGCGCCGCCCGACGTCATGCAGATCACCGCGACCACCCTGCAGGACGTGGTGATCCACCGGGCGCGAGGGGGCACCGCGTCGGTCACCCTGCGCAGCTCCAAGCAGGATCCCCTGCGCCGCCTGTCCCCGCGCGAGGTGCAGGGCGCCGTCTGCCTCCAGCTCGACCTGACCCTGGGCTTCGGCGAGGTGCTGCACGACTACCTGCGGGCCGGGTAGCGCTCCGGCGCTCCGGCGGGCACCACCACGAGGCGCAGCCCGCCCCCGTCCTCGTTGCGCGCCCGCAGATCCATCTCCATGTGGCGGCACAGGCCGCGCGCGAGCGAGAGCCCCAGGCCCGCGTGCTGGGTGGCGTCGGTGCGAGCGAGATCGGCCCGCCACATGCGATCGAAGATGCGCTCGAGGGACTCGGGGGGCAGCTGCGGCCCGCTGTCCCACACCGAGAGCAGCTCGCCCTCGCCCACCTCCACCGCGATGGATCCGTCGCGCTCGGTGTAGCTGACCGCGTTGGTCAGCAGGTTCTGCAGCACGATGTGCAGCTTGCCCGGATCCGCCTGGACCTCGTAGCCCTCGGGCACCCGGTCGTCGAAGCGCAGCCCCCGGGCCGAGGCCCGCGCCTCCACGTTGCGCCACGCCGCCTCCACCAGCGGACGCAGGGGCACCGCGCGGAGCTGGGTGGCGTCGGCCCCTCGCTCCACCCTCGCGAGCAGCAAGAGGTCGTCCACCAGCGCGCCCATCTCGTCCACGGTCTCGAGCAGCTCGCCGAGCTGCGCATGCTCGTCGGTGCCCGGCGGCTGCGCCCGCCGAGCGAGATCCAGCCCCGTGCGCAGCACGGCCAGCGGCGTGCGCAGCTCGTGGGCCACGTGCCCGCTGAACTCGCGCTCGCGCTCGAGCGCGGCCTGCAGCCGCTCGAGCAGGGAGTTGAGGCGCGAGACGAAGGGCGAGAGCTCCACCGGGAGATCGTCGGTGGGCAGCACGGTGCCCAGCTCGTGGGCGGGGAGGCTCGAGATCCGCGCGGCCAGGCGGTGCACGGGCGCGAAGCCCCGGGCCACCTGCCACGCCGCCACGCCGCCCACCAGCAGGCAGGTCAGGGTGCCGAGCCCCCAGAACAGCACCGCGAGCTGGGACAGCAGCGCGTCCACCTCCTCGGTCTCGCGGGCCACGCTCAGCCCCAGCTGCGGCACCTGGGCGGGATCGTCAGGCGGATCCTCCGGGTCGATGCGAGGGCGGAAGCGCCAGGTCGCCGCCCGCACCCGTCGCCCCTCGTGGACCCGGTCGCGCAGCACCATCGAGCCCGGGGGGCCGAGCTCCAGGAAGCTCGCGTCGGGATCGCCGGCCAGCACCGAGCCGTCGCTGCGCCACAGCCTCCACCAGGTCTTGGCCGCGCGCTGTCGATCGAAGCTCTCCACCAGGGGAGCCAGATCCAGCTCCAGCCCGTCCTCCTGGTCGTACTCCATCAGGTCGGCCAGCACGCGCCCGTCCTCGACCAGGCGGCGATCGAAGTCGGCGCGGATCTCCTCGCGGACCTCCACGTAGAGCGCCGCGGCCAGGATCCCGATGAGCAGCACCGCCACCGTGACGACGGACAGGGCCAGGCGGATGCGCAGCGATCTCATGGGGTCTCCGAGAGCACGTAGCCCAGCCCGCGCCGCGTGTGGATGAGCTTCACCGCGTGGTCGCGATCGATCTTCCGCCGGAGCGCGCCGATGTACACCTCGACCACGTTGGAGCCGGGCTGCTCGTCGCCGTCGTAGACCACGCCGAGCAGGGCGTCGCGGGTGACCACGCGTCCCTTGCGGAAGGCGAGGCACTCGAGCACGGCGTACTCCTTGCCCGACAGCCGCACCGCCTCGCCGGCCCGGGCCACGTTCTTGGTGGTGGTGTCGACCTCGAGGTCGCCCACCCGGATCACGCTGGTGCCCCCCGCCCGCTTGGTGCGTCGCACCAGCGCCCGCAGCCGCGCCAGCAGCTCGTCGAAGGCGAAGGGCTTGACCAGGTAGTCGTCCCCGCCGCGGTCGAGCCCGGCCACGCGGCTGTCCACCTCGTCCTTGGCGGTGAGGATGAGCACCGGGGTCTCGTCGCCGCGGCGACGCAGGCGATCGAGGACCGAGAGCCCGTCGAGCACCGGGAGCATGAGGTCGAGGATGATCGCGTCGTAGCTCTCGGCCGCCGCGTGCTCGAGCGCGACCCCGCCGTCCACGGCCAGATCGACCACGTGCCCCTCGCTGCGGAGACCGCGAGCCACCATGGGTCCGAGCTTGGGATTGTCTTCGACGAGGAGCAGGCGCATGGGGACTCTCCTAGGGGGAGCCTCGGGGGCCCACCACGTCTTGGGCGTAGTAGAGGAGCATCTCGTCCTCGGTGGCGAGCACCAGGTCGAGCAGGCCGTCGCCGTCGAGGTCGGCGGTGGCGCTGGCCTCGGCGGAGAGCTCGAGGCGCTCGAGGAAGCGCAGCCCGCCCGCCTCGAGGTCGATCACCGCCAGCGCGACACCGTCCTCGCCGGCGACCAGCCAGCGCTGGGCCCCGCTCGCATCGGGGTGCCAGGGATCGAGATCCACGATCTGGAAGTCGGGCTCGTCGAGGATCGTCAGCAGCAGGGCGGCGTCGCTGGTCAGCGTGCCCCCGTCGTTGCGCAGCACCACCACCCGCGGCGTGGGCTCGTGGGTCGTCGCGATCGCGTCGAGATCGCCGTCGCCCTCCACGTCCCCCACCGAGCCCGGGCCGCCGCCGGCGTGGGTCTTGGGTCGGCATCCATCGTGGGCGGATCATAGTCGGGCGCAACCGTATCCGTGTAGTCGATGGCTGCCCCCATCCACGGGCGAGGGTACCCCGCCAACATGAAGGCAACATGAAGCCCCGGGACGGTGTCCCGAGCGGCCGCAGTCGATGCGCCGGGCCCTGCACGAGCGCCGATCGTGACCGGATTCGAGCGCAAGGGGAAACGACCCCACCTTAAGCTGCGGTTCAGCTTCGCTGGGTAGGACCAAGGACACGGGGCTCCCGAGACGAGCGGAGCCCTAGACCACCCGAACGAAGGCAACGGACCCATGCTGAACATCGACATCCTCCTGCGCAAGCTCGGCCTACTCGCCACCGCCGGACTGCTGGCCACCTTCGGCCTCTCGGCCTGCGACACCTCGAGCGGCGACCAAGGCATCGCGCGCGACGGCACGGCCGACGAGGACGACGA
>JACKDV010000012.1 GCA_020633315.1 Myxococcales bacterium
GCTATTGTCCATGACGTCGAGCCGCTGCGTCAGTGCAGCGGGGCACCAAGCCGGGCCCGCTGTACGTCGGCCTCGTCGATCTCGTAGCCCCGCTCGTCGACCAGCCAGGTTCGCCAGCCGTTGGCATCCCCCTCCACGAAGGCCAGGCGAACCCGCGACCAGGGGTCGGTCCAGCCTGGGGCGGACCCCACGACGATCTCGAGCGGAACGTCTGCGTCCCGCGCGGCCCTCTCGAGGTGGTGGAGCGTGGGCTCGTCTCGGTGGACCCATGGGGCCGGGATGAGCTCGTCGAGGAATCCCCAGCGTAGGCGCACCGCGCCGTGCAATCGGCCGTACTCGTAGAGGGCATACAGCGACTTGACGTTGGCATCGAGGCGGCGCCGCAGCTTCTCGTGATCGCCCTCGCGTAGGTAGGTGGCCAGCTTCTTCGGATCGCCGAATGGCCGGCTGATGCCACAGGACCCCTGGATGAGCAGCTCGGGCGTGATCTTCAGGGTCCGCCCCCGCTTGTTGATCCTCTTGGACTTCTGCGGCGGCCCCAGCTCGGCGAGGTGGCGAGAGCCCGGGTCGAACGCCAGCGCTCGCAGCAGTGCCCGGACGTCCATGGCGCCGATGAGGTCGAAGGTCGCCAGACGCTCGCGGGCCGCCGCCAGCTCGCCCTCGCCGATGAAGGTCACTAGCTCGTGGGCGGCCACATCGAGCAGCGCCAACGCCCGGGGGTCCTTGGCCGGAAAGGCGTAGAGGAGCACTCGACGGAGCTTGGCCAGCTCCGCGGCATGGGCGAGGCGCTTGCGTTCGAAAGTCTCGCGGGCACGCGCGATCTCCTCGGGAGAGCTTCGGTGGAGGGCAGGGTTGCGACGGAGACCCTCGATTCGATCTCGTACCGCGCGACGGGTGTCGAGCAGGAGCTTCCCCGGGTCGGCGATCATCGACCAGCGCTCGTCGGGCCGGATGGTCACGGCCGCGCTCTTGCGCTTGAAGCTGGGCGTGTCCGCGGTGAGAGAGAACCACTTGGTGCGCGCGGCCACGAAGTCGATGACCTCCTGAGGCTGCATCGGCTCACCGTGGGCATCGAGCACGGCCAGGGCGAGGCGTTGCGCAGACCAACTGCGGAGGTTGGCGTCCTTCCAGGCTTCGTCCAGTTCCTCGAAGCGGAGCGCGACCTCGGGTCCGGGGAGGGGCTCGAGCTTCGGGGGAGCGGGGGTGGGGCGAGAGACCTTCGGAGGGCGTAGGCCGAGGCGGAAGACCCAGAGGTGGAGGTCGTCGTCGTGGGGGTCCAGGCTATAGTGGTCGCCCTCACGGTAGACGGGAGCCCGGCCTGGCTTGCAGCGCTTGAGCGAAAGGAGGGCACGCTCAGCCGGTGCGAGCCCGATCTCGGCGAACCGGGCTGCGACCTCGACGAGGGTCATGGGCTCGCCATGCTCGAGCAGGGTGACCAGGAGCAGCGAGTAGGTGTTGGCCTCGCGGTGATCCTTGACCGCGTCGAGGCTGGGCACGTCGATGCCCAGGGCATCACACCACGTGTTGCTCATCGTGTGGATCCTGCTCGTGGCAGTCAGTCGTCGAAGACCTCGGCGAGGGACGTCGCCGTGACCGCACGATCGAACCATCGCTGGAGGAGGTTCTCGTCCTTGCACGCAGCCACCCGCTCGCGCAGCTCGTCAGTGGGCTCGAGCCCCCGCGTGTCGAGCAGTCGCTCCAGCATGCGGGCCATGCCCTTGGTCTCGCCCTGGAGGATGCCGTCGGCCCTACCTTCGGCGAGGCCCTCGGCACGGCCCTTGGCGAGGAGCTCGTCTCGGATGGTGGCGTACATCTCGGCCGAACAGCGTCAATCGTCGAAGATCTCCGTGAGGGACGACGCTCTCACGGCGCGATCGAACCACCGCTGGAGCAGGTCCTCGTCCTCGCAGGTGGCTACTCGTTCACGCAGCTCATCGGTGAGCGTGAGCCCACGGTTGTCCATCAATCGCTCCAGCACCCGAACAATGCGGGCGTGGCCCTCGGCGCGGCCCTTGGCGAGGAGCTCGTCTCGGATGGTGGCGTACATCTGGCGGGTTTCCTTGCTGGCGGACTCGAGCAGTATACCGCGGACCGGGGACTCGGGCCCGAACACGGAGAGGAAGTAGGTCAGGAACGGCTTGACGGCCTTGGCACCCCAAGTCTCGGCGACCACGTTGCCCAGGACCCCAAGCAAGGCGGCGCGTTCGCCGTCGGTGGCTTCGGGGTGGTGGTACAGCCACAGCATGGTACGTGCCATCTCGGCCAGGGCGAGGCCGCGGTTGCGGACGAGCTGGTCGTGGGTGACCTGATCCCCGAGGACCGACTCCCCGAGGTCGTCGACCGCGAACGCGAGCTCGACGGGGGAGGGGAAGGCTTCGAGCAGCTCGGGCGGCACGTCGAGCATCTCGGAGAGGCGTTGCGGCATCGTCCAGCCCTTCGGCCCCTGGTAGAGCAGCACGGGAGCGACGAGCGGGACCTTCTTGGTGCCCTTGTGTTCGCTGAGATAGCGCTCGTAGAGCCGTCCCACGTAGACGACGAAGCGAGCCGCCATGACCGGGTCGGGTGTGCTCTGGTGCTCGAGCACGACGTAGATCGAGATCCTGCGCGTGGAGCCGCTCAGCGCGATGGAGTACAGGATGTCGCTGGTACGGTGCTCGAGCTCGGGATCGATGAACGAGCTCGGCTCGACGCGGAGCGTCTTCCAGTCGAGCCGGCTGGTGAGCGCCGCTGGAAGCACCTGGCGCAGCTCGGCGGCTGCGGCCTCGGGATTGGTGAAGATCCGCTTCACGAGGCCGTCGTGCGGGTTGTGGGCGACGACGTCGTCGGACTTGCGCTTGGTCATCGAGGCTCTCGGCGGACTCTATAGCGTGCGAGGGATTGGCGGGCATTCGGGACTGGGTCGAGATCACCCACCGCGGGTCGCATGCTCGATCGCCGCGCCCGCTCTCTCGAGGCCTTCCTGCAGCGCCCGGTCGTGCAGGTGGGCGTAGCGTGCGGTGGTCTGCGGCGACTTGTGCCCGAGCACCTTGCCCACGACCGACAGCGGGACCCCGGCCGAGACCGCGTCGCTGGCCCATGAGTGACGCAGATCATGGAGCCGCACGTCCTCGAGCCCCGCATGGGCCCGCAGCGTCCGCCAGGCCCGCTGGACGTTCGAGAGCCGCGTCCCCGACTCGCTGGTGCAGACCAGCCCGATCCGCCCCACCTTGCCCCGTTCCGCGCGCAAGAACTCCACGGCCTGCCGTGTGAGGGGGACCGACTTGGCGCCCGTCTTGGAGGTGGGCAGCCGCAGTTGTCGATGGCGCCAGTCCACATATTCCCAGCGCAGGTCCAGCACCTCGCCCAGCCGCATGCCCGTCAGCGATAACAGCCGAAAGAGCTGCACGTATCCGGGCGCGAGCCCTCCTTTGGTCTGGGGCCCCGCCTCGAGCGCATGGACGAGGGCGGCCTCGAGCCGCTGCCGCTCCTCGGGGGACAGGTAGCGCTCGACCTTCCGATCGCTGGTGGCCTTGAGCCGAGCCGCCGGATTTTGAGTGATGGCGCCGAGATCTTCCGCGTGTCGAAAGCAGATCCGCAGCACGTCTCGGAGCTTGCGCCATGTCCCGGCCGGAACCTCCCGCTGGATCCGCTCCAGGTCCGCGGCCGTGACCGCGTCCACCCGCGCGCGTATGAAGCTCGTCCGCGATCGCAGGTGCTTGCTGATGCGGTACCGGTCGGTCTTGATCGCGCCCTCGGACTTGGCCGTGCCGAGTTGCCCCGCGACCTTGCAGTAGCTGCCGAGGTACCAGCCCTCGTCACCCTTCTCGCCGAGGAGATCGACCATCCGCAGGGCACCGCGCTCGCGTCGTCGTTCCTGCTGGGGGTCCTGGCCCTGGTCGACCGCGCTGAGAACGGTACGTGCCATCGCTCGGGCCTGGGGGATGGTCAGCTCGAGCCCGCCGAGCTTCTGGCGGCGCTGGGTCCCGCTCACGCGGTAGCGCACGAAGAACGTGGTCGCCCCCTTGGGGGTGATGCGAAGGTGCAGGGTCCGGACCGACTGCTTGCCGCTGTCGTCCCAAAGCTCGATGCGACGGCCCTCTTCACTGGCTTGGACTCGAGCTTGGCGGATGGCGGCGGTGGTCAGCGGCACCTCCATAGGATATCTCGGGGGCACACCGGGGGCACAACCTTTCGCAAGAGGCCGCAATCCGCGCGCAAGGCGCGATGTCCAGAATGCGCCTAAATAGGCCGGTTTAAGGCGAAATTCAAACTTGCGGCCGCTTCAACAAACCCCCGCAAACCCGCATGGCTCTGCCCTGATAAGGCAGAGGTCGGAGGTTCAAGTCCTCCCACGCCCACTAGGAAAGCCCCGCGTAGCGGGGCTTTTTCGTTTGGGCGGGGGCGGCTGTGGGCCATCTGGACCGGCGCGGGTCCACTGCGTGTCAAGGCTCGGGAGACACCACGACCGATAGCGATTGCGGGAGGTCGGGACAAGGCCAGGAATCGCCCACGGAGCGCAGAACGAGGGGCGGATGGTTGGTCAGGCGGCGAGACTCGTAGGCCAACGGACTCGTCCGTCAGTCGTACCAGTCGAGGCAAGTGAGCGCCTCTTCGGTCATCCCATAGACCCCAGCATTCGCGGTCGGTCGAAGCACGTTCCGTCGGAGCCATCCCTGGATCGTGCTCGCTGGAACTCCCCGGGAGAGCAACTGCTGACGCGTCATCGTCCCGTCCGTCGTCGTCTTCTTGGAGGCAGTCGTCTTCTTGGAGGCAGTCGTCTTCTTGGAGGCAGTCGTCTTCTTGGAGGCGGTCGTCTTCTTGGAGGCGGTCGTCTTCTTGGAGGCGGTCGTCTTCTTGGAGGCGGTCGTCTTCTTGGAGGCAGTCGTCTTCTTGGAGGCGCCCCTCCTCCCGCGATTCGACTCTACCTCGTCATCGATGACCACGCCGAAGATCTCCGATAGCTCCCCGACCAACCGACGCTCATCCTCGATCTCTCCGACGATCTGTGCCGCCGACTCCACCAATTGCCCCGGCTCGACTCCTCGCAGCTCGAACAAGAGCTGAGGCTGTTCGTCGAGCCGAATCCCCACGCCGTACATCGCGGCCGCCACGTGCTTGCACATCGTCGCCCAGTCGGGACAACTGCATCCGAGGCGAATGGCACGTGGCTCGGGGAACAGCCCCTTGCCGGGCTCGGTGACGGCCTCCATGACCTCGGCGCCCACGCGGCCCTCGAGCAGCTCGATCACCGACGACAGTCGACCCGAGCACCGCTTGCGCAGCGCAGACCAGCGCGCACGGGGGACCGGATCGATCTGCACGCGGACCTCGTACAGCGAGTGGCCGGACACCAGCGCAGTGATCTCACCCGGGGCGATCCACAGGTCGAGCACCGCGCCCTGTCGAAGGTAGGTGCGCCCGCGTGGCAGGCGGTTGGCGTAGTCGTGATACCGCTCGAGGTTGTGGCACCACGCCTTTCCCCAGATGGTCTGGGCGAAGCTGCGGCCCTCGCCGCGAACGGGCGCGGGATCGCGGCCGAGTCGCTGGTGGAGCTGACGGCGGGTCGGGGCCGGCTCGTAGTCGCGCTCGGGGCCCCAGGAGGACCAGAAGCTGCGGCGTCTCCTACGAGGCATCGAGCGCGCGCTCCAGGTCGAGTCGTACGGTGGCCATGAGCTGCTGTGTGCTCATCTCGGTGAGCGAAGCGGCCCCGTCGAACGACAGGACCTCGTCGGCCAGCGCTTGCTTGCTCGCGATCATGGCATCGATTCGCTCCTCGAGGGTGCCTCGGCACACGAGCTTGTGGACCAGGACGTTGCGCCGCTGGCCGATTCGATACGCTCGATCGGTGGCCTGGTTCTCGATGGCCGGGTTCCACCAGCGATCGAAGTGCACCACGTGCGAGGCGGCGGTCAGGTTGAGGCCCGTGCCGCCGGCCTTGAGCGAGATGACGAAGAACGGAGGCCCGTCCTCGTCCTGGAACTGCTCGACGAGCTGGGCGCGACGGCGCACGGGGGTCCGTCCGTCCAGCCGGAGCCCGGGTCGCCCGAAGGCGTTGGCGAGGAACTGCTCGAGTGGGCGCGTGGCCTCGCGGAACTGGGTGAACACGAGGACCCGCTGCTGGCGCGCTGTCCACGACTCGCAGAGCTCGGCCAGACGCTTGAGCTTGCCGCTGCTCGTCGGGTCCCAGACCCCATCGCCCAGCCAGTGCGAGGGATGGTTGCAGATCTGCTTGAAGCGCTGGAGATAGGCGAGGATCAGGCCGCGACGCGCCATGCCGTCGGCCTGCTCGACGTCACCGCGCAGCGAGTCCACCGCATCCTGGTACAGCGCCGCCTGTTGCTTCGCGAGCCCACAGTAGGCGACGACCTCGGTCTTGTCGGGCAGGTCTGGCACGATGGAGGGATCGGTCTTGAGCCGACGCAAGATGTAGGGCGCCACCAGCCGGCGGACGGGACCGTAGCCCTCTCCGCGCCGCTCCGTGGCTCGCACCGCGCGGCGAAACGCCGCCCGGCTGCCCAGCAGACCCGGGCACGCGAAGTCCATCAGCGACCACAGATCCTCGATGCTGTTCTCGATCGGCGTGCCCGTGAGCACCAGCCGCGCCCGGGCCCGTAGCTTCTTGGTGGCGCGTGCTTGATGGGTCCCTGGGTTCTTGATCGCCTGCGCCTCGTCGAGTATCGCCAGACCCCAGTCGTGATCGAGCAACCACTGGGTCCGAGCGAGCGTACCGTAGGTGGTCAATACCAGATCGACCCCGTCCACCTCGCGCCGAAGGGTCGCGATGCCATCGGGGCCCGCCGAGCGATGAGCGATGCGCACCTGCAGGTCGGGCGCGAACCGGGCCGCCTCGGCCTGCCAGTTGCTCAGCAGTGAGGCGGGAACGACCACCAGATGGGGACCTCCGACCCCCTCGTCGTCGAGCACCAGCAGCAACGCGAGGATCTGGATCGTCTTGCCCAGCCCCATGTCGTCGGCCAGACACCCGCCGAGCCCGAGGTGACAGAGCAGCCTCGCCCACGCCACTCCCTTGCGTTGGTAGCTGCGCAGCTCGCCTACGAGGCGAGGGCCGGGATCGCAGCTCTGTCGCGTCTGCCCCAGCTGCTCGAGCACCCCGCGTAGCCACTTGCCGGCAGACACTGCGGTCCACACCGGGCCGGAGCCCGTCGCGTCGTCGTCGGGGGACGACTCCGTGCTTGCTCCGGCCAGCCACCGCATGCCCTCGGCGAACGACAGCATGCCTTCCCGGGCTGCTTGCTCGATCGCGGCGAAGTGCTCGAGTGCTTGCCGGAGCCGCTCGGGATCGACCGCGACCCACCGCCCGCGAACCAATCGCAGGCCTGCGGCACCTCGAAGCAGCGCCCGTCGATCCTTGGCCGACAGCGTGAGACCGTCGAGCGCGAGCGAGACGTCGAAGTCGACGAGGCTCGCGAAGCCGAGCGTGCTGGGCTGCCGCTGGCCGACCGTGGCGTTGACTCGCACACGGCGAGCACCCCCATGCCACCAGTCGGGCACGCGCACCAGCACGCCCGCGGCCTCGCAGGCGGGAATCTGCTGCAGGAACGCGAACGCCTCCTCGGGGGTCCAACGAACCGCACGGTAGGCCTGACCGCTCGAGACGAGCTCGGCCATCAGAGGGCTGGTCGCCGCGGCGAGCTCGAGAGGGCGAAGCAATCGCAGCAGTGCCTGTCGATCGTCGGCAAGGGTGGTGAGCGCGTGCTCGAGCGTGCGGTGCAGGGGGCGACCCGAAGAATCGAGACCGTCGACGTAGGTCGCCACGAACGCGAACGGGTAGCTCGGATCGCGCTTGTTCTCGGCGAGATGGAAGTACACCCGACCGATGCCGTGCCAGGCGGCGTTCTGGCCCTCGAGCCATGGCCCGAGCTCGCCTCCGTGTCGACCGACGGCATGCCGTGCGGCTTGCTCCATCTGCCGCCAAGCATCGTCGAGCGTGGAGCGATCCACGTACTCGGCACCGAGCATCGGGGGGACCTGCAGCAACAAGCGATCGAATGTGCCGTCGGGGGGCACCAAGGGCTCGTCCTCGTTCAGGGTCCCCGTGCGACAGAGCACTTCGTAGAAGGCCCGGCCGAGTGCTCGCCCGAACGCGAGCTGTGGCGGCAGCTCGGCCCGGAGCATGGGGCCCGCCAGGTACAGCAGGCCAGGGCCCAGACCCCTCCCGAACGCTCGTCGCAGCGCGGCGGTGGAACGCGTGGCTGTGGGGGCGGTCTCGGCATCCACCCGCAGACGGCCACGGGGAGTGATCGACAGCGTCGGTGTGCTCGACATCGCAGGGACCCACAGAGGCTGCCCTGTATTGGGGTGGCTGTGCAAGGATCTCGGCCCTTCGAGTGTCCGTGACCCCGCGCTCGGGCCATCGCAGGGGTAGGATCTCGTCCTCGTATGCGGCCACCCGCTCGCGCAGCTCGACGGCGATGAGCCACTCCAGCACGCGGGCCATGGCGCTGGTCTTGCCCAGCGCCCGATCCTCGATGACGCCCTTGGCCTTCCCCTCCAGCGATGAGCTGCTCTCGGCTCAGCCGCCAAGCCACCCCTTCGACAAGTAGCGGTCCATCCCATCGGGCAGGACGGCCACCACCGGCTCGTCCCCGCCGATGCGCTCCGCCACCCGCAGCGCCGCGACCACGGCCGTGCCGGCCGAGCCTCCGACGAACAGCCCCTCCTCGCGGATGAGCCTCCGGGTCATCGCGAAGGACTCCTCGTCCGAGACGGTCTCCGCCTCGTGCACCACCGAGCGATCGAGGTTGGTGGGCGCGACCGATCCCCCGATCCCCTCCACGGCATAGCGCCCGTCGGGACCCAGCTCCCCGGTGCGCACCCAGTGCGCCAGCACGGATCCCTCGGGATCGGCGAGCACGAGCCGCGCGCTCGATCCCCGCGCCGCCATGCATCGCCCCACTCCGGTCAGCGTGCCCCCCGTGCCCGCTCCCGCCACGAAGGCTGCCAGGCGCCCGTCCACCTGTTGCAGGATCTCGGGCCCGGTCCCGTGCTCGTGAGCGGCAACGTTGACGGGGTTCTCGAATTGATCGGTCAGGAACCACCCGCGCTCTGCCGCCATGGCCCTCGCCACGTTCTGGAAATTGCGAGGATCGGAAGGCGGCGCGTCGTCGGTCACGATCACCTGGGCCCCCATCGCCGCGAGCGTGCGTCGCTTGTCCTCGGACATCTTCTGCGGCATCACGCAGACCAGCCGGTACCCATGGTGAGCCGCGACGAGGGCGAGCCCGATCCCGGTGTTGCCGGCGGTCGCCTCGATGAGCGTGGCGCCCGGCTCCAGCACGCCGCGCGCCCTCGCATCCTCCACGATCGACACCGCGATCCGATCCTTGATGCTCCCGCTGGGGTTGAGGTGCTCGCACTTGACGAGCACCGGGGCGCCACGGCGGGGAATGTGTCGAAGCGGCAGGAGCGGCGTGTTCCCCACGGCATCGAGCAGGCTCGGCATGCCCGCTTCCTAGCACGGCCGACCACTCCCGAGCGGGGGGCGCTCCGTGAGCCCCGATGCCACGCGACGACGGCGCTCGAGCGCGTCCCCGAGCCGAGCTACTGCTGCTTCTGATAGGTACCCACCAGCTCGCCGTGGCCGAGCACGTGTCCCTGCATGGCCCGCTCGAGCTCGGCCTTGGTGGGCGCGTCGAGGTCGAGGGTGGTGTCGAGCGCGTAGAGCTTGTGGAAGTACCGGTGTCGCCCGCTCGGCGGGCATGGGCCTCCGTAGCTCTGCTTGCCCCAGTCGTTCGTGCCGGTCTTGGCCCCGGCGGGAAGCGAGTCGGCTGCGTCGGCGGGCAGCGAGCCGAGGTCGGGAGGCAGGTCGAAGACCACCCAGTGCGTCCACACGCGCCGGGGGGCGTCGGGATCATCGACGACGAGGGCGAGGCTCCGCGTGCCCTCGGGGACCTCGGTCCACGACAGCGGGGGCGAGAGGTCCTCTCCGTCGCAGGTGTGCTCGGGTGGGATGCTCCCACCGTCCTCGAAGGCAGCAGAGCTCAGCTTCATGGTCTCGGGTCCTTCGTCGAGGGGATCGGAGGCCTCGGGACCCATGGGACCCGTGCGGCACGACGCGAGCAGCCCGACCAGAACGAGCCCGCAGGGCCTCGTGTGGATCCCTCGCTTCCTCGACATCGTCCGTGCTCCTCGTTCCCATGTCCCACGCGCGCTCCAGGGAGGCCAGCGCAGTTGCTGCGGGGCCCGGAGGGGCACCGGCCTTCGACGAGCACATGCGCTGGCGGGGGGCGCCCCCCGGCCAGGGGGGGACTGCGCAGGTCGATCCTCCCTATCATGGATGGGTATGTCGTCGGCGCTGAGCTACAACGAGAGCAGGAACTACTCCTCCGCCCAGATCGAGATGATCCAGGGCGTCGTGGGAGCCACCGCCGACGGTCGGTGGGGCCCCTCGACCGTCGATGCGGTGGAGCGGTGGCAGAAGGACCAGGGGCTGAGCGCGGACGGCAAGGTGGGGCCGCAGACGCTGGTGGCGATGTTCGTGCAGGCGCGCACGGCCGACCCGGGGCTGTGGCCGGTCGTGAACGTGGGCGCGTGGTCGGGGCAGAGCTCGCTCAACAACCCGAACGACGACGTGGCCTTCTGTGCGGCCCACGGGATCAATCGGCTGTACGTGGTGGTCAACGATCACTCCACGTCGCGGTCGGCCCGTGACTTCGACACCTTCACGCGCAGCAAGATCGTCACCCTGAGCAAGGTGGCCCGGGACGCGGGAGTCGAGGTCCACCTGATGAGCTGGATCATGCCGCACGCGACCTACCTGAGGCAGGCGGCGGAGCAGCTGATCCCGCTGGTGGCCGACACGGGAGCGCGCTCGCTGCAGTGGGACGCAGAGGAGCCGTGGACGCAGGCCGTGGACCCGCCCTCGTACGAAGAGGCGGCGCAGCAGGTGGCGAGGGAGCTCGCGAGCCTGACGGTGCCGATGGGCGTGACCGGGATCGGCTACACGCCGGCGGACAAGTTCGGGCCCCTGGCCGCGGTCTGCAAGACCCTGGTGCCGCAGTGCTACGCGACCAGCGGGGGGAGCCTCAAGCCCGAGTCGGCGGTGTCGAGCTGCGTGGACCGCTGGCGCAGCAAGGGCTTCGGCGGCGCGAGCCCGGCGTGGGAGATTGGCCTGGCGGCCTATCGCCAGGAGGGCATCGAGGGGCACACGGTGGCGTCGGCGATGACGGCCAGCCTCGACAACGCCCGCGCCTATCAATTCGACTCGGTCGTCTACTGGAGCCTGCGGCAGATCCGGGGCTCGGCCGAGGTGACCCAGGTGATCGGGTCGATCCGAAATCAGGGCTGACGCCCGCGGCGCCATGCCCTGCGGGCATGGATTCGTGGCTGTGCGGTGACACACGCCTGGCTGCCTGGGCTCGAATCGGGGGCCGGGATTTGCACGCCGGCTCCACCCGTGCGACTGACCGCCCGTGCGATTCGAAGACATGGGCCTGATCCCAGAGCTGGTGAAGGCCGTTCACGACGCGGGCTACCGCGAGCCCACGCCAATCCAGCGAGCCACGATCGGGCCCGCGCTCGCGCGCCGCGACATCGTCGGCTGCGCCCAGACCGGCACCGGCAAGACGGCGGCCTTCGCCCTGCCCACGCTGCAGCACATCGACGAGACGGCGGGCGACGACCCGCGGATCCGCACCCTGGTGCTGTCGCCCACCCGCGAGCTCGCGGCCCAGATCGGCGAGAGCTTCGCGAGCTACGGGCGCCACCTCGAGATCTGGCACGCGGTGATCTTCGGGGGCGTGAGCGACAAGCCGCAGGTGAAGGAGCTGCGTCGCGGCATCGACGTGCTGGTGGCCACGCCCGGGCGCCTGCTCGACCTGATGGGGCAGGGCCACGTGGACCTGGGAGCGGTCGACACCCTGGTGCTCGACGAGGCCGATCACATGCTCGACATGGGCTTCTTGCCCGACGTGCGGCGGATCATCGCGGCGCTGCCCAAGCGGCGGCAGAACCTGCTGTTCTCGGCGACCATGCCCCCGGAGATCCGGGCGCTGGCGGCCGAGCTGCTGCACGACCCGGTGGACGTGGCGGTGGCGGCCGTGGCCGCGCCGGCCGACAACGTGGACCAGCGCCTCTACTTCGTGGACAAGGCCGACAAGCGCAAGCTGCTGCTGCGGCTGGTCCGCGATCCGGCGATGTCGCGCTCGCTGGTGTTCAGCCGCACCAAGCACGGCGCCAACCGAGTGGCCCAGTTCCTCGACAAGGGCGGGGTGCGCTCGGCGGCGATCCACGGCAACAAGTCCCAGGGGGCCCGCACCCGCGCCCTGGAGGCGTTCAAGCGGGGGGACATCTCGGTGCTGGTGGCCACCGACATCGCGGCCCGGGGCATCGACGTGGAGGGGGTGACCCACGTGATCAACTTCGACCTGCCCAACGTGCCCGAGACCTACGTGCACCGCATCGGTCGCACCGCGCGAGCGGGAGCCTCGGGGGTGGCGATGTCGCTGTGCGACGACGAGGAGCGCGAGTACCTGGTGGACATCGAGCGCCTGGTGGGCCAGCACCTGCGGCGGGTGGAGGACCACGATTTCCCGCCCAGTTCCGCCCTGCCGCCGATGACCGATCTCGAGGGGCGACGCCGAGCTCCGCCCAAGCGACCCTCGGGCGGAGGCAAGGCGCAGGGCCGGCCAGCGGGTCGTGGGCAGCCGCGCGCGAAGGCTACCAGCGGCCGACGACGATCTGCCCGCCGATCGCGTTGACGAAGCGCTTGAAGCCTCGCACGGCCGCGAATTCGTAGGTGAGGCCGAGGCCGATGTAGAGCTTGTGGGGCAGGGGAATCTTGCCCACGAGCTTGAACGGCATCGACAGGCCCTTGTCCTTCTGCAGGGTGTCGTCGGCGAAGCGCAGCCGCGAGAAGCCCACGCCGGCACCGACGGTGGAGAAGTAGTACTTGCCCCCGAAGGCGAACAGCGCGGCGACGTGACCGTAGTTGGCCTTGGTGCGGCCGTTGAGATCGTCGCGGAGCTTGGCGCCGAGCAGGCCGCCGGCCACGGCGTACATGCCGAAGCCCGGGCTGAGGTTGACGCCCAGGCCCCAGTCCATCGCATACGAGGCGTGCCCGGCGTTGAATGCCGTGGGCTCGCGGCCCCCGTCGCGCCAGTGGCTGTAGGTCGCGCCCTGCATGGTGAAGGCGCCCAGCAGCGCGTGCTCCCGCTTCTCGCGACGCTCCTTGCGGCGCTTCTGGCCGGCGCTGAGCTCCTCCTCGGCCGCCGGCTCCTCGGCTGCCGGCTCCTCGGCTGCGGGGGCGGGGTCGGTGGTCGCGGGGGACGGCGTGGTGGTGGTCGAGCCCGCGGCCGCCGGGGTCGCGGGGGAGGTCGAGGCGGCTGGAGCGGGAGCCGGGGCCGGAGCAGGATCCACCGGGGGGGGCGTGGGGGCCGGCGCAGGAGCGGGCTCGGTGGCCATGCGCACGCCGGTGATGTTGGCCTTGGGCACGGACTGCACCCGCCCGTCGCCCATCACCAGCACCACCGACTGGCCGTCGGCGCGCAGCAGCTCTCCCGAGAGCGTGCCGCCGGACATCTCCACGATCACCTGCCGTCCCACGAGCGCGTCCCAGGTAGCATCGTCGACCGCGGGCGAGGTGGTGGCGACGGGAGCCGCAGCCGGCTGGGCATCGGCGATCGCCGGGCTGGCCAGCGCCATCGTCACCCCGAGCACGGCGAGGGCACGCCTGGGACCGAGCGAATGCACGCCCCGAGCATGACGCGTGGCTCATGGAGCATACAAGGGCGGGGGGACGTACGGTCGCGGCAGACTCGCTCGCCATGCGCAGGAGCGCGTCCCTGGTGGTCTCGTCGTTGCTGATGGCGTCGTGCGGGGCACGGGCGCGGTGGAGTACGCGCTGAGCCTACTCGATGCCGAGGGCCAGCCGATGGCGCCCGATCGCCCCGGCGTGATCCACCTGCGGACCTGCGAGAGGTGAGGGACCTCGCCGCCGAGCTCCCCGGGCCACCGATCCAAGCGTCCGACAAAGCGCTTGCTGGGCCGAGGGGCGGGGGCTAGATTCCCCCCGCGCCCGAGCCCGGGCGGCTCTTCAGCGCGGGGGATTAGCTCAGCTGGGAGAGCGTCGGCTTTGCAAGCCGAAAGTCACCGGTTCGATCCCGGTATCCTCCACCCTCTGGGGCCCGTTTCCGGCGAGAACGGGGGCGGGCCCCGTCGCATCAGGGGTAGGTGCAGCGCAGGAACGCGCCGTTGCCGAAGATGTCGACGCAGTCCATGCCGTCGGGGCACATGCCCTCGGAGCAATCGAGGACGCAGCCCTGCGGCTGCATCGGCGGGCCCTCGCACACGGGGACCGCGTCGCCGCTGGTGGGGGCGGGGCACTCGCTCGCATCCATGCATTCGATGGAGCAGTAGTTGCCGCCGCCGAAGGGAGGCCAGCACACGTCGTAGGGCTCGGGGCACTCGGCCGCGTCCATGCACGGGGGGTAGGCCGGTCCCGGGGGCTCGCCGCTGGAGCTGCTGCCGCCGTCGCCCGTGCTGCTCCCGTCGGTGCCCGGGGCGGTCGTCGTCGCGCCGTCGTCGGTGCTCTCGTCCATGCCGGTGCTGCCCGTCGCTCCCACCGAGCCCGCGCTGGTCATCGTCATGGAGGTGTTGGTGGTGGCGCCGTCGCTGCCGGTGCTGCTGCCCGTGCCGGAGTCGTCCTCGCTCTCGCCACCCGCTCCGGTGGTGGGCGCGGGTCCACACGCCATGGTCAGCAGGACGGCCGTCGCAAACGTTCCCATCGAGAATCTAGTCATGTGCAAGCTCCCCCCGCACGGTACCCATGGCGATCTGCGCGGACAACCACGCCGAGGCTCACGAGGACGGACGGTCGAGCGGGGCGGGGGGCTCGGCCCCCTCCCGCGCCGGCGGGCCCCCCAGCAGCACCAGGCCCACCATCGCGAAGACGAGGCCGAGGGCCTTGCGCCCGTCCATGCCCTCGTGGAAGGCCCACAGCCCCACGGGCAGCAGCACCAGCGCGGTGGCGGCATTGGAGTAGAGCGCGGCCACGCCGAGATTCCAGCCGCTGCGATACGCGAGCAGGAAGCCGAGCTCGATGAGCACCACGCAGATCCCCAGGGCGTAGCTGGTGGGGCCCAGCCGGCGCATGGCGGGCACCAGGCCCTCGCCCCCGCCGAGCCAGGGCCAGAGCAGCAGCGAGAGCACCACCGCCACCACGTAGGTGCCCAGCAGGGTGGCGGCCGGGCTGGCGTCGGGGCGGATGCCCTTCTGACACAGGTGGTAGCCGACGTTGGCGACGATGGTCAGCGTGATGGCGAGCACGTGGATCGACATGGGCGAGCGCCCACTGTAGACCATGCGTGCGCTAGGTCGGGGTGGGTCGCAGGCCCAGCCGCCGCAGCACCTCGTCGGCGATGGCCAGCGCGGCGGTGAGCCCGGGGCTCTCGATGCCGAAGAGGTTGCACAGGCCGGGGATCCCGTGGTCGGCGGGGCCGTCGATCACGAAGTCGGGCACGGGCTGGCCGGGGCCGTGGATCTTGGGGCGGATGCCCGCGTAGCTCGGTCGCAGGGCCTCGGGATCGAGCGCAGGGTAGTAGCGCTGGATCGCCTCGACGAAGGCGGGCGCGCGCGAGGGGTCGACCGCGTAGTCGATGCGATCGACCCACTGCTGGTCGGGACCGAAGCGCACGCCCCCGGCCAGGTCGAGGGTGACGTGGATGCCGAGGGTGGCACCGTCGGGGATGGGGTAGACCAGGTGCGAGAAGGGCGGGGGACCGGCGAGGGTGAAGTAGCTGCCCTTGAGCAGCGCGCGGGGGGGCACCCGCTCCGCGGGCAGGCCGGCGATCGCCCCGGCCACCGCGTGGGCCCCCAGCCCGGCCGCGTTGACCAGCAGGGCGCACGAGAGCTCGAGGTCCCCGGCGCGCACCCGCAGCCGGCCGTCGTCGGCGGGGCACGCATCCACGAAGGTGGTGTCGAGAGCGAGGACGGCCCCGTGGGCCTCGGCGTCGGCCAGCAGCGCGCGCATGAGGCCATGGGCGTCCACGATGCCGCTCACTGGGGACCACAGCCCGGCCGTCGCCCGCACCCGGGGCTCCATCGCTCGCACCTGGTGGCCGCTCAGGGGCTGCAGCTCGTCGACGCCGTTGGCCCGCGCTCGGGCGTGGAGCTCGGCGAGGGTGGGGTGCTGCTCGGGCGAGGTGGCCACGACGAGCTTGCCGAGGATCCGGTGATCGATGCCACGGTCTCGGCAGTAGCGGACCAGGGCCCGGCGCCCCTCCACGCACAGCCGCGCCTTGAGGCTGCCCGGGGGGTAGTAGATGCCGGCGTGGATCACCTCGCTGTTGCGCGAGGAGGTGTGCTGGCCCGTGGCGCGCTCGCGCTCGATCACGACCACCTCGCGGCCGGCCAGCGCCAGGGCTCGTGCCACCGCGAGGCCCACCACCCCCGCGCCCACCACCATCGCATCGAGCGCCTCGCTCACGCCCCCAGCATAGCCTCGGTGGACGGCGGGCTCGCGTGGTATACCGGCGACGGGACGTTTCTTCGCGGGTGGACAGTCCGACGCCGGATCCCGATGCGACCATCCAGACGGTCGACACCCTGGGGCACGCGATCGACGGAGCCCTGGGCTGGGATGCGATCGAGGAGCACCGCGTGCTCGCCCAGATCGAGCGCCGCCTGTTCGCGCGCGCCCGCGAGCCGGTCCGGCTGTCGCGCTACCTGCTGCTGCGACCGCTGGGCTCGGGCGGCACCGGGGTGGTCTACGACGGCTACGACCCCGAGCTGGCGCGCCGCGTGGCGGTGAAGG
Source organism: Myxococcales bacterium (assembly GCA_020633315.1). Classification (GTDB taxonomy): domain Bacteria; phylum Myxococcota_A; class Polyangia; order Nannocystales; family Nannocystaceae; genus Paraliomyxa. Next base: position 16,751 of record JACKDV010000012.1, read on the forward strand.
TGCTGCGATCGGGCAAGCGCAACCAGGAGTCGGTCAAGCGGGCCCGCGCCCGGTTCCTGCGCGAGGCCCAGTCGATCGCCCGGCTCTCCCACCCCAACGTGATCGCGGTCCACGACGTGGGCACCTACACCGCCGAGGAGCTGGCCCCGGGCACCCGCGAGGGGCTCGAGCGCGAGGACGCCGAGGAGGAGGGGGTGTTCATCGTGATGGAGCTGGTCGAGGGCCAGGATCTGAGCCAGTGGCTCGATCGCAGCTCTCGGAGCTGGCGCGAGGTGGTGGACCTGTTCCTGGCCGCGGGCGAGGGGCTGGCCGCGGCCCACCGTGCGGGCATCGTGCACCGCGACTTCAAGCCGGGCAACGTGCTGGTGGGGGAGGACGGCCGGGTGAAGGTGGTCGACTTCGGCCTGGCGCTGACCTACGGGGGCACGGAGTCGCGCTCGGCCTCGGCCGATCCCTCCACCCTCACGCCGCTGCCGGCCGAGCTGCGGGGTGCGGGCCGAGAGGAGGACGCGGTGCTGCTCGAGAAGCTCACGCGCACCGGCACCCTGCTGGGGACCCCGGCCTACATGGCGCCGGAGCAGCACGGCGGCGAGCCAGCCGATCAGAAGGCGGATCAGTTCGCGTTCTGTGCCTCGCTGTATCGCGCGCTCCATGGCCGCCACGCCTTCGAAGGCAAGGAGCTCGACGCGCTGTTCGCCAACAAGGTGGCGGGTCGCGTGCGGCCGCCCCCCGACGCAAGCCGGGTGCCCGCGTGGGTGCAGCGGGTGGTGATGCGAGGGCTGCGGGCCGATCCGCAGGAGCGCTTCGCCAGCATGGAGGAGCTGCTGCGGGCGCTGCGGGCCGACCCTCGGCGTCGGCTGCTGCGCTGGGCCCGGGCCGCGGTGGTCCCCGTGGCCCTGGGGGCGGTCGCCTACGCGGGCTGGGTGGCCACCCGACCGGGGCGCGTGGTGGTGGAGGCGAGCTCGGGCGGCGAGCCGGTGTCCGGGGTGCTGGTGACCGTGGACGACGAGGTGCTCGCGGGCGGCCGGGGCGAGGTGGCGGCGGGGCTGCACCGGGTGCGGGCGACCGCGCCCGATCACCGACCCGCCGAGGCCATCGTGGAGGTGAGCCGCGGGGGCGTGCACGAGCTGACCCTCGAGCTGGCGCACGAGCAGGGGACCTTCGAGCTCGAGCTCGAGCCCGCGGGGGGGCACGTGTTCGTCGACGGGGTGGACTACGGCTCGCGCCTGCGCGCGCTGTCCATCGACACCGGGCCCCACGAGATCCTGCTGCGCCACGTGGGCTACGTGGACGAGCGCCTGCAGTGGACGGCCCAGACCGACCGCGCCCAGGAGGGCTTCTTCGCCCTGCGCAAGGCCCTGGCCTGGACCCGCCCCTCCAACGGCTCGTATCGCGAGGCGCACTGGCTGGGCGACGTGGACGGCGATGGTCTCGACGATCTGCTGCAGCGGCGCTTCACGGTGCTCACCGCCTACGATCCCTGGGACGACGAGGAGCTGTGGCGCATCGAGCTGGGGCCGAGCCCGTTCCATCGGCTCTGCGATCTCGAGGGCGACGGCGTGCTCGACGTGGTGACCGTGCGCGGCGCGGAGGGAGGGACCGAGCTGGTGGCCTGGACCGGAGCCGGGGCCTCGCGACGGCCGACCCCGCGGTGGTCGAGGGTGGAGGCTCGGCCCGGAGGCGAGCTGCCGCCGACCGAGATCGCCTGCGTGCCGGGGGACGGGGGCGACGATCTCGTGGTGGTGGGGCTGCTCGGCGAGCGGGTGCTACGGGTGCACGGCCGCGACGGGAGCGAGCGGTGGTCGCAGGCGATCGACGGGGTGCCGCTGCAGGTGGTGTGGCTGCGGGCTCCGGCGGGCGAGGGGACGATCGCGGTGGTCACCCTCGATGGCGTGCACGGCCTCGGCCTCTCGGACGGGGTGCCGCGGTGGTCGCGGTCGCTGGCGGTGGCGCCCCGGGGCGAGGACGCCGCGAGCGATCCGAAGTGGGCCCGGGCGATGGCTCGCGCGCGCGAGGCCACGGGGCGCTGGGCCGTGGCGCTGCCCCTCGATCGCGAGCCCGGGGACGAGCTGCTGCTGCACGCGGCGGGGGGACGGGCGGGAGGCGAGCTGGTGGCGCTGGGGCGCGACGACGGCGAGCCGCGCTGGCGCGCGGACGCGCCCGAGCTCCGCGAGCTGCTCGACGACGTCGTGCTCGGCGACGCCGATGGCGACGGCGCCCCCGACCTGCTGATCCCCGACACCGGCGAGCGGGCTCGGCTGGTGCTGGTCTCCGGGCGCAGCGGACGGGCGCTGTGGAGCAATCCCATGCCGGGGCTCGGCCGGGCGCAGCTGCTCGCGACGGGGCTGGAGGCGCCGCTGGTGGTGACCACCCGGGGGCAGGAGCTGCAGGTCCACGACGCCGCCACCGGACACCTCATGGCCAGCACCACGCTCCCTCGCGGTGTGAGCTCGCCGATCGAGATCGCGGACTGGGACGGCGACGCTCGCCCCGACCTGGTGCTGGGCACGAGCGACGGCCTGCTGCGGGCATTCGACCCGAGGCTGCGCGAGCTGGGCACGGTGCCGCTCGAGGTGCCGGTGGAGGCGATCGAGGCCAGCCGCGACGCCGACCACGATGGCTTCGTCGATCTGCTGCTGCAGGCGCGAGGGCCCGCGGTGATGGTGGGCCCCAAGGTGCGATGGGAGCGACGCCCCCTCGACTCGATCCGCGCCACGCCGGTGGTGGGCGACTTCGACGGCGACCAGCGGCCCGAGGTGGCGCTGTTCGGCCTCATCGACGAGGGCAACCGCCTGCAGCTGCTCGACGCCCAGACCGGCGCCATCGAGGCCTCGAGCCCGCCCGGCCAGGCGCCGATCGTCATCCGTCCGCCGGCGGTGCTGCCCACGGCGACCGGGGCCGATCTGCTGGCGGTGGGGGAGGGGCTGTCGCGCTTCTCCGGCACCGACGCCCGACGGGTGGCCCACTATCCCACGCGTGGCGCCTATGCCAGCCCCACCGTGGCCGACCTCGACGGTGACGGTCGCGACGAGGTGGTGATGGTGACCTGGGAGGACCCCGGCGAGGTGCACGTGGTCGATGCCCAGACCCTCGAGCCGCGCTGGCACCGGGAGCTGGGCCCGCTGGGCTCGTTCGGGGCGCCCCACGTGGGCGACGTGGACGGCGACGGCGAGCTCGAGATCGTGATCGCCTCGCTCGACGGACGGGTGCTGTGCCTGTCGCGGGAGGGCGAGCCCCGCTGGGAGGCGGACACCGGCGGCCGGCTCAACTTCGAGCCCACCGTGGCCGACCTCGACGGCGACGGGACCCGCGAGATCCTGATCGCGCCGCACCTCGACGACGATCCCCTGGTGGTGCTGCGGGGGGCCGACGGGGTCGAGCGCGCGCGCTGGCCCGGCATGGCGAGCCGCCGCGCGCGACCGCTGGCCCGCGACGTGGACGGGGACGGCCGGCCCGAGGTGCTGGCGAGCACCGGCCACCAGGGCATCGTGAGCCTCGACGGCGACGGGCGGCTGCGCTGGCGCCATCGCTTCGTGGATGGCAACGGCCTGCAGCCAGGAGCCTCGGGCTCGCCGGTGCTCGCCGATCTCGATCGCGACGGCCGCGACGAGCTGGTGGCCGGCTTCGACGACGGCTCGCTGCAGGTCGTCGATGCGCGCGACGGCACCCTGGTGTGGCGCTTTCGAACGGGCCGCGAGGAGATCGAGGCCTCGCCGGCGGTGGCCGACGTGGACGACGACGGCGAGCTCGAGGTGTTCGTGGCCGGGCACGATCGGCAGCTCATGTGCCTGGAGCACCGCCCACGGGGGCGCTGAGCCCGAGGGGGCCATCGGCTTCGCCGATGGCCGGTCCCCTGCTATTTTGCGTCTCGGCGTGGTCGACGAGGACGACATGGAGCTGCTCGAGGCCTGGCGCGCGGGCGACAACGCGGCCGGCTCACGCCTGCTGCGACGGCACTTCCGCACGCTGTTCCGCTTCTTCCGCTCCAAGGTGGGCCACGGGGTGGAGGACTTGGTGCAGCAGACCATGCTCGCCTGCGCCGAGGGGGCCCACCGCTTCCGGGGCGACTCCAGCTTCAAGACCTACCTGCTGGCCATCGCGCGCACCCAGCTGCTGATGCACCTGCGCAAGTATGCGCGCAAGGGCAAGAAGGTCGATCAGCTCGAGACCTCCATCGCCGACGTGATGGGCTCGCCCTCGGTGGCGGTCGCGGGCAAGGACGAGCAGAAGCTGGTCCTCGCCGCGCTGCGGCACATCCCCATCGATCTACAGATCGCGGTCGAGCTGCACTACTGGGAGGAGATGCGCATCGACGACATCGCGGTGGTGATGGAGGTGCCCTCGGGGACGGTCAAGAGCCGCCTCAACCGGGCGCGCCGGCTGGTGCGAGAGTGGATCATGCAGGCCGAGCAGTACCCCGCCGCGCTGCGCGAGACCACGGCGAGCGACGTGGAGAGCTGGGCCCGCTCGCTGCGCGAGAAGCTGGTCGAGCGCAAGGACGGGTGAGCACCGGAGACCCCACGGGGGGCGGTCACGGGCGGCGGTGCCTCGGGTCGTAGCGGTGGCGGTGGGCCCACGAGTGGATCACCGCCTCGTCGCGATCGTCGTCGGCCACCGCACGGCGGGCCAGGCTGCGCAGCAGCAGCGCGCCCAGCAGGATCATCGTGGCCGGCCCCAGGTAGAACACCAGCGGGATCCCGCCCACGCCGTACAGCAGCCACTGCTGCCCCTGGGCGATGGCCAGCGGGGCGCCGAACACCCAGGTGTCGTAGAGGCCGTGCATCAGCACCGCGATGGCCAGGCCACCCCACCAGCCGATGCCCCGGCCGTCGAAGCGTCGCCGCGCCGCGTAGTAGCCGGCCACGCCGCCCCAGATCGCGTGGCCGGGCACGGCGAGCACCGCCCGCCCCACGAACATGGCGAGGTACTCCTTGAGGTCGCCGGGGATCAGCAGCAGGTAGCCCACGTTCTCCACCAGCGCGAAGCCCAGCCCCGCGTGCGCGCCGTAGATGATCCCGTCCATGCGCTCGTCGAACTCGGGGCGGCGCCAGGCCATGAGGAACATGCTGCCCACCTTGGCCGCTTCCTCGGGCAGGGCCGCGAGCACGAACGACATGTAGAGCACGGCGGCGTAGCCCGAGCTGGGGGCGATCAGCTTGAGCAGCTCGCCCACGAGGATCACCGGCAGCGCCGAGATCGCGCCCGCGACGACCACCCGGCGCAGGGTGGAGCGGGGCTCGGGGCGCTTGGCGTCCATGCGATCGACGATCGCCATGGCGATGAGCGCGGGGACGGCACCCAGCAGGGCGAGCTCGAGCTGCTCCACGAAAGACCCGGCGAGTATACGGCCGCGCCGCGGGGGCGGGCAAAGTCGCCCCTGGACTATCATCGACGCGCCATGGCGCTGCCCTCCCTCCACGATCGTGTCGTCGTCGTCACCGGAGCCAGCCGCGGGCTGGGGGCGGGGATGGCCGAGCGCTTCCGGTCGCTGGGGATGCGCGTGGGCGTGTGTGCCCGGGGAGCCTCGCCGCTGGCCGGTCGGTCCGGGGTGGTGGCCCAGCGCCTCGACGTGCGCGACGAGGCGGCGATGCAGGGCTTCGCGGCCGCGGTCGCGGCGGAGCTGGGGCCCATCGATCTGTGGGTCAACAACGCCGGGGTGCTCGAGCCGATCGCGTTCCTGCGGGACCTGAGCGGAGAGGCGCTGATGGAGCACCTCGCGATCAACGTGGGCGGGGTGCTCGCGGGCAGCAAGGCGTTCGTGGGGCACCTGCACCGCACGGGCCGCGGGGGCGTGCTGGTCAACGTGTCCTCGGGCGCGGCCCAGCGCGGCTATGCGGGGTGGACGGCCTACTGCGCCGGCAAGGCGGCGGTGGACCGGCTGAGCGAGTGCGTGCAGCTCGAGGAGGCGGAGCACGGCCTGCGGGCGTACGCGGTGGCGCCGGGGGTGGTGGACACCGCCATGCAGACCACGATCCGGGGCATGAGCGAGGAGCGCTTCCCGGCGGTGGAGAAGTTCCGGGAGCTGAAGCGCAACGAGGCGTTCAACTCGCCCGCGTTCGTGGCGGATCGGATCGCGGCGCTGGCCTTCGATCCCGAGGCGCGGCCCGACTCGGTGGTGCTGCGCCTGCCCAGCGAGCAGGGCTGAGCGCGGGCCGTCACATCGAGACCATCAGCTGCTCGATCGCGGCGCGATCGTCCTCGCCGATCCCCGCGGTGCGGATGCAGCGGACCCGATCGCGCTCGTCCACGAACAGGTGCACGGGCAGCATGGGCGTGCCGGGCAGGCCCAGGCCCTGCGTCCACGGCACGAGCCCTTCGGCGTCCTGGAGCTGCAGCGTGCCCGCGACCTCGGGGTGCGCCTTCGCGAAGGTCTCCACCTCGGGCACCTCGGCATCGGCGGACAGGAACACCAGCTCGTAGGGCACCCGGGCCTGGAGCTCGTCGCGCCACTGGGTCAGCCGCGGCAGCTCCTCGATGCAGGGCTTGCACCACGTGGCCCACACGTTGACCCAGCGCTTCTTGGCTCCGGGCGGCGGCGCGGCGCCCTCGCGCAGCGCGGGCCAGGCGAAGACGGGGGCGGCCTCGGGCTCGGGCATCACCTCGCAGAACGCGGCGAGGTCCACCTCGGCCGGGGCGGCGGCCTCCACCGCCTCGAAGCGCGAGCGAGAGGGCGCGGGCTTGGCCTCGCCGCCGTCGCAGGCGGGGGCGAGCCCCACGAGCAGGGCGAGGGCTACAGGCGACAGTCGATCCATGCCACGAATGCGCTCCGGTTGATGTGCTCGGGCTTGCAGTCGTCCTTGGCCCCGCTGCGGCGCCAGGAGCAGAAGCTCTCGTCGAGCTGGGCGTACTCCTCGCCCAGCCACAGCAGACCCACCTCCTTGTCGAGGTCGGGGTCGTCGAAGCGCTGTCGCAGGTGGGCCATCACCGCGTCGGCGCGCTCCTGCGAGAGCTCACGGTTGTGCTCGGCCGAGCCGTCGGGCGAGCTGCGGGCGACCACGAAGAACCAGCTCGCGCCGCGCTGATCGGAGAAGGTCTGGTCGAGGAGCGCCACGTCCTGCTCGTCGAGCTCGGCCTTGTCCTTGTCGTACTGGATGATCGCCACGCGATCCGCCAGCGGCAGGAACAGGGCGTTGAAGTCCTCGCCCTCCATGGTGGCCACGTTCTTGGCGTCGACGGGCTGGCAGCCGCGTGCCTGGCCCTCGGCCGCCAGCCCACAGCTGAGCAGCACCCGGCGCAGCACCTGCTTGAGCGCAGGCGTGCAGTACTCCTCGTTGGCCGCGGCCGCGGTGGCCACGGTGGCTTCCTCGGGCGTCTCGCCCTGCTCGATCTGGGCGAGGCGATCCTTGGCCGCGGAGACCCAGCGGGTGGTGAGGCCCAGGGGGATGGCGCCGGCCACCACCCCGAGCGCGATGCGGATTGCGATGCTCACTGGGCACCTCCGTCGTCGTCATCGTCGGAGGGAGGAGGCAGCTCCTCCACCCCGGGGAGCGGCTCGGGCTCGGCCTTGCTCGGCTCGGCCTTGCTCGGCTCGGCCTTGCTCGGCTCGGCCTTGCTCGGCTCGGCCTTGCTCGGCTCGGCCTTGAGGGCGGGGGTTGGACGCTCGACCTTGGGCTTGGCGGGTGCCTTGGTCTTGCCCCTGGCCTTGGGCTCTGCCGTCGGCTTGGCTGCGGAGCCCGGCACCAGCGCGGGCGTGCCGGCGTCGGCTGGGGCCGGCGCGTCGGCCGAGAGCTGCCCCGCCGCATGGCGCTGGAGCATGTGGTGCAGGGTGAAGTCCAGGCCGAGGTCCGTGTCCTCGTCGCACAGCTTCACCCCTGCCACGTAGAGCTGCGGGGTCATCACCGGGAGCTGGTTGGCGACCATCCAGCGCATCGACTTGTTGAGCCGCGACTTGACCTCGGCCGATCCCAGGCAGCCCTCGAGCGAGGGGAAGCGGGCGGCGATCATCGTGGCGATCGGCGAGGTCTCGCCCTCCTTGGGGGGCACGGCCCCGGCCTTGGTCAGCTCCTCCTGGCGGTCGAATGCCCACTGCACGAAGGCGTCGCTGCCCACGGTGGGATCCTCGGCCGCGCACAGCAGGCCCTCGCTCACCCGGCACGCGCCGGGGTGCAGCGAGCGGGTCACCATCCAGTTGCACTCGCTGTCGAGGGGGAACACCAGCACCTTGCGGCTGAGCTCGGCGTCGAGGCCCGCGGCGTGCATGCGCTCCTCGAAGCCGCGGCACGAGGGGCACAGCGGGTCGAGCACCTCGATGGTGGGCACGCCCTTGCCCTGGGGTCCCAGCGGGATCATGGCCTCGTAGGGATCGTCGGGCTGGGCGAGCGCGCCGCAGGTGCCGATGAAGCGGGAGTAGTCGGGGACGAGCAGGGCGTAGACCACCACCGGCACGGTCACGAAGCCGAAGGCCTGGCCCGCGGCCGAGGCCCACGCGAGGGCGGCCCGGGGCGGGGTGGGGGCGGCCTCGGGCTCCGCGGCGGCCGAGAGCCCGGCCGCTTCCTTGCGGGCCATCAGCCAGGCGACCAGGGCCATCACCAGGGCCAGGCCGCTCGAGGCGTAGATCCCGATGCAGAGCTTGCAGGCTGCGTGCAGCTTGGTGAAGGCGAGGTAGCCCATCACGCACGAGGCGAGCACCGGCACCGCGGTGCTCGCCAGCGCGATCGCGGCCGTGGTGCGTCGCGCAGCGGGACGGGCCAGCAAGAGCTCGAGGGCCCGGAACAGCAGGAAGGCGAACACCGCCATGGCCGGCAGCGAGATGGGGATCCCGCCCCACAGCGAGGTGCGCATCACCGAGGAGTACGGGCTGAGCAGGGTCACCTGGCAGCCGGTCGACTCCTGGTCGGCCTCCACCAACCCGGGGGCGAACGAGCAGTGCAGGTCGTGCACCTGCCGATCGAGGTGCTGCACGAAGTCCAGGGTGGATGCGCTCGCGAACACGAGCCCGACCAGGGCGGCCAGGGCCAGCCCCACTGCGAAGATCCGCGTCGCCATGGGCCGATTCTAGAGCGCGTCCATCGGGCCGCCAATGGTGTCGAGTCGGACCCTGGCGCTCCGATCCGCGCTCCAACGTATCCTGCGTCACGATCGGATCGATCCACCGGATCGCGGGCCTCGATCCGGCGGGCGAGGGAAGAGCTAGGACGCGGCCGCCCGGGCCTGGCCACGGCGCTGCCGGCACACGTCGACGAAGGCCTCGAACACCGTGCCGCCGCAGGCCCGCCCGCCCGCGCAGGTCCGGGGGTCTCCTCCTTGGTCCGGGGCCTCGAGCCACTCGGGGTGCCACTGGATGCCGGCGATCCACTCGTCGGACATGTCCGCCAGCTCCACCGCTTCCACGATGCCGTCGGGCGCCCAGGCGGTGGCGCGCAGCGAGGGGGCGAGGCGGTGGATGCCCTGGTGGTGCACGCTGTTGACCTCGAGCTCGGTCGCGCCGTGGTAGAGCCGGCCCACCCAGCTGTCGGCCTCCACCCGCACCGGGTGTCCCAGCGCGTCGTAGCGGTGCCAGTCGCGGTGGGTGAGCGCCCCTTCGCGCTGGGTCACGATGTCCTGGTAGAGCGTGCCCCCGAGCGCCACATTGACGAGCTGGATCCCCCGGCACACGCCGAGGAGCGGCAGGCCGAGGCGGCGGGCCTGCTCGACCAGCCGCAGCTCGTACTCGTCGCGTGCGCGGTCGCCCGCCCACTCGGGGCGCAGCGGCTCCTCGCCGTAGCTGCTGGGGCTGAGGTCGGCGCCGCCGGCCAGCAGCACGCCGTCCACCCGCGACAGCAGGGCGGCGGTGCTCGGCACGTCCTTGAGGTCGGGCAGGCCGATGGGGATCGCCCCCGCGCGCTGGACCGACAGCGTCATGCGCTCCTCGAGGAACTGCAGCGTCATCCCCTTGAAGATGGGCCGCGTGGGATCGGCGTGGATGAAGTTGATCGAGATGCCGATGCACGGCACGGAGTCGGCGGGCTGGCCCATCGCAGCCCCAGCCTGCCCCAACGTGAGGAGCTTGGCCACCGCGCCGTGCGAAGGCTCGCGTCGGGGCCCGTCGGGCCGCGCGTCCGAGAGCCCCGGGGGCGGCTGTAGTCGCGGCGGGGTGCTGGCCACGGTGTACCGGGCTCGGTCATCCTCGGGGGGTGAGCGTCCCCCGGGTCCGAGTCTTCATCGCGTGCTCCCTCGACGGCTTCATCGCCGGGCCCGACGACGATCTCTCGTGGCTGCCCACCGGCGCGGGCGAGGACGACTTCGGCTACTCCGATTTCATGGCGGGGGTGGGGGCGCTGCTGATGGGGCGGGGCACCTACGACGTGGTGGAGGCCTTCGAAGGGGGGTGGCCCTACGGGGAGCGGCCGGTGGTGGTCGCCACCCATCGCCCGCTGACGCCCAAGGTGCCCACCGTGCGGGCCGGCACGGGCACGATCGCGGAACTGGTGGCCATGGCCCGGGCCGCGGCCGGCGAGCGCGACGTGTACGTGGACGGCGGTGACCTCATCAGGCAGGCGCTCGACGCCGGGCTGGTCGACGACATGATCGTGACCATCGTTCCCGTGGTGCTCGGCGCGGGGCATCCCCTGTTCGCCGGGGTCACCCGCCGGCACGCGCTGCAGCTGGTCTCGCACCGGGCCGCACGCGAGGGCCTGGTGCAGCTCACCCTGCGGCCCCGCGAGGATCGGCCGGCCTGAGCCGGGGCCGAGGTCCTCGCGGTGGCGTGGTGCCGACCGGTTCCTGGCCGCCCGGGCCTTCACCGAGGCCGGCGAGGATCCGGCCGAGGCCCGCCGCCTCGCCGAGCAGGCGCTGGCGGGATATCGCGCCTCGCAGATGCCCTCGGTCGAGGCGATCGAGGCGATCGAGCGCTGGCTCGCCGCCACCCCGGTTGATGCGCCGGGGCCGACGAATCGGCCGCCGGGGGCCGAATTCCGCCGAGATCGCCGAGCGAGGAAGGGATTGCTTGACAGGCAGTAGAACGCGTTCTACCTACCCGGGTAGAACGCGTTCTACCACCATGGCGAGCCAGGTCCTGCCCCAGATCCCCGGTCGACCGCTGGTCGGCCACCTCTTCGACGTGATGAGTCGCGGGTTGTTCCCGCCGGTGCGCGAGCACTGGCTGGAGCTCGGCGATGCCTTCTCCATCAAGGTGGGCGGTCGCAGCGTGGCGGTCTTCGTGCACCCCGACGCGGCCGAGGCCGTGCTCGTCACCCAGCGCGAGGACTTCGTCAAGCGGGCCAGCTACGACCAGATCCGCCTGCTCGTGGGCGACGGGGTGCTCACGGTGGAGGGCGAGCAGTGGAAGCAGCAGCGCCGCACGATCCAGCCCTGCATGAACCGCTCGTTCCTCGTCGGCTTCACCGACACCATGGTGCGGGCGGTGGTCGACATGGTGGACGCCTGGGCCCGGCGCGGGGCGGGGCCGCTCGACGTCTACCCCGAGATGCTGCGGCTGGCCCTGCGGATCCTGGGCGAGACCCTCTTCAGCCTCGACCTCAGCGCGAGCGCGGACGTCTCCACCGAGGCGTTCACGGTGGCGCTCGAGGAGCTCTCGCGGCGGGGCAACACCCTGTTCGCGCCGCCGCTGTCGTGGCCCACCCCCGGCAACCGGCGGCTCCGCAAGGCCCTCGCCAAGCTCGACGAGATCGTCTACGGCATGATCGACGAGCGCGCCGCGGCCAAGGCCCGCGGTGAGGCGGGCCCCCCCGATCTCATCTCGCTGCTGCTCGATCACCGCGACGAGGCGGGCAAGCCCATGGATCGCCGCATCGTGCACGACGAGGTGATCACCATGTTCCTGGCCGGGCACGAGACCACCGGCCTCGCCCTCACCTGGACCTGGTACCTGCTGTCGCTGCACCCCGAGGCCGAGGCCCGGCTCCACCGCGAGGTCGACGAGGTGCTCGGCGGGCGGCTGCCCACCGCGGCGGATCTGCCCCGGCTGCCCTACACCAAGCAGGTGCTGCAGGAGTCCATGCGCCTGATGCCCCCGGTGTGGAGCGGAGGGCGGGACGTGGCCCGGGACACCGAGCTCACCGGCTACGCTCTGCGCGAGCGCGACTTCATCATGCTCGTGCCCTACCTGACCCACCGCCACCCCGACTTCTGGGAGCGCCCCGAGGCCTTCGTGCCCGAGCGCTTCGAGCCCGACCAGCTCCGCGGGCGCCACCGCATGGCCTACTTCCCCTTCAGCGCGGGGCCCCGCATGTGCGTGGGCAATCACTTCACGATGATCGAGGCCCAGCTCGCCATCGCGGTGATCGCCCAGCGCTTTCGCCTCGACCACCGCCCGGGGCACCCCGTGGAGCGCGAGCACCAGATCACCATGCGACCGCGCCACGGCATGCAGATGCTGCTGCACCGCCGCGACGAGGGCTCGATGATCTTCGATCCTCGCCCGAAGGTGGCCGCTGCCTGCTAGGCTGCTCGCGATCGTGCTGCCGTCCTCCTCGCCCCCGCTCGACCTCGACGAGCCCCGCACCCGTCGCATCGTGGACGTGGCCCTGCGGCTGGCCGAGGACGGGGGCTTCGCCGCGGTCCGCCTGCGCGACGTGGCCCAGGAGGCCGGCGTGGCGCTGCGCACCCTCTACAAGCGCTTCCCCGGCAAGGACGAGCTGGTGTTCGCCGTGCTCGTGCGCGAGCTGGTGCGCCTCGAGCTGCTGTTCCAGCGCCGGCCCCCCGCGGGGCGTTCCGCGGTGGCCCGGGTGCGCGCGTCCTTCGAGCTGATCACCGAGTTCCTGTGCGGCCGCGCCAACCTCGGCCGCGCCATCGTGCGGGCGGTGGCCGGCAACGCCAGCGACCTCTCGCGGCAGGTGGCCACCTTCCACGATCGCCTCGCCACCCTCATCGTCGGCGCCATCGTGGGCCGCTCGGCGCCGATCCCCACCGCGCCCGACCACCCGCACCACCGCCTCGCCGCGGTGCTCCAGCACGTGTGGTTCTCCATGCTGGTGGGCTGGTCCAACGGGCTGCACTCGCCCGCCGAGATCGTCGACGCGGTGGTGGACGCGGCGGCGCTGGTGCTCGACCCGCCGCCGCGCTCCGCCTAGCCCGCTACGGCGAGACCATCTTCGAGGGATCGACCCACGCGTCGAACTGCTCGGCGCTGAGGTAGCCGAGCGCCACCGCGGCCGCCTTGAGGGTGGTGCCGTCGGCGTGGGCCTTCTTGGCGATCTTGGCCGCCTTGTCGTAGCCGATGTGGGGGTTGAGGGCCGTGACCAGCATCAGGCTCTCGCGCAGGTTGTGGTCGATGCGCTCGCGGTTGGGCTCGATGCCCTCGGCGCAGAAGCGCCGGAAGTTGTCCATGCTGTCGGCGAGGATCCGCGCCGAGTGCAGCACGTTGTGGATGATGAGCGGCTTGAACACGTTGAGCTCGAAGTTGCCGCTCATGCCACCCACGTTGACCGCCACGTCGTTGCCCATCACCTGGGCGCAGACCATGGTGAGGGCCTCGCTCTGGGTGGGGTTGACCTTGCCCGGCATGATCGACGAGCCCGGCTCGTTCTCGGGGATGGTGATCTCGCCGATCCCGCAGCGCGGCCCCGAGGCCAGCCAGCGCACGTCGTTGGCGATCTTGTTGAGCGCGGCGGCGAGGGTCTTGTAGGTGCCGTGCAGCAGCACCAGCGCGTCGTGGGCCGCGAGGGCGGCGAACTTGTTGGGCGCGGTCACGAAGGGCAGGGCGGTGAGGGTGGCGATGTGCTTGGCGCTGCGCACCGCGTACTCGGGGTGGGTGTTGAGGCCGGTGCCCACCGCGGTGCCGCCCAGCGCCAGCTCGTACACCTGGGACAGCACGCCCTGGATCGCCGCGCGGGCGTGGTCGAGCTGCGCCACGTGGCCGCTGAGCTCCTGGCCCAGCGTGACCGGCGTGGCGTCTTGGAGGTGGGTGCGCCCGATCTTCACCACGTCCATGAAGGCCTCGGCCTTCGCGTGCAGCACGTCGCGCAGGCGCTGCAGGCTGGGCAGCAGGGCGTGCACCGTCTGCTCGGCCGCCGCGATGTGCATGGCGGTGGGGAAGGTGTCGTTGGAGCTCTGCCCGCGGTTGACGTCGTCGTTGGGGTGGATCGGCTTCTTCGAGCCCATCTGCCCGCCCGCCAGCTCGATGGCGCGGTTGGAGATGACCTCGTTGGTGTTCATGTTGGTCTGGGTGCCGCTGCCGGTCTGCCACACGAACAGCGGGAAGTGCTCGTCGAGCTTGCCCTCGATGACCTCGTCGGCGGCGCGGGTGATGAGCTGGACCTTGTCGGAGGGGAGCATCTCGAGGTCGCCGTTGGTCAGCGCGGCCGCCTTCTTGAGCACGCCCAGCGCCCGGATCATCGGGCGGGGGAAGTGATCGCCGCCGATGCTGAAGTGATGCAGCGAGCGCTGGGTCTGCGCTCCCCAGTAGCGGTCGGCCGGCACCTCGATCTCTCCCATCGAGTCCGTCTCGATCCGAACGGGTCCCTTGACCTGATGATCGCCTACGCCCTTGTCGCTCATGGTGGGCCGGACGGTAGCAAGGCGCCCCGGGGTCGTCGACCCGACGGGATCGAGCTCGGCGGCTGGTGGATCGACGAAGGCGATTTGGCGTTTGACAAGCCGCGGCTGCGTCGTACGCTGCGGCACCAAGAGGGACTGACGATGGCTCCTGCCCTGCACCACGCTTCCGACCGCCGTGCCCCCTATGCTGCCGCGTATACGGGCTCGTCGTCGTCTGCGTACGTGCTCGGCAGCCGAGAGTCGTCATCTCGATAGCCGACCGCACGCGCGGGGCATGAGTCGACCGGGTCGCTGCCATGGGTGGCGGGTCGGGTGGGCTCGTCGCGCCCCGTGGTCGACCCATGGGGTCGGTCGGGTGGCGAAGCCCAGCATCGAGGAGGGATGGCCGAGCGGTAGGGCACCGGCTTGCTACGCCGTGGTCTGGTACGCCCGCGCGGGTTCGACTCCCGCTCCCTCCGCCCTGTGCTCGCCGTCCTCGCCGCGGCTGGAGTCATCGGCCACAGGGAGCCGCCCCGTGGGCTCGCCCGGGCTCGATTCCCGCCGCGCTGGAGCGAGCGTCGATGGGCGCTCGAGTGATGCGGACATCGTTGGGAAGGTTGGCCGAGTGGAAAGGCACTCCGCTACGACTTCGCACATCCCCATGAGGAAGGGAGGCCATTGGGTCTGGCATTCGGCTCGGAAAGCCGTCGGGGCCCTGCTCCAGGGGGTTCGATTCCCTCCCCTTCCGCCCTTCGCTCACTTCGTTCCCCCCTTCCGCCACATCCGTGGGAAGCCCAGAGGTAGGGCAGCGGACTGTAAATCCGCGGTGCTTGCACGTGCAGGTTCGACTCCTGCCCCACGGACCACCTCAGCTCGACGCGTCGTCGGGGATCAGAACCCGGGGACGCCCTCCTCACGGGCGTTGATCCACAGTCGCTCGAAGTACTCCGAGTTGATCTTCTTCGCGACGTAGAGCTCTCCGGTGGACTTGTCGTACCAGATGTCCTGCTTGGAGCCCCCGATCTTGGAGACGCCGTCGTGAGTGTCGAGCAGGCCGTGCTGCTCGAGCTGCTTGATGCGGAACTTGCTCAGCTTCTCGAGCTGCGAGCGATCGGGCTGTTCTTCGTCGTGCACCAGCCCATGGTAGCGGACCGACCTCCACCCGCCGGGAAGAACAACGCCCTGGCCCGGACGAACGACGATTCCTTCGGCGACGTGCACCTCCGTGCCAGGGCTCGGCGCGCGGGCGCTCGTCGATCCGCTGCGAGCGTGCCGCGAGCTACCGGGCCGGTCTCACTCTCGGCGCGGGTGGCTCGGCCGGGCCGCGGCACTCCTCGTCGCCGGGCGCACAGGCGAAGCGCACGTGGATGTGATTGCGATGGCCCGGCATGTGCCGAACGAAGCCTCGCGCGGCGTCACGGCCGTGGGGGTACTGCAGCAGCGCGTCGAGCTCGGCGGGATCGAGGCCCTGCGCCCGGCCCTCGGCGTGCAGCGTGGCCTGCACCGCGTAGTCCAGCAGCACCCACTGCGCACCGCCGGGACGATCGGAGGTGGCCGCGAGCTCGCGCAGCAGGTGCAGGGTGGCCCGGGGATCCACCGGGACGGCCCGCTCGGCCGAGCCTCGCTCGAAGCTGCCGCGGGGGCGGATCCCGGGCGGCGGCACCAGCCCGAGGTCCACGTCGCGACCCGACTGGTGCGCGCGATGGGCCGAGAGCTTGCCGCCGCCGCGCAGCGAGAGATCGCCCACGCGGAGCATGGTCCTGGGGTGCGCCTCGTGCAGCGAGCGGAGCACGTCGTGCAGGTGCGCGACCATGGTGGGCGTGCCCCAGCTGGTGGCCGCATCGCGCACGAAGTAGCCGGGCCCGGGACGCAGGCGCACCGCTCCGGCGAGGCGGCCCGACCGAGGGGTGCCGATGCTGTGGCGTACCGTCGGGCTCCCGGGCGGATCGCTGGGCGTGCCGGCGAGGGCGACCCCGGCCAGGGCCATCGCGCGCAGCACCATCAGCGGTCCGCTCACCACGGCAGAGCGTACGACGACGGGGCGCGCCGGTCAGCCCCGGAGGGCGGGCTCGATGTGCGGCGTCGGTCGGGCTACGGCGGGGGCAGGGTGCCGGCGGCGATCTCGAGCTGACCCTCGACCACCGCCCCGCGGGGGTCGAGGCTGCCGTGGGCCACTCGCTGGTGGAGCACTCGCCAGCGCACCGGTCGATCGGCGAGCGCCTCGGGCAGGGCGAAGCGGGCCTCGCGGGTGCCGTCGCCCGGGCCCACGCCCACGCGATCGTCGGCGACCTCCTCGCGCAGCGTGATGCCCGAGGGCTGGGAGCGCGGGACGAAGCGTCGGCCGAGGTAGCGATGGTCGACGAAGGCGGTCGCCCCCGACGCATCCTCCACCCGTAGCTCCACGGCGAGGCGACGCAGCAGGTCGCCGGTGGGCACGGCATGGCCGACTCGCCCCGGCGAGAGGCGGATCGCGACCTGGGCGGGGCGCGGGCGCGTGGCGGCCACGTCCACCGCGCGGCGCAGCATGGCGCGATCGTACGCGCCGGCGAAGGCGTGGCTGCGGTGGCCGTGGTCGCCCGCGGGCATGTGGCAGTCGGTGCAGCCGAGCTCGGGGGTCTGCGAGCGTCGGTGCTCGGAGATCGTGGACTGCATCGCCAGCGGACGCGCTCGCAGGGCGGCGTCGGGGAACGCGAACTCGTGGCAGCCCGCGCACGCGGAAGGCTCGGCGAACGCGGGCGAGCGCGCGATGGGGTGGGGCGCGCGAGCATCCGCGGCGGCGGCATCCGTTCGCGGCGAGGCCCACACCCGCGCGGTCCCGGGCTCCACGTGGCAGGTCACGCAGCCGATCCCCAGCGAGGCGGCGGCATCGGAGACCTCGCCAGGGGTCGCTCGGGGATCCTCCTCGGGGGCATGGCAGCGCTGGCAGAACGCGCTCGGCTCCACCTGGAACGCCCGCTGGAACGCGGCGTCGCTCCACGAGCCTGCGTGCTGCGAGCCGCTCCACTCGTGCGCTGCCTCGGCATGGCAGCGACGACACTCGAGCTCCTGCGCGAGGCGGGCCGTCGGATCGCGAGCGTCGGAGCGACGCGCCGGCCCGGGTCGCCAGGGCTCGGGCTCCGTGCCCGCGCCGCCGTGCCTCGCCGCGGCGGGCCCACGCTCGTCGCGGCCCGAGAGCGCGACCGCGGGCAGCAAGAGCAGGAGCACGAGGGGACCACGCATCGTC
Organism: Myxococcales bacterium; assembly: GCA_020633315.1. Lineage (GTDB taxonomy): Bacteria > Myxococcota_A > Polyangia > Nannocystales > Nannocystaceae > Paraliomyxa. Next base: position 34,389 of record JACKDV010000012.1, read on the forward strand.
AGATGTCCTGGTGCACGCGGCGCAGCTCGGGGGCGGGCGGGCGATCGGTCGGCATGGGAGCGTCGCCCATCTTGTCACCGGGTGCCCCGCGATGGAGCGCTCTACAGCAGGTGCCCCTGGATCCCTCGCACGCCCAGGTGGGCCTCGGCATCGCTCGAGGCCAGGCGCAGCCACAGCTCGAGCAGCAGGCGACCATCGTCGGGCACGTCGAGCAGCACGCCCAGGCGGTCCTCGCCGCGCACTCGATCCTCGCCCAGCATGGTCTCGCCCAGCATCAGCTGCACCCGATGATCGCGGCCTCCCATGGTCGCGACCGCGACCAGCACCAGGCACTGCCGCCCGGGCGCCAGGCCCTCGGCCGACAGCCGCAGCCGCACCGAGCACTGCCGTGGACGCATCGCCACGGGCCCCGCCGGGGTCCCCGGAGCCACCGGGTTGCCGCCCAGCACCACCGCGGGCGGCTCGGTGCCCTCGGGCAGCCCCTCGCCCCGCGCACGCGGTCCCGTCACCCCGCCGAAGGTGGCCATCGTCGCGCTCAGCTCGGCATCGCTGTCGCCCACGCGGCTGTCGAAGGACGGCGAGCGCGGGGTGAGCGAGAACCACGGCGCGATCGCGGCATCGAGGGCGTCGGGACGCGAGGCCTTCCACGACGGACCCTCGCTCACCGGCCCGCGCATGGTGGGGCGCAGGGCCAGCAGGGTCTCGCGCGAGACGTGGTGGAGCCGGGCCACGACCAACTCTAGCAGGGCGCGGCTCAGCGCGCGGCTCGGGGCCTTCGTGGCGGCTCGGGCTCGGGCTCGGGCTCGAGCGCCGGGCCTCCGTCGAAGGACCAGCGGCGACCCTGGCCGGCCGCCTCCACCCCGCGGGCCACCTCGCGCCAGCGCACCTCGGGCGGCTGGATCAGCGGCGGCGCCTCGTCGCCGCCCAGCTCGATCGTGGAGCCCACCACCCGCAGCGCGGGGAGGGTCAGCACCAGGAACACCTCGGCCAGGGTCTCGACCTCGGTGGCGCACTGGCAGCGGGTCACGGCCTCGGGGAGCGCCCGGGCGATCTCGGCCTCGGCGGCGTCGCTGCCCTCGCGGGCCATCCGTTCGAACACCTCGCGCACGGGGGCGCAGTCCTCGGTCAGCTCGTGCACCCGCTGGGCGGCAAAGGCGAGGCGCTCGTCGGGAGGCTGGCGCTCGAGCTCGCGTCCGAAGCGGGAGCGATCGAGGACCGAGGGCGGCGGCCCGTCGAACAGCAGCACCACCTGGCTGCGGCCGTGCGCCCGCAGGGCGTCGGTCGTCGCCACCACCTTGGCCCAGGGAGCGTCGCCGTCGATGGCCAGGCCCAGCCGCTCGGGCCGGGCCTCGGCGAGCGCAGCGGCGAGCGCCTCGTCGAGCTGTCGCGGCAGGCGAGACCCCTCGCCCGCGGCCGGCCACTGCCCCAGCGGGCGGCCGTCCCACGCCAGCTCGCTCGCGGTCACGGCGAGGATCGCATCCACCTTGGCATCGCCCCCCTCGCCCTCCACCAGCGCAGCCGGTCGGGAGCGGGCGCGCAGCGAGGCCAGGGTCTCGAGCGCGGCCAGGTCCTCGCGCATCTGCTCCACCCGCTCCTCGCAGCGATGGGCCGGGGTCTCCGGCGCGCGGTCGTGCGCGCGATCGCTGGGCGGCGTCGGCGAGCCGCACGCCCCACCGAGCAGCACCGCCAGCAGCGGCCCACGCCAGCCGATCCCGCTCATGCCCGCTGCACCCATGCGTGGCAGCGAGCGCCGCCGTCCTCGTCGGGCTCCCAGCTCACCTGCACCTGCCAGGGGCGGCAGCATACGTCGCAGTCTTGCACGAACGAGCCCGCGTTCTCCCGATCGATCCACAGCGACAGGGGCTCCGCGCACCAGGGACACACCACGTCGATCTCCTCGCCCATCGATCTGCTTCCCTCGGGCCTAGCGGGCCCCGCGTGACTCCTTCGGCCGTGGGTCGATCGGTGGAGCCCACCGCCCTCGCGTGGGACCGCGGTCCCGCGCGGAGGCCAGGCGGCGGGATCGCCGAGCACGGCGTCGGGCCCGTCCATCTCAGCCGAGCCCCGAGCGGTCGAGCAAGGGGCGAACCGACGGCTCGCGCCCCATGAACTCCACGTAGAGCTCCATGGGATCGCGGCTGTCGCCCTTGGCGAGGATCGCATCCCGGAAGTGGGCCCCCACCTCGGGGCTGTACAGGCCCTCGTCGCGGAAGCGGGTGAAGGCATCGGCGTCGAGCACCTCGGCCCACTTGTACGAGTAGTAGGCGGCGGCGTAGCCCACCGGGTGCGCGAACAGGTGCCCGAAGCTGGCGATCATGCCGTAGTCCTCGGGGAGCGGGGCGGCGGCGTGCTCGTCGAGCACCTTGCGGGCCACCGCGAGCAGGTCGGGGTGCTCGGCGGGATCGATGTCCATGTGCAGCACCAGGTCGACGGTGGCGAAGCCGAGCTGCCGCATCATCGCGTTGGCGGCCCGGTAGGTGCGCGCCGCGTCGAGCTTGGTGAACAGCTCGTCGGGGATCGTCTCGCCGGTCTGCCAGTGCCGCGCGAAGGTGTCGAGCGCCTGCTTCTCCCAGCACCAGTTCTCCATGATCTGCGAGGGCAGCTCCACGAAGTCCCAGGCCACGTTGGTGCCGCCCAGGCTGCGCACCTCCACCCGCGAGAGCATGTGGTGCATGAGGTGCCCGAACTCGTGGAACAGGGTCTCCACCTCGTGGTGGGTGAGCAGCGCGGGACGATCGCCCACCGGGGGGGTCACGTTGGCGCAGATGAGCGCGAGGTGGGGCGACATCCCGCTGGGCCCGAGCTCGCCGGTGACGAGGCCGTTCATCCACGCACCGTCGCGCTTGGTCTCGCGCGGGTAGGAGTCCACGTAGAACACCCCCAGGTCCTCGTCGTCGGCCGAGCGGATGCGGTAGCCATCCACGCTCTCGTGCCAGGTGGGGATCTCGGGGGCCAGGGCGATGCTCACCCCATAGAGGTGGCGGACCAGGTCGAACATGCCCTGCAGCACGCTGGCCAGCGGGAAGTAGGGGCGCAGGGCCTCCTCGTCGAAGTCGTAGCGGGCGCGTCGCTGCTTCTCGGCCCAGTAGCCCACGTCCCAGGGGCGCAGCGCGGGGGCCTGCGGTCCCTCCACCTCGCGGCGGAAGGCGAGCAGCGCCTCGTTCTCGGCCACGAACGCGTCGCGGCTGCGCTGGCGCAGGTCCTCCACGAAGGCGCGGGCCTTGGCGCCCGTCTTGGCCATGCGGTCCTCGAGCACCAGGTCGGCGAAGCTGCCGTAGCCCAGCAGCGTGGCCTTCTCGCGGCGGAGCTGGAGGATCTGGCCGATGAGCTCGCGGTTGTCCCAGGGCTCGGCGCAGGCGCGGGTGTTGAAGGCCCGCCACACCTGCTCGCGGTAGGCGGCGTGGTCGAGGTAGGTCATCACCGCGATGTAGGAGGGTGACTGCAGGGTGAAGCGCCAGCCCTCCTGTCCCTTGGCCTCGGCCGAGGCCCGCGCGGCGTCGAGGGCCGAGGGGGGCAGGCCGGCCAGCTCGGCCTCGTCGGTCACCAGCAGCTCGAAGGCGTTGGTGCTGTCGAGCACGTTCTGGGCGTAGCGCGTGGTGATCTTGCTCAGCTCCACGTCGATCTCGGACAGGCGAGCCTTGCCCTCGGCGGGCAGCTCGGCGCCGTGCCGGCGGAAGTCATCGAGGGTCTTGCTCAGGTGTCGACGCCGGGTGGGGTCGAGGCGCTCGAGCTCGGCCTCGGCCGCGGCATGCAGCGCGGCATACAGGCCCTCATCGAGCGGGATGGACGAGTAGAAGGCCGAGACCTCGGGCAGCACCGCGTTGTAGGCCTCGCGCAGCGCGTCGTTGGTGGCCACCGACTCGAGGTGCCCCACCACTCCCATGGCTCGCTCGAGGCCCTCGGTCGCGGTGTCGAGCGCCTGCAAGGTGCCGTCGTAGGTGCGGGGCCCGGACTCCACGATGCGAGCGATGGCCCGACGGGCGCGGGCCAAGAGGGTCTCGATGGCGGGCTCGACGTGGGCGGCCTCGATGCGGTCGAAGGGCACCTCGAGGCCGAGGTCGAGCAGGGGATTGTCGCTGAGGTCTGCCATGGTCTCCTTGCCGGGTCCGCGGTCCGCCTCCTCGGGGAGGACCTCGCGGCGAGGAGCAGGCTAGCAGGCTCGGGCGGAGCTTTCCCGAGCCACGGCCAACCCGGCCGTGGCGGTCGTTCGTGCTACCGTCGCCGCATGGTGCGGATGGTGGGGGCTCGTGGGCGGCTCGTGGGGGCGGCGCTGGGCGGGATGCACGGGTGCGGGCCCCGGGGCGCGGGGGCGCCGGTCTGCCCCGAAGCCACAGCGCCGCCTACGCCCGTGGTCTCCACCGAAGGCTCTTTCTCGGATCCGCTCGATCCGGCATGATGCTCCCGTGGCGACCAAGCAGCCCCTCGACCGACTGCGTGCGATCATCGAGTCGCTCCCCGAGACCTCGGAGAAGCTCTCCCACGGCTCGCCCACCTGGTGGGGCGGCAAGAAGACCTTCGCCACCTACCACGACGGGGCCTACGATCAGGGGCGGCGCTCGGTGTGGATCAAGGCGCCGGAGGGGGCCCAGGAGGCGCTGATCTCCGCCGATCCCGAGCGCTTCTTCCGGCCCAAGTACCTCGGCCCGGCCGGCTGGGTGGGGCTGCGGCTCGAGGGCAAGGTGGACTGGGGCGAGGTGCGATTCCTGCTCGAGCAGGGGTACCGCATGGTCGCGCCCAAGCGCGCGATCCGGGCGCTCGACGGCGAGGCCTAGGACCGGGGAAGCTCATCCGGGCCGGGACCCGGCGCTCAGATCGTGCCCGTCATCAGGTAGTTGCCCGGATCCACCGGATCCTCGCTCACCAGGAACTGTCGGAACAGGACCAACATCTCGTCGCGGTCGACCACGCCGTCGGAGTCGAGGTCGAGCACCAGGAACACCTCGCGGGGATCCGCCTTGGAGCCGATCGCCCGCAGCCACAGCCCGTACTCGTCGGGATCGATCACGCCGTTGCCCGAGACGTCGAGCATCTGGTGGGTGCGGGTGCACATCTCCACGGCCCACTCCGGCGGGGAGCCCCCGGCCCGCAGCTGCTCGGCCAGGTCGTCGCAGAACGACAGGAACTGCGCCTTGGAGATCCGGCTGCCGTCGGTCTGCCCGAAGGCCTCCTGCATCGCGCCCCACCACGCGTCGGTGGCCTCGAGCAGCGAGCTCAGGCGAGGATCGTCGGCGGTCCAGCCGGTCTCGGCCTGGATGAAGTCGGCGTGGCGATGCCAGTCGTCCACGTCGATGGCCCCGTCGCGGTTGTTGTCGAGGTGCTCGAACAGCGCGCTGTACTTCCGCTTGCAGAACTCCGAGGCCACGATGCGATCCTCCAGGCGGCGACGGATGAACCGTAGCATGGATGCCTCCGGGCCCCGGGGCCGCTGCCCAGGAGCACGGGCTGTCGCTCCCGTGGATCATCGACCAGGAGCACCGCTCGAGGGAGGCCATCGGCGTCGACACCACGCTGGGCCTGGTCGGCCGCGACGGCTTCCTCATCGATCTCGACGGCACGATCGCCGAGGTCCATCGCGGGGTCGACCCGAGGGTGCACGCCGACGAGGTGCTCCGCGATGCCGCCGGGCTCGGCTCGTCCCGCTGAGCGAGGCGTGGTGGCTCGCCCCCGGCGGTCTCGGTATGCTGCTCGACGGTGAGCGCGCCTCCCAGCTCCGCCCGAGCGTCGCGAGATCTGCGCTGGGTCCTGGAGATCGATCGCTTCCTCGAGCGCACCGTGGTGAGGCTGGTGCTCAGCGCCGCGATCATCATCAGCCTGCTGCCCTTCGAGTGGGTGCACTCGCTGGACATGCTGCTGCTGGGTGTGTTCACGGCCGAGTTCGTCGCGCGGCTGTTCGTGATGATCAAGCGACCCCGCGATCCCGACGAGGAGGCGGGCAGCATCGTGGAGCGCCCCTCGGCGCCCACCCGGCGGGCCCGCACCCGCGCGGGCACGCTCGTCCTGCTGCTGGCCGACCTGGTGGCGCTCGTCTCCTTCCTGCCGCTCAGCGCCGGCGGAGCCCGCTGGCTGCGGCTGTTCCGGCTCACCCGCATGGTGCTGCTGGTCAGCTACTGGGCCCCGCTGGTCATCGACCTGTGGTCGATCCTCTCGCGTCGGGAGCGGTCGCGGCAGATCGTGCTCATGGGCTTCGTGGTGGGCGGCCTGTCGTTCGCGGGGGCCCTGGTGGTGTTCCACCTGGTGGACAGCGAGGGTGTGGTGCTCGACGTCACCGGGGACGAGACCGTCGACGCGCAGGACCGCGACTTCTTCAACATGCTGTGGTGGGCGTTTCGCCAGGTGCAGGACCCGGGCAACATGCTCGCCAGCCCCATCGCGATCCCGCTGGTGCTGATCAGCCTGGGCCTCACCGTGTTCGGGCTGTTCCTGGTGTCGTTCCTCATCGGTCTGGGCACCGACGTGGTGCACGAGCTGATGCAGCTCTCGCGGCTGCGCCCGGCCGGCCTACGGGGTCACACCGTGATCGTGGGCGTGACCCCGCCCACCCCGCGCCTGCTCGCCGAGCTGATGCGCTACTACAAGAAGCTCTTGCCCACCGATGCCCGTCTGCTCTCGCGGGGGTGGTTCCGCGACCTGTGGCGCCGCGGGCTGTTCGGGCCGCGCTACCTGGTGGTGGGGCGCACCGAGGAGCCGCCCGATTTCCTGCGCCAGCCCGAGCTCAGCCGCATCGTCTACCGCGAGCGGGCCGACCGCGACGACAACCTGCTGGTCCGCGCCGATCTGGCCTCGGCCAAGCGCATCGTGCTGCTGGCCGACCACGAGGACGACTCCCCCGACGCGCAGACCATCCAGACCCTGCTCAACCTGGTGGAGCGGGTGCGCAGCCAGGTGGAGCGGGGGCCGCGGCGCCCGCACGAGCGCCAGCGCGTGGTGATCGCGGAGATCCTCGACGACAGCAACATCGCGGCCGCCCGCGCGGCCGTGGCCGCGGGCCGCTCCACCTTTCGCTCCTTCGTGGTGCCCACCGAGCGCCTGGTGGCGCTGTTCATCGCGGGGGTGGTGCGACGCCCGGGCCTGGGCGACCTGCTCGAGGAATTGCTCACCAGCCGCGGCCACGAGCTGTACACCTGCTTCTTCCAGACCGAGGGCCTGGGCTTCACGATGGAGGATCCCCCCGAGCTGGGGCGGGACCGGGCCGCGATCATCGAGCGATTGCTGCGGCGCGGGCTGGGCAACCAGGAGTCGACCATCGTCCCGGTGGGCCTGCTGCTGCCGCCCCCGCCCGACGATCCCTCCCAGGACTTCCAGGTGGTGGTCAACCCGCGGCCCGGCGATCCCCCGCTGGCTCCGGTCGACGGCCAGTGCCTGGGGCTGGTGGCCATCGCGGACAACTTCGGGTCGATCCGGGCGTTCGCCGAGGACCTGCCCAAGCAGCCTGGCGGCGAGGAGGAGCTGGCCCCGCTGGCCGTGCCGCGGCCCCCTCGCTTCGAACGCACCCCCCAGATCCGCATCAATCGCATGCTGGTGTGCGGCTTCCGGCGGGGCTCGATCTACATGCTCGAGGAGCTGCTGCGCGAGCAGCCCTCGGCCGAGGTGCTGGTGCTGGTGGAGGACGAGGCGACCGAGCAGCTCGCCCGCGACGCCATCGACGAGCACACCCAGCTCGTGGTGCGCGGCATGATGCCCGCCTACCACGGGGCCTTCACCCCGCTGGACGACGGCAGCTACCTGTTCGACTGCGCGAGGACGGAGCGGGTCGAGGCCAGCCGGGTCCGCATCCGCGTGGCCGACTGGATGGCGAGCCGGCACCTCGTGGACCTGCCCGAGGGCTTCGGCCACGTGGGCGACCTCGACGCGGTGGTGTTCGTCTCCGATCCCGCGGGCGAGGCCGACGCCCGCACCACCACCACCTTGCTCAAGCTCGAGCAGCTCCTGCTCTCGCACGGGGCCGACCCCGGTCGTCCGCGGGTGGTGGCGGAGATCTTCGACGCTCGCCTCGCGGCGCGGCTCGAGGAGCACTTCCGCACGCTGGGCAAGCACCACGTGCGCATCTACTCGATCCCCCAGCTTCGCGCCTTCTTCTTGTTCCAGTCGGTGGTGGTGCCGGGCTTCGACTCGGTCTACTCCGAGCTGCTGGGCTCGTGGGGCCAGAGCTTCGTGCGCCTGCGCCCGGCCAAGCGCAGCGCGGGCACGGTGGCGTTCCGCGAGCTGGCGCTGGGTCTGCGTCAGCAGGGGCTGCTGCTCATCGCGGTGCGCCTGCAGGACGAGCAGGAGCAGTTCCAGCTGTGTGTGGCGCCCGGGCCCGAGGAGCCGGGCTTCCAGATCGACCTCGCCCAGCTCCGCTACGTGTGGGTGATCGCCGACGACCGGCCGCGCGGCGACCCGGTGACGTAGGCGGCTTTACGGGGGCCGCGTGGCAGAGGATGATCGACGCGTGCGGACGCGGAGCTGGCCCGGGGCGGGGCTCGTGGTGCTCGTGGCGTGCACCGAGCCCAACCCCTACCTCGCGGCCCAGCTCGAGGACGCGGGGACCGAGCCGAGCTCCGGCACCACCGGGGCCGATTCCACCGGCGGCCCCGGCCCGGGCTCGGGCTCGACCACCGAGGCCGGCAGCGGCGAGCCGCGGGGCTGCGAGCAGGCGGGCATGCAGTGCATCGAGGCCGCTCCCGATGGCTGGGAGGGCCCCTTCGCCTGGCGGGAGGCGCTGCTCGAGCTGTCCGGCGTGGTCTGCCTGGCCCCGTGGGACCGGCCGCTGACCGAGGCCTTCACCGACATCATGGCGCCGGCCGCCGAGTGCGACTGCGAGTGCGGACCCCTGGTCGGGGCCAGCTGTGGCGGCGCGACCATGAGCTACTACCTCGGGTCCGGCTGCATGGGCCCCAGCCTCAGCCCCTTCGCGCTCGAGCCGGGCTGCAACGACGCGACGAGCCCGTGGCCCATCGAGGGCAGCTTCGCCTACTCGCCTCCCACGGTGGTCGACGGCGCCTGCATGGCGCAGCCCACCGAGATCATCGAGGAGCCGCGCTTCCTCAGCCGCCACCTCGCCTGCGGGGCGACGCTCTCGGCCGTCGACTGCGGGGCGGGGCGGCTGTGTGCGGAGCGGCCGGAGGATCCCTATGCCCCGCGCTGGTGCGTGTGGCACGAGGGCGATCTGGCGTGCCCCGAGGGCAGCGCCTACCTCGAGCCCCGCCGCCTGTACCGGGGCATCGACGACCATCGCGACTGCCAGACCTGCGAGTGCCCCGTGCCGCCGGGACCGTGCCCGGGCAACTCGCTGCAGCTCGCCAACTCGGCCGACTGCATGGGCACCAGCGCGGGCTCGGTGCCGGCCGGGGGCTGCTCGGAGGGGCTGGGCTCCCTCGACGTGGCCGCGGTCTCCCATGCCCCGGGCACCCTGCCGGCCGACGAGTGTACGCCCTCGGTGGTCACGCCCATCGGCACCGCGGTGGGGAGCGAGCCGGTGACCTTCTGCTGCAGCGGCTGACCGATCGGCGTCGGCTATGGAGTCCGGGTCGCTCGCCAGATCTCCCACAGGTTGGCGCCCGCGGAGTTGGGCTGGCGCTGCAGGTACAGCGTGCACTGGTCCAGGGAGATCCAGGTGGGAAGATCGCGAGAGGGGCCGTTGACCCCCGCGACGAACGACGCCGCCGAGAACGGATCGGCAGCACTCTCCCGAGTCGCGACGTAGACGTCTGCGTCGCCTCCCTCGGGGGGCCCGGGGCGATCGGAGCCGAAGTACAGCACGCGCTCGTCGAAGGAGGGCACGGGGTGTCCCTCGAGGCTGGCGGTGTTGACCACGTCCATGCCGGCGGAGATCGGGGTCACCGCGGCGAACTCGGGAGCGAGCCCCACCCGCGGCGCGCGGTAGAGATCCGGTGAGCCGTCGCGATCGGAGCCGAGGTACAGGGCCGAGCCATCGCGGAGGACGAACGGGTCGTAGGCGTTGTCGTCGTTGGGGCCCATGACCAGAGCGAAGGGTCCGAAGGGATCGGCGACCGAGGCACGGGTCGCGACCACGATGGCAAAGGGCCCCGGTACGGCCGTGGTCTGGGCGAACAGCTCGAGGCCATCGGCCGTCACCGCCGGGTAGCTCTCTCGGGCGCTGGTGTTGATCCCCACGACCGGCTCGGGGGGGCCGAAGGGATCCCCCGCGCTGACGCGGGTCGCCATCCAGATGTCGAGGTCCCCCGCCCCGCCGGCCCGGTCCGACGAGAAGTAGACCGTGAGCTGGTCGTCGCTCAGCACGGCCTCGAGGCTGCGGGAATCGGGCAGGTCGAGCTCGACGACGGGCTCGGCCAGCTCGAAGGGCGCGTCCGGGGCGCACGACGGCACGCACTGGCCATCGATGCACACGCCGTCGGATCGATCCTCGGTCGTGCAGGTGCTGGGCCCGGGCGGCGTGGGTAGCTGCGTGCACACGTGATCGGTGCAGCTCGGGGCGCCCAGGCAGGCCGCGGCCTCCCCACAGTCGGCATCGAGCTCGCAGCTGAAGCTGCAGTCGTCCTCGCAGCCGTCGCCGGGCGAGTCGTTGCCGTCGTCGCAGTCCTCGCCCGGATCGAGGCGGCCGTCGCCGCAGACCCCGGGCTCGGGCCCCGTGCCGCTCGCGTCGGCGACGCCCGTGGTGTCCCCGGTCCCTTCGCCTCCCCCGGTGGTCTCACCCGAGGACGACTCGGATGCGGAGGTCGTGGAGGTCGTCGAGGCCGAGGAGGAGCTCGAGCCCGACGACTCGGAGTCCTGCGGCGGGGAGGGCTCGCCGCACCCGAGCCCGAGGACGAGGAGGCTGGGCAGGACGATGGAGACGCGACGGCTCATCGGGGAGGGGACGGGCGGGCTCCCCCTCGGTCGCAGGCCCGCACGGCCTCGAGCGCGTGAGCTTTGCCCGACGAGGGCTGGCTACTCGAGCTCGACCTTCGGGTTGATCGCCATCGCCGCCTCGCGCTGGGCCTGCGCCTTGGTCTCGTCGCCGTTGGCCGCGTAGATCGCCGCCGCCGTGGCGTGCAGATCGGCGCTGCGCATCGGGGTGGCCAGCGCGGCCTCGATCGTCGCGAGCGCGTCGGCGGGCTTGCCCGCGGCGAGCTGGGCCTCGGCCAGGAAGCGCTTGGCGTCCACGTTGGGTCGCAGCGCATGGTTTCGCTCGGCCATCTCCAGCGCGCGCGCCGGGTCGTCGCCGTGGGCCAGGAAGTGCTCGAGCGCGTGGCCGTAGGCCGCCTCGGGGAAGCGCGCGAGCTGGCTCTCGTAGCGCTCGGCCGCCTTGGCGTACCACTGCTGGGCCTCCTCGGCCTTGCCCGCGGCCTCGAGCAGCTCGCCGAGCGCGTCCATGAACTCGGGGTTGTCGGTCCTGTCGATGATCGAGCGATACAGGGCCTCGGCCTCGGCGGTCTTGTCCTGCAGGGTGAGGATCTCGGCGATGTGCTCCTCGATGAGCCAGTAGCCGCGGATGAGCGCCTCGGCCTCGCGGTAGTGGGCGAGCGCCTCGTCGTAGCGACCGCGCTCGAGGTCCATCAGCCCGAGCTGCAGGTGCAGCCACGCCAGCGGCTCGGTGGGGTCATCGCGGTACTCGTCGATGGCCTTGCGATACAGGGCCTCGGCCTGGTCGAACTCGCCGGCCTTCCAGTGGTACAGGGCGAGCGAGGCCTGGGCCGAGAGCATCTGCTTGCGCGTCAGGGCCTGGTCGAGGTCGCGCTTGGCCTCCTCGTACTGCCCGCGCTGGAACTCGAGGTTGGCCCGGAACAGCTCGCGCTGGAACAGGGTCTGGGGATCGCGGGTGGGGAGCTGGCTGGCCTTGGCGTAGTCCTCGTCCACCCGGTCGAGGCGGTGCAGGGTGTAGTTGAGCCGCGCTCGCACCATGAACGGGCCGTTGCCGCGGGGGCTGAGCGAGAAGGCCCGGTCCACGAATTCCTCGGCCTTGGCGTAGTCGTCGTAGCTGCCCGACAGCCGCGCCCGCGCCAGGTACAGCGAGGCCACCGCGCCGAAGGCGATGCCCGACTTGCCGTTGTCCTCGGCGATCTTGGTGCGCCCGGCGATCTGGCGATCGAGGTTGGCGAGCTGGAAGTCGAAGGTCTTGCGCTCGGCCTCCCGGGCCTCGCGGGCCGCCACCGGATCGCTCGTGCTCGGGGGGGCCTTGGTGGGAGCGGGAGCGGGACCGGGCGGAGGCGCGGCCTCCTTGGGGACGGGCGCGGGGGCGGGCGGGGGAGCGCCGCAGCCGGCGGTGGAGAGCAGCAGGGCGAGCGAGGCGAAGGCGAGACGTCGCACGGATCGGCTTTCGAGGCGGTGGGGGAGACGTGAAGACGCCCCGGGGGTACGTCCCCCGGGGCGCGTCGGATCGTCCGCGAGGCGGACGGCCTACATCTCGTGCGGAGGCGCGAGGTAGGGGAACTCGGCCGGGAACGGCACGTCGTTCTCGAGCGGGTTGAGCGAGGGGCCGAAGGTCCCGTCCCCGTCGAGGTCGAGGAAGGTGAGCAGGGCCCCGGGGTTGCTCAGGTCGAGCAGGATCACCGCGAAGATGATGTCCATCACCGGCTCCGCCGGACGACGGCCGTTGGGGAAGCTCGGATCCCCGCCCACGTTGATCTCGAGGACGTCGGGGATCACGAACGGTGCCCCCTGGTCGTCGCAGTCGTCCATGGGCAGCGGCGGCGTGGTGCAGGGGTCGAGGGCCAGGGCGATGAGGTCGTCGTCGAGGCCGGTGTTGTTGGGCGTCTGGCTGCCCGGCACGCCGAGGTGCAGGATCTCCAGCGAGGTGATGACGTTGCTGACGAACGCGAGGTTCGCGTCGTCCGCGGGCGAGCCCGCGTTGTAGTCGTCCTTGTCGCCCGCGAGGTTCAGGCCCGTGTTGACCGCGGGGAAGCCCATGCGGTCGACGGCGGCGTAGGCATCCGGGTCGAGCTTGGGGAACTCCGGCAGCTCGGCCTCGCCCGGACCGGTCGTGCTGGTCTCGGTGTCCATCCCGGTGGCCGTCCCGTCCTCGGTCTCCACATCGGTGGTGGCCGTGGTCATGGTGGTGGTCGTCGGGTTGGTGGTGGGCCCGTTGGTGGTCCCGGAGTCACCGGTGCCGTTGTCGTCGATCGGCGGCGAGTCGTCGCTGGGGCAGCCCATCAGGGCCAGACCGACGGTGAGCAGGGGGAGGGTCTTGCTGAGCATCTTCATCTCACTGCCTCCCCGTGGTCGCCCACATCTGCAGGAAGTTGTCGACGTTGCCGTCGAGCGCCATGTCGGCGTCGAACTCCACCACGATGGCCGCGACGTTGCTGCCCGCGAAGGTGTCGTTGACCATGCCGGTGGGGGCCCCCATGTTCACGCTGGTGAACTCGATGTCGACGGGATCGGTGTCGTCCTGGAGGTTGGCCGCGGTGGCCACGAAGCCGTCGAAGTCGAAGAAGAAGGGATCATCGGCGAGGCCGGCCCACGCGGTGGCGCTGCCGTCCGAGATGGCCGTGTCGACCCAGTCGACCATGGTGCCGTTGGAGCCGGGGAGGTTCTGGAACTCGACGGCCCAGGTGTTCTCGAAGCCCGGCGTGGGCGAGGGCGCGAAGCGAACGTGGATCTGGATGTCCGACTGGTTGTCGTTGTCGTTGTCGAAGATGTCCCCGTTCTCGGCGATCGTCGCGGTGTTGTCGATGTGGATCGTGTAGAGCACGTCCGAGTCCCACGGCGTGGGCGGAGCCTCGGGATCGATGGGGCCCTGACCCGGGGCGAAGGTGATGATGGCGACGATCGTCCCGCGCTCGGTCGGCCAGGCGTAGAAGTCGGCGATGTCGGCCGCAGCGTCGGCCATGGTCATCGGGGCGTCGATGTGGTCCGCCGCGGTGACCTCTTGTGGTTTCAGTTGTACGGCTCCCGCGACGAGGGCGGTCACCCCCAGCACGGTCATCCAAGGTCTCTTGGTCCTCATGGTGATCCTATCTCCGTGTGCTCGAGGCACATCGTGACAAGGGTTAGGCAGGCCATGTCGGCCCGGCTCCCGTAGTTGGCACCCCACCTCGACGAGGTGGGCAGGCGTCTACGGGATGGGGAGTCGAAGGGATCGAATACTCTCGTGAGAGAAAAAGCCAAGGGGGGTCGGTCTAGGTAGTGAAGGTCGGAGCCGGGATTGTACCCGCTGGATCTCCGCGCCGGGAGCTTGGATGCGTTCTGGATCGCGGGGCGGGGACGCGCATGCTCGAAGGTTCCGGCGCCTCGAGCGGGACGAGAGCCTAGCTCGCTCGAGGGGCGGCGCCAGCGTCGGGCAGTGGAGCGGCGTTCCCCGTCATCCCACGGCGGGCCGGGTTTACGGGAGTCGAGCCCGAGTGTGCGCCTGGTTGCACCGGTTTCATTCCCCGCGGAGCCCCGTGCCGCGCCGCGCCTCGGTGAGACCTTCGGGTCGCGCTTGCTCGCTAGGGGGCGATCTGGCTCGTTCTCGCGCAATCTGCTGCGCTCGAGCGCATCGGCTGGCGCACACCCCCGTACCGGACTCTACAATCCAGCCGCTGGCCGAGGGTGGGCCGAGCACCAACGAGCCCGAGGAGCGATGGTGATGACCGACGGGGATCGAGGACGAGACGAGAGCGAGGCCGTGCCGCAGGACGGCTCTCGACGCAAGTTCATGGTGGTGGGAGCCGGCGTGGTGGGAGCATGCGTGGCCGGGATCACGATCGTTCCCGCGGCGTCGATCCTCACGCATCCGCTGCGCGTGCCGACCACCAGCGGCTCGGATGCCTTCATCCCCGTGGGTCGGCTCGCGCAGTTCAAGGGCGACAAGCCGGTGAAGGTGGACCTCTACTCGGACAAGGTCGACGCCTGGAACCGGGTGGTGCAGGTCAAGGTGGGCTCGGCGTGGGTGCAGCAGCGCGACGGCCAGCTCGTGGCGATGTCGACCGTCTGCCCGCACCTGGGCTGCGCCATCGACTACGACGCGGAGAACGACAAGTTCCTGTGCCCCTGCCACGACTCGTACTTCTCTCGCGCCGGCGAGGTGGAGACGGGACCGTCGCCGCGCGGCATGGACTCGCTCGAGCTGCAGACCGAGGACGAGCAGGTGGCGATCCGCTACCAGCGCTTCAAGCAGGGCACCGAGGACAAGGAGCCGGTCTGATGCGAGAGTGGCTCGAAGAACGTACCGCGCTCCCCGGCTTGTGGAAGCGCTTCGCCGACCACCCGGTGCCCGGCGGGCCGCGGGTGACCAACGTGCTGCCGGCGGTGCTGGTGTACCTGTTCGTGCAGGAGGCGGTGCTGGGCGTGCTGATGGCTGCCCACTACAGCCCGTCCTCCACCGACGCGTGGGCGAGCACCGCCTACCTCAACGATCAGCTCGCCTCGGGGTGGTTCATCCGCGGGCTGCACCACTACGGCATGTCGGCCATGCTGCTGGCCACCGTGGCCTACCTGGTGCAGCTCGTCGCGCGCCGGGGCTACCGGCGGCCGCGCGAGCTGGTGTGGCTGTGCAGCCTCGGCCTGCTCCTGGTCACGATGGCGCTGGGGGTGACCGGCAACATCCTGCCCTGGGACGAGCAGGGCTTCTGGGCCGCCCAGGTGGAGCTGGGGATCATGGAGCAGTCGCCCGGCGGCGAGGCGCTGCGCACCGTGGTGCAGGGCGGCGGCGAGGCGGGCAACCTCACCCTCACGCGGCTGTTCGCGCTGCATGCCTTCGTGCTGCCGATGGCGGGGGCGCTGCTGCTCGCGGGCATCGTGGTGATCGGGCGGCGCAGCCAGGCCAAGGAGGCCGAGCAGGCCGCCCGCACCCAGCCCTTCGCCTCGGGCCAGCTGCTGGTGGACATGATCGCGATCCTGCTGGTCGCGGTCGCCCTGGTGGGGGTGACGATGAAGACCCACGGCTCGGAGCTCTACGCCCCCGCCGACCCCACCTCGGGCTTCCAGGCCCGCCCCGAGTGGTACTTCCTGGCGCTCTACGAGCTGAGGATGTTCTTCGAGGGGCCGCTCGAGCCGGTGGCCACGATGGTGATCCCCGGGATCGTGGGCGTGTTCCTGCTCAGCGCGCCCTTCGTGGATGCGCTCGCGGGCAAGGTGGGACGCTGGCTGGTGATCGTGGGCGGCAGCCTGGTGATGGCCGGGGTGCTGGCCCTGACCGCGATGGCGGTGAGCAACGACGAGGGCAACGAGTCGTACCAGAAGGCGATGGCCCAGGCGCGCAAGCAGGCCGAGCGCGCGCGGGGCTTCGCGGTGGAGGGCGTGCTGCCCGAGGGCGGCCCGGCGGTGTTCCGCAACGACCCCGAGTACAAGGTGCGGGCGCTCTACAAGGAGCACTGCGAGAACTGCCACGAGCTCGACGGCTTCGGGGGCGAGGAGGCCCCGTCGCTGAGCGACTACTCCAGCCGCGAGTGGCTGGCGGCGCTCGTGCGCAACCCCAACGATCCGCGCTTCTTCGGCGGCACCAAGCACGAGGACATGGATCCGTACCCCGAGTCCACCACCGACGAGGAGGTCACCGCGATCCCGGCCGACCAGCTCGACGCGCTGGTGGAGTACCTGTGGCAGCTGCAGGGCGAGAAGGACGTGGACGTCGTGCTCGCCAAGCAGGGCAACGAGCTGTGGGACGACGAGCTGGACTGCAGCGGCTGCCACGAGATCGCGGCGGGCGAGGAGGGCAGCGGGCCCAACCTGCTCGCGCACGGCTCGGAGGCCTGGGTGGCCCGGATCATCCGGGACTCGAGCGCGCCCGACCTGTTCGGCTCGGAGGCCCAGATGCCCAAGTTCGGCCAGGACAAGATCGACGACGAGCAACTGAAGGAGCTGGCGGCCTTCATCGCGCGGCAGCGCCGGGGCGACTCGGCCGAGGCCGAGGCCGAGCCCGCCGCGAGCGAGGACTGATCCTCGCTGCTCGCGAGCGCCTCGCGTTCCGCCCGGGTGGCGGGAGCGAGGCGCTCGTCATTGGTTGGCGAGAGGGCGCGGCGGATCGTCGCGCCAAGCCTCCGAGCGGGTGCGGGCCACGGCGGGGAGCTCGGCCACGCGAAGGTGGTGCGCGGCCACCCGCGGCCACGGCCCCAGCTCGAGCCCGAGGTAGACCGCGGTGGCCACGTAGGCATGGGCCGCGAGGTCGGCGAGGGTAGGGGCCGAGCCGGCCAGGAAGGGCTCGTCGCCGAGGGCCTCGTCCGTGCGCCGGAGCTGGTCCACGAAGGCGTCGCGCCGAGCCGCCAGCGTCGCCGCGTCGAGCTCGGGCGCCGGGGTGCGCATGAGGTAGGCGAACAGGGCCATGCCGGCCGACTTGAGCTCGCTGGTCTCGTGCAGCCGGGTGAGCGCGCGGGCCAGCCGGCCCGGCTCGTCGGCGCCGGGGAGCAGCGGCGGGGTGGGGCGGGTGCGCTCGAGGTAGTCGAGGATGGCGAAGGTCTCGCTCACCGGGTGCTCGCCGTCGACGAGGATGGGGATCGTGCCGCGCGGGTTGAGGGCGAGGACCTCGGGTCGGCGGTGCTCGCCGCGATCGAAGGCCAGGGCGTGGCGCTGGTAGGGCAGGCCCTTGTGCACCAGCACCATCTCCACCATCCACGAGGGCGGCGACACGTCGATCACCCGGACGCTGTGCGGAGCGGCGATGTAGAGGTGCAGGGCCATGGTCCCGGAGTAGCACGGCTCGCTGCGGAGGGGGGGCCGGCTCAGCGGGTGAAGCTCTGGACCGGCTGGTACTCGGCCTCGCGCTCGCCGAGCTGACGCTCGAGCCAGCGACGGCTGCGACGACGCGCGTGGCGATCGAGCGCGGCCTCGAAGGCGGGCGAGATCCGGCGCAGCCCCTCGGCGGCCAGCACCGCGGGCAGCGGCAGCAGCGGGGCGAGCACCCAGGGGCCGGCCTTGGGCAGCTCGTTGTAGCGATGGCTGCGCGGCGGCAGGAACAGCCGCGTGTAGCCCAGGTGCACGCCGTGCTCGATCGCCTCGCGCAGGCGTCGAGGCCAGGGGCCGGTGCCGCTGGGGCTGAAGGCGCGGGCGTACGACTGGCACAGCATGCGACCGTCCTCGCCGGCCTGGTGCGAGGCCTTCACCATGGCCACGAACAGCAGCTCGGCCGCCTCGCGCAGCGAGCCGGGGTACCACCGCGGGCGCACGCCCATCAGGTGCCCCACGTAGCGCCACAAGTGCATCATGGCCTCGATCTCGTGCTCGCTCGGCCAGTAGCCCAGCACCCGCATGGCCACGCCCGGCACGGCGCTGCCCCCCATGAGGGTGAGCATCGCGTCGGCCTGGCTGATGGGGACGCCGTAGTCCTCGGCGTCCCACTCGGGGTGCTGCAGCAGCCGCTGTCGCACGAACACGTGCATGATGCGGACCCGCAGCGCGGCGGTCCGCCCCGCGCCACCGGGGGCCAGACCGCCCGGCTCGGACACCGCGATCCAGAACGCCACCGTCTCGAGGAAGCGGTGGCGAGCCGAGTCACCGCCGTAGGCCCCGGTGAGCGCCAGCGGCTTGGCCACCGAGCTCTCCGAGTAGGCCTGCAGCGTGATGGTGCCCGCGAAGCGGAACATGGCCGGCCCGTAGCGCCGGAAGGTGCGGGCCCCCAGGGCCACCTGCTCGTGGTCCACCCAGCTCGGGTCGTGCTCGATGTCGGCGAACAGGCGCACGAGCGACGCGGGGGCGTCGGGCATCGCCGCGGTGCCCTCGGCCAGGGCGCGCTCGAGCAGGGCGCGTCCCTGCGCCATGCCGCGGCGCAGGTAGACCTCCTCCACGAACGCCTCGGCCAGCGGATCGGCGTCGTAGTACATGGCGGCGATGTCCCGCGCGCGCTCCGGCGACGGCGCGGGATCGAAGCCCAGCACACGGCGGCACACTCCTCGCAGCGCGCGGACCCAGGGCTGGTCGAGGTTGCGCCAGTAGCACGCGAACTGGCGCGGCTGCGCGGGCGGGCTCACGGCTCCAGCACCCCTCGCAGCGCGGCGACCATGGCCTCGTCGGTGGGGGCGGTCGCGGTCGCATCCACGCGGATGCCCAGCGCCTCCACGGCCGCGGTGGTGACCGGGCCCAGGCACACCACCTTCGCGGCGGCGATGCGGGTGCGGGCGCTCCTCTCACCCAGTCCCTCGCCCAGGGTCTCGAGGAAGTGCCGCGCCGTGCGACCGCTGGCGAAGATCACCGCGTCGAAGCCCTCGCCGCCGTCGGCCGGGGCGCGCAGCGACAGCAGCAGCCGCTGGGGCAGGTCGGGGCGGATCGTGCGGTAGCCGATCACCAGGGTGTAGCGCCCGCCCGCGGCCTCGATGGCCTCGCCGAGCAGCTCGCGTCCCTCGTCGGCGCGCACGTGCAGCCAGCGGGCGCCCAGGCGGCCCGCCTCGCGCAGCGCGTCGATCAGGCCCTCGGCGCGCGCCTGCCTGGGCACCAGGTCGGCGATCACCCCGCGCTCGCGGCAGGCCGCCGCGGTGCCCGAGCCGATGGCCGCGATGGTCTTGCCCGCCAGCGCGCGCACGTCGAGGCCGGCGCGGGCCAGCGCGTCGAAGAACGCCCGCACCCCGTTGGGGCTCGAGAGGATCACCCCGTCGTGCGAGCCGAGCTCGCGGACCGCCTCGATCACCGCGCGGGGATCGGGCGGGCCGATCACCGCCAGGCAGGGGAACACCACCGCGTCGGCGCCCTGGCCCGACAGGCTCATCACCAGGTCGGAGGACTGCTCGGCCGAGCGGGTGACCACGATGCGGCGCCCGAACAGCGGGCGCTGCTCGAGCCAGGCGATCTGCTCCCGCAGCCGCACCACCTCGCCCACCACCAGCACCGCGGGCGGGCGGAGCCCCTCGGCCTCGATGCGATCGGCGATGTCGCCGAGGGTGCCCACCACCGTGCGCTGGATCCCGCGGGTGCCCCAGCGCACGATCGCGGCCGGCGTGCTGGCGTCGCGCCCCGCCTCGATCAGGCGCTCGGCGTTGGAGCGAGCGTTGCGGATCGACATCATCAGCACGAGCGTGCCCGCCGACTTGGCCAGGTGCTCCCACGCCACCTGCTGCCCCGCCTTCTCGTAGGCCTCCCAGCCCGACACGAAGGTGACCGCGGGCGTGAAGTGGCGATGCGTCACGGGGATCCCCGCGGCCTCGGGGGCAGCGATGGGCGCGCTGACCCCTGGGATCAGCTCGTAGGGCACGCCGGCCTCGCGCAGGGCCTGGGCCTCCTCGCCGCCGCGCCCGAACATGCACGGGTCACCGCCCTTGAGCCGGACCACGCGCTGACCGGCACGCGCGTGCTCGATCATCAGGCGCTCGATCTCCGGCTGGGGCAGCGGCCCCTCGGTGGCGGGCCGGTAGCCGCGCGGTCCCGCGGTGCGCTGGTAGATGCGAGCGTGGGCGGGGCAGTGGATCAGCAGCGCCGGGTTGGCCAGGTAGTCGGCGATGACCACGTCGGCCCGCTCCAGGCGACGGCGCCCGGCGAGGGTGAGCAGCTCGGGATCCCAGGGCCCGGCGCCCACGATCGAGACCAGGCCGGTCGTGCCCTCGTCGTGCCCCGCGTCGACCATGGCCGCATGGTATACGAGCCCTTCGATGGCAACGGTGATCGTCGTCGGAGGCGGGCACGCGGGCCTCGAGGCCAGCTTCGCCGCGGCCCGGGTGGGGGCGCGGGTGCTCGTGGTCACCGGGCGCATCGACACGATCGGGCAGACCCCCTGCAACCCCTCGGTGGGCGGCGTGGCCAAGGGGCACCTGGTCAAGGAGATCGACGCGCTCGGTGGCTTCATGGGGCGGGCCGCCGACGCCTGTGCGATCCACGGGCGGGTGCTCAACCGCAGCAAGGGCCCCGCGGTCCAGGCCACGCGCCTGCAGGTGGACAAGCGACGCTACGGCGAGCACGCCCGCGCCGCGCTGCTGGGACGCCCGGGCATCGAGGTGCACGAGGGGCTCGTGGTCGAGGTGTGCGTGGAGGCGGGCCCGGGTGGGCCGCGGGCGACCGGGGTGCGGCTGCACGATGGCTCGCGGATCCCCGGCGACGCGGTGGTGGTGACCACCGGGACCTTCTTGGGCGGGGTGCTGCACACCGGCGAGCGGGCCACCCCCGGCGGTCGCGTGGGCGAGCCGCCGGCCACCGGCCTGAGCGCCCAGCTCGCGGCGCTGGGCTTCTCGCTGCGCCGCCTCAAGACCGGCACGCCGCCGCGGCTGGACGGGCGCACCATCGACACCTCGGCGCTCGAGCTCCAGCCCACCGAGGATCCGGTGCCGCGCTTCTGCCTGCCCGACGACCTGGAGCCGCCGCCGCCCCTGCTCCCGCAGGTGAGCTGCCACCTCACCTGGACCGGCGAGCGCACCCACGAGCTCATCCGGGCGCAGCTCCATCGCTCGCCCATGTACTCGGGTCGCATCGAGGGCCGAGGCCCGCGCTACTGCCCCTCGGTGGAGGACAAGGTGGTGCGCTTCGCCCATCGCGATCGCCACCAGGTGTTCCTCGAGCCCGAGGGCCTCGACACCGAGAGCGTGTATCCCAACGGGATCTCCACCAGCCTCCCCGCCGAGGTGCAGGCCCAGATGGTGGCCACGATCCCCGGCCTGGAGCGCGCGGTGATGCTGCGTCCGGGCTACGCGGTCGAGTACGACGCCGTGGACGCGCGGGCGCTCGATCATCGCCTGTCCGCCGAGGGCATCGCGGGCCTGTTCTTCGCCGGCCAGGTCAACGGCACCTCGGGCTACGAGGAGGCGGGTGCCCAGGGACTGGTGGCCGGGGCCAACGCGGCGCTCGAGGCCTTGGGTCGCGAGCCGCTGCTGGTCTCGCGCGAGCAGGGCTACGTGGGCGTGCTGGTCGACGACCTGGTCACGCAGGGCTGCGACGAGCCCTACCGCATGTTCACCTCGCGGGCCGAGTTCCGCATCGTGCTGCGCGAGGACAATGCCGACGCTCGCCTGGGCCCGCTCGCCTTCGCGGCGGGGCTGGTGGATCGGGCCCGGCACGAGCGGACCCTCGCCCGTGCCGAGCGGGTGGGAGCGCTGGTGGATCGCCTCCGTCGCAAGGACTCGATCGACGACGAGCCGGACTGGCTCGCCATGCGAGCGCGGGCCGAGCTGCTCTACGCCGGCTACGTGGAGCGCATGCGGGCCGAGGTGGAGCGGCTGCGAGGCGAGGGCGCCGACCTCCCGCTGCCCGCCGACCTCGACTACCGTGCGCTGCCGGGCCTGTCGCTCGAGGCGGCGCAGCGCCTGGCCGCGGTGCGCCCCCGCAGCACCGGCCAGGCCGCGCGGATTCCCGGGATCACCCCGGCCGCGGTGATGTGCGTGTGGGCCTGGGCCCGCCAGCGAGCCCGGGCGGCCGCGGCCACGTCGGCGTGAGCGTGGGGCTCGGCCCTCGTCGGGCCCTGCCTTCAGATGCCGCGGGCGCTGGCGATGATCGACTCGATGATCGCCTCGTCGAGCGGGCTGACGCCGAGGAAGCGCAGCGCGATCCCGTGTCGCTTGAGCCGGGCGTTGGGCGTGGCGATGCGGACGACCTCGGCCTGGAGGGTGAGCGGGTTGCGGGCCACGCCGCGCTCGACCTCCACTGCGACCGTCTGTCCCACGCGCAGCGGCGCCGAGCCGTGCACCAGCGCTCCCGCCACCGAGAGATCGATGGTGCGGGCCTGCATGAGCAGACGGCGTCCCGCCGCGTAGATGCGCAGCGGCACCGAGACGAGCGAACGCGGTTTCTGGCGCCGTTCGTCGCTGAATACGTGCTCACCCGAGGGCATGAGGCTCATGGGTCATACCACCTTCTTCATCGACCGGGAAAACCCACTGTGGAGCGCGACCTCGTCGGCGGCGGTCAACGCCCGGAACGCGACCCCGAAGCCGCGCGGCAGCTCGCCCGCCTTGCCGTTGATCCAGCGGACCTGGGCCCGCAGCCGCAGGACGCCGGATTGGCCCGGAATCGGGTTGTCGGGGTGCAGCCACAGGTGGAGGTCGGAATCCACCGGCGGCGGGTCGTCACAGACGATGAAGGTCCCGCCCAAGCTGATGCCGAGGGTGCGGGCGTGACGTCGCCCCGCCGAGCCCTCGACCGATGCTGGCTCGAAGTCGACCCGCCACTCGAGCTTCCGCGAGGAACGAAAGTGCTGACGAGTCTCTCCCCGCCCGCGCTCGGACGGCGTTTCGGGTCCTTCAACCACCCGCGGACGAGCCTAGCAGTTGACGATTCCGCCGCTCGCGAATTCGGTGCGGAGCTTCGTGATGTTTCCACTTTCCAGACGGGAAATCCTGACGAGATGGATCGCAGTGATTGCATCGGGTGACCCATGATGGGTCGGTCGTGTGTGGCGGAGGGGTTCGGGTTGACCCCCACGAGGTGCGGCGACATCCTTGCGCGCCTTGAAGGTCCACTTCATCGGGATCGCCGGGACGGGCATGGGGGCCTTGGCCCGGATGCTCAAGCAGGCGGGGCACGAGGTCCGAGGCTCGGACGTCAGCATCTACCCCCCGATGTCCGATCAGCTCGCGGCCGCCGAGATCCCCGTGTTCGAGGGCTTCGCGGCGCAGAACCTGGAGTGGGGACCCGAGTGCGTGGTGGTGGGCAACGTCTGCCGTGCCGACCATCCCGAGGTGGTCGCGGCCCAGGCGGCCGGGCTGCGCCTGGAGAGCTTCCCCAGCATGCTGGCCTCGGCCCTGCTGCCCGAGCGCGACCCCTTGGTGGTCGCGGGGACCCACGGCAAGACCACCACCACCAGCCTGCTGTCGTGGATCCTGCGCTTCGCGGGCCTCGATCCTTCTTACTTGATCGGCGGCGTGCCGCAGAACCTGCCCTCGGGCGCCCACCTGGGCCAGGGCCGGCCCATCGTGCTCGAGGGCGACGAGTACGACACCGCCTTCTTCGACAAGCGCTCCAAGTTCCTGCACTACCGGCCCAAGCGAGCGATCCTCACCAGCGTCGAGTTCGACCACGCGGACATCTTCGCGGGCATGGACGAGGTGCGGGCGGCCTTCTCGGCCTTCGTGGAGACCATCGGTCCCGACGGCGACCTGGTGGTCAACGCCGACAGCCCCGAGGCCATGGGCATCGCGGCGCTGTGCAAGGGCCGGGTGCTCCGCTACCGCGTGCTGCCCGAGGACGGTGACCTGGGCTCGGCCGAGTACTGCGGCATCGTCCGCAGCAAGCCGGGGTCGCGGCGCACCGAGTTCGAGCTGTTCGAGCACGGCAAGAGCCTGGGTCGGCTGAGCACCCAGCTCATGGGCGCCTACAACGTGGGCAACGTGCTGGCCGCCTCGGCGGTGGCCCGGGCCGAGGGGGTGAGCCCCGATGCGCTGCGGGAGGCGGTGCGACGCTTCCGGGGGGTCAAGCGCCGGCAGGAGCTGCTGGGCCTGGCCCAGGGCGTGCGGGTGATCTTCGACTTCGCCCACCATCCCACCGCGGTGCAGCTCACCGTCCGTGCGCTGCGGCGGCGCTACCCCAACAAGGCGCTGCACGTGTGCTTCGAGCCGCGCAGCTCGTCGTCGCATCGCCGGGCCTTCTCGGAGGGCTACGTGGGCAGCTTCGACGCGGCCAGCCGGGTCTACGTGGCCCCGCTGTTCAAGCCGCAGAAGGTGGACGAGGCCGAGCGCCTCGACACCGACGCGCTGGCCCGGGCCATCACCGCCCGCGGGGTGCCGGCCATCGCCTACGGCGACATCGAGTCCCTGGCCGAGGCCGTGATCGCATCGGCCGGACCGGGCGACACGGTCGTGTTGCTCTCCTCTGGCTCCTTTGGTGGGCTGGGAGATCGGCTCCTGAACGGCTTTGGTGATCCCGTGACCTTGGGCACGCCCGATGACCTGCCCCGGGTCAACGCCCTGCTCGAGGGCTACGAGCTGCCCGCGGTGATCGCGGGAGACACCGTGGACACCCTCGTGGTGCGCAAGCCCGACGGTGGCATCGCGGCCACGGTCAGCCTGCAGACGGTGGGCGACCAGTCCTTCCTCTTCGGCTTGGCGGTCGAGCCCGATCGCCGCGGCCAGGGCCTGGGCTGGGTGGTCGGCGACGCGGTGCTCCGCCTGGCCCGGATCCTGGGCATTCGAACCATCTATCTGTCCACCACGATGGCGGCCGACTTCTTCGCCTCGCGCCTGGGCTTCCGTTCCGTGGCGATCGGTGACGTGGACCCGGCCGTTCGCGAGGCCGCGAACTTCCAGGCCGGGGCTGCCCTGGACAACGCCGTCTGCATGCGCCTCGACGTGGACGCCGGGGGCTAGCCCCCGGAGGACCGCCGGCGCCCGGCTCGCGAATCCCGCGCTCTGGAACGGGATTCGCCGCGGCGGGTCGTGGCCGGAGCCCGTCGCCTCACCGGCCTGCGTCCTCGGTGCGGCTCGGGTTGACTCGACCAGGGCGCCCATCCTAGGGTGCGCGGCGGCTGAGACCCAAGGTGACGGCAAAGCAACTCTCCCCTGAGATCGAGGCCCGCATTCAACAGCTGTGGCCGCGTTTCCCCCCGCAGAACGCCGCCAAAGCGCTGTGTATCCCGGTTCTGTATCTCGCCCAACAGCAGTTCGGCATGGTCGACGACGAGGTCGTGGACCTCGTGGCCAAGCGCCTCGACTTGCCGGCGGCTCACGTGCGCGGGACGGCGACCTTCTACACGATGTTCAACAAGAAGGCGGTGGGACGCTTCCACCTGCAGATCTGTACGAACATCGGCTGCCAGATCACGGGCGCCTACGGTGTCTTCGATCGCTGCAAGAAGCGCCTGGCCGTGGACAACCACGGCACCACCGAGGATGGCAACGTGACGCTGTCGGAGGTGGAGTGCCTCGCTGCATGTGGATTCGGACCCGTCGCTCAGATCGCCGAGCGGGGCAAGCCCGACATTCCGCTGTACTTCGAAAACCTCGATCTCGAGCGGATCGACCAGATCCTGGATGCGCTGGCCGAGGGCCGCGTTCCCACCGAGCTGGGGAGCTAGGGGCAAGGGCATGGGCTCGTTCGACCTCAAGATCATCAGCAAGTACTTCGACCTCCCCGAGGCCAAGGACGTCGACTACTACGTCCAGCACGGAGGCTACGCCGCGGCTCGCAAGGCCGTGCGCATGGATCCCGCGACGATCCTTGGCGAGGTCAAGGCCTCCAACCTGAGGGGTCGCGGCGGGGCGGGCTTCCCCACCGGCATCAAGTGGGGCTTCGTGCCGCAGGGCTCCCAGACCGTCTACCTCGTCGTCAACGCCGACGAGAGCGAGCCGGGCACCTTCAAGGACCGCCACATCCTGTTCTGGAACCCGCACATGCTCATCGAGGGCATGATCATCGCGGCGCGGTCGCTGGGCGTGCGCAATGCCTATGTGTACATGCGCGGCGAGATGCTGCGGGAGTACCCGGTGCTGCAGAAGGCGCTCGACCAGGCCTACGACAAGGGCTTCCTGGGCGAGCGCTGCTTCGGCTCCGACATGGCGCTCGACATCACCATCTACCGCGGCGCGGGTGCCTACATCTGCGGCGAGGAGACGGCGCTGCTGTCGAGCCTCGAGGGCGGGCGCGGCTGGCCGCGGCTCAAGCCGCCGTTCCCGGCGGTCAAGGGCCTGTGGGGCCAGCCCACCATCGTCAACAACGTCGAGACCATCGCCAACTTGCCGTGGATCCTCGAAAACGGCGGGCAGGCCTTCGCCGACCTGGGCGTGGGTCGCTCGGGCGGGCTGCGCATCGTCAGCGTGTGCGGCCACGTCAACAAGCCGGGAGTCTACGAGCTGCCGCTGACCGTCACCGGCCGCGAGCTCATCGAGGACGTCTGCGGCGGGATCCGGGGCGGGCGCAAGGTCAAGGGGGTGATCCCCGGCGGCGTGTCGATGCCCCTGCTCACCGCGGACGAGCTCGACGTGCCCTTCGAGTTCGACGCGCTGCAGAACGACGAGCGCATCCGCGAGGTGGAGGTGCAGCCCGGGGTCAAGTTCGACCTGGGGGGCGGCCGCACCCTGCGGACGATGGCGGGCTCGGGCGGGGTGGTCGTGATGGACGACCAGACCGACATGGTCTCGGCCTGCTGGCGCATCCTCCACTTCTTCGCCGACGAGAGCTGCGGGCAGTGCACGCCGTGCCGCGAGGGCACGGGGTGGCTGACCAAGGTGGTCAAGCGCATCGACCGGGGCCACGGTCGCCCCGGCGATGTGGAGCTGGCCGCCTCGATCGCGGACGGCATCGCCGGCAACACGATCTGCGCCCTCGGTGACGCCGCGGCCTGGCCCACGCTGGCCTTCCTGACCAAGTTCCGCGACGAGTTCGAGGCGAAGATCCGCAGCAGCACCTTCGTGGCCCAGCAGCGGGCCGCGGCCGAGCAGGGGGCACCGTGAGCGGGAGCGAGATCATCTTCTACGCCTTCGCCGCCTTGGCACTGGGCTCCGCCATCGCCACGGTCACCCGGAAGAACCCGGTGGTGGCCGCGGTGTGGCTGGTGGCCACGTTCTTCGCCGTGGCGGTCAACTTCGTGCTGCTGTCGGCCACCTTCCTGGCCGTGCTGCAGGTGCTGGTCTACGCCGGCGCCATGATGGTGCTGTTCGTCTTCGTCATCATGGTGCTCGACGTCGACGAGACCGGCGCGGCCGAGTCACGCCGCCCGTCGCGGGTGGGGCGGCTGGGCTACTCGCTGGGCCTGTTGCTCAGCGCCGGCCTGGTGATCTGGGTGCTCGTGGCCACCCTGAGCAAGCAGTTCGTCACCACCGGGGTGCCCATCGACCCCGCCACCGACTTCGGCTCGGCCGACTCGGTGGGCCGGGTGCTGTTCACCGACTACCTGTTCGCGTTCGAGGCCATCTCGCTGCTGCTGCTGGCGGCGGTCATCGGCGCGGTGGTGGTGGCCCGCAGCCGTCGCGAGCGGGAGAAGCACGCGGCGGCCTACGGCATGACCCCGGAGGCGATGGCGGCCCACGACCTGACCCACCCCGAGGCCCACGAGGAGATGGTCGACGGTCCCATCCCGCAGACCGACTTCGGCGTGCCCTCGGCCGGTGGCCACGGGGGCGGCAACTAGCCCGACGGAGGAGGCGATCTCATCGTGATCCCCATCACCCACTTCCTGTACCTGGCCTTCGGGCTGTTCGTCATCGGGCTGCTCGGCGTGCTGCTGCGCCGCAACGTCCTCATCGTGCTCATGAGCGTCGAGCTCATGCTCAACGCGGCCAACATCGTGCTGGTCGCCTTCAGCCGCATGCACGCCAACCTCGACGGCCAGGTCCTCGCGATGTTCACCATCGCCGTGGCCGCGGCCGAGGCCGCGGTGGGCCTGGCCATCGTGGTCAGCATCTTCCGGTCCCGCACGGGCACCGACATCGACGACCTCAGCCTGCTCCGGGACTAGCCATGCCCCCCCGCACCCGTCGTCGCCCAGCCCGCATGCGAGTGCCCCCCCGAGGGGGGCTCGCCATGCCCTCCCGCACCCGTCGTCGCCCAGCCAACATGCGAGTGCCCCCCCGAGGGGGGCTAGCCATGCCCTCCCGCACCCGTCGTCGCCCAGCCAACATGCGAGGACGCGCGCCGTGAACGAGACAGAGTTCAACCTCCACTTCATCCCGCTGTTCCCGCTGCTGGGCGCGGTGTTCAACCTGCTGTTCGGCCGGCTGCTCATGCGCAGCCTCGGCGATCGGCTGGGTCGGGAGATCATCCACCTCGTCGCCATCGGCGCGGTGGCCTTCTCCTGCTTCTTCACCACCCAGGCGCTGTTCTCCACGATGGTGGGGCACGGCTACGTCCGCCTGATCGACACGGTCTACCCGTGGATCATGTCGGGCGACGTCAGCATCGGCTTCGACCTGGTGCTCGATCACCTCTCCGGGGTGATGTGCCTGGTGATCACCGGCGTGGGCCTGCTGATCCACATCTTCAGCGTGGGCTACATGGCCCACGACCCGGACTACGGCCGCTACTTCGGCTACCTCAACTTGTTCTGCGCCGCGATGCTGATCCTGGTGCTGGGCAAGAACCTGGTGCTGACCTTCGTGGGCTGGGAGGGGGTGGGGGTGTGCTCCTACCTGCTCATCGGCTTCTGGTTCACCGACGACGCCAAGGCCACCGCCGGCCGCAAGGCGTTCATCATGAACCGCATCGGCGACTTCGGGTTCATCCTGGGGATGCTGCTCATCTACAACGTGGTGGGGAGCCTCGACTTCGACGCGATCGAGCGGGCCTGTGCCTCCGGCGAGAGCTCGCTGCTGGTCACCACGACCACCTACGGCGGCTTCACCATCGCCACCCTGGCCACCCTGCTGCTGTTCCTGGGCTGCACCGGCAAGAGCGCCCAGATCCCGCTGTTCACCTGGCTGCCCGACGCGATGGCCGGCCCCACGCCGGTCTCGGCCCTCATCCACGCGGCCACCATGGTCACGGCGGGGGTCTACCTCATCGTGCGCATGAACTTCCTGTTCGCGCTCGCCCCCGTGACCATGGGCGTGATCGCGATCGTCGGTGGGGTCACGGCGCTGTTCGCCGCCACCATCGGCATCACCCAGAACGACATCAAGAAGGTCCTGGCCTACTCCACGGTCTCCCAGCTCGGCTTCATGTTCATGGCCGCGGGCATGGGCGCCTGGGTGGCGGCCATCTTCCATTTGGTGACCCACGCGTTCTTCAAGGCCTGCCTGTTCCTGGGCTCGGGCGCGGTCATCGAGGCCTGCCACCACAACCAGGACATCCGCACCATGGGTGGGCTGAAGGAGAAGATGCCGGTCACGGCCGGGACCTTCTTCGTGAGCTGCCTGGCGATCGCGGGCATCTTCCCCTTCGCCGGCTTCTTCTCGAAGGACGAGATCCTGCTCCACGTGCAGGTCAACTCGGCCAACGGCCTGTTCGGCGTGGGCGATGCAGGGGTCAACACCCTGGTGTACGCGCTGGGCATCGTCGCCGCGCTGTGCACCTCGTTCTACATGTTCCGCCTCTACTACCTCACCTTCGGGGGCAAGTTCCGGGGCGACCACCACACCTGGCACCACCACGTGCGCGAGCAGTGGATCATGTCGCTGCCGCTGGTCATCCTGGCCGGCCTCGCGACGGTGGGCGGCCTGCTCGGCTGGCCGCACGTGTTCCACGGCGCCATCCACATGCCGCACGTGCTCGAGGAGTGGCTCGAGCCCATCGTGGCCACCTCGAGCCACTTCGCGGGCAACCTCGACGTGGGCGTGCGCCCCGAGTTCCTGCACGAGGGCCACGTGGCCGCGGGCAAGGAGCTCACCGGCATGGCCATCGGCCTCGCCATCGGGATTGCGGGCTGGGTGTTCGCGCGCAGCCTCTACCTCGGTGGTCCCTCGGCCCAGGCCGAGGGCTACGCCAAGCGCCTGGGCCCCGCGTACAAGGCCAGCCTGGCCAAGTACTGGGTGGACGAGATCTACGACTTCCTCATCGTCCGCCCGGTGCGGGTGATCGGCAGCCTGCTCTACCAGGTGGCCGACATGCTGCTGGTCGACGGCGTGGGGGTGCAGGGGGTCTCGGGCTCCGTGGGCCTGCTCGGCCGCGTGGTCAAGGGCCTGCACAACGGCAACGTGCGGCGCTACCTGGTCGCGCTGCTGTTCGGCTTCGCGGTGCTGCTCGGGGTCATCTACCTCAACCCCTCGATCAGCCGCGGCGACATCATGCAGAAGGACGCCTCCGGTGAGCGGGTGCTCGACCCCGACATCGGCCTGCGGCGCACGCTGGGCGAGCAGAAGGTGAAGGTCGAGCTGTTCGGCATCCCGCTGCTGCGCCTCGGCCCCGAGGACGACGCCAACGCCGGCGGACCCGGGCCCATGCGGCCCGGTGAGATCGCCCGGCCCAACCTACCGCCCCCGGCGGGCAGCCCCGACGCCCCGGGAGGTCAGCCGTGAACCATCTACTCACCGCACTGCTCGTGCTGCCGATCGTGGGCGCCCTGGTGGTGGCCACGCTGCCCAAGGCCGAGACCAAGCTCGCCCACGGCGTGGGCATCGCCTTCGGCGTGCTCGAGTTCCTGATCTCCATCCCCCTGGCCACCGGCTTCGAGCTGGGCAACGGGGGCATGCAGTTCGAGACCAACATCCCGTGGATCTCGGAGTTCGGGATCAACTACCACGTGGGCATCGACGGCTTCTCGCTGTGGATCGTGCTGCTCACCACGCTGCTCACCCCGCTGTGCATCTGGGGGGCGTGGAATTCGATCGAGAAGCGCGGGGCCGAGTTCGTGGCCGCCATGCTGGTGCTCGAGACCGGGATGCTGGGGGCGCTGGTGGCCCTGGACCTCATCCTGTTCTTCACCTTCTGGGAGCTGATGCTCGTCCCCATGTACCTCATCATCGGGGTGTGGGGCTCCGAGCAGCGGGTGGCCGCCGCGATCAAGTTCTTCATCTACACGATGGTGGGCTCGGCCCTGATGCTGGCGGCCATCATCTACCTGGCGGTCGCCCACTGGCAGGCCACGGGCGGGGTGTGGACCTTCGACCTGATGCTGCTCGACGACCTGGTGCTGCCGCCGCAGGCCCAGGCGCTGTGCTTCTGGGCGTTCGTGGCCAGCTTCGCCATCAAGGTGCCGCTGTTCCCGGTGCACACCTGGCTGCCCGACGCGCACACCCAGGCGCCCACCCCCGGCTCGGTGATCCTGGCCGGCGTGCTGCTCAAGCTGGGCACCTACGGGATGCTGCGCTTCGCGTTCCCGCTGTTCCCGCTCGCCGCCGGCGAGGGGGCGCAGATCCTCGCGCTGCTCGCCATCATCGGCATCATCTACGGGGCGCTGGTCGCCTATGTGCAGACCGACGCCAAGCGCCTGGTGGCCTACTCCTCGGTGAGCCACATGGGCTTCATCGTGCTGGGCATCGCCTCGGTGAGCACGCAGGGCTTCACTGGAGCCACCTACCAGAGCCTGGCCCACGGTCTCACCACCGGCGCGCTCTTCATGTCGATCGGCATCCTCTACGAGCGCCGCCACACCCGGCTCATCTCGGAGTTCGGCGGGCTGGCCAAGGTGATGCCCTGGTTCACTGCCTTCTTCATGATCGCGATGCTCGGCTCGGCCGGCCTGCCCAGCCTGGTGGGCTTCGTGGGCGAGTTCCTGATCGTGGTGGGCGCCTTCACCGAGGGTGGGCTCACCCTGGTGCAGGCGCCGGTGCTGGTCACCATCGCCGCGGTGGGCGTGATCCTGGGGGCGGTCTACCTGCTGTTCCTGTTCCAGCGGCTGATGTTCGGCCCCATCACCAACCCGAAGAACGAAGGGCTCAAGGACCTCTCGCTGCGCGAGACCTTCGTGTTCCTGCCGGTGATCCTGCTCATCATCGTGATGGGCGTGTACCCCAAGCCGTTCCTCGAGCGCATCGATCCCACCTCGCAGGCGGCGGTGGCTCGCTTCCAGCTCAAGCGCTGTGCCTCCATCAAGCACTCGCTGGCCGAGGTGCCCACCACCCTCGACACCCTGGTGGAGCGCTGCGCCGAGCCCGAGAAGGTGATCGGCGAGACCTACGGCGACCAGCGGCTGTCGACGGTGATGGCCACGCCCGCCGAGCCGGCCCAGGCCGAGCCCCCGGACGCGCCACCCCCCGAGGGGCAGCCCAAGCCCGGCGATGACGCCCCGAAGGGAGCGCACTAGTCATGCTCGCGTTCGCGCCCAGCAACGTCCCCGCCGACCTCGAGATGGCCGCGGCCGCCGCGGCCGAGGCGGCCCAGGCTGCGCCCACCATGTCGGGCCAGGCCCTGGTCGACATGGTCCACCTCGCCCCGATGATGCTCATCGGGCTGTGGGCGATCATCGACCTGGTCGCCGACGCCTTCGCCCACCCGGGCACTCGCGCGCACCAGAAGGCGCTGACGATGATCGGCGTGGTCCTGGCGCTGGTCGTCTCGATCTCGCAGTTCGGCAGCTACGAGTACGACGGCGGGGTCGAGGTGTTCTCGGGCTTCATGGTCGTCGACCAGTTCTCGATCCTCCTCGACATCGGGATCATCGTGGTCGCCGGGGCGGTGATCATGTTCGGCAACGAGTACTGCCGGGCGCACCGCTTCGAGTACGGAGAGCACGAGGCACTGGTGCTCATCGCCGCCTTCGGCATGATGATCCTGGGCCACTCCAACGACCTGGTCGCGCTGTTCCTCGGCATCGAGACGATGAGCATCGCGGTCTACGTGATGGTCGGCGCGCGCTGGAACTCGCGGCAGTCGCCCGAGGCGGCCCTCAAGTACTTCATCATGGGGGCCTTCGCCTCCGGGCTGCTGCTGATGGGCATCGCGCTCGTCTACGGCGCCACCGGGGTGACCGGCTACGACCAGCTCGGCCACGAGGTGAGCACGGTGTTCACCAAGTGGGGCGCGGCCCAGCCCTACGTGAAGGTGATCGACTCGCCCGAAGGCGTGCCCGCCTCGGTGATCGAGATGGCCCGCGACAAGGTGGCGATCGGCATCGCCCCCGCCGCGCTGCTCATCCCCGGCGTGCTGCTCATCCTGGGCGGCCTGCTGTTCAAGGTGAGCGCGGCGCCCTTCCACATGTGGACCCCCGACGCCTACGAGGGCGCGCCCTCGCCCACTACCGCCTTCATGGCGGCGGGCGTGAAGATCGGCGGCTTCGCCGGCATGCTCAAGCTGTTCGTGGGGGTGCTGGTCATCCCCCGGCTGGTGGAGCCGCCCTACGGCTGGGGCTCGGTGGTGCTGTGGCTGGCCGTGCTCACCATGGTGGTGGGCAACCTGGCCGCGGTGAAGCAGACCAACGTCAAGCGCCTGCTCGCCTACTCCTCGGTGGCCCACGTGGGCTACATCCTGGTGGGCGTGGTGGCGGCGGCCAGCTTCTACGGCGACCGCCCGGCTGGTGGCTACATCCCCAGCGCCGACGAGGCCGAGTGGGCGATGGCCGCGGGCGACACCGCGGTGGCCTCGGTGGTCTTCTACGTGCTGACCTACGCCGTGGCCACGCTGGGCGCCTTCGCCTGCGTGTCGTGGCTGGGCCGCGACAAGAAGGAGGCCACCTCGGCCCACGAGTGGTCGGGCCTTGCGGTCAAGCACCCCGGCATGGCGCTGGGCATGACGATCTGCCTGCTCGCGCTGATGGGCATGCCGCCCACGGCCGGCTTCTTCGGCAAGCTGTTCGTGTTCCGCTCGGCCTTCGAGCACTCCGATCCCACCCTACGGATCGTGGTGGTCATCGCACTGGTGAACTCGGTGATCGGCGCGGTCTACTACCTACGGCTCATCGTCAGCATGTACTTCCGGCCGCCGCTCGAGCGCGACATCGGCCATGTGTCGGGCGCGGGCGCCCCGGTGGTGCTGGCGGCCTCGGCCGCGCTGTCGCTGCTGATGGGCCTGGGCGCCAACGCGGTGATGCAGCGCTGCGAGCTCGCGGCCGCCGGGTTCCGCTACCCGGTGGGCGAGGCCAAGGCCGATCGCGTGGATGCCCTGCGCGCGGTCTGGGAGCAGCGCGACGCCGAGGCGGACGCCAAGGCCCGCGGCCAGGAGGAGCCCACCGCTGTTCCCGCGGGGGGGCCCGAGGATGCCGCGGCGGACGCTCCGGCGGCCGATGGGGCCGACGGCGAGGCGATCCCGGTCGAGGGCAAGGCGGCCGCTCCGGCTCCCGGTGGGGTGCCTCGCGGTCCGGCGCCTCGCGGTCCGGCGATCAAGCTCGACCCGGCCCCCGCTCACTAGCCGCTCGCATCGAGTCACTCGCTCGGGCCCGCCGATCGGCGGGCCCGGTCGTTTCGAAGGAGGGCGCTCGGCCGCTTCGACCGACGATCAGTCGGGCCCGTGGTCGGTGGGCTCGGCTGCCTCCATGCCGGCGAAGCCGATGAGGGGCTCGCGGCAGTAGCGGTCGTCCTCGGGGCAGCGGAAGCGGACGTGGATGTGGTCGCGGTGGGCGGGCATGTGCCGCACCAGGCCGTGGCGGGACTCGGGGCCGTGGGGGAACTGGAACAGCGCCTCGAGGGTCTCCTCGGGCACGCCGCGGGCGGCGGCAGCCCGGCGGAGCAGTCGCTGTAGGTTGTAGTCGAGCACGATGAGCTCGACGCCCGTGGGATCGTCGCGGGTGGCCGCGAGCGCCTCGATGAGATCGTAGGTGGCACGACGGTCGAGGTTGTCGCGGGTGGCCTCGACGAACTCGGCCGGCGCATCCTCGGCCCGGCCTCGCATGACCAAGCCGACGTCCACGTCGCGCCCGCTCTGGTGCGAGGTGTGGCCGGGCAGCGGCCCGCCGCGGCGCGTGGAGATGTCGCCCACGACCACGCGATGGACGGCGGGGTGCTGGCTCCGCATGGTCTCGATGGCCTTGGCCAGGTGCTCGACCGTGTTGCGGGTGCCCCACACGGTGCTCTCGTTGCGGATCACGTAGTCACGGCCGTTGGAGAGCTGGGTGGGGGACAGCAGCGCGCCGTCGCGGGGGCTGCCCACACTCTGTCCGAGCTCGGGCGGGGCGGCGCCGGTGGGCGGGAGCTCCTCGATCTCGAGATCGGGCCAGGCCAGCGAGGCCCCGGGGGCGTCGCTCAGCGCGGTGTCGGCCGCGGGCCCGCCCACGTCGGGCTCGGTCGGGGCAGCGGTCGTGGTCTCGCGATCGACGGAGGCGGCCGAGGCCACGGGCAGCAGACCGGGACGCTCGGCACCGTGGTCGTCGCGGAACACCACGTACAGCGCCACCGAGGCCGAGAGCACGGCCGCGCCGACGCTGGCGTACAGGGCCAGGCGCATGCCTCGGGGCACGCCGCCGACGACGGGGCGATGGATCGGGCGCGGGGCCTCGTCGGCGGCTCGCGTCGAGACTCGCGGATCCGACGACTCGCGGGAGGTCGCGGTCGGGTGGGCCGCGAAACGAGGGGCCACGGGCCCGGCTTGGTCCGTGGCAGGTCCGTCCTCGATCGCGGCCGCTCGAGGCTCGCTGGAGATGGGCTCGCTGGCCGTGGGCTCGCCGATCGCGAGGGCGTCGTCTTCGCTCGCGGGGTGCCGAGTCGCCGCACGCCGGTCCGCCTTGCGGCGCGCCGGGCTGCCTCGCCGTCGCTTCTTCCTGCTCACTGGCCCGCACAGGCTAGCAGCCTCCGGGGGCGCGAAGGACCCCCTTCGGAGGGCCTCGGGGCCACTTGATACGAATGAAATGATAATCTATCATCTGTTCCTAGATGATGCAGGAGCCCATCCTCGACGCCGCGGTCCGCTTGCTGGAGCGGCGGGGGCCCGCGTTCACCATGGAGGAGCTGGCGACCGAGGCGGGGGTGTCGCGCGCCACCGTGTATCGCCGGGTCTCCAGCCGCGACGATCTCGCCCGCCAGCTGCGGGCCCGAGGAGTCGAGCCGGGCCCCGCGATGGGGGGCTCCACCCACGAGCGGATCCTGGCGGCGGTGCGAGCGGTGATCGACGAGCACCAGCTCTCCTTCACCATCGAGGACGTGGCGCGCGAGGCCGGGGTGGGGCCGGTCACCATCTACCGGCGCTTCGGCGATCGCGAGGGCCTGCTGCGCGCGTACCTGTCTCGCACCAG
Source organism: Myxococcales bacterium (assembly GCA_020633315.1). Classification (GTDB taxonomy): domain Bacteria; phylum Myxococcota_A; class Polyangia; order Nannocystales; family Nannocystaceae; genus Paraliomyxa. The sequence goes on from JACKDV010000012.1 coordinate 70,615, forward strand.
CCCGCGCGCGCTGGCGGCCGAGCAGCTCTCGGATCTGGAAGCGCCCATGGAGCCCACGCTGCGGGCCTTCGTGGGCTCGGTGCTGCGCTTCGCCCACGAGCACCCGGGGCTGCTGCGCATCGCCCTGTTCGACGACGGCGCGGCCCTCGAGCAGCTCCGGCGGCTGCGACGGGGCAGTCGCGGGACCTTCGTGCGGCTGGTGGCCTACTTCGAGGGGCAGATCGAGCGCGGGCGCCTGCGCCCCGTCGATCCACGCCGGCTGGCCACCGTGCTGGTCGGCATGCTGCTGGGCTCGTCGCTCGTCTCCCGGCGCCTGTCGCTGGTGCACGAGGACGATCACGCCGACGCGGAGGGCTCGGGGATCGAGGAGCAGGCGACGATGCTGGTGTCGCTGCTGCTGCACGGTGCCGCGGTGCCCGAGGAGGAGCGAGCATGATCGAGCGATCGTCGTCTCCCTGGGTGGCCTCGCTGTCCGAGGTGGGGCCCGCCGATCTCCCCCGCGTGGGCGGCAAGGGGGCCAACCTCGGGGCGCTGGTCGCCGCGGGGCTCGACGTGCCCCCGGGCTTTTGCGTGACCACGGCGGCGTTCGATGCCTTCATGGGGCAGGACCCCGGCGTGGGCGCGATGCTCGAGGCGCTCGACGAGCTCCCGAGCACCGACGTGGAGGGCGTGCGCGAGCGAGCGGGGGCGCTGCGCGAGCACCTACGCGGTCTGCCCGTGCCGCCGCCGGTGGCCGCGGCGCTGCACGAGGCGCTCGCCGAGGCGGGCCTCGAGCACGCCTACGCGGTGCGCTCGAGCGCCACCCTCGAGGATCTCCCCGATGCCTCGTTCGCCGGGCAGCAGGACACCTACCTCGAGGTGCGCGGGGGCGAGGAGATCGAGCGGCGGGTGCGGGACGGCTGGGTGTCGCTGTTCACCGATCGCGCCGTGCTCTACCGGCGCCAGCAGGGCTTCGCCTCGCACGCGGCCCGGCTCGCGGTGGTGGTGCAGCGCATGGTCCGGCCCGAGGTCTCGGGCATCCTGTTCACTGCCGATCCGGTCACCGGCCACCGGGGCGTGTGCTCGATCGACGCGAGCTACGGGCTGGGCGAGGCGCTGGTCTCGGGGCGCGTGAACGCGGACCTCTATCGCATCGAGCGGGCCACGGGGGCGCTGCTCGAGCTGCGGGTGGGGGCCAAGGAGATCGCGATCTGGCCGCTCCCCGAGGGGGGCACCGAGCTGCGCCCGGTGCCGCCGGAGGATCGCGAGCGGCGGTGCCTCGACGAGCGGCAGCTCGCCGAGCTGCTGCACCTGGGCGAGACGGTCGAGGCGATGCAGGGCCAGCCGCAGGACATCGAGTGGTGCATCGAGGACGGCCAGGTGTTCCTCGTGCAGGCCCGGGCCATCACCTCGCTGTTCCCCATCCCCCAGCCGGCCCCGCCCAGCGGGGGCCTGCGGGTCTACATGAGCTTCGGCCACGTGCAGGTCAACACCGCGCCGCTGCCCCCCATGGCCCGCTCGGTGGCGGCGCACCTGGTGCCCTTCTTCAAGCCCTCGATCGACGATGTCTCGCCCATGGTCGCGTCGGCGGGAGGGCGGGTGTTCTTCGACTTCACCGCGCCGCTGCTGCGGTGGCCGCTGTCGCGGATCATCCCGCTGATGCTCACCCAGGTGGAGCGCGGGATCGGAGAGCGGCTGCGGGTGGTGCGGGACCGCCCGGCCTTCCGTGTGGACGCGCGGCGGCGGGCCCTGCCGCGTCGCTCGGTGCTCGCCTTCCTGCGCCTGATGGTGCCGCGGGTGCTCATGCGCCTGTGGTGGGCGCCGCCCGAGCGCGCCACCGAGGACTTCGAGCGCACGATCGAGACCACCCGCAACGACTACCTCGAGCGCTTCACCCGGGCCCAGCCGGGAGCAGAGCGGCTGCGGGTGGCGATCCGCTGCCTGGGCGAGGTGTTCCCGGGGCCGCTGCTCGACACCCAGTTCCCGATCCTGATGGCAGGCATGGCCGCGTGGCGGCTGCTGCCGCGGCTGCTGCGAGGGCGGGTCTCGGTCGCGACCATCGAGGCGCTGTCGCGGGGGCTGCGGGGCAACGTGACCACCGAGATGGACCTCGAGCTCGGCGATCTGGCCGATCGGGCCCGCGGGGTGCCGGCGGTGGTGGCGGGGCTACGGAGCGGTCCTCCGCGTACCGCGATCCAGCGGCTGCGCACGGTGCCCGAGGCCGAGGCGTTCCTGGCCGCGTGGGACCGCTTCATCGCGCGCTACGGTCATCGCGGGCCGGGGGAGATCGACGTGACGGTGCCGCGCTGGGGCGACGACCCCTCGAGCCTGGTCACCAGCCTGGTGGGGATCATCGGCGACGCGCCCGGGGCCCACCGGCGACGCCACGAGGCGGCGGTGCGCGAGGCCGAGGCGGCCCAGGCCGAGATCCTCGAGGCCGCGGGGGGCGGGCTGCGAGGGCGGCTGATCCGTCGCTTCGTCCGCTGCGTTCGCAGCTACCTGGCGCTGCGCGAGCACGGCAAGTACCTCGCCATGGTGTTGTTCGAGCACACCCGGACCACCGTGCTGGAGGCGGGGGCGATCGCGGTGAGCCAGGGACGCCTGGAGCGGGCCGAGGATGCGTGGCTGCTGACGCTCGAGGAGCTGGTCGCGATGCTCGAGGGGGCGGGGCCGGGCGCGGAAGAGCTGGAGCGCCGTCGCGTGGAGGAGCGGGGTGCCGCCCGGCTGGTGCCGCCGCGGGTGATCACCAGCGAGGGCGAGCAGCCACCCTTGCCCGACGCGGGTCCGCTGCCGCCCGGAGAGCTCGCGGGCTTGGCCGCGTCGGCGGGCACGGTGGAGGGCGTGGCCCGGGTGGTGCTCGACCCGGCGACGCAGGTGCTCGAGGCGGGGGAGATCCTGGTGGCGCCCTTCACCGATCCCGGCTGGACCCCGCTGTTCGTGCACGCGGGCGGTCTGGTGATGGAGATCGGCGGGCTGATGACCCACGGCTCGGTGGTGGCCCGCGAGTACGGGCTGCCGGCGGTGGTCGGCGTGGACGGGGCCACCACGCGGATCCGCAGCGGGCAGCGGATCCGGGTCGATGGCGATCGCGGGCGCGTGGTGCTGCTCGACGAGCTCGCGAGCGAGCAGGGGACCGTGCCCGCGCCACGACCGGAGGCACCGCGATGAAGGCCGCGATGGCGGTGATGGCCGCCGTCCTGCTGGTGCTGGTGGGGGTGGTGGCCAGCCGCGGCCAGCTCCACGAGGCCGCGCGCGCGAGCTGGGCCCAGGCCGGTCAGATCGTGCCCTTGCTGGTGCTCGCGCTGCTGGTGGCGGGCTGCGCCGAGGTGCTGCTGTCGCGTACGCTGGTCGAGCGCTGGCTGAGCGATGCCGCGGGCTGGCGCGGGATCATGGTGGCGTGGGGGGCCGGCATCCTCACCCCGGGCGGCAGCTTGGTGGGCCTGCCCCTGGTGGCCGGCATGGCTCGGCTGGGGGTGGGCGCGGGCGTGATCGTCACCTATCTCGCGTCGCTGGCCATGCTGTCGATCATCCGCTTTCCCCTCGAGGTGGGCTTCATCGGCGGGCGTCTCGCCACGCTGCGCTTCTTGGGGTGCTTGCTGCTGCCGCCGCTGGCGGGGCTCGTCACCCGCCTGGTGGCGCCGCTGATCCGCATCTGAGCGCCGTGGTGGCCCGTCGCCATAGCGCAAGCGTCGCGCCTCGTTGGAATCAGCTCGAGCGGCTCGGTCCAAGCCCTCGATGATCGAGCTTCGACCCTACTCATGGGCCCTGTGGGTGTGTGTGGCATCGACGGTGGTCGGCTGCAAGGAGGAGGAGCCGCCCGAGGACGACACCCTGGACAAGGGCGAGGCCTGTGATCCCAACGCCATGCCGCCCCAGGACGGCAGCGACACCGACGGGGACGATGGTCCTCCCGTGTGTGCGCCCGGGCTGGCGTGCGAGCCGGTGGACGGCTCCGACGGTGACTACGTGTGCGGCACCGCGGTGGAGATCCGCGGGCTGGTCACCGACTCGGCCGACGGCAGCCCCATCGAGGGCGCGCTGGTGGCTGCGCTCAACGACGCGAGCGAGCCGGTGACCGACGTGGTGGCCACCGACTCCTGCGGCTACTACGTGCTGCCGGTGAGCGTGCGCCGTGATTCCAACGGCGACTTCCTCGAGACTCCCAAGTGGACCCTCAACGTCAGCGCGCAGGACTACCTGCCGTTCCCGTCCGGGGTGCGCCCGGCGCTGCCCATCGATCTGGCCGATGCGGTGGCCGATCCCGATCCCCCCGAGGAGGAGGGGGAGACCGACGACGAGAGCTACCCGAGCGACGTGATCGAGAACGGGGCGACCAGCGTGGCCTTGATCGCGCTGCCCAGCGGGGAGCAGGGCGGCTCCATCGTCTCCGGGCACGTCGCCGACGACGTGGCGGCGGGCATGCTCGTGATCGCCGAGGGCACGGGCGGCCGGGCCCCCTACGGGATCGTGGACGCGTCGGGCAACTACACCCTGTTCAACGTGCCCGACGGCATGGCGACCATCCGTGGCTACCGACGAGGGATCGAGGTGGAGCCCACCTCGGTGATGGCCGACGGCAGCGTGATCGAGGACGTGGACCTGCCGGTGATCACCGCCGACGAGGCTGGCCTCGCGACCGTCGACGGCAGCCTCAGCATCGTCAACGCGCCGGGCGGCAGCCAGACCTCGGTGGTGCTGGTGCCCACCAGCGTCTACGTGGAGGAGCTCGAGCGCGGGCCGGTGCCGGTGGGGCTGCGGGTGCCCGACCCTCCGCTGGCGCCCGACGTGAGCGGCTCGTTCGGCTTCGTGGGCGTGCCCGCGGGCACCTACAAGGTGCTGGTGGCGTTCGAGAACGACCTCCTCGTGCGCGACCCCGACGAGGGCATCGCGGGCACCGCGATCCTCGAGCTCACCGTGAGCTCGGGCGAGCACGTCGACCTGCAGGACAACTTCAAGGTGACCGAGGCGCTGGAGGTCTTCGGCCCCGGTGTGGATGCGCCCGAGGTGGTCGACGCCCAGCCCACGCTGTCGTGGGCCGACGACTCGAGCGAGGACGGCTACGTGCTGGTGATCTACAACGCGCTGGGCGAGCTGGTGTGGGAGACCGAGGTCCCGGGGGTCAGCGGCAGCGCCTCGGTCGACGTGCCCTACGAGGGGCCCGCGCTCGAGCCCGGCATGTACTACCAGTTCCGGGCCACCTCGTTCCGCGACCCGCCCAACGGAGATCGCACCTTCATCTCGCGCACCGAGGATCTGCGGGGCGTGTTCGTGACCGGAGAGGCCGATCCACCGGCCGACTGCGATCCCGAGGCGGCCGACGGCGGCACCGGCGGATAGGCCCACAGACGCTCAGCTGTCGGGGGGGCGAGAGCGAGGAAGGGGCGGCCCGGGATGGCCGCCCCTTCTCGCATCCGTGCGAGCGCGCGATGCCTACTCCTTGCGCGCCGACTTGCCGAGCAGGCGCGCGAGCTGGCTGCCGCCGCCCTGGATCGTGGTGCGCTGCATGTAGAGCTCCATGCCCACACGCCCGCCCAGCTCGCCGCCTCCGCCCGCGCGGCCGGGACCGCCGTGGTTGACCACCGGGAACACGCAGCCGGGGCTGAGCGAGGCCCGGGCGGCCTTCTCGTCGGCGACCACCAGGCGGCCGAGGAAGGGCGCGAGCTCGGCCACCGCGTCGGCCAGGAACTCGCGATCGTCGGTGTAGACGGTGCTCACCAGCGAGCCCTCGGCCGCGCTCACGATGCGGGCCGCGGCGGCCACGGTGCCGTCGTAGGGCAGCAGCGTGGCCACGGGGGCGAAGACCTCCACCCGGTGGAACGAGGAGGCGGGGTCGAGCGCGGCCTGGGGCGTGGCCTCGAAGAGGATCGGCTCGAGGAACCAGCCCTTGCCCTCGGGGACGTCCACGAAGGACTGACGCTGGGGATCTCCGCTGATGCGGGTGGCGCTGCTGGCCAGGGCATCGAGCCCCGCCCGCGCGTCGCGGAGCTGCCCCGCGGTGGACAGCGGGCCCATGCGCACCTCCTTGTTGGCCGGATCGCCGGTCTTGCTCGCGACCTCGCGCAGGCGATCCACCAGCACCTCGCGCACCGACTCGAGCCGGTCCTGCGGCACGAGGATCCGACGGGTGGCGGTGCACTTCTGCCCGGCCTTCTGGGTCAGCTCGATCACGCAGTCGCGGATCATCAGGTCGAACAGCTCGGTGCCCGGTCCCACGTCGGGGCCGATCACCACCGCGTTGAGGCTGTCGGCCTCCACGTTGACCCGCACGCCCTGGGCCACCACGCGCGGGTGGGTGCGGATGGTGGCTCCGGTGTCGGCGCTGCCGGTGAAGGCCACCACGTCCTGGGGCCCGAGGTGGTCGAGCAGGTCGCCCGCGGGGCCGATCAGCATCGAGAACGCGCCGGCCGGCAGCTCGCCTTCCTCGACCAGGATCTCGCCGATGCGAGCGGCGAGGGCGGCGGTGGAGGTGGCGGGCTTGCTCAGCACCGGCATCCCGGCCAGCCACGCCACCGCGAGCTTGCCGATCATCCCCCACGCGGGGAAGTTGAAGGCGTTGATGTGCACGGCCACGCCGTGGCGGGGCAGCAGCACCGACTGGGCGCGGATCTTGGAGCCGCGCATGATCTCCACCGCCTCGTCGGCGACGATCCAGGGGGCCTCGCCGAGCTCGCCCGCGAGGTGTCCGTAGGCGGCCAGCACCGCGGTCGCGCCGTCGATGTCGAACTTGGCGTCGCCCCGGGTGTTGCCGCCGTTGTCGATCGCGATCTCGATGAGCGCCTCGCGGTGCCCGTGCAGCAGCTTGGCCAGGCGCTTGAGCAGGGCCCCGCGCTCGGCGAAGGACATCGCCCGCAGGGCGGGCCCGCCCACGTCGCGGGCGTGCTGCAGGGCCTCGTCCAGGCCGGTGGCCCGCGAGAGCTCGGCCATCGGCGCCTCGGTGGCGGGGTTGTGAAGGACGACTCGATCCCCCTGGCCCTCGTGCCAGGCGCCCGCGAGATAGCTCTTGAGCTGCATCATCGTGCGGGCACGCTAGCAGGCCGCGACGGCTTCCTTCCACGGTCGCGGGCCCTCGCCCGTGGTGGTCGACTCACGTTTGGGGCGCGGCCGAGGAGCTGTTCTCGCCTCGGTCGCGCCCCGCGGGCACGGTGGCCGTCGGATCGGGCGGCAGGCGCGGGGCGTGGCCGAAGGGGTCGCGCAGATCGGGCGTGGCACGGGGCGCCGGGGCAGCGACTGCGGACGGCGGCGTCGCGATCGGGGTCGCGGGGGCTGGCGAGGGCGCAGCCGCGGCCGGCGGAGCGACCTCGGCGGCACGACGGAAGGGATCGCGAAGATCGGCCCGGGCCACCTGCGGCGCGGCCGACCCGGCCGTGATGGCGGGCATCCGCGGGGCCACCGAGCGGGACGCGGTGGTGAAGGGGTGACGCAGGTCCGGCTCCACGTGGACGGCGATGCGAAGCGAGCCGCGGCTCTGCCAGGGATCGAGCAATGGCTGGTCGTGCTCGACCGCCGCGCTCGGCGGACGAGCCTGGGGCACCACCGACTGGATCGGCACCGACCACGGATCGAACAGGCCCGTGCGATCGACGCGAGGGGGTGGGGGAGCCACCGGCAGCCCGTCGAAGGGCGAGACGGTCGTGGCCTCCTCGGGCTCGTGAGCCGCGGGCGGGGCGGGAGTGGGGGCGTCGGCGGGCCGGGCCTCGGGCACCGGCGGCGTCGCGTCGGTCTCGACCGGGGCGGGCTCCACTCCGGCGAGCCACACGAGCGCAAGCGCGAGCGCGGCCGGTCCCATCACGGAGACACCCTAGCACGCGGGGGCCTGGCTGGCGCGGGTTGCTTGCGCTGCACGCCACAGCGGCCGCAGGCGGCCGCCATTCGAAACGCGAAGGCCCGGGCACGAGGCCCGGGCCAGCTCGACCGGTCGCGGCAACGAGCCGCGCGCCGCTACTCGTTGCTGTTCATGAGGTACAGAAGCGAGCGGAAGATGTTGATGAAGTCGAGGTAGAGGTTGAGCGCGCCCAGGATGGCGATGTTCCCCACCGCGCCGTGCACCAAGTAGATCTGCTTGAGCTTCTGGGTGTCGTAGGCGGTCAGGCCGGCGAAGACCAGCACCACCAGCACATCGATCGCCATGTGGGCGCCCAGGCTGTGCACGAACAGCAGGTTGACCAGCGAGGCGATGATGATGCCGAACAGGGCCATGAGCAGGAACTGGCCCATGCCGCTCAGGTCCTTCTTGGTGAAGTACCCGAAGGCGGCCATCGCCCCGAACATGCCCATGGTGGCCACGAAGGCCTTGAAGATCGCGCCCACGCTGAACAGCAGCGGAATCAGCGAGAAGGTGACGCCGTAGCAGACCGCCAGCAGCATGAAGATCGCGGTGGCGGCCCCTCGGCTCATGCTCATCAGGCGGCTGCCGAAGATCAGCAGGATGCCCAGCGGAGCGAGCAGGGCCACCCAGCCCAGGCCGGTCATGCCCCCGTAGGGGTTGAAGAAGGTGAGCAGTGCCTGCGGCGACTGGGAGATGCCCCACGCGACGGCGGCGGTCACGGCGACGCCGGCGGCCATCCAGGCATAGACCCCGTTCATGAACTGGACCACGCCTTGGTGGAGCTGTGGACCTTGGCCCATGTGGGGCTGCTGATAGGGCTGCTGCTGGTACCCCTGCATGCCGCAAGTCTTACCACCCCCGACCCTACGGTCAACCGAGGTCTTGAACCGCGAACGAGCCTCGGCATGGGCACCCGAGGGGGGGCGATGGCACGATGGAGGGGTCGATGCGCTCGGGTCGTCCTCATCTCCCTTCATCGTGGGCGCTGCTTGCGCTGTGCTGCGTGGCGGTCGCCGTCCCGGGCTGTCGCAAGCGCGAGGGCGAGCCTCGCATGCGCTACGCGGGGCAGGTCGCCTACGGCCGGCCCGACACCTGTCCCGATGATGACGTCGATCCCAACCCCGACTCGATGCCGGGGCCCATGGATCTGCGCTGCTCGTACGCCGACACCACGGGCGGCCCCATCACTCGCGTGCGCGGACGGGTGCTGCTCGAGGGCCCGCCGGGCTCGCCGGGCGATCCCCCGGGGCGCACCGAGGTGATCGTCCACGAGGCTCCCCCGGCGATCGGAGGGCCGCTGGGTCGCGAGGTGGCCCGGGCGACCACCGATCCCCAGGGGGCGTTCTCCATCGGGGCCACCCTGCGTGCGGGCGAGTACGAGGTGGTGGTACCGGGGGCCGGGGGACGCACGCTGGCGCGCCGGCGGATCTCGGTGGGCGGCGACGCGGGGCATCGCCTCGACGAGGTGCGGCTGGTGATCCCGCGGCCGATGGACGAGCTCGACTGATCGTCGGGGCTGCGGCGGTGCGGCCCAGACGACGAAGGCCCGGAGCAGCGCGTGCCCCGGGCCCCGTGGGTCGGTCGGCCGAGCCGCGGCTCAGTCGTTGCGTCGGCGCAGCCAGAGCAGGCCGAGGATCATCAGGCCGAAGCCGTAGCCCCCGCTGCGGTCGGAGCCGCCCTGGTTGCAGGCACAGCCGGCGGGCTCGACCGCACCGCTGCTGTCGCCGCCGGTGCTGCCGTCGGCCCCGTCGGTGTCCCCCTCGGTCTCCACCCCGGCGCCGGTGCTCTCGTCCGCGCCGGTGTCGGCCGGGGGGGCCTCGCCCACGTTGATCGTCACCGCGTCGCTCGGCGTCCAGTGCCGGGCGTCACGGGCGACCACGCCGAACTCGTAGGTACCCGCGGGGATGTTGGTCACCGGCCACTCCCACGGCGGCTCGGTGAGCACGTTGAAGGGCTCGCCGTCGAGGTAGAGCTGCACCTCGATCACCGCGGTGTCATCGGTGGCATCGACCACGATGTCGAAGTCCGAGCCGGGGGCGATCCAGTCGCCGTCCGCCGGGTAGGTGATCGCGACCGAGGGCGGGGTGTCGTCGGGCGGATGGACGGCGCCGGTGCACTCCAGCGTGCCGATGGCCCCGGAGTCCTCGATGGGCGCCCCGCCGTCGCGGCAGGTGGGATCGAGGCCGTCCCCGCCGTCCGGGAACACCAGCTCGATCACCACGTGGCTGTCGTGCTCCTCCAGGATGTTGAAGGTGACCGCGTTCATCGGGTCGGTGAACGAGTCGCCCTCGTGGAGGTAGCCGTTGCCCAGGCTGCCGAGCTCGTCGAGCACGTAGCCGGTGGGGCCGAAGCCCTGCACCTGCGGGGCGATGTTGATGAGCACGCCGCTGCCGGCGAGGAACTGGCCCTCGCCGTTGCGGTACTCGAGGTGGTAGTAGCGGCCGTCGTAGGCGGGGAACAGCAGCGCCTGGGTGCCGTTGCAGGGCCACTCGGTGGGCAGCAGGTTGAAGACCCCGTTGGTGGTGGCGGTCACCACGTTGCAGCCCTCGATCCAGCCCATGTAGGTCTTCTGCACCACGTTCATGTGGCCGCAGCCGTTGCCCATCGGATCGTAGGGGTGGCCGTACTCGATGTGCTCGCAGTCCTCGTAGAGGTTGTGGTCCATCCCGTCGGGGGTGGGGGGGCACGAGTACGCGTGCGAGTGGCCCATGCCGTAGTTGTGGCCGAGCTCCTGGTTGCGGGTGGTGCAGCCGAACGAGCCGCTGTACCAGCTGTTGCGGGCCGGGTTGTCGGGCGAGCCGATGCTCGCCAGGCCCGCGAAGCCGCAGCCCAGCCCGCCGGGGAAGTGGTACATCATCTGGCGGAAGTCGCTGGGATCGTGGCCGTGCTCGAGCAGGGCCTGGTCGGCCTGGTTCGAGATGAAGTCCACGTTGCAGCCGCCGGGGTCGTCGATCATGTACGGGCCGAAGGTCTTGCCCGCCATGATCTCGATGCCGTAGGAGTTCTCGTCGTAGTAGACGTTGGTCGAGCGGGTGCCCGTGAACATGCTCTCCTCGGCCTGCGCGTTGCCCAGGCCGGTGCCCTCGTTCCAGAACACCGAGACCAGGCCGATGCGCCGCGGGAGGCGGCTGTCGGGGTCGATGAGCGGCTGCGGCGGGTAGGCCAGCACGGCGAGCTCCTCGGCCTCCCAGCGCCCGTCGTCGAGGCGATCGCCGGGCAGCCTCACGAAGCTGTCGTAGGGGGGCGCCTCGGTCCCCTCGGGGAGCAGCACCTCGAGCACCTCGTCCGGCGTGCGCACGTGGTGGGTGATGCGGCTGGTGCCATCGAGCATCGAGGCGATGCGGGTCTCGAAGCGGCCCTCGAGCACTCCGGCGTCGAGCAGCAGCCCCCCACGGGCGCTGTCCCAGTCGATGGGATCGTCGGGCTGGGCCGGGCCGCAGCCCAGCGACAGCATCAGGGCGAAGCCACACGGGCCGAGCCAGGCGATACGGGAAGGTCGCGGATCGAGCACGGTCATCTCCTCGGGCACGCGAGCAGGGGCGCGCCGGTGTCGTGATACGACTGCTGCCAAGGGTCGCAATTCTCCAGCGATTAATGTCGACCTTCGGCCCGTTCGGCGCATGGCGTAGGGCGAGCTAGCTCACGAGCCCCGGCGCTCCCGAACATGGCGCCGCCGGCTCCAGGTGGGCTCGCGGTGCGTCGTGGGTCGATCCCCTGCGGCCGATCTCGCTCGCGCCCTCGTCTCGCGCTACGTTTCGCGTGGGGAAGCTCGAGGTGGGGTATCCGTCGACGTACTTGCTCGTCACTCCGGTGCGGGAGGACGCGGCGCAGCTCGATGACCTGGTCGCCACGATCCGGGCGCAGGAGCGGCGTCCGGCCCTGTGGGTGATCGTGGACGACGGCAGCTCGGACGACACCGAGCGGCGGCTGCGTCGGCTCGGGGCGCGCGACGAGTGGATCGTGGGCGTGTGCCTGCCCCGCTCCACGAGCACGCGGCTGCGCCCGCACGCCGAGCTGCTGGTGCAGGGCTTTCGCACCGCGACCGAGACCGCCGAGGCCGAGGGGATCGACCACCGCTACGTGGTGCACCTCGACGCCGACCTGCGCTGCTCGCCGCAGCTGCTGGCCGAGCTCATCGGGCGCTCCGACCAGGATCGCAGCGTGGGCATCGCCTCGTGCGTGATCGCCGAGGTGGGGGAGGACGGCCACACCCTGCGCCACCGCGACGTGCGGGACGGGATCCCCCGTGCCGATCTCCGCGTGTGGCGGCGCGACTGCGTAGAAGAGGTTGGGATGCGGCCCGAGCCGCGCTGGGCCGAGGTCACCGGGGTACGGGCGCGCAACCGAGGCTGGCGCACGCCGGTGTTCGAGGACCTGGTGGTGGAGGCGGCCGCTCCCCGGCCCGGCCCGGCCGCGCTGCGGGGCTCGTGGCGCTACGGGGCGGAGGGCTGGCAGGTGGGGCTGCACCCGCTGGTGCTGGCGCAGCAGGCCATGTCGGCCTCGCTCCACGAGCGTGACCTGCGGGGGGTGGCGATGGTGGCCGGCTATGTCGGGGCCGCGATCTCTCGGCGTCGACGCAGCCCGGATCCCGAGCTGCGGGAGTACTTCGGGGAGAGCCTGCTCGAGGACCAGACGCGGCGCCTGATGTCGCGGGTGCCCATGGTCGGCCGTCGCTTCCGGCGTCGCCACTGACGGGCGCGGCCGCGCCCCCGCGGGCGGGAGGACGCGGCGGATGAGGTGGCACACGGGTCGGCGGCGGCGCGTGGTCAGGGCCGGGAACCTGCACTATCGTCGCACGCGGCTCACCATGGACTCGTCGCCGCTGTCGCCCACCGATACCTTCGTCTCTCGCCACATCGGGCCCTCCAACGCCGAGATCGAGCAGATGCTCGAGGCCCTCGGGGTCGCGAGCCTCGATGCCCTCGTCGACTCCACGATCCCCGCCGACATCCGCATGGCGGGCTCGCTGTCGATCGGGCCCGCCCGCGGCGAGGCCGAGCTGCTCGCCCAGCTACGCGAGATGGTGGGCCGCAACCGACGGCTGCGCTCCTTCATCGGCATGGGCTACCACGGCTGCCTGGTGCCGACCGTCATCCAGCGCAACATCCTGGAGAACCCGGGCTGGTACACCGCCTACACCCCGTACCAGCCCGAGATCGCGCAGGGGCGGCTCGAGGCCCTGCTCAACTTCCAGACGATGATGGCCGACCTGTGCGGCCTGCCGCTGTGCAACGCCTCGCTGCTCGACGAGGGCACCGCGGCGGCCGAGGCCATGGCGCTGTGCCACCGGGTCACCAAGGGCAAGCGCACCGTGTTCTTCGTGGCCCGCCACTGCCACCCGCAGACCATCGCGGTGGTGCAGGCGCGGGCCGAGGCGCTGGGCCTCGAGGTGCGGGTGGGCGATCCCACCGACTTCGACTTCTCGGCGATCGAGCCCTTCGGGGCGCTGCTGCAGTACCCCGACACGCAGGGGCGGATCCTCGACATCGAGCCCATCGTGGAGCGGATCCACGCCGCGGGGGCCAAGGCGGTGGTCGCCACCGATCCGCTGGCGCTCACCATGCTGCGCCCGCCCGGCGAGCTGGGGGCCGACGTGGTGGTGGGCTCGTCGCAGCGCCTCGGGGTGCCGATGGGCTTCGGGGGCCCGCACGCCGCCTTCCTCGTGACGAGCGACGAGCACCGCCGCCAGGTGCCCGGCCGGATGATCGGGGTCTCGCGCGACGCCCAGGGGCACATGGCGATGCGCATGGCCATGCAGACCCGCGAGCAGCACATCCGCCGCGAGAAGGCCACGAGCAACATCTGCACCGCGCAGGTGCTGCTGGCGGTGATGGCCTCGACCTACGGCGTCTACCACGGCCCGCAGGGGCTGCGGCGCATCGCCCAGCGGGTGCACGTGGCGGCCAAGGTGCTCGCCTCGGTGCTGCGCGACACCGGCCACGAGGTGGGCGAGGATCCCTTCTTCGACACCCTGTGGGTGCGTCACGGCGATCAGGGGGCCGACGCCGTGCTCGCGGCGGCCGAGCACGCCGGCTACAACCTGCGACGGCTCGACGCGCAGCGGGTGGGCATCTCGCTCGACGAGACCGTGACCGACCACGATCTGCGAGGGCTGCTCACCGTGTTCGGGGCGCCGCAGGTGGACCTCGACGCCGTCGCGGCCGAGCAGGATCCCGAGCTGCCGCCGGTGCACCGCCGCACCAGCGAGTTCATGACCCACGAGGTCTTCTCGCGCCACCACGCCGAGCACGAGCTGCTGCGCTACCTGCATCGGCTGCAGGCCAAGGATCTGTCGCTCACCACCTCGATGATCCCGCTGGGCTCCTGCACGATGAAGCTCAACGGCACCTCGGAGATGGTCCCGGTGACCTGGCCCGAGATCGGCGAGCTGCATCCCTTCGCGCCGAGCACCCAGACCCAGGGCTACCGCGAGATGATCGCCCAGCTCGAGCGCTGGCTGTGCAACATCACCGGCTTCCACCGCGTGTCGGTGCAGCCCAACGCGGGGGCCCAGGGCGAGTACACGGGGCTCTTGGTGATCCGCGCCTACCACCGCGCGCGCGGGCAGGCCGAGCGCAACGTGTGCCTCATCCCGGTCTCGGCCCACGGCACCAACCCCGCGTCCGCGGTGATGGCGGGGATGAAGGTGGTGGTGGTGGCCTGCGACGAGCACGGCAACATCGACGTGGCCGACCTGCGGGCCAAGGCCGAGCAGCACGCCGATCGCCTGGCCGCGCTGATGGTCACCTATCCCTCCACCCACGGCGTGTTCGAGGTGGCGATCCGCGAGATCTGCCAGGTGGTGCACGAGCGCGGCGGGCAGGTGTACCTCGACGGCGCCAACATGAACGCCCAGGTGGGGCTGTGCCGGCCCGGCGACTACGGGGCGGACGTCTGTCACCTCAACCTGCACAAGACCTTCTGCATCCCGCACGGCGGCGGCGGCCCGGGAGTGGGGCCCATCGGGGTGGCCGAGCACCTCGCTCCCTTCCTGCCCGGCCACCCGGTGGTGGCGACCGGGGGGCCCCAGGCGATCGGCCCCGTCTCGGCTGCGCCCTTCGGCAGCGCGAGCATCCTGCCGATCTCCTACGTGTACATCGGCCTGATGGGCTCGGAGGGGCTGCGGCGGGCCACCCAGGTGGCGATCCTCGGGGCCAACTACATGGCCCATCGCCTCGGCCAGCACTTCCCCGTGCTCTACACCGGCCCCGGGGGGCGGGTGGCCCACGAGTTCATCCTCGATCTGCGGCCCTTCAAGCACAGCGCGGGCATCGAGGCCGAGGATGTGGCCAAGCGGCTGATGGACTACGGCTTCCACGCGCCGACCATGTCGTTCCCGGTGGCGGGCACCCTGATGATCGAGCCGACCGAGAGCGAGTCCAAGGCCGAGCTCGATCGCTTCTGTGATGCGCTCATCCAGATCCGCGCCGAGATCGCCAAGGTGGAGGACGGCCGCTGGCCGCGGGACGACAACCCGCTCAAGCACGCGCCGCACACCGCGGCCGTGGTCACGGCCGACGCCTGGGAGCACGCCTACTCGCGGCAGGAGGCGGCGTGGCCGGCCCCGTGGCTGCACGGGCACAAGTACTGGCCGCCGGTGGCCCGGGTGGACAACGCCTTCGGCGATCGCCACCTGGTGTGCTCCTGCCCGCCGATGTCCGAGTACGACGACGCGGCCCAGTAGCGCCGAGATCCGCCGGGCCTGCCCGGTCCGCGCGCTCGCGCGGCCGGGTCGCGCCGGCGTCGCATCACGGCCGGCCGGCCCGGCGTTTCGCGGCGCCGCGGGGTGGCGCGGCCAGGTATGCTGTGGATGGCATGAGCGTGCGCTGGAGCATCCCCTCGTTGGCCCTGTGGAGCATCGCCGCCTCGGCGGCCTGTACCGTGGAGTCGGACGACACCAATCCCTTCGGGACCGTACCGGTCTCCTCGGCGCCGCCGAGCAACGACACCGGTGACGACGACACCGGCGGCACCGGCAGCGGCAGCGGGGGAGGCAACGGCAGCAGCGGGCCCGGCGACGAGAGCACCGACGGCGGCAGCACGAGCTCGATGACCACCGATCCCACCGTGACCACCGGGGTCACCACCATGAACGGCAGCACCGACGACGGGGGCCCCACCGGCATGCAGCCGGCCAGCGGCATGTACTCGGCCTGCACGGTGGCCGACGACTGCGACTCCCTGTGCATCACCATCCAGGACGACATGGGGGTGGTGCAGGGCGGCTTCTGCTCGGACTACCCGTGCACCAACCCCGCGATCGACTGCGATCCCTCGCCGGGTGGGACCGCGGTGCCGGCCTGCATCGGGGTCGAGATCAACGGGACCCCCGACACCGCGTGCTACCTCGACTGCACCGGGGGCCTGAGCTGCGCGCCGCCCATGGTGTGCACGCCGATCGTCGGCGGGCTGGACCTGTGCGTGTAGGGGCCGGGGCGGCCCCGGGCCGACGGGATCAGTAGTCCTCGTCGTCGCCGAGCTCGACCATCAGGGCGGTGATGTTGTCCTTGCCGCCCTTGGCGTTGGCGAAGCGGATCGCCTCGAGCACCGCGTCCTCGACCTCCATGTCGAGGAAGTAGCGCATCTCGTCGAAGGACTCGATGTAGCCGTGGAAGCCGTCCGAGCACAGCACCACGCGGTCGCCGGGGAACAGCGGGATGGGCAGGGTGTCGACCTCGACGTAGTCCTTGTGCCCCACCGCGCGGGTGATGACGTTGCGGGTGCGGGAGCGCTGCGCCTGCTCGGGGGTGATGAGCCCGTGCTTGAGCTGGTAGTTGATGAGGGTGTGGTCCTCGGTGAGCTGGTCGACCTCGCCGTTGCGCACCAGGTACACCCGCGAGTCGCCCACCTGGCCCACCACGCCCACGTTGCCGCAGACGAGGAACACGGAGGCGGTGGTGCTCATCCCCCGCTGCTCGGGGTCGAGCTGGCCCATGGTGTGGACCATGTAGCAGGCGTTCTGGATCGCGCCGCGGACGAGCTGGCACAGCTGGGGGCTGCGCTCGCGGGCGTCGCCCTGGGCGATCTCGCGGATGGTGGCCTCGTTGCGCTTGAGCCACTCCCAGATCAGCTCGACCGCCTCCTGGCTGGCGATCTCTCCCTTGGCCCGGCCGCCCACCCCGTCGGCGACCACGAAGACCCCGAGATCGGGGTCGGCGAGGTGGGAGTCCTCGTTGTGGTCGCGGGACAAGCCCACGTCGGTGTGGCCGAAGTAGCGGATCCGCATCCGTCGGGAACGATACCAAAGGCGGGCGAGGTGGGGCGAGCGCGGGCCCGCGGGCTCGGGGGCGGACCCGCAGCCGGTCCGAGGGCGGGGGCGCTAGGGTGCGTCCCAGCTCGCCGGGATCGGGCCGTGAATGCGTGGTTCTCCGGGGCACGCCGCGGACAGGTCGAGCACGGTGGCGTGGAGCCGCAGCGAGCTCGAGATCGGCCCGCCGTAGGCAGCATCTCCCACGATCGGACGATCGAGCCACGCCAGGTGCACGCGGGCCTGGTGGCGATGGCCGGTGACCAGGCGCAGCAGCAGGTCCTGCTCGCCGGTGCGGGCGCTGGGCAGCGGCCAGGCGATGGTGACGGCGGGGCGGCCATCGTCGCGGATCGCCACGTGGTGGCGGCCATGGGGACCCAGCGGCGCGGCGATCCGCACGCCCTCGCCCGAGGGCGCGGGCCAGGAGCCCACGGGCACCGGCTCGCCCGCCGCGCTCAGACCGAGCCCCTGCGGGGGCCAGGGGGGGGCGCTCGGCCCGGGGCACACGCGGGCGAGGTAGAGCTTGAGCACGGCGCGGGCGCGGAATCCTGCGCGGGCCAGCCTCCACGATTCCAGATCGCGGGCGAAGGCGACCACGCCGGTGGTGTCGCGGTCGAGGCGATGCACCGCGCCGCCCTGTCGCAGGTCGGGGCTGGCGCGACGGCACTCCGGGTGCTCGAGCGCCACCGCGTCGGCGAGGGTGGAGGCGTCGTCGGGGCGCAGCCGCTGCGTGTGCATCCCGGCCGGCTTGAGCACGTACACGAAGCGCTCGGTGCACTCGAGCACCGTCACCGGCTGGGGCGGTCCGCTCCGAGCGACCCGCAGGGTGAGTCGCGAGCCCTGGCGCACGCGGGCGGAGGGGGCGGCTCGCCGACCATCGAGGAACAGGTGGCCCTCGAGCCCCAGCGTGCGGGCCACTCGGCGCGAGACCCCGGGCAGGTGACGCCCGAGCACCACGTCGGCGCGCTCGCCCACGTCGGCGTGGTCGACCACCTCCAGGGCCAGCTCGTCGTGCTCGTCGCTCATCGCCGGGGTGCTCGCTCGGCCATGGAGGGCTCGAGCTCGATGGCCTCCACGCGGGTGCCCGCGGCCAGCTCGGCCACGCCGGGGGGCACTGGGATCAGCAGCTCCGCGCCGGCGATCGAGCGCAGGTCGCCGGACTGCTGGGCGGAGAGCGGCACCGCCTCGCCGTCGACGAGGCTCGCCCGCAGGTAGTGGGCCCGCCGTCCCGCGCCGCGGGCCGGCCCGCGCAGGGTGACCTGGCGACGGGGCAGGCGAGGATCGCCGGTGATGCCTCCCAGGCGCCGCAGCACCGGGTGCACGAACAGGGCGAAGGTGACCAGGCTGCTCGCCGGGTTGCCGGGCAGGGCGAACACGCGGGTCGGGGCGTCGTCGCCCTCGGCGAACACGGTCGCGTAGGTGGTGGGCTTGCCCGGTCGCAGGGCGACCCCGCGGAACTCGGTGACCGCGCCCAGGCGGATGAGCTCGCCGTGCACCAGATCGTGATCGCCGACCGAGATGCCGCCCGAGGTGACGAGCACGTCGGCACGCAGGCCCTCGACCAGGGCCTCGCGCAGGCGACCGTGCTCGTCGCCCACGTCGCCGAGCGCGATCGGCTCGGCCCCGGCGCGGCGCACCAGGGCCTCGAGCACCAGGCCGTTGGAGCTCACCACCTGCCCCGGCCCGGGGCGCTGGCCCACCGCGACCAGCTCGTCGCCGGTGCCGAGGATCGCCACCCGCGCTCGGCGGACCACCTCGAGCTGCGCGTGCCCGCTGCCCGCGAGCAGGGCGATGTCGCCGGGGCCCAGGCGATCCCCGGGGCGCACCAGCACGTCGCCCTCGCGCAGCTCCTGGCCGCGCGGGCGCACGAAGGTCCCGGGCGACAGCTCGCCGAGCGACGCGTCGTCGATCACCAGGCGCTCGCCCTCGCGGCGGGTGTCCTCCTGGGCGATCACGGCGTCGGCTCCCTCGGGGAGCACGGCGCCGGTGAAGATCCGCAGCGCCTCGCCGGGCTGCAGGGGGCCCTCGGCGGGATGGCCGGCCGCGCTCTCGCCTCGTACCTGCAGGACGATCGCGTTGCCGCAGGCGCGCGCGTTGGCGATGTCGAGGCTGCGCACCGCGTAGCCGTCCATCACGCTGAGGTCGCGCTGTGGCAGGTCCCAGCGCGCGTGCAGGGTGGTCGCGGCCACGCGCCCGTCCAGCTCGCCGATTCCGATCCACTCGCTGGGCAGGGGCGCGCAGCCCTCGAGCGCCCGCGATAGTGCCTCCTCGACGGAGATGAGCATCGTGCCCTCCATCATACGGCCAGCGTCGCCGAGGTGCCTCGCGACGACTCGGCGCCGCAGGGAGCGTTCGAAAGCGGTCGGCCTAGTGGCCGGGCACGCGCGCGGTGTCGGCGGTGGAGGGATCCCGCCCCTCGTCCTCCTCGCGGGGCGGGGGCTCGTCCGGGGGAGGATCGGGGGGCTCGTCGCGTCCGGGAACCCGGGCGGTGTCGGCGGTGGAGGGGGCTCGGGTCGCGCCTGGTCCTTCCTCGTGGGCCTCGAAGCCTCGCGGTGCCGGCGCGCGGATCGTCCCCTTGGTGCGACCGGGATCGACGTAGACCACGAGCACCTCGCCGGGCGCCGGCGCATGGCCGCGGGGGACCGCGTTGATCCGGGACATGTCGCCCACCGTGAGATCGAAGCGCTTGCCGATCCCCTCGAGGGTATCGCCCGCGCGCGTCCGGTAGCCGCGGCGCTGCTTGCCGCGACGGCCGAGCTCCGCCTCGAGGTGGGCCCGCGAGCCCCGGACCACGTGCTCCACCTCGTGCTCCTCGAGCATGGCCACCTGGTGCGCGGCGGCGTCGAAGCCCGCGGGGACCAGCAGCTGCAGCACCTGGCCGTCCTGCAGGCGGGCCCGCGGATCGAGGTCGTTCCACCGCACGATGCTCGACCAGCGCACCCCGAAGGCGCGCTCGAGCTGCGGCGGGGTGCTGGCTCGGTTGGTGCGGAAGAACACCAGGCGCTGCCCCGGTCCGGCCCGCAGCGGGGGCACGGCGGCCAGCGGCGGCGGCTCGGGGGGCGCGGCGGCGGCGTGCTCGGGGCTCGGCTCGGGCAGGGCGGAGGGGACCACCAGCACCACGCCGCCGTGCACCTCGGCCGAGTCCACGATGCCGTTGAGCGCCCGCAGCTCTCGCTCGCTGATCCCGTGGCGACGGGCGATCGCGCCGAGCTGCTCCCCGTGGGCGACGGTCACCGTGCCCTCGCCGCGCCACAGCGCCTCGAGCTCGGGGCGCGCGGCCACGAAGGCCTCGGCCTTGTCGCGGGGGATCCGAAGCGTGGTGCTGCGTCCGGGCGGGGTGCGACCGCGGACGAAGGCCCCGTTGATCTCGGCCAGGGTGCTCTGGTCGGCCTGCAGCAGGCGCGCGAGGTCGGAGATCCGGGTAGAGCGAGGCAGCTTCACCTCCACCCAGTCGAGCTCGGCGTCGGGCTGCAGATCCTTGGGGCCGTAGCCCAGCGCCTCGCGGTTGCGGCCCACCAGCGCGGCCGCGACGATCTTGGGCACGTAGTTGACCGAGGCGTAGGGCAGGCCGCTCTCGATCTCGGCCAGGGCCCAGAAGTTGTTGGTGTTGTGCCTCGAGATCGAGGTCATCACCAGCCCGTAGCCGCCGTTGTAGGCGGCCAGGGCCAGCTCCCACGAGCCGAAGCGCGCGTGCAGATCGGCGAGGTAGGCCGCGGCTGCGTAGCTCGACTTCTCCACGTCGAAGCGCTCGTCGATCCAGAAGTCCTGCTCCAGCCCGTAGACGTTGCCGGTGGCCTCCATGAACTGCCACAGGCCCGCCGCGCCCACCCGCGAGCGCACCCGCGGGTTGAAGCCCGACTCGGCCAGCGCCACGAACACCAGGTCCTCGGGCACGCCCACCTCGCCGAGGATCTTGCGCAGGCGCCTCTCGTAGCGGCCGGCCCGGCGCAGCCAGCCTCGCATGAGCGCGCGGCCCTGCTCGCCGTCGCGGAAGTAGCGGAGGTACTCCACCAAGCGGTCGTTCCATCGCACCGGCAACGCCGGCTTCTTCAGGTCGACCATCCATGGCTCGGGCGGCGTGTCGACGAGGCTGGGAGCGGGGCCGTCCTCGGGGAAGCGCGCTCGTTCGAATGCGGCCAGCGACTGCCGCAGCGCCCAGTCGGGCACGAAGGCCGGCGCCGCCCAGGCCTCGTGCAGCGCGTCGCCGGGTGGTCGATCGCTTCGAACGCGAGCGCGGCCCGCCGTGGAGGCCCAGACCGCGCCCACCCGCTCGCGGGCAGGATCCTCGGCGCCCTGGCCGGCCTCGACGCGCCCGACCGGGGCCGCAGACCACGCAAGGAGAGCGAGCAGCACTACCCCACGGACGCGCGCCGCAAGGCGCCCACGGCCGGGGGCACGCCCCCCCAGGCCACGCCTCGCGTCCGAGCGCTCGATCATCGGGGACTGACGCTAGCAAAGGCCGACAAAGACGACTACCTTTCCACCCATGCTTCTCGCAGTGCTCGGGACGATGGAGATCATCATCATCGTCGCCGTGGTCCTCCTCATCTTCGGCCCGTCGAAGCTGCCTCAGCTCGGCGAGGGCGTGGGCAAGATGCTCCGTGGCTTCCGCAAGGAGATGAAGGCGGTCGAAGAGGACAAGGCGGCCGAGGCTGCCAAGGCGATCGACGCCGATGCGGATCGCGAGGGCGAGATCGACGTCACGCCCAAGAAGTCGAGCAAGGCCTGAGCGGATCCCGGCCGAGGCCCGCGCCGCTCGGGCCCGAGCCAGGCGCCTAGCTGGGCGGCCGCAGCCGTCGCTTGAGCGCCGCGGCCAGCCGCGGCGGCAGGTGGGGGTCGCGGCGCAGCTCCTCGAGATCACGGCGCCCGAGCAGCCCCAGCAGGCGCAGCGCCGTGGCCAGCGGTAGCCGTGGGTTGCGGACCAGGGCCCGACGCACTCGCGGCGCGGTGCCCCAGCGTCGCGATCGCAGCACCAGCCCCAGCACCGCGGCCGAGCTGCCGCGGGCGGTGGCGATCCGCAGGATGTCGTCCTCGGTGACGTGGGGGTTGGACAGCAGAAGCCGCACCACGTCGGCGTGGGGATCGGCGAGCAGGCGCTCGAGCACCGTGCGATCCCACGAGCGCGCCAGGCTCTTGCGCTCGCCCAGGGTCAGGGGGCGGGTGCCGGGCACCAACGGTCGGGGAGCGCCAGCCTGCTCGTCCTCCACCTGCGACTGCGAGAGCATCAGGTCGAGGCAGGCGGCGAGGCCCCGCGCCTCGGCGGCCTCGAAGATCGCCTGGCGGCAGGGGTAGGGCAGGCGGTCGCCCCCGAAGAGATCCACCGCCGCAAGCAGGCTCACGTCGAAGGGCGGACCACCAGCTCGCCCGGCGGTGGCCAGGGTATCCAGCAGCCACGCCGCGTCGGGAGGATCGGCCGCCTCCACGATCTCGGCCAGCCGCGCCATCCGCATGAACCGCTCGGGAAGCACGGCCAGCCGTCGAGCCACGCTACGGGCATCGAGCCCCACGAGGCATGCGGCGGCCTGGGTCGTGTGCTCGTCCCTCACGACGGCGTCCAGTCTTGCACGCCGCAGAGCCCCGAGCTGCGACGATCGACCGCGCTCACTCGCCCTTGACGTACTGGCGGTAGAGCTTCTCGAGCAAGGGTCGAGGATCGACGGTGTCCTCGAGCGCCACGCTCGCCGCCACCAGCCCACCGGCGAGCAGCGTCAGCAGCACTACCATCACGATCCCGAGCGTGGACATGCCGGGCGGCGGCACCTCTTGCTCGAGGTCGCCGAGCGCCTCCAGGCGCGGGCGCTTGCGCCGCGGCTTGGGCTCGGCCTCGGTGGCCTCCTCGTCCTGCTCGCTCCGCGCGGGCTTGGCCCGGCCGGGCGGCGTGTGGGGCGGGATCCGGTTGCGCTCGGAGGGCGTGGCCTCCTCGGGCTCCACGTCAACGTCGAGCTCGTCCTCGGCCTCGGCGGCCCGACGGGCGGCGTCTCGCTGGGCCTGGAGCTCGCGCCGGGCTGCCTCGCGAGCTTCCGTGGGCACCATCACGGTCGGGGCCTCCTCGGCCTCGTCGAAGGTCGGGTGCGCCTCGTCGGCGGTGGGTGCAGGCCCGACGACGGTGCGCCCGGGACGAGGCGGCCGGCTCTCGGGGGCGGGCGAGGGCGTGGCCTGAGGCGCGCGGACGGGCGGCCGCGTGCGGCTGGGCGGGGCGACGGTGAGGGCGTCCTCGTCGATGCGGGGCTCGGGCTCGCGGACCGCGACCTCCTCGGCCGGCCGGGGCACCCGCACCTCGAGGTCGTCCACGGTGGTCATCCGGCGCCGCACGGGCGGCACGGCGGAGGCGGCCGGACGCTCCGGCTCGGCGGGTGGTCGCGGGCTGGCCTCGGGCTGCGGCACCACGGGTCGAGCCGGCTCGCGCGGGGGGGTGACCGCCGGCGTGCGGGGCTCGGGTCGCGCTGCTGCGGGCTCGGAGGGTCTTGCGACGAGCTCGGGGCGCGCAGCGATGGGCTCGGGGCGCGCAGCGATGGGCTCGGGGCGCGCAGCGACCACGGGCTCCGGCGTTGCGGCGACGGGCTCGGGGAGCGGCGCCACCACGGGCTCGGGTGCCGTGACGGGCTCCAGCCGCGGGGTGACCACGGGCTCGGGCTCGGGTGCCGCCTCCTCGATGGGGGCGGCGCTGAGGCTGGCTCGGTAGTCGGCGGCCGAGCGGAAGCCGCTGGCCATGCGCATGCCTTCCTCCACCAGGCCGGGATCGTTGGCCGCGGCGAAGTCGAGGATCATCCGGAATGCGCAGTGCGGGCACGCGACCTGCACCAACGCCGCAATCTGGTCGTCGGGGAGCTCGAAGGGCCCGGCGCACTCGGGGCAGGAGATGATCATGGGCGGACCGTCAGAAGTCGAGGCCGACGGAGACGGTGTACTGCTGCTGGAGGCCCGAGCCGTCGACGACCGTCTCCCCGTCGACGCTTCCCTCGGACTTGCCACCGGGTACGAACATGGCTTCGACGCCGACCCGGATGACGCTGAAGATCATGCGGAGGCCGAGGTGGGGTCGATGACGAACGATCGACCCGCCGTTCTGGAACACGAACTCGCTGGCGGGCTTGTGGGTCGCGTTGGGATCCCCGGCCGGGAAGTCACACGCAGCAGGGTCCTCGTTGTACGCGTCGTCGAACTCGTCACACGATGGGTTGGCGTTGAGCACCTGCGAGCGGGAGATGATGATGAGCGCCTCGTAGCCCACGTAGGGGGTGAGGCTGAAGGTCTTCCCCAGACCGAACAGGTGCGAGATGGTGACGGCCGGAGCGGCCGTCGTCATGTTGAGGTCCTTGGCGCCGAGCAGCCGCGAGAACGAGCCACGGATGGCGATGGACGGGATCGGCAGGTGGTGGAAGCCCTCGTGGAACGCGATCTTGCCGTAGCCGGTGAGGGCCCACATCCGGCTGTCGAACACATGGGTCGCTCCAGCACCGACCTCGAGGCCGGGCCACAGACCCTTGCGCCCCATGATCTGCATGCTCGGCACAGCGGTGTCTGCGCCATCCGAGGTGTTGCGCCAGTAGTTCTGGCTCGCGGAGATCGTGTTGATCGTGACGTCGGCCGACAACGCAAAGCCCGACAGACCCAGCGAATCGGCGGTGTCCATCGGCTGCGGAGCGATGATGGTGCCCAGCTCCGAGGACAGGCTGCGGAACGCGGCGTTGTCCTGGACGATGACGGTGTTGCTCCCTTGCTGCTCGAGCGAGCCAAGGGGCGTCAGATCGAGATCGTATTTTCCCGCCTCCGCCGTGGACGGCCACAGCGCCAGCCCGACGGCAGTGAAGGCCAGAAGATGCACAAACCGGCGATGCATGCGGGCTCCGAGCTTGGATCGGCGGGCGGAGCGTATCTTGCGCCGACACGGCGTGTCAAGGATTGCGACCACCGCCGTTCCAGGAGATCGCCAAGGATCCAAGGTGGTTTCGCGATCGACTCGCCGCCGACGGCGCCACCATCCCGGGCTCCGGGACCAGGATCGGCACCAGGAGCCGTTCGACACGGCTGACGTTGCCGTGGGTCGAAGGGCGTTGCTACGGTCCTCGCGCTCGTTGGCGGCCCGGTGAAGCGCAGCTCCGATACGTCTCGCGCGGCCGGCGACGAGGCTCGCGGCACCATCAGCCCCTGGCTCTGGTCGCTCCTGCTCGTGCTCGTGCTGGGCTCCACGGCGGATCTCGCCTGGCCCGGAGCACCGAAATGGTTCTCCGGCGTCGTCGAGACCTGCCGCGTCGGTCTGCTCGCGGTGGTGACCACGTGGGTGATCGCCGGAGCTCCCGGGCTGGGACGCAGGGGGAGTCGAGGGGCACGGCTCGCGGCCGCGGTGGCGGGGCTGGGAGTCGCCGTCGCGGTGGCCCTGATCCTCGAGCCCGTGCTCGCGTCCATGGTCGGCTTGGTCTCGCTCACCGCGGGCCTGACGATCCGCGTGCGACTGGCCGCGCCCATCGGCGCCCCGCGGATCGAGCTGGTCCGCACCGCGTTGCTGCTGCTGCTGTTCCCGCTGTCGCTGACCAGCCCCGCGGTGCTCGTGCCCGAGGCGGACTGGTGGGTGCCGGTGCTCGGGCGCCACGGCGTGGCCGCGCTGATCTCCTTGGTGCTCGCGTGGGGCATCGACGGCTTCAGCGGCTACGAGCGCGTGGCCGGCCAGCGGATCCTGCGACGCCCCGGGGCTCGCGGACCCGCCATGCTGGGCGTGCTGGTGGTGGCGCTGCTGGTCGCGGTGGCGGGGGTGATCGCCTTGCACCTCGAGGTGCGCTCGGCCGCGCTCGCGGTGCTCGTGGCCCTGGCCTCGGGCACGGTGATGGTCGTGGTGCTCTCGCAGCGCTTCGCGGTGTCGTCCACGCTGAGCATGGTGGGCATCGCCATCGGCGTGGCCGCGCTCATCGTGGTGCAGTCGGTGGCCACCGGCTTCCAGCACGAGTTCGAGCGCCGGGTGCTGGGCGTCTACGCCCACATCAACGTGACCCGCTCGTTCGGGATCTCGGAGTACCGCCGCTTCGAGGCGTACCTGCGCACGATCCCCGGCGTGGTGGGGGCGAGCCCCTTCGTCTACTACGCCATGGCCCTCGCGCCGGTCGATCCCGAGGGCGAGCGCGAGGGCGACATCCGCCGCGCCAGCGTGCTGGTCAAGGGCATCGAGCCCCAGACGGCGCACGAGGTGATCGACCTGGCCGATCACCTCGAGGCAGGCGGCGACGACTCGGTGGAGATCGCCGACCTCCGCTCGGAGCTCGTGCTCCAGCCGATCCGCGATCGCGAGGACGACCGGCTGCCGCCCGTGATCGCGGCCACCCCCGATCCCCGCGGGCCCAGCTGGTACGAGGCGGCGCTGCGGGCCTACCGGGCCCAGCCCGATCACCTCAAGTACGGCCGCCGCCGGGCGGTGGCGCTCGACGAGGACGAGTGGCCCCTGGAGGTGGAGGGCCGCGACCCCGCCGACGATCTCGATCCCGAGACCCTGCCCACGATGTTCGTGGGGGTCACCCTCGCGCGCGAGCTCGAGCTGGCCAAGGGCGACGTGGTGAGCCTGGTCGATCCCGGGGCCACCTTCGATACCTCGGAGGCCCCCGAATTCCGCCACTACCGGGTGGCGGGGGTGTTCCGGGCCGGCTTCCAGGAGTACGACAGCCGCCTGGTCTACGTGCACATCAAGGAGCTGCAGTACTTCAAGTATCGCGGCAAGGACACGGTCTCCGGCATCGACCTGCGCCTGGCCGATCCCTACGAGGCGCCCGAGGTGGAGCAGGTGCTGCGCCAGACGATCGGCGACGACGAGTACTCGATCCTCGAGTGGCAGAAGCTCAACGCCAACCTGTTCCAGAGCATCCGCACCCAGAAGTCGATCCTCACCGTGATCCTCAGCCTGGTGAGCACCGTGGCGGGCTTCAACGTGCTCGCGGCGCTGTGGACCATGGTGGTGCGCCGCACCGCCGAGATCGCGATCCTGAGCACCATGGGCTCCTCGGAGGGCGGGGTGGCCCGCATCTTCCAGTTCGCGGGCATGAGCATCGGGGCCGTGGGCTCGGTCGCCGGCGTGGGCTTCGGCCTGGTGCTGTGCTGGCTGGTGGAGCTGTATGGCTACACCCTCGACCCCGAGGTCTACTTCATCGAGCACCTACCGGTGGAGATCAGCGTGGACCAGGTGGGCATCGTGCTGCTGGTGACCATGGCGATCAGCTTCTTCGCGACCGTGCCCCCCTCGCTGCGTGCAGCCAAGCTGCGCCCGGTGGAGGGGCTGCGCTTCGAGTGAGATGGCGGCGCGACGAACCCTCACCCGCTGGCCGGTGGTGCGGCTGCTCGCGGCCCGGCTCATGCTGCGGGACACGCCGCCGAGCCCCCGCGTGCGGCGGATGCTCGTCGGCTCCTCGCTGGTGATGCTGGGCTGCGCGCTGCCGCTGTGGCTGGGGGTGCACCAGCTGTGGCTGGTGGCGGTGCTCGGGGTGGCGAGCATGGTGGGCCTGGCGGCGATCTGCCTGCGGCTGTTCAACCCCGCCATGGCCGTCTCGGTGGTGGGAGTGGCCCTGGCCTGCGCCAGCCTCATGACCGCGCTGTCGGTCACCACCGGCTTCCAGCTCGAGATCACCCGGGCCCTCGCCCGCCTCAACGGCCACGTGCTGCTCACCAAGTACGGGCTGGACTTCTTCGAGTACGAGCAGGTCGCCGATCGCTGGAAGGCGGAGCCCGAGGTGATCGCGGCCTCGCCCTTCGCCTACTCGATGGTGGCGGTGGTGCCCGAGCCCGCGGGCGACGGCGAGGACGTGGCGGTCGAGGTGCTCGACGAGAGCAGCGGCGACGAGCCGCCCTCGGCCGGGCCCGCCATCGTGGTGGGCAAGGGCATCGACCCGCGTCGGGCGGCCGAGCTGGAGGGCTTCGGCGAGATCCTCGGGCGGGGCGATCCCTCGGTGCTGCGCCCGGGCGACACCCGTCACCTGCCGGGCATCGTGCTCGGCCGCGGCCTCGCGGCGCGCCTGGGCGTGGAGGTGGGCGACCGGGTGCGGGTGGTGGTGCCGACCGAGGTCGGGGGCGAGGCCGGCCCGCCGCGCTATGCGGTGTTCGACCTGCTCGACACGCTGAGCACCGGCACCAGCGAGGTGGACCGCAACATGGCGCTGATGCACCTGAGCGCCGGGCAGTCGCTGTTCTTCCGCGAGGGGCGGGTGACCGGCATCGAGTTCGAGCTGAGCGACCCCGAGCTGGCCGAGGTGGTGGCCGCACGCATGACGGCCGAGCTCCCCCAGGTCTACCGGGTGAGCACCTGGCGCGAGACCAACTCGCCCATGCTCATCGGCCTCGAGCAGATCCGCGCCACGCTCTCGCTGGTGCTGGGGCTGATGGTGGTGGTGGCCGCGTCCTCGCTCATCGCCAGCCTGCTGCTGCTGGTGCGACGCAAGCGGCACGACGTGGCGGTGATGATGGCGGTGGGCGGCGCTCGCTCGCTGGTGTTCTGGGTGTTCGAGGCGGTGGGCCTGCTCGCGGGCGGGGTGGGGGCCGTGCTGGGCCTGGCCCTGGGGGGCCTGTACTGCCTGGTGATCGACACCTTCCGCTACCCGCTGGGCAGCGACATCTACCCGGTCGATCACCTGCCGGTGGTGGTGCAGGCCGTCGACGCCCTGGGGCCGGCCCTGGCCGCGGTGGGCCTGTGCGGCCTGGCCAGCGGCCCCGTGGCGATGCTCGCCGCCCGCGTGCGCGTGGTGGCGTCGCTGCAGCGCTGAGGAGGAGGGGGTCGAGCCGCCGCCGCGCTGAGGTGGTGGGGGTCGAGCCGCCGCCGCGTGGGGCGGAGCTCAGCCCGCCTGGTCTTGCTCGGCGCCTTCGGGCGCAGCCTCGTCGCCGGGGGCCTCGCCGCCCTCGGCCGCCGCCCCGTCGCCCGCCTCGAGGGTCACGATCTTCTTCTGGGCCACGGTCTTGGAGAAGTCGGAGCAGCAGTCCATCGTGATGTAGGCCGCCCACTCGTCCGCCGCGTGCTTGTTGTCGCCCAGCAGCTCGTAGGTCAGCGCCGCTCCCGCGTGGGCCATCTTGTCGGAGCGGTAGGTGTTCTGGGCCTTCATATAGGTCCTGAGGGCCTCTTCGTTCTTGCTCTGGCCACGCAGCGCATCGCCGAGCTCGGTGAACACGAACTGGGCCTTGGGGTCGAGCTCGGCCACCTCGCGCAGCACCTCCTCGGCCTTGGCGAAGCTGCCGGCCTCCTTGAGCTGGCGACCGTAGGAGAGCCCGAACTCGCTGTTCTCGGGGTCGGCGGCGAAGGCCTGGCCGTAGGCCTCGGCTGCCTCGGCGTGCTTGCCCTGCATCATCCGCGAGGTGCCCAGCGCGTACATCAGGCGGGCGTCGTCGGGCGTGGCGGCGACGGCCTTGGCGAGCAGGGTCTCGGCCTCCTCGTACTTCTTCTCCTCGAGCCGCACCCGGCCCAGGCCGCCCACGGCCTTGGGGTGATCGGGGTGGGTCTCGAGGACCCGCAGGTAGATCTTCTCGGCGTCCTCGAGCTTGTTGTTGCGCACCCGCGCCGCCGCCTCCTCGAGATCGGACTCGAGCTTGGCCGCGATTTCCTCCGGGGTGAGCTCCTTCTTGTTGTCGCACCCGGGCACGAGCATCAGGGCGGCGAGCAGGACGGGGGCAAGGCGCAGGGTCCTCATCGAAGCTCGTGGTTAGCACGCGGCGCGAAAGGCTGTCCATCGGGGCCTCGGGCGCTCGCGCGGCGATTGCGGGCGGCCAGGGCCGCCTTGATGCCTGGGCCCTGGGGTGATGCGGTCCACGCCCGCCGAGGGGACGTGGCATGCTGGTCGCGCTGGGCCTGTCGTGGCCCGCCCCGTTGCAGGATGTCCGATCGATCGCGTGATGGCCCCGGCGACTCGGCCGACGTGAGCGCTGCGCTGCGGCGCGGGCTCAAGTCCGCGCTGGCCCGCTGGGTGCTCGCCAAGCGTCGGGGCTACCGACCCGCACCGCCGCCGGAGCCGAGCGACGAGGCCACCCACGAGTGGGACGGTCGGCCGCGCTTTGCCGAGGACTACACCTTCGCCGGCGCGCAGGCGGGCCTCGGCGTGATCGTGCGGCTCGAGTGGCTGCCGGGGCGAGACTCCCAGCGGGTGTGGGTGGTGGTGCTGCGGCCCGACGGGGCGTGGGCGCTGCCGGGCGGCGATCGGGTGCTCCGCACCACGGGCGAGGATCGCTGGCGAGCGGCGGGGCTGCGGCTCGACTGCGTGACCCCCATGCAGCGCTGGACGGTGGAGCACACCGGTCGGCTGCAGCGCATGGGCTACGTGGCGGGAGGGCCGTCGCTGCGGGTCGTGGAGGCGGGCGATCCAGCCGAGCTGCGGGGCAGCGTGGACCTCACCTTCGTGGCCTCGGCGCCGCCCCATGCTCCGGGGATCGACGATGATCCCGAGCTGCTGGCGCGGCGGCTGGGCGAGGCGAGCTGGGACGCCCGGCTGCTGCGAGCGGCCCGACGCGCGCGCTCGCAGGGCTACGTGCAGCTCGGGCACCTGCACGGCACGGTCGCCGTCGGCGATCTGCTGGTGCCGGTGCGCGCGGTGTCGCTACGGCAACATCACTGGGGGGTTCGCGACTGGGGGGCACCCCGAGAGGCGTTCCAGTGCATGTGGGCCACCCCCGACGAGCGGTGCGGCTGGGTCTACCGGGCCCGCTTCCCCTTCGTCACCCTCGAGGGCGGGTTCTGGGCGCAGCGCGAGCGGATCGCCCCCGTGCGCACCCTGGGGTGCAGCGTGGAGGAGCGTCCCGGGCGGGCCCCGGCGCGGGTGGGGCTGAGCATCGGCGAGGCCGAGGGATCCCACGAGCTGCGGGCCGAGGTGGTCTCGGAGCTCTCGTTTGCCGTGGATGGCCGGGCGCGGCTGGACGTGGGCCTGCTCCGCGTCGAAGGGTCGCAGCCGGGGTGGGGCCTGTGGACCGGCCTTCGACGCCTGCCCCCGGCTGGACGTCCCGGGGCGGCCCGGCTGGGGGGATGAGCGGGCGCCGGTCAGGCGGGGGAGCCCTGTAGCCACTGCGTGGCGTGGGGCTCGTGCTCGAACATGCGCAGCTCGACCCGCAGCGACGACGCCGCGAGCTGGGACGCCGTTCGCATCACCGAGGAGGTGGCCACCAGCGCGATGCGGGTGAGGCCCAGCTGGGGGGCCTCGCGGAGGAACTGCGCCGCCGGGCGCAGGCACGAGGCCTCGTAGCCCGCCACGTTGCGCAGGTCGATCAGCATGCTCCGGCTCAGCTCACTCCCGCCGCGGAGCTCTCGCAGGGTTCGCTCGAGCATCTCGCGGGTGACGAAGCCGCCACCATGCACGCGCGTATACGCATGCCCGGAGCAGGCCGACAGCGTCGAGGGCTCCTCGGTGTAGTGGGTGAGCGGGGGCAATGGGCAACCGGTGAGCGTGGCGGTCGAAATCGAGCGGGTCTCCGCGTCGCCATCGGACGGCAGATCGCGGGAGCGGGGAGCAAGAGCGAAAGGAAGCGGACGGATGCTCGCGTGTGGTGCCGAAATGGTACCCGTGAGCCATCCAGGGAGCACGGAGGGCCCTTCCGTGAAGGAAGGGCAGACCTCGCGAGCCGAGCTGCCAGAATAGAGAAACGCCACGCTCGAGGCAATGGCTACGTCGAGCGTGGCGAAGGATTTTGGGGGACCAAGTGGGAACGTCGTGCGAACGACGTGGGGCCGTCTACCGAGGTCGCTCGAGGCGGCCCGTGGTGGTCCCGAGGATCGCGAGGATGCGAGCGAGGGCCTAGCCGCCCGTCGAGTCGCCGCCGGTCGAGTCTCCGCCCGTATCGTCCATGCTTCCGGTGGTGTCACCGTCGGTCTCGCCGGCGGTTGCATCGCCGCCCGAGGAGCCGTTGGAGGTGGTGCCGGCCTCGCCCTGCAGGATCTCGAAGGTGCACGCGTCGCCCTCGCAGGTGAGCGCGATTCGAACCGACTTGCCCGCGCCCACCGCCTGCGCGAATTGGATCTCGATCTCGTCGCCGACCGAGCCGCCCATGCCGTCGAGGGGCTGCAGGAACACCCGATCGAACAGGCGCCCGTTGATCTCGCGATCGTCGTCGGGCACGGCCACGATGTCGGTGAAGTCGCAGAGATCGAACTCGTGGGTCTTGAGACCGCCGGCCGCGCTCGCCGCCTCCACCTGGAGACCGTGGATCATGATGTCGGTCGAGCCGCACATGGCCGGGAAGCCGCTGCCCGTGTTGATCACCTGCATGATCACCTCGAGGCGGGCGGGGATCAGGCCGAGCTCGACGGGGAAGTCCTTGTCGTCGCCTCCGATCACCTCCACCCGATCGTCGGTGATGGGATCGTTGAGGTTGTCGATGACCGCGTCGCCGACGTCGTCGATGCCCTGCACCACGATGTCGTAGGTGCCCGCCGGGGCCGAGATGGTGATCTCACCGCCTGCGTTGTCGCAGGTCACGGTCTCGGTGGCCACGTCGTCACCGAGCTCGACGGTGATGTCGACGACGTTCTCGGCGTCCTCGTTGCAGCTGGTGAAGGAGTCGAAGGAGTACTGGACCCGCAGGGTGCCGGAGCCGGGGTCATTGTTGCAGGCGCCGAGGGTGGCGCACAGACCGATGGCGGCAATGCCGCAGGACAGACGGGCAGGCAAGGTCATGGTGATGAGAGCTCCTGAGTCCGAAGGGAAGCGAATCGTGGGCGACCGGGGGGGTGCTTGCAAGCGTGGTGATGCCCAACACGTGGTGAGCCCAGGCGTCCCCCGGGCCGAGCCGGCCTGCATGGACGCAGACCCCCGCTAGCATGTTCACCCCGCCCTCGCCGCGCCGTGCGGTGGATCGCAGTCGCTCGATCGGTCGCAGGCCTGTCGTTTGGTCCGGTTTCTTGGCCTTCGGTCCAGGATCTGCCTACAGAGTAGGACATGTACGACAGCGAGCATCGGTGGCCGCGGATCCGGCGTCGCCGGCCCTGGTGGAGCATCCTGCTGCTGGCGGGCCTGGGGTGGCCCACCGTGGCCGCCGCCCGAGCCCCGTCCGAGCCCGAGCCCGAGGTCGTCGCCGACGACGACGAGGTGGAGACGGGCGAAGCCGAGCTGGAGACCGCCGGCGATCGTCCCACGCGGGCCCCGGCCCATGCCGACTGCGACCATCGCATGCCGCTCTACGAGCACGCGGTGCAGCCCGGGGAGCACCTGGGGCTCATCGCGGGCCGCTACGGCGTGCGCCGAACCGAGCTGGTGGCCCTCAACCCGCAGATCAGCGATCCCAACCTGATCGTGCCGGGGCAGCTCGTGCGGGTGTGCCCGGAGATCTTCCCCCGGCTCACCGAGACGGTCGAGATCACGGTGGCCCCCGGCGAGACCCTGGGCGAGATCGCCGAGGCCCACGGCCTGAGCCTGCGGGCGCTGCTCGAGCAGAACCCCAAGATCCACGACGCCAACCACGTGCGGGTGGGGCAGCGGCTCACGCTGCGCATCGACGGCGGGCTGCATCCCGACTTCCTGCCGCCCGAGCCCAAGAAGTCCCGGCGCGGGGCGGGGGGCGGCGGCGGGAGGCGGGCCGAGATCACGGTGCGCCTCACCCCGAGCGACGACATCTTCGTCAAGCGACCCAAGCTGGCCTTCGGCACGCCCAAGACCATTCGCCTGCTGGAGCGCGCGGTGGCCCAGTACAAGCGGCAGCACCGGGGCAGCCCCAAGGTGCTGGTGGGCGACATCAGCCAGGAGGGCGGCGGCGCGCTGCATCCCCACGTCTCGCACCGCACCGGCCGCGACATCGATCTCGGCTACGTGCTGCGAGGGACCCACGGCGAGCGCACGCGCTTTGGGGGGGTCAGCCGCGAGACCCTCGACGTGGCCCGCACCTGGAGCCTCATCAAGGCCTTCGTCGACACCGAGCAGGTGGTCTACGTGTTCGTCGACTACCGGATCCAGGAGCAGCTCTACGAGCACGCCAAGTCCCGCGGGGTGCCGCAGCAGGAGCTCGACGAGCTGTTCCAGTACCCGCACGGTCGCGGGCGGGCGCACGGGATCATCCGGCACTGGCCCAACCATGCGCACCACTTCCACGTGCGCTTCCGGAGCTGAGCCACCCGCGGGGCGAGGCCCTTCAGCGTCGGCGCAGCACCAGGCGGCGGCGGCCGTCGGCGGCGCGGGACGACTCGATCGCCTCCACCTCGAGGCCGGCGCTCGCGGCCGCTCGACGCACCCGCAGCTCCCCCACCGCGCGCTCGAGCGGCGGCAGCAGGCTCGCCTCGAGCAGCGTGCGGTCGAGCTCGCCGCACACCAGCCGCACCGCTCCCTCGTCGAGGACGAAGCCGAAGTCCTCCACCGCGTCGAGGGTGCCGGCGGGCAGCCGTAGGTCCACCGGCTCGCCGGGGCACTCCACGCTGCCCTCGAGCATCACGCGGGCGCGCGGGCCGTGTCCGCGGCCTCGCTGCACCGGGAGCCCGAGCTCGGCCAGCCCGCGGGCCACCTCCTCGAGATCCCCCAGCGCCGACGCGGTGACTCGGACGTAGCGGCTCAACCGGCCCGGCCCTCGCGACCCGGGGCGGCGCACAGCGGGCAGGGGCCCCGCACGGGCAGCGGGCGGTACCAGCCGCAGTGCTCGCAGACGGCGGCTGCGAGCACGGCCGCAGGCGGCGGCTCCTCGGGCAACGGCGGCGTGACGGCCACGCCGAAGTGCTCGAACAGATCTCCGGTCGCAGGGGTGCGCAAACGCCGGAATCGCTCGCCATCGCGGGCCATCGCGGCACTCTAGCAGGCCCCTACGAGGCTCGTCGCCGACCTGGGACGCCCCCCTCGGCATGGCTGGGGTTTGCATGTATGTTGGCGCTCGAAGCTACTCCGTGACGCGTTCCGGCAAACCTTCCGATCGGCGCCGTGGGCGGCGTGTTCCGATGAGCGCCGCTGTCAGCGGCCTCGATCCCCGCGCCACCACCCCGGTGAGCGACCTCAGCGAGTCGGGTGTCTTCGTACACACCGACGAGCCCCTGCCCATCGGCTCCGACATCGAGCTGCGCTTCACCGCCTTCCCCGAGCCCGACATGCCGGTGCTGTTCGAGGCCAAGGGCCGGGTGGTGCGCCATGCGGTGGAGGGCGAGCCCTCGGGCATGGGCGTGGAGTTCGTGGAGCTGGCTGACGCCGCCCGGGACGTGCTGCACAAGATCATGCTGCGCGACGAGGCCGACCGGCAGAGCCGCCGCATCGCCACCACCGACGAGACCCTGCGGACGCACGGCCTGGTCGCCCGCCTGCTGCAGAGCAAGGGCTGAGGGCGGCCGGCGGTCGCCCGCCGGCTCGCTCGCGAGGGTGGCCCTAGAGGGCGCGCACCATCTCGGCGATCAGCGCCACGCCGAAGCCGGTGCCGCGGTCCTTGGGGAACGAGGGGCCAGCGAGATCGATGTGGCACCAGCGACGGCTGCGGGCCCGTGGCGCGTCGGCGAGGTGCTCGTACACGAACTGCGCGGCGCAGCTCGTCTGGGCGTTCATGCGGTTGGCCACCGAGTTGCGCAGGTCGGCGATGGGGCTGCTGAACTCCTGGCGGAACAGCTCGGGGGCGAAGGGCAGCGGGTGGGTCATGTCGCCGCTGGTCAGGCCGCAGCGCACCGCGATCGCCTCGAGCTCGGCGTCGTTGGAGATCACCGCGGCGTGCAGCAAGCCGGTCGACACCAGCTGCGCGCCGGTGAGGGTGGCCGCGTCGATCACCACGTCGGCCTCGAGCTCGCGCGCGGCCCAGCTCACCCCGTCGCCCAGCAGCAGCCGTCCCTCGGCGTCGGTGTTGTTGATCTCCACCGTCTTGCCCGAGTGCAGGCGCAGCACGTCGTCGGGCTTGTACGAGCCCGACGACACCGCGTTCTCGGCCATGCAGAGGACGAGGCTGAGCTTGTGGCGGCAGCCGCCGCGCACCAGCGAGCGGAAGGCACCCAGCACCGCGGCCGCGCCCCCCATGTCGCTCTTCATGCCCTCCATCATGCCGCGCGCCTTGATGTGCAGGCCGCCGGTGTCGAAGGTGACGCCCTTGCCCACCAGCGCCACGTGGTGCTCGGCGTCGCCGGGGTCGTAGCTGGCCACGAGCATGCGCGGGGCCGAGAGCGCGGCGCGGCCCACCGAGTGGATGCCCATCAGGCCGTGCTCGACCAGGGCCTCGCCCACGATCTCCTGGATGCCCACGCCCGGCAGCTCGGCGAGCGCCTCGTGGGCCGCCCGCGAGAAGCCGGCGGGGTCGAGCTCGGTGGGCGGGGTGTCGACCATCTGCGCGGCCTCGCGGGCGAAGCGGACGGTGTGGCGCACGTGGTCGTCGATGGGGATCGGCTCGCCCTTGGGATCGACGGCGAGGATCTGGACGCGCAGGGTGGGGGCCTTGGCCTTCATGCTGTAGGCCGGCAGGGCGCGGCTCACCGCGCCCACGGCCGCGAGCGCGTGGGCGGGATCCTCGAGCAGCAGCACCACGGCCACCTTGCCCTTGTGGCCCAGGCCGGCCTGGCTCACCGTGCTGCGGATCGCCTCGGCTCGCGCCGGCGAGTTGTAGCGCGACTGGGCGTCGGGGAGCATGGCCACGTGCACCCACCGCAGGCCCTCGGCGCCGAGGGTGGAGCAGACCGAGCCCCGATCGCCGGGGGACATGTCCGAGGCCAGGTCGCGGACGATCGCATCGAGGCGGCGACCGAGCACCCGCGGCATGTGCTTGGCGTCGAGCCGGCGGGCGGGAGCGATGAAGAGGAGGTCGTGCGCCCCCTTGAGCAGGGCCTTGGTGTTGCGGGCGTAGCTTAGCGTCGTCACGTCGCGGGCAAGTATGCAACACGATCGCGCGTCGCGTGGGCGACGAGCTCAGGCCCGGCGGGCTCGCTCGCTGGCCCAGGCCCTCAGCGCGGCGATGCTCTCGGCCCGCGCCCGCGAGAGCGGCACCGTGGCTCGCACCGCACGACGCAGATCCTCGGCGCACAGCGGCCGTTGCTCCGCGAATGCGTCGAGTCGGGCCTCGACCAGGGC
The DNA here is from genome assembly GCA_020633315.1 of Myxococcales bacterium. Classification (GTDB taxonomy): domain Bacteria; phylum Myxococcota_A; class Polyangia; order Nannocystales; family Nannocystaceae; genus Paraliomyxa. The sequence goes on from JACKDV010000012.1 coordinate 107,609, forward strand.
GGCCTCGATCTCGGCCCCGCTCCAGCCCTCGGCCTCGCGGATCACCGCGGCGAAGGCCTCGGGCTCGTCCTCCATCGGCGGCACCTGGCCCAGCGTGCGGCGGGGCACGTGCTCGAGGTGGACCCGCAGGATCGCCTCGCGCTGCGCGGCACCGGGGAGGTCGACGAAGAAGATCTCGTCGAGGCGGCCGCGACGGAGCAGCTCGGGGGGCAGCGCATCCACGCGGTTGGCGGTGGCGGCCACGAACACCGGCTGCTCGCGCTCCTGCAGCCAGGTGAGCAGCCCGCCCACCACCCGCGCGGCCGTGCCCGCGTCGCTCGCGGCCCCCTCGCTGCCGGCGAGGCCCTTGTCGATCTCGTCGAGCCACAGCACCACCGGAGCCAGCCGCTCCACCAGGGCCAGGGTGCGGCGCAGGTTGGCCTCGCTCTGCCCCACCGTGCCTCCGAACAGGCGGCCGGGCTCGAGGCGCACCAGCGGCAGGCCGAGCAGCTCGGCGCACACGCGGGCGGCGAGGCTCTTGCCGCAGCCCTGCACGCCCAGCAGCAGCACGCCGCGGGGCGGCGGGATCGCGGCGAGGCGGGCCCGGGGGCGCAGGGCGAGGGCGCGGCGTCGCAGCCAGGTCTTGAGCTCGTCGAGGCCGCCGAGCTCCTGCTCGGACACGGGGGCACAGGGCTCCAGCATGCCCTCGCGATCGAGGGTGGCCGGCTTGTGCGCGGCGATGTAGCGCCGCACGGCGGGGGCCGAGCCGCCGTGCAGCAGCACGGCCTCGGCGAGCAGGCGATCGACCGCCTGTCGCGGCAGGCCCAGCGCGGCGCGGGCCAGGCTGGCGGCATGGGGAGCCAGCGGCTCGGCCTCGGGGTGGTGCTCGTCGATGATGCCGGCGGCCCACTCGAGGTGCTCGCCCAGCTCGGCCAGGCCGGGGGGCGGCAGGCGCTCGTCGAGCAGCTCGGGGATCGGGGCGCGTCGCGTCGCGTCGGTGGCCGGCGGCTCCACCAGCACCACCGCCGGCCCGCGCTCGCGCTGGGCCAGCTCGCGCAGCGCTCGGCGGGTGGACGAGGCCTCGAGCCCCGGCCCGGGCTCGAGCAGCACCCACAGCTCGTCGTCGCTGCGCGTGCGGAGCTGGTGCAGCAGCTCGAGCAGGGGCTGGTGGCGGGCGTGGTCCACCCCGGCGGCCTCGCTCCAGACGTGCAGCGGCCAGCCCAGGCGCTGGGCCACCGCCTCGAGGGCCTCGAGCGCGCGGTCCTCCTCGGCGGTCTCCAGCCGGATGGCCCGCGCTCCGGCCCGCAGCGCGGTCTCGATGCGTGTGCCGACGGCCCGCACGCTAGCGCCCTTCCCGGGTGCGGGTCTGGGTCTGGGTGGCGGCCCAGTTCAGCCACGCGCGCAGCAGGTGCGCCTGGATCGGGGCGCGCCACGGCCCGTCCACCGCGAGGCACCAGCCGTTGAGCCACAGCCGGGTGCCCTTGAGCCGGCCGAGCTTGGCGTGCAGCCACTGGATGTCCTGCGAGCGCGCGGCCACCCGCCCGGCGAAGGTCCCCGGGCCCTCCTGCACGCTCACCCGAAAGCAGGGCTGGCCGCCCACGTCGAGGCGCTCGAAGTCGGGGCCGAACACCCGGCGGGCGCGCTCGAGCACCGCGGCGAAGGTCTTGGCCCGCGAGCGCGGGAAGTCGAGCGCGAGCAGGGTGGGGCAGGGCTGGCCGTCCCAGCGACGCCGCCGGGCCCCGGCCCCGATGGCCCCGAACACGCCCTCCACCACGCCGGGCACGTGGGGGGGCAGCCGCAGCAGCGCATCCACGGCCGCGGCGTCGCGCTGCTCGGACAGGGTGAGGGCCACCAGCCGCAGGCGGCCGGGCACCAGCCCCACTGCCTCCACGAGCTGCTCGCAATCCCCCGAGGCGAGCGGGGCTCGGCGGGCCTGCCGGAGCAGCCGCTCGATCGTCTCGCTGGCCTCGGTCCGCGGGTCGGTCAATCTCGCTCTCGCATCGCGCGCTGGGTCTCCCGCTTCTGCTCGCGGGCCTTGATGCTCTGACGCTTGTCGTGGACCTTCTTGCCGCGCCCGAGGCCGAGCTCCAGCTTGATCCGCCCGTCCTTGAGGTACACCGACAGCGGGACCACGGTCATGCCCGCGCGCTGGGTCTCGTCCCGCAGGCGATCGAGCTGACGCCGGTGCAGCAGCAGCTTGCGGGGCCGCAGGGGCTCGTGGTTGCGCTTGTGGGCCTGCGGGAACTCGCCCACGTGGGCGCCGAGCAGGTAGAGCTCGTCGCCCTGGAACTGGGCGTAGGACTCGGTGAGGCTGATCTTGCGGTCGCGGATCGCCTTCACCTCGCTGCCGAGCAATGCGATGCCGGCCTCGATGCGCTCGAGGATCTCGTAGTCGAAGGTGGCCCGTCGGTTGACGGCCAGGGTGGACCCGGCGGGGGCCAACCCCGCGTTCTTCTTGGGCTTGGCCAAGGCGGCGCCGACGTTATGCGAGCGTTCGGAGCAGGGCAAGCGCGCCCACCTGGGCCGCTCCGGCCGAGCAGAGGGCCCCGCGGGCGGCCCGCAGGGTGGCGCCGGTGGTGGTGACGTCGTCCACCAGCAGCACGCGGCGGCCGGCCACGCGCTCGGGTCGCGGGGCCACGAAGGCGTCGCGCAGGTTGTCGTGGCGGGCCGCGGCGGGCAGGCGATGCTGCTCGGGCGTGGCCCGCACCCGCACCAGCCAGCCCGGGCGCAGCGGGGTCCGCGGGGCGGGCAGCCGCCGGCGCGCATGATGAGCGAGGAGCGCGGCCTGGTTGAAGCCTCGCCGGCGCAGGCGATCGCGGTGCAGGGGCACCGGCACGATGGCGTCCCAGGGCTCGCGCAGCACGGGGCTGCTGGCGAGCACGGCCCCCAGCGGGCCGGCCCAGGCCACCTGCCCGTGGAACTTGAGCCGGGCCAGGGCCCGCAGCAGCGGCCCGCCGTAGGCGTGCACCGCCGCGATCTCGGGCGGCGGGCCCTCGGGGGGCGGCAGCGGCAGGTGCTCGGCCTCGCAGCGCAGGCACAGCGGCAGCGAGGCGGGGGCGCCGGAGCGCAGCAGCAGGCCGCAGCCCAGGCACACGGGAGGGAACAGCAGGGTCAGCAGCACGGCAGGGATCTCGGCCACCGCGCCGCGATCGTTGCGTGCGCTCGGGCGTGGCGGGTCCCGCCCGGCGCTCAGGCGTGGTGGTACGGGTGCCCGGCGAGGATCGTGCCCGCGCGGTAGAGCTGCTCGCACAGCAGCAGCTGGGCCAGGCGGTGGGGCAGGGTCAGCCGCGACAGCGCGAGCACGCGGTCGGCCCGGGACCGCGCCGCGTCGTCGAAGCCGTGGGCGTCGCCGATGAGCAGGTCGACCCGACGCACCCCGTCGTCGCGCCAGCGCGCCAGCCACTGTGCCAGGGTGGGGGTGTCGAGCTGCTCGCCGCGCTCGTCGAGCAGCACCACCGGGGCCCCGCCCTCACCCGCGCGCTGCTGCTGCTCGCGATCACCACGGCAGCTCATGCGCTCGATGGGCAGCAGCGCCCGCGAGCGCTTGACGTACTCGTCGCACAGCCCGTCGAGGCGCGGGTCCTTGAGCTTGCCGATCGCCAGCACCCGCAGCAGCACCCGCGCGACCTCGGCTCAGGTGGGCGGCGCGTCCTCGATGCGCTCGTCGTCGTCCTCGTCGGACGGCGCGTCGTGGTCCTCGGCCTCGAGCTCGTCGTCGTCGAGCTCGTCGTCCTCGTCGGCGTAGACCTCGTCGTCCTCGTCGACCCACTCGTCGTCGTCGTCGAACTCGTCCTCGAAGCCGCCGAAGCGCAGGTCACCGCGGTAGGCGGTGTCCTTGGGGGCGAACGCGTCGTCGAGCCCGGAGGTGTCCATCACCTCCTCGGGCAGGTGCAGCTCCACGCGCGGCGCGTCGCTCCACATGCTCTCGAGATCGAAGTGGGTGCGCACCGGGTGGTGGAACACGTGGACGATGAAGTCGTCGTAGTCCAGCAGGTCCCACTGGTGGCCGTCGAAGCCATCCACGCCGCGCGGACGGATCCCCTCGGCCTTGAGCCGGCGCACGATCTCGTCGGCGATCGCGGCCACCTGCCGCTCCGAGCGAGCCGTGAGGATCATGGCCCAGTCGGTATAGCCGGCCAGCTCGGTCATCCGCAGGATGACCGGGGCGAGGGCCTTCTTGTCCAGGGCCGCGTGCAGGGCGGTCTGCAGCCCGTGGGGCAGGTCTTCGAGGCTCCACGAGGGAGGCGGGGCGGAGGGCATGGGCAAGGGAACGACCGCAGGCTGGGTACCGAAGGTGTGGCTCACCTGATCCCCGTTGTAGCTCGTGGGCTCAGGGCGCGGCAAGCCCGTCCAGGAGCTCCTGCTGCTCCTGGTCGTAGCGAATCCTGGTGGGCAGGGGGCGGGAGTCGGTGGGAGCGCTCACGTCCTGGGCCGGGTCGGGGGTCACCTGGCCCTCCAGGCGCAGCCGGCCCTCCAGCGGCCGGCCGTCGGCCCCGCTGAGCCGATACCGCAGGTCGAGCTCGGCCGACAGCCAGGCCCCCGTCGTGGCGTCGAGCCGCAGGGTGCCCTCGATGCCGGTCAGCTCGGCCTCGCGGCGCCAGCCCTGGGTGGGCCCCGCGGCCGCCAGCGCGGGGGTCACGGACTCGGCGAGATCCAAGGTGATCTCCACCGCGTCGCCCCCCCGCAGGCCGCCGCCCTCCGCGGTCTGGGCCCGCAGGGCCAGGCGCGGCGCCGCCAGCTCGATCGCATCGTGGACCGAGCGCTGGGCGTCGTCGAGCCACAGCTCCACGAGATCGGAGTCCCGCGCGTAGTGGTACCACCCGCGGTGTTCCTTGCGGACGTGCACCGTCTCGCCGATCACGATCACGTCCCGACCGCGATCGTGATCGTTGTGCTGCGACAGCGACAGCCGCTCCTCGCCGTCCTCGGCGGGTCGCCAGGTGAGCGCCAGCTCGTCGCGCACCGCCTGGTCGGGCACCACGGGCGCATCCACGGGGTGCAGCGCCTCGGGGTCCCAGGCCGGCGGGGTGAGGGAGGTCTGGGTCGTCACCTGGAGGTGATGGGCGCCCACCGCCTCGCGGATGGTGGCGTGGGGCTGATCGAGCGCGGCGAGCAGCCCGCTCACGTCGGGCTCGGCCAGGCGCTCGGCCCAGCTCGGCTCCCCCTCGGCGCGGGCGGCCGCGGCCGGCTCGGACGGCGCGGCCTCGTCGTCGCCGCACGCGACCAGGCCGCCCAGCATCGCGGCCAGGAGCCAGCGGGTCACCAGGGGGAGCGAGCCCGACACGCGCGGGAGCATAGAGGCCGCGCTCGCCGCATGCCAAGCCAGGGTGGGGACGCTACACTGCCGCCACGGTGGTGCTGAGCACGGCAGCGGGCATCGCGGGGCTCGCCCTGGGCGCCCAGGGGGGGCTCGCCGCCGGTGCGGTGGCCCCACAGCCCGTCGATCCCTTCCTGCTCGAGGTGCTGCTGTCGCCCTGGGCCCGGGGGCTGGCCTTCGTGTGGGGGCTCTTGTGGGGCAGCTTCGCCAACGTGGTCATCTACCGCGTGCCGCGGGGCATGTCGGTGCTGCGGCCGCGCTCGCGCTGCTCCGCCTGCGAGACGCCGATCGCGGCCTGGGACAACATTCCGGTGATCTCCTACCTGCTGCTGCGCGGCCGCTGCCGCCACTGCGGCGAGCCCTTCGCGCTGCGCTACCTGATGGTCGAGCTGCTGTCGGGGGTGCTGTCGTTCTCGCTCTACATGAAGCTGGTGCACGTGCCCCTGGTGGAGGGAGGCGGGCCGCAGCTGGTCACCTGGCTGCTGTGGCTCGCCTTCGGCCTGGCGCTGCTCGTGGTCACCTTCGTCGATCTCGATCTGTGGATCATCCCCGACGTGGTGGTGCTGCCGATGGCGGCGCTGGGGGTGGGGCTGGCCTTCCTGCAGCCGCAGTGGCTGGGCATCGACGGCCCCGAGGCGCTGCTGGCCGCGGGGCTCGGCTACGGCCTGTTCGCCGGCATCCGCTTCGTGTACCTGCGCTGGCGCGGCATCGAGGCGCTCGGGCTCGGCGATGCCAAGCTGCTGCTGATGGTGGGGGCTTTCACGGGGCTGCCCGGCCTGGTGTGGTGCGTGGGCGCGGGCGCGGTGCAGGGGCTGCTGGTCTCGGTGCCCATGCTGCTGCTGGGGCGCAACGTGGCCAACTCCGATCTCCACGAGGTGCACGGCGACGACCCCGAGCTCGGCGAGGAGGACCCCGACGCCGGGGTCGGCGGGCGGCGGGTGCCCTTCGGTCCGTTCCTGGCCGTGGCCGCGCTCGAGTTCGTGCTGGTGCGCGACCTCATCGAGGGCTGGCTCGGCCTACCGACGCGGCCGTGAGCCCGGGGCTCGCCGGCGTCGTCGGGGCCGCAGCAGCAACAGCAGCAGCCACGGCGAGCCGGCCGTGCCCTCGCCGGCGTGGCAGCCCGCGCAGCCCTCGTCCTCGGCGGGGGGCGTGAGGTCGAGGCAATCGGCGAAGGGGCAGCCGGGGGGCAGCAGGTCGATCCCGGTCTGGTCGCGCAGCCACGGCAGGGCGACGAAGGGCACGCCGTAGAAGCCCCCGTTGCCGCAGGGGTTGGAGCCGCGCGAGGTCACCCCGGCCAGCCGCCGCTCGCCGCTGCCGAGCATCACGATCGCCGGCCCGCCCGAGTCGCCGGGGCAGGTGTCCCGCTGGTTGCCCCCCGCGAACATCTCGAAGCCGTTCTCCGTGAAGCGGCGGATCGTGGTGGTGACCTGGCGCTTGAGCTCCTCGCGGAGCACTCCGTTGGCGGTGGGGTCGTCGGTGCCGTAGCCCGCGAGCAGCACCACCCGATCCTCGCGCATGGTCTCGTCCCACTCGCGCTGATCGGTGAGGGGCAGCAGCACGCCGTCGGCCGGCTCGTAGGGCTCGGGCAGCACGATGTAGCCGAAGTCCCAGGCCTCCTCGTCGCAGTAGCTGCAGAACGAGGGGTGGGTGCCGAATTCCAGGGCGTCCACCGAGGGCCCGCTGGTGTCGGGGCCGAAGTACACCTGGATCGGGTAGCCCTCGCGGTGCTCCACCAGGCAGTGCGCCGCGGTGACGATCAGGCGGGTGGTGACCAGGGTGCCCGAGCACTGCCGGTTCGCGCTGTTGCGAAAGGCGATCACGGCGTCGAGCTCTCCGGGCTCGGTGGGCACCCCCCCGATGATCGCATCGGGCTCGGGCGCCGGCTCGGCGAGCCCCGCGGGCGCCTCGGCCCGCACGCTCGCGGGGCCACCCACCCACGAGAGCACCGCGAGCGCGGCGATCGAGCGCCACGCGATCATGGCCGCGATGCGCGGGCGCGTCGTCGCACCCAGCCCAGGGGCAGCAGCAGCCACAGCGCGCCCCGCCACGAGGGCCGGCCCGCCACCGAGCAGCGCCCCTCGTCCTCGGCCGGCGGGGTCATGTCGATGCAGTCGCCGTCCTCGCAGCCGGCGGGCAGCAGGTCCACGCCCACCTCGTCGCGGACCCACGACAGGGCGGGGAAGGGCGCCCCGTAGAAGCCACCCTTGCCGCAGGGGTCGGAGCCACGCGAGGTGATGCCGGCCAGGCGCAGGGTGCCGTCGGAGAGCCGCACGATCGCGGGGCCGCCCGAGTCACCCTGGCACGAGTCCTTGTCGTCACCCCCGGCGAAGAACTCCAGGCCGAGCTCGGAGAAGCGGCTGATGGTGGTGGTCACCTTGCGCTTGGTGCCGAGGCTGTCGGCGGGGTTGATCGCCTCGGGGTCCTCGCCGAAGCCCACGAGGATCACCTCGTGGCCCTCCTGCATCACCTGGTCCCACTCCCCTTGATCGGTGATGGGCATGATGAAGCCGTCGGGCGGGGTGAAGTCGGTGCCCAGCAGCACGTAGCCGTAGTCGTAGATGTCCTCGCGGCAGTCGTCGCAGAACTCGGGGTGGAAGCCGAAGCCCACCGCCTCGGTGGACATGTTGAAGTCGAGCTCGTTGCCGTAGTAGACGTCGACCGACGAGCCGAGGCCCAGGTTGGACACGCAGTGGGCCGCGGTGAGGACGAGCCGCGGCGTGACCACGGTGCCGGTGCACAGCCCCGACTGGCTGTTGAGCAGGGCCACGATGGCCCCGTACTCCAGCTCGCCCGTCTGCTCGCCGCCCACGATCTGCGAGACCTCGGGGGGGCTCGCCAGCGAGTCGGGCGCGTCCCCGCCGGGCGCGAAGGCCAGCCATGGCACCAACAAAGCGGGAGCAAACGGCGACATCGAGGACACAAGCATAGCAACAACGGAGGGGGGCGCCTCATGAACGTTGGCTTGCTTGGGATGAGTCGTTGCGCTCGGCGTGGCCCTTCCCACCGACTTGGCGCGCGGTGTCGGGCATGCCGCGCGACCCTGCCCAGGGCCCCGCAGGCCGTGTTAGGCTCGCGTTCGTGAGGAACAGCCGAAACGGGCGAGCAACGGGGGGCATCGCGCTGGCGGTGTCGCTGGCCATGGTGCCGGGGGCAGCGCTGGCCAGCGGATCGAGCGCCACGGGTGGCGTGATCGCGTCCCCGACCGGGGCCGGCTTCGCCGGGGCGGTGCCGGGCGCCCTGCTGCTGGCCAAGAAGAAGAAGAAGAGCACGAAGGCGCCCTCGGGCACCCTCACCCCCGAGGCCGCCGAGCCCAAGCGCGAGGCGATCCGAGCCGCGGTGTCCAGCGACGTGACGGCCGAGAACTGGAAGGCCGCCGCCGACGAGACCGAGTCCAACGCGATCCTGCTGGGCGATCCCATCACCTACCAAGAGGCGGCCGAGTATCGCTACAACCAGGCGAAGGCCGACCGTGACATCGACGCGGCCAACGACGCGATCGAGATGGCCCGGGTCGCGCTCGACATCATGCACTTCTACGAGTCGGTCGCCGCCGACGAGGCGTACAGCGAGTGGCAGCCCATCGCGCCCGCGGCCGCCGGCTCCTACATCTCCGACGCCGAGGCGATCATCGAGAACGCCGAGGAGCTCATCGCCGAGATCGAGGCCGAGCGCGAGGCGGGCGGTGACGGCGGGCCCGCGCCCGCGGTCAAGGAGAAGCGCAAGCGCGAGAAGAAGCCCGGCGTGGCCCTCATCGCGATCGGCTCGGCCTTCACCGCCATCGGAGCGGGTGGCCTGTCGATGGTCGCGGCCGGCACGGTGATAAGCTCGCAGAAGCAGAAGGAAGTGGAGTCGCTGGTGCTGCCCGACGATCAGGCCGAGGTCGAGCGCCTCGACGAGGAGGGCTCCAAGGCCAACCTCATCGCCTACATCGGCGCGGGCGTGGCCGTGGCTGGCCTCGCGGTGGGGGTGCCCCTCATCGTGGTGGGGGTCATGAAGCGCAAGAAGGGCGGCAGCCCTCCCGCGGCGGCGAAGCTCCGCGTGGTGCCGGCGATGTCACGCAGCTTCGGTGGCGTGACGCTCCAGGGTCGCTTCTAGTCGCGAGCGTGGTCGTGCTCGCAGTCGTTGCTCGCGGCCGAGTCGGCCGCGGGCGCTGATGCACTCGGTGTGCAGCTAGCTGCACACCAAACGCCCCGGATCGCCAGCGCGCATGGGATCCGTTGTTTTGTTGGGGCCGCAAATGCGGTAGATGGAGCGCCGGATTCCAATGACCTACCGAGGAGCAACGATGACTTCCTTCTTCACCGGGCTGCGCGCGGGCGTGGCCGTGGCTTCGATCACGGGCGTGCTCGCCATGGCCGGCTGCCCGGGGGGTGACGACAGCAGCAGCGACACCACCCAGAGCATGACCACCATGACCGGCGACACCGGTGCGGACACGGGCATGCAAGAGACCGGCACGCCCACGGATGAGAGCGGCGACACCGGCAGCGCGCCGGCCTACGCCGACATCCAGGCGATCTGGGACGAGCACTGCACCGAGGCCTGCCACGAGTCCGGCGGCGAGTGGGCGCTGCTCGACATGACCGCGGGTGGCTCCTACGCGGCGCTGCAGGGCATGTCGACCCAGGCCACCGACCTCAAGTTCATCGAGCCCAACGACACCGACGCCAGCTACCTGTGGCACAAGATCAACGGCACCCAGGCGGCGGCGGGGGGCGGCGGCGTGGACATGCCCAAGGCCCACACCGACGGCTCGGTCACCACGCTCACCGCCGCGCAGATGACCATGATCCAGGACTGGATCAACGGCGGCGCGCCGATGTAGCCCGCGCTCTCGAGCGCACGCTGGCGCGTCGCGTCAGCCTCGCAGCCCGCGACGGTCTCGGCCTTCGCGGGCTGCGTTCATATGCAAGGGGAGGCCGCGCCGGCCTCCCCCGCGCCGCGGCGGCGGCGACTCAGATCTCGGTGGGGTTGCGGGTGATCGTCACGCCCAGGCCGCGCCGACCGGTGACGTAGGCGGAGCTGGTGGCGAACACCAGCAGGTCCCGCACGTCGCCGTCGTGCTCGGCCCACTGCCGCAGCGCCTCGCCGCGCGGCTCGGGATCGCCGTCGTTCATCACCCGCAGGGCGGCCCGCAGGTCGCCGCACAGGGCCAGGCCCACCCGGTTGCCGCAGCGCCGTACCCAGGCGCGCCAGCTCGGGGTGTCGAAGGCCTCGTCCTCGTGGGTCTTGAACAGGGTGGTGAGGCGCCGCGAGACCTTCATGGGCAGCTTGCGGGCGAGCTCCTGGCCCAGGCGGCCGATGTCGTCCTCGTTGCTGCGCGCGTGGTGGCGGCGACGCATGTGGCGGGGGTGGAAGGCCTGGAAGGTCGCCGAGAGCAGACGGGCCAGCACCACGCGGCGCAGGCCGGCGGCGAACACCGCGTCGGGGCGGGTGAAGTACACGGCGCGGCCGAGGGCGAAGCGCAGCTCGTCGGCGCTGTCGGTGTTCCAGGCGCGGCCGTCGGCGAGGATCACCGGCGGGTTCTGGCCGCGCACGTGGAAGTAGCCGCCGTCGCGGGCCGCGTCGGGGCGGTCCCCCTCTTCATCGTCGGGCAGGGCGACCGTGTCGACCAGCGCGACCTTCTGCTGGCCGAGGCGACGCAGCATCTCGGCCCACACCTTGGCCACCACGCCCTCGCCCAGGGGCGACACGCGGGCGTCGGGGGGCACGTCGACGCGGGGCAGCACCTCCGCCAGCAGCGAGCCGCCGCCCTCCCACAGCTGCAGCAGCGCCTCGCCCACGCCGGCGTCGGGCGGGGCCGGGGCCCGCAGCTGCTCCACCCACTCCTCGGGCATCGGGCCCTCGGGCGCGTGCTGGGTCTCGGAGTGGGTCTCGAGGAATTCGCGGGCCGCCGGCTGGCCGGGCTCGACCAGGTCGACCAGCGCATGGATGGCCCAGGCATGATCGAGCTCGCCGGTCTCGGCGTGGTGGGCCGCCAGCGCGCTGAGGCTGGGCACGAAGAGCGGATCCTGCTCGAGCAGGCGGCGGTGGTTGTCGAGCGCGGTCTCGTCGCGCCGCCCGAGCTGGCCGTAGAGCTCGGCCAGGCGTCGACGCTCGCTCGCCCCCAGCGCGTCGGGGGACAGCGCGGCCGCGCGCTCGAGCGAGGCCGCGGCCTTCTTCGGCACGCTGCTCTGCAGCTCGGCCAGGCGCAGCAGCAGGGTGATGCGGTTGCGTCGCTCCTTGGCGTCGCCCTCGGCGGGGCGGGTCGCGAAGAAGCTCTCCACCAGCGGCTCGATCTCGTCCGTGCGAGCGCCGGCCTGGAGCACCTCGGCGTGGGCCAGCACCGCGGCCGAGGACTCGGGCACGAGCATGCGCGCCTTGGCGGCGAAGCGCTCGGCCAGATCCAGGCGATCGTCGCCCACCGCGATGGCCAGGTGCACGCCCTCCAGCAGCAGGTCGTGCTCGTGCGCGGGGCCCAGGCCCTCGTGCCGCAGCAGCCGCTCGAGGATCCGCAGGGCGGTCACCGGATCGAGGGGGCTGGCGTGGTGGAAGGCGGCCTCCCACGCGCCGCGCTCGACCAGCGTGGCCTCGTTGCCCTCGGCCAGGTCCAGCCCGCTGCGCATCGCCTGCAGGGCGAGCTGCCGCAGGTCCTCGGGCTTGTTGGGCGCGTTGGGATCGTGGGCGTCCTCCACCGCCGCCGCGGCATCGAAGTAGAGCTGCGCCGCCTCCACGAAGCGCTGGGTGCGGGGCGCGAGCTCCTCGGTCTGCCGCGCCAGGGCCAGGGCGAACACGGCCGCGTCGGTCCACTCGCCGTGCTCCTGGCACATCGCCACCAGGGGCTCGAGCGCGGCCGGGTTGTCGCCGTCGAGCTCGGCCGCCCGGCGGTAGCGGGCGTAGGCGGCCGCGTCGTGCTTCTGCGCCAGCTCGCTGAGCGCCGCGAGCACGAAGGTGTCGCTCACCATCCGGCGCTGCTCCTCGGTGGGCGGCTGCTCGGCCAGGCGCTGCTCGATCTGATCCACCGCCGTGACCGCGTCGCGGTGACGGTTGGCGCGGTGGCGGTTGCGGACCACGGCGGCTCGGATCTCGAGGTTGTCGGGGTCGTGGCGCAGCGCGGCGGTGAGCCGGCGGTACGCCTCGCCCGAGCGATCGGTGCGCTCGAGCACCTCGGCCAGCAGCACGAGGGCGTCGACCAGATCCTCCTGCCGGTTGGCGAGGGCCAGCGCGTCGACGGCGGTGGTGAGCAGGGCCTCGGCGTCGGGCAGCTCGTCGGCCTCGAGCAGGATCCGCGCGAGCCCCAGCTTGGCCCCGGCGTGCTCGGGGTCCTCGGCCAGCGCCGCGTCGAAGCGCCCGCGCGCGGCCGCGATGTCGTGGGTGCTCTGGTAGGTGATGCGCCCCATCTCGGCGAGCAGCACGGCCCGGATCGCGGGGCCCTCCACCTCGGCGAGCTGCTTGTCCATGAACTCCATCGCGCCGTCGATGTCGCCGTCGCCCACCCGCAGCTCCACCAGGCCCTCGAGCGCGGCGGCGAGGCGTCGCGCCTGCGCCGGATCGCCCGAGCTGCGCTTGGCGTCGCCGAGCACCCGCGAGTACAGCCGCATCGCCCGGGGCCCGCTGGCCAGCTCGTGGTGGAGCAGGCGCGCCGCCTCGAGCAGGTCGTTGGCGGTCCCGCGGCCCTGCAGCGCCTCGACGAGGGCGGCGGGCTCGTGCAGCGTCCGCGCCAGCGCCACGCGGCGGTCCAGCAGCTCGCGGCTCTTGGGGTGGTGCTCGAGCGCGGTCTCGATCACCGGCTGGGCCCCGCGGGCGTCTCCGCCCTCGTCGGCCATCACGTCGGCCAGCTCGATGGCCAGGGCCAGGGCGCGCTCGGAGTCGGGGGGCAGCGAATGCCAGTGATCGCGCAGCAGCGCGATGCCGTCGCCGTAGCGCCCGGCCTTGCGATACATGCGGGCCAGCGCGCGCACCACCTCGTCGCGATCGGGGGCCTCGCGGTGCAGGGTCTCGAGCGCCTCCATCGCGCCCGCCTCGTCGCCCAGGCCCTCCTGCAGCGCGCGAGCCTTGGCGACCAGCAGCGAGATCCGCTCGTCCTGCGCGTCGAGACCGATCCGCTCCAGGCGGCGGTCGATCGTGGCCACCAGCTCCTCGGCGCGGGCGGTGGCGGTGTACAGGCGCTGCTGCACCGCGAGCAGATCGTCGAGCAGCCCCTCGGGGAGTCGGTCCTCGGGGATCTCGGTCAGCTCCTGCAGGGTGGCCAGCGCCCGGTCGGGCAGCTCGAGCTTCTCCTCGTAGAGCTCGGCGGCCCGCACCTGGTAGGTGAAGCGGAAGTCATCGTCGTCGAGGGTGGTCCAGCCCACCCGCATGACCTCGATCGCCTGCTGCCAGCGCTGCTGATCGACCAGGATGCCGATGAGGGCCTCGTGCACGCGCCGCTGCCGGGGGCACTGCCGCACCAGCAGCTCGAGGTGCTCCACCGCCTCGTCGCTGCGACCGAGTCGCTCGTGGAGCATGGAGGTGAGCTCGAGGCTGCGCTCCACCAGCGTGTCCTCGGGCCACTGCTCGCGCTGGGCCTCGATGAGCTCGGCCAGGGTCTCCACGTAGGGGGCGGGCTGATCGCGGGTGGAGTAGATCCGCAGCAGGCTCTGCAGCGCCTCCACGTGGCGCGGGGCCACCTCCTGCACCGCCTTGTAGCTCGCCTCGGCCGCCTTCAGGTCGTCGCGGGTCTCGTGCAGCGCGGCGATGCGCAGGTTCTGGGCGATGAGCTGGCGCGGCAGCGTGGCCTCGGCCAGCAGGCGCAGGTAGGCCTGCAGCAGGCGGTCGAGCACGTTGTGACGCTCGGCCAGGCTCCGCAGGCTCTCGAGCGCGGTGGGATCCTCGGGCACGATGAGCAGGGCCTGCTCGTGGGCCTGGAACGCGCGCTCCAGGTTGCCCGCGCCGTGCTCCCACAGCCGCGCCAGCACCAGGGCCACCAGCACCTGGGCCTGCCGGTCCCGGGTGGGGGCGCCGGCGTAGGTGGCCGCCACCTCCTCCCAGGCCGAGGCCACCCGCGGGCGGGGCGGCAGCACGTTGCTCAGCAGCCGGGGGATCGGCGGCATGCCGGCCTCGGGCGTGCGCGGGGGCGGGGGCGGGGCCTTGGGCGCCACGCTGGTGCTCGTGCGGCCGTCGCTGGGCTGGGCCACCGGGAGCTGCTGTATGGGAGCGGTGGTCCCGGCCGTGGTCACCGTGCCCTCGAGGTCCTCGTCGAGCACCTCGATGAGCTCGTCGTCGAGCTCGAGCACCTCGTCGATCTCGTCGATCTCCATGGTGCTCGAGCGACGCACCGGCACCGGCACGCCGCGGGGCGGGGGCGGGGGAGCGCCCGGCGGGGTCATCCGCAGCCGCGGCACGGTGGACGAGGCGTCGTCCTCGGGCGGCAGCGGGGAGGAGACCGAGACCGTCTTGGGCTCGTCGTCGTCGGCCGACGGCGGGGCGACCACCCGCAGGCTCACCTCCTCGGTCACGGTCCTGAGGATCGCCTGCGGGCTCGACACGTCGAGCTTGGCCGCGAAGGGCGAGGGGGCGGTCGAGAGCAGCGCCTCGGGGTCGAGCCCGGTGCGGGTCCAGATGCGCAGGTCGTCGAGCTCGGGCACCTCGATGTTGGGCCGCAGCAGCGGATCCTTGGGCACCGGTGGGGTGTGGTAGGCCCCGGTCTGCTCGGCCAGGCGCCAGATCGCGGCGTTGGTGGGATCGAGCTCGTCCTGCAGCGGCGGCAGCTCGGGCTCGCGGCGCCACGCCTCGAGCCGGGCCCGCAGCGCGTACTCGGGGCGCTCGAGCGGTCCCTCGTAGAGGTGGGCCAGGCGGCGCAGCAGCGAGGCCTCGGTCCGGGGATCCCCGGTCGCTCGATCGAGGCGCCACCCGGGCAGGATGAGGTACACCTCCCAGGCGTCCGCGTCGTCGGCCAGGCGCTCGAGCTCGACCAGGGCCTGGTCGTCGTCGGGGCGCAGGTGGGCGATGCGAAGCCACTCCGCCATCGCCCCGCGCGGATCGTCGAGCCGGGCCTCGCGGAGCTCGGCCCGCTCCTCGAGCAGCCGTAGGGTCTGCTCGTCGCGGCGGCTGTCGGCGATGAGGCGGCGCTGCACCTCGAGCAGCAGCAGGGCGCCCACCGCCGGCACGTCGCCGGCCCGCCGCTCGTCCACGCGCTCGCTCAGGTGGCGGATGTCGGGCAGCAGCACGTCGCCGCCGGGATCGCGGGGCAGGCCGCTGGCGAGCACCCGCAGGGCGCCCAGCGGATCCTCCAGGCGCTGGTCGAAGACCTGCGCCGCCTCGCGCAGGTCGGCCAGGCCCTGGGTGTCGGCGCCCGCCTCGAAGGCCTCGGTCGCGCGCAGCAGGTGGTGGTTGGCGAGCTGGGCCCACAGCGAGTGCCGCTCCGACAGCACCAGCAGGCGATCGATCGCCTGCTGGGCCAGGGCCACGTCGCGGTAGCGCAGCTCCACCCAGGCCTGCCGCAGCCACTCGAAGGCCTTCTCGGGATCGTCGAGCTCCTCCTCGTAGACCCGGGCGATCGCCTCGCACGCGGCGAAGCGCCCCTGGTCGGTGGTGGCCCGCTCGAGGCGGCTGCCGTGCAGCTCGATCACCGCGGCCCACAGGCGATGGTCGCGGGCGGTCTGCTCGAGGCGCTCGGCGAGCCCCAGGTCGTCGGGGTCGTGGCGATAGGCTCGCTGCAGGAGCGCGACGGCCCGGGGCGCGTCGTCGAGGCGCTCGAGCGCGAGGTCGGCCGCCTGCTGCAGCCGAGCGAGCACGTCGAAGGTGCCCCGTGCGATCGCCCCGCGTCGCTCCTGCGCCGCGATCTCCTCCTCGATCACCCCCAGCAGGTCGTTCCACAGGTGGTGCGCGTCGGCCAGCTCGCGCAGCCGCGCCTCGCCCTGGCTCGAGGGGCGATCGTTCTCCACCGCCACGAAGAACCCGCGGCGCGCCCAGTCGAAGGCCTTCTCGGCGTCGCCGTAGCGCTCCTCGGCCACCTCGGAGGCCTCGAAGCACACCTCGAGCTGCGCCGGCACGTCGGCCGCGCTGCTCATGTGGACGAAGCGCTCGTCGAACAGCCCCAGCAGCTCGCGCCACAGCTGGTGCTGCTGCGCCACGCGGCGGGCCTCCACCAGCACCTCCTCGGCGTAGTGGTCCACCGCCAGGGCCCGCCGCAGCAGGTCGAGCGCCCGCGCTCCGTCGCCGATGCGCTTCTCGGCGATCTCGCTCATGCGCACCAGGGTCCCGGTCTTCTCGAGCGGGTCGTGCAGCAGGTCGAGGCGGCGCTGCAGCGAGGCGAGGGCGCCCTCGAAGTCGCCCACCTCCACCTGCAGGCGGGCCACGGTGTCGAGCGCCTCGGTGTCGCCGGTGAACTCGTCGAGCAGGCGCGCGTAGGCGGCCAGCGCCGCGGCCTTGTCCTCGAGCCGTCGCAGCCAGGTGTTGGCGATGGTCAGGTAGAGCTGGTGACGCGAGGCAGGGTCCTCGGTGGCCAGGAGCACCCGCTCCGCCTGGCGGATCACGTCGTGGTAGCGACCCGCCCGCTCGTAGAGCTCGAGCAGGGTGCGGGCGATGTCGGCGTTGCCCTGGGTGGCCTCGCGACGACCGAGCGCCTCGAGCACCTCGATGGCCGCGCCCGAGTCCTCGAGCTGCTCCGAGAGGATCTCCGAGCGCTCCCACGCGATGCGGAACGCGTCGTCGGCCGTCTCGGCGAGCCCCTGCAGCCGCCCCAGCACGTCGACCAGCGGCTTCCAGGCCATGTCCGCCCGGTACAGGCGCACCAGGGCCTCGAGCGCGCCGCGGTGATCGGGGCGGCCCTTGAGCACGTTCTCGAACGAAGCCCGTGCCACCTCGATGTCGTCGAGCGACGACTCGGCCAGGTGGGCCAGCCGCAGCAGGTAGTCCACCCGCCGGATCTCCGGGGTCTGGCTGGAGCTGGCCGCCTTGTGGAGCATGGTGCCCAGCTCCTCGTAGCGCCCCGTGGACTCGAACAGCGAGATGACCTTGTCGGTGATCTCGAGGTTGCCGGGCAGCAGCTCGAGCAGCTCGGTCCAGATCGACGCGGCCTGGTCCTCGTCGCCCATCTGGTGCTCGGCCACCCGCGCCATGCGGCGCAGCACCTTCACCCGCGCGTCGCGGTTGCCGGCCTGGTCGAGCTCGCGCTGCAGCGCCTGCAGCAACTCGGGGAAGCGCTGCTGCTCCTCGAGGATCTGCTGCAGGCGCACCAGCGCCTCGCGGTCGGCCGGGCTGCGCTGCAGGATCGTCTCGCACGCCCAGATCGCCTCGTCGTGGGCCTCGAGCTCGTGGTGCCAGATCTCGGCCAGGCGACGCAGCAGGCTGTTCTGCTCGGTGGGGCTGCGCGAGCGCTCGTACTGCTCGCGCAGCAGCTCGCTCACCTGGTGGAAGTCGCCCGCGCGATCGTAGAGCGCGGTGAGGGCCCGGGTGGCCTGCACGTCGCCGGGGCTCAGCTCGAGGATCTCGCGGTACAGCTCGATCGCCCGCTGCGGGTTGACCTGGCGATCGCGATAGACCTGGGTGAGGCGCTTGAGGATGTCGAGGCGCTTGCGCGGGTCCACGGTGCGGGCCAGCTCGGCCTCCTGCACCCGCACCATGTTGTCCCACATGCGCGCGCGCTTCTCGATGCGCGAGATGGCCTTGTGCGGCCGGGCGTCGCGGGGGTAGAGCGACGCCATCTGCTGCCAGGCGTCGAGCGCCCCGTCGATGTCGCCCAGGCGGCGCTCGCAGATGTCGGCGAGCTCGACGAACTCCTCGGCGAAGGCCGGATCGGACAGCGGCCCCGCCTCCTCGTACGCGGTGGCCTGCTGGATCTGGTAGAGGATGAGGTCGCGCAGGTGCGTCCAGTTGTGCTTGCGCCGCCAGTGCTCCTTGTAGCCCTCGAAGGCCTCGGGGTTGAACGGCTCGCGCTCGAGCACCTTGTAGTAGAAGACCGCGGCGCGCTCGTCATTGCCCAGATCGTCGCGGTAGATCTTGGCCGTGCGCAGGAAGACGTCGGTGGGCACCTCCTCGGGCATCCGCTCCGAGCGGGCCTCGAGCAGCGCGGCCAGGGCGTGCACGTCCCCGGTGTCGGAGTAGATCTGCTCGAGCCTCCGCCACGACTCGCCGTCGGGCGGCTCGTAGCGGCTGGCCTCCTCGAACAGGGCGCGGGCCTCCTCGCGGCGGTACAGCCGGGTCTCCAGCAGATCGGCGCGGCGCAGCATCAGCGGCACCGCGTCGGCGCCCTGGTCGTACAGCAGCCACTCGCGGTAGAGGTCGTCGAGCGCCATCCAGTCCTGGGCGTCGATCAGGGTGCTCTCGAGCGAGGCCGCGGCCTCCTGGTGATCGGGGGCCAGGCTCAGGGCGCGGCGCAGGAGCTTGAGCGCCTCGTCGTGTCGCTGCTGACGGCGGGCAATCTCGGCCGCCTTGTAGAAGATGTCGGCGGCCTTGCCCGCGCCCTCGGCGGTGGAGCCCAGGTACAGCTCGCCGAAGGCCCGCAGCGCGTCGATGTCGTCGGGCACCAGCTCGAGCGCGGCCTGCAGGTGGCGGGCGGCCCCGGCCACGTTGCCCCGCACCTCGGACTCGATCTTGGCCAGGCGGCGGTGCAGCTCGGCGGCGCGCAGCGGCGAGTGATCGGTGGGGCGCTGCAGCTCGGCCTCGAGCACCACCGCGGCGCGGGCATGGGCGCCCGCTCCCAGGTACAGCTCGATGAGCGTGCGCATGGCCTCGGGGTGGCCGGGCGACAGCTCGAGCGCCTGCTCGTAGTGCTGCACCGCCTCGCCCACGGCCACGAAGTGCTCGCGCAGCATGTCGGCCAGCTCCACGTGCATGGTCGCGGCCTGCTCGGGGTCGGCCATCGTCCGAAGCTGCCAGCGCAGCAGGGCCACCAGCTCCTTGCGCGCCGACATCGACTCGTAGAGCTTGCGCAGCCGCGTCACGGCCCGCTGGTGATCGGGCTTGAGCACCACCGCTCGCGCCAGGGCATGGGCGGCGGCCGTGCGATCCTTGACCCGCTCGAGCCACAGCTCGGACGCCTGGATGCACAGCTCGGCGGCCTTGCCCGCGGCCTCGGGGCTGTCCTCCATGTGCGCGGCGTGGACCACCAGCAGGGTCGCGAGCGCACGCCAGTCCTCTTGATCGCGGAAGGTCCGTCGCAGGCGTACGAACGCCTTCTCGTCCCCCGGATTGCGGCGATACGCGGCCAGCTCGGTGGGCTCGCCCGGGTACGGCCCGGGGAGGGGGCGGGGGAGGGCCGCAGCGGGCTCGTGCGAGGCGTCCACGCGATCGTTCATCGATGAATGCGGGCGCCAGGGCCGGCTGGCGCGACCTTCGCAAGGTATCACAACCCTCCGGGGGCTCGTCAGGCCCGGCAGGGGAGGCCGGCGGGTGGCTTTCGTGGTAGCGATCCGAGGCCGCCCGTCCATGCCTCGACCCGTCGCCCCGGCCCCCTCCGCCCTTCGCTGCTCCACCGTGGGGCGAGGCGCCCAGATCGTGGTGCTGCCCACGGGCCCGGCCACGGGTGCTGGGACCGAGTCGGGCGTGGTGGCCGTGCAGCTGTGGGTCGCGGGGGGCACCGCGGCCGAGGGGCCCGACGAGCACGGCTGCGCCCACCTGCTCGAGCACATGCTGTTCAAGCCCACCGAGGACGGGCAGGATCTCGCCGCCGTCATCGAGGCCCTGGGGGGGGACGTCAACGCCTTCACGAGCCACGACGAGACCGTGGTGCACGCGACGGTTCCGGCGGGGCGCGAGCTGGCGGCGCTCGACGCCGTGCTGGGCTCCACGCTCCAGCCCCGCCTCGATGCCCCGTCGCTGGCCACGGAGGCGGGGGTGGTGGTGGAGGAGATCCTGCAGTACCGCGACGACCCCGGGGCCCAGGGCATGCAGGATCTCCACGCGGCCCTGTACGGACGTCACCCCTACGCGCGACCAGTGCTGGGCACCACGGCCGAGGTCCGCAGCCACACCGTGGCGCGGCTGCGCCGCTACCACCGCCGGGTGTACGCGGCGCGGCGGGTGAGCCTGGTGGTGGTGGGGCCGGTGGATGCCGCGGTGATGGCCCGGCGCGCCGAGCCCTGGCTCTCGAGCCTCGCGCGCGGCGGCGGCGTGGATGATGGCGAGCCCGTGGATGCGCCGCTGGGTCGCGCCCGCATCCGGGTGCGCCAGGCCGAGGTCCACGAGGCCCACGTGCAGCTCGCCTGGCGAGGCCCGCCGGTGCCGTCGCGGGAGGCCTGCGCGCTCGAGGTGGCCTCGATCGTGCTGGGCCACGGCGAGGCCTCCCGGCTCATGCGGAGGGTGCGTCGCGGCGGGCGGCTGGTGACGGACGTGCACGCCAGCTTCGCGCCGTCACGGCGCTCGAGCGAGGTGGTGATCGCCGCCCATGCCGAGCCGGCGCGGGCTCGCGATGCGGCCGACGGGATCCTGGCCGAGGTCGATCGCCTGGGTCGCGTGCCCATCGACGACGACGAGCTGGCGCGGGCCCGTGCCGTGCTGCGCAGCGACCTGGTCTACCGGCGGGAGACGGCGCAGGGCCACGCGCATGCGCTGGGGCAGAGCCTGAGCCTGGTGGGCTCGCTGGAGCTCGACGAGCACTACTACGCCGCGCTCGAGGAGCTGAGCGCCCCCGAGATCCGCCGCGTGTGCGCGCAGTGGCTGCGACCCGCCGCGGCGGCGCTGGCCGTGGTGGTGCCGCGGGCTCCGGCGCGCGCCCGTGCGCTGCGACGGCAGCTCGGGGCCGCGATCGCCGGGCGCTCGCGTCGGGGCCCCGTGGCGATCCTGCGTCCCGATCGCCACGGCGTGCTGGCCGGGCGGCTGCCGGGCGGGCTGCGGGTGCTGGTCGATCTGGATCGTCGGATCCCCATGGCCTCGGGATGGCTGATGTGGCCCGGGGGCCTGCGCCGCGAGGACGCCCGCGCGCATGGGGCCAACGCGATGATGGCCACGCTGCTCACCCGCGGCTGCGCGGCGATCGGCGGGGACGAGCTGGCCGCGGAGATCGAGGGGCAGGCCGCGGTGCTCGACGGCTTCTCCAGCCGCAACGCGGCGGGGCTGCACCTCGAGTGCATGGCGGCCAGCCTGCCCGGGGTGCTGCGACGCGCGGTGGAGTGCGCCCAGGCCCCGCGCTTCGAGCCCGAGGAGCTCGACGAGGAGCGACGCGTGGCGCTGCAGGAGCTGCACGCCGAGCAGGACGAGCCGGCCAAGCTCGCGTTCCTGCACGCGTGGTCGCGGCTGTATCGCGGGCATCCCTTCCGGCTGCGGCGTCATGGCTCCGAGGCCTCGCTGGCGCGGCTGAGCTCGGCCGGCCTGCGGCGCACGTGGGCCCGCTGGTATCCGCTGGGGCGAGCCGTGCTCGCGGTCTCGGGCGACGTGGACGTGGACGGGCTGCTCGGGGTGCTCGACGGCCTGCTGCCCGAGGACGAGCCCCCGGCTGCGCCCGCGTGGCCGGGCGGGGTGCCGCGCTACCCCGAGCGCTCGGTGGAGCTGCGGGTGCACCAGGACCGCGAGCAGGCCCACCTGGTGGTGGCGCTGCCCGGGCTGCCCTTCACCGATCCCCGCACCGCCGCGCTCGACGTGCTGCTCGCCGTGCTCGGCGGGCAAGCGGGGCGGCTGTTCCTCGCCCTGCGCGAGGCCGAGGGGCTCGTCTATCACGTGTCGGCCAGCTCCACCGAGGGGGTCGACGCGGGCGACATCACCTTCTACGCCGCGTCGAGCCCCGAGCGCATGCCCCGGGCCCGCGAGGTGCTCGAGCAGGAGCTGTGGCGGATCCAGGCCGAGCCGGTGGGCGAGGAGGAGCTCGACCGCGCCAAGGCCCTGCTCGTGGGACAGCATGCGATGGGGCTCGAGCGGCACGGCCGACGCTCGTCGCTGCTGGCCTTCCACGAGTCCTTCGGCCTGCCGCGTCACGAGCACCTGCGCTACCGCACTCGGGTGGAGCGGGTGGGGGCCCGGGCCCTTCGCAGCCTGGCCCGCGAGCTGCTCGATCCTCGGCGGCGGGTGATCTCCCTGGTCGGGCCCTGAGCCTCGTCGGCTCGGCGCCCGCCGGATCGAGCAGCCGCCGGGCGCTCGCTCTTGCCCCAGTCGAGCAAGGGGGCCTTGCCCAACTTGGGCAACGCATTGGGATCGGGACTGGGATCGATGCGCCCTGGTGCAACCATGGGCCCGAAATCCCGTCGGTTTTCGGCACATGGCCTCGTTGGTGCGCTCCGTGCTCCTGGACCGTGGCATGCGAAGCTCGGTCCGGTCCCTGCTGGTGGTCCTGGTGTCCGCGTCGGCCTGCGTCCGCGCGGTGGAGCCCCGCTCGCCCTCCGCGGCGCCCTCCGCCGAGACGAGCCGCCCCCAGGCCACCGAGGCGGTCGAGTCGGTGGAGACCGCCGAGCTGGCGACCGGCACCCTGGCGAGCCTTCGCCCCACGCCGGCCGCGGCCGAGATCCCCCTGGGGGCCGAGGCGGCGCCCGAGCCCCGGACCGTGACCGAGACGGTCGCCTTCACCGGGGCCGCCACCGTGCGGGCCGAGCCCCGGGTGGACGCGCCCGCGCTGGGCGAGCTGGCCCTGGGCGCCCGCGTGCAGGTATTCGAGCGCGTCGAGGGCACCGGCTGCGCCCGCCCGTGGCTGGCCATCGCCCCCCGCGGCTACGTCTGCGCGCCCTTCGAGCGCACCCGCCGGGCGGCCACCCCCATGCTCCCCGAGCTGCCCGACGGCGCCCAGGTCCCCGGCGTGTACGGCAGCGTGACCAAGGGCGCGGTGGTCTACGACTCGCTGGCCGCGGTCGAGGCCGACCAGGGGCGCGTGCCCGAGGCCCACCTCACCGTTCGTCGCGAGCGCGGGGTCGCGCACGGCGGCCGGTCGCTGTGGAAGACCCGCTACGGGCTCATCGACGAGCAGGACATCCAGCGCTTCCGCGGCTCCACCTTCCATGGCGAGCTGGTGGAGGACGGCCTGGCCCAGCCGCTGGCCTGGACCCTGCCCGCGCCCCAGGAGCTGCGGGTCCGCGTGCTCGCGGCGCCCACCGACGGCGCGGCCGTGGTCACCACGCTGCCCGCCCGCCGGGCGCGACGGGTGCTCGAGGAGCTCGACGGCTTCGTGCGCATCGAGGAGGGCTGGGTGGTCCGCGAGCAGCTACGGGTGGCCCGACGGTCCGAGGCGCCGGCCGAGCTGGCCGCCGGCGAGCGCTGGATGGACATCGACCTCAGCGAGCAGGTGCTGGTGGCCTACGAGGGAGACGAGCCGATCTACGCCACGATGATCTCCAGCGGCCGCCCCGGGCACCGCACGCCCACCGGGATCTTCCGCATCTCCAAGAAGGTGGCCGAGCGCACCATGAACAGCATGGCCGACTCCACCGACAGCTACAGCGTGGACCGGGTGCCCTGGACCGCCTACTTCGCCCACGGCTACGCCCTGCACGCCGCGTTCTGGCACGGCGGCTTCGGCCGCACCCGCAGCCACGGCTGCGTGAACCTCTCGCCCATCGACGCCCGCGCCCTCTACGACTGGATGGCCCCGCTGTCCGCTCCCGGCTGGGCCGAGGTCTACGGGCACGAGGAGCAGCCCGGCTCGCTGGTGCGGCTCAAGGACCGCCACGATCCCGAGCCCAAGTGGCAGGGCTACGCCAAGGACATGCACGACGCCGCCGACACCCGCCTTGCCGCCGCCCCGGCGCCCACCCGGGCCGGCTGAGGCGTACGACCCTCGGCTCTGCCACCGCGATCCTCGGCCTTCCGATGCAGCGGGCTCCGTCTCCCCTCCCGGGGGAACGGAGCCCGCTGCCGTGGCGAGGCTCAGCTCAGGCTGAGCACGTAGACGTCGTAGATCGCGTGGGTCCAGGCCGCGACCGCGAAGCCCCGCACCTGGTAGACCGTGGCAAAGAACGCCCCCGCCAGCGTGCGGTAGACGAACGGGGCGAACGCGAAGGGCTCGCCCACCGGGCCCAGGTGGTGGGCCAGCGAGAACAGCAGCGACGAGAGCACCAAGGCCAGCACCCACGCACGGCGCGGCCCGGTGAGCCCGGTCAGCAGCCACGCCAGGCCGCCCATGAGGATCACGCGGAAGATCAGCTCCTCGTGGAAGCCGGCCCCGGCCGAGATCACCACCACGTCGAGGGCGCTGTTGTCCCCGATGGCGAGGCCGGGCACCAAGCCCGCCACTCGGCTCATGATGAACAGGATGATCGAGCCCATCACCAGGGCGTAGAAGCTCGACTCCACCACCATCGGCAGGAATGCCCGGGGACTGAAGCGGCCGGTGTGCCGCAGCAGGATCACCACCGCCGCATAGGCGACGAGCATCACCGCGAGGATGATCAGGTAGTTGCTCAGGTCCCGCTCGCTCACCCGGATGAGGGCTCGGGTGACGAAGTCCACCCCGTTCTGGCCGCGTCCCCCGAGGATCCCGAGCTGGTAGATCAGGAACAGCGGGAACACGAGGATCGCGCTGGAGAGGCCGTCGAGGCGCCCACGCAGGTGGGCCAGCACCGGGTGCTCCCGCGCGGGAGACGCGTCTTTCGGTTTGGACCGGGGAGAGGGCATGGCTCCCCGACATCCTCGGCCATCGGCCCGAGCACGGCAAACAAAACGCCCCTCGCCCGAAGACCGGGGAGGGGCGCGGCGGAAAACCGTTTGTACGCTCCTAGCTTACCTCTTTCGAGCGCGGCGCGAGGACTTTTTTGAGGTGGCCGATGTCGATTTCTTCTTCGACGTGCCGCCGGTGGCGCCCCGGGCCGACTTCTTGGCGGTCTTCTTGGCCGTGGCCTTCTTGGCGGCGGTCTTCTTGGCGGTCTTGTTGGCGGCGGTCTTCTTGGCGGTCTTCTTGGAGGCGGCCTTCTTGGCCGTCTTCTTGGAGGCGGCCTTCTTGGCGGTGGCCTTCTTGGCCGACTTCTTCGGCGCCTTCTTGGCGGCGGCCTTCTTGGCCGGAGCCTGCTTGGTCGACTTCTTGGAGGCGGCCTTCTTGCGCTCGGCCTCCTTGCGGGCCTTGTCCTTGGCCTTCTTGGCGCGCTCCTTGTCCTTGGCGGCCTTGATGCGCTCGCGCTCCTTGAGCTTCTTGGCGCGCTCCTTGTCCTTGGCGGCCTTGATGCGCTCGCGCTCCTTGAGCTGCTTGACGCGCTCCTTGTCCTTGGCGGCCTTGATGCGCTCGCGCTCCTTGAGCTGCTTGACGCGCTCCTTGTCCTTCTCCTGCTTGAGACGCTCGCGCTCCTTGGTCTTGCGGGCGGCCTCCTTCTCGCGCTCCTTGGCCTTGCGGGCGATCTCCTTGTCCCGCTCCTTGGCCTTGCGCTCGCGCTCCTTGTCCCGCTCCTTGGCCTTGCGCTCCTTGTCCTTCTCGCGCTCGCGCAGGATCCGGTCGCGCTCGGCCTCCTTCTCTTGGCGCTTGCGGTCGCGCTCGGCCTCCTTCTCTTGGCGCTCCTGCTCCTTCTTGAGGGAGGCCTCGGCCCGGCGGCGCTCCTGCTCCTTCTTGCGCTCCTCGGCCTTGCGCTTGCGCTCCTCGTCTCGCTCCTTGCGCTTGCGCTCGCGCTCCTCGTCTCGCTCCTTGCGCTTGCGCTCGCGCTCCTCCTCGCGGCGGCGTCGCTCGGCCTCACGGCGCTCGGCCGCGGCCTGACGCTCGCGCTCGGCCGCGAGTCGCTTCTCCTCGAGCTGCCGCTGGCGCTCGGCCTCTTCCTCGGCCAGCTTGCGCTCGCGCTCGGCCGCGATCTCCTCGGGCGAGGGGCCCATCTCCAGGCCGAGCAGCTGCTTGACCTCTTCCTCGTCGACCGCCTCGCCCCGGAGCTCCTCCTCGTCGTCGCCGCGACCGTGCACCAGCACGCGGGGGAGGTTGTTGCGGAACATCACCTCCACCTTCTGCTCGCCCACGATCTCCGACGTGTAGCCCACGCCGAAGGTGGGGTGCACCACGATCTGGTTCTCCACGAGCCTGGCCTTGGGCGAGTACCGCACCGCGGTCTTGTGGTCGAAGAGGTTCATGGCATCGAGCCAGTCGGGCTTCTTGAGCCCGCGCCGCTTGGCGGCCGCCACCGTCTCGGGGTTGTCGTCGTCGCCTCCCCGCGGCGGCTTGTACGCATGGGTGTCGCCGCAGACTGCGCACTGCACGCGACGGATCTCCTCGCCGTAGCTCTCCAGGATGATGTGCTGGGTGTCGGCCCGGCACTTGGGGCAGTAGCCCTCCACCTCGCCGCCGTTGCTGGAGCTCTGGTTGCCCCCGAAGTGGCTTTCGAAGATCTGATCCATGTGCCTTTAAATCTCCGGCTTAGCTCGCACTATCACGCGAGACTCAAGGCAACAAGAGCCATCGACTCCGAAAACAACCGGGGCCGGCCCTCCACGGGCTCGCGAGCTTGGATCCCTCGCCGCGCGGTGGTGCGAAATTTCATCGCGATTTCATATGGTTGAGCCATGTCTCGGCCGTCGGGTCGCGGCCTCGGTCGGCCTCGGGATGGGGCGACCGAGGCCGGTGTCCGATCCGCTGTCCACGGAGATCCCCGATTCAAAGGATCAGGGGATCACGACGGCCGCGACCGGCTTCATCGGAGCGCCCGAGGTCGATCGCGACGCGTCCGGGAGATCGAGGAGAGCCTGCGACCAACGACCGCATCGGCCGGAAGGACGCAAGGGGCTGGTGACGGAAGGGGAGCCTGGGGATCGGTTCCATCGAGCGTTTGTCAAGTGCGCTGATCTCACGGCACTCGATCGGCGCCAGGGCATCGGGCCTGGATCCCGGCCCTCCTCCTTCGGTCCGGGGTCCTGCCGGCATGCGCATCTCACACCCGAAGTGTCCGCCCCATGCGGGTGGTCGATGGCGCGGCCGCGCCGCGTCGGGATCGGCGCTCGGCCACCCGACGCGAGCGAGCGCTCGCGACGATGCACCCTCGCTACTTCGACGAGCCCGCGTCGCCGGTCGCGGGACGCTTGGGAGCCGCGTCGTCGCCTCCGCTCACGTGCTCGTCGCTGAACGACAGCTCGAGATCGGAGTCGCCTTGTTGGTTGAGCCCCATCGCGTGGGTCAGCTTGCGGACCTCGGCCACTGCTTCCTTGGACTGCTCGGCGAGGCTGCTCAGCTCGCGGCACACCACGCGGAAGGCCCGACCGTGATCGCCAGCCTGGGCCGCGATGATGTTGCCGTTGAGCGCGAGCAGCTGGAGCCGACGCGCCACGTCATCGATGAAGTGCATCACCGACTCCATGCGATCGGCCTGGATCTGCAGCTGGCTGCGAGCCTCGCCGCCCGAGCTCTCGCGCAGGCTGGTCATCAGCATCTCGCGGAAGGCCTTCTCGTCCTGGAACGCCTCCACCATGCCCACGGGGCCGTAGTCGTCGGGCTTGTCGGTGGCGTAGAGCGGGCGCGCGGCCACCAGGTAGCGGCGGCCGCCGAGGTCCACGGTGCCGCGGTAGATCTCGCGACGCCGCAGCACCGTGTCCACCACCGCCGCGTCGGCGAAGCCACCCACGTCCATCGGATCGCCGGCATCGAGCACGCTCGACGACGCGATCCGCCGGTTGCCCAGGTACAGGCTCACGCCGAGGCTGGTGGCCCGGGCCACCCGCGGCAGCACGTCCCGATCGTTGTTGAGCACGCGGTCGCCGGCCAGCAGGTCCTGGTCGCGTCGCCGCAGTCGGCCCAGGCCGTGGATCAAGTCATCGAGCAGCTCCGCGGCCGAGGCCGCTCGCTCGCTCATGCGGCGCGTGATCACGTGCCAAACCGCGTCGTAGACCTGGCTTTCGGAGTGCTCCTGCGTCACCGCCACCGAGTGTAACGGGGTGGCCGGGCTTGTGGTAGGCAGGGGCGCATGTCCTCTCCAGGTCGGATGCCCCCCCGGGTCCGGATCGCGCCCAGCCCCACCGGCGACCCCCACGTGGGGACCGCCTACATCGCCCTGTTCAACTACGCCTTTGCGCGGCGCCACGGCGGTCGCTTCGTCCTGCGCATCGAGGACACCGATCAGCAGCGCTACACCGCGGGCAGCGAGCAGGCCATCCTGGAGTCCCTGCGCTGGCTCGGCCTATCTTGGGACGAGGGGCCCGACGTGGGCGGGGAGCACGGCCCCTACCGCCAGTCCGAGCGCCTGCCCGTCTACCGCGAGCACCTGGCCGCGCTGATGCAGCGGGGCCACGCCTACCGCTGCTTCTGCACCCGCGAGCGCCTCGACGCCCTGCGCAAGCAGCAGACCGAGACCAAGGCCCGCCTGGGCTACGACGGCCACTGCCGCGACCTGCCGGTGGCCGAGGCCGAGCAGCGGGCCGCGGCCGGCGAGGCCCACGTGGTGCGCCTGCGCGTGCCGGCCGAGGGCAGCACCGTGGTCAGCGACCAGCTCCGCGGCGACGTGGAGTTCTCCCACGCCGAGATCGACGACCAGGTGCTGCTCAAGTCCGACGGCTTCCCCACCTACCACCTCGCCAACGTCGTCGACGATCACCTCATGGGCATCACCCACGTGATCCGCGGCGAGGAGTGGCTCAGCTCCACCCCCAAGCACGTGCTGCTGTACCGCGCCTTCGGCTGGGAGGAGCCGCAGTGGTACCACCTGGGCCTGCTGCGCAACGCCGACAAGAGCAAGCTCAGCAAGCGCAAGAACCCGGTGTCGATCATCCACTACCGGGAGCTGGGCTTCCTGCCCCACACCTTCCTCAACTTCCTGGCCACGCTGGGCTTCTCCATGGGCAGCGACGTGGAGCGCTTCTCCCTGCAGGAGATGATCGACGCCTTCGAATGGGACAAGGTGAGCGTGGGCGGTCCCGTGTTCGACTCGCGCAAGCTCGAGTCCTTCAGCGCCGACGACCTGCGGGCGCTCGGCGACGACGAGCTGCTCGCCGAGCTGCAGGCGCAGGTGCTGCGCCCCGATCGCCTGCGGGCCATGGTGGCGCTGGCCCACGAGCGCATCACCACCCTCGACGACTTCGTGCCCTACGTCAGCTTCATGTTCGGCGGCACGGTGGACTACGCGGCCGTGCTGCCCAAGGCCGCGCTCAAGAAGCGCAGCTTCGAGGACAGCGCCCAGATCCTCGTCACCTACATCGAGGAGATCGAGCGAGACCCGCGGGCGCGGGGCTTCGGGGTGGAGGCGCTCGAGGAGTTCAGCCGCGAGTTCTGCGAGCGCCACGGGTGGAAGGCCAAGGAGCTGTTCACCCTGCTGCGGATCGCCGTCACCGGTCGCACCGCTGCACCGCCGCTGTTCGACACCATGGCCCTGGTGGGCAAGGACCGCGCGCGCATGCGGATCCGCGACTTCGTGGCCCTGCTGCGGCAGGAGCCCGAGACCACCGAGGCCCTGGCCAAGCGCTACGCGGCCGCGATCCGGGACGAGCGCAAGCGCCTGGGCGTGGAGCCGCAGGCGTTGCTGGAGGCGATCACGGCCGAGCTCGCCGGCCCGCCCGGCAACAAGAAGGGGTAGGGCAGGGCCCGGCCCGCGGCAGAATCACCTTGCCGATCGATATATCCATGCTTCGATATATCGAGTCATGAATACGTTCGCGCTATGCTCCTGGCGTGGGTCGTTCTCGCTCCGCGCTTCCCCCCCTGCTCTTCCAACGCGTCGGCCAGCTCCGTGCATTGTTCACCGCCCAGATGGACGGTGGGCTCGGCATGATCCAGAAGCTCGAGCTGACCATGGCCCAGGCGATGGCGCTGTCGCAGCTCGCCGAGCGGGGCCCGATGACCTTCGCCCAGCTCCAGAAGGCGGCCAGCCGCTCGCAGGCCGCCACCAGCCACCTGGTGGAGCAGCTCGAGCAGCGGGGGCTGGTGCAGCGCAAGCCCGACCCCAGCGACGGTCGGCGTCGCCTGGTCGAGCTCGCCCCCGGCGGTCGACGGGCCATGGAGCGCATCGAGCAGATGCGTCGCGGCGCGATGGAGTCGGTGTTCCGCCGCCTGCCGCCCGAGCTGCTCGCTCGCTTCGACGAGGTGCTGGGCGAGGTCCTGAGCGCGCTCGAGCCCTGAGCGAGGGGAGGGCGTCATGATGGCCGTGCGCATGACCGTGTTCATCGCGCTCCTGGTGGTGGGCTTCGGGGCGCTGCTGTTCGGGGGCGCCGGCCGCCTCGACCTGCCGTGGCTGTGGGCCTACCTGGTCGGCTGGGCCCTCTACGCGGGCGTCTCCTCGGGCCTGTCTGTGTGGCTCAACCCCACCCTTATGGCCGAGCGGATGAAGCCGCCCTCCGATCGCGATCGCCTCACCCGGCGGCTGGCCGTGGGCCCGTGCCTCGCCCACCTGGTCGTGGCCGGGCTCGACGCCCGCTACGGCTGGTCGAGCATGCCGGTGACCTTGCGCCTGCTGGGCTTCGCGTCGATGACCCTGGCGTGGTCGCTCATCGCCTGGACCTTCGCCACCAACCGCTTCGCCTCCTCGGCGGTGCGGATCCAGACCGAGCGCAACCACGAGGTGATCACCACCGGGCCCTACGCGATCGTTCGCCACCCCATGTACCTGGGCGTGTTCCTCACCGTGCTCGGCAGCCCGCTCGCGCTCGGCTCGTGGTGGGCGCTGCTGGTGGTGTCGCCGGTGGCGCTGATCTTCGTGCGCCGCACGAGGCTCGAGGACCGCATGCTGCACGACGAGCTGCCGGGCTACGCCGAGTATGCGCGGCGGACTCGGTACCGGATCGTCCCGGGGATCTTCTGAGATTCTCACCCCGCGGCCGCGGGACCCATGGTCGAGGAAACTGACGTAGAGTCGGCGTGCCGGTGTGACGTCGGATCTTCTATGGTGCACGGTAAGCCCGTTTCTGAGATGGACGCACGCCTCCTGAGCACCTCTGATTGTTGCCAGGTGCCCCGCGAGCGGGTGCCAAACACGTTGCTAGTGTTCATGAATCCAGGAGGCTGGCCGGCATGCACGGAGGCCAAAATGGAGCTGATTCACGAACGATGTGCTGGACTGGACGTTCGCTGACCGTCGTGGCGTGCGTGCGGGTCGCCGAGGCCGGCAAGGTCCGGCGTGAGGTCAGACCTTCTCGACGACGACCAGGGACTGCTCAAGCTGGGAGACTGGCTGTTCGAGCACGGATCACGCACGGTGATGAATCGACCGGCGTGTACTGGAAGCCGGTGTGGCACGTGCTGGAGACTTCGTCGACCTCTCGCTGGCCAACGCCAGGAGGTCAAGAATCTCCGGGACGCAAGAGCGACGTCCAGCGACTCGCAGTGGCTCGCGGATCTGCTGGCCCATGGTCTGCTGCGCCGGAGCTTCGTTGAAGTGCACCGGCGTGCCCCCGCGTTTCGGATCGTCGGCGTGGGTGGGTCGTGCCGGGCCGCAATCGCGTGAGTCAAGACCTTCTCGACGCGGTCGCCGCTGGACGCCGCGTTCCTGGAGTCGGCGTCAGCACGATCACCACGCGGGACGCGACGCGTGTAGGAGTGGGGTCAACTTGCGCGCCGTGGCTACGCCAAGGAGGTCAGAATCCTGCGCAGAGCGACGTCAGCGACTCGTGCAGTGGCCGCGGCGGATTGTTGGCCCATGGTCTGCTGCCCGGAGCTTCGTTCCTGAGCGAAGGGTCGAGGAACTGCGTGAGCTGACCCGAACCCGCAAGCAGACGGTCCGCGACATCACACGCCATGCCCAGCGAATCGACAAGCTCCTTCAGGGCGCCAACATCAAGATGCGCTCCGTCCTCAGCGAAGTCCTGGGCAAGAGCGGCAAGGCGATTCTCCGCGCGATGGTTGAGGGCGAGAACGATCCAGACAAGCTCGCGAACCTGGCGAGGTTCGGCGAGAAGGAAGAAGGCCGAGCTCGCCGAAGCACTCGATGGCTTCGTCGACGATCACCACCTTCCTCCCTTCGACAGCATCTGGACGCAGCCGAGCACATGCAGGGCATGGTCGATGCCATCGAAGCGGATCGATGAGGTCCTGCGCCCTTTCGCGGCGCGGCCGCTCACCTGGAGACGATTCCGGAGTCAGTGAGACGGCCGCTCGGGTCATCATCGCGGAGATCAGGCCGACATGACGCGATTCCCAACCGCGGGCGAGCTCGTGTCGTGGGCAGGCCTGTCCCCAGCTCGATGAGAGCGCGGGCAGAAGCGGTCCCGCAAGATCCGCAAGGGCAACCCATGGCTCAAGACGACTCGTCCAGTGTGCCTGGGTCTCGATTCGCTCGTCAAGCTATCTCAAGAGCCGCTACCACCGGGTGCGCTCTCGCGCGGGGAAGATGAAGGCGATCGTGGCCGTCGCTCGAACCCTGCTGGTGGCCATCTACCATGCTCCGCGATGGGCAGGACTACCGAGACCTGGGCGAAGCCTTCCTCGAGCAGCGGGACCGAGAGCGGATTGCCCGCTCCCTGACCCGCAGGCTCGAGCGTCTGGGATACGAGGTCGACCTTCGCGCAGCCGCGTAGCCCGCCCCGGTCCAGCTGGGAGTTACTTGCTAGTGAGCCGCTCCCGTCATGGCGCCGCCGTCGGGCCGGTCGCGCTCAGATCGTGCCGATGAAGTGCGTCCCCGCCAGCCCGTCGAGCGACTCGCGAAGGTGCGCCGCGTCGGTGATGAGCCCCCGCCGCCCCTTCTTGCGCAGCAGGAACTCGTAGATCGCCGCCACCTTGGGCCCCATGGAGCCCATGGGGAACTGCTCGTCCTCGATGTAGGCGCGGCACTCGGCCATGGTCACCGCGCCCAGGCGCCGCTGCTGCGGCTTGCCGAAGTCGAGGTACACGCCGTCGACGGCGGTGAGGATCACCAGCAGGTCGGCGTCCACATCGGAGGCGAGCACGCCCGAGGTGAGGTCCTTGTCGATGACGGCCTCGATGCCCACGTAGTCCTCGGTGTCGGGGTCCGACGACATCGCCACGGGGATCCCCCCGCCGCCGGCCGCGATCACGATGTTGCCCGCCTGCGCGGCCTCGCGGATCATGTCGCGCTGCACGATCTGCTGGGGCCGCGGGCTGGGCACGCGACGCCGCCAGCCGCGGCCGATGTCCTCGCCGATGACCCAGCCGAAGTGATCGCGGCAGCGCTCGGCCTCTTGCTGGCTGAAGAACGGCCCGACCGGCTTGCTGGGGCGGTCGAAGGCGGGGTCCTCGGGGTCGACCAGCACCTGGGTGATCATGGTGACCACGAAGCGATCGATGTGGCGGGGCCGCAGCTCGTTGAGCAGCGCTCGCTGCAGCAGGTAGCCCAGGCTGCCCTCGGTCTGCGCCACCAGCATGTCCAGGGGCAGGGGTGGCTGCAGGTCGCGGGTCATCTCCATGCGCTGCAGCAGCTCGCCCACCTGGGGGCCGTTGCCGTGGGTGAGCACCAGGTTGTAGCCGCGCTCCACCAGGGTGATGAGCTCGGTGCAGATCATCCGCGCGTTGCGGGCGTGGTCGTCGTAGGTGCCGCGCTCGCCGGGCTGGATGAACGCGTGGCCGCCCATGGCGACCACGGCGGTGGGGGCTCGGGGGCGCAGGTCGATGGCCGAGGAGGACGCGGAGGGGGCAGGGTTCATAGGGAGGAGACCTTGGGGGACGACTCGGCGAGGGGCTCGCGCTCCAGCGGCATGGTGAGGCAGCGACCGCCGCCGCGGGCTCGCGACAGCTCGGAGCCCGAGAAGCTGAACACGGCCCGCGGCTGCTGCAGGCCCTCGGCGATCAGCTCGCGTCGCTGCTCCTCGGTGTGCACCACCGACAGCCGCACCTCGGCGAAGCCCTGGCCCTCGAGCGCGCGGATGGTGTGGGTGTTGCGAGCGTAGAGGATCACGTGCCCGGGACCCATGGCCACCGCGTTGGCGCCGTCGGTCCACTGCTCGCGCTCCTGGTAGAGCGGATCGTCGCCGCCGCAGGGCACCAGCTCGGTCTCGGCGCCCAGCTCCTCGCGCAGCACGTCGAGCACGGCGGCCCCGCCCAGCAGCTCGGGCTCGCGATCGCGGGACAGCCGGGCCACCCGCAGCGCGGGCGTGTCCTGGGTGCCCGCCAGCAGCGGCTGGTGGCCGAGGAACAGGCCCCGATCCACGTGGGTGAGGATGGTGTCGAGGTGCATCACCGAGCGGGCCTCGGGCATCATCACCGCGTAGACGCGGTGCAGCCGGGGGTGCGCGGGGAACAGGGCCTCCTCGGCCAGGCGCTGGATCGTCTGGGCGCTGGTGCGGATCGAGCAGCCGATCATCACCACGTGGGGCGAGAGCACCAGCAGGTCGCCGCCCTCGAGCGAGCGGTAGGGGGTGCCGCGGCGCGAGTCGTCGGCCTCGAACAGCAGGGGCACCCCGGCCCGCGGGGCGTAGCGCAGGGCGAAGGCCACCAGCCAGGGCTCGCGGGCCCGCGCGGCGGTAGCCATGCGACCGACCACCACGCGGTCGTAGACCGCCATGCACGGGTCGCGCATGAACATCAGGTTGGGCACCGGGGTGATCGCGAAGCGGTGGTTGCGGGTGCCCGCGCGCAGGCGGGCGAGGCTGGTGGGCAGGCCCTGCAGCTCGTCCCAGAACACGCCGCGCACCAGCCCGATGGCGAGGCGCTCGGCGTCCCACTCGACCAGCCGCGCCGCCACCCCGGGTGCGCCCGCCTGCTCGCACACCCGATCCACCAGCTCGCGGCGGGCATCGTCGGGGGCGGCCGTCAGCGCCTCGGTGAGCAGCGGCCCCAGCTGCAGCACCTCGGCCCCGGCCTCGCGCAGCACGTCGGCCATCAGCGCGTGCTCGCTCGCGGTCTCGTCGGGCGCGAGGATGTCGTCGAAGAGCATCAGGTCGAGGTCGTGCTGGGTCATGCGCACGATCTCCTCGCCGGGGCGGTGCACCAGCACGCGCCGAAGGGGGCCGATCTCGCTGTCGATCGCGATCTCCATGGATTCCTCCATCCGTGTGCCGCGGGGGCTGCTAGGGTCGCTCGGCCTCGTCTCGGTCGAACGTCACCCAGTGCCCCTCGAGCAGCCGCTCGTGCGGCAGGTAGCGGCGCTTGTAGGCCATCGACGGGCAATCGGCGATGTAGAGCCCGAGGTAGAGGTAGCGCAGGCCCCAGCGGCGGCAGAGCTGGACCTGCTTGAGCACCGAGTACACGCCCGGGCTCAGCTCCTCGTAGTCGGGATCGAAGTAGAAGTAGACGGCCGAGAGCGCATCGTCGGCGCGGTCGACCACGGCCACGCCGACGAGGCGGCCGGCCACGCGGTAGCGCAGCTCGATGCTCTCGCAGCAGCTCTCGCCCAGGAAGGCGGTGTAGCCGTCGAAGTCGATGCTGCGCTCGCCGGAGCTCAGGCCCCGGCCGCGCTTGTGCTTGTTGTAGAGGTCGACCTTCTCGAGGGTGGGCTCGAGCGGCCCGATCTCCAGCTCGACCAGCTCGTCGCCCCGCCGCTCCACCCGTCGCTGGGTGCGGCCCGGACGGAAGGTCTCCACGTCGATGCGGATGGGCTCGCAGGCGGCACAGCTCGGGCACGCGGTGCGGTAGAGCATGAGCCCCTGGCGACGGTCACCCGCGGCGAGGCGGTTGCCCAGCTCGGATCGGCGGAGCCGGCGGATGGGCAGGCGCAGCGGCAGGCGGGACAGCGCGTCGGGCAGGTAGGGGCACGGGCTCGGGGCGTCGTGCACGACCAGCTCGGGCGGGCTGGCCACGATGATACGACGCTGGGGCGGTGCCGACACCAGCGTCGAGCATAGCTCAGTACAAGAAGGGGATCATGCGGAAGCGCGCCTTGGCGCAGTAGCGGTCCCACAGCTCGCCGTACTTGGCTCGGCAACGCTGCTCGTCGCGCCACGCCCGGTGGGGCAGCAGCACGCACAGCCACAGCGGCAGCAAGAAGGGCACCACCGAGCGCAGCCCGGTGCAAAGAGCGAAGGAGAAGTAGACCATGATCTCCCCCGTGTAGTTGATCTTGCGTCCCAGGCCCCACCACCCGGACACGAGCAGGCGGTTGCCCATGGTCTGCGCGGGACGCCCCCAGATGCGGGTGTTGGGGTCGCGCTTGAAGCGGTCCTTCTGCGCGTTGGCGCCCCTGAAGATCCAAAGGCCCAGCAGGTGCAGCCCCACCAGGCCGACCAGCGCGGGCCAGCCGATCGGGCCGCGTGGATCGTCGAGCAGCCACCAGCCGCCGATGCAGTAGAAGAACGGCACCAGCACCAGGTCGCCCCACAGCAGCATGAAGCCGAACTTCTCGGCGATCACGTCCCACATGGAGAGCACGCCCTGCTCGTAGTAGTAGTGCGTGGTCATGTAGAGCCACCAGAACACCTGGTAGGCGATCATCTGGGGGGTGAGGCTGCCCTGCTGCTCCCACTGCGCCCAGGCGAAGGCCACGTTGAGCAGCGACAGGCCGATGAGCGAGGGCTGGTAGGCGAAGACCTTGAGGTCCACGCCGCGCCAGGTGGGGTTGAGCTCCACGCCGAACCAGAGATCCTGCACCAGGCCGATCGGGCCGCGGCGACGCTCGCCCGGCTCCTGGCGCCGACGACCGCTGCGGTACAGCATCGCGGTCCATGCCACCGAGAACGCGTTGACGACGATGAAGTAGGACCAGAAGTGGCGGATGAGGTGGGCCAGCGACAGGTCGGCGAGCAACGCCCCTGCGATCACCGCGATGTGGGTCGTGACCCACAGCGCCATGCCGTTGATCTTGTAGCGCTTGCGGCTGCCGTCGGGCGCGGGGAAGCCGGCCACGATGGGGCCGGGCAGGACCATCGACGCGCCCAGCAGGGCGAAGAAGAAGCCGAGGTAGACCGCGGCCGCGACGAGCAGGTTGGGCAGGGAGACCGGAGCCAGCTCCATGGGCCAGGGAGTAGCGCGAAACGGACGGGCCCGTACGGCCCCTTGGCGCCCCTTTCGCGGGTCGCGCCCTTGAAAAGGCTCACAACGGGGTGCGGTGGGCCACGAACGGTAGGTGCGTGCTTGGGCCCCGGGGCCGGCGGGGGTAGCGTGGCGCCGCTGCCCAACGGAGCGCTCTGCCATGGCCCTGGCTTCCTCGACCGCCACCCCCCGGACCACCTCGTCGTTGCCCACGCCGCCCATGCTCGACGGGGGCCTGCCCTTCATCGGCCACGCGCTCGACCTGCGGCGCAACCCGGTGGAGCTGCTGCAGCGCGGCCGCGATCGCTACGGTGACCTGTTCACCCTGCGCCTGCCCGGCAGCCCCTCCACCGTGGTGATGACCGGGCCCAAGGCCCAGCAGAAGTTCTTCCGCCTGCGCGACAGCGAGATGAGCATGCGGGAGGTCTACAAGCTGATGATCCCGATCTTCGGCAAGGGCATCGCCTACGACGCCGAGCCGGAGATCATGAAGGAGCAGCTCGGCTTCTTCCACGAGGCGCTGCGCGAGTCTCGGCTGCGCACCTACGCCCAGGGCTTCGTCGAGGAGGCCGAGGACTTCTTCGGCAAGTGGGGCGACGAGGGCGTGGTCGACCTGTACGAGACGGGCAACGAGCTGACGATCTACACCTCGAGCCGCTCGCTGCTCGGCCGCAGCTTCCGCGAGAGCCTCTCGGACGAGTTCGCCAAGCTCTACTACGACATGGAGGGCGGCCTGAACCTGCTGGCCTTCTTCGCGCCCCACCTGCCGATCCCGGCGTTCCGCAAGCGCGACCGCGCCCGCAAGCGCCTCGGCGAGCTCATCTCCACGATCGTGGCCGACCGCCGCGCCAAGGGCCTCAAGGAGGAGGACTTCCTGCAGACGGTGATGGAGGCCACCTACAGCAACGGCCGCAGCCCCACCGAGGACGAGATGACCGGGCTGCTGCTCGCGATCATGTTCGCGGGGCACCACACCAGCGGGATCACCTTCGCCTGGACCGGCATCCTGCTCGCCCAGCACCCGCAGTGGATCGAGCGCCTGCGCGCCGAGCAGGGCCGGGTGCTCGGCGACAAGAGCACCCTCGAGCTCGACGACCTGCGCGGGATGACCGAGCTCGAGTGGGTGGTCAAGGAGACCCTGCGCCTGTATCCGCCGATCATCCTGGTGATGCGGCGGATGCTGGAGGGCTTCGACTTCGGCGGCTACCACGTGCCCAAGGACTCGATGGTGATGGCCTCGCCCGCGGTGGGCCACCGGATCCCCGAGGTGTTCACCAACCCCAACCGCTTCGAGCCCGATCGCTTCGGCCCCGAGCGCGAGGAGGACCGCAAGCACCCGATGTCGTGGATCTCCTTCGGCGGCGGGCGACACCGCTGCATGGGCATCGTGTTCGCCCAGCTCCAGCTCCGCGCGATCTGGAGTCACCTGCTGCGCAACTTCGACTTCGAGCTCATCGAGCCGCGCTACGAGCCCAGCTACGATCGCATGCTGGTGGGGCCCCGCTCGCCCTGCCGCGCCCGCTACCGCCGGCGCAAGACCAAGACCACCGTAGCCGTGCCGGGATAGGCGAGCCCCGCCGTCAGGGCGGAGGTGCACAGCGATCCGAGCACGAGGCCGAGGGACATGGGCTGCTGCGTCGGCCGGAGCCCGGCGATGCCCTCGACGGTAGAGGATCTTCCGAGCCCCGTCGCGCCGAACGGGCCTCAGGAGCGGGGGCGCGACCAGTGGCGGCCCCGCGAGTGAGGCGAGCCGATGAGCGGGGCGAGGTCCTCGGTGGCGCCGCGGGGGATCATCATCTTCACGGTGGGCGCGTCGTCATCGAGGGCCTCGCGCGAGGCGACCGGGCCCGGGCGCTCGTAGTGGCGCGAGCGGGGGGCCCCGGCGAAGGCCAGGCCCAGCAGATCGCCGTCGGCCCAGGCCACGCGGGCCGCGAGGACCTGCTCGCGCGCCTGGCCGGCGGCCTCGAGCACCAGGCCGAGCCACACGATCTCGTCGTACTCCACCCCGTGGTCGGGGGCATGGAGCTGGGCGCCGTCGACCCCCAGATCGCGCAGCTCCCCCGGGATCTCGGCGCCGGCCGAGGTCCGCAGGACGACGGGCAGCGAGCAGGAGAAGCGCCAGAACGCGCGCCGCTCCGAGCCGGGGGGATCGCCCTCGGCCAGGGTGGGAGGTTGTCGCAGGCGATCGGCCAGGTCGCTCAGGCGCTCGCGATCGGCGGGGGCAAGCTGGCCGCCGCGGCGATCGTCGGCGCGCAGGCGACGGTACTCGATGATCTCGTCGAGCAGGTGCCCCCCGTGCTCCACACCGTTGGGCCCCCGCAGGCTCACCGCGACGCGCTCGTCTCCGCGCAGGACCTCGGAGGTGGGCGGCGCCTCGGCGGCCGGCTCGAAGACCAGCTCGGTGCCGGCGATGGTGACCACGCTGTGCGGCCGCAGCAGCTCCCGCTGGATCCGGCGCCCGTCGATGAAGGTGCCGTTGGTGCTCAGCAGATCGATGAGCACGGTGTGCCCCCGCTCGTCGCGGGCGAGGTGGGCGTGCTGCCGCGAGACCGCCTCGTCCACCAGCTGCAGGCTGGCTCCCCCGGCCCGGCCGATGCCGAAGCGGTCCCCCACGGGATGGATCGTGCCGCGCATGGGCCCGTTGAGCACACGCAGTTGCCAGGAGGGGGTACGGGACGTGTAGGAGGAGGTCATTGGGCGAGGGGCGTCCGCTGCGTGACCCTTCTATCGCTTTGGTTAGCATCGATCGGACGTTTTTCCCCCACTTTGTGATCCGGTGGCCTCCATTGGGCCCCCGCGGGAGCTCCTCTACCCCAACGAGGTGCTGAGGGCATCGGCTCCGTCGATGGATGGGAGGGGAACCCCCGACCGAGAGCGTCCTGCTAGGCTTCGCTCGTGTCTCGGCTCGAGTCGCTGGCGCCCGGGGTGTGGCGCCTTCCCCTGCGCACCCCCACGCTGCCGCCCGCGACCCACACCAACCTGATGATCGTGGGGCAGTCGCGGCTGGCGCTGGTGGAGCCCGCCACGCCCTTCGCCGAGGAGCGCCGGGTGGTCGACGAGACGCTCGAGGCGATGGCGGCCGAGGGCCGGCGGGTGGAGCTGCTGCTGGTGACCCACCACCACGTCGATCACATCGGCGACGTGGAGCGCCTGCGCCAGCGGCTGGGCGTGCCGCTGGCCGCCCACGCCCGCACGGCGGTCAGGCTGCCCTTCGCCGTCGATCGCGAGCTACGGGACGGCGAGGAGATCGATCTGGGCGAGGAGATCCGGCTGCGGGCGGTCCACACCCCCGGGCATGCGCCGGGGCACCTGGTGCTGCAAGAGCTGGGCTCGGGCGTCGCCCATGCCGGCGACATGGTGGCGGGGGAGGGCACGATCCTCATCGATCCCAGCGACGACGGCGACATGGCCCAGTACCTCGACTCGCTGCGGCGCATGAGGACGCTGGGAGCCACCGCATGGGTGCCGGCGCACGGTCCCGTGCTGCGCGAGCCGGAGGCGGTGATCGATCACTACCTGCGCCATCGCCTGGCCCGCGAGGCCAAGGTGATCGCGGCGATCGACGGTGGGGCGGAGCGCATCGAGGAGATCCTCGCGCGGGCCTACGACGACGCCCCCCGCTCGCTGTGGCCGCTGGCCGAGCGCTCTGTGGAGGCTCACCTGCGCAAGCTGGAGGGCGACGGCACGGTCGTGCGGCGAGACGGCCGCGTGCAGCGGATCCCCGCCGACGCCTGATCCGGGGCGGTGCGCAGCGAGGGCGGCAGACGCCGGGCGCGCGGCGCTATTCCAGCGCGTGCGAAGGCGGCGGGGGTGAGGCAGCATGCCCGGCATGTGGAACCGAGCCCTCCTCGTCCTCGCCGTGGCCACCCTGGAGGCTGGCCTGGGAGCGGGTTGCGTCACCAAGGCCCAGCACGAAGCGCTCCAGCGAGAGCTCGACGAGACCGAGGCGGCCCTGCGCGGCGAGCAGGCGGCCGAGCGCACCGCCTACGAGGAGCAGCTCGCCCTGCGCGACGGTCGGGTGTCCGAGCTCGAGGCCGAGCTGGCCAACGCCGAGGCCGAGGCCGAGCGCTTTCGCCTGGAGATCGCGGCGCTCGAGGACGCGGCGGCGGGCCAGGACGCCGAGCTCGCCCGCCTCGAGCAGCAGCTCCACGACACCGAGAAGGAGCTGGCCGCGGTGCTCGACAAGCGCTCGGCGCTCAAGGCCTCGCTCGAGCAGATGGAGTCGGCGCTGGCCGAGCTGCGCGAGCGCCAGCGGGCGGCCGACCGCCGCGTGGCCGACTACCGCGCCATGCTCCAGCGCTTCGCGGGGCTCATCGACGCGGGCAAGCTGCGGGTGCGGATCGTCGACGGGCGCATGGTGCTGTCGCTGCCCATGGACATCCTGTTCGCCAGCGGCCAGGCCAGGCTCACCGAGGAGGGACACGCGTCGCTGCTCGAGGTGGGCAAGGGGCTGGCCACCATCCGCGATCGCCAGTTCCAGGTGGAGGGCCACACCGACGACGTGCCGATCAAGACCGCCAAGTTCCCCTCCAACTGGGAGCTGGGGGCCGCGCGGGCGCTGGTGGTGCTGCGCACCCTCGAGGAGGGCGGGGTGACGCCCGCCCAGCTCAGCGCGGCCACCTACGGCGAGAACCGGCCCACCGCCAAGAACGACTCGGACGAGGGCCGCGCCGCCAACCGGCGGATCGAGATCGTGGTGGTGCCCGACCTCAGCGACCTGCCCGGCTACGACGAGCTCCAGAAGCTCGGCGGGGGATAGAGAGGCGAGCCCGGGAGCGCGGCGGAGCGCCGCGGGCTCGGTCGATCACAGGCAGACCTCGTAGGGCGAGACGGCAGCTCGGGCTGGTGCCGTGGCCCTCGAAGCTGGGGACCACGTTGCCGCCGGTCTCGTAGCTGAGGTGCCCGTGTTGCCCGGCTGCCCCACGATCGACAGCTCGCTCCCGGTCAGGAGCTCGATGTCGTGCTCGCTCAGCGAGCCGGGGTCGAGCAGGCACTCGAAGAAGGAGGTGAGCCCCTGGCCGGTGCAGTGGCGCAGGGCATAGGGGACCACCTCGTCGCCCTGGTCGTGCCGCTCGAGCTCGGTCACCAGCGACAGCACCCCCGCCACCCGCTCCACTCGAGCATCGACCGTCCAGTGCAGGCGCTCGTGCTCTCGGGTGGATCGAGGTGGTGTCCCGATGGTGTCGGGGGCGGCGGGAGGTCGGCGTTCCGAGCGGCAGGACGCTCGAGCACCGGCGTCCCGGAGCGGGGCTCGGTCTCTGGCATCGGCTCGGTTCGGGCGCAGCCGACGATCACCATCATCCACCCGCTCGGTGATCGCATGATCACCCGACGAGAATAAGGAGGCATCGCCCACGCTCCGATCGCGATCGCGTGTCGAGTGTCCGGGACCCCCTTACTCGCCACAATTGCCGCCCGCGCCGAGCCACGCGCGTGTACGCTGACCGAGGGTCCGTCGTGGCATCCGAGCAAGACGATACCTATCGGAGTGCTTGGCAGGCTTCTCCGCTGGCCATCGTCACCCTGGACGATCGAGGGCGGGTGAGCTCGTGCAACCCCGCGTGCGAGCGCCTGTTCGGCCGGTCCAAGGAGGAGCTCGAGGGCAACGAGCTCTCCGAGCTCGCCCACGCGCTCGACCGCGGCGCGCTGCGGCAGATGCTCGGAGAGGCCCGTGAGGGACGGGTGCCTCCGCGGCAGGAGATCCGCTTCGGGCGGCCCAACGGCGACGAGGTGGTGACCGGCTTCAGCGTGGCGCCCACGCGGCGACCGGGCGAGGCAATGGTCTGCGTGCTGCGGGACCTCAGCCGCGAGAAGGTGTTCCGCCCCCAGCTGCTGCACACCGAGCGCATGGCCTCGATCGGCATGGTGGCCTCGGTCGTGGCGCACGAGCTCAACAATGCCCTCGCCGGGGCGCTGGGCTGCCTGCAGCTGCTCCCCGAGCCCCACGATCCCTCCAGCCGCGAGCTGCTCGGCTCGGCCGCGGGCGAGCTGCGGCGCGCGGCCGAGATCGTCCGCGAGCTCAAGGGCTATGCTCGGGTCGAGGAAGGCATGTCCGATCGCGTGCGCGTGCCCGAGCTGATGTCCCGGCTGGAGCGGCTGCGGCGGTTCCGGGCCACGGCCGGCGAGGCCGGCGAGCTGCGCCTCGAGCTCGACGACGAGCTGCCCGAGATCGAGGGCAACGCCAACCAGCTCTTGCAGGCGCTGCTCAACCTCGTGCGCAACGCCGAGCAGGCGGTGGCCGGGCTCCCGCCCGAGCGAAGGCTCATCCGCGTGCGGGCCCACGCCACGCCCCAGGTGGTGGTGATCGAGGTGATCGATCGCGGGCCGGGGGTTCCCCCCTCGCAGCGGTCCCGACTGTTCGAGCCCTTCTACTCCACCAAGGCCGCGGGCGACGGCACGGGCCTGGGGCTCACCGTGGTGCAGGCGGTGGCGGCGGGCCACGGCGGGCGCGTGGAGGTCGACGAGGCGCCCGAGGGCGGCGCGGTGTTCCGCCTGGTGCTGCCGCGCGGGGCCCCGGAGGCCGCCGAGCCCGCGCCGAGGGCCAAGGGGCGGATCGTCGTGCCCGACTACCCGCGGCTCGACGGCGCGCGGCTGCTGGTGGTCGACGACGAGCCGCTCATCCGGCGGGTGGTGCAGCGCTGCTGCGGCAGCCGAGGGGCCAAGCTCGTGGAGGCGCAGAGCGCCCGCGAGGCCATCGGGATCCTACAGGACCACGACTTCGACCTGGTGCTGCTCGACGTGCGCATGCCGGGCGGCGGCGGGGCCGATGTCTTTCGCGAGATCCGGGCGCGGTACCCCCGGCTGGTGGGGCGCACGCTGTTCATGAGCGGCGACCTCTCGGCCGAGATGTCCGAGCTGGTCGGCACCGGTCACGCGGGGGTGCTCGCCAAGCCCTTCGACCTGGGCGCGCTGCTGCAGACCGTCGACGAGGTGCTCGCGGCGGCCGAGCGCGCGGCCGAGCCCGCGTAGCTCAGCCGTTCATCAGGCCGCCGAGCTTCATGGCCACGCCCATGTCGCCATCGATGCGGAGCTTGCCCAGCGAGAACGCAGCCATGGGATCGAGGTCGCCCTTGATCATGCCCACGAGATCGTCGAGGGCCACGCCGAC
This sequence comes from Myxococcales bacterium, assembly GCA_020633315.1. Classification (GTDB taxonomy): domain Bacteria; phylum Myxococcota_A; class Polyangia; order Nannocystales; family Nannocystaceae; genus Paraliomyxa. Next base: position 151,622 of record JACKDV010000012.1, read on the forward strand.
GGTGCAGTCCGCGTCGCCATCCTCGTTGGAGACCGTGTTGGGGGAGCTCTTGCCGTCGAGGACGATCACCCCGTCGTCGCCGAGGTCGAACTTGAGAACGGCGTCGAGGCCCGAGTCGTTGCCCATGCGCTCGCGGATCTTGGTGGTCAGGTCGTCGAGGTTCATGCTGCCTGGCTGCTTACTCCATCCCGGGGCCGTCGTCCAGCTTGGCGGTTCTTGCGCAAACCGTACGGTCGTACGCTTTTGGGTACCCCGGATTTCCCGCTGACGGCGGATTCCGGGACATTGGAGCGCGAGCTCTTCCGAAAGGGCCGAGGGGGCCGTAGGCTGGCGCGGCGCCGAGGAGGGGCGCCCGCCCACCCATGCCCTACTGCTCCGTGTTCCGAGCCGACCTCTTCGAGGGTCAGAGCATCATCGTCACCGGGGGCGGCAGCGGGATCGGCCGCTGCACCGCCCACGAGCTCGCCTCGCTGGGGGCCCACGTGGTGCTCGTGGGGCGCAAGGAGGACAAGCTGCGGCGGGTCGTGGACGAGATCGAGGAGGACGGCGGCTCGGCCGACCTCGACGTGCTCGACATCCGCGAGGAGGCCCGGGTCAAGGAGGTGATCGCCGGCATCGTGGCCCGTCGCGGTCGCGTGCACGGCCTGGTCAACAACGCGGGCGGGCAGTTCCCCGCGCCCCTGGCCCTCATCAACCAAAAGGGCTTCGAGACGGTGGTGCGCACCAACCTGGTGGGCGGCTTCCTCGTGGCGCGCGAGCTGTTCACCCAGCACCTGGGCGACCACGGCGGGAGCATCGTCAACATCGTGGCCGACATGTGGAAGGGCATGCCGGGCATGGGCCACTCGGGCGCGGCGCGGGCCGGGATGATCAACCTGACCCAGACCGCGGCCGTCGAGTGGGCGCCGGCCGGGGTGCGGGTCAACGCGGTCGCGCCGGGCTGGGTGGCCAGCGCCGGCCTCGACACCTACGAGGGCCCGGTCAAGGCGATGATCCCCAAGCTGCGTGACGCGGTGCCGCTGCGGCGCCTGGCGACCGAGGCCGAGGTGAGCGCGTCGATCTGCTTCCTGCTCAGCGAGGCGGCGGCCTTCATCACCGGCGAGACCATCCGCGTCGACGGCGGGGCGCCGCTGGCCAGCCTGCACTGGCCGGCGCCGGCCAAGGCCCGCAGCGAGCCCTACCAGGGCTTCCACCGGGCGGTGGTGCCCAAGGTGCTGGGCGGCAGCGGCGAGCCCGAGGGGGCGCAGTAGGGGGAGCACGCGATGCCGGTGCTGCAATCGACCATCGACACCCGGTGCGAGGCCTTCGCCCAGGGGCGCGCCCGGATGCTGGCCCTGGTGGAGCAGCTGCGCGAGCTCGAGGCCAAGGTCCGCGCCCACTCGGCCAACAAGCAGGACAAGTTCGACGCGCGCGGGCAGCTGCTGCCACGCGAGCGGGTGGAGCGGCTGCTCGATCGCGGCTCGCCCTTCCTCGAGCTGTCCACCCTCGCCGGCTACAAGATGCACGACGACGACGGCAAGCGCTCGATCTCGGGCGGCTCGTGCATCGTGGGCATCGGCTTCGTGGCGGGGCGGCGCTGCCTCGTCAACGCCTCCGACTCCGCGATCAAGGGCGGGGCGATCTCGCCGATGGGCCTGCGCAAGGGGCTGCGGGCCCAGGAGGTCGCGCGGGACAACCGGCTGCCCTGCGTCAACCTGGTGGAGAGCGCCGGGGCCAACCTGCTCTACCAGAGCGAGCTGTTCGTGGAGGGCGGCCGGGTGTTCGCCAACATGGCGCGGCTGTCCGCGGCCGGGATCCCCCAGATCACGGTGGTGCACGGATCGTCGACCGCGGGCGGGGCCTACATCCCGGGCCTGAGCGACTACGTGATCGTGGTCAAGGAGCGCAGCCGCATCTTCTTGGCCGGGCCGCCGCTGGTGAAGGCGGCGCTGGGCGAGGACGCCGACGAGGAGACCCTGGGCGGGGCGCAGATGCACATGAGCGTCTCGGGCACCGCCGAGTACATGGCGAGGGACGACGCCCACGCCCTCGAGATCGCGCGTGAGCTGCTGGGCAAGATGCCGTGGGACGAGGGCGTCACGGTGCCGGGCCCCGGCGCCGAGCCCCGGCCGCCGCGCCACGACCCCGAGGAGTTGCTCGGCGTGGTGCCGGTGGACTACCGCCAGCCCTACGACGTGCGCGAGGTGATCGCCCGCATCGTGGACGACTCGGATTTCCTCGACTTCAAGCCGCTCTATGGCGCGCAGACCGTCTGCGGCCACGCCCGCATCGAGGGCCAGGCGGTGGGGATCATCGGCAACAACGGGCCGATCTTCCCCGAGGGCGCGGCCAAGGCCGGGCACTTCATCCAGGTGTGCTGTCAGTCCGGCACGCCCATCGTCTACCTGCAGAACACCACCGGCTACATGGTGGGCACCGAGGCCGAGGCGGCGGGCATCGTCAAGCACGGCGCCAAGATGATCCAGGCGGTGGCCAACGCCACCGTCCCCCAGATCACCATCCTGCTCGGCGGCTCGTTCGGCGCCGGCAACTACGGCATGTGCGGCCGCTCCTTCGATCCTCGCTTCATCTTCGCCTGGCCCAACGCCCGCATCTCGGTGATGGGCGGCGAGCAGGCGGCCAAGGTCATGGAGATCATCACCCGCGCCAAGTTCCGGCGGCAGGGGGTGGAGATCGACGACGAGAACATGGCCAAGATGACGGGGGCGATCCGCGGCAAGCTCGACTCGGAATCCGACGCCCTGTTCGCCACCGCGCGCCTGTGGGACGACGGGGTGATCGACCCCCGCGACACCCGGCGCGTGCTCGCCACCACCCTCGCGATCTGTCGCGAGGCGGAGGCTCGGCGGCTTCACCCCAACACCTTCGGCGTGGCGCGGCTGTAGCCGGCCGTCTCGTCCGAGCGGAGCACCACCCATGAGACTCACCGAAGAGCACGACCAGCTGCGGGACAACCTCGTCAAGTTCATCGAGCGGGAGATCAACCCCCACGCCGACGAGTGGGAGGAGCGGGAGATCTTCCCCGCCCACGAGCTGTTCAAGAAGCTCGGCGACCTGGGCTTCCTCGGGGTGTGCAAGCCCGAGGACTACGGGGGCATGGGCCTGGACTACTCGTTCTCGGTGGTGATGGCCGAGACCCTGGGACGGGTGCACACCGGCGGCGTGGCCATGGCCATCGGGGTGCAGACCGACATGTGCACCCCGGCCCTGGCCAAGTTCGGTAGCGACGAGCTCAAGCGGGAGTACCTCGCCCCCTCGATCGCGGGCGATCTGGTGGGCTGCATCGGGGTCAGCGAGCCGGGGGCGGGCTCCGATGTCGCCCAGATCAAGACCTTCGCGCGCCGGGACGGCGACGACTGGGTGATCAACGGCGGCAAGATGTGGATCACCAACGGCATGCAGGCCGACTGGATGTGCTGCCTGGCCAACACCTCCGAGGGGGCTCCCCACCGCAACAAGAGCCTCATCGTCGTGCCGCTCGACGCCAAGGGGGTGGAGCGGGCGCGCAAGCTCAAGAAGATGGGCATGATGTCGTCGGACACCGCCCAGATCTTCTTCGACGACGTACGGGTGCCCGTGCGCAACACCATCGGGCAGGAGGGCTTCGGCTTCACCCTGCAGATGCTGCAGTTCCAGGAGGAGCGGCTGTGGGGGGCGGCCAACGTGCTGGGCGGGCTCGACCAGGCCCTGGCCACCACCATCGAGTACACCCGCGATCGCCAGATCTTCGGCAAGTCGGTGCTCGACCACCAGTGGGTGCACTTCAAGCTGGCCGAGGTGGCCACGGAGATCGAGCTGCTGCGTGCGCTCACCTACCGCGCCACCGATCTCTACGTCTCGGGCAAGGACGTGACCAAGCTGGCCTCGATGGCCAAGCTCAAGGCGGGCCGGCTCGCGCGCGAGGTGGCGGACACCTGCCTGCAGTTCTGGGGCGGCATGGGCTACATGAGCGAGTCCAAGATCTCCCGCTTCTTCCGTGACGGTCGCCTGGTCTCGATCGGCGGTGGCGCAGACGAGGTGATGATGTCGATCATCTGCAAGCTGATGGGCACCCTGCCGGGCAAGAAGAAGAAGGACGGAGGCGGGCGATGAGCGACGAGCCCTCGCTCGATGGGCTGGAGCCCCAGACCCTGGTCCTGCGTCACGAGCCCCGCGGGGTGCTGCACGTCACGCTGTCGCGGCCCGAGGCCCGCAACGCGATGAGCCTGGTGATGGTGGCCGAGCTCGAGGTGGTGCTCGACGCGGTGCTCGAGCGCCGCGACGTGCGGGTGCTGGTGCTGCGCGGGGCGGGGGGGCACTTCTGCGCCGGCGGGGACGTCAAGGACATGGCCAAGGCCCGCATGACGCCGCCGCAGGCCGGCGGCGCGGATCCGGTGGCCGAGGTCAACCGGGCCTTCGGGCGGATGATCACCAAGATGGATCGCGCGCCGCAGGCCGTGGTGGCGGTGCTCGAGGGGGCGGTGCTCGGCGGGGGCATGGGGCTGGCCTGCATCGCCGACGTGGCGATCGCCCGCGCCGATGCCAAGCTCGGCCTGCCCGAGACCGGCCTGGGGCTGCCCCCCGCCCAGATCGCGCCGTTCCTGGTGCGGCGGCTGGGGCTGTCGCAGGCGCGGCGGCTGGCGGTGACCGGCGGGCGCTTCGGCGGCGACCAGGCCCACGCGATGGGGCTGGTGCACGAGCTGGCCCACGACGACGCCGAGCTCGAGGTCACGCTCTCGCGGGTGCTCGAGCAGATCCTGCGCTGCGCTCCCGGGGCGGTGGCGGCCACCAAGCACCTGATGCTGCAGGTGGGAGCGGTCGATCTCGAGGCGGTGCTCGACGAGGGGGCGGCCCGCTTCGCCGAGGCGGCGCGCGGCCCCGAAGGTCTCGAGGGCATGACGGCCTTCATCCAGAAGCGGGAGCCCCACTGGGCCCAGGGCGGGAAGGAATAGGCGGGAGCGCGTGGCCGGGATTCGCAAGCTCCTCATCGCCAACCGCGGAGAGATCGCCCGCCGGGTGATCCGCTCGGCGCGAGACCTGGGCATCCGCACGGTGGCCGTGTTCAGCGACGCCGACGAGGATGCGCCGCACGTGGACGAGGCCGATGAGGCGGTGCGCCTGGGCCCGGGTCCCGCCCGGGAGTCGTACCTGAGCCTTCCGCGGGTGATGGAGGCGGTGCGACGGAGCGGGGCCGATGCGCTGCACCCGGGCTACGGCTTCCTGTCGGAGAACGGAGACCTGGCCCGGGCCTGTGCCGACGCCGGGGTGTGCTTCGTGGGTCCGCCCGAGGCCGCCATCCGCCTCATGGGCGACAAGGTGGAGGCCAAGCGCCGCATGATCGAGGCCGGGGTCCCCACCGCGCCCGGCCATGTGGGCAGCGAGCAGGACGGGGCCACCCTGAGGGCCAAGGCCGAGGAGATCGGCGTGCCGCTGCTGGTCAAGGCGGTGGCGGGCGGCGGTGGCCGGGGCATGCGAGTGGTGCGGGAGCTCTCCGCGCTGCCCGAGGCGCTGGCCAGCGCCCGCTCGGAGGCCACCAACGCCTTCGGTCGGGGCGACCTGTTCCTCGAGCGCTTGGTGGAGGGGGCGCGGCACGTGGAGATCCAGGTGTTCGCGGATCGACATGGGCACGTGATCCACCTGGGCGAGCGCGAGTGCTCGGCCCAGCGGCGGCACCAGAAGGTGATCGAGGAGGCCCCGTCGCCCGCGGTCGACGAGACCCTGCGCGCCGCGATGGGCGGGGCTGCGGTCGCGGCCGCCCGGGCCATCGACTACGTGGGCGCGGGGACGGTGGAGTTCCTGCTCGACGCCGAGGGCCGCTTCTACTTCCTCGAGATGAACACCCGCCTGCAGGTGGAGCACCCGGTGACCGAGCTGGTGACGGGGCTCGACCTGGTGGCGCTGCAGCTGCGGGTGGCCGAGGGCGAGCCGCTGCCGCTGACCCAGGACGAGCTGGTGATGCGCGGGCACGCGATCGAGGCGCGGATCTACGCCGAGGATCCCTACGCCGCCTTCGCGCCGCAGCTCGGCACGATCGTGGCCTGGCGGCCGCGCCGGGGCGAGGGGCTGCGGGTCGACGACGGGGTGCGGGCCGGGCAGGTGATCTCGCCGTTCTACGACTCGATGATCGCCAAGCTCGTCGCCCACGGGCCCACCCGCGAGCTGGCGCGGCGGCGGCTGGTGGCCGCGGTGCGCGACGGCGTGCTGCTGGGGGTGGGGAGCAACCGCAGCTTCTTGCTCGAGCTGCTCGAGGGCGAGGCCTTCGTGGAGGCTCGCATCACCACCGATGTGATCGATCGCTGGCTGGCCGAGTCGCCGCCCGCCCGACCGCGGCCGAGCGCGCGGGCCTGGGCCGCGGCGGCGATCCTGAGCTCGGATGACGGCACGGCGCCGCGAGCCGGCGGGGCCCCGTGGGGCTGGCGGAGCACCGGCGAGGCACAGTGGTCCCTGTCGCTGCGCGAGGGCGACGAGCTCCGCTCCCTGCGGGTGCGTCACGAGGGCGACGATCGCTTCGTGGTGCGCGGGGCGGCCGGGGGCGACGAGACGGTCGCGCTGCGGGTGGAGAGCCGCGATCAGGGCTCGATCGCGATCGAGCACGAGGGGGTGCGGCGTCACCTGGCCTGGGCTCGGCTGGACGACGGGGTGGCGCTCGACGAGGCGGGCGCGGCCTTCACCTTCGTCGAGCCGCCGCCGCAGGGCGCGGTGGACGAGGCGGGCGGAGGCGATGGCCTGGTGCGGGCCCCGATCGGCGGGCGCGTGGTCTCGGTGGCCATCGCCGTCGGCGACGAGGTCGAGGCCGGCCAGGTGTTGCTGGTGCTCGAGGCGATGAAGATGGAGCACCGCGTGCCGGCGTCGATCGCTGGTCGGGTGCGGCGGGTGGCGGTGGCGGCCGGCGATCAGGTGTCGGCACGCCAGCCGCTGGTCGAGCTCCAGGGCGAGGACGACGAGGAGAGCAAGGCATGAGCGAGGGCAAGGGCGAGCGAGCGATCATCACCTGTGCGGTCACCGGGGTGCTCACCAACCCCAAGCAGCACCCGGTGCCGGTCACGGTGGAGCAGATGGCGGCCTCGGCCAAGGAGGCCTTCGATGCGGGCGCCGTGATCATGCACCTGCACTTTCGCAACCAAGCGCCCGGCATGGGGCACCTGCCCACCTGGGAGCCCGCGATCTGTGCCGAGATCACCCAGGCGGTTCGCGAGGCCTGCCCCGGGGTGATCATCAACATGAGCACGGGGGTGATCGGGTCCGACGTATCGGGTCCCGTGGAGGCGATGAAGCGGGTGCGCCCCGAGATCGCCGCCTGCAACGCGGGTAGCCTCAACTACCTCAAGACCCGCAGCAACGGCACTTGGGCCTGGCCTCCCATGGTCTTCGACAACCCCGTCGCCAAGGTACAGAAGATGCTCGACGTGATGGGCGAGGTGGGAGCGATGCCCGAGTTCGAGTGCTTCGACGTGGGCATCGTGCGCTCGGTGGGCCTGTTCGTGGAGGCCGGCATGGCTGCCCACCCCCACTACAACTTCGTGATGGGCGTGGCCTCGGGCATGCCTGCCGATCCCCGCTTGCTGCCGCTGCTGGTCGACTACCACCGCGACGACTGCAGCTGGGAGGTCACCGCGATCGGGCGGCAGGAGGTCTGGGACCTGCACCGGCGCGCGGCCGAGCTCGGCGGGGCGCTGCGCACCGGGCTGGAGGACACCTTCTACCTGCCCGACGGCGAGCGGGCCCGGGGCAACGGCGACTTGGTGGAGGCGATGGCTCGCTGCGCCCGCGAGGTGGGTCGCGAGATCGCCTCGCCGGCCGAGGCCCGGGCCACCCTGGGCTTGCCCGCGGCGTGATGCCGCCTCGCGCGGGTCCCGGGCTCGGGCTCGGTCGGTCGGATCACCCGGCGAGCGAGTCGTCGAGGCTGCTCGCCGTCAACACGTGCTCGGCCCATGCATCCAGCCGGTCGGCGCTCGCCTGCCGCACCCGAGCCTCGATCTCCTCCGAGACCGGCCCGAAGCGAGCGCGAAGCAGCTTGAGCAAGTGCTCGGCCTTGCCCTGCTCCAGCCCTCGCTCGATGCCCTGCTCCAGCCCTTCGTCATACCCCTGCTGGTGACCGGAGCGTAGCTCGTACTCGTGGAACCACAGGTCGATGGCTCGCTTGACGGCGAGGCGGTGGGACTCGGGCTCGCAAGAGAGCCTAGGCGCGCCCGCAGGGCCGGAGGGATCCAACGCTGCATCTCCAGGTCCACGCGGGTGCCATCGTCGAGCTCGGCCCGGATGTCGAAGACGACGCCCTTGTCGCCCACGTGATCGCCCGGGAGCTCGGACGCGATGATCTCGAGCGAGCGGATGCTCCGACCGAGGATGCCCTCGAGCATGTCGAGGAGCAGCACCGGCTTGCGCATGAGCAGTCGCTTGAAGACGACGTCCAGCGTGGGTCGAGGAAGGGCACCGCTACCCCCACTCATTGGCAAGGACCGTTCCAATGGGTCGGTCGAAGGAAGTCGAGGGCTTGCGAGACCAATAGGATCGGGGTGGGCCACCTCGGGGATGCGGCGGAAGGTCCGACGCTCGGCAGGAACGTCGATCTCGGGCCCGCCGCCCCGCCGGATCCGGGCGAGATGGCGCTCGCCGTGCTAGAGGATGGGCATGGCCGGCGGCATTCGCATCGCGATCTCGGGAGCGAGCGGCTTGGTGGGGTCGAGCCTGCGGCAGACCCTGGAGCGGGCGGAGGCCGGCTTCGAGGTGAGGCCGATCGTCCGTCGCGCGGGCGTGCCCGACGGCATTACGTGGTCGCCGACGACGGGCGAGGTGGACGTGGCGGCGCTCGAGGGCGTCGATGCGGTGGTCCACCTCGCCGGCGAGCCGATCGGTCCCGCTCGCTGGTCGCAGGAACGCAAGCAGGGGATCCGAGGCAGTCGCGTCGACGGCACTCGGGCGCTGGCCCAGGCGCTGGCGAGCCTACGCTCGCCGCCCAAGGTGATGGTGCAGGCCTCCGCGGTGGGCTTCTACGGGAACACCGGTGACCAGTGGGCCCACGAGGGCAGCCCGTGCGGCGAGGGCTTCCTGGCCGGAGTGTGCCGCGACTGGGAGGTCGCCTCGGCTCCCGCCGAGGAGGCCGGCATCCGCGTGGCTCGCCTGCGCTTCGGTCACGTGCTCGGCCACGGCGGGCTGCTCCATGCCCTGCGCAGGCCCACCAAGCTGGGTCTGGGCGGACGCCTGGGCTCGGGCCGCCAATTCTGGAGCTGGATCGGCATCGCCGACCTGGTCTCGGTGATCCTCGCCGTGCTGGGCGACGCCACGCTGCCCTCGGTGGTCAACGCGGTCTCGCCCGGCCCGGCGCGCAATGCCGAATTCGCCGAGCGCTTCGCGGCGCTGCTCCACCGTCCCGCCTGGCTGCCCGCCCCCGAGCTCGCGCTGAAGCTGGCGTTCGGTGCCGAGCAGGCGCGCGAGATGCTGCTGTGGGGGCAGCGGGTGCGACCGGCGGTGCTGCAAGACCGTGGCTTCGAGTGGTCGTGCGAGCAGCTCGACGCCGCGCTGCGGGCGGTGGTCGACGATACGATCGAGCTGCCGGTGGAGCGAGCGCGCGCGCTGGCGGCCAGCCTCCGGGGATGAGCCTCGCTCGCCCGCCTCCCCGGGGCACGAGACCCGGCTCCGGCGTTGCAGGGGCCGGCGCCGACGATCACGACGTGCTCGGTGGTCATGGGCAGGCCCGCGTCGCAGACCGAGGCGATCGGTACTCGGTCCCTCGCCACCGCAATGGGACGAGCCCCTACAGGTCGAGCTGCGCCACCCATACGTCGCCGAGGAACACCAGGAAGCCGATGTCGAGATCGCTCAGGCCCACCACCACCACGCGACCGTAGCGGTCGAAGGCGAGCGCCATCGCCTGGTCGTCGGTGCTGCCGAAGCCGAACGGCCGCTGCCACAGCACCTCGCCCTCGGTAGAGAAGCGGATCGCCGCGCCCTCGCGCGCATCCTGGTCGCCGCCGATGAAGCGGGTGCCCACCGCGACCACGTAGCCCTGCGCATCGAAGGCGAGGTCGGCCACCGCGAAGGTGTCGCCCTCGCCCCCGAGGCTCAGGTCTTGGAGCACCGCGCCGTTGTCGGCGCGCAGCACCATGTGCAGGCCGCCGCCCTCGGACAGCGGGGGGCCGTGCAGGGTGAGCACCTGGCCGTCGGGGCCCGGGGCCGAGCCGCCCACGTGCAGGAAGAAGGAGCCGTCGCTCACCGCGATCTGCTCGGTCCACAGCTCGTTGCCGTCGAAGCCGTTGATCTTGCGGGTGCTCAGGGTGCAGCTGCCGCCCATGCACTCGAAGATGTCGAAGATCACGTCGCCCTCGTCGTCCACCCGGATGCGGTGACCGCCGAGGTTGCCGATCGTCCACGCCTGGCCCACCGCCGACTGCCACAGCGGCATGCCGGTCACGGGGTCGATCTTGGTGATCATGTCGTCGGGCCCGCCCACCAGCACGGCGCCGCTGGGATCGCGGGCGATGCCGGCCAGCGGGATGTTCTGCGCGTCGGGGTCGGAGGGGAGCTGGAGGAAGGGCGTCTGCGGGCCGCTGCCGTCTGCGGCCACGCGAAGCACCGCGACGTTGGGCTGGATCACCCCCTCGGGGCCCATGGCGTTGCCCCCGATGGCCACCGTGCTGCCGTCGAGGCTGAGCACGGGCTGGCCGAAGGTGAGGAACTGGGGCTGGCCGTCCACCAAGGACATGGGCACGGTGAGCTGCCAGTTGGTGCTGGCCAGGTCGGGGGCAAGGCTCTGCACCGCGAGGCCGACCACGCCGAAGTCGGCGGTCGACAGCGACCCGGCCACGACCACGTTGTCGTCGTGATCGAGCACCACCCCGATGCCGGGGTGGAAGAAGATGCCGCCCATCTGGAAGAGGTTGGTCTCGCTGGCCACCGTGCCGCCGCCGGTCACCGCCACCACCAGCTCCACGGTGTTGCTCTGCCCCTCCTGATCGGCGTCGTCGTAGGCGCGGGCGCTCAGCGAGTGCGGTCCTCCGTCGGCGCTGGTCAGCAACAGCTCGAGCTCGAAGGGCTCGGTGTCGTCGCTGCCGACCAGGATGCTGCCGTCGTAGAAGTCCACGCGGGTCACGCTGCCGTCGTCGGTCGCCTGGGCCAGCAGGGGCACCGGCGCGGCGTGGGCCAGGTCGGGCGGGCTGGCGGAGCCGTTCACCAGCAGCTCCACGCTGGGCGGCTGGTCGACTCCCGCGGTGGTGGTGGCCGAGTCGGGATCGGTGGACGGATCGGCGGTGGTGCTCAGATCGTCGCTGGTCACCCCCGGGCCGCCGCTCGTGCCCTCGGTCCCGGTGCCGTCCTCGCTCTGGTCGGTCTCGCCGGGCTTCTCCTCGGGGTTGAAGCAGGCGGCCAGCAGCAGGGCGCCGAAGGTACAGGACAAGCCAAGTCGCATGTGACGACCATGGACCAAGGCCACGAGGGGCACAAGGGAGGGCAGGTGGGGGTTGCCCGTAGACTCGTTCGCGCGCGAGAGGATCCAGTCGGGGATTCCGCGAGGGGTTTTCGGTATCGTGGGGGCGACGATGACCGTGGCTCGCTCAGCTCGCGACGCCGGGAGCCCGGGGCGACGGATGGTCGCGGCGGTGGGCCTGGGCGTGCTGCTCGGTGTCGCGCCCCTCGCGAGCGCAGCGGGTTCCGGGAGCGCCTCCGCGCCGAGCGCTGACGCGCCACGGTCCGGAGCGCACGGACCCGCGGCCGAGCTGGTCGCCCCGGCATCGTGGCCGGAGGGACCGCTCAGCCCGCGCAACGCCAGCTACACGATGGAGGTGAGCTGGGATCCCGACACGCGGCGCATCGAGGGGCACCAGGTGCTGCGGTGGACCAACATCACGGAGCATCCCACGCAGGAGCTGCGCTACCACCTCTACTACAACGCGTGGCGCAACGATCGCAGCTCGTGGCTGCGCTGGGCCGCCGAGCAGGGGCGCCGCTACGACGACCTCCGCCCCGAGGACTGGGCCTTCGTGGACGTGCAGCAGCTCCGCCTGCTCGACCCCGAGGGGCCCGTCGATCTCCACGCCGACGCGGAGCACATCTCCCCCGACGACGGCAACGCGGACGATCGCACCGTGCTGCGGGTGCCGCTGCCGCGTCCGGTGGAGCCCGGCCAGACCATCGAGGTGGAGCTGCGCTTCGTCTCCAAGGTGCCCCGCACCTTCGCGCGCACGGGAGCGCGCGGCGACTACCTGCTGGCGGCGCAGTGGTTTCCCAAGGTGGGGGTGCTCGAGCCCGAGGGGCACTGGGCCTGCCACCAGTTCATCAAGACCGAGTTCTACTCCGACTTCGGGGTCTACGACGTGTCGATCACCACGCCCGCAGCCTGGGTGGTGGGGGCCACCGGGCGCGAGGTGGAGACCACCGAGCAAGGCGAGACCACCACCCACCGCTTCGTGCAGGCCGACGTGCACGACTTCGCGTGGACGGCCAGCCCGCGCTTCACGGTGCACACCCGGCGCTTCGAGGCGCCCGACCTGCCGCCGGTGGAGATGCGCCTGCTGCTGATGCCCGACCATGCGGCCCATCGTGATCGCTACCTCGACGCCACCGCGGCTGCGCTCGAGCACTACGGGCGCTGGTGGGGACCGTATCCCTATGGGCACGTGACCGTGGTGGATCCCGCGTATCGCTCGGGCACCGGGGGCATGGAGTACCCCACGCTGTTCACCGGAGGCACGCGCTGGCTGTCGCCCCGGCTGGGGCGCTCGCCGGAGGGGGTCACGGTGCACGAGGCGGGACACCAGTTCTGGTACGGGATGGTGGCCAACGACGAGTTCGAGCACGCCTGGCTCGACGAGGGCTTCAACACCTACTCCACCACCCGCGTGATGGAGACCGCCTTTGCCGAGCACGCCCACGTGGAGCGCTACCTCGAGGATCTGCTCCCGGTGGCCTTCCCCTCGATCGTGCCGCCCGAGCGCACCGCGGGGGCCGATCGCTTCGGGGGCCCGCGCTCCGAGCTCCTGCGCGACCCCCAGTCGCGACCCTCGTGGCAGACCGGACCGGGGGGCTATCACATCAATGCGTACAACAAGGCGGCAATGACCCTGCGCACGCTGGAGAACCACCTGGGGTGGACCACCTTCCAGCGGGGCATGACCACCTACTTCCGGCGCTACGCCTTCGCGCACCCGCGGCCCCAGGACTTCTTTCGCACGATGGAGCAGGTGAGCGGGCAGTCGCTGGGATGGTTCTTCCAGCAGGTGTGGGACGACACCGTGGTGTTCGACTACGCGGTGGACGAGGTGCACAGCTGGCGCGACGGTCCCCGGCGGGGCTACGGCGAGCAGGGGCACGAGGTCGACGAGGCGGTCGGCGAGGGCGAGGCGTGGCACTCGGCGGTCACGGTGCGTCGCTGGGGCAGCGGTCGCTTTCCCGTGGCGGTGGAGGTGAGCTTCGCCGACGGCACCCGTAAGATCGAGCACTGGGACGGCGAGGATCGCTGGACCACCTACCGCTATCTGCACCCCGGGCGGGTGGAGCGGGTGCGGGTCGATCCCTCGCACGTGCTGGTGCTCGACACCGAGTTCTCCAACAATGCCTGGCTGCGCGAGGCCCCAGCCGGGATGGCCGCGACCAAGTGGGCCAGCAAGTGGATGCTGTGGGTACAGCACACCATGGAGGCCTTCGCCTTCTTCTCCTGAGTCGTCGCCGTGAGCACTCTCGATCCAGATCCTCCCCTCTCGTCGGCGAGCCCGGTCCGCGTCGCGCTCGGCCGCGGGCTGGCGCGCGTGCGCGAGGCGTGGCGCGACGTGGCGGTGGGCTACCTGCTGAGCCTGCTGCTGGCGCTGCCGCTGGCGGCCGCGCTGCGGGCCAGCCTGGCCGACTCGCTGCGTCACCGGGAGGCGGCCGAGAACCTGCTGCGGAGCTGGGACGGCCTGTGGCACGCCACCTTCTCGAGCCGGGCCCAGGGGATCGAGTCCACCTTCGACGCGGGGGTGGTGGGCATCGGCGCGGTGCTGCGCTCGCTCGACGCCTTGCTGCGGGGCGTGCTGCTCGAGCTGCCCGGCCCCATCGTGCTGGTGGGCCTGGTCTACCTGCTGGGCTGGGTGCTGCTCTCGGGCGGCTTGCTGCGGCGCTTCCGGGGCGAGGAGGGCGGGGTGATCCGCCTGGGCGCCGGCTGCTTGCACCGGATGCTGCCCCTGGCCATGGTGGGCTGGGGCGCGTGGCTGATGCTGCTGGGGGTGGTGCTGCCCGGGCTCGGCGTGTGGGTGGAGGAGCACTGCCGCGAGGTGATCGACGAGCGGGTCCACGTGGCGTGGGTGCTGGGCAAGTACCTCGTGGTGTGGAGCCTCGTGCTCGCGGTGCGGGTGGTGATCGACTACGCCAAGATCGTCGCGCTCGAGGATCCGAGCGCCTCCTCCTTCGTGGCGATCCGGCGGGCGCTGATCTTCTGCCGCCACCACGCCCGCGCGGTGACCAGCGTGGTGCTCCAGCTCGGCGCGGTGTGGGTGGGGATCGGGCTCGCCTACGCGATGGTTGCCCCGGGGGCCGACCAGGGCAATCCGCTGAAGATCCTGGTCGCGTTCCTCATCAGCCAGCTCTCGGTGGGGGCGAGGGTGGGGCTTCGTGCGTGGAGCCTGGCCAGCGCCCAGGCCCTGCTACGCCGCGCCTGAGGCGTACCAAGAGATCGCTCACGCCCCGCGCCGCTGCGCGGGTCGACAGCGCGCGACCCGTGTTCTACGACCGAGGGGCACGCAGGAGGCGTCCAAATGGCCGGCGAGGTCCACAGCATCGCGCACCCGCTCATCCAGCACAAGCTGTCGCTCATGCGGCGCAAGTCGACGAGCACCAGCAACTTCCGCGCGCTGCTGCAGGAGATCGCGATGCTGCTCGGCTACGAGGTCACTCGCGATCTGCCGCTGGAGAAGCGAGAGATCGAGACGCCGCTGATGAAGATGCAGGCGCCCTTCCTCGCGGGGAAGAAGGTGGTGCTGATCTCGGTGCTGCGGGCGGGCAACGGCCTGCTCGACGGCATGACCAAGATCATCCCCTCGGCGCGGGTCGGGCACGTGGGCATGTACCGCGATCCCAAGACCCTCGAGCCGGTGGAGTACTACTTCCGGGCGCCCTCCGACATGGCGGACCGCCAGGTGATCGTGGTCGACCCCATGCTCGCCACCGGCAACTCGGCCGCGGCCGCGGTGGAGCGGGTCAAGAAGGCGGGGGCCGAGCACATCAAGTTCGCCTGCCTGCTCGCCGCCCCCGAGGGCATCGAGGTGTTCCATCGTCACCACCCCGACGTGCCGGTCTTCACCGCGGCGATCGACGAGTGCCTCAACGAGAAGGGCTACATCTTGCCCGGGCTCGGTGACGCAGGCGACCGTCTGTTCGGCACCAAGTAGGCGATGGACTTCGATCAGCTTCGCACGCTGCTGGCCGTGCTCGAGCACGGCAGCTTCACCCGCGCCGCGGAGGCACTGGGGCTCAGCCAGAGCACGGTGAGCTTCCACGTCAAGGCGCTGGAGTCGGCGGTGGGCGGGCGCCTGCTCGACCGCGGCCGCGAGGGCGTGCGGGCCACCCCGCGGGGCGAGATCCTGCGCGACTACGCCGAGCGGCTGTGGGCGCTGCGGCAGGAGGCGCTGGAGCAGCTGCGGGCCGAGGGGGACGGCGAGCGCGGGCGGGTGGTGGTGGCCGCGTCGACCATTCCCGGTGAGTACCTGCTGCCGCCGTTCCTCGAGCGCCTGCGTCGGAGCCACCCCGGGGTGAGCGTGCGGGTGGACGTCTCGGAGTCGTCGCGGGCCATCGCGGCGCTGGTGGCCGACGAGTGCGACCTGGCCCTGGTGGGGCGGCGGCCGAGCGATCGCGGGCTGGTGGCGCGCCCCTTCGCGGAGGACGAGGTGGTGCTGGTGGGACCCTCGCCCAATCCCTTCGTACCGTCGGGGGTCGAGGTGGACGATCGCCTGCTGACCGAGGTGCCGCTGGTGCTGCGCGGCACGGGCTCGGGCACTCGCGCTGCGGTGGCCGATCTGCTGGCTCGGGTGTCGCTGTCGCTGGCCTCGTCGGCGAGCGTGGTGGTGGGCAGCACCGAGGCGGCGAAGCGCTGCGTGATGGCGGGGCTGGGGCTGAGCTTCCTGTCGAAGGTGGCGGTGGCCGACGAGCTCGCGGCCGGGCGCATGGAGATCGTGCCGCTGCTCGGCACGCCGGTGACGCGTCGCTTCTGGCTGGTGCACCGCCGTGATCGCAGCCCGTCGTCGGCCGCCGCGAGCCTCATCGCGTCGCTGACGGGGACCGAGCCCAAGTAGCCGCTCCGCGCGACCCATCGACTCGCGCCTCGCCGGATCCGTCCGAGGGCGGTTCCTGCGCGGGGAGGGCGTCGATGTCGGCCGAAGTGCCGAAGATCCCCACGAAACAGCGTCCTTGGGCCTCGCTCGAGTCGATATTGAGAATCGCTCAATAGAGATCCAACGTACGCCCATGCCCAGGGCTCGCCTTCCCGTGGATCAGCGTCGTGCTCGTCTCTTGGATCTCGGGGTCGAGCTGTTCGGACAGCGTGCCTTCGACCAGGTCTCCACCGACGACATCGCGCTCGCCGGCGGTGTGTCCAAGGGGCTGCTCTATCACTACTTCGCCAACAAGCGGGGCTACTACGTGGCCACGGTTCGCGAGCTGGTCGAGCGCTTGATGGTGGCCACCGAGCTCGCGGAGGGCGTGTCGTTCGACATGGCGATCCGCGGATCCCTGCGCTCGTTCGTGGGCTTCGTTCGCGACAATGCGACCTTCTATCGCTCGCTGATGCGCGGAGGGGTCGACGACGAGATCCAGCGGATCCTCGACGAGGCTCGCCGCACGCTGATGCGACGCGTGCTCGATCGCGCGGGGATCGGAGAGGTCGCTCCGATCCAGCGCGTGGCCATCTTCGGCTGGTCGGGCTTCACCGAGGCCGCGTGCCTGCACTGGCTCGATCACGAGGCCGACATGCCCGAGGACGAGCTGGTGGAGATGATGCTGGGGGCGCTGCTGCTGCTGGTGGCCCATGCGGCCCCACGTCGCAGCGCCTCGAATTGAGCGCGCCGTTCCCGTTCCGTCGGGGTGGGCCAAGGTGGGCACGCGGCCCGGTCCACTCGCCGCGAACGTGAGCGGCCCGAACAAGCGATCACGTGGACGCGCTGGACTCGCCGCGCCGCGCTCGATTTGCGCCGGGAGCGGACCCTTTTGACAGTGGCTCGTGATCCTCGGCTCCGGTATCGTTCTCGACCGTGAGACGGCTGCGATTCCTCGTCCTGTTGGCGCCCATCCTCGTGGGTGCGGGGATCGACGCGACGGCCCATGGCTCGCCCGACGAGGCGATCACCGTGCTGGTGCCCGCGATGAGCGTGGTGGCCCAGCCCGACGCGCTCGACCCCGAGTCGACGCTCGCGGCCACCATCGACGATCTCGACCCGGAGCGCGACGACCCCATGGCCTCGCCGCTGTCGGCCCGGCCCGAGCGCGACCGCGGCGAGCTACGCGGGGGCGAGCTACGCGGGGGCGAGCTGCGCTGGGACGAGGTGCACTGGACCGTCGCGCAGGCGGAGAGCCTCGACGCGCTCGCCAGCCGCTGGGGTCTCAAGGCCAGCACCCTCGTCTCGCTCAACCCCGAGCTGCGTGGTCAGTCGTCGGTGCAGCCGGGGACCGAGCTGCGGGTGTACCGGTCCGACGAGGAGCGACCCACGCGATCGATCGGCTCGCCCAACAAGGGCCGGCTGGAGCACGGCCTGCCGATGCCCGAGGGTCCCTACTGGATGCTCCGCGATCGACGGACGCGGGCCTTCGGCGCGACCAATGCCATCGACGCGATGGTCACCGCCTTCACCCGCTACGGCGAGAGCTACGAGGATGCTCCCAAGGTCTCGGTGGGCGAGATCTCGGCGCGCCGCGGGGGACGGGCGGCGCCCCACAAGTCGCATCGCACCGGTCGCGACGTGGACCTCGGCTACATCCTCACCACCGAGCTGCCCGAGGGCTCGCACTGGAAGCGGGCCGACGAGAGCAACTTCGACGCCGAGAAGAACTGGGCGCTCATCAAGGCGCTGGTCGACACCGGCCAGGTGCAGAGCATCTTCATCAGCACTCGGCTGCAGCGGCTGCTGCGACCCGTGGCCCGGCGGGAGCTCGACGAGGCCGAGCTGGCTCGCTACTTCCGCGTGCCGGACGGCGATCCCGAGCAGGCGCCGATCATCTCGCACGAGGACGGGCACCGCGATCACATGCACGTCCGCTTCCGCTGCGAGTCGGGCAACGCCCGCTGCCGCTCCCGCGGCCACTGAGCGCCGAGTGCCGTGGCGACCGGCCCGGAGCATCGGCTCGCCGGGCGAAGCGGGCGAGCTTCGAGACGGGACCGCCCGAGTGCCCGTCGCTCGCCGCGAGCCCGACTTGGGCGGGAGCTTCATGATCCGTAGATCGGTGTCGTCGAAGGCGTTGCTTGCCGTGGCCCACGAGCGACGGGGACCCCGGAGGGTCCCCGCCTTGCGCCCGACGAGCTCGAGCCTAGCCCACCGGGGGTAGGGCCGAGGGCGGGACGAGGATGAAGACCTCGCGCTCATCGAGCTCGCCGCAGTCGTCGGCGAGCACCTGGATGGTGGCGGTGAACAGCCGTGGCTGAGTGCCCCCCTCCACGAAGTCGTTGAAGGCCCGCACCTGGAAGATCACGTCGGTGTTGGGGATGACGTCGTTGAAGGAGGTGGGCCCGATGGTGGGATCGGGGACGCCGGGCAGCGGCACGGGCCCGTGGTCGAAGGGGGTGACGGCCTTGATGAAGTCGGCGGTGGTGTGGCCGGCCGGCAGCGGCATGCCCTCGGTGTCGGTGTCCACTCCGCCTACCTGGCTGGTCACGCCGAAGCGACCGTAGGCGGCCAGCAGCTGGATCGCGGAGCTGAACGAGGTGTCCACGCCGGTGCCGTTGGACTGCGCGAGGTAGACCATCGGGCACATGCCGTTGCCGTCGGGGGCCACGCCGGCGCCGTTGAGGCCGGTGCAGCACTGCCCGGGGGAGCAGCCGCCGGGGTGACCGGCGATGTCCCAGGCCTCGGGGGGGATCACCGCGCCGGTCTGCTGCGCGAGGAAGATGCCGTCGGCCATCGGGCTGCACGAGGGCGAGCTGTTGGTGGCGATCTGCACGACCCGCGCGCAGATGTTCCGCAGCGCACCCACGGTCTGGTCGCGGCTGTGGGCCACCGCCGCGACCGAGCCCGCGTATTGCTGGAAGCAGCTGTTGTCGAGGGTGTCGTGGCTGACGGCATCGGTGATCGACACCACCACGGGCAGCGAGCCCTCGCGGAAGCCCACGCCTCCGATGCCGCTGTTGTTGGGCGGGACGGAGGTGGGGGCCGGCCCGGCCAGGCCCTCGCCGGTGGCGATCTGGTAGAGCGCCTCGAAGTTCGACTCGGGCCCGTCGCCGCCCGAGCCGAGGTTGAAGCCGAGCACCGCGCTCTGCACCGCGCCCACGTCGGCCGTGATCTCCTGGAACAGCTCGAAGGGCTGGTCGGGGCCGGCGTTGCCGTAGGGGGAGACCGGGAAGTCCTCGAAGGTGCCGCCGCCGAACTGGGTGTCGGGCACCAGCGCCTGGATCGCCGGGATGATGGTGGAGGCGATGGAGCTCTGCAGGTTGCCGAGCGCGCCGCCCATCGAGCCGGTGGTGTCCATGTTGACGAACACGTCCATGCTCTTGACCTCGGTGCTGAAGGTCAGCGGCTTGGTCTGATCGCCGTTGGGATCGTCGTAGGGCAGGACGAAGAAGAAGTCCTCGTCGAGGCGGTAGGCCGCGAGCGTGACCTGGGCCCGCCCCTGATCGGATCCCACCGTGGCGTAGATGATGGAGGAGATGAAGGTGCTGTCGGCAAAGCCCGGGATCTCGAGCGTGTTGCCGTTCATCGTCCCCACCTGAGGGTTGCCGACCTCCCAGGTGGCCTCGTCCGTCACGTCGAAGGAGTCGCCGTTGGTGTAGACGGCGGTGACCGTCAGCGGCAGCGACATGGGGGTGTCGAGGTTCATCTCCAGCAGGGTCTCGGTGGGCTCGACCAGCAAGTGGGAGAGCTGCGCCTCGCCGTCGGTCTCGATGCTCTCGCTGTCGCCGGCGGTGCCGTCGCCCGTGGCCGGGCCCAGCGAGTCGATGCCCGGTCCCGCGTCTCCACCCTCGCTGCGGCCGGAGTCGTCCCCCGGGCAGCCGGCGAGCACCAGCCCCGCGCCCATTGCCATCCACCGCGCCCACTCGATCGATCGTCTCGTCGTCATCGCCCTCGTCCCGTTTGCGTGGCCATCCATCGCCCGCTCCATCAGACACCGGATGGGCGCCGATTTTCAGCTCTTTCTTCCATTGAACCTGGCGCCGAGTCCGCGAGATCGAGCACGTGGGCCGAGGAACGGCGCCCACGGGCCGAGGGACGGCGATTGGGGGGCGCGGCGCCGCGATCAGTAGCCCGCGGGGATCGTGCCGCGCAGGCAGGTGATCGTGTTGGGCGCTCGCATGCGCGACCAGTGGGCGCGGCGGGGCTCCTCGGGCGAGCCCTCGAGCAGCCCCTCGTCCTCGGGCCAGGTGGGGCGCTCACCGGGGGCCAGCGTGTGCAGGCCGCTCTGCACGTGGCCGATGATGTACGTGTGGCCGGCGATGCGAGCGTCGAGGAATTCGGCGAGCTCGGTGGCGAAGCGCTGGCCCGGTCGCGCGCCCAGGGTCTCGCAGGTGCGGAACCACCACAGGGCCTGGCCGCCCGGCTGCATGCGATCGCGGACGGCGGCGAGGCGAGCGTGCAGCGGGTGGCGGCGATCGAGGGCGGCGCGATCGAGCAGCTGCTGCCGCACCCGCGCGCCGCCCCAC
Source organism: Myxococcales bacterium (assembly GCA_020633315.1). Lineage (GTDB taxonomy): Bacteria > Myxococcota_A > Polyangia > Nannocystales > Nannocystaceae > Paraliomyxa. The sequence continues at coordinate 172,401 of JACKDV010000012.1, forward strand.
TTGCCGTGGCCCCAGTACTGCACCTCGGCCAGCGGGTGATCGGAGCGGAAGTCGGCGAGGAACTCGAGCGCCTCCTCCCAGCTGTCCACGCCGCGGTACGCATCGAGGCGCCGCAGCCCGCGGTAGAGCTGGGCGCCGGCCCACCAGGCATGCGACAGCCCAGGCAGGCCCCGTCGGCCGCGACAGCTCCGATCGTAGATCATCAGGCGCAGGCCTCGGCGGGGGGCGGGCTCGACCCCGGAGGAGGGCGGCTCGTCGTCGGGAGGGCGCTGCTGCACGGGGGAGCTCACGAGCCGTCGCCTCCGCTCACCGAGCGCACGCACAGCGCCACGGCCTCGTCGCTGTGGGGGGCCGCGTAGCCGCGGCGACCGTTCCAGGCGAGGAACGAGTCGCCGAAGAGATCGGCCGGGGTCGACGACCAGTAGGTGTCCCGCGTGAGCATGTTGGCCTCGCCCATGGCGCTGAGCTCGTTGACCTGCGGCAGGCGGAACCCATCGAGACCCTCGAGCACGAGCCCCTCGCAGTACGAGGCGGCCTTGGCATGATCGCTAGCCGCCGACGCCTCCGCGGCCACCAGCAGCACGTCGAGGGCTCGCACCCTCCTCGAGCGTAGCGCGTCGAGGACGGGGTTGCCCGCCACGGCCGGAGGTGGCTCGTCGGGCGGCGCGTCCTCGGGCTCGGGTTTGGGCGGCTCGCCGTCGCGGTCCTTCGGGGTCTCGGCGGAGGGCGTGCTCGAGGCCAGCTCGGGCTCGTCGGAGGGCCAGGCCACGACGACGATGATCACGAGCACCAGCAGCAGCGCCGCCGCGCCGCCGATCGCGAGCGGCAAGCGATTGCGCCCGGGCCCCGGCCCGGCCGTGCTCGTCGGGGCCGAGGCACCCGGGCCGGGCGCCGCCGGAGCCGGCGCGAAGGCATCTGGGGAGGCCGGCGCGAAGGCATCCGGGGCCGCGCTCGGAGCGAAGGGGCTCGGCACGGCGGGGGCCGGCTCGGGAGTGAAAGCGGGGCCTGCGGGACGGGGCAGGGAAGGCTTGAGCTCCGAGGGCGAGACGCGAGGGAAGGGCGTGGTCGCGGGCTCGAGGATCTCGGGGGTGCCGGGGAGCCGGGCATCGGGCTCGGGCCCGCGGAGCGCGGCATCGGACGGCGCCGCGCGGGGCCCGGGAGGCCACGGGGCGGCGAAGCGAGCGGCGGCCTGGCGCAGCTTCTCGGGGAGCTTCTCGCCGGTGAGGGTGTCGCCGGTGATGTGCGCGGGCAACGGCCCGATCACCGTGTTGCCGGTGATGAGCGCGGGCATGCGCCCCACCGCGGTTCGATCGGCGGCATCGAAGGGGATCCGCGCGCCGGGGATCGAGTCGTCGAGATCGGAGAGGTCGAGCTCCGACAGCGACAGCCGCGGGTTGCTCAGGGTGTCCTCGCGCTCGAGCGCATCCTCCTCGGGCTCGGGCTCGGGCTCGGGCTCGGGCTCGGGCTCGGGCTCGGGCTCGGGCTCGGGCTCGGGCTCGGGCTCGGGCGGCAGGGACGGGCTGGCCGAGGCGGGCGGAGGGCGAGCGGGAAGCCGGGGTGCCGGCGGGGGCTCGGGGATCGGCTCGTCCTCGGGCATCACCGGTGCCGGGTCGCCCATGGCGAAGTCTCGCCGGCCCACCAAGGTGGGCTCCTCGTCCACGGTCGCATCGGCGACGGCCGGGACCCGCGGCCGCGGACCGGCTGGGGCCATCGGAGCGCCGGTGCTCGCCGAGCCACCGCGGGCGCTGGCCCGCCGCAGCCCCGAGCGAATGCGGTCGGCGAGCGCTCCCCGGCCGCCCACCGCCACCGTGAGGGTGCGGGCGAACGGGACGTGGTGCGCCAGCAGGATCTCCCGCAGCTTCTCCACGTGCTCTCGCCCCAGTCGCGGGCTGCGGCACAGCACGTAGAGGCCCTCGCCGTGGAGCTCGCCGATCACGTCGGTGAGCCGGGTGGGATCGTGCTCGAGCCCGTCGACGAGCTGGACCCGGTTGCCGCCCTGCTCCAGCGAGGCCACGGTCTCCTGCAGGTGCTCGGCATCGGCGCCGGCGCAGCACATGACCACGAGACCGGTGGCCGCTCGGTCCGGCGATGAGCTCATCCGGCCCGCAAGATATCACGCGGACCCGGGGATCCCCTCCCGAACGACGTGCCGCGGGCTGAACACGCGTAGCGATCGGCCGCGGGAGGGTGGACGGGCCGGGCTCGCCACCTCGCGGGATCCGCGATAGCTCGAAGCGGTCGGTCGTTCGTTGAGGCGGCCGGTCCCGATGCCGCGCGCCCGTAAGCAACGGGCGAGCGCCGGCGTTCGGGGGCCCGGACCTACCCATGCGACTGCGAAGCCTTCCCCTCCTCCTGCTGACCGCGGCCGCCCTGGTGCCCGCCTGTACCCCTCGCAAGGCCCACGTGGCGCCGCCGGTGGGCCCCGGGGCGGTGTCCGTCGACCCTGGTGATCCGACGATCGCCGAGGCCGCGCCGCTGCGGCTCGAGGTGGTGACCGAGCTGGCCAATCGCTTCGTGGAGGCCGACGCCAGCGGCGAGGTGCTGGCTCGCATCCAGATCCGGGCGCCCTCGCCCGGCGACACGCCGCGGCCTCGGGCCAACATCGCGCTGGTGGTGGACACCTCGGCCTCGATGGAGGGCGACGCGATCGTGCGGGCTCGCCAGGCCGCGCTGACCCTGCTCGAGGGCCTGCGCGACGGCGATGTGCTCTCGGTGGTGGCCTTCGGCTCGAGCGCCGAGGTGCTGGCCCCCGCCACGGTGCTCGACGCCGACACCCGGCCCGCGCTCCGCACCGCCATCGAGGGCATGCGGGCCTGGGGCACCACCGACCTCGCGGGGGGCCTGCAGGCCGCCCTGCAGCAGGCGCAGGCGCAGGCCCGCGGCGGCGAGATCAACCGCATGGTGCTGCTGAGCGACGGCGTGCCCAACGACGAGGCGCCGATCACCAACCTCGCCCAGCAAGCGCGCAACGGCGGGATCTCGATCACCGCGCTGGGCCTGGGGCTCGAGTACCACGAGACCCTGCTCGGCCAGATCGCCCAGCTCTCGGGCGGCAACTTCCACTTCGTGGAGGACCCGGCGAAGGTGGCCGCGGTGTTCCGCGACGAGGTGCTGGCCATCGATCGCCTCGCCGCGCGCGGGCTCTCGGTGACCCTCACGCCCGGGCCCGGGGTGAGCATCGTGGACGTGCCCGGGCACGCGCTGGGCTACAACGGGCGCAACGTGGTGGTGGGGCTGCCCGACCTCGCCGAGGGACAGATGCACCAGCTCGTGGTGCGGCTCGCGGTGGGCGAGCACCGCGACGGCGCCACCGTGGAGCTGCTCGACGGCATGGTGGGCTACGTGGAGGCTCGCAGCGGCCAGGTCCAGCAGGAGCAGACCTTCGTGGCCGCGCAGGCGAGCGGCGACGCGGCCGAGCGCGAGGAGGGGATCAACCTGTCGGTGGCGGTCGCGGCCGCTCGGGCCACCACCGCGGCGGCCACCCTGCACATCGTGGCGATGGCACGCTCGGGGCAGGTGGGCGAGGCCACCCGCGAGCTCGACGAGACGGTGGCGCAGGCCAAGGCGCTGTCGCAGCGCATGCCCGACGCCGAGCTCGCGCGACTGGTGGACGACCTGGTGGAGCTGCGTCCCACCCTGCCGGGTCTGGCTCCGCCGCCGCCGCCCACGGTGAGCCACCAGCGTCGCCCCAGCAAGGGCAAGGCGGTCGAGCTCGGCGACGCCGTGCCCTTCGCCGAGATGCAGCCGGGGACCGCCGCGAGCGGGGGCGTGGGGCTGTCGGCCGCGGGCGCACGCAACGTGCGGGCGACCCACGAGCGCGCGTTCCGTACCCTCAATGGTGGCTGAGCGGGCGGCCTACGAGCCACGCTTGCGCGGGACGGGGGGCGCTCCGTCCTGCGCGACCACCAACGCCGCCCATGCGTCGCGCCAGCTCGCGCCCTCGAAGGTGCGCAGCTCGTGGCGCACGAGCCAGCTGCCGTGCTCGGCCACCCGCTGGGCCACCTCGTAGTGCTCGCAGCCGTCCTGCGTGGTGTAGTGCAGCTCGAGGCGACGCTGTCCGTCCTCCACCCAGGTGTGCAGGGTGTGGGGGAAGGCGATGCGCCCGTGCTCCCAGGGCAGGTCGTCGATGCGGTCGAGGACCACGCGGGCCCACTCGTCCACCGGCAGCTCGGGGCGAGCGATCTCGGCTCGGTCGCCGACCACCACCCGGAAGTCCCCGCCCACCTCCTCGTCGCCGTACCAGGCCACGATGCCGGGCTCGTTGGGCCAGAAGCTGCCTTCGTTCTCCGGCCAAGTCGGCACGCCGTCGACCTCGGGGGCGCGCACCCAGCCGTCGGGCGCGGGGAGGTCGTAGCTCGGGGCCGGTGAGAGCTCGGCCGGGGGCCGGGTCCGCAGCACGACGAGGTCGTCGCGCTGGGTCAGCAGCAGCTCGCTCCCGTCGGCGGTGAAGGCGAGGGAGCCCACCTCGGAGTAGGGCAGCGGATGGTGCGGCCGCAGGCGGTCGCCATCGCGGGTCCACGCCTCTACGTGGTCGGCGTCGGAGACTGCGAAGGTGGTGGCGCCGGGCGTGAGGGCGATGGCATGGCCGGGCCACTCGGTGGCCGCGGAGCGACCGGGGATCGGAAGGCGGGCCGAGGGCTCGTCCACCGGCTGGAGCCAGCGAGTGCCATCGACCTCGACGGCCAGCACCCAGGCGGCGTCCGGGTCCATCGCCAGCGCCTCGAGGCCGGGGGGCACGGCCGCCCAGTCGCGGGTCTTCCCGTCGGGCTCGAGCACGAGGCCCTGCGGGGGATCGCACAGCCGCTGGTGGCAGGGGCCCACGCTGGCCGGGCACTCCACTTCCCGCACGCGACAGCCTCGCTCGCCGTACCAGCGGGCCCGGCCCTCCGTATCGACGGCGAGGGCCAGCGTGCGGCCACCGCCGTCGGGGACCTCGGTCGCGTGGTGGCGCCGCAGCTCGGGGAGCAGCCAGGCGCTCAGGCGCTGGCCGTCGCGGGTGCGGTCGATCAGCGCCAGCCACCGGCCGTCGTGGGAGACCGCGACGTGCTCGGGCGAGCCGCCCTCGGCGTGTCGGACGAGCCCGCCGTCGAGGTGGCGCAGGGACACGCCGCCGCCGTCGTAGTCGTCGGTGATCGCCGCGTCACCGAGCAGCGCGAGCACGCCGAGCGGGGCGCTGGCCTCGTAGCGCCCCTCGGCCAGCGAGAAGCGGCCGTTGCAGAGGACCACCTGATCCTGCGCAGTGGAGAGCACCGGCGGCGTGATGCTGCCGCGGCAGGTCCGGTGGTAGTGCGGGGACCAGCGGGTGGTGGGAGCCGGCCGCGGTGTGGCCTCGGGGAGCGGCGTGGGCTCGTCCAACGGGGGGGGCGCAGCCCGAGGCCGGGGCGTGGCGGGAGGCGCTGCGGCGCAGGCGGTGAGGACGAGGCCGAGCGAGGCCAGGCGGCGGGCTCCGAGCGCGTGTTGCATGATCCCCCGACGAGACGCACGACGAGCGCGGTGGTTGCAGCCCTCGGCGCGAGGGCGCGCGGCTACTCGCAGACCGGGTCGAGCGCCTCGAATTCCGGCACCAGCTCGAGGTAGCTCTCGATGCGGCGGCCGCCGAAGGTGTCGTCGTACTGGAAGAAGATGCGGTGATCGAGCGGCAGGATCCCCGCGTTGTCGTAGGCCTCGGCGTCGGAGCTGGTGTTGCCGAACACCCAGCTCGGCACCAGTCCCCGCGACGCCAGGGTCGCCAGCTCCTGGGTCTTGTAGGTCACGGCGTCGCCGCCCAGCGCCCCGGTGGCGGTGAGCGTGGTGTGGATGATCCCCGGCGGCAGCCCGCGCTGCTCCACGAACTGGTAGGTGCGGTTGCCCAGGAACTCCGGCCGTGCCGTGAGGTACATGGGCCGGTAGCCCTTGTCCACGAGCGCCCCCAGGGCCTCGGGGGCGCCGGGGTTGATGTCGGGGATGTTGTCGACGAGGTAGTCGAGCAGGCGCTCCCACTCCGAGGTGGTGAGCGTGCCGTCGATGTCCGAGAGGATGATCGGCGTGCCGGGCTCCACGACCTCGATGTAGGTGTCGGCGCGGGTGTCGTCGCCGCGCACCACCATGTGGATCCGGTGGCGCCCCAGCGGCAGCTCCATGGGCATCTGGAAGAACACCCAGCCCCCCGAGTCCTCCACGCCCTCCACCGTGGCATGGTCGCCGTCGAAGGTGGTGAAGATGGGGCCCAGCGGCTCCCAGTCGCCCTCGCAATTGCGCAGCAGGAACATGTCCACCTGCTCGCCGCTGAGGTCCCAGTCGGTGGGGCCGTAGGCGAACTTGGCCATGATCCAGTGGGTGTCGCCGGGGTTGTAGAACATGTCGCGGCCGCGGTGCCGCGGCGAGCCCGAGGCGGTGACCAGGTTGGACTCGAAGTGCTCCCAGCTCACCGTCGGCCCCGCGTCGGGCAGCGGCGCGACGCAGCTCGGCACCGGCTCGCACATCAGCGGCGGGCCGGTGGTGGAGTCGTCGCCGTCGGAGCCGGCGGTGGTGTCCATGGGGCCGCCGCTGCTGCCGGTCTCGTCGCCCATGCCGGTCGCGGTGGAGCCCTGGTCGTCGGCCACCGTGGCCGAGGTGTCGGAGCCGCCCGTCGAGAGCGAGTCGCTGGCGTCGCCGGCATCGCCCGGAGGCGTGCACGCCAACGCGGCCGAGGTCAGGAGCCACAGGAGCGGCGAAGGACGGCCTTGCACCCGAGGATGATACCGCACGCGACCGCGCGGGGGATGGCTGCGGCCTGGGGCCGCGGCGAGGAGTGTGCCGCGCGATCGCTCAGCCGCTCGCGGCCGCGCCGCGGGCCTCCGGCAGCGCCGCGGGCTCGCTCCCCTCGGGCGCGTCGAGCTCGTCGTGCTCCAGCGAGGCGAGGGCCAGCGCCACCTGCCGCTCGTGCTCGGCCTTCGGGTCGTGCACGGCCAGGCCCAGCTCCACGGCCCGCCGCGCGAGCCGAGCCGCCTCGAGCAGGCGATGGAAGCGACGGGCACGGGCGTCCTCCAGCGCGCGCAGGCGATCGAGCCCCTGCAGCAATTCCTCGCGGGTCGCCTCGGGCTCGCCCCGCGCCTCGGCGGCCGCCAGCGCCCGCACCAGCGCCCCCTCGTCGAGCCGGGCCAGCTCCGCGTCGATCCCTCGGATCGCCCTCACCTGGGCCTCGACCAGCTCCACCAGGCGCGCCACCGGAGCGGTGACGGCATCGATCTCCTCGGCTTCGGCGAGGTTGCGGGCGCGGTGATCCACCAGCCGCTGCACGGCCAGGGCCAGCTCGCCGATCTGCTCGCGCAGGTCGGCCGGGGGATCGTCCTGCAGCAGCGCGCCGAGCCGAGCGACCAGCGGATCGGAGGCCGGCAGCGCCGCGGGCGAGGGCCGCACGCGGATGAGCCCCTCGGGATTGCGGGGGGTCTTGCGGCGGCGCATCGCGATGGCGGCCCCCACTAGCACGAAGGTGGCGATCGTGAGCAGGACGAGGGCGGTGATCCAGCCGACCGTGTTGCCGACCACCACGCCCACCCCGACGGCCACGGCCAGCGCCGCGGAGCCGCCCAGGACCAGGCCCACGCGCTCGCGCCGGGTGAGCGCGCGCGAGCCTCGGTCCGCCGAGGAGATGCGGGTCTTGAGGCCCGCGTCGCGCAGGCGGGCGTCGAGGGCGTTGGCGCTGTCGGGGCCGAGGCCCCGGACCAGCGCGACGGGCAGCTTGATGAAGCGCTCGCGCTCGCCCTTGGAGTACATGCGGGAGTCGCCGACCAGGAAGTTGAGCGGGGGCAGGGGCCCGTCGGCGACCGCGGAGAGGATGTCGTGGAGGCGGGCGCGGGAGTCGGCGTGCTCGTCGATGGCCCGCAGCTCCACGTCGAGGCCTCGCTCCCCCTCGGGGGCGGGCAGGAACTGCACGGCCAGCTTGCCGCAGTGGGTGCACAGCCGCTGGCCGGGGCGCAGGGCGTGGCCGCAGGCCTGGCAGGGCACGCGGGCGTCGAGCTCGGGCAGGGCGGCGGTTCCCTGCAGGGCGTCGGCGATCTCGGCCGCGCTGCCCGGGCGCAGGGCGGGGTCCTCCGCCAGGCAGCGGGCGACCAGCTCGTCCAACGCGCTCGGGGCCTCGCTCCGCGCAGCGCGGAGCCGCGGCGGCGGGCCGGGGGGGCGCAGCAGCGAGGGCTCGTCGCCATGGGGCAGCGAGCCGGTGATCGCCCGAAAGAGGATTACCCCCAGGCCGTAGAGGTCGGCGCGCTGGTCCACCACGGTGTGGGCCAGCAGCTCGGGCGCGGCGTAGGGCGAGGCCTCGAGCAGCAGGCTCGCCGCGGTGCGGGTCGAGAGCACGTCGACCCGGGCGAGCCCCACGTCGGTGAGCCACGGCTGGCCGTCCTCGCCGAGCACCACGTGGCGGGGGTTGAGGTCGCGGATCACCGCGCCGTGGGCATGGAGCCGGTGGATCCGGCGGGCGAGCGCCTCGACCACCGCGGCCGCCTCGTCGATCGGGGCGGGGGCGCGGCGCTCGAGCCAGGCCTCGAGGGTCTCGCCCGGCGGGTCGTCGCGCAAGCGCCAGGGCGGCGGCGCAGCGAGGTCGCGGGGATCGGGCTGCGGGCCGCGGCGACGCACCCGGGCCAGGCCCTCGCCGCCGAGCTCGGCCAGGCGCTCCACGTCGCGAACGTAGCGACGGCGCAGCGAGGCATCGCGGGCCAGCTCGGGCAGGAGCTGGCCGAGCACCGCGGGCTCGCCTGCGTCGAGCACCCGCCAGCGCAGCTCCGAGCCCACGCGCCGCGGGCCGTCGAGCACGGTCAGGCCCAGTGACTCGGGGAGCGTGGTCATGCGCGCTGCACCTCCTCGAGCGCCTCCACGTGGGCGCGCAGATCGTCGAGCTCCTCGTCCTCTTCGGCCAGCCCGCGGCGGGCTCCGGCCGCGGCGCGGCGCGAGGCGAAGGCATCGAGGGTGGCGGTGAGCGAGAGCAGGCGCGAGGCCCAGGTGTCGCGCGCGTGCAGCATGGCCCGTGCGTCGGCGCTGGCGCTGTCGCGATCGAGCGCAGCGAGCTGGCGGTCGAGCCCGTCGAGGCGAGCCGCCGCGGCGAGGGCCGCATCACAGGCGCGGGCCAGCTCCTGCGCGGCCTCGTCCTGCGGCGCCAGATCGCGGGCGAGGTCGACGACCCGGGCCACCACCGCTCGCAGGCCCTGCCGATGGCGGCGCTCCTCGATCGCGGGCAGCCCGTGGCGGGCCCGCTCGAGGGCGCCCCGCACCGGGTCCGGCAACGGCCGCAGCGCATGGCCGGTGCGCCGGGTGACCTGCCGGTTGGTGTCGACCACCATCACGCCGGCCGCGAGCACCATGCCGATCACCACGAAGGCGGCGACCCAGCCCGTCTGCCACAGGCCGCCCGAGCAGCTCAGCACGATCACCGCGGCGCGGCCGAGCAGGGTGCGGGACTTGGCCCGCATGGGCGCGTAGGCCAGCGGTCCGCCGCGCACCACGGTGGCCTCCATGCCCAGGCCCCGCAGCGCTCGCGCCAGGCTCTCGCCGCTGGCCGACGAGACCTTGCTGGCCACCGAGAACGGCACGCGCGGGATTTTCTTGTCGAGCTTGTCGCCGGGGGCCAGGCCCAGCGCCGGGTTGTCGTTGAGCCACTGCCGCAGGCGCTCGCGCAGCGTGGCGTCGAGCTTGTCGCCGGGCTCGCCCGGGCCGGTGACCAGCACCGTGTGATCGCCGGCCTCGAGGTGGGCGATCTCGTGGCCGCAGTCGGCACACACGCCCAGCGGCACCACCAGCGGGGCCCCACACGACACGCAGCGATCGCGCTCCACCCGGGGCGCGAGCCCGGGCGCGTCGCGGCGCGCGAGCGCGGTCGTCGAGCCGTCCTCTTCGGCGAGCCACTCGTCGAGCGCATCGCGGACGGCGGTGGCGGCCTGCGGCCGATCGCCGGGGGCCTTGGCCAGCAGCGAGCGCACCAGCCTGCGCAGGCGCTCGGGCACCGTGGGGGGCAGCTCGGGGATCGGCGCGTCGCGGTGGGCCTTGAGCACGCCCAGGGGCGTGGCCGCCGAGTAGGGCGGCGCCCCGCCGAGCATCTCGAACAGGATGCAGCCCAGCGCGTAGAGATCGGTGCGGGCATCCACGGCCAGCGGGTCGAGGCACTCGGGCGCCATGGTGTCGGGCGTGCCGAGCACGGTGAGCGCCTCGCGATCCACCCCGGCCAGCGAGGTCGCCCGGGCCATGCCGAAGTCGGCGATCTTGGGCACCTCGCCGCTCGCCAGCAGCACGTTGGAGGGCTTGAGGTCGCGGTGCACGATCCCGGCCCGGTGGGCGTGGGCCAGGCCATCGGCGATGCCCCGTCCCAGGCGAGCCACGATCTTCGGCGGCATGGGGGCCTCCCGGGCGATGCGCTCGGCGAGGGTGGGGCCCTCCACCAGCTCCATCAGCAGCACGGTGCGGCCCTCGATCTCCACCTGGCCGTACACCCGCACCAGGTGCTCGTGCCGCAGGCCCTCGAGCAGCTCCGCCTCCTGGGCGAAGCGGGCGGCCGCGGCCCGGTCCTGCTCGTGCGAGGCGTGCAGCACCTTGCCCGCGTACTCGCGACCTCCCGGGCCGTGCACGCGGTGCACCGAGGCCACCGCGCCCTGGCCCAGCAGCTCACCCAGCCGCAGGCCGCTGCGATCGCCCTGAGGAGCCGAGCTCATCGGCTGGCCTCGGGGGACGGTGTGCAGGACGGGAGGTGGTGGGGTTGCAGGGGCATCGAGCACGGCGGCGGGTGGCCGTATCGTCGGGACCCCGGAATTATGCCCTAGGGATTCACAGCGAGGCGGCGACCAGGCTCACCCCGCCCGCGGTGGCCATGCCCACCACCACGCCCACCGCGACCAGCATCGAGATGAGGCGCGCCCCGGAGCGGGGGATCGGGTAGATGCCGGCGGTCGCGGCCTGGGCGATCATCGAGATCTCGGCCGAGCCCTCGGGCTGGACCGCGGCGACGACGGTGTCGCCGGTGACCACGGGCTCGCTCCGGGCGTCGCGGGGGTCGAGCTCGTCCGTGAGATCGACCACGGCGGCGGGGTGACGCGGGGTGGAGCGGCGGCCCCCCGCCATCTCGCGGAAGGTGGCGGTCTCGGACAGCCGGGCCCAGCCGCGGAACCCCGCGTGCCACACCAGCGCATCCGCCTCGAACACCTCGGCCCGGTGGTAGCGGCGGATCTCCTCCTCGCTCAGATCGCCCACCACCTCGCCCTCCACGAATACGCTCCACCCGCGGCCGACCGGGCCGGCCGGGACCTCGAGCCCGGCGCCGAGCCGGGTGACGTCGTCGCCCTCGAGCGGCTGGCGGCAGCCATGGCAGCGCAGGTGCAGGGCGAAGCCGCGGGGGGAGGGCGCGGGCACGGTCTGGACGGTTGCGCAGGCGGGGCAGCGGACGGTCTGGAGCGGCGCGGTCATGGTCTCGCAGGCAGATACGCATCCCGCCATGGGTCGGATCGACCCGAAGATCAGCGGCTCCGGGAAATGTGAGCCCGCTGACGAAGCGCCATCGGGACGCCTCGTCGCGCCCCCCGGGGCCCCCGGCATCCTCGCCCCGAGTGTGGTAGATGCCCGTCGGGACGGCTCCTGGCCACGACGCGGGGCCGAGCCCGAGGAACGAGTTGCCCATGAGCGCTTCCCCCTCTTCCCGCCATGTCTGGACCTCCACCATCGGCCTCAAGCTCCTGATGGCCGTCACCGGGCTGGGCATGGTCGGTTTCGTCTTGATCCACATGGCCGGGCATCTGCAGATGTTCCAGGGCAAGGACGCGTACAACTCGTACGCGGCCTTCATGCAGGGCCTGGGCGGCATCAAGTGGCTCGCCCGCTTCGGCCTGCTCGCCGTCATCGCGGTGCACATCGCCTGCGCGGTCAAGCTCACCGCCCGCAACGTGGCCGCCCGCCCCAACCGCTACGCAGCGCTGCGGGCTCAGCGCAGCACGCCCTGGGGACGCAGCATGATCCTCAGCGGCTGGGTGGTGGTCGCGTTCCTGGCCTTCCACCTCGCCCACTTCACCGGCGAGGTCGTGCTCTACGACCCCAGCCTGCACGACGCCCTGGGGCGGCGCGACGTCTACACGAACTTCGTGCACAGCTTCGAGAACCCGCTGGTCACCATCACCTACCTGCTGGCGGTGGTCGCGGTCTCGCTGCACCTGAGCCACGCGGTCAGCAGCATGTTCCGCACCATCGGCCTCGCGGAGGGGCGCTTCAAGGCGCCGTTCGAGAAGGTCGGTCCCGCGGTCGCCGTGGTGACCGGCCTGGGCTTCGCCATCGTGCCGCTGGCCTGCCTGCTCGGCCTGGTGAAGGCCTGAGCCTCCGTCCCTTCGATCCCGTCCTCAGCGAGCCTCTGCAATGGAACTCGACGCCAAGATTCCCTCGGGACCCATCGACAAGAAGTGGGACAAGCACCGCTTCGAGCTCAAGCTGGTCAACCCGGCCAACAAGCGCAAGTACACGATCCTCGTCGTGGGCACCGGCCTGGCCGGGGGCTCGGCCGCGGCCACGCTGGCCGAGCTCGGCTACGACGTGGAGTGCTTCTGCTTCCAGGACAGCCCCCGCCGCGCCCACAGCATCGCGGCGCAGGGTGGCATCAACGCCGCGAAGAACTACCAGAACGACGGCGACAGCGTCTATCGACTGTTCTACGACACGGTCAAGGGCGGGGACTTCCGCGCCCGCGAGGCCAACGTGTACCGCCTGGCCCAGGTGTCGGTGAACATCATCGACCAGTGCGTGGCCCAGGGCGTGCCCTTCGCCCGCGAGTACGGCGGCACCCTGGCCAACCGCTCGTTCGGCGGCGCCCAGGTCTCGCGTACCTTCTATGCCCGCGGCCAGACGGGGCAGCAGCTGCTGCTGGGCGCCTACTCGGCGCTCAACCGCCAGATCGCCCGCGGCAAGGTGAAGATGCACTACCGCAGCGAGATGCTCGATCTCGTGCTGGTCGACGGCCACGCCCGCGGCATCATCACGCGCGACCTGGTCAGCGGGAAGATCTCGCGCTGGGCCGGCGACGCGGTGGTGCTCGCCAGCGGCGGCTACGGCAACGTCTTCTACCTGTCGACCAACGCCAAGGGCTCCAACGTGACGGCCAGCTACCGCTGCTACAAGCGCGGGGCCGGCTTCGCCAACCCCTGCTTCACGCAGATCCACCCCACCTGCATCCCGGTCAGCGGCGGCTACCAGAGCAAGCTGACCCTGATGTCCGAGTCGCTGCGCAACGACGGCCGGGTGTGGGTGCCCCGCGACAAGGGCGACGTGGCCAAGAAGCCCGGCCAGATCTCCGAGGGCGAGCGCTACTACTACCTCGAGGAGCGCTACCCCAGCTTCGGCAACCTGGTGCCCCGCGACGTGGCCTCGCGCGCGGCCAAGAAGGTCTGCGACGAGGGCTACGGCGTGGGAGTGGAGCTGGACGGGGTCCGCAACGCGGTCTACCTCGACTTCGCCGAGGCGATCAGCCGCGACGGTCGCGACGCCATCTCCGATCGCTACGGCAACCTCTTCGACATGTACGAGCGCATCACGGGCGAGAGCCCCTACGAGGTGCCGATGCGCATCTACCCCGCCGTCCACTACACCATGGGCGGGCTGTGGGTGAACTACAACCTCATGAGCAACATCCCCGGGCTGCACGTGCTGGGGGAGGCCAACTTCTCCGATCACGGGGCCAACCGCCTGGGCGCCAGCGCGCTCATGCAGGGCCTGGCCGACGGCTACTTCGTGATCCCCTACACCATCGGTCACTACCTGGCCACGCAGCACGCGGGCGACGTGAGCCCCGACCACCCCGCCTTCGACGAGGTGGAGTCGGAGGTGCGCGGGCGCATCGACAAGCTGGTGAACCTCCAGGGCGACGTGCCCGTGGACGAGTTCCACCGTCGCCTCGGCCGCATCATGTGGGACTACTGCGGCATGGGCCGCAACGCCGAGGGCCTCGAGCACGCCCTGCAGGCGATCCCCGCCCTGCGCGAGGAGTTCTGGGCCAAGGCCCGGGTGCCGGGGGGCAGCGCCTCCGAGCTCAACCCCTGGCTCGAGAAGGCGGGGCGCGTGGCCGACTTCCTCGAGTTCGCCGAGCTGCTGTGTCACGACGCGCTGTACCGCGACGAGTCCTGCGGCGGGCACTTCCGCGAGGAGCACCAGACCGAGGAGGGCGAGGCCGTGCGCCGCGACGACGTGTTCTGTCACGGCGCGGTGTGGGGCTACAAGGGCGTGGGCCACAAGCCCGAGCTCAACAAGGAACCGCTGAGCTTCGAGTACGTCAAGCTCACCACCCGCAGCTACAAGTGAGCGGAGCCATGAAGGTCAAGTTCAAGATCTGGCGACAGAAGGGCCCCAAGGACGCGGGCGGCTTTCGGACCTACGACGTCGAGGTGGCCGAGGAGATGTCCTTCCTCGAGGCCATCGACGTGCTCAACGAGCAGCTCATCCGCAACCACGACAAGCACCCCGAGGGTCCCATCGCCTTCGACCACGACTGCCGCGAGGGCATCTGTGGCATGTGCTCGATGGTGATCGACGGCGTGCCCCACGGGCCGCGGGGGGGCACCACCACCTGTCAGCTCCACATGCGGGAGTTCGCCCGCCGGGGCTTCCGCGACGGCGACACCATCACCGTGGAGCCGTTCCGGGCCAAGGCCTTCCCCGTGCTGCGCGACCTCATCGTCGATCGCAGCTCCTTCGATCGGATCCAGCAGGCCGGCGGCTATGTGTCGGTGGGCACCGGCTCGGCGCCCGACGCCAACGCGATCCCCATCGGCAAGGCCGAGGCCGACCTGGCCTTCGACTACGCCGCCTGCATCGGCTGCGGCGCCTGCGTGGCCGCGTGCCCCAACGCCTCGGCCATGCTCTTCGTGGGCGCCAAGGTCAGCCACCTCGCGCTGCTGCCCCAGGGCCAGGTCGAGCGCAGCCAGCGGGCGGTGAGGATGCTGGGCACGATGGACGCCGAGGGCTTCGGCGGCTGCACCAACCACGGCGAGTGCGAGGCGGCCTGCCCCAAGGAGATCAGCACCGACGCCATCGTCTCCCTCAACCGCGAGCTGATGCGCGCCGCCATCCGGGCGCGCTAGGCCGCGGCCGTGCCGGCACCCCGCGTCGAGATCCGCTACTGCCAGCGCTGCCGCTTCGTGCTGCGCGCGGGCTGGCTCGCCCAGGAGTTGCTGATGACCCTGGGCGACGCCATCGGCGAGCTGGCCCTGGTGCCCGGCGACGGCGGGCTCTTCGAGGTGTGGGTGGAGGGGCAGCGGGTGTTCGCCAAGGCCGAGGCGGGCCGCTTCCCCGAGGCCAAGGAGCTCAAGCAGCTCGTTCGCGACCGGGTGGCGCCACAGCGGGACCTGGGGCACAGCGATCGCTGATCGCCCGTGTCCGCTCGTGAGGGTGTGGTACCCGTGCACGGTGACCTGCGTCTCGCTCGACTCCCGTGCCCTGTTCCTCGCTCTCGTCCTCGGCCTCGTCCCGTCCGCTGGGTGTGACGCCAAGCAGGAGACGAAGCCAGATGTCGCCGCGCCGGCGGCCGAGCCGGCGCACGAGGCCGAGGCCCCCGCGAAGGCGGCCGATGTCGAGGCGAGGCCCGAGCCCGACCCGGTCGATGCGGCGGAGGCCGGGCGGCCCCAGGTCGGCGCGAGCATCGAGCTCGAGGCGGTCACCGACGACGCGCTCGGCTATCGCATCGAGCTCCCCAAGGGCTCCAAGGTCCTGCAGAAGGACGACGAGCTCGGGGTCCACACCTACAGCATGGTGTTCGCGGACGGGATGCACGAGCTCAACACCCACATCACCACCACCACCCATCCCGATCTGGCGAGCCTCGAGGCGCGGGTGGGCGAGAGCGGCCCCCGGGCGGTCGACGGGGCCGAAGAGCTCGAGGGGGGCAAGCTCCGTGTCCACACCAAGGAGCTCGAGGTCTTCGGGGTCGAGGTCTGGGTGGCGCTGAAGGGCAAGGCGCTCGAGGCTCGCTGCTCGGGGCCCGCCGAGCACCGCAGCGATCTGGCTCGGATCTGCAGCTCGATCGAGTCGACCCGGTGATCGCCGTCGGCTGCTCCATGGGGCGCCGGCCATGCGGCGGGCGGTGCCCTGGTCGTCGGAGTCGACGTAGGGCATGGACATGGTCGGACGGGATCGCTTCAGTCCCCGTACCGCTTCACGAGCTTTCGATACGCGCCACGCGGAGTGTCCCACTCGGCCTCACTGGCGGGCAGAGCCACAGCGGCCTGCACGAGCTCGGTTGGTGGTAGGTAGTCGTGACGCTTGACGTAGTGAAGCAAGAGGCTCGGTGCGATGTAGATGACCTCATCGTGTGGGGACGGGAACCACGCCTCGGACATGCCAAGCAGGAATTCCCTGCCTTCGATTGCCTCGGAGATGTGCTCGTGCTCGCAGAGTGGGCATCCGTGGATTCCGCGCATTGGATTGCGCAAGGGCAGTGTTGCGGCCTCGATCTTCGCCAGCAAGCCCGGGGGCGTGGGCGCTTGGCAAAATGGAACACTCTCCGAGAGCCACCCCACGTTCTTCAGGGACGCCTTGGAGGTCATCCTCGTATACGAATACGGGCTCAAGTCATCGAACTGCATGCGAGCGACTACCTTGGTGAGCAGGAGCCATGCCGCGGGTGTCCATCATGAGAGGCACTGGGCACAGTAGGACTCAGGGCGACCGTACGCGAGGTCCGCTCGATCGCCTCTGTCCTCCGAGGATGACCGCCCCGTCCGCGGCCGTGAGGGTCGCTCGCAACCAGCGGATCACCGCGCGTATCTTCGGTAGCTGTTGCTTCGAGCGGTGGACGACCAGCCACAGGTCACGCGTGGGCGCGGGGCCGGGCGACTCGCCGCCGGCGGCCTCGGCCTCGATCTCGATCACGGCCAGCTGTCGGGCGAGACTCCACGGCAAGAGGGCGACCCCGAGGCCCGACTCGACGGCGAGCCCGAGGGCCTCGACGCCCTCGAGGGCGAGCCGCGGCGGGCGACCCGGGAAGCAGCGCTCCACGTAGCGCTGCTCGGGGAGACGGGCCAAGGTCCCGGCGAGGCAGAGCCACGGCGTCTCATCGTCGAGCGCGAGCGAGGGCGCGGCGTAGAGGCCGTAGGTCTCGGTCAGCATGCGCTGTACCGCGAGCTCGCCGCGCTCGGGGCGGGCGAAGCGGAGGGCGATGTCGGCCTCGCCCGCGGCGAGGCTGTGGACGTGGTTGTCGGCGAGCAGGCGCAGGCGCAGCCCGGGGCTCTGGGCGTAGAAGTCGGGGAGGGCGTGGACGAGCACCCAGCGGATGAGCTCACCCACGGTGGTGACGCTGACCTCTCCGCGGAGCTCCAGCGTGTCCTCGAGGGCAGCATGGGCCGCGAGGGCGGCCTCGGTCATCGGCTCGACGGCGGCGAGGAGCAGCTCGCCTCGCTGGGTCAGGCGTACCGGGCTCGAGCGGAGCAGGAGCGGAGATCCGGCCTCGCCCTCGAGCTTGGCGAGCCGGCGACTGACGGTCGACTGACTGAGGCCGAGCGCCTGCGCGCCCGCGGTCAGCGAGCCGAGCCGAGCGACGGCCTCGAAGGTCTGGAGGAGATCCCAGTCCATGCGTTTTCGGATTCCTGGATGCTGAGAATGGGCGTTGTCATCCTCTGGCGCAAGCCTCAAGCATGGGGAGCCATGATCATTCACCACCTCCGCAACGCCAGCGCTGTCGTCCAGATCGCGGAGCACCGCCTCTTGGTGGATCCGATGTTCTCGGAGCCGGGGAGCCTGCCGAGCTTCCGCTTCCTCGCCCGCGGCGGCCAGCGCAACCCGATCGTCCCGCTGCCCGCGACGAGCGAGGCGGCCCTCGAGGGCGTGAGCGGGGTGCTCATCACCCACGAGCACCCCGATCACCTCGACCGGCCGGGGCTCGCGTGGATCCGCGAGCGAGGCCTGCCGGTCTGGGCCAACGGCGTCGACGCGGCGAGCCTCCGGCGCAAGGGGCTCGAGGTCCACGAGCTGGTCGACGGGGCGCTGGGGATGCGGATCGAGACCATCCCGAGCCGTCACGGCCGCGGGCTCGTCGGCTGGTTGATGGGCCCGGTCGCCGGCTACTACCTCGCCCACCCCGACGAGCCGAGCCTCTATCTCGTCGGCGACGCGGTCCTCACGGATGCGGTGCTGGAGGCGATCGATCGCCTCCAGCCCGACGTCATCGTCGCCCCCGCTGGGACGGCAAGCTTCGGCCTGGGCGAGATCCTCTTCTCCGTCGACGAGCTCGTGACCCTCGCGCAGCGGGCGAAGGGGGCGCTGCTCTTCAACCACCTCGAGGCGGTCGATCACTGCCGGACGACGCGGTCGCAGCTCCGGGCGCGGATGGCCGCCGAGGGTCTCACGCAGCGGGTGCACGTCCCCGAGGACGGGGAGGTGCTGCGCTTCGACGAGCGGCGCACGAGGACGCACGCCGAGCCGCGAGTGACGGCGACGCCTCGGCCGGGGCTCCAGAAGTGGCTGACCGCGAAGATGGCGGGGACCTAGCGCGTTCTCCTGGGCTCGCCCCCCGACGAGTGCCTCGAGATCCACGAGACCCGCGAGCTGAAGGGCTCACCGAGGATCGGTGTGCGGCCGAGTGGCCCGAGCTCTTCGAGCCCGACCTGGACGACGATGGACGGTAGGGGGCGCCCCGCGGAGCTGGACGCCGGGGGTGCTTTTCGTGCGAGCCGTAGCGCCACGACCGGCTACGCTCTCGTCCATGACCGTGCGCCCGCGGTGGTGGATCTACGTGCTGGGGCTCGCCCTGCTCGCACCCGCGATCCTGCTGGCCTGGCACGGCGACTGGACCCCGCTGCTCCTGCTGCTGGCTCCGAGCGCGCTCGCGGGGCTCGCCATCGTCGCGATCATCGCGGGCGGAGCGTGGAGCAACCGCAGGAGCGACCGCCGGGACCGAAGGTAGCGCCGGCCTCGATCCGCGGCGCGGCGGCATCGCGAGCGTTGCGGGTCTCGTCTCTCCATGCTGCCTACACCTGCAGGGCGAAGCCCTGCCGACTCTCGTGGGCGGAATCGACTCCTTGGCTCGAGTGAGCACGCTACGGCAGGTCGGCCGCCGCTGTGATCCACTTGGTGTCGATGTCCACCTCGACCACGTCGAGCGTGGTCAAGTCCACCAGGTGGAGCAGTTGCGGAGCATCGAAGCCCGGGCCCGACTCGCGGTACGCAACGACGGACTCGTCCCTTGAGAACTGCGGTCCGTAGCCGACATCGACGTCCCTCCCGAGCGCGTCGTTGATGATCGTCGACACGCCTACTTCGGCGCCGGAGACATCGGCAAGGGCGAGCTGCCGGACGCTCGGCGAGCCGGAGAATGCCGCGTGCAGCAGCTTGGTGCCGGTGCTCGAGAAGACCAGCTCCTCGTCGGCCCAGGTCGCGGGGTCGCCGACTCGCTCGGGGGCTCCGGGCGTGTCTCCCGAGACGTCCACGCGGAACAGACCTGGCCGCTCGGCGTCGATCTGGCCGAACATGTAGAGCCAGTGCCCGTCGGCGTCGAACCGCCAGATCATCATCTCTCCGCCGTCGATGAGCCCCTCGGAGACGCGCACGGGATCGCCGGGAGGCGTCGACGAGGCATCGACCACGTAGACGTCGGTCTGCTCGGGTCCCTCGTGGCGACCCATGTACGCGATCCACCGGCCGTCGGGGGACCAACCCCAGTCGGTGACCTCGACCCCAGAGTCCGACGGCGTGCTCACGCGAATCGGAGGGGCGGGCGCTCCCCCGCCCAGGTCGACGAGCATCAGCTCGCCCATCAGCTCCCCCTCGGCGCCGAGGTAGTACACCAGCGCGTGACCGTCGGAGGCGATGCTCGGGCGACGGATCTGCAGCGGGGCCGCGAGCGGATCGTCGAGGCGAACGGGGGTCCCCGGCATCGGGGTGGAGACGTCGACGAGCCACAACGACAGCGCGAGGGGGTTGGCCGGCTCGTCGCTGTCGACCACGTAGATCATCGCATCGAGCCCGGGCACGAATTGCGGCACGTGGAGCTGCTGCATCGGATCCACGGGCGCGCTGATCCGTACCGCGGTCATGGGATCGGGCGGGTTGGCGGGAGCGATCCATGCCTCCGGTGGGCCGCCTTCGGGCGTGCGAAGGTAGCCAATGCGAGATCCGTCGTGGTCGACCGAGAACCCCGACGAGACGCGCTCGCCCGGTCCAGAGACCACGAGGGGCACGGGTGCTCCTACGATCCCGTCGGCCGCCGGTGCCAGGTAGATGCCCGATGCGGAGCCGTCGAGCGTTGCGGCCGAGAACAGGAACGACGAGGTCGACGCGACCCACTCGGGATACTGCAAGGTTGCGCCCGCGGGGACGGGGGTGACCGCGAGGCTCGTCGCCGGACCCGGCGGATCGGACCTCAGGTCCCTGACCTCGCACGGGTGCGCCGCGTCGCCCGGGGCCGCGGTGCAGTAGACCAGCGTGAGCCCCTGGTCGACCACGTCGGCCCAGATCACGGACGCGTTCTCGGGAAGCTCGGGCACGAGCTCCACGAGGGACACGACCCCGCCCTGGGCGTACGTCAGCAAGTGGGGCCGAGTGAGGTTGTCGGTCTCGGTGAGCACACGCTCGCCCACGATGAAGCGCGCGTTCCCGTCGGGCAGATCCTCCCCCGTGGTCTCGCCCCCCGTGGTCTCGTCCCCGGTCGTCGAGTCGGCCATCGAGGTGTCGTCGGCCATGCCCGTCGAGATCCCAGAGCCTGCCTCCGTACCCGCAGTGCTCCCATCGCCGGTGCTCGAGCCGTCCGCGGCCGGCGTCTCGTCGTCGGGACAGCCCGCGGTCGCCACGGCGAGGAGCGCACATAGGCCTACCCTTGTCGTCTGCTGGAGCATGGTCACGCGCCGGTAGTGCCCGCGGTACGGGTTTCGATCACCACGCATCCACCACTCGAGCTCGGCGGAGCTCGGGGGGCGAGGCCATCGACGAACGCGGCGGGCTGCGAGATCCTCGGGCCGCGGCCCATGCCCTCCACCGCCTACGACGAGGTCCCCTACGAGGACTACCCGGTCACCGAGACCCACGTGGATGGGCTCTACCTCGCGGCGAGACGAGCGGGGCTGGCAGCGGCTCGCCCCGAGCGAGCCCGGGTGCTCGAGCTCGGCTGTGCCCACGGCGTGAACCTGATGCCGATGGCCTTCCACCTGCCCGAGGCGTCGCTCGTGGGGGTGGACCTGTCCCTGCAGCAGATCGAGCGCGGGCGCGAGCGCGTGCGGGCGCTGGGGCTGGACAACCTCGAGCTGCGGCAGGCCGACGTGCTCGATCTGCACCTGGGCTCGCGGCGCTTCGACTACGTGATCGCGCACGGGCTGTACTCGTGGGTGCCCGAGCCGGTGCGGGCGCGGGTGCTCGCCCTGTTCCGCGAGACCCTGGACGCGGGCGGGGTGGCCTTCCTCAGCTACAACGCCATGCCGGCCTGGGGGATCCGCGGGGCGATCGCCCGGGCGCTGCTCGAGGCGGTGGATCTGGAGCGGCCCCCGATCGAGCAGGTCCGCCAGGCGCGGGCCGCCCTGCGCACGCTGGAGGCGGTGCAGCCCCTGCGCGGGACCGCGGAGGGCTCGCTGCTGCGCGGGGAGATCGAGGCGCTGCGCCACAAGCCCGACTCGTACCTGCTGCACGAGTACCTGGTGCCGGACAACCGCGCGTTCTATCTGCGCGAGGTGGTGGCGCGGGCTCGAGGGGCGGGGCTCGGCTGGGTGGGCGACGTGGCCCCGTCGAGCCTCTCCCCGGCCGAGACCCGCGCGGCACGGGGCGAGCTGCAGGCGCTGGGGCTCGATCCGCTGAGCACCGAGCAGCTCGTGGACATCGTGGGCTTCCGGCAGTTCCGGGCCTCGCTGCTGTGCCGCGACGACGCCGAGCGGGGCGAGCCCACGCCGTGGGCCGAGCTGCTGCGCGAGGGCTTCGTGGCCGCGCTGCCCAGCGAGGGGCGCGACGACGATCCGCCGGCGCTCGCGGAGCTGCTGGCCGCGCTCGGCGAGCGCTGGCCCGAGCTGGCGTCGCCGGCCGAGCTCGCGGCCGCGCTGGGGCGCGACGAGGCCGAGCTCCTCGCCCCGCTGGAGATCCTGGTGGAGGATCAGCGGGTGCAGCTACGCCCCCGCCGGCTGCCCGCGTGCCGGGCCGGGGAGCGGCCACGTGCGGCGGTGCTGTCTCGCTTCGAGGCCGCCCACCTGCCGTTCGTGACCACGCCCATGCACGAGCACGCGCCGGTCGATGCCTTCCATGCCGCGCTCATCGGTCACCTCGACGGGCAGCACACCCGCGCGGAGCTGGTGGAGCTGCTGATCGGCGACATCGCGGCGGGCAACCTGCGGCTGGCGGCCGAGAGCATGCCGCCGGTGGACGAGCTGCGCCCGGCGCTGGCCCGCACCGTGGAGGCGGCGCTGCAGCGGCTGGGGCTGGCCGGGCTGATGGTGGGCTGACGGGGGCCGAAGCGGCGGCCCCCGCCGGCCGCGCGGGCGCTACCACAGCGCCGGGCCGAGCAGGTCCCAGCGCTTGCTCCACATGATCGCGGTGGGCCAGTCGGCGAGCTCGTCCAGCGCGCCGCACTTGGGCAGCGGCAGCCCGTCGCAGCTCACGGTGGCGTAGGCGTAGGCGTCGTAGCGAGGGGTCCGCAGGCACACCGCGCCGTCGGGTCCCCACATGGCCTCGGTGAGCTCGTCGGGCTCGAGGAACTCGTTGATCTTGGCCTCGTCCTCGA
Organism: Myxococcales bacterium; assembly: GCA_020633315.1. Taxonomy (GTDB): domain Bacteria; phylum Myxococcota_A; class Polyangia; order Nannocystales; family Nannocystaceae; genus Paraliomyxa. Next base: position 195,055 of record JACKDV010000012.1, read on the forward strand.
GCTGCAGCGGGGTGCCGGTGACGGTCCACGCCTTGCCGTCGCCGCAGTAGTCGGCCCGCACCACGCGGGTGGTGGTCTGGTGCGCGTCGCGGCCGTGGTCCCAGGGCACGTAGCCCCACATGGCCGCCTTGCCCACCGCACCCGAGATGCAGCCGAAGTAGATCGAGCCCGTCTCCTCCACGAGCTCGCCGGTGGCCTCGTCCACGCTCAGATCGTCGAAGAGGATCGCCGAGGCCTCGCCGGTGACGGGGTCCACCTCGCAGTTGGCACTGGTGGCGGTGGCGATGGTGGGACCGTGCTCGAGCACGTAGCGGCTGTGCGGGTCGTCGTCGATGAAGTCGGAGATGGTCATCAGCACCAGCTCGGCGCCGGGGCCCTCGCCCAGCTCCACGGTCCAGGCCGAGCCCACGAAGTCGGCGCCCTCGTAGGCGGTGCCGGAGGCGGTGGTGCCCGACAGCAGGCCGCGCTCGAGCTGGATCGACACCAGCGGATCCATGCTGCCGCCCGCGGCCAGCACCGCCACCTCCACCAGGCGGGCGCCGTTGCGCACCGTGCCGTCGAGGGCCAGCGCGGGCACGCTGATCCCGTTGACCTCGTGGGTATTGAGGATCGGCGGGCCCCAGTCGCAGCCCACGCAGCGCTCGCTGAGCGCCGCGGCGTTGGGCTCGGCGCTCGGCTCGTCGCTGAGGCAGCCGAGGGCGAGGGTGGTGAGCAGGGAGAGCAGGACGGGACGGTAGGACATGGGAGAGCTCCTCGATGGGATCCGAAGGGGGACCACGGCGCGGCGCTCCCGCTCGGGTCCTCCTTGGGGGTGGGGGAGGGACCGGGAACGCTTCGCCGTGATCGCGATCGATGGACCGCGGCGCCGCCATTTCGATCACCGATGGCCGAACAAAGCCCGCTCGCCGGCGAATTCTGGACGATGCGGCGGCGCGGAACCTGGCGGGCCCTCGGTTGTCCGTCCGCAGCGCATGCCGGGAGCGCGTCCTTCCCCCATCGCCCGGCTCGCCGGGCTGGGCCTGTGGCTGGCGGCTTGCCGCGTGACTCCGCCCGCCGGGCCGCCGCTGGCCGAGGCGGTGTGGCTGCCCGGCTTCGATCCCGCGGCGCTCGCCGACGGGCGGCCATCGACGCTCGACGAGCCCTCGCCGCTGGCGGTGCGCGACTTCGGTCCCGAGGGCTTCGCCGACGGGCACCGGATCCGGGTGCGCTTCGATCAGGCGGTGGTCGATCTCCGAGATCCGGCCACGCACCCCCGGGTGGCGCTGACGGTGACGGCCCAGGGCGCCCCCGGCCAGGAGCCGCACGAGGTCGCGGGCCGGAGCGAGTGGACCTCCCCCGATGCCCTCGAGTGGCTCCCCGGCGAGGCGCTGCCGCGGGCGACCGAGTACGAGGTGGTGATGCCGGCCGGGCTGCGCGGGCGCGACGGTACGGCGCTGCCCCGGCTGAGCTGGCGCTTCGAGACCCCGCGGCCCCAGCCCTCGATCGACGAGGTCTACGAGCCCCTCGGTCCCCGCGAGGGGATCCGGGTGGAGCTCGATCAGCCGGTGGATCCTGAGGTGCTCGCGCGCTTCGTGGAGGTCCGCCTGCCCGCCACGCCGGGGGCCGAGCCGCGGCCGGTACCGGTGCGGGTGCGGGCGATCGAGGACGAGCCGGAGGTCTTCGCGATCGAGCCCGAGCGTCGCTGGCCTCGCGGGGTGACGGGCACCCTGGTCGTGGCGGCGGGCCTGACCGCGCGGGCCGGGCCGCTGCCCCTGCTCGAGCCCGTCACGGCCGAGATCGCCACGCGCGACCGCCTGCGCGTGCTCGCGGTGGCATGCGAGGACGAGCAGGATGGCTGGTGCCGCGAGGGGCCGATCCGCCTGCGCCTGTCGACCGAGGTGGAGCGCGAGGCGCTGGCGGGGGTCACCGTCACGCCCGCGCCGGCCGGGCTGCTGATCTACGAGAGCTGGGACGACGAGGACGATCGGCCCACCATCGAGATCGACGGCGAGCTCGAGACCGATCGTCGCTACCGCATCTCGCTGCCCGCCTCGCTCACCGACGTCCACGGCCAGCGCCTGGGGAGGCGATTCCAGGTGGAGGTGGGGATCGACGATCGGCCGCCGCGGCCCGAGGAGCCGGGACCGGCCTCGCTGTGGCTGTCGAGCTACGGAGGCATCTTCCCGCGCGCGAGCGAGGCGAGGGTGGGGGTGCTGGCCGAGCACCTGCAATCGCTGCGGGTTCGCACCCTCGTGCTCTCGGACGAGGCGCGGCTGGCCTGGCTCGAGCCCGAGGAGCCCGAGGCGGGGCCACGGCCCTGGCCCGAGGGGCCGACCACCACCGAGGAGCACGAGCTGCGCCCGCTCGGAGTGCACGGTCGCGCCGAGCTGGTCCTCGATCTATCGCGCTTCGCCGGGCCGGGCGACGCGGTGCTGGTGGAGGTCGAGCCGCTCGCCCGCACCGCCCTGGGCCTCGACGATCCCGAGGCGCCGCTGCGAGCGTCGCGGAGCCTGTTCCAGATCTCGGGCCTGGGAGTGGAGGCCACGGTCGGCCCCGCCCGCGGGGTGGTGCGGATCACCGGGCTCGACGACGGTCGCCCGCGCGCGGGGGTGAGCACCCGGCTCGAGGGCGCGGCCGGCCGCCTGGCGCGGGGCCGCAGCGATGCGCACGGGCTGCTGCGGATCCCGGGGGCCGAGGCCCAGGGCGAGCACCCCCGCCTTTGGATCGAGGACCCGGAGCACGACGACCGCCTCGCCGTGGCGCTCCGCGAGTACAGCTGGCCGAGCACCCGCGGTGAGCTGCTGCGTCGCACCCGGATGAGCCGCAACGGGATCCCCTCGTGGGTGGTGGGCTCGCTGGGCGAGCACGAGGCACCGCCTGCGGGGCTCCGGCGAGGCGAGCGAGCGCTGGTCGCCGTGGAGGCGGGGCGTGGCATCGTGCTGCCCTCGGACACCCTGCACCTGGTGGGGTGGGGGGCCGTCTCCACCCCCTATGGCGAGCTCTCCACGCGTCGCGCCGCGGCGGGCACCCCGGTGAGCATCGAGCTCGTCGACCGGGCCGAGGTGCTCGCGTTGCGCGAGGTGGAGCTCGACGAGCACGGCCGCTTCGCGCTCTCGCTGCCCGTGCCCGAGGGCGCCTCGCTGGGACCGCTGATGGTGAAGGCGAGCATGCTCGAGTCCTCCAGCTCCACCTCGGTGATGGTGGCCGACGCCCGGATTCCCACCTTCGAGCTCGAGGCCACCATGGCCCACGCGGAGAGGATCCGCGGCCAGAGCGAGCTGCTGCAGGTGCGCGCGAGCTACCTGAGCGGCGAGCCGGCGTCGCTCGAGAGCCTGCACTGGGTGCTGACCTGCCACGACGGGTGGTTCCATCCCGAGGGCGAGGACGGCTGGTGGACCTTCGGGGCGCGAGGTGGCTCGGCCTGGCACTACCGCGAAGGCGACGTGCTCCCCGAGGAGCCGCGGCCCACGGTCGACGTGGTGCTGACCACCGACGCGCTCGATCCCCTGATGGCGCATGCTTGCAGCGTGGCGGTGGCCGGGCAGGAGGCGAGCCTGCAGCAGGTGGGGGCCGATGCCTCGTTCTTCGTGCACCCCGCGTCGGTGTACCTGGGCGTGCGACCGCCGATGGATGCCGACGTGGGCGAGCGACTGCGGGTCCAGCTCGAGGCCGTCGACACCGCGGGGCGGCGGGTGGCCCAGCCGCGAGTGGAGCTGCGGGTGTGGCCCGAGCCCGAGGACGACGAGGCAGCGGCCGAGCCCGAGGCGGTCGCTCGCTGCGTGCTCGACCTGCACGAGGAGGGCGAGCCCGCGGAGTGTCGCCTGGGCACGCTGCCCGCGGGAGCGTACGCGGTCGTGGCCACTGCCTCGGTCGGGGGCATTCCCATCCGCACCGACGCCCGCTTCCACGTCTCGCCTCCCCCTCCGCCGCCCATCCAGCGCACGCCTCCGTCCAACCCCGTCGCGGTCGCCCCCGCCGCGACCGAGGACGAGCGTCGCTTCGAGATCCTCGCGCCCGAGGAGGCGCCCGTGGACCGGCCGCTCTCGGTGAGCATCGAGGCCCCCTGGGCGGAGGCCGACGGCATGCTCACCGTCTCCCAGACCGGCCTGCGCGAGGCGATGCCCTTCACGCTGCACGACGGCGAGGCGACGGTCTCGGTCACGCCGCGCTCGGGCCGGGGACGACGCCTCGAGCTGCGGGCCAGCGTGGCTCGCCCGCCCGTCGACGGCGGGCTGGCCGAGGTGCACGAGGCGGCCGGCGCGGTGTGGCTACGCCACGACCGCGAGCTCCGCGTGGAGGTGGTCGCACCGCGTGAGGGCGAGCCCGGGGCCTCGGTTCCCCTGCGCGTGGTGGTCCGTGATGCGCGGGGTCAGCCCGTGGACGCCCGGCTCGCGGTGTGGGTGGTGGACGACGGGCTGCACCAGCTCCGCCCGCCTCATCGGGCCTGGCTCGAGACCCTGTTCGATCCCGATCGTCCCGGGCTCGACCGACGCAGCCGCAGCCACGACGAGCTGCGGCGGGCCTTCCACGCGGGAGGGTTGTGGGGCCGCGGCAAGCGGGTGCCCCGCGTGCGCGCGGCCAAGGCCCAGGTCAAGGGCGCGCTCGACCTCGAGCTCCGCTCGCGCTTCGAGGCGGTGCCGCTGTTCGAGGGCAACGCGGGCACCGGCCCCGACGGCGAGCTGGAGCTTCGCCTGCCGCTGCCCGACGATCTCACCCGCTTCCGCGTGTCGGCGGTGGCCTCGGCCGAGCTCCCGGGAGCGCGAGGCGAGGGCTCGGGCCCGGCTCGCTTCGGGCGGGGCGACGCCACGATCTCGGTGAGCGCTCCGCTGATGGTGCGAGCCGTGCTGCCCCGGGTGCTGCGCCCGGGGGATCGGGCCGAGCTCGCGGCCCTGGTCACCCTGCCGGAGCGCGAAGGCACGCTCGAGGTCGAGCTGGCGATCGAGGACGAGCCCGGGGTGCTGGCGATCCACGGCCCGTCGCGGGTGCGGCGAGCGGTGGACGGCGAGGGCTCGGTGCGCGTGCCCTTCGTGGTCGAGGCCCTGGGCGTGGGGACCCCCGCGGTGCGCCTGCTCGCCCGCTTCGAGCCCCGCGAGGGCGAGCCGCTCCGCGACGGCGTGCGCCGCCCGCTGCGAGTGGAGGTGGAGCGCACCCAGGTGGAGCACGCGGCGATCCACGGCCGGCTCGATCGCGACGAGCCCGTGGCGATCCCCGTGCGCGTGCCCGACGGAGCGCGGGCGGATCTCGGCGGGCTCGAGCTGTCGGTGCGCAGCACCATGCTCGGCGACCTCGACGAGGCCGCGGCCTACCTCCTGGAGTACCCCTACGGCTGCCTCGAGCAGACGGCGAGCCGCCTGGTGCCCCTGCTGGCGCTGGCCCAGCTCCGCGATCGCCTGCCGCCGGAGTCGGGCGACCCCGATGCGATGATCGCCGAGGGCCTGGCGAGGCTGCGCTCGATGCAGCTCCGCGACGGTCGCTTCGGCTACTGGCCGGGCGCCACCACGCCCGCGGTCCACGGCGGGGCCTATGCCACCTGGGTGATGAGCCTGGCCGCCCGCGCGGGACACCCGGTGTCGGAGCGCACGCTCGAGCGGGCCCTCGATGCCCTGGGAGCCGAGCTCGAGGCCCCGCTGCCCTCCGCCGAGTGGGGCCGACGCGAGGCCTGGGTCGCGCGAGCGGTGGGGGTGCACGTGCTGGTGGATGCCGGCCGCGGTGAGCTGCCCATGGTGGTGGCCGCCATCGACGACCTGGTGGCGCATCGATCCGAGCTGCCGCTGTTCGCCCGCGCCATGCTGCTGATGGCGGCGCACGGCGTCGATCCCCGGCACGAGCGCGTGGCCCTGCTGCGCCGGGGGATCCTCTCCACGCTCGAGCGGGCGCCGGGCGTGGCCCAGCCGGTCGAGCCGACGCAGGCTCGCTGGCAGGAGGCGTTCGACTCGAGCGTGCGCAGCCACGCCCTGGTGCTGATGGCGATGATGCGCACGGACCCCGACGATCCCGTGGTCGATGAGCTCGCCCGCGGCCTGCAGCGGCGGCAGGAAGGCGGGCGGTGGGGCAACACCCAGGAGAACGCCTATGGTCTGCTCGCGCTGGCGGGCCATGCCGCACGCCACGAGGTCGATCCGCCCGACCTCGAGCTGCGGGCGTGGATGGGCCAGGGCCGTGCCCAGCGAGCCGAGCAGCGAGGTCGCGATGCGGCGCCGGTGGATCTGCGCGTGTCGATGGCCGAGCTGCTCGGTCCCCTGGGCAGCGATCGCACCGCCACCGTGGTGCTCGATCGCGAGGGGCAGGGCACCGCCTACTACCGGCTGGGCATGGAGTGGGCGGTGGACGACGGCGACGAGCCACCGGCGCGCAGCCAGGGGCTGAGCCTCGAGCGGATCCTGCGGGGCCGCGCGGGGCCGGTGGCCGGGGCCTTGCACGCGGGGGCCCGCTACGAGATCGAGCTGACGATCGAGACCGATCTCAGCCAGCACTACCTGGCCATCGAGGTGCCGCTCCCGGCCGGGCTCGAGGCCATCGACCCGAGCCTGGGCGCGGGACAGCAGGCGCGGGTGCTGCCGGGGCCCACGCCTGCCTGGTGGGTGAGCCACCAGGAGCTGCATGGCGATCGTGTGCTGATCTTCGCCGACGAGCTGCCGCCCGGTCGGCACGTGCACCGGGTGCCCGTGCTCGCCACCACTCCGGGGCGCTATCGCCTGCCTCCCGCCACGGCCGAGGCGATGTATGCTCCCGAGCTGCGCGCGCGAACGACCGGCGGGCACGTGCGGGTGACGGCGTCGGAGCGCTGAGCGTCGCGGCGTGCGATGCTCGGGCCTCACCCGGAGCTCCCATGGTCACCGCGTGCCCCGTCGTCCTCCCCTTCGTGTCGATCTCCTTGGTCCTGGCGCTCGCCGGCTGCCCGAGCCAGCCCTCGGCGACCGCTCCGTCGCCCACCCCGCCCCCGCCCACGCCAGAGCCCTCTCCCCCGACCGACGAGACCCCGCCCCCGAGCGCGGACGATGGCGCTCCCGCTCCCGACACCCCCGAGGATCCCGCGGCCGCGGCCGCGCCGAGCGATCCGATCGGCACGGCGCTTCAGCAGGTGCCTGCCTCGATCTCCGAGCGCTACCTGCTGTCGATCTCCGACGATCGCAGCGAGCTGACCATCGACCCGCGCCCGCTGCCCACGCGACGGGCTGCGGTGCGGGGCGGCTTCTCGGTGCGCGACAGCGAGGCCGGCGGCAAGATCATCTCGCTCTACGGCGGTCCCTTCCGCAACGGCGGCTGGGTGCGGGCCTCGTTCCGCGAGCGCGCTCCGGCCGAGCGCCTCGCCGAACTGCGCGGGGCCGGCTACGACGTGGACCAGGTCCGCGACCTGCTGGTGGTCGACGGCGAGCGCGATCCCCATCCCACCCTCTTCGCCTTCAGTGCCGACGCGGCCAAGCCGGGGATCGTGGGCGTGTGCTCCGAGGTCACGATCATCGACTTCGGCCCAGGCGCCGCGCCGGCCCCCATCGCGGTGCGCAAGCCGGTGATCTACCTCTACCCCGAGCGCACCACCACGGTGGAGGTGGGGCTGCAGCTCGAGGGAGAGCTGAGCGCGGTCTATCCCGCGATGCACGACGGCCGCTGGACGGTCACCGCGAGCCCGAGCGGCGAGCTGGTGGACCGCCGCACCGGCCGCTCGCATCGCTACCTGTTCTGGGAGGGCACCCGCACGGGCTGGCCGCTCGACCTCGAGCGCGCGCACTGCATCCCCGGCCGCGAGGCGGCGAGCTTCCTCGAGCGGGTGTGCGAGAGCCATGCGCTCACCGACCACGAGTGCGGCGACATGGTGACCTACTGGCTGCCCGAGCTCGCCCGCAACCCGTACAACCTGATCGCGCTGGTGGACGAGGAGACCTACGGTCGCTACGCGACCCTCCGGGTCGAGCCCGCGCCCGACACCGTGATCCGATCGTTCATGATCTTCCGCCGCAGCGAGGTGCCGGTGGAGGTGGGGGCGCCCCCGCTGCCCCGGCACGACCGCCGCGGCTTCACGGTGGTGGAGTGGGGCGGCGCGAGCCTCGACGAGGCCGAGCCTCGGAGCGTGGTGGTGCACTGATCCTCAGGGCGCTCGGCGTCGTGCGTCGTCGGGGTCGCGAGCCCCTCGCTAGCGGGCGGGCGGGTGCGCCTCGAGGGCCTCGAGGAACTCGACCGCCGTCGTCCATGCACGCTCTGCCGGCTGCCTCGCGTAGCCGCGATGGCGCGGCTCCATGAAGCCGTGCTCGGCGTCCACGAGCACCACCGAGACCGGGACTCCGCGGCCAGCGAGGCCGTCCCGGATCTCCTGGAGCGCTTCGGTGGTCGGATCCGAGTCCCGAGTCGCGCCGAGAAGGAGCAAGGGGACCGAGAAGCGCTCGATCAGGGTGGGGTCGTCGCCGAACGCCTCACCGTAGATGGCGACCACCCCGGCCACGTGATCGAGGAACCCGGCGGCGTAGGTCGCCCACGCCCCGCCGAAGGACCACCCGAGCAGGTACCGTCGTCTCGCCAGTACCCTCGGATCGCTGCGAAGCGCTTCGTATGCCCCCTGGACGAGGCTCGTGAGCGCGGGGACCCGGCCGTTGGCCTCGTCTCGCAGCGCCCGCGCCTGCTCAGGGGCCTCCGCCACGCGACCACCGTAGAAGTCGAGGACGCAGACGGCGAAGCCGTCCTGGGCGAGCGCGTCGGCGTAGCCTCGGACCGCGTCGGTGGGACCCATGGCGGCGTGGAACACCAAGACGGCCGACAGCGGGGGCGCTGCACTCGACGGGAGGTACAGGTCGAGGTCGATGCCATCGATGGCGAGCGACTCTCGTCGAGTGGTGGGGGCGGCCTCGGCTGTGGGCGCGGTGGTGGGCGAGGGCGCCGTCGCACACGTCGAGCCGAGCGCGGCGCACAGGAGCCCGAGGTAGGGACTTCGACGGCGGGGTCGAGCTCGGTTCATCGCGTGGTGTAGGCCTATCGCAATGGATCGCGTCCATGGCGGGCAGGCTCGAGCGGCCGGAGCTCCTCGGCGTCCTCGCGCCGGCAGGCCGTCTCACCGCGGGCAGAGGCGTCAGCTCCCGGCGGGGTGCTCGGCCAGCCAGGCGTCGACCTCGTCCCGTCGCTGCTGCTGCAGGGCGCTGTCGGGCTCGTCGTAGTCCCGCCGCGCCGCCTCGGCCAGCGTGCGGGCCCGCGTCGACTGCCCCTGCCGGGCCAGCGCTCGGGCCAGCGCGAAGCGGGTGCGGCCGAGCTCCTGCGGGCGCGGGTGCTCCTCGCCCTCGCGGATCTGCAGCGCTCGCTCGAGCGCCTCGCGGGCCTCGGCGTCGCGCCCCAGGGTGAGCAGCACCTCGCCCCGACCGGTGAGGGTGTTGGCGACGTAGGGCGCGCTCTCGCCGTGGACCTCGGTGCGCACGGCCAGCGCCCGGTCGTAGCGGGCCAGCGCTCCCTCGGCATCGCCCATCAGCGCCAGCAGCTCGGCGATGTTGTGCTGGGTGGTCCCCACCTCGCGGTGGACCTCGGGGAACGCCGACCGGACCAGCGCCTCCACCTCGTGCATGGCGGCCAGCGCCTGCTCGAGCTCGCCCTTCTCGCGGCGGATGTTGGCGATGTTGCCCAGCGAGTACAGCAGGGTGGGGTGCTCGGGCCCGAGCACCTTGCGATCGATCTCGTAGGCGCGCCGGTAGGCCTGCTCGGCCTGCTCCAGGCGGTGCTGGTAGTAGTAGGTCACGCCCAGGCCGTTGTACACCGAGGCCACCTGCGGGTGATCGGGACCGTGGGCCGCGGTGGAGATCTCGAGGGCGCGCAGGAACGAGGCCTCCGCATCGTCGTAGCGCCCCAGGTCGATCTGCGCGTTGCCGATGTAGCTCAGGGTGTCGGCGATGGAGGGGTCGTGGGGGTCGGCCGCCTCGCGGCGCTCGAGGCAGGACTCGAAGCGCTCGAGCGCCGCCGCGGGCTCCTGCATCACCCACCGCATGTTGCCCTGCGTGCACAGCAGGTTGGTGAGCAGCCAGTCGGGACGGCCCATGCGGTTGACGATCGCCTCGGCGTAGTCGGCCCAGCGCAGGCCCTCCTCGTGGCGGCTCTGCCCCAGGCCCAGGTTCCAGGCCAGCTCGAGCCACGCGCCCGCGAGCACCTCGTCGTAGCGGGACTCGGCCGCGGCGCGGGCCGCCGCGTGCAGGATCTGCTCGCCCTTGGCCTGGTCGCTGCCGTGGTTGTGGAGGTTGCCCAGCAGCAGCAGCAGCTCGGCGATCACCGGCTGGTAGCCGGTCGCCTCCGCGCGCTCCCGGGCCGCGAGCGTCCGCTGCTGCGCCACGTCGTAGCGACCCGCGGCCCGCAGCGCCCGGATCTCGCTGAGCTCGTCGCGGATCGCCTCCACCGCGGCGTGGGTGCTGGCGTCGGCGGGCGGCGGCAGGCGGCCGAGCGCCTCTCCGTCGGCGCAGGCCTCGGGGGCGGGCAGCGAGGCCACCATGCGATCGGCCCGCTCGATGGTCTCGGCGTCGCCCTCGTGCAGCAGCCCGAGCACCGCGGCGAGGTCCTTGCGCTGGCGCTCGAGGCAGGCGTTGCGCAGCTCGAGCACCTGCGGCGGCTGCTCGTGCTGGACCCGGGTCTGCTCGCAGGCCTGCTGGCGCGCGTCGGCCCAGCGCTCGGCCCAGCCGTCGAGGCGCTCCACCACCAGGCGAGCGTCCTCGGTCGCGTAGGGCAGCGCGCTGTCGCGGAATGCCTCCCGCAGCGCGGCCCGCAGCTCGTCGTCCCAGGTCCCCGCGAGCGGCTCGAGGGGCCGAGCGCAGGGCGGAGGCGGCGGCTCGGTGCCCCGCGTGTAGCCGCCGATCCCGATCGCGAGCAGGGCGGTGACGGAGGTCCCCACCAGCAGCCGGTTGCGACGGCGGCTGGGGTCGTACGACAGCTCGGCGAGCAGCTCGCTCATCGAGGGGAAGCGATCGCCGGGCTTGGCCGACAGGCCCCGCTGCAGCGCCCGCACGATGCGAGCGGGCACGGTGTGGCCGCGCGGCGGCGGCCGCAGCTCGCCGCGGTTGGTCGCCATGGCCAGCACGAGCCGGCTGTGCCCCTCGAAGGGGCGCTGCTCGAGCAGCGCCTCGTAGAGCGCCACGCAGAAGCTGAACTGATCGCTCTGGGCGTCGACCGGGCGGCGGGCGTGCTGCTCCGGGGACATGTAGGCGGGGGTCCCCAGCAGCGCGCCGCTGCGGGTCAGGCCGTCGTCGCCCGCCCCCTCGCTCGAGCTGCTGCCCGCCAGCTCCGACGCGAGCGAGCGCAGGTCGCTGGAGTCCATGCTCTCGTCCACGCGCCGCGCGAGCCCGAAGTCGACCACCTTCACCTCGCCGGCGCGGCTGACCAGCACGTTGGCGGGCTTGAAGTCCCGGTGGACGATCCCCACGCGGTGGGCCGCCTCGAGCCCGTGCCCCGCCGCGATGAACACCTCGAGGATCTCCGCTTGGCTGTGGCGCTCGGCGTTGAGCCACTCGCGGAGGTCGGTGCCCTCGACCAGCTCCATGGCCACGAACACGCCGCCCTCGAAGCTGCCCACGTCGTGCACGGTGACCACGTTGGGGTGCACGAGCTTGGCCATGGCCTGGGCCTCGCGCAGCAGCCGGATGCTGCCCCGCTCGTCGCCCGCCGCGTGCAGCAGCTTGAGGGCGACCCGACGATCGAGCTCGGGGTCGTAGGCCGAGTGGACCACGCCCATGCCCCCGCGGCCGATCGCCTCGAGCAGCACGTAGCGCCCCAGCAGCTCGCCGCGGCGTCGACCCAGCGGCACGAGCTCGTCCTCGGCGGGCTCGGTGTGGCCGGCTGGAGCGAGCTCGTCGCGCGGTGCCTCATCGTCGACGAGGGTCGAGTCGCCCACGCTCGGATCATGCCCCAGGCCCCGAGGGGTCGCGAGCGGCGGGATCCTCGGGACGAAGGTGGCCCACGAGGAGGCGGGCCAAGAGGCGGGCGCTCGCGTGGGCGTGAGGGCCGGCCAGGGCTCACCCGAGGCGGTCGCGCCGCGTTCCGGCCAGGGAGCCCGGCCCATGCCCGGCCAAGCGGCGAAGGCGGGGTACGATCGGCCCGTGCCCGACCCGCATGCCCGCCCACCGGCCGACGCCGAGTGGATCGACACCGCCGAGGCGCTCCATGCCTTGCTCGAGCGGCTGCGCGCCGCGCCGCGCTTTGCGATCGACACCGAGTCCAACAGCATGCACGCCTATCGCGAGCGCATCTGCCTGGTGCAGGTGTCGCTGCCCGGGCTCGATGCGCTGGTGGATCCGCTCGCGGTGGGGATCGAGCCGCTGGGCGAGCTGTTGGCCGAGCCTTCGATCACCAAGGTGATGCACGGTGCCGACTACGACATCCTGTGCTTCAAGCGGCAGTATGGCTTTCGCTTCGCGGGCCTGTTCGACACCATGATCGCGGCGCGGCTGCTGGGCTGGCCCGGCCACGGGCTGGGGGCCATCTTGCGCGAGCACTACGGCTTTGCGGCCAACAAGAAGATGCAGCGCTTCGACTGGGCGCAGCGTCCCCTGCCCGCGCACGCGATCGACTACGCTCGCTACGACACCCACTTCCTGCTCGAGCTCGCGGACCAGCAGCAGCAGGCGCTCCACGAGCGAGGGCGCGACGACGAGATGCAGCACGCCTGCCTGCGGCAGACGCAGGTGGAGCCGCGGCCCTCGAAGGCCGAGCAGCTCGGGCCGTGGCGGATGAAGGGCAGCCGCGAGCTGCCCCCGGCCGGGCGCGGCGTGCTGCGGGCGCTCTACGAGCTACGCGAGGCGCTGGCCGAGGAGCTCGACGTGCCCGTGTTCCGGGTGATGGCCGATGCCGTGCTGATGTCCCTGGCCCAGCACCCGCCGCGCGACGGGGCCGAGCTCGGTCGGATCAAGGGCCTGCACCCGCGGCTGCGCGGGCGCGGCCAGGCGCGGCTGTGGGCCGCGATCGTGGCGGGGCGCGACGGCGAGCCCCCCGTGCCGCCGCCGCTGGCCCGCAAGCTCACGCGGGAGCAGAACGAGCGCTTCGACGCCCTGCGATCGTGGCGGAAGGACGCCGCGGCCGAGCGCGAGCTCGACCCCGATCTGGTGCTCGGCAAGGATGCGCTGCTGACCGTGGCGCTGGCCGATCCGCGCGACGAGGCCCAGCTCCGCGCGACCGAGGCGCTCGACGAGTGGGAGCTCGCGCGCTACGGGGCCGGCGTGCTCGGGGCGCTGCGGCGGGCGAGCGGGAGCTGAGCGCGCGGAGGAGCGCGTCGCGTCCTCGCGGGGAGCCCGGGATCGGGCGCACGACGATGCCTCCACCGTAGCGACCGTCACCGTGCGGTCACGAAGGCCGCAGAGTCGATCCGATCACTCCGGTCCCTCGATCGCGTTGCTACCCTTGCGCCGCCCGTGGTCCCCGTGAAGGTCCCGCGCATGACGATCCGGTCGGGTCACCCCGACTTCCTCGACCTGGACTGGACCCTCCCCCTGGCCCAGTGGCCCGGCTCGCGAACCCTCGCCATGCCCACGGGGCGGCACCGCCACCCGATCGCCTTCGTGCCCTACGAGCATGCGATCTACGTGGTCAAGGAGCTGCCGCTTCCGGCGGCCCGCAACGAGCATGCGGTGCTGCGTCGCCTCGAGGGCCTGCGGGCCCCGGCCGTGGTGCCGGTGGGGCTGGTGGAGCGCCCCTGGCTCCCCGCCGACGACGAGGACGCGGCCGCGGTGATCACCCGCTACGCCGAGTTCTCCTTCTCCTACCGCGAGCTCATCTCCGAGGGCGGCTTCGGCCCGCGCCGCAACCAGATGCTCGACGGCTTCGCGGGCCTGCTGGTGCAGCTGCACCTGCTGGGCTGCTACTGGGGCGACTGCTCGCTGTCCAACGTGATCTACCGCTACGACGCCGACGCGATCGAGGTGATCATGCTCGACGCCGAGACGGCCGCGGTGCACGAGCGGCTCAGCGACGGGCAGCGCCTCGAGGATCTCGAGATCATGGTCGAGAACGTGGCCGGGGGCATGGCCGACATCGCCGCCTCGCAGGGGCGGGGCCTCGACGCGGCCGACCTCGAGCTCGGCCGCGACATCGAGGCCCGCTACCGCGGGCTGTGGGACGAGCTGCACCGCGACCTGAGCATCCGCCCCGACGAGACCTATCGCATCCGCGAGCGGATCCGCCGGCTCAACGAGATGGGCTTCGAGGTGGAGGGCGTGGAGCTCTCCCCCGGCGGCGACTCGGGCTCGCAGATGCGCATGCGCCTGCGGGTGGGCGGGCGCAGCTTCCACGCCCGGCGCCTGCACGAGCTCACGCAGCTCGACGTGCCCGAGAACCAGGCGCGGCAGGTGCTCGCCGACCTGCGCTACTTCGAGGCCAAGCTCGCGGGCTCGGGGCAGTCGCCCGCGGTGGTGGCGATGCGCTGGCGGGTGGAGGTGCTCGAGCCGCTGCTCGCCCGCATGCGGCAGGTGGTGGGCGAGGGCGAGGACCCGGTGCAGGGCTACTGCGACCTGCTGCACCACCGCTACATGCTCTCGGTCGATCGCCAGACCGACGTGGGCAACGACGAGGCCTTCGCCCACTGGCTCGGCTCGGGGCGCCCGGGCTACCCCCTGGAGTAGCCAGCGGGGGACGGCGCCGGCGGGGCGTCGTATGGTGTTCGCCATGTTCGTCGTCACCAACCGCATCCCGGTCGCGCAGGGGCACGAGATCGACTTCGAGGATCGCTTTCGTCGCCGCGTGCACCTGGTGGACCGCCACCCCGGCTTCGTGCGCAACGAGGTCCACCGCCCGCGGCCGATGAAGCTCGACCACGCGACGGGGCAGTGGCACGAGGATCCCGAGGCCCAGGGCTACTACGAGGTGAAGACCTGGTGGCGCAGCTTCGAGGACTTCGTGGCGTGGACCCGCAGCGAGGACTTCCGCGAGGCCCACAAGAACCGGCCCCCCAAGGAGATGTTCGCGGGGGCCAACGTGCTGGAGATCCACGAGGTGCTCACCAGCACCGACCTCGAGCTGTCGTAGCCCGGGCCGCGGCTACCCTGGCTCGAACAGGAAGGGGTAGGTCACGTGCACCACCCCGCCGCCCTCGGGAGGCGGGAACATCACGGTCATCATCGACTCGCTCATGCACTCGAGGAATTCCGGGTGCATCATGTCGGTGCCCTCGCCCGGCTTGGCGTCGTCGACGATGCCGCCCACCTCTTCGTCGCCCATGATGTCGAACTCGAGCACCAGCCGGCCGCCGAACTCGGGGTCGACCTCGAGCACGGAGCCGTAGCAGTCGTGGGCCAGCGGGATGAGATCCCGCTTGATGGCCTCGCGCACGTACTCCCGGTCGAGGTTGCCGTCGAGGGAGGCCCGCAGCCCGTTGAATGGGTCGGAGGGCTCGGGTGGCGGCTCCTCGGCGGAGGGCTCGGGCGGCCGCGCGGCGGCCCGCTGGGCGAGGGCCTGCTCGATGCGCTTGCGGGTGGCGGCGTGACGGCGGCGCTCCTCCTCCGAGACGCGGGGCTTGCTGGGCGCCGGGGTGGGGGCCTGGGCGAGCTGCGGGGCCTCCTCGGGCGCGAGGTGAGGCGCGCTCGCGTCGCTCATCACCGCCCGCGAGCCGGCCCGCACCTCGGTGCGCCCACGCTCGTTGTGGGCATCCACGCTGCCCTCGTGCACGACCACCACGGCGATCACGGTGGCGGCCACGGCCGCGGTGGACAGGAGGATACGAGAGTTGCGCTGGCTGGCCTCGGACACGGGAACCACCTCGACGGTGAAGAGGGTGCCGGTCACCTCGACGATGCCGGCGGGGGTGTGCACCGCGACCGCGGTGCCGGGAGTGATCTGGTAGCGGACCTCGCCGTGGTCCTGCTCCACGCGCAGCCCGTCGCCCTGCTCCGACCACCGCAGCGCGCCGCCGGGGGAGACCACGGCCTCCACCCCGGGCCTCGGTCGCACCACGCGGGTCTCCTCGGCCGCGGCGATCGTCCCGGTGGTGGGCGCCGGGCTCGGGCCGCGGCTCCACACCAGCGTGAGCGCGGCCGCCATCGCCACCGCGACGGCGACCAGCGGCACCACGCGACGACGGCGAGGCAGCGGGTGCACGGTGGCGCTCGGCTCCGCAGGCGAGGGCCCGGTCTCGAGCCGCGCCATCACGCGATCCTCGAAGTCGGCGGGCAGCTCGTCGACCTCCCACGCGTCCAGGTCACGGGGCGGAAGCTCATCCATGGTCGTCGTGCTCCGGGTGCAGGGAGTGGATCTCGCCGAGGGCTCGTCGCAGCGAGGCGCGGGCCCGCGAGAGCCGGGACTTGACCGTGCCCATCTCGAGCTCGAGCATCCGGGCGATCTCGGCGTAGTCGAGCCCGTGGTACTCCCGCAGCAGGAACGCCGCGCGGATCTCGGGAGAGAGCTGGCCCACCGCGTCCTGGATGGCGCGGGCGATCGTGGCGCGCCGGTGGTCGCGGTCGGCCGCGTGGGGGCCGGATAGTCGTTCCTCGGTGGTGACGATGGGCTCGGTGGGCGGCCGGCGACGCTGCAGCTCGTTGATCGCCAGGCGGGTGGCGATCTTGAGGATCCAGGTGGAGAGCTTGGCCGGGCCCTCGGGGTCGAAGCGGGGCAGCGCCCCGAAGGCGCGCACCATGGTGTCCTGGGCGAGGTCCTCCACCAGGTGCCCGAGGCCGGCCGGCCCGAGCATGCGCGACAGCAGGCTCGCCACCGGTCGCTGGTAGCGGCGGATCAGGGCTCGGCAGGCGACGGGCTCGCGACGGCACGCGGCCTCCACGAGCGCGCGGGACAGCTCGGGCGGGGCACTGGAGGCTCGGGCGCGCGGGGTCTCCACGATCTGCCTCAAGGCCTCCACGGACCAGGCTCACCGGAGCGCGGCTCCGATGTTCCCCTCCGAGCGCAGAGAATTTCCTCGGGGACCCCGCTCGGCGCGCGCGACATGCGGGGACCTCGACCTCCTAGCCCGTGCCCCCGCCGCCGATGCAGGCCTGGTAGGCCACGTCCTCGTCGGCGCAGGGGTAGGTGCCGCCGACCATCATGGCCTCGCTCCACGCCTGGGCGTCCTCGCAGCTCAGCCCCACCACGCACTCCTGCTGGGCGACGTACTCCGCCTCGCAGCCGGCCACACTGCCCGCGATCCCGGCGCAGGGGATGCCGCAGTTGGGGACGTCCACGAGCTCGCAGCCCATCAGGAACATGCAGCCAGCGGTGCAGGCACCCACGGGGTCGGGGCCACCGCCCGAGCTGCCGTCGTCGGGCGGCGTGGGCGTGCCGGTGACGCTGCCGCCGTCGGTGGTCTGCGGCTCGGCCGTCGTGCTCCCGGCCCCGGTGCTGCCCATGCTGGTGCCGGCGGTCGCCGTGCCGTCGCCGGAGCCCCCGGACTCCGCGGTGTCGTCGTCGTCCGGGCAGCCGGCGAGCACGAGGGCGGAGGCGAGCAGGATCGAGCGACGCATCCCTCGATCCAACCCGAGACCACGGCCGGGCGCAAGCCCGCGCGCCTCAGACCGGCGGCAGGTCGGTCATCACGGTGATGACCACGTCCAGCTCGAGCGCGAGCGTGGGCTGCTCGAAGGGACGCAGGCTCACCTCGATGTGGGCGGGCAGGCCCTCGAGCTCTGCCGAGTCGATGCCGTCGGGGATGATGACCGGGATGTACGAGCTCTGGTAGGTGCCGTCCTCGAGCACGATCCAGTCGAGGGTGTAGTTGGCCAGGCGCTTGAAGTGCCCGCCCACCCCGTCGTTGTAGCCCTCGATGTCGATCACGAGGTCCACCATCGGTCCGGTCTCGTCCATCCAGCTCACGATGGTGTCGGGCAGGAACCACTCGCCGCCCTGCAGGGGCAGGGGGATCATCTCGGCTCCCTGACCGCCGCGCACGATCGGCAGCGCGTCACCGTCGGCGACGGGCGTGAACTGACCGACGCCCCAGCCGAGCTCGAACCATCCGATCGCGCCGTCGGAGTCGGTGCCCGTATCGCCGGTGCCCGAGGTGTCGTCGTCCGAGCCGGGGTCGGCACAGCCGACCGCCGTGATCGACAGCGGGATCGTCAGCAGCGCAGATCGCGAGGAGCGTCGCCAGCGGGGGCTCATGGGGGCCTCGAAGGGAGCGTGACGAGGAAGAGGAAGGGGAAGGGGTAAGGAAGGGCGAGCCCGGGGGGTCGGCGAGGCAGGGCGGGAGCGGCCAGGGCGTCCACAAGCATGGGGGAGGCCCCGGGCCCGCGCAAGCGGGCGCTCGGCGGGGGTGCTCAGCCCCCCAGGGCCTTGCTCGCCAGCTCGAACACGTCGCGGCTGAGCCCCGGCTCGGCCACGATGCGCGACAGCTGCTCTCGCATCAGCTCGCGCCGCTCGGAGTCGAAGCGCTGCCAGTGCCCCAGCGGACCCACCAGGCGCGCGGCCCCCTGTGGGTTGAGGCGATCGAGCTCCAGCACGTGATCGGCGAGCAGCGCATAGCCCCGCCCGTCGCGCGCGTGGAAGCCCACCTGGTTGCGCACCGAGAACGCCCCGAGCAGCGAGCGCACGCGGTTGGGGTTCTTGATGGTGAAGTCCGGGTGCTTGGTGAGCGCGATGACGCGATCGAGGGTGTCGGGCACGCGGGAGGTGGCCTGCGCGGTGAACCACTTGTCGATCACCAGCGGGTCGTCCTTCCACTGGGCGTAGAAGTCGGCCAGCGCCTGCTCGCGGGCCTCGCCGCCGGCCTCCACCAGCACCATCAGCGCCGCCTCGGCGTCGGTCATGTTGTCGGCGGTGTCGAGCTGCACGCGAGCGAGGCGGATGGCCTCGGCCCGCGCCGCCTCGTCGCTGCGCTGGCCGAGCATGGCCAGCGCGGTGTTGCGTAGGCGCCGGGCCGCGATCGCCTCGGCATCGAGGCGGTAGGC
Source organism: Myxococcales bacterium (assembly GCA_020633315.1). GTDB lineage: Bacteria > Myxococcota_A > Polyangia > Nannocystales > Nannocystaceae > Paraliomyxa. The sequence goes on from JACKDV010000012.1 coordinate 213,843, forward strand.
GCCCTGCCGCAGCCGCTCGTAGGTGGTGGTCAGCGCGGGCGCGTGTGCATCGGCGAGGGTGCGCACCACCTGGCGGCGGGCGGCGAAGATCCCGTCGACGTCCACCTCCTCCATCGCCTGGCCCAGCAGGCGCTCGCCGGGCAGGGCCAGGGTGAGCGCCACCAGCGAGCCGTCGAGCGCCTCGTCCACCAGGATCCGCCCCCACGCCTCCACGAAGCGCGGGTCGACGGTCATGGGTGCGTTGGCGGCGTGCTCGGCCACCATGCCCAGGATCATGCGCTCGGCGAAGGTCTGGGCCGCGTCCCAGCGGTTGAAGGGATCGGCGTCGTGGCCCATGAGGAAGGCCAGCTCCTCCTCGTCACGGAGCAGCTCGAGCTTGACCGGCGCGCTGAAGTTGCGCAGCACGGAGGGCACCGGCCGCGTCGTCACGCCTTCGAACACGAAGGTCCGCTCGGGCTCGCGCAGCTCGAGCAGCGCGGTGCCGCCCTCGATGCGCACCGCCGGCTCCACGCGCACGGGCAGGTCCTCGCCGCTCGGGCCCACCAGGCCCACCGCCACCGGGATGTGCAGCGACGGGGTCTGGCCCTTGGCCACCGCGGGCGGGCGCTGGCGCAGGGTGAGCGAGTAGCGGGCGCTGGCCTCGTCCCAGTGGCCCTCGGCCTCGAGCACCGGCGTGCCCACCTGCTCGTACCAGCGCGAGAACTGCCCCAGCTCCACCCCGCTGCCGTCGGCGAGCGCGGCCACGAAGTCGTCGCAGGTGACGGCCTGGCCGTCGTGGCGCTCGAAGTACAGATCCATGCCCCTGCGGAAGCCCTCGGCCCCCAGCAGGGTGTGCATCATGCGGATCACCTCCGCGCCCTTGTTGTACACCGTGACGGTATAGAAGTTGTTCATCTCGATGTACGCCTCGGGCCGGATGGGGTGGGCCGTGGGGGAGGCGTCTTCGGCGAACTGGGCGGTCCGCAGGGTGCGGACGTCGAGGATCCGCTTGACCGCGCGCGAGCCCATGTCGGCGCTGAACTGCTCGTCGCGGAACACGGTCAGCCCCTCCTTGAGGGTGAGCTGGAACCAGTCGCGGCAGGTCACGCGGTTGCCCGTCCAGTTGTGGAAGTACTCGTGGGCGATGACCCCCTCGATGTTCTCGTAGTCGTCGTCGGTCGCGGTGCGGGGGCGGGCCAGCACGTACTTGTCGTTGAAGACGTTGAGGCCCTTGTTCTCCATCGCCGCCATGTTGAAGTCGCTGACCGCGACGATCATGTAGACGTCGAGGTCGTACTCGAGGCCGAAGATCTCCTCGTCCCAGGCCATCGCCTTGTGCAGCGAGCGCAGGGCGTGCTCGCAGGCGTCGATGTTGTGGGGCTCCACCCAGATCTCCAGCCGCAGCTCGCGGCCCGAGCGGGTGGTGAAGGTGCCGGAGTGGCAGCGCAGGTCGGCCGCGACCAGGGCGAACAGGTAGCAGGGCTTGGGGAAGGGGTCGCGCCAGCGCACGAAGTGGCGGCCGTCCGGTCGCGGCCCCGCGTCCTCGCGGTTGCCGTTGGACAGCAGCACCGGGTAGCGCGTGGCGTCGGCCTCGATCGTGGTGGTGAAGCGGGCCATCACGTCGGGGCGATCGAGGTAGTAGGTGATGCGACGGAAGCCCTCGGCCTCGCACTGGGTGCAGAAGGTCTGGCCCGAGCGATACAGACCCTCGAGCTCGGTGTTGTTCTGCGGCTCGATCCGCACCACGGTGCGCAGCTCGAAGCGCGGCGGCACCTCGTGGATGGTCAGCGTGTGCTCGTCGACGCGGTAGGCCGCGGCGGGCAGGGCCTCGCCGTCGAGCCACACCCCGCGCAGGTCGAGCTTCTCGCCGTGGAGCGTGAGCGGAGCGGCCCCGGTGTCGTCGGGGTTGCGGCGGAGCTCGAGGGTGGCCTCGACCTCGGCATGATCCTCGTGCAGCCGCACCTGCAGATCGACGGTGTCGATCCAGTAGTGAGGTGGGCGGTAGTCCTTGCGATAGATCGGCGTCGGGCGGGGATCCTTCATCGTGACCACGGGGCCGCAGGCTCACGGCCAGGGGCCAGCATACGCTCGGCACCGCCGGCTTCGGACCGGGGCAGCGGCGTCGGCGCGAACGTTTGCTATCTAACTGGTCATACCAGTTGACCATAATATGGTTATCTACTAGGATCAGAAACAGATCGGCTGAATCATGGGGCTCCAGCGCATCGAGAAGAAAACGCTGTCCGATGAGGTCTACGAGCAGCTCTCGGGGGAGATCGTCGAGGGGCGCTTCGATCCCGGGGTGAACCTGCCCGCCGAGCGGCAGCTCTGCGAGATGCTGGGCGTCAACCGCGGCGCGATTCGCGAGGCCCTCAAGCGCTTGGCTCAGGCCGGGCTGGTGAGCATCTCGCAGGGCGGCGGCACCAAGGTCCTCGACTTCCGGCGCAACGCGGGGCTCGACCTGCTCGGTCGCATGCTCTTCCATCGCGACGGCCGGGTGAACCTCGACGTGGCGCGTAGCGTGATGGAGATGCGCTCGGCCCTCGCCCCCGACATCGCCCGCCTGTGCGCGCAGCGGGCCGACCGGGCCGACGCCGCGCTGCTGCGCCAGATCGTGGGGCAGATGGACGAGGCAGCGCGACGCGACGAGCTCGCCGAGCTGCAGGATCTGTCGCTGCGCTTCTGGGACGCGATGGTCCGCGGCTCGGGCAACATCGCCTACGAGCTGGCCTTCAACACCTTGCGCGAGACCTACGACCGCCTGCGCGAGGTGCTGGTGCAGGTGCTGGCCGACGAGATCCGCGACGTGAGGAGCCACCGCACCATCGCCGAGGCGGTGGCGCGGGCCGACGACCTGTCGGCCAAGCACGTGGCCGCGGCGCTGATGGAGAAGGGCACGCGACGCGTGCTCGAGCTGGTGGCTGCCCTGCAGGACGCCACCATTCGTCCCGAGGCAGGGGAGGGCCGCGGGAGCGAGGAAGAGGAGGAGGACCGATGAGTGCTTCGAGCTCGACCGTCGCGGGGCAGCGACCCCGCGCTCATGCCTTGGATCCACGAGCCCCGGGTCTGTCGCTGCGGCAGGCCCTGCTCATCTTCACGCGCGCCACCTCGGCTCGGATCATCTCCGGCCTGCTGGTGATCGCCCTCGCCGTTCGCATCGCGGTGGGAGGCTTCAGCGTGTGGGACCTGGTGGTGGCCGCCACCATCGTGGCCGTGCACCCCTTCACCGAGTGGGTGATCCACGTGGGCGTGCTGCACTGGCGGCCGCGTCGGCTCGGTCGCTTCGTGCTCGACACCGACCTCGCCCACAAGCACCGCCTGCACCACGTCTCGCCCCACGAGCCCGAGTACTGGTACACGCCCATGCGCGGCGCCCTGATCGGCTTTGCGATCTCGGCCCTGATCATCTGGATGGTCTCGCCCAACGTGGAGCTGTGGCTGACCTTCCTGGCCACCATCTTCGCGGTGGGGCTGGTCTACGAGTGGACCCACTACCTGTGCCACACCAGCTATCGCCCGCGCGGCCGGCTGTACCGCCGGCTGTGGCGGCTGCACCGGCTGCACCACTTCAAGAACGAGCACTACTGGATGGGCGTCACCATGCACCTGGCCGACTGGGTGCTGGGCACGCTGCCCTCGCCGCGGGCCGTGCCCACCTCGCCCACTTGCCGCGACCTGCTGGGCCGCGACGGCCTGCGCTGATCCTCGTGCGCCGGCACGCGTCGAGGCGGCCGGCTCTCGAGCCCGCCTGCGGGCGGTGAAGGCGCGAGGAAGCGCCTCGCCGGCTCGGTCCCGCCCGCCGCCGCGTGGGTGGACACGGGACACGACCCGGCGCTCTACTGCCGGCCATGCGAATGGCGTGGTCGGACGACGAGGCACGGGCGGCGGTGGAGCGCTGGGGCCATGGTCCCGGGCGCAACGAGGACCTCGCGCTGCGGGTGTACAGCTCGCGGCTCATCGGGGCCGAGCCCTCGCTGGTGCTGCACGGCGGGGGCAACACCTCGGTGAAGACCACGCTGCCCGACGACCTCGGCGAGCCCACGGCGGTGCTCTGCGTGAAGGGCAGCGGCTGGGACCTCGGCGACATCGAGCCGCAGGGGCTGCCCGCGGTACGCCTGGCCACGCTGGCCGCGCTGCGTCAGCGCGAGTCGCTGTCCGACGAGGACATGGTCAACGCGGCGCGGGTGCGGCTGCTCGACGCCAGCGCGCCCAACCCCTCGGTGGAGACCCTGCTGCACGCGTTCCTGCCCCATCGCTTCATCGATCACAGCCACGCCGATGCCATCTTGGCGCTGGTGGACCAGCCCGGGGCCGAGGCGCTGGCGCGGGAGGTCTTCGGCGATCGCCTGGCCGTGGTGCCCTACGTGATGCCGGGCTTCGCCCTGGCCAAGCTCGCGGCCCAGACCTACGAGGCGCACCCGCAGTGCGAGGGCCTGCTGCTGTTGCAGCACGGGCTGTTCACCTTCGGCGAAACGGCGCGCGAGAGCTACGAGCGACACGTGGTCGCGGTGAGCCGGGCCGAGGAGGCGATCGCTCGACGGGGCGCCAAGGTCTCGGTGAGCACGAGCCCGCGGGCGGAGGTGGACTGGGCCGCGCTCGCGCCCGTGCTGCGCGGGCGGCTGGGCGAGGGCCAGCGACGCTACCTGCTGCACCTGCGCCGCAGCCCTCGGATCCGGGCCTTCGTGGACGACCCGCGGCTGTCCGAGCTGGCCACGCGCGGCCCGATCACCCCCGACCACGTGATCCGCACCAAGCCCTGGCCGCTGGTGCTCGACGCGGGGCGGGCTGCAGACGAGGCGGCGGCCGAGCCGATCGAGGCGGCGCTGAGCGACTTCCGGCAGCGCTACCGCGACTACGTGCAGCGGCAGATCGAGCGCAGCGGCACCGCCAAGACCCCGCTGGATCCCGACCCGCGGGTGATCCTGGTGCCGGGCCTGGGCCTGGTGGCGGCCGGGGCCGACGCCAAGGCGGCCGAGGTGGCCGCGGATCTCTACGAGCACACCATCGAGGTCATCGGCCATGCCGAGGCGGTGGGGCGCTACCAGGCGCTGCCCGAGGCCGACCTCTTCGACATGGAGTACTGGTCGCTGGAGCAGGCCAAGCTGGGCAAGCGCACGCCCCCGCCCCTGCAGGGGCGGGTGGTCTACGTGAGCGGCGCGGCCTCGGGGATCGGGGCCGCCACCGCGCGGGCCTTCGCGGCCGAGGGCGCGGCGCTCTACCTGGTCGATCGCGACGGCGAGGATCTGGCCGAGGTGGCGGCGTCGCTGCGGGCGGCCCACGAGGTGGTGGACCTGCGCGATCGCGAGGCGGTGGAGGCCAGCGTGCGTCGAGCGGTCGAGCGCTTCGGGGGGCTCGACGGCATCGTCTCCAACGCCGGCACCGCCCCGCAGGCGCCCATCGATCGCTGCCCGCCCGAGCTGCTGCAGGACAGCCTCGCGATCAACCTGCTGGCGCACCAGTGGCTCGCCGCCTCGGCCACCGCCGTGCTGCGGGCGCAGGGCACGGGCGGCTTCCTGCTGTTCAACGCCTCGAAGGCCGCCTTCAACCCGGGCGCGGGCTTCGGGCCCTACGCGATCGCCAAGGCCGCTCTGGTGGCGTTGATGAAGCAGTACGCGATCGAGGGCGGCGACGCGGGGATCCGCTCCAATGCGATCAACGCCGATCGGATCCGCACCGGGCTGCTCGATGCGGCCGACGTGGAGGCGCGGGCGCAGGCGCGGGGGCTGAGCGCCGACGCGTACTTTCGCTCGAACCTGCTGCGGCGCGAGGTGACCGCCGCCGACGTGGCCCAGGCCTTCGTGGCGCTGGCCAAGGCCGAGTCCACCACCGGCGCGGTGCTCACCGTGGACGGGGGCAACATCGCCGCCGCGCCCCGGTAGCCGGCTCGGCGATCCGGCGCGCGCTCGGCTATGCTCGGGCTCATGGGTCCGTGGGCGCTGTCGATCGTGGGGTGGCTGGCCCTGGCCGGAGCGATCGGCGAGGACGCGCTCCCGCTCGAGCTCGAGCCTCCGCACGCGTTGCCGGTGAGCACCGGGGCCGCGGGGCCGGCGATCGAGCGGCGCGAGCTCACCCTGCACGGGCTGCCGGTGCGCGGGGCCTACGAGGTGCACGAGCGCCGAGCCTCCGGGCCCGAGGGGAGGGTGGCGGCACGCCAGCCCCGCTTCGCGCCGCGCCTGCGTCCCCACGAGGCGCGGGTCGATCGCGAGGCCCTGCTGCAGCACCTGCGCGAGCGCGGCCTGGGCTCGCCGCGCTCCGAGCCCCGCCTCGTCTACCGCATGGTGCTCGGCCATCCGGTGCTCGCCTGGGAGGTGGAGCTGCCGCTGCGCCTGCTGCCCGGACCCTCGCTGCCCACGGTGTGGCTGAGCGCCGCCACCGGCACCCTGCTGCACGAGTCCGACGCCGCGTTCGGGAGTCGAGCCCGGGTGTTCCCCAAGAACCCCGCGACCACCCCCGACGCGGTGGAGGTGGAGCTGCGCACCCTCGACCTCGCCGAGGCGGGCCTGCCCCTGGACTCCGAGGGGCTGGCGGTCTTCGGCTGCGGCCCGGGGCCCTACGACGCGGCGCCGGCCTGGGGCGCCGGCTACAACTGCGTGCCCCAGCCCTTCGCGCGGAGCGACGAGGCGGGCGACTTCTTCGTGCCGCTGCCCGACGTGGGGCTCATCGCCGACAACCGGGCCTTCCACGATCCCTACGCCGAGGTGGCCGCCTACCACCACGTGGAGACCTTCTTCGCGGTGATGCAGGAGCGGGGGCTGAGCGGGCGTCGCTGCGAGCGCTTCGAGGTGCTCGCCAACATGCACGCCATCGAGGAGGACGGCGCGCTGCGGCCGATCGACGGCGCGAGCTTCATCGACTCCTGCAACCTCGAGCTCACGCCCACCCTGGTGCTGGGGCAGGGGGTCGATGCCGACTACGCCTGGGACGCCGACGTCGTCTACCACGAGCTCGGCCACAGCATCGTGCAGCAGCTCAGCCCCGCGGGGCTCAACGAGCGCCGCTACGGTCCGCTCGGGATCCTCTCGGAGGCCGGGGCGATCAACGAGGGGCTGGCCGACTACTTCGCGATGAGCGTCTCGGGCGATCCCGAGGTGGCCGAGTACGTGGGGCGGGTCACCGTGAGCAGCGGGGCGCCCTACCTGCGCACCGGCGAGACCAGCAAGGTCTGTCCCGACGATCTGGTCGCCGACTGGTACGCCGACAGCCTGCCGCTGTCCTCTGCGCTGTGGGCCATTCGCTGGCGCCTGGGCCCGGTGGCCGACCAGCTCGTGCTGCGGGTGCTGCCGCGGCTGTCGCCCGACGCGTTGCTCGACGAGGCGGGGGCCGAGCTGTTGGCCGTGGCCCACCAGCTCCACGACGAAGGCGAGCTCGACGACTTCGGCCTGGGGCTGGTCGCTCGCTCGCTGCGGGCCCGCGGCCTGCTCGGCTGCCTGCACGTGATCGAGGATCCCGGCCTGGCCACCACCGGCAAGCGCATGACCCTGGTGGCCGCTGACGAGCGCATCGTGCCCTTTGCCCCGGGGCCGCTGCAGCTTCGCTACGAGGTGCCCGCCGACGGTCACGAGGTGACGGTGTTCTTCTCGCTGGGGGGCGGCGAGCCAGCCGAGCGAGCCATGAGCGTGCTGGTGAGCCGCGACGGGCAGCCGATCACCTTCGACTTCGAATTCCTCGAGGAGGACGGTGACGAGCGCATCGAGGTGAGCGGCGACCACGAGCTCGAGCTGCCCGCCGAGTCGCTCAACGGCGAGGATTTCATCGTGCGCCTGGAGGTCGAGCCGGGCGAGGTGCTGCACGTGGCCCTGGCCAACCGCTCGCCCTTCGGGGTGACGGCGAGCAACGTGTTCGTGGTGGCCAGCGAGCCCACCGGAGGGCCCCCAGAGGATCCGCAGGACGACGAGCGAGAGGATGACGGCTGTGGCTGCCGCTCCCGAGGCTCGGGCTCGGGTCGTCCCTGGCTGGTGTCGATCGCATGGCTGGCCTGGCGTCGTCGCGCCCGTCGTCGCTCCGCATAGGGACGCCGGGCATCGGGCCGCCGAGCGACGCTCAGCGGCGATGTCCGGCGGGCTCGCATGGCCCCCTCGGCTCGTCGGGCTGGGCACGGGAACACGGGCGTGGGGGCCGAGGTATGGTGCCCCCGTGCTCGGCGGCACCCACAATCCCATCTACCCTGCCTTCAAGGCGCTGATCGACGTCGTCTGCTACCCCATGCGGCTGTTCGATGAGCACGGCCGGCTCGGGGGGATGGTGGCGATCGGAGTTGGCGTGGGGCTGCTCTACGCCGGCTGGTGGGTGGCGACCACCACCTCGCTGTGGGGGCTGGGCCCGAGCGGGGTGGGGGTGGCCTACTGCTTCTATGGGCTGTCGCGCTTGGTGGGGCAGGAGGCGCGGCTGCGACGGGAGTACGCCGCGGAGGGGCCCACGCCCACGGCGATGTCGAAGGAGGAGCTCGAGGCGGTGCTGCGGACGCGGCCGCTGCCGTTCTTCGTGTGCACCCGCTGCCGCGTGGCGATGGCCCCCGGCGAGTGCGGAGGCCAGTGCCCCGGGTGCGGCTCGGAGACCGACTGCCTGCCGGTCTACGAGGAGGGCGATCGCGCGACGGTGACGGCCTCCGTCTACTGAGCGGAGCTCTCGGGAGCGAGGGCGGGCCCGCGGCGGAGCACGCTCGCCACCGCCTTCACGCGGCTGACCGCGATCGTGGTATCGGTGATCCATGCGAACGACGCTCGTGATCGCCGTGCTGGGCCTGATCCCGATCGGATGCGACGACGCCCCGAGCTCGGGTGCCGGGGCCGAGCCCGCTGCGGCGGAGGCCGAGCCCGAGGCCGGCGGGATCGGGGCCTTCACCGAGTACCAGCGCAAGTCGATGGCCGCGGAGGCCAAGGTGAACGTGGCGGGGCTGGTCGCGGCGGTCCGGATCGCCTACGAGCAGGAGTCGGTCGATCCCGAGACCCTGCAGGTGGTCACCCATCGGCTGCCGAGCTCGGCCCCCATGACCCCGCCCGCGGGGAGCTGCTGCAAGCAGCCCGAGGGCACCTGCAAGCCCGATCCCAGCCAGTGGGAGCACCCCGCCTGGCAGGAGCTGCTGTTCGCCCCCGCGGATCCGATCCGCTTCTCCTACGAGGTGATCCGCGAGGGCGAGACGGTCACCATCAAGGCCGTGGCCGACCTCGACTGCGACGGCAAGCTGTCGAGCTACCAGAGCACGGGCAAGGTGGTCGACGGCGAGCTGTCGTTCCCCGCCGAGCTCGAGATCAACGATCCCCTCGAGTAGTCCCATGAGCACCACGATCGACGGTCCCGACGGCAAGCCCCGCTGTCGCTGGTGCGCGGCGGCCCCGGAATTCCTCGCCTACCACGACACCGAGTGGGGGTTCCCGGTCGACGACGACCACCGCTTGTTCGAGAAGATCTGCCTCGAGGGCTTCCAGTCGGGGCTGAGCTGGCGGACGATCCTGACCAAGCGCGAGGCCTTTCGCGAGGCGTTCCACGGCTTCGACCTCGACCGGGTCGCTCGCTTCACCGCGCGCGACGTGACCCGGCTGCTTCGCAACGAGGGGATCGTGCGCCACCGCGGCAAGATCGAGGCCACCATCGGCAACGCCAAGCGGGCGCGCGAGCTCGTGGCGCGAGAGGGCTCGCTGGGGGCCTTCTTGTGGCGCTACGAGCCGAGCCCCGGGCAGCTCGCCCCGCCGCAGACGGTGTCGAGCTCGGCCGAGTCGGTGGCGCTCTCCAAGGAGCTCAAGGAGCTGGGCTGGCGCTTCGTGGGGCCGACCACCGTCTACTCGTTCATGCAGGCGATGGGGCTGGTGAACGATCACGTGGAGGGCTGCGTGATCCGGGCGAAGGTCGAGCGCGCCCGCAAGCGCTTCCGCCGACCGGGGCGCTGAGCCGGGCCCTCCGCTCACCCGCCGGACTCGGTCTGGTAGAGCGCCTCGAGCCCGCGGTACAGCCGACGCAGCAGCGACCCGCCCTCGGGTTCGCGTCGTGCCGGGTCGCGCCCGTCGTCCTCCACTACTGGACCTGGTCCGAGCGCTCGGGGTCCAGCAGCACGCCGGCCTGCATCAGGCGCCGACGATCGCGAGGATCACCGCCGCGACGCCAGCGCTCGTAGAGGGCGAGCAGGTCGAGGGTGGTGGCCCCGTCGAGGTCCACCACCTCGCCGATCACCTCCGAGACGTCCTGGAAGGCATCGGCCAGCTCGCCCAGCACCGCGAGCGCGCCGCCCCACTCGGCCCCGTCGGCCACCTCGCGGTAGGCCGCCTCGCCGATCCCCTGCACGTAGCGCACGTCGACCGGGGTACGGTCGAGGCTGCGGGGGGCGACCCCGCTGATGTAGAGCGCCCGGTCACCGACCCCGCGCAGGGCCTGGGCGCGGGCCGAGCCGGTGCCGGTCCGGGCCCGCAGGTAGTCGATGGCCAGCGGAGGGCTGCGCCGCCCCGCCTCTTGGGTACGCCGCGTGAAGCGGGCGAGCAGCCCGACGACGTAGGCCTCCACGTCGCTGGAGAGGGATCGTCCACAGCGTTGCTGGGCGTGCTCGATCTCCTCGAAGAAGAAGGATTCCAGGGTTCGGTGGTGGGTCTCCATCGTGTCGCTCATGGGCTTGGCCTCGGGTCGGAGAAGTGCGTTTCCTTTCGTGGGGTGATGGGCGGAGGAGCTCGTGAAACGCTCGGGGACGCCGTTCCTCCAATTGTGAGGCAGCCCACGGCCCGACGCACGGACGGTCCCCCATTTTTCTTCGGGCTTGGCTTGACCGCAGGGGCCGGGAGGTTAGAGTGCGCCCGCCTGGCACTCGGGGGGTCCGAGTGCCAAAGAGGGATTCTCCAGTGATATCGAGAGGATCCCCAGGTCCTTCACGGCCTCGCGCGAAGTGGCGCTGGGTCGTGCTCCCACCCCCACCCATCAAGCTTTCCACCAGGAGAACCATCCGATGAAGATCCGTCCCCTGCACGATCGCGTCGTCGTCACGCGGGTTGCCGAGGAGACCAAGACCGCCGGCGGCCTGTTCATCCCCGACTCCGCCAAGGAGAAGCCCGCGCGCGGCAAGGTCGTCGCCGTTGGCGAGGGCAAGCGCGATAGCGATGGCAAGCGCATCGCCCTCGACGTCAAGAAGGGCGACGAGGTCCTGTTCGGCAAGTACTCGGGCACCGAGCTCAAGCTCGATGGCGAGGAGCATATCGTCCTGCGCGAGGAGGAGATCCTCGCGGTGATCGAGGGCTGAGCCCCCAACCCGATTTTCGAAGGAGAACGAGACAATGGCAGCCAAAGAGGTTCGTTTCGACGAGGGGGCGCGCGGCGCCATCCTCAAGGGGGTCAACACCCTGGCCGACGCGGTCAAGGTCACCCTCGGCCCCCGGGGCCGCAACGTCGTGATCGAGAAGTCCTGGGGCTCTCCCACGGTCACCAAGGACGGCGTGACCGTCGCCAAGGAGATCGAGCTCGAGGACAAGTTCGAGAACATGGGCGCCCAGATGGTCAAGGAGGTCGCCTCCAAGACCTCCGACATCGCGGGTGACGGCACCACCACCGCCACCGTGCTCGCGCAGGCGCTGTTCCGCGAGGGCATCAAGATGGTCGCCGCGGGCCACGATCCCATGGAGATCAAGCGGGGCATCGACACCGCGGTCACGGCCGTGATCGCGGCGGTGCAGAAGCTGAGCAAGGCCACCAAGGGCGAGGAGGAGATCGCTCAGGTCGGCACGATCAGCGCCAACGGTGACGAGGAGATCGGCCGTCTCATCGCGGAGGCGATGGGCAAGGTCGGCAAGGAGGGCGTGATCACGGTCGAGGAGAACAAGGCCAACACCACCGAGCTCGATGTGGTGGAGGGCATGCAGTTCGACCGCGGCTACCTCAGCCCCTACTTCGTGACCGACCAGGAGCGCATGGCCGTCTCGCTGGAGGAGTGTTACATCCTCCTGCACGAGAAGAAGATCTCCAACATGAAGGACCTGCTCCCCGTGCTGGAGCAGGTGGCCAAGCAGGGCCGCTCCCTGCTGGTCATCGCCGAGGACGTGGACGGCGAGGCGCTGGCCACCCTGGTGGTCAACAAGCTGCGCGGCACCCTGCACGTGTGCGCGGTCAAGGCCCCCGGCTTCGGCGACCGTCGCAAGGAGATGCTCAAGGACATCGCCATCCTCACCGGCGGCAAGGCGCTGACCGAGGATCTCGGCGAGAAGCTCGAGAACGTCTCTCTCAAGGACCTCGGCACCGCCAAGCAGGTCACCGTCGACAAGGACAACACCACCATCGTCGACGGCGGCGGCAAGAAGGCCGACATCCAGGGCCGGGTCAAGCAGATCCGTGGCCAGATCGAGGAGACCACCAGCGACTACGACCGCGAGAAGCTCCAGGAGCGCCTGGCCAAGCTCGTCGGTGGCGTGGCCGTGATCAAGGTGGGCGCGGCCTCCGAGGTCGAGATGAAGGAGAAGAAGGCTCGCGTGGAGGATGCCCTGCACGCGACCCGGGCGGCCGTCGAGGAGGGCATCGTCCCCGGTGGCGGCGTGGCTCTCATCCGCGGCCAGAAGGCCCTCGACAAGCTCGAGATCGACAACGACGAGCAGCGGGCCGGTGTCTCGCTGGTGCGTCGCGCGATCGAGGAGCCCCTGCGGCAGATCGTGTCCAACGCGGGCGGTGAGCCCAGCGTGGTGGTCAACGAGGTGCGCGGCGGCAAGCAGACCTACGGCTACAACGCCCGCACCGGGCAGTACGTGGACATGCTGGCCGACGGCGTCATCGACCCGACCAAGGTCGTGCGCACCGCCCTCGAGAACGCCGCCAGCGTGGCGGGCATGATGCTCACCACCGAGGCGATGATCGCCGAGAAGCCCAAGAAGGAAGCTCCCGCGGCCGGCCCCGGCGGCGGTGGCATGGGCGGCATGGACATGTGATCGGCCGGCCCCTCGGGGCCACCGTCACCCACGAGGGGTGCTCGCGATGCGGGCGCCCCTCGTTTGCGTTCGAAGCCCCAACGACCGACGAGAGGCGTCCAAGTGCTCTGCGCTCAGACCGGGGGGGACGGTGGGTCGAACGAGGCGAGTCGCCGTCGTCACAGCCAGTCGAGGGTGAGGTGCCCGAGCACGACCGAGAGGGCCGCGGTCCACATGAGTACGCTGGTTCGAGCTCTGCCGGTCATGACCCACACGGTGTGCAAGCCGCGGGCCAGCGAGACTCGCTGGGGATCGACACCCGAGGACGAGCCGAAGCGCGCACCTGAGGCGAATGAGAGCATGCGTGAGGCGAATGAGAGCGTGCATGAGGCGAACGCGGGCGTGCGCGAGGCGAGCGGGGGCCCGCGGGCTCGACTCGAGCCCATGGACGACGGTCTCAGCGGCCCAGGCGTCGGACCAGGCCGCAGGCAGCTCCCACCGCGGCACCCCCCGCCGCGCCGACGAGCACGCCGCCGACCACGGCGAGGCGCATCAGCCCCATCTGGTGGGCGAGCACGATGAAGGTGTCCAAGTTGGGCACCAGATCGAAGGCGGTGGCCAGGCTCCAGGCAACCATGCCGAAGGCGCCCAGCGAGATGATCGAGGCGGCCGCGGCGTGGGCCAGGTGAAGCGCGGGCGAGCTCCCCTCGCGGCGGGGGAACAGGCTCGGCGACCACAGGGCCACGAAGGCGATCACCCCGATGAGCACCGAGCCCAGGATGTTGGCGGTGCCCATGTACGGCGCGGATAGCGAGCCGAAGCCGGCGATCCCGAGGATGCCCGGGGCGATCCCCGCCAGCACCCCACCCGTCGCGCCTGCGACCATCAGACCCGGCAGGCCCAGGCCCCGCCGGGCCGCGAAGCGGGTGGTGGCCCCCACGCACAGCCCGATCGACAGCCCGCAGACCAGCACGAACAGCACCAGCACCACCGGCATCACGGTCCAGTCGAGGCGCTCGGCCCCGGGGAGGGCGAAATAGAGGCTGCTGCCGATTGTTGCGGCGAACCCGCAAGCCAGGACGCCTGCGAGCGCCGCGCGAATGGGCCAGGGGATGGAGGACGAGTCGGGGTCGTGCACGGCGGGCTCCGGGGTAGGGGGACGTCCGAGGGGTCTACGCACGGTGGGGTAGGGCCGGTTCCCCGGGCCACCCATGAGGGGACGGGCTCGGGCGGCCGCGGTTGCCGAAGCGAGCCCCATCGCGCCTCGGCTGGTAAGCTCCGTGCGCGATTCCATGCTGGTGCGATGTCGATGGATGGGGCTCGTGGCTCCCTTGCTGGCCTGCAACCTCGAGTCGGCCTTGGGGGTCGACGACGATGGGTCCAGCGATGGGCCGGGGACGCAGACCACGATGGCTCCGCCCGAGACCGAGTCGGGTCCGGCCACCGGCGATGGCACCGGCTCGGGCGAGTCCTCGGCGGACACGAGCGGTGATACCGAGCCGTTGCCTCCGGCCGACTGCGGCGGGCGTCAGCTCCGGGTGGCCACCTTCAACGTGGAGGGCGTGGGCTCGGCCGGCACGCCGAGCTTCGAGGCGCTGGTCGACATCCTGGTGCGCATCGACGCCGACGTGGTCTGCATGGAGGAGGTCCACGAGACCGAGACGGCCAACCTCTTCGCCATGGCCAACGCGGCCGGCTATCCCCAAGCCATTCAGGCCAATCCACCCCCGGCAATCGGTGGCGAGCTGACCAACGCCTGTATCGCTCGCGCAGGGCTGAGCCTGGTGGCGTCGTACAGTGCCGAGGACCTCAGCTCCGATCCCACCGCCAACGACGTGGGGCGTGACATCCTCGTGACCCGCCTCGATCTCTCCGAGGAAGGGGGCCCGCCTTGTGGGCTGGGGCTGGTGTCGCTGCACCTCAAGTCGGGCCAGGAGCTGCAGGACTGGTTCCGCCGCCAGGTGGAGGCCGAGCGGGTGGTGCAGGCGGTGGCGCGGTACCGGGCCGATCATCCCGACGATCCCATGGTGATCCTGGGCGACCTCAACGAGAACATCGACGATCCCGCGCTGGGCACGATGTTCGACCAAGTGCCGGTGGGGCTGCCCGACTCGTACCACGTGGGATCCGACATCGTGTTCCCGCTGACCTACCAGCCCTTCACCACCTTCGAAGGCCAGGGCTTCACCATCACCGATGCCACCCAGGAGGACAGCGATCGCGACGAGACCTGGGCCGATCTGGTGCGCCTCGACTACGTGATGGTCTCGGCCGCCCAGGGGCTGGACGCCGAGGTCTACAACGCCTGTCGCGACAACGGGGTGGACGACGGCCCAGCGGGGGGCTCGGTGGTCAAGGCGGGGGACCCGCTGGCCTGCGAGCTCAGCGAGCTGGCCTCCGACCACTTCCCCGTGCTCGTCGACCTTTCGCTGCCGTAGCGCTACGCTTCGCGGCCACGGCAGCTCCCCGCGGGGAGCGACGGAAGGCAAGGCAGGCATGAAGGCGCTCGTCACGGGGAGCAACGGTACGGTGGGCACGGTGCTCTGCCACCGGCTGGCACGGGCCGGCTGGGGGCTGGTGCGATGGGACCGCAGCGAGGTCCCCGTCGACGACTACGAGCGCATGGAGGCGTTCGTTCGTCGCGAGCGGCCCGACGTGCTGTTCCACCTCGCCGCCGCCTCGCAGCCGGCCCGGCCCGATGCCACGGCGGAGGAGTCGTGGCGGGTCAACTACGAGTGGACCAGCGAGCTGGCCTGGATCACCCGCACCCTGGGGGTGAGCTTCGTGTTCACCAGCACGGTGATGGTGTTCACCGACGCCAAGCCGGGTCCCTACACCATCGCCAGCCGTCCCGACGCGCAGCACGACTACGGCATGGAGAAGCGCCGCGCCGAGGAGCGGGTGCTCGACCAGAACCCGCAGGCCCGCGTAGCTCGCCTGGGCTGGCAGATCGGGCACGACCTGAGCGGCAACCAGATGGCAGGCTGGCTGGCCCAACGCGGCAATGTACGGGCCAGCGCGCGCTGGATCCCTGCTTGCTCGTTCCTCGAGGACACCGCCGACGCCCTGCTGTGGATCGCCGGCGCGCGTCCCGGCCTGTACCACGTGGACTCGAACGAGGGCTGGAGCTTCTACGACCTGGCCTGCGCCCTGCAGCAGCGCCACGAGGCGAGCTGGAGCATCGAGCCCACCTGGGCCTGGGCCTACGACCAGCGCCTGCTCGAGGGGCGACACACCATGCCGCCTCTGGTCGAGCGCCTGCCCGAGCTGCGCTCGCGCCCGCGGGCCAAGAAGGGGTAGCTCGGCGATCGGCGCGAGCGCCGTCGATCGACGGCCCGCGTCCGCTCGGGGGCGGCAGGGGATCTAGGCGATCGGACGGGAGCAGGTGCATGCGCCGGCCGATCGTGAACGCCTCGATCGGCCGGACGTGAACGCCGAAATCGGCAACACGTGAACACCGAGATCGGCGTCGTGAACAGCGGGATCACCGCGTGTGAACACCGAAATCGGTGCTCGTGAACGCCGGGATCACCGCTTCGTGAACACCTGGCCGACCCGGCCAGCCGCGATGGTACGCGCCACCGCGCGGGCGGGGGCAATGGCGACGACGAGGGTAAGTGGCTCGACCGCCTCCACGCGGAGGCGAGATGGCGAAGCGACTGACGATGAAGAAGATCCGCGAGATCCTGAGACAGAAATGGGTGCTCGGCAGCAGCCATCGCGACGTGGCGCGCAGCCTCGGCGTGAGCGTCGGTGCCGTGAGCTCGGCGGTCGCCCGGGCCACGCACGCCGGACTGGCGTGGAGTGACGTCGAGAGCCTTGGCGAGGTCGAGCTCGAGCACCGGCTCTTCGGCGGCGACGTCGAGCCCGGCGCATCGCGGCCGCTGCCGAACCTCCAGTACGTGCATGCGGAACGTCGCCGACCCGGCGTGACGCTCGAGCTGCTCCACCTCGAGTACCTGCAGATTCCGGCCGACGTGAACGCTCGGATCGCTCCCACGTGAACGCTCGGATCGGTCGTCGTGAACGGAGCGGAGCGACGAGGGTTGGTGGCGGTCAGTGGGCCGTGGGCACCTCCGAGGTGTGAGGTCTGGGGGCGGCGTCATGGTGACGGGCGGGGACCGGGGCGGTGGTCCCCTCGGTGCCCCTCGCCGAGGCCCGGCCGTGGGTCGAGTCGGAGCGGAGCGACGAGGTTGGGTCAGGTGTCATCGCCATCCTCCTGCTTCCGGCGAGAGGGACCCTTTAGCACGATCCGCTGCGCGTTGTTGAGGATGCGGTCGCAGACCGCGTCGGCGGTCGTTGGATCGCCGATGTGGTCGTGCCACTTCGCGACCGGAATCTGGCTGGTCACGATGGTCGAGCGGTTGCCCCAGCGGTCCTCCATGATCTCGTTGAGGTCGCGGCGTTCCGCCTCGCGGATCGGGGTCATGCCCCAGTCGTCGAGCACGAGCACGTCGGTACGCGCGAGCTGGGCGAGCAGCCGGACGTAGGAGCCGTCGGCCCGCGCCAGGGCGAGCTCGTCGAAGAGACGTGAGAGGCGACGGTACGCGGCACGGTAGTTCTTGCGGATCGCGTGCTGGGCCAGCGCGCACGCGAGGTACGTCTTGCCCACGCCCGTGGCCCCGGTGATCACGATCGACTGATGGTTCTCGATCCACTTGCACGTCGCGAGCTGGCGGACCACCGTCTTGTCGAGTTGCCGGCGTGGCGGAAAGTCGACGTCCTCGATGCACGCGTTGGGAAACTTCAGCTTCGCCTCGCGGAGATTGCGAGCCAGCCGCTTGTTGTGTCGGGCGCTCCACTCGGCGTCGACGAGGAGCCCGAGGCGTTCGTCGAAGCCGAGCGAGGCCGAATCTGGATCGGCCTGTTGAGCGAGCCAGGCATCGGCGAAGGCACCGAGCCGCAGCTCCTTGAGCTTGTCGAGGGTGGGTTCGTTGAGCATAGTGGTCGTTCCTTTCAGCGGTACGTCTCCGGACCACGGATGTTCTCGTGGTGTAGGGGTCGAGGTTCATCGTCACGCGAGTCGGGCGGCACGCGATCGAGCCCGCGCTTGAGGATCGAGTCGACGTGGCGGTACGAGCGAGCACCCGAGGCATGGGCTCGACTACAGGCCGCCTCGAGGCGCTCGTTGCCGTACGTCTTGCCGAGCCGCAGGATGCCGAGACACGACTTGTAGCCCTGCTCGGGGTGGAGTCTGTCAGATTTTTCGTGTATGAAGGAGTCGCACCTTTAGAGGGGCAGTCGTCCTTCGAAGTGGATCGCCAGCTGGTTGAGGGCTCGACTCCACCCCTTGGGTGGACGAGTCCAGCGCTTCTCAGCAGCCACAATCGCCAGGTAGATCAGCTTGTAGGCAGCGTCGTCGGTCGGGAAGTGTCCTTTGCCGTTGACCAGCTTGCGTACTCGGGCGTTGAACGACTCGATCGCGTTGGTCGTGTACAGGATGCGGCGTAGGTCGGGTGCAAAGGCGAGGAACGGCACCACACGCTCCCAGTTCGTCCTCCAGCTCTGCGTGACCGCGGGGTACTGCTGACCCCAGGCTTGGTCGAAGTCTGCCAATGCAGACTCCGCAGCATCACGATCGACGGCGGTGTAGATCGGCTTGAGATCTCTGGCTACCTGTTTTCGATCCTTCCACGAGATTAGTCGAGTCGAGTTTCGGATCATGTGCACGATGCACGTCTGCACGGTGATCTTCGGAAGACGCTCTCGAGTGCTTCGCGAAGCCCTTGAGGCCATCGACGCAGGCGATGAGGGATGTCCTCGACGTCGCGGTTCTTGAGCTCGGTGACGACCTGTGAGCCAGAACCTCGCGCCCTCTAGTCTGCTCGAGCCACATGCCGAGCACACTCCTTGCGCCCCTCGAGCCCGACGCCGATCGCCAGGTACACCGACTTGCGCTGGACGCTGCCGCCCTCGCGGATCCGGACGACCAGGGCGTCGAGGTAGACGATGGGCCAGACCGCCGCCGCCAGGAGGCCGCTTGCGCCAGCTCTGGACGTCTTCGAGGACGGCGTCGGTCACCCGCGAGATCAGGTCGGGCGAGACGTCGGTGCCGTACAGCTCGTGCAGGTGGCCCTGGATCTCGCGGGTACTCATCCCGCGGGCGTACAGCGACAGGACCTTGTCGTCGAAGCCGTCGAGCCGAGTCTGCCGTTTCTTGACCAGCTGGGGCTCGAAGGTACCGTTGCGGTCGCGTGGCACCTGCAGCTCGAGCTCGCCGTCGTCGGTCCTCACCCGCTTGGAGCTCGTCCCGTTGCGGGGGTTGGGCCGGGGCTCTTCGCCGCGCTCGCCCTTGGGGTAGCCCAGGTGCTCCTCCAGCTCGGCCTCGAGGACCGTCTCCACGAGCCGCTTGGTTATCTGTTCGACCAGGCCGTGGGCGCCGAACAGCTCGGTGCCGGGCTTCAGATCCAGATCCTTGATCAAGTTGTCGATGGCTTCGGTTTCCATGGGTGCTCCTGCGTCTGCTCGGAGCCCATCTTCAGGCTGAAGCCTTCATCCACAAATTTCCGGCTCTCCTGACATGTTAGTGGACCTCAAATGGGCAGATTCGCGTCGGAGCCACGTGAATCCCTCCACAGCACAGGAAGAGCATGGCGATGAGCGCTCCGGCATCGTGGAAGCCAAAGGCCCTGCGGGTGATCACCCGAGCCTTGCCGTTGAGGCCCTCGACCCGGCCGTTGTTCAGCCGGGTCCGCACGTAGGCGAGGATCCCATCCCGGTGCTTGCGGATGGTGCGGGCCAGCTTGACGAAGGGCGTGAGCTTGGAGCGAGACGCCCATGCGAGCCACTCGTCGAGCTTGGCCGAGGCGACGTTGATCTGCTTGCGGTCGAGGACGGCGAGCAGGGTCTCCTTGAGCAGGTACGCTCGGTACAGCCGCCTGTTGGCTCGCTGCACCATCGTGACCTTGTCGAGCTCGAAGTCGTGGAGGTTCCAGGGGTTCTTCTGCAGTGCCCAGCGAGTATTCTTGAGCTCGGCCTTGTCCTCGGGGGCTGGCGTTGCGGACCTCCTCGCGACGGACCTCATCCACAGCGTCGTGGGCCAGGCGCTGAACGTGGAACCGGTCGAAGACCATCTGGGCCTGCGGCGAGGCGTCGGTGACCGCCTTGATGTACGCGCCCGACATGTCGATCGTCACCGCTTCGAGCTTGGCGCAGCGCTCGGGTCCCAGGGCCTCGAAGAAGCCTTTGAGCGTCTCGGCGCTCTTGCCCTCGGCGGCCCACGATCTCGCCGCGCTCGTGATCGACGACGACGGTGACGTACTGGTGGTGCCGTCGGTAGCTGAGCTCGTCGACCCCGATGAGCCGCAGGCCGTCGAGTTGGTCGCCGCGCTGCTCTCGATGCCGGCGGATGACCCGACGGATGATGCGCCCGACGGTCCTCCAGGCGATCCGCATCAGGCCCGTGACCGTGGTCCGATCGGTGCGCTGGGCCAGGTAGGCGACCTCGCGCTCGGCGGCGAAGGTGAAACCGCTACCGGCCTCGGCCCAGGGACCTGCTCGACCTTGACCCCGCAGCGGGGACATCGAACACGCCGAATCACATAGCGCAGCTCGAGCTTGATGCCGGCCAGGTCCAGGTGTCGCCAGCGTCGCTGCCGACGGTCGTGGACACCGTGGACCTTGCGACCACAGTCGCCGCAGCGGGGGACCCTCCAGGTCGGCTTGACGTCGACCACGAGCCCCTCGTCCTCGAAGTCGAAGGCGGTCACGAGGGTGCTCTGGAGGGCAAGAAGGACTCGGAGTACACTTGTTGGGCGCATCGGGCAGGCGGTTGGTTTCGTTCGTTTGGCGACTGCGAGAGTAGCCCCTCCCGTGCGCGCTTCTGTGCGCCGCCAAACCTGCCCGTAGCGGCCGCCAGTACCCGCTACGCGGCCATATCCCTGGCCTCCTGATTCACGAAGATGTCAGGAGAGCCCGGTTCCTGTCGCGATCGGAGTGGGACAACCGGCCGCTGCGTGAGTACATGGCTCGCTACGCACTGCTGCCGATGCAGATGCACGGGCCCGTTCGGCACTGGATCATCGACGACACGGGCTTTCTCAAGCAGGGCAAGCACTCGCCGGGCGTGCAGCGACAGTACACGGGCAGCGCGGGCAAGGTCACCAACTGCCAGGTCGCGGTGAGCCTGACGCTGGCGACCGAGCACGCACACCTGCCCGTCGACATGGACCTGTACCTGCCCAGGTCGTGGGCCGACGATCGCAAGCGCTGTCGGGCCGCGAAGATCCCCAATGACGTGAAGTACCGCCCGAAGTGGAAGATCGCGCTGGACATGATCGACGCTGCAATCGAGGCCGGTCTGCCGCGCGGTGTGACGCTGGCCGATGCGGACTACGGGCAGAAGTCGGAGTTCCGCGATGGGCTCGACGAGCGCGGCCTCGGTACGCGCTCGCGGTGCACAAGACCGCGATGGTGAGGCGAGTCCATGGTCGTGGTCGACGACGCGAGGTGGGACCGCGACAGACGGTCGAGGATCTCGCGTTCGAGCTCGACCCCAACGAGATCCGCACGGTGACCTGGCGGGAGGGCACCCGCGGCAAGCTCAGCGCCAAGTTCGGCATCGTGCGCGTCGAGCCGATGGTCGGCGACGACCCGCGACAAGAGCAGTGGCTGGTCATCGGTGGCCCGATGATTCGCACCTGCCCAGCAAGTACAGCCTGGCGACGCTGCCCCGAGACCTGTCGCGCAAGCAGCTGGTGCGGGCCATCAAGGAGCGCTGGAGGACCGAGCGCGCCTACGAGGACCTCAAGGGCGAGCTGGGCCTGGACCACTTCGAGGGTCGGTCGTACCAGGGCTGGCACCACCACGTGACGGTCGTGCTGTGCTGCTTTGCGTTCCTCGCGGCCGAACGGGCGCGAGCTTTTTCCCCCTCGCGAGCGCGAGCAGACCAAGCGTGGCCAGACGACCCGCTCCACCGCGCGGCCTGAGCGGCACTTCGCCACCTCCCCTGACCACGGTCCGCATCGCGGTGGCCATCGTCTTGATGCGATGGCTACCGCGATGTCCGTTTTGCCGCAGGGGGATCACGGCGGAGGACTCGTCATGCTGCCCGTGGGTGGGCCGTGGACGGCGACGAAAACCGCCGCAGTAGTGCTAGGTGTGCCAGTCCTGAATCACCCCGGTTGCTTCGCCAGACTTGCCTTAGCAGCGAACACCACCGCCTGCCAGCTGGGTTCCGGTTCGCCCTGCAGGTTCGCCGCGCCTTCGTCCTTCCCCTGGCGCCACGCCTTCCACCTCCATCCTGCCGAGGTCTGCTCGACCTCGACGTGGTGCCCGAGAGGTTAGGAAATTCGGTTCGTCAGAAGAATCTGTGAGCGCCCTCGGGCTCGGGAAGCGCGCCGAGGCTGTGGTACAGGGCGATCTCGGTCGCTTTGAGGGTCCGTAGGCCGTAGGCCCTTCTGGTGATCACTTTGAGCTTGTTGTTGAGGCCCTCGGCGACGGCCGCCGAGATCTCGCCGCGGGCGCGGAACCAGTTGAGCAGCAGCTCGCGGTGGACCCGGAAGGAGCGGGCCAGCTTCTTCATCGGTTCGATGCGGGAGCGCATGACCGTGGAGCACCAGCGGTCGAGGAACCTCCCGGCCCAGGTCGCCGAGGTGTAGTCCCACAACAGCTGCAGCTCCTCCTTGAGCAGGTAGGCGCGCACCGTTGTCAGGTTGTACTTGAGCAGGTCGCGGAGCTTGGCATCCTGCTTCTTGGTCAGGTTCTCGGGGCGCTTGAGCAGGGGCCACCGACCCCTCTTGAGGACGGGCTCGTAGCCATCGCGTTCGAGCTTCTTGACCTCCGCCGCCCGCACCTGGTCGATGGCCTTGTTGAGCCGCTGCACGATGTGGAAGCGGTCGAGCACGTGGACCGCCTGCTTGGCTCGACGCCCGATGGCGGTGAGGTAGGGCTTGTGCTGGTCGCTGCACACGAAGCGCAGCCAGCGGGCGCGCAGCCCGAACCAGTCGAAGAAGCCCTCGATGCACTCCTTGGTCCGGTCCTCGCCGATCCACAGAAGCCGACGACAGTGCGCGTCGATCTGGTAGACGACGGTCAGGTACTTGTGGCCGCGGTGCCACAGCACCTCGTCGACGCCGATCGCCCGAATTCCCGTCAGATCGCGGTGCTGCAGGCCCCACTCGACCGCGAGGCCGACGGCACGGAAGACGGTGTCCCAGGTCGTGTTGAAGCTGCGGGCGACCTCGAGCCAGCTGAGCTTCTTGGCCCAGCGAGCGAGGAACCAGGCGTAGGCCGTGGTCGTCGGGCTCTTGCCTTGGGCCCAGGGGAACGAGCTCGACCCTGACCCCACACCGCGGGCACTTGACCAGCGCATCGTGTACGCGAACAAGACCAGCAGGCCCCACAGCGGGACGAACTGGAAGTACCGGGTGCCCTCCGGGGTGTCGTAGTACGGCGCGGGTCGCTCGCACTTGGAGCACACCGGGCGGCACCGAGCGTCGGGGCGGATCCTGACGACCAGGCGCGCCCGTGGGCCACCGTGGAGCTCTACGTGGTCGTAGACGAAGCCCTTGTGTTTCTGGACGTGGTTGAGCAGAGTCTTGAGCTGCATCTCGGTTGCTGGGAGTGGGGTGGCGGTGTTGCAACTCCATCTTCGCTCCCCCGAGATGCGCTATGTCCGTACGCCCGTAGGCGCCTGCTCCCTGGCTCCTGCCCCCGGCTCGCGCAGAGCTCGTCCCGGACATCGCCGACGAGCTCGAGTCCGACCCGCTCCCGCCCACCCATCACCCGGCCAGCCGAAGCCTCGGCCGCGTAGCACGGCCCTCGGCTCACGAATTCTCCCGAGGAACCCTTTTTTCTTGCGGTATCAACGATGTCCGAAAATGTAAACAGGAGCTTTCGCTGTCGAGAGGTGAAGAGATCGTCGTGACTTAGAATTCCATAGCGCTGCACACGAAATCCCAGGGCCTTGTCAGGAAGCTTCGTTCCCGTTGACTGATCCACGGATATGTCGCTGGACTTGGCGTGCTCTTGGGATGGTTCGAGAAATACGCGCTCTCTGCCCGCGTCAACCACCACAGCGGTCATGCGCGCTGACAATCGACTGTTGAGACCTTCGTCGCGAATGTGGTCTGGCGGGATCGCTGTTCCAGACAGCAAGCACACAAACTGGCCCCGGCCACTCTTCGTGCCCGCCTCCACGCTTTTGGTGTCTTTTGGTCGTCCTCGCCGTACAACGAGATGCCATGTCTTGCCTTTGATCACCGGCTCCAAGTAGGATTCTTTGCCCTTCTTTGATGACAACCAGTACGAGGAAATCAACGGCACATGAGCCCCGCCCATCGCTGGGTTGGGGCTCGCCACAGTGCGGCACCAGAGCCACGCGATCACCGTCCGTTCCTGCCCCACGTATGGCTTCAGGTCTGGCCGCCCTTTCGCCATCTCCGCCGTGATCTTCACCGGTGGATACAGATGCCCGATCTTCTTGAACGCCTCCTCCCGCATCCAAGCCCCGTACCGCCGCACATCCTCGGCCAGCCCCTTGGTCCCCGACCAGTCCTCGGTCGCCTTCGACTTGGTCTGCTTCTCCTCCTTCGGCACCGGCCCCACCGGTGGCCGCCCTGCGAACTTCGGTGGGATCTCGATCATCGCCTTGTTGATCAACACGGCCACCGGATTGAGGTCCGACGCATGCGCCTCCAGCCCAAGCCGCTGCGCCTCCAACGGAATCGTCCCGCCCCCCGCAAACGGGTCATGGAACGGCGGCAGCTTCTCCGGATCGAACCCCGGCACCCCCTTGTTGAGCTCGCACGTCTCCCGCCAGCTCTTCCTGATCTCCTCCCGCGCCTGCTCCAGCAGCTCCTCGTTGTTGGTGTTCTCCCACTGCACGAGCTGCTCGATCAGCCGAAAGAGCCGCTGTCTCTCCTTGGCAGCATCCTCCTTGGTCTGTCCCTTGTACTTGCCCCATCCCCGGTCGCCGCCGGGATCATTGACCAACTGGGCGAACAGCACCGCCCGCGCCGCCGCCAGGGGCCGCCGCGCCCACCAAAGGTGCAGCGTGGACGGATGCCCGTGCCGGATCGACTTCTCCCGCGCCGACGCCACGTTGATCGCGTCGAGCGGCAGGGCCACCTCGATCAGCTTCTTGGGCGCCTTGATCTTGGGCTTCTTGACCTCGTTCGTCACTGGGCAACCTCTCGGGCACGGTGCTCGTCAGGGGTAAAGACCTCGTGCGGAGCCTTCGCGCGCTCGAGGATCGACTTGACCGTCACCTGCACGCTGGGCTGATTCAGCTCCAGCTCCTGGTGGAAGAGTCCCTGGGCATAGTGCGGACCATCGACCGACTCCCTATCGACGAGGACCAAGGCGAGGATGAACTTCTCCTCCTTGTTGAGGGCGACGCGGACCTCGTTGGCCGTCACGGTGACGGTCGTTGCTTGCGCCTGCCGCCCCTTGACCTCGATGCAGCGCAACGCGCCGCCCTTCGTGTAGGAGGACACGTCCCAGCCGATCTTCTCCGCGCCGACGTCCTCGGGCTCGTTGCCCAGGGCACGTTCCGCCGCCATGACCGCCTGGACCGCGAGCTGCTCGACGCGGCTTCGCGCAACGGGATCGGCCGAGTACTCGTCGGTCGGAGGCTCCTCCCCCCGAACCTCGCGAACCAACCCCACCGGCAGTACCAGCGCCGCTGCGAGGAGCCGCGGCGGTTGGCTCGCGAGGTGGAGCTGAGCATCGAGTTCCTCCATTCGGCGCTCGAGTCGAACCTTGAGCTCCTCCACTGCACGACGGTCCTTGGTGTCCTGGCCTGACGGTTGCTTGCCTTCACGGACGGCTCGCTCGGCCTCCTTCGCCCTCTTCGAGAGGCGATGGATCTCCTGCGTCAGCCGCGTGTGGACGGCCTCCTTGGCCTTTTGCACGTAGTACTCGCGATACTCCCTCAGCTCCCGAAGGTGCTTCGGTGCCAGATCGGACGAAGCGAAAGAGAGCGCAACGTTGTCGATCCCTGACGAGATCCACTCCGCCCCGCGAAGCTCCTCGATGAGAGCACCGATCTTCGGATCCTCCGCAGGCGGCTCGTAGTCGAGGTGGCTTGCGTAGCCGGCACTCCTGGCTTGGCCGTTGGGTTCGAGCTCCACCGTCTGGATCCGCTGCG
>JACKDV010000013.1 GCA_020633315.1 Myxococcales bacterium
GTTCACCAACACCTGTGTGGACTGCGTGGGCGATGCCGACTGCGGCGAGCCCACCCCCGTCTGCAACCTGGCCACCAGCACCTGTGTGGACTGCGTGAGCGGGGCCGACTGCAGCGAGCCCACCCCCGTCTGCGACCTGGGCAGCAACCTCTGTGTGGACTGCGTGAGCAATGCCGACTGCAGCGCTCCCACCCCCGTCTGCGACCCGGCCACCAGCACCTGCGTGGCCTGCCTGACCAACGCCGACTGCGGGGGCGCCACCCCGGTGTGCGACGTCGCGGGCCACGTGTGCGTGGGCTGCCTGGCCGACGGCGACTGCAGCGAGCCCACGCCCATCTGCGACCTCTCGATCACCACCTGCGTCGACTGCATCACCAGCGCCGACTGCAGCGCGCCCACCCCGGTGTGCGACCCCTCCACCTCCGCCTGCGTGGGCTGCCTGAGCGACGCCGACTGCCTCGCGCCCACCCCCGTCTGCGACCCGGGGCCGGCGACCTGCGTGGAGTGCCTGGGCGACGAGGACTGCCCGGCCGGCTTCGCCTGCGACGAGCCCACCCAGACCTGCTTCGACTTCTGCTCGAGCGACGCCGAGTGCCCGCCCGGCGAGGCCTGCAACGGCATGGGCATGTGCGAGCCCGTCCCCTGCGTGGTGGACGGGGACTGCCCGCTGGGCAGCGAGTGCCCGCCCGGGGGGGTGTGCACGCCCATCGACTGCGTCGACGACGGCGACTGCCCCGACGGCACCGCGTGCGACCCCACCCTGCTCGTGTGCGTGATCGCGGACCTGCCGGGCTCCGAGTGCCTGAGCAGCTCGGACTGCTCGCCCTCGTTCGGCTGCGGCGAAGGCTACTGCCTGCGCTGCCAGGGCAACGGCAACAACTGCAACGACTGCGTGGACGACGGGGACTGCGGCGGCAATGCCCAGTGCAACCCCGCGCTGTCGGCCTGCCTGCAGTGCCTGAGCGAGGTCGACTGCGACCTGGGCGAGATCTGCCACCCCTACGGCGAGTGCGGCAACCCGTGCGTGACCACGGCCGACTGCGCGGGCAACCGCTCGTGCGACGAGTTCGGCCGCTGCGTGCAGGCCGTGTTCGGCACCGACTGCGTGGTCGATGCCGACTGCCCCTCGGGCCTGCAGTGCGTGCAGCAGCTGTGCAAGGCCTGCGAGCCCGACCCCGGCGACCCCAGCTCGTGCCTGCCCTGCATGCCCGGCAGCACCTGCGCCAGCGGCAACCTGTGCGACTACGACGTGTTCGTGTGCGTGGAGTGCCACGAGGACCTCGACTGCCCCGTGGGCGAGCTGTGCGAGCTGGGCAGCTGCGAGCCCCCCTGCTTCGCCGACGCCGACTGCCCGCTGGGCATGACCTGCAACCTCGGCAGCAACCGCTGCGAGCTGCCCTGAGAGCCGGCGTATGTTCCACGCGGCCTTGCTTGCAGCGGCGGCGCGTCCCCGCTAGCGTGGAATCGATGACCGACCTGCTCGAGCGCCTCCATGCCCTGCTCTCGGGGCACGACGAGGTCCGGGTCGCCATCGTGTTCGGCTCCCGGGCCCGGGGCACGGCCCGTCCCGACTCCGACCTCGACCTGGCCGTCGTCGCCCCGGGAGTCGACCTGGTGGCCTTGGGCGCCGAGCTGGGCGCGGCGCTGGGCGTCGAGCTCGACGTGATCGGCCTCGGCGATCCTCCCATCCCACTGCTCGACCGAATCGTGCAGGAGGGCATCGTCGTCCACGAGGCCCACCCCGGAGCCGGCGCGCTCTGGCGCTCCCACACGCTGGCCACGCTGGAGACCGACCGTCCCTGGTACGACCGCATGAGCAACGCGTGGCTCGCCCGAGTCGCCAAGGAGGGCCTGGGGCGTGGTTAGCCGGCGGCTCGTCACCGCAAAGCTCGCCGAGCTCGACGACCGCGTCGCGCGAGTCCAAGCCCATCGTCGCGCCACCGCCGAGCTCCTGCGCGACGACCGGGACGCGCTCGATCTGGTGGGCTTCAACCTGATGCTCGCGGTCCAGAGCTGCGCCGACGTGGCCAGCCACATCATCGCCGACGAGGGCTGGCGTGCCCCCTCCAGCCTGTCCGATGGCTTCGACCGATTGCGCGATCACGGGGTCATCCAGCCCTCGACGGCCCAGGCGCTGCGTCGGGCCGTCGGCCTGCGCAACGTGATCGCCCATGGCTATGCCGGGGTGGACCCGGAGGCGGTCCACGCTGCATCCACCCAGGGGCTCACCGAGCTCGACGCGTTCGCTCGGGAGGTCGCTCGGTGGATGGCGACGCTGCCCTGAGCCCCGCGGCCGTGCTATGAGCATGGCCGCCGTGTCGGGTCCCGACTTCATCGAGGTCTACGAGGACGCGCTCGACCCCGGGCTGTGCGCGCGGATCATCGCGCGCTTCGAGGCCAGCGACGCGATCACGCCGGGGCGGGTGGGCGGCGGGGTGGACCCCACGCTCAAGGACTCCGACGACATCGGCATCAGCCTCGACCCTCGCTGGGCCGACGTGGAGGACGCGCTCAACGATGCGGCCGTGACCGGGCTGTTGCGCTACCTCCGGCGCTACCCCTACGTGCTGCTCGCCCCCCTCATGCTCCAGACCATCGACCCGGCCACGGGCCGGGGACGCCGGATCGCCGAGGCCGAGCTCGAGCGCATGAGCGACGACGAGCTCGAGGACCTCGTGGATGCCACCCTGCGGCCGGGGACGATCAACCTGCAGCGCTATCGCGCGGGGCGGGGGGGCTACCCCTACTGGCACTGCGAGCTGTACCCCCGCCACCCCGACGCGGAGACCCTCCACCGCACCCTGCTGTGGACGATCTACCTCAACGACGGCTTCGCCGAGGGCCACACGCAGTTCCTCTACCAGGGGCGCTCGATCACGCCCCGAACCGGCTCGCTGCTCATCGCCCCCGCTGCGTTCACGCACACCCACCGCGGCAACACCCCGGTGGGCGGCGACAAGTACATCGCCACGAGCTGGATCCTCTTCCAGCGGGCCGAGCACCTGCACGCGTCGACCTGATCCGTCCGCACGCCCGATGACGTGGAGAACACGACCGGCCCCCGGGCTGCGGCACGGAACGCCGCTGCGACCGACGACGCCCGGGCTCGCGGTGGACCGCGCGCTTGCAGCCCCGATCCGCGGCGAAGGCTCGCACCTTCCGCACGCCCGTCGCGGCCCGACCCGCCTTGATGATCGCGAGCTTCCCGTGCAAGCATTCGCGTCGTTTCGCCGAGCCCTCTCGGCTGGCGCGCGCAGACGGATTGGATCGGTAGCCGCATGCTCAACCTCGACGCCGCCGTGCAGCTCCACGGCCTCACGCTCTTTCGAGACTTCAACGATCCCCAGCTGTACTGGTACATGCCCAACTCGCCCCGGCTCGCCCGGGAGGGACGTGACCCGCTGTTCCAGCTCCTGCTCTACCGCGACAGCGCCACGCCCCCGAGCAGCGGCGACACCGATCGCGGCGGCGGCTTCCTGACCATGACGGTGGACCTCGCCGTCCCCGAGGCCACCCTCGAGGCGGTCAAGGGCGAGCTGGCGAGCACCGCCGGCGGGCCGGTCCGCCTGGCCGCGGTGCCCTTCGAGTCGGGCTCGGTCCGCGTCACCGCGCTGGGCGTGGCGGGCGGCTCGGCGGCGGGCTTCACCGCCGGCGGCAGCGGGGACGAGGACGCGGCGCCGGCCCGTCCCGCCTTCGTGGAGAACATGCTCGGCTTCACCAAGCCCAGCATGTACGGCGACAACCGGGCCGCGTTCTCCTTCGAGCTGTCGCAGAAGGGGGCCATCCTCATGGAGGCCTCGCTCGAGGACGACGGGGCCTCGGCCATCGCGGTGCTCTACGACCTCGAGTACATGGGCCTGCGACCGGCCCGCGAGGTGAAGATCGTCATCGAGTACCAGCAGTCGTACCACCACCTACGCAACCGGGTGCAGGCCAACACCCTGTGGTTCAAGGCCGACATCGACTCGGAGATGGAGCGGCTGACCCAGAGCGGCGCGATCACCATCGAGGACGTCACCTACATCGAGCTCGAGCCCGACAAGGCCAAGGAGCGGGCGGACGAGCTGCGCAACTTCGCCAAGGAGCTGGCGCAGTGGACCTTCTTCAAGCCCGCGCTGCGCCCGGGCAACGTGCTCGCGGCCGACCGCGGCAGCATCACGGTCTACGACCCCACCACCGCGGCCACGGCCAACACGGCCGGCTTCACCACGCCGCTCGACCTGCTGCCGGGCGGGCGCGGGCGCGAGGGTGACGGGCCGGTGGTCAACCCCGGCATCACCGAGCGCACGGGCGGCGTGCGGGGCAGCGAGACCGGCACCGAGGCGGCCGCCAACGCCAACGCCACGGGCAACACCGCAAACACCGGCAACACCGCGGGCACCGGCAACACCGCGGCCAACACCGGGCAGCCGCGCGAGCCCACCGCGGTCGAGCGCTGGAACCAGGCCGGGCGCCCGCAGGCCGCGTTCCTCATGCGAGAGCTCGACCAGCGCGAGTCGCAGCGCATCGAGTTCAACATGCGGCAGGTCTCCGCCCACAAGCGCGCGGCCGCGCCGCAGGGCTCCATCCGCCTGCTCGCCGGCGACAGCGACCTGCGCGGGCGGATCAAGCGGGTCGACCTCGACGACGCGTTCTGGAAGACGATCGCGGGCACCATCACCAGCAACGCCGACTTCGAAAAGGCCGGCGTCTCCTCGATGGTCGTGTCGCTGCGCTACGGGGTGCGCCCCGACGGCAGCGGCCCCAAGGACACCGCGGAGCTCGTGCTCGAGAAGGAGGGCGACGAGGGCAAGTACGAGTTCTTCCTCGATCACCTCAAGAGCATCGAGCTCGAGTACAAGGTGACGGTGAGCTTCAAGGCCGAGTACGCGATCGGCTCGCAGAAGACCAAGGCCGAGTCGGGGTGGATCCGCACCACCACCCGCAACCTCGACATCGACCCCCGCGAGCTGCGGGCCGTGATGCCCGTGCGGGTGGTGGCGGGCCAGGTGGACTGGGACGCGGTCAAGAGCCTGCAGACCACGGTCACCTACCGCGATCCGCCCAACCACATCGAGGCGGCGCGCACCCTCACCCTGTCGCAGAGCGACTCCTCGGCGCTGGTGCCCATCCGGCCCGAGAACGCCGAGCAGCAGCAGTTCCAGGTGAGCTCCACCTTCTTCTACGAGGGGGACACCCGCGAGACGGTGGAGCAGACGGTCTCGCGCGGCTTCGACGTGGTGCTCAACCAGCCGCCCTCCAAGGCGGTGCCGATCAGCATCAGCGCCCAGGATCCGCTGCAGCGCCTGTCCCGGATCACGGTGGAGCTGAGCTACGCCCCCGAGAGCGGGCCCGAGCAGACCAAGCTGCTCACCCTCACCGGCGGCGAGGTCAAGTCGTGGTCGCTGTTCCGGCCGTCGCTCGACGCCCCGGTGCGCTACCGCTACCGCGTCACGCTGTTCGGCACCCGCGGCACCACCGACCAGGGAGAGTGGATGGAGACCACCGAGCGCCAGCTCATCGTGGGCGACATCTTCCCCGACACCCTCGAGGTGGAGGTGCAGCCCATCGGCGACCTGGCCAGCTCCAACATCCAGATCGCGCGCCTCAAGCTGCACTACCCCAGCGCGCCCGAGGGCGTCGACGCCACCGAGGAGCGGGTGCTCCGGGGCGCCCTCGAGCCGATCCGCTGGACCGTGCCCTCCAAGGTCTCGCCCGTCACCGAGTACCAGTGGGAGCTGATGTGCGTGTTCAACGACCGCCGCGTGAAGGTGGAGAAGGGCACCTCCGACCAGGAGATCCTCTTCTTGTTCATCCCCACCGAGCCGTGATGCCCATGGCTGCCTGGCGCGACGACCTCGACGAGGCCCAGCGGCACAAGATCGCCCCCCCGCTGGCCGCGTGGCTCGACGGCCCCGACCCGGGCCGGGCCGAGCCGCAGACCGTCGCGATCTGGGCCCGCCGGCTCGAGGAGCTGCTGCCCGAGCAGGTGGATGAATTCGTCGCCCTGGGTCTCGATGCCGAGGAGGACATGCTGGTCGTCCCCGGCACCGTGACCCGCGAGCAGCTGCTCGCCATCGTCCGACATCCCGAGATCATCGCCGTCAACCCGGTGGGGCGATCGCAGCCCCTCGACCCCGCCGGTCCCTAGCGGCCCCACCTCCTGCACCGTCGCACCGCCATGCCCGACTACAGCACGACCCTCCATCCCCAGCTCGCGGCCAACGCCCAGGCCTACTTCGAGGTCATGACCCGCCTGCCCTCCACGCCCGCGCTGGTGGTCACCGCCGGCGTCTACGTGGAGAACGGCAACCAGAGCTTCACCGAGCACGGCGTGTCCAAGACCCCGGCCTACATGCTGCGCGTGGCCCGGGCCAACGGCAGCCGCTCGGGCAGCACGGTGTCGTTCCAGGGCGTCTCGCTCGCCGCCGCCGACACGGTGGCCACCGCCTTGCTCACCCTGGAGGAGCGCGGCGACGCGGCCCAGGGCGACGACAAGGCCACCATCGAGCGCCTGCTGCAGCCCTACGGCAGCGAGGGCTCGGCCTGGGCGCGGGCGATCGCCGATGCGCCCGATCGCAAGGCTCGCTTCGAGCGGGCGATCTCGGCGATCGACGGGGTGCCGGCCAACGCCCCCAACCAAGACGAGGTGGAGCTGGTCGCCTACCTCACCCGGCACTTCAGCTACGACGAGAACGGGGCCTACTACGCCAAGTGGCGGGACCCGAGCGGCAGCGCCCGCAGCTTCCCCGCCGACCTGAGCGACGCCTACAAGCACAAGGCGCTGCGCGAGCACCAGCTCGACAAGGACAACTTCTACTGCCTGTCGGTGGTGACCTCCGGGGGCGGGACCCGCGAGTCGCTGGTCCGCATCCTGATGGCGCCCGACGGTCACGCCGCGCTCGAGACGATCTATGCCGTCTCGCGCACCGAGGCCACCCCCCGCAACGAGCACTGCTTCTTCTACGCCCACGCGGGGCTCAACATCGCGGTGCCCGAGTCGGCCCGCGGCACCCTCAGCCCCGACCTGGCCGCGCTGGGCCTGCAGCGCCCCATGTCGGAGGTGATGGCCGAGCTGCGCGCCACCAGCCACGCCGCGGTGCTCGATCCCACCAACACCAAGCTGGTGGTCAGCGGGATCGTCAAGCCGGGCTCCGCCCTCTCCAACCTGCCCGAGGGCGTGGTGCTGACGGGCGAGGACCCGGGCGACGCGGCGCCGCCGGCCAACGCCGACACCAGCGGCGACGAGCTCGACACCTTCGCCGACAACCTGCAGGACCACGTGCGCACCTTCGAGTGCCCGCCGGCCAAGCTGGTGGAGCTGGCCGCCCACCCCGACATCCTGGTGCTGCACCGGGTGACCCGCTCGGTGCCCTACAACAGCCAGGCGCACACCCACGTGAATTACTCGGGCTTCGTCACCGACGTGGGCAGCACCCCGGTGGGCACCGACGTGTTCGTGGGCGTGGTCGACTCGGGGATCGACGGCAATCACCCCGCCTTCACCGGTCGGATCCACAAGGTGTGGGACCAGACGATCGCGGCCGACCCTGCCTTCCCGCCGCCCACCGGGCGCGGCTTCAACAAGGGGCAGGTGTGGTCCAGCGCGGCCGACATCGCCAGCAAGTCCACCGACCAGCTCGGCCACGGCACCCACGTGGCGGGCACGGCCGCGGGAGCGACGGGCACCGGCTTCACCGAGGCCGGCATGGCACCCGCGGCCAAGATCCTCATGGTGAAGACCACCTTCAGCAACGACGACATCGTGCGCGGCGTGGAGTGGTGCTTCCGCGAGGCCGGCAACAAGCCCTGCGTGGTCAACCTGAGCCTCGGCGGCGCCTACCATGGCTGCGACGGGGTGGACGACTTCTCGCTGGCCCTGCGCCGCACCTTCCGTCGGCGCAACCGCGGCGGCTCGGGCTACCACTGGGTGCCGGGGCGGGTGATCTGCGTGGCCGCGGGCAATGCCGGTGACTGCCGCGGCCACACCCACGTGGCCTCGCTGGCCACCAACGCCACCACCACCTTCCCGGTGACCATCGCGCCGCGCAGCACCGGGGCCGGGGCCGCGATCCCGCACCAGCTCGCCCGCGTCACCCTGCTCGCGCGCCCGCTGCCCGCCGCCTCGCGCGGGGCCCGGATCGACGTGCGGGTGCGACGGGGCACCGGCGCGGCCGCGGCCGCGACCAAGTGGTTCACCTTCGTCCCCACCGGCGCGGCCGATACCGACTTCATCGCGGGCACCCTGGTGCAGGTGGTCAACGGCCCCCCGCCGGCCGGCGACACCCTGGGCCTGGTCTACACCCAGCACCAGCACGTGGAGATCTCGCTGTTCAACAGCGGCGCCACGGGGATCCCCAACGGCACCTGGACGGTGGAGATCCGCAGCCGCAGCGCGGTGCCGATCCAGGTCGACGGCTACATCTTCGACGCGGTGTGGGCCCGCCAGGCGCACCGGGTGTTCTTCAGCAACGCCACCAAGCAGTCGCTGATGGGCACGCCCTCGGCCACCTACGGCGTGGTGGCGGTGGGCTCCACCGTGAACCGGGCCTCGTGGACCTCGCGGACCGCGGTCGGTGGCACCACCACCCAGAAGTCGATGACCGACGCCTACGATCCGGCCACCAACCTGCCCACCTCGCAGACCCAGTCGGTGGTCGGCGCCATCTCGAGCTTCTCGTGCCCGGGCCCCGTGCGCGGCACCACCCGCACGATCCGGGCCATGCTGCCCGGCGAGGGCGTGCTCTCGGCGATGGCCACCGACGCCTCGGGCACCTCGGCCAGCCTGTTCGGGGCGGCCGACGAGGTGGACGCCAACACCGGGCAGATGAGCGGCACCAGCATGGCCTGCCCCGCCGCCACGGGCCTGGTGGCGGGCATGCTGGGCAAGCACCCCACGCTCACCGCCAAGCAGGTGATCGACAAGTTCCTGGCCTCGACCAAGCCGGTGCCTGCGGGGTGGGACACCACCAAGCACGGCCCTGGGCCGCTGGACGCCAGCAAGCTGCTCGACTGAGCGCGAGCGACGTGCATGCGGCCCCGCGAGGCCCGTGGCCCCGTGGCCCCGGGCCTCGCGCCTTTCTCGGGCTCCGTGATCGAAGCGGAGGCGGCGGGCACTACCGGGGCAGATGGGCAAGGGACTGCATCGAATCGCCGCGCTGGGCTGCCTGTGGGCCTGCAACTGCTGGCTGCTGCCCCCCGGGCCGCAGCCGGAGCTGCCCGAGGAGGACTGCGCCAGCTGCTGGAGCGAGGCCGAGTTCGAGCTCGACCCCAGCTGCGAGCTCGAGGGCACGCTCACGGTCGTGGTGGGCGACGGCTACGACCAGCTGGTGCCGCTGGCCGACGGCGAGCCCCCGGTGATCTACTCGGGCCCGCAGGGCGGTCGGCACCACTACGTGGCGGTGCGCGTGGAGGGCGTGGACCCCTCCCGCTACGACCGCGTGGAGCTGCAGGTGGACGCCTACCTGCCCGACGAGTGCCCCGATGACGGCGAGGCCTGCGGCCCGGGCTCCTTCAGCCAGACCCTGGTGCTCGGGGGCAGCCCGCCCTGGCGGATGGTGGACGGAGGCGTGGAGGAGTACGGCATCGTGGTGCCCATGGACGGCGCCGACGTGGTGGTGCAGGCCCAGGTGCTCGACCCCTGCGGCCGCGAGGGCTGGGCCCAGCACCGCTGGTAGCGTCGGCGGCACGGCGGCCTCGAAACGACTCGAGCCCGCGTTCCGTTGGGGAACGCGGGCTCGAGCGCGTTGGGCCCGCGGGCGGGCGAGGACGGGCTAGTAGCCGGGCTGCTGGTAGCCCTGCTGCGGCTGCTGCGCGTAGGCGGGCTGCATCGCCGGCTGCTGCGGGTAGCCCGGCTGCACCATCGGCTGCTGCGGGTAGCCCTGCTGCACCATCGCCTGCTGCGGGTAGACCGGAGCGCCCGAGAGCATCGCGTTGAGGGCCGCGGTCACCTCCTCGGCGGAGGCCTTCTGCGACTTGTAGACGGTGAGCAGGAAGATCACCAGCGGGATCAGCACGCCCAGGAACACGATCGCCAGCACGAACACCAGCTGCAGGCCCATGTTGGGGAAGTTGCCGTTGATGATCAGCTTGTTCTTGCGGAACAGGATGGTGGCCCCGACGGCGGCCGACTTCTCGGCCACGATGATGCTGCCTCCCCGCATGCTGAGCTTGTAGCCGGGCAGCATCGCCTGGAGCTGGGGGATCACGGCCTTGGGGTCCATGGGCTGGGGGATGGCGATCTTCATGGTGGGCTCTGCGTCCTTGTGTCGGGCAAGACGGGGGCGCGTGCGCACGGTTGCACGACCGACACGGAAAAGACGCGGGCGTCCCCGATCGGGGACCCACGCGGGCGTCGGTGCGGAGCCGCGGCTCAGCTCGCCGAGGCGATCTCGGCCACGATGGCGTCGGCAGCCGCGGCCGGGTCGGCGGCGCTCCGGATCGGGCGGCCCACCACCAGGTGGGTGGCCCCGTCGCCGATGGCCCGCGCGGGGGTCATCACCCGCTTCTGGTCGCCCACCTCGGCGCCGGCGGGGCGGATCCCGGGCACCACGCGGAACAACGAGGGAGCCGCCTCGACCACGCCGCGCAGCTCCTGGCCGCTGCACACGATGCCCGCGCAGCCGGCCTCGCGGGCGCACTCGGCCCGGCGGACCACCAGCTCGGCCGGGCTGCGGGTGTGCCCGGCCTCCTCGCAGGCGCGCGCGTCCTGGCTGGTGAGCACGGTGACCGCGAGGATGCCCAGCGCGTCGCCGGCCTCCTCCACGCAGGCCCGCAGGTGCTCGACCCCGCTGCCCGCGTGCACGGTGATGAAGCGGACGCCCAGGCCCCGCGCGCTGCGGATGGCGCCCTGCATGGTGTTGGGGATGTCGTGGAGCTTGAGGTCGAGGAAGATCCCCAGCTCGGGGTGGGCCTCGCGGATGGCCCGGACCACGCTCGGGCCCTCGGCCACGAACAGCTCGAGCCCGATCTTGAGCATGCCGACGTGACCGGCGAGGCGGCCGGCCAGCGCGAGGGCCTCGACCTGGGACGGCACGTCGAGGGCGACGATCAGGCGATCGCGGGCGGTGAGAGGTGCGCTCATCACCCCGGTTTGTAGCAGGCCGGGGGCGACGGTTGCCGGAGGGCGCACCGGCGGGCATGCTCGCGGCGCGATGCCGATGCCGCCCAGGGACGCCGAGACCTCGCCCGCGGGGGACGCGGAGGGCTCGAGGGAGCTCGACCCGCTGGCGGCGACCCTCGCCGGCGACTCGGGGGACACGCGGGGCTCGACCCAGGGCTCGGCCAGCGGCGGCCGGGGCTCGAGCGATCGCGACGGCGAGCTGCCCGATCACCTGGGTCGCTACCGGCTGGTGCGCAAGCTGGGCGAGGGGGGCATGGGCGTGGTGCACCTGGCCCACGACGACCAGCTCGACCGCCCGGTGGCGCTCAAGATCTTGCGGCCGGGGGGCAACGGCGACTCGCGACGACTGCTGCGAGAGGCCCGCTCGATGGCCCGGCTCTCGCACCCGCACATCGCCGCGGTCTACGACGTGGGCACCGAGGGCCAGGACGTGTACGTGGCCATGGAGTTCGTGGAGGGCCCCACCCTGCGGAGCTGGCTCGACGGCTCGCCCCCGTGGCCGCAGCGCTTCGACGTGCTGGTGCAGGCGGCCCGGGGCCTCACCGCCGCCCATGCGGCCGGGGTGACCCACCGCGACTTCAAGCCCGACAACGTGATCGTGGGCACCGACGGGCGGGCGCGGGTGCTGGACTTCGGCCTCGCCAAGCTGGCCCCGCGCACCGCGGGCCGCACCGACGAGTCCACCGACACCCAGTGGGGCGCCATCGTGGGCACGCCCCGCTACATGGCGCCCGAGCAATTGCGGACCCAGCCCGCCGGGCCCGAGGCCGATCAGTTCGCGTTCTGCGTGACCGCGTACGAGGTCGCCTACGGCCGTCGCCCCTTCGCGGGCGAGGTGTTCGCCGACGTGGCGGTCTCGGTGCTCACCCAGCCCCCCGCCGAGCCCCCGGCCGACGCCGAGGTGCCCGAGGCGCTGTGGCCCGTGCTGCGGCAGGGCCTGCAGGTGGACCCCGCCCAGCGCTACCAGAGCATGCAGGCGCTGACCGAGGCGCTCGAGCAGGTGGCCGGGGCCCCGCCCGAGGCCGACCCCGAGCCGGTGGTCTCGCGCCCCGCCCTGCGCGACGCTCGGGAGGAGGTCCGCCAGCAGCTCACCCAGGCGTACGCCGACGACCTGCTCGACGCCGACGAGATCGACGAGCGGCTCGAGCGGCTCGAGAACGCCGAGGATCCCGAGGCGGTGCGGGCCCTGGTGGCCGACCTCGCGCCCGCCTCCGAGCCCTCGCCCCAGGGAGCCGCCGCGGCCCCGGCTGCGCTGGCCCTGGCCGCCGCCGCGGCGGGCTCGGCCGGCGGCTCGGCCCCGGCCGCCCTCGCGGTGCCCGAGGCCGCCGCCGTGGCACCGCGGGGCGCCGGCCTGCCCGCGGTGGTCAACGCCCCCGAGACCGGCCGGATGATCGCCGTGTTCTCGGGCGCCCGCCGGGCGGGCGTGTGGGTGCCGGCGCGGGTCAACCAGGTGTTCGCGATGTTCGGCGGGGCCGAGATCGACCTGCGCGAGGCCAGGATGGAGCCCGGCACCGAGATCGAGATCCGCGTGCTGGTGATGTTCGGCGGGGTGGAGATCACCGTCGCCCCGGGCACCCACGTGCAGCTCGAGTGCACGCCGCTGTTCGGCGGGGCCGAGCAGGAGGACGCCAGCGAGCCGCCCTCCCCCAACAGCCCCATCATCCGGGTGACCGGCCTGGTGCTGTTCGGCGGGGTGACCGTGGTCGAGCGCCTGCCCGGCGAGAGCGGCTGGGCCGCCCGCAAGCGTCGCCGCAGCCGGCACAAGGCCCTGCGCGAGGCGGCCAAGCGCAAGGCGCTGCCGCCCGGGCGATGACGGCCGCCCACCCACGGGGTCGCTTGCTTGCCGCGATCGTCGGGCCGCGGGCAAGCTGCGGCCCATGCCGAAGCTCGATCCCTGGCAGGCGGTGTTCGACGCGGTGGAGGGCGGCGTGGCCCAGGGCGTGTACCCGGGCGCGGTGGCCCTGGTGTGGCATGCCGGCGCCACCCTGTACCACGAGGCCCACGGGGCGCTGGCCAGCCACGAGCGCAGCTCGGTCAAGGACCGGCCGGTCGAGCGCGACACCATCTACGACCTCGCCTCGCTGACCAAGGTGCTGGCCACCACCACCTTGATCGCGCAGCTCGTCTCGCGCCGCGAGCTGTCGCTGGACCAGGCCGTACCCGAGCCGTGGAGCCAGGCCTGCCCCGGCGCCACCCTGAGCGACCTGCTCGAGCACTGCTCGGGCCTCGCCGCGCACCGCGAGTACTTCACCCGCGTGGAGCCCTTCGACGCCGCGAAGGTGCTGCACCACGTGGTCCATACCCCGCGCGAGTACCCGCCGCGCGAGCGCACGGTGTACAGCGACCTGGGCTTCATGATCCTCGGCGCGTGGATCGAGCGCGCCACCGGGCTGCCGCTGCCGCAGGCCTTCGCCGACCGCGTGGCCTACCGCCTGGGCCTCGACGCCGGCGATCCCCCGCAGCTCGGCTACCGCCCGCTGGTCAGCCGCGCCGCGCTGGGCTGGAAGCACGAGCGCCGCATCGCCCCCACCGAGGTCTACGACGCCGCCCTGCACCCCGAGGGCCGCCCCTCGTACCTGCCCCTGCGCGAGCCCGAGGGCGTGGCCCACGGCTCGGTGCACGACGACAACGCCTACGTGATGGGCGGGGTGGCCGGGCACGCGGGGCTGTTCGGCACGGCCGAGGCGGTGGCCGAGGTGGCGCGGGCGTGGGCCGAGGACCGGGTGCCCGACGTGCGCACCGCCGTGCGCGACCGCTTCTGGCGGCCGAGCGACGTGCCCGGCTCCACCCGTCGCCTGGGCTTCGACGGCACGCCGGGGGACGGCAGCGGCACCACGGGGCGAGCGTTCTCCGAGCACACGGTGGGTCACACGGGGTTCACGGGGACCACGGTGTGGATCGATCCGGCGGCCGAGGGCGGCCCGCGGGTGGCGGTGCTGCTGACCAACCGCGTGCACCTGGGGCGGCAGGACACACGGATCAAGGGCGTGCGGCAGGCGTTCCACGAGGCGGCAGCGCGACTGCGGTAGCGGGCCGCGATCCTACCCGCGGTAGGCCTCGGCGCCTCCACCGTGCCCCTCGCTCAGCACCCCTCGGGGTCGCCAGTGAGCGCGACCCTGGCTCACCCCCCGCTCTCGCGCTCCAGCACCACGCGCTGCAGGTCCTTCGCGTTGAAGGGCTTGTCGAGCCGGGGGTTGGGCACCCGCTCGAGGAACGCGCGGGCGCGATCGGTGAAGGCACCGCCGGTCATGAAGATGAAGCGCTCGGTCAGCTCGGGGCGCTCCTCCTCCATCGCCTCGTACACGTCCATGCCCGACAGCTCGGGCATCATCAGATCGCAGAGCACCACGTCGAAGCGCGGATCGGCGCGCAGCCGCTCCAGGCCCTCGCGGCCATTGCTGGTGACGACGACCTCGCCGGGGCCCTTGAGCATGCGACGCAGGGTGCGGGCCACCAGCGCGTCGTCGTCGATCACCAGCACCCGGCGGGCGCGCGCGCGCGTCGAGGCGGGCTCGGGACCGGTCGGGGCGCTCGGCCGGAGCTCGGCCGGCCCGCTGGGCGGCAGCACCACGCGGAAGGTGGTGCCGTGCGGCAGGCGGGGCTCCATGGAGATCCGACCGCCGAGCGAGGTGACGATGTTGTGGCAGATGGAGAGGCCGAGGCCGGTGCCCTCGCCCCGCGGCTTGGTGGTGACGAAGGGCTCGAAGATCCGCGCGGCGAGGTGCCGCGGGATCCCGGGGCCGGTGTCGCTCACCTCCACCACCGCCCAGCCCTCGGCGTCGGTGGTGGTCCGCACGAGGATCTCGTGCTGCGCCGCCTCGCCCACGGGCAGGGCCTGCACGGCGTTGACCACCAGGTTGAGGAACACCTGACCGAGCTTGCCGGGATCGGCGAAGACGGCGGGGACCTCCTCGTAGTCGCGGCACAGCCCGGCGCGGTGGCGGATCTCGGTGGCGGCCATGCGCAGGGCAGAGTCCATCACGGCGCGGGGATCGACGGCCTCCATCGCCTCGGCGTGCGGCCGCGAGAAGGTGCGCAGGTCCTGGGTGATCCCCCGCATGCGCCGGGCGCCCTGCAGCGCCTCCTCGATCATCGCGAGCAGCTCGGCGTCGTCGCCCGGGGGCGAGAGCAGTGCCTGCTGCAGGAGCTCGAGGTTGCCCATGACGTAGGCGAGCGGGTTGTTGAGCTCGTGGGCCACGCCCGCGGCGAGGGTGCCCACCGAGGCCATGCGATCGGCCACCCGCAGGCGCTCGGCCATCTGCACCCACTCGGTCTGGTCGCGGATCACCACCACGATGTCACCCATGGCGCTGACGGTGAGCCGCGCCTCGTAGCGCTGCCGCCGGCCGCCGGCGCTCAGGCCCAGCTCGAGGCGCTGGGCCCCCTCCACCTGGGCCGCGCGCTCGAGCGCGGGCAGCAGCGCCTCGAGCATCTCGGACGGGAGCACCTGCGGCAGCGGGCGGCCCACGAGCGCCGCGGCGGGCTCGGTCAGGAAGCTCGGGCCGGGCACGTGGAGCTCTCGCACGGTGCGATCGGGCGCGACCACGAGCATCACGTCGGGCAGCGCGGCGAGGATGGCCCGGGTCTGGGCGTCGCGCTCGCGCAGCGCCTGCTCGGCCCGGGTGCGCGCCTCCACGTCGGCCCGCAGCTCGCGGTTGCGCTGCATCAGCTCCTGCGAGGTCAGCTCGAGCGAGCGCTCGAGCAGGCGACGATCGTCGTCGGCCTGATCGTAGGCCTCGCCCACCGCCCGCAGCAGCTCCCGCACCGGCTCCGAGAGCGCGCCCTCGTCGAGGCCGTGGCGACGCAGCTGCCGACGGAGCAGCGAATTCATGCGTCGCTCTCGCCCAGCGTGGTGACGGTCATGGTCTGGTTGTGCAGCTCGCAATCGGCGTCGAGGCTCGGGGGGCAGATCTCGCCGTAGGAGTAGAAGCCGGTCAGCACCGGCGCGGGCCCCAGCACCTCGCGCACGGCCTCGAGCTCCTCCTCGGTGCGCTGGCGCAGCACCAGCCGCCGCCCCACGCAGCTCACCAGCAGCGCCAGCTCGGCCCCCGGGCAGCGCAGGCCGGCCAGCGCCTGGTCGGCCGCGCCGTGGGCCCCGTCGATGAGGCGATCGAAGTTGGCCTTCATCAGCCGCGCGTGGTGCCCCTGCGCCATCTCCCCCACGAAGGTCACGCTGCGCGCGGCCTCGTCGATGGCGACCAGCGTCCGCACCACGCCCTCGGCGGCGGAGCCGGGCACCCGCACCATCAGCGGGAACAGCAGGCCCGTGGCGGGCAGGCCGGCCGCGTGCTCGCCCAGGTACTCCTCGTAGAGATCCAGCGCAGGGCGGCCGTCGAGCTCGTAGAGCACGCTGCCCTCGGCGCGGGTGATCACCCGCTCGGGGCCGAAGGGATCCCAGCCCCCCCGCGAGCCGTAGCCCACCCGCAGGCGCGGGCCGTACAGCCCCACCGCCACCGCCTCGCCGCTGCGGGCCACGCCGTCGGCCACGGTCACGGTGCGACCGAAGCGGCTGCCGTCGCCGGCGAGGCCCCCGGTCACGGTCACGCCCTCGGGCAGCGATCGGTCGAGGCCCGCGGCGAGCTCGCTGCCGTTGACCGAGAGCCCCTCGGAGAACACCAGCACGTGCACCAGCCCCTCGGCGGGGAGCTGGGCGGCGAGGGCCTCGGCGGCGGCGCGGTGGCTGGGGTGCTCGGCCAGGCTCACCCGCCCCAGCCGGCAGCCGCCGTCGTCGAAGCGGATCGCGTTGGTCACCAGGCCGTCGTCGGTGACCGAGACGTCGTGGATCTCCCCGGCGGTGGAGCAGCCGGAGAGCACGGCCCGAGGATGGCGCTCGCGCACCGCGGCCAGCATTCGCTCGTCGCCCAGCCGCTGCGCTTCACCGAACAGGAGCACGAGCTGCGCGTCGGCGGCCGCCGGATCGGCTCGAAGCGTGCGCCAGCCTCCATCGGCGCTCCAGTGGCGTTGCTCGACTCGCATGGCGCCCCCACTCCTGCGACCGCTCGCCCTCACGCTCGCAGGGCCAGTCTATCAGCCTGGGGGCCGGATCGAGGGCTAGCGCGAGCGACGAGCCTCCTCACGCACGACCTCCACCGGAGGCCGGT
Organism: Myxococcales bacterium; assembly: GCA_020633315.1. GTDB lineage: Bacteria > Myxococcota_A > Polyangia > Nannocystales > Nannocystaceae > Paraliomyxa. The sequence goes on from JACKDV010000013.1 coordinate 17,203, forward strand.
CGGGAACGGTATCGCCCACGTACTCCCACGCGATCGTGCGATCGGGTCGGACCACGAAGGTCGCGGGCACGGCCAGCGACTCGCCCTCCATCTTGACCCCGTAGCTCTCGATCACCCGCGCGTCGGGATCGGAGAGCAAGGGAAACTCCACGCCCAGGCGCGTGGCGAGGGCGGCCGAGTCCTCCGGCGAGTCGACCGAGATCGCGGCGAGGCCGATGCCCTCGGACTCGAGCGCCGCGTGCTGCTCGGCCAGGTCGCCCAACTGGCGACGGCAGTGCGCTCACCAGTGCCCGCGGTAGAAGACCAGGATGGCGGGGCCTCGCTCGAGCAGCCGAGCCAGCGAGACCGAGGAGCCGTCGTGCGCCGTCAGGCTGAAGTCGGGGGCCGTCCGCTCGACCGCAGCCGGGGGCGCCTCCGTCTGCAGACGACAGGCCGCCGCACCCAGAGCCAGCCCGAGCACCCCCGCGAGGGTGACCCATCGTTTCATGCGGCGTAGCCTCACGCGGATGCGCATAGCGCAACGATGGGGCCAACGCCAGACGGCAGCGCGCCCTCGCCTCCCAATTGACGGAGCAGGATGGCGGCCGGCCACGCTTGGCCATCGCCCGCCGCCGCCGCGCCTCGAGCGACGCAAATGGTGCGCAACCCTTGTGCCTGGGGCCTGAGCCATTGTCAGATGACGCCCATGCGGCTGCTTCCGTGGATGTGCCTCGCCTTGGCGTCATGCGCGCCACCCCACGAGGCGATCCCGTACCCCGAGGCCGAGCCCGCACAAGGCGCACAGGGACCGACACAGCCCGAGCCGGAGGCCGAGGCCGAGCCCGAGCCGGTGGTGGCTCGCTACTTCGATCGCGAGATCGACCTGCGGCCGTTCCTCGCCGGCTTCCCCTACGGCTTCTTCCAGCCCAGCCTCGAGACCGGGGCGATGTTCTACCTCGAGCACGGCGAGCGCTACACGCTGCGCATGCTGGAGGTGGGCGACGCCCCGGGGGCGGTCGATCGCTTCGACCTTGCTGCGGGCCGGGCGATCAGCGAGGTGGACTGGTCCAAGCGCAGCCTGTGGTCGATCCACCACCACGCGGCGACCCACACCCTGTGGCTGCACGCCGACGAGAGCAACGACGAGCGCATGAACCTGTGGACCCTCGACCTGGACTCGGGCGAGCTGCTACAGGTCACCGAGCACGACTACGTGTACGGCCTGGGCTTCTCCGAGGACCAGGCCACCATCGCCTACCTGCCGCGCCAGGGCACCAAGGCCCCCTTCCGTAGCTGCCTGGTGCTGCGCAAGGTGGCGAGCGGGGCCGAGGAGCAGGTGCTGTGCGACTCCCCGGAGCTGACCTTCACCTGGAGCGAGCCCCGCTTCTCGCCCGACGGCACCGAGCTCTACCTCAACGCGCAGCTCCACGGCGACCGCACCCGCGGGCAGATCGTGCGGGTGGACCTCGACGCCCCCACCCCCGAGGCCAAGCCGATCACCCGCACCCGCACCGCCCGCAACTCGCCCGAGCTGCTCGAGGGCTGGGTGGACGGGGACACGCTGCTGCTGCTGGCCAACGACGACGGCTTCTCCAACCTCTACGGCTACTCGCGCAAGACGGGCAAGGTCACCCAGCTCACCCGCTACACCGAGGATCTCGACTCGGCCCGGCTCGTGGGCAACGAGGTGATCGCGGTGCACCGCACCCCGGCCGGCTCCACCGTGGTGCGCCTCGACGCCCGCACCGGCAAGGAGCTCGCGGCCCAGCGCCTGCCCGGCAGCGCCGACGTGACCGACGCCTTCGGAGCGCGCGCCCTGGTCACCCACCGCTCGCCCGACATCGTCCACCAGACCTTCGAGCTCGACCTGCGCCAGCCCGGGATCACCACCCACGAGGTGATCGGCCTCGATCCCGAGCTCGAGCGCAGCCTGGTGGCCTGCCGGGCCCGCGCGGTGTCGATCCCCACCTTCGACCAGGACCCGGCCACCCGCCGGCCCCGCCAGCTCCACGCCTTCGTGCTCGAGCCCCGCCAGCCGCAGCCGGACCCGGCGCGGCGCCTCGCCATGATCACCGCCTTCTACGGCGGCGAGAACCGCTACTCCACCTTCGACCAGATCATGTGCGCGGCGGGGCTGACCGTGATCTCCCCCGCGGTCCGCGGCAGCACCGGCTTCGGCAAGGCGTTCTACTCGCTCAACGACAAGGACCTCGGCGGCGACGAGATCGTGGACCTGTTCGCGGTGGCGCGCTGGGTGGAGCAGGAGCTGGGCCTGCCCGCGTCGCGCATCGGGGTGTACGGGGGCAGCCACGGCGGCTACGCCACCATGCGGGCGCTGACCTTCCCGCCCCACACCAACGGCCGCAACGACCTCTACCCCTTCGGCTTCGGCATGGCCCACGCCGGCTTCTCCGACATCAAGACCTTCTACGACGCGACCAACATCCCCGACTGGGTGGTGCTGGAGAGCGGCGATCCCAACGACCCCAAGGAGCTCGCCACCATGAAGGACCGCAGCCCGCTGACCCACGTGGAGCGGCTGCGAGCGCCCTTGCTGGTCACCCACGGCAGCCAGGACTGGCGGGTGCCGGTGGCCGAGAGCCGGCAGCTCGTGGATGCGGCCAAGGCCCTGGGCCTGCCCGTGCAGTACGTGGAGTTCGAGGGGCAGGGTCACCACATCGAGGGCCTGGCGCTGCAGGCCACCGCCTACCAGCTGCGCTTCGACTTCCTGCGCGCCGTGGCCGAGGCGGCGGCGCAGGCCGAGGCCGCGCCCGAGGCAGGAGGCTGAGGTGCTGAGCGCGGCGAGCTCCTTCACCCCGGGCCTGCTGGGCCTCAGCGGCGAGAAGTACCCCGACTTCCCGCCCGAGTTCGCCGTGTACTGCGGCTGGCTGGTGTTCGCGCTGGTGCTCCTGGTGGGGGCTCTGGCGTGGCTGCGCATCGAGTCGGTGCGCCGCTACCTGTTCGCGCTCGACGATCCGCGCACCTATGCGGTGCTGCGCATCGGCTTCGCGATCATGACGATCATCTGCTTCCTCAACCTCGAGCCCTACTGGCGGATGCTGTGGAGCGACGAGGGGATCTTCGACCTCGTGTACGCCCAGGAGAAGCTGGGTCGCCAGGCCCTGCGGGGCTGGAGCCCCGACGAGGGCTTCTTCGACACCTGGGCGATCCTCAACTTCCTGTGGAACAAGCCCTCGCTGTTCTACTTCTGGGGCAGCCCCGACTTCGTCGTGGGCTACATGCTGGTGTTCTTCTTCGTGCTGCTGCTGTACGGCGCGGGGGTGTTCTCCCGCACCACCGGGCTCATCGCCTGGTTCCTCATGAGCGGCATCTACAACCGCAACGCCCTGTACTGGGAGGGCACCGACACCGTCTACCGCTGCTTCTGGCTGATCCTGCTGTTCGCCAAGACCGGCCACGCCTGGTCGTTCGACAACTGGTGGCGCTGCCGTCGGCTGCGCAAGCAGGGACGGCTCGAGGACCCCGACGCGCCGCCCTCCGAGGACGGCGAGGGCCAGGGCCACCGCGAGCCGATCTACCGGCGGGTGCCCGCGTGGCCCCGCTACCTGTTCATGCTGCAGCTGTCGGCGCTCTACTGCACGACCGGAGCCGTGAAGACGGGCTCGGTGTGGAGCGCCGGCGACGCGCTCTACTACGCGCTCAACATGGACCACTTCTACCGCTTCGAGTGGGTCACGCAGCAGGTCTCCTACGTCTTCGGCACCAACCTCTTCCGCCTCAACACCTGGGTCACCCACTGGTGGGAGCGGCTGTTCCCCCTGGTGCTGGTGGGCGTGTCGCTGCGCTTCACCCTGCGCCACCGCGACCAGCCCTGGTACCGCGAGCAGGACACGGCCTGGCGGCGCTGGGGCGCCCGGGCCCTGCTGGTGGCCATCTGGGGCCTCGCGTGGCGGATCAACTACCTGGTGCTGCCCTTCTGCCTGCAGCTCGAGGGCGACAAGGTGCAGGACCCCACCGGCGCCCTGCTCAAGATCAACATCGCCTGGGGCGTGGTGATCCCCGCCTTCGTGGCGGCCTGGTACGCGCTGGGGCGCTGGCCCATCACCCTGCTGCGCCACGGCCGGGCCCTGCCCTGGATCACCGACCGGGTGCCGTGGCTCCACATCCCCGAGCTGCACCTCACCCAGGAGTCGCTGCGCGCCTGGCTGCTGGGCCGCCGGCTGTGGCTGACCCTGGGCTTCGTCTTCCACGGCTTCCTCATCGTGTTCATGAACATCGGGATGTTCCCGTTCATCATGCTGATGACCTACGCGGGGTTCCTGAAGGGAGAGGAGAGCGCCCGGATCTGCCAGCGGCTGCTGGCCGTGGTGCTGCGGGTGCCCGGCCTGCGTCGCGTGGTGCCCGAGGGTCACGCCCGCTGGTTCGTGCCCGCGCAGGATCCCACCACGATCCCCGTGCGCGGCCGCCGGGTGCCCGACCTGCTGGTGCTGCTGTTCGGCCTGATGGGCGCGGGGCTCATCTGGGCCAAGGTCGATCGCCCCGAGTGGATCGAGGACCTCGAGCGCCTCACCTGGGAGTGGATCGGGCTGATGGCGCTCACCGCCCTGGTGTTCCGCTTCCTGCCCCCGCGCGCGGCGGACATCCGGCGCGCCCGCGAGCCGGGGCCGGCCCTGGCCTACACCGCCTTCGGCCGCGCGCTCACCCTCTTCGCCGTGGTCTACCACTCGGCCGCGGTGGGGCTGTCGCTGTTCCCCAACTATCCCATCCTCAACAAGTGGCGGGCCCCCGCCTCCGCGCCCTTTGGATCGTGGCTGCGGGGCTCGGGCACCAGCCAGAGCTGGCGGATGTTCGCCCCCAACCCCCCGCGCTCCAACACCTTCCTCAAGACGGTGGTGGTGGAGCACGACGGCGATCGCTGGGACCTGCGCAACAACGCCTTCGACTACCGGCCCAACCCGTGGATCTGGAACGACCGCATGCGCAAGATGCAGCGGCGCATGGCGGGCAAGGGCAAGTGGTACCTGCGCTACTGGGCCTCGTGGCAGTGCCGCGAGTGGGCGCTGGCCCACGGCGGCGAGGTGCCCTACGAGATCGAGATCTCCAAGATCGTCACCAAGATCCCGCCCCCCGACGCCGTGGCCGACAAGGGCCCCTACCACCCGCGCAAGCTCAAGGCCCGCGAGCGCCACATCCAGAGCCACAAGTGCAAGGGCGACGGCGAGCTGCCGCTGTTCATGCTGGAGCGCTACGGCCTGCCGATCACCGAGGAGGACCGGGCCAAGGCCGAGCGCGAGGCCGACAGCTATGCGCGCAAGTTCTCGAGCCGCAAGGTCACCTGGGAGAACCGGCAGGACTGGGGCAACTGGTGGAAGGCGGCCGAGCTCGAGGAGGAGCGCCGCGAGCGGGCCCGCACCCGTCGGCAGGAGCGCGAGCAGTCCATGCGCGACCAGCTCGGCGGCATGCGCCCCGGCGCGGGCGAGGCTCCCGGCGTGGGTGAGGCGCCCGCCGAGGGCGACGACGAGGGGCTCGACGACGAGGGCGCGCTGGACCCGAAGAACTGACCGTGAGGACGATGACGAGGTCTCCATGAGCGACGACGAGATCGAGGGCCGCGGCCGCGAGCGCGAGGCCGACACGGACGCCGGCCGGGCCCAGGCCGAGGCCGGCGCGTCCGCTCGCGACGACGAGCCCGCCGGGGCCGAGGGGGACGACGACGAGCGCGACCCCGAGCACGGGCTCGCCCAGGCCCTGCTGCACCGGCCCGTGGCCACCGACGACCAGCCCGGCCGCCGCTGGTGCTACCGCGGCCTGATGCAGCTGGTCGCCACGCTGTTCATCCTCTACCACGGCGTCATCCTGCTGGTGCACAACCTGCCCTCCAAGGGCCTGGCCAACGGGGTGCAGAAGGTCCTCAACGAGAAGCTGCAGGCCGACGAGTACTGGCGCGCCACCGGCAACACCCAGAGCTGGGCCATGTTCGCGCCCAACCCCCACCGCTCCAACATCTTCATGAAGGTGCTGGTGGAGGACGCCAACGGCGAGGTCTGGGACCTCAAGCACGACATCTACGGCAAGCGCAGCTACCCCTACCTCTGGTACGACCGCATGGGGAAGATCAACCGCCGCCTCGTCGACCAGAAGGGCTACCGGCGGCACTACGCCGCCTGGGTGTGCCGCCAGTGGGAGAAGGACCACGAGGGCGAGCCCGCGGTGGAGGTGCGCTTCGTGAAGATGTGGACCAGCATCCCCACGCCCCAGGCGGTGTGGAAGCGGGCGGAAGGCAACTTCTTCAAGCTGGGCTACGACCCCATGGAGCTGCACCTGCACGAGCGCGAGGAGGACACGATCCGCTGCCGGACCACGCGGCAGGCCCAGCTCCCCAACTACCTGCGCGAGCGCTACGGCCTGCCGCCCAAGCCCGACAACTACTTCCTCGAGGCCCATGACCGCACGTGGTGGGACCTGGCCGAGTCCAAGCGCAAGCAAGAGGAGCGCAAGGAAGGCCGAGCCACGCGCGCCGGAGGTGTTCAGTGAGCCTCTCGTCGTTCCCCGCGCTGCTGGCCGAGGCCAAGGACGTGGACGTGTCGGCGCACGCCGACCTGAGCACCTCGCTCATCCTGGCCGCGATCGGCCTGCTCATCGCCTTCTTCGCCATCCGCCCCGAGCTGTGGCGACGGATGTTCTTCCAGCGGGTCGACCCCCGCCCGGTGGGGCTGATGCGCATCGGCTTCGGCCTGGTGGTGCTGATCACCTTCCTCGACCTGCTCAAGCCCCATGGCCCCCTCGACGACTCGGTGGCGCGCTACCTGTTCACCGACGAGGGCCTGTGGCTGACCGACATGGCCCGCAAGAACTACGGCGGGCACCTCAAGACCCTGTGGGATCCCGAGCACGGCTTCGAGCACTGGTACGACCTGTTCAAAGCCATGTGGGGGAAGTTCTCCATCCTCCACTTCCGCAGCGATCCGCCCTTCGTGTTCGCGATCTACGGGGTGATGCTGACCTCGATCACCCTGATGATCCTCGGGGTGTGGACCCGCTGGACCACGATCCTGTCGTGGATCCTGGTGGAGTCGGTCTACCGCTACAGCCCCGTGTTCTACACCGGCGGCGACACGGTGGTGCGGGTGTTCCTGTTCCTGGGGATGTTCGCACAGTGGGGCCAGGCCTACTCGATCGACTCGTGGAGGCGCCGGCGCAAGGCGATCCTGGGCGGGGCCGCCGAGATCCCGCCGCTGCGGCTGATCCCCGCGTGGCCCCTGCGCCTGATGATGCTGCAGCTCGCCATCATCTACAGCGCCACCGGCCTGCTCAAGAGCGGCTCCACCTGGGCCAACGGCACCGCGCTCTACTACGCGCTCAACCTCGACCACTTCTACCGCTGGCCCCAGATGGGGCTGGTGGGCGCCCTGCACTGGCTGGGGATCCTCCCCGTGCTGGTGATCGTGGTGCACTGGTGGGAGATCCTGTTCCCGGTGGCGCTGGTGGGCGCGTGCCTCAACGCGTGGGAGCGCGAGCGGGCCGCGGGCACCTGGCCGGGCGCGGCCCGGTGGCGGCGCCTGGTGGGCTACCTGCTGTTCTTCGCCGCGTGGGGCATCGGGGCCTACCTCGCGGGGCTGGGGGTGCTCTACTACCTACCCAACGAGGTGCTGGCCGTGCTGCACCTGAGCCGGGGCGCCATGGTGACCCTGGTGCAGGTGATCACCATGGTGATGCCGGTCGCGCTCGTGGGGCTGTACCTGCTGCTGCGGGCCAAGCTGCCGCGGGTGCATCGCTTCGTGCTGCACTGGGTGCTCGGCAAGCGCTTCTGGCTGCTGTTCGGCTTCGGCATGCACCTGGGCATCGACACCGGCATGAACGTGGGCACCTTCGCCAACGTGATGATGGCGGTGTACCTGTGCTGGCTGTCGGGCGACGAGGTGGAGGCCTTCTGGCGCTACCTGGCCTCCAAGCCGCAGGAGCCCGGCGAGGGCACCCGGCCCCCGCGGGCCAAGGGCATCCGCCGGGTGCTGCGGGTGCTCGACCGGCTGCGCTTCCGCAAGGCGCCCGAGCCGGTGGTGATCGTGCACCACCCGGGCGAGGCCAGCGTGCGGCGGGCCGCGCTGCTGCGGATCTGGGACCTGTGCGAGCGCCTCGAGTTCCAGGCCGATCCCGACGCCTCGCCCGAGCAGCTGCTGCTGCGGCTGCCCGGCGAGCAGCGCACGCGCTCGGGCACCTGGGCGGGCCACGCCCTCATCCGGCTGCTGCCCGGTCTGTGGTGGATGCGGGGGCTCCGGCACGTGCCGGGGCTGAGCGTCGTCTTCGGTCGGATCGCGCTGGTGATCCTGCGGCAGCGCGGATGAGCGGGGCCATGGCACGCAGGTGGCTCGCGCCCGCGCTGGCGCTGGCTGCCTGCGGCCCGCCCCAGGAGACCGCCCCCGGCCCCGCCGCCCCCGCGGCCGCCGAGGCGGGGGCGAGCGTCGACGAGGCCGCCGGCCCCGGCTGGCTCAAGGGCCAGCTCCACCTCCACAGCAACGCCTCCGGCGACAGCGACACGCCGCCGAGTCGAGTGGCCCGCTGGTACGCCGACCAGGGCTACGACTTCATCGTCTTCACCGATCACGATCGCATCACCGAGGTGCCGGGGCCCGAGGGGCTGCTGGTGTTCCCCGGCGTAGAGCTCACCCAGAACCTCGAGCGCTGCGAGCCGCCGCCCGAGCCCGGGCTGCACTGCCTGCTGCACGTCAACGGGCTGTTCGTGGACACCAACACCGCGGCGCTGGCCGGGCTGGCCGGGCCCGCGAGCACCGACCGCCTCGAGCTGTACGCCCACGCGCTGCGGGTGACCGAGGCGCTGGGCGGCCTGCCGATGCTCAACCACCCCAACTTCCACCATGCCGCCGACGCCGACCTGATCTCGGCCCTCGCCGAACGGGGGCTGGTGATGATCGAGGTCGCCAACGAGGCGTGGGATTCCAACAACGAGGGCGACGCCACCCACCCGTCCACCGAGGCGCTGTGGGACGCGGTGCTCTCCACCGGGGCGCGGGTGTGGGGCGTGGCCACCGACGATGCGCACCACTACTACGACGCGATGCAGCTGCGCGAGCGAGGCGAGCGGCCGCACACCGGTGACCGCGGCTGGGTGATGGTGAGAGCGGAGCGCAGCGGGGCGTCGATCCGCGAGGCGCTGCGGCGCGGCGACTTCTACTCGAGCAACGGCGTGGAGCTGAGCGAGGTGGCCTTCGACGGTCGCACGCTGCGGGTGAGCGTGGCCGAGGCCGCCGAGGGTGAGCACCACTTCGTGCTGATCGGCGACGGGGGCAAGGTGCTCGACGAGCGACGCGGACGCGAGGCGAGCTTCTCCGCGCCCGCCGATCTCCGCGGCTACCTGCGCGTTCGCGTGGAGGACCGGCGCGGAGACCGGGCGTGGACGCAACCCGTGTGGCCGTCACCCGGGTGAGATCGGGTACCAAGCACGCGTCGTGTGACGACTCTCGTGAGGGTCGAGGTCCGTCGTGTTTTCGTGGACTTGGACGCCGGCGAGGTAGGAGTTCGTCCGACAGCATGAGAGTGGACTCCTTCGTTAGGCTCCCGCGCCATGAGCAGGGTCATCGTGCTCGGCTGCATCTTCGCCGTCGTGGCGTGCTCGCCTCGCGACACCATCGACGAGCCGCCCGTGGAGCTCGAGCCGTCCGCACCCGGGGCGCCCGCGGCCGAAAGACCGCGCTCCGCCGCTGCGGTGGATCGCGGGACCGAGGCCACCGAGCGCGGGACCGAGGCCACCGAGCGCGACGCCACCGAGCGCGACGCCGAGGTGGTGCTCGCCGACGCCTCGGGCCGGATCGTGCGCACGCCCAACCGCTGCGAAGGCCTGCAGGTGCAGATCGACGAGGAAGGCCGTCATCGCTACAAGCGAGTGCGTCGGCCGTGGACCGAGGCCGACCGCACACGCTTCGCCGAGCTGGTGACCCTGGTGGCCAAGGAGATGGACGCCGATCCGCGGCTCATCCGGGCGTGGGCCATGCGGGAGTCCACCTATCGCCCGCATGCGATGCACGTGCTCAACCCCGACATCGAGGCGGCCACCGCCGCCTGGCAGCGCTTCCACTACTCCCCCGCGGAGGAGGCCCAGCTCCAGGCGCTGATGGAGCGGGTGACGGCGCAGGATCCCGAGTACTGGCAGGCCAAGGCGCGGCTCCACCAGGTGCAGACCTTTCGTGACAACCCCTACCTCGACGACGTGGTGATGCTCGAGGTGATCGCCCCCGACGGCAGCGTCTCGGAGGGCTCGGAGCCCGCGTGGGCCTTTGGCTACGGCCCGTTCGGCTTCAACCCCGCCTACTTCGTGCCGGTGTGGGACTCGCGGGCGCCCCCCTGGGTGTTCTGCGACGACGACGGCCTGGTGGCGATCATCACCGCGGTGTGGGCCGCCCGCACGGCGCAGCGCGAGTGCGACGCCCAGGGCTTCGGGGGCTCGTACGCCAGCGTCAACCGTCGCTTCAGCCAGGGCCACTGCGGCGAGGTGGGCGAGCGGGCGAGCTTCCGCGCGCGGGCCCACCGGATGGGGCTGGACCCCGACGCCCGCGCCAAGCTGGGTCGCAAGTGGCCGCGCCGCGGCACCGACCGCGGCGAGCTGCTCCGGGTGATGCGACACAAGGCGGTGGCGGCCGGGCTGCTCACGGCCCGCGGTCGACCGCCGGGGGCGTAGGCCCGCGGCCGCTCGCACCCGGCCCGCCGATGCGCTAACTCCTCGTCCGTGCCGCGCCGTGTGGAGCTCCGGGTGCACCCCGACGTCGTGCTCGACGAGGCCGAGCTGCGTCGGGCCGCGGCGCGCCAGGCCAAGGTGCCCGTGGCCGAGGTGGCGACCGCGATCGTGCGGCGACGCTCGATCGACGCGCGGCGCGGCCGGGTGTGGCTACAGCTGGTGGTCGAGCTGGTGCTGCGCGACGAGGCGATGCCCCCGAGCACCACGCCCCAGCCGGTCGACCTGCCCGCGCTGAGCGGCGAGCCGCCGGTGGTGATCGTGGGCGCCGGCCCGGCCGGTACCTTCTGCGCGTGGGCGCTGGCGCAGCGGGGCATCGGCGCGGTGGTGCTCGAGCGCGGCAAGCCGGTGCGCCCGCGTCGGCACGACCTGGCCGCGCTCACCAAGCACGGCCGCCTCGATCCCGAGAGCAACTACTGCTTCGGCGAGGGTGGAGCGGGCACCTTCAGCGACGGCAAGCTCTACACCCGCGCCCACAAGCGCGGCGACCTGCAGCGGGTGCTCGAGGCCTTCGTGGGCTACGGGGCCTCCACCGAGATCCTCGTCGACGCGCGCCCGCACATCGGCACCAACCGGCTGCCCACGGTGGTGGGCGCCATGCGCCAGCACCTCGAGAGCGCGGGCGTGCGCTTCGCCTTCGGCACGCGAGTGGACGGCCTGGTGAGCGAGGGCGGTCGGGTGACCGGCGTGCGCCTGGCCGACGGCACGGCCCTCGGGGCCCGGGCCGTGGTGCTCGCGGTGGGCCACTCCGCGCGCGACGTGACGCGATGGCTGCACGAGGCCGGGGTGCCGCTGACCGCCAAGCCCTTCGCGGTGGGGGTGCGGATCGAGCATCCGCAGGCGCTGATCGACGGGCTGCAATTCGGCGCGCTCGCGGGCCACCCGGCGCTGGGGGCTGCGGCGTATCGGCTGGTGGAGCAGGCCGCGGGGGCCGGGGCGTTCTCGTTCTGCATGTGCCCGGGTGGGTTCATCGTGCCCGCCGCGACCGAGCCAGGCGGGCAGGTGGTCAACGGCTGGAGCCCCTCGTCGCGGGGAGGGAGGCTCGCCAACAGCGGCTTCGTGACCGAGGTGGGCCCCGACCAGCTCGCCGCGGCGGGGCTCGATCCGCAGGATCTGTTCGCCGGGGTGGAGCTGCAGCGTCGGCTGGAGCGGGCCGCCTACGATGCGGGCGGGGGTGACTACGTCGCGCCGGCGCAGCGGCTCGACGACTTCGTGGCCGGGCGCGATTCGAAGGAGCTGCCGCCGTGCAGCTACCCGCGGGGGCTCGCCGCCGCGCGGCTCGACCAATTGCTCGGCGGCCTGGCGGCGCCCATGCGGGAGGCGCTGCGGAGGATCGGCGAGCGCATGCCCGGCTTCGTCTCGGCCGAGGCGGTAGCGCTGGGCGTGGAGAGCCGCACCAGCTCGCCCGTACGAACGGAGCGAGACCCGCAGAGCCTGCAATCACCCGGCATGGCGGGGCTGTATCCCTGCGGCGAGGGGGCCGGCTTCGCCGGCGGGATCATGAGCGCCGCGCTCGATGGGATCCGCGTGGCCGAGGCGGTGGGTCGGGAGATGGGCGCCACGGTGACGCAATCGCGGGATCCCTGATCGCAGCCCCCGCCGCCGGCCGTGCGGCTCGACGGGCCGCCCCTTCGACGGCGCCGGCTTGCGCCCCCCGCACAGGCGCGCCACCTCTATCATGTCCGGCCCCGATGGCTCGTCCGCTGCCCCACAACAAGGAAGCCGAGGCCGCCGTGCTGGCGGGCGTGCTGCTGCGCAACGAGGCGCTCAACGACGTCATCACCATCATCGACGAGGACTCGTTCTACGTGCCCGCCTACAAGGCGGTGTTCCGGGCGATGGTGAAGCTGGCCGACCGCGGGCAGCCGATCGATCCGGTGACGCTGGAGCACCAGCTGCGGGCGACCGACGAGCTGGGGCTGGTGGGCGGGCTCGAGGGGCTGGGCAAGCTGGCCGACCGCTACGCGAGCAGCCACCACGTGGCCAGCCACGCGGAGCTGGTGCGGCAGACCTCGTCGATCCGCAAGCTGGTGCAGACGGCCCAGGACATCGCCGAGGAGGGACGCGAGGGGGTCGAGGACGTCAACGACTTCATCGACAACGCGGAGCGACGGCTGCTCGAGGTCAACCAGAGCGGGCGCACGGGCGGCTACCGCTCGGCCAAGGACCTCATCCACGGGGTGTTCGAGAGCATCACCGAGCGCGCCAAGCTCAAGAACCCCATCACCGGAGTGCCCACCGGCTTCGTCAAGCTCGACGAGATGACCGGCGGCATGCAGCCGGGCGACCTCATCATCCTGGCCGCGCGCCCCTCCATGGGCAAGACGGCGCTGGCGCTCAACCTGGCCCAGAACGCGTGCATCACCCAGGCCAAGCACCTGCACCTGCCCGAGGAGGAGCGACCGCCTCGCTACCCCACGCTGGTGTTCAGCCTCGAGATGGGCGCGGGGCAGCTCATCGAGCGCATCCTGTGCAGCGAGGCGCGGGTCGACGCGGGCAAGCTCCGCGGCGGTCGCCTGGTGGAGCAGGAGTTCCGCGAGCTGGTGCAGGCGGCCGACCGCCTCCACAAGGCGCCGCTGTTCATCGACGACAGCGGCGCGCCCACCATCCTGGAGATCCGCGCCCGGGCCCGGCGCTTCCGCCAGGACAAGCAGCTCTTTCCCCCGCAGACCGAGGAGCCGGGCTCGTCCAAGCGCCGCCCGCTGGGGGTGATCGTGGTCGACTACCTGCAGCTGTGCCGCGGCGGCAAGGGGCGCTACGACTCGCGCGAGCAGGAGATCAGCGAGATCTCCCGCGGGCTCAAGGCCATCGCCAAGGAGCTCGAGCTGCCGGTGCTGGCCCTGAGCCAGCTCAACCGTGGGGTCGACAGCCGCTCGGACCACCGCCCGCAGCTCTCCGACCTGCGCGAGTCGGGAGCCATCGAGCAGGACGCCGACGTCATCATGTTCATCTACCGCGAGGCCCGGTACATTACGGATGAGCAGGAGCGGGCCAAGGTGGAGCGGGACGCCGAGGTGATCATCGGCAAGCAGCGCAACGGCCCCACGGGGACGGTGCACCTGGTGTTCCGCGGCGAGCACACCCGCTTCGAGAACCCGGCCTTCGACGGGGGCTAGCGGGCCCTCGATCGCTCTCCTGGGGGTTTCCCTCCGCGTCATCTGCGCAGTGCACGAAGCCTGGAGGCCAGGGCGCGCGGTCCGTAGCCCCGGGCCGAGGACCGTGTTAGCGTGCGAGCCCATGCCGGACGTGCCGGAAGTCATCGGACACTTCGATGTCGTCCGACTCCTCGGCAAGGGAGCAATGGGCGAGGTGTACGAGGGGGTCGACAAGGACCTCGGTCGTCGCGTCGCCCTGAAGATCCTCGGGGCCCGTCATCGCGAGTCGCGCGAGTTCAAGGAGCGGTTCCTCCGCGAGGGCCGAGCCCTGGCCGCGATGAACCACCCCAACATCGTTCAGATCTACGCGATCGGCGAGCACGAGCGGCGCCCGTTCCTGGCCATGGAGTTCCTCGACGGCGAGGACCTGGGCCAGGCGATCAAGAAGCGCGGGCCCCTGCACCCCGGTGACGCGGCCGAGGCGATCCGCCAGGCGGCGATCGGCCTGGCCCAGGCGCAGCGCGCCGACGTGGTGCACCGCGACGTCAAGCCCTCCAACCTGGTGGTGACCTCGGCCGGCGTGGTCAAGGTGACCGACTTCGGCCTGGCCAAGGCGCTGCAGGAGGACCTGTCGATCACCGCCACCGGCGTGTTCGTGGGCACCCCCGACTACCTGGCGCCCGAGCAGGCGATGGGCGAGGAGGTCGACGCGCGCGCCGACGTGTACGCGCTGGGCTGCTCGCTGTTCCACATGTGCAGCGGCCACCCGCCGTTCCGCAAGGGCGGGCAGGACGACCACTACACCGCGGTGGTGCGCCGGCACCTCAAGGCCGAGCGGCCCCAGCTCAAGCTGGAGATCCAGGGCTTCGACGAGGAGCTGAGCGATCTGTGCCGACGCATGATGAGCCGGCGCCCCGACATCCGCCCCACCTTCGACGAGCTGGTGGAGAAGCTCGGCGTGATCTCCCGGCGCCTGGGCGGCCAGATCCCGCCGCGGCACCAGGACGTGGAGCTGGTCGAGTCGCAGAGCACCGACATCGACAGCCCCGCCGTGGAGGAGGAGCTGCCGAGCACCCGCGGCTGGAGCACGACCATGGTCGCGGTGGTGGCCGGCGTGGCGATCGGCGTGGGCATCACGGTCGGCGTGCTCCTGATGGCAAGCTAGTCCCGTGTCTCCGGCCGAGCGGATCGCCGCGACCGCGCGCGCGCGCGGCCCCGAGCTGAGCGAGCGGCTCACGCTGGTCGCCGATGCGATGTCGGACTCGCTGGCGCGGCAGCTCGAGCTGGTGGCCTGGGATCGCGAGCAGCTCATCGGCCAGCTCCAGACCCGGGTGATGGAGCTGGCCCGCTCCCGCCCCGTGGTGCGCGAGGGCCCGCCGGTGCGGGTGATCGAGCGGCGCGCCCAGCCGCTGGAGGCGATCGACCTGGCGTGGGCGTGGCTGCGGCGGGGCCGGGCCGTGCGGGTGGAGCGAGAGCCCGACGCCTGCTCGGCCGCGCTGGACGTGCTGCGCGGGCTGGTGCCGGCCTTCGAGGGCGGCGCGCTCGAGCTGCACGACGAGGGCGGGGCCGAGCTGCCGCCGGGCTGGGTGGAGGGCGGCGTGGAGCCGCCCACGGGGCCACGCGTGGCGGTGATCGACGAGGAGGCCGACCGCGAGCTGGCGGCCTACGTGCTGGCGCGCACCGGGCTGCGGCGCAGCGGCGTGGACCCGCGCGGGGTGAAGGTGGCCTATGCGGCGGGCGAGCACGAGCTGCTGCAGCGTCACCTGCGAAGGCTGTGGGTGGGCGTGCGGGTGGGCCCGGCCGACGACCCCGAGTCGTTCGCGGGCCCGGTGCAGCCCCAGATGCGCGACCGCTACCTGCAGGCCTACGCCGAGTGGGAGCAGCACCCCGAGGTAGAGGTGTGGTGCAAGGGCGGCGTGCTCGAGCGCGCCGGCGATCCCCGCTGCTACCTCGCGCCCGCGCTGCTGCACACCCACGGGCCGCCGCCTCCCCTGCCGCTGGCGGGGCCGATGGTGGTGGTGGTGAGCATCGACGACGCGGGCATGAAGGAGGCCGCGCGTCGGGCCCAGGCCGAGCGCGGCCAGGTGGTGCAGATCGGCGGGCGCCCCGGGGCGATCGCCGGCCCCGTCCGCCACGTGCGAGGGGCCCTGCTGGTCGAGCGCCTGCCGCCCGGGCTGCCCGATCCCCGGCCGGTGTGAGGGCCGACGCGACCGAGCGAGGGGCTCGAGCTCGGCCGCCTCACTCCGAAGGCGCCGCGGCCTGTGGCGCGAGGATGGTGCGGCGGAAGGTCTCGATCCGATCGGCGTACGAGCCCCGGGTGCGTGCCACCTGCTGCCGCAGCTCGCGGAGGGTCTCCAGCGGCATGTCGCGGGTGCCTCGGGCGGCCAGCCAGGTGGGCAGGCGACCGCCGGGGTCGCTGTCCACCTGGTACTCCACGCGGGTGCGCTCGGGTCCCTCGGCCCACAGGTGGTAGTGCCCCTGCAGGTAGGTCATGCGCACCACGCCGTCCTCGGGCGGGCGCGACGGGTGCTCGGTGGCAGAGAAGCGCACCATCACCTCGCGCTCGTCGTCGAGCACCTCCACGCGGCTGTCGAGGATCACGTCGCGGTCGGGCACGGGCCACGGCGTGGCCGTGCGGTTGTAGACGATGCCGGTGCGCTCCGAGCTCTGCTCGACCAGCGCCGAGGCCGAGCACGAGAAGATCCACTCGTGGTGACGATCGGCGTCGGTGATCACCGCGAGCACCTCGAGCAGCGGCGCCTCCACCTCGCCCACGCCGCGGAACACGGGCAGCGGGCTGTGCTCGCTGGGGCGCGAGCCGACCACGATCCCGTCCTCGT
The DNA here is from genome assembly GCA_020633315.1 of Myxococcales bacterium. Taxonomy (GTDB): domain Bacteria; phylum Myxococcota_A; class Polyangia; order Nannocystales; family Nannocystaceae; genus Paraliomyxa. The sequence continues at coordinate 33,822 of JACKDV010000013.1, forward strand.
CCGCGATCTCGGTCCAGCCCGCCTCGTCCGACGGGGCCGCGGCGGCGCGCGAGGTGGAGGCGGGGACCGAGCCGGCCTCGGTGGACGCCGAGCCCGAGCGCGGCGCGGTGGGCTGGGGCGTCGTCGTGGTCTTGCAGGCCAGGGGCCACCCGCCGAGGAGGGCGACGACGAGGACGATCGACGAGCGCATCTCGGGCTACTCTACGCGGGATGCTCCGCGCCTGCGCACTCTCGCTTCGCCTGGCTCCCTTCCTGCTGCTCGCGGCCATCGGCTGCCACGACGACGACGAGGGCACCGAGGCCGATCGCCTCGGGGTGGGCGCCCAGTGCATGAACACCCAGCAGTGCGACCAGTACGCGGAGGACGAGGGCCTCGACGTCTCGCTGAGCTGCCTGAGCCAGTTCAAGGGCGGCTACTGCGGGATCATCGACTGCATCGACCACCGCGACTGCCCCGAGGGCTCGGGCTGCGTGGCCCACGACGACGGCTTCAAGTACTGCTTCCGCCAGTGCGTGGACAAGGAGGAGTGCAACTACAACCGCGGGCTCGACAACGAGGCGAACTGCTCGGCCAACATCACCTGGGTGGGCGACGAGCTCGGCAAGGCCTGCGTGCCCCCCGAGGGCGCATAGCCCTCCGCCACCACGCGAGCGCGTCGCCGCGGCCAGACCGGGGGCGCTCGACGGTCGACCGGCTCGCCGTGGACCGAGGGGCCCGGGCGATCTAGCGTGCGGGTGAGTGGAGGTCCCTCGCATGACCAGCCCGATCACGCACTTCGGTGCCCACGCGCTGACCGATGCCCTCGCCTGGCTGCGCGAGCAGGGCGTGTGGCGTCCCCTGCTGATCTGCGGACCCAGCCAGCGCTTCGCCGACGAGGTGGAGGCCGCGCTGGGCGAGCTGCCGGTGCGACGCTTCACCGAGGCCGAGGTGCACGTGCCCCGGGCCAAGGTGGAGGCCGCCCGAGCGGTGCTGGCCGAGCACGAGGCCGATGCGATCGTGACGGTGGGCGGCGGCTCGGCCACCGGCCTGGGCAAGGCGCTGCGCCTGCTCCCGCGCGAGGGCCGAGCGCGGCTGCCCTTCGTGGCGATCCCCACCACCTATGCCGGCTCGGAGATGACCCGCATCCACGGGGTCACCGAGGGCGGCCACAAGCAGACGGGCCGCGACGAGCGAGCCCGCCCCGACGTGGTGGCCTACGTGCCCGCGCTGCTCGACACCCTGCCGCGGCGCCTCACCGTGCAGAGCCTGCTCAACGCCATGGCGCACCCGGTGAGCGCGCTGTCGACCGGCGAGCTCTCGCCCCCGCTGCGCGCCCAGGCCCTGCACGTGATCGAGCGGCTGTACCGGGCGGTGCTGGTGCTCGCAGAGCGCCCGCGGCATCGCGAGGCCCGGGTGAGCGCGGCCCGGGGCGCCTCGGATGCCGCGAGGATCCTCGACGAAAGCTCGATGGGCGTGCACCACACGGTGGCCCACGTGCTGGGCGCTCGCTTCGGCCTGCCCCACGCGGCCCTGCACGCGGCGCTGCTGCCCGCGACCCTGGCCGCGATCGTCCGGACCGACCCCGAGCTGCTCGCGGCGCTGCCCGAGGCCGATCCGCTGGCCGCCCTCTTCGATGCCCTGGCCGCGGTGGGCGGCGCCACCTCGATCGCGGCGCTGGGGGTGGAGCCCGCCGAGGCCCTGGCCGCGATCGAGGACGCGACCGGGCCCCAGCCCTGGGTGCTGCCGGCGCTGCTGGGCCGTCGACCCTCGCGCTTCGTGCGGTGGCAGGGCTGGAACCACGGTCACCCGCTGTCGGTCCGCGGCGATCTGGCCCGAGCCACCGACGTGGTGGTGGCGGTGCACGGCCGCGGGGCGTCGGCCGATGCGATCGTGCAGCGAGCCCGCGAGCTGCTGGGCGACGCACCCGGCTTCGCCGTGGTGGCCCCGCAGGCCCCCGGCACCACCTGGTCGTCGGCCACGTACCTCGATGCGCGACGCGAGGATCCCCAGGGCGTCCGCCGAGCGCTGGAGACGATCGCCCACGCCCGCGCCTGGGCCCGCGAGCGCGCGCCGGGGGCCCGCCTGCACCTGCTGGGCTTCTCGCAGGGCGCCTGCCTGGCGCTCGAGCTGCTCGCCGAGAGCCCCGAGCCCTTCGACACCATCATCGCCCTCGCCGGCGCGCGCGTGGGACCGGTGCTGGGCCGACCGCCGATCGCCGCCGGCGTGCGCGGGGTGCCGGTGCTGCTGGGCAAGTCGGCCGGCGATCGCTTCATCGAGCCCGCCACCTTCGAGACCACCGTGGCCGAGCTCGAGGCGGCCGGGGCGGTGGTGGAGACGATCGTCGATCCCGGCGAGGCCCACGAGATCTCCGGTCGCCAGCGGATCCGCGCCCGCGAGCTGCTGCTGCGCCGCTCGGCCCACGAGGGCGGGCACGGCTTCGGCAACGTGCACGCCAGCGAGGCCCTGCCCGGCGCCCTGCCCCGCACCCAGAACAGCCCACGGCGTGCACCCTACGGGCTCGTGCCCGAGCAGCTCAGCGGCACCGGCTTCGTCGCGCCTCGCCACGCCAACCTCCGCAGCTGGCTGTATCGCCTGCGCCCCGCCGCCGGCCACCGCCCGTTCATGCCCCTGCCCCACCCCACCTTCACCGAGGACTTCGCCGATCGCCCGCCGGCCATCGATCTGGTGGGGCACCGACCGCTGACCATCCCCGAGGCGCCCACCGACTTCGTGGACGGCATGCACACCTACGGCGGCCAGGGTCGCGCCGCGCGGCGCCGCGGCTTTGCGATCCACCTGTATGCCGCCAACCGCAGCATGGAGCACCGGGCCTTCTACGACGCCGACGGCGACCTCTTGCTGCTGCCCCAGGAGGGCACGCTCACCCTGCGCACCGAGCTCGGGCCGCTGCAGGTGGGCCCGGGGCAGCTGGCGATCGTGCCGCGGGGCATCGCCTTCTCCGTGCTGCTGCACGAGCCCCACGCCCGCGGCTACGTGGGCGAGGTGTTCGGGCGTCACTTCGAGCTGCCCGAGCGCGGGGTGGTGGGCGCCAACGGCCTCGCCGACGCGCGCCACTTCCGGGCCCCCGCCGCGTGGCTCGAGGAGCGCCCCGACCCCGGCTTTCGGCTCACCGCCAAGCTCGGCGGGCGCCTGCACCAGGCCCTGCTCGAGCGCAGCCCCTTCGACGTGGCAGCGTGGCACGGCAACTACCTGCCCTACGTCTACGACCTCGCCATGTTCAGCCCCGTGGCCAACGTGGCCTTCGACCACGCCGACCCCTCGGTGTACCTGGTGCTCACCGCTCCCCTCGACGAGCGCGGCGCCGACTCGCTCGACCTGGTGGTGTTCCCCCCGCGCTGGGACCCCACCGCGCACACCTTCCGTCCGCCGTTCTTCCACCGCAACGCGGTCACCGAATTCAACGGCATCGTGCGCGACCACCCGAGCGAGGGCAGCCCCTTCACGCCCGGCGGCTCGTTCCTCACCCCGGCCATGACCGCGCACGGCGTGCTCGACCGCGCGGTGGAGCGGGCGCTCGAGCGCAGCGACGAGCAGGCCGACCGCCCCAGCCCGCCCTCGAGCGGGAGCCTATGGTTCCAGCTCGAGACCGCCCTGCCGCTGTCGCTCAGCGAGTGGGCCGCCCAGGGCGACCACCGCATCGAGGACTGGCCCGACGCATGGGGGCGCTACCGCAGCTGGTACGTGCCCCCAGGCGCCGACAAACTCTGAGGGGGTCCGAAGGGCTGCGCCCCGCCAACGGCCGAAGCCGCCGTGACCCGGGGGTCGACGGCGGCTTCGTGCGGGATCCGAGGCTCTCGTGGAGGCCTACGGGATGAGCTCGTCGCAGCTCTGGGTGATGCAGCCGTTGCAGATGCGGATGTTGCCGCGCTCCTCCGACTCCTGCTCGTCGCCGTTGCCCAGGCCGACGAACTCGTCGGGCGAGTCGGTGTGAGCCACCGGGCCGCACTCGCTGGACTCGAGCTTGACGAAGTAGCCCGCGCCGCTGACCGCCGGCTCGCCGGGGTAGTTGGACGCCGCCGAGACCTGCCAGGGGAAGTCGTTGCCGGTGGCGTCGTACTCGACGTTGGGCAGCTCGACCACCGCCTCGCAGTGATCGCCTGCCGAGGACTGCATCTCGCCGGTGTTCTCGGCCCGGATCGAGGCCCACAGCGCGGTGGGGACGTCGACGGTGATGTTGGAGGCCGACGAGTCGCGGTTGCCGATGTCCAGCGAGCCGTGGTTGATGCAGCCGCAGGTGGGATCCCACGGCGCCGGCACGTCGTTGCCCATGCCGTCGTCGTTGGTCCAGTTCTCGCAGCGGGCGATCTCCTCGTCCGAGCAGGTGGGCGTCGGCGTGGTGTTGGGGTTCATGCTGACCCACACGTTGCCGCTCTGGGGCGTCACGTCCGCCGTGGCGAAGAGGTTGCTGATGCACACGTCGCCGCGGTTGAAGTAGTCGTCGTCGGCGACGTTGTCCTCGGTCTCCACGCTGAGCTCGTAGCGGTAGTCGGGCGGCAGGGTGACCCGAAGGTCGGCGCCCGCGCGCGAGAGCTGGCTCAGGCCGTCGTAGTACACGCGGATCTCGCAGCTGCTCTGCCAGCCGCTGGCCACGCAGTCATCCTCCGGATCCTGGTCCTGGGGCCGCCCCAGCGAGGAGTTGAACGCCCACAGCGACAGGTTCTCGAAGTCGATGTCGGCGGCGTCCTGGCTGGTGGTCTGCGTGAAGCGCCTCATCTCGATGAGGATCTTGTTGGCCGGACCGTCGAAGTTGACGATCACGTCGCCGCGGTTGGCGAAGTTGTCGTTGGTCAGCCGACCGCCGATGGAGATCGTGCCGATCTCGACCCCATCCGCCGAGGTGTGCACGAAGTCCACGTCGGCCACGGTCTGCCACTCGTCCCGGTAGGGAAGGCGGTCGTCGGTCGACGGACCATCACTGGGGCAGCCGAAGAGGGGGGCCGAGAAGGCCAGCACGAACGCGGCTGAGGTCAGATCTTTGTGGACGCGCTTCATTCGGTGCTCCGTCTCCAAGCGGCGGCAGCATACCCCTGGGGGCCCGTGCGGGGCAAACCTCGGGGGACGGGCCGCGCTCGGCCTCGGGGTCTTGACCCCGGGCCAAAGGCGCGACATGCAGGGACCTGGAGCAGCAATGCCGACCCTTAAGGCGCCACCCGCACAATTCGACCTGCCGGCCCTCGAGGAAGGGATCCTTCGCCTGTGGGCTGACAACGACGTCGAGGGCCGTTCCTTACGCCAGGGCGCAGCCGCGGCGCGGGGGCAGGGGGACCGTCCCGCCTTTGCGTTCAACGATGGGCCTCCGTTCGCGACCGGCCTGCCCCACTACGGGCACCTACTGCCGGGCACCATCAAGGACATCGTCCCGCGCTACCAGACCATGTGCGGTTTCGCGGTGGAGCGACGCTTTGGCTGGGACTGCCACGGCCTGCCGATCGAGAGCCTGGTGGAGGAGCAGCTGGGGATCCACGGCCAGGCCGAGGTGGAGGCCTACGGCATCGACCGCTTCAACGCCGCGTGCCGGGCCGGCGTGCTCCGCTTCACCAAGGAGTGGGAGACCATGGTCCGCCGCACTGGACGGTGGGTGGACTTCGCCAACGACTACAAGACCATGGACCCCTCGTTCATGGAGACGGTCTGGTGGGTGTTTCGGCGGCTTTGGGATGATGGGTCGATCTACGAGGGATTCCGGGTCCAGCCGGTCTCTCCCGCGCTGGGTACGCCCTTGTCCAACTTCGAGGTGGCCCAGGGGCCGCAGGAGAAGGACCCGGTCACCCGCAAGGAAGGGCACAAGCGGGTCTCCGATCCCAGCGTGACCATCCGCTTCGCGCTCGAGGACGAGGAGGGCGCGTCCCTGTGGGCCTGGACCACCACGCCGTGGACGCTGCCCAGCAACCTGGCCCTCGCCGTCCACCCCGACGTCATCTACGTCAAGGTGCGGGTGGTCGAGACCGGCGAGATCGCCTACCTGGAGCCGGGGCGCCTGGCCGACTACCAGGCCCGCGGGCGCGTGGGGCAGACCGAGGAGCTGGCTCGCATGCCGGGGCGCGACCTGGTGGGCCGGCCCTATGCGCCGCTCTTGCCGTTCTTCGCCCAGCACCGCGAGGGGCCCGACGGCCAGCGCCGCGCCTTCAAGGTGGTGGCGGCCGAGTACGTCACCGTCGACAGCGGCACCGGGATCGTGCACCAGGCCCCCGCCTTTGGTGAGGACGACTACGAGGTGGGCCGCCGCGAGGGCCTGCCCATGGTGCGCCCCATGGGGCTGGCCGGGGTGTTCGACGACAGCGTGGGGGAATTCGCCGGGCTGTTCGCCAAGGATGCCGACAAGCCGATCATCCAGCGGCTCAAGGCGGAGGGCAAGCTGGTCGACCAGGACGTCATCGTCCACCCCTACCCGCACTGCTACCGCACCGACCAGCCGCTGCTCTACATGGCGCTGTCCACCTGGTTCATGAAGGTCGAGGACATGCGCGACCAGCTGGTGGCGCTCAACGACCAGATCCACTGGGTGCCCGAGCACGTGGGCTCGGGGCGCTTCGGCAACTGGCTGGCCTCGGCCCGCGACTGGAACCTGGCCCGCAACCGCTTCTGGGGCACGCCGCTGCCGATCTGGCGCTGCGACGAGGACCCCTCCGACATGGTCTGCATCGGCTCGATCCGCGAGCTCGAGGAGCTGGCGGGCATGGAGCCCGGCACCATCACCGACCTGCACCGCGAGAGCATCGACCCCATCACCTTCCCCTCGCGCAAGACCAAGGGCGGCACCATGCGACGGGTGAGCGAGGTGTTCGACTGCTGGTTCGAATCGGGCAGCATGCCCTACGCCCAGAACCACTACCCCTTCGACGAGACCCGCAAGCAGTACGTGGAGGACAAGCTCCCCGCCGACTTCATCGCCGAGGGGCTCGACCAGACCCGGGGCTGGTTCTACACGCTGCACGTGCTCGCGGCCGCGCTCTTCGGCCGCCTCGCGTTCAAGCACGTGATCGTCAACGGCCTGGTGCTGGCCGAGGACGGCAAGAAGATGTCCAAGCGCCTCAAGAACTACCCGGACCCGGGGGAGATCATCCACCAGTACGGGGCCGACGCGCTGCGGGCCTACCTCATCAACAGCGCCGCGGTGCGGGCCGAACCCATGCGCTTCGCCGAGCGAGGGGTGCGGGACACGGTGCGCAAGATCGTGCTGCCGCTGCAGAACGCCTACAACTTCCTGGCCACCTACGCGCAGGCCGACGGCTGGGAGCCCTCGCTCGACACCCTCGAGCACAAGCCCCAGACCCCGCTGGACCGCTGGATCCTCAGCCGCCTGCAGGACTTCGTGGGGCAGATGCGGGCCGAGCTCTCCGCCTATGCGCTGTCCAACCTGGTGCCGGCCTTCCACCGCATCTGCGACGACCTCAACAACTGGTACATCCGCCGCGGGCGGCGTCGCTACTGGCGGGGCCAGGGCGAGGACGATCGCGACAAGACCGACGCCTACGCCACCCTGTTCCAGGCGCTGAGCACCATCACCCACGCGATCGCCCCGGTGATCCCCTTCTTCTCGGAGTGGATGTACCAGCGGCTGTGGGTCGACACCGGCCTGGCCGGCGAGGGCGAGGACAGCGTGCACCTGCGGCCCTACCCGAAGGTGCACGACGGCTGGCGCGACGAGGCGCTCGAGGCCGACGTGGCCGCGGTGCGGCAGGTGGCCAACCTGGGCATGGCGATCCGCGAGCGCGAGCGCCTGGCGGTGCGGCGCCCGCTGGCCACGATGACCGTGGCCAGCCCCGACCCGCGGGTGCGGGCCGCGGTGGAGGCCGGTCGCGACGACCTGCTCGGCGAGCTCAACGTCAAGGAGCTGCGGGTGGTGGAGGACGACGGCGGCCTGGTGAGGCTGAGCGCCAAGGCCAACTTCAAGACGCTGGGCAAGCGCCTGGGCAAGCGCATGAAGGAGGTCGCGGCCGCGGTGGCCGGGCTCGACGGCGCGGCGATCCGAGCCTACCTGAGCACGGGGAGCGTGGAGGTGGCCGGCGAGACCCTGGGCACCGACGACGTGCTGGTGGTGCGCGAGGTGGTGGGCCAGCAGGCGGCCGAGGCCGCCGAGGGCATCACCGTGCTGCTCGACACCGCGGTGACCGACGCGCTGCGCCTCGAGGGCCTGGCGCGCGAGATCATCAACCGCGTGCAGAACCTGCGGAAGGCCACGGGGCTCGAGGTCAGCGACCGGATCGCGCTGACGCTGAGCTGCGGCGGCGAGCTGGCCGAGGCGGCCCAGGACCCCGAGCTGGCCGAGATGATCAAGGGCGAGACCCTCGCCCAGTCGCTGACCGTGGCCGCCCCCCAGGGGACCGAGGCGCAGGGCAGCGACGAGTCGTTCGAGATCGACGGCGAGACGCTCGTCGTCGCGCTGCGCCGCCAGGGGTAGGCGAGCTCGTGCTCCGCCCGGCTCGCTGGGCGGAGCATGGCCTCCGATCCGCTCGGCGCCCTGGGCCCCCGCTACTCGCCCGACCGATCGCGACCCTGCCAGGCCAGCATCCAGCCCGGGTACTCCGGGGGCAGGGCGCTCACCTCGGCCAGCGCCTGCAGCTCCTCGGGGCTCAGCTCGAGCTCCACCGCGGCGAGGTTGTCCTTCAGCTGCTCCTCGGTCCTGGCCCCCACGATGATGCTGGTCACCGCGGGCTGGTGCAGCAGCCAGGCCTGCGCCACCCGGGCCACCGAGCAGCCGTGCGCCTCGGCGATCGGCCGCATCGCATCCACGCAGGCGAAGGCGCGCTCGCGATCCACCGGCGGGAAGTCGAACTGGCTGCGCCGGGCCTGCTGCGGCCCCCCGGCGTCGCGCGAGAACTTCCCGCTGAGCAGGCCGCCCGCCAGCGGGCTCCACACCAGCACCGAGAGCTGCTGGTCGAGGCACAGCGGCACCACCTCGCGCTCCAGGTCACGCCCCGCGATGGTGTAGTACGCCTGCACCGACTCGAAGCGCGCCCACGCGTGCTGCTGGGAGATCCCCAGCGCCTTCATGATCTGCCAGGCGGCGTGGTTGCTCACCCCCAGGTAGCGCACCTTGCCCTGGTGCACGAGGTCGTCGAGGGCCCGCAGGGTCTCGTCCACGGGCGTGAGCGGATCGAAGCCGTGGATCTGGTAGAGGTCGATGAAGTCGAGCTGCATGCGCCGCAGGCTGGCCTCCGCCTGCGCCATGATGTGCGCGCGGCTCAGGCCCACCGCGTTGGGGCCCTTGCCGGTGCGCCCCCGCACCTTGGTGGCGATCACCACCTCGTCGCGCGGCACCGCGAGCTCCTTGAGCGCGCGCCCCAGGATCTCCTCGCTCAGGCCCTCGTGGTAGATGTTGGCGGTGTCGATGAAGTTGACCCCCGCCTCGATGGCGAGGCGCAGCTGATCCACGGCGCTGCCGTCGTCGAGCTTGCCGATCACCTCCCAGAAGCCCTTGCCTCCCCAGGTCATGGTGCCCAGGCAGATCGCGGAGACGTGGAGGCCGGTTCGACCGAGCTGGTGGTAGCGCATGGGCGGAGGCTACCGCGGGGCCCCGGGCTCCGGTAGGTCGGCGAGGGCGCCGGGCCGGACGGGCATCCGTCAGCCCTTGGCGTGCATCCCCGCCACCCCGTTGCGCCAGTCGTCGCCGCCGGTGCGGGCCTCCTCGAAGGTGTTGCGGATGAGCGGCGCGTAGCGGACCACGTCGGAGCTCACCCGCCGGATCCTCTCGATCACCCGCTGATTCACCAATTCGTTGTCCTCGAAGTCCTCGGGCCTCGCGGCGGCGTGGAACGGCAGGGTGAAGCCATGACACCAATTGAAGCTGTTCTTCACCGACAGGATCGACATGTCGCCGCCCCCCCCGCCGGTGACCGCGAGCACTCCGGCGAACTTGCCCGCCAGCTCGAGATACAAGAAGTCGAACCAGTTCTTGAGCGCCCCGCTCATGTTGCCGTGGTACTCGGGGGTGATGAAGACGAAGCCGTCCGCCTCGGCCGCGGCCTCGCGCACCGCGACCACCTCGGGCAGGCGCCGCTGACGAGGGTCGCTCAGCGACATCACGGGCAGCGGTGAGTCCGCCAGGTCCCAGGTCCTCACGTCACCCCCCGTCGCCTCGGCCGCCTCGGAGGCGATCGCCGCCACGGACGCCAGTCGGCTGCGGTGGGCCGTGCTGCCCTGCACGATGAGGACCTTGGGAGCCATCGCGGGATCATAGCCCGCGACCGCGTTTCATGAGCGCGCCTACGGAAAAGACGAGCCCTTGCCCGCATCGTTTGCGTGGCTCGGTCCCCCGGCCTTGCCGAGCTTGCACCGCGGCCCCGCCGACGGGTCGTAGGGCGCCCATCGCCGCGATCGTTCGACGACGGGGCCGTTCGTCCCGCCGTGCCCGTCGTTTTCTCTACTGGTGGAGCGGGACTCCGCCCCCGATAGTGGCGACGCCATCCCTCATGGCATCCTGTCCTCCGATCACGCGCGGTCCCGCGGCGACGCCTGCGAGCGCGCTCCTTCGCGCCCAGCGGCACGATTGCGATTGCCTCGCCGTGGGGGTCGTCGACCTGAGCACGGGCACGCTGCTCGATTCCAGCTCGGTCGATCCCCGGCTCGACGAGCACCTCGCGATGGCGACCGTCGAGCTGATCGCGGGCGAGAACATGAGCGCGCTCCGACACACCCTGGGCACTCCGGGTAGGAACGCAGCCCACCCCGAGCGCGAGCTGGTCGTCACCACCGACGATCGCGTCTACATGTTCCTCCGCTCCGTCCACCGCAGCGATGTGGTGCTCGTCACCGCCTACCGACGCCTCGCCAACATCGGCAAGACCCTCGCTCGGGCGCGGCATGCCCTGTCGTCGATCGACCAAGCGCTATGGGTCGAGTGATCGCAACGGAAGGCTCGTCGACTCCTCACCATCATATTTATGTAAACCAACTTGTACGGATTACCTTGGCATGAGAGGGTGATGTCCCGATCGGACCATCATGCGCCGGGGGGCGTGATCTCCGACGATGACCAATTCACGATTCGGCCCACTGTGGCGACAGCGGTCCACGAAGGGCACGGCCTCGGTCGGGAGGAAGGCGAGCGTCGTCATGAGCCTGGAATCCGTGCTCAGCCAGGTGCAGCGGAGCGTGCCCGAGTGCGTGGCCGCAGGAGTCGTCGACATCGACACCGGGATGCTCCTGGCCATCAAGACCGTGGATAGCCACCCGCGGGAGGTCATCGACCTGGTCGCGGCCGCCACCGGAGACCTGTTCCAGGGCGAGAACGTCAGCGCGATCGAGCGGATGTTCAAGCGAGCCCGCGGCGTGCCCGACGACGACCACCACTACTTCCAGGAGATCGTGGTGTTCTCCGAGAACCTCCTGCACGTGTTCCAGCGCTGTCGCCAGAACTCCAACGTGGTGTTGGTCTCCGTGTGTCGCAAGAAGGCCAACATCGGCATGGTGCTGGTGAAGTCGCGCGGACAATTGGACGAGATCGATCGGGCGATCTGAGCGGATCATGACGGCGCTGCTCGACGACCTCGCCGCTCCACGAACCCTGGTGGCGCTGGCGCAGAGCGAGACGCTCTGCACCATCGACGAGCTGTGGCCACGGCTGGAGCAGCGCCTCGCCGAGGGCTTCAGCGGCGAGCTCGAGCTGCGGGGCGAGGGCGGGGCCCGGGTGTGCCTGTACGACGGCGGCGTGGCGTGGGTGCGCTGCGACGATCACCCCTACCACCTCGGTGACGTGCTGCGGCAAGAGCTGGGGCTGCCCGAGCCCCTGCTGCGGGAGCTCGTGGAGCGCTGCAAGCTCGACGGCCGTCGCTTCGGCGAGGCGCTGGTCGAGGAGGCGCTGGTCGAGCCGCACGAGCTGCGCGACTGCCTGCGCCGCCACATCGCGGCGCAGCTGTGGCGGCTGCTGCACTGGTCGGGGAGCGTGGTGCTGCGCGAGCACCCCCGCCCCCACCGCTACGCGATGACCTTCGAGCTCGACGAGCTGCTCGAGCCCCTCGAGGCGCTGCCGGCCGTGGAGCTCGAGCACCTGCAGGCCCTGCTCCATGGCTGCCGCGAGCGCCTGGTGGGGGTGCGGCTCGCCGCCGTGGTCGAGGCGAGCACGGGCGAGGTGCTGCTGGGCACGGGCGACGACATCGAGCTCGAGGCGGTGCAGGCCCTGTGCTGCGCGGGCCTGCATCGGCTGGCCGCCAACCGGATCGCGAGCACGGCTCCCGTCGACCTGATGCTCGACCACGGAGACATGTGCATGGTGGCCCACCGCATGGCCTGGCGCCCGCAGTGGCTGCTGGTGCTCGGTGGCACCTGCACCCTGGGCCGCCTGCTGTCGGTCACCCCGCTCGCCGATCTGCCGCCGCTGCTGCCGAGCGCCGCGGACGGGCGAGACCCGTAGGTCGACACCGCCGAGCGCGGGGCGAGTCCCGGCTACAACACCTTCTGGGAGGCGCAGTGGCTCGGCTACGGTCCGCGCTGCACCTTCCTGCCCTTCCCTCGGACGATCGATCGACAGCGACTGCGTGGAGGTGCTCGGCCGCACGCGCCCGTCGGCCAACGGGGCCAACACCCTCGCGCGGTGGATCCTCCAGGACGGGTGACGGAGGCAGGGCGGGGGTGATGCTCCTCGGCGAGCCGCGGCTGCGGTGTCGACCGTTCGGGTGAGGCCGTGACGGCCGTCATCGGTTGCCGCGACGGCTCGGGCCGCCCCGGTGCTACGATCAGCCCGAGCCCGCGCTGCCCATGGCCGAGTCCGATCCCTCCGACACCCTCCGCGCCGCGCCGTCGCGCCAGCCGGCCGGGGGCACCGGGGACGGCGTGGACGAGCTGCTCGCCTCGGTGCTGCAGCGGGAGGGTCCGCGGGTGACTCGGATGCGCGAGCTGGACTCGGGCGGCATGGGCAGGATCGAGGTGGTTCGCGATCGCCTGCTGCAGCGCGAGATGGCCCGCAAGGTGCTCCACGACGAGCTCGGCCGGGACACCCGCGCCGTGCGGCACTTCCTGCGCGAGGCCCAGATCACGGCGCAGCTCGATCACCCCTCGATCGTCCCCGTGCACGATCTGTCGCTCACCCACGGCGAGCTCGAGTTCACCATGAAGATGGTGCGCGGGCGGACCCTGACCGCCCGCATCCGCGCCCTCCCCGAGGGTCCCCTGGCGCCCGAGGACCTGGCCGAGCTGCTGGGGGTGATCCTGCGGATCTGCGATGCGCTCGCGCTCGCGCACGCCAAAGGCGTGCTCCACTGCGACATCAAGCCCGAGAACATCATGCTCGGCGACTGGGGCGAGGTGTACCTGATGGACTGGGGCATCGCGCGGCCCTGCGAGCCGCGGCGGGGTCCTGGCGCGCCCGAGCCCATCCGCATCTCCGTGGGCGAGGAGGGCACGGGGATGATCGCGGGCACGCCGGCGTACATGGCCCCGGAGCAGGTGCTCGGCGAGGTGCTCGACCCTCGCACCGACGTGTTCGCGATGGGAGCGGTGCTCTACGAGCTCGTCACGCGTCACCCGCCCTACGAGGCGAGCGACGTGATCGAGCTGCTGCAGCTCGCCGAGCGCGGCGAGGTGCGGCTGCCGAGCGAGTCCTTCCCCGATGCCGGGGTCCCGCGCTCGCTCGAGCGGATCATCATGAAGGCGCTCGCCCGCGATCCCGCCGAGCGCTACGGCCGGGTGGAGGACCTCCGCCTCGCGCTCCAGCAGTTCCTGCTCGGCGGCGCCGAGTTTCGTCGCCTACGCCTGCGCCCCGGCCAGCACGTGGTGCGCGAGGGCGAGACCGGCGACTCCGCGTACATCGTGGAGCGTGGTCGCCTGCGGGTGTACAAGCGCTTCGGCGACGAGGAGCGCACGCTGAGGACCCTCGGTCGCGGCGACGTGTTCGGCGAGACCGCCATCCTGGCCGAGTCCCCGCGCACCGCCTCGGTGGTGGCGCTGGAGGAGTGCTGGCTGGTGGTGGTCTCGCGCGACACCCTCGAGCGCGAGATCGACGGGCTCAAGGCGTGGGTGGGGGTGTTCGTGCGCACGCTGGCCCGCCGCTTCAAGGAGCGCGAGGAGGAGGCCGCCCGCACCCGCCCCTCCCGCGCCCGCCCGAGCTCGGTCTCGCCGCACGAGCTGGCCAACCTCGTGCTGATGAACCTGCTCACCTGGGGCGCCCGCGAGCCGCCCGGTCGCCTGGTGATGCCGTGGGACCGCCTGGCCACCGAGCTGATGCAGCTGACCGGAGCCGACGCCACCGAGCTGTGGGACGCGCTACAGGGACATCCCGAGCTCGTGATCGATCTCGTGGGGGATCGGATCACCTGCACCGATCCGGGCGCGGTGCGACGGCGGCTCCGCGCCGAGCGACGCTGAGCGGTCATCCAAGGCTCCCGAGGTGGCGAGACCCGAGGTCGAGAAAGTGAGTCGGTAGGCGAGCAGCCGAGAGTCGAGCGAGCCTCAGCGGTATCGCCCCACCGCCCATTGGTCCTTCGTCCCGATCCGCAAGTCGTTCCTCCAGCAGGGCTCGGGCAAGGTCCGGGTCCCCGGGCCCGTGGCCAGCTTGATTCGCAACGGCGACGAGCGTGGGCTGGACCTCTATCTCCTGGTCCACGCAGGTGCGAGCTCGTGATGTCGTGCTCGGTCGATACTCGACGAAGGCGCGGAATTGGAAATTTCCCCGTCGGGTGATCCAGTAGGTGATGGCCGGGAACCTCGATGGTGAGGCCGATCGAGCCCTGCTCGCGGCCACCAACCACCGTTCGAGAGCTGAAGCCAATGCATCACCAGATCCCCTTTTCATCCTCCTTCCGACTCACCCCTGGCGCCCTCGGCGTGGGGCTCGTCCTCGGCGGCATGCTCGTCCTGTCGACCGCGGGGTGTGACACTGCCGAGCCGGTCGGAGCGAGCCGCGACGCGGAGCTCATCGTGGAGGTCCTGGAAGACGAGGCGGGACCGGGCTCGACCACCTCGGTGGTCGGCGAGGTCGTCGCGACCCTCGACCTGCCCGAGGGCGGCACGCTCACCTTCGTGTGGGCCGGCGACGACTCCATCGCCCTGGCCGCGGACGTCAACGGCGAGTCCGGGGCGCGCCTGGACCAGCTGATGAAGATGAACGACCCCACCCCGCTGGAGCTGTTCCTCAACTACGCGCCCGATCAAGAGCCTCCCGAGGCGCTGGCCATCAATCACCGCGCCGAGCTGCAGGCGCGTGGCCTCCCCGCGGCCGAGCCTCGCGTCCTCGTCACTCCCCGGGTCCAGCTACCCAACTCCGGCTTGCTGACCGACTACTACCGCTGTCAGGACACGCTGTGGGAGAACGACTGGGAGGACTCCTTCGACCATCGTGACGTATATGCGGCCGCGGACTTCCCGGACACCAACTTCTACAACAACGTCTATGCCTTCTACTCGGGGACCGGGGACGTACAGCGGGTCAACTGGGGCTTCTGTCTCGACGATCGCTACATCAACCAGTACGAGTCCATCACGTTCGCGTTCTACCGACGCAACGGCGCGTTCAACTGGGGCTGCGGCGACTCCCCCGACTGGACCCTGGTGTCCATCCCCGATCCGACCACCACGGTCTGGGACGACGATGCCGACGATGCGGCCACCGTCCGGGTCATCTACTACTACGCGGGCACGGTCGCGGACAAGACCTGCGTGCGCGTGTGGGCCAACACCTTCGGCATCGGCGACCTGATGTACCGCGACTTCGGGGCCGGCGTCGCCTACGACGAAGCCAGTGGAGTCGGCTTCTAGGAACCCGCGGACGACAATCACCCGGCGTGCGCCGCGACTCCCAGCCCGGGTCGCGGCGGCGCCTCGTCGAGCAGCAGCTCGGCCACGTGGATGCCGATCGCGGGCGCGAACTTGAAGCCGTGACCCGACATCCCTCCCGCGGCGATCACCCGCGGCTCGCCGGGCAGGCGGTCGATCACGAAGTCCCAGCTCGGCGTGCAGGTGTAGAGACACGCATGGGTCGCGTCGAAGGGCCCCCGACCGGCGGGGAGGTGCTCGGCCAGCACCCGCCGCAGGGGCTCGAGGTCCTCGGGGTGCGCCCGGCGATCGACGGTGTCGGGATCGATGGGCTCGGCGAGCCGGGCCTGGGCGGCCGAGGTGTGCACGGCGACCTTGAGGCCCACGATGCCCTCGCTGCCGTACGGGAAGCCGTAGAAGAAGCCCTCGGGGAGGAACGCGCCCCACACCGGCATGGCCGCGAGCGCGGCGTGGTGCTCGGGCGCGGGCGAGCTCCAGGCGAGGATCCGACGCAGGCGCACGAGCCGACCCGGCAGCAAGGTGGGGCACAGCTGCGGCAGCCAGGCGCCCGCGGCCACCACGATGCGATCGGCGTGGAGGCGCTCGCCGTCGGCCAGGCGCACGCTCGGCTCGGCGCCCAGCTCGAGCGCCTCCACCTTCACGCCGTGGCGCAGCACCGCCCCGGCCGCCCGCGCCTCGTGGGCCATGGCGTCCATGCAGGGGCCCACCCGCAGGTAGCCGCCCGAGGGATCGAAGCAGGCCCGCCAGTCATCGGGCATGCGGACCGGCCAGCGCTCGCGCGCCTCGGCGCCCTCGTGCAGCGAGTACGGGAGCTGGCAGCGGTTGCAGGTGTCGATCGCGGCCCGTAGCTCGGGATCGTCGGCGGGACCGAAGAGCAGCAGGCCGCTGCGCACCAGCAGCTCGTCTCCCGCCCGCCGACCCAGCGCCTGCCACTCGCGATCGGACTGCTGGATCATCGGCACGTAGGACGAGCCCTCGTGGTAGGCCTGACGGATCACCCGGGTGTGCCCGCTGTGGCTGCCGCGGTCGTGCACGTGGCCGAAGCGCTCGAGCACGGTGACCGCAGCCCCCCGCCGCGACAGCGCCCACGCACTGGCTAGGCCGATCGCCCCGCCGCCCACCACGATCACCCGGACCTTCGCGCTCACGCGAGCATGCTGCCGCCGGCCAGGGGCGCGTTGCAATCGAGCGAGCGCAATCGTGGCTCCAGGTGCGAGGCGGCGGTCCCGGGGCGCTTGCGGTCGGCGAGTGCCTCGGTCGATCCTGGGATGGTGGCACGCGATCGATCGAGGCAGGGGACGACAGCGGTGCTGGCCGGGGCGGCGCTGGCCCTGCTCACATCGAGCGTGGCCGAGGCCCGCACCCCGCTGCCCACGGTGGAGGTGGTGCCCTCGCCCCGGCGCGTGCGACTGATCGACACGCGGGGTCCCATCCAATTCGGCTGGGGCTGGTCCAACCACTACCGCGCCCCCGTCTACCAGATGTCGTTCGAGGCCCAGACCTCGTTCGTGGCGCTGAGCAACACCACCTGGCTGCACCTGAGCCTGGGCGAGAGCGCGGTGATCTCCGCCGTGCGCCCGCCCGGCGAGGAGACCACGCCCGGCTTCCTCGGCCTGGACCTCGGCCTGGGACTCTCCCGCTACGCGCCCCGGGGCCCCGCGTTCGTGGTGGGCGCGAGCTCGGGCCCGCGCTGGAGCACCGATCGCGACGACCTGCGCCCCAACGGCGTGGGCGTGGTGGGCAAGGCCGAGCTGTACCCGTTCTACCGCACGGTGACCGAGCTGGTGCACGACGACCGCAACTGGCTCCGCCGCTACCTGCTGAGCGGCATGAACGTGTGGGTGAGCGCGCGCTGGGACTGGGTGGGCCCCCAGCAGGCCAACACCTACGCGGCGGGCGTGGGGCTCGACGTGGGGCGCAGCATCATGCTGCCCGTGTTGATGGCGGTCGATCGTCGGCGCTGAAGCGGGCAGGCGGCGACCCGAGCCCGTGGGCCCCGGCCGCCACCTCGTGGTGATGGCTCGTCGGCTATCGAGCGTCGCGCACGACCACGGTCGCGGCCACCCGCGGCTTCTTGGGGCGCGTGCCCTTGGGCTCCGGCTCCGCGGGGACGACCACCACCCGCCCCTCGCCGAGCCCGAAGCGCTCGCTGGCGTGCGTGGCCACGCGATCGGCCGCCTCGGAGGAGCGCGGCACGGTGACCTCGATGGTGGAGCGGGAGAACACGCCGGCGAGGAAGCCCACCTCGGCCACCAGCCTCGACTCGGCCGCGGCGCTCAGGCGACGGCCGGAGACCGTGTGGGTCAGCAGCACCCCGGGCTCGTCGCCGCTGGGGTCGCGGTGGATCGCCGGCGACACGGGAGCGGGCCCGGGCGGCACCTCGCGGGCGAGGTCGGCGATCACGATGGCGGTGAGCGGCACGTGCTCGGGCGGCGGCGTGGTGAGCAGGCCGACGTCGCGCCACAGCGACCAGGTGCGGTGGAACAGGCCGTCGAGCTCGACCGCCCCGCGCCCCGAGAGCCCCGCCGCCTGGGCGGCGCCGTGCAGGTCGGTGAAGTCGAGCCAGCCCAGCCCGTCGATGAGGTCGACCGCCTCGGGGGCGCCCGACTCGCTGGCCAGGGTGCGGGCGGCGGCGGCCGGATCACCGCCGAGGGTGGTCGCGCCGTCGAGCCACACCCGCGACCAGGTCACCAGGTCGGCCTCGCGCCGCGCCACGACCCCGGCCGGCGCCACCGCGACGACGGGCACGAGGTGGGTGGCCTCGGCGGTCGACAGCACCAGGTCGCGCGCGTCGATCTCCCGGGACTTGCGGCGCTCGACCGCCTGCAGGCCGTGTCGCCGCCCCGGGCTTCCGCCCTCGACGAGCCGCACCCGCGAGGGCGACACCCCGGCCTGCTCGAGCGCGAACAGACCGAGCAGGACCGAGGAGGAGCCCGGCTCGCCGTGCAGCCGCAGCTCGCCGCGCGGAGGCTGCTGCAGCACCTCGCCCTCGCCCACCAGCACGTCGCGTCCGCGCGACCAGGCCACCACGTGGAAGACCTGCGGCGACAGGGCCCGCAGGCGCTCGTACGAGGCGACGAAGGCCGGCAGGGGCACGAGCGCCACGTCGGCCCCGCGCTCGTCGGCTCCGCCTCGTCCCAGGCGGATCTCGATCTCCTCGGCATCGACCACCGACGAGAAGCTCACGTCGAGACCCACGGCCGCGAAGGCGCTGTCCTGGCCCGGCTCCATGCCGTCGTTGGCGAGCACGCCGGGGGCGAGCACCTCCCAGCCCAGCGCGACCACCCGCAGGTGCGGCCGCGGGACCTCGGGGTCGACGGGAGGCGTGGAGGGCTCGGTCGCGGGAGCCGGAGCCTCGGTCCCGGCACCGGCATCGATCCCCGCACCGCCCTCGACCCCGCCTCCGGCCTTGGCCTCCGGCCTCGCGGCGGCCCCCGCCTCGGCCTCTCCGACCGAGCCGCTCACCGCACCGGCCTCGGTCGACGCCGACTCCACGGCCGGGGGCTCGGCCTGCAGCAGCTCGCGCTCGCGCAGCGCTCCCATCCCGGCCACCGTGCCGAGCATGCCCAACAACGAGAGGAAGACGATCGTCCGTCGCATCACCACCTCGACTCCCCGAAGCCCCGCGCCGACGGGTACTCCGACTTGATCATGGGCTTGAGCACGTCGATGGGGATGGCCAGGTTGAGGTTCTCTCCCCACAGCTTGGCCACGGTCACCCCGATCACGTCGCCGTGCTCGTCGAAGACCGGCCCGCCCGAGTTGCCCGGCGACACCGGGGCCGACATCTGGATGTACCTCTTGCCCTCGTAGACCCGCCGCGAGGACACCATGCCGTCGGTCATCGTGTGCTCGAGCCCGATGGGGTTGCCGATGACCACCACCGACTCGCCCACCACCACCTCGTCGGACACCCCGAGCACCACCGGCCGCGGCAGCGCGGCGGCCTCGATGCGCAGCAGGGCCAGGTCGTCCTCCTCGTTGGTCTCGAGCAGCTCGACCCGATCGGCCTTGGTGCCGTCGAAGAGCTTGACCTGGATCGACTCCGCGCCGTCCACCACGTGGTGGTTGGTGGCGATCACCCCGTGCTCGTCGATGACGAAGCCGGTGCCCACCGCCGAGCCCCGGCGGGAGTCCACGCTGATCGTGACCACCGAGGGCGCCCACGCCCGGAACAGCTCGGCGGGCTCGACCCGACCGTGCTCGTCCACCTCCGGCGGGGCCGGACGCTCGTCCGCCGCGGGCGTGCCCTCGGCGGAGGCGGGAGCCGGCTCGGCCGTGGCGACCACCGGGGAGCCCTCGGCCGTCACGCCTGCCTCCGCCGGCTCCGCCTCGGCCTCCGCCGCCTCGGCCTCCGCTTCCTTCCCGAAGGGCGTGGCCACGGCCAGCTCGGTGCCGGCGGCCCAGCGCGTGGCCCAGGCGGCGCGGCTCCAGCCCTGCTCGTCGAAGCGCGCGGCCTGGGCGGTGAGCGGCGCGTGCATCAGCGAGCCACCCAGCACCACCGCGGCGGTCGTGCCTCCCATCCAGCTCAGCGCCAGCACGTCCGAGACCAGCCCCGGCCGGGCGGATCCGTCCTTGGGCAGCAGCCGATCGGCGAGCAGGAAGGGCACCAGCGCGGTCACCACGGCGGCGACTCCCACCTGCACCCAGATCTCATCGGTCCACCGCCCCACCAAGCTCATCAGCGCGACCACCGAGCCGACCACGCCCACGACCACGGCCACCAGCTTCACCGGCCCCGTCAGCCACCCGAGCGCGCGTCGGCCCCGAGAGCTCGCGGCTGGGGCCTTGCCCCCCGCGCCCTGCGAATCCATCGGCACCTCCTGGGCCGGCACAACCGAGGCGCCGACGTCCTATTTCGCCCGAGATCGACTCGACCCGAGGTCCTCGTCACACCCCGACGCCGATCAGCCGCACGACGATGCTCCCACCCCGAGCGCGCGACCGCGGAACGGTGCTCAGGACGCGATGCGACCGCCCGCGGCGAAGCGCCGGGGCAGCCCCTCCACCAGCCCGTCCCGACGCACCCGCAGGGCCTCGGCCATCAGCGCGGCATCGCGAGCGGTGGGGTACTGGGCAGCCTCCACGATCCGCTCGATGAGCCCGTCGTCGAGCGTGGCGAGCCGGGCCACCGCCGCCCCGACGTCGGCCGGAGTGATGCGATTCCACGGGTGCTCGGATTCCGCGGCCACCCGGAACCCGTCCCACAGCACGGAGAGCTCGCCGGTGGCCTCGTAGCAGCCGATCGCCTCGGAGCTCACCGGCCCCGACTTGTGCTGCCCCAGGGCGCGGGCGCCCAGCGTGCCCCCGAAGTCGATGAGGGTGATCCGACCGTCGGCATGCACGAGGTTGTTGCTGGTGCGAGGCGCCACCCGATCCCAGTCCTTGAGGTAGGCGCAGATCACCCGGAGCTGACGGACGGCCGAGCTGTCCATGTCCTCGAAGCGGGTCGTGTCCACCGCCTCGCCCACGTCGCGCGCGACCGACAGGTGCAGCGAGCCCCGGATGATCTTGTGGGTGGGCGGCACGCGGTAACCCAGGCACGCCAGCACCCGCGCCGAGATCACCTCGGCGGAGGTCTGCAGGCCCAGGTGGTGCATGTCGAGCTTGAGGAACCACATCACCTCGGCCTCGTCGACGAACCACCGCCCGCCCGTGTTGCCGCCGCCCGGGCGCTCGGCCAGGTAGAGCTCGCCCTGCACCCCCGGCCAGCTCGGCCACCCCGGCGCCACCGAGAAGCCCGGCTCGCTCGAGCTGCTCATAGCTCCACCGGCACCCAGCCGAGCTCCGGGTGGCGCAGCTCGAGCGAGCGCCAGTGGGCGCGCTCGATGGGGAGGGGACAGCAGACCCACTGCTCGGGGTCGGCTCCTCGCTCGCGGCCGCGCTGCTCGAGCACCTCGGCGACGTCGGCGGGGACCTCGGCCCAGCGCACCCACTGCGAGAAGCTCAGCAGCGGCAGCTCGGGATCGACGGCGATGCGGAACAGCCCGCGGCAGCGCTCGGCGAGCTCGGCCACCTCGAGCTCGCGGCGACGCCCGTCCTCCACCACGCTCTTGACCGCCGAGGGCTCCCAGTCGTCGCGGGTGGACAGCCACACCACCGGGGTCTCGACTCCCGGCGGCGGCAGGGCCACGCCGATCTCTCCGTCGTCGACGATGCCGGGCAGCGCCAGGCCCAGGGTGTAGTGATAGATCGGCGCGCGGGGGGCCACGCGTGGCGAGGGCAGGCTCGCCCCCTCGCGCAGCGCCGCGGCCGAGCGCGACAGCTCGCTCAGGCGCACCAGCGTGCGTGCCGTGCCGCCCTCGCCCCGATGCTCCACCACCTCCTCCACCTCGAAGGGCGTGCCGGGGGGGAACAGCACCTGCTGCTCGTGGCTCACCACGTCGTCGATCTCGCCGTCGAGCCAGCGCCCGGCGCTGCCGCGGAACAGCGGGCGGATCTCCATCGAGTGGGGGTGATGAGCGCGACCGAACCACCGGCACTGCGCCTCGTCGGGCGCGGTGCTCATCAGCCCCGGATCCCTCCACAGCCCGCGACGCCCGGCCGCCCAGCGCAGATCGGCCAGCGCCGCCTCGGGCAGCGAGCACACCCGGAAGAGCCGTGCGCGCGGCCCTCCCTCGCGCTGGTACGCGCTCTGACGATGCAGCGCCCGCACGGCCATCCACGCGTGCACGAGCTGCTCACCCAGCACCCGCGGCAGCCGCGGATCGCAGCTGCGCGTCAGCCCCCGCAGGCGCTCCTGCAGCCGCGCCATCCGTCGCGCGAAGGGGCTCTCGGGATCGAGATCCTCGCGAGCGAGGTAGCGCTCGGCAGCACCCCGCAGGCCGAGCACCACCTGCAGCCAGCTCGTGGGCGCGGCCGGATCGGCACGGAGCATCGCGTTCATCGGGAAGTAGAACGAAGACGCATACAGGCGCAGGCTCATCGCGTCGGGCGGGACCTCGTCGTCTCGTCGGCCACGCCGCCGCGCCGCATACATCCCGGCC
This sequence comes from Myxococcales bacterium, assembly GCA_020633315.1. Taxonomy (GTDB): domain Bacteria; phylum Myxococcota_A; class Polyangia; order Nannocystales; family Nannocystaceae; genus Paraliomyxa. The sequence goes on from JACKDV010000013.1 coordinate 56,517, forward strand.
GCGCTCAGCAGGTAGCCCTCCGGGTCGCGGGTCGCCGCGTCGTGGGCCGCCACCGTCTCGGCGTCGAGCCGGACCCGCGCCGCGTCTCCGCGCCGCAGCCCCTCGAGCAGCAGCCGCAGCGGCACCGCGAGATCCACCGCCTCGCCGAACAGCCACAGCTGCGGCCTGTCTCCCTCCACCGCGCCCTCGCGCCGCGCTCCGCTCAGGGAGGAGATCAGCTCGCGCAGCAGCACGGCCGCCGCCCGGGGCTCGCCCTCGAGCTCGTGCAGGGGGGCCAGGGGTTCGTGGATCGACTCGGCGCTCATCGTCCCTCCATCAGGCTGCTGAGCTGGAAGAACATGCGCTCCAGCAGGCGCAGATCGGCGGTCACGATCTCGGCGGTGCCACGCATGTCGTGGCGCAGCGTGAGCTCGTGGCCATGGCTGGTGCGCAGCCCCTCGGGCAGGCGCACCGTCACCAAGTAGACCCCCTCGCGGGCGATCGAGGGCACCGAGTCCACGCGGCCCTCGACCACGCCGAACTCGCGGTAGGGGTAGCCATCGAGCTTGATCACCACTCGCTGGCCCACCTCCACCTTGCCCGAGCTGTGCTGCCCCAGCTCCACCCGCCCCACGATCCCGTCGAGGGAGGGGATCACGGTCATCACCTCCTCGTCGGCGGCCACCCACTGGTTGACGTTCCAGATGCGGTGGAAGGCCACCCGACCCGGGATGGGAGAGACCAGCACGTAGTCGCGACGCCAGGCCTCGTAGGCGCGCGCCAGGGTGGCGTGGGCGTCCTGGAGCTGGCGATGGCGCTCGCGCAGGCGATCGCGTCGCTCGTGCTCGAGGTCGAGGCGCCCGCGCTGCAGCTCCACCCGCCCCACCTCTCGGCCCAGCCGCTCCACCTCGGCCGCCTCGAGGGCGCGCCGACGCTCGCGGACCTCCGCCTCGGCCTCGGCGTGCTCCGCCGCCGACAGCACCCCCTGGTCGAGCAGCCGCCGCGCCGCCCGGGCATCGCGCTCGGCCTGCTCGAGGTCGGCCCGCAGCCCCTGCTGCTGCTGACGCAGCGAGCCCGTCAGCGCCTCGCTGCTGTCGAGCTGCTCGCCCACCTGGTGCTCGCTGGTGTCGTAGTAGGGGTCGCGCTCGGCCGCCACCGCATCGCGCCACGCGGTGAGGAAAGCGGCGTACTCCACCTGAAGCTCGCCCAGCTGCACCTGGGGGGGCAGCGCCTCGAGCTCGGGATCGAGGACCCCGAGCTCGCCCAGCCGCGGCTCGAGCCGTCGCAGCAGCTCGCCCAGCGCCCGCACGTCCTCGGTGCGCGCCGGGTTCTCGAGCACGGCCAGCCAGGTTCCGGGCTCCACCTCGTCACCGTCGCTCACGGCCAGCTCGCGCAGACGACCGCTCTGCCGCGCCACCACGGGCACCGGCGGGCTGACCGTGGTCATCGCGACCGGCGAGGAGATCACGTCGGGGTACTCGAGCAACCACGCCCCGGCCAACAGCCCCAGCAGCACCAGCAGCAGGGTCCCGCTGCCGCCGCGCAGCACCCACGCGGGCACGCGACCCACGAGATCGTCGACCTCCTCGCTGTGGGCGTCCGGCGTGGGCGACGTGGGCATCGCGTCAGCTCCCCAGCTCGAGCTGGTTCTTCACCAGCCGGTAGTAGGCCCCGCGGCTCGCGGTCAGCTCGTCGTGGGTGCCCCGCTCGACCACCCGCCCGCGATCGAGCACCACGATCTGATCGGCGTTGCGGACGGTGCTCAGGCGGTGGGCGATGACCACCGAGGTCCGCCCGCGCACCACCTGATCGAGCTTGTCCATGATCACCCGCTCGTTGGTCGCGTCGAGCGACGAGGTGGCCTCGTCGAAGAACAGGTACTCGGGGTCGTGGTACAGGGCGCGCGCGATGAGGATGCGCTGGCGCTGCCCCTGGCTGAGGCCCTGGCCGTCGCGACCGATGCGGGTCTGCCAGGCCAGCGGCAGGCCCTCCACGAAGTCGCGCAGGTTGGCCACCTCGAGCGACTCGAGCAGCCGCGGCAGGTCCACCTCCTCGTCGCCCACCGCCACGTTGCCCGCGATGGTGTCGGCGAAGATGTGCCCGTCCTGCATCACCACCCCGCAGCGCCGCCGCCACGAGGCCCGGTGCAGGTTGGCCAGCCGCACGCCCCCCACCAGGATCTCGCCCTCGCCCGGCTCGTAGAAGCCGAGCAGGAGCTTGAGCAGGGTGGTCTTGCCGCTGCCGCTGGCGCCCACGATCGCGGTGGTCTTGCCCTCGGGGATCGTCAGCTCCACGTCGCGCAGCACCCAGCCGTCCCCGCCGGGGTAGCGGAAGCTCACCCCGGCCAGCCGCAGCTCGCGGCGCGGCCCCAGCTCGCGCAGCGAAGGCTGGTCCGCCGGCTGCTCCTCGGGGAAGGCGTGCACCTCTCCCAGGCGCTCCAGCCCCAGCACCGTGTCCTGGGCGCTCTGCACGAAGCCCAGCAGGCGATCGAGGGGGCGCCCCACCTGGCCCATCACCCAGGTGACGGCCAGCATCATGCCCAGGGTCATCGAGCCGTCGATCACCTCGCGCGCGGCGAGGAAGGTGACGATGATGTTCTTGCCCTCGTTGAGGGCGAGGCTGCCCGCCTGCTGGATCTGGCTCAGGGCGAGGCGGCGCTCGTTGATGCGATGGAGCCGGACCTGGATCCGCTCCCAGTCCCAGCGCTTGCGTCGCTCGCAGCCCCCCAGCTTGATCTCGGCGATGCCCTCCACCAGCTCGACCAGCGCGCTCTGGCTGGCCGAGCGCTGGGCGAACTGGAGCTGGTCGAGCTGCCGCCGCCGTCGCATGAACAGCAGGATCCACGCCACCGCGGCCGCGGTGCCCACCAGGAACACCACGAGCACCGTGCGGCTGTAGGCGGCGATCACCAGCGCGAACACCACCACGTTGACCACCGAGAACAGCACCTCGAGGGTACCCGCGGTGAGGAAGCGTTCGATGCGGCGGTGGTCGTCCACCCGCTGCAGCACGTCGCCGATGGTGCGGGTGTCGAAGAACGCCAGCGGCAGCCGCATCATCCGCGACAGGAAGTCGGTGAGCATGCCGATGTTGGCCCGCTGCCCGATGTGCAGCAGGATCCACGAGCGGATGAGCTCGACCGCCGTGCGCCCGCCGAAGAGCATGAGCTGGGCCAGCAGCACCGCGTGCACGAAGCCGAGGTCCTGGGCCCCGATGCCCACGTCGACCAGCGCCTGGGTGAGGAAGGGGAAGACCAGGCCGAGCAGGCTGGCCACCACCATGCCGAGCACGAGCTGGACCAGCAGCCGCCGGTGGGGCACGAGGTAGGGCCACAGCGCGCCCAGCCCCCGGTGCTGGCGGGCCTCGTCGCGGTGCTCGAGGAAGGCCGGGGTGGGCTCGAGCAGCAGCACCACGCCCCGCGAGCCGCGGCTTCGCCAGTGCTCGACGAACTCCTCCCGGGACAGCCGCAATTGCCCGCGCGCCGGATCGGCCACCCGCACCTGGTGGGCATCGGCGGCGACGATCACCACGAAGTGGTTCTGGTCCCAGTGCGCGATGCAGGGCAGCGGCACCTTGGTGCTGAGCTGCTCGTAGTCCAGCATCAGCGCAAGCGAGCGCAGCCCGATCGACTCGGCCGCCTCGGCGATGCCCTCCATCGACACCCCGCCGCGGCCGATCTGGCAGCGCTCGCGCAGCGTGCTCAGCGACCAGTGCCGGCCGTGGTGACGCGCGATCATCCGCAGGCAGCTCGGCCCGCAGTCCATCAGGTCGTGCTGGCGGTAGACCCGAAAGGGCGCGCGCGAGGCCAGGAGGCGATCGAGCATGCTCGCTCTACAGGGGGTTGGCCGCCAGGAAGCGGTCGTACTCGAAGACGTAGGGCTGGTCGCGGACCTCGACCCGGGCGCGCACCCAGCCCAAGCGCCGGCTCATGCGCTCGTACGCGCCCACGAAGCGGCGGTGCATCAGCCAGCCGCGCTCGTGGTAGAGGCCGGGGTGGTCGATCTGCTGCAGGCCGACCTCCAGGCGCACCAGCGAGAGCGCGACGCGGCCGAGCACCTCGTGGCGCAGGTGCCCGCGCACCAGCGGGTAGTCGAGCAGGGCCTCGAGCGCCAGCACCATCCGCACCAGGGTGTAGTTGCCGTGCACGGCGTCGCCGAAGGGCCGCGGATCGTCCTCGTCGCCGGTCAGCCTCGACATCGGCGTGGCGTAGGGGATGGCCAGCACCTTCGACCAGTCGGCGATCACCTTGGAGAAGGTCACGTGCCCGCCCTGGTGGACCAGCTCCTCGACGAAGAAGATGGGGCTCTCGTGGCCGCGCACGCTGAGGAACACCGCGCCGTGGATGGGCAGGCCCGCCATCGAGGCGAGCGCGGGCTGGTGCACGATGATCGCGAGGCGGAGGTCGCGGCCGAGCTCGGCGTGCTGCCGCGGGCTGGTGGCCTCGAGCAGCTCCATCGCCTCGGTGAGCGAGCTCAGGTTGTGGCGGGTGGGCTCCTCCACCCGCGTGTCGGCGTAGTGCTTGCCGTGCAGATCGGTGTAGGGGCGCAGCCACGGGTGGCGATACGGGTACACGACGATCGGGCCCGCGCGCGGCAGCGGCTCGAGGCGAGCGTCGGGGTGCTCGCGCAGCCGGGGCTCGTCGTCGACCACGTGCAGGGTGGCGCGACCGAAGGGCTCGGGACCACGCAGCGTGCCCAGCCCGGGCAGCAGCACGCGGCCGTCCTCGAACGCACGCACGCTCATGCTCGACGGGCGGTGCCGCGGCGGCACCAGGCCCCACAGGCACTGCGGAAGCTCGAGCCCCGAGTCGGGGTGGCTGGTGGTGGTGACGAGCAGGGGATCGAGCAGCGCCTCGTCGTCGATCGAGCGAGCCCACGCGGGCCCGTGCTGCTCCAGCTCGTGGCGCACGGTCCGACACAAACGCTGGTGCCCCTCGTCGCGCCATCCATCGAAGTAGGTGTCGGGCTCGGGCTCGACTCGATCCTCTTCAGTGGCACGACGGGCGGTATCGGGAACGCCCATCACATTGACAGTGTCCATTTCCGCACGACTCCATCCATCGAGCATTCACCACGATAGGTGTGCCCGAAGGACCGGCGACACGCCGAGCCTCCGGGCACGGAGCGCCCTGCTACACCGCAGCGGGGCTCACGGGCTCGGCCGTGGGGACGTGGCAGCCTTCCTGGACGCCCGCCGAGGCCAGACCGCCCTTGATGCGACCGGTGTCCACGACCTCCTCCATCGAGGAAGCACGGAGTTGCGAGATCACATCATCGAGGGAGAGCTTCTTGCCCATGGTTCTACCTTTTTGCCTTTCTACGTGGTGTTCGAAGCCAAATTCGACGTGAGATCGAGCGCTCCCGAATGGAGCTACTCGAGCTTCGTCACCAGGACCGAAGCGTATCGGCGGAGTCACAGGTATGCAAGGAAAAGATTGGTCGGATGATCAGCAATGAGGTGTGCTCGCGCCTTCGCTCGATCGATCACCTCGGTGATTCGAAGATCGCGAGCGCTCGGCAACGAGGACGGACGATCGCGCAGCGAGGGGCATCGACGTCGCTCGCGTGCACGCATGCTCGATCGACGGCGCGAGCCTGGTGAACGTGATCGCGCGGGAGCTCGCGCGGTCACGTTCGCCTTCGCGATCGAGTCGCGCGATCACGTTCGTCTGCGCGATCGAGTCGCGCGATCACGTTCGTCTGCGCGATCGAGTCGCAACCCGAGCTCGAGCCTCCACCGCGCTCGCGCGAGCTCGCAGCCCCCGAGCGAGCGACACGAGCGGGCGCCTCCACCTCGATGCGGCGCGGACGAGCTGCCGCGAACGCGTTGCGCTCGAGTGCGGTCGTTGCAACGCGAGCGCCATGCTCTCGCGCTCGGCGCCTCGCATCACCGCGCTCGACCTCGACCCGCCCCTCCCCGACCCCGCTCGCGAGCAGAGCCTCCACCTCGCTCGCGATTGCGCCCCTCGGGGCACGGTGCAATGCTCCCCGAACGCCCATGGAGCAGCCTCACGTCGATCCCAGTCTCGACCTCGAAGAGGAGATCGCCCGGCTCAAGTCCGAGCGCAACGCGGTCATCCTGGCCCACTACTACCAGGAGTCGGAGATCCAGGAGCTCGCGGACTTCCTCGGCGACTCGCTGGCCCTGGCCCAGGCCGCGCGCGACACCGATGCCGACGTGATCGTGTTCTGCGGGGTGCACTTCATGGCCGAGACGGCCAAGATCCTCAACCCCGGGCGGCGGGTGCTGCTGCCCGACCTCGACGCCGGCTGCTCGCTCGCCAGCGGCTGCCCGGCGGATCGCTTCCGGGCCTGGCGAGCCCGCCACCCCGACGCGGTCGCGGTCAGCTACATCAACTGCTCCGCCGAGGTGAAGGCGGCCAGCGACATCATCTGCACCTCGTCCAATGCCGAGGCGGTGATCCGCTCGATCCCCGAGGGCACGCCGATCCTCTTCGCCCCCGATCGCAACCTCGGTCGCTACCTCGTCGAGAAGACCGGGCGCGACATGATCCTGTGGCAGGGAAGCTGCGTGGTGCACGAGACCTTCAGCCACCGCAAGCTGCTCGGGCTCAAGGCCCGCCACCCCAAGGCCCAGCTCATCGCGCACCCCGAGTGCGAGGAGCCCATCCTCGCCATGGCCGACTTCATCGGCTCGACCACCAAGCTGCTGCGCTACGCGGTGAGCAGCGAGCACGACGAGCTCATCGTGGCCACCGAGCCCGGCATCATCACGCAGATGGAGAAGGCCGCGCCCCACAAGACCTACATCCCGGCGCCACCCAACAACTCGTGCGCGTGCAACGAGTGTCCCTTCATGCGGCTGAACACCCTCGAGAAGCTCTACACCTGCCTGCGCGACATGAGCCCCGAGCTGCAGATGCCGGTGGCGCTGCAAGAGGCGGCGCGGCTGCCCATCGACCGCATGCTGGCCCTGTCCTGAGTCACGAGCGCGTCACTCGGCTGGGACTCCGCGGCTCGCGGCCAGCAGCCGACCCGAACGGCGGGCGCCTCACGGAGCGCTCGCCTCCGTCGCGCGGGACGGGGCCCGTCGTGAGGCGGGTCGCACCAGGGCTCGATCGATCGCTTGGTTCGGTAACGTCGGGCTCGCGAACGACGTACCTCTGCGGACGCACCAGCGGGGCCATTGCTTGACAACGCAGGACCCGTCGACAATGCTCCGCCCGCACCGGCCACCCCCCGGTCGGGCTCCCGTGGTGCTCACGACCCTCGCGAGGCCCCGTCCTCGCGCCCGGACGCCATGTCTGCCTCGCTGCCAGCCGCCGCGACCTCGCCCTCCCCGGCTGCTCCGTGGACGCCCTCGGTGGACGAGCTGCTCGCGCGCTACCCGGTGGTGCGGGCCGCCACGCGGGCCCTGACCGACCCGCTGGAGATCGAGGACTACGGCCTGCAGTCGATGACCGAGGCCAGCCCGGCCAAGTGGCACTTGGCCCACACCACCTGGTTCTTCGAGACCTTCGTGCTCGCCCCCTCGGTGCCCGACTACGCGCCCTTCCACCCGCGCTTCGGCTACCTGTTCAACTCGTACTACGAGACGGTGGGCAGCATGCACCCCCGGCCCCAGCGCGGGCTGCTCACGCGCCCCACCGTGGCCGAGGTGCAGCGCTACCGCGACCACGTCGACGAGCACATGGCGGCCTTGCTGGAGCGGGGCGTGGGGCCCGAGCTGGCGGCGGTGATCGAGGTGGGGCTGCAGCACGAGCAGCAGCACCAGGAGCTGGTGCTCACCGACCTCAAGCACGGCCTCTCGCTCAACCCGCTGCGCCCGGCGTACCGCGAGCCGGCCCGAGCCGAGGGGCCCGCCGAGCTCCCGGCCACGACCTGGCTCGAGCACCCGGGCGGCCTGGTCGAGCTGGGGCACGACGGCCGGGGCTTCGCCTTCGACAACGAGGGCCCGCGGCACCTCACCTACCTGCAGCCCTTCGCCCTCGCCTCGCGCCTGGTCACCTGCGGCGAGTACCTGCAGTTCATGGCCGACGACGGCTACCGGCGCCCCGAGCTGTGGCTCTCGGCCGGGTGGGCCACCGTGCGCGACCAGGGCTGGCGGGCGCCGCTCTACTGGGAGCGCGAGGGCGGCGAGCCCGAGGGGGCCGCGGCCGCGGGCTGGCAGCAGTTCACCCTCGGCGGCATGCGAGCGGTCGATCCCGCCGAGCCCGTCTGCCACCTGAGCCTGTTCGAGGCCGACGCCTACGCGCGCTGGAGCGGGCACCGGCTGCCCACCGAGGCCGAGTGGGAGACCGCCTGCGCGTCACGACCCGTGCACGGCAACTTCGTGGAGCGCGGGGCCCTGCACCCCATGCCCCTGCAGGGCGCCACGGGCCCGGGACCGCACCAGGCCTTCGGCGACGCGTGGGAGTGGACGTCCAGCGCCTACGCGCCCTACCCCGGCTTCCGCCCGCTCGACGGGGCGCTCGCCGAGTACAACGGCAAGTTCATGTGCAACCAGCTCGTGCTGCGGGGGGGCTCGTGCGCCTCGCCGGCCTCGCACCTGCGCGCCACCTACCGCAACTTCTTCCCGCCCGAGGCTCGCTGGCAGCTCTCGGGGCTCCGCCTCGCGAGGGATCCATGACCGCTGCTGCCCCCCTCGAGTCCACCGAGCTCGTCGACCAGGCCCCTGCCCTCGATCGCTTCCGTCGCGACGTGCTGGCCGCGCTCTCGCGTCGTCCCCAGCGGGAGCTGCCCACCCAGTACCTCTACGACGCGCGCGGCTCCGAGCTGTTCGACCGCATCTGTGAGCTGCCCGAGTACTACCCCACCCGCACCGAGCTGGGGATCATGGAGCGCGACGCCGCCGCGATGGCCGAGGCCATCGGTCCCGGGGCGCTGGTGATCGAGTACGGCAGCGGCAGCAGCGTGAAGACCCGCCGCCTGCTCGAGCGCCTGCGCGAGCCCGCCGGCTGCGTGCTCGTCGACATCTCGCGCGAGCACCTGCTGCGCTCGGCCGAGGAGCTCGCCGCCGCCTTCCCCCACGTGGAGGTGCTGCCGGTCTGTGCCGACTTCACCCAGCCCTTCGAGATCCCCACCCCGCGGGCCGCGGTGCGACGGCGGGCGGTCTACTTCCCCGGCTCGACCATCGGCAACTTCCTGCCCGACCAGGCCACCCGCCTGCTGGGCCAGATGTCCGAGCAGGCCGGCCCCGGCGGCGGCCTGCTCATCGGCATCGACCTGCGCAAGGACCCCGCCGTGCTCGAGGCCGCCTACAACGACGCCCAGGGCGTGACCGCCGAGTTCGACCTCAACCTCCTGCGCCGGATCAACCGCGAGCTGGGGGCCGACTTCGACCTCGACGCCTTCGAGCACCGGGCCATCTACGACCAGGAGCTCGGCCGCATCGAGATGCACCTCGTCAGCCGCCAGGCCCAGGTGGTCACCCTCGCCGGCCGCCGCTTCCCCCTCGCCGAGGGGGAGACGATCCGCACCGAGTACTCCCACAAGTACTCCATCGACGGCTTCCAGCGCCTGGCGGCCGCAGTGGGCTTCCGCGGCCGCCAGGTGTGGACCGATCCCGAGCCGCTCTTCGCGGTCTGCTACCTCGACCGAGCGTGACGCCGCGAACGCGGCGCGGGGCTGCCCGGCCCTACGATGGAGGGTGTCTCGCCTACCTCAGTCGATCCACCCGTGAAGTATCTTCGAGCTGGCGTTGAGAACGCCAGCGTGCCGGTTTGCAAAGTTGGGCAGGGGATTTTGCATGACGAACCCGAAGATGGCATCGCCCATGGCCCCGTCTCCTGGTCGTGCTCCGCATCGGGAGTCTCCGCCAGAGATCTCCAGGCAACTGGCATAGGCCTTGAGCTGGCCCCCTTGCGAGACCCAGACCTTGATGTCCGTGTCGGTGGTGTCGACCCGGAGCTGGAAGGGGTCCGACGTGAGTGGCAGTGCGACCGACGGGCCAACGAGGATGTCTCCCGGGAAGAAGTTCATGCTGTAGTTCTCGAACTTCAGACAGGGCAATAAGGCGTTCGAGCAGATTCCCGTAGACCCCTTTGCCCAGATGGTCGGGCCGCGGCCACGCGCCATCGTGGTGAGCTCGACGCTACCATTCCCTGCACTTTGCAGATCTTCCCCCCAAAAGAATGCACTGGGAGTCCCGGAAGAGAAGCCCAAGTACTGCAGCGATGACTCGAGAGAAGTACCGCGCGTGAGTACCGCGAGATGATCCCACCCATTGGGTCCATTCAAGAACCCATCGTGGACGATCGTCGCGGTGACTCTACTCAACGATCCCGACAAGAAGTTCGGCGCATTGAGAGCCCATACGGGGTCGTTGGTGGCACTACTTGGAACCACGACGGTGGAACCTGCCGTCGACACGCTGTGTACGAGCAAGAGGGGGCCCTCGAGCTCGCCTCCGTAGATCCCTACGCCGTCGTCGTCATCCGGGGCCGAGAAGCCATCGGGGCCGGGCTCCGATGGGCCGTGGCCCGGGAGCTCGTCGTCGGAGGGCTCGCTCATGACCAGCTGATCTTCGGCATCGAGGTCATCGTTGGCGTCCTCGAGGAGGGCTTCCTCGCTCGAGAGCGAGTCAGGGTCCTCGCATCCGCTCGAGGCGAGCAACATCATGGCAATTGGAAGCACGAAGTGGGGGGTTCTCTGGCGATTCATGTGACTTCTTGGCCTGTCGACCAATCAGGGAAACACCTATGTTGCGAGGATGACACCCGTCAACCAACCAGGGATGGAATGGTCGTCGGGTACGAGTGGAGGATCTTCGTGCCGATCCCATCAACCACCATCCAACACTGCGCATTGGAGCACCTCGATCGGCCATCGATTTCTTCGTTCGCTCGGGTCACGACCATTACCAATCACGTTGCGCGCATTCGAGCACTCCAACCTTTCGTTGGGCTCTTCATCGATCAGATGTCGATCGTCGACCGCTTCACGAAGGTGTCATCGGGCCACTCGGGCTCCGATTCCGTAGCTACGACCTACGACGTCGAGCTCGTGTGCTGATCGAGACGGCTCAGCGGCGGACGGCCTGCACCGTCATGCCGCAGCCGTCCACCTCGCCCTCGCACAGCGCCGTGGCGCCGCCCAGGCGCAGGCGATCCTCGTCGAGCAGGAGCTTGCCGGTCATGGTCACCCGCGTGCCGAAGCGGGGGCGATAGTCGCGGTCGACGACCCAGCGGGTCTCCGTCACGAGCAGCTCGGTGCCGTCGTCGAGGCGCAGGACCACGTCTTGCCAGTCACCGCCCACCTCGAGGTCGCGGGCCACCACCAGGGTGCCCACCACCTGGGCCCAGCGATCGAGGCGCTCGCGGAGCGTGGCGTGGTCGAGGCAGCGCGGCGGCACGGGTAGCGAGCGGGGGATGGTGGCCGTCGCGGTCTCGCCCTCGGCCAGGCGCATCGACTCCACCCGGAAGTGCGGGCCCCCGATCGCCTGCCCCTGCGGAGAGTAGTGCTGCCCCCGGACCACCACCCGCTTCTCCACGAAGGCCAGGTACTCCTCCATGGGGCGGTACGAGAGCACCAGCGACTCACCATCGGGTCGATGCAGCCACGAGCCCTGGAACTGCTTGCCCCCGGCGATCCTGTCGATGTCGAAGATGCCGGTCAGCTCGTCGGCAGGAGGTTGGTCCATGGGCTCGACGGGGTCCGGGGCGGGAGCCTCGGCCTCGACCGGCGCCGCCGGGGCGGCAGGCGACTCGGGCTGAGGCGGAGCGGCGGGGGTGCAGGCGAGCACCAGCGCCAGCACGACGATCACCGATCTCACGAGCGAGGGGCCCATCGCGGCCCATCGTAGCAGCCACCCGTCCCCGCCGCCCACGCTGGCCCGTGCGGCCGCGGGCCGGCTTCGCTCTTGGTGCGCTCGCGCCCATCGACACGCCCGGCGGGCCCCCAGAAGGAATCGAACGAGCCCATGATCCGATCGGCGGGTGGCGACTCCACCACGCGGGGCCGCCGGGGGACGGAGCGCGGGCCCGAAGGAGCACATCGATGAGGACGCACTGGATGGGAGGATTCGCGCCGCTCGTGGCGCTGGCGCTGGGCTGTGGGCAGGAGGTCGACGAGCCCCTGACGCGCGAGGGACAGGAGGCCGACGAGGTCGCCGATGAGGACGAGCCCGCCGCGACGCCGCCGGGCCCCGAGGCGCTGGCCTCGGACGAGGAGCCCCTCGACGTGGTGACCTTCTGCGATCCGGCCGCCAACCCGCCGGTGCCGGTGAATTTCCCGGCCGAGATGGTGATCACCAACCTGGCCGTGGTCGAGGATCCCTGCCGCACCACCCTGACCCCGACCGTGGCCTGCCCCGCGGGCTCGGTGGGCGTGTGGACCTTCGCCGAGCTGATGAGCCGCATGTCGGGCACGGTGCCGGCCAACGTGTTCGTGGCGGAGTGGCTACGGACCTTCGAGCTGGGCAGCGTGGTCAACGGCTTCCCGGTGCCGGCGCGGGCCAACGTGCGCCCCGCGTTGATCGATCCGTGGCTGGTGGCCAGCGGCTGTGCCCCGGGGGCGCCGCTGGTGGGCGCGGGCGCGTGCCCGCTCGACCTCACCCGGGCGCCGTTCCGACTGCTGGCGATCGTCAACCGCGTGGACCTCGAGGACGCCACGGTGGGCGAGCCGGGCGAGCTGCGCTTCGTGTTCGGGGCGGTCGATCTGAGGGCGGCGGGACGGCCCCCGCTCGAGGCGACCTTCATCTTCGAGTACGAGCTGCCCAGCTCGCTGCCGATCTTCGACTGGACCACGCGCCTGCACGACCTGCGGCTGTTCCCGCTGGGCTCGGCGCCCTACCGCAACCACCTGCAGAGCATCACCGACGACGTGACCCTGCCGGGAGCGGAGCCGGGCGACCCCAACCTCGGCAGCGCGATCGCTCAGCTGCGGACCAACGAGATCGACCTGGGCGGGCCGCCGTGGAAGATGCGGGAGTACCACCTGCAGAACGTGGGGCGGGGCTTCGACGCGCAGGCGCTGCGCATGCAGCCGACGGCGCAGAGCCCCGACGACTCGCTCAACCTCTCGGGCCCGCTGGATGCCTTCCTCGCCGCCAACGAGCCGCTCATCCTCGATGTGGCGCACACCGTGCCCAACGTGATGCTCGGCGGAGAGACGAGCGCGCCGATGCTGTGGGACGAGACCGGCGCGGCGGGCATCCTGCCCGAGACCCGACACCTGTTCGGCTTCGCCACCTGCAGCGGCTGCCACACCGACGAGACCAACACCGCCTTCACGCACGTCAACACGCGCAACGCCGGGGTGGCCTCCACGCTGTCGCCCTTCCTCGGGGTCTCGGCCGCGCCAGCGGCTCCCGGCTCGGGCAACCCGGCCGCCTTCCAGACGGTGGTCGACCCGGCCCCCTCGGGCCTGGTGTTCCAGTACAACGAGCCGTGGCGTCGGGTGTGCGAGGTGCGGCGGATCCTCGGCGGGGCCGCGGTGCCCTACACGCGGCCCCACGGCGCGCACTGAGGCGCCTCGTCCTCGCGTGGTCGCTCCGCACCGGGGAGGGGCGACCATTCGAGGGCATCGCTCCTACAGCTCTGCCGCCCGCTGCTCGGCGCGCTCCCACATGCGCAGGTAGGCCTCGGCCGAGCGGAACAGCGGCTCGAGGTCGGCGTCGGAGACCGCGTCGCGGCGCGCGTCCTCGATGAGCTCGGGCAGCAGGCCGATGTGCACCATGCCCTCGGTGTCGAAGTCGAGCTGACGGTTGCCCACCCAGGGCTGGGTGAGCTCCACGTCGCCCGCGTAGGAGCGGAAGGGATAGGTGATCGGATCCTCCTGCGGCGTGGGGCAGGCCCCCTCGCCGAAGCGGGGCCCGGGCGCGCCCGCGAAGCCGTTGAGGTCGAAGCCGAAGCCCTCGCCCGGGTAGCCGCCGTTGGCGGTGATGAGGGCGATGCGGTCCCGCAGGCGCTGCGTCATCGCGCCCGGGCTCTCGGGATCGCGACAGCGGCCCAGCCCCGTCTTGCTCACCCCGCCCAGCTGGTACACGACGCCGTCGTAGGTGCCCCCGTGGGAGCCCACCGGCGGGTAGTCGGCCGCCTGGAGCAGCTCGTAGGCGCGATGCAGCGAGCGCTGCGGCAGGTGGTCGACCTCGATGATCATCCCGCGCGCCATCAGCTCGTGGAGCAGGGTCTCGCCCAGCGGGGTGAGGGAGGCGTTCTGACAGTAGCTGCCGGTGAGCGGCGGCTCGCCCAGCACCGAGATGAAGGGGAAGGCGGTGACCAGGGGCTGCTCGGGGAAGTCGCCGAAGTCGTGGGGCGGCGGGGAGTCGTACTGATCGCGCGGCATGTTGAGCCCGCCGAAGGCCACGTCGCCCTTGTCGAAGATCGCGCTCGGTCCCTCGGGGCACTCGTCGGTGAAGTTGGACCAGTGCCCGCTGTTGAAGAAGTTGCCCACCTCGATGAACGCCCGATCGCCGTCGCCCGGCCCGAAGGCGTTGTCGTACTTGTGCACGGGGAAGACCGCCCGGATGCCCCGGTCGTGGTAGTCGTCGAGCTGCTGCACCAGGTAGGCCTCGTCGCAGATCTCGTCGCCCTCGCGGGGGGTGAGGCGGCAGTTGAACACGTCGGCGGTCTCGATCCCCAGGATCACCGCCATCTTGCCCGCCGCGATCACCTCGCGCGCCTCGGCCGGCGTGAGCACGATGCGGAACCAGCCCAGCCCGGGGCCGCCCGATTGCGCGTCGATGTAGCGCTCCAGCGCGTAGCTCTCCTCGATGATGCGATCGACCGCCACCATGTCCTCGCAGGAGTAGCGCACCGGCTGCACCCCCTCGCCCGCGGTCATGTGGCAGATGGCCGAGTTGGTGGTGGCGTGCTGGACCACCAGCCGCAGCCCCGCGAGGTAGGCCCGCTCCAGCCAGCGGTAGTACTGGGTCTGGTGGGTGGAGCGATACGGCGCCGCGGGCCACTCGCTGAACTCGGGCCAGCCGTCGGTGATGTGGTTGTCTACGCTCAGCTCGCCCTGCAGCAGGTCGGGCAGGAGCGAGCCGATGTCGGCCCCGTCGGCGCCCGCGGTGTCGAAGGCGTAGCCGAAGAAGTCCTTGCGCCCCATCACCCCGTGGAAGGGCTCGCAGCTCGGCAGCGCATGGGCCACCCCCAGGCGGTGGAAGGGCGCGCCGTGGAAGATGCTGCCGCCGCCGAAGCCGTAGTTGCTCAGGATGTGCGAGTGGGTGTCGACGATGCCGTAGAGGGTGCCGTCGTCGAAGGTGGTGCGCTCCACCGTGCCCTCGGCGTCGAGCGTGAGCTCGGGGTGCTCGAGGCAGTTGGCGGTGGGCTCGAGGGTGATGCTCGCGGCCTGGGCCTCGTCGGCGACCAGGCCCGAGCTGCCCAGGAGCTGGTCGTTGCGGCGGTTGCGGAGCACCACCTCGGTCTCGGGAGCGGCGGGTGAGGGCTCCACGATCCACTCCGCACCCGAGACGTACGAGTCGTCGACCAGCAGCATGTCCGATTGCAGCTCGGTCTGGCGCAGCAGCGGGCCGTCGTCGGACACCAGGTAGCCCGCCTGCTCGTCGTAGAGCAGGTAGGTGCCGAGATCGGAGGCCTTCATGAAGAAGCGCGCCCCCGCGCTGGCGGTGGCGCCGTCGAAGGCGAAGCTCGAGTCGTGGGCCGCCAGGTAGCTGCTCTCGGCCCTGGCGAAGTAGCAGCCGTTGGCGAATTGGTGCACGTCGAGCTCGGCGGGGCCCCCCGTGCCCGTGCTGGTGTCGGTGCCGTCGGCCCCGGTGGTGCTGGTGGTGGTGCTGGCGTCGGTGTCCGAGCCCGTCTGGTCGGCGGGGGTGCCCGTGTGGCAGGCAGCCAGGAGCAAGGCCATGGTCGAGGTCGACGGCGACGAGATCCGCATCACCGCCACATCCTATCCGATCCGCGCCGACGGGTGCCCACGAACACCACCGAGCGTGTAGCCTCTCGGTCCAATGACCGAGGCCATGCTGCTGCTGGGACGGAGCCGCCGCGACGACGCCCCCATCGAGCTGCCGATGTCGGCCCTGCTGCGCCACGTGATGGCCCTGGGCTCCAGCGGCTCGGGCAAGACCGTGCTGTGCAAGGTGCTGGTCGAGGAGGTGGTGCGGCAGGGGCTGCCCGCGCTGTGCATCGATCCCCAGGGCGACCTGTGCTCGCTGGCGCTGGGGGCGTCGGATCCCGAGCTGCTGCGCGAGCGCGGCGTGGCCCCCGAGCTGGCCGCGGCCTTCGCCGAGCGAGCCGACGTCGTCGTGTTCACCCCCGGCTCGGCCGTGGGCGTGGGCCTGAGCGTGGACCCGGTGAACCTGGCGACCGAGGGCATGAGCGACGCCGAGCGGATGCACGCGATCACCCGCACCGCCGCGATCCTCACCGGCCTGCTCGGCTACGACCCCGACTCCGACGACGGCACCGGCCTGGCCGCGGTCCTCGATCACTGCCTGCAGGCGCTGGCCGCCCGGGACGAGGCCGGCCGAGGCCTGGCCGCGCTCTCCGACTACCTGCACGACCTGCCGCCGGCGCAGGAGCGCGTGCTGTCCCGCTACCTCGACCTGCGCAAGCTCAAGACCGCGCGCCAGCGCCTGGCTCGGCTCGACGTGGGCGCGCGGCGGCTGCTGTTCCACCACGGAGCGCCGATCGACATCGACATGCTGCTGGGGCGCGGCCGGCATGCCGTGCCCGGCAAGACCCGCGTGGCGGTGGTGTACCTCAACACCCTGCACGGGCAGGAGGACAAGGACTTCTTCGTCGCCACCCTCGTGGACCAGCTCTACGCGTGGATGCTGCGCAACCCCAGCCCCCAGCCGCAGGCGCTGTTCTACATCGACGAGGTCGCGCCCTTCGTGCCGCCCGTGCGCAAGCCCGCCGCCAAGCCCGGCCTGCAGCTGCTGTTCAAGCAGGCCCGCAAGTACGGCGTGTGCTGCCTGATGGCCACGCAGAACCCCGGCGACGTCGACTACAAGTCGATGGCGCAGTTCGGCACCTGGGCCCTGGGTCGGCTGACCACGCGGCAGGACCTCAAGAAGGTGGAGCCCACCATCAAGTCGCTGGTGCCCACCTCGTCTGATGCGGTGATGGAGGGGCTGCCCGCGCTCGGGCCCGGGTGCTTCGAGCTCATCTGCCCCGACTGCTTCGAGCAGCCCCAGCCGCTGGCGGTGCGGTGGTTGCTGACGCCCCACGAGACGCTGGACGAAGGGAGGATCGAGGCGCTGGCCGACGAGCGCTGGCGGGAGCGCTTCGCGGCGCTGGTGCGCGGAGGGGAGCCGAGCCCGACGGACGATGGAGGAGCCGAGCCCGAGGCGGTGCCGGACGAGCCGAACGCGCTCGCCGACGGGGACGCGCTGGACGACGGAGACGAGCTCGCCGGCGGGGACGAGCCGGACGAGCCGGACGAGGCCGATGGCACGAGCGACGGCGAGTCGGGCGAGCTCGCCGAGCCCAGCACCGAGCCCCATGACGCCGCGAGCATGCCGCCCGTGGAGGAGACGCTGCCCGTTCGTACGGGTGCGACGGCGATGGTGAGCCCGCAGGTGCGGACGGGGGACACGCTGGTGGCGGTTCCCGTCTCGCAGATCACCGAGCCACCGACCGCCTTCGAGCCACCGACCACCTTCGAGCCACCGACCGCCCTCGAGCCACCGACCGCCTTCGAGCCACCGACCACCTTCGAGACTCCGACCGTCCCCGAGCCTGCCCCCATCGATCCGGTCCAGGCTCGACGCGAGGCCCTCGCCCCCTTCGAGCGCGTGCTCGCCCAGACCAAGGCCATGACCCTCGCCGACCTCGCCACGCGGGCCGGCATCGGTCAGACCAAGGCGCGCGGCGTGATGGCCTCGATGATCGAGCTCGGCCTCGCCCGCAGCTACGCCGACGGGCGCAAGAAGATGTACTGGGCCACCCGCACGGGCGGCCGCCCCGACCTCGGGATGCCCAAGCAGGTCACCGTGGCCCGGGCGCCCTTCGACGAGTCTGCCGCCTGGACCCGCGGCCACGAGATGCTGCGCACCAAGGTGCTCGGCCTGTTCGGCGAGGACGAGTCGCTCGAGCGCGTCGAGGCCGTCCACCGCCTGGTGCTGCGCCTGGACTTCGAGGAGAAGGTGCCCCGCTCGCTGCTGCAGCGCGTCTTCGGCGAGTCGCACGATCTGCGGCTGGGCAGCGTCTACCTGCACCCCACCACCCTCGAGGTGCTCGTCTACACCCCCGACAAGGGCATCCGCTTCGTGGCCGAGCCGCGGGAGCACGCCAGCGCCGTGCAGGATCTCGACGGCGCGGTGGACTTCGACGAGCGACCGCCCGGCTTGCTCGGACTGGTGGACGACGACTGGCGGACCAAGCGGAGCGCGGCCGAGGCCAAGGCCCGCTTCGCCGAGCGCTTTGCCGCGGCCCCCAGCCGGGTGAGCCCCGTGTTCGTGCCGCTGTGGCGCCTGGTGCTCCGCGTGGGCCTGGGCCAGGGCTTCCGGGTGGTGGAGATCGACGGGCTGTGCGGGCGCATCGTCCAGTGGCCGTAGCCGGTCCGCCCGGGTAGATTTCCTCGACGGGGCGTGATCCGATCGACCGCTCGCGACTCCAACTCTGGGAGCGAGTCGGCCACCCCCGGCCGGGCCCTCGATATCCTTGGAATCCTTGACCTCCTTGGTGTGAACATGCAGATGCGCTCGATGCGATGGTGGATGCTCGCGGGCTTGCTCGCGGGGTGTGGGCCCGGCGTGACCGTGACGGGCTCGGGAGGATCGGACGGCGGCGAGGACGACTCGACCGGCGCCGACGAGACCGGGATGTCGGCCGACCTCCCACCACAGGCGCCCGAGCCCTTCGAGGGCGCGCGCCTGGTCGAGCTCGAGGTGCCCCTGGGCTACCACGTGTTCGGCGACTTCGACGGCGACGGGGCGGACGACCTGCTCAGCTCCTACGAATTCGTGTTCGGCGAGACCGGCTTCTCGCAGTACCTGTTCGAGCTACAGCGCATCGACCTGGAGGCTCCGAGCCTCGAGTCGCTCCTGCAGCGCGACGTCGGCTTCCTCGCGAGGGGGCTGGTGACCGGCTGGGTCGACGGCGACGATCGCCTCGACCTGCTGAACGTGGGCACCACGTCGATCACCCAGATCGCCGTGCGGGCGGACGACTTCGAGATCGCGCCCTCCTCCGACGTCTCGGGCACCCGGCTCGGCCGGCCCGTGGACTACGACGGCGACCACCGCAGCGAGTACGTCGGCATCTACCAGGCCACCATCCGCATCTTCGCCGTCGACCTGATGGGCGGCTGGAGCGAGGTGCAGGTGCTCGACTTCGAGGCCGATTGCACGCCGACCGGCGCCTACTGGCACGAGCTCAGCGGCGACGGGCGCCTCGACATGCTGGTGGTGGGCCGCTGCAGCGACCGCACCACGCTGACCACCTACGCCCAGGCCGCGGACGGCTCGCTGTCGATCGTGGCCGAGGGCGAGCTGGGCCTGGCCGTCGATCGCGTGGATCTGGCCGACTTCGACGACGACGGGCGCCTCGACGTGGCGCTGGGCACCAGCCGCTACGAGGCGGGCCTGCCCGATCCCGAGACCACCGTGCTCGCCGGGCTCCCCGACGGCAGCTTCGGCGAGGAGCTGCTGCACCTGAGCACCACCGCGGACTTCGGCGCGGTCGCGGTGTTCCCCGCGGACCTCGACGGTGACGGCGTGGCCGAGCCGCTGGTGTGGAGCTACCAGGACGTGCTCGATCCGGCGCTGGAGAGCGAGTGGGCGCTGGTCCGGGTCGACGGCGACGAGCTGGTCGTCCACCCCCTGCCCTTCGAGCTCAGCCCCACCCACGCCGCCGACCTCGACGGCGACGGGTGCGAGGAGGTGATCGAGATCTCGGGCCTGCAGCTACGCGCGCTGGTCCCGAGCTGCGAGTAGGGCGAGGCGCGGGCCCGACCTACGCCCGGTACTGCTGGATCGCCGCGTCGATCTCCGCGTCCGTCAGGATGTGGTCGGTCGACTTGGCGATGCCGAACAGGTGCTCGACCAGCCCCTCGTCGGCCTGGTGACCGTGGCTCTCGAGCCAGTACACCACGTTGCTCTCGCCCGACATGAAGCCGATCTCGATCGACTGCTTCTTGCCGAACCATCCCGCGGGCACGCCGGAGTAGACCCGGTCGGCCAGCTCGTCGTCGCCCTTGCGGATCGCCTTGATCACGGCGGCCGCGTGCACGCCGGTGGCGGTCTTGAAGGCGTCTTCGCCCACCAGCGGGTACTGGTGCGGGATGGGGACCTCGCAGGCCCGGCTCACGGCCTCGCACCAGGGCACGAGGTTGTGCAGGTCGTTGTCGATCTCGCCGATGAGCTTGAGGTTCATCAGGGTCTGATCGAGGGCGGCGTTGCCCACCCGCTCGCCCACGCCCAGCGCGGTGCCGTGGATGCGGTCGGCCCCGGCCCGGATGGCGCGCAGGTTGTTGGGCACGCCCAGGCCGCGGTCGTTGTGGCCGTGCCAGTCGATGCCCACGTGGGTGGCGTTGATCGACTCGAGCAGCATGCGGGTGAAGGCGATGAGGTCGGAGACGCCGTCGGGCACGGCGTGGCCCACGGTGTCGCACAGGCACAGGCGCCGCACGCCGTGCTCCACCGCGGCCCGGAACAGCTGATCGAGGATCGGCGGCGGGGTGCGGGTGGTGTCCTCGGTGACGAAGGTCATCGGCAGGCCCCGCTTGTTGCACAGCTCGGCCGCCTCGACGGTGCGCTGCAGCAGCAGGCCCACGTCCCAGCTCTCGGCGTAGAGCCGGATGGGGCTGCTGCCGAGGAACGCGTAGACGGTGATCTCCTTGCCGGTGGCGTCGGCGATGTCGGCCACCGCGTTGATGTCGGCGGGGTGCGTCCGCGCGGCGCAGGCGTACTCGATGCCGAGCTCCTCCTGCTCGGCGAACTCGATGAGGGCGGTGACGTCGGCCACCGCCCGCGGGCCCGCGCCGGGCAGGCCCAGGTCGACCGCGTCGATGCCGAGGCTCGCGGTCAGCCGGAGGATCTCCTTCTTGGCCTCGATGTCGGGATCCCGCACCGAGGGCGACTGGATCCCGTCGCGCAGCGTCTCGTCGAAGAAGCTGAGCTTGCGATCCCGCAGGGGGAACAGCGGCCCCCGGCGGTTGCGGGCGTTCCAGTCGTAGATGAGATCTTCGGGCTTGGCCTCGGTCACGACGCGTCGTCCTTTCGTGGGTGCTCCTCGCTCGAGGGACGGGCTAGACCGCCTCGAGCACCAGCGCGATGCCCTGACCGCCGCCGATGCAGGCCGAGCCCACGCCGTAGCGACCCTTGCGACGCCGCAGCTCGTGGATGAGGTGCGCGGTGATCCGCGCCCCCGAGGCGGCCAGCGGGTGGCCCAGGGCGATCGCACCGCCGTCGACGTTGGTCTTGTGGCGGTCGAGACCCAGCTCCTGCTCGCAGGCGAGGTACTGGGGCGCGAAGGCCTCGTTGATCTCCACCAGATCGATCTCGCCGAGGCCGAGGCCCGAGCGCTCGAGCACGCCGCGGATCGCCGGCACGGGGCCGATGCCCATGATGGTGGGGTCGACGCCCGCCACGTGCCACTGCACCAGCCGCGCGAGCGGGGTGAGGCCGTGCTTCTTCACCGCCTCGCCGCTGGCCACGATGAGCGAGCCCGCGCCGTCGCAGATGCCCGAGGCGTTGCCCGCGGTGACGGTGCCGTCCTTCTTGAACACCGGGGGCAGCTTGGCCATCTTCTCGAGCGTGGACTCGGGGCGGGGGTGCTCGTCCACCTCGAACAGCTCGGTGCCCTTGCGGCCGCGCAGCTCGATGGGGGCCATCTCCGCCGCGAAGCGACCGGCCTGCTGGGCCTCACCCCACAGCTTCTGGCTGCGCAGGCCGTACTCGTCGCACTGCTCGCGGCTGATCCCGAACTTCTCCGCCAGGTTCTCCGCGGTGTTGGCCATCGCGCAGCCGGCGTGCGGGTCGTACAGCGACGACCACAGGGTGTCCTCGAGCTCGGGGCTCTTGCCCAGCTTGATCCCGAAGCGGATGCCACGGGCGGCGTAGGGGGCCTGGCTCATGCTCTCGGTGCCGCCGGTGAGCACGATCTCGGCGTCGCCGAGGAGGATCTCCTGGGCGCCGTTGACCACGGCCTGGAAGCCGGAGCCGCACAGGCGGTTGACGGTGAGCGCGGGCACCGGGATGGGCACGCCGGCCTTGAGCCCGATGTGGCGGGCCATGTAGAGCGCATCGGCCGAGGTCTGGGCCACGTTGCCGAACACCACGTGGTCCACCGCGGCGGGGTCGACCTTGCCGGCCTCGAGCGCGGCCTTGGCCGCGACCACGCCGAGCTCGATGGCGCTCAGATCCTTGAGCTTGCCGCCGAAGGTGCCGAAGGGAGTGCGCTTGGCAGCGACGATGAAGATGTCTCGCGAGAGAGCTTTGCCGGGCATCCGTTCCTCCAACCGACCCGGCGTCGGGCCGGGCATTTTCAGGAGCGTCGGGCGAGCGCGTCCACCCGCGCCCGCACCGAGGCATCGGCACTCTAGTGCATGGCATGCCGCGCCGTCGGCGTCGGGCCGCCCCCATGCCCGGGAAACCGTGGATTTTCCTCACGGTTTGAGGCCCGCGTGGTCTTGGGGTTGAATGAGGGCGCGTGCCCGACCCGTACCCGACGCCCGTGGGGCGTGCGAGCGTTCGCCGACGCGGGCGCGGTGTCACGATCGCCATCGCGATCGGGCTCTCCCCGAGCCTGGCGCCCGAGGCGTTCGCCGGCGACGGCCCGCTGTCGCGCTACCTCCAGCGCCCCACTCGTCCCGGTCCCCACTTCCTCGACCACGGCGTGCTGCAGCCCACCGTCGCCGGCGGCTACCCGCACCTGTACCGCGTGGGCCTGTCGCTGGGCGTGCTCGACCACCTCACCGTCGGCGCCACCGCCCACTGGGTGCCGGGACAGCCGGCCCCGCGCGTCGCTCCCGAGATCGCGATCGCCTTCTACCGCGGCCCGATGCTCGAGGTGGGCGCGTGGCACTTCTGGTCGCTGTACCCCCCGCCGGTCCACGACGCGGACGTGACCACCCCGAGCTTCCAGCGCGAGGCGCAGTGGCTGCTCGGCACCGCCAGCTTCGGCCAGGCGGCGCTCACCGGCGGCTTCGACATCGGCGTGGTGCGAGCGCGGGTGACCGACATCGGCCAGGAGCCCACCGCCGAGGGCGACAACCCCTCGGTGATCCAGTGGCGCCTCGGCGGCGGCATGCACCTGCGCGCGGGCACCCGCCGCTGGGGCTTCACCGCGCAGGTGCTGGTGCCCCAGGTGATGGCCGAGCTGCGCTTCGACCTGCGCTTCGGCCTGTTCGAGATGCGGGCCAAGGGCGGCTGGAAGCCCAGCGGCGTGGTCGAGGACTGGGATCGTCCCTCGGGGCTGTGAGCCGCTCGGGAGGCCACGCGATCCATGCGGTGGCGCGGGGCGGGCTCGGTCTCGTGGGTCTCGCGTGCGGCCCGCGACCGACGGCGACCGCGACGGCACGCGACCGGTTCGTGATCGCGCCAACATGATCGCTCGCGCGGTGGCCCGCCCGTGGACAGGTGGTCCGCCCACCGGTGGGCCATCCCCGATCCAAGCGCTCGCCAAGTGTCCGAGATCATGGCACCGGGCCCTCGGAACGCTTCGTGCTGAGAAATGGGGCATGCATCCCCGAATCCATCCCCGCTCCCTTCGCTCCATGCTGCGCCCGCTGGTGCGGCTGATCGTGCTCGCGCTCGTCGTGGGCGTGGGCGGCCTGCTCGGCTCGTCGGCCCACGCCGCCGGCCCGGTGCCGCTGGCCATGCTCGCGCCGCGGCTCGAGGGCACGGTCAACCTCAACACCGCCACGGTCGAGCAGCTCCAGCTCTTGCCCGGGGTGGGGCCGAGCACCGCCGCGAAGATCGTCGAGTACCGCGAGCAGCGGCCGTTCAAGTCGATCCAGCAGGTGATGCGGATCAAGGGCATCGGTCACAAGAAGTACGACGCCATGAAGGAGCACCTCGCGATCGAGGGCGAGACCACCTTGCGCATGGCCACGCCCTGACGGGCGCCACCCGATCCTCATTGCTCCCCTCCCGGCGAGGCGCGGGCCGTCGCCCGCCCTCGTCCGGGGGACGGAGGCTCCAGGTCATTGCGGCGCCCGAGGCCTCGTCCCTCGTCGATTCTCGGGCGCGCGCGGGCCTGCTAAGGTGCCGCGGCCATGCTCCGCACGCACACGCGCTGGGCCCTGCTGCTGGGCGTCCTCGCCCTGGCCGGCTGCCGCCACCGGATTCCCGCCCCCTACGCCCGCGGCCAGGGGCCGGCCTCCGACGAGCTCCTGCAGCGCACGGGGGCCCAGCTCGCGGCGCTCCAGGTGAGCAAGGCCAAGGTGATCGCCAACCGTACCCTGCGGGGCAACCTGGCCTTCATCGCCGAGGCGCCCACCCGCTTCCGCGGCACGGTGGAGATCGCGGGCAACGAGCTGGTCACCCTGGCCTTCCACGAGGAGGGCTACGCGCTGCGCTACAAGATGGACGCCTTCCCGCCGGGCTTCTACTCGGGGCCGCCCTCGGCCTGCGCCGTGGAGGCGCTGCTGGGCGTGTCGTTCGACACCGAGGGCCTGGTGGACCTGGTGCTGGGCGGGGCGCCGGTGATCGAGGCTCCCCACGAGGTGCTCGACCAGGGCTGGGAGCGACGCGGCGGCTACGAGCGGCTCACCATCGCCAACGATCGCTTCGTGCAGGAGCTGCGCTTCGGCTGGGTGGCGGGGCAGTGGCGCGTGGTGGGGGGCCAGCTGTGGGAGCGCAGCGGGGGCGAGCGCGGTCGTCGGCTGTGGACGATGGAGCACATCGAGCTGGTCGACGAGGGCGGCGTGTACCTGCCGACCAAGACCAAGGTCTCGGCCCCGGGCAAGCGGCGAGACCAGACGGTGGTGATCCACTACAAGGAGCGCGACACCGACCCGGCCTTTGCCAAGCGCGGCGGGGACGAGGGCGGGGGCGACGAGGGTGGGGGCGACGACGGCGGCTGGGAGGACGACGGCGGCTGGGAGGACGACGGCGGCTGGGAGGACGACGGCGGCTGGGAGGGCGACGGCGAGCCGCCCGACGGCGAGGC
This sequence comes from Myxococcales bacterium, assembly GCA_020633315.1. Taxonomy (GTDB): domain Bacteria; phylum Myxococcota_A; class Polyangia; order Nannocystales; family Nannocystaceae; genus Paraliomyxa. The sequence goes on from JACKDV010000013.1 coordinate 81,478, forward strand.
GGCCGACGACGGCGGCTGGGAGGACGGCAGCGCGCCCGACGGAGCCAAGGAGCCGGCCGAGGACGACGGCGGCTGGGAGGACGGAGCCGAGCCCGACGAGGCGAGCGAGCCCGACGACGGCGAGGGTGAGACCACGCCCGATCGCGCGCCCGATCCCGTGTCCCCGAAGGGACATCCGCCCGCGAAGCCCAAGGCTCCGCCCTCGCCCACGATCCCGCCCGAGTTCGTGCTCGAGCCCACCGGGCTGACCATCCGCGGCGATCTGTGCCGCTGAGCCGGTCGACTCGTCGATCGCGTCGCGGCATCACGAGCACGCACGAGAGACGAGCCGATCGTGCGGGGGCTTACCTCGCAACGCGCTGCCTCGCATCCGACGGCACACGTCACCACATGCGTCGGCTCCAATTTCACGATCGCACGCGGATGATTCCAATCTTCGGCACGAAAGGGTCAGTGCGCCGAGCGGTCGATTGCGTTATCGTGAAATCTCGTTTGGAAGGTGAGCTAGAGGCGCATGACCGGTGATATCCCACGACGTAGGTTCCTCGGACGATCGCTCGCAGCCGCGGCCACGATCGTGGCCTTCGACCCCGTGACCCGTACCTGGGTGCGCGAGGCTCGGGCCGACACGATCCCCATTCCGAGCCTCGACGGGATGCTGGTGGAGGCCGGCCCCCTGCTGGCCGAGGCCGCCGACGACTTCGGTCACATCATCAGCCGCATGCCGGTCGCAGTGCTGATCCCCGGCTCGATCCACGACATCAAGAAGCTGGTCAAGCTCGCCCGCTGCCACGGCCTGCGGGTGGGCGGCATGAGCATGATCGGCAACACCCACAGCAGCTACGGGCAGTCGCAGGTGGAGGCCGGCGTGGTCATCGACATGTCGGCGCTGTGCGAGATCCACGAGATCAACGAGCACGACGCGCTGGTCGACGCCGGGGTGCGCTGGGAGGAGCTGCTGGAGGCCACGGTGCCCCTGGGCAAGAGCCCGCCCACCCTCACCGATCTCATCGATCTGAGCGTGGGCGGCACGCTGTCGGTGGGAGGCATCGGCGGCCAGGCGTTCCAGCACGGGCTGCAGGTGGACAACGTGCTCGAGCTGCAGGTGGTCACGGGCCGCGGCAAGGTGGTCACCTGCTCGCCCACCCACCGCGCCGATCTGTTCGAGTCGGTGCGCGCGGGCCTGGGCCAGTTCGCCATCGTGGTGCGGGCCCGGGTGCGCCTGGTGGACGTGCCGCCCATGGTGCGCACCTACACCGCGGTCTACGCGGACGCGGCCACCTTCACCGGCGATCAGGTGATGCTGGTGCAAGACGGGCGCTTCGACTACGTGGAGGGCTCGGCCTCCCCCGACGGCAGCGGAGGCTGGCTGTACTCGCTGGAGGCGGCCAAGTACTTCGACCCGGCCGCCCCTCCCGACGACGCGACCCAGCTCGCCGGCCTGTCGTTCCTGCCCGGGACCGAGGCCACCACCGACCAGAGCTACTTCGACTTCGCCAACCGGCTCGCGCCGCTGGTGGCCTTCCTCAAGTCGATCGGGGTGTGGGACCTGCCCCACCCGTGGCTCAACCTCTTCTTGCCGGGCAGCGAGGCGGCGTCGTTCGTGGCCAGCACCCTGGCCGCCACCACGGAGGACGACGTGGGCCAGGGGCCGGTTCTGATCTACCCCTTCCTGCGCGCGGCCGCGACGGCCGACTTCGTGCCCCTGCCGGGCGAGGACGTGGTGTTCCTGTTCGCGCTGCTCCGCAACTCCCTGCCGTTCATCCCGGGACATCTGAGCAGCCAGCTCCAGCGCAACCGCGAGCTCTACGACGCCGCCCATGCCCTCGGAGGATCGCTGTATGCGATCAGCAGCGTCGACTTCGACGCGCTCGACTGGCAAGATCACTTCGGAGGAGTGTGGGACGACTTCGTGGCCGCCAAGGACGAGTACGACCCCGACCGGATCCTGACTCCGGGCCAAGGCATCTTCTAGTCTCGCGGCCCCGCGGGCGCCGGCCTCCCTCCGGCTCGGGCGAGCGCCCCAGATCGACGGGGGGCCGGTGAGTCACGACCACGAGAAGTTCACCGACGGGGCGGTCGCGACCCCCGAGCAGCTCGCCGAGCTCCAGGACAGCGAGCGCCTCGCGGCGCGGCTGGAGGATCTGCTCGAGGTGGTCACCGCGCTCGCGGAGCTCGACTTCTCCCGGCGCGCCGAGATCCACGGCGACGGTGCGTTCCTCGACGGGATCGCCTACGGGCTCAACGTGCTCAGCGAGGAGCTGCGCGCCTCCACCGTCTCGCGCGACTACTACGACGGGATCATCAGCGCGATGGCCGAGGGCCTGCTGGTGGTCGACGCCCAGGGCACGGTCACCGACGTCAACCCGGCCTCGTCGCTGCTGCTGGGGTACCCGCATGCCCACCTCGTGGGCGTGCGGTGGTCGGCGATCTGCCGGCGCCCGTGGGCCGAGCTGATGGCCGAGACCGCGTCCGCCGAGGCCGCGGCCACCACCACCGCGCCGCTGCGACCCCTGGAGACCGAGCTGCTGCGCGCCGACGGCAGCACGGTGGAGGTGGCCCTCTCGGGCTCGGTGCTCCGCGGCCCCAACGACGTGGACGGCTGGATGTTCGTGGTGCAGGACATCTCCGCGCACAAGGAGATCGCGCGCAACCTGGCCCGGGCCCGCGACGCGGCGCTGCACTCCGCCCAGGTGACCGCGTCGTTCCTGGCCAACATGAGCCACGAGATCCGCACGCCGCTCAACGGGGTGATCGGCATGGCCTGGCTGCTGCTCGACGACGCCAGCCGCAGCCTCGACACCACCACCCGCACGCGGGTGGAGACGATCCACGACTGCGCCACGCTGCTGCTCGACATCGTCAACGACATCCTCGACCTCTCCAAGCTGGAGTCGGGCAGCGCCGAGCTGCACGTGGAGGGCTTCGACCTCGCGCACACGGTCGAGAACCTGATGCACGTGTACGCGGTGCGGGCCGAGCAGAAGGGCCTGGAGCTGATCTCGGCGCTGGAGCCCGCGCTGCCCGGCCGCCTGCGGGGCGACGCGGGGCGGCTGCGCCAGGTGCTGGGCAACCTGATCAGCAACGCGGTGAAGTTCACCGACGGCGGCGAGGTGGTGGTGAGGGTGCGCGCGCTCGAGCCCCGGGCCGACGACCGGGGCGGGGAGGCGGCGGGCGAGCGGGTGACGCTGCGCTTCGAGGTGAGCGACACCGGCATCGGCATCGCGGAGCACCTGCAGGCGACGATCTTCGAGGCCTTCCAGCAGGCCGAGACCGCCACCGCGCGCAAGTACGGCGGCACGGGGCTGGGGCTGACGATCTGCAAGCGCCTGGTCGCGCTGATGGGCGGGCGCATCGGCTGCCACAGCCGGCTGGGGCAGGGGTCGACCTTCTGGCTCGAGCTGCCCCTCGAGCCCGAGCGCGGCGAGCCGGGGGCCACGGCCTTCCTGGGCGGGCGCGCGGTGCTGGTGGTCGAGGACAACGCCCGTCGGCGCGAGGCGCTGGTCCGCTCGATCGAGCACTGGGGCGGGCAGCCGCTGGCGGTGGCCGACGAGGCCGAGGCGCTGGCGCGGCTGTCGGCGGTCGACGAGGCGCCGAGCCTGGCCATCGTGGACTGGCGGCATCCCTCGGCGCAGGGGCGGCGCTTCCTCGAGCAGCTCGCCCAGCGCTCGCAGGGCCGCATGCGGATCGTGCTGTCGACCTCGCTGGCCTCGGCGCCCTCGGTGGGCGACCTGCGTGCGCTGGGGGTGATCGGCGGGCTGCCCAAGCCGCTCAAGCACCGCCGCCTGCGGAGCCTGCTGCGCGGCTGCGTGGAGGGCCCGGACGCCGGCTCGGAGCGGGCCCAGCTCCCCGAGGTGGTGCCGCGCGCCCCGGTGGAGCCCCTGCTGGTGGTGGAGGACAACGCGGTCAACCAGGCCGTGCTGCTGGGCCAGCTGCGGCGCCTGGGGCTGACCGCTCAGGTCGCTCGCGACGGTCGGGAGGCGGTGGCGGCCGTCGCCAAGCAGCGCTTCTCGCTGGTGCTGATGGATCTCTACATGCCGGGGCTCGACGGCTACGAGGCCACCGAGCAGATCCGTCGCCTCGAGCACGGGGTGGACCTGCCGATCGTGGCGGTCACGGCCAACGCCACCGAGCAGGTGCGCAAGCGCTGCCTGGCGGTGGGCATGGACGACTTCCTGTCCAAGCCGCTGCGCATCGCCCAGCTCTCGCGCTGCCTGTCGCGCTGGCTGGTGCGGCGGATCGAGGTGCTGCCCGAAGCGAGCGAGACGATGGAGCCGACCAAGGCCGGACGCCCGGCTCCGACCAGCGCGGCGCTCGAGGGCACCACGGACGACGCGGGGTCGGGCACGCTCGCCGAGCCGGCCGCCGGGGCTCGCCCGGCCGCGGCCACCCAGCCCCTCGCGAGCCCCCCCGCGTCCCCGCCCTCGCGAGCCTCCGAGCTCGCCTGCTTCTCGCCCGACGCGAGGGTGCTGATCGTCGACGACAACGCGATCAACCGGCGGGTGCTGGGCGGCATGCTGGGGAGGCTGGGGATCCCCACCGACGAGGTGCCCAGCGGATCGCAGGCCCTCGACGCGGTGGCCCTGCGTCGCTACGGCGCGGTGCTGATGGACGTGGAGATGACCGGCCTCGATGGGCTGAGCGCGACCCGCATGATCCGCGAGCGCGAGCCGAGGCGCCGCACGCCGATCCTCGCGGTCACCGGCCACGACAGCCGTGAGGAGCGCGAGCGCTGCCTCGACGCGGGGATGGACGACTTCCTCACCAAGCCGGTGCGGATGATCGAGCTGGCGGCCCGAATGTTCCTGTGGCTGGGGCCGGCCGAGCCGTCCGAGCCGCGTGCGCTGGTGGGCTCGCTGACCACCGGGATCCCTCCGCAGTCGAGCTCGATCGCCGCGCTGGCGGAGCGGGTGGGCGAGCCGGGCCTGCTCGCCGAGCTCCAGGAGATCCTCGTTCGCGGCGGCCGGGAGGCGCTGCGACGCCTGGCTCGCGCGAACGAGCTCGAGCCGGCGGACGCTCGTTCGCGCGAGCTGGACGGGGCCGCCGACCGCTTCGTGCTGATCACCTGGGCGGCCAACCTGGGCGCGCTGCGGCTGGCCGCCCTGGCCGCGGCGCTCGCCGACGCCCGCCCCGACGAGCGGGGCTCGCTGATGAAATTGCTGGACCGAGAGCTCGCGGCGTTGGCACTCTCATGAGGTGAGCCTCGCCCCAGATCCGCTCGGCCTCCCCGCAGGCAGGAGCCACGCGCGATGAGCCGCACGCTGTCCTCGGAGCACGGAGAGCTCGTGTACGCCGACGACGGCGTGCTCGAGTATCGCTATGCCCCCGGGGCGGTGGTGGACATCGAGTTCGCGCGGGCGATCATCCGTGAGGCCACCGGCCTGCTGGGCAACGACGCGCCGGTGCCCTCGCTGGTGGAGCCGGGCAACGTCAAGGAGTTCACCCGCGAGGCGCGGACCTTCTTCGCCGAGAGCTCGGAGAACCGCGCGGTGTCGTCGAAGGTGGCGCTGATGGTGGAGTCGCCCGCCACCCGCATCATCGGCAACGTGTTCCTGCGGGTGAGCAAGCCGCGGATCCCCACCAAGCTGTTCGGGGATCGCGGCGCCGCCCGGGCCTGGCTGCTGAACGACTGAGGCCGGGAGGCTCAGGCCGGCCCCAGCGGGGTGCTGGGATCGACGGGCTCCACCACCACGCCCTGCAGCTCGCAGCCGCCGTAGGTGCCGCCCTCGAACAGGTGGACCATGGCGTCGTGGGACATGTCGAGCACGGGCGCGCCGCAGGGCATCTCCACCGAGCCGCAGTTGGGCCCGCGGTCGAGGGTGGCGAGCACGACCGCGTTGCCGTTGTCGCAGTTGGTCACGCGGATCCGCCCGCCGCAGCCGTAGCGATCGGCATCGGCGGCGAACCAGCGCAGGTTGGCCTCGCAGGTGGGGCCGTCCTGGCCCGCCGGGCACAGGCCCATGTTGCCGCAGGCGAACTGGCAGTTGTCGGAGGGATCCTGGTAGATGCTGCCGTCGTCCTGCAGGTAGCAGCCGAACCAGCTGGTGGAGTACAGGCCGTTGGGCGGGATCTCGGTGGAGGTGTAGCCGCTGGGGCCGTCGCAGACGGAGGGCGGCACGAAGGGCTCGCCCTCCACGTCGTCGCAGAGGCTGGGCGGCGGGGCGGTGTCGCTGCCGGTGGGCTCGGGGCCGCCGGTGCTCGTGCCGTCGTCGCCCAGGCCCGAGCTGCCCGGGTCGTCGTCGGAGGTGGTCGAGGGCGACGAGCCCGAGGCCGGCGCGTCGTCGCCGGAGTCGGTCGAGAGGGCCGCGGTGGTGCCCGTGGGGCCCACGCTCTCTGCCCCGGGCGGGCGCCCGCCGTCGTCGCCACACGCCACGACGAGGCTCAGCGCGAGCAGCCGCGAGCCTCGAGCCACCGTGGGGTGCATCGCGCTCGGCCTCACTGGACCGACAGGACCATGAATTCCTTGTACGCGACGCCGACCGAGGCACCCGCGCCCACGCCCGCGCCGTAGAACAGGCCGCCCGCGTGGCTCCAGATGAGGTCGTCGCTGGGGCCGGGGATCGCCGCCGTGGCGACGCGGGTCCAGAAGTCCTGCTTGATGAAGGCGATGGCGGTCAGCGACCAGCCGGCGGCGACCTTGTAGCCCACCGAGATGATCATCGCCCGGTTCCGCACGAAGTCGTTCTTCTCGATGCTGCCGTCGCTCCGGGGGCCCCGCACGATGCGGCCGATGCCGTCGGAGGGGAACGAGGACAGCGAGCCCTCCACGTCCACGATGCCGAACAGCGACTCGCCGATGCCCAGCCCGACCTCCACCCCGCCCATGTGCAGGGTGATCTTCTCCTTGGTGCGGGTGTTCTCGAGCGGGAGGTTGAGGTAGCCGCCACCGGCGGAGAGGTTGACCACGGGGGTCTCCACCTGCACGTCGACGCCGGCACTGCCGGCGATCCTCCAATCACTGAAATCGGGGCGTCTGAAGAGGCTCATGCGTAACCTGTACGAGGCGCTCGTCCCTGCGGATCGAGATGGCTTCCGGGTTCGAATCAGCGAGACCCACGAAGCGCGATTTCTACCCAAGAACCGCCTTCGTGGGCCTCGGGCTCAAGATAGCCGATGGATCGGCAGCTGTCCGCCTCCAACTCTCGGCATTCGACCCTCGGTGTAATCGCGGCGAGGGCGGTCGCATCGGGAGCGAGGGACAAAGGGCAGCGGCTCAGGTCCCCACGATGGCGCGGGCGAGCTGCTCCACCGATCGGGGGGCGGAGCCCTCGGCCGTGTTGCCCACCAGCACCAGGCTCGGCCGGCCGCGCTCGCTCATCGCCCGGACCAGCTCGGCGATCGCGAAGCGAGTGACGAGATCGGGATCGACCAGCGCATCGAAGGGCTGGTAGTAGCGATGCGCCGTGTCGTAGTCGAGGCGCGGGTTGAGGCTCCAGCGCACGACGAGGCCGGGCGCGTCGAGCAGGTCGAGCTCGCGGGCCTGCGTGCGCACGTCGGGCATCGAGGGATGCACGCTCACGCAGTGCAGGGCCCCCGCGTCGCGCAGGGCCGCGGCATAGGCGGGCGTGGCCAGCTTGTGGTTGCGCAGCTCCACCGCGTAGCTCACCCCACGGGGCAGCGCCTGGAGGAATCGGTGCAGGCGATCGGGCAGGCCGCGGCGACCGCCCAGGGCGGCCTCGTCCTGGGTCGGCAGCAGGAACAACAGCACGCCGGCCTTGGGCCCCAGGCCGTCGACGAAGGGCCGGACCACCCGCTCGCGCGCATGCTCCACGTCGAGCCAGCGGGGCTCGTCGCCGCCGGGAGGATCGCCCGGGCGACGAGGCTCGGGCCGCCGCGCCCGGGTGAGCCGCTCGTCGGCCCGGGCCAGGAACGCGAAGCCCTCGGGGACCTCGGCCGCGAGCGCGGCCAGGCCCGCGGTCGACAGCGGCCCGTAGCCGCCGTGCTCGAGACCCACCGCGCGCAGCAGCGGGTGGCGGGCGTAGGCCCGCAGGCCCTGGCGAGCGAGGGTGAGCGGCGGATGGGAGCGGGCATAGACCAGGCCCTCCCAGCCGGGGCTGGTCCAGGTGGAGGTGCCCAGGCGCACCACAGGCGGAAGCGCGAGGGCCAGGGCCCGCAGCTCGTCGGAGACCGGCGCCGGCTCGACCTCGAGCGCGGGTCGTCGCTCCGCCGCGAACAACGGGAGCTGCTCGCGGCCCGCCGGTGGCTTGGGCACCTACCGCTCCGGCACGCAGATGCGCACGTTGCTGGGGTTGCCGTAGTCGTCGAGGTCGGGCGCCCGGTACACGCCCTGGGTGCCGGTGAGCCGGCACTCGTAGCCGTTGCGACAGTCCCGGTCGCTGCTGCACTTGCGACGGCAGCTCGTGCGCGCGGTGATCTCGTCGGCGCACAGCCCCTCGGGCAGGCACACCTCGTTGGTGTCGCAGTCGTTGCGCGGCGGGCAGGTGTAGTTGCCCGAGGCGTCGCCGTCGTTGGGCAGGCAGCCCCGCGCCTCGCAGAGCTCGGGCCCCTCGTCGCAGAAGGTCGCCACGTCCTCGCGATCGGGATCACAGGCCACGCTGAGGAAGTCGGTGCCGTAGGTCTTGATGCACGCGGCCTCCTTGGGGCAGGTGCCGCGACCACAGCCGTCGATGGTGCACTCGCCCTTGCCCGCGGTGGTGATCACCCCGAGATCGTTGACGCGATGTGACAGGTCGCAGATGCGCTCGCCCTGCAGGCTGCAGTCGGTGCTTCGCTCACACGCATCGCCGATCTTCGCCTTGCAGGCACCTAGCGCGAGCAGCGCGAGCAACAACGAGGTCCGCCGGAGCATGGGCGCGCGGAGCATACACTGGTGGGCCCCACGGGGCACCGGGGCCGGGACGAGCCGCGGCTCGGCGGGGGCCATCGTGGGCGCCGCGGTTTCGTGGCAGGCTGATCCCCGGTGAGCAGCCCGCTCGACGAGGTCTTGCAGGCCCTGCAGGCGCTGATGGAGGCGCAGGCCCAGACGCCGGTGCCGCGCGAGGCCGGCCAGGGCAACTTCCGCTGCGAGCGCTGCGAGGACTGCAGCCACTGCCGGTTCTGCAACGACTGCAATGCCTGCGAGGACTGCACCTACTGCGACGACTGTGACGGCTGCTCGGGGTGCACCCACTGCAAGGACTGCGAGCGCTGCCGCGAGACCACGCACAGCCGCTGGTCGTCGGGCTGCAGCAAGTCGTCGTACCTCACCCTGTGCCTCGACTGCGAGGGCTGCGTGCAGTGCTTCGCCTGCGTGGGCCTGACGGGCGCCGAGTTCTGCATCCTCAACGAGAAGCTCCCGCGCAAGGCGTACTTCAGCCGGGTGGCCGCGCTGCGAGCCGCGCTGGAGGAGCGCGTGACCACGGGCTGGCGACCGCCGTGGAGCGAGGTCGAGGAAGAGGAGGCCGACGACGAGGGCGTGGGAGCCGAGGCAGGAGCCGAGGCCGTACCCGAGGAGCCCGTGCCCGTGCCCGAGGAGCCCGAGGACGCCGGCGAGGTCTCGGTGGAGATCCCCGCGACCTCGCTGGCATCGCCCACGCGAGCGCGGCCGCGGCTGGACCGGGCCGAGGTGACGGTGGACGTGGCCGAGCGCGATGCACCGAGGAGCTCGCTGTCGCCTCCGTGGTCCTTCACCGACGCGCGACGCGAGCGGCCGAGCCTGGACGCCGAGCGGATCGAGCGAGCGCCCGAGCAGCTGCCCGAGCCGCCGCCCTACGGGAGCACGGGCAGCTTCGAGGCGGCCGTGCCCGACCCCGACGAGATCGTGGAGCCGCCCTCGCGCCCGCGCGATCGCTACGGCTGGTCGGCCCAGACCGAGGGCACGCCGATCCACCTCGACTGGCCCGCGCTCGAGGACCGCGCCGGCGAGCCGCGCTGGCTCGACGAGCGCCTGGCCGACGAGCCCCGTGCCCGCGCCCGCTGGTCGGACGAGCGCTTCGCCGACGAGCCCGCCCCCGAGCCCCGCGGCGGCTCCCGCTGGCTCGACGATCCTCCGCTGGAGCCTCGCGCTCGCCCGCCCTGGCCCAACGAGCGGGCGGCCGAGCCCGCACCCGAGCCCCGCGCTCGCTCCCGCTGGCCCGACGAGCGGGAGCCCGTGCCCGATCCTCGCGCTCGCACCCCTTGGCCCGACGAGCGGGAGCCCGTGCCCGATCCTCGCGCTCGCACCCCTTGGCCCGACGAGCGAGAGCCCGTGCCCGATCCTCGCGCTCGCACCCCTTGGCCCGACGAGCGGGCGGCCGAGCCCGCGGAGCTCGAGTCGCGGCGACCGTGGGACGAGGACAGTCGGCTCTCGGAGCTCCGCACCCGCCGGACCCGCGAGGGCATGCGACGGATCGAGACCGAGCCCGAGCCGCCGCGCGTCGAGTCGCATCCCACCTTCGAGTGGCCGCGCGCAGCCGAGAGCCGCCGAGAGCCGCGGGCCGACGACCTCGACTGGCGACGACGGGAGACCGCGGCCTCGCCCCGCGCCCTGCCTCCGCCCGAGCTCGAGTCGATCGCCGATCTCGAGGAGCCGCCGCCCGAGCCCTCGCCGCTCGAGCGCCTCGACCTGTGGTCGCCCTTCGACGAGCTGCAGCGCCCTCGGCTGGGCCCGGAGGATCAGACCGAGCCCGATGCGCCCGTGGTCCGCCGCGCCCGCTCTCGCGCCGAGGTGAGCGACGCCGCCAAGATGACCGAGGCGGGCGACGAATGGGACGAGAGCCCCGCGTCCGCCGAGCACAGCCGCGGCGGCGTGGGCACGGGCCGCCGTCCCGAGCGACCGCGCGCCGACACCCCGCGCACCGGGCTGATGCGAGGCCGCGCCCCCGCCCGGCCCGCCGCCGCTCCCACGCCCCGCCAGGCCGACGCGCCCTCGATCCGCCGCGCCCGCCGTCCCGCCCGCAGCCGCGACGAGAGCCCCACCGCGCCCTACCCCACCGGCGACGGCGAAGAGGGCTGAGATTCCGCGGCCCGGCCTCGCGCCGCTCGAGGCCGCCGCCCCCGCTGCCGCGGCGCGAGGCTCCTCCGCGCGCCCAGCCTCTGGTATGAGCCCCCCATGTCGGAATCCGAGCAGCGTTTGGTCATCGTGGGCTGCGGCACGATGGGCGAGGCCATCCTCGGCGGCCTGCTGCGGGCAGGTCGCGTGCAGCCGGGCGGCGTGGTGGTCACCTCGCGGCGCGAGGAGGAGGCCCGGCGCCTGCAGGGCAAGCACGGCGTCACCGCGATCACCGACAACCATGCCGCCTGCGCCCAGGGCACGGTGGCGCTGGTGGCCCTCAAGCCGCAGCGCATGGGCGAGGTGCTCGACGACGACGCCATGCGCGAGGCTCTCGCCGACAAGCTGGTCATCAGCATCGCGGCCGGCGTTCGCATCGCCACCCTGCAGCGCTGGCTGCCGCGCTCGTCGGTGATCCGGGCGATGCCCAACACCCCCTGCCTCATCGGCGAGGGCATGACCGTGCTCGCGGCCGGCCCCGGCGTGGATGCCCAGGCCCGCAGCTACGCCCGCGGGATCTTCGAGGCGGTGGGCCGGGTGGTCGAGCTCGAGGACAAGCACATGGACGCGGTCACCAGCCTCAACGGCAGCGGGCCCGCCTTCGCCTACGTGATCCTCGAGGCCTTCGCCGACGGCGGCGTGATGATGGGGCTGCCGCGCGCGGTGGCCCTGCAGATCGCGGCCCAGGTGCTGCAGGGCTCCGCCCGCATGGTGCTCGACACCGGCTTCCACCCCGCCGCGCTCAAGGACCAGGTGACCACGCCGGCCGGCTCGACGATCGCCGGGCTGCTCACCATGGAGGACGGACGGATCCGCTCCGTGCTCGCCCGGGCCATCCAAGAGGCGACCCGAGTGGCCGGCGGCCTGGGCGGTCTGGACGGCAAGTAGCCGGGCCTCGCGGGCGCCTGCGGCGGCGATCGACTCACCGCCATTCCGGGCGGCCCGCCGGATTCGCTGTCAGTTCCAAAACGGCGCCAACGGGTCGAATCCGGGCCCCGAGGCCGAAATTTCTAGGGGCTTCCTTGCTGTCACTTCGCGAGATCGCCTGCTAGCTTGATCCCTCGGGATCGAATCGATGGCACATGGTGAACGGAGCTGGGGCCGGCTGCTCGCGGCTGGCTGGTTGGTCGTGGCCGGGTGTCACGACCAGACGCGGGAGGGCACCTTGTCCGCGTCGGTGCTGGTGGTGGTGCCCGACGACACCGACGAGCTCGGCGCGGAGCTGGCCGAGACGGCCCGCAGCACGCTGGGCACGATCAGCGGTCTACCCGCGATCACGGTCGCGGTGCCCGACGATCGCTACGACGAGCTCGCCGACCTCGAGCACCTCGCGGCCCGCCATCGCGCGGGGCTGGTGGTGGTGCTGGAGGCCGAGCGCCTCGCCGGCGACGTGGTGGGGCCCGACCAGCTCGCGTCGCTGGGGGAGCAGGGCTTTTGGCTCGACACCCACGACGTGGGCGGCTGGGCCAACCGTCTGGGCGACGACGAGCCCGGAGCCACGGTGGTGCTGAGCGCGGGCGCGGCCCGGCTGCCGCGGCAGTACGCGGTGGTCGAGCTGCTGCGCCGCCTGGGCGTGCGCTACTTCCATCCCGAGCAGCAGTACCTGCCGCACCACGATCCCGCCGACCTGCGCGCGCTGGCGCGGCGCCCCACCCTGCTCACCCGCGAGGGCCCCGCCCATCGCCCCGACTTCGCCTGGCGCTCGTGGTCGTTCCACGGCGCCCACCCGCTCGAGCACCTCGAGGCCTTCTCCGATCCCTCGCACCCCATCGACGAGGCGGTCCACGTCAACCAGTGGATCGTGAGCAACTTCGGCAACCGCTTCCGCGGGGCGGGGCGCGGGGTGGTGAGCGAGGAGCAGCTCGCGATCCGGGCCGCGCAGCTCGACGAGCTGCGCGAGCACCTGGGCTTTGCCCAGGGCACGGGCATCACCCTGCACAACCTGCAGCAGGGAGCCAGCAGCGAGATCGACCCCAGCCTGCCCGTGCCCGTGCGCGAGCAGATCGAGCGCGTGGTGGCAGGCAAGCTCGCCGACATGCCCGACGCCCAGTGGTTCGGGATCCACTTCGGCCCCACCGAGCTCACCACCACCCCCGACGAGGAGACGGTGCAGTGGATCGACTGGGCCGGCCAGGCCGCGCTGCGGCTGCGACCGGACATCCGGGTGGAGATCAACAGCCACGTGACCGGCAGCCAGCCCAGCCCTCACTTCGACGACCTGGGCTGCCCCAACGGCACCAACGACGAGGGGCGCATCGACTACTACGACCTGCCCCACCACGCCGATCCCCGGCTGGGGATCTCGGTGCACACGGTGATGTTCTACCCGCTCGAAGGACCGGCGCGGGTGTACGACCAGCGCAGCTTCGCCCACAAGCGCTGCCTGATGGAGCGGGCCTCGACCCAGGGGCGCCCCCTGCAGTGGTTCCCCGAGGGCTCGTGGTGGCTGGGCTTCGACAACTCGGTGCCGATGTACCTGCCGCTCTACATGTGGGCGCGGGCGCGGGACGTCGAGCTGCTGCGACCGCTGCTCGCCTCGCGGGGCGGCGGCACCCTCGACGGCCACCGCATGTTCGACAGCGGTCACGAGTGGGGCTACTGGCAGCAGGACTACCTGGCGGGGCTCTTGGCCTGGAACGCCGACGCCACCCTCGACCAGGTGCTGGGCGAGATCCTCGACCCGCTGTGCGAGCCCGCCGACTGGCGCGACGGCTGCGAGGCTCGCCGCGAGGCGATCGCGGTGGTGCAGGAGATCATCGAGCACCAGCGCGAGCTGTTCCTTCGACGCGAGGACTTCCGCGGCCGCCCCGGCGGGGTCTATGCCTACTTCGCCGGCGAGGAGCAGGGCGACGAGCTCGCGGCCGCCTCGGGGCTCGAGTTCCGACCGGTGCGGGTGTCGTTCGGCGAGGTGCTCGACTGGGACGAGGAGGCCATGGCCCACTTCCGCGCCACCGACCTGGCCGCGCTGCACGAGGCCGCCGAGGCCTACGAGGGCTGGCGGGCGCGCCTGGTCGCGCTGCAGCCCGTGGTGCCGACCGAGGGCCAGCCGTGGCTGGCCGAGGTGATCGACGGCGTGGAGATCGACGGCCTGCGGGCGGCCCAGGCCGCCGAGCTCTACGAGGCGGTGCTGCGCTACCGCGAGGTGGAGCTGAGCGGCGAGAACAGCCCCGGCATCGAGGCCTACCCCCACTCGCTGGCGGCGCTCGAGGTGCTCGCCCGGGCGCAGAAGGTGATCGCCCGTCGCGAGCGGAGCTATCGCTACCCGCCCGCGCAGACCTACGGCGGCGGCGTGACCGAGGCCACCGGCGTCGACAACGGCACCACCTATCCCTATCGCGTCTACACCAAGACCCACCTGCTCACCTACTGGCTCGACCGGCAGATGCAGGTCACCCAGCTCATCGTGGGTCGCGGCATCGACGACGGTCCCGCGCTCGAGCTGAGCGAGGCGCTCGACCACGAGGGCGCGCCGCTGCAGGTGAGCTGGCCCCCGCTCGAGGGTCTCGAAGGCACGCTGCGGATCGGCGAGCTGAGCCTGCAGCCGCCCGACGACGAGCTGCTGCTCGGGGACGGCCCTGGCTACTGGCCGGTGAGCGCCGAGCTGGGCTCGGTGAGCGGACCGCTGTCGGTCCGGGGCGGCGTGGCGCGCAGCGACGTGCGGGCCACCACTCCCGCCGGGGGCATGGCGCTGCTGTACCCCGACGATCCCTCGGCCGAGGGCGTGCTCGCAGGCGTGCTGCCCTCGCTGCGCTGGGCGTGGGTGCCCGAGCCCATGGCGCTGGTGCTCGCGCCCGACGGCGACGGCGACGGCTCGGTGCGCTTCGACGAGCTCGTGTACGCGCAGGTCGTGCAGGGCGACGAGGCTGGCTTCGACACCGCCCCCGTGGAGCTCGAGCTGCCCGTGGCGCTGAGCTCGGGCGGCACCGCGCTGACGATCACCGTGGGGCAGGCCGTGCTCTCGGGGCGGCTCGATGCCGACGGCCTGGTCAGCCCCATCACCCTCGACGGACAGCTGCGAGTCGACGACATCGTGAAGGCCGCGATCGAGCTGGCCGGCTTCGACGAGGCGGGCACGCTCGCGCTGCTGGGCGGGGTGTGGGGCTTCGACCCGGCCGACCCGCCGCAGTGGGTGCCGATCGTGGCCGAGCTGACGGTGAGCGCCGAGTAGCTCGCGCGCTCGAGGCCGAGTCGTCCGCGGCGGTGCGTCCGTGGCAGCACCCCCGCGGCAGCACGTTGGTGGGCGTGCCTCCGCGAGCCCGCGTTCGCTCGCGGACCGCGCCATTTGGGCGCGCTCGCCCGGGCCCTTGGCACCGGGCCCGGCGGGGCTCGACCCCCCGGGCGCTCCCTTGGCCCGCCCAGGGGCACGCCCTATGCTTGCGCCATGGCGGAAGACCAAGGCCGGAGCATCGCGTGGCCCCTCGTCAAGCTCGGGCTCATCGGGCTGGGGGGCGTGGTGGCGGTGGGCCTGGCCGTCGCGATCCTCAAGCCGCTGCTCATCCTCGGCGTGATCGCCGGGGCCGGCTACGTGGGCTACCGGCTGTTCATGGGCTCGGACAAGGCCATCGAGGGCGGCAAGGAGCACAAGGCCATCGGGCCCGACGCGGACTTCGAGCGGCGGATGGCCGAGCTCGACGCGATGGAGAAGAAGCTCGACGCGGAGATCCGCAAGAACAGCTGAGCGTCGAGCCCGACCGAGCCGCGCTACGGCAGCACGATGCGACCGGGCGCGTCCTCGTCACCATCCTGCGTGTGGCAGGCATTGCAGTCGCCGTGGGGAATCGGGTCGATCACCGATTGCCGATTCGTTCTCGAAATCTGCTGCGCTCGCGTCGACGGTGGGCATCCCCACCCGTTTTCCGAGAGCCGCTCGGGCCTACGCCGCCCGGTCCTCGAGCGCGGCGGCGAAGCGTCGCACCACCTCGCCCGCCGGCAGCACCCCGTCGATCCCATCCACGCTCTTGCCGGCCTGGAACACGTCCTTGTAGCTCAGCCCGCGCAGGCTCGCGCGCTTGAGCTGCCACAGCGACTGCAGCGAGTAGAACATCCGCATGTAGTGCTTGAGCTTGGGGTGCCGGAGCATGCGCTTGGCCAGCGGCCCGGCCTTGGTGCCCACCTTGTCGATGGTCTCGGAGCGGATCACCGCCACCGGCA
The DNA here is from genome assembly GCA_020633315.1 of Myxococcales bacterium. GTDB lineage: Bacteria > Myxococcota_A > Polyangia > Nannocystales > Nannocystaceae > Paraliomyxa. The sequence continues at coordinate 97,598 of JACKDV010000013.1, forward strand.
CGCCGGAGATCCGCTCGGTGAGCACGATGTCCTCGGCGTGGGCGCGCACGATGGCGGCCTTGTAGTCGGGGTGCACCTTGCACTCCTCGGTGGCGATGAAGCGGGTGCCCATCTGCACGCCGGCGTAGCCCATGTCGAGCGCCTCGCGGAAGCGGGCCGGATCGCCGATGCCCCCGGCGCACACCAGCGGCACGCCCAGGTCGTGCAGCTCCTCGTACAGGGCCCGCGGATCGGTGGTGCCCGCGTGCCCGCCCGCCCGCGCGTTGACGCAGATGAGCCCATCCACCCCGCCCTGCAGCGCCTTTTGGGCCCACTTGCGGCTGGTGACGTCGTGGTAGACGACCCCGCCCACCGCGTGCACGCGCTCCACCACCCAGCGGGGGTTGCCCAGGGCGGTGACGAAGAAGCGCACCCCCTCCTCGAGCGCCACGTCGATCCACTTGCGCATGCGGTCGAGGTAGATCTTGGCCGACTGCTCCACGATGGCGTTGAAGCCGATCGGGCGGTCGGTGATGCGGCGGATCAGACGGATGCCCTCGCGCAGGTCGTGGCCGTGCACGTAGGTCATGGAGATGGGCTGGATGATCCCCATGCCGCCCGCGCCCGAGACGGCGGCGATGAGCTCGGGGTTGGAGCAGGGGTACATGGCCCCGCAGATGAGCGGGACCTCGATGCCGGCGTCGCGGGTGAGCGCGGTCTGCATGCTCACTTCCACTCGGCGTCTTGGGAGGGCTCGGGCTTGGTGGCCGTGCGCCCGACGAGGCCGAGCACGATGAGGCCCAGGCCGCCGAAGCTCAGCCACCGGGGCAGCTCGGGGGGCAGGTCGGCGTCGACGACCGCCGGGTGGTCGGCGAGGCGCGGGAGCAGGAAGCCGGCCAGGCCCGCCGCCACCCCCAGGTAGAGCAGGAACTTGAAGAACCCGTACATGGCGCGCGGGCATGCTGGCACGGGGCCCGGGGGGTGGCAACCAGCGCCCGGGCGTGCGCGCGCTCAGTCGCCGCGCTTGGCCATGAAGGCGTCGAGACCAGCGCCCGCGGTGGCGCGCACCTTGTTCCGCACCAGCGGCGTCCAGCCGAGCAGCAGGCCCGTCGGGCCCAGCGCCTGACGGCTCCACGCCCAGAACGAGAACACGTCGTGGTGCTCCACGATCTTGCCGTCGCGGAAGCGGAAGCTGGCGTCGATGTGGTTGTCCACGTGGCGACCGGTGGCCGAGAAGGTGTAGCTGGCGTCCCAGTGGGCGCGGCCGCCTCGGTCGTCGGCGTGCACGTCCCGGACGCTGACCTCCAGGTCGGCGGCGCGCCCGGTGAGCATGCGCCACATGCCCCCGGCTCGCTCGCCTCGCAGGTCGGGGAACACCGGGTCGGAGAAGCGGATCTCCGGGTGGTAGCACGCCGCCATCGCGTCGCCGTCGCGCCGCTGGAAGGCCTCGTAGAACGTCTCGATGAGCTCGGCGTGGGGATGCATGGGCGCCCGCATGGTAGCCCAGGCCCCGACCCGGGGTCGATTGCGGGCGAGAGCGACGACGAGGCAGCTGGAAGGGGACGAGCGCCTGGTTTATCGTGGATCGGCGAAGGGGGGCGAAGGATGAGCCGGAGCGCGACGTGGACGATGGCAGGGGTCGCTTGGTTGCTGGCGGGGTGCCCGGGGGGCGAGTCGCCGGGGGTGCCCACGCCAGGCGACAGCAGCACGGGGGAGATGCCGGGGATCACCACCTTCGGCGGGACGGTCGATCCCACCCTGCCCGGTGACGCGAGCGCGACGATGGGGATGGAGGGCTCGGAGGGCTCCACCACCACGCCGGCGGACGGCACGAGCACCGGCGAGGCGGGGAGCACCGGGCCGGGCACGACCACCGACATCGGCACGACCACCGACGAGTCGAGCGGCAGCACCGGCATGGGCAGCAGCACCGGCATGGGCAGCAGCTCCGGCATGGGCAGCAGCTCCGGCATGGGCAGCAGCTCCGGCATGGGCGGCAGCACCGGTCCCGCGTGCCACGACGTGGCCGGCACCTACGACGCCTGCGTGAACATGGCCGACGTGGTCGACACCACGCCCTGCGCCGCGCCGGGGGCGAGCACCTGCCTCACCACCGGCATGGCGCCCTATACGGGCAGCGTGTGCTCGCGCAACGACTGCATCGACGAGTGCGACTGCCCCGACTCGCCGCCCGGCGGCAACGCGACGGTGGCTTGCAGCGACGTGACGGGCGATCCGACGAGCCTGTTCTGCAACCTCGATTGCAGCATGGGCGAGACCTGCCCCACGGGCATGACCTGCTTCAGCGGGTTCGTCTGCCTGTGGCCCACCGCGGCCGGCATCGGCACGCCCTACGGCGATTGCTTCAACAACCCGACCGGCATCTGCGGGCTCGACGGGCTGTGCCTCAACGACGGCGCGATGCCGACGATCGGGGTGTGCGCCACCGCGTGCCCGGGTGGGGTGGGCGACTGCCCGGCCGCGCCGCCCGGAGGCGCCTCGCCGACCACCTGCGCCGACCTCACCGCGGACGGTGCGGCGGAGTGCTACCTGGATTGCTCGGGCGGTGCCGCCTGCCCGCCGGGGATGACCTGCTTCTCCAACACCCTGTGCGCGTGGAGCTGAGGCCGCGATGTATGCGGGCCACCTGGACCTGGGCGCTCCGATGTGGAGCACCGTCGACGGGGTGCTGAGCCCCGCGCGCTGCCGGGGCTACATCGAGCGCTTCGAGGCCGGTCGTCCCCACCCGGCGCCCATCGTGCTCGCGGATGGGGAGGGCATCGACGAGCGGGTCCGCAGCAACGAGCGGATCATGTGGGACGACGAGTCCGAGGCCAACGCGCTGGTCGAGGCGCTGCGGCTGCGGCTACGGGCCGCCGACCGGGTGCTGCCGGCCACGTTCCGGGGCGGGGCGCTCGTGGGGGGCAACCCTCGCCTGCGGATCTATCGCTACCGGCCGGGGCAGCGGCACGGCACGCACTGGGACACCGAGGTGGAGCTCGAGGGGGGCGCGGTGCTCAGCCGCATGACCCTGGTCGTCTACCTCAACGACGACTTCACGGGCGGCCAGACCCGCTTCCCCGAGCTCGACGTCACCGTGGCCGCCGCGCCGGGTCGGGCGCTGCTGTTCCAGCATCGCCTGCTCCACGAGGCGTGTGCGGTCGAGCGCGGCACCAAGTACGTGCTGCGCACCGACCTGCTGTACCGCGCCTCGAGCCGGTGAGCACGGCGAGGGCCGAGCCGGCCGCGGTGGGGCGAGGGCCTCAGCGGGCCTCGGCGACCACGTCGAGCAGCGCCTCGCCGTAGCGCTCGAGCTTGGTGGGGCCGATGCCGTGCGCCTGCGCGAGCTCGTCGAGGCTGTGCGGGCGCAGCACGGCGATCTCCCGCAGGGTGCGGTCGCTGGCCACGACGTAGGGCGGCACGCCGTCGTTGCGGGCGCGCTCGAGCCGGAACTGTCGCAGCGCGGCGAAGATCGCCTCGCCGGCGGGATCGAGCTCCACCTCGGGGGTGACGCTGGCGGCGGCCGCCCGGGCGCCCTCGGGCCGCGGCTTGCGGGCCATGGTGGCGTCGTCGGGCAGCAGGATCCGCGCGGGCTGCTGCCCCTTCATCACCCGCTGCCCCTGGCCGGTGAGCACGACCACCGGGTGGTCCTGGCCGTGGAAGTCCACCCAGCCCGCGGTCACGCAGCGCCGCAGCAGGCGGACCAGCCACTCCTCGCTGCGGTCGGAGAGCACGCCGTAGGTACGGGTCTGGTCGAGGCGGCTGCGGGCGAGGCGGGGGTCGTCCTCGCCGCGCAGGAGCTTGACCACCGCCCGCAGCCCGAAGCGACGGTGCACCCGGGCCACGCCCGACAGGGCCTTGCGCACGAGCAGGGTGACCTCCTCGGGATCGTGGGCGTCGGGCTCGGACAGCGAGCGGCACACGTCACAGCGACCGCAGCCGTGCAGCGCCTCCTCGTCGTCGCCGAAGTAGCGCAGGATCGCGTCGTGGCGGCACGAGCCGCCCTCGGCCCAGCGCATCAGCTCGAGGAACAGGGCCCACTTGTGATCGACCACCGCGGGATCGGGGGTGACCCCGTCGATGTCGCGCTCGAGCAGGCGGCGGCGCAGCGCCATGTCCTGGGTGGAGAACAGCATCAGGCCGGTGGCCGGCTCGCCGTCGCGGCCGGCCCGGCCCACCTCTTGGTAGTAGGCCTCGATCGAGCCGGGCGGGGCCAGGTGGATCACCGTGCGCACGTCGGAGCGATCGATGCCCATGCCGAAGGCGTTGGTGGCCACCACCACGTCGAGGCGCTCGCTCATGAAGGCCTTGAGCGCGTGGTCGCGCTGGGGGCCGGTGAGGCCGGCGTGGTAGGGCGCCGCCCGCCAGCCGGCCCGGCCCAGTCGCGTGGCCTCCTGCTCGCAGGTCTTGCGGGTGGGCGCGTAGACGATGGCCGCGCCCTCGGCCTCGCGGGGGCGGCCCAGGGCCTCGGCCAGGGTGGCGTCGACGAGGGCGGGGCGGTCGCGGGTGCCCGCCACCTCGGCCACGCGCAGGGCGAGGTTGGGGCGGGCGAAGCCGCGGACGAGCTGGGGGGTGCTCGCAGGCAGGCCCAGGCGGTCGAGGATCTCGTCGCGCACCACCGGGGTGGCGGTGGCGGTGCAGGCCAGCACCCGGGGTGGGTGCAGCTCGCGGATGAGCTCGCCGATCTGCAGGTACTCGGGGCGGAAGTCGTGGCCCCACTCGCTGATGCAGTGGGCCTCGTCGACCGCGATCAGGGCCAGCGGCAGGCTGGAGATCAGGCTGCGGAAGCCGGGGAAGGCCAGGCGCTCGGGCGAGACGTAGACCAGGTCGTAGGCGCCCTCGGCCACCCGGGCCATGCGGCGGCGCAGCTCGTCGCCGCCGAGGGTGGAGGCCAGGTAGGTGGCCGCCACCCCGCGCTCGCCCAGGCTCTGGACCTGGTCGGCCATTAGGGAGATGAGCGGCGAGATCACCAGGCCCACCCCCGGCAGCAGGGTGGCCGGGAGCTGGTAGGTGAGGCTCTTGCCGCCCCCGGTGGGCGCCACGAGCAAGAGCTGGCCGCGGTCGAGGAGGATCTCCACGGCGTCGCGCTGGCCTGGACGGAACTGCTCGTAGCCGAGGCGGTGGAGGCCGGCTTGCAGGTCGATGGAGACCGGAGGCACGCGGAAGGGCAACACTACCCGAGGTTGTCGACCACCGGCCGCGCCGCGTTGCAGGGTGGCGGCGCGGCGCGAGCCGTCGGGGGCGCCCGTGCCGATCCGCGCGATCAGCGGACCGATGCCGGACCTTCGGGCATGGTCTCCCCGATCCCGCGGATCGGCACGGCGCCCCCCTGCCTGGCCCGGCGATCCTGGTATGGTCCGCAGCCCCAACCACGGAGAGGTGTCCGAGTGGTTGAAGGTGCCAGACTCGAAATCTGGTGAGGTCTAACCGCCTCCGTGGGTTCGAATCCCACCCTCTCCGCCAACTTCCATCCCTCGCCCGGCGCGCTGCGCCGGGCGCCCCACCTCCAGCCAGGAGACCGCTCCCGCCCCGACGCAGCGTCATCCCCACCACCACACGGAGAGGTGTCCGAGTGGCTGAAGGTGCAGCATTGGAAATGCTGTGTAGGGCAACCTACCGCGGGTTCGAATCCCGCCCTCTCCGCCACGTGTGGTGACCGAGCGTCGCGATGCGTGACCGCCCCTCGGGGCGGATCTCATGCCCCGGGCGACGGCTCCCCCGTGAACCCCGTCAGGACCGGAAGGTAGCAGCGGTAGCGGTGGCGCCGGGTGCTCGGGGCACTTTCGTTTGGTTGGCCCGCGGGGCGAGGGCGAAGGGAGCCGAGCTACGCAGCGCGGTCGCCCAGCACCGACGAGACGGCGCGGTACCAGCCCGAGCGGGTGCGGCCGATCGCCTGCAGCAGCGCGCTCATGGAGGGCCAGCGCTGCTCGGGGGCCTCGGCCATGCCGCGCTCGAGCACCTGTCGCAGGCGCCGGTTGACCCGCGCCCCGTGACCGCGAAGGGCGGCGAGCAGCGAGGCACACAAGCTGTACTGATCGGAGAGCACGCTGGGCTCCCGACCCTGGCGCAGCTCGGGCGCCGGGTAGCGCGGGACCTCCACGCCATCGGAGGGCGTCATGGGCAGCGCCTCGTGACCCGCGAAGTCGATGAGCTGGGCCGACTTGCCGTCGTAGCCCACGATGATGGAGGCCGGGCACACGTCGCGGTGCACCACGCCGGCCCCGTGCGCGGCGGCCAGGCCCTGGCCCGCCGCGCAGAACACCTCGAGGATCGCGGCGGTGGTGTTGGGCCCGGGCGGCAGGGTGTCGAGCCAGCGCTGCAGCGCCACACCGCTGACCAGCTCGCGCACCACGAACACCCCGGCGCAGCGACCGGTGCCATCGCGCGGGTCGACGAAGGTGCCCAGGTCGGAGATCTTGGCCACGTTGGGATGGTCGACCCGCTGCCAGGCCGCCGCCTGCTCGGCCAGCTCGTCGCGGTGCCCGTCGCGACCGTGCAGGGTCCGCATGAGGGTCACCGCCACCTCGTGGTCCTCCTCGGGGTCGTAGGCGGCCCAGACCGTGCTCGAGGCACCTGCGCCCAGCTTTCGCCGTAGGCCGTAGCGACCCAGCGAAACCGGCTCACCGCGCGCCATCAGCAGGCGCTCCTCGGTGTAGGACAACCTCCGATCCACGACCACACTATAGCTAACAATCCACAAAGTGGTGCTCGCTTTGGTACGTTCTTCCGTGCGTTGGCTCAAGGGCGATCATCCCTCACGCTGGGATCGCGCTGTAATGGGCATCGCCCTGGGGCAACCAGGACCCGGTCCATGCCACGCGCGCCCTCCGAGCCGGCCCTGCCGCGGCCCATCGACCTCGCCGAGCGGCGGGCGGTCCGCACGAGCGCGGCGCCGATGGACGAGGGCACCTCGTCGGAGGCCCTGGTCACTCGAGCGCAGCGCGGCGACCTCGACGCGTGGTCGCGGCTGTATCGCGAGCACTTCGACGCGGTGTTCCGGCACGTCTGCTACCTGACCGGCGACGCGGCGCTGGCCGAGGACCTGGTGCAGGATGCCTTCGCCCGCGCGATGACCAACGCCGCGAGCTACGACGGGCGCTCGAGCTTCCTCAACTGGCTGCGGGGCATCGCGCTCAACGTGGTGCGCATGCACTGGCGACGCAGCCGCACCACCGATCGCGTGCAGGGCCAGCTTCGGACCCTGCAGGATCTCGGCGCCCCCGAGGGCACGCCCGAGCGGCACCACCTGCAGGAGCAGCGCATGCTCGCGGTCTACGAGATCCTGAGCACGATGCCGATCCACCTGCGCGAGGCCTTCGTGCTGCGCGAGCTCGAGGGGCTGCCCACCGCCGAGGCGGCGCAGCAGCTCGGCATCTCGACCGGCAACCTGGCGGTGCGGGCCACCCGGGCGCGCCAGCGGATCCGCAAGGAGCTGGAGCGTCGCGGCTGGATGCCCGAAGGGAGGCGCTCGTGAGCGACCCGTGGATCGCCGAGGTCGACGCGGCGCTGCGGCGGCGGATCGCCGACGCCGACGCCCAGCCGGACTTCCTCGACGTGGTGGCACGCGCCCGGGCGCTCGACCCCGAGGCCTTCGACGACGAGGCGCTGCAGCAAGCCGAGGCGCTGCAGCGGGCCCACGCCGACGCGCCCGCCCTCGACGACGGCCCGCTCGATGCATGGCTCGACGACGCACGCCTCGCGATCGATCGCAAGGTGGAGGCACGCCGCGACCAGCCGCTGCCGCCCCTGCACCGCGCCGCGCCGCGCCGCGCGATCTGGTGGGCGGGCGGGGCCCTGGCCGCCGCGCTGCTGCTCGCGCTGGGCATCGGCCGCCTGATGAGCACGAGCGCCTCGGATCGAGCCGAGCCCCTCGATCAGGCGGAGCTCGTCAGCGAGCCCAACGACGCCGCCGGCGATGCGGTGCGATCGAGCGCGACCCCTCGCGCGCGCGCACGCGGACGAGCCAGACGCCGCCGCCGCGCCCAGCGACGCCACCACCGAGGCCGTCGCGCCGCCCGAGCCCGAGCCCGGAGCGGCCGAGGCCCGCGATGACGACGAGGCGGCCCCCGCCGACCCCGAGGCGGCCGAGCGCTCGACCGCGCCTCGCCATCCCCCCACGCGCTCCGATCGCCTGGCCCGCCTCGCCGAGCAGGCGCAGGAGCACTGGCGAGCGGGCCGACGCAAGGAGGCGATGGAGCTGTTCTCGGAGATCGTCGACCGCGGCGGTCGCAGCCGCGCGGCCGAGATGGCCTTCGGCGATCTGTTCACCCTGGCCTACCAGCGGCACGACACCAAGGCACAGCTCTCCTGGTGGCGCGCCTACCTGCGGCGCTTCCCCAGGGGTCGCTTCGCCGACGATGCGCGGGCCGGGCTGTGCCGCGTGGGGCCGGCCGCGGATCGCAAGGCCTGCTGGACCCGCTACCTCGACGAGCTCCCGCGCGGCTCGTACCGCGTCGAGGCCCGCGCGGCCATCGGGGATCCTCCATGAGCTCGCGCCGGCTCACCTGGCTGGGCTCGTCGTGCCTGGCCCTCGCGCTCGGCTGCGGCTGCGAGATCGAGGAGCACGTGGTCGACGTGGGCGAGGGCCCCACGACCGAGACAACGACCGCCGTGGAGGATGGCACCGAGGACGAGCACCACGACGACGAGCACCACGACGATGGCCCCCCGCCACCCGACGGCGACGACGCCTCCGACGGCGAAGGCACCACCGGCAGCAGCCCGGGCACCACGGGTGACGAGGGCTCGACCTCCGGCATGGGCCCCACCGATGGCAGCTCCGCGGCCTCCTCGTCCGACGACGACACCGGCCGAGCCGAGACCGACCTCTAGCCGAGCATCACCGAGGCCCCGCCTTCCCGCGCCCCGCCGTCACGGGCCTCCCGCGCCCGGCGGTCTCCAGCGGCGTTTGAGTCCCGGGCCGCGGGCTCGCACAATACGAGCCCTTGACCGCAACCGCCCTCGCCCTGCTGCTCGCCGCGGTGGCCCCCGCCAGCCCGTCCCCTCGGGGGGCCGCGGCCGCCGAGCATGCGCCCGCGCCCCGGCTGCACCGAGGGGTGCTGCGGCTCGAGGGCATCGATCGCGCCGCGTTCGTCGACGCGCTCGCGCTGCGGGTCCCCGAGCTGCGGCTCGAGACGCTGGGCGAGGGGCCTGCGGTCGAGCCCGACGAGCCGGTCGCGTTCATCGACCTGCGCCCCGCCGCCCAGCCCACGCCCGAGGGCACGCCACGCTTCTCGCTGACGATCGTCGTCTCGGACGGCCGCGCCTTCGATCGCGAGGTGGACCTGGGCCCCGACGAGGCCGAGTCCGCGCGGCTGCTCGCGAGCACCGTCGCCAACCTGCTGCAGGCGATCGAGGCGGGCACGGTGAAGGCCGACCGCGCCGACGTGCCCCTGCCCACCGCCGCGCCGGCCTGCCCCGCCTGCGCGTGCCCGGCCGCCCCGAGTGCCCGGCGCCCCGCGACACGACCGAGCCCACACCCCGCCGAGCCCAAACCCGCGACGCCCGATCGAGCCCGCCCCGCCCCGCGCTCGCGGCTGCAGCTCGGCCCCGTCGTCTCGATCTCCGCCCTGCTGGGCCTGGGCGCGCCCGCGCAGGCCGATCGCTTCGCGGCCTACGGCGCCACCGTGGGCCTGCACGCCCGCCTGCCCCGCGGGCTGTTCTTCGGCGCCGAGCTGCGCGGCGTGGGCCGGGGCGAGCCCAGCGGCACCAGCCTCGTCCGCCTGCGCGTGGCCGCGGGAGCCGGCTATCGCCTGCGCCACCGCGCCTTCTCGCTCGGCGCCTCGCTGTGGGCCACCGTCGAGCCCTGGTGGCTGCGCGGTGCCCCCATCGATCCGCCCCCCGTGCCCCTGCTGGGCCTGGCCGCCCGCCTCAGCCCCGCGATCCTCGAGGAGCGCCTGGGCGACCGTGACCTCGCGCTCATGATCGGACCGATCCTCGAGCTCTCGACCAGCGCGGCCTTCGAGGAGCACGGCCCGCGCATCGACCTCATCACCGTGCGCGACGGCGGCGAGGTGAGCCGACACCTGCGGGTCGGCGGCGTGGAGCTGAGCGCCGGCCTGTCGATCACGCTGTGGCTCGACGCGCCCCGCCGCCGCTGACCACGAGCGCTGCCCCTACGGCGCGGGCAGGTGCGCGGTGACGAAGTCCCGCAGCAGCGTCTCGTAGTCGTCCCCCGCCACCACCGGGATCTCGCTGTGGTCGGCCCCCGTCACCCAGCGCAGCGTCACGTCGTCGCCCACCGCGGCGTCCTCGAGCATCTTGGCGTGCACGGGGACGATGAAGTCGTCGCGGGTGCCGTGCAGGATCAGCACCGGCAGCTCGGGATCGAGGCGGCCGATCTTGGCGCAGTTGTCGAAGGGGTTGTGGCTCACGAATTCCCCCGGCAGGTCGAGGCGCGCGCCGTCCTGCACCAGCGCCTCGGTGCTGCAGAACGCGGACTCGCTCACCACGCCGCGGGGCATCACCGAAAGCTCGCCCTCCGAGGCGCGCCAGGCCAGCTCGTAGGTCGGGGCGCCGCCCAGCGAGTAGCCGTAGAGGAACACGCGCTCGAGGTCCACGTCGGGCATCTGGGGCAGCACCTCCTCCACCACCGCGGTGGCCGACGCGAACACGCCCGCCTCGTCGGGCTCGCCCTCGGAGCGGCCGTAGCCGGGATAGTCGTAGATCAGCACGTGGAAGCCGAGCGACCACATCCGCTCCACGCGATCCCAGTAGCGACCGATGTGCCGGCCGGTGCCGTGGCTGTACACGATCGTCGCGAGGGCGTCGTCGCGGTGGGCGAAGACGTAGTGGATCCGGCGACCGTCGGCGAGGCTCACGAAGCCCTCGTGGCGATCCTGCGGGGGCACGCGCGAGGGGTGGCAGGCGGGCGCGGGGCCGTCGTGCAGGCGGTGCTCGGCCTCGACCAGCTCGCCCAGCAGCTGGGGATCGCAGGGGTCGTCGTCCCAGCGGTACTCGTCGACGGGCTCGTTGCCGAAGAAGAACGGATCGAGGGTGAGGCAGGCGCTCGCGCCGAGCAGGCCGAGCAGCACGAGGCGGCATCGCGTCATCGCTCGAGCCCTCCGAAGCGCACGCGGTAGCCGAGGTAGATGCCCATCGCGCCGTACCGGGGGCGGTAGTCGAGCACCGACGCCCGATCGTCCCACGGGTTGGTCCACGACGCATGCAGGGCCAGGCCGTGCTGGCGGGGCTTGCCGCGACGCGGGCGACGGGCGGGCATCAGCGCCTCGGCCCCCACGAAGGGGGTCCAGAACACCGCCGAGCCCTCGCGCGGCGGCGACAGCGAGAACGCCATGGTCTGCCCGCCGTAGAGCTGCAGCCACCGCACCCCGGGCACCGGACCGCCCAGGTGCACGCCCCACTCCGGGTACGCGCGCAGCGACGGCGCGTCGTCGAGATCGCCCAGCAGGTAGAAGCGCGCCGACGAGGCCACCGCCAGGCCGCCCGGGTTGCGCAGCAGCTGGAAGCTCGCCGCCAGGTCCATCGCCCAGATCTGGAACGCGAGCGCCAGCGCGTCGATGTTGCCGTCCACGTCCATCCAGTCGGTCACGCCGTAGCGCCCGCCCACGTTGGCGTGGGGCACGGGGATCGTGGGGCCCAGCGTGGCGAACAGCGGGCCGCCGGCGCTCACGTGCAGCTCGCCGTTGCCCCGGCCCACCGTGCGCGAGAGGTTGGGCGCCGCACAGGCGCTGCACCCCAGGGCGGCGATCACCAGGCTCCGGCTCGCGACCCCCCGCATCCTCGCTCACGATCGCACGAAATCGCGGCCCCGAGGAGGATCGTGCGCTTGGACGGCGAAGGGGCGAGCTGAGATACTCTCGCTCGATGATCCGAGTCGGACGCGGGGCGTGGGGGTGGCTGCTGGCGGGCGCGCTCGGCTGTGCCAGCGGCAGCAGCGATCCTGCCACCACCACCGCCTTCGATCCCACCGTCGCGGGCGACAGCACCGGCCACGCCGAGACCGGCGCGGGTCCCAGCGGGCCCGCGAGCATGACCAGCGTCGCCTCGGCCGACGCCACCGGCCAGCCCCCCGACGACAGCTGCTGCGACGTCGCGCCCACGCCCGGCTGCGGCAATGCGGAGACCCAGGCCTGCGTGTGCACCATCGAGGAGGGCTGCTGCACCCAGGTGTGGAGCCAGACCTGCGTGGACCTGGCCATCGAGTGCAACGACCCCGCCTGCGGAGAGCCGCCGCCCGCCACCACCACCGGCATGCCGCCGGGCGACAGCAGCGGCGAGCCGACCCAGACCTGCGACGAGCTCGCTGCGATGTCGGGCTGGGCCTACCACCGCTGCCAGAACGGCGACTCGCAGTGCCACTCCATGGGCACGCCCACCACCGACTGCGACTTCTGCTGCGAGTTCTGTGGCGAGGCGGGCGACGTCTCGTGCGGCGACCATGCCACCGCCAACAACTGGCCCCCCGGCAGCGCCCTGTGCGAGTGGAACGGCAACGGAGCCTGCGGCGGACAGGGCTACGCCGGGACCTGCGATTGCGACTTCTGCTGCCAGATCTGAAAGAGAGCCCGATGCCGAGGAACGTGCCTCCGTGGCTGGTGTTGGTCGTTGCTCCGTGGAGCGTGCCCACGATCGCGCACGCGACGGGGCCGCTGGCCGAGGAGGCCGCCACGGTCGAGCGAGCGGCCGAGCTCGCACCGGAGCCCGAGCCGGCCGAGCTCGCACCGGAGCCCGAGCCGTCCGAGCCCGAGGACGCGGAGCTCGACGAGCTCGACGACGACCAGCTCGAGCCTCCGTCCACCTCCTCGCCCACGCACGAGCCGGTGCCCGGCCTGCCCGCTCCCGGACGCGAGGCGGCGTTCCGGCGCGGTCGTGGCCTGCTGGCCCTCGGCGGCGTGCTGCTGGGTCTCGGCGCCGTGGGTCGCCTCGCGCTCGAGGGCTTCTGGGCCGGGCCGGCGCGGCTTCAGCCGAGCGAGCCGTTCGGGCGCTGGAGCATCCCCACCATCGTGGTCGCCACCAGCTTCCCCAACGTGCTGATGATCCCCGGCCTGGTCGCCACCGGCCTGGGAGCGCGTCGGCATGGTGCATGGCGGGTGGCCAGCGGGGCGCGTCCGATCGATCCGCTCCGCACCCGTCGCAATCGTCGGCTGGGCTGGGGCCTGCTCGGCGGAGGGCTGGCGGGCTGGGTGCTCACCCGGGCGATCGCGGGGCCCGTGCTCGAGCGCTGCGAGACCAACGGCTGCGCCTACGGCTACCTCGAGTCCACCTACTGGATCTCGCTGGGCGCCGTGGTGCCGGGGGTGGTGCTCGTGGGCCTCGCCGCCGGCGAGCGCCGGGTCGATCGCCGCCTCACCGCCACCCCCCTGCTCGGTCCGCACGCGCGGGGCCTCGCCCTGGGAGGTCGCTTCTGATGCTCGCCCGTCGCCTGGTGCTCGCCGTGCCGCTCGTGGGACTCGGCTGTGGTGCCCCCGATCTGCCCTCCGACCTCGGGGACCAGCCCGAGGACCTCGTGCGCCTGGTGGACTCACCCGCGCTCGTCCACCTCGCGGACGCGCTCGACGGCCCGGGCGACACCACCGTGGAGGATCTCTTCCGCGACCGCCCCGGCTACGCGCGCGCGCCCGATCCCTCCGAGTGGCTCGCGCAGATCGAGGCCGACCACGACGCCCTGCCCCCGCTCGCCGACTCGGTGCCGCTGCGGGTGCTCACCTTCAACACCGGCCTGCTCGATCGCTGGTACCCCTTCACCACCGTGCGGGTGCCCCACGTGGACGAGCGCCGCGAGCGAGCGCCCGCCGTCCTGCTCGACGGCGAGTGGGACGTGCTGCTGCTGCAGGAGGTGTGGGAGACCCCCGACGTGGAGACCTTCGCCCGCGAGGCCGAGCGCCGCGGCTACCTGCTGTACGCCGGCTCCGACGAGCGGCACGAGGAGCACGGCCTGCTGGTGCTCGTGCGCGAGGCCCTGGTCGATCCCGACGGCCCCGACGAGCGAGCCGAGCACACCTTCGAGCTGCAGCGGGGCATCGAGCGCTTCCCCGGCCCCGGGATCGAGCGCGGCTTCCTGTCGTGGACCTTCCGCCACGCGCCCACCGGCGTGGTGCTCCACCTCTTCGACGCCCACACCACCGCCTTCCCCGAGCTGTCGCCCATTCGCGACTCGCAGGTCCGCCACCTGGGCCTGGCCGCCCGCGCCGTGCCCGACGACGAGGTCGCGCTCGTGGCCGGCGACCTCAATGCCGGCCCCTACTACCCCGAGGACGAGTTCGGCTCGGTGGGCGGCGAGCGGGTGCACGGCTGGTGGCGCAACGCCCAGGCCCACGCGCTGCTGATGCACTACGGCGAGGTCTTCGATGTGCTCGCGGCCATCGGAGCCGCGCGCGACGTGGAGCTGATGGACCAGCTCCCGCCCTTCGGGCCCGTGTACCTCGAGGAGCCGCTGGGCGACGAGCGCCGCTGCGAGTCGCTGGGCGGCGTGTTCACGGCCACCGACTGCAACTCGCTGTACCGCGAGCAGTACATGGGCACCGAGTACCCCGCGCGCCTCGATCACATGATGCTGCGCGATCCCTCGGGGCTGGTGCGGGTGGACGACGGCGGGGTGGAGTACGACGAGCTGCAGCGCGAAGGGTGGGAGCTGTCGGATCACTACGGGATCGGAGCGGTGCTGTGGGTACGGCGGTGAGCCGCCCAGACCGGAGCTCGGAAGTCCATCAGTAGCCGATCACCACTATCCCCGCCAAGGGCAGAGACAGCCTTCGACTCGCGTAGAGCGTGTCGATGAAGGTGACGACCCGCTCGTAGTCCTTCGAAGCTCCGCCGCCCTCGTAGACCTGCCGTACTGCGATGCCCAGGTACTCGACATCGTGCATCATGCACGCCTGGAAGAGATCCTTGAGGAACTGGTTGTTGGCAACCGCGCGGCCGGCTTCGATCTCCAACACCATGCGGCGCTGGGCATCATGGGCGTCGGCGTCGAACGACTTCTCGACGGACCCGTTCTCGCCGAACAGCACCGGGACGGAGATCTTGTCCGACCTCCTCTTGCCCGACTCGACCCGGAATCCTCGCCCCTCGAGCGCCTTTCGGCATCGCGCGAGCACCTCGTCACTGTTGAGATCGTACTCGGCCGAGCTGATCTCGCCGTGGACCTCCGACCATGCGTCGACCGCATCCTTTCACCACGGCCGGCGGTCGATCGGAACGCGGGAAATACTGCCAGCGGAGCACCGCCCAAGGCTACACGCTGACACCTTTCAGCTCACCCGTCCCGAGCCGCTGCCCGAAATCCCGCCGGGTCCACCCCGTACTTCCCCCGAAACGCCCGTGAGAAGTGACTCCGGCTCGAGAACCCGACCTTCTCCGCCACCGCCTGCACCGACAGCTCCGTCGCCCGCAGCAGCTCCGCCCCGCGATCCAGCCTCACCTCGCGCAGCAGCTCCATCGCCGAGCGCCCGAAGGCCTGCCCAAAGCGCTCGCTGAAGGCGGAGCGGCTCATGCCCGCCGCCTTGGCCACGGACTCCAGGGTGTGCGGCTGCTCGGGCGCGTCGAGCATCACGTCGAGCGCCCGGGCGAGGCGCTCGTCTCCGAGCGCGGCGAGCCAGGGCAGGGAGCAGGTGGCCCCGTCGCACAGGCGGCGCAGGATCGCGACGAGGCCCTGCATCATCAGGGCGCGGAGCATGGCCTGCGAGCCAGGGCCGCGGGCGGCCTGCTCGGCGAGCAGCGACTCGAACACGGCGCGCATGCGGGGGTCGTCGTGGAAGTCGACCACCAAGGGCTCGCGCAGGCCGTCGAACAGGCTCAGGCCACCGCCATAGGTGGCCCGCACGGCGCCGCACACCATCAGCAGGGCCGACTCGCCGGCGCCGGCCACCAGGCGCTTGAGGCCGTGCTCGGGCAGCGAGCAGTCGGCGGCCGCGTCGAGCTCGTCGATGGCCCCCTCGGGCGGCTCCACCCGGTAGGCACGACCGGGCGCGGCGACGATCACCGAGCCCTCGCGCAGCCGGTGCTGGTGACCGTCGTCGAGCAGACGACCCTCGCCGCGCACCACGAAGTGCAGGCTCACGTGACCGTCGGGAGGCATGAGCACCCGCCAGCCGCGTCGCACGTCGCACACGGCGAAGGGCGCCACCTCGACTCGCAGCGAGCCGAGCAGCCTGTCGAGCAGCATCGGGGCCAGTGGAGCACACCGCGGAGCGCACGCCAAGCCGGCCCGAGGCCCACGCGGCGAGACGCGAGGGCGCGGGGGTCGCGGAGCCGCGAGGCCGATTGTGGACGATCGAGCACCGACCGTGGACGCACGGGCACGTGGCTCGGCCCACCTTGTGCTCGCCGCTTCGACGGCGGCAAGAAAGGACGACATCGCCATGCCCCTGGACAACACCAACCCCGGGAAGGTCCTGCACACCACCGAGGCCGACTTCGCAAAGGACGTGCTGCAGTCGGAGGTGCCCGTGCTGGTGGACTTCTGGGCCGAGTGGTGCGGGCCGTGTCGCGCGATCGCTCCCCACCTGGAGGGCCTGGCGAGCCGCTTCGCGGGCCAGGCCAAGATCGTCAAGCTCGACGTGGACGAGCACCCCAACGTGGCCGGCCGCTACGGGATCCGCGGGATCCCGACGCTGCTGATGTTCAAGGACGGGCAGGTGGTCGATCACATCATCGGCAACCCGGGCTCGGCCAAGCCGCTCGAGCAGCTGGTCCAGCGCCACGTGTAGATCGCGGTGCTGCGCAGGCCCGCGCCCCGGCGTATGCTCGGGGCGCGGGATGGCAGCCACCGATCTCGAGCTGTTGGAGGCCTGGCGCGGCGGAGATCGAGCCGCGGGCGAGGAGCTGTTCGAGCGGCACTTCGACGCGGTGGCCCGCTTCTTCCGCAACAAGGTCGACCGCAACATCGACGACCTGATCCAGCGCACCTTCCTGGCCTGCGTGGAATCGAAGGACCGCTTCCGCGGCGAGGCCAGCTTCCGCACCTTCCTGTTCGCGGTGGCCCACAACGTGCTGGGCAAGCACTACCGCAGCCAGCGACGCCACGGTGATCGCATCGACTTCGGGGTGACCTCGGTGCACGACCTGGCCCCCTCGCCCAGCGTGGTGGTGGCCAAGCACCACGAGCACCGCGTGCTGCTGCAGGGGCTGCGGCGGATCCCGCTCGAGCACCAGATCGTGCTGGAGCTGTACTACTGGGAGCGGCTGAGCGCGGCCGAGGTGGGCAAGGTGCTCGACGTGCCCGAGGGCACCGCCCGCACCCGCATCCGCCGGGCCAAGCAATTGCTCGAGGAGCAGATGACCCAGCTCGTGCAGGACAAGGCGCTGCTGGAGAGCACGCTGGTCAACCTCGACGCGTGGGCGGCCTCGCTGCGCGACCTGCTGCTGCAAGAGCCCGATCCCTAGTCCGGGCCGGCGCAGCGAGCCGTGCTACGGTCCGCGGCCGTGGAGCTGGTCCGGATCACCCGCCGCCTGTGCCGAGCCGTGGATGCGCTGTCGTTCGCCCCGCCCGTGACCCACGTGTACAACCCGCTGCGCTACGCCCGGGCCGCCCACGAGCAGTACCTGGAGCGCTACGGCAGCAAGAAGGGCCGGGTGATCCTGCTGGGCATGAACCCCGGACCCTTCGGCATGGCGCAGACCGGGGTGCCCTTCGGCGAGGTGGCCCACGTGCGTGACTTCGTGGGCATCGAGGCCAAGGTGGGCAGGCCCCGGCAGGAGCACCCCAAGCGCCCGGTGGAGGGCTTCGGCTGCACGCGCTCGGAGGTCAGCGGCGCACGCCTGTGGGGCTGGGCCCAGTCGCGCTACGGCACGGCGCGCAGCTTCTTCAGCCGCTTCTTCGTGGTCAACTACTGCCCGCTGGCGTTCCTCGAGGACAGCGGCCGCAACCGCACTCCCGACAAGCTGCCCAAGGCCGAGCGCGAGCCGTTGTTCGATGCCTGCGACCGCGCGCTGCGAGACTCGATGGCCGTGCTCGCGCCGCGGATGATCGTGGGGATCGGAGCCTTCGCCACGCAGCGTGCCCAGCAGGTGGTGGGCGACGCGGTGCCCGTGGGCACCATGCTGCACCCCAGCCCGGCCAGCCCGCGCGCCAACCGGGGCTGGCAGGAGCAGGCCGAGGCCGAGCTGGCGGCGCTGGGCGTGGGCGAGTGAAGGCGGGGCACGATCAGGCGGCGCCGGGCTGGGGGAACTGGGTGCGCAGGAAGGCGTCCCACGCCCAGTCCGGCATCATCGCGCGCTGCATGAGCAGGGCGCGGGCCGAGGCGGTCACCGGATAGCGGGCCTTGGGACGACGGGCGCTCACCGCCCGCTCGATGGTCCGCGCCACGTCGTCGGGCCCGCCCCCCAGCTTGGAGAACATGCCCTTCTCGTAGGCCTCCTTGGTGTTGCGGGCGACCGCCTCGTTGAAGGCCGAGTAGGGGCCGGGCTTGGCCAGGGCGGTGGTCATGCTGCCGACCGCGGCCTGGCTGAAGCCGGTGCGGATGAGGCCGGGCTCGATCAGCACCACGTCGATGCCGAAGCCCTTCACCTCGAAGCGCAGCGCGTCGCTGAGCGCCTCGAGGGCGTACTTGGAGGCGTGGTAGGCCCCGCCGCCGGGGAAGGTCAGCCGCCCGCCCATGGAGCTGAGGTTGACGATCTTGCCCCAGCCCTGCCGGCGCATGCCGGGCAGCACGAGCTGGATGAGCCGGTGCACGCCGAACACGTTGGTCTCGAACTGCCGGCGCAGCCGCTCGGAGCTCAGCTCCTCCACGCTTCCCGACTCGCTGTAGCCGGCGTTGTTGATGAGCACCCCCACCGCGCCGTGCTCGGCCTCGATCGTCGCGACCGCGTGCTGCATCGATGCGTCGTCGGTGACGTCGAGCGCCATGGTGCGGCAGCCGGCCTCGGCCAGCGCCGCGATCGACTCCACCCGCCGCGCGGTGGCGTAGACCGTCCACCCCGCCGTGGCCAGGCGAATCGCCGTGGCGGCGCCGATGCCCGACGAGCACCCGGTGATGAGCACGACCTTGGATACCGCTTCGTTCGTCATCTCGACCTCTCTCGTGACCCTTGGTCATTTATTAAATGACCAAGGGTCACTTGTCGAGCACGAATGGCGGAGAATCTCACAAGCTGCCGGGATCACTCGTGAAATCGAGCATCGCCATCGCGAGCACCGCGGCGTGATCGACTCCGAGCCCTCTCGGCCCTATCCGGACACCCGCTGCCGAGGCAGCCGCATCACCATCGTGCACCCATCCCCCGGCCGGTTGCGGGCCTCGATCGTCCCCTGATGCAGCGCCACCGCGTCCGCCACGATCGCCAGCCCCAGCCCGAACCCGCTGCGGTCCTCGCTGGCCTGCTGATACGGCACGAACAGCGAGCTCGCCTCGTCCCCCGGCAGCCCCCCGCACCCGTCGGCCACCTCGCACACGATCTGATCCGCCTCGGAGCGCCCGTGGATCGCAATCCCCCCGCCCCGGCGGGTGAACTTGATCGCATTGGCCAGCAAGTTCGAGAGCACCGACCGCATCAAGCGGGGATCGGCATGCAGCTCCAGCGCGTCCGAGGTGTGGATCGACAGCTCGATCCCCCGATCGTCCGCCTGCAGCCGCAGGTCCTCCACCACGGCCACGATGATCTCGGACAGCCGCACCGGCTCGGCGTGCAGCGACGAGACCGAGGACAGCCGGGCCCGGGTGATCTCGTTGTCGAGCAGCTCCTGCATGCGCTCCGCCGAGCGGCGCAGCCGTGGCGCGAGCGCCTGCAGGTCGATGCCGTCGTCGATGAGCTCGACCCCCAGCTTGATGTTGGACAGCGGCCCCCGCAGCTCGTGCGCGAGGAAGGCGAAGTGCTCCGAGTGGGTGCGCTGCAGCTCGCGGTCGCGGGCCTGGGCGTAGCGCACCACCGCGGCCGCGATCGTGCGGTTGATCCCCCGCGCCAGCGCGCGGTGCTCGGCCAGGGTCACCGTCTCGTCGTGCCGCTGGGCCAGCTCGAGGATGCACTCGTGCAGGGCCAGGAAATCATCGACCACCTCGTCGATGTTGCGCCCCTCCACCGCTCCCGCCTCGCCCACCGAGGCGGCGAGCACCTTGGCGCCCGGCAGCAGGGTGGCGTTGCCCCCCACGTCGACGCTGCGCAGCAGCATCACCAAGTGATCGAGCACGCCGTCGATCTCGGGGGGCAGCCCGCCGCCGTCCCCGTCTCGCTGGGAGTCCTCCCGGAGCCTGCGCGACAACGACTCGAGGAGCTCTTCGCGAGCGGAGCTGATGGTCTGCCACAAGGCCATTCGGCGGGAGCCTAGCAGCAAAGGCCGTCCACGGCGCACGAGGCCAACGTCTCCTCGGTGGGCGTCCGAAGCGGTGGCTGGCCCACGCCGCGGGCCGGCGCCCCGGCCGGGCAACGCCCGATCGTCCCGTGCGGATGCGACACACCGTGCTCTCGAAGCACGCCGACGGGCCCTCGATCCGACCCGGAGGGGCCGATGCGGGTTGGCCCGCCCCTTGCTTCGTGAGGGGTGCCCCGGCGACCCGCTCGGGGCACCGACCCACGAACGGAGGAACGAAGACATGCAGACCACCACCACCCTCACCACCCTCGCGCTCGGAGCCACGCTCGCGCTGTCGTGGCTGGGTACGGGCTGCGCCACCACGCGCTCGACCGGCGACCAGCTCGACGATGCCGTGATCACGGCTCGCGTGGGCCGTCGCCTCACGCGGGATCCCGACGTGCCGCGCCGCAAGATCGACGTGGACACCCTCGACGACGAGGTGACCCTGCGCGGCCAGGTGCCCGACCAGGCCACCCGCGACGAGGCCCTCGAGGTCGCGGCCCGCACCCGCGGCGTGCAGCAGGTGCACGACGACCTGTTCGTGTGGCCCGACGACGGCGAGCGCGGCAAGGGAGACCTCGGCCTCGCCATGAAGGTGAACAACCGGCTGATCACCGACCCCGACGTGCACGCGGTGAACGTGGACGTGGACGCCCAGGACGGAGTGATCACGCTCAGCGGGGTGGTGGAGGACGCCCACGCCCGCCGCGAGGCCGAGCGCCTCGCGCTGGAGACCGAGGGCGTCGAGGCCGTGGTGAGCGAGCTGCGGGTGGCCGAGCCGCGTGGGGTGGCCAAGACCACGCCGTAGGCCGGGCGGCGGGCGACCGGCCGTGCTCCGCGGGGAGCGGAGCACGGCCGGAGCCCACGCACGGGCTTGCTCCGCGGGAGCGCGGAGCCGAAGCTGTGAGCGTGCGCCGTCTCGTCCCGATCGCCTCGCTGCTCGTCGTGGCCCTCGCCTGTGGATCCGGGCGCGACGAGCCGGTGCCGATCGCCACGCCCTCCGACGCCCCCGCGGCGCCCCAGGCCGAGCGCGACGGATCCCCGGCGCCCGCGCCTTCCGAGCCCTCCGGGTCGGGGAAGGACGCGACGGCGCCCGCCCCCGCCGGGAGCGACGAGCCCCGGGGGCCGGCGCCGCCCGGTCCCGGCGACGTCCCTCCCACCCACTTCGAGGGCCGGGAGATCGCCCAGACGATGTCCTTCGTGGGCGCGGGCTGGCTGACCCGAGCCAACCGCGACGAGGAGGAGGACACCACCCGCCTGCACCAGGCCCTGGGCCTGCGCCCCGGGCAGACCGCCTGCGACGTGGGGGCCGGCAACGGCTACCACACGATACGGATGGCGCGCGCCGTGGGTCCCACGGGGCGGGTGATCGCGGTGGACCTGCAGCCGCAGATGCTCGAGATGCTGCGGGCCCGGGTGGACGAGGCGGGGCTGCACAACGTGGAGACCATCGAGGCGCGGCCCGGCGATCCGCGGCTGCCCGAGGGGGCCTGCGATCTCGTCCTGCTCGTCGACGTGTACCACGAGCTGGCCTGGCCCGAGCCCATGCTCGCCGCGTTCCGCCGGTCGCTGTCGCCCACCGGGCGGGTGGCGCTGGTCGAATTCCGCGCCGAGGACCCCGAGGTGCCGATCAAGCGGCTGCACAAGATGAGCAAGGCGCAGATCGAGCGAGAATTCGGATCACGCGGCTTCGCGCTGGCCGGGAGCTTCGACGAGCTGCCGTGGCAACACCTGATGTTCTACGAGCGCGACGACGGGTAGGCTCGATCCCGATGCGGATCGATCGACTGACCCCTGGTCTCGCGCCCTCGCTGGCGCTGCTGCTCGCCGCCTGCACGCCCGGGGAGGAGAACGAGCGCACGGGCACCGGCCTCGGCCCGCTCGACGGCAGCACCTCGACCGCGACCGATGCCACCGACGGCACGGCGTCGATCACCTCGGGCCCGGGCTCGGGCTCGGGCTCCACCGCGTCGAGCACCGCCGACCCCCTCGACACCACCGCCGAGGACGGGCCCAGCTTCGACGTGGGCACCGGCGCGACCACGGGTGGGGACTGCGTGCCCGTGGCCGAGACCGAGCAGGTCTGCGACGGCATCGACGACGACTGCAACGGCTTCGTGGACGACATCGACGTGGGCGGCGACGGGATCTGCGACTGCCTGGCCATCGCGCTGATCGGCACCCCGGGCTCGCTGGCCTCGTCGCAGTTCCAGCAGTGGATCATCGACCGGGGCAGCAGCGCCGAGCGCATCGATCCGCCCCTGGTCGACGCGGCCGTGCTCGATGCCTACGACGTGGTGATCCTCGACCAGCTCACCCGCGAGTACACCCCGGCCGAGGCCGCGACCTTCGACGCGTGGGTGAACGCCGGCGGCGGCCTGATGGCGATGACCGGCCACACCTCCAGCCCGGTGAGCGCCCAGCAGTGGCCCAACGGCATCCTCGGGCCCATGGGGCTGGAGTACCAGGGCCCGCTGCTCAACGGACCGGTGACCGACTTCGAGCCCCACCCGATCACCGTGGGCCTGAGCTCGGTCACCTTCCTGGGCGGCTTCGAGGTGGTGGCCACCATGCCCGGCCTCAGCGACGTGGTCGCTCGCCTGCCGGGGGCGGTCCCCGCCGCGCAGGCGCAGGAGCGCGGCCTGGGCAAGGTGTTCGTGTGGGGCGACGAGTGGATCGAGTACGACTCCGAGTGGGCCGCGCTGCCGGAGATCACCCAGCTATGGGTCAACGTCTTCGACTGGCTCACCCCCACCAACGTCTGCGCCCCGCCGGCGGGGTGATGCGACCGAGTCCCGGGCGCGCTCGAGCAGGCGGGACACAGCCGAGACCGATTCGGGATCATCGTCGGTGAGGTCGACCGGGCAGCCACGAGTCGCGCGCAGCTCGGCTTCGACCACCGGGTGGGCCGGGCCCCGCGGTGTCTCAGCTCTTGGTCTGCAGCACCTTGGCCCGCAGCGACTTGGCCCAGCTGTCGAGGTTGCTCATGGTGCTCTTGAGGTCGTCGGTCTCGGCGAGCTGGGTGAGCTGCTCCTCGAGCAATTGCTTGGCCCGCCGGATCCTCCCCCGCACCGTGCCCTCGGGGATCTCGAGCACCTCGCCGAGATCCTTGGCCGTCATCGATTCCCAGTAGTAGAGCTCGAGCACGATCTGGTGGTCGAGGGGGATCCGCCGCAGCGCCTGCAGGATGAGCAGCTGCTCCTTGCGCTGGGCGATGAGGGTGGTGGGCGACAGGCCCAGGTCGAACACCGAGGTCACGCCGAAGTCGAAGCGCTCCCCCTCGCGCTTGCGCTTGCGCAGGTGCGAGCGCAGCACGTTGTGCGCCACGCCGAACAGGTAGGTGCGAAAGCTGCTCTGCCCGCGGAAGCGCTCCTTGCCCTCCACGCAGGCGATGAAGGTCCGCTGCACCAGGTCGTCGACGTCGCTGTGCACCTTGTTGGCGAAGAACCGGCAGATGCTGTCGAAGTGGCGCTCGAACAGCTCGCTGCCCGCCTTGCGATCGCCCGTCTTCCAGGCCTCGAGCAGCTCGAGGTCGGTGCTCACGATGGCCAGGGTACCACCGCGCCGACGGGCGCCCCGGCCCGGGGCCACGAGGGCCGAGCCGGGCCCGCGGCGGGCGGATTTGCAGCCAGGACGGCCTGCGGCATCATTGATCGGCAGGCATGGCCGAAACCTCCGAGCGCGGCGAGTCGTCCGAGCCCACGCCGTCTCGCGGTGGTGGCGCGGATCCGGGCGCCGCCGAGGAGCTGGGCCCCGCCCCGGTCGTGATGGGAGCCGACCGCATCCGCTCGGCCCTGCGCGCCCGCCTGTTCGGCGGGGACGAGAGCGGCGAGTCGGATCACGGCGGCGAGTCGGATCACGGCGGCGAGTCGGATCACGGCGGCGAGCCGGACCGCGACCGTGAGCCGAGCGACGCCCGGCCGGGCGAGCCCGGGGTCGAGCCGTCGCAGCTCGGGCCCGCCCCGGGGGTGAAGGGGGCCGACCGCATGCGGGCGGCCCTGCGCGCCCGCATGTTCGGCGACGCCGAGCCCGACGATGGTGACGAGGAGGATCGCGACCATGCCTCGCGCTCGGGGGTGATCGGGGGCCTCGACACCGAGCTGAGCGACGGAGCCCGACGCATGCGTCGACCCTCGGAGGAGCCCGAGCTCGCGGGTCGGGTGGGTCGCTTCCGGGTGCTCGATCGCCTGGGGCGCGGGGGCATGGGCGTGGTGTACAGCGCCTACGATCCCGAGCTCGATCGCAAGGTGGCGATCAAGCTGCTGCGCCCCGACGTGCGCGAGGGCCAGGCCTCGCGCGACGCCCAGGCCCGGCTGCAGCGCGAGGCCCAGGCCATGGCGCGGCTGAACGATCCCAACGTGATCGTGGTGCACGAGGTGGGCACGGTGGGCGACCGCGTGTTCGTGGCCATGGAGTACGTGGACGGCTCCACCCTGGGCCAGTGGCTCGCGGCCGAGAAGCGGAGCTGGCGAGAGGTGCTCGACGTGTTCCTGCAGGCGGGCTCGGGGCTGGCCGCGGCCCACCGCGCCGGCCTGGTGCACCGCGACTTCAAGCCCGACAACGTGCTGCTCGGTCGCGAGGGGCAGGTGCGGGTGGTGGACTTCGGGCTCGCGCGCTCGATGGCCGAGGAGCCCGCCGCCACGGCCCCGGTGCGGCAGTCGGTGCTCGAGCGCCCCGAGATCGACACCCTCAACACACCGCTCACCCGCACCGGCGCGGTGATGGGCACGCCGGCGTACATGAGCCCGGAGCAGTACCTGGGCAACCCCGCCGACGCGCGCTCGGACCAGTTCTCGTACTGCGTGGCGCTCTACGAGGGGCTGTTCGGCAAGCGCCCGTTCAAGGGCAGCTCGCTCACCGAGCTGGCCAACAACGTGGTGTACGGCAAGATCCGCGAGACCCCCAGCGACGCGCGGGTGCCCAAGCGCCTGCTCAGCGCGCTGCGACGCGGGCTCTCGGTCGACCCGGCCGATCGCTACCCCTCGATGGAGGCCCTGCTGGTGGAGCTGCGCCGCGACCCCGGCCGGCGCTGGCGCTGGGCGGGGGTGGTGCTGGGGGTGGGCGTGGTGACCAGCCTCGCCACCTTCGCCGCCACCTCGGGCTCCGACGCGAGCGATGCCTGCAGCGGGCTCGAGCGCGAGCTGGTGGGCGTGTGGGACGACGAGGCCCGGGCCGCCGTGACCGCGGCGTTCGAGGCCACGGGCACCGACTACGGGCCGCGGGTGGCCGCCACCACGGTGCGGCTGCTCGACGACTACACCCAGCAGTGGGTACGCATGGCCGAGGACGCCTGCGGGGCGGCCCTGGTCGCGCAGGAACAAGGCGCACAGGAACCGGGCGCGCAGGCCACCGAGCACCAGCGCCGGCGGCTGTGCCTCGACCAGCGCCTGGCCGAGGTGGGAGCGTTGGTCGAGGCGCTGCGCGAGCCCGATGCGGGCATGGCCGAGGCCGCGGTCAAGGCCACCACCAGCCTCACTACGGGGCTCGCCGCCTGCACCGATCCCCGCCGCCTGGCCGCCTACGACGTGGCCGAGAGCCCCGAGGCCAGCCAGCGCCTGGCCGAGGCCCACGCCAAGCTGGCCAAGGCCAAGGCCCAGGGCGCGCTTGGGCACTACGACCGGGCGCTGGCGCTGGCCAGCGAGGTGGTCGAGCAGGCGCGGGAGGCCGACGCGGGCCCGCTGGAGGCGCTGGGCCGGCTCAACCGCGGGACCTTCCTCGAGCGCACCGGCGATCTCAAGGGAGCCGAGGCCGACCTGCGCGAGGCGATCTCGCTGGCCGATCGCCACGGCGACCACGGCACGCGGGCGCAGGCGCTCATCACCCTGGTGTACGTGGTGGCGATCGATCCCAGCCGCTACGAGGAGGTCGAGCAGCTCGGCGAGCAGGCCCGCGGGGTGCTCGAGTACATCGACGCGGATCCCCTGATGATGGCCGACCTCGACGCCAACCTCGGCGTGGCCGAGCAGCTCCAGGAGAACCACGACGCCTCGCTGGCCCTGCACCGTCGCAGCCACGAGCTGCGGGTGAAGCTGCTGGGCGAGGACCACCCCGACATCGGTCGCTCGCTGCTCAACATCGGCATCGCGCTGCGCGGCAGCTCGGCCCACGAGCGCGAGGCCGAGCAGTACTTCCGCCAGGCGCTGGTGAGCCTCGAGCAGAGCCTGGGCCCCCAGCACCCGCTCATCGGCACCGCCACCACCAACCTGGGCAATTGCCTCGCCCGCCAGGGTCGCTACGAGGAGGCGATGGCGCTGCAGCAGCGCTCGCTGCAGATCTTCGAGCGCCAGCTCGGCTTCGACAACACCTACACCCTGCGGGTGGTGTTCAACCTCGCCAAGATCACCCTGGCCACGGGGCGGCCGGCCGAGGCCGCGGTGCTGTTCCAGCGGGGCCTCGACGCCCGCGAGCGCGAGCTGGGCCACGACGACACCCAGCTCAAGGGATGGGTGAGCCACCTGGCCCGCGCCGAGCTCGAGCTGGGTCACGACGAGCGGGCGGCCGAGCTGCTCGAGTGGGCCCTGCAGCTACGCAAGGCCCTGGGCGAGTCCGAGCAGGCCCAGGCGCACGATCACTTCCGCCTGGCCCGGGCGCTGGCGGAGTCCGACCCGCTCCGCGCCCGCGCCGAGGCGACGATCGCCCGCGATGCCTACGCCGCCGCGCTGCAGGGCGCGTCGCCCGAGCAGACCGATCGCGAGGTGGAGGAGGCGTTCGAGGAGATCGAGCGGTGGCTCGCCGAGCACCCGGCCGAGCCGGTGCCCCCCGCCTGAGCCCCGACCCCGCCGAGGTCGGGGGCACGGGCGAGGATCAGTACCGAGTGCCCACCACTCCCTGCTCGACCAGGGACCCCAGGCGCTCCAGGTGCTCGGCTCGCAGGACGATGTCTTGGGAGGCCCAGTTCTCCTCCAGGCGCTCGATCCGACGGGTCCCCGGGATCGCGGCGAGGGGCAGGTCGCGCGACAGGACCCACGCCAGCGCCACCTGGGCCGATGTGGCGTCGAGCTCCTCGGCGACCGCGGCCACCTCGTCGGCCATGCGGGCGTTGCGGGCGATCGCCTCCTCGGTGAAGCGCGGGTTGTCGAGCCTCCAGTCGCCCGGCTCCAGGTCGCTCCGGGAGCGGATCGCCCCCGACAAGAAGCCGCGGCCGAGCGGGCTGTAGGCCACGAAGCCGATGCCGAGGCGGCGAACCGTGGGCAGGATCTCGGCCTCGACCTCCCGCGTCCACAGCGAGTACTCGGTCTGCAGCGCGCTGATGGGATGGACCGCATTGGCGCGAGCGATGATCTCGGGGTCGGCCTCGCTCAGGCCGAGGTAGCGGACCTTCCCCGCCTTGACCAGCTCGGCCATGGCCCCCACCGTCTCCTCGATCGGCGTCTCCGGGTCCACGCGATGCTGGTAGTAGAGATCGATGTGGTCCGTGCCCAGGCGCGTCAGCGAGGCATCGCAGCACGCCCTGACGTAGTCCGCCCCGCCCTTGATGCCCTTCCAGCTCCCGTCCTCGCCGCGAGAGACGCCGAACTTGGTGGCCAGGGTGATCTTCTCGCGGCGACCCTCGAGCGCCTTGGCCAGCAACAGCTCGTTGGTGAACGGGCCGTACATGTCCGACGTGTCCCAGAACGTGCACCCGAGCTCGGCGGCGTGCTGCAGGACGCGGAGGTTGTCGGCCTCCGAGGAGGAGCCGTAGAAGTCCGACATGCCCATGCAGCCCAGACCGATGGCTGGCACGCGAAGGCCCTGTGATCCGAGAGCGACCTCTTTCATGACTGCTGATCCCTTGTTGGTGGTGCTCCCCAGCGCGGTCCGGGCGGGTGTCATCGCCTCGCGCTCGGGATGAAGGGAAGCTACCCACCGCGAGGCCGCGGCGCCTGCCCATTCCTCCGAAGCGATTGCCCATTCCTCCACGTTTGGGGAGGATGTGTCTCAGCCGACACGGGAGGCCCTAGGATGTCACGGGAGGCAGGAGCCATGAGCTTGGAAGGGCTGATCGAGCAGGCCGACCGCCTGGCGGCGGTCACAGCGGGGGGATGGCGGGGGATGGCGCGGCCGATGGACGACCTGCTGCTCCTGCGGCAGGACCAGCCGAGCACCTTCGAGGCCTCCATGTACGAGCCGGTCATGTGCCTGATCCTCCACGGCCGGAAACAGGTGTCGATCGGGGAGCGGACCCTGTCGTTCGGCCCGGGGGAGTGCCTGCTGGTGAGCCACGACCTGCCCGTGTCCTCGCGGATCACCAAGGCGCCGTACCTCGCGCTGGTGCTCGAGGTCGACGTCGCCACGATCCGCAAGCTCTACGACGAGGTCGCCGAGTCGGCGCTCGACGGCACGCGGGCTCGCGCCGCGGAGACGCACCGGGCGGATCCCGGGCTGCTCGACGCCCTGCGGCGGTACCTGGCGCTCGCCGACTCGCCCGCGGACGCCAAGGTGCTCGGCCCGCTCGTGAGCAAGGAGATCCACTATCGCCTGCTGATGGCGCCGTACGGCGCGATGCTCCGCAGCCTCATTCGTCACGACAGCAACGCGAGCGCCATCGCCCGCGCCATCGGTCACATCCGCGGCAACGTGCGCTCGGCGATCGCGGTCCCGGAGCTCGCGCGGCGCGTGGGCATGAGCCCCTCGGCGTTCCACAAGCACTTCAAGATGGTCACCTCGACGACGCCGCTGCAGTACCACAAGGAGCTCCGCCTGCTCGAGGCGCGGCGGCTGCTGCAGACGGGAGGAGCCTCGGTCACCACCGCCGCCATCGACGTGGGGTACGAGAGCCCGAGCCAGTTCAGCCGCGAGTACGCGCGCAAGTTCGGGGTGCCGCCGAGCCAAGACCTGGCCCACGCGACGGGCTAGCCGTTCATCGGCTCGAAGCCGGCGGGCGCACCGAGGTGGAGCACCATCCGCGCCTCGCTCAGCGAGCCGAGGGCACAGCCGGCCGCCCAGATCGCGAGCAGCGGTGACATCGGATCGGGCAGCGCCGCGAACGGGCGACCGACCAGGGGCTCGGGCACGAGCATCGCCCGCGGCTCGCCGAGCCCCTCGCGGATCCAGCCGAAGGGACCGCGCGACACGACCACCCCCGCCGCGACGACCCGCTGCCAGTCCTCGTGCATGACCGCGTCGTGGGCGAAGATCCGCTGCGCCGCGCTGCGGCTGCGCAAGGCCGAGAGCCGGGCCCCGGCCGACGCACCCGACCCGAGCGCCGCAAATGCGGCATTGCTCGCATGGAGCCCGGCCAGGGCCAGCGCCTCGCAGACCGCATGCCTGCTGCGGATCCACGACTGCCGCAGTCGTCCGGCTGGCAGCAGGCTCCACGCAATCCGCCGCGGCGCCGCCTGCCCCCAGGGCTCCAGCGCCGCGACGAGCTCGCGCGCCAGTGCCTCGACCGCCTCGATGATCGCGGACGCGGCCACCACCCGTGCGACCTCGTCGGCAGAGGCCGGGATCGGGCGCTCTCGCTCGGCCCCGCCGCCTCCCCTCATGAAGGTGCGCCGGCCCGGCTCGGCCCACGACGCCGGCACGAGCCCGGCGGTGGTCGCCGCCTCCCATGCCGCGTGGCCACCTCGCACCCCGGCGACCGCCGCCCTCGCGGCCCGCCATCGAGGCAGGCGCGGCTGCAGCAGTGCTCGGTCGATCGCCTCGTAGTCCACGCGGCCGTCCTTCGAAGGGCGCCCACGGTACGCGCTCGCGACGAGGGCTCGCAAGTGAGCGAGCGAGCGACATCGAGTGGCTCTCTCGTGCCAGTACGAATGTGATCATGGGCGCCAGTGTCACTACTTCGAGATCGAGCCACTCCGCGATTCGATCAATCGAATGAGCCGCTGTGCTCCACGCACGAAGGTGCTCGCCCGAGCGGAGCGGATTCCATCCTGCCAGGATCCGTCAGGGGGTCAATGGACAGCGGCAAGGGGATCCACTAGCTTTCACGAATCGACCGCGGCAGGACGTCGATGGTTCGTGGTGCCAGCATGCTTCGCCAGAAGCAGGGGTGACCCGAGTCGACTCTCGGTTCCGTTCTCGATGCGCTTGCGGTCACGCGCATGAGCGGTGCGGCGTGAGCTCTCGGGGCGTGGCAAGCCCCAGGGGCACCCGGCGATGTCACGTCGGGTGCAGCGACAACAACGCCACGTAACAGAAGGAAGAGGCAATGCCCAATTCGATTCAGGCACTGCAGAGCATCCCGTTTCGGGATCTGATCGGCGGTCCGCTCCAGGCGGCCGTCGAGGCGCAGCAGATGGCGGCGGAGTCCACCATCGAGTTCATCGAGAAGGTGGGCTTCGATCCCACGCCGGACTCCAACGCCCTCCGCAACGTGACCTTCACCTACGCCAAGGAGAACGAGGGGGTCGAGGAGAACTTCTCGCTCACCGTTCCGCTGCTGGCGATCGTGCCCATCCCGTTCATCCGCATCGACGAGGTCAACATCGAGTTCAACGCCAAGCTCCACGACGTGGTTCGCTCGGACGCGGAGGTCTCGAGTCGCTTCGGCATCAGCGGTGAGGTGAGCGCGCGCTGGGGCTTCGGCAAGGCGAGCATGCGCTCGTCGTACTCCCGTACCCAGAAGTCGAGCACGTCGTCGACCTTCGAGGCCGAGTACCAGATGAACATCAAGGTGCGGGCCGGCGCGGCGCCCATGCCCGAGGGCATGGCGAAGATCCTCGACATCCTCGAGTCGGTCATCACCGAGCGCCCGGAGGCGCCCGCGTAGCCCCGGAGCCACTCCTCCATGAGCCACTTCGTCATTCTCGGGCGCGTGGGCGCCCACCTGATCGACGAGCTCGACAAGGTGCTCGCCCGCGCGAAGAGCCCGGGGGGCGGCGTCGGCGTGGGGGTGTGGCTGCGGACCGTGGAGGTCGCGATCCCCTTCGCGTCCTCGGACGGCTCGGACGTCTCGCCCACGACGATCGTCGTGGGCGAGACGCCCCTTCCCCTCGCCGTGGCGCGCGAGCTGCTGCTGCCGCTGCAGCAGGCGGTGCTCGTGAGCGCCGCCGACGTCGACGCGGCGTCGCCGAGCTCGCGCGGCGTGCTGGTGATGCGGGTGACCCTGCCTCGCCCCGACTCTCCCGATTCCCCGAACGAACCCTTCAACCCAACCACCTGAGGAAAGCTCCATGGTCCGTGTAGCCGACATCATCGGTGCGCTCTTGCGGGGCCTGACCACCGCGCGCATCCAGTCCGACATCTTCTCCAGCCAAGCCAGCCAGCAGTACCTCGAGGATCCGAACCTGCGCAGCTATCCGGTGCCGCGCGCCGAGATCCGACAGGCCGACATCAACATGCGCATGGCCGTCCAGGAGACCGTGCAGCGCAACGTGGACGAGCTGACCCTGGTGGAGCAGCTGTTGCTCGAGGAGCTGGCGGAGTACCTACAGACGATCCTTGCGATCTCGGTCCCCGCCGTGTCCGATCCCACGCTGGTGCAGTCGCTGTCGCTGCACCTGGGCGCGCAGCAGGACGCGTTCGTCGAGCAGGTGACCGACGCGCTGTCGAGCTACGTCACCAACAACCTCGATGCGGTCAAGCTGGAGCTGCTCGACAACCCCAAGAGCTTCGGCTCCAAGACCTGGCGGGACGAGACCGCGGACGCCGTGGAGGCGGCCGTGGTGGCGCTCGCGGCCGACGTGGACCTGGGCGGCGTGCAGTTCGGCAAGGACGTGCAGGATGCCTCCAGCGCGTTCGCGAACAAGCTGCAGGTGGAGGCCCAGCTCGAGATCGACCTGGCCCTGGCGGCGTTCTTCGACCTGGACCTGGCGGTCAAGAAGGACCAGATCATCACGCTGCCCGAGCACGTGATGTCGGAGATCAAGCTCCAGGTGACGATGGACAACTACGAGTGGAGCTCGGTGAAGAACGCCCAGGGCGAGGTGACCAACCGCCTGACGCAGAAGTGAGAGGAGCACGACCATGGCCAATGGAGTCCAAGATCTCAAGTCGATACCGCTCCAGGACATCCTGGGCGCCCCCATCAGCGCGCTGGTGCAGGCGGAGGCGCAGGCCTCACGCACCGCGCTGCAATTCATCGAGGAGGTGGGCTTCGTCCGCCCGGCGGACGCCCCGCCCGACCTCAGCGCGCTCGACGTGGGCGAGCTGCGGATGGTGGAGTTCGGCTACACCAAGCTCGACGCCGACGGCAACCCGGCGCAGTTCGTCGCTCGCATCCCGCTGCTGGCCCTGTTCAACATCCCGGGCATGCGGGTGAAGCTGGCCACGCTCAGCTTCACCGCGAAGATCACCGACGTGTACACCGAGACCACCTCGCAGACCACCGACGGCGAGGTGGGCGACGAGACCACGGATGGCGAGGGCTCGCTGCTCACGCGCCCGCAGCTCGGCTTCCGCGGCAGCCTGGTGTCGTCCACGGGCACGCAGGGCACCACCACCAGCAGCTACGACCTGAACATCAAGGTCGAGCTCGAGCAGACACCGATCTCGCCGGGCATGGCCAAGCTGCAGAGCATGCTCGACCTGGCCATCAGCGACTCGCAGGTGCTCCCGGGCGGAGGCGGCGGTGGCTGAGCGTAGCAACGAGACCGGGGAGCGCCGCCCGGCTCGCAGACCGCGGCGCTCCAAGTACTCGGTGGAGAAGAGCCTGGAGGGCTCGCTCGACAACGCGGCCGAGGGGCTCGCCACGCTGCTCGAGTCGCTCCAGCGCTCGGGCATGGTGGAGGGGCTCTCGGGCTACCGCACGCTGCAGGCGGTGTTGATGCAGCAGAAGCTGTGGGCGGTGAGCAACCAACGGGGGCGGGTCCTTCCCAAGTTCGATGCGATCGCCCGCACGGCCGAGAAGCTCCACCGCGTGTTCTCGGGCTACGCCGCGGTGATGGAGAAGCTGAGCAAGCTCGACGAGATCCGGGCCCCGAGCCCCACGGCACGCAAGGCGCGGGCCGAGGCGGGCGAGGGCGAGGGCGAGGCGAGCGAGGCTCCGGCCGTGATCGAGAGCCCCGAGCCGACGAAGTGAGATCACCGCGCCAGGATGCCTCGCGGCGGTCGGGTGACGAAGGATGACCGACCTTCGCCGACCGCCGCGGGGCCCGGGCTGACGGCTCGCGGCCGCGTCACTCCCAGATGCGGCGCAGCAGCACGCGACCGTCGCTCGGGTCGATCACGTTGACGTAGCGCTGGCCGCCGGTGACCGACAGCACCAGGCCGCCGCGCTCCAGCCGTAGGTGCGCCACGTCGGCAGGGCAGCGCGAGCAGCCCCAGGTGCCGTCGTGACCCGGGCGACGCAGCAGCTCCTCGCGAGAGCCTCCGCCGCGGGTGCGCCAGCGCAGCTCGCCGGTGGCTCGGTGGATGGCCACGAGCTCGGTGCCCAGGCGCAGCACGGCGAGCTCGTCGGTCTCCACCACCTGGTGGTCGTCTCGTACGGCTGGGCCCAGGTCGACGGTCCAGCGGGGCTCGCCGTCGGCGGTGGCCGTCACCACGAGCGAGCGCGGCGGCGGAGCATCGAGGCCGATCGCGTGGGGACCGGGCTCGCCCCCGACGAAGCGGTAGGCGTACGCGGTGCGGAGCGCCTGATCGTCGGGCCCGGGGGCGACAGGCCTGGCGTCGGCGAAGGTGCCGGGCATGGGTCGCTTGGTCCAGCGGCGACCATCCGGCAAGAGCTGATCGACGTAGAGCGTGGTGTGCTTGCCGCCCCTGATGCGACCGAAGACCCGCAGGCCGAGCGTGCCGTCGCAGGCGATCTGGATCCCGTGGTGGTCGACGAGGTGCTCGTCGCCCCAGTGCCGATCGGCCATCGCCCGCACCTCGCCGGTGCTCGGGTCGAGGCGAAACACGCGGTACCACGGGCGGAAGGGGCTCGCCATGGTGGCGTAGAGCTCGTCGCCGCACTGCAGGATGCGGGGTGAGCTCGGAGCGCCGCTGTCGGGGTGACCGGGCAGGCGCACGCGCCAGATCGGCGTGTCGTCGTCGCGCATGCGCATCGCCTCGGCGTCGGTGCCGGGACCCTCGGGATCGATCTGGTACGGCTGGCCCGAGCGGGGCACGGTCTCGCGACGACCCTTGGGCGGGATGCGGGTGCAGCCGGCGAGACAGGTATGGTCGGCGCTCCATCCCTCGATCCACACCCAGGGCTCGTCGCCGATGACCGGCTCGGGCTCGGGCTCGGGCTCGACGGCGGGGACCGGCTCGGGCTCCGCCTCGAGCGCCTCGTGGAGGGCGGGCCGAGCGGGCTCGGGGCCGGTGCAGGCGAGCGCGAGCCCGAGCGAGACGAGCGAGCGGCGGCCGCGTCGATGCACCCGACGAGATCCCACGACCTCACCATACAGGAACACGCGAGCGGCGACGCGATCGTGGCGATCGAGAGCGGATCGGATCGTGCAAGGAGCAAGGACGAACGGGAGGAGGCAGGGCGATGACGAAGAAGTTCGTGTTCGACGAGAGCTCCCGTACGCTGCACCGAGTCGTGGGACATGCGCGTACGTGGGAGCAGATCAGTCCCATCGTGCGCGTGCGTCGACGGGTGATCGGCTCCGATGGCAACGAGGTGCCGCGGGAGCCGGATCCCTGGTACTCGACCTTTGGCTGGGACTTCGAGGATCTGAGCCTCGACATCTGAGCCTCGACAGCTGGGCGGGGCGACGCCGGCTCCTCGGAAGTGGGGCTCGCGGATGCGCCCATCGAGAGCCGGCCGCGAGCTCGATCGGCGAGGAGTGATCGTGGCGGAGCGCGAGGGGGCTGGCTCGAGCTGGTGTCGAGATCGTGACGATCATCGCGGGATCGTCAATTGCTCGACTCCGGGATCGCCCCGACAGTCCCGAATCGAGCCGGGAGCAGAGCAGTGCGAGAGCGGCGAGGTGATCGATCGCGTGGGCTCGTGAGCGGCTCGCGACGAAGCTCGGCGGTCGAGCGCGAGGCGAGCCCGGGCGCCGACATCGTGCCGACGACCACGCGGGCGGCGGCGAGGCGATGGACGATCACAGCCAGAGCGGATCGTGGCTCACTGGTCGTCGGGCGGGACCACCTGCTCGATCCAGCGGCGCAGGTTCTTCATGTCGCGGCTCGACAGCGGGAGCCGGTGACGCTGGGCGTCCCCTGGATTGCCCTTGCTCGGCCCAGTGCCAGGACCGGGAACATTCGGGCCCGCAATGGTGACGGTGAAGAAGTAGGGCGCATGCTCGGCCGATCCTCCCCCCTCGGTGCCCAAGCAGATCTGCACGCTGGTCTCGTGCTCGCCCTGGGTGTTGATCCCCGAAAAGCAGATCAACGCCATCGTCTGTTCTTCTCTCATGGTGCTCCCCCGGAGGGCGCCCCCACGCCCTGCGGGGATCCATGACACCACAGATCGCGGTTCTCGGCTGCCCCTTCGCACAGGCCCGCGGGCCGCCACCGGCCTATTGGCCGCTTCATGGGATCGTGACGCACGCCTGGCCCAGGTCACAGGCGTTCTCGCAGACCTCGGCGCCGCCGCAGTCGAGGGTGCAGCTGCCCAGGCACTCGGTGATGCGACAGGTCTGCGCGCCCACGCAGCCGAGGTCGCAGGTGCCCCCGGGGCAGGCCAGCTCGCACACCTCGGTGCCAGTGCAGTCCATCGAGCAGCCGCCGGCGGTGCAGCTCTGCACGCACTGCTGGGCGCCATCGCAATCGGTGACGCAGGCGCCGGCCGGGCCCTCGCAGGAGATGTCACAGCTGGCCCCGTCGGTGCAGGTGGTGTTGCAGATCCCGGCGGGGCAGTCGAAGGCGCACTCGAGCGCGCCCGGGCACTCGAACGAGCAGCCGAGGCCCCCGAGCAGCGGGCACTCGAGCGCGCAGGGATCGTCCTCGCAGACGCAGGTCACGCCCTGGCAGGCGCCGCCCACGTTGCCGGTGCCGGCCGTTCCGCTCGGCTCGGTGTCGGTGGAATCGCCGCTGTCGGAGCCCTGGGCCACGACGTCGGGCGGCAGGGTGCAGCCCCCCAGCAGCCCCAGCAGCAGGCCCCTCCTCATCATGCGCGCGATCATGGGCGGAGCTCCTCGGCTCGCTTGCGCAGGCGGGCCGCGTAGATGCTGTCGGCGTGGTCGGCCAGGAAGGCCTCGATGGAGGCGAGCTCCTGGGCGCTGCGACCGAGGGCCCGCAGCGCGCGGATGCGGCCGTAGCGGGCCTCCTCGGTGAGGGCGCCGGTGGAGCTGGCGAGGTAGGCATCGAAGTGGGCGAGCGCCTGCTTGGCCCGACCGCGGCGCAGCTCCATGCGGCCGAGCGAGACGTGGGCGGTCTTGGCCTCGGCGCTGGCGGGAAAGCGCTCGACGAGGCGCTCGTACGAGGTCATCGCCGCCGCCGGATCGCCCTCGGAGAGCTGGTGCTGCGCCTGCTCGAGCAGCGCGGCCGCGGTGCGCGGGGCAGAGGGGCGACGGGCGGCGCGACGAGCCGGGGCGCCCTCGGTGTCGCCCGACTCGGAATCGGCGACGTCGGGCACGTCGGGCGCGTCGGTCTCGGTCTCGGTCTCGGCCGCACCGGTGGAGCCCCCGAGCGCGGGCTCGGGCGCGACGGCGGGAGCGGGCCGCACCGATCGCGAGCGCTCCGCGGTCGCCTTGCGCTCGCTGGCCTGACCGCCGGCCTCCTCGTCGTCGAGCACCGAGGGCGCCATCTGGTGCGAGTCGTCGCCGCGGGCGAGCAGGCCGGTGCGGGGCACCAGCCACCAGCCCAGGAGCACCGCGGCCGCGAGGGCCAGCACGACGCCCACCACCACGCCCACGCGCGAGGGTGTCTTGGCGGGGGCGACCGGCACCGGCGTCGGCTCGGCCGCGGGAGCCTCGGCCAGGCCGGCCAGCGCCGCGGCCACGATCTCCGCGTCGGAGAGCTCTGCGGGCAGCGGCTCCTCGCCGAGTCGACCGAGCTCGGTCCACATGCGGGCTTCGTCGCTCATGCGCTCGGTCCTCCGTGGATGCCGATCTGCTGGTCGCGCCGCACCAGCTTGCGCAGCGCGGCCAGGCCCAGGCGAAGGCGTCCCTTGATCGTGTTGCGGCTGACCTCCGCCATCTCGGCGACCTCGTCCAGCGAGTGCCCCAGCGCATGGTGCAGCACGATCGCGTTGCGCTGCGGCTCGGGGAGCTGGTCGAGATAGCATCGCAGATCGCGAGGCAGGGTCTCGGACAGGCCCTCGGGGGCCGCGGGCGCGGCCAGGGCAGGCGCGTCCTCGACCACCGGCTCGGCCTTGCGACGCTCGCGGGCCAGGTGGCGCAGGGTGGTGCGCGCAGCGATGCGGCCGGCCCAGGCGTCGAGGCTGGCCTCGCCGCGGTAGGTGTGGGCGCTGCGGAGCACCTCGATGAGCGAGAGCTGGGCCGCGTCGTCGGCATCGGCGGCGTTGCGCGCCAGGGCCCGGGCCACCCGCCGCACCCGCCCCACCACGCGGCGGGCCAGCCAGCCCTGCGCCCGTGCGTCGCCGGCCGCCACTCGACGCATGGTCTCGAGCTCCAGCGACACCGGATCGCTCGGGGCCTCCGCGTCGGTCAAGGCCACCCCCACCGTCGGGGACCCCCAGACCTGGGGGCGAAGCACGCACGCGCCCTGCACGTTGACCTCGTGGGAGGGACGTGGGGGTCGTGGGTCAATTTTTCTTGGGGCGCCACAGGGTCGCGAAGGCCAGGCCCAGCTCCACGAAGCCGCGGACGGGGTGAGGGGACAGCAGCAGCCGGGACTCGGGGTCGTTGGCCACGTAGTCGGCGCGGCTCAGCAGGCCCTCGGCCCCCACGCGCAGGCCCACGCGGAGCTCCCGGATGGGGGCCACGCCTACGCCCACCGCGAG
The DNA here is from genome assembly GCA_020633315.1 of Myxococcales bacterium. GTDB lineage: Bacteria > Myxococcota_A > Polyangia > Nannocystales > Nannocystaceae > Paraliomyxa. Next base: position 135,529 of record JACKDV010000013.1, read on the forward strand.
GGCCCCGCTCGAGAAGAGCCGCCAGGCGTCGGCGGTGGGGGCCAGCGCGCTGCGATCGTCGGTGATGCGGCGGATCGGATCGACCGAGAGCCGCCCGGCCACCTCGAGGTCCCAGCGCCGAGCGAGGCCGAAGCGGTAGCCGCCCTCGAGCGAGATCGGGTGGCGACGCAGCGACAGGCGCACCTGCGGATCGTCGAGGGTGAGCGGCAGCACCAGGTCGTAGCGCAGGCCCACGAAGGCGCGAGGGGCCGGGCTCCAGGCCGCGCCCAGGGCCAGCCCGTGGCTGAGCAGGGGGTCGCGCGAGAAGCTGCTGCCGGCGTAGGCCAGCGAGAGCCACAGGCGAGGGAAGGCCGGGGGAGGCGGCGCGTCGACGAGCTCGAGCGGCTTCGGCTTCGGCTCGGTCTTCGGCTCCGGCTCGGTCTCCGGCTCCGGCTCGGCCGCGGGCTCCGGCTCCGGATCGGGCGCCTCCTCGAGGGTGGTGGGATCGAGCTGGGTCAGCCCCGTCACCGGTCCCTCGATCGACTCGGCCACCACGCTGGTCGCGATGTTGGCCAGGGCCTCGTGCGCGGCCGCGGTGGCGCCGTCCTCGATGGGCACGCGCCGCCCCAGCACGCGCTCGCCCTCCACCTCGAACAGGTAGAGCGCATAGCTGCCCGGGCCGCGGAGGTCGAGCCACAGCACCGCCGCGGCCACGTGCTCGCCCGCGCGCCGCCGCGACAGCTCCACCAGGGTCGCGGGGTCGAAGGCCTCGGGGTCGTAGCGCACCACGTGGAGGCTGGCCTCGCCCTCCTGCGCCGCGCTGCGCACCCTCGCGATCAGCCGCTCGTCGTCGTCCACCTCGGGCAGGTCGGGAGCCATCAGCACCACGCCGGGCGGCTCGGTCTCGGCCTCGGGCTCGCCGCGTGACGCCGGGCTCCACGCGAGGAGCCACGTGCTCAGCAGGCCAAGTGCGATCCCTTGCGGCACGATGCCAGCGCGTCCTCCGATTCGACGGTGGGGCAGGGTATCACGAGCGGCGTCGCGCCGACCCGCGCGCAACAATGGCGCGGGTCGGCGCGACCTTTCAGCCGCAGGTCACCGTGGAGCCGTCCTGCGAGGGCACGGAGCCGTCGGCACAGGTCACCGCGCAGACCCCCGCGAGGTCGCAATTCTCCACCACGCAGCCCGTGGCAGGGCAGGTCACCGCGCAGGTGGCCGAGCCCGCGCACTCCACCGCGCACGAGCTCGCCCCCGAGCACTCCACCGCGCACAGCACCCCGTCGGCGCAGGTCATGTCGCAGCTCGACTGCGCCTCGCAGGCCATCTCGCAGCTCGCCGGATCCTCGCACCACAGCTCGCAGGTCTCGCCCGCTCCGCACACGCACGAGTCGCCCACGCAGGCCGAGCCCCCGGTCTGCCCCGTGCTGTCGTCGGCCCCGGTGCCCGTGTCGCCGCCCTCGGTGCCCGTGTCGGCCGGGGCGTCGTCGTTGCCCGTGTCGCTGGCGCTGGTGCCCCCGCTGTCGCCGTCGCCACCCGAGCCCGAGTCGTCGCTCGGGCCGTCGCCGACCGTGATCGAGTCGCCGTCGTCACCACCACCGTCGGTGATGATGCAGCCCGAGCCGAAGCCCACGCCGAGCGAGAGGATGAGGAGGGGACGGAGGATCGAACGCTTCATGCCCTCGCCGTGGACCCGACCGCGGCGGGCGGGTCAAAGTTCGTCGCCGCGTCGCGGCCTCCCTCGCCCCGTCGGTGATCACCACCACCCGCGGGCGCGCGCGATTGAATGGCGCGGCCCGGGCCCGCGTCGACCCGGGCTTCGAATGCCGCGAGGGCCGATCCCCTCGGCGGGAACCGGCCCTCGTCGGCGAGCCCGAGCGGTCTCGCTAGTCCTCGACCACCACGGTGATGGGCGACAGCGCCATCAGGCTGGCCGACACCACCTGGTCCTCGTCGTCGACGAGCTGGTCGCCGAGGTAGGCCCAGTCGGCGTCGTGCTTGGCGATGAGGGTCAGGCCCTCGGCATCGCGACCGCCGAGCATCTCGTCGTCGTAGTCGACCTCGACGAGCACGGGCACGTCGAAGGTGAGGCCGATGGGCTGGAGCACGTAGAGGTCGCTGGCCGCTCCCTCGGGGCCGGGGACCACCTCGATGGTGATCTCCACGGTCTCGTCGAGCGCGCCGGCGGGGATCTCCACCGCCACCCGGCCGTCCTCCGAGACCACCACGCCGCCGTCGCGGCCGATCCCGTCGCCCTCCAGCATGTCGCAGCCGGTGCCGAGGATGGAGGCGAGGAGGGCGAAGGCGAGGGTGGTGCGGGCGGTGAGCATGGCGGCTTTCCTGTTCCCTTGTCCGACATCATCCTGCCCTGGGGCCAAATGATTACAAGGAGAATTTTTTAGAACACAGGGTACTTTTCTGTACGGAAATGTGATTTGAAATACTTTCAATCATTTAGGTAATAGCTCCGATGTAGGTCGAGCGCGATTTCGCTCAGGGTACCGAGGACACCACATGTGCGCCTCCATGCGCGCAGGTACCGCTACGATCCACCCTCCCGTTCATCCCGAGGGAAGATCGTGCGGACCTCGCGCGATCGAAGGGCTGCGGCGGCTCACCCGCGCCGACGGCGGCGTCGCGCCAGCAGCAGCAAGCCGCCCCACCACGGAGCCGCGCCGGGCGAGGAGCCACTGCGGCAGCTGCAGCCCCCCACCTCGCCGGTCCCGGGCGCGGTGGTCCATCCGCTCACGGCCCCGTCGGTGTCGTCGCTGCCACCGTCCGCGCTCGTGCCCGCCGTGTCGTCGTTGGTCTCCACTCCGGTGCCGCCGTTGGTCCCCCCTTCACCCGAGGAGCCATCCGAGGAATCGGCCCCCGTGGCGTCGCTGGTGCCCGCCCCGCTGGAGACGCAGGCGTTGCTGCACTCGTCGTCGTCGACCTCGTTGCCGTCGTCGCACTCCTCCACGCCGGCCTGCACCAAGCCGTCGCCGCACACGGCCGCCACGCAGCCGCTCAGGCAGGCGTCGGTGTCGTCGTCGTTGCCGTCGTCGCAGGGCTCCATGCCGGCCCACACGTAGCCGTCGCCGCACACGGCCGGCTCGCAGGAGCCGGGGCACTCGTCGGTGTCGTCGCCGTTGCCGTCGTCGCAGCTCTCCATGCCGGCCCACACGATGCCGTCGCCGCACGCAGCCGCCTCGCAATTGCTCAGGCAGGCATCGGTGTCGTCGCCGTTGCCGTCGTCGCAATCCTCCGTGCCGGCCCACGTGAAGCCGTCGCCACACGAGGCGTTTTCGCAGCTGCCCAGGCAGGCGTCGGTGTCGTCGAGGTTGCCGTCGTCGCACTGCTCGCCGGGCTCGATCACCCCGTTGCCGCACACCCCACAGCCGAACGCCCCCGCGGCCCAGGTCACCATGTTCTGGGCCAGCGCCTGGTTGTCGGCGTTGGCGATGTTGTTGTCGTCGAAGATGTTGTGATCGCCCAGCACCAGCATGCGCCCGCCGTCGCAGTAGCCGGTGTCGGGATCGACCACCGCCATGAAGGGGTTGCCCGCGCTGTCCTCGGCCAGCTCGAGCGCCAGCATCCCGTAGGAGAAGGTCGCCGACGCATTGGGCACGAGGTTGGCGATCCCCGCCGTCAGCGGATGCGCCGCGATGACCGTGGCGGTGGAGCCCCCGGTGCTCCCCCAGCCGGTCACGCCGAAGGGCGAGGTGAACGCGTCGTACGAGGGCCAGAAGCCCGAGCTCGAGCCGCCCGTGACGATGAGCGTGCCCCCGCTGCTCATCCAGTCGACGAGCGCCGTCTGCTCGGCGGCCGAGAGCACCGGCCCGCCGCTCGACAGCAGCGAGGTGTAGAACACGTCCACGCCGCCCAGGTAGGCCGCGTCGAGCACGGCGGTGGTCGGGGCCAGGGTGTCGCCGTTGGCCACGATCAGCGCGCGCAGCTCGTCGTGGTCGGCCCCGTTGGCGAGCACCCCGGCGGCGTAGTTGAGCCGCGTGTCGTCGAAGCAACCCCACACCGCCGCGCTCGCGGAGGCGGGGGCAGCGAGCACCACCAGGGCGACGAGGCAGGACGAAGACCAGCGAGCGCGACGAATGGACATGGGGAATCCCTCGGGTGGGCCCGGGACGCGCGCGGACGAGCGCCCGGGTCGACGAGGCCCAACCCTACCAGGGGGCCGGGCCTCGCTCCACCACGCCCCGCTCGGCGCCGCGGCCTAGAAGAAGCACTCCTGCATCACCACCTCGGCCGGCGCGGACAGGGTCATGTCGACCAGATCGATCACGATCGGATCGCCGCCCTGGGTGCCGAGCTCCACGTGGATCGTCGCGGGCGCGCCGTCGAGCGCCGCCAGGTCGGGGATGCCATCGGGCGGCAGCACGGCGATGCAATCGTGCGCGAAGCCGCCGTCGAATTCGTCCCCGCCGAAGCACTCGAGGTCGTAGTAGTAGGTCGGCTCCTGGTAGAAGCTCCCGCCGGTCGAGCCCGGGAAGCCCTCCACCACCACCTCGACCGCGAAGTACAGCGTGGTGCCCTGCAGCTCCCAGCCGCCCATCTCGGGGTAGATGGGGAACATCCAGCTTCCCTGCCCGCCGCACTCGATCGAGTAGGTGCCGCCCGACTCGAGCAGCACGTGCCCCGCCCCGTACAGCTCCAGCCACGGCGAGCTCGGCCCGTCGTCCATCCACCCGTTGCACAGCTCCACCCCGCCGGTGGTCTCGGTCATGGTGGTGTTGGTGGTGTTGGTGGTGGCCGAGCCGCCCGAGCTGCCCTCGTCGTGCCCGGCGCTCGAGCCCTCGCCGGTGGCGGCACTGGTCGCGCCCGTGCCCGCGCTCGTGCCGGGCGAGCTGGTCCCGTCCTCCGCGCTACCGTCGTCACCACACCCCAGCACCAGCACGCTGGCCAGCGCCCATCCGAGCCTTCGATCAAGCAAGTCCATGCCCCGCAGCATGGTCCGTCCGCGCCGCCGCATCAAGGCGCGCGATCAGCCGGGATGCTCGAGGATCACCCCCACCCAGGGCGGCGCCCCCTCGAAGCTGCCCCCCACCGCGATCCGCGAGCCATCGTCGAAGCCATGGACCGCATGCAGCAGCAGGTTGGTCACCGGTTGCTCGCCTCGTGGCTCCAGCGACCCCGGGGGAAGCTCGAAGATCCCCCCCAGTCGCCCCACCAGGGTCGCGGTCCCGCTCGAGTCGAGCCACACCCCGTTGAGCCCCGGCTCGTCCAGCGTCGCGTCCTGCCACGACGCTCCGTCCCAGCGAGCGATCCTCGCGTTGGAGCGCCCCCCCACCGCCACCACCTCGTCCGCTCCCCCGCCCCACAGCGCGATCATGGGTGCGATCGATCCCAGCTCCGTCGCCTCCCAGCTCCCCCCGCTGCGCCGCATCACGATCCCGTGATCTCCCGCCACGTACACGTGCTCCGCATCCCAGCCCCACACCTTGAACAGCGCATGGGCATCGGGCGACAGCGCGGGCAGGGCCTCCATGCTCCACGCCGTACCATCGAAGCGCAGCAGCGTGGGCGCCTCGCCCACGCCGTCGCCCCCCACCGCCCACAGATCATCGACACCCGAGCCCCACACCCCCCACAGCGTCACGTCGGTCGGCGTCACGTGGCTCACCCAAGCCCCGTCCTCGAGCCGCAGCGCCGCGCCGTCCAGCCCCACCGCCCACAGATCGTCCCCTGCTCGCCCCACCCAGTTGAGCATCGGCACGTCCGCGGGCAGCGGCTCGGGCTCCCAGGTCTCGGCCGCACGCAGCAGCATGAACCCCGTCGAGCCCTCCGCGCTGCGCTGGCCTCCGGCCACCCGCACCTCGCTCGCGCTCGCCCCGAACACGCTCATCGCCATGCCCCGCTCGACCCCGAGCTCGGCGACCACCTGCCAGCCCGCGCCCGGGTTGCCCGTGGCGTCGGCGGTGACCGTCTCGCTGCCCTCGTCCGCGCTCGTGCCCGGGCCCGAGCCGCTCGCGGCCGAGGTGGTGGGCGCCTCGGTCTCGCCCGCGGAGCCGTCGTCGCCTCCGCAGCCGAGCGGGGTGAGGACCAGGGCGAGGGCGAGACCAGCCGGGCGCATTGTGTAGATCCTTATCCTTCCTCCACCGCAACGGTGGAGTCCAAATCAAGACCCCCGTTCAAACCGTGCGTGCGGATTTACCGCACACGACTTACCCGTGGCCTCTCGTGCAGCAACATTACACGGCCTCCTGTCGGACCATCCCGCGAAGGCGTGATGGGTCCAGGTCGCCGCGAGCGCGAGCCCGACGGCAGCCCGCGACCGTCGGCCCGCGACCGTCGGCCCGCGCTCGCCCAGGTGCGCACGGTCGCGATGAGGACGGTGTCGCGGTCGGACCTCGCCGAGGTCGTCCGGCCATACTAGGGTCCGGGCTCGTTCGCACCGCGGCCGCCCTCACGGACGGGCCCTCCCAGACAAGGACCACGAGACGATGATGATGAAGGTGATCGGAGCCGGCTTCGGCCGCACGGGAACACTCTCGATGAAGGCCGCCCTCGGCAAGCTCCTGGGCGGCCCCTGCTATCACATGGAGTCGATCCTCCGTAGTGAGACCCAGCTCGGATACTGGACCGAGTGGGCGCGCGAGCCCACGCGCGAGCCCGACTGGGACCGCATCCTCGACGGCTACGTCGCGGGGGTCGACGCGCCGATCTGCTTCTACTGGGAGCAGCTCATGGCGCGCTACCCCGAGGCCAAGGTGTTGCTCACGGTGCGCGACCCCAAGCGCTGGTACGCGAGTCACCGCAATCTCATCATGACCGCCATCAAGCTCTCGTGGATGGGCCTGCTGTCCGGCCGCATTCGCAAGTTCGGCGGCTTCGTGCGCACGATGGGCCGGCACTTCCTGCCCACCCTCGACGAGTCCAAGGCCATCGCCGCCTTCGAGCGCCACAACGCCCGCGTGCAGCAGATCGTCCCGCCCGAGCGCCTGCTGGTGATGGAGGTCAAGCAAGGCTGGCCGCCGCTGTGCGAATTCCTGGGCGTCCCCATCCCCGACGAGCCCTTCCCTCACCTCAACGAGGGCGTCGAGACCATCCGCAAGGGCCACTGGGACCTCCTGCTCCGCCGCACGCCCCCCGAGCCCCTCCTACGATAACCCCCGCGCTCCTCACCACCCCCTCGCTCGCTCGCCCTCCCCCTCCCCCGCAATCGAGGGACGCACCACCCTCTCGCTCGCCCTCCTCCGCAATCGAGGGACACACCGCCAATTCACGAGGACCGATTCGCCCGCCCGAAGGGCGAGCGAATCGTCCGAAGTGCCGGGCGCCAGCCCGGGGGTAGGCGAGCTCGCGGCTCGCCCCCGGCGAGTCGCGAGCTCGCCGTAGGGGCAGAGCCCCTGCCAAGACCCCCCAGTGAATCGGATACGCCGAAGGCGAATCCGATTCACGCCAGCTGGACGTCGGTGTCGAACTCGCGCGTGACTTCCTTGCGCTGCAGATCGACCATGAACACCCGCGCCTTGCCCTGGTGCCCGTCGAACTCGGTGAGCAGCCAGATCTCCACCGCCCAGGTGTCGGTGTTGGCCAGGCACGGCGGCGCCCAGCCGATCACCACCGGACCGCCCAGGCCGTCGCCCGAGCGCCGCGAGGCGACCTTGGCGTAGCTGGGCGACTTCTTGACCGTGTCCACCGCGAGGTCGGCCACCACCGGGCGTACCTGCTTGCGCCAGTTGCTCATGAAGCGGAAGTCCTCGATCGCCAGCGAGCCCGGGCGCATCAGCGCCACGTAGTTCTCGTTGCCGTCGATGTCGCCGTAGTCCGGCACGTCGAACTCGGGATAGAGGTTGACCTCCTCGATCTCCTCGTCGCGATCCTCGAGCATCGCATCCACGCGCTCGAGCTCGTGCGCGTCGTAGCAGCCGATGATGCGCATCAGCATGTACTGGCTGGGGATCTGGTGATCCCAGTCGAGCACGATCCGCACCCCGTGGAACACGTGCTCGCCGAAGGCGACCAGGTCCGGCAGCGCCTCGGCCAGGGCCTCGCGCTGCTCCTCGGTGGGATCGTTGCCCTGATCCTTGATCCGTACGTGGACCTTGAGATCGTCCCGCATCGTCTTGCGGACCAGCTCGGCGTCACGCTCGCGCTTCGTGCTCACCGGTCGCCTGCCGCCTTCCTCGGCTCGTTCGCCGAGCCGGCCAGGAGCACCGCGGTGCGCAGGGCGTCGATGAGTCGAGCCACCGGTCCGGGCTTGAGCTTGAGGCTCGCGGGATGAACGATGAGCCGGCTTGTGACGTGCATGACGGTCTCGACTTCTACCAGGCGATTCTGCCGAAGGGTCTCCCCGCTCTCCACCAAGTCCACGATCTGATCGGCCAGGCCGGTGATGGCCCCCAGCTCGACCGAGCCGTAAAGCGGGATGATCTCGGGTGAAATTCCCTTCGAGCGGTAGTGACGACGGGCCAGGTTGGGGTACTTGGTGGCCACCCTCAGGTCCATGCCGCGGCGAAGACGCGCCGGGCGATCGAGGGGCTCGGCCACCGCGAGGCGACACGCCCCCACGCCGAGGTCCACCGGCTCGTAGAGGTCGTGGGCCTGCTCGCGCAGGGTGTCGGAGCCGGCCACGCCCAGGTCGGCCACCCCGTGCTCCACGTAGGTGGGCACGTCGCTGGGCTTGACCAGCAGGGCCCGGCCGCCGTCGGGCAGGTCGAGCATCAGCCGCCGGTCCTGGGCCCGACCCACCGCTCCCAGGTCCACCCCCGCCCGACGCAGCAGCTCTACGGCGGGGCCCAGGATGCGCCCCTTGGGCAGCGCAAAGGTGAGGGCCTCGGGGGGCATCCCCCCTTCTACTGTGGTTCAGCCGGGGGCGCCATGAAAGCGCTCGATCCTGGCGCCCAGGGCCCGCAGGCGCTTGTCGAGGGCCTCGTAGCCCCGGTCGAGGTGGTACACGCGCCGTACCTCGGTCTCCCCCTCGGCGACGAGCCCCGCCAGCACCAGCGAGGCCGAGGCGCGCAGATCGGTGGCCATCACCGTGGCCCCCGACAGCGGGGTGGGCCCGCGCACCACGGCCGCGTTGCCGTTGACGTGGATGTCGGCCCCCATGCGCCCCAGCTCGGGCACGTGCATGTAGCGGTTCTCGAAGATCGTCTCGGTGATCAGGCTCTGCCCCCTGGCCTGGGTGGCCAGCACCATCAGCTGCGCCTGCATGTCGGTGGGGAAGCCGGGGTAGGGCCGCGTGGTGGCGTCGATCGGGCGCAGCTCGTCGGGCCCCTCCACGCGCAGGCCGTCGGCCTCCACCGAGCAGCGCACGCCGGCCTCCTGCAGCTTGGCGATCACCGCGTGCATGTCGTCCACCGGGGCGTCGCGCAGCAGCACGTTGCCGCGGGTGACCGCCGCCCCCACGGCCAGCGTGCCCGCCTCGATGCGATCGGGCACCACCGCGTGGTCGATGCCGGTCAGCGAGTCCACGCCCTCGATCTCGATCACCGGCGTGCCCGCGCCGCGGATCCGCGCGCCCATCTTGTTGAGGAAGCGCGCCAGCTCCTGCACCTCGGGCTCGCGCGCCACGTTCTCGAGCTGCGAGCTGCCCTTGGCCAGCACCGCCGCCATCATCACGTTCTGCGTGCCGCCCACGGTCACGGTGTCGAACACCACCGAGCCGCCGTGCAGCCGCTTGGCCCGCAGCTCCACGTAGCCGTGGCTCAGCTCGATCTCGGCCCCCAGCGCGGCCAGCCCCTTGAGGTGCTGGTCGATCGGCCGCGCCCCGATCGCGCAGCCGCCGGGCAACGACACCCGCGCCCGGCCGTAGCGCCCCAGCAGCGGGCCCATCACCGTCACCGAGGCCCGCATGGTCTTGACCAGCTCGTAGGGGGCCTCGAGCGTGCCCTTGGCCACGCCCGCGGGATCGATCGACAGCGTCCGGTCACCGCCCACCTGGCAGCCCAGGCGCTCGAGCAGCCGCGACATGGTGCGCACGTCCGACAGCGCGGGCACGTGCCGCAGCGTGGTCTTGCCGTCGCCCAGCAGCGCCGCGCACTGGATCAGCAGCGCCGCGTTCTTGGCTCCGTTGACGCGGATCTCGCCCTCCAGGCGCTGTCCTCCCTCGATGACGATCTTGTCCATGGGCTCGCTTCCACGCTTCGCGCCGGCGGGTCATTCCGGCGGGTTCCGGTCGGGAGGACGCCGGGGCGGCGACCGACGCAGCTCGTCGGTGTGCTCCAGGCGGTCGCGCAGGCGGGTCTCCTCGGCCGCCAGCTCGGGGGGACGCGGCCAGCCGGCGGCGGCCAGGCTGCCGGGGCACGCGTCGATCGACTCCAGCGTCCAGGTGCGGACCACCGGCCCGAAGCCGCCCTCGGCGAGCGGCTGGGCGAAGCGATGATCCATGCGGGTCTGGGACCACAGCGGGCGGCCGTGATCGACCGACACCAGGGTGCGGCGCTCGGTGTGGATCCCCTGCCCCACGCCGTGGCCGTCGCTCCACTCGCTCACGATCCACGCGTAGCGCTCGCCCTCGTGCTCGAACAGCCCCGCCAGCCGCTCGTGCCACGGCGGCACCACGCAGCTGAGGTCGTGGACCTCCGGCCCGCCGCCGCCCGACTCGGGATCGACGCAGGCCGAGCGGCTGCACTTGCCCCCCACGCGCATGCCGTTCCAGTGCTCGCCCACCGCGGTCAGGCGCCCCGTGAGCTGCGGCCAGCCCAGCGCGAACGCGTCCTCCATGGGATCCCAGGTGCGAGGCATACACGCCGCGGTGGGGGCCGCCGGCCCGATGAGCTCGCGCGTCACGTAGAGGTCGCGGGTGGCCCCGCGCCGCTCGGCCCGGATGCCCTGGTAGAACAGTAGTGCCGGCACCATCCCGTTCGGCGGCACCGGCCCGGGGCCGAGCGCCACGTCGGGCTCGCGTCCCGGGTGACGGCCCACGATCAGGCTGGCCTCGTTGTCGTCCTCGAAGCGGAGCACGGGCTCGTAGTGGGCCGTGATGCGGTACGCGTGGGGACAATCGGCGGGCGGGGCCTGCCAGCCCAGCTCGGCCGTCTCCTCGGGCACCGGGCTCATCGTCACCCCGTAGGGCGCCAGCGCCTTGCCCACCGCGTGCTGCTCGAAGACGTTCACCGGCGACGGATCGCCGCAGCCCTGCGCGAGCACGAGCCACCCCGCCAGCGCGAGCGCCCCCTCGACGGGGCGAGGCCCCGGACGGCGCGTTGGCGTTGGCACGGGGGGAACGATGCCCCAGCCCAGCGATCCCGGCAAATCGCGGAAAAGTTGCCGGCCGAGACCGTTCATGCCCAGTTGGCGGCATGCCCACGCGCCGTCGTCAAGCAATCGGCCTGCTGCCCGTGATGGGCGGCCTGCTCGCCCTCGGGCTCGCCACCACGTCGAGCCCCGTGCGAGGAGCCAACAGCCTCGCCGTCCCCATCACCTCCGAGCTGCGCCAAGAGCTGTGGCCGGTGGAGATCGGCGTGGAGATCGCCACGGCCGACGACGAGGAGCGCCCCGACGCCCCCATCGAGATCCTGCCGCTGCGCACCGTCACCGTCCCCGACGGTCACCCGGTGAGCTTCTCCAGCGCGATCTGGACCCCGCGCGGTCGGCTCGACTTCGAGGTGGAGGTGGCCGCCCACCAGCACCCCCGCGAGGCCATGGAGATCGAGTGGGACCTCCAGGTGGACGGCGCGGCCTACGAGACCGTGAGCGTGGGCGAGTATCTGTTGCACCGCCTACGTTTCGGGCCCCGACCGGACGTGGGGCCGCAGCAGGTGCGGGCCTCCCGGGCCGACATCGTGACCGTACGGGGCGAGCCGCACCTGGAGACGGTGGAAATCGATGGGGAAAGGTACGAGATCCGGATCGTTGCTCTGAGCGTGCGCGGTTGACACCCCTCCCCGCCGTGTTATCCCTTGGCCGCGGCCCCTGGCCCGCCTCGACCGGAGACACCGACGATGCGCCCATTCCTCGCTCGCCTCGCCCCCGTCGCCTTGCTCGCGCTGCCGCTCTCGATGACGGCGGGCTGCAAGAAGCCCCAGTACCCGCAGTGCAAGAAGGACAAGCACTGCAAGGCCGAGCTGGGCGAGAAGTGCGTCGACGGGCAGTGCCAGAACTGCAACACCGATGCCGATTGCGCGGGCAAGGCCCCCGACGGCTCCAACTGGGTGTGCCACGAGTTCCGCTGCACCGATCCCAACGCGATCCCGGCCGACGGCGGCGTGGGTGGCCTGGGCTCTCCGTGCACGCAGTCGTTCGACTGCTCGGGCGGCCTGGTGTGCACCGGCGGTGCCTGCTCGCAGTGCACCGACGACATCGAGTGCAACGGCGGCACCTGTGACCTCGGCACCGGCACCTGCACCACCCCCGGGGGCGGGGGATCGTGCACCACCGACGATCAGTGTGCGATGGACGAGATCTGCGACGGGGGCATGTGCGTGTTCTCGGGCATCGAGCCCAGCGGCAACAACCCCTGCGGCCTCGATGCGGTCTACTTCGGCTTCGACAGCCCCAAGATCGAGAACGAGGCGGCCGAGCAGCTGCGCGGCGTGGCCGAGTGCCTCAAGAACACCGGCACGCTCGTCTACCTCGAGGCCCACGCCGACCCGCGGGGCACCGAGGAGTACAACATCATGCTGACCGACAAGCGCGGCCAGGGCGTCAAGAAGTTCCTCGAGGATCTCGGCGTCGGGGCCGAGCTGATGCAGGTCATCTCCAAGGGCTCGCTCGAGGCCACCGGAACCGACGAAGGAAGCTGGTCCAAGGACCGGCGCGTCGAGTTCGTGTTCCCCTAGGCCAGGAGCAGCCATGTCCAACCCTTCGTTCTCCTGCGCCCGGCGGCTGGCCGTGCTGGCGCTGCTGTGGCCGATGGCCACCGGCTGCATCGCGCTCAAGGCCGACCAGGACGCGATCGCCAAGGAGGTCGACAAGCTCCGCAAGGAGGTCGTCGCCCAGAGCGAGGCCGCCGAGCGCAACCAGGAGCTCGCCGACCAGGTCGACGCCAAGCTGGCCGAGGTGGAGGAGCTGCTGCGCAACAACCAGGCCAACCTCGGCCTGCGCGTGGAGAACCTCGAGCTCGAGGTGCAGGAGCTGCGGGGCGCGGCCGAGAACGCCGACTACATGGCCACCGCGGTGCGCCAGGAATTGCTCGAGCAGCGGGCCGACCTCGACTCGCGGCTGACCTCGCTCGAGGAGAAGCTCAACGAGGCCACCAGCATCCCCGAGAGCAAGTCCGAGCTCATGGCCGAGGCCGACTCGCTGATGAGCAAGCACAAGTACAAGCAGGCGCGTCGCCTGTTTCGTACCTACGAGTCGCGCTACCCGGGCGACCCGCAGATGCCCGACGTGCGCTTCAAGATCGGCCTGTCGTACTTCAGCGAGCGCGACTACAAGAGCTCGCTGGGCGAGTTCTACCGCATCATCCAGGACACCCCCGACGCGAGCGTGATGCCCGACGCCCTCTACTACTCGGGGCTCGCCTTCGCCAAGCTCGGCCAGTGTCAGAACGCCATCGCCTACTTCGAGGCGCTGCGCGAGAAGAAGACCAAGGCGCCCCAGAACTACAAGGACAAGGCGGCCGAGCAGATCGCCATCCTGCAGAAGGACAAGGGCGAGCTGTGCGTCGACACCCCGGCGACCGCCGAGGACGACGACGCGGCCAAGAAGAAGCGCTGAGCGGGCCCTCGCCCGTGCGAGGCAGCGCGCGCCCATCGGGGCTTGCCCCCGGGGCCCCGGCTCGGGCACGCTGTCGAGGATCGTGAGACGAGTACTCGGGCGATGGACGAGCGGGGTGATCGCGAGCGCGGTCGCCTGCACGCCCACGCCCGACGAGGTCCTCGATCCCACCGTGGGCAACGACGACGCCGAGGCCAGCGACGACGCCCAGATCCCCGCCACCTGCGGCAACGGCATGCTCGACCCGGGCGAGGAGTGCGAGGACGGCAACGACGACCAGCTCGACGGCTGCCTGGTCGACTGTCGCTATGGCCCCACCGGCTTCATCACCGGCATGCCCTTCACCACGTCGCTGTTCGGCGGGAGCGGCAGCGACGTGCCCGATGCCTGCCCTCCCGGCGAGCTGCTGGTGGCGCTGCGCGGGGTGACCAGCGCCGAGGGCTGGCTCGTCCGCCTGCAGGGCTTCTGCGGCCAGCCCCAGCTCGTGCTGCGCGAGGACGGCGGCTACCTGGTGGAGATCGCCGACGGCTCCGAGCTGAGCGTGTACGGCAACGGAGCGGGCAGCGACGGGATCGCGCGCTGCCCCGAGAACCAAGTGGCGGTGGGCTTCGGCGGGCGCTACGGATCGCGGGTCGATCAGCTCCTGCTGCGCTGCGCCCCGATCTACGTGTTCGACGGCGAGCTCGGCTGGGAGCAGTCGCTGGGCGATCCCGGCGACACCACGCCCATCGGAGGCGAAGGCGGCGGTCCGATCCCCGAGACCCCCTGCGGCGAGGGCTTCGTCGCCACCGGCGTGCGGCTGCGCGTGGACCAGACCGTCGTGGCCTTCGGCCTCGAGTGCGCCCCGCTGGTGCTGCAGACGGGCCCCTGAAACGCGGCCCCGGGATCGCAGGGCGCTTTCGAGCGGCGCGGCCGCGACCAATGACACGCGGCGCCGCGTGGGGGGTTTGTTGCAGCCTCGGATCGAAAGGAGGATCGTGCCCCGAGCCCAACGATGAACAAGTCAATCGGTGTCGTGTCGATCGCCCTCGCGTCCGCTTGCGTGGATGCCGATCAGAGTGAGGCCCTCCGCGATGAGCTCGCGGGGGAGCTCGAGCAAGCCGGGGACGAGCTCGACGAGCCCGTCCCCGTCGAGCTCGACGAGCTCGCGGCGGAGTCGGACGAGCAGGCCATCGTCGTGGACCCGTCGTGCCTGCCCCCCACCGACGTCGTCGCGTACCTGAGCTTCGGCACCTGCGACACCCTGCACGTGTACTTCACCCCCAACCCCAGCGGCTCTCGCTCCTACGCCCAGGTCAACTACCACAACCCGCCGCCCGCCTATACCAAGACCAGCACCGCCGTGCCCGGTGACTACATCTGGCTCTGGCCTGCGGAGCTGCCCGCGGATCTGACCATGCACACGCGCTGCGGGGGTCCCATCAACGCGGTCTTCAGCCCCGACACCGAGCCCGTCGAGATCGCCTGCCCCGTGTACTTCGCCAACCCGACCCACCTCGCCGCATCGGGGTTCCAGTACCAGATCGGGTACGGGAATGGCGACCCGACGATCCTGGAGCGCTCCGCGGAGCGGTTCTGCCTCGACCAGGGATACGCCGGTCACATCGGCTCCATCACCACGCAGGCGTCCTACGGCGTCGGCCAGACCTGGTACGCGAACAATGCCTGGCAGAGCACGGGCGGCCAGTACGTGGTGCTGATCTCCGGGCTGTGGTGCATCGACGCCACCATGCACAACGAGTTCCTGCCGCCCAAGCACCCCGTCGGTGCCTCCAGCTACCAGCTCGGTCACGGCACCGGCGACGCCTCCATCGTGCAGGCCACCGCCGACGAGTTCTGTGTGGACCACGGCTACGCCCACGCGACCGGGCTCCTCCACACGCGCTCGTCCTACGGCTACGGCCACGCTTGGTTCGAGGGCGGCAGCTGGCACAGCAGCGGCGGACAGCCCGTCGTGCTCATCGACAAGCTGACCTGCGCCCACTGAGCGCGCTCGTCGTGACCCGGGCGTCGCCGGAGCCATCGAGCCCGGCCACGCCCTGGGCCGTGCCCACGGCCGGCCCAGGCCTCCCTCAGCGGAAGTAGCTGCGTCCGCTGGCAAAGCCCACCACGCCGCGGGCGCGGGGGCGGACCATGTCCCAGGGCTCCTCGGCGGCGCCGGGGCGCACGGTCTCGATCTCGAACTGCACGCCCGGGGCTTCCATGGTGCGCAGGAACTCGATCGAGTAGCGCTTGGCCTCGTCCTCGTCGGTGGCGAGCACGGTCAGGCCGCGGGTGTAGCCCTGCACGTCCTGGGGCCAGTACTCGGGCGCCTCGCCGGCCTCCACCCGCGCGGTGACGGTGAACGCGGTCACCTGCGGTGCCTCGCCGTGGTCGGCCTCGTTGAGGGTGTTGAGCACGTGGGCGGTGATCCAGTCGCGCTGACCCGCACGACGGGCCACCTCGCGGGCCTCGTTCTTGAAGTCCCGCTGCCACAGGGCCTCGAAGACCTCCTCGAACACCAGGCTGGCGTAGCTGCCGCTGAGCTTGTCGGGCGCGGCCTCGGTGAGCAGGTCGAGGGCGCGGTAGAGCATGCTCAGCGCGTCGTCGAGCAGCGCCTCGCGGGTGCGGCCGTCGGGGGTGCGCGCGAGGTACCACGAGCCGAGCACGGCCAGGGTCAGCGGGCTCTCGGGGTCGGCCCGCAGCGCGTTCTCCATGGCCGAGAGCGCCTCCTCGTGCTGGCCCATGCGGTAGAGCGTGATCGCCAGGTTGTACCAGGCGCCCGCGTGCACGGCCTCGAGGGTGAGCGCGAGCTCGAAGCGCTCCACGGCCAGCTCGAATTCGTCGAGGTCCGACAGGCAGATGCCGTGCTCGACCAGGATGTCGACGTTGATCGGGTCCTCGTCGAGATACGACTCGTAGACCCCCGCCGCCTCCTCGAGCCGGCCGTTGCGGCGCAGCAGGGCCCCGAGCGCGGCGGTGGCCTCGTACATGGCCCCGGGCTCGTCCTCGACCTCGAGCGCGGTGCGGTAGCAGCTCTCGGCTTCCTCTTCCTCGTCGAGGCGCTCGAGCACCGCGCCGAGGTTGTAGTGCGCCAGCGGGCCCGCGTCCTCGCACAGGATCGCCTCGCGGAACGCGTCGCGAGCCTCCACCAGCTCGCCGCGCAGGTCGTGCACGTTGCCCAGCGCGATGAGGATGTCGGCCTCGTCGGGCAGCTCGTCGGCGGCCCGCCGCGCCAGCGTGATCGCGTGGTGCAGATCGCCGGTGTCACATAGCGCCCGGATCCACATGCAGTAGAGCGGGATCAGATCCTCGGCAGGGAGCTCGGGCTCCCACGAGCTACGGAGCATGCGAACCGCCGAGCTCGCAGCTCCTTCGTCCAGGAGCGTGGCCACGGCATCGAGCTGAGCGCGAATCGACATCGTCGGGCAGACGAGCAGAGCAGGAAAGTGAAGGCGAGGGGCGAGGGGCGCCCAGACGCCCACCCGGATTCATTGCATGACCGCGCGGCCGAGGCAATTGCTGATTGCACGGTCCACGGCGTCTTGGGCGGGCTTCGGCGCCGATTCGGACCAGCGGCCCCTCGGCTCGGCGATGCCATCGCCGGTGGTGCGAGACATGGCTCCAGCCTCGTCGACCGTGCCACCGCCAGCGCCGGCGATGGAGCCGTCGACTTGCGCGCACGACGAAGCGAGACAGACCCCTGATCGTCTGCCCCCTCCCGCAACGAGCATGGTAGCCCAACGCGGCGGGGCGGTGGCCAGAACCTCGAATCCGATCCCCGTACGGCGATCCGTGAGGAATGTGGCGGCCATGGCGGAGGCGCGGCGAGGGTCGACGATCGATCGTCGTCACCGAACGGGCGAGGCGATCCCCGGCCGGGCGCCGGCCGGGCCCAATGGTCGCTCGGCTCGTGCGGACACCCGAGCCTTCGTGGCCGCGCCGCGTCGGGCCGCTCCCCAATGGATGCGCCCACGAGCAAGCCGCCCGCTGGCGCGATGGCCCGCGCGACGAGCCATGGTCGAGCATGGGCGAGTCGGTGACATGGGCAGGTGAGGCTCGTGAATGAGTCGCCCAGGTGAGCCCCGGTCCCATGGGATCCCCGAGGCGATCGCAGCATCGAGCCGGTGGGAGAGCGACCGAGCGCCCACGCTCACGCGAGAGCCCCGCCCGGGTCGCTCCGGCCGCCGATGGTCGGGCCTCGCGCCCGGCTCGAGATACGAGCATGCTCACGAGGCGAGTGGGCCCGTCGATCCGGTCGATCCAACGGGCCACGGCCCGATCCCCCTGCCGCGAGCCTTCTGCCGTGCGCTCAACCCCTGGAGATCACTCCAGGAATCCTGCTAGGTCCAAGGCGCTGGCCATGCGTTCGCGGTTGCGCCGGGGTCACCATGTGGTCAACATGCTCCCATGATCCGCGTAGTGCGACAGGGGGCACGCTGGGGCGCGGTGCTCTTGGCCTTGGGCTTGCTCGTTGGTCCCGCTGCGGCCGTTGCGGCCGCCGATGACGAGGCCCAGGAGGAAGAGGCCGAGCGCGAGGTCGCCCAGATCAAGATCGAGATCAAGCTCGAGTCGGGTCGGGTGGTCAAGCCCGACGACAACTTCACGGTGGACTTCGGGGTGGAGAACAGCCTGGCCATCGAGGCCGACGGCTCCCGTCACCAGTTCATGCTGAAGGTCGAGCGCAAGGCCGACGCGTCCGACGAGGGCGAGGGCAAGAAGAAGAAGGACAAGAAGAAGGACGAGGTCGTCGCGCTGACGGTCGGCTACGACCGCGACGGCGAGCCCATCGTGGCGCCCTACACCTTCGACGCCAAGCTCAAGAAGCGCGAGGTGCTGCGCATCGAGGGCGGCATGGCGCTGGCCTTCACCATCACGCCCAAGAAGGTCAAGGGCGACGCGCCGCCTCCCGACGAGACCGAGGAGGAGCCCGAGGACAAGGATCCTCCCAAGGACAAGATCGAGATCGACGGCGACGGCAACGACCCGCTGGGCGGGCTCGAGTAGCCGCCGCCGCGCCGATCCTCAGCCGACGCCGCGCACCCTCGAGCAGGGGCGCGGCGTCGTCGCGTGGAGGGCCGGCCGCCGCGACACGACGGGCAGGCTCAGCCGCAGCGCGGCCCAGGGCTCGTCGATGGTGACCAGCTCGGGGCCGCCGTGGAGCTCGATCCGCAGCTCGGCGAAGCACCCGGCCTCGGCGATGCGCCGCAGCGCCCGGCGACCCACGGCCCAGCCGAGCTTGGCGTGCAGCACCCGGGACCCGGCCAGGTAGACCTCGGCCCAGCCCTGCGGCAGCCGGATCCGCGCCCGTAGCTGGCGCTCGCCGCTGCGGGCGAAGGCGACGAGCTCGTCGAGGGAGCGGGGCTGGGGGCGACGAGCCCAGCGGGTGCGGTCGATGGCGGCGCTCATGGACGAGGCCAAGCGTGGCAGGCTCGCGTCACGGCCACATCGCGGCCAGGCAAGAGGGCGGCGACGGCTGGTCACGATCGCGTGAGACGGAGCGGGGGCGACGGCGCTCATGAGGGGCTCTGCACGGGGATGGACCGCAGCCGCGGGAATTCGATCATCGGCGCGCGCTCGTGATCCGATCGGGTGTCTCGCGACTCCCAATTGGGCGTGAGGGAGCGCAGCCGCGCCCGGGTGACGGGGCCCTTCGTGTACTCTTCGGAGCCCGAAGGCCGCCGCCATGCCCGATCGTCCCCTCGTGATCGTAGGTACCCTCGCCGATCCCCACGCCAAGGCCATCTACGACGGGCTGCGCGAGCGGGGGGCCGACCCGGTGGTGCTCGACGGCCAGCGCTTCCCCGAGGACATGACGCTGTCGATGGGCGAGGCCAGCGACGCGATGGTGCTCGACGGCCGCCCGCTGGGGCGGCCCGCCGCGGCCTACGTGCGCAGCCTGTACCAGAGCCCCGCCAGCTTCGGGGTGGACGCCGACGAGGCCATGAAGGAGGACTGGCGGCGCACCATGGCGGCCTTCCGCGAGCGCACCACCGTGCTGGCCGCGTTGCTGCTGCGGTGGGAGGAGGGCGGCGCCGCGGTCTACAACCCCACCGGGGCGGCCAACAACATCACCAAGCCCTACCAGATCTCCCTGCTGCACGCGGCGGGCCTGCCCGTGCCCGCCACCCTGTGGAGCAACGACCCCGAGGCGGTGCGTCGCTTCTGTGCCGAGCACGAGGCGATCTACAAGCCGGTGGCGGGCGGAGCCTCCACCCGTCGGGTGCGGCCCGAGGATCTCGGCGACGAGCGACTGTCGCGGCTGCGGGCCGCCCCGGTGTGCTTCCAGGAGCTGCTGCCCGGCGACGACGTGCGGGTGTACGTGATCGACGACGAGGTGATCTGCGCCCTGCGGATCGAGACCGACTCGATCGACTTCCGGGGCAGCGAGGGCCGCATCGAGCCCATCGAGCTGCCGCCGGAGGTCCGCGAGCAGTGCCGCCGGGCCACCGCCACCCTGGGCCTGCGCTTCACCGGCATGGACATCAAGGGCGATCGCGAGGGCCGCTACCGGATCCTCGAGCTCAACCCCTCCCCCATGTTCCTGGGCTTCGAGAGCCGGGCTGGGGTCGATATCAAGGGCCCCCTGTGCGATGCTCTGCTCTCGCACGCAGCGGAGTGAGCATGCCTTGGCGCGAGGGAGCGCGTGACCGAGCCTAGCGCCGACCGAGGGCCCGCGGAGGCGGAGCGCGGCGAGGCGGCCCCCGTGCGGGCGCCGGTGCGCCGCGTGATCTTCCGGCAGGCCGCGATGGAGGCCCACCGCCGCGGCGCCCGGCCGGGCCGCCCGCTGCACATCGTCTCCACGTGGACGCGCTGGGCGGTGCGGGTGACCCTGCTGGTGGTCGCGGCCGGGCTGGTGTTCGCCGCGACCGCGCGGGTGGGCGAGTACGCCGAGGGCATCGCGGTGGTGCGCCGCGAGGGGCGGGTGGTGGTCACCTCGGCCGTCTCGGGCACGGTGCAGAGCATCGAGGTGCAGCCGGGGCAGCGGGTGGAGGCGGGGCGGGTGCTGGTGCGCCTCGACGACGCGGCGCAGCGGGCCGAGCTCGACCGCGTGCTGCGGGAGCACGAGCAGCGCCTGGTGGAGCTGCTGCGGCAGCCGGCCGACGACGCGCGACGCGAGCGGCTGGCGGCTCTCGACGCCCAGCTCCAGCTCGCGCGGGCGCGGCTGAGCGAGCGCACCGTGGTCGCGGCCCAGGCCGGCCTGGTCTCCGACGTCCGCGTGCGCCCCGGCCAGCCGGTGGGACCCGGCGACGCGGTGGTCTCGATCGAGCGCGACGAGGCCCGCACCGTGGTGGTGGGGCTGTTCCCGGGCCACTACCGGCCGCTGCTGAGCGCCGCCGACACCCGCCTGTTCCTCGAGCTCGAGGGCTTCCCCGACGGCCGCTACGAGGTCTCGGTGCGCTCGGTGGCCGACGAGGTGGTGGGCCCCGCCGAGGCCATGCGCTACCTCGGCCGCGACCGCGAGGGCGCGCTGGAGCTGCGCGGGCCGGTGGTGGTGGTGGAGACGCTGATGCCCTCGGACACCTTCGAGGCCGACGACACCGAGTACCGCGTATACGACGGCATGCAGGGCACGCTCGAGGCCAAGCTGCGCTCGGAGACCCTGCTGGAGACCCTGGTCCCCGCGCTCAAGGAGCTATGAGCGAGGAGCCCGAGCACGACCGCGCGCTCACGCGTCGCTTCCCCGCCCTGCGGCGGCTGGGGATGTCGGCGCGGCGTCGGCTCGAGCACGTGCAGCAGATGACCGCGGCCGACTGCGGCGCGGCCAGCCTGGCCATGGTGCTGCGCTACTACGGCCACGACACCCCGCTCGACGAGCTGCGCGACGCGATGGGGGTCGACCACAACGGCGTGAGCGCGCTGGGCATCCTCCGGGCCGCCCGCAGCTACGGCCTGCGCGGGCGCGGGGTGCAGGTGGAGGACCTCGACGACCTGCACCTGGTGCCGCGCGGCTCCATCCTGCACTGGGAGTTCAACCACTTCGTCGTCTTCGAGAGCGTCGATCGCAAGGGCGTGATCACCATCCTCGACCCCGCCCACGGCCGCCGCCGCGTGCCCAAGAGCGAATTCGACGAGGCCTTCACCGGCGTGGCCCTGCTGCTCGAGCCCAGCGAGGCCTTCGAGCCCGAGGCCCGCCGCCGCCCGCTGCTGCGCCGCTACCTCGCGCACGTGATGTCGTACCCGGCGCTGTGGAGCCGCTCGGTGCTGATGTCGGTGCTGGTGCAGCTGCTGGCCCTGGCCCTGCCGCTGATGACCACCCTGCTGGTCGACCGCATCATCCCCCGCCGCGACCTCGACCTGCTGTGGGTGCTGGTCGCCGGCCTGACGATGATGGTCGTCTTCAACTTCGTCAGCGCCCTGGTCCGCGCCAACCTGCTGGTGCAGCTGCGGACCCTGCTCGACGCCAAGATGACGATCGGCTTCCTCGATCACCTCATCGACCTGCCCTACTCGTTCTTCCAGCGGCGCTCCGCGGGCGACCTCATGATGCGCCTGGGCAGCAACGCCACCGTCCGCGAGATCCTCACCTCGGGCGCGATGTCGGCGGTGCTCGACGGCTCGCTGGTCAGCCTCTACCTGGTGCTGATCTTCTGGGCGAGCCCCCTGATGGGCGTGGTGGTGGTGGGCCTGGCGCTGGTGCAGGTCTCGCTGTACTGGGCCACCCGCCGGATCCAGCGCGAGCTGATGACCGAGAGCCTCGCGCGCCAGGCCAAGACCTCGAGCTACGAGGTGGAGATGCTCACCGGCATCGAGACCCTCAAGAGCATGGGCGCCGAGTACCGGGCCGTCGATCGCTGGTCCAACCTCTTCGTCGACGCGCTCAACGTCTCGCTGCGTCGCGGTCGCCTCGACGCCCTGGTCAACTCGCTGCTGGGCGCCTTCTCCATGGCCGCCCCGCTGGTGATCCTGGGCACCGGCGCCACGCTGGTGCTCGACGGCACCATGGGCCTGGGCGCCATGCTCGGGGTCTCGGCCCTGGGCTCGGGCTTCCTGGGCCCGCTGAGCGCCCTGGTGGGGGTGAGCTTCAAGTTCCAGGTGCTGGGCTCGTACCTCGAGCGCATCGAGGACGTGATGCAGACCGAGCCCGAGCAGGAGGTGGCCAAGGTCAAGCGGGCGCCGCGGCTGTCGGGGCAGATCAAGGCCGAGGCGGTCTCGTTCCGCTACTCCGAGGCGGTGCCGCCCGCCGTGCGCGACGTGACCGTGGAGATCGAGCCCGGGCAGTTCGTGGCGGTGGTGGGCGCCTCGGGGGCGGGCAAGAGCACCCTGGCCAAGCTGCTGGTGGGGCTGTACCAGCCCACCGAGGGCCGGGTGCTCTACGACGGCATCGACCTGGCCGGCCTCGACCTGCGCAGCGTGAGGGAGCAGCTGGGCGTGGTCACCCAAAAGGGCGACCTGTTCGGGATGTCGATCCGGGAGAACATCGCGATGGGCAACCCGCAGATGACCATGGAGGAGGTGGTCGAGGCGGCCAAGCGCGCGGCGATCCACGAGGAGATCAACGCGCTGCCCATGGCCTACGAGACGATCCTGGCCGACGGCGGCGCGTCGCTGTCGGGCGGGCAGCGGCAGCGGCTGGCGCTGGCGCGGGCGCTCGCGGGCCGCCCCTCGCTGCTGCTGCTCGACGAGGCCACCAGCAACCTCGACACCGTGACCGAGGCCGCCATCCAGCGCTCGCTGGCCACCCTCGAGTGCACGCGGGTGGTGATCGCCCACCGCCTGAGCACGGTGGTGGACGCCGACGTGATCCTGGTGATGGACAAGGGCCGCGTGGTCGAGAGCGGCACCCACCGCGAGCTGCTGCGCGACGGCGACGTGTACCGGCGGCTCTACGAGAGGCATGCCTCGTGATGCTCGCGACGACCCGGGGCCGGTGGATCGGCGGGCGGGTGCTCGCGCTGGGGCTCGCCCTCGGCGGCCCGGGCTGCGAGCGCGACCCGGCGCCGCGGGATGCCGACGCGGGCGAGCCGGCCGCGACCGACGAGGCGGCCGACGACGCCCCCCCGCCCCGCGAGCCCGAGGGCGACGCCATGGTGGGGGTGCTCGTGCCCTCGGCCGAGGTGGTGCTGGTGGCCACCGGCTTCGCCCGGCTCGAGCGCCTCGACGTGCAGGTGGGCGACCACGTGGGCGAGGGCGCCGTGGTGGCCGAGATGGACGTGCGCGGTGACAAGAGCGAGCTGGCCTCGGCCACCGCGGCCTGGAAGGCCTCGAAGGCCGAGCTCGAGCGCCTCGAGCTCGAGCTGCAGCAGGCTCGGGCCTCGCGGGCCGACGTGGAGCAGCTCGAGGACTTCGTGTCGAGGGCCGAGCTGCGAGAGCAACGCTTCGCCGAGAAGCTGGCCGGCGCGCGCAAGCGCAGCGCCGGCGCCTCGTTGTCGCAGCAGCGCAGCAAGATGGAGGAGGCCTCGGCCCGCATCGCCGAGGCCGAGCTGCGGGCGCCCTTCGCCGGGGTGATCGCCAAGCGCTATGTCGACCCGGGGGCCACGCTGAGCACGGGGGAGCCGGTGGTGCAGATCATCGCCGACGCCCGGCTGGTGCGCTTCGCGGTGCCCGAGGAGCGCGGCGATGCGCTGCGCCTGGGGGCCCCGGTGCGGGTGCGCTTCGAGGACGTACCGCTCGAGGTGAGCGGCACGGTGAGCACGATTGCGCCCGAGATCGACGCGGGGACGCGGCTCATCCTGGCGGAGGCCGAGCTGCGGCTCGACGATGCGCAGCGCGAGCTGCTGCGCGTGGGCACGGTGGGACGGGTACGCTTCGCCGGGGGGTGAGGGAGCACCGTCGTCCGCTACTCGGCCCGATTGCGCAGGAAGTCGGCGACCTCGGCGAAGCGTTGGTCGAGGAACCCGCGGACCGGTCCCTCCACCGCGCAGTGGTCCAGCGCGGTGCTCATGCAGCGCAGCCAGGCGTCGCGCATGGCCACATCGATCGGCACCCTCGCGTGGCGCATGCGAAGGCGCGGGTGGCCGTGGCGCTCCATGTACTCCTGGGGTCCGCCGAGCCAGCCCACGAGGAACAGGCCGAAGCGCTCGCGGGTGCCCGGCGAGACTCGGCCCGGCGTGGGGCAGTCGTGCAGCGCGGTCAGCTCGGGCTCGTCGCGCTCCATCGCGTCGTAGAACGCAGTGACGATCGCGAGCACGCGCTCGCGGCCGCCGAGGAGTCCATAGGGGGTCTCGTCCGTCATGGTGCAGCGGCGAGACTACCCCTCGCCGGCCAATTGCGAAGGGCGAGCGAGGAGCTCTCCTCGCCCGCCCTCCTCGCGAGCCGGGCTCGCGGCGCGACTACTCCTCGCCGTACCAGACGGTCGTGGGATCGCCGTCCTCCTCACCGAGCGCCAGCGTGGTCTCGGTGGGGCCCTCCTCGCCGAGCGCCAGCGTGGTGGCGATAGGATCCTCCTCGCCGAGCGCCAGCGTGGTGGCGAGGGGGGGCCTGCCGCCGGTCACCTGGCCCAGATCCTCGATGAACAGGTCCTTCAGCTGCTTCTTGCTCATGATGTCCTCGTCTCGCGAACGTCCGTGGTGTGGAATGAAAACGGGGGATGTGAGCCCATGCGCCCGTCGACGCCCGACGCCGCACCCCCGACCCGGCTCGCAGTCTATGGGTTGGGGTCGGGGAGCGCCGTACCATCCCCGCGCACGGATACGTGCGAATGCTCAACGAACGACCGTCCAACGTCGCTTGGATTACACGACGGGCAGCTGAATCCGCCCCGGGGAGATCACTGCGCCGAGAGCTCGCGCAATCGATCGTCGACCAGGCCCAGGAACATCTCGATGCCGAGGGGGATGAGCTCGTCGTCGAAGTCGAAGTCGGGATGGTGGCAGCCGGGGGTGGTGCCCGCCGGATCGCCGGCGCCGAGGAAGAAGTAGGCGCCCGGCACCGCCTGGGCGAGGTAGGCGAAGTCCTCGCCCGCGCCCAGGGGCAGGCCCTCGTCGCCCACCCGCGAGGGGCCCACGACGCGCTCGGCCACGCGGCGCACCGCGTCGGCGCAGCGCGGGGCGTTGACCAGCAACGGATAGCCCTCGGGGGGCAGCAGCTCCACCCGCACGCCGAAGGCGGCGGCGATGCCCGTGGCGACCTCCTCGATGCGCTCGAGCACCCGCTCGGTGACGGCGGGATCGAAGGTCCGCACCGTGCCCCACAGCTCGGCGCGATCGGGGATCACGTTGTGGGCATCGCCGGCGGCGACGCGACAGATGCTGACCACGGCGCCGCCGTGGCTGCCCACGCCGCGGCTGACCACGGTCTGCAGGGCGACGACCAGGTGGGCCGCGGCCACGATGGGATCGCGGCAGCGCTCGGGCTCGCTGGCGTGGCCGCCGGTGCCGTGCACCACGATCTCCAGGCGGCGGGCGTCGGCCATCATCGCCCCGCTGCGCACCCGCACGTGGCCGCGGGGGAAGCTGGGCCAGTTGTGCAGGCCGTAGACCTCGGCGACCCCCGCCAGCGCGCCCTCGGCCACCATCACCCGCGCCCCGCCGCCCCGCACCCCCTCCTCGGCGGGCTGGAACAGCAGGCGCACGTTGCCGGCGAGGCGCTCGCGCTGGGCGGCGAGGCGGGCGGCGACCCCCATGAGGATCGCGGTGTGCCCGTCGTGACCGCACTTGTGGGCCCGCCCCTCGTGCACCGAGCGGTAGGGCAGATCGGTGGCCTCGTGCATGGGCAGGCAATCGAGGTCGGCCCGCAGCGCGATGCAGGGGGCGTCGGGATCCGCCTGGGGGTGGAGATCGGCGACCAGGCCCGTGCCGGCGCAGTCCCGGGGCTGGTACCCGTGCTCCCGCAGCCACGCACCAACGATGCCCTGGGTGCGGTGCTCCTCGAAGCCCAGCTCGGGGTGTTGGTGGAGGTCGTGGCGTATCTCACGCAATCGCGGGAGCAAGGCCAACAGCCCCTCGGCCGATGGGTCGGACATCGCGGCCGAGGCTAGCAGGCTCGGGGACGCCCCGGCGCACAACCTTGCTAGAGTGCGCGGCGCTCCCACTGACACTTCGCTGGACAAGAGCTCGATGGCCGAACCCCAAGACACGCGAGACTACGACGACACCGAGCTGGCCGCACTGGTGGCAGGGCTGCCCCGCCGGGCCGATGCCGCGCAGGGGGTCGCCGCTGCGGCGGTGGCCGAGCTCCTGGCCGGGCTCGGCCCCGACGATCTGGCGAAGGAGGGCGACGACGCACTGCTGGCCGCGGGCGCGCTGCTGGTGAGCATGGGCGACGACGAGGCGGCGGCGCGCTGCTTCGCGGCGCTGGAGGGGCGCGAGGCGGCGGCCGGCGTGGCGCGGCTGGGGCTGGCGTGGGCCTCGTGGGCGCGCGGCGAGGCCGAGGCCTGTGCCGATGGCCTGCGGGCGGCGATGGGGCTCGATCCCGCGCTGGCCCTGCTGCCCGACGGCGCCACGCTGGTGAAGGTGCGCGCGCGCTCGGGCGCGGTGGTGGTGCTCGCAGCCGAGGACGACGAGGGCGAGCATGACGTGGAGCGGATCCACCTGGGGCGCGCGCTCGGGGCGAAGGAGCGCAAGGCCCTGAGCGCGGCCGCGGAGGCGATGGCGGGGCTCGAGGCCGCGGCGGTGGCGGGCTACGGGACGCTGACCCTCGAGGACGACGGCGCCCGGCTGCGCCGCGCGTGCCGGCCGGGCGAGCCGCTGTCGGAGGGGCTGGGCGACAAGGGGCGCTCGCTGACGATCGCGCTGTCGATCGTGGCCCCGCTGGCCGAGGGCCTCGCGGCGGCGCACGCCAAGGGCGTGTTCCACGGGGCGCTGAGCCCCGAGCTGGTGACCACGGGCGACGACGGCCCGGTGCTGCGCGGCCTGGGCCTGACGTCCGTGCTCGCGCCCACCATGGCCGACATCGCCCGCGGCCGGGTGGCGCCCGAGCGGCTCGCGGGCGATCCGGCCAGCGCTGCGGCCGATGCCTATGCGCTGGGCGCCCTGCTCTACCGGCTGGTGACCGGTCGCGATCCGCTGGGCGCGGTGGCGCGGCCGAGCGCGCTGTCGCTCGACGCCCGCCTCGACGAGCTGTTCGCCGAGGCGCTGCATGCCGACCCGGCGGCGCGGCCGAGCGTGCGCGAGCTGGTGGAGCGCGCCCAGCAGATCGCCAGCAGCAAGGCCCCCGAGCTCGCGGCGCCGGTGCAGGCGGTCGCGCCCGCGCTGTCGCAGCCCATCGTGGTGCCCGACGATCCGGGCGACCTGGCCGCGTGGGCGGCGATCCTCGCCCGCAAGCCCACGCACAAGCAGGCCCGCGATGCGATCGCGGCGATCGAGGCCGAGGCCCGCAGCGCCAAGCAGTGGGATCGCGTGGCCGAGGTGCTCGCGGTGCGGATCGAGACCTCCGAGGTCCTGCAGCAGCGGGTGGAGCTGCGGCGCGAGCTGGTCGCGCTGTACGAGAAGCAGCTCGAGGCGCCGGCCAGTGCCTTCCGCGAGGTGCAGCAGCTCATCGAGGACGTGCCGGTCAACGAGCAGATCACCCTGGTGGCCGAGCTGCGGCGCCTGGCGGAGATCACCGGGCAGTGGGGACCGCTGGCCGAGAGCCTGGAGATCGTGGCCGACCGCGCGCCCGATGCGGTGGATCAGGCGCGGCTGTACACGGGGCTGGGCCGGGTGTTCGCCGAGCGCCTGGGCGCGTCGGACCGGGCGCTGGCCGCCTACGAGAAGGCGATCGGCATCGAGGCCAACGCCTCCAACCTCGCCGCGGCCGCGTCGCTGTACCGCAAGTCGGGGCAGCTCGCCGAGCTGGTCGCCACGCTGCTCGGCCTGGCCGATCACCAGGAGGGCGAGACCAAGGCCGCGAGCCTGCGCGACGCGGCCAACGTGCTGCACGACGATCTCGGCGACGTGGAGGGGGCGTTCGCCACCCTGCGGGCCGCGCTCGAGGCCGAGCCCGGGCACGCCGAGGCGCTGGCCACCGCGGAGACCTTCGCCCGCGAGCTCGAGGACTGGCACAGCCTGGTGGAGCTGCTCGACCAGCGGGCCGAGGCCTCGTCGCTCGACGACAAGGCGGTCCGCGAGCTGCGGACGGAGGCGGCGAGCCTGGCCGCGGAGCAGCTGGGCGACGCGGCCAAGGCGGTGGCGCAGCTCGACAAGATCCTCGCCCGCGACGCGGCGCACGAGCCCACGGCGCGGCGGCGGGTGGAGCTGCTGCGCGGGCTGGCCGAGGGCGACGCGACCCAGCGCGGCGAGCTGGTCGAGGCGCTGGGTCGCCTGGCCGAGCTGGTCGAGCGCAAGGACGAGAAGGCCGCGCTGTGGTCCGAGCAGGCGACGCTGCTCGACGGCGAGCCCGACGGCAAGGCCCGCGCCGCACAGGTCCGCGAGCGCGTGGTGGCGCTCTTGGGCTTCGAGCACGAGGTGGTGCGCCAGGCGGCCGAGGCCCTCGAGCGCTGGTACCGGCGCCAGGAGGATCACGACGCGCTGCTGCGGCTGCTGTGCCGAGCCGGCGCGAGCAAGGACGCCGACGCGGCGCTGCGCGTGGAGGCGTGGAGCAAGGTGCTCGAGCTGCGCAAGGCCAGCGGCGACGAGGACGGGGCGGTGGAGGCCCTCGAGGCGCTCACCGGGCTCGCGCCCGACGACCACCGCTGGCGCGACGAGCTGCTCGAGCGCTACCTGGCGCGCGAGGACTTCGCCAAGGCCGGGCCGCTCATCCGGGCGCAGGTGTACGACGACGACATCGACCCCAAGCGCAAGGCGGCGCTGCTGTGGCGCGGGGGCAAGCTGCGCGAGCAGCTGGGCAAGGCCGAGGGCGCGCTGGAGGCCCTCGAGGAGGCGGTGCAGCTCGACCCCGAGCTGTACGACGCATGGCTGGCCCTGCGCGACCTCTACCGCCAGCGCGAGCAGCCGCTCAAGGCGATCGAGGCCCAGGTCGCGGCCGGGCGCGCCCACCCCTCGCGCACCGAGAAGACCGCGCTGCTGTTCGACGCCGCCCGCACCTATCTCGACGCCCTGGGGCAGCCCGACAAGGGCCTGGCCCTGCTCGAGGAGCTGGTGGAGCTCGACCCCGATCACCGCGAGGCGACGGGCATGCTGGTGGAGCGCCTGGTGGGCGAGGGCGACCTGGCCCGCGCCTTCCCGGTGGCCAAGACCTGGGTGGCCCAGGTGCGCTCGCAGGCCCGCGACGACAAGGCGCTCAACGTGCGGGCGCTGTCGATCGCCGGCCGCTGTGCGCTGGCGGCCGACGAGCCCGAGCGCGCCCGCGAGTACCTCGAGAAGGCCCGCAACGCCGACGCCACCAACCTCGACGTGCTGCACCTGCTGGGCGAGCTCGACATGCAGGCCGAGCGCTGGGAGGACGCGCTGCGCAGCTACCAGTCGGTGGTGCTGGGCGCGGCCGACAAGCTGCCGCCCGCCGAGCTGTCGCAGGTGTACCTGCGCATGGCCGAGGCGCGGCTGGGCATGAAGGAGCGCCCCAAGGCGCTGCAGCTGGTCGAGCGCGCCCTCGACATCGATCCCGACCAGCGCGCCGCGATCGAGAAGCTGATCGAGGTGGCCGAGAGCGCGGCCGATCGGGTCAAGGCCCGGCTGCGCCTGGCCGAGCTGCTCGCCAAGCGCGAGGCCCGGCTCGAGGGCGACGCCAAGCTGCCCGTGCAGGCCGAGCGCATCGCCTTGCTGCAGGACATCGCCAAGGCCCAGCTCGAGGAGCTCAAGGCTCCCGCCGACGCGGCGCGCACCCTCGAGTCGGTGCTGGCCCTCGAGCCCACCGACCCCGCCGTGCTCCACGGCCTGATGGACGCGTTCACCAAGGCCGGCCGCTGGCGCGACGTGACCCACGTGCTCGACCTGCTCGCCGCGGGCCAGGACCAGGGCGCGGTGAAGGCCAAGTACCTCTACGCCGGCGCCGCGATCTTCCGCGACCAGCTCGCCGACGCCGACGCCTTCGTGGCGTGGGCGCAGCGCGTGCTCGAGGCCGACCCCTCGCACGCCAAGGCCTTCAAGGGCATCTGCGACCAGCTCGAGAAGAAGGAGGACTGGAAGGGCCTGGCCAAGCAGCTCCGCGGGCGGCTCAAGGCGCTGCCCAAGGACGCCACGGTGGACGAGAAGGTGGGCCTGTTCGTGAAGCTGGGCGAGGTCTACGAGGGGCACCTGGGCGATCCCAAGACGGCGATCGCCGCCTACTCGCAGGCGGTGCGCTTCGCCCCGCCCGAGGCCGACGGCCTGCCCGAGACCCGGCAGCGACGCATGCGGATCATGGAGCTGTCGCTGACCCTGGGCGAGGACGAGCTCGACAAGGCCATCGACCAGGGGCACGCGCTCATCGCCTCCGACCCGATGGAGTTCGAGGTGTACCACCGGCTGGTGGAGCTGTACCTCAAGCGCAAGAAGGAGGACGGCGCGGTGGCCCTGTCGCGCACGCTGGCGTTCCTCAAGCAGGCCGACGAGGCCGAGCAGGAGCTGGTGGACCAGGCGGCGCAGCGCGAGGCCCAGATCCGCAGCGTGGTCACCCGCGACCAGTGGCGCAAGAACCTCTATCACCCGCAGCAGGACGCGCGGCTGACCGAGATCTTCGCGATCGTGTGGCCGATCGTGGCCGCCCGCGAGGGGCACACCCACGCGCACCACTCGGTGGATCGGGAGCAGCGGGCCAAGCTCAGCATGAAGTCCTCCGATCACCTCGCGCGCTACCTGGCCTACGCGGCGCAGATCTTCGACGTGCCCACGCCCGACTACTTCCCGCGCCCCAAGGAGCCGGGGGGCCTGCGCATCGACGTGCTGTGCGAGGGCGAGGGCGCCAAGCAGCGCGTGTACCCCACCGTGCTCGCCGGTCGCGACACCCTGCGCGACGAGAGCGAGGCGGGGCTCAAGTTCCGCGCGGCGGCAGCGATCTCGCGGGTGCGGCCGGGCCACATCCTGGCCTCGGTGCTGCCCTCGGTGGCCAGCCTGCGCCACGTGTTCTTCGGGGCGGCCTCGCTGGCGGGCGTGGAGATCCCCATGGACTCGACCACCGAGGCCGAGCGCCTGGCCAAGCACCTCAAGCGCTTCATGACCCCGGCCCAGGTCGATCAGATCGGGGCGCTGTCGCGCAAGGTGCTCGACCGCGGCGAGCCCGACGTCAAGGGCTGGGTGCAGGGCGTGGCCTACACCGCCAGCCGAGCCGGCCTGGTGCTGTGCGACAGCATCGACTCGGCCGCCCGCGTGCTCACCCAGCAGGGCGACGAGGGCATGCCGGTGCCGTTCAAGGATCGCATCCGCGACCTGGTGGCCTACAGCGTGAGCGTGCCGTACCTCAAGCTGCGCCAGGACCTGGGGCTCACCCGCTGAGGCCCAACCTCGAGCTCCATCGGGTCCACGTAGCCGGTGCAGGCCGCCATCAGCCCCGCCATCGCCACCAGCCACGGCACCGCGGGTCGCAATGGCGGCGGCGGACGGAAGCGCAGGGTGCCCTCGGCGTCGGTGCGGTAGCGGACGCAGAGCTCCTGGCCCTGGTGCTGCCGCAGCAGGTCGTGGGCCTCGGTCCGCGTCATCGCGCCGAGGTCGTGCACCGACGTGCAGCAGCGCTCGCAGTGGCGACGCGAGCCGTGGGGCTCCATCGCGTCGAAGTCCTCGGTGCAGGGGTCGACGATGGGGAGCAGGCGACGGCGTGCACGAGCAGCGAGCGGGTCGCGGCCGCGATCGCTTACGCCGGGCGACGGCTCAGCGCGCCGAGCCGAGCTCGAGCTCCACCAGCTCGCCGGTGTGCCCGTCGAGCCAGGCCACGTCCTCGCCGTCGCTCACCTGCCACCGGCCCACGTCACGATGGAAGCGGGCCGAGCAGACATCACCATCGAGATACAGCGCGGATTCCGCAATTGCTTGCTCGGCAGACAACTGCTCGGAATCACGCAGGGAGAGCTGTGGAGCGCGTTCCGCGAAGAGCGCCAGCACGGCCAAGGCCAGCCCGGCCGACAGCAATTCGATCTTGCAGCGTTTCATGAATGCCATATTGGTGTCACGTCAGCGTAACACCAAGAAACGGGAAAGTCGTGTCACAAGTGGGGCCCGAGACGGCTTTCCTCGGACATCGTGGCGCTCGAGCGCGCCCCGAGGGGACGACTTGGCGCGGTCTCGGACCGACGAGGGCAGCATCGCCCGCCGAGGGGCACGGCCGTCGGCGTGGTACGAGAATTGCTCGACCTCCTCGAAGCCGACGATGACCAGGCTCGCCCACGCTCGGATCGCCCAGGGGCTGCTCGTGCTCGGCGGCCTCGCGTGCCTCGGCTGCGATCCGGAGACCGAGGCGGGAGATCCCGTCGAGCCCGTGCCCGCGGTGGAGCACCCCGAGGGGCCCGGCCCCGCGCCGCCGGTCGCCGAGCCCAGCCAGGTCCCGACCTCGCCCGCGCCACCCGAGCCGGCGCGGCGAAAGCCCTGGCCGCCCACCACCCTGTCCCTGGGGCTGCTCGCCACCCTCGAGGCCAGCGACGGGGCCCAGTCGCGCGCCACCATCCGCGACGACGACAGCGGGGTGATCGCCAGCTACCGCCCCGGCGATCGCATCCGCGAGGACGTGGAGCTGCTGTCGATCGAGGACGGCGTGGTCGAGCTGTCGAACGCGGGCGAGGTGGAGTACCTGAGCGTCTCGGAGATCCCCATCGAGCTGAGCGCCGACGACGTGTTCTACCCCGACCTCGTCGACGACCTGCACCGCTCGGGCTCGATGGACGACGCGGTGCCGCTGCCCCCCGGCCCCGAGTACACGGTGAAGGCCGAGAGCTACGCCTGGGGCACGCCCCGCACCATCGCCCAGCTCCGCGACGTGATCCGCAGCTATGCCCGCGACCGCGACGTGCCCAAGGTGCACGTGGGCGACATCAGCCGGCGCCACGGCGGGCCCTTCCCGCCCCACCTCAGCCACCAGGACGGGCGCGACGTGGACGTGGCCTACGTGCTGCTCGACCGACGCACGCGCTTCGGGGCGGCCAACCGCCTCAGCCTCGACCGCGAGAACAGCTGGGCCCTGCTGCGCTCGTTCATCGACTCGGGCGCGGTGCTCTACCTGTTCGTGGACTACGAGCTGCAGCACCTGCTCTACGAGGAGGCGCGCGCGATGGGGGCCACCGAGGTCCAGCTCGAGCGCTGGTTCCAGTACCCCTACGGGCGCCGGGCGGCGCGGGGGATCATCCGGCACTGGAAGGGGCACGACGACCACTTCCACGTCCGCTTCGCCCCCTGAGCCGCGAGCGTGACACCGACGCAGCGGTGCGCCGGGTCGATACGGGGTGACATGGGTCGAAACGAGCTGAAAGCACGGCCCGCGATCGCGGCAGGATGCTCCGTAGCCCCTGCTGTGGCGCGTTCTTCGGGGGCATGGCCATGGCGATGACCTCCCGCCGTCGAAGATCGATGCGCCTCCTCTGGTCACTAGAAATGCGATGGGACTCGATTCGACCAACACGCTCGGAACGCATGCGCGATCGATCGTCGTCATGCTCGGACTGCTGGTGCCGCTGACCTTCCAGGGGGTGGCGTGCAAGCTCTCGCCGGAGAAGCTCACGGAGCTGCAGGAGCACGCCGAGCAGGAGGAGAGGTCCTGCTCGAGCGGCTGCTACGACTACTGCAGGGTCGCGCGCTGCATGTTCCCCGACGACGCCGACGGCAGGGCCTGTGAGGCATTCTGCCAGAAGGGCTGCACCGACGGCATCTACCCCTCCGCTGACCTGATGTTCTGCCAGGAATCGGTCGTCTACGACCCCACCTGCGAGCAGACGCTCGCGTGCTGTGCCGAGGCGGACCTCAACGATCTGTGTCCCCCCGCCCCCGCGGCGGATGCCGAGCCAGGCGCGGACGCATACGAGGACGTGTACGAGGACGTGAGCAAGGAGGACGCAGGCGCGGGTGCAGCCGACGATGGGGGAGACGGCCAGTGATGGTCCACGAGCTCCCGCTCGACAACCCGCGCTCGGGCAAGACCATCCAAGCCGTCCTGCGGCCCGTCTGCACCGTCCCGGTCGACGAAGCCACCCTCGAGGCCCTGCGCGCGGCCCTGGCCCAGGGAAACCTCGTGGTCTGCGTGGGCCCGCGAGTGGCCCGCTCGATCGGGCTGCCCTCCCGCGAGTCCCTGGCCACCGAGCTGCTGGGGCTGGCGATCGAGCGCGACCCCGAGGGCGTGGATGCCCGGGCCATCCAGGCGGCCCTCGCCGCGGGGCGCGGAGCGGAGGCCCTCGGAGAGCTCCGCCACGCGCTCGGGACCACCTTCGACGCCGTGGTGGAGCGCGGGCTCTCGGACCAGGGCCACCCGGTGCCCCCGGTGGCCGTCGCCCTCGCCAGCCTGGGCGAGCGGCTGCGGGCGATCTACACCACCACCCTCGATCGCCTGGTCGAGCGCGCCTTCGAGGGGCGCTGGCCCAGCTTCGCCACCCCCCGCGCCGAGCTGTCGCAGCGACGGCGGGTGATCGTCAAGCTGCACGGCACCCTGGAGCTGCGCGGCAGCTGGGTGCTCACCCACGAGCAGGCGCGGCGCGAGCTGGGGCCCAACACGCCGCGACGCGAGCTCGTGGAGGCCGCCTACCGCTCGCACCACCTGCTGCTGGTGGGCTTCGAGGCCGGCGACCCCGAGCTGCGCGAGCTGGTCGAGCTGTTCCCGGTCCGCGACGACGCCACGGCAGCGAGCCACACCATCGTGCTCGAGCACCCGCCCACGCCGACCGAGCGACGGCGGCTGCTCGGCGTGGGCCTGGAGATCGTGGAGGGCGAGCTGCTGTCGGTGCTCGTCGGGCTCGGCGGCCACGCGGGCGCGGCCCCGGTCGCCGCCGCGAGCGAGGCCTGCCCGTACCCCGGCCTCGAGGCGTTCACCGAGGAGCAGGCGTCGTCGTTCTTCGGGCGTCACATGGAGATCAGCCAGGCCGCGTCGCGGCTCGGCGGCTCGCCCGAGCACCGGCGCTGGCTGTCGATCGAGGGGCCGAGCGGGGTCGGCAAGTCGTCGTTCGTGCACGCCGGCGTGATCCCGGCCCTGCGCAACGGCTTCGCCCCCGACACCCCCCCGCGCTGGCTCGTGGCCCGGATGCGCCCGGGACCGCACCCGATGCGCGCCCTGGTCGAGACCGTGGTGCGCACCCTGGGCCTGGACCACGGGCGCGAGGCCGTCGATCACCACACCGCGTGGTGGTCCCACGATCCCTCCCGCTCGGTGGCCCTGCTGCGCCAGCACGTCCCGGCCGGCCACGCCTTCGCGCTGGTGGTCGATCAGCTCGAGGAGGCGGTGACCCTGGCCGACCAGGCCGAGCGCGCTCCCTTCGGCGAGCTGCTGGTGCGGGCCATCGCCGAGGGGGTGATCTACCTCGTCACCACGATCCGCTCCGACTTCGTCCCCGCGCTGCAGGCCGACCTGCCCTCGCTGGCCGGGCTGCTCAACGAAGGGGCCGAGCGCTACTCGCTGCCGCCGATGAGCCGCGTGGGCCTGCGCGAGGCCATCGCCGAGCCGGCGGCGCGGCTGGGGGTGCGGGTGGAGGCCGATCTGGTGGAGCGGATCATCGCGGACGTGGACGCGGGCGGGCGGGCCCGCGGGGCCCGAGGCGAGGTACGGGCCTCGGACAGCGCGCTGCCGCTGGTCGCCCACATGCTGCGCGGGCTGTGGGACGCCGGGGCGGCGAGCGATCGCGTGCTCGAGCTGCGCGAGTACGTCGAGCTGGGCGCGCTGATGGGCGCGCTCGGTCGCAGCGCCGACGGGGCGCTGGTGGGCCTCTCCCCCGTCGAGCTCGCTCACGCCCAGCGCCTGCTGCTGGGGCTGGTGCGCATCGGGGACGACGGTCAGGCGACCCGCCGCACCCTGCCCACGGCCGAGGCGCTCGAGCTCGCCGGCGGGCCCGCGCACGGCGAGGCCCTGCTCGCGCGGCTGTCGGGCTCGGTCGATGCCCACGGCCGAGCGCGGACCCGGCTGCTGGTCACCCACGTCAGCGAGGGCTCGCCGCGCATCGACCTGGTGCACGAGGCCCTGCTGCGCGACTGGGGCACCCTGCACACCTGGATCGAGCAGAACCGCTACCAGCTCGTGCGCGACGAGGAGCTCGATCGCCGCGCGCGACGCTGGCAGGAGGCCGGGTCGCCGATCGACGACCTCCCCATGGGCCGCGAGCTGGCCGAGCTCCAGGAGGGCCGGCCGCACGGCGAGCGGGCCGAGCTGCACCGCCGCTACCACGAGGCGCTCCGGTCGGCGAGCGCCCGCTGGCGCCGACGGGCCCGGCGAGGCCGCATCGCCCTGATCGCGGGCCTCGGCGTCGCAGCGCTGGCCTCCTCGGTCGCCACCTTCGTGCTGTTCCGGCAGAACGACGGCCTGAGCGACGAGCTGGCCGAGAAGAACGCCGCGCTCGAGCAGGCCAATGGATCGCTCGCGCAGCGAAACGGCCAGCTCGAGGACTCCAACGCGGTGCTGGAGCAGAGCCGCCGCAGCGAGCGGGAGAAGAAGGAGGACCTCGAGCGCAAGACCGAGGAGCTCGAGGGCAAGCAGGCCACCCTCGCGATGGTGGTCGATGCCAACGCGGGGCTCGCCGATCTGGTGGTCTCCGCCGGCGAGGTCGAGCGGGTGCGCGGCCACCTCGAGGGGCAGCTGCTCCGCTTCGAGGAGCTGCAGCGGGCGGACCCGAGCGAGCTGTCGTGGATGGTCAACCGGCGCAATGCCCTGCAGCTGCTCGGAGACCTCGAGGCCCGGGCCAGGCAGTGGGACCGGGCCGACCAGCGCTACGAGGAGTGCCTGGGGCTGACGCGAGAGCTCACTCGGCTCGAGGCCGACGATGCCCTGGCCGCCGACTACGAGGGCGACATCCAGCACCGCCTCGGCCAGGTGGCGCAGCGGCTCGGCACGCTCGACGAGGCCCGCGAGCACCACCAACAGGCTCTCGCCATCCGGCAGGCCCGGGCCGAGGCCGAGCCCTCCGACCCCGCGCGCCGCTTCGACGTGGCCGCCAGTCACCTCGAGCTCCACGGGCTGGGCGGCCCCGATGCCCGGACGCACCTGAGCCAGGCCAAGGCCGGGCTCGACCAGCTCGAGCGCGAGCGCGAGATCGCCGGCCACCCGGAGCGCGAGGCCGCGCTGCAGCGGGTCAGCCCCCGGCCGACGTCGGAGCTCGAGCCCAAGGCCCCCTCCCGCGGCCCGCTGACCACCAAGGAGATCTCCCGGGTGCTCGGCAAGAAGGCCAAGGCGGTCAAGCAGTGCGGCGTGATGTACGACGCCACGCCGGGGGAGGAGATCTTCGTGGCCGGCAAGATCGACCTCGGCACCGGTCGGGTCACCGAGGCCAGTGCCCTGAGCGCCCGGATCGGCGCGTCGCTGGGCCGCTGCATCGCCGGCGCCGTCGAGGAGATCACGTTCCGCCGCGGCACCGGCGAGGGCACCCGGAGCTTCGGTCACACCTTCGAGCTGTGAGCGAGCCGCGAGCACGGGCCCCGACCCGGGCTCGCGACCTCAGTGCGTGCGCGCCTGGTGGTCCACGAACAGGCTCACCCGATCGCCCTCGCTCATCCGCCGCAGGGCGATCACCTCGCCCGGCGCCGCCGCGGCGGCCAGGTGCGCCGACGAGGTGGTCACGATCCACTGCACGCCCAGCAGCACCGTCCGCAGCGTCCGCACCAGCTCGAGCTGCACCGTCGGGTCCTGGTGCAGGTCGGCGTCGTCGATCGCCACCACCCCCTCGGCCGTGCGCGGATCCACCGTGGGATACGCGGCCCACAGGGTCTTGATGGTGATCGCCACGATCGCCACCAGGTGCCGCGCGCGGGTGGGCAGGGCGTCGAAGGGCAGCCGCCGGCCCCCCGGGCTCGAGAAGCGCGGCTCGAGGCTCAGCGGATCGAGGCTCTCGTAGACGAAGCCGAACAGCCGCACCACCGTGTCCACCGCCTCGTGCATGGCCGAGCCGAGCTGGCGCGGGTCGACCCGCGGGTGGCCCTCGGAGACCTCGAGCCGTCCCACCGGGACCAGGGCCGAGCTGATCGCGGCGTAGGCCAGGGCCTGCTTGGTCTCGCGGGTGAGGTCGGCGCTGGTGCCCTGGTCGAAGGCGGTGGTGCTGCGCACGTCGTAGCGCAGCATGCTGCGGGCCGGGGCGTGCAGCGACACCGCCTGCCGCGACAGCCAGCGGTTGGCGGGCAGCAGCAGGAACACGAAGCCGCCCTGCTCGCGCGCGCGTCGATCGAACAGCGCCTGCTCGCGACGGCGCAGGGCGTCGTCGTCGAGCGCGGTGCCGGGGGTGCACACCACCAGCGGGTGCGGCCGCGTGGGCTCGTCCTCGCCCAGGTGCCACGCGCAGGCCAGCCGCGGCGGCCCGTCCTCGGCGGCGCACAGCGAGGTGGCCACCGTGGTGTTGCCCGGCCGCGTGCACGCCAGCGCGTTGAGCAGCATGGTCTTGCCCACGCCCGCGCCGCCGTGCACGACGGTGACCGAGCGGGGATCGCCGTGCGGATCACGGAAGTCGACGTCCAGCTCGCCGAAGGGCACGACGCCGCGCAGGGTGGCGTGGACCAAGCGCATCGCCGCCCACCATGGTAGCAGCCGCCGGGCCCCGGCCGGCTTGTCCGGGCTGCCGTTGGTCTGAGAGACTGTGCGCGCCATGAGCCAGGGTCAGCCAGGTCCCGGCTGGTCGCACCTCGTACCCGAGGACTCGGGGATGGGACCGGCTCCGCAGCCGGCGCACCCCCAAGCGCCGGCCATTCCACCCGGGGTTGCGGCAGGCTCCCCCGGGGCCCCCGCGATGACGCCCCATGCCGCCCCCGGAGGCATCCCGCCGGGCTACGCCGGAGGCCCGCACCCCGGTCCCCACCGCGGGCACGCCCCCTTCGCGGGGCAGCCAGCCGCGGCTCCGCCGGGGTACGCTGGCGCAGGCCCCGTCGGCAGTCCGCCCGTTGCACCCCCACCCGCTGGACATCCCATGCCCCAACCGAACCAGCCCCACTCCTCCCCGACCCACGCCGAGTCCGAGCTCATCTACGAGGGCCTGGGCAAGCACAGCGCCTACATCGGCGGCTACGCCAAGTGGGTGATGGTGCTGATCGTCGGCATCACGGTGGGCATCCTGCTGATGAAGATCGACGCCCTGAGCCAGTACCCGCTGTGGCTGCTGGGCCTGGTGGGCCTGCCGGGCATGCTGCTGGTGTTCCTGCGCCACCGCACCACCCGCTTCAAGATCACCTACCGCCGCGTGGAGTACGAGCGCGGCATCCTCAACCGGCTGGTCGACGGCATGGAGCTGTGGCGCGTGCTCGACGTGCGCTACAACCAGACGATCTTCGATCGCCTCACCGGCAACGGGCGGATCACCCTCATCGGCACCGACAAGTCCGACCCCGAGCTGGTGCTCTACGGCCTGCCCAAGCACCGCGAGCTGTTCGGTCGGCTGCAGGATGCCGTGCAGGCCGCCCGTCAGCGCGGTCGCCCGATGGAGCTGGTGGGCCAGGGCGACTTCGTCGAGGACATGGGCGGCAACTTCCACCAGTAGCGCCCACCAGCGCCTCGCTTCCCGAGCCCGCGCACGCCTCACTCGGTGTCCGCGGGCTCGCTCGTCTGGGCCGGCTCGCTCGTCTGGGCCTTCCGCGGCGGGATCAGGCACAGGTAGTACGACAGGCTGATCGGCGAGAACGGCCCCACGTTGAGCAGGGCCAGGATCCCCAGGTGCAGGCCCACCCCGATCGCGGCGAAGGGCTTGCGCAGGTCGTAGCGCAGGACCCAGCGCCGCAGCCGGCCGCCCCGCGCCCGCGTGTGGCGAAGCCAGTACACCACCAGCAGCAGCGGGGCCGTCACCTCCCACCACCAGGTCACCGCGGTGGCCACCTGCGTCACCCCGAACCACGACGCGGCCAGCTCCCCCGTGTCGAAGCGCCGCCAGGTGGGCTCCTGGAACACCCAGTAGAGCGCGCTGTGATCCCCGCCCGGGGTCCACACCGGGCTCAGCTTGTACAGGCCGGTGGTGCCGTACACCACCACCAGCTGCAGGATCAGCAGGTAGCGCGGCCACGCGGCCACCGGACGATCGCTGCGCCACCGCCCCGTGCGACGCCGGCAGTCCACCGACAGGGTGGCCGTGCACTCCGACAAGAAGAGGATCCACAGCGCGTTGGTGATGAGCGTGTCGTAGCCCCCGGCGAGCGTGCCCTTGGCGGAGACCAGCCCGTAGTAGACCTGCAGGGTGGCCAGCACGGTCAGCCGGCCGCCCAGGCCCGCCACCAGCAGCCCCGCCAGGGCCAGGCCGCTGGCCACCAGGATCCACGCCGTGGTGGCGGTGCGTCCCCCCAGCAGCCCCACCAGCCAGTGGCGCGCGTCGAGGGTCTGCAGCCCGCCGTACGCCGCGTCGACCCACATCACCTCCACCAGGTCGGCGGCGATCATCGACAGCAGCGAGTAGAGGATCACCAGCCCCACCGCGATGCGGAAGCGGGCCAGCGAGGTGGCCGGCTCGCGGATCGACAGCAGCTCCACCCAGCCCTGCCACCCGCGGCGGAGGGCCCGACCCAGGCGCCTCATCGCAGGGCCTCCGCCTCGAACAGCCGCTCGTGCTCGTACCGCCCCGTGGGGCGCTCGCCGGCGAGCACCTCGGCGGGAGGCAGGGTGGCGTAGCGATACAGCCGGATCCGCACCCGAGTGGCCGCGGGGTGCTGTGCCGCGGCCTTGGCCGCCACCCAGCGCGCCGTCTGGTCGTAGTCGCGGCGCACGAAGCCTCGCGCGAAGCGACCGAGGAGCTTGCGGAAGCGGTTGTGCTCGAATTGCCTGCGGTTCCAGGCCGCCTGGTCGTCGTGCGGTCGATAGATGACCTGCCACCGCCCGTCGAGCTCCACGTCCACGTGCAGCTCGGCCGGGTGGCGCTGGGGGCTGGCGAACATCTGCCAGCCCTGTCGGCAGCCGGTGGTCTCGGCGTAGCGCTCGAAGGGCCACGCCAGCGGCCCGCGGAGCTCGAGGTAGGCCGAGCCCGCGTCCCACAGGGCCTGGGCCAGGCGCCGCTCGTCGGTGTCGATGCCCCAGCCGCGCAGGCGCGCGGCCATCGTCCGCAGGTCGTCCTTGGCGTTGGCCGTCTGCCAGCGAGACCGGTCGTGCACGGCCCCCGCGGTCGGCAGCGACAGCACCACCAGCGAGGCCACGTGCAGCGCGACGAGCACGGCCCGCAGCTGGGGCCAGGCCGGGGGCCGGAGCGGACGCATTGCGAGGCGGACCATACCGCGCCCGCCGGGCCGTGGCTCAGTGCCGACTGCGGTTGCCGCTGACCAGGTCGTAGAGGCCGGCGCCGTCGATCAGCTCGCAGCGCACCCCGCCGAACGACAGCGCATCGCCGGGCCCGATCGCGGCGGGCTCACCGGGGACGAGGCGTCGGCCGTCGTGCCAGGTGCCGTTGGCCGAGCCATGGTCGATCAGGGTGAGGCGACCATCCGCGCGCAGCGAGAGGTGGGCGTGCAGCTTGGAGACGACCGCGAAGCGCAGCACGATGTCGCAGTTGGTGGCGCGACCGATGCTGATCCGATCGGGGTAGGGATTGCCCGGCCGCTTCATCACCTTGGTGGCCTGCCAGCACCTCCCCGAGGGGACGATGTGCGATTCGGGCAGCTCCGCCATGTCGGCCACCTGCAGGGTCTGATAGCCCAGGCCCTGCTCCTCGACGGTGGCCGGGGGCTTGAGCAGGTGATAGCCGGAGTGGTGGGAGATGAAGGTCTGACGGCCCAGGCGAAAAGCCGCCGGAATCAGCGTCTCGACTGCGCTCACTTGGTCTTCAGCGTAGCGGCCGAGCCTGGTTTGTCCATGAGTTGCTTTGGGATCCACGGGCACCGATCCAACACGCTCGGCCCACCGTGGTCCGTGGCGTTGGTTGCGCGGCCCGGCCGAGTTCGCCGGAATCTTCCGATGGACCCCCCGCGTACGCTATGCACGCTCCGCATGCGCAGTGCTGCCGCGACGATCGGACTGGCGTGCCTGTTGGCCGCCTGCCACGAGCCCGAAGCCGAACGAGCCTCCACGCCCGCGCCGGCACCCGAGCCGGCCGAGCCCCCGGCCACGCCCGAGCCCACGCCCGGCCACGCCACGGCCCCCGAGCGCGTGGCCGAGCCGCCGGCCGAGCCGGCCACGCCGGCCGAGCCCGCGCTCGCCCACATCGAGCCCGAGCTCACCGTTCCCGAGGAGCCGCAGGCCCCCGAGGACTACGGCCTCATCAAGCCCTCCCAGCCCCCGCCCGCCCCCGAGGATCTGGTGGTGCATGCCCTGGCCGGTTACGAGGTGGTGGCGATCTACGACGAGCCCCGCATCGACTCGCCCAAGCTCGGCTACCTGCGCCTGGGCACCCGCGTGATGGTCACCAAGAAGGTCGGCACCGACGGCTGCGCCAAGGGCTGGTACGGCCTGCCCTCGGGCGGCTTCGCCTGCGCGAGCAAGGGCCTGGTGGTCGACGCCAAGCGCGAGCCCTACCTGCATCGTCCGCCCGCCGCGGCCAAGCTCGACGAGGCGATGCCCTACCAGTACGCCTACGTGAAGCGCTGGAACAGCCCCATGTGGTGGCGAGTGCCCACCCCCGAGGAAGAAGGGCGTGCCGACGAGCAGCGAGCGATCCGCGAGGCCGAGCGCGAGGGCAAGCCCCTGCCCAGCGAGACCAAGCCCGCCGAGACCAAGCCCGCCGAGCCCAAGCCGAGCGAGGCCAAGCCCGCCGAGCCCAAGCCGAGCGAGGGTGGCACCGATCTCTCCGCGCTGCCCTCGGTCGACGATCCGCCGAAGGCCGAGGCCCCCAAGGCCGAGCCCGCGGCCGCCGAGCCCAAGGCCGAGCCCACCCCCAAGGCCGAGCCCACCGTGGTGGCCGGGGCCGAGACCCCTGCCGTCGCCGAGCCCGAGCCGCCCAAGCTGCCGCTCAGCCCCGAGACCCCGTGGCTCGAGAAGGGCTTCTTCATCAGCCTCGGCGAGAAGATCACCGAGGAGGGCCGCAGCTACTGGTACACCTCGCGCGGCGCCTACGTGCCCGCGGACGCGGCCTACACCTACGACGCCAAGGACTTCCACGGCGTGGAGCTGGGGCCGGACGCCAGCTTCCCCTTCGGCTACGCGATGGTGGAGGAGGCCAAGGTCTACGAGCTCGACGAGGAGGGCACGCCCAAGCCCACCGGCGACTCGCTGCCGCGGCGCACCTTCGTCGACCTCGAGGAGGAGCTCGAGATCGCCGGCAAGGAGTACATGACCACCACCGACGGCCGGCTGCTGCGCAAGAAGGACCTGCGCCTGGCCGAGCCGCAGCCGATGCCCGAGGGCGTCGAGCCCTGGGAGCGCTGGATCGACGTGAGCCTGCCCAAGCAGATGCTGGTGGCCTACGAGGGCAGCCGCCCCGTGTACACCACCCTGGTGTCCACCGGGCGCAAGGGCACCAAGGAGGAGCCCTTCGACACCCCGCCCGGGCGCTACCGCATCCGCAGCAAGCACGTGTCCTCCACCATGGACGGCGACACGGCCTCGGACGGCAACTACTCGATCCAGGACGTCCCGTGGGCGATGTTCTTCGAGGGTAGCTACGCCCTGCACGGCGCCTTCTGGCACAACGGCTTCGGCCGGGTGCGCAGCCACGGCTGCGTGAACCTGGGGCCCAGCGACGCGCGCTGGCTGTTCATGTGGACCACGCCGTTCTTGCCCGAGGGCTGGCACGGGGTGCACGCCCACGACGGCAGCCCGGGCACCACGGTGATCATCCGCGGCGAGCCGGAGTCGTAGGCGGCTGCTACCCTGGTCGCGCATGGGCGTGCGATCGCGGTGGCTGGGCTCGATCCTGTGGCTCCTCGCGTGTGACGACGGGGGCAGCTCGGCGCCGACGCAGACTCCGGCGAGCGCCGAGGCGACCAAGGCCGAGACGCCCGCGGAGGGCGAGGCCGAGGCCTCCCGCCCGGGGGGCCTCGCGGCCGAGGTCGCGGCCCAGGTGGATCGAGCGCGCGCGGGCGAGACCTCGCCGTCTCCGCCCGAGCCCCAGCCCAAGCCCGAGGAGGAGGGGCCGACCCTCGCCGAGGTGCTCGCCGGGGCCGACCCTCCGCCGGAGGCCAGGACGCGACCACGAGGCCTGCTGGCGCCCACCCCCGAGGAATTCGAGGCCTGGGACCGCAAGGATCCCGCGGCCGAGACCGCGCTCTACGAGTGGGACGAGGAGCACCTCGACCCGATGCTCGAGCATGCGACCGACCTGCAGTGCTTTCGCCACCGCATGGTGGCCGCAGGTGCCGGCCTCCTCGACGGCAGCCTCCCCCCGAGCGAGTGGGCCGAGTCCAAGCGCGAGCAGG
This sequence comes from Myxococcales bacterium, assembly GCA_020633315.1. GTDB lineage: Bacteria > Myxococcota_A > Polyangia > Nannocystales > Nannocystaceae > Paraliomyxa. The sequence goes on from JACKDV010000013.1 coordinate 180,234, forward strand.
TGCGGGCGCTCGAGACCTGGCTGACCGAGCTGCTCACCGACGACCCGCGGATCATCGAGCGCTCCAAGCTCGTCGGCAACTTCCTCGAGGCCCACGAGCTCGTCCTGTCGGCGTACCCCAAGGCCTTCGACGACGGCGGCGGCGTGGCGCTGGACAAGGCCGAGGCCCACTGGATGGTCGTGCAGGCCAAGATGCGCAAGTACGTGGAGAAGCTCGGCGGCCGCTACCCCGAGGCGAGCGCGGCCGACTGCGAGCGTCGCGAGGCCGCGGCGCGATAGCGGGCGATCAGCACTCCACGCGCGCCAGCGCCGGCCCGGAGCCGTCGTTGCCGCAGTACCACACATCACCCTCGGCATCGCAGCAGCCGGGGCCCTCGACGTCGCCGCACTCGGCCCCCACCTCCAGGGTGGCCATCGCCGGGCAATCGAAGGGGAAGGTGCCGTCGGGATCGACCCCGTCGCCGCCGCACACGTAGCCGGAGGGCACCTGGTCGTCGCCGGTGGGGCCCCAGCCGCAGGCACCGCCTCCCGCGGAGGTCGAGGCCCCGTCGGCCGTGGCTTCGGCGCTGGTGGAGCTGGCGGTGCCGCTGCCGCTGCCGCTGCTGGTCGCGGCCCCGGAGTCCCCCGCGGAGTCGTCGTCGCTCGTATCGAGGATGCAGGCCGGGGCGAGCAGCAGCCCGGCCAGGGCAAGGAAGGTCAGTCGCTCGCGCATGTCCACGCTCTCCCCACGGTAGGACGAAAGGGGCCTCGGTGCCATGGGTCCAACGAGGGGCGGCCGCCGAGGCGGGCGGGTGGTATAGCTAGCGCGCCGTGGCGCGCGACCGCATCGAGCTCGAGGGCCTGAGCGTCTCCTGCGTGCTCGGGGTGCACCCCCACGAGCGCGACGTCGAGCAGCCGGTCCGCGTGGACCTGAGCATGGGCCTCGACCTGGTGCCCGCGGGCCGCAGCGCCAGCATCGGCGACACCATCGACTACGACCGCGCCGCCTCCAAGGTGGCGGCCCTGCTCCGCTTTCGTCGCTACCGCCTGCTCGAGAACGCGGCGCACGAGCTGGCTGCGATGCTCTTCGGCGTCTACCCTGGGCTGGACGAGCTCGACCTGCGCCTGGCCAAGCCCGCCGCGCTCACCGGTCGCGCCCAGGCGGCCGCGATCCACATCCACCGCACCCGCGCGGACTTCCCCGTCCGGCGCGAGCGCACGCGCTTCGGCGAGGTGGCGATCCTGCTCGAGTCCCGCGAGGCAGGGCTCTACCTGCTGCACGTGGCGCCCGGCCACGAGATCCCCCGCCACCACCACCAGGTGATGCGCGAGCTCGAGTGGCTGGTGGGCGGCGAGCTCTCCCGCGGCGGCAAGCCCGTCCCGCTCGCCACCCCGGTGGCCTGGGAGCACGGCCAGGCCCACGACTACCGCAACGACGGCCGCGAGGTCGCGACGCTCTTGTGCTGCGACGTGCCGCCCTTCATTCCCGAGGACGAGATCGTGCTGGAGGACGCGAGGCGATGAGCGCTCCGGTGCTGGTGACGGGGGCCTCGCGCGGCATCGGTCGCGCGGTGAGCCGATTGCTGGTGCAGCTCGGCACCGAGGTGGTGGGCATCTACCGCACGCGCAGCGACGCGGCGAGCTCGCTGGGCCGCGAGCTCGGCCCGCGCCTGCGCATGCTGCAGGCCGACCTCGCCGAGCCCGAGGTGCTCGAGGCCGTGGTCATGGACCTCATCGTGGGCATCGACGAGCTCAGCGGCGTGGTGTTGAGCGCCGGCGTCAGCCACCGCGGCTCGCTCGACGCGGTGGTCAAGGACCGCGACCCGCTGGTGGAGCAGCTGCGGATCAACCTCGAGTCGCCCCTGCGGCTGCTGCGAGCGCTGCTGCAGGAGGGCGCGCTGGCCGAGGGCGCCTCGGTGGTGATGATCGGCTCCAACCTCGGCCACCGCGGCCTCGAGGGGCAGACCGCCTACAGCGCGGCCAAGGCCGGGCTCGAGGGTGCCGTGCGCAGCCTCGCCCACGAGCTGGGTCCCCGCGGGATTCGAATCAACGCGGTCTCGCCGGGCCTGCTGCGCACCGACATGACGGCCGAGCTCGGCGAGGCCGGCTACGAAGCCTACGCCCGCGAGGTGCCCCTGGGTCGCGTGGGCGAGCCGATGGACGTGGCGCCGCTGGTGGCCTTCCTGCTCGACGCGGGCGCCAGCTACATCACCGGTCAGGTGATCGACGTCGACGGCGGCTGGCGAGCCTGAGCCACGCGCTCCGCCCCTGCCTCGAGCTCAGCCCCAGCCCGCGCCCGAGTAGCGGATCCCCGCCAGCTCGGCCACGTCGCGCTTCCAGCTGCACAGATCGTCGGCGCACATCCGCCGCAGGTGATCGTGCCCGCAGGCCCGCACCATCACCTTCATCAGCTCCACCGTCGCGGTGAGGTAGTTGGTGAGCTGTCTCGCCGAGCGCTGCACGTCGAGGCGAGCGCGCAGCTGCGGGCGCTGGGTGGCGATGCCCACCGGGCAGTTGTTGGTGTGGCACGCCCGCATGCCCAGGCAGCCGATCGCCTGCGCAGCGCCGTTGGAGATCGCGATCGCATCGGCCCCCAGGGCCAGCGCCTTGACGAAGTCGGCCTCGGTGCGCAGGCCCCCCGTGATCACCAGGGTCACGTCGCCCATGCCCCGGCGATCGAGGTGACGGCGCGCGCGGGCCAGCGCCGCGATGGTGGGCACCGAGATGTCGTCCTTGAACAGGTCGGGCGCGGCCCCGGTGGCGCCGCCGCGGCCGTCGAGGATCACGTAGTCGGCTCCCGCCGCGAGCGCGAAGTCGAGGTCGTCCTCGATGTGCTGGGCCGAGAGCTTGACGCCGATGGGGATGCCCCCGCGATCGAGGAGATCGTCGACTGGACTCGAACGCCTCACCCGCGCGCGGGCAAGCCCTTGTAGGCGCGGAAGGTCTCCACCGTGTCGGCGAGCAGCGCCGGGTTGTTGGCGAATTCCCAGGCCAGGCTGCTGGTGGGCGTCTGGCCGTAGTCGTGCCCCGGGTACACGCGGGTCTGCTCGGGCAGCGAGCCCAGCCGGCGCTGCAGGCTGTCCACCATGGCGGCGGGATCCGAGCCCGAGTACGACACGCCTCCGCACGAGCCCACGAACAGCACGTCGCCGGTGATCACGGCGGCCGGCTCGGGCACGAACCAGCACACGCAGCCCGGCGTGTGACCGGGGGTGTAGAGCGCCCGCAGCTCGCCGTCGCCGATGCGGATCACCTCGTCGTCGGCCACCGCCTCCACCCGCGGCGCGAGGCGGCGGGCCACCTCCACCTCCACGGGATGGCAGCGCACCACGGCCCCGGTGGCCAGCGCCGCCTCGTCGAGGCCGGCCACGTGATCGTCATGGGTGTGGGTCAGCAGGATCGTGGTGATCGTCCAGCCCCGCTGCTCGGCCACGTGCAGCAGGCGGTCGACCTCGAAGGCAGGATCGACCAGCGCGGCCTGGCCGGTGCGGGAGCAGCCGATGACCTCGCAGAGGTTCTGCAGCAGGCCGACCTCGAGCTGGACGATCTCCAGGGCAGACACGGGCGAAGCTCAGCACGGGCGGCCCCCCTGGGGCAACCATGGGCGCGCCCGCCTACTCGAGCGGCTCCGCCCCCACCTCGCGCTCGGCCCACCACTGCGAGATCCGGGGCCACAGCCCGGAGGCGGCCTTGCGCGAGACCACCGCGCCCACGTGACCGCCGGGCAGCGTCCAGCACTCGTGGTCCTCGCTGCCCACCCACTGGTCGAGCACGGCCGCGCTGTCGCAGGGCACGATGTGGTCGTGGGTGAAGGCGATGGTGAGCACGGGCCGCTCGATGTCCTCGAGCCGCACCGGACGCCCCGCGAGGGTCATGGTGCCGGCGGCCAGCTCGTCGTCGCGGTACAGCGCCTGGATGTAGCGGCGGTAGGCCTCGCCGGGGAAGCTGACGTTGTCGTTGCCCCAGCGCTCGATGGCGAGGAAGCCGTCGAGGAACTCGTCGTCCCAGGCGCGGTCGAGCAACCCCGCCACCTTGCTCAGGGTGAGGGTGGGACGCAGCATGTGGAAGGCGGCCTGCATCAGCGGCCACGGCACGTTGCCGGTGCCCTCCACCAGGGCGTCCACGTCGAAGCTCTTGGTGCGGGTCCAGCGGGACAGCAGGCCGTCGTCGGCGAAGCGAATGGGCGCGGCCAGGGCGAGCAGCGAGGCCACCCGCTGCGGGTGCACGGCGGCGTGGATGGTGGTCAGGGTGCCGCCCAGGCAGTAGCCCAGCAGGTGGGCCCTGGGCTGGCCGCTGGTGCGCGTGGCCACCCGCAGGGCCCGGCCGATGGTGCGATCGCAGATCTCGTCGAAGTCGACGTAGCGATCCTCGTCGGTGGGCGTGCCCCAGTCGATGATGTACACGTCGTGCCCCTGCGCGACCATGTGCTCCACGAAGCTCTTGCCCGGCATCAGATCGAGCACGTAGTGGCGGTTGATGAGCGAGGGCACCAGCAGCACCGGGGTGCGGTACGCCAGGCCCTCGGGGCGCATGCGATAGCGCAGCAGGGTCCACTTGTTCTCGCGGTGCACCACGTCGGCGGGGGTCTGGCCCACCGCGGGCGTCGGGCGACCGGAGCGACGCAGCAGGTTGAGCACGCTGCGGATCATGCGTACAGCCCCTCGAGCTCGTCGTGGAAGGCCTCGTAGATCTTCTGGCGACGGATCTTGAGGGTGGAGGTGAGCAGGCCGCCCTCCACGGTCAGCGGCCGCGGCATCACGGCGAAGCGCTTGACCTGCTCGAAGCGGGCCAGCTTGTCGTTGGCCCGATCGACCGCCTGCTGCACCAGCGCCCGCACCCCGGCCTCGCGCGCCGCGGGGTCGTCGGTGGCCACGCCCTGCTCGCCCAGGCGTCGATCGACCGCGGCGTCGTCGAGCCACACCCCGGCCACCAGGTACTTCTTGCCGTCGCCGTAGACCACCACGTGGGAGAAGCAGGGATCGGCGGCGAACAGGCTCTCGATGTTGGCGGGCGGCACGTTCTTGCCGCCGGCGGTCACCAGGATCTCCTTCTTGCGCCCCACGATCTGCAAGAAGCCGTCCTCGGTGAAGCGCCCCAGGTCGCCGGTGCGGAACCAGCCGTCCTCGGTGAAGGCGGCGGCGGTGGCCTCGGGGTCGCGGTGGTAGCCCGCGAACACGCTGGGGCCGCGGGCCTGGATCTCGCCGTCGTCGGCCAGCCGCAGCTCCACCGAGGGCACGGGCTTGCCCACCGAGTCGAAGCGGAAGTCGTCGGGGCGGTTGAGGGTGAGGGTGGGCGAGCACTCGGTGAGGCCGTAGCCCTCGAGGATCGTCAGGCCCGCCTGCCGGAACACCTCCTTGACGGCCAGGCTCAGCCCGGCGCCGCCCGAGAGGCAGAAGCGCAGGCGCCCGCCGGTGAGCTCGGCCACCCGCGAGGGACCGCCCTTGGCCAGCTTCTCCCAGTAGGCGGGCACGCTCATGAAGATCGTGGGGCGCAGCTGGGGCATCAGGGCCAGGGCGTCGGCGGGCGTGGCCATGTAGGAGGTGAAGCCGAGGTTGTTGCCCAGGCAGGCCTCGCCGAAGCCGAACACGTGGCTCATGGGCAGCCACAGCAGGTCGATCGCGCCCTCGTGCATGGCGGGGGCGTTGCACACCAGCCAGTCGTTGGCGTTGGTGCCGAGGTTGCGGTGGGTGAGCGGCACGCCCTTGGGCCGCCCGGTGGTGCCGCTGGTGTAGAGCATCAGCGCCATGTCCTCGGGGCCCACCGCGGCCAGCCGCCGCTCGAAGGCCCCCGGGTCGGCGGCGCGCCGCTCGGCCCCGATCGCCCGCAGCCGCGACCAGTGCAGCACGCGACGCTCGAGCTCCTCGGGGGTGGGCAGGCCCTCGGCCTCCCCCAGGCTGGCCAGCACCGCGTGGGGATCGGTGTCGTCGAGCACCACCACCGTCCGCACCCCGCCGTAGGCCGACCAGCCCTCGAGCACCCGGGCCAGCAGCTCGGCCTCGGCCACGAACAGCACCGCGGTGGCCGAGTGCTCGATCACGTAGGCGGCCTGGTCGGGCGTGCTCGCGGGATAGACGGGCACCATCGCCAGCCCGGCCGCCTGCAGGCCCAGCGCGGCCTCCATCCAGCGGGGCGAGCTGTGGGCGAGGATCGCCCCGCGCTGCCCGGGCTCGAAGCCCTGGCTCGCCAGCCAGCTCGCCACGTCGGCCACGCCGTCGGCGTGCTCCTTCCAGGTGATCGGCTGCCACTGGCCGTCGGCGTCCTGCACGAGGTAGCGCGGCTGGTCGCCGCGCTGCGCGGCGCGCTCGAGGAGGATGCGCGGGGCGGGAGAGAGGTCGAGGAAGGGGGTGATGTCCATGGGTCGGGCTCCGGGCAGCGGGTGGTGGGGCGAGGCCTAGGCGGCGTGCTCGTGGTCGTGCGCGCGCACGCGGGCGAGCTCCTCGCGGGTGTCCTCGAGCTGCTCCTCGAGATCGAGCAGGCGGCTCTCGAGCTTGTTGAGGGCGTGCAGGGCTCGCTCCTGGTCGCGCTTGGTGGGCAGGCCCAGGCTCCCCCACCACGCGGCGGTGGTCTTGTCGGCCAGGGCCTTCACCCGCATGGCCGCGCTCAGCCACGCTCCGGCGGGCTCGAGCAGCAGCGGGCTCTTCATCCACTGCTCGATGAAGTGGGCGGTCGTGCCCTCCCACTGGTCGAAGGCACGCTTCCACTGCTTCCAAGGGGACATCGTCTCGCTCTCCTGTCGGTCGTCGATCGGGGGTGTCAGTAGCCCAGGCGGCGGATCTCGGCCGCCTCCCCGAAGTCGGGGTCGGGCTCGTCCGGGTGGCTGGTGGCGCGCGCCACCTCGCCGAAGCACTCGAAGAAGTAGCTGACCTGGCGCACCGAGGTGGCCTCGCCCAGCGCGGGCTCCACGGTGAGGGTGGTGCGCACGCGGTGGGCCTGGGTGAAGGTCAGCGAGGGCAGGCGCAGCTCGCCGATGGCGTCGACCTGGACCTCGTAGGTGTCGGTGGCGGCGTAGGGGATCCCGCGGAAGGTGCCGTCGGTGATCGTGCCCTGGGCGGTGAAGGTGGTGCCGGGCTCGATGGGATAGCGCAGCAGCTCCACCGGCGCGTCGTAGACCAGCAGGGTGCGACCGGCGGGCGGATCGGGCTGGGCCGAGGCCAGGCCCAGCAGCATCAGGCCGTGATCGTCCTGGATCGAGATCGTCTCCACCGAGCCGCCGCCGTCGAAGGGGGCCACGAAGGCATCGGGGGGGAAGCGGTCGGCGTACCAGCGATCGTCGATCGGCTCGGGGCCCAGGCGCACGAGCTGGTCGTCGGCGAGGTCGACCGACCAGCTCCACACCAGCAGCTCGCCCTCGGTCTGACCGGCCACGTCCACGGCGCGACTCACCCCGGGGGGCGAGACCAGGTACGAGACGGTGGCGCCGAGCACCAGGGGCATCTCCTCGGCGTCGATGCGACCGTCGAGGTTGGGCACGCACTCGAGCACCGCCGGCTCGGCCCCCTCGTACAGCTCGCGCATGGGCGGCAGGGTGCCGTTGCCGTCGCAGCCCGCGAGCAGGCCGAGCCGCACCAGCGCGGGGGCGATCGAGGCGAGCCGTCCACGACGAACGGAAGAGGGGCGGCGAGCTGCGGCGCGGTGGAGCATGGGGCCGGTCCGAGGATCGGGAGATGGAGCCCGACGATGGGATCAGAAGGTGTACTGCAGGCGCAGGCGGTAGAGCTGCGCGGGGCGGGCCTGCATGCCCAGGTAGGGGTTGTCGAGCCCGGCCAGCGGCACCAGCAGCGCGGGCTCGAAGGCCACGTGCAGGCCGAAGTCGGTCTGGTAGGTGAGGCCGGGGTCGACCTCCACGCCCAAGCCCCGGGCGCCGCCGGGGGTGGAGGTGGGCTCCACCGCCATCGAGGCCACGCCGGCGAGCGAGGCGGTGAGCCGGCCGTGGGCGTGCCGCCACGCGTGCCAGTCGAGGTGCGGGCGAAGGTAGGTGGCGTCGGTGACCGTGCCGATGAGCTCGCGGAACAGGATCCGATCGACGCGAAAGTCGGGGTGGAAGCGGAAGTTGTTCACCGCGGTGTCCCAGGGCGCCTGCGCCTGCGGGCCCTCGATGTCGCCGGGCTGGGGCGGCGCGTCGAGCAGCCCCGGGTAGGCGCCGAAGCCCGGGGCCCGGTCACCGCTGGCGAAGCCCAGGTCGAGGCCGGCCCCGAAGCGCCCGCCCACCTTGCCCACGTCGCTCTGCGCCGCGAAGCCGCCCTGGTTGGAGGTGAAGGGGCGGCGGATCTCCACCCCGGGCAGCAGCGAGGGCTCGTCGATGCGCGCCCACAGGTACGCGGCCTCGGCCTCCACCCGGAACCACTTGCCGGTGAGGCGCAGCCACAGGTCGGAGGCGGCGGCCCGGTAGCCCCGCACCATCACCTGCGGCGCCACCGGGCCCAGGTCGGCCGCGATCGGCAGGTAGGAGGTGGGCACGTCCACCCGCTGCCAGCGGTAGCTGCCGTAGGTGCCCCACTCGAAGGTGGTCCGCCCCGCGCGTCGCCGCCGGTCGAGCGACAGGGGGCTGCGCGCCCGCAGCACGGCGAAGGTGGCCGAGTGCACGGTGGCGCGGGGCTCCACGTCGATCACCCGGCGCCGCGCGTGGTCGGGGACGAAGGGGCCGGTGGCGCTCAGGTCGTAGGCGATCGCGAGCACGTGCTGGAGCGCGGGCACCATGAAGGCCACGCGATCGGAGGCGTCGCCCGAGTCGCAGCCCATGCAGTCGCCACCGTTGGCCAGCATGCCCAGGCCCCAGTGGTTGCCCATGCGCCCCGCCGCCAGCACGCCCAGCGGGGTGAGCAGCTCGGCGTAGGCCCGCTTGACCGCGAGCACCGGTGAGGGCGACCGCTGGGTGGTGGTGGCCGCGGGCACGCCGTCGGGATTGCTGCCCAGCGCGAGGTCGTCGAGCGCGTCCACCCGCACCTTCACCGCCACCCAGCCGCGCGGGGCGTAGATGCCGAGGTCGGTGCGCAGCCGCATGTCGGCACGGTGCAGGAGCTGGCGCGAGGGGTTGCCCAGCGGCAGCGGGTACAGGTACTGGCCCGAGGGGCTGGGGCCGCGGTCGAGGTCGTAGTCGTGCTGCAGCTCGCCGCGCAGGCGGAAGTAGCCGCCCACCCGGAACACCTTGGTCTGGCGCTGGCCCAGATCGTCGCCGTAGCGACCCAGGCCGCCGGTGGAGTCCTCGGGGGAGCCCGCCAGGGCCAGGGTGGCCAGCAGCGCGGGGGCGGCCAGGCTCATGGCGTGGCCTCCGATCCACCGCCGTCGGCGGGCGCGGGCTCGTGCCGCGGCGTGGGAGCCGGGGGCGGGCCGGGCTCGACCTCGTCGGCGCGGGGGCTGTGGGCGGCGTCGATGGCCTCGGGCTCGCCGGCGAGCGCGGCCGTCGACTCGAGCGCGGGCTCGGTGCGCAGGAACTCGAGCAGGTCGCGGGTGGACGAGGCGCGGGCCTCGTGCATGGGGAAGTGACCGCAGCGCGGGTACACCTTCATCCGCACGTCGGGCAGCATCGAGGCCAGGCGCTCGCCGTCCTGGAGCTGGGTGATCGGATCCTCGCGCCCCCACAGCAGCAGGGTGGGCTGCTCGATCCGGCGGTAGCGCTCCTGATAGGCCGCGTAGCGCTGCCCCCGGACCGCGGCCAGGGCCGCCGCCACCGTGCCGGGGCGATCGAGCATCGTCTCCACCATGTCCACGTACTCCTGCGACAGGACCGTGGGGTCGTAGAAGGCCGAGGCGAGCTTGTCGTCGGGGCGCTGCTTGTAGAAGGTGCTGAAGATGATCTCGCCCAGGCCGCGCGCGCGGGCCCACACGAAGGTGGGGGGAAGCTGCTCCTCGAACACCCACGCGTCGTACAGGGCGATCCTCTCGATGCGCTCGGGGTGCTCGAGCGCCATGGCCAGCGCCACCGACGAGCCCCACGAGTGGGCGACCAGGGTGGCCCGCTCGATGCCCCGCTGGTCCATCAGCGCGAACACCAGGCGGGCCTGGGCCAGCGGCGAGTAGTCGCCCTCGGGGCGCTCGCTCCAGCCGAAGCCCTTGAGGTCGAGGGCCAGCACGCGGTGGTCCGCGGCGAGCTCGGGGCGCAGCGTCCTCCAGGTGTCCATCGACGCGGCGAAGCCGTGCACCAGCACCACGGCCGGGCCCTCGCCCTCGTCCACGTAGCGCACGCGGGTGCCGTCGGGGAGCTCGGCGTAGGTGCTGTCGGTGGGCTCGCCCGGCAGCGGGCCGTCGTGGAAGCGGGGGCAGCCGGCGAGCGCCAGGGCGACGAGGGCCAGGCCCCCCCACCGTCGCGCCCACGGCCCCCGGCGGTGCGTCACGGAGCGAGCCTCCGCAGCTCGGCGGCCTGGCCGAACTCGGCCTCGTCGACGCCCTCCTCCGAGCGCAGCGAGGCCACGGTGCCGAAGCACTCCGCGACGAACGACTGCGTGCGCACGGTGGTGATCAGCACGCCCACCGTGCGGGTGAGCAGCACGTTGGCCCGCAGCACCGGGAGCTCGCCGTACGGGGTGATGGCGACGCCCGACGCATCCACCTCGCCGTCGTAGCTCTCCGTATAGAAGACGGCGATGCCCTGGGCCAGGCCGCTCACGGTGGCGTCGGTGGTCCAGCTCTGCCCCTCCCACAGCGGGAAGGCGAGGATGGTCACCGGCGGATCGTAGGCCAGCTCGGTGCGATCGAGGCCGTCGGTGGGCGAGACCACGCCGCGCAGCAAGAGCGCGGTGTCGGTGGCCTCGAACACGCCGAGCAGGTCGTCGCCGTCGGTCAGCCGCGAGGCGTAGGTGGCCCCCGGGAACAGCGGCTCGAACCAGCGCCCCGTCAGGGCCTGGGTCTCGGCGATGCTCTGGTGATCGCCGGTGAGCATCACGTCGAAGTCCCACTGCCGGGCGCCGTCCACCATCGTGCCCGCGCTGTCGAAGGGCACCCCCTGCGCCACGCGGAAGGTGGCGCTCAGGCCCGCCTGCAGCGGCATCTCCTCGCGCTCGATCAGGCCGTCGGCGTTGGGGGGCAGGCACAGCTCGCCGCCGGTGCCGTCGCCCGTGCCGTCGTCGAGCGACGCGGTCGTGTCCGACTCGCGGCCGTCCCCCGACGACGAGCCGTCCTCGCCCTCCGAGTCGGTGCCGAGATCGGTGGTGGCGACCGGGGCACAGGTCCCGTCGGCCCGACACGCTCCCGAGGCACAGTCCGCGCCCACCAAGCACGGCTCGTTGGCGCTGCAGGCCGCCACCCCGAGCAGGGCCCCCAGCACCAACCATGCCGGCGTCCCCTGGATTTTGCGGCGCAACATCAGAAGGATGGACGGTACTGGAGGGGATTTTCCGCGTCAACCGGGTAAATTCTCATGAATCTGTGAGCTGACGATCTGCGAAGGGTCACGAAATGCTGCGCTGCCCGCATTCCCTTGCTGCACTGCGCCGACCTGCGGGCGACGGCCAGGCGCCCTGGTGGACCCAAGTGGCCGTCCCGTGGCTCGAGCCCGAATTCCGGCCGTGGCTCGGGCCCTCGAGCGTCATTGTTGCGTTGCAAAAAATTTCGTTGACACCCCGGGGCCCCGTGCTTATCTGTTGGCGCATGAGCGAGTCCAAGACCCAGTCCAACCCCTTCCTCAACGTCTTCGGCCCCCAGGAGCTCCTTTCGCAGATGCAGCACGCGATGACGCAGTGGGCGGACAGCGCGCGCGAGCAGCTCGACCACTGGGTGGGGACGGCCGAGCAGATCGAGGGTTGGCAGCGCGAGGGCATGCAGCGCGCCGGCGAGGCCACCGAGGAGGTCGCCAAGCTCATGCGCACCGGGATCGAGTACGGCGGGCGCCTGGCCGAGCAGTGGCGCAGCACCAGCGTCGAGGCCGTGCGTCGCACCATCGATCTCGTGACCCCTCCCAAGGCCGCATGATCCCCGCCGTCGTCGTGCCGCTGGCCTCACGCCCCGCGACGTCGTACGACCACCTCCCCACCCTCGACCGGTGGGTCCGGAGCACGCCATGGAGCTAGTCGATCTCAAGATCATCGTCACGGGCGGCGCCCGTGGCATGGGGGCCCACTTCGCCAGCCGCCTCGCCGAGGCGGGCGCCAAGGTGGCGGTGGGCGACGTGGACGACGAGGGCCTCGCCGCCCTGCCGCAGGGCATCGCGCGGCGCCGGCTCGACGTGAGCGACGAGGCCGACTGCGACGCGTTCGTGGCCTGGGCCCACGATCGGCTCGGCGGCCTCAACGGCCTCGTCAACAACGCCGGCATCATCCGCGACGGCCTGCTCGTGCGACGCAGCCGCTCCACGGGCGAGATCCAGACCCTGCCCACCGAGCAGTGGCGACAGGTGCTCGCGGTCAACCTCGACGGCCCCACCTTCATGACCCGCGCGGTCGCCCGCACCATGCTCGAGCACGAGGCCCGGCCGGGGATCGTGGTCAACATCTCGAGCATCTCGCGGCACGGCAACCGCGGGCAGAGCAACTACGTCGCGGCCAAGGCCGCCCTGGCCGCCAACACCGTCACCTGGGCCCGCGAGCTCGCCCCCTTCGGCATCCGCGTGGGCGCCGTCGCCCCCGGCATGGTGGAGACGCCGATGACCCAGGGCATGAACCAGAAGGCCCGCGACGCGCTGGTGGCCTCGATCCCCGTGGGCCGCATCGGCCTGCCCGAGGACATCTGGAGGGCCGTGCGCTTCGTGATCGAGTGCGAGTACTTCTGCGGCAAGACCATCGACGTCGACGGCGGCGGCAGCATGGGCTGACGGGTCGGGGGACCCGGCGGTGACAGACGGGGCCCGCCTACATGCTCGTGGGCTCGGTCGCCGCCCTGGCCGACGAGGCCCTTCGCCACCAGACCCAGCTCGACGTGATCGACATGGCTCGAGCCCATGTGGGTGCGGGTTCGCGGGACCGATTCGGGGCTCGCGCGGGGGGGTGGTCCTGCTACGCTGCCGCGGCCGTGCTGCGCTCCCCTCTCGCTCGCTCGTCGTTGCTCGTCTCCCTCGCCTCGGCTTCGTGCAAGCCCGCCGCCCCCGAGCCGCCCGAGGTCGACACCTCGATTCCCGCCGCCCCGGTCCTCGCAGCCCAGGACCGAGCCCTGCACCAGGCCGAGGGCCCGTCGCCGGTGGAGGTCTACGGCTACTTCCGCCTGCCGGCGCTCGACCGGGCGATCCCGCTGGTCGCCGAGCAGCTGCTGCCGCCGAGCCAGCGCGCGGTGGTCAACGAGCCGATGATGCGCATGGGCCTCGAGATGGTGCTGGAGGGCCGCGGCGCCGTGGCCCAGCACCTCGACCTGAGCCGCCCGTGGGGCTGCCTGGTGGTCAGCCCCGTCCGCTACGAGCAGCCCCTGGTCTGCGCGGTGGCCTACCAGGGCGGGCTCGGCCAGCTCGTGGAGGACCTCGGGCCCAGCGGCTTCGTCTCGGGCGACGACGACCACGCGGCCTACCGCTTCGACGCGCAGTCGTACTACCTGGTGGCCATGGGCGACCACGTGGCCTTCGCCCTCGCGCCCGAGCTGGTCGCGGCCACCCGCGATCGCCTGCGCCGCGACATCATCGACGCCCCGGTGGGACCCGAGGAGCTGGTGCTCACCGCCTACCCCGCGAAGATCTTCGAGGACTTCCCCGACCGGATCATGCCGGTGATCGAGGAGATGGCGTCCTCGGGCTTCGACGACGGCGTGACCCCCCATCGCCACGAGGCCCAGCGCAAGCAGTGGCTCAGCTTCGGCGAGCTCGAGCAGGTCGACCTGTGGATCGACCTCGACGGCGAGGCCGATCGCACGCGCTTTGGCTACCGCGGCGAGGCCCGCCCGGGCACGCCCACCGAGAAGGCCTACGCCCAGCAGCTCGGCCGGGGCCTCGACCTCGAGCTGCTCTCCGGCCTGCCCGCCGACGCGATGATGATCGGCGGCATGAGCCTGGACAACGAGGCCCTGATGACCGACCCCATGCTCGGCTCGTTCGCGCAGGCCCGCGCCTCGACCGGGCCCGACGAGGTGGGGGCCGCGGTGGGCGAGGTGTTCCGCCGCAACATGGCCGCCTGGGAGGCGCTGTCGGCCGGCCAGGCCGCGCTGGCGTTCACCCACGAGCCCGGCAGCAAGGGCGGGGTGCTGCTCGCCCAGCGCCTGGTGTCGAGCGACGACGCCCTGCCCGTCGTCCGCCGCCAGTTCGACGGCCTCGACGAGGCCCTGGCCGGCAGCAAGATGCCCTTCCGCTTCGAGCTCCACAAGGGCGCGGTGCGAGCGGGCAAGGTCAAGGGCGACGTGGTGAAGGTGGTCGGGGGCACCGAGGAGCTGCGCAGCACCTTCCAGCGGATGTGGGGCGCCCCCGGCTTCGAGATGGCCTTCGCGCAGCGCGGCGACGTGCTCTACGTGGCGATGGCTCCCACCAAGTCCGACCGCTACGTGAAGCGAGCGCTCGCGGCCGCGGGCGGCAAGGGCTCGGTGCAGGGCAGCGCCGGCGCAGCCGAGCTGCTCACGGCGCACGGCGGCGACTCGCTGGTGCTCACGGGCAGCATGGCCCAGGTGATCGAGTGGATGCGGGCGCTCGAGATCATCGACGACCCCGGCTTCGTCCCGAGCCGGCGGCACGACGACCTGGTGCTCTCGATGCGCAGCGCGGGCGAGCGCCGACGCGAGCTGGTCGTCGACCTCTCGCCCGTGGTGCTCGAGACGATCTACCGGCTGCAAGAAGGGCCCTGAGTCCCGCGCGCTGGGCCCGGCCGCGGCCCGCCCTCAACCCAGCCACGGGCGCACGTCGATCGCCTCCATGCCCGCGGCCCGGGCCGCCTCGAGGCCGGGGTCGCCGTCCTCGTAGGCCCGGCACTCCCGGGGGTCCACCCCCAGGCGCCGCGCCGCCTCGAGGAAGGCATCGGGCGCGGGCTTGGAGCGCGCGACCTCGTCGGCGCCGACGATCGCCTGGAACCACTCGCAGATGCCCAGCGCGCCCAGGGTGGCCTCGGCCAGGCGTCGCACGTTGCCGGTGGCCACGGCCATGGGGATGCGCCCGCGGTGCTCGCGGGCGATGGCCACCACCGGCTCGATCGGGCGGACGTGCTCGAGGTGCCGCAGGTACTGCTCGTCCTTGTCGAGCGCGATCGCAGCGACGTCGACCCGCCGGCCCTGCTCGCGCGCGAGCATCTCGATGATCTCGCGGGTCGACATGCCCGCGGCGGCGTAGAAGCGCTCCTCGGGGAAGACCAGGCCATGGGGGCGCAGGGCGTCGCCCCACGCCACGAAGTGCGCGGGCATGCTGTCGGCCAGGGTGCCGTCGCAATCGAAGACGAGGGCGCGCGGGGTCATGCTGGCCGCCCCTCGAGCGCGACCAGCAGCGACGGCCGGGCTCCCAGCATCTCGCAGCGCGCTCGCACGCCTTCGAGCCGCCAGCGCGAGGGATCGACCTCCGCCTCGGGGTGCCGTCGGTGCGCCCGCAGCAGCAGGTTCTTGGGCGTGTGCTCGCTGCCCACGAACTCGATCGCGTCCACGTGGTAGCCGCAGGCCTCCAGCAGCTCCACCCGCAGCGCGTCGGTGAGGTCGGCCGCGTAGCCCTGCCGCAGGATCGAGCAGCGCAGCAGCGCGGGCACGGGCGCGGCCGCGTCGGCGTGCGCCTCGTCGAGCCCCTGGAGCTGGGCGGCCAGCTCGTGCTGACAGCAGGGCGCCGCGAGGATCGAGCGCGCCCCCGCCCGGATCGCCAGCGCCAGCGCGTCGTCGGTGGCCGTGTCGCAGGCGTGCAGCGCCACCACCAGCTCGGGCGGCCCGCCCAGCGCCTCGCTCGCGAGGCCCACCGCGTCGATCGACGCGGTCTGGAAGCTCAGCCCCTGCAGCCCCAGCGCCTCCGCCCGCGCCTGGCACTGCGCGATCACGTCGGCGCGCCGGTCCACGCCGTGCAGCCGCACCGGGATCTCGGCCAGGCGCAGCGCCTCGGCGAGCACGAAGCCCAGGTAGCCGTTGCCACAGCCCAGGTCGAGCACCCGCAGCGGCGCCTCGGCGGTGGGCGGGCGCTGCTGCACCAGCCGCGTCCACACCGGCCGGCACAGCTCCACGAAGTGATTGACCTGCTTGTACTTCTTGGCGGCGCGGGCCGAGATGCTGCCGTCGGCGTTCATGATGCCGATCACCCGCAGCAGCCCCGCGCTCGCGTCGGGACGCAGCGCTCGCTCCTTGCCGCCCATCACCTTGCGCGCGAGGGCGTCGTCGAGCTCCACCACCTTGGCCTTGCCGTGACGCGCGTCCACCTTCACCCGGCGCCGCTCGTCGAGCACCAGCGTCTGCTTCACCCGCCCCTCGCGAGCCGCCGCCTCCGCCGCGTCGAGCAGGGCGTCGAGCGCGGCCGCATCCGGCGCGCCCGGGCCGGGCCCCGACGCGACCACGGGCTCCTCGTCGCCACCGGGCCGAGCGAACACGGCACGCTCCCAGCCCTCGCGAGCGTGGCGGGCGAGGGTCTTGCGCAGGCGGGCGAGGGCGGGGCCGCGGATCGTCACGGGCTCGGGGACGGCGCAGGGATTGCCGGCGACCGTGATCGCGGTAGCTAGCAGATCGCGGCGTCCCGGGCCATAGTCCCGCCCCGTGCCACGCGCCTACGCCCTATTGCTCGAGAACGTCCACGCCTCCGCCACCGAGGTCCTCGGCGAGCACGACGTGGAGGTCCGCGCCCTCCCCAAGGGCCTCAAGGAGGACGAGCTCATCGCCGCCCTGAGCGACTTCCCCGGTGACGAGCCCTGCATGGTGGGGATCCGCTCCAAGACGCACATCACCCCCAGGGTGCTCGAGTCTGTGCCGCGGCTGATGGCGGTGGGGGCCTTCTGCATCGGCACCGATCAGATCGCGCTCGACGAGGCCCGCCGCCGCGGCGTCGCGGTGTTCAACGCCCCCTTCAGCAGCACGCGCTCGGTGGCCGAGCTGGTGATCGCCGAGGTGGTGATCCTCTCGCGGCAGATCTTCAGCCGCAGCAAGGCCGCCCACGAGGGTCGCTGGGACAAGAGCGCGGCCGGGGCCCACGAGGTGCGGGGCAAGACCCTGGGCATCATCGGCTACGGCCACATCGGCTCGCAGGCCAGCATCCTGGCCGAGGCCCTGGGCATGCGCGTGCTCTTCTACGACATCGACAAGCGCCTGCCCCTGGGCAACGCCACCTCGGTGAGCAGCCTGGCCGAGCTGCTCGGCAGCAGCGACTTCGTCAGCCTGCACGTGCCCGACACCGAGCTCACGCGCGGCATGATCGGCGCGGCCGAGCTGGCCCAGATGCGCTCGGGCGCCTTCCTGCTCAACCTCAGCCGCGGCAAGGTGGTCGACATCCCGGCCCTGCGCGACGCCCTGGTCTCCGGCCACCTCGCCGGCGCCGCGGTCGACGTGTACCCGCGCGAGCCCGCCAGCACCAAGGACCCCTTCGAGTCCGAGCTGCGCGGCCTGGACAACGTGATCCTCACCCCGCACATCGGCGGCAGCACCCAGGAGGCCCAGGCCAACATCGGCCGCGAGGTCGCCCACGCGCTGGGGCACTACCTCGACCAGGGCTCCACCCTGGGCTGCGTCACCCTGCCCCCGCTCGACCTCAGCTCGCCGGCCTCCTCGCGCCGCGCCGAGGCCAGCCGCATCGTCAACGTGCACCACAACGTGCCCGGCGTGCTCTCGGCCATCAACCGGGTCATCGCCGAGTCGGGGGTCAACATCGTGGGCCAGGCGCTGGCCACCACCGACGACGTGGGCCTGCTGTTCATCGACCTGCCGCTGTCGCGCGACGACCAGCAGGTGCAGACCCTCGAGTCGGCGATCTCCTCCCTGACCACCAGCGTCCGCACCCGCCTGCTGCGGCTCTAGCCCGCGGTCGGTCCCGACTCCTGGGCGTCCTGGGCGGGCGCTCCGTCGAGCTCGCCCAGCCAGGCCTCCACCGCGCGCAGGCGCGAGGGCTGGTCGCCCCGCTCCGCGTAGATCGACCGGGCCCGCGCCGCGTCGGCCCGCGCCTCGTCGATCCGCCCCGCCGCCGCCAGCACCCGCGCGCGGCGGAACCGGGCCTCCGCGTGCTGGTGGGGATCGGGATCCTCGGACTCGTACTGCTCCACCGACGCATCGATCATCAGCAGGGCCTCCGGCACCGCCCCCGCCGCGAGGTGGGCCATGGCCAGGCGCCCCGAGGTCTCGGCCACCGACACGCTCGGCTCGCCCTCGGTGCGCTGCTGGGTCCGCAGGGTCTGGGCGAGCAGGGCCCGCGCCGGCTCCACCCGTCCCTGGCGCAGCAGCACCAGCCCCAGCTGGCTCTCGTAGTTCGCCCGCCGGGACTCGTCCGGCGGCGCCACCTCGGCGGTGATCTCCAGCGCCTCGCGCAGCGCGGCCTCGGCCGGCCCCAGGCGTCCGGCGCGGAGGTGGATCTCCCCCACCAGCGCCCACGAGGCGGCCGCGCTCGGGCTGCGGGCCCCGTGCACCGCCTGCTGCACCGCCTGGGCCCGCTCCACCTGCAGCAGCGCCTCGTCGTAGCGCTCGAGGAACAGCAGCACCATCCCCACGTTCTCGCCGAGCACCGCCACCGAGGGGTGGTCCTCGCCCAGCCCGTCGCGGAGCAGGCGACGCGACTCCTCGTAGGTCTCCAGCGCCTCGGCGTAGTGGCCGTGCACGAAGTGGGTCGTGCCCAGGTTCTGCAGCAGCGCGCCGTAGTGCGGGTGCGCGTCGCCGTAGGTGCGGCGCAGGATCTCTCGCGCGCGATCGATGTGGGCCACCGAGCCCGCGTGATCGCCCTTGCGGGCCAGCGCCAGCCCCAGCTCGCTCAGCGGCTCGGCCACGCTGTAGTGATCGGGCCCCCAGTAGCGCTCGCGCAGCGCCAGCACCTCGCGGCCGGTCTCGATCGCCGCGTCGAGATCGCCCCTGCGACGCTCGGCGTTGGCCCGCGACGCCAGCAGGTTGGCGCGCAGGTGCGGCTGCGATCCGCCCAGGGCCTGCAGCGCCGCCAGTCCCAGCGCCACCCAGCGCTCCACCACCTGCGGCCGCCCCATGCGGCTCAGCTCGAGGAACGCCAGCTCGGCCGCCGCCTGGGCGATGACCTCGTCGTGCTGGTACGCCACGCCGGCGGCCAGGGCCTGGTGCACCAGCGCCTCGGCCTGCTCCACCTGGCCCGCGGCATGGCGGGCCACCGCCAGCGCCTGCAGGGCCTCGGCGCGCACCGGGCCGTACTGCAGCCCCTCGGCGCGGCGCGACGCCTCCTCGGACTTGGCCAGGTCGTCGCGCACGCGGCCGAGGATCCGCAGCGCCACCGCCTCGTCGATCGCCTCGCGCACGCCCGCCACCGCCTCGCGCTCGGCCTCGGGGATCGGCGCCAGCGCGTGACCCAGCGTGCCCGCATCCAGGCACGCCGCCAGGCTCGGGAGCTGCTCCACCGCCTCGGGGGCCTGCATCACCGTCTCCGCGTCGGCCTCGGCCAGCACCGCCGTCATCGAGGCCAGCGTGCTGCGTCGGCGGGCCAGGCAGGTCATGCGGGCATCGGACACCGCCGGCGGATCGCGACCCTCCATCTCGGCGCGGCACGCCTCGGTCTGGGCCTGCACCCACCGTGCCGCGTAGGCATCGAGGCGCTCGCTCGCCCGGCTCGCCGCATCGGCCGCGAAGGGCAGCCCCGTCGCTCGGAACGACTCGCTCAGGGCAGCGCGACGAGCCTCGTCCCATGCCCCGTCGAGCTTGGCCGCCACGTCGTCGCAGTACGCCGCCGGCTCCACGGGGGTCGTGGCCGACAGCGCCATCGTGGTCGCCCCCGCGGCCACCCCCAGCGTGGCGATCGCGGCCACGCCTCCCCACGAGCCCAGCGAGCGCGAGCGCAGGGCGCCCAGCAGCGCTCGCATGCTGGGGTGGCGCTCCTCCGGCCGCACCCGCAGCCCGCGGGCCACTGCGCGCCGCAGCCAGCGGGGCACCTCGCGACCACGCGGCGGCGCGGGCAGCTGCCCCTCGAGCACCTTGGTGACCAGGCTCGCCAGGTCGCGGGCGCGGAACGGTCGCTCGCCGTACAGCCCCTCGTACAGCGCCACGCAGAAGCCGTACTGATCGGAGAGCGCATCGCAGCGCTGCCCCTCGAGCTGCTCCGGGGCCATGTACGCCGGCGTGCCCACCAGCGCGCCCGTGCGGGTCAGCGTCTCGGCCAGCGCCGAGCCCGACGCGCTGCTGCCCAGGCTCTCGCTCAGCCGCGCCGACTCCACCGTCGCCTCCGCATCGGCCCCGCGGGTGAGCGGACGGGCCAGCCCGAAGTCCGTCACCACCGCGCGACCGTCCGCATGGATCAGCACGTTGTCCGGCTTGAAGTCGCGGTGCACCAGGCCCGCCTCGTGGGCCGCCGCCAGCCCCTCCCCCGCCTGCCGGAACACCCGCAGCACCTCGCGCCACGGGTGCGGCCGGGCGTGCAGCCACTCCGTGAGCGTGCCGCCCCCCACGAACTCCATCGCGATGAACACCTGCCCCTCGAAGGTGCCCACGTCGTGGACCGTGATCACCCCCGGGTGGCTGAGCCGGGCCAGCGCCTGCGCCTCGCGCAGCAGGCGTTTGTTCCGATCCGACTGCGAGTCCGCGAACGACGACCCGGACGCGCCGCGCAACACCTTGAGCGCGATCTTGCGGTCGAGCTCCGGGTCGTAGGCCGCATACACCACCCCCATCGCGCCCGCCCCCACCGCCTGCAGCACCACATAGCGACCCAGGCGCGCCCCCTCGGGCAGCAGCAGGTCGCCCGGCCAGTCGCGGTGGGGCCCGACCCCCGCCTCCGTCGACTCGAGCCCCGTGGTGGAGGCATCGGCGCTCCGCTCGAGGGGTGGCAGCCCCGAGGCCTCGGCGGCGAACGACGACGCGAAGATCTTGGTCAGCTCCGAGACCACCTGGGCGCACGCCGGGCACTGGTCGAGGTGGGCCTCGAGCTCCGTGCGCTCCTTCGGCGTGAGGTCGCCGCGAGCCAGCTCGCCCAGCAGGTTCTCGTCGGGGCAGGCCATCGGGGTGCCGGGCATCGTCGCACGGAGCCGGGGCGCGTTGGAGGCGGTCGCGACGGTGTTTCGACGCCTGCAACGTGGGACGGCCCCCGAGGCCCCGAATTCGGGGCCCTGCGGGCCTGGGAGGCGCTGGCACGGATCATGCTCTGGTAGCGGGCAGCAAAGGGAACCCATCATGTTCGGACTCGGCAATCTGTTTGGTGCACGCTCCAACCGCATCGATCCCGCCACCGCGGCTCGGCTCGTGGCGGGGGGCGCGATGCTGCTGGATGTTCGTACTCCGCAGGAGTTCGCGGGCGGGGCCGCCAAGGGGGCCGTGAACATCCCCGTGCAGCAGCTCGCGACCCGCATCGGGGAGCTTCCGAGGAATCGGCCGATCGTGGCGTACTGCCGGTCGGGGGCCCGCAGCGCCTCCGCGGTGGCGAGCCTGGTGAGCGCCGGGTACGACGCCCACGATGCAGGGGCGCTCGGCAACGTGCTGTGAGCCGAGGCGCGGAGGGCTCGTGGCTCTCGCGGAGCACCGGAGGCGGAGGCGAGAGCCCTACGCCTCCTCGCACTCGAGCGCGTAGACCTCCCAGTGGTCGGTGCCCACGGTGGGATCGTCGGGGCGAGCGGTGACCATCAGGTCGGGCCAGCCATCGCCGTCGAAGTCACGCACCTCGTGCCCACAGCTCGGGCATCCCATGGAGAGGTAGCGCTCGGGCTCGCCGTGCGTGTCGGCCCGGGCCCAGCTCCGCGCCTGCGACGAGAAGCCCGAGGCCGCGCCCGGGTAGATCGTCCACGCATCGGGGGGCTCGGCCTGGTCGCACTCCCGCGGATCACCAGGTCGACGAGCCCGTCGCCCGTCATGTCGCGGACCGACCACTGCACCGCTGCGCCGAGGGACCTGTCAGGAAATTTGTCGATCGTCCCGAGCCCCGGCGGCAGCTCGAAGCGTGCCATCGGAGCGAAGCCCACCGGCGCGCACCCGGGAAATCCCCGCAGGCGACGAGCGCGAGCATGATCGAGCACAACCGCGAAGGGGCGGGCATGGGGCTGGGCATCACCCCTCGCGATGCCCGGAGGGGCCCGCCGGATTGCGACCGGGATCACACGGTCCCGCTGCGATCGCTCGACCGGTCGCCGGTGGCATCGAGACGGGCAGCAACATCCGCTGGTTTGGCGATGGCCCCGTGACGCGGTGGACTTCCCCCAGGGCAGCAACCTGGCCAATGCCGCGATCACCTACGCCCGAGCCCATCGCGGCGAGCTCCGGTTCGACTGAGGGCACCACGCGAAGAGGATGCTGGGGTGGGGGCCACGATGGACCCCGCATCGGTGGGCCGAGCCCCAGGGTCCATGAGGGGCCTCGCTGCGCCGAGCGCTCGACGATCTCCACCGATGAGACGGCCCGCCCGGAGTCTGTCAGATTTTTCGTGTATGAAGGAGTCGCACCTTTAGAGGGGCAGTCGTCCTTCGAAGTGGATCGCCAGCTGGTTGAGGGCTCGACTCCACCCCTTGGGTGGACGAGTCCAGCGCTTCTCAGCAGCCACGATCGCCAGGTAGATCAGCTTGTAGGCAGCGTCGTCGGTCGGGAAGTGTCCTTTGCCGTTGACCAGCTTGCGTACTCGGGCGTTGAACGACTCGATCGCGTTGGTCGTGTACAGGATGCGGCGTAGGTCGGGTGCAAAGGCGAGGAACGGCACCACACGCTCCCAGTTCGTCCTCCAGCTCTGCGTGACCGCGGGGTACTGCTGACCCCAGGCTTGGTCGAGGTCTGCCAATGCAGACTCCGCAGCATCACGATCGACGGCAGTGTAGATCGGCTTGAGATCTCTGGCTACCTGTTTTCGATCCTTCCACGCTTAGTCGAGTCGAGTTTCGGATCATGCACGATGCACGTCTGCACGGTGATCTTCGAAGACGCTCTCGAGTGCTTCCCCGAAGCCCTTGAGGCCATCGACGCAGGCGATGAGGATGTCCTCGACGCCGCGGTTCTTGAGCTCGGTGACGACCTTGAGCCAGAACCTCGCGCCCTCGGTCTGCTCGACGAGCCACATGCCGAGCACCCTCCTTGCGCCCCTCGAGCCCGACGCCGATCGCCAGGTACACCGACTTGCGCTGGACGCTGCCGCCCTCGCGGATCCGGACGACCAGGGCGTCGAGGTAGACGATGGGCCAGACCGCCGCCAGAGGCCGCTTGCGCCAGCTCTGACGTCTTCGAGGACGGCGTCGGTCACCCGCGAGATCAGGTCGGGCGAGACGTCGGTGCCGTACAGCTCGTGCAGGTGGCCCTGATCTCGCGGGTACTCATCCCGCGGGCGTACAGCGACAGGACCTTGTCGTCGAAGCCGTCGAGCCGAGTCTGCCGCTTTCTTGACCAGCTGGGGCTCGAAGGTACCGTTGCGGTCGCGTGGCACCTGCAGCTCGAGCTCGCCGTCGTCGGTCCTCACCCGCTTGAGCTCGTCCCGTTGCGGGGTTGGGCTGGACTCTTCGCCGCGCTCGCCCTTGGGCAGCCCAGGTGCTCCTCCAGCTCGGCCTCGAGGACCGTCTCCACGAGCCGCTTGGTTATCTGTTTCACCAGGCCGTGGGCGCCGAACAGCTCGGTGCCGGGCTTCAGATCCAGATCCTTGATCAAGTTGTCGATGGCTTCGGTTTCCATGGGTGCGCCGAGCGCTCGACGATCTCCACCGATGAGACGGCCCGCCCGCGATCCTCAATACAGCCCCAGCTCCACCATCCGATTCGTCAGCCGCTTGCGCCCCACCTTCAACCTCCGCGCCGCCTCGCTGATGTTCCCCTCGCACTCGTCCAGGATCCGCGGCAGCAACCACCGATCCAGCTCCGCATGCGTCTGGTCGAACGACCCCCACCGCATCAGCTCCTCCAGCCTCACCCCCCGCGGCTCGTACTCCTCCAGCACCAGATCCCCCGCCTCGATCACCCCCTCGTCCTGCACCACCACCGCCTGCTCGAGCACGTTCCTCAGCTCCCGCACGTTCCCCCGCCACCGGTGCCGCTGCAGCGCCGCCATTGCGTCCCGCCCGAGCTCCACCGGCACCCCATCCCGCGCCACGATCTCGGCCAGGAACCCCCGCGTCAGGTGGGCGATCTCCTCCGCCCCCCGCTCCCGCAGCGGCGGCAGCTCGATCACGAACCGCGCGAGCCGAAAGTACAGGTCCTCACGAAACCTCCCCTCGTCGATCATCGACCGTAGGTCCCGATGCGTCGCCGCCACCACCCGCACGTCCACGCGCCGTGGCGTCACCTCCCCCACCCGGACGATCTCCCCCGACTCCAGCGCCCGCAGCAGCTTCGCCTGCAGCGGCAGCGGCAGCTCCCCCACCTCGTCGATCATCAGCGTCCCGCCGTTGGCCTGCTCGAACACCCCCACCCGGTCCTCCTCGGCCCCGGTGAACGCCCCCTTGCGGTGACCGAACAGCGCCGACTCGGCCAGGCTCTGCGCCAGCGCGCCACAGTCGAGCACCTGCATGGGCCCGGCCGCCCGCCGCGATCGCCGGTGCAACGCCCGGCACACCACGTCCTTGCCGGTCCCCGTCTCGCCCACCACCAGCACCGGCAGCTCGCGCGGCGCCACCTTGTCCAGCAGCGCGAACATCTCCCGCATGGGCTCGCTGATCCCCAGCAGCCCGTCCTCCCGCGCCTCCGCGCTCTGCTCCACATCCACGTCGCCGGTCTCGACCAGCTCGATCCGACAATCCCCCGCCACGATCACGTCGCCGGGATGGACGTGCACATGGTAGACCCGCCGCCCGAGCAGCACGGTGCCGTTCTTGCTCGCCAGGTCGATCAGCTCCACGCCGTTGCGCCCCAGCTTGAGCTCGAAGTGCAGGCCAGAGAGCGAGTCGTTGTCGATGCGGACATCGGCGGTCGGACCTCGGCCCACCCGCACGCGGGTTCGATCGACGACGGCCTCGGTGCCCGCCTCGGGTCCATCGAGCACGCGCAGCTTGACCCGCCCCGGTCGCCGCACGTATCGCGACCACGCTCGGCGAGGCATCGTTTGGGTGATGGGAGCAGGCAGCTCGGGATCGTATCCATCGTCGGGCATATCGGTGCTGGGGATACCATGCTGCCCCGGGATCGTCCGCCGCCGCGCGTGCATCGGCCGAAGTGGATCAAGGTGATCCAACCTCCACGATCGATCGAGCTGTGCCTCGCGGCACGGCCGTCGTGCCTGGAGGAACAACCGCGGAGGCTCGAGATCCGTAAGTCCTCGTGGTCATTGAGGTCACGATCTGGTGCTCTGCTTGCCTCTTGGTCGTGGTAGGCCCGGCCACGGCGCCAGGGAGCGATGAGCATGACGGACGAGATGGAGGGTGGGCCCCGGGTGCCCAGCGAGCTCGGCGAGTACCAGCCCGTGGAGCGCCTGGGGAGCGGAGGCATGGGCGAGGTGTGGCTGGCGAGCAAGGACGGGCTGATCAAGCCACGCGCGCTCAAGATCCTGCGGCCCGAGCTTGCCCAAGACCAGGAATACCGGCGTCGGTTCTTCCGCGAGGCGGAGATCGGAGCGGGCCTACGCCACTGCCGAATCGTGTCGGTCTACGACTTCGGCGAGGCCCAGGGACACCTCTACCTGGTGATGGACTTCATCGATGGGGTCGACCTGGCGACGCTGTGCCGGGCCGTGGAGGAGGGCGGCGAGCAGCTCCCCTACGAGGCGATGGGCTATGTGATCGGCGAGGTGTTCGAGGCGCTGCACTACGCCCACACGCGAACGGTGGCCGACCAGTCCCACGGGGTGATCCACCGCGACGTGACGCCGCGCAACGTGATGATCTCGTCGTCGGGCGAGGTGTTCCTGACCGACTTCGGGATCGCCCGCTACGAGACGGATGCGTCGGGCGAGCACGAGACCTTCGGCACGCTCGAGTACATGGCGCCCGAGCAGGCCCGCGGCCAGGCATGCTTCGAGAGCGACATCTACGGGGCGGCCGGGGTGCTGCACTTCATGCTGACCGGCGAGGCGCCGCGCCGGGTGGCGCGGGCGCGAGACTTCCTCGCCAGCCTGAGCGCGCCGCCGCCGGCGACGGGCCGCCGCGACGTGCCGGAGCCGCTCGAGCGCCTGCGGGTGGTGGGGCTCGAGCCCGAGGTGGGGCGCCGCATCGCGACCGCCAACGATGCGCTGACGGTCATCGACCGCTGGCGAGGGTACCGGAGGGCGACGCGGATCCTCGCGCAGCTGTACCGGCGGTACATCGGCAAGCCGCGCTCGGGCATGTCGGGGCTGCTGGCCGCCGCCAAGGCGCGCCGCAAGGCCGAGGGCCAGACCTGCAGCGCGGCGATGGCCCAGTCGGAGCCGGCCCCTCCAACGGAGTCGAGCCGGATGACGGTGAAGGTGTCGCGCGACCACGATGCCCGTGAAGAGGAGCCGGGCGATCGAGGTGCGAAGGACGAGGACGTCGGGAGGGGCGTGGACAGCGAGGCGGTGACCCAGCGCAAGGCACCAGTGGGTCCCGAGCCGGTGCCGAGGACGGCGAGGCAGCACGACGGCGCCGAGGCAGAGCCGCTCGAGGACGACGAGGACGACGCATGGAATCGGCCGTGGTGGCGTGACGCGGGAGAGGAGGACGAGGAATCGATCGAGGAGGAGGAGACGGTGCCCTTCCTACCGGACCGCAGGGAGGCCGATGCACCACGACTACGGCGAAGGAGCCGTCGGTCGCCGTCCGATCCATCGGCCGACGTGGCGCACCTTCCCGCGATCTCGATGACGAAGAAGCCGACCGATCGCTCCGATGACGGCGGCCGTGCGACCGGGGAGGCTCGGTCATGAGCGCCGCCCACGAAGCTGCGGTCCCGGGCCTGCCCCGGGTGGGCGAGGTGCTCGACGGGCGCTTCGAGCTGCTCGGCCCGCTCGGCGAAGGGGGCATGGGGCACGTGTTCCGGGCGCGAGATCGTCGATGGGGACGGGAGGTGGCGCTCAAGCTGCTCACGCCGCGCTACCTCGGGCGACCCGAGCGGGAGCTGCGGTTCCTGCGGGAGCTGGAGCTGGGGCGGCGGGCCGAGCAGCACCGCAACCTGGTCGACGTCCTCGATGGGGGGCGGCTGCAGGACTTGGGCTGGCCGTTCGTGGTGACCGAGCTGGTCAACGGGCGCGACCTGGCCGGCCGGCTCGCGCTGGGGCCCCTGCAGGCCCCCGACGCCGCCCGCCTGGCGCGGCAGGTGGCCGGGGCGGTGCTGGCCCTGCACCGGGCCGGCATCGTGCACCGCGACGTGACCACGATGAACGTGCTGGTGGCCGACGGCGATGCCGTGCTGATCGACCTGAGCCATGCGTGCGAGGTGGCGGCACCGCAGGTGTCACCGGGTGAGCACGGGCGACTGACGCGGGAGAACGAGGTGCCGGGCACCGATCACTACATGCCGCCCGAGCAGGCCCGGGCCGAGCCGGCCCAGCCGGCGATGGACGTGTATGCGTTCGGGGTGATGCTGGTGCACATGCTCACCGGGGTGGCACCGGGGCACTGCGGGCGCGAAGCGTTCATCGAGCTGCAGCGCGAGGGACGACTGCGACCGCCGCGGATCGACACGCGGGTGTACACCGAGGTCCCGCTGGCGCTGGCCGAGCTGGTGGACGCCTGCGTGGCCGCGGAGCCCGAGCGGCGGCCGACGATGGACGAGGTGGTGCGCCGGCTCGACGAGCAGCTCGTGGTGATGACGGCCTCGGTCGAGACGGGCGACGAGGTGGTCGCGGCGAACGAGGCGGGCACCATGGCGGCAGCGGCTCGACAGGTGCAGCCGGCCGGGCCAGAGCGGTCGAGGTGGACGATGGTGGCCGCGGTTGGCGTGGTGGCCATGCTGGCAGGGCTGGCAGGGCTGTGGCCGGGGTCGGAGGAGAAGACGAACGAAGCGACCGTGCAGATCGAGGCGCCCTCGGAGCCTACGCGGGTCGTGGGCTCGGAGAGACCTTCGGAGCCCACCGAGCCCGCGCCGAAGCGAGCCCTACCCGCGTCGCCGCCACCCACCGCGGCAGCACCACTGGTCACAGATGATCCAGCGCCGAAGCCGAGCCCTCCGCCGGTGGCGCTCGATGCCGATGGCTTTGACGACCGCCCCACGACACAACGCGGAATCAGGTCCGCGGACCGTTCCTGGCGAACGCATCGCCCCAAGCCGACCCCGGCCCCGCCGCCCGAGCCACCGGAGCTGGAGCCCTGCGAGGAGATCCTCGAGCAGGCCACCGCCGCCCGGGAGGGCCGCCGCTGGTCACGGGTGGTCCAGCTCGCCGGATCGTCGCGATGCTGGGACGATCCCACGGCTGGCATGCGACTGCAGATCAAGGCACTCTCCGAGCTCGGGCGGTATGGTGACTGCATGAAGCTCGCGGAGACCTCGAGCGACCCAGAGCTGAAGCGACTGGGCTCCTTCTGCGCCAGGCAGCACGAAGTGGAGGCCCCGTGATCCGGCGCGTGCTCGGGATGGTGCTGCTGGTCGCCGTGGTGTCCCGGCCCGTGATCGCAGCCGGGGTGCCAGCCTCCACGGAAGCCTCGTCGCGGGAGGTGGCGCTGCGGATCGACCACTCGGGGCTGCTCGAGCACCAGGATGCGACCGCGGCCGAGGAGACCGCACAGTACGTGCAACGAGACGGCATCGCGGCGCTGCGAGAGGCCCACGGGGTGACCGTGCTCGAGGACGCGGCCACCCCGGAGATCGTGGTCGAGCTGGGCTGGGTCGACTACGGGCAGTCGATCTATCGCATCACCATGAAGACGCACCGACCCGGCGAGGATGCGCGCACGCTGGAGAGCTTCGAGTGTCCCTGCATCGACTCGGGGGTGAGCGAGGCAGTGCTACAGCGGCTGCCGGCCGCGCTCGAGCAGCTCGACGAGCGGCCGCCCGCAGCCGAGCCGGCAGTGCCCACCGAGGACGAGCCGGCCGTCGCCGAGGAAGAGACGCCCGACGCCCCGCCGAGCCCCCGGTCGCCGATCAGCGTGGTCGGTATCACCGGCGCCGTGCTCGCTGCAGGAGGCGTGGGGGCCCTGGGCTTCGGAATCAGTCGCTGGGCCAAGGGGGAGCAGCGCGAGCTCGACCCGCACGACGAGGAGCGCGAGCGGGTCCGTGACTACGGGCCCCAGGGGCGCGCCTGGGTCGGCGTCGGGGCGGCTGGCGTGGCCGCGGGCGCCACCATGCTCGTCCTCGATCTCACCGTGCTACGTCGTCGGCGTCGCGCGGCTCCAATCTCGATGGGACCGGTCATCGGCCCCACGCTCACTGGCATTCGAATCCACGGACGGTTCTGATCATGATTCGCGTTACCGCCATCGTCTCTACCGGCTTCGCCCTAGGCATAGGGCTCGCCTCCTGTGCACCGCAGCCCGAGGAGGCGTTGCGCGACGATCACTGCGCCAACCAGAACGGCGACGCATGGTGTGCCGAGCGCCATGCGGACGGCTCACGGCCGTTCTGTGCGCGTGGCTCGTGCGGCGACACTCCCGAGCACGATGGGTGCGTGGAGGCGCGGCCCGAGGACGACGCCTGCTACAGCCCCTGCGGCGGGGGCCTGTCGCTGCCAGAGGATGCGAGCTGCCTCGACGGTGGGACGAATGGCGGCACGGAGACCGGAACCACCGGGTCCGAGACCGGCATCGACGAGGGCAGCACCACCGGGCCGATCCCGTGCGAGGGCAACGATGATTGCCCCGACTCGGCGGCACCCTTCTGCGAGCCCGCGAGCGGCGAGTGCGTCCCCTGCGAGGGCACCGACGATCCCGACATGGCCTGTGCGTCGCTCGACCCGAGCCGGCCGGTGTGCGTCGAGAGCTCGTGCGTGCAGTGCACGGCGGAGGTCAGCTCGGCCTGCACCGGCGACACGCCCGTGTGTGACGACGCGACCAACACCTGCGTGGCCTGCACGGACCACGACGAGTGCGGCGAGGCGGCATGCAACCTCTACACCGGGGCCTGCTTGCCAGCCGATGGCGTGGTGCACGTGGGGCCTGGGCAGGACTTCACCACCCTCGCGGGTGCGGTCGGCTCCTTCGGCCCTGGGACCGAGGGCACGATCATCGTGCACGAGAACGACTACATCGAGGCCGTGACCGTGGACGAGCAGCGCGTGCTCGCGTTCCTGGTGGCGGCGGGCGACCAGCCGAGCTGGGACACGCCGGGGATCGCCACCGCGCCGCAGCTCACCGTGGGTGATGCCACCGTGCTCATCGATGGTCTCACCCTCGCAGGCAATGGTGCGACGAGCAGTCCGGGCGTGCTCGTCGACGGCGGACGAGCGTGGGTCGACCGCAGCCGCATCACGACCAACGCGGGCGGGGCCATCGTCGCCCAGGCGGGCGCCGAGCTGACCACGCGCAACTGCTTCCTCGGCGGCGACGTCAACGACCGCGACGCCGTGACCGTCGCCGGTGCCACCGCCAGCATGCTCTACACGACGCTCGGCAGCGGCTTCGGTGCCGCGTCGGCGCTCACCTGCGATGGTGGATCGACGGTGACCATCCGCAACTCGATCCTCGCGACCCGCTCCAGCGACCCCGAGCTGCAGTGCGGTGGTGCGACCGTCGACGACAGCGCGGCCGAGGCCGACCTGGGCGGCACCAACACCGCGCTGGGCCCCATGAGCCTCGCGTGGTTCACCGACTTCGCCGGCGGCGACTTCCACCTGAGCCTCGTTCCCGCTGCCCTGATCAACGCCGGCGTGTGGCGGCAGGGCGATCCCTCGGTAGACATCGATGGCGATCTCCGGCCAGACACCGAAGACGCCGACGTACCGGGCGCAGACGTACCGTAGCCCGCGGTCGCCAACGGACCGTCGCTCCTCGACTCAGGTCGGAACACCCCACTCGGTCGCCGGAGCACGGGTGCTGCTCCCACCGGCACAGCACCGAGGGCCCAGATCTCGCAACCGTGGGAATTCCGGGCCGTCCGTGTTCCGGTACGACCCTTGCCTCGTGGTCCGCCGATGAGCACCAAGCAGACCAACGAAGCGCCCACCCGGGGTGATTCGGGATCTCCTCGAGACCCTGCCTTCTTCCGCAATTGGATCGAGCTCGGCCGGCGCGTGGAGAGGGTGGCGGCTCGGACCGCACCGGGCTCGCTGCCCCACCTGCTCCTCGAGGCCGAGCGGCTCATCGTCCAGACGGTCTGGCGAGCGCTGGGGGACAACCTCTCGCACGTCGCCGGGTACCTCCAGGTCTCGCGCAAGCGCATCCGCGATGCCCTCGACGAGGTACGGGTGTCTCGGCCCGCTCCACGCCGCGGCGAGGGATCGAGCGCTCACCCGAGGCCCACCGAGCCGACCGCGAATGCCCGGCCGTCCTGAGCTCGTGACTGGGTTCCATTTGGATCCGCGCGGGCCAGGAGTCTTCTGCATCTTGCTCGGTGTTGCCTTTCCGGCACCGAGCGCTGCAAAAGCTGGCGGTCGTATCGGCTTGTCAGCTGAGCCCCCGAGGCTTTCGCCTCGGGGGGCTTTGCGGGGCGGACGGGGCTCGAACCCGCGACCTCCGGCGTGACAGGCCGGCGTTATAACCACCGGAACGCGTGCGAGCCCAGACCTTGCAGGAACTTCGGAACATCCAGCGGCGAGCCGTCGAGCTGGATGACCCGAAACCGGTCGGCCTGCATCTTCTGGTCGTAGGTCTCCCCCCGCGCGAGGGCACCCTCCTGCGCTACACCTCGCCCCACCCCTCCCGGTACCTCCCCATCCACACGCTCGGCGTAGGTCGGCGTGCACACGCACAGCACCACGTCTGCCTCCGCAAGCACCCGCTCGATGTGCACCGCCCAGTTGGTGGGAGGGATCTCCTGGAGCACGTCCAGGAAGACCTCGAAGCCCTCCTCCTCGAGCGCGACCGCCATCGCCTGCACCAGCAGATCGTGCGACCGTGTCTCGTGGCTGTAGCTATCGGCGGAGCCGCTGGATCTCCAGATCGAGCCCGACCCCCTTGAGCTCCTTGAGATCGTCGAGGAACTGTCGCCCTTCTCGTCGAGCTCCGATTCGGTAGACCTCGGGCGAGAACAGCTGGAGCAGCACCAGTCGCGCGAGCAGCAGGGGCTCGTAGTCGGCTGCCCCGAAGCTGCGCTCGTCGACCAGCTCGCGTGCGACCTCGTCGAGCAGCGAGAACAGCTCGGCGGCCCGGATGAGCTTGCGGGGCACGCCGGGGACACAGCGCTCGAAGAGCTCTAGCAGCTCGTCGTTCCACCCGGGTGACTCGGGCGCCGTTTCGGGAACGAGCTGTGCTCGCTCTTCGAGTGCGAGCCTGTCGTCCTCACGCGGGAATCGAGCCCGGGCCGAGGCTCGGAACAGCTTGGGGTACTCCTGCTGCAAGAACGTGCGGGTCTCCGCCTCGACGAGCGGGGGCACGCGCACGGGGAGATGGACGATCTTCTCGAGGTACTCCGCTCCGCTGATCGGCGCGCCTCGACCCGTGCCCTCGGAGCGCGCCGACTCGGCGGTGTCACCCGTGGGCACGTAGTCGCGGTAGCGATGCAGGATCCCGCGCTCGATCACTTCGTCGTCGACCCCGAGCACGAACGCGCAGCCGGGAACCTCGAGAAACAGCTTGATCGACTCCAGCACCTCGACCGCCTTCTCGGGGAGGCAGCGGTCGAGGTCGTCGATCAGGAACAGCAGGTCGAGCCGATGGTCACCGTTCTCGTCCAATTGGGCTGGGCTCGAGCCACCGCTCGGAGGGAGGGCCTTCGTCAGCTTCGCGATCTGCTGATCCACCGCTTCGCGATCGCTTGCGAGTGTTCTCCCGCGCCGCTTTCGACTCCAAATGCCCAGGCGCCCGATCTCCCCCGTGATCTCTTCCCGCTTCCGCTCTAGCTCCTGAATGGCCAGCCGACGAGCGTCGTTCTCCTTGTGGCCCAGCCCCTCTTGTGCCTCCTCGATCCACTTCAACGCCTCGGGCCGCTCGCCCCGGCCCGTCAGGGCCCGCATGTAGCTGCGCAGGTCGAAGTACAGCGACTCGTACGCCTCGAGCGGCGAGGGTGCGGCGCTTCCCGTCTCTTGCCGTTCCTTCCGCCGAGCAAGGAAGACGTCGATCGACTTGCCCGCATCCAGCCCGACCTTCGCTCCCGTAGCAGCGCCGATCCTACCGAAGCTCAGCTCCCCCTTGAACCCGCTGGCCAGCGCGAGCGCAGCGTCCCCGAGCATGAGCATCGACCGTCGAGCCCAGCGCCACACAGCCTTCGGCTTCGTCTCCCTCGGTGCGTACTCGCTCAGGAACTGGCGCACCGACGCCTCCGCGGTCTTGAGCATCGGCACCACGAGGTGAGGCTCGCGCTCGAACTGCCAGGCGTTGAAGAACACCGGCACCGTGATCCGCTGCTGCTCCGCTCGCCGCTCCTCGCTCATGCGGCTTTGTCGCTCGCGAAACTCGGTCTCGACGCTTCGCAGCCAGGTCGTCTTGCCGCAGCCCCAAGGCCCGTAGATCCCCACCACCAGCGCTTGGTCGCCGCGAGAGGGACCGTGCATCGCACGCTCGTCCGGGGGTCCATGCCGTTGCTGTGCCTCGAAGTACCGCTCCAGGCGGCTGACGAGAGCACCGACGTAGCGCTCGGCGCCGAAGTGCACCTTGGCAGGGGAGGGCTCGGTCGGCACCGCGGGAGATGCTAGCAAGGCGAGCCCGTGGAGATGGCTCCACTTTGGAACCCGGCGAGGGCCGGCTCCGCTTCCGTTTGTCTGGTCCTGGCCCGAAGGGGCAGATACCGGCCCGCCCGCTTACTGGAACCCGGAGATGTCGATCCCCGCCCGCCCCGGCGCATCCACCTCCCGCGACAGTCGCACCAGGTACCGCCCCGCCGACAGCTCGGGCTGATCGAAGATCGTCCCCGGGCTCTGCACCGCGATGTCCACGTCCGTCAGGCACCCGCGGTCGCAGTCCACCACCTCGAGCTGGAAGTCGAAGGGACTGATCCCATTGGTGAAGCGGTAGCGCCCAGGCGTAATCACCTCGATCGTGAACGAGCGCCACATCCTGCCCCCCACCGGCCCGAGGACCTCGGGATCGTCGCAGGACAGCTCGTACTCCACCCGCAGTGAGTTGCCGTCGGGCTGGACCGGCGGCTGAGCGCACTCGAGCAGGTGCCGCGTGCGGGCAAGATCGGAGCACAGCGGGTACTGGGCTCGGTACTCGTCGACCACGCCGGCGAAGGGCTCGCCGGTCGTCTCCTCGAAGGTCACCTCGAGTTCGGCCACCGTACCCACGGACGCCTGAGCCTGGACGAAGGCCACGTGCCCCTCGATGCCGTACGTGTCCACGAGGAAGCGGGTGAAGTGCCCGGCCACCCCATAGTGGCGAGCAGACATGTACTCGTTGAGATCGGCGATCGATTCCAGCCCCGCGTATACGTCGAGCGAGGGGTCCTCCGTGCGTGTCTCCGGATCGTATAGGACCGCCAGCCCTTCCTCGAAGTAGGTGATGCCAGGAAGGGGCTGGCCCAAGGACTCGGACCGGATGGCGTGGACCATCTCGTGCAGGTCGACCGCCACGTCCGTGTAGACGCGATGGTCCTTGATGCATCGAGCTCCCGGCGGGCAGAAGTCCAGCGCGGCGAGCTCCTCACTCGTGAGCATGTAGTAGAGGATCGGAGTCCCGCCCCACTCCAGGCCTTGGTCGCCCTGGAGTGCGCCGACGAAGTCATCGAGGTAGTCGAACGAGCCGCCGCACGCGAGCAGCTCATCGTGGGTGGCGATCTCGATCCGCTCGCCCTCCCACACCACCGGGGCGGGATCGGGCGGCACGGGCTCCTCGCACGCACCGACCGACCCGCCCAGCAGGGAGAGGGTGGCGGCCGCGAACAGGCGACGCCACCCTCGATTCGGGACGCTACTGGCCATCCTCGAGTAGCCCCAGCGACCAGTCGCCGCGACCGGTCGAGTCCACCACCTGCAGCACCACGATGTGCATCGCTTGCGGATCCCAGGGCATGCGGAGATGGCTGCCATTGCCCACTTCGGTCCCATCAACGTACCAGGTGAACGTCAGCGCGTCACCGTCGCCATCCGAGGACGTGCTGGCGTCGAGGTACAACAGGCCGTCCACCACCTTGGTCTGGAAGTCCGCGACCGGCGCTCGCTGCTTCGGCAGCATGGCGCCGAAGTCGACCTGCAGGCTCCAGTCGTTGCCCATCCCGTCCGTGTAGCCGAAGGTGATCGGCTCCAGCGCGACCTCGTACATCCCCGTCTGGACCTCCGCGATCTGCCCCTGCAGCGGGCTGGTGTTGAGCACCTCGGCGAAGACCGGGACACCGTAGAGCTTGCCCGAGGCGATGGCCTTGACCGAGCCGGGCTCGAATGCGAACTGGCTGGTGAGCGGGTCGAGGGAAGCCCCCTCGGGGTGGTCGACGTGGATGCGGAAGTCGTCGAGCAGCAGGGTGTTGCCTCCAGCCTCGTACTCGAGGTTCTCGGGGACCACGACGTGCAGATCCTGGAGGTAGAAGGTGCCGTGCCGCACGTCGAACGACAGCCAGGTGCAGGTCTCGGCGTCGCAGTCGGTGTTGGACAGGCCCTTCATGGGCGCCGAGCCATCGGCCTCGATGCCCATGTAGGTGGGACCATCGAGGGAGACCTGGCCGGACGAGACGACGAAGGTATCCGGGCCCCACAGGCCGCCACCGTGGCCCGACTCGAAGGGGTCCTCGTCGTTGTTGTCGTTGCTGTCGGTGCAGGGTTGCGGCGGTCCCGGGGGCACCAGCCATCCATCGAAGTCGGGTCCGTCGATGCCGCAGGTCCCGTCGATGACTACGCCCTGGATGGAGGGCCAAGCTGCGTTGGCACCAGGGTCGTTGGCGGCGACCCAAGCGTCGAGGTCGAGCTCGCCGCCCAGGCCGATGACCTGGTAGGTGTAGGGTGGGTTTCGGTCGCCCAGGAAGGCCTCGACGCAGGCCTGCTGATGCGCAGCGATGTAGTTGGCGAGGCTCGTGAGCTGGTCGTAGTAACAGGGAGTCCCTCCTCCGAAGACACAGCCGAAGGGTGCAATGTCGAGGAGCACCTTGCGTTCCTCGGCGAAGTCGCGGATGAGGTCGGGCACCATGCGGCAGGTCTGGTCGACGCAGTCGACCGCGCAGGCCCAGCCGTGCTCGGCATCGTCCTCGGTTGGCAGGGGCGTGTTGGGGTAGTCGTAGCCGTTCTCGCAGCAGGCGATCACGGCAGGATCGTCCCAGCTCGCCCCATAGTTGGGGCCGAAGTTGTGCTGGAGGTCGATGCCCTGGTTGGCGATGACATCGATGAGCTCGGGGTCCAGCCCCTCGACCTCTGGGAGCTGGACCTTGATGTTGCCCCGGTTGACACCGCTGCAGTGCCAACGAACGGTGGTGCCCTGGGTGATGCCGGCCTCGCCGTCGTAGACGGCGCAGACGCGCTGGCGCTCACCGTCGGTGTCGCTACCGGACTCGTCGCCGCCATCATCGAGCGGAGGTCCTGCGCTGTCGGTGTCGGGGGGTCCGATTTCGCTGGGGTCGATTTCCCCGGCGTTGCAGCCGGTGGAGAGGATGGAGGGGACGAGGGCGCAGGTGAGCGCCAGGCGAATTGGAGTGGTCGCGATCGTCATGGATCGTTCCTTTGGGCGTACGGGTTGGGGGCACCGCACGAGGAGGGCGACGAGCCAGCATGCGCGGGCCGTTCCTCGGGCGGCGTCGGTTGGGGCGTGCGGCGGGACGCGGAGGCGACCGCCGTGCACCCGTTATCGGCCACGGCCGCCAAGCGTTGCGGGGATTGGGGATCTTTTTTCCAACGGATGCCTGGCAGAGCGCCCGTTGCGCCCTCATGGCCCGAACGAGCCACGGTGTCTGGCCGCATGCCCGGGCGTCGTGCGTATCCTTGAGGCGACCCGTGGCGGAGGAACTCACCACGCGCTTCGTACGAGCATGCCCCGTCGCAGTCGCGGCGTGGCTCAAGGAGCACGACGACGGTGGGCTGAAGTCGTTCTCCAGCCTGACCAACTGGTCACGGGGCACCTCCCAGCCCCGGCACACTGCGCTCGCCGGAGCGCTGAAGAGGATCAACCGAACGGAGACCTCCCTGGAGGTCGAGGCCGCGATCCAACGAGACACCCGCCCCGATGGAACGTGGGCACCATGCACACCCTCCTGCGCTACACCTCGCCCCACCCCTCCCGGTACCTCCCCATCCACACGCTCGGCGTAGGTCGGCGTGCACACGCACAGCACCACGTCTGCCCGGGAAAGCACCTGCTCGATGTGCACTGCCCAGTTGGTGGGAGGGATCTCCTGGAGCACGTCCAGGAAGACCTCGAAGCCCTCCTCCTCGAGCGCGACCGCCATCGCCTGCACCAGCAGATCGTGCGACCGTGCCTCGTGGCTGTAGCTGATGAAGACACGGACGTCCTTGGGTGACAGCACCACGGGTCCATGGTGCCGCACCCGCGCCCACCAGGCATCCCGATCCCCCCGTCACCGACCCACGAGCCCGCGACCCAAATGGGACCGCAGCCCCGCTCCCACCGATCGATTTTCCTCCCCGCGCCGGGAATGATTGACACCCTCCGATCCGTGCGGAACACTGACGGCACCTCGACATGACGAGGCGACGAGAGGCAGATCAACCATGCACGACGACCGAAACCACTCGGCTCGTGCTGGGCACGCAGAAACCCCCGAGGCTCGTGAGAACCTCGGGGGCTTTGCGGGGCGGACGGGGCTCGAACCCGCGACCTCCGGCGTGACAGGCCGGCGTTATAACCAACTTAACTACCGCCCCAACGTCACCGAAGCGACGTCGTGAAGGGCCGGGATGATGCCCCCCTCCCCACCCCCTGTCAACCCCTCTCATCGCGTCCGTTCGATCCCCGAAATCCAACGCGATTCCAACCGCTTGTCGTCACCCTCGCGCGGCCCCGGCCCGCGTGCTCATCCGCCGCCGTGCTGGCGTAGCCAGTCGAGGAGCTCGGCGTTCACCTGCTGCGGCTTCTCCTGGTGGAGGAAGTGGCCGGCCCCGGTCACCCGCACGAGCCTCGCGGGACCGAGGTAGTCGGTGCGCCAGTCGCCGTGGTCGAACACTCGCGTGTCCACGCAGCCGTCTCGCTCACCCGTCATCGCCAACGTCGGCACGGAGCAGCGCTGGCTGGCGGCATCCAGGCTCCGTCGCGCATCACCACCGCGGACGAGACCGCCGAGGTTGCAGCGATAGTACTCGAGCGCGGCTCGCTGCACGCCGGGCAAGGCGAAGGTCTCGTGCAGCGCTCGACGCTCGTCCGGCGGCAGCGGCCAGCCCGGCGACCAGCTGCGCCACAGTCGGTCGATCAGCGCCCAGTCGTCTCGTCGCACGGCCCAGTCGGCGAGCCCACGGAGCTGGAAGAACATCGCGTACCACGAGTAGCGAAGCTGGCGGGGCAGGACCTCGCGCCACGCGGCCTCCATGCGACGCAAGTGCGGCACGGCGAGGGTCGCCACGCAGCGCAGGCGATCGGGGATCAAGGCCGACGCGGCCTGGGCCACCAGCGCTCCCCAGTCGTGACCGATCACGCTCACCCGCTCCTGCCCGAGCTGGTCGATCCACGCGCGCAGGTCGTCGACGAGATCGACGAGGAAGTAGCGACGGCCGGACGGCTGCGAGGACGGCTCGTAGCCCCGCAGCGTGGGGGCGATGGCCCGGTACCCCGCCTCGGCGAGCGCGGGGAGCTGGTGTCGAAACGAGCGCGCGTGATCGGGGAAGCCGTGCAGGCACAGCACCACCGGTCCCTCGCCTCGGGCGTGCGCGGTGAAGGTCAGCGGCCCCGCGTGCAGCTCGATCGTCTCGGTCGGATCCATGTCGCGGAGCATAGGGCCGTCGCGCCCCTCGTGATTCGAGAGCCCGAGACATCGGGGTGGATCTCGGGGGTGGATCTCGACGCGGACCTACCGACGAACCAAAGAAGAAGAGCCCCGTCGCCAAGGGCGACGGGGCTCGAGCTCGCGGCTTTCGTTGGGGGTGGGGGGGAGCCGCGAGGGCCGGTCTTCGAGGGAAGCGCTCTGTTGGGGGGCTCGAGCTCTGCCGTCTTCGACCAGCCGGAGAACAGCCGCGGGACATTGAACCGCGGCGCGTCACTGCCGAGCGATTGGATGGGATGGGACCGAGAGGGTCGCGCCGAACGGAATGGGTGGGGGGAGGGCTCCGCTTCGGCGCTGCTCAGCGGCAACGCATGGGATTAGTGGAGACGAGCGAGCAACCGATCACGAAATTGAGCACGCAGGACCTGTGAGATAACGTGCACCCTTTTCGGACATGAGCAGAGGATGTCGGCCCGCTAGGGAATGCGCTCGGGCTTCGAAAAGGACCAGACCCGAGTCGCGTTGGGGGATCGCGACCCGGGTCCGAGGAAAAGAGACGCCCGGCCTACATGGGGGCTCGTAGGCCGGGTCGAGGAGGTGCTCCGCTCGAATCGGATAGGCGCGCGTCGAGCTGGAGCGGAAAAACGGCGCCGCGTTGGGGGTCGCGGCGGACATCGTCGGCTTGGGCGCTGAGGACCTGGTGAAAGCCGGAACAGAACGTGCCGAGCTTGGCCTTTTGGGGGCAACGACCGAGCTCGGTGCCCAACGCAGTGACGATGCATCGGAGTAGTGGAGACGGCCCGCCAACCGATCACAACTTTTTCCGCCAACCTCCCAAAAGAGTGGGAGGGTGTCGTCCTATGTAGGACGTCGACGGGAGCCCGCCGTCAGGGCCGCACGTTCTCGAAGATGACGTTGTCGGCCAGCACGCGGGCGTGGGCGAGCTGGTTCTCGTCGGTGATGGTCCAGGCCAGCAGGGGGATTCCCCTACGACGCAGCATGCTCGGGGCCCAGTGCGGCAGCGAGCCGATCTCGTAGCCCACGTAGTGCGGGCGCACGAGCGGGGCCAGGGCGAGGTGCCGCAGGATCACCTTCTCGTGCAGGCGCAGGTCGAGCTCGCTGGTGTCGCCGGCCAGCATCCCTCGCGGCAGGTCGGGCGCATGGCGGCGCATCCACACCAGCGACCAGGGATGGAACGACTGCACGGCGTAGCGACCCGGGTGCCGCGCGAGCACGTCGAGCACGGCCTGCTCGAGCCGACCGATGGGCTCGACGGCCTTGATCTCCACCACCACGGGCACGCGATCGCCCACCAGCTCGAGCACGTGGTCGAGGGTGGGAATCGTCTCGCTGGTGCTGCCCAGGCGCAGCGCGGTGAGCTGGTCGAGGGTGTGCTCGGCGACCTTGCCGGGGTGGCAGGTCATGCGCTCGAGGTCCTCGTCGTGGAAGACCACCACGCCCCCGTCCTTGGTCTGGTGCACGTCGAGCTCGATGGGATAGCCGGCCCTCGCGGCGGCCTCGAAGGCGGCGAGCGAGTTCTCGGGCCGGACCCCGTCGTGCAGGCCGCGATGGGCGACGCCACGGTTGACGAGCCAGGCGGGCGCGGTTCCGCCACGGATCAGCGAGCGAGGCACGGGCGGATGATGCGTCGAGTGACCGCCCCAGGACAATCGGAGGTAGGCTCGCGGTGTGACCCGCGTCCTCACCGGCGGCTGGCGGCTCGATCCCCCCTCGGCCCGGGACTACACTCTCGACCACGACAAGGTGCGGGAGATCGCCGAGCAGCTCGCGCTGCGCCCCGAGGACGCGCCGCAACTGCCGCATGCGGCCGATCTGAGCGGGGGCTTCGGGCCGCCCGGCGACCAGGGCGACCTCAATGCATGCTCGTCCTTCGCGGCGGTTGCGCTGTTCGAGCACGGGATGTCGCGGCTGGGGCAGCGGGTGGAGCCAGGCTCGCCGATGTTCCTCTACAAGGTGCAGCGCGACCTGCTGCAGGAGCGCGGCGACGGTGGCTCGTACCTGCGCACCGCGATGGAGGCGATGGCCCTGGCCGGCGTGTGTCCGGAGCGCTACTGGCCCTACGACCCCCGCCGCCTCGACGACGAGCCGCCCGCGTTCTGCTACGCCGTCGCCGACAACTACGAGGCGATGGTCTACTACCGCCTCGACCACGCGGGGCAGGACCCGGCCGCCCTGCTGCGCAGCCTCAAGACCCACCTCGCCCGCGGGCTGCCGGTGATGCTCGGCAGCGCCCTGTTCCCCACGCTGGGCTCGGTGAGCCTGCACGGCATGCTGGCCGAGCCGCGCCCCGACGATCCCGTGGTGCTGCTGCACGCGTTCGTGGCCGCGGGCTACGACGACGAGAAGGTGGTGCACGACGAGACCGGCACCATCCGACAGGGCCGCGGCGCGGTGCGGGTGCGCAGCTCGTGGGGCCCGACCTGGGGCGAGGGCGGCTACGCCTGGCTGCCCTACACCTACGTGCTGCGCGGTTGGACCCGCGACTACTGGGTGCTGGTTTCGTCCGAGTACGTCGATCGCGAGCGCTTCACCGAGCCCCCCGAGCCCGCGCCGGTGTAGGGCACTGCGCCATGATGCGTTGGAGGCTCGCGAGCGTGCCCGCGGAAACCCGCCTCCGTCCTCGCGCGTGAAAGGCCGTCGCATGCCCTGGTCCCGCCGTCGCTCCCTGCTCGCCCTCGCCGCCCTCGGCTCCGCCGCGCTGGGCTGCAACGCCTCCGCCCGCACCGACGACTCCCGCGAGCCCGGCCGCGCCCACACCGACGACGGCTCGCGCTCGAGCGGCTCGCTCGGCTCTCGCCCCCGCGCCCCGGAGCTCGCCCCCGCGCCTGACCACGCCGCCACGCTGCGCGTGCTGACCTTCAACGTCAACTTCGGCGTCGCCGACGATCCCCACAACGTGGCCGCCATCGCCGAGGCCGACGCCGACCTCGTGCTGCTGCAGGAGACCACCGTCGACGCCGAGGTGGCGCTGCGCGAGGCGCTCGCCGATCGCTACCCGCACCTGCTGTTCCGCGAGTGCTGCCGCGCGGGCGGGCTGGGGGTGATGTCCAAGCACCCGATCGTGGAGGAGAGCTACCTCGAGC
This sequence comes from Myxococcales bacterium, assembly GCA_020633315.1. Taxonomy (GTDB): domain Bacteria; phylum Myxococcota_A; class Polyangia; order Nannocystales; family Nannocystaceae; genus Paraliomyxa. The sequence continues at coordinate 221,970 of JACKDV010000013.1, forward strand.
CCAGGGTGGGCTGGTTCCCCGCGTGGCGGGTGGTGGTCGACACGCCGCTCGGCCGCGTGCAGGCGCTCGACGTGCACCTACGCCCGCCCATGAGCGACGGCGGCAGCTGGGTGGCCGGCTACTTCTCCACCCGCGACGTGCGGCGCGAGGAGATGGAGGATCTCTTCGGCCAGCTCGATCGCTCGCTGCCCACGATCGTGGCCGGCGACCTCAACGAGGACGCCGACGGCCGAGCCGTGGCCTTCCTCGCCGAGCAGGGCTGGCACAGCGCGCTGGCCCAGGTGCAGCCGCGCGCCAAGACCTGGCACTGGCAGACTCGCATGGGCAAGCTCCACATGATGCTCGACCACGTGCTCTACGGGCCGGGCCTGCGGCTGCACCACGCCGAGGTCCTGCCGCGCGGCGTGTCGGATCACTTCCCGGTGCTGGTCGAGCTGAGCCGCGCGGACCCGACCCCGCCGTAGCCGGCGCGGGCGCGGGCGCGGGCGCCCGTGGGCCACCGGGCCCGTGGTAGCGTGTCGATCGGACGCCTACAGGAACCCCGAGGGTCCTGGGTTGTCCCTGGACCCGCCGATGAGCCCCGATCCCCGCGCCACCCCCTCGCCGTGGGCCTGGCTGGGCCTGCTATGGGTCCTGCTGGGGCTCGCCTGCCGCCCCTCCGAGGTCGATCCCCTCACCCTCGACGATCCGCCCGTGCCCGAGGCCACGGTGGTGGCCCGCCTCGATCCCGATGGGGTGCCCCCCTGGAGCCAGGGCGCGCCGCTGGCCGAGCCGCTGCCGCCCGAGGTGGTCGACGCGGGCCCCGAGGGCGACGTGGGAGCGTACCCGTCGATCTTCGTGCGCTTCAACCAATCCATGGTGGAGCCGGCCGACGGCGCGCCGCCGCTGGTGCGCTTGCAGCCCGAGGTGCCGGGCACGGTCCGCTGGCCCGACGCCTACCAGCTCGTGTTCTCCCCCCACCACCCCCTCGAGCCGGGCCAGCCCTACGAGGTGATCGTGGAGGGCACGCTGACGACCGTGGACGGCCGCGCCATGGCGCTGTCGCGACGCTGGACGATCGACGTGGAGCGGGTCCGCGTGGACATGTTCGTGGTCGACGACAACGACTATCCCTACTACGTCTCCGACGGGCACGCGCCCACGACCCACTGGAAGGCGAAGATGATCGTCGCGGTCGATCGTCCCGCCACGCTGCCCGCCCTGCGCAAGGCGCTGGTGGTGGAGGGACGCCCCGCCCCCGCTCCGGGAGCCGAGGACGCAGGGACCACGGCCGCCGAGGCGAAGCCGCGGACGCTCGATGCCCGCACCCGCAAGGCCACCGCACGCGAGCGCCGGCACTGGGGCTGGGACGAGGACCCCCGGGACTTCTACGTGGTCGAGCCCATCGCTCACTGGCCCGCCGACACCGTGGTGAGCGTGCGGGTGGACGCCGACTTCGTGCCTCGCGACGACGTGCTGGCCCTGGGGCGCCCCATCGAGGCCCGCCTGCAGACCCAGCCCGGCCTGGGCGCCACGCTGCGCTGCGCCCTCGAGTACGACGACGGCTGCGATCCCGGCCCGCTGTGGCTGTCGCTGGACAACCCCATCCCACGCGCGGAGCTGGCCAAGATCGAGGTGAGCCCCCGCCCCGCCCGCCTCAAGGTGAGCGGCGACGACGAGTACGCCGCGGGGATCACCGACGTGGAGATCTTCGGTCGCTTCCAGCCCGACCGCAGCTACACGGTCACGATCCCCGCCAGCTTCCACGACGTGCACGGGCAGGGGCTGAGCGAGGCCATCACCCAGGAGATCCGCTTCGTGATGCCGCCGCCCTCGCTGGCGCTGTCGAGCTCGCGCGGCTTCCTGCCGGCCGAGGGCGCGGGCTCGGGGACCACGGTGGGCATCGAGGCCCGCTCGGTCTCCCGCGTCGCGCTGCGGGTGGCCGTGCTCGACGACGACGCGGCGGTGGCCCGCGCCTCGCTCCGCGTGGACGAGGGGCGCTTCCCCAGCGAGGGCGCCGAGGTGATCGAGCAGGTGATCGACCTCGACCCCAAGGGGCGCTTCGAATGGTCCTCGCGGCCGCTGGACCTGGCCACCTTCACCAAGGGCAAGCGCCGCCCGGTGTTCGTGGAGGTGAGGCCGCTGCTGCTCACCCCCGCCGCGGCCGGCCGCACCATGCCCACCATGGTGCGCGGCCTGTACCAGCTCACCGATCTCGGGGCGATCGCGATCTCCTCCAGCTCGCGCTCGGTGGCCCGGGTGAGCCGCCTGAGCACCGGCGAGCCCCGGGCGGGCGTGGAGGTCCAGCTCTTCCGCCGCGATCCCGCGCTGCCGACCACGGCGATCGGCGAGCTGGCCCGCACCGACGACGACGGCCTCGCGCCGCTGCCCGGCTGGGGCTCGTCCGCCGACGACGAGGGCCTGCTGCTGGTCCACGATCCGAGCGCCGACGATCGCTTCGTGATGGGCCCCAAGTGGCTGGGCGAGCTGTCGGCTCCGCCCGCCGAGGGCTACCGGCGCGGCGAGAGGGTGCTGACCACCGTGGTCACCGAGCGCCCGCTGTACCGCCCGGGCGAGACGATCCACCTGGTGGGCTGGGCCGCGGTGAGCACTCCCCACACCCCCAGCGGCCTGCGCCCGGTGCCCGCCAAGACGCCGGTGGAGATCACCCTGCACGACGGCTCCGGCGACGTGGTGCTGCGTCGCGAGGTGCGGCTCAAGCAGTACGGCAAGTACTGGGCCACGCTGGCCCTGCCCTCCGATCTGCGCCTGGGCGCCTACTCGGTCCGGGCCGAGCTGGTCGGCGCCTCCGCCCGCGCCGACGTGCACCTGCGTCAGTTCCGAACCCCGCCCTTCGCGGTCGATGCCGCGATCGATCGCGGTGACTTCCTGCACCGGCAGTCGCCCCGGATCACCGTGGGGGCCTCGTACTACTTCGGCGGCCGGGTGCCCATCGCCACCGCGCGGCGCCACGAGGAGTGCTGGGCCACCAGCTTCCGCCCGGCCGGGCTCGATCCACAGTGGGTGGTGGGTCACAGCACCGTCGCCCAGCCCTACTCCGGCAGCCGACGCATCGGGCTGAGCCCCGACCCCGAGCAACAGGGCCGGCTGCAGTACGACATCGACCTCCTCGATCTCGACCGCTCGTGGACCTACCGCTGCACCACCAGCGTGGCCGTGCAGGATGCCGCCGCGGCCGAGGTGGGGGCCGAGCTGAGCTACCTGGTGCACCCCGAGCGCTACCTGCTGCTGGGCTCGCCCCTGCAGCGGCTCGAGGAGGGCGACACCATCACCCTGCCGCTGCGCACGGTGACCCACGAGGGTCGGCGCCTCGGCGGGACGCCGGTGCGGCTCGAGGTGGAGCGCGAGTTCTGGGCCAAGGACGCCACCGGTCGCTGGAAGGAGCGCAGCGAGACCCTGCCCGGCTGCACCGCCACGACCACGGCCAAGGGCGCCGACCCCCAGTGCCGCCTGGCCAAGCTCCCCCGCGGCCACTACTCGATCGTGGCCACCACCACCGACGACGAGCCGGCGGCGCGGGTGGAGCTCGGCCTGTGGGTGGGCAGCCGGTGGAAGCCCGTGCGCGCCGAGAAGGTCACCGGCCTCACCCTCGAGCTGAGCGACCCCGAGCCGCGCCCCGGCGACCGCGTGACGGTGACGGTGCGCTCGCCCCAGGCCGACGCCCGCGGCGTGCTCATGATGATGCACGGAGGCCTGCGCACCGTGGAGCCCTTCGTGCTCGAGGGCGGCCGCTTCGAGCACTCCTTCACCGTGCTGGATGCCTGGGTGCCCTCGGTCGACGTGGAGGCCCTGGTGGTGCACCCCACCGCCAAGGATCCCGGTCGGCTGATCGAGACCGCCTACGGCGGGTTCCGGGTCACGCCCGAGCACCGCGCCCTCAGCGTGGAGGTGAGCGCCCCCGACGTGGCCGGACCCCGGCAGGAGATCCCCATCGAGCTGCTGCTGCACGACGCCGCGGGCGAGCCCACCGCGGGGCACGTGACCCTGTGGGCGGTGGACGAGGCGGTGCTGTCGTTGGCCCCGCCGCTGATCCCCGACCTGGTGGCCGCCTTCGTGGTCGAGCGCGGCGACGAGACCAACCTGCTCGACGACTTCGAGCAGCGCCTGTTCCCCTACGTGGTCCGCGACGATCCCTACGCGTTCGGCTGGGAGGGGGGCCTGGGCCTGAGCGGGTACGGAGCCGGGGGCGGCGGCCTGGGCATGGGCGGCGGCGTGGGGAGGGGCGGCGGCACCACGCTGACCCGCAAGGACTTCGACGCCACGCCGATCTTCCTGGGCGACGTGGAGGTGGGCCGAAGCGGCAAGGCCACCGCGCGCGGCACCCTGCCCGACGACCTCACCACCTTCCGCATCACCGCGATCGCCTCGGCCGAGCTCGAGGGCGGCGATGCGGTGGGTCGCTTCGGCCACGCCGACACCCGGGTGCGGGTCACCGCGCCGCTGGTGGTCCAGGCCGCGCTGCCCCGCCACCTGCGGCCCGGCGATCGAGCCGAGGCCGCGGCCCTGGTCGACGACCTGGGCGGCCCCTCGGGCCTGCTCACCGTGGTGATCGACGTCGACGATTCCGAGGGCGCCCTGCGGGTGAGCTCCTCGCCCACCGCCACCGTGCGCGTGGAGGCGGGCGGCCAGGTGCGGGTGCCCTTCGAGATCGAGGCCCTCGGCCCCGGCACGCCCAAGGTCACGCTCACCGCCGTGCTCGCGGCCGACGAGGGCGACGCGCGGCTGTCGGACGCGATCGAGCTGCCGGTGCCGGTGGCGATCGAGCGCAGCATCGTGCGGCAGGTGGCCACCTACGGCTCGGTCGCCGACGACGAGCCGATCGCGGTGGCGCTGCGGCGACCACCGGCGGCCCGGCCCGGCCAGGGCGGCATCGACGTGTCGCTGGGCTCCACCCTGCTCGGCGGCGCGCAGGACATGGTGGAGGGGCTGGTCGAGTACCCCTATGGCTGCGTGGAGCAGACCACCAGCCGCCTGCTGCCCCTGGCCGCGCTGGGCCAGCTCGCCCCGCGCTACCCGCTGGGCGTGGGCGACCTCGACCTGTTCGTGCGCGAGGGCGTGACCCGCCTGCAGAGCATGGAGGTCCCCGGCGGCGGCCTGGGCTACTGGCCCGGCGACACCACGCCCCACGCCTACGCCACCGCCTACGCCACCTGGGTGCTCGTCCAGCTCCGCAAGGCGGGCTACGAGGTGCCCCGGGGCTTCATCGTGAGCCAGCAGGAGTACCTCGCCAAGCAGGTGGAGGGCTGGGCCTCCCACGGCACGCCCAACGTGCACGACGACGTGCGCCTGGCCATGGCCCTGGTGGCGCTGGCCGAGTCCGACGACGAGCCGCGCCCCGCCCTCGTGGCGCTCTACGAGCGACGCAAGCGGCTGCCGCTGTTCACCCGCGCCATGGTGCTCGTCGCCCTGCACCGCAGCGATCCCGCCGACGCCCGCGTGGCCACCCTGGCCGGGGAATTGCTCGAGGGTCTCGACGAGCGCGACGGCTTCGCCCACGTGCGCGACGGCGGCGGCTGGCTGGGCAGCTTCTTCGACTCGGGCCCGCGCACCGAGGCCATGGTGCTGCTCGCCCTGCTGCAGGCCGCCCCCGACGATCGCCGGGTGGAGAAGCTCACCCGCGGGCTCATGGAGCTGCGGCGCCACGGGGCCATGCGCAACACCCAGGAGCGCGCCTATGCCCTGCTCGCGCTGGCCGAGCACGCGCGGCGCTTCGAGGCCGAGGAGCCCGCCTTCGACGGCTCGGTGTGGGTCGACGCCGACTTCGTCGGCCGCCCGCGCTTCGAGGGCCGCAGCGGCGAGAGCCAGGCCCTCGAGCTGCCCCTGCCCTGGACCGAGGATGCGCCCGCGCCGGGCACCGATCCCTTCGACGGCCGGGTCACCCTCGCCCGCCGCGGCCGCGGCCGCATGTACTGGCGCGTGGCCATGCGCTGGGTGCCCGAGCCCGCCACGCTGCGTCCGCACGCCGCCGGCATCACCATCGAGCGAGCGCTGCGGACCGAGGCCGGCGCCGTGGCCGAGGCCGACGCCATCGCCTCCGGCCATATGGTCGCCCTCGACCTCACCCTCACCACCAACGAGGTCCTCGACTACGTGGCCATCGACGTCCCCCTGCCCGCCGGTCTCGAGGCCGTCGACACCACCATCGGCAAGGGCCGCCGCGCCATGGTGCTACGCGGCAGCCAGGGCTGGTGGGTGAGCCACACCGAGCTGAAGACCGAGCGCGCGCTGGTCTTCGCCGATCGCCTGCCCCCGGGCAAGCACCACCACACCGTGTTCCTGCGCGCCATCACCCCCGGCGACTACGTCATGCCGCCGAGCCACGCCGAGGCGATGTACTACCCCGAGATCCAGGGGAACACGGCGCCGCAGCGGGTGCGGGTGAGGTAGCGGCCGTGCCCGCGGCATGCTCCGGTCTCAGCGGGGCACGCGGGCGCGGTACACCCCCGGGGGACGCTCGCCGCCGGCGGTGGCGAGCACCAGGTCGCCGTCGAAGGGATCGCCCGCGTTCAGCCGCGGCGATTGCAGGTAGCCGCGCAGGTCGAGGCCCACGATCGTGCCGGCCTCGGGATCGATCAGCCGCAGCGGGCCGTGCTCGCTGGGGTCGGCGTCCACCACGGTCATGATGCGCCCGTCGGCCACGCGACCGTGGACCTGGTCGACGCGGTCGGCGAGCAGCTCGGGCTCACCGCCCGTGAAGGGCACGAAGCTCAGGCGGCCCTCGGTGGGCGGGAGCGCCTCGTCGGTCTCGTAGATCTCGATGCCGTCGCCGTAGCGAGAGACCACGCCGTCGTGGCGGGCGAACACGAAGGGCTCGCCGCCCTGGGCCGGGTGCCAGCGCAGCTCCTCGGTCTGGCCGTCGGCCCGCCGCGCCAGCCACAGCTCGCCGCCCTCGAGCACGCCCCGCAGCTCGGTGCCCGCGGGGCGCTCGATGGGCTCGAGCCCGTCGCGCCACCACAGGCGCACGCCATCGGCATCGTCGCGCACGAGCAGGTAGTCGCCCGCCCACGGGGTGCCCGTCCACTCGAGGTGGGTGCCCAGCAGGTAGGCATCGGTGCCGGCCTCGCGATCGCGCAGGAACACCGGGCCCACCGGGGTCCGGGAGTCGCCCTCGCTGGGCTCGAGCGCCTGCCAGATCGCGAGGCGAGCGTCGCTCGACACCCGCAGCTCGCGGACGCCGGTCAGCTCCTCGACCCGCTCGCCGCTGCCGAGCTCCACGTGCCAGACGGTGCCCGCCTCGTCGAGCACCAGCGCCTGATCGCCCGCGGCCCACAGCGAGGTGCTGCCGTTGCCCCCGGGGCCGTAGTAGGTGTTGCGCGGCACTCGGATGCCCTCGGCGAGCACCTGCGGCGTGGCGGTGGGATCGGCGGGATCGCGCAGCAGCACCAGCGCGCCGTGGGTGGCGTCGGCCGGAGCATCGACGGTCAGCAGGCCATGGTCGGTGGAGCGAGGCGGACACCAGCCGCCCAGGAGCTGGCGCGGCGGCTCGACCCCGCTCGGGTCGATCGCCCAGGTCCCGTGGCCATCGCCCCCGCACGCCAGGGTGAGCGCCCCGTGGCGACCACCCGGACGGAGCCCGCGGGCGACCTCGACCGCATCCTCGCCGCAGGGGCCCACCGCACGGATCACCCGGTCGAGGGTGGGCGGTCCCGAGGCCAGGGGCACCGAGGGATCGACGAGGAAGGTGCTCACCAGCCACCGCTCGTCGTCCGCGATGCGATCGATCCGGTAGGCATGCTCGCCCAGGGCCAGGGGCAGCACGAGCTGCGGAGCCTCGCGACCGCACACCGCGTCCCACGCCGGGGTCGGCAAGGGCTCGGGCTCGTCGGGCCCCCGCGAGCCGTCGCCGCAGCTCGCGACGGCCACGAGAACGCCGAGCACGAGCCTCCGCGGCATCGCCAGAGCATAGCAGCCGTCGCATGCCGTGCCCGTGATCGCGGGAGCGGGCTCACCTCGGCTCGACCGCGCCCGATCCCCGCGCTAGGGTTCCAAGCCATGACATTGGGCGTGGATGGGCTGACGGTCAGGATCGCGACCGCCCTGGGCTTGTCGTTGGCGAGCACGCCCCTGGGCTGCGTCTCTCGCACGCTGGACGACTCGGAGGCCTTCGGGGGCGACGGCTCGGGCGAGGAGGCCGGCAGCGGCTCCTCGTCCACCTCCGGCAGCACGGGCACGGGCACGGGCACTGCCACTGCCACCGCCACCGCGACGGCCACTGCCACCATCACCGTGGGCGAGGTGGGCGAGGCCGACTCCGGCCCGCCCGTGCCCATGTGCATGCCCTCGGAGAGCTGGCTCGAGTGGGAGCTTTGGTGGCCGCCCGAGCCCGACGGAAGCTGTAGCTGCGGCGAGTCGTGCCAGGCCGAGGCGCTGGCCCAGTGGAACGAGGACAACTGCTGCGGGAGCTGCTGGTACGTGTTCGGCTCGGTGACCTGCGCCGAGCCCATCGATGGCCTGTGCCACTACGTCACCACCATGCTCGAGGATGGCTGCGGCAAGGGGCGGCCGCTGTTCCTCGACGGTCGCGCGCGCACGGCCGAGCCCTGCTCCCGCGACGACTGGGGCGAGGGCGACTCGCCGCGGGTGGAGGGCCTCGACGAGCGGGCGCGGCAGTGGCTGGCCGCGCGCTGGGCCCGGGCCGCGCTGGCCGAGCACGCCTCGGTGGCCTCGTTCGCCCGCTTCGTGCTCGACCTGGTCGCGCTGGGGGCTCCGCCCGCGCTGCTGGCCGAGGCCACCGCGGCCATGCAGGACGAGATCCGCCACGCCCGGGTCTCGTTCGCGCTGGCCTCGGCCTACGCCGGCGAGGCGATGGGCCCGGGTCCCCTGGCGATGGATGGCCTGAGCGCGGGCGGCTCGGCCGAGCTCATCGTGCGCGCGGCCGTGCGCGAGGGCTGCGTGGAGGAGACCCTGGCCGCGGCCGAGGCCGAGCTGGCGGCCCACCGCGCGACCGACCCCGCGGTGCGGGCCGCCCTGCTCGCCATCGCCGAGGACGAGGCCCGTCACGCCGTGCTGGCCTGGCGCTTCGTGGACTGGGCGCTGTCCCGCGATCCCTCGCTCGTGGCCGCCGTGCACGACGAGGTGGCCCGCGCCGCCCATGCGGCCAGCACGGCGCTCGAGGCTCCCGTCGACCCCGACGAGGACGCGATCGAGCCCGAGCTGGCCGCGGCCCACGGCGTGCCGAGCCGCGATGCGAGCCGCCGGCTGCGAGCGCGCTGCCTGAGCCACACCGTGCGACCGTGCGCGGCGGCCATGCTGCACGCCCACCACGCCCGCGGGCGAGCGTAGCTCCGCGCCCCGGGGCGCCCGAGGCCGGGCCTCGGCTCTGCGCCCCGTGGGCCGCCAGCGCGCCACCGGCCTCGGGCTCGACCGACCCAAGGCCGCCCCGGGGGCGTCGCGCGCCCGCGATGCTATGATCGCGCGACGATGCTCGAGCGATCGCTCCTCGTGCCGGCGCTGCTCGTCCTCGCGGGGGGATGTCGGCAGCCCAACCCCGAGTGGCAGGGGCCGGCCGCGGGCGACGGGACCACGGCGCCGGCGACCGGTGACGCGACGAGCGAGGGTGCCAGCACGAGCGAGGGCGCCAGCTCGACGGAGGGCAGCGGCTCGGTCACCACCGCCGCGCCCGAGTGCACGGTGGACGAGGACTGTGCCGAGCCCACCCCGCTGTGCATCGACGACACGTGCGTGGGCACGGGCGAGGGCACGCCCTGCCAGGCCGATGCCATGTGCCCGGCCACGGCTCCCTTCTGCAATCCCGAGGGCGAGTGCCAGGACGGCAACGAGGGCGATCCCTGCGATCCCATGCTGCCCATGGGCAGCTGCTCCGACGAGGCCCCGTACTGCGCGGCCGATGGGATGTGCCACGACGGCAGCCCGGGCGACCCCTGCGACGACGGCAGTCAGTGTGCGAGCGACCTGTGCGATGACGACGAGTGCGGGTGAGTCGAGCGAGGGGATCGGTCGGGGTCGGGGCTTCGGCTCCCGCCCGTGGCTCATGGGCGTGCTGCTGGTGCTCGGGGGCTGCTACAGCGGACCGCCGCGCAGCTCGGGGCCCGTGACGCCGTCGCCCGTGCCCGTGGCCACGCCCACGCCCACGCCGCCGGTCGATCCCATCGTCGATCTCGCCTCTCGGGCCGAGCACACCTGTGCGCTGCGCCAGTCGGGGACCGTGCTGTGCTGGGGTCGCAACGACCAGGGCCAGCTCGGCAACGGCAGCCAGCGCGACTCGGCCCGGCTGGTGAAGGTGGACGGGCTGGTCGATGCGGTGCAGGTGGTCACCGGTCGCGACTTCAGCTGTGCCATTCGCAAGGGCGGCAGCGTGGTGTGCTGGGGCCACGACGACGAGGGGCAGCTCGGCAGCGGCCGGCAGGGTCGCGCCGACGCGCCGAGCCTGCGGGCCTCCCGGGTCAACGGGCTGGGCGAGGTGGTGGAGCTGAGCACCGGCGAGTACCACACCTGCGCGCTGGAGCGCGGCGGCACGGTGGCGTGCTGGGGCAACGGCGACGACGGCCAGATCGGCAGCGATGCCCAGCAGATCTTCACCACGCCCCAGCGCATCGGCTCGCTGGGCTCGGTGGCCCAGGTCGCCTCGGGCTGGTCCCACGTGTGCGCGCGCGAGACCTCGGGCAAGGTGTGGTGCTGGGGTCGCAACACCGAGGGGCAGCTCGGCGACGGCAAGTCGGGCAGTCGGATCAAGCCGGTGACCGTGGCCACCATCCGCGACGTGGTGGAGGTAGTCTCGGGCCACGAGCACAGCTGCGCGCGCACCCGCGACGGCCGGGTGTGGTGCTGGGGCGACAACGCCTCGGGGCAGCTCGGGCCGCTGGCGCGCGGCGAGGCCAAGGCCTACGCGCCGGTAGAGGTGCGCGACCTGGGCGACGTGGTGCAGCTCGCGGCCGGCGACGAGCACAGCTGCGCGCGGCTGCGCTCGGGCCAGGTGACCTGCTGGGGCAGCAACGCCGCGGGACAGCTCGCGCCGGGGGCCGCCCGAGGCGCCACGCGGGCGGCCGCGCGGGACATCGACGATGCGATCGACGTGGCGCTGGGCACCCGGCACACCTGCGTGCTGCGAGCCGGCGGCGAGGTGGCCTGCTGGGGCGACGGCCAGGGCGGCGCGCTGGGGCCCTATCGCACGATCTAGGACCTTCGTCGGCCTGCCCCTTGCTCCTGGCCGCCGCTGGGGTACGAAGGCGGCATGAGAGTGTCGCCGCTGCTGATCGTGCTGGCCCTGGCCGCCTGTGACTCCGCCCCCAAGAAGGACGATGCGGCCAAGACCGCCGCAGCCAGGACCGCTGGTCCGAAGGACGCCGCGGCGAAGACCGACGATGCGAAGGCCGACGATGCGAAGGCCGACGATGCGAAGACCGACGATGCGAAGGACGCTGCGGCGAAGGCCGACGACGCCGCGGGCGACGGAGCCGTCGCGCTCGCCGAGGGCGGTGCGGCCGACGACGCCGCCATCGCGGCCGCCGAGGGTCCCGTCATCGACCACACCGTCAAGCTCCTCGACGGCAGCGACAAGAGCCTGAGCGACTACCGCGGCAAGGCCCTGCTGGTGGTCAACACCGCCTCGGAGTGCGGCTTCACCCCGCAGTACGCCGGCCTGCAGGAGCTGTACGCCAAGTACAAGGACCGCGGCCTCGAGGTGCTCGCGTTCCCCTCCAACGACTTCGGCGGCCAGGAGCCCGGCGGTCCCGAGGAGATCCGCAGCTTCGTGGACGAACGCTACTCGGTGGAGTTCGAGATGTTCGACAAGGTCCACGCCAAGGGATCGGAGATCGCCCCGCTGTACCGCACCCTCACCGAGCAGACGGGCGAGGGCATCGCGGGCGAGGTGAAGTGGAACTTCACCAAGTTCCTCGTGGATCCGCAGGGCCACGTGGTGGCGCGCTTCGACTCCGCGGTCGATCCCACCGCGCCGGAGCTGGTCGAGGCGCTCGAGAAGGTGCTGCCCCCCGCCTGACCCGCGCCTTCGCGAGTCGAGCGTTGGCAGGCCGGGGCCGTGAACTGCCCCGACGACGACGCGCTGGCGCTGCTGCTGGCGGGCGAGGCCGACGACGAGGGGGCGCTGCACGAGCACCTCGATCGCTGCCCTCGCTGCGCGGCGGTGATGGTCGAGCTGGCGGCCGCTCGTCGAGCTCCTCGGCGAGGCGGGGGCGAGCCCCGAGGGCGAGCTGCATGGCGACGGGCACCGCAGCCAGCAGCCCCCGTTGCACGGCGAGACCCGTCGTGCTGTCGGGAGGGAGGGCGACCGAGTCGTCGTGCCTCACCGAGGTCA
>JACKDV010000014.1 GCA_020633315.1 Myxococcales bacterium
GCTCACCTCGTAGGGCCACGCCGCGCTTTTCGCAGGCCTGCTTGAAGCTGCGGCACGCCCGATAGAGCAGCACGTCGAGCGTGCCGACCTTCACGTCCAAGATCTCCGCGCACTCCTCGCGGTCGCGGTCCTCGAGCAGCCGCAGCCGCAGGACCTTGGCGTAGCGAGGGTTGAGGGTCTCGAGCACCTCGTCGATGCGACGTCGCGTCTGCTCGCGCTGCAGCTCCTCGTCGCCCGGCGACTCGGCCGCCCCGCCCCCGAAGGCATCCACGTGCTCGGCGAAGGCGCCGCGCAGCCGCTGGCGTCGCCCCGAGGCGCGCAGCAGATCGCGAGCCTTGTTCTTGGCCAGCACCTTGAGCCAGCCGTAGATCCCCGACGCCTTCCAGGTGTAGTCGGGCAGCGCCCGGTTGGCGGCCAGGAAGGTCTCGCGCAGGCAGTCCTCGGCATCATCGGCGTCGCCGAGCATGGGGATGAGCACGTAGCTGTAGAGCGTGCGCGCGTAGGCCTGGTAGAGCCGGGCGAACGCCCGCCGGTCGCCTCGTTGAGCCCGCGCGACGATGCGCTCCTCGTCGGGCAGGGGCTGCGGACGACCGCTCACGGCGGCGAGAGTAACGCGCGCGGCCCCGCCCCGGAAAACGAGGGCGAAAGCCCGCCGAGGGGCCGTGGCCAGGCGACCCCGCCGGCCCTACGATGCGCCGGTGCCCCGGCTCGACGCCATGATCGCCCGCAACCTCGGGCTGTCGCGCCGGCAGGTGACCCGCCTGCTGCGTGCGGGCCGGGTGCTCGATCCCGGCGGCATGCGGCTCGACGACGCTCGCCTGCCCTGCCTGCCCAGCGACGGCCCCCGCACGGTGGTGGTGGACGGCGTGGAGCACCTCCTGCACCACCGCGTGAGCGTGCTCCTGCACAAGCCGGTCGGAGTGGTGACCGCCCACGAGGACGCGCGGCACCCCACCGCCTACGCGCTCTTGCGGGGTGCTCCCCTGCACCGCGAGCTGCGAGCGGTGGGGCGCCTCGATCTCGACACCAGCGGGCTCTTGCTGTGGACCACCGACGGCACGCTGCTGCACCGCCTCACCCACCCTCGCTACGCGGTGCCCCGCGAGTACCACGTGGGGCTGGCGGGGCCCTTCTGCGATCCCACGCCGCAGCTTCGGCTCGACGACGGGCACGTGCCCACCATCGCCGCGTGGCGACGAGCCCCCCTCGACGAGATGCACCCGGCCCTGCGCCGCTCGGCCACGGCCCGCGAGCACGCCAGCATCACCCTCACCTCCGGTCGCTTCCACGAGGTGCGGCGGATCTTCGCCGCGCTCGGCACCGAGGTCGTCGACCTGTGCCGCGTTCGCTACGGCTCGATCGAGCTGCCGCCCGAGCTCCCCGCCGGCGCCCACGAGGCCGTCGACCTGCACGCGGTGTTCCGCGGCCTGTCCCCCGCACCCGAGGGGCCCGAGGACGAGGCGCCCGCATCCGAGAGTCCCGAGGACGAGGGGTCCAGATCCGCAAGACCCGAGGACGAGGCGAGCTGAGCTCCTCGGCGCTCCCCTCGTGCCGCCGAGCCGCGTCCCCACGGCGCTCGCCCCTGCGCACGAGCGCGGCACCGCATGGGGCCCGCGCCCGCGGTGGACGGCCTCGCGCCCGCGGTCGTACGCTGCCGCCATGCCCGGACTCGGTCGTCGATCGCTGCGAGCCGCCGTGATGCTCGTGCCCCTCGGGGTGGCCCCGGCCGCCTGCACCCAGGAATCTCCCGCCCCGCGCAGCGTGAAGGGAGCCGAGGCGGACGGTCCCGAGGCCGCCGAGGGGTCCGACCCCGCCAAGGGCCCCTCGACCGCCAGCACCACGCCGCTGGCCGAGCCCGCGCCGCCCGACCACGATCCGATCCCCACGCCTCCCGATGGCCCCCATCCCTTCGGCGCGCGCGATCTGGTGGCGATGGAGCGCCTGGGCGAGCACGCGGTCTCGCCCGACGGCAGCCGCGTGGTCTACGTGCGCCGCCCCCTCGATCACGCCACCGGCAAGCGTCGCTCCAACCTGTGGATCATCCCCACCACCGGCGGCCCCGGACGAGCCCTGACCGACGGCGAGGCCCGGGACGACTCGCCGCGCTGGTCGCCCGACGGCCGCCAGCTCTACTTCCTGTCCTCGCGCAGCGGCAGCACCCAGGTGTGGCGCATGGAGGCCGACGGCAGCGCGCCTGCCCAGGTCACCGACCTGCCCCTGCCCGTCGCCAACCTCCAGCTCTCCCCCACCGGCGATCGCATCGCCTTCACCATGGACGTGTTCGTCGACTGCGAGGACCTGGCCTGCACCAAGGCCCGGCTCGACGCGGCCGAGCGCGACCCCAGCACCGGCCACGCCTACGACCAGATGTTCGTGCGCCACTGGGACACCTGGAAGGACGGCCGGCGCTCGCACCTGTTCACCATGGCCGTCGACGGCGGCGATCCGATCGACCTCTCCCAGGGCCAGGACGCCGACGTGCCCAGCCGTCCCTTCGGCGGGCCCGAGGAGTACTGCTTCTCCCCGGACGGCACGACCATCGTCTACACCGCACGCGACGTGGGGCACGCCGAGCCGTGGTCGACCAACTTCGACCTGTTCGCGGTGGCGAGCGACGGCAGCGGCGTGCGACGGCCGCTCACCGCCGACAACCCCGCCTGGGACACCCACCCCGTGTTCTCACCCGACGGCAAGACCCTGGCCTGGACCGCGATGGAGCGGCCGGGCTTCGAGGCGGATCGCTTCCGCATCAAGGTGCGCAGCTGGCCCGAGGGAGGGACCCGCACCGTGGCCGACTCGTGGGATCGCTCGGCGGGGAGCCTGGCCTTCACCCCCGACGGCAGCACGCTGCTGGTCACCGCGCAGCACCTGGGCCAAGTCGCCCTGTTCCGGGTGAGCCTGGCCGACGACGCGGTGACCGAGCTGCTGGGCGAGGGCTCGATCGCCTCGCCCCAGGTGGCCGGCGATCGCATCGTGCTCTCGCGCAACGACCTGCGCCGCCCCGCCGACCTGTGGACCATGCCGCTCGCGGGCGGCGAGGCCACCATGCTGACCGAGCTCAACGCCGAGCGCCTGGCCGGCGTGGCGATGGGTGAGCCCGAGCAGTGGAGCTTCCCCGGCTGGAACGACGAGACCGTCTACGCCTACGCGGTCAAGCCGGCCGACTACGAGGAGGGCAAGCGCTACCCGCTGGCCTTCCTGATCCACGGCGGCCCGCAGGGCTCGTTCGGCAACAAGTTCCACTACCGCTGGAACCCGCAGACCTACGCGGGCGCCGGCTATGCGGTGGTGATGATCGACTTCCACGGCTCCACCGGCTATGGCCAGGCCTTCACCGACTCGATCTCGGGCGACTGGGGCGGCAAGCCGCTGGAGGATCTCCAAGAGGGTCTCGACGCGGCCGTCGATCGCTTCGCATGGATCGACGGCGACCGGGCCTGCGCGCTGGGGGCCTCGTACGGCGGCTACATGATCAACTGGATCGCCGGCAACTGGCCCGATCGATTCAGGTGCCTGATCAATCACGACGGCGTCTTCGATCTACGCGCGATGTACTACTCCACCGAGGAGCTGTGGTTCCCCGAGTGGGAGCAGGGCGGCCCGCAGTTCGACAACCCCGACGGCTACGAGAAGGACAACCCGGTGCGCTTCGTCGACCAGTGGAAGACGCCGATGCTGGTGATCCAGGGCGCGCTGGACTACCGCGTGCCCGAGACCCAGGGGCTGGGGGCCTTCACCGCGCTCCAGCGGCGCGGGGTGCCCAGCCGGTACCTCAACTTCCCCGACGAGAACCACTGGGTGCTGTCCACCGCCAACAGCCTGCAGTGGCACGACGAGGTGGAGCAGTGGCTCGACCGCTGGCTGCGCTCCGCGCCTGGCTAGCTCGAATCTAACGCAACGTCAGCTTCTCGTCTCGCCGCATCTGGCGCCAGATTTGCGCCATCGGCTCCGAGATCGACGCGCACGCCGGCCGGCACGCCTGTGGGCTATCATGGGTGCGGGCTGCGGTGGTCCGTCCCGCGCACGGCGGGACGGGGCCAGCTCCGTCCACGCGCCGCGAAACTTCCCCTTTCCCGCCCTCGTTAGGTCAGGTGCCAACCGGCCGTAGTGGTCCACGTGAGCGACGAGCCCAATAGAGCGATGCAGGCGATCCTGGCCGACCTGGAGCACGGTCGGAGGTCGCGTCGTCGGCACTTCCTGCCCGCGCTGCTGTTGGTCGCCATCGTGGCCGGCGGGGTGCTGGTGTCGATGAAGACCCGCCCCGATCTCCTCGAGCTTCCGCCGGCGCAGCTCGTGCTGCAGGCCTCGCTGTGGGTGGTGTGCCTGCTGCTGATGCCGGCGATCGGCGTGGGCCTGCTGTTCCCCAGCCGCTGGGCCCGGGTGGGCCTCGCGGTGGGAGCCGTCGTGCTCGCCGCGGCTGCGGCCACCGGCTGGCCCTTCGCCGAGATCGAGCACGGGGGCGACGGCGGCATGGACAGCTGCCTGATGCTGGTGATCGGGACCGGGACCGTGCTGGTGCTCATCGGCTCGGCCAGCGGCGCGTTCATCCAGCGCCGGGGCGTCTCGGGGGTGTTCTGGGTGGCCTCGGGCCTGGCCCTGGCCGCGCTCAACGTGGTCACCTGGCACTGCCCCAGCTCCGGTCTCATGCACATCCTGCCCAGCCACGTCGGCGGCGCGGCGCTGCTGCTCGGCCTCGCGGTGGCGGTGGGCGTGCTCAACCGACGCAGCGATCGTGCCCGCGCCTGAGCGATCTCCCGCCTCGCTCGGGCTCCGGGTCGCCGCGATCGTGCCGGTGACCACGGCCGAGGGTCCGGGCTCGCGCTTCGCCCTGTGGGTGCAGGGCTGCACGCTGGGCTGCCCCGGCTGCTGCAACCCGCACATGCTCCCGCCGGGGCCACGCCCGCCCACGCCGCTGCCCGAGATCATCGAGGGTCTCGATGCCGCGGTGATCGAGCACGGCATCGAGGGCATCACCGTGCTCGGAGGCGAGCCGCTCCAGCAACTACCCGCGGTCACGATGCTGTGCGCGGCCGCGACCGCGCGGGGCCTGGGCGTGCTGGTGTTCACCGGCTACCGCCTCGAGGAAGCGCGAGCGCGGCCCGGCTTCGATGCGCTGTGGCGCCACGTCGACACCCTCGTCGACGGTCGCTACGACGCGCGTCGCCCCGAGCCATCCGAGCCCGCGGGCGGTCGGCGCTTCATCGGCTCGAGCAACCAGCGCTTGTGCCATCGCAGCGATCGCTACCGAGATCCCGCCCTGTGGCAGGGCCCGGCTCGGGTCGAGGTCAGCATCGGCCCGCACGGCGAGCTCAGCGCTCATGGTGAGCCCGGCACCGTGGCCGCGCTGCTCCGTTCCCTGCGCTCCGCCTGAGCCCCAGAGGCCCTCTCGGTCCCAGGATTCGGCCGTTCTTCGATCCAACCCCGGGTCGAGCACACCGTGATTTCTCCCACGTCGGGACATCGAGGTAATCGAGACCGCCATGGCCAGCGCTAGTCCACCGAGCCCGGCTCGCGGGGCTCGCCGCGGGCGCGCTCCTGGGTCACCCTGGGCGCCCATGCCCGAAGACCGTCCGCGCCCTTGGTTCTGGCTGCTCAAGAGCGAGCCCGACACCTACTCCATCGACGACCTGAAGCGCGACGGCACCGGGCCCTGGGACGGCGTGCGCAACTTCTCCGCCCGCAACCGCCTGCGGGAGATGAAGCGCGGCGAGCTGGCCCTCTTCTACCACTCGAGCACCAAGCCCACCGGCGTGGTCGGGCTGTGCCGGGTGGCCAAGGAGGCGTATCCCGATCCCAGCCAATTCGATCCCGAGTCCGACTACTACGATCCCAAGGCGACCGAGGAGAAGCCCCGCTGGTCGATGATCGACGTCCGCTACGTCTCCCATCTGCCGCAGATGGTCACGCTCGAGGAGATCAAGGCCACGCCCGAGCTCGGCGAGATGGTGCTGGTCAAGCGCGCCCGGCTGTCGGTGCAGCCGGTGACACGGGAGGAATTCGAGCGGATCGTGGAGCTGGGCGGGGGCACGCTGCCCAAGGGGAAGTGACGGACGCAGGCGCGTGCTACGCTGACGGACGGCGACGGGCGATGATCAAGGACGTCCATATCAGGGGCTACTCGTGGATTCGCGAGCCGCTGACCGTGCTCGTCGGGCCGAACGCCAGTGGCAAGAGCACCGTGCTGGCGGCACTGCTCGCGAAGAGATTCGCCCCGCTATCGTGGATCAACACAAATCAAGGATCGCCAAGACCACAGACCTCGATCGTCTCACCAAGCTCCGAGCCTTCGAGGTCTTCCGCAAGGCCCTACGCGCCGTCGCCGGGGCGTGACGCGCCCGCGTCGAGCCTCGCGTCGTCCATCAGCACCCGCAGCCGCACCAGGGCTCGCCTCGCGCGGCGCAGCCGGGCCGAGCGCTCGGCGTCGGCCTCCGCCAGATCGTAGCCGCACGCTCCACAGCGACCGTCCTCTCCCGGCGAGTGCCGGCCGCAGGCCGGGCACGGCACCAGGCGCCGGGGCAGCGCCCGCTCGGCTCGCTCCGCGGTGCTCGGGCGCTCCCACGCCGGCGGGACCTGGAGCACCGCCTCGCCCTGGCCGTCGATCGGCTCGAGCCACAGCGCGAAGCGACCGAGATCGAAGGGCCGACCCGGCGGCGCGGCGACGTGCTCGACTCGCTCCCGCAGCCCTCGCGCCCGCAGCTCCAGCGCCCGATGATGGCAGTAGGGGTTGTTCCCCGGCCGCCCCATGAAGCTGTGGCTCACCCACGAGCAGCCGGCGAGGCAATCGGCCGCGTGCACGCAGCTGCGACAGAAGCCCCACAGATCCTCCACGGTGCGGGTCCGCAGGTATCGCGTGGCATCGTGGCTCCACATCCCCGCGATCGGACCGTCGCGCACGCTGCCCGCGGCATAGTCCTCGCGAGGCAGCGAGGGGCATGCCTTGATCGTGCCGTCCGACTCGATGCCCATGCCGTTGCGCCCCGCGCTGCACCCGGTCCAGTGCCGCTTGCCGTCGCCGGCGTGGCGCAGCAGCGTCTCGTGGGGACCGAAGTAGCCCACGGTGTTGCCGGGCATCAGGGTCACCCCGCGCTCACGACCCGCCTCGGCCAGCCGCGCGAGGGTGGGCACCAGCTCCAGCAGATCGTAGGGCTGCAGCAACCCTCCGAGCCCGTCGGCGGCCCGGCCCATCGCCACGTTGATCCCGATCTGCCAGGTCCGCACCTCGGCCGCGACGATCGACTCCAGCATCGAGTCCAGGTGCGGCATGGCAGCGGGCGTGACGGTGGTGTTGACCGTGGTCGGCAAGCCGCGCGCCCGCGCGCGCTCCAGCAGCCACCATGCGATCGCAGCCGATCCCTGCACGCCCCGAAGCGCGTCGTGGATCGCCTCCGGCCCGTCGATGGAGACCCCCAGCGCCCCCAGCCCCGCGTCGATGGCCGCGTCGAGCCGCTCCTCGCTCAGCCGACGCCCGCCCGTCTGCAGGGTGCAGAGCATCCCGTGCTCCACGATCGACCGGATCACGTCGAGCCAGGCCCGGTGCAGGTAGGCCTCGCCTCCGATCAGCGTGATCTCGCGGGTGCCCAGCGCGGCGAGCTGCGCGACCACGCAAAGGCACTCCTCGCGATCGAGCTCGCGCTCCCGCGGACGACCCGCGCGGGAGCCACAGTGACCGCAGCGCTGGTCGCAGGCCAGCGTCAGCTCCCACACCACGTAGACCGGCCGAGCCGCGTCCCAGTCGTCCGCGCTCGGCAGCCGGGCGGCCGCCCCGTCCCTCACGACTCCGACTCGGCGACCGCGGCCTCGAGCTCGGCGAGCGCCGCCCGCACATCGGCGACGTGATCGTCGGCGAGCGCCCGGGTCGTGCGCACGCCCGGCACGGCGTCGAGGGCCGCCAGGGCGCTGCGCACCGTGGCGATCTCTCGCTTCATCTCCTCCAGATCACCCCGCTCGAGCACGTCTCGCATCGGCACGCCGTAGCGCATGATGATCGTGCCGGCCGGATCGCTGGTGACCAGCTCGGCGTCGAACAGCGGCACCACCCAGTGCCCCTCCCCCTCCACGGTGTAGACGAGGCTCCAAAGCCCCGCCGCGGGGTACTCGATGAGGTTGGCCTTCTCGTTGCCGAAGGCGTCGCTGGTCATCTCGTGGAGCACGCGGCGGTGGCCGCTGGGATCGAGGGTGCGCATGCGGGTGGTCACCACGTCGATGGCCCGCAGCGCGATCTTGGTGCAGCCCTGGCGGTCGCCCCACTCGTCGATGGTGCAGATGTTGGGGTCGAGGACCAGCGTGCCCTTGCGGTTGCCGCCCGACTCCTCGCTCAGCTTGAGGCTCACCGTGTGCGCCCGCCCGGCCGGCGAGCCCAGGTACAGCGAGGCGAGGTCGAGGGTGTCGGGGACGGGGGCTTGGGAGGAGGCGCTCATCGTCCGGGCATCCTAGGGGGCAACCCCGGCCGGGCACGAGCGCATTGACGACGCCGACGACGATGCGGGGACCGCAAGGGTTGCGCTGCGCTCAGGCGTCGCGGCACAGCCGGTCCACGCGCTTGAGCAGGGTGGGCAGCCGATGGGGCCCGTGCATGCGGAGGACGCCGTCCGCGGCCTCCTGGGCGTCCATGCCCACCGCGCTCACGTACAGCGGCCGCACGCTCTCGCCCCGCCGCAGCTCGATCGCCGCGCTGCCCTCGAAGACGCTCTTGGCCACGCCCACCACCGCCACGCGCCGCCCGAGCGCCTCGTACAGGTGGGCTCCGAGACCCGGCCGGCCCTCGGCGTCGAGGACCACGTAGCCGTCCACCAGGATCACCCCCAGCGGCGCGCTCACCCGGCCGAGCACCGCCAGCAGGCAGGGCAGCTCCCGCCGATAGAGCTGTCCCGGCACGTAGGGCTCGATGGCCTCGACCGGCTCCACGTGCTCGGCCACGGGCTCCGCCGCGCCCCAGTCGGCAAAGACCAGCGCGGCCGCCACCGCAGCCGGCGAGCCCTCGCGATAGTCCACGTCGACGCACGCGAGCATCGGCCTCGGAACGGGAGCGCTCAGTTGAGCGGCCCCCTCCCCTGACCAACGGGCCAGGGCGGCACCGCGTGGGCCCGCAGGTCCTCCAGGCCCACGATGCCCAGCGTGTCGGCGTGCGTGGCCTCGAGCACCACCGGCGGCGCGACCCCGGCCTCGAGCGCCTCCTTCCAGCGGGCGGCGCACAGGCACCAGCCGTCGCCCGGCCGCAGCCCCAAAAAGCCGTGCTCCGGCCGCGGCGTGCTCAGGTCGTTGCCCTGCGCGCGGGAGAAGGCGAGGAACTCCTCGGTCATGCGGGCGCACACCGAGTGCACCCCGAGATCGTGGGGGCCCGTGCGGCAGCAGCCGTCGCGGTGGAAGCCGGTCATCGGCGAGGTCCCGCAGGTCCGCAGCGGTCCCCCCAGCACGTTGCGCTCGTCGTCGCTCACGGTCGTGTCTTTTAGACCGATCGCGACGCCGCCACCAAGTCACCGCGGAAGCCGGCCGCCCAGCGGCACCTCGGAGGTCATGACGGTGTCTCGCGCGGTGCTCGGCGCCGCACGGCGTACCTTCACGAAGCCTCTCGGCCCTCGTGGCCCGGAGGGGCCGGCACGGCGGCCAGCGCCGCCTGCATCCGCCGGGCTCGCTCCGCGGGCATGAACGCGTGCTCGATCGACGCGCCCGCCAGCGCCCGCAGCCGCGACGGTCCCCAGCCGAAGGCGTCCGCGACCCGCTCGTACTCCTGCTGCAGATCGGTCTGGAACAGCGGGGGATCGTCGCTGCCCAGGCTCACCCGCAGCCCCGCGTCGAGCAGCCGCGGCAGCGGGTGCTCGGCCAGCGAGGGCACCACGCCCAGGCAGACGTTGCTGCTGGGGCAGACCTCCAGCGGGATGCCCTCGCGCACGAGGTGCTCCACCAGCGCGGGATCGTCGAGGCAGCGCACGCCATGACCGATCCGCTCCGCCCCCAGCTCGCGCAGCGCCTCCCAGATCCGCACCGGCCCGTCGAGCTCGCCGGCGTGGGGCAGGCTGTGCAGGCCCTCGGCCCGCGCGCGGGCGAAGGTCTCGCGCAGCGGCGCGACCTCGTGGGGACGATCCTCGGGGCCGCCCAGGCCCAGACCCACCACCGCGCCCGGATCACGGGCCTGCAGGGCGAGCGCGAAGCCGAGGGTGGGCTCGGCCTGCTCGGGGAAGATCCGCACCACGTCGAGCACCCAGCGCAGCAGCAGGTCGTGGCGCTCGAGCACCCGGCGTCGGCCCTCCGCCAGCCCCTCGAGCATGGGCGCGTCGGCGAGGCCGCGGTGGCGGTGCAGCGCGGGGGTGAAGGTCACCTCGGCGTAGCCCACCCCCTGCGCGGCGAGGCGATCGCCGAGGTCCTCCACGATCTCGGCGAAGTCCTCCGCCTCGTGCAGGCACGAGGCGATCGCCAGGTACAGCCGCAGGAAGCCCGAGAAGTCCACGAAGGGGAACGCGTCCCGCAGGTCCGCGGCCTCGTCCTCGAGATCGACGCCCGGCAGCACCACGCCCCGGCGTCGCGCCAGGCGGCGGGCGAGCTTGGGGGTGACCGAGCCCTCGAGGTGCAGGTGGAGCTCGGCCTTGGGCAGGGCCCGGATGAAGGCAGCGAGGGCAGGCGACGGCATCGAGGGGCAGGCTATCAGGCGGTGCGGGTCCTGCTACCCTGCGCGGGATGGAGCCCGCGGCCGACGATCAGGCGCCCGAGATCCCCGTGGGCTGGGCCCTGGTGCCGGTGCTGGCGCTGGTGGGCTTCCTGTCGCTGGTACTGGTGGTGCTGCAGCGGCTCGAGCCCGGCTTCGAGGGCTCGGGGCACCTGCCCCTGCTCGCCGCGGCCGCGGTCGCGGCCCTGGTGGCGCGGCGCTTCGGCTACGACTGGGAGACCCTCGAGCTGGCGATCGTCGAGGCGATCCGCATGGCCATGCCCGCCATCCTGATCCTGCTGGTCATCGGCATGCTCATGGGCACCTGGCTGGCCGGCGGCATCGTACCCGCGCTGATCCACTGGGGCCTGATGCTGCTGTCGCCCGCGTGGTTCCTGCCCACCGCCTGTGCCGTGTGCTCGATCGTCAGCGTGGTGAGCGGATCGTCGTGGTCCACCGCGGGCACCGTGGGCCTGGCCATGATCGGCATCGGCGGCGCGATGGGCATCGACCCCGCGATGACGGCCGGGGCGGTGGTGAGCGGGGCCTACTTCGGCGACAAGCTCTCGCCGATGTCGGACACCACCAACCTCGCCCCCGCGATGGCGGGGACCGAGCTGTTCGTGCACATCCGCCACCAGATCCTCACCACCGGCCCCGCCTGGGTGCTGGCGATGATCGGCTACACCATCCTGGGCGCCACCCTCGATCCCGACACCGAGGCCGCGGCCACGGGGAGCATCCAGCAGACCATCGACGCCCACTTCCATCCCGGCTGGCTGCACCTGCTGCCGCCGCTGGTGGTGGTGGGGCTGGTGCTGCGGCGCAAGCCCGCGCTGCCGGTGCTGCTGCTGGGGGTGGTGCTCGGCGGCGTGGTGGCGATCCTGGCCGAGGGCGCGACGGTGGGCTCCACCCTGGACGCCGCCATGAACGGCTACCAGAGCACCACCGGCGATCCCGCGGTCGACGACCTGCTGTCGCGCGGCGGCATGACGAGCATGGGCAGCACGATCTTCCTGGTGCTGTGCGCGATGAGCTTCGGCGGGATCATGGAGGGCACCGGCATGCTGCGCTCGATCGCGGCGCGGCTGCTGCGGCTGGCCAAGACCACGGGCTCGCTCATCGCCACCACCGTGCTGACCGCCGTGGGCATCAACGTGGTGGCCGGCGACCAGTACATCTCCATCGTGGTGCCGGGGCGGATGTTCGCCCCCGCGTTCCGCGAGCGGGGCCTGCACGCCAAGAACCTCAGCCGCGCGCTCGAGGACGGCGGCACCATCACCTCGGCCCTCATCCCCTGGAACACCTGCGGCGCCTTCATGGCGGCCACCCTCATGGTGCCCACCGGGGCCTACTTCGCGTATGCGTTCCTCAACCTGCTCAACCCGCTGATCTCGATCCTCTACGGGGTGATGGGCTGGACGATCGCGCCCCTCGAGGAAGGGGCCGACCAAGGCTCCGCCCACGCTCCCTGAGGGAGCGCCTCGGCCCATGGGGCGGGGGCGGCCTCAGCATGCGCCGCACTCGGAGCAGGCGTCCCAGCAGCAGTCGCCGAACGAGACGCACAGGGCGTCGCACCAGCAGCCGCCCGCGGCGAAGCCACCGCAGCCCGAGCCGCAGCCGCAGTCGCCCGGGCAGTTGAACTGGGTCTCGCCCGGGCCGCAGGTGCCGTCGCCACAGGCCCCGCAGGCGCAGTCGATCACGCAGGTGCCACAGCTCTCGCCAGCCCCCGGATCGCAGATGCCATCGCCGCAGGGATCGCAGGCGCCACAGTCGGCGGCACAGGTCACGCACGACTCGCCCGCGCCGGGCTGACACACCCCGTTGCCGCAGGCGCCACAGCCCCCGCAGTCGGCGGGGCAGGTGAGGCACGACTCGCCGATGCCCGGGCTGCAGAAGCCGTCGCCACAGCCCCCGCACATGCCACAGTCGGCCGGGCACGAGCCGCAGTCCTCGCCCGCGACCGGATTGCACAGGCCGTCGCCACAGCCTCCGCACGCGCCACAGTCCGCCGGGCAGACCGCACAGCTCTCGCCCGCGAACATGTCGCACAGGCCATCGCCGCAGCCGGGGCATGCCCCGCAGTCGGCCGGGCAGGTCGAGCACAGCTCGGTCACGTCGCACGAGCCATCGCCACACACTCCGCACGGACCGCAGTCGGCCGGGCAGGTCCCGCAGGTCTCACCCGCGCCTCCGTTGCAGATGCCGTTGCCGCAGGCGGCACAGGGGCCGCAGTCGCTCGGGCAGGTCGAGCAGTCCTCGCCCACCGCGGGCAAGCACACGCCGTCACCACAGCCGCCACACGGGCCGCAGTCCACCGGGCAAGAGCCACAGCTCTCGCCGGCCGCCGGATCACAGACTCCATCGCCGCAGCTCGGCGGGCACGGGCCGCAGTCCGCCGCGCAGCTCGTGCAGTCCTCTCCCATGGCGGGGTCGCATACTCCATCGCCGCAGGTCGGGCATGCACCACAGTCCACCGGGCAGGTCCCGCAGGTCTCGCCGTCGGCCGGATCGCAGAAGCCGTCGCCACAGGTCGGGCACGCCCCACAGTCGGGAGCACAGCTCGCACAGTCCTCACCCGCCGCCGGATCGCACACCCCGTCCCCGCAGCTCGGACAGGCCCCGCAGTCGGCCGCACAGGTGCTGCAGTCCTCGCCCGCTGCCGGATTGCACACCCCGTCGCCGCAGCTCGGCGGACACGGGCCACAGTCGATCGCGCAGCTCGTGCAGTCCTCGCCAGCTGCCGGATTGCACACCCCGTCGCCGCAGCTCGGCGGACACGGGCCACAGTCGATCGCGCAGCTCGTGCAGTCCTCGCCCGCTGCCGGATTGCACACCCCGTCGCCGCAGCTCGGCGGACACGGGCCACAGTCGATCGCGCAGCTCGTGCAGTCCTCGCCCGCGAAGGGATCGCACAGCCCGTCGCCACACCCGGGGCACGGGCCACAGTCGGCGATGCAGTTGCCGCAGTCCTCACCCGAGAACGGATCGCACAGCCCATCGCCACACACCGGGCACGGGCCGCAGTCGATGATGCAGGTGCCGCAGTCCTCGCCCGCGAACGCGTCGCAGAAGCCGTCGCCGCAGCCGGGACACACGCCGCAGTCCGTCTCGCAGGTGAAGCAGGTCTCGCCCATGAAGGGATCGCAGATCCCATCGCCGCACGCGGGGCACGGACCGCAGTCGTCCTCACAGGTGAAGCAGGTCTCGCCCGCGAAGGGATCACAGGCACCGTCCCCGCAGCTCCCGCAGGGGCCACAGTCCTCGGGGCAGGTGAAGCAGAATTCCATCGAGCCCGGATCGCACAGCCCGTCGCCGCAGGCCCCACAGGACCCACAGTCCTCGGGACAGCTGAAGCAGAACTCCAGCGAGGCCGGATCGCACACCCCGTCGCCACACGCCCCGCAGGGACCACAGTCGTCCTCGCAGGTGGCACAGAACTCGCCCGAGAAGGGATCGCACACCCCGTCGCCACACGCCCCGCACGGGCCGCAGTCCTCGGGACAGGTGAAGCACAGCTCGCCCGAGATCAGGTCGCACACGCCGTCGCCACACTCGCCACAGGGACCGCAGTCCTCGGGACAGGTGAAGCACAGCTCACCCGCGAGCGGATCGCAGATGCCGTCGCCGCAGTCCATCCCGCAGGGTCCGCAGTCCTCGGGGCAGGAGAAGCACAGCTCGCCCGAGAGTGGCTCGCAGATCCCATCGCCACAGCCACCGCAGGGGCCGCAGTCGATGGCGCAGGTGCGGCACTGCTCGCCCGCGGCCGGGTTGCACACCCCGTCGCCGCACGAGGGGCAGGGACCACAGTCGACGGCGCAGCTCAGGCAGCTCTCGGCCTGACGCGGCTGGCAGACCCCGTTGCCGCAGCTCGGGCAGGCGCCGCAGTCCTCGGGGCACGCCACGCAGCTCTCGGTCGCGCCGCACACCCCGTCGCCACAGGCCACGCAGGGGCCACAGTCGCTGGGGCATGAGCTGCAGGACTCGCTCGCGTCGCACAACGCGTCGCCGCACACCGGCGGGTCCTCGGTGTCGGTGCCGTCTTCGGTCCCCGATCCCGAGCCGGAGTCCGTGTCCGTGTCGGTGTCCGATCCATGCGGCGGCGGATCGAGCTGGAGGTCGGTGCGCCCGCAGGCACCGAGGGCCAGCAGGCCCAAGAGCAACGAGATCCAATGGAGAGACCAACGCATGGTAATCGATCCACCGCGGCGGCTCGCGAGCCACCGGGCAGCATTCGATCGTACATGACGCGCCCGCGATCGCCCAAAGCGAAGTGCTCGCGCGGGGCCGCGCACTGAACAGGCGACGCCCGCGCTGGCACCGACCACCACCCACACCTGCACAGGTGATGCGTCTGCGCGTCAGCGCTCGACCACACCGCAGGGATTGTCGGGGGTGGGCGTGCAGCCCTGACAGTCCCAGCTGAAGCCGTCGAGCAGCACCAGGGTGTCGAGCTCCTCGTCGCCCATGTCGAACAGGGCAAAGGTGAGCTCGAGCGACTCGTGGGGCGCGGCCGAGCCCTTGATCTGGAACCACCCGGTGCCGCCGCCCTCGTCGAAGTCGTGCGCGAGGAAGCCGGTGCCCTCGAGCTGCGGCGCAACCTCGGGGTACTGCACCGGCCACAACGAGGTCACGGTGCAGGGCTGCTCGTCCACGAAGCACAGGTTGCCCACGTAGGTCTCCGAGCTGCTCCACACCACGAACATGTCGTTGAAGGTGGTGCCCACCGACTCGGGGAACTCCTCGGAGAAGAACGCGAAGTCGATGCGGTAGCCGTGGGTGCCGCCCGGGACCTCGGTGCGCAGCTGGAACCACAGCAGGTCCATCGCCGCGCTCCCTCCGCTGAGCCACTGGTTCCACAGGCTGTCCGAGCAGTCGCCCACGCCGTCGCAGCCCATGAACGGCGTCCCTGCGCTGCCGGGCACCTCGGTCATGGGCGCAGGCAACGGCTTGTCGTCGGGGTTGTCGTTGGCGTCCTGGTCGAGCGCGTCCATCACCACCGCCCCGAGCTCGTCGACCGGCGCGACCCACCCGGTGGTGATCATCAAGAGCTGCTCGCCGTGCGTGGGACCCCAGGCCGGCTCGTCGGAGGCCGGGTCCACGTAGGTGCCGAGCCTTCGCGCGACCCTCCAGGCATCGGGATCGCTCGACGCAAAGGTGGCGGAGCTCAGGGTGATCGCCTGCTCGGGACCTCCCGGACAGTCCAGGCCGATCGCCTGCATGGGCGAGGGCGCGTCCTCGGGAGCATCGCAGGGCACCACCCGGGCGGGCGCCTCGCAGAGCTCCTCGCCGGTCGACGAGCCCTCGTCGGAGCCCGAGCCCTCCGAGTCGCCGCTCCCCGTGCCGTCGCCCGTGCTCGCGGTGCTGCTGCCGGTGCTGGTGCTCCCGTCGACGGTCGCCTCGCCCGTGCTCACCGGGGTGTCGGTGGTCGTGCCGCTGGCCGAGCTCATCGGGGTGGTGTCATCGCCACACGCCGAGCCCAGCATGGCCAGGCCGATCACGATGACTGCCGGGTCCCGCATGTCGATCCATCCGAACGGTACCAGCCTACTCCGTGCTGCGCAGCGTCGGCGCCCCAACCGCCCGAGGATCGCGGGTTGACCGCGAGCGCGATGCGATCGACCGCCGATCCCGCCGCAGCCTGCGTTCATCCCTTGCCGCTTGGCGACGAGACCTGCACCCCCTAGCTTGTCGATCATGCGCTGCCTCCCGTCGCCGAGCCTGGTCGCCCTCGCCTGCACGCTGGCCGTACCCGCAGTCGCCGCGGCCGCTCGGCCCGAGGAGGGGGCCGCCGCCCCGGCGACGACCAGCCCCGCCGTCGAGACCCGCCGTCGCCGTGATCGCGTGCGCGCGCTCGAGGTGCAGGCGGTGGGCATGACCCAGCTCCTGCCGCGCCCCGGAGGCGGGGCCGACATCGCGCTCGCCTTCGGCCACCCCAACTTCCAGGCCCGGGTGGGCGTGTTGCTGGTGGGCGTGCCGGCCTTCCGCCTGGGCGAGGGCGACGTGGCCAACGGCCTCGGCGCGGCCACCCTCGACCTGTGCGCGGCCAAGGGCGTGCTCAACCACCAGATCCGCATGTGCATGGGAGGCCAGGCCGGCGGCATGGTGCACCGCTGGCGCGGCTACGAGGTCCCGGGCCGTCCCGCCACCGCCTGGGGCGCGGGCGTGCTCAAGGGCGACTACCAGCTGAAGCTCACCGAGCACTTCGGCGTGATCGGTGGCGTGGGCGTGGTGATCCCCGTGGTCGGTCCGGTGTTCCGGGCCCGCGATGCCTTCGGCTCCCACACCCCCCAGGTGTTCCCGGGACCGATGGCGGGCTTCCTGAGCCTGGGCACCACCTTCCGCTGGTGAGGCCGGCTGCGCGCGAGCCCGTGCCCTGGGCCCAGACCCAGGCAGGCCTAGAAGCGAACGCGTAGACCGGCCGCCGCTCCGCCGCGGGTGGGTCCCAGCGTGGGCGTCAGGCGGGCCCGCATGCCGTGCTCGAGCCGCCACTTGCGATAGCGCTGTCGCTGCACCAGGCCGATGGAGAGGATCACCGCGCCGCTGGCCAGCATCAGCGCGCCGTAGGTCGTGCGGATCACGTTGAAGGTGAACACGCCGCTGCAGCTGCTGGGATCGTCGATGGTCACGCCGAGGCCGGCCAGGCGCTCGGTGCAGTGGGCGGGCACGGTCAGCCACACTCCCGCCGCGCTGGTCACGGTGGCGATGGTGCCGAGCGGGACGAGGATCGAGCCGACCACGATGTTGCGGTAGCCATCGTTGGGCTCGCGCTCGAGGATCTCGCCGGGACGGTGGTAGCCGCCGATCCCCTGGGAGAGGTCGATCTCGTCGGAGGCGGGAGCCGGCGTGGGCACGGGCTCGGTGGCCCGATCGCTCGGAGTGGTCGCATCGGGCGATGCGCTCGACTCGGCATCGGGCTCGCCTTCGCTCTCGGCATCACCCTCGTCCCCCAGCTCGCCCCCGTCCTCGAGCTCGCCCTCGTCCACCTGCTCGCCCTCGTCCCCCTGCTCGCCCTCGTCCGCGAGCTCGCCCTCGTCCGCGGTCCAGCCGTCGGCCTCGACCTCCTCGGCCTCGACCACCGGCCCCAGCCCCAGCAGGCCGACGAGGATCCACCCGCTCATCCGGCCCCCTCCACCAGCGCCTCGAAGCGACGCACCTGCCGGCGATAGAACGCCGCCTTGGGCTCGAGCTCGCTCGCCTTGCGGATCGCGGCCAGGGCCTCGCCGTCGCGCCCCTGCAGGTGCAGCAGCTCCGCCTCCACGTAGCGCAGGTCCGCGTCGTCCGGCGCCAGCACGATGCCCTGCTGCACCGCGGCCAGCCCCTGCGTCACCCCACACTTCTGCCGGAACGAGAACCACCCGAAGCTCGCCGCGAGCCCCGGGTCCTTCGGATCGGTGGCCACCATCGCCTGCAGGCTGGCCACCGCCTCGTCCTCGCGCCCCAGCGCGCACTGCAGGCGCCCAATGGTCCGGTGGGCCCGCACGGCGTCCTTGCTCTCGGGGTAGCGACGCTGCAGCTCGCGCAGCGCCACGATCGCGCCCTCGAGATCCCCCTGCAGCTTGTAGGTCACGAACATCGCCTGGTCGTAGAGCACCTTGCCCGCGAGGCCCAGCTCGTTGCCCGGGTCGCCGAGCAGCACCGCCTCGAGCTCGGGCGCCGCCGCCTCGGCATCGGCCGCCAGCAGCAGCGCGTGCCCCAGCGCGTAGCGCTTGCCGAGGTCGTCGGGGTCGCTCTGCACCGCATCGGCGAGCTCGGCCAGCACGTTGTCTCCGCGAGCCAGCCGCTCCAGCGCCGCGAGCAGGGCCTCGGCCGGCAGGAAGTCCACGATGCGTCCCTTCTCCAGGCCGCTGGGCTCCAGCACGAGGATCGTGGGGAACGCCTGCACGTGGTAGCGCTCGACCAGCTCGGGGCCCTCGCCCTTCTCGGCATCCACGTGCATCGCCACGTAGCCCGCCGCCAGCGGCTCGCCCACCTCGGGGCGCACGAACACCTCCTCGTCGAGCTGGTGGCAGGGCGGGCACCAGTAGGCCCCCACGTCCATCAGCACCAGCTTGTCCTGGGCCTTGGCCTCGGCCAGCGCCTGCTCGAGGCTGCCGTGGAACCAGCTCACCGCCGAGACGATCTCGCCGTCATCGCGCACGCCCGGCGTCGTCGGCTCGGCGGGCTCGACCTTCGTCGCCGGCTCCGCCCCCTCCACCGCTGCGGGCTCGCGTGCCGCCTTCGCGGGGGTCTCCTCGCCGTGCACCGCCGGGGGCTCGGCCGCATCGGGACCCTTGGCGTCGCCGCAGCCCGACCAAGCCATCACGGCGATCGTCGACGCGAGGCCGCACCGCAGGACGCCGAGGACGACCGTTCGTCGTTCGTGCACGCCCCCACCCTGCCCTGCCCCCGACGGGACCGCAATCGGTCGCCCGCACGGCGCGCTCCACTACCCCGCCGCGGTCGCCCTGGGCCCCCCTCGCCGTGTAAGGTCGGCCGATGCATCGCTTCCTTGGATTGACGCTCGTGCTCGCAGCCGTCGCGTGTGGCGACGACCTGCCCTCCGAGACGCAGGGCGAGGGCACCGGCGACTCCGGCGACCCCAGCTCCAGCGGCGCCTCCACGGACGCCCCGGCCGACTCCTCCACCGGCATCGATCCCGACGACGGAAGCAGCGGCAGCTCGGGCGAGCTGCCCCCCCTCGAGCTCGAGGTGGAGGCCTTCACCTATCCCAACCAACCGATGGTGATCGACCTGGCGTTCTCGGCGCCGGACCTCGATCTCACCATCGCCCATGCCACCGATCCCGGCGTCCGCAGCGGGCCGCAGCTCGGCCAGCCCGAGCAGACCTGGGCGCGGGTCCGCGGCCTGGCCCCACAGACCAGCCACGAGCTGCAGTGGGAGGCGATGGCCCCCGATGGCCGCAGCGCCAGCGGCTCGATCACCGTCGACACCGAGGACCCCCTGCCCGGCTTCCGTCCCTCGTTCACCATCGAGGGCAGCGGCGAGGGCTACGGCGGCTACGTGATGTTCGACCTGCTGGCCCTCACCCCCGACGCTCCGGCCTCGCTGTTCATGGTGGACACCGAGGGCACCACGCGCTGGCACATCGGGCGCATGGACGGGGTGATCGGCCCCGCCGCGGTGTTCGCCGGGGTCAAGGTGCGCGACGACGGCAGCCTGCTGTTCATCCGTGACTACACCGTGTTCGTGATCGACGAGATGGGCACCGAGCAGCTCGCCCTCGGCTCGATCGAGCTGGGCCTGCCCGGCCTGCACCACGACGTGATCGAGCTGCCCAGCGGCAACTTCCTCGCCCTGAGCTACACCTTCCGCGACATCGACTACCCCGACATCGGCACCACCTTCGTCGCCGGCGACCTCATCGTCGAGATCGATCCGGCGGGCGCCGTGGTGTGGGAGTGGGACGCGTTCGATCACCTCGACCCGCAGCGTCGCCGCGCGGGCTTCGAGGAGCTCATCTTCGACCTCGAGACCGTGCAGAACGCCCAGGACTGGACCCACGGCAACGGCCTCGTCTACGACGAGGCGAGCGGCACCATCCTCTACTCCACGCGGCACCAGGACTGGCTGATCCTCATCGATCACGCCACCGGCGACGTGCAGTGGCGCTTGGGCGAGGAGGGTGACTTCACCCTCACCGCGGGGAGCTGGCAGTACCACCAGCACTCGCCCCAGTGGCAGGACGACGGCACCCTGGTGGTCTACGACAACGGCCTGGGCAACCCCGATCTCGCCGACCCGCTCGAGACCTCCCGGGCCGTCCGCTACGCCGTCGACACCGGAGCCATGACCGCGGCCCAGGTGTGGGAGGACGGGGCCGAGGACTTCATGGCCCCCATCGCCGGCGACGTGGACCGCCTGCCCGACGGCAGCCTGCTCATCACCGACTCCTCCATCGACATGGGGATCGGCATGATCCACGCCCGCGTGCGCGAGGTGGACGAGGACGCCCCCGCGGATCCCACCTGGTCGTTCACCACCGAGATCGGGACCTTCATCTACCGCTGCGTCAGCTCGCTGCGCCTCCCGGGCGAGACCCGCTGACGCTCGAGCCCACCCCGCGCCGCGCCGACCGGGATGGCGTTCTCGCGCCCGGAACACGAGATTCGTGCTCGAGCCCACCAGGGATCGCCGCACGAGCCCGAGTTGGGCCGCATCGTCGACTGGGACTGGGAAGATCGGGTCGCAACCGGCGTTTCTTCCGCCCCACCATTGACATGGATCAACCCGGGCGGCTATCTCGGAAGACGAGGCCCCGTCCCGATCGAGCTCCGAATGCACCTCCCCCTCCCTTCCACCTCCATCCGCGGCGAGCTCTCGGTCAACTCGAGAACGCAGCCGGTGGGAGGGGTGGTGGCCGATGGCTCGTTCGAAGCTCGCCTCCCCGAGGCACGGAGCCGCCGTTCCCCCCTCGACCGGCGGCCTCCCCCGAGCGACCGCCTCGGTGGTCCCTCCCGCGAGGGCTCCAGGAGCAGTCCAAATGGACCGGTTCGGTGACTTCGAATTCACACCGCCTCGTCACGTTTGGTACCGAAGCGCCAGCCACCTCGGCATGGAGGAGACCTCGTTGTTCCTCGGCCGTACCGCAGAGGTCGTGGGCGATCAGCCCTTCTTCTTCCTGACGATCGACCTGACCGAGTTCAAGGGCGACACGCCCGAGTCGCGGCGCTACGCCAGCGAGATGTTCCGCAAGCTGCCGCCCCGCGCCGTCGCCATCATCGCGGACAAGTTCGTGCAGCGGAACCTGGCCAAGCTCCTGTTCAAGGCCATCTCGATCCTCCCCGGGGGCTGGCGCCAGCACACCGCGTTCTTCAAGACCGGCGATCCCATCGAGCCCTGGTTCCAGTCGATGATCGGCAAGCTCGAGGTGGCGGCCGAACGCATCAAGCGAGAAGGCGACTCCTGAGAGTTTGTGAATCTATCCCCCACGTCGTCGAACACCGCCCCCGCGGCCGACGACGCGCGGGATAGACTCACAAACTCTCAGTCTCGCGGCCGACACGGCCACGCCGAGGCACAAGTGTTTCCCCTAGGCGTCGATCCACCGAACGCACCGACGAGGTACGAGGTGTGTGCGACCGGCTAGGCCCATTGCGAAACCACTCGCTGCCACCGCCGACTCGCACGCGTCTTCGATCGTTCATCGGGTTTCCCTTTCATCGTGGCCGCCCGATTCGATCCGCTCGCATGAACGGTGGGTGTGATCACGCGATTGCCCGCTCCGACGCCGTACGCGAGCGCTGACGGTTGATTTCCCCCGCACCGAAGCCTATGGTGCGGATCCGTTTCCGACACCCGCCGACCGAGGCCTTCCCTGACGCCCCCTTGGGAGAAGCTCGGTCCCCTGCATGGGCGCGCGCGATGGTCCAACCGATTCGCCACCGATCGCACCACCACCAGGGCGGCTCGCTCCACGATGGAGCTGCCGGGCGAGCACTCGTGCGAGCGTTGGTCCCATCGAGGCCCCACGCCCGCAGCTCGTGCTCCCCTCGGACCGGCATGCCATGCTCGCGACGCGACGGAGCACGAGCCGTCGCGGCACATCGATCCTCCGGGGGCAACGATGCGATTCGATTGGTCAGACCACCAACGTGAGCTCTTCGATGCCGCCCGGCAATTCGGGCGAGAACGCCTTTCCGAGTCCTTCGGGGACGAGTCGGGGCTGCGACGCGCGTTCTCGCGACTGGGCGAGTTCGGGGCGCTGGGCCTCACGGTGAGCCCCCGCTTCGGGGGCATGGGGCTCGATGCCCTGACCTCGGCGCGGACGACCGAGGGCCTCGGCGAGGGAGCCCGCGATCTCGGGGTGCTGTTCTCGGGCTCGGCCCACCTCCACGCCTGCGCCGCTCCGATCGACCGCCACGGCAGCGACGAGCTGCGCCGCCGCTTCCTGCCGCGGATGTGCAGCGGCGAGTGGATCGGCGCCAACGCGATGACCGAGCCCGGGGCCGGCTCCGACGTGTCGACGCTGGAGACCACCGCCCGCCGAGACGGCGACTGCTACGTGCTCGACGGCACCAAGAGCTACGTGACCAACGGGCCGCAGTGCGACGTGGTGCTGGTCTACGCCACCACCGAGCCCAGCCACGGCTACCTCGGCGTCACCGCGTTCGTGGTGGAGCGCAGCACCCCCGGGCTCGTCGTCGGCGAGCGCTTCGAGACCATGGGCCTGGAGAGCTCCCCCATCGGCTCGATGTACCTCGACGGCTGTCGCGTGCCGGTGAGCCAGCGCCTGGGGGCCGAGGGCGAGGGGGCGGCGATCTTCTCCGAGTCGATGCACCACGAGCGCACCGGGTTGATGGCCGCGTGGTGCGGCGCGATGACCCGCCAGCTCGACATGGTCGTCGAGCACGCCCGCGAGCGACGGCAGTTCCGGCGCCCGATCGGGAAGTTCCAGGCGGTCTCCCACCGAATCGCGGACATGAAGCTGCGCCTCGACGCGGCGCAGCTGCTGCTGTACCGCGCCTGCTGGGCGCGCGACCAGGGCGAGCAGGCCTCGGTCGAGGTCTCGCTGGCGAAGCTCGCCATCAGCGAGGCCGCCATCCAGAGCTCGATGGACGCGATCCGGCTGTTCGGCGGCTCCGGCTACGTCAAGGAGATGGGCATCGAGCAGATGCTGCGCGACGCGGTGCCCACCGCGATCTTCTCGGGGACCTCGGAGATCCAGCGCGACCTCGTCGCGAAGGGACTGGGACTATGACGCGACTCGAGCAGCTCGTGCGCCGCAGCGCGGCGCGAACCCCCGAGGCGATGGCCGTGCGGGCTCCCGACGGCCAGGCCACCTACGCCCAGCTCGACGCCCTGGCCGACGACCTGGCCCACGCGATGGCGGATCGTGGGGTGGGCCCGGGAACCCGGGTGGCGCTGTGGCTGGACAAGGGGCTCATGGCGATCGCGGCCACCCAGGCCGCGCTGCGGCTGGGGGCCGCCTACGTGCCGCTCGATCCCATGAGCCCCCCCGCCCGCATCCGCACGATCCTCGAGTCGTGCGGCCCGCGGGTGCTGGTCACGACCTCGCGCCGGGCGTCGTCCGTGGCGGGCACCGAGGCCGTGCCGCTGCTCGTCGACCAGGGCATCGAGCCCCGCGAGGAGCCCCTCCCGCCGCTGAGCGCCGGCGACGACGAGCTGGCCTACATCCTGTTCACCTCCGGCTCGACCGGAGAGCCCAAGGGCGTGTGCATCAGCCACCGCAACGCGATGGCCTTCGTCACCTGGGCGGCGCAGACCATCGACGCCCGCGCCACCGATCGCTTCGCCAACCACGCGCCGCTCCACTTCGACCTGAGCGTGCTGGACCTCTACGTCACCTTCTTGGTGGGCGCCCGGGTGAGCGTGGTCCCCGAGCTGATGTCCTACGTCGCCGGCAACCTGGTCGCCTTCCTGCGCGACGAGCAGATCACGGTCTGGTACTCCGTTCCCTCCGTGCTGGTGATGATGATGGACCGCGGGGGGCTGCTCGACGGCCCCGAGCGCCCGCGAGTGCTCGTCTTCGCCGGCGAGGCGTTCCCCGTGGTGCCGCTGGCGCGCCTGCGCCAGGCCTGGCCGCAGACCCGCTTCTTCAACTTCTACGGGCCCACCGAGACCAACGTGTGCACCGCGTACGAGCTGCCCCCCGAGCCCCCCGAGGCGGCGGTCCCCATCGGCACCGCCGCCTGCGGCGACCAGACCTTCGTGGTGACCAGGGACGGGCGCATCGCCGGGCCGGGCGAGGAGGGCGAGCTGATGATCGAGGGACCCACCGTGATGATGGGCTACTGGGGGCGGCCGCCCCAGGGCCCGCGCTACGCCACCGGCGACCTGGTGCGGGTGGGGCACGACGGCAACCTCCACTTCCTCGGCCGCCGCGACGGCCTGGTCAAGATCCGGGGCAACCGGGTGGAGCTCGCGGAGATCGAGCAGGTGCTGCTACGGCACCCGGTGGTCGAGCGGGCCGCGGTCATCGTCTCGGGCCAGGGCAGCGGCGCCATGCTGGTCGCATTCCTGGTCTCCGCCCCCGAGCTCCCGCGCCCCTCGCTGCTCGCGATCAAGCGCCTGCTCGCCGAGCGGCTGCCCCGCTACATGATCGTCGACCGCACCATCTGGGTGGACGAGCTGCCGCTGACTCGCAACGGCAAGCGAGATCGACGGCGGCTCGAGGCCTGGGCCCGGACCTGGGAGCCCTCCCGCCCCTACCCCCGCGCTGCGATCCAGGCCTCCGGGGCCGAGACCGCCGAGTGGAGGAGAACCCCATGAGCTTCCCCGTCGCCCAAGAGATCGAGAGCACCCTGCTCGAGTTCGTCGCCATGGACCTGCTGCACGGGGAGGAGGAGATCGACCTCATGACCCCGCTGCTGGCCCTCGGGATCATCGACTCCTTGTCCATGGTGTCGCTGCTGTCCTTCGTCCAGGACCGCTACCACGTCGCCATCCCCAACGACAGCATCACGGTGGAGCACTTCGAGAACGTGGCCTCCATCTCGGCCATGATCCTCGAGCGCATGGAGTCGGAGCCCGTCGTCGCCCACGAGGAGCAGACGGCCATGGAGCAGGCGGTCCGGGTCCTCACCGCCGCCGGGGTGCAGTCGCGGCGCCACGAGCTCGGCGACGGGCTCGTGCTCCACACCCTCGAGGTGGAGGGCGACGACCCCCTCCCCTGGATCCTGCTGCCCGGCCTGGGCAACCCGGCCAGCTCGTGGGGCAACCTCCTCAAGGCCATGGCGGGCGAGCACTCGGCGGTCGCCATCGACCTGGTGGGCTTCGGGCTCTCCACCGGTCCCGAGGCGCCCCACTATCGCGACCACGTGGAGGTGCTCGACCGCTTCCTCGAGGCGCGCTTCGGCGACCGCCCCGTGGTGCTGGTGGGCAGCTCGGCGGGGTGCCTGATGGCGCTGGAGCGGGCCCGCCGGCACCCCCAGTCCACCCACGCCCTGGTGCTGGTCGGCTTCGGCCTCATCGAGGACCCGGAGGGCTGGATGGCCGAGCTCGACACGCTGTGGAAGCAGCCCGAGGAGTTCCTCGCCCGCACCTTCTACAGCCCCCCCAAGCTCAACGCCCTGCTGCTCGAGCAGTTCGAGACGATCTACGGGATGAAGGCCTACCACAGCTACCTGCGGCCGGCCGACCTCGCCCCGTCGATCTTCGACGGCATCGGGCGCCCCACCCTCGTGGTGGGCGGCAGCGACGATCGCATCATCGGCTTCCGGGCGATCCGGGCCGCGGCCGAGCGGATCCCCGGCGCCTCCCTGGTCGAGCTCGCGCGCTGCGGCCACTTCCCCGGCCAGGAGCGGGCCGAGGAGCTCGTCTACACCATTCGCTCGTTCCTCGAGGAGCTGCCAGACCATGAGTGAGGTCGACGTCATCGTCATCGGGTCGGGTCCCGGCGGGACCTGTGCCGCCATCTTCCTCGCGCAGGCCGGCAAGCGGGTGCTGCTGCTCGACAAGGCCGAGTTCCCGCGCTTCCACGTCGGCGAGTCGCTCACCGGGATCGCGGGCGCGGTGCTGGTGGAGCTGGGCCTGGCCGACGCCCTCGACCAGCAGGGCTTTCCCCGCAAGGGCGGCGTGAAGGTGATCGGCTCGGGAGCACGCTCGGAGTTCTTCGCCCCCGTGCTCCACACCACCTGGCAGGTCCGCCGCTCGGAGTTCGACCGCATGCTCCTCGAGCGCGCCCTCGAGGCGGGCGCGCTCCATCGACGCGGCGAGGTGATCCGAGTGCTCCGCGACGGCGAGCGCGTCCGCGGCGTGCAGTGCCGCATCCCCGGCGAGCAAGAGCCGGTGGAGATCGCGGCTCGCTACGTCATCGACGCGACGGGGCAGCACGCCCTCTTCTCGCAGCTCGGGCTCGCCGGCAAGCGCAAGATCAACGAGACCTTCGACCGCCAGGTCGCGCTGTTCACCCACATCGAGGGTGCGACCCGGGATCCCGGGCGCATGGGGGACAACACCTTCATCTTCTACTCCAAGCTGCACCACTGGGCCTGGTTCATCCCCATCTCGCCTACGGTGACGAGCGTGGGCGTGGTGATCCCCAACGAGGTCTTCCGCCCGCTCGGCGGCAAGGATGCCGCGATGCGCTGGGGCCTGGAGAACATCAACCCCGACCTGACCCCGCGGGTCGCCGACAGGCCGTGGCTCGAGCCCGTGCGCACCGCCTTCAACTACTCGTACACCGTGGAGCCCTTCGCCGGGGACGGGTGGCTGTGCGTGGGAGATGCTCATGGCTTCGTCGATCCCATCTTCAGCTTCGGGGTCTCCATCGCGATGCAGGAGGCCCGGGAGGCCTGCCGGCGGATCTGCGCGGTGATGGACGGCGCCGACTGGCGGGAGCAGATGGAGGGCTACGCGGAGTACTGCCGACGCGGCTTCTCGGTCGCCGAGGACCTCATCAACTACTTCTGGCAGTGGCCGATCGTGCTCGGGTTCCAGATGCGCGGCTCCATGCGCCGCGACATGATCCGGCTGTTCGGCAGCGACATCCACGGGGACGAGGAGCTCCCCGCCATCGGCGTGATGCGCCGAGCCCTCGCCCGCGAGCGAGCGCGCCGGGACGCCGGCGGCCCAGCCGAGGCCGACCTGCGGCCCGCGTGATCGCAGCCCCGCGGGCGGCCGCGGGGAGGTACCCTCGGGTCGCCGAGCGGCCGCCGCATGCACCAGCGCAAGAGATCGTCGGGCTCCGATCGCGAACGCTACGACCTGCTCGTGGTCGGGGCGGGGCCGGCCGGCTGCGCCGCGGGCATCGAGGCGGCCCGGGCCGGCCTGCGGGTGGGCGTGCTCGACCGCGCCACCTTCCCTCGCGCCAAGACCTGCGGGGACGCGGTCTCCAACCGCGGGGCCGCGCTGGTCGACGCGCTGGTCGGCCGCCCCGACGCGCTGCGCACCGTCCCCCACGCCGAGGTGCGAGCCGGCGCCGCGGTGTTCCCCGACGGCAGCCGCGTCGTGCGGCGCTTCGACGACGCGCCCGGCTTCATCGTGCCCCGCCTGCACCTCGACGACCTGCTGCGCCGCGCCCTGGAGGCCGCCGGCGCGGAGCTCCGCCAGGGGGTCGCCGTGCGTCGCCTCGAGCGCGAGGGCGATCGCGTGGCGGGGGCCATCGCCGACGGCCTGCACCTGCGCGCCGACGTGGTGGTCGCCGCCGACGGCCCCGGCTCGGTCGCGTGGGCGGCCCTGGGCGTGCCCTACCGCCGCGGCATCCACCTCGGGGTGGCCATCACCGCCTACCACGAGGGCGTGGACCACCACGGGGCTCCCGACACCAACGAGCACTACTTCGAGCCCGACCTGCGCGGCGGCTACGGGTGGATCTTCCCCGCCGTGGACGGCCTGAGCAACCTGGGCGTCTACCAGCGAGCCGATCGCTTCGCGGCCCACGACGCCACGCTGCCCGAGCTGCTGCAACGCTTCGTGGAGCGCCACCCCGAGCGCCTCGGCGGCTCGCGCCCGCTCGGCCGCGCGCGCCGCTGGGCCCTGCCCCTGATGAGTCGCCCCTGGCCGCCCGCCGGACCCGGCGTGCTCACCTGCGGCGACGCGGCCTGGAGCATCGATCCGCTCTCGGGCGAGGGCATCTTCCAGGCGCTGCACACCGGGCGCCTCGCCGGGCGGGCGGCGGCCCGGGCCCTCGCCCACGGCGGCCTGGACCGCCTCGCCGCGCGCCGCTACCAGCTCGCCTGCGCCGCGAGCCTGGGACCCACCTCGCTGGGCCGCCTCGCGATCCAGGAGGGCATGGATCACCTCGTCGCCCACCGCTGGTATCGCCACCCGTGGATCCGAAGGGCGATCGATCGCGGCTACGGCAGCGAGGCCTTCGAGGTCAGCAAGCGGGTGTCGTAGTACCCTGCCGCGCATGCCCCTCCCCGCCCGGCTGCCGGCCCGCGCCCTGCGGGGCCTGGGCATCGCGCTCGCGGTGGGGCTGGTGTTCGCCGGGCCGGCGGCGCTGCTGTGGTACTTCGGCGGCGAGCGCCTGCTTCGGCCGGTGCCCTACTCGGGCTTCGACTTCGACACCCACGTGAGCCAGGTGTGGCGGGTGCTCGAGGGCCTGCGCGGCTGGGGCCAGCCGTGGGTCTACGACGTGCAGCACCTGGCCGGCTACCCCAACGGCACGATCTTCGACGCGGACAACAAGGGCTGGGAGCTGTTCACCTTCGCGGTGGCCTCGCTGGGCGTGCCCGATGGCCTCGCCTTCAACCTCTTCGTGGTGGTCGCCCACCTCGCGGTGGCCCCGGTGGTCTATGCCTCGGCCCGGCTGTTCCGCCTCGAGCGTCCCTTCGCCCTGCTCGCCGCCGCCTTCGCCGTGCTCTACTGGTTCTTCGACTCGTGGAACCACTGGGAGTGGTTCGTGGGCATGATCGCCTATGCGATCGCCGGCTACCTGTTCCTGCTGCCGCTGTCCGCGTTCTACCGCTGGACCCGCGAGCGCCGGCCCTGGCAGGCGCTCGTCTGCGCGCTCACCATGGCCCTGGCGCACCAGGTGCACCCCTATACCTTCTTCATCCTCGTGGCCCCGATGGCCGCGCTCTACCTGCGGCACGCCCGGGAGCTCGGCCGCCGCGAGCACCTGGTGGTGTGGGGCATCGTGGCCTCCACCGTGCTGGTCAACGGCTGGTGGCTGGGCAACGCCCTGCGCTTTTGGCACTACATCCTCGACTCCTCGCTGTTCGCCGATCCCACCCTCGACTCGCTGGGCTGGGACCTGCTGGGCCTCGTCGGCGATCCCACCGCGATGGGAGTGATCGGCAACCGCACCGCCTTCCGCCTCACCCTGCTGGCAGGCGCGGTGGTGGGCGTGGTGAGCTGGTGGCGCAGCGCAGACGATCGCGCATTGCCCTTCGCCGTGGGCCTGGTGGTGCTGGTGGGCCTCACCTACCTGGGCGGCTACACCGTCTTCGCGCAGATCCAGCCCCACCGCCACGTGGGACCCACCGGCTTCCTCGCCGTGATCCCCTGCGCGGCCGGGCTGCAGCGCTTCGTCCGCGAGCGCCTGTGGGCCCGGCTGTCGCGACCCGCGATCGCTCTGGTGGCGGTGCTCGCCCTGCCTGCCGCGCAGCACCTGGCGCGCGACGTCCTGTACTTCGGCGCGCGCTCGCTGCCCCCGCCGGCGCCCCTGCTCGACGGCCAGCGCATCTGGTACACGCAGCTCGGCTACGGCCCCCACGGCGACTTCAGCTACGGCGACTGGACCCACGACGAGCTCGCCGCCTGGGTGCGCGAGCACGACGACCGCCAGGGTCGCTTCCTGGTGGAGGACTGGCACACCGGCGAGCAGCTCACCTGGAAGACCGACGCCCAGATCCTGGGCGGCTTCATCTGGCGCAACCTCGAGCACAGCTGGGCCCACTTCTTCCGCTGGCGCCCGCAGGGCATCGCCACCCCCGACGATCTGCACCGCTACCTCCACACCTACGGCGTGCGCTGGGTGATCATCTCCACGCCCCGCGAGCTCGCTCCGTGGTGGGATCGCAGCCCCGCGCTCGAGCTGGTGGGCGGCGTGACCCACTTCCGCCTCTACCGCGTGCGCGAGCCCTCGAGCCTCGTGGCCCAGGGGGGCGGCAGGTTGAGCGCCCGCACCAACCAGCTCGAGCTCACCGGCAGCGACCCGGGCCGCGACGTGGTGCTGCGCTACCACTGGCTCGAGACCCTGGTGTGCGAGCCCGAGTGCCGGATCGAGCGCGAGCCGAACGACATCGACGGCGTGGGCTTCATCCGCGTGCCGGCGCCCCACCCGGCCGACCTCCGCATCCGCAATGCCTACCGCCGGGTGAGCGCGCCGCCGGAGCCATGAGCGCCTCCCGAGCTACACCGCCCAGGTGAGCGCACCCGCACGGGACCGTCGTTCCCCCTCCGCACGCCACCATCGCGGGCGAGCCGGGAATCGCTCGGGAGACTCCGTGGACCATGGATTGCACGACATCCGCCCGCCGCCGCGCAGGAGCACCGTCATGCACGCCGTGGACGCGATCCGATCCCGCCCCGAGCCAACCCACGCCGAGTCCTGGGGGCCGGACGCGCCGGTTCGTCGCGCCCGTGCCGACGAGCAGACGCGCCCGCTCGACATCCCGTGGCCTCGCCGCCATCCCTTCACCGGCCGGCTCCTTTCGCACGCCGCCATCCGGATCGACGAGCGCTACGCCGAGGGAGGCACCGGCATCATCTATCGTGCCACCCGCTCGGGCGCCGGCCTCCCCCTCGCCGTCAAGGTGCTGCGTCCCGACTGCCCCAATGCCCGCGGCAGCATCCGTCGGGAGGTGGAGGTGCTGCGCGAGGTCAGCTCGCCCTGGGTGGCTCGGATGGAGGACGCAGGGATGCTGGAGGACGGGCGCCGGTGGCTGGCGATGGAGCTGCTCGAGGGGCCGTCGCTCGCCGAGCTCCCCGGCAGCAGGCGACGCATCGACCGGGCGCGAGTCCTGCGATGGCTCCGCCAGGCCTGCCTGGGGCTCGCGGCCGTCCACGACGCGGGCTGGGTGCACCGCGACGTCAAGCCCTCCAACCTGGTGCTCACCCGCGGCATGGCCCAGGTCGTGCTCATCGACTTCGGGATCGCCGAGCGCCTCGGCCAGCGCTCCCCGTCCCTGTCGGGCACGCCCGACTACATGGCGCCCGAGCAGGCCCGCAACGCTCCCGCCGACCCGCGCTCCGACCTCTACGCGCTGGCCTGCTGCGCCTACGAGCTGCTCACCGGGCGCCACCTCGTGCCCAGCGGCGGGTCGCAGGAGAAGATCATGGCCCACCTCATGGGCCTCACCCTCGACCCCACCGGGCTGCCTCCTGCGCTCGTCCCCATCCTGCAGCGCTGCCTGTCGCTCGACGTCGACCAGCGTCCCGCCGACGCCCGCTCGCTCGAGGCCCAGCTCGCGTGGGTGCAGGCACGGCTCGACCGTCGCTTCGTCCGGGCCCGGACCCGGCACCAACCTCCGAGGCCGCGGCACGAGGACACCACCTGCGTGATGGGCCCGCGCGACCGCCTGGCCTTCGCCCCCGCGTAGCGCCGTGGTCAGAGCCGCGGTG
This sequence comes from Myxococcales bacterium, assembly GCA_020633315.1. Taxonomy (GTDB): domain Bacteria; phylum Myxococcota_A; class Polyangia; order Nannocystales; family Nannocystaceae; genus Paraliomyxa. The sequence goes on from JACKDV010000014.1 coordinate 31,613, forward strand.
ATGTGGGAGCATCCCCGCGGATGCCGGAGCTGAAGATCGTCCTCGACGTGGCGCGCTACCGGCTCCGGCGCCTCGAGATGGCGAACCTGGCCGCCGCCGTCGCCATCATGCTGGCGCTGCGGCTGCCGGCGTCCGAGCTGCTGGTGCGCACCGCCTTCGGGGTGCTGCTCAACCTGCTGGTCTACCTCAACAACGACTGGCTCGATCTCGACGACGATCTGGCCACCAGCGCCCGCGACAAGGCCAAGACCGAGTACCTCGCCGCGCACCGCCGAGCCGCGGTCCGGGCCCAGCTCGCGCTGCTGGCCGTGCTCGCCACGCTGGCGCTGGGCTGGGGCGGCGGGCTGCCCTGGGCCCTGCTCGCCGGCGCCGGCGTGTGTGCCCTGTACTCCGCCGTGCTCAAGCGCCGCCCCTTCGTCGACGTGCTCGCCATGATGGTGTGGGGCGTGGCCATGCCCGCGGTGGGCGTCCCCCCCGGCCACCCCGAGGCCTGGCCGCTGCTGGTGCAGCTCGGGCTGTTCTCGGGCGTGTTCGAGACGATCCAGGTGCTCCGCGATCGACAGACCGACGCCCGCCGCCACATCGCCACCACCGCGGTGGTGCTGGGGCCCTCGCACACCCGCCGGCTCGCCCGCGGCCTGATGCTGCTGTCGGGTGCCTACGCCGCGTACGCCTTCCACCCGCTGCTGCTGCTGCCCTCGCTCGCCGCGGCCGTGCTGCCCGTCCCCCCCGCCGACCTCCAGCCCTACTGGCATCGCGTGCGGCTGCTGCTCGGTCCCACCCTGCTCGTCGAGTGTGCGCTCGTCTGGACGCGCGCCGGGGCCGGCTGATGTCCCTGCCCCCAACGCTCGCGAGGCAGCGCGCGCTGCTGTGGGGCCTGGCCGTGGTGATGATCGCGGTGGCGGTCTACTGGCCCGCCACCTCGGTCGGCTTCCTCGCCGACGACGTCTACCAGATCGCCCTGAACGACGGCGTGGCGGGGCCGCGCGCTCCCTGGGCGCTGTACTCGCTGTACCCCGACGATCCGAGCGCGACCGCCGAGCACATGGCCCGCGGCTCGCTGCCCTGGTGGACCATCCCCCACTTCCGCTTCGTGCAGCTCCGCCCGCTGTCGAGCCTGCTGCTCGCCCTCGACCACGCCCTGCGCCCCCACGATGCCTTCGTGCACCACCTTTGCTCGCTGGCGTGGCTGGCCGCCGCCCTGCTCACCGCTCACGCCCTGCTGCGCCGCGCCACCACCCCGGTGGTCGCCGGGCTCGCGCTGCTCGTGTTCGGGCTCGACGAGACCTTCGGCTGGACCGTGGCCTGGATCGCCAACCGCTGCGCCATGGTGGCGGCCGCCTTCGCCTTCGCGGCCCTCGCCGTGCACCTGCGACGACTCGACGATCCGCGTCCACGCCTGGCCTGGCTCGAGGGCGGCCTGTGGCTGCTCGCCTTCGCGGCGGGCGAGTACGCCCTGTGCGGCCTCGCCTACGCCCTCGCCTTCGCGCTGGTGGGCCGCCGCGACGCCTGGGCCCTCCGCCTGCGCGCGCTCGTCCCCGTGGCCCTGGCCTTCCTCGCCTTCGTGCTCGCCTACCTCGCCGCGGGCGCGGGGGTCTCGGGCGCGAGCAGCTACGTCGATCCCATCGCCCATCCCGGGATGCTCGCCGCGGCCAGCCTCGATCGAATCCCCCGCATGCTCGGCGAGCTGTGGCTCGCCCTGCCCGCCGAGAGCGACCGCCTGCTCATGCGCTACGAGGGCTCGCTCCCCTACGCGCTCATGACCGGCCTCGCCGGCATCGACGGTCCCGCCGAGCTGGTCGCGGGCCATGCCCGCATGGTGCTGCTCCTGCTGCCGCTGGTGCTCGGCCCCAGCTGGTGGCTCGCCCGCCGCTGGCTGTCGCCGGCCGAGCGCCGCGCCGTGGCCTGGATGGCCCTGGGCTCGCTGCTCGCCCTCGTCCCGCTCGCCGCCATCCTGCCCTCCACCCGTGCCCTGGCCCTGGCCGCGCTGGGCCCCGCCGCGTTCTTCGGCAGCGTGGGCGTGGCCGCGGCCCGGGCCTTGCGCCCATGGCCGAGCCAGTGGCTCCCCCGCCTGCGCGCCGCCGCCCTGCTGCCGCTCGCCCTCGGGCTGCTGTGGACCAACACCGCGGTCGATGCCGCCTGGGCCCGCGCCCAGATCGCGGGCATCGGCAGCACCGGTCGCTCCTACGCGCGCTTCCTGCTCGGGCCGGGCACCGCGGGCCTCGATCTCCGCGGCAAGCACGTGGTGGTGATCGCCGCCCCCGGCCTCGTCACCGGTCTGCACGGCCAGTGGATGCTGCACCTGTGGGGCCGCCCTGCGCCCGCCACCTGGCACACGCTGGTGATGGGCGACCGTCGCCTGGTGGTCCGCCGCTTCGACGAGCGCACCCTCGAGCTGTCCACCCTCGGCCGCCCCCTGCTCGACCAGCCCCAGGAGACCCTCTTTCGCCCCCCCGACCAGCCCCTGGCGCTCGGCGACGAGATCGACGTGGGCTCGTTTCGGGCGCGCATCGTCCACCTCCATCCCTCGGGCGGACCCGACGGGGTGCAGCTCGCCTTCGATCGACCGCTGCACGATCCCTCGCTGGTGTTCCTCGCCGCCGGGCCCGACGGGCTCGAGCCCTTCGAGCTGCCCGCCCCGGGCCGGGCGCGAGCCCTGCCGCCGCCCGAGCTGCCCGGTCTCGACGCCGACGCCACCCCTCCCCGCTAGCGTCCGTCGATCGTGCTACCACCGATCTCGTCCGTGGCCCGTCCCGCCGAGCAACCGCCCCGCCGCCTGCGTATGTTCGCCTCGATCGCCGCGCTGGGCCTGGCGTGCGGGGTGACCCCCGATCCCCGGATCGCCGACGAGTTCTTCGCGCGGCTCGAGACGCCGCCCGTCGGCTGGGCCCCCGTGCCCTGTTCCGATCGCGAGCAGCGGATCGAGTCGACGCGTCGCATGGTCCACTTCGCGCAGGACCTGCGGGGCTACCTCCGCGAGTTCGACACTCCCCTGCCCGAGCAGCTCCAGGAGCGGCTCGACCGCAGCGACCTGCTCGGCCCCGTCGACGACCTGCGCTGCGTGATGAACGACTTCCAGCGCCTCGATCGCAGGATCGACCCCGACGCCCTCGACGTGCTGGGACACCTCTCCAACCTCTACGTGCTCAAGGCCCGCACCCTGTTCGCGCGCGGCGAGGATCGAGCCGCCTGGGATCACGTGCTGGGGGCCCTGCGGCTCTACGGCCACCCCGTGGCCCCCACCATGACCAAGCAGCTCACCCTGCTGCCGGTGCTCGAGGCCCTGCACGGCATGCTGCGCGAGCACCCGGTGCCGCCCCCCACCCTCCGCGCGCTGGTCGAGGCCGTCGACGCCACCCTGGTCCCCACCCCGGTGCGCTGCGCCGCGCTGCGCCACGAGCTGCTCGAGATCGCCGTGGGTGCGTTCCGGGTGCACTTCGGGCAGCGCGAGCGGGAGGCCGTGGCCAGGCGCTTCGGCCTGCACGAGGCGATGCGAGCGTGGCAGCAGCACCGCGCGGGCAAGCACGGCCACCCCCTGTGGGACGCCTGGCGCGATGCCTACGACGCCCAGGTCCCGCGCTGCGAGCAGCAGCCCTTCGCGCACACGGTGCAGGCGGCCGCTCCCGCCCAGAGCCTCCTCGACCTGCTGCACCCGCCTACCGGGGTGGACGTGCGGGTGGCCAGCGATCGCCTCAACCGGGCCGGGCCCCTCGTCGACGCGCAGGTGACCATGCTCGCCGTGCTGCGGGTGATGGCGCTGCGGGACGCCCTCGGTCGCGATCCCACCACCACCGAGCTCGCGCTCGACTTCGGCCGACGCCCCCGCAACCCCTGGGATGGTCGCTACTTCACCATCGGCATCGCCGAGGGCTCGATCACCGTGACCCGCGGGACCTACGTGCGCACGCTGACCATCCCCGAGGCCTGAGCAACCGCGTCGGCCACCGCAAGCCTTGCGCGGTCGCTGCATTCCCTCACGAAGGGCCGGGGGTTGCGATGGCACATGCCATGCACATACTGCCCCCTGCCCGGAGGGAGCCGGGCGCCCACCACGATCGAGAGGCCATCCAAGGCCCCACCGTCGACTCCGCCGCCTCCCCCAAGGGACACGGCGCCGGGACGAGACGGGGGACAGGAGCACCACCATGCCCGCGTTCAGCCCTGAATCCGCCACCATCAAGACCCGCCATGCGCTCGCTCACGCACAGGCCATGGCGCGGGAGCTCGGCCACCCGGAGGTCACCAGCCTGCACCTGCTGACCGCCGCGGCCCAGCAGGACGGTGGTCTCGTCGCACCGCTGCTCGCCCGTGCCGGCGTGCACGAGGCCGCGCTGCAGCGAGCGCTGACCACCGAGCTGGGCAAGCTGCCGAGCGTGAGCGGGGCCGATCTACGGGCCTCGCGAGAGCTCGGGGTCGCCCTCGATCTCGCCGCGGGCGAGGCCGAGGCGCTCAAGGACAAGTACGTGAGCACCGAGCACATCGTGCTCGCGCTGGTGTCCGACAAGGCCCTGCGCAAGGAGGTGCGAGCGGCCCGGGTGCTGCAGAGCCTGGGCACCAACCGCGACCTGCTGCTGTCGGCGCTCCGCGACGTGCGAGGCAACCAGAGCGTCGACACCGAGGATCCCGAGGGCAAGTACGAGGCCCTCGACAAGTACACCCGCGATCTGACCGCGCTGGCCCGGGCCGAGAAGCTCGATCCCGTGATCGGCCGCGACGCCGAGATCCGTCGCGCCCTGCAGGTACTGTCGCGGCGCACCAAGAACAACCCCGTGCTCATCGGAGACCCCGGCGTGGGCAAGACCGCCATCGCCGAGGGCATCGCCCAGCGCATCGCCGAGGGCGACGTGCCCGAGAGCCTCCGCGACCGGCGGCTGCTGCAGCTCGACCTGGCCGCGATGGTGGCCGGCGCCAAGTACCGCGGCGAGTTCGAGGAGCGGCTCAAGGCCGTGCTCAAGGAGGTCGGCGCCGCCGAGGGCAGGATCATCCTCTTCATCGACGAGCTGCACACCCTGGTGGGCGCCGGCGCGGCCGAGGGGGCCCAGGACGCCGCCAACATGCTCAAGCCCGCCCTCGCGCGCGGCGAGCTGCGCTGCATCGGCGCCACCACCCTCGACGAGTACCGAAAGCACATCGAGAAGGACAAGGCGCTCGAGCGTCGCTTCCAGCCGGTGCTGATCGAGGAGCCCTCGGTCGAGGACACCGTGGCCATCCTGCGCGGGATCTCGGGCAAGTTCGAGGCCCACCACGGCGTGCGGATCCAAGACGCCGCGCTCGTGACCGCGGCCCGACTCTCGCACCGCTACATCTCCAACCGCTTCCTGCCCGACAAGGCCATCGACCTGGTCGACGAGGCCTCGGCGCGGCTCAAGATGGAGGTGGAGAGCGTCCCCGAGCCCATCGACACCCGCGAGCGCCAGATCGTGCGCCTGCAGATCGAGCACACCGCCCTGCAGCGCGAGAAGGGCAAGGCCGCCAAGCAGCGCCTGAGCGAGGTCGAGGAGGAGCTCGCCGGCCTGCGCGAGGAGGTCGCCGGGATGCGCTCGCGCTGGCAGACCGAGCGGGACAAGCTCGGCGAGATCAAGCAGCTCACCGAGCAGATCGACCACGCCAAGGCCGAGGCCGCTCGAGCCGAGCGCAGCGGCGACCTCAACCGCGCCGCCGAGATCACCTACGGCACCCTGCGCGACCTCGAGGCCTCGCGCGACTCGGCCCGCGCTGCGCTGCACCGCGTGCTGGAGGGCGGCGAGTCGTTCCTGCGCGAGGAGGTCACCGACGAGGACATCGCCGAGATCGTCTCCAAGTGGACCGGCATCCCCGTGTCCAAGATGCTCGAGACCGAGCAGGAGCGCCTGCTGCGGATGGAGGACAACCTGCACACGCGGGTCGTGGGCCAGGACGAGGCCGTGCAGCGGGTCTGCGCCGCCGTCCGACAGTCCCGGGCCGGCCTCGCCGACGAGGCGCGCCCGATCGGCTCCTTCTTGTTCCTCGGCCCCACCGGCGTGGGCAAGACCGAGCTGGCCAAGGCCCTCGCCGAGTTCCTCTTCGACGACGAGCGCCACGTGGTGCGCATCGACATGAGCGAGTACATGGAGAAGTTCTCCGTCTCGCGGCTCATCGGGGCCCCTCCCGGCTACGTCGGCTACGACGAGGGCGGCCAGCTCACCGAGGCCGTGCGTCGGCGCCCCTACTCCGTCGTGCTGCTCGACGAGATCGAGAAGGCCCACCCCGACGTCTTCAACGTGCTCCTGCAGCTGCTCGACGACGGCCGGCTCACCGACAGCCAGGGGCGCACCGTCGACTTCCGCAACACCATCGTGCTCATGACCAGCAACATCGGCAGCGAGCTGGCCGCGGCGGGCCTCGGTGGAGTGGAGCTCGAGCGGGCGCGGCAGGATGCCCTGCGGCGGCACTTCCGGCCCGAGTTCCTCAACCGCCTCGACGGCGTGATCCAGTTCCACGCCCTCGGTCGCGAGCAGATGCGGGGCATCCTCGACATCCAGCTCCGGCGGCTCGAGCCACGGCTGGCTCGGCGCGAGCTCAAGCTCGACGTCACCGACGCGGCCCGCGACGCGCTGGCCCGCGGCGGCTACGACCCGGACTTCGGCGCCCGGCCGCTCAAGCGGCTCATCCAGTCCGCCATCATCGACCCCCTCGCGCACAAGATCCTCGAGGGAGGCGTGCACGCGGGGCAGACCGTGGTCGTCGACCTCGAGCCCGGGGCCCAGTACGACCCCGACAAGGATCCGAAGCCGCCGCTCGTGCTTCGAGCTGCTTGATGCGGGAGGCGGGCCCCGGCACGCAGAGGCCGGGGTCCATCGAGCCGCCGCGGAGGTACCGGGGAGGGTGCCTTCGCGGCGGCTTCGTTTCGCGAGCCGCTCGAGTCCATTGGTGACGGGAGCACCGTACATCCGGCTCCTCGGGCCCACGGGACGCGATTTCGGGTTTCGAGCGGCCGCCGAATGGGCAGACCTATTGGAGACGCGGCCCAGGCCGTGGTACGACTCCAATGATTCCACGCCGTTAGCGAGCAATGAACGACTCCTTCAAGATGTTCATCATCGCCCTGGTGACGGCGCTGGCGTCCCAGCTGCTGCTGGGGCCGTACATCCTCAAGCTACAGGGCTTCGTGCCGGCCAGCGAGATGGCGCAGAGCCGGGCGACGAAGCTCGAGCAGGGCTCGACTGCACCGGTGACCCAACCTGCCGTGGCTCCGGCGGCGAAGCTCAATGCGCCCAACCTCGAGGGGATGAGCGTGGAGGTGGCACGCGAGCGGTGGCGCGACAAGGGGCTGGTCATCATCGAGGACGGTGAGCGGGTCGACACCGGCGCCGAGGCGGGCTCGATCATCGAGCAGCGCCCGGCGGCCGGCTCCCCGCTGGCGTCCAAGGAGATCCGCGTGACGGTGGCCAAGGCGGCCCCCGAGGTGCCGGTTCCCGACGTGGTGGGGCAGCCGCTCTCGGATGCACGTACCACGCTGGAGGACGCGGGCTTCGAGGTGCCCAAGCCCACCACCGAGGCGTCGCGCGAGCCGGCAGGGACGGTGATCAAGCAGATCCCGGCGGCGGGCGAGCAGGCCAAGTCGGAATCGATCGTGCGCCTGGTGATCGCGGAGTCGCCGTCGATCTCGGTGCCCAAGGTGACGGGCATGTTCCTCTCCAAGGCCCGCAAGAAGCTGGAGGACGCCGGCCTGGCGGTGGGCAAGGTGAGCCGCGTGGAGCACGAGGAGCGCGGCGAGGACTACGTGCTGCGCCAAGACCCCGAGCCCAACGCCGAGGTGCCCCCGGGGACCGAGGTGGAGCTGGTCGTGGTCGCGCCCAACTGACACCGCAGCCGGCCGCGTCGGGGCAGCACGGCCCTCGGGTGTGGCACCGCCCGGCGAGCCGGCTGCACGGATCGTAGTCGCTGAGACCACGACGGCCGCGGATCCACGCCCTCGGCGCTCGGGGCCGCTCTCCCACCATCGTCAGCGGCGCCTCGACGGTCTAGAGTCGGTCCCGCCATGGCCGACGAATCCCCGCTCGCACGCATCCGGCAGCTCCCGTTCCCCGCCTTCATCGCCATCGGGGTGGGCGCGGCACTCCTGGCGCTGGTGTTGGTGCTGCTGCTCGGACCGAGCAAGGGCGACGAGACCCACTCGGCCGCCGCCAAGGGCGAGGGGTCGGCCCAGGCCGGCGCGGCCGCGGGCGGACCAGCAGCCGGCGACGACGCGGCAAACGGAGGTGGAGCAGCCGAGGGCGGTGCGAACGAAGGCGGGGGCGACGACGCAGCCGAGGAAGGCGGCGCGGCCGGAGACGACGCGGCCGAGGACGCCGTGGACGAGGCGGCCGACGAGGCTTCCCCCGCAGCAGACGAGGGCGAGGGCGGCTCCGCTGGCGAGGCCGACGAGGGCGTGGACGAGACGGCCGCAGGCGACGAGGGCATGAACGAGGCCGCAGCGACCACCGGCGAGGACGGTGATGACGGCGACGACGACGAGCCGGTGATCGAGGACGGCGACGAGGCGAACGAGCGCCCGAGCTCATCGGGCGACGGGAGCCCGGCGTCCCACGACAAGGGCTCCGACCCCGATGCCGAGGCCGATCTCACCGGCGAAGAGCTCTACGAGCAGGGCATGCAGGCACTGTCGGAGAAGCGCTACCGCGACGCGTACCGGCTGGGCACGCGCAGCTACTACAAGACGAAGTCCAAGGACACGCTGGCGCTCAAGGCCAAGGCGGCGTGCGGGCTCAAGGACGAGGACTCGGCCAAGAACGCGATGCGCGAGCTTCCCCTGGGCGACGACCGCCGCAAGGAGATCCGCAGCTACTGCCGCGATCGCGGCGTGCGGATGGGGCTGTGAGCGCTAGCCCGCGGGGAGCTCCGGCACCTCGCCCCGCTCGCAGCGAGCGAGACCCCGCTCGATGAAGCGCCGCTCGGCATCGCGCTGCTGCAGGCCCCAGCGCTGCTTGATCTCCACCCACTGCCGCAGGTAGTCGCAGCGCCCCGCCGGATCGCTGGGCATCCACTGATCGGGCGCCTTGTCGCCCTTGGCCCGGTTGGCGCCCTTGTCCACGGCCACCAGGTGGGCGGGCTCGCGGAGCTCGTTGGCATACTGCTGCCGCTGCTGCCGATCCCAGGCATGACCACCGCTGCGGTGGGCCTCGTGCAGCGGGACCATGTGATCCACGTCGAGCTCGGCGGGATCGGTGAAGGTGCGACCGGTGTAGGGACAGCGCCAGCGCCCCTTGGCCACCTTGCAGCGACGCGCGGTGGTGAAGCGAACGGGGATCTCGGACTCGGCGACGAGCACCTCCTGCCGCGTGTCCTGGCAGTCGCCGTCGGCGTCGATCCAGTGCGGCCAATCGTCGCGGTCGTAGGGCACGGACGACACGGCCTCGGGCTCGCCGGGGTCGGCGCGAGAGGGCCCGGGCAGCTCGCCGCGCTCGTGGAGCCACCAGGCCACCCCGAGCACCACTACGAGCCACACCAGCGTACGCACCCGTCGGTGCCAGCGCCGTAGCGTCCGCCGCAGGGCTCGCCGAGGCATGGCGGGGAGGATGCGACGCACCGGCGCCCGAGCGCAAGGAATTCGCGCGCATGCGCACTTGCGACGGCGGATCGATCGAGCGCGGGTCGGCGGTAGGATGCCCGGACATGACTTGGCATCGAGGACCTTGGATGATCCTGTTGGGGCTGACGATCGCCTGCGGCGACGACGGGGCGCCGGGCACCGGCGGCTCGACGGGCGAGGACGGCACCGACACCGAGATGGCGGAGGGCACCACGGCGTCCCCCACCGGCGGCGCGACCGAGCTGGCCACGGGCTCCTCGGGCGAGGCGGAGTCGTCCTCGGGGACGGGCGGGCTGCCGGACTACTCCGACTCGCCGTGCTGGGGCGAGGCCTCGAGCACGCTGGTCTACAACGGGGTCACCCACAACACCGATCAGGTGCCGGCCACCTGCCGCGCCGAGGGAGACCGCGTGCTGCTCTACGTGGCCGACGAGCTGTGGGAGTCCACGGTGGACCAGGCCGCGGTCAACGGGCTGATGCACCGCCTGGAGCTGCTGACCCCCGAGGGCAGCGTGGACCCGGGCCAGGGCGTGGTGCCCAACGACGAGATGGTGTTCGGGGCGCTCAGCGAGGCGCAGTTCCCCGAGGGCAAGCTGGCGATCTTCGTGGTCGACACCAGCGGCGGAGGCGACGGCTACCTGTGCGGGTGGTGCAGCTACCCGCAGCTCCACCTCGACGGGACGATCCTCCAGCCGCTCGACGGCGACTACGGGGTGTCGATCGCGGCCCACGAGACCTTCCACGTGATCCACCAGGCCTACGACGGCAACGAGAGCCAGTGGGTGGACGAGAGCCTGGCCGAGGCGGCGATGACCGCCAACGGCTACTTCACCGACACCGACTGGCTGCAGAGCTTCCTGGACCAGCCCGATCAGAACTGGGGCCCGGGCGGGCCGGGGCTGGGCGAGTTCAACTACGGGGCGGCGCTGCTGTGGGGCACGTACCTGTGGGAGCGCGGCTCGATCCCGCTGATGATGGCGATCACCACGGAGCCCAGCGACGGCTGGACCGGGATCGATGCGGCCCTCGATGCGGTGGGCGACGACCGCGACGCATGGGACCTCTACCTCGACATGATCGTGGCGACCTACCTCGACGATCCGGCGCTCGGCTACGGCTTCACCAGCTTCGACTTCCCCGCGGTCTCCACCGAGGGCGACCTGCTGGTGGGCGCCACGGAGATGGGCACGCTGGCGCCCTACGGTATCGACTACTTCCCGCTGGGCGACACCGGCGAGCTCAGCGTGGGGCTGAGCTCGCTGGGGCCCGAGCCGGTGGTGGGCCAGGTGGTGGTGGTGAGCGGCGGCGCGGCCCAGGTGCAGCCGCTGGGCGTGGCCACGCCGGTGAGCGTGGCCCCCGGCGACTCGGCCTTCGTGGCCCTCACCGCCCGCGACTCGGCCAGCTACGAGCTGAGCCTGGACTGACGGCCCGACGATGGCTCGGGCGCGCCCCCGCGGCGGCCCGAGCCTCGACCACGGCTCGGATCACGGCGCGCCCAGCAGCACGGAACGGCTGGCCATCACGTGGTACATCATCTCGTCCCAGGGGCCAGGGCTACAGCTGGCGACCCGCTGGATCTCCGAGGACAGCGCGGGGCCCTTCTCGGTGACCACGAGCACCTGCAGGGCGGTGTCGCAGTCGCCCCCTTCGTTGGGGCGCGAGCCCATCACGATCACGGCCTTGCCGCTGTCGGTGGGCACCACCCACGCCGGCCGCTGCTGCGGATCGGGGGCGAAGTGACACTCGCCGGGGAAGTCGAAGTGGTGCTCGCGACGCTGGTCGAGCCATGTCGCCACGAGCTGGCAGCCCGCGGGGGAGAGGCTCAGGTGGACCCCATCGATGTCGAGCGGCTCGCCATCGGCCGGCGCGCCGCTGCCCTCCTCCTCGGGCGCGCCCGTCTCGGTGCCGCCGTCGGCATCGAGATCGGCGAGCGCTCCCCCGTCGGTGGTGGTGGAATCGGGCGGCGGGCTCGAGCCCGGCCCCGTGCCCTTGCCGCAGGCGAGGCTCGCGGCGAGCAACGCGAGCGCTACGAGATGTCGAAGAACCATACTTGCCGGCAGTAGCTGAAGTACTCGCCCGTCATGGTCCCGGGCTTCCAGAGATCGATGTGGTCCCCGGTGCCGTTGCGGAAGCCGGCGATGTCCTTGAAGAACACGATCCCCTGCTTGCCCGAGATGGCGCCCTTGGCCGAGCCGCCGTCGGTGTAGATCCGCGGCCGCGCGAGCCGGGTCCACAGGTGGTTGGCCAGCGACTCGGCCCCCCGCGCATGGTTGTGGCTGCACAGGGGATCGCCGTAGTCGTCGAAGCTGAACCCGGCGCCCACGAGCGCGATGCTCATGCGGATCGCACACTGGTTGTCCCAGCCATCCGAGCAGGGATGGAGGTCGGTGGGGTAGCTGGCCAGGAGCCTGTCGAAGGAGATGGTCACGATCCGAGTCCTCTTCTGCGATTGCGATGGGGTCGGGGGCGGCCGCGCGACGACGGCGACCCTCCCATCATGCTCGGCCGCGGGACCCCCTCGCAAGCCAAGGCGACCGCTCGGGTGAAATGGCGCGTCGAGGCGGGGCCGTCCCCACCGGGCTGGCACGAAGGCGTCGCCCGACGGCCTGCGCCGGGCCGAGCTCAGTCGGGGTCGCGCCCCAGCCGCGCCACGAGCATGGTGGCGAAGAAGCCCGCGATCACCAGCCCGAACGCGCCGCCGATCTGCCCGGGGCTCGGATCGAAGTAGGCCGTGGGGTAGTCCTTGGGCTCCACCTCGGACACCGTGTCTTCGGTGAGCACCCGGCCCTTGACCACGTCGCCCACCTTCGGCGCCTCGCCGCGCTGGAACGGCCACAGGCCAACCACCGCGCCCACGAGCAGCCCGAGCAGCACGCCGAGGGTGGCCTGCTCGTAGCGCGACAGCAGCCACCTGAGCACGTTGCTGACCGCCGCCACGCCGATCACCACGCCCAGCCCCACGGGCAGCACCACGCCCAGGAAGGGGTCGGCCAGCGCCCCCATGTCGCCGGCCTTGAGGGCCAGCTTGACGTCCTCGATGCCCGAGAGGATCGCCACGTACACCCCGAGCACCAGCAGCAGGTAGCCGCCGCTGACCCCGGGGAGGATCATCGCGCTGGCCCCCGCCACGCCGGCGAAGAACATCATCAGGAAGCCGGCGTCCTGCGCCCCGGTGCCGCCGTGACCGGCCGCCTGCCACAGGCCCAGCACGGCCATGCCGGCGAAGCCCAGGACCACCGCGATCCAGGTGCCGATGGTGAGCGGGCGTCGCATGAGCCGCCAGATCACCGGCACGCCGCCGAGGGTGAGCCCGATGAAGATGCTGTAGGCCACCCAGCGATGGTCGATGACGAAGTCCTTGACCACCCCCGCGAGCAGCACGATGGACACCAGGGCCGCGCTCACCACGGTGGCGAGCACGATGAGCGACTGCTTGCGCAGCTTGAGGGTGGTGACGTCGGCGACGGCCCGGATGAAGTGCGGGTAGATGCCCGAGGCCAGCAGCATGGTGCCGCCGCTGATCCCGGGCACGAGGTTGGCCAGCCCCATCAGCGCGCCCCCCACCCCGCCGCGGGTCACGAGGGTCGCAGTGGGGAGGCTGGGCGCGTCGTCGTCGTGGGAGGCCAAGGCGTGCTCCGGGAAGGCGAGGAGGCTAGCAGGGCGACGCCGGGACTCCAACCGGGCCCCGCCCGCTCCATGGCACCCGCGCGACCGTGGGGCGCACCGACGCACGCGTGGCTCAGGGCAGGCTGGCGAGGACGGCGAGCTCGTCGCTGCTCAGGGCCCGCCGGTAGACCCGCAGATCGTCGAGCGAGCCGCCGAAGAAGCCCAGCAGCCCCTCGTGATCGTCGTCGGCTCCCACGTGGATCGCCTGCTCGTCGAAGTCGATGGCGGCCACCTCCACGCTGTCGATCGGCTGGGCGTCGATCCACAGGGTCGCGACCGCGCCGTCCCAGGTGGCGGCCACGTGCACCCACTGGCGCACCGGCAGCGGCTCCCCCGAGGAGGCGACGTGGGACGAGCCCCCGCTGTCCACGTTGAGCTGGAGCGGCACGACGCCCACCTGCGGGTAGAAGTACAGCTCCCACGAATTGCCGATGTCGTTGCCGACCGGTTTGGTCACCACCGCACGGTGCTCGGCGGGCACCTCGTCGAGCCACAGCCACAGCGCCACGGTCAGGCCCTCGGTGGTGACGAACGCGGGGTGGTGGGGCACCACGATCGCATCGTCGACGCCGTCGAAGCCCGCGGCCAGGCCGACCGCGCCCGGGGCCGCGACGGGGCAGCTCGCTTCGGCACAGCTCCCGTCCGCCATGCTCGTCGACGAGTCCGGGACCACCGAGCCGCCGCCGCCCTCGAGCTCGAGCCACAGCACCAGGTCGGGATCGAGGGGCTCGCCCGTGGTCGCGACCTCGGTGTCGCCGTCGTCCTCGAGGGTGGTGCCCTCGTCGCTCGGGCCCGTGGTCGCGGCCTCGCCGGTGGCGGTGTCCGGGGGCTCGCCGCTGCTCGAGCCGGAGCCCGCCGGGCCCACGCACTGCCCCGACAGCGGCCCGCTGTGCGCCCCGTAGCGCTGCCCCGAGGGACAGTCGTCGTCGGGGAAGCTGCACCGTCCGTCGATCTGGCACACCCCGGCCCCGCCCGCGTCCACGCACTGCTCGTCGGACTCGCACAGGAACGCGCCGCTCGGGGCACACGCGATCCCCACGACCACGCCGACGAGCACGACGACCCAGACCCGCGGCATGACCCCATCCTATCACCGGAGCGCGAGGTCCCGGCCTCGCGGGCGCGGGCGAGCTTAGCCGTGGGCCACGGCCAGCAGCACGGCCCACGCGACCAGCAGGCCCAGCGCCCCCACGCCCCAGCGCGCCGCGGCGGGCAGGCGCAGCCGCCCCTTGGCGTCGAGGCCCCGCAGCACGAAGCCCACCACGCAGCCCAGCCAGCCCACGAAGGCCAGCGCGGAGAGGTCGGCCCGCAGGGGATCGGGACCCGGCACGCGGGCGAGCTGCTCGTGCAGCTCGGCCCGCGGATCGGCGGCAGCCGGCAGCCCCATCGCCTCGCTCTGCTCGGCCATCAGCGCGGCGATGCGCTCGTTGGCCGCCTCCCAGCGCTCGCGCTGCGGGATGTCGCCCCACGAGCGCGTGGCCAGCAGGGCACGCCGGATCTCGCGGAAGGCGGCCAGCGCCCCATCGCGCCCCGCCTCGCCGCGCGCCTGCTCGGCCTCGCCGATCGCCCACAGCCGCGCGAGCGCCCGCTCGTCGTGGTCGACCAGCGGCGCCCGCCAGCGCAGCGCTCGGCCCAGGTGCTCGATCTCGGCATCGAGCGCGCCGGCGGCCCAGGCCTCGTCGGCGGCCCGCAGCTGCGCCGCCCGTCCCACGCCGCGCGCCCCACAGCGGCAGGAGCCCCGCCACCAGCACCACGCCCAGCGCGATGCCCCGTCGTCGCCAGCGCTCGCGGGGGCTCGGCGACGCGGCGGGCTCCCGGCTCGCGCGCCCCGGGCCACCGCGGGCGGCCTGCGGCGAGTCGCTCACACCAGATCCCGCCTGGAGAACAGCGCCATCGCCACGCCCAGGCAGACCGCGGCGTAGAGCAGGCCGTACAGGCTCACCTCGGCCACGTAGCCCCAGCCCACGAAGGTCTCGTGCACGCTGACCACCTGGCCGCCGAGCTGCGAGCCCGAGACGTAGAAGGCCCCGAAGTCGGGCACCACCGCGGAGATGCCCTCGAGCAGGGTGCCCAGCGGGGTGCCGTCGAGCTTCTTGCCGGTGGCGAAGGCGAGCAGCTCGCCGCGGCTGCGCCCGATGATCCACAGCGCACCGGTGAGCATCGCCGACAGGTAGGGCGAGGAGAACGAGGAGAACAGCATGGCCACCGCCGTCAGCAGCCACAGCTCGCCGAGCACCAGCAGCTCCGCGCGCACCATGGTCACCCCGTGGGTGCCCCCCTTGGCCGTCACGAAGATCGCGAGGATCGCCGACATCAGGCCCACCAGCACGCCGAGGGTGAAGGCCTGGCCCAGGTACTTGCCCAGCAGGAACTCCCAGCGCTGCAGCGGCTTGGGGATCACGAAGTAGACGGTCTTGCGATCGAGCTCCTTGCTCAGCAGGTTCACGCCGAGGAACAGGGCGATGATCACCCCCACCAGGCTGATCCCGGCCAGGCCGAGGTCCTCGATGACCCGCTCCTCCTCGTGCATCGACAGCTCGCCGAGCACCAGCGAGAAGGCCATCAGGCCCACCGCGAACAGGGCGAGCACGTAGAGCACGCGGTTGCGCACCGCCTCGCGGAAGGTGTTGAGGGCGATGGCCCACACCCGCGAGAGGATCCGCGCCAGGCCGTGCGGGGCCGCGCCCTCCCGAGCGGGAGCCGGGGCGCTCACGCAGACGCCTCCTCGGCCTCGGGCTCGCGCTGGGCCTCGCTGACGAACAGCTCCTCGAGGCTCTGGCGGTGGGGCTGGAGCTGGAGCACCTGCCCGCCCGCGTCGAGCAGCGCCCGCACGAAGCGATCGGCCTGCTCCTGGTCGGGGAGCTGCAGCACGTGCCCCTGCGCGGCGTCGCGGTGCTGGCCCGCGAAGCGCCGCAGGCCCTCCACCGCCTCGTCGGGGGCCTGCCACACGATGTCCACCGCCTGCAGCCGCGGCTCGAGCAGCTCGCCCAGCGAGCCCACGTCGCGCAGCCGGCCCCGCACCAGGATGCCCACCCGATCACAGAGCGCCGCGGCGTCGGCCAGGATGTGGGTGCAGAAGAACACGGTGGTGCCCTGGTCGCGCAGCTCGAACACCAGGTCGCGGACCTCCTTGCGGCCCACGGGATCGAGCCCGCTCATCGGCTCGTCGAGCACCACCAGCTCGGGGTCGCCCATCAGCGCCTGCGCCAGGCCAGCGCGCTGCAGCATGCCCTTGGAGTACGACCGCAGGGCCCGCCCCGCCGCGTGCCGCAGCCCCACCCGCTCGATCAGCCGCTCGGCTCGCTCGTGGCGCACGCGCCGAGGGAGCCCGTGCAGGCGCCCCACCATGTCGAGCAATTCGCGGACCGAGAGGTAGTCGTAGAAGTAGGGATTCTCGGGCAGGTAGCCCACGCGGGCCTTGGCCGCGCGGTCGCCCGCGGGAGCACCCAGCACCTGGGCCGTGCCCGAGCTGGGGAACAGCAGGCCCATCAGGATCTTGATGGTGGTGGTCTTGCCGGCGCCGTTGGGACCCAGGAAGCCGAAGATCTCGCCGCGCTCCACCGTGAAGCCGATGCCCCGCAGGGCCTCGGTGCGTCGCCGGAGGAACCCTCGGGTGAAGGTCTTGCGAAGCTCGCTGACGTGCAGGACGGCCACAGGTGGGCATCGGCGCGCAGGGCGGCGAGGGACCGTGGGGCTCCTCCGCCGACGCGACTTTTCTCGGGTGGCGGCTAGGATACGATGTCTCCCGCCGCCGATGCGACCCACCGACCTCACGCGCCGCGCGATGCTCACGGGGCTCTCGGCCGCGGCCCTGGTGCCCGCGGCCAGTCTGGCGCGCTCGGGCACGCCGTCGCGGGGCAGCGAGCCGCCCTCGCCCCCCGGCGACGCGGCGATCCCCGCGGCCCCGCCCCACGGGCCCTGGCCCGACGACGACGAGCTCGACCCCTTCGACCCCGGGCTCTTCGACCCCTTCACCGCTCGCGTGGGCGGGGTCGACCCGTCCACCATCACCATCGACCTACCCCAGATGCGCTACGAGGGGCGCTGGAACCCGCGGGCGGGGGCCATGCGGGTGCTCGCCCGCGAGCTGCGGCTGCGCACCCGGCTCGAGCCGGTGCTCGAGCCCAGCGAGGTGCCGGCCGGCTCGGCCGAGCTGTTCGCCACGCCCTTCCTCTACGTGGCGGGCGAGCGCGAGCTGCCGCCCCTGGGTGCCCCGGCCGAGGAGGCGCTGCGCCGCTTCATCGATCTGGGCGGGCTCATCCTCTTCGACGCGGCCGATGGCGGCACCGACCCGGGCTTCGTGCGCGACGTCAAGGCGCTGCTCGGACGGATCGCGCCCGCGAGCGAGGTGGCGCCGGTGGGCCGCGACCACGTGCTCTACCGCAGCTTCTACCTCATCGACGCGCCGATGGGCCGCACCCGCACCCACGACCACGTGCTGGGGATCCAGGACGAGGGGCGGCTCAAGGCGCTGGTGATGCGCAACGACCTGGGCGGCGCGCTGGCGGAGACCAACGAAGGCCTGCCCGCCTACCCCTGCACGCCCGGCGGCAACGTGCAGCGCGAGTGGGCCATCCGCTTCGGGGTGAACATCCTGCTGTACGCCACCTGCACCGACTACAAGGCCGACCGGGCCCACGTGGAGACCCTGCTGCGGTCTCGTCGCTGGCGATGAACGAGCGCTGGAGCCTGGCCGCGGGGCACGTCCCCGAGACGATCGTGCTGGTGCTGCTGGCGGTGGCGGTGCTCATGGCGGTGGGCGAGGGCCTGGCCGCGTTCCGCCGCCCGCGGGCGCCGGTGGCCCGACGGGTGGCGGCGGGCCTGCTCGCGCTGCGCCTGGCCGCGCTGGGAGCCCTGCTGGCGGTGGCCTTCGAGCTCACGCTGCGGGTGGAGCAGGTCACCCCGGCCGGGCGGCGGCTGGTGGTGCTGGTGGATGCCTCGGCGAGCATGGCCCTGGCCGACGCCGAGCAGGAGGGCGACGAGCCGCAGTCCCGGCAGGCCCGACTGGAGGCGGCGTGGCAGCGCAGCGCCGACGCGCGGGTGGGCTGGCGCGACGACGGCCTGGTGGTGGAGGTGCGGGGCTTCGATCTCGGCTCGCGGCCCTACACCGGCGAGCTGGCCGAGACCCTCGCCGTGCAGCCGCGGGGCGAGGGCTCCGACCTGGCGCGGGCGCTGGGCGAGCTGTCGCAGCCCGAGCCCGATCGCGCGCCGCTGGCCGGGGTGGTGGTGATCTCCGACGGCCTGGTCGCCCCCGATCCCGCGGCCGACGCCCAGGTGAGGGCGGTGGCCGAGGGCCTGGGCGTCCCCGTCACCACGCTCTCGGCGGGCGCCCCCCACATCCGCGACGTGAGCGTGGCGCAGGTGCGGGCCGGCGAGTTCGCGTTCGTGGAGAACGTGGTGGAGCTCGAGGCCGAGATCGTGGCCCACGGGCTGAGCGGCACCGCGACCACCGTGGAGCTGCGCCGCAACGGCCTGCCCGTGGCCTCGCAGAGCCTCCGGCTGGGGGCGGACGGCGTGCCGAGCGAGGTGCGCTTCGAGGTCGCGCCGGATCGAGTGGGCCAGTTCGTCTACGAGATCGCGGTCCCGCCCCAGCCCCGCGAGGCCACCGAGGCCAACAACACCCGCGCCTTCGTGGTGAAGGTGCTGCGCGACAAGGTACGGGTGCTCCACGTGGCGGGACGCCCCGACTGGGACGTGCGAGCGCTGCGGACCCTGCTGCGCCGCGACCCCAACGTGGAGCTGCTGAGCTACTACATCTTGCGCGGGCTCGACGACATCGCGCGCGAGGACACCACCGCGGCGCTCAGCCTGATCCCCTTCCCCACCGACGAGCTGTTCGAGGAGCAGCTCGGCTCCTTCGACCTCATCATCCTGCACAACTTCGACTCGGTGCTGCACCAGGTGGAGCAGTACCTCGACAACATCGCGCAGTACGTGGAGGACGGCGGGGCGCTGGTGCTGATCGGCGGCGACCTGGCCTTCGGCGACCTGGGCTATGCGCTGCCCGAGCTCGCGGCCCTGCTGCCGGTGGACACCCGCACCCGCGCGCCCCTCGAGCACGAGCCCTTCCGCCCCTCGCTCACCGAGGCCGGCCGCCGCCACCCCATCACCGCGTGGCTGGCCACGGCCGACGAGGGCTGGGCGCAGCTCCCCGCGCTCGACGATCACAACCCGCTGTCGACCAACCCGCGGGGCGAGACCATCGGCGCCGCCACCCTGCTCTCCCACCCCGACGACACCGACCCCCGCGGGCGCGGGCGACCGATCCTCGCGGTGGCCGAGCCCGGTCGCGGGCGCACCATGGTGCTGTCCACGGGCTCCACCTGGCGCCTGGGCTTCGCCCCCGATCTTCCGCTCATCGACGGCGCGCGCCCCTACGATCTGCTGTGGCTGAGCGCGGTGCGCTGGCTGCTGCGCGACGACAGCTCGGGGCGGCTCACCCTCGAGACCGACAAGCCGCGCTACCGCGTGGGCGAGACGGTGGAGCTGCAGGCCAAGACCTGGTCGGCCGGCTACGCGCCCGAGCCGGGCATCGCGGTGAGCTGGTCGCTGCGCCCGCTGGCCCCCGGCCCCGACGGGCAGCCCGCCAAGGCGCTGGCCGAGGGGCAGTGGACCACCGACGGCCTGGGGCGCGCCCGCGAGGCGCTGCAGGAGCTGCCGGTGGGCGCCTACGTGGCCTCGGCCCGGCGCGAGCTGGCCGAGGGCGCGGTGTCGGCCGACGACGCCGACGGCCTGGGCGAGCACGAGGTGCGACGGGTGTTCATCGTGGAGCCGCCGGGGCGGGAGCTGGCCGAGGTGGACGCGGATCCGGGCATCACCCGCCTGGCGGCGCTGGCCGAGGCCACGGGGGGTGAGGCGCTCTCGGCCGTCGACGGCGATGCCCTGCCGCGCCGGATCCCGCTGACCGAGCCGCAGGCCGATCGCGACGGCCTGCGGGTGGATGCGCGCCGCGACCTTCCGCTGTGGAACGGCTGGGTGGCGCTGCTGCTGCTGCTGGCGACCTTCGGCGGCGAGTGGCTGCTGCGACGCCGCCAGGGCGAGCCGTAGGCCATCGCGCCATCCTCGGTGCGTGCAGCGTGGCCGCGCGGCGAGCCCGGGGCCGCCGCCCAGGTGAGCACCACGCACCGCGAGCTCGGTCCGGGAGGGCGAGGTGCTGCCCGAGGGCCTGCTCGACCGACGAGCGCCGGCTACCCGGCCTGCGCCATCGCGATGAGCAGCGCGTCGGGCAGCTCGCTGGTGGTGCACGACAGCCGCAGCTTGCCCTCGAGCAGCTCGAGCTGAGGCGAGCACGGCAGCAGATCGGTCGAGGGCAGCGGGAACAGCATGGGCGGCACGCCGGGGAGCGTGGTCGACAGCGCAACCATGCGCCCCTTCACCGACGCCTTGGCCTCGACCTCCTGGCCGTGGATCCTGGCCTTGACCTTGCCCGCGCTGAAGGTGACCGTCTGCTTCACCGCCTTGGAGACCTCCTCGTCGGTGACGAAGCCCTGGGCCGTGGCCTGCCCGATCTGCATCACCACCAGGCGCTGCTCATCGATGAGCGCGTCCTTGTCGATCGAGATCTCGCTGACGTCGAGGCTGAGCTGCTCGGCCTCGAAGCCGGCCTCGCTCGCGCGCTCGATGGTCACGTGCAGGCCCTCCACCTGGCCATGCAGCAGCACGTCGAGGGCGATGGGGAAGCCGTCGAGCTCCACCTTCACGCCGTGGAGCTGCGGCAGGGCCTTGCCGATCTCCTGCTCGGCCCGCTCCTCGGCCAGGGACTTGAGCTGGGTGTCGGCGTAGAGCAGGGCCACGATCGCCACGACCAGCAGCACCAGGAGCACGATGAGGAGCTTCTTCATGGGGCAGGCCATTATGCCGCAGCCCCTCGCGGGTGACGACGGCCGCCGGCCTCAGCGCGAGCAGATGCAGATCGTGGTGCCCTTGGAGGTGCCGCCGCAGTCGTAGGATCCCTCCACCGTGCAGTAGGCGGGTGGGGCAGGATTGTCGAGCGCGCCCAGGCAGGTCTGGCCGTAGGTCCCGCAGATCGTGGTGCAGCTCTGGCCGCCGGTGGTCACGCTGAACGAGCACGACTCGTCGTCGAACTCGCACAGGTGGTAGCCCGTGGCCCCGCTGAAGATCTCGTCGCAGGTGAGCGGGATCGGATCCCCGCTCGAGCTCTCGGCGGCCTCGCCGGTGGAGCCGGGGCCGGTCGAGCCCGCGGGAGGATCGCCGGTGGTGGAGCTCGGATCGACGGGCCCGCTGGTGCTGCCGTCGACGCCCGGACCCGAGCCGGAGCCCGCCGAGCCCGTGGCGACCGGGCCCGAGGTGGCCGAGATCCCGTCGCTGGACCCCGCGCCGCCCGAGCCGCTGCCCGAGCCGCCCTGCCCGTCGTACACGTCGACGACCTCGGGCGGCGTGGGCGTGCATCCCATGAGCAGGGCCCCAAACCCCACCCACCATCCCTTCGATCGCCCCCCCATGCGATCCACGGTACCAGGATCGCGACTCGCGGGGGCCGAGATCGCGATCCTAGGCGCCGCGGCCCGGCTCGCCCTCGCGGACCACGGGGAGACCCACGCGGTCCCGCGCCGAGCTGCGACGGGCCGCCGACAGCCTCGCGCCGGGATCGGGGGCGTCGAGCGGCTCGAGCACCAGCTCGAAGCGACCGTTGTCGAAGGGCTCGCCGGGCGCCCGGGCCACCGGCACCAGCCGCTCTCGCAGCCCACGCATCGCGAGGGTGCGGGCCCGGAAGTGACAGTAGGGGTCGTTGCCGGGGCGCCCCAGGATCGAGTGCGCAGTGAAGGAGCACCCGCCCATGCAGGTCTCCGCGAACACGCACTCGCGACACAGCCCCCACAGGTCCTCGAGCGTGCGCGAGCGCAGCGCTCCCACCTTGGGGTCCTCGCGCCAGATCGTGGCCAGCTCGGCCCCTCGCACGCTCGCGCCCGCGTAGGCCCGGGTCTGCAGCGACGGGCAGCCCTTGACCGCCCCGTCGCTCTCGATGCCCATCACGAAGCGACCCGCCTGGCAGCCCATGAAGTGGTCGTCGCCGTCGGCATGCAGCGAGCGCAGCAGCCCCTCCTCGGGGCCGAAGTAGCCGAGGTTGTTGCCCGGCATCAGCACGATGCCGTCGCCCCGGGCCCGGAGCTTGAGCGCGGCGATGCGGGGTAGCAGATCGAGCAGGTCCCAGGGCTGCAGGATCATGTCGACACGATCCGCCGCGCGCCCCAGCGGCGCGGTGAGCTGCACCTGCCACGAGCCGATCCCCTGCCCCCGCAGGTGCTCGTAGAGCGGCTCGAGATCGTCGCGGTTGAGGCGGTTGAGGTTGGTGTTGGCGGCGATGCGGATCCCCGCCTCGCGCAGGTGGCCGAGCGCCGCGGTGGCGCGGGCGAAGCTGCCCCGGGACGCCCGCATGCGATCGTGGGTGGGCGCCAGACCATCGATGCTCACCGAGACCCGCACCAGCCCCGCCTCCGCCATGGCCCGGGCCAGCTCCGGCGTGATGCCCTTGCCACCCGTGGTCATGGTGGGGCTCACTCCCGCGGCGGCCAGCGCCCGCACGAGCTCGAGGAAGCCCGGGTGCAGGTACGCCTCGCCGCCGATCAGCACCACCTCGCGGGCCCCCAGCGCGGCAAGCTGGGGCACCACCGCCAGGGCCTCGGCCGGGCTCAGCTCGTGGTCGCGAGCCACCGCCGCCCGCGAGCCGCAGTGGGTGCAGGCGTGATCGCAGCGCAGCGTCAGCTCCCACACCACGTACGCGGGGTGGGGCTCGCCGAGCACGTCGAGGCGTCGCCGAGACATCGTCGGCCGAGCCGCGGTCTAGCGCGGCACGTGGGGCTCGACCTGGCCGCCCCCTCCGCTGGAGCCACCGGACTCGTCGCCGCCGCTGCCCGAGGACTCACCGGCCGCGGTCGAGCCCGAGCCCTCCTCGCTGCCGCTGCCCTCACCGCTGCTGCTGCCCTCGCTGGTCGCCGCGGTGCTGCCCTCGCTGCCCGAGCCCTGCTCGGTCTCGTTGGTGGTGGTCGAGTCGTCGGGGTACGGCCCATCGGGCGGCACGCCGTAGCAGGCCATCATGGTCACGGCCACGGCCCCGCCGCCCGCGGCCTTGATCCAAGAGCCCACTCGACCACGCATGCCGGCGCTGGTGCCATCGGCACCACAGTGGGGACACGCGCGGGCCGAGGCCGGCACGAAACCATCGCAAGAGGGACATCTCGGAAGCGAAGCCACGAGACGACGATACCACGGAGCCCAGCCGCCAGCAGGAGGATCGAGGGCCGCTGTGACCACGAGCGTGGAATGCGGAGGCATGCGCGATAACCAAGACTCCTCGTCTCGTGTGTGCGGTGGTAGGCGGAGGTCCGGGTGGCGGCGCCGTGAGCCACGGCCGCGAGAGTCGCTCGGCGAGCACCGCCGCGCTCGGGGACGCCCCGCGGCTCAGCGACGCGACGACGGACGGTAGCCCGCGAAGGTGAGCACGATGCCGCAGACCACGAGCCCGGCCAGCAAGAGGTAGGTGGCCGTCCCCGGTCCGGCCTGGGGCGCCTCGGGAAACATCATGCGCACGAGGCCACCCAGCACGGCCAACCAACCCACGAGGGTGACCAAGAGCGGCCAGCCCCTCTGCCACCGGTTGTGGACGCGTACGATGCCGAGCCCCACGACGAACACGATCGTGCCGTTGAGGTAGACCACCGGGGGAATCTGGGACTCGAACGCGTCCAGGTTCCATGCCTCCGTGAGCCCGAGGACGACCAGAGTGGGCCCGATCCAGCCGGCCAGGTCTCGAGAGCTCGTCGCCGCCACCCAGGCTTCGTAGCGCATCCCCTCTCGCGCGCCAAGCCGTGCTCGTGCCTCCAGGCTCCGCGCTCCCGGGGACACTCGTGGGGAGGTGGTCCACGAGCCGAGGCCGAGACGATCCGGCTCTGCTTCCCCCGCCACGCGCAAACGACCCTCCAGACCGACTCTCCCCGCCTCGATCCATTGCTTCCGAAAACGACCTCGAGGGGCGACGATCTCGGGACCACTGTCGTGACTTCGAGCTGGTGGCAATCGGTCGGATCGGGAGGAAATGACATGCGTGCGCTCGGACTCGCCACCACGATCATCACCATGGGTCTGCCGCGGATCGCCGGGGCCGGCCCCGAGCCCACCGAGAGCGCGACGAACGAGGCAGACGCCGTCGAGGAGGAGACCGAGCCCCCGCAGGCCGCGGCGAGCGACGACGACGACGCGCTCGCGACGGAGCCCGACCCCGGCGGGCCTTCGCCGAAGCCGAAGGAGGTGGCCCCCGACGGCGACGACACGGACGAGCCCTCCCCGAGCGCGGCGCCCGAAGGGACCGAGGTGGGGGAGCGAGCCCAGGCCGATGCAGGGACCGAGCCCTCGGCGAGCGACGAGGCCGAGCCCCGGACCGACGCCGAAGCGGTCGACGCCGAGGCCCAACGGCGCCTCCCCGCGTGGCTGCAGCGCATCACGGTCGGGGCCTTCGTCGACGTCTACGCCAGCCTGAACGTGGGCCTGCCCCGGCCCGAGGTGGGCGGCAATGCCTTCCGGGCGTTCGACCAGAGCAACGGCTTCTCGCTGGCGTGGGCCGGGCTCGACATCGACTTCGACGCGCCCAAGGCCGCCGCGACGGTCGACCTACGCTTCGGCCCCTCGACCAACGCCGGCTGGTCCGAGGACTCGATCATGGGCATCCAGCTCATCAAGCAGGCCTTCGGCACCTGGAAGATCCACGACAAGGTCGAGCTCGACTTCGGACGCTTCAACACCATCTTCGGGGCCGAGGTCTCCGAGAGCTGGATGAACCACACCTACACCCGAGGCATGCTCTACGACCTCGCCCAGCCGTTCTGGCACACGGGCCTGCGGGGGCGGGCGCAGCTCAACGACACCTTCGGCCTCAACGCCCTGCTCGTCAACGGCTGGGGGCACGTCATCGACAACAACGCGGGCAAGGACTACGGGCTGCAGCTCGCCGTGACGCCGGGCGAGGTCTTCGGGCTCTACGCCGGGTACCTGACCGGTCCCGAGGGCAACGAGGTCTATCTGGCCCCCGACCCCGGCGATCCCACGCGGATGGTCGAGCTGGAGACGCCCGGCGTCAACCGGAGGTTCCGTCACCTCGTCGACGTGGTGGTGACCGTCGCCTACCGCAAGCTCTCGCTGGCGCTCAACGCCGACTACGTCCGCGACGACGAGCCGATGGAGATCGGCGGGCTCTCGCAGTGGTACGGCGGGATGCTCAGCGGCAGCTACCGCTTCGTGCACTGGTTCGGGCTCGCCGCGAGGGCCGAGCTGCTCGGCGACCCCGATGGATGGATGACGGGCGCGAGCGAGGGTGCGCTGCTCGGCACCGGGACCCTCACCCTCGACTTCCGCCCCCGGCCGTACCTGGTGCTCCGCCTGGAGGGGCGCGTCGACGGCTCGAACGAGTCGCTGTTCCCCCGCGGCTACGGCTCGACCTCGTCCCACCAGCTCACGACCACGCTGGGCCTGGTGGTCACCAGCTTCTAGCCGGCCGCCGTGGTCGCGGCCGCGCTGATCCCCACCGGGCTGGTGTCGGCGGTGGTGCTGGTCGGCGCGTACGTCGGGCGGCTGCGAGCGCGAGTCGAGGCGCGACGCGCGCGGCGCGCGCGCCCGGCCGTCGTGCCCCGGGTGAGCGCGCGGGCCGCAGCGCGCCGCCGTGCCCACGCCTTCGCGCGGGCGCCCGGCTCAGGTCGGGAGCTGGAGGTCGAACATCAGCATCCGCAGGTCGAGCTTGAGCGCCTCGTGGCGCAGCTCGATCTGCTCGGCGTCTCGATGCTCGGCGATGTCGAGCGCGATGAGCTGGTGGACGCGGTTCTCGAGGTCGGTGATGACGGGCTTGGCCGAGGCGCTGGCCTTGGCTCCGGCCTGGCGCAGCATGTCCTCGGCCAGCACCAGCTCTCCGCCGGCCCCCTCCTTGCCCTCGTACAGCCCCTCGCTCTGCGCCTCCTCGAGGTACATCAGCGCGTCGGCGAGGGCGAGATCCTCGTCGGCGCGGCGAGCCACCAGCATCGTGCGGGCCGCGGCCCGCTGGGCGAGCCCCCAGATCTCCCGCTTGAGCCGCTCGAGCGTGGCACCGTGCTGCTCGTCGCCGGCGGTCAGCGTGGTGCGAAGCGGAGCGATCTCGGCCAGCAGCACCGCCACGATCTCGTGGACCTGCTCGTCGGCCTCCGGGTCGCTCGTGATCGACTCGAGGGTCTTGGTGGCGTCCTGCAGCAGGCGCTTGGCGAGCGCGGCGTCCCCCCGGGCAAAGGCCGCCTCGGCGTCCCAGATCTCCTGCCGCGCCTGGATCTCCGGGGCCTTCTCGACGACCGCCACGACCTCGAGCGATGCCTGGGCCCGCTGGAGCATCGCGTCGGCCTCGTCGAGCTTGCCCTCCTCCACCAGCCGCTGCGCCGCCAGGCAGTGCACGTAGGTGGAGGCGATCGGCATGTCGACCTCGGTGTAGACCAGGTTCGCGTCCACCAGCCGCAGATCGGAGAGCTTGTCCTCCACCGAGAGCTTGCCCGACGCCGCCTCCCGCTCGGTCTTGCGCGCCTCGACGAGCTCGGGTGACGCGACGAGGGTCTCCACGCGATCGAGGCTGGCGAAGATCGGAACCGTCTCCACCGCCTCGGTCGCCGCGGGACCGTCGAGCTCCCGCTTGTTGGTCCACACGGTCACCGCGATGTCGATGGAAGGATGCTCGGCCACGATCTGGTCGAGCACCGTGCGCGCCTCGCCGAGGGTCTTGGCGGCCGGCGCCTTCTCGTGGGCCTGGAGCTCGGCGCGAGCCCTCGCGATGGCATCCATGGCCTTGGCCGCGTCCTCGGAGAGCGTGGCCACGGCGGTGGGTTGGTCGGCGTCTCGGTGACCTCGACGGCCTCGGCCTGCTCGCCCCCGCCTTCGACCACGACGATCCGGCTTCGTCGACCTCGGCCGTCTTGAATCACTGTTGCCGTTCTTGCTGCACGCGACCGTCGGTACGCCCAGCAGCGTCAGCGCGATGAGGAGGGTCTTCGTGGAGATGTGAGCATGACTTCCTTCCCTGCCAGAGCACGGTGCGCGAGGTCCCAACGCCGTCGCGCACGCAGACGACCCAGCAAGCGTGTCCCCTTCGCTCGCGGCCGACGATCGCATTTCCTGCGTCGCGGCCACGCTGGCGACCAAATGCCGTTCGCCAGCCGGAGCGCCTCGACGACGCGGCGCCCGGATCCAGGCTTGAGCGTGGCTCGCCCGATCACCGGGGATCGAGGGGTGCCACCGAGTCCGAGCCCGCGGCGGCCACGCAGGCGCGGAGCATGAGGGGCCTCGTCCGCGGCTGCCGGTCTCGTGCAGGCTCGTGGGGATCCGGCGCGATCGCTCAGCGCCGCACCTGGGCCCCAGCCGCAGCGGCATGCTCCACAGCAGCTCGGCTCCCGGCAGCCCGTGGCCCGCAGCACGCCGGCGTAGGCCAGGAAGCCCAGGCCGATGATCACCAGCAGCGTGGGCGCCAGCACCAGCACCGGCCAGCCCACCAGCCCCGCCGCGGCCGCGATCCGCAGGGCTGCCCACCAGGCTCCCCCACACCACGCCGCCCATGATCGCGTTGGCGACCAGCAGGGCTGCGAGGCGCCCTGCCCCTTGGGCACCGGCAGCGGGCCGATGATGCGGGGCGAAGGCCAGGCGCAGCACGATCACGCTGGCGAAGGCGCCCAGACCGGTGCCCAGCGCGATGCCGGGCGCCCTGAGCCGCTCGTAGGTGAGCGCGTTGAACACGATGTTGACCGCCACCGCGGTGGCCGAGGCCAGCAGCGGCACCCGGGGCCGGTCGATGCTGTAGAACGCAGGCGCGAAGATCTTGACCAGGCTGTAGGGCACCAGCCCCGCCACGTAGGCCTGCAGCACCAGGGCGATCGCCTCGGCGTCGGCGGCCGAGGTCTCGCCGTGGGCATAGATGAGGGTGGTGACGGGCACGGCGAGCACGAGCAGGCCCACCGCGGAGGCGCTGGTGAGCATCCAGCCCGCGCTGGCGCTGTCGGCCACGCGGTGGGCCAGCGCCTCGCGATCGCCCCGCGCCGCCTCCTCGGAGACATGGGTGGTGGTGACCGTGGCCAGCGCGACCCCGAACACCCCCAGCGGCAGGAAGAACAGGCGGAACGCATAGCCGAGCTGCGCCACCGCCCCGTCGCCCAGCGAGCCGGCGAAGCCGGTGTTGACGAAGATGTTGATCTGGATCGCGGCCAGGCCCAGCAGCGCGGGGGCCATGAGCCGGGCGATGCGACGCAGGCCCGGGTCGTGCCAGGCCCCGCGCAGGCGCAGCCGTGGTCGGTAGCCCAGGCGCCACAGCGTGGGGAGCTGGGTGCCCGCCTGCGCCACCCCGGCCAGCAGGGTGCCGATGCTCCACAGCATCACCCCGTGCTCCACCGAGGGCGTCGACGAGCGCCACCACCACGCCCGCGAGCACGCTGACCACGTTGAAGACCGCGGGGCGAGCGCCGGCAGCACGAAGCGGCGGCGGGCGTTGAGCATGCCCATCCACACCGCGCCCAGGGTGACCAGGGCGAGGATCGGCATCATCACCTGGTGAGACGGGCGGCCAGGGCCACCCGATACCGTCGCCGCCGAAGCCCTGGGCGATGGCGGTGACGATGGCCTCGCCCACACGATGCCGGCGAGGGTGAGCGCGCCGGTGAGCACCAGCAGCACCGAGAGCACCAGGTTGCCCAGCGCATGGGCCCGCTCCTCGCCCTCGTCGGAGCACCGCGGTGAAGGTGGGCACGAAGGCGCTGGACAGCGCGCCCCTCGGCCAGCAGGTCGCGCAGCAGGTTGGGGATGCGGAAGGCGACGGTATAGGCGTCGGCCACCGCCCCCGCCCCGAACAGCGCGGCGAAGACGATCCCGCGCAGCAGCCCCAGCACCCGCGAGGCGAGCACGGCCACGGACACGCGCCCGGTGGAGCGGAGGGCTTGCGGCACCACGACGATGGTGGCCCTACGCGGCGAGCGGGTCGAATGTTCGACGAATCGGGCTCATTCCGCGGTAGCCGCGCCATCCCCTGCGCCCAGACCGTTGGGCGGAGGCCAGCGCACCTCGACCAGGTGTGAGGCCCTCGGGGGCGCCGTGGGCCCGGCCTGCCGTCGATCGGGCTGGGCGAGCAGCTCGGCGATCGACTCGGGGGTGCGGCGCCGCAGACCCACCTCGACCAGGGTACCCACCATGATGCGGACCATGTTGTAGAGGAAGGCGCGGCCGCGGACGTCCACGTCCACGAGGTCGGGGCCCGCGCCCTCGGAGGGTGCGAGCGGATCGAGGCGACCGGGATCATGCGCCGGCCCCAGCGGCGAGGCAGCGCCGGTGATCGTCACCGCCTCGATCGTGCGCTCGGTGGACGCGGCCTGGCAGGCGCTGGCGCGGAAGCCCGCGAAGTCGTGGGTGCCCACGAAGGCCGCGGCCGCGCGCTCCATCGCCGCGAGCTCGAGGCGCCGGCCCAGCGTCCACTCGCGCCCCGCGGCGAGGGGTCGCGGCGCGGGTGCAGCGGATCCGATAGCGATAGTGCTTGCCCAGGTTGCCGTGGCGCACGTCGACGGGTCCGCTGTCGGGGCCGTGCTGCTCCCAGGCGGCGAGCACCGTGAGGTCGGGCGCCAGGCGTCCGGCGAGCGCCCGCGCCACGCCGCCGCAGGGGATCGCACGGGGGGCCTCGAAGGCCACGAGCTGTCCCCGAGCGTGCACCCTGCGTCGGTCCGCGAGGCACCGCGCGTGGGCACGGCCCTCGCCGTACAGCGACCACAGCGCCTGCTCGAGCTCGCCTTGCACCGTACGGATCGGCCCGGCCGGCCCCGGTCGCTGGCGGGCGAAGCCGTGGAAGCGAGAGCCGTCATAGGCGACGCGCAGCAGCACGCTCACGGCCGCGGAGCATAGCCCGTCGCGCCCGACTCGCCGAACGAGGGCCCGGCGAGCCTCGGCTCGGCTCGGCGGCGCCTCAGCTCGCCGTCCAGATCGCCAGGGCCCGCGCGCGCACCTGGTGGGTCGGCCTGCCTTCGCGCTCAGCCCGACGGCGCGGCCTCTCGCCGTCGCTGCTCCGCCGCGATCCACTCGTCGGCGGCGTCACGGTCCCTGGCGAACTTGGTGACGACCTCGCGCCCCCGCTGAACAGCTCGGCGACCTTGAGGAACAGGGTGGACACGGGTTTGCTGCGCGAGGCCCCTCCGTAGAGCACCGGGCGAGTACCCAGGGTCTTGCCGATGCGCTCCGCGCGCCCGCGCGCCTCGCCGAGGGGCTGGCGTGCCCCAGCTCGGAGATGTCCACATGGAACAACCAAAACGGCTGCTCGCCGATGAGCTGGTCGATCTCGTCGAACAGGGCGTGGATGGCGTCACCGTCGAAGTCGCCCGCCATCGTGATGCGAATCAGGTACGGCGGCTCGTGCTCGAGCGGGAAGGGATGCGCGGAGGTCGACACGGGATGGGCGCTCCTACATTGCCGAGGGGCCTCGCCCCTGTAAAGCCCTCCGTCCCGGCGTGGCTCAGGGCGGCAGCGCCCCACCTCGATAGCCGAAGCGCCACAGGAAGGCCGCGGTGCGGCGCTGGTGCGAGGGCTCTTGGATGGGGAAGTCGAAGGCGTCGGCGAGGCGATCGATCACGTTGAACGCGAAGCACACGTACATCGCCTCTTGGATCGCACGCTCGTCCAGCCCGGCTTCCATCGCGGCGTCGATGTCCTCGGGGCCGAGCTCCTCGGGACGCAGGGTGAGCTTGTGCACGATGTCGAGGGCGGCCTTCAGCCGGGGCGGGATGTCGGCCGCTCGATGGTCCTCGAGGGCAGCGGCGACGGTCTGGGCATCGATGCCGGACACCGCAACTGCGGTGTGGTGGACCGTTCAGTACTCGCAACGGTTCTGCCGCGAGACGAAGGCGCACATCAGCTCGGTCTCGCCCGCGGTCCATCGCGTGGCCCCGCGCATGGCCTCCTGGAGGGCGATGGCCATCGAGCGCCCGAAGAAGCGCGGCCGGTAGCTCAGGGTGAGGATCGGGCCCGGGATGGGGTCGATGAAGCGCCGCATGACCCACAGCAGGGCCTTCTGCTTGCGGGTGTGACCGTGCTCGAGGATGCGTAGCCTCATCGCCCCGCCCTCGCCGCTCGCATGACCTGCAGGCCGCGTTCGAAGCGGCCGAGGCTGGCCCCCAGCGCCGCGGCCACGACGAGCTCGAACAGCTGGTCCTCGCCGTAGCCCGCCTCGCGCAGCCGCTCGAAGTCCTCGTCGGTGATCTTGTAGGCACAGCGCGCGACCTTGTCGACGAGCGAGAGCAGCGGCGGCGGGATCGAGCCCGCGTCCCGCTGCTCCCCGGTGATCGACGCGGCCCGATCCGCGACGGCGGCGCGACGGAGCTCGGGCGTCGTCTCGGCGGAGCCCTCCAGCGTCTCGGTGGCGAGCTGGGTCACGATCTTCGGGAGCACGGTGAGCTCGTCCATCGCGATCACCTACCGCCCATCGCCGGCGCGGGGAGCATCCCCGCCGGCTCGAGCTACCCCGCGACCACGCAGAGGCCGACGTCGGCGTAGCACAGCGAGCTGTCGCTGGCGTAGGGAGAGCAGCTCGTGCCCCCGGGGCACTGCGGCGCTCCCAGGTCGCACAGCGCCACGCAGCACCCCGTCCCGCCCTGGCAGTCGGGCAGGCTCACCGGCGCACAGACCAGGCCCGGCGAGCAGCTCAGGACGCCGCTGCAGGGCCCCCTCGTCGAGCTCCTCGGTGCCGGGCGGCACCGGCGTGCAGGCGAAGCCGCCGTCGGAGGGCACGCACTTGTCCCCGCCCGCGCACGAGGGCGCGAGGGGATCGCAGGCCGGCGCCACGAAGCACTCGCCCCCGTCGCGGCCCCGGCCGTGCCCGCGCCCGTGTCGGCGGCCGAGGTGGGCGAGGGACCGTCCTCTCCGGTGTCGTCGGTCACGGGGCATGCGGTCGAGCCGAGCGAGCCGAGCAACGCGGCGAGGGCCAACAGCGGGCGGGAGGGGCTCATGGCCGCCATCCTCTCAGACCGCGGCCCATCAGCCAATGAAATCAACACCTTGCCCCATGGGCGTTGCTCCCTGCTACCGTCCGCCCACGGCACGCCCCAAGCGGCGGGCCCACGAGGAGAAGGTCCGAAGATGCCCAAGGTTCTCATCATCGGAGCAGGCGGCGTGGGAGGCGTGGTCGCCCACAAGTGCGCCCAGAACCCCGAGGTCTTCGAGCAGATCGTGCTCGCCAGCCGTACCAAGGCCAAGTGCGATGCGATCGCCGATCAGGTCAAGCAGATCCAGGGGCGCGAGATCCAGACCGCCCGGGTCGACGCCGACGACGTGGCCGAGACGGTGGAGCTCATCGAGCAGGTCCAGCCCGATCTGCTCATCAACGTGGCGCTGCCCTATCAGGACCTGCCCCTGATGGACGCCTGCCTGCAGACCAAGGTGGACTACCTCGACACCGCCAACTACGAGCCCAAGGACACGGCCAAGTTCGAGTACCAGTGGCAGTGGGCCTACCGCGAGCGCTTCCGCGAGGCCGGGATCATGGCGCTGCTCGGCTCGGGCTTCGATCCCGGCGTGACCAACGTGTTCTGCGCCCACGCCCGCGACGAGCTGTTCGACGAGATCGACACCATCGACATCCTCGACTGCAACGGTGGCGATCACGGGCATGCGTTCGCGACCAACTTCAACCCGGAGATCAACATCCGGGAGATCACGCAGAACGGTCGCTACTGGGAGGCCGGCGAGTGGGTGGAGATCGAGCCCATGTCGCAGAGCCTGGTGTTCGACTTCCCCGGCGTGGGCGAGCGCAAGGCCTTCCTCCTCTATCACGAGGAGCTCGAGTCGCTGGTGGAGAACGTCCCCGGGCTCCGGCGGATCCGCTTCTGGATGACCTTCGGCGAGGAGTACCTCACCCACCTGCGGGTGCTGGGCAACGTGGGGCTCACCAGCATCGAGCCGGTGGAGTTCCAGGGCCAGAAGATCGTGCCGCTGCAGTTCCTCAAGGCGCTGCTCCCCGATCCGGCCAGCCTCGCCGAGGGCTACACGGGCAAGACCTCCATCGGCTGCCTCATCGAGGGGCGCAAGGACGGCAAGGCCCGCAAGGTCTTCATCTACAACGTGTGCGACCACGCCGAGACCTACCGCGAGGTGCGGGCCCAGGCGGTCTCCTACACCACCGGGGTGCCGGCCACCGTGGGCGCCGAGATGATGCTGACCCGCAAGTGGCACGAGCCCGGCGTGTGGAACATGGAGCAGCTCCCGTCCGCTCCGTTCCTCGCGCGGCTGGGCGAGCGCGGCCTGCCCTGGCACGTGCAGGAGATGTAGACGACGACGCGAGATCCCGGACGGGGGGCCACGCCTCCCGGCGTGATCCCCCGCGCCGCGCATGGACCCGGCCGCCCTCGACGCTCGACGAGCGCCAGCGAGAGACGGTCCAGCACGGCACGAACGCGTGTTTCCGCGGCAGGGGCTCCCCGGCCGGCCGGCTCCGATCGAGCCTCGCCGCGCGCGGGCCCCATGCTCGGGCTCGGCGTGGCAGGATCTCGGGGTCAGCGTGACCGGCGGATCCAAGATCGACGACGCGTGGAACGACTCCTGCTCGGAGACGACGAGCCGTCGTCGCCCACCCGGCCCTCGCCTCCGCGAGTCGCCGCGCCCACCGTGCCTCGGGTGGCGCCGCCTCCCGGGCGCTCGAGCGCGCCGGCCTCCGTGCCCACGGTACCCTCGGTGGCAGGCCCGCGCGCTCCGGCGGTGGGCCCCGTGCCCGGCGTGCGCCCGGCGGTCCCCGTCGTGTCGCCTCCGCCGGCGGTGGCCAAGCCGCCCGACGCCACCCCGGCGCCGCGCAAGTTCTCGCTGCCGCCGCTGGGCCGTGATCGAGCCGCGCCCGCCGTGAGCCGCGAAGCAGGGGTCGAGCCTCCGCGGGCCTCGTCGCGCATGGGTGCGCCGTCCTTCGTCCCGCCGTCCCGGGCTCCCTCGTCCGTGGCGCCGCCGCCCGCGGGCCTCCCCGATCTGCCGCCGCCGCCCGAGTACGCGCCGTATGCCTCCTCGGCCGAGGTGCCGCTGGAGCTGCTCGACGGGCCCGCCCCCGACGAGCTCGACGTGGACGTCGACACCAGCGGATCCAACCCTGCGATCGCGGCCCGCGACCTCGAGCCCGGCGACGAGCTCGACATCGACGTGGAGACCAGCGCCACCGCCCTGCGGGCCGAGCCCTGGCCGGTCGGCGACGAGCTCGACATCGACCTCGACACCAGCGGCTCCAGCCCCGCGATCCCGGCCCGCGAGCTCGAGGCCGGCGACGAGCTCGACATCGACGTGGAGGCCAGCGCCACCGCCCTGCCGTCCGCGCCTCGCACGGGGGAGGACGAGCTCGACATCGACCTCGACACCAGCGGCTCCAGCTCGGCAATCGCGGCGCGCGATCTCGAGGATGACGACGACGACGCCGGCATCTCCTCGGTGGAGGTCGCCAACTGGAAGGCGACCGGGCCCGTGGAGGAGGTGGTGCGCGACCGGGCCCCCACCGGGGCCAGCCCGATGGTGGCTCCGCGGCGCGCGGTCCCCTTCGCCGACGTGCTCCCGTCGACGCCGGCGCGGCCCAAGTGGCCATGGCTCGCGGGCGGGACCGCGGCCGTGATCGGGGTGGTGGCGCTGCTTCTGCTGGGCTCGGGCGACGAGC
The DNA here is from genome assembly GCA_020633315.1 of Myxococcales bacterium. Lineage (GTDB taxonomy): Bacteria > Myxococcota_A > Polyangia > Nannocystales > Nannocystaceae > Paraliomyxa. The sequence continues at coordinate 66,484 of JACKDV010000014.1, forward strand.
CGAAGGACGAGACGGCGAAGGCGACGGAGGTCGGCGCCACGGCGGACGCGAAGGCCCCGAAGGGTTCCGCCAAGGCCGGGCCGCAGGCGGAGGATGCCGACGAGCCGTCCGTGGCGGATGCTGGTGCCTCCCCAGGAGCCGAGGCTGATGCTCCGCCCGAGGCCGAGGCTGGCGACGCAGCCGTGGTCGTTGCCGTCGCCGACGACGGTGATGCCACCGACGAAGGCCCCGTGCCCGCCGTCGACGATGCCCCGTCCCCCGCTCCCACCACGCCTTCGAGCGCGGGCCCCTCTGCCGCCTATCTCGCCGCCGCGGCCGAGCACGAGGCCACCGGCAGCAGCGATTCGCTGCTCGCCATGATCCTCGCCGCCTGTGCCGACGACGACGGCGCGCTGGCCCGCGAATCCATGCGCAAGCTCAAGGGCAAGGACCAGCGCAGCGAGGCGATCATCACCTGCCGCAAGCGGGGCGTGGACGTGCTGGCCAACGTCAAGAGCTACACCGGGCCCGAGTACCTGCGCCGAGCCCAGCGGGCGATGGAGGCCGGGGACGCGGCCAAGGCCCTCGAGCTGGCGCGGGCCAGCAACAAGGTGGAGCGCAGCGGAGGGGCCACGTCGCTGATGACCCTGGCGGCGTGCATCCTGGGCGACGCCGAGGAGGCCCGGCGCATGCTGCCTCACGTGCCCAAGAAGCGGCGCCCCGAGGTGATCGAGCAGTGCACGGCCAAGGGCATCGCGCTCGGGTCCTAGCCTGCGGTGCACGGCTCGATCGCCCGTACTATCCTCGCCCCGCCTTGTCCACCGCCATCGCCCTGCCCCACCCCGCGCCCCAGCTCCCCCTGGCCGAGGTCCCCACGCCCTGCTACGTGGTCGACCTCGGCTTCCTGCAGAGCAACCTCGACGTGCTCGGCGACGTGCAGGCGCGCAGCGGGGCCAAGATCCTGCTCGCGCTCAAGGGCTTCGCCATGTGGAGCGTGTTCGACCGCATCGCCAAGGTGCTGCCCGGCGTCACCTCGAGCTCGCTGCACGAGGCCCAGCTCGGCCACGACAAGTTCGGCGGCGAGCTGCATGCCTGCGCTCCCGCCTACTCCGACGAGGACCTCGCCGAGCTGCTGCCGATCTGCGATCACATCGTGTTCAACTCGCTGTCGCAGTGGCGCCGCCACGCCCCGGCCGCGCGGGCCCACGCCGAGCGCACCGGCCACCGCGTGGAGCTGGGGCTGCGCCTCAACCCCGAGCACAGCGAGGTACAGACGCCCCTGTACGATCCCTGTGCTCCGCGCTCGCGGCTGGGGGTCCGGCGGGCCGAGCTCGAGGGCGTGGACCTCGGAGAGCTCGACGGCCTGCACTTCCACAGCCTGTGCGAGCTGGGCTCCGACGCGCTCGAGCGCACCCTGGCCGCGGTGGAGGAGCGCTTCGCCCCGTTCATCGAGGGCCGGCGCTGGGTGAACTTCGGCGGCGGCCACCACATCACCCGCCCCGACTACGATCGCGATCGCCTCGTCCGCGTGGTCCAGGGCTTCCGCGAGCGCTGGGGCACCCAGGTCTACCTCGAGCCGGGCGAGGCCATCGCCCTGGGCACCGGCGTGCTCGTGGCCTCGGTGCTCGACGTGATCCACAACGAGGTGGACATCGCCATCCTCGACACCAGCGCCACCGCCCACATGCCCGACGTGCTCGAGATGCCCTACCGTCCCCGCATCGTGGGCGCGGGCGAGCCCGGCGAGCGACCGCACCTGGTGCGCCTGGGCGGCCTCACCTGCCTGGCCGGCGACGTGATCGGCGACTACTCCTTCGACCGCCCGCTGCGGGCGGGCGACAAGCTGGTGTTCATGGACATGGCGCACTACACCATGGTCAAGAACACCACCTTCAACGGGGTGCGGCTGCCTTCGATCGCCACCTGGGATCCCGAGGCCCAGCGCCTGCAGGTGGTGCGCCGCTTCGGCTACGAGGACTACGCGGGGCGCCTGAGCTGAGCGGCGCCACGCCCCGCACTATGCAAACGCTGCGGGGCGCAGCAACCGGGTTGGCGCCCGGGCGCCTCGCTCACTGTTGGCGAGCCCACGCTTCGATCAGCGTCAGCTCCTCGTCGGTGAGCATCTCCGGCCCGAAGGGCGGCATGAAGTCGCGCCGCTCCGAGGGATCCACGGCAACGCCCATGTCGTTGACCACGTGCCCGGCGCGGACGTAGGCGATGAACTCGGGCAGCGTGTTCACGTTGCCCGAGGTGAGGAAGGGCAGGTTGTGATAGGCAGACACGTAGTCCACGTCGGTGCCGCCGGTCATGCCGTGGCAGAACGAGCAGTAGTCGGCGAACAGGTCCTGCCCCGTGGTGGGCTGCGGGAAGCTGTCGAGCCACGCGACGATCTCGTCGAGCACCTCGTCGGAGACCTCCTCGGGCGTGAATGCGGGCATCGTCCCCGGGTGTCCGACCAGCTCCCCCGCCGCATTGAGCGTGGTGTTGTCGTCCCCGTTGCGGACCAGATACGCGGCCAGATCGGGGTGGGGATGGAGGATCTCGGGCCCCACGTCGGTGCCCATGCTGATCCCCTGGCCCATGTTGCCGTGGCAGGGCAGGCACAGCTCGCCGTAGACCTGGGCGTACTCGGGCACGCCGCCGCTGCTGCCATCGTCCGAGGTGGGCAGCTCCCCCGTGTCCGTGCCCTCGCCCGGGCCCGTGCTCGACATCGAGCCGGTACCGTCGTCGGTCTGCGGGGTCACGCCACCGGAGGTCGAGGAGCCGTCCATGGTGCCACCATCGGGGTCCGTGGTCATGGAGCTGGGGTCCCCGTCCGAGGGGCAGCCCAGGGTGCATGCGAGGAGGATTGGCCCAAGCCAAGCGAGGGAATCGAAGGAGCGAATCGAGCTCATGAGGGGCGGGACTGCAAGCAGCGTGCCCAAAGGCGTTGGGACGGGTGCCCGGCCTGCTGCGAGGGCTCCGCGAGAGCCAAGCCATCCGCACCCGCAAGGCTCAGCCTCATCGTCCGAAGTGCCAGCCGAGCAGGAACCTGCGTCCAGGCCCGTGACCCGTGCGCCATCGTGGAAGGCGCTGACGTCCCTGGAGTACGCCTCGATGTTGAGCGCAACCTCTCTGCCGAGAAACAGCCCTCGCCCCCCCCCACCCCCAGCCCTCGCACCGAGGTCGAAGTTGAACCCGCCGGTCGTGAAGCGGACTTCGGTCACGTCGTCGGTACGACGGGAGCGGCCGACAAGGAGGCCGAGGACGTGGCCGCGGCGCGGGCCCACGAGCTCCGCAACCGGGCGTCCTGGGCCGCCCACGAGCTGGCCCAGGAGATCCGTGAGGGCGGGCGCAGGGCGCTGCGTCGCGATGCCGAGGCACGAACCGGGCGCGATCGATCGGTTTTCGCTGCCTTCGCCCGTCCCTTCGCCCGCCTACTGCGCCAGGCGGGCCACGTAGATGTCGGGACCATCGACCCCGAGGTTGCGCTCGCCTACCACCCACACCCGCTGGTTGGGCGCGATGGTCACGTCGCGACCCACCCCGTTGGCGCCGCCGAGGCTGGGGATCACGGTCGACCACTTGAGGTTGCCGTCGGGGTCGTGCTTGCGCACGAACAGATCGCCGATGCCCGCCGTCACCGCCTGCCCGGTGGTCACGATGTCACCCGCGTCGTCGACCGCCACGCCCAGGGCCTGCGCCCCCTCGCTGGTGTCGCCCGGCCAGGCCTCCGTCCACAGCTCGTTGCCGTCGGGATCGTACTTGCGCATCCACAGGGTGTTGGGCACGACCATCTGCTGCTCGAGGCCGGCCACCACGATGGTGTCGTCGGGGCCCACGGCCACCGCGTTGGCCCAGTCGTCGAGCCCCTCGGGGCCCGCGTAGCCCTGCGTCCACAGCACGCCGCCGGCGGGATCGTACTTGCGCACCCACACGTTGCGCCCGGCTCCGCTCACCGACTCCCAGCCCGCCACGATCACGTTGCCGGCACCGTCGGTCGCCACGCCGCGCGCCTGATCCTGCCCGGTGTTGATCGGCCCGCCGTAGGTCTGGGTCCAGCTCACCGCCCCCGTCGGGCCGTACTTGCGCACGAACACGTCGTTGTGCGCGATGTTGGAGACGCCGTCGAAGTAGTGGACGGTGTGGTGCCCGGCCACGATGGCGTTGCCCATGGCATCGACCGCGATCGCATGCCCCACGTCGCCACCGTTGGCGGGACCGTTGTAGACGTCGGCCCAGCTCTGGTTGCCGGCGTCGTCGTAGCTGCGCACGAACAGATCGGCGCCCAGGTAGCCGGACACGGTGGTCCCGCTCGAGCGCGCCGCCACGCCGCGCACCCCGTCGGAGGCCCCCGCGTCCACGACCAGGGTGAAGCCCAGGGAGTCGTCGGGCCCGTACCGGCGGAGCCAGGCATCGGTGGTGGCCTGGGCGATCTCGCCGCCCACGTAGGCGTTGCCCATGGAGTCCACGCCCACCCCGAAGGCGCGATCGGTGCCCATCATGCTCGCCTGCGAGTGCTCGAACAGCACCGAGCCCGAGACGGTGCAGTCGGTGTTGCAGCCGTCGGCATCGACGGGGTTGGCGTCGTCACAGGCCTCGGGCGGCTGCACCTCGCCGTCACCACAGGTCTCGGGGATGCCGGTGGTCTCGCTAGTCTCCTCGCCCGAGCTGCTGTCGTCCCCGGTCGCGGTGGGACCATCGGTGGTCGGCCCGTTGCCGGTGCTCCCGGTGTCGAGCGGGCCGCCGCTGCTGTCCATGGCGCCGGTGGAGCCCGCCGTGGCCACGCCGCTCTCCCCCATGCTTCCATCGTCTCCGCCGTCGCCCGGACAGCCTGCGATCAGCAGGGCGATCGCGATCGGATGGAGTCGACGCAGGGAGCCCGTGGGTGCCTCGAGGAGCCGCAGGAGCTCGGGGCGCGAGGTCGGATCGAACATCGCGACCATGATGGCACGACCGGCCCGGGATTCCGGCGCGATCGTGCGCCGCCACCTCCGAGCCGGCCCGAACCGCCCCCACCCCCCGAGGAGACCGCCCCGCTACGAGGTCTGCGGTGCCGTGTAGTAGGTGTGCGTCCAGGTGCCGCCCGAGTGGTACTGGCCGGGGTACTCGCTCAGCAGCATGCTGGTGGTGCCGTAGATCGAGTCCTGGATCCAGATGGTGACCTCGGCGGGATCGTCCGCGGGGTAGCCATAGCCGGTGATGGCCATGAAGTGCGCCCCGCCCCCGTTCCACGCGACGCGGGTGCACACCGGGTCTATTTGCGGCCCACGGCCACCAGCGCCTCGGCCCCGGGGCCGTAGGGGCGCCCGTCGAGACCACCGTAGAGCTGCACGTCGCTCAGGCCCGCCCAGTTCATCAGCTCGCGGAGCTCGCGGCCCGAGTACAGCGTGTGCTCGAAGACGAAGCGCTGCGCTCGCTCGTCGCGGATGAGCAGCCACTCGCTGCGAGCGCGACACCAGTCGTCGAGGATCTCCACCCGCTGGATCAGCAGCGAGCCGTCCCGCTCGCGGGTGGGCTGGCGGTTGAGGGGCAGGCGCTCGGCGAGCGCCTCCTTGCCCACCATGTGCAGCAGCACCACGCCGTCGTCGTGGATGCTCTCCACCATGTTCTTGAGCACCCGCATGTCGTCGGCCTGCACCGCGAAGTAGCCGAACGAGGTGGCGAGGTTGACCACCACGTCGAAGGCCCGCGGCTCCACGAACTTGCGCATGTCCTCGCGCACCCACTCGACCGCCACCTTGGCCTGGTCGGCGCGGGCCCGGGCCTCGTTGAGCAGGTACTCGCTGAGATCCACCCCGGTGACCTGCATGCCGGCCTGGGCCAGGGGAATCGCATGGCGACCGGGCCCGCAGCACAGATCGAGCAAGCGCCCGCCCTTCACCCCCGCGAGCTCGAGCAGCTGCTCGGCCTCCTCGAAGGCGCCCTCGAAGCGATCGGGCGAGAACATCACGGGATAGACCCGCTCCCAGAAGCCCTCGTCCTCGTCCTGGTCCTGGTCGGCCATGGCCCCGATTCTGCCACGGCTCGGGCTCGACCGCCGCCGTGGGCCCCCGCGCGGGGATTGGCCGGGCTCAGCTGTGGGCGACCCGCAGGGCGCGACGGCGAGGAGCGATGTCCTCCTCGTAGCGCGCGTGCTGCTCGTCGGGCACCGAGGCGCCGATTCGCGCCGGCCGGGCCGCGCCCTTGGCCGTCAGCAGCATGGGATCGACGGTGCGCAGCTCGTCCCCCTCGCGGCGCCACAGCTCCAGGCGCAGGCGATCGTGGGGGGTGCGACCGGAGTGGCCGGCCAGGCCCACGAGCTGCCCCTGGCGCACCGAGCTGCCCACGTCCAGGCCGCCCATCGGTCGCAGCAGGTGGGCGTAGCGAACCCGGGTGCCGTCCTCGAGCTCGAGATCGAGGTACTCGCCGTTCTCGGCGTCGCCGTCGAGCTCGACCACCACCCCGTCGGCCACCGCCACCAGCGGCGCGCCCTCGGGCAGGCGGTAGGCGGCTCCGATGCGCCCCTCCACCACCTCGAGCGAGGGCGGCAGCATGCCGCGGGCCTCGGCCGACACGCGGTGGTAGGCGACCGGCGAGCGCAGCATGGCGCGGCGCACCGGCTTGCCCTGGGCGTCGAAGTAGGCGGGCGGGGCTCCCTCGGGCTTGTAGAGGAAGTGGGCCACGCGGGTGGCCGCGCCGTCGAAGCGCACGGCCAGCAGCGCGCCGTAGCGGTGGAAGCTCCGGCCGAGCCAGCGCTTCTCCACCACCACCGTCACCTCGTCCTCGGGGCGGGCCTCGGTCATGAAGTCCACGTCGGGGGCGAGCTGCGCGGCGATCAGGCGGGCGAGGTCGGCCTTCTCGTCGGCGGCCTCCACCGCGGCCCCGAGGTCGGCGTCGCGACCGAGGGTGAGGGCGATGACCTCCACGTCGCTGCGCAGCGGGTGCTGGAGGTTGCGCACCGCGAAGCCGTCCTGCTCGCCGCCGTCGCGGCACGCCTGCAGCACGTGGCCCTCGGCCAGCTCGATCTCGAGAGCCCGCACCCCGCCCAGGCGGTCCACCGCCACCCGCACGGGCGAGCCGCTGCCGCCCAGCAAGGAGAGGTCCACGTGGGGTCGCACGCTGGCCTCGACGAGGTCGATCTCGGTGCCGTCGATGCCGAGCTGCAGCAGCGCCAGGCGCAGGGTGAGCCCGCGGGTCAGCGCCGACTCGAGGTGCACCAGATCGTCGAGGCCCTCGAAGATGCGCACGGGATCCCCGGTGCAGGCCTGGGCCGGCGGATCGGCGACGGGCGGCAGCGGGCCGCGGCGCTCCCCGTCGATCACGGCCGCGGGCGCGCCACCGAGGCCGGCGAGCGCTCCGTCTCCGCTCCACAGGAACACGTAGGCGTTGATGAGCCCGAGCAGCGACAGCAGCAGGACCGTTCGGTTCCTCGCCTTGCGCTCCGCCGCCGTCAGCGGCACGCGCTCGCGCTTGGCCCCCCGCTTGCCGCCGCCGCCCGGCTCGTCGCTGCGAACCCGGCGATTGGCGCCCTTGGCGGGCTTGCGCGCGCGCTTGGGCCGAGCGATCCGCTCGGTCCTCGGCTTCTTGCGGCGTCGCGGGGTGGGACGAGTCACGGTGGATCGGGGCGAGGGGGCGGGATTTCCTCGCTAGCAGACGCCGCCCCCTGGGGACAAGAAAACGGCGTAGGAGCCAGGGACGCGCCGCCTGTAAGGGCCCCGCGGACCCGGCCGTTGGCTCGCGGGTCGGCGCCGGTGGTGAGCCCGGCCGCCCCGATGAGAAGCTTCGGGTCCCGTCCCCGTCATGCGCCGCCCTCCCCTCACGCTCCCCTACCTCCTGTGCGGGCTGCTCGCGGTGCTCGGCCTCGCCTGCGGCACCACGCCGCGACGCCTGGCCCCTCCCGAGCCCCACCCCACCCGGGTCGCGCCGGCCCCCCGCGACTCGGTGGCCCCGCCCCCGATCTCGCTGACCGCCTCCGACGGCTCCGGCCTCGCCCTCGCGTCATTCCGCGCGCGGGCGGTGGTCGAGGATCCGCTGGCCCTCACCGAGCTCGAGCTGTCGTTCGACAACCCGCAGGGGATCCCGGTGGAGGGCCAGTTCGAGATCCTGATCCCGCCGGGCGCCCGGGTGACCCGCTTCGCCATGTGGCAGGACGGCACGTGGCGCGAGGCCGAGGTGGTCGAGCGCCAGCACGCGCGCCAGACCTACGAGGCCTTCGTGCACGAGGGGCGCGACCCGGCCCTGCTCGAGCGCGACACCGGCAATCGCTTCCGGGCCCGGGTGTTCCCCATCGATCCCTACGAGCGCAAGCGCCTGGTGCTCTCCTACACTCAGGAGCTCGCCGATCCCGGCGCGCCCTTCCGCCTGCTCACCAAGGGGCTGCCGTGGCTGGAGTCGCTCGACGCCGAGGTGATGCTGCTCGATCCCGAGGGCGGACCGCCCCGAGTGGAGCGCTTCGGGCTCAGCGCAGACCAACCCGGGCGCGATCTGGTGGTGCCCCGAGCCGCGCCGCCGGTGGGCGGGATCCGCCGCGGCGAGCACGTCGTGGCGCGGGTGATCCCCCTCGCCGAGGCGGCCGCCGTCACGCCGCGCCCCTTCCACCGGCTCACCGTGCTGCTCGACACCTCGGCCTCGCGCGCGCTGGACTACGACGCGTCGGTGGAGGCCCTGGGCCGGCTGGTGCGGCGCGTGGCCCGGGACGCCAGCACGGCCCGCCTGGAGCTGCTCGCGTTCGATCAGGGGGTGGTGCCCGTCTACGAGGGGCCGATCGGTGGCTTCGGGGCGCAGGCGCTGGCCGACCTGCACGGCCGCCGTCCGCTGGGGGCCTCGGATCTCGAGGGGGCCCTGCGTGCGCTCGGGGAGCGCGAGCGCGAGCGGGTGCTGCTGGTGAGCGACGGCCTCATCTCGGCGGGCTCCGAGTCCAACGCGGAGCTCTCGCGGGCCGTGGCCGCGCTCGGCCGCCACGGGGTGGAGCGGGTGGACGTGCTGGCGGTGGGGCAGGTACGCGACGACGCCCGGCTGCAGCGCCTGGTCACCACGCTGCCCGACAGCGGGGTGGTGCTCGATGGCGAGGCCCCGGCCGAGGACTCGGCGCGGCGGATGCTGCAGCCCACCTTCGATGGCGTGCACATCGACGTGCCCGGGGCGAGCTGGTGGCGTCCGCGACGGCTCGACGGCGTGCAGCCCGGGGATGCGGTGCTGGTGCACGCCGAGCTGCCCCCGGAGCGCGAGCTGGTGGTGCAGGTCAGCGGCCCGCTCCACACCGAGCACACCGTGCCGCTGCGCGACGGCGGCTCGCCGCTGGTCGACCACGCGTGGATGAACGGTCGCATCGAGAGCCTGGTGGAGCGGGTGGAGTCCCTGCAGGATGCGCTGGAGTCCGAGCGGCTGCGCAGCCTGGCCGTCTCGCTCTCCGTGCGGCACCGGATCCTCAACGATCTCACCGCGATGCTGGTGCTCGACACCGACGAGGACTACGCGCGCTTCGGGCTGGATCTGCGGGCCCCCGCCGACATCCTGGTGGTGGGCGACGATGGAGCCATGCTCGAGCACCGCGGCCCCGAGCCGGAGCCCATCGTCGAGCCCGAGCCCGAGGTCACGGACGCCAACGGGCCCGAGGCCAGACCCAGCGGGGGCTCGATCTCCGGCCGGGTCACCAACAGCGAGACCAAGGAGCCGATCCAGGACGCGCTGGTGATCTTGCAGTGCACCTGCCTGAACGGCACGCGGGAGGCGGGCACCAGCGACAACGGGCTCTATCGCTTCGACCGGCTGCCGCCGGGCACCTACACCATCCAGGTCCTCGCGGGCCAAGCCGACGTGAGCAAGGTGACCACGCTGCCGGCCGGCGCCCGCTTCCGCGCCAACTTCAGCGTGGACCCCCAGCAGGAGTTCCTCCGCGCGATCCGGGTGCAGACCCGGGCCGAGCACCGTCGCGAGTCGCGTCGCGATCGAAGGGACCGCAGCAAGGAGGTCGACCAGGATGCGGTGCCCGACGACTACGCGCGGCGCCCCACGAACGTCGACGTCCCGCGGGCTCCTCCCCCGCCGGTCCGCGAGGCTCCCGTGGCTGCGCCCCCGCCTCCGCCTCCGCCTCCGCAAGCGCAGCCGTCGTCGACCGTGCAGATGGAGGAATTCGAGAACATCCCGGTGGGCAACGCCACCTCGCGGGACTTCACCCAGGTGGTGGAGAGCAGCGCCACCGCCTCCCGCGACAGCGCGGGCATCTCCCTGGCCGGCACCACGGGCGCCGAGAGCCGCTTCACGGTGGAGGGAGCCAACGTCAACAGTCCCTCGTTCGGCACCATCGGAGGCAGCGGGACCTACGGCTACAACATGGGCCCGCGCTACGCCAAGGTGTTGATCCAGCAGACCGGGGTGCGGGGCGAGGGGCCCGAGCGCCACCAGGCCCGGGTCGCCCTGCGCACGCGGACGGACGCGCTGGAGCGCTGCTACTACCTGGCGCTCCAGCGCGACGATCGTCTGTGGGGACGCGTGCGCATCGAGCTGCGGCTCGACGAGCACGGCACCGTGGATCGGGTGGCCAAGCGCTGGCAGGTGGGCCTCGACGACGACGAGCTGCTGCGCTGCGTGGATCGATCGCTGCAGGAGACGGGCTTCATGATGGAAGAGGGCCGGCACGCGCGAGTGCTGACCACGCTGATCTTCACCCCCTACGACGGGGTGCCCCCGGAATTCGATCCTTCCCGAGCGCTGCCCCCCACGGTCCCGGTCGCGCCCGAGCCGTCCACGGCCCAGGTGGCGCAGGCGCTCGCGGGCGGGCACCTGCGCGAGGCGTGGGCGCTGGCCTGGGCGTGGCGCGAGCGCTCGCCCACCGATCTCCGAGCGCTGGTCGCCCTGGGCGAGGTGGCGAGGGCCGCCGGCAACCCCGAGCTCGCCGCCCGGGCCTATGGCTCCATCCTCGACCTGCATCCCTCGCAGGCGCCGATCCGTCGCTTCGCTGCGAGCGAGCTGCTCGCGCTCGACTTCGAGGACGCGCGCGCGCTGGCCATCGATGCGCTCACCAAGGCCGTCGCCCAGCGCCCCGATCATCCCTCCAGCCACCGCGACCTGGCCATGGCCCGGCTGCGCAGCGGCCAGCCCCGCGAGGCCTTCGAGGCGCTGGCCGAGGGCCTGCGTCGCGGCTACGCCCCGGGGCGCTTCGAGGGGGCGCACCAGGTGATGCGCGAGGATCTGGGCATCGTCGCCGCGGCCTGGATCGCCGCCCACCCCACCGACGCGCCGCAGGTGGAGGACGCGCTGCGAGAGCTGGGCGCGACCGTGGCCACCGCGCCCTCGCTGCGCTTCGTGATGAGCTGGGAGACCGACGCCAACGACGTGGACCTCTGGGTGGAGGACGGCCAGGGCAACCATGCCACCCCCGAGCAGCCCGCCCTGGCCACGGGGGGCGCGTTCGTGACCGACGTGGTCAACGGCTACGGCCCCGAGGCCTTCAGCATCGCCGGGGAGCCGGCTGCCTTCCCGTATCGCCTGCGCGTGAGCTACTACGACCGCGGCCCCATGGGCTTCGCCATGGGTCGGGTGCAAGTGATGCACCACGACGGCCACGGCGGCGTGGTGGTGCGCGATCGTCCCTTCGTGCTGGTCGACGAGGGCGGCGTGCTCGACCTGGGCCCCGTGTGGCCGCCCTCCGAGTAGGGGTTCTTCCTCAATCGTCGAAAGTCGTGATCCGCCGAGCGGGGTCGGGTCTCTTGAGGTGCAGCCGCCACGGGCACGGTGCCCGTGGCCGCCACCTCCAGGAGGAAGACCATGAACGACACCCGCAAGCGCATTCTCTCGCGTCGCAACCGCACGCCCGGCAAGGCCCTCACCAAGGACGATCTCGCGAACGTCACCGGTGGCCGCCGCGGCCTGCCCGTCCCCGGCTGCTGCGTGCAGGGCTGCGACCCGTGCGCGCTGCCCGGCGTCGGACCGCTGCCCACCCTGCCGTAGGCATCGATGCGACCCGCGATGCGGGCGGGGTCCTCCCGCCCGCATCGCATCCTCCTCGTCTCCCTCGCCCTCCCGTGCCGCCCATGCAACCCCGAGCCGCCACCATCGCCTTCGACCTCGAGTCCGTGATCGACGACCACCTGCGCGGCGTGGCCGAGCTGCTGTCCCGGGTCCCCGTGGACGCGGTGGCCGACGCGGTGCGGGCCCTCGAGCTCACCCGCCACCGGGGCGGCACCGCCTACCTCATGGGCAACGGGGGCAGCAGCGCCACCGCCCTGCACCTGGCCAACGACCTGAGCGCAACCACGGCGCGCATGCCCCCCGGGCTGCGGGTGGCCTGCCTCAACGCCAACATGAGCACCTTCTCGGCGCTGGCCAACGACACCGGCTACGACAACGTGTTCGTCGGTCAGCTCGGGCTGCTCGAGGCCCGCGACCTCGTGCTGGTGATCTCCGCCTCGGGCAACTCCGGCAACTGCGTCCGCGCGGTGGAGCACGCCCGCGCCGTGGGGGCCCCCAGCGTGGGCCTGCTCGGCTTCGACGGCGGGCGCCTGGCCGAGCTCTGCGACGTGGTGGTGCACGTCCCTCGCCACGACTACCTGAGCGCCGAGGATGCCCACTCGGTGATCTGCCACGCCCTGGCCCGGGCCCTGGGCCAGGGGCCGGCCAACGCCGCCGAGTAGGAGCCAAGCGTCATGTGTGAAGCGACCGCGTGTGCCCACGACCACGACCCCGACCAGCTCGAGTGGTGGCCGGTCGAGCTCTCCGACGCCGAGCTCGACGCGATGTCGGCCTTCTACGATCGCCTGGAGGCCGAGAGCCCGCAGCTCGATCGCGCCGCCGCCGAGCGGGCCGACGCCCTGCTGGTGGACGCCATGAAGCGCCACATCGGCGAGATCATGGACGGCTCGGTGCTCTCGCACTACTGTCACCTCGTCAACGGCTGGGGCAACGCCACGCTGAGGGGCCACCGGCTGCTCGAGGGCCTGGCCAGCTTCTGCCGCCCCGACGCCGACGGCCGCCCCTACCTCGAGCAGTTCGATCGCGACGGCGACTTCCACCCCGGCCAGACCCTCGCCTACGCGGCGATGGCCGGGGCCGACCTCGACCACGAGATCCCCGGCCTGGGCAGCAGCCTGCGCGAGCTCTACCGGCGCAGCCGCACCATCAAGACCGACGACGGGGCCGAGATGGGGCACCTGCTGTTCGCCCTCGCCCACCTGGGCGTGGCGCCCGGCACCACCTTCGAGCTCCCCGGCCGCCGCGTGGACGTGGAGGGCCTGATGGAGCTGGCCATCGCCGGCCATCACCACGGGCACTTCAAGGTCTGCCGCAAGGTCCACCTCAGCGAGGGCATCTGCGCCGCCGCGGCGATGATCCCCGGGCTCGAGCGCTACCGTCCGCAGGCCCAGGCGTTCCTCGACGGTCAGCTCGACCTCATGCTGCTGCTGGCCCTGGTGCTCGAGCGCGTGGCCGACCCCGAGCGCGTGGAGCAGGACACCGCGCCCGACGGCCTGGTCACCGCGCTGCGCGACACCCTGGCCGTGGCCCCCCACTTCGAGGACCACGTGTTCCTCGCCGGCCACTACCTGGAGCTGGCCGTGCTCGCCGGCTCGATGGGCTTTGCGATCTCCCCCGCCCATCGCAACGCGATGATCCTCGTCGCCAACGCCATCGACCGGGCCCTGCCCGCCTGGCTGCCCCGCAGCCCCTTCCCCGAGCAGTTCCTGTTCTACGGCCACTACCGCCGCGCCATCACCCTGCTGCGGGCCTACCTCGACGACCCTGCCTCGATCCGCGACGACGCGCGGCGGGCCGGCTTCACCGTGGACTTCGATGCGGTGGATGCCCTCGCACCGAGCCCGGTGGCGCCCGAGGTCCCTGCCGCCTTCGCCTCGGCCGGCTCCACCGCGCTGCGCCCCGAGCTCGCCGCCGTGATCGAGGCCCTCACCGCCACCATGCCCGCCGAGCTCGCGCCCCGCGGCTTCCGCCCCCACTTCCGCCACCTGCAGCCCGCCACCTGGCCGCACGGGATCCACTACGAGGTGCTCGACTACTTCGACATGGAGCCGGTCATCACCCTCGAGATCCACCTCGAGAGCGAGGCCGTCCGCCCCGTGCGAGACACCCTCGCCGAGCTGCTACCCACCGTCGAGGCGCTGTTCCCCGAGGCTCGCCTGGTGGACTGGCAGCCCAGCTGGGGCCGCGACCGCGGGCGCCTGCGGGTGGCCCTGCCCGACTCCACCCCGCCCGCGGAGATCGCCGCGGCGATGCAGCGGCTGATCGAGCACACCCGCGGACCCATCGACGCCGCGCTGGATCGGCTGCGAGCGCAGGGCACCGAGCTCGGCCTGCACCGCCTGGAGCTGTTCGCCGTCGCCTGAGCCCCGAGGAGCACCCATGATCGAGCACTCCGAGCCCGGATCCCCCGTGGGCGTCATCGTGGCCGGCGGCCTGGGCACGCGGCTGGGCTCGCTGTGCCACGAGCGGCCCAAGCCCATGCTGCCCGTCGGCGGGCGGCCGCTGCTGCGGCGGCAGATCGAGCGCTTCTCCGAGGCGGGGATCGAGCGGGTGGTGATCCTCGCCGGTCACCTCGCCCCCGTGATCGAGCAGCAGGCCCGCGCGTGGTCCGACGAGCGCTGCCGCGTCGAGGTGGTGATCGAGCGCGAGCCCCTGGGCTCGGGGGGCTGCCTGCGCCTGGTGCCGGGGCCACCGGACCGCTGGTGGTCGCGTTCGGCGACGTGGCCTTCGACATGGACCTGCGCGCGCTCGTAGAGGCCCACCGCCGACAGAAGGCCCGGGCCACCGCGGTGGTGCACCCCAACGACCATCCCCACGACAGCGACCTCGTGGAGCTCGACGCCGACGGTCGCATGCTCGCGCTGCACCGCAAGCCCCACCCGCCCGAGCTGGTCACGCGCAACCTGGTCACGGCCGGGGTGTTCGTGCTCGAGCCGAGCCTCGTCGCCGCCCTGCCCCCTCGCAAGCTCGACCTCGTGCACGACGTGCTGGCCGGGGCCCTCGCGCGGGGCGAGGCGATCCTCGGCTACGAGACCACCGAGTACCTCAAGGACATGGGCACGCCCTCGCGCTACCGCCGGGTGTGCGACGACTGGGCCCGCGGCCGGATCCAGGGGGCTCGCGGCCCGCGGCCCACCGTGTTCCTCGACCGCGACGGCACGATCAACCACCACGTGGGCTACGTCTCGCGCCCCGAGCAGCTCGAGCTGCTGCCCGGCGTGGGCTCGGCCATCGCGGCGCTCAACCGGGCCGGCGCGCAGGTGGTGGTGGTCACCAACCAACCGGTGGTGGCCCGGGGAGCGTGCGACGAGGCGGGGCTGCGGGCGATCCACGCTCGCCTCGAGCACCTGCTGGGGCGCGAGGGCGCCTTCGTCGATCGCCTCTACTACTGCCCCCACCATCCGCACCGCGGCTTCGCGGGCGAGCGCCCCGAGTACAAGATCGCCTGCGCGTGTCGCAAGCCCGGTCCCGGGCTGCTGCTGCGCGCGATGGAGGAGCTTCGGGTGGATCGCGGACGCTCGTGGATCTGCGGGGACAGCCCCTGCGACGCCGAGGCAGGCCTGCGCGCGGGGGTCCGTCCGGTGCTGGTGGGACCGAGCGCCCTGGCCGAGGCCACCCGCCGCGAGCTGCCCTGGTACCCCGACCTGCTCCACGCGGTGACGGCCTGGCTCGCCACGATGCCCCACCCGCGGCCCGCCGCGACCCCGGAGGCCATCGCATGCTGATCGTCACCCGCACCCCGCTGCGCGCCAGCTTCGTGGGCGGCGGCACCGACCTGCCCTCGTTCTACCGCGAGCACGGCGGCGAGGTGATCAGCACCGCGCTGGGCCTCTACGTGGACGTGATCGTGCGCCGCCGCCCCGAGGGCTCCGGCCCGCGCTTCCGCATCGCCTGCGGGGTGTACGAGGAGGCCGATCACGTGGAGGCGATCGAGCACCCCATCGTGCGCGAGGCCCTGCGGGCCAGCGGCGACGCGGGGCCGCTCGACATCAGCTCGAGCAGCGACGTGCCGGGCGGCACCGGCCTGGGCTCGTCGTCCACCTTCTGCGTGGGGCTCTTGCACGCGCTGCGCCGGCTCCACGGCGAGGCCACCGACTGGCGCGCCCTCGCCGAGGCGGCCTTCACCCTCGAGACCCAGCGGCTGTCGCAGCCCATCGGGCGCCAGGACCAGACCATCGCGGCCGTGGGTGGCCTCCGACACCTGCGCTTCGCTCGAGACGAGCAGGTGGACGCCACCCCCGTCGATCTCCCGGCCGAGGATCGCGACGCGCTCGAGGCCAGCCTGCTGCTGTTCTACCTGGGCGGGCAGCGACGCGCGGATCGGCTGCTGCGGCCGCTGTCGCGCCCGAGCGCCGAGCAGACCGCCCGCCTGCGCGCGATTCGGGGGCACTGCGAGGCCTTCGGCGCCGCGCTGGCCCGACGCGCCCCCGTGCGCGAGCTCGGCGAGCTGCTGCACGAGACCTGGCAGGTCAAGCGTCGGCTCACCGCCGGGGTCTCCAGCCCGCGGATCGACGAGGCCTACGACCAGGCCCGCGCCCACGGGGCCATCGGCGGCAAGCTGCTCGGGGCCGGGGGCACCGGCTGCCTGCTGCTGGTGGCCGAGCCCGCCCGCCACGCCCAGATCCGCCGCGCGCTCGCGGCCTCCACCGAGCTGCCCGTGCGCTTCGACCCCCGGGGCAGCCGCGTCCTGCTCGCCCAGCCCAGCACCCCCGATCGCTAGGAGACCACGCCCGTGCCACATCGCATCGGAACCTGGGGCTTCGGCCCGCACCCCTGGGTGAGCGTGGAGCGGACCCGCCGGTTCTACGCGCGCGCCCTCGCCTCGGAATTCGAGCTGGTCGATCTCGACGCCGTGCCCCCCGAGCAGGCGACGCCTGCCGTGGATGCAATCCTCTCGTTCCACAGCTCGCGCTGGGCCCAGGGCCCCCGCCCCGGCGATGCGCCGGTGGTGCTCGCCATGCACGGCGGACCGGTGGTCGACCATCCGCGCCTGCGCCAGCGCCTCGGCCACCTGCGCCGCGACGACACCCTGCTGGTCAACTGCTCCTCCGACGAGGCGATCGTGCGCGACCTCTGCGACGGCCCGAGCCCCCGCGTGGTCCGCCTGCCCCTGCCCGTCGACACCGAGCTGATGCTGCCCTACCACCGCAGCGACTGCCGCCGCGAGCTGTCGCTGCCCGACTGCGACCACGTGATCGGCTTGGTGTGCCGCCTGGTCCCGCAGAAGAACCTCCACCTGTTCCTGCGGGCCTTCGCCCGCATCCGCGAGCGCCTGCGCCCCAAGCGGGTGGTGGCCCTGGTGGTGGGCAGCTTCTTCTCCAGCTACCCCATCCTCGACTACGGCTGCGGCGAGTACCGAGCCCACATCGCCGAGCTGGTCGGGCAGCTCGGGATCACCGACGACCTGGTGTGCTTCCCCGCCACGCTCGACGACGAGGAGCTGGCGCTGGCCTTCGGTGCGATGGACGTGCTGCTGCACCCCACCAGCGCGGTGGACGAGAACTTCGGCTACGTGCCGGTCGAGGCCATGGCCTGCGGGGTTCCGGTGGTGGGGGCCGCCTACGGCGGGCTCAAGGACACGATCGTCCCCGGGGAGACCGGCGCCCTGATGCCCACCTGGGTCACCCGCAGCGGGATCCGCATCGACCTCGACGCCGGAGTGGAGGCGGTGACCCGCATGCTGAGCGACGCCCGCGAGCACGAGCGCATGAGCGCCGCCGCGGCGGAGCACGCGAGCACGCACTACTCCGAGGCTGCGTGCGGGGAGATCCTGCGTCGAGCCCTGCGCGATGCCATCGCCGCACGAGCCCACGCACCCGGCGTCGCGATCACCACCACGGCCGCTCCGCCGTCGCCCGAGCCCGCCGGGCTGCTGCCCCCCACCACGCCGGCGTGGGAGTCCTTCGTCGAGCCGGTGCGGCGCTACGTGAGCCACCCGGTGCCGACCATCACCGAGAGCACCTGGCTGCGCTGGGCCACCCCGCTGCACCGCGATCCCGATGGGATCCTCCGCCTCGACGATCCCGCGTGGCCGGCCGCCTTGCCGCCCGAGCTGCGGGACGATCCCCTGGTGGACGCCTGTGCCCGCCCCGCACGGGTCGGCACGCTGGCGCGCCCGGGCAGCGAGGCATGGCAGCGGCTGCAAGCGCTGGTGGACGACGGACTGCTGATCCCCGCCCGCGTCGCCGCCCAAGCGGAGGCCGCGGCATGAGCTCGGCCCCCCCTTCCCTCTCGGTGATCGTGCCCTGGTGCGATCGCGCCGAGATCGAGCAGACCCTGGCCGCCAACGCCGAGCTCCTCGCTCGCCACGATGCCGAGGTGGTGGTGGTGCAGTGCGGAGGCGATCCCCAGTGGCTCGCCTCGGCCCTCGCTCGACAGGCGCGCCCGGTCACCTGGGTCGACGTGCCCGCCGATGGCTTCAACAAGGCCCTCGCCCTCAACCTGGGGGTGCACGCGGCCCGCGGCGAGCACCTGTTCTTCCTCGATTGCGACGTGATCCTCCACGAGGGCTTCCTCGCCCGGGCCCGGCCGCGGCTGGCCGCGGGCGCCTTCGTCACCGTCGAGCGCGTGGTCGAGTCGGCCGCCCGCCCGCGCTCCGACGAGAGCCTCACCGCCGTGGCCGCGCTGGCCAATGCGATCGGGCTCGAGACCCCCCACGGCCGCACCGTGTGGATCGAGACCAACCGGGTGCGCTTCGACGACGGCAGCCGCAGCGGCCCCGGCCTGATCCTGCTGCGCCGCGATCACTTCGAGGCCGTCGACGGCATGAACTCCGATCTCGTGGGCTGGGGCTGGGAGGATCTCGATCTGGTCACTCGCCTGCAGCTCACGGGCGTGGCCACGCGCGAGCAGCTCGGCCAGGCGACGCACCTCAGCCACGACGACGCCAAGCGGGCCGGCGGCGCCACCGGGGCCACCGAGAGCGACAACTTCGCCGTGTGCCTGGCCAACTATCGCCTCGGGTACCATCGAGGCACCCATCGCGACGACGTGGAGAGCTGTGCCGACGCCATCGAGATCCATCGCCCCGACTAGCCCTCGAGCCCGCGAGCCCCGCCGCGGCTGGCTCGCTACCCTGGGGCTGGTGCTCCTGGGCTGCCACCCCTCCGCCCCGCCCTCCGCGGCCGCCGTGCCCGACGGCGACACCACCTCGCCAGGCGCCGGCGCGACCACCATCGCCGAGGACTCGCCGCCCGCCGCGGCCGAGCGACGCGTGCACCTCACCTTCGACGACGCCCCCGTGATGAGCGAGCCCGGCGACGGGCTCCCCGGGCCCGAGCGGGTGATGGCGATCAACGAGGCGATCGTGGGCACGCTGCGCGAGCGCGACGTGCCGGCCTCGGTGTTCTTCAACTGCAGCCGCCTGCAGCCACACGAGCGCAGCGTGGAGCTGTGGGCCGCGGCCGGGCTGACCGTGGGCAACCACACCGACACCCACGCCAAGCTCTCCAAGGTGCCGCTCGACGAGTGGATGGACGACGTGATCCGCTGCGACCAGGTGCTGCGGGAGCGACTGCCCCGGCCCCCCCACTGGTTTCGCTACCCCTACCTCGACCAGGGCGACCGCGTGGAGCTGCGCGACGAGGCCGCCCGGCGGCTGGCCGAGCTGGGCTACGCCAACGCCCACGTGACCGTGGCCACCACCGAGTGGCTGCTGGCCTACGTCTACCGCGAGGCGAGCCGGCGCGGCGACGAGGCGCTGCGCGACGAGGTGGTCGCCGCCTACCGTCAACACATGGTGGAGGCCGTGGAGCAGGGCTGGGCCCTGGCCGAGCACGAGGTGGGGCACGGCACCGCCCAGGTCGCCCTGCTGCACGTCAACGAGCTGGCCGCCGATCACCTGGGCGAGGTGATCGACGATCTGCGCGCCCGCGGCTGGACGCTGGTGGGCCTGGAGGAAGCGCTGGACGATCCGGTCTTCGATCGCCCCGACCACTACGCGGGGCGCGGAGGACTGAGCTGGCTGGCCCGGATCCACGACGAGAGCGAGCCTCGCCCGTCCTACTGGTTCGGCGAGGAGGAGGCCCGGCTCATGCAGCGATACGGCGAGCTGTGGCGACCGCCCGCGGGCGAGTAGCTCCGGCGACCGACGACCGCGGGCCTCCGGCGCCGAGTCGACTCGCTCGACCCGACGCCGGTCCGCGGCCTCGACCGTGGGTGCCCGTGCGCTACGACTTGGCGCCCGCGACGGTGCGGTAGGTGACCGCCCCGAGCACGCCGCCGAGGATGGGCGCCACCCAGAACAGCCACAGCTGGCTCAGGGCCTCGCCGCCCACCAGCAGCGCCGGGCCGGTCGAGCGGGCCGGGTTCACCGAGAGGTTGGTGACCGGGATCCCGATGAGGTGGATGAGGGTGAGCCCCAGGCCGATGGCGATGGGCGCGAAGCCGGCGGGCGCCCGCGCGTCGGTGGCCCCCATGATGATGAACAGGAACATGAAGGTCAGCACGACCTCGGCCACCAGGCACGCGGTCATGGAGTAGCCGCCCGGAGAGAGGTCTCCGAAGCCGTTGGTGGCGAAGGCCCCCGGCCCGTTGCCGAGCTGGAAGCCCGCCTTGCCCGAGGCCACCACGTAGAGTGCCGCGGCCGCGAGGGCGCCTCCGATGACCTGCGCCACGATGTAGGGCAGCGCCTCGGAGGATGGATGTCGTCCACCGGCCACCAGCCCCAGCGTGACCGCGGGGTTGAGGTGACAGCCGGAGACGTGACCGATGGCGTAGGCCATGGTCAGCACGGTGAGACCGAAGGCGAGGCTGACCCCGAGCAGGCCGATGCCCACCCCGGGAAAGGCAGCCGCGAGCACAGCGCTGCCGCAGCCTCCAAAGACCAGCCAGAAGGTACCGATGAGCTCGGCGGACAGCTTGCGTGACATGGGAGCCATGATGCGCCCGTCAGCAAGATGCGAGCCAATGAAAAGAGCGCGCGACGAGCCGCCCCGGCCGGGGGCCCCCGGGGTCGGGACATCGCAAGAAGGGACAGCGGGGAATGGTGCCCCACCTCCCGGTCCCGCCCCCGGGCGACCGGGCCGGAGGTATGGACCGGTCAGCTGGCCGCGGCCGCGAGCCCTCGCGGTCGACGGTAGCGGATGGTGACCTCCTCGTCCCGCATCGAGGGTCTCCGCATCGCCTCGCGCACCGACAGGGGCTCGGTGGCCCGGATGCCCACCGGTCGCGGGCTGGCCACGCCCCGGAATCCCGCCCGCGCGCGCAAGCGCTGCACCATCGGGCTGCTGCCGCCCGCGACGGGCACGGGCCGGCGCGTCGGGGTCTCGGCCGCGCACGGCCGAAGGTGCCGCAGGTCGGCCACGCGGGTGACCATGTCGGCGTCCGGCTCCTCGTCGCTCGCGGCGGGGGGAGCCACGGGAGCCGCGGCGACCGTGGTCTCCTGCTCTCCGAGCTCGTCCTCGGGATCGAAGCGCAGGCACACCACCGTGTCGGACGAGGCGGCGGTGCGCGAGGGTGGCGATGCCGGCACCGGCGGGGCATCGAGCAACGGGTTGCGAGCGATGACCGTCGCACCGGTGATGACGGCCGCATGCAGCGGGAGCACGGCGGCGATGGAGAGCGTCGGCTCGGGCACCGGGGCGACCGTCGTGGCGGCGACCGGCACGGCAGCGACCAGCAGCGAGGCGACCGGCACCACCGGCGACTCGACCCGAGGCTCGAGCTCGACCACCTCCGCCTCGAGCAGCTCCACCTCGTCCTCCGCGACCTCCGGCTCCGCTTCCCCCCACGCCGGCTCCGGCTCTGGCTCTGCATCCTGTGATCCCTCGCCCTCCCAGCTCGCCACGAAGCGCAGCAGCTCGGCCGCCTCCTCGGTGCGCCCCCGATCCATGTAGCGATCGGCCAGCCCCTCCACGCGGACGAGCGCGGCCTCGTGCCGACCTGCCGCCTCCTCGACCATCGCCGCATCGAGCTGCAGCTCCAGCCGCTCGGGGGCGAGCTGCTGCGCGCCGGCGATCAACCCCAGCGCATCGTCGTGCGCCTCGCGAGCCGAGAACGCCTCGGCCGCCTCGAGCAGCCCATCGACGGCCTCGTCGCTCCGTCCGTGCGCCGCCAGGGCCCGCGCCAGGCCGAGGCGTGCCCTCACCGCCGTGGGATCGATGCCCACCGCGGCCCGGAAGGCACCGATCGCCTGAGGATAGCGAAGGGCGACGAGGTGGGCCTGGGCCCGAGCCATGGGGATTTCGACGGGAGGGCGGCTCATGCCCCTTCATGTGAGCAAGAGTCGGGCCAAGGGCCACACCCCAGCGGTCCCGGGCCCTTCTCGCCGGTGCGCCGTGCCCCCGCCCGCCCAATTGGGCGAACTGTGCAAGCGAATGGCCCAGGTGCTCGCCCGGCCGCCACCTGCTAGATCCGGTCCGCGACCCGCCCGTGGACCCGATCTACCGCAGCACGATCAACCGCGACGTCCCTCCGGCCCGGCCCGGCGAATTCCAGCCCGTCGGCATCGGCCCCCTGCGAGTGTGGCCGCCGGTGGTGCTCGCCCCCATGGCCGGGGTGACCAACTACCCCTTTCGCTCGATCTGCCGCCGCTTCGGCGCCGGCCTCTACGTGAGCGAGATGATCACCGCACGTCCGCTGGTGGAGGGCAACCGCAAGACCCTACGCCTAGCCGACTTCGGTCCCGACGAGCACCCCCGCAGCCTGCAGCTCTACGGCGTCGACCCCCACTACGTGGGCCGGGCGGTGGAGCGGCTGGTGGGCGAGGGCGCGGTCGACCACATCGACATGAACTTCGGCTGCCCCGTGCGCAAGGTGACCCGCAAGGGCGGCGGCGCGGCGATCCCCATCAAGCCCCGGCTGCTGCGCAACATCGTGCGGGCCGCGGTGCGAGCGGCCGGCACCGTCCCGGTGACGATCAAGTTCCGCATGGGCATCGACGACCACCTGCTCAGCTCGCCCCAGGCCGGGATCATCGGCGAGGAGGAGGGCTGCGCCGCCGTGGCCCTGCACGCCCGCACCGCGGCCCAGCTCTACGACGGAGAGGCGCGCTGGGAAGCGATCGCCGAGCTCAAGCACGCGGTGCGCAGCATCCCGGTGCTGGGCAACGGCGACATCTGGGAGGCCGAGGACGCGCTGAGGATGATGCGCCAGACCGGCTGCGACGGCGTGGTGGTGGGCCGCGGCTGCCTGGGTCGCCCGTGGCTGTTCCGCGACCTCGCCGACGTCTTCGACGGCCGAGCACCACGCGATCCGCCACGCCTGGGCGAGGTGGTGGAGGTGATGCTCGAGCACGCGGGGCGCCTGGTGGCCTGGGCCGGCGAGCGCCACGGGGTGCAGATGTTCCGACGCCACGCCACCTGGTACACCAAGGGCTTCCGCGGCAGCGGGCAGCTGCGGCGGCGGATCATGATGGTGGGCGACCTGGACGGGCTGCGGGCCGCGCTCGCCGAGATCGATCCCGAGGAGCGCTTCCCTCCCTCGGCCATGCGGGTGCCCCGGGGCAAGACCGCGGGCAGGCAGAAGGTGGCGCTGCCCGACGGCTACCTCGACGATCTGCAGGACGAGACCCCGCCCGGCGCCGATGCGGAGGATCCGGGCTCGGGCGGCTGAGGCCGACCGGCGGCGATGCTCAGTGGCTTCGCTGCACGCCCAGGGTCGTCGACAGCTCGTCGATGAAGGCCAGCTCCTCGTCCGACACGAAGCCGTCGGCCTTCGCGATCTCCACCAGGTCTCCCATGATGGCGCTGCGCGTGGCGTCGTCGACGTGGTGGCGGAGCTGGTGGGCCTGATCGCGAGCCGCCGCGAGCTTCTGCTCGGCGGAGCCCATGGTCTTGTACAGGTCGACGATCTGCCGCAGCACCAGCGCGATCGTCTCCTGCGGCAGCGAGGGCACCCGCTCGTGGACCCTGGCGGCCAGCGTCCGCATCTCCTCGGGGGTGAGCACGCCGTCGGTGACGTGACCGAAGGTGAGGTAGAGGAACGCGAGGGCTTGGGCGAGCTGAACCTGATCGCTCATGATCCACCCCCACCATAGCGCGGAGCCGCCGCGGCGTCAGCGATCCCGCTCCGGTCGCCCGGGCACCGCCGTGACGAGCAGCGTGTGCTTGCCCGTCACGAACACCCGGCGCCGGTGCTGCTGCAGATAGCGACGGTAGTACGCGGCGTTCTTCACCAGCAGCGACAGGTCGGGCTGGCTGAAGTTGCGCATCTTGGCCCCGTGGAGCACCTCGCCGTCGAGGTAGCTGCAATTGGGGATCCCGATCACGATCGAGCCCCGGGGCGTCAGCCGCTGCTGGACCAGGTGCCGCAGCAAGGCGCGATCGTCCACGCCGGGGCTGTGCAGGGTGCCCAGGGCGAGCACCAGGTCGATCGGCGGCAGCTCGATCGTGGGCAGCGCGGTGAGGTCGGCCACCACGAAGCGGTGGCGCGGCTCGGGGAAGCGCTCGCGAGCCACCGCGATGGCCGAGGCGCTGTGGTCGACGCCGATGAGGCTCGCCGTCCGCAGCTCGGGGCGCAGCGCCTGCAGCAGCGCCAGCTCGTCGCCGGTGTTGACGCCCAGATCGAGGATCGTGGGCGCGGCCGGCAGCACGATGCGCTCGAGCGCATCGGCCATGTCGAGCACGAAGCCGGGGTCCTCGGGCTTGGAGATCCGCTGGTAGGCCGAGCTCGCGCCGTACTTCTCGGTAGGCTCCGTCCCCGCCGCGGGCTCCCAGCGGGCCTCGGGGTCGAGGCGCGTGAAGACCAGCCGCACCCGTCCCTCCCCCGCCGCTCGCGGCGTGGCCAGGCGCAGCCGCAGGCGCTCGGCGAGGTCCACCCAGCTCCGGAACGGACGGTGGACCGCAGGCATGCCGTCGACCCACACCCGCTCGCCCGCGTAGAGGCCAGGGCCGAGATCGGGATCGGGCACCACGATCTCGATGGTGCTCGCGCCCGCGGAGATCCGGGCCTGCAGATGAGCGAGGATCCCGATCAGGGGCTCGTAGAGGAGCTCAGGTGCCGTCACGGAGATGGCGGCAACGATAGCCGAGCCGAGGGCACCGGTGATCGCATGCTCGATTCCGAGCAGCCCGACGAGCGATCACGATCGTGACGCGAATGAGGCGGTGGGCACGTATCATTCGTCGTCTTCCAGACATGGCACGGGTCCTTCCGCTCGGTCGATTGCTCGCTCACCTCGACGTGGACGTCCCGTCGTCGTTTGCCGCGCGGCCGGTCCGGGCCGTGACGCACTTGGTCGACGAGCTCGCGCTGGACGTGGTCGGGGTCGGCGTCCACGAGTGGTACGGCGACTTCCACGAGATCGCCCGCGAAGAGGTGGCCGCGGCGTTCGTCGTGGACCGGCCCGTCACCAACCCGCGGGTCCCGGTGTTCGAGGTCCCCAATGCCAACGTCGCGCTGTCGACCCTCGCCGCCGTGCTCGAGGATCGCCCCGCGGATCGAGTGCCGGTCATCGGGGTCACCGGGACCGACGGCAAGACCACCACCACCACGCTGGTCGAGTCGGCGATGACGATGCTCGGCCGCCGGGTGGGACGTCTGGGAACCCTGGGCGCGAGCGTGGCCGGGGAGCCCCACCCGCTCGGGCGCACCGTCCCCAGCCCGCCCGAGCTCCACGCCCTGCTGTCGACCATGGTGCAGCAGGGATGCGATCTGGCGATCATGGAGGCGGGCAGCTTCGGACTCCGCTCGCACCGGGTCGACGCCATCGGCTTCCACCTCGGCGTCTTCACCAACCTCACGCGTGACCACCTCGACGTGCACGGCACGATGGAGGCCTATGCGGCGGCCAAGGCCCGCCTCTTCGGCGAGCTGCTGCGCCCGCCCGGCGGCTGGCCCCGCGCGCTGCTGTGTGCCGACGATCCCTGGTGGCCGGCCATGCACCCGCCGGCGGATCGCTGGACCTACGGCTTCGCGCCCGCTGCCGATCTCCGCCTGAGCGACGCCCGTCATGCCATCGAGGGCAGCACGGCCACCCTCGAGACGCCGGTGGGCACGGCACGCCTGCGCTGCCGCCTGCCGGGCCCGTACAACCTGCTCAACGCCACGGCCGCGGTGGGCATCATGCTCTCACTCGAGGTCCCCCTCGAAGAGGCCTGCGACGCGGTCGCCCGCGCGACGGGACCCTCGGGGCGGATGGAGGTCGTCCCCAACGATCGCGAGCTGTCGGTGGTGGTGGACTACGCCCACACGCCCAACGGGCTGCGGACCGTGCTGCGAGCGCTCCGCCCCCTCACGCGGCGGCGGCTGTGGGTGGTGTTCGGCTGCGGCGGCGACCGAGACCCCGGCAAGCGCCCCGAGATGGGAGGGATCGCCAGCGCCCTGGCCGACGAGGTGGTGCTGACCTCGGACAACCCACGCGGCGAGTCGGCGCTGGCGATCAACCAGGCCATCGTCGCCGGGATGATCCGCTCGCCGACCCACGTGGAGCTGGACCGCGCGGCCGCCATCGCCTGGGCCCTCGAGCATGCGTCGCCCGGCGACACCGTGCTCGTCGCGGGCAAGGGACACGAGACCACCCAGCAGATCGGGCCGCGGACCCACCCCTTCGACGACCGCGACGCAATCGCCCACGCCCTGGGCACGACCCCCCGATGAGAGGACGAACGATCGAGATGGCCACCCCTCCCGAGAACCTGAGCCTGGCCTCCTTCCGCGAGGTGCCCGGCCTCGGCGCCGACCTCCCCGTGGTCCTCGTGGCCAAGGCGGAGCGCGGCGGCAGCTACCGGCGCGCCCGCTATCGTCGCCAGCGCGAGACCATCCGCCGCGGCGAGGTCTTTCGCGAGATGCGGCAGTCCCTCGACGGCTTCATCCGCTTCGGCACGCTGCGCAGCTTGCTCGCCGGCGACGACTCCCACCGACTCGACGTCGAGGGGCTGGAGCCCTACGAATTCGTCAGCCGGGGCCCGGTGGGGCTGTTCGCCTTCCACGACGACACCGCGATCCGACGCATCGATCTGAGGACGGGCGAGCCGCTCGGGATCCTCGATCGGGTCGTCTCCCGCGGTCGGACCCTGGGCCTCTACAACGTCCACACCATGGATTTCCACCCCACCGACGAGGACCGGATCCTGGTGGCGGTCACCGGCCTCGATCGCGTCGTGGAGATCCACCTGCCGACCGGCGAGGCGACCTGGGAGTGGTGCCCGTGGGAGCACGGCATGCACACCAACCAGCACGGCGTCACGCTGATCGACGAGGGGAGCCCGCCTCCTCGACTCGTGGGCGACCCGACGATCGAGCGCCTCGACTTCGAGACCGCCAAGGCGCGAGTCGAGGCCAATGCCCGCCCCGAGCCCGGGGTGGTGTGGCTGCACGAGGTCGGCCTGCTCGAGGTCCCCGCGCGCCTCGGGCTGCTGACCTGGCAGCGGGTCAAGCTCATCAACTCCGCCTACTACGCCGAGGGCGGGTCCAAGGTGATGATCACCTTCTGGCAGACCGGCGAGGCGGTGTGGGTCGATCGCGAGACGGGCGAGGCGTCGTTCGTCGCCGAGGGGCTGGTGTGCCCGCACAGCCTGCTGCCGGTCCAGGACGGCTACGTCCTGACCGACACCGGCGGCGGCCGGGTGCTCCACTTCGATGCGTCGCTGCGACCCGACCTCCAGGTGCTCTTCAGCGCGTGCCCACTCCCCGAGGGGACCGCGCCCGACGACCCCGAGTGGGTACAGAACACGCATCCCCTCACGCAGGACCTGCTGGCCACCTTCGACTTCCGTCGCAGCCGCGTGGTGGTGTGGAGCCTCTGGAGGCGTGAGTACACGAGCTACGCCGTCGACCCCGAGTGGGTGCTGCAGTCGATCCAGAGCATCCATCCCTCCAGCCGATCCGCGCTGGGGCTCGGCTGAAGGGAGGGTCTCGCTCAGTCTCGTCGTCGCGGCCATCGCCAGGCCATGATGAACAGCGGGAAGGCCAGCAGCGGCGGCAGCAGGCGCAGCACCTCCAGCGCCACGTCGGTCCAGTCCTTGGCCTCTGACTCGTCCGCGGGCGGCGGGGGGCTCCGCGGCGGGGGCGGCTCGTCGGTGGGCGCGAGCAGGTCGGGGAACGATGGCTCGGGCAACGACTCCGACTCCGGCTCCAGCTCGGGCTCGGGCTCGACCACCGGCGCGGGCACGGGCTCGGGCGGCAGCGGCTCCACGCTACGCTCGCCTCCCAGCTCGCAGTGCACCGCGAGGCGGCCGGCCTGCGTCGCCCCGGCCAGCGTGGCCGAGCGCGCGGCGATCTCGACGAACTGGTGCCGCCGGCAGGCCTCGTCCTCGCCCAGCGCCCCGGTGGCCAGCTCGAGCGTGCTCCTCCACTCGCTCTCGTCCTTCGCCAGATCGCTGCCCGGCTGCGGCTCGGTGCGCTCGCGCCCCGCGGCCTGGCGTACCAGCATCCCGTACGAGGCCACCGCGGCCGAGAAGCGGAAGTCGTCGCTGGTGTCGTCGAGCTCCCGCGCGGCCCCGCCGACCGGCAGGCTCAGCAGCGAGCTGCGCGAGCCCTTGGGCTGCTTGTAGCGCAGGCTCAGCGTCATCCACGGCGCGCCCTCGTCGGCGTCGGCCCGGGGCACCACCTCGTAGAGCGCCGTGACCGTGTGCCCGGCCCCGATCTCACCTGCGTCCTTGGTGTCGTCGGCGAAGTCGGCATGGGCCAGGCGGCGGTTGTCGTAGCCGATGAGCCGGTAGCTCTGCACTCGCGCCGGGTCGAGCTCCACCTGGATCTTCACGTCCTTGGCGATGGTGACCAGCGTGGCCCCGGCCTCCTCCACCAGCACCTTGCGGGCCTCCTGCCGCCCGTCGATGTAGGCGTAGTTGCCGTTGCCCTTGTCGGCGAGCTGCTCCATGGTGTGATCGCGGTGCCCCATGCCGTAGCCGAGCACCGACAGCTCCACCCCACCCTTGCGCTGCGCCTCGATCATCCGCACCAGGGCGTCGTGCGACGACAGCCCCACGTTGAAGTCGCCGTCGGTGGCCATGATCACCCGGTTGACGCCGTCCTCGATGAACGCGGCGTGGGCCAGCTCGTAGGCCTGCTCGATGCCGGCCGCGCCGTTGGTCCCGCCCCCGCTCTGCAGCCCCTCGAGCGCGCCGAGGATCGTGCCGAGCTGGTCGCCCCTGGTGGGCGGCAGCACCACGCCCGCGCTGCCGGCGTAGGTCACGACGGAGATCCGGTCCTCCGCCCGCAGGGTCTTGGCCAGCTCGCCCAGCGAGTACTGCACCAGCGGCAGCTTGTCGGCGCTGTGCATCGAGCCGCTCACGTCCACCAGGAACACGAGGTTGCGCGGGGGGATCTGGTCGAGCGCCAGCTCCTGCCCCTGCAGCCCCACGTGCACGAGCTGGTGCTCGGGGTCCCACGGGCAGGTGCCCACCTCGGCCGTGATCGAGAACGGGGCCTCCCCCGAGGGCGCGGCGTAGTCGTAGTCGAAGTAGTTGACGAGCTCCTCGATCCGCACGGCGTCGGCGTCGGGCAGCGAGCCGTACTCCATCACGTCGCGCCGCGTGCTGCTGTACGAGGCCGTGTCGACGTCGATGGAGAAGGTGGAGAGGGGATCGTCGCTCACCCGGATGAAGCGCGAGTGATCGGCCGCATCGGGGGGCAGCGCGAAGGTGCCGCCGTCGGGCTCGCGATCGAAGCGACCGCCGAAGCCCCGGCCGTAGCCCGAGCCCACGCCACCGCCCTTGCCGATGAGGCCGGTGGTGCCCAGGCCGATGGTGCCCTCGCCCGTGCCTCCGCCTCCGCGCCCGGTGCCCACCAGCCCCAGGCCGCCCACGCTGAAGGACTCGCCGACCTCCGAGCCCGTCAGGCCGCCCCACACGTCCTCGGTCGCCGCGTCCTTGGGGCCCTTCATGGCATAGAGGCCGCTCTTCTGCTTGGAGATGGCTCGCCCCATCTTGCCCTCCTCGCCCCAGTGACGGGTGCCCTGACCGGCGACCTCGTCCAGGTCGAGCTCGTACGCGGGCGGGGCCTCCGACTCCTCGAGCTCGTCGGCCCGCGTCATCGCGTCCACGGCGGGGGGCGGCCCGTCGAGCAGGCGTGGGAGGTTCAGCGCGACCCCGAGGGCCAGCATGGAGGTGCCGGCGAGCATCAGGCGGCGCCGGCGGTCGGAGTCACGGAAGGTGGAGAGCTCGTCTTGGTCCGCGCGGGGCATCGGGGTCAGGGACAGCGCGATGCGACGAGGGTTCCCGTGGGAGCGAGATTCGGCGGCCCCCGGCGACCGGGTGCCCTCGCGCGGGACGCGGGGTGGCGCGCGGGCGCGCCTTCTTGCACCCTGCCCCCGATGGCCGACCTTCGCGAGGTCACCCCCGCCGAGCTCCGCGAGCGCCTCACCACCACCTACGGAGAGGCCGACGCCGAGGGCCCGTGCCGGGCGCTGCAACAGACCGAGGAGCTGCGCTCGGCCGCGGCCCTGGCCCGCGCCATCGAGGTGGCGATGCTGCTGCTCGATCTGCGGCTGGACGCGCCCACCATCACCGCGAGCCTGCTGCTGGCCGGGGTGGCCGACGCCAGCGATCCGGGGCCGCTCGAGGAGAGCTTCGGGACCGAGGTCCGCGGCCTCATCGAGGGCGTGGGTCGCCTCGAGCAGATCCAGTGGGACCACCTCGAGCGCGAGGCCACCGAGAACCTGCGCAAGATGTTCCTGGCCATCGCCTCGGACATCCGCGTGGTGCTCATCGCCCTCGCCGATCGGGTGCACGCGATGCGCGGGCTCGACGAGCACGGCCGCGAGGACCGGGCCCGCCTCGCCCGCGAGACCATGGACGTGTTCGCCCCGCTGGCCAACCGCCTGGGCATCTGGCAGGTGAAGTGGGAGCTGGAGGACCTGGCCTTCCGCGCGCTGCAGCCCGACACCTACCGCGAGATCGGCAAGCTGCTGGCCGAGAAGCGGGCGGCCCGGCGCGCCGGGATCGACGAGGTGATGGGCGTGCTGCGGGCCCGCCTCGCCGAGGCCGACATCCCGGCCGAGATCATGGGCCGGCCCAAGCACATCTTCAGCATCTACAAGAAGATGCAGCGCAAGGGCCTGGGCTTCGAGGAGATCTACGACGTCTCGGCGGTGCGGGTGCTCGTGGAGGAGGTGGGCCAGTGCTATGCGGTGCTCGGCCTGGTGCACGGCCTGTGGTCCCCCATCGCGGGCGAGTTCGACGACTACATCGCCAAGCCCAAGTCCAACTTCTACCGCTCGCTGCACACCGCGGTCGTCGGCCCCGGGGGTCGCAACCTCGAGGTCCAGATCCGCACCCGCGAGATGCACGAGCAGAGCGAGTACGGCATCGCGGCCCACTGGCGCTACAAGGAGGGCAGCCGCGCCGCCAACCGTCGCTTCGACGAGAAGATCAACTGGCTGCGCCAGCTGATGGAGTGGCAAAAGGAGGTCACCGACCCCGCCGAGCTGGCCGCCTCGCTCAAGACCGAGGTGTTCCAGGAGCAGGTCTACGTGTTCACCCCCACCGGCGAGGTGCTCGACCTGCCCGCGGGCGCCACCCCCATCGACTTCGCCTACCGCATCCACACCCAGGTGGGGCACCGCTGCCGCGGGGCCAAGGTGGGCGGCCAGATCGTGCCGCTGGACTACGAGCTGCAGACCGGCGACCGGGTGGAGATCATCACCGCCAAGAACGCCAAGCCCTCGCGCGACTGGCTCAACCCCCACCTGGGCTACGTGAGGTCGGCGGGGGCCCGCGCCAAGATCCGCCAGTACTTCCGCCAGCAGGCCCGCGACACCTCGATCGCCCAGGGCCGCGAGCTGGTGGACCGCGAGCTCAAGCGCCTGGGCGTGGAGGGCCTGGGGCACGACGACGTGGCGACCCTGTGCGGCTACGACGACGCCGCCGAGCTGATGGCCCGACTGGGCTTCGGCGACATCAGCACCCAGCACGTGGCCAGCCGCCTGCTCGAGGCCGAGCGCGAGCGCAAGCAGGCCGAGGCCCCGCCGCCGCCCTCGCGCGCGCCCAAGCCCACCAAGGCCCCCACCTCGGGGGTGAGCGTGGCCGGCATCGACGACATCATGAGCAGCCCCGCCAAGTGCTGCCACCCGGTGCCGGGCGACGCCGTGATCGGCTACATCACCCGTGGTCGCGGGCTGGTCGTCCACCGCAGCGACTGCCCCAACGTGTCCGGCAACCTCGAGCCCGAGCGGCTGGTGGAGGTGGACTGGGGCGCCAAGTACGGGGACGTGTACCCGGTGGAGATCGAGGTGATCGCCGGCGACCGGGCCGGCCTGCTGCGCGACATCGCCGACGTGGTGACCAAGGAGGGCGTGAACATGCGCAGCGCCAACGCCTACGAGGGACGGGACGACACCTCGATCCTGCGCGCCACCCTGGAGATCCGGCAGAGCGACCAGCTGCTGCGGGTGCTCAGCCGGCTCGAGCAGCTCCCCTACGTCCGCACCGCCCGACGCGTGCGGGGCTGAGACGCCGTCTCCGTCCCGGGCCCATCGAGCCCGGCGGCGAGGGTTGGGTGTACCATCGAGCGGTGCCGCGTCGTCCATCCTTGCTGTCGCGCGCCGGCGCCTCGGCGCTGGTGCGGCGAGCGGCCGCGGCGGCGCTCGACCGCGTGGCGCAGGGCGTGGGGCGGATCTCGGGGCGGCTGGAGCGAGCCGAGGCGAGCCGCGACGACGAGCCGCGCCGCGAGCCCGCGGTGACGACCCCGCCCGCCGTGGATGTCGTGCGGATCGAGCGATCCAACGGCGAGGCAGCCCCCCGCGAGCCCGGGCGCACGACCTCGCCCTCGGCCGCCGAGGCTCGGGGCGAGAGCATCAGGGTCACCGCGGCCCCTCGCGAGCCCTCGATCGAGAGCACCACCGTCGCCGCGCCCCCCCGCGAGCCCTCCATCACGATCTCGCCCTCCGCCGATGCCGTGCGGCTCGAGGCCACCGACATCGCCACGGTGCGGGTGGAGCTGGTGCGCGTGGGCCCGGCGAGCACCACCGTCGAGTCGCGGCCGGCCGCGGCCCCACCGATCCCCACGCCCTCCCATGCGCTGGCGCTGGTGGCCAACCTCCGTCGTCGGCTGGAGCCGCGCCTCGACGATCTGCGCCGGGGCGGCGACTGGGAGCGCGCCGATGATCCAGCCGAGGCGCTGCGCCGGCTGCGGGTGGCCACCCGTCGGCTCCGCTCCTTCACCGAGCTGTTCGAGCCGGTGCTCGGGCGGGACCGGGCCAAGGCGCTGCGCAAGCGACTGCGACGCATCGCCCGTGGGATCGGTCCCCTGCGGGATCACGATGCGCTGCTGGCCCAGCTCGAGCGCGAGCACGCCGCGGCCGAGCCCCTCGGCCAGGCCGCGCTCGAGATGGTGATGGTGTGGGCGAGGGAGCGGCGGGAGTCGCTGGTGCCCGCGGCCCGGCGATGCATCGCACGCGCGGAGACGGAGCGCCTCGCGAGCGAGCTCGAGGGCGAGCTCGACCGCGTATACGGACGGGTGCTCCGGCTCGACGAGCGCCTCGAGCAGGAGGTGCCGGCGCTGATGGAGCCCGTCCTCGAGCGAGCCCTTCGCGGCCTGCCCGAGACCACCGACGATCAGTCGCTCGAGGTGCTCCACGATCTCCGGCTCCGGGCCAAGCGCCTGCGCTACGCGGCGGAGCTGGTCCAGCCCACGCTCGGGCGCCGCTACCGGGAGCTCCGCAAGCCCGCCAAGCAGGTCCAGCGAGCGCTCGGGGAGCACCGCGACCGCGCGAGGCTGGCCCAGGTGCTCGACCAGCGCGCCGCGGTGCTGCGCTCGCAGGGGCTGCCCACCCTCGCGACGGCGCTGGTCGGCCTGGAGGCCCACGCCAAGGGCCGACTGCCGCCGCCGCCCTCCGCCCGCGCCCTGCTCGGCGCCCGACGCTGAGCGATCCGAGACCCGGGGCGAGACTCCTCGCGGGCTCCAGCGATCGGTTGACGTCCCCGTCGATCGCCCCTCGATGGACGCCACCATCGGCGCGAGACGACCGAGCCGGATCCCCCGGGCGCCCGCGGCCCCGCACGGGCAAGCGAGCGTCGCGGGAGGGCCCGGGCCTCCGCGGTCACTGCGCGACACCGCGCTCGCATCGATGGAGTAGCCTTGGGAACGAGCCGATGACCGGGCGGAGCGCAGGGATCTTCGCGATCGCGATCGCGATCGGCTGTCACGATCCAGTGGGCTCCACCGGCGACGGCGGGACTGCCCCCGATCCGCTCGCCACCGGCACCACCACCGGCCCGGGTGACGACGGCTCGACCACCGAGACCCCGCCGCCTCCCCCCGACGAGCCCGAGCCCGACCTGCCGCCGCCCGATCCGCCCCTGCCCCCCGATCTGGGCTCGGGGGAGGTGCCCGAGCACATGCCTCCGCGCTTCACCGAGGTGACGGTGGAGGCCGGGCTCGGCGAGCTCGACCCGGGCCAGCTGCTGATCCCGCCCTTCTGCGTGCTCGACTCGCTGCTGGGGCCGCCCGAGTCCACCGGCGACTACTGCCTGCCCGAGCGCTTCCTGGGCGCGGCCGCGGTGGGGGACTTCGACGGCGACCAGTGGCCCGACGTCTACCTCAGCCGCATGGACGGACCCGACTGGCTGCTGCACAACGAGGGCGACGGAACCTTCGTGGACGTGGCGGCCGAGGTGGGGCTGACGCAGGTCCACCTGACCGGCGGCGTGGCGTGGCTCGACATCGAGGGCGACGGCGACCTCGACCTGATGCTCACCACCATCGGCGACGCTCGCAACTACCTCTACGTCAACGACGGCACCGGGCACTTCAGCGAGGAGGCGCAGGCGCGGGGCTTCGCGCTCGAGCTGGGCATGGTGCACGTGGGCACCAGCATCGGCGTGGGCGACTACGACCGCGACGGCTACCTCGACGTGTTCGTGGCCGACTGGCACTCGTCGGTGGCGCTGGGCGAGGGCCCGGACTACGATCGCCTGCTGCACAACCTGGGCGCGGCCGATCCCGGCGTGTTCGAGGACGTGACCGCGGCGATGGGCATCGACATGCAGGCGGTGTCGGTCGAGACGGGCGCGCCCCCCGGGGCGTGGGGCTTCTCGCCGGCCTTCGTCGATCTCGACGGTGACCTGTGGCCCGAGCTGGCGCTGGCCTCCGACTACGGGGCGAGCCGGCTGTGGCACAACGACGGCCTGAGCGGCTTCACCGACGTCACCACCATGGCCGGCGTGGGCACCGACCACAACGGCATGGGCTCGGCCTTCGGCGACTACGACGGCGACGGCGACCTGGACTGGTTCGTGACCGCGATCGACTCGCCCAGCCTCGAGGACCCCGGCAATCGCATGTACCGCAACGAGGGCGGCATGGTCTTCAGCGATGCCACCGATCAGCTCGGCGTGCGCGCGGGCGGCTGGGGCTGGGGCACCGCCATGGTCGACGGCGACCTCGACGGCGACCTCGACCTGGTGATGGCCGCCGGCTTCCCCGGCAGCGCCTACGGCGAGGACCCGGTGCGGCTGTGGGTGAACAACGGCGAGGGTCCGTGGCCCGAGCTGGCGCTCGAGCGCGGGCTCGACTTCCACCGCCAGGGCCGGGGCCTGGTCGCCTTCGACTACGATCGCGACGGCGACCTCGACCTGCTGGTGCACTCCAACACCGAGACCCCCGGGCTGTTCCGCAACGACGTGGAGACCGGCACGTGGCTCGAGCTGCGGGCCGCGGGCCAGGGCGGCAACTCCCGGGGCATCGGGGCGCAGGTGCGGCTGTGGGTGTCGCCGGGGGACGAGCCGCAGCTGCGGCACATCGGGGTGGGCAGCCACTACCTGGGCCACGCCGAGGCGGCGGCCTACTTCGGCCTGGGCGACGGCGAGGCGCCCGTGCACCGGGTGGAGCTGCGGTGGCCGGCCACCGGCGAGACCTGGGTGATGCAGGACCTGCCCCGCAACCAGCGGGTGCTGGCGATCGAGTGATCGAGGCCGCGGCTCAGCGCACGATCTCGCGGGCGACCACCAGCCGCTGGATCTCGTTGGTGCCCTCGTAGATCCGCGTGATGCGGGCGTCTCGGTACAGCCGCTCCACCAGGTACTCCTGCGAGTAGCCGTTGCCGCCGTGCAGCTGCAGCATCCGATCCACCACGCGACCGCAGCCCTCGGAGGCGGCGAGCTTGGCCATGCTGGTCTCCATGGGGGCCCGCTCGCCGCGATCGAGCAGGGCGGCGGCCCGCAGGGTGAGCAGCCAGGCCGCGTCGAGGTCGGTGCGGCTGTCGGCGATGGCGAAGCGCGAGGCCTGGAAGTCGACCACCCGCTGGCCGAAGGCGCGGCGCTGCGCCGCGTAGCGCACCCCCTCGGCGAACGCGGCCTCGGCGATGCCGAGCGACTGCGCCGCGATGCCGATGCGCCCGGCGCCCAGCGCCCCCAGGGCCACCGCGTAGCCCCGCCCCAGCGAGCCCACCAGCTGCGAGCGCGGGACCTCCACCCCCTCGAAGTGGACCTGCACGGTGCCCGAGCTGCGCAGGCCCATCTTGTGCTCGTCCTTGCCGATGGTGAGCCCCGGCGTGTCGCGCTCCACCACGAAGGCGCTGATGCCATCGCGGCCCGCCTCGGGATCGGTCTTGGCGAACACCAGGTAGATCCCGGCGTGTGCCCCCGAGGTGATCCACTGCTTGCTGCCGTCGATCACGAAGCCATCGCCCTTGGCCACCGCGCGGGTCCGCAGGGCGCTGGCATCGGAGCCGGCGTCGGGCTCGGTGAGGCAGAAGCCGGCCGGGCCCAGCTCGCCGCGGGCGAAGGGCGAGAGCCAGCGCTCGCGCTGCTCGGGGCTGGCGTGGTCGGCCAGGATGCAGGCCACCAGGTTGCTCGAGGCGAGGATCACCGCCACCGAGGCGCAGGCCTGGGCGATCGCCTGCATGGCCAGCACGTAGCCGGTGTTGTCCGCCCCGGCCCCGCCGTCGTCCACGGACACCTTCATGCCCAGCAGGCCCATGCCGCCCAGCTCGCGCACCAGCTCGAGGGGGAAGCGGCCGCTGCGGTCGCGCTCGGCCGCGCCGGGGGCGATCCGCTCGCGGGCGAAGCTCGACGCGGCGTCTCGCATGAGCCGCTGCTCCTCGGTGAAGCGGAAGCCCAGGCGATCGAGGGGGACCTCTACGCGCAGCGAGGCATCATCGGGAGACGTGGCCATGCCCCAGCGTAGGGGATCTTCGCGGGCCGCGAGCGTGAGCTTGGGCCGATGCTCCGGGGAGAAGGAGAGGGCTCAGCCGCCGCTCCACTCCTTGGCGCTCTTGCGCGATCCGTCGGGGAGCACCAGCAGCGGCCGATCGGCGAGACCGGTGTCTTGCAGCATGGGGACCATCGACTTGAGGCGTACCGGCATCTCGGGCACGAGCTCGTCGCCCTCGGCCTCGAGCCCGATCTCGAGCTCGCGCCCCTCGGAGTCGGCCATCCACCACGCCCACAGGGCCTCGATCCGCTGGCTGAAGATGTCGAGGGTGAGCGCGGTCCCTCCGATGGGGGAGATGCGGGCCACCCGGTGCCCCGACTCGGCGTCGGTGAAGGCCAGGTCGGCCGCCTCCTCGCCGCGCGCGGGCCCGTCCGGCTGGTTGCCCAGGCCGGGGTGGATCACGATCTCCATGGTGGTCCCCGGCTTCACCCGGCCGGCCACGATCTGCGCGTTGGCATCGGCGAGCACGCTGCCGAAGCGACCCATCCCCGCGAGCTCGCGGTCCCGCTCGATGCTCGCGAGGGTCTCGGCCGAGATCACCCCGGCCTCCACCTGCGTGCGGATCTGGTCGAGCGCCGCGTCGCCGGACGCCTTGGCGTCGCCCATCATGCCCCCGAGCTGCCCCTTGACTTTGGCGGTCTCGGCCTCGATGAGGATCCTCGAGCAGGACATCGCCTCCTCGAACTTCGAGGCGTCGAGCCGGCACTGCAGGTAGCGATTGAAGGTCGCCTCGTCGATCGCGTCCTCGTTGCGGGTGCGCTCGCCCTCCGCCAGGCACTCCTGGAGCTTGCGCGCCAGCCGTTCCTTGGGGGTGGGCTGGCCGAGGATGCTCTCGTCGAGCGTGGCCCCCAGCTCCACCTCGTGCTGGCAGCTGCGGTGGAGCAGCGATCCGTCCCCCGCGGCGAGGCCCTCGGCCTCGCCCTCGCCCTCGGCCCCGGCCGCGCCCTCGGGCTTGGCCGCCGCCTTGGCGTCCTCGGGTCGACTGGCGTCGGCGTCTCCCTTGGAGCAGGAGGCGAGCACGAGCAGGAGGGTGGCGAGAGTGCGATGCAGCATGGGTCGCGGGGTTTGTACCCCACGGTCCCCCTCAGCGCGAGGCCGCCCGCTTGCGCTTGACCGCCGGCGCGGGGCGCTTGGCCGCCTTCGCCTTGCTGCTGCCCCGGGCCTCGGCCTTGGCTCGCGCCGCTTCCTCGAGCAGCTGGCGAGCATGCTCGCGCGCGCTGTCTCCCACGTCCTCGCCGCCGAGCATCCGCGCCAGCTCCTCCACCCGCTCGGCCTCGTCGAGCCGCGTCACGCGGGTGATGGTGCGCCCCCGCTGCGTCCGCTTGTCCACGCGGTAGTGGGCATCGGCGAAGGCGGCGATCTGGGGCAGGTGGGTCACGCACAGCACCTGGTGCCCGGCCGCCGCGGCCTCGAGCCGACGCCCGATCGCCACCGCCACCGCGCCCCCCACCCCGGCGTCGACCTCGTCGAACACGTAGGTGGCCACGCGATCCTCGTGGGCCAGGGCGTTCTTGATCGCCAGCAGCACCCGCGACAGCTCGCCCCCCGAGGCCACGCGCGACAGCGGGGCCAGGGGCTCGCCGGGGTTGGCGCAGAACAGGAACTCCACCCGATCGATGCCGGTGGGCCCGGGCTGGTCGGGCTGCAGGGCCTCCACGCGCACGGTGAGCCGAGCCCCCGGCATGTGGAGGGTGCGCAGCTCCTGCTCGACGGCACGGGCCAGGCCCTTGGCCGCGGCCGCTCGCGCCTCGTGCAGGCGCCCGGCACTCAGCACGCACTCGGCCAGCCGCGCCCCCACCTCGTGCTCGAGGCCCATCAGCTCCTCCTCGGCGCGGTCGAGGCGGGCCAGCTCGTCGCGCATCTCGTCGAGCTTCTCGGCGAGCTCGTCCACCTCCACGCCGTGCTTGCGACGCAGGCGCTCGAGCTCGTGCATGCGCTCGGTAGCGATCTCCAGCTCGCCCGGCTCGATCTCCAGCTCGCCGGCAAAGCGAGCCGCGCTGCGGGCCGCCTCCTCGCAGGCCACCTGCGCCGCGGCGAGCTGCTCCTGGATCTGCACCAGCAGCTCGGAGCCCTCGGCCCCCCGGCGCACCCGATCGAGCAGCGAGCCCAGGCGGCCCGCGATCGCATCGTCGGCCTCGTAGAGCACGGAGTGCGCGTCGCGGGCGAACTCGGCCCAGCGCTGGGCGTCGCGCAGCAGGCTCAGCCGCCCGTGCAGCGCCTCGTACTCGCCGGGCTCGGGCGCGACCTCCTCGAGCTCCTCGATCTGGAAGCGCAGGTAGTCCATGCGCACCCCGGCCTCGCGCGCCCGCGCCTGCAGATCCTCGCGGCGCTCGTCGGCCTCGCGCCAGGCTCGGTACGCGGCCGCGTGCTCGGCCCGATCACCCTCCAGCCGCGCCCAGGCGTCGAGCACCTCGAGGTGCCGCGCCGGGTGGGTGAGGAAGTGGTGCTCGTGCTGGCTGCAGATGTCCACGAGCTGCTCGCCCACCCGTCCCAGCAGCGCCTGGGTGGTGGGGGTGGATTGCACGAAGGAGCGACCGCGGCCGCTGCGGGGGACCACGCGGCGCAGCAGCACCCCCTCGTCGTCCTCCACCGGGAGCCCGTGCTCCTCGAGCAGCCCCTGCAGCCGCTGCCACAGCGTCTCCGAGGGCTCGAAGCAGGCGTCGATGGTGGCTGCCTCCTCGCCCTGGCGCACCAGCTCGGCGCGGCCCCGGCCGCCGCGCAGCAGGGCCAGCGCCTCCACGATGATCGACTTGCCCGCCCCGGTCTCGCCGGTGAGCACGTTCATGCCGGGCGACAGCTCGAGCGTGA
Organism: Myxococcales bacterium; assembly: GCA_020633315.1. GTDB lineage: Bacteria > Myxococcota_A > Polyangia > Nannocystales > Nannocystaceae > Paraliomyxa. The sequence goes on from JACKDV010000014.1 coordinate 106,234, forward strand.
CGTCGTCGAGCAATGCGAGGCCGCGGATGCGCAGGTAGCCGAGCACGGAGGGCGGAGGCTAGCAGGGACCGCGAACGCGAGCACCCGCGCGGAGATCGGCGGCCCGCGGCCCCGGCCCGACCACCATTGGCCTCGGGTCGCGAGGGGCGGTCGCGAACCCCGCCCGTGCCCGCCTCGGGGCGTTGCGGCATGCTGCTCGTCGTGCCCCGGCTCATCTCGCGGGCGGAGGCGCTGACGCGCATCCGCGAGGAGGGTGGTCGCCCCGAGTGCCTCATGTGCGCCATCGCAGCGCGCCGGTGCGGACCGGTGCACGCGGTGCACGAGGACGAGCGGATGCTGGTGATGCTGCCCCGCTACGTGCGGCGCTGGGGCCACCTGCTGGTGATGCCCAAGGCGCACGTGGTGTCGTACGACGAGGTGGAGCCGGCACAGTGGCTCGAGGCCTCGCACCTGGCCCTGGTCGCGGCGCGAGTGATCGAGCGGGTGCAGCGGCCGCGTCGCTGCTACGTGGCGAGCACGGGCAGCAGCGCCGGCGAGCTCACCCAGACCTCCCGGCACCTGCACTTGCACGTCATCCCGCTGTACGAGCCCGACGACAAGCCCACCGACATCTTCAGCTGGAGCGAGGGCGTATTCGTGGCCGAGCCCGCCGAGTGGGAGGCGCTGCGCGACGCCTACCGCGAGGTGTGGCCCGAGGTGGCCGCGGCCTGCCCTCCCTCGATGGCGGGACCGGTGGGATCGTAGTCGGAGAGCGCCGCCGCGATCGCCTCGAGCTGCTCCACGCCGGGCCGATAGCGCTCGTTGTCGAAGGCCAGCGCCCGGTGCCAGCGCGACCACGGCGTGGGGGCCGGGCCGGTGGCGATCCACTCGGGCCAGGCCCGCCAGCCCAGCACCTGCGGCGAGGCCTGGGCCACGGGGCTGGCGGCCAGGTCGAGCACCAGCCGTCGCTCCTCGCGGACGCGCTCGCGGATGGCGGGGGTCCCCACCGACCAGTGCGCCACCATGGCCTCGTTGCACAGCACGTACTCGCGAAAGGGGATGCTCTGCTCGGCGCCCACCCGCAGGTGATAGACGGCTCCGATGCGCTCGGGTCGGGCCAGGATCTCCGCCTCGGGGACCTCGTGGCCCTCGCCGTCTCGGAAGCTCCACGGCGGCTCGGCGTCGGGGCGCAGGCGGGCGATCACGGCGTGGGGCTCGAGCTCCACGCGGATGAGCGCCTCGCCGTAGCGCCGCGGGCCCTTGCCGAGCACGGTGGCGAAGGGGCTGGTCCAGGCGTAGCGACGACGCTCGAGGCTGGGCGTGTCGCGGAGCACCGCGGCCAGCTCGTGGCCGGGTCGTCCCTGCTCCACCATCTCGTCGAGCAGGCGATTGAACGGGGTGGCCCGCCCGGCCGTGGCCGCGGTGGCCACGAGCAGGGGACCACCCGCGCGCAGGGCCTCGATCTGCTCGGGCGTGGTCCAGGTATAGAGGTCGCGTCGCACCCAGCTCTCCGTGGTCACGGCGTGGACATCGAGCCGCGCCTCGAGCGAGTCGGGCCCGGCCGTCTCCTCGTGGGCCGCGACCGGCTCGGCGAGCTCGACCACCGCGGCGGCGGAGGACGAGGGCGAAGGCGGAGGCGCGGAGGGAGGCGTCGCGGCGCAGCCCGTGATCCACCAGGCCGCCAGGCCCTCGGCGACGCGCTCGAGCCACCCGCGGCCCTCAGGCGCGCGCCAGCACACGTCGTGCTCCGCCCTCGATGGTGACCCAGGTCAGCAGGGCCACGGGGATCGCCGCGCCCACCACCGCCGGGCCGCAGGGGAGCGCGAGGCCGAGCGCGAGCACGCCGAGCACTCCGCCCACGCCCTGCCCCACCGTGTGGGTCACCAGATCGATGGCGGTGAGGCGGCCGCGGATCGGATCGGGACCGAGGCCCTGCACCCGCGTGGCCGCGGTGGCCCAGTGGCTGCCCATGCCCAGGCCCCACAGCAACGCGCCGCCCGCCCAGCCCAGCGGATCGCCGGCCAGGGCGAACGCGCTCACGCCCACCAGCACCAGGGCCGTGCTGGCGCGCAGGCCCAGCTCGGTGCCCCGCAGCGCCGACACTCGCAGCCACAGCAGCGGGCCCAGGCCGGTGCCCACCGCCCGCGCCAGGTGCAGCGCCCCCAGGACCAGGGCCATCGCCGCCCCCGACTGGCTCCCCGCGACCACGTGCAGCAGCACCCAGCCGCCTCCGTTGGCGATCATCACCGGCGCCTTGGCCAGCACCGCGCGGCGCAGCACCGGGCGCTCGGCGAGCTCGCGCAGCACCTCGTCCCACGAGCCCGCTCGCCCCTCGTCGCCGCCCGAGGCGAGCGGACGCAGCGGGGGCAGCCCCGCGAACAGCAGCGCGGCCACGAAGAAGGTGAGCGCATCGAGGACGAGCACGCCCACCGGGCCGAGCATCGCCGTCGCCACCCCGCCCGCGGCGACCCCGGCCCCGAACACCACGCTCCAGGTGCTGCCGAGCAGCGCATGCGCCCGGGCCAGCGCGGCGCCGGGCACCAGGCGGGGCACGGCCGCCCCCGCCGCGGCGTCCACGAACGCCCCGGTGGCCATGCGCAGCACCAGCATCGCCTGCAGCCAACCCGTCGAGCCCTGGGCCGCCGCGAGCACCATGCCCAGCACGGTCACGCCCCGGGCCACACTGCCCAGCGCCAGCACGCGGCGTCGGTCGTGGAGATCGGCCACGCGTCCCGCCCACGGGGCGACCAGGGCCCGGGGCACGGTGTGGGCCAGCAGCACGCCGAGGATCGCCCACGGCCCTCCCTGCTGCACCGCGAGCACGCCCACCGCCACGTAGGTGAGCCAGTCGCCGATCATCGAGACGAGCTCGCCCAGCCACAGGCGACCGAAGCCGCGGTGGTGCAGCACCAGGCTCATTCGAACACCTGGAAGCACTCGGCCGCCGTCTCGGGGTGATCCAGCGGGTTGCGACGGGGGTGGCGGCGGTAGGGCTTGCGGCAGTCGTAGACGTACTCGATGCGCTCGTTGGGGCCCAGCTCGCCCTCCAGCACCGTGGCCCGGAGCAGGCGCCCCTGCTCGTCGCGCTCGCCTCGCCAGTGCTCGCGGGACACGTAGCCGCTGAGATCGCTGACCGAGGTCACGGCCTGGTAGCGCTCCGATCGACGCTCGATCTCACGGCCGCGATCGTCGTAGACGTGCTCCTCGAAGTCCTCGGCCCAGTGCTCGTCGCGCTTGCTCGACCAGCGCAGCAGGTGGCCGGCCTGGTCGTAGCGCCATGCCTCGCGCTCGGTGCCCTCGGGGCTCGTCCGCACCACCTCCACCCGACGCCCCGCCTCGTCCCAGCGGGTGAGCACCTCGATCTCGGCCACGCCGTCGTGGTCGGCGTCGGTCCGCCGGGCCAGCTCGTGGCCCTGATCGTCGTGCTCGAAGCGGGTGTGTCGATCCACCCGGCCGTCGCCGTCGCGATCCCGCTGCACGGTGACCGGGCGCCCCTCGCCGTCGAGCGCGATGCGATCGACCACCCACTGCTCGCCGTCCCACAGCGCGTAGTAGGCCTCGGCCTCGCTGGGGTAGAGCCAGCGCTCGGCCACCACCGGTCGCGCGCCCTCGTAGCGCGTCTGGGCCCGTGGACGCCCGCGCTCGTCCCACTGCCGCAGCTCGGCCGCCAGCACCTCGCCGAAGCGGTGGCTCACCCACAGCAGGGGTCGACCCGCGGCGTCGTACTGGGTGCTGCGCCACTCGCCCTGCTCGCTGAGCTCGCCGTCGTAGCGGAGCTCGGCGCCCAGCCAGGTGCCGTGGCGATCGTAGACGTGGTCGCTGCGGAACGCCCACCCCGGCACCTTGCCGTCGCAGGTGGGCTGCGGCCCGTGCTCCTCCTGCAGCGACTCCAGCCGCCCGTCGGCCCCCCACGCGTAGCGACGCTCGAGATCGATGGTGCCGTCGGTGTCGTCGTCGATGCGCTCGCGGGTCACCCGACCCCGGGCGTCGTGCTGCAGCGCCACCGTGCGCAGCGGTCGGAGGTCGTGGGACAGGTAGCGCTCCACCCGGCACGGCGGAGGATCGAGGAGCTCGGGCGGAGCCGGGGCGCCCAGCTCGGCCTGGGTCGACCACGGCGACGCCGGCGGGCCCCGCAGGGAGCCCGGCACGCCGTCGGGCACCACCAGGATCGACCAGTCGATCTCGAGCGGGCCCGGGGTGTCGGTGAGGCCGGGCGGCGGCGCGAAGCCTTCGTCGTAGCTCACCCGCGGCGGCGGGCGGGGCTCGGTCGCCTCGGCCTCGGGCTCGGCCTGGGTGCTCACAGCCGGTCGCTCGGGCGTCGCCACCACCGGCTCCACCGTGGGGGCCGTGCGCGTGCACGCGAGCGCCAGCCCGATCACCGCCCCTGCCCCGATCGCCCCGCGCCCGATCCCTGCCCCCGTCGACGGCATCGCCTCCAGTCTCTCGCAGCGTCACCGTCGCGGCGACCCCTCCCAGCACGCACCAGCGAGGCGAGACATTTCAGCGGGCTCGTGCCACGCTGGGCCGCGACGATGACGGCCTCGCGCGAGCCCGGGGGCGCCTCGCGGCGCACCCTGCTGCGGCTGGGACCGGTCGCCCTGCTGACCTGGCTTTGCTCCCGCCGCGCCCTGGCCGAGCCGCTGCAGAGCGAGGTCTTCACCGGGCTGCGCGCGATGAGTGAGCTGGCGCTCGGGCTACGCCGGGGCGAGCTGTCCCCCGTGCAGTGGCAGGACGAGATGGAGCGGCTGGTGGCCGGGCTCGACCTCGCCGAGGCCCACCGTGCCCTCGACCTCCCGCGGGTGGCCGAGGCCCTGGCCCCGCTGCCCGACGATCGCCCCCGCGTGCGCGAGCTGGGCTTCGAGGCGCTCGACGAGGCCCTGCGCGAGGCCGGGGTGAGGACCCGCCTGTTCGCGCTGGGCCCCGGCCGCGCCATCGTCCCGCACGCTCACCACGGCATGGTCTCGATGCACTGGGTGCTCCACGGCGCGCTGCACGGGCGCCACTTCGATCGCCTCGAGCAGTCTCGCACGCACGTGGTGATGCGCCCCACCATCGACGCGGTGCTGCGCCCGGGCGCCGCCACCAGCATCTCGGACGAGCGCGACAACATCCACTGGTTCGTCGCCGTCGAGGGCCCCGCCTTCACCCTCGACGTGATCGTCTCGCACCTGCGGCCCGACGGAGCACACGGGCGGGTGTACCTCGATCCCGACGCCGCCGTGCCGCAGGGCGGCGATCGCCTGCGCGTGCCGATCATCGCCCCGGCCGAGGCCCGGCGCCGCTACGGTCGGGCCTGAGCCCAGACGTGCTCAGCCCCCGTGGCTCCAGCCCAGCTTGTGGCGCAGCACGTCGAACACGGTGGCCGAGGGCGGCACCAGCTTGAGCGAGCGCTCGGCTCGGGTCACCCGGATCTCGTCGCCCACGTCGAGCGACGAGCCCCACAGGCCGTCCACCGACAGCGTCGCCCCGCCCCCGTCCACCGGCCCGCTGTAGACGATGCCGATCGGATCGTCGGCCGAGGTCACCACGGGGCGGTGGGTGAGGCTGTGGGGGCACAGCGGCGTGATGGTGAAGGCGTCGGTGCCCGCGTTGACGATGGGGCCGCCCGCGGCGAGGTTGTAGGCGGTCGAGCCCATCGGGGTGCACACCAGCAGGCCGTCGGCGCGGTAGCGGGCGATCGGCACGCCGCCGATGGTGGTGCTCAGATCGATCATCCGCGGCAGCTCGCCGTGCTTGAGGTACACGTCGTTGCTGCCCGTGCACTCCCACGGGCCCTTGCGCCGCTCCACCGCCACGTGCATGCGCAGCCGCGGGATCCACCCCAGCTGCCCCGTCACCGCGGCGTCGAGCGCCTCGTGGAGCTGCCCCGCGCCGTAGGCCGCCAGGAACCCCAGCGTGCCCAGGTTGATCCCCATCAGCGGCACGTCGCGCTCCGCCGCGAGCCGGGCCGCCCGCAGCAGCGTGCCGTCTCCGCCCAGCGCGATCACCAGGTCGATCGACTCGCCCTCCTCGTCGAGCTCGAGCACCTGGCAGCCCGCGGGCAGGCGCTCTCCCATGCGCCGCCCCAGCTCGGCCGAGAGCGAGACCGCGACCCCGGCCGCGAGCAGGCGAGTGCCGCCCTCCACCGCGGCCCGGACCGCCGGCTCGCCGTCGCGAACCATCAGCCGAACCGCACGGACGTCGGCGATGGGATGGCGTGCGAGCACGGCGACGGAGGGGACGGGCAGCGACCGGGGGCGACGGCTTCCGAGGCGGCTAGTCCTCGGGGCGGTACAGGTACCCCTGGTGCTGGTACAGGCACACGAAGCCCCCACCCTCTCCGCGCGCTCGGTCGAGGGCCGCGTCGACGAGCTGCAGCAGGTCCTGCAGGGAGTGCGTGTCCTTGTTGGGGAAGAACGAGACGCCCACGCTCACCGATGGGCGCAGGTCGGGGAGCTCGGACACCCGGATCTTGCGGACGTCCTTGGCCACCCGCTCCGCCACCGCGAGCGCGCCGGGGAAGTGGGTGTTGGGGAGCACGAGGATGTAGCCCCGCTCGTCGGCGCGATACACCAGGTCGATCTTGCGGACGCTGGCGTCGATCACCTCGCGCAGCGCCGCGACGAGCTCGGCCGTCGTCTCCTCCTTGGTCGCCTGCTTGACCTTGTCGTAGTGGTCGAGCTCCACGCGGAGGCAGGTGAGCGGATCGCTGTAGCGCTCGGCGCGATCGAACTCCTCCTCGAGGCGCCGCTGGAAGGCGGGGTCGCTGCGGTCGATGTCGCCGCGGGGGTTGGAATCGCCCTCGGCCCCGTCGCGGGGGTTGGAGGCCGCGGCCGCATCCACGTTGCCGATCACCCGGCGCGTGCGCAGCAGGGCCTCCACCCGCGCCCGCAGCTCGTCGGCATCGTAGGGCTTGCCCAGGTAGTCGTCGGCGCCGGAGCGCAGCCCCTCCACCCGGGCGTTGACCGAGTTGCGGGTGCTCACCATGATCACCGGCAAGTAGGTGGTCTGGGTCTTCGCCTTGAGGATCCGGCAGGTCTCGAGCCCGGTCAGTCGCGGCATCACCACGTCGAGCAAGACCAGGTCGGGGCGCTCGCGGGCAAAGACCTCCAGCGCATGCTGACCATCGATGGCCTCGATGACCTGGTAGCCGGCCTCGCTCAGCGCTTGCCGCGCGGACGCACGCTCGGAGTCGGAGTCGTCGGCCACCAGGACCTTGGCCGGGGCGCTCTGCGAAGGAGACGCGGTCACGAGTCCCGCGTAGTATGCACGTTCACGAGCGCTTGGGGCAGCCTGGGTGACCCCTGATTCCACAATGGTCCCCATGCGGTCCCGAGGGGCGCTCCCGCAGATCGCGCGAGACCGATCCACCATCCGCCCCCGCGGCCATCGCGGGACCCCCGCGCGGCTGCCCTCATGCTGCCCTCACGCGGCCCCCGAAGCCATCGAGCGCAGGCGCGAGGCTGCTTGACACACCCCAGGTGCTGGCGTAAGGCTCCCGCCCCCATGGCCACGTCGTATCCCAAGCCCGCCGACATCCAGCGGAAGTGGTGGGTCATCGATCTCCAGGGCGCCACGCTCGGGCGTGCCGCCTCGCAGATCGCCACGCTGCTCCGCGGCAAGCACAAGCCGATCTTCACCCCGCACCTCGACACGGGCGACTTCGTGGTCGTGCTCAATGCCGACAAGGTCAAACTGACCGGCCGCAAGCTCGACCAGAAGCAGTACCACCGCTTCACGGGCTACATCGGCAACATGAAGGTCGCCACCGCGCGCGAGCTGCTGTCGAGCAAGCCCGAGGAGATCATCAAGCAGGCGGTCAAGCGCATGCTCCCCCGCAACTCCCTGGGCCGCAGCACCTTCAAGAAGCTCAAGGTGTACGCCGGGACCGAGCACCCGCACGCCGCCCAGAACCCCGAGGTCTACGAGCTGGGGGCCTAGGCCGCCCATCCTCCGAACGGACGAACCGATGGCCACCGACAAGATGAAGTTCTACGCGACCGGACGCCGCAAGACGTCGATCGCCCGCGTGTGGATGTTCAACGGCGACGGCAAGATCACCATCAACCGCCGCGACGCCGAGCACTACCTGACCCGCGACACCAACCTCAAGCTGGTGGAGCAGCCCCTGCAGGCGACCGGCACCACCGACCAGTACGACGTGTGGTGCACCGCCCGTGGCGGTGGCCTGAGCGGCCAGGCCGGGGCCATCCGCCTGGGGATCGCCCGCGCCCTGCTGCGCGTGAGCGAGGAGTACCGCGACGCCCTCAAGGGCGCCGGCTACCTCACCCGCGACGCCCGCAAGAAGGAGCGCAAGAAGTACGGCCGCAAGGGCGCCCGCGCTCGCTTCCAGTTCAGCAAGCGCTAGCCCGTCCCGGGCATCCGGCCACGCCATGGCCCACGCGGAGCGCAGTCACCCCAGGTGACTGCGCTCTCGCTGCACCTGGGCCCCGGGATCCTCCAGCGGATCCAGCGCCAGCTCGGATCGTCCCCGGGATCGTCGACGAGGGGTGCGATCTCCTCTCGACCCCTGCTAGCCTGTGTCAGGAATGCGAGCTTGGCTGGGTTTCGTGGGGGCGCTGACGCTGGGGGCCACGGGTTGCGGTCGTACGGACCTCAGCGTGCAGGCCTCGGGCTCGGCTTCGGCCGACGGCTCGGGCACCGAGGACGGCAGCGGCACCGGTGACGAGACCCTCACCGACGGGCCCTCCACGCCCTCGACCACGGTTCCCTCCACCACCACGCCCACGGTCACCATCTCCATCAGCGACAGCGACACCGATCCCGACACCGGGCCCATGCCCACCGGAGATCCCCCGCCGCCGCCGTCCTCGTGCACGATCGATCTCGAGTGCGACACCCCCGATCCCTGCGTGGTGGGTCGCTGCGAGGACGGGCTGTGCGTGGAGGTCCCGCGCGATCTCGACGACGACGGCTTCCCGCCGATCGCCTGCGGGGGCAACGACTGCAACGATCTCAACCCCAACACCTTCCCCGGCGCGCCCGAGGACTGCTTCGACGGCGACGACAACGACTGCAACGGCGTCGCCGACTGCTTCGACCCGGTGTGCGAGGGCGTGCCCGACTGCGGCTGCACCCCGCAGCCCGAGCAGTGCCTCAACGGCGAGGACGACGACTGCGACACGATCGCCGACTGCAACGACCCCGACTGCATCGGCACCCCCGAGTGCGGCTGTGCGCCGAGCGAGGCGGGGCTGTGCGTCAACGGCTTCGACGACGACTGCGACGGCGCGATCGATTGCAGCGATCCCGACTGCCTCTCCGATCCCGCCTGCGTGTGCGCGGGGATGGACGAGCAGTGCGACGACGGCATGGACGACGACTGCGACCTGCTGATCGACTGCGCCGACCCCGACTGCGACGGCGTCTTCCCCTGCACCTGCCTGGGGCCGCCCGCCCCGGAGAGCTGCAGCAACGGCATCGACGACGACTGCGACGACGACGTCGACTGTGCCGACAGCGATTGCATCCTCTCGCCCGCGTGCGCCATGTGCATGCCCGAGATCTGCGGCAACGGCGAGGACGAGGACTGCGACGGCCTCATCGACTGTGCCGACGATGCCTGCCTGTTCGATCCGAGCTGCATGCCCGAGCCCGAGATCTGCAACAACGGCCTCGACGACGACTTCGACGGTGCGATCGACTGCGACGACCCCGACTGCGCCGCGGTGCCCGTGTGCACCGAGAGCCAGAGCAACTGCCTGACCGCGGCCTCGATCTTCGGCAGCGGCACCTTCTTCGGCGACACCACCGGCAACTCGAACAACACCGAGGGCTCCTGCGGCGGCGGAGCGGGCGAGGCGGTGTTCGAGCTGCACATCAGCGACCCCTCGCTGGTGGTGCTCACCTCGGTGGGGACCTCCTTCGACTCGGTGCTCTACGTGCGCCGCGGCTCCTGTGCCTTCGGCCAGGAGATCGCCTGCGACGACGACAGCGGCGGGATGTGGGCCGCGTCGATCGAGTTCACCCTGCTGCAGCCGGGCGTCTACTACGTGTTCCTCGACGGCTACACCATCGACCCGGTGGGCGGGGCCAACGAGGGGCCGTGGCAATTCAACGTGGACATCACGCCCAACCCGCCCGAGATCTGCGACGACGTGATCGACAACGACGGTGACGTCTACGCCGACTGCGGCGACCCCGACTGCGTGACCGCGCCCAACTGTGCCGGCTGCGTGGGCGGGGCCGATCCCACGGCCGAGTTCGGCACCACCCGCTGCACCGACGGCATCGACAACGACTGCGACGGCACCATCGACTGCGCCGACGAGGACTGCAGCGCCAGCGACTTCTACGTGACCGAGTGCTGCAACGGCAACGACGACAACGGCAACGGGATCCCCGACGACTTCAACTGCCGCTGCAACAACGACAGCGAGTGCGACGGCGGGCAGATCTGCTACCACCACACCGCGCACACCTGCGGCCTGCCCTGCGACGCCTTCTTCGGCAACATCTGCCCGTTCGTGGCCGCGGGCTCGGTCTGCAACCTCGCCACCCAGCAGTGCGAGTTCTAGGCGCCGGGGTGAGCGAGGCCGGGCGGCGCGGGCTAGGCTCGTCGCGCCGCCCGACGGGCTCGGCTCACAGCCGCAGCTCGCCCGCCGCCGCCGCGAGCTTGTGCCTCGCCATCGCGAGGTTGCCGAGCTTCCGATCGAAGGCGATGTAGAGGAACATCGCGTCTCCCACCGGTCGGATGATGTGATACTGCGACTCGAGGGAGATGAGCATGTCCTCGATCCCGCCATGGATGCCGAGGTCGCGCATCACCTTGGTCTTGGCCTTCATGACCTCCATGTTGCCGGCCGCGGCGATGTCGATGTCGATGCCCGAGCCCGCCGTGCCGAGGCACATTCCGCTCTCGTAGTCCACCAGGGCGACCCCGAGCGTCCCCGTCACGTTTTCGACCAGGCTCTCGAGAACTTGCTTCACATTGTCCATGTCCAGCGACTCCAATACTCCAGCGTGAAAGGCCAACCGACCTGATTCATCGCCCTCGTCCCCTCGCCCCTCGTCCACCACGCCGACCGGCAGCGGGCTCGAGGGCTCGTCCCCCTTCGCCCGCCGTGGCCCGTGCTTGCGAGGCACCACCAGCGGTGCCCCCAGGGCTCCCTCGATCGCGCCGTCCAGCGACCCATCGACCAGCCTCCGCAGCATGGACTTGTGGGTCTTCTTCAGCAGGTCGATGACCGTCGCCCCATTGGCTCCACACTCGTACGAGACCCGGTTCGACGCGATGATGAGCCCCGCGTGGAAGACATGGGAGGTGATGTGGCAGCGCTCCCGTCCCGAGTCCTCGGTCTGCACGTGATAGTGCCGACCGCCGTGTCCGATCTGGTGGTTGTAGCCAATGGCGATCGTGCTCGGATGCGGCAGGCGAACGGCCGCACTGCCGACCAAGCGCTCGCTCGCTCCGAGCCCCACTGTCATCTGCTCACTCACCTGCATCGCCCGTCCCCCCCCAACTGGCAAGGAAGCTCGAGCGACGGGCACCTCGAACACGGGCTCGGCCCCCACCGAATCCGTCGAGGATCACTGCCCGCCGTGGCACCACTTGGGCTCAGCTACCGGTCCGGCTTCGACGCCATCTCGGTGCAACGACGTTCAACGCTCTTGCTTCCGATACAAAACAGCGTACTGCGAACCGGCACAAAAGTGCAACACGAAATGAGCGAGGTCATCGATGCCCGAGGACGACGATGATTCGTGGCCCGAGGATTCACGACATCGAAATCGTAGCTTCGAGCTCGCTCGAGTCCATCGATCCACTACGCCCGAGGACGACATCGAGGAATCCTGCCCCACCGATCCGGGGCACCGTGCCCCCCCGTGGTCTCCACCGCCGACGACTACGCGCTGCAGCGCTGACACTACCGTAGGACCTCGTCCCACCCGCTCGAGAGCGCACGAGAAGGCGATCTCCTACGCGAGCTCGTGCTCGCGCGCCCGTGCGCTCGCGCGCTCGCTCAGCCCTCGAAGTCGTCGAGGTACTTGCCCGGGTCCGCGCGCACCTCCTCGGCCGCCTTCTCCGAGCAGATCCAGTAGCTCTTGCCCTGATACTCCACCCGCGGGTGGTCGGCCTTCACCACGAAGGTGCGACCCGAGTACGGGCAGGTGGTCGTGTCGCCGGGCTGGGCGTCGACGTTCTTGACCACCTCGGCCGCGGGCTCGGCCGCGGGCTCGCCGGTCGCCGCGGCGGGGTCGGTGGTGGGAGCCTCGGCGGGCGCCTTGGAGCAGGCACCGAGGCCGAGGGCGACGAGGGAGACGAAGAGGACGCGGGTCGGGCTCATGGAATCGAGGGCAGCCTACGCGCTGGCCACCCCCCGCCGCCAGCACGGGCATTCCGCAGATCGGTGCAATCCTTGCGATCCACGGCGCTGCGCCCACCGGGGACGGCCACGGCTGACACGCTGGGCCTCCCCCCGATACCCTCCCGCTCGCATGTCGGACCGGTCGATCCGGGCCTCGTCCCCCGCGTGGTTGGCGGCGATCGCCGCCGTGGTCGCGATCGCATGGCTGCTGCCGGGCCTGGGCGACCACGGGTACTGGTCCGACGCCGAGCTGCCCGCCCTCGATCGCGTGCGGGCGGCCCTGGGCGCGGCGCTCAGCGACCTCGAGCACCACCCGTGGCTGCCCGAGCTGCTGCGCACGCGCTCCTACGCCGTGCTCGAGGGAGAGGCGGGGCTGCGCCTGCCCCATGCCCTGGCCGCGGTGGGGCTGGTGGCGATGGCGACCGGCCTCACCCGAGCCCGCGGCGCCTCGGTGGGCCTGTCGCTGCTGGCCGGTGCCTTCGCGCTGGCCTTCCCGGCGCTGGCGGTCTCGGGACGCGCCGCGCTGGGCAACCCCATCGGCGAGCTGGTGCTGAGCGGCTCGGTGCTCGCCGGGCTCGCGGCGCTGCACGGTCGCTCGCGGCTGGCGGTCGGCGGCTGGGCGGTGGCCTCGCTCGTCTTGCTGATCCTGTCGGTGACCAGCACCGGCCTGGCCATCGGCGGCGCGCTGCCGCTGGCGGTGCTGGCCGCCGCCGCCTCCCTCGAGCCCGAGCGCCGCGCCCCTCGCATCGCGGCCGCGCTGTGGCTCGCCTGTGCGATCGCGGTGGCCCTGTCGGTGCGCCTCTCGCTCGAGCAGGGCGACGGCTACATCCCCCTGCTGGGCGCGGCCAAGGACCTCGCGCTCGTCGACAAGCCCGAGACCCGGCGCTTCGCGGCCAGCCTGGAGGACCTGGGCTACTCGCTGTACCCCTGGGCCCCGCTGGTGATCGTGGGCGGCCTGCTCGGCCGTCGCAGCCGCGTGGGCGCGCTGTGGATCGCGGTGGCGCTCACCGTGGTGAGCGGGTGGAGCCTGGTCTACGGCGGACCGCAGCCGCTGCCGGTCACGGTCCCCGCGGCCCTGTGCGCCGTGGCGGCGGTGGAGTGGATGCTCGACCCCGGGACCGACCGTCGCGCTCGTCGGGCCGTGCTGGTGATGCTGGTGCTGTCGATGCTGGTGATCCGCAAGGACGCCGAGCGCACCCCGGCCCGCGTCACCGTCCCGCTCTACGACTTCGAGGGCGAGCACACCTTCCCCGCCGACGAGCTGCGAGCCCCCGAGCACCTCGGGCGCATCGGCGGGCTCGCCCTGCTCGCCCTGCTGCTCACCGCCGGGCTCGCCCCCGCCGGAGGGCCGCCGCGACGCCTCGATCGCTGGCTGGCTCGCCTCCCCGCGGGCCCCCGCGCCCACGCGCCCGCGGGGCTGCTGGCGGCCGCGGCCCTGCTGGGCGCCCATCGCTACGCCCACGAGCTGGTCCCCGGCGTGTGCGACCAGCTCTCGCCGCGCCGCATCCTCGACCACCACCGCCGCCTGGTCGAGGCGGGCGAGCTGCCGCCGCAGCTCGGCAACCATCGCGTCCGCGACGAGGGCCTGGCCCTGTACGGCCCCGGCGACGTGGTGGCGATCGGCAGCCGCCGGGAGCTGAGCACCTACCTGGCCGAGGACGAGGCGCGGGCCGCCATCATCCGCGACCGCGATCTGCCGGGGCTGTTCCAGGACCACCGCCAGAACGGCTGGCCGCTGTTCCTGCTCGACGATCACCACCACCACCTGCGGCTCATCGCCAACCGCCTGCCCGCCGGCGAGGTGGACCTCGACCCGATCCCCTCGGTGGTCTTCGACGAGCCGCCCGCGCTGGCCCACCAGACCCGGCTGCGCTTCGAGGGCTACGTGGAGATCATCGGCTGGGAGGTGACCGATCCGATCGTGCGCGGCCGCGAGGTGGAGCTCCAGCTCTCCATCCGCGTGCTGCGTCCGCTGCCGGGCGGCACCAAGATCTACGCCCGCCTGCTCAAGGGACGCAGCAGCCGCCTCAACGGCGAGCCCCACGAGCTCACCGGGGGCATCTACCCGCCCAACCTGTGGCGCGAGGGCGACTACATCCTGCACCGCTTCACCTTCCAGGCCCCCCTGCTCGAGATCCAGCCGGGCGAGCACGAGCTCATCATCGGGCTGCGCCGCGGCGAGAAGGAGAACTTCGAGATCTCCATCCCCGAGGACAAGACCGGCGAATTCGGGGTGCTGGTGCGGGACAAGAAGCGGAACTTCGCCCGCATCGGCCACGTGCAAGTGTGGTAGGCCCCACCGCGGCCGGCTTTTCTGCTAGGGATCGGCCGTGACCTCGCCCGCCCGCTCCTCCTCCCGGCTCGCCTCGCTCGTGCTGCTCGCGGGGCTGCTGCTCGCCGCCTGCAAGCCCGGGCCGCCCCCGCCCAGCGCCCCCAGCCCGCTGGTCGCCCAGCAGCTCCCCGACTTCACCCGCCCCACCCTCGCGGGCTCGCGCATCGACACCGAGCAGCTCCGCGGCCAGGTGGTGGTGATCAAGTTCTTCGCCAAGTACTGCGAGCCCTGCAAGCGCACCCTGCCCGCGGCGCAGAAGCTGCACGAGAAGAACCCCGGCATCGTCTTCGTGGGGATCTCCGAGGACGAGTACGCCTCCGACGCGCAGGCCCTGGTGGACGGCTTCGGCCTCACCTTCCCCGTGATCCACGACCAGGGCAACGTGCTCGCGGGGCGCTTCCGCGTGAGCGAGATGCCCGTCACCTTCGTCGTGGACGGCCAGGGCGTGGTGCAGTGGGTCGGCGGCCCCGGCCAGGGCGAGGACGACCTCGAGGCCGCGATCGCGGCCCACGGCGGCTAGGACGCGGCGCGCATCCGGCCGGCCCGGAGCCCGAAGCGGGAGCCACAGCCGGGGCCGGAGCGGAGGCCACCGCCGCGGCCAGAACGGTGAATAGTGGAGCCAATGCCCGTCGCGCCTTCCCGTGGGGCGGCGCAGGCGACTATGCTCGGCCCGCCATGGCCGTGGTACCGCCCCCTCAATCGCGCTGGCTCTCGATCGTCGCAACCGGCCTGCTGGTGGCCGCCGGCACCGGCTGCCCCAAGAAGGGCAACCCCGCCGAGCAGATCACCAACACCCCGGACCTCGCCGAGCACACCGGCCAGTCCAAGTGCGGGGTGCGGGCCAGCGCCGCCAAGCCGCTGGTGGTGGAGTGGCCGGCCGCCGACCGAGCCGCGCTCGAGGCCCGGGCCACCCGGGGCCTGGTGGCCGTGCGCTACCAGGGCTGCGAGATGGAGGTGCTCACCAACTGCACCGTCGACGGCGCCTACAGCTACCTCGGCCTCAACATGAAGCGCGAGGGCGTGCGGATCAAGAGCATGGACGAGCTCTACGCCCAGCTCCCCGTGGGCGCGGTGGCCCTCGAGGGCAAGCTCGAGCGCGCCGGCCAGCTCAACGTGGACATGGTGATCATCGGCCGCAAGGAGGCCGAGCGCGCCGAGTTCAACGAGCGCGACCTGCAGGGGCGCTGCGACGAGGCCACGCACGTGATCACCGGCCTGACGGTGGGCGCGTTCTCGTTCTACGCGGGCGCGAGCGCGGAGATCGGGGCCGGGGTGAAGGTGGGCAACATCGGCGCGGGCGGGGCCTCGGGCTCCGAGCGCGAGGTGCTCAAGCAGGACGGCAACGAGGACTCCTGCGGCGTGGCCAGCCAGGCCGACACCGACGCCCCTCCCGGCTGCGGCGCGCTGCTGCGGGTGGAGGTGGTGCCCATCGACAAGATCTTCGGCAGCAGCACAGTGGTGGCCGACGGCGGCAGCGGCAGCACCACCCCCTACAACGGCGGCAGCAGCAGCTACCCGAGCAGCTCGGGCACCAGCACCCCCGACACCAGCACCAGCGACTACGACTCGAGCTGGGATCCCAAGATGGAGCGCCGCCGCAAGATGTGGGCGGCCCTCACCATCACCGGCTACGGCCTGGCCCTGGGCGGGATGGGAGCGCTCTACGCCGGCGCGGCGATCCGCGGCAAGGCCAACAGCGCCCTCGAGACCAACCCGCCCCCCGAGCCGGGCGACGAGCGCCAGGATGCGATCCGCAAGGCCAAGCTCGGCGAGGGCCTGCTCATCGGCTCGGCGGTGGGCGCCAGCGTGGGCCTGGTGCTCGCGGTGGTCGCCAACGCCAAGCTCAAGCAGCTCAACTCCCAGAAGAAGCGCAGCATGGCCTTCGGCCCCACCCTCGTGCCCAACGGCGCCGGCATGGGCGCCCGGCTGAGCTTCTAGGAAGGGCAATCGCGACAATGCTCGACTCCACCGTCGCCACCCGCTCCGTGCTCTTGGCCCTGGTCCTGGGCTTCGGCTCGGCCACCGCCTGCATCGACGAGGCCGTGCTCGAGAACGACGAGTGCCTGTCCGACAAGGACTGCTTCAACAACCAGGAGTGCGTGATCACGCCGTACCAGGCTGCGTCCCTCGGTGGCGTCGGCTGGTGCCGCCCGAAGGACGAGGGGTGCGTAGATGGAGAGCAGCCGGGGTGCGCCTGCACCAACCTGGCCGGCATGCAGTGCTGCACGGGCACGGCGAACGACGCCTCGGGAACCCTGAGGTCCCTCGGTCCCAACAACGACGCAGGCTGCATCTGCGTGCTCCCCGACGACTCGTCCTTCCCGATCTCCGACGGCGACGGCGACGGGTGCCTCGGCGGCGGCGACAGCAGCGGAGGCTGAGGCCGGGTCACGGCTCGGTCGCGGGGCGCCAGCGGGTGGCGAGGCCGCAGCGGTGGATCCGTCCGCGGTGGGCCACCGCCTCCTCGTCCCACTCCACGGCCGCACCGAGGGTGCGCGCGGACAGGCCGTCCTCGAGCACCTCGATCGACGCGGCACGCCGCCACGCGGCCGGATCCTCGCGCCAGGGCACCCGGTGCCACCGGCCCGCCCGGCCCACCACCAGCGGCCGGGGCCGCAGCGCGGGCGGGACCTCGTCGCCCGGCGTGGCCCGCAGCGCCAGCGTGGCCCCGCCGGCGCGCACCCGCAGCGTCCAGGCCTCGCCGTCGTCCTCGCGCCCGATCCTCGCCCGCCGCACCGGATAGCGGATGAGCATCCGCCCCAGCGCGCCGACCAGCGCCCGATCGAGATCGCAGGCCAGGCCCAGCCAGCCGGGCACGTCGTCGAGCACCACGCCCACCCGCCACAGCGCCTCGTGGTAGCTCAGGCGCGGCCCCGGCAGCCGCGAGCTGCCCAGGCCCTCCATCGCGAGCACCAGCAGGCCCACCTCCACGCGGCCCCCGAGCTCGCGCAGCGGAAGGCCGGCGGCTCGCGGCTCGGCCGCCGTCACCGGCAGTCGCCCGCGTAGCTCCAGCGTCCAGGCCTCGTTGCCGACGAGCTCCACGACGTCCCCGCCACCCTGCCACTTGTGCGGCACGAGGGCCAGCGCGACCATCGTCGCTGATGTCTCGCTCGCGCCTCCTGCTCCCGCTGGCCCTCGGGCTCGTCCTGTCGTGCACCAAGAACGAGCCGGCCCCCACCCCGCCCGCAGGGGGCTCCGCCGAGCCGGCCGCCGCCCAGACCGACGACCTGCCGCCCGAGCTGGCCAAGCGCCTCGCGGCCAGCGAGAAGAAGGCCGAGGAGGTCCGCGCCCGCTGGACCCCCGAGCTGCGGGCCGCCGTCACGGAGCTGATCACCACCGACTACCCCGACCTCGAGACCGCCCTCGATGCGGTCCTGGCCAGCCCGCACCGCGCCCCCGGCAACGCCGAGCGCGACGCCTACCGCCACCCCAAGCAGACCCTCGCCTTCTTCGGCCTGCGCCGCGACATGAAGGTCTTCGAGTACGCCCAGGGGGCCGGCTGGTACACCGAGATCCTCGCCCCCCTGCTCGCCCGCGACGGCACCCTGTTCCTCACCGGCTACGACGCGAGCTCCGAGGAGCCCCAGATGCGCTTCGCGGCCCGGTCCACCGAGCTGTTCCTCACCGCGCCGGGCAACCTCTACGAGAAGGTCCAGACCGTCACCCAGCGAGAGCTGAACGCTCCCCCCGCCCTGGGCGAGCCCGACTCGCTCGACATGGTGCTGGTGATCCGCATGTTCCACAACGTGGAGCGCGGCAACATGTGGGACTCGCTGATGCCGGCGATCCACTCGGCGCTCGAGCCCGGCGGGGTGCTCGGGGTGGTGCAGCACCGCGCCGCCGACGATGCCGACCCCACCAAGAGCGCCGCGCGGGGCTACCTGCCCGAGCCGTGGCTGGTGGAGCGGATCGAGGGCTACGGCTTCGAGCTGCAGGCCCGCTCCGACATCAACGCCAACCCCAAGGACACCAAGGACCACCCCGAGGGCGTGTGGACCCTACCCCCGGTGCTGGCGCTGGGCGACAAGGATCGCGAGAAGTACCTCGAGATCGGGGAGAGCGATCGCAGCACCCTGCGCTTCGTGAAGGTGGCCGAGTAGCGCCCGGCCCGGGGCTCGCAGCGACGCCGCGGGCCCGGGCGGGGCTCACCCGCCCGAGCCCTTGGCTCCCTCGGCGATCTCGAGCACCCGCGCGGGCGTCACGGGTCGCATCCACGCCTCGCGGTTGGCCACGAGGTCGGCGTAGATCAGATCGTCCATGGAGAGACCCACCCGGATCGGCGCGGTGTTGGGGCGCTTGCGGACGATGCCCACGCCGTAGTCGAAGTCGGCGGTGACCGCCTCGAGGTCGGGGCGCTCGCGGATCTTGGCGAGCACGCGCCACACCGTGCCGCACAGGCTGGGGCTCTCGTGCACCGCATCGGGCGGCAGGCAGTCGTGCATCACCAGGGTCCCGTCGGGGCTCAGGTGGCGCAGGGCGTGGCAGACGTCGCGGAACACCTGGGGGTGGCGGTGGTCACCGTCGATGAACACGAGGTCGAAGGTCTCCACCGCCATGGCGAAGTACTCGTCGCTGGCCATCCGCAGGGTGCCGCCCACCACCGGGTCCACCCCCACCTTGTACGCGGCCCGCACCCGGGAGAAGCACTCGTCGCCGGCACAGCCGATCTCCAGGTAGCGCCGGTAGCCGCGGCCGTCGATCAACGCCTGGATCACCTCGATGCGGTCCATGGTCGGCTCCTCGGGGCAGCGCGGGCGGGAAGGGTGGTCACCTCGGCGGCGGCGCCGATGCCCTTCCCCATGCGCCACGCCTCCCACTGTCCAACACCTGGCGCGCAGCGCCAACCCTCTCGTGGTCGCGTCCATCCCGCGGAGATCGAGCGCCGCGGGTGGGGCTATGCTGCGGGCCGTGTCGCGCTCCGACGACGAGGCCCCGCGGGCGCAGGGCGACCCCTGGCCCGTGGTCCGAGGGCGGAGGATCGGCAGCGACGAGGAGTGGCACGCCGTGATCGCGCAGCTGCGAGAGCGGGCCCCGGCGGCCATCGGCCTGTGGGTGGGCCCCGACCCCGCGCGAGGACGCCACGACGCCGACGACTGGCGAGGCGCCCAGCCGGGGCCGGTGGGCCTAGCCGTGGCGGACGACGACGAGGGCGAGGCGACGAGCTGGTCGCTCGACCCCGCCCACGGGCCAGGGCCCGAGCCGCTGCTGGCGTGGCTCGCCGAGCCCCACGCGCCCTACGTGGTCACCCACGGGGCCCAGACCACGCTGCACCGGCTGCTGCAGTGGGCCGGCCGCGACGATGGGCCCCTGCCCGCGCGCCTGGGCTGCACCCAGACCGCCGCCGTGCTGCTGGCCGAGGGCACCCGTCGCGGCTCGCCCTCGCTGGCCGAGGTGGTGGAGCGTGCCCTCGCGCGACCGTGGCCGCTCGAGTCGCCCGAGCTCCCGCTCGCCCAGCCCGAGCCCGGGGTGGCGGCCGCGACCGCGGCCTCGGTGCTGGTGCCCCTGATGCGCGCCATGACCCCCATGCTGCGTCGCCGCGAGCTCGCGCGGGTGTTCGACCTCGAGTGCCACCTCGTCCCCGCGGTGATCGACATGGAGCGCGCCGGCGTGGGCGTCGACGCGGCCGCGTTCCAGCGCATCGTGGACGGCTGGGTTCGCGAGCAGGCCACCGCCACCGAGCCCGACCGCCAGGCGCGGCTGGCCAAGCTGGTCTCGACCTACGGCTACTGGCCCCGCGAGTACATGGCCGGCGACCGGATCCACTGCCGCCTGCACCCCCTGGCCGCCGACTCGGGGCGCTTCTCCTGCACCGAGCCCAACCTGCAGCAGGTGCCGAGCAACCACGTGGCGCCGGGCCTGCGCGCGTGCTTCCGACCGCCGCCGGGCCGCGCCCTCATCGTGGCCGACTACGCGCAGATCGAGCTGCGGGTGGCCGCCCACCTCGCGCCCTGCGAGGCCCTGCGCGCGGTGTTCCGCGACGGTCGCGATCCCCACCGCGCCACCGCGGCCACCCTCACCGGCAAGCCCGAGGCCGAGGTCAGCGATCGCGAGCGTCAGCTCGCCAAGGCGGTGAACTTCGGCTTCCTCTTCGGCATGGGAGCGCCACGCTTTCGCAGCTACGCCCAGGACAGCTACGGCCTGGAGCTCGAGATGAGCGAGGCCCGGCGCGCCCGCGAGGCATTCCTGCGCACCTTCCCCGGGATCGCCCGCTGGCACGGACGGGTGTCCGCGCTGGGTCGCGGGCCCACGGCGAGTGCGGTCACCGTGCGCACCGAGCTCGGCCGACGCAAGCGCTTCGTCCCCGGCAAGCTCTCGTTCAACGCCGCGCTCAACATCCCCGTGCAGGGCACCGCCGCCGACGGCTTCAAGCTGGCGATGATCCGCCTGCGCCCGCGGCTCGCCGAGCTGGGCGGCCGCGGGATCCTGTGCGTGCACGACGAGTACCTCGCCGAGGTGCCCAGCGAGCGTGCCGAGGAGGCCCGAGCGATCGTCGAGCACACCATGCAGGCGGCCATGCAAGAGGTGGTCACCAGCGTGCCGATCGTGGTCGAGGCCCACGTGGCCGAGAGCTGGGCCGACAAGTAGCGGGTGGTCGCGCGCTCAGGGGACCACCCCGGGAATCGCGGCCGCCCGCCCGGGGGCCGGCGGCTCGAAGGGCACGAAGCGTCCGTCTCGCCACACGATCCAGCGCAGCGAGGGATCGTCGAGCGGCTCGTCGAAGTCGAAGCGCACCGAGCTGGGTCGACCGTGGGCCACCCCGAGCACCCGCACGCTCCACCCGGCCAGGGCCACCGTGTCCCCCGCCGCGAAGGGATGGGCCGGACCGCGCAGCAGCGTGGTGAAGGGATCACCGAGGTAGCCGCCCACCGGCTGGAGCACCAGCGAGCGCGGGTCCGGTCGCTGCACCACCACCGGCGCGAAGGTGGAGCCCAGCAGGCGCAGGCTCCGGGGCAGCGCCGCCTCGCGCCCGGGGGTCAGCCACAGCGTGGCCGCGATGAAGGTGGGCGGCGCGTTGACGATCACCAGGGTCTGCTGGGCCAGGGCCTCGTCGGCGGGGAAGCCCTCCACCGTGGTCGCGCTCGCGCGCTCGAGGGAGCGGCCCCGCTCCACGATGCGGTGCACGAGCATCACCGGGGCGAGCGCTCCGTGGATCAGCAGCAGCGGGATCGCGAGGACCACGGCCGGCCAGCGCCAGCGAGCCACGCCTCCCTCTCCCAGCGCGACCGCGATCACCGAGGCCACCGCCGCGCTCGCGCCCACGCCCACCAAGAGCAGCAGGCGAGCGCTGGGCACCGCCGTGGCCGCGGGCAGCAGCGCCAGCCCGGCCCCGACCACCAGCACGGCCAGCCCTCGCTCGCGACCCAGGCGAGGCGCGAGCCCGAGCCCGAGCAGGCCGACCGCCGCCACGGCGCCCCAGCGCACCAGGGTCCACGGCATGGGATCGGCGGCCCAGCTCTCCGGGGTGGGCCAGGCCAGCTCGCCCAGGGCGAGCGCGGCGATGCGATCGGGCAGCACCGCAACATAGGCCCCGGGCTCCCGCGCGGGATCGAGGTACACGCCCGAGCCATGGGCTCCGTAGCCCAGCCCCGTGTAGAGCAGGCGCCAGCCCACGAGCACCACCCCGTAGGGCACCAGCCCTCGCGCCGCCCGCAGCAGGCGAGCGCCCCGCGTGGCCCCCTGCTCGTGCGGCTCGAGCAGCAGGGCGTGCGCCACCAGGTAGCCCAGCCCCGCCACCGCCGACTCGCCGGCGAGCAGCGCCGCGCCCAGCAGCAGCGGGCCCAGCCAGCGCCCCGGTCGCCAACCATCGCGGCGGGCCCGATCGTGCGCCCACAGCATCGTCACCACCAGCACCGCCACGATCAGCGCGTTGCGCTGGGCGATCCACGAGGCCGGCACCGCATGGGCGTCGTCGATGGCATACAGCACGGTGCCCAGCCCCGCGACCCAGGTGGGGCCCAACAGCCGCCGCAGCAACGCCCCCACCGCGAGCACCAGGCCGCCGTACCACGCGAGGCTCTCGGCGTGCATCAGCCATGCCGCGTCGGGCCACAGCCCGTAGTCGACCACGTGGGTCGCGGCCGACAGCGGCCGCCAGAAGCGGATCCGTAGCTCGGGCAGGGCCCACCAGGGCGAGGCGCCCACCTCCATCGCCATGCGGTTGGACTCGGGATCGCGGGCCACCGCATAGAAGTCCCACCACGGCCCCGGGGCCTCGCCCTGCAGGGCCAGCTCCACCCAGGCGCGATGCAGGAGGTCGTCGAGTTGCAGGCCCTGTGCCAGCGCCGGCGAGGCCAGCAGCACACCGAGCAGCGCCGCCAGCCACGGCAGGCGCGGATGGGCGAGCACCGCAGCGAGGCGTCCCGGCCGAGCCATGCCTCCCGGAGTCTACTGTCGAGGGCCCAGACCCGGCGAGCGCAGCCCGCGACCAGGGGCGTCCACGCCACCACGGTGGTACCGTGGGCCCATGGCGAAGGAGCCGCCCGACTTCGAGGCACGACGGCTGATCGAGCGCTACGGACCCAGCTTCCACGTGCTGCGGCGAGTGCTCGACGGGCTGCTCGTCGTCTCGCTGATCGCGGTGCTGGTGGGCGCGACGCGCTGGCCCGTGCTGCTCGTGGTGGTGCTGCTGCGCCTGGGTCTGCCGGCGCTCTACGGGTGGATTGCCGGGCGCAAGCTCGGCTCCATGGTCGACGACTCCGACGACTGATCCCCGCGACCACCAAGTCGATGGAGAGGCCGCGCCGACCTTCCCCATCGCTGGGGACCCCCACCTCGCGGGCCCTTGCGGGCCCATCTTGCCATCTCGGGTGGGCCGCCGCGCGGCCCATGGAAGCTCAGTCGAGCTCGGGGATGATGCCGTGGGGCTGGGAGCGCTCGATCTCGTCGAGCAACGCGGCCTGGATCATGTCCTCGGTCTCGACCGAGCTGTGGAGGAACTCCACCCCCACGTAGCGCGCCCCGTCGTCGTGGATCCCCAGGCGGGCGACCCGGGCCATCACGCGGATCTGCGGGTGCTCGGGGATCCGCAGGTCGACCTCGACGATGGTGTCCTTGTCGAGCCGCGGGCCCGCGGTGAGCAGGGCGCCGCAGACCGAGAGGTTGCGGACCTCGTACTGGCCCACGCTCCCGCGGCTTCGCACGGTGGCCTGGACCTCGCTGAGCGTACGCGGATACCTCCGTCGCTCCGTCGCGCTGATGGCAGGTAGCTCGGTCTCGAATCCTACGACTTGCGTCTCCATGTGCTCATGCCCCTCGTCACTCGAGGTGAGCGGGGCCGGATCACGTCGCGGCGAAAACGATGGTCACCCCACCTCGATGCGGGGCGTCAAGGGCATGAACTCAATCCCAAGGCAGCGGTGCGACGGACCCTTCCCGACTCCTCGCTCGATCTCGATTCCAGTGTACGGCATGGCGACGAGGGAGGAGCGCTTTTTTTGCCGACGATTCTCAAACGATCCATGCCGTGGTGCGGCAACGATCCCCCGTGGCGTGCATCGTCGATCGCAGCGTTGGTGACTGCCCCTACGTCCTCGACCAGAGGGTCCCGATCGCGACCGGCCCCGCGCTATCCTGCGCGAACGATGATCGCCCGCGCCGAAGCGCCGTGGACTGCAATCACCACCCTCGCGACCGTGCTGGGATGCGGCGGCGCCTCGTCGGACGATGACGACGGGGCATCGACGGTCCCGGCCACCGCCGGCGAAGGCGGGAGCACCGAGGGCGCCACGAGCAGCGAGCCCGGCACCGGCACCGGCACCGCCACCGACGAGGGACCCGGCAGCGAGGGCACCGCGACCGATGGCACCGACGGCGGCTCCACCAGCGACGAGCCGCCGCCGGGCTGTGGATCTCCGCCGGTGTGGTGCCCCGGCCCCTCCACGAGCTGGCAGTGGCAGCTCACGGGCCCGCTCGACACCAGCCTCGACGTGGCGATGTACGACGTCGACCTCTTCGACAACGACGCCGGCACCATCGCCGACCTGCAGGCGCAGGGCCGGGTGGCGATCTGCTACTTCAGCGCGGGCAGCCACGAGGACTGGCGCCCCGACGCCGACCAGTTCCCCGCCCCCGCGATCGGCATGCCGCTCGACGGCTGGCCCGGCGAGCGCTGGCTCGACGTGCGCGACGAGACGGTGCGGCAGGTCCTGGCCGCGCGCCTCGACCTCGCGGTGAGCAAGGGCTGCGACGGGGTCGAGCCCGACAACGTGGACGGCTACTCCAACGACACCGGCTTCCCGCTGAGCGCCGCCGACCAGCTCGACTTCAACACCTGGCTGGCCGGGCAGGCCCACATGCGCGGGCTGTCGGTGGGCCTCAAGAACGACCTCGATCAGATCGGCGAGCTGCTGCCCCACTTCGACTGGGCGCTGGACGAGGAGTGCATGGCCTACGACGAGTGCGATCGGCTCGCGCCCTTCGTGGACGCAGGCAAGGCCGTCTTCCACGTGGAGTACGTGGACGACCCCGCGCAGGGGCCCGAGCTCGCCGCTCAGATCTGCCCCGACGCCCTGGATCGCTCGTTCTCCACCCTCGTCAAGGGCTGGGACCTCGACGCCTGGGTGATTCCCTGCGAGTGAGCGGCGATTGGGCACGATGGAGCGGTGACGCCTCGCGCCCGCGGGATTCGAGCTATCGTGGAGGCATGGCTTCGATGACGAGAGAGTGGTGGATGGTTGCCGTGGTCGCGGGATGGCTCGCGGGCGCGTGCGCGGACGATGGAGAGCCCGGCGCCAGCGAGACCAGCGGCGGCGGGGACGGAGCGGGGCCCGGCGCCACCCTCGATCCCGACGGCGGCCCCGGGGGCCCGGACGACGGGGCCTCGGGTGGCGCCGAGGAATCCGGCTACGGCATGGACGACGACATGCCGCTGGTGGCCAGCATCCCCTCGATCAAGACCGGTGAGATCGGCGTGGGCACCCTGGTGGAGGTGCGGCGCGTGGTGGTCACCTCGCAGCTCGGCGAGCTCTCCAACGGCATCGGCTACTTCGTGCAGGATCCCTCCGAGACCACCTTCGCGGGGATCCGCGTGGGTGAGGGAGCAGCCTCCCCGCCGGAGCGAGGCGAGGGCGCGACCATCGTGGCCAAGGTGGATCGCGACGGCGCGGGGCCGTTCCTCGTCCCCCAGAGCGTGGTGCCCGATGGGATCGGCGGAGAGCCGCCGCCCTTGCGCACCGACATCGCGGCCCTCGCCCCCGGCGAGCCCAAGCGCGAGCCGCTGCAGGACATGGTGCTGATGGTGGTGGAGGGAAGCGGCGCGCCCTTGACGGTGGGCGACGAGCTCGAGCCCGGGGTGCTCGCCCTGCGCGAGGGAGTGGTCATCGACCTGGACCTCCTGGTGGACACGCCGCCGCTCCAGACGGGCGCGCTGCTCGAGGCGGTGACGGGCATCCTGGTGATCGAGGGCGAGACCTCGGTGATCCTGCCCCGCGGCCCCGAGGACCTGCGGCTGGCCAAGTAACGCCCGCTCCGCTGGTCGACGAGACCGCCCCTTCCACGGTACACCTTGGCCGCGCGGGCACTGGCGCCCCGTGCTCGCAGGGGACCTCACCATGGATCTCGACGACGACTTCAACTACGCGGTCGAGCGCTCGCGATTGCTCGACAAGCAGCCCAACAACGTGCTCCTCGACCTGTACGCGCTGTACAAGCAGGCCTCGGCCGGCGACGTCTCGGGCAGCCGCCCGGGCATGACCAAGATGCGCGACCGAGCCAAGTACGATGCCTGGGCCGGCCGCAAGGGCATGGCCCAGGACGAGGCCAAGAAGGCGTACATCGCCCTGGTCGACTCGCTGGAGTGACGGGTCGAGCGGGAGCTCCCGAGGACGAGGCAGCCCCGGGCCCGCGCCCAGAGCCATGCCGAGGCCGGGCCCGACTGCTCCACGCCCCGTCCCCGTGTTAGAACCTGGAGCGTGGGCGAAGCCTACGACCGGGATCCAGCCCTGCGAGGAGCCACGCTGGAGCCCGCTGGCATGCGGCTCGGGGCCCGGGGCTAGCGCGCGATGCAGGCCCCCGACGAGCTGCTCCGCGCGTTCTCCCAGCGAGACCTGATCGTGTGCGTGGGCCCTGGGGTGGGCACCGATCAGCCCGACGCCCGAGCGCTGGCCGAGCGGCTCGCCGAGCTCGCGGCCCAGGACGATCCGTCGCTCGAGCTGGAGGACCTGCGCAACCGCATCACCGCCGGCCAGGTCGCCGACGTGCTGCAGCTGACCCACCGCGTCCTCGGCGATCGCTTCGACCGAGCGGTGCAGGACCTCCTCGGCGATCCCGGCGGCGCGCTGCCTCCCCTGCTGGCCGCGCTGGCCCGCCTGCGACCGCGGCTGCGAGCGATCTACACCACCCGCCTCGATCGCATCATCGAGCGCGCGCTCGAGGGGCGATGGCCCAGCTTCGACTCACCGCGCTCCGATCTGGTGCAGCGGCGCAACATGGTGTTCAAGGTGTTCGGCTCGCTCGAGAACCCGAGCACCTGGGTGCTGACCCGGGCCCAGGTGCAGCGCGAGCTCGGCCCCGACGCCGAGCGCCACGAGATCTTCGCCGCGGCCTTCCGCGCCCACCAGATGCTCTTCGTGGGCTTCGAGCCCGACGCCCCCGAGCTCGCCCAGCTCCTCGACATGGCGCCCGCCGCCGCGGAGGGCCGCGGCCCCGGTCACTTCATCGCGCTCGAGCGGTGCAGCCGCCCCGATCGCGAGCTGCTCGAGGGGACAGGGCATCCACGTGGTGGAGGGGGACTCGCTGGTCCTGCTCGAGGCGCTGGCCGAGACCCTCAAGGGGCGCACCATCATCGAGCCGATCCTCGCGCCGCAGCCGATCGAGCCCACGCCGGGCGCTCCGCCCGGGCCCGCCCCCCGCTCCTCGCTGCCGCGCTGGCCATTGCTCGGGGCGCTGGGGCTGGTGGCGATCGTGGCGATCGTGGTGGCCCTGCGCGACGACCACGGGGATGCCCCGTCACCGTCCGCCGCCGCGGGCTCGCCGTCGGAGCCCGTGCCCCCTCGCCCCGAGAACGAGACCGTGCCCGTGCCCGTGGCCGAGGCCTCGAGCACGGGAAGCCCCGCGGGTGCCCCCGGCCCGACCTCCGACGAAGCGACCACCAGCACCGGAGCGACCACCAGCACCGGAGCGACCACCAGCGCCAGCGACGAAGCCACTGACGATCCCCACGGCGAGACCACCGAGGCCCCCGCCATCTCCTCGCCCCCCCGACCCAAGCGCTGCCACTGCCTCGTGGGCGACCTCGGCTCGTGCACGACCGAGGCGCAGGCCGCCGCCAAGGGCCTGCGCTGCGCCCCCGACCCCCATGCCACGGGCAAGCGCGGCTGCTCCCCCACCTACTTCTGCCGCTGACGAGGCTCCATGCTCCCGCTCGCCCTCGCCACGCTGCTGTCGCTCGAGCCGCCCACCGTCACCTGGGACCTGACCGTCGAGCTCGCCACCGAGGACGGCAGCGCCCCCGACCGAGTGTGCCTGGTGACCCCCGTGCATCCCGACCGGCTCGACTCGCCCTGGTTCACGGGCGTGCCCCTCGACGAGCTGATCCGCCGCGGCGTGCTGATCCGCGACCTCGCCGACGGACCGATCACCTTCGATCGCGAGTCGGCCCTGCGCTCGTCGTGGTTCGACGGCCAGCTCGCGCCCGAGCGCGAGCCCGTGCGCCAGGCCTTCGCGGCCATGCGCATCGCCCCCATCGACGACGGTAGCTGCCTCGGCCGCGAGCCCGAGGGCTGCGAGCCCGCCTGGGAGCTCACCCCGCCGCCGCTCGAGCCCAGCTGGCCCTGGGCCGTGATGTGCAGCCCGTCCGCGGCCACCGGACCCGACGCCACCGTGGTGTTCCTCTCGGTGCGCGCGGTGGACCTCGACCGCGCCTTCACGCCCTACGTGCTCGACCTCGACGCCTTCGGGGAGGGAGTACGCATTCGCTTCGACTCCGTGCGCACCAGTCGGCAGCTCCAGTCGGCCCACTTCCAGGCGTCGGTGGGGGTGGTGGGCGGCGACGTCCACCGCCGCCCCGCCGTGCCCAGCTTCGATGGTCGCGTGCGCCTGCCCCTGGAGCCGCGCTGCCGCACCCAGCGTCTGCGCCTGCACCAGGACCCCGAGCAGCGCGCCCAGACGCGGCGCTCGGCCGTGCTGCTGGGCTCGCGCGGGCCCGAGCGCCCCTGCGCCCCCGAGACCTCCGAGTCGGCCGACGCCTGCTCGATCGAGCCCGGCGAGCTGCACCGCGGGATCTTCGAGCTGAAGGTGCCGATGAGCGGCGAGCCCCGGCAACGCCAGCTCGAGCTGCGGGTGGAGCCCCGAGACGGCTCCGATCCACGGGCCTCGACCTGCGCCTCGGCGAGCTGGTCGGACGGCAAGGAGCCCGACGTGGTCGACCTCGAGCCCACTCGGATCCGGCTGCGCTGGCGCTGGCCGTGCTTCGCCCAGACCTCCCCGGAGCTGCGCTGCCCCGGCGCGCGGGTCCGCGGCGGGGGCCGCTGCGAGGTCGACGAGCGGATCGGCGCCGACGCCTGCAGCTACTCCTGCGACGCCACCAGCGACGGCAGCCAGAGCGTGGGATGGCCGGTGAGCGTCGAGCTGCACCACGAGGCGCTGGGGATGGACTGGAGCTACGAGCTCGAGACCCTCGACACCGAGGTGGTGGGGAGCTTCGCGGCCGAGGAGCGACGGCTGCTGGCCATCCGGGGCCCGCGGCACCCCGAGCGCTCCGCCGGCGCCCCCCCGATCGAGCGATGGCCGGCCTGGTGGACCGAGCGTCGCGGCGACGGGATCGAGGCCGCCTCGGTGCGACACGAGGGCCAGTGGACGCGGATCGCCCCGGTGGGCACCGACGACCCCGTGGTGGGAGCGGTGACGCTCCCGGGGACCAAGTGCCGCGAGCAGCTCGAGGTGCGCTACGTGGCCGACCGCAGCACCACGCGGCGCTACAGCCCCCGCTCGGCCGAGCTCGAGTGGCCGTTCCTCGAGCTCCCCGCCCCCGACCGCGGGGCCTTTCCCCTGATGGCGGGCCTGGGGGTGGGCGCGGCGGTGGGCTCGGTGCTCGGGGGCCGCGACCTGCCCCAGCTCCACCTCGCCGGCGACGTGGCCTACCGCAGCTTCGCGCGACGCGATCGCGATCGCAGGCGCCCCGCGTGGCTCCTGGGCCTGCGCTACTTCGCGATCCTCGGTCGCAAGGAGTACACCCCGCTGTCGCCTCCCAGCTGGTCTCCCGCGGGCGCCGAGACGGTCCGAGTCTGGCGCCACGGTCCCGCGCTGCGCGTCGAGGTCCGCTTCGACCAGCGCGAGCAGGCGCGCTCCTACTTCGGCTTCGGAGCCGCGGCGGGCGTGGGCTGGACCAACGCTGCCGATCGCGACGCGGCCGCGGGTCGCATCCCCGTGCAGCGCCGCATCCCCTACGCCTACGTGGCCCCCGAGCTCACCCTCCACTATCGCATCCTGCGAGCGTCGGCCTTCATGGGCGTGCTGGGGCCCGACCCGACCTTCGAGCTGCTCCCGAACCCGGCGGGCAACCCCACGCGGACCACGGCCCGCTCCTACTCGGAGGCCGCCTGGATCCTCATGCCGGGCTTGATGGTGGGGGTGGAGCTGTGACGCACCGCGCCGCCCCGCTCACGCTCACGCTGACCCTGACCGTCGCGCTGGGCTGCGGCCTCGAGGATCCCAGCGACGAGCCCTGCCCCGCGCCGGGCACGGTGCTGCCGGTCTCGGATCCCACCGCCCTGCTCGACGACCCCATGGCCCTGAGCAACGGCTTCGAGGTCCCGCGCATCGAGCTCGAGATCGACGACGACGGCCGCTTCACGCTCGAGGTCCCCGACGACGCGATCTATGCCACCTGCGCCGCGTTCCGCTGCCAGCCCCGATTCGATCGCGGCACCCCGCCGACGGTCGAGTCCGAGCTGCTCGCGCCCCAGCTCGAGATCGCCAACTTCGGCGAGTGCGTGGTGGCCTACCAGCACTTCGTCTCGAGCCCGGTGCGGTTCTCGCTCGACGAGCTCTCGCTCGTGCCCCCCACCCCACCCTGCGACGCCCCCGGGGTCCCGACCGCCGCGGTGGAGACCGCCCGGTCGGCGGCGCCATGGCTGGGCTGCTGGGTCTACGACCCCACCAGCATCGTGCAGGCCACCACCCTCGAGACCATCCCCGGCCCGGGCCTGGGGCTCGCCGAGGCCTGCGACTCCGCTCCGCCCGAGGCGGTGGGCTGCGTCCGCGACGACGGCGTGGGCGTGGGCGTGTGCGTGACCGGCCGGTGCGAGCCGTGGTGCAGCGCGAGCGCCTGCCCGAGCGGCGCGGGCTGAGGCGCCCTACGGGGTCATCAGCCGGTAGTACTGGTTCTCGTACAGCTCCTCCACGTCGCGGATCATGTCGCCGTCGGCGTCGGCGTCACCGAGATCGTAGGGGAGGAAGCCGTTGACGATCACCCGCCCGCCGTTGGTGACGCAGATGGCCCCGAGCCCCATCGCGCTCTCGAAGTGGGCCTCCACGCTGCCCTCTCCGCTGGGCGTGCAGGAGAAGCCGTTGCCGGGTGCATCGAGCACGGGCACCAGCGGATCGGGCACGTCCTGGAACACGTGGAAGAAGTCCACCACGCCCGACGGATCGTCGTAGACGTCCTGGGGCATGCCGATCGACATCGCGCCGATCCCCAGCGCGGCCTGCAGGGCGCCGTCCGACTCGAGGTCCCACCAGCTCAAGACGATGCGGTCGCTGGCCGCCAGCCCCGACACCAGCCGAGTGCGCACCCCCGTGGGCAGGCTCCCCGTGGGGACGTCGATCACCACCACGTCGTAGAGCGCGGCGTCGTAGGCCGTGGTGAAGGTGGGCCCGGTGGTCATCGGGATCGAGGTCCAGCCGATGCGCCGGGCCGCCGCCTGGGGGCCGTCGGAGCCCGCCTCGCCGTACAGCAGCACGCGCGGGCGCATGAGCAGGCCGATCTGGTTGCGATACATCTCGACCATGTCGGCCGTGCCGTCCATGTCCACGTCGGCGGTGCCGATGTCGTAGGGGAGGAAGCCGTTGACGATCACCCGGTGCTCGTTGGTGAGCACGATGGCGCCGGGGCCCGCCGGTCCGTCGAGGCGGGCGAGCACGAAGCCGGGCCCGGTGAGGCTGAGCTCGTCGCCGTTGTCGCCTGCGTCCTGGGTGGTGGTCATCGGGCTGGTGATCGACTCGAGCTGGTCGTAGAGGCTCAGCACCGCCCCCGCGGCGTCGTAGACGGGGCGCGGCGAGCCGTAGGTGACCACCGAGACCCCCAGCGCCGCCTGCATCGGCGCGAAGGAGTTGAGGTTGTAGGCGCCGAACACCAGGCGGCCGCCGCCGGAGATCCAGTTGGACAGGCGCGTCTGGTCGGCACTGTCCACGCCGATGCCCGGAGCATCGTAGATGATGAGATCGTACCCGCCCGCGTCGAAGGCCGCCTGGAAGTCCGCACGGCTGGCGGTCAGGTTCACGGTGTAGCCGAGCGAGGTGGCGGCGAGGTTGGCGTTGCCCGGGCTGTTGGTGTCGTCGTAGACGAGGATCGTCCCCGGCGAGCACGGCACGCCGCCGTCCCCCGGACGGCATGCACAGGAGAAGCCGCTGGCCTCGTTGAGGCAGAGCTGGTTGGGACCGCAGTCGTCCGTGCCCAGGGCGCACTCGTCCTCGTCGGCGCAGCTCAGCCCGTCTCCGGTGAAGCCCGGGTTGCAGGTGCAGGTGAAGGAGCCCGGCTCGTCCATGCAGGTGGCGTTGGGATCGCAGGGATCGTCCGCGCACTCGTCGATGTTGGTGCAGCGGCTCCCGTCGCCCTCCCAGCCCGGGTTGCAGGTGCAGACCGCCTCGCCCGACGAGCCGTCGCAGGTGGCGTTGGGATCGCAGGTGACCTCGTCGCAGGGATCGGCGGTCGAGGTGTCGCCGCTCGATCCGTCGACACCCCCGGAGCTCGAGCCGCTGCCGTCGGCCACCATCCCGCTCGTCGAGGGCATGGTGTCGTCCGTCGCGCCCGGGCCGGTGGTCCCGGAGTCGTCGGCCGGGACCGGATCGGGATCGAAGCACGCGGTGGTGGCCGAGATCGCCGCGAGACAAGCCAAGCTTCGGGAGCAACGTGTCATTGCGGAGAGGATACCGGCAATGGGTCGACCGCGGCCGCGCTCGCGAAGGCGCCCGCCGCGGACGCACGAGGGCACGGACCAGACCTCCGCTTCAGGCCAGCGAGAGCACGCTCGGGAGCAGGTCGGGGAAGGCCACGCGGAGCAGCCCATAGCCGATCCCCGCGGTGCCGCGGAACAGGCCCGGGTTGTAGACGCCGTCGGGGAGCTCGTCGAACAGCGAGAATCGACCCTGGCGCTCGGCCCGAGCCACCACGGCCGCGGCGAAGGTCCGGGCCGCCTCGAGCAGCCGCGGTCGATCGCGACATCGCCCGACCTCCACCAGCAGCTCCACTCGGCCCAGCACGCCACAGCACAGATCATCGCGAGGACCCCAGACGCGTCGCAGGGTGCCCTGCACGGCGGCCTCGAGATCGGCCTCGGCCAGCGCGGAGCCCTCGAGCTCCAGCCCCCGCAGGCGTCCCAGGCCGATCCCCGCGGGTCCCGTGCACCACCCGTGCATGAACGCCGGGCGCCCCTTGCCCTCCCGCACCGAGCGGAGGTCGGGCCAGTTGCTCGCCTCCGGCACGTAGAGGCCGTGCTCGAAGCGCAGGCCCGCCCGCGCCGCGTGCCCGAAGCGCTCCTGCCCGGTCGCCGCGTGGAGCCGCAGCAGCGCATCGCAGATCCCGGCCGCCCCGTGGGCATAGCCGGTGAGCGCCGGGCGGCCCGGCAGGGTGGTCCAGCGCAGCGTGTCGTCGGGCCCTGCCTCGGCCACCCGCAGCAGGTGCTCGCCGCAGCGCAGGGCGACCCGCAGGGCCTCGGGATCGCTCCCCGTGTCGTGGAGCGACAGGCAGGCGAGCAGGGCTCCCGCGGCCCCGTGCGTGACGTCGAGCAGGCGGTCGTCGTCGATCTGCTCGGCAGCGACGAGCTCTCGCACCCGCCGGGCATCGTCGAGCAGCTCGGGCACGTCGAGCAGCTCGGCGGCCTTCACGAAGGCATACAGCAGCGAGCCCACCCCCACGATGCCGCCGATCCCCAGTCGCTTGGCGAAGGTGACGAGCGCCCCGTGGGGCGTCCGCGCGAGCAGTCGTCGGGTGGGCTCGAGCGCCCGCAGGGCGAGCTCGCGTGCGGCCTCGTCGCCCGACACCCGGTGCAGGCCGGCCAGGAACAGCGCGATGCCGCAGCGCCCGTTGTAGAGCTCGCTGCCCACCATCTCGAAGCGGATCCGACTCGAGCGCGGCTCGGCGAGCAGCCCCACCCAGGTGGCCCCGCCGGGGACCTCGATGGCCTGCGACCGCAGCTCCTCCGCGATCCACTCGGCCGCCGCGATGGCCTGCCGTGGGGTGAAGGGCAGGCGCGCGTCGGGCTGCGGGCCCGGGTCGGAGCTCGGCTCCGCGCCGGTGGCACGGGCCACCCGAGCGAAGAGCGAGCCGCGGATCATCCCCACCTGCACCTTCAGGTCCGACTCGCCCAGCGCTCCCAGGCGCTGCAGCACGCGCTCGAAGCAGGGCTCGAAGGCGCCGCGTCGCACGGCCACCCCGTCGATGAAGAGCGTCCCCTCGGGGTCGGTCCAGAAGTAGGGGATGTCGAGACGCTCGAGCGCCCGGCGCTCGCCGGCGAAGAGCGCGGGCCCGGCCTCGTCGTCCTCGGCCACCAAGTAGGCGCGCCCCAGGATCTCCAGCTCGATGCTGCGGCTCAGGCCGTCGCGCAGGAACCTCGGCTCGAGGCTGTGGCGCAGGATGGTCCCGTAGATCCGCGTGTTGCGGTGGACGAAGCGGACCGGCGATCCGCGAAACGACGCGAGCGGTCCCTGGGGATCCAGCAGGGTCGCCCGGTGGTGCAGCAGCAGGCGATAGGCCGCCTCGAAGCCCCGGACCAGCTCGTCGACGTGGTCGTTGGGCGACACCACCACCTCGCCCAGCCGCGGGACGTTGCCGAAGCGAGGAGCGGCGCTCGGCTCCGCGCCGGGATCGTCGTCGTCCGCGAGCTCGCTGCTCTGCCCTCCCCCGAGCCCGCTGACGTCGTGGATGCCCTGGCCCTTGCGGTACTCCCAGCGCGGCAGCAGACCGACCCGCATCACCGAGCTCATGGCGAGCGCGGTGGGATCGCAGAGCCCCTCGTCCGGCTCCCGGGTCTCGGCGTGCATGGTCGTCTCGGCATCGACGAGCAGCGGGTGCTCCCCGCTCGCGATGAGGTTCTCCTCGTGACAGTCGTTGGTGCCGAGCAGGTAGAGCATGCACAGGGTGATCCCGGCCCGCTCGTAGAAGCGCCCGACCGCGCCCTCGTCGGCGCAGGGCAGGTGCTCCACGTGCTCCATCCACCCGTAGCCCTCGCGCTCCACCACCTCCACCAGGCGCAGCGGCAGCAGCTCGCCGGTGGCGTTGCCCCACGCCAAGAAGCGGTAGTAGGCGGCCTCCAGGGCCACGCTGCGGGGCTTGTAGACCAGCCGTCGCCCGCCCTCGAGCCGGAGGATCATCACCGTCCGGCCGTGGTGGTGGGGATCCGAGAGGCTGAGCCGCACCCCATCGATCCGCGGCGGCTCGCTCGTCTCGACCCCGAAGCGGAGCAGCAGCTCCGGGCGATCGGCAACGAAGCGGAGCAGCAGCTCCTTGGTCGCGCTCGCCCAGTGCTCGACACGCAGCGCGACGAGCCGGGCCAGCACGGGGTAGGCATCGAACAGCTCGCGCAGGCCGGTGCTCGTTTGGGCCCGCACGAACGCGGCGACCCCCTCCCCCATCGCCTCGATCTCCGCGTCGAGGGTCTTGCGGCACAGCATCAGGACGGCGTCGGCCAGCCCCGCCTCGAGATCCACGCAGGCCGCTCGGCTCAGCAGCTCCCGCACCCGCGCCACCCCCCGCTCCCGCTCGGGGTCGAGGGCCTCGAACAGGGTCTGCCACGCGGTGACGAGCACGGGCGCGATCAGATCGCGCAGGGAGGCTCGCTCCGACGCGCTCGCAGCGGCTCGGGCCGCGTTGTGCTCGATGCGCTGGACCATCGCCAGCCACGCGGGCGGGCTCGCGGGCACCGGGGGCTCGGCCGCCAGGGCGCACGCCACCCGGGCGGAATCGAGATCGTCCCAGGCGAGGCGGCGGTCGAAGCCGGTCGCCTCGCCCTTGGCCACCACGAGCCGCCAGCGCTCGATCCTCGCCTCGATCCCCGCCTCGACGATCGGCGACGGGGCGGGCCCAGGCCGGCACAGCTCGATGCGCTCGCCGAGGGTGAGCGCACGGAGCAAGGCTCGAGCCCGGGCGGAATCGTCGGCGATCGGCGGCGGTGGCCCCATGCGAATTCGCGCCTCGAACGGTCGTATACAGCGTTCTCGGGGCACAATACCATGTCCCTCCGCTCACGCGGGAAAGGAATGTCGATGAAGGATTCGAAGAAGTCGAGCACCACCGAGCTATGGGACGAGCTGACCGATGCCGAGCTGGAGCACGTGGCCGGCGGAGCGTCGGAGCAGACCAAGGCGAGCACCTCGGACTATGGCGGCTGCTGCTGCGAGGGCGGCTACACGGCCACCGATGATCCGCCGGCGTGCTGCTGCCAGAGCACCGACGCCGCGCCGAGCCCCGCGTTCGACGACGCCGCCCTCGGCTAGGCTCTTAGCCGAGCCGACCCAGGGCCCTCCCATGGCGATCAGCGTGGGAGGGCCCTCGCGTCCCCACGCGCTCCGCGAGCGCTCCGCCTCGTCAGTCGCCGAGCCGGGTTCCCGCCCGCACCTGGCGTCCCGCCGCCCAGGCGCTGGCCGGCATCCGCCGCTTGCCCGCCGGCTGCACCTCGGCGATGCACACCACCCCGTCGAGCGCGGCCACGTGCACGCCCTCGTCGTCCACGCCGACCACCGTGCCGGGCAGGTGCTCACCTCGCGGCAGCGCGGAGGGCCGCGCGCGGAACAGCTTGAGCGGCTGGCCCTCGTGCTCGGTGAAGGCCGCCGGCCAGGGATCCATGCCTCGCACGTGATCGACCAGGCTCCGGGCGGAGCGTTCCCAGCTCACCCGCCCCTCTTCCTTGCGCAGCATGGCGGCGTGGGTCATCCCCTCGCGGGGCTGCGGCTGCGGGGGCGGGACCTCGGGGAACACCGCGAGCAGATCGTCGAGGGCCTCGGCGCCGAGCTGGGCCAGCCGCTCGAACAGCTCACCGCTGGTCTCGAGCGCGCCGATGGGGGTGTGCACCATGCGGTAGACGGGCCCGGTGTCGAGGCCCTCGTCCATCTGCATCAGCGCGACCGCGGTCCGCTCGTCGCCCGCGAGCACGGCCCGCTGGATCGGCGCGGCGCCGCGCCACCGCGGCAGCGCCGAGGCGTGCACGTTGATGCAGCCGTGGCGAGGCACGGCGAGGACGTCGGGGGGCAGGATGCGGCCGAAGGCCACCACCACCACCAGGTCGAGCCGCAGCTCGCCGAGGCGCGCGGCGAGGCGGCCGTCCTTCATCTTGGTGGGCTGATCGATGGGCAGCCCCAGCTCGAGCGCGGCCTGCTTGACCGCGGGCGGGCTGAGCTTGCGACCGCGGCCGGCGGGGCGATCGGGCTGGCACACCACCAGCTGCAGGTCGCAGCGGCGGTGCACGGCGTGCAGGCTGGGCACGGCGAAGTCGGGCGAGCCCATGAACGCGGCGCGCAGTCGGGTCATGGTTCCTCCAGGTGCGCCAGGTAGGCGCTGCGCAGGGCCTCGTCGATGAGCACGTCGCGGGCCTCGTCGACCAGGTCGCGCAGCTCTTCGATCTCGGCGCCCATCGAGTCGCGGACCGTGGGCTCGAGCTGCTCGTCGGCGAAGCTGCGCCGCAGGTCGGCGTGAGCCCGCCGCACGTCCACCCGGCAGGCGCTGCGAGGCAGGTCCAGCACCTGGAAGTAGTCGCCGGCACGGCTGCGACGCAGGCGGTCGCGGATCCGGGCGATGTCGATGGCGGCCGGGTCGAGCTCGGCCGCCACCCGCCCGCGATCCTGGCTCAGCTCGAGCAGCTCGAGCACGTAGAGCGCATAGGCCAGACCCAGCAGGTCGAGATCGTCGATCCCCGGATCCTCGGAGAGCTCGCGCAGGGTGTGCTGGCCGTCGAAGCGGGCGATCCAGGCCTCCTCGGCGGGCGTGATGAGCAGCTGCTCGACCAGCTTGGGCAGCTGCACCGCCTCGGCCCGAAAGCGAGGGATGCGGTCGAGCCCGCCCAGCCAGGCCACGAGCTGGCGGGTCTCCATGCGGTGCCGGATGCCCTCGACCACGACCAGCGCCACCGGCAGGCTCCGCAGCACCTGCTCGTCGCAGTCCTCGTCGGGCAGGAGCTCCCAGCTGCCGTCGGTCCAGGGGAAGGTGGAATCGACGATGCGCACCAGGTGGTGGCGCACCACTCCCGAGACCTCGCCGGGCTTGAGCAGGCCGGCCTCCACCAGCCGCGACGCAGCCCGGCGCGGCTCGGCGTCGATGAGCTGACGGGCCTCGCCGTACTGCTCGCGGGTGATGAGGCCGCGGCGCAGCAGGCCGTCGGCGAGGCGATCGTGCCCGGTGTTGCCGTGGGCGAACAGGAGCTGGCCCTCGCTCCACCAGCAGCGCTTGTCCACCCGGCCGCGCCGCAGCGACAGCGCTCCGCTGTAGCCGGCCCGGTGCAGCACCCACAGCAGGCGCGGGACCTCCAGGCGATCGAAGGAGCCGCGATCGTCCACCGGCAGCGGCACCCGACGCGAGCGGGTGATGGTGCGCGCCGGATCGCGGTGCGGCGGCGCGGGCCGACGCAGGCGCTCGGTGGGATCGCGATGCCGCGGCGCAGCCTCTGGACGGGGGGCCGCCCGCTCGCTCCGCACGGCCGACGACTCGGTGCGCGAGGAGGGCAGCTCGAGCGCCGCGTTGGCGCCCGCCTGCGCGACGGTGGCCCGGCCGAGGTCGGGCAGCTCGTCGAAGCCCAGCTCCGCGAGATCGAGATCCTCGTCGCCGCTGCCGTGCTCGCGATCCTTGAGCTTGGCCTCGAGCATGTCGAGGGTGCGGTGGAGCTGGCCGATCACCGCGTCGGTGCGCCCGGATGCACCATCGCGGGGAGGCGCGCCGCGACCGGTGAGCCGCCGCGGGCCCGAGGGCACCCGCACCGGGCTCCGCACCGGCCGGTCCATGCCCGGGCCCACCAGCTCCTCCAGCGCCGCCGCGAGCTGGTCGTCGTCGGCCGGGGCCTCGAGGAAGTGGTCGGCGCCCAGGTCGAGCACGTCGGCGAGATCGCCGATGCGGCCGCCGAGCGGGCCGTGGAGGGTGACCGGGACCCCCGAGCCCCTCCGCGTGCGTCGCAGCTCCTCCAGCAGCGAGCGCGGCTCCACGTCGTCGATGCACACCACCACCGCGGCGGGGATCATGCCGCGCGCGATCCTCCGCTCGAGGGCCGCGCCCGAGCAGATGGCGGCTTCGTAGCCCAGGCCCCGGATCCGCTCCAGGAGCTCGGACCGCCGCGCGACGTCGCCGACGATGAGCACCTCGGGAGCCACGGCCGGCGCAGTCTACTCCCCGAGCCGCGAAAAATCTCGCCGCGGCGCGGGCCCGGGCTCATGGAGCCCCCTACGGGCTCGGGGGCGGCGCGACCGGGCCACCGGCCGCCCCTAGAGCATCGACTGGGGATCGACGTCGACGATCGCGAGGGTCTCGGTGGCGCCGCTGCCCTCGGGTCCCAGCCAGCCCCGCAGCTCGCCCAGCAGCCAGCGCAGCGGCGCCCGCTCGCGCGCGCGCAGCAGCAGCTGCCAGCGGGTGCGTCGGTTGATGCGCTCGATCGGCGAGGGCATGGGCCCCAGCATGGCGAGCACCGGCGGGCCGTCGGCGCTGGCGTGGGCGGAGCGAACGTGGGCGATGCGAGGCCGCAGCCCGCGGGCCAGGGCATTCGCCCGGGCCTCCACCGCGACCGCCTCGGGCCCTTGCACCCGCACCAGGGCGAGGTAGCCCGCGGGCGGGTTGCCCAGGGCCTCGCGCCGCGGCAGCTCGTCGCGGGCGAAGCCGAGGTAGTCGTGGTGGGAGGCGAAGGTGATCGCGGGGTGCTCCACGTCCCACGCCTGCACCAGCACCCGCCCCGGTCGCTCGCCTCGCCCGGCCCGACCGGCGACCTGGGTGAGGAGCTGGAAGGTGCGCTCGCCCGCCCGCAGATC
Organism: Myxococcales bacterium; assembly: GCA_020633315.1. Lineage (GTDB taxonomy): Bacteria > Myxococcota_A > Polyangia > Nannocystales > Nannocystaceae > Paraliomyxa. Next base: position 146,005 of record JACKDV010000014.1, read on the forward strand.
GGGCAGCGCCAGGCCGTGGTCGCCCTGGAGCACGCCCACCAGGGTCACCCCGGGGAAGTCGTGGCCCTTGCTCAGCATCTGCGTGCCCACCAGCACGTCGGCCTGGCCGCGACGGAATCGATCGAGGGTCTCGAGCAGCCGGCGGCCGCGGGCGGCATCGCGATCGAGGCGGAGCACTCGCAGGCCGGGCAGCGCCTTGGCCAGCCCCAGCTCGACGCGCTCGGTCCCCACCCCGCCGTGCTCGAGGTTGGCCGAGCCACACGAGCGGCACTGCTGCGGCGCGGCCTCGATGTGCCCGCACAGGTGGCACATGAGCCGGTGACGCGAGAGGTGATAGGTCATCGAGGGAGCGCTGCAGTCGGGGCACTGCTGGCGCGAGCCACAGTCGGTGCACAGCAGATCGGTGGTGAAGCCGCGGCGGTTGAGGAACAGGATCGCCTGCCCGCCCTGGCGCACCGCCAGCTCCACCTCGTCGCGCATGCGAGCGGTGAGCAGCGAGGTGGGATCGGCCCGGTGCACCGCCAGCGACACGAGCTCCACCTGCGGCAGCGGCCGCGGCGTGGGGCGGGTGCGCAGCCGCAGCCAGCGGTGGCGATCGGCCTGGGCCAGGGCGAAGGTCTCCAGCGCCGGCGTGGCCGAGCCCAGCACCACCGGCACCCCCAGCGCCTTGGCCCGCACCAGCGCCACGTCGCGGGCGTGGTAGCGGACCCCGTCCTCCTGCTTGAACGAGGCGTCGTGCTCCTCGTCGACCACGATCACCCCCAGCCGCGGCACGGGAGCGAACACGGCCGAGCGCGCCCCGATGGCGATGGGGCGCTCGCCGGCGCGGATCTGCTGCCAGGCGTCGAGACGCTGGCGCGGGGTGAGGCCGCTGTGCAGCACGGCCACCTCCTCTCCGAAGCGCGCCCGGAAGCGATCGGCGAGCTGGGGGGTGAGCGCGATCTCGGGGACCAGCACGATGGCCCCGCCGCCGCGCGCCCGCACGTGGGCGATGAGCTGGAGGTAGACCTCGGTCTTGCCGCTGCCGGTGATCCCGTGCAGCAGCGAGCTGCGGTAGGCCTCCGCGTCGACGTCGGCACACAGCGCGCGCAGGGCCTCGGCCTGGTCCTCGGTGGGTGCCTGCGGGCGATCGGGGGGCGGCGCGGTGGCGAAGGGATCGAGGCGGAGCGGACGCTCGCGCTCGGCCACGAGATCGGCAGCGACCAGCGGGGCGAGCAGCTCGCGGGCCCGCGCGAAGGGGCCGCGCAGCTCGGCCAGCGGCACCCAGCCCTCGTCGTCGTCCGCCCCCGCAGACTCGCGCTGGCCCTCGAGGTAGTCGAGCAGCGCGCGGCGTCGCTTGCTGCGGCCGATGATCTCGCGCAGCCGCCCCTCGTCGGCCGACACGCCCCACAGCAGATCGGTGCGACGCACATGGGTCTCGGTGCGCAGCGGCGAGGTCTCGGCGTCGTGCCACTCGGTGGCGCACAGGCCCGCGGCCTCGAGCTCGGCCAGGCGCGCGAGCACCCCCGGCACCCGCGGGCGAATGCGAGTGAGGCGAGCCACCGACAGTCCCGAGGGCCCCGCCTCCACCAGGGTCTCGAGCACCCGGCGCGCGGGGGTGGACAGCGGCGGGGCCCCCCCCGAGAGCAAGGGCCCGGCCGCGAGCAGGGCCGTGGTGCCGGCCTCGGTGATGCGAGCGGTGCGGGCGTCGGCGTTGCTCAGCAGCCCGGGCAGGGCCAGGCGGTAGGCCTCGCCCGGCGGCGCCACGTAGTAGTCGGCGATCCACTCGCACAGCTGCACGAGCTCGTCGGTGAGGGTCGCCCGAGCATCGTCGAGATCGGCGAGCAGATCGCGGAGCTTCTCGGGGCGGGGCCCGGCCTCGGGCGGGCGGACCACGCCCACCAGCACCCGGCTGCCGAAGGGCACCAGCACCCGGCGTCCCGCCGCGGGCGGCCCCGGCCAGTCGGCGGGCACGCGGTAGGTGAAGGCACGGTCGGTGGCGACGGGAACGGCGACCGAGACCAGCGGGGCGTCGGGGCGCTCGCTCACCGAGCCCGGCCTCCGGCGTGGCGGGCCTCGTCGCGCTGCTGCTGCGGATGGAGGAAGAGGCGAGCCACCCGCTCGCGACGATCGATGAGCAGATCGACCAGCGCGGCGACGAGCAGCCCGATCGCGAGGCCGCCCCCCAGCGTGGCCGCCCAGCCGCTCCACAGCGCCGTGAGCCCGGCCTCGCTGGCGTCGACCGAGCGGGCCGCTCCCGCCAGCACGCCACGCAGCGCCACCAGCAGCACGAGGGCGAGCACCAGGCCGAGCCCGCCCCGCTGGATCCACGCCGGTCGCTCCGGCGCGGGGCGGAGCCGCTGCCCGTCGGCCGCCGATACCGGCCCCAGGCGCCGCGCGAGCGCGGCCACGCCGAGCACCAGCCCGCCCATCGCGAGCCATCCCACCACCAGCACGAGGCTCACGCGCTCGAGCCAGGCCTCGGGCGCGATCGCTCCGGGACGGATCCACGCCGGGGCCTCGCTCGCCAGGCCGCCGCGCAGGGCGAGGGCCACCAGCCCGCAAGCGGCCGCCGGCAGCAGCCATGCCGAGCGCGGCCGCAGCCCGGCCCGCCACGCCCGGCGCACTCGGGCGGCGCTCGGGGCGAGGGTGCGGTCGTCGGCCACGGCCTCGGGATCTAGCGCACCGTCGCCGTGGGCGCCAACTCGCGGCGAGGACGGACCCACGCCCCGCAGCCGCCTCGCGGGCCGAGGTATCCTCCTTCCCAATGCACGCGTCCGTCTCGCCGAGGCATCGCCGCCCCCCCCGAGCGACCCGCGGCCTCGCCCCCGCCCTGCTCTGGCTGCTGGTGGCCTGCCCCGCCTCGAGCGGCCCTGCCTCCGGCGGCGGCACCACGGCCCCGCCCACGGCCCGCCCCGGCGAGGGCCCGGTGGTCGAGGTGGCGGTGGGAGGCGGCCACGCCTGCGCGCGCCGTTCCACCGGACAGGTCTACTGCTGGGGGCGCAACGACTATGGCCAGCTCGGCGACGGCACCACCACCGATCACGCCGAGGCGGTGGCCGTGCTCAACATCCGCGACGCCGTGGAGCTGGCGCTGGGCCACGACCACAGCTGCGCGCGCATGAGCACCGGCCAGGTGATCTGCTGGGGACGCAACGACACGGGGCAGCTCGGCGACGGCGGCGGAGGGCCTCGCTCGCCCCGCGCCCCGCGACCGGTGTCGGTGCGCAACCTGAGCGACGCCACCTCGCTGGTCAGCGGCAACGATCACGCCTGTGCCCTGCGCAAGACCGGCTCGGTGGTGTGCTGGGGCGACAACCGCCGCCGACAGCTCGGCAACGAGGGGCGCGCCTCGTGGGTGGCCCCGGTGGGCGTGCCCGACCTGGCCGGCGTGGAGCAGCTCGCCGCCGGCGAGGCCCACACCTGCGCGCGCCGGACCCAGGGCAGCGTGCTGTGCTGGGGCGACGGTCGCTTCGGCCAGCTCGGCGACGGCAGCAGTGGATCGAGCGCGGCTCCGCGGGCGGCGGCGGGCACCGAGGGCGCCCGCACCCTGGTCGCCGGCTCCAACCACAGCTGCATCGCCCGGCCCTCCGGCGAGGTGGCCTGCTGGGGCGCCAACGCGGCGGGGCAGGTCAACGGCACGCCCGGCGACGCGGTACGCCGTCCGGCGTCGGTGTCGATCGGCGGCATCGTGGAGCTCGCGGCCGGAGAGGCCCACACCTGCGGCCGCGCGGGCGATGGCACCGTGCGCTGCTGGGGCAGCAACCAGCAGGGCCGCCTGGGCGACGGCACCACCGACGCCCGCAGCGGCGCGGTCGCGGTCGCGGGCCTGGCCGGCGTCACCGATCTCGACGTGGGCGAGGCACACGCCTGCGCGGTGGTCCAGGGGGGACGCGTGATGTGCTGGGGTCGCAACGACGGCGGCTCGCTGGGCAACGGATCCCCCGGTCCCAGCCGAGACGGCGGGACCCTGCTCGCCCTCGACCTCGACGACGCGGCGGCGGTCGACACCGGCATGGGCTTCAGCTGTGCCCGCCGCGAGTCGGGCCCGGTGGCGTGCTGGGGCGCCAACGATCGCGGCCAGCTCGGCAACGGCAGCACCACGGACGCCCGGCGCCCCGTGGCCGTCAGCGGCGTGGATCGAGCGGTGCACCTCTCGGTAGGCTGGTCGCACGCCTGCGCGGTGACCAGCCAGGGCGCGGTGATGTGCTGGGGCGACAACGCCAAGGGCCAGCTCGGCGACGGCGGCAAGGCGGCCACGCGCCCGCGAGCGGTGGCGGTGACCGGCCTGCGCGACGCGGTCGAGGTGGCGGCGGGCCGCGGACACACCTGCGCGCGCCGTCGCACCGGCGAGGTGATGTGCTGGGGCGACAACGAGTTCAGCCAGGCGGGCGCGACCGCGGGAGGCCAGCGCAGCACGCCCGGCGCGGTGGCCAACCTCCGCGACGCCCGGCAGCTCGCCGCGGGCGGCAGCCACAGCTGTGCGCTGCGGGCCAGCGGCAGCGTGGCCTGCTGGGGCCACAACCTCTACGGCCAGCTCGGCAACGGAGCCGGCGCCAAGGAGCTCGCCACGCCCATGCCCTCGCCGGTGGCGGTCGCCAAGATCACCGACGCCGCCGAGGTGAGCCTGGGCGAGACCAGCTCGTGCGCCCGCCGTCGCACCGGCGAGGTCGCCTGCTGGGGTCGCAACGACGTGGGGCAGCTCGGCGCGGGCACCGAGAGCGACTGGAGCACCCGCGTCCCCGTCAAGAACGTCGCCTCCGCCATCGGCCTCGGGCTCGGGCCCCAGCAGGCCTGCGTCGCCACAAGCAGCGGTGGGGTGCAGTGCTGGGGTCGCGACGACGTGGGGCAGTACGGCCGCGCGGGCCAGAGCCTGCGCACCCCGGTCGCCGTCCCGGGCGGTCCCAGCGGCGCGACCGTGGTCGCCACCAGCCCCACCCACAGCTGCGCCCGCACCTCGAGCGGGCGCGTGGCCTGCTGGGGTGACAACGCCCGCGGTCAGCTCGGCGACGGCGGGATCGATCACGAGTCGCGACCGGTGCTGGTCTCGGGGCTCTAGCGCTCGCGTCGACGCAGCCGAGCCAGGCCGAGCATCGCGAGCACCAGCATCCCCGGCGCCCCGGCGCCGCCCTGGATCGAGCAGCCCTTGCTCTGATCGTCGGAGGTGCCCGACTCGCCCGAGCCTCCCTCACCGCCCCCGCTCGTGGTCGCGCCCTCGCCCTCGGTGGCGGGATCCACCGCGGTGTCGCCCACGGACCCACCATTGCCCGTGTCGCCCCCGCCTCCGCCGGTGTCGGCGGTCGAGGTCGCGTGGGCGGAGAGGGGCAGGGCCAACGAGCCCAGCGCACAGAGGAGCACACACAGTCGTAGGTTCACGGGCGCGAGTCTAGGCGGGAACCGAGCGCGAGTCTGCCGGTCGGCGCGGGAGCAACGATTCGCGACGACGAGCGGACGATCCTCACTCGGGACACGGAGCGCCGCGCAGCCTACGCGACACCCGGTCGACGGCGCTCCGCTGGCGTTCCACCTCGACGGTCAGCGCCGACGGGACGCACCCTCCTTCGAAGGGCTCCTCGACCGAGCGCTCATGGTGGCCTCGTCGCAGCGCGCCGGCTCCGACGCAGCTCGTTCCTGAGTGACCGCGCCCGCCCCGACGATTGCCTCGAGGTTTCGCTACCAGCGGCTGCGCAACGTCTCCCTCGCCGCGGCGCCCACCCGCGGGGGCGGCCAGATCGCCCTCACCATGCGCTTCTAGAGTCCCGGGGGAGCGCGCCTCGATCTACTCGTGTGGGCTCATCGAGCCGGCGCCCGCTCGTCGGGAGGGCGGGCGCCGGCATCGACCTGGTCCCTAGGCGAGCCCCTCGAGCTGGCCCCGCAGGTAGTCGCGCAGCGCGATGGTCTTGCCGCTGCGGTGGTCGGTGACCGTCCCGCGCTGCATGGCGATGGTGCGCACCTTGTCCCCCCGCATGCCGGAGCCCACCTGGGACCGGCGGCGGGCGTTGTGGCGCGCGCTCGCCCCTTCGTCAGCCCGCTGCTGCAGCCGCGCCCGCAGCACGTCGAGGGCGTGCTGGCGGTTGACGTGCTGGTTGCGTCCACCGTCGATGCGTACCCGCACCCCGGTGGGGCGATGCACCAGCACCACCGCGGTCTCGGTCTTGTTGCGGTGCTGACCGCCCTTGCCCGAGCCACGGGTGAAGGTCTCGTCCAGGTCACGCGGATCGACCCGCACCTTGCCCGCCTCGGGCTCGGGCATCACCGCCACCGTGATCGTGCTGGTGTGCACCCGCCCCCGCTTCTCGGTGGGCGGCACCCGCTGGTAGCGATGGCCGCCGGGCTCGTGACGAAACAGCGCCGCCGCGCGCGGGCCTTCCACGCGCAGCAGCAAGAAGCCCGGGCGTCGCTCGAGCAGCTCGGCCTCAAAGGCGCTCCCGCTCGACGAGTCGGGCGTAGACCTTGAGGTGCTCCGCCACCAGGAGCTTGGCATCGGCACCGCCCTCGGCGGCTCGGATCTCCACGAAGATGGTCATGGTCAGTGTGCCTTCCTGCGCCCCTTCGCTCGGGGCACGGCGCCCGTGCCGGGACTCGCACCCGGCCTCCACCGCGGTGGCGCTCGACCGCCGAGCTCCACGGGCGTGATGCACGAGCGCTCTGGCGCCCGTGCGAGTCATCACCACGAGGGCTCAACGCCGACCGGGCGGGTACACCCCACGAGCTGCGACCCCCCGAGCGGGGTGATGGGCAACAGCTACGAGCAGGGTGACCATGGGAGCGGCCTTCGAGGGACGGAGCATAGCCCCTGCCGCCCGGTCGGCAAGCCGAAATCACGGCACGATCTTCACCACGTAGGCGAGGGCGTCGGGGGGAACGATCGGGTCGGCCACGTGGATCGTCCGCCCGAGCCGAGGATCAGTCCCGTAGCAGCCGCGACTCGAAGCGGGCTCCCGGGGCCGCCAGCTCCACGCTGCTGCACCCCTCCTCGTAGGCGTCGCAGAAGTCGAGCCCGGCCCCCAGCGCATCGTAGAAGCCGCGTGAGAACTCCAGCGCGCCGCGATCGCTGATGGGGCCGTCCATCGCCACCGTGAAGGGCACGAGCATCGAGGGGTCCTCGCCGGTGGCCAGCGACCAGCAGGCGTTGAGCACCACGCAGCGCAGCTCGCCGCGCGGCGGGGCGTAGCGGGAGAACAGCCGGGCCATCGCCTGGCGAGGGATCGGCACGCACTCGCCCTGCTCGTCCTCGAGCAGCAGGCCGTCCTGCTCGCCGTGGCCGCTGAGGTGCACCACCTCGTACGGGGCGTCGAGCAGCGCCCGCCGCAGGTCGTGCACCGTGGCCGCGGTGCGGATCTCGAGGCGCAGGGCCTCGCGATGGCGGCTGCGCTCGATCGCCTCGCGAATGATCCGGAGCTCGCGATCGAGGCGCAGCGGATCGGTGCCCGAGGGGTTGGCGGCGAGGAACAACACCGAGAGCCCGCGGCGCTCGACCGCAGCAGGCGTGGGTGCGGGAGCAGGCGTGACCGCGGCCGGGCGGGTCACCACCACCGGCTCCGCACGCTCGGCCGCCTCGGCCGGGGCCGGCCCTCCCGCCAACGAGACCAGCGCCTCCAGGCAGCCCGCCTCGCCCTCGCAGGGGACGAGCTCCACCCCGGCGGCCGCGAGCTGCCGTCGACGGATCGGCCCCGCCTCCTCCGCGTCCACGATCGCCCAGTGCCGCGGCGGCTGCCCCTGCGCCAGCGCCTGCACCCGCTGCAGCAGCTCGCCCAGCACCGGCTCGTCCAGGCGCGTGCCCACGAACAGCACGGGGTGGGCCAGGAACAGGCTGCGGAACACCTCGCACTGCACCGGGTCGCGGTACAGCGCCCGCCCGAGCTGCTCGTCGGTGAGCACCCAGGTGCTGCGATCGCGCAGGGTGCCGTGCAGCTTGAGCAGCCAACCCCGCCGGCTCGCCAGGTCGGCCACCGGCCGCGAGTGCACCACCAGCTGCCCCGCGAACGCTCGCTCCACCAGGTGATCGAGGTTGGGGGTGATCACCCCGCGCAGCCGCTCTCGGAGCGCTGCGATCGCGGCCCCCAGCGGCGGCACGACGGCCTCGTCGTCGTCGAGCGTGCGCTCCACGATGCGCCCGAACGCGGCGGGGGTGAGCGCCCGCTCGAGCTCGGAGAGCACCGACGAGAGCTGGGGCCCCTGGGCAAGCTCCACCAGCTCGCGGTGCTGCCGGGCGCTCAGCATGACCTCGGCCTCCACCAGCAGCGCGTCCACCAGCTCCCGGCGCGAGGGCAGCCCCGCCGCCCGCGGCAGCGCCTCGCCCACGTAGAGTACCAAGGGAACGTCGAGGTCGCGTAGCTCGTCGAGGGCGCTGCTCATGGGTGCACGGGCTCCGGGTCGGGGGATCGTAGGGTGAGATCGAAGACGGCCCAAGCGGCCCCCCGGGCGTGCTCGGGCTTCTTGCCGCGCTGCGGCTCACGGATGAGACCCTGCAGCGCGAGCGCGGCATCGTCGTCGAGCGGGCGGCTGGCCACCAGGTGCTCGAGGCACTGCGGCCGCCGGCTGGCGAGCACCCACACGCTCACCGGCCCCTCCCCCGCGGCCATGCCCTCGGGCCAGCGCAGCTCGATGCCCTGCTCTGCTCGACCGAGGCGCACGCCCAGGGTCTCGCGATCACCGGGGCCGAGCTCCAGCCCCTCGGGCATGCGGGCGCTGAGCAGGTGCAGCCGCCCCGCGGGATCGACCAGCAGCACCGCCACGAACCACGGCTGAGGCGTGCTGCCCTCGTAGCGCAGCTCGACGACGATGCGCTCGCCGGCCGTCAGCGACGAGCCGCTCTGCGGCCGCGGCTCCGGCTCGTCCACCCGCCGCCAGCTCCAGCGCAGCGGGCAAGGAGAGGGCCGCGGCTCGGCCAGGCAGCGCCGCAGGACCTCCAGCCTCGCGCGATCCTCCAGTATCGCCACCACGGCGGCTCGCCCCGCCGCATCGTCGGCTCGACACACGGGCGGGCGCGCCCCCTCGAGGTCCTCCACCGTCAGCGCCCCTTCGCTGGCCACCACCCGCGCTCGCGCAGGCCCCTCGCCCGCCGCCTCGATCCACGCCGAGGATCGCAGCGCCTCGAGCAGCGACGCCGGGACCTCCACGGGCATCGGCTGCGCCGTGCGGCGCAGCGAGGCCGGGCTGCCCGCAGGGAGCTTCCGGTCTGCCCCCGTCTCGAGCACCAGCTCGGCCCGGTTGCGCCCCACCGATTCCACCACGCCCTCGGCCAACACCTCGGGCCGTCCCTCGTCGTCCACCCTGGCTCCGTGCACGACCCAGCGATCGCCCGGGGCCACCCCCTGCTGCCAGCCCACCCGCAGCCAGCCGCGACCCTCGACCTCCCCGGGCAGGTACGGTACCAGGCCCGGCACCGCCACCGCCGCCGCCGAGAACAGCCGCCGCGCTCGCGGGCCCGCGAGGTTGATCCACTGCCCCTCCATGCCGAGCGCCGCGATCACGTGCTCGCGCATGCGCAGGCCGGCCGTGGCCCAGCACAGGCGCGTCCACTCGTCTCCCGCCTCGGCGAGCACCCCCAAGAGCGCCTCGGTGAGCCGCCCGATGTGCCGCCCGCTCCGCTCGGCCGCATAGGCCTCGCGCTTGGCCGACGCCCCGCACAGCCTCACGATGCTCGGGTGCGCGTCGAGGGCCAGGCGCACGCCCTCGACGGGCGCGAGCGCCTCGTGGACCCAAGGGCTCGCCTCCTCCACCCGCAGGTCCGAGGGACTCGGGTCGTCGTCGCGCCCCAGCTCGCCCGAGAAGCAGCAATCGAAGATCGCGGTCACGTTGCCGCAGCGCGCATCCAGGGCGGCCAGGCGTCGCGAGAGCTCGTGGTCCAGCACCGCCTCCCACGGGCCGCCGCGGGTCTCCCGGGTGCAGGTGACGTAGCCCCGCACCTGGCCCTCCCAGGGCTCGGGGAGCCCGGTCAAGCGCACCCGACCGCCGTGCCCGAAGTAGTACACGAGCGCCGCGTCGCCGGGCTCGGCCGCCGCGATCAGCCGGTCGAGCCCGGCCAGGATCTCCCGGCGAGACGCACGAGGCCCCACCACCTTGGCCACCGAGGAGAAGCCCAGGCGGGCGAGCACGGGCCCCAGCCGCTCCATGGCGAGGCTCACGTTCAGCCCCGATCCGGGGACACCGATGAGCAGGGCACGACGTCGCATGGGGTCGAGGGCCGGCAGCCCAGGCTAACACCCGCGTCCTCGCACGGCCTCCGAAATCCCACGCAATCGAAGCCGCGGCCGGGGTCACTCAGCCATTGATGACGCCTGGGCCCATGCCGCTGGCCCCAACGGGGTACGATCGGACCGGCTCGCGGATGCTCGATCAGGACGCAGCACGGGAATTCGAGCGCCTGCGGGCCCACCTGGGCTTTGCCTCCGAGCCCGAGCGCCTGCGCATCGACGGCCGCTACCGCATCGAGCGAGCCCTGGGCCGCGGGGCCATGGGCGTGGTGCACCTCGCCCACGACGAGCGCCTCGATCGCAAGGTGGCCCTCAAGCTGGTCCGCACCCGCGCCCACGTGGATCACGAGCGGCTGCAGCTACGCCTGGAGCGAGAGGCCCGAGCGCTGGCGCGGGTGGAGCATCCCAACATCGTCGCGGTCTACGACGTGGGCAGCCACGAGGACCAGCCCTACCTCACCATGCAGTACGTCCCCGGGCTCACGCTGCGCGAGTGGCAGGCCGAGCGCGAGCCCTCCCCCGCCCAGATCGTCGATGCCTACCTCCAGGCGGCCCGGGGCCTGGCGGCCGCGCATGCGGGGCGGGTGATCCACCGCGACTTCAAGCCCGACAACGCGCTGGTGAGCGAGCAGGGGCTCGTGCAGGTCGCCGACTTCGGCATCGCGGCGGCGCTGCAGCTCGACGGCGATCCCACGGGCGCTCGCGCCTCGCTCGGCGACGATCCGGGCGACGAGATCGAGACCCAGCCCGAGTCCGGCAGCCGCCTCACGCAGACGGGCTCGTTCGTGGGCACCCTGGCCTACGCCGCGCCCGAGCAATTGCGCGGCGAGCCGGCCGATGCCCGCAGCGATCAGTTCTCCCTGTGCGTGGCGCTGTGGGAGGCGCTGTGCGGCAAGCGACCGTTCGAGGGGCGCACCCGCCAGCAGCTCGAGGACGCCACGCATGCACCCCCGCGCCACGGCGAGGCCCTGCCCGCGTGGCTCCACCCGATCCTCCGCCGCGGCCTCGCCCGCGAGCCCGCGCAGCGCTTCGAGAGCATGGACGCGCTGGTGCGGGCCATCGAGCACGGCCGCAGCCGACGACGCCGCCGGGCGATCGAGGTGGTCTCGGGGCTCGGCCTGACCATCGCGGCCCTCGCCGGCTGGGGCCTCTCCACCGCGGCCCAGCGCGCCGCCCAGCCCGGCTGCGACGAATTCGTGGCCGAGGTGGACGAGGTGTGGAGCGCGGCGAGGCGCGAGGCCCTGCTCACCGGCGCGGCCCCGGGCGCGAGCGAGGCCGCCGAGTATGCCGCGAGCACTCTCGACGAGCTCACCCGGGACTGGGGAACGAGCGCCGCCGCGCTGTGCCACGACGGGCTGGCCCCCGCGCCCGAGCTCGACGAGCGCCGCTGCCACGAGGCCTGGCTCGAGGGGCTCGAGCGCAACGTGGACCTGCTCGTCGAGCACGGCGACTCGCGAACCCTCGAGCGGGCACCCGATCTGCTCGATCGCCTCGTGGCTCCCCAGGGAGACTACTGCGCGCTGCGACCCTCGCCCGTGGTCGATCCCGAGGTGTGGAGCCTGGCCGAGTCCGCGCGCGAGGCCGCGATCGTGGGAGATCCACAGCGGGCGCAGCAGCAGGCCCAGGCCGCCCTCGCCCGCGCCGCAGCGCTCGGCGACGGCGAGCTCAGCCCCCACCTCGCCGAAGCCCAGGCCGCACGGGCCGAGGTGCTGGCCCGCGGCGGGGATCTCCCGGGCGCGCTCGCGCTGTTCCCCGTGGCCGAGCGGCAGGCGATCGGCACCACCTACCAGCTGCGCCTGTGGTGGCTGCGGGTGCTGTGGGCCAAGGTGCTCGCGCTGAGCGAGGCCCCCGACGCGGGCGAGCGAGCGCTCGAGCAGCTGCAGCGTGCCGAGCCGCTGGCCCATGCGCTCGGCCAGGACGACTCGCTGCTGCTGCGCGCCGAGCTGGCCGAGGCCCGCGGCATGGTGGAGCGGGCCCGCGGCGATCAGCACGAGGCCATCGCCCAGCACCAGCTCGCCCGCGAGAGCTTCGCCGCGCTGGGGCGCCCGCTGCAACGGGCGCGGGCCCTGCTCGGCATCGGCACCAGCCACCAGCTCCTCGGCGAGCTCGAGGCCGCCCGGGTCGCCTACCAGCGCGCCGAGGCGATCTACGCCGAGGCCGGCGTGCCACCCAGCTACCGCAACCTGCTGCAGACCCGCATCAACCTGGGGATGCTCGCCGCGGTCGAGCTGCGAGCCGACGGCCTGCCCCCCCTCGAGCAGGTCGTCCGCCACGGCAGCCCCGAGGAGCGCCTGGTGGCCCTCACCATCTCCGTGATGATCGCCGAGGCCACCCAGCCCCCCGAGCGCGTCGTGGCCCTGGCCGAGCGCGCCCTCGAGGAGCTCGCGGCCCAGCCCGACGCGTCGCCCAAGCTCGCCCACGACATCGAGCTCGGCGCGGGTCGTGCCCTCGCCTCGCTCGGCGATCCTCGCGGCGAGCCGCTGATGCACGCCGCCGAGCTGCGAGCCGAGCTGCTCCCCGACGACGTCTGGGCCCGCACCCAGCAGACCTGGATCGAGTGGCTCGAGATCGAGGACCGCTGCCCCGAGGCACGCCAGCGCCTCGCCAGCCTCGACGAGCGCATGACCCCGGAGCTGCGAGCCGAGCGGCCCGACTGGCCGAGCTGGCGCCAACGACGGTCCGATCGCTGCGCCTCCGAGCTCGCCCCCGAGTCCCCCGTGCACCCAGCCAACCCCGTCCCCGAGGAGGACCGACCATGACCCTGAGAATCGACAGCCAGTCCAGTGTGATCATCGAAGGATTCGTCGACGGCGAGGACCTGCGCTTCGTCTGCGGCGGAGTGGAGCTCGCCAAGCACGACAACCAGCTCGAGCTCGTCGGCGTGGAGCAGGCCCGCGTGCTCATGCGCGTGCCCGACTCGATCGTCCAGGTCCAGCACGAGGACGACGACGGCACCCGGACCTGGTCCCGAGTGGAAGACGGCTTCGAGAGCACCCTGGTCGCGACCACCGACCCCACCGAGGTCGATGCGGCGGGTAAGGGAAATACTCCACACGCGACCATCCACATCAAGCTCACGCCCAAGGGAGGCCTCCCCGATCGCTGATCTGCTCGCGGCGTTGCGTGATACAACCACTCGGTGGACGACGGCACGGATCTCGAGCTGCTCGAGCGCTGGGGGGACGGTGATGGCAAGGCGGGCGAGGCCCTCGCCCGCCGCTACTTCGTGGCCGTCCGTGCCTACTTCATGACCAAGGTCCCCTTCGACTACGAGGATCTCGTGCAGGAGACCTTCTCGCGGCTGCTGCGACGGCGCGAGAGCTTCCAGGGGCGCTCGTCGTTCCGCGTGTTCCTGTTCGGCATCGCCCACATGGTGCTGCTGGAGTTCTTCCGCCGGAAGCGTCGCAACGAGCGCTTCGAGCCCATGGAGAGCTCGGCGGCCGACCTCGACGGCGGCCGGGCCTCCTCGATCATGGCCGAGCGGGAGCACCACCGGATCCTGTTCGAAGCGCTGCGCAGCCTGGTGCTCCGCGAGCAGGAATTGCTCGAGCTGTACTACTGGCAGGGCCTCACCGCCGGCGAGATCGCGGCGCTCCACGAGGCGCCCGAGCCTACCGTGCGCACCCGCATCCGCGCTGCGCTCAAGCGCCTGGGCAAGGCCTACTTCGAGCTCAGCACCACGACTCACGATCGCGGGGCCGACGAGGACGACTTCGAAGGCTGGATGAAGGAGATCCAGGCCGGCCTGGGCGACCTGCGCGTGGCCGCCCCTCCCCCCGCCTGAGCGGCCGGGCGTGAGGCCACCGCGACCGTGCCCGCGCAGCGGCTGCGCGCTCGCGGCCGACGATTCGACGGTCGCCCCTCGGTCCTGCGTGGTAGCGTGGGCACGAGGTGACGAGGGCACGCGCCGGCCCTAGGGCCGCCCTCCCGCGCCGTCTCGAGGGGAACCTGCCATGCTCAGCCTGGAGACGCCCTACTACGAGATCGAGGGCATCGTGGTCTTCCGCGACCACGCGCTGCCGACCTTGTTCCACTACCTCGCCGGGCCGCCGCGGCTGACCGTGCGCGACGGCAAGCCCCACTTCCGCCTGCTCAAGTACCGCGAGGCGCTGGCCGGCTCCACCCTGTCGCCGTCCACCCGCGATCAGCTCGGGGGCGGCTTCCTCACCTTCGGGGTCGACTGCCGCGTCGACGAGGAGACCCTCGACGCCGTCCGCACGGGGCTCATCGAGCTCCTCTCCGACCAGATCGCCAGCCTGGAGGACGAGATCGCATTGGTGCCCGTGCTCTACACCAAGGGCACGGTGCGGCTGCTGGCCATCGATCAGTGCAGCGGCCTCGCCGACGCCGAGCCCGAGCCCGCCACCAGCACCCCCCAGTCTCGCTTCGTCCGCGGCATCCTGGGCACCGCCACGCCCTCGCTCATGGGGCACCAGGAGGCCATCTTCTCGGTGGCCCTCGCCCCCGACGGCGTGGCCCTGATCGAGGGCGCCTACCGGGCCGAGCTGTCGCCCATCGGGGTGATCTACGAGCTCGAGCTCAGCGGCCTGCGCCCGGCCCTCGCAGTACGGGTGCGCACCGATCAGAAGAAGGTCTACCAGAGCCTGAAGATGGAGCTCGGCCTGGGCATCGAGGCCGGCACCGACGCGCCCGCGAGCGAGGGAGAGACCCGCTCCTCACCCCGCGGCGTGGCCCTCGACGCCGAGCTGAGCCGAGCCGTGGCGTCGCTGGTGGAATCGGGCGCGATCGAGATCGAGCTGCTCCAGCAGCAGGAGGGCCCCGAGGTCGACCGGATCCGCGAGGCCGCGATGAAGATGGTCAAGGAGGACATCCTCGCGGAGATGTTCTCGCCCACCCCCACCGCCCAGGCCGCCCCGAGCCTCGACTCGGCCACCCGCGGCGCGGGCGAGCTGGCGGCCTCCACCGCGGCGCTCGGGCGCGGCCTCAGCTCGGGTCACGACCAGGACCACGCGCTCGAGCTGGGCTTCCAGCTCCGCTACAAGAAGGAGGAGGAGCTCGAGGTCCGCACCTATCGGTACGACGTGGCCCGGCCCGAGCCCCGCACCCACGCCCCCAACGCCTTCTTCTCGCTGCTCACCCGCGACACTACCCTCGACCAGCACATCACCGAGGTGGGGCTCGACGATCCCTTCTTCCAGCTCCTGCAGCTCGAGGTGGAGACCACCACCACCGACTTCGCCCGGCTGGGCCTGCAGACCATCGTCGTCGAGCTGCAGTACGGCGGCACGCTCGAGGCTCCGCGCCAGTCGGCCTCGCTGCTGTTCACCCCCGCCGATCCCTCGCCCAAGGGCTTCCGGGCCTTCCGCGACCAGGACGACTTCTCCTACCGCTACCGGGTGGACTATCGCTTCGCCGACAGCGACGAGGTGGCGGCCGCCTCGCTGCGGCACACCACCGAGTGGCGCACCACCACCAAGCGCACCTTGGTCGTGCACCCGCCCGAGGATCTCGATCTCCTGCAGGTCTACGTGGAGCCCGCGGTGGTCGACTGGAAGCTCGTGCGGACGATCGAGGTCGCGCTCGCCTACTCCGACCCCGCCTCGGGCTTTCGCAGCGAGCGCAGCTACGTGCTCGAGGAGGGCTCGCCGCGGCGCGAGTGGGTGCTGCGGATCCCCGTCGGCGCGCCCCGGGAGTACAGCGTGCGCCCCACCTGGACCCTCGCCAACGGCACCAAGGTCTCGGGCGAGCCCACTGTGCATGCCCACCCGCGGCTGTTCGTCGAGGGCCCGTTCACCGGCCGGCTGCGGGTGCGGGTGGTCCCCGCCGTCGACCCCACCAGCGTGGGCCTGATCGTCGGCGAGCTGGTGCACGTCGACCCCGGCACCGGCCTCGAGTCCCGCCGCAGCCTCTCGCTCGAGCCGCCGTTTCGCCCCACCACGCTCGAGCTGCCCCTCATCGATCCCGCCCACGACGAGTACTCGTGGTCCTACCGCCTGTTCGCCCCCGGGGCCAGCACTCCCGCGGAGGAGAAGGGGCCGATCGTCGGCAACGCCAAGGTGCAGGTCATCAGCGAGGGCGACGTGGTGCACCTCGAGATCGAGGTGGTGATCGTGGGCGACCTCGCCACGGCCGAGGTCCTCGCCGTGCAGGTCGACCTACGGGCTCCCCCGCCGCCCGGCCGCCAGCCGCAGATCCACAGCCTGCTGTTCGAGATGGGCGGCGAGACCCGCATCAAGCAGCGCCTGGCGCTGCGGGCCGATCGGGATCCGCTCTACGAGGTGCAGACCACGGTGATGACCATGGGCGGCGACGCGATCGTCAGCGAGTGGAACGAGCACACCGGGCCGGTGCTGGGGCTCGACCTCGCCACGCTGATGAGCCCCCCGCAAGACGGGTAGCACCGCGGCCGGCCCACGGCGCGGCCGCAGCAGCGGCCGCCCATCCGACACCCACGCCTGGGCGGAGCGGTCATCGTCCTCCGCTCCGCCCTCCCCTGCGCCGCCCTAGGTGCGCGGCGGTGGCTTGAGCACCAGCACGTTCTTGGCCTCGGTGGCCTCCTCCAGCCTGTGCTCGTTGCCCTCCGCGTCATAGAGGGTGAGCTGGTAGGAGTAGCTGCGGCGCTCGGGAGAGGCCAGGCGGAAGCGCCACGACAGCGGCTTGGTGAACTCCGTGATCGTCAGGGTCGTCTCGGAGTCGTAGGTCGGGTCCTGCGCGTCGTGGAAGCGAAGGTGCAGGGTGCCGAAGCTGAAGCGGCCGGGCGGGATGGCGAGGAGCGTGGGGATGATCTCCACCCGCACGCTGAAGGCGTCGCCCACCGAGAGCACGTTGGTGTCGGTCTTGCGCCACGCGTCCTCGCGCACCACGCCGTCGGAGTAGACCACCTTCACCTGGTACTCGTACTCGCGCCGCGAGGAGTCGACCAGCGGCACCGTCCACTTCTTGTTGTCGCCCTCCTTGGCGAGGCTGACGATGGCGTCCTCCACCCGGCCGTCCTCGTAGGTGTAGCGCAGGGCCACCAGCACCTGCGACAGCAGCCCGCCGCTGCCGAAGTTGCCGGCCGGCACCACGATCACCTCGAGCTCGTCGCGCAGCGGCGAGTCGATCACCAGCACGCCGCTGCGCGAGCGATCCTCGGGCAGCTCGATGCGCTGGTCGTCCTTGGTGCGCACCGTGAGCTTGTAGGTGTACGCCTGGGTCACCTTGGCGCCGATCACCTCCACCCACTCGTGGTGCTGGTTGTTCTCGTCGAAGACCATCTGGGTCTCCTTGCGGCTCGCCCCGTTGCCGTAGCTGAGGTCGACCTTGATCTGCGCGATGCGGCTCCAGTTGATGAGGCCCATCTGCACCGCCACCTTGAGCACGCCCAGCGAGTCGGTGTCGAGCACCAGCACCGTCTCGTCGGTGTCGTCCTCGATGGTGTAGACCTGGTCCGAGTCGCGGTAGAAGACGTCGATCTGGTAGTCGTAGGAGCGCTTCTTGACGTCGGCGAGGTAGCTGAGGAAGTGCTTGGGCCCGGGGTCGTCGGCCCGGAACACGAAGTCGGCCACCTCGTTCTGGTTCCCCAGCGGGCCCGACTCCTCGTACTTGAGGTGCACCTTGACCAGATCCACCGGATCCCGGGTGAAGTTGGTGGTGCACATCACCTGCACGTCGAGGTACTTGTACCAGTCGTCCTCGAGGTCGAGCTGGGTGCGGAACTCGGCCACGTCGAAGCCGTCGAAGATGTTGGCCAGGTTGGCCTGTGGCCCCACGCGTCCCTCGAGCACCCTCTTCATCTCGAAGGTGTGGTTGAGGGTGGCCGTCATCGTCTGACTCCAGTCCTTGAGCGAGTACTGGTCGATGGTGTCGTGGCCGTACTTGGTCCCCCCGTACTCGGGGAGCTGCGTCTGCACGTCGGGTAGCTCGTCGGGCGTGGCCTCCATCGGGTGGTAGTCGAGGAAGGCGTTGGCCAGGAAGTCCGACAGCATGCTGTTGCCGACGTCGATCAGGCTCTGCTCCACCTCGGGATCGAGCGGCACGCTGGGCTCGAGGGAGACGTGCGAGAACTGGTTGGCGCTCGCCACCTCGCGCAGCACGTCCGCCGCGCTCATCCGCTGCGAGTGGCTGTAGGAGACGGTGGTGTGGCCGGGGCTGTGCTTGCGGCTGAAGCTCGCGTTCTCCTCGAGGTGCTCCCACTGCTCGTGGAACAGGGTGTGCGCCTTCTGGGCGAAGCAGGTCACCTTCACCACCACCCCGTCGAGGCGGTGGTGGAACAACAGGTCGTAGGTGACGAGCACGGCGGGGAGATTGTTCTCGAACGCCTCCCACAGCAGCACCGCGCCTTCCTGGGTGAGCTTGGCCTGGAAGGCGGCGCGCTGGTTGCCCGTCATGCTCACCTTGCCCGCGCCGATCAGGCTGGCCACGAACTCGCCGCGGGTGGCCTCGTCGGTGGAGGACTCGCCGAGCAGGCCGATCGAGACCGTGCCGTCGAGCACGGGCAGGCCGGTGAGCTTGAGCGCCTTGGCCAGCTCCTTGACGTCCTCCTTGGCCTCGTCGATCCACCAGCGATGGGTACGACCGCTGCTGGCCAGGCGCTGGTGCAGCACCGGATCCTTCGAGAGCGTGTCGCGGATCTCCTGCTCCTGCGTCTCGGTGCGGACCAGCTCCGCGGTCAGGGACAGCAGGCCGCCGCCCAGCTTGGTCTTGCGCTCCGCCTCGGTCAGCTCGCTGATGTCGCGGCGGTACCAGGTGAGCCAGATCATCGGCTTGCCCGCCTCGTCCTTGGCGATGGTGGGCGTGCCCGACACCGTATAGAAGGTGAGCGGATCGTCGTCGTCCGGATAGACGTTGCAGTCGGCGAGCGTACGGAAGCCGGTCAGGGTGAGCATGCGCCCTCTTCTCTTGTAGGAGCCTGGTGCGAGGCTTCGAACGATCGACCTCGCATGGGGAGGGCATACGGTGTCACGGCCCGATGGACGGATCAAGCACGGGCACCGACCGAGACCGCCCTTCCGCGATCTGCTCGCGACCGATCGCGAGCAGACGCACGACCCCCCGGCCGCGTCGCCGAGCGCAGCGCGATGGCCTCACGATCGCGGCCACGGCAGACGCAGGCTCACCGCCTGCCAGGGGCGGCCCCGAGCGTCGACCCCCCATGCCAGGAAGTCGTACCAGCTCCCCCCCTCGCGAGGGCCCAAGCTGCGCACGCCGGCCAGCGCCCGTTCGAAGCGCTCGCGCTCTTGCGGCGGCAGGCTGGCGGCCCACTGCTCGCGCAGCTCGTCGTCGGGAGGCAACGCCGTATGATCGGCGTAGACGGTCGGCAACAGCCTTCCGTCCGCGAGCGCGCGCAGGCTCAGGCCGATGGCTCCGCGGGCTCCCGTGGGTCGGGGCCGGGGGGCCGGCAGCACGACCCCCAATGCTCGCTCGCACGCCTCGACGAGCGCGCCCCAAGCCGAGGGGCCGGTCCATCGACCATACAGCTCGGGCTCCGGCCCGGGTGCCGCCATCAGCGGCAACAAATGCGTCCGCAGCACCCCCGGCACGCAAAGCTCGGCGGGGATGCGAGTGAGTCGGTGATAGCCGCGTGTGGTGAGGCCCCCGCGACCGTCGGGTCGCACCCCCACCGAGTCGGGCGGGCCCCATGGGTGCTCGGCCAGCCCGAGCGCCGCTGCGAGCTCGGCTCGCCGCTTCCGTGCACTGAAGGTAATGCGCGGTCGTATTCGATCCGCTGGGGCACCGACCACCACCTCGAACGGAACTGCGTCCACCTCGAGCGCTCGCGAGCAGGCTCGGGCGAGCGCCTCCCGCTCCTCCCCCTCCCCCACGAGGCATTGAAGTAGCCGCTGGCATGCGGTATCCCGATGCTCGGCTCGCATGGCGCTGCCCTGCGGGGGTGTCGGTGGCAGAGCCGACGCGGCCTCATCCAAGGGATTCCCGATGCTCACACTTGTCCGTTCGTTGACGATCGAAGGGTACACCGTCTACCGCGACGACGCCGTCGCGACCCGGTTCTACGTGATGCCGAGCGAGCCGAGGATCGCTCGCGACGCCCAAGGGCTCCCGATCTTCTCCCTCATCGTCTACCGCGAGGACGAGGACCGCATCTCCGTCGACGACCTCGACGAGGACGTCGGCGGCGGCATCCTCACCTTCACCACCGAGCTGGCGGTGGACGACAAGGACTTCCGCAAGATCGAGCGCAAGCTCCGGGGCATCGTCTACGGCGAGGACTCGGTGGACGACAACGCGCTGGACATCGAGCTCGACTACGTCACCTTCACCACGGGCAAGGTGCAGCTGGCCATCGCCGGCGAGCACCTGCGGGGCGAGGACGAGGGCGAGAACAACGAGTTCCTCTCCACCATCGTGGGCGACGGCAAGGTCAGCGGCATCGGGGCCAACCGCAAGGCGATCATGGCCAAGCTCACCCAGAGCGGCGCCGCGCTCATGTCCCAGCTCGACCGGCTGCGCACCCTGCCGATCAACGTCGAGTACATCCTCGAGTTCGAGCACCGCCTGGTCGGCGTGAAGATGCGGGTGTGGTGCAACATGACCTCGGCCTACACCCTCAGCCGCGAGCTCATCTCCTACACCGAGAAGGAGGAGCGCTACGCCGATTCCGACCTCTACCACACCCGCACTCGCATCAAGGCGGTGCGCGAGGAGTTCACCCGCAACAAGGTCTGCGGCGTGGAGGTGGAGCCGCTGTCCTCCGAGGTCGACAGCGACACCCTGCTCGCCATGGAGAAGTTCGGCTTCGACATGCTCGAGCGCGAGATGGGCAAGATGATCGAGGCCCGTCCCACCGACAACAACCTGCTCGAGGACACCTGGCTCGAGGACTACGTGTCCTCGGCCACCAACAACTTCAACTTCACCCTCGACCGCAAGATGGTGCTGGTGCGCGACCACATCGCGTCGGCCAACATCCAGAACGTGCTGCGCGAGGTGCCCGACGAGATGATCACCTTCGTCGACCTGCGCACCGACTTCTTCAGCTTCCTCAAGGTGCCGGTCCGGGTCAACGCGAACTTCAAGGACCTGCCCATCGACTCGGTCACCGTCCACCTGCAGTACCAGCGCCAGCGCGTGGGAGGGGGCGGCACCGAGGAGATCAACGAGAGCTTCAACTTCACCGACGGCGCGACGATCCAGACCTTCCTGACCTTCGCCAACCGCCTGTCCGACGTGAAGTACCAGTACTGGGCCGAGGTCCACTACTCCGACTCGCCCGAGACCTTCCGCTTCAGCGGGGGCACCACCAGCCAGACCTTCCTCGTGGTCGACGTGGCCGATCTCGGCCTGCTCCACGTGGACCTGGGCCTGGGCCTGGTCAACCTCAAGCAGTTCCCGCGCGCCAAGGTCAGCCTGCAGTACCACTCGGAGGAGCTCGGGCGCACCCTGGAGTCGGAGATCATCCTCTCCGAGGCCAAGCAGACCGCGAGCTGGACCGAGGTGATCCGCGAGACCCCCGGTGAGTTCCGCTACAAGGTCGACTGGCTGCGCGCCGACGACGACATCCTGGAGGGCGAGTGGCGCACCACCAAGGCCGAGCGCCTGCGCTTCGACGCGCCCACCGAGGACACCATGGAGGTCACCGTGGTGCCCAGCGGCGACTTCAAGACCGACGTCTCTCACGTGCTCGCCACCCTGCGCTACGTGGACAACACGGACGCCGACAACCCCTACGTGGTCGAGAACCCGTTCGACTTCACCGACTCCAAGCAGGTGCTGAGCTGGACGGTGCCGCTGCGCAACTCCGAGGTGCGGGACTTCAGCTACCGCTACTCGATCGTCTTCAAGGACGGCGTGGTGGAGAACGTGCCCCCCGATCCCACCCAGTGGCTCCCCGGCGAGGCCGGCTTCGTGGTGGTGGGCATCAAGTACGACGTGGAGGTGGACATCCACCCGTTCCTGATGACCTACCCGGACCACGCCAAGGTGGTGAAGGTGGACCTCGGCATCGGCGACGAGACCGACAGCTTCGTGTTCAACAAGGACAACAACACCTCGGTGACCTGGCGAGTGCGCACCGGCTCGGGGCGCAAGCCGTACTGGATGCAGGTCACCGCCTACTCGTCCACCGGCCAGGCCATCGTGGGGCCCAAGCTCGACAACCAGACCTCGGAGTCCGTGGTGCTGCAGCCCATCCCCGCACCGGTGGTCGAGCCCGCGCCCACGCCCGACGGGGGTTGATCCATGCTGGACCTCTCCCATCCCGTGCGCCAGATCGCCGGGGTGGACCTGGCCCAGGACACCTCGGAGCGAGCGACGTGGTACGTGCTCCCGGCACCGCCTTCGGTGGTGCGCGTGGACGGCGTGCCCGACCTTCGCCTGCTGCGGATCATCGAGGACGGGCAGCTCCGCAGCGGCGACTTCCACCTGCGGGTCTCGCTGGCGTGGGCGCAGGAGCAGCTCGACGAGGCCAAGGCCCTGCTCGAGGAAGAGGCGCACCGCGAGGTCACGCTGCTGCCGCTGCCCGTGCTCTCGGCCGAGGCCGACATCGTGTTCGCGGGACGCGAGCCGGTGTCGGAGTCCGATGACACGCTGCCCCCGTTCGAGCTGCGCCGCTATGGCTCGGGCCAGCCTCGCCTCGACCCGCCCTACTCGGCCGCGCTGTCGACCTCCCTCACCGCCGACGGCACCCGCCTCGTCGACGCGGTGATGCGGGGCGGCGGCGCGCCGATCGGGGTGAGCTACCGGCTGCTCACCGAGGCCCTGCGCCCCGGCATGCAGGTGACCGCCCGCGTGGACTGGAGCCGCAGCTACGAGCACTTCTCCTCCCACCGACGCACCGGCGGGTTCCTCTACACCGAGGACGTGCGCGAGCTGGTCGAGAAGCTGGTGGAGGACAAGGTGATCCAGATCTCCGCCGTCTCCACCCTGGGGGTCGACGAGGAGGGCGGAGCCGACGGGCTGCAAGAGGCGCTGGCCTGGGTGCAGCGGGCCCTGGTGGAGCGCTTCTGCAATCCGGTGATGGAGCTGCGGCGCGAGCCAGCCCACGTCTCGCTGGGCACGGTGGGCGAGATCTTCAAGGTGGGGCACGCCTACCAGGTCAAGGCCCTCACCCAGGTGGAGCACGCGGTGGCCGAGATGCGGCTCGACGTGGCCACGGTGGTCCGGCGCACCCTGCTGACCCAGACCCACCTCGCCGATCTGCTCGGCGACGCCGACCCCGACGAGCACATCGAGGACGCCGAGCCCGATCACCCCTTCTTCGCGCGCCACGAGCTGCGGGTCCGCACCGCCCGGAGCCTCGCGACCGACGGGGTGAGCGAGCTGAGCGCGGATTGGTGCTACGGCGATCGACAGATCACGCTGCGGCTGACTCCCGACGAGCCCGAGGCCGAGCTGAGCACCTGGCGCGACGCCTCCGACGGCTCGCAGTGGTCGCTGGTGGGCCAGGTGACCTTCGCCGACGACTCGCCGGTGCACGCAGGCGAGTCGATGAGCCTGCCCCCCGTGGAGGGGCACGGCCAGGAGCTCACCCTCGACCTCGCCGCCCTGCTGCGGCTGCACCGGGTGGAGGTGATCACCGTCCCCGATCCCGAGCGGGTGCTGGCCACCCGCGTGCGGCTGCGCCAGCTCCAGGGCGAGGATCTGGTCGAGGAGCGCGAGCTGGTCTTCAGCGGCGACCAGGCCCGGGCCACCGCGACCTTCGCCGACATGGCCCCGGAGCAGCGCATCGAGGCCCGCTACGGCTGGCTGCTCGCGGGTGGGCGGCTGCTCGAGGCCGCGCCGGTGGTGCTCGACACCACCATCCTGCGCATCCCCCCGCCCTTCGCCGGCGCGTTCACGGTGCGGCTGGTCAGCGCCGAGGACTGGAGCGAGCTCGATCGCCTGCTGGTGAGCGTGAGCAAGGTCGAGGACGGCCCCGGGCACAACTTGATCTTCGACGGCCCCGGCCAGCTACGTGCGGTGGCCCTCGACATGCCCGATCCGACCGACCGCAGCTTCGTGTACCGGGTCAAGCGCTTCTGGAGCGACGGCCGCGAGGAGGAGGACGAGCCGGTCCACACCGACGTGGCGATGGTGATGGTGGGAGGCACGCCCGCCAACCGGCTGGTGGTCGACTTCGAGCCCCTGGGCAGCGAGCTCCCGGTCGCGGGCATCCACCTGATCCAGATCGATCTCCAGTACGTGGACGTGCCCAACCGCCTGCGCCACAGCGACCAGCTCGAGATCCGGGCCCTGGCCGACCGTCCCCGCTGGAGCGTGGAGCTGGCCGACCCCACCCACCGCGAGTACGAGTACCGCATCACCACCTACCGTAGCTCCGGCGAGACCCAGGTCGGCCCCTGGACCAAGACCTCCGAGCGGCTGGTCGTGGTTCCCATCGTCGCCCAGTGATTGCCCCCAACCCAAGGACCCCAGCCGATGCTCAACCTACTCGACCGCCAGACCATCGAGGATCTCACCGTGTACCGGGACGATCAGGACGTCCGCAAGTTCTACGTCCTGCCCGACACCCCGACCATCGCCCAGGATCCCCAGGGGCGGCCCCGCTTCCTGTTCGTCAAGTACGTGGACGACCGACCCGGAGTGGCCGAGGCCGACGAGAAGAACGGCGCCTACACCCAGTTCCACGCCACTCTCGCCATCGGCGACGAGCGCCGCGAGCGGGTGCTGCAGGCGCTGCGAGAGCGGCTGCAGGAGGAGAAGCGCACCGGCTTCAAGCCCTTCGGCAAGGCGATCACCAGCACCGAGCCGCTGCTGGCCCGCCCCGACTGGACCGACGGCAGCATCACGCTGAGCACCTTCGAGGCGAGCGAGACCGGCATGGTGCGCTCGGTCGCCGGCAGCAAGAAGCCCGACCTGGCCGGTGACCTGGGGGCCGCCTTCGCGCTCGAGCTCGACGACGCGGGCGCAGCCGTGTTCGCCGACGCCTTCGAGTCGGGCAACGTGCCGATCGTGCTGGCCTACGAGCTCACCTACAAGGCGCGGGTCCCCGCGGCCAAGATGATCATCCACGCCGAGCGCGAGAAGGTCCAAAAGGAGATCTGGAGCTTCGCGCGCCCCTTCGTGTTCAAGCCGGCCCTCAAGCGCTACACGGCGCTCGCCCCCCAGTCCCTCGATCGGCTCAAGCTCCTCAACCTAAGGGCGGTCCACGGGCCCTCGGTGCGGGCCATGGTGTCGCGCAAGATGGTGACGGTCGGGGTCAGGAACGTCATCGACGTACAGATCCAGTCCGGCGAGGGCGGCAGCGAGGACAGCTCGGTGCGCGAGAAGCTGATGGAGATCGCGGCCGACATCCTCTCGAACAACATCATCCCGGCGTTCTTCGCGGGCAACCAGATCCTGTCGCAGCTCACCGACGTGGAGGACGGCGACGATCTGCTCGAGCTCAAGGACGACATCGAGAGCTCGCTGGAGCCCTTCCACATCGAGCTCAGCGAGGAGGTCGCGGTCGACCGCCAGGCCAACCCCAGCGGCATCATCCAGATGCTGCTCACCGACGAGCAGCGGAGCCTGGCCTTCCGCGAGACCCCGCTCTCCGATCCCTTCTTCCAGCAGCTCGACGTCGAGGTGATCCCCACCGGCATGGACTTCGAGCGCGACGGCATCGACTCGATCCACGTGTTCCTCGAGTACGACCACACCGACACCAAGACCGGGAATCGGGTCTACCACGCGCTCGACGACATGATGACCGTCGAGTCCCCCGAGGTGAGGTTCGAGCTGGAGCGCCTCGCCCGGGGCCCCGACGGCCTGGCGATCCTCGACTATCGCATCCGCACCGAGATCTACTACTCGATCGACATCCCCAAGAGCGTGGGTCAGTGGATGGAGAAGCACGACCGCACGGTGCCGGTGGCCCCGCGGGCCCTGGGCGCGCTGCGAGTCGAGCTGGTCCTCACCGCCCGCCCCGAGTCGATCGAGTCGGCCGAGGTCCACCTGAGCTACCGGACCAGCTCTGGCGAGCTGCTCGATCGCACCCTGACCCTCACCACCAAGGAGTCACGCAAGTCGTGGTTCCAGTTCACCGGCGAGTTCGGGGAGCAGGGCCGCGAGCCCACCTACCAGTACCAGGTGGTCTGGACGCTCCCGGGGGGAGCCAAGCTGCGCGGTAGCCCCTCCTCGTCCAAGGCGGACGTGCTGGAGATCGCCACGCCCTTCTCCACCCCGCTGACCTTCACCATCCGCCCCCAGGGCACCTTCGAGGGGGTCAAGGAGATCTCGGGCGAGCTGCACTACGAGGACCAGGTCAACGACTACCGCGTGGTCCGTAGCTTCAGCCTGACCGCGGCCTCGGCCAGCCAGGTGTTCGACGTGTCTGCGCTCGAGGGTGGGCCGCGCGAGGCCAAGATCGTCAACGCGCGGATCCAATACACCGACGGGACCCACAAGGAGCTGGCCCCCCTCCGGACCGAGCCCGGCACGGTCTGGCTGGGCGAGGCGGTGACCGGCTCGATGACGATCCGCATCCAGCCCTTCCAGGTGGACTTCGAGCGCGACGTGATGGTGGCCATCGTGGTCATCACCTACACCCACGCAGACGGCAAGGTCGACAAGAGCCCGGCATTCAACCTGCGCAAGGGCGACGCCTCGGTGTCCAACGCCACCGAGTGGGAAGTGACGCTCGGCGAGGGCGATCCCCAGACCTTCTCGTACACGGTGAACTACGTCGACTACGACCGAAGGCGCACCACCGTGACGAAGAAGGACGTCGAGGATCCCGAGATCTGGCTCGAGGGCCCACCGCCCCCCGACGCCCCCGCCTAGGACCCCGAGCCGTGGCCGACACCGACCGACGTCTCGGGCTCGATCGAACCACCGTGAGTCGGGTGGTCGACGCCGCGGCCCTGCGCCCCTTCTCCACCGTCGCCATTCGCTCGAGGCTGCTGCCGGGGCTCATCGAGTCGCTCCAGCGCGCGAGCCTCCCGGTGTTCTACGAGTCGCAGCGGCTGCAGGCCGAGACGGCCGAGGCCCGGGCCGACACCAGCGGCAAGCCGTGGGTCACCATCCTGCGGTGGATCACCCGGGCGGAGCTCCGCCCGCGCTTCACCCAGGAAGGCGTCACCGTGGACCTCGAGCCGGGCGACTGGGAGGGAGAGCCCCTCCCCACCCAGGACCCGGGGATCACCGCGACCATCGGCGGCCTCTCCGACGCGCGGCCCCGGCAGATGATCGTGTGGTGGCGGAAGTCCGAGGACGGCCGCCACCGCCTCACCGTGAGCTACGACTTCGAGGACGACAACGAGCGCGAGTACCTGCGCGCCGCCTTCCTGCAGAGCTCGTTCAGCTACCTCGAGCTGAGCTGGACGCACGAGGCCCAGTACCGCCCCGACCTGGTGATCGACCCGGTCGACCACGGCTCGACCACCCCCCCGGATACGGCCGTGCCGCGGGTGCCCCGGGGTACCGTCACCCCGGTGCCCCTCACTCCGGTGCCCCTCACTCCGGTGCCCCTCACTCCGGTGCCCCTCACTCCGGTGCCGATCACCCGGGTGCGGGTCCCCATCGAGCGCTTGCCCGCCACGCTGCCGGCCACCCCTTCCGAGCCAGCCGCTCCCGCCGACTCGCCCACCTACTACGCGTTCTCGCAGCAGCTCCGCAAGCCGCTGGCCTACGCCGATCGCAACCACTCGTTTTGGCAAGACGGCCCCTCCGCCTGGAAGTCGGTCTCCCTCGATCTCGATCGGCGGATGTACTACCGCTCCACCGGCAGCGCGGCGCAGTACGAGTTCCTGCCCACCGATTTCCGCCTCGGCTTCGATCCCACCACGGGGCTCCCCGCGGTCCGGCCCTATGTGTACGAGGACGACCAGGGCAACTCGATGATCGAGCTGAGCCTGCGGGCCGTGCCCTACGTGGATCCCACGCTCCGCGAGGCGCTCCGCGCCGAGATCCAGCGGATCGAGAAGGTGGGCTTCGCCGTCTTGATTGCACCGGTGATGACCGGGGCGCTCCAGATCGACCTGGGCCTGGCGGGCACGCGGGACGAGGACCTCCGCAAGCAGGTGGACCTCGTGGGGAGCTTCGGGCTCACCCTCGAGTTCGGACCGGAGCACTGGGCCACCAACATGACGCGGCTGTCTTCGACCAGCGGCATCACGGGCTGGGTGTTCCTCGACATCCGCCCCGAGGTCGAGGGCGACGACGTGGGGATCCCGGTGGACCTGCGCCTCACCCTGCTCCACGCCGACGTGGTGGAGGCGGAATCAGCCGAGCTCGACCCCGATCAGGTGCCTCGACGGGTCGTGCTCCGCAACCGCCTGGATCGGCCGGTGCAGGTCTCCGAGCCCGCCACCTACGTGGCCGATCAGGCGAGCGATGCTTCGCTGCCCACCCACGTCCGTCGCGCTCGCGCCAGCAGCCCGCTGCCGGTGCCCCTGCCGCCCGGCGAGCACCACCTCCAGGTCGCCGCCGAGGACGGCTCCACGATCTGGAACAAGCTGTTCGTCGATCCGCCCGCCGTCGAGGTCGAGCCTCCGGCCGAGGGCTGGCTGACCGCGATCCACGAGCAGGCCTCCTCGGCCCGGACCTCGCGGCAGATCACGGTGCGGGCGAAGAACCTGGGCCTCGAGGCCACAGCCGTCCCCGAGTACGACTCCACGCGGGTGTCGCTGAGCGGGGGCACGGCCGATCCACCCAACGGGCGCCTGGAGCGAGGCAAGCAGGAGTGGAGCTCGAGGATCTCGATGGGCCTGGCCGAGCTGTGGGCGCTCTCCCGCGATCCCACCAGCGTGGAGCCCTACGTGATCGAGTGGCAGAGCGACTACGCCGACCTCGAGGGCCTGCCCCAGCGAACGACCACCACCCAGCTCAACCCGACGATCCAGGCCCTCACCACCGAGCGAGCGGGCTCGCGCTACGACCTGCTCGACGCCGACGGCACCGTGCTCGGCTCGGCGCTCGAGCGCAGCGAGGTGCTCGCGAGGATCGCCCCGCGACGCGAGGCCGGGCAGCCCTGGCTGCTGCGGGTGCCGGCCCCCGGGATCGTGGTCCCGCCGAGCGATCCCACCACCCCGGCCGAGCCGCCGGTCGAGGCCGTGCGCGAGTGGCTCTCGGTCTACGTCCAGCCCTTCACGGTGGACTTCGCGGCAGACGTGCGCGTGGCCACCGTGAGCATCGTCTACACCCACGCCGACGGCCGCCGCGAGAGCAGCGGGCCGATCAACTTCCGCACGGGCGGCCCCCACCCCCTCGACGACTCCACCGAGTGGAAGGTCGGGCTCCAAGGAGGAGACCCTCGCTCGTTCGCGTACACCGTGGACTACGTCGGCTACGATGGACGCCTCGACCACGTCTCGTTCGAGGACGTGAGCGATCCGCTCATCTGGCTCGCTCGTCCCCCTGCCCCCGCCTAGGAGCCCGCCATGGCCACGCCGAACCGTACCCTCACTCGCATGCCGATGGACCCTCGCTTGGTCGAGACCCTCAGCCGCAACCCCCAGCTGATGGCCTCCACGGTGCGGCTGACCTCGACCTTCCTGCCCGGCCTGCGGATCCTCGACCAGAGCAAGCTGCCGGTGTTCTACGAGAAGAACCGGCCGGACAAGAACACCAACACCCTCAAGCCCGACGTGGGCGGCAAGCAGTGGGCGACCCTCCTCTACTGGCTGGGGAAGGCCCACTTCCGTCCCCGCTTCACCCACGACGGCTTGACCATCGACTTCGAGCCCACCACCACCGAGGAGGTCATCCCCCTCAAGGGCGTGGCGAAGGCCCGGATGAAGGGGCTGGCCGACGGAGTCGATCGCTACTTCAAGGTGTGGTGGCGCACCGAGGCCGCCCGGGCCAAGCTCACCATCAACTACGACTTCGGCAACGACAACGAGCGCGAGCTGGTGCGCTCCGCGATTCAGCAGCAGGGGCTCAGGATCGAGCTCACCTGGACCCACGACGCGCGCTACCAGCCCCAGCAGGACATGGTGCTCACGGAGCCCACCGCCACCATCAACCCCGCGTTGCTGAGGACGATGACCATGGCCGCGAGGCCGCGGATGGTGGTCGAGCGACCCGAGGTCGTCATGCGGATCCCCAACGCCACCATCGATCACGACCGTCCTCCGCGTCGCCCTCCCCCGCGTACGACGACCCCGCCACCCAAGCCGCCCGAGAGCTACTCCTTCGATCAGAGCTGGCTCAACGCCCTGGCCCGCAGCAACCCGATGGACCCGATCTGGCAGGACGGGCCATCGCCCTGGAAGGCGTTCTCCCTCCCCTCGGGGCGCAAGATGTACTACCGCGCCACCGGGCGCTCGGCGGAGTTCGAGTTCCTCCCCACCGAGTTCCGGCTGGGCTTCGACGCGACCAAGGGCCTGCCCGCGCTGGTCCCCTACGTCTACAACCCCAAGGACGCGGAGGGCAAGGTGCGGGAGAGCGAGCGGCGCGTGGAGCTGCGAATGATGGCCAGCCCCCACGTGGAGGTCGAGGATCGCGAGGCCCTGCGCGTCGGCATCCAGAAGCGCGAGTCGGTCGACCTCGCCGTGCTCGTGCCCCCGGTGGTACAGGGCCGCTTCGAGATCAGCCTCGACCTGCAGGGGGCGGAGAACCGCAGCCCCCAGGAGAGCGTGGAGCTCGCGGGGGTGTTCTGGCTGGAGTTCGACTTCGGGGTGGAGAGCTGGCTGCCCAACCTCGTGCAGCTCGATTCCCCGGGCGGCGGCGTGGTCGGGCGCGTCGTGCTCGACATCCTGCCACAGACCGAGGGCGCCGACGTGAGCGTGCCGGTGGTGCTGCGCCTGACCGACCTGCACGCCGACGTGGTGGAGGTGGAGCAGAAGGCCCCCGACCCCGACGGCATCCCGCGGCGCTTCGTGCTGCGCAACCGCCTGCAGCGGCCGGTCACGATGTCGCCCCCCACGATCTATGTGGCCGATCAGGCCGGCGAGGCCTCGCCGCCCACCAACGTGCGACCGGGTCGCCCCAAGGACTCGTTCTCGACCACGCTCGCCCCGGGCGAGGTGCGGGAGGTGGTGGTCACCCCGACCCAGGGGTCCGCCGAGTGGAATGCCTTGTACATCGATCTGGCCCAGATCACCGTGGACCCGCCCGAGGAGGGCTGGGACGACGAGATCAGCTTCAGCTCCGAGGGGCAGGCCGCGTACCCCGTGAAGGTGCGCGCGATGAACCTGCGAGATGACGTCGTGACCGTCCCCCAGTACGACTCCACCCAGGTCACCATGCAGCCGCTGCTCGGAGGCACGGTCGAGCCCCCCGACGGAAGACTCGAGAAGGGGGCACGGGAGTGGACCACGCGAATGTGGCTCGGGCTCGCCCAGCTCGCCGCCCTCGAGAAGGACCCGACCAACACCAAGCTCTACGCGCTCGAGTTCCGGAGCGACTACACCGATTGCGAGGGACTGCCCCAGCGGGTGATCAAGGGGGACTCCACCCCCGGCGTGCGCGTGCTGACCACCGAGCGCCGGGACTCCAAGTACGAGCTGCTCGACGAGGACGAGCGGCTGCTGGAGAGCGACCTCGATCGGGCGACCACGCAGGCCCGGATCGACGCCCGGCGATCCGCCGGCCAGACCTGGAAGCTCCGCGTGATCGAGCCGGAGGGCACGGGCACCACGGGTGACGGCACGGGCACCACGGGTGACGGCACCAGCACCACGGAGACCGGCACCAGCACCTCCACCGAGACCACCGAGCCCCCGGCCCAGGGCCCGAAGATCATCGTCAACCCCGTCGCGCTCGACTTCATGGCGGTCCCCAAGGTGTTCGTCACCCTCAAGGTCGGCGAGGGCGACCAGACCCTGTCGCACACCCTGGTGTTCGAGGCCTCCTCCGCCGAGAACAAGTCGTGGTCTCCCGTGCGCGAGGCCGGCACCCCCGTGCGCTACACCATCGTGTACCTGCTCGCCGACGGCACCACCCGCACCGTGTCGGGCACGGAGAGCTCCGACCTGGTGATGGTGCTCCCACCGGAGAGCTGAGCCCCGGTCCGGCCCCCGCTCCCAGGGGGCCGGGCCTCGTCTACGAGCTGGTCACCACCAGCAGCGGGCTGGTCGAGTCCCCCCGCCGCAGCTCGTGCTCGCCGTCGATGCCGATGGTGGTCACCGCGTAGGAGTAGGCGAGCCCGTCGTCGGTCAGCGGCAGCGCCACCGTGGCCTGCGGCGGATCGGTGGGGGTGAAGAGCAGCGCGAAGGGCTCGTCCTCCACCCACAGGTCCACCCGCATCGCGAGCGCGTCACCCATCGAGCCGATGCGAGCGATGCGGATCTCCTTGGTGCGCCGCGGCTGCGGGCCGAGCACCACCACCGGGCGATCGACCTCCTCCCAGCCGTCGGGCTGCTCCACCGTGCCGTCCGCGCGCTGGATGAGGGGGCTGATCTCGAAGGAGCGCCGCTCTGGGTCGAGCAGGGGAATCCGCACCATCACCGGATCGGGCGGAGAGCTGCGATCGAAGCGGACCGTCCGCTCGAACACGTGATCACCGTCGCGATAGCGCAGCGACAGCTCGGCCCACAGCACCTGCTGCCAGTCGAGGTTGGGCAGCACCCGCACCTCCAGCACGTCGTGGAAGGGACCGAGCGCCACCAGGTGGTCCCCCTCGAGCTCCTTCCACTCGCCCTGCTGCGGGACGCCGTCGCCGTCGAGCCAGTCCACCCGCGCCTCCATGGGGATCGGACCCTCCCCCGCCGGCTGTCGCACCCGCCACACCGCGTCCTTGGTGGCCTCGTCGAGCACGATCTGGTCGCTCAGCTCGGTGTCGGGCACCCGCAGCGACACCAGGAAGCCGGAGACCGAGCCCTCCACCAGCGGGCCCGCGGCAAGCTTCACCGCCCGCGAGCGGAAGTGGTCCTGGGGCTGCACCACGAGCTGGCGGCTGTTGCTCTGAAACGGCCCCACCGACAGCGAGCCGGGCCCGCGGCCGTGGGCGTCGTCGAAGCTGAGATCGAGCGACCACGAGTAGCGATCGTCGAGGGGCCCGTCCATCGCGTCGGAGAACACCTGGGGCTGCTGCTCGCCCGCGGTGAAGGCATAGGAGCTGCGGTCCTCGCCGTGGGCGAGGTGCACGACCACGCCGCTGAGGTCGGGGTGCGAGCCGAAGTCGATCGCGGGGCGCACGGTGACCCGCAGGTGATCGAAGAAGTCGTCGTCGGCGTCGATCTCCCGGATGCGGGGGATCTCGTCCTCCTCCCACTGATTGGCCAGCATGCCCACGCAGGTGTGCACCAGCGCCACCGCGGAGCGGCCGTCCCACTGCATCTGGAAGGTGCGCAGCTCGTCGGAGCGCTGGTACTTGAGCTTGCCCACGAACATCGCCGACGAGGCAGTGGGCTCCTCGTTGCCGAAGATCGAGCCCAGCACGTTGGCCAGCGCGCCGCCCTTGCCCCCCTCGGTCGGCGAGGGCGGCATGCCGGGGCGGAAGAAGTCCTGCGACACCCGCAGGCGCACCAGCTCCTCCACCAGGCGACGCTGCCAGCGCTGGTCCTCGTCGGAGCTGAACTCCGTGATGTCGATGTCGATGAAGCCGTGCTCGCGCAGCCACGCCAGCTCGGCGTCGAGCTCGACCCGCACGCACTCGTACTCGAAGCCGATCGACGCGGCGAAGCGGTCGTAGATCCGCTCGTAGTCCATCTTAACGATGGCGTGCAGGGCCGGCAGCAGGCCGTCGAAGTGGAACACGAAGCTCACCCCCGCCGGCACGTCACCCCCCTCGGCCGCCCGCTGCATCAGCGTGGCGCCCTCGGCCGAGAGATCGAGGGCGAAGGTGGCCCGGTGGGGTGAGGCGGGCGACACGGGGACCTCGGTGCGCGCCACCTCGAGCAGCTTGCCGTCTTGGGGCTGGGCCACCAGCAGCTGGGCCACGCCCGACTCGAACAGCGCCGGGGCCACGCGACACCCCGGGCGCCCCGACAGCCGCGTGAGCTCGCTGCGGACCGCCTCGAGCTCCGACTCGCTCACCACCGCATCCACGGTGAGGAAGCAGATCCCCGCCCCCACCGCGTGGGTGGGATCGAGCTCGGGGTTGTCGGTGAGGTCGCGCCGATACTTGTAGAGCAGGAACTCCGGCCCCTGCTCACCGCGAGCCAGCCGGGCCCGCAGCGGCAGCACGAGGAACAGGTCGGGGTCGGCGTGGTCGCGCAGCACGGTGTGCCCGCGCACCGAGTAGAAGGGCGGCTCCAGGGTGATCACGGCGGGGACCTCGGGTCTCGGTTCAGGTGAGCGGGTGCACGGCGATGAGGCCGGTGGAGCGCACGGGGTCGAGGACCGTGCTGGTCCCGTCCATGGCGATGAGGGTGAGCTGGTAGGACCACTCCTTGGCCTCGGGGTCGCGCTGGGGGAAGCGCCAGGTGACGGGCTCGGTGGTGCTCCGCAGCAGGCGCTCGTCCTCCACCTCGAGCTCGGCGTCCGGGTCGGCGTAGTGGAAGCGGACCTTGATGCCGAGCAGCCCTGCCTGCGCGAGGGTCTTGCCCAGGATCATCAGCCGCACCTCGCGGAGCTGCGCGATGCCGCCGCCCACGATCAGGCGGTTGCCGGAGCCGGGCAGCCACTCGCCCTCCTCGATCTCGTTGAGCACGGAGTGCGAGGTGACGCGGTAGGACCACTTGCGCTCCTGCCTATCGTCGAGGGGCACCGACCAGGTCGCGAAGGGGTGGTCGCGGTCGAGCACCAGGGTGTCTACCCGCTCGGGGCTCGCCTCGGGGCGCAGCTCCACGATGAGCCGCGCGATCTGGGCCCCGAAGTCCACCGAGGCCAGCACCTGCACGTCGAGCACCTCGGGGTACGGATGGCCGATGACCATCGTGCCCGGCTCTGCCGCCGCCCAGTCGCGCACGATCTCCTGGCCCGCGTCGTCCACGTAGCGCACTCGCGCCCGGATGGTGACCACCTCGTCCACCGCCACCCGGACCCCGGCCCGGGCCTCTCGCCGCTGGGCGCTCAGCTCGTGGGTCTGGCTCACCGAGCGACCGTCGGCGGTGTCGAACACCAGGTCGACGATCACGCTGGGGAAGTCGTCGAAGGGCACGCCCATCGCGGCCAGCCGCAGCTCCACCCGCCGGAACAGCGCGCGGGGATCGAGGCGGAGCACCCGCTCCTCGGTGGGCTGGGCCGGCTGCTCGAGCGCCATGGCCGGCCCCAGATCCGACGCGGGCAGGTGCGCGGTGTAGCCCACGCTCACCGCGGGACCGCGCTCGGCGTCGAACCAGAACACCACCTGCTGGCGAGGCTCCGAGGCGGTGAGCAGCAGCCGCTCCTCGCGATCGCCGTAGCTCATCACCACCTCGAGCGACTCCACCTCTTCCTTGGCCAGATCCACCGCGATGCCCACGTCGAAGCGCATCTCGGGGTTGGGCCCCGGCTCGACCTCGGTCACCAGCTCGTCGACGTCGATCGAGTGCTCCTCGTCGTCCCACAGGCGGTTGAGCAGCCCCTGCGGGGCCAGGGTGAGGTACTCGGCCTGCGCACTGCGCAGCTCCCAGGTCAGCGTCTTGAGCTCGCTGCGATCCACCGAGCGCAGGCTGTAGGTGACCGCGAACAGCCCCACCACGTCGCCGATGGCCCGCGAGACCGCGTCGAGGTTGCCCTCGGTGTCCACCCCGGTGGGAGCCTGGCCGAGGGTGGGGCGGAAGAAGGTCTCGAGCACGTGGTCGAGCACCTGCTTGATCGCCGCCTCGTGGGCCGCGGCGTGCTGGTCGTCGGGCACGAGGTGGTCCACCTCGACCACCACCAGCTCGCGGCGGACCAGGTCCTCGAGCATCGCCCCGATGTCGACGGCCAGCAGCAGCTTGCCGCCGTGCAGGCGGTTCTCGTAGTACTCGTACACGTCGCGCCAGCGCGCGGTCACGCGGGCCCGCAGCGCGGGGCGGATGCCCATGGTGCGCAGCTCGTAGACCACGCCCACCGGCACGTCGCCGCCCCGC
The DNA here is from genome assembly GCA_020633315.1 of Myxococcales bacterium. Lineage (GTDB taxonomy): Bacteria > Myxococcota_A > Polyangia > Nannocystales > Nannocystaceae > Paraliomyxa. The sequence continues at coordinate 181,943 of JACKDV010000014.1, forward strand.
AGCGAGGTCTCGGCCACGGTCGTGCCCTCGGTCGAGAGCACGGCCATGAAGGTCGCCGTCTGCTGGCCGTAGAGCGAGGGCGCCACCACCCCGAGGATGCGCTCGGTGAGGATCGACTCGCCCTCCTGGTCGTCCTGGCGATCCATCACCACCAGGCGGCACTTGCCCTCGTCGGCGGCCACCGGCACCAGGGTGGGCAGCTCGTCGAGATCGAAGCGGGTCAGCAGCTTGGAGCGCAGCGAGGACAGCCGCTCGTCGTCCACGTGGAGGTCCACCGAGAACGACAGGAGCCCGCCCCCGAGCACCTGGTGCAGCTCGGGGTCGAGGCGGTACTTCACCAGCCGCAGCTCGGGCTGGTCCTCGCGCCACACCAGCGACGGTCGCTCCGCGAGGTAGTGGAACACGCTCGGATCGGCGTGATCCGGGAACAGGGTGACACCGAGGGCGCTGAAGGCCGGGCGGCCGAGGTCGATCATCGGATCCTCCGGGGGCTCATAGCTCGTCTCGTACGGTGGCGGCGGGGATCGGGAGCATGGAGCGATCCCAGCGGGTCCAGCTGCCCTCCTCCATCTCACCGGTGTCGAGGATCGCGGTGAGCTTGTACTCGAAGGAGGCGGGCTGGTCCTCGCGCACCACCAGGGAGTGGGAGATCCGCGAGGCGGCCCCCGGCTCGAACAGGTGGCTGAAGGTCTCCTGCACCATGCCGTCGGGCGGCTCGGCGCGGATGTCGATCTGCAGGCCGATCATCCCCGCGCTGTCGAGCTTGCCGAGCACCACCACCGTCAGGTCGAAGCGCATGCCGGCGGGCAGCACCGGGATCACGCTCTGGGTGGTGCGCACCAGCGGGCGGTTGAGCGCCTCGCCCCCGGCGGCCGGCACCAGGCTGATCGAGTAGCCGTACTCGCGGCGCTCGGGATCGATGAGCGGGATCTCCACGGTGCGGCTGCGGTAGTCCGGGCCCACCAGCTCCACCGCCTTGCGCACCACCAGGTCGTGCTCGGGGTCGTCGTACTCGAGCATCACCAGCACGCGCTGCACCTGGGTGGGATCCACCTGCGGCACGATGGTGACCTCGATGCGGTGCGGGAAGGGGTCGCCCACGTAGAGGTGGCGGTCCTCGTGGGTCGCGGGCTCGCCCTGCACCACGTTGCCGTTGCCCAGGTGCCAGCGACACTGCACGGTGTAGACGCGGGGCGCCCCGTCGGGCAGGCGCACCAGCCAGCGCTGGCGCTCGCTGTCCTTGCGCAGCACCAGGGTCCGCACGTCCTTGAAGTCGGCCGGCTCGTGCTCGTAGCTCAGGGTCGTCTCGATCTGCTCGACCAGCTCCCAGTCGACCACCCCGGGCTCCACCCACACCGAGAGCATCTCCACGTCGGAGGCCGGGTGCACCACCTGCACGCGGCTGGTGGAGCCGCGCCACTCGGTGGTGACGTGGTTGGTGAGCGCCGCGATCGAGTCCGAGCCCCCGAAGAAGTACTCGAGCTGGTAGCGGTAGGCGAAGTCGTCGCCGTCCCGGAACGCCTGGAACGACTTGGGCGCCGCGTCGGCGGCGGAGAACGACGCGGTCCAGGCCTCGCGGGGGTCTCGCTCGCTGCCGCCGTAGTGGATGTGCAGCAGCGCGGTCTGGAGATCGAGGCCGGCGAAGTCGGCGGCGGTCTGCGCCTGCACGGTCATCGTCTTGAAGAACTGATCGTCGAGATCGATCTCCTTGATGTGCTTGTCCTTCTCGGTGTCGGTGAGCAGCGCCGAGAAGAAGCCGTTGGGGGTGTGCTTGCGCTTCTCGGGCGCGGCCACGTCGTAGTCGAAGGTGACCGTCTTGAGCTCCTCCTCGCGCTTGTAGGCGAGCTCGAGCCCGATCTCCACCGTGCTCTCGCTGGTCTGCCCCTCGTTCATCTGCTGGCTGGAGGCCACCAGGTCCCGCATGGCCCCCATGGCGTCGGTGAGGCTGGGCTGGGTCTTCTGCTGGCTCATGGCCGGCTTGAACAGCTCCTGCAGCAGGGTCTCCTTGAGCAGCGCCATCGCCTGCCGCTCCATCTCGTCGACGCTCGAGCCCTCCTGCAGGCGCAGGATCTTCACGTCGACGGCCCCGTTCTCCTTGAGCCACGACAGGGTCGCGCTGATGTCCACGCCGATGCCCGCGCTGTCGGTGCCGATGTCGACGTTGAGCCCCGCCGAGAGCTTCTCGTACACCCGCTTGAGATCGGCGGTGACCTTCACCGCCAGCGCCGGCCGCAGCCCGCTGAACTCGAGCTCGTACATCACCCCGATGGGCGACAGCTCCTCCTGGTAGGCCGCCTCGAGCAGGGTGGCGGCCTCGCCCGACAGCGACAGCGAGAAGATCGCCCGCTGGTCCTGCAGCAGCGAGGGGGTGGCGGTGCCCAGCACCTTGTTCACGAAGCGGCTCTCCCCGCCGCCGTCGGAGTCGAGGGCCAGCACCTTCACCGTGCCCGCGGTGTAGAGCACGGGCACCAGGCTCACCGGTCCCGAGCCGGGCGGCTGCCGGGCCTCGAGCTCGCGCTTGATCTCGGCCTTGGTGTCGTCGGAGAGGCCGCAGTCCACCCCGAACATCAGGAAGCCTCCGCCGAGCTGCTCGCGCTCGCGGGCGCTCATCGAGGTGGAGCTGTCGAGCGCGTGCCGATACTTGAGCAGCAGCAGGTTGGGCGTGCCGTCCTCGTCCCGCGTGAGCCGGGGCGGGCCCGCGAGGTAGTAGAAGAGCGTGGGCACGGCGTGGTCGCGGAAGACCACGACGTTCTCGAATTCGTAGAAGGGAGTCTCGAAGGTCAGCATGGGGCCTCAGGGGCTCGGGGGCTCGGGCGGGGCAGGAGATGGTTGGGCAGGAGGCCGGAGCACCAGCACCGGCGAGCTCGACGGGGTCCACTCCCCCTCCACCCGCGGGGCACCGGGGGTGACGAGGATCCGCCGGTACTCGTAGGCGAGCTGGTCGGGCACGGGGCTGCGAAAGCGCCAGACTCGCTCGGGGTCGCCGCGACGGAAGGTGAGCAGGGTGGTGCCCACCGCACCGACGGGGCGCAGCAGCACCTGCGCCACCACCCAATTGGGCGTGGCCTGCAGCGCCTGGGGCAGCACGGTGACCACCGCCGCGAAGGGATCGCGCACCACCACCACCGGGTCGTCACCGGGCTGCCAGGGATCGACCTCGCGGGTGCCGTCGGGGCGCACCCGGGTGAGCTGGTACTCCCACGGCCGCTCGGCGTGGCTCGACCACGAGTGCGACTCGCCGCTGCCTCGGATCTCGATCTCGTCGCTTCGCTCGGCCCCCTGCTGGCGCAGGGCGCAGAGCACCAGCACCAGGTCGTCGAAGGATCCGACCGAGATCAGCAGCACCTCGGAGCGCGCCACCGGGACCTCGGGGGGCACCAGCACCAGGCTGCGAGCGCTCCGCTCCTCCCACTCGCCCACGCTGCGGCTGCCGTCGCGGCCCAGCCAGGTCACCCGCGAGCGCCAGGGCCGGGCCGGGTGCTCGGCCACCACCGGGGTCCAGCGCGCGCGGGGATGGGCGGGGTCGAGGATCGCGACCCCGGGGGCATCGAGGGCCGGGTGCTCGAGCTCCACCGTGGCCCCCTCGTGCGCGACCAGGGCCAGGGTCTCCAGCCGCAGCTCCACGTCGAGGTAGCCCACGCCGTCGAGATCGAGCACCACCAGGGTCTCGGTGGTCTCCGTCCACGGCAGCGACAGCGGCTCGGTGCGCCGGTCGAGCCACACGTCCACCCGGTAGCGCCACCGCGGCTCGGAGCCCTTGAGGGTGCGAAAGCGAAGCTCGGCGTTCCGCTCGTCGAAGCGCAGCACGTCGTGGGCCCCGGTCGAGGGCAGCTCCCAGTGAACCAGCACCGCGTCGATCGGCGTCGACGCGAAGTCGACCGTGCAGTGCATGGTCACGTCGAGGCGGGTCTCACGGGCCGTCTCCACCAGGCGGATGCGTCCGGCCTCCTCGGGCAGCCGCAGCGAGAGCAGGCCGGTCACCCCCGTGGTGGCCGTGAGCACCAGCCCCTGCGAGATCCGCATGTCGAGACGCTCGTTGGGCGGATGGAGGATGGTGGGGTTGCCGTGCTCGTCGGGCGGCCCGAGCAGGCTGCCGAGCACCGCCGCGTCGACGGCCTGCTGCGCCACGTCTCGCATGCGCTCGACCGTCTCCTCGTCGACCGCCGGATCGAGCACCTCCACCGCCACGCCGGTGAGCTGTCGCTCGCGGATCGTCCCGAGGATCGCGGCGGAGTCGGGCGGAACCACGGCCGAGCGATCGGCGAGCACGGTGGTCGCGGCGGCCAGGTCGGCCCACGCCTGGATCCGCAGCCCGCTCACCACGTGGCGGAAGCTCAGCTCGTAGCCCACGTGGATCGCCGGCAGCTCGCGCTCGAGCACCTGGTCGAGCAGGGCCGAGCCGTCGGCGCTCAGCTCCACCAAGAACGAGGCGCGCTGGTTGCCGATGAAGGTGGCGCGGCGGGGACCGCTGATCGAGCGCACCAGCTCGTCGCCCCCGCTCGAGCCCACGACCGAGAGGGTGATGGTGCCGTCGACCACATCGAGGGCCATCGGCTCGACCTCGGCTCCCAGCGCCTCCCGCAGCGCGGCCAGCTCGTCCTCGGTGGGGGCCAGCTCCACGGTGAGCATGAGGACGGCGCCGATGCTCTCGCGCTCACCGGCGGCCCCTCGGTAGCGGGTGATCCAGATCGCGGGCCAGCCGTCGTCGTGCTGGACCAGGCGCGGGGTGTTGCCGAGCACGTGGACCCTGGAGGTGGTCCGCGCGCGCTCGCCGTCGAGGACGACGTCGCGATAGACGGTCAGGCCGTCGAGCGAGGTGGCGCCTGTGAGCGTCAGCATGTTCCCCCACCGGAGTCCCGAGAGCGCCCGAGCCGGTGCGAACGATACCATCGAGCCCAGTGGAGCGGGAGCTGACGCAAGAGTTGCGAGCCAGGCTGCGGGGCCGGCTCTGGTCGCCTGCGCCCCGCTCCACCTGTCGCGATTTCGGCCGCGTCGATCACCGGGAGCCCGCCGTCGTCGTCCAGCCCCACGGTGAGGCCGACGTGATCGAGACCCTCGCCGTGTGCCGCGAGCGAGGGGTTCCGCTGGTGGTTCGTGGCGCGGGTCACTCCTGCGGGGGCCAGACGCTGCTCGAGGGGGGCGTGGTGCTGTGGAACCGCGCCGACGAGCCCGATGCGTCGCAGCACGGCGACGAGGTGGAGGTCTGTGGGCGATCCACCTGGAACGGGCTGGAGGCGTTCCTCGGCGCGCGTGGGCGCACGGCGATGATCCTGCCCGATCACCTCGAGCTCACCGTGGGCGGCACGCTCTCGGTGGGTGGCTACGGCGTGCGATCGGTCGCGTGGGGCAGCCAGGTCGACCGCGTGTCGTCGCTGCGCGTGATCACCCCAGACGGCCAGGCGCGGTGGCTGCCCGCCGACGACCCGCTGGCGCGACGGGTGCTCGCCGGCGTGGGAACCCTGGGGGTGATCGAGCGCGTGCGCATGCCGACCCTGCCCGCCCGCCCCGCGGCGAGCTGGTGCTCGCGATCCTTCGACGGCCTGGGTCCCATGGCCCGGTGGCTGCGCTGGGTGGAGGCGGTGGAGCACCCCGATCTGTGGCTCGACGCCTGGTGGGCCGACGACGTCGCGGTGGCCGAGTGGGGCCTCGAGGCACCCGACCCCGAGCGGGCCAAGTCGAGGCTCGTGCCCGGTCCGCCCCCCGAGCGGGAGCGGCTCGCCTGGCACCTGCCGCTGCTGCTGCACGACAAGCGCTGGCGCTGGGTGACGAGCTTCCCGGATCACCGACGGCTGTGGATCGATCTGATGATGCCCCACGCGCCCTTCGTGGCGCTGTGCGAGCGGCTGGATCGACTGCGAGCCGAGGGCGGCCGACCGCCCACCGCGGCGTACCTGCTGGTGAGCCGCGCCCCGCCGGGGCACGTGCCCGCGGTGGCCTCGCCCTCGCCGTGGCCGGTGAGCTACGGGCTGGGGCTGTACTTCATGGTGCCGCCCGGGGAGTCGAGCGCGAGCGCCGAGCGGACGATCGAGCTCCTGCGGCGCGAGGGCGAGGCGCTCGGGGCTCGTCCCTATCGCTATGGCTACGGTGCGGAGCCGCCGTGGGACGAGGAGATCGAGCGCCTGCGGGACGAGCTGGGCGCCGGAGAGTGGTTCTCGCCTCGTCGTCGCCGTCGATCGCAGATCGACGACGCGGGGCTCGTGATCCAGCAGGGCCGCGCGCGCGAGGACGATCGCTGAGCCTGTGGTCCGCCCCGGCTGCCCCTCAATCCTCGGGATCCGTGCCCACGATCACCTCGTGCGCCGACGGGCCGTGGATCTCGCGTCGACGGCTCTCGCCGCTGAGCAGGATCTCGTCCACGCTCAGCACCGGCTCGGGTCCGTCCTTCGGTGCCACCAGCACCAGCTCGACCGCATCGGCAGAGCCCTCGAGCACCGCGCTGGTGCTGGCCTCGCCGGACGCGAGCAGCAGCTCCATCGCCAGCGCGCCGCGGGCCAGCGGCCCGCCCGGCACGTAGACCTCCACGCGGTGCACCACCACCTCGCCCTCGGCCCCCACGACCAGCGCCGGCGCCTCGGACTCGACCCACTCGCCCACCTCCACCCGGCCGTCGTCGTGGACCATGGTGCTGCGGTAGCGGTAGCGCGACTCGACCCCCCGGGGGCGCCGCAGCGCCACCGTCCGCGAGGAGGTGTCGGGCAGGTCCCACGACACGCTGCGGGTCTGCACCCAGTCGTCGTGGCGCAGCTCGAGCTCGGTGACGATCGACAGCACCCCCGCGACCGGCAGCGGCACCACCAACACCCGCACCGAGGGCGCGAACGGACCGTCGAGCACCAGCAGCTCCTCGTCGTCCGCTACCTCGCGCGGGGGCTCGGCCAGCGAGGGCTCGTCGTCCTTGCCCCGATAGCTCGCGGTGACGGTGAGCGGCCCCTCGCCGGCGGCGAGGAAGTCGGCCCGGGCGCTGCGCCGCTCGCCGGAGAGCACCAGCGTGCGGGCGGGCTCCTCGGGGTCGGGCGCCGCCACCTGTACCTCCACGTGATCGAGCCAGTCGAGCTCGAGGCGTCCGGTGACCACGGTGAGCGAGCGAGGCGCGAACAGGCGGCGGGGCGAGAGCACCACGGTGCTGCCCAGCGCCGGCTGCCAGCCGCTGCCCCGATCCGCGGCGTGGGTCCGCTCGGGATCGAAGCGCGCCCGCACCCGATGCCACAGCGGCATGGCGGCCTCGCGCCGCACGGGGAGGCGGACCTCCCCCTGCTCCGCGGTGAGGGTGGCGAACAACCGCGTCTCCTCGAGCTCCACCGGCTGGTCGTTGGGCGGCTCGTCGCCGTCCTCGGGCGGCGCCTCGCCCAGCCACAGCTCCACCTCGAGCGCCGTGATGCCCAGCGCCGGCAGCTCGGGCTCCGTCCGCACCACCAGCTCGCGACGGGGCGGCGCGAGATCGACGTAGGTCACGTGCTCGTCGATCGGGCTGTCACCCAGCACCCCGATGAGGTTGGCCGCCGCGTGGTGCACGATGCGACGCACGCTCCGCTCGTGGTAGCTCCAGCGAGCGGTGGTCTCGAGCTCGTCGCGCTGCTTGCTCAGGCGGAAGCTCAGCTCCACCGCCGCGCCCGGGGCCGCCGGGGTGGCCGGCCGCGAGGCGGGGGGCGTGGCCTGGAGCATCTTGGCCACCAGATCCTCACCCACCCGGGTCAGCGCCTCGGCCCGGCGGCTCTCCACGTCGCCGCTCTCGTCGAGCACCCTCACCCGCACCACCTCCTGGGTGGCGAGCTCGTCCCAGGTCTTGGCCAGGCGCGCGCGCCCGATGGGGCTGGTGAGGGCCCCCTCGATCACGAGGCGGTCGTGGACCCTTCGTAGGTCGGCCTCGACCTCGATGCCCAGCGGCCCCGCGAGACCCAGCAGCTCGAGCCGGTAGAGGACCGCGGTGGGCAGCGCATCGCCCTCCCGCAGCGCCTGCTCGATCATCGCGGCCGCGGCTGCATCGAGGCGAGCGGCCACGATCGCCGAGGGATCACCGACCAGCGAGGGCGGGCCCATCGAGACCGTCAGCGGCCGCAGCTCGTCGGTCTGCATCCAGCCGGCGAGCTCGACGGTGCCCTCGCGGAAGTCGGGACGACCCAGGCGCGGCGGAGCGCCCCCCTCGGCCTCCAGCGTGCGGCGGACCTCCTCGAGCTGCTCCGGGGTGGGAGCGAGCACCGTCTCGAGCTCGAGCAGCGCCCCCGCGGCGTCGCCCCGGAACAAGGTGAGCGAGAGCTGGGGCCGCGGGTCGGCCCGCACCCGAGGGGCATCGGCCAGCAGGTAGAACAGCTGGGGATCGGCATGGTCGACGAAGACCGAGAGACCCGCGATCTGCCGTGGAGCAACCCCTGCGTCGAGCATGGTTGGTCATCGTGACACGTCGGCCGCGAGCCCGGCAAGGCGCGAGGATACCGTCGTCGCCGACGCCGATGTCACGGACGCGCGTCGAGAGCGACCCGACCCCGACCGAGCGCAGGCGCGCTCACGAGCCCGGGGGAATCATCGCGGGCACGAGCAGGCGCTCGCCCTCGGCCTCGAGCACCTCGGTGGCGTGCGCCTGGCCGTCGGCGCCGTAGCGCACTACCCGGTAGCGCAGCGTCGTCTCGCCGTCGTCCACGGCCACGTACAGCGCCGCCGGATCGCGACGCGACTCGGTGAAGAGGATCGAGTCCAGCGGCTGGCCGCTCCGATCCACCTGCTGCACCTGCACCGCGATCACCCCGTGCGAGGCCAGGGTCGCCCCGGCCACGAGCCGCACCTCCACCTTGCGCTGCTCACCCTCTCGATCGCGCAGCACCACCACCGCCTCGGTGGTCTCGTAGGGGTCGCCGAAGTACGCGTCGCCATCGGCCCCGACCACCACCACCTCCACCTGCACCGGCGGTGGCTCCTCGGCCAGCGAGGGCAGGCTCACCACCTTGGCCCCGCGCTCGCCGGGGGCGAAGGAGACGGTGGTCACCCGCGGCACGTCGCCGTCGAGCAGGGTGAGCGTGACCGAGGCATCGATGAAGCCCGGCGCGAGCACGGGCAGCACGCGGATCGTCCGGTGGCTGCGCCAGGGCGAGCCCACCAGCAGCATGCTGCCCGTCACCGGCGTCCACTCGCCCTCGCTGCGTCCGCCGTCGGCGTGGAGCCAGGTGCAGCGAGCCTCCACCCGCGGGCCGGCGTCGTCCGCCTCCTCCGTCGGCTCGGCGCTCGGCACCGCGGCCAGCCGTCGGCGCACCACCGCCGAGGGCGAGTCGGCCGCGAGCATCTCGTTGGCCACGTCCTCGCCGTCGATGCGAAGCTCCACCTGCACCCGCGGCGTGTCGTCGAACGAGACCGTCCCGGGGCCGAGCTCCAGCTCCAGCCGCGGCACCTCGGCCAGCGGGTGCACCACCAGCGAGGGGAAGCGAGTCGATCGCCACGCCCCGGTGAACGAGGGCGGGCCGGGCCAGGGCCCCTGCGCCGCGAACAGGACCTCGCTCTGGGTTCGATACTCTCGCGGCCTGCCGTTGGTCCACGCCGCGAAGTGGCGGGGCTCCAGCTGGTCCGGCGAGAACGCGAAGTCCTGCATGGTGGCCCCGGGGTCGTCCTCGGCCGGGAAGGCCACCCGCACGATCAGCCGCTCGACCCCCAGGGCCGCCAGATCGCCGGCGGGAGCCACGTCCACGTCGAGCTTGGCCCACAGCTCGTCGCGCGGATCGACCTCGACGATGCGAGCGTCGTCGGGCCGCAGCCCCAGATCCCCGAGCATCCCCTGCGGACGAATGGTGCGGCGCTCGGGACGGGTCTCGCTCCAGTCGAGCTCGACCACCCGCCGCTCCTCCTGGTGGATCTCGCGCAGCGAGAGCCCCACCTCCAGCGCAGCCGGGGTGCCGGCGGACGCGGCCAGGGCACGGAGGCGATCGACGGAGATGCCGAGCTGCTGGGCGAGCTGGGTGGCCTGATCGGAATTGGCGACGGCGCTCGCGAGGGTGGTGCCCATGCCCGAGGCGGCCGCCATGGCCCGCGACAGCAGGTCCTCGCCCTCGGCGGGCAAGCGGCTGCGAAAGAAGGTGCGGACGATCTCGTCCTGGAACCAGCGCAGGGTCTGGTCGATCTTCGCGCGCAGATCGGCATCGTCGCTGAAGTAGAGCACCTCGAGCTCGATCGCCCCCTCCTCCACCAGCCTCTTGGTCGTCGAGTCCAGCCCCGCCTGCAGGCCCACCCGATCGGTGGCCAGCCCCACGCTCAGCTCGGCCGCCAGCTCGTCGTACACGCGGCCGTAGTCCGCCTTGAGGCGCGCATCGAGGGCGGGGCGCAGCCCCACCACCTCGAGCTCGTAGCGCACTCCCAGGCCCGCGGCCCCTCCGAGCGCCAGCGCGGTCTCGACCAGCCGGGCCCCGGCCTCGCCCAGGAGGACCGAGAACGACGCCCGCCCGTGCCCCAGGGGATCGGCCGGCACCTCGCCGAACATCTTCTCGACGAAGCCATCGCCCTCCTGCAGCGCCGCCGCCACCGTGGCCTTGGCCCGGTGGGCGAGCACGGGCACCAGCTTCGGCTCCACCAGCCCCTGCTCCTGCAGCGCCCGGCGGGCCGCCTCGAGCTGCTCCTCGTCGGCGCGCAGCTCGGTGGTGAAGGTGAGCAGGCCGGCCCCGTCCCGCTCGACCAGATCGACCCCCCGCAGCTTCACCAGCGACAGCGCGGGCCCCTCGGCGGCGTGGACGATGCGAGGACGCGCGGGCAGGTAGTGGACCAGCGTGGGATCGGCGTGATCGCGATGGAGCACCAGATCCGCCACCACCCCCAGGGGACGATCGAACGAGAGCACGGCGGAGGCGATGATATCACCGACCCCGCGGCCCAAGTGGCGACCACGGAGATGGGGAGGCCGCGCCGGCCTCCCCCCATCGAGCAAGCTCGCTGGGCACCCGCCTCACGGGCTGCGCGGCCCATGGACGCTCAGTCGCGCGTGCCCGCACCCAGGCCCAGGCGGGCCCACTCCTGGAATCGTCGCGGGCTGCGGGGGTCCAGCTCCACGATCGAGATCGTGTCCTCCTCGGGGTTGGACACATAGGCCTGGCCGCGCTCGTGATCGACCACCACCTCGTGCGCGCCCTCGCCCACCGGCACCGAGGCGAGCATGCGGAAGCTCCCCAGGCCCACCACGGCCAGCCGCCCCGCGCTGCGACAGGTCACCAGCGCCAGCGGCTCGGCGACCACGGCCTCCTCGCCCGCCTCGGGTCGCGTCACCGCGATCACGTTCGGGTTGTCACAAAGCGGCAGCGCTCCCACCAGGGCGTTGCGCGGGCTGCCGTCGTCCCCCAGGCGCGTGTCCACCCGCAGCAGCGCGGGCGGAGTGGTCTGCACCACCAGCAGGTGATCGCCGTGCGCATCCTCGAAGACCAGATCGCCCATGAACGGCCGCGCCTCCACCACCTCGGGGTTGATCGCGTCCAGGGTCACCTCGGGACCGGACAGCAGCAGGTCCAGGCCCGGCGCCACCCCGAACTGCCGCACCCCCGGGAAGTAGCGCTGCGAGGCGAACAGCACCGGGCGCTCGCAGTCGCGGCTCTCGTCCGAGGGCGCCAGCGGATCGCAGGGCAGGCTCGCCACCCCGAAGCCCCCGATGAGCTCCTCGTCCTCGAACGGACCCGCGCGGAAGAAGTCACCCTCCACGTCGGCCAGCTCGGGCCCGTTCTCGCCGTCGAGAGCCAGCAGCGACAGCGCGCCGCCCAGCAGGTGCGGCACGTAGGCGTAGCGGGCTCCTTGATCGTCCACCACCACCCGGGAGGGCTCGCCGGGCAGGCGGTCGTTGTCCGACGCCCGGATCTCGTGCGCCTCGCCGCAGCGCTGATCATCGTCCTGTCCGCAGTCCAGGCGCACGCCCTCGCCCCCCTGCACCAGGTCCATCCAGGTGACCGACGCGGGACTGCGGGTGGTGACCAGCAGGCGCACCAGGCCGGCCTCGCCCGCCGGCTGATCGATGGCGATGTTGCCCGCCCCCGTGCCCAGGCGCACCGTGGCCTGGGGATCGATGAACGCCGCCGGATTGCACTCGAGGGTGGGGTCGTCGCTCGACACCCGCCGGCACGCGCCCGAGCCCTCGTCCTCCAGCGCGGCGAACAGCTCCGCGAGGTCCACGGCCATCAGCGTCGAGTCGGTCTCCACCCGATCCCAGTTGCCGTTGGTGACCAGCAGCACGGCCCCCGTGGGGCTCACCGCCAGCCCGGTGGGCTGCCGCAGCGCATCGAGGCTGGGCACGATGCCGGGCTCGGCTCGGCAGGCGGTCAGGACCAGCCCGATCGCCATCGCCCATCCGTCGCGCGGCCGGGGTCTCACGCATCGAGCATCGCACGGCCGCGCCGCCCGGCGAACCCACGGCCTCGCGCGCCGCTACGGCAGCCCCAGCGCACGCTCGGCCCAGATCGCGTCGTAGGCCGCCCACGACGCCCCCGTGGCCACCAGCGCCGCCGCCACGCGCAGCCAGGGCCCCGCGGCCGCCGCCATCACTCCCGCAAACGACGAGCCTCGCCCCACGAGCCCCACCACCAGCTCGGCCATCGCCCCCACCAGCAGCACCGGCGTCGCCAGGGTGAGCGCGAGCAGGGCCATGCCATGCGCCAGCCGAGCCACCGACTCCGCCGAAACCACCACCGACCACGCCAGCGGCTCTCCCACCGGCCACCGCTCCAGCATCACCGAGCCGCCCTGCAGCAGCGGCCGGTGCAGCCCCAGCGACAGCGCCGTCGCCCCCACCAGCGCCAGCACGAGCGCCTGCCAGGGTCGCGGGGCCGTCCCCAGCACGCGAGCGCTGGCCTCGACCGCCCCCACCAGCGCATGCCCCGGCAGCGAGACCACCAGCCCCAGCAGCGCGCCCAGGACCAGCTCGGCCCCCGCGGCCGCCCAAGGATCCACGCCCGGCCTCATCGCCGTCGGCTCGCCCCCAGAAGCCAGCCCCACCGCGAGCACGGCGGCCACCGCCACCCAGGGAGCCCCCACCGCGCGTCGCCACAGCACCTGCACCGCCAGCAGGGCCCACCAGCGCAGCGCCAGCAGCCCCAGCCCGATCCCCAGCGACGCGTCGTCCACCCTCAGGGCTCCCGACCGACCACTGCGAGCTGGGACCAGGTCTCGCTCGCCAGCTCCAGCGCCTGCATGCCGAGCATCTCCGACATCAGCACCAGCACCCCCAGCACCGCCAGGCCGCGGACCACCGCGCCCGCCACCGGATCGCCGAGCCCCACGCGAGCGCCCAGCCACCCCGCCAGCACGCTCCCCGCCAGCCCGGCGCCCAGCAGCGGCAGCCCCAGCACCAGCGCGCGCCCCAGTCCGTGCTGGACCACCAGCGGAAGCTCGCTCACTGGTAGCCCTCCACCAGCCCGCCGATCACCACGTCGAACCCACCCGCGGCCAGGAACAGCATCAGCTTGAGCGGCAGGGTCACCAGCGGCCCCGGAGCGTTGACGAGCCCCAGCAGCCCCAGCACCTGCGCCACCACCAGGTCGACCACCACCAGCGGCAGCAGCACCAGCACTGCCATGTGCAGCGCCTCGCTCAGCTCCGTCACCAGGAACGCCGACACCAACGCCCGCGGATCGTCGCCCGAGGTGCCCGCCAGCTCCGCAAAGAAGCGCAGCTCGTCATCCGCCGCATGACGCTCCAAGAACCCACGCAGCGGCTCGAGCACCCCCGCCCATGCCCCCGCCTCTCCCAGCGCTCCGACCCCGCCCGCGGCCTCTACCGCCTCGAGGCTCGCCTGCGCCACCGGGGCCATCACCACTGCGGTCACCACCAGCGCCAGCGCCAGCATGGCCGACCACGGCAGCAGCACCTCCGCACCCAGCCCCACCCGCAGCGCCCCGAGCACCACGCTCACCTTGGTGAACGCCGTGGCTGCCGCGAGTACCAACGGCAGCACGGCCAGCAGCACCCAGGGCCCCAGCTCGACGCTCATCGAGCCCTCGCACCCGAGTCATCGCCGAGCCCCTGCCCACCGAGTGCCCCCTCGGGCATCGGCTCGCCCCCATCCCGGCGAGCCTCGAGCTCGGTCAGCAGCCGCGGTGCCGCCCCCGGCCCCGTCCCCACCACCAGCCGCCGCCCTTCCAGCTCGATCACGTGGAGCGCATGCTGTCCGCCCAACGAGACCGTCTGCCGCCGCACTCCCGAGGACTCGAGCCGCCGCGTCCGAGCCCACAGGGCCAGCAGCGCCACCGCTCCGGCCAGCAGCCCGAGTGTGGTCAGCGGTCCGGCTCCGGCCAGGGCGAGCAAGGACATGGCCCGACCGTAGGGAAAAGCCGCAGCCCCACGCCAGAAACGCGCCAAAAACCGAGGTCAGCGCTACGGCCGTGGGATGCCGATCAGAAGCGCCAGGAGTAGCCCAGGCTCGGCCCCCAGACCTGGGGCAGGACCGTCAGTGAAGCCGCCCGTGGCACATCGTGACGGGTCCGGGCCAGGATGATCGAGCCGAGGATCCCCAGCGTCAGGGTCGCGGCCTGGCCCAAGCCGACCACGCTCAGCCCTACGACTCCGACCGGGGCCACCCGCCCATCGCGACGCCGCAGCGCCCCGATGGCACCGAACGGACCCACGACCGGGATCGTCATCCACATCGACACGCGGTTGCCGGGATCCTTGGCCAGCCCCGCCCCCCCGATCCCCGCCATGACCCCATAGGTCACCGCGAACATCCCGAAGCCGATGATGGTGAAGGTCTTGCCGGTCTCGCGGCGCTCGAGCAGCGGCCGCTCCGACTCCGGAACGGGCTCGGGCTCGGGCGCTGGTGCGGCGTGGGCCACCCCCGCTCCGAGCATCCCTCCCAGGCCGATCATCATCACGAGCCGTCGCATCGTCCCAACCAGGTGGAATCATGATACCCCAAGACGCACCAAGGGCGCCCCCCTGCCCAGCAGGAGCGCGCCCTCGGCCGCTTTCTCACGGAGCGGTGTCTACACGAGCTCGATGATCGCCATCCGAGCCGCGTCGCCCACCCGCGGCGCCGTCTTGATGATGCGGGTGTAGCCGCCCGGCCGCTCCTTGTAGCGGTTGGCGATGTCGGAGAACAGCTTGGCGAGCACCTCGCGGCTGTGCACGAGCCGACCCGCCATGCGGTAGGCGTGAACGATGCGAGCCTTGTCCTCCGGCGAGCGCTCCCCCTCGGGCTTCGCCAGCAGCTCCTGCACGCTCAGCCCGCGAGAGATGGTCTTCTCCGCGAAGCGCCGCAGCTCCTTGGCCTTCGCCTCGGTGGTGGTGATTCGCTCGTGCTCCAGCAGCGAGGTGACCATGTTGCGATACATGGCCTTGCGGTGAGACGAGTTGCGCCCCAGCGGGCGTCCGGACTTGCGATGTCGCATGATGCTCCTCGTTCGGAGTGCCTCAGCCCTCCGCCTGGGGCGGGCCTTGCCAGTTGGGGATCTTCATGCCCAAGGACAGCCCCATCTGCGCCAGGATCTCCTTGATCTCCTTGAGCGACTTGCGGCCGAAGTTCTTGGTCTTGAGCATCTCGGCTTCGGTCTTCTGCACCAGGTCGCCGATGTAGTGGATGTTGGCGTTCTGCAGGCAGTTCGCCGAGCGCACCGACAGCTCGAGCTCGTCCACCGAGCGCCACAGGTACTCGTTGAGCTTGTCCTCCTCGGAGGGCTCCGCCGGCGCCGCCTCCTCGATCTCCTCGCGATTGATGAAGATCGAGAGCTGCTCCTTGAGGATCTTGGCCGCGAAGGCCACCGCGTCGTCGGGCTTGACCGAGCCGTCGGTCCACACCTCGAGGATGAGGCGATCGTAGTCGGTCCGCTGGCCCACGCGGGCGTTGGTCACCCGGTAGTTGACCTTCTGCACCGGCGAGAACAGCGAGTCGATGGGGATGACGCCGATGGGGGTGCCCTCGGTCTTGTTCTGGTCGGCGGTCGCGTAGCCGCGGCCCATGGCGACCGTCATCTCCATCTTGAGGTGCCCCTCCTTGGAGAGGGTGGCGATGTGCTGCTCGGGGTCGAGCACCTCCACGCCGGTGGGCGCCTGGATGTCGGACGCCTTCACCGGACCCTCGCCCTGCTTGTCGATGACCAGGGTGCGGGGGTTGGCGTCGTCCATCCGCAGGCGCAGGGCCTTGATGTTCAGGATGACGTCGGTGACGTCCTCGACCACGCCCTCGATGGTGGTGAACTCGTGCAGCGCCCCCTCGATGCGGACCGAGGTGACCGCCGAGCCCTGGAGCGACGAGAGCAGCACCCGGCGCAGGCTGTTTCCCAGGGTGATGCCGTAGCCGCGCTCGAGCGGCTCGCAGGTGAACTTGCCGTAGCTCTCGGTGAGCTCATTGGGCTCGACCTCGAGCTTCTTGGGGCGGATGAGATCGCGCCAATTCCGAGCGATGGTGTTGGGATCCTGCATGCTCCGAGCCTCCTGGGACGAGGGTTACTTCGAGTACAGCTCGACGATGAGCTGCTCGTCGATCTCGGCCGCGACGTCCGAGCGAGAGGGAAGGGTCGAGACCTTGCCCTTGAAGTGGTCCTTGTCGACCTCGAGCCAGGCGGGCCGCGGGCTGCGGTCGCTCTTGGCGATGGCCTCGACGATCTTGGCGATCTTGCGGCTCTTCTCGCGCACCTCGACCACGTCGCCGGCACGCACGAGGTACGACGGGATGTCGACGCGCTTGCCGTTGATGGTGAAGTGGCCGTGGCGGGCGAGCTGCCGCGCCTCGGCGTGACTCGACGCGAAGCCGCAGCGCAGCACCACGTTGTCGAGCCGACGCTCGAGCAGCTGCAGCAGGTTCTCGCCGGTCACCCCCTTCATGCGGGTGGCACGGAAGTAGTAGCCGCGGAACTGCTTCTCGAGCAGCCCGTACATGCGCTTGACCTTCTGCTTCTCGCGAAGCTGCTGGCCGTAGTCGCTGGGACGGCGACGGCGCCCCTGGCCGTGCTGGCCGGGGGGGTACGGACGGCGCTCGTAGCCGCACTTGGTCGAGAAGCAGCGATCACCCTTGAGGTAGAGCTGCGCGTCCTCGCGGCGGCAGAGACGACAGACGGGACCGGTATAGCGAGCCATGGTGGGTCAGACCCTCCGCCGCTTGGGCGGGCGGCAGCCGTTGTGGGGAATGGGGGTGACGTCCTTGATCGCGGTCACCCGCATGCCCGAGGACTGGACCCCGCGCAGCGCCGACTCGCGACCCGCCCCGGGACCGCTGATGCGGATCGAGACGGTCTGCATGCCGTGGTCCTGGGCCCGCCGGCACGCCTCGTCGGCCGCGAGCTGGGCGGCGAAGGGCGTGGACTTGCGGGAGCCCCGGAAGCCACGGACCCCGGCCGAGGCCCAGGCGACCACGTTGCCGTTGACGTCGGTGACGCTGACCAGGGTGTTGTTGAAGGTCGAGCGGATGTGGACGATGCCCGTCGAGATGTTCTTCTTGACGCGCTTCTTGCCTTGCTTGCTGGTGGCCATGGCGGTCTCGCTCCTGCGCTAGCGCTTCTTCTGCGCCACGGTGGCCCGCTTGGGCCCCTTGCGCGTGCGGGCGTTGGTGTGCGTGCGCTGGCCTCGGACCGGCAGGCCACGGCGATGCCGGAGCCCGCGGTAGCAGCCGAGGTCCATCAGTCGCTTCACGCTCATCTGGACGTCGCGACGGAGGTCACCCTCCACGCGGTAGCTCTGCTCGATCACCTGACGGATCGCGCTGACCTGCTCGTCGGTGAGGTCGTCGGTACGGACCGAGGGACCGACCCCCGACTCGGTGAGGATCTTGGATGCGGTGACGCGGCCCACCCCGTAGATGTAGGTGAGGGCGACTTCGATCCGCTTGTTGCGGGGGAGGTCTACGCCGGCGATGCGGGCCATGGCTCTAACCCTGCCTCTGCTTGTGCTTGGGGTTCTCGCAGATCACCCGCACGACACCACGACGGCGGATCACCTTGCACTTCTCACAGATCTTCTTGACGCTCGCTCTGACTTTCATGGCGGGGAACCTGCGTCGCTCGTGGGCTGACCGATAAGGGGAAACGTCTTCCGGGGAGGTTGGCTTCGCTTCAGTCGACCACGGCGACGATGGTGCCGCGGCCAGGGTCGAGGCGGGCCCGACGGACGCGAACCCGATCGCCCTTGCGAATCGGGCGGGCGAGCCGACCGAGCTCCTCGGAGGGGCCGGCGACTACCACGGTTCCGTCGGTGAATTGAAGCCTAAAGAGTCGTTGGGGAAGCTCGGCCACCACGGTCGCCAGGACCGCCTCGGAGGCCGCGGAATTCATCGTCTGTTCCTCTCCCGGGGCTCGGGAGCGGCGGAGCATGCCACCCCGGACGGCGTTCGTAAACCCACGAGCGGGGGGATCAATTCTCAGTGAGCACGCACACATCTCGAGCCGATCTCGCGTGGGTCGCGGAGCTCCCGCGATCCATCAGGATCTCGCGCCGTCCTCCTCGGCGTACAGGGAGTCGAGCAACTCGCGGTACCTGTCGACCACCACGCGCCGCTTGACGCTCATCTTGGGGGTGAGCAGGCCGTTCTCGACGGTGAGCTCCTCGGCCAGCAGGGCCCAGCGCTTGGGCTTCTCGTAGCCACGGAAGCCGGCCGCATAGCGCGCGAGCTCCTCCCCGATCCGGGCATGGGCTCGCTCGTCCGCGACCAGCGCGGCCGCAGAGGTGTCGCCGATGCCCTCGGCCTTGGCCCACTTGGCCAGCGCAGGGAAGTCCGGCACCACCAGGCACACGTTGAAGGGCCGGTTGTCGCCGAACACGAACGCCTGCGACACCAGCCCGGAGAGCTGCAGCTCCTGCTCGAGCGGCGTGGGCACCACGTACTTGCCGTTCTCCAGCTTGTACTGCTCCTTGAAGCGCCCGGTGATCCGCACGAAGCCGTCGGCGTCCATGCGCCCCATGTCGCCCGTGCGAAATGCCCGCTTGCCCTCGAGATCGAAGATCACCTCGGCCGTGGCCTCGGGCATGCCGTGGTAGCCCTGCATCACGTTGGGGCCCACCACCACCACCTCGCCGTCGCGGCCGGAGGGCAGCGCTCGCCCGCCCTCGTCGCAGATGAAGATCTCCACCCCCGGGATCGCCTTGCCCACGGTGCCCATGCGACGGGCCTCGGGGCGGTTGGCGGTGGCGATGGGCGAGGTCTCGGTGAGGCCGTAGCCCTCGAACACCAGGATGCCGATGTCGTCGATGAACTCGGCGACCTCCTGCGACAGCGCGGCCCCGCCCGAGAACACGTAGCGCAGGCGGCCGCCGAAGCGCTGCTTGATCTTGCCGAACACCAGGCGGTCGAGCACCGCGTGCAGCAGGTCGAGGCGCCGCGTGCTCTTGCCCTGCTCGGCCCGCTTGCGCCGCGCCGCCGCCACCCGCAGCCCCTGCGAGAACAGCCAGCGCACCGCTGGCTTCTCCTCGGCCATGCGCTTTTGCAGCCCGTCGTAGATCCGGTTGAAGATCCGCGGCACCGCGAACAGCAGGGTGGGCCGCACCAGCAGGAAGTCGTCCATCAGCGTCTGGGGGCTCTGCGCGATGCCGATGGCCGCCCCGCGCGACAGCAGCACGTGCAGCTCGCAGGTCTGCCCGAAGGAGTGCGCCCACGGCAGGAACGAGCAGCTCACGTCGTCCTCGGTCATGGGGAACGAGTCCTGGACCGCGTTGACGTTGGAGATGATGTTGCGGTGGCTGAGCACCACGCCCTTGGGCTTGCCGGTGGTCCCCGAGGTGTAGATGAGCCCCGCGACCTCCTCGGCCTCCGGCAGCACCGGCTCGGCCGGGTGCTCGGCACCGATCTCGAGCTGCCGCTGGTAGGAGTGCTCCACCTCGCGCGGCGCCTCGAAGCACAGCACGCGCTGCAGGGCGGGCAGCCTCTCGAGCAGCCCCA
The DNA here is from genome assembly GCA_020633315.1 of Myxococcales bacterium. GTDB lineage: Bacteria > Myxococcota_A > Polyangia > Nannocystales > Nannocystaceae > Paraliomyxa. Next base: position 201,750 of record JACKDV010000014.1, read on the forward strand.
CCGTGCGGTCGTAGATCGCCTCGGTGGAGACCAGCAGCACCTTGGCCCCGCAGTCGCCCAGGATGTACTCCCAGTCCTCGGACGGCTGCGCCTCGTACATGGGCACGTAGCGGCCCCCGAGCGAGTAGGTCGCGTAGGCCCCCACCGCCCACTCCACGCGGTTGTTGGCGATCACCGCCACCACGTCGCCGCGCCCCACCCCGAGGCGGGCGAGCGCCCCGCGGAAGCGATCGACGCGTCGCCCGAGCTCGGCGTAGGAGATGAACTCGAAGCGCCCGCTGACCTTGGTGCCGAGCGCGGGCGCATCGCGGTAGCGCTCGCAGGCGCGCCGCTGCATGTCGACGAGAGACGAGAAGCGCTCTGCCACTGCGGCCTCAGAGCACGGCCATGATGCGGGTGAAGATCTCGTCGGGGTCCCCCACCCCGTCGACCTCGACCACGATGCCCTTGCCCTGGTAGTGGGCGATGACGGGTCGGGTCTCGGAGTCGAACTTCTCGAGCCGGGCGCGGACCATCTCGGGGGTGTCGTCGCTGCGCTGGTAGAGCGCCTCACCGGTCTCGTCGCACACGCCCTCGACCTTCGGGGGGTTGTACCTCACGTGGTAGACGTGACCGCTGGGCGACATGCGACGCCCGGTGATCCGCTCCTCGATGAGATCGAAGGGCACCTGGAGGTCGACGACCTTGTCGATGGTGACCGCAGCGTCGAGGGCCTGAGCCTGGGGCATGGTGCGGGGGAAGCCATCGAGGAGGAAGCCGCGCTGGGCTTCGGGAGTGGAGATGGCCTCCTCGAGCATGGCGATGACGAGGTCGTCGGGGACGAGCTGTCCGGCGTCCATGAACCCCTTGGCCTGCTGGCCGAGCTCGGTCCCTTCCTTGACGGCGGCGCGGAGGAGGTCACCGGTGCTGATGTGGGCGTAGCCGAGCTGCTCCTTGAGCTTCTTGGCCTGGGTGCCCTTGCCGGAGCCTGGGGCGCCGATGAGGATGATCCCCTTTGCACGCTCTTCGCTCATGCGGGGATCGATACCACCCGGGGGCGAGGGGGACGAGGGGGGGCAATTGAGGAATCTCGTCGGGTGTATGGAGACGAGGGTTGGAGGCGAAGGCTGGGACTGGGGGGGCTGCGGGACTGGGGAGAATGACTTCTGGCGGAGGCTGCGGAAGGTGAGATGGGGCGGAGGTTGCGGGGCGGCGCGGCGGAGGACGGTGAGATGGAGCGGAGGTTGCGAGGCGGCGCGGCGGAGGTGGTGAGATGGGTTGGAGGACGGGCGGGGCTGTGGGGTTGAGTGTTGGGGGAGGATGAGGTTGGGCGGAGGTTGCGGGATTGGGTGCGGACGGTGCACGGACTGGGCGCCTGCTTAACGCGCGGCCGCCTTCCCACTCGTGCTCGTCGGCGAGTTGGCAGGAGTGCTGCTTCGAGGGCTCATAGTCGCCTCCTGCGCGCGAGCGGGCCCCTGCCGCGCTGCCCGGGCCAGTCCGATCTACGGTTCGAGGAGCTCTCGTTCGAATGACCGGCGGCCCAGTGGCTCGGCGACCGCCCAGCAGCAGCTCGCCATCGCGGAGTAGGGGCCGGCTGGCCATCGCGGGTATCGCAGCTCGTCCAACTACGGCTCACCGAACGCTCACTGGCCGAATGCCGTCCACCCTCCCGTTGCCCCACCAGGGCTCCGTCACCTCGGAGCTCCCCGAGAGGGGACCGGCTCGCGCAGCGCGGCAGGGGCCCGCTCGCGCGCAGGAGGCGACTATGAGCCCTCGAAGCAGCACTCCTGCCAACTCGCCGACGAGCACGAGTGGGAAGGCGGCCGCGCGTTAAGCAGACGCCGGTCCCTGCACCGCAGCAAGCCACCGCCTGCAGTCGTCACCCCACCCCCAGAAACGCCCACGAGCCTCCCACGGCCCACGAAGGAACCAACACCACAACAGGCCAGCGCCTCCGAATCACCATCCCCCGCCAAAGACCCCAAGATCGAAACGGGCTCCACGATCCAGAGATCGTGAAGCCCGCCCTCGAGTCACCCAGCCGCAGCCCTACCGTCGCCGACGAGTCCGCGGCCCCGCGAACCCCTCGTAGGACCGCGTCACCAGGTGGCTCTCGATCTGCTGCGCCGTATCCAGCGCCACGCCGACCACGATGAGCAGCGACGTACCACCGTAGTAGAACGGCACCTGGAACTTCGTCTGCAGGAACGTCGGCAGCACACACACCGCCGAGATGTACCAGGCCCCCACGAAGGTCAGACGCGTCAGCACGAAGTCGATGTACTCCGCCGTCCGCTTGCCCGGCCGGATCCCCGGCACCGACGCGTTCTGCTTCTTGAGGTTGTCCGCCACGTCCGTCGGGTTGAACTGGATGGCCGTGTAGAAGAACGTGAAGAAGATGTTCAGCGACACGTAGACCGTGATGTACAGCCAGCCGTCGTACGACAGCGCCCCGGAGAAGCGCTGCAGGTACTCGTTGTCGGTCCAGCCCGCGATCTGGTTGGGGAACATCAGGATCGAGCTGGCGAAGATCGGCGGGATCACGCCGGCGCTGTTGATCCGCAGCGGCAAGTAGTTCGCGTTGCCGCCGAACATCCGCCGCCCCTGCACCCGCTTGGCGTACTGCACCTTGATCCGCCGCTGCCCCCGTTCCATCACCACGATGAAGGCGATCACCAGGATCGCGCCCACCAGCAGGATGGTGAGGGTCATCGGGCCGAAGGCCTCGGGATCGTCCTGCTGCTTCTGGAACAGCTGGTACAGCGCCAGCGGCAGGTTGGCGATGATGCCCGCGAAGATGATGAGCGAGATGCCGTTGCCGATGCCGCGCTCGGTGATCTGCTCACCCAGCCACATCAGGAAGATCGTGCCGCCCGTCAGCGTCAGCACCGTCTCGATCTGGAAGCCCGGCCCCGGATCGAGCACCAGGGTCTGGCCGGCCGAGTTCTGCGACTCCAGCCAGCTCGCCATGAAGTAGCCCTGGACCATCGCCAGGCCCACCGTCCCGTAGCGGCTGTACTGGTTGATCTTGCGGCGGCCGGTCTCGCCCTCCTTGCTCAGCTGCTCGAGCCGGGGCACCACCACCGTCATCAGCTGCATGATGATGCTCGCGCTGATGTACGGCATGATGCCCAGGGCGAACACCGAGAGCTGCTCGAGCGCTCCGCCGCTGAACATGTTGAAGTAGCCCAGGAACCCGCCAGAGCCCTGGTTGACGATGTCGGCCATCACCTTGCGGTCGACGCCGGGCACCGCAATGAACACGCCCAGGCGGTAGACCGCCAGCATCATCAAGGTGAACAAGACGCGCTTGCGCAGCTCGGGCAGCTTGAAGATGTTGAGAATGATGCCCATGCCGTGTTCCTCGTGCGGCCGGCGACCGCTTCCGGTCGGTCTGGCCCGCAGCCGCTTCGCAGGGGAAGCGACCATACCCTACGCCGCCGGGACTGACATCTGACCGGCGGGTGCGACCCCTCCCGAAATGGCGAGAGGCGCGCCGGGGTCCAGCGCGCCTCACGCGATGATGCGATGGCCTCCCCGAAGGGATCAGCCCGCGTCGCCTTCGACCTGCTCCTGACCCTGGCCGAGGAGCTGCAGGCTGCCGCCCGCGGCCTCGATCTTGGCCTGGGCCGAGGCGCTGGCGCGATGCAATTTGATCGTCAGCGCCGCGGAGACCTCGCCGTCGCCGAGCAGCTTGATCACGGTCGCCTTCTTGGGGACCAGGCCCCGCTCGAGCAGCAGCTCGGGGGTGATCTCGGTGCCCGCCTCGAAGCCCGACAGCGCGCCCACGTTGATCCCGTGGACCTCCACCCGGTGGATGTTCACGAAGCCGCGCTTGGGGACCCGGCGGTGGATCGGGAGCTGGCCGCCCTCGAAGGAGACCGGCATCGCGGTGTGCCGGTACAGCTGCCCCTTCATGCCGTGGCCGGAGGTCTTGCCGCGGTGCGAGCCGATGCCTCGCCCCAGGCGCTTCTTCTTCTTGCGAGCCCCTTCGGGGGGCGTGAGGGTGTGCAGCGTGGTGCCCATGATCGTGACGTCCTTCTGGTCGATCGGTGGGGATTGTGGGGTCCGGCTACTCCGCGGGCTCGACCGCGACCAAGTGCTGGACCTTGCGGATCATCCCGCGGATCGCCCGAGTGTCCTCGAGCACCACGGAATGGTGGAGCTTGCGCAGGCCCAGCCCGGTCACGGTCTGCTTCTGCGACTTGTCCCGGTCGATGGTGCTGCGCACCAGGGTCACCTTGAGCTTGTCGGCCATCGCCTCGTCTCCCTGACTTAGCCGAGCATCCGCTCGACGGTCATCCCCCGACGAAGCGCGACCTGCTCCGGGCTCCGGAGCGACTTGAGCGCGTTCATCGTCGCGTGAATGACGTTGAGGTGGTTGTTGGTGCCGATGCACTTGGAGAGCACGTCGTGGATGCCGGCGCACTCGACCACCGCGCGCACCGGGCCGCCCGCGATCACGCCCGTACCCGGCGCGGCCGGGCGCAGCAGCACCCGCCCGGCCCCGTGGGTGCCGAGGATCTCGTGCGGGATGGTGGGCCCGGACAGCGGCACCTCGAAGAGGTTGCGACGCGCGTACTCGTTGGCCTTGCGGATGGCCTCGGGCACCTCGCGAGCCTTGCCGTGGCCCATGCCGACCCAGCCGTGCTCGTTGCCCACCACGACCACCGCGGTGAACGAGAAGTTGCGGCCGCCCTTGACCACCTTGGCCACGCGGTTGATGTAGACGACTCGATCGACGAGATCGCCCAAGCTTTCGATATCGACCATCGACGTCCTCCTAGAATTCCAGACCGGCCTCGCGGGCGGCATCCGCCAGCGCGCTCACCCGGCCGTGGTACGCGTACCCATTGCGGTCGAACACGACCTTGGTGATGCCCTTGTCCTGGCACGCCTTGGCGATGGCCGCCCCCACCACCGCGGCCGCGTCCTTCTTGCTCTTGTTCTCGAGCTCGCCGGCCAGGGCCTTGGTGAGGGTGGATGCCGTGGCCAGCGACAACGAGCTCGCGTCGTCGATGACCTGGGCGTAGATGTGCTTGCTGCTGCGGAACACGGTAAGGCGCGGGCGCTCTGCAGTCCCCACGACCCGCTGACGGATCCGCCGCTTGCGGCGACTCCGAGTCTCGATCTTGTTGGTCGGCATGACGGGTGCTCCCCCAATTGGGCGCGTAGTAGGCGCGGGTGGCGAGCAGGCAGGGCCTACTTCTTACCGCGCTTGCCTTCCTTGCGGATGATTCGCTCGTTCTCGTACTTGACGCCCTTGCCCTTGTAGGGCTCCGGGGGCCGGAAGCCGCGGATGTCCGCCGCAACCTGACCGAGCACGGCCTTGTCGGCTGCGCTCAGGACCAGCTTGCCCTCCTTGGTGACCTCCGCGGAGACCCCCTCGGGCAGCGGGTAGCTGATCGGGTGGGAGAAGCCGAGGGTGAGGTCGACGCTCTTGCCCTTCACCGCGGCACGGTAGCCAACGCCGGTGATCTCGAGCGTGCGGGAGAAGCCCTGCGAGCAGCCCGTGATCATGTTGGCGGTGCGGGCACGGGCCATCCCGTGCATCGCCCGATCGGTGCGGCTGTCGCCGGCCCGCTTGAAGCGAATCTCCTGCCCCTCGTGGGTGAAGGAGATCGTGTCGGGCACGGTGAAGCTGAGGCTTCCCTTGGGGCCCTTGACCGAGATGGTCTGCCCCTTGGCGTCGACCGTCACTCCCTTGGGGACGGTGATGGGCGCGTTGCCGATGCGTGACATGGTCTCGCTTCCTCCTTACCAGACGCTGCAGACGAGCTCGCCACCCACGCCCGCCTTGCGGGCGGCGCGGTCGGTCATCATTCCCTGGGAGGTGCTCACGATCATGATGCCCAGGCCATTGCGGACCTTGGGGATGTCGCTGCACCGTGCATAGCGGCGCTGCCCGGGGCGGCTGACTCGCTTGAGCCCCTCGATGGCGGGCTGGCCTCCGTGGAAGCGCAGCTCGATCAGCAGCTTGCCCTGCGGGCCGTCCTCCTGGCGGTCGTACCCGTTGATGTAGCCCTCTTCCTTGAGGATCTCGGCGATGCGCAGCTTCACCCGCGACGCCGGGACCTCGAGGTTCTCGTGGCCGGCGATCATCGCGTTGCGAATGCGGGTGAGCATGTCGGCGATGGGATCGGTCATGGACATGGTGCGATCTCTCCCTCAGGTGCGGAACGGAACGCCGAGCTGAGACAGCAGGGCGCGGCCTTCCTCATCGTTCTTGGCACTGGTGTGAACGCAGATGTTCATGCCCGGCACCTTGTCCAGCTTCTCGATGTCGACCTCGGGGAAGATGAGCAGCTCGCGGACTCCGAGGGTGTAGTTGCCGCGGCCATCGAACGCCTTGCGGCTCACGCCGCGGAAGTCTCGGGTACGCGGCAGGGCGACCGTCAGCAGGCGGTCGAGGAACTCCCACATCCGCGGGCCACGCAGCGTGACCATGCAGCCGATCTTCATGCCCTCGCGCAGCTTGAACGTCGCGATGGACTTCTTGGCCCGGGTGACCACCGGACGCTGGCCGGTGATGTTGCCGAGGCTCTCGAACGCCTGCTCGAGCAGCTTGGGGGTCTTGAGAGCCTCACCCAAGCCGATGTTGAGCACCACCTTCTCCACCCGCGGCACCTGGAATCCGTTCGTGTAGCCGAACTCCTTCTGCAGCCACGGACGGACCTGCTCCTCGTACTTCACCAGTAGCTGGGAGCGATCGCTGGGACTACGCCGCAGCGGCTCCTCCTGCACCCGGCGGAACTTGTACGGGAAGCCGGTCTCCTTCTTCTTCTTCTGGGTCGGGGCCCCGCGCTGTGCCTTTGCCATCGGTACCTTCCTCCGCCCTACTTGTCGATCTGCTCACCCGAGCGAACCGCCACGCGCACGCGCTGGCCCGACTCGAGGGTCTGGATGCGGACGCGGGTCGGCTTGCCGTCCTGGGGGTCGGCGAGCATTACGTTGGAGATGTGAATGGGCACTTCCTTCTTGATGCGCCCGCCCTGGGGGTTGGTCTGGCTCGGCTTGATGTGCTTGGTGCGGACGTTGACGCCCTCCACCAGCACCTGGTCCGCACCCGGGAACACGCGCAGCACCCGGCCGCGCGAGCCCTTGTCCTTGCCCGCCACCACGACGACGTCGTCGCCCTGCTTGACTCGCTGCATGGCTACAGCACCTCCGGCGCGAGGCTGATGATCTTGAGGAACTTCCGCGCTCGCAGCTCACGAGCCACCGGTCCGAAGATGCGGGTGCCGATGGGCTGCTTCTGGTTGTCGATGAGCACGGCGCTGTTGGTGTCGAAGCGGATGAGGCTGCCATCGGGGCGACGCAGCCCCTTGCGCGAGCGCACGATCACGGCCTTCATCACCGAGCCCTTCTTCACCTTGGAGTTGGGAAGGGCATCGCGGATGCTCACCACGATGATGTCGCCGACGTTGGCGTAGCGTCGCTTGGAGCCGCCGAGCACCCGGATGCAGGCGACCTTGCGGGCGCCCGAGTTGTCCGCGACGTCGAGGACCGACTGGACCTGGATCATACGACCGGAGCCCTTTCCGTCACCGCCTGCAGCCGCCACCGCTTGTCGCGGGACAGCGGGCGGGACTCGATGATGCGAACCATGTCGCCCACGCGCGCCTCGTTGTTCTCGTCGTGCGCCTTGTACTTGGTCCGCTCGTTGACGTACTTGCGGTAGCGGGGGTGGCGATAGCGGCGCAGGACCTGCACCACGATGGTCTTGTCCATCTTGTCGGACACCACCTGCCCCACGAGCACCCGCCGGTGCCGCTCGAGACGGCCACCTTCCTCGGCCTTGGCTTGCTCGTCACTCATGCCGTTGTCTCCTCTTGGACTACCGCGGCGGCCGCACCGGCACCGCCGGCGAGGCCGAGCGTGCGCTCGTGCAGGATCGTCTTGATTCGCGCGATGTCCCTCTTGATGCGAGGGAGCTGCGCCGTGTCGGTCGCACGCTGGGTAGCGCGGGCGACCTGGATCTTGATGAGCTTGTCGCGTAGCTCGCCCTCGAGCTCGCGCAGCTCCTCGTCGGTCTTGTCTCGAAGCTCGGCGGGTTTCACAGCGCCACCTCTCGCTTGATGAAGCGCGTGTTGATGGGAAGCTTGTGGTGGGCGCGGAGGAACGCGCTGCGTGCGAGCTCCTCGGGAACGCCCTCGATCTCGTAGAGCACCCGACCCGGCCGGATCACGGCGACCCACAGCTCGGGGCCACCCTTGCCCTTACCCATCCGGGTCTCGGCGGGCTTCTTGGACACCGGCTTGTCGGGGAAGATGCGGATGTAGAGCTTGCCACCGCGCTTGACGTGGCGGTTGATCGCGATACGAGCCGCCTCGATCTGCCGCGCCGTCAGCCAGCCGCACGAGGTCGCCTGCAGCCCGAAGTCGCCGAAGCTGACCCGGTCGCCGCCCTTGGCGCGGCCCGTCATGCGGCCCTTGTGGACCTTGCGGAACTTGACCCTGGAAGGTGAGAGCATCGGAAAGCCTCCGTGAAGCCGATGGGCCTAGCGCTGGGGCACGGGCCGCGGGAAGCGGGCATCGCCGGTCGCACCACCGCGGTGGTCGTAGACCTCGCCCTTGAAGATCCAGCACTTGACGCCGATGGTGCCGGCCGAGGTCTGCGCCTCGAAGAACCCGTAGTCGATGTCGGCGCGCAGGGTGTGTAGCGGGATCCGCCCCTCGCGGTACCACTCGCGGCGACCCATCTCGGCGCCACCGAGGCGGCCCTGGGCGTTGACCCGGATGCCCTTGGCGCCGAACTTCATCGCGGTCTGCACCGCGCGCTTGAGGGCGCGACGGAAGGCGATGCGGCGCTCGAGCTGCTGGCAGATGTTCTCGGCCACGAGCTGGGCGTTGACCTCCATCTTGCGGACCTCCTGGATGTTCAGGAAGACCTCGGAGTCGGTCATCTTCTGGACCTTCTTCTTGAGGCCCTCCACGCCGGCGCCCCGCTTGCCGATCACGATCCCGGGCCGCGCGGAGAAGATGTTGATCTTCACCTTGTTGGCGGCACGCTCGATCGTGATCTCGGAGATGCTGGCGTTGAGCAGCTCCCGCTTGAGGAAGCGACGGAGCTTGAGGTCCTCGTGCAGCCACTGCCGATAGCGCTGGTCCTCGAACCACTTCGAGTTCCAAGTCTTGACGATGCCGAGCCGAAACCCGATGGGGTGCGTCTTCTGACCCATGGTCGCGTATGCCTCTGAACGGTTGAGCCCGGCCGACTAGGCCTCGGGGGCAGGGGCCAGCTCCACGAACACGTGGCTGGTCTTCTTCTGGATCTTGGTGGCGCGCCCCTGCGCCCGCGGGCGCCAGCGCTTGAGGGTGGGGCCCTGGTCCACGGTGATGGTGCGGACCACGAGCTCGTCGACGTCGCCGGAGCCTTGATCCTCGGCGTTGGCGACGGCCGAGACGAGGAGCTTGAACAGCTCCCGCGAGCCCGACTTGTTCATGAAGCGCAGGGTGTTGATGGCCTTGTCCACCTGCTGGCCGCGGATCAGGTTCGCGATGACCCGGATCTTCCGCGGCGCGATGCGGACGTGGCTGAGGCGTGCGGTGGCCATGACCTAGCGCCTCCCCTTGCGATCGGCCGCGTGGCCCCGGAAGGTCCGCGTGGGCGCGAACTCGCCGAGCTTGTGACCGACCATGTTCTCGGTGATGTACACCGGGATGAACTTGTTGCCGTTGTGGACCATGATGTTGGCGCCCACGAACTGCGGCAGGATGGTGGAGCGGCGCGACCAGGTCTTGACGGCCCGGCGCCCCTTCTCGGCGAGCGCGGCCTCGACCTTCACGAGGAGGTCGGCGTCGACGAACGGACCCTTCTTTACGGAACGAGGCATCGCTTACTTCCTCCGACGGTTGACGATGAAGACCTGGGTGCGCTTGTTCTTGCGGGTCCGCAGGCCCTTGGTGGGCTTGCCCCACGGGCTGCGCGGGTGACCACCGCCCGAGGTGCGGCCCTCGCCACCACCCATGGGGTGATCGACGGGGTTCATGGTGACGCCGCGGTTGTGCGGGCGCCGTCCCAGCCAGCGCGTGCGGCCGGCCTTGCCGAGCTTGATGTTGCCGTGCTCGGAGTTGCTCAGCCCGCCCACGGTGGCGCGGCAGTCGGCATGCACCCGGCGGACCTCGCCCGAGGGCAGGCGGATGAGCGCCCAGTCGCCGTCGCGAGCCATCAGCCGAGCCACCGCACCGGCGGTGCGCACGAGCTGGCCGCCGCGGCCGATCTTGAGCTCGATGTTGTGGATCTCGGTGCCCGACGGCATCGAGCGCAGCGGCAGCGAATTGCCCGGCATGATGTCGGCGTCACGGCTGCTGACCACGGTCTGGCCCACCTTCACCCCGGCCGGGGCCAGGATGTAGCGCTTCTCGCCGTCGGCGTAGTGGAGCAGCGCGATGTAGCAGGTGCGGTTGGGGTCGTACTCGATCGAGGCGACCTTGGCCGGCACGCCGAACTTGTCCCGCTTGAAGTCGATCTCGCGGTAGAGCCGCTTGTGGCCGCCGCCGCGGAACCGCAGGGTGATGCGGCCGTTGTTGTTGCGGCCGGCCGGGCTGTGCCGGAAGCTCACCAGCTTCTTGAGCGGGCGCTCTGCCGTCACCACCGCGCGATCGTTGGCGGTCATGTTCCGGCGACCCGGGGAGGTCGGCTTGTACTTCTTGATGCCCATGGCGTGCGCTCCCCTACTCCTCGCCGTAGAGGTCGATGCTGTCGTCCGGGTGGACGGTGACCACGGCCTTCTTCCACGACCGCTGCTTGCCCCAGAACTGGCCCACGCGGCGGAGGTCACCACGCACCACCTGGGTGCGCACTCCGGTCACGCGGACGCCGAAGACCATCTCGACGGCCTTGCGGATCTCGATCTTGTTGGCCTGCTTGGCCACCTCGAAGGCGTACTGGTTGTTGTCGGCCTGAAGGTCCGTCGACTTCTCGGTGACGATCGGCCGAAGGATGATCTGCTGCGGAGTGATCATGCCGGAGCTCCTTGGGCTGCACCCGGCGCGGCCGCGCCTCGGGTGAGGCGAGCCTCCACCTGCCGCAGGCTGGTCTCGGAGATGAGCAGCTTGGGGTGGCGCAGGATGTCGTAGACGTTGAGGCCCCGCACGTCGAGGAAGTCGGCGTCGGCCAGGTTGCGGGAGCTCAGGCGGAGCCAGCGGTTGTCGCCGTCGTCGACCAGCAGGGCCCTGCCCGCCTCGAGCTTGCCCAGGGCCTGGGCCAGCGCCTTGGTCTTCACCTCGGGGCCGGTGAACTCCTTGATCACCACCAGGTCGCCGGCCTGCGCGCGAAGGCTGAGGGCCGAGCGCAGCGCGCCCGCCATCACCTTCTTGTTCACCGCCAGGTCGTACTTGTGGGGCCGCGGCCCGTGGGTCACGCCACCGCCACGGAACACGTTGGAGCGACGCGAGCCGTGGCGCGCGTTGCCGGTGCCCTTTTGGCGGTAGAGCTTGGCCTTGGTCCGCGCGACCTCACTGCGGGTCTTGGTGTGGGCCGTGCCCGCGCGCTTGGCCGCACGCTGGGCCCGGACCACCTCCCACAGCAGGTGCTCCTTGACCTCGGCCGCGAACACGTCGTCGGCGACGTCGAGCTCGCCCACCTGGGCTCCGGTCAGATCGATGACGGATAGCTTCGCCATGGTCCTCGTCCTCAGCTCGTCTTGATCTGGACGTCCACGCCCGCGCTCAGGTCGAGCTTCATCAGCGCGTCGAGCGTCTGCTTGTTGGGCTCGAGGATGTCCAGCAGCCGCGTGTGCGTGCGGATCTCGAACTGCTCGCGGGACTTCTTGTCGATGAAGGGCCCGCGGAGCACGGTGTACTTGTTGATCTTGGTCGGAAGCGGGATGGGGCCGGCCACGCGTGCACCCGTGCGGCGCGCGGTATCGGCGATCTCGCGCGACGACTGATCGAGCAGCTTGTGATCGTAGGCCTTGAGCCGGATCCTGATCTTGAGGTTGTCCACGGTATCCCCTACTCGATGACCTTGATGACGACGCCAGCGCCGACGGTGCGACCGCCCTCGCGGATCGCGAACTTCAGCCCGTCCTCGCACGCGATCGTGGAGATCAGCTTCACCTCGATCTCCACGTTGTCTCCGGGCATCACCATCTCCACGCCCTCGGGCAGGAAGATGTCTCCCGTCACGTCCGTCGTCCGGAAGTAGAACTGCGGCCGGTATCCCTTGAAGAACGGAGTGTGACGACCACCCTCCTCCTTCTTGAGCACGTACACCTGCGCCTTGAAGTGCGTGTGCGGCGTGATGCTCCCGGGCTTGCACAGCACCTGCCCACGCTCCACCTCTTCCCGCTTGATCCCGCGGACGAGCACCCCGATGTTGTCTCCCGCCCGACCCTCGTCGAGCAGCTTGCGGAACATCTCCACGCCCGTCACCGTCGTGCTCTGCGTCGGCCGGATGCCCACGATCTCCACCGTGTCCCCGACCTTGACGATCCCGCGCTCCACACGACCGGTCACCACCGTCCCGCGCCCAGAGATCGTGAACACGTCCTCCACCGGCATCAGGAACGGCTTGTCCAGCTCACGCGTCGGCTCCGGGATCCACGTGTCGCACGCCTCCATCAGCTCGAAGATGCACTTGGCCTCCTCCGAGTCCGCGCTGTCCGTGTTGAGCGCCTTGAGCGCTGACCCCCGCACGATCGGCGTGTTGTCGCCGTCGTACTCGTACTTGGTCAGCAGCTCCTGCAGCTCCACCTCCACCAGCTCGATCATCTCCTCGTCTTCCTCGTCGAGCTGATCGACCTTGTTCAGGAACACCACCAGCGCCGGGATGCCCACCTGCCGACCCAGCAGGATGTGCTCCCGCGTCTGCGGCATCGGGCCGTCCGGCGCGCTCACCACCAGGATCGCGCCGTCCATCTGCGCCGCCCCGGTGATCATGTTCTTGATGTAGTCCGCGTGTCCCGGGCAGTCCACGTGCGCGTAGTGCCGCTTCTCCGAGTTGTACTCCACGTGCGCCGTCGAGATCGTGATCCCGCGCTCCCGCTCCTCCGGCGCCTTGTCGATGTTCTCGAAGTCGACCTTCTCCGCCCAACCCTTCAGGCCCAGCACCTTCGTGATGGCCGCCGTCAGCGTCGTCTTGCCGTGGTCCACGTGACCGATCGTCCCGATGTTCACGTGGGGCTTGTCGCGAACGAACTTCTCCTTGGACATGGCGCCTTACCTCTTGGTGAGCTCTTGGTGTGGAGTCGAAAGTGGGGGTTGTTGGAGGGTCGGGGCTCGGGCGGCACCGCGGTCGCAGCGCGCTTCAGTAGCCCCGGAGTCTTTCCACGATGCTCGCCTGCAGGTCCGCCGAAACGTCGGAGTTGTGGCTGAAGTGCATCGAGTAGCTCGCGCGACCCTGGGTCGCGGAGCGCAGTGCGGTAGCATATCCGACCATCTCTGCCAAGGGGACCTCGGCGCGGACGATCTGGGCGTCGGAGGAGCCCGGGGCGGGCTCCATTCCCATGATGCGACCACGCCGTCCGTTCAGGTCGGAGACGACGGCTCCGGTGAAGTCCTGGGGCACCACGACCTCGACCGCCATGACCGGCTCAAGCAGCGTGGGGCGGGCCGCCTCGAAGCCCTGCATGAAGGCCATGGACCCCGCGGCGCGGAAGCTGGCCTCGCTGGAGTCGGTGTCGTGTGCCTGCGCATCCAGCAGCGTGGCCCGGACGTCCTCCACCGGGTAGCCCAGCAGGGTCCCCCGGGTCTGGGCATCGCTCACGCTCTCGCGGATGGCCGTGAGGAAGAGCTTGGAGATCACCGGCTTGCCGTCGGGGCCGGGCTCGGTGGCGTCGACGAAGGAGTTGCCCTCCCCGCGCGTCACCGGCTCGATTCGCAGCACCAGCTTGGCGTACTGGCGCTTACCCCCGATCTCGCGATCGTACTCGAGGGGCAGCTCGACGGCCTTGCCGACGGTCTCGCGGTACGCCACCTGCGGCTTGCCGACCGCCGCGTCCACCCGGTACTCGCGGAGCATCCGGTCGATGAGCACCTCGAGGTGCAGCTCGCCCTGGCCGCAGATGAGGGTCTGCCCCGAGTCGGGGTCGACGCGGACCTTGAAGCTCGGGTCCTCGCGACCGAAGCGCTCGAGCGCCTCGTCGAGGTCCTTCTGATCGCCGGCGGTCTTGGGCTCGATCGAGCGGAAGATCACGGGCTCGGGGATCTGCATCCCGGCCAGCACCACCCGCTCCTTGTCGTCGGCCAGCACCAGGGTGTCGCCGGTGGCCGTGAACTTCAGCCCCACCGCCGCCGCGATGTCGCCCGGGCCGACCTCCTCGATCTCCTGGGTCTTGTTGGCGTGGACCTGGAGCACGCGCTGCAGCCGTTCCTTGCGGGCGCGAGTGCTGTTCCACAGCGCCTGCTTGAGCTTGGCAGTGCCCGAGTACACCCGGAAGAACACCAGGGGACCCCGGTGGGGGTCGAAGATCACCTTGAAGGCCAGGGCCAGGAAGGGATCGCCGTGGATCGGGCGACGAGGCACCGTCTGCCCGCTGGGCAGGCCGTCCTTGTCGAGCAGCTCGGCGTCCACCGGCGGGAGATCGCGGGGCGAGGGCAGGTAGTCGACGATGGCGTCGAGCAGCGGCTGCACGCCCTTGTTCTTGAGCGAGGAGCCGCACAGCACCGGCACGCCCCGCCCAGCCACCGTGGCGCGGCGCAGGCCCTCCCGCAGGATGGTGGCCGAGACGTCGGTGCCGGCGTCGCTCAGGTAGAGCTCCTCCAGCGTCTCGTCGACCTCGGCCAGCGCCTCGACCAGCGCCGCCCGGGCCTCGGCGGCCTCGTCGTAGAGCGCGTGTTCGGGACCGATGGGCTCCACCTCGACCTTGTCGCCGAGCTCGCCGCCGAAGCGAAGCGCCCGCAGCTCGAGCAGGTCGATGACCCCTTCGAAGGCGCCCTCGAGACCGATGGGGAGCTGCACCACCAGCGGGTGCGCGCCCAGGCGCTCCTGGAGCATCCCCACCGTGCGCTCGAGGGTGGCGCCCACCCGGTCGAGCTTGTTGACGAAGGCGATGCGAGGGACGCCGTAGCGGTCGGCCTGGCGCCACACCGTCTCCGACTGGGGCTCCACGCCCGAGACCGCGTCGAACACCGCCACCGCCCCGTCGAGCACCCGCAGCGAGCGCTCCACCTCGACCGTGAAGTCCACGTGTCCCGGGGTGTCGATGATGTTGATCCGGTGCTCGCGCCAGAAGCAGGTGGTGGCCGCGGCCGTGATGGTGATGCCGCGCTCCTGCTCCTGCGGCATGTAGTCCATGACCGCGGCGCCGTCGTGCACCTCGCCGATGCGATGCGTGATGCCCGTGTAGTAGAGGATCCGCTCGGTGGTCGTGGTCTTCCCCGCATCGATGTGCGCCATGATCCCGATGTCTCGGGTACGGACGATGTCTTCGATGCCGGCCATGACGAAGGAGGGGGGAGGGAGGAACGAGCGTTGGGCCGCATTCGGTGCCATCCATCCCCAGCTGGGGTGGGTGTGGCACGCGAAGGGCCCGGGTCGGCATGGTCCCGCCCGAGGCGGGGTGCCGGGAGCGAGCGCCGCGAGCACCGAGGCGGTGCAGGGGCGGCTCGCACGAAGCTCTGTTGGCGAATCCTAGGGGTTGGGCGTGGCGCTCCTGGTGGTGGTTACCACCGATAGTGGGCGAAGGCCTTGTTGGCCTCGGCCATCTTGTGGCTGTCCTCGCGCTTCTTCACCGCGGTGCCGCGGTTCTGCGCCGCGTCGAGCATCTCGTTGGCGAGGCGCTCGCGCATGGTCTTCTCGGGACGAGCCCGCGCCGCGCCGATGAGCCAGCGGTAGGCCAGGGCCTGGCTGCGCTCGGGACGGACCTCGACGGGAACCTGGTAGTTGGAGCCGCCCACGCGGCGAGCCCGGACCTCGAGGCGAGGGCGGGTGTTGGCGACGGCCTTCTCGAACACCTTGATCGGATCGTCCTTGGTCCGCTCCGAGATGATCTCGAACGCACCGAAGACGATCTTCTCGGCAACGGACTTCTTGCCGTCGAGCATCACGCCGTTGACGAAGCCAGCGACCTGACGGTTGATGTCGGCCGGGTGATCCGTGTAGCGGATGTCGAGCACCGGGCGGGGCTTGCGGGTGACCTTCTTGCGGGACATGGCTGCCTCGTCTTCGAGCTACTTCGGCCGCTTGGTGCCGTACTTGGAGCGACGCTGCCGACGGCCCTGCACGCCGGTGGTGTCGAGAGTGCCGCGCACCACGTGGTAGCGCACACCGGGGAGATCCTTCACACGGCCGCCGCGGATGAGCACCATCGAGTGCTCCTGCAGGTTGTGCCCCTCGCCCGGGATGTACGAGGTGACCTCGATGCCGTTGCTGAGGCGAACACGAGCGACCTTGCGCAGCGCCGAGTTCGGCTTCTTGGGAGTGCTGGTATACACGCGAACGCAGACGCCTCGCTTCTGCGGGCACTCCTTGAGAGCGGGCGCCGTCTTCTTGGCGAACTGCTGCGTGCGTCCCTTGCGGACCAACTGCTGAATCGTCGGCATGCGACTTCCTTCGGACCTATCGGAGAACCTTCGGGGCGGGGGAGCGGGGGTTCGGCTCCCGCACGCGCGGAGGGGCCGTCTACCCGGTTTTTCCCCCGCGATCAAGCTCGCGCTCGAGCACCTGAGCCGAAGCGAGCCCAGGGCGAGGGGCGGCGAGTATAGACGGGAGGTCCCATCGATCAAGCGGCTTTGAACGCGTGTTCTCACGCAATTGAGACCGGGGCTGGATCGATCATCAGTGGCTACGGTAGTCGTCACCCACCCTCTGGGGTGCAATCCTTGTAGCCATCGGTACGTTATCAGCGTACCTCCCAGGACATTGGGATCACTGGGAAGGCCCGTTTGGCCGCGCGTGGCACGGGACTTGATGAGGGAGCGGCCATGGCCCCCCGCAAGATCCTCCTCGCCGTCTTCCTTGGTGCGTGTAGCGCGCTGACTGCGGCCTCCCCCGTGCAGGCGGCGCAGTCGAGCCCGCGCTGCGACGACATGCTCATCGACCTCGGCTCCATGCAGGCCGCCCTCGACCAGATGGAGAAGGCGGTGGCCGCCAACGACACCCACCAGCAGGACCTGCGAACCGAGGCCAGCACCCTCGCGGCCACCATCGCCGAGCGCCTCCGCGGCGGGGCCTCCCAGCTCGAGGTCGAGCCGCTGCTCGACCGTCGCGCGGCCGCGTTGAAGGAGCTCGACCAGGCCCAGTCCCTGCGCCCCGTCCTCGAGGGTCAGCTCGAGGCCCTGGTGCTCGAGGTCGACCACGCCGAGCGAGACTACATCGCCTGCGTCGAGAGCTCGATCGAGTAGCCGACGAGGCCCCTCCCTCACCCACGCGAAGACGCCGGGTCCGCTTGTCGCGGTCCCGGCGTCTGCATTCTCTTCGGCACCATCCCCCGCTGGTCGCGGGGGGTCAGTCCGGCGTGATCAGTCGGGGATGTTCATCAGGTCCCGCTCGCTCTGGCGGCGAGCGGTGGGCTCGGCGGCGAGCTCCTCCGGGGTCAGGTCGTCGCTCTGCACGTGCAGGCGTTCGTAGACCCCCAGGCCCGTGCCGGCCGGGATCAGCCGCCCCATGATCACGTTCTCCTTGAGACCGCGCAGGTAGTCGACCTTGCCCTGCAGCGCCGCCTCGGTGAGCACCTTGGTCGTCTCCTGGAAGGACGAGGCCGAGATGAAGCTCTCCGTCGACAGCGATGCCTTGGTGATGCCCAGCAGCAGCGCCTGACCCGTGGCCGGGGTGCCTCCCAGCGAGGCCACGCGCACGTTCTCCTGCTGGAAGATCTGCCGCTCGACATGGTCCTCGGCGAGGAAGTTGGTGTCACCGGGATCGGCGACCTTCACCCGCCGCATCATCTGGCGAATGATGGCCTCGATGTGCTTGTCGTTGATCTTGACGCCCTGGAGCCGGTAGACCTCCTGGATCTCGTCCAGCAGGTACCGCGCCAGCGCCTTCTCGCCGAGCACCGCGAGGATGTCGTGCGGGTTGGCGGGGCCGCCCATCAGCTTCTCGCCCGCGCGCACGCGGTCGCCCTCGCGGATCTGCACGTGGCGCGCCTTGGGCACCAGGTACTCGCGCGGGTCCCCGTCGTCCGGAGTGACGATGATGCGCCGCTTGCCGCCCTTGTCCTTGCCGAAGGAGACGATGCCGTCCGTCTCGGCGATGACGGCGTGCTCCTTGGGCGTGCGCGCCTCGAACAGCTCCACCACCCGCGGCAGGCCGCCGGTGATGTCCTTGGTCTTGGTGCTCTCACGCGGGATGCGGGCGAGGACCTCGCCGGCCTTGATGGTGGTGCCCTCGCTCAGCGTGAACGAGGCCCCCACCGGCAGGTAGTAGCGCGCCTCGTGCTTGCCGAAGGTGGCCACGTTGCCCGCCTCGTCGCGGATCACCATGCGCGGGCGCGCATCGGGATCGCGGCTCTCCTGGATCACCATGCTCGAGTGGCCGGTCACCTCGTCGACGCGCACCGACATGGTCACGCCCTCGATGATGTCGGCGAACTCCACGGTGCCCTTCACCTCGCTGAGGATCGGGATCGAGAACGGGTCCCACTCGGAGATCAGCGTGCCCGGCCCCACCTGCTGGCCCTCGCGGACCATCAGCTTGGCGCCGTAGTTGAGGTCGTACTGCTCGCGCGGACGGTCCTTCTCGTCGAGCAGGATGACCCGCGAGTAGCG
This sequence comes from Myxococcales bacterium, assembly GCA_020633315.1. GTDB lineage: Bacteria > Myxococcota_A > Polyangia > Nannocystales > Nannocystaceae > Paraliomyxa. The sequence continues at coordinate 220,382 of JACKDV010000014.1, forward strand.
GTTCATCACCACCTGGTGATCGTCGCGCTCGACCGCCTGCAGCTCCTCGAAGGTCACCTTGCCGCCGAAGCGGGCCTCGAGGGTGGTCTGCTCGCTCTGCATGCCCGAGGCCACGCCGCCGATGTGGAAGGTCCGCATCGTGAGCTGCGTGCCCGGCTCGCCGATCGACTGAGCCGCGATGATGCCCACCGCCTCGCCCACGTCCACCAGGTTGCCGCGAGCCAGGTCGCGCCCGTAGCACTTGGCGCAGATGCCCCGCAGGGCCTCGCAGGTGAGCACCGAGCGGATCTTCACCTTCTGGATGCCGGCCTCCTCGAGCGCCTTGACCCGAGCCTCGTCGAACACGTCGCCCTCGGAGCAGATCACCTCGTCGGTGCCCGGCCGGTACACGTGCTCCAGCGCGGTGCGGCCGAGCACGCGATCACCGAGGCGCTCGATGATCTCGCCCGCCTCCACCAGCGCCTCCTGATCGAGACCCTGGATGGTGCCGCAGTCGAACTCGGTGATGACCGCCTCCTGGGCCACGTCGACCAGGCGGCGGGTGAGGTACCCGGAGTTCGCGGTCTTGAGCGCGGTGTCGGCCAGGCCCTTGCGCGCACCGTGGGTGGAGATGAAGTACTGCTGGACGGTGAGCCCCTCGCGGAAGTTGGTGGTGATCGGGGTCTCGATGATCTCGCCCGAGGGCTTGGCCATCAGACCACGCATGCCGGCCAGCTGCCGCATCTGCTGACGCGAGCCACGAGCGCCCGAGTCGGCCATGATGAAGATCGAGTTGAACGACGGCGAGCGGCGGGACTCCCCGCTGCGATCGTCGATCACCTCGTCGGTCGAGATCCGGTCCATCATCGCGTTGGCGATCTGCTCGCTGACGTTGGCCCAGATGTCGATGACCTTGTTGTAGCGCTCGCCCGAGGTGATGAGACCGTCGGCGTACTGCCCGGAGATCCGCTTGACCTCCTCGAAGGCGTCGCCGAGCAGCGTCTCCTTCTCCTCGGGGATGTACATGTCGTCGACGCAGATCGAGATGCCGGCCTTGGTCGCCTCGGTATAGCCCGTGCTGCGCAGGTAGTCGGCCATCAGCACGGTGGCCTTCTGGCCGCACATGCGGTAGCAGACGTCGATCAGCTCGTTGAGCTCCTTCTTGCCCAGCGGCCGGTTGACCAGCTTGAACGGGATCTGCTTGGGGATGCCCCCCTCGTACAGCAGCACCCGCCCGCAGGTGGTCTCGACCATCTCGTCGGAATCCACCCGGCACTTGATCTTGGCCTGCAGGTGCACGGCCGTGTGATCGAAGGCCATCCGCACCTCGTTGGGCGAGCCGTAGTGGCCCACCACGTACGAGTCCACGGTGGGATCGTTGGCGGTGCCCGGAGCGTTGGGCCGCTCGCGGGTCATGTAGTAGAGGCCCAGCACGATGTCCTGGGTGGGCACGATGATCGGCTTGCCGTGCGCGGGGCTGAGGATGTTGTTGGTCGACATCATCAGCACCCGAGACTCCATCTGGGCCTCGATGCACAGCGGCACGTGCACCGCCATCTGGTCGCCGTCGAAGTCGGCGTTGTAGGCGGTGCAGACCAGCGGGTGGAGCTGGATGGCCTTGCCCTCGATCAGCACCGGCTCGAACGCCTGGATGCCGAGGCGGTGGAGCGTGGGCGCGCGGTTGAGCAGCACCGGGTGCTCCTTGATCACCTCGTCGAGGATGTCCCAGACCTCCTCGGCCTCGCGCTCCACCATCCGCTTGGCGCTCTTGATGGTGGTCACCAGGCCGCGGGTCTCGAGCTTGTTGTAGATGAAGGGCTTGAACAGCTCGAGCGCCATCTTCTTGGGCAGGCCCACCTGGTGGAGCTTGAGCTCGGGGCCCACCACGATGACCGAGCGGCCCGAGTAGTCCACGCGCTTGCCCAGCAGGTTCTGCCGAAAGCGTCCCGACTTGCCGCGGAGCATGTCGGAGAGCGACTTGAGCGGCCGCTTGTTGGGGCCGGTGATGGTCTTGCCGCGACGACCGTTGTCGAACAGGGCGTCGACCGCCTCCTGCAGCATCCGCTTCTCGTTGCGGATGATGATCTCGGGCGCGGCCAGCTCCTGCAGGCGCTTGAGGCGGTTGTTGCGGTTGATGACCCGGCGGTACAGGTCGTTGAGGTCCGAGCTCGCGAAGCGGCCACCGTCCAGCGGCACCAGGGGGCGCAGGTCGGGGGGCAGCACCGGGATGACGTCGAGCATCATCCAGTCGGGCTTGTTGCCGCTGTTGCGGAAGGCCTCGATCACGCGCAGGCGCTTGGCGGCCTTCTTGCGCTTGGCCTCGGAGGTGGCGGTGGCGATCTCGGTACGCAGCAGCCGGGCCTCGACCACGGGATCGATGCGGCCCAGCAGCTCCTTGATCGCCTCCGCGCCCATGCCCGCGGTGAAGGCATCCATGCCCAGCTCGTCGATGAGCTGCTCGTAGCGGTCCTCCGACAGCAGCTCGCGCTCCTCGAGCCCCGAGTCCCGCGGGTCGATCACGATGTACGACTCGCAGTACAGGACCTTCTCGAGCTTGCTCAACGGGATGTCGAGCACGTTGCCGATGCGCGAGGGCAGGCTCTTGAGGAACCAGATGTGCGCGACCGGGGTGGCGAGCTCGATGTGGCCCGCACGCTCACGACGGACCTTGGAGTGGATGACCTCGACGCCGCACTTCTCGCACACGACGCCGCGGTGCTTCATGCGCTTGTACTTGCCGCAGAGGCACTCGTAGTCCTTGATGGGCCCGAAGATCTTGGCGCAGAACAGGCCGTCGCGCTCGGGCTTGAAGGTCCGATAGTTGATCGTCTCGGGGTTCTTGACCTCGCCGAACGACCACTCGCGGATGGTCTTGGCCGACGCGATGCTGATGCGCAGCGCGTTGAAGGTGGCCGCCTCCTTGGGCTTCTCGAAGAAAGAAAAGATGTCACGCATGTGCTTGTTCCTCCTCGTTCGCCTTCTCTACTCGGCAGCCGGTACGGCTTCGTTGGGTCGACCGGGGACCTGGCCGGTCTCCATGTCGACCTCGAGCATCTCGACGTTCAGGCACAGGGCCTGCAGCTCCTTGAGCAGCACGTTGAAGGACTCGGGGAGCCCGGGCTGCATCGTCGGCTGACCCTTCACGATGGACTCGTACATCCGCATGCGACCCACCACGTCGTCGGACTTGACGGTGAGCAGCTCCTGCAGCGCGTACGCGGCCCCGTAGGCCTCCAGCGCCCACACCTCCATCTCGCCCAGACGCTGACCGCCGAACTGGGCCTTGCCGCCCAGCGGCTGCTGGGTGACCAGCGAGTAGGGCCCGATGGAGCGGGCGTGGATCTTGTCGTCCACCAGGTGGTGGAGCTTGAGCATGTACATGATGCCGACGGTGACGTTCTCCTCGAACGCCTCGCCGGTGCGGCCGTCGAACAGGATCGCCTGGCCCGAGTTGGGCAGGCCCGCCTTGTTGAGCGTGCTCTTGACCTCGGTCTCGAGCGCCCCATCGAACACCGGCGTGGCCATGTGCACGCCCCGCCGCAGCTTGTCGGCGAAGCGCACCACGTCGTCGTCGGCCAGCGACCCGATGAACGCGGCCGCGGAGGCGCTGCCCTCGTAGATCTTGAGCAGCTGGGCCCGCAGCACGTCGGAGCTGTACTTGGTCTGCATGTAGCGATCGATCTGGTTGCCCAGCTCGCGCGCCGCCCAGCCCAGGTGCACCTCGAGGATCTGGCCGATGTTCATCCGTGAGGGCACGCCCAGCGGGTTGAGCACGATGTCCACCGGGGTGCCGTCCTCCAGATAGGGGAGGTCCTCGGTGGGCAGGATCCGCGAGATCACGCCCTTGTTGCCGTGGCGGCCGGCCATCTTGTCGCCGACCTGCATCTTGCGCTTGATGGCGACGTAGACCTTCACCATCTTGATGACGCCGGGCGGCAGCTCGTCGCCCTTGGTCAGCTTGGCGATCTTCTCGCGGTAGATGGTCTCGATCTCGTCGATGTCCTTCTCGAGCCGCCGCGCCAGCGCCTCGACCAGCTCGGTGTCCTCGGCGGTGGTCAGCGAGAAGTGGCCCCAGTACTTGCGGGGGATGCCCGCGAGCTGGTCGGCCGACAGCGCCACCCCCGACTCGCACAGCACGTTGCCGTCGTCGTCGACGAGCTTGGCCGCGGTGGTCTTGCCGTCGAGGATCTCGCGGATGCGGCTGTAGTAGCCGTCGGAGACGATGTTGACGTTGTCGCGGTAGTCCTTGTTGAGCTTCTCGCGCTCGGCGTCCTCGATCTGCTGGGCGCGGCTGTCCTTGTCGACACCCTTGCGGGCGAAGACCCGGGCGTCGATCACGATGCCGGTCACCCCGGGGGGCAGCCGCAGCGAGGTGTCACGCACGTCGCCGGCCTTCTCGCCGAAGATCGCCCGCAGCAGCTTCTCCTCGGGCGACAGCTGGGTCTCGCCCTTGGGCGTGATCTTGCCGACCAGGATGTCGCCGGGGCCCACCTCGGCGCCCACGCACACGATGCCCGCCTCGTCGAGGTTGCGCAGGGCGTCCTCGCCGACGTTCGGGATGTCGCGGGTGATCTCCTCCTTGCCCAGCTTGGTGTCGCGGGCGACGCACTCGAACTCCTCGATGTGGATCGAGGTGTAGACGTCCTCGCGGACCAGGCGCTCGGAGACGAGGATCGAGTCCTCGAAGTTGTAGCCCTGCCAAGGCATGAACGCGACGAGCACGTTCTGGCCCAGGGCCAGCTCGCCGCGCTCGGTGGCCGAGCCGTCGGCGATCACGTCACCGGCCTTGACCCGATCGCCCACGCGCACGATGGGCTTTTGGTTGAGCGCCGTGTTCTGGTTGCTCCGCTGGAACTTGACCAGGTTGTAGATGTCCGGCTTGGCGCCGAGGATCGAGCGGCTCTCGTCGCGGCTCGACACCGGCTTGACCACGATGCGGCCACCGTCGACCTGCTCGACCATGCCGTCGCGATCGGCCACCACCGTGGTGCCCGAGTCGCGCGCCACGTGGGACTCCATGCCCGTGCCCACCAGCGGGGCGTCGGGGCGCAGGCAGGGCACGGCCTGCCGCTGCATGTTGGAGCCCATCAGCGCACGGTTGGCGTCGTCGTGCTCGAGGAAGGGCACCAGCGAGGCGGCCACCGAGACGAGCTGATTGGGCGAGACGTCCATCAGAGTCACCTCTTGGGGCGCCACCAGCACGAAGTCCTCGTTGTAGCGGCAGTGCACCTGGTCGGCGAGCAGCTTGCCGTTGTCGTCGCACTGCGCGTTGGCCTGGGCGATGTAGTGGCCCATCTCCTGCAGCGCGCTGTAGTAGGCGACGTCGGTGGAGGCCACGCCCCCGTCGACCGAGCGGTACGGCGTCTCGATGAAGCCGAACTCGTTGATCCGCGCGTAGGTCGACAGCGACGCGATGAGCCCGATGTTCGGACCTTCCGGGGTCTCGATGGGGCAGATGCGGCCGTAGTGGGTGGAGTGGACGTCGCGAACCTCGAAGCCCGCGCGCTCGCGGGTGAGGCCGCCGGGGCCCAGCGCCGACAGCCGCCGCTTGTGGGTCACCTCGGACAGCGGGTTGGTCTGGTCCATGAACTGCGACAGCTGCGAGCTGGCGAAGTACTCCTTGACCACCGCCGAGACCGGCTTGGCGTTGATGAGGTCGGCGGGCATGAGCGCGTCCATCTCCTGGGACATGCTCATGCGCTCCTTGATCGCGCGCTCCATCCGAACCAGGCCGATGCGGTACTGGTTCTCCATGAGCTCGCCCACCGCCCGCACCCGGCGGTTGCCCAGGTGGTCGATGTCGTCGATCTGACCGCGGCCGTTGCGGAGCTCGATCAGGTACTTGACCGTCTCCATGATGTCGCGCGCGGTGAGGATCTGGGTGTCCAGGGCCTCGTCGAGGTCGAACTTGTGGTTGAGCTTGAGGCGACCGACCGTGCTCAGGTCGTAGCGATCGGGCCGGAAGAACAGCGACTCGAACAGGTTCTTCGCCGTCTCGAGCGTGGGCGGATCACCGGGGCGCAGGCGCCGGTAGATCTCGAGGATGGCCTCGTCGGGCGAGGTCAGCTTGTCCTGCAGCAGGGTGTCGCGCAGGAACGGGCCCACGTTGAAGTCGTCGATGAACAGGACGCGGAACTTCTTGACCCCCGCCTCCACGAGGCGGTTGCAGTGCTCCTCGCTCAGGTCCTCGTTGCAGTTGAGCAGGACCTCGCCGGTGTTCTCGTCGATGATGTCCTCGGCCGCGACCTTGCCCACCAGCTCCTCGAGCTCCATGGGCAGGCGCTCGATGCCGGCGTTGCGCATGCGCTTGATGTGCGCGCGCGAGATCTTGCGGCCCTTCTTGACGAGCACGTTGCCTGACTCGGGGTCCTTGATGTCGTGGGGCGCCCGCTGCCCGCCGAGCAGATCGTAGTCGACCGAGCGGAACAGCCGCGGCTGGATCACCCCGTCCTCGTCGGGCTCGCCGTCCTCGAGGGTGATCGTCTCCTTGTCGTAGAAGTAGTCGAGCAGCTCCTGGGTGGTGTTGCTCAGGGCCCGCAGCAGGACCGTGGCGTAGAGCTTGCGGCGCCGATCGATGCGGACGTAGATGAGATCCTTGTGGTCGAACTCGAAGTCGAGCCACGAGCCGCGGTAGGGGATCACCCGCGCGGAGAACAGCTTCTTGCCCGAGGAGTGGGTCTTGCCGCGGTCGTGATCGAAGAACACGCCCGGCGAGCGATGCAGCTGCGACACCACCACCCGCTCGGTGCCGTTGATGATGAACGTGCCGTGCTCGGTCATGAGCGGGATCTCGCCGAAGTAGACCTCCTGCTCCTTGACGTCGCGGATCGACTGAGTCCCCGTCTCGTCGTCCACGTCCCACACGACCAGGCGCACCACCACCTTGATGGGCGCCGCGAAGGTCATGCCGCGCGCGCGGCACTCGTCCTCGTCGTACTTGGGACGATCGAGGGAGTAGCTGACGAACTCGAGCGAGCTGGTCTCCCCGAAGTCCTTGATGGGGAAGACGCTCTTGAACACGGCCTGCAGCCCGATGTCCTCGCGCTCGTCGAGCGGGGTCTCGCGCTGGAGGAACTTGTCGTAGGACCGCTTCTGGATGTCGATGAGGTTCGGGACCTCGACGATCTTCTTGAGCTTCCCGAAGTTCTTGCGGACCCTGAAGTTGTTCTGAATGACCGGTGGCATCGGGGCTTCCTCTGGGCGGAGACGGCCGCTCGGGGTGGGGGCGGCTGCGGAAGGTCCGGGTGGGGACCCAAGGGGTTCGGGGATTGGTCCTACGGGGTCGTGGGATGGCGGTGGCCGGCGTGCCGACCACCGCAGGGACGGGCAAGAGACCGGCAGCTCCCACGACGGTGCTGCCGGCCCACCCGAGGCGGCCTACTTGACCTCGACCTCGGCGCCCGCCTCCTTGAGCTTCTTGGCGATCTCCTCGGCCTCGTCCTTGGAGATGCCCTCCTTGACGTTGGCGGGAGCGCTCTCGACCAGCGTCTTGGCCTCCTTGAGGCCGAGGCCGGGGATGATCTCCCGAATGGCCTTGATGACGTTGATCTTCTTGTCGCCGAAGCCCTTCATGTGGACGTCGAACTCGGTCTTCTCCTCGACCGGCTCGGCGGCGGCAGCGGGCCCGGCGGCAGCGACGGCCACCGGCGCGGCCGCGGAGACGCCCCACTTCTCCTCGAGGTCCTTGACGAGGGCCGCGATCTCCATCACGGGGAGGTTGCTGAGGTAGTCGATGACCTGCTCTTTGGTGATGTCGGACATGGTCTTGATTCTCTTGTGGGTGAAAGTCGTTGGGGTTTGGGAGCGACCGGGGTTGCGCGAGGCGTCGCGCTAGGCCGCGTCCTTGTCCATCTTGGCGTTGAGTACGTACAGGAGGCTCTGTGCGGGCGCGTTGAGCACCCGAACCATCTGCGTGGCTGGCGTGTTGAACAGCGCCAGGAGCTGGGCCTTGAGCTCCAGCGGACCCGGCATGCTCGCGAGCATGTCGACGCCCTTGGCATCGAGAAGCGTGCCGTCGGACACGCCTCCCTTGACCAGGAGCTCTTCGTGGCTCTTGGCGAAATCGCGCGCCACACGGGCCGGCGCTCCGGGATCCTCGGCGTTGTAGGCGAGGCCGGAGACACCCTTGAGCAGATCGCGGATCGGCTCGTGCTTGGTGCCCTGGGTGGCGAAGCGAATGGTGCTGTTCTTGTAGACGTGGTACGTGCACCCCGCCTCGCGGAACGCGGCGCGCAGCTCCTCGGCTGCAGACACCGTGAGTCCGGCGAACTGCACCAGCACGAGGGCACCGACGCCCTCGATCTCTTCGCGTAGCTTGGCAGACAGCTGGTGTTTCGTGGTTGAATCCATGGCAAGGAGCTCCTTTCGTGGATTCCGTTGTGGGTAGGTCCCCTGATCCAGGGGGTGGCTTCTTCTGCGCGGAAGGGGCCTACCGAGGGCCTCGTTCGAGACCGTCTCCTCGACGCCTTCCACTCTGGGCTGGCCATCCCGAGCCCGGGATGTTTACCGCTTGCAGCCGCAAGCGACCTGCTTTCTGGGAGTGGGGGCTCGGTCGTGCCGAGCCAGGACAGTGGACATTCGCGGCGAGTATTGGGGGTCGCTCACCTCCAGGGAAGAGGCAGGAGAGGTCGTTACCTCGTTGTCACGTGCCTAGCCCTCGATGGTCGAGGACACGTCGTTCGTGTCCAGGCGCACGCCGGGGCCCATCGTCGACGACAGGGTGACGCTCTTGAAGTACTTGCCCTTGGCGGTGGACGGCTTGAGCCGCTGAAGGGTCTCGAGCAGGGCCATCAGGTTCTCCCGTAGCTTGTCCTTGCCGAAGGAGACCTTGCCGATCGGGGCGTGGACGATGCCCGTCTTCTCGGTACGGAAGTCGATCCGGCCGGCCTTGAGCTCGCGGACCGCCTTGGCCACGTCCATGGTCACCGTGCCGACCTTGGGGTTCGGCATGAGGTTGCGCGGGCCGAGGATCCGGCCGAGGCGACCCACCAAGCCCATCATGTCGGGGGTGGCGATGGCGGCGTCGAAGTCGAGCCAGCCCTCCTGGATCTTGGCCACCAGGTCGTCCGAGCCCACCTCGTCGGCGCCGGCCTGCGTGGCCTCGGCCGCGCGGTCGCCCTTGGCGAACACGACGACCCGCACCGACTTGCCGGTGCCGTGGGGCAGCGCGCAAGACGAGCGGATCATCTGATCGGCATGACGCGGGTTGACGCCCAGCCGGGCGGCGACGTCGACGGTCTCGTCGAACTTGGCGAACGAGACCTGGGTGACGAGATCACAGGCCTCGTCGATGGTGTACCGCTTGCTGCGGTCGACCTTGTTCTTGGCTTCGGATGCTTTCTTTCCCATGCTCAATCGTCCCTCCGGGGTCCTCGCGGGGCACCCGCCCCTCCCCCGGGATGAAGACTTCCGGGCCCAGGGCCCTAGTCGACGACGTCCAGGCCCATCGAGCGCGCCGTACCGGCGATCGATCGCATGGCCTGGTCGATGTCGAACGCGTTCATGTCCTTGAGCTTGGTCTCGGCGATCTCGCGGATCTGGGCCGAGCTGACCTTGCCCTTCTTGACCTTGTTGGGCTCGCCCGAGCCCTTGTCGATGCCCGCGGCCTGCATGAGCATGTAGGCCGCCGGCGGCGTCTTGACGAGGAAGGTGAAGGAGCGGTCGCTGAACACGGTGATCTCCACCGGCAGGACCTTGCCCTTGTCCTTCTGCGTGCGAGCGTTGAACTGCTTGCAGAAGTCCATGATGTTGACGCCCTTGCTGCCCAGCGCGGGGCCGATGGGCGGGGCCGGCGTGGCCTCGCCGCCCTTGCACTGCAACTTGATGAAGCCGGTGACCTTCTTTGCCATGACTTGGATCCTCTATCTGCGCGGGAGACGAACGGAGCCGGGACGGGCACGCGACCCGATCAGCTCGCGGGCTCGACCTCCGTGAAATCGACCTCGACGCGGGTCGGACGGCCGAAGATCGAGACGGAGAGCCAGATCTTCTGCTTGTCGTTGTTCACCTCCTCCACCTCTCCGGTGAAGTTGGCGAAGGCGCCGCTCTTGACCCGGACCGAGTCGCCCACGTTGTAGACGACGTCCGGAACCACGATGGCCTCGGGGCTGGCCTCGGTCTGCCCCGTGGTGTGGCCGAGCATCTTGTTCATCTCGTTCTGACGCACGGGCTTGGGCGTCTGGCCGCCCAGGAACCCGGTGACCTTCGGCGTGTTGGTCACCAGGTGCCAGCTCTCCTTCGTGAGCTCCATGTTCACGAAGATGTAGCCCGGGAAGAACTTGCGGGTGGTCTTCACGTTCCGCTTGCCGCGGCGCTCGGTCACCTGCTCGGAGGGCACCAGGATCTCGCCGAACTGGTCCTCGAAGGTCTTGCCCTTGATCCGATCCTCGAGGGCACGCTTGACCGAGTTCTCGTAGCCCGAGAACGTGTTGACCACGTACCATTCCTTCTCGTTCGACACCGTCGGCTTGCTCCTGGAAGGCCCGGCATCCATCAGATGCCGTAGAGCCAGTTGGTGATCGTCGACCAGATCTGATCCATGCTCCACAGGATGGTCGAGCTGATGAGGGTCATGACGATCACGACGATGGTCGCGGCCCGCGTCTCGGCCCGGGTGGGCCAGGTGACCTGGGAGATCTCGATGACGACCTCGGTGCAGAACTTGAACCAGTCCTGACGTCGCCATGCGTAGGCGGTCCCGAGCACCGCAATCGTGATCCCGGCCCCGTTGGAGACGAGGGTGTCGGGCCGAGCCACCGACTGTGGCCAGATCGACCAGATGAGGTCCCAGATGTCCTCGATCGCCCACGACAGCACCCAGGCCGCCATGAAGCCGCCGAGCACGAAGATGAGGTGGGCCCAGCGGCTGGGATCGAAATCCCGCTTGAGTCCGGCTGGTGCGTTTCGTTTGCGCGAGCGAGCCATCGTGGTTCACATGATGGGGACGAAGGGGGCGAGTCTGACCGCGGAAACGGCGCCCCCCGAAGCCTTTCAGTCTCGGGGGTGCGCCGCGTCCATCGGTGGGCAGGGCGTGAGGGGCTCGAACCCCCGACCTGCGGATTTGGAGTCCGCTGCTCTACCAACTGAGCTAACGCCCTAGGGGAGGCCCGAAGCCTACTTCGTCTCCTTGTGCTCGGTCTGACGCCGGCAAAAACGGCAGTACTTCTTGAGGGAGAGCTTCTCCGGAGTGTTCCGCCGATTCTTCTTCGTGGAGTAGTTGCGGCGTTTGCACTCCTGGCATTCCAGGGTGATGATGATGCGATGTCCGGCAGCCATGGACGTCCTTCCGGCGCGAAGGGCCGATGCCTATAGCAAGAGCCGTTCCGGCTTGCAAGCGAGCTCCGGGAGCGTCGTCCTGGAGCAGAGTGTGACCAGCCTCGCGGGAGAACCGCAAGGATTTCAAGGAGGCGGGTGATCCGCCGATTTTTTTGGGCGTGACCAGCTTGCGCAGGTTACGCAGGCCAAGGACGAGAGAACCCCGCGCGAACCGCGGGCCCACGCGGGGTCTTCGTCAGACCGAGTGACCGTCGGCCCTCTGCAGCGGGCGACGGGCCACGATGTCGTCG
>JACKDV010000015.1 GCA_020633315.1 Myxococcales bacterium
GCACGGGGTCGGGCTCCTGGGCCACGAGGTAGGCCGCGACGGCGGAGATCGAGGTCTCGGACTCGGGCGGCAGGCCGACCACCGCGGGGTGCAGGGTGGGGGCGAAGGGCCAGCCGTCGGCGCGGTACAGATCGCCGGGCGAGACCGCGGGGGCGCTGGGCTCGATGGGGAGCGGGCGCGGGGTGGTGTCGCCGGCGACCGGGGCCACGCTCTCGTCGCGGGCGTGGGTGAGCGAGGGATCGATGAGATCCTCGTAGGCGTTGTCGTGGGTGGCCTCGTGCAGCCATCGCATGCGCTCGGCGGTGCCGAACAGCGAGGAGCGCAGGCCCTCGGCCCACGGGGCGCTCGAGCCCTGCAGCATCCAGTCGCCGCGGGTGCTGAGCGCCTCGTAGACGCTGCCGGGGAACAGCGACAGCAGGCTGCCCACGAACACCAGGTTGATGGCGAGGGTGCGCAGCACCAGACGATCGAAGGCGGTGAGGACGGGACGCCGCAGGTCGCCGCGCCGGCGTCGACGCCAGCGTGCCCACAGGTCCCAGCCCAGCGGCAGCACCGGGAAGCACAGGGTGCCGGCCACGATGCTCGCCCACACCGGGCCGTCGCGGTGGGCGGCCAGGCTGGAGGCGATCCACACCCCGGCCAAGGGCAGGAGCACGGCGGCGAGGGCGAAGCCGATCTTGAGCAGCCAGCCCACGCCCCACAGCGCCCAACCCAGCTTGCTCCGCCCGCCCGTGACCATGGTGAATGCTTCCACATGCAGGGAGCCGGTGCCACCGTGGTAGCGTGGTGGCTCCATGAGCCGGACCGTCCTCCTCCCCTTGTTGCTGCTCGCCTCGATCGGCTCGGGCTGCGTGACCGACGAGATGGAGGGCGGCGAGGGCGACACCTCGGGCGGCGAGCTCTCGCCGCAGTATCGCGCCTGCCAGGCCAGCGAGGACTGCGAGGACCCCACGCCGTTCTGCTTCACCCAGCTCGGCGTGTGCATGAAGGCGTGCGCGGTGGTCGACACCTGCCCCGAGGCGCCGCCCGAGGGCAGCGCGGCCCCGGTGTGCGCGCTGACGGAGTACGACGCCCAGCCCTACCAGGTGTGCCTGCTGCAGTGCGGTGACGCGGACGACTGCCCCGAGGGCATGGGGTGCGCGCCCGTGCCCGAGTGCCAGGACTGCGATGGCTCCGTCTGCCAGGTGCAGTAGCATCCGCCCGTCCCCGAAGACGCCGAGACCCCGCATGCGCAAGACGACGATCCTCGAGCTCGCGATCTCACTGCTCTGCCTGTCCTCCTGCACCAAGCAGCCGGTCGCCGACACGACGGCGCCGGCGGTGTCGGTCGCCCCGGCGGCCGACGTGGCGCTGCTGGCCGAGTGGACCGGCCCCCACGGCGGGGTGCCGGCCTTCGATCGCATGGAGCTGGGCCAGCTCGAGCCCGCGACCAAGGCCGCGATGGACCAGCACCTGGCCGAGCTCGACGCGATCGCGGCCGACCCGGCGCCGCCCACCTTCGAGAACACCATCGTGGCGATGGAGCGCTCCGGCCGGGCGTACCAGCGGGTGGAGACCTACTACGGGATCTGGAGCAGCAACCTGAGCACGCCCGAGTTCCGCGAGATCGAGGGACGCCTGGCCCCGCTCGACTCGGAGTACCGCTCGAAGATCGTGCAGAACGAGGCGCTCTTTGCCCGGGTGAAGGCGGTGCACGACTCGCCGCAGCTGGCCTCGCTCGGCCCGGCCGAGCAGCGGCTGGTGAAGCTGGTCTACGATCGCTTCGCGCGGCGGGGAGCCACGCTCACGGGCGCGGACAAGGAGCGCTACGCCGCGATCGAGCGGCGCCTGGCCGAGCTGCACACCGTGTTCGGCAACAACGTGCTCGCCGACGAGGAGGGCACGGTGCACGTGCTCGAGGAGGCGCAGCTGGCCGGGCTGCCCGCGTCGCTGCGGGCCGCGGCGGCGGCCGAGGCCGAGGCCCGCGGCATGGCGGGCAAGTACGTGTTCACGAACACCCGCTCGTCGATGGACCCCTTCCTCACCTACGCCGAGGACCGCGGGCTGCGGGAGAAGGTGTGGCGCGCCTACTACGACCGCGGCGACAACGGGGACGAGCACGACAACAACGCGATCATCACGGAGATCCTGCAGCTCCGCGACGAGCGGGTGGGGCTGCTCGGCTACGAGGACTACGCCACCTGGCGGCTGGAGGACCGCATGGCCCAGACCCCCGAGCGGGCGATGGGCCTGATGAAGGCGGTGTGGCCGGCCGCGGTGGCGCGCGCTCGCGAGGAGATCGCCGACATGCAGGCGGTAGCCGATGCGGAGAAGGCCAAGATCACCATCGCGCCCTGGGACTACCGCTACTACGCCGAGAAGGTCCGCAAGGCGCGGTACGACCTCGACTCGGACGAGGTCAAGCAGTACCTGCAGCTCGACCGCCTGCGCGAGGCGATGTTCATGGTGGCGGGGCGGCTGTTCGGCTTCGCCTTCACCCCGGTGCCCGAGGGCAGCGTGCCGGTGTTCCACCCCGACGTGAAGGTGTGGGAGGTGACCGACGCGGCCACCGGCGAGCACGTGGGGCTGTGGTACCTCGATCCCTTCGCGCGGCCGGGCAAGCGCTCGGGGGCGTGGGCCTCCACCTACCGCGGCCACACCACCGTGCACGGCGGCAAGCAGACGGTGCTGTGCTCCAACAACTCCAACTTCATCAAGGGGGCGCCGGGCGAGCCCGTGCTGGTGTCGTGGGACGACGCGCAGACCTTCTTCCACGAGTTCGGCCACGCCCTGCACGCGCTGAGCTCCAACGTGGACTACCCCACCCTCAACGGGGGCGTGCGCGACTACACCGAGTTCCAGTCGCAATTGCTCGAGCGCTGGCTGATGACCGACGAGGTGATCGACGGCTACCTGCGCCACCACGAGACGGGCGAGCCCATGCCCAAGGCGCTGGTGGAGAAGATCCGCCGCGCCGCCACCTTCAACCAGGGCTTCGGCACCACCGAGTACCTGGCCTCGGCCATCGTGGACCTGCAGCTGCACATGATCGATCCCAAGGGGCTCGACCCCGACGCCTTCGAGCGCCAGACGCTGGAGGAGCTGGGCATGCCCGAGGCCATCGTCATGCGGCACCGCACCCCGCACTTCGGCCACGTGTTCTCGGGCGAGGGCTACTCGGCGGGCTACTACGGCTACCTGTGGGCCGACGTGCTCACCTCCGACGCGGCCGAGGTGTTCGCGGCGGCGCCGGGGGGCTTGTACGACGCCGAGGTGGCGAGCCGGCTGGTGGAGCACCTGTTCGCGCCACGCAACGCGGTCGATCCGGCGGAGGCCTACCGGGCGTTCCGCGGCGGGGACGCGACGATCGATGCGCTGATGCGCGACCGCGGCTTCGCGAGCGCGGCGGGCAAGGCGGGCAAGGCCGCGAAGGGCAAGGGCAAGGCGGGCAAGGTGGGCAAGGCCGCCGGGGCCAAGCAGGGATAGCCGGCTACAGCTCCTTGGGCCGCAGCACCGTCTCGAAGCGCCAGTCCCCGCGCTCGACCGCCTCGCCCCAGCTCTGCGCTCCGATCTCCAGCAGCGCGGCGTTGCAGGTGGTCATGCGCACCCGGATGCCGCACAGCTCGAAGACCACCTCCTCCCAGCCGGGGTTGTGGCCGATGACCATGGCGGTGTCGATCTCGGGCGGCAGCTCGCGCAGCGCCTCGCGGACCTCGGGCGGACCGGCCAGGTAGAGGGCGCGAGTGAAGGTGACGCGGGGCTCGCCGCCGAGGGCGCGCTCCATCTGGTCCCAGGTCTCGCGGGTGCGGCGGGCGTCGCTGCTCACGACCACCTGCGGCAGCCAACCAAGCTCGGCCAGCTTGGCCCCGATGAGCGGGGCGCTGCGGATCCCCCGAGGGTTGATCGGACGATCGTGATCGGTGGGAGCATCGGAGTACTGGTCGCTCTTGGCGTGACGGAGCACGATGAGCCGGCGCATCGGGGTCGTGGACATTGGCAGCTCGCTCGGGGACAGCGTAACGCGCTTCGTCTCGATCGGGGCGAGACGATGATTGACCCGCCGCGACGCTCCCGGCACTCTTGAACGATGCGGATGGACTATGGAAGCGGGCTGCTCGTGATCGCGATCGCAGGGATGGCCTGCGGGGACGGTGGGCGGCAGGACGAGCCGCCGCCGATCTGGACCGGGCTGTCGACCACCACGGCCACGGGCAGCGGTGGCAACACCGAGGAGGGCGACGAGACCGGTCAGAAGCTCGACGTGGGCTCGGGCGGCACGGGCAACGGCGGTGACACCAGCCCGCCCAACACCTGCGCCGAGGCGGCCAACGCCGAGTCCAACCAGGGCTGCGAGTTCTGGGCGGTCGACCTGCCCAATGCCTGGGCGGGGATCAACGGCAGCCCGGCGCCGGCCGACCAGCAGTTCGCGGTGGTGGTGGCCAACACCGCCTCCGACGCGCCGGCCAACGTGGAGGTGTTCGTGGCCGACTCGGCCAGCTCGATCGACTCGGCCTCGGTGCCGATCGGGCAGATCCACGAGTTCCGCCTGCCGCCGCTCAACCAGGCCCCGCGCGCCAACACCTACGACGGCCGCGCCTACCGGGTGGAGAGCGACGTGCCGATCACCGCGTACCAGTTCAACCCGCTGGACAACACGGTGCAGGTGTTCTCCAACGACGCGTCCCTGCTGTTCCCCACCCCCGTGCTCGACACCGACTACACCGCGGTCACCGGGGACTCGATCCTGCTGGGCACCGACCAGGAGCCGCAGGGCGACAACAGCGGGGCCTTCATCTCCATCGTGGCCACCGAGGACGGCACCGCCGTGGACCTGTTCCCGAGCTGGGGGCTGTACCCCGGGGCGTCGCAGGGGGTGATGCTCGATCGCGGCATGGTGTTCACCGCGGTCTCGCTGGGTCCCAACATCTACCCGGGCTCGACCGGCGACGGCAACCTCAGCGGCAGCCGGGTGGTGGCGGACAAGCCGGTGGCCGTGTTCGCGGGCAACGTGGCCACCATCGAGCCCAACCCGGGGCAGTGCTGCGCCGACCACATCGAGCAGCAGATGCTGCCGCTGGTGGCGTGGGGCGATTCCTACGCAGCCGCGCCCCCGCCCGCGCCGGGGGGAGCCAGCGATGATCCGGCGGGCTACCGCATCACCGGCTCGTTCGACGGCACCACGCTCAGCTACTCGCCCGCGCCTCCGCCGGGGGCCCCCGCCAGCATCAACGCCGGCCAGACCGTGCGCTTCCAGACCAACCAGGCGTTCACGGTCACCAGCAACGACGAGGCGCGGCCGTTCGCGATCACGCAGTTCCTGCTGAGCAACCAGGCGATCTCCGGCGGCTTCTCGCGGCCGGGCGACCCCGCGATGATCTCGCTGCCCGCAGTCGAGCAGTTCCAGACCAGCTACATCTTCCTGGTGCCCGATGGCTACGCCACCAACTTCGTCACCGTGGTGCGGGTGTCCGGCACCGAGGTGAGCCGCGACGGGATCTCGGTGGCCGCCGCGGCCTGGAGACCGCTGGGCACGCTGGGCGGGGTGAGCTACGAGTACGTGGCGCTGGCCGTGCCCACCGGCTCGCACTCGATCGAGTCGGAGGAGCCCTGCGGGATCATCTCGGTGGGCTACGACACCGACGTGAGCTACGGCTACCCGGGAGGCAGCGGGCTGCGGATCATCTCCGACCCGCCGCCGCCTCCGGCGGGGTAGGGGTATGCTCGCGGGCTCCCCATGTGGAGTCAGTCGAGCCGCTCGATGCCCCGCCACCGTCGTCTGCTCTCGAGCAGGGACTCGTCGAGCCAGCTCCGAGATTCCAACAGCACCCGATCGCAGAGGGTCCGCGCGGTCTCTCCATAGCGAGCGGCCTCGGGGTGGTCGGCGAGCGAGCCGATCACGCTGGTGCCGTCGGGAGCCTGGGTGATCGCGCGGACCTGGAGGCGCTCGATCATGTCCTCAACGCTACCATGTTCCCGTCGGGCCTACGGCTCGACCGGGTTGCTCGGGTCGGCGCTCCACTCGGACCACGAGCCGTCGTAGAGCCGCACGTCGGCGTAGCCGAGCCAGGCCAGGGCCAGCCAGTCCACGGAGGCTCGACTGCCGGTCTGGCAGTAGGTGACCAGGGTCTGGCCGGCGGGAGGCTCTCCGTAGAGGGCGAGCAGCTCGGGCAGGGGCAGGAAGCGGCCGCCGTCGGCGAGGTTGCGGGTCCAGTCGACCGAGAGCGCGCCGGGGATGTGGCCGCCGTCGTACTCGCCCATGCTGCGCGCATCCACGAGGGTGACGCCGGGATCGTCGAGGTGATCGAGCACCCACTGCTGGTCGACCCGCAGGCCGTCGTCGATCGCGGTGGCGTAGCGGCTGGGCACGAGCGGCGTGGGCTCGGTGACGGTGGGGCGCCCCTGGGCCGCCCAGGGATCGAAGCCCCCGTCGAGCATCCACAGCGGGCCCTGGTGGCCGTAGTAGGCGAGGGTCCACAGCACGCGCGCGGGGTCGGTGCCGTTGTCGGCCCCATAGACGACCACGGCGAGCTCGGGGGTGAGACCCGCAGCCTCGAGCACGGCGCGCGCCTCGGGCTCGGGGGCGACCTGGCCCGCGACGCCGTCCACGTTGGCCCGCAACGCAGTGGGATCGATGGGCACGGCGCCGGGCAGGTGGCTGGTCTCGAAGGCGGGGGCGATCCGGGTGTCGACGAGCATCAGGTCGTCGCTGCCGAGGAAGAGCTCGAGCTGGTCGGGCGAGATCACCCCGCGCAGGGGGATGCACTCGGCCTGCAGGGGCTCCACGCACAGCTCGGGGCTGGTGTCGTCGGTGGTGGCGGTGTCGGGCGGGTCGGCGGTCGAGCCGTCGCTCGCGCTGCCCGACTCGTCGATGTCGGTCGGGCCCCCGTCGGTCCCGTCGTGGCCGGGGCCCGTGGTGGCGTCGTCGCCCGCCGGTGCGCCATCGTCCCCACAGGCGGAGGCGAGCACGACGACGAGCGAGAGCACACGAGGAGCGAGGGACGAGCGCATGGGCGGGCAGCATAGCCGCTGCCCGCGGCGGCGGGCGCGGGCGCTACGGGGTGTCGATCTGCACGACCTCGAGCCTGCCCAGGGAGATCAGCGCGAGCACGTCGAGCACCGACATCTCGAGGTGGCCGGCGCTGGCGGTGGTCCGACCCCAGGTGGGGTCGAGCTCGTGCCAGGCGGTGCCGTCGTGGTAGGCGACCCAGGCGTGGGCGACCATCTCGTCGCCCGAGGCGGCCATGCCGTCGCGCACCTCGGCGGGCACGCCCACGGCTCGCAGCATGGTGACGGTGAGGGTGGCGTACTCGGAGCAGTCGCCCCGCCCGGCCTCGAGGATCTCCGCGCCGTCGAGGGTGCGGGGCGTGACCTCGTAGGTGAGGCGCTCGTGCACCCAGGCCGAGATCGCCTCGGCCGCCTGCCGCGGGGTGGCGCCCTTGGGGGCGATGGAGCGCGCCACCTTGCGCACCCGCGGGTCGTCGCTGCGCAGCATGGTGGTGTGCTTGGTGAGGCGCTCGCGCTCGTCCTCGTCGAGGGGGACGGGGCGCGGCTTGGCGGGCACCGGCGAGACGGTGAGGCGCACGCGGGTGGGCGAGAGCACCTCGGCCTCCACGCGCGGTGAGTCGGCCAGGGTGTCGCGCACGAAGGCCTCGGCGTCGGGCACCTCGATGAGGTAGCGCAGCGGAGCCTCGAGCTCCTCGGAGCGCACGCGCCGGGGCAGGGTGGCCGCGTTGACGGCCTCGGTGGAGGCGAGCCAGTCGTCGATCACCCGGCTGCGATCGCCGGGCGGGCGCAGGCGCAGGCCCACGCGCCCCTCGAGCACGGCCATGTGATCGGCGGGGACCCAGCGGGCCTGCACGCGCAGATCGGTGACGATGCCCAGCAGCGGGGCCACGATGCGCAGGGTGGCCTTCTTGTCGAGGGGCAGGCCGCCCAGGCCGGGCAGGCGCTCGGCCGCGATGGCGCCGTCGAAGGTGCCGTGGCCCAGCCGTAGCTCGTCGCGCGAGGGCGGCGGGGGCTCGGGGCCGGCGGCGGAGCGATCGACGAGCGTGCACTCGCCCACCAGCAGGTAGCCCGAGCGCTCGCGATAGCACAGGCCACCGTGACGACGGCTGCGGCCGCGGCCGGGCGGGGTGCGGTGGGTACGAAGGGCCTTGCGCAAGCCCTCGTCGAGGGGGGCCACGGCCAGCCAGCGTCGCCACAGGTGGTCGCCGTCCTCGAGGTACCAGCCGAAGGCCACGCCGCGGGCGGACGCGAGCACGGGCAGCGGCGGCACGCGGGTGGCGTCGGGACCCTTGGCCTCGAGCTCCTCGTCGGTCCACGAGTCGGCGCGGCCCAGGCCGTGGGCGAAGATGGTGATCGCGCCCTCGGGGAGCTGGGCCACGGCGGGGCCGATGTCGGCCACGCCCTGCTCGGACTCGAAGGCGCCCGCGTAGCGGAAGTGCAGGCCGCCCTCGTCGAGCACCACCTCCATCGAGGCGCCGCCCTCGGCCAGCGGCCAGGCGTGGCCCAGCGCCACCGCCTGCAGGGCCGCGCCGTCCTTCCAGCCCGCGGTGAGCCGCCCGAACTCGGGGTCGTCGGCGAGCGCGGGGCCCTCGTGGCGCAGCATCACCCGCTCCATGGCGTCGTCGGTGGAGAACACCCACAGGCGATCACCGAGGAACAGGTAGCGCTCGCTGTCGATGCTGATCCGCTCGGTGCTCGCGTCCACGATGCTGTAGCGCTCGAGCTCCATGTCGCCCACCCGCACGAGGGTGCGGACGCGCTCGGCCGCCACGTCGCTGGCCGAGGGGCCGTCGTCGTCGTCGTCGTCGGGGTAGACCAGCGGGTGCAGGATGGCGGGCATGAGGCTCAGCGCCACGGGCACGATGCCCGCGGTGGTGGCCACCGACATCGGCAGCGACAGGCCCGCGTCGTCGCCGTGGGCCCGCTGCCCGAGCACCCGCAGCAGGGCCTCGCGATCGCTCACCCGCGCGGTGCACAGCCAGCCGTAGCCGTGCGCCGGCTGGGCGCACTCGATCGGCTTGGAGGCATCCAGGCCGCCGCTGCTGGACAGCGCCGCGAAGCCGCCCTCGCGCAGCACCCGGCTGGTCAGCTCGCTCAGGCGCGGGTCGATCGACTCGTCGCCGGTGGTGAGGCGCTCGACCACGTCGGCCACGGTGCTCGAGAACAAGCCGGGCGCGGCGAGGCGGGCGAAGGTCCAGTGACGCCCGGGGAGCAGCTCGGCCAGCCGGCGCTCTCGCAGCTCGTCCACGGAGCGCGGCGCGAGCTCGCGGCGGATCCGTTGGTCGTGCCAGCGGGCGGAGCGTCCGTCGTCGCCGGTGATCTCCGCGCTGGGATCGCGCACGAGCTCCACGCCGCGGGCGTGGTCCTCGGCGGTGCTCCGCAGCTCCTTGCGCAGCCGCTCGGCTCGCTCGGGGTCGTCGCCGTCGCGGACCTTGGCGACCGCGGCCTCGAGGCGGGGGCCGTCCTGGGGATCGAGGGTGGTGGCGAGGGCGACCGCGAGGATCTGCAGCCGCTCCTGCGCGGGCTCGTCGGCGGCGGGCGGCAGCGCGTCGAGGTGCGTGCGCAGGCGCTCGAGATCCTCGGGCCGGGCGCGATCGGAGAGCAGGAACGCGGCCTCGTTGACCAGCGAGCGATCGCCGGCGAGGGCCTCGTCGACCGCCGCGTCGGAGGCGAGCTCGGGGCGCAGGCGCAGGGCGGCCCAGGCCAGGGCGCGGTCGCGGAGGTCGGCGCTGGCGAGCAGGCGCTCGGACACGCGGCGCGCCGCGGGCAGGGGCAGCGCGCCGAGGGTCTCCACCAGGCCGCGCGTGGGCAGGTCGTCGCGGGTGAGGTAGTCGGGGGCCGAGACCGGGGGCGTGAGCGGGGTGCTGGCGATCGTGCGCAGGTCGGCTTCCACCCGGGTGGCGTGGGTGAGCACCGCCCGGCGGCCGAAGGCGTGGACGCGGGGGTCCTCGTCGAGCAGGGTCACCAGCGCCAGGCGTCGCGCGGTGGCGTGGCGCGGGCTCGTGCAGCGCAGCAGGACGCGGCGGTCCTCGTCGTCGGCGGTGGCCAGCCACAGATCGACCAGCAGCTCGGCGCGCTGGTGATCGTGGGCGAGGGCGGCGAGGGTCTGGGCCACGGGGCAGCCCTCGCCCGGGGTCACGAGCTGCTCGCGGCGGGCCCGGAGGCGCCAGCCGTCGAGCAGGGTGGGACCGGCCACGCGCAATTGCTCGGCGGGGCCGGCGGGCAGCACCGCGTCGAGCGGGCGGAAGCCGTCGCGCGCGGTGACCAGGGCGGCGCGGATCTGGTCGAAGCGCTCGACGGGAGCGGCCACCACCAGGGTGAAGATGCGACCGCCGCTGGGCAGGACCCAGGCCACCAGGACCTCCTCGGCGTTGGTGAACAGGGCCTGGGTGGCCTCGACCCCCGCGAGGGTGGTCTGGCGGCTCCACTGGCGGGTGCGGCCCTCTCCGCCCACGCCGTCGAGCAGGTCGCGGGCGCAATCGGGGCCCTGGCAGCGAGAGGCCCGCGGGGAGCTGAGCACGAGCACGCGGGCACCGTGCTCGTCGGTGAAGCGCAGCGGTCGATCGCCCACGGGCGACCACGCCCGGGGCACGAACAGCTCGGCCGCGCGCTCGTCCGAGGCGTGGCGCAGCGGCATCAGGTCGAGCACCTGCTCGTCGGTCACCGCGGCGATGCGGGCGTCGTAGCTGGCCGGGTCGCGCACCCACGAGGGCACGCCGTCGCGGGGGCCGGTGATCGACTCGGGCGCGTCGATGTAGAGCAGCAGCGCGTCGCCGGGGTGGGCGGCCACGGCCGCGTCGTAGACGGCCCGGGCCCCGTCGTGGTCCTCGGCCGCCACGCGCAGGGGCACGGCGACGGAGGCCGCGAGCGGATCGTCGGGGTGGCGGCGCAGCAGGGCCTCGGCCAGCTCTCGCGCCGGCTCGAGCTCGTCGAGCTGGCGGTGGGCGTCGATCCGAGCGAGCTGGGCGAGGCTGGACTCGGGGTGCGCCTGGTGCAGCGCCTGGGTCTCGGCGACCTCGGTCGACAAGACCTGGTCGATCGCGTCGCTCATTTGCTCGGGCGGCAGGCGACCGGCCTCGAGATCGGCGGCGGCCCAGCGCGCGAGGTGGCGCAGGCGATCGGGCATCATCAGCTCGTCACGGGTGAGCGCGCCGGGCTCGGCGGGCACCACCGCGGCCGCGGCCTCGGCGTAGGCCTCGGCCACCACGGGCTCGGCGGCGGCCAGGGCCATGGTGGCCCGCCGCACCTGGAGCTGACGCGGCGTGGCGTCCTCGGCCGGGGTCAGGGCCCGCAGCTGGGCGCCGCGAAAGCGAAGCTGGGCGTAGCCGTCGACGGTGCCGGTCTCGTCGTCGAGGCCGAGGGCATAGGCCTGCTCCCAGGCCTCGGCCGCCTGCTCGTGCTCCCCGTGGGCGCCGTGCCACACCGCGCGGTTTTGGTGCCACACCTGCGCCAGGCTCTCGCCGGTGGCGAGCCCGGGGTCGTCGAGGAAGCGCGGCAGGGAGGGGCCCGCCATCAGCTCGCGGCCCAGCGCCTCGCCGAGCTCGGGCTGGGGGTGGTTGAGCGCGAGGAACATCTGGCTCACCGCGAGCGAGGCCGAGCCGGGCTGGGCCTGCCAGGCGCGGGCGCACACCTCGAACGCGGGCGCGAGCTCCTCGCGGGTGGTCAGCTCGCCGCAGGCGAAGTCCTCGAGGATCGTGCCGTGCGGCGGATCGAGCAGCAGCGCCTCCACCCGCGCCGAGGCCTCCTCGTCGCTGCCGTAGACCCAGCGCCACAGGTCCCACGCGAGGGCGTCGTCGATCTCGCCCGCGCCGCGCGAGCGCAGCAGCAGGATCGCCGCGTCGCCCTCGCTGATCGGCCCGAAGCGCCCCTCGGGGTCGCGCGCCCGGGCGTGGACGAGCCCGGCCTCGCTCCGGCCGACGAGCAGCGCCAGCCACAGCAGCTTGCGACGCATCCGCGGCGAGGCGATCTCGCTCGCCTCGAGCTTCTCGATCGTGGCGCCGGCCCAGTGCAGGGCGGCGGCCAGGTCGGTGGCCTCGGAGATCCTCTGCTCGCCGTGCGCGACGGCCCGCATGGCCACGCTCGGCAGGTGGGCGAGCCACGAGCTCTGCACTTGCCACGCATCCTCGGGGGTGCCGGTGGGCCGCGCGAGGGCGAGGGTGGCGAGGCTCTCGACCTGGCCGCGGCGGACCGCGGTGGGCAGCTCCTGCTGGAGGGAGGCGGGGTACGACGCGAACTGGCCGAGGAAGGCGAGGGCCTCGGCCTCGGGCACGCCCGCGTCGGGGGTCACCAGCCCCTGGTAGAGCGAGCCCCCCCAGTCGGGGTGCCAGCGTAGGGCGTGGGCGAGCGCGCGGCGGGCATCCTCGTGCAGCCCGGCCCCGGCGGCCAGGTGGGACTCGAGCAGCGCAAAGGGGATCCCGTGGGGATCGACCGCGCGCAGGCGGTGGCGCAGGCGGTCGCGCTGCTCGGCATCACCGGCGCGGTGGGCCGCGAGGGCGGCCTGGGCGAGGCCGGCCGTCATCACCTCGTCGGGGACCTCGTCGAGCACGGGCAGCAGCAGCTCCAGCGCGCGCTGGTGCTGGTTGCGGAACGCCGCGCTCATGCCCAGGGTGTAGCGATCCACCCGGGTCGAGGGCGGCTCCATGATCTCGGGCTCGACGTCGAGCTCGTCGAGGCGGAAGCCGGGCACCCAGGCACTGGTCGCAGCCTCGAGCGACAGGCGGCCGGCCTCGAGGTCGTCGAGCACCAGCCAGGCGTGGGCCCGCTCGTCGATGGGCAGCAGCGCGCCGTGGCGCTCGAGCCGGGCGCGGACGGCCGCGTGATCGCCTCGGGCCAGCTCCAGGCGCAGCAGGGCGATCTGGCCCTCGGGCGTCGCCTCGATCACCGTGCCTGCGTAGGCGTCGAGCACCGGGGCGATCGCCAGCAGGTCATCGGCCCCGAGCTCGCCCACGCCGCTGAGCATGATGGGGTGGAAGTGGCGGCTCCGCCCCGCCGTCTGGATCGTGAGCAGGGGATCCTCGCCGGCCCAGCGCGAGGCGCAGGCATCGGGGTCGAGCGCGTGCTCGCGGCAGATCGCCTCCCAGCCGCGGGTCTCCATGCGACTGCCGGGCAGCGCATCGCGGGCGCGGCCGCGGGCGCGCTCCGAGACGGAATCGTCGAGCAGCACCCGCCAGGTCCCGATGCTGCCGGGGGGCGGGGGCGCGACCTCGGCCAGGCGCCGCCGCGCGAGGCGGGCCGCGATCCGCAGCTCGCCGTACGCAGGCTCCTCGAATTCATGCAGCCAGGTGTCGATCGACCACGAGCGCACGCGGCCGTCGACGCGCCAGTGCTCGAAGCTCGCCACCTCGCCGCGGCGGGCCGCCGTCATCGCCCGTAGCTGCTCTCGCAGCCTCGCCGCCCGGGGATCGGCGGGCTCGGGCATCGCCTCGAGCACGCCGTGGGCGTCGCCCACCAGCTCGCGCTGCAGCAGGGTCCAGGCCAGGGCGGTCGGCAGCGCGGCCGAGCGCGGGAAGGCCTCGGCGCGCAGCGACAGCCGGGCCTGACGAGCATGCCCGGACTCGAGCCAGTCGAGGGTGCGGCCCGCGAGATCCTCGAGCAGCAAGGGATCGCGGGGCAGCGTGCCCGCGGCGATCTCGTCGAGGGCCAGCCCGACGATCATCGCCTCCACGTGCCACGGATCGACCTCGAGCATCGCCTCGGCGCGGGCGCGCAGCTCGGTCTCGGGTGCGAGGCGATCGATCGCACCCATGAGGTCGTCGTGGAGCAGGTCGACCACGGCGAGCTCGGCCGGCAGCGTGCCGAGCCCCAGCTGCTCGCGCTCCTCTTGGTACCAGGCGATCGTGCGGGCGATCGCGATGCGGCTGGCCGGGTCGTCGCCGAGCACCTCCTGCAGCCGCTCGGCGGTCACCCAGGCGGGGTCGGGCGTGCGGGTCAGCGCGCGTCGCAGCGCCCGACGATGCCGACGCGGGTGCGGGTGCAGCATGATGGCGCGGACCATCAGCACGGGATCGTCGGTGCGCTGGGCCCAGCGGCGCGCCGACTCGGCGGTGCGATCGAGCCGTCGTCGCGCGTCCGCGATCGCGTCGGTGTCGGCGTCGAGGCGGGCCATCCACCAGGCCGACTCCGCGCGGTGCAGCGCCAGGCCCATGGCCTCGGCGGCGCGATCGGGGAGGCCGAGCTCGAGCTCGGCCTCCGCCAGCGCCTGGGCGGCCTCGATGGGATCGTCGGCCAGCCCGGGCCGCTCCAGCGCCGCGCGGGCGTCGAGCTGGCCCGGCTCCAGAGGAGTGAGCGCGCCCTGGGATCGGCCGGCGCAGCCCGAGACCAGCCCGAGCAGGAGCCACAGGACGACGAGCACGAGTCGAGACGGGCCGAGCATCGACAACGCCTGGGTTATCGCATCCGCGGCGCTTCCGTGCACCCGCGGGCGGGGCGGTGGCGACGGGGTATCGTGGGGCCGAGCGTGGGAGCACCGCGATCGGTCCGTCATCGGCACGTCCTCGTGCTGCGAGGCTCGCCCGAGCACACGCGCGAGGCGGCGCTCGGCTCGGTGGCCGGGCTCGATCCGTCGCGGGTGCTGTGGGTGGGCGAGCCCGACGAGCAGGATCGGATCCCGGCGCTGCCGCCCGGCCGCGTGACCACGATGCTGGGTCGCTCGTTCGACGCGGTGGTGCTCGATGGGCACCCGGGCATCGACGCCGACGCGCTGGGGGCCGCGCACGGCCTGGTGTGGGGCGGTGGCCTGTTCGTGCTGCGTCGCGCTGCGCCGGGCACGGTCCCGCCGCGCGCGAGCCAGGCGAGGCTGGCCGCGTTCCCCCACGATCCCGACGAGGTGGGCGCGCGCTTCGAGGCCTGGGTGGAGCGAGCGCTCGCGCGGGCCGAGCTGGCCGCCCCGGGGACGCGCCCTGCTCCCGTGTCTGCGGTGGTGGGCACCGACGAGCAGGCGGCGGTGGTCGAGCGCCTCGCTCGGATCTGGGGCGGCCCCGGACCCAGCCGGGTGGCGCTGCTGGCCGATCGCGGCCGCGGCAAGTCGAGCGCGCTGGGGCTCGCCCTCGCGGCGGGGCAGGGCGAGGCCACGAGCGCCGCGCTCCGGGTGGCCGTGACCGCGGCGAGCCCCGAGGCGGTGGCCGAGGTGCTCCGCTTCGCCCGCGGCGATGGAGGCCCGCCCGCCTCGCCGCCGCGCTTCGTGCCGCTCGGCGAGCTGGTCTTCGGCGACGAGCGCTTCGATCTGGTGATCGTGGACGAGGCGGCGCAGCTCCCCGTGCCCATGCTGCGGCGCCTGGTCGAGCGACACGCCCAGGCCCACGTCGCCATGGCCACCACCACGCACGGCTACGAGGGCACGGGCCGCGGCTTCGTGCTGCGGCTGCTGCAGTGGCTCGAGCGTGGCCCGGTGCCCGTGCGGCGGCTGGGCCTGCGCCAGCCGATTCGCTGGGACGAGGGCGATCCGCTCGAGCGCCTCGTCTTCGATGCGCTGCTGCTCGACGCCGAGCCGGCGCAACTGCCCGCGGACGAGCCGATCCGCGACGACGAGCTGGTCGCGGCGCGGGTGGATCGCGACGCCTTGCTGCACGACGAGCCCACCCTGCGCGCGCTGTTCGGGCTGCTGGTGCACGCCCACTACCGCACCACTCCCGGCGATCTGCACCGCTTGCTCGACGCGCCCAACCTCGCCGTGCACGTGCTGCGCTGGCGCGGGGCCGTGGTGGCCGCGACGGTGGTGGCCCGGGAGGGCGGCCTGCCCCCCGCGCGCTGCGACGCGATGCGCCGCGGGGCCGAGCGGATCCGGGCCCACGCCCTCGCCGATGCGCTGGTCAGCCACCTGGGGCACGCCGAGGCGGGCGAGCTGATGATGATCCGCAGCGTTCGGATCGCCACCCACCCCGCGCTGCGGCGCCGCGGCCTGGCCCGCCGCCTGGTCGAGCACCTGCACCGCGAGCACCGGCCCGATCTGTTCGGCACCATGTTCGGGGTCACGCCCGAGCTGCTCGCCTTCCGCCGGAGCCTGGGCTACGCGCTGGTGCGCCTGAGCGCCTCGCGGGGCGCTCGCAGCGGTGAGCCCTCGGCGATGATGCTGCGCCCCGTCTCGCCTCGCGCCCGCGCGCTGGTGGACCGGCTCCGCGCCGAGCTGGCCCGCGACCTGCCCACCCAGCTGCAGCTGCTGCGCGCCGACGAGCAGACCCTGCTCGACCCCGCCCTGGTGCACGCGCTGGGCGAGGGCCTGTTCGCGCCCGCGCCGATGAGCGCCGACGAGCGCCGGGCCCTGGTCGAGTCGTACGCGCTGGGCCCCCGCACCTTCGAGTCGGCGGCGGTCGCCGTGATCGCCTTCGTGGAGGACCAGCGCGCCCGCCTCGGGGCGCTGCCCGACCCCGAGCGAGCCCTGGTCGAGGGCCGCGTGAGGGCCGGACGTGGCTGGTCCCGCGTGGCGAGGGAGGCGGGGCTCGGCGTGCCCGCGGCCATGCGAGGCCTGCGAAGGGCCATCCGCCGCCTGCTCGAGGATGGCTGAGCGAGCGCGGACCTGGAGGTGTCCTTAGCCGGAGCTCTGTTACCGTCGAGACTCTTTATTCTCGACCTCTACCGTTTCGCGTCTGTTTCACGCCCTGGGGATCATCGGTAGCACGGACTATCTCATCGCCTCCACCCTTGGGTGGAGGCGTCGGGCGCTCGTGGGGCCATTACCGCTTTCGCTCGGGCCCTAGTCTCTGAACCTTGCCAGCCCCTCGGAGCACTGCTCCTCCGTGCTGGCCTTGGCTGCCGGTTGCCCGTCCCCGGGGTTTCTGGCAGTTCACCCGATTTTTCGTCCATCGTTCGCACGATGGTGGGCCTTTGATCGAAAGCCAACCTCCAGATCCGCGCGCCCACGGTAGGCGCCGGGTTGCTGGGCGTCAAGGCCCCGACGAGATCACCGTGCGGCCAACGACGTCGAGCACGGGGACGTACGAGGAGCTGGAAGGCGAGAAGTGGTGGATGATGGCGGAGGAGAACACCGACGGCGACAGCAGGCGACCCAGCTCGATGATCAGCGCCACGGGCGCGGAGGTGATCACGTGCAGGGGAGCACCAGGATGTCGCGCCGCCAGGCGAGAGAGAGCTCGGCGGAGCTCCATGCTGGCCCCGGCGAATTGACCGGGCCGCATGGGCGCCGGGCTCTGGGCGCGTAGGTGATAGACGGTGGCCCCCAGGGATTCCGCGAGGGGCTCGCAGCGGCTCTCGTCGATGGGATGCATGCCATCGATGGCCAGCAGGGGGATCGTCGAGTCGGGTGCCTCGGGTGGCTCCCGCAGCGGCTCGAAGTACGGGGTCGGTCCGGTCGGATCCTCGGTGCGCTCGAGCTCTTCCCATCCTCCGGACTCCGGCGTGAGCTGATGGAGTCGAACGGCACGGGCTCGGGCGAGGTCGTCCAGACGACGCCCGAGGAAGGCCGCCGCCGCATACGGGGCCATGCCGAAGACATGGAGCTCGCCCCGCGTGCTCTCCAAGGCCAGCTCGATGCCGCGGTCGATCTCCGCCATGAGGGCCTCCCAGGCGAGCTCGTCCGGGGGCAGGGCACGGAGGACGGGGCTTCGGGCTCCCGCGCGCGTGAGCTCGATGATCGATGTGATGCCGAGCCGGGTCGGGATCTCGATGGGACCATCGACCTCGAGGAGCAGCGCGCTCCGTGCCGCCCGAGGGTTCGCCCACAGCACGCAGGCGACACTCTGCTCGCCGAGCTCGAACTCCGGCGGCGGGCACCCGGCGTCGCGCATCTGATCGCGGATGGTACGGATCCCCTGGCCGAGTGCCTGGGCGATGTCGAGCTCTCGGCAGAACCATGCCAGCGCTCGGTTGCGCCAGCTCGGGGTGGCCTTGCCCTCGAGGAACCGCTCGCGCTCGACGCGTGACGGGAGCGCGCCGGGAGACACGATCTCGATGCGATTGGAGAACACCGTCACGTGGATCGGGTCGTCGATCTCGTAGTCGCGGTGGACGAGCGCATTGACGATGGCCTCGTCCACCGCCCGGGTCGGGTAGGTCGTGAGGTTGGGATGAGCTCGATCCCCCTTGTCGTGGGCCCGACGCGTGTGGGGCACCATCAGCTCCTTGAGGGTCCGAACCTGCTCGAACAGCGGGCCTCGGACCAGCACGCTCTCGCTGTGGCGTTCCGAGCGGTTGGGGCCCGGGTAGACGGCGAAGCTGACGTAGGCGCTGGGGAAGAAGCCCAGCACGTCCCGACCGAACAGGAGCAGCGAGGCGTTGCGGGGGCGCAAGACGCCCGTCAGCGGCTCGGCGACGCACAGGGAGGGGACGAACTCCGAGATTCGATATCCCTCGTCCAGGTACTCGTCGGCCGGGACGTCTGGATCCCACTGGGAGATCCGCTGCAGGGTGTCACGGAGCACGAGGAGATCGATCGCATCGACACCGGCCCTGGGGTGGGGTCGCTCGGCCCACGGTGGGAGCGCTCCCTTGCGCACGAGGAGCTCGCGAAAGAGCCCATTGCGTGCCTCCTCGGTGCTGCGGCTCCGGCGGATGTAGTACTTGCCGCTGTCGGAGCCCGGTCCACGGGCTGGTCCTCGCCGGAAGGAGTGCGCATGGCCGGTGGCGGGCATGATGAACACCAGGACCCGGCGGCTCGGGTCGTCGCCGGTCACCTCCCTCACCAGGGGAGTGAGGGGAGGGTCGACCCGCTCGCGACAGCGGCCCATGACCTTGCCCTCGATCTCCTTGAGCCTCGCCGCAGTGAGACCCGGTGTGTGGACTCTGGCAAAGCCATGCTCGTCCTGACCCTCTCGGGCTCCACACACCACGTAGCCCCCACCGAGGTTCGCCCAGTCGTTCGCGAAGGCCGACAGCGTGGCAACGACGTCGTCGATGTCGGCGACGTTCTCCTTCCACTCGACCTGCTCGCTCTCACGAGCTGCGAGCTCCTTCAGGTCCAGCTCCATGGTCCCGTCGTGGGCAATCTAGCAGGGGACACGACCGCGCAATGTCCGCGGCTGGAATTCGCGAGCTCGGCAATCCGGCGGGCCGTGGACGGGAACCGGACATGATGAGCCGGTCGTCGCGTGCCGCTCGCGGACCAAGGCACCCATCGACCGGATCATGATCATGAGACCCACGCTTCCGAAGCTGGCATTCCTCTCGCTCTCGCTCGCTGGCGTCGGCCTGGGGGTGTGGCTCTCGGGATCGCGGGCGGCCCAGGCGGGCACGAGCTGCACGGGGGGGATCCGTGCGTGCAACGAGTTCATCTCGGCCTGCGAGCACGGGGGCGGGGCCATCACGCCGGGGAGCTTCCACGAGGGCACGGGGATACCCACCCGCTTCACGTGCCGGGCGGGCTGAGACCAGGGGGATCGACGAGGGGTCGACGATCGGCGCGGCGTGGGGTGTCCGGGGTGGTCACCCTGCGCCGCGCCGGATCGCTGCGCTCAGATCGAGCGCACCCACGCCCAGAGCTCGGCCCAGGTGGGGAAGACGGCGGTGCACAGGCCCCCGGGGCCGCCGCGCAGGTGGTCGAGCTCGTGGGCGGCCCGCGGCTCGGCGGTGACGAGCACCACGGGCACCTGGGTGCGCGCGGGGTGGCGGGCCTGGTTGCGGGCGCGCTGGTGCAGGGCCCACCACAGCGGGAACTCGTCGCTGCCCAGGCCGCAGCCGATGATCAGCAGCGGAGACATGAGCACCACGTCGAGCCAGCTCAGCGCCTCGTGGGGGCGGCGGTAGCTCATGCGCTGCGCGGGGCGGCCGTTGGCGAGCCAGGGGCCGGGCGCCCGACGATGCTCGCTCCAGCGGGCGATCTGGCGCCGGGTCCAGTGGCGTCGCGAGCGAGGGGCGGGGAACAGGGCGGCGTCGCGGGAGGGGGCCTCGCCGAACTCCCGCTCGGCGGACTTGTAGCGGCCCCAGCCCACGTCGAGGTCGGCCACGAGGCGGCCGTAGCGTCCCACGCCGAGCACCAGGGTCGACTGCGAGGACGAGCGCCCGTGCGGGTGCCAGATGCGGGTGAAGCCCTCGGCGCTCGGCAGGTGGTAGCGCTGGTAGAGCTGGGGGAGCACCGAGAAGGTGCTGCCGCGACGCAGCTTGGTCTCGGCCGGCGAGGTGGCGCGGAACAGCCGGGCCTTGGTGCCGGCCCGCGCCAGGCGATCGTCGAAGTTGAGGCTCACCACGTCGCGGAAGCGCTTGCCGAGCAGGTCGGTGTACAGCGGCGGCGGGCGTCCGCCGGCCTTCGCCCAGATCTGCTCGGTCTGGTGCTCGAGGCGGTCGACCACGGTGCGGACCATGTCGTCCTCCCGATCGGAGGCGCGCTGCTTGGACTGCCGCTGCAGCAGCGCCTCCCAGCGGGCGGTCATGCTGCGGGGCGGGTCGCCGTCCCACACGATGCCCTCGTGGGCCTCGATCTCGCGGAGCAGCCGCTCCCAGTCGAGCGCCGAGGCGCCCACCTCGATCGCGGCCTGCAGGTTGACGCCCGAGCCGATCACCAGGGCGGTGGAGCGATCACCACCGGCGAAGCGACGGTCGACGAGCGCATCGAGCTCCGAGCGCATGCTGGCGACGGGGTGGATCCCGGGGGCGAGCATCGGCGGTCCTCCTGATCCGATGGTCGGAGGCCGCGGGTCCGGGCGCAAGCGCCGATCGGGGCTCGGTCGGCGGAGGGCCCGGCCGCCGGCCGGCGTCGCGTCCGACCGACCTGGACCCGCCCGCCGGGCCCGGGCATGCTGCGCGCCGTGGGTCCGTTCCGTCGAGGGGTGCGCGACCGGGCTCGCGGTGAGCCGGGTCCGCGGCTGCGTTCCGCGGAGGAGGCCCTGGCCCGCTATCGCGACCAAGGGGCCGACCTGGCCGCGGCGCTCGACGGTTCTCGGCAGCAGCTCGCCGGCCTGCGGCGGGAGCTCGACGAGGACGATCGCTGGGAGCGGCTGGTCCGCCTGGCCCGGCAGGCGGGCGACCCCTGGAACGCCGACGACTGGCCGCTGGGCTTCGATGCGCTGGTGGTGCCCATCCCCCTGTGCACGCACCTGAGCTTCGAGTGTGCGCGCTGTCCCGTGGGCCAGCGCCAGGACGGTCGCTCGTGTGCCCACCCGGACTCGGCCTTCGGCCGGGTGGGCGAGCTGGTGCGACGCGGCGACCGGGACGGGCTGCGAGCCTGGCTCGACGAGCTGCGCACCCGCCTGGTCGATCGCGACCCGGCGTGAGCCTCCCGGGTTCGCGACGGCGCTCGGGTGCCTCAGCGCAGGGCGCCGCGACGACGCAGCCGCTCCTCGATCACCAACAGGTCGATCACCATCGGATACCAAAACGACTGCATGCCGGCGTAGAGCAGGCCGGGCACGCCGTCGCGCCACGCCGATTGCAGCACCACCGTGCGGCCCAGGTGGATGAAGGGGCGCACCAGCAGCGGCATCTGGTTGTAGGCCCAGCGCAGCGCCACGATGCGCCCCCGCTTGGTCCGCAGCGAGGCGCCCTCGAGGCCCCGCCGGCTCTCGCGGTCCTCGAGGTAGTGCAGGGCCTCGCGCTGGGCGTAGCGCACGTGCTTGTGGAACCACTGCGCGAGCGGCTTGGCGTCGTCGTGCTTGAGCTTGCCCAGCCGGGTCACCCGCATGCTGCGATCGTCCACGCGCTCGTTGGTGCCGCGGGTGAAGCGGGCCAGCTCGGCCCGCATCAGCCGCAGGATCGAGGCGCCCGCGAAGGCCCCGTGCCGCAGCTCGCGGCCCAGCACGTGGAAGGTGAGGCCCACGTAGGCGCCGTCGACCTCGTCGGCCGCGATCGTCTGCTCGAGCTGCTCCCACAGCGCAGGCGGGATCTCCTCGTCGGCGTCGAGGAAGAACACCCAGCGGAAGCGCTCGCGCACCAGGTCGAGGGCGAAGTTGCGCTGGCTGGCGTAGTCGACGAAGGCGTGCTCGTGCACCTCGGCCCCCGCCTGCTCGGCCAGGCGCCGGGTGCCGTCGGTCGAGCCCGAGTCGACCACCACCACCGGGGCCCGCCGGCCCACCGAGGCGATGGCCTTGCCGATGTTCACGGCTTCGTCGAGGGTGAGGATGATGACGACGAGCTCACGCATGGGAGGCGACCGGTCCGGGAGGGCCCGAGGGCGCGACCTCGTGGGTCGGCTCGGGCGGGGCGAGGGTAGAACGCTGGCGCCACGCGGTCAGCCACGACAGCGAGGCCCCGGCCACCACCCCGTAGATCCACACCAGGTAGTAGGTCTTGTAGGCGGCGCAGGTGACCAGGTAGGCGATGATCGCCGCGGCGCCGCCGATGACGATCGCCCGCGGGGTGCGGGTGCTCGCCCGTAGCTGCCGCGCGATGAACCAAAGCGGCAGGGCCAGCAGCACGCTGCCCACCAGGCCGAATTTCCACAGGTGGTAGGCGGCCATGTTGTGCACGTAGGCCTTGTAGAAGCCGTCGACCTCGAAGGTCGCGCCCAGGCCCGCGCCCAGCAGTGGGTGGTGCACGAAGGTGTCCCACGCGGTCTCGATCTCGCGGAAGCGGCCCTCGATGGTGTCGGCCTGGTCGGCTCGGAAGTAGCGGGTGCCGATCTCGGCGAACAGCGACGAGTACACCAGGAACGCCACGCCCAGCAGCAGCGCCGCCGCGAGCATCTGCGAGGGCTTGCGGATGTAGGCGGTGACCACGGCGCCCAGCACCCAGCCCAGCATCATGCCGCGGCTGATCGTGGCGACCATGGCCACGAACATCACCGCCATCGCGGCCCCGTGCAGCGGCCGCGCGAGCACGCTCGGCGAGCGCGCCTGGGGATCGGTGTGGCGCAGCAGGGCCGACAGCGCCATGCCCACCAGCGGCAGCCCGGCCGTGATCTTCCAGTAGGTGTAGGTCGAGCGGACGTCGGGCGAGAAGCTGGGCATCTTGTACAGCGAGATCACGCTGTCGATCACGCACACGGCCAGCGCCACCACCAGCACCCGCCGCGGCCACATCACCCCGCGCCCGGCCACCAGCCCCATCACGAACAGCAGGTAGGGCAGGGTGTCCTCCACCGCCTGGCGGGGCTCGCCTCCCTGCACGCTGCCCACGAACATGCCCAGCAGCAGCACCGCGCCCCAGGGGGCGATCACCATCAGCTCGCGGCGGGCGGCCCGGTGGGTGAGGCCCCCCATGGCGGCGACGGTGATGAGGCCGAAGAACGCTGCGATGTCGGGGCTCATGCCCTCGGGGTAGATCGGCAGCAGCAGGGTCAGCACGAGGCCGGCGATCACCGTGGCGCTCGTGATCATCGCGCGCGAACGATAGCACGCCGACCTCGGCGCCGCCGGGGCGCACGACCGTCGGCGAGGGCACGAGCGTGGGTCGAGCTCCCCGCGGTGGCGGCCCGCTCGGCACGGCCGCGGCTCGGCCCCGGCGGCGTCGAGAGCACGGGCTCGACCCGACTGGTCGCGGACCAGGGCGAGGCAGTACCGTAGCCCGGTCATGTGCGGCATCACCGGCTCGATCGGCCTGGCCGATCGCTCCCTGCTCGAGGCGATGACCGCCACCCTGCGCCACCGCGGCCCCGATGCCGACGGCATCGCGATGGGCGACAGCTGGGGGCTGGGGCACCGCCGGCTGTCGATCATCGACCTGGAGGGCGGCGCCCAGCCGATGTCGAGCGCCGACGGCTCGTGCTGGCTGAGCTACAACGGCGAGATCTACAACTTCCGCGAGCTGCGGGACGAGCTGCGCCGACGCGGCCACCAATTCGCCACGCGCTCCGACACCGAGGTGATCCTCGCCGCCTACCGGCAGTGGGGCGACGCCATGCTCGAGCGCCTGCAGGGCATGTTCGCGTTCGGGCTGTGGGACGCCAGCGCGCGGCGCCTGCTGCTGGCCCGCGACCGCGTGGGGATCAAGCCGCTCTACTACGCGATCGTGCCCGGCCCCCGCGGACCGGCGCTGGCCTTCGGCTCGGAGCCCAAGGCGCTCTTGCCCGTGCCGGGGGTGGGCCGCGAGCTCGACCCGGTGGCGCTCGATGCCTACCTCGACCTCTATTACGTGCCGCCGCCGCTGTCGATGTTCGCGGGGATCCGCCAGCTCCCGCCGGGCCACCGGCTGGTGTGGCAGGACGGCCGCGCCACGGTGGAGCGGTGGTGGGACGCCGAGCCGAGGATCGTGCACGGGCGCTCGGTGGAGGAGTGGGCCGAGATCGTGGCCCCGGTGCTCGAGGATGCGATCGCGTCCCGCACCGTGGCCGACGTGCCGCTGGGCGCGTTCCTCAGCGGCGGGCTCGACTCGTCGACGATCGTGGCGGTGCTGAGCGAGCGCGGGCACGGGCCGGTGGAGACCTTCTGCGTGGGCTACGGCGAGGAGGGCCGCAGCTACGACGAGCGCAGCGAGGCGCGGCTGGTGGCCGACGCCTTCGGCACCCGCCACCACGAGCTCGAGCTGAGCATCGACGTGCTGTCGGGGCTCGAGGCGATGGTGCGGGGCTTCGACGAGCCCTTCGGCAGCCCCACCGCGATGCTCTCGTCGGCGCTGTCTCGCTTCGTGCGGCAGCACGTGACGGTGGCGCTGGCGGGCGACGGCGGCGACGAGCTGTTCGGCGGCTACCCGCGCTACCGCGGCCTGCGGATCTCCGCGCTGGCCGGGCGCGTGCCCCCGCCGCTGCGCGCGCTGGCCCAGCGGGTGGCGGAGGGGCGCGAGCACAGCACCGCCCGCAGCTACCGACGCTGGGCCCGGCAGTTCCTCGCCGGCCTTCGGCTCCCCGACGCCGAGCGCTACGCCGCGTGGGTGGCCTACGCCCGCCCGCCCGAGCGCGACCGCCTGCTCTCCGCGTCGCTGCGGCGGCGCCTGGACGAGGCGGGCCGGGTCGATCCGGTGGTGGAGCACTTCGCTCGCCCCGCGCGGGCCGACCTGGTCGAGCGGGCGGCCTACGCCGACCTGCACGGCTTCCTGCCCGAGAACGTGCTGCGCGGCTCCGACCGCATGAGCATGGCCCATGGCCTCGAGCTGCGCGTGCCGTTCTGCGACCACCGCCTGGTGGAGCTGGCCATGCGGATCCCCGAGCACCAGCGCGTGGGCTGGCTGGCCTCCAAGCGAGTGCTCCGCAGGATCATGCGCGGCCGCCTGCCGCCGCACGTGCTGCGTCGGCGCAAGCTCGGCTTCAACGCCCCGCTGGGGGCATGGATGCGGCGCGACCTCGATCGCCTGGTGGACCAGTGGTTGGCTCCATCGCTGCTGCGGGCTCGGGACCTGTTGAGCGCGGACGAGGTGGCGCGGCTGGTGGACGAGCACCGCCAGGGCCGGCGCGATCACGGGCTGCGGCTGTGGTCGCTCATCGTGCTCGAGCAGTGGATGCGCCTGTACCTGGACTGAACGGCCGTCACGTCCGTCGACGCGCCGTTGACTCCTTCGCGCCACCACCCGCAGCGGGTCGGCGCGGAGGCAGGACCGTGGCCCAAATCGGGGCTTCCTTCCGGTGGGCTCGCGTACGCCGAGATTTCGCTGCGATCGGGTGATTTGCCGGGGCACCCCCAGCGGATACGATGACCTCGCCGTGTCCCCGGCACCCCCTCACGGAAGGTCGGCCTCTACGGGCCGTCGACCCTCCATACCCCCCAGCTTCGACGGCGACGAGCGCTTCGAGATCCGCTCGGCGCTCGGGCGCGGCACCTCGAGCGTGGTCTACCGCGCCTTCGATCGGCAGCGCGGTGCCGAGGTGGCGCTCAAGGTGCTCAGCGTGCAGGGCTCGGCCGAGATGCTGGCCTTCAAGCGCGAGTTCCGGTCGATGGCCGACGTGGCCCACCCCAACCTGGTCAAGCTCTACGAGCTGTACGCCACGGGGGACAAGCTGATGTTCACCATGGAGCTGGTGGACGGCAGCGACTTCCTGGGCTACGTGCGACGGCCGGTGGGCGCCGGCCCGAGCTGGACGGCCGGCACGCCGCGGCCCCCGGCGGCCGAGCGCGACACCGTGGCCGAGTGGACGGGCCCCGCCCCCGAGCGCGTGCCCGTCGACCTGACGGGCGAGCTGGCCTACTTCCCGCCGCTCCACCCCGATCAGATCCCCCAGCTTCGCACCGTGACCGCCCAGCTCGTGCGCGGGCTGATGGCGCTGCACGACGCCGGCCACGTGCACCGCGACGTCAAGCCGTCCAACGTGATGGTCGACGACACCGGCCGGGCCGTGGTGCTCGACTTCGGCGTGGCGGCCGAGCTCGCCGGCCATGCCCAGGCCGCGGGCACGCCCGCGTACATGTCCCCGGAGCAGGCCCAGGGCGGCCATCGCCCCAGCCCCAGCGCCGACTTCTACGGCGTGGGCGTGATGCTCTACGAGGCGCTCACCGGTCGGCTGCCGCACGCCGGCGACGATCCGGTGCGCGACAAGCTGCGCCGCGATCCGGGCCCGCCCAGCGCGGTGGCCCCGGGGATCCCCGTGGACCTCGACCGCCTGTGCCAGGCCCTGCTCGCCCGCGACCCGGCGCTGCGCCCCGAGGGCCCGGCCATCCTCGACCTGCTGTGTGGCGACAGCGAGCGCACCCTGCCGCCGCGCAACCGCACCGAGACCCCGCTGCTCGGTCGCGACGCCGAGCTGCGTCGCATCACCAACGCCATGCGCACCGTCGGTCGCGGAGAGGGCCAGGTGGTGCTGGTCACCGGCCGCTCGGGCATCGGCAAGAGCGTGATGATGCGCCACTTCCTGGCCCGGCAGCGCCGCGACGGCGCGGTGGTGCTCACCGGTCGCTGCTACGAGCAGGAGTCGGTGCCCTACAAGGCCCTCGACGCGGTGATGGACGCCATCTGCCAGCACCTGGCCGGCATGTCCTCCGACGAGCGCGAGGAGGTGATGCCCCGCCACCGCTGGGCGCTGGGGCGGCTGTTCCCCGTGCTGGCGCAGTTCAGCACCCCGGCCACGCCCCGCTCGCCGCGGGACACCGATCCCCGGCTGCCCACCGACTCGGTGCAGGAGATCCGCCAGCGGCAGACGATCCCCGTGACCCAGCCGCGTCAGGAGTCGGGCCGACACGAGTCCGGCCGACACGAGCCGGGTCGGCACGAGTCGGGGCCGCTGCAGCTGGCCACGCCCGTGATGCGCTTCACCGCCGGCGCTGCGATCTCCAGCGATCCGCGGCTGGTCGACCCCGGCTTCGCCTCGCGCTCCACCGTGGTCGTGGGCGCCCCCACCACCGTCGACGCGGACCAGGAGCCGCTGTCGGCCGACCCCGCCCGCATCCGTCGGCAGGGGGTGGCCGCGCTGCGCCAGCTGCTCGAGGCGCTGGCCCGGCACTCGCCGCTCATCATCGCCATCGACGACATGCAGTGGGGCGACGTCGACAGCGCGCAGGTGCTCGCCGAGGTGCTCGCGCCGCCCCAGCCCCCGCTGCTGCTGCTGGGCGCCTACCGGAGCGAGGACGAGATCACCAGCGACTTCCTGCGGCACTTCCTGCCCGCGCAGCCCAGCCACGACGTGATCGAGCTGCACGCCCTCGAGCCCGCGGCCGCGCTGGCCCTCGCCTCCTCGCTGGTCAGCAGCCCCACCGGCGCCGGGGCGGCCGAGGTCGCGGCCGAGGCCAAGGGTGACCCCTTCTTGCTCGTGGAGCTCGCTCGCCACGTCTCCAACCGGCAGGGCCCCAAGCTCAGCGCCCGCGGCCTCACGGTGGAGGCGGTGGTGCGCTCGCGGATCCAGCAGCTCGATCCGCCCGCGCGGCGGCTGCTCGAGGCGATCTCGGTGGCGGCCGGCCCCATCGCGCGCACGGTGGCCCGGCGGGCCGCCGACATCGGCGCGGAGGAGAGCACGGCCATGGTGCAGCTCCGCGCCGCGCACCTGCTGCGGGTGAAGGGCACGCGAGGGGTGGAGGTGATCGAGACCTACCACGACCGGATCCGCGATGCGGTGATCGAGCAGCTCGACACCGGCTCGCGCCGGGCCTGGCACCTGCAGCTGGTCGAGGCCATGCAGGCCGAGGGGCACCTGGACCACGAGCGGATCGGCAAGCACCTCGAGGCGGGGGGACGCCCCGCCCAGGCGGTACCGCACTACATCGAGGCGGCCGAGGCCTCGTCTCGCACCCTCGCCTTCGATCGCGCCGCCGACCTGTACCGCCGCGCGCTGGCGATCGGCAGCTTCCCCTCCGAGGGCGAGGTGGCGCTGCGCAACGAGTACGCCGAGGTGCTCATGCGACAGGGTCGCTTCGACGAGGCGGCGGGCGAGCTGCAGCGGGCCCGCGAGCGCCTGGGCCCGGGCGTGGATCGGGCGCGGCTGTACCACAAGCTCGGCGAGGTCGAGCTCGGTCGCGGCGACGTGCCGGCGGCGGCCGCCGCCCTCGAGAACGCGCTGGCCGATCTGGGGCAGCCGGTGCCGCGGGGGCGCTCGCACCTGCTGCTGAGCAACCTGCGGGAGATCGCCGTCCAGCTGCGCCACACCTACTTCCCCGTCCGCCCCGCGCGTCCGGCCCTGGAGACCGAGCGCCTGGCCATGCGGGTCTACAGCCGCCTTGCCCACGCCTACTACTTCAGCCGCGGCGGCCTGCAGGTGTACTGGCCCCACCTGCGCGAGCTCAACGCGGCCGAGCGGCACCCACCCACCCCCGAGCTCGGTCGGGCCTACGCGGGGCACGGGCGGATCCTCTCGGTGCTGCCCTGGTTCCGCCGCGGGCTCACCTACGTGGATCGCAGCCTGGAGATCCAGCGGC
This sequence comes from Myxococcales bacterium, assembly GCA_020633315.1. Taxonomy (GTDB): domain Bacteria; phylum Myxococcota_A; class Polyangia; order Nannocystales; family Nannocystaceae; genus Paraliomyxa. Next base: position 28,572 of record JACKDV010000015.1, read on the forward strand.
GCCTGGGCGATCGCTGGGGCGAGGCGCAGGCGCTGCACCAGCAGGGCGTGGTGCTCTACGCCGCGTCGCGCTTCGCCGAGGCGGCGCGGGTGTCCACCGTGGCCGCCGAGCGCCTCGAGCAGATGGGCGACGCCGCCGAGGCCCACGACGCCCTGCTGCACGCCGCGATGGCCATGCTGCAGCTCGGCCGCAGCGCCGAGGCCACCGGCATCTCGCGGCGCGTGCACGAGGAGGCCCTCGACACCGGTGACATGTTCGCCGCGGCCAAGGGCCTGGTGCTGTGGACCCTGGCCTCGGGCGGTCGCGTGGCCTCGATGATGATCCGCATCCAGCTCGACATCGCCGCGCAGATCGACCAGCACTACTCCATGCTGCTGGCGATGCTCGCCGACGGGCTGCGGCTATTGGGCGCCCAGCGGCCGGGCGACGCGGCGGCCGTGCTCGACCAGGCCGACGCCGAGCGCCGCAACACCGGGGTGATGAGCACCGAGCTGCTCGCCGATCTCGACACCTGGCGCACCACCGCCTGGCGTCGCGCGGCCGAGCAGGCCCTCGACTCGCGCGCGCGCGACGAGGCGCTGGCCAGCGCCCGCCGGCACCTGCGGCGAGCGCTGTGGAACACCGCTCGCTTCCGCAACGGCCTGCCGCACGCGCTGCGCGAGGCGGGGCGGCTGTCGGCCCTGGCCGGGCACCGTCGCCGAGCGCGGGTGCTGCTCGACTCGAGCCTGTCGCTGGCGCTCAAGCACGAGCAGGCCGAGCAGGCCGCGATGACCAGGCTGGTGCGCGGCGAGCTGTTCGGTCGCGAGGATCCGGTGGTGGCCGCCGAGGCTCGGGCCGCGAGGGAGGGCCGCTGCGCCTGCGCGAGCCTGCTGCGCCTCGAGGGCGACCCCGCTCCTTGAGGCCTGCGGTCGGCCCGGCTGCGGTCGGCCCGGCTGCGGCATCTACCAGAGGTGTGGCCTTGTGTCGTGTCAATGGTCTGCTGTCGGCGGCACACGACATCTCCTCCCAGGAGCGGGCCGTTGGGCTGGCTGTGCGGGGCCGCCTCGGTTGGCACTTCCGTTGCTTCAGGTCTGCCGCAGATGAAACGCGCCGACCTGATGAGACACCACACGTGGATCATGTCCGCCGCCCTCGCGGTGCCGACCGCCTGCGCGGGCGCGGTCGATGAAGGCGACCGCAACGCACGCTCCGGCTCGGCGGCGGCCTCCGATCTCGTCGAGATCGACGTGACGGACAGCTGCATCGTCGGGGCTCCGGAGGACGGGATCTGGAACAACGTCATGGTGGGCAGCGAGATCGAAGTCGGACAGAACGAGACCAACGCCTTCTACTACACGCTGGTCGTGCCCGTGCTGGACGAAGCGCGCTATGGCGAGGCCTACATCGAGATGAGGGGCCAGTATCCGAACGCGCGATTTGCCTCCTTTCGGTCCGAGTCGCTCGCGGAGGGATGGGCAACGATCGATACGCGCTTCGACTATCAAGTCGATCCTGACGAAGGCTCCGTCAATCCGTACCGCGGGCTGCCGTATCCGGCCGACGGATCGCAGTCCGTCGACTACACGCTGAGGCTGTCCGTCAACGACATTCCCGATCAGATCCACGACCCGGACGGGGACGACGAGCTGTTCGTCGGCTACTCGAGCGAAGGCGTGCTCCAAGACAGCGCGACGATCGTGAACCGCATCTACCGCAGCCGAGCGACCGGCGAGGATGGGCGGGTCGATCCCAAGGGGGGCGTGCCTCTGCCTCGTGTCTTCTACGTCTACGATCCCGCGACGGCGACGCCCGAGACCCCGCGAGACGCCCTCGCGTTCTGCGACCTCATCGACAGATCCGCGGCGGAGGCCTCGGAGCAGGTCTTCCTGGCCACGGACGCGATCGCCGATCGAGAGGCGCTCACCGTGCTTCGCTCCGCAGGAACCGCCGACGTTCCGGGCTACGAGCCGCCCGAAGGTGTCGACTGGTGGGTGTTCTCGAGCATCGAGGAGACGCTGCGCCTCGCCTTTCCGCACGGAGATGCTCCGGAGCCGGGCACCTCCGAGCCATCGCTCGAGTACGACTACCTGAGCGCATTCTTCGACCCGAAGCGCGGCACCGAGGGCGAAGTGCTGGTCTTCAGGTTCAAGGCCCCCGAGTCGCCCGACGACGACGACATCATCACCAACGACTCGACCCCGCTTCGCTACTGGTCGGTCTGTCCGATGCAGACGCTGAACTTCATGTACACCTACCCGCGATGTATCGCGGACCACGAGCTCGTGCGCGATCCAGACGACGCGGCCTTCGTCACGGTGGTGATGTCCCTGCCCGAGAATCGTCCGCGTGGGCTCTGCTCCACGCTGAGCGATGAACATCCTGTGCGCTGCAGATACAACTGGATCCCGTTCCCGGGCCCCGTTTCCGCCGTCAGCCTTCGCCAGAGAGCCCACAACGCTGCGTTGTTCCCGGAGAGCGTGAAGACCTTCACGGGCAATCCGTCGTGCTCACGCGATCTCTACGAGCACATGGGTGCGTACTATCCATCTGGCAGGTACTGCAGCAAGCGACAGTTCGAGTCCGGCGCCTGCACGATCTCGGCGCCCGTCTTTGGGGACGGGTGCGCGAGCATCCCGCCGCAGTGATTTCGGCGATGCTCGCGGGTAGGTGCCATCGCGCACGAATTCGTGGCAGGGGTGATCAACATGGTGACGCCGAGCGTCGACGACAACGAGCTGCGCGGCCGTGACTGTGACATCTTCGAGTGGGACGATGGCTTCGTGGAACCAAGGGTGTGGAGGTCGTCGCCTCCCCTATTCCATCTTCACCAAGGAGGGGCACGTTCAGCAGGCGGAGGTCGTCGACAGCAAGTGACTCGGTGTCGTCCTCGAGAAGATCCGGGAGCAGCAAGCGCTCCGAGATCAGGCACGGTTGACCTCGCCCAAGGAGACGCTGAGGGACAGGCGCAGGCTTCGGGAGGCGATTGCTCGGGCCGCCGAGGCACGAGTGGAGCCTTGACCCTCTCCCTCCCTCCCAGCCGATCCACATCGGCTCCACAGATGCCCACAGCGCTCCCCACGTCATGATCCCCCCGGGGGCCTGCGGCCACGCGTACGCCCTGCTGCTCACCGAGCGGTCGAAGTCTAGCGCACGCGCAACCTCTGCGCGGGGTGAGGGGCGATACGATGATCGCTGCACTGTGCAGAGCGTTGTCAATTGCCATAAGCTAGGTGCGGTTTGGCTGGTCATTGGCCGGTCCTCCATCCGATCAAGGGAATGCATCATGCCAATTGAGGTCGGTGACTCCGCGCCGGGGTTCTCCGCTGAGGACATCCAAGGCGGGGGTACGATCGCTCTTTCGGACTACGCGGGCCAGACTGTCGTCTTGACCTTCTCGGGGCTGACCTGGTGTGGCTTCTGTAAGCAAGAAGCTCCGGTCTTGCAGGGGTTGTGGGAAGAGTACAGTGCAAGCTGTGAGGGAAGCGTACAGTTCATCATCATTTCCTATGGGGATGTTGAAGGCTCGTCGGCGGCGCTGGAATCTGCGATCGTCGAGTATGGGCTGACGATGCCAGTGCTGGTCGACAACGGCATATTCGCCAGCTATGGCTATAGCGGCGTGCCGGTTACATATGCCATTGGCCCCGACGGTGTGGTGTACAACAAGGCGCTGGGGTTCCATACTGCCACTCAGCTACGCGATATCATAGAGATTCCTGCGATCATCGAGCGCATCCGACCATTGCACGTCAAGCGAGGCGAGAGCTTCGCAATGACGATCACTGGCGAGAATCTCCAGTGGGCGACGGCACTGCGGTTCTCGGGTCCTCCCCTCAAGGTCACGAGCCTGAGGGCCACCGAGCACGAAGTGACCGCGGAGGTTTCGGCGGGACCACCCTCTTCGAGCGGGACCTTCGCGATCTACCTCGACACCGTCTTCGGACCCGCGGACGTCGGGGGCCGCAAGCTCGTGATCGAGCCCGCGCCTCTAGTCGGAGCCGATACCCAGAACACCACGCTCGAGCCTGTGGACATCAGGCGCCGTCGACACGAATAGGGAAGCGTGGTCGATCACCGCGAGCGGCCTTCGGCGCGCGGGCTCGTTCGCGACGACCCAGGACTACGCGCCGGAATGGGTGGCGAGCCACTGCTCGACGTCCGCGAGCACGCCGGAGTGGTCACCCTCGGCGCTGCGCAACCGATCCTGGGCCTCGAGGGCGAGGGCCACCGCGGCTTCGGGCTCCGTGCTCCAGCGGGCCATGGCCAGCATGTACGTGGCGCTGCCGAGGTCGGCGGGTCGAGCGTCGGTCGTCTCGGCCAGCCTCACCGCGCGCTCGGCCAGCGCAATGGAATCGGCGGTCCTCTCCTCGGTCAGGGCGATGTCGGCCAGGAGCACCAGCACCATCACCAACCGGGGGTGCTCGGCGCCCCGCGTCTGCTCGTGGATTCTCATGGCTCGCTCCAGCAGGAGGCGGGCACGCGTCTGCTCCCCGCCGGCCAGGTAGGCCTGGGCCAGCCCGGTCAGCACGATGGCGACGTCGGGATGCTCGGGGCCCTGCAGCCGCTCCGCCAAGGCCAGGGCGCGCTCGTAGCGAGCCTGGGCCCCAGCGATGTCACCCGCCGTCGAGAGCGTCCCCGCGAGGTTGGAGAGCCCGCGGATCAAGCGGGGGTCTTCTCCCGCGGACGCTTGCTCGAGGATCTCCACGGCCTCCTCCAGCTCATCGATGGCCCCGTCGACGTCCCCCAGCTCGCGGCGGGTCATGGCGAGGTTGATCTGGCTGGCCGCGGTCTCGGGGTGCCGGGGCCCGAGCTGCCGCCGGTTCAGCACGAGCACCCGTTCGAATGCGCTCCGAGCCTCTTCCAGGCGCCCCAGCAAGGCGTAGGCCGCGGCCATGTTCTTGATGGACCTGGTCACGCTCGGGTGCTCGGGTCCCAGCGTGCTCCTTTGAGTGGCGAGGAGCTCCTCCATGATCGCCAGTGAGTCTTCATAGCGCCCCTGCGCCTTGCGAAGGTTGGCGAGGTTGGTGAGCCCTCGCTGCACCAGGAGGTGCTCGGGACCCTCGACCCGCTTCCACGACGCCACGGCCTCCGTGAGCAGCGCATCCGCCTCTTCGAAGCGACCCGCCTTCATCTCCACCACGCCGAGGGAGTCGAGGCGATTGGCTCGATGCAGTCCCAGGGGATCGCCGGCCAACATCTCGGCTGCCTCGGCGCTGCGAGACCAGGCGCGAGCCTCTTGCGGCCGAGCCAGCCGCTGCCCGGTGACCTGCGTCGCCATGCTGGCTGCCTCGGCCGCCACCGCCCAGGCGCGGCCCCGCGTCGCCTCCGAGTACGCGTTCGCGGCCTCGGCTGCGGCCTCCTCGTACGACCCCGCGTCGAACAGGAGCCGCCCGTACATGCTACGCACCCGGGCGGTCAGCGGCAGCCACCCGACGGCCTCGGCCCGTACGAGGGTGGCCTGCACGAGCTCGAGTGCCTCGTCGGTGATCCCGGCCGTCTGCAGGCCGAGCGCACGCGCGAGCTCGCCGTGCAGCTCGCCGACGACCTCCCGGTCCTCGGCCGGAGGTACCGGCAGGGATGCGAGCACCACCGGATCCACGCACGACCCCGGATCTCCGAGCGTGGTCGTGGACCACACCGCCTGGTGCACCATGCCATCGTTCGCGCTCGACAGCGCATCCACGAGCGCCGACAGCTGGAGCTCGCGCGCATCGAGGCACCACCGCGATCGAGCGAGCGCCTCCTCGTCGATGCGCCCGTGGACCTCCGCATCCATGCAGACCTGACTGCGACGAGCGCCCCACTCCTCCGCGTAGCGATCGAGCATCGGAGTGACCTTGTCCACGGTCGTCGCCGCGTGGACGACCCCGGTCGCGAGCAGGCCACGACGCACGGAGTCGCGCGCATCGTCGTTCCAGATCTCGAAGACCCCGGCCCCCTCTCGCGCACATGCCTCCGTGCGCTGCACGATCCGGTACTGCTCGTGGCCCTTCACCCCACCGAGCAGCAGCAGGCCCAGCGCTCCGATCCCGACCGCGATCCGTCGTCGGCGACGCTCGGGCGCCCGGAGGGCCCGTCGCAGCTCGAGCAGCAGCTCCGCCATCGTGGAGTGCCGCTCGCTCGGGTCGGAGGCCAGCCCGCGGGCGAGCACGTGCCTCAGCAGGACCGGAGCGCTCACGGCGGGGGGCGGGCGCAGCTCACCGAGACTCGTGGCGAGCGCGAGCTCGTGCGTCGTGGCGCCATCGAAGGGTGAGGTGCCGTAGATGCCCTCCCACAGCGCCACGCAGAAGCTGAACTGATCGGTCCGTGCGTCCGTGGCGGTGCCCGCGAGCTGCTCGGGCGCCATGTAGGCCGGCGTGCCCAGCACCGCGCCGTCGTGGGTGAGCGCCGAGCCCCTCGACTCTGCATCCCCCTCGAGCGAGCGCGGGGTCACCTCGTCCGCGGACTCCAGCTCGGCAAAGCGCGCGAGGCCGAAGTCGAGCACGCGGACCCGCCCCGCGTCGTCGATCATCACGTTGCTCGGCTTGAAGTCGCGATGGACCAGGCCCTTGTCGTGAGCGGCCGCGAGCCCCTCGCCGGCCTCGAGGTAGATGCCCAGGACCTCCCGCCACGACCGCTTGCGCTGCGCGAGCCAGTGGCCGAGCGTCTCGCCGACTACCAGCTCCATCGCGAGATAGATGTCGCCGTCCTCCACCATCCCCACGTCGTGGACCGCGACCACGTTGGGGTGGGTCAGCCGGGCGAGGGCCTGAGCCTCTCGCAGCAGCCGCTCGCGGTCTCCCTGACCGGCTCGCTTCGAGCGCAGGACCTTGATCGCGACCTTGCGGCGAAGCTCGGGATCGTACGCGGAGTACACCACCCCCATCCCGCCTGCCCCGATCGTACCGACCAGCACGTAGCGCCCCAGCTGGACCCCCGGGGCCTCGACGAGGTCCTCGACCTCGCGGGGCTCGAGCCCGAGCTCCAGGTTCACGGAAATGGTGGGCCGAGTGCTGCCGTCCATCGTTCAAGGTCCTTCGGTGGCTCGGGTCTCGACGCGAAGCTGCGTGGTCCCCAGTCGCAGCCGGCCATTGCGACGCTCTACGATGTGCGTCGCATCGGTGAACCCGGCGTCGGCGAATTGCCGGCGGATCCGAAACACCGCCACGTTGAGGTGATTGTCGGTCATCGAGAGTCGCTCGAGCAGGTCGCTCTGCTCGAGCCAGCCCTCGCCGCTGCGATCCCGCGACTCGGCCAGGACTCGCAGGACGCTCGCACCCGCACCAACGGTGAAGCTGAAGGCCTCCGGGTCCGCCCGCACCGATACCAACGAGCTGTTCTTGCCCCGACCCGAGCACAGGACCAGCTGGCTCTGCTCGAGGCTCAGCGCACGCGCCCCCTGCGAGCCGCGCGTCACCGCCGGAACGCTGGGCAATCGCAGGACCCACCAGACCCCACCGAGCTCGATGTGCTCGTGATCGCCGATCTCTCGCGATTGCCCACCGTGCTCGAGCTGCCAGCGCCCGACGGAGGTGGCGAACACGGTGAGCGCGGGCTCGTCGTCGTCGGGCAGCGCCAGCAGGCCGGGGCTGCCGACCACCACCGGCCGGCCCTCGGCGCGAGCGAGGGGGCGGGGCGGCGCATCACTGTCGAGGGTCCACGTGGCCAACGCCTGGCCGAAGGTGATCTCATCGCCCCGCTTGAGATGGCGTCGAGTACCCGGCGGGACCACCTTCCCGTTGACCGCGGTGCCATTGCGAGATCCGAGATCCTTGAGCCCCCACCCGCTGCCCTGCCACAGGAGCGACGCGTGGACGCTCGACACGAAATCCTCGCGAATGCACAGGTCGGCGCGCCGGCTACGCCCGACGAGGGTCTCGGTGGTGAGCGGATGTACGCGATGCGTTCGAGGTTCCAGCAAGCCACCCACGATCGAAGCGTAGGCGATGGCATCTCGAATCGCCATGGTCGTCTTGCCGTGCGTCGTGAGCCGCTCGCGTCACCGAGCCGGCGAGTCTCGAGCGCGAGGCTCGAACCCCGAGCTCTCCACGATCAGCGTTTTCTGCGGCCCTGCTCGCCGTCCACGGCGATCGGGCCGCGCTCGACGGGGATCGTGACAGCGGGCGGGTGCTCTCCACCCGAGAATCTATTCACCCTCGCCGCGTGAGGACTCGTCTCGAGCGTCGACGATGATCGGGGCCTCGTGTGTCGACCGAAGCGAATTCCATTCAAGAAATCGACCGCGTGTACGGTGTCGATTCCCTCGATGCACCAAGACCTCCGCTCGTCACCTCCAATATTCCGAATTCGAGGCATTACAGGCCCATTACAGCGGTTCTGCGAAAATTCGGCGTTGACATCCCCGGCCCCGATCCGTATCCCAATCAACGGTACGACGGCGACGCTCGACGAGGTCCTCACCCCTCGATCGTCGCCGTGCCGAGGTCGACGGTCTGGCTCGAATGCGAGCTCGAGCGAGGGGCGTGCTCGATGAGCGCGACCCCTCGTGCGGGTCGACGCCATGGACGTCGGTCGGGTGACGAGCGAGCGACGACGACACGGAACACAGGAACAGACGAGGGACGAAGACCATGAAAGCACCACGCACCACACCGCGCACGATCCTCGGAGCCAGCTTGCTCCTCGGGGCCCTGCAGATCACCGGAGGCTGTAGCACCGACGCCGTCGACGACGGCGACGATCAGGGACCGCTGACGATGCGCAGCGTCTCCTCGGGCGACGCACAGTACGCCCAGATCATCGCCGGCTGGAACAGCAACTACTGCCTCGACGTGGCCGGCCTCAACGCCACCAACAACGGCAAGAACGTGCAGCTGTGGCAGTGCGACCAGGTCACCGAGACCTGGAACCTCGGCACCGACGGCAAGATCCACGCGGGCTGGAGCAGCAACGTCTGCCTCGACGTGGCGGGCACCAACGCCACCGCCAACGGCACCAACGTGGCGATCTGGCAGTGCAATCAGGTCACCGAGACCTGGACCCTGGGCCTCGACGGCAAGCTGCGCGCGCAGTGGGACACCAGCATCTGCCTCGACATCTACGGCACCAACGAGAGCACCAACGGCAAGAACGCCAAGATCTGGCAGTGCGACGATGCGGTCGTCGAGACCTGGAGCATGAGGACCTCGACCGGGTGGCTCGACTCCGGCACCCCGGGGGCGGTGGGCAGCCACGACTGGGAGAAGCTCGGCACTCACATCGGCGCCGGGAACATCCCCTCCGAGATGGTCGGGATCGAGCCGGCCTACGTGGAGATGCGGCTCATCGCCACGGGCGAGGACATCTCGCAGACCGGTGACCTCAAGAACCTCAGCACCCAGTACGGCGGCAAGGCGCGCAACGAGGTCAGCAATCCCATCGAGGGCGATTACGAGATCCAGTTCCACTATGGCTGGACCCCGTGGGTGAACCGCGACACCGATCCCTCCGACGGCGACGACGAGACCCACACCCACTACACCAACTGGACCAAGTACACGGGCCCGACCACCAGCGTCGGCTCGGTGCTCACTGGTCGCATGCCGCCGCGCAACCCCACGCGAACCGAGTGCCGCGTGGTCGACGAGCCCACGACGATCTACTCGAGCGACGACGCGCCGGATGTCTCGGGATTCCTCACCGCGAGCTGGTCGGGAGCGGGGAGCCCGGTCAAGTTCCGCTGCGACAACGAGGTCGGCTACCTGTGCGACGAAGCCGACCAAGACCCCGGGGTGACCTGCAGCGAGGACGTGGAAGTGCGTCACTTCTTCGGGTACGAGGAGCTGTGCTGGGGCGACACGGCCGACGCCACCGACAACGGCGCGTGCGAGCCCCGGGCGGCCCACGGCGAGTCCTGCCTCGTCGACAGCGACTGCGAGACCGAGGTCTGCGACCTGGCCCAGCTCGCGTGTGCCAACTGCACCGCCATCCCCCAGAACGGCTGCGACTTCGGCACGGAGTACTGTGAGCTCGACGCGTGCCACGACAAGATGGCCAACGGCAACGCATGCGCCTTCGACGACCAGTGCCAGTCCGGCATCTGCGATGCGTTCATCTGCGTCGAGTGCACGGCGATCCCAGAGGAAGGCTGCGATTTCGACGCGCAGTACTGCGAATTCGGCTCGTGCCACGACAAGAAGACCAACGGCAACGCATGCGCCTTCGACGATCAGTGCCAGTCCGGCATCTGTGACGAGGTCGCCTTCACCTGCGTGGAGTGCACGGCAATCCCACAGGCGGGCTGCGACTTCGGCTCGCAGTACTGCGAGCTCTCGACGTGCTACGACAAGAAGCAGGTGATGGACCCGTGCACGATCGAGATGGACGACCAGTGCCTCTCCGACGACTGCAGGGGCATGGGCGCGGCCATGCTGGACTACCGGTGCTCGGACGACTGCAGCTCCGACGCCGACTGCAACGGAGGCACGTGCGACGTCACCGGCCGGTGCAACACGATCGAGTGTGGAGCGCCTGCCCCCGGGCTCAGCTGCCCCAGCGGCGAGTTCTGCAACGCGCTCGCGGGGACCTGCGACCCCAAGAAGGCCAACGATCAGCTCTGCGCCACCAACGACGAGTGCCAGTCCAACGTCTGCGACCACACCACCTGGACCTGCGAGCAGTGCACCGCGGTCCCGGAGGCGGGCTGCAACTTCGGCTCGCAGTACTGCGAGGGCACGACGTGCCACAACAAGAAGGGCAACGGCTCGAGCTGCGCCTTCGATGACCAGTGCCAGTCTGGCATCTGCGACGCCTTTACCTGTGTGGCGTGCACCGCGGTCCCGCAGGAGGGCTGCAACTTCGGCTCGCAGTACTGCGAGTTCAGCTCGTGTCACAACAAGAAGTCCAACGGCTCGGCCTGCGGCTTCAGCGACCAGTGCCAGTCCAACAACTGCTTCTTCTTCGTCTGCGTGTAGGCGGCAGGCTCCCGTGGCGAGCCCGGGGCGGGCTCGCCTTCGGGAGATGCGGAGTCGACGACGAGGTGCGCGTGCCCTGGGGGGGGCACGCGCACCTCGTTGACGAGCGAGCAAGGCCGTAGGCGTAGACCTGCTCGGGCCCGCCGAAGGGGGGCCTTGGCGTACACGACCCGGTCGATGCCGAGCAGGTGGTCGAGCATGGCCTGCAGCTGCGACGCATCGAGCATCGAGGCCGGCCGCCGGAGCTCACCGCGACGATGGGCGCGTCGCAGGCCGCACTGCAGCTTGCCGCTGCGCGAGCCTGCGGTGCCTCGAGGGCGACCCGACCCCGTGAGGCCCGCGGACCCGGCCCCTCACGCCGCGACGCACTGCGAGCTCAGCGGGATCGCCGGGTAGTCGCCCAGGGTGTGCTCGAAGAAGTTGATCGGCGAGATCTGCCACATCCGGGCCCCCGCGCGGATGGGCGTCCCGTACTCGTGGCTGATGATGGCCGAGTTGTCGAGGCAGTTGTTGCCGAGCACCGAGTAGCCGAACCACGACGTCGCCTTGCGCTCGGCCGCCAGCGCATACGCAGTGGGGACCGGGATCCTCTTGTAGTAGGTGTACGGCGGCAGCTCGCGCCCGACCTTCTCCGACGCGGTGGTCAGGGTCTGCATCTCCACGATCATCTGCGCCTCGCTGTCGACCACCATCGTCCAGTAGTCGTTGTCGGCCCCCGGCAGCACGAAGGGCCAGCCGCCGGCGTTCTCCAGGGAGCCGAGCATCCACTGCGGGACCTCGTTGGAGGCGGTCATCACGGGGCCCGTCTGGAACGGCGGGACGTTCGAGGGGATGCACGCCCGGTAGGCCAGCGAAGTCTTGAAGCCCCAGGCGATGTGCCCCAGCCCCATGGGCCCGGGGGTGCGGAGGAAGAAGAAGAACTCGCCGTTGGAGATGGTGCTCATGCCGGGTGCCGCCTTTCATGGGTGAGGTTGCGCCGCCCCCCGGCCGGTTCACCGACATTCGAGCACCCGCCCTGGCCGTGCGTCGCCGGCCCCCGGGGAATGCGCCGGGCCCCGCTCCACGTAGGCGCCGGCGAGCGCGATGGAGCTGCTGCACGACTCGATCCGAGGCATCCACATGCTGCACTGGCTGACCGCCGCGGTGCCGCTGGCCACCCTGGTCGTCGTCAGCGGCATGGTGCCCAGCCGCCGGGCGGCCCACCTGCTGCTGCTGGGCGTGGCGGCCACCATGGCCACCGCGGTGCTCGGCTCGGCCGCGCCCGAGCTGGCCCAGCTGCGCTACGGCGCCCCGCTGCCCATGGCGCAGGTCGGCGTCGATCCCCTCACCGGCGAGCTGCGGGGCTCGATCACGGTGCTGCGCGCGTGCTTCGTGGCCAACCTGCTGTTCTGGTGCAGCGGCACGGTGCTGGCCGGCGCCTTCATTCGGGGGCTGGCTCGCCGGATTGCGTGGATCCGCGCGGGTTCCACTGCATGACCTCCGACAGCGGCTTGCGCCGCAGGTCGGGCACCATGGCGTCGGTCGCCGGGTAGCCCACCGGGAACAGGATGAAGGGGCGCTCGTTCCTCGGCCGCCCCAGGATCTCCCGCAGGAAGCCCATGGGGCTCGGCGTGTGGGTGAGCGTGGCCAGCCCCATGGTGTGCAGCGCGGTGATGAACAGCCCGCAGGCCAGGCCCACGCTCTCGCGCACGTAGTAGTTCTTGCGGGGGCTGCCGTCGGGGAAGTGGCCGTGGGTCTGCTCGAACACCACCACCAGGTAGGGCACGGTCTCGAGGTAGGGCTTGTGCCAGTCGGTGCCCAGCGGGGCCAGGGCCTCGCGCCACTCCTCCGACATGCGGCCGCCCTCGTAGCTCTGTCGCTCCTCGGCCTCGGCGGCGATGCGGATCTCTCGCTTGAGCTCGGGGTCGTCGACCACCACGAAGCGCCACGGCTGGCGGTGCGCCCCCGAGGGCGCGGTGGAGGCGGTGCGGATCGCCAGCTCGATGGCCTCGCGGGGCACCGCCTCCTCGCTGAAGTGCCGCACGCTGCGGCGCGCGTCCATGCGCTCGAGCAGCTCACGCCCCCGTCGCAGCGCCTCCTCGGGCGGGATGCGATCGGGGCGGTAGGGGATGAACGGGAAGCGATCGTCCTGCGCCATCGAGCGAAGAGGGACCTACCGCGAAAGCCCCGGGCGCGCCATCACGGACCCGGCCACGGCACGTTCGAGCATCGTCAACGATGCGGCGTCGGGGCTCGGAGCTCTCAGGAGAGCCCGAGCGAGGCCCGGACCAGCGCCTGCACGTAGGCGAGGTCTCGGGGCGAGATGTCGGTGAACAACACGCCCACACCGGTGGGCTCGCCCTCGCCGGGTCGAATGCAGCGCACCACCACCCCGCCGATGTCGAGGCGATCGTCGCCGAGCTCGAGCTGCAGCCGGATCGCGGTGCCCTCGGGCCGCGGGTTGCTCATGCGGATGAACAGGCCGCCCTCGCTGATGTCGACGGTGCGGCTCTCGATGGCCGCCTCGGCGCTGCGAAAGCGCAGCCGAACGGTGGCCGCGAGCTGAATGCGGGGGAAGCGCCGACTCGGATGTTGTCCCGATCCCGCCTCGGAAGCGCCATCGCGGGCGCTCACGGGCGGATCGTCGGCCACCGCAGCAAAGGAACCCGTGCTCAACCTGTAAATCAGATAACCATGATTTCACCGGTCTTTCAACGCCAAAGTTGGGCCGATCGGCCGGTGACTGGCTGATAGGGTGACGGTCCATGGCGGCTCGTGTGCGTTGGTCTGCGTTCTCGATGGTGGTGCTCGGGTGGGTCCCGGTCTCGGTCGGCTGCACGGTGAACGAGGTGGGCTCGGGCGAAGGCGATGGCTCCTCGGAGGGATCGAGCGGCATGGTCGACGGCACGAGCTCCGCGATGAGCACGACGGGCTCGGGGGCCACGGGACAGTCGAGCCTCGACGAGACCGCGGGCTGGACCGACGACGGGCCGCGCGAGGATCTCGGCCTCGACCTGCCGCCGCTGGGCCCGGTGGACTGCCGCGACGAGCCGCCGCCCGGCGCCCAGGTGGCTCCGCCGCTGCCCACCTACGAGGGCGTGTGCCCCGAGCTGATGCCGGGCCTCAACGCCATCGACAGCTCGGGCAACCTGCGCGAGTTCCTGCTGATCGTCCCCGAGGATCTCGACCCCACCGAGCGCCTGCCCGTGATCTTCTTGTGGCACTGGCTGGGCGGCGATGCACAGGGCTTCCTCGAGCAGGGCGACGTGCAGAATGCGGTCGACCAGTTCCGCTTCGCGGCCGTGATCCCCGAGTCGGACAGCAGCCTGCTGTTCCGCTGGCCCTTCACCATCCTCGACCCCGAGTCGCGGGTGGAGGAGGAGTACCGCTTCTTCGACGACATGCTCGCCTGCGTGGGCGAGCAGCTCAACGTGGAGCCCAACTGTGTGTCGAGCGCGGGCGTGAGCGCAGGCGCGCTGTGGACCTCGCAGCTCGCCTCGGGCCGCGGCGAGCACCTGTCGAGCTTCATGTCGCTGTCGGGGGGCACGGGCGGCGCGGTGGTGCGCCCCTGGGGCGGCACCTCGCACGCGATGCCGGCCATGGTGCTGTGGGGCGGCGACATGGACTTCTGCATCGCCATCGACTTCTCCAACACCTCGCAGATCATGGAGCAGGACCTCAGCGACGAGGGCCACTTCATCCTCGAGTGCATCCACAACTGCTCGCACTCGGCCCCGCCCTTCGAGGTGGCCGAGGGCGAGACCGCCTTCGCGCCGCTGTGGAGCTTCGTGTTCTCGCACCCCTACTGGCTGACCCCCGGCGACTCGCCCTACCTCGCCACCGGCGTGCCCCCCGAGATGCCGCAGTGGTGCGGCATCGGCATGGGCAGCGCCACCGAGCGCGTGGGCGAGTGCGGCCCCGATCAGTGCTGAGCGAGCGCTCGCCTCGTCTCAGCGCGCGGGCTCCTTCATCCACCCGGCGATGCGCTCGGGCGGCTCGGCGTGGGGCAGCTTGGCGTAGACCGCCCGCGCCTCCGCCCGCAGCTTCTTGGCCCGCGCCGCGTCGCCGCCGGTGAGCTCGAGCGCCCGCGCCAGCAGCAGCGCCACCAGCCCCGGCAGCTCGTCGGTCAGCCCGCGCCCGCGCAGCTCGTAGGCCCGCTCGAGCGTGGCGAGGGCCTCCTGCGGCTGGTCGAGCTCGAGCTGCGCCCAGCCCAGGCCCAGCAGCGGCGCGCCGAGGTCGGGCGAGCCCGGGGCCGCCGCCTCGAAGATCTCCACCGCCCGCTTGCACTGATCGTAGCCGCGCTGGATCGCGCCCTCGCGCAGCGCGAGGACCCCCA
The DNA here is from genome assembly GCA_020633315.1 of Myxococcales bacterium. Taxonomy (GTDB): domain Bacteria; phylum Myxococcota_A; class Polyangia; order Nannocystales; family Nannocystaceae; genus Paraliomyxa. Next base: position 43,758 of record JACKDV010000015.1, read on the forward strand.
GGTTGAGCAGCGCCCCGGCCACCTGCGGGGTGTCGGGGCCGCCGCTCTTCTCGAGCACGGCCAGCGCCCGCTCGTAGCTGCGCTTGGCCGCCCCCCAGTCGCCGGCCCGCTCGTAGGCGTTGCCCAGGTTCGACAGCGAGTTGGCCACCTGGGGGTGATCGGGGCCGAGGGTCTTCTGCCGCATGGCCAGCCCCTCCTCGATGAGCTGGCGCCCGCGCTCGTACTCCCCCCGCACCATCAGCAGGCCCCCGAGGTTGTCGAGGAACAGCGCGGTGCCGGGGTGCTCGCCCATCGACTTGCGATAGATCTCCAGCGCCTGCTCGAGCTGCGCCTGCGCGCCCGCCAGGTCGCCGCGCCCCACCAGCACCACCGCGTAGTTGTTGTACTGGGCGGCGAGCTCGGGGTGGTCGGGGCCCAGCGCGCGGCGGTGGATCTCGATCGCCCGCTCGAACGAGGCCACCGCATCCTCCGACTGGCCCGCCTGCTCCTGCACCGCGCCCAGGTAGGCCAGCAGCGACGCCACGCGCTCGTGGTCCTCGCCCAGCGCCGCCCGCTCGATCGCGATCGCCTTCTCGTAGTTGTCGCGCGCCTGGTCGAGCTCGAAGCGCTGGAAGTGCAGCGAGCCCAGGGCCGCGTGGTAGCGGCCCCGCAGCGCGTTCTCGGGGTCGCTGCGCTCGAAGGCCGCCTCGGCGTGTCGCGCCCACGACAGCCCCTCCTCGCCGCGGGCCAGGTGGATGCCCTCGGTGGTGATGAGCGCCACCGCGGCCCGGGCCGACACCAGGTCGAGGCGCTCCTCGTTGGCGATGAAGTAGGCCTCGCGCAGGTGCTCGGCCGACTCGGCGTAGCTGCCCGCCATGTCCTCGGCCACGCCGAGCTGGATGAGCGCCTCGGCCCGCAGCGGCGCCTCGCCCAGGGTCTCGGCCTCGGTGGCGATCTGCCGCGAGAGCATGGCCGCGTCGTCGTAGCGACCGGCCCGCTCGAGCGCCTCGGCCCGCAGCAGGCGACCGCGCAGCCCGTCGAGCTCGGCCTGGCGCGCCGGGTCGTCGGAGGTGGGGCGCTGCTCGAGCTCACCCTCGGCGCAGATCCCCGGCCCCCGCAGCCCGCTGGCGGCCTGGGCCGCGCGCTCGGCCACGCGGCGGTCGGCCTCGGCGAGCACCCCGAGCAGCGCATCGAGCTCGCCCAGGCGATCGTCGAGGCAGGCGATGCGGCGGTCGAGCTCGGCGGGCGACTGGCGGCCGTGCACCGCCGTCTCCTCGCACACGCTGGTGTACACCGCCACCCAGCTCTCGGCGTAGGCGTCGATGCGCTGCCGCGCGCGCTGCAGCGCCTCGTCGGCGTAGGGCACCCCGGTGGCCTCGAACGCCTCGGCGATCGCGTCGGCGCGGGCGTCGTTCCACACCTGCTGCATGCGATCCTTGCCGCCGCCGCAGGGCGCGGGCGCGGGCACCAGCGCGTACGACAGGCCACCCGCGCCGAGCACCACCCCGGCCGCGACCAGCCCCGCCCGCCGCAGGCGACGGCGACCCGCCCCCTGGATCAGCGCATCGATGAGCGCCTGCACCGACGGGTAGCGCTTGCTCGGATCCTTGGCCAGCCCGCGCCGCACCAGCCGGCCCAGCCACGCCGGCACCCGGGCCCCCCGCGGCGGCGGGGTGATGCGCTCGCGGTTCATGTTGAAGGCCAGCGCCGCCATCGACTCGCCCGCGAACGGCCGCACCCCGTACAGGCCCTCGTACAGCGCCACGCACAGGGCGAACTGATCGGTGATCGTGCTGGCCTCGCCGCCATCGAACAGCTCGGGCGCCATGTAGCTGGGCGTGCCCAGCACGTCACCCGAGCGGGTGAGCTCGGGCGGGGCCTCGACCGAGATCAGCCCCGACTCGCCCTTCCACCACTCGCGCGGCGAGGGCTCCTCCTCGATCGGTGGCACCGAGACCGCGGGCGCGGCCGCGGTGGGGGCCCGCTCCGAGGGGCCATCGCCCGCCGCCTCGCGGGTGTCGGTCACCCCCGACGAGCGCTCGCCCTGGCCACCGGGTCGCGCCAGCCCGAAGTCCATCACCTTCACCGAGCCGTCGTCGCCCACCAGCACGTTCTCGGGCTTGAAGTCGCGGTGGATCACCCCGGCCTCGTGGGCCGCGGCCAGCCCCTGCGCCGCCGCGATGAAGGTGCGCAGCACCTCGTTCCAGCTCCGCCGCCGCGACTCCAGCCACTGCCGCAGGGTCTGCCCCTCGACGTAGTCCATGGCCAGGAACACCCGCCCCTCGGCCACGCCCACGTCGTGCACGGTGACCACGTTGGGGTGGTTGAGCTGCGCCATCGCCTGGGCCTCGCGGCGCAGCCGGAGCTGCCGCTCCTTGCTCGCCCGCTTGGAGCGGCTGCGTCGGCGCAGCACCTTGAGCGCCACCCGGCGGTCGAGCCCCGGGTCGTAGACCAGGTACACCGCCCCCATCGCGCCCTCGCCCAGCCGCGAGACCACCACGAAGCGACCGATGCGGCCGCCCGGGCGCTCGTAGGGCTCGTGGGCGCCCGTCGCCGGGTGCGACCGGCTCGGGCCCTGGCTGCTGCGGGTGCTCATGCCGTGACCCATAGGGTACCCGAAAGCGAGGCTCCGCCCGGCCCCTGCGGCGGCCCGGAGCGATCGCGCTCCACCCTCACGGACCTCCGAGGATTGCTGCTAGACTGCCGGCGATGCGCGTCGTCCTCGCGATGATCCCGCTGCTCGCGGGCTGCTCGGAGCTCGATCCCAACTTCGCCGTGTCGAAGTGGTACGACGGCGTGGAGATGGAGGAGAACCGGCCCACGCCCCAGTCGCTGCACACGGTGGGGATCAACCTGCCGGGCACCTGGGGGCGCACCATGGATCAGGCCAGCGAGGGCGCCTTCTCGTGGCGCTTCGGCGATGGCCTCACCTGGCCCGCGCCCTGCGACGCGTCGCTGCAGACCCCCGAATTCGAGGCCGGACACGCCAGCTTCCTGCGCTACGCCTGGTACAGCGACATCCCGCCGCTGTCGCCCTCGTCGGCCCTCGACGGGGCGATCGTCGAGGTGCAGATCGACGGCGAGGCGTGGGAGCCCGTCGATCCCAACGGCGGCTATCCCTACGTGCTCGACCCCGTGCAGATCGGCTCGCCGCTCTCCAACGGCGAGGGCATCTTGTCGGGCAACGACCGACAGTGGCGCAACGACTACGTGGGCGTGGAGACCGAGCCCGGCCAGATGGTCCGCTTCCGCTTCCGCTTCGGCTGCGACATCGACCCGTCCAACAACATGGGCGAGGGCTTCTTCGTCGACGACGTGGAGTACCTGATCGTCGAGTAGCGCGCTCGGTCGCGGCGCCGCGCGACGGCCGGGCCCGGCGGTGCGACGGCGCGGTGATCTAGAAGCGCAGGATCAGATCGACCGAGGCCGACTGGGCGCTGGCGCTGGCCCGCATGTTCACGCGGCGGCCCTGCACCATCAGCGCGATGCCGCCGCCCACGCCCACGGCGCCCGCGGCCGTGCCCACGATCCCGCCGGTGAGCGTGTCGTAGCGGTAGCGACACACTCCGCGGAAGTCGAGGTCGGCGTCGGTGCACTTGATGCCGTGCTTCTTCTCGTCGATGAGGATCATCGCCACCCCGGTGGCGATGCCGGCCAGGCCCAGGCCCAGCACCACCCCGCCGCCGATGATCCACGGCTTGCCCTTGGTGGACTTGGGTCCCTTGGGCGGCTTGGGCTCCTTGGTCTTGTCCTTGTCCTTGGTCTTGTCCTTGCCCTTGTCGGGGGGTGGGGCCGCGACGGGAGCCAGCGTGGGCTCCACCTTCAGCTCGCCGCCCTCCTCGAGGGTCACCGTCTCGCGGTGATCGACGAAGCCCTCCTTGGCGACGAGCACCGTGTGCTCGCCCGCGGGCAGCTCGAGGGTCTGCGGGGTCACGCCGTGCTCGCTGCCGTCCACCGTGAGCTTCGCGCCGGGCGGCGTCGAGCTCACCACCAGCGAGCCCGGCACGGGGGCCGGCGGAGGCGGCGGCACGATCTCCGAGGCCGCCTTCTCCACCAGCGCCGAGATCAGCCCCGCCGCGTCGACCAGCGAGCAGCCCTTGCAGCCGTCCTCGTGGGTGCCGATGGCCGTGCCGTCGGCCGTCAGCACGGTGAGCGTGAGCTTGTAGGCCTTCTTCTTGGTGGCATCGACCCGCAGCGAGAGCTGGTAGGGCCCGCCCTCGGCCGTGGCCGACTTGGCCGCCGTCTGCAGGCTGAAGGCCAGGTTGCTGCGCGAGGTGCCGGACAGCTTGCCCTTGACCTTGATCGGCGTGATCGCGGTGAAGGTGGGCTCGGAGGACTCGGGCGCCTTGGCCTCGGTCTTCTTGGGCGCCTCGGCCTTGGCGGCCTCGTCGGCCTTGGTGGCGTCGTCGGTCTTGGCCGCGTCGTCGGTCTTGGCCGCGTCGTCGGTCTTGGTGGCGCGCTTCTTCTTGCCCTTCTTCTTGCCCCCGGCGGCGGCCATGGCCCCCGTCGACTCGGCCGCCGCCGCCGACGGCAGCATCGGCAGCGTGAGGGCCAGGGCGAGGCCGAGGCTCGGCCAGCAGCGCATCGCGAGTCGGGAGGACGGGCGGGTCAAGGCGCCGGCCATCTCACCACGACCCTCGTTTCCCGTCCAGCTACTCCACGATCACCCGATCCCCGCTGCCTCGGCCGAAGGTCTCCGGGTGGTACATCTCCTCGGCTCGCGGCGGAGGCACCACGAAGCGGCCGGGCGTGGTCGCGCGCGCGATGTAGTCGTAGTCGTGCACCCCCGCCCACAGCAGCGAGGTGAAGGCCTCCACCCGGTCGTCGCGCAGGTTCTGGTGCTCGTACCAGGGTCGCAGCCACCACCACCACGGGCCGCCCGACTCCTCGCTGGGATCGGCGGGCAGCGCCCCGGTGGTGGCCAGCGCCGGGTTGAGCGGCTCGAGTCCCGCGGGCAGCGGGTCGACCAGCGCCACGTGGTAGCGGCGGGTCTCCGTCACCATCTTCACCCGCACCCGCACCCGCGCCCCGGCCTTGATCCTCCAGGTACCGTCGGGGTCGCGGCTCACGTCGTCGTCGTCGTCGACCGCCTCGTACGCGCGCTCCACCACGAAGCCGGCGTCACGCGGGGGCAGCTTCAGGTCGCGCGGGGCGTAGCGCATGCCCACGCGGTAGTACAGCCGGCCCTTGCCCTCCTTGGTGAGCACCAGATCCTGCTCGCCGGGGTGGTCGGCCAGCCAGGCCATCGGCACGTCCACGTGGTGACGCTCGGTGCTGCGCCCGCGGAACGCGTGCTGGCCCGCGAAGCTGCTGCCCAGCCAGGCCTTGGCCACGAAGCTGGGGGTGGCCTTCTCGAACTCGGCGAAGTAGCGGTCGAGGGCGACGAGCACGAAGGCGTTCTCCTGCGTGCTCGACCAGCGACCCGCGGTGCGGTGGGCCAGCAGGCCGCGCACCAGCTTGGGGATCAGGTCGCTGCTGGGCTCGGTGATGGTCAGGGCCTCGAGCGCCAGCGCGTCCACCCGGCGATCGGAGTGCAGCAGCAGGTGCTCCCCGTCGTCGTAGTGGGTCACGAAGTGGGCGGCGCCGGCCGTCTCGGCCACCCGGTTGCCCAGGTGGCGCTCGATCTTGGCGGCCAGCGCTCGCGTGTCCGCCTCGTCGTGCAGGGTGGGCAGCACCCAGGCCAAGGCCTCGAGCGGCAGCTCCTCCAGCCCCGCCTCGTCGACCAGGGCCTTGGCCTTGCGCACCTTGGGCTCACCGGCCAGGCGCAGCACGTAGAGCGCATAGGCCCGGATCACCCGGCGTACCTCCACCGGCGTGCGCGGATCGAAGCGCGACTCGATGTCCCGCAGGTAGGCCAGCGCGCGCGAGCGGGTGTCCTTGGGGACGGTGAAGCCCTTGGCGCGGGCGCGCTCGAGCGCGTGGGCCACGTGCACGGTGAGGTACGGCCACGACGGGTACGCACGGCCCCAGAACGAGAAGCCGCCGTCGTCGCCCTGCATCCGCTTCAGGCGCTCGAGGTCGCGGTCGACCGCGGCCACCAGCGCCTTGGGCGACGGCAGGCCCTCGGCCTCGAAGGCGTCCAGCACGTCGCGCAGGGCCGCCACCGCGAGCACGCGGCTGGCCACCTGCTCGCTGCACTCGAAGGGATAGCTGGTCAGGTAGAGCACCGCGTCGGTCAGCGCCTGCAGGGCGGTGGACGAGGTGGTGATCTCCAGCCCGCCGAACTGCGGGAACACCTCGGGGGGCGCGGCCACGGGCTGCACGATGCCGCCCGCGTCGATCTCCCCGTAGGTGGCGAAGGCCTCGGTGGTGGCCGGGGTCCACACCGGCAGCTCGAAGCTCGCCGCGTCGGCCCAGGTGCTGGCGGCCGCGCCCACCTGGAAGCGAGCCGTGCCCGCGTGCTCGGCCCGCGCGGGGAAGCGGACCTCCACCCGATCGCCCGCCGGCACCCTCACCCGCTGGCCCGCACCCGCGCCCAGCTCCACGCCGGTGGCCCGCATCGCCACGTCCACCGTCATCGCCGACTCGGTCTGGTTGTGCACCACCACCGGCAGCTCCACCTCGTCGCCGAAGTTGAGGAAGCGCGGGGGCGAGGGCCGCACCATCAGCGGCAGCCGGGCCGTCACCGTGGACTCGGCCTTGCCGAAGTGGCGATCGCCGTGCACCGCCACCGCGGTGATGCGGTAGCGCGTGAGGTTGTCGGGCACCGTGAGCGGCACCGAGGCCCGCCCCTGCGCGTCGGTGCGCACGCTGGGCGAGAAGTGGGCCAGGGCCGAGAAGTCCGAGCGCAGCGCGATGGGGGCGGCCGGCTTGCCCGCGCTGGCCCCCGAGCTCGGCTTCTTCTCCACGTTGTGGGCCTCGTCGGCCATGGGCTCGGCCTCGGGGGGCGGGGACGGGGGGGCGAGGGCCTGCTCGAAGTCCATGCCCTCGCTGCGCTCGGCTGCCTTGGCCCCGGGGGCCCCGCCGCCGCCGCGGCCGTAGCCCACCAGCCCCCCCTGCACCTCGAGCGCGGCCGGGCGGGCGAGCAGCACGTAGTCCCGCAGGTAGTGCCCGTACGCCCCGGCGTCGCGCCAGCCGTAGAACGCCGCGATCGGATCGGGGATCGAGTAGCCGGTGAGCGCAAGCACGGCCTCGTCCACCACCACCAGCGCCACCTCGGCGTCCTCCACCGGGCGGCCCTCGGCGTCGCGCACCGTGAGCTCCACCTGGGTGTGGCCGCCCGGCTCGAGCTTGGCCTGCGCCGGCTTCACGTCGATCGACAGCGTGCGCCGCAGCGGCGGCACCTGCAGGGTGGCCGTGCCCGTGGCGTAGCCGGGCTGCCGCGGCAGCTCGGGGTCGATCTTGCCGTCCTCGCCCCGCCGGGGGGCCGAGCCCACCACGTCCACCTGCACCGTCACCGAGGGCGTCATCGCCTCCTCGATCGGCACCTCGACCGTGGTCGAGCTGGTGTCGAGGTGGATCGTGCGCTCCTCCACCACGCCGGAGCGGTTGATGGTGATCAGCGCCTCGGCCGGGGCCCAGGGCGCCGACACGGAGATCCTCGCGGTCTGCCCGGCCTCGTACTGCTCGCGGTCGGGGATCAGCAGCACCTGCTCGTGGGTGGTGCCCGCCTCGGTCGGCAGCTCGCCGCCCGCGACCCAGGTGGTCAGCACGGTGCGGTTGAGCCGGCCCTTCGCGTCGACCACCTCGGCCTCGATGCGGTGCGAGCCGCCCTGCTTCATGGTGAGGGTGCAGCGCACCGGCTCCGTGCCGCTGTCGCGCTCGCAGAGCTGCTCGTCGAGCTCCTCCTCGACCCACTCGCCGTGGTCCTGGCGCTGCTCCACCCGCACCACCCGCACGCGGATCGGCACGCCGCTGCGCAGCTCGCCGTCGATGTCGCTCACGATCGCGTCGAGCTCCAGGTCCTCGCCGGCCTGCACGAACTGACGATCGCTGCGCAGCCCCACGTAGAGCGTGGAGGGGTGCACCACCAGGCTGGTGCTCGAGGCCCACGCCTGCCGGTTGACGTCGGTCACCAGCGCCTCGGCGGTCACCGACATGGCCCGCGGCGGATCGACCGACACGAAGTCCATGCGCAGGTGGTGCTCGCCGGCCGCGTCGGTGAGGGCCGACATCTCCACCGTGCGGGGCTGCTCGGCCGGGTCGGGCGGGCCCCACCAGCGCCAGAACATCCACCACGGGGTCTGCACCCCGAACGAGAAGCGGTCGTGCCCCGGGGGCTGGTACCAGCCCGGCGACGAGGTCACCTGCCAGGCCACCTCGGCGTTGGCCAGGCCGCCGCCCGCGAAGTAGGCCGCCTTCACCGTGGCCACCGCGTGCCCGCCCACCACGTGCGGGCCCTCGCTCACGCGGGTGCTCACCTCGTACTCGGGGCGCCGGAATTCCTCCACCCGGATCGCGTGCCAGCTCTCGCCGGCCGGCATCGCCCCGCGGGGCAGCGCCGAGAGCTCCAGCGAGGCCTGGCCCAGGTTCATGGTGTCGGGCAGCTTCAGCGTGGTGTCGAAGGCCCCGAAGGCGTTGAGCGAGAGCGTCCCCTTGCTCAGCTCGTTGCCCTGCGAGTCGCTCAGCCGGTAGCTCACCTGCCTCACCTTGCCGCCCAGGCCGCCCACGTCGCCGCCCAGGCCGTCGTCGACCGAGCGCAGCCAGCCCTTGAGCTTCACCTCTTCGCCGGGGCGGTACAGGCCCCGGTCGTCGAACACGTACCAGCGCAGGTTGGTGGGGGTGTCGTAGGCCTGCCACCCGCCGCCCTCGTCCCACCACCAGATCGACTGCGGCAGGAAGGCCACGTCGTCGCCCTTGCGCAGCACGACCACCTGGCCGCCCTTCTTGGCCAGGGCCAGCGAGGCCAGGCCGCGCGCGTCGGTGCGCCCGCGCAGGCCCACCGCGCGCAGCTCCACCTCGGCACCCTCCACCGGCGCGCCGTCGGAGAGGCGGGTGCCCCACACCAGCATGCGCTCCGCATCCACGTGGGCCTGCACCGCCAGGTCGGTCACCTGCACCCAGGCCATGGCGCGCTCGAGCATCCACGGCTCCTTCGGCACGTCGGTCTGCTCCACCACCACGATCACGTGGCCGTGCCCGCCCTTGCCCAGCGCGGGCGCGAGGTCGAGGGTGGTCTCCACCATCGAGTCGTCCTCGCGACCGATCTTGACCACCTCGTCGTAGACCTTCTTGCCCGGCGGCTCGAGGTCGCGCGGGTCCTCGCCCGCGCGCTGGGTGGCCTCGAGCCACGCCGCCCACTGGCCGGGCTCCACCGACCACATGCGCACCCGCAGCTTCTTGTGGTTGACCGAGAACACCGAGACCCGGCCCTTGGCCGCGGGGTCGAGCACGGTCAGGCCGCTGCCCTGCATGGTGAGCGAGCGCGGGGCCTTGGTGACCTTGAAGCGCAGGCTCTGGGCCTTGCCCAGGCGCTGCCCGAACTGGTCGCGCAGCTCGCCGGAGATCGTCAGGTCGTAGGTGGTGCGCCCCTTGGTGCTGCCGCTGACGTAGAGGTACTCGCCGTAGGCCTCCGTCCGCAGGTTGGGGATCGCCGGCTCGGCGGTGACCATCGAGCGATCGAAGGTCTCGAGATCGATCGGGTTGCTGAACGCGATCTCGAAGGCCGCGCCAGGCGGGCACTCGCCGTCCCAGCCGCAGCGGTGCTCGGTGATCTGCATCGGCCCGTAGGTGCGAAACGAGAAGCCCTGCTCGTGCTCGGTGGTGAGCGGGCCCTCGGCCGAGGGCGTGCCCGGGCCCACGGTCACGGTCACGGGGACGTCGGCGGGCAGCGGGGCCACCGGCACGAAGGCCAGCCAGCGCCCGTCCTCGCTCTGCGTCGCGAGCTGTCCCACCGTCGGGTCGGCCTCGACCTCCTCGGGCCGCGCCAGCCGCAGCGCGTGCTCCCCCTTGCGCCCCGCCTTCACGTGGATGGTGGGCAGCACGGCCGCGGGCTCGATGCGCTGGTCGAAGCGCACGAACATCACGGGCTGCCGCACCACGGGCTGATCGTTGGGGTAGCCCAGCTCCATGGTGGGCGTGGGCGTGGTGAAGCTCCAGCTCTCGGCCTTGGCCAGGGCGGTGCCCAGCGCCGAGCGGGTCCCCTTGGGCACGCTCACCTCGTAGCGCGTGGCCATGGGGAAGCGCTCGGTGGGCTCGTACATCAGGGTGCGCGTGCCCACCCAGCGCCACTGACCGCCGGCCGGGGTGGGGCTCAGCCTCACCGGCACGTCCTTGGCGGCCAGGACATCGAGCGAGGTCACCGGGACCATGGGGTGGTTGAAGGTCACGCTCAGGTGCGGAGCGATCGGCACCGCGCCCTCGGGGGCGAAGCGGGCCACCTTGAGCGGATCCTTGGGGCGCGGGCGGGCGCCGGGGTCCTGGGGCGGAGGCGGGAACGAGGCGAGCACCGTGGCCCCCGTGCGGGGCGGCGGCTTGGAGGCCTGGCGCAGCGCGAATTCCTGCACGTCGCCCTCCTGCGCCGCGAGCTCGGGCAGCCGGGCCAGCACCGTGGCGGTGTCGGCCGCCGACAGCGGCGTGGTCTCGGCGCGCTTGGCCGGCGCGCGCTCGGCCGCCGCGGGGTCGGCGTGCGACAGGCGGATGAGCAGGCCCTTCACGTCGGTGGCGATCGCGGGCGGCGTGACCTCGGGATCGACGGGCGCGATCGGCTCGGCCTTGCGATGGCGGCACGAGAGCACGGCCAGCACCACGAAGAGCGACGCGAGGAGCGGCAGCAGGCGGCGAGTCATGGGACGGCTACGCTATCAGCTCGCCCGCACGGCGTCGTCGGGCCCGTGCGGCCCCGGAGCAGCCCGTGCTGGAGCCTGCTATTCCTGCGGGGCATGGCGGGTCGCCTTCGCTCGTTGGTCTCGGTGCTCGTCGGCGCGGTCCGGCGGCTGGCCGACGACGACGCGACCCTGCTCGCGGGCGCGCTCTCGTTCTTCGCCTTCATCTCGCTGGCCCCCACCCTGCTGGTGGCTGCGGTGGCCGTGGGCTGGGTGCTCGGCCCCGACCGCGCCGTGGCCGAGGTGCTGCGGCTGGCTCGCGAGCTGCTCGGCCCCGAGGGGGGCGACGCGGTCGAGGTGCTGCTCGATCCCTCGATGCTCACCGTGGGCCAGGGCTGGGTGGCCGCGCTGGGCATCCTCGCCGCCCTGTGGGGCTCGTCGCGGGCCTTCGTGCAGCTGCGGGTGGCGCTCAACCGGGCGTGGCGGGTGGAGGAGCCGCGCGCCAGCACCTGGGCCGGCCGCGTCAAGCGGATGGCCCGCGAGCGCGGCCTGTCGGTGCTCGCGGTGGTCGGCATGTCGCTGGCCGTGCTCGCCTCGGCCGTGCTCAAGACCGTGCTCGCCAGCATCGAGGCCATGACCTCGTCGCTGCTCGAGCCGCCGAGCTGGGTGTGGACGCCGCTCGAGCTGTTGCTGGCCACGGCCGTGCTCGCGCTGTTCCTGGCGCTGCTGTACCGCGTGCTGCCCGACGCCGAGGTCCATCGCCGCGACGTGGCCGTGGGGGCGGTCCTCGGCGCGGTGCTCCTGCAGCTCGGCACCAAGCTGCTGAGCGTCTACCTGGTGTCGGTGGCCGCCCGCTCGCTCACCGGCGCCGCGGGGGCGATCATCATCACGCTCTTGTGGCTCTACTACAGCGCGCTGGCGCTGCTGCTCGGGGCCGAGATCACCGCCGCGGTGGCCGAGCAGCGGGGGCGACCCATCGAGCCCGAGACGTACCTCGAGGCGCTCGACGGGGGCCGCTGACCCTCGTCGCGATCAGCCCTCCACCCACACCTCGATCTCCACCTCGGTCGGACCCGTCAGCCCGTCGGGCGTGTTGTCGTCGATGTTGGAGAAGGCCATGTCGAGCTGCACCGTGCCTCCCACGATCTCGCCCTCGATCGGTCCCGACCACTCCTGGGCCAACTGGCCCAGCGACACGTGGTCTCATTCGTTGGCGGGCAAGGGCTCGGTCTCGAGCCGCAGCGAGCGATCCTTGTACAGATGGATCGCCCACGGGCCGTCGGGGCCCTCGAAGGTCAGGCGGTTGTCGTGCGTGGTCCCGAAGGCGCCGTAGTCCACGGTGGCGCAGCCCTCGAGCGGGTGGTAGGCGGGGCACAGCGCGTCTTGATCGCGCTCGGGGTGGCTGAGGTCGCGGACGGCCACCACCACCGTCTCGCCCGAGAGCAGGGTGGGCGGCGAGACCAGCGGCGCGCTGAAGGAGAATTCCTGCACCACGGTGGCGGCCGGGATCACGAAGCTCGTGCGCAGCAGCAGCCCCTCGGGGGCGGGGCCGGTGTCGCCCGCGGCACCCGTGGAGTCATCGGCCGCATCGGAGCCCGCCGAGCCCGAGGCACCATCGACCCCGCCCGAGCTCGCGTCGCCGCTCGAGCCCTCCAGGGCCGTGGCCATCATCATCCCGTCGTCCTCGGCGCAGGCCACCGCGAGCCAGGGCACCACCATCCACGCGAGCCGCCTTCGCATCGTGAGCCAGGTATGCCGGACCCCCGCGATCGGTTTCCCCCGAGCCGCGGATGCGAGTGCAGAGCTGGACCGCCTCGCTCGTGAACGAGCGCGAGCCACCGCTGGAGTAGCGGCTCAGCGCCGCAGCCCCGCCCACGACGGGCGCAGCACGCCGGGCGGGGGGTGCTCGCCCGGGGCGTGCTTGGGGATCATCAGGTAGAGCACGTCCTGGGCCACGTCGGCCGTGGCCGCGGCCAGGTCGGCGTCGGTGGGCAGCGCGAAGGCGCGGACGAGCATGCGACCGCGACGCTCGGCGGCCACCAACAGCTGGTTGCCCTCCACCGCGAGGTCCACGTCGCCCTCGCGCAGGCCCGGCACGTCGGCGTGGATCGTGTAGCCGCTGGGGTGCTCGGCCAGCTCGAAGCGGGGCACCGGCGTCCACGCGCGCGCCCGCGCCGCGCGGTCGCGGATCGCCTGGGTCACGTCGCTGGGATGGGGGCGGGGCATGGTCAGGGGCCCAGGCTAGGACGAGAATCGAAGAGGTCAACCACGCCGAGGGGCGCGAGGCGATGTCGATCGTCACGGCGCTCTGCTGCGGTTGGACGCCCGTCCCGGCGCTCCTGGGGCCCGCGTGTGATGGCGCTGGTCTCCGCGTCGGCCCGGCGTCGAGCCCCGTGTGGCCACGCGCAGATGCCGGCATCGAAGAACGCCCCGCAGCGGGCGGATCGGGGGCGATCGACAGCGGCGAGGATTCCGTGACGGATCGGGCCCGGTGGTGGAGAAGTGGGAGGGCATGAACGTGGACCCGCGTCTCGGTCGTCTCCCTGCGCTCGTTGCGCTGTGCCTCTCGGCGTGCGTGATGCCGATGTCGGTGGGCGACGAGCCGGCCGACGATGGCGTCGGCTCGGGTGACTCCTCGTCCACGGCCGGCCCGACGACCGCGAGCCCCACCGACGGCGCCACCTCGACGATGGACGAGGACACCGGCACCGCCGGCATGGAGAGCACCGGGACCGGCGAGCCCGAGATCCCCGAGGACTGCTCGACCTACCTCAAGGACTGCCCCGAGGGCTACAAGTGCATGCCCCGCGCCATCGGGGACACCTCGTGGAACGACACCGAGTGCGTGCCGGTGGCCGAGGATCCCGGGGGTCCCGGTGACCCGTGCACGTACCTCGGCGATCCGCTGATGGGCATCGAGGACTGCGACGCGAATTCGATCTGCTTCTACGTGGACCCCGAGACCCTGATGGGGACCTGCTACGAGATGTGCGGCAACTCGGAGCAGGAGCCCACCTGCGAGGACGAGTGTGCCGTGTGCGTGATCACTGGCGACGGCATCTTCTCGTGGTGCGAGGTCGTCTGCGATCCGCTGGCTCCCAGCTGCCTGCCGGGGCAGGTCTGCGTCCCCAGCAGCAACACCTACGACCACGACTTCCTGTGCGTGCCCGATGCCTCGGCCCCGGGCACCGAGATCGGCAGCTCCTGCGAGGCCACCAATGCCTGCCCCGCGGGGATGGTCTGCCTCGACGACGCCGAGGTGCCCGGCTGCACGGGCGTCCGCTGCTGCTCGCCCGTGTGCGATCCCGAGGCGGTCGTCGATCCCTGCCCCGGGATGCTGCCCGGCTCGGTCTGCACGCCCTGGTACCAGCCCGGCGAGGGTCCTCCGGCCGCGTGCATCGGCGGGCCCTCCGGAGCGTGCATGGTGCCCTGAGGACCGAGCCCGCGGCACTTCGGGCGTCGGGCATGGGGTACGCTCGAGCTCGTGCAGCCATCGGCCCGGATCGCCATCCTCGACGTCTCGAAGGGCGAGCGCGACCGGGAGCTCGTCGACGAGCTCGTCAAGCGGCTGCTGCGGGACGGCCTCGCGGTCGATGAGGCGCTCGGCTGGCCCGCGGAGCAGATCGCCCGCGAGCTGCCGGCCGTACGGGCCCTCGTCATCGTGTGCAGCGCGGGCCTGCAGGCCTTCCTCGACGAGTCGACCTGGGCGCAGGCGATCATCGACTACGTCCGCCGCTTCGCCGAGCCGGGGTCGAGCAAGGTCTTCCCGGTGCTGCTGGGGGACGACACGGAGAGACTCATCCCGGCCTTCCTGGTCGGCTTGCCGTTCATCCGCGTGCCCGACGGCTACGACGTGCTGCGCGAGGCGATCGAGCACGGTCGCATGCCCCCGGCCCGCGCCGAGGCGACGAGCAAGCGCGGCAGCACGAGCAAGCGGGGGCCTGCCGCGTCGTCGGCTCCCCACGCGCCCCAGGCCAAGACGAGCGAGGTGCCCGAGCCTCCGCTCGCGACCAAGGGCTCCGAGCCGCCCCCCGAGCCCCAGGCCGCGAGCGAGCCCTCCGCTCCCGCGCGCTCCGGCCCGTCCGATCTCCGTCGGCTCCGGCTCGTCCGCGAATTCGTCAGCGGCCCGCTGAGCAAGGCCCAGGACGAATTCTCCGCGCACTACCGTCGCGACGACGACGGGACGCAGGTCGAGGCGTCTGCGCTGGAGCCCCACGTGGCGCTCGCGCTGCGCACCGCGGCCGTGCTGGCCGGGGACGCGCCGATCGACGCTCGCTCGCTGCTGCTGGCGATCGGCCTCGTGGCCCAGGCCGATCAGACCCGCGGCGCCTTCGACCAGCTCCGGCGGCTGCTGCCCGTGGCCCTGCCTCCGCCGCCCGATCCCGAGCGCGTGCGCGAGGCCGGTCCCACCTTCGCGCTGCGCGAGGCGCTGGCCTCCGCGCTCGACCATCCGCTGGAGCACCTGCCCTCCGACACCCCCAAGCTGTGGGGCCGCGACCTGGTCACCGCCGCCCTGCTCACCCGCGGCGATCCTTCGCTGCCCCAGCTCGCCGCCGAGGCCGACACCACCGTGCCCGAGCTGCAGGATCGCTGGTACGCCTACCTCACCCGCGGGGACGCCCACCGCAGCCCCGAGCAGTGGCAGCAGTGGTGGCAGGCCGCCGGCGTGCCGCTGCCCTCCGAGCGAGGGGTGCGGGCCGGGGTGCTCGCCGAGTCGGTCAAGGGCAAGGACGCGCTGGGCATCGAGGCCGACGTGAGCGCCTTCGCTCGGCTGATCGCCGACGCCAAGACCAGCCCGCCGCTGTCGATCGGCCTCATCGGCGACTGGGGCTCGGGCAAGTCGTTCTTCATGGAGCAGGTGTACGCCCAGGTGGAGGCGCTCGAGGGCTCGGGACCGGGCCTGTGCCAGCAGGTGGTGCAGATCCGCTTCAGCGCCTGGCACTACTCCGACACCAACATCTGGGCGAGCCTGGTCGGCCACATCTTCGACCAGGTGTGGGCGCAGATGTGCCCTCGCCCCGACGACGAGCAGGCGCGCGCCGAGGTCCGCGAGCAGCTCAAGGTGGCCCACGGTGCGGTGTTCGAGGCCGAGTCCGAGGTGGACCGGGCCCGCGAGCAGCTCGAGCGGGTGCGCCGAGACGAGCGCAAGGCCCTCGAGGCGCTGGCGATCCGGCACTTCGTGACCGCCGAGGCCACCGCCGCCCTGCAGGGCCTGGCCGCCGAGGTGGGCTGGACCGCGCCGCTGCGCTCCATCGTCGACCTCGAGCAGGCCCGCGACGAGCTGCGCACCCAGGCCACGCGCACCCACACCGTGCTCGAGGCGGCGCTGCGGGGGCCGGCGCTGCGCAGCGGCCTGCTGTGGATCGCCGGCATCACCCTCGCCTCGATCGGGCTCGCCGTGCTCGCGGGCTGGCTCGCGCCCCAGGACTGGGTGCAGCGCACGGTTCGGATCCTCGCCGCCGCCGGGGGCACGGTGGCCTCGCTGGTGGCCGCCGTCGCGGCGCCGCTGACCAAGGCCCGCGGCCTGCTGCGCTCGCTCACCACCAAGGTGGGCGAGGCCATCGACGAGTACGAGGCGAAGGTGGAGCGGGCCCGCCACAGCGAGGAGGGCAAGGCGCTGGTCGAGCGTAGCGACCAGGCGCGCCAGGAGCTGGATCACCTGCGCGCCCGCGCCGATGCGGCCCGCGAGCGCCTGGCCGAGCTCGAGCGCCGCCGGGCCAGCCTCGACCCCGCCCGGCGGCTGACCGCCTTCCTCGAGTCACGGGCCAACACCGACGACTACCGCTCGCAGCAGGGCATCATCTCGCTGGTCCGCAGCGACTTCGAGCGGCTGCAGGAGCTCATGCAGAGCTGGCGCACCGAGGGGGGCACCCCGCCCGACGGCGTGCAGCCGGTGGATCGCATCGTGCTCTACATCGACGATCTCGATCGCTGCTCGCCGCCCCTGGTGGTCCGCACCCTCGAGGCCATCCACCTGCTGCTGGCCCTCGAGCTGTTCGTGGTGGTAGTGGCGGTGGACTCTCGCTGGCTGCTGCGCGCGCTGGTGGTGCACTACGACGACCTGCTCGGCGCCCGCGACGACGAGGAGTACCGCGTCTCCACCCCCCACAACTACCTGGAGAAGATCTTCCAGATCACCTTCGCGGTCGCTCCGATGACCGAGGTGGGCTTCGGGCGCTACGTGGACTTCCTGTCGGGGCACGAGGAGGGCGACGCCCCGCCCGTGCCGGCCGCGAGCACCACGGCCCCGGCCGAGCCCGGCGCGACCCCGTCGTCGTCGGGGTCCGGCGAGGGTGCGGAGGCTGGTCGCGTCGCCTCGGACGAGCCCCGCGCGTCGTCGGAGGCGCAGGCCGAGCGCGAGCCCCAGGCCCCGACGGAAGCCGGAGCCGCACGCGAGGCCGGGACCGAGACGGAGGTCGCGGCCGCGGCCGAGGACGTGACCCGGCCCCTGTCGATCTCCGACGCCGAGCGCCTCTTCCTTCGGCGGCTGCACGGCATGGTGGCCACGCCGCGGCTGGTCAAGCGCCTGGTCAACGTGTTCCGCCTGGTGAAGTCGCGGGTGCCTCCGGCGGAGCTGGGCGACTTCGAGGCCGAGGGCACCGGCCGTCACCGGCCGATCCTGCTGCTGCTCGCGATCCTCTACGGTCGACCCGATCTCTCGCTGGAGCTGTTCCGTGCGCTATGCGAGGGCACGCTGCGCGGCGAGGAGGACACCGAGCCCTTCCACGCCGTGCTGCACCGGTGCGGCCACGAGGCGCTCGCCGTCTGGGTGCACGCCGTGGCCCCGGACATCACGGTGGCCGCCTGCGAGGCCGAGTCGTACCCGCTCGCCCGCTTCTCGCTGGTCACCGGGCAGCACTGGCACACCTGGCAGCACGCCGGCCCCGAGCCCGGGCCGGCCGCCTGAGCCCGCGTCCGTGCGGGCCCCCGCGGGCCGCTCAGCACATCATCGTGGTCTCGCAGCACATGCTGGTGTCGAGCATGCACCGCGCGTCGCAGGCCAGGGTGCCGCCCATGAAGCCCTGGGTCAGGCAGGTCTCCCCGCCCAGCGCCGTGCCGTCGCAGTCCTCCACGCCGGCGTGGATGATCCCGTCGCCGCAGGTGGCGGGCACGCAGTCGATGCACGAGTCGTTGGGGTTGCCGTTGCCGTCGTCGCACAGCTCCACGCCGGCCTGTACCACCCCGTCGCCGCAGGTGGCGGGCACGCAGTCGGCACAGTCGTCGGTCTGGTCGTCGTTGCCGTCGTCGCAGGCCTCGCTCACGTGCAGGAAGCCGTCGCCGCAGCGGTATACGTGGCAGTCGGGGCAATCGTCGCTGAGGTCGTCGTTGCCGTCGTCGCACTCCTCGCCGTCCTGCAGGATCCCGTCGCCGCAGGTGGCCGCGGTGCAGGCGTTGGTGCAGGCGTCGTGGTCGATCAGGTTGCCGTCGTCGCACTCCTCGCCCGCGTCGACCACCCCGTCGCCGCAGTAGGGTGGCAGCGGGGTGCCGTCGTCCGAGCCGGAGTCCCCCTCGCCGTCCGTGGTCGTGGCCCCGCCGGTGGGCCCGGCCTCGCTCCCGCTCGACGACGCTCCGGTGGTGGAGCCCTCCCCGCTGCCTCCGCCGCCCACGCAGGCCACGCCGAGCACGATCACCGCGATCCCCAGCCCTCGTCTCATGGTGCTCCCTCCCACGACTCGATGCTCCCGTACTCCAGCAGGGCGTCGCGCATCGAGTCGTGCTGCACGGAGATCCACTCGGGGCTGCGCGCCACCCTCTCGACCCGCAGCTCGTCGATCACCCCGTAGAAGCGGCGATCGCCGGCGGGGCGGTTGCCGACGAGCAGGGGGAGCTCGGCGTCGGTGGGGAGCAGGTCGGGATCCAGCAGCGGCTGCGCCATCGGATCGGCGAGCGGTCGCTCCACGCCGTCGACGAACACGCGGGGCACCGTCTCGCCGAGCAGGTCGTAGGTGATCGCCACGTGGGTCCAGCGCAGCAGGCTCAGCTCCTCGAGCGGGGTCTCCCAGCCCACGGCCGTGTCGCCGAGGTCCAGCCCCAGGCGCAGCCCGCCGCCGTCGGCCACGTACAGCAGCCAGCCCGCGCCGTCGGTGCTCTTGTCCACGATGCGCCCCAGGCCGCTGGATCCCCAGCCTCGCGCCCGGAACCACGCGGAGACGGTGGCCCCGCCCACGAACACGTCGGTGAGCGACTCGCTGGGCAGCACGTCGAGGTGCGAGCCCGTCCCCCGGAAGTCGCGGCCGTTGCCGATCTGCCCCGGGGCGATCGGCGACTCGCCCATCACCACCGCGTCGTTGGCGTTGGCGGTGGCGTCGAGCGGCTCGTCCTCCAGGTGCCACACCCCGGCGAAGGGCTCCGGCCACACCCCGGCGCGGTCCTGGGCGTCCTCGGCCACCGGGTTGCCGTAGTAGAGCCACAGGTGATCGGCCGGTCCCCCCAGCGCGTCCACGCCCACCCAGATCATCGAGACGCCCTCGGGCTCCCAGCGCTCGATCTCGTAGGGCAGGGCGGCGCCGGCGGACGACACGAAGCGCAGGTCCTCGCCGTCGGTCTGCATCCGCTCGTGGTCCACGCGACCGGCGGTGAGCAGCACCAGCACCGGGACCCCGAGCTGCACCTCGCCCACGGGCCGGGCCAGCGACAGCGGCTGGCGGTGCGCCCAGCTGCAGTCCCACCAGTCGTCGGGGCAGCTCCCCTCGCCGCTGGCGTCGGGCGAGGTGGCATCGTCCTCGCTGGTGCTCTCGCCCCCCGTGCCCGCGCCCGCGGACACGCACTCGCCCGCGACCGAGGGCGCGCTGCCCTCCACGTAGCGCTGTCCCGAGGGGCACGCGTCGTCGGGCACGCTGCAGGCTCCGATCGGCTGGCAGACCTCGCCCCCGCCCGCGCCCGCGCAGTCCTCGTCGTCGTTGCACACGAAGTACTGGCCGCTCCCACAGGCCACGGCGCCCACCAGCGCGCCGCCTTGCAGAAGCCACCTGCGCATCCCCGGGATACTACCGAATTCCGCCGAGGCCGGGATGGCTTACCATCGCGCGCGTGGCGGACTTCGATGCGTGCGTGATCGGCTCGGGCCCCGCGGGATTCGCCGCGGCGATGCGGCTGTGGGACTTCGGCCAGCGGGTGTGCCTGGTGGAGCGCAGCCGCCTGGGCGGCGTGGGGATCCACAACGGCGCGCTCTCGTCCAAGACCCTGTGGGAGCTCAGCTGCGACTACCGGGGCGCCCAGCGGCGCGACCGCGGCTACGTGGCCAACGACCTCCACGTGAGCTTCGAGGCGGTGATGCAGGTGGTCGAGCAGGCCACGGACGCGCGGGTGGGCCACATGCAGCGCCAGCTCCGGGCGCTGGCCGAGCCCAGCGAGCACCACCCGGGGTCCATCACCCTGGTGGAGGGCACCGCGCGCTTCCTCGACCCGCACACGCTCGCGGTGGAGGGCCCCGACGCCGGCGATCGTCGCCGGATCACCGCCGATCACTTCATCATCGCCACCGGCTCGCATCCGCGCTCCCTGCCCGAGGTGGCGGTGGACGGCCGGCGCATCATCACCTCCGATCACATCGGCCGCCTCGATCGCTTCCCTCGCAGCCTGGTGGTGCTGGGCGCCGGCGTGGTGGGCTGCGAGTTCGCCACCATCTTCGCCAACTTCGGCCAGACCAAGGTCTACCTCATCGACCGCGCCGAGCGGATCCTGCCCTTCGAGGATCCCGACGTCTCGCGGGTGTGCTCGACCAACCTCGAGCACAAGGGGGTGACCATCCACCACCGGGCCAAGCTCGTCTCCATGCAGGCGGCGGGCGACGAGGTGGAGTACACCATCGAGCACCACACCGGCGGGCGCGAGACGATCCGCGTGGACAAGGCCCTGGTGTCGATCGGCCGGCTGCCGAGCACGGCCGGCCTCGGCCTCGAGTCGATCGGCGTCGAGCTGGGCCCCCAGGGCCACGTGCTGGTGGAGGACACCCGCACCAACCTGTTGCACATCCACGCGGTGGGCGACGTGACCCTCGACGTGGCGCTGGTGAGCGTGGGCGAGATCGAGGGCCGCCACGCCGCCGAGCTCATCGTGGGCCACGCCAGCGAGCCGCTCTGCTACGACAACCTGAGCACGATCATGTTCCTCGACCCCGAGGTGGCCGCGATCGGGCTCAACGAGCAGCAGGCGCAGAAGCAGCGGATCCCGTACCGCGTGGCCTCGTACCACTACTCGCTGGTGAGCCGGCCGATCGCCATGCGGGCCACCGACGGCTTCGTGAAGCTGCTGACCACCGACGACGAGGAGCTGCGGATCCTGGGCATGCGCGCGCTGGGGGTGCACTCGTCGACGATGCTCGAGGCGATCTCGCTGATGATCCAGCACAGCCGCTCCGCCCGCGATCTGGCCGAGCTGCTGCACCCCCACCCGGCGGTGACCGAGGGCCTGCAGGACTGCGTGCGGATGCTGATGGGCAGCTCGATCTACAAGCCCCAGGTGTTCCAGAACGAGCTCCGGCTGTCGCGGATCGGCTACGGCGACGGGGGCGAGCCCGACGGCGGGTAGCCACGGGGCCCCGGGTAGGACAGCGCTGGCGGACCTCGGACATCGATGTCAGGGCCCTCCCGCGGCGCTCGGCGGGAATCATTGCGGAATTCGTGGTGCCCCTCGCGGCACCATGGATGCAAACCCGGGAGCACGGCCCTCGCGGGCCCCTTGGACTTGGCTTTCGTACTTGCTTGGAGGATCTCGATGCGAGCTTGGCTTGGTTGGGCGGCGATGGCCGCGGTGGTGGTGACGGCGGTGGGCTGCGACGAGACCACGATCGACGGCGCGGAGCAGGGCCGCAACAACGGCGCGGTCCCGGCCGACGAGACCTGCGAGGTGCAGGGGGACGAGCAGGAGTGCGGCGGCGAGGGCTCGGTCCAGTACTGCGACGAGATCGAAGGCGAGCTGAAGTGGGGCCCGTGCCTGTCGACCACCGAGTGCGAGCCCGGCGAGACCCTCTCGTGCGGCCTGGGCGAGGAGTTCGGCGACCTCAGCCGAATGTGCCTGCTCGAGGAGGGCATCCCCGTCTGGGACCCGTACGCCTGCAACACGCCGCTGGTGCTCGCGTTCGAGCCGGGGCCGGTGCCGATGAGCGCCGCGGCCACGGCCAGCTTCGACATCAGCGGAGCGGGCGAGTGCATCACCACCGACTGGCCCACCGCCGCCACGCCCTGGCTGGCCATCGATCTCGATCGCTCGGGCACGATCGACGGCGGGCACGAGCTGTTCGGCTCGGGCACGATCCTGGCCTCGGGACGGCACGCCCGGCACGGCTTCGCGGCCCTGGCGGAGCTCGACAGCAACGGCGACGGGCGGATCTCGGCCCTCGACGCGCGCTTCGGCGAGCTGGTGCTGTGGACCGACCTCGACGGCGATCGCCAGTCCACCCTGTGGGAGCTGGAGCCGCTGCGCTGGCGGGGCGTGGAGTCGATCGAGCTGGACTTCGCCACGGGACAGGACTGCGACGCGCGGGGCAACTGCGCCCGCGAGCGCTCGCGCTTCTCGTTCGCGGCGGGCTCCGGGGTGCGCAGCGGCGAGGTGATCGATCTCTACCTCGCGTGCCAGTAGCCGTGCCTCGCTCGCCCCGTGGCCATGCGCGCTGCGGCCGGCCATGCGGTGCAGCTCCTGGCGACGGACCGAGCCCAGGATCCCCTCGCGGGTGGCGAGATCCGCTCGATCCGCGACCATGAGTGCCTCGAAGCGACCACACAGATCGTCAGTAGGCTCATGCGCTCGGGTGCTCGCAGCGGGTATGCTGCGCGGCACGGGAGCCCGCCATGAAGCTCGAGCTCGGATCGATCCTCCTCGCGACCGTCCTCGGCGGCTGCGCCACGGCGCCCGTCTGCCCCGAGCCGCCCGCACCCCTCGTCGCGACGAGCGAGGCCCCCGCGACGAGCTCGACCTCGGCCGAGGTGCCCGAGGCCGAGCCCGCCGGCGCGGCCACCGTGGTGATCCTGGTGCGCCACGCCGAGAAGGCTGCGGACGGCAGCGGCGATCCTCCGCTCACCGAGCGAGGCCAGCGACGCGCCGAGTGCCTGGCCACCCTGCTGCGACCCTTCGCGCCCGACCACCTGCTCACCAGCCAGTACCAGCGCACGCGGGCCACGCTCGAGCCGCTGGCGCGGGCCACCGGGCTCACGCCCCGGGTGATCGACGCGAGCGACGACGAGGCCTGGGCCCGCGCGCTGCACCAGCTCCCGCCGGGCTCGCGCGCGGTGGTCTCGGGGCACTCCAACACCCTGCCCATCTGGGTGGCCGCGCTGGGGGTGGAGCTCGGGGGGCTCGACGCCGAGGGCAACATCCCGCACGACGACTACGACCGCATGATCCAGGTGGTGATCGACGTGCGCGGGCGGACCGTGACCAGCTTCACCACCGCCTACTGCGTGGAGCCCGAGCCTGCCCTCGCCGGGCGCTGAATCTCGCGGGCGCGAAAAGGGCTGGCTCCCCGCCGCCGTCGTCGAGCATGATGGAGGGGATGTCGCTGCGCGAGCCCAGCACGCCCCGGTGGCCGTGGCTCGTGGGGCTCGCGCTCGGCCTGGCCTGTGCCAAGGGCACCGACGACGGGATCAGCACGGGCGTGGTGCTGGGCAGCGCCAGTGTCGACGACGGAGCCGACGACAGCGAGACCGCGATGGGCTCGGGGGCCACCGAGGACGGCGCCTCGGGGCAGGTCGACGGCAGCGGGGACGCGACCGCGGGCGACGACGGCCCGCCGGGCGACTCCTCGGGCGAGCCCGCGCCCTCCTGCCCGGTGGAGGCCGACGACGTTCCCTGCGAGGTGTGCGGCAAGGGGGCCTGCTGCGCCGAGTACCTCGCCTGCGTCGCCGACGAGATGTGTGCCTGCGCCCTCGATTGCTACCTGGCCGGCACCTCGGTGGGGGATTGCTTCGTCACCTGCGGCGCGGCCCCGGCCGCCCTCGACCTGTTCAACTGCGCCGCGCCGGCCTGCGAAGGGATCTGTCAGTGAGCGACTTCGTGCCCGCCCGCCCGCACGGGCCCCTGCAGGAGGTCCTGCCCGGGATCTGGTTCGTCACCGGCACCGTCCGCATGGCGCCGCTGGTCACCTTCAGCCGCGCGATGACCATCGTGCGCGAGGACGATCGGCTGGTGCTGATCAACTCCGTGCGCCTGGACGACGAGGGCCTCGCCGCGCTCGACGAGCTGGGCACGGTGACCGACGTGATCCGCCTCGCCGGCTTCCACGGCATGGACGACCCGTTCTATGCCGATCGCTACGACGCCAAGGTGTGGGTGCTGCCGCGCACCCGCTACCTGCGTGGCTTCGCCCCCGACAAGGGCGCCGAGCCCTACTTCCGCGCCCACGTGGAGGTCGAGGCGGACACCGAGCTGCCGCTGCGCGGCGCCTCGATGATCTCGCTGGGCACCAAGCCGCCCGAGGGCCTGCTGCGCCTCGATCGCGAGGGCGGCGTGCTGATCGCGGGCGACTGCCTGCAGAACTGGGCCGAGCCCGACCGCTACTTCAGCCTCGTGGGTCGGGTGATGATGAGGATGATGGGCTTCATCCGGCCGCACAACCTCGGGCCCGGGTGGCTCAAGGCGACCAAGCCCCGGCCCGAGCAGGTGCGGGCGCTCCTCGAGCTGTCGTTCGAGCACGTGCTGCCCTCGCACGGCACCCCGGTGATCGGCGGGGCCAAGGACGCCTACCGCCCGGTGATCGAGGCCTACGACGGCTGAGCTCGGCCTACGGGCAGGGCTCGCCGTCGAGGTTGCCGCAGATCGTCAGCACGCCCTGCACCACCACGCGGTCGGCGAAGGCCTGGGCGCTGGCGGTGGGCATGGTGGCGTGGTCGACGATCTCGAGGTCGCCCCGCACCTCCATCATCTGCAGGGGATCGAGGGTGGTCAGGGCCGCGTTGTTGCGGAAGGCGACGTTGGCCCAGGCGTAGTAGAGGTTGCTCATCGCCCAGATGTCGGTGAGCACGTCGTTGTCGGCGATGAGGATGTTGCCGTAGAAGGTGCCGCCCGCGGGCTGGTCGAGTCCGCCGTCGCCCATCGGCTCGGCGCCCCCGGTGCCCTCGTCGGCCGCGGCGGGCTCCTCGTCGGCCACCAGCGCGCGGGGGCCCCTGGCCACCGTCGAGCAGGCCACGCACTGCCCCAGGAACTCCGCCCCGGCCAGCGTGGTGAGGGCGTCGTTGTTCTGGATCACCACGTCTCCGAAGGCGCTCATGCGGGGGCCGAAGCCCAGGCGGGTGAGGCTGGCGTTGTCGGCGACGGTGATCGCCCCGCCCACCTCGAGCAGCCCCTGCAGCCCGTCCATGGTGACCAGCTCGGTGGCGGTGATCTCCACGCCCTGGCCCACCCGCGATAGCGGCATCAGGGGCATCAGGTCGGTCACCGCTCCGGTGATCCGCAGCGCGCCCTCCACCGTGCCCAGGCACACCTGGGCGTCGACCTCGGCCTGGGTGCTCAGCTCGAGGTCGCCCGCGATGGTGGCACGTCGATCCTCGGCGATGCTCAGCACGCCGTCGGAGCACACCATGGTGGTGCAGCCGTCGGCGCTCTCCACCTCCTCGCCGTGGGGCACGAGCTCCCCCTCGACGTCGGAGCAGTCGAAGGGCTCCATGGGGCCGTCGCTGCCGTCGTCGGAGGACTTGCCCGGGCCGCAGGCCGTGGTGAGCAGGGGGAGGGAGGCAAGCAGCAAGACAGTGTGTCGCATGGTCTAGATTCCGCAGTCTGGGTCCGAGGCACTGGGCATCGGGAGGAAGGTACGAATCTGCTTGATCACCAGCTCGTCGTCGCGGGTGATCTTGAGCTCGAGGTCCAGCAGGGGGGCGGGGGTGCCCTCGAGCGAGACGTCGACGGGATAGGTGGCGGCGAGCCGGGCCATCAGCCCGCCCAGCTCCTGCAGGCGGGCGTCGTCGAGCACGACCTCGCCGTCGGCGACGAGCGAGGAGGCCACGACCCGGTCGATCCGTGCCACGCGCTCGCCCTCCATGGTGAGCAGCGACAGCTCGGCGGAGACGCCGGGGGTGGGGCTGACCACGTCCACCTCGCCGCGCTGGGCGTTGATGGTGTAGCGCCGCGAGCTGGGGTCGCGGAGGTCCCCGGTGAAGGCCACACCGTTGGCGAGCTCGCCCTCGAAGCGCTTGGACACGGTGACCCCCATGGCGATCGCGGAGTGGTCGAGCTGGTAGTAGCTGCGCTCCTCGAAGGCGCCGAAATTCCACAGGCTCGCCCACACCTCGGCCAGGCCGCGCTCGAGCGGGCGGGGCCGATCGCCGGGATCGCAGGCCGAGGCGCTCACCCCCGCGGCCTCGGGCACCGAGTCGGCCGCGCAGCCCCGGGTGGACTCGTACAGCCCCGCGCCGTTGAAGCTGGGCGTGTCCTCGGCGTTGGAGGAGGAGCGCAGGCGCACCATGATCGCCTCGCTGCCGAATTCCTCCGCGATGCGCTGGCGCAGCGCGGCCACCAGCTCGGGCGAGACCACGCCGTGGTCCTCCATGTGCTGGCGCAGCGCGGCCAGCCGGTCCCGGCGAAGCTCCGCGTCGGTGCGGAACTGCTCGTCGGCCAGCCACGCCGCGATCGTCTCGGCGTAGGCGTGTGCCCGCGGACCGTCGCCCAGGTCCACCTCCCACGCGTTGGTGGTCATGAACTCGTCGTAGTAGTGGAAGGGCACCCCCAGCCCCGGCGTCTGGTAGCGCGCGTCGATGAGCCGCGACAGCGTGGCCAGCCCCACCGTCTTGGCCCCGAAGCGCGCCCGGGCCAGCGCCCGCTGCTCGGCGGTCTCGGTGGGGATCTCGGCGAAGCCGTCGAGGCCCTCGTGCTCGAGCTGGGCCGGGTTCTCCACCGCGGCCGCGGGGCGGTGCTCCTGCCAGTACGCCTCGGCCTCGGCCTGGTCGGCCGCGCGCAGGGTGTAGCCGTAGGGCTGCGCCTCCAGGCGCACGAGCTGGCCCTCCACCGCGGCGAAGGCCGCGAGGGCGTCGGCCACGTAGAGGTTCGGCGTGCCGCGCTGGCCCGACAGCACGTTGAGGTGGCTCAGCACGTCCTGGCGCTGCCCGGTCACCGCGGCCGCGAGCACGCCCTCGAGCTCGGGCGGGACCTCCTCGAAGACCACGATGTCCTGCCAGCCGAAGCTCGTGGCGGCGTCGGCCGGTCGCAGCCGCACGCGGCCGTAGGCCACGCCGGTGGCATAGACCTCGTAGGGCACGTCCTGGGCGTTGGTCGAGACCACCGCGAAGGGCGGGTCGACCCAGGCCGCGGCCGCCCCTTGCTGGAGGGTGCCGCGGGGCAGGTAGCCCAGCTCGCCGGGGGCGAAGCGATCGGCGAGCTGGCGGTACACCGCGTAGATCTCCGCGGGCTCGAGGTTCTCCTCGGCCCGCCCCGCCGTCTCCACCGAGAACGCGAAGCGCAGCGGGTCGGGGGTCTGCAGCTCGTAGATCGAGCCCGCATGGAACTCGCGCCCGGCCTTGGTGAGGATGAGGGCGGCGTACTGCGCCGGATCGAGCCCGGGGAACTGCGGGGCGAAGCCGTCCGCCATCAGGCAGTAGTGCAGCCGGTAGATGTTGGCGTCGTTGAACACCGGGGGCAGGCGCGCGGAGGGATCGGCCGGCACCATGTACTTGCCCGTGCGTCGGATCCCGCCCAGCGCCACCCCGCCGCCCAGCGACAGCGCCGTCCACTGCGGGTCGTCGTCGATCGCGTGGTCGCAGACCGAGTGCCCGAGGCGGGCCTCGGCCTCGGCGCAGAGATCCGCGTGGGCCGGGCACTCCAGCTCGGGATCGCCGTGGTGGCCGGGATCGCAGAAGCACGCGCCGCTGCGCTCGTCGAGGTGGGCCCCGGGCCCGCAGGGCGCGGCCGGATCTGCGGGGGCACAAGCGAGCAGGGCCACCACGGCCCACGGCGCCCCGGAGCTGCGGCGTGCGATCGTTCCCCCCATCGAGACCATCGAGACCATCGAGACCCAGCCATCGCGGGGGCCGGGGCCGTCCGCGCGTACAAGGTAGGAGGAGCGCCCCAGCGCGGCAAGGGTGACGTTGTTGTCAGGGTCACGGGTCCGACGCAGGGCGACGGAGCGGCGTTCCCCTCGGGGCGAGTCGCTGGGCCCTGGCCACCGGGACATGGCTGTCAGGGCGCGGAATCGAGGCGCGCGGTCGCACCCGCCGAGCCCCGGGGTTGCACATTCTGGGGCCCCGCGCATCCTGAACCCACCCACGAGCCCGACATGAGCCGTCCTTCGTCCTCCCTTCGTCTCGCATTCGGTGCCCTGGTGCCGAGCCTGCTGTGCGCTTGCATCATCGTCACCAACGACGACATCCCTCCCGAAGAGGATACGACCGACACCAACCCGACCAACCCGACCAACCCCACCACCGGGCTGCCCTCCGACACCACGAGCACACCCACCACCGACTCGGCGACCGGGCTCGACGACACCGGGACCACCGGTGACGACACCGGCGAGACCACCGGTGGCCTGCCGGGCGAGTGCACCGAGAACCTCCTGCTCGATCCCGGCTTCGAGGCGGGCACACCCAGCACGGTGTGGAACGAGGACTCCACCCTCTTCGGCACCCCGATCTGCGACGCCTCGTGCACCGAGGAGACGGGCGCCGTGCCCTACGCCGGCAGCTGGTGGGTGTGGCTGGGCGGCGTCACCGATCAGGTCGAGGTGGGCAGCGTCAGCCAGCGGGTCACCATCGAGCCCGAGATGGCCTACCTGGGGTTCTGGTTGTGGATCCGCAGCAGCGCGGGCACGGGCGACGACGTGTTCACCGTGACCGTGGACGGCGAGACCGTGTTCATGGTCGTGGACACCGACATGGCCGAGTACGACGAGTACACCCACGTGACCGTCGACATCACCCCCTACGCCGACGGTGGAGACCACGAGATCGCCTTCATCGGCGACCTCGCGGGCAGCGGGCTGACCAGCTTCTTCCTGGACGAGACCAGCCTGGTGTCGTGCGTGGAGTCGTCGGGCAGCAGCGGCAGCGACTCGGGCAGCGGCACCAGCACGGGCGCCGAGGGCAGCTCCACCGGCGGCGGTAGCAGCAGCGGCAGCGGCAGCAGCAGCGGCTGAGCGAGGCCCGATCGGCTCGCCGAGCTCCAGGCTAGCCAGCCGTGGTCGCTCGGCACAGGCGGTCGCGGATCGCCGCCCAGGCTCCCTCGTCGGGCGGCATCAGCACGAGCAGGCGCCGGGCGCCACGCTCGTCGCAGTCGCGTAGCACCGCGTAGAGCCGCTGCGCGGCGGTCTCGGGATCGGGCAGCCGCACCACCGGCCCTTCGATCGCCGGCAGGTCGGCCTCCCTCCCCACCACCAGCACCACGTCCCCCGCCTCGGGCCGCAGCCGCGCCAGCGCCTGCAGCGACTCCACCCGCAGCGCGGGCACCCGCGGCGCGTAGTGACGGCCATGCTGCCCGGGGCTCCGCGCCGGCCCGTGAGCGGTCGCGCCCTCGCCCACCGCCACCTGAAGCAGCGCGGCCAGCCGCTGCCGCGTCAGCGGCCCCGGCCGCAGCACCCGTGGCTCGTCCCCGCACAGATCGACCACCGTCGACTCGATCCCCACCGCCGTGGGCCCGCTGTCGAGCACCAGCTCGATCCTCCCGCCGAGGTCCGCCACCACGTGCTCGGCTCGCGTGGGCGAGACGTGCTCGGATCGGTTGGCGCTCGGGGCCGCCAGCGGCACCCCGGCCTCCTCGATCAGCCTCCGCGCCACCGCGGGCGCGGGCACCCGCAGCCCCACCGTGTCGAGCCCCGCCGTCACGATCGCCGGGATCCGCTCCACCTTGGGCACCACCAGCGTCACCGGCCCCGGCCACGCCGCCTCGGCCAGCCGCTGCGCCGCCGCGGGCCAGCGCGCGGCCAGGCCCCTCGCCATGTCCACGTCGGCCACGTGCACGATCAGCGGGTTGCTCGCGGGCCGCCCCTTGGCCGCGAAGATCCGCCGCACCGCGTCCTCGCGGGTGGCGTCGGCCCCCAGCCCGTAGACGGTCTCGGTGGCGAACGCGACCAGCCCCCCCGCCCGGATCACCGCGGCCGCCTCGGCCAGCGCGCGCCGGTCGGGCCGGTCGGGATCGACGGCGAGCACCCGGGTGGCGATCACCCGCAGCCGCCCTGCTTGTCGCAGCGGAGCACCACGCCCACGCCGTCGATGTCACCGCCCACGTAGAGGTAGCCGTCGGCGGCGGTCTCGATGCCGATCCCCTCCACGTAGTCCACGTCGGTGGGGTTGGCCTCCCACTCGGGCACGGCCGCGGCCCGCAGCGGGCGGGACAGCGCCTGCACCATCGCGGTGGCGCCCGTGAAGCCCTCCTCGCCCATCCAGTCGCGACCACCCGCGACGTAGAGGAGGTCGTCGTCGCCCTCGGTGGTGCCGGCCTCGTCGCCGGTGGTGCTGTCGTCCGCCCCGGTGGTCGCCGTGGGATCGACCCCCGTCCCCGAGGCGGCGGTGGGATCGGTGGTGGCTCCCCCCTCGGTGGTCGTGGTCCCGTCGGAGGTGTCGCCCAGCCCGATCGTGCCGCTGTCGTTCTTGCCGAAGCCGCCGGCGCAGCCGACCACCCCGAGCACCGCCAAGAGCCCCGCCCTCATCGCCTCACAGCGTCTCAGCTCGTGCGCCCGGGGGCAAACCTTCGTCGACCCGGCGTCACCTCGTGGGTGATGTCGATGCTGAACCGGCCCTGGTGGGTGGGGACGGCCGTGACGCCCGCGGGCGCGTCCAAGTGCCGCAGGGGCCCTGGTGTAAGATCGTCCCTCCCCGTGCGTCCTGCTCCCGTGGCTCGCGTCGCGACCGCGCTCCTGCCCGTGCTGCTCGCCCTCGGCGGCTGCGGCCGCAGCCCAGTCGACTGGCTCGACCTGGCCGACGAGCTCGAGCTCGAGCCCGACGACCCGGTGGCGGGCGGCTGCCGCAAGGTGGACTTCCTGTTCGTCATCGACGACTCGGCGAGCATGGCCGACAACCAGCGCCGCCTGGTCGAGAGCTTCGACGTGTTCATCGCGGGGGTGATGCGCAGCGAGGAGGCGCTGGGCAGCGTGCACGTGGGGGTGGTCACCACCGACGTCTACGTGCCCGGCCCGCCCGAGTGCCGGGCCCTGGGGGGGCTGGTCACCCAGACCGGGGGCTACAACTCCAGCGAGACCCAGTGTGGCCCCTACGCCGAGGGCCACAACTACATGACCGAGCAGGACGATCTCTACGAGACCTTCCCCTGCGCGGCCCAGGTGGGCACCACCGGCAACACCCTCGAGCATCCGCTCGAGGCCCTCACCTCGGCCGTGACCAAGATGCAGGGGCCCGGCGAGTGCAACGAGGGCTTCATCCGCGACGACGCCCTGCTGGTCGCGGTGATCGTGACCGACGAGGACGACCCCGGCCCGGTGGCGCACCGCTACGAGAAGCTGGTCGACGCCAAGGGCGGCCACGAGGACAACGTGGTGCTGGTGGGGCTCATCAACGAGCCCGACACCGAGTGCCAGCTCGGCGGGCACGCCTCGATCGGCCTGTGGATCGACGAGCTCATCGGCATGTTCAGCCACGGCACCGTGGCGCCGGTGTGCGGCGACTACTCGCAGGCGTTCATGCAGGCGGTGGAGGTGGTGGAGGCCGCCTGCCAGGACGGCGGGTAGCGCTCAGCTCCACGAGCTCGACACCCGCCGCGGCCACGTGCGGACCGGCGACGACAGGCCGTAGGCCAGCATGGCCGCCAGGATGAGCACGCAGGTGACCACGAAGGCCCGCAGGTCGAACACCCCCGGCACGACGCCCGCGATCAGCAACACGGTGCCCGCATAGCGACCGCGCTGCTGCCAGGCGAGCAGGCTGCCGAGCACCGCGGCCACCATCGCGGCCACCAGCACGTAGCCGGTGAGCGTCAGCAGCACGGCGGCGTGCTCGGCCGCTGGCGTGGCCGCGGTGGCCTGCCGACGGGCGGCCTCCTCGATCCAGCGCAGCCCGAGGTGTCCCGCGGCCATGCCGCCCGAGAGTCCGAGGATGGAGACCAACCATCGCATGAGGAAAGCCAAGCCTTGGCACGGGACCCAAGGAAACGGCGCCACCCGGCCGGGACCAGGGGGCGCCGCCGCTTCGGTCGGTGCTCGCCTTCCATGACGGTCGGGGCGCGGCGAGGTTGCAGCTCGAGCCCGGCTCGATCGACCACCGCCCACCTCGCGCGCGTTCGCGCGGGCGCTTCCGGACCGGAGCGCCGTGATATCGTGGTGTTCCTCCGCGTTCGATCGCCGAGCTCGACTGGCCATGCGCACCTCGTCCTTGTTCCTGTGTGTGTCGTCTCTCGTCGCGATCGGGGCCTGCTCCGACGACGTCGATCCCCCGCAGGGCGAGGGCTCGGGGAGCACGAGCTCCTCCGGGACCACGGGCCCGGCCACCGACACCACCACCTCCGTGCAGGACGGCAGCGGGACCGGCACCTCCTCGATGGGCTCGACCGACGCCGGCACGAGCGGCGACGTGGGCTCGTCGAGCTCGGGCGGGATCGTGGACACCACCGGTGGGCTCGGCTCCACCGGTGAGGCCTCCACCGGCGAGGAGGGCTCGTCCTCCTCGGGCGAGACCTGCGTGCCCCTGGCCGATGGATCCGCCATCGGCCAGGACTGCTCCGGGGGCGCGCCGTGCCCCGCCTCCTACACCTGCCAGCCCTTCGCTGGCTTCGTGTTCATGGAGAGCTGTCAGATCCTGTGCACGCAGGACTGCGAGTGCCCCCTGGGCACGACCTGCAACGAGACCGTCGACAAGACCGGGATCCCCTGGTTCCAGTGCGGCTGAGGGCGGCCGGGGATCGAGGCTGCGCCGCGTCGTGGCGGGGTCGAGGCCGGGGCCGGGGCCGGCGCCCGCGGGCCGTGCTATGTCCCCGCGCGGAGGGACCCACCATGCCCGATGTCCTGCAGGAGCTCGTCGAGCTGCTCCGCCTCGAGCGGATCGAGCAGAACCTCTTTCGCGGCCAGAGCCAGGATCTCGGCTGGGGGGCCATCTTCGGCGGCCAGGTGCTCGGCCAGGCCCTGTCGGCCGCCACCCAGACCGTGCCCCCCGAGCGGGCGGTGCACTCGCTGCACGGCTACTTCCTGCGCCAGGGCGACGCCAAGCTGCCCGTGGTCTACGACGTGGACTGCATCCGCGACGGCAAGAGCTTCACCACCCGGCGCGTGGTCGCCATCCAGAACGGCCGGGCCATCTTCAACCTCGCCGCCTCGTTCCAGGTGCTCGAGGACGGCTACGAGCACGCGGCCGCCATGCCCAAGACCCACGGCCCCGAGGGCCTCGCCTCGGAGCTCGACCTCGCCAAGCGCTTCTCCGATCAGATCCCCCCCGGCCTGCGCAAGATCGCCATCGCCGAGCGCCCCATCGAGATCCGTCCCGTCGAGCCCAACGACCCGCTGCATCCCGAGGTCCGCCCGCCCCAGCGCGAGGTGTGGTTCCGGGCCAGCGGCACCCTGCCCGACGACCCGGCCGTGCACCGCTACATGCTGGCCTACGCCTCCGACTTCCAGTTCCTCACCACCGCCATGCAGCCGCACGGCGTGTCGTGGCTGATGCCCAGCATGCACGTGGCCAGCCTCGACCACGCCATGTGGTTCCACCGCCCCTTCCGCATGGACCAGTGGCTGCTCTACGCGGTGGAGAGCCCCTCGGCCAGCAACGCGCGCGGGCTGGTGCGCGGGCAGCTGTTCACCTCCGACGGGACGCTGGTGGCCTCGACCATGCAAGAGGGGCTGATGCGCAACCGCGAGCGATTCGGGCACCAGGACTGAGCCATGCGACGACGAGCGAGCTCGACCATCGAAGGTGAGGGCGGTGGGACGCGGGCAGGCGTGGGTCGCTCGCGGAGGGCCGCTCCCGTGGTGATGGTGCTCCTGCTCGCGCTCGCGAGCTGTGGCGACGACTCCCCGCCCGCCGGCTCGAGCGGCCCCGGCTCGAGCGGCCCCGGCTCGAGCGGCGGCACCGGGCTCGACGGCAGCGGAAGCAGCGGTCCGGTCGGCACGGGCAGCGGCAGCAGCGACGAGGGAAGCGACGGCAGCAGCACCACCGGCGAGCTCGGCTGCCTGGGCGACCTGGGCTTCGGCGAGGTCGAGGTCTTCTACGACGGCTTCACCGGGGGCAGCGAGGGCATCGCCTTCGGGGCCGACGGCGATCTCTACGTGACCACCAGCGACATGGGCGACGGCATCGTGTGGCGCCTGGACGAGGCCGCTGCGCTCAGCGAGCACGCCGCGGTGCCCTCTGCCCTGGGCCTGGCCGGGCGCGGCGACGGCAGCCTGGTGGTCGCCTCGATCGGCGTCAACGGCATGCCCGACGGAGCCGTCTACGTGGTGGACGCGGCCGGGGTGGCGAGCGAGCTGGCCACCGGCATCGACAGCCCCAACTTCGTCACCATCGCCCCCGACGGCAGCGCGCTGGTCAGCGACGACTTCGACACTCGGGTGTTCCGCGTGGCCCCCGACGGCATGGTGAGCGTGGCGATCGCCGACGTGCCCTCGCCCAACGGCATGGCCTACTCGCCCGACGGCGCGTGGCTCTACGTGGCCTCCACCTTCAGCGCCGACGGCCAGCTCACCCGCTACGAGGTGGACGGCGACGGCATGCCGATCGAGGCCAGCGCGGTGGAGATCCTGCACCTGGGCCCCGGCTCCACCCCCGACGGCATCGCGGTGGACGAGGACGGCCGGGTGTACGTGGCCGCCAACCTCTTCGGCGAGATCTGGCGGGTGGACGGCGCCGCCCCCGAGGTGGTCGAGGGCGAGCTCGTGGCCGAGGGCCTGGGCTCGCCCGCGAGCCTCGCCTTCGGGCGTGGGCCGGGCTTCGATCCCTGCTCGATCTACGTCACCCAGCTCTTCGGCGACCGGGTGCTGCGCGTGGGCGTGGGCATGATGGGGGCGATGCTCTACGAGTGAGCCCTCGTCGCGTGCGATACTACCAGCGAGCCCGCCATGACCCCGCTCGAGTCGCCCGCCGCCTTGATGTTCGAGGTCGTCGTCACCATCGGCGTCGCGGCCTGGGCGTGGTCGCTCGCCGGCGCGAGCGGGCAGTCCTCCCTGCGCTGGGGCGCGCTCACCATGGCCGGCGCCTTCGCGGTGCACCGCCTCGCCGCGTGGCTCGTGCCGATGACCACCGATCCCAACGACGTCTTCACCGGCGCCGGTCAGGTGTGGCGGATGATCGCCCCCTTCATGGGCACCATCGTGGTCTTCGTGGCCGCGCCCATCGTGGTGACGATGACGATGCCCCAGGTCCCGCGCCGCAAGCGACCCTGAGCCGCGCGAGCAACGAGCGCGGGGCGGCTCCCGGCCGAGAGCCGCCCCGCGTGGGTGGATGGGAGCCGCTACGCGGCCCGCCCTGCCGCTACCCCGCCGTCAGCATGCGACGCAGCACGTACTGCAGGATGCCGCCGTTCTCGTAGTACTCCACCTCGTTGGGCGTATCGAGGCGGGCGACCACCTCGAACTCGGTCACCTTGCCGTCGGCCGCCTTGGCGCTGACCTTCAGCACCTTCTTGGGCGACAGGCCCTCGGCGATGCCGGTGATCGAGTACTCCTCCTCGCCGCTCAGGCCCAGGGACTGGGCGGTCTGGCCGTCGCGGTAGACCAGGGGCAGCACGCCCATGCCCACCAGGTTGCTGCGGTGGATCCGCTCGAAGCTCTCCACGATCACGGCCTTCACCCCGAGCAGGATGGTGCCCTTGGCCGCCCAGTCGCGCGAGGAGCCGGTGCCGTACTCGGTGCCGCCGAGCACGACCAGGGGCACGCCGGCGGCCTGGTAGCGCACCGAGGCGTCGTAGATGGTCATCTGCTCGCCGCTGGGGATGTGCCGCGTGACGCCGCCCTCGGTGCCCGGCGCGAGCTGGTTGCGCAGGCGGATGTTGGCGAAGGTGCCCCGGATCATCACCTCGTGGTTGCCACGGCGCGACCCGTAGGAGTTGAAGTCCTTGGGCTGCACGCCGTGCTCCTGCAGGTACTTGCCGGCGGGGCTGTCGGCCTTGATCGAGCCGGCGGGCGAGATGTGATCGGTGGTGACCGAGTCGCCGAGCTTGGCGAGCACCCGCGCGCCCACGATGTCGGCGAGCGCGGGCTTGTCCCGGCCCATGCCCTCGAAGTAGGGCGGGTGCCGCACGTAGGTGCTGGCGCCGTCCCACGCGTACAGCTCGCCCTTGGGGGTCTCGAGCTGCTTCCAGCGGTCGTCACCCTCGAACACCGAGGCGTACTGCTCGGCGAACATGTCGGCGCCCAGGGCCTCGCGCACCACCTGCTTGACCTCGGCCGGGCTGGGCCAGATGTCCTGGAGGTACACGTCCCCGCCCTTGGCGTCCTGGCCGATGGGATCGTTGTAGGGGTCGAAGCCCATGTGCCCGGCCAGGGCGTAGGCGACCACCAGCGGCGGCGAGGCGAGGTAGTTGGCCCGCACGTGCGGGCTGATGCGGCCCTCGAAGTTGCGGTTGCCCGAGAGCACCGCGCAGGCGACCAGGTCGCCCTCGTTGATCGCCTCGACCTGCTCGGGCGCGATCGGGCCCGAGTTGCCGATGCAGGTGGTGCAGCCGTAGCCCACCACGTTGAAGCCCAGCGCCTCGAGGTCGTGGATGAGGCCCGACTTGCTCAGGTACTCGGTGACCACCCGCGAGCCGGGGGCGAGGCTGGTCTTCACCCACGGCTTGCGGCGCAGGCCCTTGGCCACCGCCTTGCGGGCGAGCAGGCCCGCCGCCACCAGCACGCTGGGGTTGGAGGTGTTGGTGCACGAGGTGATGGCCGCGATGATCACCGAGCCGTGGCCGAGGCTGAAGTCGGTGCCCTCGACCGGCACCTCGGCCTTGGGATCACCGCCGCCGTCGGCGGTGATCTTGGCGATGAGCTCGTCCCACGCGCCCTTGGCGTTCGACAGCGGGATGCGATCCTGCGGGCGCTTGGGGCCGGCCAGGCTGGGCACCACGGTGGAGAGGTCGAGCTCGAGGGTGTCGGTGAAGACGGGCTCGGGCGTGTCCTTGGTGCGGTACAGGCCCTGCTCCTTGGCGTAGGCCTCCACCAGCGCCACCGTGTCCTCGGGGCGGCCGGTGAAGCGCAGGTAGCTCAGGGTCTCGTCGTCGACGGGGAAGAAGCCGCAGGTCGCCCCGTACTCGGGCGCCATGTTGGCGATGGTCGCTCGGTCGGGCAGGGAGAGGCTGTCGAGGCCGGGGCCGAAGAACTCGACGAACTTGCCCACCACGCCCTTGGCCCGCAGCATCTGCACCACGGTGAGCACCAGGTCGGTGGCGGTCGCCCCCTCGGCCAGGGTGCCGTGCAGGCGGAAGCCCACCACCTGCGGCAGCAGCATGGAGACCGGCTGGCCCAGCATGGCGGCCTCGGCCTCGATGCCGCCCACGCCCCAGCCCAGCACGCTCAGGCCGTTGATCATGGTGGTGTGCGAGTCGGTGCCCACCAGTGTGTCCGGGAAGGCCTGGGTGGTGCTGCCCACCTGCTTGGTCCGAACGGTGCGGCCGAGGTACTCGAGGTTGACCTGGTGGCAGATGCCGGTGCCGGGCGGGACCACGCTGAAGCTCTCGAAGGACTCCTGGCCCCAGCGCAGGAACGCGTAGCGCTCGCGGTTGCGCTGGTACTCGAGCTGCACGTTGAGCCCGAAGGCCTGGTCGCTGCCGAAGTGGTCGATCTGCACCGAGTGGTCGATGACCAGGTCGACGGGCTGCAGCGGGTTGATCCGCTGGGGATCGCCGCCCATGGTCTTGATCGCGTCGCGCATGGCCGCCAGGTCGACCACCGCGGGCACGCCGGTGAAGTCCTGCAGCAGCACGCGGGCCGGGTGGTAGGCGATCTCCACGCTGGGCTCGGCCTTGGCGTCCCAGTCGGCGGCGGCCTCGATGTCGTCCCGGGTCACCGCGACCCCGTCCTCGTGACGCAGCAGGTTCTCGACGAGCACGCGCAGCGAGAAGGGCAGCGAGTCCACGTGCCCCACGCCGGCGGTCTTGAGCGCGTCGAGGCGGAAGATCTCGTAGCTGCGATCTCCGACGGTGAGGGTCGAGCGTGCGCCAAACGAGTCGAGGTTGTTCTGCGTCATACCGAATGCTCCCTGGCCGGGGCCCGACCACGGGCCGCCCAGCGGGCGCATCTTGCATTGGGCCGCAGGGGTTGTCGAATGGGCCAGCGAGCCGACCGCGCGTCATCTAACGCGCCCCGCGGGCGCGCGCGGACGCTGGTCTCGGCCCTCGTTCAGAAGCGACCGGACAGTGACAGTCCCCAGGCGTTGCGGTGGGCGATCGGCGCGACCGTGACGTCGGCGAGGTGACCGTAGCGCTTGTGGTAGCGATTGAAGCCGGTGGCGTAGCCACCCATGATCACGCCGGGGACGGTGCCGAGCAGGCTGAGGTAGTAGCCGGTCTCCCAGATCCGCGTGGTGCAGGCCTGCTCGCGGCAGGCCCCGGCTCCGGCGAGGCGGGTCAGGCTCCACATGGCCACGCCGCCGCCGAACAGCGCCCAGCCCAGGCCCATCCGACGCTTGCGGGTGGCGGGCTCGCCCTCGAACAGCTCGCGGTGCGCATCGACCTTGCCGCGCCGGGCCATGCCTCCCCCGGCCAGCCCCAGGGCGACGCCGATGAAGGGGTCGTAGAAGTAGGCGCCGCCCATGAGGGTGGCGAGCGGCAGACCGTCGGGGGTGCGGTTGGCCTTGGCCACCGCGACGGTGGTGCCGATCTTGATCACGCCGCCGATGGTGCCGAGCACTGCGGCCGCCACCAGCATGCCGCGACCATTGCGGTGGGGCGGCGGCGGGGCGTCGGCCCCGAGGGTCTGGCGGGGGGGCGGCAGCGAGGGAGGAGGCACCGCGGCGGGCATGGGCTCGACCTCCTCGCTCGCCTCGGGCTCGGTGGCGATGGCGGGGGCCGGCTCGCCGGGGGGCGGTGCGACCTCGGCCGGCGGTGGCTCGAGGGCCGGCGATGGCGGAGGCGCGGCGCTCGGAGGCGGAGCCACCTCGGTGGGCGTGGCGGCGGGCGGCGTGGCCGAAGGCGGCGTGGCGGCGGGTGGCGTGGTCGAGGGCGGCGGGGCCAGCTCGGGCGGGGGGCGCGGGGCAGTGGTGCCCGGCGGCGGGGCGACGTCGGTCGGCGGGGCGCTCGGCGGCGGGCGAGCTGGGCGGGGCGACGTCGGCGACGGGCGCTCGGCGGAGGCGAGCTGGGCGGAGGCGTGGGCGCGACCTGGTTGCTCGGGGGGCTGGGCGGTGGCCCGGGCGGCGGCGCATCGGGAGGCACCAACCCCTCGGCCGTCGTGGTCGCGCGCAGCCCGAGGGGGAGCGGCTGGGACGACGCCGTGACGGCGAGCGCGAGCGAGAGAGAGGCCAGGACGTGCATGGGCAAGCACCATGAGTGTGCCCGCCGAGGCGCCGACGATCACCTCCGATGGGACGAGACCCGCTCGGGCGACGTTCCGACGCCCCACACGGCCGACCGAGAATGGGCCGCCACGCCCGCGAACGGGTGTCGTGCCCGTGATCGCGCCAACGCGAGCGACAGCAAGCGGTCGGGCCTGAAACCACACCCTCGCACGCAAATGGCTCCATCGTCGGGGCGTTCAGTGGCCGTGGCAGCGCTGCCTGGGGGACACTGCACCCCCCGGCGGTCTCGGCGATCGCCGCTTCGTGATGAGCAAGGACGGCAAGTTCGGAACCTTCGGCGGGGTGTTCACCCCGTCCATCCTGACGATCCTCGGCGTCATCATGTACCTGCGCCTGCCCTGGGTGGTGGGCAACTCGGGGCTGTGGACCGCGCTGGGGATCATCCTGGTGGCCCACGTCATCTCGGTGACCACGGGCCTGTCGATCTCCTCGATCGCCACCGACAAGAACGTGGGCGCGGGCGGGCCCTACTACATCGTCTCGCGCAGCCTGGGCCTGCCCATCGGCGGCACCCTGGGGCTGGCCCTGTTCGTGGGGCTGTCGTTCTCGATCAGCCTCTACGTGATCGGCTTCTGCGAGAGCATGCTGTCGTTCTCGGGGCTCGAGGTGAGCCCGACCAACCTGCGCATCGCGGGGACGATCACCATCATCGCGGTCACCGTCGTCACCTTCGTCTCCACCGCGTTCGCGATCAAGACCCAGTACTTCATCCTCGGGGCGATCGTGCTGTCGCTGGGGTCGATCCTGCTGGGCGGGCTCAGCGACGCCACGCCGCCCTCCCCTGCGGCGCCGATCACCGAGCCGCCCGCGGGTGCGCCCTCGCTGGGGGTGCTGTTCGGCATCTTCTTCCCCGCGGTCACCGGCTTCACCGCGGGCGTGAACATGTCGGGGGACCTCAAGGACCCCAAGCGCTCGATCCCCACCGGCACCATGGCCGCGATCTCGGTGGGCCTGGTGGTCTACGTGGGCCTGGCGGTGTTCGTGGCCTTCCGCGTGGACCCGGCGGCGCTGCGCGAGGACACCGACGTGCTCACCAAGGTGGCGCTGGTGCCCGCGCTGGTCACCGCGGGGATCTGGGGGGCCACGCTCAGCTCGGCCCTGGGCAGCATCCTGGGGGCGCCGCGGATCCTGCAGGCGCTGTCGGTCGATCGCATCACCCCGCGGTTCTTCGCCAAGGGCACGGGCAAGACCAACGAGCCCCGCAACGCGCTGCTGCTGGCCTTCGCCATCGGCGAGGGCGGGATCCTCATCGCCGAGCTCGACGTCATCGCGCGCGTGGTCTCGATGGTGTTCCTGACCACCTACGGCTTCCTCAACATCAGCTCGGCGATCGAGAGCTGGGCGAGCCCGGACTTCCGGCCCTCGTTCCGCATCCCGCGGCTGGTGAGCGTGATCGGGGCGATCACCTCGGCGATCGTGATGATCCAGCTCGACTTCGCCGCGATGGCGGGGGCGACGGTGCTGATGGCGGCGCTGTTCCTGCTGCTCAAGCGGCGGCAGCTCACCCTCGACGCGGGCGACACCTGGGAGGGGATCTGGTCGTCGATCGTGCGGGCGGGCCTGCACCGCCTCAACCAGAGCGGGCGGGGGCAGCGACGCAACTGGCGGCCCAACGTGCTGGCCTTCAGCTACGAGGGCGACCGCAGCCGGGCGCCGCTGCTGGAGCTGTCGCGCGCGCTGATCACCGGCAACGGCCTGCTCACCGACTTCGAGCTGGTGGACCCGGGGCGCAAGGCCACCGCCGAGGCGGACGATGAAGACGACGAGGCGACGCCGGTGGGGGTGTTCCGTCGGCGGGTGCCCTGCCGCGACTTCTACGAGACGGTGGGCTCGGTGTGTCGCCACCACGGCTTCACCGGGCTCGACCCCAACACGGTGCTGCTCGACTGGGAGGTGGACCGCAAGCAGCCGGAGCGCTTCCTGGCCCTGGTGCGCGAGACCACGCAGCAGGACTTCAACCTGCTGCTGCTGCGCCACGACCCGCAGCGCGGCTGGGGCAAGCGCCGGCGCATCGACGTGTGGTGGCGCCCGCAGCAGGGCAACGTGGAGCTGAGCCTCTCGCTGATGCGCTTCCTGACCCGCTTCGAGCCGTGGCAGGAGGCGCAGCTGCGCTTCCTGCTGGTGTCCGAGGACAGCGCCTTCAGCGAGGATCTGCTGCACGCCATGCGCGGGGTGCTGGCCCAGGCGCGGGTGGACGCCAAGGTACGGGTGGTCGCCAGCCCTTCGCAGGCCCACGGCTTCGAGAGCACGGTGCGGCAGGAGTCGAGCGACGCCGACCTGGTGGTGCTGGGCCTGCCCGCCGCGGGCAAGCTCGACGCCAAGCGGCTGGAGGCGCTCGACGAGCTGCTGCAGGGGCTGGGCACCACCCTGCTGCTGCAGGGCTCGTCGATGTTCGAGGAGGTGCTGCCGGTGGGCGGGCGCACCGGGCTGGCCGAGGCGATCGAGCGCGCCCAGGCCAGCGCCACCGAGCTGCGACCGCTGCACCTGCCCAAGCTGGCCGAGCTCGAGGAGCCGGCGGCCGCCTTCGCGGCGGGGCTGGGCACCCTGAGCGACGAGCTGTTCCGCCGGGGCCTGGCCCCCGTGCTCGCGCGGCAGGAGGCGCTGCTGACCGACGTCAAGCAGCTCGTGGTGCGGCAGTTCGAGATCGTGCGCAAGGGCGTGGGCGAGGCCGACCCCGCCCGCGCTCGCAAGCCGGCGGGACGGGCCCAGGGCGGCTTCCTGTTCCAGGCGCGCAAGCTGGTCTCCTCCTTCGAGGAGGAGGAGCTGCCCGCCCAGGCCAAGGCGCTGCAGGCCCGCCTCGAGGCCTTCTGCGACGGCCTGCGGGCGCTGGGTCGCGCGGCGCCCAAGACGGTGGCGGTGCGGGTCACCCCCGACGAGCTGCGGCCCAAGCCCGAGGACGATCGCTACCTGCGTCGCTTCAAGCGACGCCGTCGCTGGGCGGCGCGGCTGTGGCGGAGCACCACCTACGAGGCCCCGGTGGGCGCGCTGCAGGCCTGGTACGTGGACGAGGCCGGGGCCGAGCTGCTCGAGCAGACCCTGCGCAGCGCCGAGTCGAGCAGCCACCGCCTGGCCGTGCAGCTGGGCAAGATCCTCAACGAGGCCGCCACCGAGCTCAGCGCGGTGCTCTCGGCCATCGATCGCCGCGACATCGACTCCGACGGGGTGGAGGAGCGCAAGCGCCGGGTGGTCTCGCACGTGGACGCTGCGATCGCGCTGGCCCGCGACCTCACCGAGGGCACCGCGGCGCGCCTGGCCGAGCGCGCCCACGAGCTCGGCCAGCTGCTGGCCCGCGAGATCGAGCGCCTCGACATCGGCCACCTCGTCCGGGGCGAGCGCAAGCCGCCCAAGCCCAAGCGCGCCGCGGCCCGCTTCGCCGCGCTGCTCGGCAGCCCCGAGACCTGGCAGCACCACCAGGGGCTCCTGCTGCACCGCGCCCAGCTCGGCCTGCAGGTGGCCGCGTTCCAGCACCGCTTCTCGGTGCTCGCCCTGCGGGCCCGCAACGACGTGGCCCACGAGATCCGCGGCTCGGTGCTCGGCGAGGGCGCGACCCTGCTCGAGGCGGTGCGGAGCTTCGCGGCCGAGGCCGAGCAGGGCACGCCCAAGGCCCCGGCCGAGCGCGACCTGCGGGCCCGCTTCGA
Source organism: Myxococcales bacterium (assembly GCA_020633315.1). Taxonomy (GTDB): domain Bacteria; phylum Myxococcota_A; class Polyangia; order Nannocystales; family Nannocystaceae; genus Paraliomyxa. The sequence continues at coordinate 86,424 of JACKDV010000015.1, forward strand.
CGGCCACGCGGTGCTCGAGTCCATCGCCCAGGACGTGGACGAGCAGGTCAAGGAGCTGCCCGAGACCATCACCACCCTCAGCGACGAGGCGATCGCCGCGCTCGAGAGCGGCGTGGCGACCGAGGCCGAGGAGATCAGCGTCTCGGTCCGGCCGCTGGTCAAGTACCTCATCGAGACCGAGTTCTTCGACGTCGTCAACCAGGAGATCTCCGGGATCCCCATGCAGGAGCAGCGCACAGTGGGGGTGGCCCGCGACGTGATGCGCCTGCTGTCGTTCACCATGGCCGACCTCGACGCGGCCGGGGGCTGGGACAACGCCGCGCTGCGCAAGCAGGTGGTGGGCGTGGCCAAGGAGGGCGCGCAGCGGCTGGGGGCCGAGCTCGACGTGCTGCGGACCACCGTCGACGCCTTCGTGACCAAGGTGGGGCAGCAGCTCGAGCACCTGCGCGAGGAGACGGCGCCCTACTCCCTCACCAGCCGCTCGGACAGCCTGTCGCACTACATCCGCAGCCGCGGCAGCCAGCGGGCGGTCTCGCGGCTGCGCGAGCTGGGGCGGCGGCTGTCGGAGCGCACGCGGGACGTGTTCGTGGCGCTCCTCTACCGCAGCAGCGCGGGGGTGCTGCTGGCCCGGAGGCTGCGGCGGACGGCCGAGGGCGAGGGGGTGACCGTGGTCGACCAGATCACCGCCACCACCCACGCGCTCACGCCCCGCCGCGAGCTGCTGCGCGCGCTGCCGTTCTACTACCGGCAGCTGTTCTCGGGGCAGGCGTCGGTGAGCGAGACCTTCTGGGTGGGGCGCAAGGCCGAGCTCGAGCGGGCTCGGGCCGCGGTGCGGCGCTACGAGCAGGGCGGCACGGGGGCGCTGTTCGTGGTGGGCGAGATCGGCTCGGGCAAGACCGCGCTGTGCCAGGCGATCGTGGCCAAGCTCTTGTCGCGGCGCCCGGTGGTCCGCATCACGCCGCCGCCGGGCGGGGCCATCGAGCCCAACGCGCTGCGCCTGGCCTTCGAGGGCGAGCTCGACGAGCGCGGGGAGCTCGACGCGCTGGAGGCCAAGATCCCCGACGGCGCGGTGGTGGTGCTCGACGACCTCGAGCTGTGGTGGGAGCGCAGCGAGGCGGGCATGGTGATCATCGATCGCTTCCTCGCCATGCTCGCCCGCCACGGGCGGCGCTGCCTGTTCGTGGCCAACCTCAACGTGCACGCGTGGCGGGTGCTCGGCCGGGTGGCGCGGCTCGAGGAGCACGCGCTGGCCGTGATCGAGTGCGAGCCGCTGCCGGCCGAGGCCCTCAAGTCGATCATCTCGCTGCGCCACGGCTCCACCGGGGTCAAGCTCGAGGTGGACGGCACCCCCGAGGACGAGCTGGCCCCCTGGCGGCAGGCCCGGCTGTTCACCCGCTACTTCGACTTCTCGGGCGGCCTGGTGGCGGTGGCGCTGCGAGCCTGGCTGGCCAACATCGAGAAGGTGGACGGCACCACCCTGCAGATGCGCTGGCCCAGGCGCCCGCGCACCGAGGCGCTGGCCCGGCTGCGGGTGGAGCTGCGGGTGCTGCTGGTGCAGCTGGTGGTGCACAAGCAGGTCACGGTCAAGCGCCTGCAGCGGCTGAGCGGCCTGCCCGAGGCCGAGCTCGAGGCCGACCTGGGCGCGCTGACCCGCATGAGCCTGGTACGTCGGGACGAGCGCGACGTGCTGCACGTGGACCGCTTCGTGGCCCACCTGGTCACCGACCGCCTGCGGGCGCAGGGGATGCTGGCATGAGCGCGGGCCGGCTCGAGCGCGCGCCGCTGCACCGGCTGGTGGACGAGGCCGAGCGCCTGGTCCACACCGAGGTGGTCGACCGCAGCACCACCGAGACCCTGGTGGAGGCCATCGGCGACCTGGCGGTCTGGGTGCTGGGCGGCCTGCTGCTGCTGTGGCTGATGCGCCTGCTGGTGACGCTGGTGCGGGTCAGCCCGCTGCCGGCGTCGCTCAAGGCCTCGGCGCTGCGCCTGGCCCCGGTGGTGGAGCTGGTGGTCGCGCTGGCCTACGTCACCTCGGCGCTCTACGAGCTGCTGACCGAGCAGCCCGAGTTCGCCTGGACCCTCGTCGCCCTCATCGGGGTGCTCGCCATGCTGAGCTGGTCGGCGCTGTACGACCTGGCCTGCGGCGTGGTGTTCCGCGTGAGCCGGGTGTGCCAGCCGGGCGACCTGGTGGAGGTGGGCGACGCCCGGGGCCGGGTGATCGAGGTGGGCATGCGGGCGCTGGTGCTGCAGACGCGGCAGGGCGACGAGGCGGTGGTGCCCTATGGCTCGATCGCCCGCCGGCCGCTGCGACGCACCCAGTCGGTCTCCGGCGCCTACGTGCACGCGTTCGGGCTGGGGGCCGAGCACGGCGATGACGTGGCGGCGATCAAGCGCCGCGTGGTCGAGGCGGTCACGCGCTGCCACTGGGCCTCGGTGGTGCACGAGCCCAAGGTGGAGCGCCGCGACGGCGGCACGCTGGAGGTCAGCGTCTACGCCCACGATGCCGATCACGCGCCGCTGGTGGAGGCGGCGGTGCGGCAGGCCCTGAGCGCGGCTCGCCCGGCCACGCGCTCGCCGTCCACCCTCGGCCCGAGCACCAGCGGGGAGCGGCCCCTCCAGAAGCTGTTCAGCTCGGGACCCTCGCTGGGGCCCATCGCGCCGCCGCGGTCCACCGACCAGAGCTGAGCCCAATATTGTAGGTTCGTCAGAAGAATCTGTGAGCGCCCTCGGGCTCGGGAAGCGCGCCGAGGCTGTGGTACAGGGCGATCTCGGTCGCTTTGAGGGTCCGTAGGCCGTAGGCCCTTCTGGTGATCACTTTGAGCTTGTTGTTGAGGCCCTCGGCGACGGCCGCCGAGATCTCGCCGCGGGCGCGGAACCAGTTGAGCAGCAGCTCGCGGTGGACCCGGAAGGAGCGGGCCAGCTTCTTCATCGGTTCGATGCGGGAGCGCATGACCGTGGAGCACCAGCGGTCGAGGAACCTCCCGGCCCAGGTCGCCGAGGTGTAGTCCCACAACAGCTGCAGCTCCTCCTTGAGCAGGTAGGCGCGCACCGTTGTCAGGTTGTACTTGAGCAGGTCGCGGAGCTTGGCATCCTGCTTCTTGGTCAGGTTCTCGGGGCGCTTGAGCAGGGGCCACCGACCCCTCTTGAGGACGGGCTCGTAGCCATCGCGCTCGAGCTTCTTGACCTCCGCCGCCCGCACCTGGTCGATGGCCTTGTTGAGCCGCTGCACGATGTGGAAGCGGTCGAGCACGTGGACCGCCTGCTTGGCTCGACGCCCGATGGCGGTGAGGTAGGGCTTGTGCTGGTCGCTGCACACGAAGCGCAGCCAGCGGGCGCGCAGCCCGAACCAGTCGAAGAAGCCCTCGATGCACTCCTTGGTCCGGTCCTCGCCGATCCACAGAAGCCGACGACAGTGCGCGTCGATCTGGTAGACGACGGTCAGGTACTTGTGGCCGCGGTGCCACAGCACCTCGTCGACGCCGATCGCCCGAATTCCCGTCAGATCGCGGTGCTGCAGGCCCCACTCGACCGCGAGGCCGACGGCACGGAAGACGGTGTCCCAGGTCGTGTTGAAGCTGCGGGCGACCTCGAGCCAGCTGAGCTTCTTGGCCCAGCGAGCGAGGAACCAGGCGTAGGCCGTGGTCGTCGGGCTCTTGCCTTGGGCCCAGGGAACGAGCTCGACCCTGACCCCGCACCGCGGGCACTTGACCCGGCGCATCGTGTACGCGAACAAGACCAGCAGGCCCCACAGCGGGACGAACTGGAAGTACCGGGTGCCCTCCGGGGTGTCGTAGTACGGCGCGGGTCGCTCGCACTTGGAGCACACCGGGCGGCACCGAGCGTCGGGGCGGATCCTGACGACCAGGCGCGCCCGTGGGCCACCGTGGAGCTCTACGTGGTCGTAGACGAAGCCCTTGTGTTTCTGGACGTGGTTGAGCAAAGTCTTGAGCTGCATCTCGGTTGCTGGGAGTGGGGTGGCGGTGTTGCAACTCCATCTTCGCTCCCCCGAGATGCGCTATGTCCGTACGCCCGTAGGCGCCTGCTCCCTGGCTCCTGCCCCCGGCTCGCGCAGAGCTCGTCCCGGACATCGCCGACGAGCTCGAGTCCGAGCCGCTCCCGCCCACCCATCACCCGGCGAGCCGAAGCCTCGGCCGCGTAGCACGGCCCTCGGCTCACGAATTCTCCCGAGGAACCGGAAATTTAGGCAGCCATTTTCGGGGTGGCCCGTAGTCCAGGCCACGAGCCGAGGGGCAGGCTGACGGCTGACGTAACATCCATACTCGGAAATCGATATCCGAGTTTTGGCAGGTCCACTCGGACTCCATCGCCCGATGACGGGCTCCTGGCGCATGGGTAGTTCGGGACAAACGAGATCTCAATGCCATGAACAGTACCCCTCGAGATCCATGAGCGCCAAATGGTACCGCTATGCGAGCACCGCCTGCCCTTCCGTGGCATGACAGAGGTCCCTATACTGCGCGCCAGTCTCATCAATGACCGAGTGGCGGGTAGGTTGGCCTCGGATGAGCTGGACGCAAGGGTGCGTCGTCGAGGCCCGAGCACGCCGATGGAGATGGATGTGATGCAGTACATGTTTCGCACGATGACCGCGGCTCTGCTCTTGCTGTCCGCCTGCGGCGGGGATGACGACGACGAGCTTTCGGGTTTCTCGTCCACCGGTGACGCGCCGGCCTCGACCTCCGCCGGAACCCAACAGTCAGAAGGGTCCTCCGAAGGCCTCGACACCGCCTCCTCTGGCGGACCCAGCGTTGGCGGACCCCCTGAGATCCTCGGGATCGTCGCGATGCCGGCCATGATCTCGGAGGGGGACATCTGGAGCATCTCCGTGCAGGCGACCGATCCCGACGGGCTGGACGACATCGTGGGAGCCACGCTCCTGTCCTCCGATGGCGGGTCAGCCTATGGCGTGCTCGAGCAGATCAGCGGAGGTACCTTCTCCACTTCCTTGTCGTGGTCACAGATCCACGCGGTGGTGCCCATCGAATTCATCGGAACCGAGGAGCGTGTGTTCCTCGTGGAAATACTCGATGCTGCGGGCGGCATCGCCAGTGAGATGGTGAGCGTCACGCTCTCGTGCGATGAGGGCGGTGCGTGTGACGGCGACTGCACGCCGCTGGATACCGACTCGAATTGCGGCATGTGTGGGGTCGCGTGCGAGCTAGGCGCTGATTGCGTCGACGGCCTATGCGAGGGCGGCTTCTGCGGCGACGGTTGGATCGACCCGGGTGAGAACTGCGATGGCACCGAGCTCGGAGGGTTCGACTGCTTCTCACTCGGCTTCATGGGCGGCGAACTGGCGTGCAACCGCGCCACGTGTATGTTCGACGTGTCCATGTGTTTCTAGACCATGTCGAGGTCAGCCCGATGGACCGATCGGGCGAAGCCATCGGAGCGACTCGGCCGCCGCCTGGTTGTTCGCGAACAATGCCGTGACCCGTGTGTTCAGGTCACGAGGCGAACCATTCTTTCGCGGTTTCCGTGGACGCGGACGCCTCCGTGCTACTCTTCGACCGGAATCCAGTCCTCCAGTCTATACGTCCCGGGAGCGTCCACGACGAAGTAGCACGCGGCCCCCCAATGCTCGGCGCATGTACCCATAGGGCTACAATATCCAGATCTCCTGACATCTTCGTGAATCAGGAGGCGAGGGATATGGCTGCGTAGGTGGTGGTAGGGCCGCTACGGGCCGGTTTGGCGGCGCACAGAAGGAGCTACTCTCGAGTCGCCAAACCTGCGTGTACCGGCCCGCCAGCACCCTCTGCGCGGCCATCTCCCTCACCTCCTTCGATCCCGCCCGCTCCCGACTGAGTGCGACATCAGAATCCGTCGATCGAATGACACAACGTGGCAAGCATTCCCTCGAGTAGCTCGAGGCGCTTGCGGCTCCGCGTCGCGTCCATCAGCGCCTGGACCAGGCTGTAGAAGTCGGCGAGCTCGTGCCCCGTCGCCGTCACGACCCAGAGCCCCTCGATCTCCTCGTGCCGCTTCGCTCGCGCCACGACCGCCGCGAGCTCCGGTATTCCCGTCGTGGCGTTGAGTAGCACCTTGCGCTCCTCGTCATCGAACCCCCACAGCCGCCGGTCGCTCAGCTTCAGCACGCCGCCAGCAGACCATGTCCGGCGGGGCTGCGTCACGCCCGGCCAGCACGGCCACCCCCGGGCCACAAGGTGCACGGCGACGGCGTTGCTGGAGGGGTTACGTCCTTCCTCAACTAGATCTTCCTCGCCTCCGCCCCCGATAGTGCACCCGCCCCCAGGCCCCCCGGTCGAACTCCCACGGGCTCTCCCCCCGCACCGGCCCCGGGCAGTGCAGGTACTGCGGCTCCGTCGCCATCCTCAGCCGCTCCGCGATCTTCAGCAGCGCCACCCCCTCGAGCGAGAAGTGCCGCATCCACATCGCGGCGTCGTCGCCCAGCGCCCCGCGGTCGGCAATCGCGTTGACATCGTGCCGCCGCCGCTCGAGCAGCCCGACCAGCGCCGTGTCAAAGTCCTTCGCATGCCGGCGCAGCAGGGCGCGACACACGTCCAGCCGCAGGTCGAGCTCCCCGTCGAGAACCTCCTCGTACCGCTCCAAGATCGGCTCCGTCACCTCGGCCGGCGCCTGCAGCACCCCGTGCTGGATCAGGAACCACACGTAGAGGAAGTCGTCCTCGTACTCCCGTTCCGGGTTCCAGGTCGGGCGGCTGGCCTCGGCGATCCACCGCGCGGCCTCCCAGTAGCCCGAGCCGATCGCGTCGAACAGGGGCTTGGCGAAGCTGGTCACCTTGGCCCCGTCGGGCTGCGGCTCGAGCTCGTAGAGGTACATCCCGGCGCTCTGCATGGCGCAGATGTGATAGCGATCGGCGCTGCCCTCCTGCAGCAGCGTGGCCACGCCGAGCTGCCGGTAGTAGGTGCAGATCTGGTGCACGTCGTCGATGCGGCCCACTGGGCCCTTCGCGAGCGTGTGGATCCCGCGGGGCAGCATGAAGTGGGCGTTGTCGATCGCCACCTCGAGGAACATGCCGCTCATCGGGGGCCCACCAGGTGCTCCAGCTCGGTCAGCTCGAAGTTGGTCAGGCCCTCTCCACGGACGACCTCGACGAGCCGCTCGCTGACGAAGTAGTGCTTGGGGACCTCTTGCGCGCGGAGCAGGTCGGGCTTGCCCTCGAGCTTGTTGGTGTCGAGCACCCAACGCTTGCACCCGTAGACCTTCTGACTCTTGGCGTAGCGTGTGGAATCGGAGGCCGGGTGCGCGATGTCGTGGCTTCCGATCGGATTGACGAAGGCGTAGTCAGTGCTGTGGTAACCGTTCAGCCCCCAGGTTTGCCGGGGTGCGCAACCACACGGCGGAGCGGATCGACATGACGCTCGGAGCATGATCAAACCATCGGCGTGGTGCCGCCGGACAGCGACGAGTCTCTCGAGCCAGGGGAAGCCCGGAGCGTCGAGCTCGAGCGCCAGCTCGCGGCCAGTCACGCTCGGACCGCCGAGCTCGAGGCGATCGTCGTCAAGCAGGCGGCGCAGATCGAGGTCTTGCTCGAGCAGCTCCGCCGAAACTCGAGCAACTCACACCTCCCGCCATCCAGCGATGGGCCCGGGACCGCCGGGTCCACCGCCGGCAAGAAGAAGTCCAAGAGCAAGCGCAAGCGGGGCGGTCAGAAGGGTCGACGCGGCGCCCATCGGCAGCTGTTGCCCGTCGAGCAGGTCGACCACGTCGCCGACATCTTCCCCGACGCATGCTGTGGCTGCGGGTCACCACTCCCCGCGACGCCGGACATCGACCCGCGGCGGTACCAGCAGGTGGACTTGGCTCGAAGTGGTCGGCACGTCACCGAGTGGCGGCGACACGAGGTCGTGTGCCGATGCGGCGCATCGACGCTGGCTGCGTACGACGCCGATGTGATTCCATCCTCGCCCTTCGGCCCTCGGCTGACCGCGGTCGTCGTGATGCTCACCGGGGCCTACCACCTCAGCCGGAGGCGGGCGTCTCAGCTGTTGCGCGAGCTGTTCCAGATCGACGTGTCGGTCGGCTCCGTGAGCAACATCGAGGCACGTGCGAGCGCGGCGATGGCCGCCGCTGCCGACGAGGCGCAGCGCGAGGTCGAGGCCGCGGCGGTCAAGCACACCGACGCGACGACCTGGCTGCAGGCCGGCGTCACGAGGTCGCTGTGGACCTTGGCCAGCTCGATGGCGACGGTCTACACGATCTTCACCGATGGCTGTCGCGAGACGATCCGGCCAATGTTCGGGGCGCGGGTCGGGATCCTCGTCAGCGATCGGGCCTCGGTCTTCGGCTTCTGGGCGATGGAGAGCAGGCAGATCTGCTGGGCGCACCTGCTCCGAAAGCTCGTCTCCTTCTCGGAGCGCGATGGGCCTGCGGGGGCCATCGGTCGCGAGCTACTCGACTGCGCAGGGCTCGTGTTCGAGTACTGGCACGGGTTCAAGGACGGCCAGCTGACACGCGACGAGCTCGCGGTGTGGATGCGACCGGTGCAGCACCAGCTCGAGGCCGTGCTCGAGCGAGCGGTGGCGGCCAACGAAGCGAGACTCTCGGGGTCGTGCGCCGACATCCTGGCGCATCGGGCCGCCTTGTGGACGTTCGTCGAGCACGAGGGCGTGGAGCCGACCAACAACCACGCGGAGCGAGAGCTGCGAGCATTCGTGCTGTGGCGCAAGCGGTCGTTCGGCTCGACCAGCGAGCGGGGCCTTCGCTTCGCCGAGCGAGTGATGACCGTGGTGCACACTGCCCGCAAGCAAGGCAAGGACGTGCTCGACTTCCTCGTGCAGTGCTGCACCGCGCACGCTCGGGGCACGACGCCTCCGCCGCTGCTGGGTCTCGCCACCGCACGATGAGCTCCATGCTCACGAGGCCGACGCGGTCTTGCGACCCACGGTCGGGAAGTACCGTGTGTGGTTGCGCTGCCCCACGCTTCGGACCCGGCCCTGCTGCCTGAGCCCCGACATCGGTCGCTGCAGGGCCCGCACCGTCATCTGTAGCTCGGCCGCGAACGTGGTGAGCGACTCGCCAGGGCGAGCCCGCACCAGCTGGCACAACCGCTCTTCGAGCTGCTCGAGCTCCTGAACCGAGCGCCGCCGACCACTGGGGTGCCCCGGACGGCGCGGGGTCGCACCGGCCTTGGTCGTCCTGGCTGCTGGCCGCGTGGCCGCCCCGAACGCGTGCTCGATGGCCTCTCGAGCTGCGCGGCGTCCCTCCGCCACGTATCCCTCCACCAGTTGCTCGATCGTCTTGGTCAGCTCCTCGGTGCTCCTCGGCGTGTTCATGCCCTGCCTCTCGCATGGGCCGAGGTCCGGTTCAACACCGGGGGTGAACGGTTACCGGCGAGCAGGCGCCCCCCGCCGGCAAGCCAACTCCATGCCCCAAGATCCTCACCCCCTCACGCAGGAAAGCTCCGTCGCTCGAGCTCGTGATCGCTGAAGCGAGGAGGCTCCAGGGGATGGCGAGGCAAGGCGGCGGTGGGATCGACGAGGGTGTTGGCCACTCGCTCGAAGACGGTTTGGTAGCCCGGCAGGGTCCACTTGCCGAAGTGCGTGCTCGCGCCCTCGTAGTCCTGGAGCGTGTATTCCTCCGGTGTCGTCACATAGCCCGAGTAGGCGTTGGCGTAGCCGGCCAGGATGGTGTGGGTCACGTTGCGTGAGGCGAGCGCTCCCTCGACCGTTGCGCGGAGGCGGCGGCCCGCCACCGTCGTGATCTCGGCCGGGGCCGCCGCAATCGCCACGTTGCCGATCGTCGCCACCTGCACCGGGAGGATCGGCGGCGTCCAGGGCTTGGCGTCGGGCGAGTCCTCGTCCAGCGCACGCACCAGTCGCAGCGCCGGGTGCAGGCGCCACGGGAGCGGAAGACGACGGATCCGGCGGATGCCCAGCATGCGGCGACGCCCGCTCTCCACCCAGGGGACCTTCTCGCCCTGCGTGGCCTCGTGCTCCGCCCAGCGCTCGCGCGGGACCAGGCGACGCCAGCGGGCGCGAGCCGCCTGGACGTGGCCCTGCAAGGAGCGCAGCGAGCGAGGCAGGCCCGGGCCCTCCTCGGTGCCGAAGAACATCGCCATGCCGATCTCGGCGGGGCCCGTGTGCACGCCCGAGCGGCCACCCACGAAGCGGGGCTCCACGTCGATGCGGGAGAAGTCCTCGAAGGCGTGGGCCGTGGCCAGCTCGGGGGCGAGGGGCGGGCCGGGATCGGCGTCGAGCAGCTCCATCGCCTTGTCGGCCTGGAGCTCGCCGTTGAAGCGCGCGCTCTCGTCGTCGTCGGGGTAGCGGCCGCGCATGAAGGGGCGACCCGGGTGGCGGCGATCGTTGGGCGTGGCGTCACCCGTCGCGCCCTGCGCGAAGGCGGCCACGTAGCCCTCGTGGCCCCGCCGGGCCATCGCACGCTCCACCGCCTGCGCGGCGTAGCCCTTGTTGTCGAAGTGCAGCGCCGTGTTGTCGCTGTGCACGCTGGTGCCGTGCACGGCGAACCAGTTGATCGAGCCCAGGGGCGAGCCGTCGGCGGTGCAGAAGCGGAGCATCCGCATGGTGCGATCGAGGGCGACCGCCCGCTCCTGCTCGGTGACCGGGACCACCTCGGGGTTGAGGTTGTACGCCTCGATGCTGCGGTTCCAGGCCACCGGCACCTCGGGATCGAAGTCGCCCTCCACGTAGCCGGCCGTCCCGGGCACGCGCGAGCGCCATGCCCTCGCGATCGCCTCCACGATGCCCTCGGCCAGGCCCTCGAGCACCTTGGCCGAGAAGCCGGGGATGGTGACGTTGTAGAACGGATAGTGGGTGAAGCCGCCCGGGCCGCTGTGGGTGTGGGTGGCCATCAGCATCAGCTCGGGCAGGCCCAGGCGAGCCTCGGGCAGCACCTGGGCCAGGCGCTCGTGCACCCGCTCGCGCAAGGCCAGGGTGATGAAGGCCAGCTCGCAGCAGACCATCACCAGCCGCCGATCGCCGTCGGGCTGCACCAGCACGAAGGCCCGGGCGTGCAGCGGCGTGGCGACCGACTCCACCACGTTGTGGAGCATCCCCCAGCCCATCATGCCCAGGCGCGGCTCGTAGACGGTGATGTCGGTCTTGGCGACGCCGATCTCCAGCATGGCGACCGTTCAACCCGGCCCCGTCGCGGCTGTCAAGGGCGAGGACCCAGCGCTCCCCCGGCTCCACCTGCTCGAGACGCGCGACGTCCTCGAGATCCTGGGGGCGGGCCGACGCCCGCTCGTTGGCGGCGAGCGCATGGGCTCCCACGACGAGGACGTCGACTCGTCGGCCGACGAGCGACTCGAGGCCAACCCATCGATCCCCACGAGCATGGGCGTGTCACCGTCGCCGACGTCGGCCGCCTGGATCCGGAGGCGTGGCCGTGCGGGGATCCTCGGGCCAGCCATGCTTGGGGTAGCGACGCATCAGCGCGCGGCGTAGCTCGGGGTAGTGCCGCTCCCAGAAGCCGGCGAGATCGGTGGTGACCTGCACGGCGCGACGGTTGGGCGCGAGCAGGTGCAGCACCAGGGGCACGCGGCCCCCGGCCACGGCGGGGCCCTGGGTGGAGCCGAAGAAGTCCTGCAGCCGCGACTCCACCCACGGCGGGCGATCGAGCTCGTAGCGCACGACCAGGCTGCGACCACCGGCGAGGGTGATGCGGGTGGGGGCAAGGCGCTCGACGGCGGCGAGCTGCACGGGCGGCAGCTCGGCCCGCAGGTGCGCGAGCAGGTCGGCCTCGCGGAGCTGGGCGAAGCTCGTCCGCCCCTCGCACATCGTGCCGAGCACCCGCTCCACCTCGACGTCGCCGAGCGCGACGAGCTCGGGCTGGTGCGCGGCCGCGAAGGCCACCCGACGCAGCCAGTCGTCGAGGGCCGCGGGGTCGGCCACGAAGGCCCGCGCGCCCCTGGCGAGCGCGGCCTCGCGGAGCAGCGCGCTGGCCTCGGGCGGCACCCCGCGCACGGGGGTCGAGTCGATCACCAGCCCCTCGTAGCGGGTCTGGGCCACCGCATCCACGCGCTCGGTCCTCGGATCGAAGCGCACGCGGATCTCCTCGACCAGCGCGTCGTCGCCCAGCTCGAGCAGCCACTCGGGCTCGATCGCGGCCGCGCTGCGCACGATGGTCCGCGGCGCGCGACGGCCCGGGTCGTGGCGCTGCTCGGCCGCCACCGCCACCACCAGCTCGGCCCCGTGCACGGCCGACCCGGGCGACAGCTCGGCCTCGCCCCCGCCCGCGAGCACCAGGCGATCGGGCGCGCCGCTGCGGACCTCCACCCGGGCCACGCGATCGGGGAAGGCGTGCAGCAAGGCCAGGCACAGGTCGTCCTCGGGGGCCTCGCTGCGCGGGGCCCTGCGCTCGACGGTGTCGGCGAGCTGTCGGCGGACTCGCTGCACCCGCTGCGCCGCGTTGCGATCGACCCCCCGCCGTCGCGCCTCGCCGGGGTCGCGCGCCACGGCCTCGAGCAGCTCGATGTCGGCGAGCACGTCGGCGGCCCGGGCATCGCTTGCGGCCTCGCCCATGCGGGGGTCGTGACGCCGCAGCGGACGCTCGCCCAGCAGCGCGGCGGCGGTGGCCCCCCAGCTCGCCACGCCCCGCCGCTGCGCCTCCACCAGCAGCCGAGCCAGGCGCGGGTGGGCGGGGACCCGCAGCATCCGACGCCCGTCCTCGGTGAGCGCTCCCGCCTCGTCGGTGGCGCCCAGCCTGCGCAGCAGCACTTCCGCCGCCTCGACCGCGGCGGCCGGCGGCGCGTCGAGCCAGGCCAGCTCGCTCGCGTGGCGCAGATCGTGGGCCCGCAGGTCGAGCATCGCCCCCGCCAGGTCGAGGCGGTGCAGCTCGGGCTCGTCGAACGCCGGCCGCCGCTGCAGGTCGTGCTCGGCGTAGAGCCTCACGCAGCGCCCGGCCCGGGTCCGCCCCGCCCGACCGGCCCGCTGCTCGGCGGAGGCGCGGGCGATCTTGGCGAGGGTGAGGGTGGGCAGCCCCGACCAAGGATCGTGGCTCGGCCGTCGCACGAGGCCGCTGTCGATCACGGCCGCGATGCCCTCGATGGTGATCGAGGTCTCGGCCACGTTGGTCGAGAGGATGAGCTTGGGCCGCGGCCCCGCGGCGATCGCCCGGTCCTGCTCGGCCGCGGGCAGCTCTCCGTGCAGCACCCCCCGCTCGAGGCCCAGGCCACGCGCCACACCCTCGCAGGCCTCGGCGCAGCGGCGGATCTCCCGGGCCCCGGGCAGGAACACCAGCACGCTGCCGTCGAGCCCGGTCGCCCCCAGGTGGCGCAGCGCCTCGGCCACCTGCGACTCCAGCGGACGATCGCTGCGGCCGGGGCGGTGCTCGATCGCCACGGGGTGGCGGCGCCCCGGGGAGCGCAGCGCCGACGCGTCGAGGAACGCGGCCACCGGCTCGGCGTCGAGGGTGGCCGACATCACCAGCAGGCGTAGCTCGGGCCGGCGCAGCCGCTGCAGTCGCCGCAGCAGGGCCAGCGCGACGTCGGTGTCCACGTGGCGCTCGTGGAACTCGTCGAGCACCACCGCGGCCACGCCCCGCAGCCCGGGGTCGTCCCGGAGCCGGCGCACCAGCAGGCCCTCGGTCACGAAGCGGATCCGCGTCGCATCGCTCACCCGCGACTCGAAGCGCACCTGGTAGCCCACCGTGCGGCCCACCGGCTCCCCGAGCTGCTCCGCCACCCGCTGCGCGGCCATGCGCGCGGCCAGCCGCCGCGGCTGCGCCACCACGATCTCGCCGGCGGGCACCAGGCCCCGCGCCAGCAATTGCGCGGGCACCCGCGTGGTCTTGCCCGCGCCGGGGTCGGCCTGGATCACCAGGTTGGGACCGGCCCGCAGCGCCGCCTCGATCTCGGGCAGCAGGGCATCGATCGGCAGCGGCTCGGGCACGGGTCGCCGAGCCTAGCAGCCGCGCTCAGTGCGTGTAGGTCAGCACCGCGAAGGTGCCGCTCCGGGGGTGCTCGAGCACGGTCCCGAGGATCGGCAGCTCGAGCTCGGTGCCCTGCGCGTCCCGGACGACCAGCCGGGGCTCGCGGTGCACCACGAGGCCGGGCCGGGCCTCCGAGCGCGTCGACTCGAGCGCGACGAAGACGTAGCCCTTGCCCCCGTGCTCCCGGATCGCCCTGTCCATGTCGCCGAGACTCTCGGCCGCCTGGTTGGTCCAGGCCAGCCCGGCCCCCAGCCTCGCCATGTTGGGATGGCTGATCAAGGCGGGGTAGAGCCGCGTGTACTCGGCCTCGTCCACCGCCACCGCCCGCAGCGCGGCCGCGTCTTGGGCATCGAGGCCATCCACCACCGCACGCCCGAGCGCCTCGAGCGAGCCCAGCCCGGCTCTCAGCGGCTCGCCGCCCACGTCGACCGGCGCGGCCGCAGGAGCACCGGCCGCAGGCTCCTCGAGCACCGGCTCCTCGGCGCTCACCCCCTCGTCACGTGGCGGCGAGATCTTGCCTGGAGGATCGTCGCTCGTGCAGCCCACGACCAGCCCCAGAGCCATCACCCACGCCACGCGTCGCATCGCTTCGTTCCTCTGCGGCAACGATAGATCGAGACCGCCCCCCGAGCACGGCCCGCGAGCGAGCCCCCATGAGAAGGCCGGACGGGGGACGAGGTCCCCACGCCCGGCCTTGCTCGCCCCGCGGGGCGCCGCACCCTAGGTCCCGTAGTTGATCCAGGGCTCCTGGGTCCAGTCGTCACCGGCCGGATCGACCGCGCCGGCGTAGCCGTTGACGCCCATCGGCGTGGCGTCGCCCATCGACACGTCGGGCGAGCCCCAGGTGGTGGAGCCGAACGGGCACGCGGTGCCGTCGGTGGCCCCGCCCGCGTCGACCATCCAGTCGGAGAACATCACCGAGTCCCAGCCCGGAGGATCGGGATCGTCCATGTCCGTGTCGACCACGTAGCTCGCGCCGCCGCAGAAGTGGGTGCCCGCGAAGGAGATCGAGCCGCCCTCGGCCTGCGTCTGGGTCGCCTGGTTCTGCAGCACCACCCCGTCGTTGGTGAGGTTGGCGAACAGCGAGCTCTCGATCGTGGCCTGGGTGCCCTCCTTGATGGTGACGCCCTTGCTCTTGTCACCGCCCGCGCCCGAGCCGATGCAGGTGAGGTTGCGGATGGTGGGGCCGGTCAGCGGCTGGGCCGCGAAGTCGGTGCCCTGGTTGGACCACTCCAGGCAGTTGTCGCCGATGGCGGGATCCTGGTGGATGAAGACGTCCTGCAGGCTGCCGCGGAAGCCCTGGTCGCAGTCGACGCTGTCGTCGGCGGCGCCCGTGATCACGATGTTGGACAGGTTGAACTGACCGCCGAACATCTCCATGCCGTCGTCGGAGCCCATGTGCACCTGCACGTGGTCGACCGAGGTGGCGGTGCCACAGGCGTAGTAGGTGATCCCGTTGAGCTCGTTGCCCGGGGAGATCTCGTAGCCCGCCCACTCCACGCGCACGTAGCTCAGGGTGCCGCAGTTGTGCCCCGCATCGTCGCCGCCGTAGGAGGGCGGGTTGGCGAAGCCCTCGGCCGAGCCCACGCCCACGTTGGCGGGAGCGGTGCCCAGCATCACCAGGCCACCCCAGTCGCCGCGGGCCGGTCCGGCTCCCACGTTGATCGAGGTCATCACGATCGGCTCCTCCGCGGTGCCTTGCGCGTCGATCGACGCGCCCTGGTCGATCACCAGGGCCGAGCCGGCGCCGCCCAGGATGGTGGTGCCGGGCTCGATGGTCAGGGTGCCGCTGTTGACGAAGGTGATCGCGTTGAGCACGTAGACCTGGCCGCAGGTCCAGGTGGTGTCGCCGTCGATGGTCGCGTCCACGGCGACCCGCGCCGACTCGTCCGCCGGGTCGGCACAGGCCACCGGGGTGCCGGTGCCCGCGGTCTCGTCCCCCGAGCCGCCGGTCGAGTTGTCGGTGGTGGACTCGCCGCTGCTGGTGTCGTCGCCAGGGCAGCCCGCGAGGGCGAGGGGGAGCGCGAAGATGGCGCTGAAGCCAATGAGCCGTTTCATTTTCGGATCCTCGTGTGGCCGAGCCGAGTGAAGTGCCCGGCGTCTGGCGAGGGCGTTATCGCCAGCGTGGGTGACGGGCTCGCGTCACCGATCGAAACTCTGCGTCACGGGTTTGCGACGGGATGGTGAACGAGCCCTGCGCTCGTGAGGCCACGCCCTACCCGCCACGAGCCGCCGACGGAGCTCGCCGACGGGCCGCACGCCCGAGCATCCACGAGCGCAGAGCTCGTCCTCAGATCTTGTAGCTCAGGCCCAGGGTGAAGGTCGTCCCGGTCCACCACAGGTGGGTGATGTCCTTGCTGGCCCCCTGGGTGAAGCGCCGCGGGTAGTTGAGGATGTTCTCCACCCCCACCGACAGCGTGAGCCCCTCGTAGATGTCCTGGCCCAGCACGAAGTCGAAGTTGTGGACGGCTTCCTCGTAGGTGTCGGGCAGGCCCAGCCCGCCGACCTCGTAGATCCGGCGCCCGAAGGCGTTGTAGAGCAGCCGCGCGGTGGTGCCCGAGTCCTCGTCGCTGTAGTCGAGGTAGGCGTTGACCACGAACGGGGACTGACCCTGCAGCGGGCGCTCGCGCGAGGTGGAGACGTCGGGGACCGCGGTGTCGCACAGCGGGTCGGTGGCCGGGTTGCACACCGCCCCCAGCTCCACCCGCGAGAACACGTAGGCGAAGTTGGCCCCCAGCGAGAAGTTGTCGAGGGCGGGGCCGATGAACTCGAGGTTCTTGCGCGCCTCGAGCTCGGCGCCCACGTTCTGGGCCCGCACCGCGTTGCGGAAGCTGACCAGGCGCGGGATCCGGGGGCCGGCGGTGCGCTCGATGGGCCGATCGAAGTACTTGTAGAACACCGAGACCGCCACCACCTCGGTCACGCTGGGGAAGAACTCCCAGCGCAGGTCCGCGTTCCAGATGTTGGTGGAGACGAGGCCGGGGTTGCCGATGACGGTGGAGCCGCCCACGAAGTCGGTGAACTCGAAGGGGGCCAGCTCGCGGAACTCGGGCCGCGCGAGGGTCCGCGTGCCCACCAGGCGCACGTTCATGCGATCGCTGGGCGAGAAGATGAACGAGACCGAGGGCAGCACGTCGTAGTCGGTGAGCGAGGCGGTCTGGCTCTCGTCGATCCCCGACTCGCCGCGGTTGCGGGCGAAGAAGTCGTAGGGGTTGACGTCGATGAAACTCGCCTCGAAGCGAGCACCGCCCGCGATCTTGAACCAGCGCACCATCGGCAGGTCGACCATCCCGTAGGTGGCGTAGATCTCCTGCTCGGCCTCGTAGTTGTCGTTGGCGCGGGTGGTCTCGCTGTAGTAGAGCGGCTCGTCGTCGGTCCGCCCGCCGCCGATGGTGTCGGGGCCGAGGACGTCCCCGGTGCCGATCGGGATGCGATCGGGATCGGTGGTACCCAGGGCCAGCCGTCGCGCGAAGAACTGGCGCTGCTTGCCCTCGACCCACACGCCGGCCTTGACCTTGGAGTCGAGCTGCCCCCACTGCTTGAAGGGCAGGCTCAGGTTCATGGCGCCGCTCTCGGTGTCGTCGGTCAGGTCGAGGAACAGCTGCTTGCCACCGCCGTTGGTCAGGTCGAGCTTGGGACCCGCCGGGTTGTCGGTGGAGAACACCATGTCGCGCATCGAGGGATCGTCGCGCCGGGCCTGGGCGTAGGAGCCGAACCAGTCGAGCTCGAGGTCCTTGGCCTTGGGGAATACGTGCTTGCCGCCCAGTCGCGTCATGAGGATGGAGCGCATGACGTAGCGCAGCCGGGTGTTGATCACCGGAGCGGCGCTCACCGAGCGCGCGTCGCCGTAGAGCGCACGGGTCTCGTCGTCGGCGTCGCGGGAGTAGAAGCCCAGCAGCTCCAGGCGGTGGTTGTCGTTGGCCCGCCACTTGACCAGGCCGATGCCCGACCACGCCACGTTGTAGGTGGTGCGCGTGCCGTCGAAGTCCACGTTGGGGGTGACGGTGTCGAGCGTGCCGTCCTCGTTGAGCCCGTACTGCTTCTGCTGCTCGCGGATGGTGCTGTGCTTGGCCTTGTAGCCCGCCGAGAGCAGGAAGCCGAAGCGCCCGCCCTCGTTGCCGTAGTCGAAGCCGTAGCCGGTGGTCGCCTTGAGGCCGAGGTTGGGCGGAGCCTTGGCCGCGCGCCGCACTCGGGTGTCGGTCAGCAGCGACTCGCCGAAGCGCTCGTTCTCCTCCATGGTCCACTGGTTGGCCACCCCCGCCTCGTTGAGCACGGAGGGGCCCACCGGGAAGTCCTGGGGCAGCACGTCGGGAATCGCCCGCGGCAGGTTGCCGAAGCCGAACGCGTCCGCGCCCACGAAGCCCGCGTTGGTGACCATCTGGCGCCCCGTGGTCGCCGTGTTCGCGCCGATCTCCGCCCCCACCTCGAAGATGAACTCCTCGGGCACGTCGCGGCTCTCGAGCTGGGTGGAGCCGCCGGCGAAGTCGGCCGGCACGTCGGGGGTGAAGGTCTTCTGGATGTTGATGGCCGACAGCGCCCCCGAGGGGAAGATGTCCAGCGGCACCGTGCGAAGCTCGGGCTCGGGGCTGGGCACCCGCGCGCCGTCGAACAGGGTGTTGCCGTAGCGGTGGCCGAGGCCGCGGATGAACAGGAAGCGGCCGCCCACCACGGTGCTGCCCACGATGCGCCGCGCCACCGCGCTGGTCGAGCCGCCGCCCGACTTGGCGATCTCGTCGCGGCTCATCAGGTCGCGGGCCGAGACCGACTTCTTGCGCTGCTCGAGCCGGGCGCCCTCGCTCTCGCGGTTCATCTCGGCCTCGACCTCGACCACCTGGCCCGCGCCCTCGAGCGGCTGCAGCTCGCGCCGCAGCTCCACCGTCTCGCCGACCCGCACCTCCACGTTGGCCACCCGCAGCGGCTGCGAGGAGTCGCTGCGCAGGCGGATCTCGTAGATCCCCGGGGGCAGGTCGAGCGAGAACTCGCCCGCCGCGTCGGTCTTGGTCTTGTACTTCTTGCCGATCACCTCCACCACGCCGCCGATGATCGGGTCGCCGCTGACCGAGTCGAGCACCCGGCCGCTGACCGTGCCCACCTGGCCCTCGGCCTGCACCGTGGACGCCTTGACCTCCTCCTCGATCGCGCCCTCGTCCTCGGAGACGTCCTCGATCTCGAAGGTCCACTCGCCGTCGTCGCCCTCGACGTCCATCACCGGGCCGTCGTCCTCGGGCGGCGCGGCTGGCATGACCACCGTGCCCTCGTCCTCGGCCGACTCGTCGCTCTCGTCCTCCACCGCGAAGCCGTCGTCGTCGCCCTCGCCCTCCTCGGGGGGCGCCTCCTCGGACTCGTCCTCGAAGGCGAAGCCGTCCTCCTCGGCGGGGGGGGCCTCGGGCTCGGGCGCACGAGCACCCAGCGATAGGGGCACGGCGGCCTCGGCCCCGGAGCTCGTTCCCCAAAGTCCAAGGACCACCAGCGCATGCGCGGCCCGTCGACGTCGCACGTTCATGGACGTTGTCTCGTTTCGGTAGCGAAGATTGCAGGAGGGAGGCGACCGGGCGGCCGCGCCCCTCACTCGAGCTTCTTGGTGATCAGCACCAGCGGCGACGCGCCGCCCTGGCGCGCCAGGTCGATCCCCGCAGCACGGCCCCGACCGGCGCCTCGTCCTCTCCGTCGAGGTACAGCACGTTGTCGGGCCGGGCGTTGAACATGCGATGCAGTCGCAGCGAGAGCTCCTCGGCCTCGATGGCCACCGCGTTGACCTCGTAGGTCGCCTCGTCGGTCACGGTGAGCACGAGCGGCTTGTTGGGATCGTTGGCCTGCTCGAGCTCCTCCTGCTTGTCGTCGTCCTTGGGGGGCAGACGCACCGCGAAGGCCTCGGTGATCACCGGAGCGAGGATCATGAAGATGATGAGCAGCACCAGCACCACGTCGACCAGCGGGGTGACGTTCATCTCCGGGTGCACGCGGCCCTTGCGGCCGCCGCCGACGCTCATGCCCATGGTGCTAGCCCTCCCCCTCGGCGGCCTTGGGCCCGCCCAGCTCGCCGGCATCGCGGGCCACGCCCACCGCGAGCGCGATGTTGACCAGGCCGCCGTCCTGGAGCTGGCGCAGCAGCTCGCGCACCGGCTTGTAGGGCAGGCCGGCGTCGGCCCGCAGCAGCACCCGCAGGCCCGGGTTGGCGGAGGCCTGGGCCAGCACCTCCTGCACCGCGGCCTCGGGCGAGGCCATCTCGTCGGCGCCCACGGTGTAGCCCCTCGTCCCGATCCACGGTGACGATGATCGGCTCCTGGTCGTCGGCGAGCTCGTCGGCCTTCTGGACCTTCACCATCTCGATGGGCTTGCCCTCGTTCTGAACGTTGGGGATCACCAGCATGAAGATGATGAGCAGCACCAACACCACGTCGACCAGCGGGGTGACGTTGATGTTGGGGGTGACGCTCCCGCCCCCCTTGCTACTCTGCAGGTTCGCGCCCACCGCCGGCTCCCCCCTCCAGGTAGTCGACCAGCTCGCTCGCCGCGTGCTGCATGCTCATCTCGAACTTGTCGAAGCGCGCGGTGAGGTAGTTGAAGATCAGCACCGCCATGATGGCGACCACCAGGCCCACCGCGGTCACGATGAGGGCCTCGGCGATGCCGGCAGAGACCGCCTCGAGCCCGCCGCCGCCCGCGGCCGCGATGCCCTGGAAGGCGGTGATGATGCCGATGACCGTGCCGAACAGGCCGATGAAGGGCGCGGTCGAGCCGGTGGAGGCCAGGATGCCCATGCCGCGTCGCAGCTCCGAGTCGAGCTGCTGCAGGCGCCGCTGCAGCTCGCGGCGGGCCATCTCGGCCGGGCCCACCGCCTCGTCCTTGCGGTTGGCGAGGTACGAGTCGAGGCCGAAGCCCATCAGCCGGGGCAGCGGGGTCTTGTCGTAGTCCTTGCCCTTGCTCAGGTCGCGCAGCGACTCGAAGTCGCGGTCCTCCAGCAGCGGCCGGGCCTTGGACGCGAACACGGTCGAGACCGCGGCGGCCTTGCCGAGCACCAGCATGCGCTCGATGGCGACGAACAGGCTGGCGGTCCCCATCGCCACCAGGCCGATCGCGACCAGGCGGGACAGGAATCCCATCGATTCCCAGATGTCGAGGAGTGAGAGCTCCATGGCGATGTACCTCTATTGGCGACTAGCCGGCGGACAGGGTGAAGGGGATGGTCACCGTGTGCCACACGGTGATGGGCTCGCCGCCGAGCTTGGCGGGCGTGAATTTCCAGGACTTGACGGCCTTGGCCACCGCGGAGAGGAACAGCTTGTTCGCCCGCTCCTGGTCCTCGGCCGTGGTGGCGTTGTTGCTCTTGCGGAGGATCTTGGCGCCACGCACCGTGCCGTCGCGGTGCACGTGGAGCTTGATGACCACCTTGCCGGTGATGCCCTTGTCGCGCAGCTCCTTGGGGTAGACCGGCGAGGCGTTGCCCGGGTCGGGCTTGGGCGCCGTGGCGTTCTCGGGGCGGTCGACGGGCTTGGTGGGGTCGATCTTGGGCTTGGGCTTGGCCTTCGGCTTGGGCTTGGGCGCGGGTGCCTCGGGCTTGGGCTTGGGCTTGGGCTCCACCGCCTTGGGCGGCCCGTCCTTGGGCTGGGTGCCCATGCCACCCGGCGAGCCGCTGCCCTCGCCCACCTCCACGGTCTTCTCGGTGGCGCTCTCGTCGACCGCGTCGGTGACCTTCTTCTTGGGCGGCTTGGGCTTGGCCTTCGGCTTGGGGTTCTTGACCACCTTCACCTTGGTATCGGGAGGTGGCGGCGGCTCGGGCTCGGGCTCGGGCTCTTCTTCCTCGATGGCGAAGTCCTGGATCTCGGGCTCGAGCTGGACCTCGACCACGTCCTCCTTGGGGGGCGGGTAGGCCAGCCACGCGGTCGTTCCCACCGCAAGGAGCACCAGCAGCCCCCAGCCCAGCGCCGAGCCTCGGCGACGGCGAAGGAACAGCTCCTGGAGGCGAGGGTCGAATCCGCCGAGCATTCGCGGGGGGACTATCGTTTGGGTCGATGTCCTTGATGTGTCCCGATCGTTGCAGCTTGGTGACAACGGCAACGAAGAGCGTGAGCCCGGCAACCAGACTCGACCGTGATTTTTCTAGGGCGTGACCCAACCGTCACACGGGCGGGGCAACGTGTCGCCGTCGATGGGAAAACGAATCTTGATCGTGGACGACGAGAAGGATCTCGTCACCACCGTGGCCTACGCGCTCGAGCAGGAGGGCTGGGACACGCTCAGCGCCTACAACGGGCGGGCCGCGCTCGAGCAGGCCAATCGGACCCCTCCCCCCGATCTGGTGCTGCTCGACCTGCAGCTGCCGGACATCTCCGGCACCGAGGTCTGCCGCGAGCTGCGAGCCCGCAGCCACACCCAGGGGATTCCCATCATCATGCTCACCGCCCGCAACGACGAGATCGACCGGGTGGTGGGCTTCGAGGTGGGCGCCGACGACTACGTGGGCAAGCCCTTCAGCCTGCGCGAGCTGGTGCTGCGGGTGAAGGCGATCCTGCGCCGCTCCGAGCGGCCCGAGGCGACCAACGGCGAGCTGCGCTTCGGCCGGCTGCGGGTCAACCCCTCGGGACACCAGGTGTGGGTGGACGACGACGAGATCGCCCTGACCGCGCTCGAGTTCCGGCTGCTGTCGACCCTGCTCGTGCGCCGCGGCCGGGTGCAGAGCCGCGAGACCCTGCTGCACGACGTGTGGGGCCACGATCCGGACCTGCCCACGCGCACGGTGGACACCCACATCCAGCGGCTGCGCAAGAAGATCGGCTCGGCCTCGGCGTACATCGAGACGCTGCGAGGGGCCGGCTACCGCTTCCGCGCCACGCCCGAGATCGCGGGCTGAGCCCGCCGTCTCGTCCCTTTCTTCGATCGGGGTGATCGAAACGGCGAGGCGGAGGTCTGTCGCCGCGTCCCCACCGAGCGCCGTGTCGGGCGATCGGGAGGGCCGGACCCGACCATGCACGCCCCCACTTCCCATCCCTCGAAACGAGCCCTCCGCACGGGCACCCTCGCGAGCGTGCTGCTCGGGCTCGGCCCGATCGGCGCCTGCGTCGAGCCCGACGACGATCGCCTGGGCTCGCTGCCGGCCGACGACGAGGAGCTCCGGGAGACCTCGAGCACGTGTGGGACCTCGTCGTGACGCCGGCCACCGTGCAGGGCGGCGACGAGGTCTACCTCGTTCGTGACGTACTCGGTCGGATCGTGGCCAGCGGAGACCTCGACTGAGCCACGGGCCCGGCGCGACCGCTCGTCTGGGGAGAGGAGACGGTCGCGCTGGGCCCTGGGCTCGACCCTCGCGCCCGGGCTCGGCGTGGACGCTCACCTGGGGAGAGGGAGCCCCGCGCCGGGCCTGGGCTCGGACCTCGACGCTCGCTACCCCAGCGCCTCGCGGCGGATCGCCTCGACCTCGTCGATCTGCTTGGGCACCGCGCGCGTCAGCACCTCGGGGCGCCCCTCGGTGACCAGCACGTCGTCCTCGATGCGGATCCCGATCCCGCGGAACGCCTCGGGCAGGCGCTCGTCGTCGGCGGGGAAGTACAGGCCCGGCTCCACCGTGAGCACCTGGCCCGGCTCGAAGAGCTTGTCGCCGCCCTCGCGCAGGCTGTAGCGGCCCACGTCGTGCACGTCCACGCCCAGCCAGTGCGAGGTGCGGTGCGGGTAGTAGGCCTCGTGCTCCTTGGCCTCGATGAGCTCCTCCACCTCGCCCTTCAGCACGCCGAGGTCGATCATCCCCTGGGTGAGCTCGCGCAGCACCTCGTGGTGGATCGCGTTGATCGAGCCGCCCACCACCACGCGATCGATCGCCTGCTGCTGCACCCTCAGCACGAGCTCGTAGGCCTCGCGCTGCGCCCCGTGGTAGCGCGGCCCCACCGGGGTGGTGCGGGTGATGTCGGTGGCGTAGCCGTCCACCTCGGCTCCCGCGTCGATCAGCATGAGGTCGCCGTCGCGGAACTGGCCGTCGTTGTGCACGTAGTGGAGGATGCAGGCGTTGTCGCCCCCCGCCACGATGCTGGGGTAGGCCCAGCCCCAGGCGCCGCGGCGCCGGAAGGTGTACTCGACCAGCGCCTGGATCTCGTACTCGTGCATGCCGGCCCGCACCTGCTGCATGGCGGCGAGGTGGGCCTCGGCGGAGATCTCCACGCCCTTGCGCATCACCTGCAGCTCCTCGGGGCTCTTGTGCAGGCGCATCTCCGACAGCAGCAGGTCGGGGTCGTGCAGCGAGCTGGGCCCGAGCCCCGGCTTGCGCCCCACCCTCACCTTGGCGAGCACGCGATGCAGCCGTCGCTCCTTGGCGGGGTGCCGCCCGAAGGCGAAGTAGAGCGCATCCACGTCCTCCAGCAGCCGGGCGAGCTGGGTGTCGAGCTCGGGCAGCGGCCACGCGAAGTCGGCCCCGAAGCGCGTGCGGGCCCCCTCCTCGCCGTGGCGCCGGCCGGTCCAGGTCTCGCGCTCGCGGTCGCGGGGCAGCACGAACAGGTGGGTGCCCGCGTCCACGCCGCCCTGCTTGAGCAGCAGCCAGGCGTCGGGCTCGGGGAAGCCGCTGAGGTAGTAGAAGTCGGAATTCGGCCGAAACGGAAAGCTCGTGGTGTTGGAGCGCGTGACCTCGCCGTGGGTGGGCAGCAGCATCGCAGCCCCGGGCGGGAGCCGCTCGAGCACGCGTCTTCGGCGCTCGGCGAAGGTCGACGGAGGAAGGCGGAGCACGGTGATCCCATGGTACGCGCTCCACCGACATGGCACGAGGCCCCCGCGCGACGAAATACGGTCGAGGCCCGGGATCCCCTTCGGCGGCCGCGGGCACTATCATCCCCGCCGTGAAGCCTTCCGAAGCCGGCGGCCGCTCGGGCCGGCCTCGTCGTGCCATCGAGGTCGCGAGGTGAAGGAGCTCGAGCGCACGCTGACCCTGCCCTCGGTGGTGGCGATCTCGGTCGGGGCCATGCTGGGCGGCGAGATCTTCCTGCTGCCCGCGGTGGCGGCCGCCATGACGGGCGCGTCGCTGTGGCTGGCCTACCTGCTCGCGGCGCTGCTGGTGATCCCCGCCGCGCTGACCAAGGCGGAGCTGTCCACCGCCATCCCCTCGGCGGGCGGCAGCTACCTGTTCGTGGAGCGAGCCATGGGCCCCATGGCGGGCACCATCGCGGGGCTGGGCCTGTGGCTGTCGCTGCTGCTCAAGAGCGCCTTCGCCCTCGCGGTGCTCGGCTCGTACCTCGCCCTGGTCGTCGACATCCCCACCGCGCCCGTGGCCATGGGCCTGCTCGTCGGCGTGATGGCCCTCAACGTGGTGGGCGTGCGCAAGGTGGGCAAGGTGCAGACCTGGGTGGTGGGCGCCTGCCTGCTGGTGCTGGTGGCCCTGGTGGCGATCGGGGCCCCGCAGATCGACCGGCTCCACCTGCTGCACGCCCGCGCGGGCGACCCCCCGTGGCTCGCCGGCGGCTTCTCGGGGCTGATGGCCGCGGTGGGCCTGGTGTTCATCTCCTACGCGGGCGTCACCAAGATCGCCGCCATCGCCGAGGAGGTGCGCGACGAGGCCCGCAACATCCCGCTGGGCATCCTCATCTCGCTGCTGATCATCGCGGGCATCTACACCGTGGTGGCGTGGGTGCTGGCGGGGATCTTCTCGCCCACCGAGCTGGCCGGCGACACCACGCCCCTGGCCAGCCTCGCCCGCGAGATCATCGGCGCGGCCGGGGTGCCGCTGGTGGTGGCCACCGCCTTCGCGGCGCTGGTCTCGATGGCCAACGCCGGCCTGCTCGCGGCCTCGCGCTTCCCCTTCGCCATGGCCCGCGACCACCTCGCCCCCGAGGTGCTGCACCGCGTGCACCAGCGCTACATGACCCCGCACTGGGCCATCGTGCTCACCGGCGGGGCCATGGCCTGCATCGTGCTGCTGTTCGACGTGGTGAGGATCGCCAAGCTGGCCTCGGCTTTCATGATCGCGGCCTTCGTCACCGTCAACGTGGCGCTCATCCTGTTCCACGAGAGCAAGACGCAGTGGTACGAGCCCCGCTTCCGCGCCCCGCTCTACCCGCTGACCCAGATCGTGGGCATCGTGACCGGCCTGGCGATCCTGGTCGCCATGGGCATGGTGGCGCTGGTGGGCCTCTCGGTGATCTCGGCCCTGGGGGTGGTGCTCTACCTCTTGTACGGCCGCAAGCGCTCGAGCCGGCTGGGGATCCTGCGGCAGATCCTGTGGCGCAAGGACCTGGTGCGCGACCCGGCCCGCACCGGCGTGCACATGACCGTCGCCCCCGGTCCCGCCGGCGGGCGCACCATCGTGGCGCTGCTGGGCGGCGAGCCCTCGGCCGAGGCGCTGGTGCAGATCGGCATGACCCTGGCCGGGCCCGGCGGCGAGGTGGAGGTGCTGGCCCTGCGCGAGGTGCCCGAGCAGATGGGCCTGACCTCGGCGCTCGAGCCCGACGATCGCGTGGTCTCGCTGGAGCGGCGCGTGCTGGCGCTGGCGGCCGAGCGCGGGGTGCAGACCCACTTCGACCTCGTCGTCACCCGCGACGTGCGGCGCACCCTGTACGAGCGCGCCAACCAAGTGGACACGCGCTGGCTGGTGATGGCGTGGCGCGAGCGGAACATGCGGGGGCGGATCGTCCGCGACCCCATGGAGTGGCTGGTGAGCCGCCTGCCCTGCAACCTCGCCGTGTTCCGCGACGCGGGGATCCGTACCTACCGGCACCTGATGGTGGTGGCCGAGCCCGGGCCCCACGACGCGCTGGTGGCCCACACCGCCGACGACCTGGCCTCGCTGTTCCGGGCCGACGTGGCCTTCGTCAACCACTGCTCCACCCACGGCGGCGACCTGCAGGTGGCCACCGCCTACGCCGAGCAGATGCGGGCGCTGTGCGACAACGAGACCAGCATGACCGTGCTGCAGGGCAGCGACGACGTGGCCGACCTGGTGAAGGCCTCGGCGCGCTACGACCTGGTGGTGCTGGGCGCCCCGCCCGAGAAGCCCCTGCGCTCGATGTTCCTGGCCGCGCGCGAGGAGAAGATCATGGAGCGCTCGCACTGCGCGGTGCTGCGGCTCAAGACCCCGCGCGCCGAGGTCCACCGGGCGCTGCGGACCGCGGGGCCCGAGGCCACCGGCTCGGTGCTCATCGATCGCCTGGTGCCGCAGGCCGTGGCCGCGCTGCGCCCCGTGCTCAAGAAGGATCGCCTGTTCTCCGAGCTCGCCGCGCTGATGGCCGGCACCGTGCCGCACATGTCGGCCGCGGCCATCGAGAAGGAGCTGCGCGAGCGCGAGGACCTGCAGACCACCGCCATGGGGCACGGCATGGCCATCCCCCACGCCACGGTGGCCGGGCTGCCGCAGACCTTCGTGGGGGTGATGACCCTGGCCAGCCCCATCCCCTACGGCGAGGGGACCGACGGGACGGTGGACGTGTGCTTCTGCCTGCTGGGGCCGCCCTCGGACCGGGCCTCGCACCTGCGGCTGCTGTCGTCGATCGCCACCGCGGTGATGGGCTCGGACCTGCTCGAGCGCATGCGCGGGGCCGAGACCACCGAGGAGCTGCTCGAGGTGCTCGGCAGCCCGGGGGCGCGGGTCGAGGTGGCGCAGTAGGAACCAACCGTCCCTCCGGCCGGAGCACCCGCGTGACCACGCGGGCGCTCATTCGGCTCCGATCCAACATGGCACCTTCGAGCCGCCCCTCGCTGATCTACACTGGGGCGATCGATGTCTCGCTCGTGCGCCGAGCCAGGGACTCGGTGCATGCAAACGAGCTGGACGTCTGCAAGCCATGCAACGTGTTGCCATCGTCGCGCGTCCGCCCGAGGTCATGGCCCTCGCTCGCCGACCCTCGCTTCCCGCGGCGTGGCTCGGTCTCGCCGTCGGCGTGCTGGTGCTCTGCGGCGCGCCTTCGTGTCGGATCGCCGATCCCGAGCACTGCGCCAACCTCCGCGACGCCCAGGGACGCACGATGCACGCATGGTGCGAGGCGAACGCGTCGCTGGCCTACTGCGACCCGTGTCTCGCCTCGGCGGCGGGCTACTTCGGCTGTACCGACCGACGCCCGTCCGAGGACGCGTGCGTGCTGTCGATGCTGCCCGCGCCAGTCGAGGGCTCGAGCACCGGCGAGGCCTCGTCGTCCGGGGAGGTCCCCGGGTGTACGGAGCAAGGCTGGTCCGAGGCCTGCGCGAGCGTCGATTCCCAGGCCCCGTACTGCGAGCAAGGGCAGTGCATCGACTGCCAGGCGCTCTGCCCCGCGCCGCAGACCTGTGCCCCGCTTCCCTCGGGCACCTGCGTGGAGTGCCTGCCCGACGAGGCCCAGGCATGCCCGCCCCAGTCTCCGCGGTGCAGCCCCGCGCTGGCTTGTACCGCGAGCTGCGATCGTCACGCCCAGTGTCCGGCGTCGGCGTGCGATCTGGCCACGGGCAGCTGCATGCCCGAGGCCGGGAGCCTCGCGATCGTCGATCCCCTCAATCCCACCTGCCGCGAGCTGGCCGGCGGCGACTGGTCGCTGTCGCCGGTGGTGTACTGCGACGTGTCGACCGCGCTGGCTTCCGCCGCAACTCAGGTCAGCCAGGCGGCCATCGTCGTGGAGCCCCGGACCCCGCCCTACGGCGTCCTCGACGTCCCGGCGGGGTTGTCGGTGGCCATCCTCGGGGCGACGGACGCCGACCAGGCCCCCGTGTTCCGGGCCAGCTCGGCTTCGGCCCCGACCGTGGTGAGCCTCGCCCCCACCGGGCGGCTGTACCTGCAAGGGGTCGTGGTGAGCGGGGTCGCGTCCGAGCTCACCACCGCCCTGCGCTGCGAGGACGCCGAGCTGTGGCTCGACGAGGTGGAGGTCCGAGCCAACCACGTCGGCGTGGGCGCCCAGGACTGCGACGTCCACGTGGTTCGCTCCTCCATCCACGACAACACGGGCGAGGGAGTCGAGGTGCTCGGGGGCGCGCTGTGGCTGGACTCGAGCGTCATCGCGTTGAACGGCGGGTCACAGCTCCGGGTGGAGGAAGCGGCGATCGACATCCGCGCCTCGGACCTGCTGGGCGGGCTCGAGTCCAGCCCGGCCAACCTCGAGTGCGGGACCGGGGTGGTGGGCGTGCTCGACGGCGTCATTGCCCTCAGCGATGCGATCGGGCAGGGACAAGGGATCGACAGCATC
The DNA here is from genome assembly GCA_020633315.1 of Myxococcales bacterium. Lineage (GTDB taxonomy): Bacteria > Myxococcota_A > Polyangia > Nannocystales > Nannocystaceae > Paraliomyxa. The sequence continues at coordinate 115,436 of JACKDV010000015.1, forward strand.
GCCTGTGACACCGTCGACCTGCTGCGGACGGTCACCGAGGCGAGCTTCGCGGACGGGCACCCCGGTCTGGCCGAGGTGTTCTCCGAGCCGACGCGCGGCGAGCTCGCGGACAACGGTCAGGCGCTCTCGAGCGCGTGGCGGGCCCCCTGGGTCCTCGGCGACCCCTACTTCGACATCGACGGCGAGCCTCGCCCCTCGCCCCAGCGGCCCTTGGTGCTCATCGGGGCCAACGAGCCGAGCCCATGACGAAGCGAGCGCTCCACCTGCCGTCGCTGGTGCTCGTCGCCGCGCTCGGTCCATGGGCGAGCCTCCCCGGCGGGGCGGCTCCCATGGCCTGGCTCGTGTCCTCGGCGGCCGCGCCACCAGGCGAGATCGAGATCGACGCGTCCGAGGTGGGCACCATGCCGCCGACGATGGTGCGGGAGATCCAGCGCAACGCCACCACGGTGATCGTGGACGCCGGGCTCGACCCCGCGGCGGTCACCGTCTCCCTCGTGGAGGTCGATCCGCTCGAGATCATCCGTGGGGTCCGCGTGTCGATCGTCACCGACGCCGCGTCCTTGGTGGATCCCGAGCACGACTCCCGCGGACCCTTGCTGGCCCAGTGCCGCGCCTGCTCCGACGGAGAGCTCGCCGGGCTCGCGATCGAGGCCACGCTGGAGGCCGTCGACCGCTTCGAGGAGCTGACGGCCCCTGCTGCGCCCACCGTCGAGCCCACCTCGCCCGGGCCCTCGCCGCCCGAGCCCTCGCCGCCCGAGCCCACGAGCCCGGACGAGCCCGAGCGGGTGGCCCTCGGCCCTGCCGGCTGGGCCGGGGTGGGGCTGCTCGGCCTGGGTCTGGCCAGCGCGGTGACCGGAGCGGTGCTCGCCTCCCGCGAGCCGGCGCCCTTCCCCGACGAGCCGACCAAGCACGAGCTCCGCGATCTGCGGCCCCCGGGCTACACCGTGCTCGGCGTGGGCGGGGCGCTGCTGGTCACCGGAGCGGTCCTGCTGGTCGTCGATCGGCGACGGGCGAGGCGCTCGACGCAGGCGCATCGACCTGTGGTCGGCCCGAGCCTCACCGGAATCGAGGTCATATGGCGCTTCTGAGCGACGGGCCCACGGCGATGGCGGAGCCCCTCCAGGCGGGGCTGACGATCGGGGGCTATCAGCTCGTACGAAGGATCGGCCGCGGCGGCATGGCCGAGGTCTGGGTCGCTCGGCGGCACCGCGAGCGTCGGGCGAGCAAGTACGTCGCGATCAAGGTCGTGGCGGATCCGTACGTGGGCGACCCCCGCTATCAGCGGATGTTCCGCATCGAGGCGGAGCTGTCGGCCCTGCTCAACCACGCCAACATCGTGCAGGTCTTCGACGAGGGCGAGGATCAGGGCCGCGGCTTCTTGGTGATGGAGTGGGTCGACGGCGCCAACCTGCTCAAGGTGGAAGCGGCCCTGACCTTCGTCGACGACGACGAGGTCCGCAACGAGATCATCTCGTACATCATCGGCCAGCTGCTGTACGCGCTCAAGTACGCCCACAGCATCACCCTGCACGACGGCAACCCCCTGGGCATCGTGCATCGCGACGTCTCGCCGCAGAACGTGCTCGTCAGCGCGCAGGGCGAGGTCAAGCTCACCGACTTCGGGGTCGCCCACCACGTGCTCGAGGAGAGCTCGGGGGTCCACGTCAAGGGCAAGCTCCGCTACATGTCACCCGAGCAGGTCGCCGGCCGGACCCGCGATCCACGGGTGGACCTCTATGCCGTCGGCGCGATCCTCCACGAGATGCTCGACGGTCGACGATTCCGCAGTCACGTGGAGGACCAGCGGCAGATGTACCTCGAGGTGCTCTCGGGGACGATTCCCACCCTGAGCCGACCGGCCCCGGTCGAGCTCGACGAGCTCCGGCGCCGACTGCTGGAGCCCCAGCCGGCGCAGCGGCTCGCGAGCGCCGATGCTGCGCTCGATCTGCTCGAGCGCTTCCCGGGCCACGGGGATGCCCGCCGAGAGCTCACCACGCTGTGCAGCGCCCTGACCGGAGTGATGCGGCCGCGGGTGGGGCCCGAGCGCTCGGGGGCGCTGGCGGGCACGTTGGCTCCGAGGCCGACCGTCGACCCTCCACCGCCTACGGTCGCGCCGCCCGAAGACGATCTGCCTGCCGCGACCGAGCCCTTCGTCCGCCGAGCCACGGTGCCGATGGGCCCCGGGATCCCGGCGCCGCTCGAGCCCGTCCCGTCGTCTCCGCCCACGACCCCCGCGGCGGTGCGAGACCCGATGGGCGTGGCGCCATCGTGGCCTCCCGCGCCCCTGGATCCGAGCATGGGCTCGGTGAGCGCGACGGAGCGCCTCGACTTCCCCGCAGGCCCCGGGCCCGACCTGCAGGACGGGCCGGCCGAGGTCACCCTGACCTCGGCTGCCTCGACGCGTCCCGCGGGGCCGGGCCCGGTCGAGCCCCCGCCGCGGCGCTCCGGCTCGGCCCTCGTGCTCGTGCTCGGCTCGATCGGGCTGCTCGCTGGCATGGGCGGAGCTGGATGGCTGCTGTACCACCAGGGCCAGCAGGACGCCCGCGCCCCCGAGCGCAGCGAGGCCGCGATTGCCTCGCCCGCGACGACGGTCCCCAACGAGCGAGAAGACGCCAACGCCGAGGCCGAGCCGGTGGAGGCTCACGAGCTCCCCCCCCTTGCGAGTGGCTCCTCGGGATCGTCGAGCTCCAGCGACGATGGCGATGCGGCTGCCTCCGAGCCGCCCGACGCGACCGATTCCGGCACCAGCGGCGAGCACGGCGATACCAGCGAGGAGCCAGACGGTGGGACCGCGGGCTCCGTCGAGCCGGGCCTCGAGACGGCCGAGGCGGCACGCCGACGACCGAGGTCGGGATTGAGCGCGGCCTCGGATCCAGCGCTCGGGGTGATCGAGGTGCTGATCCGCAGCACGGAGCCGGGGCTACGCAAGAAGATCCGCGTCAGCGGCAAGGCCGACGTGGGACGGCTTCCGGTCGGGCGATATCGGGCCAGCTCTCGGCGAGCGGGTCAGTCGACCTGGAGCGAGGCGACTCGCTTCGAGCTCCGACGAGGCTGTGACCTCCGCCTCATCATCAAGTCGACGGGCATGAGCGCCGTCGCGATGGGAAGCTGTGGTTGATTCGGGATACGCTCGGGACCACGAGGGGCCCATGGGTAGGCAGCGGCACCCAGAGCGCGCGCGCGAGGCAACGTGGCCATCCCGCCTGGCGCAGGGGACGGCGCTGGGCCGCTACGTGGTGGATGGGTGGCTCCGAGACGGGAGCGCGGCGGCGCTGTACCGAGGCCACCACGTCACCACCGGGGTCAAGGTGGCGATCAAGGTGCAGCGTCCCGGGCAAGAGGACGAGCAGACCATCGCCGCCCGCTTCGATCGGGAGGGCCTGGTCATGGGTCGGCTGTCGGGGGCGCCGAACGTGGTGCGGGTCCACGAGGTGGACGCGCTCCCCGACGGGCGTCGCTACTTGGTGGTCGAGTGGGTCGAGGGCGAGGACCTCGAGGAGCTGCTCGACGCCGTGCGCAACGAGGACGGCGTGCTGCCCGTGACCCGGGCGTGCCGGTTGCTCGCCGACGTGGCGCTCGCGCTCGAAGCGGCGCATCGGGCCGGCGTGGTGCACCGCGACGTCAAGCCCTCGAACATCATGGTCGACCACGGCCTGGCCGACCGCGAGGTGGCCAAGCTGCTCGACTTCGGGATCTCGGCCGACCTCGGGGTGGGGATGCCGGTGGAGGAGCTCACGGCGACGGGGATCGTGCTCGGGACCTCGGGCTACGTCGCGCCCGAGCAGCTCATGGGCCTGCCGGCCGAGCCCGCCTCCGACCTCTACTCGCTGGGCGTGGTGGCGTTCGAGGTGCTCACGGGCCTGGCGGTCCCGCCCGGGGAGCTGGGACCGGAGCAGCTGCCTCCGATCGGTCGGCTCCGGCCGGGGATCCCGGCCCCGCTCGAGTCCCTGGTGGCCGCCTGCCTGGACCGCGATCCCCGGCAGCGCCCGGCCTCGGCCGCCGCCGTGGCCCACACGCTCCAAGCGCTCGCCGACCCGGCACGGGTGTCGACGGGCTCGGTGGCCGTGGCACCGGCTCTGGTCCCGCCGGCCCCGGCCGTGCCGCGGGCCAGGGTGGAGCGACGCTGGGGACTCGGGCTCGGGCTGCTTTCGCTCGGGCTGGCCGTGGGGGTGTGGGCGCTCGCCTCGAGCCCTTCGCGAGACGGGACGGACCGAGCGCGGGTCGAGCCCGTGCCCGACGAGCGAGCGAGCCCGGCGGGAGCGAGCGGGGGATCCTCGAGCGGTGGGGTAGAGGCCGGCGCGACCCCGGCCCAGCCGGGCGACGTCACGACGTCGATGGAAGCCGACGATCGATCGCCGAGCACGTCGACGACGGACGGGGAGACCGATGCGATGACCAGCTCCGCGCGGGACCTCGGCGCGTCGTCGGGAGGAGCGTCGCACGACGACGGGAGCGAGCGCCCCTCCGCCCTCACTGCGGCCGAGTGCGGAGCCCAGCGTCGTCTCACGGCGACGGCCACCCAGCAGCGCCGCTGGGGGGCCGTGCTGCGCTCGTCCGCCGAGCCCTCGTGCTGGGCCACCCCCGAGCAACGCCTCGAGCGCAAGCACATGCGGGTACAGGCGCTGCTCGAGCTCGGTCGGTACGGGCGGTGCGTGGCCGAGGGCCAGGGCGAGCTCGATCCGCGGGTCGCCCGGCTCACCAAGTTCTGCCGCGATCAAGTCGGCAAGGGAGGCTAGCTGATCCATGCCCACGACGAGCCCCTGGATGAACGCGCTCGAGCGGCACCGCCGAGGCCCCGGACGGTCGCAGAGCGCCGTGCAGACGATTGCGCTGATGGGCGCCCTCGCGATGTCCACCGTGGCCTCCGCCGAGCCGGCGTCTCCGCCCCGGCTCGAGGTGGTGATCGAGCCCGGCCTCGAGGACGCCGAGCTGTTTCCGGGCTGGGTGGCCGAGCTCGAGCCCGAGCTCGAGCCCGGGTCATCGAGCCAAGCCGAGGGCCCCGCGATTCGCGTGGAGATCGGCGGGCGATACCTCGACTACCGCTACCGCGTGGTGGCGTTGCGCGACGGAGAGCCGGTCGTGGCCCCCTCGGCCGCAAAGACCTGCGAGTGCAGCCGTGACGATCTGCTGCTGCGGATCGACCAGGAGCTCGACGCCGCCATCGATCGCCTCGCCGCGGCGTCGGAGCCCGAGCCCCGACCCGAGCCCCGACCTGGCCCGGAGCCCGGCCCCTCGCCCCAGCCCGCGCTCCAGCAGCGGCGGATGACCTGGCGGGGTGGGGTGGGCATCGGCGTGGGGGCCATGGGGCTGGGGGGTGTGATTGCGGGCAGCACCATGATCGGGATCGGCGAGCGGGTCCCGGTCGACGCCCAGCACCTGAGCCGAGACCTGCGGACGCCAGGGATCGCCGTGCTCGGCGCGGGCTCGGTCGTGCTCGCGGCAGGGCTCGGTCTGCTGATCGCCGACCTGGTGATCTGCCGCAAGCACGGGCCGTGGTGTCGGGTGGACCGCGAAGGCGAGCAGGTCGGAGACCGACCTCGTCTCGCGCCATGGGTGAGCACGACCGGCCTCGGCCTCGCCGGCCGATTCTGAAGGAGGACGAGTGAGATGAGCGTCAACGATGACATTCGACCCCTCCGTGGCGTAGCGATGGTGCTCGGCCTGGGCGTGGCTGCCGCCGCTGCGAGCTGCCTGGGGGCCAACGACGCGCACTGCATGTACGGCGGCGGCGACCTCCAGTGTGGCTCTCGGATCTGCGTGTTCGCCCCGCGTCGGGCCGAGGGCCGTGCCGTGGGCGTGCCCGACGACGGCTGCTACGACGGCGCCACGGCTCCCGAGGGCTTCATGCCGATCCCCTACGGGCTGCCGCGGCGCCTCGAGGCGGACGGCGACGGTGACCTCGCGTCGGTGGAGGGCCTGCTGCAGGCCTTGGTGGGCGAGGACGTGACCGCGCAGGACCTCGACGAGCTCCGCGCGGCCACCGACAGCGTGACCCCGCTGCGCTCGGACTATGAAGACGAGAAGACCCCGACGATCAACGAGCTCGACGACGACGGGCTCGGCCGCGTCCGCACCTATACCCAGGCGATCGACGACTGGCTCGATCGTCACACCAGCACCAGCACCGACACGGAAACCGACACCGACACCGACGGCGAGTCCGAGGACACCAGCGCGGGCACGGTGGGCGAGACCACCGGGCCCATGCCCTGCGAGCGCCACGAGCAGTGCACCGAGCCCCTGCTCCCCTTGTGCGGCCCCGACGGCCTGTGCGTCTCCTGCGACGAGCTCCCCGAGCCCGACGCCGCCTGTGCCGAGCTCGACCCCATGGCACCGCTGTGCGTGGGCGGCCAGTGCGTCCAGTGCTCCGAGCAGGACGCCACCGCCTGCGACGGCATGCTGTGCGACGCCGAGACCAACTCCTGCTACCCCTGCTCCGCCCACGACCAGTGCGGCGAGGCGGCCTGCAACCTCTTCACCGGCCAGTGCCTACCCCCCGACGAGGTCGTCCACGTCGGCCCCGGCTTCCTCCACGACCGCATCGACGACGCCGTGGCCACCTTCAACAGCCCCGGCGACCAGGGCACCATCATCGTCCACGGCTCGGGCGTCTACTCGGACCAGTTCGTCGTCATCGGCAATGCCCAGACCATCGCCATCCTCGCCGACGACGGCGACCTGCCCCGCTGGATCCAGTCCACCGCCGTCCCCCACCTCCGGGTGGTGGTCGATGCCACCGTGCTCGTCGACGGCATGCAGATCTCCGGCAGCCCCGGCGGCCCGGGTGTCGAGGTCGACGGAGGGCGGCTGTGGATCGACCGCGGGCGCATCATCCAGAACAACGGTGCGGCATCGTGGTCGCCGGGGCCGACGACCAGCCGCTCACCCCCGACCTGGTGCTCCGCAACTGCTTCATCGCCGGACCCCTTGACGGGAATGCGCTACAAGTCGACGGCGCCGCAGCGGTGGAGGCAGTGTACACCACCCTGAGTGGGAGCTTGGGAGCGAGCACCGCCGTCGCCTGCGGCATGGACAACACGTCGACGGTCGTCTTGCGACGCAGCCTGGTGGTCTCGCGCGGTGATGGTCCAGAGATCTCGATGGATTGCACGGACGTGCAGGCGACCTTCACGGTGGCCGAGACCTTGCTGACGGGCGATGGCAACGTGGACCTCGGCGACGTAGATCCGAGCTGGTTCGTCAACTACAACCTCGGCGACCTCCACCTGTCGGCGACCTACGACCCTCGCATCGCGCTCGAGCCGGCGGCCCAGCCCGAGCTGATGCTCGACATCGACGGCGAGCCCCGCCCCGATGGCGCGATGGACTTCGCTGGAGCCGACGTCCCATGACGGCCAGGCACGGGGCGCTCCTGCTCGGCTCGACGTTGGCGCTCGGCTGCCCGAGCCCCACTTCCCCCGCGATGACCGACACGCAGACCGAAGGCTCCACGGGCACCACCGCGGAGCCTTCCCCGACACCGACACCGACACCATTGGCGAGTCCGAGGACACCAGCGCGGGCACGGTGGGCGAGACCACCGGGCCCATGTCCTGCGAGCGCCACGAGCAGTGCACCGAGCCCCTGCTCCCCTTGTGCGGCCCCGACGGCCTGTGCGTCTCCTGCGACGAGCTCCCCGAGCCCGACGCCGCCTGTGCCGAGCTCGACCCCATGGCACCGCTGTGCGTGGGCGGCCAGTGCGTGCAGTGCTCCGAGCAGGACGCCACCGCCTGCGACGGCATGCTGTGCGACGCCGAGACCAACTCCTGCTACCCCTGCTCCGCCCACGACCAGTGCGGCGAGGCGGCCTGCAACCTCTTCACCGGCCAGTGCCTACCCCCCGACGAGGTCGTCCACGTCGGCCCCGGCTTCCTCCACGACCGCATCGACGACGCCGTGGCCACCTTCAACAGCCCGGGCGACCAGGGCACCATCATCGTCCACGGCTCCATCGGTTACTCCGACCAGCCCGTCGTCATCGGCAATGCCCAGACCATCGCCATCCTCGCCGACGACGGCGACCTGCCCCGCTGGATCCAGTCCACCGCCGTCCCCCACCTCCGGGTGGTGGTCGATGCCACCGTGCTCGTCGACGGCATGCAGATCTCCGGCAGCCCCGGCGGCCCGGGTGTCGAGGTCGACGGAGGGCGGCTGTGGATCGACCGCGGGCGCATCATCGACAACAACGGTGGGGGAGTCGTGGTCGCCGGGGCCGACGAGCAGCCGCTCACCCCCGACCTGGTGCTCCGCAACTGCTTCGTCGGACGAAGCGAGAACAACATCGCAGCGGTCGACGTCTATGGTGCGACCGCGCAGGTGAGCTACTCCACGATCATCGGTGGGACTGGATCGCTGGCCGAAGGGCTGCGCTGCACGGTGGGCTCTACCGTCTCGGTCAGGAACACCATCGTCCTCATCGAGTCGGACAATCCCCCTGTGGCATGCGATGGTGCCACGTTTGTTCATAGCGTGTCGGAGATCGAGCTCCCCGGCCCCGACGAAGTGGTCGATCCAGGCAACGTCAACACAGGTGACTTCAGCGACGTATCTGGTTGGTTCATCAACACGGTTTCGGGTGACTTCGGGCTCTCGGGCATGCACCCGGTCGCCATCGACACGGCCGCGCAGTGGACCTCCGGCGACCCCCCTACCGACATCGACGGCGATCCCCGCCCGACCACCGATGGCGCGATGGACTTCGCAGGAGCCGACGTCCCATGATGGCCAGGCCCGCGGCAACCTGGCGCACACCTACCCCGGAGCGACGGGCGGCCGCAGCACCGAGCCGCAGCGCTCGCAGGTGCGCCGCCCCAGGTCGGCCCAGAACGCGTCGAACAAGGGCGCGAGCTCGGTGGTGATGTCGCGCAGCGGCAGCTCCACCCGCCAAAGCTCGTGGTCGCAGCGATCGCACAGCCACAGGAACACGTCGCGCTCGTGCTCGAGCCGGCTGCGCTCGACCACCAGGCCCACCGTGCCGGCGGGTCGCTGGGGGCTGTGGGGCACCCCCGGCGGAAGGAGGTAGAGCTGCCCCTCGCGGATCGGCACCTCCACGCGTCGGCCCTCGTCGAGCACCACCAGCACGATGTCGCCCTCGAGCTGCAGGAACAGCTCGGGGCCCTCGTCGACGTGGAAGTCCTTGCGGGCATTGGGGCCGCCCACCACCATCACGATGAAGCCTCGCTCCTCGAACACCCGAGCGTTGCCCACCGGCGGGCGGAGCTGGTCGCGGTGCTCCTGGACCCAGCGGCGCAGATCGACGGGCGGCAGCAGGCTCATGCTCCCTCCAGTGCCCTGGGCTCGGGCCCGGCGGGCAGGGCCCGGCGACCGCGATCGATCGCGGCCGCCAGCGCCTCGGCGGTGCGGGTGCCCACGTAGGTGACCCGCGTCCGCCCTCGCTCGTCGCGCCAGCGGATCTTCACCGCCCGCCGCGAGTCGCCGAGGATGCCGTACATCCAGCCCTCGGGGCCGCGCCTCACCCCCCAGCCTCCGATGCCGCCGAAGCGATAGTCGATGGCCATCGCCGACTCGATCCCCTCCATGGGGATCGTGGGGCCGAGCAGGCCGAGCTTGACGTCGACCGTGCGCTCCGAGACGGTGACCCGCAGCACGCCCAGCAGCACCCAGGCCGCCGCGAGCAGGGGCAGCCCCACCACCAGCGAGCCCAGGGCCCCGGTGGAGATCGCCTTGAAGGCGAGCAGGGCGGTGACCAGGGCGAGCACGGCGTTGGTCTTGCGGCCGGCGACCATCTTGTCGCGGTAGAGCACCGCGCCCTCGCCCCTCATGTACTCGCGCTCGAACGCGTCGGGGCTGGTCTCGCCGACGGGGGCCAGCGCGGTCGGGGGCTCGTCGGGCATGGGCTCGGCCCAGGATACCCGAGCCCGCGGCTCAGGCCTTGGCATCGCCCGCGAGCAGCCGCCCGCGCTCGGTCACGAGCACGATGAGCGACGCGCCCAGCCCGAGGACCACGAAGCCCAGCAGCAGCGGTCCGGTCGTCCCGTCGTAGGCTCGCCCGATGAGCCCCCCGATGAGCGCCGACAGGGTGGTGGTGGCGAAGCCATAGGCCGCCGAGGCGGTCCCGGCCACCCGACCCAGCGGCTCCATGGCGAGCGCGTTGAAGTTGGCGCCGATGAGGCCGAAGAACGCGAAGCAGGCGGTGAACAGCGGGTAGAACAGCCCGAAGCTCTCCCCGAGGATCTCGGTCAGGCCGTAGAGCGTGGCCGCCAGCAGGGTGAAGGCGATCAGCGCGAGGTGGCCGAGCCGTCGCATCCCGAAGCGGGTGACGAGGCGCGAGTTGGCGAAGTTGGCGATCGCGAGCACGATGGCGATCCCCGCGAACCACAGCACGAAGTCGTCGCCCCGGCCGAAGACCTCGCGGAAGATCTGCTCGGAGGCGGAGAGGAAGGCGAACAGCGCCCCGAAGACCACCCCGCTGCCGAGCATGTAGCCGAAGGTGAGGCGGTTGCGGAGCACGCTGGCGTAGGCCCCCAGCGTGGCCCGCAGGCCGAAGGGGCGGCGACCGTCCTCGGGCAGGGTCTCCGGCAGGCGCACGGCGGTCCACAGCATCATCACCAGGCCGGCCACGCCCAGCAGCCCGAAGCACCAGGGCCACGAGGCCACGAGCACGATGCCCTGGCCGATGGCGGGCGCGATGATCGGCACGAGCATGAACACCGTCATCACCAGCGAGAGCAGCCTGGCCATCATGCGGCCGGCGAACAGGTCGCGGACGACGGCCACCGCGATCACCCGGCACCCCGAGGCGAACACACCGTGGACGAAGCGCAGGGCGAGCAGCAGCTCGAAGCTCGGCGCGAGCATGCAGGCGAAGCCGGCCACGGTGTAGCCGACCAGCGAGATCGCCAGCGTGGGGCGGCGACCGAAGCGGTCGGCCAGCGGCCCGAACACCAGCTGCGGGAGGCCGAAGCCGATCACGTAGGCCACGATCACCAGCTGCTGGTCGTTGGCATCGGCCACGCCCAGGTCCTCGGCGATCACCCCCATCGCCGGGAGCATCACGTCGATGGCGAGGGCGTTGAGGGACATCAACGCCGCGACCATCCCGACCAGCTCGGGCGTGGAGAGCCGATGCGCAGGCGTGGTCATTCCGCCGGAGGTGCCCGTGGAGGCGGCTCGGCCCCGCCGTCGACCTGTGAGGGCTGCCAGCTCGGCACCGGCTCCTCGTCCTCGTCGGCCCCCGCGGTGTCGGCCACGCCCACCAGGCTGCGCAGATCCTCGATCACCATGTAGAGCGCCGGCACCACCAGCAGCACGATGAAGGTGGCCGCCAGCACCCCGAAGCCCAGGCTGATCGCCATGGGGATGAGGAAGCGGGCCTGCACCGAGGTCTCGGCCATCATCGGCATGAGGCCGAAGAAGGTGGTCAGCGAGGTCAGCAGGATGGGCCGCATGCGACTGACGCCGCCGTCGAGGATGGCATCGTGGGCGCTCTTGCCCCCGCGACGCTCGCGGTTGGCCGCGTCGATGAGCACCAGCGAGTCGTTGACCACCACGCCCGACAGCGCCACCAGGCCGAACACGCTCATGATGCTGAGGCTGAAGCCCATCACCACGTGGCCGATGATCGCCCCCACGAAGCCGAAGGGGATCACCGCCATGATGATCACCGGCTGGATGTAGCTGCGGAACGGCACCGCGAGCAGGGCGAAGATCACGAACAGCGCGAACACGTAGGTGCGCCCCAGGGCCTGGAACGACTCCTGCTGCTCGCGCTGGGCCCCGGCGAGCTTGATCTCGAGGCGCGGATCCTCCTGCTGCAGCCGGGGGAACACCTCCTCCTGCAGGTTGGCCAGCACCTCACGCGACGACTCCACCCCCGGCGCGAGCTCGGCCGAGACGGTGACGGTGCGCTGGCCGTCCTCGCGGTAGATCGCGGTGGCGGCCTGGCCCCGCTCGAGCTCGACCACGTAGTGCAGCGGCACCTGCCCGCCCCGCGGGGTGCGGATCTGCAGGGTGTCGAGGTCGTGCTCGGAGCTGCGCTGCGCCTCGGGCAGCCGCACCATCACCTTGATCTCGTTGCGCCCCCGCTGCTCGCGGATCGCCTCGGCCCCGTAGAAGCTCGAGCGCAGCTGCACCGCCACCTCGTTGCTGCTGAGCCCCAGGGTGCGGGCCTGCGTGCCCAGGTGGAAGTCGAGCTGCGGCTTGCCCGAGGCGTACTCGTTGCTCACGTTGCCCAGCTGCGGGTAGGAGTGGAGGATCTCCTCCACTTCCTCGGAGAGGGCGGCGAGCACCTCGGTGTCGGGGTGCAGCAGCTGCACCGCCACCTCGGCCCCCGCCCCCGGCCCGGTGGCGCTGTTGAAGGTGAGCGACTCGAGCCCCGGCAGCGAGGGGGTGAGCTCCTGCCAGCGCGCGGTGAAGCCGTCGGAGCTGAACGAGCGCTCGTCGCTGGGGACCAGCGCGACCTCGATGGCCACGATGTGGCTGCCCACGTCGGCATCGCCCGCGCCCGGGCCCCGCTGCGGCGCGCCCTGGCCCACGCGGGTGTACACGCCGCGCACGCCCTCGGCCCCGTGCTCGGCGATGGTCTCGTCGAGGGCCTCGGCGAGCAGCTCGCGGACCCGCTCGGTGTTCTCCACCGCGGTGCCGTAGGGCAGCCGCGCCTCCACCGTGACCACGTCGCCGGCGAGCTTGGGGAAGAAGTTGAAGGGCACCTTGCCCGAGGCCACGTAGCCCACGGTGAGCGCGAAGATCCCCAGGGCGACCGCGAAGGTGATGTAGCGCTGGCGCACCAGGCCGGCGACCAGCGGTCGGTAGAGCTGGTGGGTGAACCAGGCCAGGCCGTCGGCGACCTTGGCCTGCATGCGCCCCGGCAGGCCCAGCAGGCCCTTGCGAGGCAGGCGCTTGCCCTTGCCGTGGCCGATGTGGGCCGGCAGCACGAAGAAGGACTCGAGCAGCGACAGCACCAGCACCGAGATGACCACCATGGGGATCATCTTGAAGATCTTGCCCATGGTGCCCGGCACCAGCAGCATGGGCGCGAAGGCGGCGACGGTGGTGAGGATGGCGAAGGTGACCGGGGCCGCCATCTCCTTGGCCGCCGCGATCGCGGCGCGCAGCGGCGTGAGCCCCTCGTCCATCATGGCGTAGGCGCGCTCGCCCACCACGATCGCGTCGTCGACCACCATGCCCAGCGTCACGATGAACGCGAACAGGGTGACCATGTTGATCGACAGGGTGGTGCCGCCCAGCAGCAGGAACGAGCCGAGGAAGGAGATCGGGATGCCCAGCGAGACCCAGAAGGCCAGCCGCAGGTCGAGGAACAGCGCGAGCACCACCAGCACCATCACCAGGCCGCTGGCCGCGTTGCGCAGCAGCAGGTCGATGCGGGACTCGAGGATCTCGGAGTCGTCGTTCCAGACGCTCACGTGGACGTCGGGCGGCAGCCGCTCGCGGAGCTGCTCGGCGTAGTCCCGCACGGTGCGGGCCACCGCGGTCGGGGTCTCGTCGCCCACGCGGTAGGCAGTGAGGCGCACCGCGGGCTGGCCGTCGTACAGCGAGTACTGGTCGTTGTCCTCGTAGCCGTCGCTGATGGTGGCGATGTCGCCCAGGCGCACCTGGGCCCCGCTCGCCGTGCCGCGCAGCACGATGTCCTCGAGCTCGTAGCCCATGCGGCGGCGGTCGGCCACCCGCACCAGGATCTCGCCCTTGCGGGTGTCGAGGCCGCCGCCGGGCAGCTCGAGCGACGCGGCGGAGATCTCGGCCGCGATCTGCTGCAGGGTGAGCCCGTAGGCCTCGAGGGTCTCGGTGGGCACCTCCACCGCGATCTCGAGCGGCGGCACCCCCTCGAGCTCCACCTGGGTGACGTCCTCGGTGGCGAGCAGCTCGCGGCGGGCGTCCTCGGCCAGCTCGTGCAGGGTGCGGAGGTCCTGGTCGCCCGAGATCACCAGCGAGACCACCTGGCGGCGGCGCTTGGCGAGGCTCACCGTGGGCTGCTCGGCCTCCTCGGGGAAGGTGGTGATGCGATCGACCTCGTTCTTGACGTCGGCGAGCACCTGGTTGGGCTCGGCGTCGAGCAGCAGCTCGATGTTGACCGAGCCCGAGCCCTCGCGCGCGACCGAGTCGACCCGCTTGATCCCGTCGAGGCCGCGCACGCGCTCCTCGATCACCAGCAGGATGCCCTGCTCGACCTCGGCCGGCGACGCGCCCGGGTAGGGCACCGCCACCGTGATCGTGTCGAGGGTGAACTCGGGGAACACCTCCTGCTTGGTGTTGATGACGCCCAGGATGCCGCCCACCACCAGCACGAACATGAACAGGTTGGCGGCCACGGAGTTGCGGGCCATCCAGGCCAGCGCCCCCTTGGTGTGGTGGGGGTGGTGCGGCTCGGCGGGCGGGCCCGCGGGGGGCGGGGCCACCACGGTGTCACCGGTGGTCGCGGGCGGCTGCGGCTCGCTCATCGCTCAGCCCTCCACGGAGCGCTTCGGCACGCTGGACTGGTCGTTGGTGGCGGCGGCGGCCGGCTCCGGCTTCGCCCCGGGGGTGGCAGGGGCGGCCTCGGGCTCGCGCGGAGCGGCCGAGACGGTGGCCGCGGGGGTCGAGGCGTCGGCGCGGCGCACCTCCATGCCCTCGAGCGCGGGCGAGGGCGGGGTGATCACCACGTGATCGCCCGAGCGCAGGCCCCCGGTGACGAACACCTGCTCGTCGTCGCCCCAGCCGATCTCGAGGGTGCGCTTGCGCAGGCGTCCCTCGTCGTCGACCACCCAGCTCGAGCGCCCCTCGAACACGGCGAGGCGGGGCACCGCGAGCACGCCGGGGACCTCGGGGCCGGTGAGCTCCACCTCCACGAACGCGCCGGGCAGCAGCGGCAGCTCGCCCGGGGGCGGATCGAGCGGATGCTCCACCTCCACCAGCACCTGGGCGGTGCGGCTCTCCGCGTCGAGCTCGCCCACCAGCCGGATCACCCGGCCCTCCAGGGCCACCTCGCCGCGGCTGCCCAGGCGCTGCACCACGCGGGCGGGAGAGCCCTCGGTGGCGCCGCCCAGGCCCGGCACCTGCAGCAGCGCCAGGTACTCCACGGGCACGGAGACCCGCACCCACAGCGCGTCGGTCCCCACCAGGGTGGCGACCACCTGGCCCTTGGTGGCCAGCTCGCCCTCCTCCACCGACTCGGAGACCACGGTGGCGTTGAAGGGGGCCTTGACCGCGGTGCGCCCCATGTCGAGGCGGGCGCGCTCGAGGGCGGCGCGGGCCGAGTCGACCTTGACCTCGGCCGCCTCGCGCTGCGGCTCGCGGACGGCCAGGCGCCCGTCGCCGTTGGGGTTGCCCATCAGCTCCCACTCCTGCTTGGCCACCTTGCCGAAGGCCTTCTCGAGCTCGAGGTCGACCTCGGCTTGGCGCACCTGGGCCCGCTGCTGGCGGACGGCGATCTCGTAGTCGCGCTTGTCGATGCGCAGCAGGGTCTCGCCCTCGGCCACGCGCCCGCCCACCACCAGCGAGGGCGAGACGTAGACGATGCGACCGGCGAGCTCGGGCGAGAGCGTGGCCTCGCGGGCGGGCTCGACCGTGCCGGTGCCCCGCAGGCGCGGGTGGGCGGGCGCGGCCTGGACCTCGATGACCTCGACCAGGGGGGCGATGGTCACGGGGGTCTCGCGCTCGGCCGACTCGGCCGAGCGACCCATCACCACCGCTCCCGCCACGGCGGCGACGGTGATGATCCCGGGAAACAAGAAGCGGGTGAGGAAGCGGTTCACGGGGAGTCTCCGGCAGCCGGATCCGACGCTCGGCCGGCGATGCCGGACCAGAACACGTCGACGAGGTTGTCGAGGAAGCAGGGCTCGGTGCGGGGCGAGTGCTCGCCGAGCATGTGGCGGAGCATGTGACGAGCATGGATGGCCCCGAGGAAGGCCATCGCGGTGGACTGGGGCTGGGGCACGTGGGCTCGCCCCTGCTCGTGCAGGCGGCGGAACCACTCGGTCAGGGTGCGATGGGCCAGCAGCGGGGGCGGCAGCTCGTGCTTGCGGAGCATCTGCTCGGGCTCCATGCCCGCGGCCCGCAGCACCGCGATGGCGGGGAGCATGCGCTCGAAGAAGGAGTCGATGCCCTCGAGCACCTCGCGGAGCTGCGCGGGCACGGGGCGCTCGTCGGGACCCTGCTCGACACCGGCGAGCCAGGGCGGCCGCGAGGGCGGGGCCAGGGCCTGCAGCATCAGCGCCTGCTTGGTCTTGCAGCGCCGGAACAGCGCTGCCTGGCTCACCCCGAGCTCGCCCGCGATCACCGACGTGGCCACCCCGGGCCCGTGCTCGAGGAAGCAACGCCGAGCCGTCTCGAGCAGCTCGTCGTCGGTGAATTGGCGAGGTCGCATGACGAACGCTGTTATCCGTATGGATAGTTAGTGAGCGCTCAGTTACATACCCCAGGACGCGCTGGATGCAAGCGGAGTTACGCCAGCCCTGAGCGGTGCGCCTGGGTGGACCCGACCCACTCGACGCTCGTGTCGTCCCGGCTCGCGGGGAAACCGCACGATCGAGGAAGGACGCCGGCCACCCGAATCCCGCGGAGCCCGCCGTCCGCTCGCCTCCTCGAGCTCGGCCACAAAGCCCGCCGCCATGCGGGCCGAGGCTGGTACAACTCGGCCGGGGGACTCGAGCATGACCTTGAATCGACGCGGGACCATCCTGACCACCCTGGGCCTGACCGTGGCCTGTACCGGCCGGCCGTCCGTGGGCGGCGGCACCGAGGGCGAGACCGAGGACTCGGGCTCCACCACCAGCAACGATCCGACCAACCCGACCAACCCGACCAACCCCAATCCCACCTCGGTGGGCACGGGCGAGGACGAGACGGGTCCCAACCCCACCACGGGTCCCAACCCCACCACCGGCGAGACCACCGGTCCCCCGCCCGGCTCGGACAACTGCTGCGAGGTGCACGAGGGCCCCGGCTGCAACGAGCCCGAGGTGGTCGACTGCGTGTGCGCCCAGGAGGCGTTCTGCTGCGCCTTCGCGTGGGATCAGATGTGCGTGGACCTGGCGATGGGCGACTGCATGGCCACCTGCGAGGACCCGCCGATGACCACCGGCGAGCCGGGCACCACCACCGGCATGCCCGGGGCCGACTGCGAGGACATCGTCACCTTCGAGATGCAGCCCAACGAGGCCACGCTCTCGGGCGCGTGGGAGCTGGGCATGAGCATGATCGGCGAGGGCGAGATCATCGTGCTCAACCAGATGGTGGGCACCGACGGCACGATCCTCTTCGAGCCCGACATCCCCTGCAACGACACCTGGTACGTGTGGGTGCGCTACTGGGAGCAGGGGCAGGACGACTCGTACTTCGCCACCATCGACGGCATGCCGATGCCCGAGGCGATCTTCGAGGGCGACTGCACCGGCGGCGGCCAGGGCTACAGCTGGGCCGCGCTCAACTGGCGCGACCAGGCCGATGGCCCGTGCACCTACCTGGAGGACCCTTGGGCGCCCAACTGGGACGCGGGCACGCATCAGGTCGAGTTCTCGTACCGCGAGTCGCTGGCGATGGGACGCATCCTCATCACCAACGACCAGGACCTGATCCCCGCCCCGTAGCGACGGTCAACCCAGGACCTCGTTGGCCCGATCGAGCGCGTCGATCCTGACTCCGCCCTCGACCAAGTTCCGCGCGTGAAGGAGCCGCTGCGCCCACTCGTCTCCCCTTCACGTCGGCTCGAGGCATCGCCCTCGTCCAGGGTCACGTTGCACGAGACCTCTCTGAGAGTCATCGGAACCTTCGAGTAGCCGAGAGCCGCCATGGGTGGTGACCGCCAGTGCGTCCACGATCTCGGTCAAGCGGCGGACCCAAGACCCAAAGCCAGCATCCCGCCGCAGCTCGGAGCGTAGGCCCATCGCGACCTCGATGAGCTGCTGAAGCTGGAGCACCTCGGTGAACGCCACACTATCGTCGACCGGCAACAACCCCAGGTCGTGCTCACCCGCACGATCGAGCTTGCGATACAATCGCCGCATCGACATCGACTGGGCCCTGATCGAGGCGCGTAGCTCGTCGATGGCGATGGGATCTTCCGGCGAACTGGAAGATCTCGCCAAACGCTGCGCCTCGGTGATCATGTCGGACTTGAGCCGATGGCACCTCAGGTCGAAGTAGCCTCGCGCGACGGAATAGCGCCTCGGCGGCCTCGGCCCTTCGCTCATCGACAATCCCTTGCCGCTCGAACTCCTCGAGCAACGCGTCGTTGACAGAGGGCCAACATCGCGGCATCTGCCCGAGGCGCAAGAACTCGTAGGCACGGATCCTTGGCCCGTCGCTGTCGACCCGGAAGGCAATGTGCGCCTTCGTCATCAACCGGGCCCGATGACGGTGACGGAGATGGGTCGTTCCCAGGACTCGATGCTCGTGCCCGTGGACGATGTTGTCATGGGGAATTGCCAGTCATCTCATGGACGATCCATCCACGATCACGTTCATCGGGACTCATCGCGATGACGGTGGAAATGGTAATGAGAGCGCCGATCTGGGCGATGTGTTCGTCTCGGAGTCGCTGACACTCGGCACATCCGGGCGTGCGCGGGATCGTTTGGCACGAGCATGTAGTCGATCCAAACACCGTAGTCCTCGGGGCAGGAGCATTCTTGACCACACCGGACTCGATGCCGAACGGATTGGGTTCGGAAGAGGGTTTCCTCCCACTTTCTGGATCGAATCGCCTCTGCGACATATGCTCGGACCACATCCTTGATTGCTTCGATATCCTCCATGCTGCCCGGAGTATCGCCGCTCCACGCATGAGAGATGAAGATCATGTGACCCCACCTGCGGTTTCCATTCTTCTGCGCCTTCGCTCCTGGGTAGCCCGGCAATCCCCGGCTCCCAGCGAGTGCCATCAACTCTTCATAGGACAATGCCAACTCGTTGGGACTCGCCTCGAACGCCGACCGATCCGCAACGGGCACTCTTCTCCATCCCTCGACCAGAGTCGAGGAAAGGAGCCCGAGACATGGATGAGGCCGACCGGGCCGGAGCCATTTCCATCAGAGGGGAGCTGATGGGCCAGGGTCGTGCACAGGCGACCCTCGACCTCGATCGCGTGATGACACACCTTCTTCTCTTGGTCGCGACGAATGTCCAGGAGTACGCGAGCCAGATCCCGAGAGAGACTAGCGATGGACCTTCCGCTCGTCCCTCGCGGCCTGGACCAAGCACGGATCCGCGGCCTGCTCGACGGTGACGCCACTCAACCACACGGACTCTCGAACCAGTGCGTCACGAGTCGATTCGTCGAGCTCGCCAAACCGGAGGTCCTCGCCCGAGTCCGAACCGCTCGAGCCCCCGCGTCGTAACCACCACACCGAGGAGCCTGGCAGATGGGGCAGTCCCTCTTCGTTGGCCCGTTCGGGATTCGGATGCTTGCGACGGAGTCGTTTCGAAAGGGCATCATCAGTCGTCCTTGGGCGGCCCCTGCAGTGCGCACAATCCGCAACTGCGGGGTCTGGTTCCCAATGAAACTGGTTCCCGACGACCGAGTTTTCGTCTGTCACGATCTCGTTACGCGAGCCCGAGCCGAGCCCGCGTCGAGCCCGAGGCTCAGGGCGAGCCGTCGCCGTCGGTCTTCGCGGCCTCGGCCGGCGCCGGGTCGGCCTTGGCGGCCTTGCGCGCCTCCACCAGCTTGCGTCCCTCCTCCAGGCTCGCCGCGCAGCGGAAGCCGAAGTGGTGGAACTCGATCGAGTTGAGGTTGGCCGGGTAGTGGAAGCGGCGGTGGTAGCCGGTGGCGTAGCTGGCCTCCCAGTACCACGAGCCCCCCTTGACCGCGCGCTTGTTCACCTTGCCGCAGGTGTCGGTGCCCTCGCCCCCGCAAGGGCCCTTGGGATCGGTGCCCTGGCACGCCTTGCCGCAGGCCTCCCAGCTCGGCGAGGCCCAGTCGTAGACCCACTCCCACGCGTTGCCGGCCATGTCGTACAGGCCATAGGCGCCCGGGGGCCGGGTGCCGATCTCGAAGGTGCGCCCCTTCTTGGGGTGCTCGAACTTCTTGTCCACGCCGCAGCTTCGGCCGCGCTCGTCCTTGATCACGGCCAGCTCGCAGGTGGCCTCCTCGTCACCCCAGGGGTAGGCCGCACCATCGGGACCGCGCGCGGCCTTCTCCCACTGCGACTCGGTGGGCAGGTGCTTGCCCCCCACCTCGCAGTAGCGCACGGCGGCAAACCAGCTCGGCCCCACGATGGGCTGCTTGGGACGGCTGAAGTCGTTGTAGAGCGGGCCGCCGCGCAGGCACTGCTTGGTGGCCTGGCACGCCTTGTAGTCCTCGTAGGTGACCTCGTTGAGGTCCATGTAGAAGGTCTGCAGCCAGATGGTCTGCGCAGGGCGGGCGTTGTCGGGGCCGTCGTCGGAGCCGCGGATGAACGGGCCGCCGGGGATGCAGGCCATGCCCTCGGGCACCTCGCCGCAGGGCTCGATCACGGTGCCATCGGGCGCGACCAAGGGCTCGGGCTCCGGCTCGGGTGCAGGCGGCTCGGCCTTTGCGACCGTTGCGGCCGCGGGCTCGACCGCGGCCGCGGTCGTGGGCTCGGCCACCGCAGACACGGGCGCGGGCTCCGGCTCGGGCTCGGCGGCGGGCGTGCTCGAGGAAGCTCGACAGCCGACGATCGCCAGCAACCAGAGCGTGACGCGAATGCGAGGGACAACGACCGAGGGCGACGTCATGACGGTGCCCATGCTTGATACCACCGCCGTTCCGATCCGAGCCATGGGCGTCGGCTGGACACCGGGACCGGACCTCGGTCAAGCTAGAGGCTCCCGCCGGCTCGGACCTCGCGGGACCACCACACGGACGCGAAGGAACGAGGACATCATGAACATCAAGGACATTGCGGCCACCCTGGCGATCCTGGGCTCGAGCACGCTGGCGATGACCGGCTGCGGCAAGGAGCAGCAGCCCGCCACCGAGGTCCCGGGCGGCGACGAGGCGACCCCGGCCGACGGTGCCGACGCGGGCGGCGAGGCCAAGTGCGGCGAGGGCCACGAGGGCGACGGCCACTGTGGCGACGACGCCGCGGCTGGCGGCGGCGAGGCCTCCTGCTCCGCCGAGGGCGGCGAGGGCGAGGCCTCCTGCTCCGCCGAGGACGGCGAGTAGCCGCTCCGCGCTCTGGGGCGTCGCCGCCGGCAGACGCCCCGAACGCCCACCAGCGCAGGTGAACGAAGGAAGAGGCCGCTACGCACCACCGCGTAGCGGCCTCTGTTGCTCGTCTCGCTCGAGGGTCCTCGTCTCGGGCGCGAAGGTGCTCGGTGAGCCCCAGGCGAGGACCCTCGGTCAGTCCTGCGGCCAGGGGTTGGGCGGGTTGGGATCGCTGGGCCCGTCCTGCGCCCCGTTGGCGTCCAGGTTGTCGATGAATTTGGGTTCGTCAGAAGAATCTGTGAGCGCCCTCGGGCTCGGGAAGCGCGCCGAGGCTGTGGTACAGGGCGATCTCGGTCGCTTTGAGGGTCCGTAGGCCGTAGGCCCTTCTGGTGATCACTTTGAGCTTGTTGTTGAGGCCCTCGGCGACGGCCGCCGAGATCTCGCCGCGGGCGCGGAACCAGTTGAGCAGCAGCTCGCGGTGGACCCGGAAGGAGCGGGCCAGCTTCTTCATCGGTTCGATGCGGGAGCGCATGACCGTGGAGCACCAGCGGTCGAGGAACCTCCCGGCCCAGGTCGCCGAGGTGTAGTCCCACAACAGCTGCAGCCCTCCCTGAGCAGGTAGGCGCGCACCGTTGTCAGGTTGTACTTGAGCAGGTCGCGGAGCTTGGCATCCTGCTTCTTGGTCAGGTTCTCGGGCGCTTGAGCAGGGGCCACCGACCCCTCTTGAGGACGGGCCTCGTAGCCATCGCGCTCGAGCTTTGACCTCCGCCGCCCGCACCTGGTCGATGGCCTTGTTGAGCCGCTGCACGATGTGGAAGCGGTCGAGCACGTGGACCGCCTGCTTGGCCTGACGCCCGATGGCGGTGAGGTAGGGCTTGTGCTGGTCGCTGCACACGAAGCGCAGCCAGCGGGCGCGCAGCCCGAACCAGTCGAAGAAGCCCCTCGATGCACCCTTGGTCCGGTCCTCGCCGATCCACAGAAGCCGACGACAGTGCGCGTCGATCTGGTAGACGACGGTCAGGTATTTGTGGCCGCGGTGCCACAGCACCTCGTCGACGCCGATCGCCCGAATCCCCGTCAGATCGCGGTGCTGCAGGCCCCACTCGACCGCGAGGCCGACGGCACGGAAGACGGTGTCCCAGGTCGTGTTGAAGCTGCGGGCGACCTCGAGCCAGCTGAGCTTCTGGCCCAGCGAGCGAGGAACCAGGCGTAGGCCGTGGTCGTCGGGCTCTTGCCTTGGGCCCAGGGAACGAGCTCGACCCTGACCCGCACCGCGGGCACTTGACCCGGCGCATCGTGTACGCGAACAAGACCAGCAGGCCCCACAGCGGGACGAACTGGAAGTACCGGGTGCCCTCCGGGGTGTCGTAGTACGGCGCGGGTCGCTCGCACTTGGAGCACACCGGGCGGCACCGAGCGTCGGGCGGATCCTGACGACCAGGCGCGCGCCTGTGGGCCACCGTGGAGCTCTACGTGGTCGTAGACGAAGCCCTTGTGTTTCTGGACGTGGTTGAGCAAAGTCTTGAGCTGCATCTCGGTTGCTGGGAGTGGGGTGGCGGTGTTGCAACTCCATCTTCGCCCCGAGATGCGCTATGTCCGTACGCCCGTAGGCGCCTGCTCCCTGGCTCCTGCCCCCGGCTCGCGCAGAGCTCGTCCCGGACATCGCCGACGAGCTCGAGTCCGAGCCGCTCCCGCCCACCCATCACCCGGCGAGCCGAAGCCTCGGCCGCGTAGCACGGCCCTCGGCTCACGAATTCTCCCGAGGAACCTGAATTTGCGGATGTACGAGAGGTCGTCCTCGATGTCGAGGTCGGGGCTGTCGGCCAGCCACGCCTCGACCTGCTCGGCCAGCGGGACCAGCACCCCGCGCGCGCCGGCCAGGTCGCCGTACGAGGAGCGCACCGCCGCCATCTCGAAGCCGGCGTAGATGTTGAGCATCACGAAGCCCTTCTCCACGCCGCCGAAGCTGAACAGGCCGCCCTCGGGGGTCTCGCCCGGCTGCAGGGCGCTGGTGATCTTCACGTTGGTGGTGTGGCTCTGGTCGGTGCCCGGCTCGTCCCACTGCATGGAGATGGAGCCCACCGTGCCCGGCTCCTCGACCAGCGAGGGATCGCGGGGCACCAGCTCGGCGATGATCGCCCCGCCGCCGCCGCGCCGGCCTCCCTCCACGTCCTCGACCGCCACGCGGTGGGCGAGCTGCAGCGAGGGGATGTCGATCTGCCCCACGTTGCCCCAGGCCTGCGCCTGCTTGGTGCCGTAGATCGCCCGCAGCGTGTAGCCGGGATCGACCGTGAGGCTCACCCGCACGTCGCGGGCCAGCGGCACCAGGAAGGTGTTGACCTCCTCCTCGAACACCTCCTGCACCGCGGCCGGGTCCTCGAGGAAGTAGAACGCGCCCGCGCCCTTCTCGGCCAGGTTGCGCATGAGCTCGGGGTCGAAGCTCTCGCCCATGCCGATGGTGGAGAGGCTGTAGCCCTCGGAGTTGTAGGCGGTCGACATCTCCACCAGGCGAGCGCTGCTGGTGATGCCGGTGGTGGCCTCGCCGTCCGACAGCAGGATCACCCGGTTCTGTCGCTCGGGGTCGGCGTGCGCCTCGACCGTCTCGTAGGCCATGCGCAGGCCGTCGTAGATGTTGGTGCGCCCGCCCGCCCGCAGCGAGCCGATGCCCAGGGTGAGCTCGGGGTCGTCGCCGCCGACGCTCTGCACCACCATGCTGGCCTGATCGTCGAAGGCGATGAGGCTCACCCGGTCGTCGGGGCCGAGGTCGTCGAGCATGCGGTACAGCCCCTCGCGCACGTAGTCGATGGGCTCGCCCGACATCGAGCCGCTGGTGTCCACCGCGATCGCGAGGTTGAGCGGCAGCCGGGGCGCCGTCGCGGGATCGATGGGGGTGTTCATCCCCAGCATCACCAGCGTGCAGTTGGAGCCGTTGATCATGTTGCCCATCACGCCGAGCTCGCCGTGCAGGCAGATGTCGTCGCCGCAGTCGGCGGGGGGCAGCTCGATCTTGTGCTCGTTGAAGAAGCCGACGTCGTCGAGGGTCTCGGGGCCGGGCAGGCCGCCCGCGTCGATGATGGCGCGGAACTGGCCGAAGTCCTGGGCGCCGCCCTGGGCCACGCCGGCCCCGACGCCATCGCCCTCGAAGGCAGCGCCGTCGGAGGCCGCCATGCAGCCGGTGCCGAGGGAGACCGCGAGCAGGCCGAGGCCGAGCGCGCGGCGGAGGGTGCGGTTGGAGTAGGTCATGGGTACGTTCCGATCCGTGGGTTCGAAGCAAGCCAAGGGAGGTCAGCCGGCATCCGGCTCGATGTAGAGGGTGACGACCTCGAGGTCGAGGCCCAGGGTGTCGGGACCCTCGGCGCACTCGGGATCGAGGGCCGCGCGGTCCTCGGAGTGGGCCACGACGATGGTCATGCTGCCGGCGTCGCCCGGCAGGGTGCGGGCCTCGCCCGGCAGCAGCTCGGCCACGCCGAACTCGCCGCCGCCGGCCGTGACCGCGGTGGACCGGGTGACGGTGCCGCAGCGCTCGCCCACCACGTAGCCGCAGTCGAACTCGGGCACCGCCGCCACGTTGACGCCGCGCGTGGAGGGGAACACCTCGCCGCGGTAGGCCGTGAGCTCCACCCGGGGCAGCCCGTCGGCGGGATCGTCGTCGCTCTGCAGGGTCACGCCGGACTCGTCGTCGTCGTTGGAGCCCAGGGCGCTCAGCGACACCCGCTGGCCGGGGACCAGGCCCAGCTCGCTCAGCGGCGCGCACAGGTACCAGCGCTCGCTGGCCTGCAGGTTGCCCTCGACGTCGCGGGTGCCCAGGTCGACGGCGAAGCAGCCGTCGGCGCCGCGATCGAGCTCGACCAGCTCCCAGCTGCCCACGGGCACGGTGCTCCACTCGAGGCGACCCGCGTCGCTCTGCGGGGCGCAGGCGCCCGCCACCGGCGGGGCCGCGGCGGGCACCAGGTGCACGACGTCGTCGCCCAGCGCCTCGAAGCGGCCGAGGTGATCGGGATCGGTGGAGGGCAGCAGGTCGATGCCGCCGCGGGGGCTGCCCTCCTCGTAGCCCTCGCCGGGCACCAGGTGGGTGGGCACGCTGCCCGCGTTCCAGAACGCCACCGCCGGAGGCAGGCCGTCCACGTCGAGCAGGTAGGCATAGCAGCCGCCCGTGAACTCGCCCTCGATGTCGCCCTCGCCGTCCCAGCTCCACTCCCACTCGCTGGGGCGCAGCGGGAAGCTCTGGTCGGGCTCGAGCACGAAGGAGCGCGACTGACCGAAGAGCGGCTCGGTGATGAGCCGCCCCGGATCCTCGGCCACCGCCGAGCAGTCGAGGTCGATCGAATCGGTCAGGCCGCGCAGGCGCACCACCAGGGGCTCGCTACCGCCGTTGTGCACGTAGACGTCCGCCTCGAAGTCGGGGCGGAAGGGCTCCTCGGAGGGCGGAGGGCTGGTGGCGGCGCAGCACAACAGGCCCGCGCCCGCGGCCACCACCTCGGCGCTGCGGCGCGCGGGCTGGACCACCCGGCGGCGCATGGCGGCGAGCAGGCCGACCAGGCTCAGGGCCAGGGCGGGCAGGGCGAGCAGATCGCTGGCGTCGCGGGTGATGTGCCAGGGGAAGCCGATCGCTCCCATCGCCGCGCTCCATCCCGCCGCGGCCGCGGCCGAGAGCTGGATGGCGCAGAACACCACGCCCACCGCCACGTGGGCCGCGACCCAGCCCCGAAGGCTGCGCACGCGCAGCAGCGCGGCGAGCAGCACCGGGGCCACCACCAGGCCGGCCACGTCGCTGAGCTTGCCGGTGAGCTCGGCGGGCAGCAGCGAGGCGCCCTTGAGCAGGTGATCGTTGAGCACGAGCACCGCGAGGCTCGCCAGCCACAGCGGATGCAGGAGCGCCCGCTCGGGTCGGAGGGGCGTGGTCGGAGTACGGTAGGTCATGATGGAGGTCAGCTCCTGGAGCTGGGCGAGACAATGGAAATGGAGATCGAAGGCGCGGGCTCGGGCCCGGGTACGAGCGCGAGGATCCGGCGGGCCTCCGTCCCGGTGACGGGGCGGGTCCGCACCCCGGTAGTGCCCCCCGATCCCCGATCGATCGCGTCCCGACGAGACTTTTTTCGCGAGCAATTCCAACATTTTGAGATCCCCCCGCGGCGATCGGAGCGGACGACCGAGGCACGCGCGGCGACACGAGGGAAGCGACGCGGGCGTGACCGCGACATCGATGTCGTGATGTCGGCCCATCGTGATGATCTCGATTCCGAGACGGGAAGCGGTGTCGTTCGTGCGCTATGGTGTGCGCATGAGACTTGGATTGGTGGTCGTGGCGTCGGTCGCCTTGGCGGGCTGCGCTGCCTCGGCAGACTTCGAGAGCGAGACCGAGGACTTCATCGACATGCCCACGCCGCCGGGCAACTGCTCGGCCGACACCGGAGCGGAGCCGTGCCCCAACCCCACCGCGGACGGGGGCACCGGCACCTCGGGCAACCCCGTGGGCGGTCCGTGCCTCGAGCCCGACGACTGCCAGGCGGGAGCGGCCTGCGTCGCGCCCTACGAGGACGGCATGGTCGGCGAGTTCAGCTGCACCGATCAGTGCATCGCGCTCGAGGACGAGGCCTCGTGGTGCCTCGATGCCGCGGCGTGCTGCGAGCCCGGGGCGATCTGTCGGCGGGGCCTGTGCGTGATCGACGGGAGCGCCGACTCGGGCTCGGGTGACTCGGGCTCGGGTGACTCGGGCTCGGGCGACTCGGACTCGGGCTCGGGCGACAGCGGTGGGTCCAGCAGCACGGGCGTGTAATCATGCAGCGAACCATGCGAGACCTCGCGACGCTCTTGCTCGCGCTCGGGCTCGTCGCCTGCGGTGACGACCTGCCCGACCAAGACCCCGGCACCAGCACCGGCCCCGAGTGCGGGACCGACTGCGCCACCACCGGGACCACGGCCATCCCCGACCCGAGCACCACCAGCGGGCCGAGCACGCTCGACTCCACCGCGGGCTCGACCGGCTCGAGCAGCTCGGACGACGGCCCCGAGACCGTGGGCATCCCCGACGAGTGCCAGCTGAGCCGCGACTGCGACCTGGGCGAGCTGTGCGTGGCGCCCTTCGACCCCGACCTCGGGCCCGAGGGCAAGGGTCCCAACGAGTGCGTCAGCGAGTGCGTGGTGATCATGGACGAGCTGCGCTGGTGCCTCGACGCCGCCGCCTGCTGCGATCCCGAGGCCGAGTGCACCGACCGGGGCTACTGCGTGCTCCCCGGGGACGAGACCGAGGGCTCCTCCGACGGTGGCTCGTCCGACGGCGGCATGGGCACGAGCACCGGCGGCTGACCGCCGTTTCGACGACGACCGGCCGAGGGCCCCGCGGGTCGCCCTCGGCCCTCGCTCGCCCCGTCGACGGGGATTCGGGTACCCTCCGCTCCCATGAGCGAGACGATCCAGCGACCCCTCGACATCAAGTGGATCCTCATCGGCTTCGCCATCCAGGCCGGGCTGACCTGGCTGCTCACGCCCCTGCTGGTCGAGCCGCTGCTGATCCCCATGATGGAGTCGATGGGGACGACCGCGGGTCCGCTCACCTTCGTGGCCCTCGTCGCCTTCATCGCGTTCTTCGGCGGCGGGCTCCTCGTGGCCTACTTCAGCCCCGGCGACACGGTCAAGGAGCCGGCGATCGCCGCCGTGCTCGCGATCGTCTTCAACGCGGTGGTCAACATCTCCTCCTCCGACGCCGAGGTCAGCGGCGGCGTGATCGTGGGCCTGGTGATCTCGGGCGCGGTGGCCTTCGCCTTCGCGATGCTCGGGGCCAAGGTGGGCGAGAAGATCCAGGGCGACACCACCGACAAGATGCGCGAGCGCGGCGACCTGCGCGGGTAGCCGAGCGCCCCCCTCACCACGCAGCGAGGCCGTGATCGCACCCGCGATCACGGCCTCGTTCGTCGAGCGCGAGGGGCTCGCCTAGATCGCGGCCTCGCGGCGCTCCTTCTTGGTGCGGCCGCCCACGTACTCGTACTCGTACTCGTCGTCGTCCTCGGGCCCCGTGGGCTTCTTGCGGGTCTCGTCCTGCTCGGACTTGCCGAAGAAGATCTGCAGGCCGCCGCCGAAGTAGAACCCGGTGTTGAAGCCGCCGTTGACGGTGATGCCCACCGTGTCCTTGATGATGAGCCGCGCGCTGAGGATGAGGTTGACCACCGGGATCACCGGGGGGATCCCGCCCTGCTCCTGGCGGTAGCCGAAGGCCCGCAGGTCGTCCTCGTTGCACTCGGTGCTGGTGCAGTTGGCGAAGAGATCGGGGTTGGGCTGGCTGAGCTGGCTCGGGTCGGGCGGCGTCATGTCGCCGTCCTCGTTGATGTCGTAGCGCGGCGTGCAGCGGGTGAGGTCGGCCAGGTCGCCGAGGGTCTGGCAGCTGCTGGGATCGCGGGTGCCGTTCGAGAAGCCCTCGGGCTGGGCCCCCAGCGCGGTCTGGTACACGCCGCCGAACACCACGCCCAGGCCCAGGCCACCGCCGCCGCCGATGTCGAGCTCCACGTCCTTGGTCACCACCACCGGGGCGCGCGCGACGAAGTCGACCTCCATCGCCATCATGTGCAGGTCGATCTCGGTGTAGTCGGCCGCCTCGAGGCTGGCCGCGGTGCCGTTGTAGCGGGCCTTGTCGAGCCACAGGCCCTCGGGCACCCGGGCCCGCTGGTACTGCACCGAGGCCTGGATGTCGAGGATCCGCGAGAAGCGGAAGGCGTAGTCCAGGCCCACGTAGTAGTTGCAGCCGTCCTGCCGCGCCAGGCCGCGGTCGGCCGCGAACTGTCCGATGGTGGCGCCGCGACACAGCGCGTTGGTGTGGCTGGCCAGCCAGTTGCTCAGCAGCCAGGTGGGGATGATGACGATGCCGCTGTGCGCCCCCAGGGCGTGGCGGTGGAAGGCGCCGTCGATCGCCGCCTGCTCGCGCTCGTCCTCGAGGGTGAGGTCGTCGCCCTCGCCCTCCTGCGGCTCCTCGGCGGCCTCGACCGGCTCCTCGGGCTCGGGGATCGGGGTGGTCGACGCCGGGGCCTTGGACGAGGTGGGCTGCAGGGTGGAGGGGGGCGCCTTGGACGAGGTGGGCTGGGGCTGGGGCTGGGGCTGCACCGTCACCGTCGCCCCGGTGGCGGGAGCCGTGGTCGGTTGCGCTCCCTCGGGCGCCGGTGAGGAGGTGGGCTGGGACTCGTCGGCCGGCTGAGCGCCGCGCAGGGAGGTCAGGGCCAGGCTCGCGACCTCGGCCTTCGCCGTCGCCGGGACCGTCACCCCGAGGGTCATGCACAAGAACCCAAGCGTTCGCATGACCTCGATGATAGGCCGAACGCGGCGCAAGTGCGCCAATCTTCGGCGAATTCCCGCAGGGGCGAGCGCGACGCGCTCAGAGCTTGATCTTGCGCCAGCCCTGACTGAGGAACTTGCCGCCCATCACGATGCCCAGGGCGCCCACGTACATCGTGGCTGCGACCCACACCCCCTCCATGCCGTAGCCGAGCTTGGGACCGAGCAGCCATGCTCCCGGCACGAACAGGCCGAAGTGCAGCAGCAGCTCGGCCACGGCCACGAACACGTTGGCGCCCGCGCCGAACAGGGCCTGCGACAGCACCAGGCCCACCGCCATCAGGGGCAGGCCGATGGTGATGATGCGCAGCGAGGCGGCGCCGGCCGCCGGGACCGCGGGATCGTTGGGCGAGACCAGCGCGATGATGGGCTCGGGGAAGGCGAGGAACAGCCCGCTGATCACCAGCATGGCCAGCACGCCCAGGCGCGAGGCCTCCCAGCCGTAGCGCGCGGCGAGGTTGGGCTTGTTGGCGCCCAGGCTCTGGCTGACGCAGGTGGCGGTGGCGGTGCCGAAGGCGATGAGCGGCATGAAGCACACCCCGGCGATGTCCATGATCGCCTTGGTCGCCGCGCCGTACACGTTGCCCGTGCCGGCCTCGGTGTCGATCACCCCCACGAAGCGCATGAACAGGGCGAAGCCCGCCATCAGCACCACCGTGGCCGCGCCCGAGGGGATCATCAGCTTGACGATCCGCATCATGATGCCGAGGTCGAGGTGCTTCAGGCGCCAGAACACGTACTTGGTGCGGTAGTGCTTCTTGGTCGCGACCAGGGCGATGATGAGCAGCCCCAGGTAGGTGCTGATCACCGAGGCGTAGCCCGCCCCGGCCAGCGCCATCTTGGGGATGCCCAGGGGCTCGTTGCCGTAGATGAACAGGTAGTTGAGGATGACGTTGAAGACGTTCATCGACACCGCCGCCCACAGGTGGACGTAGGTGCGGCCGATGCCGTCGAAGAACGCCTTGTACGCGAAGGTCACCACCATGCCGGCGACGCCGACCATGCGGATCTGCGCGTACTCGATGGCGAGGTCCTCCTGGGCGCCCCCGCCCTCGGCCAGGAAGCCCAGGCCGCCCGGCGAGGCGATGTAGCCGAGGATGGAGCCGACGATGCCGGTCACCACGCCGATGCACAGCGCGTTGAACAGCACCTGGCCCGCGCCGCGGTAGTCCTGCTCGGCGTAGCGGCGACCGGTGATCGCCTGCGTGCCCGCTCCCACCGCGGCGAAGAAGCCACCGAAGGCCCAGAAGAACGGCATCGCCACGCCGAGCGCGGCCTGGGAGGCGGTGGCCTCGGGTCCCTCGAGCCGCCCCACCATCGCGTTGTCGGCGACGTTGACGAGGTACTGGGTCACCATCGCCAGCACGACCCACACCCCTAGCCTCACCACCCGGCGTACCAGCGGCATCTCGAGGCCGAACTTGAACAGCCGGGGGGGATCGTCGCTGAGGTTGGTGAGCTCGTCCGACAGCGGCGCGTCCTTTGGCGGTGGGCTTACCCCAGGGGGCGAGGCCGGGCAAGTCGCGAACGGCGATCCGGGGTGCGACGCCACGGCACGGAGGCGGGGGCCGGGCCACGAGGGCGCATTCCTCACATCATCGTGCCACCGCGGCGTCGGCGACCTCGGCCCGAGCGCGCCGGATGGGCGCCCCGGAGGCCATCGCGGCGAGGACACCACCCGCGCCCGGCGGTCGGCCGTCGCGGGGCCGTCGCGGCGATTGCCACGACCCGCGCTCGGGGGCGACCCTCGTGGGTGATGTTTCGCAAGCTCCCGCTCGCCCTCACCGCCCTGACCCTGTGCCTGGCTCCCGCCTGCGACAAGAAGGAGGAGCCCAAGAAGGAGGCCGACAAGGCCGACGCCAAGAAGGACGACGGCAAGGACGCCAAGGCCGACGGCGCCGACGCCAAGGAGGGCGACAAGGTCGAGGAGAAGAAAGAAGAGGGTGGCTGGTAGGCAGCCCGCGCTCCTGGGGCTGGTGAGCATCCTGGCCTGCGCCGATCCCCCGCGTCGGATCCGGCGTCGGATCTGGCGCCGGCCCCCGGCGACGAGGAGCACGCGGAGCCCGACGACCCCGATCCCCGGCGCCAGGCCGTCGAGCAGCTCTCCCGCTGGGAGGACGAGCGACGCGCCGCGACCGACTTCGCGGCCGAGGCTCCGTGGAGCGAGCGCTCGGGCGCCGATCCCTTCGCGCTGCGGCGGCTGCCCGACGGCACCTTCGTGGGGCTGCTGCGGGGCGCCGCCGAGCTGGTGCGCCTCGATGCCCGGGGCCGCCGGCTGGCGCACGGCTCCACCCTCCACGACGCCACCGACCTCGAGCTCGTCGACGACGAGCTGCTGGTGGTGAGCCCCCGCGGACCCGACGTGGCCCGCTCGTCGATCCCCGCCGACCCCTCCGTGGCCCCCCGGGATCTCGGCGGCTTCGAGGTGCTCGGCGCGACCTCGCTGCGCACGATCGCGGCGGGTCCAGGGCGGCGGCTGGCGGTGGGCGACGGCTTCGCCCATCGCGTGATGCTGGTCGACCTGCCGCCCGAGGACCACGCGGTGGAGCCCCTTTGGTCGGCCGACTGTGCCGGGCCGCTCGACCTGCGCTTCGCCGCCGGTCGGCTGGTGGCGCTGTGCATGCTCGAGCATGCGGTGAAGGCCTGGACCCTCGACGACGACGGGCTGCCCCGCGGCGAGCCGGTGCACATCGAGCACGACGGGCCGATCTGGAGCATGGACCTGCGGCCCCTGCCCGGCCCGGCCTCCGAGGGGCGCCCCGATCTGCGGCTGGTGCTCGGCGGGGTGGAGGATCACCCGCTCGATCGCAGCGACGGGGCCTTCGGCACCATCGACTCCTTCGCCTTCGTGGTCGACCTGGTGGCGCAGGGCGAGCCCGTGCGGCGGGCCGCGCTGAACCTCGGCGAGC
Source organism: Myxococcales bacterium (assembly GCA_020633315.1). Taxonomy (GTDB): domain Bacteria; phylum Myxococcota_A; class Polyangia; order Nannocystales; family Nannocystaceae; genus Paraliomyxa. Next base: position 147,722 of record JACKDV010000015.1, read on the forward strand.
ACGGGGCGATCACCCCCAAGTGGGTGCGGCTGCGGCTCGACGACGACGGCGGCACCGAGCTGCAGGCGATCGGCTCGGGCAGCGAGGCGCTGGTGAGCGCGCGCTGGGACGCCGGCTTCGGCGAGCCCAGCGTGACCACGCGAGCGCTGGTGCCCGGCATCACCGACGCGTGGATCTCCGACGACGGCCGCTCGGGGCTGGCTGCCGATCCGCTGCTCGACGCGTGGGTGGCCTGGGACGGCGAGGCGCTGGAGCTGCAGGCGCGGCCCGACGATCGGCCGAGCGAGCTGCGGCTGGGCGAGGCGCTGGCGCTCACCGGGCTGATGGCCCAGCGCGGCCGCTCGGAGGGCAGGCGCAGCCGCTTCACCTGCGAGACCTGCCACTTCGAGGGCGGCACCGACGGGCGCACCCACTTCACGGGCCGCGGCCAGGTGCACGCCACCACGCGACCGCTGCGGGGCTTGTTCCCCAACCGCCCGCACTTCTCGCGCGCGCTCGATCGCACCATGGCCACGATGGTCGACAACGAGTTCGAGGTGGTCAGCCGAGGGACCGAGGGCGAGCCATGGTTCACGATCTCGCCCGACCAGCCCGAGCACGCGTGGCTGCGCCACCTGGGGGTCGAGGGGCCCGTGGAGCCGGCGGCCCAGCGCCGGGCGCTGATGACCTTCTTGATGGCCTACGCCCCCGAGCCCAACCCGGCCGCCGTGGTCCACCCGCGAGAGGACGACGCCCCGCTGCGCCGCGGGGCCGCGCTGTTCGAGCAGCACTGCGAGCGCTGCCACGCCGCGCGGCTGGTGACCGACGATCCGAGCTCGCGGGTGGAGCCCGAGCGCTGGCTCGAGCTGGTGGGCCGCGGCGGCCCCATCGTGTGGGCGTCGGCCGAGCGCATGCGCACGGGAGTGGAGCCCTACGTGCACGAGCAGGGAGCGCGGGTGCCCTCGCTGCGGCGGCTGCACGGCAAGCGGCCCTACCTCACCAACGGCAGCGCGGCCACGCTCGACGAGGTGCTGCGGCGCTTCACTCCCGACGACGGGATGCACGACGGCGGCGCGGGCCAGCCCCTGGGCGAGGACGAGCGCGAGATGCTGCGGGCCTTCGTGGAGCGGCTGTAGCCGCGCCGCTCCTCACCCGTGAGCTCTGCGCGGGTGAGGCGTGCTCCCGTCGCACACGGTGGAATCTCGAATGCGCTCGATTCACCTCGCGCTGCGCGTGAGCGGCCCGCGGGGCCGGCTCGCGACGATCGCCGCGCCGGGTTCCGTGGCAAGATGCTCTCGGGGGACTTCCGCTGCTCATGCACCCACGACCGACGATCCTCGGCCCGACCCTGCTGCTCGCCCTCGGCTCGGCCTCCGCGGCCCAGGCCGCGCCGGCGTCCCTGCCCGCCCCCTCGCTGGAGCGCCCCTACGGCAACGCCCTGGGCGACGGCCTGCGGCTGAGCGATCACGCGCCCGAGCCCACCCAGTCGGTGGTCTGTGCCGACGGCGAGACCCTGATGGGCATCGACGTCTCGTACTACCAGGGCGACATCGACTGGAACGCGGTGGCGGCCGACGGGGTGACCTTCGCGTGGGTCCGGGTCTCGCACAGCCTGCAGTTCTTCGACCCCCAGTTCGAGGCCAACCTCGCGGGCGCGCGCGCGGCCGGGGTCCACACCGGCGTCTACCAGTACTTCGAGCCCAGCGAGGATCCGGTGGCGCAGGCCGACCTGCTGCTCGAGTCGATGGGCCCGCTGCTGCCCGGCGACATGCCGCCGATGATCGACGTGGAGAGCCAGGACCCCGTGGCCGCCGGCGCCTACGTGGATGCGATCCAGGCGTGGATCGATCGCATCGAGGAGGTGACCGGGGTCCAGCCCTTCATCTACACCGGCTACTACTACTGGAACGACAACGTGGGCGGCAGCGGCCAGTTCGCCAGCTACCCGCTGTGGATCGCCAACTACAACGCCGGCTGCCCGCTCATCCCCGACGTGTGGGCGAGCTGGACCATCCACCAGTACTGCGCCTGCGAGTCGGTCGCGGGGATCAGCGGGGCGGTGGACGGCGACACCTTCAACGGCAACCTCGACGACCTGATGGGCCTCGCCGTGGGCGCGGGGGTGTGCGGCGACGGGATCTGCGACGGCACCGAGGACGAGTTCTCCTGCGTGAGCGACTGCCCCCCCTGCGGGGTGATCCCCCCCGAGGGCGGGACCATCGACGACGACGACGCCTGCCACGAGCGCTACGGCCCCGAGCAGTACTGGCGCACCGAGGCCGACGGCATCGGCGGGCAGCTCCACTGGACGGCGGCCACCGAGCTCGAGGATCCCTCCAACTTCGCGATCTGGCGGCTGTACTTCGAGGAGTCGGGGCTCTACTCGGTGGAGGTGCACGTGCAGTCGCCGTGGGCCGAGACCCACCAGGCGGCGTATCGCATCTCGCACGCGGGCGGCGAGGACGTGGAGCTGCTCGACCAGGCCGCCGCGGACGGCTGGCGGCTGCTGACCAACGTGCAGTTCGACGCGGCCTCGGACCACTGGGTGCGCCTGGACGACAACACCGGCGAGCCCGTGGCCGAGGAGATCGGCATCGTCTACGACGCGCTGCGGGTGACCCGGCTCGACGGGGGCGGCGACTCGACCGGCGGAGCCAACGACACCGGCGAGGATCCCGACGGAACCACCGACCCGGGGGGCACCACCCTGCCCGGCGGCACCGGAGGCTCCGGCGACAGCGAGGACACCTTCGCGCTCCCGCCCCTCAACGACGGCGACGACGGCGGGGGCTGTGGCTGCCGCAGCACCACCCCCTCGCGAGCCACCCCCGGCCTGCTGCTGCTCCTGGCCCTCGGCCTGCGACGCCGCCGCGCCCGGACCGGATGAGATAGTTTAAGTAGGAATCGCCATATAGCTTTGGTAGCTTTTCGTCCATGAAGCTCCCAAGGATGCTCATGGGCACGGCGGCGCTGTGGGTCGCGGGCTGTGTGGCGACCGAGCCCGGCGTCGATCCGAGCGGGAGCACCAGCACCAGCGAGGGCAGCGGCACCGCCGACGATGCCGAGGCCGACACCACGGCCACGGGCGACGAGACCGGGATGCCGCCCGCCAACGCCTGCCAGCCCTCGCCGCCGATCGTCCCCGAGCCGCCGCCGGGCTCCGAGTGCACGCCGGGCGGGCCCCAGCTCGGCGGCCTGTGTCACGAGGTGGTGGAGCTGACCCTGCCCGAGGCGCTGGTCGGCTACACCGATCTGTTCGACGTGGATGGCGACGACCTGCCCGACATCACCATGGTGGGCACCGACTGGGTGGGCGCGCTCGTCTCCAGCCCCGACGCCTGGCCGCGGGTGTCGGCGATCTCCAGCCTCGGCGAGTACCCGGGCCCGGGCGCCGCGGCCGACCTCGACGGCGACGGAGCGCCCGAGCTCGTCGTGGGCCGCACGCCGCTGACGGTGCTGGCGGGCTCGGGTGATGGTGGCTTCAGCGGGCGCGTGGGCACCCCGGTGCCCGGTCCGCTCACGGCCGCCGCCGCGGCCGACGTGGATGGCGATGGTCTCGACGATCTGATCGCGCTGCACACCGACGGCTCGATCTCGGTGCTCCGCAGCCTGGGCGGAGCTCGCCTGGCCGCCGACTGGACGCGCTCGCCCGGCTGCCTCGATCCCCTCGCCATGGCCGCGGCCGATCTCGACGACGACGGATGGCTCGACCTGGCCGTGAGCACCACCGACGGTCGGGTAACCGTGCTGTCCGGTGACGGCAGCGGCGGCTTCTCGCTGGGCGCAGGCATCGAGGCCGACGCCACCGGCACCACGATGGCCGCGGCCGATCTCGACGGCGACGGTCGCTCCGAGCTGGTGGTCGTCGATCGCATGGGCTCGGCCGTGCATGCGCTGCGCTTCGCCTCCGGCGTGCCCGAGCTGGCCGCCACGGTCCCGCTGCCCGACTCGCCCAGCACGGTGGTGGTGGCCGATCTACAGAACGACGGCATCGCCGACCTGATCATCGGGCACGCCGATGCGCTGGCGGTGAGCTGGGCGTGGGGCATGGGCGACGGCAGCTTCTCCGCGCCGGGTCGCGTGGCCACGCTGAGCCCCACCGGTCGCATCGTGGCGGCCGACATCGACGGCGACGGCTTCACCGATGCCGTCGCCTCCGACGGCAGCGGCACGCTCACGCGCCTGCTGGGGGGACCCCGCGGTGAGCTGGGCTCGCCGACCCCCGGCTTCGCCATCGACGGCCTGCTCGGCTACGTACTCGTCGACCTCGACGGCGACGGGCTGCCCGAGCAGGTGAGCGTGAGCTCCGATCGCATGGTGGTCTCGCCCGGCGAGCCCGGCGGCGGGCAGGGGTCGGCATCGAGCGTGCCGCTGCCCGAGACGCACACCGACCTGCGCTTCGTGCTGCGGGCGCGCCTGGACGAGCTGCCGCAGCTTGGGGGACGAGGACTCGATGCGCCGGCGGACCACGACGAGCACCTCCTCGACCTCGGGATCGGCCAGCGCCTGCTGCAGGACGCCCTGCCCGATCAACCCGGTGGCTCCGAAGACGACGATCCTCATGCGCGATGCTCCCGTGTCCGTCCGAGGCGGGATCATGGGCCTCGACGACGAGCATGGCCAGCACACGCTCGATCGGAGCGGCGCGAGCGGGCCGACGGCGTCGTGCCACCCCGATCGAGGCGCCCGAGTGCCTCGAGGCGGGCCCGGGACCCTACATCGCGTGGGAGCGGCAGCCGCCTCCCGAGGACGAGGGGCGACGGGGCGCGAACACGTCGAGGCCGACCCAGTTGAGGGGATCGAGCGGGCTCACGCGGCCGTTGGGGTTGTCGAGCATCAGCGGCACGCCCTCGTGCCAGTACTCCACGTAGCGGGAGTACGACTTCCACAGGCTCTCCCAGGTCTCGTCGAGGTGCAGCAGCTCGAAGTGCAGGTGCGAGACGCCGTTGCCCCCGGTGCCGGTGCTGCTCACGTAGCCGATGGTCGCGCCCTTGAGCACGAGCAGGCCCGCGGTCACCGGCGAATTGGCGGTCATGTGGGCGTAGAGCGTGTAGCGGTAGGGCGGCTCGGTGGGGCCGCTGTGCCGGACGATCGCGATGTTTCCGTAGGTGGGGTCGAAGCCCAGCCCGACCACGGTGCCCACGGCGGCCACGGGGATCGCCGTGCCCTCGTCGGCGAGGAAGTCGACGCCCGCGTGCACGCGACCGTCGTGCATGACCCCGTACTCGTAGGAACCCCGCGTGAACCCCGGTCCCGGATCGTAGACGCTCATCGATCCTTCAAGTGTCCCCGGGGCGGCGGTGGTTCACGCGATCGGCCGAGACGGCGCCAATGGTCGTTCCTGCCCGCCCCCGGCCCCCAGTGGCCGGTGCGGAGAGCACGCGAGGTCGCGGCTGCCGAGCCCCCGCTCAGGGAAGGCGACAGGTACCGAGGTGCTCGAGGCCCTCGGGGGCGGTGCCCATGGGGTAGACCGGCTCGCAGATCATCGCGGGATCGAGACCCGCGCACAGCGTCGCGCCGCTGCCATCGAGGTGGTCGCAGTAGGGCGTGCAGCAGCCGGGCGTGGCACAGCCGGGGTAGTCGGCCATCGGGGCGCAGCGGCCGTCGGGGGCGCAGTTGTAGTCGTCGTCGCAGGGATCGCCGGGCGGCCCGGGCTCCTCGCCGATGAAGGTCAGGCACAGGTAGTCGCCGTCGATCGGAATGCAGGCCTCGCCCTCCGCACAGTCGGGGGCCAGGGGGTCGCAGCGCTCGAGGCACAGGATGAGGTAGCCGTCGTTGGCGATCTGGCAGGCGGTGCCGGGCGGGCACTGGGGATCGCGCTCGTCGCCGCTGCACAGGGCGATGCACTCGCCCTGCAGGGTCTCGATGTCCACGTTCCAGCACATCGAGCCGAGCTCGCAGGTGTCGAGGCCGCTGACGGGGCTGCCCTCGACCTCGCAGGGATCGCCGGGCGAGCCGGGCTCGGGGTCGATGGGAGAGCAGCGCGAGGCGTTCCACGCGGGGCCGCCGTCGTTGGCCCAGGGCATGCACTTCTCGCCGGGGCAGCAGTCCTGCGCCCACAGGCTGCACTCGTACAGGGACCTGCCGCCGCCGCAGCCCCCGAAGTCGGGGTCGGCGATGAAGGGGTTGCCGGTGGTGTCGCTGCCGCTCGAGTCCAACCCGGTGGTGACCACGGAGCTCGTGCCGGTGGTCGGCGTGGTGCCCTGGCCGGTGGCGTCGGTGCCCGCGGTGGCGTCGCTCGTGGTGGTCTCGTCCTGGGGCTGCGGCCGTACTCGGGGGCCACAGCCGAGCACGAGCACGAGGGCGAGCGGGAGGCGAGCGCCATGCATGCGAGCATGATGAACGACGACGCCGGCGGGGGCGAGCCCGGCGGGATCGCTCACTCGGTGGGGGCGGCTCGCTTGCGCTTGCGCGGGGTGACCGGGGTGCGGCGCAGGATGCCGGTGCGCGGGCAGACGTAGACGGGGCAGCGCCGCGACGACACGGGCTCCGCCCGCAGGTAGGCCCAGCCCGCGCCCGGCCGGTGGTGCGGCTTGCCGTCGATCATCATCACGTGGCGCGCCACGTAGTGCTCGGCGTGCTGCCAGATGTGCATCTGCACGGCGTTGCGCGGGCTGATGTTGGCCCGCAGCTCGCCGTAGACCGCGTCCCAGGGGCGCCCGGCCTGCTGCCGCAGCCAGCGGCGCAGGGGTCCCAGGTGCTCATTGAGCGCCTTGGTGCCCCCGCGGTGGCGGCTGCTGCTCTCGAAGCGCGGCGCGTCCTCGAGCGGCCCCCGGTAGCGGCGGCGTCGCTTGGTCCGCATCCCCCAGCGGGGGCGCTCGCACAGCACCTTGTCCATGTCGCGTCGCATGAGCTCGTTCCTCGGTGGGCTCGGGAGGGCGTCAGGCAGGGACGATCGCGTCGGGGCGGCGCGGGTCGAGGCGCCAGCACATCACCGGCTCGCGGGTGAGCAGCTCGCGGCGCGCCTCCCAGGCGTCGCTGCTCGCACGATCCCGCTCGCGCTCCACGGTGTGCTCGGCCACCCGTCGGCGCAGGCAGGCCAGGGCCTCGATGCGGTTGCGGACCTGGCTGCGGTGGCGATCGCAGGTGGCCTGCAGGCCAGAGGGGCGATGGGTGATCTGCACCGCGGTGGCGCGCTTGTTCACGTTCTGACCGCCGGGGCCCCGCGAGCGCACGAAGCGGAGGTCGAGCTCGTGGCGTGGCAGCAGCGGCTCGGCGGGGGCACGGCCGTCGTCGAGCTCGACCGCGGCGAACCAGCGGCGGCGCGAACGAGGGCCGCGCAGCTCGGCGAGCAGCAGGTGGGTGCCGAGCAACTCGGGCATGCGACGCTCGAGGTCGGCGCTCACGCGCAGGGCCACCCGGCCCGGGGCCTCGCGCGCGCCGTGGTGCTCGACGCCGTGCACTGCCACGCCGCGCGCGAGCAGGTGCTCGCGCAGGGCCTCGGCGAGCATGGCCACGAAGTGGCGGGCCTCCACCGGGCCTCGCCCGGCGCTGATTCGAATGGTGCGGATCTCACTCATCGCTTCACCGTCACCTCGGGCACGAGCGCGGCCACGCGGGTGGCGATGCCAGCCCCCTCGAGGGCGGCCACCACGGGCTCGATCGGCTTGTAGACGTCGGGGTGCTCCTCCCACAGCAGCTCGCTGCGATCGCAGAGCACATGGCCCCCGCCCTTGCTGCGGCCCAGCTCGGCTCGGCGGTAGCGGTGGGCCAGGCGACCCTTGGCCTCGGCGCGGGGGATCTGTCGGCCCGCGCCGTGGGCCACCGAGCACAGGTGGGCCTCGTCGCCGCGGCCGCGGAGGATCCAGCTGGGCGCGCCGCGGCTGCCCAGGGTCACCGTCAGCTCGCCCGCGCGGGCGGGGGCGGCCCCCTTGCGGTGCACCCAGGCCGCCGCGGGATCGGAGCCACGCGACACGTCGTTGTGCACCAGGTCGAGGGTGCCGCCCACCCGATCGGCCCGGCCCGAGCCGACCGCCTCGAGCATGCGCCACACCAGCAGCGCGCGGTTGGCCTGGGCGAAGCGGCAGCAGCCGGCCAGCTCGCCGAGGTAGCGCGCCACCTCGTCGGGCTCGTGCAGCGAGCGCTCGCACCAGCGCTGGATGAGCGCGTAGCCCAGCCCGCGCGAGCCCGAGTGGGCCAGCACCACGAAGGCGCCGCGGTGCAGGCCGGCCAGCGCCTCGTCCTCGAGCACGCGATCGACCCGGGCCAGCTCCACGAAGTGGTTGCCGCCGCCGATGGTGCCCAGTGCCTCGCCGAAGCGAGGCTCTCGCAGCTCGTCGGGCAGCTCGGCGCTGGGGCCATGGGTCTCGCCCCACGGCACCGAGCGCACCCACGCCCGGAATTCCTCCGGGCACTCGGGGAGCTCGGCCAGCCCCCGCGGCCCGCCGTGCCAGGCGGCCCGAAGCGCGGCGAGGGGATCGATCTCGAAGCCCGCCGGCTCGGCGGTAGCCCGATCGATGCGACGCAGCCGCTTGCCCACCGGCACCAGCCGGCGCGCCACGGCCACGGTCACCCCACAGCCGGCATCGGAGCCGACCAGGCTCGGGTGCACGTGCGACACCGAGGCCGCCACCATCCCGATGGGGATCCCCGGACCGGGGTGAAGATCGGGCATCCCCACCGCCCGCACGCAGCCCGGCAGGCCGGCCACGCGATGGAGCTGAGACACCGCGTCCCCTTCGATGTGAACCCCGGGACCCTCGACCAACTCGATGGCCGCCGTCGGGGCAGAGAGTGGATTGCCCATGATGCTCGCCCCCTGAGCACGACCCGTGCCAATCGAGGATCATTGGGGTTTTCGTTGGTATGGTGAGTAGTGCACCACTTTGGTATGGTGAGACTCGCACCGTTGATGGTGCGAGTCTCACCATGGCCCGCTGCCTGCTCACCTGGTCGGATCGCACGATCAGCGCGCGCGGCGAGCCAGCCATTCGCCACGGGGCCCCCGACCGCGGCCCGGTGCTGCGGCTGCTCGAGCATGCCGAGGTCGAGTACCGGCACGTGCGGCTGCTGACCTCGCCGCAGGGCGAGGTACCGGCGCAGGAGCTGCTCGCCACGATCCGCGCCCAGGGCACGGAGGCCGACCTCCGCATCCTGCCGATCACCGATCCCACCGATCACGGGCAGATCTTCCGGGCGCTGCATGGCGTGACCGAGGGCCTGCCCGCGCTGCCGCTGGACGTGTGCCTCTCGGCCGGCACCCCGCAGATGCAGACGCTGTGGGTGATCTTGGTGGCGGCGCAGCTGCTGCCCGCGCGCATGCTGCAGGTGATCCCGCCGGCGTTCGTGCCCTCGGTGCATCCGCATCCGATCCGCGTGGTGGAGCTGGACATCGACGGCTTCCCGGAGATCCGTGCGCTGCGAGAGGAGGTGGTGCGCCTGCGTGCCGCGGCGCCCTCGGGCATGGTGGCGGTGGGTCCGGCGATGCACGAGCTGCTGCGTCGCCTGGGTCGGATCGCGAGCAGCGACGTGCCGGTGCTGATCCTGGGCGAGACGGGCACGGGCAAGGAGCTGGCCGCCCGCGCGCTGCACCAGGCCAGCGCGCGTCGCCACGGGCCGTTCGTGGCCGAGAGCTGCGGGGCCTTCACCGACGGCGTGCTCGCCAGCGAGCTGTTCGGCCACGAGCGCGGGGCGTTCACCGGCGCCCATGCCCGCCGCCGCGGCCTGTTCGAGCAGGCCGACGGCGGCACCCTGTTCCTCGACGAGGTGGGCGAGATGAGCCCGCGCGTGCAGGTGATGCTGCTGCGGGTGCTGCAGGAGGGCGTGCTGCGGCGGGTGGGCGGCGAGCAGCCCATCGCGGTGGACGTGCGGGTGATCGCCGCGACGCATCGCGACCTCGAGGGCATGGTGGCGCGCGGCGAGCTGCGCGAGGATCTCTACTATCGCCTCGCGGGCGCCACCCTGCGGATCCCCCCGCTGCGCGAGCGCTCGGGCGACCTCGAGCCGCTCGTAGCCCACGTGCTCGACGAGCTGGGCGGCCCGCACCCGTGGCCCACCGCCGCGGCCTGGCGCTGCCTGCATCGCTACGCCTGGCCCGGCAACGTGCGGCAGCTCCGGGCCGAGGTGGTGCGCTGGACCGTCTTCTGCGAGCGGCAGGTGCGGGTGGAGGACCTGTCCCCCGAGCTGCGGGCCCTGGCCGGGTCGGCTGCGCCGACGGCCGAGGAGGCGAAGGGCCCGAGCCATGCGGTCCACGAGGGGCCCGAGCCCACGCTGGCGGCGGCGGTGGCCGGGCTCGAGCGCGAGCTGATCGAGCGGGCGTTGCAGCGCGAGGGCAGCCTGGCCGGCGCCGCGCGGGCGCTGGCGATCGATCGCAACACCCTCAAGCGCAAGGCTCGTCGCTTCGGGCTGCGAGCGCCGGGAGGCTCGACCCGCGGGCGCTGAGCGGGCCGCGAGCGCTCAGCCCATCCCACTCAAGATGATCACCGCGATCGCAGCGTCGGCCACCACGTGGGCCACGAAGGGCGCCAGCAATCCGCCCGCGTGTCGTCGCAGCAGACCCAGCAGCACCGCCCAGCTCCCCGCCATCAGCACGCCCATCGGTCCGCGCGGCACCCCGTGGGCATGGGCCACGCCGAACGACAGCGCCTGCAGGCCCACCACCAGCACCGTCGAGCCCAGCACGCGCCCCAGCGCATCCTGCATCACGCCGCGCCAGATGAGCTCCTCGAGCGCCGCATTGACCAGGGCAAAGGCCACGCCGCCGATCACCAGCACGGCCAGCGGCACCTCGGGCACGTAGGCCGAGACCACGTCGCCGAGGTCGGGCTGCCACAGCGCCACCCACAGCCCCAGCGCCAGCGGGGTGATCGCCCCGGTGACCAGGGTGGCCGCCCACGGCAGCCGCCCGCGGCCCAGCGCGCCGGGACCCGGGCGGGCCGAGGGCGCGAGGCGACCCACGAGCGCGCTCATCAAGAGCGCCACCGCCATCACCACCTGCCACACGATCCCGGTGAGCATCATCCCCAGCAGGGCGGTCACCAGCACCAGCAGCGGGCGAGCCGAGGGCACCGGCCGCCATGCGCCGATCAGCGCGAGCACGGCGGCCGCCACCGCCACCCCGATCCGCCCGGCCAGCGGCGCCTGCGGTCCCATCACCCCCGCGGCCCCGAGCAGGACGAGCGCGGCCCCGATCAGGGCCAGGCTCTCGCCGCGGTGCTCGTCGGGCGCAGGCGGGGTCACGATCGATCTACCGTGCCGACAGCCGCGAGAGCACCAGCCCCACGGGCACGCCCAGCGCCAGCCACCAGATCAGGAACGAGCGCTCCATCCCGTCGAGGGCCGCGTCGATCTCGTCCTCCACCGCCGAGGGCGCCCGCAGCTGACCCGCCTCGACCGCCGCCGGGGCGGCGAGCGACGCGGCCAGCTCCTCCTCGAGCGGCGGCAGGGTGTCGCGCGCGCTGCTGCGCTGGATCTGCATCGCGATGATCAGGCTGACGATCAGCGAGCCGCCCAGCGCCAGCAAGGTGATGGCCACCGCGTCGCCCCGCAGCGCCTCGAGCAGCCCGCCGCCGCCGCGCTCGCGACCCGCCGCCGACTGGCCGGTGCCGCCGATGTTCCCCGCCCGCGTGCGCCGGGGCATGGTGCTGCCGCTGGAGCCGGGCCCCTGGATGGGGGGCGGGGCCGCGTGCAGCATGGACCCCCGGGGCGGCTTGCTCAGCCCCACCGCCTCGAAGTCGAGCTCGATCGCCGCGCCGGGATCGCCGGGCCCCGGGCCCTTGAGACGCGCCGGGAGCTTGGGCGGCTCGGGCTCGGCCGACGGCCCCCCGATGTCGCCCAGCACAGACCCGCCCGAGCGACGCGCCTTGTCCTTGGGCTCCTTGGGCTTGGGCTTGCCGCTGCTGCCGGCCTCGGCCCGGCGGGGCTCGTCACGGGCGGGCTTGCTCGCCGCGGCCCGCTCGGGGCGGTGTGTCTCGTAGCCGCTGGGGCTCGGGGCCCGTGCCTCGCGTCGAGGCTCGCGGGGCGGCGGGGCCGGCAGCGCCTCGCCGATGCCCGGCGGTCCGCCCAGATCGTCGATCAGCGAGTGTGCCCCTGAGTCGCCCATCGGCAGCAGATCGAGCGGGTCGCCGGAGCCACGCGGGGCCGCCGGTCGCGTGGGCAGGGGCGTGCGCTTGCGGGCCCGCATCCGCCCCGCCTCGAGGTCGGGCTCCACGCTGGGCAGGGCGCCCCGCACCTCGCCCACCGTGGGCGGCGTGGCCGAGTCGTCGATGAGCCCGCCCACCGCCACGCCCACCTGACGGTCGGCGTCGGGCTTGAACACGGGGAACACGCCGCTGTCGTCCATCGCCAGGCGGAGGTCGACCACCGCGCCGAGCATGGTGAGCTCCTGCGCCGCGCGCTCCGCCTCCGAGCGATCGAGGTTCACCAGCACCTCGACCTCCTCGTCACTCGCGAGCAGCCGCTCCACGTCCTCGCCGGGCAGGCTCGCGTAGTGGGCGAGCTCGGCGGCCACCATCACCAGGTTGGCGTGAGAGGGATCGCGGAGGCCGACGACCACCACGTCCCAGCGATCGTCCTGGGCGGGCACGGAGCCCGACTGTACGCGGTCCGGGATGGGAGCGCACCGCACCGCGCTCGACTCGGGGGTTTTTTGGCCCGCGATCCTGGCTGCCCGTATGCTCCGAGACCGGATGATCCGCCACCCTGCCCCCCGCTGCGCCCAGGCCCCGTGTACGCGGGTCTCGGGGGCCCCCGGGCGACGCGATGACCCGCTCGCGTCCGGCCCGCGCCAGGATGTCACGCCCGTGGGGGATGCCGAGGCCGTCACCCGGCCCCGCCGGGCCCGTGCACGCCGCTTGCAGGGACGTCGACCCATGCGTGCCCCCGCGATCCTGGGCCTGGGCCTGGCCCTGAGCGCCGCCTTCGCCGTGGTCGGGCCTGGCGAGGCCCAGGCGCACCCCGGCGTGGAGGGCACCCGCAACCTCTCCATGGGCAGCATGGCCCGCGCCTCGTCCTTCGGGACCAACGCCGCGCTGGCCAACCCCTCCAACATGCCCTTCACCCAGACCTTCGCGCTCGAGCCCATCTACCAGCTCGGCGTGCAGGACCGCCGCCACGGCATCGGCTTCGTGATCATGGACTCGCTCAACAACCCGCGGATCTCCGTGGGCATGGGCTACCTGGTCATGCGGGGCTCTCCCACCGTCTCGTTCACCACCAGCGATCCGGTGCGCGTGCCCACCGACGGCTCCGAGCCCGATCTCACCGAGGAGGTCGAGCTGGTGCACATCGCCCACCAGACCTTCGCCGCCATCAGCGTCACCGTGGTCAAGGGCTGGCTGGCGGTCGGGATCAAGCCCAAGTACCAGTTCTCGAGCCTGCGCTTCCGCGACGACCAGGGCGTGGCCCAGGACGCCAACGAGCGCCTGAGCGCCTTCGGCCTCGACACCAGCGCCACCCTCAACTTCGCCGGCTGGGCCGCGGTCGCGGTGGTGGCCAACAACCTCGTGGGCAACAACCCGCCGCCCTTCACCGACGAGCGCGAGCCCGAGCTCGAGGCCGCGGGCGCGGTGGCGGGCAGCGTGGACACCGGCACGCTGTCGGAGCTGTCGGACTACCCGCTCACCGTGGCGCACGGCCTGGCCGTGTTCCCGCTGCACCACCCCGACTTCAGCCTCAACTTCGACGGCGCCTACGACTTCAGCACCTACCACTTCGAGAAGCACACCCGCCTGATGTACGGCGGCAGCGCGGAGTTCGTGGTGGGCCCGGTGCCGCTGCGCTTCGGCACCCAGTGGGACGGCCGCGGCAAGGGGAGCGCCGACGATCGCTTCTACGTCTCGGGCGGCCTCGGCTACATCAAGCCGCCCAAGCTCGGCGGCGTGGGGGTGGACCTCGGCGTGGGCTTCCGGCAGCAGGTCACCGGGCCGCCGCTGGGCGATCGGCGGGAGACCGTCATCAGCTTCAACCTCGGCCTGCGGATCCGGCCCGACCTGTAGGCGCGCGCGGCCTCGCGCGGCGGATCCAAGGCGGGCTCGCCCCGAGGGGCTCGCTCACTCGTCGTCGCGCCGCAGGTCGCCGATGCAGATCGGGTGGCTGACCCCCTCCACCTCCACGCAGCGGCAGCCGGGGGTCTGGTCGTCGCAGGGACGCACGCAGCGGGACTCGGCGTCGGGCTGGCCGATGCACACCGCGCCCTGGGAGCACTCGAGGCTGCCCGTGCACACGCCCCCCGGCACGGCGGGGCCGTCGAGGGCGCAGCGCAGCACGGTGCCGCCGTCGCTCACGAAGCGGCGGCAGCTCATCTGCGGCGGGCACTCGTTGCCGCCCATCGTGCAGGGGCAGCCGTCGCCGCCGACGCAGCGGTGCCACGCCCGGCGCTTGGCCACGGTCTGGCGCATGAGCAGCGCCTGCTGCTCGCTGAAGCCCACGCGGCACTGCGGGTAGTAGCCCATGATGTTGGTGGGATCGGGCGTGGCCCCGTCGCGGCATGCCACCTGGCACTGCAGGTCCACCAGGCACGGCCCCGGCCCGGGATCGGGCGGGGTGTCACACACCCCGTCGCCCTCCAGCGTGCACTCGGGCGCGCAGCTCCGGTCGTCGTCCACCGCCACGATCGGCGCCGGCTGATCGCCGTGGGTGTGGCACAGCCCCAAGAAGTGCCCCAGCTCGTGGGCGAGGGTGGTGTCCCAGTGGTGCTTGGCCATGGCCACCACGCCCAGGGGCGGCTGGGGCTCGGGCACGCGCCGCTGGCCGCCGCACTCGCCGTTGGGCACCGTCGACAGCCCCGGCCGCGGCACGCCGTCCACCAGCACCCGCTCGGTGAGCACCACGGGCACGAAGAGCTCCTCGCGAGAGCCCTCCACCTGGCGCACCAGCGCCCCGAGCTCCGCGCCGTCGATCTCGAGCCACTCGGGTGCGGCCAGGCGCACCACCTCGGCCACGCGCAGCTCCAGGCCGTAGTCGTCCGAGCGCGCGAAGCTGCGGGCGAGGCGATCGATCTCGGCGTCGATCTCCTGCGGCTCGTAGGGCGAGCTGCCGTCGGCGTCCACGATCACGAACACCACCAGGTCCAGCGGCGGGCACTCCACGCCCTCGTCGATGAAGCCGTCCTCGTCGTCGTCGATGCCGTTGCAGATCTCGTCGCCGCGCTCGTGCTCGGGGCAGCCGCAGGGGTCGTCGCAGCCGTCGAGGCGCACGGGCGGCGAGCGCTGCACGCAGGTGGGCGCGCTGCGTCCGGGGGGGCGCCCGCAGATCGCCGCGTGGGCGCGGCAGTCGGTGCGCATGCGCTGACCGTTGGTGCAGGTCACCAGGGTGTCGTCCTCGCAGCGCGCGGGCTCGAGCAGGGGATCGCAGACCTCCTCGGCGGGGCGGCACACCGGGCCCTCGTCGGTGGTCACGCAGCGGCGCCCGAGCGCGGCGCAGTCGATCGCGAAGGGGTAGCCGCCCTCGCAGCCGCGGGCCAGCTCGCCGTCGCAGCGCCCCAGGATCGGCTCGCCGCCGCAGTCGCGCGGCGGCGGCGGCTCGCACTCGCCGTCGCGGCACAGCCGGGAGCCGCAGTCCTGCGCCACCTCGTAGGCCACGCCGCAGCCGTCCACCCACCACGCGTCTCCGTCCACGCAGCGGCGCTCGGCCCGGGGCGCGCAGCCGGGCGCGGGCTCGACCCGCGGGCGGGGCTGCCACGAGCGCTCGGGCGCGGCGGGGCTCGGGTGGCTCGCCTCGGCCGGCGGGGCCTCGAGCTCCGGGCGCGGGCGCGTGGGCAGGGTGAGCATCCAGTAGCCCAGGGCGCCCGCCACCAGCAGCACCAGCGCCGGTCGCCACAGCCACGCCCACACGCCGGGCGCACGGGAGCGAGGGGGCTCGGACGGCTCGTTCACCGGTCCGCAGGGTAGCAGCCGAGCCGCCTCGGTTCGCGTTAGGCTGCGACCGATGGTGCCCCCCGACGCCCTGCGCCTGCGGCCCCCCGAGCCCTTCGACGTCACGCTGCGCCCGCCGGGATCCAAGAGCCTGAGCAATCGAGCGCTGTTGCTGGCGGCGCTCGCCCGCGGGCCGAGCACGCTGCGCGGGCTGCTCGACGCCGAGGACACCCAGCACATGCGGGCGTGCCTGCGGGCGCTGGGGATCTCCCCGCACGAGCACGGCGACGCGATGGTGATCGAGGGCGTCGGCGGCCCGCTGCGCTCGCCCGCCGGCCCGCCGCCGACCCTCGAGGTGGGCACGGCCGGCACGGTGGCGCGGCTGCTGGGGGCGGTGCTGGCCGCCAGCCCCGTGCACGTGGTGCTCGACGGCAGCCCCCGCATGCGCGAGCGCCCGATGGCCCAGCTGCTCGAGGCGCTCAGCGAGCAGGGCGCCCGCCTGCGAGCCCTGGGCCAGCCCGGCTTCTTGCCGGTGGAGATCGGCCCGCAGGGCGGGCCGCTGCGAGGCGGCGAGCTGCGGCTGGCGAGGCCGGCCAGCTCGCAGATCGTCAGCGGCCTGGTGATCGCCGCCGCCCTGGCCCAGGCGCCCACCACCCTCGTGCTCAAGCAGGGCACCCCCGCGCGGCCCTACGTGGACATGACCCTGGCCGTGATGGAGAGCTTCGGCGGCCGGGCGCGGTGGAGCGGTCCCGACGAGCTGCGGGTGGAGCCCGCCGCGTTGGTGGGCACCGAGCTGCAGGTCGAGCCCGATGCCTCGGCCGCGAGCTACCCCCTGGCCCTCGCCGCGCTCTACGGCAGCCGCTGCCGCATCGAGGCCCTCGGTCGCACCAGCCTGCAGGGCGACGTGGGCTTCGCCGCCGTGCTCGAGCGCATGGGCGCCCAGGTCGAGCAGGGTGACCACTCCACCGTCGTCAAGGGGGTGGGCGCGCTTCGGGGCGGAGACTTCGACCTCGGGGAGATGCCCGACATGACCCTCACCCTCGCGGCCCTCGCGGTGCACGCCCAGGGTCCCACCCGCATCCGGGGAGTGGGGATCCTCCGCCACCACGAGAGCGATCGCCTGGCCGCGGCGGCCACCGAATTGCGCAAGCTGGGGGCCCGGGTGCAGGAGGAGCCCGACGGGCTCGTCATCGAGCCTCCCCTGGGGGGCCCGCACCCCGGGGTGGCGATCGACACCTACCGCGACCACCGCATGGCCATGGCCTTCAGCCTCGTGGGCGACGTCGTGGTCCGCGATCCCGCCTGTGTCGGCAAAACCTGGCCGGAGTACTTCTCGGTGCTCCGCAAGCTCGGTATGGTCGTCGGCAGCGCCTGATGAAGCCGGGGGACACGATCACCGTCATGGCGGAGACGCTCTCCCGGCACGGGGACGGCGTGGCTCGGCACGAGGGCTACGAGATCCACGTGGCGGGCCTGCTGCCCGGCGAGACCGGCGACGTGGAGCTCGACTACGTCAGCCGCCAGCGGCCGCGGGCCCACGGCACCGCCATCCACCGCCGCAACACCCATCCCGGTCGGCGCCCCGCGCCCTGTCCGCACCACGGGCGCTGCAACGGCTGCCCGCTGATGGAGATGGATCTCGCCAGCCAGCACGAGCTCAAGCGACGCGAGCTGCAGCGCGAGTACGGGGTGGAGATCGATCGCCTGGTGGCGCTCGACGGCAGCGGCCTGCGCTACCGCTGGTCGTCCAAGCGGGTGGTCTACGGCGAGCCCGGGGCGCTGGTGCTGGGCAGCTACATGCGGGGCACCCACAACGTGGCCGACATGAGCGGCTGCCTGGTCGACCACCCCGACATCGTGCGCTGCGCCAACGAGCTGGTGGCGCGGGCCAACGAGCTGCGCGTGGAGCCCTACGACGAGCTCGGCGAGCGCGGCGACCTGCGCTACGTGTGGTTCAAGACCGACGGCCGCGGCCAGGTGCTGCTCACCCTCATCACCGCCGAGCCGCGCTCTCCCTCGATCTACACCCTGAGCGAGCACCTGCAGGTGCCCGCCGGGATCGCCTGGGGCATCAACTCCACCCGCGGCAACGACCTGCGCGGCACCTCGCTGCGTCCGCTGCGGGGGCGCCAGAGCCTCACCATGGAGATCGCCGGGGTCGAGTTCCACTGCGGCCCGCTCGGCTTCCTGCAGCCCAACCCCGCCGCGATCGCCCTGGCCTACCACGACTTGGTGCACGTGCCCGCGGGCGGCCTGCCCCACGGGCGCGTCGCCATCGACCTCTACGCCGGCTCGGGGGTGACCACCGCCCTGCTGCGCGAGCGCTACGCCGAGGTCTACCCCTGCGAGTCGTTCCCCGAGAGCGCGCGTCAGCTCGGCATCGAGCCCGAGCTCGTCGAGGAGTTCCTCGCGCGGCTGCTCGCCAACCCGCGCCAGCCGGCGGCCAAGCCCGACCTCGTGGTCGCCAACCCGCCGCGCGGCGGCCTGGGCCCCACCGTCTGCACCCAGCTCAACCAGATGCACGCCTCGCGCCTGCACCTGATGAGCTGCAACCCTCGCTCGCTCCGCGAGGACCTACGGCGCCTCACCGGTCCCGAGGGCGGCTACCGCCTGATCCAGGCCCGCGCCTTCGACACCCTGCCCCAGACCGCCCACATCGAGCTCATCGCCTGGCTCGTGGGCAAGTAGCGGAAGCGTCAGCCCTCACCCGGGGGGGTGCCGAACATCGGCTCGAATTGGCCGCCCGGCTGCACGCGCTCCTCGCCCTCGGGCACCGGGCCCGGCCACACCACCAGCTCGGCCGAGGCCACGGTCTGACGGCGGGGGTGGATCCACTGGTTGCGCTCGGCCACCCATGCCTCGACCGCTTGGGTCACCACGTCGGGGATCGGGCGCTCGTCGGCCGGGTCGGCGTGGCGCAGGCCCTGGCCTCGCTCCCAGGCGATGGTCATCGGGCGCTCGGGGTCGGCGTCGCGCAGCGCCTCGCGGCGGGCCTGCTCGGCGAGCTCGAGCTCGGCTCGCTCTCGGGCGAGAGCGTGCTCGTGCTCCTCGATGGCTCGCTGGTCGAGCGCGAGCTTGGCGGCGCGCTCCTCATCGTCGAGCGGTCGCATCGCGGCGCGCAGGCGGTCGTCGTCTCCCGCGCCGATGCTGGAGCTCCGCGTCGGCCCCAGCACCTCGGTGAAGGCGGGACGCTGGCGCAGCCACGCCTCGGCCTCGGCCACGGTGGCGAACTCGGCCACCTTGGTCTCTCCGGTACGAATCTCGCGAAGTCGTAGCTCGACGGCCATCAGGGTTCCTCCGAGCCCACACTCTACCACCCGATTCGATCGATGCCGGGTGCAACGGCTGCGGCCCAAGTGACGTACCGTAGAGGGGGTGGCCGAGCCGATGATCGACCTCTACACCGCATCCACTCCCAACGGCTGGAAGGCATCCATCGCCCTGGAGGAGCTGGGGCTGCCGTACGCGGTCCATCGCGTGGACCTGCGGGCGGGCGAGCAGAAGCGGCCGCAGTTCCTCGCGCTCAACCCCAACGGGAGGATCCCGGTGATCGTCGATCGCGAGCTCGACGATCTGGTGGTGTTCGAGTCGGGAGCGATCCTCATCCACCTCGCCGAGAAGGCGGGCGCGCTGATGCCCGCCGATCCCCGCGGCCGCTCGCGGGTGATCCAGTGGCTGATGTTCCAGGTGGGCGGGGTGGGGCCGATGATGGGGCAGGCCAACGTGTTCCACCGCTACGCGCCGCAGAAGCTGCCCTATGCGATCGAGCGCTACCAACGGGAGGTGCGACGGCTGTTCGGGGTGCTCGACGATCAGCTCGGGCGCGAGCCGTTCCTGGCCGGCGAGTACTCGATCGCCGACATCGCCAACTGGACCTGGGTGAGCACCCACAGCTGGTCGGGGGTGTCGCTCGACGGGCTCGAGCACCTGCAGCGCTGGCTGGCCGAGATCCGCCAGCGCCCCGCGGTGCAGCGCGGCCGCGCGGTGCCGGGCAAGCTGGCCGACAGCGACGCCGAGGCGGAGAAGCTCGGCCGCGACATGCTGGTGTAGCGCCGGGTCATGTCGGTCGCCTCGCGACGCGGCGAGGACCCGCGAAGCGAGGACCACACGCGCTACCGGGCCGAGGCGCTGCAGCTCGACCGGTAGGACAACGGGCAGGTGGCCAGCGCCTTGAGTCGGCGCAGCAGGGCGAGGGCCACCAGCACCGGTGAGCCGAGCACGAACGCCGCGCTCGCGGCCAGGGCCAGCGCGCTCCAGCCGAGGAAGCTCAGCGCCGCGCCGAGGCTGGGGGCGGCCGGGGTCGTGCGCACCCGCAGGCTCGCGCGGGCCTCCGCCACCGAGCGGGGCAGCCAGGGCACGATCGAGCGCTCGCGATAGAGGTTGCTGCTGCCGCGCCCCCGCAGGAAGGCCCGCCAGGTGGCGACGGGCAGGGCCACCAGGCCCACGAACAGGCCGAACAGCGCGATGAACCAGGCGTAGGGATAGCGCCCGGCTCCGCCGCTGCCCAGCTCCCAGGCGCTGATCTCCGACTCCTCGCGCCAGCTCGTGCCGTGGTCGGTGAGCACGTGGTGCAGGTCGTGCACCCGCAGGGCCGCCGCCCGGGTCGGCGGGTTGGGAACGGCGTACGGTACCGGGCCGAAGCTGGCCTCGGCCCACGGCTCGTCGTAGCCCCCGTCGGCGGCGAAGCCCTCGCGCGCGAAGAAGCGCTGGCGAGCCGTGGCCATGCTCTGGTGGGGGTCCAGCGGCTGCACGCCGGTGGTTCGTCGCCGGCGACCCGGCGGTTACGCGCCCCTCTCGGCGCTCGCCCGAATCGTCGACCGGGAAATCGCGGGGGCCGGTGCTGGACCGCGCCGAAGGACCGCTCTCGCTCGCCGATCCTCTCGCGGGGTGGCGCGCCTACGCTCCGGCGTCTGGGCTATGGTCGTCGCCGGCTCGAGCCCGGTGAGTCGTGCGGCACCTCGAGAGCGTCGCGCATCACCGAGACGTCGCGGGAGTCGACGACGATGACCATCAGCGAACAGCAGGCGCAGCGCTACCACGAAAACGGCTTCCTGGCTCCCGTGCCCATCCTGGGCCCCGAGGAGGCGGCGCGCTACCGGCAGCGCTTCGACGGGCTGGAGGCCCGGATCGGCCGCCCGGACGCGCAGCTCAAGCTCCTCGACGCCCACCTCGAGGAGCGCTTCGTGTGGGAGATCGCCACGCACCCCCGCATCCTCGACGCGCTCGAGGCGGTGATCGGCCCCGACATCCTGCTGCTGGGCACGCACTTCATCTGCAAGTACGGGGAGGCGCTGCAGCCCGACGCCTTCATCGCGTGGCACCAGGACCTGACCTACTGGGGTCTCGAGCCGCCGGTGGCGATCACCGCCTGGTATGCCATCGACGACTGCGACCTCGGCAACGGCTGCATGCAGATGATCCCGGGCTCGCATCGCTCCGGGATCTCGGAGCACGGCAAGTCGGAGCGGGTCGGCAACATGCTGCGGATCAACCAAGCCGTCGCGCTCGACCCTGCCGACGAGCGGCGAGCGGTCGACGTGGTGCTGCGCGCGGGAGAGGTCTCGCTCCACGACGGGCTGGTGGTGCACGGCAGCCCGCCCAACCGCTCGGGCCGGCGCCGCTGCGGGCTGGCGAGCAAGTACGTGCCGGCGCACGTGCGGCAGGTGGCGGAGCGCTCCCACACGAGGTCCAAGGCGATCGTCGTGCGCGGCGAGGACCGACAGCAGCACTTCGCCCCGCTCGCGCCACCGTTTCGTCAGGGCGGCTCGCCCGGCTAGCGTCGCTTCCACAGGTACGTCACGGAGGTCATGTACAGATCGACGATGCCGCCGAGCTCCTGGTCGGCGACCGCCCTGACCTGGTCGATCAGCGAGCGCCGCTCGGCCTCGGGGAGCCGGGCGATCGGAGAGAAGCCCTCGTAGAGCAGCCCCAGCCCCGTCGAGTCGAGCCGCAGCGTCCACTGCAGCTCGAGGTACGCCCGCGGCTCGAAGCAGCCCCCGCGCCGGAATTCCGCCTCGCGCTGCTCCCGATCGAGCGGGAAGGGGACCGCGTCCTGGCCCCCCGCGGGGCTCGCCGCGAGGTGTGCGACCAGGTGACGCGTCGCCTCGTCGATCGGGTTGGGTCGGTGCCGGCTGCGGAACACGTTCCACAGCAGGGCCACGTGGCCGCCGGGGCGCAGCAGCTCGGCGATCCGCTCCACGCGGGTCTCGGGATCGAGCCAGTGGTACATGGTGGCCGCCACCACCAGGTCGAAGGAGGCCGAGGGCAGGGTCGCGTCCTCGAACGCAGCCTGCACGAAGCGGAAGTCGCAGCGGGAGCCGTCGGCGAGCGAGCGCAGCAGGCCCTCGAAGGCCAGCTGGGGCTCGACCACCGTCAGCGGGCTCGCCCCGCGGGCGACGAGCGCTCGGGTCGCGAGCCCGTTGCCGGGGCCGATCTCGAGGGTCGACGCGCCGGGGAACAGCGCCCCCTGATCCTCGAGCAGCGAGAACGAGGCGGCGGGATAGGGGGGACGGACGGCGTCGTAGCCCGCCGGGTTCAGGCCGAACAGGCCGCGACCTTCGCTCTCGTCGATGCGTCTCATGGCTCGGGTGGGGTGGCAGCGGCCGGGGCGACGCCCAGGCGATCGATGGGGAGGGGGTCGTGGGCGACGACCACGTTCTTGGTCTCCATGCAGAAGCGCAGGCCGTGCTCGCCCCCGTCGCGGCCGAGCCCGCTGCGCTTCATGCCGCCGAAGGGCGCGTCGTAGTGGCGCACGCTGTGGGCGTTGACCCAGACCGTGCCCGCCTCGAGGGCCCGCGCCACGCGGTGCGCCCGGCCGGTGTCGCGGGTCCACAGGTATGCGGCCAGGCCGTAGGGGCTGTCGTTGGCCTGGGCCACGGCGTCGGCCTCGTCGCGGAAGCCGAGCACGGTCAGGGCCGGCCCGAAGATCTCCTCCTGGGCGATGCGCATGGAGTTGTGGGCGCCGAAGAACAGCACCGGATCGACGTAGCAGGACTCGGGGCCGAAGCGCGCGGCCGTGCTGCCGCCGACGACCTCGGCCCCTTGCTCGCGGGCCAGCGCGACGTAGCGCCGGACCTTGTCGCGATGGGCAGGGTGGATCATCGGCCCGATCTCCGTGGCGGGGTCGAGGGGGTCGCCGACCCGCAGGGCCTTCACCCGCTCCACGAGGCGGGGGCGGAGCCGCTCCGCGATGGATTGCTGCACGAGCAAGCGGCTGCTGGAGGTGCAGCGCTCCCCGTTGAGGCCGTAGATCATGAAGACGATCGCATCGAGGGCCCGCTCGAGCTCGGCGTCCTCGAACACGAGCACCGGGTTCTTGCCCCCGAGCTCGAGCTGGGTGCGCTTGAGGGTGGCGGCGGCCTGACCCTGGATCCGAGCCCCGGTCGCCGATCCCCCCACGAAGGCGATGGCTCGGATCGCCTCGTGCTCGGTCAGCCAGCGGCCGGCCCCCTCGCCCGTGCCGTGGACGACGTTGAGCACCCCCGGGGGCAGGCCGGCCTCGAGCGCGAGCTCGGCCAGCACGCTCGCGCTCAGCGGGGCGAGCTCGGCCGGCTTGTGCACCACGGTGCAGCCCGCCGCCAGCACGGCCGCGATCTTCCAGGTGGCGATCATCAAGGGGGCGTTCCACGGCGTGATGATGCCGACCGGCCCGATCGGCTGGCGCATCGTGCAGTGGAGGTGACCGCGGGCGGGGAGGCACTCGCCGTGCTCGACCCGCGGCGCGAGCTCGGCGAAGTAGCGCAGGTTGGCCGCGCTGCCGTGCGCGACCGAGGCCATGAAGCGGATCGGCTGGCCGGTGTCGAGGGTCTCGAGCACGGCGAGCTCCTCGGCCCGCGCCTCGATGCGCTCGGCGATCGCATGGAGGATGCGCTTGCGCTCGGCGCCCGGGGTCCCGCTCCACTCGGCGAAGGCCTCGGCGGCCGCTCGCGCGGCCTGGTCGATCTCCTCGGGACCGCCCTCGGCCACCCGCGCCAGCCGGGTGCCGTCCGCGGGGCACCGGTCGTCGAAGGTCGCTCCGCCGCGGCTCGGCCCGAGGCGCCCGCCGATGCAGTGCTCGACGGTCCCGTGGGCCCAGCGGCGGCGGAGCTCGCTCGCCAGCGCGTGGTGGTGCTCGGTCGTTCCGGGCGCGCCCATGATCCGCTCGCTCCGCCTCGGGGCCATGACCTTCCGTGGTCGGTCGAGCCCGCCGGGCGGACGCGAGCTCGACCACGCATCGACTCGATCGGGCGAACGCGATGGCCATCCATCCAAGCGCTCGCGGTGATCGACGCGCTGAATCTAGTCGGCGGCTCCGAGGGTGTCAAACGCGGGCGCCTCGGATCCGCGGTCGCGAGCAGGAGCGCGCAGGAGAACGTGCGAGCGCGAGCTCGTGCGCGCGCGATCATGCGACTACGAAGCGCTCGCTGATGGAGCGCGCGCACGCGAAGCGCTCACTCGTAGTCGCTCGTTCGTAGATCGCTCGCACGCGAAGCGCTCTCGCGCTCGCGAGCGCTTCCACCGTGCTCGCCTTTGCCCTCGGCCGTCTCAGCCCGGGGCGAGCACGAAGGGGTAGGTCACCACCACGTTGCCGCCGCCCGCGGGCTTGGGGAACTTCCAGCGCTTGACCGCCTTGGCGACGCAGTTGGCCACCTTGCCGCCGTCGCCCAGGGTGTCGCTGTCGACCGTGGACACGGGAACCGAGCCCGAGGGGCCGATGGTGAAGAGGATCGAGAGCTTGCCCTCGAGCGCGGGGTCGTGGATCAGGCCCAGGTTGTAGCAGTAGCGGACCTCGTTGATGTGGGCCCGCACGATGCGGCGGATGATGTCCTTGTCGAGCGCGCCCTTGACCGTGGCGGTGGCCTGCCGCACCGAGGGCACCTTCTTGCCGCGGCCCCCGAAGCCGGGGCTGGTGCCCACGCCGTAGCCGCTGCCCGTCCCGCCGCCGCCCCCCCGGCCGATGAGGCCGGTGCTGCCCAGCGCGCCGATGCCCCCGCCCCCGCCGAAGGCCGCCACGGCGCTGCCCTCCACCTCGCGCACGTCGGCGGGCGCGAAGCACAGGGTGACCGAGGGCGAGTCCTTGCCGGAGAGCGCCACGTCGAAGCAGGAGTGGCCGTCCTGATCGCGGGGCGCCACGGCGAAGCGATGGTCGGCGGTCACCTGGCCCGCCGCGCCGCCGTCGGGCCACAGGACGGCGGCGCCCGTCTTCACCTCGTACTCGGGCTCGGGCGTGCCGCGACCGGTGCCCACCAAGCCCAGGCCGCCCACGCCGTAGGCCTCGCCCACCTCGGTGCCGGTCAGGCCGCCCCACACGTCCTCGTCGTCGCCCGCGACCGCAAAGGCGCCGCCGTAGGGCGACGCGAGGAAGGTGCCCTCCTCGGCCGCGAGCGCCCCGATGATCCCGGCCTCGGCCCCGAGCCCGGCGGGGCCCTTGATCGCATACAGGCCGCCCGCGGGCGCGTCCATGCGCTCGTCGTCCACCAGCGCCACCACCTCCGCACAGGCGTTGCGCACGGTGACCAGCGACTGGCCGGTGCCCTCCTTGGCCACCCGCCCGAAGTGGCCCAGGCTCGCGCCCCGCCGCACGAAGCCCTCCTCGTCGAGGGTCTTGCCGTCGACGGTGAGCGCATGGCCCTCGAGCGAGGGGATCGAGCCCTCGGCGGTGATGGGCAGCGCGGGCCCGGGATCGAAGGTGCGGGCCAGGTCCTCGGCGGGGATGCGGGCGGGGATCCTGGCCCCGCGCACGACCAGCTCGGTGGCGCGCTCGCCCTCGGGCACGGGCACGCCCTTCATCACCTGGATGCGCGTGCCGTCTTCGTGCTCCTGCACCAGGTCGTGGGCGAGCACGGGCAGCAGGTCGTCCTCGGCCATGAACAGGCGCAGGCGGAAGTCGTCCAGGCCGTGGAGCGTGCCGGCGCAGTGATGCTCGGCGGGCTGGGCCGCCAGCGTCTCGATCACCAGGCGACCGTCCTGGGCCCCCACCACGTTGACGGTGACCCCGGCCTCGGCCAGCGACCCCTCGGCCAGCGGCGGCAGCTCGAAGCCCACCTGCCCGGTGCTCGAGCTGAACAGCAGCGCGCCCACCTTGGCCACGGCGTGACCGGTGGGCGGAGGCGGCGGCTCCTCGGGCTTGGCGCTGGGTGCCTCGCCCGCGGGTCCTGCCTTGGCGGGCTCGGAGCCCTCGACCACGGCCGGTGAAGCCTCGGCGTTGCCCTCGCTGGATTCGGGGCCGTCGTTGCAGGCACTGGCCAGCAGCAGCATACCGGCGAGCACAATCGGGCTTCGAAGGGGGGCCGTCATCTCGAAGAAGGTACACCGACCTGGTCCCCCGTGCCTCGGCTGGTGGGCCGACGACGACGATGGCTCCAGGGGCGGTCACGGCAACGGTCCTGACCGATGTCTTCGACGACTAGGCGCGTCGACGGCACGGCCCTCCCGACCGCTTCGCCATTGCCCCTTGCATGGGCACCGCGTCGGTCCCAGGTGCCGCCGTCACTCGGCACAGCCACACGGATTGGACAGCAGCAGGCGCACGGTGGAGTAGTCCGCACGCAAGAGCGCGTCGGCGAGGCCGTCGCCGTTGAGGTCGCCCGTGGTGGGGAACACGGAGAGGAAGTCCATGGGGAAGGTGGGGCCGGCCGAGAAGTTGCCGTCGCCGTCGCCCACCTCGACCACCAGCGCCCCGCCCTGCCAGTCGTAGGCCGCCACGTCGAGGTGACCATCACCGTTGAGGTCGTCGAGCATCGGCCGGCCGTGGGGCGAGGGCAGCACCTGCTGCGGGCTGGCGAAGCTGCCGTCGCCCTGGCCGAAGGCCACCACCACCGTGTCGCTGCCGAACAGCTCCACCACCACGTCGGGTAGGCCGTCCTCGTCCACGTCGCCGAGCTGCAGGCCCTGGGTCTCGCCCGCGCCCAGGTCGGAGCTGACCACCGACGAGAAGCCGCCCGTGCCGTCGCCCAGCACCGCGCTCACCAGCGAGTCGTCGAGCTGCGCCCACACCACGTCGGCGTGGCCGTCGGCGTCGAGGTCGGTGACCGCCAGCGGGTTGCGCAGCACCACCAAGGGGGCCACGACCGCGCCCGGCAGCAGGTTGCCCGCGCCGTCCGAGTGCAGCACGCGGATGTCCTGCTGGCCGTTGACCAGCAGGTCGGGCCAGCCGTCCTCGTCGAAGTCGGCGACCTCGATCGTGGCCGCCTCGGCGTAGCCGCTCTGGGAGCCCGAGCCCGTGCTCAGGCCGCCGGCGCCGTCGCCCAGGCGAGCCACGGTGGTGATCTCGTCGCCCACCACCAGCACGCCGGGGACGGCGGCCTCGTCCACGAGGACTTCATGGACCTCGAGCCCCTCGCCGACGAGCTGGCCGATCTGGACGCGTGCCTGTGGTGCCTGGGCACCTCCTCGGCCGGCCACGACGAGGCCAGCTACACGCGGATCACCTACGAGCTCACCATGGCCGCCGCGGAGGTGCTGCGGCGCCGCAGCCCGGGCCTGTGCTTCTGCTTCGTGTCGGGGGCGGGCACCGACACCAACGGCCGCGCCATGTGGGCCCGGGTGAAGGGCAGGACCGAGGACGCCCTCGAGGCCATGGGCCTCGGACGCGTGGTGCTGCTGCGCCCCGGCTTCATCCGCCCGCTCCCCGGCGTGTGGCCGCGCGACACCCTGTACCGGGTGATGCATCCCCTGGCGATGGGACTGTATCCGCTGCTGCGATTGCTGGGCGGCGCCACCTCGTCGGTGGAGATCGGCAAGGCGATGCTCGCCGCGGCGCGGGGGATGGGGGACCAGGAGCGGCTGGGGTCCAAGGAGATCAACGCGCTGGCCCGGCGCTACGACGCGCGCGAGTAGGCCATCGAGCCCGCGACGAGAGTCGTCGCGCGAGCGCGATCGGTGGAGGTCTCCTTGGAGCTCCACCCGCCGCATGACGGACGTGCACGAGGGCATGACATCGAGGACGTGATCGACCCGTTGGTGCCAATGGCAACATCCTCGATGTCCGGTCGACCTGCGCTACAGTCAGCTCGGCATGGACGCTGGGTTGGTCGCCGGTTGGCTCCTCGCGGTCGTTGGCCTGGGAAGTGCCGCGATCTTGATGCTCCTCTACGCGCGGGAGCGCCGGCAGCACGCCGAGACCCGAGAGGAGCGTGACGGGCTCCTGCCGTATCGCATCATTCCCGATGCACAGGCGGAGGCGGCCCGCATTCAGGCCCAGGCCAATGACGATGCCACGCGCCTTCGGACGCAGGCCGATGCTGAAGCTCAGCAGCTTCGAGCAGCGGCGGGAGCGGAGCTCGAGCAGGCTCGCGCAAGCAGCACGGCGCTCGTTGCCCAAGGCCAGACCCAGGCCGCTCAGCTCGTCGACGCCGCTCGGCGACAGGCACAGCAGATCACCTCCGCCGCGGAGCAACGTGCTCAGGAAGACCGAGCACGGAGCAACGCCATCGCGCTGGAAGGCCGACGCCTGGAGCAGGAGAGCATCACGGCCGCCGCACGGCTCATCGAGGAGGCCGAGAGGAAGGCCCAGGAGATCGCTGGGGACGCTCTGCGCGCCCGCGATCAGGCCGAGGTCTACAAGCAAGCGGCACGGGCCATCAAGAACACCGTGCACGGCTACGGCGACGAGTATCTCGTTCCGGCGCAGAGCGTCCTGGACGAGCTGGCCGAAGCCTTCGACCACAAAGAAGCCGGTCAGAAGCTCCAGGAGGCTCGTGGGATCTCGGCCGCGATGGTCGAGGAGGGGCGCGCGGCGGCATGCGACTACAAGGAAGACAGGCGCCGAATCAACGCGATTCGATTCGTCGTCGACGCCTTCAATGGCAAGGTGGACTCCATCCTCTCCAAGGTGAAGCACGACAACTTCGGCACTCTCGCCCAGAAGATCCGTGACGCATTCGCCCTGGTGAACATGGGTGGGCAAGCGTTCAAGAACGCGAGGATCACCGAGGAGTACCTCGAGTCGAGGTTGGCCGAGCTCACGTGGGCGGTGCGAGCAATGGAGCTCCAGCGGCTCGAGCGCGAGGAGCAGAAGAGGATCAAGGAACAGCTACGAGAAGAGGAACGAGCCCGCAAGGAGTACGAGAAGGCGATCCGCGACGCCGAGAAGGAAGAGCGGATGCTCCAGAAGGCAATGGAGAGCGCCCGCAAGCACTTGGCGGCCGCATCGGAAGCAGAGCGCCAAGAGTACGAGCAGCAGCTGTCGGAGCTCCAGAAGAAGCTCGAGGAAGCCGAGGCCAAGAACCAGCGAGCTCTCTCCATGGCCCAGCAGACACGCCGGGGCCATGTCTACATCATTTCGAATGTCGGCTCCTTCGGCGAGGATGTGTACAAGATCGGTCTGACCCGCCGGCTCGAGCCGACGGATCGCGTGAAGGAGTTGGGAGACGCCAGCGTCCCCTTCTCCTTCGACATCCATGCCATGATCTGGGCGGAGGATGCCCCTGCGCTGGAGACCGAGCTGCACCGAGTCTTCCAAGAAGCCCAGGTCAACAAGGTCAACCCTCGCAAGGAGTTCTTCCGGCTCCGGCTCAAGGACATCCGAGAAGCCGTCGAGGCACGAGGATTCGACATCCACTGGACCATGGTCGCCGAGGCGCGTGAATATCGAGAATCCGAAGCCCTGCGGAAGAAGCGGGCGAGCGAGAGCATCACCCTTGCGATGACATCGACGGCATGATCGTCGCGGGCCGAGCTCAGGACCTATCCGCGCTCCGCCCTGGGCTCGATGCGATAGCGCAGCTCGAGGAAGGGCAGCCCGAACACCGCGAAGCGATGGCGCGCGACGATCACCTCGTCTTGGACCCGCAGGCTCAGCTGCTCCTTCATGGTCCGCACGTAGCGAGCCCACACCTGCCCGTGCTCCGCGGTCACGGTGAAGTAGAAGCCGGGATCGCCGAAGCGCGAGCCGTCGCTGACGAGCGACAGTCCCCCCTCGGGGTCCACCCGCGGCCGCAGGATGACGATGGCGTTGCCGTTGGGCAGCGGGAAGACGACCTGGATGCAGGGTCCTGGGTGGCCGGGGATGGTGGTGGTGCCGTACCGACCCACGAACACGGGGAGCCCGGTCCGCACCGAGGTCCGCACCCAGGCGGTGTGGAGTCCTCGTCCCTGCGCGTCGCCCAGTCGCACGATGCGGCTCTCCATCCCGCCCCGTAGCTCACGATCGGACAGGGGCAGGTTGAGCTGCGCGAGCCGACGCGCAAAGAGCCGAGCGATCAGCCACCCGACCGCGCGGAACGGACCCGACCAGCGACTGCGGATCCGCAGGTCGAAAGCCGCGGTGTGGGCATAGAAGTCGTGGATCCTCGGATCCACCGCCGCCGGATCGAAACCGGATGACGCGAGCGCCTGCATGCCGTCGATGAGACCGTCCTCGGGGTGTGAGGGCAGCACCCTCAGGTCGTGCGCGCGACCCCATCGCTCGAAGAAGTCGGCCTCGATCCCTCGCGTCGATCCGGCGGGCCCGCGGAGCCACGGCGCATCCGCCAGCGCGATCCTCCGCCCGGTGAGCTGGACCCACCGCTGGGTCACCCAGTCGACCAAGTGCCCGCGTCGCTCGCCGAGCCAGACCACCCGGCCACCTTAGCCGGCCCCGCCGTGCTCGTCTCCACCCGGCTCGAGGCGCTCCCACGGCGCCGGCATCCCTTGGTCGGGAGCCATGGGGTACGGTGGAGCCGTGACGGTCCACACCTTCCACTTGGCGAAGCCGGGGCTGGCCAGGGTGGCGATGACGCTCCTGCGACCGCCGAGCGCCGCCACCGTCGCGGGGCTGCGCCACGCCGAGTGCATGGTGCCGATGCGCCTCGGCGCCTCGATCGTCTCGCCGGGGAGGTGGCAGCTCCGTCGCCTGGCGATGTTCGCCGCATGGGAGGACGAGGCTGCGATCGACGACTTCCTGGGCGGCACGTCCCTCGGCCGTGCCCTGGCCGCGGGCTGGCACGTGCGCTTGAGGTTCCTGCGACGCTGGGGACGCGTGGCCGCATTCGACGGCCTGCCAGCGACCGCCGGCGACACCGATCCCGAGGCGCCGGTCGTCGCGGTCACCCTCGCGCGCCTGAGGCTGCTGCAGGTCCCGCGATTCATCCGCTGGGGGAAGCCGGTCGAGCGTCTCGTGCGAGATCACCCGGGAGCCACGCTGGCGCTGGCCGCCGCCCGGCCGTGGCGAACGATCTCGACCTTCACGGTGTGGCACTCCGCGCGCGAGATGGACGAGATGGTCCATGGACGCAGCGCGATCCCTGCCCCCGAGCGCCACGCCGCAGCGATGGTCGAGCGACGGCGCAAGGACTTCCACCGCGAGTTCACCACCCTGCGCTTCACCTGCATCGGCGAGCACGGGCGGTGGGAAGGGCGAGAGTCGATCGTTCCGATGCGCGGTGTTGCACGGGACACGGATCGCGGGCCCGAAGCGGTGGAAGACGTGGAATCATCGACACACTCGATGTCTGGTGGGCGATGACGTGAGTCGATGATCCGATCATGCGGGGCTCGATCTCTACATGATGGAATCACCCATAGTCGCCACACTTGGACTGGGTGTGGGGGATCGACTGCGCATGCTCGAGGAAGCGTTCCTGCCCGTTGCGAGCGGCCAGCGCCCGGACTCGGCTGCGAGCGAGCCTCGTCCCGGAGCGGCCACCGCGCCCGAGCCGTCTTGCGAAATGCTGCACCCGTGTTTCCCCCGGACCTTGGGTCTCGCGGACCGCGCCATGGTGGGCCCGGCCGCCACGAAACACCGTCCAGCGACCAGATGGAGGCGAGGGGCTCGCTCGAGCCACGGCGGTGCACAGTGTCCGATTCGGAGTAGGATCGTGCCTCGACCGGCGAGTCGAGCCCCCGTCGCGGCATCGAGCCACCCCCGAATGGGTGGTTGTCAAAAGGAAGCCGGACGGTTGACATTTTGTTGTCACCCTCTATCCTGGGGAGCATGTTGGCGCACGCATTCCTCCCGGTGGTTGCCGACCCTTCGGGTCAGGTCGGCAACCGAGTCGAACGAGCCCTGAAGACCCCCGTTCGGAGCGCCAAGACGGTCAAGGGTCTGCGTCGACATCTCTCCGATGGACAACCTCCACTACTCGTGTGTGATGTGAGCATGCCTGGGCTGGTCGAGCTCGTCGAGACATCTCACGCTCGATTTCCCGAGATGAACGTCCTGTTCCTCTCCTCGAAGCCCACGGAGGACCACATCGGATCACTATTGAAGCCTGGCCTCATCGACGTATTGCGCACGCCCTTCACGGATCCGGAGCTCAAGATTCGGCTAGACTGTCTCTCCGTGATGCAGCCGACGAGCTCGTTCTGGCCGTCCGTGCCGGGGACGGAGGCCCCCGAAGACCTCCACGACCCCAAAACGGGAAGGATCGACGCAAAGAAGATCGCCGAGGCCTTTGGCATGAGCCTCCGAGCGCTGGCAGCAGCCCTCAAGCGCAAGCCACAGTCTATCAGCAAGACACCTGCTGCGGAGTCACTACAAGAGGATCTCAGTCACTATCGCCGATCGTACGAGATCCTCAGGAGTCTGTTGGGCAACGCGACAGCGGTTCGCGTGTGGCTGAATTCTCCTCAGCCGGACCTTGCGGGACAGCGACCCATCTCATTGATAGAACAAGGCGAGGCCGAGTCCGTGAGGAGCTTCCTCGAGATCCTCTATGCGGGTGGACCCAAATAGAATTGCATGCATGGCTATCGCACGCTCTTGAAGAAGATGGCGCGACTTCCATTGCGCCCACGACATGGACCTTGGAGCCGCCTGGTCGCCCTGGAGTACCTCAGGGGTCCTCCGCCTGGTGCAGCACCGGGCTCCGGGCCAGACCCCCTGTGGCCAGGAGGGTCGAAGCTCTACGGCCAGCGCTTCACACCGCGCGGCTCCTTCGACACCCTGTACGTCTGTGATGATCAAGTCACGGCGCTGCTCGAGGTTCGGTCGGCGTACCACGGCTCGAGCGGGCTCTTGAGGCCGACCGGGGCGAATCCCCAGGTGCTGGTGACCATCGAGGGGAGCGTATCCAATGTCCTCGACCTGACCGATCTCGCCGTCCACAAGGAGCTGGGAACCACGCACTCGGAGCTCACGGGCGCCTGGGCCTTCGTTCCGGGCGGAGGAGATGCTCCCACGCAGATCCTCGGACGAGCCGCACATGCGAGCCAGAGGGTGCGAGGTCTGCTCTATATGAGCTCGGTCAACCCCACCAAGACGTGTCTGTGTGTGTTCACCGAGCGCCTCGATCCGCGACACGATCACCTCGAGGTCATCGATACATCGGGCACCATCGTCAGCGAGATCCCGTGACTGGCCCGAGCCCATGGAGTGGCCCCGAGGCCATGGGTCGCCCGGCACGAAGCGATGCGACCGACGCCCCGGAGCCCTCATGCGCCGAGCGCAGCGAGTGAAGCGAGACGAAGGGCGGAGGAGGAGGGATTCGAACTCTCCTCCCGGCATCCGGAAACCTCAACCGCGAGGCGACCTTGGCCCGGATGCCCTTGAAATCACAGGCGAAGGGACGTCCCCTCTCGGGGGTCCTCGTCCCGCCCTGTCCCGCCCTGTCCCGCAGGGTCGGAGCACATAGAGAGCACATGGTTCGTCCTGTGCTCTTCGAGCGGGAGGCGGCCTACGAGCCACTGCCGACCAGCGACAGCTTGGGCTCCCCCGGTGGAAACTCGGGCCCGTCAGGTGGCCTGCCGCCTCCTCGTGTCACGGGGAGCATGGTCAGCCCGAAGAGATACTCGTCGAGCTCTTCGTCATGGAGCAGGCTCAGGGCGCTCAGCGTCGAGAGCCCGCCCTCATCCTGCCGCAAAGCCTCCACGATCTTGGGCAGGAGCCGCGAGGGTTCCCCCGGAATGGGATTGGGCTCGCGGCGTCGGCCGTATCTCGACAGCTCGATGCAGATGCGGCGGTACTGCCGGTCCGAGAACACGTCCAGGTCGAAGAACCGCCGAGCCAGTGCGGCAACCGAGACGCCCCATCGTCGCTTGAGGGTGGAGAGGCTCGCGATGGAGGGCTCGGCGCGGGGGGCAACCTCCATGATGGAGCTACGGGGCATCAGGAAGGCGGCGGCGAAGCGGTCGGCCTCGGACTCATCATGGGGTCCGATTCGCTCCCGATGTCGATGCAGGATGATGTGGCCCAGCTCATGGCTTGCATCAAACCGGGTGCGCTCCCCGGACGTGGCATCCCGAGTGTTGAGGAGGATGAAGGGGGTGCCGTTCGCGTTCTCGACACAGAAGGCGCTCACCTTGCCCTCGACCATGTCCGCGGGCAGCGAGAACACCCGGATGCCGTTGAGCTCGAGTACACCGACCACTCGGCGGATGGGTCGGTCGCGCAGTCCCCAGTGGTCGCGCACACGCAGTGCCGCAAGCTCCGGGTCGTCCAGGCAGGCATCGGGAATCTCGGGGAGGTTGAGCATCGGAAGCTCGAACCCCAGGTCCTCAGTCAGGGCGCGCTCGACCTCGAACGCGATCGCGGCGGACTGGGAGGCCGCCTCCAGGAGCCGCTTGGAGGAGCGCCTTGCCCGGAAGCTCGGCTTGGTGTGGTCGATTTCCTCGAGGGGCCGGCCGCTGAAGAAGTCGACCGGGAAGTCGAGGGCTGCGGCCATCTTCTCCAGGTTCTCGTCCCCAGGTTCGGATGTCCCCTTGATCCAGCGCTCGACGGTCTTGTCGGCGACCCCGATCTGGGCGGCCAGATCGCGACGGGAGCGCCGCCGACGCTTGAGCGCGTGGTCGATGCGTGAGGGGGTCACCACCCCTCCGATCCTAGCGTCTGCGGAGGGGTGGGTCGATCTCTGGCTCGTCATCGAACGGATCGGTGGGCGGGATCCTGCTCACGAGAAATGGAGGGAACGGGTGACGCACGGCCCAGTCCTCAACGGTCCTTGAGTCCTCGTCGTACTTGTTGGGGATCGATAGCTCGTAGTGGATTCGGGTCGCGTCCTTTGCGAACTCGAACCGGAACAGGAGGATGACCAGCAGCCGCTCGTCCTGTACGGCGAAATCAGCCAGCTCACTCCCATCCTCGACGCGGACGAGGCGAAGCTGCTCACCGTTATTTCGTGCGACACCGAGTCGCGTGGACTCGCCCTTGCGGGCGCGGGGCCGCGGTGTTGCCTGGGGGTCAGGGTGCCCGGTCAGCGAGTCACCTAGCCAGACCCGCAACGTGAACGCCTCTGCTCCGTTGCCGGCCTTGGTCTTGATTGTCCAGCCACCGTCGGTCCAGGCGACGCTCGCCTGGTCAGTCACCTCCGAACCGGCCGCCCCCAGTGCCCTTGCCAGGTGCGCCTTGGTCTCTGCCGAGGGCGCTGCCCCTTCGTAGGAGGGTGGGAGTCCGTCGGAGCGTCCCTCGTACTTGCCGAGGGCGAAGGTGAGCGCCTCGCGCAGAAGCGACTCCGCAAGGCCGAGATGTTCGAGGATTCGGAAGAATCCTCCTCGCTCCTCGAATTCGGCCTTCTTTTTCTCGAGCATGTCCGTTTTCGTACAAAAGAAAACCGCCATGCGCAATCGCGCGGATCGCGGACACCGAGCATGCCCCCGCGATTGCTGAGCACCTGCTTCTGCCTCTCTACCTTAGCCTTGAGGAGGGACCCGGGTCGCAGATTCCCGACCGATCCGCTCGACGACTCTCGCCGCAGCTTCGAGCACGGTCTGGTCGGCGGGGTTGGCCTTCGGGGTCAGTACGCGAAGGCCGGTGAGGGTGGCCCCGGCGTAGGCCGTCGCTGCGCTTGGGGCTTTCGATGCCACGTGGGTGGTCAGCAGCTCGCCGGAGATGTCCGGGATGGGGTACAGGCCGGCACGCCTCAGACGCTCCCTGACGACCTTGCGGTGAGTGCCCACGGCGCGTGATGCCTCGCTCAGGTTGTTGCCGCTGCGCGCCAGCATCACCACGAGCATCGAACGAAGCGCTCGCTCCCGGAGCACCCGCAGGCTGGGGACGGTCACGCTGAACGCCGGGATGCAGCCCAGTGCCGTAGCGAGCCACGCGTCGGCATCCAGGAACGGGACCACCTGCGGAGGTTCGTCCGGGTACCACGCGCTGCGAACGGCCAGGCGTGCCCGGTCCTGCGAGAGAGCCATGGCTCTGGCGATCGTCAGGGCCACCTCGAAGGGGTCGACCGAACGCAGGCGCGGCAGGAAGACGGGCTTGGGATGCGGTGTGGCCCCGGTCATGCCTGACTCCCGTCGGTGGTCGCCTGGCCGGAGTCGGGTTCAGCGTCGCCTCCTCCTTTGGGCGGAGGCTGCTCGCCATCGGGACGTCGGTCGCCGTCGGTCCCGGAGGTCGACGAGTCGGCCGGCCCGTAGAGGCCCAGACGCTTCATTGATTCCCGCACGGCGCGTCGGCTGGTCCCGAGCGCTGTGGCCATGCGGGTGATGTTGCCGCGATAGCGTATGCGGGCCACCAGCAGGATGACGCGCCTGGACTCGCTTGTGACCGATTGGGAGGGCGGGATCTCCGGGCGGTAGAAGAGCCGGACCCCCGCCAGGGTCCAAAGCAGGAAGGCGCCCAGGTCGAGGACGGGGGGAGATCTCTCGGGGGGAGTCGCTTCGCTACTGGCAACCGGCTTGGGCGCTCTTTGCAGCTCGCCAAGTAGTACCCGTAGCTCATCACCGAGTGCCTCGAGCAGCAGCCGGGGCTCGGACGGTGCCAGGCTCCTGAGCTTCATCGTTGCAGCTCCCCCTCCGGAAGCCGCCGGGTGCCCGGGGCCGAAGTGGGAGGTAGCCCGGAGGGCGGCGCAGGCACTCGTGGCGTCTTTGGAATGTTCATGCCCTTGAAATGCTGCCTAAAAAGGGAGCGAGTCGCTACCTAAAAAGGTAGCGACGTCACCGGGTCGCTACCGTCCGGTAGTGGCCGTTGACCCCGACGAGTTCCACGCCAGAATCGCGACCCAGATCCGTCTGCGAGCGGAGAAGAAAGGCTTGAAGCTTCGCGCGCTGGCCCAGCGGGTGGGGACCTCTTCGAGCCACCTGTGGGCGGTTCTGGGTGGTCGGCGTAGCCCCACCATGGCGTGGCTGTGTCGGGTCGCTGACGTGCTCGGGTGTGATCCGGCCGCGCTGATCCGGCGTCCCCGCAGGCGTCCGTAGGGACGTTGCCCGGGCCTCCCGGGACCGGGTCCCAAACGCTCCGCTGCCTGAAAAGGTAGCGAGCGCAGAGCGCGGCTACCGTGACCGGGTGAGCGTCGACCCCGACGAGATCCACGCGCGGATTGGCGCACAGATCCGTCAGCGCGTGGCGGCGAGGGGGATGACGCTTCGGGCTTTCGCAGAGGAAATGGACACGGGCTACACGCACCTGTGGGCGGTGCTAGGGGGTCGGCGCAGTCCGACGGTGACCTGGCTGTGCCGCGCGGCCGAGGTGCTTGAGTGCGACCCGCTTGAGCTGCTCCGTGAGCCCAAGCGCCGCTAAAGTCGAGCTCGACGAAACCGCGGAGCCCAACAGATCACCCGACGCTGCGTTCGGATGATCTGCTGAGCGCCACGGTCTCCATGGATGGGTCATGCCGTAGATTGGCCGCGAAACAGGCGAAGCCGCCGAAAATGGTCATGCGTGCGGTAGTCCTCGAGCTTGGGCTCGAAGCGAAGCACGATGCTTCGGGTGGTCTGGCGCCGCGTCCCATAGGTGCGGGCGGTCTCCGCGAAGGTGTAGCCACGCTGCCACAAGCGGAAAATGGCTTTCCGCTCTGTCTCGGTGAATCGCCTTCGCCGGTGGCAACTGTCAGTCTTTCCCATGTGCAACTTACATTTAGAATCACTCGAGGGAAAAATGAGCAACAAAAAGCAGGATGCCGCAGATAAAATGCGAGGTCAATAGATGAAGGCAAAGAGGGTTGACTTGGGGGCAGCGAGGAGGCCTCACTATCCGCAAGGCGACGCGAGAATCGTCAAACCTCCTCTTTTTGTCATGACAAATAAGAGGAGGGGAAACGAGGCGTTGAAGAAAAGCCCTCGGGGTAGAAGGGGCTCGGGGAAAATGATGCCTGGCCCCGGTTCCGGGCGGTCTCCAAAGGGTGCTTGCTCATCTGTCCCCGCAAGTGCCCGATCGTCGCGGATAGGTAGCCCATCGTGGTCTCGATGCGACTGTGTCCCATCATCTCCTTGAGACTAAACAGGTCGCAGCCGCCCTCGAGCATCAACGTGGCGAAGGTATGTCGCAGGCGATGGGCGGACACATCGACACCCGTGGCTTTGCGGATCTTCCTGATGAGTAGTTGCAGGGTGTGGGGGGCTAAGCGTCGGTCATCAGGTACCGTGGTGAAGAGGTGGCGGCAGCGCTT
Source organism: Myxococcales bacterium (assembly GCA_020633315.1). Taxonomy (GTDB): domain Bacteria; phylum Myxococcota_A; class Polyangia; order Nannocystales; family Nannocystaceae; genus Paraliomyxa. The sequence continues at coordinate 185,718 of JACKDV010000015.1, forward strand.
GCCTGCTTTCGTCCGCTGGGCCAGGTACTTTTCCAGGTAGCCAGCCAGGGTGCCACCGATCGGTACCAGACGGTCCTTGCCTCCCTTGCCGCATTTGACGAAGAGGCATCGGCTTGCCAAATCGATGTGCCCCACTTCAAGGTTCATGGTCTCTGCCAGGCGAAGGCCCGCATGGAGCATTACAGCTAGGAGCGCCCGGTTGCGATGACGCATGAACGCGGACCCTGCCCGGCCATAGAAGGCGTAGTTGAGCACGAGCTCGGCCTCCTCCGCGGTGAGGCCCTTGGGGAGCTTCTTCTCGAGCTTCGGCCGCGGGATCGCGTGGAGCGGGTTCGCGTCCAGATGCCCTCGCTGCACGCACCAATCCAGGAAAGCCTTGAGGGCTCGATATTGGTTGCTGTAGGTGTCCGCTGTCCAAACCCTGGCCCGCTTGGAGGCGAAGTAGGCTTGTAGACGTTCAAGGGTGATATCGGTGATGCTTCGTAGTCCGGGCACGCCAAAATGCCCTCGCAGCATCCGTATTGCGTCCTGCCACCACTTGATGGTGCTGGGACGGTAGTTCCTTAGAAGGGCTTCCTCACAGAACATTCCGTGGAGGGTGTCAATCTCATTTTTCATATAGTCGGGGGTTATTAGCTACGTGCTAGTAACCCGCGAATCCAGTCTCTCACTTTGTCAAGTCGCCAGAAAGGGCTGATGGTGGAGCATATCGGAGTCGAACCGATGACCTCCTGCGTGCAAAGCAGGCGCTCTAGCCAACTGAGCTGAATGTCCAATTTTGGCTGACAGCCGAGTGCCGCTAATTGGCCGCTGGAAGCCAAACGTCCGCACTTTCCACTGGTGGAGTGTGATAGAATGGCGGGATACGCTAGCTTACTGAGGGTACAGTATGTTCCCATGGCTCGTCAAGAGAACCTGCGGAGATCTGTGATGGGCACTCTCAATCGAGACCCTGGAGCAGGATGATGACAATCCAATATGAGGGATAGAGGTTTTCCGAGAGGACGGAGTTCGCGGGTCCTCTGAATTGGCACGCGTGGTGATTTGTTCAGTGGTCGTTTGGGCCATGTGTTTCTGGCCCGGATAGCCCAGCCTACATGCCTAGGAATCGATCGGAGATTCGGCTAGGATGTTACTTGAGGGCTGAAACACTATGGCAAGAGGAGGAGTTTTCCCAGGGTTTTTGGACCCCGAGGGGCGGATTTGGAATCTGACTGGGCCAGGACTGACTCCGGCCGATGGTGCCGACTTCATCGAGAGCATATTCAAAGCTTGCATGCTGACCCAGAAAAGAATGGTAATTCCGGAAGGCTATATTTTCGACAACGTGTCCCTGCAACACTACCTGTGCAATCGTCAAATTGGCGATGGCGGCGACGCTTTCCGAAAGGCAATGTCTGGTTTCGTTGCAGTTGCGAGCGATATTGCGAATCCAGAGCACTTGGCCGATTCTGAGGAGTCGTGGGGTCACATTTTTCAGCGATGGCTCGTTGGCAAGGATGAAACCAGGGGTATAGTTTGCGCCCCGAATGCGGTGGATCAAAGTCGCGAGGTCCGCCTGTTCAAAGCCTCCAGTCCTGCTGAGCTTCTTGCTGTGTATGACGATATCAAGGTTGGTCGATCTCGCGAAGATGTTTGTCGTGCGATTGCTTCTATTGCTCCGGGTCTCAATAAGGAGGTCACAAGGAAATACGAATTTGAACAACGGCTGATGGATTCTGTTCGTAGAAGTCTTGTTCAGGGCGGGCGGCCTGAGTTCTCGATTTCTCCACGGGTGGCGGAAAAGGTTGTTGAAATATTCGAGGCTTGTCAGGGTGCAAGTCGAGCGGCTGGAAGAAGAATCGGCGTGTCCCGGTCACTATTACGAAACCATGAATTGTGCCGCGATATGGGAGTAGGTGAGGGATGTCTGATCTCTTCGGATGAGTACGGGGAGGAGTTGCTTAGGCCGTGTCGTCACTATCAGCAGGTTGCATTCTCGGAGTTGTTCAATGTCGAGTTCTCGGCGGTCGATATTCCTTCTGAGGAAGTGTCTTCCGTCGATGGTCGCGAAGGCGACCCCTACCGTGGGCGACATCGAATTGCTCGAAAAATCGATCTGCCGACATTTGAGCGACGCATTAGGTTCTTGCCCGAACAACAGAAGCTGCATACTCTCGTGCTGAATGGCTCAGCGCTTTCGGATGTTGAGTATTCTGCAATTCTGAGAGTGCGAGAGTCTCAGTGGTTTGACGACAGTCTGACTGGGCTTGAGAGTTATCGGCGTGGAGAGGTTTGGGGTGATTGGAGCGATGCGTTCAATGAACATTGGAAGCGTGTGGCGCAGGAACTTTCTGGCTATATTCCGAGGTGGGGGGACAGGGTGAGGATGGGGGCGGGGGCGTTGAAGGAGTTGGCGAAATATGTCATCTTCCGATGGGGTAAAAAGGAGGAAGAGGATGTTGAAGGAGTGACAAGGCAGCTTGGGGTGCTGGCGCGTGCTGCTGGATCGTGGTACTTTCGTCGAAAGGAGTTCGACAAGTTGAGCATCTTGATTCGATGCGCAGCTCTGCCGGAGGCAGTTGCCGTGAAGGAGTTGGGGGAAGGCGATGGGTAGCTAGAATAGCGTGAGTTGGTCTAGGCTTTCCTGGAGTTTTGCCGGGGCCATGCGCAGGTAGACCATGGTCGAGGAGATATCCTGGTGCCCCATGATCTCCTTGAGCTTGACCAGGTGCATGTTCTGCTCCACCGACACGCTCCCGAACGTGTGCCGCAGGCAGTGGGGCGTGAACTTGGTCCCCGTGGCCCGTGAGAGGGTCCGGCAGACCCGGCCCAGGCCCCGGTACCCGAGGGGGCGGTCCTGCAACACGGCGGTGAAGAGGCGAGGGATTGTTCGTCCGGCGCGTTGTCGGTCCTCAAGGTAGCGGCCCAGCGTGTAGCGGAGCTTGTGGTGGATCGGGACGTAGCGGTCCTTGTTCCCCTTGCCAGCCCGGACGAGAAGCGTGGAGCCTTCAAGGTTGAGGTCCACGAGCTCGAGGCCCAGCAGCTCGCGGGCGCGCAGGCCCGTGAACAGGAGCGTGGCGATCAGGGCGTGGTTGCGGCTGCGCTCGAACGGATACCGCCATGGGTGGTTGAACGACGCGTAGAGAATGGCCTGGGCCTGCTCGTAGGTCAGGCGCCTTGGCAGGGACTGGGGCTTCTTGGGTTTGCGGATCTTCGTCGCGGGGTTGCTCGTGACCAGGCCACGCGTCAGACACCAGTCGAGGAACTTCTTGAGGTACTTACGGTGATTGACGTAGTGCCAATAGGACCACTGGTAGCGTTCCTTGCCCTCATAGAAGAACCCGCGAACGCGGTCGAGGGTGATCTCGGAGAGGACCCGAGCGCCGCTACGCTTCACGAAGGTCTTGATGAAGTCCTCCAGCGAGGCGACGGTGCGCAGGCTCAGGCCTTCTTCCACGGCGCAATAGCGCCGGAACCGGCGATGTGTGTCGAGAATGTCGATGGTGGAGTGGTTAGGTTGTGGCAGGCGTCCGTGAGAGCGTGAGGAGCTGGCGTAGCGCTTCGTTGTCGAGCCGGTCCGGGCTGGTGTGCTCGGTCTGGAGCGCCTTCCAGCACGCGTAGCGAACATACGCGTGATGGATGAGGGCGGTGGCGGCTTCGCGCTTGCCGGCCTGCCCGGCGGCGTCGTTGTCCAGGAGTAGGGTGACCCGCCTCGTGGGATTGAGGGCGGGAGTCACCAGCAGCTCGAGCTGGCGCCGGGAGAGGGTTGCGGCCATGAGGGCTACACCGTTGGGGTAGCCGGCCTCCTGCAGGCGCAGGACATCCAACGGCGACTGGACCACGACCAGGCCGTAGTCCTTCACCGCCTTGCGCCCTGCCCCGGTCTCGGTCGCGCGGTGCAGACCGAAGAGGTAGTGGCTACGGGGAAAGCCAGCCGGGTTCTTCCAGAGCTCGGTGCGGGGAACGGGTCTCACCGCCCGGCCCACGTAGCCGGCAATCTCCCCCTCCGGAGTGTGCACCGGGGCCACCAAGCGACTCTTCATCAGACCGCGGCTGCAATAGCCCACGCCGTAGGTCTTGGCCGTGGCCGAGCTAATGCCCCGCTCGGCCAGGAGCGGTACGTCATAGCGCAGGCCCCCAAGCTCCTTCCCGAAGAGTGGAGCCTCGGCCTCGGGGTCGTCCGCCGAGCTCCCCTGCGGTAGGGCCAGGTCCGCGCCCTCCGGTGTGACCGTCCCCGGCCCCCGGGGCTGGCGAGGGCGGGCCCTTGTGGGGGGAGGGCCCGCCCGTTCCTCCGGGGCCTCGTCGTCGGTCACCGGCGGCGTCTGGCTGGCGGACCCGTCGTGGGGCTCGGCGAAGCGCTCAGCCACGATCCGCAGGGCCGTGGGGAAAGGGCAACCTTCAAGGGCCTGCACAAGGCCGACCACATTGCCCCGGCAGCCTTCGGGACGGCCCTGGAAGTCGTTCCAAATGCCGCGCTCGAGGTCCACGCGGAAGCTGGGGGCATCCCCTTCGTGGAAGGGAGAAGGGCCGACCATCGCGGTTCCCTGCCTGGTCATGGCGGGCAGGAGACCATAGCCATCGAGCACCCGTCGGATGCTCGTGCGGGCTTTCAGATCATCGACGTCCAGCCAGGGGCGCTCGGATCGCCCCTCAGATGAATGTTTGCTCATGCTGAAAAGGGATTAGGTAATAGCTACCGGGACCACAGGAGGTGGACCTGGCCTTCGACCTCGAAGGTCTGGATGTCCCCGCCGATCTCGGCCTCACGTCCCATGCGCTCGGTGTCGAGAAAGCGGCGAAGCTTCTCATTGACCGGACCGTAGATGCCTTCATCGAGGCATTCTTCGATCCAGTCGGAGAGGGAACCGTAACTACCGATGTAGTTGTCCTGGAGGGCTTGGGAAGCCTCCTCGAGGTAGGCCAGTCCTCCCAGGGAGTCGACCACGTGAGCGGCAATGGGGCCATGCTCAACGATGAGCTTGGCGAGGTCGGTGACCTGTTCGAGGTCTTCGTATTCGCCAATGGAGATCGGCGAAAAACCCTCGTGGTCGTGGATGGCCCATTCCTCGGCGTGGGGGACGGGGCTTTCCTCGAGCATGAGGCGGATCTCCTCGCGAAGATCATCAAGTTCCTGCGCGGCCTCGAGCCACCTTCCGTGCAGGCGTCCGGCATTGTAGGATGCCAGGCAGGCCACGTAGATACGTGGACCTGAGTCCATGCAATCAGACATAGAATTGGGGTTAACGCCCCTTCCAATGCCGGCCGAATAGTCCGTCAGCACAGGAAGAGGTATTGATAAAAAATGTAATCTGCATTATACTAGGTGTTTGCTTATCACTCAATCAACTTGCGTAGACGAACTCTTGAAATCATTGGCTTGCTACTCTCCTCTCCGATGACGGTTAGGCAGGTTGTCACCGCTTCCCGGGGCTTCGAGCGGCCCTACGGGAGCCTGTCGGTGGCCCGGGCGGACCTGCTGGCCCTGGTGCGGGAAGGGCTGCTCCAGCGGCAGGAGATCCCGCGGGTGGGGCCCGGAGAGTGTGAGCGGCTCTACTTCCTCTCGCGTCGGGCCGGGCGTGTGGTGCCGGAGCTGCGGGACCTTCCCAAAGGGGCGGCGGCGTTCCGGCCCGTGCCTCTCACGCAGTTCGAGCACGCGATGGGCGTGGCGAGCTTCCTCTCTCTGGTGCACCGGGATGTGGCGGGTAGCCAGGGGCGGGCAAGACTCCTGCGGGCGCTGGGGGATCGTCAGCTCCGCATTCCGGTGGATGCGCGCGTGTACGGCCTCGAGAACGGCTTCGTCATCCCCGACGGAACAGTGCTGCTTGAGCTCGATGGACAGCTCCAGCTCCTTTTTCTGGAGCTGATGAACCGCGGCGGAGTCATCCGGCCGGGGATCCCGGCCTCGATTGCCCGGTCCTTTGCGGCGAAGCTCTGGCGCTACAAGGCGCTGGTGAAGTCCCTGGGGAACTGCGGGGTGCTTCGTTCCCTGTTTCGCGAGCACGGACGGGAGTTGCCGCCAGGTTTCCGGGTGTTGGTGGTGTCGACTCGAGGAGCTGACCATCTTGAACATCTCAGGCAGGCGGCGGGAGATTTCCGGACGATGGTCTACTTCGCCCGGCTGGTGAGCCTGGAGACGTCCTCGTCAATGCTGACTGAGGGAGTGTGGCGACTGCCATCAGGACTCGTCCGGGGCATTTCGGATTGAGCTAGTCGTGCCATTCCTGTATAATAGAAAGTCGCGCACCTTCTGCTTCCTGGCTTCCAGAAAGAAGCCAGGCGACGTGCCACGGCAGGCCGCAGGCACTCCGTCCGGGATCCCAGGGACGTGCCGATCTCTCCCCGACGGGAGCGCCGGATGCGGTGGGCAGGGTCGTTTGGAAGCAGAAGGTGCTCAATCCTCGTCGTCAATGGGTGGAGAGACGGCATCCGCGGTGGGGGCGTCCTGGCACGTGGGCATCGCTGAAAAACCCAGCGTCCCACGGGGCTCTCACTTTTGGTGCCACGGTGTGCCCTGGCTCACTATCAGAAAGATGATGCCCCGGACTGGTCCCTGGAGCGCCTTGCCCAAGGAAAGCCGGGGGATCTGCCGGTGGCTGCGGGAGCGAAACCGTGAACCGGCGCATTTGGCGACGTGCGCTGCACCAGTACTTGAGCGGTACGATGCGCCGGAGTGAAGGATCCCGGCGCAGAACCTCTCGCGGATGACGAGGAGCCCGCCGCCCAAGATGAGGTCACGCCGTACAAGAGACCCGGCGAGAGCGACCTGGTCCTGGTGCCGCTCATGGCACGCTTGCTTGGGAACGGCCTCAAGGCAGTGTCCCTTGACGCCCGGCGCGATCCGAACCTTCCAAGGCTGGAGGCGATTCTCGAGCAGGTTCAACCGGACGAGGGTATCGAGCGGATCTTCCACGAACTACGGACCTCTCCGGTTTTATCTCCGATAGAGGGAGGCCTGGCAATCGAGGTTGTGCCCACAGCTGCGCCAGAGGATACGTTTCTTCCAGTTAGAAATAGAGTGAATCAGACTCAACTGGAAAGGATGGCAAAATTCGCCAATCAGGATCCCGCCCGCGTATTGGAGTCACATCTCCCGGTTGGGCTCGCTTTCGATATGATGGATATGGTTCCGGACCAGGACTTCCTCCAGGCCTCGGAAGCCTATACAGGGATCTACGACACGTTTATTGATTCATTTAGTACGGTAGTGTTGCACCGGGACGCCCACTTTACATGGCTACTTACCGGGTGGCACCAGATCACTAACTTCGAGCGCCGACTGAAGCTTCGGACCTCTCTGCAGAAATTCTCTCCCGTGCTCAGCAAAGCGTTCGGTCGCGTCGGGCTGTTCGGGAACCCGCCGGATGCCGGCGTCATCGAGCCTGCCGCCGAACTGGCATCAATCCAGGGCCCAGTCGCGCCACGCCGCAATTGTTTTGTGCCTGGCTGGTCGCCTGATTCGCCACGCAGACAGACTGTTTCCAACGACCAAAGGACCGACGAATTTACAACAGCCGAAAACTACGATAATATCGGCTCGGTAGTACATAGTAACCCGAATGGTCTGAAAACAACCGAAACGCCACCATTGGCCGATTGGACTGTTGAGGCGCTGGAGACAAGACGAGCGGAGCTCGAAGACCTGCTGAAGGATGTAAGGGGGGACTTGAATGCGGTGAACGCCGAATTGCGCTCACGTCTTGAATTCGCTCGTGTGATCCCTGTTCGTACCTTCAGCGCCAGCGCGGTGTCCATCATCGAAGGGTTTAGGCAGGATCCCAGACCCGTGGTGATTCATGTCTCTGGCACGGACCGCACGTGCATTTTGGCACCCGTCTCCCATTCGGATCTACCGCCTGTCAGCAGGCCGATCAGCCAGATGGGCCAGTACGCCAGCCAGATCATCCGGGAGGTGACCGGTGGCGAAACGACCGGCCAGCGGGTCGGAATCAGCCGAGGCCGTGGACGCGATAGGCGCATCGTGGCTGAGATCCGCCCTGGAAACCGCGAAACTGACACCTATATCAGTGTTCTTCGGGAGCTAGAGGAGAGATAGACATTAACCAGTTGCGAATGATGCAACTGGTTCGTAGCGTGAGGGGCGAGGGTAGAGGTCGAGCTCCGCCAAGACACATGTAGCCCCCACACGCACCATGAAACACATCTCATTCAAACTCGCATCCCTCGCAATCGCGATGATGTTCAGTCTCGCCGGGTGCGGACAAAGCTCGGAGAGTCCTGATCAAGGCAAAACGCCAGATGGATCATCTTCGGATGGTTTGGGCCGTATCTCATTTCACATGGTAGATGCACCTGTCGAGGTCGACCACTTGTGGGTTGTCATCGAGCAGGTCAGCCTCAAGTCGTGCGCAGGAGGCGGATGGATCGATGTGCCAACGATTACAGCCCCGTTCGACCTGTTGACTCTATCTACAGGGGAGGCCTTTCAGTATATCTCGCACGTTGCCCAGATACCGCTTGGAACCTACTGTGAAACACGCTTGATTATCGGGGAGGAGGCAACGATTGTTCTGAATGACGGCGATAGTCACAGTCTTGAAGTTCCGAGCGGGGGAACTTCAGGCTACAAAATTAAAGGGGAATATGAGGTCAGAGACGATGCTCTCGCTGTGGTGACGTTGGACTTTGATGTAGAAAAGTCGTTGCACAAAGCAGGAAGCAGTGGAAAGTATATAATACGACCAACTATAGAAATAGAAAGCGTTAGGTACGAGTCGAACAAGGCAATACCTGTTGTACTTAAGGTTCCAAGAACCCTATCAGAGGTAATGGCAGGTCTGCCTCCAGATGTCAGCTTGCGTGGAATGGCCGTCCAGTTTGAGCCCCGGAGAACAGGCACGCTGGCCTTGACGGGTCCAACCCAATCCATTGATGCTGTACTGGAGCAGTATGTGCAGGCGCGAGATGAGCTACACAGCAGGGTCCGTAGCCTCCTGATGGCTGGTGGTCCCGAATTTTCTGAGTCAGCCTTGGTGTCTGCCGAGATCCAGAATTTGAATGACATTGAGGCTGTTCCAGTCGAAGGCGATTCGGTGGTGATCATCAGCGTTTTCGCTGATGGGCCCACGTCGTCCGTTTCGCAATACGCAGAGTCTGTAGGAGGAACCATCGATGAGTAGATCAAGGTATCTGACCGCAGGTCTGACTTTCTTTGTTTTTGCTCAGGATCACGCAGCCAAAGCAGCATGCGACGAGGATTCTGGTCTGTTCGCATTCGACACCTGCTGCGATCCAAGGCCGAACTGGAACTCATTTGTTCCAAACCGCGGACTGTTTGTGATGACCGACTTTGAGGTCGGCGCAGGCCCCAGTTTTCTGTACTCTGCCTACTGGTGGACATCGGATGAGAGCCTCGCATGGTACGACATGGTCGACGGGTCATCCCTTGAAATCGAAGCTGTTGTCCCAGAGGAATTTGCATACCCTCACTCTCCCGTATTCAACGGCCCGTACTACAAACCCAAGATCCAAAGTGTGGCCACATTTCAGGAGAACGTGGATCTCTCAAGCAAGCCAATGTTCCTGGATTATGCAGTGCTCCTTCCCTGCGCCTACAAAGACTCCACGCTTGGTGATTCGCTTACTGGCAGTGGTGATGTCACGCTGACATTTGGGGCCTCCGCGTGCGCGAGTGAACTCGAAAGCAACACCCTCTATTACTCGCTGGCCACCTTGAATACGCACATGGCAACAAAGGTGGACAAGCTGAGCTTTCAGCCCGGTCGATGGGCACCTGACGAGCCTGTCAAGGAGGCGCTTACTAGCACCTGCGAAGAGGGGCTGGCAGCAGTCGATCCCGACGCTGCTTTCTCAGGAGGCGCTGCGAGTCAGTGCATCTTCTCTTGTGATCCTGAGTGGGATGACAGTGGTGAGAACGGGATTGGAGCCTATCCGGTAATCGGGAACGGAAAGCATGGTAGGCCGTTCGATCTTCCGTACTGTGGGACGTGGCATTTTCAATCCCATCCAAATGAAGCAGATATTTTCTCGTGCAAGGAATTTGAATGTAACGATGGGGTTGACAACGACTACGACCGCAGCATTGACTGTGACGACAGCGATTGTGCCTCGGACGCGTGCTGCTCGGATGGTGCCTTTGGCTTTGTCGACGTGCTGCCGGAGCACTGGTACTATGAGCACGTCAAGAACCTTGTCTGCCAAGGGACACTGGACGCACCGACATCTGAAGACCCCTACTTCGATCCACTGGATGGAGCCAACCGCGCCGAGTACCTGAAGATCCAACTTGAGCTGGCGTTTCCTGGCTTCAAGTTTCAAGCATACACGCCCACATCCAGCTTCCCCGATGTGCCGTCGGATGCCTGGTATGCTCGCTACGTTGGTTTCGCTGCGGACAACGGCATTGTAGAAGGGTACCCCGATGGAACCTTTCAGCCTGACAACACTGTGAGCAGAGCCGAGGCGGCAGAAATCGCCGTGAACATCGGCAGGGTGGACACAGCAACAGACAGGTACAAGGAACTACATCAGAATTACGAGGCGCTTAAGGCCGACGGACAGTACCCAGGAGCGGAGTACCCTGATGTGCCGTGGTTCAACGATGACCCATTCGACCCGTTCATCGATGTAGACTGCGCCAGCGAGTGGGACGAAGATATCGAAGACGCGTACAGCGGGAATTGTTGGTTCTACCACCCGGTCTATGCTCTTCGTGATTTCGATGGTGCCGCCTGTGGCAAGGAGACCGACGGAGTTGTGCACTACGACCCAGGAGCTCCTGTCACACGAGCAGAGACCGCCAAGATCGCGTGCATCGTCTCCGGGTACTGCGAACCTGAGCCCTGTGCCAACTGACCCGTGGCTCAGGTTGGCTTGCGAGCCCCGCAAGAAGAACCCGTCTGCCCCAACCCGTTGCGAGCGGCCGTGCCGAAGGCCGCGCCCACCCCACGCGTGGCTTGTTCCGTCGGGGGGTGGGCGCGGGCATCCGGGCCGCTCGCTCTTCTAGTCCGTTGGGCGCCTGCGGCGCAGCCCGTAGCCAAGCCCGTTCGTCACGGAACCCGTCATGGAATCCGTCACGGAGCGCTGCAGTCGTGGTTGGAATTTTCGGCGTAGCAGAGGGTGATCAAGCTGGAAGATCTTGGCGAGACAGGCTTGAGCTTCCCCTCAGTCGTGGCCGACAGATGGCCCGTTTGGGCCGTTGAGGGGGGGGCCCGCGTCGTAGGTCCGAGCGCGAGCTGCGGACATCCAACCTGCGGCTGGTCGATCTCGACCAGGTTCGGCGGACGGAGAACTACCGGGGCCGGCGGAGACGGACCGCTACTCAAGGTAGAAGACCACGTAGATCACGGCGAACCCGACGGCCAGGAAGATGAGGCCGACGGGTACGGGACCCCACATGATGCCGAATTTTCCGTAGCTCCATCGCCACTTCGGGGAATCGGCCATGGCGAGTACCTAGCCGATCCCCTCGTCACCGGCAAGTAGGCGCGAGCTTGAGCCGGGTTCCCGGCAGCCCGGCCACCCGGCCGACGCCGCATCCACAGAGGATCGTGGATCGCTTTCGGTTGCCCGCGCGTGGGGCGGGGTGTAGCCCTAGACCTCCCAAGATGGAAGACGATGGACTGCAATGACGCTGGGCATCATCGGTGACTACACGCGACCGCTCACGAGCCATGTGGCCGCCATGGCCAAGCTTCACGCTGCGCTGGAGTCTCTGGCCGGCTACGAGAAGATCGTCGAAGGGGCGCTCTGGGACGAGCTGACGGGGTTCGCCACGGAGTTATCCGGTCATGCTGACGGGCTACTTTCGGCGGTGCGCTTGAACACCCCCGCCCTTCGGTCGAAGGTGAGTGACTACGAGCAGCTCGCCGAAGGCTGGGCCGCGGTGTTCGCCGAGCTCGTCGGAGCGGAGTCCGCGGAGGCGGATGCTTTCCGGCAGGCTCTGGAGCAGGCGGCACAGGATTCGGGGGATCCGCACCGGGCGCAGGCGCTGCTCGAGGGAGAGGCTCCGGTGTTTCGGGCGGGCGCCCATCTCCTCGAGGAGGGGGTGGGAGGCCAGGCCGTCTTCCTGGACGCTTTCTCGGCGGCCGTGTCGCTACGGCACCGGGTCGCCTACCTGGCCGCCTATCACCGGGTCCGTCATCTCGAGACCGGGGGACCCGGCCTTGAGGGTGAGCTCGAGTCGGGAGACGGGAAGGTGCTGGCGACGGCTGCAGAGGATCTCTCCGACTTCACCCAGGCAGGTCTGACGGGCCTGCATGGGGATCTGGTGTCCGAGGAGGTTCCCCTGCAGTCCATTCGGCAGCGCGCTGCGTTGGTCCTCGACGAGATCGGCCCGAAGATGGAATTGGCTGGGGAGCTTCTCGGAGAGGTGGCGCGGCGCTCGGTGCCCGACTCGCTGCGCGAAGAGGTGTTCGAGGCATCGTTGGCTCTGGCGGAGGCGGCCTCGAAAGTGGGCGTCCTGATCGCGTATGCCGCCTACGTCCTGGGGCACTCTCATGGCCTGGACGCCCAGAACTGGCTGGCGGGAGAGCGCAAGGTCGCCGTCGAGCTCCCTTTTCCATCTCACGTACCGCAGGGCACCGTGGTCGCGGTCGCCCAGGTCCCGGAGATGACACCGGGCACCCTCGTCGAGCTGCGGGGCGTTGTCGATGGACTGGAGATCAGCGACGACCCGGCACCCCCCAAGTTCTCCAGCTTCGTCACTCTAAGCGCCTTCGACGGCAGCGCTTCGGTGCGGCTGCGCGCCCATATGTTCAGCCTCAGGGCCAACGGGCTCTCGGTGGGAGCGAGCTGCAAGGTGCGGGGGTTCGTACGCCACGGCGAAGGCTGGCTGGCCGAGGGGGAGGTCGGCCTGGATATCGACCGGGTCAGCCTCACTCAGCTCAAGAAGCAGAGCTGGGTCGACGAGCTGACCTACCGCATGCGCCCCTACTTCACCCTCTATCTCGACGAGATGAATCTCTTCAATACGCCAGGGAGCCTGTGACCCATGTCCTGTGATGACAAGAAGCAAGCCTTCGAAAACGGTTTCTTCGATCTCGAAAAGGCGGCCGCGGCCTCTGATGCCGCCCGGCGCAAGCTGGAGAACCGTCTCAAGGCGGCGGGCGCCACGTGTGCGATTGGGGCCCTCGGGTCCGTGGTGGGGAACCTGCCCGGACTGATCGCCGGAGGTGGTGCATGTATCGGAGCCCTGCTCGTGGCCGACGATGCGGCCGCAGAGTACGAGAAGGCCTCAAAGCTTCATGACATCGCGGCCCGCAAGAACAGCAAGGCCTTCCTGCAGTACTTCTTGTGTATGAGACGGCACGAGCTCGGCGAGCCTCCCGTCTCGTAGGAACGGAGGTGGCCCATGGCCAACAAGAGCAAGACCTGGAAACGGCAGGCGGCCGCCAAGGCGAAGAAGCGCAAGAGGGACAAAGCTGCAACGAAAGCCAAGGCGAAGACAGGGTCCAGTAGCCATGCTCCCGCCCTGGCCCCCGTGAGATCGGAGAATGAGAGCAGCGACCGGACCACGCCGGTTCAGTTTCCCTACTCCTACTCCCGGGATGAGGAGGTGGCCGACATCTCGGTGAAGGCACCCCACGTGGTGATCTTGGGCGCGGGGGCGAGCCGGGCCGCCTGTCTTCAAGGAGACGCGCAGGGGCGCAAGCTTCCGGTCATGTACGATCTGATCGACACGCTGGAGATCGGACCGCTCATCCCCGAGGCGCTCCGCTCTCTGGACTTCGAGAGCGCCTACGCGGCCATGCGTAGCGACGAATCCCTGCTCCCGGCGTGCGAGGAGGTGGAGGAACGGATCTTCGGGTACTTTGCCTCCCTGGAGCTGCCGCCCTACCCCAACGTCTACGATCACCTTGTTCTGAGCCTGCGGCCCAAAGACGTGATCGCCACGTTCAACTGGGATCCGTTTCTCATCCAGGCCATACAACGCGCCTACCACGTCGGCTATCAACCGCCGCGGGTGCTGTTTCTTCACGGGAACGTGAAGGTAGGATTCTGCCAGGAGGACGGTGTCGTCGGAGTGCGGGACGTGCCGTGCTCAAGATGCGGAAACCCGCTTTCGCCGTCCAGGCTCCTGTATCCGATCGGGGAGAAGAACTACCAGCAGGACCCCGTGATCTGGGATGAGTGGCGCGAGCTTTCCCGGGCCCTCAAGAGCACCTACTGGCTAACGATCTTCGGATACGGTGCCCCCAAGAGCGATAAGGGAGCCATCGATCTCTTCCGGGAGGCGTGGGGGCATTGGGAACAACGGCAATTCGAGCAGATTGAAATCATCGACATCCGACCGGAGGATGAATTGGCGGATCTCTGGGATGATTTCATCCATACCCATCACTATGAGGTACACCGGAGTTTCTACGACTGCTCGCTGGCACGCCACCCAAGGCGAACGGGTGAGTTCTACAGGCAGCAGTACCTCGAGGCGAGGTGGTGTGACGAGAACCCCCTTCCCCGCGAGTTGGACCGGCTCAGCCTCTGGCGTTGGCTGGGTCCTCTACTCGAGGCAGAGGGGCCAGAAGCGATGATGTCCTTCTACAGGAAGCAGTAGGGAAAGGAGCGGGCGGTCGAGATGTCGGGGGGTCGGCTTACGACCGTCCGGCGATCGAGGTGGCCAGAGCGGCCGCCTCCCGGACGGCTGTGGACCAAGCCTGCGAGGGGGAGGCCGCGGCGTAGGCCTGCACCAGTTCGTTGACCCAGGCGTGGAGCGCCGTCGGTTTGGCGCTCCTGACCCGAATCTCGGCCTCGAGCTTCTTCAACAGCCAGTGGTTGTGCCCCACGCGGGCGAGGCCCGCCTCGCGCCGAAGGTCGTCATCTGCCGCGTAGCCCAGGTAGGGCAGGAAGGGCGTGAGCGGCCCGTCCCGCTCGAGCAGGAGCTTGGTGATCCGGGGTTTTCCCTCCGCCTTCCACCAACGCCTGGCTCCGTCGAGGTTGGGTGGGTGGCGCTCGTGGAATGAGGTGCAGTGGGGGCAGGGGCAGTCCCAACCCCGGCCCCCCTCGATCCAGGAGGCCGCGATCTTGTAGGCCTTGAGTTTGAGCGGGGCCGGGTCATCGACGTAGAGGCTGATGGTGGGGCTCGACCAGCCGTCGACGATGGGGGAGGTGCTATCGGTGGCGAAGTAGGGCTCGCCGTCCCCCAAAAG
The DNA here is from genome assembly GCA_020633315.1 of Myxococcales bacterium. Taxonomy (GTDB): domain Bacteria; phylum Myxococcota_A; class Polyangia; order Nannocystales; family Nannocystaceae; genus Paraliomyxa. The sequence goes on from JACKDV010000015.1 coordinate 200,825, forward strand.
CGCGAGCAGGGGCAGCAGGATCGGCGTGCCGGCCCCCAAGGCATGGAAGGCTGGGCGGGGTCTGCCGGCCCGGCGGTAGCCTTCAACGAGTCCTGCGACGATTTCGAGGACGCGCAGGTAGGGTCGGGGCACGGCGCGCTCGAGCTCGATGACTTGGCCGTCCTGCACGCGGAAGTCCACGTAGTTGCGGTCAGTCAGCGCGCCGAAGAGGCCCACCGCTACGCCCTTTAGGCCCGCCTCGGCCGCCAGACCTCCGGCCAGCACCGCGCTGTCGAAGTCCACCGCATGCAGCCCTGCTAGGACCTGCCCCGAAACCGGTCCGAACTCGCCGTCCTCGGTTCGCCTAGCCAGGGACACCGCTCGCCCGATCCGCTTCTCGAAGAAGTCCTGGGGGAGGCTGGCGTACTCCGGTTCGATATTGAGTGTAGCCAGGGTGCCGAGTGTCAGGTCCTCCATCCCGATCAGGAAGGTCGGGGCAATGGAGGTCTGGCGGGCGAGCGCGTCCCGGGTGTGCTCCGCGGTCACCTGGGCATCGCTCGCGGCGGCGATCTTCCCGGCGAGGGCTCTGAAGGCATCCGAGAGATCGGTCGGGAGCTGCCCGGGCCGTGCGTAACGGCCGTCGTGCTCGTCCTCCCAGACCTTTCGCGCCTCATCGAGGGGAGCGGCTTCGGGTCGGAACCGACGGGCGAAGTCCCGAAGGAGGTCCACGTTGCCATTGTCGGCCACGAGCTCGCGCTGTTGCTGTCGGACCTGCGCCGCCATCTCGGACAGGCCCCGGGCGTAGTCCGCCGAAAGCAGGTAGGCGTCAAAGCGCTCGTCCTCGGGACGCTCGAGGAAGGTGTAGGGCTTGAGATTGGCGGTGAAATGGAACACGTCGTGCGGTCTTTGAGCGGCGGGGTTGCGGGGTGTCACGTTGCCTGCTTCGGGAGGCGTCGCGACATCACTGGCTCGGGAGCATACCGGCTTGTGACCTGGGGAAGGCCGTTGTGGAGCGCGCCGTTCGTGTGTCCTAGCTGGATCCTTCGTGCCTTCCGGAGGGGGTCAATACCGACAAAGGAACTCACGTGTATGCCGGGAGGTGTACCGGCACCGGGACGGTTGCCGGTACAGGTGTGTTTGCGCCCCTGGGGATCGGGGCGGGTGTCGGGGAGATTTGTCGGGGTGCTTCGCCTTCGCTTCGACCCCGACTCTGCTCGCCCGGGCACCATCCACGCTCTTCGTCCCTCGTCCTTGCGGTCCTCGGTCCTCGTTTGTGGGGTGCCTTGCCGAGCAGAGTCGGGGTCGCCTCTCAGGCGGCCCCGACAAATCTCCCCGACCAGCGGAAGAAGATCGGTTTGATCGCCTCTGCCGCCACGGCCCGAAGGTGCCATAGGCGGCAGCGCGAGCGGGTCAGCCGAGCCTCGCGGAGAACTTCAGCGCCGGGCCCGAGTTCGCGCGCGCCCGACCACCCCCGGTTTAGGAGAGTCTCCAGTGTAGGGAAAGGTATGGCCTCTCAAAGGAGATCTCCCTCTCTGGGCCGTCTCAAACGGGCGAATTCGGGCCGGTGGGGCATTGCATCCCAGGTGGTAACTGATATAGGTTACCATCCGTCTGCTGAGGTCCACCCCCCTCGGCTCACCCCCTGTCGACCACCGGGGTCGGAGGCCAAGGCCCCCGACCGTGCCACCCCCGCAGGTACGACCATGACCCACTTCGGCCAATACATCCGGGATGAGCGGACACGCCACCGTATCTCCCTGCGTCGGCTCGCCGACGCCCTTGGTGTCTCCCACGTGTTTCTGGGAGCCATCGAGCGCGGCAAGGGCCGCCCCCGGAAGCTGCTGGCCGAAGACAAGTGGGACCGGCTCATCGAGCTCGTCCCCACGATCACCAGGACCAGGCTCAGGCGCTTGGCCGAACTCTCGCGTGTTCGTCTGGACGATGATGCGTTCCAGAGCCTGCCGCTGGACGGTCAACGAGCCGCCGCCGCGTTCGCCCGCAAGATCAACGAGCGGACCCTGAGCGACTCGGAGATATCGGGACTGCTGCGACTGCTCGGTACCTCGAAGGATGCTGACGAGGAGTGAAGACTCTCTATGGAACTCGACCTCGATGAACGGGTCCCCCCCGTGAGACCCCGTGGGACGGATGTCATCCTCCGTATTGCGGAGCGGTTTCTCCAAAGGGTGGCTCCGCAGTGCCTGGCTGAGCCGGTACCGGTGGATCTGGACCATGTCGTGAGTGAGAAGCTGTTCGACTTCGGCATTGACGTCTATCCCGCCGATGACCACGAACTGACGACGCTCGGCAACGAGGGCTACACCCAGTATGAAGATGGCCGGGTGGTGGTCGTTCTCAAAGAGCGTCAATGGACTGCGCTCACGGACCACGGCTTTGCCCTCCATCGGGCCAGGACCACCGTCGGTCACGAGTTGGGCCACGCCGTGCTTCACCGGGACGTGCTCGAGCAGATGGCGGCGGTCAAGGTCGCCAACCCGGCGGCGGCCCTTCACCGCGTCCGGCGGCGGGACATCAAGCCATACTGCGATCCCGAATGGCAGGCCTGGGCGTTCTGCGGGGGGATTCTGCTCCCCCGTGAGGCCCTGCGGAAGCTCCATGGCCACTCGCTCGAGGACATCAGCCGGGAATTCCAGGTCAGTTTGCCGATGATTCGCTCCCACCTGCGAAAGCTGGGGCGGTTCGGTTTCCAGGTGCAAGGAGGACTGCTGGTCGCAGCGTAGCTCTACCCGGGATCGGAGGCCTTGGCTGCCAGACCTCTACCGCCCCACGGGCGGCCATAGCGGGCAGCGGACCGATGAGCGTTTCAGCTCCAGACGGCCCACCTACCCAGGTGTTGCAACCGGAAGGGTACGTCGCGGAGTCAGTAGCGTCAATCGGGTTGATATGGGCTGGTGGAGGGCATTGCCCTCGTCGCCAGCCTCTCGAAGGCGATGCCCTGCAGCGTTGCCCCAGGTGGAGCCTGGGGCCCTGGGGCGTGGCCTTTGGTCCCCGACCCGCGTGAGCGGGAGGCGCCTTCGAGGTGCCGCGCATACGACCAATGCGTCCTCCGAGGGGAGGACGTTGGGCTCGTCGTGAGCTCTGGTCGCTGACCACCCAACCACCAAGAAATCAGGAGACGATCAAATGGCAAAGAGCCATCACGTCGTTCCCCACCCCAAGGGGTGGGCCGTCAAGACTCCGGGCGCCAGTCGGGCGTCCTCCGTGCACCGTACCCAGGGGGAGGCAATCTCTCAGGCTCGAGAGGTTTCCCGAAACCAGGGGACGGAGCTGTTCATCCACGGCCGCAACGGCCAGATCCGGGAACGCGACAGCCATGGTCGCGACCCCTATCCACCGAAGGGATAGCGATGACGAAGATCAGACTGGCTCATCTGCGCACGCAGGGCATCAACTTCGCGGTGTTCGCCGCCGATGCCCCTTCCCACCGAGACCGAGACCGCGGCCAGTTGCTGGCCGAGCTGACCGCTGAGGCGAGACGCTCCGGGTTGCGCGTGGACAAGGCCGCTCTGGCGTTCTCCCAGAGTGGACGGCAGACCTTCTACGGGACGCCGGACCTGGTGCGATTCCTGTCCCGGACGGGGGTCTCACGCTGGACGCACACCCTCACGGTGTGATCGAGCACGCCCGTCTCCGGCGTGCTGCCGGAGGCGGGGTTCTTCTCTTCTCAAGCATTCATCAACAACAAGGAGATGTTTCATGTCTGACCAATTCTTCTGCGATCCCAAGGTCCGTGCGGTCGGAAAACCCGCCGTCGGAAAGGTGCTCGGGTCGCTCATCGGAAGCGCCGTAGGCTGTGCGGCGCCGGGGTCTCGTTGCTCGCCGGGCAAGCGGATCATGACCGGGGCCGTTGTCGCGGCACTGGGCTACGCGATCGGTGCCGCCTGGGACAACGCCTGCGAGAGCTAGGTGGCCCTTTCCTCATGGAATTGCCCTCCGTACCGGTGCCTGCCGGTGCGGGGGGACGCTCACTATCCGGTGACGATTGAGAGACGCGTCGTGCCGACAGGCAGCGATTCCGGAGACTTCGATATGAATGAGTAGGTCAGGGTCGGGAGGATGCGTGGAGCCCGTCGCGGGAGCCTCATGGCGGCATCTGATGAGTACGATAGAGGGCAAAAAGGGGATTCTCCGCTTGAGGCTGCATCGGGGTCAGCAGGAAGCGCTCTCCGATCCCCGGGGGATCTCTTGCCATCAGGGGGCCCGAACCGCTCATTCACGGTAGGAATGGTCGAAATCCGACCGTCACGGGCACGGTCCCGTCCAGCCATGACTAGACGCATCACGGCATCGAGATAGGCGAATGATGGGAGTCGCGGGAGATCTGATGTTCGAGGTCTACGATGTCGGTGGATGTTGGAGATCTTGCAGTCTAACGATGATGGTGATGCTCGCGAAACGGGGCTCCGGGCTCGAAAATTGCGACTGGCACACGTAATCAAGTTTCGAACCGGTGCCCCTTGACGCCCGCGGCGACGGACCTATAGTCCTCGCCAGTATTGGCCTGAGCGGAATGAGGCCGCGCGATATCGACACACTTCCTTTTTGAAGGAATGAGGCGCGAACGAATCCGAAACACTGCCGATTCAGGAGACAGGTATAGAGGAAGATAATCGTATGTGTACTGCTGCATCTGAGCCCGCTACCGGGCCGACCTTCTCGGAGTTCTACAAACTGGGCAAATCCCAGCCCGAACTCGATTTCGTGGACGTGCCGCTCGAGACGGACATCCCGCTGTATATGGATCCCTTCGCGATCTCGCAACGCGTCGATCCCTGGTCGCGGGGCGCGCATGAGACGATCCTGGACTTCTTTCAGCGCACAACGACGGCGATTCGGGAGGGGAACGTGTTTCGGGCCAGAAAGCTCATGGGGCACCTGCGCGAGCCCAATGAGACCCGGCTGGGGTTGTCCAAGGGTCGGCCACGAGGGGCTGGCCTTGGGCGCCACCAGGCTCAGTTGCTGCTCGAGGCGCTGAGTCAGTCATCGGCTGTGAGCACGGGGCTGCTCTCTTCGCTGGAGGAGTGCGAGCTCGTGGTGGACGGGGTCGGACGGGACAAGCTCTCTGATCTGACCACCAATGTGATTCGCAGTCATCTGGTTCAGTACACCCGGGAACAGTGCGAATTGCTGTCCGTGCCCATTCAGGAGGTCCCGGTGCCTCCCAGCTATGACCCCGACCAGGGGGTCTGGCGGTCGCAGTACGTGCGGCTTCCGGTCGACGACCGTGGCATGCCCGTTCTCCTCGTGCCGAAGTCGATCGTGCGCTATGAGCCCGCCTACGATCACCAGCATTTCCATCGGCGGATCGTGCTGGAGTTCCTGCAAGCGGAGCATCTGAGGGCCAATTCCTCGCTCGTTCAGACGTTGAAGAGCGGTGAGCGACGTGTGACCAAGAAGGCCCTTCTGCCATCCTATCCGTGCACGCGGAAGGCGATCGCGGAGGTGGTTAGTCAGCACCCGCACCTTCTGAAAAAGTACCGGTCTGCTTTGAAGCAGGCCAAGGCATCGGTCGTGCCGATTTCAGACGAGCGTGAGGTGGCGCGCCTTGCCCGGATTCTGTCTGATGCGCTGCGTGCGATTGCCGTGGGGAGTGGCAGCGCAAGCCAGTACCACAGCCTCATGGTGGGGGTGCTGGAGATGATCTTCTTCCCGCTGCTCGTGCATCCGAAGAAGGAACAGGAGATCCACGACGGGCGAAAGCGAATCGACATCCTCATGGAGAATGCGGACAGGACGGGGATCTTCTCGCTCCTCCAGTCCACGCGTGGGCTGGGCTGCCCCTTCGTGGCGATCGAGTGCAAGAACTACCGCGAGGATGTGGCCAACCCGGAGCTGGACCAGTTGAGCGGTCGTTTCTCCCGGGAGCGAGGGAAGGTCGGGCTGCTGTGCTGCCGGCAGTTTGACGACCGCGCGCGGTTCGTGGCCCGTTGCAGGGACACGCTCAAGGATGGTCGGGGCCTGATCATCCCTCTTGATGACGAGCGAGTGCTGCGGCTCCTCGGGTTGCTGGGGGCGCAGAACCGGAGGCAGGCGGTGCAGGAGTTTGGCGAGATGGTCAGGGAGGTGTGGCTCGGTTGAGCATCCCGGGCCAGGGTCGGCGACCAGAATGTTGCCAGGCAACCGCGCATGGCAACGGCCATGGGCTTGCCCATGACACGCAGATGTGGAAATTGAGGAGTGTATGGATGTACCCACGAAGCCGCTGGTCCCGATCGGTGAGCGTATCGGACAACTTCTCCAGGAGCGGGGCAAGAAGGCCGCTTGGCTCGCGGACGAAGCCGGCACCGCTCGGTCCACCATCACGCGGGCCATCAACGGCGGTCGTGGACCTTCCCCGCAGACGCTTGCCGAGATCGCGGAGGCCTTCGGCATGGACCTTGCGCAGCTCGTGGCGGGCACGGACGCTGCCGCGCGTGTGGCAGAGGCCGACAGCCTCGTGCCAAAGGCGCAGTACGAGGAGCTGGTCGCGCAGCTCGTCGAGTACGAACGGAGGGCGAACGAGGCGGAGGATCGGGCCCGGAGAGCGACGGAGGAGGCCGAGCGGGAACGAGCCCATCGTCTTGAAGCCGTCTCGCATCGGGAGAACCTTGAACGCGAGCTCCGACAGACCCGAGGGGATCTCGAAGCCAGTCGGAAGCAGGTGTCGCTTCTTGAGGAGGCTTTCACCTGGGCGGCGACCGAAGTCGATGCGCTACGAGGACAGCTCCTTGAGGTTGGAGCGGCCGTGGACGAAGGGCGCAAGACCGGGCGCGTTGGCGTGTGGCTCGCTGGAGCTGCCGCTGCTGCATCCGCATCCGCTCTGACCTATCTCGCGATGGCGAGGAAGGGCTCAGGGGAGAGTGAGTAGAGCATGAATCATCCACATTGCATTCCCGTGGGTCCGTCACTGGCGGCTCGCTGCCGGGCCATCCGGCAGGTCATCCAACCCGGACAGGTTCGGGACTATGCGGAGGCGGCCCTGCGCCACAACCCGTGGAGGCATCGCAACGCCGTCGATGCGGTGGCCTGCTACCTGCTCCAGCTCAAGCTCGTCTACATCGCGGATCCGGCCCGCCGGGACAACTGGTGTCCCCCCAGGGTGACGGTCCAGCGGGGCGGGGGGGACTGCGATGACTTCGCAGTGCTGGCGGCCTCGATGTTGCGGGCTGCCGGTGCCCACGCGGACGTGGTCCTGGGCTGGTGGCGGCAACCCAGCGGGCGGGGCTACCACGCATGGGTGGCCGGCGTGTCCACCTGTGGCGTGTGCCGCTTTGTGCTCGAGCCCCAAAATGGCCAGCTCTGGTGGAACGAAACGCCGGCGGATCGCGATGCGCAGTACCTGCTCGGGCCGGAGCGGTGCGTGCGGGTGGACCGGAACCTACGCAGTCTCTCCTGAGTGCGAGCGGGCCTGGGCGATGGGAAGACTACGGAGGGGAGGGGCCGGCGTCAGGCGTCGGAGGGTCGAGCGGGTGAATGCGGAGGGATCATCGGCATTCGAGGCTCACCCAGAGGGAGTCCACCTCGCGTCCGCTCCCCAGCACGTCCGTCACATCGACTTCACTGGACGCCATCACATCGTCGGAGTCCACGTCTTTGTCGTTGATGTGGAGTTTCAGCTTACCGGTTAGTTTGGTCTCCTTGCCCTTGAAGAACGGAGCGGTGACCCGATAGCGGTCTGGTCGGAGCTTGAGCCGCTCCTTCTGGCCGTTCAGGATGATGTAGCCGCGCATGTCGGGCTTGCGTGCCTTGCCGGGCGCGGGATCCCAGGGATCCTCGTCATCGGGGTCGGCCTCGAGGGTGAGGAGGATCCCGTCGGGGCAGGTCTGGGGGACGCACGCGGCTCCGAGCAGCGCGGAGCAGGTGAGCAGGATGGCGGTTGCGATGGCCGGGATCCTTGCGATGGGGTTCATGGGGTCTGCGGTCATTGCTTGCCGTCCGGGGTTTGAAGCCGAGGAAGCCGAGTCGACTTCGCCGATGGGCGGCGAGGCGGCTGGCCTGACCGGTTTGAGGCACCATAGCATTAAACGTAATTATATTTCGTTTTATAACCTACGTTCGACGGGTAGCGCTCCCTCATGGGCGAGCGCAGCCGGTCCCCACAGGCCCAGCAGGCCCGTGCGCATGTCGCGGGAAACCTGCACCGGCTACGGGTTCGGCGGGGCCTGACGCAGGCGCAGCTTGCCGAGCGGTTGGGTATTGAGGTCCGGCACCTCCAGTTCATCGAGGCGGCGGAGTCCGCGCCGGGTTTCGACCTGCTGGTGGATCTGGCGGCCGAGCTCGAGGTGGCCGTCGGAGATCTCTTCGAGGAGGCTGAGACGCCGGCGAGGCGGCGGGGAAGGCCCCCGAAAGCATGAACGCCGGCGTTCGGCTCGCTCTCCAACCGGTCGGTGTGTCTTCGCCTGGCCCCCTGGCCGTGAGACCTCGCCCTCGACAACTGGTCCGCGGTCGCCGCAAGCTGTTCTATCGGGAGAAGTGGCTCGTTGTCCTTCTCGACTCCTTGGCGGTTCTGCTATCTACTCTGGTACTTCTGTTGCCAATAGGTCTCCACGCAAGCATCGACGATAGCGCCACCGGTGGCGCTATGCCTTTGATTCGTCGAGCTTACTGGGATGGCTACGACGGAGAGCTACGACCGGCTGCATACTCCGAGCTTGGTGGGTGGGTGAATCATCAACCTTTAAAGCGCGGACAAGCCGGGTCGATACCTGCTCTGGACGAGATCAAGCGAGGCCTCGATGATCCTTCTTTTATTTGGCTGGAAATGACTCGGGGGTTTCGGCAGAAGACATATGTACTCATCGAAGACGCAGAGGTACGGCTGTCCGGGCTATGGGTCCCGCATCCTCGGCAAGACCTTAAGCCGTTTCGTACGGTGTTAGTCTGGTATCTGGAAGCAGATCCGTACATCTACGACGGCCAGGCAATGTCGATCGGGCAGCCGCTTCCTGTGGAAGAAGCGCCTCTTCTTCATTTTTCCAGGTCTTGTGACGTCGTCTACTGTAGCCTCCGTGGGGATGATTGTGAGGTGATTGCATATGCGGAAAAGCGCGCCGCGGTCGTGAGCGCGAAAACAAATGGCCTATATAGCTGCATGGTGCCGAAGGTGGAGGACGCCCCCCTAAGCTTTTTCGACAAAATGGTGAGGCACTATCGCTATGACCTGCGTGGGTGGGGGCATGTGCTCCTGGGGCGCACGCTGTTCTCCGCATGGTTGACCTGTTTCTACCTTGTCGCCATCATTGCGGTCACACGGTTTGATCGTCGCTTTGACGGCTCGGCGCCAATGCTTTTGTTGGGGTTTCTGGGGATGTTCTCGGCGGCCCGCGTTGTTGTCTTCGTCGCATGCTCCGCGGACTACCCCGACTCTCGGCATCCGGGCTTGATATCAGCACAGTCAGCGCTCGTCGGTTTGTTGTTCTTGCTGAGCCTTACGGGACGCGTCCGGGGAAGCGTTCGCTATTGGTGGCGGGTCGCCCGGGGCAGCGCAGTTCGATTTCGATACGCATTTGCCGAGGCCTCGTGGGAAATCGACCGATTGGCGATCGCTGAGCTTGACGAGGCCGACATCGTACTGCCTCCCATGTCATTGGCGTACACGTTTCTGACCTACGATCCTGAAAGCGTCCAAGCGCACTCCCTTTGGCTGGAGCCTGAAGCACCAAGGCCGTACGTGCTCGCTCTTCCGTACTCATCCGCCAACCGCGGTGTGCCGTTCTTCAATCTCGCATCTGACGGTATTCTTGATGGGCCCATGTCGGAAGGTGAATCTCCTATGAACTCCCATGAGGAGATGCGGCGCGCTGGGCGAAAACGGCGCTCGCGCCGGAAAAGGCGCCACAAAACACAGCTCTCCCTGGTCACCACGAAAGAAGAAGGGAGCCCAACATGAGCGCTTCGTTGGCGGGTCGGCTCAAGTCTGGAGCAATGGGCTCTCAGGCCGAAGAGGAAGAGTGGCTCAGCAGTGAAGGTGGCCACGATGTCGTTCGTGGCCTGGAGGGGCTCATCGAGCTGTATGCCTCTCACCCTTTTCTCGCACGCCTGTCTGGTCGCCGCGATGATGCTGTCGTTCGTATGGCTGCGCTGCGATTGGGTCTTCATGAGATGTATCATCCGTGGACCCGAGGCCAAAACCTGTCTCTGTATGAATGTTCTGCGGATGAGATAAACAGGGAGATCCGTCGATTGACCGAGGCTGTGTTTGGTGAATCCGCAACGAGGTGGCGCCGCAGTCAGCGGGCAGGGGCCCTTATTATTGATGATTTTGAGAGAGGGGGGGATGCCCTTGTTCCTCCCAAAGGTCGACCCATTGGGGATGTCTGCGAGGGGTTCACGGATACGAATGTTCGTCATGTGGCACTGGGAGGATGTGCGAGCATTCATGTTCTTGGGCCGAATGGGGACCGCGTCTGGGGGTTGGCGCGGCCGCTGGCTGAACCCGGCGAGGTCACGATTGCCTATCGCGAGGGGCAGACAGAACTGGAAGGTGAGTTGAGAAAGTTGCTGCCGGGTCAGCACTTGGACCTATATGATGATGCCTCGGGGACCTTTCTCTGCTCACTTGAGCGTCTCCAGGGTCACGGCCCCAGAGAGGACCACTGGGGTGGAGACGCGTTCGGGTTCGAGATGCACTTCGTGGATCGTGAGTGTGGTTGGATCGCGATGGCATACAGGAGGGCGGATGTCGAAAGATGTGCTGGCTGGGACTTCACGTACGCTGATTTCTTTGAAGGAATGGAGGCGAGGGGGATCCGTATGATTCAATCGGCGGCTGCTGGTGCTGCTGTGTTTGGATTAAGCAAGACCAAGGAGGGGGAGGTGACTCACTCCGTGGAACCATTGTTGGTTTCAGAACTCGACGATGTTTCAGAGAGGATGGTAGTGGACGTTCCTGTTGAGCCAAGGGCTCTTAGGGAATGGGTGTTTGCGAGGAAATATCAGGAGGTGCGTGAGATACTAGAGGATCAGGGGATGGTCTGTTTTCATGCTCTGGACCGGTGGATGGCGAAGCTTGTGCCGGTCTCCAGATCATTGACTGATGGAAATGTGGAGAGTAATATCCATGATGCATCTAATGTCATTTCTATTTCGGGTCGGCAACAGACATCACAGGTAGAGCGTCTTGAGGCCGAGAATGCCAGGCTAAGGGTGGAGCTCGAGCAAGCGCGCGGTAGGATCGGTGAACTCGTGGAGACACGAGGACACAAGTTACCAATTTCTGTCGTCGTGGAGCAGGTAGGACGAGGGCTCTCTGATGTTCCACCCGGCGAAAAACCCCAGGCCTGGGCCGAGATCGAAGCGGTGCTCGAGGCCGACTTCGAGGAGGCCATCCAGGGCGAGCCCGATCCCGCCAAGCGAGCCCCCCTTGCTAGGCAGCGTCGGGATCAGCAGTCGGAACGTGCACGGGGGGCCAACAAGGTGCTGGAGGCAAGCCAGAAGGTGCTGGCGGAGCAGGTGAAGGAGGAGTTCGGGGAGGTTGTTTCGACTACCAAGTTGCGACGGAAGTCATTGGAGACCTACCTTGAGTGGGTTGATGCCAACAAACCAATCGTCGTAGTCGCTCAGGGGGAGGAGGGGGCGCTTGGAGTACTGCGCCCTTTGGGGTTAGGTGTACCTCCGCCGGGCGCGATATCGCCCCGTGCCCTTCTGCGGAATGTGCGCCGCTACTTTCGACCAGAGGTACCTGGTGAAGCCACGGTACTTGCGCCTCGACTGTCGGGCCTACGGCCTCTCTTTGCGATTGAACCTCCATCCGAGCAGAGTCATGCGTTTGCCGCTGTGTTCACTGATGCAAATGACGCATGATTTGAAATACGAGTCATTAATGCTATTGACCTTCTAGTGGCTGAGTACGGCCACTAGAAGGAGAATCAAGAAAATGAGGTTCCACATCATCAGCATGCCCGGCGCTCAGTACGCTTGGGGCTTTGACCGCAAGGTCCGGCCCTTGGCGTCTTTCACGCAGGCACGGTCGCCGACCTACCGGGTGAACGTCAATGTGGAGGGGGGAAACCGCGAGCATGTCGTACTCGTCGAGGATCTCGAGGCGGTGGTGGGCGACATCGTCCGGGTGTGGCCGCAGGCGACGATCAGCATTGCTCCTTCGGTCGACGAGCCCACCCCGTCGTCTTCGACCGCGACCGCGACGAAGGTGATCCCGTTGCATCCCTCGTCCGGGGCGGAGGCCGTGGCCGAAGCCGCGTAGACGTTGTCGGGGGCTGGCGATCTGAAAGCGGCGCCGTCGGTGGATCCGATGGCGCCGCTCTTGTTTGGTTTTGCGTGGTGTAGGGACCGGTGAGACGAAGCAGTGTTGGGGAAACGATGCGCCCTTCATGCGGCGAGCTTCTCCGGAAGGGGCGGGGTGGGGTTGGCCTGGCTCGTGAAGGGAAGCACGAGCTGCGGGGTCTCCGGTCGGAGGAAGGGGCGGGGTTCCTGCTCGAGGCCCCAGACCCACACTGGGTCCCGGATGATGTCCCGGGCAAGGGAGGTGCTTCTCGTGAAGCGAAAGAGCCCCGCGAAGGTCTCGGCTTCTTCGGCCAGGCCGCGGGCTTCGAGCGACTTGCAGAGCTGGCCGAGCTCGGCCTGCATCGATCGGATGCGGGTGTCGGTGGTGACCCGCCCCAGCACGAAGAGCACGCGCATTCCGGAGGCGCCCAGGGAACGGAATCGTTCACGCTGCCAGTAGTGGAAGAAGGCGTCCATCTTCTTGCGAATGCGAGGCATGGGCTGGGTGGCCCGGTCTGCCTCGACGAAGGCGGCCACGTGGATACCGGGGCCGGCATCTTTGGGCTCGAGGAGCAGGCAGGCATCGGGGCGATGGACATGGGGTCGCCCCTGGACATCGAAGCGTTCAGAGAGAACGAAGCGTCGGTGGTGAGCCCGGGCCCTTCGGTCGGCCAGTTCCCACTCCCGGATCACGCGGGGCAGACCGAGGCGGGGATGGTCATTCAGGGCCTGCTCGAACGCGATCACGATGTCGCCTACAAGAAGCTCGTGCCTCCAGAAGAAGCTCTGGGTCTTGCCTTGGGAGATCTTCCGTGAGAACGGGAGATCCTGCACCGAGACCGAGCGCTGGTGAGCGATCCATTCGAAGCCGCCTTCGGCCAGGGCGTAGGCGGCCTGCTCGGTGGGCGAGCGTGCGAGGGGCAGGGTGAAACCCGCCTCGGCCAGCTTGCGTAGGCGCCGACGGATCACCTGGGAGCTTCGTCCGGTGCTTCGGGCAAGTTGCCCGGAAGTGGCGAAGCGGAGCGCGTAGAGGCGCTGCAGGAGGATGCCGTCCCCGTCGGCGAGCATCATCGCGGGCGGGCTCCTTCTTTATCTGATGCACGGTTCGGCGGGTGTCCAGGGCGGGCCGTGTGGGCGGTGTGCCTGCGTCTCAGCCGTTCGTGCACCGGCTCGGTGGGCTCGGGGGAGGCCGGAGGGGGCGCCGTCCACTGTCGCAGGAGGGCCTCTCCATCGAGGGTGCCCAGACGGGTCTCGAATGCTTGCGGTACATCGAGGGTGCGGATGGCCGTGGCCTCGGTACCGCTTTGGAGGACCCAGGCGTGGCGGGCCGGGAGGGAAGCAAGCTCGTAGGCGCGAAGGCTGATCTCTTCCTGGACGGAGTAGAGCTCGCGTCGTCTCGTTTGAGTGAGACCTTCACTGCGTCCTTCGGTGTGTCCGGTGGAGTGGGCCTCGGCCCGGCCGTGGGTGTGGGTGATCGAGCGCCCCTGGCTCTGACCGATCGAGCGCGTGAGGGTGCGGGAGAGGGCCTGGCAGACGCTCTCGACTTGGGAGAGGCCCCGGGCCAGGGCCCGGCTGCGGGTCTCGGTCTCACTGCCGCCGGTGGAAAGCGACAGGCCCGTGCTCCGGCTTTCTGTGCGGCCCCGGCTGTGGCTACGGGCCAGGGAGCGGCTGCTCGTGATCACCGAACTCACCGCCCGGGAGAGGGACTGGGCGGTGCTCGAGCTGCGGCTCAGGGAATGGGAGGAGGAGCCGCCCCGCGTGCGGCCCTGGTGGCCGGAGGAGGCGCCGGCGGGCAGGAGTCCGGCCTCCGGTCCCATGGCCAGCGAAAGGCTCTGGCCCTCGAAGGTGCCGGCCGAGGAGCTGTCTCCCTGGCTGGTCGAGGTGCTGTTTCCTTCGCTGCGAGAGGCGCCCAGGGCCTGGCTGACCCCTTCGACCTCGGTGGTGCCTTCGCTCTGGGTGACGGCCACGCCCGCGGTCTTCGAGACGCAGCGGGACCAGCTCTTGCCGACCGAGATCGAGAGGCCTTCGCTCTCCACCCGGCTCACGCCCTGACTTTCCGAGAAGCTGGCGGTTCGTCCTTCGCCCAGGGCGAGGGTGAGGGAGGTGCTTTCGCTGTGTCCGAGGGCCAGGCTCTGGCTGCGCGTGAGTGAGGCGCTGTGGCTGTGGGAGTTCGAGCGGGTGAGAGAGACGCTCGTGTCGATGGCTTCCCGCTTGAGGCGAAGTCCCTCCGGGCGAAAGAGCATCTCGGCGGCTTCCTTGGCGTCGGGCTCCAGCGCCTGGCGCATGATGATCTGCGTGGAAGCGTTGGCCCGCACGGTGCGAAGGAGGGCCAGTCCTTCGGGCGTGTCCCCCAGGCCTCGCTGGAGCGAAAACTGGTAGCTGAGGATCAGGTTCAGTCGATAGTTGCGCATTTGGGCGATAGTCTGGCTCCACTCGGGGGAGACGAAGCTCTGGAACTCATCAACAAAGAGCGAGAAGGCAGGCAGGTGCCCGGCCTTCACCAGCGGCACGGGTCGGCGCCGGCAGATCAGCTCGATACGGTTGACGAGCATCGCTCCCAGCACGCGCTGGGTGTTGAGGTCGATGCCGGCCGGGACGTGGATGAAGCACATTCCGCCCCCATTCACGAGGCGCTCGAGGTCCAGGTTGGACCGGGGGGAGCCGAGGAAGACCGCCGCCCGCTCATCTGCGAGGAAGACCGAGAGGAGATTGAGGCTCGACTGCACCAGCTCCCGACGCTCCCGGCTCGAGGTGGAGGCGAAGAACTCCCGCAGGTAGACCTGCACGAGGGAGGGACGGACGTGCACCCTCAGACGGCCTTCGGCCTGGCGCGCCTCGAGCCGGTCGAGGTAGTCCCGGAGACTCTCGCAGTCCAGGCACAGCAGGTCCACCGCGTCTCGTAGCGTGGCCTCGCCGGTCTCGACCAGCACGGAGAAGATGGCCCGCAGCACCGTTTGCAGCCGGCGCATTTCGGTCAGGTCTCCCACGATGCGCTCGATGACCCGCAGCAGGTCGCCGACCGCCTCGGCCACCGAGAGGCCGCCCTGGCGCTCCAGCGGGTTGAAGCGCCAGCCGCCGCAGTCCGGGTCGGACAGGTCGAGGAAGATGGTCCGGGCGTGTTGCGTCTGTCGGCGTTGCCTGAGCATGGTGCGAAGGGCCGGGGGCGCCGCCTGTTCGATGAGGTGCTGGCGAAGGGCTCGCTCGCTCAGGTAGGCCTGCATCCAGGTGAAGACCTCCCCGATGGGGTCGAGCACGGCCAGGCCCCAGTGATGGCCGGCAAGGATGCTCTCGGCCAGGGACCGGATCATCGACTCGAGCAGCGAGCTCTTGCCGCAGCCGCTCACCCCGGACACCAGCACGTGCCGGTGAAGCTGAGTCAGGGGGATCTCAAGCCGCCTGCCGCCCGGGGTCTCCCCCAGAGGGAGCCCGGGCTTGCCGGCGTTCGATGAGTCTGGCCAACGCACTTCCTTCGGCCGGTTCATGGGTCTCCTTGTCGTGACCCGGTGGCCTCACCAGGGTCAGGGGCGGGTCCTGCCTCGCCGTGGAAGCGTCGGTCTCCTCCGCCTCGAGTGGAAGCGACGGGGTCTTGGTCGGGCGGGTGCTTGTCGCAGACGCTCCTTGCTTCTGCGGCAGACGCTGCATCACGAAGCCCAGCATCAAAAGGGCGATGACCGGCAGCAGCAGGTCGATGGCGACGGCGTAGGCCAGATACGGGAAGACGAACTCCAGGTGGGCGGCGATCGCCTCGAACGGGAGCGCCAGGCGCAGCATCGGCACGGGGATCTCCCTTCGGTCGAGCTGGCCGATGACCTTCTCGAGGCGGCGCTCGGTGTCGTGGGCCATGCGGGCAACGGCCTTTTGCCCGGCGGCCTCTTGCCTTCGATGTTTGGCTCGCCTCGCGGTGATGGGCGTTTGCTGTTGCTGGGCCAGGCCCCCTTCGATCACGCTGAGGACGTTTTCGACGGGAGACTCTCCGGCCCGGGTGAGGGCGGCGTTGAGCCGAAGCAGGTGCTGCTCGAACTGGAGCGAGGCTTCCCGCAGGGCGTTGGCATCGGCCGCGGCCGATACAGCCAGGCCCCGCATGGCCAGAAGGGTGGTCCGGGCGTCGCGCAGAGCCTGGGCGGCGTCCTGCTCGTCTTCCTGCATGACCCTCGCCGCCTCCTCGAAACTGGAGGCCAGCGTTTCGAGTCCGGCGAACACGCTGCCCCGACGCCCGCGACGGCCCGAATAGCGGCCCGAGGCACGCTCCTCTTCGGCGGCATCCCGGTAGCTGCGGGCAGCCGCTTCGAGGACGGGGATCAGACGCTGCTCGGCGCTACGCCTACGTTCCAGTTCCTGGGTGAGGGTGGAGGCCTCATCGACAATCTGCACCAGGTCCCGGCGTTGGGCCTCGGGAAGGGCCATGCCGTAGAAGGCCAGGAAGGTGCTGGTGAGGCAGACCAGCAGCGCCACCGGCATGGCAAAAAGCACCGTGAGCTGGTGACGATCCTGCGTCGATCCGCGACCCCATTGCGCAATGAGGAAGCCCCAACTGGTCGTCGCCAGGATCACGCTCACGAGGGCCAGCAGGATCGCCTTGGGCCTGGGGAGGAGCGCCGCCAGTCCCCAGTAGGTCAAAAGGCCCGACACGACCGCCACGATCCAAAGCACCACGGTCAGGCGCCGACGCAGCGGCTCGATCTCCCGGATGGATGAACGCATGAATGCTCCTCCTTCGTGTTCGCTGGCTGGCTAGAGCCCGTATTCGGCGGGGATGTCCCGCGCGGGCGGGGGAAAGAAACTCAGGTGAGCGCCCTTCGGCGCGTGGGGGAGGTCCGGGGCCTTTTTGCTCGCGGCGGCCTCCGTGGCCGACGCCTTGAGGGCGTCCTCATGGTCGCCGGGGTCCTGTGCCTTCCGGTCAGCGTCTTTCGAAGGCTCAAGGAGGCCGGGGTCCTCGGCGTGCAGGTAGGCCAGGCAGCATCGCCGGCGAAGTGTGCGGGCGAGCTGGCCCGGGGGAGCGTCCTCAAGCTGCGCGAGCTCGCGGGTGAGCAGCGGAGCCCATCGAGTGTCGTCCTCCTCGGCCATCTGCGAGGCCCACCACGCGGCGAATCCCTCCAGGCCGGCTTGCAGGCGCTGCACCTGAGCGGCTGCCTGGTGGACCTGCGCGGGGGCGGGATGCCGGGATGCCAGGCGGGTGAGCTCCTCCTTCGCGTCGGCCAGGAAGGCCCCGGGCTCATCCCATCCCTCGTGGTCGGGGTCTTCAAGCAGCTCGCAGATCTGCTCGACCGTTCTTGTCGCGTCCTGCTCAGTGGCGTCCACCGGTTCAGGAGAGGCGGTGGCCCGGGGCTCGGCTTCGTGGTCAAGCTGCGTCACCCGGGCCGGAGGCAGCATCAATGTTGGCCGTGCGGCGGAGGCCTCGGGGATGGGCCGGGCTCTCGAAGGGGCAGATGGGGTTGGTGTGCTCGGCTCGACCTGCGCGGGAGCCAGCTCCTTTTCGAGCACGTGCTCCGCCAGAAGGAGCACGGCCGGCAGCCGCTCGTAAACGAAGCGGGCGAAGGCCCGTGGGTCGCTTCGAAGCCGGGTGACCTCGGTCTTTTTGAAGCTCTCGGCCTGGCTCAGGCCCAGCCGTCCCCCCGTGAGCCCATGGAAAAGCCGTCGAAGGAGCCAGAAGGGTCGGCGGCAGGCAGGGCCGTGGCCGGCCTGCTCGAGCATGGTCTGCACGCGGGCGTCACCCTCCATGAGCTTTCCGTAGAGCCCGGCGATGACGTGGCTCTCGAACCAGATCCGGAAGGCCCGGTCTGACCAGATCATCGGCAGGAGGCGGACCCGTAGATGCTGGAAGTCACTCTCGCTGAGCCCGGACGCCTCCACGCCATAGACCTGCCCGGCCAGCTCGGAGAAAAGCCGCGTCATCCAGTCATCCAGGGCGGAGCATCGGGAGCGGCCCTGCCGGACGCTCTCGAGGCGGGGCAGTGCACAGGCCAGACGGGCCCGCCGCTGGCTAAGCACGCGGGCGATCTTCCTCCCGGCGAGTTCCAGCAGGCTCCAGAGGAAGAGGGCCAGCAGAAGTAAGAGCGCGGCCAGGGCCAGGGTCTTGGCCGCGCCTTTCGTCCAGCCGAAGGCAAAGAGCGCTTTCTTCCACGCCCACCGTAGCGCCCGGACGATGCCGCCGATCACCGCCACGGCGATCACCAGGTAGATGAGGCCCTTCACCGGGGAGTCTCCGGTCGTCATGTCGCCGCATGCTCCGTCATGGGGATGAGCCTCGGGGCTCATAGAGTCCGAGGCGTGGACGGGAGAGGAGGTTTCCTCTTCGGCGGAGCGTCCCAGGCTGGGGCGGGGCCGGGCGTTGCGCGAGCCAGGCCAGTCACTACCCTAAAGTGAGTCCGCGTGCTCCGGAACGCGGCCACTCCTACCAACTAACTCATCATCCCATGACGACTCCAACACCTACCCTTGAAAGCCACTCGGTGAAACTCACTCCCCCCGGTCAGGCACCGGGGGACTCCTTCGTCACTGTCCTCGAAGTGAGGCAGGGACGGGGACCCAAACCCCCTTTCCGGGTGGTGGGGCTCACCCACACCGATCCAGTCCAGGCCGTGCGCGAGATGTCCGATGCGATCCGTGTCGGCATCAAGGACGTGCGCGCCATCAGTGAAGATGGCTATCAGTACGGCATCCCCGTGGCTGATCGCGTGGCCACCTTCGTGCGGGCCCGTCTGCTTCCGGTCACGGAGGTGGCGAGCATGGTGACCAGTACCATGACCTGACTTGGACGCTGCGTAGCGACCTGACCTGTCTGCCCTGCCGGAGAAGCGGCAGACGAGGTGGGCGCTAATCAGCCAGAACGTAGCCTCGCCCCTGTTGGCGAGAGACACCGGGACTCCCCCGGTGTTTCTTTTTGGTTGGAAGTGGCGTGGACGCGGATCAGGAGGCAGGATGAAACGCAGGGCTGCTTCCGCCGCAGCCTTACATTTTTCGACCAACTAACCCCCATCATCATGACATGTCTACTTTCGACGAAGGAGCTTGAGCTTCTCTGGGAGGAGGTGCTCCATGGCCTGGATCCCTATGCCGCACGGTCACACTCCTACGACGACTTCCGGGAGGAAATGAGCTACTTCGGGTTCAGCTACGATCTTCCGGGAGACCGGCCATTTAGCGGATTTGTCCACGTGTCCGGGCCGGGGCAGCAGGTGCGGGTCACCGTTCACCGGCTCGGTGGACAGGAGGTGGACTTCGAGGCGTTTACGAAACTGGACCTGCGGGATGTCTGGAAGGCGCTGACCGTGCCCTCCCTGCCGCTTGCCTAAGACTCCCGGCATGACCTGCCATCTGCCGCGGCGGACGGCAGCCTGACGGGCATCGAGGGAGTCCTCCGAAAGCCGGGCCGGCGATGGTCCGTGGAAGCCGGGTTCTCCCGGCTTCTGTCTTTGGAGCCGCAAGGGGGGCGCCGCACATCGGGTGATGACGGTGTCGCCCGCGCCCGTCGACGGGGCCCGGAAAGTCCGTCTCGCGGGACAAGTGTTCGTTCGCGGCGGAGTGGCACGGTTTCCTCCCCGGGGTTGCGATGGTTGTTGGTAGGGGGGTTGGTAGGGACGTTCTCCCGGCGAAGGTCTTGCGGCTCTGCCCCGGGGCGTGGGAGGTGCAGGGAGACGTGCAAGTCGCAGCGCAGTCTGGTTCGGGCATGTCCATGGGGGCGGCTTGCAATGGGGAGAGCAGGGGGTGTTGGCAAAATGGGCCGCTTGCCCGGGGGTTGGTAGGCACCAGACTGATCGAAAGCGCCTTGTGGTGATCGGCCGCCGTGATGGGCGGGCCGACGGGGCGATGGAGGTAGCATGTCCGAAGGCAGCGTGGTCCATGCGGAGGATCGATTTCGATCGCGGGAAGAGGGGGGTTGCCCGGAGCTTCCCGCGGTGCTCAAGGCGGTGGAGGTCGCCGCGTTCCTGCGGGTGGATCGCAAGACCGTCTACGAGGCGGCGGCGCGTGGAGAGATCGCGGGGGTGATTCGCATCGGCAGGGCCCTTCGCTTTTCCAGGGACGTTCTGTTAAAGTCCCTCGGCCAAGGTCGCCTCGCTCTCACGCAAAGCAAAGGAGCGGGCGAACATGTCCGTACGAAAAAGAACGTGGCGTGACCGCAAGGGACGCCAGCACGAGAAGTGGATGGTCCACGTCAAGTACACTCACCCCAACGGGAGGCAGCAGGTGATCCGCAAGGTGAGCCCGGTCAACTCCCGGCGGGGCGCTGAACGCTACGAGCGGGAGATCCGCGAAGCGCTGCTCAGCGGCACTTACGGAAAGGAGAGCACGATAGCGGCCGAGCTGGAGGGGGAGAGGGACGCCCCCACTCTGGAGGTCTTCGCCCGGGAGTTCATGGAGAGCTACGCCCGGGTGAACAACAAGCCCTCGTCGGTCCGGTCCAAGGAGAAGATCCTGCGGGTGCATCTGGTCCCGTTCTTCGGGGCCATGCCGCTGGATGAGATCGGGTCCCGGCAGATCGAGCGGTACAAGGCCGGCAAGCTCGAGAGCGGTCTGCACCGCAAGACCATCAACAACCACCTGACGGTCCTACGCCGCATGCTCACCCTCGCCGACGAGTGGGGGGTGATCCAGGGGGTGCCCCGCATCCGCTGGCTCAAGGCCGGCAAGCCCGAGATCCGATTCCTCGGTTTCGAGGAGGCCGATCGGCTCCTGGGGTCGTCGAAGGTCGAGCCCATGTGGCACACGATGATCCTCGTGGCACTGCGAACCGGGCTTCGGCTCGGTGAGCTGATGGCGCTCCAGTGGAAGGACGTGGACCTTCAGCGGGCACAGCTCCGCGTCCGTCGCTCGGTGACGGACGGGATCATCGGCACGCCCAAGAGCGGGAAGGCTCGGGACCTGCCGCTGACGCCGTCGGTGGTGAGGGCTCTACGCAAGCACCGTCACCGTCAGGGGCCCTGGGTGTTCTGCCAGGAGGACGGAACCCTCCTGACCGACGGCCAGTGCAAGTGCCCGCTGTACCGCGCCTACGACCGAGCCGGGATCAAGCGCCAGGGCTGGCATGTCCTGCGTCACAGCTTCGCCTCGCACCTGGTGATGCGGGGGGTGGCGCTCAAGGTGGTCCAGGAGCTGCTCGGTCACTCGACGATCGAGATGACCATGCGCTACGCCCACCTGTCCCCCTCCACGCTCCAGCAGGCGGTGCAGGAGCTGGAGCTTCCGCGTTGCTGACGCGGAGCACATAGAGAGCACATGACTTAGCTTGGGTAGCAAAACGGCACCGTAGGGATTCTACGAGGCCGTCTAAGA
>JACKDV010000016.1 GCA_020633315.1 Myxococcales bacterium
CCATCGCGGGTGACCACGGCCCCGGCCACGCGCGGAGGCGGGCGCATTCCTCCGGGGTGAGCAGTGCCGGCTGCCAGACCATGCGCAGGAGCGACGACACCGGGCGCTTCCTCCTCGAGCTAGAAGGCCGCCTCCACCGAGGGCGACTCCACCCCGGCGCGCCACAGCTCGCCCCATGGTGCGGCGGCGTTGAGGTACGCGAGCACCGAGTTGAGGCCCCACTGCAGGCGGTTGAGGAACAGCCACTCGGGGGGCATCGCGCCCGACCAGCGGTTGGGGTTGTCGAAGATGAGCTTGGCGTAGCTCTCCTTGACGTACTCGTGGGTGTAGGTGAAGGGCTCCGTGGCCATGAAGGGCCGGTAGAGGTAGCGCATCACCTCCCACTGGTAGTCCCAGTCGAACTTCTTGGGGTTGCCCACCATCCCCAGCGCGGGGAAGCGCTCGCGGAACGCGGCCCGATCGTCGGCGAGCACCGAGCGGGCCACCTGCTTCCAGGCCTCGATCATGCGGGCCTCGAAGCGGCGCACGCAGCCGAAGTCGAGGAAGGTGACCGCGCCGTCCGGTGCGAACAGGTAGTTGCCCGGGTGTGGATCGGCATTGTAGACGCTGTGCCGGAACAGGCAGTCGAAGCACACGCGGAAGATGATCTCGCCCGCGCGGTCCT
The DNA here is from genome assembly GCA_020633315.1 of Myxococcales bacterium. Classification (GTDB taxonomy): domain Bacteria; phylum Myxococcota_A; class Polyangia; order Nannocystales; family Nannocystaceae; genus Paraliomyxa. The sequence goes on from JACKDV010000016.1 coordinate 665, forward strand.
TGGCGGCCTGCGGGGCCTCGTCGCAGAACGGGTAGAACGAGCGGCCGGGATCGAGCGCGGTGGTGAGCACCCGTCGGCCGCTGCGCTCGGCGACCACCGCGGGAGCACGGGCGCCCGGCATGGTCGCGAACAGGGCTCCGAACGCGCGCTGGCTGTCGGCCTCCTGGCGATAGTCGCACTCCTCGAGCACGCGCTCGCGCAGCTCGGCCACCAGGCTGCCGCCGTCGAAGCCCGTGCCCACCGTGCCCAGGCGGCCCAGCACGCCCGCCGTGCGGAGGTCGGAGCGCAGCGCGTCCTCGATGCCCGGGTACTGGATCTTGACCGCCACGGGACGCCCCTCGAAGCGGCCGCGGTGAACCTGGCCGATCGAGGCCGCGGCGAAGGGCTCGTGCTCGAGCTCGTCGAACAGCGCCTCGGGCTCGCGACCGAGCTCCTCACGGAGCACTTGCCTGACCTTGGGCCACTCCATGGCCGTGGTGTCGTCCTGCAAGCGGGTGAGCACGCGCTGGGCCTCGGGGGGCAGGGCACCCGGCATGTAGCTGGCGATCTGGCCGATCTTCATCACCAGGCCCTTGAGCGCGCCGATCTCCTTGACCATCTGGCTGGCTGCATCGATGGCCGCCTGGCGATCGGCCTCGGTGGCCTCCGCATCGTCGCTCCCGCGGCCGAGGCTACGCTTGACGAAGCCCACGCCCACCTTGGACGCGAGGCGAGCGGTGACCAGCGTGCGCTTGCGGAAGCCGCGGGCGAGGCGGGAGAGCGGGGCGTCATCGTCGGGATCGCGGGGCATGGGCGAGGTGAGGCTCGGGAGTGCCATACACCAGGCCGGAGCCTCGTGCACGCCGGCTGCGGCCGCACCGGCGAATCCGTGTCCGATCCATGCACGAGCTCAGTCGGGGGCGAGGACCTCCGTGGTCGAGGTCGCCGTGATCGCGCGGTCGAACCATCGCTGGAGCAGGGCCTCGTCGGTGCACGAGCGCATGCGCTCCCGTTGCTGGGCCGTGATCGGGAGCCCTCGACGGCGGACCAGGCGCTCGAGCAACTGGGCGTGACTCTCGGTTCTGCCCTCGGCGCGGCCTTGGGCATCGAGCTGACGGAGGAATCGACTGTAGGGCGGTCCTTCTGCTCGGGCTCTCCTCTCGGCCTCCAGCGTGTGTCGTACGCCCCGTCGAGGAAGGCATCGACGCCATCGGCATGATGGCGAGCCTCGTCGTCCCTTCCAGCGAGCATGTCACCGATGATTCCAATCGCGACGCGACCGACGTGCTCCGCGTGAGGAGCTCGACCATGCGCGACGACGGCGAGGGTGGCCAGGGTTGGAAGGCCTCGTCGAAGGATTCCACGAGCTTGGTAGGGGGATGATCCCGGGGTGGCCCACCCGCGGGCGGACCACCTGACCGTGGGTGGGCCAGCCGGGGAGCCGCTCACCCGTCCCAGAGCGCCTCGCGAAGACCCGAGGCGCGATCGATCCGCCGCCCCACCGCCTGCTGGAGCACGCTGGGGATCCCATACACCACGATTCGGTGCTTCGCCCGCGTGACCGCCGTGTACACCAGCTCCCGCGTGAGGATCGGCGAGACCGCAGCCGGCAGCACCAGCGCCACTCGGTCGAATTCCGAGCCCTGGCTCTTGTGCACCGTCATCGCGAACACGGTCTCGTGCGGGGGCAGCCGGGCGGGCGCCAGCCACCGCAGCCCCCCGCCCGCGGTGGCGAAGACCACCCGCGTCTGCCCTCGTGGGTCGCGGTGCACCAGCCCCACGTCGCCGTTGTAGAGCTCGAGCTGGTGGTCGTTCTCCGTGATGATGATCGGCCGCCCGTCGTACCAGGGATCGCGCAGGTTGATCCGGCCGCTGGCCGCGAGCTGCTCCTGCACGATCCGGTTGAGCGTGATCACGCCGTAGCGCCCGTGCCGATGCGGCGACAGCAGGCGGAATCGCGACAGCCGCTCGAGCCGCTCGTGGGGATCGCGGCTGTCCAGCAGCGGGACGAACCCATCGAGCACCAGCGCTCGCAGCACGGTCGCCGGGTCGTCGTCCTCCCGCAGCGCCACCATCCCCACGGCGCCCGAGAAGCGCGGCGCCGCGTCGGCGGGCATGGGCTCGCCCAGCTCCCGCACCGCGGCGGCGCCGTCCCCCACGTTGATCGCTCGCGCCAGCCCGCCGATGCCCCCCTCGGCTTCGAAGCGGTAACTCTTGACCAGCTCCACGATGCAGTCGCCGATCCCCGGCGTCCCCGGCTGCCGCGGATCCTCGGGCACCACCTGGGCCCCGGCGAGCGAGACCAGCTCGTCGCGGAACTGCGGGCTGTAGCCCGGCCGCGCGTCGGTGCGACACACGTCGCCGAGGATCGCCCCGGCCTCCACCGACGCGAGCTGGTTCTTGTCGCCCAAGAGCACCAGCCGGGCGCTGGGCGGCACCGCGGCCACCAGCTTGGCCATCAGCGCCAGGTCGACCATCGAGGCCTCGTCGACCAGCGCCAGATCGACGGGCAGCGGGTTGTCGGCATCGTGCGCGAAGTGGGTGGGGGTGGACGGGCGAAAGCCCAGCCCGCGGTGGATGGTGGACGGCTGGGTGGGGATCGATCGTCGCACCGCATCGTCGACGGGCAGCTCGTGCAGGCGCGCGGCGATCGACTCGCCCAGGCGCGCGGCCGCCTTGCCGGTGGGTGCGAACAGCTGCATCCGCAGCGGACGCTCGCCGCGGGCCAGCGCCTGCTCCTGCAGCAGGGCTAGGATCCGCACCACGGTGCTGGTCTTGCCCGTGCCCGGCCCGCCCGAGATCACGGTGAGCCCCCGGCGTGCGGCGACCAGCGCGGCCAGGCGCTGCCATGGATCGGCCCGGTGCTCGCCCTGCGCACGGAACAGCCGGTCGAGCCCCGAGCGCAGCGAGCTCGGATCGATCCCCGCCGGCCGATGCTGCACCCGCGCCCGCAGGCCGTCGGCCAGCGCGGTCTGGTAGCGCCAGTAGCGGGCGAGGTACAGCCGCGCCCCGCCGTCGAAGACCAGCGGGGTGGGACGCTCGCCGGCGCTCACCAGCGGGCTCGCGCCCAGCTCCATGGCCCACTGGAAGCGACTGGGCAGCTCCACCTCGAGCGGCTGGGCCTCTTGATCGAGCAGGGGCTGGGTGAGCACGCGGTGCAGGTCGAGGCACACGTGCCCGTTGCGGACGGCCCGGCTGGCCAGGGCGGCGCCCAGGAACACGGACTCGGGCTCGTCGGGGTGCAGCCGCGCCAGGCCGCGGGCGAAGTGCATGTCGAGCACCGAGATCACCCCGGCCTCGAGCAGGCGATGCAGCAGTGGCGTCATGCGATCGCTCCTCCCCGCAGCAGGCTCGACAGCGCCTCGATGCGGGCCCGCGGCGGGCGATCGTAGAACACCCCGCGCTCGGGCCCGGCCGAGGGCGCCATGCCCCGCAGGAACAGGTAGTACACCCCGCCGAAGTCGCGCTCGTAGCGGAAGCCGGGGATCGTGCGCTGCAGGTGACGCACCAGCGCCACCGCGTACAGGTGGTACTGCAGCACGTAGTGGTCCTCGACCATCGCCCGCCCCAGGGTGCGGGTGGAGTAGGCGCCTCGATCGTCGCCGAGGTGGTTGGTCTTGTAGTCCACCAGGTACCAGCGGTGCTGGTGCACGAAGGCGAGATCGATGAAGCCCTTGAGGAAGCCACGCAGCGGGGCGAAGCCGAGCAGGTCGACCTGCTCGGGGTAGCCGGGGGGCAGCCCCTCGCCGTGGCGGCGGAACAACCCGGCGAGGCGCTCGCGGGTGAGCGCCATGGCGTCGCCCTGCTCGCCGCCGGCGGTGGGCAGGATGAACTCGAGCTCGTTGCGGCGCTGCTCGAGCGGCACGTTGCCCAGCCGCAGGGTGGGGTCGCGGGCCGAGAGCGGGGTCTGCAGGATCTGCTCGATCGCCCGCCCCACCGGCTCGGACCACTGCTCGCGCGGGTAGCCGTAGGCCGCGAGCTTGGCGTCGACCAGCTCCTGGCGCTCCTCGGGGGGCGCGGTGAAGTCGAGGTTCTCGAGCACGTCGTGGAAGAAGTTGCCCGCCTTGGCCCCGCGGGGGAACTCGGCCAGCACGATCGTCCCCTCGGGGTCGGAGGGCCCGGTGAGCATGCCCCCCGAGCCGGCCCGCTCGTCGCGATCGCGGCCCTCCCCGGCGGAGCCGTGCTCGCGGTCGGCGATCATGGTGGTGAAGCTGGTGGTCCGGCGGCTGCGGTCGATCGCCAGCTCGGGGCGGCGCGCGGCCAGGCGCAGCGCGGGCGCGGCGGGGGGGCGGTAGGGCACCGGCTCGCCCTCGTCGAGCCGCGAGAGGGTCCACACCCCCTCGCCCCGCTGCCGCAGCCACCCCAGCATCTGCTCGTCGTCCTGCTCCTTCATCGTGCCCGCGACCTGATCGGGATCCCACGGCCAGCTCGGGTCGACGAGGGGCGAGCCCAGCAGGTAGCCCAGCGGCGAGCGGTGGCTGCGATAGAAGCCGCCCCACACCACCACGCAGCGGTGGCGGGCGCGGGTGAGCGCCACGTAGAGCAGGCGGAGGTTCTCGGCCGCCTTCTCGCGCATGGCGATCGCGATGTGGGGATCGGCCTCCTTCTCCTTGCGCCCCCGCGGCTTGCGGCGGACGTCGATCTTGAGGCGGTCGGCGTCCTCGGGATCGTGGAACAGCAGGTTCTCCTCCTCGTCGGCGAACAGCCCCCCGCCGTCCCACAGGTAGGGGCAGTACACCACCGGGTACTCGAGGCCCTTGCTGCGGTGGATGGTGATGAGCTGCACGGCCTGGTCGTCTCGCTCGAGCCGCAGCTTGACCGCCTCCACCATGGTGGAGCGGGTCTGCCGTTGGTTCTGGAACCAGCGCAGCAGCCCGGCCGGCCCCAGGTGCTCGGCCGTGGCCGCGGTGTGCAGCAGCTCGGCCAGGTGCAGCAGGTTGGTCATGCGTCGCTCGCCGTCGAGCATGGCGAGCATGCGGTGCTGGGTGCCGCGCTCGGAGATGAGGTCGCGGAACATCTGCACGAAGCCCCGCTCCACCCAGCCCTCGTGCCAGCGCCGGAAGTCGTCGATCCACCGGTTCCACTCGGTGTCGTCGTCGTCCGTCATGGCCTCCAGCGCGTTGGCGCTCACGCCGAACAGCTCGGTGGTGATCGCCGCCCGCAGCAGCGCGCTGCGGGTGGGCTCGGCCACCGCCCCCAGCACCCGGTACAGCTCGTCGGCCTCGGGGGTGTCGAACACGGTGGCGTCGCCGTAGACCACCCCGGGGATCCCCAGCGCCCGCAGCTGCCGCTGCACGCGGATCGCCTGGTCGTTCTTGCGCACCAGCACCGCGATGTCGCCCGCGTGCAGGTCTCGCTCGCCCCGGCCGTCGCGGATCCTCGCGCCCTCGTCGAGCAGCCGCGAGATGTGCACCGCGATCCGCTCGGGCACGTGGCGATCGGCCCAGTCGGCGGTGATCTGCTTGCCCTTGAGCTGCGCGCTCTCGCGCGGCTGCACCATGATCTCGAAGGCGGGCAGGGGCCGCCCCGCTCGCAGCAGCGCCGGCCCGGCCCCCGGCCGCGCCTCCACGGGCGGGAAGCCGATGTCCTCGATGAGGAAGGGGCGCGGCACGTCGAACAGGCGGTGGACCGCGCCCAGCAGCGGCGGATCGGAGCGCCAGTTGGTGTCCATGGTGAAGCGGCGCTCGCCTGCGGCCTTGGCCGCGCGCAGGTAGGTGAACACGTCGGCGCCCCGGAACCCGTAGATCGCCTGCTTGGGATCGCCGATGAGGAACAGCGGCTGGCGGGTGCCCCCGTAGAGGGTGCGGAAGATCCGGTACTGGATCGGATCGGTGTCCTGGAACTCGTCGATGAGCGCGGCGCGATAGCGGCGACGGACCGACTCGGCCAGGCGCCGCCCCGCTCGTCCTCGCAGGGCCTTGTCCACCCGCTGCAGCAGGTCGTCGAAGCTCTGCACCCCCAGGGCCACCTTGCGGCGCGGCACCTCGCGGCGCAGGTGGGTCACCAGGCGGCGCTTGAGCTCCACCTCGCGGGTGCGGTGGTCCTCCTCGAGGGGGCGCCGCGCCTCGTCGAGCTCGCCGAGCGCGTCGAAGAAGGCGTGGTCGGGCGGGGTGCCGCCGGCCCGCTTGTGCTTGACCGCGGTGGCGGCCGCCATGGTGGAGGGCAGCAGCTTCTCGAAGCCCACGCAGCCCAGCTCGGGACCGGGCTCCTCGCTGCGCAGGAACGCGTCCATGGCGAGGAACCAGGTGGGCATGTCCTCGGCGCGGTAGCGGGACTTGTGGAAGTGCGGGAACGAGGTGAATTGCGCCTCGATCTCCTCGCGGTCCTTCCACCACAGCGCGCGGGCGTGGCGGTAGGCCTCCACGTAGGCCGAGATCGTGGGCGAGTCGCCCACCTCGAGGCGCTCGGGCACCACCGGGGCGTCGGGGTGGCGCAGCGCGAGGCGGGCCAGCGACATCAGCCGGTCGGGGTTGAAGTTCTCGCGGTGCAGGTGGCGGACGAAGCGGGCGTCGGCGCCGTAGAGCTCGCGGGCCCAGAAGTCGCGCAGCACCTGGTCGATCACCGGCTCGTCGTCCACGATGAGCTCGGTGTCGAAGGCCACGCCGCTCTCGAAGGCGGAGTCGTGCAGCACCCGGTGGCAGAAGCCGTGGATGGTGGAGATGGGGGCCTCGTCGAAGGAGCGTAGCGACAGGGCGAGGCGCTCGCGGTCGCGCTCGGCGTGGCCCTCGGCCCGGCGGCGCTCCACCAGCTGCAGCAGGGTGGGATCGGGGCCCGCGGCGAGGCCATGGCGGTAGGTGGCCAGCGCGGCCCGCAGCCGGCCCCGCACGCGGTCGCGCAGCTCGGCCGCTGCGGCCTCGGTGAAGGTCACCACCAGGATCTGGTCCACCCCCAGCTCGCGCTCGAGCATCAGGCGCAGGAACAGGGTGCTGATCGCATAGGTCTTGCCCGTGCCCGCGCTGGCCTCGATGAGGTTGGTCCCGTCGAGCCCCGTGCCGAGGGGGTCGAAGCGACGCATCGTCTCCGACATCACTCCCCCTCCTGCAGGTGGTCGAGCAAGGGGCCGAAGACCCGGCGGGCCAGCGAGGCGAAGTCGCCCCCCACCATCGGCGGAGACAGCAGGCTGAAGCCCTCCTGCAGGGGATCGAGGTCGCCGAAGATCCGCTGCAGGTGAGGGTCGTCGCGATCGCCGAAGCCCCGGCCCTCCCAGGCCCCGCGCGCGGCCAGGCGGGCCTCGCCCTCGCTGGCATCGGGCTCGCGCAGGGCCTTGACGTATTCGAAGGACGCGGTGGGGAACAGCAGCAGCGGGCGCTGCTGCCCCGCCAGGTACAGCCGCGCCAGATCCTCCAGCCGCCCCCGGGCGTCGTCCACCGGTCGCAGCCGGCAGATCTTGGCCCCGCCGGGCTTCTCGGGGCGGCCCAGCAGCATCGAGCGGTGGCGCTGATCCTCGGGCCCCACCACGCACAGCACCAGGTGACGGATCCACGCCGACAGCAGGTGCTTGGGCCGGATCACACCGTACTGCGCGTGCACGATGCCGTCGTGCCAGCGCTCGTCGAGCTGACCGACCAACCGCAGGTCGGGCAGGGTGAGGTCGACGCCGAGGTTGGGCAGGTGCGTCCCCTGCCGCATGCGCCGGGCCACCGCGGCGATCGGATCGGTGTCCATCGCGATCGCCTCGTAGAGCGAGTCGCCGGCGGCCCCCAGCGGCAGCAGGCCCATCGCGCGCAGCAGCTCGCGCGAGCGCGTGGCGGGCAGCTCCTCGAGGCGGTGGGTGAGGATCTCGGTGCCGGCGCGCCACTGCTCGAGGGCATCGAGCTCCATGGGCTCGCGGTCGCTGCGATCGCGAACCCACTCGTCGAGGTTGATCCCCAGGCGCCGCTTGAGCAGCTGGGCGGCGGGCTGCTGGAAGAAGCGCACGAGGCGGTCGAGCTCCACCGGGTGGGCCGCCGGATCCTCGTCGTCCTGCGGCGGCGGCAAGAGGTCCTGGAACAGCTCGATGCGCGAGCCTCCGCTGCGCCCCGAGTGCAGGGCCCGCGCGCCCTCCTCGTAGGCCACCGCGTAGCTCCACAGCCGCGGGTCCGGGTCGGCGCCGAAGTAGCGCGGCGAGAACGGCTGCATGGGATGGCGCAGCACGAGCTGGTCGCGCAGCGAGCCGCGCTCGGCCACGAAGCCCTCCTCGAGCACGTCGAGCAGCTCGCTGACGACCACCGAGGGCGGCAGGTCGGAGTTGTCCTGGATGCTCTGGCCGACGTAGCCGATGATCACCCGTCGCCGCGCGGCGAGCAGGGCCTCGAGGAACAGGTAGCGATCGTCGGCCCTCCGCGAGCGATCGCCGGGGCGCGGGCGCTGGGCCATCAGGTCGAAGCCCACCGTCCGCCCGGCGCGGGGGAAGGCCCCGTCGCTCATGCCGATCATGCACACCACCTCGAAGGGGATCGTGCGCATGGGGAGCATGGCGCAGAAGGTGACCCCGCCGGCGAGGAAGCGCTGGGCGGGGCGCTCCTCCTCGAGCCGCTCCTCGACCAGCTTGCGCATCGACTCCAGCGAGAGCGTGCCGGTGAAGCCGGCCGCGGCCGCGTCGTCCACCAGCCCCTCGATCGAGCGGCGCATCTGCTGGTGCTCGAAGGCGGCCTCGCCGTGGGTGGCGAGCATGTCGTCGAGCAGGGTGGTGAGCGCCTGCTGCCACTCGGGGGGCGTGCGGGGGCGCGACAGCGAGCCGAGGTGCTCGAACAGCCGCTCGCAGAACTCGGCCAGCTTGCCCAGGAGCTCGGCCTCCTGCCCCTCGATCTCGTCGTAGGGCAGCACGCCGGCGAAGGTCTCGCGGTTCTCGCCCGGCAGGCCGTAGCCCAGCAGCAGGCGCTGCAGGCCGAAGCGCCAGGTGTTCTGATCGTAGCGGGGCTGGCCGTGCTCGCCGCGGTGGCTGGCGTCGATGCCCCAGCGCACCCCGGCCGCGCCCACCCACTCGGTGACGGTGTCGAGGTCCTCGGCGGAGATCTCGAAGCGGGTGTGCACCGCCTCCACCGCGAGCAGGTCGAGGATCTCCGAGACGGTGACCCGGGCCCCCACCAGGCCCAGCAGGCGATGGAACGCCTCGATGGTGGGGCTCTCGGCGCGGACGCTGCGATCGGCGATGCAGTAGGGGATGAAGCCGGGCTCGCCGTGGTCGCGCCCGAACACCGCCTCCACCAGCGGGGCGTAGGTGTCCACGTCGGCCATCAGCACCACGATCTGGTGGGGCGAGACGCCCTCGGCCCCGGGCCCGGCCAGGATCTCGAGGAGCTGATCGTGCAGCACCTCCACCTCGCGCATGGGCGAGTGGCACGCGTGGAAGGTGAGCGAGCGATCGTCGGGTGAGACCACCACCGGCGGCGGGCGGGTGTCGTCGTCGGGCCGATCGGCTCGCCGCTCGCCGCCGCGGTGGCGCAGGTGCAGCACGTCGGCCTGGAGCTGGCCGAGCATGGTGGCGGAGGGTGGATCGCGGTAGAGGGAGGGCTCGGCCTCCTCGTAGTCGAGCTCGCGCTCGAGCACGAGCTGGAAGTCGCGGCCCACCCCGCCGAAGGAGGCGAGCAGGGGGTTGCCCAGGTCCACGGGGACCGCGTCGGGGGCCCGCTCGCCCAGGGCCCGCAGCGCCTGCCGACCCGAGCGCAGCTCGGCCCAGTACTCGTGCGAGGGCGACAGCGCGAACAGGTGCACCGGCACGTGGCGCGACAGGGCGCCGAGCACCTGCACGTAGAACGGCGGCAGGGTGGAGACCCCGAACACGCACACCCGCGGGGGCAGGTCGGCCGGATCGAGGTCGCCGCCGTCGAGGCGGCGGAACACCTCGCGCGCGAGGGCAGGGGGGTGATCGGCGCCCTGCCGGGCCACGACGGCGCGCCACAGCCGGGCCTGCCAGTGATCCTCGGCGCCGCCGTCCCACTCGAGCACCATGCGGGGGCGGTAGACCGCGTAGCGATCGAGCACCTCGGCGATCCGCTGGGCGAGCTGGAAGCGGGCCTGCCCGCGCGGATCGGTGGCGATGTAGCGCCGCAATTCCTCGAAGGCGGGGGTGGGCAGGTGCTCGGGCAGGGCGGCCAGCACCGACCACAGCAGGCGCGCGCGGGTGAAGCCCTCGCTGGCCTCGGCCCGCTCGCCGAGCACCGCGGTGAACAGCTCCTGCACGAAGCGTCGCGGGAAGGGGAAGCTCCCGCCCACCCAGCCGTCGAAGCGCTCGGCCAAGCGCATCGAGAGCCACACCGCCATCGCGCGGCTGTGCACCATGATGGGCTCGGGGCGCAGCGGACCCGCCACGGGTACCCGCAGCACGTCGCTGAGGGCGTCGAGCAGGGCCTCGACGCGGTTGCTCCTGTAGACCTTCATCCCACCGGCCGCGCGCGCGAAGAGGGGAGCGACCGAGCCTGCCGCTGGGGACCCGGATGAGCAAGGGCCCGGAGGGCCACGCGGGCCGCTCCGAGGCCGTGGGGCAGCGTTGCGGGCGAGATCGTCCCCCCGTTGGTGCCCGTACGGGTCGTCCCGATCGCACAGGGCTCGACCCTTCACCGTAGCTCGCGCGGGGGCCCGGGTCGAGCGCGCGGCTGCACCCCTCGGCATGGTGACGCCACGGCTTGTCGTCCCGCGCGGCCTGCCCTACCGTCGAGTCGTGAGCATGCACTCGATGAGCAGGGCGTGGGGGGTGGCGCTGGTCGTGGCGCTCGCCGTGGGTTGCGATCCGGGCGACGACGGCGACAGCGGCGCGGGGGACAGCGGCGCCACCGACGGGGGCACCACCACCACGGGGGCGGACTCGGTCGACGAGAGCACCGGCTCGACGGCGCCCGAGGTGCCCGAGGTGCCCGAGGTGCCCGACAGCAGCTACTGCACCCCGGTCTCCGACTGGACCCCCATGGACAGCGCCTTCGAGCAGGAGGTGCTCGAGCTGGTCAACGAGGCGCGGGCCCAGGCCCGTAGCTGCGGCGGCGAGTCCTTCGATGCCACCTCGGCGCTGAGCATGGAGCCGCGGCTGCGCTGCGCGGCTCGGGTGCACAGCCTCGACATGGCCACGCGGGGCTTCTTCGATCACGTCAACCCCGACGGCGAGACGCCCTTCGATCGCATCGAGGAGGCGGGCTACCAGTTCCAGGCCGCGGGCGAGAACATCGCGGCCGGGCAGACCTCCCCGGCCGAGGTCGTCGCGGGCTGGCTCGACAGCCCGGGGCACTGCTCGAACATCATGAGCCCCGACTACGTGCACATCGGGGTGGGCTATGTCTACACGGAGTCCGGGCAGTACCCGCACTACTGGACGCAGACCTTCGGGGCGCCGCTATGAGACGGAGGCCCCGGGGTCGGCCCGGTGGAGCCTCGCCCCGAGGCGGCGGAGCATGTCGAGCGCGAGCGCGCCGAGGACCAAGGTGACCATGGCGGACGAGAAGGTCGCCAGGTCGCGGTAGGTCCAGGGCGAGTCGGCCAGCCCCAGCCCCAGCAGGCTGGCCACCAAACGGCGGTCCGGCCGTTGGGCGAGTTGCCCTACGGCAGCCTCGATCGTTGGGCAACTTGCTCGGTGCTCGGGCTCGCTCGACCCTCGCGGGCGCGGATCGTCGCCCTGCTGCCGTCTCCGTGCCTCGTGCGGGCTGGCACGATCGCTGCACCCTGGCCTCGCCGATGCGCCGGCCGGGTGGGGAGCACTTCATGGGAGGACGAGCGAGCGGGACGATGGTCGGGCTGGGCCTGGCCGCCCTGATCGGATGCAGCGGGGGGGCGAGCTCGCCCATCCCCTACACCGGGGCGCCCTTCGGGGCCGACGACGGGGACGAGGACGGCGACACCGACACCGACGACGGGCCCTCGATCGATCTCGACGGCGGGGTCCCGCCGGGCGACGACGGCCTGCCGCCGGCCGACAACCACGGCGATTGCTGCGAGGCCAACGGCTCGCCGGGCTGCGAGAACAAGGCGGTCGAGCTGTGCGTGTGCGCCAGCGACGAGTGGTGCTGCGACTCCGAGTGGGACTCGGCCTGCGCCGCGCTCATCGAGGCGCTCGGCTGCGGGCACTGCACGGCGGGCGACGGCGGCGAGCCGCCGCCTCCGGGCGGAGACGACGGGGCCAGCGGGGGCGAGTGCTGCAGCGAGCACTCGGCCCCCGGCTGCGACGAGCCCGAGGTCGAGGCCTGCGTGTGCGCGATCGAGCCGTTCTGCTGCGACACGCGGTGGAGCGCGGCCTGTACCGCGGTGCTCGAGGTGCATGGCTGCGGCGAGTGTGGGGCCGAGCCTCCGCCCCCGTCGGGAGGCGACAGCGGTGGTGAGCCTCCGCCTCCCCCGGGAGGTGACAGCGGTGGCGAGCCGCCGCCGGGCGGCGACGGGGACTGCTGTGCCGACAACGGCACCCCGGGCTGCGACGACGCGACCATCGAGTCGTGCGTGTGCGCCAGCGATGCCTACTGCTGCGACACCGAGTGGGACGGCGTGTGCGTGGGCGAGGTGGGCTCGCTCGGCTGTGGCACCTGCGGCGGCGGCGATGGGGGCACGGGCGGGGACGGCGGACCCTCGGCGTGCTGCGCCCAGCAGGCCGGGGCGGGCTGCGCTGGCGATCCCAGCGTGGAGTCCTGCGTGTGTGCCATGGACGACTACTGCTGCTCGGTGTTCTGGGATCTGACCTGCGCGGGAGAGGTGGAGAGCTTCGGCTGCGGTTCGTGCAGTTAGGCGGCCCACGAGCGCATCGCGGCCCGAACCCGCGCACGCCCGCGGCTGGGCGGATTGTGGGATGATGGGCCCTCGATGCCCGTCGCCCTCGCGAGATCCGCCTCGTTGGTCCTCCTCGTCGCGCTGGCCGGGGCGTGCAGCCAGGGAGCGTCGGGCTCCACCTTCGGGTTCCCTCCCGGACCGACGCCCACGGGCCAGGCGACCACCGGGGCCGACACCGGGAGCACGGGCGAGCCGGACGGCGGCGAGTGCTGCCTGGCCAACGGCACTCCCGGCTGCAACGACGGGGCGATCGAAGCCTGCGTGTGCGCCGACCTGGGCTCGTGCTGCGCCGAGGAGTGGACGCCCGCCTGCGCGGCCGCGGTCGATCAGCTCGGCTGTGGGCAGTGCGGCGGCGGAGAGCTCACCGGCGACGTGGATCCCGACGACAGCGGGGGCGGGGGCACGCAGGACTGCTGCGTCGCGGGGGTGGGCCCCGGCTGCAACGACGCCACGATCCAGGCCTGCGTGTGCGCCGAGGTCCCGTTCTGCTGCGACGACGCCTGGGGCGAGGTCTGCACCGACGCGGTCGAGGCCTTCGGCTGCGGACACTGTGGCGGCGCGGAGGAGACCGGCGACCCGACCACCGGCAGCGGCGGGGACACGGGCGAGCCTCCGCCCCCGCCTCCGCCCAGCAACGACTGCTGCACCCCCGCGGCCAACCCGGGGTGCACCGAGGTCGCGGTCCAGGACTGCGTGTGCACCACCGATCCCTTCTGCTGCGACAGCGAGTGGGATCAGGTCTGCGTGGACCAGGTGGACTCGTTCGGCTGCGGGGACTGTGGCGGCGGCATGCCGCCCGGGCCCACCTGCTGCGCGGCGCAGCCCGGCCCCGGCTGCGGCGATCCGCTCGCCGAGCTCTGCGTGTGCCTGGTGGATTCCTACTGCTGCGACACGCAGTGGGACGACTCCTGCGCCATCCTGGCCGACCTGCTGATGTGCATCAGCTGCTGAGCGCGACCCATGCTCCTCGCGCTCGGCCTGCTGACGCTCCCGATCTCCCTGCTGATGGCCCTCAAGCTCGCCCGCAGCGTGCAGGAGTGGCGCTCGTCCCGGGCCGGGTACATCACCTTCGGCGGCGACGACCGCTACCAGGCCCGCAACGTGGAGCGCAGCGTCCACGACGCCTGCATGGTGGCGAGGGTGCGGCTCGACATGTCGGCCGAGGCCTTCGAGGAGGTGGTGGCACGGGTCCAGGCCAACTACCCGGCCTGGGTCCGCGCGGTCGAGGCCTCGATCGAGCACCGTCCCCCGGCCTTCGAGCCGCCGCTGGAGATCCGCGAGCGCTACGAGCCGCCCCGCCTGGGCGACACCCCGCTGCTGGCCAAGATCATCCTGTGCCGCGAGGACCGGACGGTCGTGCTCATGGGCAACCACGTGTACCTGGGCGGCTACCTGCTGTCCCAGTTCGTGCAGCTCGTGTTCTGCGGCCAGGTCTCCAAGGGCGTGTTCCCCCGCAACCGCTACTTCCCCGTGCTCACCGAGGGGATGATCCTCGCCCTCTTCGCCCGCCTGCTCACCCGCCCCGCCCGCGTCCCGCCGCGGCTGTTCGAGGAGCCGAGCCGCCTGCGTCGGCTGTACTGGAAGCAGTCGCTGGCGGAGATCGAGGCCACCGCGGCCGAGCTGAGGATGAACCGCCTCTACGTGATCATCGCCCGCCACATCGCCGCGGTGATGGAGCACATGGGGCGCGATCGCCTGCGGGTGACCCTGCCGATCTCGTTCGAGGCCGAGGACTCCTTCAACACCGTGGGCGCGATCTTCCTCGACGTGGAGGCCGCGCCCGACTTCCCGAGCCTGGCCCGCAGGATCCGCAACCTGGTGCAGCACAAGCGCTGGCAGGTGTCGGCCTCCAACCACGTGCAGCGGATCTTCCCCACCCGGGAGCTTTCGCAGCGGGCCCGCAACACGGTGGACTTCACGCTGACCACCGTCCCCCAAAAGACCCTGCCCGAGAACCTGCTGGCCGAGGAGCTCGTGGACTACGAGTTCACGATGGACAACATCGACTACGCCGTCTACGCGATGGCCTTCGAGTTCGAGGGCTTCGTGCACACCTCGCTGATGATCAACTCCCCCGACTTCGACGTGGCGGGCTTCCAGGCGGCCGCGGGGGCGAGGTCGATGGACCTGGGCATCGAGCTGGGCTCGCGGAGCCGCGACGAGGGGGTGAGCGAGGCCCGGAGACAGGCCGAGGCCGGGTGACGCGTCGCGCCACCCGGCCCCGTGCTCGAAGGCGTCTGCCGCCTACGGGCACTCGACGAAGCTGGTCGCGACCGCGTCGACGGAGCCGTCGCGCACGATGTCGCAGCCGCCGCCGGGAGCCGTGAAGGTGACGTGGTCCAGGGCCACCGAGGTCCCGCTCTGCACCCACAGCATGCCGTAGTAGCTGCCGCCGCCGTAGCTGATGTCGGTGTAGCGCAGGAGGTTGGCCGCATCGAGCGAGCCGCCGCCGAAGCGGATCTCGTCCCAGTCGCCGGCGGCGGGGCTGCCCTTGGCCGAGGTGATCTCCACGTGCTGCTCCGGGCTGCCGTCGGCGAGCAGGCCCCCGTTGTCGAGCACCCGGATGTCGCCCGCGTCTCCGAGCTCGATCCGCACGCCCGCGTCGAGGGTGAGCACGGCCGAGCCCACGTCGGTGTCCACGGCGAAGCCGGCGTCGGCGATGAGGGGGACGCCGTGGGCGAGCCACTGCGCGTCGTGGTCCACGGTGCCGTTGCGCACGATGATCCCGTCGATGCCGTTGGGCCCGTAGGTCCCCTCGCCGAGATCATCGACCTCGCCCGCTCCGATCGACAGCGCCGCGCCGTCGTTGTCGATCAGCGAGTTGCCGCTGAAGTCGCGCAGCTCCGCGCCGTTGTCGACCATCAGGCCGAAGTCGCCCGCCTCGCGGATGGTGGAGTCGTGCATGGACAGCGAGGCGCCGCTCTGCACCCACACCGCGCCGTAGTAGCTGCCGCCGCCGTGCTCGATCCGCACGTGGGAGAAGGAGTTGTAGGCGTCCACCGAGGGATCGGCGATGCGGATCTCGTCCCAGTCGCCGGGGGCCCCGGTGGACTTGGCCGAGCGGATCACGATGGGGGCCTCCTCGGTGCCCTCGAGGGTGAGCCCGCCCAGGTTGCCCACGCGGATGTCGGCGGCGTCGCCCATGCGGATCTCGGCCCCGGCCTGGACCGTGAGGCGGGCCGAGCCGACCTCGGTGCCCACCGAGAAGCCGCTGCTGGCCACGTAGGGCGCGTCGTGGGCGAGCCAGCTCTGGTCGTGCGCCACCGCGGTGCCGGCCAGGTGGATGCCCTCGACGCCGTTGGGGGCGTAGGTGCCCTCGAGCAGATCGCCCGCGTGGTCGGGGGCGATCATCAGGGCCCCGTCGGCGTTGTCGCTGAGCCGGTTGCCCACGAAGCCGCGCAGCTCGGCGTCGCCGTCGACCACCATGCCCATGCCGGCCGAGTGGCGCACCGAGCCGTCGTGCATCTCGAGCGAGGCGCCGTCCTGC
This sequence comes from Myxococcales bacterium, assembly GCA_020633315.1. GTDB lineage: Bacteria > Myxococcota_A > Polyangia > Nannocystales > Nannocystaceae > Paraliomyxa. The sequence goes on from JACKDV010000016.1 coordinate 16,851, forward strand.
AGGTGGAGGGCGCCGTAGTAGCTGCTGCCGCCGCCGTACTCGATCCTCACGTGCTCGAGCACGTTGTCCGGCCCCACCGAGTCGGCGGAGACGCGGATGTGGTCCCAGTCGCCGGGGGCGGGGCTGGCCTTGGCCGAGGTGACGACGATCGGCTCGCCGGGCGCTCCGCTCCACTGCAGCGAGCCGCCAGAGCCCACGTGGATCCGGGCGCCGTCGCCCATCTCGATGATGCTGCAGGGGTCGACCGAGAGCGGGCCGTACACGCTGAAGGTGCCGCTCACCCGGTGGATGCCGAGCGACCAGTGCTCGCCGTCGGTGCTGCCGTCGTGCTGGTACACGTGGGCGCTCTGCTCGGCCGGGTCGCAGCTGTTCTCCTCGCCGGTGTCTGCGGTGTCGCCGGTGCCGTCGTCGTCGGCCCCGGTCTCGTCGACGCCGTCGTCCTCGCCGGACTCGTCCTGGGCTCCGCCGGAGCCGGAGTCGTCGCCGGGACCCTCGGTGTCGCCGGAGGAATCGTCGTCGCCGGGCAGGCCGGTGATGATGCAGGCGGGGAGCAGCAGCGCGAGGCCGGTGAGGGCACACAGGGTGAGCGAGCGGCGGGGGTCGAGGCTGGATCGTGACATCTTGGTGGTCTCCATCGGTGGGGCCGCTCACGGAGCTCGGGGGTCGGGGGTCGTGGTAGGGAGCCCCGTGGCGGCGTGCGTGGCCGGTGGACGCCCATCGCCAAGAGCCCATTCAGTGGCCTCTGGGGCCGGGAATTCAGCGGAATCGAGGATCCGCTGCACCGCTCGCGAGACGCGCTACAGCGATCGAATCATCGCGGGGCCGATCGCGGCGTTGGCTTTGGAACCACCACTCCAGGTTCTTCGCCGCTTCGAAAAAAATGGGTCGCCGGATGGAATTCATCGAATCCAGCGGCGACCAGCGAGGGGACGGGGCGCGATCGAGCCCGGAGCCGAGGCGCATCGGGGGGACGGCGGGGCGAGGCCGCGACCTCCTCACCCCGCGCTCCGCGATCCCAGACGCGCCTCGAGATTCCGCGTGGTCGCTAGGGATCGACGCACACGGGAGAGTCGGTCCCGATGTGCGAGCAGTGCACTTGTGGCTGCTGAGCGGCGAGGGTCAGGTGGTGCATGCGGCAGGCGTAGGTGTCGCTGGCCTCCACGGCGGCGAAGTACTTGGGCTGGGGATCCCAGCTCTCGCACTCCGCGATGCACCCATCGGTGTCGAGGAACGGGCTGAGCCCGTCCGAGCAGGCCGCCTGCGCCAGGCTGCAGAAGCTCTCGCAGGGGCTGCCGCAGGTGGTGTCTCCGGCCGGGCCGGCGTGCAGGCAGTGCGGGTCGGCCGACTCGGCGGCGAGGAACGCATGGTGGGCTCGACACGCCACCGAGTTCCCGAGCACGTCGCCCGGATCGCCGGGATCCATCAGCGCGCACACGGCCTCGCAGATCGCCCCCCCGGGATACTGCGCGAGCTCCGCTTCGCAGTGATCGCCGATGAGCCCGCAGTACTCCGGGCACAGGTCCTCGGCCGGCGCGGCCCCGTCGCTCGTCGACTCGTCGTCGTCCTCGGCAGCCCCTCCCGAGCTCGAGGCGGCCTCGGTGTCGGCCGCGGAGGGACCCTCCTCGTCGGGGTTGAAGCAGGCGATCGGGCCCAGCAGGGCGAAGACCAGTAGCGCGCGGCGATGTCCTCCGTGGGTCGAGCTCATGTCGGAAGCTTGGCGGGCATCGGGCGCAGGCGCGTCTTAAACGATCTAAAAGAACGGCCCCGTCGGGTCGGGCCGGGACGGGGTCCATGGATGCCGACGGCTAGGCTAGGCCTCGGGTGGAGCCGAAGGCCAAGGCGTGCCCCGGCGGGCGAAGGCCGCGAGCGCGGTCTCGGGAGCGGAGCCGAAGGCCTGGCTAGGGCGTGCCCCGGCGGGCGAAGGCCGCGAGCTCGGCCTCGAGCTCGTCGGCGGCGGCGAGGATCGACGGGGGAGCTTCCTCGCGGGCGGCTCGGAGATCACGGCGGGCCTCCGCGACCAGCTCCAGGGCTCGACCTCGCTCGCCCGGCGGCAGCAGCTTGGCCAGGGCAAAGCGCAGCCGGGGGCGCTGCAGGGCCGGCCCCTCGTAGCTGCCGATCTGCCCCACCGCTCGCTCGAGATCCGCGCGCGCGCCCTCGGCATCGCCCCCGGCCAGGCGGGCCTCGGCGCGACGGCTCAGCGGCCACCCCAGGCGGCCGTGCTCCTTGCCGAACATGTCCTCGTACATGGAGATGGTGGTGGAGAAGGCCTCGACGGCCCCGGCCGGATCGCCGCGGTCGAGGGCCAGCTCGCCGCGCTCCATGTACGCCTGGCTGAGGATCGGCGAGGACTCGCCGGTGTCGAAGCGCAGCAGCGCCAGGGCCCGGGTGAGGGCGTGGTCGGCCTCGTCGTAGCGCTGCCGCTCGTGATCGATGCGGGCCATCATCACCAGCCAGCGACCCAGCTCGTCGGAGCCGGGGTGCTCGGCCTCCGCGAGCTGGAGCGACTGCTCGGCCAGGGCCACGCCCTCCTCGAGCTCTCCGGCCTCCACCAGCGACGAGGCCAGGCCGAAGCTGGTCTCGAGGGTGTCGGGGTGAGCGGGGCCCAGGGTGTGCTGCTGATCCCGCAGCACCTCTCGCATCAGCGCGTGGGCCTCGTCGTCGCGACCGAGATCCTCGAGCAGCCGCGCCCACGCCGAGCGGACCCGCATCACGTCGGGGTGGTCCTCGGGCAGGCGGGCCCGTCGGACCTCCTCGGCCTGCTCGAAGTGCCGCAGCGCCTTGCTGCGCTGACCCTGGGCCTGGGCCACCAGCGCCAGGTTCTCGTGGGCCGTGGCGCGCGAGGGAGCCCCCGGCGGATCGTTGGCCGCGACGATGCGGGCGGAGTGGGTGAGCTGCTCGTAGGCCTCGTCGTAGCGCCCCGCGGCCGACCAGTAGTTGCCCAGGTTGTTGTACACGCGGCCGAGCTGGGGGTGCTCGGGGCCCAGCGTGCGGGAGAAGCCCACGATGGCGCGCTGGAAGGCGGCGAAGGCCTCGTCGCGCAGGCCGTCACGGTAGTAGGAGACGCCCAGGGCATTGTCGACCTGGGCCACCAGCGGGTGCTCGGCCCCGAACATGCGCACGCGCAGCTCCCGGGCCCGCAGCAGGTGGGGGCGCCCCTCGGCGTAGCGACCCTGTCGCAGCCGCGTGACCCCGAGGTTGTACTCGAGCATGGCCGCCACGCGGTCGCCCACCATCGCCGCCTCGGCGCGGCTGGTGGCCAGGCGGGCCACGAGGTCGGCCCCGTCGTGATCGCCACCGTCGGCGAGCGCCCGCATCAGCACCACCAGCCCCTCGCAGGCCAGCTCGTCGTCGCCCACGCGCTCGGCCAGCTCGATCGCCCGCTGGGCCTCCTCGCGAGCGACCTCGTCGTCCTCTCCCAGCAGCGCGGTGGCCAACACCAGGTGGGCCGACCCCTGCAGGTGATCGCCCTGCAGCGCGTCGGCCAGCTCCACTGCGTGCCGGGCCGCGGTGCGAGCGGCCTCGGCCTTGTCCACGGCCATCAGCGCGCGGGCCTCGGCCACCGCCTCCTCGGCCTTGGCCACCTGCGGGTCGGTGGCGATCGCCGCTCGCTCCGAGGGCGCGACCAGGGCGGCGCAGGCCTGCGGCGGCTCGAGCTCGCTGGCCATCAGGCCCGCGGCCGCGACCACCTCGGCGTCGGCATCCCCCAGCACTCGGGTCAGGCCCGCGGTGCTCCGGCGGTGGCGCTCGAGGCAGATGAGGCGGCGCCCCTGTTCCTGCGCCGACGGGGCGTCGGGTCGCCGCGCCGCCTCGCACAGGGCGACCCGCTCGTCCACCCACGCCTTCGCCCACGCATCGAGCGAGGCCGAGACCGAGCTCCAGCTCTTGGTGGCGTGGGGCAGCCCGGTCGCCTCGAAGGCCGCCTGGGCGCGCTCGGCCAGCTCTGGATCCCACACTCCGCTCAGCTCGTCCGCGAGCGCGTCGCAGGGCGAGGCCGCGGGGGCGGCGAGCTGGCTCGCGGCCGCGCCCACGCCCACCGTGGCGACCAGCAGGGCCACGCCCGCGAGCGCGTTCCGTCGGCGGCGCGCCGGGTCGCGCTGCAGCGCCGCGATGAGCTCGTGCATGTCGGGGTAGCGGGCGGCCGGGTCGGGATCGAGGCCGCGCCGGATCACCTTGAAGATCCACGCCGGCGCGCGCCCGGCCGGCGGTCGCAGCAGGGCCACGTCGAGCTTGGCGCGGATGAGATCGTCGAGCCTCTTGCCGCGGAACGGCGGCCTGCCGTAGAGCAGCTCGAAGAGGGTCACGCAGAAGGCGTACTGGTCGGAGCTCGACTGGGGATCGTCGCCGCGGTGCTGCTCGGGCGCCATGTAGCGAGGCGTGCCCACCACCGTGCCGGTGCGGGTGAGATCGACGGCGAGCTTGCCGTCGAGCTCCATGCTGTCGTGCAGCGACTCGAGCACCGCGTCGCCGTGGGACGAGGAGGACGAGGCGAGGGCGGAGGCCTGGGCCCCGCGCCGCGCCAGCCCGAAGTCGAGGATCTTGGGGTGGCCGGCGCGATCGACCAGCACGTTGGCCGGCTTGAAGTCGCGGTGCACCAGGCCGGCCTCGTGGGCCGCGGCCAGCCCCCGCGCGGCCTCGACGGCCCGGGCCACCACCTCCCGCCACGGGCGATCGCGGGCCCACTCGTCCAGCCGCACCCCGTCGACCAGCTCCATCACCAGGAACACGCCCTCGCGCACGATGTCGCTGATCTCCTCGCCCACGGAGGGGTCGAGCGAGTAGGCGCCCACGTCGTAGACCGCCACCACGTTGGGGTGCGAGAACAGGGCCATGGCCTGGGCCTCTCGCAGCAGGCGATCGCGGCCCTCGTCGTCCTCGTCGTCCGCTCGCGGCACGAGCAGCTTGATGGCCACCCGCCGGTTGAGTTCGGGATCGTAGGCAGCGTAGACGGCCCCGAAGGCGCCCTGGCCCAGCGGCTCGAGCAGGATGTAGCGGGACAGGCGGACCGGGCTCAGCGGCTGGCGGAACAGCTGCTGGGCCACCATGCTCAGGCCCCCGCGGGGCGGGCCCGGCATCACCGTGGTGTCTCCGTCGCCGTGCAAGCGCGTGACCGAGCCATCGGTCGCCGAGTCCGACGAAGGCATGTCGGGCCAGTATACGAGCCGCGCCCCCGGGCCCGCGACGCCGGGCGGTGAATTCCGTCGGCCCTTGGCGTGGGGCGGGGCTCGGAGCAGGCGGCGGGGAGCGCCGGCTCAGCGGGGCACGCAGACCCGGCCGTCGACGGGCGACGGACCCTCGCACGCCGAGTCGTCGGTGCAGCCGCAGCGACCGCCCACGCAGCGATCGCCGGCGCCGCCCTCTCGGCACTGCTCGTCGGCGTCACACCGGCAGCGGCCCGAGCTGGTGTCGCACAGGGGGGTGGCCGGCGTGGTGGCGCAGTCGTCGTCGCCCTGGCAGGGCGCGGCACACAGCCCGTCGTCGCCGCAGCTCGCATCGGCCCGACCGCAGACCACCACCCTCTCGCCTTGCACGTCGACGAGCGGGATGGGGTCGAGCCCGACGCGCTCGCAGCCTTCGGTGGGCTCGCGCGGCACGCAGTGGCCTCGGCCGCTGACGCCGATGCACGCCTCGGAATCGATGCACTCGGCGGGCAGCGAGCACGGGGCCCCGTCGCCCCAGTGGCTCAGCTCCGCCACGCACTGCCCGTCGCTGGTGCAGGAGCCGAGCGCGGTGCACAGCTCGTCGATGCACACGAGGCCGCTCGGCTCCCCGTCGGGTGAGCAGTCGAGGTCGTCGGCGCAGGGGCGGGCGCAGATCCCCGCGGTCGGGGGCTCTTCGGTGGTGCCCGTCGTGCCCTCCGCCCCGTCCTCCGTGCTGGCGCTCGAGGTCTCGACGGGCCCCGTCGACGCGCCGGTCTCGGACGAGCCTCCGTCGCCCGACGCGTCGCCCGTGCCCGGAGGGGGCGGCGGCGCGCCCACGCAGCCGACGAGGCACGCGAGGGCCAGGAGGGTCTGGCACCGGTTCACGCGGCGACGATCGTAGCAGACCGGGCGCGTGGGCAGGGGAGCTCGCGGCTCAGCTCGGCAGCGCGACGCCCAGGGTCTGGGCGGTGCGGGCGATGAAGGCCTGCTCCTGGTCGGAGACCTCGCCGTCGGCGGCCGCGATCGCGCTCAGGTCGTTGATGATCGCCTGGCGCATGCCCTCGTCCACCGAGTCGCGCAGCACCGCCGCGTGCTGCTGGGCGCGCTCGATCTTCTCCTCGCGCGATCCGACGCCCTTGTAGGCGGTGACGGTGCTCCGCAGCACCTGGCCGAGCTGCTCGAGCGAGAGCTCGGGGGCGCGCTTGCCCAGCTTCTCCGCCAGGGTGCGCATCTCGTCCGCGGTCAGCGTGCCGTCGGTGGCCTGGCCGAAGGTCACGTAGAGGAAGGCGAGGGCGTCGACGAGGGAGTTGTCGTTGCTCATGGTCGGGAGGGGAGGGTACCCGAGGCCGGCCGTCGCTGTCGCGGCCTCACTGCAGCGGGAACGGCGACAGCACGTAATCCGTGCCGCCGCCGTGACATCCGGTGCACACGCCCAGCCCGGTGCCGTCGGCGAGCACTCCATCGTCGTACAGCTCGTACCAGTACCAGCCGTCTCCGCCCGCGCTGTCGGGCTGGACCTTCACCATCACCGACCACCCGCGCACGGTGTCGCCGTCGGCGTAGAGCTCCTTGACCGCGGCTGCGTCCATCGGGTGCTGGGCCGCGCCCGCGTCGAGCGAGTCGAACAGGGCATCGTTGACGAAGGTCCGCACCCCGCCGAAGTGGGGACCCGCGGAGGGGTGCGGCCCCGACTCGGCGTTCCAGCCCAGGTACTCGCCGTCGTGCAGCCAGGCCGCGAGGGCATCGGGGTCGACCGGCGGTGTCTGGTCGACGCCTCCGGTGGTCCCGGGCTCGGTGGTCGCATCGTCGCCCGAGGAGCCGTCGGGGTCGGTCGTGCCCGTGGAGCCGCTCGAGTCGTCGGGCGGGGTCGCGCCGTCGTCGGTGGGCATGCCGTCGGAGCCCCCGGTGGGCTCGTCGATCGTGGTGCTCGCCCCGGCCGAGTCGGCGGAGGCGTCGTCGTCCGACGAGGCATCGGTGCAGGCCAGGGGAAGCGCGAGGAGCAAGGTCAGGCCGCAGGAGGAGCGCACGGGGCCTGGTACGCGACGGCGCCCGAGTGGTTACACCTGCGCAGCTCGCGGGCGCGAGCGCTCCTCGGGGGCCGACCCGCCCGACGCCGTCACCCCTGCGCCTCCGTCGAGGGCTGCATGTCCGCGAGCATCGCTTCCGCCCGCGCTCGCAGGGGGTCGTGCCCGCCGTCGGTCGCCACCGCTCGCGCTCGCTCGGCCGCGGCGCGAGCCTCTGCGCTCGCGCCGGCTCGGAGCCGGGCCGCCGCCAGGGCCAGCCAGCCCTCCGCGAGCTCGGGGTGACCGGCGGGGAGCCGCACCTCGCGGACGCCCACGACCTTGGTCCACGCCGCCGCCTCGCCCGGCCCGTCCCCTTCCGCTCGACGGACGAGCGCGAGGATCTCGGAGGCCCAGGCCACGTCCGGATGCTCGGGACCCAGGCGCTGCTCGAAGATCTCGAGCGCCTCGCTCGCCAGCGTCGACGCGTGCTCGAGGTCTCCGAGCGCGAGCGCGGTCTCGGCCGAGCTGGTCATGGTGCGCGCGAGGTCTGGGTGCCCCGGCGGCAGCACCGAGCGCTGCAGCCGAAGCGCTCGCTCGTACTCCTCGCGGGCGCGCGAGAGCTGGCCCAGCTCGTGATGAGCCGCCGCCAGGCTCGTGAGCGCGGGGGTGATCCGGGGATGGTCGGGCCCGAGCTCGGCGATCGAGCCCGCGAGCGCTCGCTCGAATTGCTCGGCGGCGGCCTCGAGCTCCCCGCGCTGGGCCAGCAGGGTCCCCAGCGCGGTGCGAGTCTGGACCACGACCAGCGCGCCGCCGTCGATCCGCTGCGCCACCGCGAGCGCTCGCTCGTAGTCCGCCCGTGCCTCGTCGAGGTGCTCGTCGGCCTGCTGCACCATCGCCGAGGTCCGCAGCGCGATGGCCAGCGCTCGCGGCTGTCCCCACCGACGCGCCGCCGCCAGGGCTCCCACCCGCGCCTCGCGGGCGGCCGCGAGCTCGCCTCGGACCATCAGCACGCGGGCCAGCTCGGTTCGAGCCTGGGCCTCGATCTCCTCGTGGCGATGCTCCATCGCCACGGCGATCGCCTCGCGCAGGGTAGTCGCCGCCGCCTCGTAGTCGCCGCTCCACGCGTGCACCCGCGCGAGGCGATGCTTGGTCTCCGCCACCAGCGGTCCGTCGCCCAGGGCCTCGGCGTCGGCGACCAGCGCCTGCGCCTGCTCGAGCGCTCCTTGCCCGTCCATGGCCACCTGCAGCTGCACCCTCAGCCGTGACTCGCGGTAGCGGATCTCCCGAGCGGCCTGCGGATCCACCTCGCTCGTGGGCACGCCGAGGGCCAGTTGCGCCCCCGCGGCGCAGCGGGAGACGGGCGGCAGCCCATCCAGGGCCAGCAGCGCCTGGGACAGGCGCTCGGGCTCGGTCGAGCCGAGCACCTCCAGCATGGCCGCGGTCTCGTCGAGCCGGCCGTCCAGACACGCCGCTCGCCGCGAGCGGGTGGTCTCCGATTGCTCGCCCCGGGCTCGGGACGCCTCGCAGTTGTCATGGGCCATCGCTCGCCATGCATCCGCCCGCGCGTCGAGGCGCTGCTCGATCCGATCCCAGGTGCCCTGGAGGTGGGGGAGCGGCGAGGCCAGGCGCGAGGCCAGCCCGGAGCGCGCCTCGTCGCTCCAGATCCCGTCCATCGCTGCCGCCGAGTCGACGCAGGGATCCGGCGGCTCGCCGGTCAGTGCCCACGCCCCGAGCAACGTGGCCGTGGCCACCCCGCCGACCAGCCATGCTCGTGCCGGCGGCGGGCGCTCGAGGATCGCGACCAGCGGACCCATGCCAGCGAAGCGATCCTCGGGCCGGGTCGACAGGCCTCGGGACAGCGCCCGCTGCACCCGCATGGGGACTCGCCGCGTCGTGCGAGCGGGGCTCGGCTGCACGGCCCCCGGGCGGCGGCCGTGCAGCGCCTCGTGGAGGACCACGCAGAACGCATACTGATCGGTGCGGGCGTCCCCGGGCACGCCGCGGGCCTGCTCGGGCGCCATGTACAGCGGGGTGCCGACCACGGCTCCGCGGCGCGTCAGCGCTCCGTCCCCGGGCGAGGGCGAGCCCGGCGTCGGGCCCCGCTCGGCGTCGCAGGAGGGCGTCGCGTCGAGCACCGGCTTGGCGAGGCCGAAGTCGACCACGCGGACCCGCCCGTCGTCGCCGACGATCACGTTGCTGGGCTTGAAGTCGCGGTGGACCAGCCCCGCCTCGTGGACCGCGAGCAGCCCGCGGCCCGCGGCGGCGAAGACCCGGAGGATCTCGGTCGTCGAGCGTGGCTCCGCCGCGAGCCAACGATCGAGCGGAGGGCCCTCCACCAGCTCCATCGCCACGTAGACCTGCTCGCCCACCGTGCCCACGTCGTGGACCGCCACCACGTTGGGGTGCGCCAGCCTCCCCAGGGCCCGGGCCTCGCGGAGCAGCCGCTCGCGATGCGAGGAATCGGCCCGGCCCGCCTCGTGCGGGTGGAGTACCTTGAGGGCCACGCGACGATCGAGCTGGGGGTCGTAGGCTCGATACACGACGCCCATGCCCCCGTGCCCCAGGCGGCCGGTGATGATGTAGCGCCCCACGTCGACCGGCCGCGCCGAGCCGAACAACCCCGCATGGACCTCGGCAAAGACCAGCTGTCGCTCCAGGTCGGTCGAGGCCACGCCGTGCGGCCAGTACCACACGCCGGGGCACGCGAGCAACGCAGCGCGCCCTCGCATTGCCCGGACCCACGGCCTTGCCCGAAACTCTCGGCATGCCCACGGAGCTCGAGCTGCTCGACGCCTGGCGAGCCGGAGACCGCGATGCGGGCAGCGCCCTGCTCGAGCGCCAGTTCGACGGGCTGTTCCGCTTCTTTCGCTCCAAGGTCGCACCCGAGTCGGTCGGCGAGCTGGTCCAGCAGACGATGATGAAGTGCGTCGAGCACCGGGACGACTTCCGCGGCGACGCCCAGTTCTCCACCTACGTGCTGGCCATCGCCCGACGCGTGCTGATCGCCAGCTATCGGGCCCGGGACCGGGACGCCCGCGTGCTCGATCCCCTCCAGGTCTCGGTGGCCGACCTCGATCCCTCGCCCAGCCGCATCATGGTCGAGGCGGAGCAGCATCGCCTGCTGCTGCGTGCGCTGCGGTCGATCCCCCTCGATCACCAGATCCTGCTCGAGCTCTACTACTGGGAGCGACTGACGGGCCCCGCCCTGGCGGCGGCCCTGGAGATCCCCGAGGGCACCGTGCGCACTCGATTGCGACGAGCCCGACAGCTCCTCGAGGAGGCGATGCGTGCGGTGGCCTCGTCGGCCTCGCTGGCCCAGGCCACGCTCGACGACCTCGATCGCTGGGTCGAGTCCCTGCGCGACGTCGTGGGCCGCGGCCCCTGAGCGCGTCGGACGAACCCGTGAGGAGGCTCTCGGAGGAGCGGGCAATCGAAGCCCGGGCTCGCTCCTCCAAGCCGGGCGAAACGACGCCGGCCCCTCGCCCCGAGGGCGCCCCCCACCCACGAGGTTCTCGTCATGAAGCAAGCAAAGAGCGGTTTGATCTCCCTGGTGCTCGCGGTGCTCGCCCTGGTCTCCCTCGGCTACGGCCTGGCCGTCGTCGCCCCGCAGTGGAAGGAGAACGACGAGGAGCGACAGCGACTCGAGCACATCCGCGAGATGGAGAGCGGATGGTCGGGGGCCCCGGGTCCGTCGTCCGTCGCTCCGGAGCTCGAGCGGAGCAGCCACGAGGGGTCCGAGCTGCTGAGGCACCTCGAGGATCTCACCGCCGGAAGCATCGCCGCCGTCTTCTTCTCGATCGTCCTGGGCTTCATCGGGCTGCGACGATCGCCCAGGGGCCTCGCGATCGCGGGGCTCGTGGGCTCCGCCGCCGCGATCGCGTCGATCATCGCGCTGCTCGACGCGGTGCCGTCGATGTTCTGACGGGCGCGGGCCCGCGGTGGGCTACCCCCTCATGGGCACGGGCTCTCGCCGAGCAGCGCGTAGCTCCTCTCGGAGTCGCGGACCAGCACCCGCTCACGGCCATCGCCGTCGAAGTCCCCCACGGCCCGCGCCCACAAGGGCTCCATCGTGGTCAGCGTGGCTTGCTGCGGCTCGCCGAGCCCGGCGGGCCCGCCCCGTCGGATCCACACCGCGTCCTCCGTGTCGGCCCACAGCAGCTCGACCGAGCCGTCGCCGTCGAGGTCGGCCGTGATCACCATCGGCCCGACCACACCGGTGGCCAGGCTCACGGGGCTCGGCGAGCCGGGCTGGGTCCGATGCTGAAGGACCTCGTAGGTCCCGCCGTCCTCGCAGTGAAGGGTGAGCACGTCGGGTCGACCGTCTCCATCGTCGTCCCATGCGTCGATGATCCTCCAGGCGTCGGCCAGGCTCAGCTCGTCGACGAGCTCCAGCGACGCTCCTTGCAGCTCGAGCGTACGGACCATGGTCTCGCTGCACGAGCCATGGCTCCCCCGGACCTCGGTGCCGACCACCATCCAATTCGGCTCACGCGCGGCTAGGACATCGGGATACGAGTCGAGCTCGGGGAGCGGCAGCTCGGAGGCGAGGACCGAGATCCCCGCGGGATCGCCGAGCCACAGCTCGTAGACTCCGCCCGAGCCGTAGCGGCTCAGGAACATGTCGGTCGAGCCGTCCCGATCGATGTCGAGCGGGGACCCCATGACTCCCAACCCCCAGGGCGTGGGGGTTGGCTCGGGATCGAATCCCCCCTCGATGCCGAGGTGCATCTCATAGACGCCGTCGTGGGGGCCCGTGCCCGCTCGGTACACCACCAGGTCGACCCAGGCATCTCCATCGAGCCAGCCGAGGCGGGGGAAGCTGCCATTGACCCAAGCCACTCGACTCATCATCCACCCCGTGCCCTCGAGGATGTCCATCCGCCCGATGTGAGCCGTCTCGTCCTGATCGCCGAACATCCACGTCTCGTCGAGCCCATCGCCGTCGGTATCGATGACCTGGAGGCCCTCGTCGTAGCCCGCCCGCCCGAGCTCCTCGAGCTCCAGGCACACCACGGGCAAGGAGCCGAGATCGGGGAGGGGCCCATCGTCGAGCGTCTCGCCTCCTTCGCTCGTGCTCTCCGTCCCGTGGGTTCCGTCTGCTCCGCGGGTGCCGTCGGGGACGGGGACGGAGCCCGACGTGCTGCTCCCAGACTCGGTACCGCCGTCGATCGGCCCGAGCAGTCCTGGGCCGCAGCCGAGCAGGCTCGCGATCCCAATGAAGAGGCAAGGGCCACGCTTCGCGACGATGTGCATGCCCGAGGATAGCCGGGGGCCAGGTCACGCCCCGGTGAAGCAGTGTGACACCTCGACCGCGCCGCGGGGCGGAGCTACGCGTTGATCCCGTGCTGCTCGAGGTGCCGCGCGCCGCGGCGGACCGCGATCCTCCCCACCAGCAGCGGCAGCCCCACCGCGATCACCCCCGCCACCCCCTGCAGCGCCACCCAGCCGAGGCTGGGCCGATAGTGGTGCTCCACCCACTGCACCACCCCCAGGGTGGGCGCGACCGCGAGGATCACCACCGCCAGCAGCAGCGCGAGGCCGCCGAACATGTAGAGCACGCCGCCCAGGCCGGTGGCGATCTTGGCTGCGTTGTCGATGTGGAAGCGAGGGAAGCGGGCGCCCAGGCCCAGGGCCAGGCCGGTGAGGCCCACGGTGAGCGGCACCACGGTGCCCAGCGCGATCGCGGTGAGCAGCCAGCCCGAGCCGAGCCACACGCTGGTGATCGTCACCAGCAGGCCGATGAGCCCGCAGAGCGGGACGGCGAGCGAGCGCCACTTGCCGCGCAGCACCTCGAGCATGGGCAGCGGGGCCCGCAGCACGATCCAGAAGGCCCGCCCCTCGAGCGAGATGGCGGGGAAGGCAAAGCGCACGCAGATCGCCACCGCCACGAAGCCCCCCAGCGACAGGTTGATGAAGTGCAGGCCGTTGGCCGAGATGATCCCGCTGTCCCCCGCGGAGCGGACGTAGCTGAAGTTGACCACGTAGATCGCCACCAGGGCGACCAGCAGCAGCATCTGCGTCCACTGGGTGGTGTCGCGCAGGAACACCCGGCGGTCCTTGGCCGCCAGCGCACGGGCGGGGTGGCCGTGGCCGCCGCGGGCCACGAGCGCGGCGGTGATCGCCTCGAGCGTGCGCCGGGGACGGGTGTGCTCGCGGTCGCCGGCCTGCCGACCCTGGCCCTCCTGCGCGCGCGAGAACGCGGTGCGGTAGGTGCCGCGGAACACCCAGCCCGCCACGAAGAACAGCGCGAGCGCGCCGGTGACCAGGCGCAGCAGGGGGTGCCCCACCACCTCGCCCACGGGGGCCAGCGCGCCCCACAGCGAGTCGGCCACCCACGCGCTGGGCAGCCACGGGGTGGGGCTGCTCTGCACCTGGCCCAGGGCCTCGAGCAGCGGCGCACGCTGGTCGGGATCCACGAAGCGCTCGGGCTCGAGCTGACGGAACAGCACGAAGAGCACGGTGAAGACCATGGTGGCCAGCAGCACCAGGAGCTGGCGGGTGCGTCGGGCCGAGAGCACTCGCCCCAGCAGCAGGGCCACGATCACCGCCAGCGAGGTGGGGATGGTCGCGAGCACGGGCAGCGCCAGCAGCCAGCGCAGGTGGTAGGCCAGCGGGGCGTCCATCGCCATGCCCACGGCCAGGAAGAACGGCGCGGTGAAGCCCACCGTCATCCACGAGGCATAGAGGCCGTTCTCGGCCCAGCGCGCGGTGAACAGGGCGTTGGCGGTCACGGGGCGGGCCACCAGCGCGGGCAGGTCGTCGGCGAGGAAGAAGGTGGAGAAGGCGGCGATGAGGTTGGAGACGGTGAGGATCGACAGCACGAACAGCAGCACCAGCTCGACCAGCTTGCGCAGCATCACCACGCCGATGGGCTCGATCGCCACCACCTTGCCCAGGAACCACAGCGAGGTGGCGCCGATCCCCAGCCACACCAGCAGGCCCATCACCACGAGCACGGCGAGGCGCGTGGGGCCCATCTGGGCGCTGCGCCGCAGGTTGGCCAGGGTGCGCCACTTGGCGCGCAGCAGCACGCGGGCGCTCACGCGGGGGCGTCCTCCGCTGCGGGCTCGGTCCGGGCTTCCTCGGTGAGGCGCAAGAAGATTTGCTCGAGCGAGGAGCCGGGCTCCTGCGCCTCGGCCCGCAGCTCGTCCATGGTGCCCAGCGCGGCGATGCGGCCGCGGCTGAGGATCGCGATGCGATCGCAGACCTCCTGGGCCACGTCCATGGTGTGGGTGCTGAGGAACACCGAGGCTCCCGCCTCGCACTGCTCGCGCAGCACGGCCTTGACCAGCCGGGCCCCGCGGGGATCGAGGCCCACCATCGGCTCGTCCACGATGAGCAGCCGCGGCCGGGGCAGCAGCGCGGCCGCGAACACCAGCCGCTGCTTCATGCCGTGGGAGAAGCTCTCCACCAGCGCGTCGGCCCAGTCGCCCAGCTCGAAGCGCCGCAGCAGCTCGGCCCCGCGCGTCCCGATCTCGGCCCGCGGCAGGCGGTGCAGGCCGCCCACCAGCTCCAGGGTCTCGAAGGCGGTGAGCTTCTCGTAGAGGAAGGGGCGGTCGGGAATGAAGCTGGTGATCGCCTTGACCGCGATGGGGTCGCGGGCCAGGTCGTGGCCGTCCACCGTCACCGTGCCCGCGCTGGGCTGGATGAGCCCCGCGATGATCCGCATGGTGGTGCTCTTGCCCGCGCCGTTGGGGCCCAGGAAGCCGAACACCTCGCCGTGGCGCATGTGGAAGGTGAGGCCGCGGACGGCCTCGAACTCGCCGTAGCTCTTGTGCAGGCTCTGGACGACGATCACGGGGACTCCTGGGCGGCCGCGGGGGAGGTCATGCCCCAGGTGGCCTCGGCCTCGGCCTCGCGCACGGCGAGCAGCTGCAGGGGCAGCTCTTGCTGGAGCACCTCGCCGAGCTCGTTGACCCACAGGCGCAGCGGCGGCAGCCCGGCGATCTGCTGGCGCAGCAGCACCGCGCTCACCTCCTCGCCGAGCACGTCGAGCGACTCGCGGCCGAGCACCTCGAGGGTGCCCTCGCGCGGGGTGAGCCCCAGCGGGTCCACGTGGGTGAAGGCGAAGCGGTCGCCGGGGGCCAGGTCGGCCCGCATCACCAGGGGACCGAGGTCGAAGTCGAAGACCGGGGGCTCGCGCAGCGGCAGGTCGAGCTCGGGCAGCCCGGGCAGGCCCTCGGCCTCCACGTGCAGCAGCGAGCCGCGCACCTCACCCGCGGCCCGCAGCGGCACGGGGCCCCCCTCGGCGAGCACGGTGAAGCGGCGCAGGGCGAAGGCGCGGTCGAGCTCGGTGTCGACCTGCAGCAGGGTGGGGCCGCCCCCGGTGCCGGGGCGGAGCTGGATCCGGTTGACCAGCCGGTAGCCGTCGCCGCTGCGACGCCGCTCGGTCCGCGAGAAGCCCACCTTCTGCTCGCCGCGATACAGGCCATACCACTGCACGCCCTCCCGGAAGCCCTCGGCCAGCGCCCTCGGGTCGACCCGCAGCGAGATTTCCTCGCGGGGGCGAGCGAGCGCGCCGAGGTCGAGCAGCAGCAGCGTGGCGAAGGCGGCCACGGCCAGGCCGCCCAGCAGGTCGAACCACGGCAGGCCGCGGCGCGGGCCAGGCGGTGCCGCGCGCGGGTCATCGGTGCTACCCTGCCGCCGTCCCGACGAAGCGCTCATGCCGTACGAATTCTACATAGTCCTCCACCTGCTGGGCATCATGGTGTTGTTCGCGTGCCTGGGGGGCGCGGTGATCCTCGGCCTGCGCGGGGGCGACGATCGCGACGTGGCGCCCCTGCGCCGCCTGCTGATGATCGGCCACGGCGTGGCGCTGCTGGTGGTGTTCGTGGCCGGCTTCGGGCTGATGGCCAAGCGCGGGATCATGGGCGGCGGCTGGCCCCTGTGGATCTGGATCAAGCTCGCGCTGTGGCTGCTGCTGGGCGGCTCGGTGACGCTGGTGCGTCGCTCGCCGGAGATGGGACGGGTGTGGCTGTTCCTGTGGCCGGTGGTGGGCGCCGCGGCCGTGTGGGTGGTGATGGCAAAGCCCACCTGAGGGAGGCTGGCCTCCGGGGACTCCGATGATGTGGCCCGGTGAGGCGACCTTCTCGCGACTGCACGGCGCGCTGCCCTTCGGCGGCATCGGGCCGCTGGTGGCGCTGGTGATGATCGTGGCGCTGCGGCTGACGCTGCCGTACTCGCGCCTGCACCTGATTCGCTGGCCCTTCCGCCTGCTGGTGGCGCACCTGCTGCTGGCGGTGCTCACCTCGGTGGCCACGCCCGACTCGGGCTTCCAGCGCTTCACCGAGCTGGGCGCGCTGCTGCTCATCTTGGTGTGCCTGGGGCGGGGCGGCTTCGTGCTGGTGATCGACTCCCTGCTGTCGAGCCGGCTGGCGCGCCCGATCCCCAAGATCTTCCGCGACATCCTCGAGGGGCTGGTCTACGTGGCGGCGGTGCTCGCCGTGCTGCGCCACGCCGGCGCCGAGCTCGACGCGCTGCTGACCACCTCGGCCCTGCTCACCGCGGTGGTGGGCCTGTCGCTGCAGGACACCCTGGGCAACCTCTTCGCCGGCCTGTCGATCCAGGCCCAGAACCCCTTCGAGGTGGGCGACTGGATCCAGTACAACGAGGACCCCAGCATGGTGGGGCGGGTGGTGGAGATCAACTGGCGCGCCACCCGGGTGATCACCCTCGACAAGGTGGAGATCGTGATCCCCAACGGGCCGCTGGCCAAGGCGCCGATCCGCAACTTCACCAAGCCCACCCCGGTGAGCCGGCGGGCCTTCGACGTGGTGGTGCCGCGCGAGGTCTCGCCGCACCGGGTGCGCGCGGCGATCGAGTCGGGGCTGCACGAGACCGACGGGATCCTCTCCGAGCCGCCGCCCGACGTGCTCACCCGCGAGTTCACCGAGGTCGGCATGCGCTACCGGGTGCGCTACTTCATCGACGACTTCCGCGAGCGCGAGCGCACCGACGGCCTGGCCCGCGAGCGGGTGTGGTACGCGCTGCGTCGCGCCGGCATCGAGATCGCGGTGCCCGTGCGCGACGTGGCGATGCACCCCGACGACGACAACCAGCGCAAGCGCGAGGCCCGGGAGGCGCTGGCCCAGCGCCTGCAGGCGCTGCAGCGGGTGGACATCTGCCGGGCCCTGCCCGAGGGGCAGCAGCAGCAGCTCGCCGAGGCGGCCGAGATCCGCCCCTATGCGCCGGGCGAGCTCATCATCCGCCAGGGCGACGAGGGCGACGAGCTGTTCATCGTGCTGCGCGGGCACGTGGTGATCACGGTCGAAGAGGATCGCCACACCCCGCGGGGCGACAGCACCGAGATCGCGCGCCTGGGCCCCGGCTCGTTCTTCGGCGAGATGTCGCTGATGACCGGCGCGCCGCGGGCCGCCAACGTGCGCACGCTGGACGACACCGAGCTGCTGGTGGTGGGCAAGACGGCGCTGGCTCCCATCCTCGACAGCTCGCCCGAGCTGGCCGAGCGGATCAGCGAGTCGCTGGCGGCCCGGCAGGAGCAGCTCGACAGCGCGTCGTCGAAGACCGCGGCGGCCAAGGTCAAGCCAGGGGTCGACGGCGAGCGCTCGGGGCAGCTGCTGGTGAAGATCCGCGAGTTCTTCTCGCTCACCGGGCGGCAGTAGGGCGGGCGCCCGCACCACGCGACGAAGGCCGCGTCCCACAGGGGAGCGCGGCCTTCGTGCTCGCGAGCGAGCCGGTCGGATCAGACCTTGGGCTTGCCCTTCTCGATCACCTTCTCGTAGACCTTGTTCTTCGGGGTCCCGGCGGCGACGAGCTTCTCGGCCTTGGCCTTCTCCTCGTCGATGAGCTTCTTGAAGTTCTCCAGGGGCTGGGCGCCGGAGAGGAAGCGGCCGTTGATGAAGAAGGCCGGGGTGCCGCGGGCGCCCACGGTCATGCCCTGCGCCTGCTGGCCGTCGACCTTCTTGGCCAGGCTGGGATCAGCGAGGTCCTTCTTGAACTGCTCCACGTCGAGACCGAGCTCGCCGGCCCACGCCACGAAGTTCTCGTCGGTGAGGTCCTTCTGGTTCTCGAAGAGCTTGTCGTGCATCTCCCAGAACTTGCCCTGCTTGCCGGCGGCCTCGGCCGCGAGCGCGGCCGGCTTGGCCCGCGGGTGGAAGCCCAGCGGGTTGTGCTTGAAGGCCACGCGGACCTCGTCGCCGTACTGCTCGGCGATCTGCTTGATGGTGGGGGTCACCCGGCTGCAGTAGGGGCACTGGAAGTCCGACCACTCCACGATGGTGACCAGGGCCTCGTCGCTGCCCTTGGTGTGGGCATCGCCGACCGGGACCTTGTAGGTGGCCGTGGGATCGGGCTGGTTGGGCCGCGGCTGCTGCGGCTGCTGCTTGCCCTGCGGGGCGGCGGGGGCCGCCTTGATGCCCTCCTCGATCTTGGCCTCGAGCGCGTCGAGGCGGGAGAGGATCTGGGTCTGGGAATCGGCGATCTGGCTGAGGCGCTCGTTGACCTGGGCAAAGGCGCCGGCGCCCTGGCAGCCGGAGAGCGAGAAGGCCGCGCCGAGCAGGACGGGCAGGCCCAGAGCCTGGACCATGGTGCGTCGAATCATGAGTAGTGCTTTCCTCGAGGTGTTCCTCGCGTTCGAGACGCGAGTGCGTTGGGTGCGGGGGTGATCTGCGCCGGTTCGCGGGAGGGCGTCATTCACGCAACCTGCACCGGTTCACGCGTTATAACGGCACGAGCCCCGAGGAAGGAAAGGGATATTCGTAGAGAGATTTCGCACTGACTAGAGTTGCGCAGGGCTCGCCGCTGGGGCTCAGGTGCCACGGTGGATTCGGGCGCTGAGCCGCCAGCCCGCGAGCAGGCCCACCACCACGATGAGCACGAAGGGCCACGGGGGAGGCAGCGGCTCGAGGCCCGAGGGGATGTTCATGCCGAGCAGGGCGGCCACGGTGCCGATGGGGAGGAACACGGCGGCGAGGCGATTGAGGCGATCGGTGGCCGCGGCGGCGGCCTGGCTGGCCAGCGATTGCTGGTGCGAGCTGCGGGCCATGGCGCGCTCGACCGCGAAGCGAGCGTCGCCCGAGAGCAGATCGGCGCGGCGCTCCACCGCGTAGGCCTGGTCGCGCAGGTCCACCAGGACCCGCTCGTTGCGGCTGGTCTCGCGGGCCTTCTGCAGGGTGGCGTGCATGTGGCGAGCGGCGCGGGAGATGGGAGCGAGCTGCTCGAGGATCTCGAAGTAGCCGTCGATCGCGGGCGCGGACTCGATGCGCTCGTCGAGGGCGACGAGGGTGGTCCGGTACTCGTCGATGGTCTGGCGCAGGCCGAGCAGGCCCTCGACGCCGCTGGTGGTTCGCCAGCGCCCGCTGGGGTCGCGCCACGCGATGCAGGCGCGGCGCTCGTGCTCCTCGGCCGCGGGCACGCGGTGCAGGATGACCAGCAGGTGGCCGGCCTCGGCGATCACCCGCTGCCGCCCCACGGTGTGGCCGAGGCGAGCTCGAATCGCGCTGGGGAGATCCCAGTCGGCCGGCAGGAGCGGCTGGTCGTCGTCGAAGAGCGCATCACCCATGGGGTCGAGGATAGTGGTCGAAACGACCACGGAAAATCCTGGTAGCGTCGCGGGGGAGAGGAACCCACCTCGTCGTGCGCCTGCCCTCCCTGCCGTCCCTCGCCCTGCCCATCGCCGTGGGCCTGGGCCTCGCGTGTGGCGAGTCGGCGGGACCGCCCCCGCCGGCCCCGGCGGAGCCCTCGGTTTCGGCCAAGGCCGAGCCCTCCCGCGAGCCGCCGCGGCCCGAGCCCAACGAGGCCATGCCGCCCCCCGATCCCCGGCTGCGCGCGGAGGCGCTCGCCCACGAGCTCATCATCCTCGACGGCCACGTGGACGTGCCGTGGCGCATGGAGGAGGCCCGCGAGGCGGGCAAGCCCCCCGACGACGTCACCCGGGCGACCGAGGGCGGCGACTTCGACCTGTTGCGGGCGCGGGCGGGCGGCCTGGATGCGCCCTTCATGTCGATCTACGTGGCGCCGCGCTTCGAGGGCAAGGGCGCCAAGGCGGTGGCCGACCGGCTCATCGACTCGGTGGAGGCCATCGTGGCCCGGGCCCCCGACGACTTCGCGCTCGCGCGCTCGCCCGCCGAGCTGCGGGCCAACTTCGCCGCCGGCAAGATCTCCCTGCCCATGGGCATGGAGAACGGCGCGCCCATCGAGGGCGACCTGGCCAACGTGGCCTACTTCCACGGCCGGGGCATCCGCTACATCACGCTGGCGCACTCCAAGGACAACCACATCTCCGACTCGTCGTACGACGATCGCCACACCCACGGCGGGCTGTCGCCCTTCGGCGAGCAGGTGGTGGCCGAGATGAACCGCGTGGGCATCATGGTCGACGTCTCGCACCTGAGCGACGAGGCCTTCGACGACGTGCTGCGGGTGAGCCAGGCCCCGGTGATCGCCTCGCACTCCTCGTGCCGGCACTTCACCCCCGGCTGGGAGCGCAACATGAGCGACGAGATGATCCGGCGCCTCGCCGCGGCGGGCGGGGTCATCCAGATCAACTTCGGCAGCGACTTCCTGAGCGGCGAGCTCCGGGCCGAGCGCAAGGCGTGGCGGGCCGAGCTGGACGCCCACCTGAAGGCGCAGGGCGTGGCCGAGGACACCCCCGAGGGCGAGGCCGCGGCGGCGGCCTGGAGCGCGGACCACCCCGCGCCGCGGGCCACGGTGGAGACGGTGGCCGATCACATCGAGCACGTGATCTCGCTGGTGGGCGTGGACCACGTGGGGCTCGGCTCGGACTTCGACGGGGTGGGGGACTCGCTGCCGCAGGGGCTGGAGGACGTGTCGCGCTACCCCAACCTGCTGCGGGTGCTGCTCGAGCGCGGGCACGGCCGCGACGAGCTCGAGGGGATCGCGGGGGGCAACGTGCTGCGGGTGTGGCAGGCGGTGGAGGACCACGCGCACGCGGCTCAGCGCGCGACCACCAAGGATCCCGCGGCCCACAGGTAGAGCAGCAGCCCGATCATCAGCACGGTGGGATAGAAGGTGAGGGCGAAGCCCAGGGCACGGGACGGGGCCCCGCGGGAGTAGCCCAGGGCGAAGAGCCCTCGCCCCACGACCCAGGCCACCGCGCAGGCGGGCGCGACCGCGAGCCACTCGAGGGGGACCAGCACCAGCCACAGCAGGTGGGTGGGCAGCGCCAGGACGAGCTGCTCGAGCGTGTTCTGGAGGACGGCCTGCAAGAGCCGCGCGCGCTCGCTCCCGGGGGTGAGGCCGCTCCCGTCGATGTCCTGGGGGGTGACGAATCGATGCCGGGCCAGGACGCCGATGGTGAGCATCATGACCAGCACCGGCAGCAGCTCGAAGGGCAGGCCGTAGCGCAGCCGCGGCCCGAGCTCGTCGGCGGGCAGCACCAGGTGCTCGGCTGCCATGCGGACCCCTGCGATGGCCGCGATGGCGAGCAGCAGGGCGGTGATCATGCCCGCGAGCACGCCTCGTTGCTTGGAGCTCAGCGGCATGGGCCCATTGTGGTCGCTGCGAGTCGGCGTCGCCAGAGCCATGGGGGCGAGCGCCTCGCTTCGCGTAGGCGGCCTCACCCCCGCTCGAACAGCTCGACCGCGGTGCCGTGGTAGCGCCCCTGCGCGTAGGGCCGGTAGCCGCACTTGTGCGCCACCCGTCGCGACGCGGCGTTGGCCGGCTCGATCATGCACACCGTGCGCGGCTCGGAGAGCTCCCGCTCGGCCCACCGCAGCACCGCCGCCACCGCCTCGGTCGCCAGCCCGCGGCCGTGGGCCCAGCCGGCCAGGGCCCAGCCCATCTCGGGCGCGCTGCCCCAGCTGGGCTCGAGCCGCCGCCGGCCGTCGCTGAGCCCTGCCTCGCCCACGAAGCGCCCCGTGACCAGATCCTCGATCACCCAGTAGCCGAAGCCCTTGAGCGCCCAGTGCCCCACGTAGCGGAGGATCCGCTGCCACACCTCCTCCTCGGCGAAGGGGCGACCGCCGATGTGCCGGGTGATCTCGGGATCTCCCCACATCGCGGCGCAGCCGGCCAGGTCGTCCTCCCGGTGGCCGCGCAGGCGCAGGCGCGGAGTGAGGAGGATCGGTACGTCGATGGTCATCGCGCTCCGTGGCGTGGGCTCAGCCAGCCGGCTCGGGGTTGATGAGGCCCGTGCCCGAGCCGCCCATGTAGGCGTAGCTGTCGGCGAGGTCGTAGCCGACCACGGCCACCGAGAAGGGCTCGTCGCCCCGCAGCTGGTGCACCCCGTCCTCGGCCAGCACCCGCGCGACCTCCCAGCCGTTCGCGCTGGCCACGAAGGCCGAGTCGTCGATCGGCGTGCCGTCGAGCTCGATGCCCACGCCCTGCGGGCGGGTGATGACCAGATAGTCCCAGCTCCACTGGTTGGGCACCAGCACCACGTAGCGATCGAGGAACTGCTCGATGGGCGAGAGCTGCAGCATCGCGGGGTCGCCGATCTGCTCGCCCAGGTGCTCCCAGCCGGTCATGTAGTCGAGCACCGCGATGGGCTTGTCGGCCTCCACGTAGAAGTCGCCCGGGGCCGCGGGCGGTCCGCCCACGAAGATCTCGAGCACCTCGCCGGCGTCGAGCACCTGCGGCCCGGCGGGGAGCCCGGTGACGGGGATCGGAGCGTCGAAGGTGATCGTGGTGTCGTCCTCGCTGGCCTGGATCTGCCACAGCGAGTCCTCGGGCGCGGCGGGGTGGCGGGGCGGGACGCGCGAGGCGGCGAAGCGGGTGCCCCACAGCCGCAGGCCCGCCACCTGCTCCTCGAGGTGATCGCAGGCGTAGAGATCGCCGGGCACGAAGGCGCACTCGTGTCCGGTGAACACCCCGATGGGCTTGTCGGCCTCGATGCGCGTGCCGACCAGCGAGGCGTTCTCGGCCGAGACGGCGATCTGGGCCACGTCGCCCTCGTCGAGATCGAAGGAGAACACCCCGCCCGCGAGCCCCGGGGGGATCCCCGGCCCGCCCACGGTGTCCACGCTGGGCCGCACCTCCACGTGGGTCGCGTCCTCGGCCGCCACGACGGTGGCGTAGGCCTTGCCCGTGCCGGGGCCCCAGCCCACCACATGCGAGAGCGTGTCCCAGGCCACCGAGGGGAACAGCATGGAGGCGTCGGAGCTCCACCACCCCATGGTCAGCGGGTTGAACTGGTAGGCGACGATGGGGACGTCGGAGCTGATGCGGTAGCTGCCGCCCACCGACAGGCCGGTGCCGAGCTGCACCTTGTTGGGCAGCGGGAACACGTGCAGGTCGAGCGCGCCCACCGAGACGGGGCCGTCCACCGTCACCCACGCCCCGCCCTGCTTCTCCTCCACGATCACCTCGGCGCTGAGGGCCACGTTGACGTTGGAGACGGCGACCGCGAACTGCTGGTTCTCGAAGACCTGGGCCTGGTCGAGATCGACGGCGTAGAACTGGCAGCCGACGGTGGTGCCCACGTCGGCCACGTCGAGGCAGCTACCGGGGTTGGGCCCGTCGGTGTCGCCGTCGGGCAGATCGAAGATGGGCCCGCCGCCGCTGGTGTCGTCGACGACATCCCCGGTGCTGGGGCTCGGGCCGCTGGTGGGCGGCGGCGAGCTGGTGGCCCCGGTGGCGTCGTGGGCGGTGGTGGCATCGCCGGTCCCGCTGGCGCTGTCGAAGGGGTTGCTTCCGGAGCCGCCGTTGCACGACAGCGGCACGAGCAGGAGAGCGGCCAGGAGTGGAGCGAGCGGACGCGACATCGCGGTCCACGGTGCCACGATCGCGGACCGGGCGCGACCCGGGCGCGGTCCCGGGGGAAGCACGGCCTACGCCCGGGCTCGGCCGTCCCGGCGCCGACGCCGACGCAGCGCGCCGAGGCCCAGCAGCAGCCACGCGCTCCACCCCGAGGAGCGGGGCTCGCTGGTGCAGCCGCAGCCGCCCCCGCCATCGCCTCCGTCGGCGCCCGCCGAGTCGCCGTCGGTGCCATCGGACGGGCCTTCCGTCGCCGAGCCCGCGGTGCCATCGGCCGTGACCCCGGCCGTGCCATCCCCGCTGCCGTCGGAGTCGGAGCCCCCCGTGCCGCCGGTGTCCCCCACCTCGTCCTCCCACACGCTGGAGCGCAGGTGGAAGTCGAACACCGCGTCGGCGCTGTAGGGGTCGTCGTCGGAGGCCACCACCCGCACGGTGTGGTGCTCCTGGTCGGGCATCTCGAACGAGAGCGTGGAGCCGCGGCCGGCCTCGGCCCCGTCGACGAACCAGGTCAGCGAGACCGGATCGCCATCTGCGTCGGTGGCGGTGGCCGACAGCTCCACGGCCTCGCCCACGTCGGCGAAGGGAGCGTAGTCGGCCGGGAGCAGCTCGGTGTACTCCGGCGGCACGTTGTCGGCCGAAACCATGATCGTGGCCAGCGCGATGTCGCGGCGGGTCCCGTCGCTCACCTCGAGCGCGGCGGTGACGAGCCCGGGCGCGGTGGGGACGAGCATGGCGGTGGTGCCGGTGCCGTCGTCGAACTCGCCGTCGCCGTCGAGGTCCCAGGCGTACGAGAGCACCGCGTCGGGATCGAGGTGGGTGCCCGAGCCCATCAGCGCGAGGGCATCGCCCACGTTGGCCACCATGGGCGCGCCGAGCTGGGCCACCGGGGCGGTGCGCAGGGCGTAGGGCTCGTTCTCGGCGCGGATGGCCTCGGCCTGCGCCACCAGGTCGACCAGCGCGGGGCGCATGGTCTGGAACGAGCCCCGCGCCGCGTCGACCACCGCCGCCCAGCTCACCGCGTCGGGCACCGAGAGCGTGCCCGCCTCGGTGATGGCCTGGTCGATCTGCGCCTCCGAGAAGCCGAAGCTCTGGATCAGCGCCCGCTCCTCGTCGCTCAGCCCCTCGGAGGCGAGGGTGGCGAGCAGGCCCGAGGCATCCACCTCCACCTCGTAGGTGCCGGCGGCCTCGAGCGCGGCCTGCAGCGCGTCGAGCTCGGCCAGCATGGCGTCGCCGGCCTCGATGGCCAGGCCCGCGTAGGTCTGCGTCTTCTCGGCCTGGACGAGCAGGCCGAAGTGGCTGCCCGCGGCCTGGGCTCCCTGCAGCTTCTCGATCGTGGGCAGCAGCGCCTGGTAGGCGGCCGCCTGCGTGGACAGCAGCTGCGCCACCACGGTCTGCCCCTCGGGCAGCGGCGCCCCGGCCAGCGGCGCCCACGGGGCTCCCTGGGCCAGCGCGTCCTCGTAGCGCAGCGGAACCACCTCCTCGAACATCGGATCGGGCGGGTCGGCCACGATGGCCCCGTAGTGCAGCTCGAGCGCGTCGCCCATGTGGCCGATGATCTTGTTGCCGATGGTGATCACCGCGCTGTTGTACGAGGTGGGGCAGTCGGCCCCCGTGGCGTAGCAGATCACGCCCAGCGCGATCCCGGCGACGCCACCACCCAGCCCGAAGGCCCCCGCCCAGTCGGCGGCCGTGCTCAGGGTGTCGATGATGGTCAGCGCGAGCACCAGGTCGTGGAGCGCCTGCGCCTGGGCCAGGCCCTCCATGGCGGCGCCCTTGATCGCGGCGACGTTCACCGAGAACACCAGCGGCGCGTTGGTCACGGTGAACGCATTGACCTCGCGCAGATCCTCGGGCCCGAACCCGCCGAAGAACGGGAACTGGTCGACCACCAGATCGTACTGCCCCGGGATCAGCGGGGGCAGCCACACGTACTCGTCGTAGAACGCTCCCGCGCCGCCGCAGCCGATGATGTAGTTGGCCCCGCCCGCGCTCACGTCCCAGAAGGGGTTGGGCGAGCCGGTGGGGGTGACGATCACGTAGGCCTCGGCGCAGATGCCCCCGGGCGGCACCACGTCGAATTCTCCGGTCACGCAGACCGCATCGCCGGGGTTGTAGACGTCCTGGAAGCCGAACGCACAGTCGGATCCGAAGACCTGGAGCGCCTGGGCCGGGGCGGGCAGCAGCGCGGTGGCCAGGGCGAGCAGCGTGACGGGGAACAGCTTCGAGCCTTGCATCGACGAATCCAACGAGGACCAGGCTATCACGCTCCTCCGCGCGAATTCGGTCGATCCGAGCGCGGCGCGATGGCAGCCCGCAGGCCACCACGCTACGCTTGCCGTCCACTTCCGATGCCCAAGATCAAGCTCACCGAGCTCAGCCGCGCCGCGGGTTGAGCCTCCAAGCTCCGCTCGCCGGAGCTGACGCAGGTCCTGCGTCGCCTGCCACGCCTCGTGGACCCCCGGGTCCTGGTCGGAACCGAGACCAAGGACGATGCCGGCGTGTACCTGCTCGACCGTCG
The DNA here is from genome assembly GCA_020633315.1 of Myxococcales bacterium. GTDB lineage: Bacteria > Myxococcota_A > Polyangia > Nannocystales > Nannocystaceae > Paraliomyxa. Next base: position 43,184 of record JACKDV010000016.1, read on the forward strand.
GCGGGCGCTGGTGGTCACCACCGACTTCTTCTCGCCGGTGGTCGACGACCCCCGCGACTTCGGGCGGATCGCGGCCGCCAACGCGCTCTCCGACGTCTACGCCATGGGGGGCCGCCCCCTGCTCGCGCTCAACCTGGTGGCGTTCCCCTCGGGCACCCTGCCGCTGTCGGTGCTCGGCGAGATCATGGACGGGGGCAGCGAGGCGGTGAGCGAGGCGGGGGCGGTGCTGCTGGGCGGGCACTCGGTGGAGGACCCCGAGCCCAAGTACGGCCTGGCCGTGGTCGGCGAGGTGGTGCCCTCGCGGCTGTTCAAGAACGTGGGCGCGCGACCGGGTGACCGGCTGCTGCTGACCAAGCCGATCGGCAGCGGCATCGTGACCACCGCGCTCAAGCGCAAGCTCGCGCGCCCCAAGGAGGTCCGCGAGGTGACCGCGCTGATGGCCACCCTCAACCGCGCCGCGGGCGAGGTGCTGAGCGCCCACTACCGCAGCGTGCACGCGGTGACCGACGTGACGGGCTACGGCCTCGTGGGTCACCTGCTCGAGATGCTCGAGGGCTCGTCGGTGGCGGCGCGACTGTCGGCGTCGGCGATCCCGGTGATCCCGGCCGCGCGGCGCCTGGCCGCGGCGGGGGTGTTCCCCGGGGGCACGCGCGCGAACCTGCGCGCTGCGGGCTCCAAGCTGCGATTCGAAGGGGCGCTGCGGGACGACGAGGCCGGCCAGCTCGTCATCGCCGACGCCCAGACCTCGGGCGGCCTGCTGGCCGCGGTCTCGCGCCGTGCCGCGCCGCGGATCGTGGCCGCGCTCGAGGACGCAGGGGTGCACGCGGCGACCATCGGAGAGGTCGTCGGGGGACGCCCACGCGTGGTCGTGGGCGATTGAGGCTCGGGACGTCGTTCCTCGGGCTCGGGTGGCGGTAGGGTCTTCCCGCACGGAGGAGGGGGCACCCCGTGGCGGCGCGGCGCGGCTCCGAGCCGGCGGGCTGGTGTCGCCCTTCGAGACGAGGGGCGCTACGGTGTCGGTCCGACGATCGTCCGGCTGGTGGGAGGGGCCACCGGGCGTCGGAGAAGGACATGATCATGATGAAGAAGGAACTACTGATCCTCGCGAGTGCCCTTGGCTTGCTGACCGCGTGCCCCGGCGACGATGCGCCGCCAGCCACCACCGACAGCGACGACGACTCCGGCACCGGCTCGACCACCAACACGCCCACGACGATGACCGCCGGCATGACGGCGGGCACCGGCGATGGGACGGGCACCGGCGATGAGACGGCCACCGACGGCGGCGGGCCGGTGTGTGGCAACGGGGTGGTCGAGGAGGGCGAGGCCTGCGACGACTCGGGCGAGTCCGCCACCTGCAACGACGACTGCACAGCTGCGGCCTGCGGTGACGGGGTGCTCAACGAGACGGCCGGCGAGGTCTGCGACGACGGCGGAGAGTCGGCGGCCTGCAACGACGACTGCACGGCCGCGATGTGTGGCGACGGGATCGTCAACGCCAGCGCCATGGAGGACTGCGACGACTCGGGCGAGTCGGAGACCTGCAACGACGACTGCACCACCTCGATGTGCGGCGACGGGGTGCTCAACGAGACCGCGGGCGAGATCTGCGACGACGGCAACGCCGACGACTTCGACTTCTGCAACAACCTGTGCGACGTGGCGCCGGCGGCCGTGCTCGACATGATGCACGTGTTCGACACCGACACCGGCGAGCTCGACGGCGTGCCCCAGACCCACTGGGATCCGGCCACCTCCACCTGGTACCTCACCGGCCTGACCATCTCGGCCGGTGGCGTGCTCACGGTGGTGGGCGACACCGGGCTGACGATCATGGTGGACGGCGCGGTGGACATCGCGGGCGTGCTCGACGTCTCCGGTGGCAACGGCGGCCCGGCGACGCCGATCAACGTCTGCGACACGGCCGGGCTCGGCGGCATCGGAGGCCCCGGTGGCTTCGATGGTGGCGTGGGGGCCGGCAACATGGGCACCGGCACCCAGGATGGTGCGCCGGGCGAGGGCCCCGGCATGGCGCCGGCCACCGGCGGCATGAGCTCCACCGCGACCGACATGATCGACGCGGCCTCGGGCGGCGGCGGCGGTGGGCACCTGCTGCCCGGAGCCGACGGCACCCAGAACGCCGGGACCACGGCCGGCGTGGGCGGTGAGATGCACATGAGCCTGCCGCCGCTCATCGGCGGTGGCGGTGGTGGTGGCGGTGGCGTCGAGAAGGACGACGCCTTCGGCATGCTCGGGCCTGGTGACGACGAGGGCTCGGGCGGTGGCGGTGGCGGCGGTGCGGTGTCGATCTCGGCCACCGTGTCGATCACCGTGACCGGCACCATCGATGCCTCGGGTGGAGACGGCGGGCCCGCGAACGCGTGCGGCGGCAACCTCGGTGGCCTCGGCGGAGGCGGGGCGGGCGGAACCATCCAGCTCGACTCGCCGGCCACCGACGCGATGATGGGCATCCTGGACGTGACCGGAGGGGCCGGCGGAAGCATCGGCTTCGACGGCTACGACGGCGGGGCCGGGGCCGACGGCAACGTCGTGGTGCTGTAGCCGCAGCCCGACGTCCACGAGGGGCGGCCCGTCGTCGGCGGGTCGCTCCTCTTCATTGGGCTCGGCTCCGCGCGGGGCTGGCCGCGAGGCACGACCGGTGGCCCCGGGTCGACGCATGCATCGCGTATGATGGGGCGACTCCTTCGACCATGACGATCACGATCTCCTTGCCTCGCTCTCGTCCCGTAGCCTCCGCCGTCGTCCTGCTGGCGGCGGGCTTGCTCCCGGCGTGCTTCGATCCTCCCTCGGCGACGACCACCGCCACGACCTTCGGCGGCTCGACGACCGCGCTCGACGGCACGACCACGGACGAGCCGCTGGAGACCACCGGTGAGCCCGGCACGGGGACCACCGGCTCCTCGCTGGACGGCGGCTCCACGAGCCCGGCCGACGGCACCGAGTCCTCGTCGGACGGCGGAGCGGAGTCCTCGTCGTCGGACGGTGGAGCGGAGTCCTCGTCGGGCGAGCCCATGCCCGTGTGTGGGGACGGCGTCCTCGATCCCACCAGCGAGACCTGCGACGACGGCAACCTGATGGCGGGCGATCTGTGCGACGCGAGCTGCCAGGTGGAGACGGTGAGCTTCGCCTACTCCGGCGCGCCGCAGGTGCTGAGCCTGCCCGCGTGGGTGGGCGAGGTGAGCATCGAGGCCTGGGGCGCCCAGGGGGGAGGCTCGGGCTGCTCCGGGGCGCCTCCCCAGGAGGACGGCGGCCTGGGGGGCTACGTCTCGGCCACCGTGCCGGTGCCGCCCGGGGCCACGCTGACCATCTTCGTGGGCGGCCAGGGCGTGATCGAGGGCCCGGGCGGGTTCGGAGGCGGCGGGGACGGAGGCACCTACGGCGGCGGCGGGGGTGGAGCCTCCGACGTGCGCGTGGGCGGCATGGTGCTGGCCAACCGCGTGGTCGTGGCCGGCGGAGGCCGGGGGCGGCAATTGTGGCGGCCCCGATCACGGCGCGGGTGGGGTGGGCGGCGGCCTCATGGGCGGCGACGGCATCTCCTACCAGGGCTGGGCGCCCGGCGGCGGCGGGACGCAGACCATGGGCGGAGCGGCCGGCGACAATGGCTCGCTGCCCGGAGCCCTCGGCCTGGGCGGGAGCCACCCGGCCGGCGACGGCTACCACTTCGGTGGCGGCGGCGGTGGCTACTACGGAGGCGGGGCGGGCTACGGTGCGGGCGGAGGCGGCGGATCCTCGTACTACGGGGTCGCCCCCGGGGCCTCGACGATGGAGGGAGCGCGGATGGGCAACGGCGAGGTCGTGATCACGCCGGTCGCCATCCCCTGAGCGCGCGAGCCCGAGGCCGGACGGGACGATCCGCCCGGCCTCGTCGCGATCGCGGGGCCTTCAGCTCCGCTTGAAGCTCAGGTCGAGCTTGAGCAGCACCTCGTCCTTGATCAGGTCGTCGGGCATGCCTGGGTAGACGATCCCGAATTGCTTGCGATCGATCGTGAACTCCGCGGTGCCCTTGGCCGAGCCGGCGCTCACCTCGAGCTTGGCGGGGAACGAGATCGACTTGGTCTCGCCGTGCAGGCTCAGGTTGCCCTCGACCAGGTGGGTGGTCCCGCCCTCGCCGGCCTTCTCCTGGATGCTGGTGGAGACGAACTTGGCCTCGGGGTGGGCGGCGGCGTCGAAGAGATCGGGCGACAGCAGGTGCTCCTGCAGCTTGTCGGGCTCGATCGTCAGCGAGTCGACCTTCACCGTGATCTCCAGGCCGACCGGCTTGTCGCCCTCGAAGGTGGCGTTGCCGTCGATGGTGCCGAAGCTGCCCTCGTGCTCGGCGGTGACCTTGGCGCCCACGAAGCCCACCTTGCTCGCGGCGGCATCGAGCGCGGCGACCTTGGCGTCGGGCGACGCGGGCTTGGAGTCGACGGGCTTGGCGTCCTGGGCCTCGGCCTTGGGCTTGTCGTCGATCTGCCCCTTGCCGCAGGCGAGCGGGGCCAGGGGGAGGGACAGAGCGAGCATGAACGCGATGCGCTGCATGGGCGAATCCTGCCCGCACCCGCTCGGCTTGGCCAGGGGAGGCGACGATGACGGTCCGTTGCGAGGCCCGCAACGACCAGGGGCCGGCCGGCACGAGGGCCGGGGCCGGCTCAGCTCTCCACGAAGGCCTTGAGCCGCTTGCTGCGGCTGGGGTGCCGCAGCTTCCGCAGGGCCTTGGCCTCGATCTGCCGGATGCGCTCGCGGGTGACCGAGAAGTCCTGCCCCACCTCCTCGAGGGTGTGGTCGGAGGCCTCGCCGATGCCGAAGCGCATGCGCAGCACCTTCTCCTCGCGCGGGGTGAGGGTGGCCAGCACCCGGCGGGTCTGGTCGGCGAGGTTGAGGCTGATCACCGCCTCGGAGGGCGAGGTGGTGTTCTTGTCCTCGATGAAGTCGCCGAGGTGGCTGTCCTCCTCCTCGCCGATCGGGGTCTCGAGCGAGATCGGCTCCTTGGCGATCTTGAGCACCTTGCGGACCTTGTCCAGCGGCAGCTCCATCTTGTCGGCGATCTCCTCGGGGGTGGGCTCGCGGCCCAGCTCCTGCACGAGGTGACGGCTGGTGCGGATGAGCTTGTTGATCGTCTCGATCATGTGCACCGGGATCCGGATCGTGCGGGCCTGATCGGCGATGGCCCGCGTGATCGCCTGCCGGATCCACCAGGTGGCGTAGGTCGAGAACTTGTAGCCGCGGCGGTACTCGAACTTGTCGACCGCCTTCATCAGGCCGATGTTGCCCTCCTGGATCAGGTCGAGGAACTGCAGGCCGCGATTGGTGTACTTCTTGGCGATCGAGACGACGAGGCGGAGGTTCGCCTCGACCAGCTCGGCCTTGGCCCGCTCGGCCTGGCGCCGCGCCTTCGTCAGCGCGTCGTGCTGCTCCTTGAGGTCGCCCGCGCTCATGCGGGTCTCCTGCTCGACCTGCTTGATGCGCTTGCCGGCCAGGCGCATGCGGGCCTCGATCTCGTGCAGCTCGGAGGGGTGCAGCCCCAGCCGGCGACAGAGCTTGAACTCCTCCTCCTCGCTCAGCCGCACGTTGCGGAACAGCTCGCGCAGCTCGCCCAGCTCCATGCCGGCCCGCCGCTCGCACTCCTTGAGGTCGCGCTCGGCCCGGGTCACGCGGTTGACCAGCTCGTTGAGCTCCTCGACGATGCCGTCGATCGGCCGCTTGGCGAGGTTCATGTCGACGATGGCGTCGATGCACGAGCGCTCGTGATCGACCTGCTGGGCCTCGAGCTTGTCGCGCCCCTCCGCGTCCACCGCTCCCTCGCCCACGGCCCCGAGCTCCTCGCGGATGCGCTCGACCTCCTTGTGGTGGCGGCGCAGCTTCTCGATCTGCTTGGCGAGGTTGTCGAGCGCGGCCTCTTGGTTGATGGGCGCGTTGCTGTCGGGGTCGGGGCTGCTGTCGGCCGGGTTGGCGATGCCGATGACGTCCTTGATCCGCAGCAGCCCCCGCTTGATGCGCTCGTTCATCTCGAGCACGTAGGGCACGGCCACCGGGCTGCGCAGGGCCAGCTCGAGGGTGCGGCGCTCGCCGTCCTCGATGCGCTTGGCGATCTCCACCTCGCCCTCGCGGGTGAGCAGCGAGACCGAGCCCATCTTGCGCAGGTACATCCGCACGGGGTCGTTGGTGCGGGTGTGCTCGTCCTCGTCCTCCTCGTAGCGCCGCGGCATCGACTTGCGGGCGGTGGGAGCCGGGGCCGCGGCCGCGGGCGCCCCCACCCGTGGCTTGCTCGAGACCACCTCCACCCCCTCGTCGACCAGCATCTTCTCCCACTCGCCGATCTCCTTGGGGTCCACCAGATCCGGTGGCAGCAGGCCCCGCAGCTCGTCCGTGGTGATCTGCCCCTTCTTCCTGCCGAAGGCGACCAGCTGCGTCTTGAGCTTGTCTCGGTCCACGTTGGGTTTGTTCGGGGTGGTACGGCTCATCTCAAGCCTCACTTCTTCATCTCAAGTCGAAGGCGGGAGGGGGGCGGCCTGGCGGAGGTCGGCTTGCTGGCGGCGCAGGGCGATGCGCTGCTGCTGGAGCTCGCGCTGGCGATCCACGTCGCCGGTGGCACGAGCGCTGCGGTACTCGTCGTCGAGCTGGCGCACGCGGGAATCGAGGGCCTCCTCGCGGCAGCGGTGCAGCAGGGTCTGCAGCTCGACCTGGGGGTCGACGTCGAGCGACGACGCGTCCTCGCCCGCGCGGTACTTGCCGGCGAAGACCTGCTCGTGCAGCAGGGGCTGGTCCTGCGGCTCGGCCTGCTCGAGGAGCTCGCTCATGGTGGCCAGCCGCCCGTCCTTGGCCCCGTCGATCACGGCCTGGACCACTCGACGCAGGCGCGGATCGTCGATGACCTCGCTGGCCCCGTGGCGCTCGGCCAGGGTCGCGAGGTGGGGGACGTCCACCAACAACATCGTGAGCTCGGCTTGGGCTTGGGGCAGCGGAGCGAGCGAGCGCACGGTCGCGGATGGTTGCATAGGCGGCCCGGATAGCCCAGTCGATCGCCGCGGGTCGTCCTGGAGGGCCCGCTGCAGGCGCTCCAGGGGCACTCCGAACAGCGCTGCGGCGCTCTCTGCGTAGAACGATCGCGCGGACGGCCGACGGACGCGGCGGACGAGCCCCATCGCGCGGTCGAGGGCGCGGGCACGCGCGTCGGGGGAGCCCCCCGCCCGCGCGGCCAGGCGGGTCATGGCGACCTCCAGCGCAGAACGGGCATCCGCGAGCAAATTCGTGAAGCGCTCCTGCCCCAGGCTGTCGGGATCCTCCCCGTCGGGGAGGATCACCAGGCGCACGTCGAGATCCTGGTCGAGCAGCAGGGGCAGCGCCGACCAGGCGGCCTTGCGCCCGGCCGCGTCGCCGTCGAAGCACATCACCACCTGGGAGGTGAAGCGCGCGAGCAGGCGGGCCTGATCCTCGGTGAGCGCGGTGCCCAGCGGCGCGACGGTCTCGGCGAGGCCGCGCTGGTGCAGGCTCACCACGTCCACGTTGCCCTCCACCAGGATCGCGCGGCCGCTGCCCCGGATCGCGGGGCGGGCCACCGCGAGGCCGAAGAGGGTCTTGCCCTTGTGGAACAGGAAGGACTCGCTCGAATTGACGTACTTGGGCGGGGCCTGGCCGTCGCTGGCCTGGTCGTGCGGGGGCACCACCCGCCCCGAGAAGGCGATCACCTCGCCGCCGGGCTGTACCACGGGGAACATCAGGCGGCCGCGGAAGGCGTCGTAGACCGAGCCGCGTCGCTCGCTGGCGCGCAGCAGCCCCAGCTTCTGGGCCAGGGCCGTCGAGCAGCCCTTGTCTTGCAGGGCTCGCGCCAGGCGATCCCAGCCGGCCTCGGTGGGGGCGGGGGCGTAGCCCAGGGCGAAGGCCTCGGCCGCCTCCTCGTGGATGCCGCGCTTGGCCAGGTAGGCGCGGCCCGCCTCGCCCTCGGGGCCCTGGCGCAGGATGTCGCGGTACAGATCCGAGGCCGCCCGCATCAGCGCATAGGCATCGTCCCGCTCGGTGCGATCGGGCCCCGTGCCTCCGCGGCCCACGCTCGCGGGTAGCGACACCCCGTACATCTCGGCGAGCTTGCGGATCGTCTCCACGAAGCTCTTGCCCTCGATCTCCATCACGAAGCGGATGGCGTCGCCTCCCACCCCGCAGCCGAAGCACTTGTAGCCCTTGAGGGCCGGGTTGACGTTGAAGCTCGGCGTCTTCTCCTGGTGGAAGGGACAGCGACCCACGTAGTTGCGACCGGAGCGCTTGAGCTCCACGTAGCGGCCGATCAGGTCGACGATGTCGACCCGGTCCCGGACTTCCTGGACCTTGTCCTCTGGGATCGCCATGCCCCCACGACGCCGAGCTCCGCCACCCCGACGAAGGCACCGGCCTCGACGTAAGGATCCCTACAATCCAGCCCGACGCAAGGCAAGAAGGCCGAAAACTTGCCGAGGCGGGGGCGGGCATGCCATCGCCGAAGACGAGATGAGCATGCCCGCGACCGACCCCACCGCCTTTCGTGGACCCCAGCCGGTGTCGACCACCCCCGAGGCGGAGGCCCCGGCCCGCCTGTGCGCGGTGCCGGACCACGGCCCGGAGCGCCGCCGTAGCGGTCGGCGCGCACGGGCGCGGGACCGCCTGATGGACCGCGCCACCCAGGCCCCGACCCACAGCGCCGCCCTCGAGGGGGTGGACAACGTGGAGAACCTGCTGCTGTTCGTCGACGACGATCTGCGGGAGACGGCCCTGGCCATCCACCACATCGAGGCGTTCCTGGTGCGTACCCTGGGCCTGCTCGAGAGCGACGACCTGCGCCGCGAGGACGTGGTCTCGGTGGCGGGGGACACCACGGTGCTCGACCACGTGGACATGCTCAACGAGACCCTCGAGAGCCTGCGCCGTCGGCTCGCCCGGCTGGCCTCGCGCATGAGGTGATCGCCCGGCGGGAGCGCGACCGGGACGAGCCCGGCACGGTCGCGCCGATGCTGCGTATGATGCCGGCCACGTGAGCAAGGCCGAGTCAGGCGAGCTGCCCCCTTCGTCGGTCGACCCCCCGGGATCCGAGGTGGCGCCGGCTCCCCAGCTCGCGCGCCAGGCCATCGTGGTCACGCTCGGCGTGTACCTGGGCTACCTGCTGCTGAGCCTGCTGCCGCTGCCCGGCGACCTGCGCTACCTGCTGCTGGTCGGCGCGTTCTACTTCCTGCCCGGCTGGCTGCTGCGCCGCGAGCCCGCGCGGCAGGCTCGCTACCAGGTGGGGCCCGATCGCGTGGTGCCGCCCTGGAGCTGGCGAGGCGCCCGCGTGGCGGCGGTCTCCGCCCTGCTGGTGTTCCCGCCGTTCGTGCTGCTGTTCTTCTGGTTCTACTCCCGGGTCTGCGCCGGCGACCTGAGCATGCTCGCGCCCGTCACCTGGGTGGAGGGCATCGTCCCCGGGGTGGGCGGGCTCGAGGACTACCTGCATCGCCTGTGCCGTCCCCACGAGGGCGGCATGTGGCCGCAGGCCCTGCGCTGGCCCGCCGACTGGCTCGAGCACGGCGGGCTCGGCTTCGTGCTCGCGGTGGCGGTGGAGGTGTTCGCGGTCGCGCTGCCCGAGGAGGTCTTCCACCGGGGCTACCTGATGAGCGCGCTCGAGGAGCGGTGGCCGCCGCGCCGACGGGTGCTCGGGGTCCCCCTGGGGCTGGGTGCGGTGCTCGCGAGCCTGGTGTTCGCGGTGGGGCACCTGGTGGGCATGGCCGAGGTCGCGCGCCTGGCCACCTTCTTCCCCGCGCTGGTGTTCTCGTGGCTGTGGCGACGCTCGGGGAGCCTGTGGGCGCCCGCGCTGTTCCACGCCGCGGCGAACCTGTTGATGGCGGTGCTCATCGCCAGTACGTTCCCGACATGACGGCCGGTCGCATCGGCGCGTTCTTCGACATCGACCACACCGTCCTCGAGGTGAACTCCGGGACCAAGTGGATCGGCTACCAGTGGAAGAACGATCGCATGACCGTGGCCGAGCTGCTGCGGGCGCTGTGGTGGACGGTGCAGTACCGCTTCGGCCTGCTCGACTACGACGCGATGGCGGGCCGGGTCATCGCCACCTATCGCGGCCAGGAGGTCGCCCCCCTCGAGGAGGAGGTCGCCCGCTGGTTCGAGGCCGAGATCGCGGCCACGATCTGCGTGGAGGCCCGCGAGCGCATCGAGGAGCACCGCGGCGAGGGCCACGTGCTCGCGCTGCTGACCTCGGCCACTCGCTTCCTGAGCGCGCCGGTGGGTCGCACCCTCGGCATCGAGCACGTGCTGTGCACCGAGGTGGGCGAGCGGGACGGCCGCTTCACCGGCACCCACCTGCTGCCCGCGTGCTACGGGCCGGGCAAGGTGGTGCGGGCCGAGACCTTCGCGGCCGAGCACGGCATCGACCTCGACGCGAGCTTCTTCTACAGCGACAGCTTCACCGACCTGCCCATGCTGGAGCGGGTGGGGCAGCCGCGCGTGGTCAACCCCGATCCCCGCCTGCGCCGCCTGGCGCAGCAGCGGGGCTGGAGCGCCGTGAGCTGGAGGGCTCCGCGGCCGGCCTAGCGCCCGCGGTCGCGGCCCGAGTATCGTCGACGAGAGGATCGAGGCCCGTCATGTGGAACGTGGATCTGGGAGACGTGGATGCCGTCATCGAGCGCGCGCTGGCCGAGGACCTGGCCGGCGGCGACATCACCACCATGGCCACCGTGCCCCCCGACCTCAAGGTCGACGCGCGGCTGGTCGCCAAGGCGCCGCTGGTGGTGTGCGGGCTGTTCGTGGCGGGACGGGTGCTCACCAAGCTCGACCCCAGCCTGCGCTTCACCGCCAAGGTCTCCGAGGGCAACCGGGTGACGGCGGGCGAGGTGCTCGCGGTGATGGAGGGCAACGCCCGGGCGATGCTGGCGGGCGAGCGCACGGCCCTCAACCTCATGCAGCGGCTGTCGGGGGTGGCCACGCTCACCCGTAGCTTCGTGGACGCGGCCGGCGGCAGCGCGAGGATCTGCGACACCCGCAAGACCACGCCGGGGCTGCGCCGGCTGCAGCGCTACGCGGTGCGCTGCGGCGGCGGGCACAACCATCGCAACGACCTGGGCTCGGGCGTGCTCGTCAAGGAGAACCACATCCGCTGCGCCGGCGGGGTGGAGGCCGCGGTGCGGGCTGCTCGTCGCCGGGCGCCGCACCCCCTGCGCATCGAGTGCGAGGTGACCGACTTCGCCGAGCTCGACGCGGCGATCGAGGCGGGGGCCGACGCGGTGCTGCTCGACAACATGGACGACGAGCGGGTGCGCGCGGCGGTGGCCCGGGTGGGACGCCGCGCCATCGTGGAGATCAGCGGCGGGGTCACCCTCGAGCGCGTGCCCAAGCTCGCGGCGGCCGGGGTCGACATCATCAGCGTCGGGGCGCTCACCCACAGCGCGCCCGCGGCCGACATCTCCATGCTCTTCGGCCAGAAGCCCAAGTGAGCGCGGCGGCGGGCGACGAGCTGCGGGAGCTCGCCGCGCGGGTGCGCGGGCGCTACGGTCGAGCGCACGAGCACCACGCGGAGCTGGGCTCGACCAACGATCGCGGCGCGGCGTGGCTGCGCCAGGGGGCGCCCCACGGCGCGGTGGTGACCGCCGACGCGCAGACGGCCGGTCGAGGTCGACGCGGGCGGAGCTGGCAGTCGTCGCCGGGCCAGGGGCTGTGCGTCTCGCTGCTGCTGCGGCCGGGGCCCCTGCCCGCGCCCTCGCGCTTCGGGGCGCTGGGCCTCGCGGCGGGCGTGGGCCTGCGCGAGGGCCTGCCCCCGCTGCGGCAGCCGGTGGAGCTCAAGTGGCCCAACGATCTGCTGGTGGACGGGCGCAAGCTGGCCGGGATCCTCTGCGAGGCGCGCTGGGTGGGCGACGAGCCCGAGGTGGTGGTGGGCTTCGGCCTCAACCTGCACGAGGGCTCGGTGCCGCCGTCGCTGCGCGAGCAGGCGACCTCGGTGGCCGAGCAGCGGGGCGAGGCGCCCGTGCCCACGCGGGTCGATCTGCTCGCGTCGCTGCTGCTGTCGCTCGAGGGCGCGATCGAGCCGTTCCTGCGCGAGGGCTTCGCGGCGATCCGCGAGCGCTACCTGCCGGCCTGTGGCGTGCTCGGGCGCACGATCGCGGTGGGCGACGCCGGTGAGCCCAGCTCGGCGCGCCGGGGCGTGGCCACGCGGATCGACGACGACGGGGCCCTGTGGGTGCGCCCGGCCGAGGGAGGAGCGGCGTTCCGCGTCGATTCCTCCGACGTGTGGCTGGCGCCGGGGGGCTGACGCCCGGCCGGGGGATCTGCTACTCGTTCGCCCATGGCCAACCCCACCGCGACCCTCGAGACCTCGATGGGCACCATCACCGTCGAGCTGTTCACCGACAAGATGCCCATCACGGCCGGCAACTTCCTCAAGCTGGCCCGCAGCGGCTTCTACGACGGCCTGCACTTCCACCGCGTGATCAACCGCTTCATGCTGCAGTTCGGCTGTCCGCACAGCCGCGATCCCAACTCGGCGCGCGCGGGCACGGGCGACGGCCCCGACGGCACCATCGCCGACGAGCACCCGGCCGACGCCAAGATCAGCAACGAGCCCGGCACCCTGTCGATGGCCAACACCGGCCGCCCCAACAGCGGGAGCTGCCAGTTCTTCATCAACACGGTGCACAACGACTACCTCGACTGGTTCACCCCCGGGCGCTCCAAGCACCCCGTGTTCGGCCGGGTGATCGACGGCATGGACGTGGTCCATGCGATCGAGAAGACCCCCACCGATCCCAACGATCGTCCGATCACCCCGGTGCAGATGATCAAGGTCACCGTCAGCGAGGGTTGAGCCCGCGAGCGTGGGCGGCCGCCCGCGGCAGCGCCGGGGGGCCGTTCGCGCTATGCTCCGCGCGATGCTGATTCGCGAGCGGCTCCAGCACAAGCGACCGGTCTTCAGCTTCGAGTTCTTCCCCCCCAAGACGGAGAAGGGCGAGGCCAGCCTGCTGCGGGCGCTCGAGCGCCTCGCCCCCCTCGAGCCCGACTTCGTCTCGGTCACCTACGGGGCGGGGGGCAGCACCCGGGCCCGCACCCGCGAGATCGTGGCGCGGATCAAGCGGGAGTTCGGCATCGAGGCCATGGCCCACCTCACCTGCGTGGGCTCCACCCGCGAGGAGCTGGCCGAGGTGGTCGACAAGCTCGGTGAGGCCGGCGTCCGCAACATCCTCGCCCTGCGCGGCGACCCGCCCAAGGGCGCCGAGTCCTTCGAGCCCACGCCGGGGGGCTTCCGCTACGCCAGCGAGCTCATCCCCTTCGTGCGCGAGCGGGGGGACTTCTGCGTGGGGGCGGCCTGCTACCCCGAGGTACACCCCGAGGCCGCCCACCCGGCGGCCGACCTCTCGCACCTGCGGGCCAAGGTCGACGCCGGGGCCGACTTCCTGGTCACCCAGCTCTTCTTCGACAACGCCAAGTTCTTCGAGTTCGAGCGGCGGGCCCGGGGCGCCGGCATCCAGGTGCCGATCCTCGCCGGCATCATGCCGGTGACCAACGTGGCCCAGATCCAGCGCTTCACCCAGATGTGCGGGGCCTCGATCCCGGCCGCGCTCGCGCGTCGCCTCGACGAGGCCGAGGGCGATCCGCAGGAGGTGTTCTGGACCGGCGTCTCCTATGCGGCCCACCAGTGCGGCGAGCTGCTGCGACCCGGCGGAGCCACCGATCCCTTCACCCGACCTGCGCGCTCGGTCGCGGGGATCCACTTCTACACCCTCAACAAGTCCCCGGCCTCGCGGGCGATCTTCCAGATCCTCCGGCTGGCGCACTCGGGGCTGGGCTAGCGCGGTGCTCGGCGCGGTCCTGCTCGGCGCGAGCCTGTGGATGGGGGGGCCCACCCTGGGAGCGATGGGGGCGGTCACCCTGGCCCGGGCGCACGAGCAGCTCGGGCGCGAGGCCTTCGTCACCGGCTCGCCGCCGTGCCCCGCGGCGGCCCGGCGCTGCTTCGAGCTCGCGGTGCACGTGGTGGAGGTGGACGAGGTGCCGGTGCAGACTCCGGTGTGGCTCGCGGCCCAGGTGCGCGAGGCCAACCGCCTGTTCGCGCCCATCGGGGTGGGCTTTCGCGTGGGCTCGGTGGCGCCGGTCGACGCGGAGCGGGCCGACGTGGACACTCGCCTCGATCGCGACCTGCTCGGCCGCGACGAGCACTCGCTGGGGGTGATCCACGTGTTCGTGGTGCGGCGCCTCGCCGACGTGGACGTGGAGGGCGAGGTGATCCGCGGGGTGCACTGGCGCGACCGGGCCGACACCTCGCGGCGCTGGATCATCCTGTCGTCGATCGCCTCCTCGATGGTGCTCGCCCACGAGACCGGCCACTTCTTCGGGCTGCCGCACTCGAGCTATCGCACCAGCATCATGAACAAGTCGCCGCACATGAACCCCCCGTGGCCCATGCGGACCTTCGTGGACGAGGAGCTGGCGATCATGGGGCGGCGGCGCGACGCGATGGTGGCCGACGGCACCCTGGTCGACGTGAAGGCCAGGCGACGGGCGCGGCGGGCCGAGCCCGCGGGGTGACGGGCGGGCGGCCCGGCGCTACGCTTCGCGGGTGCCGGAGTCCGCCGTGCCCTTCGATCGCCATCGGATGTGGCGGGTGCTGGTCGACGCCCTCGAGCGGATGCCCGACGGCGTGCTCGAGGAGCGGGCCGATTGGGTGCAGCTTCGCACCCCCTCCTCGAGCCATCCCGGCCACAACGCGGTGATGCACGCCGAGCTGGGCGACGACGAGGCCGACGCCCGCATCGACGCCGTGGTGGCCGAGCACCTCGCGCGGGGCTCGGGGCTGCGGTGGGTGGTCGACGAGGGCTCGCGGCCCGCCGACCTCGCGGCGCGGCTCGAGGCGCGGGGCCTGCAGTTGCTCGGGCGCGGGATGGGCATGATCCGCGGCGTCGATCCGCCGCCGTACCCCGAGCCGCCCGCCGGGGGGCGCATCGTGCAGGCCACCGCGGACGACTGCGATCGGATCGGCGAGAGCACCTCGGCCGGCTGGCAGCGGCCGCCCGGCTTCGGGCACACGGCGGCCGCGTGGGCGCGGCGGGCCTTCGCCAGCGGCAAGGACGACCTGCTGTTCTGGCTGGCCTACGACGGCGACGAGCTGGTGGGCTCGTGCACCCTGCGGGTGCTGCCGGGCGTGGGCTACCTGCAGGGCGCCTGCGTGCTGCCCCGGGCGCGCGGCCGCGGCTTCTACCGCGCGCTCACCTGGGCCCGCATCGCCGAGCTGCACCGGCGGGGGATCGAGCGCGTGGTGATCTGGGCCGATCCCACCACCTCCGGGCCGGTGGCGCTGGCGATGGGATTCCAGCCGGTCGCCGAGGCGGCGTTCTACGAGATCCGGGCGCCGGGAACCTAGGCTGCGAAGGCGGCGGGGACCGGGCATATCATGTCGTGCCGCCCGGCGACGCGCGGCGGAGGTTCCACGTGTTCGAAGCAGCCCAGCTCGGTCGCAAGGCGTCCAAGGAAGAATTCGAGGCCCAGGCCCCCGCGCTGCAGACCGCGCTGCTGCAGGCCCAGCAGGCGATCCGGGCGGCCGAGATCCCCGTGATCGTGGTGGTCGCCGGCGTGGAGGGCTCGGGCAAGGGCGAGGTGGTCAACCGGCTGCACGAGTGGCTCGACCCCCGCGGCCTGCGGACGCACGCGTTTTGGGATCACACCGACGAGGAGGCCATGCGCCCCCGCCACTGGCGGTTCTGGACGCGGCTGCCCCCGCGCGGAATGGTGGGCATCATGTTCGGCTCCTGGTACACGCAGCCGATCATCGATCGCGTGTTCGAGCGCGCCACCGAGGCGGAGTACGAGCGGGAGCTGCGGCGCATCGAGGAATTCGAGCGGCTGCTCACCGACGATGGCGCGCTCATCGTCAAGCTGTGGTTCCACCTGAGCAAGCAGGAGCAGAAGAAGCGACTGCAGCGCGACGTGGAGCAGGGACGCATGGCCCACCCGCTGCTCAAGAAGTTCGCCAAGAAGTACGACCGCTTCGTGGTCCACTGCGAGCGGGCGCTCCGCATGACCGACACCGGGCACTGCCCGTGGACGGTGGTCGAGGCGGGCAACCGCCGCCATCGCGATCTCAGCGTGGGGCGGACCCTGCTGCAGGCGATGCGCGAGCGGCTCGAGCGGGGGGCTCCCGCGTCGGTGTCCGCGACCGCTCCGGCCTCCGATTCCCAGCCCGGCCTCGACACCGGGGAGGAGACCTCGCCGCGCCTCACCGTGCTCGACCGCGTGGAGCTCGGCCAGACGCTGACCGTGGAGGAGTACGAGGCGCGGCAGCAATCGGCCCAGGATCGCCTCGGCAACCTCGCGTGGGCGGCCCGCAAGCGCGGGATCAACACGGTGGCCGTGTTCGAGGGCTGGGATGCCGCGGGCAAGGGCGGCGCGATCCGGCGGGTGGCCCGGGCCATCGACGCCCGGCTGTTCCAGACGATCTCGATCGCCGCGCCCACCGACGAGGAGCGGGCGCACCACTACCTGTGGCGGTTCTGGCGGCACGTGCCGCGCGCGGGCTACATGACGATCTACGACCGCTCGTGGTACGGCCGCGTGCTGGTGGAGCGGGTGGAGGGCTTCGCCCGCACCGACGAGTGGCGCCGCGCCTACCAGGAGATCAACGACTTCGAGGAGCAGCTCGGCGAGCACGGCGTGGTGCTGATGAAGTTCTGGCTGCACGTGAGCCCGCAGGAGCAGCTCCGTCGCTTCGAGGAGCGCGCGGCCGATCCCCGCAAGCAGCACAAGCTCACCCCCGAGGACTGGCGCAACCGCGACAAGCGGCGGGCCTACGAGGAGGCGGTCGACGACATGGTCGCGCGCACCAGCACCGCCCTGGCCCCCTGGACCCTGGTGGCGGGCGACGACAAGCGCTTCGCCCGGGTGCAGGTGCTCGAGACCTTCGTGGCGCGCCTGTCCGAGGCGCTGGGCGAGTGAGCGCGCCGCCTCAGCCCGCCGTCGAGCGCAGCCGCACCGCGCCGGGCAGGCCCTCGAGCAGCCTGGCCGCGAGCTCGTCCATGTCGTCGAGGTCGCTCAGCTCGAGGATCAGCTCGTGCTCGGGGTGCTGCTCTCGCACCCGCCTGCCGTTCACGACGGCGTAGTTCTCGTAGAGCCGCAGCTCGCGGCCCGGCGACGCGCGGTAGAGGTAGTACCGGCCCCCGTAGTAGCTGCTGTCGCGCTCGCGCAGCTCCACGCCGAGCCGCTGCTGGATCCTCGGCACGAGCTCGTCCAGGGTCGTGCCCGCGATCCCGTACACGTCGTGGCGAGGGGGCATCGTCACGCCTCGGGATCCACGAAGCCCAGCCGCCGCAGCGAGCGGTTGAGCTCGAGCCGCAGCTCCACCGGAGACATGCCCAGGCGCTCGGCCGCGCTCGCGAGCGAGTAGGTCAGCTTGCCCACCCGCACCTCGGCCTCGGGCGAGAGCTGCAGGTAGCCGCCCACGCTGATCGGTCGGTCCTCCACGCCCACCCACACGTCGCGCTTGGTGAGCCCGGGGAAGCGACGGACCGCCCGCTCGTAGCGCTCGCGCTCGCGCGGCTTGAGCTCGTCCTTGGGCAGGCGGCTCAGATCGAGGATGACGCCGATCTCCAGCGCGCCGTCCTCGTAGACCGCCCGCGAGGCGCGGATGGCCGGGCTGCCCTTGCGCTTGCCGTCCTTGCCCCGCCGTACGTGGAAGCCGCGCAATTCGTGGCGCTTGGCCCCCTCGGGGGCGCGATGACGGCGGGGCCGAGGCGCGACCGAGGTCTCGGGGCTCGCCGCCTCCACGCCCGCGCCCCGGAGCGGCTCGGCCTCGAGCTCCGGGAACGGCTCCGCCGGCTCGGTGGGCAGGCGATCGCCGCGGTCGTCGAAGGCGATCCACTGCGGCGGCGCGATCGGGCCCTCGGCCCCTTCGGGCGGCCCCGCGAGCTCCTCCAGCGAGCCCTCGGTGTACCACTCGGGCAGGGCGGTGGCCTGGTGCCACAGCCACCCCAGGGTCACCGCCGCCAGCAGCAGCAGCACTCCGAGCGCGATCGCGACCTTCTTGAGCACCGCGGCCGCAGTCTAGCAGCCCGGGACGGTACGATGATCCTCGTATCGCCATGTCTCGCTTCCTTGCCCGCTCCCTTCCGTCCTCGTCCCATGGCCGCCGGGTTGCGGTGGTCGCCGCCGGCCTGCTCGTCGCCTTCGGCTCCTCGCTCGCACAGGCGACCGTCTGGGGCAGCTTCGAGCCCTCGCGCATGGCCTACGCCACGGGCGCGCTGCAGGGCGCGGTGCACTCCACCTTTCGCGGTCTCATCGAGGACCACGGCGACGAGGTGGCGACGGGCACCGATCTGCTCACCCCCGAGTACCTCGCGGGCGTGGACGTCTTCTACACCGCGATGCTCAGCGACGGCACCGGCCCCACCGCGGGCGCCCTGGGCACGCTCTCGCTCGACGAGCGGGCGGCGCTGCAGGAGTGGATCGCGGCCGGGGGCACGCTCATCGTCACCCCCGACAGCAACGGCTTCGACGGTCCGTTCCCCATCGTCTACGACAGCTGGCTCGCCGACTACGGGGTGACCGACTTCGTGTTCGTGTTCAGCTTCGCGGTGGCCGACCCCGTGGTGGTGCACCCGATCACCGACGGCGTCGGCAGCATCAGCCTCGACGGCTACGTGACCTACACCTACCCCTCCGAGGGGGAGATCCTCGCCACCGTGGATGGCGGGCTCGAGCCGCTCATCGTGGTGCTCGAGCCGCAGACCGGCTTCACCGCGGGCGGTCGGATCCTCGTGGTCTCCGACCACAACGCCTTCACCAACAACTACATCGGCGATCTGAGCAACACCCCGCTGGCCGAGAACATCATCGCCTGGGCCGCGGCCGGGGCCGAGTGCGGCGACGGGGTGGCCGAGGGCGCCGAGGAGTGCGACGACGGCAACCTCGAGGACGGCGATGGCTGCAGCAGCACCTGCATGGTGGAGGAGCAGGGCACCACCGGGCTCGGCACCACCGACGGCGATCCGGACGGCAGCGGCGAGGGCACGGGCGGCGTGGTCACGGGCACCGGGTCCGCCGATGGATCCACCGGCGAGGGCGTGGGCTCGACCGGGGCCGACGAGGGGCCGATGGATCAGCTCCCCGATCTCGACGACGGCAGCGATGATGGCTGTGGCTGCCACGGCGGCCGCGGCTCGGGGTCGGGGGCGTTGCTCCCGCTGCTGCTGGTGTTGGGGGCGAGCCGGCGACGAGGTCGAGGGCCTCGGTGAGCGCATCGTGGTGACGCGGCTCGGCCCTTCGAACGACGGTGGCCGAAGGACGGGTGGCCCCCACCACCCGTCCCTCGGCCCTTTGGTCGTCGACCTCGTGCTCGACGCCTAGACCGGCGTCTCGCACACGATGCCCAGCCCGTCGGCCCAGGCCTGCACCTCGGCGATGCACGCGTCGATCTGCTCGGGATCCGTGAACGTCACGTAGTCGGGCGTCCCTCCGTCGTACGGGAACGCGGCGCAGTAGGGATCACCGTCGAGGCCGACCCCGAATTCGCCAGCCACGCCGTCTGCGGCATCGATCTCGATGCCGTAGAATGCCTGCCCTGGAAAGTCGACACAGATGGCGTCGTCGACCATGTCGTCCGCCGCCGCATTGACGAAGGTCTCCCAGAGGGGCAGGCCGACGCACGGGCATTCGGAGCTGGACTCGCAGGCCCCCACGCTCGCCACCGACGCGCCGGCCAGCTGGGCCTCGCAGGAGTTGGCGTAGGTCACCCCATCGCAGCCGCACACCGGGTCGTCCTCGGCCCCGCAGCCCAGCGGGATCGGGGTGCAGGCGCCCTCGCCCTCGTCGCCGCAGGCGTCGCTCACGTCGAACGCACAGTACTGCCCGTCGTTGCAGTCGGCATCCGAGGCACACAGATCGGGCGTGCCCTGGACCTTGTACGGGCGGCACGCCTCCAGGCCGAAGTCCGCGTCGCCGGGGCCGTAGTACCAGTTGGCCGTCTGCGTCTGCACGTCCCAGTAGCCCACGCCCTCGTACCAGCCCAGATCATCCACGTAGCCCGAGGCGGTGTCGGCCAGCATGCTCGCGGTCAGCAGCGGCGTGGTCAGGTGGTTGATCCCCTCCACCGTCTCCAGCCCCGACTCGTCGGTCGGCACCACGCCCACCAGCGAGACGAAGGCCGGGGCCGTCTCGTCGAGGTTGACCGTCACCATGCCGCCGAAGGGCAGGGCGAAGTCGCCGAAGGGACCGGCGCCCTGGGCGTTCCACCACCATAGCCACGACTGCGTCTGCTCGTTCCACGCGTGCACGCTGATCACCGAGTCGCCGATCTGCGTCGCGATCTGCGAGGCCACCTCGGGGCCGTCGAGCATGCACAGCCCGAAGTTGACGTAGCCCTTGGCCGTCTCGGTGGTCACCTTGGCCAGCAGCGTCGACTGCTCGGCGACGCCGATGTTGCACAGCCCCGCGCCCGGAGCTTCGTAGAGCCGGACGACCCGGTAGAAGTAGGTCGGCGTGGCCGAGCTCTGGCTGGCGGCCCCGGGATCGACGGCCGTGGTGAGCCCATCCGCGACGATCTCGACGGTGGGCAGGCCTGGTCCGCCGCAGTAGGGATCGAAGGACGCTGACGTGAGGCTCAGCAGGCCGTTGGGGTCCTCGCTGCGCAGCACGAACACCGCATCGTTGATCCCGCTCATGCCCGGGGCGATGCCGGAGGCGGTCCAGTCGAAGGTCACGTCATCGCCCATCACCGCGATGTCCACGTCGAAGCCGGGCACCGCCGGGGTGGCCTGCTGCGTGGTCAGGTCGCCCACGCCCGCGGGGCCGGCCGCATCCTCGTCCTCGGCCTCGAGGGGAGCGCCGAGCTCGTCGCTCTCGTCGGTCGCGCACGCGGAGCCCAGGGCCAGGGGAGCCGCGAGGAGGGCGGCAAAGGGGAGGAGATCTCGTCGAGTCATGTCACTACGCCTTCATTCGAGGGGTTGGGGACGGGGCGCCGCGGGACCATCTCCCCGGGCGCTCCACGATGACGAGGACATACCCCGGCGAGCGAGGGCTCGAAGACTGTCAGAGGTACCTGTCGTGCCCCTGTCAGAATTGACAGGGGGTCGTGGAGCTCGGCCCGAGGACTCGAGCTCGGCCCGAGGGCTCGAGGAGCTACCACCGCGCGCTACGGCTCGGCCTCGGCGCGCGCCTGCGCCAGCAATCGCTCGCCGTCTCGGATGAAGCCGGACGGGTCGGCTCCCTCGCCGGCCGAGCGGGCGAGCTCTCGCGCCAGCGCGACGGCCTGCTCGATCGGCTCGATGGCCTCGGCCGGGCGCCCCGTGTCCAGCAGCAGCGTGCCCAACGCGAGCAGGGGATGGCGCAGATCGGGGTGCCGCTCGCCCTTGAGCCGCCGCTGGAGCTCGAGGTTGCGTCGATAGGCCTGCTCGGCTTGCTCGAGCCGACCCAGGCTCTCCAGCCCCATCGCCAGGGCGAGATCGGCGTCGGCGACCTTGGCCGAGCCCTCTCCGAGCGCCTCGACGTAGATCCGTCGCGCGTCCTCGATCCGGCGCAGGGCACCTTCGAGGTCGGGCTCCTCGCGGATCATGAGGATCCCCGCCAGGTTCATCAGCGCATCCGCAACCCGCGGGTGATCGCCCACCGACTCCTGCAGGATCTCGACCGCGGCGCGGGCTCGTGCCTCGGCCGCCTTCGCTCGCCCCTGCTGGATCTCGAGCACGGCCAGGTCGTTGAGGGTGTTGGCCACCTCGGGGTGACGCGGGCCGTATACGCCCGAGGCGATCTCGAGGTGGCGCTCGAGCTGCGATCGCGCGTCGTCGAGGCGATCGCACCACAGGCCCACGTTGCCCCGAGCCGCGAGCACGTCGAGGTGCTCGCGCCCGCCGGGCTCCACCCCGGCCTCGGCCCGATCGAGGCTCTGCATGGCCTCTTCGTAGCGACCATGGCGCCCGAGCACGAGGCCGGCCACGAGCTCGAGCTCTTGCCGCGCATCGTCGGGCGCTCCGATTCGGCCCAGCAGCGCCCGCGCGTGATCGACCAGGACCAGCCCTCGTTCCTCCTCGATCAGCAGGAGCCCCACCACCCCAGCGTGCGCCACCGCGGCCTCGAACGCCGCCTCGTCGTGCCCCACCTCGAGCGCGGCCCACAGCCCTTGGTCCAGCGGGCGGTCGGCGTCGGCTCCTCGGCCGAGCTCCTCGAGCACCTCGCCGCGGCGCACCAGCAGCTCGGCCGCCAGCCACCGCGTCCCCGAGGCCACGGCCCGCTCGCGGAGCGCCTCGAGCTGCTCCAGCGCCCGCTCGGGTCGGCCCGCATCGCGCTCGGCCAGCGCCCGCCCCAGCTCGCGGCGCAGCACGGCCGCCTCGGGCGGCTCGGGGCTCGCTCTCGGCTCGAGGCGTCGGCACGGCTCGGCCCGCGGCAGCTCGTGCACCGCGTCGATGGCCGCGATCACCACCTCTGCGTCGGCGTGCTCGAGCACGTCGAGCAGCCCGTCGACCGCGTCGAGGCGCTGCTCGAGGCAGGCCATGCGCAGGTCGAGGCGCTCGACGGATTGCTCGCCCCGCACCCGGGTCGCTCGACACACCTCGGTGTGGGTCTGGGCCCACCGCTCCAGGTGGGCGTCGAGCTCGTCGCGCACGCGAGGCCAGGTCTCGCTGGCCATCGGCAGCCCCGTGTCGAGCAGGGCCCGGCGCACCGCGTCCCGACGCGCGTCGTTCCAGCTCTCGCTCACCCGCAGCTCGGCGCCACCGCAGGGCTCGACCGGCTCGTCCCCGCTGGCCACCAGCCCCACCCCGGCCGCGCCCACCCCCACGCCCAGCGCCAGCGCAGCCACCACCCACCGCGCCCGACGGCGTGGACGCAGCGCGTGCAGCAGCGCATCCATGTCGGGCCAGCGCCACCGGGGATCCTCCGCGAGCCCGCGCTCGAGCGCCCGGTCGATCCACCTGGGCACCCGCACCCCCGTCCCCTCGGACGGCAGTGCCTCGCCCAGCCCGCGCCTCTCGTCCTGCGCCAAGGGGTGCACCCCATGGAGCGCCTCGTGGAGCGCGACGCAGAAGCTGAACTGATCGCTGCGGGCGTCGCAGGCCTCGCCCTCGAGCTGCTCGGGAGCCATGTACGCCCGAGTGCCTCCGCTGGTGCCATCGCCCGCGCTCGGGTGATCGGCGAGCCCGAAGTCCAGCACCCGCACGTGGCCCGCCTCGTCGCGGATGCAGTTGTGCGGCTTGAAGTCGCGGTGCACCACCCCGGCCGCATGGGCCGCGGCCAGTCCCTGGCCGGCCTGGCGATACGCGTCGAGGATCTCCGCGCAGCCGCGGGGCGCGGCCCGCTGCCACTGCCGCAGGGTCTGGCCGCGGACGAGCTCCATCGCGATGAGCACCCGCCCATCGATCCGGCCGGCCTCGTACACGTGCACCACGTGGGGGTGCGCCACCTTGGCCAGCAGCCGAGCCTCGCGCAGCAGATCGGCCTGCGCCGCGTCGTCGAGCCGCGGGTGGAGCAGCTTGAGCGCCACCGGTCGATCGAGCTCGGGATCGAAGGCCTCGAGCACCACCCCCATGCCACCTCGGCCGAGCTCGCCGCGGATCTCGAAGCGACCCAGGGTGCGGGCCCGGGGCTCCTCGCCGAAGAGAGCGGCCCGCATGCGATCACGGCGGGCCGCGTTGTCCGGGCGGCCCGGGACATCGATGGTGACGCTGGACGGCGAGGGCTCGTCGCTCACACGGGCCTCGGATCAGGCGCAGCTGCGGGTGATCGTCTCGCGCAGGGCGGCGGCCCACCGCTCGAGGTCGACCACCTCGGCGCTGCCGTCATCGGCCGGCGGGTGCCGCCGCAGCGATCGCTCGAGCTGGTCCCGGCCTCGCCGCAGGTGGCTGCGCACCGTGCCCGTGGGCAGCTCGACCGCTTCGGCGATCTCGTGGGTCCGCATGTCCTCCCAGTAGTAGAGCTCCATCACCACCTGCAGCGGCAGCGGCAGCCGGCGCAGGGCGTCGAGCAGCGCGTGCTCCTGCTCGCGGCCTCGCAGCACCGTACTGGGGCTCGGCGCCAGATCGTGGACGGACAGCTCGTCGAGCGCCTCGAGCGGCTCGCGCGAGCACAGGCGCCGCAGGTACATCCGCAGCACGTTGCTGGCCACCGCGAAGAGGTAGGCCCGGAAGCTGCTCTTGTCGCGCAGGCGCTCGCGGCCTCGCACGCAGGCCGCGAAGGTCTCCTGCACCAGGTCGTCGTGGTCCTCGGCGACCTTGTTGGCGAAGAACCGGCTCACCGGGAGGAAGTAGCGGTTGAACAGCCGACTCCCGGCCCGGGTATCCCCCTCGGCCCACGCACCCAGCAACTCGGCGTCGCTCGGCGACATCGGAGCATCCTAGGCTAGAGGTTCCCCTTGCTTCAATGTAGTCACCTCGGTGCCCGATCGAGGCCGGGAGCGAACGGCGCATTTGTTCGAAACCGCGCGCCTCCATCTCCGAGCGCCGATGCGAACGAGCCCGGAGGCTCGTCTTCGCGATTGCGCGACACACCGAGACACCTGCGGGCTCGGACGGGAGCGGTCCGTTGAGTTCGACTTCGGGCAATCCGATCTCGTCGGTCCGCGAGCTCTCTAGCGTGAGCCACCGCCACGGGTGCTCGAGACCTGTATGAACTACCAGGGCCTCGACCGGTAGTTCTCGCAGTGGGCGTGTACCGAGCCGCCTGCTAGCAATGATGTCGTCGAGTCGACGCGCTCCGCGGCCCACCGAACGAGTGGGCCACGGGCTCGGATGGACCGGCCTGCGCGCCGACTCGTGCACGACGAAAGGAATCCCAACATGAAGAAGATCATCATGCTCTCCGTGGCCGCGCTCTCGCTCTCGATCGCCGATGATGCTCGCGCCAACGGCACCCCCGACTTCGAGACTCCTTCGGCCGAGAGCATCTGCGACGGCTACGAGGGCAAGGCGTGGGGCCTGTGCAATGCCTACTGCGAGGCAATGGACTGCGAGCTGGCCAACGATGGCGATCCGAGCACGGAGCCCAACGCCTCCGCGCAGGCGTGCTCGCAGGTCGCCAGCAAGTTCGACCAGGTGTCGGACGGCGCGCTGCTGCCGTGCGAGGTCCCGGCATGCCCCTGCTTCGCGTACGACGGCTTCATCTCTGCGATCGACTCCTCGAGTCCCGATGCGCTGTACTGCACCGACGATGCGACTGGCCTCGTCTCGGAGTCGCTCGAGGGTGCCTGGGGTGTGGGGATCTGGGACTATGGGGACATCGGTGTCTGTGGGTGGTACGACTACTACAACGGCTACGACCTGGGCTTCGCGGAGATCACCTCCGAGGAGGCACAGGCCTGCATGGATGCGGTCCGTCCCGACCTATACGCCAGCGGAGCTTGCGGCCCCGTCTAGCTCTCCACCCGGTCACTGGGAGCTGGCCGACGCGCTCGCAGGCGCGTCGGCACGCCCTTGCTCAGGTCTCGACCAGCCCACCCTCCACCGCGACGCGGATCAGCTCTGCGCTCGACTTGGCGCCCACGACCTCCATGATCCGATACTTGTGGAACGCGACGGTGCGCGGGCTGATGTGAAGCTCGTGGGCGACCTCCTTCATGGTGAGGCCCCGGCCGAGCAGGCGCAGCACCGCGATCTGGCGATCGGTCAGCTCGTGGACCAGGCCGCGCCGGCTCGGCTCCACCCGGCCGGTGAGCTGCGAGAGGGTCTCGTCGACCAACCCCCGGCTCAGGTGGGTCCGACCAGCGAGCGCGGCCTCGATGGCGGTCGACAGCTCGGCGGCGGCCTCGGTCTTGAGCACGTAGGCGCTCACCCCCATGCGCAGGGCGCCCGCCGCCAGCGCGGGGCTGTCGTTCATCGTCAGCAGCACCACCTTGGTCGCGGGGGCGATCTCCCGGATCCTCCGCGCCGCATCGAAGCCGTCGCCCGGCATCGAGATGTCGCTGACCACCACGTCGGGCGCGTGCTCCTGCACCGCTGCGATCAGCGAGTCCCCGTCGCTCACGCACGCGACCACGTGGTAGCGCTGCTGCAGCAGGGCCCGCAGGCCCTCGAGCATCACCACGTGATCGTCGGCGAGCACGAGGCGAGGACGGCTCACGCGCCCGCCTCCGGCTCGGGCCACGGGACGGTCGCCTCCACCGTCGTCCCCCGACCCGGCGTCGAGTCGATCTGCAGCGTGCCCCCCACCAGGTGCATGCGCTCGCGCATGCCGAGCAGGCCCAGCCCGTACGCCCCGGTCCCTCCCCGCAGCACCATGCCCACCCCTTCATCGCGCACGCTCAGCCGCACCTGGTCGTGGCGCAGCTCCAGCGCCAGCTCGACCCGCGGGGCGCGGCCGTGGCGGATCGCGTTGGCGAGCGCCTCCTGGGCCACGCGATAGAGCCCCAGCGCCGCCTCGCTGGACCGCAGCGGGGGCTCGCCGGTCGCGGCCGGGCGTAGCTGCACCGGCATGCCGCTGGCGGAGCCCTGCTGCGCGCACAGGGCCTCGAGCGCCCCGCGGAGCCCCAGGCGCTCGAGCACCCCGGGGTGGAGCGCGTGGCTGAGGCCCCGCACCGCCGCGGCCACCTCGGCCGTCGAGCTCGACAGCGTGGTCAAGCGCTCGGCCACTGCCGAATCCACCGCGGGATCCTGCCGCAGGAGATCGAGGTGGAGCTTGAGCGCGGCGAGCCGCTGCCCCAGGTCGTCGTGGATCTCCCGCGCGAGCCGGGCCCGCTCCTGCTCGTGCGCCTTCACGAGCCGGTGGTTGAGGGCGATCATCGCCTGCTCGTCCTGCTTGCGCTCGGTGATGTCGTGCACGACCCCACGGGCGAAGGTCAGCGTGCCGTCCTGATCGCGCCCGGCCTCGCCCCAGCAGCGAAGGAATCGCAGGTCGCCCCGGCGGGGCTGGGCTCGCACCTCGACGGCCTCGGGCTCGCCGCCCACCAGCAGCACGGTGAGGAACGACTCGTAGGTCGCGCGGTCCTCGGGGTGGATCTGCTCGATGGTCCGGACCAGGTCGATCTCGGCGCGGGGATCGAGCCCGAGGATGCGATAGAGGTTCTGCGAGCCCGTGGTGCTGCCGCTGGCGTAGTGGTGCGTCCAGTGGCCCACCCCGGCGAGGCGCTCGGTCTCCACCAGGTCCTCGTCCCGACGCTCGATCTGGCGAGCCCACTGCCGTCGTCCGAGCGCGAGCGCCACCGCGTGACCGAGGGACTCGAGCGCATCCACGACCTCCCGGCTCCAGCGGCGGGAGCGGACCACCCCGCCGAGCGACAGGCCTCCCACGACTGAGCCTCCCAGCCGCAGCGGCAGGGCCAGCAGCGAGCGCTGCCCCAACCGCTCGAGCGCCTCGTGGTCGAGCGGCATCTCGTCTCGGAGCTCCTCCACGCGCTCGACCCAGATCCGCTCTCCCCGGAGCACTCGCTCCACCAGCTCGGGGACGTCGTCTTGGATCCGTGCGAGCGGAAGGCGTGGCACCCCCGGTGCGGCCCAGGTCCTCAGCACCCGCAGGCCCCGGCGGTCGTCGGTGACCGAGTAGATCGAGACACGGTCGGCATCGAGGCTGCGGCCGAGCTCGGCCAGCAGATCCTCGAGCACAAGGTCGATGCCAGGCACCGAGGACTCCGCCAGCCGACGGAGCACGGCCGCGCTCAGCTCCTCGACCTGCCGAGCCATCCACTGCGACGCCGCGCTCGATGCGTCGCTCCGAGCAGTCGAGATGGCCTTCCACTCGAATGGCCGCTGCATGCCGCTGGCCATCCACTTGTCGTGCCCAAGCTCCACGGGCCACTTCCCTTCCCTCGGTGGGAGTTGCATGGGGCGGGCAACGGATGAGGGAATCGTGGTGCAATCCTTGCGCTGAGGCCCCGATCCTCGGGGGCTCTCGGAAACGCTCCGGCGGCGTGGCTGGTCGGTCTCCCGACGAGCCGTCGTGCTCGGCACCATCGATCGCAAGCCGCCCGTGGTCGTGCGTCGTACCCAGGCTGCACCCGGGAGCCACGCTCGCGCCGTGATCGGGTGGAGGACGACGGGCTCGCGATCGCATCGGTGATCGCGAGCCGAGATCGCCGCTCGTGCGTCGACGCGCCGACGGGTCCGGGATCCCACTCGCTCTCGATGCTCGTCATCGACGACGCAAGAATGGAGACTCGATCCCATCGAGGTCCTCGATGGGATCGAATCTCGTTGCCGACCTGCGCAGCACGCACTACGCTCCGACGCGATGAAGCTCTGGTCGATGTCGTCGTGGTGGGCCGCGGGTCTGATGCTGGGTGGTCTCGTGCAGGCGTGCACCGACGACGCCGAGGTCACGCCCGGGGCCTGCGAGATGGTGATCGACGCCTGCCATCCCAAGGACGACGGCAGCGACGACATGATCAACGGCTGCCACTCCCGGGCCCACGAGGGCGACGATGCGGTGTGCTCGACCGATCTGCAGGCCTGCCTCGACTACTGCAATGCCGCGCCGCCGGTCGGCGGGCACGAGGAGGGCGAGGAGACCGGCCACCACGAGGACTCGGGCGATACGGGCAGCAGCGGGGGAGGCGAAGGCTCGGGCACCGGGGGCGACGAGACCACCGGCGGTGCGCCCGCGACCTCGTCCACCGGGGCCGATGACGCGAGCGATGCGAGCTGCGACGAGCTGGGCTCGATCTGCCACGACTCCGACGACGAATTCGGCATGATGTGCCACGACGTCGGCCACGAGGGCGACGAGATGGCCTGCGCCGCCATCTGGGTGCAGTGCCTCGAGGTCTGCCTCTGATCCCAGCGATCCCAGCCCGACGCACGCGGCCGGCTCGGCTCGCTCGCCGGGCCGCCGCGGGTGGGCCGACCCCCTGCCGTCACTCGAAGGGGTTGGAGAAGCGCGGATCGGTGAGGAAGTCGTCGTCGGTCAGCGAGCCGAGGAAGACGATCAGATCCTCGCGCTCCTGGTCGGTGAGGGTGAAGCCGGCCACCAACCCGCTCTTGTGAGGGTTGACCGCGCCGTCGCCCGCGTTGGGGCCGCTGTCGATGAGCCGCCCGCCTCGCTCGTAGATGCGGATGACCTCGTCGAGGGTCTCCACCGAGCCATCGTGCATGTAGGGGCCCGTGACCGCGATGTTGCGCAGGGTCTGGGCCCGGAACGCCCCCATGTCGTCGGGGTCGAAGGTGGCCTCGATGAGCCCCTGGTTGCCCAGCGGGTAGGCGCCGTCGGCGTCGAGGTTGTACAGCCCGGTGTTGTGGTAGGCGAACGACTCGTGCACGGTGCCCGCGTGGCGGGTGGCACCCGAGAAGTTGAACCCGAAGTGGCAGTGGTGGCACTCGAGCGCCTCGGAGAAGAACAGCTCCAGGCCCCGCAGCTCCTGCTCGGTGAGCGCGTTGGTGTCGCCCTGGTAGGTGTAGCGGTCGAAGGGCGAGTTGCCCGAGATCATGGTCCGCACGAAGCTGGCCAGGGCCTGGCGGACCCGCTCGAAGCTGAAGGGATCGTCGAGCTCGGGGAAGGCGGCGGCGAACAGATCCTGGTACAGGGGATCGTCGCGTAGCCGGCCCAGGATCTCGTCCTCGTGGCCGCTCGCGCCCAGCTCCACCGGCTGCTCGGCGAACAGCGGCACCATGATCTGGTGCTCGAGGGTGGGCAGGTTGGGGTTGGCCCAGGTCAGGGGGAACGAGTAGCCCGCGTTGGTCAGGTGCATGGAGTTGCGCACCAGCACCTGGCCCGTGGAGCCCGTGGGCGTGGTCTTGCCGTCGGCGAAGGCCAGCTCCTGCTCGTGGCACGAGCCGCAGGACTGCGTCTCGTTGGCCGACAGCCGCGTGTCGTAGAACAGGTGGCGCCCGAGCTCGACCTTCTCGGCCGTCATCGGGTTGTCCTCGGGCACCCAGGGCGCGGGAAAGCCGGGCGGGAGGTTCCACTCGTAGCCGGAGTCGTCTCCGCCCGTGCCCGAGTCTCCGCTCTCGCCCGTGCCGTCGGGATCGGGACCGGCCGTGGTGTCCAGGCCGCTGGTGCCCGTGCCCTCGGAGGTCGCGGTGCCCCCAGCCGAGGCGGCGGGGGCATCGTCTCCGCAGGCCGGCGCTCCGGCCAGGCCGAGCGCCAGCAGCGAGGGTCCGAGGCGGCTACTCGCCGCTGAACACGATCTGAGCCGAGCAGTCATCGACGCAGTCACCAGTATCCCAGGTCAGCCCCAGGTTGGGGAACAGATCGGTGCACTCGTTGACGTCGGGCAAGAACGACATGCAGCCCGGCGCGGTCATCGGGGTGTCGGCGGTCACGTCCACGCCCTGGAACAGCGAGGCCACGTCGAGGACCACGGTGCCGGTGAGCGGATCGAAGCCGTCGAGCGCGATGGCGGGGCGCCCGGGGCGCGAGCACTCGGCATCGGGCGGGACGGTGGGCCCGGCGTCGCCGTTGTCGCAGCCCTGGCTGCCCAGGTGGAAGTTCCAACGGTTGTTGGGAGCCGGGTTGTCGTTGGCGATGTCGATCTTGGCGAACTTGTAGCCGGCGGCCCAGCTCCAGAACATCGCGGTGGTGTTGAGCGGCGGCGGGGCCTCGTCGGCGTTGAGGTGGTTCTGCTCGAAGGGCAGGCCGAGATCGAAGCGAATGCCGGTGTAGGTGCCATCGGGCGCCGTTCCGCGCACGGTGGTGTTGGTCTCTGCGGTGGTGTTCTCCGAGCAGCCCGCGCTGCCGTCCTCGAAGTCGAGCAGGGCGCTGCCCTCGAGCTGCCACTCGCCGTCGTCGGTCATCGCCACCGGGACCTCGGCCCCCGTGTCGTCGACCAGGCGGAGGTTGGAGACGAAGAAGCGAAGATCGAGGATCTCGATGGTGGTCCCCAGCGCGCCGATGTTGTCGTAGCTCTGGCCGCAGACCGCGTCTTCCTCGCCCACCCGCACCGCGAATTGGAGCGTGACGTCGACGTCTGCGGGCTCACCGGTCGAGCTCTCGTTGCCGGTGCCGCTCTCGTCGGCGCCCATGGTGCTGCCGCCAGACTCGGTCCCCGGGGTGGACGTGGAGCCGTCGGAAGTGGTTCCTGGGCTCGAGGTGGTGGAGGGATCGTCACCCGAGGAGCCACTGCTCTCGGACGAGCCGTCATCGCCACAGCCGGCAGACAGGGATACCAGGAGGGCGCTGGCGAAGAACAGTGTTCGGGAATCCATTGCCGCGGCATGATAGCTGCCAATTCCCAGTCGGCAACCATGTCGAAGCACCGCGGATGTGAGCACGCACGAGGTCTTGGAGGCCCCTCGACTCGCGCATGTCGATCGGTGGATCGCCGCAATGATTGCGGACCGGATCGCGGCTCGCTTGGTGTACCGCTGCGCGATCAGTCGCGCGTCAGCTTGCGGTACTTCACCCGCTTGGGCACGAGCGCGTCGTCGCCCAGCCGCTTCTTTCGATCGGCCTCGTAGTCCGCGAAGTTGCCGGTGAACCAGGTCACCTTCGAGTCGCCCTCGAACGCGAGGATGTGGGTGGCGATGCGGTCGAGGAACCAGCGGTCGTGGCTGATGATCACGGCGCAGCCGGGGAAGTCGAGCAGGGCCTCCTCGAGGTGGCGCAGGGTGTCCACGTCGAGGTCGTTGGTGGGCTCGTCGAGCAGCAGCAGGTTGCCGCCGCGCTTGATCAGCTTGGCCAGGTGCACCCGGTTGCGCTCGCCGCCCGAGAGCACCCCCACCAGCTTCTGCTGGTCGGCGCCGGTGAAGTTGAACTTGCCCACGTAGGCGCGGGCGTTGAGCTCGGTGCCGGCCATGTCGATGGTCTCGGCTCCCTCGCTGATCTCCTCGTAGATCGTCTTGTCGGGATCGAGCGCGTCGCGGCTCTGGTCCACGTAGGCGATGTCGACGGTGTCGCCGATGGTGATCGTGCCGGAGTCGGGCTGCTCCTGGCCCACGATCATGCGAAACAGGGTGGTCTTGCCCGCGCCGTTGGGGCCGATGATGCCCACGATGCCGCCGGGCGGCAGCTTGAAGGTGAGGTCGTCGATGAGCAGGCGGTCGCCGTAGCCCTTGGTCACCCCGTCGAGCTCCACCACCTTGTTGCCCAGGCGCCGCGAGAACGGGATCTTGATGTCGGTGGTGTCCACCTGTCGCTTCTGCGACTGCTCGAGCAGCTCGTTGTAGGCGTTGATGCGGGCCTTGCTCTTGGCCTGGCGGGCCTTGGGCGACATGCGGATCCACTCGAGCTCGCGGGCCAGGGTGCGCTGTCGGGCGCTCTCCTTCTTCTCGGCCTGCTCGAGGCGCTTGCGCTTCTGGTCGAGCCACGACGAGTAGTTGCCCT
Source organism: Myxococcales bacterium (assembly GCA_020633315.1). GTDB lineage: Bacteria > Myxococcota_A > Polyangia > Nannocystales > Nannocystaceae > Paraliomyxa. The sequence goes on from JACKDV010000016.1 coordinate 75,338, forward strand.
TCCACGGGATCCCCTTGCCGTGGTCGAGCTCGAGGATCCAGCCGGCCACGTTGTCGAGGAAGTAGCGGTCGTGGGTGATGGCCACCACGGTGCCCGGGTACTCGTGCAGGTGGCGCTCGAGCCAGGCCACGCTCTCGGCGTCGAGGTGGTTGGTGGGCTCGTCGAGCAGCAGCAGGTCGGGCTTCTCGAGCAGCAGGCGGCACAGGGCCACGCGCCGCCGCTCGCCGCCGCTGAGCTTGCTGACGTCGGCGTCGCCCGGCGGGGTGCGCAGGGCGTCCATGGCGATCTCGAGGGTGGTGTCGAGCTCCCAGCCGCCGCCGGCCTCGATGATGTCCTGCAGCTTGCCCTGCTCCTCGAGCAGCGCGTTCATCTCGTCGTCGGAGCTCACCTCGCCGAACTTCATGCTCACCTCCTCGAAGCGAGCGAGGGTCTGCTTCATGTCGGCGACGGCGAGCTCGATGTTGCCCTTGACGTCCTTGCTCTCGTCGAGCTGGGGCTCCTGCGGCAGGTAGCCCACCTTCACCCCCTCGGCCGCCCAGGCCTCGCCGAGGAACTCCTTGTCGACCCCGGCCATGATGCGCAGCAGGGTGCTCTTGCCCGCGCCGTTGGAGCCGAGCACGCCGATCTTGGCCCCGGGGAAGAACGACAGGTGGATGCCGCCGAGGACCTCCTTGCCGCCGGGGTAGACCTTGCGCAGGTCCTTCATCGTGAAGATGTACTGGTACGAGGCCATCGCTTCAGGGTGCTCCGTGCTGACCGCCGCGAAGGCGGGCGCCGGAGCATAGCAGGCACCCGCGGCCGGCGGTCGGGGTGGCCCGGGCCCACGGGGGCTCGGGACGCGTGCCCGCGGAACGCCGTGCGGAGCGACGGGGGCGAGGAGCCGTCCCATCGGGTGCTGGGAGCCCACCCGCGTCGGGCCCTTGCGCGGCCCCACGACCCCGGCCACCCTCGGGGCCGTGGATACGCCGACCGCACCCTACGCGATGGAGGTCTCGCTCAAGCGCTACGGCGTCGATCGCTGGGGCGAGGAGTTCCTGACCGTCAACGACCAGGGGCACCTGGTCTACCGCGCGCCGGGAGTGCCTCCCGTCGACATGCACCGCCTGGCCGAGCACCTCGAGACCCGGGGCATCCGCACCCCCTTCGTGGTGCGCTTCCCGACCGTGGTGCAGGGCCAGATGCGACGGCTCAAGAACGCCTTCGCCAAGGCGATCAAGGACAACTCCTACGGCGGGGGCTACTGCGGCGTGCTGCCGGTGAAGGTCAACCAGCGCAAGGTGGTGATCGACGCGGTGGTGCAGGATCCCGAGCTCGGCTTCGGGCTCGAGGCGGGCAGCAAGCCCGAGATGCTGCTGGCGATGGCGCAGCCCCCCCAGCCGGGCTCGCTGCTGCTCGTCAACGGCTTCAAGGACCGCGAGTTCATGCGCATGGCCTACCACGCGGCCGAGCTCGGCCACCACGTGGTGGTGATCATCGAGTCGATCCGCGAGGTCACGCGCTTCATCCAGGTGGGGCGCGAGCACGCGTGGAAGGTGACCCCCGATCTGGGGGTGCGGGCCAAGCTCTACGCGCGGGGCAGCGGGCGCTGGCAGAGCTCGGGGGGCGAGACCTCGAAGTTCGGGCTCACCACCACCGAGCTGCTCGACGTGGTGCAGACCCTGCGCGACGCGGGGCAGCTCGAGCGCCTGGTGCTGCTGCACTTCCACATCGGCTCGCAGATCACCCGCATCAAGCGGATCAAGCAGGCGGTGCGCGAGGCGGCGCGGCTGTACAGCGCGCTGCAGAAGTCCTACGCCCCCGCGATGCGCTACCTCGATCTGGGCGGCGGCCTGGGCGTGGACTACGACGGCAGCCGCACCTCCTATCCTTCGTCGGCCAACTACACCATCGAGGAGTACGCCAGCCAGGCGGTGTTCGAGGTGGGCGAGGTGGTGGAGGAGATGGAGGCGCAGGCGCCCACCCTCATCACCGAGAGCGGCCGGGCGATGGTGGCCCGGCACGCGGTGACCATCACCGACCTGCGCGAGGTGCAGGGCACCCCGCCGCCCGAGCCCGCGCCCCGTGAGGACGAGCACCGCATCATCGAGGCGCTGCGCGAGACCCTCGAGCACCTCTCGCCCAAGAACTACGAGGAGTACTTCCACGACGCGGTCGACTTCCGCGACGAGGCCCTCGAGCTGTTCTCCAGCGGCTACCTCTCGCTCGAGGACCGCGCCGCGGCCGAGGCCCTGTTCGTGCGGGTGCGCTCCAAGGTGGCCAACATCGTGGAGGGGCTCAAGCGGCCCTCCGAGGAGATCGTGGAGTACCTCGAGAAGGCGCAGCGCAAGTACCTCGCCAACTTCTCGATCTTCCAGTCGCTGCCCGACGCGTGGAGCGTGGACCAGGTGTTCCCGGCCGCGCCGCTGTCCCGGCACGGCGAGCGGCCCACTCTCAACACCGAGATCGTCGACATCACCTGCGACAGCGACGGCTGCGTGACCAGCTTCGCCCACCCCGAGGAGAACATGCGCTTCCTGCCCCTGCACGAGCGCAAGGACCCCAAGGAGAAGTACTACCTGGGCTTCTTCATGACCGGGGCCTACCAGGACAGCCTGGCCAACCAGCACAACCTCTTCGCCCGCATCCACGACGTGGTGGTCCGCAACGCGGGCGACCCTGCGCCCGAGTTCTCCGGTGTGGTGCGGATCCCCTTCGACGACGTGGTGCTCGACCTCAAGATGGGCGCCACCAACGAGGACTCGCTGCAGGCGATGGACTTCGACGTGGAGGGGCTGCTGCACGAGCTGCGCCAGCGCCACCTCGACTGCGAGACCTCGCTGGGCGAGCAGTGGACCCTGGGGCTGCTGCAGAGCTACCCCTACCTCACCCGCCTGTAGGAGCGAGCCGAGCCCAGGGGGCGAGGCCATGAGGGACCCCGCCGTGACCCTCACCGAGCTGGGCCTCGCGCTCGAGTGCCCGGTGCTCGTGGGAGTGATCCACGGCTTCGAGATCCAGGGCCTGCCCCGGCGGGCGCTTGGGGGGGCGGTGCTGCTGAGCCTGGGCGGGGTGGCAGTGGTGGTCACTCGGGCTTCGCGTGACCATCGAAGAGCTGGGGGCTCGACGGTCGCTCGCCCTCGATGTCCTCCATGGTCTCGACCACGAAGCGCACGCGCTCGTGGATCTCGGCCCAGGGCAGGGCGGGGGGCAGGCGGGGCTGCTGCTCGATGAGCTCGTCGAGCACCCGGTTGAGCGCGCCGCCGTAGTAGGTGTGGCGGGTGCCGGGGCTGCAGCCGAAGCTGGGGCGCCCGGGCGAGCTGGCGGTGAGCACCGTGGTGTGCGGGCGCTGGACCAGCGGGGAGGGGCCGTCGTCGTCGGGGCGGCCGATGAAGCCGCCGCTGAAGCAGGCCTGGAGCACCACCACCAGCTCGCTGCTGGGGGGCAGGGGGGCGAGCGCGCGCGCGAGGGTGTCGGGGGTGAGCACCAGCGACTCCACCGGCACGCCCTCGCGGTAGGCCGCGAGGATCTCGTCCACCTCGCCCAGGGCCGGGGCGTCGCCGCCCTCGAGGCCGATGGAGTGACGATCGAACAGCCCCACCTCGCCGCGGCGCAGCTCCATGTGCGAGGGCAGGTCGGCCTCGTGCTCGAGCCCGGTGTGCCAGCGCAGCAGCGGAGGCAGGCCGTGGCCGCTGACGAACAGGTACAGGAAGGGCGGGGCGCGGCCGGCCGCCTCGCGCAGGTGGGCGTGCAGGGTGGCCGGGTCGGCCGAGTAGCAGCGGCGCAGCGCGGGGGCGAGCTCCCCGAGCTGCTCGCCGTCCTCGCGCAGCGCGTCCTCGCTGGGCTTGGCGTAGTAGCAGGCGATCTCGTCGTCGCGCAGCCCGGCCCGCTTCCACAGCGCATGCTGGTCGATCACGTCGGCGGCGAAGTTGGCCACGTCGTCGCCTCCCGCCACCAGGAACACCTTGGCGGTCGCGGGCAGGGGCGCGCTCGCGTAGGGCATGGCGGCGAAGGGGTCGTCGATGGCGGCCGCGCGCGGCGATGCGGAGCCATCGGGGTGGCACGCACAGAGGCCGAGCAGCAGCCCGAGCCCGGGGCTCCGGGGAGCCCTTCGCGGGGCCTCCGCAGTCGCGATCACGTCGTCTAGGTTGCGCGCATTTCTTGGCCGCGTCGAGGCGCTCTCGTGCCGCGCTCGCTGGCCTTCGGCGCCGCACGGCGGTAGCGTGATCTCATGCATAGACTGACGCTCGTGATGGCGCTCGCGGCCATGCTGGCCTGTCCCGCCGACGGCGACGACACGACCCAGGCCGACGACAGCGGCTCCGCCACCGGGACCGGCACGGGCAGCACCGGCACCCCGCCCGCGACCGACGACACCGCGAGCGGCACGGGCTCCACGGGCAACGGCTCGACCACCGCGCCGCCCGAGACCTCCGACGGCAGCACCACCGACGAGCCGCCCCCGGAGACCACGGGCGGGCTCGAGGGCGACGTGCTGCGCAACGACTCGTGGACGCCCACCGACGCGCTGGTGTGGCAGAGCTGGCCCGGCCCCGACGACTGCTGGGCCTCGGTGTTCTCCCCCGACAACGCCCAGTACCCCTTCGACGTGGTGGGAGCGGTGGCGGCCATCGGCGGGGGAGGCGGGACCGAGACCTTCAGCGTGGGCGTGTGGGAGGTGGACAACCAGGGCATGCCCACCGCCGAGATCGACTCGACCACCTTCCAGGTGGACGGCGGCACGATGGCGCTCACCGAGGTCGACCTCGGCGGGCTCGCGGTGCCCACCTTCACCATGATGAACCAGGACTTCGCGCTGGTGATGTGCCACACCGATCACATGGGGGCGCCCTCGATCGCCATCGATGCCGACGGCACGGTGGACGCGAGCCACAACTGGGTGTACCAGCAGGTGATGGGCAGCTGGGTGCAGTCGCCCGACTTCTTCGGCATCGACGGCGACTTCATCCTGCGCGCCGTGATCATGCCGATGTGAGCGCTACTCGAGGTCGGCCTCGATCCGTGCCACGAAGCGCTCGAGCGCGGGTGCCAGGCAGCTCATGTGATCGCCCGGCACCCGCTCGAGGGTGAAGGGCACCCCGAAGCGCCGGGCGTCGGCCTCCACCGCCGCGGCGTTGGGGTGGAACCAGGTGTCCTCGTCGCCGATGTAGGCGTGGTGCGGGTGGGCGAGGTCGCGGAGGTTCGGCCCCAGCGTGCGCAGCGTGCCCTCGGCGGGATCGAAGGGATCGAAGCGCACCAGCCCCGCGTTGGCCTCGGATCGGCTCCAGCGCTGGAAGGTCTGCGGCACGTAGATGCCGCCCACGCTGGCGGTGAGCCGCACGGGAGCCTCGGGGTGCAGCGCCAGCATGGCGACCACGCCCCCGCCGATGCTGTGCCCCACGGCGTAGAGGTGCTCGGCGTCGACCTCGGGGCGCGCGGCGAGCCACTGCGCTGCGGCGATCGCATCGTCGACCTCGCCGTAGAGCAGCTCGAGCCGGCCGGGGTTGCCGTTCTCGCCGCGCAGGGCAGGCGCGAGCACGGCCAGGCCGGCGTCCACCAGGGGCCGCAGCGCCTCGGCGTCCTTGGGACCCAGCGAGAACGAGCCGTGGCAGTAGAGCAGCCCGGGCACCGGCCCGGCCTCGGCCGTGGCGGGTAGGAACAGCCACGCGAGCAGCTCGTGCTCGCCCGAGCGGTAACGCACCACGGTGGCGCCCTCGGGCACGAAGCCCTCGTCGTAGCGCCCGGGGCTCGGCCCGTCCTCACGCAGCGTGGTGAGGTGCGCCGCCTTGCGCTCGAGGAACGGGCGGTAGGGGCCGGCCTCGGTCGACGCGGGCGCGGGCGAGGGATCACCGGCGGGACGGCAGCACAGCAGCGCCACGGCCCCGAGCGGCGACCAGCGGACCCCGCGGCTCATCCGTGGGCGATCGCCTCGATCTCCACCTGGAAGTCGAAGGGCAGGCGCCGCACCTCCACGCAGGTGCGCGCGGGCGGGTTCTCGCCGGGGAAGTAGGTCGCGTAGATCCGATTGAAGTCGGGGTAGCGCTTCATGTCGACGATGTACGCGGTGATCTTCAGGACCTTGTCGAGCCCCGAGCCCGCGTGCTCGAGGGTGCGGGTGAGGTTGTCGAGGGTGAGGCGGACCTCCTCCTCGAAGCCCACCCGCACGGGGCGGTAGCTGTCGACGTCGATCGCGGCGTGGCCGGAGGTGAAGATGAGCCCCTCGTGGCTGCGGTACCAGGAGAAGACCGGCGAGTGGGGGAGCACGCTGGAGGAGGGCTTATTCATCGCGGAGCCGTCGACGAGCTTACACCCGGCCGGCCGAGCTCCAGGTCTTCGAGCGCCTGCTCGACCTGCTCGGCGTGGGTGCGGAAGCTCAACACGCACGCGCGCAGGGTGAAGGCCGGGCCGTCGGGCGAGGGGAGGTTGGTGCTCGACATGAACACGCGACCGGCGGCGTTGATCGCCCGCAGCCAGGTGGCACTGCGGGCGTTGGCGGAGGCGAGCGTCTCGCCCGGCTCGCGGCGCAGCCGGAAGGGCACGGTGGAGAGCTGGGGGGCATCCACGATCTCCACGGGGGCTCCGGCCGCGACCTGCTCGAGCAGGCCGGCGTGGAAGCGCTCGGCCAGCGCGAGCTTCTCGGCCAGGGCCTCGCGAAACGGGGCCGCGCCGTGGAGCATGAGCGGCAGCCACAGGCGCAGGCCGCGAAACGGGCGGCTGAGCTCGGGGCCGTGCTCGGCGGGGCTGGGCGCCTGGCCGTCGTCGGTGTCGAGGTCCTGGAGGTAGGCCGCCTCGCCGGCGTGGGCCCGCCGCAGCGCGGCGCCGTCGCGCACGAGCAGGCAGCCGGTGCCGTAGGGCAGGAACATGCCCTTGTGCGGATCGAAGGCGATCGAGTCGGCGCGCTCGATCCCGGCCAGCCGCGCCCGTCCCGGCTCGCACAGCACGAAGGCCCCGCCGTAGGCCCCGTCGACGTGGTGCCACAGGCCCTCGCGCTCGCACAGATCGGCGAGCGCGGGCAGGGGATCGATGGCCCCGGTGTTGGTGGTGCCCGCCGCCGAGACCAGCATGAAGGGCCGACGTCCCTCGCGGCGCACGGCCTCGAGCTCGGCCGCGAGCGCGTCGGGGCACAGGCGCAGGCGCTCGTCCACCGCCACCAGGCGCACGGCAGACGGGGGCAGGCCCGCGAGGCGCACCGCCTTGGCCACGCTGTGGTGGGCCTGGCTCGAGGCGAGGACCACGGCCCGGCGCAGGTCGGCGTCCTCGCCCAGCCGATCGATGCGGGCGGTGACCACCGCGGCGAGGTTGGCCATCGAGCCCCCCGAGACCAGCAGGCCGCGCGCCTGTGGGCCGTAGCCGAAGGCCCCGGCCAGCCACTGCAGCACGTCGGATTCCAGGCGCACGAAGGCGGGCGCGGCCTGGGTGATGCCGGTGTAGCGGTTGAGCAGGTCGGCCACCAGGTCGCCGATGGCCGCCGAGGGCAGGCCGCCGCCGGGCACGTAGGCGAGGTAGCCGGGCCCCGCGGTGAGCAGGGCGGCCTCGGCTCCGCGCTCGAGGCGGTCGATGATCGCGGGGATGCCTCCCGGCAGCGGGGCCTCGCCGATGGGGGTGCTCAGGCGCTCGGCCACGGCGAGCCCGTCGGCGAGCTCGAGCCCCTGCGCCGGCATGAGGGGCAGGCGGGCGAGGTGATCCACCGCGAAGCGAGCGAAGGCCTCGATCCACTCCTGCAGCCGCGCGGGCTCGGGCTCGAGGGGGCGCTCACTCATCGCGATCGCGGAAGCGCCCCAGGTCGCGGTAGCGATCGCGCAGCAGGGTCTGGCGCGAGCGCATGGGGATGACCTGGCCCCGCAGGTAGACCTGGCGGGGCCACTGCGACAGCTCGAAGGGATCGCCGTCCCACACGACGAGGTTGGCCACCTTGCCCGGCTCGATGCTGCCGTAGTGCTGCTCCATGCCGTAGATGCGGGCGAGCTCGAGGGTGATCGCGCTCAGGGCCGCCTCGTGCGGCAGGCCGTGGGCCACCGCGATGCCGGCCTCCTGGGTGACGTTGCGGGCGTTGTGGGGATCGTCGAGCACGGTGATGCCCACCCGCACCCCGGCCGCGTGCAAGAGCGCCGCGTCGTCGAGGCGGGCCCCGAGCTGGTCGACGCTCTGGGGCAGGTTGAGGCTGGGCTGGACGATCACCGCGACCTCGGCCGCGGCCAGGACGTCGGCGACCTTCCAGGCCTGGGCCCCGCCGACCACCGCGACGCGCAGCGGGCTCGAGCGCGCCAGCTCGGCCAGGGCCAGCAGGTCGCTGGCCCGGTCGGCGCGCATCACCAGCGGCACCTCGCCCGCGAGCACCGGGGCGAGGGCCTCGAGGTCGAGGCGGTGGGCCGAGAGCTCACGGGTCTGGCGCTTGTCGAAGGAGCCGCGGCGGTCCCGGAGCAGCGCCGCGTCGTCGAGCACCTCGTGCAGGCGGGCGAAGGTGGCCGCGCGCGAGCCGGCCACCGCGGACCCGAAGGTCCCCGCCGCGGCGATCCGCGGGCGGGCCACGATGCCCACGTGGTCACCGGCGACCAGATCGATCCACGCGACCTGCCCCGAGAGCAGGCCGCCGCGCGGAGTGACGGCGGCCGAGGTGATGCCCTCGATCGCATTGACGGGCAGCAGGCTGCTGTCGGCGTTGATCGCCATCGCGGCGTCGTAGCCGGCGCGGATGGGGTCGCCGTCCTGGCGCTCCGCGTCGACGGTGGCGCTCTCCATGTCGATCTCCACCAGGCCCAGCGGGCTCGCGGCCGCGACGAGCCCGGGGGTGAGGCGCTTGCCGGCGAGGTCGATCACGGCGGCGCCCGAGGGCAGGGCGCCGGCGCGCTCGGGGCCGTCCACCGCCACGATGCGGGCGCCCCGGAGCTCGACCACGCCGCCCTCGATCACGGTGCCGTTGCCCACGTGGACCGCGGCGCCCACCAGGAAGATGGAGGTGCTGGCCTCGCGATCGAAGGGCAATCGCGCGGGCTCGGGGGCGGGGCGGGACGCTCGGCTCGCCCGCCGCGGGGCGGGGGCGGTGCTCGGTGCCGGGGCGGCCGCGCTGGTGGGGCCGAGGATCGAGGCCATCAGCACCACCAGCAGCCCCACGAGGCGGGAGAGCCCGACGGTCGGGCGCGGGCGGATCTCCAGATCGCTCATCGATCGTCCTCCTCGTCCTTCTTGGCCTTGGGGGCGGCCTCGCCGGGGGGGAACACCGGCGGCGGGGCGTCACGCTCGAGGTCGGCGGGCGACAGCCCCACCTCGAAGTCGGAGCGCGGCGCTCGATCGCCCCAGCCCTCGTCGAAGACCAGCCGCCCCTCGATGTAGACCTGCTCGGCGCGGCTGTAGACGCTGAAGGGATCGCCGCTCCACACCACGAGGTCGGCGAGCTTGCCCTCCTCGAGGGTGCCCACCTCGCCGTGCACGCCCAGGGCCCAGGCCGGGTTGGCGGTGATCCAGCGCAGGGCCTCGTCGTCGCTGATCCGCAGGCCGATGCGGCGCCCGGCGAACAGGGCCTTGGCCGCCTCCTGGTTCAGGCGCTGGATCCCGATCGCGCTGTCGGAGTGGATGATGGGGCGGCCGCCCGCGGCGCTGAGCAGGGCCGCGTTCTCGCGGATGCCGTCGTAGGCCTCGGCCTTGAAGCCCCACCAGTCGGCCCACACCGACGCGGCCACGTCGCGCGCGGCGAGGCGGTCGGCGATCTTGTAGGCCTCCACCGCGTGGTGGAAGCTGCGGATGCGGAAGCCGAAGCTGCGCGCCAGATCCATCATGAGGCTCATCTCGTCGGCGCGGTAGCAGTGCATGTGCACCAGGGTCTCGCCGTCGAGCACGCCCACCAGGGTCTCCATGGCGTCGTCGCGGGCCGGCGGATCGGGCGGGTCCTCGTCCTTGCCCTTGCCGTCCTCGCCCTCGTCCGCGGGGGAGGCCTCGCCGCGGCTGCGGGCGAGCTGCTTGGCCTCCCAGCGGGCCTTCTTGTCGCGGTAGCGCTGCCAGTTGCGGCGGTACTCCACCGCCTGCTGGAACGCCTTGCGGTAGCCGGCCACGTTGCCCATGCGGGTGCTCGGCCCGCCCTTGTCCCCGTGCACGCGCTTGGGGTTCTCGCCGCAGGCCATCTTCAGGCCGTCGGGCGCCCCCACGAAGCGGGCGTCCTCGATGCTGCGAAGGCCGGGGTAGGGCTTGATCACCACGCTGCGTCCGCCGATGAGGTTGGCCGAGCCGGGCAGGATCTGCATGGTGGTGATGCCCCCCGCGCGGGCGCGCTCGAGCTGCGGGTCTTGGGGCCACACCGCGTCGGCGGCCCAGACCTCGGCCGTGACCGCGGCGCTGGTCTCGTTGCCGTCGGCGTGCGCGCTCAGGCCCGGCGCCGCGTAGACCCCGATGTGCGAGTGGGTGTCGATGATCCCGGGCGTGAGCACCTTGCCCCGCAGGTCGACCACGGTGGCGCCCTTGGGCACCGGCAGCTCCGAGCCGACGGCGGCGATGCGATCGCCTCGCAGCAGCACGTCGCCGTGGGGGTACACGACGCCGGCGGCCGTCATCACCCGGGCCCCTCGCAGCAGCAGCTGCGGGCCGGTGGGCGCGGGGCGAGGTCGCTCGGGCTCCTCGGGGCGCGTGCGCGAGGGCGGAGGCGGCTCGGGGGGCGTGGTCTCGCCGGTCTTCTTGCCGCAGGCGGCCGCCATCGTGAGCAGCAGCACCACGCACGCGAGCAGCACGCCGACGGAGCGAGCCCGGCGACCGGCCGGGGGCCGATCGATCGACACGAGCAGCATGGCGGCGACGCTACCGTGAAAACCGCACCGGGAGGAATCCGAAGCGGTGCTGCGCGTGGGCTCGCGGCGGAGCGCGTCGTGGCCGGGGGCCGCATGGCTGGACTCGATCGCGGCTGCTAGACTCCCCGCGTGCAACCCGCCGAGCTCCCCCTGCATCGGCGCTGGCTCTACGCGCTCAAGCCGGCGAGCTGGCCCAAGCTGCTGGTGTCGGCGGGCCTGGGCCAGGGCATCGGCGTGGCCGCGGCCGGTCGCGTCGACCTGCTCGCGCTGCTGCTGGGGGCCGCCTTCACCCTGGCGCACCTGTCGTTCATCGTGCTCGTCAACGACTGGGGCGATCAGGAGGTCGACGCGATCAAGCGCCGCCTCTACCCCGACGGCTGCTCGCCCAAGACGATCCCCGACGACGTGCTCGAGCCGAGCTCGGTGCTGATGGGAGGCGTGGGCGCGGGCGTGCTGGCGCTGGCGGTCGCGGGCCTGGGCGAGCACCTGCTGGCGCGGTCGGGGTTGCTCGCCGGAGGGGCGGCGTGCCTGCTGCTGCTGGTGCTGTACACGCTGCCCCCCGTGCGCCTCAACTACCGCGGCGGCGGCGAGGTGCTCGAGATGCTCGGCGTGGGCTTCCTGCTGCCGTGGTTCCACGCGTTCTTGCAGGGGGGCAAGGTGATGCCGGCGGGGCTGGTGGTGCTGCCCGCCTATGCCCTGCTGTGCCTGTCCAGCGCGCTGGCCTCGGGGCTCGCCGACGAGGAGAGCGATCGCCTGGGCGGCAAGCGGACCTTCACCACCATGTTCGGGCCGACTGCGGTGAGGCAGGCGGCCGATGGCCTGGTGCTGGGGGCGATCCTCGTGTGGGCCGCGCTGCCGTGGCTGGCCCCGTACTACGCCCAGCTGTGGATGGTGCTGCCGGTGGTGGTGGTGATGGTGGCCGACTACCGCGATCTGCGGCAGGACGGCCGCTACCGCCCCGACGCGATGCACCGCCGCTACAAGCACACCCTGCACCTGTGCGTGTGGCGGGGCGGGCTCACCATGGCGGGGATGCTCGCCCTGGCCGGGCTGCTCGGCGGAGGGATCGGCTGCGGGTGATCGCCTCGGCTCCCTCCGCGTCCACCGGGGTGGCCCGGCGCCTGGCCGAGATCGACGCCTCGCTCGCGTCGTCGCCGTGGCGCTCGCTCGCCCCGGGGCGCACCTGGGCCCGCTCGCTGGTGGAGGTGGCCGAGCTCGTGCTCGGGGGGCGCGACGACGCGGTGGCCCGCGCCCTGGCCGAGTCGCTGGCCACGATCGCGACGGCCATGCAGCGGGCCTTCCCCGAGAACATCTTCGGCGACCTCGAGCTGCTGGCCGCCTCGCTGTGGCGCGGGGCGCTGGCCACCGACGATCCGGTGGCGTGCCTGCGGATCCAGGGCGAGCGGGTCGCCGCGCTGCAGGAGCTGTTCGGTCGGGGCACGCCGATCCGCTTCCGCTACGTGCACGACTTCGTCTACGGCTTCGACTGGGCCAAGTGGGTGGCCAAGGACCCGCCGACGCGGGCCGGCGTGGGCGCCTTCGATGCGCCCTTCCTCGCGTTCATGGATCACCGCGGTCACGAGCTGCTCGAGCTCATCGCGGCGGGGCGCGATGGCAAGTACCCGCCGCTGCCCGACGGGCGCCCGCGCAACCCCTTTGGTTTCTCGCGGGAGCCCGAGGCCGAGATCCGGCTGCATCGCACCCTCGCCGCCGAGGGTCTGCTGCCGGTGGAGGCCTGGCGGGTCGACGCTCGCCCGCGCTGGGATCGGCCCTACGCTGCGCTGCGCCGCGAGGTGGCCGAGCGCCTGGGGCTGGCGCAGCCTGCGGCCGGCGACCCGGGCTAGCCCGCGTGTCTCCGTGGCCGGCGAGGGCCCTCGCCCGAACGGGGCCCCGGCTTGCGGCGGGCGGCCGGGCTGCGTAGCGTCGCCGGGCCCCGCGACGGTGTGGTGGGGGACGAGGAGCGCATGGCGGAGTACGACTACGACCTGTTCACGATCGGCGCGGGCTCGGGCGGGGTGGCGGCCAGCCGTCGCGCGGGGAGCTACGGCGCCCGGGTTGCGATCTGCGAGGCCGACCGGGTGGGGGGCACCTGCGTGCTGCGGGGCTGCGTGCCCAAGAAGCTGCTCGTCTACGCGTCGCACCTGCGCGACGAGCTGGTCGACGCGGCGGGCTACGGCTGGACCATCGGCGAGGCCACCCTCGACTGGGCCAAGCTCGTCGCGGCCAAGGACGCCGAGCTCGATCGCCTCAATGGGATCTACCTGCGCATGCTGGCCAGCTCGGGGGTGGAGGTGATCCCCGGGCGCGGCACGATCATCGATCCCCACACGGTGGAGGTCCGGGGCCGTCGCTACTCCACCAAGCGGATCCTGGTGGCCACGGGCGGCTGGCCCCACGTGCCCGAGATCCCGGGGGCCGATCTGGGTATCACCTCCAACGAGGCGCTGTCGCTCACCAAGGTGCCCGAGTCGATCCTGATCGTGGGCGGTGGCTACATCGCGGTGGAATTCGCGGGCATCTTCGCAGGGGCGGGGGCCAAGGTGACCCTGCTGGTGCGCGGCTACGGGGTGATGCGCGACTTCGACGACGACGTCCACGCCGCGCTGGCCGAGGAGCTCACCCGCCGCGGCATCGAGATCCGCACCCACACCGACATCGAGTCGGTGGAGCGCAGCGGCGACGGGGTGGTGGTGATGTGCCGCGGGGGGATCGAGCACGAGGCCGAGACCCTGCTGTGGGCGACCGGCCGCTGGCCCAACACCCGCGGCCTGGGGCTGGAGGACGTGGGCGTCGCGACCGACGATCGCGGTGCGATCGTGGTCGACGAGTGGTCGCACACCAGCGTGCACGGGATCTTCGCCATCGGCGACGCGACCAACCGGATCAACCTCACCCCGGTGGCCATCGCCGACGGGCGGGCGCTGGCCGAGACCCTGTTCAACGACACGCCCACCCAGATCGATCACGAGGGGGTGCCGACGGCCGTGTTCTCGCAGCCACAGGTGGCCACGGTGGGGCTGACCGAGAAGGTGGCGCGCTCCCGCTACCCGCACGTGGTCGTGTACCGCACGCACTTTCGGCCGATGAAGAACATCCTGCCCGGCCGACAGGAGCGCACGATGATGAAGCTGGTGGTCGACCACGACAGCGATCGCGTGCTGGGGGTGCACATGGTGGGCCCCGACGCGGCCGAGATCATCCAGGGCTTCGCGGTGGCGCTCAAGTGTGGGGCGACCAAGAAGCAGTTCGACGCCACGGTGGGGATCCACCCGTCCTCGGCCGAGGAATTCGTGACCATGGTGCAGCCGGCGGGGTAGCGGGTGAAGGAGCTCACCCGCCGTCGGCTGCTGTGGTGTGCGGCCACCGATCGCAGCTTCGTTCGCGTGGAGCGGGCCGAGGGCGTGGTGCTCGAGGGCAAGTGCCTGCACTGCGGCCGCAAGCTGTGGCTGCGGACCGACGGCGAGCCGATCTCGCGGGCCACCATCGAGCACATCGTGCCGCGGGCCCACGGCGGCGGCGACGAGCTGGAGAACCTGGGGATCGCCTGCGCCCGCTGCAACCACGGCAAGGGCGTGCGCCTCGACGTGCGGCGGGCCGACGATCCCACGGTGATGCGGGTGACCGAGATGCTCGAGCAGCGACGCCGCGATCGCCTGCGCGAGCCCCCGGCCGACTGGGACCTGCCGCCGCGCCCCTGAGCGCGCGTGGAGCCGGGCGAGCCTCGGCCGTTCGTGGCATGATCGCGGCATGGCCCGTCCCCTACCGTGCTGGTGCTCGTTGCTGCTGCTCGTGGCCTGCGGGGGCGGAGGCGGGGGCCCGAGCGACTCCGCGGCGGGGGACAGCGAGGCCTCGGCCGAGGCCGGCGACACCACGCCCGCCGAGGAGACCGGCGTGCCCGGCGGGGGCGACCCCTGCGACGACGACCGGCGCACGGGCGAGGCGACCTACTACGACTTCGCCGACGGCTCGGGCAACTGCGGCTTCCCGGCCACGCCCGACGACCTGATGGTGGGCGCCATGAACGACGTGGACTACGCGGGCTCGGCCGCGTGTGGGACCTGCGTGCGCATCGACGGGCCCGACGGCTCGGTGGACGTGCGCATCGTGGATCGCTGCCCCGAGTGCCCAGCCGGCGACATCGACCTCAGCCCCGAGGCCTTTGCCCGCATCGCCCCGCTTGCAGACGGCCGCGTGGCAATCTCGTGGCAGACCATACCGTGCCCCGTGAGTGGCCCGGTGGTCTATCACTTCAAGGACGGCAGCAACCCGTGGTGGACGGCGGTGCAGCTCCGCAACCATCGCCACGGCATCGCGCGGCTCGAGGTGCAGCAGGGCGACGCCTGGGTGGAGGTGCCGCGGGTGGACTACAACTACTTCGTGCAGGACACCGGCATGGGCGAGGGCCCGCTGGCGTTTCGCGTGACCGACGTGCTCGGCTCGGTGCTCGAGGACTCCGGGATCCCGCTGCTCGACGACGCGGACGCGCCGGGGGCCGGGCAGTTTCCCGCCTGCGGCGGCTGAGCACCGCGGCCACGAACGAGCGCCGCGCCCCCGGAGCCAACGAAGGGGGCACGGCGCCAACGAAGCGGGAGGCAGGAGCCGAGGGCTACTCGCGGCGGCGACGGAGGAGGCCGCCGAGGCCCAGCATGAACACGGCCAGGGCGCCGAAGGGCAGCTCGCGGCCCTCGGGATCGACGGTGCAGGAGACCGAGCCGCTGGCCTCGCCCTCGCAGCGGCCGTTGCCGCAGCTACCGCTGGCCTCGCCGTGCACCTCGATGTTCAGCAGGGCCCGCAGCGAGTCGATGCACTCCTGCAGGTTGCCGCCGTGGTCGATGTACTGGCTGTCGCAGAACAGGGCGCCGTCCACGTCGCACTCGGCACGGCAGCCGCCCTCGAGGCGGGCCTCGCAGTCGACGTAGCCGCTGGCCTGGCAGTCGATCTGGCAGTCGACGTTGGCCTCGGCCTGGCAGGAGCCCTGGCAGCTCGCCTGGCACTGACCGCTGCAGTCGACGGAGGGCGCCACCACCTCACACGAGGCGGAGCACTCGGCCTCGAGGCTGGCCTCGCACGATGCGAAGCACTCGCTGTCGGAGCAGCGGCCCTGGCACGAGGCACGGCCCTCGGCGAAGCAGGAGGCGTGGCAGTCGAACTCCCCGGGGTTGGCCTCGCACTGCACGTTGCAGTCGGCCTCGCAGGAGCCCGAGCAGCCCACGTCGATGTTGGCCTGGCACTGACCCTCGCAGCCCACGTAGAGGTCGGCCGCGCACTGGGCCTCGAAGGCCACCGGCTCGCAGGCCACCTCGCACTCGGCCCCGACCAGGACCTCGCACTCGGCGTTGGCCTCGACGTGGATGTTGCCGCAGGCTCCCAGGTCGGCGCGGGCGGTGCCGGCCCACGCCAGCGGCGCAAGGAACGCGAGAGAGGGAAGCAGGACCTTGAAGGAGTTGTGCATGGCGATGCTCGCAAGGAAGGCGAAGGAGCCGGGACCCGGGGACCCGCGCGGCTTGGGGCCTTGGACGAGGGTACTGCGAGGTCGATGCAAAGGCCGGCGGAATTTGGGAATACCTACATCTGGCCACACTGAAGGAAATGGCGCAGGGGGCGCGATGTTGCTAGCGTCCTGCCGCCATGAGCGTCGTCGCCAAGATCTTCGATGAGATGCCCTCTCGCTACCTCAAGGGCAAGGTCGCCAAGAAGACCGTCTTCTACTTCTCGATCGGGAGCGCTCGCTACACGGTGACCCTCGAGCCCGAGTCGATCACGGTGGAGCCCGACAAGAAGGTGGAGAAGGCCGACGTGGTGCTCAAGACCACCCCCGAGCTGTTCGAGAAGATGGTGCTCAAGGGCAAGATGCCCGGGCCCATCGACATCGCCCGGGGCAAGGTCAAGACCAACGACCCCCTCGCGCTCAAGGGCTTGCGCGACTACTTCGACTTCGAGGGCCTGTAGGATGAGCACCAGCGGAACCGGCAAGTCCATCGCACGCACCGCGGCGACCGGGGGCGACCTCGATCCCGACTTCCTTCGGTGGTCCACCTCGCTGCCCGTCGACCGACGCCTGCTCGAGGTGGACTGTCGCGGCAGCGTGGCCCACGTGCGCGGCCTGGAGGCGGCGGGGCTGGTGAGCCCCGAGGAGGCGCGCACCCTCGTCGACGCCCTCGAGTCGCTGCCCGGCAAGGTGGCGCGCGGCGAGGTGAGCCTGCGCGAGGACGAGGAAGACGTCCACATGGCGGTCGAGGCCTGGCTGAGCGAGGAGGTGGGAGCGGTCGCGGCCAAGCTCCACACCGGGCGCAGCCGCAACGACCAGGTCGCCACCGACCTCAAGCTGTGGTGCCGCGACGCGGTCGAGCAGGTGGAGGCGGGGATCGACGAGGTGCTCGCGGCGGCCAAGGCCTGGATCGCGCACCACGGCGAGGTGCCGATGCCCAGCTACACCCACCGCCAGGTGGCGATCCCGGCCCTGGGGCGGGTGTGGCTCGAGGGCGCGATCGTGGCGGGGCTGCGGCGCGACCGGACCCTGCTGGCCGCGGTCCGCCAGGAGCTGAGCAGCTCGCCGCTGGGGGCGGGGGCCATCGGCGGCACCACCCTGCCCATCGACACCTCGATCACCGCGGCCGCGCTGGGCTTCGGCCGCGGCCCGGACAACCCCATCGATGCGGTGGGCGAGCGCGACCATGCGCTCACCCTGCTGTTCGTGTGCGCCCGCATCGGCCTGCACGTGGCGCGGCTCTCCACCGACGTGATCGAGCTGAGCAGCGACGGGCTCGTGCGCCTGGGCGGCGCGATCGCGGGCGGCTCGTCGATGATGCCGCACAAGCGCAACCCCGACATGTTCGAGCTGCTGCGCGGGCAGGCGGCGCTGCGCCAGGGCGAGCTGGTGGCGCTGCTGAGCACCTTCCACGGGCTGGGCAGCGGCTACTTCCGCGACCTGCAGCAGGACAAGGAGATCGTGTTCCGGGCGGTGGACGGCACCCTCGACGTGCTGCGCATGACCGCGCTGGGGCTGCGGCACTTCGAGCCCGTGGAGGACGCCTGCCTGAGCGCGCTGATCAAGGGCGACGCGATCGCGACCGATCTGTGCGAGGCCCTGGTGGCGGCGGGGCAGCCCTTCCGCGAGGCCTACGGCGTGGTGGGGCGGCTGGTGGTCCAGCAGCGCGAGGCCGGGCGTCGCCTCGCCGACCTGGGCTCCGAGGAGCTGGTGGCGCTGGGGCTCGACGACGCGGCCATCGCCGAGCTCGAGCTGCGCCGCAGCGCCCGGCGTCGGGCCGCCCGCTTCGCCTGATCGCCACGACCGGGCGCGGAGGGGCAACCGCCCGTCCGCCCCGGAAGCCTATCGCCCGACCCGAGGGCAAGGAGAGCCCGGCCGGGACGAGCCTCGCCCCGGCCGGCGCGGCCTACAGCTTCTTGGCCCCACGCACGCGCGGCGGCGCGGCCTTGGGCTGCTTCTCGGCCTTCTTCTTGGCCGCGTCCTCGTCCTCGGGGAAGTGGCCCACCCAGTACAGCAGGCGCCCGCAGGACTCGCAGGCGAGGATGTCGTCGCCCTTGCGCAGGTGCACGTAGATCTGGTGGGGCACGACCATCTTGCACGCGGAGCACCGGCGCTCTCGCACCGCCACGAAGGCCAGGCCCCCGCCGCGCTGACGGATGCGCTCGTAGGTGGCCAGGGTGGAGGCCTCGATCTGCGAGGTCAGGCCGCTTCGCCGGGACCGGAGCTTGTCGAGCTTGGACTCGATCTTGCTCTGGTGCTCGGAGAGCCGGCCCTTCTCCTCCTCGGCCTGCTTCTCCAGCGCCTCCAAGCTGCCGGCCATGCCCTCGATCCGCTGCTCGGCCTCGGCCACGCCCGCCTTGAGCTTCTCGATCTCCTCGGCGCGGGCGCTCGCGAGCCGACGGGTGGTGTCGATCTCGCGCTGGGTGGCGGTGAGCTCCCGAGAGGTCTTGACCTGGGCCAGCTTGGCCTTGCTGTGGCGGATCAGCTCCTCTTCCTCGACGAGCTGCTGCTCTTGCGAGCGCTGGAAGCTGCGGGTCTGCTCACACTTGTCTCGCTCCGCGTCGAGCATGGCTCTCAGCTTGGCGAGGTCTTCCTCGAGCTCCTTGATGCGACGGGGGATGAGCTGGAGCTTGCGCTCGAGCCGACCGAGCTGACGATCTTGCTTCTGAAGCTGATGGAGCGCAGCGATCTGCGGGTTCATGGGTGCTTGGGGAGAAAGGGGTGGGCCCACCTGGGCTCGAACCAGGGACCAGCCGGTTATGAGCCGGCCGCTCTGACCGACTGAGCTATAGGCCCAGAAAAGAGCGTTTGGTGGCTGGACGATAGGGATCGGGTGCCGGACCGTCAAATCCCGCGGTCAACGCAGGCCACCCCGGCTCGGTGGAACGGCAAGCAGGGGCCTCCCCGGTGGCCGACGAGCGACTTCGTCCTTCCCGGACCTGGCTCACGCAGGCCCGGGCTCGCGCGGCCGGCCGGCTCATCGACCCGGAAACCGAAGGACCATCGTTCTGACCGCGGGCGAGGGATCGATGGCCCATGGGCGATCTGGAGTGTGGCGCGCCGCCCTGGATACTTGTGCTACAAGCCGCTCCGCGTGCGAGGGCATGTCCAACCTCGATGGTTGGCATGACCTCGCGCCGTCGTCATCCCTGCTCCAATCCCCACCCACTCTCGTACTCCAAGGAGAGCTCCCCATGAAGGGTCTTCTGCGCCACCCCGTGGCGTCCTCATCGATCGCAATCCTCGTGCTCGTGCTGGCCGCGCTGGTCTCGGATACCGCGCTGGCCGCCGGCCTCGACTGGCTCGCTCCCGCGGCCGGAGGAGGGGCGCCGCCCCCCGCCGACGCCGGCAGCCCCGACGTGCTGGGCTGGTTCAGCGAGCACCTCAGCGGCCCCGCCCTCAAGATCGGCGCCGCGCTGGTCTTCTTCCTCGTCGGCTGGGTCGCGGCCAAGTCGATCTCCTACGGCGTGTTCGCGCTGCTCAGCCGCACCGACCTCGACAACAAGCTGGCCAGTCGCCTGGGCATCGACCTGCTGCTCAAGGACAAGAAGAAGGACGGCGAGGGCGGCACCCTCGAGCGCTTCGTGGCCAAGGTGGTCTACGTGCTGCTCATGCTGCTGGTCGTCGTCGGCGTGCTCGACATCGCCGGCATCGAGCAGATGGCTGCGCCCCTCGAGGGCCTGGTCGACACCGTGGTGCAGGCGCTGCCCCGCATCGCCAAGGCGGCCATCATCCTCACCGTCGCCTACGTGGCGGGCCGGATCCTCAAGATCATCATCAACCGCGCCCTCGACGGGCTCGGCGTGGACGCTCGCTTCGCCGAGCTCACCGAGACCGCGGCCGACGACGCGCCCGACAGCCCGCGCCGCTTCTCCGTGGTCGCCGGCAACATCGCGTTCTGGCTGCTCATCGTCTTCGGCCTGGGCGGCGCCCTCGAGGCCCTCGAGATCGAGCCGCTGGCCGCTCCGCTGCGCAACGCCATCGACCGCGTGGTGGGCCTGTTGCCCTCGCTCGGCGTGGCCGGGGTGATCATCGCGGTGGGCTACGCCGCCGGCCGCGTCCTCCGCGTGGTGGTGCGCAAGCTGCTGCAGGGCCTGGGCTTCGACGACCTGGTCAAGCGCGTGGGCCTGGGCAAGGTCACCGGCGACAGCTCGCCCAGCGACGTCGTCGGCCTGGCGCTGATGGTCTTCATCGTCATGCAGGCGACCATCGCCGCCCTCAACCAGCTGGGGCTCGAGACCCTGGCCGGCCCGCTCACCGACATGGTGGCGAAGTTCTGGAACCTCCTGCCCGCGCTGGCCGTCTCGGTGGTGATCATCGCGGCGGGCGTGTTCGTGGGCGGCCTGCTGCGGCGCCTGGTCGGCACCGCCCTGCGCAACCTGGGCTTCGACGGCCTGATGGAGCGGATCGGCTTCGGCAAGGTCTCCGAGCGTGAGGATCGCCTGGGCGAGTTCTCCGAGATGGTCGCGTTCGCCGTGCAGGTGGGCGTGGTGCTGCTCGCAGTGGCCCAGGCCCTCGACAATCTGGCCCTCGACACCTGGTCGGTCTACGTCAACACCTTCCTCGCCTACGTGCTCAAGAACGTGGCGGTGGCGCTGGCGGTGGTGCTGGTCGGCTTCGTGATCGGCAGCTACGTCCGCGACCTCATCCAGTCGCGGCAGGGCGACAGCGAGAGCGGCAAGTGGATCTCGGAGTTCGCTCGCTACGCCGTGCTCGTGTTCGCCTTCACCATGGCGGTGCGTCAGCTCGACGTGGCCGAGGACTTCGTGCTGCTCACCTTCGGCCTGCTGTTCGGCGCGCTGTGCCTGGCGATGGCCCTGGCCTTCGGGCTGGGCTCGCGCGAGGTGGCGGGCGACATCGTCAAGCGCCGCTACGACGCCGCGCGCACGCAGATGGCCGGCAAGGGCGGCATGAAGGCGGGCGGCACCGGCGGTGCCGGTGGCCTGGGCAGCAAGCCCCCGCTGGGCGCCACCAAGCCGGGCGGCGGGAGCCTCACGCCTCCCTCCACCTGAGCCGCCATGTGCACCCTCGTCGTCGCCACCCAGGTGTGGGCCGCTGCGCCCCTGGTGGTGGCGGCCAACCGGGACGAGCAGCTCGCTCGTCCCGCGGCCCCGCCCCACCACTGGGCCCGTGACGACGAGGCCGAGATCTTCGCCCCGCGCGACCTACGAGCCGGAGGAACCTGGCTGGGGGTCCGCGGGGCGAAGCTGTTCGTGGGCATCACCAACCGCTACCGCGGCCGACTGGAGCCGCCGGCCCCCCGCTCGCGGGGCGAGCTGGTGCTCGATGCCCTGGCCGCGGGCGAGGTGGAGGCGGCGGCCGAGCGGATCTCCGCCCTCGACCCTGCGCTGCACAACCCCTTCCACCTCGTGATCGCGGATCGCCAGCAGGCCCACCTGGTGTGGAACGACGGCGAGCGCCACCACCACGAGCGGCTGACGCCCGGGCTGCACGTGCTCAGCGAGCGCAGCCGCGGGGCCGCGCCCACCGAGCGCGACGCCCTGCTGCGCCGCCGCCTCGACGAGCGCCTCGGCGCCGCCGAGCCCGGGCTGCCGCAGTGGCGGGCCCTGCTCGCCGAGCACGCCGTGGACCCCATGGAGGGGCCCTGCGTGCACGCCGACGACCGCGGCTACGGCACGCGCTGCTCCACCGTGGTGCGCATGGACGCCCGCGGCGGGCTCGGCTTCTTCCACGCCGACGGCAGGCCCTGCGTCACCGAGTACGAGGACCTCAGCGTCGAGGCGGCGGGCGAGCTCAGTCGTCCATGAACGCCACCGCGGCGTCGATGAACGAGGACGCCTTGGGGCCCACGTGGCGGTTGTCGCCCGTGTTCCAGCCGGCGAACACCGCGATCACGAAGCCGATGTCGCCCGAGGCACACACGTCGTCGTCGCCGGCCGGGCAGTAGTAGACGGGGCTGCCCGAGTGGCCGGCCGAGCCGTCGATCTTCAGGCGCAGGCGCTTGTTCTGGATCGAGGCGATGGGCTCGTTCTCGAGGTTGTGGATCAGCGTATTGCCCGAGGACAGCGTGCAGCCCGGCAGGAACTGCGGGAAGGCCAGGTTGTGCACCTTGGTCAGGTTGGCGAGCACCGAGTCGCTCGCCGACGACAGGTCCATGTCCTCCGCCGTGCCGAAGCCGGCCGCGGACCAGGTCTGCTCGAGCTCGATGATCGCCCAGTCGTCCGCGAAATCGGTGCCGCCGCCCGAGCCGCTGCCGCCGCCGTACGAGGCCGAGAAGTCGATGTCGTCGGCGTCGATGCAGGCCGCGATGTCGTCGCGGCACACGTCCACCGTGCCCACCGCGATGGGGTTGTTGCTGTCGTCGCTCACGCAGTGGGCCGCGGTGAGCACCTGGTCCTGGCGCAGGATCACCCCCGAGCAGACCACCGAGCCGTTGACCCGCACCTTCACCGCCGTCTGCTGGCGCGCGGTGTGGCCGCTGAAGATCTCGTCACGGCTCTCGCCTTCCCACAGGTGCAGCTCGTTGGGGTTGAGCCCGCCCCCGGGGATGCAGTCGAGGTGGGTCCACGACGCGGGCTGCCAGGTGACCACCGTGCCGGGCTCGAGCGGAGCCTCGGGGGTGGTGAAGGCGGCGGAGGGATCGGGCTCGTCGCCCTCGTGCTCGTCGGGGTGCCGGGCATCGGCGCGGGCGCGGGCCCAGGATTCCTCGTCGACCCCATCGACCACCCACACGCGGCCCTCCCGGTCCACGCGACGCATGGCGAGCAGCTGGTCGAGGGGATCCTCGGCCTGCTCCTCGGGGACCACGAAGGTCCGCTCGCCGCCGAAGCGGGGCTCATTGGAGAAGCGGGCCTGGCCGTCGTAGCGCCAGGTGATGATCTCGCCCTGGACGCGTCGCTCGGGGTCGAAGTCATCCGCGACCACGTACGACCAGGTGCCATCCCCGTTGTCGCGCGTGGGCAGGACCCGCGCGGTCTCGTCGCGGACCTCGCTGCGATCCACCGTGGGCGGGGCACAGCCGGCGAGGGCGGCGAGCACGAGGGCGATCGCCGGGAGCGTGGATGTGGGGGCGGGCAGGGCTCGATGCATGGATCCTCCGAGGCGTGGCCACGGGCCTCGTGGTCGCGCGCCGTGGTAGAGCCCGCCGGCGCCCTGCGGATCACGGGTTTCGTGGATTGCCGCGCCGCGATCGGGATCGCAGGCGATGGACCGTGCCCCCGGCCCCTGCGCCCCAGCACGGCGAGCACCGTGGAGCGACCGATGCGGACCTCCGGGGTCTCGTTGCCGCTACGCCGCGAGCAGGCGCTGCACCTCGAGCCGTAGCTCCGCCGCCGTGGCCAGCCGAGGGGGCAGGGGAACGCCGCAGCGAAGCTCCACCCGAGCCCGGAATCGGCGAGGCAGCTTGCGCAGCGCCGGTCCACCACGACGGCTGAAGATGCTGCCCCACAGCCCGCTCAGCGCCATCGGGATCACTGGCACCGGAGTGCGGGCCACGATGTGCTCGACGCCGCGGCGGAACGGGGCCATCTCGCCGGTGCGGGTGATGGCTCCCTCCGGGAAGATCGCCAGCAGCTCGCCGTCCCGCAGGGCTCGCTCGATGCTCTGGAACGCGGCGCGAACACCTCGGGATCCTCTTGGCGTGGCGCGATGGGGATGGCCCCCATCGTGCGGAAGAACCAGCGCAGGGCCGGGTGCCGGTAGATGCGGTGGTCCATCACGAAGCGGATCGGACGCGGGGCCGCCACGCCGATGATCAGCGCATCCACGAAGCTCACGTGGTTGCAGGCCACCGTGCTCGAGCGCATGGTGGGACGGCCGGCGGCGCCCCTCGTGGACGAGGTGCTCGGTGTGGTCCGGCGCGACCTCCCGGCGGGCTATCCGTGGCCGGGTAACGTACGGGAGCTCGAGCAGTGCGTGCGGAGGGTGCTGATGACCCGGCACTACGCCGGGGATCGGGCCACGCTGGGCGCCCACGAAGGGCGTCGGCTGCACCGGGCCATCGACACGGGGGAGCTGCCCGCGCGGGAGCTCGTGAGCGGCTACTGTCGGCTGCTCTACCGGCGGCACGGGACCTACGAGGAGGTCGCTGGTCGAGCTGGGCTCGATCGGCGCACCGTCAAGCGCCACGTCGACGGCTCGAGCGAGTGCCCGTGAGCGATCGGGGGGGCGCGGCCTCGACGTCGTGCTGGGTGTGCGAGCACCTGCACGCTCGGATGGGCTAGACTGCGCGCAGCCATGGTGATGACCCCGTCCCAGATGCTCGCGCTGGGCACCGAAGCGCCCGCGTTCCGGCTGCCCGATCCCTTCGGCCGCGAGGTCTCGCTCGACGACTACCCCGACGCCAAGGGCTACCTCGTCGTCTTCATGTGCAACCACTGCCCGTTCGTCCGGCACATCCGCGACGAGCTCGCCAACCTCGGTCGCGAGCTCCCTGCGCGCGGAGTGACCATGGTCGGGATCAACTCCAACGACGCCGAGACCTACCCCGACGACAGCCCCGCGCGAATGCGGGCCGAGGCGGAGACCTACGGCTATGCGTTCCCGTACCTGGTGGACGCGAGCCAGGAGGTCGCCAAGGCCTACCAGGCCGCATGCACGCCCGACTTCTTCCTCTTCGATGGCGCGCGCTCGTTGGTGTACCGAGGTCAGCTCGACGACAGCCGCCCCAGCAATGGCGTGCCGGTGACCGGCGCGGACCTACGAGCGGCAGTCGACGCCCTGCTGACGGGAAACGGGCCGGTGGACAAGCAGGTGCCGAGCATCGGGTGCAACATCAAGTGGAAGCCCGGGAACGCGCCGGAGTGGTTCTTGTAGGGGAGCGGGCGCGAAACGGGTGAGAACGGGGCCTGGGGGCCTGAATTCAACGGGTTGGTCCAGCACCCCCCAAGGCCCGTTCGGGCCCGCTCGGGTCCGTTCGGGGCGGGCCCCGGCGGTGCGTTCGCGCTGAGAGCGACGATTGCTGAATAGGCGCTTGGTCGAGCGAGCTCGCGGAGGCACTTCTCCCAGAAGACTTGGGCAGCACAGCCGAGTGCCTGTAGTGAACCGAGCAGCACGGTCGGCGGCGGCCGAGCGCCCCGAGGATCCGCTCGGCGAGTCACGACGCGGCTCGCCGAGCCAAGACCGAGGCGGCCGCTACCTCGTGCTCCGACTGCGAGCATTGCTGCGGTCGGGTCGGCTCCGAGCCGACCCCGCGTCGATGGCTCCGGGGGGGCCTCCGATGAGGTGCCCCACGTAGCTCAGCTTGCCGGTCGACGTGACGTCGAGCAGCGTCTGCGGGGTCACGGCCGCGGTTTCGGTGTCGATGTCGACGATCGGGTAGCCCGCGCGCTGGAACGCCGTGGCGACGAGCTCGGAGCAGAAGAACGCTTCCTCATCCTCCATCCACAGGGTGAGCTTGGCCGCGGCATCTTCGCAATTGCCGAGTCTCTCGACTCGACAGAAGAGCTGGACGAGCTGGTATCCGCCTTGCCCCACGATGCCCGGGATGTCGTACGGGCTGCCGAGCCGCATGTTGCCGTAGTTGACGACCGCATATCTCGCCCCGTCTCGAATCGTCGTATGACGAAGCACGATTGCCAGGGTCGCTCCCTTGAGCGCCTCCTCCAGCGGGACCTTTCGCACCCCCTCCGCGACCGCCTCGATCACCTTTCCATCGCCGTAGTACAGCATGGCGTGGCTGACCGAGGAACCAGTGACCTTGCGGATCCCCTTGGAGATGAAGGCATCCGTGGTGGTGACGATCAAGTCTGCAACCTTGAGATCTTCTTCAGTGACTGATTGTACTACCATCAACAACCTCTCTGTCCAATCTCACGATCGTGAGCTCTTCACATTCAAGACAGCTGGATAATTCGAGTGGTCACGATCAGGCAATGCATGCACGAGACAGAGCCAAGCACGAGCGTCTTGCTCCGCAATCAGCAGCACCGCGCTGCCAGCCGGGAGCAAGAGCCACGACGCGAGGGACAGACTCGACCTGTGGCGTAGCGATGGAGTCTCTCGATTGCCGAACCAGCAGGTGGCCGACCCGCACGGGACGGCAGAGCCTGTTGGCCGTCACTCTGATCCTCGTGGTCGACGACATCTCGGTCTCGCACAAGGGCCCGAAGACCTTCGGGCTCGGTGGCCCAGATCGTCCTTCGGGTCCTCGACGTTTCCAATCTGCTCCATGGCTACGTGGATTCGCAGGTGCTCTCGCCACTACCTCCCGACGGGCAGCTGCACGGCACTCTGCGATCTCATGACGGCGAGATCCGAGTCAGTGGTTGATGTGATGCATCGTCACGAGAGGAAGGTGGGGGGTTGCCGTGCGAAGGTCTCCGACGGAGCCATGTCGTCTCTTCGGATGGTGAGTGTGGCGATACTCCTTCGAACGCACGGCTCGATGGCCGGAGCTCGTGGAGACCCTGAGCCTGTCGATCGCGAGTGGACCTACGAAGCGACGTCCACCGCCGACGACGATGTGGGGGCTCCACCCAGCAGCGATTTCCCGGTCGTGATACTGCGCTTGTGAGCTATCCCACCAGGCAGAGAATGCGGAACATGCGCTTCTGCTCATCGGTCGAGCCGGGGGGGCGAGGGCGGCGGGAGCTGGCAGATGCCGAGGTGCTCCTACCCTGGCCACGGATCGAAGCTGTCGAAGAGCGGGACAGCCCGCACCAACGCAAGACGATCCTCATGAGGTCGAGACTTGCCTCGACCTCATGAGGATCGGGCTCGCTCCGGGCTACCTCAGGGCGCGCAGAAGTTCCCGAGCACGGGGGACGTCCCCGCGCCGCACATGCAGGGATCGTGGGGTCCGAGGATCTCACCGAGCAGGCACGGCGCGCAGTTCCAGTTGGTGCCCCCCGGATCGTCGGCGGTGCAGTACCAGCGCCACGGGTCGGTCGGCGGTCCACAGTTGCAGCCGGTGCACTCCGGCGGATCCCAGCCGACCACGCCCCCGGTCTCGATCACGCAGTTGGAGAACTGGGTCATGCACAAGGCCATGGCCGCCGCCACCGGATCGGGGTTGCAGTTGACGTCGAGCTGACAGGCCGCGTCGCAGACCGGGCCTCCGTCACACTGCTCGCCCGCGCTCATGTTCACCACTCCATCGCCGCAGAAGGCGACGGTGCAGTCGACGTCGCACGCGGCGGACTCGCCTGCATCATCGCACTGCTCGCCGGCCGCCACGTTGGTGGTGCCGTCACCGCACTCGGATGGGGTGCAATCGCCGTCGCAGGCCGGGGTCTCGCCGCCTCCGTCGCACTCCTCCCCGGCCATCATGTTGACGATGCCGTCTCCACACACGGCGAAGGTGCAGTCGGGGTCGCAGGTCATCGACTGACCGGCGTCGTCGCAGTCCTCTCCCGCGGCGGGATTGGTCACCCCGTCGCCGCAATTGACGAAGGTACAGTCGGGGTCGCACTCGGGAGAGGGGCCGCCGTCGTCGCACAGCTCGCCCGCGTTGGGGTTGATCAGCCCGTCGCCGCACACGGCGAAGGTGCAGTCGTCGTCGCAGCCGACCGAGAGCCCTCCGTCGTCGCACTCCTCCCCCGCGGCCTCGTTGATCACGCTGTCGCCACACAGGGCGCTGGTGCAGCTCGCGTTGCACAGGTCGCTGCGCCCCATGTCGTCGCAGGTCTCGCCTGCCGCCCGGTTGACGACGCCATCGCCACACATCGATGCGGTGCAATCGACATCGCAGGTCGCCGACTCGCCCTCGTCGTCGCACTCCTCCCCGGCCGCCGCGTTGACTTGCCCGTCTCCGCACACCGCCGCCGTGCAGTCCGCGTTGCAGGTCGCCGACTCGCCCTCGTCGTCGCACTCCTCGTCGCCCCCGACTGCGCCGTCGCCGCAGACCCCGGGGCCGCCCGTGTCCCCGTCGGCCGCGGTGGGATCGACCGTGGTCTCTCCCGGTGCATCGGCGCTGGCGGTCGAGCCCGAGTCGCCCACGCTGGTCGAGCCGGTCATCTCGACCGGGGGAGGATCGAACACGCAACCCGCGGCGAGCCCGGTGAGGGCGAGCAAGGTCAGGCACGAGCGGAGCATCATCGGTGTCGATCTCATGGCATCCAGTCCAGCGAACGAGTCCGCAGCATCATACCCCGGCCGAGCCTCCTCGGGCGTCGATCGCTCCAGTCTCGGCGTCGACACATGTGCCCGAGGACACCTCGTGAGGACGCTCGATCGCGTCCTCGCTGCCGTGCAGGTGCACGCAGTCGCGATCGGCGAGGAGGAAGGTACGACCGCAGGGGCTGCGCCGAGCCGTCAGTCCAGCAGCTTCGAGGCGTCGAGCGGTCCCGGCCCGTATCGCTCGGTGTCCCAACCAGCGGGTAGGGCTTTGACCGAGCGCTCGAGTCGCTCGATGACCTGCTTGGCCGTGAGGTTGGGGTGCTTGCCCAGCAGGCCGGCCACCACACCGGTGAGCACGGGGCACGCCATGCTGGTCCCGCTCATCTGTCCGGTCTTGGCGTCCACCCGGTCCTCGGCCGAGAACAGCGACGCGGGCGTGCCGTCCTGCGCGGTCCTGGCCGAGAGGATGCCCTCACCCGGCGCCATGGCCCGCAGCGTGCGGCTGGTGCCGCGCACGGGCCCGGGGCAGGTGAAGTGCGCAATGGTTCCCACCACGCTCTGGGCGTTCGCGGTGATCCGGTTGGTGGCCGGATCGACGGTCGGCGTCGTGGACTGATGGGCCGTGCCCCCCTGGTCGGTCCATGCGTTTCGACCCACGGTGGCCCCCACGGCCACCACCCCGTAGGTCGTGCCCGGGCTGAGCACCAGCGAGCGCTTGGTCGCGTTGCGGAAGAACACCGGGTGCTGCATCTCGGCCCACACCGCGTCGAACACGTAGCCGTCGACCTGGATGGGCGTCGCGGTGCGGCTGCGGACCTCGATCGTCCAGGTGCCGGTGGGGATGCCGGTCGCGCCGAGGTTGCTCAGGAAGATCTCGACGCGCTGGTGCTCGGTGTAGGCCAGGCCCATGAAGTCGCCGCGGGGCGTGGGGCCGTTGACCACGTCGACCTGGGTCGCCGCGATCACGTCGGTGTCGGTGGCCCCGGTGGCGAGGAACGGGAACCACTTGGTGGCCGCCGCGGCCGCGCCCGTGCCCCGGCGCAGCCGTACCTCCACCCGCGCCCCGCGGGCCTGGGCGGCGAGCGGGAAGGCGAACAGGGTGACGCGGGTGCTGGCGATCGAGGCGGTCCCCACCACCACCGGCATGTCCGCGGCGGCGTTGGTGGCCAGCGGGCCCACGTGGGTGTGGCCGCCGCTGTCGCCCGAGTTGCCTGCGGCCACGCAGACCACCCGCTTGGGCACCCAGTAGTAGCCGGGGCCGCTGCGTCGGCGCTGCCGGAAGGTGCGGCGGATGGCCAGCGATAGATCATCGACCCCGTCGTGGCCATTGTAGGTCCCGCCCAGGCTCAGGTTGACCACGCAGGGCTTGTCGCCTGCCTCGCGGAAGCACCACTCCACGCCGCGCCGGATGTGGTCGTTGTCGAAGTCGGTCTTGACGATCAGCAGCTTCGCGCCCGGGGCCATGCCGGCCTCGGTGAAGCCCGTCCCCACCGCACCCGCGGCAGTGCCTGCCACGTGGGTGCCGTGGCCCATCTGATCGGTGGCGTGAGCCCGGATGTCGGCGTCGGTGTCCCAGACCTGCCCGATGGCGTTGCCCCTCCCCGCGGGCGGGGGATGGCTCGCGTCGGCGGCCACCGTCTGGTCCCACACCTTGTGGATCCGTCCCGCGAACGCGGGGTGCGTGCCGTCGATGCCGGTGTCGACCACTCCGATGAACACGTCGGTGCCCACCGGGGTCGCTCCGATGTCGGCCACGAAGCCCGCGTGATCGATGGCCGCGCGCACCTGGCTGTTGACCGGCTTGGAGCGCGTGACCCGGTTGAGCACCAGGATGTCATGGTGGGTGGCGAGCTCCACCAGCTTGTCCGGGGGGCACAGGAACACCCGCACGTTGTCCTGCAGGCGATCGGCGAGGGCATCGTGATCGTCGCTGCTGACGTCGGGCGCGTCGGGATCGGGGCCTCGGGCGGGGGGACCGCTGATGAGCTCGACCCCCTCGGGCAGCGAGTAGAGGGTGGCACCCTCGCGGATGATCCCGCTGACCTTGAGCTTGGTCCGGGTGGCGTCGAGCACCGCCGCGTGGGTGGTGGCGCGCAGCTCCGACAGCACCTCGGAGATCGGCCGCCCGAGGCGGAGCGTGGCCAGGTCGGGGCTGAGGGTGCCGCGAGCCGACGACGGCACGGAGATGTTCGCCCCGGCGTGGGCATAGAAGAAGCAGTGCTCGCTGCAGGGCGCGGTCTCGCGTCGGGTTGCGGTGTACACCGTCTCGAGCTGGGCACCTTCGTGGTCGGGGCTCAGCTTGATCCGCACCACTGATTCGATCGCGGGGTAGTCTCCCGAGCTCGAGCGCTCACCGGTGATCACCGACAGGCAGTAGAAGTTGTCGCGATCGAGGGTGTGCTCGATCAGCGCCTTCTCCTTGTAGGTGTCGGAGAGATCGCGAGGGAACCGGCGCAGCGAGCTCTGCGGCCGGGCCCACTTGGCGTAGTAGGCCCCGCTGTCGTCGTAGGTGAAGTGCCGCAGCAGGTAGGCGATCAAGACCACGTCGTCGTCCTGGGGGGCACCCGTGGGCACCCCGCTGATCTGGGCGATCGGCTTGCCGAAGCGAGTGGCGCGATCCGGGGCGGCCGCGATCGCGGCCGCCCAGGCGCGGCCCTCGTCACCGTAGGGGCGGAGCAGGTTCTCGAGGATGGTCCGGTCGTCGCCGGCCGCCGCGTCGCCGCGCTCCTCCAGGGTCAGCAGCGCCGTCTCGTGGACTCCCTGGCCCTCCAGCGATGCTCCGGTGAAGCTCACCTGATCGCCCTCGCGGTGGCCGTTGGGACTGGCGATGCGCAGCTTGAAGGTGGGCTGCCGGCTCACGCCCTGCTCGGTGAAGGTCTGGCCGCCGTTGAGTAGGTAGACGCCCGCCATGATCACCGGCGTGGGGGCGGTCGGGCTGGGGCTCGGCGGAGTGCTCGGGCTCGGCGGAGCGCTCGGGCGCGGCGGGCGGGGCAGCGCTGCGAAGTAGGCCCGAGCGTAGACGTCGAGGTCGGGATGGAGGGTGGTGCTGGTGTCGGTCATGGCGAGCTACCGCGCCTGCATGTAGAGCCGGTAATCCGTCCCGTCGTGGAGCATCGCGGAGCGGGAGGAGTTGCTGTTGGAGGGGCCGGCCAGCAGCGTCATGTCGCTGGAGTTGCGGCCGTACACGAAGGCGTGGGTCGCCGGATCGAGGGAGCCCTGATAGATCTTGGTGTGGCTGCCCTGCTTGAATGCGAACAGCCGCTCCTGGGTGCCGTCGTGCAGGGTGTCCCAGCGCGCCCAGTCGGTGTCGGCGGGAAAGCCCGTGACGGAGAAGCTGGCTGGCGAGCTCGAGTAGGCGTAGCTCGTGGTGCCCGGGGTGAAGGTCCCGCGGTAGAGGGTGAGCGGATCGCCGGTGCGGCGGCGCCACACCTGGTAGTGGGTGCCGTCGTGCGACATGGAGAAGCTCGCCGGATCGGTGTCGGCGGGGAAGCCGGTGAGGGTGAGCTGGGGCGCCGAGCGGTGGCCGTAGGCGTACGAGCTGCCGTCGAAGCTGAACTGGTACAGGGTGTCGCCCGAGCCCGTCTTGCCGCAGTACAGTCGATAGGCGCTGCCGTCGTGCAGCATCGCGAAGCGTGAGAGGTCCGTGTCGGCGGGGCCTGCCGTGATGCCGATGTACGGCGCCGAGTGGTGGCCGTAGCGATAGTTGGAGGTGCCCTGGACCCATGCGAACTGGTGCAGGGCGCCGTTTTGGTTGACCGGCTGGAAGGGGCGCAGGCGGGCGGTGATGACCCCGCGGCACACCGCGCAGAACGGGGTGCCCAGGTTGCGCATGTAGCAGTCGTGCTCCGGCCGGTAGGCGCCGCAGTGGTAGTAGTGTGCGCCCTCGAACGCGCCCACCGTGCCCGCCGGCACCGTGCTGGCCCGGTTGTCACAGTTGGCGCAGTTGGGGTTGCTCATGGTCGGCACCGCCGTGGTCGCCGCGATCAAGCTGCGCCACTTGATCGTGTCGCGGTTGCGGTTGATCGTGACGTTGGGCTCGGTGGGCTCGGTGTTGGGGTGGGTGTTGTGATCGGTCTCTGCGCCGCAGCCCACCCAGTAGGGGTACTCGTCGGCCAGGCCGAATGCCGAGTGCCCCATCTCGTGCAGCGCGATG
Organism: Myxococcales bacterium; assembly: GCA_020633315.1. Classification (GTDB taxonomy): domain Bacteria; phylum Myxococcota_A; class Polyangia; order Nannocystales; family Nannocystaceae; genus Paraliomyxa. The sequence goes on from JACKDV010000016.1 coordinate 107,742, forward strand.
CGATGGGCCCCCGGGGCCAGCGAGAAGGTGCCCACCGCTCCGCCGGCTCCGCCGTAGGTGGTGGAATTGACGATCACGAGGATCGCGTGCCAGGTCGCGACATAGGCGTTGACCGCGTTGAGCACCAGGGCGTTGTCGACCACCAGCAGCCGCGAGAGGCCGCCCGCGCCGAAGCGGGCGTCGAAGGCGGTGCGCTTGTCGACCGCGGCGGTGCCCGTGCTGGCAGGGATGTCGGCGCCCGAGTCGGTCGAGCGCACGTCGAGCCGGTGGACGTTGATCCCCGGCATGTTCGCGGTGAACGGAGGGGTGGCCCGCAGCTCGGCGACCAGCCGCTCGGCATCGCCGGCGAACTGGGTCAGCTCGGAGCTGCGGTAGCCCTCGGCCACCACCACGATGTTGAAGCGCCGGTTGTCGGGGCCGTTGTCGACGATCTTCGTCGCCCCGATGACATGTCCGTCGTGGGTTCCCATGGGTCCTCAGGCAATCTCGAGGTCGAAGCTGGCGACCACCTGGGCCGCGTCGGGTACCGTGGCGGCGGCCAGGCCCACGTCGCGGTCTCCAGTGGCCGGGGCCCGCATCAGCCGGACCACGCGGGCCTCGTCGATCTCGGGCAGCAGCACGGTGAAGACCTGCTCGTCGGTCGGCGCGGACGCTCGCGACATCGTCGCTCCCTCCTGCTCGGAGAACACCTCCACGCTGGAGCGGATGGGGTCGTCCGCGGCTTGCTGCAGCAGCACGTTGCCGTCCGCGTCGCGCAGCTCGTACCAGAAGCTCGGCGCGCCGTCGGCGGGACCCACCCCCGACATCGCGGCGTGGAGCCGGGCCCCGTCGTCGCTGGGATCGACACCAGACACCACCGGCCCCGGAGCGATCATGTCCACGGATTGGTCGTAGGCCAGCTCGATGTTGCCGCCACGAGCGATGAAGGTCAGTCGTCGCACGCCACGATGCTACCTGGTGCCCGACCACGGAGCGAGCCTCCCTCGCGAGCCGGGGTGGCCCGCGGACCGGTGAGCGGTGACGCGGCGAGCCCAGCCCGTGGCCGTATCCGGGCGCGGTCCTGCCCGTGTCGCACCTCGATGGTCGAGTCGGAGTGCCCACGTTCCGCTCAGGGCAGGCCGTCGACGGGAGCACCCGGCTCGGCCATCAGCGCCCCTGCGGGAGTCTCGAGGACCGCGTCGACGACCCGACCCTCACCGACCACGGGACACGCATCGCAGGGCAGCTCGCAGGGCGGCAGGTCGCGGACGACCTCCACCACCATTGCGTCTCGCAGCAAGTGGAGGTCGATCGGGGCCGTCAGACCGCAGCCCCAGATCGGCAGCTCGCCGGGGGCGTCGGGCACCAGCAGCAGTCCCTCGCGATCGCAGCGACGGTGCCTCCAACCCCGCTCGCGCTCGGTGGGCTCGTCGGCGAGCTCGGCCTCGAGCGTCTCGTCGCCGAGCTCGAGCGTCACCCGCTCGTCGAGCACCTGGGCCCGCACATCCTCCTCGCAGGTCTCGTCCTGCTCGCAGCCGGGGGCGCCGAGCAGGGCGAGCCCCACCAGCACGGAGGTCCCGCTCCTCGGCGTCCTCGTGCGAAGCGTACTCACCGGGTCTCGAGGAAGTGGAGCAGCAGCTCTCGATCGGCGTCGGGCAGGGCCTCGTAGGCGGCACGCGAGGCCTGGGCCTCGCCGTCGTGGGCCATGATCGCGTCCTCGACGGTGCGGGCGCTGCCGTCGTGCATGTAGGGAGCGGTGCCGGACAGGCCCCACAGCGGCGAGGTTCGGAACAAGGTGCCCAGCGCCATGCCGTCGTCGATGCCCGGGGTGCCGGGGACGGCCACCGAGTGCAGGAGCAGGTCGGTGTAGGCAGGGGCCGGGAAGCCCTCGCCCGAGCCGGGGATCTCTGGGACGTGGCAGCCGTCGCAGCCGACCGCGCTGAAGATGTCGAGCGCCTCGGGGACGTCCTCGAGGGGCATGGGCGGCGCGAGGTTGGCGATGAAGAACGCGACCGCGTCGATCTCGGCCGAGCTGATCTCGGGGTCGGCTACGGCGTCGTCGTCGGCCGGCGCTCCGAAGGTGAAGCCCGCCTCGTCCGGCACGGTGATGCCGAGCTCGGCCGACATCGCGTCGCGCACGAACTCGCGGACGCTGGGGATCTGGGCCTTCCACCCGAGGCGTCCGATGCGACCGTCGCCCATCTCGTGGGCGATGCCGCGGATGCCGTCCCCGTCGAGGTCGTCGGGATCGGCCAGCGCGAGGATGTCGTCGCCCTCGATCGTGTCGAGCAGGCCCAGGCCGAGCGTGCTCGGGGTCTGTCGCTGCTCGAAGACGTTCTGCTCGGCCGTGTGCTCGCGCCGCGGGAGGTCGTAGGCGGAGAGCTTGTGCAGGATCGTACCGTAGGCCGGGGCGACGAAGTGGCCGTCGCCGTCGAGGGTGCCGTGCCTCATCACGTTGACGCCGAGCGGGCCGGCCCCGCCGACGCTGCGGTTGCCTTGCTCGTCCATGGGGTCGAAGTGGCAGGCCCGGCAGCTGTCGCCGTTGAAGTACGGACCCAGGCCGCGTCCCAGGCCCATGTCGTGCTCGAACAGCGCCCGACCAGCGAGCCAGCGCTCGCGATCGCCGTCGCTGGCCAGGGCGAGGGGGGCACCCGGGGTCCCTGGCTCGGGGATGGGAGCATCGTTGGGGAGCAGGCCCGCCGTGTGCTGCTCGGCCCCTCCCAGCGACTCGAGGAAGGCGAGCACGTCCTCCTGCTCGTCGCTCGAGAGCGCCAGGTAGGCCTCGCGGGAGGCCTCGGCCTCTCCGCCGTGCCACACGATGGCCTCGTGGAGGTTGTCGGCTCGCCCGTCGTGGAGGTAGGGGCCGGCCGCGACGATGCCCCACAGCGGCTGGGTGCGGAACTCGGAGCCGGTGGCGATGTTCTGCACGATGCCGTCGGCGAGCTCGGGGCCCATGTCGTGCAGCAGCAGATCCGAGTACAGCGGGATCAGGCCGCGCGCGCTGACGAGGCCACGCACGTGGCAGCCCGAGCAATCGAGCTCGTCGAAGCGGGCCTTGCCCCGCACGGCGGCCTCGCTCGGCTCGGCGTCGGGGGCCGGCGGGGCCAGCAGCATCGCGAAGCTGACCAGATCGAACAGGTCCTCGCTGGCCAGCTCGGGGTCGGGAGCGTCGTCATCGTCGACCAGCGGCTCCTCGGGGGCAGCGGCCTGGCGGAAGCCGCCCCCCGCCTGCGAGGAGGAGTCGATGGGCAGGCGCGCCTTGTCCTCCTCGGACAGCGGGTCGGAGGTGAGCCCCACGTGGTTGTTGAGGGGACCGCGGATGAACCCCTCGATGCTCACGGTCTGGGACTTGCGACCAAAGCGGCCCACGAAGCCGCGATCGTAGTTGGCGCGGCCGCTGATCCCGTTCCCGTCGGCGTCGTCGGGATCCTCGTTGGCGAGGATGGACTCCTCGGTGATCTCGGCGATGGGCCCCACCCCGAAGAAGGGGATCGGGTTGCGGTGGGTGATGACGTTGGACTCCGGGCTGATGGCCGGGCGGACGTCGGCCCCGGCGTAGCCGTAGCTGGTGAGCACGCCGCCCTTGCCTCCGGGGACGAAGGAGCCGTCGGCGAGGGCGGTGCCGTTGAGGTAGAAGTCGCGGTAGCGCGGGGCCGCGCCGCCGATCACCGGGCGCTCGTGGCACGAGCCGCAGAAGCTGACGTTGACGATGGGCCCCAGCCCTTCCTCGGGAGAGAAGCGCCGCAGGGCGACCGCGTGGCCGCGCTCGAAGGTGGCGAGCTGCTCCTCGGTGGCGTAGGGCACCGGGTCGCCGAGCCGCTGCCCGAAGACGTCGGCCTCCTCGGGCTCGGGCTCGGGGTCATCGCCGGGACAGGCCGCGAGGGGAGCCGCCAGGGCGAGCAAGGCGAGCGCACGAAGGGAGGAACGGGGAGCGCGGTTCATGGTACGGCTGCCTCAGGGGGTCTCTACGATGATTCCAACATAGGGCGGCGAGCGATCGAGGCTGCCTCCCACGGCGATGCGCTCGCCGCTTTCGAAGCCGAAGATCCCGTGGAGCACCAGGAAGCCCGCGCCGCTGTCCTCCAGCTCCACGTCGAAGGCGGGCGGCCGCAGGATCGCCGCCACGCCGAGGTTGCCGGCGAGGGCGGCGTCTCCGTCGGGGTGCATCCAGATGCCATTGAGGCCGGCGACGCTCCCGATGTTCTCGGAGCTCCAGCTCGTCCCGTCGAAGCGGGCGATGGTGCCGATCGAGCGACCTCCCACCGCGACGAGCTCGGCCGGCCCCGTGCCCCACAGGCTGATGAGGTCGTTGCCCGTGCCCGCGAGCTGCTGCGTCCACGCCTGGCCGTCGAAGTGCAGGATGATCCCGTTGGCGCCCACGACCCACACCGCGTCGCTGGCCGCGGCCCACACCTTGAACATCGCGTTGGTCTCGCGGTCGAGCGGGGGCAGGGCCTGGGGCGTCCACGCCGAGCCGTCCCAGCGCAGGATCACCGGGGCGCCGTCGGCATCGAAGGCATCGCCGCCCACCGCCCACACGTCGTCGTCGCCGGAGGCCCAGCAGCCCCACAGCGGGACCTCCGTGCCGGTGTCGGTGGTCACGAAGGCATCGCCGTCGTGGTAGAGCGCGGCTCCGCCGTTGCCCACGATCCACACCCGCGAGTCGGTGCCGTGGACCCAATTGAGCAGCGGGACGTCGGCCGGCAGCTCCACCGGGGACCACTCGCCATCGAGGCGCCGGTACGCCGCGCCCACGCCGGGGTCCATGATCGAGGCGACCTGGCCACCCACGGCCCACACGTCGTGGGGATCGGGACCCCACACGCTCAGCAAGGCGCCCACCGAGGCGTCGGCCTCCACGGCGGTCTGCCACCGCCCGGGGCTCAGCCCGCTGGGCTCGGGCTCGGGACCGGGACAACCCGTGACGAGGAGCGGGAGGAGGATGCCCAGTGACGCGGCTCTTCGCACGGCGTCGAGGAACGTAGCACCCACGGCCGCGTTCTCCATGCAGATCCCGGACCGCATCGCCGCCGCTCGGAGAACTCGCCGGGTTGGCGCGAGCACGAGCGCTGTCCCACGACATCGATGCCCCGGCTCCTGCGCGGAGCGTCAGGGTCGACCCATGACGCGCGTGTGTGTCGTGAGCCAGAACACGGTCGGGCGAGGAGCTCGGCAGGAATTGCGTGCGGCGATCATCGCGGCGACGCGCACCAGCCGACCGCGCGCGCGTCAGCCTCCCGGCTGGTGATCCTACGGCACGGCGCCGGACAGACAGCGGAGGGCCGGGCTGAGCTCGTCGCTGCAGATCGACTCCACGCAGCATCGAGTCCGGGCGTTGCCGTCGTCGTCGATGGTGTCGAGACCCTGGCAGAGCTCGCGGATGCGCACGGGCGGCAGGGCCTGGCCCACGAGGTCGCCCTGGCCGTCGACGCGAGCGCACCCCGGGCCCAGCGCGCCGAGCTCGAAGATCTTGTGCTCGGCTCGGGTGCCGAGGTCCCAGTCCTGGGGATCGATGTCGCCCACGGGGTGCGGTGCGTCGATCCAGCTCCGGTACTGCAGGTCCACGAGCCCGCCCGCGATGGGCTCGTAGACGGGGTTGGGGTTGTGGGCGACGACGCGCGGCACGCCGAGGCCCCCCATCATCACCACGGTCTTGCCCTGGCCCACGAGATCCAGCAGCCGCTCGCGGTAGCGGTCGAGAGGGTGCAGCACGCCCGTGTCCATGGAGTCGCAGCTCTCGAACACGCCGTCGCCGTCTGCATCTTGGCAGGTGACCCCCGCGTTGAAGCAGATGGCCGAGGTAGCCCGCGGCTCCTCGAAGTCGGGGTCGACGTTCCAGTACAGCGGGTTGTCGATGTCGGTGAAATACGAGTAGCCTTCGGGGCCCGCCACCGAGCAATCGAGCTCATCGGTGAGGAACACCACTCCCAGGACTCCGCCGGGGCGCAGGAAGCCCTCCTCCACGTCGGCCCACTGGGGATCTGCGTCGCAGGCGGGCTGGTGGGGGTCGTTCCAGCACTGCGTGGGATCGAGGGCCTGGAGCATGGCCTCGAGCGGCGACTCGAAGCCACAGCCGTCCACGCCCTGCGGTAGGGATGCAGGCCAGCGCCGCCTCGACGTCGTCGCCCGGGACGTTGGAGCGGGTCCCATCGAAGTGGATGAACGGGCCAGCGGGCGTGATGTCGGCCGGGCAGTTGTCGGTGCAGGCCTCCGGGATGACCACGGGGCTCACGGGATCGAGCCCGGTGAAGCGGTTGATGCGGGCGTTGCAGCCGGTGTAGATGGGGGCGCCCTCGGCCGGGGCGTAGTCGGGCTTCTGGAACGGGGCACACAGCGGGTGACCCATGTCGGTGGTGGTCACCATGATGTTCACGTCGAGCTCCACGGGGTTGCCCTCGACGTCCACCATGTGCGTCAGCTCGTCCACCATGGCCCCGACGTCGTTGGAGAGCGCGAGCTGCTCGTCGCCCATGGTCCCCGAGTTGTCGATGACGAACAGCAGATCGAGGCGAGGGCAGCTGCCGTCCTCCACGCAGTCGTCCATCGGCGGGAGCTCGGTGGAGCTCGAGCCGGTCTCGTCCGTCCCGGTGGTGCCGTCCATCGCCATGGTGGTCGCGCCGTCCATGGAGGTCGAGCCGGAGTCGGAGCTGCCGTCCTGGCCCCCGACGACGCGATTGCCGGTGCAGGCCATGAAGGCGGTCGCCATCGAGCTCCACGCGAGCACGGCAGCAGGCAGGCCCTGGGCTCTTCGCATCATGGTCTCGCTCCTTCGCGCTCGGCCTGCAGTCGGCGGCCGTGGTGTGACAGCAGAGGCACCGTAGCACACCGTCGACGATGCCCTCGATGCCTTCGAGGTCGCGGCGGGTGCCGGCCGATGCCAGCTCGCGGAGGCGTGCGACGAGGCGCAGAACCGCGCGATCGAGGGCCGATCGGGGGGACGAGGGGGCGGCGCCTCGCTCAGCGAGAGCGGTCGTCCCGGGGACCCGGCGCCTCCATGGTCGGTGCATCGACGGCGGTGGAGGCCGCGAGCCGGCGCTCAAGCTGGTCGGTGGCTCGGGAGAGGCGCTCGCCCAGCTCGGCGGGGGTGGTGGCCAGCACCGCGGCGAGCTCCAGCTCGTCGAGGGCCTCCCAGTGACGCAGCTCGAGGGCGATCTGGTCGTCGATGGGCAGCCGTCGCAGCGCGTGCAGGAGCCGTCGCTGTGGCGCCCGGGTGGCGACCACCTCGGTGAGGCCGGGCTCGAGCTCGGCGATGCAGTGATGATCGGGATCGATCTCGCGCTCGCCCTCGCGCAGGTGGGCGAGCAGCTCGACTCGGGCGAGCGCGAGCAGCTCGCTGCGGATGCCGGACGGGGCATCGGGTCGGGGCGGCTGCTGCCAGGCGGCGAAGGTGCGCAGGCAGCAGGCGTCGGCGCCTCGGCCGAGCTTGCCGGCGAAGAAGCCGTACAGGCCCGGGCCGTGGCGCTCGATCAGCTCGTCGGCGGCCTCGCGGTCGCCACTGCGCCACGCCGCGAGCAGCTCGCGATCGGATCGCGCCGCCTGGTCGGTCACGGGGGAGCCTCCATTGCGTCGAGCTGGCTGCGCCACTGGGCCACGTAGGCGGGCGCGAGCTGGCGCTGCTCGAAGACCTCGAGCGCCTCCTCGAGGTGGACGCGGGCCTGCTCGCGAGCACCCGCGGCGAGCTCGACCCGGGCGAGCTCCGCCAGCGATTCCGCGGTGCCCACGTGGCCCTGGGGCAGGTCTCGGCGGCGGAATTCCAGGGCGCGCTCGAGGGCGAGCCTCGCCTCGGCCGTGTCACCGGCGGCCGCTCGGGCCACGCCCAGCTCGTGCCAGAGGTCGGCGACCACGAAGTGCTCCTCGCCGAAGGCCTGCTCGAGGCTGGCCAGCGACTCGCGCAGGATGGTGCGGGCCCGCTCGTGCTCGCCGGCCTGCGAGGCGAGGCGTCCGCCCATCGCTCGGGCCACCGCCACGTGGGGGTGCTCCTCGCCCAGGCGACGCTCGAGCTCGGGCAGGCAGCTCGCGAGGAGCCGCTGGCCCTCGGCCACGCGACCACGGTCGCCCTCGCTGCGGGCCAAGCTCAGGCACACGGCCGAGGTGGTGGGATGCTCGGATCCCAGGGCCGAGCTCGCCAGCTCGTAGGAGCGCAGGTAGGCCGCGTGGGCATCCTCGAGCTCGTGCAGGGTGATGAGCGCATTGCCCAGGCTCTGCAGGTCGACCACGGTGGCGAGCACGTCGCGGGGAGCCGAGGCATCGCCGCCGTGCAGGAAGGTGCGGTGGATCGCCAGGGCCTCGGCCGGGCGTCCCGCGTGCAGCAGCAGCTCGGCCTCCACCTGTTGTGAGCCCGTGAGCAGCGAGGGCTCCACCCCCGGCGCCGACGCGCGCTCGATGGCGCGACGGATGCCGGCCAGCGCCTCGGGGAGCTGGCCCGCGGCGAAGTGGGCGAGGGCCACGTTGTGCTCGAGCACCGCCTCGAGATCGGCATCGCGGGGCTGCATGCGCTCGAGCAGCGGCCGCGCCACCCGGGCCCAGTGCAGGGCCTGGTCCACGTCGCTCATCCGGTAGGCCTCGGCGATGAGCTTGACCGCGGAGCGACCTGCTCCGTAGGCATCGCCCTCGGCCGCCGCGGCGAAGTGGAGCGCCTCGAGCTGGGCCCGAGCGTCCTCGTAGCGACCCTCGATCAGCAACAGCTCGGCCTGGTCGATCTCCACCAGCCGGACCGCCCGCGCGGCCCCCCGCTCGAGGAGCTCGGCGTGCAGCTCCTCGAGCACCTCGCGGGCGGCGTCGAGCCGACCGGCGGTGGCCAGCAGCGTGGCCCGGGCGGTGGTGGCCCGGCGCAGCGCCTCGACCTCCCTGCCCGCGTCGGTGGGGTGGGCTCGACACGCCTGGAGGTCGAGCAGCTCGGGGACCAACGACCAGCCCTGCGCGAGCACCTCGGGGTCGCCCTCGGCGAACAGCTCGCGCAGCGCGGCCAGGCCGTCGGCGCTGCGGGTGAGGCAGGCCTGCACCTCCTGCCGCTCCGCCGGGGGCAGCACGCAGCTCGCGTCCCAGCGGCGGCGCAGCTCGGCCGCGTAGCCATCGAGCGCATCGGCGAGGGCCGGCCAGGCCTCGGCCAGCCCGGGGCTCGCGTCCAGCCGCCGGGCGAGCGCACCTCGACGCGGCGGGGCGCCCTCGGTCGCCGCGGTGGGCAGCGGGGCGCAGGCACCGGGGGCCTCGGCCGGCGCGGGTCCGCGGCCGAGCACCAGGGCTCCGCCTCCCGCCGCCGCGATCGCGATCGCCAGCGCGGCCGGGGCCACCCAGCGCCGCCGCGACGCCTCCACCACCGCGAGCAGCTCGCTCCGCAGCGCATCCATGTCGGCGAAGCGATCGCTCGGCGAGGGCGCGAGCCCTCGTCGCAGCACCCGTCGCAGGCCGGCCCACTGCCGCGCGTCGATGGCCGTCGGTCGAGCCAGCGCCACGCCGCGCTCCTTGGCCGCGAGCAGCGTGGCATGGTCCTCGCCCTCGAAGGGGCGGCGCCCGTACAGCGCCTCGAACAGCGACACGCACAGGCCGTACTGATCGCAGGCGCCGGTCAGGGGCTCGCCGCGGTGCTGCTCGGGCGCCATATAGCAGGGCGTGCCGCCGGGGCCCCACGATGGGGTCGCCACTCCGGAGGCGACGCTCCCGGTGATGGTGTCGCCCTCGACCGCGAGCTCGTGGGTGAACGCGGCCAGCCCGAAGTCGGCGACCTTCACCGTCCCGTCCTCGCCCACCAGCACGTTGGAGGGCTTGAAGTCGCGGTGGAGCAGGCCGGCCGCATGGGCGGCGGCCAGCCCCTCGGCGGCGGCCACGAAGATCCGCAGCGTGGCCAGCGGGGGCCGTGGCCGCTCGAGCCAGCGGCGCAGATCGGTGCCCTCCACCAGTTCCATCGCCACGAAGAAGCGCGACAGGCCGTGGTCCTCGAAGAAGCCCACGTCGAACGCTTCCACCACGTGCGGGTGATGGATGCGGGCCAGCACCTGGGCCTCTCGCAGCAGCCGAGCGTCGTGCTCGGCCCCCTCGCGCCCGGGCTTGAGCACCTTGATCGCCACCGGTCGATCGAGGGTGGGGTCGTGCCCGCGGTACACCAGGCCCAGCCCGCCGCTGCCCAGCCGCCCCTCCACCCGGTAGCGGCCCACCCGCACGGATCGTTGGTCTCCCGTGCCGAAGCGATCGTGCAGGGCGGCCAGCACCTGATCCACCTCCAGGCCCTGGGGCAGGGGGCGGCCCCGATCGAGCAGCTCGGCGAGGGACGACATCCCGGGCGCATCGTCTCATGGCGGCCGGGATGTCGTCGTTGCCGTCGGGGAGCGAGCCGGACCGGCGCGGTATCGCAGGGGGCGGTCCGGCCCCGCTCAGCCGAGGTGTCGGCGCAGGTGCTCGTAGGCCGGCGTCAGCTCGCCGCGCCACAGGATCACGGCCCGCCGGATCGGCTCGGGCAGCGACTCGTCCACCGTGGGCCCCGAGTAGCTCGCTCTCGCGATCGCCTCGGCGAAGGGCGCCAGCGCGGCGGTGAAGTGCTCCGAGGCGTCCTTGCTCAGCTCGCAGGGCAGGCAGTCGGTGGTCATCATGGCCACGCCGGGACCCCGGGCGCCGTCGGTGACGGTGTCGGCCACTGGGTCGTAGACGTAGATCGGCGAGCCCGGAGAGGTGGCCTTGACCGTCATCTCCACCGCCCCGTCGATGTCGCAGCCGATGTCGCCGATCGCGATGAGCCGATCCCCGCCCTGCTCCTGCTGGGCGAGCCGCCGCAGCGAGTCCTTGGCGACCACGCGGGGGTAGGCGGGGGTCCAGAAGATCCCGTTGACCAGCACGCTCAGGTGCGGGAGGTGGGACTCCATGGTGCCCCGGTGCTCCTCGGGGTGGTCGTAGTAGCGCTGCAGCTCGAACGCGTCGCCGTCGATGCGCTCGGCCATGTGCTCCTCGCGGAAGGTCACGGTGTGCACCCGGTCGCGCGGGGCATCGGCGCGGGCGCTCAGGGCCGGTAGGTCGGCGGGGGCGACCTCCTCCACGGGCAGCATGGCCAGGATCTCCTGGGCGCCCCGCGAGACGTTGCCGTAGCCGGTCACGCCCACCACGAAGGGGGCGAGCGACGGGGGCAGGCCCTCGCTGCGGATCCGCTCGCCCACCGCCGCCACCGCGTGGCGCACCTCGTCGAGGTCGGCGTGCTCGTGGGTCAGCCGCAGCTCGTCGAAGGGCGAGGCGATGCCCAGGGCACGGAGCCGCTGGGCGGTCGCCCACAGGGTGTCGACCATGCCCGCCAGCCCCGCGTGGCGCCCGAAGAACACCAGCCGACGGTTGCGCTCGTCCACGATGCGCTCGTAGTCCACGAGGGTGCAGCCCAGCTCCATCAGGCGCCGGAGCATGGGCATGTTGTGCGCCTGGCCCTTGATCGTGTGCGAGAAGAACACGTAGGCGCCGCCCTCGGTGAACAGCGAGCTCGGGATCTCCTTGACCGCGAACACCACGTCGCAGCCCCGCAGGTCCTCGTCGACCCGCGCGCCCGCCTCGCGGTAGGCGGCATCGTCGAACACCCGGATCTCGGAGGGCTGGACCACCACCTCGAGCCCGCGGGCGACGAGCTCGGCGACCACGGCAGGGGTCAGCGGGACTCGCCGTTCCCACTGGTGCTTGTCCTCGCGGCGGATGCCGACGACGGGCTTGCGATCAGACACGTTGTGCTTGCTCCCTGAACTCGATGTCGTGCTCCCGCAGCTCGGCGAGCACGGGACCATAGACGTGGGGGCTGGTGGGGATGAGGATGCCGCGGCGATCGATCACCCCGGTGAGGATCAGCTTGGCCGAGATCGCCGCGGCCAGGCCCACGGTCTTGGCCATGGCGGTGTGCTCGCTGTCGCGTCCGAGGGTGACCATGGAGGACTGCGCCTTCCACTTCTCGCCGCCGAGCTCGTAGTCGTACTCGTGGAGCATGACGATCATGTCCTTGTCGTCGGGCCCCATCTGCCACTTCTCCTCGATCAGCTTCTGCAGGACCTGGGCCGGGGTGCCGGTCTTGAGCCCGATGGGGCGGTCCTCGAACAGGCCCAGCCACACCAGGCGCTCGAAGGTCTCCGAGTTGGGCTCGAGCCGCAGGGCGGCCTGCACCTTGAGCTCCACCGACATCGCCTCGTCCCAGCGCAGGTACGAGTTGATGAACTGCCGGTAGCTCATCCCGTCGAGCTCCTCGACCTGGTAGCCGTCGTCGGTGGCTCCCAGCTGCACCAGGCAGTCCCAGGCGGCGCAGAAGCCCGGGCGGCGCAGCGTGCCGCGGTAGATGGTGTCGACGTCGAACAGGCCGTAGTGGTGCCGGTACTTGAGCGAGTCGCGGTTGGCGTAGCCCTCGAACTTGCCGTAGCCGGGCACCTCGAGGATCTCGTAGCGCGAGAACAGCTTGTGGTAGGGGATGTACTTGTAGCGGCCGTGGTGCTTGAAGCGGACCCCGCCCTGGCCCGCGAGCACCACGTTGCGCGAGTTCCAGGTGATCTTGTAGCGCCACGGGTTGTCGTCGGACTGTGGCGCGACCAGGCCCCCGGTGAAGGTCTCGAAGCGGGTGATCTTGGCGTCGCTCGAGCGCAGCTGGTCGAGGCGCTCCATCGCGGACATGTGATCGATGCCGGGATCCACCCCCATCTCGCACAGCAGGGTCACGTCGCTGCGCTCGGCGGCCTCCTGCAGCGAGCGGACCTCGGGGGACACGTAGGAGGCGGAGACGAAGTGGGTTCGGTGGTGGATGCAGCCCTCGGCCACCGGCGCGTGCATGTGCGCGGGTAGCATGGACACCACGAGGTCGGACTCCTTGATCAGCCCGTGCAGCGCTCCCAGGTCGGAGACGTCGAGGCCCACGGCGGAGCCGCGCTCGGCCCCGGCCACCCGCCGGGCGGCCAGCTCGGCGTCACGATCGGCGACCTTGACGTGCCAGTCGTGCTCCGTGGCCTTGGTGAGCAAGTAGTGGATGAGCTCGGTGGTCGAGCGACCTGCGCCGATGACGAGGACGTTCTTCAAAGCGGGGGGATGGTAGCGGCGCTCCGACGATGGGGCGACCGGGCGTGCCTCGCGCGACCGTGAGCATCACCTCTTGGCGTGAGCGCGCGATCGATCAGCCCACCGGCTCCACGCTCGCTCCGCTGCGCTCGCACAGCTCGCGATGCCAGGCGCTGGCGGCCCGCCCCCGGGCTGCGATCGCCTGGGCGCCCCACAGCAGGCAGAGCACGCGCTGCGTCGCGCCGTGGGTCTTGCTCCGCATGGCGTCCTTGACCGCGTTGGCACACGGCCCGCTCGCGTCGTGCAGGCACGGCAGCCCGCGCAGCTGGATCTCCTGCCCCGAGGCGTTGAACACGAACGACGCGTCGTCGTTGGCGATCCGCACGCGTAGCGGCAGCTCGAGGCGATCGAGATCCACCACGCTGATCGGCAGGCCGCTGTGCAGCGAGACCACGTTGCCGAGGTCCACCGCGAGATTGATCGTGGGCAGCCCACCCTCCGCGCCGCGCAGGTACTCCGACGAGGGCTTGCCGCGACCCGAGGGCTTGTAGCCGGCGGTGCGCAGCATGCCTCGCACGGCCGCCTTCACGGCGTCGTCGGGGGGCGGCAGGGGAGTCTCGGCATCGAGGGTGCGCAGGGCCTCGAGCCACGGCGGCGAGGGCAGCTCGGGCAGGGGACGGGGCCAGCGGGCCACGAATGCCTCGAGGGCGAGCTGGGGGTGGTCGTCGACGAGCAGAGCGGTCATTTGAGCGGGGAGGATCGCACGGACACCGCCGCGCTGCATGGAATCGAGCGTCGTGACGGCGGGGGCCCGCGGTCGAGCCGGCCTCACATGCTGCCTCGGGCCGCGGGTCGTCGATCTTGGTTCCCTACGTCGCCGGCGCTGGGGCTATCCTCGTCACCATGGTGCGTCGTGACGCAGGCGACGAGCGACCCGCGGCAGCGGGTCGAGAGGCGTCTGCTCGCTGCGCTTCTCCAGCGCGTGAGAGTCCCGTCCCGGTAGGCGTCGGTGCGTCGGGTAGCAGGTCCCAGGTCTTTGGGAGAGATCCCTCGGCCCGAGCGGGGCCTCGAAAGCCCGTGAGGCGACCAAGGTCGCGCAGCGGGGAGCAAGCACGCGGGCCGCAACGTCAAGTGAAGCCTGCAGCCTCGACAGAAGGACCTCAACCCGGTGCTCCGGGGGGCAACGACTTCCGCACCGGGAATGCCTCGCGGTGCTTCAACCAGATCGACGGCTACGTCTGGCGACGGCTCAGAGACCTCCGCGTACAACGCAAGGGTCGACACCTACGACCCGGCGAGGCCGCTCGATGGACCCGCGAGTCCTTCGAGAACCTCGGGCTCTACCGCCATCGCGGGACGGTCCGCTACCCGGAGCAGCCCTTCTGGCGACAGGAGGCCGTGTGCTGCTGCTGCACGAGAGACCACGGGCACGCCGTGTGCGGGAAAACCGCATGCACGGTTCGAACGGGGGTCTTGATTTCACCCTCCGCCTTCGAGCGGAAGAGAGATAAGGATCTACCAATGCCGACCCAGTGGATCCAGGGCGTCGATCTGAGCAACCACCAGGGCAAGGTCGACATGAAGACCCTCGCCGAGGAGGGGCACATGGCCTTCGTGATCGTCAAGTGCACCGAGGGCGCCGACTTCGTCGACCCGAGCTTCAAGACCTTCTGGAAGCAGCTCGTCGGCTTCGACGTGGCGGGGGACGGGCCGGTGCACCTGCTGCGGGGGGCCTACCACTTCGCGCGTCCCGACAACCGCGGGGGGCGAGCCGGCGGCGAGAAGGAGGCGAAGTGGTTCTGCAAGACCATGAAGGCGGCGGGGAGCTACGACGCCGGTGCGCTGCCCCCCGCGCTCGACTGGGAGAAGTGGACCGACACCGACGCCGAGACCCGCCGCAACAACGTGGAGTGGGTGCGCGGCTGGCTCGACGTGGTGCAGAGCGAGCTGGGGCGCAAGGGGATGATCTACACCGGGGTCAACGTGTGGTCGGGCACCACCGGCAACTCCGACGACTTCGTCGACTACCCGCTGTGGAACGTGAAGTACAAGAAGACCGGCGACGCGCCGCCGCGGATCCCCAAGAGCTCCAAGAAGAAGGCGTGGCCCTGGACCCTGTGGCAGTGGTCGGGGGGCAAGGAGCTCAACTACTACGGCAAGGTGCCCGGCGTGCCGGGCGGGGTGGCCGACGTCAACCGCTTCAACGGCGACGTCAAGGCCCTGCTGCGCCTGGCCAAGGTGCGCCGCATTCGTCACCGGATGCGGCTCTCCGACCAGCCGATCGCGTAGCGGCAGGGGCATGCGCGGGTTCGATCGCGGCGCCCGGTCGTGGTATGCACGGCCCGCGATGAGCCCCCCTCCCGACACCCTGCTGGGATCCTCCATCAAGGAGGTCTTGTTCACGGCCGAGGACATCGCGGCCAAGGTCCAGGAGCTCGGCCGAGGGCTCACCGAGCACTATCGCGGGCGGCGTCCGCTGGTGGTGGGGATCCTGACCGGCTGCTTCCCCTTCATCGCCGATCTCGTCCGCGCCATGGACATCGAGCTCGAGGTCGACTTCATGTCCGTGTCGTCGTACGGCGCGGGCACCAAGTCGTCGGGCGTGGTCCGCTTCCTCAAGGATCTCGATCAGCCGATCGAGGGCCGCGACGTGCTGCTGGTCGAGGACATCATCGACACGGGCCTCACCCTCAAGTACCTCACCGAGGCGCTGCACACCCGCAAGCCGGCCTCGATCCAGATCTGCGCGCTGCTCGACAAGCAGGCCGGGCGCACGCAGAACGTGGAGGTGCAGTGGCGGGGCTTCGACTGTCCCGATGCCTTCGTGGTGGGCTACGGGCTCGACTATTCGGGGGCGTATCGCAACCTGCCCTACGTGGGCGTGCTCGATCCCTCGGTCTACAAGGGGGAGTGACGGCGAGCCCGCAGAGCGAGGCCTTGCTCGCTTCGCGGGCTCGGGCTCAGGTCTCGGCCCCCTCGAGGGGCTCGTCGTCGCGGAGGCTCACCGCCGCCCATCGCGGGAAGCGAGAGGCGAGCGCGTGGCGGTTGAGCCACCGCAGGACGGCGAGCAGCTCCGGGTTCGCGTCGGCGGACCCGGCCGGGGCGAGGGGGACGACGGGTGCTCGCATGGTGGTGGGCGCTTGCTTCACGGCTTCTTGAAGTCTTGCGGCTCGGGCGGGGGCGGCGGGCAGCCGTTGCCGTCGTCCGAGCACAGGTCGGTCATCGGGCGCAGCGGATCGAGGGCTGCCTGCAGCGGGTCGCAGGCCGACAGCAGCGCGGCCGTGGCCAGCGAGAGGAGGACGGGAATGGTCGTGGTCTTGGGCATGACGTTCGGTCCTGAGGTCGAGGTTCCCCGTACCGTCGGCGGCCGGTCGAGGGCTCGAGGCTCTCGCAGGGCGCCGCGGGTGGGTCGTGGTCGGTTCGTGATTTCGACCCGGCGTTCGGGCGGGACGTTTCGGACGTCGTCGACCTTCGTGATCGAGGCTCGCTTCCCGTACGCGGTCACTCTCTCCTACGTCGTGCGCTCGCGGTGGTGACATGCGATCGTCGTGGGCGATCGGCTCGCCGACATCGCCTCCCGATCGCCCAACGCCCAGCGCTCGGGCCCATTACGGGGCGCGCCGGGGCGAGGGATGGATGCCGCCGAGCAAGCGTGAAACCCCCGGTGTGCGGCCGGGGTCGCGGCTCAGCCGAGCACGTCGTCGATCCACGACGCCACCGCCGCCGCACCATCGGGCGGGCAGGACTCGCGGGCCTTGCTGCGCATCGCCTGGCGTCGATCGGCGTCGCGGAGCAGCTCGATCAGCCGAGGCATGAGTCGATCCGCGTTGCGCTCTGGATCGATCGCGTCGCTCTCCATCAGCGCGCCCCCACCCTCGACCATCGGCTCGGCGTTGAGGCGCTGGTGCTGATCCTTGTGGTAGGGGTTGGGCAGGAACACGGTGGGCGTGGCGTTGGCCCAGGCCTCGGCCACGCTGCCCGCTCCGGCCCGGCTCACCGCGAGCTCGGCTCCCGCCCAGGCCTGGCCCATGGCATCGAGGTAGTCGACCACTCGCGCCTGGACCCCGGCTCGATCGTAGGCGGCCTGCAGCGCGGCCACGTCGTAGGTGCCGCACTGGTGCAGCACCTGCCAGGGGCCGAGCGCGTCGGCGAAGGGCCCGCGTCGCACCAGCGCCATCATGGTCTCGATGACCGAGGTGGCGCCGTGGGTGGCTCCGGTGACGAACAGCAGCGGGCGCTCGGGCGGCAGGTCGAGCGCACGCCGAGCCGCCGCCGGATCGCGCTCGCCCACCGATGCGCGCCGCAGGGGCAGCCCGATCACCTCGGCACTGGGCAGCAGCGGCGATCGGTAGGCGGTGAACACCCGCGAGCAGCGTCGCACCAGCAGGCGGTTGGCCTGACCGGGCACGCCGTCGAGGTTGACCATGGCGCGGGGCAGCCCACTCGAGGCCGCCGCGGCGATCGCCGGCCCGGACACGAAGCCGCCCGTGGCCACCACCGCCCGGATGTCGTGCTCCTGCACCAGGCGGCGGACCTGGGCCGTGCCGCGTCGCCACGCTCGCAGGAAGGGCAGGGCCTCCCAGGGGCGACGCAGGGTGGGCAGCGGACGCACGGGGCTGGCCGTCCAGTCCTCGCCCAGGCGATCCATGATCTTGGCGTCGCCCGGGCGGTTGGAGACGAGGAAGCGCACCGCGGCGTCGGGCCGCCGCGCTCGCAGGGCCTCGAGGATCCCGACGTTGGGGTAGATGTGACCGCCGGTCCCTCCCCCCGCGAACAGCACGGTTCCCTGGCCTCGTTGGTGCTTCGACACGGCGTCTCCTCGCGGCCGAGCCCACGGCAGGACCGGGCCGCCTCCCGCGGTTTCGCACGGTGGCCCGCCCACACCAAGAACCTCGCGAAAGCTCGGGCCCGGCGGCGTTGGGGGCCGGATGGCTGACCCGAGGGGTCCCCGGGCGGTAGAGTGGCCGCGATGGGGGGCGTGCGACGAACGAGGGGTGGGCGCTGGGCCGTGGCGCTGGTCTGGGCCGGGCTGGGCTGTGGCGACGACGGGGGCGGGCAGGCGTGGGAGCCGACGACGGGCCCCGACTCGGTGGGCAGCATGACGGACACCGCCGACACGGCCGACGAGGTGGAGACCGAGGGCGTGTGCATGCCGGGGGAGACTCAGCCGTGCCTGTGCCCCGACGGCCTGAGCCTGGGCGAGCGGCGCTGCGCCGACGATGCCTCGGGCTTCTTTCCCTGCGAGTGCTCCGCGGACGACGGCGAGGACGGGAGCACCGGCGATCCCATGCCGCCGCTGCCCGCCGAGGTCTGCTACCTGGGGGTCGACCGCTCGGGGACGACCTGCCTGCCGCTGGTGGCCTTCTACTCCGATCTCCCGGCTGGCTACGAGTATCCCCCGCCCATGCTCGGGGACGGGCAGGACCGTCCGCCGCTCGGGCTAGTCGACGTGCAGGCGGCCAGCGGCTCGCTGGGGCTGGCGCCCAACTTCCAGCTCGACGAGCTCGCGCAGCCGGCCAACGGGCAGTGGGCGGTGCTCCAGCCGCACGCGGTCGAGTCGCTGCAGGCCATGCGCGATCAGGCGGGGGCGATCACGGTGGTCACGGGCTACCTCTCGCCCTCGGCCAATGCCGCGGCAGGAGGTGATCTCTACGCGCGTCACCAGTGGGGCGATGGCTTCGATCTCCAGCCGCAGGCGACCACCATCGGGGTGCTCGCGGGGCTGTGCGCCGACGAGGGCGGCATGGCGGTGGAGTTCGAGACGCACCTGCATTGCGACCTCAGCGCGACCCCGCTGGACGAGGCGTTCTTCGGGCCAGCTCCCGGTGCGGCTCCCGAGGATCCTGCGCAGGGGGCCCTCGACGCGTGGATCGAGCCCGATGGGCACCGCTACTGGGCGCCGGCGCGGGGCTTCGACGAGGGCGAGCCGCGTCGGGTGTGGACGGCCCGCGATGTCGCGGGCACGGTGCTCATGACGGCCGAGGGGCGTGACTTCGAGCCGCCGGCGGGCACGGTGAGGCTGGAGGTGCGAGTAGGTGGTCGAGTGGAGCGAGCAATCGATCTGCCGTGAGCGGGGATTTGGACTGGACAAGGTGCCGGTGGATGGCGCAACGTCGATGGGGTCTCCCTCCGTAGCGATGAGCGTGCCGCGTACCATCGTGGACTTCGAGCCACCCCACCTCGTGAGCCTCGTGCTCAACGGGCAGGTCGAGGAGGCACAGCTCGCCGAGGCCTTCGATCGCATCGAGATCTACGTGGGAGCGCTGCCGTACTACCAGCTCGAGATCCAGCTCGACGGGGTCCACGGGGCGACGCCCGAGGCCCGGCGCCTGGCGGCCGAGCGCATGAAGGCCCTGCCCGAGCGCTCGATGGCGGTGGTGGGCGGGAGCTTTGCCCAGCGTGCTCTCGCCAACCTCTTCCTCAAGGCGGCGCGACTGCTGGAGGGCCAGCGCAGCAACGACTACCGGCTGTGCAAGACCCCGGAGGAGTCGCGCGAGTGGCTGGCCGAGTGCGCCCGCGCCCGTGCGACGGGCGAGGGCGGCTGAGCCACGGAGGGTCAGGCGGGATTCGAACCCGCGTGCTCCCGCTTAACGGGCGGGCGCTGGAGCCAGACTCAGCTACTGACCCAAGGATGCGATCCGGGAGGGGGTCGAACCCTCGACCTGCGGGTTAAGAATCCGCTGCTCTACCGACTGAGCTACCGGACCGACGAGGGACCCGCACGCGCGAGGGCGTGCGGATCGGGACTGGAGCGAGGTGCCTCGGGACGGGTTCGAACCGCCGACGCCCGCGACTTCAACGCGGCGCTCTACCGAGACTGAGCTACCGAGGCGAGGGCTGCTTCGGCCCGGCCTCGTCGTGCGACGGGCCGGGCCACGCGAAGCGCTCGCGGTGGGTGCCAGGGGTGGGATTCGAACCCACGTGGGACGCTTCATGAGAGCGCTGCCTCGACCGCTCGGCCACCCTGGCGAGGAGTGGATCGGGGAGCGGACGGGACATGTGCTCGTCGTGGGTGAGCACGCGCGCCCGGGGGGACGCAGAGGCGACGATGGGATGCGAAGGAACCATGATCGAGGGAGACGAAGACGGTGAGAGGGGGGCCGCCGATCGCAGGGCTCGAGCCTGCGGTCGACCGACCGACGAGACGGGCACCCGCGCGACGAGCCAGGCCCCGCGAGGGCTCGCGGGCGGGTCGTCACGTCGGGGTGGACGCTCGTGTGAGCACCTCGGTGCTCTCCGTCGAAGAGGACTGGACACCACCGAGGAAGCGCTCAGCACGAGCCGAAGGCACGGCCGAGATTGGCCATGCACATCACCATCGCGGCCGCATTGGCCGGGGTGACGTTGTTGGTCGTGGTGCGTTTCATGGGTGTGTTCCGGGCGACGCCGAGGCGTGCTCGATTGGTCTATGGGATGGAGCGCATCGGGTCAAGCGATCAAATTCGAAAAAGTGCCGCCGCCACGATCGCGCGGCGGCGGCGAGGTGATGGTGGTGATGAGCCTCAGCCTCCGATGGCGGCGCTGACCTCGGTGGCCGCCTGGATCGATGCGCTCAGTCGAGTGACGGCGTCGCCCATGGTGGTGGCCGCGACGGGGAGCTCCTGCAGCGCACACCGGGCCCCGAACGCGGCCTTGATGTTCACGTCGGCCGACAGCTCGGTGGTGGCGTCGAGGACCGCGGCCTCGGCCGCGCTGGCCAGGCCCCGACCTGCCTCGAGCAGCAGATCGGCTTGCGCCCTCGCAGCGAGGATCGCCGAGTAGTGCAGGCGCAGCGAGTTGATCCATCCGCGGAACTCGGCCTGGGCCGCTACGTCGCCCTCGAGCTGTGCGTTCCACTCCCAGGTGATCGCGAGCTGGGGCGGCGTGCACTCGACGCTCGCCGATGCCTTGGCCTCCACGCTCGCCTCGCACTCGGCGCTCACCGAGGGGGGATCGGCGTTACCCGAGCAGCCGGCCTCGCACTGCACCGAGCCGCCGGCCTGGGCCTCGCAGTGCGCCTCGGCCGAGGCTCCACACTCTCCCGAGGGCTCCACGTAGTCGCAGCTTCCCTGACACTGGCCGTCGCAGCTCGCCGCCACGTCGAGCTCGCACGAGCCGGTGCAGGTGCCGTTGCACTGGCCGTTGCAGGTGCCGTCGGCGTTCTGCACCGAGCAGGTGCCCTCGCAGCCGCCCTTGCAGGTGCCCTCGCACTGCGCCCCCGCGTTCAGCTCACAGGTGCCCTGGCAGGTGCCGCTGCACTCCACGCTGGGGGCACTGACCACGCAGTGCAGCTCGGCCTCGGCTCCGCAGTCCACCTGCACGCCGGCCTCCACCTCACAGGAGCCCTCGCAGGCGAAGCTCAGCTCGCCGGGATCGACCGAGGCATCGCACTCCGCCGCGGCGGCGGCCACGATCTCCACCGAGGTCTCGCAGCGGGCGGGCTCGGCCTGGACCCGCAGGCCACCGCTGACCGCGGCCGAGATGCGGCCCTCGATCGCGGCGCGGATCTCCGCCCCCGAGGCTCCCGGGGACAGGCCCACCGAGGCGGCGATCGCATCGAGCTCGCCCCGGATCGTGCCCTCTACCCGGCCGGCCTTGGCCTCGACGTCGATCACCGCGCCGAAGAAGGTGTCGATGGAGGCGATGCCGGACACGTGGGCGTTGCCCTCGAGGATGCCGCCGGCCTCGCACTCGATGTCGAGGCCGCACTGCTCGGCGATGCGCTCGGCCGGTGAGCTGTCCTCGTCACAGCCCTGCAGCATGCCGGCGCCGAGGCCCGCGAGCAGGCCCAGGCCTGCTCCGAGGACCGGAATGCGGGCGTGGAGGCGAGAAGGGGACGATGGGGGGATCGCTGCGTGGGTCATGGCTTGGGGGTCCGTGATCGGTCGAAGAAGGTGACACGCCGATCACGGAGCAAGCCATGGGTCCAAGCGGAGGCGCCCTCGCGGTGCGGCCCGGATCACAAGCTCGCATTGCTGCCGGGGCGTGGCCGCTCGTGGGAGGATCAGCCGGCCGTGCAGACGCTGAACGGGGGCAGCTCGAAGCGCTGCGGATCGACCAGGTAGTGCCAGGGTCGTGCCATCACGTCGTACACGTGATCGCGGGCGAGGGTCCAGCTCAGCGAGGACGCCTCGCGGCCGCGATCGCGACCCATGGTGGGGGCGAGGCGCGAGCCCTCGAAGCGGCAGGCAAGGGCGGTGCCGCGGCCCGAGTCATCGGCCAGCGTCACGTGGACGATGCGGCCCCCGAGCTCGTTCCGCAGCGCATCGAGCACGACGCGATAGGGGAAGCGCTGCTTGGATCGCGTGATGGCCCGGTTGAGCAGGTCGAGGTAGCGGGCGAGCAGGGCCCGGTCCTCGTGCACCTGCGGCGGGGTGGGGTCGCCGGGCGCGGCCGTGCCGTCCTCGGCATGGAGGGTGGGGGCGTGGGTGCTCATCGATCCTCCTGGGGCTCGAGCTCCTCGGTCGCGGTGCGCATGGCCTCGCGGGCGCGTCGGCTCATGGCATGGCCCGAGCTCGAGTCGATCCGCGGTCGGAGCTTGCGGGTCCTCCAGTTGACGCAGTGCATCGCGGCCAGGCGCAGGTCATCGGGCTCGAAGGGCTTCTCGAGCACCGCCTGGGCGCCGTGCGATCGGGCCATGCTCCGCACCTCGGCCCCGTAGGCGGTGATGACGATGACCGGGATCGTCCACTTGATCTCCGCGAGGCAGTCGAGGATGTCGAGCGAGCAGTAGCCGGGCATGCGATGGTCGGTGACGATCACGTCGGGCGTGCGCATTCCGGGGCCACGCTCCCGGAACAGCCAGTCGAACAGGTGCTGACCGTCGGGGGCCGCTCGAACCAGGAAGCCGTCGTGTGCAAACAGTGCAGCCAGGGTCTCGCGGATGTCGTCGTCGTCCTCCGCGAGGTAGATGACGGGCTGGGTGCCCTCGATGGGCAGTCCTGCGGCTCGGTACTCGTTGGGGATGGGCTGGGGCTGGAACATTCCGGAGCTCCTTCGTTCGTGTCGTCCCCGTGTCGTGCAAGGCACATGCCACGGCGCTCGATCAGCCGAGGCGAAGCGAGCGCCGTGGCGATCGGACGGGCTGGAGGCTCGTCGTGGGCTCCAGCGCGGGCACGTCGAACACGAAGAGGTTGCCCGGCTCTCCGTCGGCCTCCCATCGGATCTCGCCCTCTACCGCGCGGGCTATGTCTCGTAGTGCGTATACGCCCAGTCCGGATCCGGCACCACTGAGGCGGTGGAAGTCGCGGGTCTGCTTGAGGGGATCGAAGACCTCCGCGCGCTGGAGCTCGCTCATCGTGGGCCCGCGATCGTGGACGCCGACGTGGAGCCGGCCGTCGTCACCGCTGACCCGGATCTCGATCCGCGCGTCGGTGCTCACCGAGATCGCTCGCTCCACCAGGTTGATCACCACCAGTCGGACCAGGCGCCGGTCGCTGACGGCGGTGCGCGGGCGCCCCGGCTCGGCCTCCACCACCAGCTCGAGCTGGCGCATGCGCGCGTTGCCGTCGAGCTCGGCCGCGACCTCCTCCACCAGGTCGATCATGTCGAAGCGCTCCACCTCCGGTCGACAGCGACCGTCCTCCACCCGCGCCCACTCGAGCACGGTGTCCACCAGGCGCAGCAGTCGTCCGGTGGAGCGGGCGAGACGCTCGAGGCCCCGGTCGAGCACCGGGGTGTGCTCCACCTCGGGGTCGGTCTCCAGCACGCTGAGCTGCAGCTTCATGGCGGTGACGGGGGTCTTGAGCTCGTGCGACATGATGCGCAGGAAGTTGCTCTTGATCTCGTTCATGCGCTCGGCTCGCTCGCGCGCCGCCTCGAGCTCGGCGTTGGCCCGCGCGAGGTCGTGGTGGGTCTCGGCGACCTCGTTGGCGAGGGCCACCAGATCGGTGTCGCGCTGCCCGAGGGTCTCGCCGAGCACGTCGTGGGTCTGCTTGGTGGCCAGCAGGCGAAGGGCGCGGGCACGCAGCTCCTCGAGGCGCAGCGGCTTGGGCACCAGGTCGTGGGCGCCCAGGTCGAGCAGGCGCAGGCCCTCGTGGCCGTCGTGGGTCCCGGTGATCACGAGGACCGCGGCGTCGAGCTCCTCGTCGCTACGGAGGGTGCGGACGAAGGCCTCGCCGTCCACCTCCGGGGTGGCCACGTCCACGACCACCAGATCGGGGTGGAGCATGCGGGCGTGCTCCACCCCGCCGCGCTCGTCGAACACGGAGGCGGTGGCCAGCTCGGGCTCGAGGGCCTCCACGATCGCGCGGTTGAGGGGACGGGAGCTGGCGACCACGAGCACCATCGGGCGCCCGTGGGGGCTCAGGGGGCGCTCGCCGAGCTCCTGCTCCTTGCGCAGCTCCTCGGTGGTGATGGCGGCCACCTGCTCGATCACCCTCGAGGGCGCAGGGGCGCGGTGCAGGGCGATCCCCCGCGGGGCGCGACGGGGCAGCCGCAGCTCGAGGCGCAGCCCGCCGCGGGGGGCGGGGACCAGGTCGAGGGTGCCCCCGTGGAGCGCGACGAGGTCCCGGGCCAGGCCCAGCGACACCCTGCGCTCGGGGAGGTGGAGGGCCACGCTGCGCTCGGTCTCCCGGCTGCGATCGAACAGCTCCTCGGGGAGGCAGGCGGGGGGTGGCCCGTCGTCTTCCGTTGCGATCACGATCGCCTCCAGGGAGGAGTCCAGCGACGCGGCGAGGCGGATCCGTCCGCCGACGGGGGTGTGCTTGAACGCCCCGTGCAGGAGGGCGGCGAGCACCAGCTCGAGCTTCTCGCGATCGGCCTCGATCACGAGCTTGCTCGGCAGCTCGCTCGACACCGAGACCTCGAAGGCGAGACCCCGGTCGGCCGCGAGCTCGCGCAGGGCCTCCCGTGCCTGCTCGAGCAGGGCCGCCAGATCGAGGGGGGCGTAGCTCACCCGCAGGGCCTCGCCCCGCGAGGGATCGGCCGAGGCTCGCCCGCGCAGCAGCTCGCAGCTCACCTCGAGCCGGCGCCGCAGAGTGCTCAGGTCGCGGAGGGCATCGGGGGCCAGGCTCCCGCTCTTGGCGGCTTCCTCGAGGGTCTGGATCACGGGGTGGAGGTCGTGGGTCGCCCGATCGAGCGCGGCACGGGCCGGCTCGTCGAGCCGCTCGAGCTGGAGCAGGAGCCGCCGCAGGGCCAGCAGGGGCTCCGTGGCCCGCAGGTCGGTCGGGCCGCTGTCGAGCGCGGCGCACAGTCGTTCGAGGTCATGGTTGTCGACCATGGTCGGGCTCCATGCATGATTCGCACCACGAGATCCGCAGACCCGTCGTGGACCCGCGGGGGGAGGGGCTGCAGGGCTTGCAGATCGCTCGAGCCGCGCCGAGCTGAAATCGGCCTCGACTGGCTCACCACAAGATCGCGTCCGTTCGCCGCACCACGCGTCGACTATCGTGGCGCGTGGCACAGACTGGAGGCGTGCAGGACTGCGCCGGACACGAGCCGCCGTCGGAATGCCGTAGCCACGCGTCGCTGCGGGCCGGACGCATCTCGGCGCTGATCGTCCTGGACCGAGAGGCGACGAGCTCGACCTTGCAGGAAGAGCTCGAGGACGCGGGGCTGCGTCCGCACTTCGTGCACGACGAGGAGGAGGCGGTGATGGTCGCCCGTGCCTCGTCGCCCGAGCTGGTGCTGGTGGATGGATCGCTGACCCGCGGCGGGTCCGAGTCGCTCCAGCAGATCTTCGCGGCGGCCCCCGGGGCGCTGCGGGTGGTGCTGCTGCCCGCGACCACGGGGGCCTGGGTGAGCACCGCGCATCGCAGCGGGGCGGATGCGATCCTGCCGCT
The DNA here is from genome assembly GCA_020633315.1 of Myxococcales bacterium. Classification (GTDB taxonomy): domain Bacteria; phylum Myxococcota_A; class Polyangia; order Nannocystales; family Nannocystaceae; genus Paraliomyxa. Next base: position 133,475 of record JACKDV010000016.1, read on the forward strand.
GCCCCTGCAGCGGGCGTCGGTGGGCAAGCTGCTCGTCGATCTCGGCGAGCGCCGCGCCGAGACCTCGAGCGAGTGGGTGGAGCTGCCCGAGCTGGTCGATCGCAGCGATCGCATGCGGGACGTGTGGCGCTTGGTCGCGCTCGCGTCGAGGGGCGATGCCTCGGTGCTGGTGAGCGGGGAGACCGGGGCCGGCAAGGAGGCGGTGGCGAGGGCCTTGCATCGCTTCTCGCCGCGTCGCCACGGGCCCTTCGTGGCGATCAACTGCGCGGCCCTGCCCGAGACGCTGCTCGAGTCGGAGCTGTTCGGGCACGAGAAGGGCGCCTTCACCGGGGCTGCGGGGCAGCACAAGGGCCGCTTCGAGCTCGCCGACGGGGGCACCCTGTTCCTCGACGAGATCGGCGACCTGCCGCTGTCGCTGCAGGTGAAGCTGCTGCGGATCCTGCAGGAGCAACGCTTCGAGCGGCTCGGCGGATCCAAGACGATCTCGGTGGACGTCCGCATCGTCTCGGCCACCCACCGCGACCTCGAGGAGGAGGTGCGCCGCGGGAGGTTCCGGGCCGATCTCTACTATCGGATCCGGGTGCTGCTCATCCGGGTGGCCCCGCTGCACCTGCGCAAGGAAGACATCCTGCCGCTGTGGGATCACTTCCTGAGCGAGGGGGCGGAGCGGGAGGGCCGGCCTCCCCCCGAGACCAGCATGGCCGCGCGACGTCGGCTGCTGCGTCATCGCTGGCCGGGCAACGTCCGCGAGCTGCACAACGCGTCGGCGCACGCGCTGATGCTGGCCGGCTCGCGGACGATCCAGCCCGCCGATCTGCCCGAGACCCTGCTCGAGCACCACGCGGGCGACTCGGGGGCCTCGCTGGTGGGGATGACCCTCAAGGACATCGAGCGGGCGGCGATCCTCGAGACCTACGCGGCGTTGGGCACGGTGAAGGCGGCGGCCGACGCCCTGGGGGTCTCGCCGCGGAAGATCCACTATCGCCTCAAGGAGTACCGCGAGGACGGGGTCCCCGAGGCACGGCTGCGCGGTCCGGAGCACCGAGAGCCCGCGGGGGACGGGCCCGAGCCCGAGCTCGACTCGCCGCCGCGGATCCTGCTCGCGGAGGACGACGACGAGCTGCGCTGGAGCCTGCACGACTTCCTGCGGTGCTCGGGCTACCAGGTGGTCGCGGTGCGAGACGGGCACGCGCTGCTCGAGCACCTCGGGGCCGCGGTGTTCCTCGAGCAGCGGGACTCGCCCCCCGACGCCATCATCACCGACATGCGCATGCCGTTCATGACCGGTCTGCAGATCTTGCAGAAGGTACGGGAGCGCGAGTGGTCGACGCCGGTGGTGATGATCAGCGCCTTCGGCGACCGGGAGCTGCGACGGCGGGCCACCGAGCTGGGGGCGGTGGCCTTCCTCGACAAGCCCATCGACACGGATGCGCTGCTGCGAGTCCTGCACGAGGTGGTGGGCAAGTGAGCGCGAGGCCGGGCGTACGCTCGCCGGCCCCGCCAGGGGGCGAGGCGCCCGAGCCGGGGCGCCGTCGTCCCGGTTGGCCCGCATCTGGCAACGAAGCGAAGGAGAGGGATGTCTCATGGTGAGCACCAGCAAGGCGAGCGATGAGGCGGGGGCCGAGCTCCCGTCGGATGTCCTGGTCGTCGACGACGATCCGAGCAACCTCGCGGCGATCGAGGAGATGCTCCGGGAGCTGGGGGTGCGGGTGACGGCCAGCCGGTCGGGGGAGGAGTGCCTGCGGCACCTCGTCCACCACCGCTTCGCCGTGGTCCTGCTCGACATCAACCTGCCCGGGCTCAGCGGCTTCGAGACGGCCCGCCTCATCCGCTCGCGCGAGCACAGCCGGCACGTGCCGATCATCTTCATCACCGCGCAGAGCCAGGAGGAGCAGCAGATCCGCCGCGGCTACGAGCTCGGTGCGGTCGACTACCTGTTCAAGCCGGTGGTCCCCGAGGTGCTGCGGGCCAAGGTCAAGGTGTTCGTGGAGCTGCGCAACCGCACCGAAGAGGCCGCGCGCCAGGCCGAGCGCCTGCGGGAGGCCGAGCGTACCGAGGCGATCCGGCGCCTGCAGATCGAGCGGCGGCGCTGGGAGGCCGACGAGCTGCGGCGTCAGGTGGAGCAGCAGCGGCTGATCAACGACGAGCTGTCCAAGCTCGACCGCCGCAAGGACGAGTTCATCGCGCTGCTGGCCCACGAGCTGCGCAACCCGCTGGTGCCGCTGGTGACGGGGCTGCACCTCATCGAGTCGCGCGAGCCCGAGGACCCGGTGATCGTGGAGGTCAGAGAGCGCATGGCCCGGCAGGTCGCGCACCTCGAGCGCCTGGTGGGCGACCTGCTGGACTTCGCCCGGATCGGGGCGGGGCGGCTCGAGCTCGACCTCGATCGCATCGATCTGCGCGCGGTGGTGGAGCGTGCCTGCGAGATGTGCCGCGACGAGATCGCGCGACGCGGTCAGGTGCTGGTGGTCGAGGGACCGCCGGAGCCCGTGGAGGTGCGCGCTGATCTCGTGCGGATGACCCAGGTGGTCTCCAACCTGCTCAACAACGCCTCGCGCTACTCCGAGGGCGGCGATCGGATCTGGATGCGCTGGGGGGCCGAGGACGGCGAGGCGTTCCTGCGGGTGACCGACGAGGGACGGGGGATCGCACCGGAGTTCATCGACCACGTGTTCGACACCTTCGCCCGCGAGCGCCGGGAAGGCGGCGGCCTGGGCCTGGGCCTGGCCCTGGTGCGCGAGCTGGTCGACGAGCACGGCGGCACCGTGGAGGCCGCGAGCGACGGGCCGGGGCACGGCAGCGAGTTCGTGGTCCGCCTGCCCACCCTCGACGCGCGGCGCTCGAGCGCCTCGCCTCCGCGCCCGCGCTCGCCGACGCCCATTCGGGTGCCGCTGCGGGTGGTGCTGGTGGAGGATCACGCCGACATCCGCGACCTGGTGGCCCGGCTGGTGGAGTCGTGGGGCCACTCGGTGGTCGGGGTGGCGGGCACCGGGGCCGAGGCGATCGAGTGCATGCTCAGGGAGCGACCCGACGTGGCGGTGGTGGACATCGGCCTGCCCGACATCGACGGCTACGAGGTGGCGCGGCGGGTGTGCCACGAGCTGGGGTTGTTCCGGCCCGGCCTCGTGGCGATGAGCGGCTACGGCCAGGAGCAGGACGTGCGGCGCGCCCACGCGGCCGGCTTCGACCTCCACCTCGTCAAGCCTCCCGATCCCGGCGAGCTCTGCGATGCGATCGAGCAGGCCCACATGGGGCGGCCGCGCATGGTCACCGGGCGGAGGCACCTGGTGGTTCGCTGAGTCGTGGGGTCGGCGGCCGCGCCCCCGCGCCGGCGCTATAGTCCGGGCTCGATGAGCGATGCTTCCGATCTCACCGCGATGGCCAACCGATCCCGCGGCGGCTTCAACGAGACCCTGGGCCTGCGCTTCGTGCGGGTCACCACCGAGGAGGTCGTGGCCGAGGTGCCCGTGGGGCCGCACCTGCTGCAGCCCTACGGCCTGGTGCACGGAGGCGTGCTCGCGTCGATGGTGGAGACGCTGTGCTCGGTGGGGGCGGCGATCGACGCGATGCCGCGGGGCCAGACCACGGTGGGGCTGGAGAACAGCACCTCGTTCCTGCGGGCCACCCGGAGCGGCACGCTGCGGGGGATCGCCCGGGCGGTGCACCGGGGCCGCCGCACGCAGGTGTGGGAGGTGGAGATCCTCGACGACGCCGGCGAGCGGGTGGCCACGGGGCGGGTGCGGATGATGGTGCTCGACGAGGGCGCCGCGCTGGCGGGCCGCACGGTGGGCGTCGAGACGCAGTGAGCTCCGCCGAGGGCCCGGCGCTCAGGGATCGCTGAGCAGCACCCGCACGCGGGCCTCGAGGAAGCTGCCGGCCACGATGTCGAGGGCGCCGTCGTCGTCGAGATCGACCAGCGCGATCTGATCGACCGGAGCATCGAGCCCGAGCTCGCTCGGGCCGCTGAAGTCCCCGCGGCGGCTGCCCAGGTAGGCCTCGAGCTCGGCCGAGCCCGAGCGGGCCCGCAGCAGGTCGAGGGTGCCGTCGTCGTCGAGGTCGCCCAGCGCCAGCGGGCTGGCCTCGAGCCCGGGGGCGCGCGTGCGCGTGCGCTCGTGCAGGGCGCCATCGCTCGGGTCGAGCACGATCAGGGCCTCGTCGTCGAAGCTGCCCACCAGCACCTCCACCCCGCCGTCGCCGTCGAGATCGCGGGCGGTGGCCCAGCTCACCCGCAGCCCCGGCGGGGTCACCGGGAGCAGCGAGCCGAAGCGCAGGCCCGTCTGCCCCGGGGCCACCGCCAGGGCCTCGCTCGCGCCGCCCTGCACGTAGAGCAGGTCGGGGAGGGGATCGCCGTCGAAGTCGAGCAGGCCGAAGCCATTGGGCTCGAACGGGAACCCGAGGCCCTCGATGGGGTTGAGCACGGGCGCGGCGAAGATCCCCGACTCGTCCTGCTCGGCGATCGACAGCGCCATGCCGCCGGCCTCGAGCCGGCCGAGCACCACCACCTCGGTCAGGCCGTCCTCGTCGATGTCGAACAGGCCGGAGCCGAAGGTGGCCACGCCGGTGGGCACGGAGATGGGCGGCTCGAACACGCCGGTGCTCGTGCCGCGGAACAGCGACACCGAGGGCCCGCACTCGTCCACCAGCAGATCGGTGATCGCGTCGTCGTCGAGCGCCCCCGGGACCGGGTGCGCGCTGCAGCCGAACACGCTCGGGTCGATCGGATCGGCGAATGCTCCGGTGCCGTCGCCACGCCACAGGCGGGCGTCGACGGTGCCCGCGGGATCGGTGCCCAGCACCATCAGATCGGCATGGCCGTCGCCGTCGAAGTCGCCCGTGCGCAGGGCCAGCGGGGCGATGGTGTCGACCTCCAGCTCGCTGCGCGGGCCCAGGCCCAGGCACAGCTCGCCGCGGCCGAGGCGGCCGTCGCCGCAGGAGCCGTCGTGGATCACCCGGTCGACGCAGCCCGGGGCGAGGCCGAGCAGCAGGGCGAGCAGGGTCGTGGGACGGAGGGCTCGCATGGAGGGGCCGTCGCCAAGCGTAGCAGCAGCCGCGGCCGTCTCGGCCGGGCGGTGGCGACGCTGAGCCCGCTAGAAGCGGGACTGGAGCTGCAGGCGGATCCAGTGCTCGGGGTTGGGACGACGGGTCGCGGTGCTGTCGCGGGTGTCCACGTAGGCGTAGACGTCGTAGCGCAGCATGGGCACGAACCAGGGGCGCACCTTGTACTGGACCTCGAGGTAGGTCCACACCGAATTCTCGAGCCGGCTGTTGTCGGCGATGTCCTCCCAGTACCAGCGCACGCGGGCGCGCAGGCGCAGGGGGTCGACGGGCTTGGCCACGATCGACAAGAACGCGTTGATGTCCTGGCGCAGGCGGTTGTTGGCCTCGATCCGCGCCAGGTCGCCCTCGTCGAGGGGGTCGAAGGTGGCGAAGTCGATGTCGTCGTCGAAGTCGTTGGCTCGCGAGAAGGTGGTGTCGACGAACAGCGAGTTCTGCCACTCGTGGCGGTACTGCAGCGTGAAGTAGAGCTTCTTGATCGGCTGGAAGCGCGAGCGGGCGGTCATCTGCACCCGCTGGCCGCCGCACAGGATCGCGTCGCCGGGGAAGCCGGTGATCGGGCCGGGCGTGGCGGTCTGGTCGATGCAGCCCGAGAAGCGGGGCTTGCCCAGGTCGTTGTTCTGGTACTCGAGCCACAGGCCGGGTCGCCACCACGGGGTGACGTCCACGTCGGCGCGGGTGTAGATGCGGGTGCGGGGCTGCAGGCTGGAGGGGCGCACCCAGAAGTCGGCGAAGGTCCGCAGGTTGGCGCGATCGGCCAGGCGGGCGGTGTGACGGATGCGGCCGCCGGCCTCGTCACGGGCCTGGTTGCCCTCGTGGCGGTCGCGCGCCGAGATCGGCCGCGAGTAGGGGTTGGCGTAGCGCGGATCGTAGTAGCGGGCGCTCAGCTCGAGCTCGTGGTCGTTCCACGAGGCAGTGTGCCGCACGATCCCCGCGAAGCCGCCCCCGCCGTCCTGCTCCTGCGGGACCGAGTCGAAGCTGCGCGAGACCTCACCGAACAGATCGGCCCAGCGGTGGCCCCAGCTGAAGTCGGCGCCCACCGCCCCGAACGAGCCCCCCCGGGGGAAGCGCTCGGCCGGCTGGAAGTCGAGGTCGGCCCCCTCCACGCGCCAGCGCGGGATGCTGCCGTAGCCCGTCATCCCCACGTGGACCCGGTCGTCGTGGAACCAGCTGAGGTTGGCGCCCTGGGTGAACACGTCGACCACGTTGGGCAGCGTGCGGTACACGTGGCGGCTGGCCGGGGCCAGGGGATCGTCGGGGTTCACGTTGTAGACGTCGGGAGCGGAGCACTCCACGTCGTCCGACCGCGGGTCGGCGCAGCGATCGGGATCGTAGACCCGGTACTGGTAGAGATCGTGGTTCTGCATCGACCAGAACCCATAGGCCTGCAGCCACCCCACCGGCAGCGGGAGCACCTTGGCCCCGGCGGCCACGCCCCGCAGCCCGGGGCTCCAGCGGAACGACGGGGCCCCGCGCTGGTCCTCCTCGTCGCAGGGCGACTCCCGCAGCTCGCCCGCCGACTCCCGGCACAGGCGGGTCAGGTCGTAGCGGGTGACGACGGCGTCGTCGAGGACGTAGCCGTTGGGGGTGTAGCGGCGGGTGTCGTCGAAGGTGAGCCGCTGGCCGAAGCCGATGCGATAGCTGCCGGCGATCACCCCCCAGCGGGCGGTGTCCCACTGGGCGTAGAGCTTGGGCACCCGCGGGCGCGGGCCGTCGCCGGCCGCCACCAGGGCCCCGCGGTTGGGATCCCAGCGCACGGGGCCGAGCATCTGCGGGTCGAGCAGCGCCGCCCCGCCCACGGTGAGGTTGCCCAGCGCCTTGATCCGCGCCTGCAGGGCCATGGGGGGCACCCGCGGATCGGTGGGCACGTAGGTCATGCGGTAGCGGAGCTGCCCGTGCACTGCTCCGCGCTGCGCCTCGAGGTCGGGGACCACCAGGAAGGCGGCGAGCGAGGCCAGGGTGCGCTGGGTGAGCACCCCCGCGATCACCAGGTCGGCCGGATCGGCGATGCGCCCGGCCTCCTGCCGGTAGGCGAGGATCCGGTCCACGTCCTCGTAGGTGAGGTTGGGCAGGGCGTAGAGGTCCTCGCGCGAGGCCCGGTCGAGATCGGTGCCCCGGCGCATCAGCTCCACCAGGGTCTCGTAGGTGGTGTCGCTGATCTGATCGGTGAGCAGCAGCTCGTTGAGCTCCTCCTCGTCGTCGACGTCGATGAACACCTCGTACTCGACGGCCGCGGCGGGCCGGGGCCAGGCCGAGGCAACCAGCGCCCCGGCCAGGGCAGCACCCCGCAGGGTCCGGCTCCATGCGCCCCGCAGCCGGCGACCGGCGCCGGAGCCCTTCAGCACGAAGCCTCCACGCACTGGCCCCACATACCCACCAGGCCCGCCTGGGCCTCCTCCTCGATCCGCTCGTACTCGTCGGCCCGATCGTCGCCGTTGGGCGGGATGTGGAGCACGCAGGCGAAGCCGCGCTCGAGCAGCAGCTCGTTGATCACGCGCCCGTTGGGCAGGGTCACGTAGGCCAGCAGCCGGTCGTAGGCGTCGGTGCACTCGGTGTCGTAGCTGAGGTGGACCTTCTGGCCCTCCACGATGCTGCGGTTGAAGTCGCTGGCCTCCGGCCCGAAGCACTCGGGATCTCCGGTGACCTCGGGGGTGTCGACCAGCAGGTAGCGCACCCGGTCGCCGGTATCGAGCAGCACGGTGTCACCGTCGATGACCCGCTCCACCACCGCATCGGAGGGGCCGCACTCGTAGCCGTCGCCGCAGGCCAGGCCCAGGCCCAGCCCCATCGCCAGGCCCACCAGCGGCACCAGTGCCCGTCGTCGCCTCGACATGGGGGTCCTCAGCACGCGGGGTTGGCCGATCCGGGAGAGCCGAGGTCACCGGCCCCGTAGGGGGTGCTCCCGGCGCAGAAGTTGGCCTCGACGTCGTTGGCCACGGTGCTGGTGGCGGCCGGGTCGAGCGAGAGGCTGGCGCCCGCGCTGCTGCTCGACCAGGTGACCTGGTCGAGCACCGCGTCGTCGATGCCCACGAACAGCGTCGCCGCGCCGTTGACCAGGTCGAAGCCGAAGGTGGCGGTCACCTCGGGCAGGCCGCCGTTGACCATCGGGTTGGCCTGGCGGGCGAAGATCACCCGCTGCCCCGCGCTCACGGCCATGCAGTCCCCCCCGCCGGGCAGGGTCACGCTGGGGGCCAGGGGGTCGTCGCCGAGCTGTAGACCGTTGAGGTCCACGTCGGCGGTGACCAGCACCTCGAACCACTCGCCGTTGGCGTCGGTCACCGCGTTGGGGTTGGGCATCACCTCGGTGATGATCAGGTCGCCGAGCACGGGCGAGACCACCGCCCGCGGCACGCCGCCGTCGTTGCACATGCCGGAGCCGGAGCCCCCGCAGGCGGGGCCCTGGGTGCCGGGGGTGCCCAGGTCGCCGTCGCCGTAGGGCGCGCTGGCGTTGCAGAAGTTGCCCTCGTCGTCGTTGGACACGGGGTCCTCGGCGGCCGGGTCGAGGGTGAGGGCCGTGCCCGGCGTGCTGCCCGAGAAGGTGACCTGGTCGAGCACCTGGTCGGCGATGCCCACGAACAGCAGGTCGCCGCCGTTGGTGAGGCCGAAGCCGAAGGTGGCGGTCACCGGCGGCAGGCCGCCGTTGACCAGGGGGTCGTCGCTGCGGGCGAAGACCACCCGCTGCCCGCCGGCCACCGCGATGCAGTCGCCCGACAGGGGCAGGGTGACGTCGGGCGTCACCGGGTCGTCGCCGAATTGCAGGCCGTTGAGGTCCACGTCGGCGGTCGCCAGCACCTCGAACCACTCGCCGTTGTTGTCGCTCACGGCGGCGGGGTCGGGCATCAGCTCGGTGATCACCAGGTCGCCGAGCTGGGGCGGCACGAGGTCACGGTCCACGCCCCCGTCGTTGCAGGTGCCGGTGGGGATCCCCCCGCAGCTGCCGTTGGCGGAGCCCGGGGTGCCCAGGTCGCCGTCGCCGTAGGGCTCGGTCGCGGGGCACCACACCTCGTCCACGTCGTTGGCCGCGGGATCGGCCGCGGCGGGATCGAGGCTGCGGGCCGCCCCGGCCGGGACCGAGGGCCAGGTCACCAGATCGAGGGTGGCCCCTGCCGTGCCCACCCACAGGGCGCCGTCGGAGTTGACCAGCGAGAAGCCGAAGGTGGCGTCCACCTGGGGCAGGCCGCCGTTGAGCAGCGGGTCCGCCTCGCGGGCGATCACCGCGAACTCCCCGGCCGCCAGGCGCACGCAGCTCGAGGCCTCGATGGTGTCGCGGACGTCGCCCTCCACCGTGCCCAGCTCCAGGCCGTTGAGGTCCACGTCGACCAGGGCGCGGATCTCGAACCACTCGCTCTGCCCCTCCTCGGCCGCGGCCTCGGGGTTGGCCATGATCTCGGTGATCACCAGGTCGCCGGGCATCGCAGGCACGATGTCGCGGAAGCCGTCGCCGTCGAGGCACTGGCCGTCGGGCGGCGGGATGTCGCACTCCACGTTGGGCGCGCCGGGGGTGCCCAGATCGCCGTCACCGTAGGGCTCGGTGGCGCGGCAGTGCACCCGCGGGTCGTCGTTGTCGTCGGGGTTCTCGAAGTCGGGGTCCACGTTGTGGGCCACCCCGGCCGTGGTGCTGCCGTAGGGGAGCACGTCGAAGATCTCGCCCCCGTAGCTGAGGACCACGTCGTTGTCGCTCTGGTTGAGCGCGAAGTCGAACAGCCCGTCGACCCGGGGCAGGCCGCCGTTGAGGGAGGGGTCGTCGTTGCGGGCGAGCACCAGGCGCGTGCCCGCGAGCACCGGCACGCAGTCGTTGCCCGCCAGCGGGGTGGCGTCGCTGAGGTCGCTCTCCTCGCCCAGGGCCAGGCCGTTGAGGTCGATGTCGGCCTTCACCAGCACCTCGACCCACTCGCCGTCGTCGTCGTCGACCATCGAGGGATCCGACATCACCTCGGTGATCACCACGTCGCCCGGCGAGGGCGCGGTGGCCTCGCGGACGATGCCGCTACTGTCCAGGCAGGACACGGGGCCGCCGGTGCCGAAGCAGATGTCGTTGGGCTCGCCGGGGGTGCCCAGCGCCTCTGCGTCGAGCTCGCTGGTGGCGTCGCACCACAGGTTGAGGTCGTCGTTGGCTCCCGCGTCGGGCGTACGATCGCCGGTGAGGCTCCGCGAGGCGCCCTGGGTGGGCTCCACATAGACCGTCTCGTCGATGAGCGTGTCGTCCTGGCAGCCGATCGCGAGCCGCCCCGCCGCGTTGCGGAAGTCGCCCAGGTCGCTCTCGTAGCCGTAGTCGATGTAGGGGACGACCGCGAGCACGTCCTCCTCGTCGAGCAAGCCGCCCGCCACCCCGTACTCGCCGGGGCCGATCACCCAGCTCCGCGCGATGCGGTGCGGCTTGGAATCGGTGCCGTCCTCGCGGCTGTGCAGCAGCACGGCCCCGCGCAGGTCGAGCTCCTCCGAGCTGGCGTTGAAGATCTCGAACCACTCGCGGCCCGAGTCGGCGCCCGGGGGATCGGCCATGATCTCGGTGATCACGAGGTCGCCGGGGAGCAGCAGCCCGGTCTCGCAGGCGCCGGGGGTGTCCCGACCTCCGTTGTTGCCGCAGGCGGGCAGCAGGGCGCTGGCCACCAGCACAAGGGGCAGGGCTCTTGGGGGGATCGTGCTCGACATGGGGTCCTCGGGCGCAAGGGTGGGCTACGGGATGGGGGACTCTTGGTGCCGGACGTCGTCTCGGTCCTCGCTCGTGCCGTCGAATCCCGGCTCGAGCTCGTCCTCGGTGGAGGCGTCGGGGGGCTCGGGGGCCGGCGGCGGTGCGTCGGGATCGATGGGCTGCGGCTGCGGCTCGGGGATCTCGGGCTCGTGCCCGGCCGCGATCAGCACGGGGCGGGTGTCGACGAAGGTCACCTGCTCGGGCCGCTTGATCTGGATCTGGAGCTGCGAGGGCGCTTCGTCGCCCTCCGCGTTGCGCCGCTTCTTGCGGGAGCGGAACACGTAGCGGCTCACCGTGCCGCGCACCTGCACGAACTCGCCGCGCGCCTCCTCGATGCGGCAGGCATCGAGCACCTCGTCGTCGAAGAAGATGAGCGGCAGGTCGCTGAACATGCGGCGGGAGAGCATCACCCGGGCCGGGCGCTTGCCCTCGCGCGGGCGGATGTCGCCCACGGTGGCGAGCACCACGACCTCGTCGCCCTCGTGCTCCGCCAGGCGGTCCATGGAATCCCAGTTGGTGAGCACCAGCCAGTCCTCGCGCCCGCGCGCCTGCTCCTCGAAGCGGGCGATGACCTCGGCGCGGGAGTCCCACCAGCGCAGCCGCAGATCGTAGTCGGGGTAGTGCTCGGTCTTGGGATCCCAGATGCCGCGGCGGTTGGCCTGGGCCTCGGCCTGGGCCTGCACGAACTCGTCGTGGAAGCGCCGCGAGTAGCCGTACTTGGAGAAGTAGGGGCTCATCCCCGCGCGCACGGCCTCCACGTTGTAGTTGAGCCAGCGCCCGTCCTTCTCCACCATCACGTAGGCCAGCAGCCGGCCGTAGCGGCCGCGCAGCTCCTTGGGGTGGTCGCGCTCGAGCCGGACCGTGGTCACTCCTTCGAAGAAGTCCTCGGCCCAGTGCTTGGCCTCCATGCCCATGGGGGTCGCGGCCTTGATCGGGCGGTCGTGTCCCTCCTGCTTCTTGGCCAGGTAGATCTCGAAGCCCTCGTCGTAGGCGCGGCGGTCCTTGTCGCTCTTGAAGGTCTCCTCGGTGTCGATGCCCAGCAGGCGCAGCGTGCCCTCGATCCCCACCACCTTGATCGTGTCGCCGTCGACCACGGCCGGGCTGGCGAGGCGGAACTCGCCGATCACCAGGCCGGGGGGGATCTCGGCCGACGCGAGCCGAGCCGCGAGCAGGTCGCGGTCGTAGCGGGCGGGAGCGGGCTGGGCACAGGCGATCGGCCCCGCGAGGGCCATCGCCAGCGATGCGATCCTCAGCGGGCTCATCCGCATGGGGGGTTGACCTCTCCGGGCGAGCCGGGCAGACCGAGCTCGGTCTGGGGCCCGCCCTCGGGGGCCGGGGTTGCGTCGGTGCACCAGCGCGTCGGATCGTCGTTGCCCTCCGCGTCGGGGGGCAGCGCGCCGTCGTAGGCGTAGGTGCCCATCGAGGGCAGCTCGGCGTAGACCACCGAGTCCACGAGCTGGTCGCAGGCCCACAGCTCCACCCTCGCGTTGGCGAACAGCTCCTTGGGATCGCTGTCGAGGGTCACGGGGATGAGCAGCGTGCCGTCCGAGTCCTCCACGCGCTCGTCGACGGTGAAGTCGGCGTTGAAGCTGTAGTCCACCTCGGGCGGCGGGTCGGCGAGGCTGCCGAGCACCACGTAGCCGCCGGGTGCCACCGGCAGCGACTCCCGCACGAGGAAGCCGAGCTCGAGCGATCCCTTGAGGTTGACCAGCTCGCCGCGCAGCCCCTCGAGGTCGAGCATGCGATCGCTGGCGTTGAGCACCTCGAACCACTCGCCGCGGGTGTCCACGCCCTCTTGGGGCCCGCGGATCTCGGTGATCACCAGGTCTCCCTCCTCGAGCTCGAGCAAGCACGGCAGCGGCTCGCGTGCGCAGCCGAGCAGCGCGCAGCCGAGCAGCGCGATCGATCCCCACGCGCGCAGCGGGAGGCTCGCGCGGCCAGAGAAGCGACCGTCGAAGACCGGCTCGACCAAGGGGATGAACCTCGAGCGGGTCGCCAGTCTAGGGCATCGGGCGGGGCTGCTTCCACCGAGATCGAGAGTCGGAGGTCGCGCCTTCGGCGGCCCACTGGCCAGCCCGCGTGTGCTCCGGCGGGTGGGATTTCCCCGTCAAGTGACGATCTGGTGGCGATCGCGGGGATCGCCCTGGCGCGCCGATGCCGGGGAGGCTAGAAGTCGGCATGGAGCCACTGTCCCTCGCGGTCTTCGAGCGCCTTCCCAAGACGGATCTCCACGTCCACCTCGACGGGTCGATGCGTCTGGAGACGGTCCTGGAGCTGGCCGAGGAGCAGGGGATCGAGCTGCCTGCCATCGACGTGCCCGGCCTGCGCGCCGCGATGCACATCGGGGAGATCACGGGGAGCCTGGTCAAGTACCTCGAGGCCTTCGACGTCACGCTCAAGGTGCTGCAGACCCGGGACGCCCTGTACCGCGCGGCCTTCGAGCTGGCCGAGGACGCGGCCCGCGAGAACGTGCGCTACATGGAGGTGCGCTACTCCCCCATGCTGCACACGCGCCAGGGCCTTCGCCTGACCACGGTGGTGGAGACCGTGCTCAAGGGCCTGCACGACGCCGAGCTGCGTCACGGCATCGTCTCGCGGGTGATCGTGTGCGGGATCCGCAACATCTCGCCCGCGTCCTCGCTGCAGATGGCCGAGCTGGTGGTCGCCTACAAGAACCGCGGCGTGGTGGGCTTCGATCTCGCGGGGGCCGAGGACGATCACCCGGCCAAGGAGCACCAAGAGGCGTTCCAGCTCGTGCGCCAGAACAACATCAACGTGACGATCCACGCTGGCGAGGCCTACGGCCCTCCGTCGATCGCGCAGGCGCTGCACATCTGCGGGGCCCATCGCATCGGGCACGGCTGTCGGCTGCGCGAGGACGGAGATCTCCTCCACTACGTGGTGGACCATCGGATCCCGCTCGAGTGCTGCCCCTCGTCCAACGTGCAGACCGGCGCGGTGCGGAGCCTGGCCACCCACCCGATGCGCCTGTACTTCAACCTCGGCGCGCGGGTGACCGTCAACACCGACAACCGCCTCGTCACCGACACCACCGTCTCGAAGGAGATGTACCTGATGCACACCGAGATGGGCTTCACCTTCGAGGACGTCAAGCAGGTGATCATGAATGGCTTCAAGAGCGCGTTCATGCCCTTCCACGAGAAGCGCCGCTTCCTCGAGACCACCGCGGCCGAGCTCGAGGGCTTCGATCCGGCGAGCGTGGATGCGGAGGCGGGGGAGTCGGTGGTGCAGGCGATCGGCTGAGGCCTCTCCTCGTAGGAGTGGTCGCGACGGCGAGCCTCGGTGGCTGTTGCGTGGACCGTGGACCCACGAGGTCCACGGCGCGACGCAGATCGACCAACGCCCTGATTGCGTCGCCCCATGCCGAGCCCGTCATCCCCGGCACACAACGGACACTTGCATGCTCGCACCACTTCTCGGGACCATTGGATCGCGGTGAGGGCGTTGGGATCGAAGGCCGTGCGATGGCTCGCGGTCGGCATGGCCGAGCTGGTGATGGGCTGCTACACGGGCCTGCTACCCGGACAGGACGGCGACGCCTCGGGCTCGGGGCCCGGCGACGGTAGCGGCGCGCTGGGGCCCGACGACGGCACGGATGAAGGAGGCTCGTCGGCAGGCTCCGATCCCCTGGACACCGACGCCGTGCCGGGGGGCGATGGGCCGTGCGGCGACGGGGTGCTCGACGCCGGCGAGGAGTGTGACCAGGGCCCCGCCAACTCCGAGAGCGGCGCGTGCAAGCCCGACTGCTCCACCAACGTGTGTGGCGACGGCTTCGTCGGTCCGGCGGAGGGCTGCGACGACGGCAACCTGGCGGCCGACGACGGCTGCAGTCCCCAGTGCACGCTGGAGAGCTGTGGCGACGGGGTGGTCGACGGGGGCGAGCAGTGCGACGACGGGCAGAACGGGGACGACGACGACGGCTGCACCGACGCGTGCCTGCTGCCCGCTTGCGGGGACGGCATCGCGCAGCCTGGCGCGGACGAGCAGTGCGACCTCGGCCCGGGCAACTCGGACTCCGGTGCATGCACGACCAGCTGCGACGACGCCGTGTGCGGCGATGGCCTGGAGTGGGTGGGACACGAGGAGTGCGACCTCGGGGCGGGCAACGGCCCCGGGTCGTCGTGCACCCCGGAGTGCAGCGCCAACGTGTGCGGTGACGGCTACGCGGGGCCCGGCGAGCAGTGCGACGACGGCAACGCGAGCAATGTCGACGACTGCACCAACGTGTGCCAGGGCGCGGCCTGTGGCGATGGCTACACCCAGCCCGGTGAGCAGTGCGACGACGGCAACGCCAACGATCTGGACGTCTGCTCCAACGCTTGCGTCGCCCAGATGAGCGACGGCTTCCCCAACAATGCCTACTGCGATCAAGTGGCGGGCTGGGGTCCGGCCTGGACGACGTGGGAGCTGGAGGTGCTGGCCCTGGTGAACGAGGCGCGCAGCACACCCACCGACTGCGGTAGCGAGGGCATGTTCGGGGCGACCGGGCCCCTGACCTACGACGGGGCGCTCACCTGTGCCGCCCGCAACCACTCCCAGGACATGGGGGACAACGACTACTTCGCGCACACGAGCCCGACCGGCGAGACTCCCTCGGATCGCCTGGCCCTGGCCGGCTACTCCTGGTCGACCTGGGGCGAGAACATCGGGGCCGGCTACTCCTCGCCCACGGCGGTGGTCGACGGCTGGCTCGCCAGCGATGGACACTGCGCCAACATCATGAACCCGGCCTTCCAGGAGCTTGGCGTGGGCTACTACGCCGCGCCAGGGAGCACCTGGACCCACTACTGGACGCAGAATTTCGGCGCGCCCTGAGCCCGAGCACGAGGGACCCGAGCCGATGGCCCGGGCCGGCCATCCCGGCTACGCTGGACCAATGGGCGAGCCGCCTCCGGCCATCGCATCCTACGAGCGGAAGGGGCGTCGGTTCGTCTACCAGACCGAGTCCGTTCGCCTGGCGGTCGCGGCCCGAGGTCGCGACCTGATCATCCCGTACTCGCTGCTGCACGCCCACGGGATGTACGACCAGCTCGAGCGAATCGTGGACGCCTGGTGGGCGCTGGCTCCCCAGGCCAGGGTGGATCGAATCTCCATCGCCTACCGCGGCGGGGACCCCTACGAGACCTTCCAGCTCCGTCCGCAGGGGTGACGGGCTCCGAGATCGGGAGGACGACCGCGCAGAGCGTCCCTCCTTGGTCCCTGCACCGGGATCGGGTTCGAGTACGATCGGATCGATGACGCGTACATGGCATCACCAGGCGGACGTGGTCGTGGTCGGATCGGGCGGTGCCGGCCTCGCGGCGGCGAGCGCCGCGGTGGCCGAGGGGGCGAGCGTGATCGTGCTCGAGGCGGCGGAGCAGGCCGGCGGCACCACGCGACGCTCCGGCGGGGCGCTGTGGATCCCCAACAACTCGCTGATGCGCGCGGCCGGGCTGAGCGACCCCCGCGACGATGCCCTGTCGCTCATGGCCCACCTGGCCTTCCCCTCGCTGCATGATCCGCAGGCGCCTCGCTTCGGGATCTCGCAGGAGGCCTACGATCTGCTGGAGGCGTTCTACGACCATGGCTCCGATGTGGTCGATGCCCTCACCGCGGCCGGGGCCATCGATCTCATCATCCTCCCGCCGCTGGGCTTCGGCACCAGCCCCATCTCCGATCCCGACTACCACGCCGAGCTGCCCGAGAACGCGGCGCCCCTCGGTCGGGTGCTCACCGCCCAGGCACCGCCGGGCTCGTTCGAATGGCCGGGGGTGTTCCTGGCCGACGGCCTCATCGCCCACGTGCAGGCCCAGGGCGTGCCGATCCTGCTCGGCCACCGCGTGGTGGAGGTGATCGACGGGCCGCCGGGCGAGGTCACGGGGGTGGTGGCCGTGCACGAGGGGGCCGAGGTGCTCGTCCGTGCCCGGCGCGGGGTGGTGTTCGCCAGCGGCGGGTTCTCGCACGATCGCGACAAGGTGCTGTCGCTCACCCGCGGCCCGATCTTCGGCACCGGGGCAGTGCCCACCGGCACCGGGGCCTTCATCGACATCGCCTCCCGCCTCGGGGCCGACCACGGCAACCTCGCCAATGGCTTCTTCTTCCAGGTGGCCCTCGAGGCCGCGCTCGAGCACGGCGGGGCCATCTCCCGCACCGACGCGTTCGTGTTCCTGCCCTACGGCGACAGCATGATCATCGTGGACAAGCACGGCCGCCGCATCGTCAACGAGAAGGCGATGTACCACGAGCGCACGCAGAGCCACTTCGTCTACACCTACAACGAATTCCCCAACCTCGTGCAGATCATGATCTGGGACGACCCGGTCATGCAGGAGCCCACCTTCTGGCCGTGGCGCGGTGGCGTGCCGTTCCCCGGGCAGACCAGCCCCTTCGTGCTCACGGGCAACACCCTCGCCGAGCTCGGCGACGCCATCGATGCTCGGCTGCAATCGCTGCGCGGGCAGCAGGGCATCGCGGCCGCGGTGGGCCCCCGCGAGATGCTCGCGCCCGACTTCGCCACCAACCTCGCGGCCACCGTGGCGCGCTTCAACGACTTCGCCACCACGGGCGTGGACCTCGACTTCCACCGCGGCGAGACGCCGCTCGAGCCGGTGTGGCAGGGGCCCTCGCGGGGCTCACCCAACCGCACCATGACCCCGCTGTCCAACGCCGGGCCCTACTACGCGCTGCTGCTGGGGGCGGCCACGCTCGACACCTGCGGCGGACCGCGGATCAATGCGAGCGGCGAGGTGCTGCGGCCCGACGGCAGCGCGATCGGGGGGCTCTTCGGCGCGGGCAATTGCATCGCCTCGCCCACCGGGCAGGGCTACTTCGGCGCCGGCGGGACGATCGGGCCGGCCGTGGTGTTCGGCTACCTCGCCGGCCGCGCGGCGGCCCAGCGCAGCGTCGGGCATGGGCACGGGCACCCGTAGACCACGGCCGCTCGAGTCGCGGCCCGGAGCAACGCCTCGCGGCGCGCGGCGTCCTCGCTCGCGGCGCCCGAGGCCGCGGCGGCGGCTCGGCTCCGAGCCGCGGCGTGCAGCCGCTCAGCTCGGCGGCTCGAACACGTACTCGTAGCCGAGGTTGGCGTAGTCCGAGGCGTTGCCGCTGGTGTCCACCGCGGGGCTGAGGGTCATCTTCTTGACCGCCTTGGCCGCGATCTCGTCGCAGCCCGAGCCGATCCCCCGGATCACCTTCACCCGGCGCACGGTGCCGTCGCGGCGCACGTCCACGTGGAGCAGCACCGTGCCGAACACCCCCTGGTCGCGGCTGGCCGGGCACTGCACCTTGGGCGGCCGCTTCTTGGGCACCGGCATGGTGCGGATGAAGACGTCGCTCTTGGGCGCCCACGCCGGACCCGAGGGGGCGGTGCCGGTGCCCCCGGTGCCCGTGCCGCTGCTCTTGGGCTTGCCCTGGGGCTTGCCCTCGTCGGAGCCCTGCACGCGGCCCGGCGAGGTGGTGGTGCCGCCGGCATTGACGGCCACCGGGCTGCCGGTGCCCGAGGGCACGAGCTGGCTGTCGGGCAGGCGGATCTTGGGCGGCGGCGGCAGGTCGTCGGAGGGCGGCGGCTGCTTGGGCGGCGGCTGCTTCTTGGGCGGCGGCTGCTTCTTGGGCGGTGGCGGGGGCGGCGGGATCTCGGGCTCCTCCGGCGGAGGCGGCTCCTCGATCTCGGGCTCCTCCTCGATCTCGGGCTCGGGCTCGGGCGGCTCGGGGGGCGGCGGAGGCTTGGGTGGCTCCACCGCCACCTCGTAGAGCACGAGCTTGCGCTCGGGCTCGGGCACCTTCATCTCGTGCAGCGTGTAGAAGATGGCGATGTGGAATCCCACCGACGCGATGAACAGGAACAGGGGCCAACGTCCGAGCCCCTCCTCGTCCTCCGGCTGTCGGTGGAGACTCAACCCCCGTCTTCCTTGGGCGGCTGCTCGGTGGCGATCGCGTACTTGGTCACGCCCGCCTGTCGCAGCAGATCGATGAGGTGCACCATGTTGCCGACCTCGGCCTTGGTGTCACATTGAACGATTCCCTGGAGATCCTGGTCTCCCGCCGCCTTGACCTGCGCCAGCTTGTCGGTGATGGCGTCGAGGATCTCGGCGTCGGTCTTCACCGTCTTCTCGTCGACCTTGATGGTGCCGTCCTTGCGACAGATGATCAGCACGCTGGCGCGATCGACGGACTGACCGGTGGCCGCCTCGGGCTTGTCGACCAGCAGCCCCTCGGGGTTGGCGATGATCGAGGTGGTCACCATGAAGATGATGAGCAGCACCAGGGTCACGTCCACCAGCGGGGTGACGTTGATCCCGGTGATCTCGCCGTCGTCGTCGAAGTCGGCTCCCCCCGCCATGGCTCAGTCCTTCTCGACGGTATCGAGCGCGCGGCCCACGACGAGCGAGCGCGCGGTGTTGGCCAGGCTCTCGGCCTCGCCCATCGTCCGCTTCACGCGACGCTGGAAGATGTTGTAGGCCACCACGGCCGGGATCGCCACGAGCAGCCCCACCGCAGTGGCGACCAGGGCCTCGGAGATGCCCGACATCACCTCGGTGCTGGTCTCTCCGCCCGGCTTGAGCCCCGACTCGGCCAGGTCCTTGAAGGCCTTGATGATGCCGAGCACCGTGCCGAACAGCCCGATGAAGGGGGCGTTGGCGCCCAGGGTGCCCAGGAAGGCGAGGTTGCGCTCGAGCCGGACCTTCTCCTCGGGGCGCACCGCGTTCATCGCGGCGTCGATCGCCTCGCCGCCGTACTCGGCCTGCTCGAGCATCTCGCGGACCATGCGACCGCCGGGGCCCGCCGCGTCCTTCACCGTCGTGGCGGCGGCCTCGCGGTCTCCCTTGGCGAGCTGATCGATGAGCTTGCGGCGGATCTCCGTGTCGGCGCCCGCCACTCCGCGGAAGAACAGCCCCCGCTCGATCATCACGTACACACTGAGCACGCTGAGGACGACGAGGAGCCACAGGACCCACTCTGCGCCGAGCAGCGAGAACTTGAGGAATTCGTCGGTCAGGCTCATCGGTCGAAGCGCGCGAAAAGGTAGCGGAAACCGCGTAACGCGGCCAGGGTTGGGGGGCGAGATGGCCGTTCGTCGAGGTTTCGGCGAGGCCGCCGCATCGCGCGATCGGGCCGTGCGAGCCGGCGAGGGTGGGGCAGCCGGTGTTCTCGGCCCCGCCGCTCGGTGCCCGGGGCAGCGGGCCGGCGGAGGGCCTCACGCCGTCGCGTGCCGCAGCGCAGAACGCGGATCGAGCGAACGCCGCCACGCCTCGGTGAACGGCGCGTCACAGCCGGAGCGGATCCGCGTCAGCCGGGGTCGATGTCGGGCGGGTGCTCGGCGTCGCCCTGGATCTCGCGGCACAGGTGCGTGGCGTAGGTGCCCGCCGGCAGCACGAACACCAGGCACAGCCCGGGGCCGAGCTCCTCGTCGGGCACGGCGGGGGCGGGCTCGAGCGAGAGCGGCTCGATCGCGGCCGTGAGCGGGCGACGGGTGCCGGCCGCCTTGCGACCCAGCGAGGCGAGGGCGCGGGGCTCGATGCCCGCGATCCGCAGCACCTCCTGCTCGAGCTCGGCGGCGGGCGTGCCCTCGCTCGGGGCCCACATGCGCGAGCCGAACACGGGACCGGTGATCCGCAGCTCGCCCGCGTCGAGCCGGGCCTGATCCACCTCGGGCTCGCTGCACTCGAACATCCCGCCCTCGCGCTTGTGCAGCAGGTCGCCCGCGAGCACCCGCTGCCAGTGCCCTCGCTCGCGACGCAGCAGCGCATAGAGGTTGAAGAGCGCCGACTGCCCCGCGCCCACCACCAGGTTGCCGCGGCGGCCCGAGCGGCCGCGACCGAGCGCCTCGAGCCCGCGGTCGAGCTGGTGGCCGCGTCGACCGAAGCGCTGGGGACCATAGAGGTTGGCCAGGCCGCCGTCGCGCGCCAGCACGTCGAGGGTGGCCTGGGCCCGCGTCACCGCCTCCTGCGGCGTCACGGCCAGGTCGCGCACCACGATGGTGAAGCGATTGCCCCGCAGGTGCCCGGTGCGGAGCTTGTGCCCGTGGGGCCGGGGCTCGCCCAGCTCGATCGACGGGTGCTCGAAGCGAGCCAGCGCCTCGGCGGCCGACGCCGGCACGCTCACCCACTGGGTGGTGATGGCCACCCGATCCTTGCGCCCGGCCATCCCCAGCTCGCGTCGATCGAGGCCCAGCCGCTCGGCCAGGAGCCCCACTGCCTCCTCGCTGCTGAGGCCGCGCTTGGTGAGCGGCACGAACAGGTGGGCCCCCTTGCGGCCGTCGGTGGGGTAGGCCTCGATCTCCTCCACGCGGAAGTCGGCCTCGCGTCGGCGGATCCTCCCGCCGGTGCCCGGCAGCTCGGGGGTCTGGAGCGGCGGCTCCAGGATGGCTTGGCGCCAGGCGTCGTCCATGCGAGCGGCTCGGGGCTGCGGGCCTACGGATCCTCGCTCGGATCCTCGCTCGGGGCGTCGTCCTCGGCCGACGCCGCCTGCTCCACCGGGGCCGGGGAGGCCGAGCCGTCGCCGTCGTCGGCCGGGGCCTCGCCCTTGTCCGCGGTCATGCTCAGGTAGACCTGGCAGCTACGGTTCTCGGGGTCGCGCGCCAGCACCTCGCTCCACTGCTCGCGGGCCTGCGCCAGCCGCCCCGCTCGCCACAGCGTGATCCCGTAGTGGGTGCGCCCGGGCAGGTACTCCGGCGAGAGATCGACGATCGCCTGGTACTCGTCGAGCGCCTCCTCGGTGCGGCCCGCGTCGCGCAGCGCATTGGCGAGCTTGGTGCGGATGTCGACGAAGGTCGGGCACACCCGCAGGGCCTTCTGGAATTCCTTGATCGCATGCTCGCCGAGCCCCAGCGAGAGGTAGGCATCGCCGAGGTCGGCGTGCATGTTGGCGATCTTGCCGCGGGCCAGCGGCTCGAGCTGGTCCAGGCCGCCCGAGCCCCGGGAGTGGTGCGCGCGCTCGTACAGCCGGCGTCCCTCGTCGTACAGCCCCAGCTCGTTGCACACCACCGCGAGGTTGAGCACCGCCTCGGTGTAGTGGGGGTTGATCACCAGCGCGCGCTCCAGCTCCTCGCGCGCCTGCTCGGGCCGGCCCTGCTCGAAGTGGATGAAGCCGAGCATGTTGTGCACGTCGGCGAAGCCCTGTTCGGCGTCGCGGACCGCCTCGAGGTGGGGGCGAGCCCGCTCGTACTCTCCGGCCAGGTAGAGCTCCCGACCAGCGGCGAGGTGGGACTTGATCTGTGGATCCATGGCAGCGAAGGCGCGAGGGCGCCCATCGAGGGTACGCCACTTTTGCCGCCGCCGTGAGAGAGCCGACCGGGATTACGGCCGAGCTGCCCGAGTCGCTGTGACCAAGGACCGGCCTTCCATCAGGTCTTGATGGGCCACGGGGATGCGGCAATTGCGTCGAGTCAGCCGGCTGCCTACGCCGCGACGAGGTCGCGCAGGGTCTGGCGGTCGGAGAACGGGACCAGCTGCGAGACGTCCTGGAGGCGCTCGATGTCCTCGGCCCGGTAGACGTCGGCTCGGTCGTCGAAGATCGTGATGAGCTGCTCTTGGCGCGAGGGAATCTTGAGGTCGTAGAAGCGCCGAAAGACCTCGGTGGCTGCCACGTGAGCGGCCGAGGGGTTGCCCGAGGAAAGGGTGAGGATCGCCGACTTGGTGGAGCGGCCCTGCGCGAGGAAGTCCACCCGAACCACGTTGCCGTAGCGTCCCTCGAGCTCTGCATTCTGCTCGTATGGGATCTCCACGTCGGTCAACACTTCCTCCACCTGCTCCGTGAAGGCGGCCACCATGGCGCTGCGTTTCGTGAAGACGAGATCTGCGACCCTCACACAACTCTGGCCCAAGGAGACGATCGCGGGCACGAGCCCCTCCAAGTCTGGGAGTCGCAGCACGAGCTGTCCGCCGTCCTGCTCGACTCCATGGAGACGAAGAACGTCGTCGATGAGGCCCTTTCGCTTGGGGGAGAGCCACGGCTTGATCTGTGCGTCGAAGAGCCAGGACATCGTCTGGCCAAGGTCCGAGAGTCGCAGTGCTCGGAAGAGATCGTTCTCCTCCATTAGGAAGAGATCGATCCTCCGTCTGGGTAGAGGAAGGCTGTCTCGATTCGAGCTGGACCATTGTGAATGGTCTCCACGCCCCGAACCAAGGCATGTCCCCGGAGGCGAGAGCGGATGTCGTCGACGTCGATCATGCGCTCTCGTCCGGGAGCTCGAGCTGCCCATGATGGGAGATGCTCGCCATCTTGCAGAACTCGGAGAAGACTCGACGTAGGGAGGAGCCTGCGAGATCCGGGTCCATCGACGGTGGGTGAGCAACGCCACTATATCAATCACCCCGGGCGATCGACGCTCGTGGTGTGGAACGTGAGCGCGCATCGCTCCATGCCGGCTAGGGCACCTCGGCTTCCTCGGCCTTGGTCTCTTCGGCTTCCTCGGCCTCGCCCTCCTCGCTCTCGGCCGCCGTCTCCTTCGCGGGTGGGCGCGGCGTCTTGATCGCCTTGTTCGAGGGCTCCGCCTCTTCCTCGGCCTCGCCCTCCTCGGACTCGGTCTCGCTCGGGGCGGGCGGGGGGCGGCGTCGGCCGGGCGTGATGGCCTCGGCGGGCGGGGGCGTGGCTTCGGGAGACTCGGGTCCCTCGGGGGCCAGGTCGGGTCGCTCGGGACGCTCGCGGTTCTTGGCCTCGGGCGGGGGCAGCGGCACCGGCGGGTTGCGATCGGGGCGCTTGCGCGAGGGATCGGCCGGGCCGTAGGTGTCGTAGATGTAGCGCAGGTACACCGCGGCCTGCTTGCCGTGGTGATGCTTGGGGTGCTGGCTCTGCAGCTCGCTGAAGGTGGAGCGGGCCAGCTCCACCTCCTCCATCCGCAGGTAGGTGATGCCGAGCAGGAACAGCACCTCGGCGTCCAGGCCGATGCCCGGGTACATCGCGTGGGCCGACTCCAGCCGGCCGATCGCCGCCTCGGGCTTCTCGCGCTCGAGATAGAAGCGCGCCACGTAGAGCTCGTGCTCGAGCAGGCGACGGTTGATCTCGTCGCGCAGCGCCTCGGCGTCCTTGACCGAGGGCGTGTCGCCGTAGTGATCGAAGAAGTACTCGAGCTCGACCAGCGCCTCGCGCAAGCGCGACTGGTCGCGCTGGTAGTCGGGCGGGAACAAGAAGAAGGACTGCGGGCCGTTCATGTAGGCGGCCACCGCGGCCATGTAGCTCACCCAGCCGTTGCGCACGTGCTTGTGGGTGGGGTGCAGCTTGGCGAACTGACGGAACGCATCCTGCGAGGTGAGGTAGTTGCCCTGCTCGAACTCGGCTCGCGCGATGAGCAGCTCGGCCTCCACCGCGTAGCGCGAGAAGGGGAAGCGGATGCGCACGAAGTCGGCGTACTGGATGGTCTCGTCCCAGTCCTCGTCGCCGAACTCGCCCAGCGCCAGCTCGTAGTTCTCGCGGGCGGTCTGTGCGTAGTCGGCGGAGAGATCCGGCCCGGTCTTGCAGCCGGCGATCGCGGCCACCAGCACCAACCCCTGGGCCAGGCCGCCTACGCGAGGGCTCGCTTGGAGCACGCGCCCCGCCATGGGCCACCACGAGCGGCGAGATGGGTGGGGGGTGCGCATGAGCCGGACGGCACGCTAGCCCCGGGAATTCCGGGCTGTCAAACCGGCTGGGGCGATCCGGGCCTCGGGCGTTCCCTGGCCGGCGGACGAGCCCGAGCTGCCTGGCCGGTGAGCTGGGCATAGATCTCGGCGCTGGGGCGTAGGGGGCGCGCCGCACGGTCGCTGGTTTTGGCGAGACCTCGGGGATCTTGCGGTACATTCCGCCAAAGCCCGTTCCCCCATGGTCGCCGTGCGAGACCCCCACCACGAAGACGCCCGCGCCCTGGGCTCGCTGCCGGCGCTCGCGCTCGTTGCCGGCTCGATGCTCGGCATCGGCATCTTCATCGCGCCGCCCGTGGTCGCGGCCCAGCTCGATCATCCCGGCACCTTCCTGGCGATGTGGATCGTGGGCGGCCTGTCGGCGCTGTTCGGCGCGCTCGCGGTGGCCGAGCTGGGCGCCATGATGCCGCGCGCGGGCGGGGACTACCCGTACCTGCGCCTGGCCTACGGCCCCGGTACCGCGTTCGGTGTGGGCTGGCTGCAGCTCCTCGCGATCTTCCCGGGCTCGCTGGCCACGATGGCGGTGGGCACTGCGTCGTTCCAGCTCCCCGTGGTGCTCGGTCCCTACTACGAGCTGCCGGCCCAGCTCGGGCTCTCGCCCATGATGTTCTGGGCGTTCGCGATCATCATCGGTCTCACCGCGCTCAACCATGTGGGGGTGGCGGTCTCCGGTCGAGCGCAGGTGGTGCTCACCGGCATCCCCGTGCTCGTGCTGCTCGCGGCCAGCGTGGGCGTGCTGGTCACCCAGGGCACCGAGGGCGGGGCCTGGGCGACCTCGTCCACCACTGCCATGCATGCCCCCGGGATCGAGGCCGCTGCGATGGCCTTCCTGCCCGTGTACTTCGCCTACTCCGGCTGGAACGCCGCGATCTTCGTGGGCGGCGAGATCCGCAACCCCTCGCGCAACCTGCCGCGGGCACTGGTGGGCGGCACGCTGGGGGTGACCGCGCTCTACTTCATCCTCTGCGTGGGCTTCCTCGACGTGTTCCCCATGAGCGACCTGGCCAACGTGGGCGAGGTGGGGACGGCCGCCGCGGGCACCCTGTTCGGGCGCATCGGCGAGCTGGGCGTCACGCTGCTCATCTTGCTGGCCATGCTCGGCTCGATCAACGGCACCGTGCTCACCGGCTCGCGCATCGCCTACTCGATGGCCCGGCACGGCCACTGCCCCGGCTCGGCCGGGCGCCTGCACTCCCGCTTCCGCACCCCGGTGGTGGGGCTGTGGATGCAGGCCGCGGTGGCGATGGTGCTGGTGCTGATGCAGAAGTTCGAGCAGCTGATGAACTACACCTCGGCGGCCATGCTGATCACCGGCACCCTCACCGTGATGGCGGTGGTGATCCTGCGCCGCAAGATGCCCGACACCAAGCGCCCCTATCGGGCGTGGGGCTACCCCTTCACCCCGGTGCTCTACGCGTTGTCGAGCCTGGTGGTGCTCGCGGTGCTCGCCCACAACCTCGACCCATCGCTGGCCCTCGCCGCGATCTGGTTCGTGGGCGCCATCGTGGTGCACCACCTGTTCCTGCGCCGGCGCTCGCCCGCGCAGTCGATCGCGGCCACCATGGCCTCGTCGGGCGCCACCGACGGCTGAGAGCGCGCTGGCGCCCGTCGAGTCGGCAATCATTGCTCGCCCGCTCGTGGGCCACGGTTGGTACGATCGGTCCATGAGCATGCGGGGCTTGGCCTGGGGGGGCGCGTTCGTGGGGGCGATGGGGCTGGGCGGGGCCTGCACCACGCCGGGCGCCGGCAACGACGACTCGAGCTGCATCGGTGCGATCGACTGCCCCTGCACCTCGGGGGGCGGCTGCGATCCGGGGCTGGTGTGCATCGAGGGGCGCTGCCTGGGCAGCCCGCCCTCGCTGACCGACGACGGGCCCCTCACCGACGACGGCCCGATCACCGGCGAGGCGACCTCGGCCGGATCGATGACCGACACCTCCGCCACCAGCGGGACCGGCACCGGGCTCGACGGTACGGCCGACGATCCCACGATGGCGATGACCGACGACGGCATCCTGCTCGACGTGCTCCCGCCCGACATGGGCGGGCCGGCGTCGGGCTGCCAGGCCATCGACGTGCTGTTCGCCATCGACGGCTCCGTCTCGATGGCCGAGGAGCGGGCGGCCCTGGCCGCGACCGGCTCGTTCACCCAGGTGATCATGACCCTCGAGGGCCTCAACGGCGGCGGCATCGACTATCGCATCGGGGTCACCGACGACGACGACCACGGCTTCCTGGTGCCGCCGGGATGGTTCGACCCCAACCCATGGTTCGACTCCACCGCGCTCACCCCCATGGAGATCGCCAACGCCTTCAACGGCGCGGTGGGCCAGGTGGGAGGCATCGGGGGCGCGGCCACGGGCTGCGAGCACGTGCTGACCAGCGCCACCGATCTCGTCGATGGCGACGCGAGCGGCTTCGTGCGCTCCGACGCGCTGCTGGTGCTGGTGCTGCTCACCGACGTGGACGACTACGGGGCCTACGACCAGGTGGGCGGCAACGCCTGCGGGCTCGGCTGCACCACCCCGCCGCCGCCGCTGCCCGACCTGCTCGCCACCCTGGTCGCGGCCAAGGGCGGCGACCCGACCGGGGTGGCCGCGGTGGTGGTCGCCGGAGATCCCAACCTGGCGGGTGGCTTCAACTTCTGCAACCAGCCGGGCAGCTGTGGCTGCGTGGAGGTGATCCCTGGGCTCTATGACTGCGACATCTTCCACGCCACGCGGCTGTACGACTTCACCGGGATGCTGGGCTCCAACGGCTACGCCGGTGACCTGTGCGCGGGGCCGATGTCGGTGCCCTCGTCGGTCGAGACGGCGCTGACGACCAGCATCGACATCGCCTGCCAGAACTACGAGCCCGAGGGCTGACGCTCGGCGGATCCTCAGCGGCAATTCCGCAGGCGGTGGCTCGAGCGGATTGCGCCCGAGGGAGGGGCTGGGGCGAAATCCGAGCCGGCCCGCGGGGGAACGTCGATGATGAGTCGGCTCGTCATGACCAGCGCCCCCACGATCGATCACGCCGTCGTCCTCGGCGGGAGCATGACCGGCATGCTCACCGCGGCTGCCCTGGCCCGCCATGCGCGACGCGTGACGGTGCTCGAGCGCGACGCCTTTCCCGACGAGCCAGGCCACCGCAAGGGGACGCCCCAGGATCAGCAGGTCCACGTGCTGCTCGATCGCGGGAGGATTGCCGTCGATCACCTGCTGCCGGGGCTCTCCGACGAGCTGGTGGAGCACGGCTCGCACCGGATCGATCTGGGCGATGCAATGTGGTGGTACCACTACGATCGCTGGAAGGTGCGCTGCCAGACGCCCTACCAGCTCTACATGCAGTCGCGCCCGTTCCTCGAGCACCACGTGCGCCGACGGGCGCGGGCGCTGCCCAACGTGGAGCTGCGCGCTCGCACCGAGATGGACGAGCCGGTCGTGGAAGACGGCCGGGTGCGAGCGGTTCGCGTGCGACCCAGGGGCGAGGCCTCGGTGCAGATCCTGCCCTGCGAGCTCTTCGTCGATGCCTCGGGGCGGGGCTCGAGAGCCCCCCGGTGGCTCGAGGCCCTCGGCTACCCCACGCCCCGCGAGGAGCAGACCCAGCTGGGGCTGGCCTACTCCACCTGCTTCTATCGCCGCCCCTCCGTCGTCCCCGACGACTGGAAGGCCATGGTGGTGTACGGCGCTCGCCCGAGCCAGCTCCGCCACGGCCTGCTGTTCACGGTGGAGGACGACCGCTGGGTCATCGGCCTCGCCGGCTACGGGGGCGATGCGCCTCCCGACGATCCCGAGGGCTTCCTCGAGTTCATGCGGTCGCTCGATCGGCCCGAGCTGTACGAGCTGGTGAGCAAGGCGGAGCCCCTCGCTCCGCCGCGGGCCCACAAGTTCCCCTATCAGCGCTGGTTCCACTACGAGGAGCTCGATCGCCTGCCCGCCGGCTTCGCCGTGGTGGGCGACGCGATGTGCAGCTTCGATCCCGTGTTCGGGCAGGGCATGTCGGCGGGGGCGATCGAGGCCGAGGCCCTCGAGCGGCACCTCGCTCGCGGCCAGGGCTTCGACGCTCGCGCGTTCGCGAAGGCCTGTGCCCGCATCGCCAAGAACCCCTGGGCGCTGACCCTCAGCGAGGCCCTGCGCTACCCGAGCTCGGAGGGCCAGTCCCCGCCGGGCCTGCCCTTGCTGCATCGCTTCCTCGATCGGGTGTTCGCGTGCAGCTCTACCGACCCCGTGGTGTATCGCGCGTTCCTCGACGTGATGCAGCTCCACGCCGGTCCCGAGACCCTGTTCCGGCCCCGTGTGCTGTGGCACCTGCTGCGGGCCACGCTGGCCCCGGCGGGTGCCCGAGCCCCGCTGTCCCGCCCGGGCTGAGCAGGGCTCGTGGTCGTGGAGGAAACGCCACGGGGGGCGGCGAGGTCGCCGGGATCCGCCCGCGTGAGGCGCTTCACGAGCTGCGTCCGTGCACTTCGCCCCAATTGAAGGTAGAGACCTTCCAATCGCTCGGACGAAGGCCGGTGGCGCTCGTTCGCGTGGCTCCCCACGAGGAGCACCGACGCAACAGCCAACGGCCCGGAGCTGGGCGCACGATGAACGATGAACGGTGACCGTGAGACCCACGACCACCGACGAACGAAGTGAACGAGAATGTCGAACAAACTCTTTGTAGGCGGCCTGAGCTGGAACACCGACGACCAGGGCCTTCGCAGTGCTTTCGAACGATTCGGTGAGGTCTCCGAGGCCAAGGTCGTGCTCGACCGCGAGACCGGTCGCTCCCGCGGCTTCGGCTTCGTGACCATGGCTGCGGCCGACGGTGCGCAGACTGCGATGCGCGAGATGGACGGCCACGAGCTGGATGGGCGCTCCATCCGGGTCAACGAGGCCAACGATCGCGGCGGCGGCGGTGGCGGTGGCGGTGGTGGCCGTGGTGGTCACGGCGGCGGCTTCCAGAATCGCAGCGGTCGCGGTCGCTACTAGCCAAGGCTGCTTGCTCGCGAAGGGGCCCCGGCGCGCTGCGACCAGGGTCCCTTCGCGCTTCGAAGGGCTCGCCGCTCGCCGCGGCCGCTCGAGCGAGGTGTCGCTCAGGCCGGCGCTGGCGGGTCGCGGAGATCCTTGGGCAGCTCGTCGGGCAGCAGCCCCGCGTTGCGCTTGGGCTGCGCGGGATCGAAGAACACCAGCACGGGCGTGTCGGGCTCCACCCGGTTCAGGATGAAGGGGTCGCGGCTGAGCAGCATGCCCCGGTGCTCGCGGTCCTCGTGGCGGAAGACGTAGGTCACCACCAGGGCGCCGTTCTCGTTGCGGGCCTGCAGGATCCGGCCGCGGGTGACCTCGCCGTTGGCGTAGACCTCCCGCATCTGCTTGCGCTTCTGGAACGGGGTGAGGAGGAAGCCCCCGACCGACAGCAGCATGCAGGGGAGCGTCACGATGGGCAGGCTGGCGGCGGCGAAGACGATGCCGAGAGCCATGCCGCCCAGCATCACGCCCAGGCTCGTCGGCAGCGAGACCCGCATGGCCCGCACGAAGTCGAGGCGCTCCTGTACCTCCGCTCCCACCATGCGGGGCTTCTCGCTCAGCCGGGCGAGCACCGCGGTGGGCTCCTCCTCGCGACGGGCGAGCGCAGTGGCAGGAGGGGGGGCCGCATCGGCGGCCGGGGCCAGGGCCTTGGTCCCCCCGGCGTCGAGCACCCGCAGGACCTCGGCGGCCGAGCCGAAGCGGCGATCGGGATCGGGATCGAGCAGGCGCTCGAGCACCGCGCCCAGGCCCTCGTCCACCCCGGCCAGGTCGCGCAGCTCGGGGCGCAGGCCGTCGCGCGGCAGGTCGGAGGGGTGCACGTGGGTCAGCACGTGGGCCATGGTCGCCGCCACCCCGTAGAGATCGGAGCGCACGTCGGCGATGCCCATCGCCTGCTCGGGGGCCATGTAGCCGGCCGTGCCCGCGATGGTGAGGCCGCCGTCGGCCTGCTGGGCCGCGATGTCGCGCACCGAGCCGAAGTCCACCAGCACCGGGTGCTGCCCGTCGCGCAGCACCACGTTGCCGGGCTTGACGTCGCGGTGGATCACCCGGGGCGACAGCGAGTGCAGGTAGTCGAGGGTGGAGAGCAGCTCGCGGAGCAGGGCCCGGGCCTGCTCGGGGCTCCACCTCCGTCCTCGGGCGATCTCGGCCTGCAGGGTGGGGCCGGCGATGTGCTCCGAGACGATGACGAAGCGGTGCCCCTGCTCGGGGTCGTCGTCCTCGAAGGCATCGACGAACGCAGGCACCCCCGGGTGCTCGAGGCTGCGGAGCACCCGGGCCTCTCGCTCGTAGCGCTCGACCGGCTTCCACTCCTCGAGGCCGGCCAGGGGCAAGCACTTGATGGCCACCGCGTGCCCCGTCTCACGCTCGTGCCCGAGATAGGTGGTGCCGAAGGCCCCGCGGCCCAGGGGGCGATCGAGCTCGAAGCGATCCTGCAGGGACATGGGGGCTCGAAGCACGGGACGGTAGCACGGCGACGGGGTCCGAGCGCGATCGCGCCCGACTCGGGCCGAGGCTCGGAAAGGACGGCGCAGGGCCGCGGTGGAGCCGGCAGATCGATCGCGGGCTCTGGTACGTTGGGCGGGCGGCGATGCGAAGCTCGGCGATCGTGATCCTGGCGGCGGCCCTGGGCGCCTGTACTCCGGTGGAGGATCAGTGGCCATCCACCGAGGAACTGGAGCGCCAGTGGGTCCCCCCGGCCTCGATCGAGCTCATCCCCCACGGGGACGCCCCTCCCGGGGCCTCGCTCGCCGATGCCTGCGCGGGCGCTCCGACGGCTCCCACCGCTCCGCTGCATGCCAAGCTCACCCTCGACCTGCGGCGCACGGGCCCGGAGACCCTCGAGCCCGGGGAATACGTGGAGCTCGGCGCTCGGCTGCGCAACCGCTCGCTGGCGAGCTCGGTGCCGGTGGTGCTCTCGGGCGATGGCTCCGAGGTGGGCTGGCGCGAGCCCCATGTGTGGTACTCGGGCTTCGTCGACCGAGGCGATGGTTGCTGGCGCCCGATCTCCGAGCTGCCCGCGGCGCGCTGCGGGATGTTCGACCACGAGTGGCAGGACGAGATCGTCTCGCTCTCCCCCGGCGAGACGGTACCGCTCGAGTGGCTGGGCAACCCGTCGACCATGCTCGACATGCAGCAGGCGGGGCGAGTGCGGCTCTATCTGCACTACTCGTGGCGGGAGGGCCAGACCGGCAAGGGCGGGGCGCCCGAGGAGGCGGTGGAGCTCGGGGCCATGGCCGGCGTGCCGGCCTTCGATCTGATCTCCAACCCGATCGAGCTGACGGTGGAGCGGCCGCTCGAGCTGCGGCTGCGGGCCAAGCCCCGGGCCCCGGGCGCGGCCGTGGCCGAGGTGGCCGACGTGGTGGAGCTACACCTGCACAACGTGGGTGACGAGACCCGCGAGATCCTGCCGCCCAGCTCCGGTCGCCTGCGCTTCGAGGTGGAGGGCAGCGAGGAGAGCTGGCCGAGCGCGAGCTGGCGCGCCGAGGACGACGAGCAGCCCGCGCGCCCGCTGCCCGTGGGCGGCGAGCTCACGCTGCTGGGCGAGGGCGGGCTCACGCCCGGCCTGGTGTACGAGTGGCACCACCCCGTGCCCGAGCTCGTCCGCATCCGCGCTGCCTATCGGCCCTACGCCGATCGCCAGAGCGTGGAGCTACGCTCGGAGTGGGTGGAGGTCGATCTGCGGGCATCACCCTGAGCCGCGCCGATCGCTTCGTGGTCACCTACCGGCTCGCGATGCGCTCGGAGAGCCCGGCGGCCCCACCTGCAGCAGCGAGCGAGAAGGGTGCCGCGCGGGGCCGGTGAGGCCCCGCGCGGCTCGTTCGTTCGTTCGTTCTGCGTTCGTCGTCTCGTCGTGGAGCTCTACTCTTGGTCCCGCAGCGAGCCCTCCGGGTCGGGCGGCGACAGGTCGTCGTTCTTGAGCCCGGTCGGCCCGGTGGGCGGGCGGACGTGTCGCTGGCGGTCGACCAGGTCGTCGATGGTACCCGGGGGATCGGTGCGCTGCTCGCCCACCAGATCGTCGGGACCGCGGGGCGGGGGCAGGGGCTCGGTCTGCGCGGTGAGGTCCCACGGCGTCCCCGGGCGGGGGGGCGGGCCCTCGTCGACCTCGCCGGTGAGGCAGCCTCGGGTGCTGACCTCGAGCATGACGTACTCGGTGTCCACGTGGCAGCTATCGGGCAGCATGTCCACCTTCACCGCCTCGCTCACCACGGTGTCGCAGTACTCGGTGGAGACGGTGATCGGGCCCGCCAGATCGTAGCCGGCCACCCACGCCAGGCAGGTCTCGTTCTCGCCCTGGAGGCAGCGCGCCTCGTAGGTCTGGCCCATGTGCTCGAACCACACCATCTCGACGGGGACCGTGGCGTAGTAGTCGTCGTACCGACGGGCCACGATCACGTGCACCGAGGGGTGCGCCGTGGGCTCGCACTCGTAGGGCGGGATGCGCTCGGGCGCCACGGGACAGTCGCGGCCGTCGACCTGGATGTCGACGTACTCGGTCTGGGCGTGGCAGCTCAGGTCGTCGAGCTCCACCGTGGCCTCGGCCGTGTAGCGATGGCCACAGGCCTCGGCGTAGATCGCCACTCGTCCCGCCTGATCGTTGCCCACCATCCAGCTCGTGCAGGCGTCGTCGAGACAGCGGGCGCCCTGCAGCTCCGTGGGGGTGGGGGCGAAGTCCTGGTCTCGGATGCCCCCGGTCGCGTGGACCTGGAACTTGACCGAGGACGCCTGGACCGGCACCTGGGCCGACCCATCCTGCGCCCAGAAGCGGACGATCACGGAGGGCTGAGAGTCGCCCTCACATGCCTCCACGTCACAGGACAGGGCAGTCATTGCGGTTGCGATGCCACCGATCCATGCGGCGGCACCCGTGACGATGAACATGGTCTTGGTGCTCATGAGAACGACCTCTCGAACGGAACGAACACCTACATCATCCCCCCCGGGGCTCGGCTCCGCGACGGAAAGGCTTTCCCGGCCCCGCGCCACCGGGCGCAAAGCTGGCGCCTCGCCGCCCCGGCGGTGGGGTTGATTCGCCGACGAGGCGACCTACTCGGGGCCCGTCTCGTCGCTCGAAGGGGGAGGGCTCGCCACGATCTCCCAGCCGTGTCGCTTGGCGAGCTCGGCCACGAGCTGTCGCTCGGCCGGAGCCTCGTGATCGGTGAGGGCCTCCTGGGCCTGGTCGAACAGCTCGCGGATCCGCTGCGGATCCTCGCCGCGCTCGCTGAGCACCCGGGCCACCACGAGGCGAGCGAAGGCCCGCTCGACCGGAGCGATCGAGGGATCGTCGGCCATCAGCAGGGCCCGCTCGGCGTCGCGGAGCGCTCGATCGACGTCGTCGACCTTCAGGCGGTTGTGGGCCAGGTTGGCCACCGAGGTCAGCAGCGCGGGGTGCTCGGGGCCGTACACCCGCTCGTGCAGCTCGAGGGCCCGCTCGCGCATGGGGAGGGCCTCGGCGTGGCGGTCGAGCTTCTCGAGCACGTTGGCCACCTCCTCGAGCGAGGCGGCCACCTGCGGGCTGTCGGAGCCGAGCGCTCGCTCCTTGATCGCGAGCGCCTTGCGCTGCGCGGCCAGGGCCTCGTCCACGCGGCCCACCCGGCTGAGCATCACCCCCAGGTTGGCCTGGGCGCGGGCCACCTCCACGTGGTCGGGGCCCAGCTCGCGCTCGAGCAGCGCGAGCACCTTGCGGAAGCTCTGCTCGGCCTGCTCGTTGCGGCCGAGCTGCGCCTGGCCGATGGCGAGGTTGGCCAGGATGGTGGCGGTGCGGGAGCTGTCGTCGCCCAGCTCGCGCACCATCTGATCGTAGCCGCGCTGGTACCAGCGGACCGCCTCGCGCGGATCGCCGCGCAGGTCGTGCACGTAGCCCAGGGTGGCCATGGCCATCGCCACGCGGTAGTGCTGGGCGCCCAGCGAGCGCTCCCAGGTCATGCGGGCCTGCTGGGCGCGCTGCAGGGCCTCCTCGTAGTGCCCCACGTCGGCCAGGGTGGCCGCGACCTCGTTGTAGAACGACGCGAGCCGCAGCTCGCTGGCGCCGGCCTGCTCGGCCAGCTCGATCGCGCGGCGCTGGTGGGCGAGCACGTCCTCGGGCCGGGCCTCGAGCTCGATCACCTGCGAGACGTTGATCTCGAGCTGGGCCTCGAGCAGGGGATCCCCGCCGATCCGCTCGAGGGAGGCGCGGGTCAGCCGGGCCCAGGTGTGACCGCGCTCGGCCTGGGACAGGCGGTTGCCCTCCACGAGCACCAGCAGCAGCCGCACCTCGGCGAGCACCGGATCGTCGCGCCCGATCTCGGCCGCGACCTCGGCGTCGAGGAGCACCCTTCGGGCCTCCTCGTAGTCGCCTTGCGCCTCGAGGGCGGTGCCCAGGGCGAGCCCGGCCCGGGCCACCAGCGGCTGGTAGCCCAGCTCGTCGGCGCGGCGCAGGCCGGCCCGTGATCCCGCGACGGCCTCGTCGAGGCGACCGGCTCGCTCGAGCGCCATGGCGTTGGCGACCTGGGCCCGGGCCACCTCCACCTCGTGGCGCCGATCCGGATCGCGTGGCAGGGGCTGGCGCTCGCGCAGGGCGACCACGTCGGCG
The DNA here is from genome assembly GCA_020633315.1 of Myxococcales bacterium. GTDB lineage: Bacteria > Myxococcota_A > Polyangia > Nannocystales > Nannocystaceae > Paraliomyxa. The sequence continues at coordinate 168,395 of JACKDV010000016.1, forward strand.
CAGCGCTCCACCGCGGGCAGGCCATCCACGGTGGCGAGGGCCCGGTCGACCACGTCGGCGTCAGCCCGCTCGAGCAGCGCGGTCACGGCCGAGAGATCCTCGAGCCGCTGCCCCAGGCAGGCCATGCGCAGATCGAGCTGCGCCTCGCTCTGCTCGTGCCGCAGGTGCGTGGCCTCGCAGGCCTCGGTGTATGCGGTCGTCCACTGCTGCGCGTAGTCGTCGATGGCCCGGGGGACGGCCTCGCGGGTGTGCCCCGCGTGACCGCGTCCGGCCCGGGCGATCGCCGCGTCGATCCCGGCCCGGCGCGCGTCGTCCCACGCGGTGGCCAGGCGCTCGTCGGCCGAGCCGCAGGGGGAGGGCGCGGCCGAGATCTGGGCGTAGGCCACGGCGCCCGCCCCCACCAGCACCACCGCCGTCGCCCCCAGGCCCAGCCGTCGCCAGCGTCGTCGCGGGTCTCGGCGAAGGTCGTTGAGCAGCGCCCGCATCGAGGGGTAGCGAGCCCTGGGATCCGCGGCGAGCCCCCTGCGCAGGATCCGACGCAGGTGCCCCGAGAGCTTGCCCCGCGTGGGCTCCACGACGCGCCCCGCCTTGATGTTCTCCACCAGCTCGTCGTCGCGCCCCCCGAAGGGCGCCCGGTCGCACAGCGCCTCCCACAGCGAGACGCAGTAGGCGAACTGATCGGCCGCGGGACCCACCCGCTCGCGGTCGTGCTGCTCGGGTGCCATGTAGGCCGGCGTGCCCTGGCGTCGCTCGCCCTCCGAGCCGGGGCGCGTGGGCGCGGGCTCGGCCGCTCCGAGCTCGCGCGAGGGCGCCGGGGTGTCGCTCTGCAGGCGGGCGAGGCCGAAGTCGAGCACCTGCACCCGTCCGTCACGTCCCACGATCGCGTTGTCGGGCTTGAAGTCGCGGTGGACGATCTCGGCCGAGTGGGCGGCCACCAGCGCCTCGCCGGCCTGCAGGTAGGCGCCCAGGATCTCCCGCGGGGTGCGGGGCTTGGTCTTGAGCCAGCGCCGCAGGGTCTCGCCCTCCACGAAGTCCATGGCCACGAACACCCGCCCGTCCAGCAGGCCCGCGTCGTGGACCGCCACCACGTTGGGGTGCGACAGCCGGGCCAGCGCCTGCGCCTCTCGCAGCATGCGGCCGTGGCTCTCGTGGGGCTCGAGCGGCTGGCCGCGCTTGCGCAGCACCTTCACCGCCACCTTGCGGTCGAGCTGCGGATCGTAGGCCGCGTAGACCACCCCCATCCCGCCGCGGCCCAGGCGGAACAGCACCACGTAGCGCCCGATGTGCGAGCCGCTGGGCAGCTCGTCCTCGTGGCGCCAGGCCGCCCCGGAGGCGCCGGGGCGGCGAGACCTCGAGCGGGTTCGGCCTTCGGTGCCGACCGAGAAGGAGCCCGAGGCGGTGGATTTTCCGGGGTCCCCCACGCGCTTGGCTCAAGGATCCCCCGAAGGACCCGAGGGCTCAAGGGCGAGCGGATACGGCCCCGAGCCAGCCCGCCCTCGCGACGCACGCCCGGGGCCTCGGCGACCGCGCGTGGGAGCTCGCGGGGGCACCCACGCAACGAAGGGGCCACGGCGTGCTCGCCGTGACCCCTTCGTCATCGAGACGAGCCGTCCCGCGCTAGTCGTGCATGCAGTCCTGCAGCGTCTCGATGGTGGCGAAGCGCACCCAGTCGCAGGTGGCTCGCAGGTCGGGCGTGGTGTCGTTCCACCCGTAGGCCACGGGCCCGGTCACCACGGTCTCCGGCATGTCGGGACGCACGTGCCAGTCGATGATGCGCCAGGGATCGCCGGGCAGCCGGATGAGGCCCTGGATGTCGTCGCCCACGCGGCACAGTCGCATCTCGGCCAGGTCGTCGGTCCAGGCCTGGTTGCCGATGGTGCTGTACGAGTCGTCGGTGCTCTTGCTGACCACCGTCAGCGATCCGGTGCCCATGTTGCCGATCGCCATGTGGTAGCTGTTGACGGTCGGCGAGTCCGGGTCGCGCACCATCAGGCCGCCCACCCGATAGGGATCACCGGGGAAGGTGGAGCCGCCGTTGAGGTTGGTGACCTCCACGTAGGTGGTGATGGTGAAGTTGCCGGTCACGGTCTGGTTGACGTGGCCGCCCTGGTAGCCCATGTACCAGCCGCCGCCGGTCGAGGTGGGCTCGATCGTCATCTGGCCGTTGGCCACCGAGACCGAGATGTCCTGCGGGTTGTAGATGTCCCACAGGCTCAGGTCGCCGTCGAACTCGTCGTTGAGCGACTCCAGCGGATCCGGCGGCTTGGGATCGCCACCGTCGTCGCTGCCGCCTCCGTCATCGCCCCCGCCGCCGCAGGCCACCGCGTGGTAGACCACGTAGATGTCGCCGCTGAGGCCGGTGACGGTGTTGGAGGTCTGCGTGGCGTCGTCGAGGTCGATGACGATGGGGTACTGGCCCGGGGCCACGGTGTAGTCGCCGTTGACGTCGCGGGGCAGCGGCTCGTTGCCGATGTAGACCTGCTCCTCTGCGAGCACGTAGTTGCCCACGCGGTCGAAGGTGACCTGGGCGTTGGCGCCGTCGTAGTCGACGCTCAGGTAGCCCACCAGCTCGCCGCGGCCGATGTCGCACTGACCCGCGGCGGCGTAGACCGGCCACTGGCGCGAGCTGCCCGCGGCGAGGGGGCCGTTGCTCCAGCCCCAGCGGCTGATGCCGTCGTCCTGCCCGTCGCCGTCGAAGTCGGCGCCGATGAAGCAGGTCTCGGTGCCGTCGCCGGCCAGGGCGAAGGCGGTCTCGCAGTTGTCCTTCTCGGGCGGGGGCGGGGGCTCCTCGCCCACCTTGCACTCGAGCGACATGTTGAAGTACTCGGCCCAGCTTCCCTTCCGCACCAGGCGCTCGCCGTCGCCCCAGGCGGTCTCGTTGTGCACGCTGCCGTCGCCGTTGTCGTGCTCGACCACCGCGTGGGCGGCGAAGAAGGCGTTGACCGGATCGCAGGCCTCGTCGGCGCCGTCGAGGCCCACCGTGCACAGCGGCACCTGGTAGCTCACCGAGGTCGCCCCGTCCGCCGCCGGGCCGGCGTAGGGGAAGTGCCCGATCTGCGGGTTGCCCTTGCGGTTGGCCGGGATGTCCGACAGCGCATCCCCGACCGCGAGGTGGGTCTCGCTCAGCGTCCACCCGCCGGTGGTGTCGTACTGAACGGTCATCACCCCGGTCGCCCCCGCGCCGCACTGGCCCGAGGTGTCGACGGTGTTGTCGATGCTGACGCAGACGCTGCCGACGTCGATCGTCTGGCCCGCATAGAGCGTCACGCAGGTGGTGTCATTGGCGATTTCCACGATGCGGTCGTTGTCGAGATCACCGAGGTCGTCCCCTCGATCCTCGGTCCCACAGCCGAGCCCCAGCGCGGCCGGAACAGCGAGCGTGGTGACCGCTCCGACGAAACCAATGCGACGCGAACCCCTGGACATTGACTTGTTGTTCATCATGTGAGTCCCCCGACCCTTCGAGCACGAAAACACGCCATCAGCCCATCGGGTTTGCCGAATGGGCATGGACGCTATGCTACGGGATGGGGCGATTGGTGCCCACATGTATTTTTGCGGTGCGGGTATGCCCCCATACACAGATGTCATTGATCTGCATGGGTAAACCGTGACCAGACCTCCATATCTTGAGATCTGTCACATAGGGGGCACGATCCCACATCCGGGATTATGTAGTAGTTCCACTTAGATAGAGAGTTGTGCTCGGAATCGCGCTGATCCTCGGTAATGGCGGCCTATCCGCAGGGGGGTCGGGGTGGAGGCTCGAAAGAGCCAGTGGCGGGGTGCCCGGTCCCAGGGACCGGGCACCCGAGGCTCCGCCTCGAGCGAGGGCTCGAGGCGTGGCCCGGCTCAGTCTCGGTAGCAGTCCTCGAGCGTGTGGATGGTCTCGAACTGCACGTAGTCCGCCTCGACCAGCAGGTCGGGATCGGCGGTGCCCGCATAGCCGATGGGTCCCACCGCCAGGGTGTCGGGCAGGTCGGCCCGCGTGCGCCAGTCGATCATGCGCCACGACTCCTCGGGCAGGCGGACGAAGGCCTGCACCTCGGTGCCGACCCGGCAGATCCGCAGCTCGGCCTCGATGCCGCTCCACGGCTGGGTACCGATCGCGCTGTAGCCCTCGTCGGTGCTCTTGGAGACCGTGACGACCTCGGGCTGGTTCATGTTGCCGATGCCGATGTGGAAGGTGTTCGGCAGCTGGCTCGTGTAGTCACGGATCATGATCCCGCCCACGCGGTACGGCCCACCGGGCGCCGTCGGGCCGCCGGCGAGGTTGGTCACCTGCACGTGGGTCGAGACCGCGAAGTCACCCGACACGGTCTTGTACACCTGCAGCGCCTCGTCGGTCGCGTACCACCAGGTGTTGGGGTTGGGCTGGATGACGAGGGCGCCGTCGTCGACGGCGACGGTCGCGTCCTGCGGGCGATGGACGCTCCACCCCGACATGTCCCCGTCGACCAGGAACTCGTCGGTCAGCACCGAGAGCGGGTCGGCGTTGGGCTCGAGCCCGTCGCCGCACGACAGCGCGTGGTAGACGACGTGGATGTCCCCGCTCAGGCCGCTGATGGTGTGGCTGCTCGCGGTCGCGTCCTCGAGGTCGACGGCGATCGGGAAGTCGGCCGGGGTGATGGTGAAGTCGCCGTTGAGGTCCCGCGGCAGGGCGTCGGAGCCCACGTAGATCTGCTCCTCGTCGAGCACCACGTCGCCCACGCGCTCGAAGCTCAGGGTCGCGGTCGAGCCGTCGTAGGACACGCCCAGGTTGCCCACGTAGGTGCCCTGGGCGGGATCGCAGCCGCCCGCGGCCGCGTACACGGGCCACTCGGTCGAGGTCCCCGGCGACACCGGGCCGTTGGTCCACCCCCAGTTGGCGAAGCCGTCGTCGAGGCCGTCGCCGTCGAAGTCGGCGCCCACGAAGCACGTGGCTCCGGGCCCGGCCGCGAAGGCGGTCTCGCACTCGGCCACCGGCGGCGGCGGGGGCTCGGCCTCGGTGCAGCCCAGCTCCATGGTGAAGAACTTGCCGAAGCGACGGCGGCGACCCAGGGCCTCGCCGTCGGCCCAGGCTTCCTTGTGACGGTACGAGCCGTTCTTCTTCTGCTTGCGCAGTCGGGCGTTGGCGGTCACGTGGGCCTTGACCGGATCGCAGCTCTCGTCGGCACCGTCGAGACCGAAGGTGCACAGCGGGACCGCGAAGGTGTGCGAGGTGGCGCCGCTGATGTCACCGCTCTGGTACTCGAGCTGGTTCTTCTTGACCTTGCCGCGCCGGTTGGTCGGCAGATCCTCCAGCCCCGCGCCCACGCCGATGCGAGCGAGCTCGAGCTGCCAGGGCCCCGCGGTCTCCACGGTCACGTTCATGACCCCGGTCGCCCCCTGTCCACACTGCGCCGAGGTGTCGACCGTGTTGTCGATGGAGCTGCACACCGTGCCCGCGTCGATGTTCTTGCCGGCGAGCAGGGTCACGCAGGTGCTCTCGTTGGTGATCTCGACGATGCGCTCGTGGTCGAAGCCCTCGATCCCGTCGCCGGGCTCCTCCACGGCACAACCCCCTCCGAAGGGCAGGGCAAGGCTCGCAGCGATGCTGGCGAGACCGATCCGATGCGAGACCCCAGACGTCGACTTGCTGTTCTTCATGTGACTCCCCCTACTCCTGGTGCGTGAAAACGACCATCCGCTCATCACGTTATCCGAATGAGCTTGTGAGGCAGACTAGGGGAAGGCAGGGACAGTGCCTACAAGTATTTTTCCGGCGCGAACCCGAGCCCATCACGCAAATATCGAAGAGTATAGGAACAATTCCAGATCTGAATCCTCTAGCCCCCATGATTTCTCACACTGTGGGCATCCTCCGAGTTTGGAATCGATCGATGATTGTTTTCGCGCAGTTCGATATCGCGCTTCAATGTCCGGCGATCCCCGATGTCGCTATCGGAGCCTCGCCTGCCGTGGAAGTGCCAGTGGCTCGTCGGATCAGCCGGCCGGATCGGGTACGCAGATCCCACCGCCCTCGATCTGCGCATTGGTGCGGAAGGTGTTGAGCTGGTCCCAGCTCGGGGGCTCGAACTGCGGGATGGTCCCGTCCTCGCGCACGTTGGTCACGTGATAGGTGTGCTGGTTCCAGATGCGGCGCGCCTGGATCCAGCGGTCGTCCACGTCGCGGATGACCTGCACCGGCGGCGACGAGGGACCGCCGCCGAAGATCGGCTCGTTGCTCACCACCACGATCTCGGCCGAGCCGTCGTTGTCCACGTCGGCGACCACGGGGTACTCGGTGCCGGTGCGACTGGTGCGGGGCGTCTGCAGCAGCACGCCGCCCGCCGCATCGAACACGAACATGAAGCTCTCGTCGGCGTACATGGCCTCGGCGTCCCCGTCGCCCAGGAAGTCGAAGGCGGTGCCCGCTGCCACGCCGCTGGTGTCGGACACGGGGGCGGTCCACAGGATGGTGGCGTTGGCCTCGTACACGCTGTAGCTGCTCGCCGAGCTCACCGCGTACTCGGCCTGACCGTCGCCGTCGAAGTCGTGGACGGTGGCGGGGCGCAGCCAGGTCAGGCCACCCGCGGGGGCGCCGGTGGGGCGCTGATCCTGGTAGACCACGCTGCCGTCGTGCTCGAGCAGCGACAGGCCGTTGGCGTTGGTGACCAGCACCTCGGGCAGGCCGTCGCCGTCGAGGTCGGCGATCTGCGGGTAGCCGGCCGCGATGCCGGAGACCCACGCCGGCGAGCCGTCGTGGTGGTAGGCGGCGTGACCGAGGACCATCTCGAGGTCGCCGTCGCCGTCGAGGTCGGCCGCCGCGGTGGCCGAGTTGGCCCCTGCGGCCTGGGGAGCGGTCCACAGCAGGTTGCCCTGGTGATCGTAGAGCTGGTTGCCGGCGATGATCTCCACGTCGTGGTCGTTGTCCAGGTCGGCCAGCGCGATGGCCCCGATCGCCGCCGGCGTCCACACGCTGGCGCTGGTCCACTTGTGGCTGCCGTCGTGCTCGAACGCGATGATGTGGCCGCTGGGGTCGGCGGTGACGATCTCGGGCAGCCCATCGCCGTCGATGTCACCGAGGGCCGGGGCCACCGAGAACTCCACCGGCTGCGCCATGGAGTAGAGCTGCGCGCCGGTCTCCCCGTCGAGCACGTACATCGTGGCCGGCGCGTACAGGGTGGGCCAGGCCACCACCACGACGTCCGGGACGTCGCACAGGTCGATGGAGCCGTCCCCGTTGTCGTCGGTGAGGTTGCCGACCAGCGGCGTCACCACCACGAACACGTTGGCCCCGTCGCCGTTCCAGGTCCACTGCACGTCGGGCTCGAAGCTGTCGGGGGGCGCGGTCATGCTGCAGTCGCCCACCGCGTCCATGTCGTCGACCACGTGGCAGGTGGGCGGCATCACGGGGACGTCGTCGATCTCGCCCACGTCGAAGATCACGCCCGGCCCCGATTCCTCGCCGGCCGTGGTGGCGGAGAGCGAGGTGCCGTCGGCCGACTCGGAGGCCATGCCGTTGGTGCTGCCGCCCGCTGCGGTGGTGCTGGTCTCGGTGTCGCCGGCCGGCGGCAAGGTGCCCACGCTGGTGGTGGGATCCTCGGGGTCCGAGGGCTCGCCGCAGCTCGGGGTCAGACCCGCGGCCAAGATCGAGCCCACGCACCCGAGGAGCCTTCGCGTTCGCTCACCAACCATGCCTTTGGTTCTATCACGCGGGCCGGGCCGCGGGAGGACCCAGGCGAGCTCAGTTCATCAGCCCGCCGCGGCCGCGCGGCGGGGCGCCGAACACCAGCTCGCCGCTCGAGAAGGTCGTGCCGAAGGTCTCCACCAGGTTGGCCACCTGGCGCAGCGCCGACTCCACCTGCTCGGCATCGAGCGGCGACAACGGGTGGATGAACGCGGCGTAGAGCACCCCGTCGCTGGTGGCGTAGCGGGCGTCGAGGGTGGTGTGGAAGTTGGCCTCGAGGCACTGGTCCCGCAGCTCGTCGCTCACCTCGTCGAGCTCCACGATCGGCGCGATGATCCGCATGCGGTCGAAGTGGAGGTCGGTCATGCAGGCCAGGGGCACCTCGCCCAGCCGGAGCTGCCAGCGACCGTCCTCTCCCTCGACCTCGTCGGCCACGCCTTGCAGCACCCGCTCGAGCTCCTCGAGATCCACGCGGGGATCAGCATAGCGCGGCGAGGCCGAGGCAGGGGAGGCGGTGGGGGCGAGCACGCGCGAGGCGCTCGAGCACGCCGTGCGAGCCTCGCCGGGGGCTGCTAGCCTCCCGCGCGATGCCGACCCCGCTGTCGATCACGAGTTGGAACGTCAACTCCATCCGCGCCCGGCTCGATCACGTGCTGACCTACCTGTACGACCACGAGCCCGACGTGGTGTGCCTGCAGGAGACCAAGGTGGAGGACTCGCTGTTTCCCCGGGTCCCGTTCATGGAGCTCGGCTACCAGGTGCACCTGCACGGGGGCAAGGCGCTGGCCGGGGTCGCCACCCTCACCAAGACCAAGCCCGACGCGGTGCAGCGGGGCTTCGCCGAGGGCGAGGAGGACCGGCACCCGCGGATCCTCGCGGTGACCCTCGGCGAGCTGCGGATCTACAACCTCTACGTGCCCAACGGCACCGAGCTGGGCTCGGACGCCTTCAGCTACAAGCTGCAGTGGCTGCGGCGGCTGCGGGCCGAGCTCGACGCCACCTGGGCTCCCGAGCGCCCCCTGGTGATCGTGGGCGACTTCAACATCGCCCCCGATGCCCGCGACGTGTACGACCCCGAGCGCTTCGTGGGGCAGCTGCTGTTCACCGACGAGGAGCACGCGGCCCTCGAGGAGCTGCTCGACTTCGGCCTGCAGGACTGCTTTCGCAAGCACGTGCAGGACGGCGGGCACTACAGCTGGTACGACTACCGCACCAACGGCTACGAGCTCGACGAGGGGCTGCGCATCGATCACGTCTACGCCACCGCCACGATGGCGGAGCGCTGCACCGAGGTGATCCACGATCGCAAGCCCCGGGGGTGGGACACGCCCTCGGACCACGTGCCGGTGACCGCTCGCTTCGCGTAGGTGGGCCGGTCTCGGCTCCCGCGTTGCTCCGGGGCTCGCAACTTCGGCGAGCTCCGACGCGACCGCGAGACGATCGAAGGCCCGGGCTCCCCTCCGCGCGGGAGGGAGGCCGGGCCTTCGGCGTCCGCGAGGTGAGGGGCTTGTATCTCTCTGACGTGGGCGATCCTACCCGTGTGGGATCGCTTCCGGGAAGGGTGTCACCGTAGCGGGCAAGAGGCATTCGTGGCTGAGATAGGTGCCCTCGACCGGGCTCATGGGCTCGAACGGTATCTTGGGGTCCGCGTTCGTCGCGGTGTCCCCGCAACACAAGGATGGGCTGCGGTGGCGGTCAACGAAGCGAGACTCTCGGGGTCGTGCGCCGACATCCTGGCGCATCGGGCCGCCTTGTGGACGTTCGTCGAGCACGAGGGCGTGGAGCCGACCAACAACCACGCGGAGCGAGAGCTGCGAGCATTCGTGCTGTGGCGCAAGCGGTCGTTCGGCTCGACCAGCGAGCGGGGCCTTCGCTTCGCCGAGCGAGTGATGACCGTGGTGCACACTGCCCGCAAGCAAGGCAAGGACGTGCTCGACTTCCTCGTGCAGTGCTGCACCGCGCACGCTCGGGGCACGACACCTCCGCCGCTGCTGGGTCTCGCCACCGCACGATGAGCCCCTTCGTCCCCATCCTCCCCGAGTGTGAGGTGGCTCCGGCAACAGCCTGACGAAACGGGTTGCTGAACCTGACGGTAGCTCAGCCGTCGGCTCCGAAGCGCCTCACCGTGGGCGAGGCGAAGGCCAGGCGCTTGGTCATCACCTCGACGGCCTCGGGGCTCTGGTCGACGAGCACGAAGTCTCGCCCCGCCCGCGCCGCGGCCTCGCCCACGGTGCCGCTGCCCGCGAAGAAGTCGAGCACGCGCTGGCCGGGATCGGTGTGGACGGCCACGATGCGCTCGAGGATCTTCAGGGGCTTCTGGGTGGGGTAGCCGGTGCGCTCGCGCCCCGCGGTGGGCACGATGGTCTGCCACCACACGTCGGTGGGGGTCTTGCCGCGCGCCGCCTTCTTCGGCCCCACGAGCTGCGGTGCCATGTAGGGGATGCGGTCGATCGCGTCGTAGTTGAAGGTGTAGCGCTTGGGGTCGCGCGCGTACCACAGGATGGTGTCGTGCTTGGCGGGCCAGCGGCGCTTGGGGCGGCCGCCGAAGTCGTAGGCCCAGATGATCTCGTTGAGGAAGCACTCTCGGCCGAAGATCGCGTCGAGCAGCACCTTGCAGTAGTGGGCCTCGCGGTAGTCGATGTGCAGGAAGAAGGATCCGTGGGGGGCGAGCAGGCGGTAGGCGTGGCGCAGGCGCGGCTCGAGGAAGGCCAGGAAGTCGTCGAACACGTCGTCGAAGTGGAGCGAGCCCAGGGGCACGCTGCGGTAGCGCCGGCCCCCGAAGCCCACGCGATCGCCGGCCTCGTCCCGGGTGACCGCGAGGCGAGTGTGTCGCTGCGGCTTGCCCGTGTTGAAGGGCGGGTCGATGTAGACGAGGTCGAAGCTGCCGTCGGCCAGGGTGGGCAGGACCTCCAGGTTGTCGCCCAGGATGATGGTGCCCATGGCGGATCCCCGTCGACGAACGGGACCGCACCCTACCGTAGGGCCCTGCGGGCTGGTCAACCCGTCGCGGCCGCGGTATCCCGGTGGGGTGCGGGGCGAAGCGATCGCGCTGGCGCTGGGGGTGTGGCTCGCGGCCTGCCACGAGCGCCCCCCGTCCACGCAGGGCCCCGATGCCGCGGCGGTCGAGCGCGTGCCCTGGCCCGAGCTGCCGCACGAGGGCTTCGCCGTGCTCCCGGGGGGCACGCTGGTGTACCTGCAGCCGAGCGTGGCCGGGCCGGTCACCCGCCTGGGGTGGTTCGACGAGGCCAGCGAGCCCTGGCCCTCGGGCGGCATCGTGGTGAGCGTGGTGGGACAGCGCGACGGCATGGTGGAGATCGCCCCGCTGCGCTACCCGCATCCGTTCCACTGCGAGCGCGTGCTCGAGGGCGAGGCCTACGACGTGCGGCTCTACGTCTCGCCCTGGTCGCTCACCCCGGTGATCACCCGCGAGCACAGCTGGACCTTCGAGGACGGGACCTCGATCGAGCTGCGGCCGGGGGCGCCGGTGCGAAGGATCCCCGACGATCCCGACGGTCGCTGGGCGGTGGCGGTCGACGACCTGCGGATGCGGCTCGAGATCCCCGAGGACGCGGTGGGGCTCGCCTATCCCGAGGCGCAGCCGATCACCGGCCCCAGCGGGCGAAGCTGGCTGCCCGGGGCCGGCGAGCCGCTGCTGTCCTTCGACGAGGGCGAGCCGCTGTGGGTGCGCTCGCGCTTCGGCAGCAGCGAGATCCTGGTGCTGGGCTCGGGCCCGTGGGGGGATGGCTTTCGCGTGCAGCTCGGGGGCAGCTGCGTGGAGGCGACGGTGCTCGCCGATCGCCTGCCGCCGGGGAACGATCGGGAGTTCGTGCACTTCGACTTCGGCCTGGGGGGCCCCGAGCCGAGCATGCTGCCGCCGGGGGGGGCCGCGCTCGACGTGGCCGCGCTGCTCGAGCCCGAGCCCGAGCCGCCGCCGCCGCCCGCCCAGGGCACGGGCTCGGAGCCGGGCTTCGTCGAGCCCGAGATCGGCTTCTCGGAGGACGAGCTGCTCGAGGGCGAGCTGTTGAGCCCGGGCTTCCTCGGCCTGCTCGGCGATCTGGGCGGCACCCTGGTCTTCGAGGAAGGGGCGCCCGTCTACTACTCGGGGGCGGGACCCGCCGCGGGGATCCTGCGCGACGTGGAGGCGCTGCGCGATGGCTGGGTGATGGGCGATCGCCTGTGCTTCGCCACCGTGTTCGGCACCCACTTCCAGCCGATCCTGCCCGTGTGCTTCGACGGGGCCGAGGCCCGGCTGCAGACCCCCGAGTCGGCGCCGCACGACCTGGGCGGCTCGGTGGCGATCCCGGGCGAGGTGGAGCTACGGGGCAAGCTCCCGCGCGACGCGGTGGAGGTGGTGCTGCGTCGCCATCGGCACGAGCTGCGGCGCTGCTTCGACGAGGCCCAGGTGAGGCAGCGCCCCGCTCCGTCGTCGGTCGAGCTGCGGCTGGTGCTCGAGGTGGACGGCGAGGGCCGGGTGACCGCGGTGCGCCGCGACGCCGGCGACCTCGGGATGGCGGTCGACTGTGCGATCGAGGCGGCCAAGCGCTGGCGCCTGCCCGCGACCGGCGACGGTGAGCCCGGGCGGGTGATGCTCGCGCTGCGCCTGGCCCAGCAGCGCTGAGCGGCCGCGGCTCAGCTCCCCCAGCCCTCTCGCAGCTCGCGGGCCCAGGTCTCCAGCCCGTGCATCGTGGACTCGAGCTCGGCCGCGTCGCGGGCCAGGCCGTCGAGGGTGCCGCGCAGCTCGAGCTTGGCCTTGCGCAGGCGGCTGCGCGCGGTGCCCTCCGGGCAGTCGAGCACCTCGCCGATCTGCTTGGCCGTGAGCTGCTCCCAGTACGACAGCTCGAGCACCAGCTGCGACTCGAGCGGGATCCGGCGGAGCGCCGCGAGCATCAGCCGCTGCTCGCGGCGCTGGGCGAGCACGGTGCTGGGGCCCGCGCCGAGGTCGGCCACCGAAAGCTCGCCGCTCTCGCCCGTGCGGCCGCGCGAGCGGGCGGTCTCCTCGGCCCATTGCCGCAGCACGTTGCGGGCGATGGCGAACATCCAGGTGCGCACCGTGGCCCCGTCGCGGAAGCGCACCACGCCCTCCACCGCGCCCTTGAAGGTGCGCTGGGCGAGCTCCTCGGCCTCGGCGGCCTGGCCCACCTTGTTGCGGAAGAACCGCAGGATCGGCGCCAGGTAGCGATCGATGAGCTGGCCGCCGGCCCGCTTGTCGCCCGCCTGCCACGCGAGGAGCAGCGCTCGGTCGTCGTCGGCCCCCAACCCGATCAGGATACACCGCCGGGTCGGGAAATCGGGACGGCCACCGATCGATCGCCGGGGCCCAGGCGATCGGCCAGCTCCTCGCGGAGCCGGGGGGCCGCGGCGGCCACGGCGGGTCGCGCCTCGTGGGCCCACGCGATCAGGCGGGCCTCGTCGCCGGGGCCCGGGGCCAGGCGAGGGCGGCGGGCGAGGATGCGAGCGAGCCGGCGGCCCACCTCGTCGGGATCGCGGTAGCCATCGGGCGAGCCCCAGGCCCGCAGTCGCTCGCACAGTCGCGAGAAGCGATCGCCGTGCTCGGCTCGGCGCCACCGCAGCGCGGCGGTGCCGAGCTCCTCGGTGTGGGCGATCGCCCGCAGGTACGCCTCGTCCACGCCGGGCTCGTCGAGCCACACTCCGTCGAGCAGCAGCTCGATCCCCACGTGCGCTGCGGCCATGGCCACGTAGCGCCCGGTGCCCGCGGCCTCGAGGCTCGCGCGGGCCTCGGCGCACAGCTCGGTGAAGGCGGCGGTGTCGTGGAACGCCGCGTCGCTGCGGTGGTGGAAGGTCACGCCGGCCGCGAGGGGCTCGGGCACGGCCTCCTGCAGCCGGGCGCCGCACATGCTGGCGAGGTCGGGCAGCATCGCGCCGAGCACGAAGCCCGGCTCGTCTCGCTGCCACCGCGCGACCATGGCATGACCCACGAAGTTCACGTGGCCCCCATGGTAGCGGGCTCGGGCGCGATCAGGGCGTGGTCAGCAGCAGGCTCACGTCGTCGTCGGTCTCGTTGGTGACCACGATGTCGAGCGCCCCGTCCTCGTTGAAGTCGCCCACGCCGATCCCGGTGGGCGTGGCGCCGGTGGGCACCGTCGCCGCGAGCGCCAGGCTGCCGGCCCCGTTGCCCTCGAGCACGGTCACCGTGTCGTCGTCTCGGTTGGCCACCGCCACGTCGAGATCGCCATCGCCGGAGAGGTCGCCCACCGCGATGGCCACGGGGTTGTTGCCGGTGGCGAAGGGGATTCCCCCGCCGAAGCCACCCACGCCGTTGCCCAGCAGCACGGTAACCTGATCGGTGGAGGCGTTGGTCACCACCACGTCGAGCTCGCCGTCGCCGTTGAGGTCGGTGACCACCACGGCCGAGGTGGTCCCGAGCACCGCCGTGTTGGCCGGCGCGCCGAACAGCCCGCCGCCGTTGCCCGCCATCAGCGTCACCGCGGCGCCGTTGGCCAGCACCACGTCGAGGTTCATGTCGTTGTTGAAGTCGCCCACCTGCAGGGCCGCCGGCGTGGCCCCCACGGCGAAGCCCACGTCGGGGCCCAGCCCGCCCGCGCCGTCGCCGAGCAGCAGGCCCAGGTCGTTGGTGCCCCCGTTGGCCGTGACCACGTCGAGGAAGGTGTCCTCGTCGTAGTCGCCCACGCCGATCCCGTTGGGGAGGTTGCCCGTGTCGAAGGTCATGGCCGCGGCGAAGCTGCCCGCGCCGTTGCCCAGCAGCACGCACACCGAGCCGCCCGCACGGTTGGCCACCACCAGGTCGAGGGTGCCGTTGCCGTCCATGTCGGCGGCCGCCAGGGCCGAGGGCTCCGCGTCCACCGGGAAGGCGGCGTGGGGCCCGAAGAAGCCGGTGCCCGTGCCCAAGCGTCGGCTCACGTCGTCCGACAGCCCGTTGGTCGTGACCACGTCGAGGTCGCCGTCGGCATCGAGGTCCACCACCAGGATCGCCGTGGGGGCGCTGCCCACCGACACGCTCAGTCCTTCGAGGTAGCAGTACTCGCCCACGTCGACCACGCCGTCGCCACAGGTGTCGCCGCCCGAGCCCCCGGAGCCGGAGCTGCCGGAGCTGCCCGCGCTCGTCGAGCCCGTGCTCCCGCCCGAGCTGCCCGAGTCGCCGGTCGAGCCCGTGGTACCGGGGCCGGTGGTGGAGTCGGTGTCCGAGGTCGAGCCCGGCGTGACCGTCTCGTCGCCGCCGGTCTCCGAGCCCGAGCCCGAGCCCGAGCCGGTCCCGCTGCCCGTCCCGCCGTCGATGATTCCCTCGATGAGCCCGTAGTGGAACGAGATCTGCCCGTCGTTCCCCGTGACCGTGCGGGCCCCGGTGTCGGCGGCCAGGAGCGGGAGCTGCTCCCAGATCCCGCCCGAGTCATAGGCCACGTGCAGCCGCTCGAGCTCGCGTCCCTCCACGTCGCTGGCCGCGTAGCGATAGGTGACGATCGCGTCCTCGCGCAGGTTGATGTTGGGCTGCACGCGATACGCCGGCCCGATGCTCGCGGGCGCGTCACCCGAGACGCGGATGGAGACGTCGATGGGCTCGATCACCGCATCGGGGGGGAACTCGATGGTCAGATTGCCGTCCTCCGAGCGCGCGGTGCCGCCGAGCGGCGTGATCTCGGTGACCACCGGCTCGGGCTCGGGCGCGTCCTCCTGACACGCCACGCACAGGCACATCGGAACCAGACCCCACCACGCCCCCACCCTCACGTTCATGTAGGCATCCTACCACGCGGCCGTGGAGGGAACGAAAGGGGAGGGGGAAGGGCATCAACCCGGCGTGAGCGCACACCGAAACCCGACGGACTCGTGCGCGTCGTCGGGGGAGGGGACCTCGAAGTCGGGGCCTCTGGACGACGCCCGTGCTGCCGTCTCGCCGTAGTTGGGCGCAGAGCTACGGATGATGCGGCGGGTTCCCATGGCTGGACCGGTGGGGTCGTTCGGCGGGCTCTCCACGTAGTAGGACGCGGCGTACCAGTCCGCGACCCATTCGAAGCCGTTGCCCGCCATGTCGAGCGCCCCGTAGGGGGATGCACCCGCGGGTACGGAGCCGACTGGCTGGGTGCCACCACAACCACCGACGATGGCTTCATTGCAGGTGGGGACATCGTTGCCCCATGGGTAGAGCCGGCCGTCGGTGCCGCGGGCTGCCTTCTCCCATTCGGCTTCGGTGGGGAGGCGCTTGCCGTGGCCCTGACGTAGTAGATCTTGGCGGCGAACCAGTCCACGCAGTTGATGGGGTGATTGCCACCGGTGGGCAGCAGCAGGCATGGGGCAAGGCAAACGCATTGGTCGGGTCCGGTGCAGCTGCTGCACTCACCGTCGGCCATGCAGGCTGCGTAGTCGGCCCAGGAGACCGCGGTGCGATCGATCGCGAACGCGTCGAGGAAGACCTCGTGGTAGGGGTACTCGTCCGGGGCGCAATCGAGGTCGGATCCTCGTTGCAGCCCATCCAGAAGGTCCCTGCCGGACGGCACGGCGACCATGCCATCGGGGGTTCTCGCATGCCTCGGTCACGCAGTACTGGCCCTCGGGACAAGGGCGATCCACGGTGCACTCGGTGGATCGGCCCGGTGCCGTCGCTGGGCTCGACGACGACGATCGATCCGTCGTCGGTGAAGGCCTGTCGTCGTTCCATCATTGGAGACCACCGTCGGCGTTGGTCGCTCTCGGCGACGCCGCTGGCCGAGGCTCGTCCTCGCTCGAGCCGGCGTCCCCGGAAAAAGCACGCGGGCTAGCACGCATGCACGCGGACAGCGCAGAAAGTGAGAGCAGCGCAGGAACGATGACTCGCTGGAGCATGGCCCAGTTGTCGGCCTTCGGGCACCAATCGTTGCACGGAATCTCTAGCACGAGCGTTGCCCGAAAGGCCGCTAGACGCAGGTCAGGTTGATCGTGTGCGAATGCCCGGAATCGAAGGTCGACTCCACCACCACCATCATGCCGGCCTCGAGCGCCGCGAAGTCATCCGGCGTGAGCGTGACCAAGTGAGTGTGGCCGCTCGTTCCCTGGATGTCATAGACCTGCTGGGCCCCGGACTCGACGTCCGCCAGGGGGACGAGCAGCTCGTGGCCGGGGTGGCCGAGAATCTCCACGCTGGGATCCGCGTCGCAGGCCGCTCCGCCGCCGGAGCCGGAGCCGGAGTCACCAGTGTCGGTGCCCGGGGGGGTGCTGGTGCTACCGGTGTCGTCCGGCGGCTCGCCCGAGCTGGAGGTCATGGGCTCGTTGGTGGTGGAGCCGCTGTCCTCCATCTGCTGGGTGGTGGTGCCTTGGCCGGAGGTGGTGCCGCCCGAGGAGCCGTCGGCCGCGTCGTCGGAGGTGGAGTCGTCGCCGGGGCAGCCGAAGGTGCCCAGCACGGCGGTGCTGCCCACGAAGCTCACGCTCAGGCGAAGGAAGTCATGGCGAGTGATCGTCTTGGAAGTCATGGCGAGGGCGGACCATACCAGCCCGACTCGCCCCGACAAGGAGCCAGCCTCGCTCGATCGATGCCATCTTCCCTCGCGGGACGATCGGAGCGTGAGCACGCCTTCGAAACGAAGGCGCCGCGTCGACCTCGGGCAGCTTCGCCCTTCGGCCGCGCGGCGCCGCGCTCGAGTGCTCGGCCTCAGCCAGGCTCGCCGGCGGGCTCGGGCTCGGGCTGAGCCTCGTCCTCGACGGCCTCGTCCTCGCTGGGCTCGCCCTCGGCGGGCTCTCCCTCGTCCTCGACGGGCTCCTGGACCACCGCCCCGCTGCCGGGCAGCGTGGGCTTGGCGATGTACTCCTCGGGCAGACGCCCCTCGAGGCTGCCGAGGAAGGCGATCATCGACGACAGCTCGTCAGGGGTCAGCTCGCCCTTGGCGAGCTGGTGGGTCGCCATCTTCTGCACCATGTCCTCGAGCGAGGTGATCGAGCCGTCGTGCAGGTAGGGTCCGGTCTTGGTGATGTTGCGCAGCGAGGGCACCTTGAACACGAGCTTGTCGGCTTCGGCCTTGGTGATCTTGAAGCGGCCCTCGTCGGTCACGCCCTCCCAGGGCTTCACCGTGCCGAGCTTCTGGAACATGGTGCCGCCCACCGCCGGGCCCGTGTGGCACTGGATGCAGCCCGCGTTCATGAACAGGTCGAGACCCGCGAGCTGCTGCTCGTCGAGCGCGGTGAGCTTGCCGGCGAGGAAGTCGTCGAAGGGCCCGGGGGTCATCAGCTGACGCTCGAACGCCCCGATGGCCTTGGCCATGTTGTCGTAGGTGATCGGATCGGGCTGGCCGGGGAAGGCGGTGGCGAAGGCCTCCACGTAGCCCGGCACCGCCTTGAGCGTGGCGACCACCGTGGCCTCGTCGGGCATCGCCATCTCCACCGGGTTGAGCACCGGGCCCTTGGCCTGGTCCTCGAGGTCGGGCGAGCGGCCGTCCCAGAACTGCGCGAGGTACAGGCCCGCGTTGTAGACGGTGGGCGCGTTGCGATCGCCCTTCTGCCCCTGGAAGCCCAGCGAGGTCGCGAGCCGATGGCCGCCCTCCTCGCGCACGTCCACCCCGAAGGCCTCGAGGTCGTGGCAGGTGGCACAGGCGATGTCACCTCCCTTGGAGAGGCGCGGATCGAAGTAGAGCATCCGGCCGAGGGTGACCTTCTCCTCGGTGATCGGGTTGTTGCGGCTCTCGACCGCCTCGGGCAGCGGGGAGAACTGCTCCTTGGCCTTCTCGAGCAGCGCGGCCACCGACAGCGACGAGGGGCGCGGAGGGACCGAGGGGAGGGTCTCGACCTCCTCGTGGGAGCCGGGCTCGGCCTTGGTCCACTTGGTGGGCGCTCCACCGGCATTGGGATCCTGGCAGGCTCCGAGGGCGATCGTGGCGATGGCGAGTCCGGCGCCGAGCCAACGCACGCCTCGTGTGCCGTCCGAGGATGTCCCGATGAAACCTTGTTTCATGCCGAGTCCTTTACACCTGGAGCCGGCCCGAGGCAACGGGGGCCGGCCGACGTCGCCGTCGCGCCCCACGGGCCGAGGAACGTCGTTGGCCTCGCGGCGGGGGCCGAGACCCCGGGAGCCTCGACTTGCCGCCCTCGATGGGCGCTGCCACGATCCGAGGCACAGATGCGCGGCAGATCGAAGGCGATGGTGGTGGGACTGGCCCTGGGGGGCGTGCTCGGCACGGCGAGCTGCGGCGGCGGAGGAGCGGCCTCTCCCACGGAGCGGCTGTGGGTCTCCGGCGTGCCCACCAACCCCAAGGACGATCTCACCGCCTTCCTCACGATGCGCACCGAAGAGGATCGCTACCTCGGGGCCTTCTTCCAGGGCACGCTGCTGCGAGGGGGACACGACGTGTTTCGCTGGACCCCGGTGGGGGACGAGCGCGCGCAGATCGAGTTCCTGCAGGACGGCAAGCGCGTGGCCCTGCGCTTCGAGACCTGCAAGCCCTCCAAGGGCTTCGATCACTGCATCCTGGTGCACGGCGATCCCACGGGCACGCAGAGGTACCAGTCGCGCAAGCGCTGGGTGGTGCGTCGGCCTGGCCGCAAGCGCGACGCCACGGTGGGGATGGTCACCCAGGCGATGCTCGAGCTGGCCGAGGACGACGCCGAGCTGAGCGCGGCCCTCGATGCCGCGGCGGCCGTGCTCGAGGCCCCCGCCGAGGACGAGGCCCGTTGAGCGGGGCGCAGGGGTCCGCTCCCGCGTCGCTCACCCGGGCGCAGTGGCTGGCCCGCGAGCCCTTCACCCTGATGCTGGGCGCGGGCTTCTTCGGCTTCTTCTCCCACACCGGCTTCCTGCAGGCCCTCGAGGCGGCGGGGCTGCGGCCGCGTCGGGTGGTGGGCTGCTCGGCGGGGGCGCTGGCGGGCGGCCTGTGGTCGAGCGGGCTGAGCGGGGACGAGCTGGCGAGGGAGCTGCTGTCGCTGCGCCGCGAGGAGTTCTGGGATCCGGGCCTGCCCCTGGGCGGGCTGCTCAAGGGGCGCAAGTTCAACCGCAAGCTCCAGCAGGTGCTCGCCCGCAGCGGCGCCCGACACCTGCACGAGTGCCGCGTGCCCTTCACCGCCATCGTCCACGACGTGGTGCGCCGCCGCACCGTGGCCATGGACCAGGGGCGCCTCGACCTCGCCATCCAGGCCTCGTGCACGGTCCCGCTGATGTTCCGCCCGGTGTGGGTGGAGGGGCGGCTGTTGGTGGACGGAGGCGTGAGCGATCGCGTGGGGATGAGCGCGGTGGAGCCCGACGAGCGCGTGCTGATGCACTACCTGCCCTCGCGGCGCCGTCTGCTCCGGCCGAGCCGGCAGGCTCCGCCCGCCGAGATCCCAGGGCAGCGGCTGATGGTGATCACGCCCGACCTGCCGCGGGTGACCCCGTTCCGCCTCGATCAGGGCCCGGTGGCGCTGCGGCGCACGCGGGAGCACGCCGAGCGCTGGCTCGCCGAGCCGGTCGACGCGTAGCCCGGAGGCGGCTCGCGTGTCGCCCGAGCGCAGCCCTCGTCCGAGCGCCTCGCTCGGGTCCGAGCGAGCTCAGCCCACCGGGGTGGTGTGCGGGGTGTCGTCGCCGTCGCAGCCCCAGCCGAAGTTGTCCAGGAACACGTAGCTGTCGAGGATCGAGTCGCTCAGGTCGAACACGGCCAGCACCAGGGTGATCGTCTCGCCCGGGGTCACCGGCGCGGTGGAGTTGAGCCAGGTGGTGCCCGCGTGCTGCCGCATGCAGGTGCCTGCGAGCTGGGGCAGGCTGCCGCTGTCGTCGCGGAAGTCGAGGAAGCCGGCGTTGAGCGAGATCGGGTTGCCCGCGTTGTCGAACGAGATGTTGCCGGTCCAGCTCTCCGACTCGAGCCAGCCGATGTACATGTCGTTGAAGGGGCTGCCGTAGTACCAGGGGTACTCGGTGGAGAAGAACGCGAAGTCGTAGCTCACCGAGTTGTTGGTGATCGGCACGTCGGCCACGATCCGCAGCTCGGTGTAGTCGTTGGCCGAGCCGCCCTGGTTGAACTGCCCCTGGATGGTGTTGGAGCAGTCGCCGGTGCCCAGCAGGCTCGGGGTGGTCGAGCAGTCGCCGCTCACGTCGTTGGTGCGGATGGGCGAGGGCAGGGTGGTGCCGTGGTCGTACTGGGCGCCCAGGTCGTCGTTGCAGTGGGTGGGATCGATGTCGAGATCGCCGAAGGGGGTCTCGAGATCGAGGTCGGTGGTGAAGCCGCTGCCGAGCACCGCGAAGGCCGAGCCCTCGCGCGGGGCCCAGGTGTTGGTGCTGCCGAAGCCGGTGCGCACCGACATCGCGGCCGGGTTGCCCGAGGAGCTCACCTCCACGACGGCGTCGCCGGGGCAGTTGAGGCCGAGCGCCGCGATCATGTCGTTGGCTCCCGCATCGCAGGGAGTGTGCGTGGACGGGACGCACTCGCCGCAGTCGCCTCCCTCGGCGCAGGGCAGCCCGCCCGAGCCCCCGCCCACGTCGAGCTTCTCCTCCGTCTCGCCGCCGCCCATGGCGTCGTCGTTGGTGGCACCCTGCCCATCGGTGGGGAAGGGGATGCCGGTGAGGGGGCTGGTCTCCGCGGGGGCATCGTCGGCGACGCAGCCGATCCCCACGAGGGTGAGGGTCACCAAGAGGGAGCACGAAACCGACGAACCACGCATCACTACATCACGCTAGCAGGGGCGCGGGTCCGCTCCAAGCCGGCAAGACCCTGCTTCCAAGTGAGGGTGCGAGGCGCGCTGGTTTCGGTCGAGGAAATGTCGGTGCCGGGAAGCAATCCCCTTGCGGCGGCCGAAATTCGAGGACGTCGGGGTGGTCCCGGGCGACCTTCGGTATAACCCGCGCTCCATGTCCGACGACACGACCCCGGCCGACGAGACGATCGCGCGACTCGGTGCACGCTTCGAGGAGTTCTGGCGTGCGCTGTCCCGTCCGGTGGTCTTCTTCGACATCGAGGCCACGGGCACCGACCCCGTCAACGATCGCATCGTCGAGCTGTCGGTGGTGCGGGTGGGCGTTCCTCCGCAGGGGGTGAGCGCGCCGCGGACCTGGCGGATCAACCCCGGCGTGCGGATCCCCGTGGAGGCCAGCGAGATCCACGGGATCCACGACGACGACCTGGTCGAGGCGCCGAGCTTCGCCGCGATCGCCGGCGAGCTCGCCGAGCTCTTCACGGGGGCCGACCTGGCCGGCTTCAGCGTGGGTCGCTTCGACGTCCGCATCCTCGCCGCCGAGCTCGCGCGCGCCGGCTCCGATCTCGATCTCGGCGCCAGCCGGGTGATCGACGCGCAGGTGATCTTCCACCAGCGAGAGCCCCGCAACCTCGCCGCCGCGCTGCGCTTCTACTGCGACAAGGAGCTGGTGGACGCCCACGGGGCCGAGGCCGACACCCTGGCCTCGCTCGAGGTCTTCGCCGGGCAGCTCGCTCGCTACGAGGACCTGCCCATCGAGCTCGACGCCCTGCACGAGCAGAGCAGCGCCCACAACGACGCCTACTGCGACGGGCAGCGCCGCTTCATGTGGCGGGACAACGAGCCCGTCTTCAACTTCGGGCGCATGCGGGGCAAGAGCCTGCGGACGATCGCCTCCGATCCGCAGGAGCGTCGCTACCTGCGGTGGTTCCTCGACAGCGGCTTCGACGAGGACGCCAAGTCGATCGTCCGCGATGCTCTGCAGGGACGGATCCGCCGTCGACCCAAGCGCCGCCGCACCGGCTGAGCGCGCTCAGGATCCGGTGGCCACGGGGGTGGTGGAGGGCTCGCTGCCCCCCGAGGAGAAGCGCAGCGAGGGGTTGTGCAGCGCCACCGTGGTGCCCGGCGGCACGCTGCGGGTGAGCCACACGTTGCCGCCGATGGTGGAGCCGCGGCCGATCACCGTGTCGCCGCCGAGGATCGTGGCGCCAGCGTAGATCGTGACCTCGTCCTCGAGGGTGGGGTGGCGCTGCTTGAGCTGGCGGGCGTTGGGGGCCACCGACAGCGCGCCCAGGGTCACGCCCTGGTAGAGCTTGACGCGCTCGCCGATCACCGTGGTCTCGCCCACCACCACGCCGGTGCCGTGATCGATGAAGAAGCTCCGGCCGATGCGGGCGCCGGGGTGGATGTCGATGCCGGTGCGGCTGTGCACCAGCTCGGACATCATGCGGGGGATGAGCGGCACGCCCAGGCGGTGGAGCTCGTGGGCGATGCGGTGCACCGCGATCGCCTGCACTCCCGGGTAGCTCAGGATCACCTCGGCCGCCGAGCTCGCGGCCGGGTCGCCGGCGAGGGCGGCCTGCACGTCGGTGTCGAGCACGGCCCGGATGCCGGGGATCGCCTGGATCAGATCGATGGCGAGCTGGTGGGCCCGGCGGGCGATGTCTCCTCCGTCGCTGGGACCGGCGCCCGGCCGCGCGGGAGCCCCCGACTCGGACAGCGCCCGCGCCACGCTGCGCTCCAGGCCGCGCAGCACCCGGGCACAGCGCTCGCCCACGAAGTAGCGCGCCGTCAGCTCGTCGAGCTGGTCGCGGACGAAGTAGCCGGGAAAGAGGATCGCCACCAGGTCGTCGAGCAGCTGCTCCACCTCGGCGCGCGACGGGAGGTTCTGCCCGTCGAGGTGGTTGATGTTCCCGTGCTCGGCGTACGACCGCATGATGCCGTCGATGGCGCGGGCGAGCATTTGCTGTTCGGGCGGGGTGGACATGGGCCGGAGGGGGAACATAGCCGGGCCCCATTCTTGGGGCCAGGCCCCAGCTCGGGATACGATGGCGACGCCACGCGCCCTCGCACGGTTACGTCGTCGCTCGTGTCGTCCCCCGATTCCTCGTCTGCTGCGCTCCGTCGCCTCGTCCGCGAGCACCTGCTCGAGCGCAGCGAGGGGATGTCGCCGGCCTCGCTCGCGGCCTTCATCGCGGGCTGGGGCAGCGCGCTCGATCTGCTGCGTCGCTCCGAGGCCGAGCTGCCGTGGGTGAGCCCCGAGCGTCACCGCTGGATCGTCGAGCTCATCGATGCCGTCGAGGAGGCATCGCGCGTCGAGCTCGACGACGAGGACTGATCTTCGAACGAAGCGAGGGCGCCTTCGCGACCTCGAGTGACCGTTTCGGGTTCGGTCGGCTCGAAGGGTGCCAAGGCGCCCTGCCGGTAGGCTGTATCGGGCAGCCCCCTACAATCGATCGCGCGTCACTGGCTCTCGGGGAGAGTGCTACGCGGCGCCGCCGGGTTGGGCGAGGTGGGCGGACGATGATCGCGAGCCGTGGGAACGCCCTGGGTTGCCTGGGGCGCCGGGGGCCAGTCGATGTGGTGCTTGATCATCCGCCGCTTCAGCGCGTGACGAGTGATTCCCAGCAGCTGCGCGGCATCGACGATGCTGCCCGCGCGATTGAGGGCCTGCTGGCAGAGGAGTCGCTCGGCTTTGCGGAGGTTGAGGTCTTCCAAGAGAATCGGCATGACCCAGAGGATATGTGAAAACGAACTGGTGGGAAATCCATGTCGCGTGCTCGTGACTACATTCGAATCGCGCTTCCTCACTGCGCAAACGCGCAGTTGAAATGCGTCGCAATTGGTCATGCGCTGAATGCGTATAGTTTTGTTATGCAGACGGCGCGCGGATCCACAAAGAAATTGAGGGTATTCCCGACGAGAATGGAGCGCCTGGGCCCCCATTTGCGTAATCGAACGGCCCTACAGGGCCATCGCAACGATTATAGCGGATCGACCAATATGGATGGGCGTATTCGGCCGACTCCCGTCGCTTCCGAGCCATGATCTGCGCGATATCGCGCTAATGGATGCCTGGAGATCTCTTCCGCGCGGCCTTCCCACCGACGCTCACCATGTCCGTCGGTCGGCCGCGACTTGCGCGGGCGTTTATCCACCGTGTTTTCTTCGGTGTTCGGGGCGGCACTGAGTACCATGCGGGCCGCGCCGTGCCGGACGTAGGTCGTTCTACTTCGCGCCATCCCATGCGGGTGTTGATCGTCGACGACGAGGTCAACGTTCGCTTTGCGATCGAGCGTCGATTGCGCAAGGGCGGGATGGAGACCGACTCTGCGAGCACGGTTCGTCATGCGATCGACCGGCTGCGGGCCGAGCCCTACGACGTCGTCTTGTGTGACCTGCGCATGCCGGGAGGCAACGGCACCCAGCTATTGCAGTGGCTGGGCAGCTACTCGCCCTCGACGATGATCATCGTCGTCTCGGCCTTCATCACCCCCGAGTTCCGCAAGACCTACAAGCCCACGGGTCGCCTGCGGATCCTCGAGAAGCCGGTCGACCTCGACGTGCTCATGGGCACTCTCGAGGAGATCGGTCCGCGCAAGGGCTTCTATGGCAACTCGATCGAGGTCGAGCTGTTCGACTACGTGCAGATGATCGCGCTGTCGGGCCGCGACAAGCTGGTCGAGGTCACCACTCCCGCGGGCAAGGGGCTCATCTGGTTCGAGCACGGCGACATCGTGCACGTGGAGTACGACCAGTATCGCGGCGAGATGGCGTTCTACCGGCTGCTGGGGGTCAACCGCGGCACCTTCAAGGAGATCTTCAACCGCGAGCCGTCCATGCGCACCGTGGTGCGCTCCAGCACCCACCTGCTGATGGAGGCGGCGCGTCGGGCCGACGAGGGCATCCTCGAGGATGCCCCGCACGAGGACGGCGACGACGAGACCTCGTTCGGCTCGGTGGCCCAGGAGCTCGCGGCCGAGGAGGACCAGGCACAGCCGCTCGAGGGCGAGGATCCCTTCGCCGAGCCCGAGCCCGAGGCCTTCCCCGAGCCCGAGGCCATCCCCGAGCCGGTCGCGGCCGACGTATCCGAGGGCTTCGATCTCGCGCTGGGCTTCGAGGAGACCGAGGAGGTCGAGGAGGAGGTTGCCGACGCCACCGAGCTCGACCTCGAGCCCCCGCCTTCGCGCGAGCTCACCTTCCACAGCAGCAGCCCGGCCGGGCTGCCCGTGGTGGACGACGACGATCTGGTCGATCCCTTCGAGGAGCCCGACGAGGAGGAGATGGAGGCGGTCACCGGTCGGCACAGCACGCTGCCCCAGCCGCCGCCGCTCCCTCAGTCGCGCCTCCCCAAGCCCAAGCCCAAGGCTCCCGCGCCCGGCGTGCCCGAGGTGGTGCCTCGCCAGGGCTCGTTCACCGAGGAGGAGAAGGCGGTGCTCGCCGGCCTCTCGGAGGAGCCCCCGCCCTCGCCCGGAGGCGCCGGGCTCATGGGTCACGCCGCGATGTTCGAGGACCCGGACATGCGGCAGGTGATGCTCGAGCAGTTCTGGCAGTTCGACGGCATCAACGGGGTCGCGATCATCTCCAGCACCGGCAAGGTCCTCGCCGAGGACATGCGCAACAACAGCGCCCTGGTCACCCTCGCCGGCTTCTACATGCGGGGGGCCGCTCGCATCGCGCGGACCCTGGGCTACAACGTCTTCGACGGCGTCGTCGCGCGCTCGGTCGCCGGCTCGCAGCTGGTCATGGTCAGCATGGGAGCCGCCTCCGCCGTGCTCTCGGTCGACGCCGGCACCGATCCCGAGGCGGTCCGCGACGCGGTCATGGGGGTGGAGTGACCGTCCACGACGCACGCGAGCAGCTGCTCGACCTGCTCGACGAGCTCGGCGCCATCCAGGGAGTGCGGGGGGCCATCGTCGCCACCAGCGACGGCGCGCTCGCCAGCGGGGCGCGCAGCGGTCTCCCGGCCGCCACCGCCAACGACGTGGCCAAGACCGTGCGGCGCATGACCGTCGCCTCCGCCACCGTGGGCGTGCCCCTGCAGGAACTGCTCATCAACTTCGGTGCCGCGCGGATGATGGTCGTGCCCTTGCGCGAGGACGCCACCGTGGTCGTGCTGCTCGAGCGCGACACCGCGGTCTCGCCCGTCCGCAACCTGCTCAACGCCCAGCTCGCCGAGATCCGCGTGCTGCTCGACGCCCAGGGCCAGGACGACGCCGAGGTCCACGAGGGCGACGAGGTCGAGGACGAGATCGGTCGGATCATGAAGGGTGAGCTCGGCCCCGTGCTCGATCGCATCGCCCACCAGTTCGCCATCTACGTGGCGCGGGCCGGCAAGACCCGCGAGACCGCCGGCGAGCTCATGCGCGAGCAGCTTCGCGAGTGGCTGCTGTGCTGCAACCCCTCGCCCTACACCCTCCCGCTGCTCATCGACGGCCTGGGCCAGTCCCTCGACGACGCGCCCACGGCTCGCGCCGAGTTCATGGAGGTCGTGCAGAACACCATCCGCAACCTCCCCGCCGAGCGGTAGCCCGCGATGAGCGACAAGGCCTCGTCGGTCGGCTCGGAGGGGGAGCGCACGCTCGTCGATGCCGTCATCTCCGAGCTGCCCGGCGGCGTGATGGTGATCGATCGCGACGGCAAGGTCGTGCACGCCAATCGGGCCGCGCGGGAGATCCTCGCCGTGGGCCTCGACGAGGGCGACGCCTCGCCCCTCGCCGGTCGCCTGCTGCACGAGATCCGGGCCCCGCTCGAGGCCATGCGTCACTCCGCGCACAAGGCCGAGATCGTGCTCCCTGCCGTGATGGTGGGCCGCGGCGCCCGGATCATCGGCTTCTCCAGCCGGGCCCTGCCCGAGACCGGCTCGCTCGTGGTGAGCTTCGCCGACATCACCGATCAGCGGGCCAAGGAGCGCGAGGACGAGCACCGTCGACGCCTCGCCGACATGGGCAAGGTGGTCTCCTCGGTCGCGCACGAGATCCGCAACCCCGTGTTCGCCATCTCCTCGCTCGCGCAGGTGCTGCGGGAGGAGGAGAGCATCGTCGCCGAGGCCGACCTGGTCGGGGTGGTCGACAAGATCCTCGCCGAGACCGGCCGGATCGGCCGCCTGGTGGAGGACCTGCTCGCCTTCGGTCGCGAGCGGGACCTCGACCTACGGCGCGTGGACGTGGTGCGCGAGATCGAGGAGGCGCTCGCCGATCTCCGCAAGGTGCTCCCGCCCGTCGACGGCGTGCGCGTGCCCCTGCGCTTGCTCGTCGCGGACTCGCTGCGGGACGACCCCCACTGGATGCTCGACGCCGACGCGTTCCGGCAGGTGGTGGTCAACCTCGTGCGCAACGCCTGGAGGGCCGTCGTCTCGCGGGGTCGCCTGTCGAGCGACGGCCTGGTCGAGATTCGGCTGTCGCACCACCGGGTCAAGGGTGAGGCGTGGCTCGAGGTGGCCGTGCAGGACAACGGCATCGGGATCCCCGCCGAGCTCCGCAAGAAGATCTTCGAGGCGTTCTACACGCGCGATCCCAAGGGCACCGGCCTGGGCCTCGCCGTCGTGCGTCGTCTCATGCGCCAGATGGGCGGCACGATACGGCTGCACTCCGAGGTGGACCGCGGCACGACCTTCGTGGTCCGCCTGCCGCCGCCCGCCAAGGACGGGGGCGAGTAGGCCCCGCTGGGGCCCAGTTGGGGCATGCGCGAGGTGCTTGACGGTGGCCGCGGTTGGGGGTAGGAAACGCGCTCCCAACGCTACGAGAGACCTCCTGCCCAGGTAGCTCAGTTGGTAGAGCAGCGGACTGAAAATCCGCGTGTCGGTGGTTCGACTCCGCCCCTGGGCACACCCTAGCGCCGCTTTCGCGGCGCTTTGTGATTGCGGGGTGGGGCTACCGGGCAACCACCGGGCAACAGGAGATGGCGCGCGACTACCTCACTCCCGAGCCATGGCTCAGCGAGGTGCATCGCTTTCTCGCTGCGCGACCTCGCGATGCAGGCAACCCGGAGCACGCGACCGTCCTCCGTGCCGACCTTGAACGGGCCGGGCTTTGCGATGGGGAGGACGATTGGCTGGTTCTCTCCAACCGTCTCGTGGTCGACCATGCCGTTCACCTTGTCGACGGCGAAACGCTCCTTCACGTGGCAAGGGCAAGGCAGGTTCGTGTCGCCGTGCAGGAACAACGACACCCCGGAAAGATCGTCTCCGTGCGGCGAATCGTCGAAGCAACTGGGAGAGCCGAGGGGTACGTGCGGGCCGTGCTCAAGAACATGCTAGAGGGACCAACCCAGCAGATATTCAACGGCGGATGGATCTCGGAGGACGAGGTTCGTGTGCCTCAGATGAGTGTTGGCGGCTTTGGCCTAGGAGGTCGTCCGTCCTACCCTCGAGCGCCCCTGGTGGGCCTATACGAGCGGGATTCAGGAGAGCCGCTGGGTACGGGGGGCACCGCCACGGTGGCGTTGCATAGGCTGAGCCGGGACGTGCTGTTTGCACGGCGGGGGCAGCCCGTTGCGGTGAAGCTAGTTCGACACGATGGTTTGGTGCATTTGAACGGTGATGCAACCCGCGGTCGAAAGCGGCTCCTGCGGGAATTCGACGTTGGTCGACGTCATCGAT
>JACKDV010000017.1 GCA_020633315.1 Myxococcales bacterium
GGTCCGGCGGCCGACGACGGAGCGGCGGCCGACGGTGGTGCGGCCGAGGGTGGAGCCGCGGCAGACGACGGAGCCGCGGGCGACGACGGAGCCGCCGCGGACGATGGGGCCGGCGACGACGGAGCCGCGGCGGACGACGGAGCCGGCGACGACGACGGAGGTGGCGACGACGGGGGCAAGCCCACCAACGGCGGCCACACGCGACCGACCAACCGCGTCGACGAGACCAAGGTCCACAAGCTCGGCGGCGGCGTGTACTCGGCCAAGGTCACCTCGCCCGCGGGCACGATGGCGGCGGCCAAGAAGATCTGCGGCTCGTTGCGCAACAAGTCCTTCGCCAACCTCAAGAAGTGGCGCCTGCCCACCGAGGCCGAGGCCAAGAAGGCCCCCAAGCCCTCCGGCAAGTACTGGCTGAAGTCTGGCGAGGCCTTCAACACGGCCACCGGCAACTCGATCAAGACGCTGCGTGGCAGCATCTCGGGCGGTCGCGTGGTCTGCGTGTCCAACTGAATCCTCCGCGCTCGCGCGGGATCACGAGCATGCCGGGCGGCCCGGCGATGGTCGGGGGTTCCCCGCCGAGGGGCGCGACCGAGCGATCGGCGTCGGCGAGAGCCGCGACGGTCGTGGAGAACACGGAGAGTCTTCACGAAGCAGGCGGCGGGAGCGGCTGACCGGCCGTGCTAGGTTCCTCGCCAACCATGCTCGAGCGCGCTTTGCATATCCTACCCATCCTCGGCCTGACGGCTGCGGGCCTGGCCATCTCCGGCTGTCCCGGTGACGAGCCCTCCGAATCGGCCACCGATTCGGGCACCGGCTCCACCTCCTCCCCGGGCACCGCCGACGACGGCACCAGCACCGGCCCCGTCGCGACCGGTGACGCCACCGGAGACACCACGGCCGGCCCCGACACGAGCGGGTCGGAGGAGTCCACGGATGGCACCACCGGCGGTCCGCTCGAGTGCCCCTACGAGGAGGTCCAAGGCACCCCGCCCGTGGTCTTCGAGCTGGTGGGCGAGGGCTTCGATCGCCCGGTGCACGCGGTGGGCCACCCCACGCAGCCCGACCGCCTGTTCGTGGTGGAGCAGGGCGGCAACGTCCGCATCCTCGAGCCCGGGCAGATGATGGCGCCCGCGAGCGCCTTCCTCCACGTGGACGTGCGCGGAGCCAACAACACCACCATCGGGGCCGAGTACGGGCTGCTGGGCTTCGCCTTCCACCCCGGCTTCCCCGACGATCCGCGGGTCTACGTCGACTACAACCCGCCCACCGGCGGCGGGGCCATGCACACCGTCGTCTCCGAGTTTACCGTGGACCCGGCCAATCCCGACCAGGTCGACCCGGGCAGCGAGCGGGTCCTGCTCGACCTCTTCCAGCCGGCCGACAACCACGACGGCGGCATGCTGATGTTCGGCTCCGACGGCTACCTCTACATCGGCATGGGCGACGGTGGAGGCGGCGGCGACACCTTCGACACGGGGCGCAACACCGGGGTGCTGCTGTCCAAGATCCTGCGCATCGACGTGGAGCCCGACGGCAACGACGACGATCCGCTGTCGTGCGAGGGCTGCCCGCAGTACGGCCCCTTCGACTACACGATCCCCGCCGACAACCCCTTCGTGGGCGACCCGGCCTTCGCCCCCGAGATCTACACCTGGGGCGTGCGCAACCCCTGGCGCTTCGCCCGGGACCCCGAGACCGATCTCATCTACGTGGGCGACGTGGGGCAGGGCGAGTGGGAGGAGGTCTCGATCATCAGCTCGGGCGCCGACCTGGGCTGGAGCACGATGGAGGGCTTCCACTGCTTCAACGGCCCCTGCGACACCACGGCCGGCCCCAACCAGGTCAACGCCGACGGCATGACCATGCCGCTCATCGACTACGGGCACACCGGCCAGCGCTGCTCGGTGACCGGCCTGTCGGTGTATCGCTCGTGCCAGGTGCCCGGCTGGGACGGCGTGTACTTCTACGCCGACTACTGCACCAGCGAGGTGTTCGCCCTGAGCTGGGACGGCGCCAACGTGACCGACCTGGGCGAGGTGTTCTCGTTCAACGAGCGGATCATCGGCAACGGCTGGAACGCCTACGGCGACGTGCTCGTGACCACGGTGGAGGCGGTCTTCGGCATGCCCATCGTCGACGGTCGCGTGTACCGAATCGCGCCGGGCTGAAACCCGAGCGGGGCTCGTGCGTAACCAAGCGCTCGTGCTGCCCCGACGCTCGTTCGTGTTGTTGGCCCTAGCGAGCTGCATGCCGCGATCTGGTCGCGGCAGCCCGGGCGACGAGGCCGGCCCCGAAGGTGGGCCGGTCGAGCCCACGGAGCCGGCCCGCGCTGCCGCGCCGGCTCCCGCCGAGCCGGAAGTGGGGGGGCCCCCGTCCGACCCCGTGGTGCCCGACGGCGATCCGCCCCCGCACGTCGAGCACGTCGAGCGCGTGCCCACCGAGGAGAACCTGCGGGCCCGGGCCGCCGCGCTGCGCGAGCGCTACGGCCCCTACGGCATGTCGGTGACGATCGAGCGCCCCTTCGTGCTGGTGGGCGACGAGGGCCCCGACGAGCTGCGCCGCCACGCCGCGGGCACGGTGCGCTGGGCGGTGGAGCGGCTCGAGCGGGACTTCTTCGACGCGTCGCCGCGCGACATCGTGGAGGTGTGGCTGTTCGGCGACGACCGCAGCTATCGCGCCAACGCGCGGGCGATCTTCGACGATCGCCCCGATACCCCCTACGGCTACTTCACCCCCGATCACCAGGCGCTGATCATGAACATCTCCACCGGCGGGGGCACCCTGGTGCACGAGCTGGTGCATCCCTACGTGGACAACGACTTCCCGCGCTGCCCCTCGTGGCTCGACGAGGGGCTCGCCTCGCTCTTCGAGCAGTGTCGCGATCACGAGGGGCACATCTGGGGGCTCACCAACTGGCGCCTGTCCGGCCTGCAGGACACGATCGACGCGGGCGCGCTGCCCTCGTTCACCACGCTGCTGTCGACCACCCGCCACGAGTTCTACGAGGAGGACCCGGGCAGCCACTACGCCCAGGCGCGCTACCTCTGCTACTACCTGCAGGAGCAGGGCGTGCTCCCGTCCTTCTATCGCGACTTCCGTCGCGACGTGGAGCGCGATCCCACCGGCCTGGCCACGCTGCGCTCGTACGTCGGCGACGACCTCGAGGCGTTCCAACACCGCTGGGAGCGCTGGGTGATGACGCTGCGCTTCGGCTGATCCGCGCAGCAGCCCGCCGGGTGACGACGGAGTCGCCGGTCGCACACCTCCCCACTCGAGCCGAGGCGCGGCGTTGCGGTCGGGCGCGCGGGCGAGCCTGCGCGCCCGCGAAAAATTGCGGCGGAGCGTGGATGCCCCGCGCCGCGGGTGCGAGCATGGTCGGGCCACGGAGACGCTGCCGAGTCGTGAGCCAGGGGATGGCGGGGGCGAGCCGGGCCCTTGGTCGCGGCTCGCCTCGTGGTTCGGCGCGCTCGTCGATCGGATCGTGAGGCCGGAGCGGCCCGGGCTCGATCCCGCCGAGGCCCAGCGCCTGCGCGTCATCACGGCCACCCTGCTCGCGGTGGTGGTCGTGGCCGGATCCATGGCCGGGCCCAGCGCGTGGCTCGGCGACCCGACGATGGTGATCTCCTCGGTCATCGGCATGGTGCTCTCGCTGATCGTGCTGGGGCTCGTCCGTCGGGGCAGCTCGTCGAGGCTGGTGTCGCACGCGCTCGGGGTGATGTTCGCGGCGCTCATCTTCGTGGGCGGGGCGCTCAGCGAGGGCAGCCTGGGCCCCGCTCCCTTCTCCTTCGTGGTCATCCCCGTGATGCTCACGCTCACGCTCGGGGGGCGCGGGGGCTGGGCGTGGTGCGGGGTGGTGGCGGCATGCGAGCTGCTCCTGGCCGCGCTCACCGAGGGCGACCCCGAGAAGATCCGCCAGTTCGCGGTCAACGGGATCCTCGACTCCGTGGTCCTCACCGCCTGCGCCCACGCCTTCGACGTGATGCGGCGCCGAGCGCTGGCCGAGGCCCACCTCGCGCGGATGCGGGCCGAGGAGGCGGCCGAGGCCAAGAGCCGCTTCCTCGCCAACATCAGCCACGAGATCCGCACGCCGATGAACGGGGTGCTGGGCATGCTGGGGCTCCTGCTCGACTCGCGGCTCGAGCAGCGCCAGCGCGAGCACGCCCAGATCGCCCACGCCTCGGGGGTCACCCTGCTCGAGCTGCTCGACGACATCCTCGACGTCTCCAAGATCGAGGCGGGGCAGATGGGGCTCGAGCCCGTCCCCTTCGATCTGCGCCACCTGGTGGAGGAGGTGCTCGACCAGCTCGCGCTCGCGGCCGAGCGCAAGGACGTGGCGCTCGCCTGCCACCTCCCCGCCGCCACCGCGACCGCCGTGGTGGGCGATCACGGGCGCATCCGCCAGGTGCTACTCAACCTGGTGAGCAACGCGGTCAAGTTCACCGAGCGCGGGCACGTGCTGGTCTCGGTGGAGCAGCAGGCGTCGGCGACGGGCGAGCCTCGCTTCCGCTTCGAGGTGGAGGACACCGGCATCGGGATCCCGGCCGAGCGCCAGGAGGCGGTGTTCGAGCCGTTCCAGCAGGTCGACACCTCGACCACCCGCACCCACGGGGGCACGGGGCTGGGCCTGGCCATCGTGCGCGAGCTGGTGGCGCTGATGGGCGGCGAGGTGGGGCTGCGCAGCGAGCTCGGCCAGGGCGCCACCTTCTGGCTCACGCTGCCGCTGCCGCTGGCCGAGCCGAGCGAGCCACCCTCGGCCGCCCCGGCCGAGCTCGCGGGGCTGCGGGTGCTGGTGGTCGACGACCACGAGGTCTGCCGTCGCGTGATGGTGGAGCGGCTGCGGGAGTGGGGCCTGGTCCCGGAGGCGAGCGCCTCGGGGCCGGAGGCGCTCGCCGAGCTGCGGCGGGCCGCCGACGAGGGCATGCCCTTCGCGCTGGTGCTCGTCGATCAGCAGATGCCGCAGGTGGACGGCCTCGAGCTGGCGCGCTGCATCGAGCAGGAGCCCCGGCTGCGGGATGCGGTCCGGGTGCTGATCGGCAGCGTCTCGCGGCTGCCCACCACCGAGGAGCTCGCGACGGCGGGCATCGGCGCCGTCGTGGTCGCTCCCGTGCACCACGGTGAGCTGCGGCAGGCGCTGGTGAGCGCGTGGGTCGACCGCGACGCCCAGCCGGCCGCGACCGCGTCGGTCGACGCCGCGCGCCGACGGGGCGACACGCCGCCGATCGTGAGCCGGGGCCGGGTGCTGGTGGTGGAGGACAACGCGGTCAACCAGAAGGTCGCCCGACGGATGCTGGAGCAGCTGGGGTGCTACGTGGACGTGGCGAGCGACGGCCGGGCCGCGCTCGAGCTCATCGCCTCGGCGCCCTACGACCTGGTGCTCATGGACGTGCAGATGCCGGTGATGGACGGCCTGGAGGCCACCGCAGAGCTGCGCCGACGCGAGCAGGGGACCGAGCACCACCTCCCGGTGGTGGCGATGACCGCCCACGCGATGGCCTCCGATCGCGAGCGCTGCCTGGCCGCCGGGATGGACGACTACATCGGCAAGCCCGTGCAGCGGGCCGAGCTGGTGCGGGTGCTGCTCGAGCTCCCCGCCGCGCCGGCCTCCCCGTGACGAGGGCCTCGGCTCACGAGACCCGACGACGACGCCGCGCCGCCACGCCGAGCACCGGCAGCAGCCACCACGCCACCGAGCCGCGGCCGCGGCTCGAGCAGCTGCAGCCCCCGCCGTCCTCGTCCTGCCCGGGCTCGGTGTCGCCGCTGCCCGTGCTGGTGTCGGCTCCGCCGGCCGAGGTCGTGCCCCCCGGGCCCTCGCCGCCGCCGGTGGTGTCGTCGAGACCACCGCTGGTGCCGGAGGGAGGCTCGCCGAAGCCCACGATCGGGACCGCGAGGCTCTGCTCGGCCAGCACCAGCGGCGGCGCCCCGCCCATGGTGTCGAAGAGCATGGCCACGTGGTTGCCCGCGTCGTTGCTCGTGTTGTCGTCGGCGAGCAGCTGCACGTACTGCGGGGTGTTGACGAGGTAGAGCAGCCGCACCCGCAGGTCGAGCACGTCGTCGGTGTCGTCCTCGGGGGTCGCGTCGAGCACGTCGGGCCGGGCCGCGAAGGCGTACGAGGCCACGTCGAAGTGCGGCCAGGTGCCGTCGTCCTGGAGCTGGTAGCGATCGCCCACCGGATCGGTCTGCACGTCGGGCACCAGCCCCCGCGGCGGGATGCGAGTGTCCTCCACCCAGTGATCGTTGAGCAGCAGGTGCATGGTGGTGCCCGTGGCGTGCTCCTCGGCCACGCCCTGGTAGGCCCGCAGCTGCGGGTCCGCCTCGGGGCCCGTGCCCTCCACGAAGCGACCCGAGCTCCACACCTCGGTGTCGCCGTAGCTCGCCACCACCTCGAGCCACATGATCCGCCCCTCGGAGTAGCCGGTGGGGAGCTTGTGGCCGGTCTGGTTGGTGACCGTGGCCACCAGGCCCTCGAGCCCCACGCTCAGGTCGACCTCGGCCGGGGCCTCGAGCTCGAGGGTGGCCGCGGTCTGCAGCAGCTCGTCCATGCGATCCATGCTGAGGTCGAAGAACACGTCGGGGATGTCGGCGGTGCCCATGTCGCCGTACTCGGCCTGGAGCACCTGGAGCATGAAGCGGTTGGCGCCCACCAGGTCGTGCCGCGCCCCCTGGGGGTGCGAGAACTGGTCGAGGTTGTCCTCGCAGCCGGGCACGTCCTGCACCGCGGGCATGTGGCAGCCCTGGCAGGTGACGAAGTCGTCGCCGGGCTGGGCGAAGGCGCTGCCCAGCCACTCCGAGTAGGTGCGCTGCTCGTTGAAGGCCACGCCCATCGGCATGCCGTCGTCGTCCAGGCGCTCGCGCGGGGTGGTCACCTCGTGGCAGGTGCCGCAGTGCTCCGAGCTCGAGGTGAAGGGGTCCTGCACCCAGTTGTGCTGCGGCGCCTGGGGGCTGCCCATCTCGTAGGTCCAGGGGCCGTGGCGCGGCACGTTGCCGCCGGGGCCGGGCACGTCGTCGATCGAGTACTGGGCGTTGCTCAGCAGGCCCTGGTCGGTCATGCGGTGGCACAGCTCGCAGCCCACCCCCTCGAGGTCCTCGGGCTGCAGCGCGTCGATGGTGGTCACGTCGCCGCGTCCCTCCACGAAGGCCCGCGGCGAGTGGCAGCGCACGCAGTCCTCGGTGCCGCCCGGCTCGTCCTGGTCGGCCAGGGCGACCCCCGCCCAGAACACGGGGTCGCGGGCCGCGTTGGCCATGAGCGTGCCCTGCCAGCCGAAGAAGGGGGCGTAGCCCGGGTCGGCCTCGTGCCCCTTGGCGTTGGGGAAGCTGTGGCAGTTCTGGCAGTCGAGCGACTCGGCCAGGGGGTTGGCGAGGCCGCCGGGCTCGGTGGGCACCGCCCCGGCGGGACGCGGCCACAGGGCAACCAGGGTCGGGAGGCAGACGGACGGACGAAAAAGGCCAAAACTGCGCCGCGTGGGCATGATGGGCTATCGTACCGTCGATGCCGCGAGGGCGCGAACCCGCGAACGCCGTCGCAGCCCGTCCTAGACCCCCCTGCGACGGCGAATCGGCCTGCTTCCGCGCGCTCGTGCTGGGGGCGGCCGCGCTCGTGCTCGCGTGCTCGGGACGGGGTGACGGCGCGACCAGCGGAACCCAGCGACCGGCCGGGGGCCGGCGCTCCAACGATCTCAGCCCGTTCTCCGGCATCGGCCACGTGGGCAACCAGGTCAAGGGCATGGACGCGATGCCCGACTACGACGACGAGGCCCGCCTGCTGCGCGAGCGCGTGGCCCCGCGGCTGCCCGAGCCGCTGCCGTCGCCGCGCGGAGCCTGCGTGGCCATGCTCGACGCCGCTCGACAATTCTATGTGGATACCGAGGGTGAGGGATCGCAGCCGGTGGCGATGGTCGATGCCACCCGCGAGCGCGATCTCGCGGGCTGCCTCGAGCACACCTCGCCCGCCGCTGCCTCGTGCGTGGCGGTGCTGATGGCCGAGTTCGAGGGCGAATTCCCGTGGCTGCTCGACCAGTGCAGCCGCGCGTTCCCCGAGGACGACGGAGGCGCGCCGTGAGCCGCGGGGCGATCCGCCTGCTGGCCACGGCCTGCCTGCTCACCTGTGCTCCGGCCCCGCGCTCGGTCGCGGTCGAGCGCGCCACGGCGGTGTCGAGCCCCGCGTCGCTGGTGATGGCCCGGGCGCAGCCGAGGCGCGACGCGCTCGAGCGACCGCGTCGGGTCGAGCCGGTGCCCGGCTCTCGCGTCGCCGCGCCGGCGCTTCGTTCGAGCTCTACCGCGCAGACCTCCCGCCCGCGCCCGGCCGCGGGCGAGCCGGTGCTGGCGGATGTGGGGCCTGCCCCGGGCCCTGCTGCGGACGAGCCGGTGCTGGCGGACGCGCTCCCTCCCGCCTCCGCCGAGCCTCCGCCGTCGCGCAAGGACTCGCTCGAGATGACCTTCGTGGGCGACGTGATCTTCGGCCGCTATCGCGAGGACGGCTACGACCCGATCCCCGAGGAGGGCCAGCCCGTGTTCGAGGAGGTGGCTGCGTTGATGCGCTCCGATCTGCTGGTGGGCAACCTCGAGACCCCGCTGGTCGACGCGCTGCCCGAGCGCACGGTCGAGGGCGCGTCGTACAGCTTCGGGGCCGACGCCACGCTCGCCCGCTTCCTGGTCCACGGCGGCTTCGATGCGATGAGCCTGGCCAACAACCACGCCTACGACCTGGGCGGCAGCGGGGTGGAGCAGACCCCGGAGATCCTCGCCCGGCTCGGGGTGGTGCCGCTGGGCTCGGCGCGAGCCGAGGCGCCCCTGCGGGTGGAGACCGTCGAGCGCGAGGGCTGGCGGGTGGGCTTCGTGGCGGTCACCACCGTCAGCAACGTGGATGCGCTGGTCGGGGTGCCGCCGCTGCCCCGGGTGGAGTTGGGCGAGCTCGCCGAGCGGCTGTCCGGGCTGGTGGAGGACGCCCGGGCCTCCCACGACCTGGTGGTGGTGCTGGTGCACTGGGGGGACGAGTACGCCGACGAGCCCTCATGGGCGCAGCGACGGGCCGCCTTCACGCTGGTGGAGGCGGGCGCCGACCTGGTGATCGGCCACCACCCCCACGTGCTCCAGGGCGTGGAGCGCCATGGTCACGGCGTGATCGCCTACTCGCTGGGCAACTTCCTGTTCGAGAACGTCAAGGACGTGCCGCGCCAGACGGGGGTGCTGCGCACCCGCTTCGACGCGCGCGGCTGCCTGGAGGCGGTCGTCTTCCACCCCGCCTTCGTCAAGAGCGTGCCCACCAAGCACCCCGCGCCCGCGGTGGGCCACATGGGGGGCAAGGTCAAGGAGCGGATGCAGGCGCTGTCGCGACCGCTGGGGCAGGGCTGGCGCGACGAGGGGGACGACCTGGTGCTCGAGGGTCTGGGCTGCTCAGGATCGCGAGGGCCGGCTCCAGCTCCGCGCATCCCTTGATCGCCTGGAACAGCGCGTCGACCTCGGCGAAGGCGGGCGCGCCCAGCCGCAGCCACTGCTTGAGCCGGCCCAGCGCCGCGCGCTCGGGGGCGCCCCCCGCCTGCATGCGCGCCACGTACTCGTGCAGCAGCTCGCGGTAGCGCGGGGGATCGAGCTCGGGCTCGGCGTGGCCCCGGGCCTGGCGGAACAGCCACGGGCGGCCCATCGAGCCGCGGCCGATCATGAACGCATGGCAGCCGCTCTGCTCGGCGCAGCGCCGCAGGTCGTCCACGGTGCACAGGTCGCCGTTGGCCACCACGGGGAAGCGCGTGGCCTCGCGGGCCTTGGCCAGCGCGGCCCAGTCCACCGGCGGACGGTAGAGCTGCAGGCGCGTGCGGGCGTGCACGGTCAGCCAGCTCCCGCCGCCGGCCTCGGCCGCGCGGGCGATCTCGGCGAGCCGCTCCGAGCCGTCCCAGCCCAGGCGGATCTTCACCGACACCGGGCGATCCAGAGGCACCGCGCGACGCACCGCGGACACGATGGCCTCCACGCGCTGGGGCGTCTTGAGGATCGTCGCGCCGCCGTCGTGGTCGTTGACCGTCTTGGCGGGGCAGCCGAAGTTGATGTCGATGCCGGGGGCGCCCAGCTCCGCCGCCAGGGCGGCGCTTCGGGCCATGGGCTCGGGCTCGCCGCCCAGCAGCTGCACGAACACCTCCACGCCCGCGCGGGTGCGGCCGCCGTGGTCGAGCTCGGGGCAGTGGCGGCGCAGCACCTGGGGCTGCACGCGGTCCCGGGTGACCCGCACGAACTCGGAGACGCACAGGCTGATCCCGCTTCGGCCCTCGCCCAGATCGGTGAGCAGGTCGCGGTAGACCCAGTCGGTCACCCCGTCCATGGGGGCCAGCGCGAGGAACAGCCCCGGGGCGTCGGGACGGGGGGCCACCCGCTCGCGGCGGGCCCATGCCGCCTCGAACGCGGAGCCGGCCGAGCTCACGGATCCGAGTCCTCCGGCTCCTCCGAGTCCTCCGGCCCCTCCGGCAGAGCGAGCTCGAGCTGGCGATCGAGCGCGTCGGACCACGGCAGGAACAGCATCTCGTAGGTGCGCACGCGCTCGACCTCGCCCATGGGATCGCGGCGCCGCACCTTGCGACACACGAAGCCGCTCGGGGTGAGCCGTCGCAGCCCGAGCAGCGACCACAGCTCGTGCTCGACCACCTCGGCCCCGTAGCCGCGACCCTCGAGCTCGTCCACGATGCGGCCCATGGTCGCGCCCATGGGGGCAGCGGCCTCGGCCAGCTCGAGGATGGCTTCCGCGAGGGGGGACATGAGGGGCGCAGCATGGCCCGTCGCGCAGCCGGGGACAAGGGCCGGCCCGGGGCGCCGCTGCTCAAGGCACGAAGCTGGGATCGTTGGTGATCACCACGCGGCTGACCGCGGCCACGAAGCCGACGCCGTCGATCGACACCGAGTCGTCACCCGCCTCGCGGTTGGTCAGCCGAAAGTGGTGGGGACCCGCGGCCAGCGTGCGGCGAAACTCCGAGGGGATGCAGAACTGGCTGCCGCGCACCGAGACCCACGCCCACGCCGCCCACCAGGGTGGCCTCGATCATCTGGCAGCCGTACCACCGTGCGTGAGCGAGTCGCCCGAGGAGTCGCCGTCGCCGGTGCTGGTGAGGGGGGCTGCCTCGTCGCCGGAGCCGGTGGCATCACCGTCGGCGGTGCTGGAGCTCGCGGCGTCGCTGGCCGCGGTGTCGTCGGTGGTGACCGAGCTCGAGCCGCTGGCGCTGCCCGGCTGGGCGCCGCTTCCCCCCCTGTCCCGACGATTGCAGACCGCAGGCGGCGCCGACGAGGAGCAGGGCGAGCGAGCGTCCCGTGGCCCCCTGCGACCGCACGCCGAGGCGGATGCCCATCCGGTCTCGCATCGGCTCCGCAGGGTAACACGGGGCCCGTGTGGCGAGGCGCGGCCGCGGGCGGGGCGGTCCCGCGCGACTGGACGAGTCGCGCTCGGACCCCGATGATCGTCGCACCGATGTCGAAGCGCTTCCCGGGCGCCCACGCGCCGTGGACGAGCGTGGCCCCCCTGGCCGCGTGGCTGCTCGCCTGTGGTGGATCGTCGCTGGACGAGCGCACGCCCTCGAGCCCCGCGGGCACCGACACCGGCACCGACTCGCTGCCGCCGCTCGACACCGGTGCGGGATCCTCGTCGTCGGGGGGCCCCGACGACGAGCCGGAGCCCACGGGGCCGCTGCTGTGCGCGCCGGGCTGTCGGATGATCCCGAGCGTGGACTGGGCCTACGAGGGCGCGCCCGATCCGATGGAGCTCGAGCCGGGGACGCACTGGATCCCGGCGCTGCTGCGGGAGCCCGACGGCGGGATCACGGTGGCCGAGCAGCGCCGCAGCTGGGCCACCCTGCATCGCCTGGATCCCGCGGGCACCCTGCAGTGGAACCGTGCGCTGCCGCTGCCCTGCGACCTGTGCGAGCTGGGCGACCTGAGCCGCCACCCCTCGGGCGATCTGCTGCTGGGGGCGGCGGGCCACGTGATCGACGGCGAGCTCGCCTTGCTCGCCGCGCGCTACGATCCGCAGGCCGACGTCGTGGTGTGGTCCCGCGCGCTGCCGCTGGCTCCGCTCGACGGCGCCACCAGCCGCAGCGGCAGCATCGTGGCCGTCTCGGATGCCGAGGTGGTGCAGCTCGTGCTCGAGGGCATCCCGGAGCTCCCCTCGAACCAGAGCGCCGAGGTGGTGGTCTA
The DNA here is from genome assembly GCA_020633315.1 of Myxococcales bacterium. Lineage (GTDB taxonomy): Bacteria > Myxococcota_A > Polyangia > Nannocystales > Nannocystaceae > Paraliomyxa. Next base: position 12,163 of record JACKDV010000017.1, read on the forward strand.
CGGGCTGGGGGGTGAGGTGCTCGAGCGTGTGGTGCTGGGCGTGCAGACCCTCCAGACGCGGCGCTGGCCCCTGCTCGCGCGGCCCAGCCCCCAGGGTGACCTCGCGGTGGCGCTGCCGCGGGGCACCGACTCGTCGCCCTACGGGCAGCTCGCCCGCATGGAGGCGCCGCTGTGGATCTTCTTGGGCGCGCTGTCGCGACCCGAGCCGCTCGACGATCTCGAGGTGGACGAGCGTGATCACCTGCTGACCCTCAGCCACGCCTTCGACGGCGATCACACCTACCTGCTGCTCGACGATCGGGCCGAGCTCGAGCCCGAGGCGCGCTGGGTGGCCACGCTGGCGATCGAGAGCACCGCCGAGAGCCGGGCCGATCTCGCCCGCGGTCCCGATGGCGATCTGTACACGGCGGTGCGGGTCACTCGGCAGGTGGAGCTGCCGCCCGATCCCGACGCGGAGGACGAGCCGGGCCCGCAGGCCGAGCCGCTGGTGGGGCTGTCGCTGGCGCGCTGGACCTCGCAGGGCGAGCTGCGCTGGTCGACCACCGTGCTGATGGACGTGGCGGAGGGACCCCGGCCGGTGGCCCTCGAGGTCGACGAGGACGAGGGCCTGCTGGTCGCCACCGTCGCCGGGGGGCGGCTGCGAGCCGAGCGCTGGGAGCAGCGCTGCGAGTGCGAGTGAGCCATGGCCCTCGTGCGCCCCGCCCTCGTGTCCTCGCTCGTCGCCGCGCTGGCGATGCTCGGCCCGCTCGCGTGTCGCGACGGCACCTCGCTCGATCTCCAGGCGGAGTCGGGCACGGAGCCGAGCGGCTCGTCCTCGACCACCGCCATGCCCGAGGACACCTCGGCTCCCGAGGACGGCCCACCGGTGTGCGAGCCCGGGTGCGAGCCGGTGCTGGTCTCCACCTGGATCCACGAGGGCGAGGCGGGCGACCAGGTGGCCTCCGCCATGGCGCGGGCGCAGGACGGCGCGCTGCTGGTGGCGGTGCGTCGAGCCGCGGGGGGCGTCCGCCTGGTCCGCCTGGAGCCCGACGGCACGCTCGCGTGGTCGATCGCGCCGCAGCTTCCCTGTGGGGCCTGCGTGCCGACCGACCTCGTCATCCACCCCTCGGGCGATCTGCTGCTGAGCGCGACCGCCGTGCCCACCGTGGAGCCCCCGGCTGCGGTGCTGGCCCGGGTGCGGGCCGACGGCAGCGGGCTCGTCTGGACCCGCGAGCTGCTGCTCTACGAGGGCAGCACCACGATCTCGCGGGCGGGGCGGCTGGCGGTGCACGACGACGATCGCATCGTGTTCGTGCAGCTCGAGGGCTTCTCGACCAGCGAGCTGCTGGTGCTGCGCGAGCTGGGGGCCGACGGGACCACCCGGGTGCGCCGCAACCTGCTCGCACAGACGGGCTCGATGTCCGGCTGGCCGCTGCTGGTCGCGGCCGGGCCCCAGGGCGACGTGGTGCTGGCCTACCCGTGGTGGAACGAGGAGGATGACCCCGAGGCCCCGCGGCTGCAGGGGCTGACCTCGCGGCACCTGCCTCCCACCTACGAGGCCATCAGCTCGATCCCCTTGGCGCTGGCCCTCGACGAGCTGGCGATCGACTCGATCGGTCGCCGTCTCGAGCTGGCCCGCAGCGCCGACGCCGAGACCAGCACCCTGCTGCTGTCCAGCCGCAGCGCCTCCGACCCCGAGGGCTGGAGCCGCTCGCTGCCCCTGGTGACCACCTCGAGCACTCGCCCCGCGCTCGCGATCGGGAGCGGTGACGAGGTCTACGTGGCCGCCCGCACCACCCCCCGCGCCGTCGACGATCGCTACTTCGTGGTCGAGCTCGCGGCGGCGCGCTGGTCGGCCCAGGGGGAGCTGCAGTGGCAGGCATCGACCCCGCTGGACATGGTCGCCACCGACGATCCGCTCGAGCTGGTGGTGGACGACGACGACGGCCTGGTGATCGCGACGGTGGTGCAGGGGAGCCTCCGCGTGATCCGCTACGAGCAGGCATGCGCATGCGAGTGAGCAGGGCTGGACCGCGGCGGCGCCGGGGTCGATCATGGCCGGCGATGGCGAGGCTCGTGCGCACGGCGGCCGGCGTGGCGGCGGGGCTGCTGCTCGCCGGCTGTGGTGAGCTGGTGTCCCTCGACGCGCCCTCGCCCGAGGGCACCAGCGGCGGCTCTATGCAGACCGGGGCCGACGCGGTCACGGGCCCTGGCTCGGTCGGCTCGATGGACGCGTCGACGGGCTCGGACGACGACGGCGACGAGCTGCCCGGCCCCGATCTCCCCGTCGATCCGCCGGCGGTCTGCGGGCCCGGCTGCGAGCTCGAGCTGCCGCGGCAGTGGGTGTGGCGGGGGCTCGACGAGCCGCCGGGACGGGAGCCGCCGCCCCACGTGTTCTCGGCGATCACCGAGACGGGGCGCGACCTGTTCGTCGCCGAGCAGCGGGGCAACCAGGCCTGGATCAACAGCCTCGACGACGACAGCGGCGAGCTGCGCTGGAGCGATCGGCTCTCGCTGGTCTGCGACTGTCAGGTGATCGACCTCGCGCCGTCGCCCTTCGGGGGCGTGGCCTTCAGCGCCGAGTCCATCCCCGACAGCTCGCCCATCGTGGTGGTGGGCCTGCTGCCGCCCTGGAGCGCCGCGGTCGAGTGGTGGGACTACGCCTTTCCCTATCCCATCGGGGAGCGACCGGTGCGGGTGGGCTCGGTGCTGCCGCTGTCGGCCGTGTTCGGGGCCATCGGCGCGGCCGGGGTCCTGTTCATCCAGCCCGATCCCACCTCCTCGCGCCCCGAGCAGGAGGACGTCAAGCTCCACCTCTCCGATGGCTTCAACAGCTTCGAGGTGGTGGTCGACACCCAGCGGGTGACCGACGGCGGCACGCCGCCGCTGGGGGTGTCGGTGGGCAACGATCAGCTCGCGGTGGCCTTCCCCGCCTTCACCGGCGAGCAAGAGCAGGGGTACGCGGTCTGGCTCGACGAGCTGTCGCTCTATGCGGCCGACGCCCAGCGCCTCCCCGGGCTCCCCGACGGCGTGGCGGTCGCGCCCGGGGGCGGGCTGCTCGTGCTCAGCCACGCGGTGCCCGAGCCGGGCTGGGTCGAGCTGCAGCTCGGCCACCGGCGCGCCGACGTCCCGCCGCAGTGGGAGGTGGTGCGCCGGATCCAGACCGATGTCGTGGGGCCCGCTCGCCTGGTCATGCACCCCTCGGGTTGGGTGGCCGTGGCGGTGGTGGTGACCCGGGAGCACGACGGCCAGCCGCAGCGGAGCGTGGAGGTGCTGGCCTTCCTCCCCGACGACGGCCGGCTGCTGTGGCGCGAGACCGTGCCGCTGGCCGCCGAGCAGGGGCTGGGGCTGAGCGCGCTGCCCGACGGCGGCATCGTGCTCGCCACCACCATCGGCGACCGGGTGCACGTGGAGAAGCGCCGCCCCACCTGCGCGTGCGAGGAGCCCACCGACGACGCGCCGTGGTGGTAGGATCCCCGCGCGTGAGCGACCACGATCCGGCGGGGGCTCGCCCCGACTTCGAGGGCCTCGAGGCCTGGTGCCGCGAGTCTCGCTCGTGGCGGATCGCCTCGGCGACGGTGCTGCTGCTGGTGGGCCTCGGCGCGAGCGCGTGGGCCGTGTCGAGCGGTCAGGCCCAGCTCGACCCGCCCACCCCGCTGCTGTTCGGGGTGGTGCTGGCCGCGACCAGCCTGCTGCCCCTGGCCCAGGCGCTCGAGCGCTCCGACTGGCTGCGCCTCGTCGCGGCGCTGCGCGGGCGGTGGGAGGCCGAGGACGACCCCGACGCCCGACGACGGGTGGCGGCGGGCCTGGAGCGGTGGATCGAACGCCTGGGGGGAAGCCGATGAGCGAGCTCGAGCAGCGCCTGGCCCGGATCGAGGCCGCATCCCGTCGTCGTACCCTGGTGGTGACGGTGCTGCTGCTCGGCACCACCTTCGCCGTGCTCTACCTCTCCACCGTGGCCGTGACCACGGCTCGGCGCGAGCGCGACGAGGCGGTGGCGGCCAAGCGGGACGCCGCGCAGGGCCGGCAGCGCGCCATCGACAGCCTGCACGCGGTCAACGAGGACAGCGAGCAGCGCGAGCAGGCCGCGGGCATGATGCACGAGGAGGCGGTCAAGCTCGGCTCGCAGCAGCGAGCGCAGGAGCAGGAGATCGATCGCCTGCGTCGCGCTCGCGATCGCCTGCTCGACGCCATCGAGAAGGGGCGCGGCAGCGAGGCCGCGGTGAGCGTGATGCTCGAACTGGTCGAGCGCCACCAGGCCGCGCAAGAGACCGCCGCCGCGCGCAAGTGGCTGGACCGCGCGCTGCGGCTCGCGCCCGACGACGCGCTCGCCAAGGAGCTCGACGCCCAGCTCGGCGGCGGCGGGGGCTGAGGCCCGTCGCCACCGCCACCGGGCGGGTCCTCCTCAGCCCTCGGTCCAGCCGCAGCTTCGGCCCTGGTTCTGCTCCTCGAGGTAGCCCATCAGCGGGCCGAAGTACTCGATCAGCGCCGAGCCATCCATCTCGCGGGTGCCGGTGAGCTTCTCGAGCGCGTCGGGCCAGGGCTTGGAGGCGCCCATCGCCAGCATCGCCGCGAGCTTCTCGCCCGCCTCCTTGCTGCCGTACACCGAGCACTCGTGCAGCGGGCCCTCGTGGCCGGCCGCCTCGCACATGGCCTTGTGGAACTGGAACTGGAGGATGTGCGCCAGGAAGTAGCGCGCGTAGGGGGTGTTGGCCGGGATGTGGTACTTGGCGCCGGGATCGAAGAATTCCTCGCCGCGCTCACTGGGCGCGCCGATGCCCTGGACCTCGGTGCGGAGCTTCCACCAGTCGGCGTTGTAGGTCTCGGGCGTGGTCTTGCCCGCGAACACGTCCCAGCGCCACTGGTCGATGATCTTGCCGAAGGGCAGGAACGCGATCTTCTGCAGGGCGTCCTGCATCTGCTTGTTGATCACGCCCTTGTCGTTGCTGCTGATCTCGTCGAGCAGGCCGATCTGCTTGAGGTAGGCCGGGGTGATCGACAGCGCGATCGCATCGCCGATCGCCTCGTGGAAACCGTCGTGCGCCCCGCTCTGGAACAGCACCGGCATGGTGAAGTAGTTGTTGTAGTAGTAGTCGTGCCCGAGCTCGTGGTGGATCGTCACGAAGTCCTCGTGATCGATCTTGATGCACATCTTGATGCGCAGGTCGTTGTTGAAGTCCACGTCCCAGGCGCTGGCGTGGCACACCACCTCGCGACCCTCGGGCTTGCTGAGCATCGAGCGCTCCCAGAAGGTCGGGGGCAGCGGGTTGAGGCCCAGCGAGGTGAAGAAGGCCTCGCCCGCCTTCACCATCTTGACCTCGTCGTAGCCGGCCTTCTGCAGCGCCTTGGTCACGTCGAGGCTGGGCTCGCCGGGGTAGGGCTCGAGCCAGGGGTAGAGCGCGGCCCAGTCCTGGGCCCACATGTTGCCGGTGAGGTGCGCGGGGATCGGGCCGTCCTCGGGGACCGCGTCGCCGTACTTCTCGTGCAGCTTGGCCCGCACGTGGCAGTGCAGCGCGTCGTACAGCGGCTTGACCTGCCCCCACAGCCGATCCACCTCCTGCTCGAAGGCCTCCGGGCTCATGTCGTAGCGCGAGCGCCACAGCTGGCCCACGTCGGCGTAGCCGATCGCCTTCGCGCCCTCGTTGCCCAGCTCCACGAAGCGCTGGTACTTGTCGCGCATCGGCACCGACACGGTGCGCCAGTGCTCCCACGCCTCGAGCTGCTTGGCCGCGTCGCCGGGCTTGGCGGCCTCGTCGGCCATCACCGCGCTCAGCTCGCCCAGGTCCTGGCAGCTCTCGGGCTTGCTCGGGTCGGCGCACCACTTGCCCTTGCCGTACATGCCCTCGAGGTTGGCGCTGATCTCGGCCAGCTCCTTGCGCTTGGCCTCGTCGTCGGGCGCGGGCAGGGTGGAGGTGAGCTTGAGCAGCGAGATCTGGCGGAGCACCTCGGGGTCGCCCTCGCTCAGGCCGTCGAACTTGGTGGCCTCCTGGATCACCTTGGTCTCGTAGGCCATCGTGTTGGCGTTGGCGGCCGCGGCCAGCTTCTCGTGCTCGTCGGTGATGTCGGTGGCCTTGAGCCACTCGGCCTGCGACGCCTTGGTCCACAGCTCGCGCAGCTTGGCGTCCACCTCGGTCACGAACTGCTTGGCCTCCTCGGGCGTCGCCTTCTTGGTCTTGCTCAGGTCGATGGTGACCTTCTCGCTCGTGTCCAGCGTCTCGCCCTTGGCCGCCTCACCCTTGGGCTTGGCCTTGGCCTCGTCCTTGCCCTCGCCGGCCTTGCCGGGCGAGCCCCCGCAGGCCAGCGCGAGCAGGGTGAGGGAGAGGGCCAGCGAGGAGATCGTTCGAGGGGCACGGTCGGTGGGCATGACCTGCGGACGCTAGCTTCCGCAAACTGCGCTTGGCAACGCAGGGACTCGGGTCCCCACAAGTCCTCGAATTCCCGGGGCTCCCCGTCATGCGCTCAGCCCGCTCGAGGTCCAGGACACGGTCAGGTTACAAGTCCGCAACAAGTCGTCCGGAGGCCTGGATGCGGCGCTCGTCTGCGGCATCGTTCGCCCGGACCAGGAGTTCGGGCGGCGAGCCAATGGAATGGATCATCATGATCGCCGGCTTCGTGCTGGCTTCCTACGCCGTCGTTGCCAACGACGCCATCCAGACGCTGGGGACCTTCCTCTCGTCGAATCGCAAGCGACCGTGGTGGGTGCTGTGGGCCTTCGCCGCCGGCATCCTCTCGATCGTGCTGCTGTGGGGGTGGCTCGGCCACGCAGGTGACCCCTCGTACGGGCGCCTGGCCAAGATCCCCCACCCCGAGCCCTTCTCGTGGCTGTTCGTGCTGCCGCCGCTGGTGCTGCTGGTGCTCACGCGCCTGGGCATGCCGGTGAGCACCACCTTCCTCGTGCTCACCGTGTTCTCGCCCAAGAGCCTGGGCAGCATGGTGAGCAAGTCGCTGCTCGGCTACGCGGTGGCCTTCGTGGTCGCGGTGCTGGCCTACGCCGCCATCGCCCGCGTGGTCGAGCGCCGCTTCCTCGAGACCAGCAACGTCCCGCCCAGCCGCTTCTGGACCGTGCTGCAGTGGGGCTCCACCGGCTTCCTGTGGGCGCAGTGGCTCATCCAGGACCTCGCCAACATCTTCGTGTACCTGCCGCGCCCGCTGAGCCCCGCGCTGCTGGTCGGCTCGCTGGTGCTGATGGTCGCGATGCTCGGGTGGATCTTCTACAAGGGTGGCGGCCCCATCCAGAAGATCGTCACCAGCAAGACCAACACCGCCGACATCCGGGCCGCGACGATCATCGACCTGCTGTTCGGCCTGGTGCTGCTCTACTTCAAGGAGCACAGCCACATCCCCATGAGCACCACCTGGGTGTTCCTGGGTCTGCTCGCCGGCCGCGAGCTGTCGCTCACCCTGCGCCTGCACGTGCGCACCCCGGCCCAGACCGGCGGCATCATCCTGCGGGACATCGGCAAGGCCACCCTCGGCCTGGTGGTGAGCGTGGTCCTGGCCCTGCTGCTGCCCGTGCTCGCCGACATGTTCTCGGTGAGCACCGCGGTCGCGGCCACGCACTGAGGCTCCCTCGGGCTGCGGTCCCCGGGGTGGGCACGGGAGCCGGGGTCGTGCGACCGTAGTCGCGCATGCCCCAGGACCCCGTGCGGATCTACGTCCTCTACACCGGCGGCACCATCGGCATGGACGGCCACCCCCTGGCTCCCATGCCGCCCGCGCGCTTCGAGTCCCTGCTGGGCACCATGCCCGGCTTCGATCCGCCCTGGCTCACCCTGCAGACCTTCGACCGTCGCGACCTGCGGGTGCGCTACACCCTCGACGCCTTCGACGAGCCCATCGACAGCTCGTCGATGACCCCCGACGACTGGGTCCGCATCGCGCGGAGGATCCTCGACAACTACGAGGACCACGACGGCTTCGTGGTGCTCCACGGCACCGACACCATGGCCTGGACCGCCTCGGCGCTCTCGTTCCTGCTCGAGGGGCTGTCGCGGCCGGTGGTGGTGACCGGCTCGCAGGTGCCGCTGGCCCAGACCCGCAACGACGCCCTGCGCAACCTGGTGACCTCCATGCAGATCGCCGCCACCACCGACATCCCCGAGGTGGGCCTGTTCTTCGACCAGGCCCTCTATCGCGGCTGCCGGGCGGCCAAGGTCAGCACCCATGCCTTCGAGGGCTTCCGCTCGCCCAACGCCCCGCTGCTGGCCACCGCCGGCATCTCCATCGAGGTGGACGAGGGCGTGGTGCGCATGAAGCCTCCCGCCGAGGTCTCGCTCGAGCTCGCGGACAACCGCCGCAAGCGGCTCGAGCGGCTCGACGCCATCGAGGCCGCGCTGCCGAGCTTCTCGGTGCTCTCGGTGGTGCTCTACCCCGGCATCCAGGCCACCAACGCGGTCGAGGTGCTGCTGGGTGCCACCGAGCCGCCCGTGCGCGGCCTGGTGCTGCAGGCCTTCGGCGAGGGCAACGCTCCCTCCACCCCCTCGTTCCTCGACGCGCTGCACCGCGCCCACGATCGCGGGGTGGTGATCGTCGACGGCACGCAGGTGGTGCAGGGCTCGGTCAACGTCGACGCCTACCGCTCCGCCTCCGGCCTCGAGCACGCCGGAGCCATCAGCGGCTACGACATGACCCCCGAGGCCGCGCAGGCCAAGCTCACCTACCTGCTCGCGCTGGGCCTGCCGCGAGAGCGGGTGGAGGCGCTGATGCAGCGCAACCTCCGAGGCGAGCTCCGAGCCGAGGCCGGCCCGGCGCAGGGGCTGCTGTTCGTGGAGGACTGACGCGCCCCTCGATGCGCGTCGAGCTGCTCGGCTTCGCGCCATCGGAGCGCTGACCTTCGTGGCGCGGTCCGTATGGCTGGTATGGCGGGGTACGATCCTGCTTCGCGAGCGGCGGGCGGCCGAGGCGTCGGGCGGTCCGGTCGCGGCTTGGGTGTGCGACCATCCAGCGATGGTCTCGCCCCCTGGAATTCGCTCGGTCCTCGCCCCGACCACCGTCGCGCTGCTGCTGGCCGGCTGTCCCGACGATCCCGCGGAGGACGGTAGCGGCGACTCGGGGGCCACCATGAGCCCGGGCTCGAGCGGAGGGATGCAGACCGATTCCACCTCGGCGGGCCCGACCTCGAGCTCGGCCGACGGCACCGGCTCGTCCTCCTCGTCGGACGACGACGGCCCCGGCACCAGCGGGGGACCGATCTTCGACGTGGGCGGGGTGCCCGACGTGGGCGTGATGCCGCCGCAGTGCACCGTGCCCGACGGCGAGCTGTCGGGCGTGGGGCCCTGCGACGACGTGGCGCCGCCCGACAGCTTCGAGCCGGTGGTGCAGTGGTCGTTCCCCGGCGTGGGCGGGCAGGACGACTGCCTCACCACGCCGCTGGTCGCCAACCTCACCGACGACAACGGCGACGGCAACATCGATCTCTGCGACGTGCCCGACGTGGTCACGGTGATCGGCAACGCGGGGGAGACCGGGCCCGGCAACATCGTGGTGCTCGACGGCGAGACCGGCACCCTGCACTTCATGATCCCCCAGTCGGTGATCCTGGGCGTGACCCCGGCGCTGGGCGACATCGACAACGACGGGCTGGTGGAGATCGTCACGATGGGATCGCCGGCGAGCTCGGGGCTGGTGGCGTTCGAGCACGACGGCACGCCCAAGGCCTTCGGGCCCGCGCCCTGGCCCTCGTCGCAGACCGGCGCGGTCGCCCTGGCCGACCTCGACAACGACGGCGACGTGGAGGTGATCGCGGGCAGCAACATCTACGACCACAACGGGGTCCCCATCTTCAGCGCGCCCTTCGACGGGGTCTACAGCGCCTCGACCGCGGCCGACCTCGACGGCGACGGCGACCTCGAGGCGATCTTCGGGCACGCCGCCTATCACCACGACGGCAGCGTCCACTACCTGCGGCCCGAGATCCAGTCCGAGACCTTCTCCATCACGGCCTACCCCCAGGTGGCCAACCTCGACGGCGATCCCCAGCCCGAGGTGCTGGTGGCGGTGGAGCACGGGATCTGGCTGCTCGAGCACGACGGCACCGTGGCCTGGTCCAACTTCGCGCCCACCGGCGAGTCGGGCGACTGGAACCGCCCGGTGGCGATCCACGACTTCGACGGGGACAACCAGCCCGAGATGGCGCTGAGCGTGGGGCAGCACTTCGGGGTCTACAACATGGATCAGTCGACGCTGTTCGTGGCCAACGTGATCGATTTCTCGGGGCAGGCCGGCGGCACCGGCTTCGACTTCCTGGGGCAGGGCGTGGCCCAGGCGATCTACGCCGACGAGCAGACCGCCTGGGTCTACGACGTGGACGGCTCGGTGCTCATGTCGACCCCGCGCAACAGCTACACCTGGACGGAGTACCCGACGGTGGCCGACATCGACAACGACGGCTCGGCCGAGTTCGTGGTGGGGGCCGTCGACACGACCTTCGCCGTGCAGGCGATCCGCGACATGGACGACCGCTGGATCCCCGCGCGGCGGATCTGGAACCAGCACACCTACCACGTGACCAACGTGCGCGAGGACGGCACGATCCCGCAGCTCGAGCCGCCGAGCTGGGAGTCGCTCAACACCTTCCGCACCCAGGCGCAGGTGAGCGCCGGCGGCGGGGTCTGCAAGCCAGCGGGCTAGCAGGCTCGATCGGTGGGCTCGGGTGCTCGCCGGTCGGCTGGCCTCCGCCGTCGTCGTCGGATCCCCAGCAGCAGCAGCATGGCGCCGCTCACCGGCACCTCGCCGCCGTCCTCGGAGGCCTCGCAGCCCATGTTGCCGGCGATGCCCTCCAGCTCGCCCTGGGCCACGCCGTCGAGCGACCAGCGGGCGGTGCCCTCGGGATCGCAGTCGGTGGCGCCGTCGTAGTCGATGCGCACCTGGTGCTCGCCCGACCACAGCTCCACCGTGCCGCGCAGGGGCTCGTGAGGGCAGGCCTTGCCCAGCTCGATGCCCCGCGCCCGCATCCGCACCGAGCCGCGCCCCTCGGCGGCGAGGGTGCCCAGCGCGTGCCAGCCCTCCGTGTCGCGGTAGCCCTCCACGTCGAGCGCGGTCCAGGCCGGCGCGGGCGCGGAGTCGTCGAGCTGGAGCCCCGGCTCGAGCCGCAGGTCCATCGCGAAGCGAGGCTGGGGCTCGCTCACCAGTCGCACGCGGCCGGTGGCGCGGACCTCCGCGTCGTCGTAGTCATCGAGGCGCACGCGGGTGACGTTGCCGTGGGTGACCACCCGCGCTCGACCCTCGTGCCGCTTGCCCGAGGCATCGCTGCAGTCCCCCGTCAGCGTGGTGACCGAGCCCGAGCGCTCCACTCGAGGGCAGCTTCCCTTGCCATCGTCGGCGCCGAGGAGCGCGATCGCAGTGGCGAGCATGTGGAGCCCGTCGGGACGCACGAGGCTCTCCCACTCGGTGATCGAGGCGGGCTCTCGCAGCGGCGCGGGCGGGGCGGTGCGGATGCCGGGACCGCTGGCGCTGCATCCGGCGAGCACCAGGCCCGAGGTCAGGGCGAGCAGGAGGCGTGGGCGAGGCATCGCGTCGATCATGTCCCTTCGAGCACGAATGGTACGGCTCCAGGTTTCGGTGGTGGTCGCATGCCGTGACATCGGTCACGGCCAATGCGAGCGCGACGGTCGAGCCATCACGCCCCCGTCGACGCGAGCGGGGTGTTAGCTTCGGGGAATGCGACTCGATTGGCTTGCGATGGTGGTGGGTGCACTGGCGATGGGCGGGGCGATCGGCTGCACGCCCGGCGAAGGCACGGAGGGCGAGGGCGAGACCGAGAACGGCTCGACCGGCGGCACCGGCAACGCCTCGATGAGCAGCACGGGAGCCGACGAGACGGCCGGCCCGGCCACCGGCAGCGGCGGCGAGGAGAGCGGCCCTGGCTCCGACGACGGTCTGCAGGACACCGGCGACACCGGCCCGGGCGAGACCACGGGCGGCGAGGCAGGCTGTCAGCCCACGCCCACCCGCATGGTGGTGCTCGGCGACAGCATCGCGGCCTGCGCGGGCGTGGGCGGCAAGGACTCCGACGACTGCGCTCCCAAGCGTCTCAACAGCTGGCTCGCGGCCAACGTGGGCCCGCTGAGCTACGAGAACCTCTCGGTGGGAGGCGCGGTGACGACCGACGTCTCCAACTTCCAGCTCGGCACCATCGAGGTCGGGATGCCGGGCCACGTGCTGGTGATGATCTACATCGGCGGCAACGACCTGGCGCCCTACATCTTCGCCTCGGACCAGGCGGCCCTCGACGGCTGGAACAACACCACCGGGCCGCAGGTGGCGGCGGCGTGGGAGGAGATCCTCGACTTCCTCGGCGACCCGGCCAACTTCCCCGATGGGGTCACCCTGCTGATGAACACGCAGTACAACCCCTTCGACGACTGCACGGCGCCGCCCTACAACGTCAGCGAGACCAAGATCGAGCTGCTCCACGCCCACAACGACGCGCTCGAGGAGCGCGCCGCGTCGCGCGAGTGGGCGTTCATCACCGATCAGCACCCCTCGTACCTCGGCCACGGGCACTACGTGAACGACTCGAGCTGCCCGTACTACGACCCGAGCTTCGAGGGCTGGATGGGCGACCTCATCCACCCCAACGTGCTGGGGCACCACCACCTCAGCGACGAGATGGTGGCGGTGGCCGAGCAGGAGCTCTACGGCGCCTGCCCCTGAGGGTCGACGAGCCCTTCGCCCCACTGCCGCTCGAGCCGGGCACGGATCGTGTCTCGGGCCCGACGGAAGCGCGCGAGCAGCTCCTCGCGGGGGATGCTGGGATCGTCGCTCGCCGGATCGGGGATGGGCCAGTGCAGGCGCCGGGCCTCGCCGAGGAACGCGGGGCAGACCTCCTCGGCGCACAGCGTGACCACGGTGTGGATCGTGGCGGGATCGATCTCGTGGACCGACTTGGAGCGATGCGAGCCGAGGTCGATGCCGAGCTCGGCCATCACCTCGATGGCGTGCGGGTGGACGGTGCGGGGCTCGCTGCCCGCGCTCCACACCGGGACCTCCTCGCCGAGCTGCGCCCGCGCGAGCCCCTCGGCCATCTGGCTGCGGGCCGAGTTGGCCACGCACAGGAACAGGATGCCGCGGCTCACCGGGCCTCGAGCCTCGCCTGGGGGAAGTATCGTCGGCCGAGCCACAGCGCCACGTTGACCAGCCCGATGAGCACCGGCACCTCCACCAGGGGGCCGATCACCGCCGCGAACGCGGCCCCGCTGTCGATGCCGAAGCTGGCGATGGCCACCGCGATGGCGAGCTCGAAGTTGTTGGAGGCGGCGGTGAAGCTCAGCGTGGCCGACTGCTCGTAGCTCGCCCCGATGCGCATGCTCATGAAGAACGAGAGCAGGAACATCACCACGAAGTAGACGAGCAGGGGGACGGCGATGCGCAGCACGTCGAGGGGGAGCTGCACGATGGCCTCGCCCTTGAGCGAGAACATCACCACGATGGTGAACAGCAGCGACACCAGGGTGATGGGGCCGATGCGCGGGGCGAAGCTCGTCTCGTACCACGGCCGCCCCTTGGCCCGCACCAGCACGCGGCGGGTGAGGAAGCCGGCCGCGAAGGGGATGCCGAGGTAGATGGCCACGCTGCGGGCGATCTCGGCGATGGTGACGTCGACCACCGTGCCCTCGAGCCCCAGCCAGCTCGGCAGGAGCGTGGCGAAGAAGTAGGCCAGCACCGAGAAGAACAGCACCTGGAAGATCGAGTTGAGCGCGACCAGGCCCGCACAGTACTCGCGGTCGCCCTTGGCCAGGTCGTTCCACACGATGACCATGGCGATGCAGCGGGCGAGCCCGATGAGGATCAACCCCAGCATGTACTCGGGCTCGTCGCGCAGGAACAGCACCGCGAGCCCGAACATGAGCAGGGGGCCGACGAGCCAGTTCTGCACGAGCGACAGGGCGAGCACGCGCTTGTCCTGGAACACTCGCCCCAATTCCTCGTAGCGCACCTTCGCCAGCGGCGGGTACATCATGAGGATCAGCCCGATGGCGATGGGGATGCTGGTGGTGCCCACGCTCAGGCGCTCGAGCGTGCCCACGAGGCCGGGCGCGGCGTAGCCCAGGCCGATCCCCACCGCCATCGCGGCGAAGATCCACACGGTGAGGTAGCGATCGAGGAAGGAGAGGCGGCCGGCGAGGCCGGGGCGAGAGCGCTCATTCATCGTGATTCACCGATAGTCAGAGACTGCCCACCAGAGCCTTGAAGCGCCGGAGCACGCGGGGGCTGGCGCAGTAGCACACGCGAGGCCCGTCGACCTCGCCCTGGATGAGCCCCGCCTCCTTCATGATCTTGAGGTGCTGGGACACGGTGGACTGGGCGAGCTCGAGCTCGTCGACGATCTCGCCGCAGATGCAGGCGTTTCGGCGGGTGAGCAGCCGCAGGATGCGGACCCGGGCGGGGTGGGCCAGCGCCTTGGCGAGCGCCGCCACCTCGGCGTCGGCCTCGGGGCCCTCCACCGGCCGCGGATCGGGGCCTGCGTCGTCCCGCAGGGTGCAGCTCGAGGCCGTCTGCCGGACCATCGTCCATCGACGATATATGATGAGAAAGCGGAGCGCAAGGGCGGAGCGCAAGGGCGGAGCGCAAGGGCGGCGCGCGGTGATCCGGATCGGGCTCGCGGGACTCCATCGCAGAGGAGGTCCCCCATGCCCTGGTCTGCCGGCTGCTTCGACGCGCTCATCGAGAGCACCATCGCCCACCTGCGCCCCGCGTCGATGCTCGACATCGGGGCGGGCGCGGGCAAGTACGGCACGATCGCCCGCCGGGCGAGCCCCGAAACCTGGATGGTCGCGGTGGAGGCCCAGGAGGAGTACGTGCACGGCTATGGCCTCGAGTCGATCTACGACGAGATCTGGGTGGGCCCGGCCGATGCGATGCTCCTCGAGCAGCCCGACCTCACGGTGGACCTGGTGATCCTCGGGGACGTCATCGAGCACATGCGCAAGTCGGTGGGCACCGACCTGCTGCACTTCCTGGCCTACCGCAGCCGCTGCATCCTGTGCGTGTACCCGACCAAGTACGTGCAGTACTCGCTGCAGGGGCGGGCCCCGGAGGCGCACGTCTCGGCCTGGGGCCCGCAGGACTTCTCGTGGTTTCGGACCGAGCACCACCGACACGGGGCGATGAACCTGGCCGTGGTGACGGGCTTCCTCGCCGATCCCGAGGCCACGCTGGCCACCGAGGGCGCGCGGCCGCTGGGGCCCCCCATGCACGAGCCCCCGGGTCCGTGGGACGCCGAGGGCTCGCCGGGGCCCGTCAGGCGGGCCGGGTGATGATGAGGCGGGCCGTCGCTACTGGCCGTCGCACCACACCTCGTCCAGCGCGAGGGCCGGGGTGGCGTCGCACATGCGCGAGCCGAAGCGGGTGATGCAGCTGCCCCAGCACTGGCCGTCGTCGGTGCAGGCCTGGCCGGGGCGCCGCAGGTCGGCACAGGTCCCGTCCAGCGCGCCCTGGGGCGCGTCGCAGAACGAGCCGACGATGCAGGGCTCGGTGGAGCCGTCGGTGCGGCAGGCCGCGCCGACCACCGCGCCCGCGGTGCACTCGCCCATGTAGCAGGCCCGCGACGCGCACTGCGAGCCGTCGAAGCAGGTGGTGCCGTTGGGGAACGGCTCCTGCAGGCACATGGCGTCGACGCAGCTCAGGTCGAGGCTGGGATCGCACTCGACCCCGGTGGGGCAGGCTCCGCCCTGGCCCACGTAGGCGCGGCAGGTGGGCCCCGCCGGGTCGGTGGTGTCGCAGTAGCCTCCGTCGCACTCGGCGTTGTCGAAGCTGGGGCAGGGCTGGCCCGCGCTCACCGAGGGGCTGCACAGCCCGCCGTCGCAGAAGCCCGAGGCGCACTCGTCGTTGCCGAAGCAGCTCTCGCCCACCCCGAGCAGGTTGGCGCAGACCTCCTCGAAGGGATCGCAGAAGTTGCTCTGGCAATCCTCGGGCTTGAAGCAGGGCGAGCCCTCGCCGCCCGGCTGCTGGCAGGTGGCCTGGGTGAAGGAGTTGCCCACGCAGAAGTAGCTGTCGGGGCAGTCCGTGTCGTCGAAGATGTCGCCGCAGGGCGAGCCCGGGGCACAGAAGCCGCCGGTGCAGATGCTGGTGGCTGCGTCGCAGGTGAGGCCGGCCGCGCAGCGGATGGTCTCGGTGCCGGGGACCGGGTCGAGCGGATCGGCGAAGGCACAGGCCTCGCCCGACAGCGCGCCCGGGGTGCAGGTGCCGCTCTCCCAGTCGCAGACGAGATCCTCGGCGCACTCCTCGTCGGAGAAGCAGGTCTCGCCCTGCTTGGCCCGCAGCGCGCACACGCCCGCGATGCCGAAGTCGATGCAGCGCAGCCCCTCCTTGCACTCCCAGGGACCGTCGCACTGCTCGCCCACGCTCTGCTTGCCCACGAACATCTCGTTGGGGTCGCAGGGATCCTCGGGCTCGGCGGCGGAGGGGGTGCAGCGGCCGGTGCCGGAGTCGATCACCAGGGGCGCGTTGCAGGCCATGCCGGAGGTCGAGTTGGCACACTCGCGGACCGCACCGCCGTTGACGTCGACGCGATCCTCGTTGATCGACAGGGCGAGGATGAGCAGGCCCGCGGCCGGGTCGTCGCTCAGGCCGCCCTGCTCGAGCTCGAGGGGCACGCCGGCCTCGATCGCGTCGAGCATGCGGGCGCTGCAGTCGTTGGCGTCGACGGTGAAGTCACCCACCTGGTAGACCAGCTCGTCGGGCGAGCAGCAGCCGAACATCCAGTCACAGGCGGCGTCGACCAGGGGCTTCATCTGGCTGCGGGCGGTGGCGATGCCGGAGGTCTCCTCCTCGGCACAGGCCGACAGCAGGAGCAGCGCGACGGACCCGAGAATGCTCGCTTTGCGGATCATCGCCGTCAGGCTTAACACCGACCGCCCCGTCTCGGCCAGAAGTAGGATCACAAAGCCGCGATTGTGCCCAGTTGGGGGCCGCGGGGCCGCCTTCCGACGCGCGCTCGCTCACCAAAGGGGCAGGCCGCAGTCGGTGGGATATCGGCACAGGTTGAAGGCCGGGTCCCAGCAGGCATATTCGCCCGTGGGCGCGTGGAAACGGCTTTCGCAGCACGAGGCGCAGGCTTCCTCGTAGGAGTCGAAGGTGGCCGACACCAAGCAGCTCTCCACCCCCTGCGGGCAGCCGTCGGGGTGCGCGGCCTCGTTGCAGGGCTCACCGGGGCACCAGATCCGGCAGATGCCATCGCCCTCCTGGCAGCCCGCGCTGTCGAGGCAGCTCCACTCGCCGGGCCCGCTCGGGCCATGGGGCGAGGGCGGATCGAGGCAGCTGCCCACCATCGGGCAGTCGTTGCAGGTGCCGCCTCCAGGCCCCATGTCTCCACACACCTGGCCCGGGCCGCAATCGCCGGTGGCCGGCGGGGGATCGTCGGGCAGCGGGGGCGGTAGGCCGGTGTCGAGCACTCGTTGCTGGCAGCTCCCCACGGTGACGGGCGGATCGCCGTGCGAGAACGAGAAGGTCCATGTTCCCGGCGCGAGATCGGTGAAGGGCCAGCGCCAGGTCCAGGGATCGCTGCCCTCGATCTGCAGGCTGCCGCGGGTGGCCACGCCCGGTCCCGATGCCTGCATCTCCACGTAGGTCAGCGGTGAGGCGTCGGTGTAGCCCACCCAGGTGATCGTTCCCGAGCCCGGTGGATCGGGGGCAAAGGAGAAGCCGGGGTCGCAGGGCAGGGGCACGCTGCCGTCGTCGGACGAGCCGTCGTCGTCGGAGCTGGTGGTGCCCTCGGTCGCAGGGAGGGGGTCGCTGCCGTCGTCGGAGTCGGTGGAGGGCCCGGGGCCGAGGCCGCTGGTGAAGACCTCGGGAGGCCCGGGATCCACGCAACCACCGGCGAGGCCGCCCGCGACCACGATCGCTCCCCACCAAGGCCTCGCGCCGCCGCCCCGCATGCCCCCATGGTTGCCGATGCACCGCGTTGGTTCTCGAATCCCGCGAATTCGGCCCCTTCGCGTGCGAGAGCGAGGAGCGGGCGCGGGGCGGCCCTCGCTGCTACGGTTGGGGACGGATGCGACGCGCGATGCTCGTGGCGGGGATGGGGGCGCTGCTCGGCTGCCCGGTGGGGGCCGAGGATCCTCCCGTCGCCGATGGCTCGTCGTCGTCGAGCGAGAGCGTCGACGACGGAGCCTCGGGCATGGTCTCGGGCCCGCCCTCGTCCTCGGACACGAGCTCGGCCACCGACACCGGCGGGCCCGCGGCCTGGCTCGAGATCGGCTGGGGCACCGACGGCTTCCATGCCTTCGAAGGCGCGCTGCCGGTGGTGGTGGGACCGCAGGGACTCTCCATGTTCTCGATGCCGATGCGCGGCCAGGGCTTCTACAACCCGCCCGATCCCGGCTTCGACAACCCCGACATGCCGATCCTACATGCGTGGGTCGACGTGGAGGGCTACGAGCTGACCGCCGACGGTCACTTCAACGAGGTGGTCGACTACCCCGCGTTGTTCTATCCGTCGCTCGCCGATCCCGGCGTGCTCGAGGCTCCCGCGGTGTGGTTGGTGCTGCCCGACGAGGTCGATGCCCCGACGCTCATGGGCCGGTCCGTGATCATCCACGCCGAGATGGTCGACGCGGACGGGCTGGTGCTGGTGGACGAGCACGCGCTGGTGATCGGCGAGGTGCCTCCGCCGTCCGGCGGATGAGGCCGGCTCGCGCGAAGTCGTCCACAGGACCAAGCCCATTGGCCGTTGATGTGAGTGGGTCATCGCGGCCGGCGTTCGTGACCCGAATTGCCCGTCCCAACGTGGAACTCCGTCCGCGTTCGTTCTGGGCCGGATCGTGGGGTCGCCGCGGAGGCTCGCGCGGATCGGATTGCGCGAATTCGGCCAGCTAGATAGGCATTCGATCCACTCTAGGGGAAAAGGGGGATTGAACCCGGGAGGGGGATGCGATAGGTCAGGGATCCCCCTGAGCTGGTGAACAAATGTTCTGTTACGGCGACGACTACCTCGGTGCCCTGCTGACCGACGGCCCACTGGCTGCGCGCTGTGAGTACTTGCGGGCGCTGCGGTCCGACGACTTCGGGCCGCGGGTGCAGGCCGAGCTCCGTGGCGACGACGCGATGGTGATCGTGCGGGGGATCGCGATCGCCGATGCGGCCTGGCGCCGGGCGTCGCGGCGGCTGGGCGCCCTCGCGGCGGTCGAGCACCCCTACGTGGCCGGCCTGGTCGCCTACGGTCGCCACGAGGGCCTCGCGTATCTCGTGCACGAGCACGACGACGGGCCGCGCCTCAACCACGTGCTGCGAGAGCGTCGCGGCAAGCTGAGCCTGCCGGTGCTGCTGCCCGTGTTCTCGCAGGTGGTGCAGGCGGTGAGCGAGGCCCACCGCAAGGGCGTGGTGGTGGGAGCCGTGCGGCCGCAGGACCTGCGGGTGGTGAAGGCCAAGGACGACGACCTCGAGATCCGCATCCGCAACTTCGGTCTCGACGTGGTGCTCGGCGTGCCCGCCGGTCGCAGCAAGTCGACCGACCACCCTTCCATCTACCGCGCGCCCGAGTCCGACGTGGGGATGTCGCCGAGCTCCGACGTGTTCTCGCTGGGCGTGCTGTTCATCCGCCTGCTCACCGGGCCGCTGCCGCGGAGCGAGGGGCCGGAGGAGCGGGCCGAGATGCTGCGCATCCGGCTGAGCGACGCCGTGGACGCGGGGCGGCTGAGCGAGGGCCTGGCCATGCGGATCGCCGAGGCCGTGGAGCTCGACGCGTCGATGCGGCCGCACGACGCCACCGTGCTGCTCGAGCGGCTGCTCGAGGCCGTGCCCGCGGCCCAGCTGCGGCTGGCCGTGGATGCCGAGGCCGCCGCACCGCCCGTGACCGACGAGAGCTCGGCGCACTGGCCCGCGCGGCAGTGGACGGTGCTCGATGCCTGGGAGCGGCCGCGTCACACCCGGCGCGCGCCGGTGCAGGCCAGCACCGTGCTGACCGAGTCGGGCACCTCGATCGAGCTCCCCGTGCGGCCGGTGCCGGTGGTCTCGGGAGCCACGGTGCGCGTGGCCCCGGTGCCGCCGCGACGCAAGGGCGCCCGCCGGCTGCTGCGGCGCGTGGCGCTGGGCATGGGCCTGCTGTCGACGGGCTCGGCGGTCGCGGTGGCGGCCACGGTGCGCGAGGCTCCGCCGACGGAGGCGCGAGCGAGCGAGCTCCCCGAGGCCACGCCCGAGCCCGCGAGCCCGTCGTCGTCGGAGCTCGAGTCGAGCACGCTGCTGGTGGAGGCCGCGGCGGTGGGCGTGCTCACCGTGGACGGCCGCGTGGTGGGCCGCACCAACGAGCCGGTGGAGATCGACGCCGGCGTGCACGTGGTGCGGGTGGAGGCCGAGGGCCACCGCTCGTGGCGGGCCCGCCTCGACGTGGCCCCGGGACAGGAGCGCCGCCTGGTGGTGGTGCTCGAGCGGGAGCCCACGCTCGTCGCTCCGACCGCGCTCGCGGTGGGCCATCGCCCCGGTCACGGCTGATCGCGCCCGCGACAGCGAGACTTCGGCGGGGCCGCTATGCTCGGCCCCGATGCCCGACGACGCGCCCGCGAGCGAGCCCGAGCCCGAGATCGAGAGCGAGGCCCCCCGCCCGCTCCCGGTCGCCGACCTGCGCTGGCGCTGCGACCCCGCGTCGCTGTCGTTCTCCTCCACCGCCGAGGTGGAGCCGATCCCCGGCATCGTGGGCCAGGACCAGGCCATCGACGCGCTGCGCTTCGGGGTGGAGATCCACGCCAAGGGGCAGAACGTGTACGTGCGGGGGCTGCAGGGCACCGGCCGCCTGACGATGGTGCGGCGCCTGCTCGAGGAGATCCGGCCGCAGTCCCCCGACGCTCCCGATCACCTCTACGTGCACGACTTCGAGCGACCCGATCGGCCGATGCTGATCACGGTGGAGCGCGGACGGGGCGAGCTGTTGTGCGAGAAGCTGGGCGAGCTGCGGCGCTTCGTCGTGGGCGAGCTGGGCGAGGCGATGGGGGGCGAGCCGCTGCTGTCGCGCAAGCGGGAGCTCGAGCGCGAGTCCATGCGGGACATCGAGGCGCTGACCGATCCCCTCGAGGCGGAGCTGCGCGACAAGGGGCTGGCCCTGCTCATCGGGCAGGCCGGCGGGGTGGCGCGGCCGGTGATCATGCCCCTGGTGGAGGGGCAGCCGGTGCCGCCGGAGCGCTTCGGGGCGCTGATCCGCGAGGGCAAGCTGACCACCGAGGCGCTCGAGGAGCTCGGCGAGGCCAGCGACGCTGCGCGCGAGCAGGTCGACGCCACCTTCCGCAAGGTGGGCGAGCGTCAGCGGCGGCTGCGGGAGCAGCTGCGGGACCTCGCGCGCGAGGAGGCCCGGCGGCTGCTCACCGACGCCTGCGTCGAGCTGCGCGAGCTGTTCCCCGGCACGCGGGTGGGGGCGTACCTCGACGCGCTGGTGCACGACGTGGTGCAGCGCCGGCTCCCCGAGCTCGACTCGATCGAGGAGGTGGCCCACCTGTACGAGGCCAACCTCGTGTCGGGTCACGCCGAGGGCGAGCCCTCGCCGGTGATCGTGGAGCACGCGCCCACCATGCGCTCGCTGCTGGGCACCCTCGACACCACGATCAAGCCCGACGGCAGCGCGCGGGCCGATCACACCAGCGTGCGCGGCGGGGCGCTGGTGCGGGCCGACGGCGGCGTGCTGGTGCTCGAGGCGGGCGAGCTGCTCGCCCACCCGGGCGCCTGGTCGGCGCTGGTCCGCACGCTCCGCAGCGGCCGGGTGGAGCTGGTGATGCCCGAGCTGCCGCTGCTGGTCCCGATCCCCTCGCTCAAGCCCGAGCCGATCCCCGTCGACCTCAAGGTGGTGCTGGTGGGTGACTCGCGGCTCTACTACCTGCTCGATCAGCTCGACGCCGACTTCCCCCACCTGTTCAAGGTGCTCGCCGATTTCGACGAGGTGATCCCGCGCGACGCCGAGCACGTGGCCCTCTACGCCGGGGTCTTCGCTCGCATCGCTCGGGAGGAGCGGCTGCCCCCGTTCTCGGCCTCGGCCATCGCCGAGCTCGCCGAGCACGGGGCCCGGGTGGCGGCCTCCCGCGGCAAGCTCACCGCGCGGCTGGGACGGCTGGCCGACATCGGACGCGAGGCGGCCTTCCTCGCCTCGGCGCGCGCACGCACGAGCAAGGGCGAGGCGCTGGTCGAGGGCGAGGACGTGCGCGAGGCGGTGCGTCGCACCAAGCGACGCGGTGACGGCCCCGCCCGCCAGTTCCGCGAGATGGTAGCCGACGGCCGCATCCGGGTGGCCACCGAGGGCCGCGCGGTGGGGCAGATCAACGGCCTCGCGGTGATCCAGGCCGGCCCCCTCACCTATGGCTTCCCCACCCGCATCACCGCCTCGGTGGGCACGGGCATGGGCGGCGCGGTGAACATCGAGCGGGAGTCCGAGCTGTCGGGGGCCATCCACACCAAGGGCTTCTTCATCCTCGGCGGCCTGCTGCGCAAGCTGCTGCCCACCGAGCACCCGCTGGCCTTCGACGCCTCGCTGGCCTTCGAGCAGAGCTACGGCACGATCGACGGCGACTCCGCGTCGGCGGCGGAGATCGTCTGCCTGCTCTCGGCGCTCACCGACGAGCCCATCGCGCAGAACATCGCCATGACCGGCGCCGTCGACCAGCTCGGGCACGTGCTGCCGATCGGGGCGGTCAACGAGAAGATCGAGGGCTTCTTCGACACCTGCCGGGCGCGAGGCCTCGACGGCGAGCAGGGCGTGGTGATCCCCCGCTCCAACGTGGGCGACCTGATGCTGCGCCACGACGTGGTGGAGGCCTGCGAGCGCGGCGAGTTCCGGGTGTGGCCGGTGGGCACGATCCACGAGGCGCTGGCGCTGTTCTTCGGTCGGGCCGCGGGCACCTTCGACCCCGAGACCGAGCTGTACCCGCGGGGCACCGTGCTGCACCGCGCCATCGTTGCCGCCTTCGTGCTGTGGCGGCGCGCCCAGGCCAAGCCCGAGGACTTCGAGGTGATCGAGGGCGACGAGGCGCCGGTGGGGCACGAGGGGATCGAGCCCTCCTGAGCCCCTCCGCGGCCCGGTCACGGGCCGGGCCGCGACCCTTAGAATAGTTTGGAACGTCGTTCCGGAGGGTGTAGAGGCCATCGTGGGGCGGCGACATCTTTGCGCCTGCCGTGGGACCCGGCGGCAGCGCTTTCCGTGGGGGTCCGCGGCCGCGGGGGGGATGCTTCAGTGGAGAGAGCCGATGAGCAAGAGCAAGCTACGCAGCGCCTTCATCGTCACGGGGGTCATCGCATGGGTCGGTGGGCTCGGGACCGCCATGATCGCATCCTCGTGCGACGCAGAGCCGTGCGCCGTGGATCCCTACGATCCCGCGTGCGACCCCGACCCCGGCTTTCCCGGCCGGGCACAGCAGCCGACGGGGTGCGATCACATGGCCCGGCCGTCGGTGTACGTGCTGCCGGTGGTGGAGCACGACGACTACCTGCTGCCCGCGCCCGTGGACATGGTGTGGTTCCAGCACGAGGGCGAGACCTACGAGGCTCGCTGCATCGCAACCGACGAGGGCTGCACGGGCCCGTGGGTGGCGGGCTACGAGCTGGAGGGGCCGATCACGGTGTCGACCGAGTACTGCGAGACCGTGGTGAGCCAGTCGGTGAAGGTCGGGCGCACGGAGGACGGCTGCCACGTCGCCACCGAGTACGTGATCCTGCCCGTGAGCACCCAGGGCTGCGAGGCGACCAAGCCCGAGCCCAGCGGAGGGTCGCTCCCGCCGACCGCCGGCCCGTGGGCGCTGACGCTCTCGCCCGCGGAGTGATCGCGAGGGTCCCGAGGGTCCCACCGGGGCGCTGTGCCGCCCCGGTGCGCTCCGATCAGTAGAGCTCGTCCCGGTACATGCGCTCGAGCGCCGCCTGGAGCTCGGCCAGCGAGGTGCTCACCTGCGCCTGGTCCTTGATGATCTGGCCGAAGCTGGGGATCACCCCGGGGGCCACGTGGCGGCTGGAGTCCCACAGCTTGGCCCGCACGATCGCCTTGCCGCAGTGCAGGTAGGCCCGGGTCACGCGTACCACCAGGGCGGCGGTGGGCAGCTTGTCCTCCACCCGGCCCAGCTCCAGCCACTGGGGGTCCCGCACCAGCTCGGCCGTGCCGTGCACCCGCACCGTCTCGCGGATCCCCGGGATGAAGAAGATCAGCGCGACCTTCGGGTTGTCGACCACGTTGACGAAGGTCTCGATCTTGTTGTTGCCCGGGCGATCGGGGATGACCAGGGTGCGGTCGTCGTGGATGTGGACGAAGCCCGGGGCGTCCCCCCGCGGCGAGACGTTGGGCTGACCGTCGGCGGAGGCCGAGGCGATGCAGATGAAGGGCGAGTGCCTCACGAAGAGCTGGTGGTGCTCGTCGAGGTAGCTCCGGTTCATCACCATGGCGTTGGCCGAGGGCTCGCCGAAGTGCTCGCGCAGCGAGTCTTCGTCGCGCAGCTCGCTGCGGTGGTCGTCGTCGGCCATGCCCGTCGGGGCTCGCTCACCGGCCTGGCGCCGGCAGCGGCTTCGATCAGGATGGAGCGCGAAGCCGCATGACGCAATCGATCGGGGCGCCCGAGGCCGTTCGCACGCCCTCCTGGACGGAGATGACCCGATCAGGCCACCGGCCGCGTAAGGCGTCTCCCTACGGCCCCTACCGCGACCGAGGCCGCGAGGTACAGGGGCAGCAGCCACGGGGCCACGCCCCACAGCTCGTCGGACTCGGGCAGGTAGCGGAACACCCCGAGCTGCACCAGCCCCCACTCGCTGAAGGTGGCTCCCACCGCGACCGCGATGCCGATCACCAGGCCGATCACGCTGCGATCGAGCACGAGGAACATCAGCAGCGCGCCGAGGCTCACCAGCGTCTCGAGGCTGCCGCCCTCGCGCCAGGGGTAGAAGCTGGTCGTGAGGTACAGCCCCAGCACCAGCAGCGGCGAGGCGAGCACGAGGGCGTCGCTCGCTCGGGTGGCCGTGCGCGCGCCCAGCTTGCCCTGGAACAGCGCGAGCGAGGCCATGAAGGTGGAGACCAGCAGCACGAACCACAGCGGGCTGTTGCCCAGCCAGATGGGGCCGAAGTCGGTGAGGTACTCGGTGACCCCGCGCGCCACGTGGAAGTGATCGCCCACGGGGGCGATGGTGGCTCCGCACAGCCACACGAACGCGAAGCACCGCAGCGAGCGTCGACTCGAGGACATCGCCCCCGAGGGTATCGTGCCTACCACCTCGACGGGGCTTCGCAAGGGGGCGCGCGCCCGGTCGCGCAGGTTGCGGACCCGGCCTCGCGTGTCAGGCCGGGGGCGATGGAACGCACGATCATGACCATTGGAGAGCTCATGACCCCCGAGCCCTGTGCCGTGGACGAGGGTCTCACCCTGGCCGATGCCGCCGATCGCATGACGGCCAACAACGTCCGCCACCTCCTCGTGCTGCGAGGCAATCGCCTGGTGGGCACCGTCGACCTCGGCGACGTCGTCTTCGCGTCGGAGGCCCGGGGCGACCACGCGCCGGTGTCGATCGCCACGCGGCGGGCCCACACCTGCCGCCCCGAGGATCCGATCTCCGAGGTGGTCCGCCAGATGGAGGGCAGCCACCGGCGGAGCGCCGTCGTGGTCTCGGGCAACCACGTGGTGGGCATCTTCACCGTCACCGACGCCCTCCGGGCGCTGCGCCAGCTCAGCGCCGGCGAGCCGGTCCGGCCCGAGGTGGTGCCCACCCACGCGCCCGAGCTGCCGGCCGAGCGTGAGCAGGTGCTGCCCAGCGTCCGCGTCAAGCGACTGCTGCGGGAGCACCGTGCCGCGCCGAGCCCCAACGACGGCAAGCTCTTCGGCGCGACCTTCTGATCCGGGGCTCGCTCAGCGCCGCACGGCCACGCCGATCCCGGCCAGGCACATCTCGTCGAGGGTGCCCTCGCCCAGGACCACGTCCTGCGGCGCGTCGAGGTCGAGCTCGCGCAGCGCCTCGACCACGGCCGGGTTGTCCATGGTGTTGTCGTAGGTGCAGCGCACCCGCACCACGTCGCCGGGCTCGACCCGGAACACGTCCTCGATCGCCTCGTCGTACTCGTACAGGCGCTGCCAGCCGTAGTCCCAGCGGGGAGTCTGCACCAGGCAGTGCTCCTCGCCGTCGCGCAGGATGCTGGTCTTTTGGTCCACGCCGATCTTGTGCATGTGGTGGCCCACGGCCCACAGCCGCAGCTCGGCGTCGCCGAAGTCGGGCACGGCCCACTCGAGCACCTCCTGGTGGCCCGTGGCGCCGGCCGGGATCCTGAACTCGCCGGTGGTGCTGGTGCCGTCGCCGGGCGCCCCCACCAGGCCGAACTCCGAGACCCACTCGGGGGCGTCGGTGCTCCAGCGCAGGGCCAGGCCCGTGGCGTCGTCCACCTCGGGGCCGGTCACCGCCGCGTGGTAGTGCACGTTGAACACCAGGCGCGAGCCGGCCGGCAGGCGGATGCCCACGTCGGTGGGGGTCTCGATGGGCATGGCGCCGGGCAGCCACGCCCCCACGAGCTTGGCCCCGGCGACTCCCGGGCCGCTGCCGCAATCCTCCCGCACCCCCTGGGGCCAGCTCGCCGACCGGGCCGACTCGTCGATGAAGATGAGGATGTGGTGGAGCACCTTGGAGTTGCCCTGCACCACCTGCATGCCGTCGAGGTAGACCTCCTCGGTGTTGCCGGGGTCGAAGCTCAGGCAGTGGAACTGGTCGAGCACGCCGCCATCGGCGTCGACGGTGACCGAGCCGCCCATCGTCATCACCACGCTGGGATCGCTCAGCTCGAGCGCCATGGGCTGGGGGAGCGGCGCGGCCAGGGCCGGGTCGCCCTCGGGCGCGCCGAGCTCGGCCCAGGCCGCGAAGCGCTCGATCTGCTCCTCGTCGAGGCGGGCGTCGTGCTCGAAGGCGTGGGGCGGCGTGCACTCGTCGGTCTCCACCGCGTGCCAGGGCGGCATCTGGCGGTCGGCCGTGGCGTAGGCCATCACCACCGCCCACGGCGAGGTCTGCTCGTAGGTGGCCATGGGGAAGGCCAGGCCGCCCGCGCGGTGGCAGCCCTCGCAGTGCTCGGCCACCAGGGGGGCGATGTCCTCGTGCCAGTTGGGCCGGGCCCCGAGCGCGTCGCCGCTCGTGGTCTCGTCGCTCCCGCCCGAGCCGTCGCCCTCGCCCTCGGTGGCCTCGCCGGGGTCCGTGGCCGGGGGATCGTTCCCCGTGCACGCGGGGGCGGCCACCGACAGCGCGAGCAGCCACGCCATGCCGAGGCGCGGGCGATGGAGGGGGGCGGACGAGCTCGAGGAAGGCGAGGAGCGGCGCATCGTTGCGTTCAATCTCCCACCCGGCCCCGGGGGCGACCATTGGACGAATTCCGTATATTGCAGGGCCCGCGGGCGCGATCGCGGGGCCCCGTACGTAGGATTGCGTACTTCCGGGATCGAGCCGGGCGAGGTGCCGCTCGGCTATGCGCGCGTGCGAAGGAGCGGGTCACGACGGCGTCGCAGCCCGAGCAGCACCACCAGCCCGAGCAGCGCCCCGGGCCCGCGCGGGCGGTCGGCGGCGCAGCCACAGCCATCACCGCCGCCGTCGTCGTCCATCTCCATCACCTCGCCCACCACCGCGATCGTCGTGGGGGTGTACGCCACGTAGCTGCGCCCGTCGGGATCGGAGATCTCCACCCGCAGCTTGATCGTGGCCCCCGCCTCCGCCGGCGCCACGAAGTCGAGCTCCAGCGCGCCCGTCTCCACCGGCTCGTCCTCGAGGAAGGGCACCCAGGCGGGCTCGTGGATCCCCCCGGCGATCGTGCCCCACGAGGCGGTGATGGTGGAGCCCGCGGGTGCATCCACGCACCCGCTCACCAGCAGCGACTCCCCGCGGTTGGCGATCAGGCCGTCGGCGCGCGGGAGGAACACGGTGGGACCGGTGGCGGCGGGATCGGCCGGGTCCTCGATGCGCACCGCTCCGAAGCGGGGTGACCACAGGTTGTTCTCGGGCTCCCAGGTATAGGCCGCGATCACCCAGGTGCCCGGGGCCACGCTGCTCGTGTCCCAGGTCACCCCCATCGCGGCCTGCGCCATGGTGATCGGCAGGCGCGGATCGTCGGGAGTGATCCGCAGCCAGGTGCTGGCCGGCCACTCGGCGCTCGACTCCAGCACGTCCTCGGGACCGAACTCCATGGTGACGTCGCCGTTGGCCTCGGCCCGGTCGAGGTCGGCCTGGGTGATCCACACCGGGAAGTGGTAGTCGAAGCGCACCCGCGAGTACGCGAAGAACTGCTGCGTGCGGCTGTCGGGCAGCTCGTCGGCGGTGAGCTCGGTGTCGTCGAAGGGCACTCCGTAGGCGATGGCCATCGCCTCGCCGCGCGTGATGGTCTGGGTACAGGGCACGCCGTCGAACACGGCCGGCGTGCGCGGACGCAAGCCATTGGCCGCCTGGCTGGGCGCGGGCAGGAGCAGGGCCGGCGCCACCGCCAGCGCCATCGACAGCAGGGGGCGCCTGAGCATGGCCCACAGTATAGGCGCCCGGTGGGGACCCGTCCGCCCTGCGTGCGGGTCCTGCGACCCGGGGTCTCGTGCCTCTCGGGCCAGGGTGCGCTACCGTGGGGCTCGGCTCCGATGGCGGCGCGCTCGCTCCAGCTCGTGATCTCAGGTCCGTCCGTCCTGGCGCTCGTCGCCTCGCTGATGCTCGCCGGTGGCTGCGAGCCCGACGACGACGATGACGACGGCGGCCCCTCGTGCGTGGAGCGGGACGCCGCGACCTGTGCTCCGCTCTACGAGCCCACCTGGGACCGCGTGTTCACCCAGACCATCCAGCCCTCGTGCGGCACCGCGGGCGCGGCCTGTCATGCCAGCGCTCAGGCCTCGGGCGCGAGCGGGGGCTTCGTGGTCACCGACATGGCCGCCACCCACAGCGCCCTGCTCGACGGCGGCTTCGTGGTGCCCGGCGACGAGGCCTGCAGCGACCTGATGGTGCGCCTCGACACCGACGACACCTCCTACTTGATGCCGCCCGGCTCGCAGCCGATCGACGAGGGCGAGCGCTGCGCGGTGGCCCAGTGGATCGCCCAGGGGGCCTCGCCATGATCCGGCCGCGCGCACTCGCGCTGGGACTGGGGCTCCTCGCGGCGTCGGCCTGCCGAGACCCCGAGCCCTCGGGGCTCGATCCCGACGATCGCATCCTCGACCCGGCGACCTGCCAGGAGTGCCACCCCGATCACTACCGCCAGTGGCTGGGCAGCATGCACGCCTACGCGGGCGAGGATCCCGTGTTCCTCGCCATGAACGAGCGGGGTCAGCGGGAGACCAACGGCGAGCTCGGGGACTTCTGCGTCAAGTGCCACGCCCCCATGGCGCTGGAGCTGGGCCTGACCACCGACGGCCTCAACCTGGCCGAGGTGCCCCAGCACCTGCGCGGCGTGACCTGCTACTTCTGCCACACCGCCGAGTCCGTGGAGGGCACCCACAACAACCCCCTGGCGCTCAGCGGCACCCGCACCATGCTCGGGGCCATCTCCGATCCGGTGGCCAACGACGCCCACCCCTCGGCCTACTCGGCCCTGCTCGATTCCTCCACCATGGAGTCGGCGCAGATGTGCGGCTCGTGCCACGACGTGGTCACCCCGGCCGACGTCCACCTCGAGCGCACCTATGCCGAGTGGCAGGAGAGCTTCTTCTCCGACATCGATCCGCTCTCGGGCGGGCCCGCGGTCTACGGCCTGCGCTGCGGGAGCTGCCACATGGGTCCGCCCGTCGACGGCCCCATCGCCGACGCGCCCGGGGTGCGAGCCGATCGCCGCTTCCACTCCCACGGCATGGTGGGCGTGGACATGGCGCTGCACGACTGGCCCGACGCCGAGCTCGGCCCGCAGCTGCGCGCCGAGCAGCTCGAGCGCATCGAGTTCCAGCGCAAGTCGGCGCTGTGCGCCACGATCTGCGTCAGCCCGGCCGACGCGGGCGGCTCCAACGTGGACATCTACCTGCACAACGAGTTCGCCGCCCATGCCTGGCCCAGCGGCGCCGCCCAGGACCGCCGGGCCTGGCTCGAGCTGCGCGCCTTCGTGGGCGACGACGCGGTCTACGAGGCGGGCGTGATCGAGGACGGCACCCCCGTGGCCTCCGTCGCCGACGACTCGCTGTGGCAGCTACGCGACTTCATCTACGGCGAGGGCGGCGAGACGGCCCACATGTTCTGGGACGTGCGCAGCGTGGAGGGCCAGCTGCTGCCCGCCTCCGAGATCCTCAGCCCCATGGGCGACGCCTCCACCTGGAGGGTGCGTCGCTACCTGGTGCCCGACGACGGCATGGATCGCGTGACCACCCGTCTGCGCCTGCGCCCCATGGGCCTGGACACCCTCGACGACCTCATCGCCACCGGCGACCTGGCCCCGGGCTGGCGCGACCAGATGCAGACCTTCGACGTCGCGCCCACCGTGCTCGAGTGGAGCGAGGCCGAGGCCGAGGCGTTCGACGGCTACGGCACCTGCGTGAGCAGCAGCAATGTCTGCGGCGCCCCGCTCATCGGCGCGGCCCCGCCGGGGTGAGCGGAGGGATCTTGGTTCCCGAGCCTACGCGGTCCCCCGCTCATTGGCGGAGCGAGCGGGCGATTCACGTGGACCAGGGGCGCCCTCGCGGTCCGTGCCGATGCCAGTGCGGGAGCTCCCAGCAGCCACTGGCGATGCGGATGAACGGGTCGGAGTAGATGTCATTCTCACCGTCGTTGGCGTGAACCCGCCACTCTAGGGTCGAGTTGGTGGGGATGGCGAGAGGAGGGGTGAGGTCTTCGCCCCAAGAGCTACCGTCTCGGACCTGGAAGGTGTACGTCCAGCCCGAGGACGAGGTGCTGGAGATGTCGAGGTCGTGGGACGCCAACGGCGAATATGATTCCATGTCGTAGACTTGGTCGGTGTCGCCGAGGGTGGCGTTGGTCTGCTGGCCCATGTCGCAGTCGGCCTCCGTGTAGAAGATGCCCAGACCCTTGATGGTCATCGAGGTGCCGCTGATGGTGCACTCGACGAACAAGTCGCGATCCTGGATGTAGTAGTCGGTCATCTCGGTCCCGCTTCCTTGGTGGTCGTGCTGGTGAGCTTGATGTCGAAGGGATCCGAGTAGAGATTCTCGTCACCCCGGTTGGCATGGACTCGCCATTGCACCGTGGCGCCGGTGAAGTCGACGACCAGGGCTCGCTCGTCCTTGCCCCAATTCGAGGGAGCCCTTCCCCGGTGGCATTTGGGAAGATAGTTGCGCTGGAAGGCAAAGGACCAACCGGGGGTCGAGGTGGTGGAGATGTGGACGACCGGAGGAGGCATGCGCACCTTCGCAACCTCGTTGAAGATCTCGGCGTCCTTGCGCAGCCCGAGCTGGTCGAAGGTCCTGCCGTGGGACCGCTCCTGGATGGGGCCCAGGGCATGCACGATCACGGCGCGGTGTTCCTCGTCCACGAGACACTCCACATCGAGGTCTCGGTCTTCGATGTAGCACTGCTCGACGAAGGGGGGGGGAGCCGGAGCATGAGCCTCGGCGGGCTCCAACCGGAGCTCGAAGGTAGCCGAGCGGCATTGCGCCCCCCCCCTGGACGCGCGGGCCCGCCACCGGGCGTGCGGAGCAACGCCCTCGATGGAGACGGGCGAGGGCACGAAGGGGCTCCATGGGCGGTCGCGATCTCGAAACTGAATGGAGTACGACCATCCTGTGGTGGATCTGGTGGAGATGCGGATCACGGGCGAGGCGCTTCGCGTGTGGAGGATGACCTCGTCGTCCTCCGCGAGCGTTGGCCCCTGCGCTCCGAGGACAATGCTCAGAGGCATGAGTGCGTCGTTGCCCGCTGCGAGAGTGCACACGAGCTCGATGTCACGTTCGTCGATGGTGTACGTGGCCATGGTGGTCACCTAGCGGCTGGCGACGGCCTGTATGGAGAACGGCGCGGAGTAGAAGTTGTCGTCCCCGCGGCTCGCGTGGACCCTCCACACGGTCGACGAGGAGGCCGTGGCCGCGGGACCGGGCTCGTCTGGTCCCCACCGGAGGTCCTCCCCGCGACGCTGAAACGCGAACGACCAGCCGGAGGTGCTCCCGCTGCTGATGATGACCTTTCGGCTCGCTCCTTCGGGAACTCGTTCGTCCGTGATGGTGTCGCCGAGGGTCAGCTGCGGGCCGAAGACACGGTTCTCGTGCTCATCGTACACCTCGCCCGTCAGCTCGATGGTCACGCTGACCTGACACTTGATCTGGAGATCGCGGTTCTCGATTCGATAGTCCGTCATGGCCTCCGGTTCCTCGTGGCTTGATTTGGTCGATGGTAGATCCGACGATCGCTGCGCGGCAAGGCGCGGGCGCCCCGGAGCTCGCTACGAGGGGTGACTCGATCGCGAAGATCACGGGACGTCGTGATCGGCCAGCCACGCTTCGGCCTGGTCGAGGAGCTCTCGTGATTCCGCCGGGCGCTCGACGAGCAGGTCGTGGGCTTGCTCGACCAGAGCCCGAGCACGGGATTGTTGGCTGGGCTCGAACCAGAGGGCCCGACCGAGCACGAAGCGGGCCTCCGCGAGCGCGAGCGGGATGGCCTGGGCCTCGAGGATCAGGACAGCACGCTCGGCGTTCTCACGGGCTCCCGGGTGATCGCCTACGGAGAGCGCAAGATCGGCCATCCCTACCAAGATCTGCCCCACGGCCGGATCGGCTGGGCCAAGGGCCTCTTCCATGATGGAGAGGGCGCGTTGATAGAACACCTCCGCGCGTTGGTGTTCTCCCTGCATCGCGAGCACCATGCCCACGTTGTTGAGGGCGATGGCGATGCTGGGGTGTCGAGGACCGAGGATCGTCTCGTCGATGGAGAGGGCTCGTTCGAAGTGCGCGAGGGCTAGCTCGTGCTCACCCCGGAGGGCCAGGGCTACACCGATGTTGCTGGCGGTCTCGGCCACGACCGGGTGTCGAGGTCCGAGAGCCTGCTCCCTCATGGCGAGGGAACGTTGGTAGCTCTCGAGCGCCTGCTCGTGCTCTCCACGCTCGTCGAGGATGATCCCGATGTTGTTGAGGAGCTTGGCAATGTCGATGAGTGGAGGATTGGGCAATCCCTCCTTGATGGCGAGAGCGCGACGGTAGTGCTCGAGCGCCTGGCCTCCATCGCCGTGCTTGTTCAGGAGCGCTCCGATGTTGATGAGCACGCTCGCTCGTGCACTGCTGGGCGTCCCTGGCCTTCGGGCCATGGCGAGCGCGAGGGTGCCCCACAGGTGTCCCGGCTCGAAGCGAGCTTGTCGCTCGCCCACGACGAAGGCCAGCGCATTGGCGGTCATCAGGGCCACCGACTCGTGCCGGAGCTCGACCGCGAGCAGGTGGCCCCGCTCGAGATCCCGCACGGCCAGGTCGAATTCCCCCCTTCCTCGGTGGGCCGAGGCGCGACTCTCCAGCGCCTCGGCGAGCAACGGCCCGTAGCCCAGGGCCTCCGCCTGCTGCACCACCTGGGTCGTCAGCTCCTCGCTTCGCTCGTAGGCGCCCGCCCTCGAGAGGACATCGGCCTCCGCGAGCCGCTCGCGCTCCGCCTCCACCTGCTTCGCCACCGCCGGATCCTCCGGTGGCGGCAGCGCGGCCCGCAGCGCCTCCACGTCGTCGCAGCGATCGAGCCGCGGCAGCCCCTCCACCAGCTCGACCGCCTTGCGCACGCGCATCTCGTCGGCCTTGGCCAGCACGTCCACCGTGGCCCGCAGCTCCCGCCGGCGACCGTCGAGGCACTCCATGCGCAGCGTCATCACCTCCTCGGTCTGGTCCGCGTGGACGCGCGTGGCCTCGCACACCTCCTGGTGCTCGGCCACCCAGGCCTCGGCGTACTCGTCGAGCCGCGCCTCCACGCGCTGCCAGGTGTCGGGCGCGTAGGCCAGCCCGGTCCCCAGGATCGCGGTTCCCACCTCCTTGCGCCGCGCGTCGTCCCAGACCCCGGCGATCCGCTGGCGGGCGGCCTGGCACGGCGGCTCCGGGGCGTCGCCCCCCGCGTAGTAGCCCAGGCCCGCGCCCGTGCCCGCCAGCACCACGGCCAGCCCCAGGCCCAGCCGCAGGCCGGCGCGACGGGGAGCGAGCAGGCGCTGCAGCTGCTCGAGCAGCACGTCCATCGAGGGCCACCGTCGCTCGGGCGCGAAGGCCAGCCCGCGCGCGAGGACCTGCTGCACCCGCGCGGGCACCCGCACGTCGAGGGGCAGCGCGCGGACGCCTGCGCTCATCGACAGGATCAGGCCGGGGATCGACGTGCCCTCGAACGGGCGCGTCCCGCAGATCGCCTCGTAGAGCGCCACGCAGAAGCCGAACTGATCGCCGCGGGCGTCGACCTCCTCGCCGCGCATCTGCTCGGGCGGCATGTAGGCCGGGGTCCCGAGCACCGCGCCGCCCTCGGTCAGCGGGGCGTTGAGCTCGGAGTCCTGCAGCTCGAGGGGCAGCTCGATCGCAGGATCGGTGGAGCGCTGCTCCGACTCGGCCCCGAGCACCCGTCGCGCCAGGCCGAAGTCGAGCACCCGCACCCGCCCGTCGTGGTCGCGGATGGCGTTGCTCGGCTTGAAGTCGCGGTGCACCAGGCCCTTGGCGTGCGCGGCCGCCAGCCCGGCCCCCGCCTGCAGGTAGACCTCCACGCACTCCCGCCAGCCCGGACGCGGCGAGCATTGGGCCCAGCGGTGCAGGTCCTGGCCGTCCACCAGCTCCATGGCGACGAACAGCCGGCCCTCCACCTCGCCCACCTCGTACACCTGCACCACGTTGGGGTGGCTGAGCTTGGCGAGGGCCTGGGCCTCGCGGATCAGCCGGCGGCCCTGGCTCTCGGCGACGTCGTGGTGGAGCACCTTGAGCGCCACGCGGCGGTCGAGCGAGCGGTCGAAGGCCTCGAGCACGGTGCCCATGCCGCCGCGGCCCAGGGTGCCGAGCACCACGTAGCGACCGAAGCGGAGGGGATCCACCGCCTCGTCGAACAGCGCGGCACGCAGCCTGGCCTTGCGTGTCGCCATGACCGGGCCGAGGGCAGGCCGGGGGGGCACAGACGACATGATCGAGGGAGGGCGCCTCGATCATACCTCGGCCGGATTCGGCGTGGCGCAGCCGGATTCGGCGTGGCGTAGCCGGGGCGGCTCAGCCGTCCTCGGGCTCGAAGTCCTCCTTGGTCGCGCCGCAATCGGGGCAGCACCAGTCCGCCGGGAGATCCT
Source organism: Myxococcales bacterium (assembly GCA_020633315.1). Classification (GTDB taxonomy): domain Bacteria; phylum Myxococcota_A; class Polyangia; order Nannocystales; family Nannocystaceae; genus Paraliomyxa. The sequence goes on from JACKDV010000017.1 coordinate 47,225, forward strand.
CGAAGGCCGTGCCGGGGGCGATGCCCGAGTCCGGGTCGCCCTCGGCGGGATCATACACGTGGCCGCAGACCGAGCAGATGTACCTCTTCATGCCCAGCCATCACACCGAGCCGGCCGGCTCGTGTCAATCGCCCGCGCTCACTCCACGCAGACCGAGATCATCACCTCGTCGGTCTCGCCGTCCTCGTCGGTGAGCTCCAGGGTCACCTGCCACAGCCCGGCCATGAACAGGTTGAGGGGATCGAGGGTGTACTCGCCCGCGCCCAGATCGGTGACCGTCTCCTCCACCGCGGAGCCGTGGCCGTGATCGGGCATCCACGGCTTGGCGTCCACGCCGATGCCTTCCATCGGCGTGCCCGCCTCGTCGGTCACGAGGATCGTCCAGGTGTTGTCGCCGCGGACCGGATCGGCGGGCTCGGCCTCCATCAGCGTCACGGTGTGGCGCTCACCCATCTTGGTGAGGCTCACCGCGAAGTCGTCGGCTCGATCCTCGTCGGCGCAGATGCCCGCGGGTGCATCGTCGTTGCCGCTCTCCATGGTGTCGTCGCCATCGCATGCGCCGAGCGCGAGGGTCGCGAGGAGGGCGAGGGGGGCAAGGAGGCTCTGCTGGGTCATGACGGGCTCCCGGAGGCGCGGTGATCGAGTCGGCTACGGAGGAAGCGAGGGCGGGGATCGCTCGCGAGCTTTGCGCCCATCGACTATGACACGATCTTCCGGCCGTGCGAGCGGTGTATCCCACTCGCGGCATTCGGTCACACGAGCCTGCGAAGAAATGGCGGGGCGTCGATCCCGCCGGCTCGCCGTATCATCCGGGCACCCCGCCATGGTCGATGGCAAGGACTCGACGCTGATCTTCGAGCTGACGCGCACGCACGCGCCGCAGGATCCCTACGCCTTCCGCTTCGAGCCCCAGACCTACTCGCTGCGCACCGAGGGCGGCGGGCGCGAGGTGATCGAGATCGACTGGGGCCCCGCGCTGCTGGCCGATCTCGAGGCCGTACGCCGCCCCGACCGCGACCCGGTGGTGGTGCAGCGCCTGGGCGAGGCCATGGCGCGCTTCCTGGAGCGCGCGGCGTGGGCCGCCCGCGCGCGCCCGATCGTGGAGGCCCCGGGCTCCGAGCCGGTGGTGATCACCCTGCGCTCGAACGCGGCGGAGCTCTACGCGCTGCCGTGGGAGCTGCTGGTGCTGCCCGGCAGCGGCCAGCACGTGGGGGCGCTGCCCAACGTGCTCATCCGCTACGAGCGGCCCGAGACTCGGACGACCTCGCCGCTGCCCTCGCCCCGACCCGAGGGCGGGCGGATCCTGCTGGCCTGGTCGGCGGCCGGGGGAGGGGTGCCGGCGGCCGAGCACGAGGCGGCCGTGCGCGGAGCATGCCGCCGCGGGCATCCTCAGGGCGAGGATGCGCTCGAGCTGCTGCCGCACGCGGGCGTGCGCGGCATCGCCGATGCGCTGGCGCGGGCCCAGCGAGCGGGACGGCCGTTCGCCGTGCTCCACCTGCTGTGCCACGGCGGTCGCTCGGGGCAGAGCTTCGGCCTGGTGCTCGACGGGGACTCGCGAGCGGTGACGGTCACCGCCGACACCTTCCGCACCGTGCTTGCGCCCTACGCCGGCGGCCTGCGCCTGGTGCTGCTGTCGGCCTGCGAGGGCGGCAACGCGGGCGAGCCCGGCAACCACCTCGGCAGCGTGGCGCAGGCGCTGCACGCCGCGGGGCTCGAGGCGGTAGTCGCCTCGCGCCAGCCCCTGTCGCGGAGCGGCTCGATCACCCTGGCCGAGCAGCTCTACCAGGGACTGCTGTGCGAGCACGAGTCGCTCGAGCGCGCGCTCTTGCGGGCGCGCGGCCGGCTCGTCCTCGATCCCGATCACCTCGACTGGGCCGCGCTGCAGCTGCACGCCCGGGCCGCGGACGGCTTCGACACCCGCCCCTTCGTGCTCCGTCCGTTCCGCGGGCTGCTGGCCTTCGGTGCGGAGCAGGCCCCGTTCTTCTACGGGCGCGAGGTGGAGCGCCGGGAGGTGCTCGTCGATCTGCAGGCGCTGGTCGACGCCGGCAAGCCGCGCCTGCTGGTGGTCGCCGGAGCCTCGGGCACGGGCAAGTCGTCGCTGGTGCGCGCGGGGGCGGTCCCCGACATCCTCGCCACCCGCGGCGGTCGCTGGGAGCACGCGATCATCCGCCCCGGCGACGAGCCGCTGGCCGCCCTCGACGCGGCCCTGGCCGGGCGCCGTGACGAGTCGTGCCCCTTCTTGCTGGTGGTGGATCAGCTCGAGGAGCTGTTCACCCACACCCGCGATCGCCAGGTCCGCGTCGACTTCGTCCGCCGCCTGTGGGCGCTGGCGCGGCAGGACACGGGGGTGTGCTGCATCCTCGGGCTGCGGGTGGACTTCCTGGGGCGCTGCGGCGAGCTGCGTCTGGACGACGAGGGCACGCGCCTCGACACCGTCGCCTACGACGAGTCGCACCGCGTGTTCGTGGCCCAGATGTCGCCCGCGCAGCTCATGGATGCGATCACCGAGCCGGCCCGGCGGGTGGGCCTGAGCCTGGCCGAGGGCCTGGCCGAGCGCATCGTGGGCGAGGTGGGCGTGGAGCCGGGGGCGCTGCCGCTGATGCAGTACACCCTCGACCTCATGTGGCAGCGTCGTCGCGGCCGCGAGCTGAGCGTGGAGGCCTACGAGCAGCTCGGCGGCGTGGTGGGCTCGCTGGAGCGCCGGGCCGATGCGCTGCTCGACGAGCTGCGCGAGGACGAGCTGCAGCTCGCGCGACAGCTGCTGACCCACCTGGTGGGCCTGGGCGACGACGACACCGGCGACACGCGACGCCGCGTGCCGCTCGAGCAGCTGTGGCCCGCCGAGCCCGAGCTGCGCCCGGTGGCCGAGGGCGTGCTGCGGCGCTTCGTGGACGAGCGCCTGGTGGTGCGCGACGATCGAGACCAGGGCGGAGCCACCGTGGAGATCGCCCACGAGGCGCTCATCCGCCGCTGGGATCGCCTGCGCGACTGGCTGGGGGACGAGCGCGAGCGGAGGATCGGGCGCTACATCGTGCTCGAGCGCCTGCGCGAGGGCAGCCGGGAGGAGGTCGACCTGGGCTACGATCCCGAGCTCGATCGCCGGGTGACGATCCGCCTGCTGCGGGTGGGCCGGCGGGGCTCCGAGGAGCGGGCCCGCCTGCGCGACCAGGCCCGGGCCCTCGCCCGCATCGCGCATCCCAACGTGCCCGCGGTCTACGACGTGGGCGTGGCCAAGGGCCACGTGTACGTGGCGATGGAGGTGATCGAGGGCAGCTCGCTGCGCGAGTGGGTCGCCGAGCGCCCGCGGGCCTGGCCCGAGGTGGTGGCGATCTTCGTCCAGGTGGCCGAGGGGCTCGAGGCCGCCCACGGGCTCGGGGTGCTGCACCGCGGCTTCACCCCCGACGCGGTGCGGATCGACGGCGAGGGCGTGCCCCGCATCATGGGCTTCGGCTTCGATCGCCACGTGGAGCTGGCCGACGCGGGACGCAGCGCCCGGACCCTGGCCGCCCGCAAGCTGGCCCGCGCCTCGGGGCCGCTGCCCGTGGCGAGCGTGCAGGGACCGGACGCGCTCCCGGCCGAGCCCTCCGTGCTCGCCTCGATGACCGAGTCCAGCGTGCTGGGCAACCCGGCCTACCTGCCGCCCGAGCAGCTCCGCGGCCTGCCGGTGGGGCCGGCCGGCGATCAGTTCGGGTTCTGCGTGGCGCTGTACGAGATGCTGTTCGGCGATCGCCCCTTCGCCGGTGATGGGCTGGCCGCGTTCGCCCGGGCCGTGAGCGAGGCTCGCCCCACCACCACGGCACGGGACGAGACGATCCCCGAGGAGCTGCGCAAGGTGCTGCTGCGTGGGCTGGCCGGCGCTCCCCAGGATCGCTGGCCCTCCATGGCCGCGCTCGCGGCCGAGCTGCGGGCGGTGTCGAGGCAGCGTCGATCGCGACGCGCCAGCCTGGGGATTGCGGGGCTGGTGGCGGTGGGGCTCGTGGGAGCGGGCACGGCGTGGTGGGTGGCCCGCGACCGCGACCGCGAGCCCGAGCCCTCGGCCTGCCCCTCCGCCGAGGAGCGGCTCGCCGGGGTGTGGGACGACGAGCGCCGCAAGGCCGCCAAGGCGCGGATCCTGGGCACCGTGCGGGCCCACGCGGTCTCCACCTGGAAGCAGCTCGAGCCGCGCCTGGACGACTACGCGCGCGCATGGTCGGAAGCCCACGCGGCCGCCTGCGAGGCTGCGGTGGTCGAGCCCGGCGAGGATGCCCGCCGTCGGCTCGCGTGCGTCGAGGCGCGGCGGGTCGAGCTGCGCGAGGCGGTCGGCGTGCTCGTCGAGGCGGACCCGCGCGTGCTCGAGCACGCCGTGGATCTGGTGGTCGCGCTGCCCTCGATCGACGCCTGTGCCGATCCCCGGCGGGGTCGGGAGTCGATCCCATGGCCCGGGCCGGACGAGTCGTCGCCGGAGCTCTCGGCGCTGCGCGAGCGCCTGGTCGCGGCGCGGGCGAGGCGGAGCGGCGGCCACGAGATCGAGGCCGAGGCCGAGGCGCAGGCCGTGCTCGAGCGGGCCGAGGGGCTGGGGTTCGGGCCGGCCCAGGCCGAGGCGCTGCTCGAGCGCGGCGAGGCCCGCGGGGCACGGGGCGATGCCGCGGCCGCGCGAGCGGATCTCGAGCGTGCCCTGTCGCTCTCGCTCGAGCACGGCCTGCTCGCGGTGGCCACCGAGGCCGCCACCCGGCTCGCCCAGCTCCCCGGCGGGGAGCGAGGAGGGCTCGAGGGCGCGCTGGCCTGGGCCAAGCTCGCCACCTGGCTCGCCGCCCGAGCGAGCGCCGAGCCCACGGCCCAGGCCGAGGCCTGGATGGCGATGGGGCAGGTGATGCGTCGTCACGGCGAGGCCGTCGAGGCGCGCGACGATCTACGGCGGGCGCTCGCCGTGCAGGAGTCGGTGGACCCCGACGGCCCCCGGCTGACGCCGATCCTCCTCGAGCTGGCGGAGCTGCAGCTCGCCGAGGGGGACGTGGCCACCGCTCGCGCCCACGCCGAGCGGGCGGTGGCCATCCTCGAGCGCGAGGGCGGCGGCCAGGCCCGGCTCGCCGCCGCCCGCTTCGCCCTCGCCCGCGCGCTGGCTCGCGATCCTGCGGGACGCGACCGGGCCCGCGCCCTCGCCGAGCAGGCCCGAGACGCCTGCGAGGGCCTCGGCCGCGAGGGCGCGAGCCAGGCCGCAGCGATCACGGCCTGGCTGGCCGAGCACGCCGACTGACTCAGCTCTCGATCGCGGGCACCAGCCCTGCCACGAAGCGCGAGTAGGCCTCGCCCATCGGCAGCTCCAGCCGGGTGCTCAGCCGCCGCCGCGTGGCCACCGTGGGCTCGCCGGTGCGCGGGTCCTGGCCGACCTTGTCGTAGCTCTCCCACACCACGCCCACGCCACGCCGCTGCCAGGCCGGCAGCTCGTTGAAGTTGATCCCGCGCGAGAGCAGCAGCTCGTTCTTCTCGGCCACCGTGCGCCCCTCGGCCACCGCCGTGGCCTCGCGGGCGCTGTGCCCCTCGCGGCGCAGCATCCAGTAGCAGTGGGCATTGAGCGCGTTGCGGTGAGCGTCCTCGTGGCGCCAGCGGAAGTAGTCCACCACCAGCGCCGCCGTCGGTAGCTGCGAGATCCGGCCGTCGAACACCGCGAGATCGCCCAGCAGGTGGGTGAGCTTGGCCGAGGCCTCGCCCGCGAGGATCGAGACCAGCTTGCGGAGCTTGCGACCGAAGCCGTCGTCGGCCGGGTGGAGCAGCACGCTGATCTCGTCGCTCTCCGTGTAGCCGTAGACCATGCGCGGGCCCGTCTCCTCCATCAGGTGGCGGGTGGTGGCCACCATCAGGTCGCGGAAGCGGACGTCGAAGGGGGCCTCGAAGTCGTGCCGCTCCTTGGTCAGCCGCGTGAAGCCGCGCCCGTCCACCCGCGCCACCATGTACATGCCGGGCAGCACGCGGTGGTCGTGCGCGGTCTCGAAGATCCGCATCCTCGCGTCGAGGTCGTCGAACCTCATGCATCCCTCCATGGCTCGACCACGAAGCCGCCTTCGGCGAGCTCCATGACCGCCCACCGTCGGGCATACCACGGCCTCCCGGCCCCGGGCGACGAGGCCCCGCCGCCGGCTCGCGAGTAGGGCGTCCCCCGATGGGACCGATCGGAACGGCCGTTGCGTACGCTTCGGGCTCGGCTACGTCGACGAGGTCGACGAGCGCCACCGCGAGGGCTGCATCGCGGTGGGGGAGGCCCCCGTCTGCCCGGCACCTTGCATCTTCTGTCGCCCGACGAGCAGCGAGCGCTCGTCGAGCGCGGCGAGCCGGCGTGAGTCGGCCGCGCTGCGCGTCGACGGTGGCTCAGCTCGGCTCGTCGTCGGGCTGGCACACGTCGCCCGGCCCGTCGGCGATCGTCACGCAGTGCATGCCGTCGGGGCAGCTGCGCTTGGGGGGCTGGCAGCGGATCGCACACGCGAAGAACTTGGGCCCCGACGGCCCCGCGATGCCGTAGTACTCGATGCACTCGTTGGGCGGGGCGCAGGGCTGCCCGCCGCAGTCGGTCCCCGGCGGGGTGTCGGCCGGCGGCAGCGTGTCGCCGCTCTCGTTCCACCACTGGCACTGGCCCTCCACGCAGCCGCACTCGGTGCCGCCGGGCAGGGAGACCAGGGGCACGTCGCAGGTGGTGATCACCCCTTCCTCGGCGCTGCACACCTCGCTGCTGCAGCCGCCCTTCTTGCAGTCGCCGTCGGCCGAGCACGCGTTGGCGAACGAGGTCCCCTCGAAGCGGTCGTGCAGCGGGTGGTCGGCGGGCACGGCCGGGTGCCGCTCGGCGGTCGGGGGAGCATCCGGCGTCTCGCTGTCGTCGGCCGGCGGGTTGGCGGTGGTCTCCGGCGGCGGGTTGTTGGGCTTGCAGGCCGCGGCGGCGACCAGCGTCGTCAGCAGGAGCGAGCCGAGCCCGACGCGAAGGGAAGGGCGACCGGAGAGCGACGAGGGCACGAGCATGAGCGAGAGGATAGCGCGGCCGGCTCACCGGGCGTCGCCGCACCACCGCCGCTCGAGCCGGGCTCAGCGACGAGGACGCGCGGGCTTGCCCCCGCGGCCCGGATCGCCCGCGCCTCGACCCACGCCCGATCGGCTCGTGCGACTCGGCTTGGCGGTCGCCCGACCCGGCTTGCCCGTGCGCGCCGGCTGGGTGCTCGAGCGCGCCGCGGGGCTGGTGGGCGCCCGCATGGCTCCCTTCGGAGCCGAGGCATCCATCACCCGCCCCGGGTGCAGCCCCTCTACGTACTCGCGGATCGCCACGTAGGTCACCGGGGCCACCGCGGTTTGGTACAGCACCAGGCCGACCCCCAGCACGATGCCCACGCTCGGGCCCACCCACGGCGGCATGAACTGGGTGGGGTACATGATGCCCTGCACCAGCAGCGCGGGCAGGAGGAGGGCCGAGAGGATCGCGAAGCCGTGGCGCCAGCCGAGCATCCAGGCGCGGCCCACCGCCTCGCCGATCTCGAGCCGCTCCACCAGCATCACCGGCACCAGCAGGCTGAAGCCCGCCACGGTGCGCAGGGCGTAGGCGGCCACGATCAGCGAGCCGATCGCGCCGACCATCACCTGCACCACGCCCCAGGGGATCTTGGAGGCGATCGTCACCACCACGGCCGCGAGGCCCAGCCCCACGCTCGCCACGACGATCGCCATCACCATCACGATCGCCGAGGCGGCCATGAGCTGGGGCAGGCGCGCCATCCCGCGCGAGAGCAGCTCGGCGAACAGGCCGCGGCGCTCGGTGTGGATCTCGATGGCCGAGCCCACCAGCGGCGCCTGCAGCAGCAGGGCGGCGGCCCAGCCGATCACCAGCAGCACCATCACGCCCACCGGGTGCATCACCTCCTCGATGCCGGCCGCCTCCCACAGCGCGTTGTGCAGCACGCCGAGGCTGATGAGCCCGAACAGCAGGGCCCACGACAGCAGCACGCTGGTCGCGGCCACCCCGATGACCTCGCGCGGTCGCTCGCGCACGAGCTGGATCGCGCGGCTGATGACGTAGCTGGCGTCGATCGAGCCCCCCGGGTGCGCCGCGAACAGGAAGTCGGTGTCGTCCTCGGGCAGGGACGGCTCGGTCGCGGGGGTCGTCGGCCGGGCTCGGCCCCGCGAGGTCGCGCTCGGGGTCGCTACGCCTGTCATCGCGCTGATGATGCCGCAATCGGGCCCGCGACGCCCACCCGGCCCCGAAGCGCGGCCGCACGGGGCTCGGACCGCGGATCCGGGAGCTCCCGAGCCTTGCCGCTGCGATCGCGAGCGGCCGACCAGCGGGTCCGATGACCAGCTAGCTCGGCATGCGCAGGTCGGCGTCGGCGGCGGGGAACCAGCGGCTGGCCATGCGCACCGCGTTGGTCGCTGCGCCCAGGCGCAGGTTGTCGGCGGTGATCGTCAGGCACAGGGCGGTGCCCGAGCCGCCGGTGGGATCGGCCCGCAGCCGCCCCACCAGGGCGCGATCGCGGTCGTGCACCCCGGCCAGCGCGCTCAGGCCCTCGCCCACCGCTCCGGGGTGGAAGCGGACGAAGGGCGCCTGGCTCGGATCGCCGAGCACGGCCGCGACCTCGTCGAGCGAGGCCGACTCGCGCAGCTCGATCCACGCGTTGATGTAGTGCCCCACCGCCACCGGCACCCGGCAGCACTGCGCCGACACGAACAGCTCGGGCCGGGCGAGGATCTTGCGGCTCTCGTTCATCAGCTTGCGCTCCTCCGAGGAGAAGCCGCTGTCGTCGGTCTTGCCGTTGTGGGGCACGGTGTTGCCCGCGTAGCCCTTGGGGTCGAAGCGCAGGCCCAGGCGCTCGGGCTCGGCGTAGCCCGAGCGCGAGGTCTCGAGGAAGTCGTCGAGGGCCCCGATGCCCGCGCCGCTGATCGCCTGGTAGCTGCTCACGGTGGCCCGGGCCAGCCCCCAGCGGCGCGCCAGCGGGGCCACGGCGAGGGCGAAGGGGATCGTGGTGCAGTTGGGGTTGGCGGCCAGCGTGGCGTCGGCGTCGAGCAGCGAGCAGTTGACCCCGGCCACCACCAGCGGCACCGCGGGATCCATGCGGTAGGTGTTGCTCTTGTCGACCACGCGGTAGCCCAGCTGCCGCAGGCGGGGCACGTAGCGGCGGCTGAAGTCGTCGTCGAGGGCCACCAGCGCGAGATCTCCGCCCTCGGCCCCGGCCGCCTCGAGCCGCTCGGCCGCCTTCACCGGCAGCGAGCGATCTCCGAGCTCCAGGGTCTGATCCCGGCTGGCGTACAGGTCGAGCTCGGCCTCGGGCCACGCACGCGCGACCAGCTCCAGCGTCTCTCGGCCGACGAGCCCGGTCGCCCCCAGGATGCAGATCTTCATGGCCGGCTCATACCACGGGCCTGCAGCAGTGAGGAGATCCACGGCGCCGAGGGCAGCGAGCGCACGACGGAGCCGCTCGTGCCCGGGGCGGTCCCGTGATACGCAGGCGCCGATGTCCGCGCGCGCCGCCCTGCCCCCGCGAGCTCACGATCCCGCCCTGCACGAGCTGCTGGTCAAGACCATCAAGGGCCTGACCATGGACGCGGTGCAGAAGGCCAACTCCGGTCACCCCGGCATGCCGATGGGAACCGCCGACATGGCGAGCACGCTGTGGTCGGGCTTCTTGGTGCACGACCCCGCGCAGCCGCGCTGGCCCGACCGCGATCGCTTCGTGCTCAGTGCCGGCCACGGCTCGATGCTGCTGTACTCGCTGCTGCACCTGCACGGCTACGACCTGCCGATGGAGCAGCTGCAGCAGTTCCGCCAGCTCGGCTCGCGGACCCCCGGGCACCCCGAGGTCGACCACACCCCGGGCGTGGAGGTCACCACCGGCCCGCTGGGCTCGGGCTTCGCGGCGGGCGTGGGACTGGCCCTGGGCGAGCGCCTGCTCGCCGCCCGCTACAACCGCCCCGGCCACGAGATCGTCGACCACCTCACCTACGGCATCGTCAGCGACGGCGACCTGATGGAGGGCATCGCCTCGGAGGCCGCGAGCCTGGCCGGACACCTGGGCCTGGGCAAGCTGGTCTACCTCTACGACGCCAACCGCATCACCATCGACGGCTCCACCGACGTCTCCTTCACCGAGGACGTGGCGGCCCGCTTCACCGCCTACGGCTGGCACGTGGCCGAGGTCGACGGGCACGATCCCGAGGCGATCGCCGCGGCCCTCGAGGTGGCGCGCGCCGAGCTGTCGGCGCCGAGCCTGATCGTCTGCCGCACCACCATCGGCCAGGGCGCGCCCACCAAGGCGGGCAAGTCCTCGTCCCATGGCTCGCCGCTGGGGGCGGCCGAGGTCGAGGGCGCCAAGCGTGCGATGGGCTGGCCGCTCGAGCCCACCTTCTACGTGCCCGACGAGCTGCGCGCGGGCCTCGAGGCGCGGCGGGGCGCCCTGACCGAGCTGCGCCAGGACTGGGACCGACGCTTCGCCGCCTACGAGGCCGAGCACCCCGAGCTCGCGGCGCAGCTGCGGGCCGCGTGGGCCGACGAGCTGCCCGAGGTGGCCATGGCCGCTCTCGATGCGCTGCGCTTCGAGGCCGGCACCGCGGTGGCCACCCGCAAGGTGGGGGCCAAGGTCCTGGCCGCGCTCGTCGAGCCGCTGCCCTCGCTGGTGGGCGGCTCCGCCGATCTCGCGGGCAGCAACGGCGTGGACATCCCCGCGCTGGGCTGGCAGTCGCGCGAGCAGCCGGGCGGCCGCGGGATCCACTTCGGCGTGCGCGAGCACGGCATGGCCGGCGTGTGCAACGGCCTGGCCCTGCACGGCGGCCTGCGCCCCTTCGACGCCACCTTCCTCATCTTCTCCGACTTCATGCGCGGGGCGCTGCGCCTGAGCGCGCTCATGCGCCTGCCCGTGGTGCACGTGCTGTCGCACGACAGCATCTTCCTCGGCGAGGACGGCCCCACCCACCAGCCCATCGAGCAGTGCATGAGCCTGCGGCTCGTCCCCCACCTGCACGTGGTGCGCCCGGCCGACGCCAACGAGACCGTCGGCGCCTGGATCCACGCCCTGCAGCGCAAGCGCGGCGACGGGCCCACCGCCATCCTCGTCTCGCGCCAGGACCTGCCCGTGCTCGAGCACGGCCGCCGCGACGTCTCGCGCGGGGCCTACGTGCTGTGGGAGCCCGCCAAGGTCGCGGTCGCCGACCTGCACGCCATCGTGATCGCCACCGGCTCGGAGGTGAGCCTGGCCCTCGAGGCGGCCCATCGCCTGCACGAGGTGGGGCTGCCGCTGCGGGTGGTCTCGATGCCCTGCTGGGAGGCCTTCGAGGCCCAGGACCAGGCGTACCGCGACGAGGTGCTGCCGCCCTCGATCACGCGGCGGATCTCGGTCGAGGCCGGCGTCACCGTGGGCTGGGGTCGCTGGGCGAGCCACCACGTGGGCATCGACGACTTCGGGGCCTCGGCGCCGGCCGAGGTGCTCGCGGAGCACTTCGGTCTGACCCCCGAGGCGCTGATCGAGCGGATCCGGGCGCTGCCGTAGGGCCACGCGCGAGCGCGCGGTCGGGCCTCAGCCGAGGATGCGTCGCACCTCGTCGCGGTCGGAGAACGGCCGCACCTTGCCGTCGATCTCCTGCCCGGTCTCGTGCCCCTTGCCCGCGATCACCACCACGTCGCCGGGCTCGGCCTCGGCGATCGCCTGCTCGATGGCCTCGCGTCGGTCGAGCACCACCCGCTCGCGCGCGCGCCCGCCTTGGCGCACGCCCTCCACCAGCGCCGCGGCGATGGCCCGCGGATCCTCGCGTCGCGGGTTGTCGCTGGTGACGATCACCAGGTCGGCCCGGGCGCCCACCGCCTCGCCCATGGGCACGCGCTTGTGCGGGCTGCTCTCGCCGCCCGCACCGAACACCACGAGCAGCCGCCCGTCGCCGGCGAGGGCCCGCGCCGTGTCGCAGGTGCGGGCCAGCGCATCGGGACCGTGCGCATAGTCGACGACCACCACCGGCTCGTGTGCCGTCACCTCGAAGCGCCCCGGCACGGCGGGACAGCGGGCCAGGCCCTCGCGGACCGCCGCGGCCGGGATCTCGGCGGCCAGGCACGTGGTCGCGGCCGCGAGCGCGTTCTCGGCGAACACGCTGCCCACCATGCGCACCCGCAGGCGCCCGCCGAGCGCATCGGCCTCGGGCGAGGGGCGCAGCTCGATCTCGGTGCCGCGAGCGTCGAAGGCGATGTCGGCCGCCGCGAGCTCGGCCGGGTGCAGCAGCGCGCCGCGGGCCCGCGCGCCGAACCACCGCCGCCGGACGTCGGTGGGGATCACCTGGTCGAGCAGCAGGCTGCGCGGGTCGGCGGCGTTGAGCACCGCGCTGCGGCCCGGCCCCAGGTGGGTGAACAGCTGGGCCTTGGAGGCCAGGTAGTGCTCCCACGAGCCGTGGGTGGTGAGGTGATCGGGCGAGAGGTTGGTGAACACGCCCAGGTCGAAGCGCCAGCGACGGGCGTAGCCCTCGGCGAGCGACTTGCTGGTGCACTCCACCGCGGCCCGGCGGCCCCCCGCCTCGCGTAGCCGCAGCATGGCGTCGAGGAAGCCCCGCGCGCTCGAGGGCAGCGCGAGCGGGGTCCCGTCGAGGGTCTGGCCCACCGTGCTCACGGCCAGCGCCGGCTCGCCGGTGGCCGACAGCGCCGACGCGATCAGGTGCACCGTGGAGGTCTTGCCGTTGGTGCCGGTGACCCCGATGGTGAACAGATCCTCGGCCCACTCGACGGCGGCGGGCGTGGGTCGAGGGGCCTGCATCGCTCACCAGCGTAGCAGCGCGGTGGCCCCGGACCCGCCGCCGCGCATGGCCGAGGGCGCGGCTCTCCAGGCGTGTGTCTCCTTACGGTGAGTCGTCCGGGGCCCGCGATGCCTCGACGACGGGCCTCGTCACGACCCTCCGCGCGCGTGACGCTCAAGAGTTGACTCACGGCGGAGCCGAGAAAATGGGCCTTCCTTCGCTGCCCTCCGCGTGCTCGGGGCATCCCGCTGTGGCATGCTCCGCGCGCTTCGAGCCAGGAAAGACAGAAGCAATGCTCGACCTCAGCAAGACCCGGAACATCGGAATCTCCGCCCACATCGACTCGGGCAAGACCACCCTGACCGAGCGCATCCTCTTCTACACGGGGCGCATCCACAAGATCGTGGAGGTCAAGGACAAGTCGGGCGGCGGCGCCACGATGGACTCGATGGAGCTCGAGCGCGAGCGCGGCATCACCATCCAGTCGGCGGCCACCCACGTCACGTGGGGCGGCTACCACATCAACATCATCGACACTCCCGGACACGTGGACTTCACCGTCGAGGTGGAGCGCGCGCTGTCGGTGCTCGACGGCGCCATCCTGGTGCTGTGCGGATCGTCGGGCGTGCAGTCGCAGTCGATCACCGTCGACCGTCAGATGCGCCGGTACAACGTTCCGCGCATCGCGTTCATCAACAAGATGGACCGCGCCGGCGCCGATGCCTACCGCGTGACCTCGCAGCTGCGCGACAAGCTCAAGCACAAGCCGGTGATGATCACCATCCCCATCGGGGCCGAGGACGAGTTCGGCGGCATCATCGACCTGCGCACCCGCGAGGCGGTGTACTTCGACGGTGACAACGGCGAGAACATCCGCCGCACCACCGAGCTGCCCGAGGGCTACGCCGACAAGGTCGCCGAGTACCGCGCCAAGCTCATCGAGGTCGCCGCCGACTACGACGAGGAGCTGATGGAGAAGTTCCTCGAGGAGGACATCGACGACGTCACCCCCGAGCAGATCAACGCGGCCATCCGCAAGGGCTGCCTCTCGCTCGACATCACCCCGGTGTTCTGCGGCTCGGCCTACAAGAACAAGGGCGTGCAGGTGGCGATGGACGGCGTGCTCCAGTACCTGCCCGATCCCACCGAGGTGACCAACAAGGCGTTCGAGATCGCCAAGGATCGCTCGGAGCAAGAGGTGGTGCTCGAGACCGTCGACGACAAGCCGCTGTGCGCGCTGGCGTTCAAGCTCGAGGAGGGCCGCTACGGCCAGCTCACCTACCTGCGCATCTACCAGGGCAAGGTGTCCAAGGGCGACACCGTCTACAACGCGCGCACCGGGCAGAAGATCAAGCTCGGCCGCCTGGTCCGCATGCACGCCGACTCGATGGAGGACATCGACACGGCGGGCGCCGGTGACATCATCGCGATGTTCGGCGTGGACTGTGCCGCCGGCGACACCTTCTACGGCGGCGACGTGAAGTACTCGCTGCGCTCGATGTTCGTGCCCGACCCGGTCATCTATTACGCGGTCGAGCCCAAGGACAAGAGCGCCCAGACCAACTTCTCCAAGGCGCTCAACCGCTTCGCCAAGGAGGATCCCACCTTCCGCGTGCGTCGCGACGAGGAGTCGGGCGAGACCATCCTCGCCGGCATGGGCGAGCTGCACCTCGAGGTCTACATCGAGCGCATGCGTCGCGAGTACAAGGTGGACACCATCGTGGGCGAGCCGCAGGTGGCCTACCGCGAGACCATCACCCGCGAGGTCCCCTACGCCTACATCCACAAGAAGCAGACCGGTGGCTCGGGTCAGTACGCCAAGATCGGCGGCGTCATGCGCCCGCTGGTGGAGGCCGACCCGGGGCAGCACTACCGCTTCGTGGACAAGATCACCGGCGGCATCATCCCGCGCGAGTACATCCCCTCGTGTGACAACGGCTTCCAGGAGGCGATGGACCGCGGCGTGCTCATCGGCTTCCCGGTGGTCGACGTGGAGATGGAGCTCAACGACGGTGGCTTCCACGCCGTCGACTCGAGCGACATGGCCTTCAAGATCTGCGCGCGCACGGCCTTCAAGGAGGCGATGCGGAGCGCGGGCCCGGTGGTGCTCGAGCCCCTGATGAAGGTGGTGGTGGAGACTCCCGAGGAGTTCCAGGGCGCGGTGCAGACCACCCTCATCCGGCGCCGCGGCATGATCCAGGGCTCCGAGACCGCCTACGGCACCACCGCCATCGAGGCCCACGTGCCGCTGTCGGACATGTTCGGCTACTCCACCGAGCTGCGCTCGGCCACCCAGGGCAAGGCGGAGTACACGATGGAGTTCGCCAAGTACGGCGAGGTCCCGGCGAGCATCCAAAAGGAGCTCATCGAGAAGTACAAGGACCGCCAGAAGTAGGCCACCCCGTCGCCAGGCGACGGGCAGCAAGGGCCGGCGCCTCGCAGGAGGCACCGGCCCTTTGCCGTCCACGCCTCCAGGCCATGGCGGGTGGACGGGCTGCTGCGCGATTCGCTGGCCGCGTCCTTCATGAGGGCGCGGGCGATCCGGGTATGCTGGGCTCGCGATGAGCCAAGACGACACCCGTGAGCCGGTGATCAACGTGGAGGAGGCGCTCGAGCTCGAGGACCTGGAGGGCGAGCACTACGGGGCGCGCTACAAGATCCTCACGCCCTCGATGCGGCCGCGGGGCGGGAGCCTGGGGGTCAACTACCTGCGGGTGCCGCCGGGGCGCACGGCGTGCCCGTTCCACGCCCACCAGCGCGAGGACGAGGTGTTCTTCGTGCTCTCGGGTCGGGGCACGCTGCGCTACGGCGACCAGCTGCGGTCGCTGCGGGCGGGCGACTGCGTGTCGTGCCCCGCGGGCACCGGCATCGCGCACCAGATCTTCAACGACTCGGACGAGGAGCTCGTGTACCTCGCCATCGGCCCCTACGATCCCCACGAGGTCTGCACCTACCCCGACAGCGACAAGGTGCTGGTGCGCAGCCTGGGGGCGGTGGGGCGCCTGACCGAGACCGCCTACACCGACGGCGAGGACGGGCGCCCGCGGGTCCTCGAGCTCATCGAGCAGCGCGACGAGGAGTAGAGCGGAGCCGTCCTCCGGGCCGTGGACGCGCGAAGGGGCGCCTCCCCGTGGGAAGCGCCCCTCCGAGATCCCGCCGAGGGGCAAGCGCTACGGCACGATGTCGGCCGCGGTGCGCGGGGCGAGCTTGTAGTTGTCGAACGAGTAGGTCATCACGCCGGTGAGCGAGCCGAAGGTGTCGTCGATCATCGGCAGCACCCAGTCCATCGAGGCGAAGAAGAAGTCGGTGACCAACAGGGCGTCGTCCACCACCCACTCGTCGTACATGTCGGGCTCGGCGGTGACGGTGACGTTCTGCACCTGCACCAGCACGCCCTCCCACATCTCGGCCATGGCGCCGCTGCCCACCACGTCGGTGGTGAGCAGCTCGGGCGCAGGCACCGGGCCGTTGCCGGCCGCGCTGACGTCACCCTCGCTGGCGATCTGGATCTGCGACTGCTCGAAGTACTCGGCGTAGGAGCCACACAGGGTCACCTGGTCGCCCGGCGTGGGCACGTAGGCGCCCGCGTTGGGCATGTAGACCGAGATCCCCGAGTAGGCGCCGCCGGTCGGGTCCTGCACCCAGAAGGTGTCTCCGCTGAAGTCCCACGGGGTGGTGACGACGACGTCGGAGATCAGCACCAGGTCGTTCTCGGCGACCATGCCCTGCTGCACCTCGTAGATCGTGGCGGGGGTGGCCACCATGGCGCAGTCGATCAGCGTGGCGCTGTAGTCGGCCATGGTGCGCGGGGCGAGCTTGTACTCGTCGAAGTTGTACAGCAGCGGGCCCTGGGCGAAGGCCAGCGAGGAGCCCGGCAGCACGTCGAGGTAGCCGCCCTGCTCGGAGAGGAAGAAGTTGGTGATCACCAGGTCGGCGTCGACGTGGAAGTCGCCGTACTGGTTGGTGGCGTCGGTGGAGGTGACGCCCTCCACCCGCACCAGCACGCCCTCCCAGGCCTCGGCATCGGCCCCGCCCACCGCGATGTCGGCGGCGGAGACCAGCGCCGGCTCGGGGACGGTCCCGCTGCTCGTGACCTCGATGCCGTCGACGGAGGTGATCTCGATCTGCGACTGCTCGAAGTACTCGGTGTAGGTGCCGCGCAGCGACACCACGTCACCGGGCTGCATGGGCACGCCGGTCACCACGTCGGCGTAGAGGTACAGGTAGATCCCCGAGTACTGCCCGCCCATCGGGTCCTGCACCGTCACCGCGCCGCGATCGACCTGCACCGGGCTGGTGACGATCACGTTCTCGATGTTCACGAAGGTGCCGTCGGGGACCATGCCCATCTGCAGGTCGTAGATGGTGACCTCGTCGGCCGCGGTGGTGCTGCCGCCCGGGCCGTTCTCGGTCTCGCCCTCGGTGCCCGTGCCGGTCTCGTCACCGGTGCCGCCGGGGCCATTGCCGGGCCCGTTGGTGGTATCGGCGGTTCCTCCCGAGGTGTCGTCGGCGTTGGGGTCCTCCTCGAGGCACCCGCTCGCGACCAGCGAAGCCGCGCTCCACAGGAGCATTCCCGTCGACCATCGTGTCCAGCTCGTCATGATCAATCTCTCCCGCTCCGCCACCTCGAGTCCATGCTGCGGCGGTTCGGCGCGAGCGTCGGCGAAGGGGTCGGGCCTGTCAAGCAGCGAGGGAGGCCCGCGACCGGCCATCGCGAGGCTCGTGGCGGGACTCGGTCCGGCGGTCTCGCCCGAGCAACGGAGCCCGCGACGACATTACAGCTCCGATCGAGGGCCGCGGGGCGAGCAAGCGCACTGCCGAGGCCACGGGTGGATCGCGCCGCTGGTCCTAGGGCTGATCCCCACCCCGGCGCTTGGCGCCCTTGCCCTTGGTCGCGGCGGGGGCGGCGTTCTTCATCACGAAGCTGTGACCCTCCACGAGCTTGAGCAGGTCGAAGCTGCTGAGGATGCCCACCACCTTCTTCTCGTGGGTGACGACCACGTGGTGGATCTTGTTGCGCCGCATGATGCGGGCGGCGGCGCTGGGATCGTTGTAGGCGGGGACCACCTTGATGTCGGTGGTCATGAAGCCGCTGACAGGCGCGGCCTTCTTGCGCTCGGTGACCAGGTCGGTGGTGGTCACGATGCCGAGCGCCTTGCCTTCGTCGTCGACGATGGGGACGGCCTTGATCCGGTTGCGCTCCATCAGCCCTCGCACGTGCTCCACCGA
Organism: Myxococcales bacterium; assembly: GCA_020633315.1. Classification (GTDB taxonomy): domain Bacteria; phylum Myxococcota_A; class Polyangia; order Nannocystales; family Nannocystaceae; genus Paraliomyxa. Next base: position 65,165 of record JACKDV010000017.1, read on the forward strand.
GTGGTGGGGCTGGGCCGTGATGACGCGCTTGCTCATGATGTCGGCGATCTTGATGCTCATGTCGGAGTCGGCCCGGACCATACCCTCGCCCGAGCCTCGTTTCGAGCCATGGGGCACATTCCGCGGCGCCCCGCAGCACGGCAGGGCGAGGCGCACAGGGGGTTGCTACGATGGGGGCGACCATGGCTGCGGCAGGGGACGACGCGACGATCGCAGCGGGGACCGGCCGCCTCGGTCCCGGGGCGGTGCTGGCGGGGCGCTACGTGCTCTCGCGAGAGATCGGTGAGGGGGGCATGGGCTCGGTCTACGAGGCCATCGATCGCGAGCTCGACGAGCGCGTGGCCCTCAAGCTGCTGCCGGCCCACGCCCGCCCCGAGGCCCTCGAGCGCTTCCGTCGCGAGGTTCGCCTGGCCCGGCGCGTCACCCACCGCAACGCGGCCCGCACCTTCGACATCGGCGAGCACGAGGGGCGTCACTTCCTCACCATGGAGCTGGTGGACGGCGAGAGCCTGGCCGACCTGCTCCAGCGCGAGGGTCGTCTCGAGCCCCTGCGCGCGGCGGAGATCGGGGTCCAGATCTGCGAGGGGCTGGTCGCGGTGCACGAGGCGGAGATCGTCCATCGCGATCTCAAGCCGGCCAACGTGCTCATCGCCGAGTCGGGGCGGGTGGTGCTCACCGACTTCGGCATCGCCCGGCCGGTGAGCGACGACGATGCGATCACCCGCGACGCGGGGGCGCTGGTGGGCACGCCGCACTACATGGCGCCCGAGCAGGTCGCGAGCGAGCCGCTCACCCCGAGGACCGATCTGTACGCGCTGGGCATCATGCTCTACGAGCTGGTCGCGGGGCGGCGCCCCTTCGATCGCGACTCGCCCATCGCCACCGCGATCGCCCGCCTGCACGAGGGGCCCGAGCCGCTGCCCGCCGCGCTGCGGGTGCCCGAGCCGCTGGCCGCCGCCATCATGGCCTGCCTGCAGCGGGATCCCGAGCGACGCCCCGCCGACGCGCGCGAGCTCGCGGCGCGCCTGGGGGAGCTGGGGGGCAGCGCGTCCACCCAGGCCTCCGCGCCCCTGGCCACCCAGCCCACCATGGTCGGGCCGAGCTCGATGGTGCAGGACCGTGGCCGCGTGCCCTCGAGCACCAGCTTCGCGAGCTGCGACGTGGGCACGCGCAGCCTCGCCGTGCTGCCCCTGCGCTACCGCGGGCCCAAGGACGACGCCTACATGGCCGAGGCCCTCACCGAGCAGCTCATCGATCTGCTGTCGATGACCAAGGGGCTCAAGGTGCCGGCCGCGGGCGCGACCGAGGCCTTCGCCGAGCAGCGGGATCCTCGGGCCGTGCGCGAGGCCCTGGGAGTGGAGACGGTGGTGGACGGCACCATGCAGCGGGCCGGCTCGCAGCTCCGGGTGGCGATCCGCCTGCTCGACGCCGACACCGGCTTCCAGACCTGGAGCGAGCGCTTCGACGGCGAGCTCGAGGACGTGTTCGAGCTGCAGGATCGCATCGCGACCCGGGTGGCGGAGACCCTGCGCCTGCAGCTCGAGTCGCGTAGCTACGAGTACTCGGCCTCGGCGGAGGCGATCGCCCTGTACATGCGGGCGCGGGTGCAGATGCGGGTCTTCCACATGGGCGGCCGCGGCCCCGAGGGCGCGGCGGCGCTGCTGCGGAGCTGCCTGGAGAAGGCGCCGCTGTTCCCCCCCGCGCTCGCGGCCTACGCCCTGGCCTGCGGGCGCATGTGGTTCTTCTGGGGCGGGCACGACCCGAACAACGACTGGGAGGCGCTGTGCGAGGCCGCGGTGGCCAAGGCGATGGAGCACGGGGCCCAGCTGCCCGACACCCAGCTGGCCGCCGCGCGCATGCACACCCAGCGGGGGCGCTACGCCGACGCGGCCCGGGCCCTGCAGCACGCGCTGCGGCTGGCGCCTACCCACGCCGCGGCGCACTCGTATCTCGGCACCCTGCAGTGCGAGGCGGGGCGCACCAAGGAGGGGCTGCGCCACATCGCGCTGGCGCTGGAGCTCGAGCCCACCGATCTGTCGCCGCTGCTCACCTCGGCGCGCCACAGCCTGCTCCACGGCGACGAGGCCACCTTCGAGGCCCACCTCGCCCGGATCCAGGAGGGCGACGGCGAGATCCGCTACCCCGTGCTCATCACCCGCCTGCGCGTGGGGATGTGGCGGCGCGACCTCGACGAGGTCCGTCGCTGGCGCGACGCGATCGCCAACGAGGGCCGCCAGGGCGTGCCCTACCCGATGGAGCTCGGCAGCTACGTGCTCGGCGAGGTGGACGAGGAGCGCCTGCTCGAGGTGCTCGATCTCAACGTGCCTCGCGACGCGAGCCCCCGCTACCGCGCGCTGATGGAGCAGCTCACCGTCGAGGGCATGATCGCCAGGGGCGAGGAGGCCCGGGGGCTGCGGCTGCTGGAGGAGCTCGGCCGGGACGTGCTGGTGGACGTGGACTGGATCGAGCGCTGTCCGCTGCTGGTGCCGCTGCACGATCGCGAGGAGCTGCGGCGGGTGCGGGCTCGGGTGCGCGAGCGGGCGCAGGCGATCTGGTCGGTGAGCTGAGGCTCAGCCCACCGGGGGGATCGGCGGCGGCGGCTTGTCGTGGCACACGCCGATCTCGAGGATCATGTACAGCAGCACCAGCTCCTGCGGGTTGAGCCCCTGGTGGGCCACGCTGGAGTTCTCGAAGGTGCTGTACATCATGCGGCCGCAGCCGAAGCCGCCGGCGAAGGCCATGGGGCGGAAGGTGAATTGGTCGGAGCAGCTGGTGCACGGCCCCGAGACGTAGGTGTACGGGCCCACGTTGACGTCGTTGCCCTCGTCGTCCTGCACGATCACGTCGTAGACCGCGTCGATGCCCGAGTAGTTGAGCCGTAGCTCCACCGAGGGCAGCGAGAACAGGTTGGGGTTGCCGCCGCCGATGTCCTTGAGCGCGGGGGGCAGGGCCTCGAGCCAGGCGAGCAGGTCGGGATCCTGCACCGTGCCCGTCACGTCGTAGGCGGGCTGGATGTCGGGCATCCCGGGGTTGTGGAACTCCTGGTACTGCGGGAACGGGACCTCGATGTACTCGTTGCTGTGGTCGGTGGCGTACCACTTGCCGCCGGCCTCCACGTAGTCGCGGATGTTCTGGGCCCGGGCGTCCGGCACGAAGGGCGCGCCCACCCAGTACTTGGTGGAGGCGCAGGGCACGAAGATGATGTGGTACTGGCTCATCTGCACCAGGTCGTCCATGAAGGCGCCCTGGTCGGAGTCGGAGATCAGCGTGAAGCGCTCGGTGCCGGCGATCAGGGTGCCGCCGGCCGAGACCTCGCCCAGGCCGAACTTGGCGAGCACGTTGAAGACCTGGTCGGGGTCGGTCTCGTACACGGCGATCCGCGGGATCCACATGCCCGCCGCGGGGTTCCACTCGCCGGGCAGGTTGCTCTGCTGCGGCGGGACCTGGTTGTTGCCCTCGGCCACGTCGAGCACCACGTCGCGCAGGAACTGCCCCTTCTGCACCACCAGGTGCTTGCCCGCGCCGGCCACCGCGGGGAGCTGGAAGCTGCCGTCGGGCTCGGTGAGCACGAAGTTGGCCGTGCACGGCAGGTCGACGCACTCGGCACAGTAGACCTCGTCGGGCACGGGCTCGGCCGGGTCGTCGGCGACGTAGACCAGGGCGCCGCTGATGGGGATCTCCATGTTGGGCGCGTACACGGTGCCCTCGAGCACCGCGTTGGGGGTCACCACGTCGTCGGGGCCGCAGTTGCCGTTGTCGTCGCCGGCCCCGGCGGTGGCGCTGCCGTTGCCCACGTCGAGGACCTCCTCGGTGTCCGCGTCGCCGCGGCTGGTCACGGGGTTGGTCACGCCGGTGGTGGCGGTCACGGTGGCGGGGCCCGTGCCCGAGCCCCCCGTGTCCCCGCCGCAGCCGGCTCCCGTGAGCACCAGGGCCGAGATCATCCAGATGCGCGTCATCACCGTCTCCCGCTCCATCGTAGGTCCCCGGGCGCGCTCCCGTCATCCCGTTTCCCCAGCGGGAGGCTCGGCGGGCGGGGCGAGTCGCCGGCGCCGTGGGATGATCCGTCGTAAGGAGGCCGGGGCGGCCTCGTTGTCGAGGCCATGGGGGCGCCGTGGCTGCCGGGGACGATGTTGGCCCTGCTGGCCGAGGTGGCACGGCCCACGGTGCACGTGGCGTCGTTCGGCGACGGGCTCGCGGCCGCGACCCTGCGCCGCGAGCTGAGCGAGGCGCTCAGCCGGCGTGACCTCGCGAGCGCGGACCAGGGCTCGGCGAGCACCGCTCGCTTCGAGGTGGGGGGCGAGGTGGTGCCGCGGCCCGCGGGGGAGCTGTTGCGGGTGGTGGTGCGCGAGCGCGGCCGTACGCTGGTGAGCTTCGAGGCGGTCCGGGCCGAGGGCGAGCTGCTGCTGCCGATCGTGCTGCCGATGGCGGTGGGGCGGGCGATCGACGAGCGCCTGCATCCACCCGCGCCCCCCAGCGAGGAGGAGCGGCGGATCCTCGCCGAGCTCGACCTGGATCCTCCGATCGACCCCGGCGAGCTCGACCCCTGCGTGCTGGGCTGCTGCTACCCCGTCGGGCCCGAGCTCGGGTCGTGGGACGTCGAGGCCGACCTCCGGCAAGACTTCGCGGAGTACTGCCGGGTGGAGCCGCGTCGGCATCGTCGCTCCCGGGACGAGCCCGTGGACCTGCGCCCGGTATGCCGCCGCGGCCCGGTGCTCGGCTACCTGCGACCGTGGACCTGGGTGGCGGGGGCGGCCACGGTGGGGGCCGGGGCCGCCACCACGGTGTCGTTCGGGCTGCGGGCCGCGGGGTGGTCCAGCGCGGGGCTGCAGCTGGGCTACCACCGGCGGCTGGGCGCCTCGCTGGGCGCCTGGGGCACGGCCTCGGCGGCGCTCACCGGCGCGCTGCTGTCGACCACCATCGGGCTGGTGATCTCGGACCGCCGCCGGGCCGCCCGCTTCATCCGGGAACAGAAGCAGCTGCGTGCGGCGGAGCGATGAGCTCGCGTCCACCCGTGAGGCGATCGGCGGCGCGCGAGCGCGGGCCGGTGGCGGGCACCAGCGTCCCCACCCGACCGAGGCCGAACGGCGGCATGTGGTGGTACACGCATTCGAAGCGCCCCGGGTCGACCACGTAGGTCTCGTGCCAGATCCCGATCGCCTTGGTCATCACCCACTCCTTGGCCCAGCGGCGCCACGCGGGGATGTGGGCGCGCTGTCGGTCGTGGGCGAAGCGGTGGAGGTCCTCGAACGAGCGCCAGTACTGCACCGCGAGGGTGGTGCGTCCCCCGAAGGACTCGTACGACAGCAGGCCGGACTCGGGATCGCCCTGGAGCTCCTTCATCATGCGGTTGAAGGCGCTGGCCGCCCCCCACAGCACGGGCAGCAGCCACCACTTGTTGATCCGCAGGCCGATGAGGAAGACGACGATCCCCTCGTCGCGCTGCACGGTCAGTTTCTCGTCTCGGATGTTCATGTTGGCAGTGTCAACATCGCATGGATGTTGGCATTGTCAACATCGATTCGCTACGATTCCCGGGCGACGATGGGGCGGAGCAAGAAGGCATCGGACGGCTATCACCACGGCGATCTGCGGGCGGCGGTGATCCGGGCGGCGGTCGAGCTCATCGCCGAGCGCGGTCACGCCAAGCTCAGCCTGCGGGAGTGTGCGCGTCGCGCAGGCGTCTCCCATGCCGCGCCCTACCGTCACTTCCCCACCAAGGATGCGCTGCTGGTGGCGATCGCGGCGGAGGGCTTCGACGAGCTGTACCGGGCAGGCCTCGCTGCGATGGAGGGGCTCGACGATCCCCGCGATCGCCTCGACGCCTACGGGGTCGCCTACGTTCGCTTCGCCGTCCAGCACCCGGTGCACCTGCGGGTCATGTTCACCGCCGAGCTCGAGGGCTGCCCCGAGGATCTGGGTCGCGAGGCGTTCGAGCTGCTCGAGCACACCGCGGTGGCCGTGGTCGGTCCCGGCGTAGACCCGCGTGCGGCCGCAGCCGCGGCGTGGTCGCTGCCCCATGGGCTGTCGATGCTGATCCTCGACGGTCGGATCCCCGCCGAGGTCGTGGCCGACGAGGCCGCCGTCGAGGCGCTCGCCCGCTCCGTCTATGCCCTGTGGCGGGGCCCCTTGGGCGGCGCAGGCTGACTCAGCCCGAGCTCAGCCCGAGCCCGTCATCACCTCGGGCGGGGCGGGGCACATGTCCACCATCCCCACGTCCTGCCAGCGCAGGTCGCCCATCCCGTCGGGTAGGCACTGGTAGCGCCGCATGACCGGCCCGCAGTAGAAGCACTGCGCATCCACCTCGTCGCACGCCATCAGGGGGTTGAGCGGCGGCTGGTACTCGGGGCAACTCGGGTCGTCGTCACAGTCCTCGCAGCGAGGCGGCCCCGAGGGATCGGGCTCCTCCTCGGGACAGCCCAGACCGAGCAGCAGCACGGGCACGAGCAGGCGTCGCATGGATCGTAGGGATCATCGGGCATCGACGCGGACCGGTCCAGGGGGGTCGCCGACGGCTTGCGCGTGGAGCGTGGCCGCCTCGATGACCTCGACGTCATCGGGCTCGCGGCGTGGTCGGTGGGCGCAATCCCTGCGGTCGATCGTCGCACCACTGCGCGATTCCCCAGCGATACCATCTGCAGATGAATCGTCTGGCTTCCCACCTGTTCCTCACTGCGTTGCTGTCGCTGCCCGTCGTCGCCTGTGGGGACGATGCGAGCACGGGAAGTGGCACCGAGTCCGAGACCGGGACCGGGACCGCCGGCTCGAGCTCGGGGGGCCCCGGCAACACGGAGACCTCCAACTCCGGCACCAGCAACGGCTCGGCAGACGGCGGCTCGGGCACGACGGGCCCGGGTGAGTCGACGGGCATGGACTCCACGGCCGGCAGCGAGACCGGCGAGCCCGGGACCACCACGGGCGCCGACACCTGCGATGCCTGCATCGGGGCCAACTGCGGCGACGAGCTGGCTGCATGCACCGGCGAGCCCGATTGCGACTGCTGGCTCACCTGCCTCGCCGAGGGCAACGATCCCCCCACCTGCGGGATGATGTGCAACGGCATGCCGCCGATGGAGCTGTTCCAGCTCAACAACTGCATCGACGCCGAGTGCGACGCCGAGTGCAACGGCGGCGGCTCGACCGGAGGCGGCGCGGGCGGAAGCTACGAGCCGTGCATGGGCGACATGGACTGTGACATGGGCCTGGTGTGCAACATGTTCCTCGGCTACTGCAGCATCAACTGCATGGGCGACGACATGGCCTGCCCCGCTCCGCCGCAGGGCGACTCCCAGCCGATCTGCTCCAACATGAGCGACACCTGCCTCCTACCCTGCGGTGACGGGGAGACCTGCCCCGACGGGATGAACTGCGAGATGGTGGGCGGCGGCGGTGGCTTCCAGCTCTGCCGCTTCTAGCCCGGGCTCCCGGGCCCGACCGAGCGCGTGGGCGCGCGGAGGATGCTCTGCGGGCGGTGCCGCTGGCACCGCCTGCCCCCGCAGATGATGCCGCGGGGCTCCGCGTCGTTCGATCACGACGCCCGCGGCCATGGCGATTGCCGAGCAGCGCGGCATTGAGGCCCGACTGAGCGGCCAGCGGGGGGTCCGGGTGCGCGCAGTGACATCGGCTCCCCCATGCTACGGATCCGAATCGAACAGTGGGAGGCGCTGCGGCGCCCGGAGCTCGAGTCCTTCCAGCAGCGCCAGGTCGAAGAGCTGCGACCCTCGCGTATCCGTGGGAGCTCGGATCACGCGCGGCGGGAGCGGTGCCGTTGGCATCGCTCCCGCCGATCGTGCCGCGGGGTGTCGTTCGAGCTTGCGAGGCCTCGGCCCGGCCGTCCTCGTCGATGACGCATCGACCGGGCCGAGCGCGGCCGCTCGCGCGCGGCCTTCGTGCTCCTAGGCGGCGGCCCGCACCGTGCCCGGGCGGGCGCGGGTGATCGTCACCGGCACCCCACCGCGGGGCGCCATGGTCACGTTGCGCCGCACGGCCCTGGGCGCGACGGGATCCTGCAGCGCCACCCCGAACTCCCGCAGCAGCGTGCCCACCACGATGCGCAGCTCGAAGCTGGCGAAGGCCGCCCCCACGCAGCGCCGGTGGCCGCCGCCGAACGGCAGGAACTCGTGGGGGCCGTACTTGCGCTCGAGGAAGCGCTCGGGGCGGAAGTCGGCGGCCTGGGGGTAGAGGTCCTCGCGCATGTGCACCCCGAGGATACTGGCCGAGACCGCGGTGGGGGGCTGCAGCTCGTAGCCGCCGAGCTCGAGCGGCTCGTGCAGGTGCCGGAGCACCTCGGTGACGATGGGGTACAGGCGCAGGGACTCGCTGCAGACCGCGTCGAGGTAGCCCACCTTGGCGATCTCCTCGGGGTCCGCCGCGGGGCCGAGCTCGTGCAGCTCGTCGCCGAGGCGCTCGGCCACGGCCGGGTGCCGACCGATCGCGTCGACGGCCCAGCACAGCGCGATCGCGGTGGTCTCGTGCCCGGCGAACAGCAGCGTGCGCAGCTCGTCGCGGATCTCCTGGTCGTCGAGGCCCCCGCCGTCCTCGTCGCGGGCGTGCACCAGCATGCTGAGCACGTCCTGCCCCTCGCCCTGCTCGCGGGCGCGCTCGAGCTGCGCCTGCAGCATGGCGTCGAGCTGATCCCACGCGCGGCGGAAGCGGGCGTAGGGGCCCAGGCCCCAGAGCTCTCGCTGCATGAAGGGCATGAACAGGAACAGCGGCGAGGTGGCGTCGACCATCGCGGTGATCCGCTCGGCGTGCTCCCGCACCTGGTCGGGCTGCTGCACCCCGAAGACGGTGCGGAGGATGACCTCGAGGGAGATCCGCTTGGTGAGCTCGTGCAGCACCACGGGGCCGGCATCGGCGGCCTGGCCGAGCACCTCGCGGGCCGTGTGCTGCATGGCCTCGGCGTAGGCCCGCATGCGCGAGCCGTGGAAGGGCGGCATCAGCAGGCGACGATGCCGACGGTGCTCGCGATCGCGGAGCTGGAACACCGAGCGGGGCCCGGTGATGGCGGCCGTGCCCTGGGCCCCGAAGGGCGAGTAGGTGGAGGGCGGCTGGGCGAAGATGCGCTTGACCAGCTCGGGCCGCGCCGTCATCACCACGTCGCCGTTGACGGTGGGGATGAACAAGGGGTCGCCGTAGCGCTCGAACCAGCGGGGCATGCACTCGAGCGGCCGGGTGATCACCTGGGCGGTGGACCACAGGCGAAACGATGGACCGGGGGGACGGGGGCTCATCGAGGTCGAGCCTACGGCGTGGGGGCCTCGCGGCCAGGGGCAATGCGCGACGAATCGGTGACGGATCGCGACGCCGGGCCTCAGCGCGGCTCGCGGAGCTCGCGGCGGTGCTCGGCCGGGGTCAGCCCCGTCCAGCGGCGGAAGCTGCGGTAGAAGGCCCGCGGATCGGCATAGCCCAGCATGAAGGCCACCTCGCGGACCGAGACCTGGGGCTGCCGCAGCAGCTCGAGCGCGCGGGCCCGCCGCACGGCGTCGAGCTGCTCGCTGAAGGAAGTGCCCAGGGCCTGCAGCCCTCGCTGCAGGCTCCGCGCGCTCAGGCCCAGGGCTCGCGCCACGTTGGTCTGATCGGCCTCGCCCGCGAGCAGCCCCGCGTCGATGGTCTCGCGCACCCGGGCGTCGAGCGGCGCGCTGGCGGGCACGGGCGACAGCGCCTCCTCCATCGCCGCCACTTGCTGCTGCAGGTACTTGCCGATGCGCGGGTCGGCCCCGAGGATCGGCAGCCGCAGCGCCTCGGCCGGGAAGCACACCCCGGTCCAGCCGGCCTCGAAGCGCACCGGGGCGCCGAACACCTCCTGGTAGCGCGCCTGGGGGTGCCGTCGCGCGTGGCGGAAGCACACCTCGGTGGGCGGGGGCGAGCCGGGGTTGAGGCGGCGCGCGGTGAAGGCCGCGGCCGCGATCATCATCTCCATCGGCTCGGCCATGGTCTCCACGCGGGGCTCGTGGGCGAAGGCCACCCGCGCCTGGTCCTCGCCGTGCTCGATGGTCACCGTCAGCCGCGGATCGGCGAGGCGACAGTAGCGGGCGTAGAGGGCCAGCGCCTCGCCCAGCCGGTGGCAGTGGGTGCACGCATAGCCCAGCACGCCCAGGGTGCGCGGCGACAGGAAGCCGGCGTAGTCCAGGCCGAGGCTGCGATCGGGGAAGCGCAGCAGCAGCAGCTCCCACAGCCGGATGAGCGACTCGTAGTCGACCAGCGCATCGGGGTCGCGCAGCTCGTCGGGGGGGATGCCGGACACCTCGATGAGCTCGGCGTGGGGGATCCCGAGGGTGCCCCCGTAGGCGATCACGGCCAGCGGGAGCGAGGCGAACACCAGCACGTCGGCCGCGGGCGATGAGGACGAGGGCGCCATGAGCGGATCGAGCGGCGACGGCCTGGCGTCGCCCGGCGCTCCCAGGATACCGCCCGGAGTGCTCCATTGTCGTGACCCTGCCTACGGGGGGACTGGCGTACCCTCGCGGACCGTGAGCTCGACCCGACTTGGTCTCCATCGCCTGCTGCTGCCCGCCTCGCTGCTGGTGGCGTGCAATCCCGATCCCGACGTGCCGGTGCCCGAGGACGACACGGGCAGCAGCGGTGCCACCACGCTGCCGATGACGACCGTGCCGCTGGACGAGAGCGGGAGCACCAGCGGCGGGGAGGAGACCGTCGACGGCACGAGCAGCGGGGGCGTCGCGACCGGCACCGAGTCGGGCGGGTCGAGCGAGTCGGGCGAGTCCAGCGGCACGACCGGGATCCCGGAGAGCTGCGGCGACGGGGTCATCGACGAGGGCGAGAGCTGCGACGGCGACGAGCTGGGCGGAGCCACCTGCGAGTCGGAGGGCTTCGACGGCGGCACGCTGGCCTGCGACTCGCGCTGCGGCCTGGACACCAGCGGCTGCTACGAGTGTGGCAACGGCGTGCTCGATCCCGGCGAGACCTGCGACCAGCTCGAGCTCGACGGGGAGGACTGCGCGAGCCAGGGCTTCGACGCGGGCATCCTGGCCTGCGACGACGCGTGCAGCTTCGACACCAGCGGCTGCTACCTGTGCGGCAACGGCTTGCTCGAGCCGGGAGAGGTCTGCGACGGGGCGAGCCTGGGCGGGGCGGACTGCGTGAGCCAGGGCTTCGACGGCGGCATGCTGGGCTGCGACGGCTCGTGTGCCCTCGACCTCTCGGGCTGCTACGAGTGCGGCGACGGCAACGTGGATCCGGGGGAGGCCTGCGACGGGATGAGCCTGGGCGGGGCGGACTGCGTGAGCCAGGGCTTCGACGGCGGCACGCTGGCCTGCGACGGCGCGTGCAGCTTCGACGAGAGCGGCTGCTACGCGTGCGGCGACGGCAGCATCGATCCGGGCGAGCAGTGCGACGGGGCGAGCCTGGGCGGGCAGAGCTGCGCGGGCCTGGGCTTCGACGGCGGCGGCCTGGGCTGCGATGCCTCGTGCAGCTTCGACACCGCGGGCTGCTACCAGTGCGGCGACGGCAGCATCGATCCGGGCGAGCAGTGCGACGGGGCCAACCTCGACGGGGAGAGCTGCGTGAGCCAGGGCTTCGACGGCGGCACCCTGGGCTGCGACGGCGGCTGCGGCTTCGACACCAGCGGCTGCTACGAGTGCGGCGACGGCAGCATCGATCCGGGCGAGCAGTGCGACGGCGCGGACCTGGACGGGCAGACCTGCATCAGCCAGGGCCTGTTCGGCGGCACCCTGGGCTGCACGCCCGCGTGCACCTTCGACCTGCTGATGTGCGAGTCCGATAGCTGCGGCGACGGGATCGCCAACGGCATGGACCAGTGCGACGGCATGGACCTGGGCGGGGCGAGCTGTGCCGGCCTGGGCTACGGCGCGGGCACGCTCGGCTGCACCGCGGGCTGCGTGCTGGACACCTCGGCCTGCTGCGGCGACGGGACCGTCGGCGGGGCCGAGGTGTGCGACACGGTGGCGCCCCCCGGGCTGAGCTGCGTGAGCGAGGGCTTCGAGGGCGGCACCCTGGGCTGCGCCTCCGACTGCAGCCTGGACACCAGCGGCTGCTACGAGTGCGGCGATGGAACGGCCAACCCGGGCGAGAGCTGCGACGGGGCGGACCTGGGCGGCGGCACCTGCCTCAACCAGGGCTACGACGGCGGCACCCTGGGCTGCACGGCGGCCTGCGGCTACGACACCACGGGCTGCTACCAGTGCGGCGACGGGACGGTGAACCCGGGCGAGCTGTGCGACGGGGCGGACCTGGGCGGCGCCACCTGCTTCACCCAGGGCTACGACGGGGGCACGCTGGCCTGCAACCTGGCCTGCAACTACGACGAGTCGGGCTGCACCACCTGCGGGGACGGGCTCGTCGAGGGCACCGAGCTGTGCGACGGCCTGGCCCTGGGCGGGGAGAGCTGCGCGGGCCTGGGCTACGACGGGGGCACGCTGGCCTGCGACGCCTCGTGCACCTACGACGAGTCGGGCTGCACCGAGTGCGGCAACGGTCTGCTCGAGAGCGGCGAGCTGTGCGACGGGGCCGCGCTGGGCGGAGCGAGCTGCACGAGCGAGGGCTACGACGGGGGCACGCTGGCCTGCGACGCCTCGTGCGGGAGCCTCGACACCAGCGGCTGCTACGCCTGCGGCGACGGCAGCGTGAGCCCCGGCGAGGACTGCGATGGCACCGACCTCGCGGGCACCACCTGCGAGGATCTGATGATGGGCTTCACCGGCGGCGCCCTGGTCTGCGACGGGGCCTGCCTGTTCGACTCGAACGGCTGCACCAGCTTCCCGCGGCCGCTGACCGGCGAGGTGGTGATCTCCGAGATCGCCAAGGAGCCCCTCGCGGTCCCGGAGCCCGACGGCGAGTGGGTGGAGCTCCACAACCCCACCGCCACCACCTTCCAGCTCGGCGGCTGCTCGCTCGAGGTGGTGAGCACCGGCGAGGGCTTCACCATCGACTCCGACCTGCTGCTGGGGCCGGGCGCCTACCTCGCGCTCGCGGCCACCAGCGGGGGCGGGCCGGGCTTCACCGCCGACTACTCGTGGCCGGTGGGGGCGGTCGCCCTGCCCAACGACGTCGGCGAGATCGCGCTCGTGTGCGACGGGGTCACCGTGGACGACGTGGCCTACGACGACGGCGGGGCCTTCCCCGATCCGGTGGGGGCGTCGATGAGCCTCGATCCGCTGCACCTCGACGCGACCGAGAACGATCTCGGCGCCAGCTGGTGCGAGGGCACCGACGACTACGACGGCGACCTGGGCACGCCGGGGGCGGCCAACACCCCCTGCGATCCGAGCTACTCGATCGACTACTGCGGCCTGCAGTTCCCCACCTCGATCACCGACACCGAGGGCGCGGTGGTCACGGTCTATGGCCGCCTGTACGTGGCGGGGCTCACCGACCAGGACACCGGGGGCAACGACCCGGCGAGCACCGTGCTGGCGTGGGTGGGCTACGGCCCCGACGGCAGCGACCCCGCCGTCGATCCCTCGTGGGTGTGGATCTCCGCCGTGCCCAACCCGGGCTGGGTGGGCCCCTCCAACGACGACGAGTACTACGGCGATCTCGTGGTGCCCGCGCCCGGCACCTACGACCACGCCTACCGCTTCAGCGGGGACTTCGGCGCGACCTTCACCTACTGCGACGCGGTCCCGGCCGGCAGCAGCGACGGCTACTCCGCGGCCACGGCCGGCTCGCTCACCAGCGTCCCCTGAGCCCATGAGCAATCCACCCAAGGGGCATCGACTCCATCGCCCGGGGCACGGGATGGGACGCCTGGTGCGGCGCTCGGTGAAGCGGCCGGGCGCGGCCCCCGGCACGTTGGTCCACACCGGCCTCCAGAAGGTGGAGCGCACGCGCGTCCGCACCCTGGACTACGACGTCGAGCGGCTCACCGAGTCGGAGCTCGGGGACATCGAGGAGTGCTTCCCCCTCAAGGACTCGCCCACGGTGAGCTGGATCAACGTGGACGGCCTGCACGACGTGGAGCTGATCCGGGAGCTGGGCGAGCACTTCGGGTGGCACCCCCTGATGCTCGAGGACATCGTCTCGGTGGGGCAGCGCTCCAAGATGGAGGCCTACGACGGGTACCTGTACCTGGTGCTGCCCATGCTCAGCTGGGATCCCGAGGGCCGCCACGTGGTGGAGGAGCAGCTCAGCCTCGTGCTGGGCGAGCGCTACGTCTTCACCTTCCAGGAGCGCTTCGGCGACGTGTTCGAGGAGGTGCGCGGGCGCCTGCGGGCCGGCCGGGGGCGCATCCGCTCGCGGGGCGCCGACTACCTGGCCTATGCGCTCATGGACGCCGTGGTCGACCACTACTTCACGGTGCTGGAGAAGGTGGGCGACGTCACCGAGGAGATCGAGGGCGAGGTCCTCGACGACCCCAAGCACTCCACCATCGGCCGGCTCCACTCGCTCAAGAGGGAGCTCATCTCGGTGCGCCGCGCGGTGTGGCCCCTGCGGGAGGTGTTCTCCCGGCTCCTGCGCGCCGAGGACGAGCACCTCTCCAGCGAGACCAGGATCTTCCAGCGGGACGTGTACGACCACACGGTCCAGGTCGTGGACACGGTGGAGGCCCTGCGCGACGTGGTCTCGGGAACGGTGGACCTGTACCTCTCCACCGTGGGCTACCGGACCAACGAGGTCATGAAGGTGCTGACCATCATGGCCAGCATCTTCATACCCCTGACCTTCCTCGCCGGGCTCTACGGCATGAACTTCGACTACCTGCCGGAGCTCCACGTCCACTGGGCCTATCCGGTGCTGCTGCTGAGCATGGCGGCGATCGCCGTCTCGATGGTCGTGTTCTTCAAGCGCAAGGGCTGGCTCTGAGCGGCTGCGCCGCGTCGCCTGGGCCGGGCGGGGCCGAGCGACCGCCAATGGCGCTCGTCGACGCGCGAGGTGGATTGCCGGGCTCCCGGCCGCGGCGTTGCTGCTACCATCGGCCAATGCTGCGCGCGCGAATGCTCGCCGCGGGGGCGCTGGCGCTCGCGGGCTGCTCGGTGCCCGACACCCTGGGCCTGCCCTGCGAGCACCACGACCACTGCAACCCGGGCCAGCACTGCGGCCCCGAGCAGACCTGCGTGGACGGCATGCCTCCGCTGCCGACCACCTCGACCGGCCCCATCGACACCGACTCGGACGGGGGGAGCAGCACCACCGGCTCGGACGGGCAGACCACCGCGCCCGGGGACACCACCGCGGCCTCCAGCGGCAGCGACGGGGGCAGCACCACCGGCCCCGCCTGCGGGCGGGCGATCGGCGAGTGCGATGCGGTCGACGTGCTGTTCGTGGTGGACAACTCGGGCAGCATGGACGACGAGAACGCCACGCTGATCCCCGCCTTCGCCAACGTCGACGAGCTCATCGGGGGGCTGATCGACGGGCCCTGCACCTACCACGTGGGCGTGACCACCACCGAGGTGGCCCCCGACTTCCAGCCGGCGGCGTGTCAGCAGCGCGGCGCGCTGTCGCGGGCCGGGGCGATCTGCGATCCGTGGTCCGACGAGCCCGAGCACCCGCCGTGGATCTCCGAGACCGATTCCCTCAACCTGCTGGGCTGCCTGCTCGCGGTGGGCTCCCACTACGACACCGACGAGAAGCAGATCGAGACGGTGCTCGAGGCCCTGGGTCCCACGCAGCAGGGGGCGGGCGGCTGCAACGAGGGCTTCATGCGCGAGGGCGTCCCGCTCATCGTGGTGCTCATCACCGACGAGGACGACGACGACGACAGCGCGGACCCGCTGGAGTCACCCGAGCGCGTGGGCTCGGCCGGCGATCCGGAGGACTGGTGGGAGGCCCTGATCGCGCTCAAGGATCCCGCGGAGCTGGGGATGGTGGTGCTCGCCTCCGTCGACCCCGGCAGCTGTGATCCCTGGAGCCCGGCGCCCGGGCTCTCGGACGGCGACGGGGCCGAGTACGGCGAGCGCCTGCTGACCTTCCTGCAGTTCTTCACGGGGGCCGGCTTCGGCGATCACTATCGCGCGGTGGACATCTGCCAGCCGGGGGCCGACATCGTGGACGAGGTCGCGCAGGTGGAGTCGCTGCTGGGCATCCTGTGCGCTCCCTGATGCGGTCTCCGATCGGCTCGCTGCGCCGTCGTCGTCGAGGGGCTAGCGCAAGTCTTGCGTGAGATCCCGGAATTCGACGCACGAAGCACGGCCGCCGCGGGCGCCGCGATGGGGGAAGCTGCCGAGGGTCCGCCCTTGGTACGGCGGGAGTGGGAGCCGAGGCGATGTCGTGGATTGCATTGGTTGGGCCGGAGCTCGAGGAGAACCTCGCGCTGCGCTACCTGTCCTCCTCGCTCGAGCGGGCGGGGCTGCGGGCCGAGATCATCCCCTTCGATCGCCGGGCCGACCTGGCGCGGGTGATCGAGGACATCGTGGGCCGCGACGATCCGCCGATGCTGGTGGGGATCCAGCTCGCGTTCCAGTGGCGGGCGATCGAGATGATGTCGCTGGCGATGGGGCTGCGCGAGCGCGGCTACGCGGGGCACATCACCACCGGAGGGCACTTCGCCACCTTCAGCGCCCAGGAGCTGCTGCGGGACTTCCCCGAGCTCGATACCGTGTGCCGGCACGAGTCGGAGCAGACCCTGGTGGAGCTGGTCGAGGCGCTGCGGGACGGGGGCTCGCTCACCGCGATCCCGGGCCTGGCCGTTCGCGAGGCAGGCGAGCCGCGGCTCACCCCCATGCGTCGCCCCCCCGACCTGGAGAGCCTGCCCCCGCCGGCGCGCCCGGGTCTGCCGCGGCGCTGCTTCGGGCACGCCCTGGCCCCGCTGGTGGGCAGCCGCGGCTGCTATGCCCGCTGCTCGTTCTGCTGCATCGCGGCGTGGCACGAGCAGGTGCTGCCGGGCAAGCGCTACCGCCTGCGCCCCGCCGAGCAGGTCGCCGACGAGATGGTCGCGCTCAAGCGCGAGCGCGGGGTGGAGATCTTCATCTTCCACGACGACAACTTCTTCGTCCCCAGCCACAAGCGCAACCTCGAGCGGATCAACGCCCTGGCCGACGCGCTGGAGGAGCGCGAGATCGGTGACTTCGCGGTGGTGGTCAAGGCGCGGCCCAACGACGTGGACCCCGAGGTGTTCGCCACCCTCCAGCGGCGGCTGCACGCGCTGCGGACCTACGTGGGGATCGAGACCGACTCCGACCAGGGCCTGGTGACGCTCTCGCGCCGCCTCGACTCGCGGCAGAACCACGCGGCCATCGACACCCTGCGCGAGCTGGGGATGTTCGGCTGCTTCAACCTGCTCATCTACGATCCCGACACCACGGTGGCCTCGATCGAGACCAACGTGGACTTCATGGAGCACGCGGCGGACTTCCCCTTCAACTTCTGCCGCACCGAGCTCTACGCGGGGACGCCCCTGCTCGAGCGGCTGATCGCGGAGAAGCGGGTGAAGGGGGACTACTTCTTCTACGACTACTCGCTGCGCGACGCCCAGGTGGAGCGGATCTTCCGCATGTCGATCGACGCCTTCTGGCCGCGCAACTTCGGGGGCGGGGCGCTCCACAACGAGATGGGCGGCTGGCGGCTGCAGCTCGAGACCTGCTGGCACTTCCATCCCAGCGCGTGGCGCCCGGCGTGGCGCGAGGAGATGATCGGCCTGCACCGTCGGGTGGGGCTCGATACGGTGGCGGGGCTGCGGGAGATCATCGCGCACGTCCGCCAGCGCTCGCCGGGCACCGACGCCGACCTCGTGCGTGAGCTGTCGCCGCGGCTGCGGGTGGTCGAGCAGGACGTGCGCAAGCGCTGGCTCGATCTACACGGCCGGATGGTGGGCGCGGTGAAGGCCGACACTCGCACCGCGGGCTGGGACATGACCCCGCTGCAGCACGCGGTGCCCGAGGTCTCGTTCGTGGGCTGAGGAGGAGGCATCACCATGGGAGACGATCACGACGAGCGCCGAGGCGGATCGCCGCGAGCCCGAGCCCGGTCGCACCTGCAGCAGATGCTGCGGGCGGCCTCGCTGGGGGTGGCGGTGACCGGCTGCGGAGACGATGGCTCGACCAGCAGCGACGGCACGAGCGCGACGACCACCGCGAGCAGCGGGTCGACGACCTGGGACGATCCCTGCGCCGAGGACGGCTGCGATCCGGGACCGCCCCCGATGACCTCGACCGGGCCGGCGATGACCGATTCCGGCACCGAGACCGAGGACGGCAGCGGCACCGCCGACAGCGGCACGTCCGACGGCGGCACCACCGGGGGCGGGACGACGGACACCGACTCCGGCGGGAGCACCAGCAGCGGAGGCTAGGCATGGGCGACGACGACGAGCGAGGCTCACCGCGGGCGCGGGCGCGGGCCCACCTGCGCAAGATGTTGAGGACCGCGTCCTTCGTGGCGCTGGCCGGGTGCGGCGACGACGGGAGCACGAGCAGCTCCGATCCCTGTGCCCCCGACGGCTGCGATCCCCTGCCGCCGCCCACCACCAGCGATACCGGCAGCGACACCGACTCGGCCACCTCGACCTCCTCGGGCACCGGAACCGGCACCGGCGACGGCTCCACCACCTGGGACGATCCCTGCGCCGAGGATGGCTGCGATCCGCCGCCGCCTCCGGGGACGTCGACGGGCGAGACCGACTCGGGCAGCGACGGCAGCTCGGGCAGCGACGGCAGCGGCACGAGCGGCAGCAGCAGCAGCGGCTGAGGCCGGCATGGCGGCGCGCGGCCTGGTCTCGCGCGCGCGACCGGGGGATGCGTCCGGGGTGGAGCCCGCGGTCGGTGTAAGCGCGAGGGGCCGGGGCCGTTGGCGGACGGTGCGCCGAGCCCTCGCCGCGCTGACCCTGCTGAGCGTGGCCGCCTGTGGCCGCTCTCCGGTGGGCTGGCGCGACGACGGGGCGGACGGCCTGGGCGGGAGGGGCGATGGAGACGACTCCTCGCAGACCTGTCAGCAGGCCGACTTCCTGTTCGTGATCGACGACTCGGAGAGCATGGCGGACAACCAGGAGAAGCTGGCCGCCAACTACGACATCTTCGTGGGCGGCATCGTCGACGCGGTGGAGCGGCTCGAGACGATCCACGTGGGCGTGGTGACCACCGATGCCTATGTGCACAACGGCCCTGGGTGCCAGGACCTGGGCGGCCTGGTGGTGCGCACCGGCGGGCCGCACTCCAGCAGCCACCGCTGCGGCCCCTATGCCGAGGGCCACAACTACATGACCGAGGCCGACGACCTCGACGAGAGCTTCCGCTGCGCGGCGCGGGTGGGCACGGCGGGCTCGGCCGTGGAGGCGGTGCTCGGGGCGTCGGTGGCCGCGCTCTCGCCCCCGCTCACCGAGGCGGGCGGCTGCAACGAGGGCTTCCTGCGCGACGATGCGCTGCTGGTGCTGGTGATCGTCACCGACGAGGACGCCGAGGTCGACCCCGTGTTCGCGGCCAGCGAGCTGCTCTCCCGCAAGGACGGCGGCCTGGACGACGTGGTGGTGGTGGCCCTGGGCAACCCCAGCGACGGGAGCTGTGGGCTGGGCGATACCCAGGTGTCGCTCGGGCTCGAGGCCTTCGTGCGATCGTTTCGCCACGGCTTCATGGGCCCGATCTGCGCCTCCTCGTACGAGGAGGTGTTCGCGGAGGCCGTGGCGCTGGTCGAGGATGCCTGCCCGGCGGGCCGCTGAGAGACGGCGACCGGGCGGGATGGGCCCCGCTACGAGCCGGCGAGCTCGGCCTCGATCGCGGCCGTGAGCTCGGCGGGGCTGGTGCCGCCCTCGTAGGCCCGACCGTTGATGTAGAAGCTGGGCGTGCCGCGGACGCCCGCCTCGCGGCCCTTGGCCATGTCGGCCTGCACCTGGTCGCGCGCGCGGCCCGAGGCGAGGCAGGTGTCGAGCTCGCCCATGTCGAGGCCGGCCTCCTCGGCGAGGGAGCGCAGGCCGTCGGGGCTGAGCTTGCTCTCGCTGCCGAAGATCGTGTCGTGCATCGCCCAGAACTTGTCCTGCTCCTGGGCGCACTGCGCCATCTCGGCCGCGGGCTGGGCCGCGGGGTGGAAGCTGAGCGGGAAGTGGCGGAAGGAGAACTCCACCTGATCGCCGAAGCGCTCCTTGACCGCGTTCACCCCCGCGGCCGCGCGGGCGCAGTAGGGGCACTCGAAGTCGGAGAACTCCACGATGTGCACCTTGGCGTCCTTGGGGCCGAAGGTGGCGGTGTGCTCGGCCGCCGCGAGGTCGACCGGCGGCGGGCGGACCTCGGGCAGGCTCATCACCACGGTGGACGACTTGCGCAGGCCCCCGATGAGATCCTCGAAGGCCTTGCGCGAGCGCTCCTTGATCATCGCCTCCTCGACCTGGCCCTTGACGGTCTCGAAGGGGGGCGCCTGCTCGGTCTTGTTGGCGACGTAGAAGGCCTCGACCTCGGCCTCGCCGGGGCGCTCGATCCGGGCGTCGAGCTGGCCACGCACGTAGGCGTCGGTGTTGACGCCCTCGATCCGCGCCGCGTTGGCGAGCAGGCGCTCCTCGACCGCGCGCTTGGCCGCGGCCTCGCGGATGCCGTGGACCTCGCGGCAGTAGGTGTGCAGGGCCTCGCGCTCGGCGTCGATGGCATCCTCGCCGAGCTCCTCCACGCGCACGGGCTCGCCGTCGACGGTGGCGACCACGGTGCCCTTGGGCAGCGCGAACGAGGCGGCGCTGCACGGGTCACCGGTGACGGGCGGGGCGGTGGTGGCCGCGACGACCGGGGGCGCGGGCACGGCCGGGACGGGCGGCGTCACCGCCTCGACCCCGGCGTCGGCGCCAGCCTTGGCCTCGTCGGCCTTGGCCTCGCCCGAGGCGGGTGCAGCAGAGGAGCCACCGCAGCCGAGGGCCGCGAGCAACAGCGAGGCAACGAGAGGGCGCCGCATGGTCGGCGAAGCATGCGGCGTGCCGTCCCCGAGCACAAGCGGCGACCTCAGCGCCGACGGCGACGCAGGCCCAGCAGGCCCAGCCACCACAGCATGGCGAGGGGTCGCGGGGGACGGCCGCTGGTGCAGCCGCAGCCGTCGTCGAGCATGTCGCCACCGAGCCCGGCGTCGTCGCCCGCGGTGCCGTCGCTCCCGGTGTCGGCGCCCGAGCCTCCGCTGCCCGACTCGTCCTGACCGGCCTCGTCACCGCCGGTCTCGTCGGCCGCGGCACCATCCCCCACGGTCACGGTGATCGAGTGGGTCACGACGTGATCGGCGTGATCCTGGATGAGCCCGGTGAGGGTGTAGACGCCGGGGGGCAGCCCCACCAGGTCGAAGACCAGCGCGCGGTCGTAGTCGACCTGGTCGACCAGCACCTCGCCCTCCGCGTCCTCGACGATGAGCTTCCAGCCGTAGCCGCCCACGTCGTCCCAGGGCTCGAGCTCCACCCGGATCTCCTCGCCCTCCTCGAAGTGCGCGCCGTCGGGCGGCGAGCCGAGCATGATGGTGGGCTCGACGAGGTCGGGACCCGCGGCCGCGAACGAGGTGCTCAGGGTGCGCTTGTCGTGCTGCTGCTCGCCCACGCCGCAGTGGCACTTGTTGACGCCGATGCAGGCGGCGCTCTGCCCCGGCACCTGGTAGGTGGGCGCGCAGCTGTCGTTGAAGCCCAGGTCGCCGGGCTGGGTGGTCACGTAGCCGAAGGCCATCACGCTGTCGCTGGCCTCGGTGTGGCCCAGGCCCAGGGTGTGGCCGATCTCCTGGCTGACCACGTTGGCCTGGGTGGAGGTGGGCGCCTGGTTCTGGAACGCGTAGCAGACGTTGCGCTGGCCGAAGTCCTCGCAGTCGAGCGGCGCCACGCCGCCCGAGGGCCCCGCGGTGGTGTCGGAGTAGTGCCCGCCCACCATCACCATCGTGTAGGGCAGCACCTTGGGCGGCCGCTCGAGGTAGACCACGCGCACCGCCCAGTCCTCGAAGTCGTTGGCCACCGCCTGCGCCACCGCGACCGCCCGCTCCTCGCCGCCGCCGTAGACGGGATAGGGATGGCCGGTGCGAGCGATGCCGCTCTGGTTCTCGGCCGAGTTCTCGCCCCCCGACATCAGGCCATCGGGGGCGCCGAGGAAGTTGAGGTACACGGTGTGGAAGCGGGGGATCTCCTGGCCGGGCCGGTAGTCGTAGTCGTAGACGCCGGGGGGCACCTCGTCGGGGTAGGCACAGATCTCCTCGGGCCCGGCCTGGCGATCGGGTCGCGCGGCGAGGTCGAGGCTCGCGTCGGGGACCATCACCGCGCCGTCGAGCATGGCCTCGGGCACCACCATGCCGCCGACCTGAGCCAGGCCCGCGGGCAGCGAGGCGCGAGCGGGGCTCGGATCACCGGGCGCCTCGTCGCGCTGGTGGGCGCCGAGATCGGAGAAGCGCACCGGGTTGATGGCGTCACGATCGATCCGCGGGCGGTGCTGCAGCGGGGCGTCGGCCCGGAAGTCGATCACCACCGAGTCGGGCGCCGGCCGGAATGATGGGTTCTGGACCACCGTGGGCGTTCCCGCCCCGGCGACGCCGCTCGGCCCCACCGTGAGCGCCAGCACCACAGCCGCAGAGAACAGAGGGATGGTCGTGGGATTTGCGAGCTTTGC
The DNA here is from genome assembly GCA_020633315.1 of Myxococcales bacterium. Classification (GTDB taxonomy): domain Bacteria; phylum Myxococcota_A; class Polyangia; order Nannocystales; family Nannocystaceae; genus Paraliomyxa. The sequence continues at coordinate 87,616 of JACKDV010000017.1, forward strand.
CGACACGGCAAGGGCCACTGTAGCGGAGTCCCGAGCCCCCGGGGGCGTTGGAATCCACACGCACAACCATCGAGGGACTGGTACGTTGAGACGCGCCGTGACCCGCCGCGCCCTCCGTGCCGTCCTCTCCTCCGCCCTGTTGCTGACCGCCTGCACCTCCTCGGATGCGCCCCCGCCCGAGTCGGAGCAGACGCCGCCGACCCCCGAGCCCACGCCGACCCCGGTTCCGATCGATGGCGGTCCGGTGGTCCCGGTGGATGCGCCGCAGGGATCGAGCCTCGAGTGGGTGCGGGCCAACGCCTGCGAGGACGCGGCGCCGATGTCCCTGACCGCCTCGGACGGCACCGGTCTGCGGCTGGCCTCGCTCACGGCCCGCTCGGTGGTGGAGGGCCCGCTGGCCTTCACCGAGCTGCGCCTGTCGTTCGACAACCCGGAGGATCGCCAGCTCGAGGGACGCTTCTCGATCACGCTGCCGCCGGGCGCCGCGATCAGCCGCTTCGCCATGCAGATCGACGGGCGCTGGCAGGAGGGCGAGGTGGTCGAGCGCCAGGCCGCGCGGGTGGCCTACGAGGACTTCCTGCACCGCCGCCAGGATCCCGCGCTGCTCGAGAACGACGCGGGCAACGTGTTCCGGGCGCGGGTGTTCCCGATTCCTCCGCGTGCCCGCAAGGAGCTGGTGCTGTCGTACTCGCAGGAGCTGGCCCACTCCGCCGAGCCCTATCGCCTGCCGCTGTGCGGCCTGCCGGAGCTCGACCTGCTCGACGTGGACGTGGCGATCGTGCAGGGCGCGGTCGCGGTGCCATCGTCGCTGCCGGGGCAGGGGACCTCCGTCTATCACCTCACCCTGCGCCGCGAGAAGCTGGCGCCCACCAAGGATCTCGAGGCGCGGGTGGGCAGCTCGCCCGCCCAGGGCCTGCGCCACGGCGACCTCGCCGTGGTCCGCGTGGTGCCCGTGCTCGCCAGCCCGGCCGATCCCGTCGATGCGCTCACCATCCTGGTGGACACCAGCGCCTCGCGGGCGCTGGACTTCCGCGGGCAGATCGATCGCCTCGGCACCCTGATGGCCGCGCTGCCCGGCGCGGCGCGGATCAAGCTGCTCGCCTACGACCAGGGCACCGAGCTGCTCTACGACGGTCGTGCCGACGGGCTGGGCACCGCGCCGCTCGATCGCCTGCGCGAGCGAGGAGCGCTGGGGGCCTCCGACCTGGGCCAGGCCCTCGACGCCCTGACGGCGATGGGCGGGGCGGGGCCGCGCCTGCTGCTGGTGGGCGACGGCGTGGTCACGGCGGGCCGGGCCGAGCCCTCCGAGCTGCAGGAGCTGCTGCGCTCGCTGGGCGGCCGCGGGCTGCGACGCGTGGATGCGATCGTCGACGGCGGGATCCAGGACGAGGAGACGCTCACCGCCCTGACCCGCGCCGGGCTGGGCAGCGACGGCGTGGTGCTCGACGCTCGGCTCGAGGCCCGCGTGCTCGCGGAGCGCCTGGGCCAGGCCACGCGCTCGGGCATCGCGGTGGAGGTGCCCGGGGCCGAGTGGGTGTGGCCGCGCACCCTCGACGGGGTGCAGCCGGGTGACGAGCGCCTGGTGTACGCCCAGCTCCCGCCCGAGACTCCGCTGCAGGTGAAGCTGGGCGGCGTGGGCGTGCGCGAGCCCCAGCCCACCCTGGCCATGGTGCCCGAGCCGCTGCTGGCCCGGGCGCATGCGCAGGCCCGCATCGCCGCGCTGCAGACCGAGCGCGCCGAGCTGCCCGCCGACGATGCCCAGGGCCGCAAGCGCCTGGCCGACGAGATCGTCTCGCTGTCGACCCGACACCGGGTGCTCAGCGATCTCACCGCGCTGCTGGTGCTCGAGACCGAGGCCGACTACGCGCGCTTCGGCATCGATCGTCGAGCCCTGGCCGACATCCTCACCGTGGGCCCCGCCGGGGTGGAGCTGATGCGGCGGGTGGAGCCGGTGGCGCCCGTGCCCGAGGTGGTCGAGATGCCCGTCGCCACGCCGGAATTCAAGGCCGAGAAGACGGTGATGGCCGAGGACGACGCGAAGGACAAGGGCAGCGCGGCGGAGGAGGTCGATGGCTTCCTCGCGCGGGGAGACGGCGAGGGAGGCGAGGCCGATCCAGACGTGGCCGCGCCCAGCGACGCGCCGGGCGGGCTGGCCTTCAGCGGGACCGGCCGCGGTGGCGGCGGGGTGGCCGACGAGCTCGGGGCCGTCGAGCAGGAGGAGGAGCCCTCGCTCGAGGCTCCGCCCCCGCCGCGCCCCGAGCCCGCGCCCGAGCGCACCGCCAGCGCTACCGGTCGTCGCGACTCTCGCCCGGCCCGCCGCCGGGAGCGGGTCGACCTGGGCTCGAGCGACGATGCCCTGGAAGGCCTGGGCGGCTCCGGGGGGCGCGGTGAGACGCCGCCGGCGGTCGATCCCTACCAGGGTCGCTTCGCCACCGTGATGGAGGCGCTCGGCCGCGGCGACGTGGCGGGAGCCGAGCGCGAGGCCACGGCCTGGCGCGGCGAGAGCCCGGGCGACGTGCTGGCCCTGGTGGCGATCGGCGAGGCGAGCGAGGCCCGAGGCGACCTGGCCGCGGCCGCGCGGGCCTATGGCTCGCTCATCGATCTGTTCCCCTCGCGGGCCGACATCCGACGCATGGCGGGCGAGCGCCTCGAGCGGCTGGGCGACGAGGCGCTGACGCTGGCCATCGACACCTACGCCCACGCGGTGGAGCAGCGCCCCGACCATCCCTCCAGCCATCGCCTGTACGCCTACGCGCTGCTCAAGGCGGGGCACCACGCCGAGGCCTTCGCCGCGCTCGAGGCCTCGCTCGAGCGCAGCTACCCCGGCGGTCGCTTCGCGGGGGTGGAGCAGGTGCTGCGCGAGGACCTCGGCCTGGTGGGCGCGGCCTGGATCGCGGTGGACCCCACCGTCCGCAAGAAGGTGGAGGACTCGCTGAGCCGTCACCTCGCCTCGCTGCCCACCAGCACCTCCACGCGCTTCGTGCTCAACTGGGAGACCGACGCCAACGACGTGGACCTCCACGTGTACGACGCCCGGGGCGGCCACGCCTACTACAGCAGCCGCAGCCTGGCCTCGGGCGGGCAGCTCTACGCCGACGTGACCACCGGCTACGGCCCCGAGTGCTTCGCCATCGACGGCAAGCGCGGCGCCGGGCCCTACCGGGTGATGGCGCACTACTACCGGCGCGGCCCCATGGGCTACGGCATGGGCAAGCTCCAGGTCATCGAGCACGACGGGCACGGCGGCCTGAGCTTCGGCGAGCACCCCTTCGTGATCATGAAGGACGACGGCTACGTCGACCTGGCCACGGTGGGGGCGAGCATCGGGACCACCCCGGTCCCGCGGATCAAGCCCCGCCCCAGCGCGCCCGGCATGACCCGGCTCGAGTAGGCGGACGCGGGGCGCTCAGGCCGAGGCCTCGCCCGTGCGGCGGAGCATCTCGATGAGCGCCTCGAGCCGCACCGGCTTGCTGATGAAGTCGTCCATGCCGACCTCCATGCACGCCTGACGATCGCGCTCCATCGCCCCGGCGGTGAGCGCCACGATGCGGGGCTGGACCATGGCCCCGGCGCGGGCGCGGATGCGGGAGGTGGCCTCCAGCCCGTCCATGAGGGGCATCTGCACGTCCATGAGGATCACGTCGTAGGTGCGGTGCTCGAGGGCGGCCAGCACCTCGCGGCCGTTGCCCACCGCGTCGATGCGGTAGCCCAGGCGCCCGAGCATCGCGGTGGTGAGCTTGACGTTGATCTGGTTGTCGTCGGCGAGCAGGATGCGAAGCGGCAGCTCGGATGCGAGGTCGATGAAGCGCGACGGTGGCTGAGCCCGGGAGGGGGGCTCCACGCCCAGGACCTCGACCAGCGCCGAGCGAAGCTGGGTGGCGTGGATCGAGCGAGCCAGGCACGCGGCCGCGCCGTCCCGCGAGCCCTCGTCGCTCAGGCGGGGGTCGCCGGGGTGAGTGATGAGCAGGTAGGGCCGCTCCCCGAGGACCTCGGCCAGCGCCCGGGCTCGCTCCGAGGGCGGGGTCACGCCCGGCCGCTCCGAGAACAGCACCACGTCGGCCGGCCCGTGCTCGAGCCGGCTGCGGGCCCGCTCGATCGTGTCGACGGCGACCACCTCCATCTCGAAGCGCCGCAGCAGCTCCACCAGGTAGGTGCGGGGGTTGAGGCGCGGCTCGATCACCAGGACCCGCTTGCCGCGGAGGGGGTGCGGCTCGGCCTCGGGCTCCGGCGCGGCCTGGGCCGAGATCACGAAGTAGAAGGTGGAGCCCTCGCCCTCCACGCTCTCCACCCAGATCGAGCCGCCCATCATGTCGATGAGGCGCTTGCTGATCGTCAGGCCGAGGCCGGTGCCGCCGTACTTGCGGGTGATGGAGGAGTCGGCCTGCACGAAGGACTCGAACAGCTCCTCGGTCTTCGTGCGCGGGATGCCGATCCCCGTGTCGCGCACCTCGAAGTGCACGAAGTTGCGCTTGCGATCCACCCGCGACTCGACCCGGATGCAGATCTCGCCCGACTCGGTGAACTTGACCGCGTTGCCCACGAGGTTGACCAGCACCTGGCGCAGGCGGGCGGAGTCGCCCTGGATCACCCGCGGGACCGAGGCGTCGATCGAGCTGAGGATCTCCACGTCGGGAGGGGCCCGCAGCGCGAACATCTGGATCACCCCGTCCACGCAGTCGAAGAGATCGAAGGGCTCGTCCTTGAGGGTGAGCTTGCCCGACTCGATCTTGGAGAGGTCGAGGATGTCGTTGATGATGACCAGCAGGGCCTCGCTGCTGATGCGGATGGTCTCGGCCAGGTCGCGCTGCTCCGCGCCGAGCTCGGAGTCGAGCAGCAGCTCCGACATCCCGATCACCGCGTTCATCGGCGTCCGGATCTCGTGGCTCATGTTGGCCAGGAAGGCACTCTTGGCCCGGTTCGCCTGCTCGGCCGCGATGCGGGCGGCCCGGAGCTCGTCCTCCACCGCCGCGCTCTCGGCGATCGACTCCAGGCCCAGCCCCTCGAGCGCGGGGTCGGAGCTGGGTCGCCGATGCAGGCGCAGGCGCAGGGGGGTGCCGTCGCGGCTGCGGCCCGTGGTGTCGAGGGGGGGCTTGCCGTCGGCGTGGAGCCACGCGATCACCTCCTTGCGCGAGTCGAGCTCGAACAGGTCGGTCACCCGCAGCTCGACCAGCTCCTCGCGCGAGAGCATGAACAGGCGCATCGCGGCCTCGTTGGCGTCCACGATCTCACTGCCGCGGTGGAGCACCACCGCCTCGCTCCCCGCATCGGCGAGGGCGCGGGCCGTGTCGGAGGGCGGGTCGCTCGAGCCCGCGGGCTCGGCCGGGGCTGCCCCCGAGCCGCGGCGCCACGCCACCAGGCCGCCGGCCAGGGCCAGGGCCAGGCCCGCGGCCTCCCACGGCCAGCCGCCCGAGGGATGGAGCAGGGCGCCGAGCTCGAGCGCCCCGAGGACCCCGAAGAACCCGAGCCAGGTGCCGCGCCCCGGCGATGGCCGCGAGGGCTGTCGTTGCCCTTCTCCCGACATCCGAGTGGGAGGCTAGCATCCGCTGGCCACGCTAGCCGGCGCTGCGATCGCGTGAAATCACGAAGGAGGCCCGCTCGGGGACGCTCCCGAACGGGACGCCGGCGGAGCCGCCGATCAGCCCTCGGGCGGAGCCGGGGGCTCCACGTTCAGCGCCGTCGGGGTGTTCCGGGTGATGAACAGGGCGCCCTGGCCGTACCAGTAGGCCTCGTCATCCTTGAGGTTCCCGTTGTTGTTGTGGTCGCACGACGGGACGCTGCTGCAATTGGTCAGGGCGTCGGTGCGCGTCCACCAGGTCTTGCGCGGGTTGTTGAGGCACAGGGCCCCATCGGGACCCCAGGCCGCCTCGATGTTCTCGTTGGTCTCCGACTCGTGGACATTGATGCTCAGGTCGTCCTCGACGTCGATGACCGTGCCGTTCTCGGTGTGGTGCTCACCGTCTCCGCAGTAGTCGGCGCGGACCATCCGGGTGCAGGCCTGGTGGTGGTCGCCGAGATCGGTCGAGCTGTACGTGCCCTGTGGGTGGTAGCCCCACTCGACGCACTTGGCCATCGCCGCGCCGCGGCAGGCGAAGGTGGTGATGTCGCCGCCGGAGTCCGAGCCGTCGATGAACGAGTAGTCCGTGTTGGTCCAGTCGCCCGGCAGCAGGATCGCCTTGACCGGAATGCCGCCGCCATCGAGGCAGGCATCCTCCCAGTCGCCCCAGACCTCGGGATCGGCACTCTCGCGCACGCGGGTCTCCACCTGCATGAACTGGTAGTCCTGCGAGCTGGCGGTGATCTGCTCCACGCCGGAGATCCGGATCTCGAAGACGGTGCCGTCCTCCTCGTCGCCCTGGAAGAGCATCACCTCGCCCGCATCGAAGGTCTCGGAGCCCCCCGACTCGGTCATCTCCAGCCCACCCGTGCTCGGGTCGTAGACGATGTCGGTCACCGCGACCCCGTCGAGCAGCGACGAGTTGTAGCGGAAGCCGTTGTAGCGGAAGCCGTTGTAACGGAAGCCGTTGTAGCGGAAGCCGTTGTAGCGGAAGCCGTTGGGCACCGCCGAGTTGTCGTAGATCGTGCGGAAGGTCTGCGAGTCATTCGCATCCCCACCATCCTCGATCACGTCGGGCAGCGAGTCGAAAGGATCCTCTTGGTCGCAGCCGGTCGCGGCCACGACGACCACTGCGCAGAGCGCAAGACGCACGTGCATGATTTCCCCCGTTGTCGGTGAGTGACGGATCCCCGCGACAGGGACCCTCGCTCCGCGGCCGAACTCCCCCTCGACCGCGGAACGCAGGCATCATACTCAGATGTGTCCCATTTTGGGAAGGTCGATCACGGCAAATGCACGAGGAACCTCAAAGTCCAGGATTATTCATACAATTCCTGACTTGACACCACGGTGTCTACTCGTTCTCACGAGCGCTATTTTTTCGTCGGGCGAGGCAGGGGCGCACAAACGCGCATCCCGAGGGAGCCATCGTTGAAGTTGGGGGGCACGAGCTGTCGCCCGAGCAACTGGGCCGAGATGGGGTCGAGCATGAAGGCACCACCCCGGATCACGGGCGCATCGTCGTGGAGGGGATCGACGGTCCACTCCGAGACGTTGCCGGACATGTCCGCGAGCCCGAAGGGGCTGTTGGAGATCGGGTGGGCCCCCACCACGTCGGGTCCCCAGGTGCGTGCGCTCTTGCCATAGCTGAGGTCGATGTTGAGGTCGTCGGGCTCGAGGTGGTCACCGTGGGGGTACAGCCGCCCGTCGGCGCCTCGACCCGCGCGCTCCCACTCCTGGTCGGTGCAGTAGCGGGCCCCGGGGACGCGTCCGCTGCGGTCGAGCCACTCGAGGTAGGCGCGACCCTGCGGGAACGAGGGCGCGAGCACGGGCATGCGCAGCCACGGCTGCTCCCTCCGACGATCCCGCTGGGCATAGACGATGGGCTCGCCCTGCCGCGCCTGCGTCTCGCCGTCCTCGAGCACCATCGCCAGCTCCCACTCGCCGTCCTCGCGCGGGGTGAGGGACACGACGAAGAAGCTACGATCGGCGATGGGCGTCATCGCCTCGCGCTCGGCCGGGGGCAGGTCGTCGAGGAATTCGAGCCAGTCCGCGTAGGTGACCTCGTGGCGCGCGATGAGATAGGGGCCGGTCGACACCGTGTGGGCGGGGACCGAGTTGTGGAACACCTGGCACAGCGCCTCGTCGATGCAGCCGTACAGGAAGCGGCCGGCCGGGACGTAGACGAAGCCCTCGGGGATCGCCTCGGCGGCAGGCAGCTCGATCGTGGTGGCGAAGGTCTCGCCGCGGGCGAGGACGAAGGGCTGGAGCACGGGCGGGCGCCCGGGCAGCTCGAGCTCGAGTCGATACGAGCCCGCGGGCAGGGAGGTCGGCGCCACCGGGCTCGTGCCCAGCTCGCGGGGCTCGCCGGGCACGCGGGCCCCGTGGGGGCCGAGCTCGAGCGCCACCAGGCGCACCTTGGCCCCGGGCGGGCTCGTCTCCACGCTCAGGGTCGCGGGGCGGCTCCAGGCCGCCATTCGCTCGCCGCTGGTGTCGTACAGCGCCAGCCGGTCGAGCAGCTCGGTGACCTTGGCCTGATCGTGGCGCAGCTCGGCGAGCTCGGCTCGTCGCAGCAGCGCGTCGGCGAGGCGGTCGCGGGCGTCCACGCGCTCGGGATCGAGGGTGAGCGCGCGCTCGAGCTCGCGGGCAGCCGTGACCAGCGCGAGGTCGGCCGCCTCGGCCTCGGCCTTGGCCGCCTCCCATCGCTGCCACCCGGGCTCGTCGTCGCCCTCGTCGAAGGCGGCGAAGGCCTCGTCGCGGACGGCGGTGAAGCGCTCGCGGAGCTGCTCGGCGTGCTCGAGGCTGGCGTCGGCCTGCTCGAGCTGCTGGTCCACCCGCGCCTGGAGCTCGCCGTAGGCCTGCACGCGGATGAGCCCGTAGGTCGCCCCGAGCACCGCCGGGACCGTCACCACCGCCGCGCGACGCAGCCAGCGGCCGCGCGCCACGGCACGCTCGCTCTGGTCGAGGAACTCGCGCTCGCGCGGGCGCAGGCCGCTGCGCTCGAGGGCGCGGGCCTCCTCGAGCTGGGCCGAGGTCCACAGGCCGTCGCGAGGCCGACCCAGGCGATCCCAGTCGCGGGCCGACACCTCGAGGCGGTGCCGCAGCGCGCGGGCCTCGGCCGCCTCGTCGAGCCAGCGCCGCAGGTTGCCCCAGCTGCGGATCAACGCCTCGTGGGCGATCTCGTAGACGGAGCCGTGCTCGTCCTCTCGCACCACCAGCAGGCGCCCGCGCACCAGGGCCTCGAGCGCCAGCCGCCCGTCCTCGTCGTGCACCAGCTCCTCGAGCGGGAGGCTGGCCCGGGTGTCGTCGATGGTGACCAGGCGCAGCAGCAGCTCCTTGGCGGCGACGCGCTGCGCCGGCAGCAGCGAGGCCATCAGCCCCTCGGCATGCCGGGCCAGCGCGCCCACCACCCCGCCGATGCCGTCGAGGTCGTCGGCCGTGATCACCCCGCTGCTGGCGTCGCGGGCCTCCCACAGCTCGGCCAGCGCGAACTGGAGGATGGGCAGGCTGCTCTGGGCGCCCGCCTCCACCAGGCGATCGACCAGCGCCGACGACTCGTAGCCCACGTCGAGCACCTCGGCCGGGCCCACGATGGCCTCGCGCATCCCGGCGGGGGACAGCGGGCGCAGCAGGTAGATCGCCTGCGACAGCTCGTCCCCGATGAACGGGATGTCGGCGGCGCGGGTGAGGAAGTCGCCGCGCACCGTGGCGAGCAGGCGCACCCCGGGCACGCCGGCGGCGAGCTGGGCGAGGAAGCGGCCCACCACCTCGGTCTCCTCGCGCTCGCTGATGGTGACCAGCTCCTCGAACTGATCGATGAACAGCAGCTTGCCCTTGCCGCGCCCGAGCTTCTTGTGGATGAGCCAGCCCAGGGTGTCGGGGCGCGACTCGATGGTCGACTGGGCGGTCTGGTGGTCGATGTCGAAGTGGGAGACGAGGATCGAGATCAGCGAGCGCAGCGGGTGGCGGCCCGGGGTCATCGTGGCGTAGGACCAGCGGCGCTCGGGCTCGATCACCCCCTCGACGATGCTGGGCCCCACGCCCGCGCGGCACAGCGACGACTTGCCCACGCCCGAGTCGCCGGCCACGAGCACGAAGGAGTCGGCGCGCAGGCGCTCGAGCACGGCCCGCAGCTCGGCGCCGCGGCCGAAGAACAGATCGCGGTGCTCGGCCTCGAAGGCTCGCAGCCCGCGGTAGGGGTTGTCGGTGCGAAGCCTGGCCCGGCGGTCACCGGCGCGCAGGCCCTCGAGGGCCTCGCGCAGGGCGTCGCCGCTCTGGAAGCGCTCGAGCGGATCGCTGCGGAGGCACCGCTCGATGATCGCGGCGAGGCGGGGCTCGACCGAGGGCGCGGCCTCGCGGAGCGAGGGCACCGATAGCTCCTCGAGCTGCGCGCCCAGGGACAGCGGGGAGTGGTCGGCGTGGGGCGGGTGGCCCACGCACAGCACGTACAGCGCCACCCCCAGCGCGTAGACGTCGGTCTGCCGCGAGGCCGGCTCGGCCTCCCACAGCTCGGGCGCCATGTAGTGCGGCGTGCCGATGAGCGTGCCGCTCTGGGTGAGCGCCGCCTCGCCGTCCCGCCAGCTCCCGTCCAGGCTCGCCGCGGCGCGCAGCAGCGCGTTGCGATCGCGCGGCTCGGCCTGCTCCGAGGCGAGCGAGAGGGTCTCCTCGGGATCGGAGCTGGCCGGCGGCTCCGGGGACGGGCCGTGCCGCGCCTCGGGGTCCTCGTCGCCGGGCTCCTCGCTCTCCACCTTGGCGAGGCTGAAGTCGAGCAGCTTCACCTCCCCGCTCTCCTCGTCGAGGATCGCGTTGGAGAGCTTGATGTCCCGGTGCAGCACGCCGTGGCGGTGGGCGGTGGCCAGGCCGCGGGCGAGGCCGATGCCCAGCTCGAGCACGCGGGCCCAGGGCAGCGGCGCCTTCATGTCGGACAGGCTCTGGCCGCGCACGTACTCCGAGACGATGTACGGGTGGCCGTCGAGCTCGCCCACGCGGTGGATCGCCATCACGTTGGGGTGGTGGATGCGGGCGGCCGCGCGGGCCTCCACCACGAAGCGCCGGCGGGCCCGCTCGGTCAGGGCCGTGCGCAGGAACTTGATCGCCACCGCGCGATCGAGCAGCCGATCGTGCGCGAGGTAGACCACCCCCATCTTCCCGGCCCCGAGGCGCTCGACGACGCGGTACTCGTCGACCTCGTTGGGCGGCTCCCATGCCCCTGCGCTCGGCGCTCCGACCACGATGGATCACCTGCGTGGGCGCGGCTCGGCTCGCTCGCGCGCCACCACGACGATATCACGGCCCCATCACGGCGCCTCGCCGTGCTCGCGCAGCCAGGCCTCGGTGAGCTCCAGGTCGTCGCGCTGCCCCTCGCCGATGTCCACGTACAGCGCCCGGGCTCGCTTCATCAGCTCGACCGCTCGCTCGCGGTCCGCACCGGTGATCCACAGGGCTTCTCCGAGGGCGCGGCAGGTGTCGGCGATCTCGGCCGGCGGCGCCGCGCCCGGCTGGCGCAGGGCGAGCACCCGCTCGAGCATCGGCAGGGCCTCCTGGTGGCGCCCGCGGTCCATCAGCACCTGCGCCAGCAGCCCCAGCGGCAGCGCGACGTCGGGGTGCTCGGGCCCCAGCCGCTCCTCGAGGGTGACCAAGGTCTCGCGCAGCAGGGTCTCGGCGGCGGGCAGCTCGTCCTCCTTGATCAGCACGCTGGCCAGGTTGGAGATCACCACCGCGGTGGTGGGGTGGGCCGGGCCGAGGGCCTCGGTGAACACCTCCACCGCGCGTCGGTGGTAGCGCTCGGCCTCGGCGAGCTGCCCGGTCATCTCGTAGTGCACGCCGAGGTTGTTGAGCACCAGGCCCACCCGGCGGTGGCCGGGGCCGTCCACCGCCTCCACGTTGGCGAGCGCGTCGAGGAAGGCCCGCTCGGCCTCGGCCACGTGGCCGGCCCGCGCGTGGGCGGTGCCGAGGTTGATGAGGGCGGTGCCCAGCGCGGGGTGCCGCTCGCCCACGCTGCGCCGCAGGATCGCCACCGCCTCGGCGCCGATCTCGATCGCCTCGTCCAGCCGCCCCGCCTCCGAGAGCGTGGCGCCCAGGGCCGACATCGCCCGGGCCACCCGCGGGTGCTCCTCGCCGTAGCGCGAGCGCTCGAGCTCCAGGCTGCGGCGCAGGTGCACCAGGGCCTCCTCCTGGCGCATCAGGTCGGCCAGGATCTGCCCGAGGTTGTTGTGGTAGTTGGCCAGCAGGAAGTGATCGGGGCCCAGGTCCTGCTGCCGCAGCCGTAGCGCGCGCTGGGAGTGGGCCAGCGCGGCCTCGTAGTCGCCGCGGCGCATGTCGATCTGCGCGCGGATGTTCTCGATGCGCCCCGGGAACTCGGTGCCCGGCAGCTCCATGCGCTCTCGCGCCGCCTCGGCGTGCTCGGTCCAGCGCTCGGCCTCGTCGAAGCGGGGGGTGGTCGCCTGCGAGCCGAGCACTGCCAGCCCCAGCGAGGCTCGCAGGGCCACCTCGTGGTGGTCGCTCGCCACCGCGTCGGCGAAGGCCTCGTGGAAGCCCCGCTCCGCGTCGTCCTTGCGGCCCGCCTCCTCGAAGGCCCGGGCCCGCGCCAGGGTGGCCTCGGCCCGCATCGCCCGCGAGCCGCCCTGGGCCCGCGCGACCGCCTCGTCGGCCGCCGCGACCGCATCGTCGTAGCGACCCGCCTCGCTGAGCACGGTGATCCGGGCCAGCGCCTCCACGTGCGCCATCGCGGTCGCGTCGTCGTCGGCCACGGGCGGGCGGGCCTGGTCGCACGCGTCGATCGAGCCCAGGGTGTCCAGCATGGCGGGGGCGCGCTCGACCAGCTCCGCGTCGGCGTCGGCCAGCAGCTCGCCCAGCCCTCGGAGCTCGGCGAGGCGGCGGTGCAGGCAGATCATGCGCTGGGCCAGCCCGTCGTCGCTCGCCTCGGGGGGCTCGGCGGCCTTGGCCTCGCAGGCCGCCCGCTGGGCCTGCACCCACGCGGCGGCCTGGGCATCCATGCGCTCGCGCACCCGCGTCCAGGCATCGTCGGCGTAGGTCCGCCCGATGGCCGCGAAGGCCCGCTCGGCTCGCTCGCGACGCTCGTCGTCCCAGGCGCCCGCGAGGTGCTCGTCCACGTGGGCGCAGTAGTCGGCCGAGGGCCGGGCATCGACCTGTCCCACCCACCATGCGCCGCCGCCCACCATCGCGGCGGCCACGAGCCACGCGGCCTGCCGCCGTCGAGCGCTGCGGCTGCGCCCGAGCACGTGCAGCAGCGAGGCCAGGTCGGGGTGCCGCCGGACCGGGTCCACCCGCAGGCCGCGGAGCACCGCGGCCCGCAGCGCTCGCGGCAGGTGGTGGGGCAGCGGCTTGGCCAGGCGCTGGGCCTGGATCGAGGTCGCGATCTGCCAAGGGGTGGCCCCGGCGAACGGGCGCCGGCCCGCGAGCGCCTCGTAGAGCGCCACACAGAACGCGAACTGATCCGCGCGGTGATCGGCGGGCCGACCATCGAGCTGCTCGGGGGCCATGTACGCGGGCGTGCCCACCAGCGCGCCCGTGCGGGTGAGCGTGGCCTCGAGCCCGGCGGAGTCGAGCCCGGCCACCCCGAGCGCGACCAGATCCTCGGTGGGGATCTCGGCCGACGGCGGCTCGACCTCGGCCCGCGTCCGCGCCAGGCCGAAGTCGGTCACCTTCACCTGGCCGTCGTCGCCCATCAGCACGTTGGAGGGCTTGAAGTCGCGGTGCACCAGCCCCGCGGCGTGGGCCGCCACGAGCCCCTCGCCCGCCAGCCCGAACACCCGCAGCACCTCCCGCCAGTCGGGCCGGGCCTCCTTCATCCAGTCGGCGAGGGTCTGGCCGCGCACCAGCTCCATCGCGATGAACACCCGACCCTCGTGCGTGCCCACGTCGTGCACGCGGATCACGTTGGGGTGGGCCAGCCGGGCCAGCGCCCGGGCCTCGCGCTGCAGCCGGGCCTGGGCGTCGCTCGGCGTGCCCGCGTGCAGCAGCTTGAGGGCCACGCGACGATCGAGCTGTGGGTCGAGGGCCGAGAGCACCACGCCCATGCCACCGTGCCCCAGCACCCCCAGCACCAGGTAGCGACCGATGTGGCTGCCCTCGACCGGCGACGCACCGCCGGGCCGCTCGGGGACGGTGGCTTCCCCCCCGGTGGTCGGCTCGGACGACGGCGCCTCGATCACGGGGGCATTGGAGCACGCGCGGGGCCTCCGAGGCCACTGGGGGTCCCCGACCCCGGAGCGTCGTGCTATGGGGCCGGGCATGGAGCTTCTGGACCTCCGCTACGAACGCGACGAGGAGCTGGCGATCCTCACCCTCGACCGCCCCGACGCCCGCAACGCCTACAGCGAGGCGATGGTCGACGGCCTGATCGCAGCCCTCGATGCGGCCGAGGCCGATCACGGCGTGCGCGGCGTGGTGATCACCGGCGCGGGCCGAGCGTTCCACGCCGGCGGCGATCTCAAGCGCATGCGCGACTCCAGCGGCATGTTCCAGGGCGGCCCGGTGCTGCTGCGGCGGCAGTACATCGACGGGATCCAGCGGGTGCCGCGACGCCTCGCCGCCTTCGACAAGCCGGTGGTGGCCGCGATCAACGGCGCCGCGATCGGGGCCGGCCTCGACCTCGCGTGCATGTGCGACCTGCGGGTGGCCGCGCGCGGCGTGAAGCTCGGCTCCACCTTCGTCAAGGTGGGCCTGGTGCCGGGGGACGGCGGCGCCTACTTCTTGGCCCGCACCATCGGCTTCCCGCGCGCGCTCGAGCTGATCCTCAGCGCGCGCCTGGTCGACACCGACGAGGCGCTGGCGATGGGCCTGGTGCACGCGGTGGTCGAGCCCGAGGCGCTGCTCGACGAGGCCAAGGCGCGGGCCCGCATGATCACCGCCAACGCTCCGCTCGCGGTGCGCCTGGCCAAGCGCGCCGCCTACCGCAGCTGGGACCTCGACGTGGACACCGCCCTCGAGCTCGCCGCGAGCTTCCAGGGGATGGTGCAGAACACCGAGGATCACCAAGAGGCGGTCGACGCGATCCTGGGCAAGCGCCCGCCGAGCTTCCAGGGGCGCTGAGCCGCGGGCGAGCATCGGCGCTCGCCTCGGGGAGGGCACCGGCGTCGAGATGTGCTTCAATTTCGTGCTCGCCCATCCCATCGACCAGCTGAGCGATCGCAATTGTGGGTTCATCTCCTGAGCGCGCTCGACCCCGCGCCTCGCTCCGCCCGGGGCGAGGCGCGCTGATCGTGGCGCTCGGCCTGGGCGGCGCGGGCACGGCCGCGGCCAGCAACACGGGCAAGCCCCGGGTGCCGCCGTCGTTCCTCGGACCGGGCTGCATCGAGACCATCGATCGTGCCGTCGACCCGAGCTGGAGCTTCGACCTGGGGATCCCCTTCGAGGACACCGCGCTCACCGAGGACGAGCCGCCCGACGGCCGCACCTTCCAGTTCTTCGCGCTGTGCCGCCAGCCGGGGCCGCTGGAGCTGCTGCCCCCGTGGGTGAGCGCGGCCGATGCCGTGGCGGCGGCGATGCTCGATCCCACCATCGAGCTGCCCGCGCCCGGCGAGCCGCTCGACGAGCGGCCCGAGTGGCTGCGTGGAGGAGATCACCAGCGCGACGCAGCGCATGCCGATCTCCTGCGAGGCCACCACGGCGGGCGTGGGCTGGGACGCGAGCTCGGTGCCCGCCGGGGCCTACTCGGTGTGGGGCTACACCTACGAGCCCGTGCAGAGCCTGTGGACCCCGCGCGACGGCGTGCTGCGGATCATCGACGGCGACGAGGCCTCGGCCGGGCCCGCGGCCTCGATCGCATGGCCGCTCACCCAGGCGACCGCCGGCCTCGACGAGGGGCGAGCGCTCGCTGCCCGATGCCTGCGGGGTGGGCTCGGGCTCGCCTGCGGTGCCCGAGGGCGAGCTCGGCGGAGGCGGCTGCGACCCGGGGGGCAGCGGCGGGCTCGACGAGTCGGGGGGCGGAACCAACGGCAACGACGAGAGCGGCACCGGGACCGGGCCGACCGGCGCGGGCGAGGCCGGGGCGGCGGGCGAGGCCGACGGCGGCTGCGGCTGTCGTGCCCCGGGGCGGTCGCCCTGGGCGTGGGCGCTGATCGTGGTCGCGCTCAGGCGACGCTCGCGAAGCGCTGCTTGAGCCACTCCCACACCGCGGCCACCCGCGGCACCTCGCGCAGCGCCCGGTGCCCCACCAGCCACAGCGTGCCCTCGGGCAGCTCGTCGAGCGCCCGGCGCAGCTTGGGCGCGCAGTCGACCTCGGCCAGCCCCGGCAGCCCCACGTAGGCGGTGGGCGCCAGCATCACGCCCAGCCCGGCCCGCACCGCCTCGAGCTGCGCCGTCATGCCGCTGGTCTCCAGCACCACCCGCGCCGGATCCACGTGGCTCGCGATCCACCGCGCGTCGGGCAGGTGGGCCAGGTCCTCGCCCCAGGTCACCCAGCGGGTGGCATTGGGATCGCGCAGCCGACCGAGCGCGGCCGCATGCGCGGGCGAGGTCACCAGCGTCCAGCCCTGCGCGGCCACCCGCGTGGCCACCAGATCGCCGGCCGCCGGTCGCAGCACCCGCAGCGCCACGTCGGCCTCGCGGCGGCTGAGGTCGGCATAGCCCACGCTCGGCAGGATCTGGATCCGCAGCCGCGGGAAGGCGTCGCACAGCTGCACCAGCGCGGGCGCGAGGAAGTGGTCGACCAGCCCGGGCGGCGCGGTGATCCGCACCACGCCCTCGGGCTCCGCCTCGAAGCCCTCCAGGCTGCGCACGAAGCCGTGGACCGCCTCCTCCATGCGCTCGGCGAAGGGCAGCAATTGCTCGGCTGCGGCGGTGGGCCGGGTGCCCTCGGGGGTGCGGTCGAACAGGTGCACGCCCAGCAGCTCCTCGAGCCCGTCGAGGCGCCGCGAGACCGTGCTGATGTTGATCCCCAGATCCTGCGCCGCGCGCTTGAGCGACCCGTGGCGAAGCAGGGCCAACACCACCCGCAGATCGTCCCAGCGCAGCGCCTCGACGTTTTGCATGCCTGCAAATCGTAGTTGCCGAAAAGCTCATACACAAGCGCCATTGCAAACCCCATGATGAGGGCATGCAAGGGATCCACACCATCTTCGGCGCTGGTCAGGTCGGTACGCAGCTCGCTTCCATCCTCGCGGCGCAGGGCCTTCGGGTTCGCCTGGTGCGACGCAGCGCGCCCGGGCCCCGGCTGCCGGGGGTGACCTGGATGCAGGGCGACGCCACCGATCGCAGCTTCGCGGACGAGGCCTGCCGCGGCGCCTCGGTGGTCTACAACTGCGCCAACCCGCCCGACTACGGGCACTGGGAGGGCGTGCTGCAGCCGCTGTACCGGGCGGTGCGCGAGGCCGCGGGGCGGGCCGGCGCGCGGCTGGTCCAGCTCGACTGCCTCTACATGTACGGCAAGCCCCCGGTCTCGCCCTTCGACGAGCGCACGCCCCATCAGCCCTGCCGCGACAAGGGGCGGCTGCGCGAGGAGCTGTTCGAGGAGCTCTACGAGGCCCATCGCCGCGGCGACGTGCAGGCCACCAGCGGCCACGCCTCCGACTACTTCGGGCCGGCCACGCCCAACGCGATGCTGCTGCGACCCGACGTCTACGAGCGCATCCTCGCGGGGCGCACCCTCTACGTGCTGAGCGATCCCGACGTGCCGCACGGCTACTCCTACACCCCCGACGTGGCGCGGGGGCTGGCCGTGCTCGGCGAGCGCCCCGAGGCCGTCGGCCGCCCCTGGCACCTGCCGCTGGCCTCGGCCTCCACCAGCCGCGAGCTGCTCGAGCGCTTCGCCGCCCGGGCCGGCACCACCATCAAGGTGCGACGCGTGCCCCTGTGGGCGCTGCGGACCGTGGGCGTGTTCTCGTCGCTGGTCTCCGCGATCGCCGACATGAGCTACCAGTGGGACGTGCCCTACGTGCCCGACGACGGCGACTTCCGCCGCACCTTCGGGATCGGGCCCACCCCGCTCGACGAGGCCATCGACGCCACGCTGGCCGATCATCGCGCGACCAAGGCCGCGGCCTGATCTCGGGCCCCCCAAGCGCGACACGGGAAGCCGCCCGAAGACGACCTCCCGTGTCCAGCGGTGCGCTCGCGGTCACGCACCCCGAGGCGAGGGGACCGGCGCTGCGCCGGCCCGGCTCGCCGCGGCTCGATCACATGGGCGGCATGCCGCCCATCATGCCCGCGGCCACCTTGCCGACCTCCTCGAGCTCCGAGGTGGTGGCCTTGACGCTCAGCTCCATGTTGGCGTCCTTGGCCTCGATCTTCACGCTGTCCACGATGCCCTTGGGCACGCCGAAGCTGGCCGCCATGCCCTTGAAGCCCTGGAACTGCGCGTTGATGGCGTCCGAGGCGGTCTTGGCCGCGGCTGCGTCGCCGAAGACCACGGTGGCCTGCACCGACAGCCCGTCGTTGCCGCTGAGCGAGCCGCCGAAGTACTTGGCGCCGGTCAGCGGCGGCTTGTTCATGTCGGCGGTGGCCAGCCCGGCGAACACCACGTGCTCGCCCTCGGTGGCGAGCGCCAGCGCGTCCTTGAGCGACCCGCTCGCGGCGGCCTGACCCTCGCCCGCCACGCGCTGCTTGACCGCGTCGTTCCAGGCCTTGCCCGCGACCACCAGCATGTCCTCGCCGGCCGCGTACGCGGTGGCCTCACCGCCGTCGATGCTCACGACCACGCGGCCGTCCTGCTCCTCGATGGTCCAGCTCGCCGTGGGGTCGTGCTCCTTGTACTTGGTGGCGATGCACTCGAGGTTCTCCTTCTTGCCGATGCCGGTCGCCGCCATGCCGATGAGCACGGCCTCGTCCACCTCGGGATCGACCCCCAGCACCGCCTGCTTCCAGGTGGCGGGGCCCAGGTTGCACGCCGCGGCGGCGGCGAAGTTGGCCCCGAGCGGACCGGCCTCGAGCATCTTGGCCTGCTGGGTGTAGAACGACGACCCGGTCAGCCCCGGCAGATCGATGCGGACCATGATCTTGGCCCCCTCGGGGACCATGTCCACCAGGTTGGAGACCGCCGCGGGCGCGGCCTGCTTGGTGGCCTCGTCCTGAGCGCCGCCGTCGGCCGCAGCCGGCTCGGCCGCCTTGCCGTCGTCGGCCGCCTTGCCGTCGTCGGCCGCCTTGCCGTCGGCCGCGGCCTTGTCGTCGGCGGCCTTGTCATTGGCGCCCTTGTCGGCCGTCTTGGCCGCGGCATCCTTCTTCTCTTCGTCCTTCTGGCCGCAGGCCGAGACGGCAACGAAGGTGAGGGCGAGGGTGGTAGTGGCGAGGAGTCGTCTCACGGTGGGCGCGTCATAGTCCCCGCCCGCTCCAGTGGCAAATGCGCCACCGGGCCAGGAGCGGGTGGCTCACGGCAACGATTGGAGATCACAGCGGTATTCTCCGGTCCTCGGGAGGGCGTGCCCTCTCGTCGGCCCGCGCCGACGGCTCGTCGGGGGGCCCGGGTGGTCGCGGCGGCATGACCCCGTCGGGGAGGGGGATCCGAGCCGAGCCCGAGCCGGCGGGTCTCCGATACCCGACAAAGCTGCTGGGTGGATGGACCGACCATGAAGACTTCGTCGGCGGGCCAACCTCCCGATCCAATCGCACCACCACGATGTCGTCGATCGTCGAATGTGGCATCCGGGATCACCCGATGCCGCCGGGCTCGGCGCTTTACTTCCCCAGGATCGGCCCCGTAGGATGGGCGCGCCCGCGGCTCGTCGACGCTCGTTCGAGCCTCGAATCCAAGGCTTATCGTCATGATCTCACCCTGTCGTTTCCTTGCCCTTCCGAGCACGCTGCTGCTCACCGTCCTGACCCTGAGCGGCTGTCCCGACGACGCGCCGATCCCCATGGGAGAGGAGTCGAGCTCCGGCGGCGCCGACTCCGGGACCACCGGGAGCATGACCATCTCCGGCTCCACCGGCATGGAGGGTACCGCCGACGAGTCCACCGGGGGCACGCCGGCCGTCTGTGGCGACGGCGTGGTCGAGGGCGACGAGGAGTGCGACGACGGCGGCGAGTCGGCCACCTGCGACGCCGACTGCACCGCGGTCTCGTGCGGCGACGGGCAGCTCAACGCGACGGCGGGCGAGACCTGCGACGACGGCGAGGAGACCTCGCGCTGCGACTCCGACTGCACCGCCGTCGAGTGTGGCGACGGCGTGGTCAACACCTCGGCCGGCGAGACCTGCGACGACAGCGGCCGCAGCGACATGTGCAACGCCGACTGCACGGCCGTGACCTGTGGCGACAGCGTGGTCAATGCCTCGGCCGGCGAGGAGTGCGACGACGGTGGTCCCAGCGTGGGCTGCGACGACGACTGCACCTTCGCCGAGTGCGGCGACCTCAACTTCAACCCCAACGCGGGCGAGCTGTGCGACGAGGGCCTGGACTCGCCCAACTGTGATCCCGATTGCACCTTCGTGCAGTGCGGCGACGGGGTGACCAACATGGCGTCGGGCGAGGACTGCGACGACTCCGGCGAGTCGGCGAGCTGCGACCTCGACTGCACCACCGCCGAGTGCGGCGACGGCATCACCAACTCCACCGCGGGCGAGGAGTGCGACGGCAGCGGCGAGACCGTGAGCTGCAACCTCGACTGCACCAGCTCCTCCTGCGGCGACGGGGTGATCAACGTGACCGCCGGGGAGGTCTGCGACGACGGCGGGCAGTCGGCCGCCTGCGACGTGGACTGCACGCCGGCGATGTGCGGCGACGGGGTGGCCAACGCCATCGCGGGCGAGCAGTGTGACACCGGCGGCGAGTCGGTCACCTGCGATCCCGACTGCACCTTCTCGGTCTGCGGCGACGGCTACATCAACGTGACCGACGGCGAGATCTGCGACGACGGCGGCGAGTCGGTGGTCTGCGACCTCGACTGCACGCCGGCGATGTGCGGCGACGGCTTCGTGAACGCGACGGCCGGCGAGGAGTGCGACGACGGCGGTCCCTCCCCCACCTGCAGCGCCTCGTGCACCGCCATCATCTGCGGCAACGGGATCCTCGAGCCGGGCGAGGTCTGCGACGACGCGGGAGAGTCGGCGCTGTGCGACGACGACTGCACCCTGCCGGTGTGCGGCGACGGCAACCTCAACGAGCTCGCGGGCGAGACCTGCGACGACGGCGACACCCTCACCTACTGCCTGCCCGGCTGCACGCCCTGCCCCGGCAGCGTGTTCATCGACGACGACTTCCACGACAACTCCACCGGCTGGACGCTGGGCACGGAGTGGGCGATCGGGCCCGCGGTGTCCTCGCCCTCGCCGGGCTCCTGCGGCAACGGTGACCCCGGCACCGACCACACCCCCACCATGGACAACGGCATCGCGGGCGCCGTGATCGGCGGCAACGTGAGCATCGCGCTGCACGACTACTACTACCTGACCAGCCCGGTGTTCGACACCACCGGCTTCGGGGTGCTGGAGCTGAGCTTCTGGCGCTGGCTCAACAGCGACTACACCCGCTTCATGAACAACCGCGTGGAGGTGTGGGACGGCGCGGCCTGGCAGATCGTGTGGGAGAGCGGGCCCCCGCCCAACATCGAGGACGCGGACTGGACCGAGGTGCTCTACGACATCAGCGCCTACGCCAACCCGAGCATGCAGATCCGCATCGGCCACAACGTGGACAGCGGCGGCGTGTACACCTGCTCGGGCTGGAACGTGGACGACCTGCTGCTGCAGGGCGTGTCCTGCCCCGCGCCCTAGCGGCCGGCCCGCTCGTCGGTCCCGTGGGGGACCATCGGAGCCCTCGCCTCGAGCCCGAGGCGGGGGCTCGCTGCGTGTGCGGGCTACGACTCGATCCGCCGATCCACGCGGCGGTCCATCCATTCGAAGGTACGGGTGAGCGCCTGGCTCACCAGCCAGCGCAGCGGCTCGGGGGGCATGGGCAGGCCCCGACGCCCCCACAGCGCCGCGCCCGGTCCCTCGCGCTCCAGGAGCAGGTCCGCGAGCATCTCGCCTGCGTAGCTGGCCTGCGCCACTCCGTGACCGGCCCAGCCGATGGCGTAGAGCACGTTGCCGTGGCGCCCCGTCCGGCCCACGCGGGGCAGGAAGTCGAGGGCGAAGCCGGTGGGGCCGCCCCAGTGGTCGGTGACGGGGACCTCCAGGAGCGAGGGGAAGCGTGCGCGGAAGGTCGCCTCCAGGCGTCGCGCGACCTCGGGATCCACGTCGGGCAGCGCCCGGCCGCCGAAGCCGTAGCGGATGAATTTCGAGCCGCCCACGATGCGCTGGTCGGCGGTGAGCCGGTAGCTCTCGAGGATCTCGTGGGCCGTGTAGACGCCCGCCCGGCTGCCCCACTGCAGCGAGGCGAGCTGGGCCGGGCTCAGCGGCGCGGTGCGGAACAGCTGCACCTGGATCCGCGCCACCGACGGGACCTTGGTGCGCAGCTCCGACGAGTACGCGTTGGTGGCCACGACCAGGTGACGGGCCCGCACGCGGCCGTGCTCGGTGTGCGCCACGATCGTGGGCCCGGGCTCCACGCGCGTCACGGGGCTGCGCTCGAGCAGTTGGGCCCCCGCGGCGATCACCGCTCGCCGCAGCCCTCGGACGTAGCGACCCGGATCGAGCAGGCCGCCCGAGGGCTCGTGGAAGCCGAGCACGAAGCACGGCGGCAGCCCCATGCGCCGCAGCGCCGCCTCGTCGAGCACCTCGCCCGGACAGCCCAGCTCGCGCGCGGCCGCGGCCGCCGTGTCGATCGTGGCGGCCTGGCTGGGGTGCACCGCCGCGAGCACGTTGCCCACCGCCTCGTAGTCGCAGTCGATCCCGTGGGTGGCGATGAGCCCGGCCGCGTGCTCCACCGCGTGCTCGGCCAGGGCCACCAGCGCCCGCGCTCGCTCGCGACCGAGCATCAGCACCAGCGTGGGCAGGTCCTTGCCGATGGTGGGCGTCAGGTGCCCCGCGTTGCGCCCGCTCGCCCCGTATCCCGCCACCTCGCGCTCGAGCACGGCCACCGTCAGCCCCTCGCGACGCAGGGCCAGCGCCGACGAGCAGCCGGCCAGCCCCGCGCCGACGATCGCCACGTCGACCTCGAGCTCACCGCGCAGCGGCTCCGTGGGTGCCTCGATCTCGTCGAGCCAGGGGCTCACGGTCCATGGTTGGGTGGGCGCGGGCATGGTGGGCCTCCGGGCGCGGAGCGTCCCTTCGGGACGCCTCGGCGCGATGATACGGGTCAGGACGAGTGGGTGCTGGGGATGGGATCGCGGCGCCCCGTCGCGAGCGCCAGCCCGACCAGGAGCAGGCCGACGGCCACGAGGAGCCCGCCCGCGCCCACCGCTCGATGCAGCGGCTCGAGCTCGGGGACGTAGGCGGGGTATCGCTGGGGCATGCCGGCCTGCCCCAGCGCGAGCATGGCGACGATGCCGAGCCCGAAGCCTCCGCCGATGCCGACGACGCTCGCGATGGCCAGGCCCCGGTGGGGGACGCGGCCGAGCAGCGCGGTGGATCGTTCATAGGCGCTCCCCAGCAGCAGCAGCAGCAGCGTCGCGGCGACGACGTGGTCGAGCGCGACCACGAAGTAGGTGTCGTGGAGGTGGACGTCCACGGACAGCGTGCCGAGGAGCGACGCGGGGCCGGCCCCGAGCACCACGGTGACGAGCGCGAGCAGCTTCGCGAGCGCAGCGGGCTCCTTCGTCCAGGCCCCGCCGACGAGGAGGGGCCGGGCCGCGCGCAACAGCACGAGCACCAGCACCGGCAGCGCCAGGGCTCCCACCGCGAAGGGGGACAGGAGCATCCCGAGCACGACCACCGCCGTCGCCCATCGCGGGGCCGCTCGCGCGCCCACGGCCAGCCGGCGCGGCTCGATCGACGCGAGGAGCATCGCGAGCAGCAGGGGCGCCGCGACGGCGAAGGTGGGGCCCACGCTCCAGCTCCCCAGGTAGGGGCGCAGCGACGGCGAGATCTCCACGACGTAGAAGAGCGCGACGTTGACGACCACTGCGATCGTCGTGGCGCTCACCAGCAGCGATCGCCAGGCCCGGCCGGGCCCGGCCGCGAGCACCCCGAGCATCGCCCCGAGCAGGTAGACGAGATCGGCGAGCAAGATCGCGGCCGTTCCCCAGCCGGCGAGCGCGGGGACCGAGATCGCCAGCGCGATCGCATAGCAGACCATTCCCCCGACCCATCCGGCCAACGCGAGGACCGGCAGCCAGCGCGGCCAGGGGGTGGGGACCCGGGCCTCGCCGAGCGACAGCAGCAGCGGCAGCACCCCCGCCAGGGCGGGGACGACCATCGTGAACAGCGAGAAGGTGTGGGTGAGGTACGCGTCGGCGTACCATCGGAGGGGCCAGGTGGGCGCCGCGTCGAACAGCTCCCCCTGCATGGGCACCGTGGCGACGACCTGGACGACCAGGGCGAGCACGAAGGCCAGCAGGTGCAGCCGCACGAGCCTCACCGAGGGGTACGGGCTCCGGGGCACCTCGACGATCGCTTCGGATGCCGGCGGGCGGAAGACCGCGTGGAGCCGCTCGCGGTCGCTCCCCTCGCTCACGGGCCGGAGTATGCCACGGCGGTGCTCGCCGGAGCGCCGGGCCGCTACGGACAGTTCTCCGAGCTCACGCTCTGGCCGGTGACCGGCACGCCCACCTCCACGAACTCCAGCGGGATCGACTGGCAGTTGGGCTCGCCGCAGTCCTCCTGCCGGGCGACGTGGGCGTGGCGGCCGGTGCTGTAGCCGGTGGAGCCCGACAGCCCCAGGGTGGCGCCGCGCGGCACCAGCTCGCCGTCGGCCACCAGCACCTCGCTCAGGTGCTTGTACAGCGTGGTGCTGCCGTCGCCGTGGTAGAGCACCACGAGGTTGGCGTAGGGGAAGCAGTCGGAGCCGCCGCCATCGTAGCAGGGGTCGCCGGGCATGGTGTCGGCGTAGGTGTGGATCACGATGCCGTCGGCCATGGCCACCATGGGCGTGCCCACGCCGAGCGCGAAGTCGAAGGCATAGAAGGCGTTGCCCTGGTGGCTGTAGTCGCCGTCGTTGCCCTGCGAGATCGTGGCCGTGGTCCCGCACTCGAGCGGCAGCCAGAAGCCGTCGGGGGGCATGAGCTCGGGCGGCTCGTCGAAGGTGCACTCGGCGAAGCCCCCGAACACGTAGCCGTCGAGGGTGTCGGTCACGATGTGGAACCACAGGCTGGAGCCGTCGATCGTCTCGCCCTCCACCGCCTCGATCACGTCGACGATGGCGTTGTTGGGCAGCGAGCCGATGGGGGCCTCGGCCGTGGAGGGGGTGGGGCGCACGTTGAGGGTGGTGCCCGAGCCCACGGTGATGCGCACGCGCGGGCAGTCGTTGGCCTCGCCCGTGCTGCCGGACTCGTCCGCGGGGTCGAGCCCGGTGGAGCCTCCGGCCGTGGCGTCGTCGCGGCCCGCGTCGTCGGGGCCGAGCGAGGTGGAGCCGTCGAGCCCGGTGGAGCCCTCGCCCTCGCTCGCGCCGGTGGGCTCCGGATCGTAGGCAGGCCCGAAGTCGTGCGGATCTCCGCAGCCCCACAGCGCGATCGCAGCCGCGCCGATCAGACCTCGCCCCACCCTTCGAATGCTCACGATTTCCTAGTAGCCGATCGCGAGCGCCTCCACCAGCCACGGCCGCCATGAATCGGCGAGGGGCTCGTCGCTGGATGACGGCGCGGTGGCTCGGCCAACGCGGGTTTCCGTCGGTGCTCGCGGCTCAGCCCTGGTCGGCGTCGGCCCGGGCCCGCGCGGCGAGGCGCAGGTGCTCCACGCCCAGCAGGGCCAGCTTTCGCTCGCTGCCCCAGCGGTAGTCCCCGATCGCACTCGTCGCCCGAATGACGCGGTGGCAGGGGATCAGGAACGCCAGCGGGTTGCGACCGACCGCGGTGCCCACGGCCCGCGCGGCCCTCGGCGAGCCCACGCGCGCCGCGAGCTCGCCGTAGCTCAGCGTGGCCCCGGTCGGCACGCGCAGCAGGGCCTCCCACACCTGGAGCTGGAAGGCGCTGCCCCTGAGCACCACGCTCAGCGGACGACGAGGCTCGCCCTGCATGCGGGCGCGCAGCTCCTCGGCGTAGGGGCGCACGGCGGCCGGCTCGTGGCGCAGGGTGGCGCGAGGCCAGCGGGCGGCGAGCTCGTCGATCGCCTCGCTCGGGTCGCGCTCGCCCAGGAACGACACGCTGCACAGACCACGGGGCAGCGCGCCGAGCAGCGCGGGGCCGAAGGGCGTGGGCTCCACCCCGAAGCGCACGGTCAGGCGGGCCGCCTGGGCCTTGTACTCGCCGGGGGTCATGCGCTCGATGGCCACGAACAGATCGTGCAGGCGGCTCGGGGCCGACAGCCCCACCCGCAGGCTGGTCTGCAGCAGGCTGTGCCCCTCGGCGAGGTGGCGTCGGGCCTCGCCCCGCGCCACGAGCTGCAGGAAGCGCTTGGGGCTCACGCCGGCCCAGCGCTGGAACATCCGCTGGAAGTGGTGCTCGCTGAGCCCCACCCGCGCGGCGCACTGGGCCAGGGTGGGCTGCTCGTGCGCGTGCGTCCGCAGGAACCGGATGCTGCGCTCGATGCGAGCGTAGTCGCTGCTGCCGGAATCCGCTCCGGTCATCGTCTCCAACATTGCGACACGTTCCGTGGTGCGAGGCAACCGCTCCGAGCCGGGCTCGTCTCGCCGCGAGCGACGAGCGAGCCCGGCCACCGCGGCGGGGAGGGGGATGAGACGCGGCTCCTTCACGATCCAGGGGTACGCCGTCGTGCGGCCGGGGGCGACCCGGATCTTGCGGTGAGCCGCCGGAGCGACGATCCGAGCGCCCCCCGGGCGGTTTGCCCGAGCGCGGAGGGCGGGGGATCCTGCTGCGGTGACGCGGGTGATTCGCGAGGCGATCGCCGCCGAGGGGCCGCTGCCCTTCGAGCGCTTCATGGCGCTGGCGCTCTACGGCGAGGGCGGCTACTTCGCGGCCCACACCCTGCGCTCGGTGAGCAGCGGAGACTTCCTCACCTCGCCCGAGCTGAGCCCGCTGTTCGGCGAGACCCTGGCCGAGCTGGTCGGGCGCGAGCAGGCGCGGATCGGCGAGCCCTTCGCCCTGGTGGAGGTGGCGGCGGGCTCGGGCTCGCTGCTGCGGCCGCTGCTGCGCGCCCGGCCGGTGGAGGCCTGGGCGGTGGAGCTGTCGCCGGCCGCTCGCGCGGCGCTGGCCGAGCTGGTGGGGGCCGAGCGGGTGGTGGGCTCGCTCGAGCAGATCCCCGGGCCGCTGCGCGGGGTGATCCTCGCCAACGAGCTGGTCGACAACCTGCCGATGGCCCTCGCCCGACGGGAGGCCGCGGGATGGGTCGAGCAGTGGGTGGATCGCGAGGGCGACGGGCTCGTCTTCGTGGATGCGCCGGCGCGCCCCGAGGTGGAGCAGTGGCTGGAGCGCTTCGCGGGTCCCGTGCCCCCGGGGGGCCAGGTGGAGGTGCAGCTCGCGGCGGCGGCCTGGCTGCGCGCGGCGCTGGGTCGGCTCGAGGCCGGGGCGATCGTGCTGTTCGACTACGGCGACACCGCCGAGGGCCTGGCGCGCCGGCGTCCCGAGGGGACCCTGCGGACCTATCGCGATCACCACCTCGGCCCGCCGCCGCTCGACGAGCCGGGCGCCACCGACATCACCGCCGACGTGGACTTCGGGGCGCTGCAGACGATCGCTCGCGAGGCGGGGGCGCGGGCCGAGCTGTGGCGTCAGGACGAGCTGCTCGAGGCGCTGGGTCTGCGCGAGCGGGTGGCGAGGCTGCACCGGCGGGAGCGCGAGCTGGCCCGCGGCGGCGACCCGGAGGAGCGGGCATCGCTGAGGGCGCTGCGCGAGGGCGCCGAGACCCTGCTGCACCCGCGGGGCCTCGGTGACTTCCGCGTGCTGGTGGCCCGGGTGTGACCGATCGCCGCGGCCCCGTTGCGAGCCCCGGTGGGGGTCGTAGCTCGTCGTCGAGGACACCATGACGACGAAGACGTTGATCGAGAACATTCCGTCCGCTGCCTCGCGGGGCGCTCGTCCGATGGTGATCGCGAGCACGATGCTGCTCGGGGTCTCGCTGGCGATGACCGGGATCATCCTGTGGGCCCAGGCCGGGGGCATGAGCTGGGTCTCCGGCGATGCCATCGCGGTGGGCGTGCTGGCGGTGGTCGCCACCGTGGCGCTCGCCACGATCCCACGGCGCTGGCGGCTGACCACCGAGCTGCTGAGCGTCCCCGTGCTCACCACCATCGGCGTGCTCGTGGCGGCCACGGTCGACGCCGTGAGCGGTGCGCACGCGCGGTGGATGTCGCCCGACCAGATGGCCTTCGGCCTGGCGATCGGGGCCATGAGCCTGGGTTGGATCACCGTGGTGGTGGTGGCGCTCGTCCGCGAGCGCTGGATCCGGCGCGACGGCTCCGAGCCGCAGCTCGACCGGTGAGCCCGCGCCCTCGCCCGCGCCGGGGTCCCTCGCGGGGGATCCCGGCTACAGCGTGGACAGGAAGCGGTGGTGCATCGCCTCGGGGGTGGCGAGCCCGGCCACCAGCTTGATCGCCGCCACGGCGCCGGCGAAGGCGGGCGGCGGCCGATCGTCGGGGACCACGTCGAGCATCACCTGCTTGACGTTGCCGCCCAACAGGGTCACGCGCACGACGAAGCGCCCCCCGGTGGGGGGCTGCTGGGGGTAGGCATCCTCGAGCGCGAAGAAGCCCTGGTCCTCCAGCACGCCGATCATGCGGTGGGCCACCTCGCGCGGGGCCTTCGCCTCGCGGGTCTCCTCGGGCTGGTCGTAGGCCATGCTGCGCAGCAGCTGCACCTGGCCGTTGCCCTTGATGCGGATCTCCTGGCGCCCCGCCCCGGTCTTGGGGGAGAGGAAGGCGTAGAAGACCTCGACCTCGTCGAGCTGCTCGGGGGACAGGGTGGAGGGGAGGGCATCGCTCGAGAAGGACATGGGCGGTTCCTGGACCGTGGGCTCGGCCGGCGGGGGCGCGGGCGAGGGAGGCTCGGCCGCGGGGCTCGCCTGCGGCGAGGGGCGCTCGCTCGCGGCGGCCGGGCCGGGATCGTCGAGGGCGGGGGTGGAGGAGCGGCAGCCCAGGCCGAGCGCCGCGACGACGAGCCACGCTCGCATCACTTGATCTCCTTGCGCTCGGGCACGATGTAGGACTTGCCGGCGGTGATCTTGGGGTTGGTGCGCGAGGAGCCGGAGGCCATGGCCCCCGCGTTGAACTGCTTGTTGCGGTTGTAGAACTCTTCCTTGTAGTCGGCCTTGGTGCCGCTGCCCAGCTTGCCGAAGTGGTCGTAGAGCTCGTCGACGGTGGCGAACTCCTTGCTCGCCACGGAGAGCTTCTTGGGGGCCGCCACCGCCTTGAAGCGGTCGCTCCCGTCGCGATAGCCGTACACGAACTTCATGTTGAACTTGTGGTAGGCGGCGACGAGCTTGGCGTGGTCGGCGATGCCCAGCGCGCTCCAGTTCTCGTGCAGCTTCACCGCGGTGCTCACCACCATCTTCGAGCTGTTGGTCAGCGCGGCCCACAGCTTCTTGAAGTCCACGCCCTGCACCTTGTAGGTGTCCCACAGCGCCTCCTGCACGCTGCCCTCGGAGTGGGCACCGATCTGGGTGTTGTCCTTGTCGAGGTGGTAGCTGAGGTTGCCGTCGTAGCCGTCGTGGTAGTGCGGGTCGTCGGTCATGGCGCACGACAGGAAGGTGGCGATCCCCTCGGTCCACGCGGACTCGTAGTGCTCCTTGGTGGTGCGCCCGTGCTTGCCGATCGTGCCCTTGCCGTCGTCGTAGTCGTAGCCCGCGGTGCTGGCCCCCGGGACCTGCTTGCCGGTGATGAAGTGGCCGTACTCGTGCAGCAGCACGTCGCGGTCCTTGAGGTCGTCCTTGAGCAGGAACAGCTTGCCGCCGCGGTGGAAGCTGGTGGTGGTGGAGGGGTAGCGCAGCTCGCAGTAGGGCAGGGTGACGCCGGCCAGCTTCTTCATCCGGGTGTGGCCGAACCAGATCGACTTGTAGCAGTCGCACATGTCGACGAAGAGCGCCTTGGTGATCTCGATCTCGCCGAGGTCCACCTTGTCCGACTTGCCGTCGAGCTTGCCCATGAGCGCGGCCGAGAGCGGGAACTGGTGCCAGGCCACCTTGTCGGTCTTGACCTCGAAGTCGCTCTGGGTGACCGCGTTGCTGTCGCCCTTGAATGCGGTCACCTTGCCGCCCTCGTGCTCGAGCAGCACCCGCAGTTCGACCGCCTCGGGGCGCGGCATCTTCTTGAACTCCACCAGGCCGTCCTTGGTGGCGAAGTCGGTGGCGTGCACGATGAACGAGGACGTGCCCTTGGCCTTGACCCGCAGCTCCACCTTGGCCATGGGCAGGAGCTCCTTGATGGCCCCGATCGCCTTGGTGTGATCGTTGTAGTCCCAGGTGCGCTTCCAGAACAGCTTGGCCTTGAGGTCGACGGTGAGGTAGGGCAGGACGAGGGTGACGAGGGTGGTCTGGTCCGGCGCCACGGTGACCGTCTTGGTGGCCTGCACGAACCAGTCGGCGGCGCCCTCGAGCTGGTACGAGCCCTGGTCCACCGGGCCGATGCTCGCCTCGCCCTTGTCGTTGGTCTTCACCACCTTGGACTTGCCCCCGCCCAGCCGCACGTCGGCCTTCGGGATGGGCTTGCCCGCCTTGTCCTTGACCGTGACCGCCAGGGTGCCCTGCCGCGGCTTGGTCGAGACGAGCTTGACCTGCAGCGGGGTGGTGGTGCCCTCCACCACCGTCGCCGTCTTGGTGAGCGCCTCGAAGTCGGTGGCCGCGATCTCCACCGTGTACACGCCCGCCGGGATGTCGCTGAAGGTGGCCGTGCCGTCCGCGTCGGTGAGCAGCCCCGCCTGGGAGGGGCCGTCGATGCGCACGTCCACCCCCTTCATCGGGCCGCTCGAGTGGCTGTCGCTGACGCCCACCACCAGCTCGCCGAGCGCGGCGTCGAGCGCCACGGGGATCACCTGCGGCGGATCGTCGGGCGCCACGTCGTGCTCGACCACCTGGCCCGCGTGGCTGGACTCGTCCACCCCCACCTCGTAGCCGCCGTGCTCGAGATCGGTGAACACCGCCACGCCGAACTCGTCGGTCTGCTTCTCGCCGCCGCCGTCGCCCGGCTTGGCGTCGGCCCCCTCGGGGATCCGCGCGGCCAGGCGCACCCGCGCCCCCGCCAGCGGCTGGTTGGTCTCGGCGTCGGTCACCTTCACCGCGATGGCCTTGGCCAGGCGCACCACGAAATCGTCGGTCTGCCGGGCCCGCAGCCGCCACTCCGGGTACTCGGGGCTGCCTGCCTTCGAGACCGGCCCTGGCGGCGGGGGCAGGATCCCCAGCGGCGCGTCGAAGAAGAACAGCTCCACCCGGCGATCGCTGGGGTCGTCCTCGCCGTCGCGCGGCTGGTGGTCGAGGGCCACGCCGTCGTCGGCCAGGGGGAAGGCCTCGCCGCAGCCGTGGGTGACGGGCACGATGCCCTCTGGCAGCGAGGTGCCGTCCACCCCCATGTACGCGGTGATCAGCGCGCGGCGGGTGATGGGGCCGATGATGCCGTCGGCCTCGAGACCCTCGCTGGCCTGGAACGCGCGCACCGGCTCGTGGGTGGGCAGCAGCGCGCGGCGCAGCAGCATCGCCTCGAGCATGGCCCGGTCCTCGGCCTCGCCCCAGCGCTTGCCCCAGGGCTTGCTCGAGCCGTACCACTCGAGCCACGCGTCCACGTCGTCGGTGAGGTAGGCCTTCATCGACTCGGCGCGCTCGAGCGAGAGCGTCTCGTTGTACGAGACCTCGCCGCTGGTGTCGGTGTGGCCCACCAGCAGCAGCTCGGCGCCGGGGTGCTCGTCGTAGAGCCTGCGGATCG
Source organism: Myxococcales bacterium (assembly GCA_020633315.1). Classification (GTDB taxonomy): domain Bacteria; phylum Myxococcota_A; class Polyangia; order Nannocystales; family Nannocystaceae; genus Paraliomyxa. The sequence goes on from JACKDV010000017.1 coordinate 118,901, forward strand.
ACTGCAGGTGGTGCAGCGCGTGGGGCAGCAGGAACGCCTTGTTGGTGTCGAACAGGCCGCCCACCAGCCGCGCCCGGCTCACCTGGGGCTGCAGCACCACCGTGTGCGGCGTCTTGCTCTGCAGCGCGACGGCGGGCAGCGGCTCGGAGTAGGGCAGGAAGCTGTGCTCGTCGAGGCCCTCGGGGTCCTTCCACTCCTGGCCCCGCGCCTCGCTCCAGCGCTCGATCAGCGTGGAGCGCAGCCCCTCGTGGTCGGCGACGGTCGCCGTGGCGAAGCTGGTGTGCGCGTCGTCGAAGCGGGCCTTGCCGCCGCCGTCGGTCGTGAGCGACTCCGGGGTGCCGTCGACCATCATGCGCAGCGCCACGTCGGGCACCGCCTCGCCCAGCTCGTCCTCGATGCGCAGCTCGAACCACGTGCTCGGCTCCTCCGCCGGGGCCTCCTCGGCGAGGTCGGCCAGGTCCTGCACCTCGAGCTCGTCGGCCTCGAGGTCGTCCGAGACGATGCGCTGGGCATCGAGGGCGCGCAGCAGCAGGCGACCCCCGTCGCCGTGCTCGAGCTCGGCCACGGCCCTCGCCACCACCGCCTCGTCGTCGAGCTCCTCGGTGGGAGTCCAGGCGCCGACCAGCTCGCGGAGCATGCGGGCCACCACCGAGGCGCGGGGGCCCATCGTCAGCAGGTGGGCCCGCAGCAGGCTCGCGGCCAAGCGGCCGTCGGTGATGACCCAGCCGGGGGGTCCCTCGAGCGCCCTCGTCGATCTCAGCTCGTAGGTCTCGCCGCTGGGACCGAGGATGACGATGCTCGATGCATCCGCCATTGGCGGACGTTATCCCAGAGCACGAACGGCCGGAAGGTAGCTCGTGATCGCCCCCGGGCTCGCGAGCCGGAAAGAGGAGCGGGCGAGGGGATGATCGGGTGGGCTCGATGCCGCGCCGGGTGGCCTCGAGCCCACGCGCTCCACGTCGCAGGGCGAGGCATGGCGTCGTCCCGTAGAGGGATCGTGCTGCGTTCTTGGCGCAAGGGATGGCGGTGGGCTCGGATTCCCTCGCGATCTCGGAGAGCTACGCCGATCGAGGGCGGCGGGGCGCTCGCGCGAACCGAGCGGCCCCCAGGGGCATCTACGGCGGTGATGCCTGCACCGAGCAACCCCCTGCGCATGGTCCTGCTCTCCCTCGGGCTCGTGGGCGGCTGCACCGACGACGCGTCGGGTCGCGCGGGCGCGACGGGCTGGTCCAGGCCCTGAGGGGGCTGCAGGCCCTGGCGCGCCATCCCTCGCGCCGCGATGCCCTGCTCGGGCCCGGCGATGCGATCGCGGTGGGCGGGCCCATCGTGCCGGGCAGCGAGCTCGATGGCTTCGTGGTGGCCGAGCTGGGCGACGACGAGCCGTGGGATGCGCTGCCGCGGACCCCGGGGTTCTTGCTGGTGGTGGGGACCCGGGCCGAGGATCGGCGTCTGGTCGCAGCCGACGATCCGCTGGCGGAGCTGCGGAGCTTGGTCGAGCGCAGCGGCGGGGTCACGGTGATCCCAGGCGGCTAGCCGTCGGCGTCGAGTCGGGCCGCCACCTCGTGCAGCATGCCCGAGATGCCGCGGTGCTGGACGTGGATGAGTCGCTCTCCATGGGCCTCGAAGGCCGCGCTCGTGGCGTGGTCGAGGATGGTCGCGCCCCAGATCACCACGCGCTCGGCTGCGGTTCGGGCTCGGCGTCGGCTGGGCTTGCTGCGCCCGGAGACGAGCTCCAGCCGGAGATCGGAGCCCTGGTGCAGGGACTTGAGCTGGGCCCGGTACTGCGGCGAGCCGCCCACGATCATGATGCGGGTGACGCCCGCGAGCCGGGCGCGGCGGAGCAGGAGCTCCCAGGCGGCGCGGATGCTGGAGCCGCCGCAGACATCACAGCGCTCCGGGGGAACGTGCACGACGGTGATGGCATCGGTGGGCTGACACTCGGGGCGCTCGCAGACCAGGGAGAGGCGCGAGCCGAGGGCGGCGGCGAGCGGCTCGCTGCCGGCGAGCTCGTCGAGGAGGTCCACGGGGGAGTGGGTGAGCAGGGCGAGCACGATCTCCGTCATCTCCGCCTCATCCGCGGCGCCTCGCTCGGTGAGGAGCTGACGCAGCGAGCGAGGCGAGGGGATGGCGGCGAGTCGCTGCTCGAGCTCACGACGACCGCGCTGCTCGGTGTCGCGGGCGCGCCGGAGCTCGGCCTGCTGGTCGGTGGCCCGGGCGAGCTCCTGCTCGAGCCGAGCCCGAGCCTCCTGCTCTCGCTCGAGCTCGGCCCGGGAGAGGTCTCGCTCGCGGAGGGCCTCGTCGCGCTGACCGATGGCGAGGTCGCGCGCGTGGAGGGCCTCATCACGCTCGCGGGCGGTGGTAGGGTCGGAGTGAGCCGAAGCGGAATCCTCGGGCGGCTCGCGTCGTCGAGGGGCCGCCGTGCGTGCTCCATCGGGGGCCGGACCGGGGTGGCGTGGCGCCTTGCTGCGATCGATGGGCTCGACGGCGAGCGATCGCATCGCCGCCTCGAACTCGGCCTGGTCGGTCCGGCCTGCCATCGGCACGACGACGATAGCGCATCGCCGTGCCGACGGGGTCCTTCACCGCACCATCGAGGCTCGCGCCGTCATCGCCGACGCCGCGAGCCTCGAGCTCACCACAGCTCGCACACCTCATCGCAGGGGTCGCAGCTGCCCATGATGGTCCCGTAGTTGACGATGAAGATCGGCGCCGCGGTGCAGAAGCCGTCCCACTGGGCCACCGGCTCGCGGTCCACCGCGAGCGAGTCTCCGGCCGTCGCAGGGCGCGGCGCCGGAGGATCCAGGAGCCGCTCGAGCGGAATCGCCTCCTCTTCGTCGGCCATGGCCTGGGCGACGAGCTCGGCCGAGTACGGCAAGAGGATCGACTCCTCGTCGCTGGGCTCCGCTTCGTCGTCCTCGGCCAGGAGCATGCCGTCGCGCTCGTCGAGCTCGAGGCTCGAAGGGTCGTCGCACGCACCGAGGGCACCGGCCAGGAGCACGAGGGGGGAGAGGATGAGCATCCGCTTGGGGGTCGTCATGACCATGGAGGTGGGGCGCCGCGGTCATTTCGATCTACGAGCATGGTTCGTTTGGCCCCAACCGGAGGGGTCGGTGGCTCGCCAAGCCGGACCGCGTGCGCTACGACCAAGGGCCGGGAGCGCATGATCACGACGAGGAGGGCGGCAGGCTCGGCGGGGCTCGATGGATGAAGGGCCGTGGCAGCTCTCGACCGAGGATGAAGCCGAGCAGGAGCCCGATGATCAGGAGCTCCACGGGAGCCTCCCTCCGTCCGCCGGCGATGCAAGGGGGCCCGAGTCGGCCGTGGCGTGAGCGTGCGCTGGGCCTTTCAGCGTAGGTGCGTCCGCGAAACGAATCATCTCGATTTCCTTCTCCCCTCCCCGTGCGTCTGGTGGCAGCCGAGGCGATCCACGGGGAGGGCTCTGCTTCGATGGGGTGGGCGAGCGAGGACCGACTTCCTCGCTCGAGGTGCGGCCATGAACGTACTCGATGCCCGAGGTCGGAGTGCAATTCGATCTTCGATCGAGGCTTGCGAAGACGCACTGGGTAGTTTCCAACCACCTCGATCGGGACACGCGGGCCACGGTGTCGAGCGCATCGGGATCGCACGCACGATCCGATCGCTCGCGAGTGGCGACGAGGTGGAACGCATGGTCCCACGGGGTTCAGAATAGACCTTGACCGGTGGGGCGATGGATACCAGTGGCTAGTCCTCGGCCACGGTGGGTCGGATCACCAGTCGATCGAGGATCCCCGCGATGTGCTCGACCTCGAGCTCCTCTTCTTGCCGCAGCCACCACGCGATGATCTCGATCGTCGCGGCCGTGGCGTGGGTGACTCGCAGGTCGAGCGGGGTGGGGCTCGGTGCTCCGCTGCCGAGCCGCGCGGCGAGCCGACGCGCCTGCTCGATGAGGTGCTCGCGGAGGATCGACGCGGCACCGCCGGTGAGGAGGGCACGCCATAGGGTCCTTCGCCCGGCGATGTACTCGAACAGCGCCACGCAGGCGCGGTGGGTCTCGTCGGCCGCGAACACGGGCATCGCCTTGCCGAGCAGCTCGCCGATCTCGTCGGCGGCGAGGTCGTCGAGCAGCGCCTCCTTGTTCGGGTAGTGCCGAAAGAAGGTCGCGTAGCCGATGCCAGCCTCAGCGGCGATGGCGCGGACGGTGATGGCCTCGAAGGGCTCGCGCTCGAGCAGGGCGAGCAGCGCCTTCAGGAGCTTGGCGCGGGTGCGCACCTGACGGGCATCCGGCGTCGATGGTGGACCGCGCGTCATTTTATGATACAGTGTGTCTCATAAACCGGAGGGACGATGGCGACAGTCGCGCAAACAGCGTCGGGACCGTGTCCGTTCGCATCGGGGCCCGAGCGCAACGATAGCAAGTCCGCAGCCCTCGCCGCGCAGCGGGTGAGGATCGAGGAGGGGGCCGAGCTCGTCCGTGCGTACGAGCAGGCCCGCCGGGTGCTGCTCGACAAGACCCTGCTCCAGGGCGGCGCGGGAGCGGACTCGTTCGACGCGAGCGACATCGATGCGTCGCCGGTGTTCTTCCTCGACGGCGAGCCCCACCGCAAGAAGCGCGGAGCGATCGCCCACTTCTTCACGCCCAAGGCGATCGACACCCGCTACCACGAGATCATCGAGCGGGAGACCGAGCGGCTGCTCGCCCAGCTCCGTCGCGACGGTCGAGCGAGGCTCGACGTGCTGAGCTTCGAGCTCACCGTCGCGGTGGCGGGCAACATCGTGGGGCTGACCAGCAGCGACGTCCCCGCGATGGCCAAGCGCCTGGCGACGATCCTGTCGGGCGCCTTCGCCTACCAGCTCGGCTTCTTCGGTCGGGTGGCCTTCGGGCTGCGCCGTGCCGCGGCGATGGTGGGCTTCTACCTCCGCGACGTGCGGCCGGCCGTGCGCGCGCGACGACAACGCCCGCAGGAGGACATCATCTCGCAGATGCTCGAGCGCGGGGCCTCGCGCAAGGCGATCCTCGTGGAGTGCATGACCTACGCGGCGGCCGGGATGGTGACCACCCGCGAGTTCATCGTGATGGCCGCGTGGCACCTGCTCGAGCGACCCGAGCTGCTCGAGGGCTTCCTCGCGGCCGACGACAAGCGCCAGCTCGCGATCCTGCTGGAGATCCTGCGGCTCGAGCCGATCGCCTCGCTGCTCTACCGACGGAGCGACCCCGACCAGCTCAGCCCGCGGACGAAGTATGCCCTCGACCTGCGGGCCGTCCTCACGGACGAGGACGCGGTGGGCTCGTGCCCCCATGCGCTCGACCCCGATCGAGCCGAGCGCACGAAGACCCACGGCGCGCTGCTGAGCTTCGGAGCGGGCGCGCACCACTGCCCCGGTCGCCACGTCGCGCTCCACGAGGCGCGGGTGTTCCTGGACGCCATGCTGCGGCTGCCCGGCATCGCCCTCGAGCGTCCGCCCGACCTCGGCTGGTCGGAGCTGCTCATGAGCTACGAGCTGCGCGACGCGGTGGTGAGCTGTGATCGCGATCCCTCCCCACGAGACTCCTCGGGAGTGCGACCATGAGGTGGATGAAGCGAGCCCTGCTCCTGGCCGCGCTGGCCTCGATCGTCGCCGTGGGGCCCGGGATCGGCCCGGCCCCGGCCGTCGCGGCCGAGGCGGGGGCCGCGGTGGAATTCGAGTGGAGCTACCGCTACGCCGGAGGCAAGGCCGGGCGCGCCGCGGTCGAGCAGGCCGTCGACGAGGTGGTCGCGGACATGAACGTGATGATCCGCGGCATCGCCCGGCGCAAGCTGCTCGAGGCCAACGAGGTGGTGGGCGAGCTCGGCTTCAGCCTCGGCGGCGATCCGCTCGTGGCCAGCTTCGTCGGCGGTCGCATCATCGAGAGCCCGCGGGGCGGGGCGGCGGTCGAGTGGGTCGACCAGTTCGGCGACACCGTGAAGGTCAGCCAGCGCTGGTCCAACGGCAAGCTCGTGCAGCGCATCTTCGACGCCAACGGCAGCCGCACCAACGTCTATCGCTTCGGGGACGACGGGCGCATGACGATGTCGGTGACGATCGAGGCGGCGCAGCTCCCCAAGCCGCTGCGCTACCGCCTGAGCTACCGCAAGGCGCAGTAGCGGGGCCGGCCGCTGGGGGCGGCCCCGTGCCCGCGCCGACCCGAGCCTACGGCGAGAAGAACACGTCCAAGCTCGAGGCCGAGTCGCCGACGTCGTGGGAGCCCATGTGGAGCGAGCCGTCGGGCGCCCACAGCACCGCGCTCGGCTCGCCGGGCTCGGAGCTGGAGGGGAGGTCCGGGATCAGGTGCGGCGTGCGACCGATGTCGATCGCCCCGGCCGTGAGCACCGCGAACCACGGCGTGCCGACCCCACCGTCGTACAGCGACATGCCCATCGCGATGCGCCCCTCGGGAGACAGGGCGAGCCGCTCGATCTCCCCGACCGCGCCGCCGATGCACTCGATGCGATCGAGCTCGACGCCGGCCGCGTCGTGGTGCACGAGCAGCGGGACCTCTCCGAATGCACCACCGGCCCAGGTCCCGCCCGCGCCGTCGGGGACGACCACGTTGAGCACCGCGTCGGGCTCCCCCTCCTCCGCGGCCGGCCTCGACCACAGCTCGACGCCGCTCGCGTCCCAGCGGATCACGCGGGTCGGCGCGCTGGGTGCCTCGCCGAGGCCGACGAGCTCGCCGCCCGACTTGGTCAGCGCGCCGAGGTACCGCAGGTCGGGGCTCGCCGGCACCTGGCCCAGCAGGGCGCCGTCGGGGTCGAGCACCCACAGCACGAAGCCCGCGGGCTCGGCTCCTCCTCCCTCTACGCCACCCCCGACCACGACCATGGTGTCGTCGGCGAACACGTCGGTTGCCACCTCGGCTCCGAGCTCGTCGTTGGACCACAGCACGGTGCCGTCGGCACCGAGCGCGACCACCGAGGCGACGGTCCCGAGCTCGAGGTCGAGCGAGCCCACGGCGTAGATGCGGCCCGTGTCGGTGACCGCGATGCGCCGAGCCTCGCTCATCCACGGCGCCAAGGAGGTCGAGCTGGTGATGGCGAGGCTCTCGATCCGGGCCACGCTCACCTCGCTGGTCGCTGCGTCGTCGCCGATCGCCAGGAGCACGCCGTCGGGGCGCATCGCGGCGTGGGTGAGGCGGAGGTCGATCGTGCTCCCGATGCCGTCGTAGTACCCGACGCAGCTCGGGTCGCAATCGGCTCCTCCGTCGCACTCCTCACCGGCCTCGATCATCCCGTTGCCACAGCTCGGCCCCCCCAGCAGGGGGCAGCCGGGGGCGCCCTCGGGCACGCAGCCACCGTCGGAGCAGACCTCGCCGTCGGGACACTCGTCGTTGCTCGTGCAGTCCCCGACGACTCCGCTGCTCTGCCCGTCCGAGGTGTCGGGCATGGCGGTCGTGCTGCCGATGCCCACCTCGCCTCCTTCTTCCGAGGTGCCCTCCGTGATCGCACCACCGTCCTTGGTGTCGATGATGCACGACGGCAAGAGGGTGAGGGCCAGGGGGATTGCAGCGGATGCGGGCGAGCGGTGTGTCATCGAAGGAGAGCTGCACCGACCGACCCGGTCTTCGTCACGGGCACGCGGCTTCGTCGGACGCAGCCAGTCCGAGGCGGACGAGCTCGTCGCGCGCCACCTGGGCTCGATCGGCTCGGCCGGCGGCACAGGCCGCCCGTCGCTCGGTGCGAACGCGGTCGCGGTGGAGCGGTCCGTCGTCGGGGGGCAGGGCGTCGAGCACGGCCAGCGCGGCGACGGGATCGTGGGCACCGAGGTGGGCCTGGGCTCGACGGAGCATCGTCAGGGTGTGGTCGAAGTCGTCGCCGCTGCGATCCGGGTCGGCTGCGGCCGCGGTCGGGGACGCCACCTTCGACCCGCTCCGGCGAGGCCGCGGACGGGCGTCTACGGGGCGGCCCGAGGCCGGCGCGAGCGTGCTCGCGTCGGCCGAGAGCACGCCCGCGGCTGGAGGGGCGGCCGGCGGCGCGGGGGGCTCGGTCTGCGCGGGGGCGGGGATCGACGGCGAAGAGCGGGTCGGCTCCGGGCGTGTCGCGAGCTCCGGGGCCGAGCGCCCCGACTCGACGCGCACGGCCTCCAGCGAGATCCCCACGATCGCGAGCGCGGCGATGCCCGTGGCCCACTTGGCCAGTGTGGTCGCGGTGAGCGTTCCGGCGACGGCGGTCTTGCCCCCGGGCAGCCCGGCCACGATGGCGGCCCAGGTGCGCTTGCGCTGCTCGGGGCTCGGCTGCTCGCCGGCCACCGCCGCGCGCAGCGTGCCGTCCGTCTCCGCGAGCACGCGCCCGAAGCGTCGCCGCGCCAGTCGTAGCCGAGACGAGACGGTGTTGGCCGGAGCCCCGGTGAGGTCGGCCGTCTCGGCGGTCGCCATGCCGAGCACCTCCATCAGCACGAACACCTCGCGCTGCTCGTCGGGCAGGGTCTCGAGGAAGTCGTGCAGGCGCTGCCAGGCGCGGCGGCGGGCGAGGCCCTCGTCGGGTCCCGGCGACGATGGGGGCTCGGGCACGGTCTCGAGCATGCGGCGGCGCCGGGCCGAGCTGCGGCGCCGCGAGAACGCCACGTTGCGAGCCACCCCCACCAGCCACCGCTCCTCGGTGACCCGCGGATCCCGGTGGGCGATGCGGCGGTGGATCGCGAGGAAGACGTCGTGGACCGCGTCGTCCAGATCAGGATCGCCGATGCCACAGCCTCGCAGCACCCAGCGGACGCGACGATGGTGGCGTCGATAGAGGTGCTCGAGCTGCTGGACGGCGGGGGGGGTCTGGACGGTGCGTCCCACGGAGCGCGCTCATCCTACGTCTGCACCGCTCGGCCGCCGCTTCGTCACGGGAGGCGCAGGCGAGCGCCCACGAGCACGCGGGCCCCCACGGACGGCGTTCGGAACGCCTCTACGTGGACCCCGTCGCGGGTGAGGTGGATGCCCGAGCGTGCCAGCGGGACGACCGCATCGGCGCAGAGCTGCAGGGCGATCCGCGATTGCGCAGGCCACGCGGCACCCGCCCCAACGCTCGCGGCGACCCACGGTGCCACCGCGTCTCGGCCCGCGACGCTGTCTCCGGTGCCGCCCCCCACGAGCGCGCCTGCCTCGATGCCCACACCCAGCGGGATCGCGACCGGTCCGGTGGCCAGCGAATAGCGGACGTGCACGCCTCCGGCGCTGAGCGATGCTCGCACGCCCACGCCCCGCTCGAGCTGCTGGGTCGACGCGAGCGCATGCCAGCCGACCGCATGGATCGACCACGGGCCGCGCCCCCAGCCGATGTCGCCGCCGAGCATCGGGCTGGGCCCGGGCACGATCGCGAACGCGGGACCGACGAACGCGCCCAGCAGCACCCGGTCTCGTCGGCGGGGCGCTCGGGGCTCGGTGGTGGCAGGTGCCGGATCGGCGCGCACCAAGGGCGGGCTCTCCAGCGCGGGGGAGCTCGCCAGGGCGTCGGGGCGGACGGCCGGGACCCGGGGCGGCGAGGGATGCGACAGCGCAGCATTGGTGGGGAGCGGAGCCAGGGTCGCCGCGGTGACGAGCACCACCGCGCGCGCCAGCGTGCCGCAGTCGCTCGCGCTCAGCTCGCGATGCTCGGTGCGATCGTGGTGCTCGATCGTCATCGAGACCCCGTAGGCCCCGGGCTCGCCGTAGGGGCGGGCGAGCACGTGGGCATCCCCCCGCGACGCGGCCCGCAACGCGCCGCCCGACAGCCGCTCGAGATCCTCGGTCACCGTCGCGGCGCTCGGGCACCCGGGGCTCGAGCGCCACTCGAGCCGCACCTCGACGGCGGCCGACGGTCCCGACGCCTCGGCGGGGGCCACAGCCGCGACGAGCGCGGCGACGAGCGTGGTCGCGAGCAACGTGACGAGTAATGCCGTGGTGGACCGGGTCGTGCAACCGCCGGGGTATCGCTGCGTCGGCCTGCCATCGTCCAGTGGGCTCCGCGGGGCGCCCCTCGTCGGCCGAGCTCGCTCGAGCCGACCGCTGCCTCCTTCTTGGCCTCGAAGGTCTTCTTGGCCACCTCCGTGGCCGTCGTCCGCTCGTAGACGGTGACCTCCCAGTCCTCGAGCAACAGCTGGGCCTCGTTGCCCGACGAGGCCTCGCAGCCCTTGTCCGCCGGCGCTCGTCCAGCGCCTCCTTGATCGCCACGCGGTCGATGTGAGCGAAGGTCGGCGCGTCGTCGACGATGGTGTCCTTCGGCACGCCCCCCAGGTACGCCACGAAGTAGGTCACGTGACCCTCGGGGGTCCTCGCGCATGGGGAAGGGCTTGCCCTCCGACACGGCCTCGAGCGAGGTGGTCGCCCCGATGACCTTCACCTTCTGGAGCTGCACCGACACGCTCCCTCCGTCGGGGAGCGTCAGGGGCAGCGGCTCGAGGCCGAGGACCTGGGTCACGGGAAGCTCGTCCAGCTCGGGGCCCAGCGGCACCTCGAGCTTGGTGGCGATGCCGTCCCCCGCCTTCGTGCTCAGCTCGCCGAGGTCAGCTCGGTCCCCGGCGGGGCCCCGTTGACGTCGATCTCGATCATGCCGTCGTGAGCCCAGGCGCTGCCGTAGAGCTTGGTCGGGCGTCTTGCACACGGGCGGCGCGGGGCTGGCCTCGCGCATGGCGGCTCTCGGCCGTGGGGGACGACGACTCCGAGAGTCTGGACGAAACAGCTTGCACATGCAACCCACTTGCGTGTAGTCATCGTTTCTGCAACTAAATTGCATGTGGTTCCTGCTCGCGTCCACAGGAGACCAACACGACGCAGAGCCCGCAAGCCAGCCACCACGAGCCGATCCAGGAACCAACTCGTACGGACGGCTCGTGAAGGGTCGCTGCCGTGAAAGAACAAACAAGCGAAGCAGAGCGAAGTTCATGGAAAGCACCCCGCGCACCAATCATCCCCGCCTCCCCGTCACGGTGCTGTCGGGCTTTCTCGGGGCCGGAAAGACCACGCTCCTCAACCAGGTGCTCAACAACCGGGAGGGACGGCGCGTCGCGGTGATCGTGAACGACATGAGCGAGGTCAACATCGACGCCGTGCTCGTCGAGCGCGGTGGTGCTGAGCTCTCTCGGACCGAGGAGAAGCTGGTCGAGATGTCGAACGGGTGCATCTGCTGCACTCTGCGAGACGACCTGCTCGCCGAGGTCTCTCGGCTCGCCCAGGAGGGCCGCTTCGACAACCTGCTGATCGAGTCCACGGGGATCTCGGAGCCCATCCCCGTGGCTCAGACCTTCACCTTCGAGGACGAGAACGGAGTGAGCCTGAGTCAGGTGTCGCGGCTCGACACCATGGTGACGGTGGTGGACGCGGCCAATTTCCTACGGGACTACAACGCCGCCGAGGCGCTCGAGGATCGCGGTGAGTCGTTGGGCGAGGAAGACCACCGCACGGTCACCGACCTGCTCGTCGACCAGATCGAGTTCGCCGACGTCATCGTGCTCAACAAGCTCGACCTCGTGAGCAACGATCAGGCTCTCGAGGTCGAGGCCATCGTCAAGGCACTCAACCCCGGTGCGAAGATCCTCATGGCGACGCGCGGCCAGGTGCCGCTCGCCTCCGTCCTCGACACCGGCTTGTTCGACTACGACAAGGCGGCGAGCTCCGCCGGCTGGATTCGGGAGCTCTCGGGCGAGCACACGCCCGAGACCGAGGAGTACGGGATCTCGAGCTTCACCTACCGGACGTCGCAGCCCTTCGACGCGGAGAAGCTGTGGACCTTCCTCCACGACGATGAGAACTGGCGCGGCGTGCTCCGCTCCAAGGGCTTCTTCTGGGTCGCGGCCGACCACCGGGTCGCCTACGAGTGGGCTCAGGCGGGCGGTGTCAGCAATGTGAGCCCAGCCGGGATGTGGTGGGCTGCCGTGCCTCGCGAGCACTGGGGCCACCCGGACGGCCAGCGCCCCGATCAGCAGCCGAGTTGGCACCCTCGCTTCGGCGATCGCGCGCAGCAGCTCGTCTTCATCGGACAGAAGATGGATGAGGCGGGCATGCGGGCTCGCCTCGACGCGTGCCTGCTCGATGAGGGCCTGGCCTCCGCCGACAGCAGAGCCTGGGCGGAGCTGCAAAACCCGTTTCCGGAGCTGCACATGGCGGAGGAGTCCGCATGATCAGCACGCTGAGGTGTGCCCTGACCTCGACGACCATCGCCATCCACGTCCTCGTCGGATGCGCCAGTTCACGACAGGTCGCTCCAGACCACCCGTATGGAGGCGATGACGCGCCAAACCTCGGTCCCAGGGATCTACGCGGCTGGTGATCTCACCACACGCGCCCAGGGGGCCGTGTTCGCCGCCGCGACAGGGGCGCAGGCTGCCGCCATGTGCAATCACGACCTCTGTTTGGCCACGACGTAGAGGTGCAATCTCACCAACACGCAAGCGAGGACAACATGACCAACCAACACGAGGAAGACCAAAGCGACCATCAGCACGACCACGCCGATCATGAGCGCTGGCTCGCCGACCATCGGACCTGGCGCATCGAGCACAGGCAGCTGATCGCCGCCCTACGACGCATCGAGGCGGACCTTCACGAACATGAAGCGCATCTGCTGGAGCACGAGCGGGTCATCGCGGCCCACGAGGCCGAGCTTGCTCGCCACCAGGACCGGATCCGGGAGCACGAGCAGACAGGCGATGGCAGTGAGCACGACGCCGCCCACGCCGAGCACGAGGCGAAGCACAAAGCGCACGGAGAGTTCGCCCGTCAGCACGAGGAGCTGCGGCAGCGTCATGATGCGATGTGCCGGAAGCTCGCAGGGCTGCTCGACCCCCTGAGCGACGACTGATCCCGACGTCGCCACCCTCTCGCGCACGCTGGCGACTGCGGATGAACAGGCGGTCGCCCGAGTGCGTCGACTCGTCGGTGACCTCGGGACTCTCCGCCATCGCCTCGTCCGTCGTGCCGACCGCCGGACGAGACGCCGTGGAGCTACTCGCCCGACCGTCGGATTGGAGAGAGCGTGGCGACGGCCGTCGCTCGGCAGCTTGGATGCCGAGCCTCCGCCAACAGTCTAGAAGTAATAGTGCAGGCTGGCGCCGCCGAAGAGCCCCACGCCGTTGGTGATCTGGAACCCGAAGCCGGGCCCGCTCAGGGGGCCGCCGGGATCGAAGGGCGCGGCGGTGGTGTCGGGGTAGCCGGTGCCGGGGTTGATGTCGCCGTCCTCGCGGGAGCCGGGCACGATGATGAAGCGGAGGCCGAACTCGGGCGAGAGCACGAAGTGCTTGCCGAAGCGAAGCTGCACCACCATCGGGATCTCGATGTCGATCTCGGTGGGATCGTCGAGGTTGTCCTCGACGTCGGCGGTGTTGATCATCTGGAAGTAGGTGAAGCGACCGCCCAGACCGAAGTCGGCGTAGAAGGGAAGCTGGCCGGCGGGCTCGCCGAGCTTGAAGAAGTACAGACCCTCGAGGCCCATGCCCCAGGTGGCCACGGTCCGCTGGTCCTCGAAGCGACAGTCGGCGCCGGGGCAGATGTCGGTGGAGGCGGGGTCGTTCTCGGCGAAGGTGAAGGTGGCCAGGCCCACGTTGAGGCCCAGCGAGAGCCGATCGAGCAAGAAGTAGCGGGCGTTGATGCCGGTCAGGCCGCTGATGGTGCGGATCGCACCGACGCCGAAGGTGCCGCGCAGGCCGGCGCTGGTGGCCGAGCCGGAGGCAGAGATGCTCTCGGTGGAGACCGAGGCCTCGCCCTCCACCTGGCTGCCGGCGACCTCGGTCCCGGCGAAGGTGATGGCCTCGGGGGCGGCGGACTGCGTTTCCTCGGCCGCGCCCGCGCCCTGGGCGTCTTGTGCGGCGTGGGCGAGTCCGGCGAGCGCAAGGGTGGCCGTCGCGCTGATGACGGGGGCAAGGAGGCGAAATCCGCGTCTCATGCCGCGGACGATATCGGGGCTCCCCCGGGCGTGAAAAAAACCGGCGGAACGTCGGTGAGGGGAGCGCCGCTCAGGCGGAGGGGACGAGCCACGCCCGTGGGGCCGAGCGCCGACTCGGAGCGCCGGACATCGCCATCGAGAGCGCGAGCGACTCGAGCATGGCTCGAGGATCCATCCAGCGGCGAGGGCGGGAACTCCAGCACCGCCCTCGGGCGCGTCGCAGGGGCTCGCGTCGAGGCCGACGCCGACGACCGGCGACGACGGGATGCGAGCCAGGCGGCGCGATGACCAGCTCGTTGCGACACTCGCGGACCTCCGGCCGGGTGAACACGAGGTCCTCCGCCAGCAGCCGGTCGAGCTCGCTGGCCACGCGACCGCACAAGAGGACCACACTGCCGCTCGCCCACACCTGGAGGTCGCGGGAGTCCTCGATCATGTCCGACAGCAGCTCGTGCAGCTCGTCGCGCAGGGTGGCGTCCGCGATCGATCGCTCTCGTGGGTCGAAGGCCGAGGTCGACGCAGACCGGTGGGCCGAGGCCCGCCGCCGCTCCATGGGAACGGGCGCGTCGGGCTCTCGCGAGCCTCCGTCGGGCTCGATGGGGATCGGACGGGTGGGCTCGGCTCCGTAGATGCGCCGCCCCAAGCTCCGCCCCTGGGCCGGACGCGAGGGCTCGGGGGTGGTGCCTTCGGGGATCGCGTGGAGCATGGCGCGGGTCATTGCAATGGCGGTGCCAGGACCCGCGCGCTCCTGATCTCCAGGGATGCCGTGAGCAGAGTGAAATCGGTGTGGGCTGGACGCGTGTCGCAGCCGCACGGTGTGTTGCAACGGCTGCGCTCGCCCGGGCTGGCGCCACGAGCACCGAAGCGCGTGCTCAGTCCCCCGCCGATCGGACCTTGCGCCGCCCTTCCTTCTTGTCGGCGAGCTGGCGCTTGAGCTCCACGCGCTTCCTCTTGGATGCCGCGGTCGGTCGGGTGGCGCGCCGACGCTTGGGCGGGCGCAGGGCGGCCTCGATGAGGGCGGCGAGCTTGGTGCGCGCATCCTCGAGGTTGTCGGCCTGCGAGCGCCCGGCCTGGCTGGTGATGACCAGGCGCCCCTCGCCGTCGAGCCGCGCCGCGGCCCGGACCCGCAGGCGTTGCTTGGCCGCCTCTGTCAGGGCGGTGGTGCCCTCGAGGTCGAAGCGCAGGTCGACCTTGGTCGCCACCTTGTTCACGTTCTGGCCGCCCGGACCGCCCGAGCGCACGGCCGTCCACTGCAGGTCGGTCGCGGGGATCACCACCTCGTCGGTGACGCGCAGGTCCTCCATGAGGCGCGGATGATAGTGCCTCCGGCTACTTCGTGCCCGCCCCGACGATCGGGTGTGCAACCGCGCGCCCCCGGGACCGTCATGATCGGCGACATGCGTCCCGTTGCCGATCTCATCGAGTCCCTGGGGGCCAAACCGCTGCGCAAGCTCGTCAAGAAGATGAGCAAGGATGCGCACTTCGGGTTCTCGGACCTCAAGGAGGCCCTGGACTGGAGCACGGAGGACGCGACCCGCGTGGTCTGGGCCCTGCACGAGCAGGGCGTGGTGGACCTGGGCGCCCAGCCGGCCCTGCTGGACCAGCTCTCGGAGCACCCCGAGCTCGCCCCGGCCCAGACCCTCGCCGACGTGCTCGGCCGCATGACCGATCCCCACGCCAGCAACGACGACAGCGGCGGCGAGGACGAGGACGAGGACGACGAGGGCTACGGCGACGAGGACGAGGGCTACGGCGACGAGGACGAGGACTACGGCGACGACGACTACTACGACTACGAGGATGACGATGGCGGGGGCGAGGACGACGAAGAGGACGAGGACGAGGAGGACGAGGAGGACGAGGAGGACGGCGAGGATCCCTACTGGAAGGACGAGGACGAGGACGAGCGCGATCCCTCCCTGTGGCCCAGCGGGATCGACTCGCTGGTGCTCACGGTGAGCCAGCGCGAGCCGGAGCCCTTCGCGTCCCGCGAGCCGGACTTCGCGGAGCCGATCCGCCTGGCGATGGCCTTCGTCCACCTCCGGCAGGGACGCTCGATCTCCGAGGAGCTCCGAGCGACGCTGCTCGACCACATGGCCCGCTGGCACGTGAACGACGGGCTGCCCACCGAGCTGACCACGATCGTGGACGGCGAGCCCACCGAGGTGAAGCTGTGCGAGGGCTACGACTGGTCCCAGCCCACCCCGCACTTCGATGCGCTGGTGGAGGCGCTGGGCGGCCCGGCGGCGTGGGCCCAGGCGATGCTGGTCCACGCGTTCCGCAAGAGCTGGCGCCTGGCGGCCCGACGCTCGCGCCCAGCCGTGCTCGCGGCCTCGGTCGAGCAGCTCCCGCGCCTGCTGGTGGCCTACGACTCCGGGGCGAGCCAGTACCGCGAGGGCTACGAGGTGCTGGTGACTTTGCGCGACGATCCTCCGCAGGCCCTGCTGGCCGCGGCGCGACGCGTGGACACCAAGGGCACCGAGGCGGCGGTGGCCGACATGTTCCGCGTGGCGGCCATCCTCGCGTTCGAGCGGGCGGGCGAGCCCATCGATCCCGAGGCAGACGAGCTGCTCACGCTCCAAGGGGTGTACTTCGAGGAGTATGGCGACACCCGCGGCTACGTGGGGCTGGAGCACGTGCACGCGGCGCTGCGGGCCCTGGGCCCCGAGCGCGCGCGGGCGGTGCTGGAGCGGGTGCTGGGCCGCGAGCCCTACTACGCCACCTACGCGGTGCCGGCCCTGGCCGTGCTGCCCGAGCCCGAGCTCATCGAGCGTGCGGTCGAGGTGGTCGTGCCCTTCATCGATCACCCCACGGGCCATGGCGTGAGCGGCTGGGCCGAGGTGGGGCCGGCGGCCCTGCCCGCGCTGGTGCGGGCCTTCGATGCGCTGCCGACCCCCCAGGACGACAAGGGGGTCAAGCGCCGCGACGCGCTGCGGGTGGCGATCTTGGGGGTGCTCGCGCGGGCGCGACAGGAGGATCCGAGCCAGGGGGAGGCCGAGGACCGCTTCCTGCTGCCGGGCGATGGGTTCGCCGATCAGTACGTGTTCGACATGGCCCTGCGCACGCTCACCCCGCTGCTGCAGCGCCTGCCCGAGGAGCGGGCGGCGAGGGTGCTGCAGGCCTACGTGGAGGCGGGCTCGCCCCACCTCGAGCGGGGACTGGTGCTCTTGGCCGCGCGTCCCGTGCCCTCGGTGCTCGGCCCGGCCTTCCGGGCGCTGGCGGTCGGGGTGGGCGGGCTGAGCGAGGAGGGGCGCGTGCGCTCGGCCCTGGCCGGGCTGCAGTCGGTGGCGCTCGAGCGGATCGACGAGATCCTGCCCCACGCCACCCCGCCGCTGGTCCGCCTGCTCACCAACGCCTGGGGCGAGCACGTGCTGTCGCGCTTCGCCGATCGCCTGCCGAAGGCCGAGAGCTCGGTGCAGCGGCTGCAGCGGCTGGCCAAGGATCTCCCGGGGCCCCACACGCGGATCTACGTGGTGGAGCGCGACGAGGAGCGCGATGCCTCCACCTCGCTGGGGCGCGTGGGCGACGTGGCGCTGGGGATCGGGGAGGAGCGCTGGCCCACCCACGGCGACGAGGCCGAGCCCATGGAGCACGTGATCACGCTGGACCTGCGCCAGATGCCGCACTTGCGCGGCTCGTTCGAGGACGACGTGGTGGGGGTCGCGGTGTTCGTGAGCTCCCGCCGGGACAACGAGGCGTACGAGCCCCACAACGACGAGGTCGCGATCGTGCGGATCAAGGAGTCGGACCTGGAGCTCGGCGAGCACGACCCCCGCGGTGAGAACAGCTGCATCGCGCTGAGGGTGACCGGGGTGGACGTGCCCGCCGCGACGTTCGGGGGCCGCGACGAGTCGCTCGCCCCGCTGCGTCGCGCCATCTACCAGCTCGGGGGGCGGGCCGGCGGCTCGCCGCTGTGGCTGCAGGAGGACGAGGACCCGGGCAGCGAGTTCCTCATGCAGCTCGACGAGAGCCTGGTCGACATCAACCTGGGCGACTCGGGGATCCTGTACCTGTTCGAGGACACCGCCTTCTGGCAGTGCCACTGAGCCGGGCGGCTCCCGCCCGCGCAGGCGCTCAGGGCGGGCGCCGGAAGAACTCCAGCCCGGGCGGCTTGGCCCGCACGCCGTGGTAGCCCAGCAGCCGCAGCGTGCGGAGCATGGCCGAGGGGGGCTCGGTGCCGCCGTAGCGCAGGGTGTTGGGATCGCTGGCGTCCCAGTGCAGCCCGGGCCACAGCGCGAGCAGCCGCTCCATCCGGCTCCGACGGGCGGTGGCCGAGAGCATCAGCCAGCGCCGCGTGACCTTGGTGCCGAGGAAGAAGCCGTCGTTGCCCTGCCCCTGGTAGCGCGGCAGCATCACCAGCCCGTCGAGCGCGGCGCGGACCGGCCCGTGGCGATCGCGGGCCAGGAGCTGGCCGCGACGGACGGGGGTGAAGTTGTCGAAGCCGGGCTCCATCTGGAAGTCGTCGTCGTCGTCGATCTCGTGGCGGTGCACGATGCGGACGGCCGGCGGCAGGGTGCTCGCGGCCCGGCGCAGGCGCTCGCGCTGCCCGGGGAGATCGGGGACGCGATCGGCGGGGAGGTTGCCCGTGGCCACCATCGACAGCCACACCACCGCCTCGAGCCGCGCCGCGGTCTCGGGATCGGAGTGCTGGCCTCCTTCCACCCCCACGCCCATGTGGCCGCGGCTGCACAGGTAGCCGAACATGGCCCCCTCGAGGATCTCCTCGAGGCCGAGCAGGGTGGGGATGGGCAGCGACAGCGCGAGCTGCCGGTTGCGGGCGACGTCGGGGATGATCGAAAACGGCGCGGCGGGGCCCGAGGTGCTGTGCAGGTCGAGGATCACCAGCGGATCGCGGGACTCGGCCTCGAGCGGGCGGATGAGCTCAAGCAGCTCCCGCTGCTCGCGGTCCTCGGGACACTCGTCGGCGTGGGGCGTGACGATGCGACGGCAGCTCTCCGCGGTCCAGCCCCGGTTGAGGTCTCGGGCCAGGAAACGCTGGTCGGCGGCGATCGCCTGGAGGTTGCCGGCCACGCCCACCAGCTTGCCGGCCAGGTCGGTGCCCGGGCGCTGGAGCTGGGCGAGCACCGAGCGCACCGCCTCGAGCCCGGCGGGCTCGTTTCCGTGCAGCCCCCCGAAGGCGATCACCGTCTTGCCGGGCCGGCGGCCCTCGACCACGCCGAGGATCCGCTCGACCGGACGGGTCGTCGTCGACTGGGGGCCGGGAGCACGCATGGACTCGGTCGTAATCAGGCCCACGACGATACTCCCCGCTAGACGACGTTCCCATGGCCGTCCGGCGGGGGGTCCCCGTGAGGATCCCGACCGATCGTCAGCTCACGCGTCGTCCTCGTCCTCGCGGAGGCGATCGAGCACGAGCCCGAAGAAGTCGGGACGGGCGCCGTAGCTCCATCCCAGCTGTGCTCCACAACCACGGCACAGCTGCACCCGCCATGCGTAGCCGGGGAACCAGGAGAAGAACGCCTCGCTGGGTCCTGCGCCCACGCACCCGGGGGCGGAGCGGAAGCAGCCGATCTCGAACACGAAGCCGGCGGGATTGACGAAGGTGTGGGCGTGGGCGCCGGCGACCTCGATGCGCGCGCGCTCGCTGGAGATCACCGCCGCGCACTCGCGGCAGCGCAGGCGCCGACGCCCGAGCTCGCCCGTCTCGGAGCGGCCGCGCGCCCGCGTGCGCCCGACCGGCCCGGCGGGGAGCCGGGAGTCGCAGCGCCGCGGCGAAGGACCGAGGCCCTCGAGCATCGGCCCGCGCCCGCTACGGCTTGACGATCTCGATCAGCTCGACGTCGAAGACGAGCATGCCCGCCGGCTTGCCGGGCTTGTTTTGGTAGGCCAGCTCCACCGGGATCCAGAAGCGGGTCTTCTCGCCCGCCACCATCAGCTGCAGGCCCTCGGTCCAGCCCTTGATCACGCGGTTGAGCGGGAACGAGGTGGGCTGGCCGCGCTCGACCGAGGAGTCGAACATCTTGCCGTCGGTGGTCCAGCCCGAGTAGTGCACCTTGACCACCGAGGTCTCGGTCGGGTGCTCGGTGCCGGTGCCGGGGGTCAGCACCTTGTAGGCCAGGCCCGAGGCGGTCTTGATGGCGTCGTCGGGGGCCGCGGCCACGTCGGGCGGCACCTCGGGCGGCGGCGGCGGCTCGGGCTGCTCGTCGATCTCGAGCAGCTCCACGTCGAAGACCAGCATGCCCTGGGGCTTGCCGGGCTGGCCCTGGTAGGCGAGCTCCTCGGGGATCCAAAAGCGGGTCTTCTCGCCCACCACCATCAGCTGCATGCCCTCGGTCCAGCCGGGAACCACGCGGTTGAGGGGGAAGGTGGACTCGCGGCCGCGGGTGACCGAGGAGTCGAACATCTTGCCGTCGGTGGTCCAGCCCGTGTAGTGCACCTTCACGCGGTCCCAGGCGTCGGGCTTGACGCTGCCGGTGCCGGGGGTGAGCACCTTGTAGGCGAGGCCCGACTCGGTCGTGGTCGCATCGGCCGGAGGGGCGGCCACGTCGGCCGGCACCTCGGGGGCGCGCAGCACCTCCTCGAGCGTGATGTCGTAGCAGAGCGTGCCCTCGGGCGCGCCCTTGCGGCCCTGGTAGGTCTGCTCCTGCGGGATCCAGAAGCGTCCCTTGCCGCCGGGGCGGAGCTGGGCGAGCGCCTCCACCAGGCCGGGCACGGGCGGCCGGCCCATGCGAACGAGCTTGGGGGTCTTGCGGCCCTCGGTGGTCTCGATGGTGGTGCCGTCGCCCTGCCACACCGACATCTGCACCTTCACGCTGTCGTTGGGGCTGGGCGGCTCGCCCTCGCCCGGGATGAGGGTCTTGAAGGCGATGCCCGAGTCGGTCCTCTCGGCGTCGGCCGGTGCGGCGGCGACGTCCTCGGGCGCCGGCACCTGCTTGCCACGCCTACGCGGACGCTCGCCCTTCTTGTCGGGGCCGGCCGCCTTGGCGTCGCCGGGGGCGGCCTGGTCGGCCGACTTGGCCGCGGCCACGGGGGCGGGCTGGGTGTCGGAGGTGGTGCATCCCAGCAGGGCCAGGGAGGCGACGATGACGGTCAAGCTGTGCTTCACCACGGCGTCGGGACTCTAGCCTCGCCCCGGGCGGGTGTCACGAGGGCGGCGGCGAGAGGATCGCAGTCCGGCGGAATCTGCGCTGGCGAGGGGCCCGGGGCCCCGGCGCGCTCAATCCTCGGACTCGCGCCGCTGCTCGGTCAGGCTGTCGAGGGTGTCGGCGAGCTTGGCCAGGCGCTCGGCGAGCAGGCGGGTCTCGGCCGCGGTCAGCTGGATGGGCTGGCCGTCGCGGGTGGCCGCCCGCAGCGCGACGGAGCCCTCGTCCCCGTCCCGCTGGACGTCGATCCATGCGATCGCGTCCTTGACCTTGACGACTTCCGCGGTGTTCTTCATGGCGCGCGCTACCGGATTCGGTCTACCGTCGATCGGCGAAGCGAGGCCAGTCGGCTCCCCAAGACATTGATTTGACGGAGGATTCCAGTAGTCGGGATCAGGGATGGGAGCCTACCCCGGCGCCTTGGTGACCCGCAGGTAGGGCTTGATGGTCCGGTAGCCGGGGAAGCGCTCCTGGGCCTCTTGGTCGGAGACGCTCTGCGCGATGATCACGTCCTGGCCCGGCCGCCAGTCCACGGGGGTGGCCACGCCGTGCCGGGAGGCGAGCTGCAGCGAGTCGATCGCCCGCAGGATCTCGTCGAAGTTGCGGCCGGTGGTCGCGGGATAGGTGAGCGTGAGCCTCACCTTCTTGTCGGGGTCGATCACGAACACCGAGCGCACGGTCAGGGTGTCGTTGGCGTTGGGGTGGATCATGTCGTAGGCCTCGGAGATCGACCGGTCGGGATCGCCGATGAGCGGGTAGTTGAGCGCGACCCCCTGGGTCTCCTCGATGTCGGAGGCCCACCGCCGGTGGTCCGCCACCGGGTCCACGCTCAGCCCGATGATCTTCACGTCGCGTCGATCGAGCTCGGGCTTGAGCCTGGCCACCTGCCCCAGCTCCGTGGTGCACACGGGGGTGAAGTCCTTCGGATGCGAGAACAGCATCCCCCACGAGCCGCCCAGGTACTCGTGGAAGCGGATCGTGCCGTGCGTCGTCTCGGCGGTGAAGTCGGGGGCGGTATCACCCAGTCGGATGGCCATGGTCGGATGGTAGGCCGAGGCCTGCCCGGGCTCTACGAGCGAAACGACGTCAGCGGGTGGGGTCTCGCGTGAGAGGGCGCGGCGCCACGGACGGCGGTTGACACGGGGGCCCCCGTCGCGGTCCCTTGGGCCCATGAGACTACGGGGAGTCCTGGGATGCTCGGTCGCGTTCGCCCTCATGACGACGGTCGGGACGGCGCACGCCGCCGAGGTGTGGGTGGGCGACTTCGAGACCGGCGATCTGTCGCAGTGGAATTTCGTGCTCAACGGTGACGTGGGCGGCAACGTCTATGCGTGGGCCCAGGGCGAGCTGGTGGCCGAGGGCAGCTTCGCCGGCCGCCTCGAGCTGCACAACGACGCCGTGTGGCCCAACGGGCTCAAGCGGGTGGAGCTACAGCACCGGCCGCAGGACGCCCGCACGGCCGAGGGGGCCACCACCTACTTCGCGTGGAGCTTCTACCTGCCGCAGACCCTGCCCGCCGATCCCGGCCAGACCATCGGCTACTGGGAGTCGGCCAACAGCTACCAGCAGATGATGGCGTTCTCGGTGCAGGGCGAGAGCATCTCCTTCTACACCCGGCAGCCGAGCAACGTGGAGCAGTGGCACGCCGACGGCGTGGTGACGGCCGAGCAGTGGCACCGCATCGCGATGGGGATCACCTGGTCCAAGGACGAGGGCGTGGGCCGGGTGGACGTGTGGTTCGACGGCGAGCAGGTGGTGGACCAGGGAGTGGCCCGCACCCTCAACGACGACAACCCGCACTTCACCCAGGTGGGGCTGCTGCGCGGGGCCATCGAGTTCGAGGACGTCCCGGTGATCATCATCGACGACGCGGTGGAGGGCGACAGCGTGGAGGACGTGCGACCCGACGACCTGCCGAGCGAGGGCGGCGACACGGGCACGGGTGAGGGCGGCAGCGACAGCGGCACGAGCGGGGCGGGCGATGCAGGCTCGGGCACCACCGATGGCTATCCCGATCCCACCGGCGTCATCGACGACGCGGGCACGGCCCTGCCGGGCGAGGGCGGGGACGAGTGGGGCGACGGAAGCGGCAGCACCGGCAGCGGCGCGGGGGAGAGCGAGGGCTCCGACTCCGGCTGCGGGTGTCGCTCGGGCTCGGGTACCGGAGGGCTGGCGGCGTGGGGGCTGCTGGGCCTGCTGGGGCTCCGGCGACGGCGTCGGTAGTCAGCCCCGGCGGCGCCGAGCCGAGCGCGTCCACGCGGGGCCCGGGCGCCAGCGCTCTTCGAGGAAGTCGGCGAAGGCCCGGACCTCGAGCGGCAGGTCGGGCTGAGGTCCGCGCGGCGTCCAGGTGAATCGAGGTCTCCGCGGTGCCATCATGCAGCGGCATGATGCTGCGTCGAACGATCTCGCGCTTGGCCGTGGCCCTCGCCGTACCCGTGGCCCTCGTCGGCTGCCGGAGCGAGGACGCACCGGCTCCGACGCCCGTATCGAAGGAGGCCGGGCCCGCGGTCGAGGATGCCCCCGTCGCCGAGGCCCGAGAGCTCACCCTGCGCTTCGAGACCGAGCTGAAGCGAACGCTGCTGGCGGCGGTCGAGCAGGGCGGTCCCCCCCACGCGATCACGGTGTGTCGCGACCAGGCCCCCGCCATCGCCGCGTCGATGAGCACCGCGGGCTGGACCATCGGCCGCACGGCGGCTCGCGTGCGCAACCCGAGCAACGCCGCCAACGAGTGGGAGCGCCGGGGCCTGGGGGAGCTCCAGGCGATGCTCGGCTCCGGGGAGGCCACCGATCCCAAGGCCCTCGAGTGGCACGAGGTGGTCGAGCACGAGGGCACCCAGACCCTCCACTACATGCGCGCCATCCCCATGGGCGGGCTGTGCCTGGGGTGCCACGGCTCTGCCGACGAGCTCGACGCTGCGGTGAAGGAGCAGCTCGCGGGCCTCTACCCCGAAGACCAGGCGACGGGCTTCTCGGTGGGCGAGCTGCGGGGGGCCTTCGCCGTCAGCCGGTCGCTATAGAGGAGCCCACACCAAAGAGGCCCCCGTGCTCGCGCACGGGGGCCGGGTGGACCGAGCCTGCCTTCCCGTTGGCAGGTCACAGGACGTCGTGGTGGCTAGCGGCGGGCCACGGTGCTCCCGCCGTCGGAGAGGCGGGCGGCCGCGTCGATGAGGCGGACCAGCTCGGCGCGGCGACCATGGGGGTCGGAGCCCTTGGCCTCGTCGGCGAGCTTGCGGACCAGCTCGAAGGTGACGTCGCCCTTGTGCTCGGAGCCGCGCAGCAGCATGCCGAAGCCGGCGACGGCGGCCGAGAAGCGGAAGTCACGGCTGGTCTCCTCCAAGGAGTGGTCGGACTCGGTGATGGGGAAGGACAGGAGCTTGCTCGTGCTGCCCTCGGGCTCCTTGTAGCGGACCTTGACCGTCATCAGCTCGCCGCTGCTCGCGGCGGCGGTGAGCGAGCCGTCGGCCTGGTACTTGAGCTCGTCCACCTTGGGCTCCGCGCCGCGGCCGGCGGGGACCACCTCGTAGATGGCGGTCACGCTGTGGCCGGCCCCGATCTCGCCCGCGTCCTTGGTGTCGTCGTTGAAGTCGGCGTGCGCGAGCTTGCGGTTCTCGTAGCCGATCAGGCGGTAGCTGGCGACCTCGGCCGGGTTGAACTCGACCTGGATCTTCACGTCCTTGGCGATGGTGACCAGGGTGGCGCCCGCCTCCTCCACGAGCACCTTGCGGGCCTCGTTGATCGTGTCGATGTAGGCGTAGTTGCCGTTGCCCTTGTCGGCCAGCTTCTCCATGGTGGTGTCCTTGAGGTTGCCGGTGCCGAAGCCGAGCACCGACAGGAACACGCCGGACTTTCGCTTGTCCTCGATGAGCCGCACCAGGTCGCCCTCGGAGGTGGTGCCCACGTTGAAGTCGCCGTCGGTGGCCAGGATCACGCGGTTGATCCCGCCCTGCACGAAGCCCTTGCTGGCCATGGCGTAGGCGGAGTGGATCCCCGCGCCGCCGTTGGTGGAGCCGCCGGCCTCGAGGCGGTCGAGCGCGGCGAGGATGGTGCCCTTGTCCTTGCCCGAGGTGGGCTCGAGCACCACGCCGGAGGCCCCGGCGTAGACCACGATGGAGACCTTGTCCTGCGGCCGCAGGTTGTCGGCGAGCAGCGAGAAGGCGCGCTTGAGCAGGGGCAGCTTGTCGGGGCTGCTCATCGAGCCCGACACGTCGAACAGGAACACCAGGTTGCGGGCGGGCACCTCGCTCTGGTCGATGATCTTGCCCTGGATGCCCACGTGCACCAGGCGGTGGGTCTCGTTCCACGGGCACTCGCCGGTCTCGGCGGTGAGCGAGAAGGGATCGCTGCCGGTGGGGCTGCGGTAGTCGTACGAGAAGTAGTTGATGAGCTCCTCCACCCGCACCGCGTCGGGGGGCGGCATCATCCCGTCGTCGAGGAAGCGCCGCATGTTGCTGTACGAGGCGGTGTCGACGTCGATGGAGAAGGTGGAGCGCGGATCGTCGGCGACGGCGACGAAGGCGTTCTCGGCGATGTGGTCGTAGGCCTCGGCCGAGGTGTCGGCCACGGGCGGAGGCGCGGGCGGGCCCCAGGCGTGCGCGCCGGAGACCTTGCCCTTGCCCCCCGCGGCCATCCCCAGGCGACCGAGATCGGCGGAGGAGCTGCTCTTCTTGGCCACGCTGCGCGGCCGGCTGGGCATGGGCACGCTCTCGGCCGAGGGGGTGGGCTCGGGCTCGGGCTCGGGCTTGCCATCGGCGAGGTTGGTCTCCTCTTCCGCGTCTTGCTCGGGGTCCTGCGCGAGCAGCATCGGCAAGGGGGTCTGGCGCTGGGCCTCGATGCCCGGGGCGGCGGGGGGAGAGCTGGGCTCGGCGGCGGCGACCTCCTCGGAGGCGGTCTCGTCCTGCGCCCGGTCGCAGCCGACGAAGGTGGCGAGGCAGAGGGCGGCGGGCAGCAGCTTGGCGATGGAATCGAGGCGCATGATCCTGGTCCTGTCGAGATGCGGGGCGGTTGGGCGGCGGGGCTCGGGACGTACCCCGCCGTCGCTTCCCTCGGCCGACCCGGCTCGCCATCCCACTCGGGAGGCGCGGGCCCAGGCTCGGTCCGTCGGGACGCGGGGAGTCAACGGGTCGACCCGGACCTCGATCTAGGGCGTGGCGAAAAAAATGGCGGCCCCGGGAATGCGCGCGCGGGGCGCGAGCGGCTGGCTCAGCGCACCAGCACGATCACCCCGATGACGGCCACGATCGTGCCCAGCACGCTGCCCAGGCCCACGCGCTCGCGCTTCCACAGCACCACGATGGGGATCACCAGGATGGGCGAGGTGGACATGATGCTCGCGGCCACGCCGGCGGTGGCGTGCTGCACCGCGACCAGCGAGAGCGTGACGCCCAGGAACGGGCCGAAGACGGCTCCCGCCGCGGTGGCGGCCATGGGTCGAGGCTGGCGGAGGGCGACGCCGACCCGGGACCACCAGCCGCCGAGGGTGAAGATGAGGGCGAAGCCCAGCGTACCGGCGAGCACGCGGATCTGGGTGGCGGCCATGGGGTCGTAGTCGCCCATGCCGTGCTTGGACAGCACTAGGCCCGCGGCTTGGCCCAGCGCGCCGCCGAGCCCCAGCAGCACGCCGGCGACGAGCGAGCCGCGGTCCTCGGGCGTGGTCACCCGCGGCGCCCGGCGATCGCCCAGCGCCCAGGCCACGCCGCCCACGGTCAGCGCCATGCCCAGGAGCTGATCGCCGCGCAGGGTCTCGCCGAGCACCAGCCAGCCGATGAGCGCGGTGAAGGGCGGCGCGAAGGACATCAGCAGCGAGCCCAGGCGCGGGCCGATGAGCACCAGCGCGCGGAACAGGCACAGGTCGCCGAAGGAAAAGCCGATGAGCCCCGAGATCGTCAGCCACAGCCACGCGTGCGCGCTGGCGTCGGTGGGCCAGGGCAGGCCGCGGGTGAGCCAGCCCATCAGGGTGAGGATGGCGAGGGCCATCACCAGGCGCAGGAAGTTGACGACCAGCGAGCCGATGCGGGCGCCCGCGTCGGCGAAGAACATCGCGGTGAAGGCCCAGCACAGGGCGGTGCCCAGAGCGGCGAGCTCACCGACGCCGAGGTCCATCCGAGCGGAGGGTAGCGCCGAGTCGGCCGGGATTCGCGATCAGCTCGCGCGGGGCACCGGCGGGTACCGTAGGCCGGGCAGGCGCAGGATCTCGGTGTGCCAGCCGTCGGCATCCAGGTGGAGCACGCGGCAGCCCGGGGGCAGGGGCTCGAAGGGCCCGAGCTCGGGGCGGGCGGGGAACTGGAAGGCGGTGGAGGGCGTGCCCAGCACCGGGACCACGCCCAGGCGGTGCTCCGTGGCCCGGTGGATGTGGCCGTGCGCGACCAGGCGCACCCAGGGCGCGCGGGTGAGCTCGGCCGCGAGGGCATCGGCGTCGAGCAGGCCCATGGTGTCGAGCACCGAGTGCCCGGTGGGCACCGGAGGGTGGTGCACGAACAGCGCGGTGGGCCGCGGCGCGCGGGCGAGGATGGCTCGCAGCCAGGCGAGCTGGCGGGGGCCGAGCCGTCCCGCGTCCTTGCCCGGGATCTGCGAGTCGAGCCCCACCAGCCGCCAGCTCTCGAGCTCGTCCACGAAGCACCGCCGGGGATCGTCGGGATCGTGGCCGTGAGCGTCGGCGGGGAAGACCCGATGCAGCGCGGCCCGGTCGTCGTGGTTGCCCGGCAGCACGCGAGCCCGCGACGCGAGGGGAGCCAGCGCCTGGCGCAGCGCGAGGTACGAGGCCGGTCGCTCGTCGTGCGCCAGGTCGCCGGTGAGCACCACGCGATCGATGCGGGGCAGGCGGGCGCGGGCGAGGGCCAGCACCTCGACCAGGGTCCGGCGCGTGGGCACGCCACGCAGCGTGGCGAGGGGATCCTCCAGCAAGTGGGGATCGGTGAGCTGGAGCACGATGGCCAACGCGCCGGTCCACGCTACCAGTTTCTTTGGGATGCGGACCCCGACGGGTAGAACATGGGAGCACGGGCATACACCCTGCGACCCCCCTTCGGGCTCCAACGGAAACAAGGACCCGGGCTGGGGCGTCGTTCGCCCGCCCCGGAGCATCCACCGTGACCCTCCTCCACGATTCCCTTCCCGACGAGTCCGGCAGCGATCTCCACGCCGGCTTCGACCGCGAGCTCGATCTGTCGTCCGAGCGTCCGTGCTACGAGGGCCGCTCCGCTCCCGAGCGCGGGCCGGGGCGCCTGGTCGCGGCGATCGTCGCCTCGTCGCTGGCGCTGGCCGGGCTCGTCACGATGCTCCGCGGCGACGACTCCGATGCCGGGGAGTCGGTGGTCGAGCCCCCGGCCGACGACCCGGCTCCGCCCACGCTCGCCTTCCCGTCCTCGCCGAGCGCCGCGAGCGAGGCCCCGGTCGACGCCGCGCCGCGCCCGGTGGCCGCGGTGACTCGGCCCGCGCCCGTGCCCGCGTCGATGCCCACGGTCGCCCCGCGGCTGGCGGCCCAGGCCCTGATCCCACCTCCGCCGCCCTCGCGGACCGAGAGCTCCGCCGCACCCGAGAGCGTGCCGACTGCGATCGTGGCCTCGCCCGAGCCGGCCCGGCCCGCTCCCACGCCCACCCGCGACGTGGAGGCGATCGCTCCCCCGAGCGAGCGCGCCAGCGGGGTCTCCCTGCCGCGGCCGGAGGGCAGCGAGCCCACCGACGACGCGGGGTCGCTCGAGCCCGTCGCCCCCGAGGGCGCGTTGCGGTCGCTGCCGAGCATCGAGGATCCCGAGGACTCGACCGACGTCGACGTGCCGCCGCTCGACGAGCCCGAGCTCGAGGAGCCAGCCGAGGCCGCCGCGCGCGACGTCGCCCCCCCGCGGGGGCGAGCACCGGACGACGACGCGGCCGTCCCGGAGCCCGCCGTCGACGAGCCGGTCGCTCCCGCCTGACGAGCGCGCCCGGGTGCGCGCCCACGCGAGCGCGTGCGTTTCCCGACGCCAGCGGGGCCCACGATGAGCGCGGGGATTCGGCGTATCTTCGCCGCGATGACCAGACACCTGCGCAGCTTGCTGGACCTGACCCCCGCCGAGACCCATCGCGTCGTAGACCTCGCGGCCGAGGTCAAGGCGAGCCCCGGGGCCTACACCAAGGCCCTCGAGGGCAAGTCGGTGGCGATGATCTTCTCCAAGCAGTCCACCCGGACTCGCATCTCGTTCGAGGTGGGGCTCCACCAGCTCGGCGCGCAGCCGCTGGTGCTGAGCACCTCGGGCGGGACCGGCATGCAGATGGGTCGCGGCGAGACGGTGGCCGACACCGCCAAGGTGCTCTCCCGCTTCGTGCACGGGATCGTCATCCGCACCTTCGGGCAGGACGAGGTCGACGGGCTGGCCGAGCACGGCAGCGTCCCGGTGGTCAACGCGCTGACCGACCTCTACCACCCCTGCCAGGCGCTGGCCGACCTGCTCACCATCCGCGAGCAGCTCGGCAGCACCAAGGGCAAGAAGCTCGTCTACGTGGGCGCGGGCAACAACGTGGCGCACTCGCTGCTGCTGTGCGGGCCTCGCTCGGGCATGGACGTGGTCGTCGCCTGCCCCGAGTCGCTGCGCCCCAACGCCACCGTGCTCGACCGGGCCCGCGCCGACGCGGCGGCGGCCGGCACCCGCTGCGCCGTGATCACCGACGTGCACGAGGCGGTCAAGGACGCCGACGTGATCTACACCGACACCTGGGTGAGCATGGGCGAGGAAGAGGAGGCCAAGAGCCTCATCAAGATCCTCAGCGGCTACACGGTCACCGAGG
Source organism: Myxococcales bacterium (assembly GCA_020633315.1). Lineage (GTDB taxonomy): Bacteria > Myxococcota_A > Polyangia > Nannocystales > Nannocystaceae > Paraliomyxa. The sequence goes on from JACKDV010000017.1 coordinate 148,602, forward strand.
AGCTGATGGCGGCCACCGGCAAGGCGGGCACGATCTTCATGCACTGCCTGCCCGCGCACCGCGGCGAGGAGGTCTCGGCCGAGGTGATGGACGGCCCGCGCTCGGTGGTCTTCGACGAGGCCGAGAACCGCCTGCACGCGCAGAAGGCCCTGATGCTGCTGCTGCTGGAGGGCGCGTCGTGGACCTGAGCGCCTCGGAGCTCGCGCCCAAGTACCAGCGGATCCTCGCGAGCTGCGAGCCCTACCTGGTCACCTACCCGGGCAACCACGGGGCGCTCGACCTGTGCCCCTTCGGGCTGCCGATCGCGCCCGAGCGCATCTACGACCCCACCACCATGCGCAGCCGCGAGGTCATCGACGGCCTGCACCACCTCGACGCGTTCTCCTTCGGTGGCCAGGAGATGCTGATGCCGCGCTGGGTGCTGTTCGACTGCGGCGAGTTCCCCGGCATCGTGTTCGGCTTCGGGCGCCGGGCCAGCGAGCTCGGCGACGAGCTGCGCCGGGCCTACGACGTGATCGGCCCCAGCTACAACGACGTGTTCGTGCCCCTGTCGATGTGGGTCGCGATCCGCTGCGCCGAGGACGGGGCGTGGTTCGGCCACAACCTCAGCTCGTCGAACTACGTGGCGCAGACCGAGCCGCTGTCGGGCCTGGGCACGATCACCAAGAGCTACGGCGTGAAGCTGGCCGGGGTGGTCAAGCAGTACGGCGCCACCCAGTGGGCGAGCACCAGCATCAACCTCCACCTCGCGCTGGGGGACATGAACCTGCTCAACGCCTACACGCCGGCCCACACCCACGTGGAGACCTTCACCTATCGCATCGACGTGGACGACGAGCGCCTCGTCGCGCCGCTGCGCCCGGGTTGGCGGCGGCCCGTCGACGGTGGCGATCGCTACGTGGACTCCGACGATCCCGGCGCGATCCGGGCGCTGCAGGACGAGATCGAGCAGGGCGCCCGCCTGCACCTGCACCGGGTGGAGCGCAAGCAGGGCCACGCCCAGCGCCTGTGGATGCTCTGGGCCAAGTGACCCCCGGGGCCCCACGTGCGCAGGGGGACGCCGGCGCTCGGCCGACGTCCCCCGCTGGTATGCTCGCCGCGCGCCGATCTCAGCCCGAGATGCGCTCGATGCCCTCGGGAAGATCGCCGAAGTAGAGGTCGACGTTGCCGGCCTGCGCCACGGCCACGCCGTCGGGGCCGGGCACGCCGCCCTGGCCACCCTGGCCGTCGGGGCCCTCGGCTCCCTTGGCTCCGTCGGGCGCACCGTCACCGGTGCCGCTGCCGTAGGAGCCACCGTCGCCGCCGAAGCCCGCACCGCCGGCCGAGCCACCGGGGCCGCCCGAGGCGTCCACGTGGATCGCGTTGGCCAGCTCGGGGAAGGCCTCGTCGTAGACCAGCGTGATGTGGCCGCCGGGCCCTCCGTTGCCGCCGTTGCCTCCCATGCCGCCGGCACCACCCGCGCCACCGTTGCCGCCGGGCCAGCCGGAGCCGCCCGAGCCCCCGCGCCCGCCGGAGCCGCCCGAGCCCCCGGGGCCGCCGGCACCCCCGGCCGCGCTGAGCACGATGGGCTGCTGCGGATCGAAGAGCACCACGTCTTGGTGGTCGCCGGTGACCTTCACCATCACCAGGTGGTCGTGGTGCGGGGTGCGGACCAGGGTGGCGTAGGCGGTGAGGGTGGGCCCCATCGCTCCGTCGGTGCCGTCGGTGCCGCTGCCTCCGTCGCCGCCGGGGCCTCCGTCGCCGCCGGCCCGCTCCGAGGAGCCCGAGCTGCCCGAGGAGCCCGAGCTACCCGAGCTGCCCATCATACCGCCGCCGCCCATCGGGCCGAAGGCGCCCGCGCTGGTGATGCACTCGTACGAGGGCTTGTAGTGGTTCTCGAACGAGAACTTGTCGGCCTGGGGCGTGTACTTGGTGTCGATCGTGAAGCCGTCGACCGCGGTGGCGAGCACGTCGGGGCTGGCGGTGTAGAAGCCCTCCTCGCCGAAGCTGCCGTTGGGGCTGCTGAACTCGAAGTGCCCCCAGTCGAGCGAGCCGATGTTGCTCATCTTGGCGCCGGGCTCGGGGGTCTCGACCGTCTTGTGCTTGTCCCCCTTCTTCTTGTGGGTGAGGCTGGCGGTGACCACCATCTGCACCGTCTGGCCCGGGCACAGCGACTCGCCGCCGGCTCGCATGTCGACCTTCATCGAGTCGACGTTCCAGTTCTCCATGTTGACGCGGGTGGCCTTCGTCTTCGCGCCCGAGATCGCGTTGACGATCATCGAGCAGCCGGGGGCGACGGCCAGGAGGGTGAGGGAGGCGGCAAGGACGGTCAGGCGGCGGTTCATGGCGGTGGGCTCGGTCGTGATGACGGAGCGGGTCGCGAGCGGTTGCGCGAGCGCGAGCCGGGTCGAGGCGAGAGCCACCGCACGAAGCCACGCGACGGCGTTCCGACGCCCGTTCGCGGGCGAATCGGAGAATCGACGCCGGTGCGGGCTCGCCCGCGGCCGTCGCCCGGGGCGGGGCGGGGCGGAGCCGGCGAAGCGGGCTATCGTCTCCGCCATGCTCGTCACCCAGTCGATCCACCGCCCCACCGGGATCAACGTCTTCGGCTCGTACGTGCTGCGGGTGGAGCCCGACGTGGCGCTGGTGCGCTTCGTCGTCTCGCGCACCGAGCCCGAGCCGCCCGCGGCCTTCTCGGCCACCCGCGAGGCGCTCACCCGGGTCCGCGCCTTCCTGGCGCAGGCCAAGGTGCCCGCGGCCGACGTGCAGTCCTCCTACGTGCGGCTCACCGACGAGCACGAGTTCCGCGACCAGCGACGGATCCACGTGGGCTACGACGCCAACGTGGGGCTCGCGGTGCGGATCACCGAGCTGCCGCGCTTCGAGGAGGTCGTGGCCGGCGTGGTGGGAGCGGGCGCCAACGGGATCCAGAGCACCGAGTTCGCCACCACCAAGCTCGCCGTGCACCGGGCCGAGGCGCGGCGGGGGGCCTTCGCTGCCGCGCGCCGCAAGGCCGAGCTCTACGCCGACGAGGCCAAGGTGCGCCTGGTCGACGTGCTGCACGTGGAGGACGTCAACCCCGACGGGGTGGGACGGCGGGAGAGCCACGGCGCCGACGTGGACCTCGGGGCCGAGAACGCCGCGGGGCAGGTGGCGGCGCCGGGCAGCATCGAGGTGAAGGCGGCGGTGATGGTGACCTTCGCGATCGAGCGCGGCAAGGCGACCAGCGGCTTCGCCTGAGCAGCGGCTTCGCCCGACCAGCGGCTTCGCCCGACCAGCGGGCGGCGCCGCTATCCCTGCGACTCGAGCCGGGCCTTGAGGCGCTCGTAGTCCTTGCGGATGCTGCGGCGGACCATCCCGGACATCATCGACATCGGCCAGCCCGGCTGGCCGCGCACGTGGGCGGTCACTCGGCAGCGCCCCTCGCCCAGCGGCTGCACCGAGCGGGTGACCTGGATGGGGAAGGTGCTCTGGGTGCTCTCGATCGAGATCCGACGGCCGGGCTCGAGCTCGGTGACCACGAAGTAGGTGTCGATGCGGCGCCCGAGGAACCTGGCCTCCTGCACGTAGGTGGCCCCCACCACCCCCGCCTCGTCCGAGGTCCAGCGGCAGCTCTGCATGCCCCCCTGCCACTGGGGGTTGTTCTCGAAGTCGGCCAGGTAGCGGAACACGGGCTCCGCCGGCCGGTCGATCTCGATCGAGTGCTCGAAGTCGAAGCCCATCGCCCGAATCGTAGCGGGGGCCGCCTCCGCCGTCTCGTCGGCTCCGGGCGAGGGGAACGGATGGCCCCGAGCCAGGGCGCCCAGGGCCGGGCCTCGTATCTCTCAGCCGAAGCCCAGCCGCAGGTAGCTGCCCAGCATGAGGTCGAGCGGCACCACCTGGAGCGGCGGGCGGCTGTCGTACTGGGTCTCGAGGTCCACGCCCACCGCGAGGATGCTGCCCACCCGCGCCTCGAGCTGCAGCGCATCGAGCACGCGCAGGTCGCCGAAGTCGGTGAGCAGCGGCTGCGCGTAGGCGGTGTTGCGCACCACGAACGCCCCGTTGGCCACCATGAGCTGCAGCACCAGGTAGTTGGTCCAGCGGTGGTTGACCAGCCGGGCCGGGTGGGGGTCGCCCTCGATCACGTTGTTGAGCTCGTACTCCACCATGTAGCCGGTGCCGCCCCACGCCTGGAAGCGGCGGGTGCGGATGGGATCGACCCGCAGGCCCAGGCCGCCGACCATGCGCACCTCGAGGCGGTTGAGCTCGTTGTACTGCACCTGGGCGAAGAAGTCGGAGCCCAGGCGGGGGATCCACATGCGGGTGTAGCGGGTGTGGCCGAAGCCGCGGCTGACGATGTCCTTGCGCTCCACCGTGCCCGTGGCGGGATCCCTCGAGCCCACCCGCACGAAGGCGCCGTTGGTGATGAGGACCCAGCGATCGCGGAAGAAGGGGGGCGTGCCCGGGGCAGGCGGGCGGCGGTGGCCGGCGCCCTCGGGGTACAGGGTGAGGAACTGCAGCGCGCCGGTGGTGGAGAAGTCCAGGCGGTCCACGTTGCCGCGCGACAGCGACAGGCGGGTCTCCAGGCTGCCGCGCCAGCCGTCGTGGTCGCTGCCCGACATCAGCTTCTCGGCATTGACGGGGTTGGCGAGCGCGGGGCGGCCGAGCAGCCCCAGCAGCAACGAGACGAGCAGCGTCCAGGGCCAGGACGGAGGCCGGGACCACGGGGACCGGGGGCGAAGGAGGAGGCGACGGGCGTCCATGGGTCGGGGCACCGATACCTTGGGATCGCCGCGTTGTCTCGTCGACCCCGGCCCGCGCAAGGAGGCCTTGCACGCCATGGAATCCACGGGTGGTGATCTCGGACGATGGAAGCGGGCGCGCCCGCCCCTGGGCCGAAGATGCAGCGAGCCCGACGCCTGCGGGGCAGGGTCGGGCTCGGAGCGGGCCGGGCGGGGCCGGCGATCAGTTCTCGACGAAGGCCTTGAGGTGGGCCGTGCGGCTGGGGTGCCGCAGCTTGGCCAGCGCCTTGGCCTCGATCTGCCGGATGCGCTCACGGGTCACGCAGAAGTCCTGGCCCACCTCCTCGAGGGTGTGGTCGGAGGCCTCGCCGATGCCGAAGCGCATGCGCACGATCTTCTCCTCGCGCGGGGTGAGGGTGGCCAGCACGCGGCGGGTCTGCTCGGCCAGGTTGCCGTTGATGACCGCGGAGGCCGGGTTCTCGGCGTTCTTGTCCTCGATGAAGTCGCCCAGGTGCGAGTCGCCGTCGTCGCCCACCGGGGTCTCGAGCGACAGGGGCTCCTTGGCGATCTTGAGGATCTTGCGGACCTTCTCCAGCGGGACCTGCATCTTCTCCGCGATCTCCTCGGGGGTGGGCTCGCGGCCCAGCTCCTGCACGAGGGTGCGGTTGGCTCGGATGAGCTTGTTGATGCTCTCGATCATGTGGACCGGCACCCGGATGGTGCGGGCCTGATCCGCGATGGCGCGGGTGATGGCCTGCCGGATCCACCAGGTGGCGTAGGTGGAGAACTTGTAGCCGCGCTGGTACTCGAACTTCTCCACCGCCTTCATCAGGCCGATGTTGCCCTCCTGGATCAGGTCGAGGAACTGCAGGCCGCGGTTGGTGTACTTCTTGGCGATCGAGACGACGAGGCGGAGGTTCGCCTCGACCAGCTCGGCGCGGGCGGCCTCGGCCTCGCGGCGGGCCTTGTCGAGGTTGCGGTGCAGGTCGAGCAGCTCGGGAGCGGTCTGCTCCATCTCCTGCTCCACCTGGCGGATGCGCTTGGTGGCCAGCTTCATGCGGGCGGCCAGCTCGTGCAGCTCGGAGGGATACAGGCCGAGCTGACGACAGAGGCGGAACTCCTCCTCCTCGGTGAGGCGCACGCCCATGAAGCGCTCGCGGAGCTGGTCGAGGTCGATGCCGGCCCGCTTCTCGCAGGCGTCGAGCTCGGTCTTGGCCCGGCGCACCCGATCGATGATCTCGGTGAGCTCCTTGACCATGCCGTCGATGGCCTTGCGGGCGAGGTTCATGCCGCGGATCGCCTCCACGATGTTCTCGCGGTGGCTGTCGACCTGCTTGGAGAGCTTGTCGCCCTTGACCAGCTCCTCGTCGATCTCCTCGGGCGAGGGCTTGAGCTTGGCGATCGCCGACTGGTGGCGGCGGATCTTCTCGAGCTGCTTCTGCATGTTCTCGAGCGCGGCCTGGGTGTTGGCCGGGGTGTCGTCGGCGTGGCCGTCGACCTCCTCGTTGCCCGAGGCGATCTTCAGGGCGTCGCGCACTCGCACCTGGCCGCGCTTGATCCGGTCGTGCAGCTCCTGCACGTACCAGGGGGCGATGGGGCTGTTGAGCACCAGGTCGAGCACGGAGCGCTCGCCGGCCTCGATGCGCTTGGCGATCTCGATCTCACCCTCGCGAGTGAGCAGGGCGATGGACCCCATGCGCCGCAGGTACATGCGGATGGGATCGTTGGAGGTGGTGGTGTCCTCCTTGGCGTCGTGACGCTCGGGCAGCGGCTTGCGCATGGCCGGCTTCGCCCGCGTTCCGCGCTTGGCGGCCTCGGCGGCCGTCAGCAGCTCCACGCCCTCGTCGCGCAGCATCTGCTCCCAGGTGGCCATGTCCTTGGGGTCCACCAGGTCGGGCGGCAGCAGATCCTGGAGCTCCTCCTGGGTGATGTGCCCCTTGCGCTTGCCGAAGGAGATCAGCTGCTTTCGAAGCTTGTCGACGTCGATCCCGGTCTTCTTGCCCATCGGGTCGTCCTCAATCGTTGGTTCCGTGGCCCGCGGGAGGGTGAGAGGCCCCGCGGTCGGTGCCCACGAGCGCCTGCTATAGCATCTGGCGCGGGTTTGGCAGCGAGAACTTCCGGATTTCTTGGGCTGGCTGGATTTCGTCGCCAATTGCGACCTGAGGCCCGAATTCTGCTACGGAGGCCCCGTGGATGGGGTTCGGCGGTGTTTGCGAGATGTGGGTGCGGCGGCAACGCGGCCGACCGTATTCACTGGCACGATCCGATCCGTTCTCACATTGCGTGAGCGCGACCACACCTTTGGATTCGTTGGGATTTCGCCGAGCGCCGGCCCGATCCCCACATGACACCCTAGGTCGCGACGTACTTGGTGGCACGACCGGCGAGCGTTCGGCGGGCCCGGCGTTCGCGAGCGAGTCGCTGCAATGCGATGCGAGCATCCTGCGACGAGCCACCGATGCGCTCGGCCACCTCCTCGGCGGACAGCGGCGCTGCGGCCTCCTGGAGCGCAGCGATCACCTCGTCGTCGTAGCGCTGGCGCCGGGCGAGCTTGTCGGGCTCTCCCGTGATCGGATCGATGGTCTCGTCGGGCACGCCGCTCCACACCTCGCGGATGGTCAGCGTCCCCAGGATCTCCCCGAAGCGCCCTCGCAGACGAAGCAGCCGCAGGTCGGAGAGCGAGACGTCCGGCTTGGCCCGCAGGATGTTGATGATCGCCGCGCGCTCGGCCCGACAGATGGTCGTGGCGATGTCCGACAACGCGAGGACCATACCCAAGCGAGCCGTCGGGGAAAAGCGGGAGATCGCTTCGTCGTGGAGTGCTTCGTACCACGCTCGTGGTGGGCGACGGTGGGAGGGAAGCCCTCACTCGCCGAAGATCCGCACCAGCGAGAAGGCGGGCGGAAGGGCACGGAGCACGGCCAGCAGCGGCCCCCGGGTGCGTCGCCAGAACGCGGCCAGGGGCTCGTCGGGGACGGTGTCGAGGCGCTCGAGCTCGCGACCGAGCGCGCGCAGGGTGGGGCCGAAGGCGGGCACCGAGACGGGGTCGTTGCCGTGGCGCGGGGCGATCGCGTTGACGTGCCAGTTGCGCGTGCGGAACAACGCGCGAGCGCCGGGGTCGGGGGGCTCGACCAGCAGGTACAGCGACGAGGGCTCGCCGTCGTCGAGTCGGTGGCGTAGGTGGATGCACAGGAAGGCGAGCGCCTCGGGCTCGGCCCCGTCGACCTCGGGAGCGAGCGATGGGCTTCGGGCCTCCACGCTGCGCGAGCGCTGGCGGGCGCGCTCGTCGTGGTCGCGCTCGTGCAGGGCGAGGTTCTGCACCAGCCCGCTGGTGAGCACCACGAACGCCTTGGAGGGGCTGAGCGTGGGCTCGTGCGGCATCATGATGCGCTTGGACTCCCAGAAGTAGTCGTCGGCGGTCCGGTTGCGCTGGTAGTAGAAGCGGACCATCCGCAGCAGATCGCCGAACAGCTCGCGGTGGTGCGCGGCGTAGCGCCGGGGGGCCTCGCCTCGGCCCTCCCGCAGCAGCTCGACCGCGCAGCGACCCGCGTGCCAGCCCGAGTGCATGGCCAGGTGCACGCCGGTGGACAGCACCGGATCGATGAAGCCGGCTGCATCGCCCACCGCGAGCCAGCCGGGGCCCGTCACCTCGCGCACGCGGTAGCTCCAGTCCCGCTCGCGTCGCACCGGGGTCACGCGGCGGGCGTGGGGGCCGAGCACGGCCCGCAGCGCCTCGCTGCCGGCGATGGCCTCCTCGTAGTCGCGCCGCGATCCGTCGAGCTGCTCGCGATCCAGGCGCACCACGCCCACCGAGCTGCGCCCGTCGCCCAGCGGGAACAGCCACAGCCAGCAGCGCTCCTCGGCCACGAAGAAGGCCTGGCGCTCGCGCGGCGGGGGCAGGTGTCCCGCGCCCTCGAAGTGGGCCCACAGCGCCTCGTGGCGCAGGCCCTCGATCGGCTCTCGCAGCCCGCGGGCCTCGGCGACGAGGGCTCGCTGACCGCTGGCATCGATCACCAGGCGGGGCTCGATGCGGCGGCTGGGCCCGCCGCGGGGGCGCCAGTCGAGGCCGCGCAGGCGCTCGCCCTCCCAGCGGAGGGCCTCGACCGCGGCGTGCTCGCGGGCGTCGGCGCCGGCCCGGCGGGCGTGGTCGAAGAGGATCGCGTCGAAGCGGCTGCGCTCCACCATCCACGCGTGGTCGTAGACGTCGCCGTCGACGAACCACTGGTCCCACCGAGGGGTGCGCCCCCAGTTGTGGTGGGTGGAGCCGGTCTTGCGAGAGAAGCCGGCGGCCTCCACCGCGGCGAGGGCATCGATGTCCTGCAGGATGGGGATGATGCCGGGCAGCAGGCTCTCGCCCACGTGGGGGCGGGGGTGCTGGCCGGCCTCGAGCAGCAGCACCCGCAGGCCGGCCCGGGCCGCGACGGCGGCCGCGGTGCTGCCTGCGGGGCCGCCCCCGATCACGACCACTTCGGGCTCGGCCTCGGTCGCGGGCTCGGGCTCAGGCACGGGCCGCCTCCTCGAGCGCGGGCGGGAGCTCGCCGCGCCACACCTGCACCCCGCGTGCGCGCAGATCGGCGGCGAGGCGACGGGCGCGGTCGAGCTGCCAGGCGTCGTCGCGGGCGGGCGCGTAGCGGGGGTCGTCGAACAGCGGGCCGGCCCCCTCCTCGCCACGCAGCACGTCGATGCTCACCGAGTCGACGTGGGCGGCCAGGGCGTCCACCAGCGCGTCGTGGGGACCGGGCAGCAGCGGCTGGACCACGGCGAGGGTGGTGATGCCGTGGGCGCGCAGCCGGGCGAGCAGCTCGAGGCGCTGCGCCACCGAGGCGGCGCGGGGCTCGAAGTGGCGGCGGACCTCGTCGTCGACGGTGGGCAGCGACACGCCCACGAAGGCGCGGGGCAGGCGGGCGAGCAGGGGCAGGTCCTCGGCCAGCGCGGCCATGCGGGTGAGCACCAGCACCGGCGGGCACGGCTCGGCCTCGACGAGCACCTGCAGGCACGCTCGCGTGAGGCGATGGCGTCGCTCCACCGCCTGGTAGGGGTCGGCGACGATGGGGCACAGCTTGATCGGTCGGGGCGGGCGTCCGCGCAGCTCCTCGCGCAGCACCTGCGGCGCGTTGATCCGCACGTCCACGTAGGAGCCCCACGGCACCGGCGGGAGCCCTAGCAGGCGGCGCAGCGGGTCGAGCCGCGACTGCGCGTAGCAGAAGCGACAGCCCACCAGGCAGCCCACGTAGGGGCTGAGGGTGTCGAAGACGTGGCCGGTGTCGCCGGCCGGCTCGAGCACGCGGTCGACGGTGACCTCGCGGATCCGCGGCCCGGGCTCGAGCTCGAGCCGCCCGGCCTCACGGGCGAGGGCGTCGAGCACCGGGCCCTCGTTGGCTCGCACGCGGCGGGCCACCGCCTCGCACACCCGCAGTCCCACCGCATCGGGCACGGGGGTGCGGGCCGGGCTGCGGTACGACAGTCGCAGGCGCGCGGTGGCCACCGCGTGGCGCCCCGGGGCCGCGGCCGGGGCGAGCTCCACGTGCAGGCGCGGGCCGTCGGGATCGTCGACGGCCGCGAAGCTCAGGCGCAGCCCCAGCTCGGTCGAGCTGCCCACCAGGGCCCAGCGCTCCGCCACCACGTCGCCGGGGACCAACGGCGCGACGAGGCGGAGCAGGTGGGCGTGCAGATCGATCATCGCGTGTCGCCGATGATAGACGCATGACGCCGGGATCGTCGTTCGTTCCGGGGTGGCGAGGCGATCACCCGCGAGGAGCCCCCGCGCCCGCCCGCGACCTGCCATGATGGGGCCGCCGGGCTCGGCCCGGGGAGGGATCGACGATGGGCGTGCACAGGCTCGTGGTGGTGGCAGCGACGCTGGCGGGGACGAGCGCGTGTGGGGGCGACGGCGCGAGCAATCCCTTCGACACGGCCAACACCGGGATCTCGGCCACGCGGGGCTCGGCCAGCGGTGACGGCACCGCGGAGAGCGGCGTGACCGGGGGCCCGGCCACGCAGGGCGGCAGCGTCGGCGAGGAGAGCGACGGCGGTCCCAAGCTCGACGTGCAGGCGGGCGACGTGCCCGGCCCCTGCGTGGGCGAGGGCTGCAACGAGGGCTGCACCGGCGTGGACCTCTTGTTCGTGATCGACAACAGCGTATCGATGGGCGACTACCAGGCCGCGCTGGGCCTGGCCTTCCCCGCGTTCGCCAGCACCCTGGACACGGCGCTGCCCGCCGGCACCAGCCTGCACGTGGGGGTGACCAGCACCGAGATGGGCTACTCGGGCTCCGGCTCGACCTCGATCTTCAACGGCAACTGCACCTTCACCGGCGACGGCGGCCAGCCCAACGATGCCTTCTACGTCACCCCCGACGTGGCCAACTCCATGCGCAACGGGGCGCAGGGGCGGCTGTACGATCCGGGGGGCGGGCAGACCTACTACGAGTACACCACCGGCGCGGGCGGGGCCTCGCTGGCCGGGCTCGAGAGCTGGTTCAGCGCCGCCGCCAACATCGGCACCGGCGGCTCCAACATCGAGATGTCGGCCGCGCCCGCGGGCTGGGTCGCCGACATGGCCAACGATGCCACCAACGCCGGCTTCATCCGCGACGAGGGCTCGGTGCTGGTGGTGTTCTTCATGCAGGACGAGCCCGACCAGACCCCGCTGATGATCGACGGGCAGCCCGGCGGTCTGGCCATGCTCGACAAGCTCGTCGCGGCCAAGGCCGGCTGCGGGGGCACCGACTGCATCATCGCGGGCGGCTTCCTCAACGAGCAGGCATGCAGCGCCATGGGCAACCTGCCGCTCGACGACCTGCTCGCCAACGTGGGCGAGGCCCCCATCGTGCAGGCGCTGCCCGACGAGGCCCTGGCCGAGACCGATCCGCAGGGGGCGGCCGACGAGATGAACACGGTGCTCAGCGGCACGCTGGCGACCGTGATCGCGCAGACCTGCGAGGAGATCGGCCCCGAGGGCTGAGCGACGGGTCCGCTGCAGGGACGAGCGTCGCGTACGGGGAGGACTCGCGGGCTCGGGGCGCTCCGCCGTGCTCATGCGGGCTCAGGGTGGAGTCGCGACTCGCTCGTTCGCGTCGATCTCGTCCATCGTGTTGCACACGCCGACGTCCTCGTAGCCCGCGGGGGCCTCGGCGGGCGCGAACCAGGGCACGCAGATCTGGCCCTCGGCGACCCCGGTGCACTGGGCGTCGCCGAGCGGATCGGACACGTCGCAGAGCTCCAGGCAGCACCCGGGCGAGTCGGAGCAGGTCGGGACGTCGGTCAGCCCGAGGCACACCAGGCCCGGGTCGCAGCCATTGAGGTGCTCGCAGGGGGAGCCGTAGGCTCCGTCGGGCCCGGAGGCATCGGGGACGCAGGTCCACGACGCCTGGCTCGGAAGGCACGCCTGACCCCCGGGGCAATCCTGCAGCAGCGGCTCGCAGGCATGCAGACACAACAGCAAGGCGCCCTGGTTGTAGATGGCGCAGGTGGTGCCTGGATCCTCGCACAGCGCGTTGGCCTCGTTGCCGCTGCACATGGCCACGCAGGTGCCCATGTTGGTCTCCGGGTCGACGTCCCAGCACATGCTGTGGATGTCGCAGTCGTCGATGCCGGAGACGCCCGAGCCCTCCACCATGCACGACTCCCCGACCTGGGCGGGGTCGTCGGGGAGCGGGGAGCACCGCGTCGCATTCCACACCGGGCCGCCGTCGTTCGCCCAGGGCATGCACTTGTCGCCCACCGGGCAGTCCCGCGCGAAGAGGTCGCACTCGAAGGAGATCACGGGCCCGTCGTCGCATCCGAGGATGCAGCCGTCGCCGTTGTCGTCGATGGTCGAGCTCGCGTCCGTGGTGGTCGTCGGGCTGGTCGTCGCGGGCTCTCGCGTCGTCGTCCCGGAGGTGGTCGGGCTCGAGGCCATCGTGGTGGAGGTGGACGCGCCCCTCGTGTCGCCGCTGGGCTCCGCGGGGCAGCCGAGCAGCGCAATGGCCAGGGCCGGCGCGCCGAGCCACGACCCGCCGACGTCGCGCACCGGTCCCGGTCGTCGGATGGGGCGGGGACGCGACGAGCACCAACGCATGGGGTCATCGTAGACGGGGGGTGGGTCCTCGACGGCGCACGATCTGCGCTCGAGTCCTTTGATGCAATTGTATTGCAAGAACATGAGCAGCCGTGAGACTCTGGGTGTCGAACGCGGCACGCCGTGTCGCGGCCGATCGGAGGCCCGAGATGCGCAATCCAGTGGACGAGATGACCAGGCGTTGGCTCGACGAGGCGGGCGTGGGGGCCGGGATGCGGGTCATCGACATGGGCTGCGGGCCAGGGGTGGTGACGGTGGAGCTCGCCCAGCGCGTGGGCCCGAACGGACGAGTGTTCGCGGTCGACCGCAGCCCGCCGATGCTCGCGATGGCTCGCGAGCGCTGCCGCAGCCTGGGGCTGACCAACGTCGAGCTCGTCGAAGGCACCTTCGAGCTGCCGGAGCTCCCTGGAGGACCGGTCGACGCCGCGGTGGGTCGCCGCGTCCTGATGTACCAACCCAACCCCGTCGAGTGCGTCCAGAGCCTCGCCCGCGTCGTGCGTCCGGGGGGCCTGGTGTGGTTCCACGAGCACGATGGGAGCCCCGTCGGGGATCCCGAGGCTTCGGTGCCCCTGCACGACCGAGTCCGCGGGTGGCTCCACGCCATGCTCCTCCACGAAGGCGCGAGCGTACGCATGGGCTACGAGCTGTTCGGCGTTCTTCGAGCTGCCGGGCTCGTGGTCGAGGAGGTCCGAGCCGAAGCGAACCTGGTCACCCCGGAGTCCGAGCATCCGATCGCGCCGATGATCCGACAGATCCAGCAGCGCATCATCGAGCCGGGGATCGCAACGGCCGAGGAGATCGATGTCGACACACTCGACGCGCGGCTCGCTCGGGAGCGACGCGAGACGGGAGCGACGATCGTCTGGGATCTCGTCTTCTGTGCGTGGGCTCGAACGCGCACCGACGCGTGACTGGCCCAGCCCCGCGATGGCGGAGCACCCAGGTCGAGCACGTCGACGCTCGCGGGATCGATGCCTCGAGGAGTCGAGGTCGATGCGGGCACGCTCCTCCGTCGAAGGCGAGACGATCCGGCGGTGGCTCGGCGGTCTCCAGAGCTCGGAACCGTGAGCCTGGTTGCGGCTTGGGCAGCCGGTTCGACGTGCTGCGATCGCTTCATGTAGGCCGGGTCCCCGATCGTACGAACCCAACGGATCACGAAGCCGATCCTCCGCCACCTCCGCACGGTTGGCGGCCGATCGCCTCGTGCGCCGCGGCTACCATGGTGGTGGGGATGATGCGGATGACGATGACCATGGCCCGCCCGCTCGCGCTCGCGCTGCCCGTCTGCCTGCTGGTCGCCTGCAGCGTGGGCGACGAGCGGCCGCCTGCGTGGGATCCCGAGCTCGGGGGCTCCACCGGCGAGGCGGGCCGCACCGAGGGCGGAGCCACCACCACCGACGCGCCGGGCGAGGACACCGAGGGCGAGACGGCCGAGCCGGTCTGCCTGCCCGGGGAGGTCACCGCGTGCGCCTGCCCCGACGGCCTGAGCATCGGCGAGCGCGTCTGCGATGCCGACGGCCTGGGCTTCGGCCCCTGCGAGTGCGACGACGCGGGCGGGGACACCACCGGCGACACGGGCGACGGCGGAGACTCGAGCGGGGGCGAGCCCGAGGGCGACCAGGTCTGCTACCCCGGCATGGCCAACGACTGGACCACCTGCCTGCCGCTGCACACCTTCGAGGTGATGCCCGCGGGCTACGAGTACCCGCCGCCCTACAACGGCGACCCCAACTACCGGGCCCCCATCGCGCTGCTCGATCTCGAGGAGGTCGATCCCGCGACCTTCCTGGCCCCCAACTTCCAGCTGGTGGAGATCGCCCAGGCCTCCAAGGGGCGCTACGCGGTGGTGCAGCCCCATGCGATCGTCTCGCTGCAGGAGCTGCGCGACCAGGCGGGCGCCATCGGGGTCAACTCGGGCTACCGCTCGCCCGCCTACAACGCGGGGCTGTCTGGCTCCGCCACCTACTCGCGGCACATGTACGGTGACGGCTTCGACCTCAACCCGCTCGCGGTGAGCATCGATGCCCTCGAGGGGATCTGCAGCGCGCACGGCGGGATGCTGGTGGAGTACACCACCCACGTGCACTGCGACTTCCGCTTCGATCCGGTCGACGAGGAGTTCTTCGGGGCGCCGATGAGCGACGACCCCACGCTGCGCCCGGTGTTCACCGCGACCCTGCAGCGCGACGACGACGGCACGTGGCGCGCCCCGGCCTCCGGCTTCGACGAGGGCGAGCCGCAGCGGCGCTGGGTGGCCCGCGACGCCACCGGCGAGATCCTGGGCAAGGCGCTCGGCTCCACCTTCGTGCCGCCCGCGGGCACGGCGACGGTGGAGGTCCGCGTGGGCACCCAGGTGGAGCGCACGGCGGCGGTGCCCCGCGACCGATGACGGGCCCGATCCCGACCTGGTAGCCTCGGGCCGATGGTGACGGCCGCGCTCCTGGCATCGCAGCTCTGGCTGGCCCACGGCGGGATGGCCGGGGCCACCGAGCGCGACGACTTCGATCCCCGCCTGCAGCGCGACCTGGTGGGGCTCGACGACGTCGACTTCGACTCGGGCTGGGTCCCCGCCGACTCGCCGGTGCAGCTTCGCTTCTACGCCCACGTGGCCGACTCGGTGGTGGTCGAGATGCTCGGCGACGGAGTCTACGACTGGGATGCCGAGGAGATCGCGTTCTTCGGCGACGAGGGGGGCGGCCACTTCTCCATCGACGTGGGCATGAACCTCCAGGCCAGCGTGCGCTTCGACGTGGCGGGGATCACCTGGGAGTCGGACATCCTGGGTCCGTGGGACTACGCGATCACCAGCGACGCCTACTTCACGCCCTACCTGCTGCCCGGCCACCCCGAGCGACCGGTGGTGATCGAGGACCAGACCGACGCCGCGCCCGTGGCCTCGGTGCCGATCGTGCCCGACATCGTGCTGGTCTCGGGCAACCTCGACGTGAGCGTGGCCGCCGACATCACCGCGAGCCTCTCGGGGCTGCGGATCGAGGCCGGCCACGCCAGCGACCAGGCCATCGTCGATGCCTCCCAGGTGCCCTCGCCGCTCTCGCCCGATCCCGGGGTCGATCCCATGGCGGTCGACGGGGTGATGGTGATGCAGCTCCAGACCGCGCCGGTGCTCACCATCCGGCCGCACCTGGTGATGTCGATCCTGGGCACCGACTACGAGATCTTCGGCGTGGACATCCCGGTGGCGCTGCCGCAGACCGACGACCAGCTCGACTTCGATCCCGAGACCATGCTCTTCGACGCGCCCGCGCCCGCGCCGAGCGACGACGAGTCGGGCGAGGGCGGGGGCACGGGCCTGGACGACGCGGGTGTGGCCGACTCCAGCGGCACGGGCAGCGGGGGCACGGGCGACACCGACGGCGGCTCGCCCGAGTGCTGCGAGGACACCGGCTCCGGCTGCGGCTGCCGCAGCCGCGGCCCGGCGCCCGCGTCTGGCCTGGGAGCGCTGCTGCTGGTGCTGCTCGGGGTACGCCGCCGCCGGCGGTGAGCGGGTCGCCGTTGCCGATGGGCGGGGCCGGGGCATGAGCGCCTCGCTCCGCTCAAGCCGCGGGGCCCGGTGGAGCGGGCTGCTGCGGCTGGCCGCGTGGTGCTGCGCGAGGGGCTCGCGCCCGTGGAGCGAGGGGCGTCCCGCCGGTCGAGCGGGACGCGAGCGCCCCCGTGGCGGGCGGGTCAGTCCCCGGTCGAGGGCGTCGCCCGCTCGATGAGCAGGTCGAGGTCGAGGCCGGCCGGCAGCGCACCGTAGGCCCGGGCCCCGCCGCTGAGCCGCGAGGCCAGGAACGCATCGGCCACGGCCGGGGGCGCGTGCTGCATGAGCAGCGAGGCCTGCGTGGCGAGGGCCAGGTTCTGGGTGAGCTGGCGGGCGCGGAGCTCGAGGTTGTCGCGGTCGCCGAGCAGCGCGCCGGCGTCGGCGATGAGGTCGGCCACCCGCGGCTCGGCCTGGGCCGCGGGCGCGAGCTCCTCGATGAGCACGTGCAGGCACTCGGGGTCGCGCTGGATCGCCCGCAGCACGTCGAGGCAGATCACGTTGCCCGAGCCCTCCCAGATGCTGTTGAGCGGGGCCTCCCGGTACAGCCGCGGCATCATCGACTCCTCGACGTAGCCGGCCCCGCCCAGGCACTCGAGCGCCTCGTAGACGAAGCCGGGGGCGCGCTTGTTGGTCCAGAACTTGGTGAAGGCGGTGGCGAGCCGCGACAGCCGGACCGCCCGGGGGTCGTGCTCGGACTCGTCGAAGCTCCGGGCGACCCGCATGGAGAGCGCGACCGCGGCCTCCACCTCGATGGCGAGGTCGGCGAGCACCGCTCGCATCATGGGCTGGTCGACGAGCCGGCGCCCGAAGGCGCCGCGGTGGCGGGTGTGGTGGATGGCCTGGGTCAGCGCCTGCCGCATGAGCGCCACCGGGGCGACGGCGGCGTCGAGGCGAGTGTGATGGACCATCTCGATGATCGTCCGCACGCCGCGGGCCTCGGGTCCCACCATCACCGCGTAGGTGTCGTCGTACTCGATCTCGCTCGAGGCGTTGGCGCGGTTGCCCAGCTTGTTCTTGAGGCGCTGGATGAAGAAGCGGTTGCGGCTGCCGTCGGGCCCGAAGCGCGGCACGAGGAAGCACGAGAGCCCCTCGTCGGTGTGCGCGAGGGTGAGGAACGCATCGCACATGGGCGCGGAGCAGAACCACTTGTGCCCCAGCAGCCGATACTCCTGGCCCGGCCCGCCCTTGCCCACCGGGGTGGCGCGGGTGGTGTTGGCCCGCACGTCGGAGCCGCCCTGCTTCTCGGTCATGGCCATGCCGATGGTGAGGCCGCGCTTGCTCGTGGCCGGGATGCAGCGCGGGTCGTACTCGCCGTCGAGGATCCCGGGCAGCCAGTGCTCGGCCACGTCGGGCTGGTGGCGCAGCGCGGGGACCGAGGCGTAGGTCATCACCAGCGGGCACAGCACCCCGGGCTCGGCCTGGGACAGCAGGTAGACCATGGCCGCGTGGGTCACGTGGGCGCCGGGCTGCGGATCGGCCCAGGGCAGGCTGGGCAGGCGGTGCCGGATCGCGAGGGCCATCAGCTCGTGGTAGGCGGGGTGGAACTCCACCTCGTCGATGCGCTGGCCGTAGCGATCGAAGGTGCGAAGCTGGGGCGGGTGCTCGTTGGCGAGGAAGCCCGCCTCGATGATCGAGGCGCTGCCGGCCGCCCGACCCAGGCGGCGCAGCGCCGACTCGGCCCACCCGGCTCCCTCGCGCTCGATGGCCTCGCGCAGCGCCGCGTCCCCGGCCAGCAGGTCATAGTCGAGCAGCGGCGGCGGCTGGTTGGTGACGCGGTGCGTGGGAAGGTCGACGATGGGCGAGTGGGCCATGGGTCCGTCCTGGCGCAAACGATACCCTAGGCATGGCCGATCGCGCTCTCGCCGCGTACCCTGGAACATCGAAGGCGGGTTCGGCGTGGAACCAAGCGCCGCCTTCGGCGTCTCCACTCTCGGCCGGGTCGATCTTTCCTCGCCCGGTGCTCACGGAAACGCCAGGACCCGGCCAAGGACCCCTCGATGGCGGATGGCTCGCCCAAGACCGCGCTCCCCACGGACCTCCGACCTGCGTTCGGAGCGCTCTATCGCCTCCATGCGCCGGTGGTGCGCCGGGCGCTGCGTCAGCTCGGGGTGCCCCCGGCGCAGCTCGAGGACGCCACCCAGGACGTGTTCGTGGTGCTGCACCGCCGCCTCGACGACTACGAGCGCGGCCGCAGCCTGACCAACTGGCTGTGGGGGATCGCGCGAGGCGTGGCCTCGGGCTATCGCCGCAGCGCGCGGCGGCGGGCCCGGCTCCACGAGGCGCTGCCGCGACCCGAGGCGATCGAGCCGCTCGAGCGAGGGGTGGCCCGCGGCGAGGCCTCGGCGATCCTCGACGACTTCCTCGGCTCGCTCGACGCGGACAAGTGCGCCGTGTTCGTGCTCTCGGAGATCGAGGGCCAGCGCGGGCCCGAGATCGCCGAGCGCCTCGACGTGAACCTCAACACCGTCTACGCGCGGCTGCGGGCGGCACGGCAGCGCTTCGATGCGGCCATGGAGCGGCACCACGGCTCGCCCTCGCGCCCGCTGTTCGCGTGGCTGCCCTTCGCCTGGCCCGCCTGGCTGAGCAAGCCCGCGGTGGCGGTGGGCGTGGGCGCGCTGCTCACCGCGGTGGCGGTCACCGGGCCCACCGTCGAGCCCGAGGCTGCGCCGACCTCCGAGCCCACCACGGTCGCGACCGCGGCGATCGAGCGCGAGCCGGCGTCGCCCGCCGAGCGCCCGCGGGCCGGGGTCCGTCGCGCTCGCGTGCCCCGGCCCGAGCTCGAGGGCGAGCTCGAGCCGGAGATCGTGATCGAGGACGAGCTCGAGGACGAGGTGCTGGTGCTCGACGAGCCGGCGCCGCGAGCCCGACCGCGCCTCGCTCCCGCGCCGACGAGCGAGGCGCCCGCGGTCGTCGCCCGCGAGGAGACGGCGACCGAGCTGCGGCCCGAGCTGGTGACCGGCCCGCCGCCGCGCATGCCGTGGGGCAGCACCGTGGAGGCGCACCAGCCGGTGCACCACCCCGAGCTCGTCACGCCGCGCGCGGACTTCATCGACGAGCTGTGGCGAGCCGCTCGGCGAATTTGATCGCGATCGCGATCACTGGTCGGCCCCCACCCGGCCAAGGACATGGGTGAGCCGAGGCTGCGAGGGCGAGCGAGTCGCCGACAGCCCGGCCGAGGAGACCGACCGATGACCACCCTGTCCCTGCTGCTGTCCGCCACCTTCGCCCTTGCCCCCACCGCGGCCCAGCCCGCCGAGTCGACCCCCGAGGAGGCCGACGACGCGGCGTACGTGGGCTCCGAGGGGCAGACCAGCGTGTACGAGTTCGCCGATGACACCCTCACCGGCGAGCACCTGTCTCCCGACGGTCAGCTCATCCCGTGGCGTCGCCCGCCCCACCACGAGAGCCTGATCGACCTGCGCGGGCACTTCATGCCCGAGCTCGTCCGCCTGTCGCTCGATCTCTAGCGTCGATCCAGCGGCGATCCCGAGCGCGACGGCGCGGTGCCCCTCGGGGTTCCGCGCCGTCGTCGTCGCGGGGAGGTCGAGCACGGCGCCGCAGGAGGAGCGTCGAGCACGGGCCCACCTGCTGCGGTAGGCTCGGTGCCCCGCCGCCTCGCCGTGAAGATCCTCTACGTCTCCCAGTACTTCCCGCCGGAGATGGGGGCCCCCGCCGCCCGGGTCTCGGAGCTGTCGCGGGCCTGGGCCGAGCAGGGGCACGAGGTCCGGGTGCTCACGGGCTTCCCCAACCATCCCACCGGGGTGGTGCCGCCCGAGTACCGCGGACGGATCCGCATGCGCGAGCGCTGGGGGCCGGTCGAGGTGCTGCGCACGTGGATCTACGCCACGCCCAACCGCGGGGTGGTGCGTCGCTCGCTGGCCTTCGTGTCCTTCGCCGCCTCGTCGGTGGGCCTGGGGACCCTCGAGCCCCACGTGCGCGACGCCGAGGTGGTGGTCGCCACCTCGCCGCAATTCCTGTGCGCGGTCTCGGGCTGGGTGCTCAGCCGCCTGCTCCGCGTGCCCTACGTGCTGGAGATCCGCGACCTGTGGCCGGCGTCGGTGGTCGAGGTGGGAGCCCTGAGCGCCCGCCACCCGGTGGTGCTGGCGCTCGAGCAGGTGGAGCGCTTCCTCTACGAGCAGGCCGACCTGCTGGTGAGCGTGACCGACTCGTTCTGCGAGGTGTGGACCGAGCAGGGGATCGATCCGGCCAAGATGCGGGTGATCAAGAACGGCGTGGACCTGCGCCGCTTCCAGCCGGGGCCGCGGCAGGGCGAGGCCCGCTGCGCGCTGGGCCTCGGCGAGGACGACTTCCTGGTCTCGTACATCGGCACCCACGGCATGGCGCAGCGTCTCGACACCCTGCTCGACGCGGCCGAGCGCCTGCGCGACGACCCGCGGATCCACGTGCTGCTGGTGGGTGAGGGGGCCGAGCGGGCGCGGCTGATGGCCGAGGCGCAGGCCCGCGGCCTGAGCAACCTTCGCTTCCTGGGGCAGCAGCCGCGCGATGCGATCCCGGGCCTCATCGCCGCCTCCGACCTCGTCGCGGTGATCCTGCGCGAGGCCCCGCTGTTCGAGAAGGTCATCCCCTCGAAGATGTTCGAGATCATGGGCTGCGCCCGGCCGATCGTGCTGGGGGTGCGGGGCGAGGCGGAGGCGCTGCTGCGGGAGGCCGGCGCGGGCTGGGTGGTGCCGCCCGAGGACCCGGACGCCCTCGCCGAGGCGATCCGCCGCGCCAAGGCCGACCCCGAGGAGCGGCGGCGCCGGGGCGAGGCCGGGCTGGCCTTCGCGCGCGAGCACTACGACCGCGACGTGCTCGCGCGCCGCTACCTCGACGAGCTCGAGGCGCTGGTCACCCGCCGGCGTCGGTGATCGCGGGCGGCCTTCGAAAGGGGAAGGCCCCCGCCGCATCGCGACGAGGGCCCTCCGCCGGGTCTGGTGACGAGCCGGATCAGACCGGCCACACGCAGATTTCCAGGCCGCCCAGGCACATCATGCCGGCGGGGCAGGTCAGGCCGCCCGCGCAGTCCAGGCCGCACTCCTCGATGGTGCCGTCGCCGTTGAGGTCGAGGCACGCCGCGGTCGCGGTGCTGCCCATGGGGGCCGCCGGGCAGTCGGCATCCACCGCGCAGCCGAGCTCGGCGCACACGCCGAGGGTCGGGCCCGCGTCGGTGAGGCACAGCTCGTTGGGCAGGCACTCGGTGGCGGCGCTCATGGTCACGCAGTCGCCGTAGCCGGTGCCGGTGATCTCCACGATGTTGAGCACGTAGTTGCCCGTCTCGCCGTAGCCGTCGAGCGAGATGAGCACGTGCTCGCCGGCCATCATGTCGAGGGCGACGCGGGACTGCAGGCCGCCGTTGTCGTCGTTGCAGGTGATCTCGGTCCCGTCGCAGGCCGACAGCAGGGTGAGGATGGTGTCGAAGTCCGAGCCGAAGGTGTCGAACGAGTACGAGCCGTCGGCGGGGGCGGTCCACTCGAAGAGGATGTCCTCGTCGTTGCCCATGGCGCAGCTCGGGGTGAAGTCGTCGACCTGGCCCACGGTGGTGCCCATGTCGCTCGCCGGCAGGGCGCTCATGAGATCGATGTCCTCGCAGTCGAAGCCCATCATGCCGCCGGAGTCGCTCGAGCCCGAAGACTCGGTGGCGCCGGTCTCGGTGGCGCCGGTCTCGGTGGCACCGGTCTCGGTGGCCGAGTCGGTGTCGGGCGTGGTGGTGGTGCCGGTGCCCTCGGAGCCCGCGGTGGTGTCGGGGTCGACCGTGGTGGTGCCGGTGTCGGAGCTGCTCGTCATCGGGTTGGTGTCGGTGACCGTGACGGTGGGGTTGGTCACGGTCGACATCCCGGTGGTGGTGCCGGTGTCATCCGGACCGCTGGTGTCGGTCGAGGAATCGTCGCCGCCGGGGCAGCCCGTGAGCAGCGCGATGCCGCAGCAGAGCGAGAGGACGTAGCGCAAGTTGGGGTGGGTCATGTCTGGTAAACCTCGTCTGGCCGAGTCGGCCGGAAAATCCATCGGCGCCGTCGGTGCAAGGGCGCAAAAATGGCGGGCCCTCGGCCCGATTCGGGGGACCATACCAACTCGACCCTGGGGTCACCACCCATCAGGGGCGGACGTCATGACGCACCCTCCAGCCGTGGGCGTGATCACAGGAATGGCAGCCGGTGCCGCCCTGCATCCGCGCTCGGCCGAGATCCGCGCTCGTTGCCGCGCATGCCCGTAGGATGAGCTCGATGGACGATCGCGAGCTGCGGCGCATCCTGGAGTCGACCCGTCGCGTGGCGGTGCTGGGCATGCACGACGCGCCGATCAAGGCCGCGTTCTACGTGCCCGAGTACCTGCACCGCGTGGGCTACGAGGTGTACGGGGTCAATCCGAAGCTCGCGGGGCGGCGCATGTTCTCCCACGAGGTGGTGGCGACGCTGGCCGAGCTGCCCGAGGCCGTGGACATGATCGACGTGTTCCGTCGCTCGGAGCTGCTGCCCGGTCACCTCGACGAGATCCTCGCGATGGCGGTGCGTCCCGCGGTGGTGTGGCTGCAGCTCGGCGTGCGAAACGATCGCGTGGCGCAGCGGCTGCGGGCGGAGGGCATCGAGGTGGTGCAGGATCGCTGCACGCTCGCCGACCACCAGCGCCTGGGCCTGCGGGCTCGCTCCGCCCCCTGACGTGCGAGCGCCGACCTCGATCGTGGATCGGGTCGGCGCCGCGGCGGGGGGTGGAGGTTGGAGACCGCAGGGCGGGCTCAGGACGGGTTGAGCGTGGGACGCTCGTCGTCCCAGCGCCAGTCCGATCCGAGCAGCGCATCGTCGAGCACCTCGCGGGGCAGCGGCTGCGGTCTCGTGGATCGACCGAGCAACAGCGGGAGCGCCCGGAGGCGCTGGCTGGTGGTATGTCGTCGGCTTCTCATGGGGGTGCGGCAAATGTAGGGCACGCTCGGCACGAGCGCACGTCGTCACGAGGGACGAGCATGCATGGCCTCGACCCGCAGCTCCTTCAACCAACCGGCCCATGCACCGCGTGGAACCTCGCGAGGGATCGCCTGACAGTTGCGGGGGCGGTGGAGGTCCAGGCGATCGCGAGGCAGGCGATCGACGACGGCGAGCACCGCTCGCATCAGCGCGCCATGGGCCACCACGAGCGTGTCCTCGGCGGAATCGACGGTGGCAGCCCAGCCCACGAAGCGCAGCGCGACGTCGAGGAGGCTCTCGCCTCCGGGGGGCCGGCCGCGCCACGAGCCCATGCGCTCGCGGTCGACTCCCATGGCGGCGAGCTCTGCGACCGAGCGTCGCTGCCAGGCGCCGAGAGCACGCTCACGAAGCGAGGGCGCCACCACCAGGGGAATTCCTTCGCCCTCCAGCAAGAGCCGTGCCGTGCGATGGGCTCGGGCCAGGTCGGAGCAGAACGCTCGGGCGGGTCGAGGCAGGGGCAGCGCTTCGCGGGCCGCGATCGCCTGGGCCTCGCCGCGCTCGGTCAGCGGCGAGTCGAAGTGTCCGGCGAGCCAGCCCTCGCGGTTGGCGACGCTCTCGCCGTGCCGCACGAAGGTCCAGATCGGCATGGGGCCTTTTCCCCCCGATGCGGGCCCGAGCGCAATCGGGGAGGCGCTCAGCGGAGCGGGCGACGGAGCTCGGGCCGACGATGCCGCTGGGTGACCTCCTCCTCGACCTCGGGCCAGCCCCGGCGGATCGCGATCGGCTCGGTGGCGCGGATCTTGGTCGAGCGCGGGGCCCCGCCGGCACCCAGGCCGGCTCGCTGGCGAAGGAGGTCGGCGAGCGGGTTGGGGCGATCGGAGGAGCGGGGCTTGGTGGTGGTGGGACGCGCGGTGTTGGGAGCGCTCGCGGAGCCGGGAGCACGTGAGGTGCTGGGGGCACGCGGGGTGCCGGGAGCGCTCGCCGAGCCGGGCGCGCTCGCCGAGCCGGGCGCACGCGGGGTGCTTCGGGAACGCGGGGTGCCGGGAGCGCTCGCCGAGCCGGGCGTGCGGGAGGCATGCGCGGAGCTGGGAGCGTTCGCCGAGCCGGGTGCATCCGCGGAGCTGGCCGAGCCGGGAGCGATCACTCGGCCGGGGCCGACCACGATCGACGAGCCAGGAGCACGCGACGGTGCAGGCCCTCGAGGCGGCGTCGCGCGACGAGTCGGCGCGCTCGGACGAGTCGGCGCGCTCGGACGAGTCGGCGCGCTCGGACGAGTCGGCGCGCTCGTCGTCGGACGAGCCCCCGGTCGGGGCGCCCGCTCGAGGCGGAGCTTGCCCGGCAGGCGCTCGACACGGGTCGGTGCCTCCTCCATCGTCCGGGCGGGAGCACGTGGCGGCGGGGTGGTCGTGAGCACGATCGTCGGCCGGGCCTCGAACGCCATCGCCTCCGCTCGCTCCTCGCGAGACCGCCGCGGAGGCGGAGGCGGATGGGTCACGTGGGTGACCATGTCGGGATCGGGGTCGGGATCGGGGTCGAGCTCGATCTCGTCGAGCACGATCGGCGCCGACACGGCGCGCTGCAGCGTCCGCTCCGGTGCGCTCTCGCCATCATCATCGGGGAACATCAGCGTGCCGTCGGGGCGCAGTAGCACGGTGGCGCACACGACGGTCTCGGTAGACGCGAGCGGAGCCGGCGACTCCTCGCCGTCCGCCGTCCAGCTCGCGAGGAAGCGCAGCAGCTCGGCCGCCTCCTCCATCCGTCCCTCGCTCATGTAGCCGTCGGCCAGCCCCTCCACTCGGGCCACCGCCGCGTCGTGCCACCCCATCGCCGACTCCACGAATGCCACGTCGAGGTGGACCTCGCTGCGCTCGGGGGCGAGCGAGAGCGCCTTGCCATAGAGGCTCAGCGCATCCACGTGACGCTCGGCCTCGGTGCACGCCGCCGCCGCCTCCACCAGCTCGTCGACCGCCTCGTCCCGCTCGCCTCGCTGCGTCCGCGCCATCGCCAGACCCAGCCGGGCCTCGAGGTGCCAGGAGTCGATCGCGAGGACAGCGCGGAAGGCGCCAATCGCCTCGGCCAGGCGACCGCCTGCGAGGTGCGCCTGAGCCCGAGCCAAGGGTCTATCGGTGGGACGGGGCATCACGATTCCTTGGACACCGCGACGCTCGTCGTTTCCATACCTTTCTCTACGAGTCCTACATTGGGCGACTCGGTCTCGCGGTGGGCCTCGAACGCGGTTCCTTGGCCGAACGCGAGGTATCAGGGCATCCCTGATGTCACCCCGCATGGGCGGGAGCCGCCGAGCCTCAGCGGCACCAGCGGCGGCCGGGGTGGGGCTTGCTAGCCCATGCCTTGCGGCGATCGAGGAACTCCACCACGTCCTCGTGCATGGGCCCTGCCTCGGCGCGCGCCTGCTCGATGGTCTTGAGCTTGGGTCGCGGCTCCTCCTCGGCATCGGGCGGGGCCTTGCCCGCCAGCACCACCTTGGTGCCCGACGCGGCCAGCTCGCGTCGACGCCAGGGATAGACGGGCGGCGTGTCCTCGCAGCCGGCCGCGATGTCGTCGGCGCTGCAGAACACCCGGATGTGCATGTGGTCGTCGTGCGGGAGCTTGGGCTGGCAGGTGATCTCGGAGAAGCGCTGGATCAGCTCGGGCGGGCTGCCCACGCGCTCGGCCTCCTCGAGCAGCAGGCTGCGTAGGTGCTCGACGACCAGGATCGACTGCAGGTCCGTGGACTCGTCGGCGAGCAGCGCGGCGACGAAGCTCCAGGTCCGCCGCAGGTCGATGCGCACCGGCACGTCGTCGAAGGGGTCGGCCAGGTCGCCGTAGTCGGTGCCCCGCCCCTCGGGATCGAGCGGGATGAACTTCGAAGGCAGGAATGGCTCGTCGTCGGCCTCGCGGCGCAGGAAGAACAGCACGTCCACGTCGCGCCCGCTGCGGTGCGATGCGTGGCTCGGGATGTTGCCGCCCGCCTCGCGCGACAGGTCGCCGATCGACACCGGGGCGCCGGCCTCGGCCCGCTCCATGGCGGCGGCGGCTCGCACCAGACCCTGCACCAGCTCCACGGTTCCGTAGCGCGAGCCGGGGTCCTTGCGCGGGAGGAAGAGCAGGCCGGGGGCTCGCAGCGGCAGCGCCACGCCGCCCTCCAGACGACCATGGGTGGGGCTGCCGATGGAGGTCGAGCGCGTCGCATCGAAGGTCAGCGGGTCGGGCTCGGTGGGCTCGGGCGCCGCGGCCCCGGCATCGGGCTCGGCGGGCTCGGGCGCCGCGGCCCCGGCAGCGGGCTCGGCGGGCTTCGACGTGCTCTCCTTCGCGGAGGGCTCCGATCCCCCCGCCCCCGCGGGCTCGATCTCACCGGGGCGGGGGTCTGGCGCCGTGGGCCCCGGCTCGGCTCCGCCGCCGCAGCTCATCACGATCATCGCCCCGAGGACCGTCGCTCTCACCCGAGGCAGGCTGGCGCGGTCCCGCCCGCGACGCAAGCCGAGCTCAGGTGCCGCTGGTGGAGCCGGATCCCGAGCCCGAGCCGGAGGAGGTCGAGGCACCACCGGAGCTCGACGCCCCAGCGCCCGAGCTGCTTCCCTCGCTTCCGCGGCCCGTCGACTCGCCGTCGGTGCCGGTGCTCTCCATGCCGCTCGACCCCGTGCTCCCGGTGTCGGTCGAGCCCACGCCGCTCGTGCCGGTGGAGCTCACGTCGCCGGTCGAGCCCATCGCGCTGGTGCTGGAGCCCATCGGTCCCGAGTACGGATGGGCACAGATCCCCAGCACCTCCACACAGGAGGTCCCTGCCGGGCAGGCCTGCCCCCCCGCGCAGTCGAGCACGCACACCCCCACGCCCTCGATCACCGCATCGCTACAGCGCGCGGGCGCAGTCGTCGTCGCGGCCCAGCAATCGCAATCGCCGAAGCAGCCGCGGGTGCAGACCCCGAAGCTCTCACCGTCGCTCAGGCACTGCCCGCTGGGTCCGCAGTCGCCCGGGCACGGGTCGTAGCCCCCGTCGCTCGGCCGATCGACGCAGGCGCTCCCGGTGGTCTCGGCCGCCGCCGTGGCCGAGCCGCTGCTCGACGAGCTGCTGCCGAGCTCGGCCGGCCCCGAGGAGCCGCAGCGGTCGGCGCAGCCGAGCGCCAGCAGCAGCCCCAGCCCCACCGAGGACCGGCGCCGCGGGCCCACGACCCGCGGCGGCGAAGCGCTCCTGCCCACCAATCGACTAGGAGCCTAGGGCCCGGCGAGCGTCACCGGCACCTCGAGCACGTTGTTCTCGTAGTTGCGCTCCACCAGCGGCGCCACGGCGGTGTCCGGGGCCGGCAGGTTCACGCCGATTCGCAGCAGGTAGTCGCCGGGCGCCACGTCGGTCACGTCGATGAACTGGCAGTCGAGGTAGCTGCCGTAGACGTCCTCCCAGCCCAGGCTGATGCCCTGGTTGCCGCAGCTATAGGTGCCGCCGTTGTTCCACGCCCAGGGCTGCCAGTCGAGCAGGCAGAACGCCTGCTTGTGCCCGGTGGCCACCACCATGCCCGTGTCGTCGACCAGCTCGTAGTTGGCGTAGCCGTCGAAGTGGTAGTGCTGGTGGCACTCGCTGTAGTGGAACAGGTCGGGGTGGTTGCTGGGCACCCCCATGGTGAGGTCGCGCGAGCCCGCGTTGGGGGTCTGGGTGTCGAAGCGCAGCAGGTGCCGCCAGCCCGGCGCCCCCGCGCAGCCCTCCACCAGCTCGCAGCTGTTGTCGGGGAAGAATTGGTCCTCCTCGTACACGTCCATGCCGTCGGGCTCCACGAACAGGTCGGGAGCGTCGCAGCCGAGCGGGCCGTTCATGGTGCCGTCGGGACCGCCGGGATCGGGGTAGAGCACCGAGGGCACCGGATCCGCGCAGCGGTAGACGCCCTTGTTGACCACGCCCTGGGCGCAGCACAGCAGGTCGCCGGTGCAAGGGTCGGCGGCGTTGGGATCACAGATCGCGCCCGCGCCCCCGCTGCACACCCGACCGTCGAGCTGCCCGGTGACCACCACCGAGTCCACCGCCGCCTCGAGCACGCCCTCGCCCAGGTCGGTGGCCACCAGCCGCAGCCGCGTGCCCTCCACCATGGGGACGTTGCACGCCGCGTACTCGGTGGGCGTCCACATGTTGGTGGGCGTGGGCGAGTCGCCGATCTCCTCGAGCTGCTCGAGCACGAACACCTGGTAGCCCTCGGGAGCCTGGGCGTCGGGCACCAGCAGCTCCACCCGGAACAGGGTGCCGGTCTCGGGATAGTTGGACTTGTACATGAAGCGGCTGAGGGTGATGGTCGCCGCCGCGAAGCCGCTGAGGTCGAAGGCCGGCGAGGTGAGGGTGGTGGTGCCGCCCTGCACGTCGGCCTCGTTGGCGACGCCGTTGGGGTTCTGCCCCGTGAACACGCAGCTCTGGCCCGCCGCGCAGGCGCCCGGCTGGGACACCGCCCCCATGTTGCCCGCGGCCACCGGGTTGCCCCGGATCCAGCTCCCGTCGAGCGCATCGCCGCCGAGCTCCCAGCCCAGGTCCTCGTCGAAGGGATCCTCGAACACCGCGGTGGTCAGCCCGTCGGGCGTGGTGCGGAACGACCAGGCCAGGCTGCGGTCCGAGCTGCTCTCGGGGTTCTCGGGATCGAACGCCAGCACCTGCCACAGGTAGACCTGGTCGTAGTTGAGGTTGAGCGGGCCCACGCAGGGCCCCGGCAGGCCGTCCTCGGCCAGCTTGCCCTCGGTCAGCTCGATGTCGTCCACGAACACGCGGTAGCGCACCGGATCGCCGTCGGGATCGACCACCGGCTCCCAGCACAGCTCGGCCACGATGGGGACCTCCACCTCGCCGTTGGGCGGGGACACGAGCTGGGGCACGGGCGGCGGCTGATTGGCCTGGCCGGTGCCGTCGGCCGAGGCCGCGGTGCCGTCCGTTCCCGTGTCGGTGCCGCCGCTGCCGGTTCCGCCCCCGCCATCGGGGCATCCGGCCAGCGCGAGAGCCCCGAGCAGGGCCAGTGAAGACTTGAGGGCTCGAATCGAAGGCTCGAACATCACGATGATCCCATCGGCCACCCCGGCGGGCGGGAGACGGGCCCATGATCATGGCCTGGGCCCCTGGGGTCCACAGGTTTTCCCGGAACGCCGAAGAACGTAGCAAAACTCACCCTCGGTGCTCGCGACCGGCGCGCAGGGCTCGTCGCGGGGCCGTCGCGGTCCGCCCATCGGGGAGCAATCGAGGGTTTTTTGGGCGATCTCGCGGGGTACGGCATTGCACGGGCATGGCCCCGCCCCTCGGTCCGGCGGACCCCCAGAATGCGGTCCGCATCGGCCTGCGGCTCAGCCCGCTGACCGACCTCTACTACCACCTCATGAACGGCTCCTGGTGGCTGCTCATCGGGGTGCTGGGTCTGGCCTACATGCTCGCCAACCTGATCTTCGCCGGCCTGTACATGCTGCAGACCGACGGGATCGCGTCGGCCAGCGGCAGCTTCGCCGATGCCTTCGCCTTCAGCGTGCAGACCCTCTCCACCATCGGCTACGGCACCCTGTCGCCGATCTCGGGGCCGGTGCACACCATCGTGGCGTTCGAGGCCATGGTGGGCCTGCTCGGGACCGCCATCGCCACGGGGCTGGTGTTCGCCAAGTTCGCCCGGCCCCGCGCCAAGGTGATGTTCTCCGACACGATGCTCGTGTACCGCCGCGACGGCCGGCCGGTGCTGGTGTTCCGGGTCGGCAATGCCCGTGGCAACGAGATCATCGAGGCCTCGCTCCGCGTCTCCTCGCTCGTCCCCGAGATCACCTCCGAGGGCGAGCAGATGCGGCGGCTGGTGGACCTCCGCCTGCTGCGGTCGACCACGCCCATGTTCGCCATGACCTGGACCGTCATCCACGAGCTCGACGAGCAGAGCCCGCTGCGCGACTACGACGAGCAGAGGTTGCGCGAGGAGGGGGTGCGATTCATCGTGTCGCTCACTGGCATCGACGCCACCTTCTCGCAGACCGTGCATGCACGGCACATCTATGACCACTCCCACGTCTTGTGGTGGCGTCGCTTCGTCGATGTCGTGGGTAGCACCGACGATGGACGACTCGTCATCGACTATCGGCGCTTCCACGACACCGTGGCAGTGGGTGAAGACGGCACACCTGGGACTGATTGACCCATCTTCGAGCGTCCGAGGCGCCATGAAGGAGCGAGAGCTCTGCGTGTTCCGACGGACCCCTGCGCAACCCTCTCGTGGGCCTTTGTCGGGCCCCGGGGTTGCCATGCAAAACCTCGTGACTAGACTGGTTTTACCGAGCTTGCGGCCCCCGTCGCTCTATCGACCGTGATCGCACGTCACCAAGGGGGGTGACGTGCTCGCTCAGAGGAAACCGCTAGGGGGTCGTGCTCCGTATCTCGTACGGAGGGTCCTGATCGGCCCCCAACCCTCGCGTGGCCATGCTGGTACGCGCTGGGAATCGAACGCGCCCCGGAGGCCTTTCCGGGGACTGCCGAGGGAGGCATCACCATGTCCGCACGCACCAACACCGACCACCATCGCACTCGCACCGAGGCCCTGCCAGCCCCGGGCCGACTGCGACGGTCGAGCCAGGTCGAAGGAGTGGAGCCAGCGGGGCCCGAGGCCTCGTTGGGGGCCTACATGCGCGACGTTTCGCGTCATCCGCTCATGACTCCGCAACAAGAGCGCGAGCGCGCCATCGAGATCGGCGCCCTGCGCGAGAGATATTGGCGCGCCTTGTTGGGGTATGCGCCCTACGTCGAGGCCATCGCCGAGCAGATCCGCCAGGAGCCGACCCCGTCCGGTGACGGTCCCGACCCCGAGCTCGAGGCATGCTGCATCGAAGCGGCGGCGGCGGCCGTGGCCGTCCGCGAGCGCGATCGCAAGGGCACCCGGGACGCGCTCGACCAGGTGGTGCGTCGCCTCGCGAGCCTGATGTCCAACCGCGACATGGAGTGCCAGGTCGCCGATCGGCTCGCGGCCGATCTCGAGCAGCTCGGCCTGGGATCGCGACAAGGTGTCGCGCTCGAGGTCCATCCGCCGCGGCGGGGCAGCAAGCCCTACGCGCAGCACCTGGCCGGGGTCCGGAGCGCCGCCGCGGCGCTCCGGGCCGCCCGCAACCAGTTCGCCAAGGCCAACCTGCGCCTGGTGGTCCGCATGGCCAACCGCATGCGGGGCACCGGCCTGTCGCTGACCGACCTCATCCAGGAGGGCAACCTCGGGCTGCTCAAGGCCGTCGATCGCTTCGAGCCCGAGCGAGGCTTCCGCTTCTCCACCTACGCGAGCTGGTGGATCCGTCACACCATGCGCCGCGCCGTGGTCAATCGCGGCCGCACCGTTCGGGTGCCGCAGCACCTGCACACCCTGGCGCAGAAGCTGTCCAAGACCCGCCGGCACCTGCGGGGGCAGCTCGGCCGCGACCCCTTCGACGCCGAGCTGGCCGAGGCGGTGGGCACCACCGTGGACAAGGTGGTGGCGGCCTCGCGGGCGCTCGCCAACCAGCCCATCAGCCTGGAGTCCCGGGTGTCGGTGGATGATCCTCGCTCGGTGGCCGACCTGCTGTCGGTGCCCGAGGAGCAGACGCCCACCGAGCGCCTCGACCTGCTGCGGGCCGGCGAGCAGATGCGGGCGGCGTTGCTCGAGCTCGAGCCGATGGAGCGAGACATCCTGCGTCAGCGCTTCGGCCTCGACGGGCAGGAGCCCCGCACCCTGGCCGAGATCGGCGCCCAGTACTCGCTGTCGCGAGAGCGCATCCGGCAGCTCCAGGTGCTGGCGCTCGAGCGCATGCGGCAGCACATGACCGAGGCCGCCTGATCCGAGGGTCGGCCGAGCTCGCGTGCCGCCCCGGCCGAGTCGTGATTCCCACGAGCTCGCGCCGGGGCGGGGCTTGTGAGCGACCCATGGGATCGGCGACCCTCGCCCCCGCCGTGGATCCCGACGACGAGCGCTTCATGGGCCATGCCCTGGCCCTGGCCCTGGCCGCCGCCGCGCGGGGCGACGTGCCGGTGGGAGCGGTGGTGGTCCGAGACGGGCGCGTGGTGGGGGTGGGGCACAATCGCCGCGAGCTCGAGGCCGATCCCACCGGCCACGCGGAGATCGTCGCCCTGCGCGACGCCTGCCGCAGCGCCGGTCGCTGGCGAGTGGACGGGGCTACCCTCTACGTGACCCTGGAGCCCTGCCCGATGTGCGCCGGGGCGATCGTCAACGCCAGGGTTGCGCGACTGGTCTACGGGGCCGACGATCCCAAGGCCGGCGCCGTGCGAAGCCTCTACGAGATCTGCTCCGACCCCCGCCTCAACCACCGCGTGCAGGTGGTCCCCGGGGTGCTCGCCGAGCCCGCGGCCGCGCTGCTGCGGGACTTCTTTCGCCGGGCCCGCGCCCGCAACCGAGCCCAGCCATGACCGACGAAGTCGCTCCCGAGCTCGAGGCCGAGCTGCACGAGGTGCAGCACATGGTGTCGCGCGAGCGCCTGTCGCTCGACGACCCCGCGCCCGAGCGCACCTGCTTCCTGTCGCACGTGGGCGCCCAGCCCAAGCTGGTGCCCGGCCCGTGGATCGGTCACCGCGAGCTGGTCTACGCCATGGCGCTGGCCAACCTCTCGCAGTCGCAGCGCACCAGCCTGGCGCGCGCGGTGCTGGTGGATCACGGCCGCGAGTTCGGGGTGGGGCGGCTGACCCTCGAGGCGGTCTCGTCGGGCCTGCCCCTGGGCGGCTCGTCGCTGCGCCTGGCCCATCGCCAGGGCGGGCTGCGGGTGCTCTACACCTGGGCCCTGGGCGTGGCGCCCTCGTCGGTCGCGTGCGACTGGCTGCTGCTGCGGGCCCAGGCCGAGTGGGCCCTGTCCTCGCCGCCGCGCCCGCTCGCGCTCAAGGGGCTGAGCACCCTGGTGGCGCTGGGCGGGCAGGTGCTGGTGCTCGTCGACACCGCCGTGGCGGCGGTGCAGGTCACCCAGGCCTGCGGCGACGGGCTGCGCTACGCGGCCCACCCTCGCCTGGCGCCCTACCTCGAGCACGCCGATCCCGAGGGCTCGGTGCTGCTGTGGCCCCACGATGCGATCGACGGTGCCGGCCTGGCCCGACACACGATCACCGCGGTGGTGCTGGTCAGCGCGCCCGAGTCGGTCAAGCAGCGGGTGGAGACCTGGCGGGATCGGCAGGGCAAGGGCCCCGAGCTGCTGCCCATCGCCGAGGCGAGCTGCCCCGGCCGCATCGATCGCAGCCACCTCGCTGCCCTGTGGCAGGCCTGCGGGCGCCCCAAGATCCTGCTGCGGGGCGACGCGGGCTGGTCGGCCACGGGCTCGCAGTGGCTGCGCGAGCAGGGGGCGACGGTCGATGTGCAGGGCCGGGCGATGCAGCTCTCGCTCATCTGATTCGCGCGGCCGCGCCGGGCGATGCAGCGCTCGCCCGGGGCCCGCACGTCCATCCCCGCCCGGGGGCGCCGTCGCGCCGGCTCCTGCTCCACTCGGCTCGGCTCGCGACCCCGCGATCCCCGGCGAGCACCCGTCGCCGGCCTGCGACGGATCCGACGGTTGCGCGACCACCCTCCGCCCGCGCATGCTCGCTCCATGGCTGCTCGACCGCTCGTCGTCGCTGGCATGGGGCTGCTGCTGTGCTCGGGGTGCCCCGGCGATCCCGACTCGCGCGACGACATGGGCACCGGCGTGCCGCTCACCGTGACCTCGGCCGGCACCGCCGACGACGGGCCCGCCGACACCGGCGACAAGCTAGACGTGGGCGGGGCCAACGGCACGGGCATCGGGGACGACGGCGGCGACGGCATGGGCTGCGAGAAGGTCGACTTCCTGTTCGTCATCGACAGCTCGCGCTCCATGCAGGACGAGCAGGACAACCTGCTGGCCAGCTTCCCCGGGTTCATCACCGCCATCGAGCAGACCCTGGAGATCGACGACCTCAACCTCATGGTGATCGACGCGGGGCTCATCGCGGGGGCCGGCTGCGACGGCATCCTGGGGGCGGGGCGGGTCACCTCCAGCACCGGGCAGGACTGCATGCTCGCGGGCGGGCAGCGCTACGCCACCGCGGCCCAGCCCGACCTGGTGGCGGCGTTCACCTGCATGGCCTCGCGCGGCTTCATGGGTCCGGGCGACGAGCAGACCATGGACGCGCTGCTCGCCGGCGTGGGGCCGCTGACCGCCCCGGGGGCCTGCAACGACGGCTTCATGCGCGACGATGCGATCCTGGTCGTCACGATCATCACCGACGAGGAGGACAGCCCGCTCGACGGCAACCCGCTGCCGCCGCTCGACGGCAGCTGTGCGTCGGCCGACTCCGATCCCAACTCGGCCGGCGATCCCGTCGCGTGGCACGACGAGCTGGTGGCGCTCAAGGGCGGGGACGAGGACGCGGTGGTGGTGCTGTCGCTCATCGGCGACTGCGACATCGGAGGGAGCTGCCCGGGCATCGCCACCGACGACCCGAGCGATCCGCTGGCCCCGGTCACCGGCGCCGAGCCGGCGCCGCGGCTGCGCGAATTCACCCAGAGCTTCGGCTATGGCTCGGTGGGCCCCGTGTGTGCGGCCGACTACGCGCCGTTCTTCGAGGCGGCGGTCAGCGTGATCGAGAGCGCCTGCGACGACTTCATTCCGCAGGGGTGAGCGAGCCGCTGGCCGAGCGGCGACCCGCGATGGGCCAGCCACGTCCCGCGCTCGGCCGCGGATCGCCGCTCGGCGCTGGGCGAGTGTTTAGTGATCACGCCGCGTTGACGGGCCCGAGCGGGGTTCGGCGGCCCGATCGCGGCGCTGGCTGGCCCGGGCCGGCGGGGTTCCGTAGAATCGCGTCCTCTTGGCCGATCCCAAGTTCCCCCCCATCGTCCCTCTCATCGTCGGTGCCGCCGGGGTCGCGGCAGCCTTCGCCGTGCCCGCGCAGCCGATCGTCGCAGGTGCGATCGGGCTCATCGCCGGCTTCCTCGGCTGGATGCTGGGCTCCGACTTCCAGGCGCTGCAGTCGAGCGCAGAGGGGATCCAAGGCAAGCTCAACGAGGCCGAGACCGAGCTCAAGGCATTGCGCGCAGCCGGCCCCGCGAGCCCCGAGCAGGCGGCGCGGCTCGAGAAGGAGCTCGAGCAGGCGCGCAGCCAGGTCACCTCGCTGCGAGACGAGCGTGACGAGGCGCGCAGTCAGGCTCGCGACGCGGCCGACGGCAAGACCCGGGCCGAGCGCAAGGCCGGCGAGCTCGAGGAGCAGCTCGCCGAGCTCCGGCGCGCTCGCGACGGGGCCAAGGCCAACGAGGCGGCGGCGCAGGAGCAGCTCGCGGCGGCCAAGCGCGACGCGGCCTCGGCACGCGACGAGGTGGAGGCGGCCAAGCGCAGCGCGGCGGCGGCTCGCGATGAGGTCGAGGCGGCCAAGCGGGCCGAGGCGGCGGCCAAGGTCGAGCTGGAGCGCTCGCGCAACGCTCGGGAGGAGGCCAAGTCCGAGCTCGAGGATGCGCTGGCGAGCCTCGAGCGGGCGCAGCGGGATCTCGAGGAGTCGCGCCGCGCCGTGGCCGAGCTCGAGAGCATGTCGGCCGGCGGAGGCGGAGGCGGCGATGGCATGGCCGAGAGCCAGGTCCGCGAGCTGCACAGCCGCATCGCCGAGCTCGAGCAGGAGCTCGAGACGGCCCGCGCCAAGTCGGGCCCCGACACCCTCATCCCCCACGGCCCCGAGCGCATGGTCACCGAGCTCGGCGAGGCCCTGGCCACCATCGACGGGATCCTGTCGGCGATGACCGAGATGAACTCGGGGCTCAAGGGCATCTCCGAGAGCGTGGAGCTGCTGGCCTCCAACGCCGAGGAGAGCAGCTCGTCCATCCTCGAGATGGCGGCGGCCAACGACGAGGTGGCCGAGAGCATGTTCAACCTCGCCGCGTCGGTGCAGGAGACCGCCACCTCCATCGAGGAGATGACCTTCTCGGTCAAGGAGGTCGCCAAGAACATCGAGGCGCTGTCGACCACCGCCGAGGAGACCTCCTCGGCGATGAACCAGATGGACATCTCGATCCAGCAGGTCGAGAACAACGCCAACGAGACCGCGCAGCTCTCCGAGGAGGTGGTGTGGGCGGCCGAGGGCGGCGTGGATGCGATCAACCAGACGATCGAGGTGATCAACATGATCAAGAACTCCGCGGCCGACGCGGTGTCCGTGATCAGCCGCCTCGGGGGACGCATCGACGAGATCGGCAAGATCCTCAGCGTGATCGACGACGTGAGCGAGCAGACCAACCTGCTGGCGCTCAACGCCGCGATCATCGCGGCGCAGGCCGGCGAGCACGGCAAGGGCTTCGCGGTGGTCGCCGACGAGATCAAGGACCTCGCCGAGCGCTCGGCCACCAGCACCAAGGAGATCGCCGACATCATCAAGGCGGTGCAGCGCGAGTCCAAGAACGCGGTGCAGGCGGTGCAGCGCTCGTCCAAGAGCGTCGACGACGGCGTGCGGGTGAGCCACCAGGCCGAGGACGCGCTCAAGCGCATCTCCGACGCGGCGCGGCGCTCCACCCAGATGGTCCGCGAGATCGCCCGGGCCACGGTCGAGCAGACCAAGGGCTCCAAGCAGGTCACCGACGCGATCAACGTGGTGGCGACCACGGTGCAGCAGGTGGCCACCGCCACCGCCGAGCAGGCGCGCGGCGCCGAGCAGATCATGCGCTCGGCCGAGAAGATGAAGGCCATCACCCGGCACGTGGAGCGCTCCACCCAGGAGCAGACCCGCGGCAGCCGGCAGATCACCCGGGCCATCGAGACGATCAGCGAGATGGTCAACCAGCTCTCCGAGGCGCACCGCGGCCAGACCGAGAGCGCAGGGGCGATCGTGGGAGCGCTGGAGGAGCTGGCGGCCAACACCCGGCGCCAGCGCGACCGCATCCGGGTCTGAGTCTGAGGTCGGGCGACCCCAGGAGGGTCGAGCGAGGCACCGTCTCCCGCGTGGAGGCGGTGCCTTCGCAATCGGGGGCGGCGACGATGCTCGCGGCGACGACGCCCGGGCCCGCCCCTCGCCGGGGCCGCAGGGGGCTGCTATCGTGTCGGCGTGTTCGGGATCGGCACCACCGAGCTGCTCGTCGTCGCAGTCCTCGCGCTGTTGCTGTTCTCGCCGCGCGAGCTGCCCAAGATCATCCGCAGCGTCTCGCAGTTCTGGGGCTCCCTGCGCCGCACCGCCGACGAGTTCCGCGACGCGATCATGCAGGAGGACGCCGTGCAGGACCTCAAGGATGCGGTCGACGGCACCAAGGCCCAGCTTCGCGATGCCGAGAGCGCGGCCCGTCGCGAGCTGATGAAGGCCCGCATGGAGGCACGCCGGGCCGAGAACAAGCTGCTCAAGGTGAGCCGCGAGCGCGAGCGACAGGAGCGCGAGGCCATCGCGGTCGAGACCGCCGCGGGCGAGGGCCAGGCCCCCGCCGGCGAGGGTGAGGGCTCGGCCGGCGAGGGTGAGGGCTCGGCCGGCGGCGGTGATGCGGCAGCGGAAGGCGACGCGACGAGCGCTGAGGGAGCCACCAAGGCGGCCTCGGCCGCTCCCACGGGCACCGTTGCGGCGGGGAGCTCGGCGACCGCGGTCGATGGCGCGGCGTCCTCGGGTGAGGGCGGCGGCGAGTCGGCCAACCAGGGCGCCGCGTAGCCGCCGTCCCTCGGCCACGCGGGCGAGCTCGAGCCCAGCGGCTCACGCGGGCACCGCTTCGCCGAGCTGGGGGGCGTGACCCTCGAGCGTCGCTCCCCGAGACCCCGCCCATCCGGTCGATGGGCGGGCCGGAGCGAGTCGAGTATGCTGGCCCCGACGAGCACCATGGCCGACGACGAGAACGGACATGACGGACTGGCGGAGGGCCCCGAAGACGATCAGCCGATGTCGTTCTTCGACCACCTGACCGAGCTGCGCAGCCGCTTGATGCGGGCCGTGGGCAGCGTCGCGCTGGGCTTCGCCGTCTGCTACGCGATGGTCGACCAGCTCACGCAGCTGCTGCTCAAGCCCTACCGCGACGCCTGGTGGAGGGTGGTCGACGCGGACATGGCCTCGCTGGGCTACTCGCGGCTGCCCGACACCGGTCCGCAGCTACAGAACCTCACCGCGTTCGAGAGCGTGCTGACCGACATCAGCATCGCGCTCATCGGCGCGCTGTTCATCGCGGCCCCGATCATCTTCTACCAGATCTGGATGTTCATCTCGCCGGGCCTGTACAAGCGAGAGAAGCGGCTGGTGGTGCCCTTCGCCGGCACCTCGGCCCTGATGTTCGCGGCCGGAGCGGTCTTCTGCTTCTACCTGGTGCTGCCGGTGGCCACCGAGTACCTGCTGACCTACCCCCTCAACAAGGACATGGGGGGCGAGGACGCCAAGGAAGCGGTCCGCATCATCGCGAACTACACGTACACCGACTACATCAAGTACACCACGCGGCTGCTGCTGGGATTCGGCCTGATGTTCCAGTTCCCGCTGGGGGTGTTCTTCCTCGCCAAGGCCGGGATCATCACGCACAAGACCCTGCTGCGGCACTGGAAGATCATGATCGTCTCGTTCTTCATCATCGGGGCGTTCCTCACCCCGCCCGAGCCGGTCAGCCAGGTGCTGATGGCCCTGCCGATGTGCGGGCTGTTCTTCGCGAGCATCGGGATCGCCTACCTCGTGGGCAAGCCCGAGCGCGAGCGCATGGCCAAGCTCGACGCCGAGCTCGCGGGCATGGCCGACGAGGACGAGGACGACTGATCGCGGCTCGAGCGGACGGGACCCGTGAGCGAGGCTCGCATTGGCCGAGGGCTCGCGTCGGCCGAAGGGCTCGCGTCGGCCGAGGGCTCGCGTCGCCGAAGGGCTCGCGTCCGCCGGACCCTGCGTCGACCGAGGCCTCGCACTTGGTCGAAGAGCGCGTCGGTCGAAGGACTCCCGGCGGCGCCTCGCGGCGGCCGTGGACGAGGGCGGCGCCCGCTCGTTGGATGCGCAGCCGACGCGGCGAGAACGGAGCCTGCAGCGGAGCGCTCGGGGGGCCCACGCGGGATTTGCCGCCTGGGCGGCCTAGGCAAGCGGGTGGAGCTTGCCTATCCTTCGCCGCATGTTCGGGTTCCCGCGACTTTCGCGCCTAATGTCCTGTCTTTCCGCGCTCCCGCTGGCCGCGGTGATGCTGAACGCTGGGTGCACGTGTGGGTCGGGCCCCTACGAGGGCGACTACTTCGACGGCGATCGACCCGGCTCGATGAAGGGCGTGAAGTTCGTCGAGAGCGAGAAGGGTGACCCCGCGCTGATGGGCTGCGCCGACGGCCAACGCGAGGCGTTCTCCGATCTCAAGAAGAACCCCCGCGTGGCCGGCTGTATGGGCACCTGGGACGGCACCAAGAGCCTCCGCGACAAGCCCACCGGCAAGGCCTGTGGTGACGACGGAGAGAAGTGCGCGGTGCCGGCCGACGTGTGTGCGCCGGGCTGGCACGTGTGCGGCACCTCGGGCAAGGGCAAGGACATCACCGATCGGGCCTCGGCGACCGACTGTGCCAACGCGGGTCCCGGTCGCTTCAACGCCGCGGTGAGCCACTCGATCAGCGAGGAGATCGATCCTTGCCCGAAGATCACCCCCAGCACCACGCTGCCCTGCTTCCAGGCGGGCCTCGGCTCCGAGCCGGTGTGCTGCGGCAATGACTGCCTGCCGGGCAAGTGCAAGGACGGGGTGTGGAAGGGCAAGACCGTGATCTCCCGCGGTACCTCCGAGGGCTGCGGTGCGGTCACCTCCGAGAGCAACGGCGGCGTGATGTGCTGCTTCGACGGCGAGGGTGCTCCCACCGCGGGTGGGGCCGAGGCCAAGGCGGCCGATGGTGGCGCGGCGGCGGCCGAGGGCGGGGCTGCTCCCGCGGCCGAGGGCGGTGAGGCTGCGGCCGACGGTGCGGCGGCGGCCGAGGGCGGGGC
>JACKDV010000018.1 GCA_020633315.1 Myxococcales bacterium
GGACCGGCCGCCTCGCGAGCGCTCGCTCCGATCTCCTCGCGGGGGCTCGCCTCTGCTGGCTCGGCCTCCTCCACCGGAGCCGCCCAGGTCAGCAGCCCCAGCGCCAGCCGCAGGGACACCACCATGGTCCTCCCCTACTCGCGGGCCTCGTCGCTCTCCACCTTGCCGTCCACCAGGTGCACCACCCGGCGCGCCCGCTCCATCACCCGGGGGTCGTGGGTGGAGAAGATGAAGGTCACCCCGCGCTCGCGGTTGAGCCGCTCCATGATCTCCAGCAGCTTGTCCGCGGTGGCCGAGTCGACGTTGGCGGTGGGCTCGTCGGCGAGGGTCACCGCGGGATCGGAGGCGATGGCCCGGGCGATCGCCACCCGCTGCTGCTGCCCGCCCGAGAGCTGATCGGGACGCCGGTCCTCCATGCCGCCCAGCCCCACCTCGCGCAGCAGGCTCATCACCCGCTCGCGCCGCTTGTCGGCCTCCACCCCCTGCAGGCGCATCACCATCTCGGCGTTCTCGTAGGCAGTGAGCACGGGGATGAGGTTGTAGGCCTGGAACACGAAGCCGATCCGGTCGCGGCGCAGGCGGCTGCGCTGTGCCCGGCCCAGCTTGCCCAGGTCGTGCCCCTCCACCACCACCGAGCCCTCGCTGGGCTCGTCGAGCGCCCCGATGAGGTTGAGCGCGGTGGTCTTGCCCGAGCCCGACGGCCCGGTGAGCGCGAGGAACTCCCCGGGCTCCACCCGCAGGTCGAGCCCGCGCAGGGCCTTCACCTCGACCTCGCCCTGGCGATAGGTCTTGTGCACGCCCCGGAGCTCCACGATGGGATCGGCTGCTGCTGTCATGCTGTCCTCGATCTCGATGGTCGAAACGGTGGCTAGACGAGACGGATCGCGTCGGCGGGGTTGGCCCGCCCGGCCCGCCACGCGGGGTAGAGGCCGGAGGCCAGGGTGGCCAGCACCACGGCCACCGCGATCATCACGGCGCTCTCGGGATAGATCCTCACGTAGAGGATCGGATCCATGGCCACCCCCGCCACCTCGGCCCCGTCGCCGATGAGCGCGGAGTAGTCGATGCCCTTGGTGCTGAGCTGGTAGTACGGCCCCGCGATCGCGATCACCGAGCCCACCAGCCCCACCAGCGCCAGCCAGATGCTCTCCCACATCACCAGGCCGAAGAGCTGCCCGGGAGTGAAGCCGATGGCGGCCATGATGCCGAACTCGCGCAGTCGCTCCATCACGCTGACGAACAGGGTGTTGAAGATGCCCGCAGCCAGCAGCACCATGATGATCACCTCGAATATCGAGGCCCCGCCCTCCTTCATGGCGATGAAGCCGGCCAGGTCGGGCTGGGCCTCGTCCCAGGTGAGCACCACGGCACCCTCGGGGGCGGCGCTGGCCAGGGCGTCGGCCACCTGCCGCGCCACGCGGTGGTCGTCGACGAACACCGCCACCATCGTGGCCTCGTCCTCGGCGTAGCCGAGATCCTCGCGCACCGCGTCGATCGGCAGGATGCACAGCGCGGCGTCGAGCGAGGGCGCGCCGGTCTCCACGATGCCCACCACCCGCACCAGGCTCGAGACGATCTCGCCGTGCTTGTCGGTGACGGTGTAGACCACCTTGGAGCCGAGCTGCACGTCGAGGTTCTCGGCCAGGCCCCGGCCCAGCACCACCGCCTTCTTCTGGTCGGGGGCCGTCAGCTGCTCGCCCTCCCACTTCGCGTCGAGCAGCTCGAGGGTCTCGGGGCTCTCGCGGGTGGGATCGATGGCGAAGAAGTAGGTACCCTGGCTGTTCTTGGCCGTGGCCAGCATCGCCGCGCCGGTGATGCGGGTGGCCGTGCCCGTCACGTGGGGGATGGCCCGCGCCGCCTCCTCCACCGCCGCGGTGTGCACCACCGTCTTCTTGACGGTGGGCAGGTCC
Source organism: Myxococcales bacterium (assembly GCA_020633315.1). Taxonomy (GTDB): domain Bacteria; phylum Myxococcota_A; class Polyangia; order Nannocystales; family Nannocystaceae; genus Paraliomyxa. Next base: position 1,911 of record JACKDV010000018.1, read on the forward strand.
TGGTACTCCTCGTGCTGCACCACCACGTGGCCGCTGCCCAGCTTGGCCGCGTGGTCGATCATCTGCCCGTAGGTCGAGTCGCCGATGCCGGTGAACAGCACCGCCATGAACACCCCGAAGACGATCCCGAACACCGTGATCAGGGTGCGCCGACGGTTGCGCCAGATGTTGCGCCACGCCATCGTGGCCAGTCGTGCTCTGCCGGTCGCCATGGTCCGCGCCTCCTACTGGTGCCGCATCGCGGTCACGGGCTTGATGAACGCCGCCTTGAGGGCGGGGTAGGTGACCGCGAAGGCCACGATGAACACGAGCGCGATGATCGGCCCCACGTAGGTCTGCATGGTCACCTGCGAGCGCCAGATGGGATCCATGGTGGAGCCCATCAGCGACAGGTCGTCCATGCTGCCGCTCAGATCGATGCCCGTGGTGCTCAGGTACCAGTTGGTGGGGATCGCCAGCGCCACCCCGATCACGATCGCCAGGCCGGTCTGCACCAGCGACTCGAGGTAGATGAGCCGCAGCACGCCGCCGGGGCTCACCCCGAGCGCCTTGAGCACGCCGAACTCGCGGACCCGTTCGAATACCGCCATCAGCATCGCGTTGAGGATGACGATCGCGATCGCGGCGTAGACGATGAGGAACATCATCACCATCGCCCCCGAGGCGGAGTCGAGCATGGAGGCCAGGGTGGGCTTGAGCTCCCGCCAGGTCTTGGCCTCGGCGCCCTCCGGGGTCATCCCCCGCACGGTCTTGGCCGCGGCGTCGAGCGACTCGGTGGGGGGCTTGCGCACCACCACCTCGTGGACGCCCTCGGGCACCACCATCAGCTCGCGGAAGGTGCTGGCGAGCAGGTAGACCCCGCCACGATCGACCGCATCGGAGACCCCCTTGAGGATCCCGCGCACGATGTAGAGGTCGTTGGCCATCGAGCCGTCGGCGGCCTGGCTGAGCACGACCAGCTCCCCGCCCACCTCGAGCCCGAGGATCTTGGCCAGCCGCCGCCCGATCACCACCTCGCCCGGCGCCGAGGGATCGAGCCACTGGCCCTCGGCCACGTGCTCGTCGATCTTGCTGACCGCGGCGTCGCGCTCCACGTCGATGCCGATGAGGCTCACCCCGGCCGAGTTGTCGCCCGCCGCCCCGAGCCCCGAGCCCAGCAGCCGCGGGGATGCGGGCAGGCCGGCCTCGTCGAGCTCGCTGAGCAGCGGCTGGGGGTCCTCGATGCGGTCGTACAGCGACGGGCTCTTGTCGTAGGACACGCTGTGGATCTGGATGTCGCCCATCTCCACGTCGAGGAGCTGGCGCTCCATCCGATCGAGGTAGCCCTTGACCAGCCCCGAGTACACGATCATGGCGTAGAGCCCGAGGCTGGTGGCGGCGACGGCTGCGAGCGTGCGACGGCTGTTGCGCCACACGTTGCGCCAGGCCAGGACGAGCGACTGCATGGTGGCTCCCTACATCGCCTTGAGGTGCTGGAGGGTGAACATGCTGGTGGGCAGCTCGACGTCGAACTCGAGCGACTCGTAGGCGATCTTGGTGAACTCGCCCGAGCCGTCGAGAGGTCGCACCACCAGGCTGCCGGCGAGCCGGCGGCCGTCGATCTCCTTGTAGTCCTTGAACTCGAGGGCCCGCACCGCCTCGCCGTCCTCGTCGTAGAAGATCTCGCGGGTGGGCACCAGGCCCTCCTGCTGGATCGTCACCTCGATCTTGCCCCACACCACCGCCGCGTCGGGCTTGGGGGTGAGGGTGAAGACGTACTGCGGCACCCCGCCCAGGGTGCCCTGGCCGCTGAGCACGATCGTGTAGTCGTCGGCCATCCGCGAGGACTTCACCAGGTCGTTGTTGGTGAAGTGGCTGCCCATCCAGGCGCTGCTCATCATGGCGCCGCTGATCTTCACGGTGCGCCCGGTCTTGGCCAGGTAGGTGAACAGGTCCTCCCCGTTCTTGAGGGTGGCCGTGCCCCGCTCCTTCTTGGGCTCGAGGATGCGGACCAGCGAGTACTCCTCGCCCTTGGACCACGACTCCATGGTGAGGCTGCGGGTGAAGTGCTCGGTCTTGACCGTCATCGACATCACGCCGTGGCTCGACTGGCCGCGGTGCATGTCGTCGATCTGGTTCATCACCCAGGTGGGGAATTCGGGGGAGTCGGTGGGCGGGGCATCGGAGGCCCACGCGGGCCACGGCAGGGTGAGCACCGCGGTGGCCGCGGCGGCCCCGACGAGGAAGGTCCTTCGCTCGATCATCTTCATGGCTCGTTTCCCTTGTCGTTGCGCAGGCCCGCGATCAGCAGATCGGCCAGGAGCTCGGCGTAGCGCTCGACCGAGACCTGGCCGCGCACGTGCGGCGCCTGCAGGTGGGGGGAGAGGAACACCAGGCCGGTCAGCACGTCGGCGCGATCGCGGAGCTCGCTCTCGGTCCAGGTGTGGGGCCGCGCCACCTCGTCGATGAGCTCCACGAGGAAGGCGATGCGATCCGCCACGCCCTGATCGGTCAGCTCGGGGGGCAGCTCGGCCATCACGGCGGCGAGCTCCTGGTCGCCGGTCATCAGCGCGGTGCTCACCGGCATGCGCAGCGGCATCACCAGGATCGCCTCGAGGTACCGACGCAGGCGCTGCTCGGCCGGGCGCTCCGGGTCGAGCACCTCGGCCATGAACCCCAGGGCCTCGCGCTTCTCCATCGCGGCCGCGGCCACCAGCAGATCGATCTTGCCGTCGAAGTACGAGTAGACCGTGCCCTTGGCCACGCCGGCCGCACGCGCCACCTCGTCCACGCTGGTCTTGCGGTAGCCCTGCCGTGCGAACAGCTCGGCCGCCGTACGCAAGATGTGCAGTCGCTTGCGGACCTTGGGATCGGCATCATCGAGGGGACCGATGTACCGCGCTAAGAGCGCATGAAGTCCCTCGTAGGTCAGCGCGGACACGACTGAACTCTTTCTACGACTTTGGTCAATCGGTGCAAGGACTTTCCCTGCATAATCTCATCCATTTGGAATCATTGGGTTCTTGATCCGACTGAAGCTGAGCTTCCGGGCCGATTCGTAGGCCCACGAGGCCGGGGCTGGCTGCTAGCCTGCGGGTAGTGCGATGGCTGGTCGGTGACGTGCAGGGTTGCGCTCGTGAGCTGGATGACCTCCTGAAGGCGATCCGCTTCGACCCTGGCGTCGACGAGCTGTGGTGCCTGGGTGACCTGATCAACCGCGGCCCCGACTCGCTGGCCGCGGTGCGGCTGTGGCGATCGCTAGGCGGCCGCGGCGTGATCGGCAACCACGAGGTCTACGCCCTATGTGCCCGCTCGGGTCGGTGGCCGCGCAAGAAGGACACCCTGCAGGCGCTCTACGACGCGCCCGACGGCGACGAGCTGCTGGGCGCCCTGCGGTCGCTGCCCGGCCTGGTGTGGCTGCCCGGTGAGGGCGGAGCTCGCGATGCGTGGGTGGTGCACGGCGGGATCTCTCCGCGGTGGGCCGACCTGCACGCGGTGGCCGAACGGCTGGCTGCCGGTCCCCACGACGACGACTGGCTCGAGAGCGACGAGCTGTCGTTCGCCACCCGGGTGCGGTGCTGCAACGCGGCCGGCAAGCGCCACAAGCACGATCGCGATCCCAAGAGCTGCCCCGCAGGCTTCGTGCCGTGGGACGACCTGTACCGCGGCGACGCGCTGGTGGTGCACGGGCACTGGGCCTGGCGCGGACACTACCGCGGCCGGCGGACGATCGGGCTGGACTCGGCCTGTGTGTACGGCGGCTCGCTGACCGCGTGGTGCCAGCAGGAGGACCGCGTGGTGCAGGTACCCAGCCGCGCTCGTCACTAGTCCGCACGAGCCCCGCGGCGACGGAGCTCGGCGCTCGGCTACGTCGACGTGATCCCGTAGCGCTCGCGCAGCGTCGTCACCGGCTCTCCCACCACCGCCCAGTAGTCCCAGTCGTCGAAGAGATCCACCGTCATCCGGCTCCCTCGCTTGAGCGCGGCCAGGAAGGCATCGGGGTCCAGGGTGCCCAGCTCCGGCGCGGCCACGGGGACCATCTGGACGCCCAGGTCGAACTGGCAGAGCACGAAGAGCAGGATGTACAGGCCCTGCTCCCGGCGAAAGCCCGCGGTGAAGGCCGCCACCTGCATCTCGCCCGCGGGGTCGGTCCCGTAGCCACCGAGCACGTGGGCCATGTCGTGGACCGCGATGCCCTCGATCATGGCGTAGCGCTCGCCCGGCAGGGGGAAGCCTCCCTTCCGGCAGTGCTGGTAGTACTCGCGCCCCAGGGTGCCGGGCGGGAGCTCGCCCAGGGCCTGGTAGCGGGCGGCCAGCTCGGGCTCCTCACGCCAGCCTCGCATCAGCCCGAGGGTCTCCAGCAGCCCGAGGAATCCCTGATCCTCCCACAGCTCCGCGATGCGCTCGCCGATGTACATGTGGCGCAGGATGTGCAACCGCATCGTGGCCAGCCGGCGATGAACGAGACGACGCAGATCGACCACGGCGGGCTGGGCCACCCCGAGCGCGGCCCCGAAGCGCTCGATGAGCTCGACTTGGTCCTCGCGGGCATCGCCGCTGGCGAAGGTGCAGACGATCATCGCGTCCACGAGCTGGCGACGCACCTCGGGTCGTCCGATGCTCGCGGCCAGCTCCGCCGGCTCGATGAGCGGGAGCGCCTCCACGTCGAAGCGACGCTGCAGGATGTGGGTCTGGGCCGCGTCGAGCAGGCGAGCCTCGATGGGGTTGAGCGGAGCCTGGCAGGTGAGCACCGTCTTGAGAGCTCGTAGCCCGGCCTCCGCCTCCTCGGGACTGGGGACGAGGATCTGCATCCGCGCCAGCGTACGGCATCGGAGCGGGCGCCGTCCCTGCGGCGGGGTCATCCCGGGAGGATCCCCGCGAGCCCGGCACGGCCGAGCCGGCGCAAGCATTGCGACCCCATCGCCATCGATCATCATTATTGTGGGCTGGGAACTGCGTTTTCATGGCCAAGGCACTCGCACCGCTCCATCCATTGCCCCTCGCCGCGGGGATCGGAATCGGCCTCGTAGGCACGGCGGTGCGAGGGGCTCCCACCCTGCCCAATGAGCTGAGCCACGACCTGACGGCACCGACCAACTGTGACAACTGCCACGAGTTCGCCAACCCGGCGCCCCTCGCCACCGAGCCCGCCGTCGCTCCCTACGATAGCTGGGCGGGCTCGATGATGGCCAACGCCGCCCGCGATCCGGTGTTCTGGGCCGGAGTGGCGATCGCCAGCCAAGACGCGCCGACCCAGACCGAGCTCTGCATCCGCTGCCACTCGCCCCGCGGCTTCCTCGAGGGACGAGAGGACTCCATCGCGATCACCGAGCTCGCCGCCGACGACCTGTTCTCGGTGGAGTGCGAGATGTGCCATCGCATGATCGACGAGGGGAACATCGGCAACGCCCAGTACACCATCGACGACAATGCGGTGGGCGGCCACGTGCCGCGGCGGGGCCCGTGGACCTACGCAGGCAGCGATCCGCCGCACCCGTGGATCCAGGACTCGTACATCGGCTCCTCGGAGCAGTGCGGGACCTGCCACGACGTGACCACGCCGACCGAGCGCGTGGACGACCTCGGCGTGGGTCTGGGCGTGCCGTTCAACGAGCAGCGCACCTACTCGGAGTGGCTGGGCAGCGATCTCGCGGTCCCGGGACCCGGCTTTGCCTCGTGCCAGGACTGCCACATGCCGGCGGTGAGCGACGTGGCCGGCTGCGCCAACTTCGTCGGCGGCGGCGAGCATCCCTCCGGGGGCCGACGCCACGACCTGGCGGGAGCCAACCAGTTCGTGCTGCAGCTGCTGCAGGCCACGTACGGGGACTCGGGCACGATGGACGTGAGCGATGCCGCCTACGACCATGCGATCGCGCGCACCCAGGAGACCCTGGCCAGCGCGGCCACCCTGGAGGTGTGGGGGCCGGCCATCGTGGATCTGGGGATGGGCTTCGATCTCGACGTGACCGTGACCAACCAGACGGGGCACAAGCTCCCCACCGGCTACGCCGAGGGCCGGGTGATGTGGCTCGAGGTCGTGGCCGTGTACGCCGGCCAGGTGCTCTACACCTCGGGACACTGGGACGCGGGAGTGATCGAGCAGGACCCGCAGCTTCGCACCTACGAGGGCGTCGCCGAGCAGTGGAGCACCGGCGCGGGCTTCCACTTGATGCTCAACGATCACTGGGTGTCCGACACCCGGATTCCGCCGGCCGGTCTGCTGCCCGACCCCGAGACCGATCCGATCACCAATCGCTACCCCCTGCTGCCCGGCGGCACCTGGGCCCACTGGGACGACGTGAGCTACGCCTTCGATCCCACCTGGGGCCTGCCCGATGCGACGCCTGCCGATCCGAGCGACGACGAGCTCGAGATCACGGTGCGACTGCGCTACCTCATCAATACCCCGGAGTACGTGGTCTTCCTCGAGACGGCCAACGTGACCAATTCGGCGGGTCTCGATCTGGCCGCGATGTTCACGGCGGCCGGGAACGCCCCGGCGATGATCCTCGCCGAGCAGACGGTGGTGGCGGAGCTGACCGGCTTCGACGCCGTCCCGCCGATGGGCACCACCGGGACCACGGGAGAGGTGGGCTCGACCGGAGACATGAGCAGCACCGGGTCCGCGAGCACCACGGGAGACACGAGCGGCTCCACGGGTGACGCGGGCACCACCGAGGGCTCCAGCACCTCCGGCATCGGCACCTCCGGCATCGGCACCTCCGGCGACGCATCCACCTCGAGCCCGGTCGACACCACGGGAGGCGAGACCTCGGGCATGGATGCGAGCGCGGGCGGCGATGCAGCGACCGATTCCATGGAGCCCGGCACCACCGCGGAGAGCTCGGCGGGCTCGACCGGAGCCGGAGGCGACGCCTCGAGCCCCGCCACTACCGACGGGTGTGCCTGCAGCTCGACTCCCGAGCGAGCGCCGCCCCTGCTGCCGTGGCTGCTGGTACCGATGCTGCTCCCGCGTCCCACCCGGCGACCGCGACACCGCACCCGACGCTGATCTGCTGGGATCGCCGCCGTTGGGGGGCCGGGCGCGGGCTCGCGTCCACGACCGCGAGCTCGACGCGGCGGCGCTGCTGAAGTCGGCCTACTTCCATGCGATGCAGTCGGAGCTGGCCGCCGAGATCGATCGCTGGCTCGCGGCTCGGCCGTAGGGCCCGGAGCGGTCATACTCTCCGCGTGAAGGACCTGCTGCGAGCGCTGCTGCGAGAGCCGGTGGCCCACTTCGTGGTGATCGGAGCGGCGCTGTTCGTGCTCGACGCCCTGGTGTCGCCCACCTCGGAGGCCCCCGCCGCCCTCCCCTCGCCGCTCGCCGCCCCCACCCAGCCGATCGTGGTCGACGATGGTGTGCGCGAGCGCCTGCGGGTGCAGTGGAGCCGCACCCACCCCGCGCCGCCCACCGACGAGGAGCTGCAGCACCTCGTGGACGGGTGGATCGACGAGGAGGTGCTCTACCGCGAGGGCCTGCAGCGGGGCCTGGCCGAGGGCGACCTGCAGGTGCGCGAGCGCGTGGCCTCGCAGATGGCCTACCTGCTGCGCTCGCGGATCGCAGCGCGCGAGCCCAGCGAGGACGAGCTGCGGCAGTGGTACCGCGAGCACGCCGATCGCTACCTCCACCCCGAGCGCGTGGACTTCACCCAGGTGTTCGTCGACGGCACCGACGAGGCCGCCGAGGCGCGGGCCCGCGAGCTGCTCGCCCTGCTCCAGAGCGGGGCCGACCCCGACGGGCTGGGCGACCGCTTCTCGGGCGGCCGGAGGTTCCGCGGCCGCAAGCCCGCCGACCTCGCCGTGCGCTTCGGCGACGCCTTCGTCGTCGGCATGGAGTCGCAGGCGCCCGACACCTGGGCCCTGCGCCGCTCGTCGCAGGGGCTCCATCTCGTCCGCATCGATCGCTGGAGCACCGGCGAGGTCCCCGACTTCGACGCGCTGCGCGAGCAGCTGCGCCACGACTGGGAGCAGGACCGGCTCGAGCGCGAGCTGGCGAGCGCCGAGCAGGAGCTCCGCGGGCGCTGGGAGATCGTGGCGTCGCCATGAGCCCGCGCTGCCTCGCGCTGCTGGTGCTCGTGCTCGCCTGGCTGTGGCCGGGGGAGGCGGGGGCCCACGGCCTGCGCCCCGGCGTGCTCTCGCTGCACGAGGACCAACCCGGGAGCTTCACCGTGATGTGGACCGAGCCCGTCGACACCAGCGGACCGGCCGCCTCGATCGAGCTCGTGTTCCCCGAGCCCTGCGAGCTCCACGACGATCGCCTCGAGTGCGGCCCCGAGGGGCTGCAGGGCGAGCTCGCCTTCCGCGGCCTGGCCGAGGGGCACGACCGCGTGATGACCCTGGTGCGCTTCCGCGACGGCCGCACGCTCGAGGCCATGGTCACCGCCGCCGAGCCGCGACTGGAGCTCCGGGCCGGCCCGGGGCGCTCGGCCGGCGCCTGGATCTCGCTCGGGCTGCGGCACATCGTGGGCGGCCTGGATCACGTGGCCTTCGTGCTGGGCCTGCTGATGGTGGTGGGCACCCGGGGCGCGGGGCGGCTGCTCGCGACCATCACCGCCTTCACCGTCGCGCACTCGCTCACCCTCGCGCTCGCGGTCACCAACACCCTCACCCTGGCCGCCGCCCCGGTGGAGGCCACGATCGCGGCCAGCGTGGTGCTGGTGGCCCGCGAGGCCACCCACGACCGCCCCACCCTCACCCGCCGGGCCCCGTGGCTGGTGGCCTTCGCCTTCGGCCTGGTGCACGGCCTGGGCTTCGCCGGCGCGCTCGCGCAGTGGGGCCTGCCCCCCGGCTGGGTGGGCGGCAGCCTGCTGTGCTTCAACCTCGGCGTCGAGCTGGGCCAGCTCGCCATCGTGGGCGTGGTGGTGGCCGTGGTCGCGCTCGGGCGTGGCGTGCTCGAGCGCCGACCCGCGCGGCGCCCCGCCGCCGCCTACGCCCTCGGCGGGCTGGCGGCCTGGTGGCTGCTCGAGCGGACCCTCGCCATCGTGGCCCCCGGCGGGCTCACTGGGTCGTGAAGCGGCGCACCGGCGTGCTCACGGTGTGCGAGCAGTCGCTCACCGTGGCGTACCACTCGTAGCTGCGCCCCGCCTGCAGCCCCGCGGGCGTGACCGCGACCACCCCCGTCGCGGGATCCACCGTGGCGACCTCGGCGAAGTCCCCCCCCGCACCCAGCAGCTCCACCTCCAGCGTGAACTCGCTGCTGTCGTCCTCCATCCACTGATCGAGGCTGGGCGAGTAGGTGCGCACGGTGAGCTCGTCGTTGGCCGGCGAGAACTCCCAGATCCGCAGGAAGCCCGAGCCGCCGTCGCCGTCGCCCTGGTAGTCGGCGAGCATCGAGTGGATCACGTTGCCCTGGTACACGTCGGTGCGCCGCGACTCGGCCGAGACGTGGCCGCAGGTCATGAGCTGCACGTTGTCGGTGGCCCGCAGGGCGTCGTAGATGGCCTGCCCCTGCGTCCCGAAGTTGCCGCCGCTGCCCAGGATGAAGTGCGTGTTGAGGATCCCCAGCGCGTCGGGGTGAGCCTCGAACACCGAGCGCGCCCAGTCCATCACCGCGGGCTCGGGACTCTCGTCGTACTCGAGATCGACCACCACGATCTCGAGCTCGCCCACCTCGATGTGGAACCAGTTCTCGTCGTTGTTGTTGCCGTAGTGCCCGCCGTAGTACGAGCGCCCCGCGAAGCGGCTCACGCCGAAGTGCTGGTTGAAGCCCGCCGTGTCCCCGTCCACGCTGTTGGTGTCCTGGTCGTGGTTGCCCACGCACACCCCGTAGGGCATGCCCTCGGGCAGCTCGTCCTCGGGGTCCTCGAGCCGGGCCATCGCCGCGTCGGCGATCACCCACTCCTCGGGGCGGTCGCCGTGGTTGACGATGTCGCCGTTGTGGATCACGGCCCGGATGTCGTACGCCTCGCGGTTGTCCCGGATCCACTGGGTCTGGTCGTGGAAGTACTGGGGATCGCCCGCGTTGGGCGAGTCGACGTCGGAGTAGTACTGCGTGTCGGGCAGCACCACGATCGTGAAGTCGTCGGCGTCGGTCACCTCGCGCAGGTGGAAGGTGACCACGTGCTCGTCGCCGGGATCGGGATCGCCCACCGTGACCTGGAGCTGGGCCGAGTCGACGGGCAGCGCCGGGGGCACGGGCGGGTCGTCCACCAACACCGAGGGCGGCCGGCCACGGTCGAGCACCGCCCCGTCGGCCTCGAAGGCCGCGCCCACGATCGTGCCCGAGCTGCCGCCCACGCTGTCGGGCGCGCCCCCGTCGGGCTCGTCGAGCGCCCAGCGGGACACCAGGCCCTCGCCCGCCGTGATCGTCTGGAACATGCCCGCGGCCAGCTCCGCCTCGCTCAGCGCCCGGTTCCACACCCGCAGCTCGTCCACCGAGCCCTCGAGCCACCCCGCCGCGACCCCGGCAGAATCCATGGCCGTCCCGATCGCGAAGTGCTGGATGCTGCTCGCCTCCGGCGTGGCGTCGGCCACGGCCTGCACGTCGAGCTGCCCGTCGAGGTACAGCCGCCACGTGGTCCCGTCGTAGGTGGCCGCCACGTGGTGCCACGCGCCCCAGGTGACGGTGGTCGTGCCCACCACCGGGTGGTTGCCTCCCGTCGCGGCGTCCTCGAAGTCGGCCCCGAGCACGTTGCCACGGAAGCCGAGCGCGTAGTTGCAGTTGTAGATCGAGTCGTCGTTCTCGCCGCGACCCTTGCCCGCGATGGGCACGAGCTGCAGGCCGCCCACCCCGGTGCCCATCTCCTCGCCGGCGCCGTCGCGGCGCACCCAGGCCTCCACGGTGAAGGTGGCGAGCCCCAGCTCGGGTGCCACGCCCATCGTCACGTGATCGTCCACGCCGTCGAAGTGGAGCGCGCTCGGGGTGGGCGGGGGCAGATCGTCGCAGGCGAGCACCGGCGGCGGCTCGCCGGTGGAGTCCGACGACGCCGTGCCGTCCTCGGCCGAGGAGGTCGATTCATCACCGGTAGCGGCGGGCTCGGTCTCGCCCGCAGTGCCCGGCCCCGAGGAGCCATCGCCACCGTTGGTGTCGTCGCGCCCCTCCTCCCCGCCGTTGCAGGCGAGCAGCAGGGCAGCGAGCAGCAGGACCGGACGGCGCGAGATCGTGTCGAGCACGCATCCACGCTACAACGCAGCTCGAGGGTCGTGAAGCGAGGACCGGGAGCCTCCGGGACGTCCGCCGTGCATGCGACGAGCGCAAAGCGTAACGCCCGGCGCTCCTCGGTCAGCCGGCATGGGCATGCCGGGGCTCGTCGTCGATGCGGAGCACTCGATGCACGGCGCGAGGCGGTGCAGCCACAGCCATCCCCACCCCCGTCGCCATCGGCCCGCTCGAGGGTGAAGGGATCGCCCTCGATCGCATCGGATCACCATCTCCCCAGCCAACCCACCGCGACGAGCCCTGCGATGCGACCGTGCATGGGCCGATCATGCGCCCCGATTCCCGAGCGGGGCTCGGCATCGCCCCCCGAGCCGAGCGATACTGTGGCCGTGGGTCCCCTCGCCTCCGCCTGCATCGCCGTGCTGCTCGTGGCGGCCGTGATCGCGTGGGACCTCCGGGTGCTGCGACCCGCCCCCAGCGTGGCCCGCCTGCTGCCCGCGCTGCTGGTGCCGCTGGCGATCCCCTTGCTCGTCCCGGTGTCGTGGGTCTACGCCCGGGCCCTGACCACCGTGCTGTGCGTGGTGATGGCGGGCAAGGCCTACGAGCTGTGGCGCGGGCGCGTGCCCGATCCGCGCCTGCTCGAGCACCCCTCCTCCTTCTGCTTCTGGCTGCTGGTGCCCCCCAAGGCGCGGCTGCCCGCCGACCCGGCCGAGGCCCAGCGCGTGCGCGCCGAGGGGCGCCACCGCCTGCTGCGAGCGCTGGCCAAGACCCCCGGCGTCGCCGTGCTCACCCTGGTGCACCTGCGCTGGCCGGTGCTGCACCACGACCCCTGGGTGGAGGCCTTCTGGGGCCTGTGGATCACCTACCTGGGCGTGAGCGCCTTCGTCGACGTGGTGACCGGCCTCGCCATGCAGACCGGGATCCACGTGGCCGAGGGCTTCGACGCCCCGCCCCTGGCCCGCTCGCCCCGCGACTTCTGGGGCCGCCGCTGGAACCTGGTGGTGCACGACCTGGTGTTCCGCCACGTGTTCCTGCCCCTGGGAGGCCTGCGCCGCCCGCTTCGCTCCACCGTGGGCGTGTTCGTGATCTCGGGGCTGATCCACGAGTACTTCGTGCTCGCCTGCCTCGGCCACCCCGGTCGCTACCCCGGCTTCATGATGCTGTTCTTCGGCCTGCACGGCCTGGCCGTGATGGTGCAGCTCGCCTGGGATCGCGGCCCCGGCCGGCGCTCGAGGATGGCGCGGCCGCTGGCCATCGTGCTGCACCTCGCGTGGTTCACCCTCACCGCGCCGCTGTTCTTCGCCCCCATCGGCGAGATCTTCGCGCGCGCGTGGCCGAGCTGAGCCGCCTGGATCTCACTCGCGCTCGGCGAGCAGGTAGGCCATCAGGGCCATCACCGCCGCGTTGCGCTGGAGCTGGTCGGGATCGATCTTGTCGATGGTGTCGGCCGAGCTGTGGTGCAGGTCGAAGTAGTGCTCCACGTCGGGGCGCACCGACATGCCGAGCACCCCGGCCTCCATCAGCGGGCTGATGTCGGCGCCGCCCCAGCCCCTGGAGATCTCGATGCGGCCCAGGCCGGCGAACAGCGGGCTCCAGTCGCCGAGCTCCCGCAGCACCGCCTCGTCCTCGCTGGCGATGCCGATGCCCCGCGGCTCGGCGGCCCCGGTGTCGGACTCGATCGCGGCCACGTGGGTCTCGTGACCGTGGGCCTCGAAGTAGGCCTTGGCCCCGCGCAGCCCGTTCTCCTCGTTGGTGAACAGCACCACCCGGATCGTCCGCCGCGGGACGAGGTCGAGCTCCCGCAGCAGCAGCGCCGCCTCCATCGCCATCAGGCAGCCCGCGCCGTCGTCGGTGCTGCCGTCGCCCACGTCCCACGAGTCGAGGTGCCCGCCGATGAGCACGATCTCCTCGGGCTTCTCGCGCCCGGGCAGCTCGGCGATCACGTTGGCGCTGGGGGCATCGGGGAGCAGCTTGGCCCCCATGCGCAGCTCGAGCCTCACCGGGCCGCGCTCCGCCTCGCGCTGCAGGTACTCGGCGCCCTCGAGGGTCACCGCGGCCGCGGGGATCTCGGCCACCCCGTCCTCGTAGCGCAGCGCCCCGGTGTGGGGGCTGTCGAGGCTGGTGGCGGTGACGGAGCGGACCAGCACCGCCGCCGCCCCGCGCTTGGCCGCGGCCGAGGCCCCGCGGGTGCGGGCCGGCACCGCCTTGCCGTAGCCCGGATCGTTGCGCTCGTGATCGTAGGCCGGCATGCGCTGGTTGATCAGCACGATCTTGCCGGCGAGCGACTCGCTCCCCTTCTCGAGCGCCTCGAGATCGCCCACCACCACCAGCTCGCCCCGCAGCGCGCCCTTGGTGCCCACGCTCATGCCCAGGCCCAGGATCCGCAGCTCGCGGCCCCGCTCGCCGAGCACCCGCAGGCTCTCCTTGCCCCGCACCCAGTGGGGCACCATCACCTTCTCGCGCCGGGCGTTGCTCAGGCCGTCCTTGGCCATGGTCTCCACCGCCCAGTCGATGGTGTCCTCGAGCGCCCTCGAGCCGCTCAGCCGGTGCCCGAAGCGATCGGCCACGAAGGCCAGCCGCTCCCACGCCCGGGTCTTGCCCAGCGCGTGGCCGGTGATGCGGTGGGCCGCGTCCTGCATCCAGGTGGGCAGCGTGGCCGCGCTCCCCGGCTCGTCGTCGAAATCGTCGTCCTCGCGCTCGTCGTCCGCCTCGGCCCCCAGCGGGCCCGGGGTGGACAGCGACGAGGGAGGCACGGGCGGAATCGCGTCCGGAGCCGGGGCCTTGCCGCCGCAGCCGAGCAGCAGCGCCATGCAGAGCCAACGACCGGGGCGACGGGACCGGAACCAGCGCTTCACGCCCGAGCCATACCCGACCGCCGAAGCCCCACGCAACCCACCGAACCGCGTCCCTCCGGGGAGTGGCGGGCCGGGGCGCGGCGGATGTCCGTGCGATCGCGCTGCGTTGCGCGGCCGCTCGGGCTGCTGTAAGGGTGGCGGAGCGAGCGACGTTCCGGCGCCGGTCGGCGCAGGCCGCTGCCTCGCGCCGCGTTCCACGAGAGAGGCAACCAACGATGATCCACCGTGCTGGTCCCGCGCTCTTGCTCCTGTTCGGAGCGATGGGCTGCGCCAAGATGGCCCCGGCCTCGGCCGGGCTCGAGGCCCCAGGCTACTACGACTACGACGCCGACTACGGCGGCGCCGCCGACATGGAGATGGATACCGCGCCCGCCTCGATCGAGCGGGAGGAATCCATGGGCTCCCGTCGCAGCGCGCGTCGAGAGCGACGAGCCTACAAGGCCGACGCCGCTCCGCCCGCGCCTCCGCCCGATCCCTCCTCTCCCGGGGTCGAGCCCGGGGACCCCGCGGCCGAGCCCGCGGTCGCCGACGATCACGATCAGGACGTCGGGCGCTACATCATCTACACCGCGACCATGCAGGTCTCCGTCTACAACCTCGAGGACGCGATGACCCGCGCCGAGAGCGTGCCCGAGAAGTACGGCGGCTACGTGCAGAACATGTCGAGCAACTACTTCGTGATGCGGATCCCCTCGGCCGAGCTCCGGCCGGCCATGGAGGATCTGGCCACCCTCGGGATCGTCGACAACCGCACCCTCGACGCGCAGGACATCACCGAGGAGTTCCTCGACATCCAGACCCGCATCGACGTGCTCGAGGGCACCAAGGCCCAGCTCCTCGATCTGCTCACCAAGGCCCGCACCGTGGAGGAGGCCCTCAAGGTGCGGCAGGCCCTCGACGAGGTCACCATGGAGCTCGAGGTGCTCAAGGGTCGCCTGCGGCGGCTGGACAGCCTCGTCTCCTACTCCACCCTCACCGTCTCGCTCGTGGAGCGAGGTCCCTTCACCCCCACGCCGTCGAGCAACGATCCCTTCCCCTGGGTCGACTCCCTGGGCGTCGAGGCCACCGAGTGGAAGTGAGAAGGGAGGACCAGACCATGAGATTCCGAGCCATGAAGCTGTTCGTCCCCGTGCTGGTGGCCCTGGGCCTCGCCGGCTGCAATGCCTACCGCCTCGATCCTCCCGCCGGCTTCGCCGAGGTCTACAAGGAGGACGACGGCGCCCACATGAAGGCCAACAACGACGTCGGCCTGCGGGTCCACGTGTTCGACAACTTCCGCGGCGGCACCCTGGCCTTCTGGTCCCAGGACCTCGTCGACAAGCTGGGCACCCGCGGCTACACCCTGGTCGGACAGACCCCCACCGCCTCCAAGAACGGGGTGGCGGGCACCCGCTTCGACTTCGACTACACCCCGGTGGGCAAGAGCGAGAGCCCGCGCTTCTACACCGTGGTGCTGTTCGTGACCGACGAGCACCGCGTGGTGCTCGGCCTGGCCGGTCGCGAGGAGCACGAGTCGCGCTACTCCTCCGAGATCGACGCCATCGTGGGCGACCTCAAGGTCCGCGGCTGCAAGGTCGCCAGCAAGGTGTGCAAGGGCCCGCAGCCCGACAAGCTGAGCACCCCGGTGCCGGAGATCCCGGGCGGGGGCGAGCCGGCGAAGGCCGAGGCCGCGAAGGCCGAGCCGAGCAAGGCGAAGCCCGAGCCGGCCACCGCCGAGGCCGAGCCGAGCAAGGCCGAGGGCTGACGCCGAGGGTGCTGCCCTCGCATCTCGAAGGCGCCCGACCGAGCACGGCGGGCGCCTTCTTCGTCTCGGGCGACGCCGGCCCGCCGACGAGCTCGGACCGTGCGCTCACGGGCTGCCGCCCGGCTCGAATTCGTTCGTTGACCCCGGCGCGAGGCCCTGGCTACGCTGCGGGCATGAGCGTCGCCGCCCTTGCTGCCAGTGCCCAGTCCTCCGGGGGATACGCCGTGGATGCGTGGCTCGACATGACCCTCGAGCCGATGACCAAGCTGTGGCAGGGCGTCGGCGGGTCGAGCAACTTCTTCTTCAGCGAGGAGGATGCCCGCTTCGCCTCGGGGGCCTACGACGGCACCCGCCCGCTGCAGTTCGCGGAGTCGCTGTGGCGCATGGCCCAGGTGCAGCCCCACGCCTCGCTCGGCTACCGCCGCGAGATCGCCGAGTACGTGGTCGACATGCCGATCGCGGCCGCGGTGGGCGTGTGCACGGCCAACCTGGCGTTCGGCGGCGGCTCGGTGTTCCAGTACTACGTGCCCGACTGGGAGGGCCGGATCTACACCACCGGCCGCACCTTCCGCTTCGGCGCCGGCTCGTACTGACGCCCTCCGACGGCGATGGTGCTGCGCATCGTCGCAGGGGCCAGGGGGGCACGAGACGGTGGAGGGAGCACGACCCACGCCACACGCTCCTTCGGTGACCTAACGGCAGCCGAACGACAGCCGCGCCGCACCTTGCTGCGAGCGGAGGGCTTGGCTACGACTGGGCATCGATGCCTCGCCTCGCCGCCGGCTGCGGGATCCTGCTGATCGCCGCGTGTGCGACCCGGCCCGAGACCGTCGACCCGAGCCAGGAGGTGGAGGACCGCACGGGCATGGAGATGCCCCTGGACCGCCAGCCCGAGGACGCCGCGGCCACGCCCCCGGGGGTGCGCCTCGAGGACGGGCTGAGCGAGGACGAGGCGGCCGCGATGGCGCTGTGGAACAGCCCCCGGCTGCGGGCCGAGCTATCGCGCCTGGCCGTGGCGCGGGGCGACCTGGCCAGCGCGCGCCGCCCCCAGAATCCCACGCTGCGCTTCCTGTTCCCCTCGGGCCCGCAGCAGCTCAGCGTGCTGCTCACCTGGCCGCTCGAGAACCTGGTGCTGCTGCGGCGGCGCGTGGAGGTGGCGCGCACCGATCTCGACGTGGTCGCGCAGAGCACGGTGCAGACGGCGGTCGATCTCGTCCGAGACGCTCGCCTCGCCCACATCGACTGGCAGCTCGCCGTCGATCGGGTGGAGGTGCGGCGCGTGGTGGCGGAGCAGGCCGACGAGATCGCGGCCCTCGCCCAGGCCCGCAGCGACGCGGGAGACGTGGCGCCCCGCGAGGCCGACGTGGCCCAGGTCGACGCCCGCGTGGCGACCGACGAGGCGATCCGAGCCGAGGTCGACGTGGCGATCGCCGAGGCAGTGCTGCGGACCCAGATGGGCTGGTCGGAGGTGGAGCCCAGCCTGCACCCCACCACCACCACCGACGAGCCGGGCCAGGCCCCGCCCGAGCTGGGCTCGCTCGAGGAGCTCGCCCTGAGCTCGCGACCCGACCTGCGGGCGAGCCAGCTCGCCATCGAGGCGGCGGGCCAGCGCCTGGGCCTGCAGCGCAGCGCGGTGCTGCGCTTCGCGGGGGTGGGCAGCTCGTCGGGCCCGTCGGTCACGGGGGGCGTACAGGCCGAGCTGCCGATCTTCGATCAGAACCAAGGGGGCATCGCCCGGGCGAAGGCGGAGCTCGATGCCGCCACCTGGCGCTACCACGACCTGCGGGCGCGGATCGTCACCGAGGTCACCCAGGCCCAGCTCCAGCTCGCGCGGGCCCGGGGCTCGCTCGCGGAGTACCAGGACGGGATCGTCACGGCGCGTGAGCGCGACGTGGAGGTGGTGATGGACACCTACGACGAGGGAGAGATCGACTACTCCGGCGTGTTGCTGGCCGCGCAGCGGCTCGAGCTCGCCCGCCTGCGCGAGGTGGAGCTGCGCGCCGAGGCCCGGCGCGCCCGCGTGGAGCTCGAGCGAGCGCTGGGCCGCCGCCTCGCCAGCCCGCCGCCCCCGGAGGCCCCATGAGTCGCATGCTCTCGCGCTCGCTGGGGCTGGCCGTGCTGCTGGGGCTGGCCGCATGCCGACCCGAGGCCCCGGCGGCCGCGGCCGCGAGCACCCACGCCGCCCCGCGGATCACCGAGGACGAGCTGTCCACGCTGCACCTCGAGCCCGACTCCATCGAGGCGATCGGGCTGCAGATCGCCCCCGTGACCCAGGTGCACGAACAGAGCACGCGCGACGTGGGCGGGGTCGTGGTGATCCCTCCGGGCCGCGCCCTCGCGGTCACGGCCCCGCTGTCGGGGACCCTGAGCCCGCGCGATCCCACGCTGGAGGCCGGGGCGCCCGTCACCGCGGGTCAGGTGCTCGTGCAGCTGGTGCCCTTCGCTCCCGCCGACCGCGACGTGCAGGCGCAGGCCCGCCGACAGCACGAGATCGCCCACGCCCGGCTCGAGCTGGTCCGCGCCCGGCTCGAGCGCACCCGCACCCTGGTGGAGCAGCGCGGGGCGGCCCAGCGCACGCTCGAGGAGACGCAGGCCGAGGTCGCCACCGCCGAGGCCGAGGAGCAGGCCGCGGCCGCTCGCGTTCGAATGCTGCGACGCTCGCCGCTGGCCGCCGATGCCACGCTGCCCATCGTCGCGCCGAGCGACGGGATCCTGCGGACGATCTCGGCCGCGCCGGGGCAGCGCGTGGCCGCCGGGTCGCCGCTGTTCGAGGTGGTCCGCACCGCGGGGCCGTGGGTCCGCGTCCCGGTCTACCCGGGCGAGCGCGCCCGGCTCGACCTCGAGGCGCCGGTGCGGGTGGCCCGACTGGGGCAGGATCCCATGCAGGGGGTGGAGGCACGGCCCGTGCTCGCGCCACCGTCCGCCGATCCGATCGGCCTCACCGTCGATCTCTTCTATGGCCTGCCGAGCACGGCCGACGGCCCCAGCCCGGACGAGCGCGTGGTGGTGCGGCTGCGCTACGCCGACCAGGGTGAGCTGGCCGCGGTCCCGGCCTCGGCGGTGGTCCTCGACTTCGACGGCGGGAGCTGGGTGTACGAGCAGCTCGACGCCACCTCGTTCCGGCGCCGCCGCATCGAGATCGTCCGGCAGGATCAGGAGCTGGCCGTGCTGCGCCGCGGTCCCCCCGTGGGCACGCCGATCGTGGCCGTAGGCGCGCTCGAGCTGCTCGGGGCCGAGCTGGGAGTGTCGCATTGATCCGCGCCCTCGTGACCACCTGCCTGCGCCAGCGGGTGGTGGTGCTCGTGCTCGCCGTCGTCGCGATGATCGCCGGGGTGCAGTCGGCCCTCCACGCCCGCATCGATGCCTTCCCCGAGTTCGCCCCGCCGAAGGTCGAGATCCAGACGGAGGCCCCCGGCCTGTCCAGCGTGGAGGTGGAGAGCCTGGTCACCCGGCCGCTGGAGGAGGGCCTGGTGGGCACGCCGCTGAGCGGGGCGCTGCGCTCGAAGTCGGTGCCGGGCCTGTCCTCGGTGGTGGTGTGGTTCCAGCCGGGCACCGACCTGTTCCGCGCCCGGCAGCTGGTGCAGGAGCGGGTGGCGCTCACCATCCCGCGCCTGCCCTCGGTGGCCCGCTCGCCGGTGATCCTCTCACCCACCTCCTCCACCAGCCGGGTGCTCAAGGTCGGCCTCGCCTCCGACCAGATGTCGATCCTCGACCTCAGCGATCTCGCCCGCTGGACGATTCGGCCGCGGCTGATGGCGATCCCCGGCGTGGCCAACGTCGCGGTCTGGGGCGAGCGCGACCGCCAGCTCCAGGTGCAGGTCGATCCCGACCGCCTGCGCATGCACGCGGTGGTGCTCACCGACGTGATCCGGGCGGCGACCGAGGCGGTGAGCCTGATCTCGGGCGGGTTCGTGGACGGGCCGAACCAACGCCTGGCCGTGAGCCACCCCGCCGCGGCCGTGGACCCGCAGTCGCTGGCCCGCACCCCGGTCGCCGTACGCAACGGCACGCCGCTGGCCCTGGGCGAGGTGGCCCAGGTGGTGGAGGACCACGGCCCCCCCATCGGCGACGCGGTGGTCGACGGCGGCACCGGGCTCTTGCTCATCGTGGAGAAGCAGCCCTGGGGCAGCACCCTCGAGGTCACCCAGGCCATCGACGACGCGCTGGTCGAGCTCGCGCCGGCCCTGCCGGGGGTCCGGGTCGACCCCACCATCTTCCGCCCCGCCTCCTTCATCGAGCGGGCCATCGACAACCTCGAGCTCGCGCTCGGCCTGGGCTGCGTGCTCGTGGTGCTGGTGCTCGGCGCGTTCCTGTTCGACTGGCGCACCGCCCTCATCAGCGTGCTGGCGATCCCGCTGTCGCTGCTCACCGCGATCCTGGTGCTCGACCTGCGCGGCGGGCAGCTCGACACCATGGTGCTCGCCGGGCTGGCGATCGCGGTGGGCGAGGTGGTCGACGACGCGATCATCGACGTGGAGAACATCCACCGCCGGCTCCACGAGAACTTCGAGCTGGGGCGGCCGCGCGCCACCTTCGTGGTGGTGCTCGACGCCTCCATCGAGGTCCGCAGCGCGGTGGTCTACGCCAGCGCGATCGTGATGCTGGTGTTCGTCCCGGTGTACCTGCTCGAGGGCCTCGCCGGCGCGTTCTTCCGCCCGCTCGCGCTGGCCTACGGCCTGGCGATCGTCTCGTCGCTGCTGGTCGCGCTCACGGTCACCCCGGCCCTGTGCATGCTGGTGCTGCCCTCTGGCGCGGGGCGGGTGACCGCCTCGCCCATCGCCCGAGGGCTGCGCCCGCCCTTCGCCTGGGCCCTGCGCCGCGTGCTGCGGCGCCCCGTGCTGGTCCTCGGGCTCACCCTCGCCACCCTGGTCGCCGGGGGCGTGGGCTTCTCCTCGCTCGACCGCGCCTTCTTGCCCGACTTCCGCGAGCAGGACTTCCTCATGCACTGGATCGCGAAGCCGGGCGCGTCGGTGGAGGGGGTGCGTCGCACCACCGAGCGCGTGATGGCCCGGCTGCTGGAGATCCCCGGGGTGCGCAACGCGGGGGCCCACCTGGGACGCGCCGAGGTGGCCGACGAGGTGGTCGGCTCGGGCTTCGGGGAGATCTGGGTGAGCGTCGATCCGGCCGTGGACCACGACGAGACGGTCGAGCGCATCGAGGCCACGCTGGCCCCGTTCCCCGGCCTGTACCACGACGTGCAGACCTACCTGCGCGAGACCGTGGACGAGGTGCTCACCGGGGCCAAGGGCGCGCTGGTGGTGCGGGTGTTCGGCCCCGATCTCGAGGTGCTGTCGGAGCGGGCCCGCGCGGTGGAGGAGCTGATGCGCTCGGTGCCGGGGACCCACGCGGTGGGGACCGAGGCGCTGACCCCCGTGCCGCAGATCGAGGTGCGGCCGCGAGCCGTGGCCGCCGACGTGTACGGGCTGACCCCCGGGCAGATCCGGGCCCAGGTCACCACCCTGGTGCAGGGTACCCACGTGGGCGAGGTGCTCCGCGACCTGCGGCCGGTGCCCGTGGTGGTGTGGGGCACCGCCAACGTGCGCAGCAGTGTGAGCGCCCTTCGTGAGCTGTGGATCGAGACGCCCAGCGGCGGCTCGGTGCGCCTGGGCGACGTGGCCGAGGTGGTGGTGGCCCCCACGCCGGGGGTCATTCGACACGAGGCCAGCACGCGGCGGCTCGACGTGACCTGCGAGGTCCAGGGACGAGCCTTCGACGACGTGGCCCACGAGCTCGAGGAGGGCCTGCGCGCGCTGCCGTTCCCACCCGGCCACCACGCCGAGCTGCTCGGCGAGCACGCCGCCCAGCAGGCGGCCGCGCGCTCGCTCTTCGAGGGCGGGGCCGTGGCGCTGCTGGGCATCGTGCTGCTGCTCTACATCGACTTCCGCTCGGCGAGGCTCACCGCGCTGGTGCTGGCCACCCTGCCCTTCGCGCTGGTGGGTGCGGTGGCGGCCGCCCACCTCGGCGGCGGTGTGCTCTCGCTCGGCTCGCTGGTAGGGTTCGTGACCGTGCTCGGCATCGCCGCGCGCAACGGGATCATGCTGATCAGCCACTACCTCCACCTGCAGCGCGCCGAGGCGGTGGCCTTCGGCCCCGCGCTGGTGCTGCGGGGCACCCTCGAGCGGCTGTCGCCCATCCTCATGACCGCGCTGTGCACCGCCCTCGCCCTCGTTCCGCTGGCGCTGTGGGGCGACCGCCCGGGCCACGAGATCGAGCACCCCATGGCGGTGGTGATCCTCGGCGGCCTGGCCACCAGCACCCTGCTCAACCTGTTCGTCACGCCGGTGGCCTACCTGTGGCTCGGTCGCGGGAGCGCAGACGACCGAGGTGAGCCGGCGCTCGAGCCCGAGGTGGCCGCGCCATGAACGTGCTCGTGGTCGACGACGATCCCGAGCTGTGCGACTTGCTGAGCACCGCGCTGGCGCGGGAGCAGCACCAGGTCACCACGGCCGGATCGATCGCGGCCGCCATCCGCGAGCTCGAGCGAGCCCCCGCCGACGTGCTGGTGCTCGACCTCGATCTCCCGGACGGCTCGGGCCTGACCTTGTGCGAGGAGCTACGGAGCCGCCGGAGCGCCATGGCGATCCTCGTGCTCACCGCCACCGGCGACGTAGCCACGCGGGTCCGGGGCCTCGACGCCGGCGCCGACGACTACCTCGTCAAGCCCTTCGCGATCGCCGAGCTGCGCGCGCGGGTGCGGGCCCTGGGGCGCCGACGCGAGCGCGAGCCCCTGGCGGTCTTGAAGCGCGGCGACGTGGAGCTCGACTTCGACAGCCGACGGGCCTACCGCGCGGGGCTCGAGGTCTCGCTGACCGCCCGCGAGTGGGCGATCGTCGAGCTGCTCGCGCGGGCGCAGGGCCGCGTGGTGGCCCGCGACGCGCTGCTGGCCGAGGTGTGGGGCGAGCCCAGCGAGGCCGCCAACGCCTCGCTCGGGGTCCTGATGAGCCGGATTCGACGCAAGCTGGGGCACGAGCTCATCCGGCTGGTGCGGGGAGAGGGCCATGCCCTCGGATGATCGCCGAGGGACGCTGGCGGGTCGCCTCGCCACGACCCTCGCCGTCGCGGCCCTGGTCTCGGCGTTCACCACTACCGTGGCGGCGATGCTGCTGGCCGACGCCCTGATCGTCGCCCGCGTGGAGGGCTCGGTGGCCGCGGCTGCCCGGGTGATGCAGGTGGAGATCGACGAGGCGCCCGGGGTCGCGGACCACCTCGAGCAAGAGGCCCGCACCCTCGGCATCGACGGTCGGGTGGCCATCGTGCGGGACGGGAGCGTGGTCCATGGCGACGCCGGGCTCCCGCCCCAGTCGGCGGTGGGCTGCCGGGTCAGCGAGGGTGCAGCGGTACCCGAGCTGATCTGCGGAGCGCCGCTGAAGGAGCCCCCGGGGGCGATGGTGCTGGTGGCGACCCCGGCCGAGCGTCGCCACGAGCATCGACGCGCCCTGCTGCTCGCTTCGCTGGTGGTGCTGGTCGTGGTCGCCGCGGTCGCGCGCGTGGTGGGGGGCGTGCTCTCGCGGCGATCATTGGTGCCGCTGTCGCACCTGCGCAACGCGGTGGCGAGGGCCGACCCGCGCTCGCCCGCCGCCATCGACCTGCCCGCCCCCACCGGGCTCGAGGAGATCGACGCGCTCCGCGGGGCGCTGCACAGCCTGGTGGGGCGCCTCGACGAGGAGCTCGGGCGAGCCCGTCGCTTCGCCGCCAGCGCGGCCCACGAGCTGCGCACCCCGCTGGCCGCGATGCGAGCCGAGCTCGAGCTCGCCCTCGAGGCCCCGGCCACCGAGGCGGATCGCATGCACACCATGGAGCGCCTGGCTCGCACGACCGCCCGGCTCGAGACCCTCACGGAGCGCCTGCTGATGCTGGCGACGCCCCACGATGCGCTGGTGACCGATCACTGCAGCTCGCTGGCGCAGCTGGTCGAGGAGCTGCCGCGACGGCGCTCGGCCGAGGACGGGTCGCGCCTGCGGCTCGAGCCCGGCGACGCCGATGCGCTGGTGCGAGGCGACGAGCACCTGTTCGCGGCCGTGCTCGACAACCTCGTCGACAATGCGCTCAAGTTCTCCGACGGCCCGGTGCGGGTGAGCCTGTCGAGCGAGCGCGGCGAGGTGGTGCTCGAGGTGAGCGACGAGGGCCCCGGCATCCCCCCGGAGTTCGAGGCCGAGCTGTTCGAGCCCTTCCATCGCGGCGTGACCGGCCGGCGCCGACCGGGTCACGGCGTGGGCCTGGCCCTGGTCCGGCACATCGTGCGGGCATGCGGAGGCCAGGTGTCGTTCGTGCACGGCGATGTCCGGGGCGCGACCGTCCGCGTGCGCCTCCCGGGGGCGAGCTCCGCGACGGCAGCTCCGCCCGTGGGCTCGTGAGCCCCCTGCGGTGCGCCCCGCCGGCTCGCTACCGCCGACGACCTCGCCGCGCCGAGCGACCGGTGGGCACGAAGTCGTCGTCGTCGAGCTCCACCCGCGGGCTGAGCACGGTGGCCCCGGTGCGAGCGGGGCCGGCGGGCAGCGGGGCCACCACCGTGTGACCGGTGCGAGCGGGCCCGGGCGCTCCGGCCAGCGTGCGCCGCGGGCTGCCGTCCAGCGGCGGCCCCTGGTACTGCGTGGTCTCGAGCTCCTCCTCTCGCCAGCCCTCGTCGGCGCCGAAGGGCACGAGGCCGTCGGTGGGCAGCGGGGTCGACGGGACCGGATCGATCCACAGCGGGGTGCTCGGATCGTGGGCCACGGGGCGAGGGATGGGAGCCGAGGGCGCGACCTCGATCGGCGAGGGTACCGGCAGGGGAAGCATCGCTCCGGGCACGGGGATCTGCGGCCCGATGGGCACGAGCTGGGGCAGGCGCTCGGCCAGGGCGCCCGCCTGGCGAGCGAGGCCGGCGTGCACCTGCAGCACCTGGAGGATCTGCGGCAGCGAGGCGGGCACCGGGCGCTCCCGACCGTCGAAGCGCAGGCCCAAGCGGAAGCGGGAGCCCGCTCGCCGCCGCCGGGCGACCACGCAGTCCACGTCGAGCAGGCGGCCGTCGAAGCTGGTCACCATCCGCACCCGACCGGCGATGCGCTTGGTCTCGACGACCTCGATCGAGGCGCCGCCGAGGCTGAGATCGAGGCAGCGACCGAGCACCGGTCCATGCTTGGTGTGGAGGTACACCTCGCCACGGGCGGCGACCCTGGACGCGCGACGCCTGTCGTTGACGACCTTCATCCGGACGAGTGCAGTGGCCATCCTCATCGTATCAGCCGGGTCACGCGGCGGGGCGCCGGCACCCCCTCGGATCCGGCCCGGAGACGCTCGCGCTCATCCCGCGAGAGACGGCGTCCCTGGCCGTCGCCAACCGCTGGTTTGACGTGGGGCGGTCCCCGAGGAACGATGGCCCGCGGCGCATGAGCGACTCCATGTACCGACACCCGGCCTTCTACCGGATGCTGCACCACGGGCGGACCGAGGACCTCGAGTTCTACCTGGGAGCCACCGAGGGGCGGCCGCGGGTGCTCGAGTATGGGGTGGGCAACGGCCGGGTGGCGCTGCCCATGGCCCGCCGGGGCCAGCAGGTGGTGGGGGTGGACCTCAGCGAGGACATGCTCGGCAGCCTGCGCGCCGACCTGGCCCTCGAGCCCCCCGAGGTCCGCGAGCGCCTCACCCTGGTGCACGGCGACGCGCGGGTGCTCGAGCTGGGCGAGCGCTTCGATGCGGTGACCTGCCCCTTCAACGGCATCGCCCACCACCACACCCTCGACGAGCTCGCGGCCTTCCTCGAGCGGGTGCACCAACACCTTCGGCCCGGCGGGGTGTTCGTGCTCGACGTGTCGCTGCCCGAGCCGCCCATGCTGGCCGGGATGGCGGGGGAGATCCCCTGGTACCGCGACCCGGTGGACGGCGGGGTGTGCCGGGCCTCGGAGCTCATCGAGTACGACCCGCTGAGCCAGGTGCTGACCATCAGCACGGAGAGCCGCGCCATGGAGCTCGAGCGCGAGCCGGTGACCATGCAGCTGCGCCTGCGCCAGCTCTTTCCCCAGGAGACCCTGCTGCTGCTGCGCCACCACGGCTTCGAGCCGCGGCGGCGGGAGCTCGACCTGCCCGGGGTGATCGGCTACGTGTGCGAGGCGGTGGCTCGCTAGGATGACGACGGCGATGGCCCGACGACGAGCGCAGGAGGACCAGCTCCGCGAGCTGGTGCGGCGGGTGGTCCCGGGGGCGACGATCTACTTCCCGCGGCGCCGGCCGTACCGCGTGGGGCTGTCGTGGAACGGCCGCAACCTGCGACCCACCGGGATGACCCTGGAGAGCCAGCTCCACGAGATCGCCCACCTGCTGCTGGCCTCGCCCGAGCGGCGACGGCAGCCCGAGTTCGGGCTGGGCCCCGATCCCTACCGCCGCAACGACGTGCCGTGCCTGATCCCCCGCGAGGAGGCCGACCTCGAGGAGACCCACACCTGCTGGCTGCAGCTGCTGCTGGCCCAGCTGCTGGAGCTCGACGAGATGGCCGTGCGGGTGGAGTTCCAGCTCGAGCCGCTGACCCCGTCGATGGTGGAGACGCTGCAGCGGGTGTACCCCGACTCGCTGCCGCCCAGCTGGTGGCAGCGCGCCCGGGCCCACGTGGCGAGCGCATAACCGACGCGACCAGGCACACCCACCACCTGCGCATCCGACGATCACGAACACCGCCCCTGCGCTCGCGGCGGGTATGCTGCCCCCGGAGGCACGCATGCGACCGTCCCAGCAGATGAAGGCGATCAACCTCGAGTGGCTGCGCCAGGCCGCTCCCCACCGTCACCTCTTCGAGCACCGCTGGCTGGGCGAGCGCTTCTTCCACCTGCCCGGCGACATGATCGCGCTGCAGGAGATCGTCTCGGCCGTGCGCCCGCGCCTGGTGATCCACACCGGCATCGCGGCGGGAGGCGGTCCGATCTTCATGGCCTCCATCCTCGAGCTGCTCGGCGGCGACGGGATCGTGGCCGCGGTGGACCCCGCGCTGCGCCCCGAGGGCCGCCGGGCCATCGAGGAGCATCCGCTGCGCCGACGCATCCGCGTCCTCGAGGGCTCGTCGATCGACCCGCAGATCGTGGCGTCGCTGCGCGCCCTGGCCGAGGAGCGCTCGCCGGTGGTGGTGGTGCTCGACCTCATCCACGTGCAGGCCCACGTGGAGCGCGAGCTCGAGCTGCTCGGACCGCTGGTGACCCCGAACAGCTACGTGGTGGTGCTCGACACGGTGATGGAGGACCTGCCGGCGGAGATGTTCGAGGGACGCCCCTACGGCAAGGGCAACAACCCGGGCACCGCGGTCGCGGCGTTCCTGCAGCGCGACGATCGCTTCGAGGTCGACTACTCCTTCGAGGATCGCGTGCTGCTCACGCTGGCTCCCGGGGGCTTCCTGCGCCGCCGCCCGGAGCCCGCGGCCGACGGTCTCGCCGCAAGTCCTGGGGGCTGAGCAGGCGGTGGGGCACCATGGGGGCGTCGCCCCCGGCACAGTGGGCGCAGGCGGCCAGCGGGGTCTCGCGCCGCAGGTAGGCGAGCACCCCCTCGGGCGTGCAGCCCTCGAGGGCCAGGCCGTCGGGGCGAGGGTCGGCGTGGTGCAGGGTGGCGAGGTGGACCGGCCGCGTGCAGGTATGGAAGTGGCCGTCGCGGAGCAGGTGACAGCGCTCCCGCAGCCAGCAGCGCCCGTACACCGCCGCGGTCTCGGCCGGATCGGCGGGCCCGTGCGGCCGGGACATCTGGACGAAGGCGTCCTGCTGCTTCCAGTTGATCCTCACCCCGAAGCGCGCGCCCTTGGCCTCGATCTCGGCCACCCGCGCGGCCGGGATCCGAGGCCGGGGGTAGCGGGAGATGGTGAGGCCGTCGAGCTGTTGCCACAGCGCGTCGGGCATGCGGTGCAGCAGCAGGCCGTTGGTGGTCAGCGACACCCGCGGGGCGATGCCCGAGCGCCGGGCCACGTGCACGAGCTCGAGCAGCTCGGGGTGCAGCAGCGGCTCGCCGCCCACCAGCTTGAACACCGCCGGGGCGAGCACCGCGGCGGCCCGGGCGAGGTCGCGAGCCAGGGCCTCGGGCGACTCGAAGCGAGGCGGGAGCAGGGGCGACAGCGAGCAGCACTCGGCGCAGCGGAGGTTGCAGTGGTCCACCACGTGGGCCTCGAGCGAGCGGGTGACCACCCGGCCCTCGACCACGCGATGGGCCCGCTCGAGCGGCGGCGGGAAGCGATGCTCCCGTCCGTCTCGATCCACGATGGTCCTGGTCTCGCTCATGATGCGACCCGCGCTCGCAGCCGGTCGACGAACGCCGCCATGCGATCGCCCCCGCTCACCAAGGCTCGCACGATCTCGGCCATCCCGGGCAGCCGCTCGAGCGCGCCCGGGGCCCCGGCCAGCCACGCCTCCACCGGCCAGTGCTTGAGGGCGTGCGCGGTGATGGTGGCGTGCAGGGCCCACACGAGCCGCGTGGGATCGAGCGAGCGACGCCCCAGGTAGCCATCCACGAAGGCGGTGGCCCGGGCGGGCGCGACCAGGGGCAGGTGGTTGAGACAGCGCAGCAGCTCGTGCTCCCGAGGCGCCCGCACGGCCCGCTCCCAGTCGAGGATGGTGGGCGGGCCGTGCTCGTGGAACAGGTAGTTGTGGACGTTGTAGTCGTTGTGGATCGGGGCGTGCTCGCCCGCGGGCAGCCGCGCGAGCGCCTCGGAGGCATGGCGCTCGAGCAGGATCCGGCGCTCGTCGAGCATCGCGAGCAGGAGCTCGGCCCCCGGCCCCCCGCGGGCCCGGACCGCGCGCTGGTGCTGGCCGAGACGGCGGCGCTCGTCGTCGAGGCTCAGGGCCCGCAGCCCCTCGACGAGATCGGGCAGCGGCGGGAGCTCGGCCGCCTGGTCGAGCCGCCGGTGCAGCGCAGCCAGGGTGCTCCCCAGCGTGGCCCAGCCGTCGACGTCGATCGCCTCGTAGGGACGGTGGTGCCCCGGCTCCCAGCGGGTGACGAGCACCGAGCGCCCGTCGATCACCACGGGCGCCTCGCCGCCCTGGGGAACCACGCGTCGCAGCACCCGGTAGCCCTCTCCTGCCCCGGCCAGGTGGGCGAGCAGGGCCGCCTCGACGCGAGCCGCCGCCGCGTGCTCCGGGGCGAGCACCTTGATCGCGATCCCTCCCCCCGTGCGCCGCAGGTGCAGCACCCGCGGCGTCACCCGGCGGGGAGGATCGTCGGGCACCGGCTCGAGCCCGTGGGCCCGCAGCACCGCCGCCAGCTCGGCCCCGGCGAGCAGGCCGTCGTCGGGATCCATGCCCTCAGATCTCCTCGCCCGGCCCGTAGCGATAGGGATGGCCGGTCACGAAGGTGTTGTTGCCGACGAAGCGCACCTTGTACATCGCCGGCCGGTACAGCACCTGCGGCGAGTTGTCCTCGACGCCGAAGCGGGGGAGGAACGGCGCCTGCACGAAGAACGCGTTGTTGCCGTTGCGATCGCAGCACAGCAGCTCGTAGCCCTTGCGCTTGCCCAGCTGCACCAGCGACTCCAGGCTCGCCCCGTAGTAGGTGCTGCCGTCCCACTGGTGCTCGCGGGCATACCTCATCACCCAGCGCCGCGGCGGCTCGTAGTAGGGGTTGTACTCGATGACCACCACGCGCGGCCGGTAGCGCTCGATGGCCTGCCACACCCAGTAGTCGTTGCCGTCGATGTCGATCGACAGCAGATCGAGATCCTCGGGCACGCCGGCCGCGGCGAAGAGCGGCTCGACGTCGTCGGGCTGGACCACCGCCTGGACGATCCGCACCCGCTCGTCCCCGCCCCAGTTGTCGCGCAGGCGACCGAAGCGGTAGTCGGAGCCCTCGATCAGCACGCCCCGCCAGCCCCGCTCGCGCAGCAGCAGCGCGGTGTTGCTGTTGCGCAGGCCGTCGCTGGCCCCGAACTCCACGCAGAAGCGCGTGGCCGGCTCGATGCGCTCGAAGATCCGCTCGAGCACGTCCTCCTCGGCCCCCTGCGAGTAGATGCCCTTGGACAGGGCGTCGAAGTCGATCGGCGGCTGGTGCATCGACATGAGCGCCGGGGCAAGCCTGCCGCGAAGCGAGCCCCTCGATCAACCGCGGAGCCGGGCCGCGAAGGCGAGCCCGAGGCTCAGCTCCCGCTCTCGCCCGAGCTCGGGTCCACGCAGAAGCCGGACAAGCAGGTCAGCCCGGGATCACAGGCCCCGCCCTCGGTGCAGGGGCAGGCCTCGGAGCCCACGGGGCAGCCGAGATCCACGCACAGCTCCGACGCGCAGGTGAGCCCGGGATCACAGGCCCCCTCGGGGGTGCAGGCGCAGGTCTCCGTGCCCACGGGGCACACGTCGGCCACGCAGAGGTTGAGGTTGAGGTTGCAGAAGAACGGGTCGTTGCACTTGCCCCCGGTGGTGCAGGGGCAGCCCTCGGTGCCGATCTCACAGCCACCCGCGCCCGCGCTGCCGTCGTCGGCCCCGGGGTGCGGCGACTCGTCGCCCACGTCGTCGGAGTCGTAGCTGTCGTCGCTGGTGACGATGATGCACGCGGGAGCGAACGAGAACAGGAGGGCAAGGGCAAGGGACGACCGAGTCATGATCCAGGCTCCCCTGGATCTTGCCCCACCGAGGGGCGCTTTGCCGCTCTCCTCGGGTCGCTCGCCGGAGAAAGGCGGCCCAGGTCACAATCTCGTGCACGCAACCCCGCCAGCGCGGAGCGCCCGGCTCAGCCCGGCTCCAGGACGAGCTCGAGGGTCGTGCGCGCCGGGTCGAAGCTCGAGCGAAGCTGGTAGCGCTCGGCGCCGATGCGCTCGGCCCACTCCCGCAGCGGCTGCGCAGGGGGCACGGTCCCCCCGGGGGCGATCGCGCCCGGCGGCAGCGCCAGCTCCCAGGCATCGAGGGTGCCCGCGAGGGCGCCGGGGTGCTGCATCTCGAGCCGGCGCATGAAGGCGGCCGCGCCCGAGATCCCGTCGAGCACCAGCCACTCGGTCGCGCTGCGATGGATGACGAAGGGGAGCTCGACGACGGCCGGCGGCGGAGCGGGAGGCAGCTCGAGGGGAAGCCCGAGCTGGTCGACCCCGGGCGCGAGCAGCTCCGCGGGCAGGCTCTGGGCCCACTGCTGGCCCGCGTCGCTCAGGCCCAGCCGCGCCCGCAGCACCTTGCCCTCGGTGCCGAAGCGCGCCTGCAGGGTGACCGCGTCGACCAGCGGCACCGCGTCGGAGGGAAGCGTGCGGGGGGCGTCGGGCAGGCCGGCCAAGGGCGCCAGCCCCAGCATCAGCGTGTCGACGGCCCGCAGCGCCGGTCGATCGAGGTGCACGAGGTTGCCCTCGGTCAGCGGCAAGGGCGGGGACCAGGCGGCCGCGGGCCGGGCGAGGCGAGCGGCCAGGTCCTCGGCCCCGGCCTCGTCGATGAAGGGCAGCAGCGGCACCAGCCGGCCGTCGACGGCGGGCAGCGAGAACAGGTCGAGCACCAGCGCGCCGTCGAGCTCCCGGATCACCAGCATCGCGCGACCGCCATCGAGGCGCAGCACGGCCGAGACCCCCGGGGCATCGAGCAGGCGTCGCACCAGCACGTGGTTGTGGCGGCTGGGCACGGCCTGCCCGGCCAGGTACACGGTGACCCCACCCGCGTGGCGCGGCAGCAGCTCGGGCAGGCGCCGAGCGATCCACCCCGGCCGATCGCTGCGCCCCGCCACCCGCCAGTGCAGGCGCGGCACCGGGGTGGCGGCCAGGGTCTCCCGCAGGGGCTCGACCAGCTCGCGCGCCCGCTCGATCTGCGAGGGCGAGGGATCGCACGCGGGACGATGCGGCTCGTCGAGGCAGGGGGCCACCAGGTCGACCACGTCGGCGGCCCGGGCCACGTCGCAGGCGCAGGCCCCCAGCGAGCTGCTCACCGTGGTGCCGGTCTCGCGATACGCGGTGAGCAGCGCGGTGATCGAGTCGCGGGCGCCCTCGACCTCCGCGTCGGACGGTCGCAGCAGCGCGGCACACACCGGCTGCTCGCGCTCGTAGCCCATGTCGTTGAGCGCCATCGGATCGAGCTGGCGCACGAGCAGGCCGGTGGGGATGGGCGGCACCGGCAGCTCGAGCAGCACCGGCGGCATGCGATCGCGACCGGCGGTCGTGCAGCGCACCATCGCGGCATCGGGCGGCACCCAGGGCGTGGCCAGCTCGCCGCCGCACGCCGCCAGGCCCAGCGCGCCCGCCAGCGCCGCCCCGGCCCAGCTCACGCCGGCTATGTCGCGCCGCGGCACCGAGGCCAACGGTAGCAACCCGCCGGTGGCGGCTCCACCTCGTCGCCCCGAGGCCCGGGGCGCCGAATCGGGCCGGCCTCGCTCAGCCGGCCGCGAGCTCGGCCAGCACGCGCATGCCGTCGGTGGTGGTGAAGATCCCCCGGAGCAGGTCGTCGTCGACGATCACCACCGCGCCATAGCGATGCTCGGCCATGACCCGCGCCACGTCGGCCAGCGGCGTGGACGAGGCCACCCGGTACGGATCGCGCGTCATCGCGTCGGACACCCGCAGCTCGTCGAGGTGGGCGTTGGTCCGCGCCTTGAGCAGCGCCACGTCGCGCTCGCTGACGATGCCCACCAGCTTGCTGCCCCGCATCACCGGCAGGTGCCGCACGTCGAGCTCCTGCATGCGGAAGCCGACCTCGGCCAGGGTCTGATCGTCGCCCACCGAGTAGGCCACGGGGGTCATGTGCTCGCCGACCGTCTTGCCCGCCATGGCGCAGGATCATAGCGCTCCTCGGGGACGGCCGCCGCCGCCTCGCCCCACCCACCGCCGCGGTCGCGACCCCGCCGCCCGGCCCCGCGCGGCGATGGGGGCCGCGGCGGCAACCGGGTTGGCACCGACGAATTCCGGCCCGGGCTCGGCGACGACTCGGCTTTTTGCCGCCGCGACCCCGCGAGCGCAGCGGCCCCCGTAGCCCCGGCTAGACGATCCCCGCCCAATGCTGCGAGGCTTCCGAGCGATGCGAGAGCTGGTCGCCCAAGCATGGAACCCATGGATCGCCTGGCTGGTGCTCGGCGTGGGGCTCGTGCTCCTGCTCGCCACCGTGCTCGTGCCGCTGCGGGGCCTGCCGCAGGCGATCGCGGCGCTGCGTCGGCGCACGGTGAGCGAGGGCAGCCGCGAGGCGGCGGGCCGGCGGGGCGACGGACCCCTGTGGCTGGCCCTGGCCGCGGCCACCGGCATGGGCGGCATCACGGGCGGCGTGCTCGCGGTGGAGCTGGCGGGCCCCGGCGCCCTGGTGTGGATGTGGATCGCCACCATCCTGGGCATGGGCATCGCGTTCGCCGAGGGCAGCCTCAGCGCCCGGGCGCCCCGCCCGAAGACCCAGCCAGACGCGCCCGAGGAGCCGGCCACCATCCACCTGCTGCAGGTGCCGCGCGTGGGCAAGCTGCTCGCGCCCATGTACGCCCTGGCGGTGGTGGTGCTGGCCCTGGTGCTGGGCGCGGCCTTCCAGACCAACCAGGCCGCGGCGGTGCTCGACTCGACCGTCGGCATCGCCCCGCGCAGCGCCGCGATCGGCCTGGCCGCCGCGGCCGCGCCCTTCGTGCTCCTGCCCCGCCTGCGACGCCTGCTGCTGCTGCTGGTGCCGGTGGTCATGCTGCTCTACGTGGTGGCGGCCCTGGCTGCGCTCGGCGGCGGCGATGGCCTGCTTGGCCTTGCCGTGGGCGACGCGATCAACCAGGCCTTCGGCATCGCCCCGGTGGCGGGCGGAGCCGCCGGGGGTGGCGTGGGGCTGCTGATGGCCCACGGCGTGCTGCGGGCCACCATGATCGGCGAGGCCGGCCTGGGCAGCGCCGCGCTGCTCGACCTGCGCAGCTCCTCCCGCGGCAAGGCGGGCGCGGTGATCATGCTGGTGCCGCTGCTCGCCGCCGGCCTGGTGGGCAGCCTCAGCGGCCTGCTCATGCTCGACGCGTCGGCGAAGGGCGAGCCGGTGGCCGAGGCCAAGCTGATCCCGCTCGAGCACAGCTACTTCCACGGCGGCTACCCCAGCCAGCAGGTGGGCCAGACCGTGGTCCTCGCCGAGGACACCGACCTCGAGCGCGGCAAGTACTACGCCATGCGCCTGCGCGGCAGCCCCCGCGGCCACGCCCTGGCCAAGCTGGTGGTGCCCAAGGACAACCCCAACCTGAGCGAGGAGGATCGCGACAAGCCGCCGCACGTGGTGCTGCCGCACTGGGGCATCGCCCAGCACAGCGACACGGTGGTGTTCCGCGCCCGCGACCCCGAGCGGGCCAAGCAGCCCGGCTGGGACGTGCGCGTGCCCTGCACTCGCGAGGTGAAGAAGTACCCGGGCTCCGAGGACGAGTACATCGTGCTGCGCCCGGTGGACCCCGAGCTCGACATGCGCGCGATGGCGGTGCGGCTCGACCTGCTCTCCGAGCCCTACGTGGTCTTCGACGACTTCGACTTCGTGGGCTACGTGGGCGAGGCGACCAACCCCAGCCTCGGCCGGCACCTCGCGATGTTCGAGCCGCCCAACGCCGACCGGGCCTTCAACCCGCCCCTGCACCTGTTCTTCCGCGGCGACCGGCGCTTCGGCGGGCCCTACGTGGCCAGCGACTCGCCCCGGCCCCCGTGGGGCATGGTGGCCCGCGAGGGCTTCACCCCCGAGATCGGCACCGTCGTCGACCTGCGCATCGAGGCCAACCCGCGGGGCGACGCCGTGGTGGCGCTCACCCGCAGCGGCAGCGTGGAGGCTCCGCCCTGGGACATGCTGCTGGAATCGGGACCGCTGGTGCTCCAGCACGACAGCGATCCCGCCCGGGACATCCGCATCCCCGTCACGCCCCGCTACGACGACCACCGGATCCGCTTCGAGATCGACATGTGGGGCATCGAGCGGATCCCGGGCTTCGTGGGCCCCTACCTGGTGGTGCCCCAGGCCGCGTTCGAGGCCGAGATGGCCGGCGAGCCCGCGCCCGCGCCCGCGCCCGACGACAAGCGCGCGGCCCTGCTCTCGCTCAAGGCGCTGCAGCAGGAGCTCGGCCCCTTCGATCAGGGCAAGCCGCCGCCGTCCTTCGTGATGGATGCCAAGCGCGTGGTGCTGCGCAACAAGGACGACTCCAGCCAGGACCTGCACCTGCCGGTGGTGCCCACCTTCGAGGACGGCAAGGTCCGCCTCGACGCCGACCTGCGCTTCGTGTCCAAGCTCGACCACTACGCGGGGCCGTTCCTGGTGGTGCCCGACTACGACTTCCAGGCCGAGGTGCACGGCGACGCCCGGCTCGAGCCGGAGCTCGCGGGCCGACGCGTGCTGGTGCCGCTGCACCCGCTGGGCGAGATGCAGGGGCCCTTCGGCGAGGGCAACACCTACCGCCCGCACCCGGGCGAGCTGTTCGCGGCCGGCATGGCGGCGCCGGTGCTCGCCCAGGAGGGCGCGCAGATCGTCGCCGCTCGCTTCGCCTTCGAGCTCGGTGGCTTCGGGCGCTTCTCCATGCTGCTGGCCGTGCTGGTGTTCGCCCTGAGCACCATCGTGGGCTGGACCGAGCTGGGAGGCCGGGCCGCCTCCGCGGTGGCGGGCTCGCTGGGCGCCCCCGCCCTGCGCCTGGCGATGCTGGCCGCGGCCGCGGTGGGCACGAGCTGGACCCTGGCCGAGCTGCTGCCGCTTGTCGACCTGGTGATCGCGGCGGTGCTGCTGCCCAACCTGCTGGGCCTGCTGCTGCTGGTGCCCCGCATCCGTGCGGCCGCGCGGATGGAGGACGACCTGAGCGAGCCCGACGGCGAGGGCTGAGCCTCGCCGGCTCCGGCCGCGTCGGGTCGCGCTCGTCCTCCCGGCCCACCTCGCCCGACCACGTGTCGGCGGGGAGGCGGGCGCACGCCTACTCGTCGCGCTCGCCGTGGGACCAGCGCTCGAGCGTCGCCATCCACTTGGCGGCGTCCTCGTACATGCGGGTCTGGTTGCCCAGCGCCACCATGGCCACCGAGACCGCGATGCCGGCCCGGCCGGGGCCCTTGAGCACGTGGATCGAGGCGATCTCGTCGCGGTGCTCGCTCAGGCAGCGCAGCGTGGCGTCGCGGACGTCGGCGGGGTAGCTCTGGATCTCGTCGAGGTTCCAGAACAGGTGGGCCGGGCGATTGCGGGTGATGAGCGAGCCGAGCTGGGTGTCGAACAACCACTTGGCCGAGGAGCCGATCTCGCGCCGCATGTGCACCACGATCACGTCGGGGGGCATGCGCGCGAGCTCCACGAAGCCCTCGGGCGCCCCCCAGCTCACGCGATCGATGCCGCCCCGACCGGCGAGGATGGGGCTGTAGC
Organism: Myxococcales bacterium; assembly: GCA_020633315.1. Classification (GTDB taxonomy): domain Bacteria; phylum Myxococcota_A; class Polyangia; order Nannocystales; family Nannocystaceae; genus Paraliomyxa. The sequence continues at coordinate 37,782 of JACKDV010000018.1, forward strand.
CCTTGGTCGAGATCACGCCGCGCGGACCGCTGGCCGGGGTCACCACCGGGGTGACCACGTCGTCGAGCAGCGACGCCTCCTCGGGATCGGGCAGGCGCCCCTCCACCACCGTGTCGGGCAGGGGCCCGGGAGGGCGCCCCACCGCCGAGACCACGATGCGAGCCCGAGCCGCGGGGCCGTGGCCGTCGCCGCGACCGATGTTGTTGATCGCGACCACCAGATCGAGGACCGAGCGGTAGCGCTGGCTGAGATCGCGGTGGACCGCGCGATGCAGCACGGTCTCGATGTCGGCCCGCAATTCCTCGTCGACCTCGAGCTCGAGCGTGCGCGGCCGCTCGTAGAGCGCGTTGTGGAGCATCTCCGCCGCCGTGCGGCCGCGGTAGGGGATCTGCCCGGTGAGCAGGTAGTAGCCCGTGCACCCCAGGCCGTAGACGTCGGCGCGCGGATCGGTGGGCTGCCCCTGCAGCTGCTCGGGGCTGGTGAAGCCGGGGCTGCCCAGCATCTGGCCCTCGGCCGTCAGCGGCTGGGTGTGCAGGTTCACCAGCACCTGCTTGGCGATGCCGAAGTCGACGAGCTTGCAGCGGTCGGGCCGGTGCGGCGCATCGATCAGCATCACGTTGGAGGGCTTGACGTCGCGGTGGATGATCTTGAGGCCGTGCGCGTGATCGAGCGCCCCGCACACCTGCAGGAGGATCCGCTTGACCCGCTCCCACGGCAGCGGGCCGTCGCGCTCCACCACCCGGTGCAAGGGATCGCCCTGCACCAGCTCCATGGCGATGAAGGGCAGCCCCTCTCGTGTCTCGCCCACCTCGAGCACGTCCACGATGTGCCGGTGGTGCATGTTGCTGGCCAAGCGCCCCTCCCGCATGAAGCGCTTGCGAACGTCCCGGTCCGTCTGCCAGACCGGCAGCAACATCTTGACCGCGACCCGGCGATCGGTGGGGGCCTGCTCGGCTTCCCACACCTCGCCGATGCCCCCGCGTCCCAGTGATCGCTTCAGGCGATAGCGATCCCCGATCCTCATCCCGGGATGAGGGACGAGGGGACTGACGCCGCCAGGCTCGACGCCCGGGCGATCGGTGCTCGAGGAGGGCATGGGGGACAGCACTCGAACTCTACTTCCTCCTAGCCTTTCGATCAGCGTGACCCATGGCGCCAGGCTCGGCCATCAGGGATCCCCCCGCGAGCCGATTGCGGCCGATTTCGGCCCGTTCGGTCCGTCCTTGGTGTCCTACGATGCCGGCTCCTATCCGACACCGTCCCAGTGGCCTGCTCGCCGTCCGCTCAGCCGGCGTCGAGCAATGTCTCGATCTCGTCGCGGAGCGCCGACGACAGCACTCGCCCCTGGTGGATGTAGCGAACCACGCCATCGCGACCGACGATCAGCGTGTGGGGGATGGGCCCCACACGAAAGCTGCGGGCGGCCCGGCCGTCGTCGAGGGCGGTGGGCAGGGTCATGCTGCGCTCGGCCACGAAGGCCTGGACCCGGGCCGCCGCCTGGCTCGCCGTGAGCCCGCCATCGTGGTTGATCGCGAGGAATTGCACCTCGGCCCCAGGATACTCGTGCTGCAGCTCCTCGAGGTCGCCGAGCTCGCTGACGCAGGCCGGACACCACGTCGCCCAGAACGTGACCACGCTGACCTTGCCGTGCAGATCCTGCTGGCTGAAGGTGCCGCCGTCGAGCGTGATCACCTCGAAGGCCGGGGTGGGCCCGCCCGCCGGCAGCGGACCCAGACGCTCCCAGTGCTCGATCGCATCGTGGAGCTCGCGACCCGCCCCCAGCAGGGCCAAGCCCACCACGAGGGCCCCCACGAAGACGGCGCGCCCCGAGCTCATGCGGCGCCTCCCTGGGGCTCGACCTCCGCCCGCACCCACCAGGCCAAGGCGACCGAGAGCAGCCCGCCCACGATCTCGGGGGCGAACGCGGGCAGGCGCAGCCCGTGAGCGACCAGCTCGTGGGCGAGGGTCACCACGACCAGCAGCGGCACGAGCAGGGTTCCGCGGCGGTGGGCTCGGTCGCGCCCCAGCACCGTCTCGCCGGCCACGAGCACCAGCATGGGGGCCAGCAGCGCCCACACCACCGCCGACAGCAGCATCACCAGGCCGTTGAGGTTCGCCGTCGCCCGCAGGGTGACCGCCCCCTCGAGCAGCTCGTAGGTCCCCGTGGCCAGCAGATACAGCCCCCCCAGCCACAGGCCGTCGCGCAGGCCCTCGTCGGGTCCCAGCCCACGCACGGTCGCCCGGGGCGCCACCAGCATGCCTCCGTAACGCCCGAGGGCTCTGGCCACGGAGCTCGTCATCGTCCCCTCGGTCAACGCCGCTTCGCCATCCGACGTTTCGCGGCCACGGCCAGCGCATTGGGGATGTTGCGCGAGTGCGCCACCTTGCGCACGTCGTGCGCGTGCAGGTGCGCGAGGAAGGTCATGGCCGAGGCCATCGGAGTCTTGGGGTTGAGCACCAGGTTGAGCTTGACCGCATAGAGCTTGGTCCAGTCGCGCCGGGTGGCGATGTAGCGCACCACGTCGTGGGACAGGCTGCGGTTGGCGCAGTAGTTGACGACCTCGTTCTCCTTGACCCGCGGCGACTTGATCGCGCTCATGCACACCGCCTTGTTGGCGTCGCGGATGAGCACGCCCCGCTCGAAGGCGTTGCCGATGAGGGCGAGGCGGATCTTCTTCATGGGCGAGAGCTTGGAGATCTGCGAGACCCGATCGCCCTTGATCTGGGGACGCTCGTCCGCCGCCTCGACCGGCGCGCCGTCGTCCTCCTCGTCCTCGTCGGCGTCGGCGTCGGCGGCCTCCTGGCGGGCCGCGCTCGCGAGCGCAGCATCGAGCCCCGCGAGCTCGGCCAGATCCTCGTCGGAGGGCTCCTCCTCGGCCTCGAGCTCGGCCTCGCCGAGCTCGTCCTGCGGCGCGGCGTCCTGCACCCGCTCCACCACCCGGTCCTGCCCCTCGATCACCCGCTGGGCGAGCTGGCGGAACTCGTGGTCGTCCTCCTCGCTCGACTCGTCCTCGCGCGGGTTGGCCCGCGAGGCGATGGCCTGCTTGATCTCCTCGATGTTGGGCAGCTTGAGCTCCAGCCCCTCGCGCACGGCCAGCTCGATCATGCGCTGGGCCACGCTCATGCGGCAGTTGGGGTTCTGGTACAGCGCCTCCACGATCGCGGGCTGGCGAAGCCAGCGGCTCTGGTTGTCGGCCAGCAGGTCGCAGATGGGCTCGGGGCAGATCCGCGACATGCCCAGGAGGGTCTCGTCGTCGACCTGGGAGTGGCGGACCACCACCTCGAGCACCTCCACCTTGCGGGGCAGCTTGCGGGCGATGAAGTCGAGCACGCCGGGGGGCAGCCCCGGATCGCCCAGCGCCCCCGCGAGCATGGGCATGGGCAGCCCCTCGACGGTCCTGGCCGCCTGCTCGCTGAGGTCGGGCGCGTTGGTGACCCACAGCTGGTAGAGGGCCACCACCAGGTCGCGCGGGGGCAGCGGGGCCAGGCCGCGGGCGACCATGCCCTGCAGGGGCGCCGGGGCCCCGGGCCGCACCACCTTCCACACGCCGGGTCCGAGCTCGGCTTCGCTGAGGGGTCGATGTTGAAAGGCCATGGGGTGCGTCGTGGGGGCTAGCGGGCGCGCGTGGGCGCGTTGCGGAGGTGGATGAGGCGCAGGCCCTCGAGCACCAGCGCGTCGTCCACCACGTCGATGGCGCTCGAGCGATCGGCGACCACCGGGGCGAAGCCCCCCGTGGCGACCACCCGGCAGGGCCAGGCCACCTCCTCGCGGATGCGACCGATGAGCCCCTCCACCAGGCCGATGTAGCCGTAGACCAGCCCGGACTGGATCGCGCCCACCGTGTTGCGCCCCACCACGCGCTCGGGCCGGCTGATGTCGACCCGGGGCAGCTTGGCCGCCCGCGCGAACAGGGCGTCGGCCGCGATGCCGATGCCGGGGGCGATCACGCCGCCGAGGTACTCGGGCTTGGGCGAGACCACGTCGAAGGTGGTCGCGGTGCCGAAGTCCACCACCACGATCCCGCGGTCGCCGTCGGGTGCGCCGTGGCGCTCGTGGGCCGCGACCGCGGTCACGATGCGATCGGCCCCCACGTCCTGCGGAGGATCGTAGCGGATGGGCATGCCGGTCCGGACCCCCGGGCCCACCACCAGCGGATCCACCCCCACGTAGCGGGCGAGCGCCTGCTGCAGCGGCCCGAGCACGGGCGGCACCACGCACGCCACGATCGCATGGTGGAGCACGGAGAAATCGAGCCCGGCCAGATCGAGGGCCTGCTTGAGCCCCACCGCCAGCTCGTCCCGAGTCCAGCCACGGCGCGTGGCCAAGCGCAGCTCGCAGCGGAGCTCGTCCTCCTCGAACACGCCCACCGTGGTGTGCGAGTTGCCGACGTCGACCGCCAGGAGCATCGTCGTTGCCTACTTTACCCCCGAGGCCCGGCCATCTGCTACCGTCGGCCCCGGTGGCCGAAGACCACGATGGCGACCGCTCCGAGCCCTCGGCAGCCGAATCGGAGCGCTCCTTCGCCGGGCCCCGGCCCTCGGTGAGCGCATGGGGCGAGCCCGCGGCCGCGCGCTCACTGGAGGGTGAGGTGGCCACGTCCTCCTCCACCTCGGCGGGGGAGCGCAACCCGATGGCGCGGGCCGGCCGCTACGCGCAGCGCCGCATCACCCTGCCGCTCGCCACCTGGTCGCTGCCGTTCCTGGCGATCCTCACCATCGCCATCCTCATCTTCCTGTCGTCGTTCTGGCTCGACGTGATCACCGCCGCGCTCGACGACCACAACGACGAGGTCTCGGCCAAGGGCCTGCTGCACTCGGTGCTCTACCAGGATCTCGATCAGGCCCGCAACACCCTGGGCGGCCTGGGCGAGGTGATGGCGGCCGTGCTCGGCCTGGCCCTCACGGTGTCGAGCATCATCGTGCAGCTCGCCGCCACCCGCTTCACGCCCCACATCACCTCGCTGTTCTTCCGCGCGCGCACCAACCTGCTGGTGCTGGGCTTCTTCGTCACCTGCAACGTCTACGTGCTGTGGGTGAACTTCTCCGTGGGGGACACCTACCTGCCGCGCTGGGGCGTGCTGTTCTCGATGCTCCTGATGACGGCGAGCCTGCTGCTGCTGTTCCCCTACTTCGCCTACGTGTTCGACTTCCTCGATCCCGAGAAGATCGTCGGCCGCATCATGGACGACGGCCTGGCCGCGGCCACCCCCATCCGCGGGCGGGCGGCCATGGCGATCGAGGCCCGGCAGTCGCGGGCGGTGGAGGCGGTGGAGCACCTGGCCAACGTGGGCCTCAACGCGCTGCAGCAGAAGGACAAGGGCATCGCCTCCGACGCGGTGGACGCCCTGTGCGAGTTCGGGATCCGCTACGGCGAGACCAAGGCCGCCATGCGCCAGGGCTGGCACCGGATCCCGCGCTGGAACCGACAGAGCCCCGACTTCGTCAGCCTCTCCGACGACGCCATCGAGGACCTGCGCCGCCGCACCACCTGGCTCGAGTGGAAGATCATGCGGCAGTACCAGATGCTCTTCGGCGAGGGCCTGGGGCAGATCAAGGACACCTGCTACCTCATCGCCATCGACACGCGACGCCTGGGCGAGGCCGCGGCCCACCGGGGCGACCTGCACGCGCTCGACCTGTCGATCAAGTTCTTCAACACCTACCTGCGGGCCACGATCAACGCCTCGGACATCCGCACCGCCTACAACATCCTGCACCAGTACCGACAGCTCGCCGAGCTGGTGCTGCAGCACGAGCCCGAGGATCCGGGCGAGGGGACGCAGGAGCGGCTCGAGCAGCGCGCCCTGCAGATCGCCAAGTTCATGCGCTACTACAGCGCCATCTGCTACCAGCGCGGCCTCACCTTCATCACCGAGGTCATCGCCCACGACGTGGGCACGCTGTGCCAGCTGGCGTTCCACAACGACCTGCGGATCCACGACGAGCTGCTCGAGGTGTTCCTCGCGGTGGACGAGCGCGCCGAGACCCAGGAGCAGGAGAAGACCCTGCGCGGCGTGAGGCGGGCCCAGGTCAAGCTCGCCACCACCTACCTGCGCAAGGGCCGAGAGGACCTCGCCCGCACGATCTCCAACGACATGCGCGACGAGCCCGCGGACCGCCTCACCAGCATCTGGAACGAGCTGCGCACCCTGGACACCCGCGAGTTCTGGGAGGTCAACGACCGCGGCTCCAACTTCGACTACCTCACCCCGGAGCAGAAGCGCCAGCTCCCCGTGTTCTTCGGGTGGTTCCCCGCGCTCGAGGAGCAAGGCTCCGAGGGCGGCGGCGAGGGCTGAGGGCGGGAGCGAACGCCAGCGGCGGTCGAAGGTGGTCGCGGTGGTCGACGTCGATTCGATCGAGTCCTTGAGCGAGGTCACCCGGGCCTCGGGCCCGGTCCGCACGACCGGCCTCATCGATCCCACCGCGCGCATCGAGCCCCCGCCCGAGGAATCGCTCACCGGCCTGGCCCGGGTGGGCCGCTACCACATCGAGGCGCGGATCGGCGCGGGCGGGATGGGGGTGGTGCTGCGGGCCCGCGATCCCGAGCTGGGGCGGGTGGTGGCGATCAAGCTGCTGCGCAGCCGTCGGTACCAATCACGGGACGCGACCAAGCGCCTGCTGCGAGAGGCGCAGGCGATGGCCCGGCTGTCGCATCCCAACGTGATCGAGATCTACGACGTGGGCGAGGTGGATGGCCGGGTGTTCATCGCCATGGAGCACGTGGCCGGCCAGACCCTCAAGGAGTGGATCCGCCGGGCCTCGCCGTCGCGGCGGGCGGTGCTCGACGCCTTCGTGCAGGCGGGGCGGGGCCTGGCCGCGGCCCACCGCGTGGGCCTGGTCCACCGCGACTTCAAGCCCACCAACGTGCTGCGGGGCGAGGACGGCCGGGTGCGGGTGCTGGACTTCGGCCTCGCCACCCCGCCCCGCCGCGGCTCGCCGCGACTGTCGTCGGTCGACGACGGCAGCGTGCTGCTCGAGACCCGGGTGACCGCGACCGGGCTGATCATGGGGACGCCGGCCTACATGGCTCCGGAGTGCCACGAGGACGAGCTCATCGACGCTCGCAGCGATCAGTTCAGCTTCTGCGTGTCGCTGTACGAGGCGCTCTACGGCGAGCGCCCGTTCCCCGGTCCCAGCGCGGAGGAGATCGCCGAGCAGTCGGCGCGGGGCATCATCCAGCTGCCCCCCGGGGCCACCGTGCCCGCCGGGCTCCGCGACGCGGTCCTGCGGGGGCTGCTCCCCGATCCGGCGCAGCGCTGGCCGTCGATGGAGGCGCTGCTCGAGCACCTGCGTCCGCCTCGGCGCTCGCGCTGGCCCTGGGCCGCGGGCCTGGCCGTCGTGGGAGCGGGTGCGCTCGCGCTGGCCCTGGGCCTGCCCGCGTCCTCGCCCCCGTCCACCTGCGAGCGCGAGGCCCAGGCGGTGCACGAGGTGTGGAACGAGGACGCGGGCGCGCGGCTGCGGGAGGCCTTCGTGGCCGCGGGGGTGAGCTACGCCGAGGACGCGGCCCCGCGGGTGCGCACGCGGCTGGATGCCTACGCCTCGGCCCTGGCCGAGGCCCGCCGCCAGGCCTGCGAGGCCGCGGTCGATCGCCCCGATCCCCGTGCCGCCTGCCTCGACGAGCGCCTCGCCGAGCTGCGGGGCCTGGTGTCGGTGCTCGAGCAGGCCGAGCCCGCCGCGGTGCGCAACGCCGTGGCCGCGACCAGCGAGCTGGGCACGGTGGAGAGCTGCGAGCAGGCGAGCTCCTCCTCGGTGGCCCCGCCGCCGGCCGAGCTGGTGCCGGAGGTCCGGCGCGTACGGGAGGAGCTCGGCCGCATCCGGGCGCGCCTGGCCGCGGGCTCGTACGAGTCGGCGCTCGAGCTCGCCGACCAGGCGCTGTCGCGGGCCGAGGCGCTGGGCTACGAGCCGCTGCTCGCCGAGGCGCAGTATCTGCGGGGACGAGCGCTGGAGGGCAGCGGGGAGTATGCCGCCGCCGAGGCGCTGCTGCTCGAGGCCCAGCTGCGAGCCGAGGCCGCGGGGCACGACGAGCTGAGCGCCACCGTGGCCGTTCGCCTGGTGTTCGTGATGAGCCAGCTCGGTCGCAACGAAGACGCGGAGCGCTGGGCTCGTCATGCTCGCGCGGCCGTCGGGCGCCTGCCCCCGGGTCACCCCGCCGGGCTGCAGCTCGAGAGCACCCTGGGGGCCCTGCGCTGGTCGCAGGGGCGGCTCGAGGAGGCGCGCGAGCACTACGAGCGCGCCCTCGAGGCCCGGGCGGCCGAGCTGGGCGACGAGCACCCCAGCACCCTCATCCTGCGCGCCCACCTGGCCACGCTCTGCCACGAGATGGGCGACCAGGCCCGCGCCCACGACCTGATGCGGAGCGCCCTCGACGACCAGCTCGAGGTGCTCGGCCCCTCCCACCCGGAGGTGAGCGCCGCCTACGGCAACCTCGGCGTGATCGAGCTGGCCCAGGGCGAGCTCGAGGCCTCGGTCGCCCACACCCGCACCGCGCTCGAGGGCCTGCGATCCACGGTGGGCGAGCTGCACCCGCACTACCCGAGGCTGCTGACCAACCTGGCCGAGGCCGAGCTCGCGCTCGGGCAGCTCGAGGAGGCGCGGCAGCATCAGCAGCGAGCGCTCGAGCTGTTCGAGCAGACCCTCGGCCCGCGCAGCGTGGAGGTGGGGCACGCCAACATCAACCTCGGCGCCATCCACCACGAGCAGGGACGCTTCGCGGAGGCTCGCGCGGCGTACCGGCGGGGCCTGGAGATCTGGCAGGAGCACCTGCGCCCCGATCATCCCGAGCTGGCGATCGCGATCGTCGACATCGCCCTCGCCGACCTCGAGCTCGGTCACCCCGAGGAGGCGATCGCGGGCTTCGATCGGGCGCTGGCCCTGCTCGGGGCGGCGCGCGGCGACGAGCACCCCTCGCTCGCAGCCTCGCTGGTGGGCCGAGGCCGCGCCTGGCTGGAGCGCGGCCAGCCGCAGCGAGCACGCGCCGACCTCGAGCGCGCGCTCCGGCTGCGCGAGGCGGAGGACGGCGACCCCACGCGGCGGGGCGAGGCCCGCTTCCGCCTCGGGCAGGCCCAGTGGGCGACCGGCGAGCACCAGGCGGCGATGCTCAGCGTGGAGCAGGCCCGCTCGGAGATCGCCCCGCGGGCGGGGCCGCGGCTACGCGAGGAGCTCGACGCCTGGCTCGCCGAGCACGGTCCCCTGGCCGCGACCAGCGAGTAGCTGGGGAGGCTGCGCGGGCCTCCCCCTCAGTGCCCATCGGACGACAGCAAGGACTCGCGCTCGGAGTGCAGCAGCGAGGGATCGGGCAGCCAGCTCCGCTCGAGGTAGGGGCCCAGCGCGCTCGAGACCCGCGCCCACAGGTGGCGCCGCTCGAGGAAGGCCAGCGTGCCGTCGAGGTCGTCCACCGCGAAGCCCTTGGCCTCGACCCCCGCCCACTTGAGGGCGGTGACCACCCGCAGCACGGCCTTCGAGTCGGACAGCACGGCGACCTTCATGTGGTGCTTCTCGTGCAGCTCGATCAGGTCGTAGCGCTGGCTGACGTCGGGCATGGCCCGGCCCGGCACGATGAGCATCATCGGCAGCTTCCGCGAGAAGCGGGCCTCGCTGACGAACATCCCCCAGTCTCGCTCGTCGATGGCGTCGCCGCGGTGGAGGACCACGAAGACGTCGTCCACGAACCCGTATGCGATGCTCTGCAAGTCCTCCACGTGCTTTGGTTTATGCCTCGCCAAATGCCGAATCAAGTCCCTCGGAGGCCGGGTTTGGGGCAATCGCCGTTTTCAAAACCTTCCCCGACAGCGGTGGTCCACTTCGGGTCGCGGGCGGGCCTCGCTCGTCGATCGGGACTACTCCGAACGGAGTAGCGCAGCCACGCCAAGGAGTATCGGCGGAGTACCTCGATGGTCGGGGTGCCCCTTCCCTCCGCGGCCCGGGTCGTGGAGCACACGCGCGACCCGAGCGAACAGATCCCCGCCGCCGCCCGCGATCGCGTCGGGGCGTCTCCGTCCGCCGAGCACCGAGGGGCTCACTTGCGCGGCTCCTCGATCGGATCGACCTCGCCCTCGCTCTCCGCCTCGGCGTCGGTGCGCTCGGGCGCGTCGGGTCGCACCAGGCCGTAGTCGCTCAGCACGTGCTCCCACAGGTCGCGGTCGCGCAGCACGAAGTGGTCCTCGACGAACTCGAGGGTGCGGCGGGCCGTCACGCGGCGGAACGGCTTGACCGTCCCCACGGGATCCTTGGGGTCGTACTCCTCGCCCACCACCAGGTCGACGAGCACGACGCCTTCCTCCTCGGAGAGCTCCACCGTGCGCTGCAGGGTGAAGCGCCGGGTGAGCTTGCCCTTCTGGGGCTGCTCGAGGCGACGGTCGAGCACGAAGCTCGGCGAGCCGATGCAGTTGCCGTCGGCGTCGAGCAGGGGCACGTCGAGGAAGCGCCGCGAGACCACGGGGAAGAACTTGGTCACCGTGGTGCAGCGATCGTCGACGTCGCAGTCCTGCGCGTCGAGGATCACCACCAGCACCCCGCTGGTGTTGTGCAGCCGCAGGCGAGCGTCTCGCCGCAGCCCGCGGAGCAGGCCGGTGGCGTGCACCTCGAGCCCCGAGCCCTTCCAGATGATGAGCGCGGCCGGGCCCATCGCGTCGCCCGAGGCCAGCTCGTCGGTGGCGGCCCAGGCGAGCATGCGGTTCTCCCCCACCTGCCCGAGGACCACGTCGGATGCCTCCACCGGATCGCCGACCTTGGGCACGGTGGGCGGGTACTGCCCGGGACAGGCCGGCCAGGGCTCGGCCTCGAGCTCGAGCCCCCGCCCGCAGGCGTCGGTGGGAGGACCCATGCGCTCCAGGGTGGAGCGATCGATCTTGGGCGCCACGATCGACAGCCACTGCACCGGGGTGAGGCTCTGCGACATCATCTCGGCGTCGGTGACCGCCTGGAAGACGCACAGCGGCGGGTTGCCGCTGCGCTTCTTGGGCCGGCACGCCGCGCCCATCGTCCCGCCCACCAACGCCGCGACGAGGGCCGCGCGCGACCACCTCGTCGACCCAATGGACCACCTACCGATCCTGGACATCACCTTCACTCCCGTGGCTCTGCTCGCCCAGCGCCCGCTTCCAGCCGGCCCGCAGCTCCTCGCCCACCTCGGTGTAGACCCGGGCGAACTCCGGGCCGAACAACGCGGCCAGCAGCGGCCCGTCCCGCGTGGCCAGTCGCTCCCAGCGCTCGACGAAGACCTTCCAGCTCGCGCGGTGCCCCGACAGCAGGCCCTGCTCGCTGCCGCGTGCGATCGCGGCGGGCTCGAGCTCGTCGAGCAGCGCGCGGGCCCCCGCGACCATCCCGTTGATGGTGGCGATCTGGTGGCAGATGGTGTCGGAGAACGCGTTGCGGAGCTCCTGGCGGCGGCGCTCGTGCTCCACCGGATCGGAGAGCAGGTAGGCCAGCGCCTCCTCGGCCGACAGCGCGAAGCGAAGGCCGGTGTAGTGCTTGACCGCGCTCACCCCGAGCTGCTTGCCCAGGCGGTCCTGCCCCTCCTGCAGCTCCACCAGGCCCTGGGCACAGACCTCCATCATCTCGGACATCCGCCGCAGCAGGTCGCGGGCCTCCGCGGGGGTGGCCGGGGGCTCGGAGTAGGGCAGCAGACCGCGGGCGATCTCGGCGACCTCGGAGGTCAGCGAGCTGCCGCCCCCGCCCGTCGAGCGCGACGACTCGCCGCGCAGCGGGAGCTCGCGCCGCAGCCACGACCGCGCCGCGTCTCGGTCCGCGGCCGGCAGCGCGGCCAGGCCCTCGCCGAGCTCGGCCTCGAAGCGACGGCGGGCCCGCTCGATCTGCTCGTGGATCGGACGAAGCTGCTGGCGCAGGCTCTTGGCCTGGGGCGAGGGCGAGTCGTCCGCCGGCATGTCGGACTCGATCGCCCCCGCCACCGCTCGGCTCTCGCGCTCGTCCTCGATCCGCCGCAGGGTGAGGCGGAGGTCGCTGATCTGCAGGCGCACCGGCCGGGCGTCGAAGCTCACCCCCTCCACCGAGTCGATGCGGCGGCCGTCGAGCTCGGTGCCGTTGGTGGAGCCCAGATCGAAGTAGCCGGCCTCGTCGCGATCGAAGTGGATCACCGCGTGCCAGCTCGAGACGAACTCGTAGGGCAGGCACAGGTCGGCCTTGGGGTTGCGGCCCACCTGGATGGGCGAGCGAGAGAACTCGTGCTCGATGATCTCGCCCTCGTGCTCGACGCTGATCCTGACCGGACGCACGGAATCAGAGCCCTAGGGCTTGGGGAGCTCGGGGGCGGACGGCGCGTCCGGGAGCTCGGGATCGGGGACCTTGGGGTCCGGCAGCTTGGGCCCGTCGGGCAGGTCGGTCTTGGGCAGCTTGTCCTTGCCCGGCACGTCGGGGGTGGACTTGTCGAGCTGCCGCTCGATGTCGTCGGGCGCGTCCTCGGTCTTGCGGAAGCGCTCCTTCCACTTCTGCTGCCGAGCCTTGCGCTTCTCCCGGCGCTCCCGCTTGCGCTTGGTCTTGTCGTCCTCGTCGGGCACCGGGGCGACCCCCAGCGGGGCGCACTGCAGCTTGCCGTCCACCTGGTAGCCGGCCGGAGGCGTGGCGCCGCCGTCGAGCACGTTGCGATCGAGCAGCATGTAGAAGCAGGGGTTGGGGTAGACCTTGTTGACCGGCGCCTTGGCGCAGACCACCTGGGGGTGCTGCACCGGGATCTCGTAGCTGGTGAACCAGCTCGTCGCGGCCGGCTTGCGCACCAGGGCCGCCGCCACCACGTGGGTGGCCTCGGCCTCCACCGGGATCGCCCGCACCTCGTTCTTGTCGGGGAACATGGTGAGCTCCTCCATGCGGATGAAGCTCTCCCCCAGCTCGTCCACCTCCTCGGCCGCCCACACCTTGTCGAAGTCGAGGCTGTCGATCGCGAGCTCGCCGCGGAGCTGGAACACGCGGACCACCGTGGGCAGCGACTCGCCGTCGTCGGTGGGGTTGATGTTCTTGGTGGACTGGATCGCGAGCTGGAGCTTCCAGTCGACCGAGCCCGGATCACAGGTGGGCTCGTCCTTGGGCTTGCAGGCGACCACGCTCGTGGCGAGCAACGCCCCGAGCACGAGCTGCGAGTGGAGGTGCATGGCGAGGGGCTGGCTCATCCCGTGGCCTCGGAGATCGGTTGGAGCGCACGGGGGTCGAGCAGACCCCGGTGGACCAGGTCGTCGAGACAGGCCGAGGAGCCCAGCGGGGTGGTCCAGGTCTGGCTCTGGGGATCGAAGATCGCGAGCTCGGAGAGCTCCACGTCGCCCGCGGCGTTGGTGCGGGGCTCGGCCACCCCGAGGATCCGCGGGCCACCGTCTCGCGTGGCGCCGATGGTGACGAACACGTCCACGCTCGCCGCCACGATGCTCCGGGCGGAGGCATGCGAGCCGCGATCACCCGCGAGGGTGGTGGCGAGGCGCTGCAGCCCCACCCACGGGTTCCTGGCTCGGATGCTGGCGATCACGCGGAGACTGGGAGAGGTTAGCGCGTCCAATGCGCGACTGTCTCCCCACGGCACGTCCTCGAGGCCGAGGCGGCTCGGGCCCAGGCGCAGCGCCGCCTCCACCACCTCGCTGGCCACGCTCTCGCGGTTGAGCAGCACGGTGCCCGCGCGCAGCCCTCGGGCGTCGGCGCCGGGAGCCGCCACCACCACGTGCAGCTCGTTGGATCCGGCCGCGCCCAGCAGCGCGCCCATCACCGGGCGCACGCTCGCTCCCGGCCCCACGCAGATCACGATGGTCATGCCGGCCCGCACCGCGGCGCGGAGGATCTGGGCCTGGATGGGCGCGACCGCCCCGGCGGACTCGAGCTCCTCGAGCGAGGACACCGAGGCCGACGGGGCGCGACGCAGGCTGAGCGTGGGCACCCCGCCCGCGCAGCTTCCATGGATCACCTCGACTCGATAGCCACCATGGAGGCGCCGGGCCATCGGGTGCTCGCGATCGATCACCCTGCCGCACAGCCGCGAGCCCAGGGCGACGATGGCCGTGCTGCACGAGAACGGGCTGGGGCCCACGCTGATGTGGCCCCCGCGATTGACGCGAACGCCCTGGGTGCCGAGCACCAGGATCTCGTCGGGCTCGCCCTTGAGCAGGCCGTCGAGAGCATCCGAGGTCGAGATCTCGCGGATGATCTGGTCGCGCGCCCCCGAGGCCAGCGATCCCACCCGCGAGGCGGGCACCATGGCCTCGTCGACCAGCGAGGTCACCCGCCGCACGAGCCCGGGGCGAGCGGACACCGCGTCCTCGGCCACGCGAGCCCACACCGCCGCGAAGACCTGCTCGTGCAGCGACTCGGGCAGGCCGCGGTCGAACTCGAAGCCCTCGGAGGCCGAGGGCGAGGCCGAGGCCGAGGGGGCCGGCGCGCTCTCGCGCGGGGTCGATCGGGGCGATCTCGGCGGGCTCTCGGGCTCGCGGGGGCGAGAGCGAGAGGGCGGAGCGACCGTCTCGGGGATGTCATAGCGATCGGCTCGCGAAGGAGGCGTGGGCTCGGGTACCGGATCGTCGAGCAGCGGAGGCGGAGGCGGCAGGGCATCGTCGTCGGACCAGCCGAAGGCGTGGGCCAGAGGCATCTCCTCGGTGCCGGCCGGTGCAACGGGTGTACGCACCGATCCATCGCTGACGACGGGAGAATCGACGAGGCTGAAGCTGAGGCGGTAGTCGCTGATGAGGATCTCGTCGCGAGGACCCACCGCACGGGGCCCATCGAGCCGTTCTCCGTCCAGGAAGGTGCCGTTGGTGGACCCCTGGTCGACCAGCGTGAGGGTCTTTCCGGTGACGAGGACCTTTGCGTGTAGCCCCGAGACCCCGTCATCGGGCAAGATCACGTCGTTGGTGGGCCGCCTCCCGATCGTGATCTCGTGCTTGGAGAACTCCGGGCAGCGGGTGACATCCTCTCCTGCCTTGGCGATGGATACTCTCAGGAGCACTGTGGCCCCCACTCTGACCCAAAATCGAGCCCCCGGGAAGCGGGAACGGGGGGTCGATTTTTCCTTGAAGACCCATGACCCCCGCTCGTGTAGAGAAGCGTATGTCCGCCGAGCAGAAGCAAATCTCCCTTCAGATCTTCACCGCCACCCCCGACAGCGACAACGACGAGACCCGTCGCTGGGTCCCGGACGGTGACAACCTCATCCTGAAGAACCACCGCGGTGGCTACTTCACCCACGCCTACGTCTGCAACAAGGACATCGACATGAGCGGTGTCATGTCCGGGCGTGGCAAGGGCTTCATCTCCTTCGCCATCGAGAACGGCGAGGACGAGGTCGGTCGCGAGCTCGTCGAGGAGTGGCGCCAGGGCCGCATCGAGGTCGTCTTCATGTACCGCGAGTGGAAGCAGGAGGAGGGGATCTGGGAGAACAAGAAGACCGTGACGGTCTGGGGATACGTCGCCAGCGCCAGCCTCCAGAAGGGTCCCTCGTCGATCGCTTCCGAGGTGCACGTGGTGCGCGTCGTCACCCAGAACGACGCCATCGGTACCCGTGACTACAGCATCGACTGCATCACCGGCGCGTCCACCATTCGCGGTGGCGACCTCGGTGCCCGGCAGCCGGAGCCCATCGATCCCGGGACCATCGGCACCCCCGACTCGAGCGACTGGGGCGCCCCGCTCAACGGCTAATCGCCGGGAGCTAGTCAATGGCCATCGGCCGCGGGTTGCTACAACGCCTTGCGTCGCCCGACCCGCGGCGGCGTCCCGATCTCGTGGAGGCGGTCCTCGTCAACTTGACGTCGATCCTCAATACCCACGAGGGGGATGGTTTCACCTGCCCGGACATGGGGTGTGACTTCGTTGACTTGCTGTCACGCTGGCCCACGTCCGAGAGTGACGTCCTGCGCGCGGTTCGTGAATCGATCGCGCGCTACGAGACCCGCCTGTCCAACGTGCAGGTTCGCCGGCTCGAAGACAACTCGACCAAGATCGAGCTCGAGATCACCGGTCAGCTCAAGGACCCGGAATACTCGCGTGAGCGAGTGAAGCTCCGCACGGAGCTTTCCCGGAGTGGCCAGGTGAACGTAAAGTGAGCGTCGGAGGGGCGCCGGGGCCCAGGCTCCCGGTCCCTCCGGCGGTCCATCCATGAAGTCTCGCTATTACGAAGCCGAGCTCGCGTACCTCAGAGAGCAGGGACGCGAGTTCGCTCGCTCGTTTCCCGCGACGGCTGGCTTCCTGGCCGAGCGCAGCGACGATCCCGACGTCGAGCGCCTGCTGGAGGGCTTCGCGTTCCTGGCGTCACGCATCCGCGAGCGGGTGGACGACGGGATGCCGGAGTTCGCCCAGCAGCTCGGCCAGATCCTCGTTCCCCAGCTCACCCGCTACATGCCGTCGTGCTCGATCGTCTGCTTCGAGCCCGACGCCCGCGCGCTGCGGACCGCCGTGCACATCCCCCGCGGGGCCGAGGTGGCCGGCAAGGCGCAGGACGGCACGCGCTGCCGCTTCCAGATCACCCAGCCGACCGACCTGCTGCCGCTCGAGCTGCTCGACCTGCGCACGAGCCGGACCACCGCGCGGCGCGAGAAGATCGCGCTGCAGCTCCGCATCCCGCCGCAGGGGCTGGAGTCGGTGCGGCAGGCCAGCATCCGCCTGTTCCTGCACGGCGAGATCCCCTTCGCCACCACCCTGCGCGCGTGGTTCGTGCACCACTGCCACGAGGTGACGGTGGTGGTCGACGGCAAGGAGGTCGGCAAGCTGCGAGACAAGCCCAAGGGAAGGGGCTTCGAGCCCGACGTGCGCCTGCTGCCCGAGAAGCCGCTCGAGCACGATGCCTTCGCCTCGATCGCCGAGCTGTTCGCCTTCCCGCAGAAGTTCTGCTTCGTCGACCTGCCTCCCCTCGGCAAGCACGCGGCCGAGGAGCTCGAGCTGCACCTCACCTTCGACAACCCGCCCGACCTGCCGCACCGGGTGATCCGCGACGACATCCGCCTGCACTGCGCCCCCGTCGTGAACCTGTTCTCGACGGTCTCCGACCCGGGGCGCTTCCAGCCGCTCAAGCCCGAGGTGCTCGTGCGGGTCTCCGAGCGCAGCCCCACCGAGCTCGAGGTCTACGACATCACCAAGGTGATCGGCTCCCGCGAGGGGCGGCAGCAGGAATACGCGCCCTTCTCCTCCTACGGGGTCGGCGAGTCCGAGGCTCCCCACGACGAGGTCTACTACGTCACGCGGCGGGTGCCCTCCATCACCGACAGCGGCACCGATCTCTACGTCTCGCTGATGACCCCCCGGGACGCGGCCCCTCTCGAGCGCAACGAGGTGCTCTCGATGAACCTGCTGTGCTCCAACCGCGGGGCCGCGGCCACCCTGGCCATCGGGGAGATCAACCAGCCGGTGCGGGGCTCGCCGGTGTTCGTGAAGTTCAGCAACATCACCGCCCCCACCCCGCCGCTGTACCCCCACGACGACGTGGAGCTGCTGTGGCGGCTCGCGGCCCACGTGGGCCTGTCACGGCGCGGGCTCGAGGACGGTGAGTCGCTGCGCCGGATGCTGCGCAGCTACAACTTCGCCGCCCGCTTCAACGCCCACCAGGGGCGCCTCAACGGCCTGTGGATCGACGCCATCCGCGAGGTGAGGTCGCGCAAGCTCGTGCGGCTGTACCGGGGGGCGCCCGTCACCGGCACCAAGACCATCGTCACCGTCGACGAGTCGGAGTTCGGCGGGCAGGGCGAGGCCGCGCTGCTGGGGGAGGCGCTCTCCGAGATGTACGCGCGTCTCGTGCACGTCAACTCGTTCAATCAGCTCGTCGTGCAGCTCGCCCCCTCGCTGCGGGAGTACACATGGAAGCCGAGGAACGGGAACCTGAGGCTGGGGTAGAGCTGCGCCAGCTCCTGCTGGTGAGCCCGCCGCGGACCGACTTCTTCACCGCGGTGATGCAGCTCGAGCGGCTCACCCGCGACCACGAGCGCATCGGCGGCACCGCCTCGCTCACCGCCGAGGCGATCTCGTTCCGCCACGACATCTCCTTCGGCTTCCAGCCCAACGACATCAGCTCGATCCAGTGGATCGACGTGGACCCCGAGCCCGATCGCCGGCTGGAGGGACGCCGCGGCCACTTCGAGATCGTCACCTGCGTGCTGGGGCTGAGCGGCGCCGACAGCCCGCTGCCGCTGTACCACGTGGAGGACCTGGTCCTCGACGACGAGGAGGCGCGGGTGCAGGCCGCGTTCCTCGACCTGTTCCACAACCGCATCACCGCCCTGCTCTACCGCGCGTGCACCAAGTACTCGCCGCCCCGCGAGTACCTGCGCGGCGGCCGGGACCCCTTCTCGCTGCGCCTGCTGGCGGCGGCGGGGGTGGACCGCGGCGGCGACGACGAGCCCGTCGCGCCGCGCCGCGCCGAGCTGCTGGGCCTGGCCGCCCTGCTCGCCACCGGCGGGGGCACCGGGCGCAGCATCGAGAACGCGCTGCGCTGCCTGCTGTCGCGCGAGCTGTCCGGCACCAACCTCGACTTCGATCAGTTCCGCGGGAGCTGGATCGAGTTCGACCCCGACCAGCGCACCTCGCTGGGCAAGTCCAACTCGTCGATGGCGATCGACTGGATCCTCGGCACCCGCGTGCGCCACCCCGCCCACCGGGCCCGGGTGGTGGTGGGGCCGATGGCGCCCGAGCGCGCCCGCGAGTTCGCCCCCGGCGGCAAGAGCTTCCAGCGCATGAACGACCTGGTGCACGCGCTGTGCACCGAGCCCATCGCCATCGACCTCGAGCTGCTCATCGATCAGGACGCCTACCCGCCGTTCTTCCTGCGGGTGAGGGACCCGCGGGTGCTCGGCGAGAACGTGTTCCTCTCGAGCCGCAAGCGCGGCGGTCGGGTGATGAAGCGCCTGTTCCCCCTCGACGAGGGCAAGGAGGCGCCCGGCCCGGCCCCCCGCCGCTGAGCGCCCGGCGGCGGCCCTGCGCGAATGCGAGCGGCTCGCGACCGGGCGCCGACGGGGCCCGATCGGCCTCGCCGGGGCTCCTCGGGGCCGTCTGCGCGGCCCCGGCTGGCCGATCGATCGAGCCAGGGGGCCGCAGGCTCGGCGCCCGGGGCCCTCGTCGGTTGATCCGCTCGACGCGGCCCTGCGATAAGTGGCGCAGGTGCTCGACGAGTCCCTGCTTCGAGAGTTCTTGACCGCGCGCGGGGACGATGCGGGAGCACCCGTTCCCGGGCTGGGCAAGGCGCTCGAGGGCGTGCTCTACCGGGCGCGCGTGCAGGAGGCCTCGTTCGAGCTGCCCGCGGCCGGCTTCCTGCGCTACCTGGGCGAGCGCTGCTCCGGCATCGAGGATCTCATCGAGCACCTCAAGGCCATGCACGCCGGCGACCTGTGGCTGGCCTGCGGCTGTGCGATGGGCCAGCGACGGGCGCTGGTCCGCTTCCAGGCGCGCTTCGGGCCCGACATCGACATGGCGATCGCCCGCTCGAACAACGCCAACATCAGCGCGGAGGACTTCCGCCAGCACCTGATGAGCAAGCTGTTCGTGGCCGCCGACGGGCTGCCGCCCCGCATCACCGAGTACAACGGCCTGGGCTCGCTGCGCGGGTGGATCCGCATCACCATCGTGCGCCAGGTGATCGACTTCGTGCGTCACAACCGGCGGCGGGACCTCGGCCACCAGGTCGACGAGACCGAGATGCTCGGGCTGCGGGCGGTGGAGGCCGACCCCGAGCTGGCCTACGTGCGCAATACCTACCAGGCCGAGCTCCGCGAGGCGCTCAAGGAGGGCTTCGCCACCCTCACCCCGCGCGAGCGCAACCTGCTGCGCCTGCACCTCATCCACCGCATGAGCATCGACGACGTGGCCCGCATCTACGACGTGCACCGGGCCACCGCCCACCGCTGGCGACTGCGCGCGCAGGAGAACCTGCTCGAGGCCAGCCGCGCCGCGCTGCGCAGCCGCCTGGGCACCGACACCCGAGGGCTGCGCGACGCCCTGGGCGCGGTCGAGAGCGACCTGCACATCACGGTGCAGCGCTACCTGTCGCGCGACACCGAGGACGAGCACGGCGGCAAGGTCGACGAGGGCAGCGGGTAGCGGCGGGCCGCGGCCGCGCGGACCCTCCGAGCGGCCACGCCGGGGCGACGGCCCCCGCCGCTACACCCCGGACTCGCGACCCGACTGGCCCTCCACCTTGTCGCGGTTGGAGCGCTTGATCTCGAGGAACACCACCGGCACCCGGCGCTTGCGCTCGAGCCGGAACACCTGGTTGGCCTCGGTCAGGGCGTGCAGGTGGCCGAGCTTCATGCGGTGCCGCTTGATCCTGATGCTGCGGTGGACCTTGGGCGGGGCGTAGCCCTCGCGCTCGGGCGAGCCCATCAGCACGTAGCGGGCGTCCTCCACCTGCACGAAGCGGTAGGCGCACTCGGGCGCGGCGCAGCTGCGATCGAAGGTCACGTAGAGCAGCTTCTGCCCGTTGAGGCGGTCCTCGCCGATCACCGCTCCCGCCGTGCCCCGCCGCAGGATCTGCCGGTGCTGCTTGCGGCGCGAGCTCTGGCGGATCTCACGGTCGATGGTCACCGCGCGCAGGGCCGGCTCGTCGTAGATCGAGATGGTGCGGTTGCTGGGGTACACCCGCAGCGCCCCCAGGTCGCCCGCGTCCTTGGCCTCCTGCAGATCGAGGTCGGCGAGCTTGAAGCGCTGGGCGCAGCCCGAGCCCAGCCCGAGCAGGCCCACCAAGGCGATTCCCAGCGCCACCGCATGGCGTACAGACGAACGGCTCATGGCTTGGACTCCGGATCGACGATGATCTCGCCGGGCACGCCCTTGTTCTCGACCGTGATGGTCTCGATCTCCACCCGCTCCTGCTTCTTGATCTCGAGCGCGATGGAGGCGGTCATGCCCCGGGTGGTGAAGTACACGGGCAGCGAGCGCGAGCGCGAGTAGACCTTGGTCTTCGACATCCGCTTCCGCCGGGAGATCCGCTTGCGGTAGATGGTGGGCTCGGCGTACTGCGGGATGATCGGGGCCTGGAACAGGCGGTACAGCCCGTCCTCGGTCTCGGCGAAGCCGTAGGTGCACGAGCGCTCGGCACACTTGGAATCGAAGCTCACCCACAGCACGAGGCGCCCCTCCTCGGTGGTGCCGGCCTCGACGATCGCCCCCTTGAGCTCGCGTGGGATCGGGACCTCCACCCGCCGCGCCTCGAAGGTGTTGACCACCGCGCCCTGCGAGCGCTCGATGTCGTAGTCCTCGCCCAGCCCGCGCTCGTAGATCACGATGAACTTGGCCGAGGGATAGACCCGCACCATCTGCAGCTTGGGATCCCGCACTGCAATCTCGGACAGGCCGGCCGGGGTCAGGTACTCGCGCGGCGCACAGGCGCACAGCAGCAGCGCGAGCCCGACGAAGCGGGAGCGCCACCGCCTAGAAGGAGACCTTGCGCATGATGGCGAGCGAAGGCTGCTTGGACTTGACGAAGCGCGCATTGGCGTTGACGGCCGCCGCAACACACTTGCCCAGGGGGGTCAGGTTGTGGGGCGGCTGGGACTTTGCGTTGCGTGCCCGACGATCTACCACGTCGAAGGAGACCATGATGCTGGTCCCGGCGATTGCTCCATGCTCCTTTGCACAGGCATCGATCGCGGATTGCGCACGATTGAAGCCATCGATGAGCTGAGCCTCGGTCAGCTGGGTGACCACGGGCGCCGCGGGGCGACTGGGATCGCGCGGCTCGGGGTCCTCGGGCTCCTCGTCGCCATCGTCCTCCTCCTCGAAGGCGGGGGGCTCGGGCGGCGGGGGCTCGAACAGGGCGGGCCGCGGCTGCGCGGTGACGGCCGCCGGGTGGGGCTCGCCCACCGAGTGCTCGGGATCGTCGCGCAGCGATTGCCACAGCACGAAGGAGACGGTGGCGATCGCGAGCACGCTCAAGATGATCACCGCGACCACCAGGTTGCGTGACAGCTCGCGCTCGGGCGGGCGCAGGAACATCTCACCGCCGGCCGCGCCCTCGTACTCCTCGGGCATCTCGGTGGCGGGGTTCTTCTCGGTGGAGGTCCACTGCCCGCCGTGGAAGGGCTTGTGCAGCAATTCCTCGGGGCTGGGCGCCTTGGCATCGGGCACGCCGGGCTTGCCCGCGGGGGCGGCCAGGCGCTGGGGCGCGAGGCCGTCGTACATGAGGCCGGCGTTCTGCTCGACCGCGAACACGGGGCGCTCGGCGGGGCTGGGACCGCCGAAGGGCGTGGCCAGCGGGGCGGCCTCGGCCGCGAAGCCGCGCCCGGGCGCCGGTCGGAACGGCGAGGCGGCGGGCAGCGGCATGGGTCGGCTCATCGCCGGCGAGGGGCGACGCTCGAAGGCCGGCGGGGGCGGGCGCACGGCCGGCGGCGGGCGGACGGGAGGCGGCGGCGAGCGGCGCTCGTGCACCACCGTCCGGGCCGTGGTCTCGTCGTCGTAGTCGGGCAGCCCGGGGGGCAGCGGCGCCTGCACGACCACCGTGCCTCCCACCGGCTTGGGATCGGGGCGGCGGATGGCCACCGTGCGATCCTCGGGGGGCCGCACCGCCACCCGCGGCGCGCTGCGGATCACCGTCTGCTCGAAGTCGGGCGGCGGGATCCGAGGCGGCGCCGGCAGCGAGCCACCACCCACGCCGCGCGGGGCCGGCTTGATCACCGTGTGCTCCTCGGGCGGCGGCGCGCGGCGAGGAGGGATCGACGGCAGCGGCATGCTCTTGATCACCGTCTGCTCGTAGCCGTCGTCCATGGGCGGGGGGAGGCTGGGCCCCTTGGGCAGGACCAGGGCCATCGTGGAGTCCGCGTCGAACATCGTGGCCTGGATCGCGGCCTCGAAGTCGGCCATCGATCCGTAGCGCTCGTTCTTGTCCTTGGCCAGCGCCCGCATCACCAGGGCCTCCACGTGAGGCGGGAAGATCTCCTCGGGCGCGACCAGGGCCAGCGGCGGCGGCGGCTCGCTCACGTGCTGGTGGGCCGTCCGCATGAAGTCGTCCCCCGTGAAGGGCGGGCGACCGGCCAGCATCTCGTATAGAAGGATCCCGACCCCGTAGACATCGGAGCGCGCGTCCACCTGGCCGCCGCTGGCGTGCTCGGGCGACATGTAGCGCGCGGTCCCGAACACGGAGCCCTCGGTCGTCAGCCGGGCCTGGTGCACGTCGAGGACCTTGGCGATCCCGAAGTCGAGCAGCTTGACCTGGTGCGGGCCGCCGGAGCGCCCCGGCGAGAGGAACACGTTCTCGGGCTTGAGGTCGCGGTGCACGATGCCGCGCTGGTGCGCGGCGGCGAGCCCCTGCACCAGCTGCATGGCGATCGCGCTGACCTCCACCCACGGCAGGCGCCGGTGCTCGCCGAGGTAGTCGGCGAGATCCTTGCCCTGGAGGATCTCCATGGCGAGGTAGAGCACCCCGTTCTCGTCCTGGCCGTAGTCGTGGAGGCGCACCACGTTGGGGTGCGAGAGCATCGAGAGCACCCGCGCCTCTTGCATGAAGCGCTCGACGTTGTGGCCGGGGCCGTCGCGGTTCTCCTTGAGCACCTTGAGCGCCACGTCGCGCTGCTCGGCCGCGTCGTAGGCCCGGTACACCGCTCCCATGCCGCCGCTGCCGATGAGCTGGGTGACCGTGTAGCGGCCGGCGACGATGTTGCCGACGAGGCTGTCACCGAAGCCGGGCGCGGCGAAGATCCCCGACAGGTCCTCGGTGGGCAGGACGGGCGGATCGGTGTCGTCGCGAGAGCGAGGGGGTGCGTCCATCGACACGGCTCAGAAGCGGCCCTGCAAAGAGAGCCCGACGAAGCGGGGTCCGATCGCGGGCGAGAAGGCGGTGTAGCGGATGCGGCGACGGATCCCGATGCCCAGCATGGTGGAGCCGCCCACGGTCAGCACCCCCAGGAGGATCGAGCCGGAGATGATCATCGCGGTGGCCGAGGACTTGCGATCCTCCGCCTGGTTGATCGCCTCCATGTTGCCCTCGTCCATGGCCTGCTTGAGATCCTCGTCGGCGTCCTTGGATCGTTGCGCCCCCACGACCACCAGCGGGATCATGGCCAGCCCCACCACGATGGTGGCCGAGCCGGCCGCGATGAGCCCGTTGCCCGAGGGACCGCGCTGGATCCCGGTGCGGGTGAAGGGATCGGGATCGGTGGTGGTGGGCGGCAGGATCGGCGTGGGCGTGGTCTCGATGGTGCGGCCGCTGTCGGCCAGCATGTTCTCCACCTCCACCCGCGACTCGACCACGGCCGGGCTCACCGAGCCGCCGTGCACCCGCACGAACTCCTTGGTGTAGGCGTCGCACAGCGCCAGGCCCTTGCGCAGCAGCGCCACCTCGGCCTCGCTGGTGCCCCCGCGCTCGGCAGTCTTTCGCCGGTACGCGTGCTTGTACGCCTCGAGCGAGATCAGCAGCGCGTTCTCCCGCTCCTCGCGGTTGAGGTCGTTCTCGGGGAGGGTGTCGAGGATCTTCGACCACGACGAGGCCGCGCCCTCGTAGTCCCCCGCGTCGAAGCTGGCTTGGCCCTGCTCGGTGAGGGCCCGGGCCGAGCTGCGCGATCCATCTTGGAAGTTGCGATCGATCTCGGCCGGGCCCGCCGCCATCACCGGAACCGGAGCTCCCATCGCCATCGTAGCCACGACCACCGCGGCCACTACGCGCCCCCGCGCCGCAGCGCGCGAAGTGGTGGACGGGAGGTTCGAGTGCTGCGACCGAGTCGGGGAGAGCTGGGTCATGAGGCTGGGCTTTCCGTTCAGATGAGCAACGGCGGCCGGGGGTGCGGCGCCCCCATCGCATGCAGGACCCTCGTCGATTCGAGGCGGCCTTCGTCTGGCTCCGGAGATTCTACCCGCGATTGCCAGGACTCGGGATTCCACGGCGCCTGGCCGGGTAGCGGGCGCGGACGCGGGCTCCACACCCGGTAACCCAGGAGCTGGCGCAACAGCTGCGTCGGGGTCGGCAGCGCATCCTCCGCCACCTCCTCCTGGCACGCCAGATGCGGGAAAGCGGCCTCGTACGCCCGATCGAGGGGTGCGGGCTCGCTCGGCGCGGGCTGGCCGTCGGCCTCCGGCACCGCATCCACCTTGCCCTCGCCATCGACCACGAACATCAGCCGGCCCTCGTCTGGATGGTGGATTCGAGCTCGTCCCTCCTGCAGCACGCAGCGGTCCTCGTCCCACACCACGGCCTCGGCCGCCTTGGCGGAGATCGGGCGCCATAGAGGATCGACCGCGGCGAGATCGTCGGCACCGGCCTCCGGGCCTGCCGGCGCGGGGACCGACGCCCCGCTACGCCCTTGCAGCTCCGTGCCCGCCTCGACCTCCGAGCCGGCCACGATCGCCACGTCCTCCACCTCGCCCGCCGAGCTGCGCAGGTACGAGACCCGCACGTCCTTGCCGATGCGCAGGCCGACGCGACGCCCGAGGTGATCGGGGTTGAGATCGCCGATCTCCACCGAGCCCCAGCGCTGCGCCACGATGGCTCCCCGAGGATCGCGGGTCCACGAGCACGAGACGCGCTCGTTGCTGGCCGCGGTCAGCAGGCCGTCCTTGCGATACTCGTAGCGCCAGGTGCTGCCGTCGGGACGGGTCAGCGAGGTGAGCCGCCCCGCGTCGTCCTGCTCGATCCGCAGGTGCCCCTCGGGCAGGGACATCCCGGTGATCCGACTCGAGCGCAGGTCGTGCTCGAGCTCGCAGCGACCGAGCGACGGCATCTCGTAGGCCTCGACCAAGCCCTGCTCCGATCGCTCGATCGCCAGCAGCGGCTCCGAGGCATCGCTCCCGCTCGCCTTGAGCAGTCGTCCCTCGGTGTCGAGCGCATAGGCGACCGAGCGCTCCGGGAAATCGATGCCACGCACCAGGCCGAACGCGTCGCGCTGCACCCGGGCCAGGCGCGTGCCCTGCTGCTCGGCGAGGATGAAGCCCTCGGGGCTGCGCTCCCACGCGGTGCGGGTGCGCAGGCCGTCGCGCCGCACGAGCTTGCCGTTGGCGTCGTGCACCCAGCTCGAGCGACGGTCCTCGGAATCCCGCGCCGCTCGCAGCAGCCCGCGCTCGTCGTACTTGTAGGCCACCCGCCCCTTCTTGCCGGGCTGGGGCATCTCGGTGATCCGCCCCTCGTCGTCGATGCGCAGGAACATCTGGTTGCCGGTGGGCTCGGTGATGCGACACAGCCCCCCTCGCTCGTCGAAGTCGAAGCGCGTGGCGTGCCCCGTGGGATCCTCCACCCGCCGCAGGCGGCCGCGCTCGTCGTGGGCGTACGACCAACGACCGCCCTGCGGATCGGTGCCCGCGATCATCCTCCCGTCGGGGCCGTACTCCATCGACCAGCGGCTGCCGTCGCGATCGACCCGCTCCACCAGGTTGCCGTCGCGATCGTAGGAGGCGCTCTCGCGGGTGCCGTCGCCCCAGCGGATCTCGATGAGGCGCAGCTTGTCGTCGTACTTCATGCTCCGACGCTCGCGCGGGCCGTCGATGCCGGTCACGCAGCCCGCCGCGTCGTAGCGATAGACCGTGGGCTGGCCGTAGCTGTCGTGCACCGTGGTGGTGCCCGCCGCCGGATCGTGCTCGAGGGTGCGGGTGAGGTAGCCGCCGTCGCCCCACGAGCGCACGCAGCGAGCCCGCGGCCCCGCGCCGTCGTAGCCGTACCAGAAGCTCCCGCCGTCGCGGTTGGTCTCGCGGACCAGCAGGTGGTCGAGGTACTCGTACTCGCGGGCGTGGCCGTAGGCGTCCTTGACCCGCAGCAGATCGCCGTCGGCCGAGTGCTCGAGCTCGGCCTGCATGATCTCGCCCTCGCCCGCCGCGGCGAAGAAGCGCCGCAGCAGCCCGGCCGCGCCGTACTCGAAGCGCAGCGCTCGGCGACCGCCCACGTAGACCTCCACCAGCCGGCCCGCCGCGTACTCGAGCTCGATGAGCGGCGCGTCGGGATGGGCCACTCGCACCAGCCGCGCCGTGCCTTGCTCGCGCTCCTCCGCGGGCTCGCCCTCCACCTCGGCGAAGTGACGCACGCTGCGGCCGTCGGAGAGCTCCCACTGCAGCCGGGCGATGCAGCGCAGGCGATAGCGTCCGCTCGAGTCCTGGAGCGTGTCACCGGGTCGGGTCACGCGACCGGGCAGGTGGTTGGTGGAGAACTCGCGCTCGCGGCCGTCGCCGTCGCGCAGCACCACGCGGCGCGGCTCGAGGCGGATGCTCTGCTCGAGGTCGTGGGACCAGCCCCAGCCCAGCGACGATCGGCGATCGCTACGACGCGAGTCGTAGCGCCGACGCAGCCGCAGCGGCGGCGAGACCTGCTCGTAGTCCACGGTCTGGGTGATCACCGCGCCGGTGACCACGTTGACCGGGTCGCCCACCAGCACCTCGTACTCGGCCGGCGCCAGATCGAGCTGACGTCCCGCGGAGCAGCTCGCGAGGATCTCGGCCAGCGACGAGGGCTCGCCGAAGTCCGTGCGCGTGGGGATGCTGCGCCGGATCTCGTCGAGCATGGACGGGCCGTTGCTCATCACCACGCCCAGGCCCGCCGGCGGCTCGCTCAGCGACAGCCCGTCGAGGCGCACGAACGATTGCGTGCCGCCCATGTTCGCCATCACGCTCAGCGGCGTGACGTGCGCTTGGCCCCACTGCAAGGTGAGCGCCTGGCCGGCCACGCGGGCGATTCCGCTCCCGAGGTACATGCGAGCGATCCCCGGCGTGGGCGAGGCGGGCAGCGCGGTGACCATCTCGGCGGTGGTGCCGATCTTGCGACCGTTGATCGTCACCTTGGGCGTGCCGGGGGCCGGCACTCCCGCTTCCCGCAGGACTCCGCCCACCATTCCCTGGGCGGCCTGGTCCGCGGGGCTGCCCACCTGCCCCACGAAGGTGGCGGGCGGCAGCACGTTGGCCAGCCCGCACACGAGATCCCCGATTGATGCCGCGGCACACGGCATCGCCAGCCCTGGCGATTCGATCCCCATCGACGTCAACCACGAGTCTAGCCCACCTTTCGTTCGAACATTTTCCCGGCCGCCGCCGCCGATGCGAGCCAGCCTACGGCTTGGTCAGCAACGAACGGGCTCGTTCGATTTCGCCGGGGTCGGAGCCCGGCCGACCGTTCAGTAGTCCCGTCGATCGTGTAATCCGGCCTGCGGTGTTTTGGTGGGGTTTGCCAGCCCCGCCGGCAGGAGCGCAAACCCCATAGAAAATAATCACTTGGATCGAGCCCCCGCCTGCGACATCCCGATCGAGCTGTCGTCTCCTGTACCACCCTGGAGGACAGGGGCTGCGCCCGGGACGGGACGGGCGCCAGGCAGCGGAAAACAGGCGGAAAATGGCGATGGATACCCCTCAGCTCGACCCCATCTACCGGAAGCTCCACCACATGGTCTTCCTGCGCGCCCTCAAGATCCTTCGGGACGAGGAGGCCGCTCGCGATATGGTGCAGGAGGCATTCCTTCGCGTGCTCCGTCACCTCCCCAAGCTCGAGGACAAGAAGGACCCGGCGGGTTGGATCCGTCGGATCGTGACCAACTTGTGCCTCGACGAGCTCCGCAAGCGTCGCACCACCATGCAGGTGGGAGGCGAGACGATCTCGGACGTGCCCGCTCCCGCCAACCCCGAGTTCGAGCCCGCGTATGCTTGTGAGAACCGAGAGCTCCGCGGCCTGCTGCAAGAGAGCCTCGACACCCTCAGCCCCGCCCACCTCCAGCTCTTCCTCATGCGCGAGACCGAAGGCATGACCTACGCCGAGATGGCCGAGCAGGTCGACTGCCCCCCCGGTACCGTGATGAGCCGACTGTTCCACGCTCGCAAGAAGCTGCAGACCCACCTCCGTCGCAGCATGCAGCATGGTAGCGCCCAGCACCGCGCGCAGTCGCTTCGCGTGCCGGCCCACGTCCTCGCGGCCCGACACCGTCCCCCGATGATGGAGGCAGAACACGCTACATGGTGAAGCCGGTTGCAGATCGAGTAGTTTGGGGCGAGGGCATGTTGGTATGCCCGCAGCACCTCCAGCAGCACGATCTCTTCCTCGAGCAAGCCATCGGGGCCCGCTCGTTGTGGCCCAACCCCTTGGGATGGGGCTTCGCCCGCCTCGGGATCAACGAGGCCGCGGTCAAGACCGGACAGTTCCAGCTCGACGAGGTCAAGGCCATCCTGCCCGGTGGCACCATCGTCGATCTCCCGGAGGGGGACCCCACCATCCCCGCTCCCCGTAGCATCGCCGACAACTTCCCGGCCACCGCGGCCGTGGTCGAGGTCTTCCTCGCCGTCTCGGCCGGGAACGAGGGCAACGAGAACTACATCCTGCCCGAGGACGAGGGCAACCCGGCTCGGGTGACGCGCTACGGCTGCTTCACCCGCGACGTCGTGGATCTCGTCAGCGCCGAGAGCGAGGCGCAGGTCACCTTCGCCCGGCCGCGGCCGTTCATCCTGTTCGGCAAGGAGGAGCGCGAGGGCTACGACCACGTCAAGCTCGCCGAGATCCGGCGCGGCGAGGGCGGGGCCTTCGAGCTGGTGGAGGACTACGTGGCGCCGGCGCTGCAGCTTCGCGCCGCGCCGGCGCTGGTGCGTTGGCTGCGGGACGTGCTGAGCCTGAGCGTCACCAAGCGCCGCGCGCTGGTCCGCGCGCTGCGGCAGGTGGACCTGGCGCGGGTGGAGTTCACCGCGCAGGACGTCACCCGCTACCTCCAGATCAGCGCGATCAACGGCTACATCCCGGTCCTGCGCAACATCTCCGAGTCCCCCGAGACCACGCCCTACTCGCTGTATCGCGAGCTGGCCGGCTTCGCGGGCTCGCTGTCGACCTTCTCCTCGGAGATCGCGCCGGAGGAGCTTCCGCTGTTCGACTACCTCGACCTGCGCAAGACCTTCGACGAGATGTGCAAGAAGATCCGCCGGCTGCTCGATCTCGCGCTGCGCGAGCACGTGATCGTGGTGCCGCTGGAGTCGCGCTCCGACGGCATGTGGATCGGCGTGCTCAAGGACCCGCGCCTGCTCGATTGCGAGACCTTCGTGCTCGCGGTCGAGACCGACGCCGCCGAGCAGGACGTGGCCAACCGGATCCCGCAGCTCTCCAAGGTGGCCTCGTGGAAGCAGATCCCGAAGATCGTGCGCTCCGCGATCCCTGGCGCGCCGCTCAAGGCCGCCCACCGCCCGCCGGCGCAGGTGCCGGTGCGCTCGCGATCGGTATACTTCCTCGTCGACACCAGGCACGACTTCTGGAAGCAGATCGTCGACGAGAAGACGATCGCGATCTATCTCCCCCCTCCCTTCGATCCAAGCCGGGCCACCATCGAGCTGATGGCCGTGCCCGATGAAGCGAAGAAGGCGGTGAAATGAACCGGCTCAGCGAGGTCACCAAGGACGCCTTCAATGCGGTGATCCAGCTCGGCAACGCCCCCAAGGGGGTCGCGGCCGAGGTGGTCTACTCGCGGGTGAAGGAGCGGGTGGACGAGATGATCCAGCGCGGGCGCGACTCGGGCATGGCCGAGAGCGACGTCGCCGACATCACCTACGCCGTCGTGGCCCTCGCCGACGAGATCGCCCAGCGCGAGCCCTCCACCCTCGCCGAGTACTGGCACAGCCAGCCCCTGCAGCTGCACTACTTCGCCGAGAACATCGCGGGCGAGGGCTTCTTCTCGCGCCTCGATCGGATCCTGGCCGAGCCCTCGCGGGTGGAGGCGCTGGTCGCCTACCACACCTGCCTGCAGCTCGGCTTCGAGGGTCGCTACGCGGTGCGAGGCGGCGAGCGGGAGCTCGACCTGGTGCGCCGGCGGGTGCGCGACGCCCTGGGCCCGCTGCTCGCCGCCGCCCCGCTGTCGCGGCACCACGAGCGCCCCTCCGAGTCGACCGGCGGCTGGAACATGGACTTCGTGCTGCTGTGGGCCGCCCTGTTCTCGCTGCTGTTCGCCGCGTGCTTCTGGCTGGTCCTGCGCTTCTCGCTCGAGTCCATGAGCATGGACCTGGTGGAGCACAGCCAGCAGCTGCTCGACACCATGATGGGCGGAGGGGAGCGTAGCTGATGCTCAAGTACATCCTCTCCGTCTTCGTCATCGCGCTCATCTGGTCCGCCTGGTGGGTGCTCGAGTGGCCGGTGTGGATCCCGATCGTGGTCACCTCGGTGATCGTGGTCGGCCTGACCACCTACGTGATCATCAAGGAGATCCGGGCCCGCCGCGCCTCGCGAGAGATCGAGAAGGCGCTCAAGGCCCAGGCCGAGCGCGAGGCTCGATCGGTGCGCCCCGATCGCCAGGCCGACATCGTCGCCCTGCAGGGCGAGTTCGATCAGGCGATCAGCTCCCTCAAGTCCTCGCGCATCGGCTCGCGCGGGGCGGCGGTCGCCCTCTACGAGCTGCCCTGGTACGTGATCATCGGCCGGCCGGGCGCGGGCAAGAGCACCGCGCTGCGCCGCTCGGGGCTGAGCTTCCCCTTCCGCTCCTCGCGGGGCGACGTGAGCGTGCGGGGCGTGGGCGGCACCCGCAACTGCGAGTGGTGGATGACCCGCGAGGCCGTCATCCTCGACACCGCCGGTCGCTACACCTCCGAGGACGCCGACCGCGACGAGTGGCTCGCGTTCCTCGACCTGCTCAAGCGCTTCCGCGCCCGCCGCCCGATCAACGGCATCCTCGCCACCGTCAGCGCCACCGAGCTGGCCGCAGGCAGCCCGCAGGACGCCTCGGCCCTCGCCCGCGAGGTGCGTGGCCGCGTGGACGAGCTGCAGGACCGCCTCGGTGTGGCCGCGCCGGTCTACGTGGTGGTGACCAAGTGCGACCTGCTGCCCGGCTTCCTCGAGATGTTCGGCGACCTCACCGACGAGGACCGCGGGCAGATCTGGGGCTTCACCCTGCCGGCCAAGTCGCAGACCAACCTCTCGGGGCAGACCACGCGGCACTTCGACGAGCTGGTCTCGATCCTCGAGCAACGCACGCTGCGGCGGCTCGTGGAGGAGCCCCGCATGGAGAAGCGCGAGAAGATCTACGCCTTCCCCCAGCACTTCGCCGCCGTGCGCGACTCGCTGAGCCGCTTCGTCCACGAGCTCACCATCGAGGACGCGTTCCACGAGACGCCGATCATCCGCGGCGTGTACTGGTCCAGCGGCACCCAGGAGGGCACGCCGCGCGACGCGATCATGAGCACGGTGGCCTCGGCCTTCGGCTTCCGCCCGTCCACCGAGAGCAACGCGCCCGTCCCCGCGACCGAGGCCAAGAGCTACTTCCTCGGCGACCTCTTCCACCGCGTGATCTTCCCCGACCACAACCTGGCGGGGCGCAGCGCCGAGCGCACCCGCAAGCAGAAGCGCTGGGTCAACGCGATCGGGGCGGTGGGGCTGCTGCTGACGGTCGCGCTCATCTGGCTGCCCCTGGTCTCCTTCAAGGAGAACCGCGATCTCATCGCCGAGGCCGAGCTCGGGGTGGACTACGTGCAGCAGCACGTGGAGGAGGACACCGTCGAGGCGATCCGCCTCGAGCGCCTGAACACCCTGCGCCTGCTGCTCGACACCCTCGCGCAGTACCGCGACGACGGCGAGCCCTGGAGCATGACGATGGGCATGTACCAGGGCGACACCATCTACCCGCACCTGCGCGACGTGTACGCGGCCACCGTGCGCAACGAGCTGCTCATGCCGCTGGTCGAGCGCGACCTGGCCGCGATGGAGAAGTTCGCCACGCTCTACGGCGTGTCGGGCGAGGCGCCCCCCGACGAGGAGTACGACGACTACTTCGATCGCCTGCGCCTGTACCTGCTGGTCACCGGCCCCTCGGTGGAGGGCGAGCCAGGGCTGACCGCGGAGGAGCGCAGCTGGGTGGTGGGCTACCTCGCCGATCGCTGGACCAAGCCCCTGCGCGACTCGGGCGACCCCGCCACGATGACCGCCATGGGTGAGATCGCGACGACCTACGTCGACATCCTCGCCGACCAGCCCGCGCTGGCCTACGAGCGCGACGCCACCCTCAGCGAGCGGGTGCAGCGGATCCTCAACCGCTCCGACCGCACCAAGAGCGTGACCCGGGCCCTGGTGGACTCGGTGCAGGGCCGCTCGCTCACCCTGCGCGACATGGTGGGGGTGCCCTCGATCAAGAACGGCGACAAGCGCATCCGCCCCGCCTTCACCCGCCAGGGCTACGAGGGCACGATCAAGCCCAAGCTCGAGGAGGGGCTCGACGAGTTCCTCAAGGCGCAGTGGGTGCTGGGGCAGTACGACGAGCAGGCCGAGACCCTGCGCGTGGAGGAGCTCGACGCGATCCAGACCGAGTACTACCGGCAGTACATCGTCGAGTGGAGCACCTTCATCCAGGAGATCTACACCGAGACTCCCGAGGACTACATCGGCGCGCTCAACCTGCTGTCGCAGCTCACCCGCGCCGAGCACTACAAGGATCTGTTCTCGCACATCTCGTATCACACGCAGCTGGTGGACCTCGACGCCCTCGATTCCGAGCTCGGGGGGCCGCAGGACGACCGCATGCTCACCGAGGCCGCCCGCATCGCCGAGCGGCGCACCCGGCAGAAGCTGCGGATCAACCGGATCGCCAACCCGCGCCTGACCCGGATGGCCGCGGATCGGGCCATCGATCAGGCGATGGCGGGAGCGGGCGCGGCGGGTGAGAGCCTGGTGCTCACCGACGTGGACGTGACCTACGCCTTCCTGGGCCTGGCCGAGTTCGGCGCCCGCAAGGCCCTGCCCGCGCCCACGGTGGAGGGCGCCCCACCGCCGCCGCCCGAGTCGGTGCCCATCGACGACTACCAGGCCCAGCTCTCGGTGCTCCGCACCGCGCTGCAGCAGCGCATGGACGACCCCGCCGAGAAGGAGGCGCTGGTCGCCGACGCCAAGGCGGCGCAGACCGAGGTCCGCGACCTGCTCGACGCCACCGAGGCCTCCGGCTGGAAGCCCACCCTCGAGCGGATCCTGCTGCCTCCGGTCGACCTGGTGTGGAACCTGACCGAGAAGGGCGTGGCCGACGACGTCGCCTCCAAGTGGTGCAGCGAGGTGCACTCGGAGTTCGAGACCAAGCTGAGCACGCGCTACCCCTTCAAGCGCAGCGGAGCCGACGTGCCGCTGGCCGACTTCGCCTCGTTCTTCCACCCGGAGAACGGGCGGGTGTGGCAGTTCTACGACGCGGTGCTCAAGAACGCGGTGCCCCTGCGCGGCTCCGAGTACGAGCTGGCCAAGTCGGGCTCGCGCACCCTAGGCCGCTTCAAGCCCAACGTGGCGCGCTACCTCAACGCGGCGCAGGAGGTCACCACCTCGGCGTTCGCGGCCGACATGGAGGTGCGGGTCGACTTCGACGTGCTCATCGAGGGAGCGCCCAGCGTCCGCGAGGTGGTGCTCACCATCGACGGCGAGGAGGTGCGGCACCGCAACGGTCCCGAGGAGTGGAGCTCGATGACCTGGCCCGGCAAGGGCAACCAGGGCGCCAAGATCGAGGCCACCGGCTTCGGCGTGGACGCGGACCTCGAGCGCGAGGGCGAGTGGGGACTGTTCCGCCTGATCGAGGAGGGCTCGGTGCGAGTCTCGCCCGATCGCCGCACCTTCGCGGTGCAGTGGGACTTCCGCGACGAGGGAGCCGGCCTCATCCAGGTCCGCTTCCGCCCCCGCAGCAGCGACTCGCCCTTCTTCGGGCCCAACGGATCGCGGGAGTTCCTGGAGGTGTTCCGCACCAAGCGCTTGCGCGTCCCGACCTCGATCATGGTCGAGGGCAGCGGGTGCGGCAGGAGCAAGTGAGATGGCGTCGGTCGGGATGTTCGGCAAGGTGCCGACCTTCGGGGACTTCGTGTCCCTGGGAACCGGTACGCCGGGCTACCGACAGTTCGAGCGGTGGTTGCAGGACTCCAACGACACCATCGTCGAGCGGGGTCAGGAGCTGCAGCCGCTCGGTTTCATGATTCGCCATGAAGACACGCGCTCTCTGCTCGTGGGTATTCTCGTGGGCAGTGTCGACAGCGTGGGGAGGAGCTTTCCTCTCAGCCTGTTCTACGAGATCGCCGACGAAGGGGTGAGCCTCGCGGGTATGCCGCCAGCCTTGGGACCCGACCTCGCCCGCCTGGCCAGCGTGGCCCGCAAGGCGCGAGTCCGAGCCCCCGAGGAGGTGCGCAGCCTGGTCGAGGGCATGGCGCTGCCCAGTGACAAGGATGTTGCGATCCGCAGCCACGCCCAGCTCAACCGCCTTCGAATCGTGACGGCCGAGATGATGCTCCAGCGAGCCTTCGGCGCGGGCCCGTCCCCCCACTACGGCAGCGAGGTCATCCTGCGCGCCTGCGAGCTGGCCTCGGAGCGACGTTCCGGGGCCCCCCTCATCCTCGAGGGGCGGGCCGGCACCGACGTGGAGCTGATGTTCCTGCTCGCGAGCGTGGATGCGATGAGCGGCGGACGGCAGCCCGTGGCCGTGCTGTGGGAAGTCCGCAGCCGCCGGGCCTTGTTCGTCCTCGGCCCCCCGGATGCCCGCCTGTTGTCGCTGATGGTGAGCGAGAACGAGGCCGACCGGCTGTGGCCGATGTGGACCGACCGACCGGAAGTGGCCGAGCGCTCGAGGGAGCAGCTGCCCGCCGCCTGCCGAGAGCTCGTGGACGCGCCCGGTGGGGTGTCGGCCAAGGACTTCCTCGACTCCATGGCGGTTGCGTGCAAACCTCGCTCCCAGCAACCGGCTCCGCCCGAGGGCAAGCAAAGGCAAAGGCAAGGGAAATGGCAAAGCAGGGTTCCGTAGCGCCGAAGGAGCGCATCAACATCGTCTATCGGTCCAAGGTCGAGGGACAGGAGGACGTCGAGCTACCCTTCAAGATGCTCATAATGGAGGACCTCACGCTCAAGCCCAAGGACACCGAGATCGAGGAGCGTGAGCCGGTCAAGATCGACCGCGACACCTTCAACGAGGTCATGAGCTCGTTCGACCTCGGCATGGACATCAACGTCAAGGACCGCCTGGGCAACGAGGACGACGGCTTGCTGCCCATGCACCTCAAGTTCAAGACGCTCAAGGACTTCACCCCCGACGGGATCGCCAACCAGGTGCCCGAGCTGCAGGCGCTGCTCGAGCTGCGCGATGCGCTGGCCGCGCTGCGCTCGCCGCTCGGCAACAAGGGCAACTTCCGCAAGCGCATCCAGTCCATCCTCTCGGACGACAAGGCCCGGGAGCAGATGCTCAAGGAGCTTGGGCTGGACGACGGAGCCGGGTCGGGCGAGGCTCCCGCGAAGGAGGACGAGTAGCATGGCCGAGCAGCAGGCAAGCACCCAGCAAGCCACCGAGCAGCAAGATGCCCCGATGTCGCTGATGGAGGAGCTCCTCAGCGAGGCCCAGGTCAAGGACATCGACGATGATGCCTACCGCATCGCCAAGCGGGGCATCGAGGCGTTCATGGGCGAGCTGCTCCAGCGGCGCGACCAGTACGGGAAGATCGACCGGCTCATCGTCGACCAGATGATCGCCCAGATCGACCAGAAGCTGGCCGATCAGACCAACGAGGTCCTCCACCACCCCACCTTCCAGAAGATGGAGTCCACCTGGCGGAGCATCCGCTACCTGGTGGACCACAGCGACCACCGCGAGAACGTCCGGGTGGAGCTGCTCGACGTCAACAAGCAGGACCTCATCGACGACTTCGAGGACTCCTCCGACATCACCAAGTCGGGCCTGTACCGCCGGGTGTACTCGGCCGAGTACGGCACCTTCGGCGGCCATCCCTACGGGGCGCTGGTCACCGGCTGGGACTTCGGCTCGGGGCACGAGGACATCCGCCTGCTGCAGCAGCTGGCCTCGATCGCGGCCATGGCCCACGCCCCGCTGCTGGCCAACGCCTCGCCGCAGTTCTTCGGCGAGACCTCGTTCCACGAGCTGCCCCGCCTGCGCGACCTCAAGTCGCTGTTCGAGTCACCGCAGTACCTGCGCTGGCGAGCCTTCCGCGACAGCGAGGACTCGCGCTACGTGGGCCTGTGCATGCCCCGCTTCCTGCTGCGGGTGCCCTACGACCAGGACCACAAGCCGGTTCGCGACTTCGACTTCACCGAGGACGTGATCGACCAGCACGAGAACTACCTGTGGGGCCCGGCGTCGTACGCCCTGGCCGCCCGGGCCGCCGAGTCCTTCGCCGCCTACCGCTGGTGCCCCAACATCATCGGTCCGCAGTCCGGCGGCGCGGTCGAGGACCTGCCCATCCACCAGTACGAGGCGATGGGCACGCTGCAGACCAAGCTGCCGATCGAGATCCAGCTGACCGAGCGCCGCGAGTACGAGCTCTCCGAGGAGGGCTTCATCGGCCTCACCTACCGCAAGAACTCCAACAACGCGGCGTTCTTCTCGGCCAACTCGGCCCAGCGGCCTCGCACCTACGGTGACACCCCCGAGGGCAAGCGCGACGAGCTCAACTTCCGGCTCGGCACGCAGCTCCCGTACATGTTCATCATCACCAGGCTCGCGCACTACATCAAGGTGATCCAGCGCGAGAACCTGGGCTCCTGGAAGACGGCGGAGGAGCTGCGGGCCGAGCTCAAGAAGTGGCTCCTGCAGTACACCTCGAGCGGCCCCAAGGTCGACAAGATCACCAAGTCGAAGCGCCCGTTCCGCGCCACCGAGGTCCTCGTGGAGGAGGTCCCCGGCCAGGCGGGCTGGTACCGCTGCGAGATCCAGGTGATGCCGCACTTCAAGTACATGGGAGCCGACTTCCAGCTCTCGCTGGTGGGCAAGCTGGACAAGCAGTAGGAAGAGGGACGGAACGAACATGCAGGGGGAGACCGCGTCTTGGACGCCCGGAGAGGACGTCGCCCCCCTGCTGGCTGCCGCAGCCGGGTCCTCCGGGACCCGGCTCACCGATGGCTTCGCCGCCATCGAGTCGGAGATCGCCAAGCTCACCAGCGCCTCGGGGCAGCCGGTGGACTGGTCGCTCGTCGGCCGTGAGGCGGAGACCTACCTCAAGAACACGGGCAAGGATCTGCGGATCGCCACCTACCTCGTCATGGCGTGGGTCCATGGCAAGAAGGTGGACGGTCTGCGTCGCGGCCTCGACCTGCTGGTGGGGCTGCTCGACGCCTCGTGGGAGCAGCTTCACCCCCCGGTGGAGAAGCTGCAGGCGCGCGCGGGCGCGCTGACCTTCCTGTCGGAGCAGCTCCCGCGCACGCTGGAGGAGCTGCTCGCGGCCAAGGTGCCCGACGACCAGGGGCAGGCGCTGATCGACAGCTACCTGCGCTACCGGGCGATGGTGGCCCAGCGCTTCCCCGAGCGCCCGCCCGCGCTGCAGCCGATCGAGCAGGTGCTCGGCGTGGCCCAGGAGGCCAAGCGGCTGCCGCCCTTTCCCACCCCCGACAAGGACGCCAAGGCCGAGGAGCCGGCCGCGAGCCCGGGGAGCGATGATCCCCTGCTCGCTCCGATCCCCGGCGCGTCGCCGGTGGGCAAGGACCCCAAGCTCAGCGACGACTTCGACGCGCTCTACACCGAGATCGAGAAGATCGCCGCGATCGACGGCGGCCGCGTCGACTGGGCCATGGTGCGCGACGCCTCGGCCAAGATCCTGAGCTCGCTGGGCAAGGACCTGCGCTGCCTGTGCTACTGGACCGTCGCCCGCATGCACCTGGACAAGATCGCGGGGCTGCGCGAGGGCCTGAGCACCCTGGCCACGGGCGCGGAGCGCTTCGGCGACGACATCTTCCCCACCCGCCCCAAGGCCCGCGCCGCCGCGCTGGCCTGGATGGGCACGCGGATCGAGGAAGACCTGCCCTCGATCGCCAAGTCGGCGCCCGAGGAGGACCTCAAGGCGCTGCACGCCAGCGTCGACGCGATCGAGAAGGCGATGGGCGGTCGCGCGGCCTCGCTCGAGGGCGTGCAGCGAGCCCGCGGCGCGCTGATGTCGGTCAAGACGGAGAAGCCCAAGCCGGCCAAGCCGGCGGCTCCGGCTGCCGCGCCCAAGCCCGCCGCCGGGGCTGCCGCGACTCCCAAGGCCGCCGCTCCGCCGCCGCCGCCCGCCGCCGCGGTGCCGCCCGAGCTCGAGAGCCTGGTGGAGCAGATGCTCGAGCAGGCCAACGACATCTCCGCGGCGGGTGACACCGCGATCAGCCTGCGCCTGCGCCGACAGGCGATGTGGATGGCCGAGCCCTCGATCCTCCAGGGTCGCAAGTACGACTGCGAGAGCCTGGGCATGAAGCCCCGCATGGAGGTCGACGGGATCTTCAAGAAGAAGGAGTGGGGCGAGCTCATCCAGCGCACCGAGGAGCTGTTCCCCTCCTATCCCTACTGCCTCGACCTCACGGTGTGGGCCGGCAAGGCGGCGGCCGAGCTCTTGGGCGAGGAGGCCGCGCTCGCGCTCGCGAGCGAGCTGGTGGCGCTGTCGGTGCGGGCTCCCAACCTGCTGCGCGGTACCGATCGCAACGGCAACCCCCTGGCCTCGAAGGAGGCGCGGGAGTGGATCAACGAGCACCGCGGCGCAGGAGCGCCCGCCGGAGCACCCGCGGCCGCTCCCACGGCGGCGGCGGCCGCTGCCCCCGCGACGGCGGCGGCTCCCGTCCCCGTGGCGGCGCCCGAGACCCTGCCCGACGAGATCGAGACCCTGTTCAAGAACGGCCAGGCGGCGGAGGCGATGCGACGAGCCTCGGCCGCGGCCGTGGGCCTGACCGGCCGCGCCGGCTTCCAGCGCAACCTGCTGCTGGCCGAGCGCCTGCTCGACAACCGCTCGGGCGCCCTGGCCCTCCCCCTGTTTCGCGCCCTCCTGGGCCAGCTCCGAACCACCTCGCTCACGCAGTGGGAGCCCGCCGTGGGCGCTCGCTGTATCCGGGGTTACCTGCAGTGCGCACGATCGAGCAACGCGAAGATCGAAGACGAGCGCGAGCTGATCGACGAGCTGATGCTCCTCGATCCCAGCTTGGCCGTGGGGCTAGTCTAGCCACCGCGGTGAGAGGTCATCATGGCAGACAAACCGTTCTATCGCACCGAGTACCGCCTCCAGCGAATCGGTGGTGACGACAAGGAATTCCTCGTCGTCGACTTCCAGCTCGAGGACGAGCTCAACGAGGGCTACCACCTCAAGGTCCACTGCACGATCCCCGACGCGCTGCAGGAGCAGATGGCAGCGGCCTGCGGCTCGCGTCGCGGTGTCGACGTGGAGTTCTTCATGCGGCGGCAGTTCCCCGACGGAGAGCTGCTCGAGACTCGCATCGCGGGCCTCGTGCACTCCATGGAGCGCTCGCAGGAAGGCGACCCCGAGCTCGGCCGCTTCAACGACGAGTTCCTGGTCACCATCGTCCCCGCGTGGGAGCTCCTCAAGAACGAGCAGACCGGCGGCACCTGGCACAAGCGCAGCTACGCCGACATCCTGTTCGAGATGCTGCAGGAGGGCCTGTCGCCCTTCGGCCGCAGCGTGGAGCGGCGCCTGAGCGGCGAGTACCCCGAGGTGGACTTCACCGTGCGTCGCCCGGACGAGTCGCTCTTCGACTTCGCCCAGAAGCTGATGCGGCGCACGGGCATCAACATGTTCTTCGACCACGAGTCCGGCACCGAGGTGCTGGTGCTCGTCGATCAGAACGATCAGTTCCCCGACGCCAAGCGACGTGGATCCAAGCCGCTGAGCATGCAGTGGAACAA
This sequence comes from Myxococcales bacterium, assembly GCA_020633315.1. Lineage (GTDB taxonomy): Bacteria > Myxococcota_A > Polyangia > Nannocystales > Nannocystaceae > Paraliomyxa. The sequence continues at coordinate 78,203 of JACKDV010000018.1, forward strand.
GAAGGATCCCACCGACGACGAGGAGATGATCACCCGGGGCACCAAGAACGTGCCCACCCCGCCCAAGGCCAAGCTGTTCAAGAACCACTACTTCGTGGAGTCGCCGCAGCTGCCGATCACCGGCCTCGCCGACTTCGGAGCCCTGCTCGGCGCCATCATGGGCGCGCTGGGCATGGGCGGCGGCGGTGGTGGAGGTGGCGGCGGCGGGGGAGGAGGCGGCGGCGGCAAGGAGCAGGTGCTGCACGACAGCCTGCGCCCCGACGAGCTCGACCCCGAGGGCCACGTGGAGCGGCGCGCCGAGCTCGAGAAGAAGGTGCTCGGCGCGAAGATCAACGACTACGACTTCCAGACCACGATGACCGGCTGCGTCGCGGGTCGGGTGTACGAGCTCGAGATCAACCCGGGCGACGTGCGCAAGTGCGTGGTCAAGAAGGTGAGCGCGCGGGGCACCAAGATGGCCCAGCCGCCGCAGGACTACATGAACCAGGCCAAGTTCACCCCCACGGTGGACGAGAGCGGCCAGACGGTGGAGATCAAGCCGACCAAGGACGTCGACGAGGGTCACCACTTCGGGATCTACCGGGCCGAGGTCATCGCGATCGAGAACGATCCGGTCGACGTCGACGAGTTCTGCCGCTGCCGCCTGAAGTTCCCCTGGGACGAGCGCGACGAGGAGGTCAAGCTGACCTACGTGAGCGTGCTGCAGCCGGTGGGCGGCACCCACTCGGGCTTCCAGTGGTTCCCGCGGGCCGGCGACCGCGTGCTGGTCACCTTCGTGGGCGGCCACCACGAGCAGCCGGTGATCATCGGCAGCATCTACGACGCGGAGTACCGCCCGCCCGACATGGGCCCCGACGCGCTGCGCCTGCCCGACTCGCGCACGTGGCTGGGCTTCAGCCACGCGAGCATCGGCGACAAGGCGCGGCTCACCCAGCTCAACATGAAGCTCGACGCGGGCGACGAGCTGGTGTTCTGGAACGCGCCGTGGAACTGGCTGGAGAAGGTCGGCAACGACGCGGAGATCGAGATCAAGCGCGACGAGAAGCGCACGATCGGCCGTGACGCCACCGAGAAGATCGAGCGGGACTACACGCAGGACGTGGGTCGCAACCGCACCGAGACCGTGGGCGGCAACTACACCCGCACGGTCAAGGGCAACACCAACGTGACGGCCAAGGGCGGCAGCACCAGCACGGTCGACGGCTCGGTGAGCAACACCTTCAAGTCGGGGCTCTCCGAGTCCATCGACCGCGGGGCGTCCGAGACCGTGCGCAGCGGCAGCCGCAACTTCACCGTGCTCGGCGGGGCGTTCAACATCACCGCCGCCACGCAGGTGGGCATCACGGCGCCGCGGTTGTCGCTGGCGGTGGCCAGCGTGGGCATGGGCGGCAGCGGAGCGGCGGCGGGCGGCTCGCTCGACATCGACTCGACCGCGGTGCTCAAGGCCCCGGTCAGCGCCACCATCAACGGCGGCGCGGGCGAGATGCGAGCCGACACCACCGGCGTCAAGCTCAAGGGCCCGGCCACCGACATCAGCGATCAGCTCGGCGGCTCGGTGAAGCTGGCCAACGGCAAGCTGCTGATGGACGCGCCCCAGGGCCTCGAGCTGAGCTGCGGCCCGAACAAGCTGCGGCTGGCCCCCGACGGCATCTACCTCAACGGCATCCGGCTCGACATGGAGGCCGGCAAGACGGAGCTCCGCACGGCAGCGTTCGACATCATCGGGCCCGAGCCCGGGTCGACCGGCCTCCCATGACGGAGCACCTCGCCCGACCGCTCGAGCGGCTGTCCGACGCCGTCCAGACCTTCGTCTCGCAGCCCGAGCTGCGAGCGCTGGTGGTCGCCGTGGACGAGCACCTGCGCAGCGCGGCCCTGCGGGTGATGCTGGCGGGCGAGCACTCGGCCCGCAACCACAGCCCGTGGCTGTGCCTGCAGGTCCCCGGCTCCAGCGCCGACTGGGGCGCCCTCGAGGCGGCGCTGCGACGCGAGCACGCCCGCATGCGCGAGGTGGGGGCGCCCTTGAAGGAGCTCGCGACCGACGTCGCCGGATCGGGGGCCGGCCGCTTCGCCGCGTGGCTGCGCCACGCCGAGGGCACGGTGCGCGAGCCCGCGGCGGGGCTGGTGGCGGTGCTCGTGTGCCAGGCCTCGCGCCTCGACGCGGAGTGGCTGCGGCACCTGGGCGAGATGATCCTCGATCCCGTGCTCGAGGGCGTGCGCTTCGTGGTGCAGCTCTCCACCTGCGCCACCGCGTGGACCTGGGCCCAGTCGCTGCCCGCCGAGCGCTGCCTGGTCCATCGCTGCGTGGTCGATCCCAAGGAGGCCGCCGATGCGCTCGCCAAGGAGATCGACAACGAGGAGCGAGGCGGCCCCGAGGGCACCTGGCCCGCCGGCGTGGCGCCCCCCACCGAGCGTGGCGGCGAGCTGACCAGCCCACCTCGCGACCCCACCCGCAAGGACGACGGACCGCAGCGCCCGACGGGCCTGGCCGAGCCCGCGGAGCCCATCGAGACCGATGCGATCTGCGTCAAACGCGCTGTGCTCGCGATGGGTCGCGGCGACGGGGCCGAGGCGGTGCGTCAGCAGGCGCGAGCGCGCGATCTGTGTGTTCGCGACGGCCGGCTCGAAGATGCGGTACGCATGGAGTTGGTGCTGGGCGGCTACATGCTCGATCTGGGGGAGACCCGGCAGAGCCAGGCCTCGTTCGACCGTGCGGCGCGCATGTCGAGCGAGATTCCAGCCCCTGGTCTCGAGGCCCAGGCTCGCTACGCCGAGGCCCACACCTGGCGCGAGCAGCGGCAGGTGGACTCGATGATGCGCTCGTACTGGGACGGCATCGACGCCGCCAAGCGTGGTGACGAGCCCCGGCTGGCGTTCGAGGGCTACTGGGAGGCGGGTCGGGTGCTGCAGCCGCTCGATCGCAAGAGCACCCTGGTGTCGCTGTGGAGCGACGCCATCGCCTACGCCAACACCATCGAGCCGGCGCAGCGCAAGGGGACGAAGCTCCCGCAGATCGTCGAGGGTCTCGCGGACGTCCTACGAAGCATGCGCCGCCCGGCCGACGCTCGCGCCGTGGAGGAATGGGGCGAGGACGCCCTGGGAGACACCGATGCGACGGATTCGCCCGCCGATGCGCCTGTTCCGACTTCCTCGTCGTAGGCTCGGAAAAGGCTCGCGCAACACCTTCGTGGTGGTGATGATCATCATCGCCATCGTCGCGGTGCTCGGAGCCCTGCTGGTCTACTTCGTGTTCGTGAAGAAGCCGGAGCGCCAGGCCGTGCCGCCCGAGCCCCCGCCTCCGCCCAAGCCAGTGGAGCCCTTCCGCCCCCTGCCCGTGGAGGCCTGGGACAAGGCGGACGACCCCGCGCCCCGCACCAAGCGGCCCCGCACCGGCGGCACCGCCAAGCCCCAGACCCTGGGCGACTCGGCGGTGGGTGCCGGCATCCGCCGCCTGGCCTCGGGCTTCAACCGCTGCGGCCGCGATCACGGCGCGGTGGATGGCTCGGTGGTGCGGGTGACCTTCTCGGTCTCGCCCTCGGGCTCGGTCACCGAGGTGCAGTCCCTGGCCCCGCACAGCCGCACCCCGCTGGGGCGCTGCATCGCCAACGTGCTGGGCGGCGGCAGCTTCGGTCGCAGCGAGGAAGGCCGCAGCAACATCACCTGGTCGATCACCCTGCACCCGTGACGCGCGGGGCCGGGTCGCGTCAGCGGCGGGCGACCAGCAGCGCCCCCACCACCAGGACCACCGCGCCCACCGGGACCATCGCGATCCCCAGGCCGGGGTCGCCGTCGTAGATCACCAGGCCACCGGTGAAGAAGCCGGCGGGCAGCAGGATCGACGCGGCGAGCAGGCACGCCGAGGGGGTCTTGATGCTCGACAGCCGCTCCCCGAACGACGAGCCCAGGGTGGCGGCGAAGGCCAGGTTCACCAGCGACAGCAGGGTGCCGTGGGCGTGGGCCAGGGTGAGCATGTGGCGGCGGGTCTCGTTGGCCACGTTGACGTAGGCATCGGAGCGCAGCCCCATCAGGCCCTCGAGCACGAGCCCCAGCCCGGCGAACACGGCCACGCCCCACCAGCCGAAGCGAAAGTGGCGCTCGGCGATGGCCTGGCGCTCCGAGGGCACGGGGCCCTCGGCGGGCGAGGGGGCACGCGAGCGGGGCGGGGGTCCGGCCGACTCCCGCGGATCGTCGTCGTCCTCGTACTCTTCGTCGTCCTCGTACTCCTCGTCCTCGTCGTCGTGCTCCCCCGACTCGGGCTCGTCGTCCGTGTCCTCGTCCTTGCGGTGGTCTTCGTCGTCGTTCATTCCTCGAGCTCCAAGGGACGATCGTTGCGGGCCTCCAGCCTGCGGGTCAGCTCGGCCACGTCGAGGCCGGAGGGACCGACGAGCACGGAGGGGTTGGCGGCGGGGGCCGTCCACTGGGCCCGCACGCGCTCGGCCGCGGCCGCACGCTCCGCCTCGGGAGCGAGGGTGTCGACCTCGAGGCTCTCGAAGCCGGGCAGGGTCCGCAGCGATCGCGCGGCGATGAAGCGCACCGTCGCATAGGGGTCCTCGAGCAGCACCGCGAGCAGGGGGGCCATCCACGCGGTGCCCGAGGTGGCGGCCGCGGGCGCCCAGCCGTAGGCCCAGGCCATCAGCGCCCGCTGCCCGGCGTCGCCCTCGAGCAGCCAGCGCACGCTCGCTGCCACCTGCTGGTCGTCGGCCGACAGCTCGGGCGACGACACGCCCCACCAGGACTCGAGGTGCTCGGCCGTCCACCCCAGGGTGCGATCGAGGTGGCAGCCGTTGCAGGCGTTGGGCCGGCCGGTCTCGAGGCTGGCCGTCACCGTGGGGCTGTCCACGAGGTGGCTGCGGAGCGCTCGCATCAAGCCGTAGCTCGTGTACGGCATGTGGCAGTTGACGCACTCGCTGCCGGTCGAGCCCGCAGCGTGGTGGGTGTGGGCCGGCACGTCGGCCGCGTAGTCCTGGTGGCAGTGCAGACAGCCCGCGTCTCCGCTGCGCTCGGGGTGCGGGTGCAGCTCGGGGGTCTCGGAGTGCAGGGCGTGGCACGACAGGCACGACATCTGGCCGCCGCCGTAGCACGCGGACTCCACCATGCCGTTGTGCTCGCGGCCCGAGACCCGGATCATGCCGTCGGACCAGAAGTACCGCTCGAGGAAGGTCGGATCCATCTCGAGGGTCTTGAGCAGCCACGGATGCTCGGGGTTGGAGCGCGGCAGCACCATGGTCTTGGATCGCGCCAGCTCGTCGCCTGGGCGATAGGGCAGCCCGTTGGCGTTGAACTTGCGAAAGTCGTTGATCCAGGCCTTGGCGTGGCACTGCCCGCAGACCTCACCGGCACGCGCGGGCTCGAGGCGGGCCGGGTTGACGATGGTGGGATCCGGGCCGTCCTGCCCCAGGTGGGCCGCGTAGCGGGCGAGCGGGCTGCGGTGCCGCTCCACGTGGTCGCGCGCGGGGCCGTGGCAGGCCTCGCACGCGATCCCCAGCTCGGCCACCGCGGTGCTCCAGCCCTTGGCGCTGGCCCGCGGCTGCCCGTAGGTCGTGTGGCAGTTGAGGCAGTTGTCGTTCCAGCGCTGCTGCAGCGACCGCGCGTCGGGTGGGCGCAGGAAGACCTCGTCGCGGGGGATCCAGCGCTGGTCCTCCATCACGTAGACGAACGGCACGTTGAGCAGCTCGCGGCCGTCCTTGCTCGCGTACCAGTAGGTCTGCATCCAGTGCGAGCCGGTGGTCATGACCACGCGGTTGCGGCGACGGGGGCGGGAGGCCATCGGCCCGAGGTCGCGGCGCTGCTGCGTGCGGGCCCGCTCCCACTCGGCGTCCACCATCTCCACGTAGAACACGTCGTCCTCGCGGCTGAGGCGGTAGGTGTAGCCGCGCGACTCCAGGGTCACGTCGTCGAAGTCCCCCACCACGGCCTCGGGGGTGGCGACCTGGGTCATCGTGCGGTGGAAGGCGTCGTGCCAGGTGGCGTGCTCGCGCGGGTGGCACGAGCGGCAGGTGTCGGAGCCGACGAAGCCGTCGGCCTCGCGCCGAGGGACGGGGATCTTGGCCATGCGGGCCTGGAGGGCCTGCTCGCGGAGCTGCAGCGAGTCGTGCTCGACCACCGCCCCCACCAGCGTGCCCCCGAAGATGGCGACGAGCAGCACGGGGACGCGGCGCCCCTCGGCCCCGCGCAGCACCACCCGCGCGGCCAGGACCAGCGCGACCGCCATCACCAGGATCTCGACGGGGGACACCATGCGCTACCAGCCCTCCGGGACCTCGGGTGGGGGGGGCAGCGGGGTCTCGGCCGAGTCGACCACCACCGGGTCCATCTTGCGCACCCGCGAGATCCGATCGGGGTCGAGCATGTCGAGGTTGGCGATCAGGCGGTGCACGCGGAAGCCCTGCTGTAGGTAGCGTCCGATGAACTCGCGGGCCAGCCCGAAGTGATTGTTCACCACGTCGTCGCTCCAGCGCTGGTACACCAGGCGCGCCTCCGCGCGGGTGGCCCCCAGGCGGTGCGGCAGGAAGAAGCGCTCGTGCCGGGGCTCGCGGGGCTGCAGCGTGGTGTCGCTGAGCATGCGCACCGCCACCGAGGGATCCGAGGTCACGTCACCGTCGGCGTCCACGTAGATCAAGCGGTAGTCCCGACGGTCGCGGAACACCTCGGCCCCCGCGTCGTCGAAGGCCACCACCTCGAGGAACACCACGGGCGCGGTGGCGTTGCCGGTGGGGAAGGCGTGGCCGGCCCCCACGTTCTCCACCCGCACGCTCAGCTCCTGGCCCGCGAAGTGAGCGTGGGTCTCCAGCTCGATCTCGGCCGCGGAGCGCACGAGCTCCACGTTGCCGCCGCCGGGGAAGGTGTGGCGGTGCAGCGTGAGGCGCACCGGTCCCTGCGGCGCGGCCCGGCCCTCGTAGGTGGGCATGTGGCAGCTCTGGCAGGTCTTGCCCTCGGCCGCCCAGGGGCTGCGCGCCCACTCGGCGTAGGTCCAGTCGATGGGCAGGGCGTTGGCGGGCCACAGCGACATGTGACAGGCGCCGCACAGATCGGAGGACTCGTGCAGGGCCGAGTAGGTGGTCTCGTGGTGGGGCGAGACGGCGGCCGGCACCCCCGGGGGCGCGGGGTCGGCCTTGCCGGGCAGCGGACCGCGCTTGGGCCCGGTGGGGTCCCAGCGGATCATGCCGGGGGCGTCGTTGGGGTGGGCCTCCGCGGCGGTGTGGCACACGTCGCAGTTGACCCCCTCCTTGCTGACCTCGCGCGCCAGCTCGAGATCGGGCTCGGGCCCCATCACCGCCAACGGAGCGTGACAGTGCAGGCACTGCGCCACGTCCTCGGGCGGCGCCCCGCGGATGTCGAGCGACGCCTGGTAGAGGTCGATGAGGAAGTAGGAGAGCTCGGAGGACTTGCCCATCCCCGACTCGAGCCACTCCGCGTAGTGCTGGGCGTGGCAGGCCCCGCAGGTGGCGGCCGAGCTGAAGGCGCCCGGGTCGGCGTCCCGGCCCGAGCGCGGGTACTCGAGCGGCGCGGTCCAGCTGGGGTGCGTGCGTCCGAAGCCCACGTAGCACATCACCAGCAGCAGCAGGAGCGCGCCGCCGATGATGGCCCAGCGGGTCCTGCGATTGCGCCAGCGGGCGCGGAGATCGAGCTTCGGTAGCTTCACGGCCCTCGCTGCGCGCGGAGGATATCCCCAACCACGCGAGATGGGCCAGGCGGCGCGGCGACCGGGCCGCTCAGCGATCCTCGCCGAACCAGCCGAAGTCCACGTTGAGGCCGACGTACGGCCCCGACAACAAGAAGTCGTTGGGCGGTCGCCAGGCCTCGCGGGTGACGAAGCGATAGCCGCCGGCCAAGCTCACTCGCGCCCAGTCGGTCACGCGAAAGCCCACCTCCACGCCGGGCTCGAGGCTGATGAGGCCGACCTTCTCGATGCACTCGCGGCGTCCCACCATGCGGGTGCTCCGAGAGACGCAGGCCGCCCCGGCCCCGGCCAGGCTCTCGAGCGCCACGTGCAGCACCCGTCCCTGGTAGAGGGTCCACGCCAGCAGCACGCCGGCGTAGGACATGCGCAGGCCGAGGTGGTTGCCGTGGGAATCGACGATGGGGCCGCCGTAGCGGGCGGTGAGCGAATAGAACGCCCCGCCGATGGTGAAGCGATCGTCGAAGGTGAAGCCGGCGCGGGCGCCCGACAGCGCGCTGGGGTTGGTGTTGATCGCGGTGCCCCGCACCGACGCCCCGATGAAGCCACGGACCCGCGCGGGCTCGACGACCTCCTCCGGCGCGGGCGCGGGCGGAGAAGGGTGAACGTGGATCACTCGGGTGACCACCACCGACTGGCGCGGCGGCACGTCCTCCCAGCTCCGGGTGTAGTCGACGACCACGGCCTCGCGGGCGGCCTCGTCGTCCGCGAGCGCCTCGTCCTCGCTGGCCGCCTCTTCGTCCGCGTCCGCTTCGTCGTCGTCCCCATCGTCATCGTCGGCGGTGAGCGACTCGACCCGGTCCCGGGCCTCGCCGATGCGATCGCGAGCGTTGCCGACCTGGTCGACGACCTTGCCCGCGGCATCGGTCGCCGCGGAGGGATCGACGGGTGCTCCCGAAGGACCGGCGGGCGGCGTGCTCCCAGGAGGCGGAGCGACCACGGCCGGCGGCGTGACGCCGGGCAGCGGTGCCGAGGGAGGCGTGGGGCTCGGGCCGGCCCCGGGGGCCCCCGCGGGCGGGCTGCCTCCACCACCCCCGGGCGCCTTCACCTGCGGGGCCGGAGCGGAGGGACCGGGCGCGGGCGGGCTGCTTCCACCTCCTCCACCCGAGGGCGGAGCGAGATCGGTCGGAGCCGAGGGGCTCGGGGCACTGGGGGGCGTGACCTGGGGTGGCGGCGCGGCACCGGGAGGCGTAGAGGGACTCGGCGGCGGTGCGACCTGGGTTGGAGGCGCCGCGGGAGGACCCGCCGGAGGCGGAGCCACCGGGGCCTGCGGTGACACCACGGCTCCGGGTCCCGGAGCGGTCGGAGCGGGGGCCGTCGGAGCAACCACGCCCGGTCCCGGCGGAGGCGCGACGTCCCCGACCGGTGCGGCCAACAAGACCAACAGCGCTAGGCTCACTCCACTCACGATCCCACGCGATATCTTGCCGCACGCCCGCCGCGACGGCTACCCACCCGTGCACCGAAAGGGATGCTTTGGTGCGCGGCGTCACCACCGCTGGCCGCTCGATGGTCCCACGGGCAACGTCGTCCCTCGGCGCAGCCGCCGTCGCGGCGCGGCCATCGCGGCTCACATGCTCGGAAGCGCCACCGCGTCGAGCCCTTCGATGGCGTCCCCCACCGCCACCTCGACCTCTCCCGCGGGGAGCCACACCACCGCATCGACCGCCGGTCCGCCGACCCCATGGCGCGGGCACTGCTCGCACTCGCTGGAGCACGGCGCTTGGTCGAGCTCCAGCGCGACCACCTCGCCGTCGCGCACGAAGGCGAGATCGACGGCGATCTCCACCTCGCACAGGGTGACCGCGGCGGGTCCGACGGCCTCGGGCACCCACACCAGCCCCCCGAGCTCGCAGGTGCGACCGGCCCAGGCGGTGGCCCGCTCCGACTCGGTGTCGGCGACCTCGGCCGAGATCTCCTCTCCCGCGACCACCAAGGGCACCCGCGGTAGCTCCACCGCCTCGTCGTCGCGCTCCTCACAGGGCAGCAGCTTGGGATCGCCACAGCCGAGCCCCCACGCCAACCCGAGCATCGCGACCCGCCTCACGCGCCCCAGCGTAGCACCCGTGCCGGGCGGGGGCGGCCGACCGCGATGTCCCGGCCCGAAGAAAACCACCGCCCCGGATCGGAATCCGACGGGCCTTCGGTGTCTCAAGATCGGGACATTGAGGCAAGGCCGTGGTCCCGGTCGCCGGGGGGGCGAGCGGGACCACGGCCCCAATTCGTGGGGTGGCGTCGTGGGGTGGTGCGGAGCTCAGCGGTGCTTCTTGTCGAGGTAGCCGGTGAAGCGCAGGCCGAAGAACCAGGCCTGGCCCAGGCGACCGTCGGTGCGCATGCGCAGGTCGTAGTCGGCGCCCAGGCCCATGCCGAGGCGATCGAACAGGCGGAACTCCCAGCCCATCCCGACCGAGCCGCCGATGCCCGGCGACATGGGGACAGAGGCCAGCGCCGGCACGTGGCTCGACACGCCCAGCGCCCCGCGCAAGAAGAAGCCCTTGCCGAAGAAGCGGTGCCCCACCAGGTCGGCGTTGAAGCTGCCCTTGTCCAGGCCCAGGTAGGCGGTGCCGCCCACGGCCAGGCCCAGGGTGAAGCGATCGCTGATGCCCCCGCCCACCTCGTACTGGGCCCGCACGGCCGGGACGAAGGTGTTGACGATCCCCACCGCCCCCATGCGCACGCTGGCGCCCACGTTGATCCCACGCCGGTGGTGGGTCTCGAGCTTCCCGATCAGCTTGGAGCGCTCGGGCTTGCCCCCGGCGATCTGGAGCTCGGCCCGGGCCGTGGAGGGCACGAGGACGAAGAAGAGGGCGAGAATCGCAAGCAAGGGGGTCATCCGTCGCATGGCGGCCCCCGAACGCCAGCCGCCGCGGGGCGCTTACAGCTCAGACCTTGACCCCTCGCCGGGAGACCGGCGTAATCGCACACCCGTGGCCGGTTCCTCCAAGCGCGCGGTCCTCGGAGCCCTGCTGGGCAACGGGACCCTCACCCTCGTCAAGGTCGGCGCCTTCGCGCTGTCGGGCTCCGGGGCGATGTTCTCCGAGGCCATCCACTCGCTGGCCGACACCGTCAACCAGGCCCTGCTGTTCGTGGGCATCCGCAACAGCGAGCGACCGGCCGATGCCCTGTTCCCCTACGGCTACGGAGCCGAGCGCTACCTCTACTCGCTGCTGTCGGCGGTGGGGATCTTCGTGCTCGGCTGCGGCGTGACCGTGTACCACGGCATCCACGACCTCATGGACCCGCCGAGCCTCACCATCTCGTGGGTGCCGATGGCAGTGCTGGGGCTGAGCTTCGTGGTGGAGGGCTCGGTGCTGCTCTCGGCCGCCCGCGTGGTGTGGTCCAGCAAGGGCGAGCAGAGCCTGTGGGCCTACCTGCGCAGCACCACCGATCCCACCGCGGCCGCGGTGCTGCTCGAGGACTCGGTGGCCTGCGCCGGCGTGCTGGTGGCCTTCACCGGCATCGGGCTGGCCCAGCTCACCGGCAACCCAATGTTCGACGCGCTGGGGGCCATCGTGATCGGGCTGATGCTGGGGGCGGTCGCCGTGTGGCTGGGCATCCGCAACCGCTCGCTGCTGCTGGGCCCTGCGATCCCGCGGCCGCTGCAGGCCGAGATCGAGGAGTTCCTGCGCGACCTGCCGGAGGTGCAGCGGGTCCGCCGGGTCCGCAGCCGCGTCGTGGGGGCCGACCGCTTCCGCTTCCAGGCCGAGCTCGACTTCGACGGCCGGGTGCTCGGGACCCGCATGGCCCACCTGCTGCACGCCCGCTATGCCGAGCTGGGCGACGAGCAGGCCCGCGAGCGCTTCGCCGCCGACTTCGGCGAGCTCATCGTCGACGAGCTCGGCCGCGAGGTGGACCGCATCGAGGCCAAGCTCGGCGAGCGCTTCCCCAAGCTCGAGTACGTGGACCTCGAGGCGGACTAGCCGGCCCGCGCGCGAGCCGGCCGGCCGCGCGAGCTCAGCTCGCGACCATCGACTTGCAGGCGGCCAGCATCGCGTCGACGTCGGCCTTGCTGAAGTCCTGGCCCTTCTTGTCCTCGCAGCTGTACTTGGCGCCGTCGACCTCGACGTTGGCCACGAAGTGGAACTGCGCCTTGCCCATCACCTCGGTCTCGTAGACCAGCTCGGTCTCGGACTCGGTGATGAAGCTCTTGAGCTTGTTGACGGTGTTGCCCTCGATCTCCTGCTTGGCCACCGCGAGGTCGGCCGCCTGGGTGTTGATCTGGAGCTGGAAGCTCTCCCCGGCCTGCACCAGGAACGCGCCGAACTCCTCGGACGCCTTGGCGCCCTCGGGGGCCTGGATCTTGGCCTCGAGCCCCGTGTCCTCGAGCGAGAGCTCGGCCAGCTTCACGGGCTCGGCGGGCTTGGCCTCCTCCTTGGCGTCGCCCTCGGCCTCGGCGGGCTTGGCCTCGTCCGTCTTGGCGCCGCCCTCGGCCTTCTTGGCGGATGCGTCCTTGGCATCGGCCTCCTTCTTGCCCGAGTCGCACCCGGGCACGAGGGACACACACAGCACGAGCGCGAGCGAACCTGCGAGTCGTTTCATGGCGCCCGCATGCTCGACCAAAGCCCGTCCGACCGCAAGCCCCGGCGCCGGCCCGGGCGCACCACCGTCAGGCCAGCACCAGCAGCACGTAGAGGGTGGCGAGGACGATCTGCACCAGCGCGTAGGGCAGCGCCTTGACCACGAAGCCGGCGAAGGACACCTGGAGCCGGTTCTTGTGCATGATGGTGACCGCCACCAGGGTGGAGGCCGAGCCGATGGGGGTGAGGTTGCCGCCGAGGTTGGCCCCGAACACCACCGACCACCACAGCGGCGAGTCGCTGGGCTTGCCGAGCTGGCCGAGGATCTTGGCCAGCATCGCGGCCAGCGGGATGTTGTCGGTCACCGAAGAGAACGCGGCCGAGGCCACGAGCACCAGGGCGGTGCCGAGCACGTCGCCCAGGTCGATGATCGCGGCCAGCCCCCGGCCGATGAGCGCGAGCACCTGGGCGTGCTCCATCACGTTGATCACGATGAACAGCGCGGCGAAGAAGCCCAGCAGGTCCCAGTCGAGCGCGCGGTAGTAGGTGTCGACGGTCGCCTTGTAGCGGGCCAGCATGATCACCGCGAAGGTCAGCGCCACGTAGCCCATGCCCAGCTCGGAGACGAAGGGCAGCACCGAGGTGGTGGCGATGACCACGATGAACAGCACGAGCATCGCGGCACCGAAGTAGAAGAAGCCCCGGCTCTCGATGCCGTCGTTCTCGTCGAAGCCCGAGACCAGCTCGGCCGCCTCGGCCCGCTCGGCGTCGGTGGAGAGCTTGCGGATCCCGAACAGCCGCCCCCCCAGCAGCAGGGTGACCACGGTGGCCAGCACCACGAAGGGCGCCGCGGCCACGAAGAAGCCCACGAACGAGATCCCCGCCGCCGTACCCACGATGATGTTGGGCACCGAGGAGATCAGGGTGAGCAGCCCGCCGATGTTGGTCAGCAGCCCCTCGATGAGCAGGAAGCCCAGCAGCTGCGACTCGCGCTCGAGCTTGCGCAGCGAGACCCCGGTGAGCGAGCCCACGATGATCATCGCGGTCACGTTGTTGAGCACCGCCGAGAAGCCCACCGTCATCAGGCCGTAGAACCACAGCAGGCGCACCGGGTCGCCGGCGCTGGCCTTGGTGAGGCGGATCGCGATCCAGGTGAACAGCCCCGACTTCGAGGTCACGTCGACGAACAGGCTCGAGCCCAGGATGATGGCGATCACCCCCCAGTCGATGGCCGGGATGTAGATGGGGATGGTGAGCGTCTCGTCGAGCACGTGGACCTCGGCGGTCCCCGGCTCGATGTGGAAGATCATCGCCATCAGCAGGCTCAGCATCGCGAAGGTGCCCGCGATGAAGGACTTCTTGGCGTGGATCTTCTCCTCGAGGGCGAGGCAGACGATGAGGGCCACCAGCACGGCGGCGAACACCAGGGTGGTGCCGGTGTCGACGGCGTGGGCGTCGGCGCTGGCGAGCAGCGGGGCGGCGGCGGTCGGGACGGTCGGGCTCACGGGTCGTTGCTCCTCACAGCAGCAGCAGCGGGATGTCGCGCAGCTCCACGGCGATGGGGTGGGCGAGGCCGTGCATGGCCATCTGGTCGTCGTCGCGGGTGTGGAGCACCAGCACGTCCACCTCGTGCTCGGCCACCAGCCGCTTGTAGTCGGCGAGGCGGTGGCCCATGGTCACCACCTCGTGCACCTTCACCCGGGCTCCCGCGCGCCGCAGCCCCTCGCGGCACGACTCGATGTAGTCGTGGGGCTCCTTGAGCAGCTGCTCGCGGATGGTACGGCGGGCCACCTCGGTGTCGAGCGCGGGGATCTTGGAGATGACCTCGATGGTGCGCTCGAAGGCGCGCTGGTCCTCCACGTGGGTCAGAAGCAGCAGCGCGTCGTCCTCGGCGATCCTCACCGCCCAGTTCACCAGCGCCTGGTCCCCCGCGAGGTGATCGGTCACCGCCATCACCCGATCGGTGCCGCGCTCGGCGAAGCGCTCGGGGGGCATCTCCTCGGGGTGCGGGCACACCAGCACGGGGGCCTCGGCCACCTGGGTGAGCACGTCGAGGTACTCGCCCAGGCTATGGGGCCAGCGCCAGCCGTCGGAGTGCAGGTTGCGGTACGAGCACACCAGGTCGGGCCGGGCCCGCTCGACCGCCGCGAGCAGCTCGCCCTGGCTGGCGAACTCGCCCCCGTCGAGGGTCTCCCACGCGATCTCCCCGTGCACGCCGGCGAGGAGCTCCCTCACCGCGCGGCCGAAGCCCTCGGCCGCTCCCGTGGGCAGGTCGCTGACCACCAGGATCCGCTCGAGCCTCACCTCCTCGAAGTGGAAGACCGGCTTGGCCGCGGAGCGGAAGACGCTTTCGAACTGGTCGAGGTTGGTCATCGGGCCCCTGGAGTATAGGGGCACGATCACGCCGCCCCGCGCGTGACCCGCGACGAGCGACCCGCGACGCCGCGTCGAGCGGGTCCCTGCCCGCTCCGCTGCGCACGAGCCTCATCGGCGGTGCTCGGAGCCGTGGCCCCGAGCCGCCGCGATCGAGGCCGCGCCGGGGCTCGCCGCGCGCGGCCTCTCGACGGGAGCTACTGGCACTCCTTGGGCAGCGGCACCGCGCAGCAGGTGGTGTCCCACTCGAGGCAGTTGGGCGCGCAGGGCAGCGGCGTGGTGGAGCTGCCCATGCCCAGGGCCTGGCACGAGGGGCCGGTGTCGCCCATCTCGCACAGCTCCATGCCGTTGAGGTTCTTGTCGCCGCAGAAGGTGCACTGCAGGTAGTTGAACTGGCAGCTCGCCGGGTTGCAGTCGAGGATGCCGCCCGTGTAGTAGCGGGTCTCGCCGGTGGGCAGCACCTGGCTCAGGCCGAAGCACATCGCGCCGCCCAGGCCGGCCGGGGTGCAGAACTCTCCGCCGCAGTCGCACTGCTCGTTGCCCTCGATGCAGCCGTTGCCGCAGAACTGCCCCACGGTGCACTCGCTGCCCTCGGCCCCCTCGGTGCTGTCCCCGGTGGGCTCGCCGGTGCTGGTGCCGTCCGATGGCCCGGTCGAGGTCTCCCCTCCCCCGCTGCTGGACTCGCCCGGCGACGTCGTGGTGTCCAGCGTCGGATCGGTGGTGGTCATCGGCAGGGAGGTGGTGGTCGTCTGGAAGGGGTTGCCGTCATCCTCGGGAGCGGGACAGGCGATCAGGACGAACGAAAACAAGGCACCGGAGCAACGAAGCAATCGCATCACCCTAATTTATGGCGGGTTTCGTGCCGGACTTCGAAGATCCCGCGAAAACCCGCCCAGGAGGCCGCTGGTGGCCGGCCGCGCCCCGACCGCGCAGACCGCAACGGGGGCAGCGGGTCGATCGCGCGCGCTTCCCGTGCCGGGCATCCCCGACGCGGTCGACGTCGCCCTCAGCCGTCGTCGTCGTCATCGTCGTCGTCACCGTCGCCGGTGAAGACGAGCCCGATCACGACCGAGGCATAGATCGCCTCGCGGTCGCCCACCGCCCGCATCTCGTGCGAGCTTCCGTCGGCCGAGACCAGCACGTCGCCGGCCCGGTAGCGGCGGCCCTCGTCGTCCTCGACCTCGCCCTGCAGGATCAGGATCCGCTCCTCGCCCACGTGGCTGTGGTGGGGGAAGGCCTCGCCCGGCTGCAGGCGCACCAGGCCGCCGTGGGCATCCCCCAGCGCCGGGCCGCCGTCGAAGTCGCGGAAGCGAACCCCGGGCAGCATGTCGTCCCACGCCTCGTGGTCGTCGATGCTGTGGAGGTGCTCCTGCGCCTCGGGCTCGGGCAGGTCGAACATCGCCATCATGCGGTCGAGGAAGGGCAGGAAGCGGGCCTTGCCCCCCGCCGAGCCCAGCAGGCGCTCGCGCAGGCCACCGGCCGTCAGCGGCCGCAGGCCGCCGGCGAGGAACTCGAGCACGCCCTCGTCGAAGGTCTCGTCGCTCATTGCAAGCCTCCCGTGCGCTGCTCGGCCGCGACCATGGCCGCGCGCAGCTTGGTGAGGGCCGCCGCCGTCCTCGACTTGACCGTGCCCAGGGGCGACCCCATGCGCTCGGCGATCTCGGAAGAGGACAGACCGTGGAAGTAGCTGAGCTCGATCACCAGCCGCTGGTCCTCCGGCAGTTCGGCGATCGCCTTGCGCACCAGGGCGCGGTCGGGGGCCAGCTCGGGATCCTCGGCCGTCGGCGACGGCTCGCGGGGGGCCACGTCGTCCACCGCCACCTCGCGGCGATGCTGGGCCGAGCGCAGGCGATCCACGGCCCGACTGCGCAGCCGCACCAGCAGCCAGGTCCGCACGCTGCCGCGGCTCGGGTCGAAGGCATGGGCCCGGCGCCAGACCTCCATGAACACGTCCTGCACCAGGTCCTCGGCCAGCGCCTTGTCGCCCAGGATCCGGTTGGCCATCGCCAGCAGCAGGCCGGCGTGTCGATCGTAGAGGGTCGCCAGCGCCTGGATCTCGCCGCGCGCAGCCTCGCGAATGACGTCGGCATCGTCCATTTCGCGGAGCGGGAGGGCGGGTGAGCTCATGCGCGTCGTCCGCCACCCTAGAACGGCCGGTGGCAGTCGGTCAAATCCGAGGCCCAGGGGCCCCGAAGGCGGTGGAAGGACGACCTGCACGCTTGCTCCTCGTGTCTCGCGAGGACTACGGAGCATGCGACCGGTCGGATCGACGGGGATACGCGAGCCTCTGGAGCTCGGTTACAGGGCGTCGGACCCGCCGCGACCGATCGCGGGCCTCGTCGGGGCCTGCTAACCGCCCGCGGCGCCCTTGGGCACGTCGTAGAGCTTGTAGAACGCCTTGTCGTAGCGGCGCATCTGTCCCACGTTGGTCACTTTGATCCGGCCCTTGAGGAACGCCATCATCGGGTTCTTCTTGCCGGTCTCCACCCCGATGAAGGTCTTGGCGGGCATGGAGACCACGCAGGCGGGCTCTCCGTGCAGGCCCTCCTCGACCCGGCAGACCCCGTCCTCCACGAAGATGGTCCACTCGGGCTTGTCGTCGCCCCGCAGCACGAAGTGGAACACGCTCCCCAGGCCCTCGAGCTTGTCGGGCCGCAGGCGGGCGGGCAGGCTGCGAAGGATCGCTTCGACCTCGGCGGGGGTGTCGAGCACGGTGGGTCGGGTCACGGCCCCCGGACGATAGCAGGCTCACGCGCAGGTCTCCACGCGCGGTCCAGCGCCGGGCGGAAAAGGTTGCTGTCGCAAGTACCGCGGGGTCTGCTACGACGTGCTCGGATGAAGCGCAACGAGCCCATCAAGTCCATCATGGCCACGAACCCGCTCACGGTGAACATCACCCAGAAGCTGAGCGAGGTACGCAAGCTGATGTCCGAGCAGCAGATCCACCACGTCCCCGTGGTGAGCGGGCGCAAGCTGGTCGGCCTGCTCAGCGCGACCGACATGGTGCGGCTGAGCTTCTCGGCCTACGGGGCCGATCAGCGGGCCGTCGATGCCATGCTCGATCACGAGTTCACGATCGAGAAGGTCATGCAGACCGAGCTCACCACCCTGCAGGACACCAGCACCGTTCGCGATGCCGCCAAGATCCTGCGCGAGGGTGCGTTCCACTCGCTGCCCGTGATCGATTCCGAGGGGGCGCTGCTCGGCATCGTGACCAGCACCGACCTGATCCGCTACCTCTACGACCAGTACTAGGCAGCCCCGCTCGACCTCGACGCCCGCATCCTCCGAGGGGTGCGGGCGTCGGCATTGCGGGCTCGCGCGAGCTCAGCTCAGCTTGGGGCCGGCCCCGCCCATGGGGTCCTTGACGAAGCAGCTGCGCCCGCGGTTGCAGCACTCGGGCGAGGCCACCTCGTCGTCCGGCCCCCAGGGCTGACAGGTGCGCAGGCAGGTGAAGGGCACCTGGCTGCGCAGCAGCGATTCCCACACCTGCTGGGGGTCACCGCTGGCGCGCGAGAAGGTCTTCCAGCGCAGGTATCGACACAGCTCCATCACGCACCTCCTTGATCGGCCGTGGCCGGCGGGGCGGGCTCGGCCACCGCGGTCCCGGCCGTGGCCTCCGACGGGGTGGCGTGGCTGGCCCGCTCGAGGGTCTCGAGCACCGTGCCCTCCACCAGCGCCACCTTGTACCCGGTCATGGGCAGCGGCTTGGCGCCGTCCTTGGCGATGGCCGCCGCCTTGGCGAAGGCGGCCGAGTCGGCCGGGCCTCCCACCAGCGCCGCCTCGACCGCGGGCAGGCGCAGCGGCACCGGAGCCACCCCGCCCATCGCCACCCGGGCGAAGCTCACCGTGCCCCCCTCGATCACCAGCCGCACCAGCACCTCCACCAGCGGCCACTCCGAGCGCGCCCGGCTGATCGTGCGGAAGTAGGCCGCCTGCTCGTTGGCCCGCGGCGGAGGCATCACCACGTGGGTGAGCACCGCCCCCGGCTCGAGCCGGTGATCGCCGGTCGCATCGCTGCCGTCGCCGTACAGCGCCTCCACCGTGCGGTCGGCCGCGCCGTGCACCATCACGCTCGCCTCGTAGGCCAAGAGCGCCATCCCCAGGGTGGACGGATGCACGCAGGCGCAGGGCCCCAGGTCGAAGCACGAGTGATAGAGGTGATCGCCGGCCCGGGACAGGCAGGTGGTGCCGCCCCGCTTGAGGCAGCGGACGTCGGGGCTGCGGAAGTACCAGCAGCGGTTGGCCTGCAGCAGGTTGCCGCCCAGGGTGCCCACCGCCCGGATCTGCGGCGTGGCCAGGGCCCCCGCCGCGGCACACAGGCCCGGGTAGGCCCGCACCAGCGCCTCGTCGGCCGCGGCCTCGGCGATGGTCACCCTCGCCCCGAGGGTGGCGGCACCGGTGGGATCCCACTCGACCGTGCGCAGCTCGGCCACGTCGCGCAGGTCGAGCAGCGGGCCGGTCACCATTCGCAGGCGGCGACGCTCGCCGAGGTCGGTACCCCCGGCGCGGATCACCGGCGCGTCCTCGCCCTTGGGCGCCTCGATCTGCACCAGCTCGGTTGGAAAGCGGATCATCCTCGCACCCCCTGCAGCACTCGGTCGGGTCGGAGCGGCAGCTCGTAGGGCCGCCAGCCGGTCGCGTCGAAGACCGCGTTGCCGATGGCCGCGGCCGGGGCCAGGGTGACCAGCTCGGCCAGCCCCACCTGTCGACCGCGGACCTTCTCGTAGCCGGTCTCGTCGAAGTGCACGTGGATCTCGCCCACGTCGCCGATGCCCATCACGCGGTAGTCCTCCAGGCCCGCGGTGAGCAGGAAGCCCTGGTGGGGATCGAGGCGGCGCTCCTCGTAGAGCGCGTAGCTGATGCCCTGCACGATGCCGCCCGTGGCCTGGCTGTGCGCCAGCGTGGGAGCCACGATGCGTCCCACCCCGTAGCCGGCCCAGGTCCGCGGGACCCAGATGCGACCCAGGCGGGTGTCGATCTCCACCTCGATCACCTGCAGCGAGGCGGCCACCGCCCGCTCCACCGCGGTGCCGTACATCTCCGGCAGGAAGTAGCCGCCCTCGTCGCGCTTGCGCCGGCCCACCACGCGGATGGGGGGGCTCACCGCCAGCACCTCCTTCCACGGCACCAGGCCGTCGGCGTGGGCCACCCCGCCCTCCCCCGCGGTGGCGCCCTCGAGGCCGAAGTGCTTGCGCGCCACGTGGACCAGCTCGTCCTTGAGCTGCACCGCCGCGTCCATGGCGGGCGGCACCGCCGACGAGGTGGTGCGGCTGCCCGCCGACCACGGCCCGTGCACGTACTTGGAGTCGCCGATGCGGATCTCGATCTCTCGCATGGGCAGCCCCATCGACTCGGCCACCGTCTTGGCGATGATGGTGCGGGTGCCGTTGCCGATGTCCTGGCTGGCGGTGGAGACCACGATGCCGTCGGGCCCCGCGTCGATCTGGATCTGGCTCTTGGGCTCGACGAACGCGAACCAGGCCCCGCAGGCCAGCCCGATGCCCCGGCGGTAGCGCCCCTTGTCCGAGCGCGGCGACGGCCGGTCCTTCCACTCGGGCAGGGTCTGCACCCAGTCGTAGAGCGCGTTGCGGGCGGGGTTGGGATCCCAGCCCCGCCGCAGCTCCACCGGGTCCACCCCTCGCTCGTGCGCGACCTGGTCCACCGCGCACTCCAGCGCCCAGTAGGCCTGCGGCCCCGCGGGCCCGCGGAACGGCCGCCCGGGCGGCGCATGGTTGACCACGTCGTGGTCGACGAGCTCGCGCGGCGCCTCGGGATAGATGATGCGGTGCATGATCCCGAGCACTCCGCCCACGGCCACGCCCGAGTCGCTGTAGCTCACCGAGCGCATGCCGGTGAGCTTGCCCGCCGCGTCGGTGGCCAGGGTCATCTCCACCTCGGCCGCGGGGCGGTTGCCCCCGATCATGATCTCCATGCGGCGGTCGAGGCCGTAGATCACCGGCGCCCCGCAGACCTTGGCCAGCTCGACCGCGATCAACACCTCGGTGCCCAGCGTGCCCTTGGCGCCCAGGCCCGCGCCCACGTACTGCGTGAGCACCCGGACCGCGTCGCGACGCAGCCCCCAGCGCTCGGCGATCTCCTCGGACATCTTGGTGACCGCCTGGGTCGACAGGTACACCGTGAGCTGGTCGTCGCCCTCCCACTGGGCCAGCGCCACGTGGGGCTCGAGGGTGGTGTGGCACTGCACCTGGGTGCGCCACGTGCCCTCCACCGCCAGGCCCTCCTCGCGGGCGTGGTCGATCGCGCGGCGGGCCTGGCTCTTGTGCTTGGAGAACAGCGCCAGCGGCCCGCGCACGTTGCCCGACCAGCCCTCGGGCATCAGCGGCCCCTCGGAGGAATTGGGCAGGTGCTTGCGCTCGCCCTTCTTGGGATAGACGATCGGCGCGCCCTCGACCCGCGCGGCGTCCATGCCCACCGCGGCCGGCCGCACGTCGTACTCGATCTCCACCAGCGCCAGCGCCTCGTCGGCCGTGCGCTCGTCGACCGCGGCCAGGGCCATGATCTGCTGGCCCGCGTAGCGCACCTGCCTCGACTCGGTGAGCAGCTCGATCGCGCCGCGCACCCCCGGCAGGGCCAGCGCCCGCGACCAGTCGAGCTTGGTGACCACGGCGTGGGCGTGGGGCGAGTGCAGGGCCTTGCCCACCAACAGCCCCTCGGGCTGCACGTCGACGGTGTACTCCGCCTCGCCGGTCACCTTCTCGCGCGCGTCGTAGCGCGGGACCTCGGGCAGCGCCCCGTCGAAGCGACCGGCGCAGGCGCCCTGCACCGCCGCGTAGATCTGCGGGTAGGCGCCGCAGCGGCACAGGTGCCCCGACAGGGCCGCCGCCACCTCGTCGCGGGTGGGCTCGCGGGTGCCGTGCTCGGCTCGCCAGCGATCGTGGAAGGCCGAGGCCTCCACCACGAAGCCCGGCGTGCAGTAGCCACACTGCAGCGCGTCCTCGGCCATGAACGCCTTCTGCACCGGGTGCAGCCCGCCGCTCGCCTTGGTCACCCCCTCGATCGTGGTGAGGCTTCGCCCCTCCAGCGCGGTGGCGGGCAGCAGGCAGGTCACCACCGGGGTGCCGTCGAGCTGCATGGTGCAGGCCCCACAGGCCCCGTGACCGCAGCCCAGCTTGCCGCCGGTGAGCTTCAGCTCGTTGCGCACCACCTCGAGGGTGGAGTCGTCGGGGTGGACCTCGAGCTGGCGGGCCTCGCCGTTGACCGTGGTCGAGACGGCGACGCGCTCGTGCGTCGGCGCCTGGGGGGCCGCGCTGCCCTCGGCGCGCTCGACCAGCGGACGCGAGCAGCCCGCGTCGGCCACCAGCGAGGCACCGGCCGCGGTGCCGATGGAGGCGCGCAAGAAGCCGCGCCGAGTGGTGCTGAGTGTCTTGGTCATCCTGCTCCCAGGGGGTGGACGAGGCTCGGAGGAGCGCATCGGAGCAATAAATGACCCTCGGTCACTCGTCAAGGACGAAATTCCGCTCACGGGCCCGCGGGCGGATGGCGGTGGGAAATCACGGTTCGGACCGGTACCGTGGACCCGATGCTCGGGAGCACGAAGCGACGGCGCGCGAGACGATGGGCTCCGATCGCGTGCGCGGTGGTGCTGGCCTGCACCGGAGCCGAGGACGGCACCGACGACGAGCCCGACGAGCCCGAGTCGCGCTGGCCGCTGCCGCGGAGCTGCGAGGCCCCGGCCGGCCTGGGCAGCCCCGCGAGCATCGAGCAGGTGGTCGAGCTGGTCAACGCCCTGCCCAAGCCCACCTCCCTGCCCTGCCTGCTCGAGAGCCTCGATCGCCCGCTGTCGATCTACGCCTCGACCAGCGTGGGCGGGGCACAGCCCGCCTCCGGCCCCGAGAGCCCGCGCATCTTCTTGTTCCGCGGCGACCTCACCATGTCGGTGGTGCCGCGGGGCTTCGGGCACGATCGCCTCGAGCTGAGCCACGCCATCGGGGACCGGCTGTCGATCAAGGCCGAGCTCACCTTCCCCGTGCAGCAGGTGCTGCCGGCCAGCGCGCCCTACGACGAGGTGGACCTCGGCGAGGGCTCGACCTGCGGCGTGTGCCACGGGTCGGAGACCCAGGTGGAATCGATCGACTTCGCCACCGCCTGGGCGTCGGACGTGTACCAGGACGAGGACGGGCTGGCGGTGTCGCTGGCGTTCCTGCGGCAGAACGCGCTGGATTGCGATCACGAGGCGGAGCCCGAGCGCTGCGAGATGCTCGACGCGCTGTTCGGACACGGAGAGGTCGGGGCCGGCGACCTGCCGCGCGACTCGATCATCTGCCGGGCGTTCTGAGAGCGGGTGCCCGACGCCCACGCTCCCTCCGAGCGGCACACCTCCCTCGCGAGCGATCGCGGCGGGGCGGGGTGGTCCTCGCGTCGGCGCTCAGCCCTTCGGCTCGGCCACGCAGCGGATCGTGAAGGGCTTGCGGTCGGGCTTGGCGGTGGTCTTGGCGTCGGAGCCCGGGTCGAGGATCCAGAGCTGCGCCGCGTCCTCCTCCCACGCGCTGCCGCTCCAGTGGAACACGTCGAAGCCGCTGAGCTCGGCGTTGCCCTTCCAGCTCTCGAGCTCGGCCAGGGTGGGCAGGCGCCACGACAGGCCGCCCAGCTCCAGGCCTGCGCAGTGGGCCGCGCCCGCGTCCTGCAGCAGCGTGGGGCACGAGGTCGGGTCGGCGCAGGTGTGGACGTACTTGCGGTCGATCACCACCGTCCCCTCGGGTGCGGGAGGCAGCGGCTCGGGCTCGGGCCTCGCCTCGGGAGCGGCCGGCTTCGGCGTGGCCTCGGCCTCCTTCGCCTCGGCGGGAGGGTCGGCCGCCGGCTTGGCCGAGTCGCAGGCGAGCACCAGGGAGCAGGCGAGCACCGGAAGCAGTCGCATCGGCGACGATGGTACCCCGGGCCGCTCGGGGCGACCTACTCGGCCGCCTTGCTCGCGCGCCGCGGCGCGAAGGTGTGCCCCTGCCCCGGCGCGAGCACCTGCACCCGCGGCGCCTCTTCGCCTGCCTCGCGCAGGCCCTCTCGCAGCTCGTCCAGCGGCTCGTCCTGCCCGTCGTCGGCGAGCGGGAACACGCCATGGTGGATCGGCACCATCACCCCGGCCTCCAGCCGCCGATGGGCCTCGATCGCATCCCGCGGCGACAGGTGGATCCCCTGCATGAACCACCGCGGCCGAAACGCTCCGATCGGCAGCAAGGCCACGTCGGGCGGCCCCAGCCGGCGACGGATCTCCTCGAAGTGCGCCCCCAGCCCGGTGTCCCCGGCGAACAGCAGGGTTCCCGCAGGACCCTCCACCCACAGCCCCAGCCACAGCGTGGAGTCGCGGTCGAAGGGCGTGCGCCCGGAGAAGTGACGCGCGGGCACGCCGTGGATCCGCAGCGGCCCCAGCTCCGCGTGGTCCCACCAGTCGAGCTCGGTCACCGTCTCGATCCCCTCGGGCCGCAGCCGCGCGGCATTGCCCAGCCCGGTGAGCACCACGGGGGCATCCCTCGCCCACAGCCGCCGCAGGGTGGGCAGGTCGAGGTGATCGTAGTGATCGTGCGACAGCAGCACCGCGTCGATCCGCGGAAGGTCGTCGAACCCGATCCCCGGGGGACGCCGCCGCCGGGGCCCGGCCCATGACACCGGGCTGCAGCGCTCCGACCAGATGGGATCGGTCAGCAGGTTGAGCCCCGCCGTCTGCACCAGCAGCGTGGCGTGCCCCACCATCGTCACCCGCATGCCCTCCTCTACCCGCGCGGGTGGGGGCGGACCGGCGGGCTCGTCGCGGTGCGGCGACCACGGACCGGGCTTGCGCGTCAGCGCCCATCGCAACAGCGTGGTCGCGCTGCCGTGGGCGGTGGGCTCCGGGTTGTGGAAGCGTCGGCCGTCGAAGTGATCGGAGCTGCGTCGGTCGGTCACGGGTCTCCCGGGTGATCGTCACCCGCCGCCTCGATCTTACGCGGGGACGTCCCCCACGGCACGGCGCTTTGCTACCATCGCGACTCGATGTGGACCTCGCATAGGCATCTCCTGGCTTGCTCGCTGCTCCTTGGCTGCAACCCCTCCACTGGAGGCGGCGGCGAGACCGAGGACACGGGAAGCTCGAGCACGGGCTCGAGCACCACCTCGGGGCCGCTCGACGGCACCTCGACCGGCATGGGCACCACGGCGGGTGAGGCCAGCGCCAGCGGCGAGAGCAGCAGCGGCACCCCGGAGCCCACCTCCACCGGCGCCGACTCGACCGGCAGCAGCGGAGCAACCGGCTGCATCCCCGGCGAGGAGGAGGGCTGCGCCTGCGACGGAGGTCGCTGCGGCCTGGGCCTGGTGTGTCAGGACGACGTGTGCGTGGCCAGCGACTGCGGCAACGGCATGGTCGACGCCGGCGAGGAGTGCGACGACATGAACCTCGTGCAGAGCGACGGCTGCGACAACGACTGCACGATCTCCGCGGGGGCGGCCGAGATCGTGGCCGGCGACGAGCACGTGTGCATCCAGTTCCACACCGGCGACATCAAGTGCTGGGGCAACCACGAGCTCGGGCGCCTGGGCTACCCCGGGCTGGGCGAGGACGTGGGCGACGACGAGACCCCGGCCGACATGCCCATCGTGGACGTGGGCTCGCCGGTCGAGCAGCTCGCGCTGGGCAGCGACTTCAGCTGCGCCCTGCTGGCCGGCGACGAGGTGGTGTGCTGGGGTCACGGGCAGCACGGGCGCCTGGGCCAGGGCAACCAGAACGACCTGGGCCTGGCCGAGTCGCCCTCCGCCATCCCGCCGATCTCGCTGTCGGGCACGCCGATCCAGATCGCCACCGGGGCCGAGCATGCCTGTGCGGTGTTCGCCTCGGGCCAGCTCAGCTGCTGGGGTCGCAACGACCACGGCCAGGTCGGCCTGCCCGGCCTGAACATGGTGGGCGACGACGAGCTACCCTCCGACGCCCCCAACGTGAGCGTGGGGGCCAACGTGCTGATGGTGGCGGCGGGCACCGACCACACCTGCGCCCTGCTCGGCGGCGGCGACGTGCGCTGCTGGGGCCGCGACAACGTGGGGCAGCTGGGCACTCCGGGCACCGCCAGCGACATCGGCGACAACGAGGATCCCTCCTCCAACGCGCTGGTCGACCTCGGAGGGCAGGCCGTGAACATCTCGGCCCGCTACGACCACACCTGCGTCTCCTACGTGACCGGCGAGATCCAGTGCTGGGGCGGCGGCGCCTCGGGCAAGCTCGGCTACGGCGACACGGCCGACGTGGGCGACGACGAGGCCGTGGACACGCTCATGCCGCTCGACCTGGGCTTCGATCCCTCTCACCTCGCCACGGGCGCCAACCACACCTGCGTGCGCCTGCTGAGCACCGCGATCCTGTGCTGGGGCGAGGGCGACAACGGCCGCCTGGGCACCGCGAGCACCATGGATCTGTTCTCGCCGCCCATGATGCAGGTGGATCTGAGCAAGCCGCAGGGGCCGGCCAGCGTGACCGCCGGCGCCGCCTTCAGCTGCGGCCGCACCCAGGGCAGCGAGGTCAAGTGCTGGGGCCGCAACAACCGCGGGCAGCTCGGCCAAGGGCTCGCCTTCCCCACCGACCTCGGCGACAACGAGGTGCTCTCGGTCGTCGGCCCCATCCTGCTCGAGTGATGTCACGCCGCCTCGACACCACGCCCGCGCCCCGGAGCTTCCGCGCCGCGGAGCTGAGCTGGCCCGAGGAGCTGCGGATCTTCCGGCTGCTGCTGGCCAACTACGTCGACACGGCCTTCGAGCTGCACCGCCGCCACGGCGACGTGGTGCGGCGTCGGCTGCCCAAGCGGGTGGTGAGCTTCGTCCGCCCCTCGCACCTGCGGCACATCCTGCGCACCAACGTCCGCAACTACCCCAAGGACACGGACTACGAGTTCCTGCGCCCGATCCTCGGGGACGGGCTGTTCGTGAGCGACGGCGCGGTGTGGACCCAGCAGCGCCGCCTGGTGGCCCCGGAGCTCCGCGCCAACACGGTCCAGCGCTTCCTGCCCACGATCCTCGACAGCCTCGACTCCCTGTTCGAGCAGTGGCACCAGGGCGCCGGCCAGCCGCGCGACGTCTCCGACGACATGATGCGCCTCACCCTGTGGGTGGTGGGCGCGGCCATGTTCCACCGCGACTTCCGGGCCGAGGCCGAGACCATCGGCCACTGCCTGGAGATCTGCCTCGAGGTGGCGACCCGTCGCTTCTTCGCCATGGGGCTGTACCCCGCGTGGCTGCCCACCCCCGACAACCATCGCGCCCGCGAGGCCGAGCGCACCCTCGATCGCATCGTCCGCGATCTGATCACCCGGGGGCGCGGAGGCGGGCTCGACGGCCACAGCGTGCTCTCGCGTCTGGTCGCGGCGGCCGACGACGAGACCGGCGCGCGGATGACCGACCGCCAGCTCCTCGACGAGGTGAAGTCGCTGATCCTCGCCGGCCACGAGACCACCAGCCTCGCGCTGTCGTGGACCTTCTACCTGCTCGCCGAGCACCCCGAGGTGGAGGCGCGCCTCGTCGACGAGGTCCGCGAGGTGCTCGGCGAGCGCCCGCCCACGCCCGAGGACGTGCCCCGGCTCGAGTACACCCGCATGGTGCTGATGGAGGCCATGCGCCTGTACCCGCCGGTGCCCGGGGTTCCCCGCGGGGTCCGGGAGGAGGACGAGATCGAGGGCGTGCGCGTGGCCCCGGGCGACACGGTGATCGTCTTTCCCTGCGTGACCCACCGCCACCCGGACTACTGGGAGCGCCCCGACCAGTTCGACCCCGAGCGCTTCAGCGCCGAGCAGACGGAGCGACGCGATCCCTACGCCTACCTGCCCTTCCTGCTCGGCCGCCGCGCCTGCGTGGGCGAGCACTTCGCCATGCTCGAGGGCGTGGTGGCGCTGGCGATGATCGTGAGCCGCTGGCAGCTTCGGCGCGAGGACGACCGCCCCATCGCCACTCGGCCCATCAGCACGCTGCGCATGGCGAGGCCGCTGCGGATGCGGGTACGGCCGCGGCCACGCTGAGAGCGTGTCGATGGTCCCCTACGAGCGGCGATCGAGGCAGCGCAGCAGCGCGGTGGCCAGGGTGGCGGTCAGCAGCACCAGCAGCGCATAGAGCAGCGGGATCGGCAGCATGCGCTCGGCCACCGCGGCGGGGAAGCTGGCCACCACCACCGCGATCGCCAGCGGGCTGTTCTGGATCCCGGTCTCGAAGCTCACTGCGCGGCACTGCTCCCGCCCCAGCCCCAGCCCGCGCGCGCCGAGCCAGCCCAGGGACATGCCCACCGCCCCCAGGGCGAAGGCCGCCGCCACGTGG
This sequence comes from Myxococcales bacterium, assembly GCA_020633315.1. Taxonomy (GTDB): domain Bacteria; phylum Myxococcota_A; class Polyangia; order Nannocystales; family Nannocystaceae; genus Paraliomyxa. The sequence continues at coordinate 106,043 of JACKDV010000018.1, forward strand.
GCGAGCGGCAGGGTGAGCAGCAGCTCGCGGTTGCGGACCAGCCCCGAGACGATGAGCAGCAGCAGCACCGCGATCCCGCTGAGGCTGCCCGCTCGCTCGAGCCTCGCCGCGCGGGCTTCGTCCTTGGCCCGCACCCACATCCCCACCGCCAGCGGCACCAGCATCAGCGCGAGGGTGGTCGCGATCCCGCCGAAGGGGATCGTCAGCTCCCCCAGCCCCAGCGAGCGGGTATAGAGGTAGAGGATCGCGGGCATCGCCACCACCGCCACCACCGACGAGACCACCGTCATGCTGATGCTCAGGGCCAGGTCCGCGCGGGTGTAGTAGCTGAAGAGGTTCGAGGTGGTCCCGCCGGGGGTGCAGCCCACCACGATCAGCGCCAGCGCGATGGTCGGCTCGAGCTCGAGCGCCCGCGCCATCGCCCAGGCGATGAGCGGCATCCAGCCGAATTGCGACGCGAGCCCCACCAGCAGCCCCCTGGGCGAGCGGGCCACCTGGCGGAACTGGCCCCACGACAGTGACGCCCCCATGCCCGCCATCAGCACCAGCAGCAGAACCGCGAGCGCAGCCTTCTCCAGCGGTCCGACCACGAGCGCGAGCGTAGCCCAGGGTTGGTCGAGCTGCAGCGGGGCTCGGTCGCGGGACTGGATCCTCGCCCCCCTCGAGCGGATCGCCGACGACCTGGGTCTGGACGGCCTGGCCCTCGATGCCACCGCAGGCGCGGTGCTCAATGCCTGCCGCGCGCTGGCCTGCCCCCCGGGCTGCTCCTTCAAGCTCCCCAGGCCGGGCGACGGCGGAGGCAGCCTGTGGGACTACGCCGCCACGGCCTGCCTGTTCCACGAGGCCGGGGCCGTCGCCACCGACATCCACGGCGATCCGCTGGATCTCAACCGCCCCGACTCCACCTTCATGAGCCACCGCGGGGTGCTCTACGCCACCGACGAACCGCTCGCCCGCCGGCTGCGCTCGGCCTTCTCGGGGCGCCCGACGAGGTAGGCGGGGCCGTCACTCGCCGAGCTCGGCGGACTTGCGCTCGACCCCCCGCATCAGCACGTCGATCAGCGCCTTGAGCTGGAAGGGCTTGGCGAGGTGGTCGTCCATCCCGGCGGCCAGGCAGCGCTCGCGATCCATGCGGGTGGCCGCGGCCGTCACCGCCACCACGAAGGGCTGCTGGCTCTGCGGGAAGTCGCGGCGGATCCGGCCGGTCGCCTCCATGCCGTCCATCTCCGGCATCTGCACGTCCATGAGCACGAGATCGTAGGGCTGGCGGCGCAGCGCCTCGAGCACCTCCTGGCCGTTGCTCGCCACGTCGATCCGGTAGCCCAGGCGCTTGAGCATGGCGATGGCGACCTTCTGGTTGACCGAGTTGTCCTCGGCCAAGAGGATCCGCAGGGGCGCCCACGTGGCGAAGTCGGGGCCGTGCTCGACCCGACTCTCCTCGGCGGGTGCGGGGCGCTCCCGGAACACCTCGCTGATGCGCTCGAACAGCGAGGCGGCCTTGATGGGCTTGGTCAGGAACGAGACGAACAGCGCGAGGTCGGCATCGGGGGGCCGCCAGGCCACCGAGGTCAGCATCACCAGGGGCAGCTCGGGGTGGAGCTCCCGAATGCGGCGCGCCAGCTCGATCCCGTCCATCTGCGGCATGTGCATGTCGAGGATGGCGAGGTCGAAGCCCTCGTGGTGCTCGAGGCGCTCGAGCGCCTCGGCCCCGGAGGCGGCCTCGGCCACGCGCATGCCCCAGGAGCAAGCCTGGCGGCGCAGGATCTCGCGGTTGGTGGCGTTGTCGTCGACCACCAGCAGGGCCTTGCCCGCCAGGTGGGGCTGGTCGCGGCCCAGGAACGCGGGCACGGCCGAGGGCTCCGGCCTCGCCGCCACGGTGAAGGCGAAGCGCGAGCCCACGCCCTCCTCGCTCTCGAGCCCGATGCGGCCCCCCATCGCCTCCACCAGGCGCTTGCAGATCGCGAGGCCGAGGCCAGTGCCCCCGAAGCGGCGGGTGGTGGAGGCATCGGCCTGGCTGAAGGGCTCGAACAGCGCGGCGCAGCGCGACGACGGGATGCCGATGCCCGTGTCGCGGACCTCGAGGCGCAGCATGCAGCCCTCGCCCTCCCGCTCGCTCCCGTCGGCGTCCTCCGGGCCCGCGACGCAGGAGACGGTGAGGCAGACCTCGCCGCGCTCGGTGAACTTGACCGCGTTGCTCAGCAGGTTGGTGAGCACCTGACGCAGGCGGGTGAGGTCCCCGGAGACCGCCTCGGGGACCTCGTCCTCCACCAGGTAGCCCAGCTCGATCCCCTTGGCGGCCGCGCGGGCGGCCACGAGGTCGAGCGCCGACTCGATGCACTCCCGCAGCACGAAGGGCTGGCTCTCGAGGTTGACCTGGCCGGCCTCGATCTTCGAGAAATCGAGGATGTCGTTGATGATGGCGAGCAGGGCGTCGCCGCTGTCCCGCACCGTGCGGGCGAAGTCCCGCTGCTCCTCGCCGAGCTTGGTCTCGAGCAGCAGGCCGGTCATGCCGATCACCGCGTTCATCGGCGTGCGGATCTCGTGGCTCATGTTGGCGAGGAAGTCCGACTTGGCCATCGCGCTGCGCTCGGCCTGGGCCCGCGCCTCGTCGGCGGCGTGGCGGGCGATCGCGAGCTCCTCGTTGGCCTCGCGCAGCTCCCGGGTGGTCTGCTCGAGCGAGTCGTTCTTGTCTCGCAGCACCGCCACCACCGGCGCCCACAGCAGGCTGATCGACGACAGGCCGATCGCGGCATAGAGGACCTCGGCCGTGAGGCCGGAGCCCACGACCATCACCACCAGGCAGGCGGAGACGAGGGCCACGGCGGAGAGCAGCGCCCAGGCCCGAGCGAGCACGAAGGGGAGCACCAACAAGGGCGGGATGGCGACGATCCAGACCGGGAGCGCGGGGCTGCCCGCCCACACGAGCATGGGGACCATCACCACGTTGAAGGCGGCGCGCACCGGTCCCACCAGCCAGGTCGGCGACTCCCCCGCCCCCAGGCGCCGGCGGATCATCACGCTGAGCACGGAGTTGATGACGACATAGACGGCGCCGATCCACGCCAGGAGCTGCCAGTGGTCCGTGGTCGCAGCGATCAGGACCAGCAGGGTGCCCATCACCACGGGCATCAAGCGATCCAGCACCACCGAGACGAATGTATTGAAGTCCCGCAATCGATCCCCGGGCCGTCGTGGATCGTATAGCCTTGGGTCGTGGTCGATCCACGTCTCGACTCGAGTCAGGCCACCACGCTGCCCGACGGCGGCCGCGAGCCCGGCGAGGCCGCGGAGCGCACCGAGCCCGAAGCCGGCAGCGATGCCCACGAGCCCCCGCTCCAGCCCGGCGATCGGATCGGCCGGTTCACCGTCACCGGGGTGCTCGGCGAGGGGGGCATGGGCATCGTGTACTCGGCGCGCGACCCCGAGCTGGGCCGAGAGCTGGCGGTGAAGGTCTTGCACCGCTCGGTCGACGAGGCCGACGAGCGGGCGCGGGTCCGGCTCCTCCGCGAGGCGCGGGCCATGGCGAGCGTCTCGCACCCCAACCTCGTGACGATCTACGACGTGGGCCAGGACGTCGAGGGCGGCGGCCGGGTGTTCATCGCGATGGAGAAGGTGGTGGGCCGCACCCTGGGGCAGTGGCTACGGGAAGGACCCCGCGACTGGCGCGAGGTCGTGCAGATGTACCGACAGGCCGGTGAGGGGCTGCTGGCCGCGCACGACGAGGGCCTGGTGCACCGCGACTTCAAGCCCGGCAATGCGCTGCTGAGCGATCGGGGCCGGGTGCAGGTGGTCGACTTCGGCCTGGCCCGGGCGGTGGCCACGGTCGACGTGGCTCCGGTGGAGGGCGAGCTGTCGCCGGCGGAGGCCGAGCGCCATGCGCTGGCGATCGATCTGACCCGCACCGGCTCGATGGTGGGCACGCCGGCCTACATGGCCCCGGAGCAGTTCCAGGGGCAGCCCACCGATCCTCGCACCGATCAGTTCTCGCTGTGCGTGGCCCTGTGGGAGGCGCTGTTCGGCGAGCGCCCCTTCGAGGGCACCACCGCGGTCGCGTTGATGTTCTCGGTGATCGAGGGCCGGCGGCGACCGGCCCCCACGGGCACCGAGGTGCCGGCGGAGATCGTCGCCGCGCTCGAGCGCGGCCTGCAGATCGATCCCGACGCTCGCTTCCCCAGCCTGCGGCCGCTGCTCGACGAGCTCGAGCCGCGCCCGCCGACCGCGGGACCGAAGGCTCGCCGCTGGCCCTGGTGGCTGGCCGGGGCCGGCACGGTCGCGGCGGGAGCCCTGGTGGCGTGGCGGCTGGGATCCCCTGCGCCGGGCCCGGACCCGGTGGGGGTCGAGCCGCCCGAGGTCGGGCTGGCGGCGCTGCGCGGCTACGAGACCCGCGAGGACTTCCGCAGCACCGCCACCCTGTGGCGCACGGCCGAGCGGGACTTCGTGCGCGCCTGCGAGGCCGCGCCCGATCGAGCCCGCTGGTGCGCCGCCGCCCACTTCAGCGCCGGGCAGGCCTCGCTCGAGGAGCACCGCCCCGACGCAGCCGAGGAGCAGATGCGCGAGGCATCGCGCCTCGATCCGAGCTGGGCCCTGCCCCACCTGGGCCTCGCCAGCGCGCTGCGGCAGCAGGGCCAGCTCGACGCGGCGCTCGAGGCATCGATCACCGCCCAGGGCCTCGACCCCGCGTCGTGGGTGGCGGTGTCCTCGGCCGCGGCCACCCACGTGGCGGCCGACCGTCTCGACGATGCGATCGACGAGTACCTGCGCGCGCTGGAGCTGGCGCCCGATCACCCCCAGCTGCTCGCCGACCTCGCGCTCGTCTATCACGCGCGGCGGCTGGACTCGCAGGCCGAGCGCTACGCCGCCGCCGCACTCGCCCACGATCCCGAGAGCATGCCGGCCCTGATGCTGCTCGCCGAGCGGGCGCTCGAGTCCGGCGACGGCACCACCGCGCTCGAGCTCGCAGAGCGGGCGATCGCGGTGGGCTCGCAGAGCGTGACCGCATGGCTCGCTCGCGGCGATGCGATGCTGCTGCTGGGACGCGACGCGGACGCCCGCGAGAGCTTCGAGCGAGCCGTGGCGCTGATCGAGGTGGACCCCGATCATGGCGCGCCTCCGGCTCGGCTGGCCCTGGTCCAGGCGGCGCTGGCCCGCCACGAGCTGCCGCCGCCGCGCCAGGGCAGCGGACCCGACGATCGCTCGCGGGCCGCCGAGGAGGCGGCCGTCCCCGAGGCCGAGCCGGTCGAGCTCGGTCCCGAGCGCTCCACCAACGTCACGCCCTCGGATCGACCCAAGGACTCGCGGCCGCCCGATCGCAGCAAGAAGGCCTCGAGCGCCGCGAGGCCCAAGGCCGCCGACGCTCCCCCACCCTTCTAGCGCCGGGCTGCCGCGCGGCTCGGCTCGAGGAGGCGGTCGCGGCCTCACGTGCTGGGACCCTTCGCCCCGGGCACTCGAGGGCGACCTGATCTAGACTGCGCCCCGTGGACGCCTTGATGCGCCTGCTCGAGCTGGTGCGCCGCGAGCTCGAGGCCGAAGATGCCCACCTGCGGCTGGGCGGCCGGGAGCCCAACGATCCCCGAGAGCTGGTCAGCGAGATCCGCCCGGGGTGTCGCCTGGTGGTGCGCTTCGCCGAGCCCCCGGCCGATCCGGGCCAGGCTCGCGAGCGTCTGGCCGAGCTGACCGCCGCCTTCAACGGCACGGTGACCAACGCGGTGGAGCTGCTCGACACCACCCTCGCCCGCGCGCCCACCGGCGAGGCGCTCACCGACGTGCTGGCCGATCTGCGCGATGCCACGGGAGCCACGGTGGCCCTGGTGATCGATCGCCAGTCCCCCGTGCTGTGGGGCTGCTCCGATCCCGCGCTCGAGCTGCGCGACCGCCCATCGGCCCAGCGGCTCGCCGAGGCGATCGCCCGCATGCGACGCGATGGCCTCGATCCGGTGCAGGCCTCCATCGCGCACGACGGGCCGCCCCCCACCGGGGCGCTCCATGCCCTGCGTCGCGCCGAGCGAGCCCAGCCGGGCGCGGCTTCGATCCTCGTGGCCGCGGTCGCCGCGCTGGCTCGCCTCGCCGACGACCCCGCCCCGCAGGAGCACCTGCCCCAGGGCGACGAGCCCGGCTTCGTCAGCAAGGGCTTCGGCGGCCTGTACGAGGTGGTGCTGGTGTTCACCCGCAGCTTCTCGCCCCTGCGGGTGGAGGGCGTGATGCGACGAGCGCTGCCGGTGGTGGAGCGCCACGTGCTCGAGCTGCCGCCGCTCGATCCCACGCCCAAGGGCGGCCGCGTGGTCCCGCTGCACCGCGACTGAGCGTCCATGGCCGCGGCCCGCAAGGGCCGGCGCGGCCTCCATGTCGACTTGGTAGCGGCACCGCGCGCCCCTCGGCGCCCGTGGCCCATCGTGAAGCATCGGCGAGCCGTGCGGAAGCTCGTATCCAGGCACATCTGACCACCTTGCCAAGGCCGGCGGCGACGCGGTTCAACCGTCATCACGGTGGCTCTGGACGTGCAGGCATGAGCAACCCCGGCCGGTCGGTCGACGGCCCCCGCATCACGCGGCTCATCGAGGTGCCTCCGCACCGCGAGGACGACGAGGACGAGCGCTACCTCGCGGGCTCGCTGCGCACGCTGCTGCTGGTAGGGCTGGTGTCCATCATCTCGCTCATGGTGATCGGTCCGCCGCTGGGCCTGGGATCCATCGAGCTGGCGATGGGCGCGTTGGACCTGGTGGCCATCGTCACCGCGCTGCTCCTCGCCCGTCGGGGCCGCCTGCGCCCCGCCGCCTGGCTGTACATCGGCACGCTCGAGACCAACGTGCTCTTCTTCGTGCTCGCCTCGGGACAGGCCCAGGACAACCAGTTCTTCGACGGCGGGCTGGTCACCGCGGTCCTCACCGGGCTGCTGCTCGGCTGGCGCGCCGGCCTGGTGATGGCCGTCGTGCACGGGCTGCTGCTCACGGGGGTGTTCGTAGCCGGGAGCCTCGGTGCCCTCCTCGATCCCATCCTCGTGCTCTCCGCTCCGGCCTCGTGGATGCTCCGCCTGATGCTGCACGGGTGGCTCTTGATCGGCATGGGCCTGGGCCTGCGTCGATTGCAGCGCTCGCGGAGCACCCTCGAGCAGCGGGTGGTCGAGCGCACCGAGGAGCTACGGCGCGCCCGCGACGAGGCGCTGCGGGCCAGCCGGGCCAAGAGCGAGTTCCTCGCCAACATGAGCCACGAGATCCGCACCCCGATGAACGCGGTGATCGGCATGACCGGCCTGCTGCTCGACACCAAGCTCGACGAGCGCCAGCGCGGCTTCACCGAGGTGGTGCGCCAGAGCGGCGAGTCGCTGCTCGAGATCATCAACGACATCCTCGACTTCTCGAAGATCGAGGCCGGCGAGCTCCGCCTCGAGCACGCGCCCATGAGCGTGCGCGAGTGCGTGACCCATGCGATCGAGGTGCTGGCCCTGGCCGCGGGGCGCAAGGGGGTGGAGCTGGTGGCCCACGTGGACCCCGACGTGCCCGTCGCGATCGAGGGCGACGCCACTCGCGTCCAGCAGACCCTCGCCAACCTGGTGAGCAACGCGATCAAGTTCACCGAGCAGGGCGAGGTGGAGGTGAGGGTGTGCCGCAGCGACGACCCGGCGGACGGCGAGGCCCTGCGCTTCTCGGTGCGCGACACCGGCATCGGCATCCTGCCCGCGGTGCTGCCCAAGCTGTTCAGTCCCTTCACCCAGGCCGACGCCTCCACCACCCGCCGCTTCGGGGGCACCGGCCTCGGCCTCACCATCTGCAAGCGCCTCACCGAGGCGATGGGCGGGCGGATCTGGGCCTCCAGCGAGCCGGGCAAGGGCTCGACCTTCTTCTTCACCGTGCCCGCGGTCGTGGTGCCCTTCGATCGCCCGCGCTACCTCGAGAGCGAGGACCGGGCCCTGGCGGGGATCCGCGTGCTGGTGGTGGACGACAACGCGACCAACCGCCAGATCCTGGAGCTGCAGCTGCGCTCGTGGGGCGTCGAGCCGGTGCTCGCCGCGGGGGGCGAGGAGGCGCTCGGGCGGCTGCGCGGCGACGAGGGCTTCGCCTGCGTGCTGCTCGACATGCAGATGCCCGGCATGGACGGGCTGATGCTCGCCGACCGCATCCGCGAGCTCCCGGGCGGCGCCGCGCTGCCGCTGGTGATGCTCACCTCGCTGGGCCAGCTCGATCCCAGCCCGGGCATGCGGGAGCTCCAGGCCTTCCTCACCAAGCCGGTGCGCCCGTCCCGGCTGTTCGACGTGCTGCTGTCGGTGGCCCACGGCCGCGCGCACGGGGCCCGGCTCGGCGGCGCCCCCGGCCTGCCCACGGCGCTGCCCTCCGAGATCAAGATCCTGGTCGCCGAGGACAACGTCACCAACCAGCGGGTCGCCCGCCTCTCGCTCGAGCGCCTCGGGCACCGGGTGGAGGTGGTGTCCAACGGCCAGGAGGCCCTCGATGCCCTCGAGCAGGTGACCTACGATCTGGTGTTCATGGACGTGCACATGCCCCAGCTCGACGGCCTGGAGGCGACCCGCCGGATCCGCGCCCGCCGCGACCTCCGGCAGCCCTACATCGCGGCCGTGACCGCCAACGCCACCGTGCAGGATCGCGAGACCTGCCTGGCCGCGGGCATGGACGACTACGTGAGCAAGCCGTTCCGCCCCCGCGACCTGAGCCGAGTGCTGGAGCGCTACGCCACGCGCCGGGCCGCCGCCCAGACCCGCTCCGACGACGACGACGACGAGGAGTCCTCCCCCCCGATGTCCCCATCCAACGTGATCGATCCCGAAGCCATCGAGCGGCTCCGCGAGGAGGTGCTGGGCACCGACGACCTCGCCGAGCTCGACGAGTTCCTGGGCGAGTGCCTGCGCGACGTGGACGCGCTGGTGAGCCAGGCCGAGCACGCGGCCCGCGATGGCGACGGCGACGTGCTCGCCCGAGCCGCCCACACCCTCAAGTCCAACGGCGCGCTGATCGGGGCCTCGGTGCTCAGCGAGCTGGGCGCTCGCCTGCAGCACGAGGCCGCGGCGCTGCCGGGGGCCGAGCGGGTGGCTCGAGCGGCCGCGATGCGGGATGCGTTCGATCGCTACCGCGAGGCGCTCGTGCGCCACCGCGCGACGCTGGGCTGAGCCCGCGGCGCGCCGGAGCGGGACCGGGGTCGCAGCCGCGGCTCAGGGGGCGATGCGGGCGATCCAGCCGTCGAGGTCGCCGGCCTCGCTGGTGATCTCCGCGACCACGATCACGTCGCCGTCGGGCAGCACCACCACCGAGCGCATGCGGTCGGGGCCCAGAAGCGCGCCCTCGTAGTCCTCGCGCTCCCACACCAGGTTGCCCTCGGGATCGAGCTTGCCCACCCAGCGATCGGGATCGTCGTTGGACACGTGGCCCACCGCGTAGACGTAGCCCGCGGGATCGAGGGCGACGTCCTCGACCTCGTCCACCAGTGGTCGGCGGTCGGCGGTCCAGTGCCAGCGCTCGGTGCCGTCGGCCCGGTCGTGGGCGGAGACCCACAGGTCGTCGAGGCTGGCCGGCTCTGCGTGCCAGCCCGCGAGCAGGATCATGTCGTCGGTGACGGCCATCGACTGCACCTGGGTGGCCGGCAGCGCCACCAGCGAGGGACCCAGATCACCGAGGGCCACCGGCTCGAAGGCGACCCCCACCTCCTCGTCCTGCCCCGCCACCAGCAGCTCGCCGCCGGGGGCCCGCACCGCGGCCTTGAGCCGGCTCTCGCCGCTCTCCCCCATCGGCGGCACCGGGATGGCCACCGAGCCGCCCGCCACGTCGGACGAGGAGAAGGCGTACTCCCAGGCCTGCGTCCCGCTGCCGCCCACCGCCGCGAAGCTCGAGCCCTCGATGTGCACGATGTCGTGGCAGTAGCCGGTGACCTCCATCGGGAGCTCGACGTCCACGGCGGGGTTGTCGGTGAGGTCGGCGTCCCAGCGCCACACCCAGGGGCGGGCCACCCCGTCGAGGGTGGCCCGGCCGCAGACCCACAGCCGCCCCACCCCGTCCTGGGTGACCGCCTCGGCCTCGTCGGCGCTGCCGTCCACGTCGTACGCGGCGCGCTGCACCTCCTCGCCGTCCACGGTCCACCGCGACAGCAGCACGTTGCGCGAGCTGGTCCCGGTCGCGAAGCCCACCGCCACCACGTCGCCCGAGGCCAGCCTCACCGAGCCGAACAGGCGATCGTCGCCCCCCGCCTTCTCGGCCACCACCGCGCTCCAGCGCACCGAGCCCCCGGCCACGCAATCGGTGTTGCAGCCGTCGCCATCCACGGTGTCGAGCTCGTCGCACTCCTCGTCGCCCTCGATCACCCCGTTGCCGCACACGGGGATCCCGGGGCCGGTGCTGCTCTCACCGGTGGGCTCGCCGGTGTCGCTGCCCTCGCTGCTGGTGCCCGGCTCGAGGCCGGTCGAGCTGCCCCCGTCCCCCTCCACGCACTGCCGGCCGAGGGCGCCAGCCAGATCGCTGTAGCGCCGGCCCGAGGGGCAGTCGCGGTCGGGGTAGCTGCAGAAGCCCGAGGCCTCGCACCAGCCCTGCACCACCCCGTGGCACTGCTCATCGGCGCTGCACTGGAAGGGCTGGAAGTCCACGCAGGCCCCGGCCAGACCTCCGACCGCGAGCGCGCCGATCGCCCATGCCCCCCGCACGCGATCACCGTAGTGCGCGCGCCCTGGGGGGAGCAAGCTCGAACTTCCAGACCAAGCCGGTGCCGGTCAGTCGCACCTGGGAACGCTCGCGCCCCTCGCGACCGGCGAGCACCGAGAAGCGCACGATGCCGGCCACCATCAGCGCCGCGCCGCCGGCCAGGATCGCGATCCCGGCCCGGCTCAGGGTGGGCGCGCCCTCCAGGGCATCGCGGTAGCCCTGCTCGGTGGGCGCGGCCTCGGCCTCGCCCTTGCGTCGGTGCGCCTCGGCCAACAGCCCCACCCCCACCGAGCTCACCGCCACCCCCGACCAGGTGAGGGCGTGGCCCAGGGGATCGCGAGCGGCCCGTCGCTCGGGACGATCGCGCTCCCGCTCGCGCTCGTGCCCCACCGTGGGCGCGGCCGGCCCGACCTCGTCGCTCGTCCCTCCCTCGCTCGGCGAGGTGGTCGAGACCGCGGTCGCATCGGGATCCTCGCCGCAGGCCTCGATCGCCTCGCGGGCCAGCGCTCGCACGTCGGCCGGCGGCTCGCCCTGGAGGTACTCGAGGTACAGCGGCACCGCGGCCTCGCAGTGCCCCGCGTAGCGCTCGGCCTGGGCCCACGCGAACAGCAGCTCGGGCTCGGGCTCGGCGCGGTAGGCCTTGCCCAGGATCCGGGCGGCATCCTCGTAGCGTCCCTCGGCGAAGGCCTTGACGCCCTCGTCGGCGTCGGGGCTGGGCTCGACCACCGCAGCGGCCAAGAAGAGGGCGAGCAGCTTCATTTCGAGGACGTCGGGAACAGTATCTCGCGAGCCCGCTCGGTTTCACTCTTGGTCGAGGTCGAACGCTTCTTGCGCCGCTTGCCCTTGCGCTTGGTGGCCTTGGCGGGCTCGTCCTCGACGACCGAGTCCTCGGTGGGCTCGTCGAGCGCGGTCTGCGGCGGATCCTCGTCCTCCGTGGTGGGCGGCGGAGCCTCGGGCTCGGACGGAGCCACGGCCACGTCGTTCGCCGGGAGCTCGGGGGAGGCCACCGCCGCCGCTTGGACCGGAGCCGGGGCCGAGCCCACCGCGGCGGGAGCCGGCGCGGGCGCAGGCGCGCCATCGGTCGAGCGCGCCACCTGCCAGCCCAGCACCCCTCCCAGCACCAGCACCCCCACCAGCGCGGCGCCGGTGACCAGGCGACGCGATCGCGACCGGCTCTCCAGGCTCCCCATCGGCGCGAAGCCATGGACCTCGGTGACCGGCGCGCGCGGCCGGGCCATGTCGAGGGTGGGCACCTCGAGGTCGGGCAGGGCCGGCTGACCGTAGCGCTCCTGCATGAAGCCGCCGAGGGCCTCCACCCGCGTGTCGATCTCGAGCTCGGCCGCGAGGCGCTCGAGCGCCTCCACCATCGCCTCGGCGCTCTGGAAGCGCTTGTCCACGTCCACCGACAGCGCACGGGCCACGATCTCGTGCAGCGCCCCCGGATAGCCCGGCACGAAGTGATCGGGCGGCCGCCAGCGCCCGTCGATCACCTTGTTCATCACCGCCACCGGCTGCTCGGCAAAGAAGGCCCGGCGCGCGGTGGTGGCCTCGTACAGCAGCACGCCCAGCGAGAACACGTCGCTGCGAGCATCCACGTGCTCCTGCAGGCACTGCTCGGGCGACATGTAGCCCATCTTCCCCTTGAGCATGCCCGAGGCGGTGGCGTTGCTGCGCTCGGCCACCTTGGCCACGCCGAAGTCGGCCAGCTTCACCGCCCCCTGGTAGGAGATGAGCACGTTGCTCGGCGACACGTCGCGGTGCACGATGCCCAGCGCCCGGCCCCCCGGGTCGCGCAGGCGGTGGGCGTAGTGCAGGGCACGACCCACGTCCATCACCACCCGCAGCGCGCAGCCCAGCGGCATGGGCTTGCCCTTCTGATCGGCGAGCACCCGACGCAGGTCCTTGCCGTGCACGAACTCGAGGGCCATGAAGTACTCGCCGCCGAACTCCCCCACGTCGAGCACCTGCACGATCGAGGGGTGCTCGATCTGGGCCGCGATTCGCGCTTCCTTGAGGAACATCCGCGCGAAGTGGGCATCGTCGCTCAGGTACGGGTGCATCAGCTTGAGGGCCACCGCCTTGGCGAAGCCCTCGGGGCCGTCGAGGCGCGCGAGGTACAGCTCGGCCATACCTCCGCTGCCGATCCTCCGCACCACCGCGTAGCGCCCCAGGCGGGTGCCCGGCGACAGCCCGCGGATGGTGTGCTGACGGTTGGTGGGGAGGTCCACGCCGGATCCCATGATAGGGACCCCGGCGAGACGACTCAACGTCGGGCCCGCGACCTCACATCGCGGTGCCCAGCGAGCGCGCCCAGGCCTCGAAATCGGCGAGCAGCGAGCGCCGCACCTCGGCCGGAGCCCGCAGGGTCTCCACCTCGGCCCGCAGGGCCTCGCGCGCCCGCGACAGCCGCGTCGTCACCGTGCTGGTCGGCATCCCCAGCACCTCGCCGATCTCGCGCGCGCGCAGTCCCTGCACGTAGAACAGCGCGATCATCGTCTGCGACTCGTCGGGCAGGCGGTCGAGCGCGCGCAGCAGCAGCCAGTGCTCGCGGCGCTGGTGCACCACCCCGCTGGGGCTCAGGATGCTCTGGGGGCGGCCGACCTCGAATTCGTAGACCTGGTGGAGCGCCTTGCGGGACTCGGCCTCGATGTGCTTGAGCAGCATCTTGCGGGCCACGCCGAACAGGAACGCACGAAAGCTCGAGGTCCGCACGTGCTCCTTGCTCTCGGTGCACGCGAGGAAGGTGCGCTGGGTGAGATCGTCGGCCACCGAGGCCGCGCGCATGCGAAAGAAGCTCAGCACGCGCGCGTAGTACAGGCGCATGAGACGATCGCCGGCCCCGCGGTCTCCCGACCGCCAGGCGTAGAGCAGGGCGATCTCCTCGTCCTGCCCCGGATCGTCGTCCTGCTGCACCTGCGCCACTTTGGTCGAGACCCACGCGGGGCGCAAGCGAGGACGGGATCGCCCCTCAGGGGACCTGCCGTGCCATGTAGAGATCGTAATTGCCGGTGCGGTTGCTCGAGAAGTAGATCGTCTGCATGTCGGCCGAGACCCAGGGATCCCCGTCCTCGGCCGCGGTGTTGAGCTCGCTCAGGTTGTAGGGCGGCCAGTAGCCGTCGCCCTCGGCCGTGCGCTGGGCCACCCACAGATCCTGGCCCCCCTGCGTGCCCGTCCGCCCCGACTCGAAGCTCAGCCAGGTCATGTCCGCGTTGCTGTTGCCGGGGCAATCGAGCGCGGGGCTGGCCAGCTCCGCCACGCGCTGCAGGTCCGACACCATCACGGTCCCCGGATCGAAGGCGGCGCGCCAGATGTCGGCCCCGCCGTCGGTGGGCATGCGATCGGAGCAGAACAGCAGGGTGGCTTGATCATGCTGGGGCGTGGCCGCGGACTCGTGGGCCATCGAGCTCAACGCCGGCAGCGGCTGGGGCAGCGCCCACGACAGCGACGCCATCGAGGCGCGGGTCGTGTAGTAGATCTCCAGCCCGTTGCCGCGCCGATCGCTGGCGAACAGCAGCAGCGTGCCGTCCCGCGACAGCTCCGGCGTGGTCTCCTGCGAGAAGGTGCTGATGTTGCCGCCCACGATCATCGGCGTGTCGAAGGGAACGTCGACCGACGCTCGCGTGGCCACGAAGATGTCCTCGTCGCCCAGGCGCGTGGAGGCGAAGTAGATCTCGCGCTGGTCCTGACGCAGGGTGGGATCGTCGTCGGCGGCACCCAGGGCGTCGTTGAGCTCGGTCAGCGGCACCGCCACCCCGTAGGGATCGGGCCGCGGCAGCATCGGGTCGCCCGTGTCTCCGGAGCCGCTCGAGCTACCGTCGAGGCCGGTGGTGCCGTCGCTGCCGGTGCCGGGCGGCGGCTCGGTGGTGCCCCCGGGGGTCGTGGTGCCGCCGTCGTCGGTGAGGACCGGCGGCAGCGTGGTGCCGCCCTGGCCCGTCTCCGTGCCGACGCCGGCCGAGCCCCCGCCCGTCCCGACCCCGCCGGAGTTGATCTGGCAGCCGAGCCCCAGGGCCAGCCCCACCAGCAAAGCGATCGACCGCGCGTCCATCTCCCGACCATGCCACATCGGCGAGCCCGGGACGATCCCCAAGCTCGGATGCGCTCAGCTACAGCCGCGACCCGAGCAGGACTTCGTGCAGCCAGGGCCGTCGCACACCTGAGTGCAGCCTCCACCGCTGCAGCCCAGCGTGCACCCCCGGCGTCCCCGCAGGGCAGATCTGGGTACAGCCACCGCCGCTGCAGCCCAGATCGCACTCGGAGGCCTTGCCGCAATCCTGGGTGCAGCCGCCACCGCTGCAACCAGCGTCACACGCCTTGCCTTCTTGGCAGGTCTGGACGCAGGACCCCTTGGAGCAGCGCACGCCCCCGGCCCCGCCGACCTTCACCCCGCCGGCTCCGACCTCCACGCCCTCCTCGCCAACCTTCACGCCATCCTTGCCGCCGACCTTCACCCCGTCCTCGCTGGCGTCGCAGCCGATCACCAAGCCCAACGACAGTCCGAGCAACAGCAACGTGCGCATCGTCGATTCTACCTCCGCCCGAGAAGGGTAGCCGTCCCCCTCGCTCGCGCGTCTGGCGGGATCGACCCGGCGAGGTTCCTTTTTCTTCGGATCAATTCCCTCGCGAGCGCCACGTGGAAGGCGGCACCGCGACGACGCGGTGGCCCATGAGGAGAGTGAGATCCATGAGCGCACGCAACCCCATCCCCTCCCCAGCCCGGCCTGCTCCGCGGGCGGCCGTGCTGGCCATGTCGCTGATCGCGATGGCCCCTGCCGCATGTGACGAGGACGGCTTCCCCGACGAGCTCGGCGAGCGCGATGGCTTCGTCGACGACGAGCTCGGCGGCGACCCGCTCGGCGACGACGAGCTCGGCGAGCGCGATGGCTTCGTCGACGACGAGCTCGGCGGCGACCCGTCGGCCTCGTCCGCGGCCGTCTTGATCACGCGGGGCGACGACCAGTACGGGCGCACCGTCGTCGAGACCCCCGACGGGCCCGCCGAGGTCACCTTCCGCGTGGTCGACGGCCATGCCCTCGTGGATGGCGACATCGACCTCGGAGAGATCGACGACCTGCTCGATCCCCACGCCCCTTCGCGGGGGCTCGTGGCCGGCAACCTCTGGCCGGGGGGCATCGTCCACTGGCAGATCGGGGGGCTCGAGGAGATCTTCTTCCCGCAGCTCGCCCAGGACATCCGCGACGCCGTGGCCGAGATGGACTCCCTCACCGATCTGACCTTCATCGAGGGACCGTCCGGCAACCAGATCGTCTTCATGGTCGGGGCCGCCGGCGACGTGGGTGGCTACTCGCCGGTCGGCATGCAGGGCGGCACGCAGTACGTCACCCTCAATGCCACCGGGGCCGACAAGGCCACCGTGCTCCACGAGCTCGGCCACGCGGTCGGCCTGTACCACGAGCACCAGCGTGGCGATCGCGACGACCACGTCATCGTGAGCTACCCGTGCATCGACCTGATGGAGTGGAGCAACTTCGACATCAAGTGGTGGGCCAACCACACCAGCTCCTACGACATCGCGTCGATCATGCACTACGACTCGTATGCCTTCAGCCTGGGAGTGTGCCCGAGCATGACCCGGCTCGACGGCAGCACCTTCACGAGGAACACTCACCTGAGCCGTCGAGACCGGCTCACGCTCAACACCTGGTACTGAGCGGACGCCCCGCGGCGCCATCGATCGCCCTCAGTCGAGGCGCCGCACCAGGGTCACCGTCAGGTAGTCCCCCTCGGGGAACGCCAGCAGCCGCGGGTGGTCGGCCGGGGCCGCCGCGCGCTCGACCACCTGCAGCACGCAGCGGACCCGCTCGGCGGCCTGCTGCAGCGCCCCTTCGAAGGCCTCGCGATCCACGTGGCTGCTGCAGCTCCCCGCGAGCAGCAGCCCCCCCGGCGACAGCAGCTCGAGGCAGGCCTGGTGCAGCTTGCCGTAGCTTCGCAGCGCCCGCTCCCGGGCGTCGGCCGAGGGCGCGAAGCTGGGCGGGTCGGCCACCACCAGCCCGAAGCGCTCGCCCTGCGCCCGCAGCCGCTCCAGCAGCTCCGGCACGTCGGCCGCCTCGGCGCGCTGGCGCTGCGGCGCCAGGCCGTTGGCCGCCCACGCCCGCCGGGCCAGCGCGATCGCGGGCTTGGCCAGGTCCACGGTGAGCACCGAGCTCGCCCCGCCCTTGCCCGCCGCCACCGAGAACCCGCCCACGTAGGAGTACAGGTCGAGCACCCGACGGCCCCGGGCCAGCCGCCGCACCATCGCCCGCGAGTCTCGCTGGTCGAGGAACAGCCCGGTCTTCTGCCCGCGCCGCAGGTCCACGCACAGCACCATGCCGTGCTCGTGGACCTCCACCACCTCGGGCGGCGACGGCCCCTCGAGCAGCTCCACGCTGCGATCGCCCCGCGGACCCCAGCGCCCGAGGATCGAGGGCACCCCCAGCGCGTGCAGCCGCGGACGCAGCACCGACAGCAGCGCCTCGCGGTGGGGCAGCAGCGACTCGCCGTCGAGGGCCACCACCGCGTGCGGGCCGTAGAGGTCGACCACCAGCCCGGGCATGCGATCGCCCTCGCCGTGCACCAGCCGCAGCGCGTCGGTCTTGCGCGGCACCACCCGCCGCCGCAGCTCGAGCGCCGCGTCCAGGCGGCGCTCCCACAGCGCCTCGTCCACCGGCTCCTCGCCCACCGTCCACAGCCGCACCCCGATCGGCCCCGCGTCGGCCAGGCCCCGCCCCAGCCCGCGGCCGTGCTCGTCGGTCACCACCACCTCCGTGCCCGGCGGCGGGATCCGACCGTCGAGCGCCTCGCGGTACACCCACGGGTGACCACGCCGGATGGTGCGGGCCAGCGGCCTGCGCAGGCGCAGCCGCGGCACGCTCACGGAGGACCTCCGCGGTCCCCCGCTCCCCCCACGCTCGTCCCCTCGGGCTCGGTCTCCAGCCTCATGCCGTCCTCCTCGGTCGCGCAGGCCCCACGCGCCCTACAGCGGTCGCACGTAGATGCACCACTCGTTGAACACGCCGTCGTCGAGCGGGGTGTAGTCGTCGGTGACCTGTAGGGTCCAGTCCCCCGCCAGGGCCAGGCCGTCCATCGCGCTCAGCACCCCCTCCGGTCGGATGCTGCCCTCGATCGACACCGGGAGCTGGCAGTCCGGGGGACCGGCCGCCTCGTCGTTGAAGAACGCGAACACGTCGTCGCCCGCGATGCACTGGTCCGTGGTCAGCTCGACCATCGTCCCCGAGGCATCGTGCACCAGGAACACGTCGAGATCGCTGGTGTAGGGGTGCGTCACGTCCAGGAACACGTCCACATCGGCCACCAGCCCCGGTCCCATCAGGGTGACGGTGGAGCTCACCGTGGCCATGACCGACCCCACCGCGGCCCCGGGCGAGGCACACACCGCGATCACCTCGTTGGAGCACTCGTCGAGGTCCACCCCACAGCCGGGGAAGCTGCAGCTCAGCGAGCCGCCCACGAAGCCGAAGTCCTCGCAGCGCTGACCGGCGATCTCATTGGTGTCGCAGCTCTCCTCGGGGGCCGTGATCGCCGAGTCCCCGCACTGCGGACCCAGGCACCCCGTGGTGTCGAACAGGCAGGAGCCGTCACAGCCCAGGACCCCGCCGCCCAGCCAGCCCGTGTCCTCGCACACCGCCCCGTCGAGGCTCATGCCGTCGCACTGCTCCCCGTAGGTCACCAGCCCGTCGCCGCACATCGAGGGGTCGAGCACGTCGGTCTGCACGCGCACGCACCACTGGTCGAGGGTGCCCCCGTCGCCGAAGAACTGATCGGTGATCGTCAGCTCCCAGGTCCCGCCCGCGTCGGGCAGCCCCACCCAATGATCCAGGTTGCCCTCGGGCAGCACGTCGCCCTCCACCGCGATCGGCACCACGCAGTCGGGCGGCGCCGCGGCGTCCTGGTCGTAGGTCGCCGCGATGTCCTCGGCCGTGCCGCAGATCGAGTCCTGCAAGACCTCGCTGGTGCCCGAGTCCAGGTGGTGCAGCTCGATGATCAGATCGCCCACGAAGGTATGGTTGGCCTCGAGGATCACGTCGAGGTCGGTCACGTAGCCGCCGCCGCCCGGGATCACGATGCTGTCGACCGTCGTCGTGTCGCCGTCGGGCCCGATCGGCAGCGCCGGCGTGGAGCAGAAGGTGTTGCAGCCGGTGGTGTCGAAGCTGCAGCTCGCGTCACAGGCCAGGGTGCCGCCCAGGAAGCCGAGCCCCGCGCAGTCCTGCCCGCCCAGGTCCATGCCGTCGCACGCCTCGGGGCCCCCGACCACCCCGTCGCCGCACGCGTAGCAGCCCGACACATCGTAGCCGCTGCAATCGAGGGCGCAGGCCAGCGTGCCCCCGTCGTAGCCCTGCAGCGCACAGTCCTGTCCTCCCAGGTCCGCCCCGTCGCAGACCTCCGGGCCCCCGATCAGATCGTCGCCGCACGCGTAGCAGCCCGACACATCGTAGCTGCGACAGCCGGCTTCGCAGGCCAGCGTGCCCCCGTCGAAGCCCTGCAGCGCGCAGTCCTGGCCCCCCAGATCCGCGCCGTCGCAGACCTCTCGGCCACCGATCATCCCGTCGCCGCAGCTGGTCATCGTGCAGGCGTCGGTGTCGAAGCTGCAGTCGCTGGCGCAAGCCAGCGTGCCCCCGTCGTAGCCCTGCGACGCGCAGTCGGCCCCGCCCAGCTCCATGCCGTCGCACTCCTCCCCGTCGTCGATCACTCCGTCCCCGCAGATCGTGGCCGTGCACATCGAGGTGTCGAAGCTGCAATCGTCGGCGCAGGCCAGGGTGCCCGCCAGGTAGCCCTGCGACTCGCAGTCGGCTCCGCCCAGCTCCACGCCGTCGCAGTCCTCCCCGCCGTCGATCACCCCGTCACCGCACTGGCCCCCCGTGCCCGTGGAGTCCGCCCCGTCCGAGCTCGAGTCCCCCGGCGGCGTGCCGGTGGTCGTCGGCTCGCCCGTGCTGCCGTCGGTGGGATCGGGGACCTCCGGGATGTCATCGGCACACCCCGACGCCAGCGCCAGCCCCGTCATCGCCAGCACGCGGATCATCCAGCTCGGCGAGGGCAGCGAACGAAGGAGAGCGCGGGAGTCTCGATGAGTGGCCATACGGGCCCGATTGTCCGGGACGAGCTCCCGGGACCACAAGAG
Source organism: Myxococcales bacterium (assembly GCA_020633315.1). GTDB lineage: Bacteria > Myxococcota_A > Polyangia > Nannocystales > Nannocystaceae > Paraliomyxa. The sequence goes on from JACKDV010000018.1 coordinate 125,810, forward strand.
CGGGCGTCATCGTCGGGGATCGCCCGGAGCACGCACGATTTGCCGCTTGCCGTGATGGTTGCTACACGGCTCGTCGATGCGCGGCCTGTTCGTCACCGGCACCGACACCGACGTGGGCAAGACCACCGTGAGCCTCGCGCTGCTGCGAGCCGCGGCGCAGCGGGGCCTGAGCATCGCTGCCATGAAGGCAGTGGAGACCGGCTGCCGGCGCGAGGCCGACCAGCTCGTGCCCGCCGATGCGCTGCACCTGCGCGCCGCCTGCTGGCCCTCGAGCCCCCCGCCGATCGAGCTCGTCTGCCCCCATCGCTTCGAGCCCCCCGTGGCCCCGAGCGTGGCCGCCCGGGCGGCGGGGGAGCGCATCGACCTCGAGCGCATCGACCGAGCCCACGCCACGCTCGCCGGGAGCGACCCCGATCTGCTGCTCGTGGAGGGCGCGGGCGGCCTGCTCGTCCCCCTCGACGACGACGGCCTCACCATCGCCGACCTCGCCGCTCGCCTCGGTCACCCCCTGCTCGTGGTGGCCCGCGATCGCCTCGGCATGATCAGCCACACCCTGCTCACCCTCGAGGTCGCCGCCGCCCGGGGCCTGCCGGTGGCCGGGGTGATCCTCAACGTGGTCGACGAGCACGAGCTGGTGCCCAGCAACCTCGACGAGCTGCTTCGCCACGCGCGGGTGCCCGTGCTCGGTCGGATGCCCGCGCTGCCCCGCCCCGATCCCACGGCCGCGCCGCAGCTCGGGGCGATCGCCGAGCGCTCGCTCGAGCTCGATCGCCTGCTCGGCCCCCGGGCTCAGTGACCGACCGCGACCGGCAGCGACAGCTCGGTCAGGAACGGCGCGAGGTAGCGGCTCGCCTCGCGTCGCGAGCGATGCACCGCGGTGGGAAAGCGCGGCTGCCGGGCGCGGAGCACCAGCCGCATGCCGCCGCGCACCATCGCCGAGGGGATCGCCAGCCCGAACGCCACCACCTGGCGATCGAGTCGCTCGCCCTGCTCCTCGAACAGCGCCTGGAGGTGCTGCACCTCGTGCAGCTCCATGCCGTTCTTGTGGCTCAGATCACCGAGCAGGCAGAAGCGCTCGCCACGATCGAGCAGCTCGCCCAGCGCCACGTCGAGGCCTTCGAGCGAGTCCTTGGTGGGGTACGCGGTGGGCTTGAGTACCACCAACGGCCACGCCTCCGCATCGAGCTGTCCGGCGAACGCTGCCATGGGCACAAGGTAGCGCTCGGTCCACCCCGAGGAGGATCCCAAAACGTGCCACTCGTCCCTTCCTTGGCCGTCGCGATCGACTTTCCCGTGCTCGAGCCGACGTGAAGGACCCGCGCGATCGATCTCGCCCCACCTACTCCAGATCGACCCACACCAGACGGTGATCGGAGGCGGTCACCAGCTCGGCTCCGTCCTCGCCCGGGGCGGGCCAGAACACACCCGAGCCCACCACCGTCAGCGTGGTCGAGGGCAGCACGTAGTCGATGCGGAGGTTGCCGGGCGCCCCGTCGCCGTCGGGGAAGTCCGCGGTGTCCTGGGCCGCGGGTCCGCGGTGCCGGGTGTTCGCGCCCCCGTCTCGCTTCGCCGCCGCCACGGCCCCCGTCGAGCTGGGCACCGGGGTGGCGGCGATCCGCGGGTGATGGAGCAGCCACCGTCCCACCGGATCGCCCCGCGAGTCGCCGTCGTGGGGATCGGCGTTGAGGTCCCCCGCCAGCACGAAGCGAGCGCCCTGCGGGAGCACCCGGGGCAGGCCCGGCGCGCCGTCGAGGAGCTGCGCCCACAGGCGGATCTCGTCGTGATTGCGTAGGCCGTTGCGATCCTCTGGCCCGTCGAACACCGGCGGCACCGGGTGGGAGACCAGCAGGTGCAAGCGCTCCTCGCCCGCCTCGATCGGCACCACGCAGTGGTTCTTGGACGACAGCGGCAGCCGCCGCAGTGCCGCCGGCGAGTACCAGTCGTGCGGGGCGGGGGTGCTCGCGTCGTCCGGCAGGTCGGCCCCGGCCACGTCGCGCCAGCGCAGGTCGCCGAAGCAGCGGATCCCGTCCACGTCGATCGGGTACCGAGACAGCACCACCATCCCGTACTGCCCCGGGAAGGCCCCGTAGCCCAGGGCATCACCGGGGCCGTCGCTCCGCCCGTCGTGATCGAGGTCGAGTCCCGAGGTCACGCCGGTGTTGGTGCTCGGCACGAAGCGATGTCGGTAGCGCAGCGGCTCCCCGCCGGCGGCCTGGGCCACGCCGAGGTAGTCGCGCTCGAGGATGGCGAGGGCCTCCGCGTCGCGGTCCACCTCGAGCAGCAGCACCACCTCGGGGCGCACGCGCTGGAGGATCGCCGCAATCGCGCGGGCCTGGGGATCGCGACCGCCCCTCAGCTCGCGACGGAGCTGGCCGCTCGACGAGCGAGAGAGCGCGGTATTGAAGGACGCCACGCGGATCACCGAGCGCGCCTCGGCGACGGCCGGCTCGTGCTCGAGCAGCTCCGGGGTCGAGGGCGAGCAGCCCAGGGTCATCGCCATCGCCACGACCGTCGCCCGCCCCCGAAGCCCACCTCGCGCGCTCTCTCCTCGCCCCATGCTCGCCATACTCTAGGCTCCACCCTTGCGTCCGCGAAGTGGTATGACCGGAGCATGAAGCTCCCCTCACGCCCTCGTGCGGTCGTGACCGGTGCCGCCAGCGGCTTCGGCCGGGCCATCGCCCTGCGCCTCGCCTCTCGCCGGGCTCGCCTCGTGCTCACCGACGTGGACGAGGCCGGTCTCGAGGAGACCGCGGCCCGGGCCCGGGACGAGGGCGCCCAGGTCCAGATCCTGCGCTGCGACGTCCGCGAGGCCGAGCAGGTCGAGGCCATGGCCCAGCGCGCCGACGAGACCTACGGCGGCACCGACCTGCTGGTCAACAACGCCGGCGTCGCCGCGGCGGGCCCCGTGGGCGAGGTCCCGCTCGCGGACTGGCGCTGGCAGCTCGACGTCAACCTATGGGGCGTGATCGTGGGCTGCCATGCCTTCGTCCCCCGCATGAAGGCCCAGGGCTCGGGTCACATCCTCAACATGGCCTCCAGCGCCGGCCTGGCCTGCGCCCCCCTGATGGCGCCCTACAACGTCTCCAAGGCCGGCGTCATCGCCCTCAGCGAGACCCTCTACGGGGAGCTCCAGGGCACTGGCATCGGCGTGAGCGTGCTGTGCCCCACCTTCTTTCGCACCAACATCTACGACGGTGCACGCTTCTCCGATCCCCAGCTCTACGACACCACCAAGCGGCTCGTCACCCAGGCGAGCTGGGATGCCGATCAGATCGCCGACCATGCGCTCGACGGCGTGGAGCGGGGTGAGCTGTTCATCATCCCGCAGGCCGACGGGCGGGCGCTGTGGCGAGCCAAGCGAATCTTCGGGGCCGACTTCCACCGCTGGCTAGGCAGGATCTCGCGCTCGCCCCGGCTGATGCGACTGCTGTCCCGCGGGTAGTCCCGCCGGGCGTGGGGGCCGCTCGCGAGCGAGCACTTGGTGTGCGCTCTCGGGGGCGGTGGGCGATGACGAACGCCATCACCTCTTGGCAGACCTCCTCGGCATGCCGGATTACGGCCTTCGCCTCGAGAACGACGGAACATGGAGATTGCAGCCGAAGTGCAAGACCTCTACCTCCCAGCCGCTCGAGTGGCCATGCGTCGTCACGAACCCACTTTTCATCAGCTCATGGTCGACCGCGGTTCCGCGTTGTCCAAGAGGACGTCGTCGATCGAGATGCCCGGAGCCGCCTCAGCTTTCCGGCCGTGTCCGCGGTCTTCATGAACTCCATGCAGCAGCCTCTACGATCACGTCCGGTGGAGTAGTCCTCCAGGAGTTGTCCCATCCCCTTCTCGGGGTACCTCACTCCGTCCCATATCTTGCACTCTCCAAGGTACCGAAGAGGACGCCCGTTCGGATGCCTCACGGTGAGATCCACATGGCCATTGGTGTGTTCCTCTGCCGTCGCGGGAATCGACGCCGCCCTCAGCTCGCCAAGAGGAGCTTCGAGGCATCGGTGATCTTGGCGCGGTGGCGCTGCGGGTGCTGGCTAGGGTACTCGTCCCGCAGCCGGGTGGCCACCGCTATCAGGCGATCCCGCCCGAAGGGCTCGAGCTGCAGCTGGGGCTGGCGCTGGCTGGCGAAGCCGCCGTGGGTGGTGAATTTGATGCGATCGTGTGGCGGGGGCAGGCTGGCCACGCCCTGGCGCGAGTCGAAGAACTCGGGGGTGCCGGTCACCGGCCGCAGCAGGCGCGGGAAGTCCCCGGCGGCGTCGACGAGCTGTCGCAGGCCATTGAGCGATTTCTGGCGCGAGTCGCTACGAGTGCGCAGGATCGTCTCGGCCTCCGTCGATGACGATCATCAGGCCGCGGTAGTCGGCGGCGTGGACGATCTCGACGATCCCCCGCAGGTAGCACCTCGGTCGGGGGGAGGCCGCGGCCCTTGTGCTCGCGCAGCCGATCGCCGAGGAGCTCGTCCAGCGGCAGCCCCAGGTGGAACAGCGACACGAGCTGATCCGGGCTTGCGTCTCGCGTACGGCTCCTCCCATCCACCCGTCGTGCAGCCTCGAGGGCAACCTGGAGCACGGCCCACGCGCCAGTCCGTGGGGTGAGCTGCTCCATCAGCGCCAGGCCCCCGTACTTGCTCACCATGTCCGTGTCCCACCATCGAAGCCGAGGCTCGTCGTCTCCGCTCTCGCCCGCCCACGCCACGGCGAGCTGGACTGTGAGGATGGCGTCGAGCTGCTCGTGGTCCATTCGTAGGCGCCCGACACTAGCAGGTCGACCGAGGTGGTCACCCTGCCACCAGCTCGAGCATCTTCCTTCCCCGAGATATCAGAGCCCCGGGACTCCATGCGGCCCGATCCCACAGAGCGGAAACGGCGCAACATCGGTCTGGTGGATCACGACGTGCTCGCGGTGCTCGAGCTCGGCCCAGACGATCCCTTCACCCTCTTTCCCGATGAGGGTGCGGGTGGCGAGGGAAATTGCCCAGCGACTCGTAGCACGTCGAGCCGAACGAGCCGCGCCCATGACCCGCTCAGCTCGTAGCGCTCGTCGCCGCCTCGGTCGCGACCTGGGCTGCCGCGCGCCGACGAGCCGCTCGGCTGCGACGCTCGTAGGTCGAGGTCGCCTCGCGGACGATCTGCGGGTGGTGGCGGAACACGAAGCGGGCCGCCCGGCGGACCCGGGCCACCTCGTCGGTGAGCAGCGTGGCCAAGCGATTGCGCCACTGCAGGGCCTCGCGCGCCTGTACGGCGGCCTCGCTGGGGCCCCGGGCCGAGCGCTCACGGAGGGCGTCGGCGAGGCTCGCCGCCTCGTCGATGAGCGCCCCGTCGAAGTCGCCGAAGCCGTGCAGCTCATCGCGATAGTGCGCGGCCAGGCCCGCGTAGTCGGCCAGGGCGGCCGCGAGGGCGTCGGTGCTGCTGGTGTCATCGTTGGCCCGACGCACTCGCAGTAGCTGCACATCGCGCTCGTCCTCCACGCCATCGTCGAACAGGAAGTCGAGCGCCGCGGTGAGCTCCGAGAGCACGAAGCGGCCACGCGCGAGGTCCTCGTCCCCCTCGGGGGCCGAGGCCGCGAGCTGATAGTCGGTCTGGGCCGCCTGCACCTCGTCGACGAGGGCCAGGAGCCGGTCGGCGGTGCTCGGCGGCAGGCGATCGTGGCCGATGCTGCTCAGGCCCGGACGCAGCAGGGTCTTGGTCTTGGGGGCGCGCTCCTCCTCGTAGTAGCGCTCGAAGAAGCGAGCCACGTCCACCGCCTCGCCCACCAGCACGTGGAAGGGCAGGCGGAGCGCGACCCGATCGGGGTCGAGAGCACGGGCCTCGGCATGCAGGATCTCCATCGACGATTTCGACATTCGCAGTGACCTCCACTCGCTCGAGACGATGCACGATGAACCGTCGCGAACGTTGGGCAGCGTACGGGGCGAGCGCGGAGCGGCAAGGTGAATGTGGCGCGAGGGGCAGTGCCGATTCGGGAGGGTGATCGAAGGTTGCCCGCAGGGGGCGAGGTGGGATCGGGGAGTCCCGCATCCGCGGCGGTGACCGAGGGCACGGACCCGCGAGGACGCGGTACGGACCGAGGAGACGGCAGCACGGACCCGCGAAACGGCAGCACGGACCGGCAGGGAGGCTTCACGGACATCGGGAGATCGACCAAGGAGGCCGGGACGGGGATCCGGTGTCCGGGACGCGGGATCTGGTGTCCGGGACGCGGGATCTGGTGTCCGGGACGCGGGATCTGGTGTCCGGTCAGCTCGTAGGAGCGCCGAGCACCGCCGTTGGCTGCAGCGCGCCCTGGTGCACGCGACACTGTGCACCATGGGACTCGCCATCGGCGTCGGAACGCTCGCGGAGCTGGTCCCCCTCGATCCCGAAGGCGCCGAGTGGACACGCGCCTCGCTGACCTCGCTGGCCTCGGTGCTCGAGCGCAACGGCCTACCCGCGCACGAGGAGCCCGAGAGCTTCCCCACCCCGCTGTTCTCGTTGCGCCACTCGTGCACGAGCTTCCCCTACTCGTTCCTGCACTACCTGCGCCGCGCCTACGCATACGTGCACGAGGAGCGGCCGATACGCGACGAGGACGCGCTGCGCCCCGAGGACGAGGGACCGCCGTGGCGCGAGCGGCTGGTGTGGTACGCGCTGTGGGAGGCGGCGACGACGAGCATCGAGCACCGGACGGTGATCCAGTTCCACTGAGCCGCATCGGGGCTATCCCCGCGACGTATCGCTACGCTCGCGTGCCCGAGCAAGGTAACGGTCGATGACCATGTCGCCTCCAGCCGATTTCCTGGACCCGGATCCTACGGGCTGGTGACCACCAGCGAGGTCGGACGGTGGCTCAGCGAGATGGCCGTCCAGGCGTTCCAGAAGGTGAGCGCGTCGCGCCCCACGAGCCCGACGCACCCCTTCGTGCCGATGGCCGAGCCACCATCGGGATGGATCCCGAAGCCATCCCGGTCGGTCTCGAAGTCGGGCGTGATGGGGATGAAGAACTCCGTACCGCCAGCCTTGTAGGAAGCCGGAAGGCCCCGGTCCACGACCTCGCGGGTCTTGATCGTGTAGGTCCCATCAGGGAGCGACCCGTGTCCGTAGGGCCCACTGACGACAGCGTAGCTCTTGTTGGAGAGGGTAAGGTGCCCGTGGACCATGCCCCTCTCGTCGGTGGTCTCCTTGGTGAACGTCATCGACTCTGCCATTGACCGGTCTCCCATTCGGCCGAACCGCGACTGGGCAGCCTCGGCTCGAGTGATACTCGTTGACCATACCGGCAAACTCGAAGGTTGGCAATCCGGGCAAATGGGGTCTATTTACATTGGCCCATTGGTGAAGTCGCCTCCCGAGCGCCGTCGACGACTCACCCAAGTCCCTCCAGGCGAAACGAGAAATTGCCACCTGGACACCCGACGACAATCTGCCGAAAGTCATCCCACGACGACTGACGAGGAAGATAGCCGAAGGACTTCAGATCGTAGTAGTCACGGGCCGACATCATCGACCTGGAGATCTCATTCGAGAGCTCGACTGCGGCATCATGAGAGATCGATCGACTCGGATGCAGATGCGCAAAACCATCCCGATCGAGCGCAAACCGATCGACGACGCTCGCGCCATGCGACTCGAACTCCGCAAGAAGGGCCGCACTTGCGCGCCCATAACGGAAGAGAATCGTAGGCCCAACGGACACTCCCTTGATCGCCGATCGATGTTCCTCCAACCACGCTCGCGTCTGCGCGACAGTGTCGAGGGTCTCCCCGGGATGAACCAGGATGTTCACCTTCACCCACACCCCCTCCCTGCGGCACGCCTCGAGCAAGGACGATGCACGCCGCAGGTAGACATCGGGGCGCGTCGTCTTCCGCATCCGACGAAGCTGAGCCGGACTCCCGGACTCGAGCCCGAGATCGAGGATCCGGAGCCCAGCGCGAGCAAGTCCTGGGATGAGGTCCGGCGGCATCGTGTCGACACGTGTCTCGGTCCGCCAGGGCAAGTGGACACCACTTGCCTCGAGCGCCTCTCCCAATTCCCCAACCCAGGCGCTCGTGGGTCGAAATAACGATGCCTCCAAGTACGGACGGATCGAGGCCGTCCCGTAGACCTCGATCAAACGCGCCATCTCGGCCACGAGACGCCGAGGAGGCTTCATCCCTCCGAGCGGCTCCCTCGCCTCCGCACAGAAGGCACACCCCATACCGCACCCACGGGAGACTTCCAGGCTGGGGTTGAAGCACTCCATACCTTCCAGCAGGCGGTAGTCCAGCTCCGGAATACTGGGCACCCGCCGGCGCGTACGACGCCCCAACGAGTCTCCTCGGGCAATATCGACGATATATCCCTCGGCAACACCGCGCGCGAAGACATCGACATCCGGGAGTCGAGAGCGAATCCAAGGCTCGTCGTCTGCAACCACCCACCGGCCTCCCACCACGATGCGTGCGGCGGGAACCAAGCGCCGGAGCGCCTCTACTCCACGACGTGCCCATGGCAGCGAGAAGCTGCTCGGAATCGACAGCAGGATCAAGGGCTCTTCCGACAGAGTCACTCGTTCGACGAGATCTCGAATGAAGTCCTCGGGCGTAACAAAGCCCCCGTGCACCACCACCGGATCGAACCCGTCGGACGCCAAGACACTCGCGAGACCGAGAAGGCCGAAGTTCAAGTAGAGATGGGAGCGACCGACCGGATTGTCGGCCTTCTTCGGAGCCAACATCCCGGCTGAGATACACAGCACGCGCCCGGACACCATCGGACGGAAGATACTAGCGCCTCCACACATCGACGACAACGACGAACAGAGCGACGCAAACCCGCGCGTTCTCGCTCACCCGATGTGACTCAGATCGTGGCATGTTGGTGCCACCCACCCAGCAGATCATGGCTCCGTTCCCCGGTAGCCAGTCCTCGACAAAGGCGAGCACGGCGCCGGCTCTATGACCGTGGCCACAGACGCAGCGCAAGCTTCAGAAGCACCTCGGACCGCTCGCGGATCGCAGCCTCGTCCCACACTTCTCGCTCTGCCAACATCTGGCTGATCGGCAGCAGCGAGTACGTGAGCAGCTTCTTCCTCTTGACCGTCCATGCGCTGTTGGACGCCGAAGAACTCAAGGACCTAGTGAGGATCGTCCGATTGCCGGAGGTCCGCACTAACGCGTTGCGACTGCGAGACTCCACTGCAACCGCCGTAACAGGATCGCTCATATCGATCCGCGAGAGCTCCTCGAGCCCCATGCCCTTGCTACCATCGGCCAATGACCAGTTTGCCACCCATCCTTGCGGCATAATGCGCTCGACGGTGAGCGGACTGTCGATCACGACGTCCTCCATCTTGCCATCAACGCAAACCTCACTGAGCAGCTTGAGAATGTGCACGATCTTTGGATTACTGAGAGTTTGGTAGACATGGACGGTACGCCATGCCTCCGAGATGGAGGGCGAGGAGCGTTTGCAGAGGCGAGACATGAGCGGGACAGGTAGTCTACCCGAGTCGAGCATGGTGCGATCGAGCCTCATACGCAGGCTGGCCGCGGGGCGGCACCGGTGACCGTCGTTCCTCCTCGTCGGACCCCATCGAGCCAACGCGCTCGGAGCTCAACCCGGATGCGCGGCCAGCCACGCATCGACCTTCGCGAGGCTCTGGTCCGCGGGGCGGGTCTCGACGGCGAAGGCCTCGCGAGCCTGCTCGGCCAGCGCCCGGGCGCGGGCTCGGTCCCCGCCCTCGGCCGCGGGCGCATCCCACAGCGCCCGCGCGAGCGCGAAGCGGCTCGATGCCAGCAACCCGGGCTTCGTGCCCGGAGCCGACTGCAGCACCACCGCGCGCTCGAGCAGCTCGAGCGCCTCCCGATGGGCACCGAGGGCCGAGAGCGCCTCCCCCAGCCCGCTCGCCGGTCGCCCCACGTCGGGATGACTCGGTCCCGTCGCGCGCTCCTGCAGCCCCAGCGCTCGCTCGAGCAACGCCTTGCTGCGCTCGGGCTCGCCGTTGCTCAGCCGCGCCTGCCCCAGGCGGCACAGGGGCCACACCAGCGCCACGTCCTCGGGACCCGCGATGGCCTCGCGGATGGCCAGCACGCGCTCGTACTGCACGATGGCATCCTCGTGGCGCCCCATCGCCTCGTAGGCGAGGCCCAGGTTGTTCGAGGCGTTGGCGATCAGCGGGTGCATGGGGCCGAGGGTCGCCTCCCAGATCGCGATCGCCCGCTGCAGGTCCGCCACCGCCTGCTCGAGCTGCCCGTTCGACGCCCGCACCCGGCCGAGGTTGTTGAGGGTCGACGCGACGTTCGGGTGATCCGGTCCGAGCTCTCGCTCGCGGATGGCCAGCGCTTGCTCGAGCCGCTGCTCTGCCTCGTCGACCCTCCCCTTGGCCCACAGCGTGGTCCCCAGGTTGTTCAGCGGCGTGGCCAGGTGCGGGTTGTCGGGACCGAAGGCGGCCTCCAGCATCGCCAGCGCGCGCTGGTAGCCGGCCTCGGCTTCCTCGTCCTCGCCCAGCGAGAACTGCACGGCCCCGAGGTTGGTGAGCTGGTAGGCCTCGCGGATCCCCAGCGGGTCCCCCGAGTGGGCCAGGGCCATCGCCGCGTGCTCGGCCCACACCTTGCCCTCGGAGGGACGCTCGAGCTTGTAGCCCACCACGAACACCAGATCGGCCGCGCTCTCCTCGGCGTCGTGCCACACGTTCGAACGCGCCGCCGTCACGTAGGCGGTGATGCCCACGCGCTCGGCCTCCTCGTAGCGCCCCACGAACTTCAGCAGCGACGCCTCTCGCACGAGCGCATTGGCGACGAGCGGCGGCCACTGCAGCGCCTCGGCCTCACGCCGGGCCTCCCGGACCACCTCCAGCCCGTCCTCGTATCGTCCCGCCCGCTCGAGGTAGTCCGCGTGGCTCAGCTGCTCGCGGACCCGGGCGACCTGCGGACGAAGCTCGGCGGCAGGCGGCGCTCCCATCCCCGCCAAGAAGGTCTCGTCGGTGCAGGTCTCCACGGGCGTCATCGCCACCGCAGCCTGCACCGCCTGGGGCACCACCTGCTCGTCCGCCATGGGGAGCTCGCGGACCAGCGTGGCCAGCTCGAGGCGTCGGTCCTCGAGGCACCACCGCGCCTCGTCGAGCATTGCCGCATCCCATCGCCGCTCGACCGTGGCATCGAGGCAGGCCGCGGTCGCCTGCTCGCGCCAGGCCCGGGCCTGGCGATCGATCCACGGCATGATGTTGGTGGCCACCGTCGGGGCATAGCTCACCCCGGTCGCCACCAACCCGGCCCGCAGCGCCTCGCGGGCCTCGGGGTTCCACACCTGATCGATGGCCTCGCCCTCACGGGTGCAGGCATCGACGCGCTGCGCCAGCTCGTAGCGCTGCGCTCCCACCACGCCCCCCACCGCGAGCAGCCCCGCCGTCCCTCCCACGAGCCACCGGTTGCGACGCCGACGAGCCTCGCCCGTTCCCAGCGCGGCCAGCAGGGCTGCCATGTCGGCGTAGCGCCCCTCCGGATCGAGGGAAAGCCCCCGCAGGACGACCCGCCGCAGCCACTTGGGCACCCGCACGCCACGGGGCGGCTCCCGCAGCTCGCCGCGGGTCGTCATCGAGGCCAGCTCCATCGGCGTCTCGCCCTCCACGGGACGCACCCCGAACAGCGCCTCGTAGAGCGTCGCGCAGAACGAGTACTGGTCGCTGCGTGCCGTCACCGAGCCCCGCCCGAACTGCTCCGGGGCCATGTACGCCGGCGTCCCCATCAGCGCCCCCGTGCGGGTCAGCGAGGCCCCCGACCTCGGATCCGCGGAGCCCTCGTCCTCGGCTCCCGAGGCCACCGTGTCCTCTCCCACCTGTGCCCGCGCGAGGCCGAAGTCCATCACCCGCACGCGACCGTCGTCTCCCACCATCACGTTGTCGGGCTTGAAGTCGCGGTGCACCAGCCCCTCGATGTGCGCAGCATGGAGCCCCCGCCCGGCCGCCTCGAGGATCGGCACCACCTCGCGCCACGGTCGGGGAAGCGTCCGTCCCTCGGCGCGCATCCATGCACCGAGGGTCTGGCCCTCCACGAGCTCCATCGTCAGGAACACCCGCCCCTCGTGGAGCCCCACGTCGTGCACCGTCACCACGTTGGGGTGGCTGAGCCGAGCCAGCGCCTGGGCCTCCCGCTGCAGGCGGACCCGCGCCGTGGCGTTGTCGTCGCCACGCATCCGCAGCAGCTTGAGCGCCACCTTGCGATCGAGCTCGGGATCATAGGCGACCAGCACCACCCCCATGGCCCCCGCCCCGAGCCTCGACAGCACGAGATAGCGACCGACCAGCGCCCCTCGCCTCGGCTCCTGGTCTCGTCGCTCCACCCGCGACGCCCCGGCGGTCGACGAGATCGTCTCGTCGGAGCCGGCCGAGTCCAGCCCTCGGGATCCGTGCTGCGTCTCCTCGGCATCGCCCACCATGACGAGGAGCCCATCCTAACCCGCGAGCGGACGCAGCGGCGGAGGCACCGGCGGAGAGTCGGCCGGCGGGGGGAACGGGTCTCCAGCACGCTCGTGGCCTCGCGTGGGCGAAGGCACCGCTCCACGTCGCACCACGCGTCCCTCCCCGTCGAGGACGCCGGCCCTCACCCCTGCGCCACCAGGGCCGCGAGACATCCCGGTAAGGGGGCGGGCGCCCGGAGCACGACACAGCCGTCGTTCGTGCCGTGCCCCGGGGCCAGCCGAATCAGAGCACGTCGATGCGGTACTTGCCGTCGAGCAGCAGCTTGGCCCCGCAGATCACGGCGAATGCGGTCTCCCGCGCGCACCAGTCGGTGAGCTGAGGAGCTCGCGACGCGAAGGTCGAGTGGTTCATGCCCAGCGGCCACGCACCGACGAAGCTGGCGGTCTTGATCGGCTGCGGCGCGTTGCTGCGGAGGATGTGGTAGTGCTGATCGCCGTCGCGCCACATCAGGCCGAAGGCCAGGCCGTCGACCACGCCGTTCGGCACCACGCCCTCCACCACGAAGTTGCCCGTGAGCGTGCAGCCCCGGAGGTCGTACTCCTTGGTCATGATGCGATCGAAGGGAGGGACGCCGGGGACGTTGATCCAGCCGACGGTCCCCGAGGGGTCCTTGTACTCGAAGCCGAAGGTGGCCTCGCCGCGGCCGTCGTAGAAGAGCACGAGCTGCAGCCGGTTGGCGGGGAGTCGGCTGAAGCGGTTGGAGCTGAGATCATCGGAGAGGTAGGTCGGTGCGCTCATGGTTCGATTCCGTCGAGTCGGTTGGGGTTGGGGGTGGCGCCCTCGTGGCGCCACTCCTCCATTGCCGAGGGCCCCCTGCGATCCAACGCGGGCGAATCACATCGCGGGGCTCAAGGCACCCACGCTCGGATCGAGCGCCACGCCGGCTCGCGCTCGCGCTCGTCCCGGACCACGGCTCTCGCCCGTCGCTGGGCCTCGGCCACCGCGCGAGAGAGCGCGTGGGCATCGAGGCCATCGAGCACGCCATAGAGGTCGCGCATCAGGGCGATCGCCTCGTCGTCTCGGACCTCCTCGGTCGTGGCAACGACGATCTCTGCGCCCGCCAGCAAGAAGGCGTGCGCGAGGCTCATGCCTCCGCTCCGCGACCGAGGATCGACCACCCCGGTCTGGCAGCCGCTGAGGACCACCACGGGAGGCACCCTGGGCAGGGCGAGCACGTCCGCCACGCCGAGCGCCGCGGTGCCGTCCGCCGCGAGCACCAGCTCGCTGTCCCACCCGCCGAGGCCGTCCGAGCGTGCATGCCCCACGTAGTGCAGCCACGAGGCCCGGGGCAGCTCGGCCAGCAGCCGGACCGAGAGCGGCCCCCCGTCGACGGCGCTGGCGTCGTCATCCAGCCAGAGCACGGTCGCCCCACGACGACGCAGCCCCGATGCACCGAGCTCGGCTTCCTCGTGGGCACGCGGCAGATTGCTCGGGGGCTCGAGGACCAGCGCGGGGCCCGTGCCGTCACCCGACTCACGAGCGCGCGGGAGATCGAGCCCGTAGACCACCACGCGCTCGTCCTGCAGCCGTCGCCCCTCACCCCCCGACGGCAGGGCGTGGAAGGCCACGCCAAAGAGCGGACCCGTGGCCATCACCCGCACGCGCGACGCCGCGGTCACGGTCTCCTCGAAGGGGTCCAGGAGGATCGCCCCCAGTCGGTCCGAGTCCCCGGACTCGAGCGCCTCGCTCGGGTCCGACAGCGCTCGGAGCACGACTTTCCCCTCCCCGTCCGCGGCGAAGCCGATCCAGCCGCGCTCGAGCTCCACATAGTGGAGATCGACGGTCCCCGCGACGGGGCGGGACAAGGCATCGCAATCGGGGGGCGCAGACCGTCCGCCACCGGGGCCGCGCATGATCGCCTCGAAGCGCTGCTCGTTGGCCTCGCGCTCGCGCTCGAGCTCTCGCCGGCGCCGGTCGGCCCGTGCGATCGAGGCGATCATGAACGTGCCGTCGTACGCCTCGTCGAGCCGGAGCCGGGTGCCCAGGTACTCATCGAGTGCGCGGCGCGTGGTCGGATCGGCATCTCGGCGCACTCGCTGATCGAGGGAGCGCAGGGCACGAGTCCGGGCCAGACGGGCCACGCAGAGCGCCGCCTCGGGCTCGCCCTGGTCGAGCAGCAGCTCCACGCGACGCCGAGCGACGGCATCTCGGCCCACCACGAAGCGCTCGCGATCCCCCATGCCGAGCAGGGGCAGCTGCTGCTCGAGCACGAGGTCGGCCTCGGCGTACTCGGCCAGGGCCTCGGGGCGCCGCTCGAGCTGCTCGAGCGCCCGGGCGTGCTCCACTCGGGCCGCCCAGCGCAGGCTGTGGTCGCGGAGTCGGTCGGCATCGGCGATCATCGCCCGCAAGCGACGCCCCGCGGACTCGGGGGTCCCCTCCAGCCGCTCGAGCCGAGCGAGGAGCAGCCGGTACCACAGCTCGTTGGTCCGGATCAGCCGACGACCTTCCAGGGTCTCCAGCCAGCGGCGGGCCGCGATGGTATCGCCGTGCTCGAGGGCGTCGTAGGCGAGGTTGAGCCGAACCGTGAACCAGGCGTCCCGTCCTCGGGGCTCGTCACCCAGCAGCTCTCGTGCCTGGTCGAGCAGCGCGCGGGGCCGGCCGGACGACGACCCCAGCACGAGCAGGGCCCACGCCGCGGAGTCGAGGAAGCTGGCCCGGATCGCGTCGTCGATCTCCTCGGAGCCGGCCAGCGGCAGCGCATGCTCCAAGGTCTCGAGGGTGCCGGCCCGGTCACCGGCTCGCGCCAGCAGCACCGCGGTCCGACCGAGCACCGCGAGCATCAGCACCGGCTTGAGCCCGGCCCCCAGGGCGCGTGCCTGATGGAGCGCCCGCCGGTAGGCAACGAGCGCCTCGCCCAGGTCACCGCGGGTCTCGGCCAGCAGCCCCCGGTAGTAGAGGTGCGTCGCATCCTCGTAGGGCAGCATCGCCCCCGCCTCCTCGAGCCACCGGCGCCCCCGGGACAGATCCCTCTCCCTGATGAGGTGCCACGTCAGGCTGTGGGCCCACCGAGCCGCCACCGACCAGTGACGCCGCCCTCGGGCCCGCTCGACGATCTCCTGGAGGACCTCGAGCCTCCCGGCGTCGGAGGCCCGCTTGGCTTCGCGACCGAGCGCATCCGCATCGTCGATCTCGGCCTGCGCGACGGTCCACAGCGCGAGGGAGAAGACGGTGTCGTCCAGGTCGCGACGGCGGACCTCCAGCCGAGCCGCCCCCTCCGGGATCGAGAGGGTCCATCGCAGGCCCTGCTCCACCGAGACCCCGGGCCTCGCCACCGGCTCTCCGTCGATGGAGACCCCGATGGCATCGGGCGAGGGCTCGTCCACCCACAGCGTCAGCCGCCGCTCCTCGGAGCCGAGCCCACAGGCGGGACCGGGCCCGGGCACTGCACATCCGCTGAAGATCACCGGCAGGGGCCGCGATGATGGGACGACGGGCGTCGACGGGCGCTGGGGCTGGGCCGTCGCCTCGCGCTCGGGGCCGGGCACCTCCCCGCGCCCACACCCAACGCTCATCAGCCACAAGGCGACCCAGAGCCGTCGCATGCGCGCATTCTACGATGCGACGCCGAGAACGCGGCGGAATGGGGGAGCGGGCCGGGAACGACCACGATCGACTTTCTTTCGGCCCCCGCGTTGGATGGAGCGCTCGGCATGGGTAGGAACCCACATGCCGTCCCCCCGCGACTCGTTCATCGTCACTGCGCTGGCCTTGTCGGCGTGCTCCGCGGACCCCCGCTGCGGGTGTCCGGCCTGCCCGGCCCCAGACCAGACCAGCGCGGGCACCGATTCCGGTCCGAGCGACGGCACCGGCACGGGCGGTGGCTCCATCGATCCGCCGGAGATCGAGCACGTCGCGAGCCGTCCCTTCCGCTCGTTCGTGGCCAAGATCGCCGAGGGCGAGACCTGCCCGGCTCCTCCCCCTGGGTGGGAGCTGTCGCCACCGGCCACGGCCTCGTCGTCCTCGCAGCTCACGATGCTGCTGGCGCGATACTGCGAGTACCGTCTCCCGCCGGGCGCCCATACGCCTGCATCCGTGCCCACCTTGAGCGATCCGGCCGGGGTCGTCGAGCGAGCCGTGGCCGACTACGCCCAGGTGCTCCCCCAGGCGGAGTACCTGCGAGGCACCAACGAGGCGCGCTTCGCCTCGTTTCGCGAGCAGCTCGGCGCCGCCTTCGGGGACGATGCGCCGCTCATCGACGGCGATGCTCGACCCCATGTTGCCATCGTCGACACCGCCGCCGAGGCCGACGCGGAGGCGGGCTGGTCCGGCCGCTCCGAGGCCCGGCACGGGCTGACCATGGGTGGCATCGTCAGCGCGATCCGCTGTCCCGACGACGAGGCCGGCTGCGACCACGATCGCCTCCACTACACCCGGGCCTTCCCGCCCTCGCTCGGGGACCGAGGCACCGTGTGGTCGCTCAACCTGGCCGTGCTCCAGGCCGTGGAGCGCTGGCGCGACCTCGGCACCGACGCCCCGCTGGTGCTCAACATGAGCGTCGGCTGGGAGTGGGGACCCGACGACACCGAGCACCTGTGGAGCAGCCGCAGCCACCTGCTCGAGGGGCGCGAGGGCGATGCCAACCCCGCGCTCACGCCAGCCGAGGAGGCGCTGTTCCTCACCCTCTCGTGGGCGTCGTGCCAGGGCGTGCTGACGATCGCCGCGTCGGGCAACACCCGCGGTGGCGCCTGTGCGGAAGTCGGGCCCCTGGCCCCTGCCGCCTGGGAGATGCTGCCGACCACCAGCTTCGGCGAGTGCTCCGCGCTGCTGGACCCCAGCGAGCTCGGAGCAGAGGACGCGTTCCACCCCAGCCGCTTGGTCTACGCCGCGGGCGGCGTGGGCTCCGATGGCAAGCCCATCGTCAACGCTCGCCCGCTCAGCGAGCCCAAGCGGGTGCTCTACGCGTCGATGGTCTCGGTCCCCATGGGAGACGGCGAGTACTCCATCCCGCTGACGGGGACCTCGGTGGCCAGCGCCTCGCTGTCCGGGATCGCAGCCCAGTACTGGGCCCTGCATCCCGAGGACTCGGCCGCCGAGGTGGTCGACGCCATCACCAGCGCCTGCTCGCCGGTCGACGGCGGCTGTGCGGCATCCGACTCGGTCCCGTTGATCCGAGCCGACACGGTCCTCGGGCAGCTCTACACCACCCCGTCGACCACGCTGGTGGCCCCGGCCGACGCTCAGCTCTCGCCCATCGAGCCTCCGCCGCCGCCGAGCGTCACCCCGCTCGCGTTGCTCCCGCCCTCGCCCATCGTGAGCTACGGCGACCGAGCGTGCACCACCCACTCGTTCTCGGGGGCGCCGACGGCATTCGAGGATCCGTGGCCCGAGCTCAGCCCGCAGCCCGACTCGCCGATCTGCCCGACCTGCTCGCTGAGCGCCAGCACCGGCACCGGCGGCGCGCGTCTCGAGCTCGAGGTCGATCCCGAGTACCGGCCGCGGATCCCCGACGCGGTCGCCGTGCTCGAGCTCCACCTCGGCTCGGGCAAGGTCACCCGGGTCGACCTCGACCTCGCCAACCAGTCCAGCTGCACCCTCTCGCCGGGCACGAGCCAGCACTTGTCGTCGTGCCACGTCCCCCTGAGGTCCTACGACCACCCCGATCCCACCGCCGCGAGCGACGAGACCCTCGCCAGCTACGTGGACGAGACCGACCTCCGTGCCGCGACCGTGTCGTTCTACGTGAGCGACGGCGACTCCACGCAGCTGGTCGGCAACGAGGTCGACGTCTTCCAGCCGTGAGCACGCCCTACCCGCTCGTGGGATCGCCGATGCCTGGTCCACCCATGCTCGCGTACGATGACGACTCGCCGGGGATGCTACCGTCCCGCCCTGGCATGACCCCGGCCGAGATCACCCGTGCCTGCGAAGGGGACGATGCGCTCCTCGAGGCGCTGGTGGAGCGGGTGCTGCCTGCGATCCGGCTCGAGGTCACCCACGGCCTGCGGCGCCGGGCCGTGTTCCACGGGCGCGACGCCAGTCAGGACGTGGACGACTTCGTCCAGGACGTGCTGGTGCAGCTGCTCGCGAACGGCGGCCGGCGACTGCGTGCCTGGGATCCTTCGAGAGGTCGCTCGCTCCCCAGCTTCGTGCGGTTGCTGGCCCGGCGTCGCCTGGCCCGGGTGCTCGAGGGCTACCGGGGCAACCCCTGGGAGGGGGGCGCCGCCGACGAGGCCGACGTCGTGGAGCAGCGGGCCGTCGCGCGCGAGCGGGTCTTCGACCGGATCCTCTCGCGGCAGCAGCTCGAGCGCCTGATGACCCGCCTGCGCGCGCGCTTCAACGAGCGCAGCCAGCTGCTCTTCGAGCTGCTCTACGTCGAGCAGCGCCCGGTGGTCGAGGTCTGCGAGGCCATGGCGATGACCCGGTCCGCGGTCGACCAGTGGAACGTGCGGCTGCGCCAGCTCGTGCGCAAGCTGGCCGAGGAGCTCGATCGCGATCCGGTCGAGGGGATGAGGAGGGCACGATGACTGACGAGCTGCTGCGACGGCTCGGCCGGGCCGAGCGAGAGAGTCGGCTCGCCGACGAGTGGGACGAGGTCCTGGAGGGTCGCATGTCGGCCGACGAGGCCATGGAGCGGAGCCGGGCCCGAGGCGATTCCGACGGGCTCGAGGCGTTGGCCCGCGCCAGCACAGCGCTCACGGAGCCCGAGCGCAAGAAGTGGACGAGCCACGCCCGCGCCGCTCTGCAGACCACGGACGACGACGATGCCCCGACCGCTCCCCCATCGGCCGATGCTCCCGTCGACCTCGCGAGGCAACGAGCCCGACGCCGGTGGGGTTGGGGTGGGCTGGCGACCCTGGTCGCCGTGGCTGCAGCGCTCGTGCTGTGGCTTCGTGCTCGCCCCGACGCGGGAGACCTCGGCGTCGAGGGTGAGCCCCTGCCGCCGTTCACGATGATCATCCGCAACGACACCGTCACCGAGCTGCGGGGGGCCGACGACGCCACGCTCGAGGGTCCCGCCCCCTATCGTCCCGACTCCAGAGTCCACTGGTCGTTCCAGCCCGACGCGCCCATCAGCGGCGCGCTGGAGCTCGCCGCGGTCGTGCATGGAGACGACCTCTCCTGTCTGGCGCGCCCAACGGTGGCCCGTGCGTCCGCCGACGGAGCGCTCGAGCTACGGGGCACGGTCGACGAGACCCTCGGCCTCGGGCCGGGCCGCTGGACCCTCGACGTGATCGTGGCCCGGGCCGGCTCGCTACCCGCCGACGAGACCGGCTGCGACCAGCCCCGCGATCTACCGTGCCCGTGCCCCGTGCCTCTGCACCCCGGGGCCCGGATCGAGCGGGCCGACCTCGAGCCCGAGCGGGGGGCCGCCGCATGGCGGAGGGTGCGGTCCTACGAGATGCTCATCGAGCCCCTTGCCGTCGACGCTAGTCCTCCTCGATGACGTCCAGCGGCAGCTTGGTACGAGCGTGAGCGCGAAGGCTACGGGGAGCTGTTCATGGACGAGGTGGAGGCCGCGTCGCACGGGCGGCTCGGTCTCCTCAGAGCGGGCCGCGGGTGTTGGAGGCGGGACTGACGGCGGAACAGGATGTGCGGAGGTTCCCGCTGCGGCGGTTTCCGTACGAGGTGATCACGGCGATGGTCGGGGAGATGCGGGCGGTCATCGCCGTGGCGCACATGAAGCGGCGGCCGGGGTACTGGCGCGAGCGGTTGAGCTGACGGTTCCGTTCTGACACGTCCCGCCCGTCCGGCCGATGCGGCCTATTCCGCGGGCACCCCCACGATCGCCGCCACCACGCGCTCGGCAATGGGTTTGGCGACTCGAACCCCATCGCGAACAGCGCAGAGCTCGTCAATCGAAAGCGGCTCGCGCAAGAGGGCTGGCACCAGCCCCTGTAGTCGTCTCAACCCACCACGACGGCCTCGACGCCCCCCTGATTCGACCGCCTCCCTCCACCGAGGCCGGATCGCCGCCAGCCAGCGCTCGGCGAGCTCGTCGAGGTCGATTCGACCGTCGCCCTCGACGAAGCCGAGCAGACGATCGACCACGACCCCACGCTCGTCATCCTGCTCTCGATGCGCCGTCTTCGAGTAGTGCTCCAGCACGGTCTTCATCTGCTCGAGGGCACGCTGCTTTCGACGCGGTAGCAGCGACCGCGAGCGCCGCTCGATCTCCGCCAGGAGTGTCTCCATTACCTCGACCGCATGCCCATCGAGATCGATATCTTCGACGTCGACGAGTCGCGATCGTAGCGCCAACGCGACATCCTCCAGCGCCGTCTTCAGCTCGCCCTCCGAGGGCTCATAGAACATCCAGCGGGGGGCCGACCGTGCCGTCCCCGGCAGCGTAAAGAACCCCCAGGGGGACGACGAACGAACGACGGCCACTGCCGAGAGGACCTTGGCCTCGCTCTTGCGCAGCAACGAGTAGGTCCCAGCGTCGATCAACGCGCGCTTCCCCTCGACCAAGTCGCGCACCGGAGAGAACGCATCGTCGAGGAGCTCGATCTGCGCGCGCTCGTCCTCTTCCATCTCCTTGACGAAGTCCTCCACCCGTACGACTCGAGGCTCACCGTCTTCGAACGGGAGGCTGACGTTCGCGCCGAGGATATCCCCGACGAGGTCGAGACGTTCGTCGAGCTTCTCGTCCGACGACAGGGCGAACTCGGAGGCATCCTTGGGCCACCAGGACTCCACGCTGTCATGCGGGCTGTCCATCCGATCGATGCGACCGACCCGCTGCTCCGCGATTCGTACGACGCTCGGCATGTCGAGGTGGACGACGGCCGAAGCCTCCTGGAGGTTGACGCCCTCGGACATGGAGTTCGAGCATAGGGCGAGCGCCGCTCGGGTGTTGGCGCCGAGCTTGAACGCCTCCTGTACCGCGCGCTGATCGGTCTTGCGGCCCCCCGAGGCGACGAAGACCTCGAGCTCGGGTTGCTCCACCATCTTGCGGATCAAGGCGAGCGTGATCGGGCGGGAGTCGAAGGCGACCACGAGGCGGTGGCGCTCGAGAAGACCACGGAGGTGCTTGACCTTGGCTCGCTCGCGACCATCGGAAAGCTCGTCGCAGAGGGTGGCGATCTGCTCATAGAGCCCCAAGTCCTCCTCGCACACGCGATCGAACTCGCCACCCTCCACGAGCCAGCTAGGCAAGAATGGGCGAAGCTCGGCGGTCGCCCGGGGAGGACCGCTCTCCCGAACCTGCTCCAGCCTCAGGAGTCTCTCCCCCGAGTCGCTCTTGTCGAGCCGTCGAAGCCCGAACTTCGTCTTGGCCGAGGCCGTGCCGTGGAGATGCTCCCACAGGGCCGCCCGAGAGGATCGCAGCGCAACACGCACCTGGTACCGCGACAGGGCCCGAGCGCTGTGTAGCCGCATCGAGACGTACTTCTCCGGCGTCCAGCCGAGATCCCGCATCGCCTTCGTCATCTTCAACTGGTTTCGAAGGAGGAGCACTCCGCGGAGCGAGCGAGCCAGCCGCGTGATCTCGCCTCCAATGCGACGGTCCTTCTTCGATTCCTTCAACGAATAGTACTGCGACTCGTGCTGGGGATAGCGGCAGGGCTCGCCCTGTCGATTGCGGTAGCGAGCAGGCTCTCG
The DNA here is from genome assembly GCA_020633315.1 of Myxococcales bacterium. Taxonomy (GTDB): domain Bacteria; phylum Myxococcota_A; class Polyangia; order Nannocystales; family Nannocystaceae; genus Paraliomyxa. Next base: position 147,782 of record JACKDV010000018.1, read on the forward strand.
GTCGATGAGCGCGTTGAAGTGGTCCTTGGTGCGCCTGACCGTGAACCGACGCACCGCTCGACGGAGCTGGAGCTTGTCCTCCTCGCTCAAGTCCCGTCGTCGTCGCCATCCCGTCTCTTCGAGGACGCGGAGCGTGTCGTCGTCGAGATTGTCGGCCCCGAGAAGGTCGGCGATCCCCAGCAGGTCGGAGACATCACGGTTGATCGGCGTCGCGGTGAACAGCACCACGTGGTCGGCGAGGTTCGTCGTCACGATCGCTGTTCGATTCGACGCGTTGATGAAGTTGTGGGCCTCGTCGAGGGCCAACAGCCGCGAAGAGGCCACGCCTCTCTTGACCCTCTCGTGGGACACGGCCCGGCCGCTGCTCAGCGCACCGTGGCTGTGTGTCTGGACCCGAATATCGGCCTCGTGCAGCTCGTCCGCCCAAGCCTCGCTGACCGCAGGCGGGCTCACCAGTATGGGATCGGAGATCGGCCGACCCATGGAGACCAACCGCTGCCGCAGCGCACGAAGCAGCCATGCGCCGGTCCTCGTCTTGCCCGAGCCGGTCGCATCGGCCACGAGCACCGACCCCACCTCCATCAGGACGTAGAGTGCCTGCCCGATCCCCTGGACCTGGCTCGGCCACAGTCGGCCTCCGTAGCCGAGCTCGTCGGTGAGATAGCCCCGAGCCCATTCTCCCTCGAGAAGCTCCGCGCAAGCCCGGGCGAGAGCTTCCTGCCACGTAACTCGGCGCAAGAGCTGCTCGAGCAGCGCGCGGAGCTCGTCGTCGAAAGGGACGCTCAGCTTCCAATAGATCTCGCCGAGCTTCCTGGCCTCGCGAAGGTGGGGCCCCGTCTTGCGATCGTCTCGGAGCCTCACGTTGGCCTCGAGCTGGCGGTTGAACCCCGGCTCCGTGAAGTTGCTCGACCCCACGGTGATCGCGTCCTGCCCGATGAACATCTTCGCGTGGAGGCCCTGGCTCCGCCGGGAGATTCGGGAACGCAGGCGCTCCGACTCCAGGGCCGCGATGGTCTCGAGCACCGCCTTGGCATGGATGATGGAGATCCCTTGCTCGAGCCAGAAGTCCCGCATGTCCTGAGACAGCGTCCCTCTCTCGTCGCGTGGTGGTCGGTCTCCGCCAACGAAGGGCTCGTGGCCGAACACCACCCGAACCGACTTCGGCAGATCCTCCTCGAGGCTAGACACGAACTCGCACAGGTGCTGGAGCGATGCGTAGCCCATCACCAGCAGCACCTCATCCGACGCCTGCAGGTCCGGGTACGTAGTGCGCTGGACCGAGATCCGATCCTGCGGCCAGTTGAAGGGCAGGAGCTCGGCCTTCGGCCACTCGCCGGGCTCGATCGTGGGCGCACGCGTCAGGAGGTCGAGCTGGGCACCGCTGCGCTCTGGTCGAAGGAAGTGACGCCGCGGCCGTGGGGCCGATGCCACACCCAGGTACTGACGCCAGCTCAAGGTGTCCTTGATCCGCCGTTGCACCGTCGAGCGGGACCCACGATCCAGCGCCTCGAGTGCCCACTCGATGAGCGCCTCGACATCGGGCTCATCCTCGGCGAGCACCGAGTGCCGCAGCTTGCCGAGATCCCCTGCGTCGGCCACGGCACCTCGGAGCACCGCCTTCTCCTCCTCGCTTCCCGCCTCGGTACTCAGGAGGCCACGGCCGCGGGCGGTGAGGACCCAGCGGCGCACCTCGACCAAGCCCAGGATGTCTGCGGCCTCGCGATAGTAGCCAGCGTGACGGGCAGCGTGCTTGTCACCAGCACCCATGCGCTGGCCGATGTCGCTGGCGTCACGGCGGCCCGAGGCGATGAGACGAAGGAGGTGGCGAAGCTTGCCGAAGTCCCGGATCTGGGGGAGGCGGACCGGCACGAGGCTACCATGATGCCTGTGTCGGACTCGGTTTCCGAGAATCTGGAGATGGCGGATGGACCGTTCGTGCCACGACAATTCGAATCGATATCCGAGCGCGGCCTCCGGGGTAAAGTCGCGCTCCGATGCCCGCAGTCGCGCAGCTCCCCATCGGCGACGTCCCCTTCTGCATCCTCGATCTCGAGACCACGGGCCTCTCCCCTGGCCTCGATCGCGTCGTAGAGCTGAGCGTCGTCCGCCTCGAGCCCGATGGAGACGCTCAGGTCGTCCTCGACTCCCTGATCCATCCACAGCGCTCGATAGCCGGCACGGAGGTCCACGGGATCACCGATGCCGCCGTTGCATCGGCCCCGACCTTCGAGCGGTTGGCCCCGGAGTTCCTCGAGGCCATGGATGGCGCGGTGCTGGCTGCCTACAACGTCTACTTCGACCTTAGATTCCTACAGTATGAGCTCGGCCGCATCGGTCACCAGCTCGACGTCCCCTACTTGTGCGTGATGTATGCACGGCCCCTCCTCGATCTCGGGAGCCGATGCACACTCCGGCTCGCATGCGAGGACCACGGCATCGAGCACGTCGGCGGACACTCGGCCGCGGGCGACGTCGTCGCTGCCACCGAGCTCATGCAGCACTACCTCGGGGCGATGAAGCAGCTCGGGGTGCGAACACTCGGGGATCTTCGACGTCGCGGCAAGCGGTACAAGTTCCTCAAGAGCTTCGATCTCGATCTCCCGCGTTTTCCCAAGGCCGCGACCCCCGTGGAGAAGGTCTCCCGAGCGCTGGAGCCGACCGATGCCGCGGACGACCGTTGGAGGATCCGCGAGTACCAAGAGATGGTCCTCGCGCTCCTGAGCGACTTCGTCGTGAGCACGGAGGAGGCCAACGTGGCTCGCGAGATCGCGGGCAGGCTCGGGCTCACCATCGGCGAGGTACGGGCCGTCCATGCGCGGATCTTTGCGTCCACACTGAACCAGTGGGCGGCCGACGACGAGATCGATGACAACGAGCGGGTCTATCTAAACGCCCTCCATCGAGGGTTGGACGCCTTGGGCTGGGCTCCGGGCGGGTGAGGCATTCTCGAGAACTCGAAGAATCGTAGCGGTTTGCGCCCAGCGATTCAGCGAGGCAAGGACCCTGAGCCCTGCCTCCCCCCCCAACGGCTGAGAAGTACGACTCCGAAGCACGGTCGACGCGACACAGATTCGCGTGATTCTCAAGGTGATCGGGTCACCCTGCAGGACAGTTGATCTCGTCCCCTCAGCTCAGCGAGATCTTGTCCTTTGCCGCGCACGTTGACTTGGCCATCCGTGTTGATCTCGATCCGATGGTCGACGTCGCTGCCGATGCGCGTGCCGGTGATGCCGATGAGTTCCCCCGCAACGTCGCAGGTGGTCCCGCGGACGGTCATGGTAGGCTCTCGTCACCACGGGGACGATGCCCAGCCGGCGGTGAGTGTGCGTCAGCGTGTCGAGCACGCCGGTCGCGTCTCGGAAAGGTGCAGGGTGCGTCATGGGACCTCGACGATCTCCTCGCTGTGTTCGAGCTCGGGCTTCGGGATGAGGTCGTCTCGCTCGACCGGCGTCGCCTCGATCTTTGGGCACCGGACCGGGTAGCGGACCTCGCTCTCCAGCTCGCTCACCCCGAGCACGCGCTCGGTCTTCCTGCGCGTGGTGATCCGCTGGACCTCGCCCCTTGCCGTCGCCGTCGATGTCGCAGAGCGGGATGTCGACGGTCGTCGATGCCCCGGCCGGAGCTCCCTTGCGCGTAATCGGCGCGAAGAAACCACGGCACCATGGCGGCACCGGTGAGGGAGGCGAAACGAATTCGGGCTCGTAGGTCGCCCTACGAGCCCGATCTCTTGCGCGCGTGACAGGATTCGAACCTGTGGCCTTCGGCTCCGGAGGCCGACGCTCTATCCAGCTGAGCTACACGCGCGTAGCCCGGGAAGGGCCGCCACGTGTACCCGACCCCCGTTCGAACCGCAAGCCCATCCACCACCCGAGCCCTTGGTGCCAATGGCGGCGCGCTATCCCCGCCCTGCGGGGGTTCATCCGGCGTCCCCGCTCCCGCTCACGCCTGCCCCGCTGGTCGCTCCGGCGTGCGTTGCTACACTAGCCCCATGGTCGCTGCCCTCGCTGCCAGTGGTGTCCTCGATCTCATCACCGGGCTCCCGGACCTCGACCGCCTCCGCGAGCTGCTGCGACGGATCCAAGAGCTCCTCACCGTCGGCGGCATCGCGCTGGCCCTCGCCGCGAGCTTCCTGTTCCTGCTGGCCTGGGTCCTCTCCCACCTGCGCCGCCCCTCCGCGACCTCCTCCCACCCCATCATCTCCACCCTGGCCCTCCTCACGGCCTACCTGCCGGTGGCCCTGACCTTCGTGGCCGCGCTGGGCTGGCTGTTCCCCACCCTGGCCCCGTGGACCCTCAAGAGCTTCGCCCTCGCCATCGTGCTCGCAGCCTTCGCCTGGTGCGTGGCCGTGGCCGCCATCGTGGTGGGCGGCAACAAGGCCAACCTCTCGCGTGCCCGCCGGGCCCTGCTGCTGGCCGGCACCCCCTGGTACTGCCTGGCGGTGTTCCTCAGCACCTTCCTGTAGCGCCGGAGCCCACAGCCACCGCGAAGGCGCGCGAGCCCAACGGCCGCGCGCCTTCTTCGTGGGAGCCACCTCGAGATCGAGACGCGTCCGCTCGAGCGAGCCGAGCCCGTCGGCACCGAGCCGAACACCACCCGAGGCGCCGGTGCATCAGGGCTGCGGCGCAGGGGTGCCCGCATCCGCCGACGCTCCCTCGACCACCGCACGCCCCTCCACCCGCGACAGCACCTCCTGCGCCGGCGGATATCCGGGCCGAATCGCCAGGGCCCTGCGCGCCGAGGCGGCCGCGCGATCGCTCTGACCGGCTCGCTCCTCCACCTCGGCCCGCGTGGCCCACAGCTGCGGGTCCCGAGGATCGAAGCGGATGGCTCGCTCGATCCACCGCTGCGCCTCCGGGAGCTGCGGCGGATCGCGATCGAGCGCGAGCCGTGCCCTCAGGTAGGCTTCGTAGGCGGCAGGCGGCGGAGGCGAGGACGAGACGAGCCGGCCATCGACCTCGTGGAGCGTCCGCTCGTTGGGACCGATGGTGGCCGCGCAGCCGAGCAGGCTCGCCACCGCGATCCACCACGCGACCATCGCTGCCCTCGAGGCCCTCATCGACCCCGGCAGCATGTCACGCCCCGACTCACCGCGCCCGCGACCGCCCACGCCTTCGTCCTGCGCCGCTCAGAGGGGGATGTTGCCGTGCTTGCGCCGCGGGTTGTCCTGCCGCTTGTTTCGCAGCATCCGCAGGCTCTCGGCCACGCGACGGCGCGTCTCCTCGGGACGGATCACCTCGTCGATGAAGCCGAGCTCGGCGGCCTTGTAGGGGCTGGCGAAGAGCTGGCGGTAGTCAGCGGCCAGCTCGGCGGCACGCGCCTTGGGATCCTCGGCCCCGGCGAGCTCGCGCCGGAAGATGATGTTGACGGCACCGTCGGCCCCCATCACCGCGATCTCGGCCGTGGGGTAGGCCAGGTTGATGTCGCCGCGGATGTGCTTGCTCGCCATGACGTCGTAGGCCCCGCCGTAGGCCTTGCGGGTCACGAGGGTCACCTTGGGCACGGTGGCCTCGGTGAAGGCGTAGAGCAGCTTGGCCCCGTGCCGGATGATCCCGCCGAACTCCTGCTCGGTGCCGGGCAAGAAGCCGGGGACGTCCACGAGGGTGACCAGCGGAATGTTGAAGGCGTCGCACATGCGAACGAAGCGGGCGGCCTTCACCGAGGCATCGATGTCGAGGCAGCCGGCGAGCACCAGGGGCTGGTTGGCCACCACGCCCACGCTGGCCCCGTCGATGCGCACGAAGCCGACCACCATGTTGCGGGCGTAGCCCTCGTGCACCTCGAGGAAGCGCCCCTCGTCGGCGATGGCGGTGATGATCCGCCGGATGTCGTAGGGCTTGGTGGGATCGGCCGGGACCACGTCGACCAGCTCGGGGCAGGAGCGATCGGGGCCGTCGCCCACGCTGCGCACGGGGGCGGTGGTCATGTTGTTGGCCGGCAGGTAGGAGAGCAGCTCGCGGGTGAGCGCGAGCGCGGCCGCCTCGTTGCCGCAGCGGAAGTGCGCCACGCCGCTCTTCTCGGCGTGCGCCCGGGAGCCGCCGAGATCCTCCTTGGTCACCTCCTCGTGGGTCACCGCCTTGATCACGTCGGGACCGGTGATGAACATGTAGCTGGTCTCGTCGACCATCACCACGAAGTCGGTGAGCGCAGGGGAGTAGACGGCCCCGCCGGCGCAGGGACCGAGGATGACCGAGATCTGGGGGACGACCCCGGAGCTGAGGACGTTGCGCTTGAAGATCTCGGCGTAGCCCGCGAGGCTCTCCACGCCCTCCTGGATCCGGGCGCCGCCGCTGTCGTTGAGGCCGATCACCGGCGCTCCGACCTCGGTGGCCAGGTCCATCACCTTGCAGATCTTGCGGGCGTGCGCCATGCCCAGGCTGCCGCCGAAGACGGAGGGCTGCTGGGCGAAGACGAAGACGGAGCGGCCGTCGATGGTGCCGTGACCGGTGACCACCCCGTCGCCGTAGGGCCGGTGCTCCCGCATGTCGAAGTCGTCGCAGGCGTGGGTGACGAAGCGATCCAGCTCGACGAAGGAGCCCTCGTCGAGCAGCACCTCGATGCGCTCGCGCGCGGTGTTGCGCCCCTTGGCGTGGACCTTCTGCGTCGCCTTCTCGGCGCTCGCGCGCGCCCGCTCGAGGGCCTCGTCGCCCTGCTCGGCGACCTGCGGTGAGGCGTTGAGGCGGGCGAGCTCTTCGCGGAGCTCGAGCTCGGCGCGGGGATCACGATCGGCCATCGGCGCGAGAGTAGCCGCGACCGTGCCGTCGATCGAGCCGCTCTACCCGAGCCGGGCGCACACGCCCGAGCGAGGGGCAGGGATCACCGTGGGATGGACGAGCGCGGCCCCGCGAGGCGCTCAGATCGCGCCCTTGGTGGAGGGCAGCGTGCCCGCCAGCGCGGGGTCGGGCGCGCAGGCCATCCGCAGCGCACGGGCGAAGCCCTTGAACGCGGCCTCGACCACGTGGTGGGCGTTGCCGCCGGCCCGCAGGTGGAGGTGCAGGTTCATGCGCGCCTGCACGACCAGGGCCTGGAAGAGCTCCTTGACCAGGTCGCAGTCGAAGCGGCCCACCCAGCGCCCCTCGATCGCGGGCAGGTCGTAGACCAGGTAGGGGCGGCCGCCCAGGTCGAGCGCGCAGTCGACCAGGGTCTCGTCCATGGCGAGCGAGAAGCAGCCGTAGCGGGTGATGCCGCGGCGCTCGCCCAGCGCCTGGTCGAGCGCCATGCCCAGGGTGAGGCCCACGTCCTCCACGGTGTGATGGTCGTCGATCTCCACGTCGCCCTCGGCGTGCACCCGCAGATCCATGGCGCCGTGCTTGGCGAGAGCCTCGAGCATGTGCGACAGGAAGGGGACGGGGGTGGTGATGCGCGCGGGCGCGGGCGCATCGCCGGGGACCGTCAGCTCCACGGTGACGCGCGTCTCCTTGGTGGAGCGCTCGACGCGGGCGCGCCGGATCTCGCTCACGTGCGCGTGCCCCCGAGCAGGCCGGGCGCGCCGGGGTGCTGCTCGATCTCGGCGAGCAAGCGGCGCAGGGGCGGCGCCTGCTCGAGGGTGAGGCCCAGGCGGACGTCGACCCAGGCGCCGCGCAGCTCGCCCTGCTCGAGCTTGCGTCGAGCCGAGCGCAGGTAGATCCGCGCGAAGGAGTTGTGGACCTGCCGCTCCTCGGCGGTGAGGCGACGGGCTCGGGCCACCTCGGACAGCCGCGCCTCGCCCCGCACCAGCGCGGCGTCGTAGAGCACCCGCAGCTCGGGGTCGAGCAGCACGTTGTAGGCCTCGGTCATGCGCTTGAACACGGCGTAGACCGCCTGGCGCAGGCTCTCGCCGCCGCGGTAGACGAACTGGTCGGGGTGGAAGCGCTGGGCCCGGGCGTAGAAGCCGTCGCGCACCGCGACGTAGTCACAGCCGGGGCGCAGCCCGAGGTACTCGTAGTACGACAGCTCGTCGAGCCCCTCGTACAGTCGCATGATCTCTGCGAGTAACTCGTCGGCCGCCATCGTCCCCCCAGCTCAGACTATCGCGTGCGCGAGGCGACGTCGCCCTCGGGAGGCGCCTGGCCGGCGCGGCCGACCATCTCGGCCACCTCGTCCTCGCTCAGGCCGCCGAGCACCCGCATGGTGGCGACCTGCTCCAGCCCGGTGTCCCGATCGCGGGCCCGCACCTCGAGCAGGCCGTCGGTGTTGATCTCGAAGGTGACGGCGATGGTGACCTCGCCGCGCGGGGCCTCGCGCAGCCCCGAGAGCACCACCTCGCCGAGCTTGAGGTTGCGATCGAACTCCTCCTCCTCGCCCTGGCACACCTGGATCCGCACGAACACCTGGCTGTCCCGGGTGGTGGTGAACAGGCGGGTCTGCTCCACGGGGATGGGAGTGTTGCGCTCGATGATGAAGTCGACGTAGCCGCCCACGGTGCGCACCCCGAGGCTGCGGGGGGTCACGTCGAGCAGCACGGCGGAGGCGGGGGCGGCCGCGGTGGGCGTGGAGACGCCGCCGTCGGCCATGGGGACCAGCGAGCCCATCAGGGCCGCGCCCTGGATGGCGGCCCCCACCGCGACCACGCTCATGGGGTTGATCGAGGTCTGGGGCGGCTTGCCGAACACCTGCTGCACCACCTCGCGCACCAGCGGCAGGCGGGTGGTGCCGCCCACCAGCACGATCTCGTCGATCTGGTGCGGGGCCAGGCCGGCGGTGCGCAGGGCATCCTCGCACACGGGGACGGTGCGGCGGATGATGGACTCCACGCGGCGCCGGGTCTCGAGATCGCTGAGCGAGAACTCGAGGGTGCCGCTGCGGCCGGGCAGCACCTCCTCGAGGTGCACCGAGGCCCGGTCCTGCTCGCTGAGCTGGATCTTCACCTGCTCGGCCACCGCCCGCAGCCGCTCCATGGCCACGGGGGTGTCGGCGATCTCGCCGCCCTGCTGGCGCCGGAAGGCCTCGACCATCATCTCGAGGATCGCCTCGTCGATGTCGTCGCCGCCCAGGAACATCTCGCCCGAGGTGGCGAGCACCTCGAACACGTTGCGGGTGATCTGGAGGATGGTGACGTCGAAGGTGCCACCGCCGAAGTCGTAGACCGCGATGCGGCGATCGGTGTCCTCGATGTAGCCGTAGGCGAGCGCGGCCGCGGTGGGCTCGTTGATCACCCGGATCACGTCGAGCCCGGCGAGGCGGGCCGCGATGCGGGTGGCGCTGCGCTGCGAGTCGGTGAAGTTGGCCGGGACGGCGATCACCGCCTTGCTCACCGGCTGCCCCAGCGCCTCCTCGGCCATCTCGCGCAGATAGGTGAGGATGTAGGCCGAGATCTCGACGATGCTGTGCAGCCGCGAGCCGAGCTCGACGACCACCGCCTCGTTGTTGCCCTCGCGGATCTCGTAGGGCACGGTGCGGAGCATCCGCTGCACCTCGGGCGAGGAGAAGCGACGGCCGATGAGGCGCTTGGCGCTGTAGACCACCTGGGTGGGGTCGACCGCCCGGCGACGCTTGGCCCGGTTGCCCACCACGATGGAGCCGTCGGGCAGGGCCGCGACCACCGAGGGCACGATGCGATCCTCGCCCCGGCGCACCACCGACGCCCGCCCCTCGCGCACGATGGCGCACGCGGAGTTGGTCGTGCCGAGGTCGATCCCCAGCACGAGCTCGGATTGTGGCGGCATGGGACGCAAGTCTAGCCGATCGCGCCCATGCCGCTAAAAACCGGGCCAAATGACGCTCGCCCCAATGCGGACCCCTCCCCATGGTGAACGTGAGTCCAGCCCCCGCCCGTCCCGCTCCCAGATCTTCCCAGGGTGCTCCTCCCACCATCCAGGGCACGCGCTCACCAGGCCGGCTCACGGACGCGCAGCGTCCGGGGCCGGCCGAAGTCGGGGCGCCAGCCCCGGGGTAGGCCCCGACAGGCCCGCGCCACGGGTCTGCCGGACCAGGCCGTAGGGGCAGAGCCTCGCCCATCCAGACGGCCGCAGGCCGTCTAGATCGGCGACTCGGGCACGAACACGATGTCCCCCGGCAGCAGCGGCAGATCGGCCTGCTTGCTCTCCAAGATCTGCCTCACGTCGATCACGAAGGTCTGCCGCCCCTGCGGGGTCTCGCGGGTGAGCTGGACCTTCTTGGCCTGGGCCAGGGGGTTGAGGCCGCCCGCGAGCGAGATCGCCTGCACCAGCGTCAGGCGTTCCTTGTAGGGGTAGGAGCCGGGCTCGTTGACCTGGCCGAGCACGCTCACCTCGCGGTTCTGCCGCTCGACCACCCGCACGAACACCTGCGGCTGCCGCAGCCAGCCGTTGGCGAGCTGGGTCTCGATGGTCTCGGCGATCTCGCCCTTGGTGCGACCGGCGACCTCCACGTCGCCGATCCACGGGAAGCGGATCGTCCCCCGCTCGTCCACCTCGTACTCGCCGGTGAGCTCCTCCTGGTCGGTCACGCGGATCTCCACCACGTCGCCGGGCCCGAGCTCGACCGAGCGGGTCTCGGAGGACACGGTAGGAGCGACGGTGGTGGGCTCGGGCCCGCCGCAGGTGGCACCACACGAGGCGAGGACGCAGAGCACGGCGAGCCCGAGCCTGGGGCCGCCGCTCATATCCGGACCGCTCCGAGGATCATCACCACGTGGCGGTTGAAGCCGGCGAAGTCGATCGCCGGGCGCTCGTCGTACATCTGGTTCTCGTCGATGAACGGGGCGAGGTACTCGGTCTGGAAGTCCGAGACGTCGATCGCCATGTCGTACTGCAGGGCCACCGACCAGATCCGCTTGATGGGCTGCTCGAGCTTGAGGTTGAGGTTGAACAGGGTGTCGCGGCGCTGGAATTGATCGGCCCCGGTGCCCGTGTACATCACCGGGCACGCCCGATCGAGCTGACCGTCGCCGTTGGTGTCGGCGGTGTCGCAGCCGTCCTCGAAGCCGAGCACGGCCAGGCCCGCGTAGCGCCGGCCGGCCACCCACGTGCCCACCGTGCCGATCATCCGCCACTTGAACTCGTAGCGGGCCTGCAGGCGGGCGCCCAGGTCGATGTAGTAGTTGCCCAGCAGCGAGTCCTGGAACGAGCGGTAGAGCGCCACGTTGAACAGGCTGCGGGCGTTGGGGAAGTAGGTCAGCGACAGCTCGCCGATCACCGAGCTGAAGTTGGGACCGTTGGGATCGCTGCGGTAGTAGCCCAGGCCGTAGCCGGCCAGCGCATCGAGGATGACCTTCTTGAACACCTGGCCACGGAAGCCACCCACGATGCGGTGGGCGAAGTTGTCCTCGTTGCGACCGAAGCCGATCTCCACGCAGCACTGCGTGTAGTAGGTCCAGTCCATGCCGTAGCTGAAGACGATCGCGCTCTTGGGCAGGAAGCGCCACTTGGCCTCGGTGATGAAGCCGGCGAGCACCCGATCGCCGCGCCGCAGGTAGGGATCGTCGGTGCGGTTCTCGAACTTCAGCGCCTGGTTGCGCAGGCCCACCTGGATGCCGAAGCGCCCGCCGCCCGGCCGCCCGATGAAGGTGAGCTGCCCCTTCCAGTCGATGCGGTTGAAGTTGTACTGGGGCTGGGCCTCGTAGTTGGGCGGCTGCGAGTAGCGGAACAGGTCGCCGTCGAAGTTGACGCTGAAGCGACGCCCGGGCAGGAAGGCCAGGCGCGCCTGCACGCCGCCGCTGAGCCGGCTCTGGCCCAGGATGTTGCGGTTCTTGGCCAGGTACTGCCGAAAGCCCAGGATGGTGCCGAAGTAGTAGTCGAGGTTTCGCTCGGTCCGCTCGGGCGGGCTCATCAGCAGGCCGTCGCGGAACTGCCGGTTGCCCACGCCCATCCAGCCGGTGGGCATCAGGAAGGCCGCCGCGTTGGGATCCTCGAGCGGCGCGGCGCTGTCCTCCGAGAACACGTTGGTGTCCACGCCGGTGACCAGCGCGAAGCCGGGGTGGAAGGTGGAGCGCTGCCCCACCTTGATCCCCGGGCCGTCCTCGGCGCGCGGGATGTTGATCTCCGGGCCGGCGAGGGCTCGGCCCGGCCACGCGAGCACCACCATCACCAGGCCCAAGAGCAGGAGACGAGCTGCGATGCCACCCGACGGGCGCGAGCGGCCAGGCTGCGAGCGAGGCAAGAGCAAGGCGAGGTCCAAGGCCGCACCTCGCCCGGGGAGGTGCGCCGCGCGCAGCCTAGCCGAATCACGACGTGGGAGCACGGTGATCATCAGCGCAGGACCTGCCCCGTTTGCCCAGGACGCACGTTCACGGCCACGATCACTCGCGAGACCCCTCTCGGTTGACCGACGGTGTCGATCGAGACGGGAGCGTAACGCGCGACGGCGCCGAGACCTAGAGACTGGGGCTTCCGACCGACGGCGGCATGCCATCGTCGACCGGCGGCGGCATCCCGGGCGGCTTGCCGCCGCCGGCACCGCCACCGACCGTGGGATCGGGGATCGGGATGGTCGGCGACTCGTCGACCTCGTTGCGGGTCACGTCGTCGCTCTGCTCGGGGGTCTTGTCGCCCACGCACTCGCGTGCCTGCTCCACCAGCCCCTCGAGGCGCTGAGAGGCAGCCACGAGCTTCTCGGTGGCGAAGCCCCGAGCATCGGCGCCTGCGTTGGCATCGCGGATCACCAGCAGCTCGCCGGTGGCCAGCTCCATCACGCCCTGCGCTCGCTCCTGCTTGTCGAGCACGCACGCGGCCCGCACCAGATCGGAGTCGCGCTTGGCATCCGAGGCGAGGTCGCCCAGGACGGCCATGTTGGCCTCCATGTCTCCGCGGACCCTGGGCACCGAGACGTTGCTCGGCGGCGGCGGCGGAGCCGACTCGTCCGCAGGTGCCTCGCCGGCCTCCGGCTCGGCTGGAGCCTCTGCGGCCGGAGCCGGAGCCTCGTCTACCGCCGGACCGGCCACGGCCGCGCCCGTCCCGAGGACCAACAGCGTCCCCAGCGTCCCTGCCAATGCTCGTGAACCCGTGCTCATCAGCCACCCGAGAATACCACGGTAAAGGTCACCTCGCCGCTGTCCTCCTGCGTGCCGAAGCGCCAGCCCTTGATCTTTGCCGTGGTGCAGGTCTTCACCTTCGGATCGCCCACGGTGTCCTCTTCGACCGCGACCGCGGTCACGCTACCCATCTTGCTGATGGAGACCGTGTAGGTCATCTTGCCCGCGAGATCGGGGCGAGTTCGCAGCACGGTCTCGTAGCAGTAGCGCAGCGCGTTCGTGCGCCGGTTGATCTGTGCCTTGATCCCCTTGGCGTCCACGTCGCCGAACACGTCGGTCTTGGTCGCCTTGGTGTTGCCCTTGACCTTGCGCTCGCGCTTCTCTTCCTTGGCATCGAGCGCGGGGCCCTCGCCCAGGTCGAAGCCCTCGGTCTGCGCCATGCTGCCGCCCAGCGAGATGCCCTCGCCGCCCGGCACGAAGGGCGTGATCGCCCCGCCGTCGGCGAGCATCGTGGTGGTCATGCCCTGCGCGAAGAGATCGCCGAGGTTGTTCTCGGTGCTCTCGATGACGTCGAGCACCGTGCCCTCGCCGGGGCCGCCGTAGGTGCCCAGCACGCGAGCGATGCCCACGTTGCGGGCCTCCTTCATCGCCTGCTTGGAGAACTTCTCGGGCGCCTTGTCGAGCTTCTTGGGCTCGGGCTTGGGCTTGTCCTTGATCTCCAGCTTGTCCTCGTCCTCCTCGGCGAGCGCGTCCTCTTCCTCCTCCTCGGGAGGCAGCTCCTCTTCCTCTTCCTTCACGTTGAGACCCATGGCCTTGACGAAGCGCTCGTCGATCTCGAAGTCCTCGTCGCGATCGACCTCGGCCGTGGCCGCCCAGGTGAAGTAGGAGCCCAGGCCGAGGGCCGAGGCGGTGAGGGTGGAGAGCTCGCGGCGCCCCATCATCTGCTCCACGCGCGCCTTGAACTGCACCGGGAAGGGCAGCCGGGGCGGGAGCTCCTTGGGGTGGGAGAACTGGAACAGGACCGTGGACTCGCCGATGAGCAGCTTGCCCTTGGCCCGCGGGTTGAGCTTGACCCGCAGCTTGCCGCCCGCCGCGAAGCGCTTGCGGAGGTTGCCCACCGTGAACGACTTGCGACCCATCGACACCTTGCCGCGCACGTGCTCGGGCAGGTCGAGGAAGTAGGCCCCCTGGCGATAGTCGAAGAGCGTGTGCTGCCGCGGAGCCGAGCTGCCGAACAGCACCACGTCGCTGCGGTAGTCGCTGCCCATGCTGATCGATCCCGCTTCGTGCTGATGGATCTCGTCGCACACGAGCTGGTCCACCAGCACGGCGACGCGCAGCACTCTTCGTTCGCGAGGGGTCGACATCAGCTTTGAAGGTTTTAGCAGCTACAACGCCGAGCGCACAATACGCTCACGCATCGACTTCCATCCCACCGAGACGAGCTTCTACGCGCCGGAGCATAGCCGGGCGCAGCGCCGGGGCCAGGCGCGATGGGAGGAGCACGGCCCGCCTGGGAGCACGCGCGACTCGGGCCTCGGTTTCCTCGGCCACACCCCATCCATGGCCACCACCGACTCGATCCGTCATGCCGATCACGTCCGCTCGCGAGGTCGATCGATCCCTCGCGCAGGCCACGCAAAACGGCCGGACCCTCGTGCCTCGGGGGTCCGGCCGCCGTCGACGTGCCAAGGGTCGCCTACTGGTTCTGGATGACGCAGAACGCGTACTCGCGGAACTCGGCTCGGCCCGCGGTGTACATCACGTCTACCAGTGTGGAGAACTTGAGGGTCTGGTCACCCACCAGGATGATGCGACCGCTCCACTCCTCCTTGCCCTGGTTGGTGGCCATCTGCTTGGCCTTGTCCGCCTCCTCGGCCATCGCGTCGTAGAGCGGACCGATGAGGTGGTTCTGCAGCGAGGCAGGATCGATGTCCCCGTTCTCGTCGATCTGGACCACCTTCTTGCTGTTGAAGGTGATGGCCCGCTTCGAGATGTAGACGGGGATGCCGTCTTGGATGGGCGAGTCGGCCTTGGACATCGGGATCTTCTGTCCCGCGGTGGGCATGATGACCACCGGGTCCGCGCCGTAGCTCTTGAGGAGGTACACCACGATGATGGACACGATGTCCATGAGCGAGGTGATGTTGAGCTTGCCCTCTTCCTCTTCCTTGTTGCGCCGGGCTGCCTTCTTGGCCGCCTTCTTCGCTTGGAATAGCTCTTCTGGCGTCATGCTAGCCCGCTCCCGCCTCTACGATGGCCTGCCAGAAGTAGCACTCGGGCGGTACTTCCTCGCCGGCCATCGCCTTGAGTAGCTTGCAGTCCGATCCACGCAGGGCGTCCATCGTGTTGATGAGGGCCTGCATGGGGATGCTGTTCTCGGCGCTGATCGTCACCACCGTCTCGTGGGGGAACAGCTTCTTGTACTTGGCCGCCTCGGCCTCGAGCGCCTGGACGTTGTAGCGCTCGTAGTCGTCGAGCGGAGCCCCGGGCTTGGCCAGGGGGATCGTCGGCTTGTTGGAGTCGGCCGACTTGCCCGCCTCGGCGCCTTGCTGCTGTCCCTGCGCGCTCACCCGATAGCCGTCTTCCATGATGAAGACCTTCAGGTTGAGCGGCTTCTCCTTGTCCTCCTTCTCCTTCTTCTGGTCGGCCTGCGCCGCGAACTTCGGCGGGGTGACGTTCACCGCCGCGAAGCGTGCGACCTCCATGGCCAGCAGCAGCGCCGGGATGAGGAGGAACATGACGTTCATAACCGGGATGAGGTTGGCTTCGACATCGCCCTCATCCATCTTCTTCTTTCTCTTAGCCATGGCCCGCTTCCGTCATCGGAGGTAACCCTCGGTTGATGTGGGAGGACCCGGGCCCCGCCGCACCATTGCGACGGCGGCCCGGATGCCACGGCCTACCCCTGACGGACCCGAGCCGCGAGGAGGTTCTCGAGCTTGACCGCGTACAGGTCGACCTCGTCCGAGATCTTCTTGGCCAGGTTCGAGATGAAGATGTGCATGGCGAGCAGCGGGATGGCGACCAGCAGACCGAAGCCGGTCGTGTTGATCGCGATCGAGATGCCCTTCGCCAGAGCGGTGGCGCGCTGGTCGGCGGACACCGTGGCCACCGCCTTGAACGCCGAGATCATGCCGAAGATGGTGCCGAGCAGACCGAGCAGGGTGGCGATGTTGGCGAGCGCCGAGATCATCGGCACGCGCTTGCCGATCGCAGGGCCGACCTCGAGGGTCGCCTCTTCGATGGCGGCAGCGATGTCGGCCTCGCTCTTGTTGGCGCGGGTGAGACCGGCCTTGATCACGCGAGCCAGCGCCGCCTTGTCGGCCGCGTTGCACAGCTTGATGGCGCGGTCGATGTTGTTGGCCATCACCAGCTTCTGGATCTGGTTGAAGAACTGGCCGCCGTTGATGTTGAAGCGGAAGAACAGGAAGATGAAGCGCTCGATCGTCACCCCGGCGCCGATGATGGCGGTGAGGGCGATGAAGTGCATCCAGACGCCACCGTCCTGATAAAACTCAGCGAAATTGTCCATGACCGTGTGTCCTCCTCAAAGGGCGGGGAGCCTTCCCGCGGTCCCCTGGCCGGGGGGCACGTCGAATGACCCCGGCATCGTGTGGTTGGTGATGCTCCGATGGTGCCACGTTTGGCACCGTGGGCGTAGCGAACTCGCGCGCGGAGAGCGCTGCCCTCGGAGGCTTGGTGGAGAGAGTCTCGAAGTCTTTGCCAATACCCTGCCAGACCCTGACGGGGTGCGAGCGGAGCCCAGATTAGAACAGAGGATCCTGGACCGACTCAAGCACCAAAGGAGAAAACTTGGCGTCGAGGCGGGCCCAGTCGTAGTCGAGCGACGAGCGCCGAAGGATGTAGTAGGCGCTCGGCTTTTCGAGCTTGCCTTCGACCAGGAACTCGTCTGAGATGACCGTCCGCTTGCCGCCCGCGTCACCGCGGGGGCGTCGGCCCCTGCTCTCGGTGCCGTCCTCGGTCGGGGGATCGCTCGCGGGCTCGGTGCTCGCAGGCGCATCCGCCTTCGAAGGCGCCGCCGTGGTGCTGCGCATGGCGACGCGGATCGGCTCGCGCTCGGCGGGCGGGGTGGAACGCGGCGCACGGGCATCGGCGGCTCGAGGAGCCGAGGCATGCTCGGCCTGCGCCGTCGCATCGCGGCTCCCTCGGGCTCGAGCGGCCTGCGGAGCCGATGCCCGCGGAGTGGGGCTCGAGCTCGAGCTCGCTCTCGATGGCGATGCTCCGGTCTCGGCTCGATCGCCTCCCGACGCCTCGGCGGCCCGAGGGGCATGCTTCGGAGGATTCGTGGGGGTGGTTGCCGACCCGGCGTCCGTAGTGGGTGCCGAGCGTTGGCCCCGTTGTGGGGGCTGACCGTACACGGATTGAGGCGCGAGCAATGTAGCGAAAAGGCCCGCCGCTGCCAAGCTCCAAACCGCCGTGAACGCGCGTCTTGGAGGCATCGCGAGCCATCGTGGAGATCGCGACGCGAGGGTCGATGCGCTCGAGCTGTTCGTTGGGTGGGGCACCGTACGAGGGTGACGACCGATCGCAGTGAGAGGTCGAGGGCGTGGGTCTTGGGCGGAGCGGGTCATGGCGAGGTCAGGCGACGGCGAAGGGCGACGTTGGAGCGACCGCGAGGACCATGAGCCACGTCGACGCCGTGCCGAAGGGCAGCACGGTGTCGACATCCGTGGAAACAGAGGCGAGGTCGACGCTGGACGTGGCGAGGGCGACCTCCAACGAGTTTAGTGTCGAGGCGTCCGAGCGGGTTCCACGCGACGCGGGCTCGAGCGAGATTTTTTTGGGAGCTGCCCTCACGCTCGTCCGCGCCGACTGTGGTTTTTGTACGGACGGTTTCTGTGCCGGCGGAGGACTGGGCGCCGGAGACGATCCCGGACCCTGCGGCGCCGGCTGACTGGGCTTGGCCGGCTGCACCGGCGTGGGCGTGGGGCTCTTGGGTGGCGGCTGCGTGGGAGCCGGCTGCGTCGGCGCGGGCTGGCTGGGCTTGGCCGGCTGCGTCGGCGCGGGCTGGGTTGGGGTCGGCTGCGTCGGGGCCGGGGTGGTCGGGCCCTGCGGCGACGGCTTGCTCGGCGCCGGCGAGCTCGGGCCCTGCGGCGACGGCTGGCTCGGACCCTGCGGTGACGGCTGGCTCGGCGAGCTCGGACCCTGCGGCGACGGCTTGGTCGGGGTCGGCGTGCTCGGACCCTGCACGGATGGCTGGGTGGGGGTCGCCGGCTCGCCGGGGGACTCGGGCTCCTCCCCCGCTCCCGCCCCCGCGTCGGGCGGCGCCTCGCCGGAGTCGCCGGGCTCCTCCGAGCCGGCATCGGCGGGCTCGCCCGCCCCCGCGTCGGTGGGCTCGCCGGGCTTGGCCGGCGAGGCTTGGCGCTCCTGCTCGCGCTCGATCCTCCGTTGCTCCCGCTCGAGCCCCTTCTTGGCCACGCGGATGTAGTCGTCCGCGCGATCCTTGCTCACCCGCGGCGGCGGAGCGTTGGGCCCTTCGAAGGCAGAGGCGGCCCGGCCCGGTCGCGCCCCGCCGTCGGCGATGGCCAGCTCGCGGTACTTGCCGAGGTTCTGGATCGCCTTGTTGAGCCGCTGCGTGGTGTCGAGGTTGGGGAAGGGATCGGCGTCGAGGTAGAGCACCCCGAGATCGAAGTAGGCCTCGGCGTAGTTGGGACGCAGCTCGAGGGCCTTGCGCATCTCGGCCTCGGCCGGCTCCCACTGACGGTTGGCCCGCAGCGCCGCGCCATGGTTGAGGTGCGCCTCGGGGAAGCGGGCGTCGAGCTGCAGCGCGTACTCGAAGCACGACATCGCGGTGGCCGTGTCGCCGGCGTCGAGGTAGCGGGTGCCGAGGTTGTTCCACGCCACCGCGTTGTTCTCGTCGACCTCCGCCGCCTTCTTGAACGACTGCGTGGCCGCGATCTCGTCGCCCATCGCCATCATCGCGAAGCCCTGCAGGTTGTAGGCCCGCGAGGTCTCCTCCGGGGTGCGGATCTTGGCGTCGATCTGCAGCGCCGAGCTGGTCACCGCGTGCACGAGCTCGAACTTGCCCTGCTTGTAGTAGACTTGGGCGATCACCAGCATCGCGTCGACGTTCTGCTCGTGCACCTTGAGCGCCTGCCGGGCGGTCTGCACCGCCTCCTGCATCTGCCCCTTGGCGAGCTGCTGCCCGGCCTGCTCGCTGATGGCATGCGAGCGCGCGAGCTTCTTCTTCTCCTCCTCGGGATCGCGATCCTTGACGTTCTTGAGCACCTCCTGGGCCGCGGCCTGCTTGGCCGCGAGATCGGGGTCCTCGGTGGAGGACGCGTCGACGGGGGTGGCCCCCAGCTGCACGTCCTCGTAGTCCTCCGAGGGCGAGGGCGCCTCGCTCTCGGGCTTGTTGGGATCGGCACAGGCCACCAGCGCGCCGACCAGCACCAGCCCGCCTACCGCGGCCGCCCTGCCCCACCTCGATGTCGCGCTCGTCATCGTCGGTCCTCCAGCTCCAGCCCCAGCGCCGGCGTCCGCAGCAGCGGGTACTCCTCGGGCATGTAGATGTTGAGCCGCTCTCGCGCCGAGCGGGTCCAGTCGTTGGCGATGTTGAACTCCTTGCCGCGCTCCACGGTCTGCACGTACAGCTCGACCGCCTTGGCCTCGGCCCGGGCCGCGAACGCCTCCACCAGATCCTTGTAGGCGAACCAGGCCTCCGAGTACTCCTTGAGCTTCTTGGGCACCGGCGCCTCGCGGACCGCGATCGCGGTGGTCTCGAAGGCGTAGCCGCGCCGATACATCGCGGCGAGCACCCAGTCGATCCGACGGTAGGGCCCCACGTTGTCGTAGGCCGAGGTGGCCACGACCAGCGCGTCGAACAGCTCCTTGGTCTCCTTCTCGAGCTTCTTGCCGGTGCCGGTGACCTTCTTCTCGAGCACGTCGGCCAGCGCGAACTCGGCGAGCAGGAACTGCGCCTCGGCGGGCAGGTCGGCCGCGTTGGTGGCCGGCTGCAGCCCCCGGGTGTCGAACGCGGCCACCGTGGCCCGGTAGTGCTCCTCGGCCTTCTTGCGGTTGCCCTGGGCCGCATAGGCCTGGCCGATGCGCAGCTCCGCCTCCACCGCGCGCTCGGCCTGCTCGGGCCGGGCGCCGTAGCGGGCCAGGAACACCTGGTAGGCGTCGATGGTCGCGGCGTGATCGCCGGTCTTGCCCAGCACCTTGGCCGCGCGGAACAGGGCCTCGCCCGCCTGCGCCTCGTCGGTCGCCGCCACCTTCTCGGCGTAGCGGTTGTAGAAGTCGGCGGAGCGCTTGTAGTCCTGCAGGCTGTCGAGCAGGTCAGCCGCGTTGCGCAGCGCGACCTCGCGGTGCTCGCTGTCCTGGTAGTGATCGTCCTCGGCGAGGATGAGGTAGGACTCCACCGCCTCGTCGAACTCGAAGAAGCGCGAGTGGTTGAAGCCGGTGCGCAGCAGCGCGTCGTCGGCGAAGTCGGAGTCGGGGTACTCGGTGTAGATCCGCTTGTAGGTCTGGCTCGCCGAGGAGAAGCGCCCGATGTTCTCGTAGCAGACCGCGGCGTTGTTGAGCGCGGGCGCGGCGTTGGGATCGTCGGGGGCCTGGTCCACCAGGGCCACGAAGCGATCGGCCGCGGCCTCGAACTCCTCGGCCTCGTACAGCAGCGTGGCCTCCTGGAAGCGCACCGCGTTGCCCAGGGTCTTGAGCTTGCCCGCGAACTGCTCCTTCTCGTCGCCCTCGCCGCAGCCGCGCTCGCCGAGCTCCTCGGTCCACTTCATCACGGCCTCGAGGTCCTCGCGAGCGCCGTAGCCGTCGAGGATCGCCGTGCCGGCGCGGATCGCCTCGTTCTCCTCGCAGTGCTGGTCGAGCACCTCAACGAAGCGGCGCTCGGCGTCCTCGAACTGGTAGTAGCGCTGCGAGAGCTCGCCGGCGAGCACCATCATGGCCGGGGTCTGCTCGCTGTCGGGCAGCACGGTGATGAAGCTGTCATAGGCGGTCTGCAGCGCCGCGAGCAGCTCGGGCAGCGGCTGGGGATCGAAGGGGCCGGCCGAGCCCTTCTTGGGCATCTCGGGCAGGGTGAGGCGACCGGCCGCGGTCTCCTCCTCCACGAAGGCCTCGTAGGCGAGCACTGCCCCCGAGGCCGCGTCCTCCTGCAGCCGGTTGTCGATGTTGGAGTCGCGGACCTCGGCGTACTGCTCGGCCGCCTTGGCGAACTGGTCGCTGTAGTAGAGCGACTCGGCGAAGTTGTAGCGGTTCTCGTAGGAGGTGGGGGTGTCGGGGAAGCGCTCGAGGTAGGCCTCGTAGGCCCGCGCCGCGATCGCGTACTCGGCCTTGGCCGCCGGATCTCCCTCGGCCCGCAGCGCCTGCGCCATCTTGTGGTGGTCGATGGCGGTGTGCACCAGCGCCTCCTCGGCCAGGGCCAGCGCCTCCTCGACCACGTCGGGGTCGCCCTCGTTGGCGTAGAACCACTCGGTGCCGCGCAGGTAGTTGGTGGCCAGGGCGTCGCGGGCCTCGCGAGCGCCGGCCTCGTCCTGCAGGAAGTTGTAGGCGCTCATGATCCGCACCTGGATCTTCGGCGCGGCGGGGGCCAGCGGCCAGCGCTGCAGCGTGGTCTTCCAGATGTCGATCGCCTTGCCGAACTCGGTCTGGAACGCGAACAGGTCGCCGAGCGCGGCGTAGATCTCGGGCACGTGGCGCTCGTTGCCGCGATCCCGGTAGTCGCGGTCGAGGCGGGCCAGCCCCCACACGCGATCGCGGCGGCCGTCGAGGTCCCAGTCCTCCTCCACGTAGGTCTTGGCCAGGTACTTGATCGCGTCGTCGCGCAGGGCGACCGCGCCGTCGGCCTTGGCCTCGCCCTTGTGGGCGTCGGCGTAGCGCACGAATTCGTCGAGCTTGTCGGCCGCCTCGGGGAAGCTCCGCTTGAGGTAGAGCGTCCACGCCATGCGGATGAGGGCCTCGTCGTAGAGCTCGCCCTCGGGGTCGGAGGCCGCCTGGGCATAGGCCTCGAGCGCGGGGTCGAGCTCGTCGAGGTCGTAGTGCACCTCGCCCACCCGCAGCCACGCCTCGGCCACGAACTGGCTGTCGGCCTTCCAGGGCACGCAGCCGCCGTAGTCGCCGGGGCGGAACGCGGTGGAGTAGACCAGGTTGGTGCCGTCGGCGTAGGGCGCCTCGTAGCGGTTGGAGCAGACCAGGGCCAGGTAGGCCTGGCGGCTCTCGTCGAAGCTCTCCATCTCGTACAGCAGGGTGCCCATCATGTAGAGCGCCGAGTCCACGAGGTGGTAGTGGGGGAAGCGGACGGCGACGTCGCGGTACAGCGCGATCGAGGGGCCGTACTCGGGGTTGGGGCTCACCGGCGGCGGCGCGTCGGGGTTGGTCTGCAGCGCCTTCTCGTAGGCCTCGAGCTCGGTCTGGAACGCCTCCTCCTGGCGAGCGAGGCGATCGCTCGAGGTCTCGAACTGCAGCTCGGCGAGGCGGAAGGTGACCTCGGGGGTCCAGGTGGCGTCGTCGGGGTGCAGCTGCAGGAAGTCCTCGTAGCGCTGGATGGCCAGCGCCCGCATCTTGCGGGCCGAGGCCTCGTGGTCGCGGATCTTCCGCTGGAAGCCGGTCTCGAGCGCGTTGCGCCCCTTGCTCGACTCGATGATGAGCAGCTGGGCGATGGTGTGCGCGGTCGCGTCGTTCGCCCGCCGGTAGCGCTGGGCGAAGGCCTCGAGCTCCTCGAGCGCCTTGGCCTCCTCCTCGTTCGCGGGACGCAGGGGCAGCGGGGCCTTGAGCTTGGCCGCATCGGTGGGGTGGATCTGCTGCTCGAGCCCCTGCCCCGAGCCCGGCTCGCCCGGTCGCGGCTGCAGCTCGTCCGAGCGCAGCAGCTCGGAGCGCGGCAGACCCCACGCGGTGGTCGAGCCCGCCGCGGCGGCGAGGCCGAGGCTCGCGCCCAGGATCACGGTGAAGCGGCGTGCGCTCATCGTCCCAGCTCCTCCAGGCCCATCTGCACGGCGGCATCGAGCTCGCCCAGGGTGCGGTCGCGCTCGAGCTCGAGGCGGTGCACCTCGTCGGTCTCGGCTTCCTTCATCGCCCAGGCCACGTCGAGCAGGCCCACCTCGCTGCGCATGACCTGGTTGTGCAGCTCGCCCACCACGTCGCGGTAGGTGGCCGACATCACCTGCGAGACGAGATCCTTGGTGCGGCCCTGCACCGCATCGAGCTCGACGCGGTAGCGATCGAGGTTGACCCGCTCCTCGGCCAGGATCACCAGCGCCTTCTTGAGGCGCCCCTCCGCGGCGTCGTCGAGCCCGCTGCGCACCGCGGTGCTGGCCGCGTGCCAGCGAGCAGCCCGCTTCCACAGCCGGTCGGCGTCGGCATCGGGCACGGCCTTGGCGAGCGCGGCGTACATCTGGCCCAGGTGCTGCTGGTAGGCGCTCAGGGCCTGGCGCCAGGTGTCGTCCTCGGGGTTGGCGAAGCGCAGCGCGGCGCGGGCCCGCCCCACGCGACGACGCAGCGCCGCCGACTCGTCCTCGAGCGACGCGATCTCGTCGCGCATCTCCGCCGCCTGGGTGAGGAAGGCCTGGTGGTCGATCTTCTGCTCGGCGCGGGTCTCCTCGTAGTAGCGCTCGGTGGCCACGAGCTGGGCCCGCAGCTCGTCGACGGTGAGCTCGAGCTTGTGGGCCTGCTGCTCGAGGCGCTCCACCCCCCGGGCCGCGCCCTCGAGCCGGGGGTTGGCCCCGCCCCGCGGCGCGTCGAGCTGCTCGCGCAGGCGCCGGCGCTGGCCCTCGAGCTGCTCGAGGCCGGAGCCCTTGGCCTTGACCGACAGCCGGGCCACGAGCTGCTCCTGCACCTCCACCACGTCGAGCGCCCCCTGATCGAGCGCCGCCACGTGACCGGCGAGATCGGTGAAGAGCTTGGCCTTGTGGGGAACGGCCACCGCCTCCTCCATCTGGGCCAGCATCGCGCGCAGCTCGTCGAGCTCGCGGTTGAGCGCTCCCACCTCGCCCGAGAGCTTCTCGGCGTGCACGGCTCGCGGCAGGGCCCGGGCCACCGTCACCGCGCCCTGCGGCAGCAGCGAGCCCAGGCTGAAGTGCTCCATGTCCTCGCCCACCACCGCGGCGAAGTAGGCGGTGGCGTCACCGCTGGACTGCAGCTTGGAGCCCAGGCGCTTGCCGAGGCGATCGAACTCGCGGCGCAGGGCCAGGAACTGCTCCTCGGCGCCCTCGTAGTCGCGCTGCTGGATGCGGATCTTGCCGCGCAGGTGCTTGATCTCGGCCGCGATCGGCGAGTCGGGATCGTAGACCAGCAGCAGGTCGAGGGCCTGCACCGCCCGGTCGTAGCGCTTGGCCGCCATCAGCGTCCACGCGGTCTCGTACATGGCCTCGGCGAAGTAGGGCGAGTCGCGACCGATGCGGCGGTAGTTGATCACCGCGTCCTCCACGTTGCCGTCGTCGTGGTGGATCCGCGCCATCGCCAGCCAGGAGAGCTGCACGATCTGGCGGTCGCGAGCCGCCGAGGGGTTGGCCTTGACGATCCGGCCGAAGCGCTCGAGCGCCTCGTCGACTGCCCCCTTGGCGAGGGTGGCCGAGGCCGCCACGTAGGCCGCCCGCACCCGCCACTGCGCCCCCTCGCCGCCGCGGGTGATCGGGATGTCGACCGGGCTCATCGCGTCGAGCACCGCGATCGCATCGTCGTGCCGGCCGCTGAGGTACAGGTGCCGACCGAAGGCGTAGCTGAGCTCGGGCTGGCGGTCCTTGGCCGGGTAGGACTGCGCCCAGCGAACCAGGCGCTCCACGTCCTCGTCCCGCATCTTGCCCTTGGGCGGCTCGAGGGTGGTGCTCACCCCCACCGCCCGCAGCCGCGCCCGCACCTCGGGGGTGGCGCTCAGCCCCGGGCGGCGGGCGAAGCCGGCCTCGCGCCGCGGGATGCTCAGGTCGAGCAGCCGGGCCACGCTGCGCTGGTGGAAGCGCTTGGCCTCGGGACGACCGTCGCCCAGGTTCTGGGTGAACAGCTCGAAGGCCCAGCGCTCCATCTGCAGCGGGACCAGGGCCTCGCCCAGGAAGAACACCGCCTGCGGGGCCGCCTGCGACTTGGGGTGGTTCTCGAGCAGATCGAGGAAGGTGATCGCGGCGCCCTCGTAGTCGCCCTCGGCGAGCTGGAGCTGCCCCTGCACCAGGCGCTTGGCCAGCTCCTCCTCGCTCACCCCCACCGCGCGCTTGGCCGCCTCGGCCGCGTGCTTCAGCGCCTCCTCGGCCTCGTCGAGCTTGGCCTCCTGCTGCTCGAGCCAGTCTCCGCCCGGCGCGGCGGCCCGGAGCACGCCCGGAGACGCGAGGCCGAGCCCCACGCCGATCACCCAAAGCCGCGCCCAGCCGCGCCCCCGTGCTCGGAGCCCTCGCCTCACTGGTCGTCCTTGCTCAGCCGATCACGCCCCGCCTTGTCGCTGCGGGTCTTGGGCAGCGGGCGGCCGCTCGCGTCGAGCGGGACCGCCTGCCAGTTCACCGAGGGCCGATCGGCCATCTCGGTGGTCATGTTGCCGCGCTCGAAGCCCTGGCTCACCAGCTTGACCGCGCCGTTCTCGGGGGCGGTGAAGCTGTGCGAGCTGCGGGACTCGAAGGTGTAGCCGTTGAGGTAGGAGAACACCCCGAAGCCATTGCCCTGGTAGGTGAGCTCCACCGTCACGTTGTGGGGACCGGGGGGCAGGTTGCCGTCGTAGACGATGATCTCGTCCTCGCCGTCGAGGCTGCCGGTCTCGTCGGTGCGCGCGAAGATCTGGGCGCCGTCCATGATGAACACCACCTTCACCAGCCGGAAGCCCGAGCCCATGAGGTTTTGGTGGGTGATCGTCACGCGGCTGCCCGCGAGCACGCCCTTGAGCACGGTCTCCTTGAGCAGGGTGAGCCGGGCCTTGCTGCGGAAGATCTTGTCCTTGAGCTGGTCGACCTCGGTCTGCAGGTTGTCGAGGCGATCGCCGTAGAGCTCGCTCTCGCGGACGTTGGCATTGCCCGCGGCGGGGTTGCCCGCCGCCGTGCCGGCCGAGAAGGGATCGGTGGTCTTGCCCTCGAGCTTGGCCGGCTGCCCCGCGGTGGGCTGCGGCTCGAGCTTGGCCGGCTGACCAGCGGCGGGCTTGGGCTCGAGCTTGGCCGGCTGCGCGGTGGTGGGCTGGGCCGCGGGCTTGATGGGATTGGGCTTGACGGGCGTCGGCTTGACCGGGGCCGGTCCGGCTTGCGCTGTCGACGCAAGACCGAGGGCCATCATCAGCACCAGCACCGCGGGCATCCGCATGGAGAGCCGGCGCAGACCACCGAGGACCGAGCCGAGGTCGAGCAGTCTCATCACGTCCACAAAGGTACCAAGGCCACCAAGGCTCCACCAGAGAACGGCATCGGGCGGGACCGGGGCCCAGCCGCGGAGTGGGCGACCTGCGTTGAGCGCTTCGGGCATGGCGACGTGCCTCCCCGGCACTCTTCCACGCGGGGGGACCGGCTCGGTTTCCTCCGGCGACGATCGCGGCTGGGCCACGGTGCCGGGGCCGCCCGGGGGTGGACACCCGCTCAGGCTTCGCCGTCGCGCTCGAGGCGACGCCACAGCGCCTCGAGCAGCTTGGGGATCCCCGCGCCCGTCTGGGCCGAGATGGTGAACAGCGGGATGTTGCGCTCGCGCAGCGCGGCGCGGGTGCGGGCGACCAGGGCACGTCCCTCCTCGTCGCCGAGCAGATCGAGCTTGTTGAGCGCGACCACCCGCGGGCGCCCGTCGAACTGCGTGCCGTAGCTCTGCAGCTCTTGCTCCAGCGCGTCGAGATCGGCCAGCGGCTCGCGCTCGGGACCGTAGTCGGGCGCGAGCAGGTGCAGCAGCACCCGGGTGCGCTCGAGGTGCCGCAGGAAGTGGTGGCCGAGGCCCTTGCCCTCGCTGGCGCCTCGGATGAGGCCGGGGACGTCGGCCACCACCATGGAGCGATTGCCGGGGAGCTGCACCACGCCGAGGTTGGGGATGAGCGTGGTGAAGGGATAGGCCCCCACCTTGGGACGGGCTCGGCTCACGCGACGAATGAAGGTGGACTTGCCCACGTTGGGGAAGCCCACGATGCCCACGTCGGCGAGCAGCTTGAGCTCGAGGCGCAGGTGCCAGGCCTCGCCCTCGGCCCCCGGCTCGGCGCGATCGGGGGCGCGGTTGGTGGAGCTGCGGAAGTGGATGTTGCCGCGACCGCCCCGGCCCCCGCGGGCGACCACGAGCTGCTGGTGGGGCTCGGTGAGATCGCCGAGGCGCTCTCCGAACTCGAGCTCGAGCACCTCGGCGGCGGGGATCAAGCCGTCGTCGTGCTCGGCGGCGGGATCCTCGACGTGCTCGTCGTCCGAGTGGTGATCGGCCTCGGTGGCCTCGCGCGAGTCGTCGTCGGCCGCGAGCTCGGCCTCGCCGCGCTCGCCTGCGTCGTCATCGACGGCCTCGCCCGGCTCGCGCTCGCCGGCATCGACGGCCTGGGGCTCGCCGCGCTCGCCTGCGTCGTCATCGACGGCCTCGCTCGCCTCGCGCTCGCCGGTATCGACGGCCTCGCCCGCGACGGCCTCGCCCGGCTCGCTCCGATCTTCCTCGGCGGTCTCGCCCGAGCCATCGGCATCGCCCTGGCTCGGCCCGTCCGTCTCCTCCGCGTCGAGCTCCGCGACGGGCTCGCCCGCCAGCTCGGCCCGCGCACGGGCGAGGCGAGCGAGCGCCTGGTCGTCGTCGACGAGATAGACGTTCTCCATCCCGCCCTCGTCGAC
Organism: Myxococcales bacterium; assembly: GCA_020633315.1. Lineage (GTDB taxonomy): Bacteria > Myxococcota_A > Polyangia > Nannocystales > Nannocystaceae > Paraliomyxa. The sequence goes on from JACKDV010000018.1 coordinate 175,355, forward strand.
CCCCCGCGGCGCCGCGTCGGAGTCCTCGGCCTCGCCCTCGATGAAGACGACGGTGCCCACCGGCACCCGCACCACCAGGTCCTCGCCGCCGCGTCCGTTGCGATCACGGATGCCCCCCGGTCGCCCCGACTCGGCCTTGAGGATCCGCCGGTAGTGGAGATCGAGCAGGGTGCTCAGGTGCGGGTCGGCCACGAGGATCACGTCGCCGCCGCGACCACCGTCGCCGCCGGCCGGGCCCCCCTTGGGGACCTTGGCCTCACGACGCCACGCGACCGCGCCGTCGCCCCCGCGGCCCGCCCGTACGACGATGCGAACCTGATCGACGAAGCGCATCTCGGATCCCCCCTCGCCGGGCGAGGAGGCCGCCTACGCTACTGCGCGGCTTCGGCCTCGACCGCCACGTCGACGGCCACGTAGGACCGACGCTCGCGACCGCGCTTGTAGAAGCGCACGTTGCCGTCGACCAGCGCGAACAGGGTGAAGTCCTTGCCCTGCCCCACGCCCGGCCCCGGACGGTAGGTGTTGCCGACCTGGCGCACCAGGATGTTGCCCGCGCGCACTACCTCGCCGCCGAACTTCTTGACCCCGCGGAACTGAGCCTTGGAGTCGCGACCGTTCTTGATCGAGCCCTGACCTTTTTTGTGTGCCATCTCGTCCTCGCGCGCTGGTGCTCAGCCGGTGATCTCGTCGATCTTGATCTCGGTGTAGGCCTGCCGGTGGCCCTGCTTGCGGCGGTAGTTCTTGCGGCGCCGGAACTTGTAGACGATGACCTTGGCGCCGCGTCCCTGCGCGGTGATGGTGCCGGTGACCTTGGCGCCCTCGATGAGGGGCTTGCCGACCTGGGCCTGCGACCCCTTGCCGAGCAGCAGCACCTCGGGGAGCTCGACCGTGTTGCCGACATCGCCGTCGAGCTTCTCGACGCGGAGCACGGTGCCCGGCTCGACCCGGTACTGCTTGCCGCCGGTCCTGACGATGGCCTGATCAAAGGTGGACATGGTTCTCTCCGGAATTCGATGCGCTCGGAGGGCCGAGGATTCGGCCGGAGGCGAGGGCCCCGCGGATCATCGCGAGGTCGTCGGCTCGCCCGCCCACCGCCCGAGCGGCGAAGGGAAGGCGAAGCATATGGATCCGCGGCGCGGGGTCAAGCCTTGGGGTGGACTCGCGACGTGCGCGTCCCCGCGCTCCGTCGAGACCGGCTCGATCCGCGATGATCGCGCGAGATCCGGCGACCGAGGGCGAGCAGGCCCAGCAGCCCCCAGAGCGTTCCTCCGCGGCCAGAGCCGCCTCCCTGGGCCCGGCAGGCACAGCCCTCGTCGCCGCCCACCGCGCTGGGATCGGTGCCGCCGCTACCCGAGCCCTCCCCACCCCCGCTCGAGTCGTCGATCGCGCCCTGGGTGTCTGCACCACCCTCGGCCCCCGTGCCGCCCGGGCCCTCGCCGCCTCCGGTCTCGTCGACGCCCCCGCCCGACTCCCCGGCCGCGGGCTCGACCACGAAGCTCACCGTGTCGGAGACCAGGTGCTCGAAGTGGTCCGCGATCTCGATGGTGATCACGTAGGTCCCCGGATCGAGCGAGACCAGGTTGAGCGCGGCGCGGTACTCGGGGTCGACCTCGCGATCGTAGTCGATCTGATCGTAGACGACCTCGCCGTCGAGCTCGATGAGGAAGCGCCAGGCGTAACCTCCATAGTTGTCGTCGACCACCGCCCGCAGGTCCACGTCGCTGCCCGCCGGCAGCACGTCGTCGTCGGCGGGCGAGACGATCTCCACGGTGGGCGGCTCGAGGTCGGGCTCGTTGCCGCCGAAGAGGAACGACAGCTCCTCCATCTCGTTCTGGCGATCGCTGCCCACCCCGCAGAAGTCCTCGTGGAACAGGCGGCAGCCGGCGGGGCTGCTGCACGGCCCCTCGCACAGCGGATCGCAGGTGGGCGAGAAGATCCCGTTGCCGCTGCCGCAGTACGACATCACCGAGTTGCAGTTGAGGCTGTGGTCGAGGCCCCAGGCGTGGCCCGCCTCCTGATCGCTGACGTTGGCGATGGCGGTGGCCGACCAGCCCGCCGCGGCGAAGGTGTAGACCACGTGT
>JACKDV010000019.1 GCA_020633315.1 Myxococcales bacterium
CGCGCGGGCCTCGAGCCTCAGCTCGGCTCGGGCTCCCCGCGCAGGCCCTGCGCCCACGCGTCGAGATCCTCCACCGTGCAGCCCGAGGCCAGGCCCTGCGCGTCGATGGCCTGCATCTGCTCGTGCAGGAGCTGACGGGCCCGGCGGATCCGCGTCTTGGCGGTGCCCACGGGGATCTCCAGCACCTCGGCGAGCTCGGCCGCGGTCATCGACTCCCAGTAGAACAGCTCGAGCACCACCTGCATCTCGATGGGGATCCGCCGCAGTGCCTCGAGGAGCTGGCGCTGGCGCTGGTCCCCCGCCAGCACCGCGCTGGGCGAGGGGTCGAGGTCGAACACGCTCACCGTGCCGAGCTCGACCCGGGCCCGGTGCTTGCTGCGGAAGTGCTTGCGCAGCAGGTTGCAGGCCACCGCGAACAGGTACGAGCGAAAGCGGCTCGCCTGCACCCGCGGCAGCCCTTCGAAGCAGGCGAGGAAGGTGCTCTGCACGAGGTCGGCCGATTCCTGCGGGCCCACCTTGTTGCGGAAGAAGCGGGCCACCGAGGCATAGTGGCGGTCGAACAACCGCGCCCCCGTCGCCCGGTCCCCCTCCTGCCAGGCCCGGATCAGCTCGGCGTCGTCGGCCATCGCTCGGGGATCACTCGGTGGGGATCACGCTCTGCTCGATCAGGCCCGCGAGGCACTGCAGCGCCGCGCTGAAATCGGTGTCGCAGATCGATTCCATGCAGCAGCGGATCTCGGTCTCGTCCTCGAAGGTGTCGGGGTCGTCCTCGACGTTGAGGGCCTCGCAGACCTCCTTGACCCGCACCGGCGGGATCGCCTGGCCGGTGAAGCCGCCCATGTCGTCCTCGCCCGTGCAGCCGGGGCCGATGCCGAACTGGTACTGCTTGAATTCCGCGGTGATGCCGTTGGCCCAGTCGTCGGGGAGGATGTCGCCCGCGGGGTACTCGGGATCCTGCCAGTCGCGGTAGACCAGATCGAACACGCCGCCCGCGGTGGGCTGGTAGGGCGGGTCCTCGTTGCGGGCGGTGACGGGCGGGATGCCCACGATGCCCAGCATCACCACGCGGTGGTCGAGGCCCTGCAGGAAGTCGATGTACTCCTGCACCGGCCGCAGGCGGCTGCCCATGGAGCTGCAGTTGGAGTACTCGCCGTTGCCGTCGGGGCCGTCGCAGGTCACCCCCGCGTTCCAGCAGATGGCGCTGGTGGGCACGGGCATGCCGGTCTCCGGGTGCAGCTCCATCACCGAGTCGTCCATCATCACCGTGTCGTCGATGACCGAGCAGTCGGCCTCGTCGGTGATCACCGCGACCGCGAGCAGGCCGCCGGTGCGCAGGAAGGGGTTGGTGCCCGAGTTCCACGAGGCGCCGTCGTCGAGCGCGAGCATCATGCTCTCCAGCGGCGACTCGTAGCCGCAGCCGTCGATGCCCTGCGGGCCCACGCAGCTCAGGGTCTGGGCGATCGCGTCGTCGTCCACCCCGTCCCCGTCGATGTCCACCGGCGGCACGTCGGGCACGTTGTCCCCCGCGGCGCTGAATTCGATGAACGGTCCGTCGGGGGCCAGCGCCGAGGGGCAGACCGTGGTGCAGGCCGACTCGGCGACCACCGGGGGCATCGAGATGCTGGTGAAGCGCTCGAGGCGATCGGTGCACGCGCTCGAGATCGGCGTGCCGCTCTCGGGCGAGCGGCCCGGCGCATAGAACGGGTCGCACAGCACGTTGCCCGCGTCGGTGGTGGTCACCATGATGTGGACGTTGGGCTGCACCGGGTTGCCGTCGGCGTCGGTGAGATCCTCGATCCCGTGGATCAGCTTGGGCATGTTGAGGGCGAGGTTGAGCTGCTCCTCGCCCATCGAGCCCGAGTTGTCGATGATGAACAGCAGGTCGATCAGGTTGTTGCAGTTGCCCAGGCCCTCGCTGCAGTCGATGCCGTCGGTGGCCCCTCCGCCGACGTCGAGCTTCTGGCCCGTGCCACCCCCCGTGGTCTCGCCTGCGGTGAGCTGGATCCCGTCGGACTCCGTGTCGTCGGTCTCCTCCGAGCTGTCCTTGCAGCCCGTGATCGCGAGCAGCACCACGGCCCACCGCGCCCCGTTCATCCAGCGGTCGTTCATCCTCTCGATGGTAGCAGCGGCCATGGGGCCCTGCGCATGCCGGTGGCGGGGTCCATGTCAGGCGAGGTCGCACCGCAGCCCGATGGGCTCGATGATTTCGCATGATCTTGGAATCGATCGGAGCGGCTCGGTCCAAGGACTCTGGACCATGACCATCATGACGATTGCACCTTGGCGTGCTGGCTCGCTGACGGCCGTGCTGGGCTCGATCCTGCTCCTGACCCCGGCGTGTGGGGACGACGGCAACGGGGAGGAGACCGCGGGCGATGGCTCCTCGGGAACCGGGGGATCGACGGGTGAGGCGACCACGAGCGAGCCGCCCGACACCACCACCGGCGAGGACGCGACGGGCGAGGGCAGCACCGGCCCCGGCCCCGGCTCGGAGTCGTCGGGCACGGCCGACGGCGGCAGCGACAGCTCGGGGGGCTCGGAGACGGGCAGCACCGGCGCGTGTGCGGAGGCCATGGACACCATGACCTGCGAGGGGACCGAGGGCTGCGTGTGGCTGGGCAGCCCGATGAACGGCTCGTGCTGGGCCGACGACCCCTCGGTCTGCCCCGAGATCGACATGCAGCAGCAGTGTCAGCAGCACCCCGCGTGCGAATGGAACAACCAGGACGACGTCTGCGAGGTGCCGGCCTGAGCCCGCTTCACCACACGTAGCCGGCGACGCCCTCGGCCACGTAGCCGAGGGTGTTGATCGCGTTGTCGCGCTCGGCCGCGCTGGTCGTGTAGAAGTGGTCGCCGTTGGCTGCCCGGTAGAGGCGGTACAGGGGAACCGAGCCGGCCGTCCCCGCCGCGGTGGCGATGTAGCCCATCACGCCCTCGAGGGTGGTCCCCTCGCAGGTGGCGCTCTGGGTGTAGAAGTGGAAGCCGCTGCCGGTGAGGCAGCGGTGGAACGCGGTCAGCCCCGGGTGGGGCCCGCTGTACAGGTAGTAGAAGTTGGCCGACTCCAGGTCGAAGCCGCAGCACTGCGCCTCGCCGATGTCGGTCGTGTAGAAGTGCTCGCCGGTGCTGGGGCTCAGCGAGCGGTGCACGCCCACCCGGCAGCCGTTGACCCCCTCGTCGTAGCTGCCGTCGCAGTCGTCGTCGTCGAGGTTGCAGGCCTCGGACTGGGGCTGGGGCGCGTCGCAGGGCTGCTCCACCCCGCCCGCGCAGGCGATCACCCCGCTGCCGCAGGCGGTGCTGCAGGCCTGCGGCGCCCCGTCGTCGACCGTGCCGTTGCAGTCGTCGTCGAGCCCGTTGCACACCTCGCCCCCGGGCAGCGCCGGGGTGCAGGGCTGCGGCGCCCCGCCCATGCACGAGGGCACCGAGACCTCGCACGAGCCCACCCCGCAGGTGAGCATGGGGAGGTCCTCGTCGATCTGCCCGTCGCCGTCGTCGTCGATCCCGTTGCACACCTCGGTGCCCGGCGGAGGATCGTCGGTCTCGCCCCCGCCCGAGGTGGCGGAGTTGGAGCCGCCCGAGAAGCTGCCCGACTCGTCGAGATCGGCCGAGCTCGCGCTGGGATCGACGCCGGTGCCCTCGGTGTCGTCGTGGCCGGCCGAGCCGATGCTGGCGGCCGAGCCCACGCCGTCGGTGCCCGTGCCGATCGCACAGGCGCACGCGAGCGCCAAGCCGAGCCCGCCGGCGGTGCGCACGGGGATTGCCGATCTCATCCTCACCCTCCAGGCTCACGGTATCGCAGCCGGGCGAATCCTGCCCGGGCCCGGCGCCCTCGCGCGGATCCGGCGGGTGATCGCGGGCCCGCCCGGCCATTCCGTATGCTGGGGTCGATGCGCACCTCCTCCCTCGCGGCGTGGCTCCTGCTGGGCACCGTGGCCTGTCGACCCGAGGCCGGTCCGAGCCGACCCCCGACGCCGCTCGAGCCCGTCGCGCCCGCGCTCGCCCCGGACCACCCCGAGGATCCGTCGCGCGGACCCGCGGAGGCTCGGCTCCCCGCGCGGGTGGAGGCCAGCCCGCTCGCCGCCGAGATCGATCGCCTCGCCGCGGAGCTGCGCCCGGCGGTGATCGAGTATCGCCGCGACCTGCACCAGCACCCCGAGCTCGGCAACCGCGAGCACCGGACGGCCAAGGTGATCGCCGAGCACCTGCGGCGTCAGGGCTGGGAGGTGCGCGAGGGGGTGGCGCACACCGGCCTGGTGGCGGTGCTGCAGGGCGGGCGGCCCGGGCCGGTGGTGGCGCTGCGGGCCGAGATGGACGCGCTGCCGGTGAAGGAGGACAACGACCTGCCCTTTGCCTCCAAGGCGACCGCGATCTGGCGCGGCGAGTCGACGCCGGTGATGCACGCCTGCGGCCACGACCTGCACATGGCGATCGTGATGGGCGTGGCCGAGCTGCTGCCGCGGCTGCGGGACCGCCTGCCGGGGACGGTGAAGCTGCTGCTGCAGCCCGCCGAGGAGGGCGCGCCGCCGGGAGAGGAGGGCGGCGCCGCGCTGATGATCGCCGAGGGAGCGCTGCGCGACCCGGTGCCCGAGGTGATCTTCGGCCTGCACGCGGTGCCCGAGCCGGTGGGCGACCTGCTGGTGCGCTCGGGCCCCACCATGGCCAGCTCGGACCGGCTGCGGATCGTGGTGCGCGGCGAGCAGACCCACGGCGCCTACCCGTGGCGCGGGGTCGACCCGGTGACCGTCGCGGCCCAGGTGGTGCTGGGGCTGCAGACGATCGTCTCGCGGCAGCTCGACATGACCCGCACGCCCTCGGTGATCTCGATCGGAAGCATCCACGGCGGGCTGCGCAGCAACATCATCCCCGAGGAGGTGGAGATGATCGGCACGATCCGCACCTTCGATCCCGAGATCCGCGAGGAGCTGCATCGCCGCATCCGGGCCACCGCCGAGCACATCGCCCAGTCCGCCCAGGCCGAGGCCACGGTGACCATCGAGGCGGGCTATCCCGTGGTCGACAACGATCCCGAGCTGCTCGAGCGCATGCGGCCCACGCTCGCGCGCGTGGCCGGGCCGGAGCACCTGCGCGAGCGAGCGATGGTGCTGGGGGCCGAGGACTTCTCGTTCTACCAGCAGCAGATCCCCGGGATGTTCTTCTTCTTGGGCGTCTTGCCCTCGGGCACCACGGTGGAGGACGCCGCGAGCAACCACTCGCCGCGCTGGCTCGCCGACGAAGGAGCGCTGCAGATCGGGGTGCGGGCGATGGCCAACCTCGTGGTCGACTACGCGTTCGCGGCCGCCCCGTAGCGACGCTCCGTCGCGGCGATGCGAGCCCCACGGCGGCGACACGCAGCGCAAACACCGCTCGGCACCACGTCCCCGGCCGGTGGACGCCCCTTCGGCACCTGGCATACAACCCCGGCCATGCTCGCCCGCACCCCGGCTCGTGTGCTCCTGGTCGCCGCCGCCCTCGCGCTGCCCTTCGGCTCCGGCTGCAACAAGAAGCAGCAGCTCACCGAGGTGGAGGTGCCCGAGGCCGGGCTCACGCTGCGCTACGACCTCACGCCGGGGCAGACCTACCAGGGCCACGTTCGCATGCGCAACGCGGCCCAGACCCCCATGGGCGAGATCATCTCCATCGTGGAGCTCGACGCCGCGCTCACCGTGCTCAGCCGGGGCGACCAGAGCAAGCGCGAGGTGGAGGTGACGGTGAGCAACATCCAGGTCGACCTGCGCCTGCCCGAGGGCATCCCCGCGGGCGCGGCCGGCATGAGCCCCGACTCGGCCAAGGCCCTCGAGGGCATGCAGATCCGCTTCGACCTCGACGCCCAGGGCGACACCAGCAACGAGCCCGAGCCGCCCGAGGGCATGGACCCGGCCATGGCGGGGATGATCGGCATGGTCACCTCGGCCGTCACCGCGGGGATCTCGGTGCGCCTGCCCGACCAGGCGATCGAGGACGGTGCCACCTGGGACGCCGTCCCCAAGGAGCGGGACGAGGAGATCAAGTCGGCCAAGAGCACCGGCGCCTTCGAGGGCCTCGGTCGCAACGACGCGGGCGAGGACATCGCCCGGCTCTCCTTCGAGTCCGCCACCGAGTCGGTGCGCACCCAGGGGACCCTCGAGCTCACGATCAAGGCCGAGGCGACGACCAAGGCCACCTTCTCCGCCTCGGGCGGCTACCCGGTGTCGGTCGAGCGCAAGATCAACAACGAGATCGTCGGCCAGGCCACGATCCTCATCGAGATCGACGCCGAGTGGAGCAAGGGCAGCAAGGTGGCGGTCGAGGCCGCGCCCGAGGCCGCGCCGGCCGACGACGCGGACGCGCAGGAGGTCACCGATCCCTGCGATCCCGACTACGCCGGCATGGAAGAGTGCGCCGACGATGCCGAGGCTGCGGCCGAGGGCTGAAGGGCGAGGGCTGATGGCGCGCGGGTGAGCGGCTCCGCTGCCCGGCTGCCCCGAGCGGACTGGCGACGGCTCGACCTTCCCGGTCGCCGTCGCGATTCGAACGGGAACACGGGACCCCGACGATCCCTTGCTTGAGTGCACGGAATGGATCGTCGAGGCCCCGTGGGGGGAAGGGTCCGGTGCCCGCCCGGGCACGCTCCCCTGTGGAGCAAGGCCGAGGCCAAGCGTCATCTCGGGAGAAAGCCCTCGGATTTCAGGGGAGCCTTCCTCCGCCGGCCCCCGAGGTGGCAGGCGTCGCAGCCCCTGGCCGGCTACTTCGCTTGCCGCTCGGCGTACGCGGTGGCGATCGCAGCGGCCACCCGGGCGTTGTCGAGCACCAGCGCGACGTTGGCCCGCAGGCTCCGCTCGCCGGTGCGCTCCACCACCCGCGCGAGCAGGAACGGGGTGACGTCCTTGCCCGTGATGCCGCGCGCGTCGGCGTCGGCCAGCGCGGCCTCGATCGCGGCCTCGATCTCCTCGCGCGGCATCGCGTCGGCCTCGGGGATGGGGTTGGCCACGAGCAGGCCGGTGCGCAGGCCCAGGCTCCACTGCGCGTGCATGGCCGCGGCCACCTGCGCGGGGGTGTCCAGGCGCAGGGGAGCCGCGCAGCCGCTGTGTCGCGTGTAGAAGGCCGGGACCTCGTCGCAGCCGTAGCCGATCACCGGCACGCCCTGGGTCTCGAGCACCTCGAGGGTGCGGGGGATGTCGAGGATGGCCTTGCAGCCCGCGCTCACCACCGCGACCGGGGTGCGGCCGAGCTCGTGCAGGTCGGCCGAGACGTCGAGGCTGTGCTCGCCGCCCCGGTGCACGCCCCCGATGCCGCCCGTGGCGAACACGGCGATGCCGGCCCGCTCGGCGCAGATCATGGTGGCGGCGACGGTGGTGCCCCCGCGCCAGCCCTGGGCCAGCGCGGTGCCCAGGTCGCGGCGGCTGAGCTTGTGCGCGCCCTCGCCCCGCGCGAGCGCCTCGAGCTGGGCGTCGTCGAGGCCCACGCGGATGCGGCCGTCCATCACCGCGATGGTGGCGGGCGTGGCCCCGTGCTCGCGGACCACCGCCTCCACCCGGCGCGCCGTCTCGGCGTTGGTGGGCCAGGGCATGCCGTGGGTGATGATCGTGGACTCGAGCGCGACCACGGGGCGGCCGTCGGCGAGGGCCTGGCCGACCTCCGGGGTGGGAGCGAGCCAAGGGGGGGAGGAGGCGCGGGTCATCGCGAGCGTGCCCCGGAGGGCCGCCGCAATGTACGATGCCCGGGCCCCGCGGGGCGAGGATGCGATGAGACGAACGACGACGATCGCCACCCTGGTCAGCGTGCTGCTGGCCGCCGTGCTCGCTGTGCCGTCCACGGCCCGCGCCGAGGAACGACCGTCGCGCTGGGGCGGCTACGGGCACGGCTTCGCCGGCGTGCTGCTGGGCGACCTGGGCGGGCAGGGCTACGGCCTCGCCGCCTCCACGGCGCTGGGCGACGGCGCGGGCCCGAGCTCCTTCGCCGGCATGCTCGGCGGCGGCGGGCGAGCACGGCTGGGTCGCTACCTCATGCTCGGCGGCCGCGGCTTCGCCGTCATCGCGCCGCCCAAGCAGGGCATCCACGGCTCGGCGCGCTTCCTCGGCGGCGGCGGGGGTCTCGACGCCGCCTTCGTGGCCTACGACGACGACCGCTGGCTGGTCTACCCCTACCTGGGCGTGCTGGGCCTGGGGGTCGAGCTCGACGTGGACAGCAGCAGCCCCGCTCCCCGGCGCATCGGCGACGCCCGCATCGAGCCCGAGGCCCGCGTGCAGCTCGAGTCCGGCTTCGCGATGATCGAGCTGGGCGCGGGGGCGCAGCGCATCGTCTTCGGCGACCCCAGCGGCGGCGTGATGGTGGGGATGGAGCTGGGCTTCCTCTACTCGGTGCGCGTGAGCCCGTGGCAGATCGACGGCGTGGAGGTGCAGGGCCTGGGCGGGCCGAGCCTCAACGGCGGCTACCTGCGGCTCACGGTGGGGGGCGGGGGCGCCCACACCCTCCGTCGTCGACGCGGCTCGTGATTCGCTGGGCCGCGGGCCGCGGCTGCGGTAGCGTGGGCGCGATCGCATGAGCCCGCTCGACCCTCGCCCCGAGCCCAAGCGCTGGCCGTACTCCGAACCCGAGCAGGCCTGGGCCGAGCGCTGGTTCATCGGCTACAGCGTGGCCTGGATGCTGGCGGTCGCCCTGGTCGTCGCCACCGGCTGGATCTTCCGCTGGGGCGACCTGGGCTACCTGCTGTTCTCCTGCGCGCTCGGCCTGGCCCCGGTGATCGGGCCGTGGCTGTGGCCGGGCCGCCCCGATCGCGGCCGCCCGGTGTGGCACTGCTGGTGGCTGAAGATCAACGCCTGGGTGCTCGTGCTGGTCGCCTTCGGCACCTACTTCGGCACCCACTACTTCTTCGACCTGATGGGCATGCGCTACGCGTTCCCGGTGAGCTGGACCTTCGAGGCCGAGGTGGTGGGGCACTCGACGCAGACGGTGCCGGTGTTCATGTACCCGCTCACCCAGGCGTACTTCCTCACCTACTTCGTGGTGGCCACGGTGCTGCTGCGCACCCTCGAGCGCCGCCTCGGCCTGGGGGTGGTGGGGCGCGCGGTGGCGGTGCTGGCCATCGCCTACGGGATCGCGTGGATGGAGACCTTCGCCATGGCCACCGACGCGCTCTCGGCCTACTTCGAGTACGCCGAGCGCGATCGCATGCTGCGCTTCGGCTCGCTCGGCTACGCGAGCTACTTCGTGGTGGGCCTGCCCCTGGTGCGCCGCATCGACGCGCGCTGGTCCATGGGGCAGGTGCTCATGCAGGCGCTGGCCGCCTGCATGCTGATCCTGTGCCTGCTCGAGGCGTGGGCGAAGCTGGTGGGGCCGCTCTGACCCGGGCGGGCGCCGGGGCCCTCACGGCCCCACGTGGGTGATCTGGCCGTCGAGCACGTCGGCGACCCACTGCGGCAGCGAGGTGCCGTCCACGAAGGTGATGTTGAAGCCCAGCCGCAGCGCGGTGTGTCCCAGGCCGAGCTGGTAGAAGGTGGAGGCCTGGTCCATGTGCTGCGCCCGGATGCTCATCAGGTCGTCGCTGTAGGTCATGGGCGGCACGGCGGTCGGGATGCCCCCGCAGTTGTCGTGCATGCCGTTGCCCCAGCCGGCCCCCATGTACGTGCTGATGACCTGGTCGGCGGTGTTGGAGAACAGGCCGAAGCGGACCTGCGGGTACTCCTGCAGCACGTGGTCGAGCAGGTCGGTGGCGAAGTCCTCGGGGTCGCAGGCGGGGCAGGCCGAGAGCACGGTGCCGTCGAGGTTCCAGGTCTCCCGGAAGATCGTCTGCAGGCACGGCGCGATCACGGCGTTGCTCAGCGGCGGTCCCGAGTCGTCGATGACGGTGAGCTCCACCTCGTCGCCGTAGGCGTCGGCCACCTGGGTGGCGTTGATCGCCGCCCCGAAGCCGCCCGCGCTGATGCCGGTGAGCAGGACCCGCTCGGCGGGGAAGCTCGGCACGAGCTGCTCGAGGTAGCGGGTGACGTTGGAGTAGCCGCGGAACTGGCGGAGCGCGCCGCCGAGCTCCGCCTCGGCGTCACCGGCGTGGATGTCCCCGGTGCAGTAGGGCACGTAGATCATCGTCCAGTCCCGCGCCGGGTTCGCGTCGTTGTTGCGGCTGAAGATGCCGTCGCCCGGGGGGATGAACGGGATGTTGAAGGCCGTGAAGTCGCACGCGTCGCTGAAGCACGCGCCGCCGCCCTCCAGGTAGATCATCAGGTTGGACGAATCGGGGTTGTAGCTGACCCCGAAGCCGGCCGTCGATCCGTCCATGCACCGGGTGCCCGGGACCTCCACGTAGGTCCACTCCAGCGCGGGGGGCTCGAGGATCTCGACCGCGCTGCAGTCGCTGCGGCAGCCGTCGAAGTCGTCGTCGTTGCCGTCGTCGCACTCCTCACCGGGATCGAGGTTGCCGTCGCCGCAGTAGGGCTCGGTCGGTCCCGTGCTGCCGCCGGTGTCGTCGGCGACCTCGCTGGTGGCCGAGGTCGCGCCGCCGCTGGCCCCGTCCGTGGCATCGCTCGCGCCCGGGCCCGCGCTCGCGGTCCCCTCGCTGGTGCCCTGCTCCGTCTCGCCCGCGCTCGGGCCCGAGCCGCCGCACGCCGCCGCGACCAAGACCGAGACCCATGCCGTTGCCACCCTGCTGCCCATGCTCGCACCGTACGCGGACGGGGTGGCCGGCGTCCACCGCCTCGACGGTCGCAGGGGCACCCTCGCCCGACGCCAGCGTCTTCGGGCTCACCAACGCGGCCGGGCTCGAGCGGTGCGGGGCTCAGCGCGAGGCGTCGTACCAGTGCAGCCCGTCGAGCGCGGCGATCGGCGAGCCGGCCACCAGCGCGCGCAATCGAGCCAGCTCGCCCTCGGTCTCGGCGAGGCGCGTGGGCAGGATCTTGTGCAGCAGGGTGTCGAGCTCCATCGCCAGGAAGAAGGTGTGCCGCTCCACCAGCCAGCGGTCGAGCTGGGTGAGGGTGTCGTTGGGCGTCGGCGGGTCCGCGCTGCGCTCGGCTCGCTCGCGCAGCTCGCCGCCCAGGCGATCGGCCGCGGCGGAGAACGCCCGCACCTCGGCGTTGGTCCAGTCGAACCAGATGTTCTCGAAGATCCCCGCCGCCGCGCAGAAGCGGTTGAGCACCAGGTGCGAGCACCACAGCCGATAGCCCAGCTCGCGCTGCTCCTCGCGACCCAGCGCAGGGTCGAGGCGCCACCAGCCCGGGCCGCTGCGGTTGCGACCGCGGAACACGAACGCGTGGAAGGTGCCGTGGGGGTGCGCGGCGATGTGCCGGATGACCACCTGGTCGATCTCGCTGGTGTCGAGCGAGGCGCGGAGCTGCTCGAGCTTGGCGAGGCCGATCGACATCGGCGAGGTGGGGGTCACCACCAGGGCGCGACGCGGCCCCGCCGGCGTGTCGATCGGATGCTCGCTGAGCTCCACGGTCATGGGCCCGAACGATACCGCGGCTGGGCTCGATGACGAACGCCCGGGGGCTCGGGACGTCGACGCGCCCGCATCCTGCGCGAGCCGGTCCGGCACCGTGGGCCGGGGCTACTGGATCTCGCAGCGATCCCAGGGCACCCGCATGCCCAGCAGCATCGCGAGGTAGCTGTCGTGGCCGAACATGCCGACGGTGCCCGTGGCCTCGTCGACCCACAGGCTCGGTCCCTGGGCCCGGTAGCGGTCCACGTAGCCCTGCAGGTTGCCCAGGGGCGTCTCGCGGGTCGCCATCTCCCAGAACCGGGTGCTCAGGCGGGTGTTGAAGCGGTAGTGCAGCGCGAGGAAGTCACGGATCTCCTCCCACTGTCCCACCACCCAGCGGTTGAATTCCTCGATGGCCCGGGCGTCGACCCCCGCGGCGACCACCTGGGCCATGCGCAGGGCGTGGCCGCAGATCACCTGGATGTTGGTGGCCTCGAGGGGCTCGACGAAGCCGCAGGCGTTGCCCATGGCCACCACGTTGCCGACCCACGCCCGCCGGATGTAGCGCGACTCGAAGGGGACCGCGCGCAGCATGGACTCGTCGAGCCTGGGATTGGCCCGCAGCATCTCGGCCGCGGCCTCGTCGTCGCCCTTGTGGGCGCTGCTGTACACGTAGCCGCGGTTGATCACGCGCTGGTGCTCGATCCGCCAGCACCAGCCCGCCTCCATCGTCTCGGCCGTGGTGTAGGGGGCGATGCGCTCGCCCTCGGGCCGCTCCCAGCCCCCCACGATCGCCCGGTCGCAGAAGAGGTGGTCGCGCAGGCTCACCCACGGCTCGCCGAGCTGCTGGTGGATGAGCAGCCCCGAGAAGCCCGAGGCGTCCACGAACAGCTCGGCCTCCACGTCCTGGCCCGAGTCCAGGCGGAGGCTCGCGATCCCCTGCTCGCCGCGCACGGCCGCCACCACCTTGGCGTCGACCAGGATCCCGCCCTGCTGCTCGAGGTGGCGCTCGAGATACTCCACGAAGGGGTGGTTCTCGATGTGGTAGCCGGTGGCGGCGGGCAGCCCCGCGCTCACGGCCGGGTTGGCGTGGGGAGGGTCGTCGTCGCGCAGGGCATCGCGGCAGACCGACGAGATCCCCGGCCAGTCGTCGAGACAGTAGTAGCCCCAGGGCTCGCCGGGTCGCGGCAGGATCTGATTGTCGAATTTCTCGGCGAATGGATAGTCGAAGTACGGCCGGGGACCCCACAAGAAGCGCACGCCCAGCTTCCACGTGGGATCGACCAGCGCGCAGAAGTCCCGACGGGGGATTCCGAGCACCTCGTGCAGGTGATTGGGGGTGGCCGCGAAGGTGCCCTCTCCCACCATGACGTGACCCATTGCCCGGGAGCGGATCACGGTCACCGTCGCATCGGGCACCACGCGGCGGAGGCTGATCGCCGCGATCAAGCCCGCCGTACCGCCACCTACGACTACGATCCTCTGCTTCATGGCGCGCCCCGTGGCCGGGCGCCAGACCGCGCGCGGCCGGCCCCGTTCGAGTCCATTGGCCGACAATCTACTCGATTCGGTGACCTTGTCCATCGGTTGGTGCGACGGGCTCGGGTCCGCGCCATCGGGGGGTGATCGTATGAAATTGAGCTCATGTGGATCGTCGGCAGAGTCATCGAATTCGATCATTGGATCGACGGATTCGCGCGTCGATCGTGTTGCGAATCCGATCATCGACTGACATCGCGCATCGTCGCGATTCGTCGATCCCGAGTATTGCATTCCTGGACGGGTCCGGGGGTCGCCGCTATGCTCACCAGCCGTCGTGGCGACTCCCTTCTCTCGTTCGATACGGTCACTCGCCGCCGAGCGATCGCTGGTGGGGAGGAGCGCGGTCCTGGTGACGCTGCTGGCGATCGGGCTGCTGCTGTGGGGAGCCTGGGCCGTGCTGGCTCGGGTGACCCTGCGCGAGGCGGGGCTCGGCGGGCGGCTGGAATCCATCCATGCGGCCCACGAGGTCGACGCACCGATCAACGGGACGGTGGCGAGGATGACCACCGAGCTCGGGCGCGAGGTCCGGGCCGGTGATGTGCTCATCGAGCTCGAGGCAGGGCGAGCCGAGGCGTCGCGGCTGCAGGCGGAGGTGAGGCGCGATGCCCTGGTGGCCCAGCTCGAGGCGATCACGATCGAGATCGACGCGGCCGAGGGCGTCGTGGAATCGATCAACGCCGGATCGTCCTTCGCGGTGGCCGAGGCGGACGCAGAGCGACAGCGGGCGGTCGAGGAGGCTCGCTGGGCGCGGGAGCAGGCCTCGCGCCTGCAAGAGCTCGCCGAGGCCGGGGTGTCGCCGCTGGAGGCCCAGGAGCAGGCGTCCTCGGAGGCCGCGGCGTGGCGCTCGGAGGCGCGGGCGGCCGCGCTGGCCAAGCGTCGCATCGCGGGCGAGGCCCGCACGCGGGAGGCCGACGCCGCGGTTCGCCTGGAGAGCCTCCGCCGCGAGCGGACGCGCCTGGCGGGCGAGCGCGACGCGGCCGAGTCCGAGATCGCTCGCCTCGGGGTGGAGCTGGCCCGCTACCGCATCACCGCGCCCGTCGACGGAGTGGTGGGCGAGCTCGCCGATCTGCGGCCGGGCTCGGTGGTGCTCGAGGGACAGCGGCTGCTGGTCGTCGTCCCCCACGGGCCCCTGCGGGCGGTGGCCCAGTTCCCGTCTCGTCATGCGCTGGGACGGCTGCGACCGGGACAGGCGGCGCGCATGCGCCTGGCCGGCTTTCCCTGGACCAGCTACGGGATGATCGAGCTGCGGGTGGTGCAGGTGGGCACCGAGTCTCGGGGCGGGCTGCTGCGCGCCGAGCTCGAGATCATCCACGCTCCCGCGGCGATCCCCCTCGCCCACGGGCTGGAGGGCAGCATCGAGGTGGCGGTGGAGGAGGTCAGCCCCCTCGAGCTCGCGCTGCGCTCGGTGGGCCACGCGGTGACGGGAGAGCCCACGAGCGACGAGGGGCTGGCCGCTCGCCCCGGCGTGGCCGCCGATCCAGGGGCGCTCTCGCGGGCGGAGGAGCGGCGATGAGGTGGCTGGCGCCCGAGGTCATCCAGACCTCGGCCATGGACTGTGGCCCCGCCGCGCTCAAGTGCGTGCTCGAGGGGCTGGGGATCCCGGTGGGCTACGGCCGCCTCCGCGAGGCCTGCCAGACCGACGTGGACGGCACCTCCATCGACACGATCGAGGACGTCGCGCGGGCGCTGGGGCTGGATGCGGAGCAGCACCTCGTGCCCGCCGATCACCTGCTGATGCCGCAGTCCGAGAGCCTGCCCGCCATCGCGGTGCTCACCATGCCCAGCGGGCTCAACCACTTCGTGGTGCTGTATCGCCGGCTGGGGCCGCTGGTGCAGGTGATGGATCCCGAGCGAGGCCGGCACTGGGTCCGGGCGAGCACGCTTCGGACCCAGCTGCTGTCGCACCCGGCCGAGGTCCCGGTCGAGGCGTTTCGCGAGTATGCGGACACGGCCCCGATGCTGCGGCCGCTGGAGCGTCGACTCGAGCGACTGGGCGTGGCGGCGACGAGCTGCCGCGAGATGATCGCCGAGGCGCGCCGCGATCCCGGCTGGCGATCGATCGCGGCCCTCGATGCGGCCACCCGCTCCGTGACCGCGCTGGTGAGCGCCCGGGCGATCCGCCGGGGGCGGGATGCCGAGCGCCTGGTGCGAACGGTGGCCCGCCGTGCCATCGAGGATCCCGAGACGATCCCCACCCGCTTCTGGAGCGTGGGCGAGCTGCCCCCGGTCGACGACGAGCCCCAGCTGTGGATGCGCGGTGCGGTGGCGATCTGCATCCGCACCACCCGCTCGTCCGAGCGGGCCGCCGGCTCCTCCGAGGTCGAGGCCGAGGCCGAGGTGGTGGAGCGCCCCGAGGACCTGGTGCGAGCGCTGCAAGAGCCGCCGCTGGCTCCGCTGCGCGAGGCGCTGCGCCTGCTGCGGGCCGACGGCATGCTCGCCCCGCTCGCGCTGCTCGGCGTGCTGGTGCTCGCCGCGCTCGGCTCGATCGCCGAGGTCATGCTGCTGCGGGGCCTGCTCGACCTGGGCGGTCACCTGCAGTCGCCGGAGCAGCGGGTCGTGGCGGTGGTCGCCATGGTGGGGCTGCTCGTGGCGCTCGCGCTGCTCGAGTGGCCCCGCGGCATGCTGGTCGAGTCGCTGGGTCGCCGCCTCGAGCTGAGGGTGAGGGTGGCGCTGCAGACCAAGGTGCCGCGGCTCCCCGATCGCTACTTCCGCAGCCGCCTGATCTCCGACATGGCCCAGCGCAGCCACTCGCTCGCCCTCGTCCCCCAGCTCCCCCGCATGCTCGTGGGTCTGGTGGGCTCCTGCTTCGGCCTGGCGGCGGTGGTCGGCGGCCTGGTGTGGATGGATCCCTCGAGCGCCGCGATCGCGATCGGGGCCGCGCTGCTCTCGGTGGTGGTGCCGCTGGTGTTCCTGCCGCTGCTGTCGGAGCGCGACTTCCGGGTGCGGACCCACCTGGGGGCCCTCGCGAGCGCCTACCTCGACGGCCTGCTCGGCATCACCGCGGTGCGAGCCCACGCGGCCGAGCGGGCGACGCGGCGAGAGCACGAGACCCTGCTGGTCGAGTGGCAGCGCGCGGCCCGAGCCCTGCTGACGGCCTCGGTGGGGATCGAGGCCGTGATGGCCCTGTTCGGCTTCGGGCTCGCGGCGGGCCTGGTCGGCAGCTACCTGATGGACGGCGGCGGGCTGGCGGGCACGCTGCTGGTCGCCTACTGGGCGCTGTCGATCCCCACCCAGGGCGAGCGGGTGGCCGCGGCCGCCCGCAGCTACCCCCAGGTACGCAGCGTGTTCATGCGCATCCTCGAGGTGCTCGGCGCTCCCGAGGAGCCCGTGCCCGAGGCGCTCGACGAGCCGGGCGAGGCGAGCTCCTCGTCGCCGCGCGGGGTCTCGATCCGCCTGCTGGGGGTCGAGGTCCACGGGGGCGGCAACATCATCCTGCAGGACGTCGAGCTCGAGGTGGAGGCGGGTCGACACGTCGCGATCGTGGGCTCGTCGGGGGCGGGCAAGAGCTCGCTGCTCTCGGTGCTGCTGGGCTTCCACCACCCCAGCCGCGGGCGGGTGGAGATCGACGGCGTGCCCCTCGAGCCGCGCTCGCTCGCCGCGCTGCGGGCCCGCATCGCGTGGATCGATCCCACCGTGCAGCTGTGGAATCGATCGCTGCTCGCCAACCTCCGCTACGGCTCGGACCGCGGCGCGGCCGGGCCGGGCGAGGTGCTGCGGGACGCCCAGCTGCTGTCGGTGCTCGAGCGGCTGCCCGAGGGGCTGGGCACCACGCTGGGCGAGGGCGGGGCGATGCTCTCGGGAGGCGAGGGGCAGCGGGTGCGGGCCGGTCGCGCCTTCTTGCGCTCGGGGGCGGGCCTGGCCCTGCTCGACGAGCCGTTCCGCGGGCTCGACCGCGACGCCCGGCGCTCGCTGATGGCCTCGGCCCGCCGGATCTTCGCCGAGGCGACGCTCATCGCCGTCACCCACGACGTGCGCGACACCGATGCCTTCGAGCGCGTGGTGGTGATCGAGGGCGGTCGCATCGTGGAGGACGGAGCGCCCGCGGAGCTGCTCGCCCGGCCGGGCTCGCGCTACGCGATGCTCCACGGCCGCGACGTCGCGCTCGCCGAGCGGCTGTGGAGCCACCCGCTCTTTCGTCGAGTCCGCGTGGAGGCGGGTCGGCTCACCGAGATCCCCGCGACCGGAGCGAGCGATGTCGGGAGCTGAGGTGCTCGAGGCGGGGTGGCCGGTGGAGCGGGCCCACGAGGCGATGATCGCCCTGGGCATCGCGGCCGGCTACCTCGTGCTGCCGCCGGAGCGACCCCCGGTGGCGCCGCGAGGGCTGGCGGGCCCCGAGGTCGATCGCTGGCTGATGCGCGCGGCCGAGTCGCTCGAGCTCGACGCGGAGCCGATCTCCATCATCTACGACGAGACCCGGATCGCGCTGGCTCGCATGGGGCCCGCCCTCGTCCCGCTCGACGACGAGGAGCGGCACTGGCTCGCCATCACCTCGGCCCGGGCCGGGCGCGTGCGGGTGCTCGCCCCGGGAGGCGAGGTGGTGGAGCTGCCCCTCGAGGCCGTGCGCGCCCAGGTGGCCCGCGACTGCGACGAGGAGGGCGACCGCTTGATCGCCCCGGTGATCGAGGCGGCCGGGCTCGGCGATCGCCTCGATCCCCGCGCTCGCCAGGAGCTCCGCCACCAGCTCCGCAGCCAGCGGCGGATCCGTCGGGCGTTCATGATCCGGCCCCACCCCGGCGCCGGGTGGCGGGTGCTCGCTCGCGACGCTCGCCTGCTCCGCCCGCTGCTGCTGCTGCTGGCCTCGCAGCTGCTGGGCTCGCTGGCGCTGATCCTCGCGTGGGCCGCGGTGGGCTCGGGGGTGCTCGAGGGGCGGGTGGAGGCGGCCTGGCTCGTGGCGGCGGCGCTGCTCGCCCTGAGCCAGGTGCCCCTGCGCGCCGCGGGCTCGTGGGCCCAGGGGACCTTCGCCCTCGAGGCCGCCCGCGTGCTCAAGCAGCGGCTCTTCCACGGCGTGCTGCGGATCGATCGCGACGAGATCCGGCGCGATGGCGCCGGTCAGCTCGTGGCTCGGGTGATGGAGGCCGAGGCGATCGAGACCCTCGCGCTGGGCGGAGGGCTCGCGACGGGGCTGGCCACGCTCGAGCTGCTGATGGCGGTGGGCATCCTGCTGCTGCTCGACGCCTCCTGGGTGCTGCTCGTGCTCGTGCTCGGCATGCTCGCCAACGGGCTGATGCTGCTGCGCATGGCGAGCCGGCAGCGGGCGTTCACCGATGCTCGCCTGGGTCTCACCCACGACCTCATCGAGCGCATGGTGGGCCACCGCACGCGGATCACCCAGGAGCGCCCCTCGCAGTGGCACGAGGAGGAGGACCTCGCGCTGGTGCGGGCGCGCGAGCTGGCGGCCGCGGCCGACGGCACCGAGGTCGCGTACCGCACGATGAACCGCCTGATCTTCGTGGCCTCGGTGGCGGTGCTCATGCCGCTGTGGGTCTCGGGGGCCGACGCGACCCGGCTCGCGGCGTGCGTGGGCGGGCTGCTGCTGGCCCATCGCGCCCTGGGCTCGCTGTCCGGGGGCGTGGAGCAGCTGGTGGCCGCCTCGATCAGCGCCTCGAGGATCGGGCCGCTGCTGCGCGCGGCCACGCGACGCACCGTGGTCGGCGAGCCCGCGCTGTCGATCGCGAGCCCGGCCCGCGGCGACGTGCCGGTGGTGGAGCTGCGCGGCGCCAGCCTGCAGTACCCGGGGCGGCCCTCGCCCGCGCTGTGCGACGCGACCCTGCGGGTGGGCGCCCGGGATCGGCTGCTGTGTCAGGGGCCCTCCGGGGGCGGCAAGTCGACCCTGGCCCAGCTCCTCTGTGCCATGCGTACCCCGAGCGCGGGCCTCGTGCTCTCGGACGGCCTCGATCTGGGAGCGCTGGGCGAGGACGAGTGGCGCAGCCGCATCATCCTCGTGCCGCAGTTCCACGAGAACTATGTGTTCGTGAAGTCGCTGGCCTTCAACCTGCTGATGGGCTCGCAGTGGCCCCCCGACGAGGAGGACCTCGAGCGCGCCGAGGCCCTGTGCCGCGAGCTCGGCCTCGGCCCGCTGCTCGATCGCATGCCCGCCGGGCTCATGCAGCCGGT
Organism: Myxococcales bacterium; assembly: GCA_020633315.1. Classification (GTDB taxonomy): domain Bacteria; phylum Myxococcota_A; class Polyangia; order Nannocystales; family Nannocystaceae; genus Paraliomyxa. The sequence goes on from JACKDV010000019.1 coordinate 19,040, forward strand.
GGGCGACAGCGGCTGGCAGCTCAGCCACGGCGAGCAGAGCCGGGTGTTCCTCGCGCGCGCGCTGCTCTGCAAGGACGCCCGGATGCTCGTGCTCGACGAGAGCTTCGGGGCGCTCGACCCCTCGACCCTCGAGCGATGCGTGGCGGTCACGCTCCATCGCGCGCCGGCGCTGATGGTCATCGCCCACCCCTGAACCCGCTCCCACGGAGGACCCACATGGAACACGCGAGCCCTGCCCAGGCCCCCCTCACCACGCCGATCGAGAGGTTCGTCTGGGACCTCACCTACGCCTGCCCGCTGCGCTGCGTGCACTGCCTGACCGAGTCCGGGCGTCGACCCGCCGCCATGCTCGACCGGGACGCCATGCTGCGGGTGGTGGAGGTGATCGTGGGGCACCGCCCCCTCGCCAAGCGCATGTCCTTCGGCGGCGGCGAGCCGCTGCTCGCCCCGTGGTGGGACGAGGCCGCTCGCCTCATCTGCGACGCCGGCATCCCGGTCACCCTCTTCACCAGCGGGTGGTCGATGGAGCTCGACACCGCCGAGCGCCTCGCCCGATCGGTGGCCGGCATCTGCGTGAGCGTGGACGGGCCCGATCCCCGGCTCAACGATCCGATCCGCGGTCGCCCCGGTGCCTTCGACCACGCCATGGCCACCCTCGAGCTCCTCGATCGCTTCAAGCGCGACCGCAGCGCGCGGGGCGAGCCCTGCTACTCGCTGGGCATCGACTACACGGTGACCCGCAGCAACCGCGAGGGCACCGATCGCTTCGTGAGCGAGGCGACCGCCCGCTTCCCCGGGCTCGACTTCATCCGCTTCGGCGCCGTGGTCCCCGAGGGGCTCGCCCAGGAGGAGGCCTTCGTCGCCCGGGAGCTGCTGACCATGGAGGAGGTGGTCGAGCTGTCGGCCTCCGAGGCCCGCCTGGCCTCGCTCGCGCGCAACGGCGTCCACGTCTCGGTGACCGACGCCCGCGGCTTCCTGCCCGACAACGACCTCAGCGAGGCCGGCGAGGGCATCGCCCACATCGAGGCGAGCGGCTCGCTGCGGGCGTTCACCACGGTCGAGGCCAAGGTGGGCAGCGTGCTCGAGGAGCCGCTGGAGCTGCTGTGGCAGCGCGCCCTCGCGTGGCGGCGCGAGCCCTTCGTGCAGGAGCAGATGGGCTCGATCCGCAGCGTGGAGGACTGGGCTCGCGCGATCCGGACGCTCGACCGTCGCTACGGCTCCGAGGCGGATCGGATCCGCATCGCTCGTCGGGGCACGCGGCCCGGAGGCGGCGATTCGCGGACCGCGGTCGAGGGGCAGCCGCAGGGTCGATCGTGAAGCCATGGCCAAGCTCATCGTCATCAACGTAGGCACCGAGCACGCGCTGGGCCTCGACTGGAGCAGCGCCCACCCCATCGCTCGCTCGGTGTGGCGCAGCGCCTGGCTGGCCGAGGAGGGGGACGTGCTGGTGAGCCCGGTGCCCTTCGATCCCGGGTTCCTGGAGTACGTGGGGCACACCCTCGGGATCGACATGGGCACGGTGGGCGTGGTCACGCGCTCGCGCCCGCTGACCGACGACGAGCTGCGCTCGCCCGGGCTCGTCGCCGAGCTGCGGGCCCACGTGGAGCGCGGGGCGATCACCTCGTCGACCTCGTGCTTCTCCACCGAGGGCACGGCCGAGCTCGCGCTCGCGCTCGGCCTCGCGCCCGCCGAGCATCGCTTCGCGGCGGAGGGCGGCGGGGTGCTGCTCAACCGCAAGACCCACTTCCGCCAGCTCGCGGCGGGGCTCGGGCTGCCGCTCGCCCCCGGTCGCACGGTGCACTCGCCCTCGGCCCTCGCGGCGGCGGTGCGCGAGCTGCTGGTGCACACCGGGACCGTGATCCTCAAGAAGGACGACGGCGCCGGCGGGATGGGCAACGTCACGATCACCACCGAGGAGCCCGGCCCGCTCCCCGGCTCCTCCCAGACGCGCCACGTGGACGAGGGCATCGACGCGCTCGCCAGCGAGCTCTACCCGCGGCTGGGCGAGCCCGCGGGCGGCGGGCTGGTGGTGGAGGCCTACTTCCGGGCCGCGCACATGTTCTACCTCGAGTATCGCGTGGGGGCCGACGGTCGCCCGCGCTTCCTCGACAGCGGGACGATCCGGCTGCGCCCCGATCGCGATCCCGATGCGCCCGCGCTGGTGTGGGTGGGGCTCGACATCCCGGCCGAGGTGCCCTCGTACTCCCTGTGCCGGGCCCTCGGCCACGCGACCGAGCTGGTGCTGCTCGCGGCGCGCCTGGGCTACCGCGGGCACGTCAACGTCGACGCGATCGTCACGGACGCAGGGCAGCTGGTCTTCAACGAGATCAACGGTCGATGGGGCGGGGGGCTGGTCCTCCATGCGATCGCCTCGCGCCTGCTCGGGGAGGGCCATGCCGACGTGTGCTGCCTGAGCTCGCTGCGCGAGGTCGACTCGCCGCCGCGCCGCGAGGCGCTGCGGATCCTCGAGCGAGAGGGGCTCCACTTCGACCCACGATCGCGGGAGGGCGCGATCGTGGTCTCGTGCGACGAGGCGCGCTCCGGCACGATGGAGTGCATGGTGATCGGCCCCTCGCGCGCCCGAGCGCGTCAGCTCGAGGATCGACTCCGCGCCGCCCTGGGGCGCCCCGAGATCGCGCGAGTCCGAAGTCGTGCGATCTCGTGATCTCCAGCTCACATTCGCACGATCTCGAGTCTCGCATTCGCACGACTCGGCGAGTCGATCATCGACTGGTGATGATCGAGCTCGCACATGTCGATCGCCTCACGTTCGTGCGATCGTCGATGTCGCGTGGTCATGGTTTACACCCTCAACTCTGCCTGCTAGCATGTTCAGCACTCTCGAGCCGTGGTCCCTCCGGGTCGATTGTTGGCAGTGGGGCGAGCGCAGCAACGCGCCGCCGCCCGGGCCAAGTGAGGGATTGCTTGGATCTCGACGCATCGGACGAGGCCCTGGTGGCCGATCCCCGGGAGGGCGAATGAATGACATAGTGGCAGTGGACCCCGTGGTCGAGGAGTATCGGCGAGACGGGTTCATGATATTTCGAGGGTTGATCGACCCGGAGCTCATCGCGGAGGCCCGGGAGCACGTGGAGTGGATCCAGCGTCGTCACCCCCACCTGCGGCCCGAGCACTTCCACCACCCGCTGATGCGCGACGATGCGTTCTGGGTCCGCATGGTCACCGACGAGCGCCTGGTCGACCTCGCGCAGCGCTTCCTGGGCCCCGATCTGGCGTGCTTCACCGCGCACTACATCTGCAAGCCCCCCCAGGACGGCCAGGCCGTGCTGTGGCACCAGGACGGCGCGTACTGGAACCTGCAGCCGATGGAGGCGCTCACGGTGTGGGTGGCCATCGACGACTCCCAGCCCGACAACGGCTGCCTCCGCATGCTGCCGGGCACGCACCGCCTCGAGCTCGCGCCCATCGTGCTCCGCGACGACGTGCCGAACATGCTGTGCTCCTCGGTGCCCGCCGAGATGGTCGACGAGGACGCGGCGGTCGACGTGGTGCTCCGCGCGGGCGACGTGTCGATCCACCACCCCAACATCATCCATGGCTCCGAGGAGAACCGCTCGCCGAGCCGGCGCTGCGGCCTCGACATCGGCTACATCCGCACCAGCACGCGCATCGGCACCACGGGCCTGTACCTCAACCCGCTGCTGGTGCGCGGGCGGGCGATCGAGGGGATCAATCGCTACCGGCGCTGGCCCGAGTACGAGCCCGAGCACACGATCCCGTTCCGCGGCTGCGAGCGGTGGAACGAGCGCGTCCACGAGCTGAACCGCCGCCCGGGGGTGGTCGAGTCGGAGGCGCGCGAGGCCGACGTGGTCGAGCTCACCGCTCACATGATGCGGAGGCTCCAGGCCGGCACCACCAAGCAGGTGCAGGGATCGTCCTAGGGCGTGTCGTGACGGCGCGGCGATCCAGCATCGGGGACGAGCTCGCCTCGGCGCGGCTCGATCTCGTCCAGCGGATGGAGGAGGCGAGGCAGACGGTCGAGGCCGTGCTGTCGGGCCTGCCTCGCGGCGCGGGCGAGGAGGCGGAGGCGCTGCCGGGGCCGCTCGACCCGGGGACGCTGCCGCGACGGGAGGTGGAGCACCTGCTCCACCGGCACCTCGATCGCTTCAAGCAGATGGTGTTCAACGGGGGCGACTCCGTCGAGCTGGCGGTCAGCGGTCGTCGGCTCAAGAAGGTGTCGCGCCGGCTCCACGAGGTCTCCGAGCGCTTCAGCTCGCTGGCGCGTCCCATCGAGGCGCTCGCGGGTGAGCTGTCGCGGCACCGACCGGGACACCCCGAGTCGAGCTACGGGCGCGCTGCGATCGCCCTGCACGTGCTCGGGGAGTGGGACGCCGCGCGGCCCGACGCGCCGTCGCTGGAGTCCATGGCCGCGATCGTCGACCCGTTGCTCGAGGGTCTGCGGAGGGACGGCCGCCTGCGCCTGGGGCTGTTCGTGTGCTGCCCCGTCGACTTCACCCACGCCTCCGGTCCCGAGCCCGAGCGCTACCTGGGCCTGGACATGCACGGCAGCGTGCTGAGCCGGCTGGCGCCGCGGCTGCGCAGCCTGTTCGGCGACCTGGAGCGCGCGGGGGTCGAGCTCGAGCTGCGCACGATCATCGGCGACACCGACGAGGACGACTACATCTGGCGCGCCAGCCCGGCGCCCGCGGGGCTCGATCGCGCGGCGCTCGACCGTCGTCGGGACGCGCTGGTGGAGGTGGTCGCGGAGTACATGGCCGAGCCGGTGGGGCGGGCAGAGCGGCCGCCGCGGCCCCGGGTGATCGCCCGCGAGCACAACCGGGCCTTCCGGCTCTCGGCGATCCCGGTCTCGGCGCGGGCCCGGGCGATCTACGACGCCGTGCTCGAGGCCCCGCAGGCCTGCTTCGACGAGCGCGACGTCGAGGCGGAGCTCGACATCATGCGCGGGCTGTGGGTCCCGGGCGGGTACTACCAGGGGCTCCCGCCGCCCGACCCCGAGACCCTGCGTCGCATCGTGATCCACAAGCTGGCCACCTACGCGATGCAGGGCGTGGTGCTGCACGAGCAGGAGCCCGCGCTGCTGCTGGTGCAGTGCGAGCGGCCGTCGGGGCTGCGCGAGAAGATGCTCAACGCCGGGCTGCGGCGGCTCGGGCTGCCGCCGCTGTCGATGGTGAGCTACTTCGAGCTCGAGTGAGCGACCGTGGAGCGGGCGCGCTCGAGGATCACCAGGCAGTGGGGGCTGGTTGCGCGATGCTCGGGACGGGAGCAGGTCGCGAGGTGGTGCGCCCGGTAGCCCGCGAGCAGCTCGTCGCTCACGCGCTCGAGCGCCTCGGGAAAGAAGCCGAACACGCCGTCGGTCCCCGCGTGCTCGATCACCGCGAGCCCGCACGCGCGGGCCTCTTCTTCCACGGCCGCGGGGCGGGAGAAGCTCGCGATGTCGAAGAACTCGTCCTGGAAGCGACCGGGCGGGCGGTCGTCCGCGTCGAGCAGGGCGTAGTGCTCGGGGCCCAGGGGCTCGCCGCGGGTGAGCAGGTAGGGCACGGCGAAGGCTCGGTTGATGTACGAGAGCGCCACGATCCCGCCCTCCCGGACCACGCGTCGGCACTCGAGCAGGCAGCGGAGGCGATCGTCGCGGCGGTGGAGGTGGTAGTAGGGACCGAGGCAGAGCACCGCGTCGAAGGTCGCGTTCTCGAGGCCCCGCAGCGACACCGCGTCGAGGCGGCGGGCCTCGAGGGTGCGAAGGCCCTCGCGCCGGGCGTGCTCCTCGATCGCACGCACGTTGAGCTCGACCAGATCGGTGGCCAGCACCCGATGCCCGCGCCGAGCGTAGCGCAGCGAGTACGCGCCGTGGCCCGCCCCGAGCTCGAGCAGGCGAGCATCGCCGGCGAGGTGCCGATCGAGCAGGTGGAGGGTGGTCTCGAGCTCCAGGCGACGCACCCGGCTCTTGAGCAGTCGCCCCTCCTCGCTGCAGGTCTCATAGTGGCGCGTGATCGGATCGGCCTCGGCCATCGCGGCTCAGCCCCGCGCCTCGGCCCGCAGCCCGTCCACGGGGGCGGTGCAGTCTGGACGCTGGCGGACCAGGGCCAGCAGCGCGTCCACCTCGGGCCATCGCGCGACCACCACGTCGCGCCACCGCGGCTGCCGGAGCAGCGCGACCAGGCGGGGCGCGTCCCACCATGCGCTGGGGTCCTGCAGCGCAGGCCGCCCCAGCGTCACCGCCATGCCCACGAGCTCGGCCGTGCCCTCGCCGAGCTCGAGCAAGCCCAGCAGCAGGCCGAGCGCGTCCTCGGGCGGCAGCTCGAGCTCGTCCGGCCTCGGGAGCTCGCCCTTGGTCCCGAAGGGCTCGAGGCCGCGTCGGAACGCTCGCCGGGCCCCGTCCTGGTCGCCCAGCGCAGCCTGGGCGTCACCGAGCACGCGGTGCGTGCGGGCCCATACCTCGGGCTCGTCCACCGACTCGAGCGCGAGCGTGGCCTCGTCGATCCACCGCCGGGCGGCCGCTCGGTCGGAGGCCTTGGCGGCCACCAGCGCGAGCGCGGCGTGGAGCTCGGCTCGCAGGTCGAAGTCGTCGTCGGGAGCCTGCCGCAGCGCCTCGCCGAAGCGGGCCCGGGCCTCGTCGAGGCGCTCGGCCCGGAACGCCGCGATGGCGCAGTTGAGGTGCACGAGGAACACGTCGCCCGGATCCTCGTGGAAGCAGGCCCACAGCTCGGCCGCCAGCCGGTAGCGCGCGAGGGCTCGGCTCGCGTCGCCGAGGCGGAAGTGGAGATCGGCGGCCCAGTACGAGTAGCTCGCGAGCGTGGTCTCCATCCACAGCGGCTCGATCTCGGCGAGCGTGCGCTCGATGTCGTCGCGCGCGGCGGCCATGTCGTCGAGGAACACCTGGGTGGAGAACCACGAGAAGAACGGCCGGCGTCGCTCGAGGCGGTGCAGGTGGTCCTTGGCCTCGAGCAGGCGTCGCCGCGAGGTCTCGATGTCGCCGTCGAGGAAGGCGAGGCGGCTCAGGTTGACCAGGACGTTGAAGTGGGCCGCGCCGACGTCGGCCGCGGGCGCGTCGGGGTGCGAGGCCTGGGCCACGCGCAGCGCCGCCTCGCAGTGCTCGCGCGCTGCGTCCCGTCGCCCCTGTCGGTACTCCACGAAAGCGGAGGCATTGTGGGCGTACACGCGGTGCAGCACGTGTCGGGGATCCAGCGAGCGCGCGGCCTCGACCGCCGTCGCGAGCAGGTGCTGGGCCGGCGCGAGCCCCTGGGGGTGGCTGGCCAGCCGCATCCCCCGGCGATACAACACGAGCACGCGATCCTCGGGAGCCGGCAGCGAGGGGAAGGCGAGGTCGAGCATGCGGTCGCCGAACGCATACAGGGGATGATCGGCCCCGGCTCGCTTCGCGAAGGCGCACAGGTTGTGGGCCGCGAGCCCCGCGAGCAGCCGTACCTGCGCGATGCCGTCCCACTCGTCGTCGCGGGCGAGCAGGCGCTGCGCGAGCGAGACCACGGCCGGGAAGCCCAGGGCGTCGAAGGACTGCTCGATGGCCTGGACCACCAGCTCGCGAGCTGCCGAGTCGAGCGGTGCCTGGTCGTCCAGGCGGTCGCTGGCCCGCTGCTCGAGCTCGTCGTCGAGCGGGTGGGCGGTGCCCGGGTCGAAGAGCGGGGGCTCGGGGGGCGCCTCGCCGTCGAGCGGAAGCGAGTGTCGATCGACGTGCCGGAGCGAGGCGAGCATCGAGGCCTCCCAGCCCCCGATGGTGGCGACCCGCTCGTGGATCACGGAGAGGGGCGGCGCTTCCTCCCGCGCGTGACCCACGAGCAGGGTGGTGCTCGGGTGCCGTCGGAGCAGCGGGGAGAGCAGGCCCCAGGACTCGGAGTCGAGGTCGGCCACGCTGGAGAGGACCAGCACGGTGGGCCCGCGACCCAGCAGCGTGGAGAAGGTGGCGGCGAAGGCCTCGGCGATCGTGCCGACGGTGAGGGAGTTCGCGGCGGGCAGCCGGCCCAGCAGGGCGCCCGACTCCTCCTCACGTCGCTTGGCCTGCTCGGGTGAGAGCCGGGCTCGCAGCGGGCGGAGGACCGTGCTCAGGTGGGTCTGGTGGGGCGCGAGGGCGTCCTCCACGGCCGGCAGGCCACGGCGCCGCACGAGCTCCCGCAGCAGGCCGCGAGTCGCTCGCCAGGGCGCCACGAAGGCGGACCGCGTGCAGTCGAGCTCGAAGAGCTCGGCTGCGGCCGAGCGCTGGGCCCACGCGAGCTGCTCGGCTCGGGAGCCGCGGCAGAAGACGATCTTGGGGCGAGGAGGGGAGCTGCTGTTGATCATCGATCGCCTCGGAGACGGGCTCCGGTGCTGGGGCTCGGCGGACGCTCGGCGGACGCTCGACGACGCTCGTGGTCGCTCGCCCGGGGTTGGGGTTGGTGAGGCTCCGGAGAGCGATGCTCCCCGAAACCTCGAGAGTCCGAAGTGGATCTCCCGGGCTCGACCCAGGACGACGCAGCGCCGCCTCGGTCAGCCCCCCGAGCCGCCTGGGCTACAGCCCGGGCAGGGTCGGGATCGGGTAGGTGGGCAGGGCGGGGTAGATGGGCTCCAGCGGGTAGCTGGGAAGCCCGGTGCAGCTCGCACCCGCCTTGATCTTGGTACGGATCTTCATGTTCTATTCTCCTTGTGTAGGCGAACGAGCTCGTCTGGGCTCCCCTCATTGGGAGACCAGGAGCCGATCACGAACCGCTGAAATCTAGTGGGTGGCTGATGGGGTGTCAACCTGATACACATATGGCCAAGTCTTCGATTCATCGCCTGTGGGGCGCCTTTGTGCGCATTGGGTGGTCGAATTCGACCTATTGCATTCTCGCGCTGATCATCGAATTTGCACACTTTGCAGATCGTTGAATCGACACTTGATTTGCTCGACTCTCGATTTCGAGAGCGTGCGACGCTCGTTCTTGGTCGTTCGAATTCGTACGAGTAGCCATGAGACACGATCCTTCTCATCTCGTTTCCGAGCCGCAGTCGCGCGCGGACGGCTATGCAGACCTCTCCGTGCGGGCTCGCGAGGCCTTCGGCGATCACCCCTTTGCCGTGGAGATGGATCGCGAGCGCCTCGAGGCGGTGCTGCCCGACTACCTGGGCATGTCGCTCGCGTTCCGATACCTACAGGCCGCGGCGCAGAAGGACGCGATCTTCGAGGCCATCCGCGACAACCGCGACGTCCCCGAGGGGATCGAGCTGATGAACGCCGTCGCCAACTTCCTGGTGTGGGACGAGGCCGGGGGCATCGACCTCATGGCCTCGCAGGGCAAGGCGGGCCTCCCCCAGCTGCTGGACACCGCTCGCTTCCACTCGAGCCTGCTGCGCAAGGACGCCCTCGAGCTGCTGGGTCACCCCATCGCGCCCAATTTCGGGCCCGTGACCCGTCGCTACCTCGAGGCGCTGTACCGCGGCCTGGCGTCCACCGACGTGGTCGTGCGCTGCGCACACATGGTCGCCTTCGAGATCCACGCCAACGCGATGATCGACGCGCTGTGGACGGCCGTGTCCGCGGCCACGGGGCGAGCGGCGCAGAGCCTGGGCTACTTCGAGCGCCACGTGGGGGGCGACGATCCGGCCGAGGAGTATCACGTGGACATGACCCAGCGCCTGGTCGCGCGGGTGGTGCCCCTCGACGAGCGCGAGCGCTTTCGTCGGGAGTTCGAGTCGGCCTACGCGCTGCACCTTCGGTGGTGTCGGGCCCTGGTGGGAGACGCGGCGGTCACCGACCGCCTCGAGCCGGAGCCCACGGTGTGGCACGCGGGCCGCTGCCACTGCGGCGGGGTACGCTTCGAGGTCCGCGCGCCGGCGGTGCTCCAGGCGATTCGCTGCAATTGCTCGATCTGCAGCATGAGCGGGCACCTCCACCTGCTGGTGCCGGCGAGCGACTTCCGCTCGCTGGGCGGCGAGGACCTGCTGTCCACCTATCAGTTCGGGCTCGGGGTGGCAAAGCACACCTTCTGTAGCGTGTGCGGGACCAAGCCCTACTATCGGCCGCGATCGGATCCGAGCGGCTACAGCGTGAACGTGCGCTGCCTCGAGCCCTCGACGATCGCCGACGTGGAGGTGAGCGACTTCGACGGGCGGCACTGGGAGGACGCGATCGAGAGGTTGATGGCCCGAGCCCGGGAGCCCGGCGCGAGCCAGCGCCTCGACGTCACCGCGGACCTGCAGTCCGCCTAGCGCGGGGAGGGTGGAGGTGCTGCCGGTGATCGGTCTGCTGTGCTCGAGCGAGGACATGGAGCTCCCCGGCTTCGGTCGGCTCCGCCACCACGCGGTGTTCGAGCGCTACGTGGAGGGCCTGGTCTCGATCGTGGACGCGGTGCCGATGCTGATCCCCGCGATGGGCGAGCTGCCGGCGGAGCGCGCCGCCGCGATCGTGTCTCGGCTCGACGGCGTGGTGCTGCCGGGAGCGGCGACCGACGTGGCGCCCGAGCTCTATGGCGCCGAGCCGGCCCCGGAGGCCTCGGGCCAGCGGGATCGTGCGCGCGACGGGACCGCGCTGCCGCTGATCCGAGCCGCGCTGGGCTCGGGCGTGCCGCTGCTCGGGATCTGCCGCGGGATGCAGGAGCTCAACGTGGCGTGCGGAGGGACGCTGCTCCAGGCGGTCCACGGGCGTGCCGGGCGACGCGATCACCGGTCCCGTCGCGAGCTCCCGCTCGCTCGCCGCTACGGCCCGGCCCACCCGCTGCGCCTGGTCGCGGGGGGCTGGATCGACCGCGAGCTCGCGTCGCGCGGAGTGGATCGAGACGCGCTGCTGGTCAGCTCACTGCACGGCCAGGCGGTCGAGCGACCCGGGCGCTCGGTGGTGGTCGAGGGCTGGGCCGACGACGGGACGGTGGAGGCGATTCGCGTGGAGGGAGCCCCGGCGCTGGCGATCGGGGTGCAGTGGCACATCGAGTGGCACACCGAGACCCCGCTGCACGCCGCGTTGCTCGATGCCTTCGGGCGCGCGTGCGGGGCCCGGAGCGCGGCGCGGAGCGGCATGGAGCGCGGCGCATGAGCCCCTCGATCCCCGTGGGCGGCGATGGTCACGGCGAGGGCCGAGGGCGCCCGCGCACGATCGATGCGGGCCAGCGCGACGAGCTCCGTCGTCGCCCCGCCTGGTTCCCGCTGCTCCCGGCCGCGGCGAGCCTCGGCGTCTATGCCCTGCTCGGGGTGGTGGCGACGACGGAGTCGCTCGGTCCGCTCCGCTTCCTCGCGTGGCCCGGGCTCGGCCTGGTGATGGCCGGCTTCCTCGCCGCGGCTCACGACTGCTTCCACCTGAGCTTCCTCGGCTCTCGCCGCGGCAACCGGATCGCGGGCATGCTGTGGTGCACGCCGATCCTCACCAACTTCAGCGCGGTGAAGGTGGCCCACATGGTGCACCACCGCAGGACGCGGGTCGAAGGCGACAGCGAGCACCGCCTGGACTTCCACCACACGGCCGAGTACCTGGCCTTCCTCGGGTCTCCGCTGGCCACCGCCCGCTCGGCGCATCGCTCGATGCGGCTGGCCTCCGAGCGGCACTCCACCCCCTTCCTCCGCAGCCGCCGTCAGCGACGAGAGGCCCAGCAAGACGCGGTGCTGCTGATGGCCTGGCTGGCGCTCGCCCTCGGCCTGAGCGCGTGGGCCCCCCGGACGATGCTGGAGCTGTACTGGGGACCGCTGGCCTTCTACCTGCCCATGGCCTCTGCGATCGCGCTCCCCGAGCACTACCGCTGCGGCGACGGGCCGGCCACGCTCCCTTCCACTCGCACCACCATCTCCAACGGGCTGGTGCGCATGCTGATCTGGAACAGCAACTATCACGTCGAGCACCACCTGTTCCCCTGGGTGCCCTCGTGCAACCTCCCCCGGGCGCACCGCCTCGTGCGAGGCGAGCTTCGGCACTGCAGCTCGGGATACTTGGCCTTCCACGCCCGCGTGCTGCGGGACACGAGTCGCCGATGAGCTACGGATCGACCGCATTCCTGCGCTGGGCCAACTACTGGTTCGGGCGGGTCGAGCACAACCTGGCCAAGGGCGGGCTGCCCGGGGTGCCCTGGGCCGAGCTGGGCCTGGCTGAGTGGAGCGGGGAGCGAGGCAGTCTCCACGAGCTCCGCGCCGGGATCGCGCGCTTCAACGGGGTCTCGCCGCAGGAGGTGGTGCCTGCGCTGGGCACCACGCACGCGCTGTGGCTCGCCCTCGCGGCGCGGCTCGAGCCCGGCGACGAGGTGGTGGTGGAGTCGCCCGGCTACGAGCCGCTGTGGAGGATCCCGCAGGGGCTGGGCGCGCGCGTCGTTCGTCTGCCCCGCATGGCCGAGGACGCTCATCGCCTGCGGCCCGAGGAGCTCTCGTCGAGGCTGGGCCCGCGCACCCGCGTCGTGGTGATCACCAGCCCCCACAACCCCAGCGGCGCCCGGAGCTCGCGTGCCGATCTGCAGGCGCTCGCGCGGTGCTGCCAGGACGTGGGCGCGCTGCTGCTGGTCGACGAGGTCTACGGGCCGTGCGGGTCGGCGCTGGGAGCCGACGGCCGGTGGGGCGCGACGGCGCGGACGGTGGCGCCCAACGTGGTGACCGTCGGCGGGCTCGCGAAGGCCTACGGCCTGGGGGCGCTGCGCGTGGGCTGGATGCTCGCCGATCCGGCGCTGGTGCAGGTCGCCGAGGAGCTCGTGGAGTCGACCCTGCAGGAGCTCCCGCCCGTGCAGATCGCCCTCGCCACGCGGGTGCTCGACGAGCTCCCGCGGCTGTCGGTCGCGACCGCGGCCCTGGAGTCGGACGGCCGTCGCGAGCAGGTGGCGGCGTGGGTCGAGGCGCGCCCGCGGCTGTCGTGGCACGAGCCGCAGGGGGTGCCCTTCGGCTTCGTGCGGATGGCGGGGGTCGAGGACCTGAGCGTGATCCTCGAGGGCGGCGCGGAGCGGCACGGCGTGCTGGTGGCCCCCGGCTCGTTCTTCGGGCGGCCCGATGCGTTTCGCCTGGGCTGGTCGCTGGCGCCCGAGCGACTGCCCGAGGCCCTGCGTCGGCTCGATCGGGTGCTCGGCCTGGGGCCGGGCTGATCGAGCGGAGAGCCGAGGCATGCGACGCCCGTGGAGCCACCTGCGACCGCATCGATGGCGCATGATCGTGGGAGGGCTCGCGATCGGGGTGGGGGCGGTGCTCGGCCTGCTGCCCGCCTACCTCGTGCAGCACGTGCTCGACGCGGCCCTGGGGGCGGAGCCCGAGCGCCTCGACCTCTACGTGGGGGCGATCCTCGTGGTGATCGTGGTGCAGGGGGCGGCCGCGATGGTCTCTGCGCTGACCCTGGCTTCGCTGGGCGAGCACCTGCTCGCCGACGCGCGCAGGCACCTGTTCCACCGCCTGCTCCGCTGGTCGCTCGCCCAGCTCCAGCGGCAGCGCGCCGGGGAGTCGCTGTCGCGCTTCAACGACGCGGCGCAGATCCACGTGGTGGTGTGGGGCACCCTCAGCTCGCTCGAGAACGTGGTGTTCGGGCTGGCGGGGCTGGCCTACCTCTGGTCGATCCACCCTGGCCTCACCGCGGGGCTGCTGGTGATGGTACCGGTGCTGGCGGTGAGCGGGGCGCTGTTCGGGCGCTGGAACGAGGGCGTGATGACCGAGGCCACCGACACCTACGCGCGGGCGGGGGGCTACCTGACGGAGATCCTCGGCAACATCAAGCTCGTGCAGGCGCACGGCCGCGAGGCCTACGAGGAGCGACGCTACCTCTCGCACCTGCAGGACTCCCGCGCCCAGGCGGTCCGCCTCGCCTTCGCCGGGGCGCTGGCGGGTGCGGTCTCGCGGCTGGTGACCCTCGTGCCGCTGGCCGTCCTGCTGTGGCTGGGCGGGCACATGGTGGTGGACGGCACGCTCACGGCCGGGCAGCTCACCGCCTTCTGCATGCTCGCGCTGGGGGTGGGCGGTCGCATGGAGGCCACCCTCGACAAGGTGCGCGCGCTCATGCAGGCCCGCGGCGCGCTGCGGCGGGTGGTCGAGCTGATGGATCGCGAGCCCGAGGTGATCGAGCGAGGCGATGCCGTCCCGCTGCCCGACCCGCGGGGCGAGATCGAATTCGAGGCGGTGACCCTGACCTATCCCGACGCCGAGAGCCCCGCGCTGCGAGAGGTGTCGCTCCGCGTGCGGCCCGGGGAGCACGTGGTGCTGGTGGGGCCCTCGGGGGCGGGCAAGACCAGCATCCTGAGCGTGATCCCCCGCTTCTACGACGTGACCGCGGGCGCGGTGCGGATCGACGGAATCGACGTGCGGCGGCTCCGGCTCGCACGGCTGCGCCGGGCCATCGGCCTGGTTCCGCAGGAGCCGGTGCTGTTTACGGGGACCATCCACGAGAACATCGCCTACGGGGGGATCGACGCGGGGCCGGAGGCGGTGGAGAGGGCCGCTCGCCTGGCCGACGCCCACGACTTCATCCGCCGCTTGCCGGAGGGCTATCGCACGCGGGTGGGCGAGCAGGGGGTGGCGCTGTCGGGCGGGCAGCGCCAGCGCATCGCGATCGCGCGGGCCATCGTCGACGACCCGCCGATCCTGCTGCTCGACGAGCCCACCTCGGCGCTCGACGTGGCCTCGGAGCGCTCGATCCTGCGCTCGCTCGAGCGAGCGATGGCCAACCGCAGCACGCTGATGGTGACCCACCGACCGTCGATGGCCCGCGGAGCCGATCGCGTGCTCGTGGTGAGGGACGGCCGGATCGAGCAGCAAGGCACCCACCAGCGGCTGTGCGAGCGCTCGGCGTACTACCGCGCTCTGCAGGGCCTCCCCGAGCCCGTCCGCCCCGAGCCCGCGGCCGCCAGCGGCCCTGCTCCGTCCGATTCCCCGATCCCTCGACCCGGAGATTCCCCATGGCATCGATCGAGCTCAGCGTCGTGATCCCCACCTACGACTCGGCGCATCTGCTGGAGCTGACCCTGGCCGGCTTCGCCGGCGGCACGGCCGAGCGCGACTCGTACGAGATCGTGGTGGTCGACGACGGCTCGTCCGACCACACCAACCAGGTCGTGGCCAGCTTCGTCGACGAGCTGCCCCTGCGGTACATCGCGCAGCACCGCAACCAGGGACGCGCCGCGGCCCGCAACCTGGGGATTCGCCGCGCCGCGGGGCGGGTGCTGATGTTCTGCGATGCCGACGCGATTCCCCACCGGGGCCTGATCGACGCGCACCTCGAGCAGCACCGTGGTGGCGACGTGGTGGTGATCGGCCACAAGCGCGAGCTGCTGACCCACTGGGAGCCGTCGATGGAGCGGGAGTGGCTGATCCCGCTGCTGCGCTCGAGCGCGCCGCCCGAGATCCGCGACAAGGCCGAGCGCGCCGCCGAGGGCGAGCGGCTGCGCTTCATCGAGCGGGCCGACGTGGAGGCCGACTTCCGCCACGTCGAGGCGTGCACGATCCGTCGCGAGCTCCGTCCCTTCGCCACCGTGAGCGAGGAGCTGCGCGAGGTCCCGGTCGCGTGGTCCTCGTTCATCACCCGCAACGTCTCGTTGCCGCGGTCGTGGCTGGAGCGCAGCGGGGTCTTCGACGAGACCTTCGAGGGCTGGGGCTACGAGGACACCGAGCTGGGCTATCGCCTCGCCCGCGCGGGGGCCACCTTCGTCTACGCCCCCGAGGCCATCAACTACCACCAGCTCCATCGCAACCGCTTCGGGTGGGCCGACGCCTACGCCCAGGCCGCCCACAACTACCGCCGCTTCATCCGCAAGCACCCCGCGTTCGAGACCTTCCTGCACTGGCGCTACTTCGTGGGGCTGCTCGACGAGCGCTCGTTCCACGAGCTGGTGATGGCCCGGCGGGCCGCCGCCGGCACGGGGCACGACGAGCTGCTGGGCGACTACGATCGGCTGTGCGAGTACATGGCGCACGCATACTGCGACAGCGCCGACCCCAGCACCTGGGGCCTGGTGCGCTCGCTCGGCATGCGCCTGCACCACCGGGCGGACATCGTGCGCAAGCAGGCCTGAGGCGCGGGCTGGCCCTACCAGCGCTCGGCCCGGGGGGACTCGTCGGTGGCGCGCTGCTCCTCCCAGCGCATCAGGTGGTGCAGGAACGCCTCGTAGGCGGTGAACATCGACACGCAGTAGCCCGCGAAGCCGTCGCGCACGCCGCCCTGCACCACGAAACGATCGAAGAACGCCCGGGGTGCGGCGGTCATCACCTCGAGCATCGAGATCCGCCGGCCCGCCTCGGCCATCCGCCTGGCGTGCACGGGGGCCCAGCGCTCGCCGATGATGCGATGGTGCTGGTCTGCGCTGCGGATGGTGTAGTGCAGGATGTCCCGGGGCACCCGCTCCACGCGGGCTCCCGCCCGCATCTCCACCTGCTCGTGGATCTCCACGTCCTGCCACCCTCCCCGGCCGCGGTGGAACAGCCGCAGCTGCCAGTCCGGGTAGCGCGAGCGCATGGGGTGCCCCTGGTAGTAGTTGCGCCGCGCGAACGCATAGGCGTCGGCCAGCTCCGATTCCGGGCGGCGCTTGAGCTCGCGCAGGAAGGAGTCGAGCGCGGGGGAGACCCGCTCGTCCGCGTCGAGCCCGAACACCCAGTCGTGGGCGCAGCGCTCGACCGCGAGCTGCTTCTGCGGGCCGAAGCCGAGCCAGGGCTGGACGATCACCTCGGCCCCCAGCTCTCGGCAGATCTCGCGGGTGCGATCGGTGCTGCCCGAGTCCACCACCACGATCTCGTCGGCGAAGCCCAGGGTGGCGATCGCGTCGGCGATCTCGTCCTGCTCGTCGTGGGTGATGATCGTGGCCGAGATCCTCATGGCGTTCTCCTCGGGGGACGAAAGCGTGCTCGGAGACCGGTCACTTGCCCCAGCGCTCGCCCAGCTCGGCGCCGCAGTCCTTGCGGCAGCTCGCCGGGGCTCGCAGCGACAGCCCGGCCCGCCCGAGCTCCCGCACCCCGTCCACGTCGGCCAGCAGCAGCCGCGGATCGTCCTTGCTGCCCCACAGCTCCACCAGCATCGCCTCGCCGTCCAGCCGTCGCAGCCGCAGGTGGGTGCCCGCCTCCTTGCCCGACACGAGCCCGAGCTTCTCGCCCTCCCCGTCGATCACGCCCACGTGCCACTCGCGGCCACAGTCGCCGCCCGTGGTCATCAGCAGCCGCGAGCCGCCGCCCAGGCTGCAGCCGATCCACTGCTCGGCCACGATCTTGGTGCGCTTGGGCAGCTGCGGCTCGAGGGCGGCGAGGTCCTCCATGCGCGCGGGCGAGCAGCCGGCGGGGGGATCGTCGAGGGGGTGGGCGTCGCTGCGCGGCAGCGGGGTGGGATCGATGCCCCAGCTCTCGAGCATCTGCCGAGGGGTGCGCTTCTCCAGGCGGTCGGTGGCCCGCCGCTCGTACTCGCCCTCGTCGAGCACCACCGCATGCACCTCGCCCTCGTCGAGGTCGAGGTTGCCCAGCGCCATGCCCAGGCCCTGGGCGTGGGCGAAGGCCGGCTCGCCGAAGCCCCCGAAGTCACCCAGCGGCACGAACACGCGGGTGTGGAGGTCGATCAGCTCGTAGGTGCCCTGGCCGTCGTCGCAGGTGGTCCAGGCCGCGTGCTCCACCAGCATCATGCGATCGCCGGCGCGGCCGATGAGCGCGGTGCCGGGGAACGCCCGGTGCAGCCGCCCGTCCACGTCGACCTGCTCGATGAACGAGGGCGTGGCGGTGTTGGTCTTGAGCTTGCTCTTCCACGGGGTCGCGTCGAAGGAGACCACCGCCCGCGAGGGATCGACGTGCAGGGGCGGCCGGACCGGGCCCGAGGGGCCGTAGACCTCGATCTCGGCCAGGTGCAGCGGGCCCTCGCCGTGGGTGTCGAGCACCTCGAGGATCACGTTGGGCGAGCGGATCGGCTCGCCGAGCACCACGTGCCAGGGGCGATCGTCGTCGGCGAGCCGGGCCTCGGCCCAGCCCTCGGCGGTGTGCACCCGCACCGTCTGCGGGCGCGCCGAGGGCTCCTTGCCCCCGGGGGTCGCGGCGTAGAGCCGCACGATCTCCACCTCGGCCATCTCGGGGAAGTGCAGGCCGATCGCGCACGGGTGGTCCTCGTCGGGATCGCAGACCCAGGCCGTGCGCAGGTCGTCGTCGCGGGACAGCCGGGGCAGGCCGTGGCCCTCGGCCGACCAGTCCGGCACCTCGATCGCCCCGGCGAGCGCGCGCAGCTTGGATAGGCGCTCGAGCGAGAAGCTCATGTTCTCGCCGCCCTTGCCCGGGAAGCGCAGCTTGTGCTCGGCGCGGACCAGCGGCTGCGGGGTGAGGGGCTCGCCGCCCGACTCGCCCCCCGCGTCGCCCGACTCGGCCGAGGGCGCGTCCTCCTTCTTCTTCCGCTCGGAGGGCGCCTCTTCCTTGCCCAGCAGGGAATCGCAGGCCGGCAGCAGCAGCACGGGGAGCAGCAGCAGGCGGAGCACGACCATGGGTAACACGGTGTCGAGCCGAGCGCACCGGCGGGCTGCTACGATCGCGGAGCCCGTGCCGCCCCCGGATCCGCCCAGCCCCGTCGCCGACCGGCGTCGCGACGTGGTGATGGCCGGGCTGGTGGTGCTGTCGCTGGCCGGCACCATGCCCTACTTCGGGCGGCTGATGAACGCCAACGAGCGGCCGCGGCTGCTGCAGGCCATGGCGTGGGTGGACACGGGCGAGCTGGCGGTGGACGGTCCCGCGGCCCGGGGCATCGCGCCGGGGGTGGACGTGGCTCGCTCGCCGGTGGACGGGCGCCTGTACCCGAACAAGCCGCCGGGGGCCACGGTGCCCGCCGTGGTGGCGTACTCGGGGCTGCGGGTGATCGCGGCGCTGGGCGGGCCCGAGCCCACGCTGCGCAGCCTGACGATCGCGTCGCGGCTGCTGGGGGCCTTGCTGCCCACGCTGGTGCTGCTGTGGCTGCTCGCGCGACGCCTGCGGGCGCGCGGGGCCGGGGCGGCCGGGGATGCGGCGGTGCTGCTGGTGGCGCTGGCGACCCCGCTGACCAGCTACGCGCGGCTGCTGTTCGGACACTCGCTGGCCGCGTGCTTGCTGCTGGCCGGCACGCTGTGGCTGATCGACGGCACCGATCCGGAGCGCGGCTCGTGGCGTCGGGCGCTGGCCGCCGGGGCGCTGGCCGCCTCCGCAGTCACGGTGGAGTACCTCGCGGCCTTCGCCGGCCTGGTGCTCGCCGGGCTGCTGGTGGCGCGCGGCCGCCGGGGGACCTCGCGCTCGGTGCTGCTGGCCGCGGTCGCAGGGGCGCTGCTGCCCGTGCTCGCGCTGGCCGGCTATCACGCGGCGGTGTTCGGCAGCCCCCTGGCCACCGGCTATCACCACGTGGTCGACGAGGGCTTCGCCCAGACCCACGGCCACGGCCTGCTGGGCCTGGGCCTGCCCACCGCTCACTCGCTGCTCGAGCACCTGCTGTCGCCGTGGGGGGGCCTGCTGTGGTGGGCTCCGCTGGTGGCGATCGCGTTGGGCTGGGGCCTTCGGCGCTGGCGCGGGCTCGACCTCGAGGCGCGGGTGGCCACCGCGATGCTGCTGCTGCTCACGGTGCTGCTGCTGGGCCTGGCGCAGGGCGGAGGCTGGCGCGTGGGCCCTCGCTACCTGGTGCTGGTGATGCCGCTGGCCGCCTACGGCCTGGCGGGGCTGCTGCATGCCGCGAGGTCGCGACCCCTCGTGGCCGTGCTGCTGCTGGGGCTCGCGCTGGCCTCGGCGACGATCGATGCGCTGGCGGCCAACCTGTTCCCCCACCTCGTCCCGCACGGCAATCCCCTCGCCGACCTGCTGCTGCCGCTCGCCCTCGAGGGGCGACCCCCCCCCACGCTGCTGCCGGGCGGTCCGCTCTCGCTGGCGATCGTGGTGCTGGTGCCGGTAGCCCTGGTGGGCTGGGGCATGCTGCGCGCGCTGGGGCCGTGGCCGGTGGCGGCGCGGCGGCGGCTCGTCTCGATCGCCGCGCTGGGCTCGCTGCTGGCCGTGGCGCTGCTGCTCGCCGCCCTCGCCGGGCCCTCGCACCCCGAGGCCGAGGCCGATCTCGAGGCGGTGCGCTCGATCTGGGAGCCCGACGGCCCGCGGCCCCCCGTGCGCCGCGAGCTGCTGCCGCTTCCGCAATAGGAGGAAACCGAGGAGGGCCTCGCGCATGGTTGGGGCTCCCGCGCCCATGACCACCTCGCGCGCCACGGCATCGCTCGGCCTGGGGCTCGGCCTGCTGGTCGGTGCCGGCTGCGTCGCGCGGGTGATCGTGGACGGCGACTGCGGCGACGGCGTGCTGCAGCGGGGCGAGATCTGCCTGGGCCTGGGCGCTCGCAGCGAGCTGCGCATCGAGGGCCTCGAGGGATTGCTGCTGCGGGTGGCCGACTTCGACGGCGACGCCCACCTCGATCTGCTGGTGCTCGGCACCGAGCCCCAGGGCACGGTGACCAGCCGCCTGTGGCGGGGCCGCGGCGACGGCAGCTTCGAGGATGCGATCGATCCGGGCGCGTTCGGCTGCAGCGCCTACGCGGTGGCCGGCGACATGGATGGCGATGCGGCGCGCGACCTGCTGGTCGACGACTGCGGCCCCACCGTCTCGCTGTTCCTGGGCTCGTCCTCGGGCACCTTCTCGGGGCCCGCCACCGTGCCCATCGGGCTCGAGACCCGCAGCTCGGGCCTGCTCGACCTCGACGACGACGGCCTGCGCGAGGTGGTGGTGATGGGCGAGGAGCCGAGCTCCGGCGGCTACGGCATCGCGGTGGCCGAGCGCCGCTCCGACGGCAGCTACGAGCCGCCGGTCCAGAGCATGCTGGGCCACCCCTCCTCGGGCTTCGATCCCACCGGCCTGGGCTTCCTCGACCTCGACCAGGACGGGCTCTACGACGCGCTGCTGATCCAGTCGGGGGCGCAGGGCGGCCTGCGGGTGGCCCCCGGTCAGCCGGAGCTGCGCTTCGGAACGCCCGTGCCGGTGGGGCCGCCCGAGCTGGTGCCCACCACCACCATGGTGCGCGACCTCGACGAGGACGAGGTGCCCGACGTGCTCGCGTTCAGCTTCGAGGAGGAGGCGCTGGTGTTCCTGCGCAGCGAGGCGGGCCAGCTCGTGGAGCGCCATCGCACCGAGGTACCCGGCCTGCGCACGGGGCCCGCGGGCG
Organism: Myxococcales bacterium; assembly: GCA_020633315.1. Classification (GTDB taxonomy): domain Bacteria; phylum Myxococcota_A; class Polyangia; order Nannocystales; family Nannocystaceae; genus Paraliomyxa. Next base: position 40,033 of record JACKDV010000019.1, read on the forward strand.
CGGGCGACATCGATGCCGACGACCGCCTCGACCTGCTGCTGTTCGAGCCGGGCACCCGCCGGCTGCAGGCGTGGTTCGGCCACGGCAGCGGGGCCTTCGAGGGGCCCTTCGACGTGGAGCTCGATGCCCCCGTGGGTCAGATCGCGCTGGCCGATCTCGACGAGGACGGAGCGCTCGACATCGTGGTGGGGACCTTCGAGGCGGGCACGCTCCAGATCCTGCTGTCCGATCCGTAGTCGCTCGCGCTCGGTTGTCGTGAGCGCCGCGCGGGGGCTCGCTCGGAGCGTGGTCGCCGCGGGCTCGCCGGGCCCGCGACGGCGGTCGCGGTCGCGTATTCACCGTGGTGGGCGCATGGGCGACGGGGATCACGATCTGCTCCACGCCCCCACATTCGATTGACCCGCCTCGGCGACGCGGCGCCACCACCTTGGCGAGAGGGCGAGACGAACCGCCCTCGCCACCTTCACCTCAGGAGACCATCGCCATGACCCGCTCGCTTCGCATCACCCTCGCCGCCCTTCCCCTCGTTTCCCTCGTCGCCGGCTGCGACCCGGCCTCGGTCGACGACGCCGGCTCCGCTCGCCGCGGGATGGAGGCCATGCTCGGCGCGCTCAACCTGGGCGGAGGACAGTTCCGCGACGGCGAGGTGCCCGACGTGCCCGGCCTGCCCGACACCAGCGACGCGGGCGACGTGGACCTGAGCCACGAGGTCGACATCGACCTGAGCGTGGCCTGCCCCGGCGGCGGCTCCATGGCCATCGAGGGCCGCAGCCGCATCGACACCCAGACCGGCGACCTCGACGACGCCGACCAGGCCTGGGGGGGCACCAACGCCGAGTTCACGCTGACGGTGTCCTTCGAGGGCTGCGACGTGGAGGGCGTGGTGATGGACGGCGATCTCAGCTACGAGCAGCAGCTCGACGTCGACAGCACGGTGGACTCGGTGCGCTACGACTACCACTGGAGCTACCAGGGCCTGGTGGAGCTGTCGGGCGCGGCGAAGGGCAGCTGCGAGGTCGACATGGGCGCCGCCTTCACCAGCGACGGCGACGACATCGACCTCGACCTCGGGGCCCGCGACTACTCGGGCACGATGTGCGGCTTCGAGGCCGCCGAGCTGGCGGCCGACGCCGACCTGTGAGCGACGAGGGGAGCTCGGGCCGATCTCACTCCAGGCCCCACAGGCCGTCGAGCTCGGGCATGTAGACGTCACTGACGATCACGTCGACGGGAGTCATCGTGCCCCGGGGCGCCGACTCCTCCACTCGGCGCAGCAGGGTGCGACCGTCGCTCACGCAGAACACCCGGTATCCCCGGCGACGCAGGTAGCTGGAGAGGAGGTCGCGCAGCGCGGGGTCGTCCTCGGCCAGCAGCACGTTGCCCAGGGGGTGGGGGATCGACGAGACGGCGGTGGGGTCGAGCGCAGAGGTGACCATGGCGGGCGACCGATGCATGCGGCGTGCCGCGAGCCGAGCCCTCGATCGATCTCGGGTTGCCCGCTCGATCACCTCGACCCCGTCGCAGCTCGTCTCACTCGCATCGCGTCGGAGTGAGGCAAGCTGCCTCGGTCGCTCGCGCCGCCGTCGGTGGTCGCTCGTGCTCCCGCTTCGGCTCGGGATCCGTGCTCCTCCGCGAGCCTGCGCGGGCTCCAACCGATCGCCGAGGATCACCATGGCGACCCAAGTCCTCCACGCTCCCCCGAGCCCGTCCCCGTCGTCGCGCACCGCGACCGGGCGCTTCCACGACACCTGCATCGAGTGGCTGCGAGACCACGAGCAGCTCCACACCCGGGTGCTCCCCGGTGAGCACATCCCCGTCGACGACGACGGCTTCGCCCGTGTCCGCGGCCACCTGGTGGCCTCCTCGCGCACCGGAGCCATCGCCTTCGCGGGGCTCGTGGCGCTCGTGGCATCGTGGCTGCTGCTCGAGCTCGGCGATCGCCTGGCTCGCCTCGAGGTGGGCCCGACCGTCGTGGCGCTGGGGTGGGCCCTGGTCGTCGCCGGGGTCTTCGCCCTGTGCGGCGCCTGGTGGGAGGACCGACGCACCCGCACCGCGGTGCTCGTGCTGCTCGACGGTGCCCCGGCACCGGTCTCGGCCGAGCGCCTGCAGCCCCTCGCGGCCGGCCCCGCGGCGACGGAGCGACGCTGGGTGATCGCCCGCGGCGGCTTCGAGCCCGAGGCGCTCGAGCTCGCGGCGACCCTGGGGATCCGCTGCGAGACCTCCCCGCGCGTCGCCCGGGGCTGAACGTGCCGAGCCGGATGAACGCGAGTCCCGACCGGCGGACGGAGGTGCCCCCACGCTCCCGCCCGCCGGCCGGTCCTCGCTCGTCCCCTAGGGGATCTCGTCGGGGGGCTCGCCGGTCCCGCGTTGGTCGAGCCGGCACAGCTCCTGCTCGCCGAACACCCGCGAGCGGGTCAGGAAGCGCACCCCGTGCGGGGCCTCGAGCGAGAAGCCGGCGCCGCGTCCCGGCACCACGTCGAGGATGAGCTGGGTGTGACGCCAGCGCTCGTACTGCTGCCCGCCGATGTACACCGGGCAGCCCTCGATCTCCCCGAGGAGCACGTCGCTGGCTCCCACCCGCAGCTCGCCCGCCGGGTAGCACATGGGCGCGCTGCCGTCGCAGCAGCCCCCGCTCTGGTGGAACATCAGCGGGCCGTGCTCGGCCCGCAGCTCGCGGACGAGCGCCCGGGCGGCCTCGGTGGCCACCACCCGCTCGACCTCCTCGGCCACCTAGAAGAACCCCATGGGCTTGGGGTCGTAGCTCACCAGCAGGTTCTTGGTCTGCTGGTAGTGGTCGAGCATCATGCGGTGCGTCTCGCGACCGATGCCCGACTGCTTGTAGCCGCCGAAGGCCGCGTGCGCCGGGTACAGGTGGTAGCAGTTGGTCCACACTCGCCCCGCCTCGATGGCGCGGCCGGCCCGGTAGGCCGTGTGCACGTTGCGGGTCCACACCCCCGCGCCCAGGCCGTAGAGCGTGTCGTTGGCGATCGAGATCGCCTGGTCGAAGCCGTCGAAGGTGGTCACCGAGACCACGGGTCCGAAGATCTCCTCCTGGAACACGCGCATGTCGTTGCGGCCCAGGAACACGGTGGGCTGCACGTAGTAGCCGCCCGAGAAGTCGCCCGACAGCTCCGCCCGCGCCCCGCCCAGCAGCACCTCGGCGCCCTCCTGGCGGCCGATGTCGAGGTAGCTGAGGATCTTCTCGAGCTGGTCGTTGGAGGCCTGCGCCCCCACGGTGGTGGCGGGATCGAGGGGGTTGCCGGGCACGAACTGGCGAGCGCGCTCGATCGCCCGCTCGAGGAACTGGCCGCGGATCCTCGTGTCGACCAGCGCGCGCGACGGGCAGGTGCACACCTCGCCCTGGTTGAGCGCGAACATGCAGAAGCCCTCGAGCGCCTTCTGGGCGAAGTCGTCGTCCTGGTCGAGCACGTCGGCGAAGAAGAGGTTGGGCGACTTGCCGCCCAGCTCCAGGGTCACCGGGATCAGGTTCTCCGACGCGTACTGCATGATGAGCCGCCCCGTGGTGGTCTCGCCGGTGAACGCCACCTTGGCGACGCGTCGGTTCTGGGCCAGGGGCTTGCCCGCCTCCACCCCGAAGCCGTTGACCACGTTGAGCACGCCGGGCGGGATGAGGTCGCCCACCAGGTCCATCAGCATCATGATGGTGGCCGGGGTCTGCTCGGCCGGCTTGAGCACCACCGCGTTGCCGGCCGCGAGCGCGGGGGCCAGCTTCCACGCCGCCATCAGCAGCGGGAAGTTCCACGGGATGATCTGCCCGACCACGCCCAGCGGCTCGTGGAAGTGGTAGGCCACCGTGTTGTCGTCGAGCTCGGCCAGCGAGCCCTCCTGGGCGCGGATGCAGCCGGCGAAGTAGCGGAAGTGATCGATGGCCAGGGGCAGGTCGGCGGCCAGGGTCTCGCGCACCGGCTTGCCGTTGTCCCAGGTCTCGGCCACCGCGAGCATCTCGAGGTTGGCCTCCATGCGGTCGGCGATCTTGTTGAGCACCGCGGCGCGCTCGGCCACGCTGGTGCGACCCCAGCTCGCCTTGGCGCGATGGGCCGCGTCGAGCGCCGCCTCGACGTCGTCGGCCTTGCTGCGGGCCACCTCGCAGAACGACCGACCGGTCACCGGCGAGGGGTTCTCGAAGTACTCGCCCGCTCGTGGCGCGACCCACTCGCCGCCGATGTAGTTGTCGTAGCGAGAGCGGAACTTCGTGTGGGATCCTTCGGAGTTGGGGAATGCGTACGTCATCGGGCGGTGCCTCCGGGCCCTGTGACAGCAAGGTGCGTACCCGAGCCGATTTTCCTGTGTTCATGGGGGTTTGTGAAGAGCCTTCACCTCGCGGGCGTCTCGTTGCGAGCCGATCGACCGTCCGAGGATCGGACGATGCTCGGACACCTGTAGCGAATCGCTACGAGTGTCGATCCGGTGTCATCGGATATCCTGGCGGGTGATGGGCTCGGTGGACTCGCTGGTGCTCGAGGAACGCTCGCCGCAGCGGTGGGAGCAGTTCCTCGAGGGTCGCTTGTCGAGCGACGCCAGCCCGCTCGCCTCGGTGTGGACCCGCTCGCGGCGCTTCAACGTCGATCCCCAGGGTCCGGTGCAGGTGGAGCAGATCGAGCCCTTCGCCCGACTGTGCCAGCGGCGGGAGCAGAGCGCCGAGACCTGGGGCCTGGTACAGCCGCTGTTCGAGCGCATGGCGGCCCGCCTGGCCGAGCACGACTTCGTGAGCCTGCTCGCCGATCCCGATGGCGTGGTGCTGTGGTCGGCGGGGGGCGGGGCCTTTCGCGAGCAGGCCGAGCGCGTGCGCCTGATGGAGGGCGCCCACTGGGGCGAGTCGGTGCGGGGGACCAACGCCATCGGCACCGCGCTGCTCGAGCGACGGCCGGTGGCGGTGGTGGGCTGCGCCCACTTCGAGCGCACCAACCATCAGCTCGTGTGCTACGGCCATCCCATCCTCGATGCCGGGGGGGAGATCGCCGCTCTGCTCGACGTGACCTCCACGCTGTCGCAGGCCGACGAGCGGGTGCGGCTCGCGGTGGCGACCGCGGTGGACGGCATGGAGCAGCTGCTGCGTCAGCACCAGTGGACGCGGGCCGGGCTCGAGCCGGTGATGCGAGCCCTGTGGCAGCACGCGAGCCCGGCCTTCCTCGTCTCGGCCTCGGGGCAGGTGCAGCAGCGCAACGACGCGGCGCGCACCCTGCTGGGCGGCCCCGGGCGGGCGAGCTTCGATCGCGCCACGCTCGAGGCGGCGGCGCGGGGCGAGCCCGTGCCCGCGGTGCGCCTGGGCGATCGCGACTACCGGGTGGTGGTGGAGCCCATCGGCGGGGTGGAGGCGCTGGGCCATCTGGTGCGGCTGGAGCGGAGCGCCGGGGCGCTGGGAGGCTCGCGCTCGCGGCCCGCCCGATCGAAGGCGTTCGCGCGGCTGCTCGGCGACGATCCCCGCTTCGAGACCGTGCTCGACCACGCCGCTCGCTTTGCTCGCACCGACGTGCCCGTGCTGCTGCTGGCCGAGACCGGCACCGGCAAGGAATTGCTGGCGCGGGCGATCCACGCCGAGAGCTCGCGCAGCGACCAGCCGCTGGTGGCGGTCAACTGCGGCGCGCTGGCGCCCGAGCTCATCGCCAGCGAGCTGTTCGGCTACGTGGGCGGGGCCTTCACCGGCGCGCTGCGCCAGGGCTCCGCGGGGTTGCTGGCCCACGCCGACGGCGGCACCCTGTTCCTCGACGAGGTGGCCGAGATGCCGCCCTCGCTGCAGGCGATGCTGCTGCGGGTGCTCGAGGACGGCTCGTACTCGCGGGTGGGCGAGGCCAAGGTGCGCTGCACCGACGTGCGGCTGGTGTGTGCCACCTGTCGCGACCTCGGGGCGCTGGTGCGGCACGGGGCCTTTCGGCAGGACCTGTACTATCGGATCCGGGGCGCCACGCTGAGCCTGCCCGCGCTGCGCGAGCGCAGCGATCGGCTGGCGCTGGCCGTGGCGCTGGTGGCCGAGCTGGCCGCCGAGCAGAGGCGATCCGCACCGCGGCTCTCCGAGGAGGTGCGGGCGTGGATCCTGCGGCACCCATGGCCGGGGAACATCCGCGAGCTACGGTCGACGCTGGAGCACGCCACGGTGCTGGCCGGGGAGCGGATCGAGCCATCGCACCTTCCGCCGGACTACATGGATCCCGGGCTGGTCACGCTCGGCGAGCCGATGGCTCCGACGGTGGCCGTGCCCGCGTCCACGCCGGTGTCACGAGCCGAGGCCGACGCTGCGGTAGTCCGTCGCGCGATCGCGGAGGCCGGCGGCAACCTCAGCGAGGCGGCACGACGGCTGGGGGTGGCTCGCTCCACGCTCTACCGGCTGCTCGATCGCCACGGCCTGCGCTGATCCAGTGGATCCCGCCGCTTCTGCGCTCAGCCGTCCGAGGGCTCCTTCGCTTCGAGAGCGCTCACGCGTGCGTCGAATTCGTTCATGCGGGCGTCGACGCCGGGCCCTTGCCGCAAGGCCCCTCGTTGCCGCACACTACGAGCGGGGAGAAGAAGAGTGGTCGGTCGCGACGGCGCACATTGGCGCTCGCCGACGATTCTCATCGCCCCGAGATCGGCGCGGGCTCGCTACGGCCCGACGTCCACGGCCTCGCCGGCCATGAAGTCGTCCCACCACTGACGCAGCGCCACGCCCCCGGACTCCACCGTGTAGAAGTCCGGGGTCGTGGTCCACACGTGCACGTCGCTGTCGACCACGTAGGTCGCGAAGCGGCCGGCCAGCACCTCGGCACGCAGGTCGGCCAGCGCCTCGCTCAGCACCTGCTCGCCCAGATCGGGCAGCCCGGTCGTGGGAGCGCACTCGTCGTTGCCATAGCCGTAGAAGATCCGCATGGTGCGATCGCGGCTGGAGCCCACCAGGCCGAAGTGCGTGCTCGGGTAGGTGTCGGCGAGGTAGACGAGGTACTGGGCCAGGCCCCCGCCGTCGGCCGTCACGCAGCCCTCGCACTCGGGCAGCACCTGGTCCAGGCCCCAGGTCGTGCGCATCAGCTGCTGCAGGCAGGGGGCGAGGTACTGGTCGCGGAAGATCATGCCCGAGTCGTCGAGCAGGAAGGTCTCGGCCTCGGGCCAGCCCCGGGCGATGCTGGGGAAGCCCACCAGGGCCCCGATGCCGCCGGCGCTGGTGCCCAGCACCACCACCCGCGAGGCGTCGGGGAAGGTGGGCACCACGCGATCGAGGGCGCTGAGCAGGTTGTCGTTGCCCACGAAGTCCCAGGGCTCGGCCACGCCCTCCACCGTGGTGCCCGGGGCCGCGCCGCCGTGCACGTCTCCGGTGCAGTACGGCAGGTAGACCACGTCGTAGTCGAGCAGCGGGTTCTGAGGATCCTCGAAGTCGAGCACGCCGTCGGGGTTGGACTCGGTGGCCTCGGGACCGGTGATCATCAGAGGCGCGCTCAGGGCACAGCTCGAGGCGTTGAAGCAGGCGCCGCCGCCCTTGAAGTAGATCACCAGGCCCTCGGAGCCCTCCACCGAGCGCACCGCGATTCCGCTGGGCCGAGCGTCGGCGCAGGCCATGCCCTCGATGTCGAACCAGTGCCAGGCGCCGTCGGGAGCGACCTCAAGGGGCTCGCCGTCGAAGGGATCGTCGGGGGCTCCGGTCGAGTCGGTCGCGTCGGCGGCGGTCGACGACGAGCCATCGGCCGCGGTCGTGCCCCCGGCCGAGCTCGAGCTCGTGGCCGGGTCGGTCGAGCTCGCGCTCGAGTCGTCGTCGGTGCAGCTCGCCGTTCCGGCCAGCGCCATGACCAAGGTGAGCCCCGTCCCCCGCACCCGGAGACGATAGGAATCGAGCCGCGAACGGGCAAGCCCACGCCGAGATCGTCCGTCTCGCGCAGGGATTGCGGCGGGCCGGCGTCGATCCTCGGCTATGAGATCGACCGTGAGCGGCGTGGGATCGACGGAAGCATCGGAGGGCGGGCTTCGAGCTCGCATCCGACGACACGGGGTGGCGATCTACCTCGTCCTGACCTTCGCGATCTCGTGGGGCGCCATCGTGGCCGCGTTCGGTCTCGGTCCGATCTCGGCCGAGCAGCTCGCCACCCGGGGCGCGTTCCTCTACGTCGCGCTGCTGCTGGGCCCGAGCATCGCGGGCCTGGTGATGCTCGGCCTCGCCGACGGCAGGGCGGGCCTGTCCGACTATCGACGACGCCTGCTCGCGTGGCGGGTGGCGCCGCACTGGTATGCGATCGCCCTGCTCACGGCCCCGCTCACCCTCGTGGTGGTGCTGCTCGGGCTCTCGGCGGTCCCCGAGCTGATCCCGAGCGTCTTCGTGGCGGAAGGGCTCGGCACCCGCCTGCTCTCCGGCGTGGGGGCCGGGCTCGCCGTGGCCCTGTGCGAGGAGACCGGGTGGACGGGCTTCGCGGCGCCGCGGCTCCGCGAGCGTCACTCGGTGCTCGTCACGGGCCTCGTCCTGGGCGTGGTCTGGGGCGCCTGGCACTTCCCTCCGTTCTGGGAGGGCGACACCTTCACCCGGCCGCTCGCGTTCGGCCTGCTGCTCGCGCGCCTGCTCACCTGGCTGCCCGCCTTCCGCGTGCTGCTGGTGTGGGTGCACGACCGCACCAAGAGCCTGCTGGTCGTGATCCTCATGCACGCCAGCCTCGTCGCCAGCCAGTTCGTGCTGATCGTGCCCTTCGACTTCGCGGGGACCGGCGCCGTGGTCTACATCCTGGTGTGGGCGGCGGTGCTGTGGGCCATCGCGGTGGTGGTCGCCCGGGGCTCGTCGGCGGCTCGCGCCCGATGAGCAGGGCTCGAGCGACCGCCGCGGCCACGCCCGGCTCGACTCACGATTCCGGCTCGCTCGGCTCGGCCCGCTCGCCCGCGTCCTCCTCGGGTCGGCCTTCGTCTCGCAGGGCGCCGATCGTCGCTACCCAGTCGATCTGCAGCAGGCGGACCTTGCCCAGGACCATCGCGCCCCCGTGGTATGCGGCCTGCTTCTCGTGCTCCCCGCGTAGCCCGAAGCTCGCGTCGTCGAGCAGCCGCATCGCGACCTGCTCGGACAGCCCCTCGCTCTGCTCGAAGATGTCGCCCTGGCGGAGCGCGAACAGCCGCTCACCCGGCTTGCAGGGCTCACCGAACACGAAGAACTTGCGGCAGGTCATCGGGCGCAGCGGTCGGATCGAGCACAGACCGTCGAGCAGGAACGGACAGACCCCATCGTCGGGCGCCGCGAGCCGGGTCTGGAGCCGGGCCCAGGTCTGATCGTCGAGGCGAGTCGACGCATACCAGGCGATGCCCTCGACCTCGATCGGGCGCAGTCGCAGGTCGCTCTGGCAGCAGGCGGTGCAGCCGGCGTGACACCCCACGCGGGTGCCACGTCGTTGCTCCTCCGCGGACACCTCCCGGTCCAGCCCCTCGTCGAGGATGTGCAGCGCGTCGAGGAGGATCGTCAGCCAGGGGTAGTCGTCCTCGTCCGGCTCGCGCGGTCGCGGTGGCAGTGCGCCCATGGGCCGATGCTACCAGCGGATCTCGGTCCTCGTGACCGCGCCGGATCCCGAGGTGTGGGTCACCCCCCGTTGCAGACCGAGGCGTCCACACAGGCACCATACTCCTGGATTCCCTCGAGGGCGGCACAGCAGCCGCTCGCACAGTCGTCGGGCTCGAGGCAGATCGTGGTGCACGCAGCGACTTGGTCGACCTGGACGCACTGGGTGCTGCCGGGGGGAAAGTCTGGATCGTAGTTGCAGCAGTCGGGCCCGACCGAGCAGGGCTGCTCCACCTCCAGGCATGCGTTGGGCTCACCGGGGTTGCCCTCGCCGGACTGGTCCTCCCCGTCGTCCCCGGAGCTGTCTGCGAGGTCGTCCCCCGCAATGTCGGGATCGAACAGACAGGCGGGCATCAGCGCGAGGGAGGTGAGCATGGCGAGCAATCGATGGGTCATTGGGGGCTCCTTCGTCGAGCCGGCGGGTTCGTCACTGCGTCCCTCCGGCATGCTGGAACCTACGGCGCTGCGACGGGGGAGGCCCCTTAATCGGGCCTTAATCAGGGCAAGAGCGCTCTCGTCGTGGAGCTCGGGGCCGAAACGAAGAGAGGACGGTCGCGGCAGAGCGACCGTCCTCTCGGGGGCGGCGGTCGGCGCGAGCGCTACCGGAAGGGCGCGATGCCACCCTCGTGGTCGGCGACGAACAGCCGACCGTTGCTCACGGCCACCGAGATGGCCTCGCCGACCGTGTCTGCCACCTCCAGCAGCACGGGCGTGGTGGGGTCGCTGAGGTCGAGCCGCGCCACGCCGGCGTGACCGTAGGCGATGTAGAACACCAGCCGTCCGTCGACCTCGCTGTGCTCCATGTACAGCGCCTCGGCGTCGGTCTCCTCGAAGCCCGGCTGCTCGTGCAGGCGGAACTCGCTGACCGTCTCGGGGCGGTAGTCGAAGGCCGTGCCGCCCATGTTGCCCGAGTGCCAGATCTCGGTGGGATCGACCCCCTCCGGCACCGGCTCGATCAGCGACTCGATGGTGTACACCAGCACCCCGAAGCCCGAGTAGCTGTACACCACGTGGTCCCCGACCACGTGGACGTCGACCGCTCGGCTGTCGGCATGGATCACGTTGTCGTCCTCGATCTTGATGGGCTCGAAGACCTTGATGAAGCGGAGGTCCTCCAGGTCGCTCACGTCGAGCACGGCCACGCCCCGCTGGCCCGCGGCCATGAAGGCATAGCGGGCGCTCTCGTCGCTGGGCGGGCTCCACAGGTCGATGGCCACGGTGCGGCCCAGCGGCGGCTTCTGCTGCTTCTCGCCGCCGATGTTCGCGACCACATAGCCACCGTCCACGTCGGTCGGATCCTGGGTCACGTCGTAGACGGTCAGGCCGTTGCTGCCGTCGGCGACGAAGGCCAGGTCGCCCAGCATCTCCACGTCGTAGGCGTGGTCCTGCCCCGAGACCACCTCGGACACGCCGAAGATGCCGTTGTGCTCGAACAGGTCCTTCGCGCCCAGGCGCAGCAGCAGCGGGGCCCCGGGGGCGCCCCCGCCCGCCTCCACCGCGGAGACGTCCACGCGCCGCATGCCGAGGCTCTGGCTCATCGACCACACCACCTGGCGCTGCGGGTCGTAGACCGTGCCCCAGGCGTGGTGCGGCGGGTAGATGGTCTGGCCGTCGACCTCCACGGGATCCTCGAGCTGGATCGAGTTGGCGACCAGGCGGATGTCGTCCACCTGATTGCCCTCCTCGTCCCGCAGCGCCCACGCCGAGACCCCGTGGGGGCCGTCGCCCACGTAGAGGTAGCCGTCGGTGGCCGCGATGCCCTGGGTGTGGCCGATCGAGATCTCCTCGGTCGGCGAGCCGTCGGGCGCGGCCCCGATCTCGTCGGTGGTGGGGAAGTGGGTGAGCAGCTCGAAGCGATCCTCCATCGCCAGCGCCGAGAAGTCGTGGATGTCGATGAAGTCGAGGCCACCCGCCCCCGCACACTGCACCACGTCCACGTTGCCCGGCAGCGCGGTCGCGAGGCCGGGGGTGAGGACCAGGCGGTTGCCGTGCCCGCTCACCTCTCCGGTCACGAGCATGGTGGGGGCACTCTGCATCCAGATCGGCAGGGAGTCGTGGTCGTCAGGATCGAACAGGGACATGTCGTACGAGGTGACGAACTCCCAGTCGGGCCAGTGGTCACCCAGCACCCCGTCGCCCAGGCTGGGATCGTCGTTGTCGAAGGGCGCACCGGCGCCGCGCCACTGGGTCTCGGGCTGGTGGCCGCCCGCGAGCACGACCAGCCCGGCGAAGTGATCGGTGTAGTAGACGTCGGTGCCGTCCACCGCCACGTCGACCACGCCCGACTCCTTGAGCATGCCCGCCCCGTAGTAGGGGTAGAGGCTGCGGGACTGGGAGCCGCTGGGCTCCTCGGGGCCGTGCGCGGGGATGGCCGGCGCATAGCCGAGGTAGGTGCCGTGCAGGAAGTTGGCCCCCGCGTCGGCGCCCTGGTGGCCGGTGACGTCGACCGCGACCAGGCCGCCGAGGGCGTAGGCGATGTAGGCGATCGTGCGCCCGCCCTGCTCGGCCACGGCCACCTTGCGCGCGTCGTAGTAGAACTTGCCGTAGCGATCGAGCTCGGCCCAGGGCGTGGGGGCCTCGACCTCGTTCTTCCACACCTCGACGATCTCGAAGCTGGCCTGGCGGTAGTCCGGCATCCCGGTGTCGGGATCGAGGAAGGGCCCCGTGCCGTCGTCGTGCACCTGGGTGGCGACGTCCATGCCGACGAACCAGTCCTCGCTCATCCCGACGTCGGTGTAGAGGTTGTAGTAGCCCACCCTCTCCAGGGTGGTGGGGTCGTAGATGCCGAGCCCCAGCTGGCCCATCGCCACGAACAGCCGCCCGTCCACGAGCTGGAGGTCGGAGGGGCCGCCCCAGGGGTGCTCCCCGGCGTACTGGAGGAGGTAGGCCTCGCTCTCCACGAGCAGGGTGCCGTCCGCCTCGAGCACGGGACCCGCGACGAGGTTGTCCAGGGCGGTGCGGTGGATGCCGTAGTCGGCGTTGCCGATCCACAGGGTCACGCCGTCGGTGGCCAGCGAGGTGATGTCGCCGCTGGAGCCCGACAGCTCCTCGGTGAGGATGGACCCGCCGCCCTCGGCGAAGATGACCGTGGGCTCGTAGAAGTTGACCCGGACCCCGTCGCTGACGACCACCATGGCGTTGGGGTCGGTCACGTCGACCACCGCGATGCCGCCGGTGCCCAGGGCCACCAGGGCGTAGGTGTAGCCGAGCACCGGGACCAGCTCGATGTCGCGGATGTAGCTGCTGAGGTGCAGCCCCTGCGGGTCCTGCGACAGCGCCACCGGCGTGGCCAGGAGCTGGTTGCCGATGTTGTAGAGCGCCCAGGGCTCGCCGCCCACGTCGAGCAGGGCGGTGGAGGTCGATGCCCCGCCGATCTGCACGCCCTCGCCGAGCGCGGGCTCGAGGTCGCTCGCCAGCGCGCCGACCACCACCGTCTCGACGTCGGTCACCCCGTCGAGCGTGGCCTCGATCTCGAACTCGAGCTCGGTGTCGGCCGCGATGTGGAACGACGACAGATCGATGGTCGAGGTGTGGACGGTGTCTCCGGGGCCGCCGCCGCTGGGGCTCGGGCCCGGCGTGCGGGGGCCTCGATTCTGCCGCCAGGTCTGCTCGTCGGGGGGCAGGGAGTAGGTCACTCGCAGGGTGACCTCGCCGAGCTCGCCCTCGGCCACGGTCGCCGGCGTGGCCTCGACCGAGAGGATCTCGAACATGCCCTCGGGCGGGAGATCGGTCTCGGGGCCACCGGTCGTGTCCATGCCGGTGTCGTCGAGGCTCGTGCCGGTGCCGTCGGTATCGGTGTCGGTGTCGGCATCGGTGTCGGACGGAGTGACGTCGTCATGGCAGGCCGAGAGGGCGAGCATGCCCGCCACGAGGGCGAGCTCCATGCGCGGGGAAGGTAGGCTGGATCTCGGGTGCATCGGTTCTGGAGGGGCTAGGGGCGCCGCGCCAACATAGAACGCGGCGGTGCTCCGCGGGGCGAACGGATCACCAGGGCCGACCCGAGCGAACGCAAGGACTGCATCCACCCTCGATCTTGCCGGGGAGAGCCTCGCGTCGAGCCCCTCGGCTCACGAGGTCTTCGGTGCCCGCGACGATCGGCGTCGCCCCTTCGGGCCATGGCGCGGTGGAGCGCCGCTGGGCGACTCGCTCAGCGATCCACGTCGGAGTCGGTCAGCCCCAGCTCGGTCGCCGTCTTCTCCACGCGGGCGAGCTCTTCCTTGGCCTCCTCGGACTCCCCCGCGGCCTCGTGCGCTCCGGCCAGCTCCTCGCGCGCTCGCGCCTCGTCGCCGTTCTTCGCCAGCACCTGCATCCGCAGCCCGTGCAGCCGCACCCACAGCTCCGCGCGCGGATCGGGCAGCCCTCGCAGCGTGCCCTGGAGCTCGTCGAGCAGCTCGTCCACCCGCTCCAGGTCCCCCAGCGCCAGCTCGGTGTCGGCGAGCGAGAAGGTCAGCCGCAGCACGTTGTCGTGCTCGCGCCCCTGCGCGGCGCGGGTGATGGCCACCGCCAGCTCCTGCTGCTCGGCCCCCTCCTGCAGGCGCCCGTCCATCACCAGCGCCAGCCCCAGGTTGTGCCGGGTGGTGCCCACCCGCCAGTGGTCGGGGCCCAGCGAGCCCTCGCGGATCACCAGCGCCCGCCGGTGGTGCTCGATCGCCTCCTTGGGCTTGTCGAGGTAGTAGTAGAGTCCCCCGATCTTCGCCAGCAGCCCCCCGAGGTTGGGATGGTCGGGGCCCAGCAGGGCCTCGCGCTCCTCGAGCAGCTCGAGCAGCCGCCGCAGCGCCTCCTCGTGACGCCCGTCCATCATCAGGGCCATCGCGAGGTTCTCCTGGAGCGCGGCGTAGCTGCGGCTGTTGCGATCGAGGCGCTCCTCCACCAGGGTCAGCGCGGCCCCGAAGCGCTCGAGGGCGGTCTTCACGTCGTTGCGCCGCAGCGCCAGCATGCCCTCGTGGTTGGCCAGGGCCGCGGCCACGTCGGTGCCCCGCGGACCCAGGCGATCGACCGCGGCTCGGGCGTGCCGCAGCCAGGTCTGCGCCTCGTCCACCCGCGACAGGTCGTCGGCGAGCAGCCCCACCAAGAAGGTGGAGGACTCGGCCATCACCCGGTCGTGCCCGAAGGCCTGCGCGAGCCAGTACGCCCCCTCGTAGGCCACGCGGGCCTCGTCGGGGACCCCGGCGCCCTCGAGCGCGCGCCCCAGCGCCTGCTGGGCCTCGGCCTCCAGCGGGCCCCAGCCCAGCGTTCGCGCCTGCTCGAGCACGGCGCGGGCCCGCTCGGTCGCCTCGTGCGGACGACCGCCGTCGCCCAGCGCGGTGACCTCTTGCAGGGCCAGCCGTAGCTCGGCCACCCGCTGGCGCTCGGGCTCGGTCTCGGGCCAGGGCTCGGCGTCGGTCTGCTCGTCGAGGCAGGACTCGGCCGACGGCAGCTCGGCGATCGCCGTGGTCGCGTGGTCGGCCAGCGCCTCGCCGCCCTCGGCCAGCGCATCGAGCAGCGTGTCGGTGCGCCGGGCCCAGCGCTCCAGGCAGCTCAGCCGGGCGTCGAGCGAGGCCTCGTCCACGCCATCGCGACACACGTGACCGCGGGCGGAGACCCAGCCGTCGATCAGGCTCTGCAGCCGCGGGCGGGCCATGGCCCAGCGCTGGGCGGCCCCGCCGGGCGCGGCCGCGAAGGCGGCCTGCAGCGCGGCCTCGCGCTCCTCGCCCCACAGCTGGGCCCGCAGCTCGGCATCGGAGGGACAGGTGCGGGCCGGCGGTCGCAGGGAGAGGCCCAGGACCACCGCGCCTGCCACCACCACGCCCGCGCCCACCACCCAGGGCCACCGACGACGGGTGCGCAGGCAGCCGCGGAGCTCATCGACCAGCGCCTCCATCGAGGGCCAGCGATCGCGGGGTGCCTTGGCCAGGCCCTTGGCGATCGCGTGCCACAGGGGGCGCGGCAGATCGCGGATCTCCATCGGCGGCAGCACCTCGGCGAAGGTGATCCGCTCGCTCAGCTCGATGAAGCTCGCCCCCGAGAACGGGCGCCGGCCGAACAGCGCCTCGAACAGCGCCACGCAGAAGCTGAACTGATCGGCGGCGGGCCCCACCGGCCGGCCCGTGATCTGCTCGGGCGACATATAGGCCGGGGTGCCCATGATGGCCCCGGTCTCGGTGAGGGTGTCGAGCTCGTGACCTCCCGGCGGATCGCCGGAGGAGCCGGCGGACTCCGCCACGTCGACCAGCCCGCGGGCGAGGCCGAAGTCGGTGACCAGCACCTGCCCGTCCTCGCGCACCAGCACGTTGGTGGGCTTGAAGTCGCGGTGCACCAGGCCCGCGGCATGGGCCGCGGCCAGGCCTCGCCCCGCGGCCACGAACACCCGCACCACCTGTCGCCAGTCACGGGGCTCCTGCTGCAGCCACTGCTTGAGGGTCGAGCCCCGCACCAGCTCCATCGCCAGGTACACCGCGCCCTCGTGGGTGCTCGCGTCGTACGCCTCGACCACGTTGGGGTGGGAGAGCTGGGCGAGGGCCCGGGCCTCCCGCAGCAGACGCTCGGCCGAGCGATCGTCGCCCACGCGCGGGTGGATCAGCTTGAGCGCCACCTCGCGGTCGAGCGCCGGGTCGCGGGCCTGGTACACCATCCCCATCGCACCCGTGCCCAGCAGGGACTCGATGCGATAGCGACCGATGGTGGTGCCGGGGACCAGCTCGGCCGAGGGCTCGACGGGGACCGGGTCCCCCTCGGTCGGCTCGCCGCCCGTGGGCGCGTCGTCGTCGGGCGGGAGCTCGGGCTCGTCCTCGTCGGGAGCGTCGCCGTAGATCCGCTGCAGCTCGGTCAGGAGCTGGCGGGCGGTGGGCGAGTCGTCGATCTCGGCCTCGACCGCGAAGCGCTCGTCGGCAGTGAGGGCACCTTCGAGGTAGCGAAGCAGTCGCTCGTCTCGCCCGGGTGCCTCCATGCCCGGGACGGACGATAGCACGGGGAGCCGCGGCTCAGCGCGAGCCGTCGCCGCTGCGCTCGTCGAGCAGCTCGAGCACCTCGTCGACCAAGCGACCCACGCTGGGGTGGGCGACCAGCGGTCGCAGTCGTCGAGCACCGTGCTCCGCGTCACGGCGCCCCACCGCGACGAGGAGGTCGCCCAGCGCCTGCTCCCAGTCGTCGGGCCTCGACGGCGACTCGGCCGCGTGGGGGCCGTTTGGTCTGGTCATCGCGATCTCGAGCAGCAGGTCGAGGACGTGGCTCGGATCGACGTCGGCGGCCCACCGCTCGAGCATTGCCTCGATGCGCTCCTGTGCGTCCAGCACGCCGCGGACCACGCTGGGGGCCGCCTCGACGATCTGGTGGCGGAGGCGGGCGAGCTCCCCTCCGTAGCCCGCGAGCACCCACGGCCCCACCGGCTCGGCCAGTGCGTCGACGAGCCGCCGCAGCTGCTCCTTCGTGGGGCGGGGGCCGGGCGGCCACGGGCTCGTCGGGTCCGTCACCTCTAGAAGCCGATGCCGTTGCGGATGCGACGAATCGGACCCCCACGTCGACCGCCCTTGCCAGCCTTGTCCTTCCGATCGTCGGCGGCCTTGGGGGTCGGCGGGGCGACGGGAGCCGCAGGCGCGGTCTCGGGCTCGTCCTCGATCGGGGCCTTCGCGTCCTCGCTCGTCGTCGCGGCGGGGGCAGCAGGCTCGTCGCCACGGCTGGCCGCGTAGACGATCACGCCCAGCAGAAGAATGCCGAGGGCTCCGACGATCACCAGCGCTCGCGAGGAGGAGCTCGGCCTCTCGGTGGTCGGAGGCCGCGACGCTCCGGTACCCGCCAGCTCCATCGAGGTGGGCGCGTGCCCCATGGTGCCCGGCGAGGTGCCCATCACCGCTGGATCGCGGGCGAGGGATGGAGCCGCATCCATGAGGGTGGGATCGTGGGCGAGGCCCGACGCGGTCGGGCTCGGAGCCTCGGCGAGCCCGCCCATGAGGGTGGGGTCGTGGCCGAGGCCACGCGAGGCGGCCGGCGGGGACGTACCGTAGAGGGTGTCGGCAGAGCCGAGCCCTCCCGGAGCGATCGTGGGCGCCTCGCCGATCGCGATCGAAGCGGGCGCGGCGAGGGCTCCGGGAGCAATGGTGGGGTCGAAGGCGAGGGCCGCAGGGTTGGGAGCGGCCGCGGGCGCGGCGAGGGCTCCGGGCGCGATGGTGGGGTCGAAGGCGAGGGCCGCGGGCTTCGAAGAGGCGGCGAGGGCCCCCGGGGCAATGGTGGGCTCGAAGCCGCGTGCGGGAGACGAAGCGCTGGCGGGCGAAGGAGCAGCGAGGACGCCGGGCGCAATGGTGGGCTCGAAGCCGCGTGCGGGAGACGAAGCGTGTGCGGGAGACGAAGCGCCGGCGGGCGAAGGAGCAGCGAGAGCGCCGGGCGCAATGGTGGGCTCGAAGCCGCCGGGGGCGATGGTCGCCATCATCCCCAGTCGCTCCGCATCGGTGGGCGCGATGGTGGCGGCCATGGCTGCCCTACGCTTGGCGTCGTCGTTCAAGGCTCCTCGACCCGGAGATCCACGGACCGGCTCCCCCGCAGTATCGCACGCACGCGAACGCGGGGAAGTCCCTCCCCGAGGGGGCCCTCCACTGCGCCGCCATCGCGTGCGGTACCGCTCCGGCCACGCGACGCGCGGCTGCGCTCAGATCGAGATGGGCTCGTCGGCGTCGACCTTCGCCATCAGCGCGAACAGCTCGGCATCCGCTACCACGCGGCCGCGTTAGACCGAGGTCCAGCCCTTCTTGATCTCGCTGGCGATCATCCCGTCGGCGATCTCCGTGGCGAGCTCGAGGCGCGGCGCCAGCCTCACGGTGCGCTTGAGCGGATCCTTGCGACCGGGGCTGTAGTCGGTGAAGCACACCACGAAGGAGGGATAGGCCGCGTCGGCCTCCTCCTTGTTGGTCTTCCACACCACCAGCTTGCGGACGGAGGTCTTGCCCTTGGTGGTCTTGGTGTAGACCTCGCGCCGCAGGATCTCGCTGGGCGGGAGCTGGGCCACGGTGGCGGCCTTGTCCACGTCGGGCAGGAGCACGCGGTCGAGGACCTGGCGCAGCGGGACGTCCTCGGCGATGGGGCGCTTGTCCTCGCGCAGGCGCTCGAGGCGAGGGTGCAGCACGCTCACCCCGGGCAGACGCCGGCGGGCGACCCAGCCGTCCTCGAAGGCCAGCACCATGCGCGGCACGACGTCGCCCGAGGTGTTCTCGGCCTGCACGTCGGAGATGCGCACCTCGATCACCAGCTCGGGTCGCACGAGCTGGAACATGGCGCCGCGGGAGTTGGCCTCGCTGTAGTTGGAGGCGCACTCGAGCGGGCGCACGCGCTCGAGCAGCGAGCGGCGAGCGTCCTCGGAGCCCAGGTTGCCGCAGTGGCCCAGCACCTGGAACTGGCCGTCCTCGCGGATGAGCGCCATCAGGAACGAGCCCACCTGGTTGGCGTCGTGCGAGCGCTGGGTGTAGCCGATCACCGCGGCGTCGATGGTGATGCTGGGCTTGACCTTGTAGACCCCGGGCATCGCCTTGGGGCGCACCACCAGGCCCTCGGCCTTGCCGTCGGCGGCCAGCTCCTCATAGAGCGCGTCCACCCCGGCGGCGTCGGGCGCCTCGAGGGTCTGCACCGGCCGCAGCCGCTCGCCACCGTCGAGCAGGCGCTTCACCAGATCGAGGCGCTCGGTGTAGGCGGCGATGGGCATCCGCCCCTTGGCGTCGCCACCCCACACCACGTCGAAGGCCTGGAAGCACACGCGGTCGCTGCCGTCGGCGTCGGTCCCCAGCGCGGCCGCGAGGTCGCCGTGGCGCGAGCGACCACGCTCGCGGGTCGCGAACAGCTCGCCCGCCACCACCGTGGTGCCCACCGCCCGCGCGGCCAGCTTCTTGGCCTCGGCCAGCACCGGCAGGTCGCCCGCGAGCACGCGGCCGTTGGGGTTGGCGAAGAAGGCGTCGCCGCCATCGAGCACCAGGCACCACTGCTCGCCGTCGATCTTCGGCGAGACCAGGAACGGCCCGGGCGGGAGCTGCTGGCCCACCTCCTCGGGCACGAGCGCGGTGTAGCGGCTGGCCACGCCCCGCTTGTAGCGGCTGATGGCGGTAGCGAGCTCGGCGTCGGTCACCGAGCCGGGAGGCGCGTGGAAGCCCTTGCCCACGGGGCGAGCGTCGGAAAGCGTGTACCTCGTCATCGGATTCGATCCTTGCTGCCCTACGCGGGGCGCTTGAGCTCCATGTTGCTCAGGTGCAGGAGCAGGGTGAAGCGCTCGCCGTCCACTCGTCCCTCGAGGAAGCCGCGGTACGGCGTGCCGTTCTCCCGCAGCACCAGCGGCTGCTTGCCGCCCTTGCCCGCGCCCACCAGCACCACCTCGCCCTTCTCGGCGAGCTCCTTGGCCATGCCGTGGAGGAAGTCGAAGCTCAGGCCGTCGGTGTGGCGCAGGGCCACGGTGCGCGTGAACACGAAGCGGCGCACCGCGTCGCGCTTGGACATGGTCTTGCCCGTCCACATCACCGGCGGCACCTCGGCCGTGATGTTGGAGGGGATGTCCTTGGGCTCGCGGCGCTCTCGCTCGGTGCCGTCGGGGTCGGTGATCGTCTCGACCATGGCCGGCACCGCGTGCATCACCTCGCCCGCGGCGGTGAGGAACACCCGGGCGATGGGCTCCACCTGTCGGCCCACCCGCTCCACGTCGACCTCGGGGTCGCCGTCGATCAGGGCCTGGCCGTAGTCTTCGCCGTGGGCCTGCTGCAGCGCCTCGTGCATGCCCTCGGGCGTGCTCGCCAGGTAGCGGCGGAACTTGACCTCGCCGTCGCGCAGGCCCGGCCGCGGCGCGGGCGGGGTGGGGGGAGTGAGGAAGGTGACCGTCGCGTCGCGACCGGCCGAGTTGGCGATGTGGATCTGTCGCATGGCGTCGTCGCTCCCGGTCTCAGAACATCTCGAAGTCCAGCTCGTCGTCGTCCGACTCTTCGTCGTCGAGCTCCATGGCCGGCTTCTCCAGCTCGCACCAGGGCACCTGCATGGTGTCGCCGATGACCGCGAAGATCCCCTGCTCGTTGCCCACGAGGATCGCGGTCTCCATGTTGTAGTCGGCGCGCAGGTTGAACGGGAAGCGGAACAGCTTGCCTGCCTGCAGCGCCTTGGTGAGCGCGCCGTCCACCTCGCCCGGGTCGAGCGCATAGACCGAGTCGGCGGTGAGATCGAGCAGCGCCTCGGGCTCCACCTCTTGCAGGTCCTGCGGGGCGCCGAGGGTGGAGGGCTGCTCCGGCAGGGGCTTGCCCGCGGGATCGAGGCCCACCAGCTCGTCGGTGCCCACCCAGCGGCCGTCCTCGGCGAAGTAGCCCTGCGCCGTCATGCCGCTCACGATGAGCATCGAGCCGTCGTCGCTCAGCTCGGCCCGACGACAGGGCTCGCCCGTGGGATCGAGGGGGATCCGCTTGCGCGAGGCGTAGAGCTGCTTTCGACTCACCCTCGCGAACCCGAAGGTCGAGGGCTTGCCCTGATACGAGACGATGATCTCTCGAGCCACGGGCGATCGATATCACACGGGCTCGCTCGGGGGATGGTGCGGATCACCCGTCTGCGCCCGAAATTTTTCCTTGACGGTGACGCTGCCATGGCTCATAGGACAGACATCATGACCACGATGCGACGGATCGACGATCTGCGCGACGGCCTGCGCTCGCAGGGCGGTCGCTCGGATGCGTATTCGGCCGTGGTCGATCCAGCCCCGGCCACGGGCGCAACTCGCCAGTTGGGCGAGTAGGACCACCAAGAACCCCGATCTCGCGTACCGAGGCCATCGTGCGGCCTCGGTGGCGCCCGACGGGAGACCCCTGGGCCACCGCGCTCGGGACCGGCTCCATCGTCCATCGTGACGGGAGCCGCCGTCCCCTGGCCGAGACCGGCCGAGCGCATCGAGCCGCTCGCGTCGCGACGACCCGTCGCGACGTGGGGCGTGCGTCCACGTGGTGGGGTCCCGTGCAAGGCGTGGCCCCGGCGCCGTGCGGCCGTCCATTGCGGTCGCACGGCGCCGGGGCCCGGAGGTCTCCATTTGCCCCTCCCTTCATCGACGACAGGAACGAGACAATGAGCAAGCAGCACATCAACGTCGGAACCATCGGACACGTCGACCACGGCAAGACCACGCTGACCGCGGCCATCACCAAGGTGATGGCGCAGCGCAACGGCGGGAAGGCCCGGGCCTTCGACGAGATCGACAACGCCAAGGAGGAGAAGGCGCGCGGGATCACGATCTCGGCCTCCCACGTGGAGTACGAGTCGGCCACCCGCCACTACGCCCACATCGACTGCCCCGGTCACGCCGACTACGTCAAGAACATGATCACCGGCGCCTCGCAGATGGACGGGGCGATCCTGCTGGTGGACGGCAGCCAGGGCCCGCAGCCGCAGACGCGCGAGCACGTGGTGCTGGCGCGTCAGGTGGGGGTCGAGCACCTCGTGGTCTTCGTCAACAAGGTCGACATCGCCGACGAGGAGATGCTCGAGCTGGTCGAGCTCGAGGTGCGCGACCTGCTGGGCGCCTACGGCTACCAGGACGTGCCGCTGGTGCGGGGCTCGGCCCTGCGCGCGCTGCAGGGGGAGGACGAGGGGCCCATCGTGGAGCTCGTGGAGCGGATGGACACCTGCTTCCCCGTCCCCGAGCGCGACCTCGAGGGTCCGTTCCTCATGCCCATCGAGGGGGTCTGCACGATCCCCGGGCGCGGCACGGTGGTCACCGGCCGCGTGGAGCGGGGGCGCCTGAGCGTGGGCTCCACGGTGGAGATCGTGGGGCGCGGCGAGGGCCGGCCGATGTCGGTCGTGGTCACGGGGATCCAGGCGTTCCACCGGGACATCCCCTCGGCCGACGCCGGGCTCAACGTGGGCATGCTGCTGCGCGGGGTCGATCGCGGCGAGGTCGAGCGCGGCCAGGTGGTCAGCGCCCCGAACAGCCTGCACCCGCACCTGCGGGGGCGGGCCGAGGTGCTCACCCTGAGCGCGGCCGAGGGCGGGCGGCACACGCCGTTCGCCAGCGGCTACCGGCCGCAGCTGCACTTCGGGGCCACCGACGTGTCGGCCACCCTCGACCTGGGGGAGCTCGGCAGCGTCGCTCCCGGTGAGCGCGCCCAGATCGGCTTCGTGCTCGATCGCGCCGTGGCCTGCGAGCCCGGCATGCGCTTCGCCATCCGCGAGGGTGGGCGCACCGTGGGGGCCGGCTTCGTGACCGAGGTCGGCTGAGTCGAGGCGAGCATCCGGGAGTCGCCCCTTCGGGGGCGGCTCCCGGGTGACGCTCGCCATCATCGACGGGGGCGCCGACGGGCGAGCTCGCCGAGCGGCATCGTGGCTCGCCTCCGGTGATTCCGGGCTCGCCGCCGACGAAGTGCGCTACGATCGCGGCACGATGTCTCGCTCGCTCCCCGGAACGCTCGCGGCAGCATCGCTCGCCATGGTCCTCGTCGGCTGCGGGCCCCAGATCGAGCTCGAGACCGTCGACACCGGCAGCGACGCCACCCACGGCGACACCGGGCTGGACTCGAGCACCACCAGCACCATCGAGCCCGAGACCACCACTGGTCCCGTGCCCACGGTGCGCCAGGTGGACATCCTGTTCGTGGTGGACAACTCGGGCTCGATGGGCGAGGAGCAGGGCAAGATCGCCGCCTCGATCGGCAACCTGGTGGGGGTGCTCGACGGGGCCTCGCCCCCGGTGGACTACCGCATCGGCGTGACCACCACCGACAACGGCAACCCCTGGTGCCAGGGCACCGGGCCCGAGGGCGGCGCGCTGGTGGCCACGAGCTGCCTCGGTCGCCTGTCCGACTTCGTGTTCGAGGGCGCGCAGGTGATCGACGCCACCGAGGAGGCCTGCCTCGACGTGTGCGCGATCGAGGCGCTGGGGCTCGACACGCCCTGGATCGACGTACAGAGCTCCACCGGCACCACCAACGCGCCCGAGGGCGCGGTGATCGACGCGCTGCGCTGCATGCTGCCCCAGGGGATCAACGGCTGCGGCTTCGAGCAGCCGCTCGAGTCGCTCTACAAGTCGATCCAGCGCTTCGACTCGCAGGCCGAAGCGAGCTACGGCTTCCACCGCGACGGGGCGCTGCTCGCCGTGGTGATCATCACCGACGAGGTCGACTGCTCCCACAATCCCGAGCACGAGACGATCTTCCTGCCCGACGGCAACCGGGTGTTCTGGTCCGATCCCACCGGCCCGGCGCCCACCTCGGCGGTGTGCTGGAACGCCGGGGTGGAGTGCGCGGGCTCGGGCAATCCCTACGACGAGTGTCACTCGCAGGACCTCGACGAGAACGGCGAGGTGGTGACCGAGGGCGCCGTGGACGACGCGGTGCTGCACCCGGTGGTGCGCTACACCGCCCAGCTCGCCGGCGCCGGGGTGTTCGTGGTCTCGATCGACGGTGTGACCGAGAGCGGCTTCCCCGTGTACGCCGACGCGCTCTCCGATCCCGAGTTCCAAGAGAGCTTCGGGATCGGGCCCGGCTGCGAGAGCAGCGCGGGGCGGGCGGTGCCGCCGGTGCGGATCCGCGACGTGGTCGCCTCGGTGAGCGGAGCGGAGAACCAGTACTCGATCTGCAGCTCGGGCTTCGAGGTGGCGATGAACGCCATCGCCACGGGAATCCTGCTGCGCCTGCCGTGAGCCGACCCGCCGATGAGCGGCCACCACGACCACGATCACGGCCCCGGTCACGACCACCCCGGTCATGGCCATGGTCACCATCACCACCACGAGCCGCCCGAGGTGTCCTCGTGGTCGTTCGTGGTGGCGGTGGTGCTCAACGTAGGCTTCGTGATCACCGAATTCGTCTACGGCATGCTGGCGGGCTCGATGGCGTTGGTGGCCGACGCGGCCCACAACCTGGGCGACGTGGCCGGCCTGCTGCTGGCCTGGGTGGCGGCGGCGGTGGCCCGCAAGGCTCCCACCTCGCGGCGGACCTACGGCTACCGCAAGGCCTCGGTGCTCGCGGCGCTGGCCAACGCCACGCTCTTGCTGGTCACGGTGGGGGCGGTGGCCTGGGAGGCGGTGGAGCGGCTGTGGGCGCCCCCCGAGGTGGCCGGGGCCACGGTGGCCGTGGTGGCGTTGGTGGGCGTGGGGGTCAACGGGCTCTCGGCGGTGATGTTCGCCCGCGGCAGCAAGCACGACGTCAACGTGCGCGGCGCCTTCCTGCACCTGGTGGCCGACGCGGCGGTCTCGCTGGGCGTGGTGATCGCGGGCGTGCTCGTGCTCCAGACCGGCTGGGCCTGGCTCGACCCCGCCACCAGCCTGGCGATCTCGGCCGTGATCCTGTGGTCCACCTGGGGCCTGCTCCGCGACTCGCTCGACCTGGCCATGGACGCGGTGCCGCCCCACGTGGACGCCGAGGCGATCCGCGCCTACCTCGGGAGCCTGACCCATGTGGTCGAGATCCACGACTTCCACGTGTGGTCGATGGGCGGCGCCGAGGTGGCGCTCACGGCCCACCTGGTGATCGACGATGCGGTGGATCCGGGGGTGCTGCTGCGGAAGATCTGCGACGAGCTCGAGCGGGATCACGGGATCGGGCACAGCACGATCCAGCTCGAGCCCTCGGGCGAGGCGCACGAGTGCAGCCAGGCGGCGCCGGGGCGGATCTGAGGCGCGCGCCGGGGGCCGGCTACGGCGGCCCGGCCAGCTCGCGCACCGCGGCCAGGATCGCGGGGAGGCCCGGACCCCCCAGCGAGTGATCGTCGTCCACCTCGATCAGCCTCCCGCCGTGCTCGCGCACGAAGGCGCGGCTGAGCGCGATGGGGATCACCTCGTCGCGGGTGCCGTGCACGATGATGGTGGGGGCGGGGCGCTCGAGCGCGTCCACGGTGTGCGGTGGCGGAGGGAGCTGCAGGGCGGGGGCGCAGAGCACCAGGCCGGGCACACCCCGGCCGCGTCGGCCCGCCATGATCGCGGCGACCAGGCCCGCGATCCCGCCGAAGCTCGAGCCCACCAGCACCGGAGGGCTCGGCAGCCCCTCGAGCACCTCGAGCAGGCCCGCGATGCGGGCGGCGAGGTCGCGGCCGCGACCGTCGGGGGCGATCACCTCGTAGCCGGCTTCGATCAGGGCCTGGGACTTGCGGCCGATGGGAGCGCTCTCGAGGCCATGGGCGAACAGCAGCGTGGTCATGGGCGTCCTCGGTCGGGGCGAGCCGAGCCGGCCGCGTGCTGCAGCGCGGCGATCCGGTCGCTCGGATCGTAGAGGATTCGCATGCCGTCTGCGACCACCTCGGCCGTGCCAGGATCGGGAGGGACCCGGAGCCAGCGCTCGTCCGCCAGCGCCCACTCCAGCTCGAGCCCTCCGTGGTACACGGCGCGTCGCGACTGGACCAGGCCGTAGTCCTCGTCGGCGAGCGAGTCGAGCTCGCCGAAGGCGAGCAGCCAGGCGTCGTCCTGCAGGTACGGCTCCATCGACTCGACCACGAGCACCACGTCGAGATCGGAGTCCTCGCGGGCGGTTCCCCGAGCGTGCGATCCGACCAGCGCGACGCCGAGCACGTCCCCGCGTGCCTTGGCCCAGGTGACCACGCGGGCGAGGAGCTCGTCGATCGTCGGCATCGGGTGGACGCTAGCAGGCTCGGGAGGGCGCGGGGCGGGCTACGGGGATGCGCCCGCCGGCGGTGGTGCCACCTGGGCCAGCGCAGCCAATGCGTGCACGTTGTCCGGGTCGTCGTCGAGCATCCGTCGTAGCTCGGCCAGCGCCTCGTCGCCGTGGCCTCGGGCGGCGGCGTGGCGGAGGCTGCCGACGAGGTCGTGGGCGGCCAGCCAGCGGTAGCCGTGGGTGCGGGCCAGCGCCGCGTTGACCCCGTCGCGGCGCACGTAGATCAGCGCCCGGCGGCTGGCGTGCACCAGCGTCCAGTCGGGATCGAGATCGAGGTGGATCCGGCTGCGATCCATCGGCAGGTCGTCGAGGAAGACCCACTCGATCCCTCGGGCCTCCACCTCCTCGCGGAAGGCGGCGGGGTCGTGCAGCGCCCGGACGTAGCGCTCCACGAACGACGCCGGGTAGATGAGGTCGGTGCGGCCGTCGATGTACACGCGGTGCTCGGGCCACAGGTGGAAGAGGATGAAGCCGCCGTAGCCGAACTCGTTGAGCAGCGGCCCGCGCAGCCGCAGCGCGTCGGGCAGCTCGCGCACGAAGGCCACGCCGCGCTCGGGGAAGTGGGCGGGGGCGAGGGCGGGGCCGGGCAGGGCCACGGGGCGGGCGAGGGTGGAGGCGAGCAGGGTGCCGCCGGCCGCCAGCGCGATGAGCCCCCGCAGGCGACCGGTCCATGCCTTGGTGGCGAGGGCGAGGCCCGCCGCCGCGGGGCCGGCCCCCAGCAGCGCGAGCACGGGCAGGTGTCGCATCGAGCCCAGGCCCAGGCCGAAGGCCATGACCCCGAGGGCGAGATCCCACGGCGACCACGGGCGGCGGAATTGCGCGAGCAGGGTCCCGAGCGCGCTCAGGCCGATGGTGACGAGGCTGGCCGGGGTGAGGGCCAGCACCAGCGCCACGCTCACCGGGGCCCACTCGCTGATGAGCGCGCTGTGCTGGCCCATCAGCGCCACGGTGGTGGTCACGATGTGGATCCCGTAGGGCGTGAGCAGGCAGCCCGCGCTCGCGGCCGCGGCCACCAGCGCGGGCCTTCGCCAGCCGTGGTCCTGGCCGAGCCTCGCATCCACGAAGCAGCAGGCGGCATGGGCCCACAGCACCACGGGCAGCAGCAGGGCGGCGCGGTGGAGGTTGGCGTTGAGGACGACCAGCGGCACCACCCACCACAGGCCACGCACGCCTCGACGGTCGCGCTCCACCAGCACGAGCACGGCGACGAGGATCACCAGCGAGATCGAGGCAGCGCGCTCGGTGAAGCGGAAGGCCACCGCGTCGAGGGTGGCGACCAGCACCACCACGGCCAGGCTGGTGGGGATGCAGCGCTCGTGGTGGAGCAGCCGCCACAGCAGCCACGCGAGGGTGGCGAAGCACAGCGCCTTGAAGACGAGGATCGCGGCCGGCCCTCCCAGCCGCCACAGCAGGTGGAAGAGGATCGCGCTGCCTGCATCCTTCCAGGGCCAGGGCTCGCCCGCGAAGGTGTACGAGAAGACGTCGACGCTGGCGTCGGGCTCTCCTTCGAGCAGCACCTGCCCCAGTCGCATGTGCCACCACAGATCGAGATCGATGATGGGGCGCAGGCCATGCACCAGCACCGCGAGGCCGACCAGCGCCAGCACCGCGAGAGCGAGCGGCCGCGAGAGCCGGTCCTCGGGCGCGGCCGTCGGTCGCGAGGGGGCATGACCTTCGGGTGGGGTCATTGGCCCCAGGCTACGCCGGGCCGAGCGAATTGGGGCTTGACGCTATTGGACTACGATTGTAGTACTACGGAAGTAGTACTACACGCGTAGCACCACGCCGAGACCTCCATGGACGTGCCACCCCAGCTCAGCGACCAGCAGCTCGCCTTCATGCGGGTGCTGTGGGATCGCGGCGAGGCCACCGCCCAGGACGTGCACGCCGAGCTCAGCGAG
Organism: Myxococcales bacterium; assembly: GCA_020633315.1. Classification (GTDB taxonomy): domain Bacteria; phylum Myxococcota_A; class Polyangia; order Nannocystales; family Nannocystaceae; genus Paraliomyxa. The sequence continues at coordinate 68,016 of JACKDV010000019.1, forward strand.
CAGGGCATGACGCTGGCTCCCACCACCGTGGCCACCGTGCTCACTCGCCTCGAGCGGCGGGGGCTGGTGTCCCATCGCCGCCGGGGCCGGCAGTACGTCTATCGCGCGCGAGCGGGCGAGCAAGAGGTGCGCCGCAGCATGCTCGCGCGACTGACCGACTTCTTCTTCGGAGGAGATCCGCAAGCGCTGGTCTCCCACCTCACCGCGGGCCAGGGCCTGGGCCGAGACGACCTCGAGGAGGTTCGTCGGCTCATCGCCGAGAAGGAGGCCGCGCGGGAATCGGACGACGACGGCAGTTGAGGGCCGCCGCCGCCACAACCTCGGGAGCTGGACGTCATGGAGTGGCTGTTGACCTACGTGGTGCACAGCACCGCGCTGATCGCATCGGTGTGGCTGCTGACGAGCGTGATCCCCAAGATCTCCCTGGGGACCAAGGAAGCGCTGTGGAAGGTGGCCTTGCTCGGCCCGCTGCTCACCGCCACCGTGCACCAGGCCGCCGGCGTGCCCTCGGTGTGGGGCGAGCTGCCCCTGCCCCAGGGTCTGCGCAGCGAGCCCGCGGTGGCCCCGGCGGCGCCGCCCGTGCTGGCCACGCCCGCGCCGGTGGTCGAGCGCCGAGTGGTGCAGCACCGCAACGGTGATCTCGAGATCACCGCGGTGCGTCACCGGGCCGCGGCCGCGCCGGTGGTGGCCGCGGCCGCTCCCGCCCCGAGCACGCCCAGCTCGCCCTCTCCCTGGCCGTGGGTGCTGCTGTCGCTGTGGGTCGCCGGAGCGGCGATCGCCCTGGGTCGGCTGGCGTGGGCCACCACGCGGCTCCGCACGCAGCTCCACGGGCGCCGCGACGTGATCGAGGATCCGGTGCTCGAGAGCTTCCTCGACCTGTGCTCCAAGACCGGGCTGCGCAAGCGCCCGCGCCTGACCGCCTCGCCCCACCTGCGCTCGCCCATCGCCCTGGGCCGCCGCGAGATCTGCCTGCCCGAGCGCGCGGTGGACAGCCTCACTCCCCAGCAGCAGCAGGGCATGCTCGCCCACGAGCTGGCCCACCTCGTCCGCCGCGATCCGCAGTGGATGGTGGTGACCGCGGTGGTCGAGTCGCTGTTCTTCTTCCAGCCCCTCAACCACCTCGCGCGCCGCAAGATCCAAGAGGTCGCCGAGTTCCAGTGCGACGACTGGGCCGCCCGTCAGACCGGCACCGGCGTGCACCTGGCCAAGTGCCTGGCCGAGGTGGCGGGCTGGGTGGAGGACGGCCCCCCGCTCACCCCGGTGGTCACCTCCATGGCAGACCGCGGCTCGCCGATCGTCCGTCGCATCACCCGGCTGCTGCACCAGCGCCGCTTCGGCGGTCGCGTGCACCCGGTGGGGCGGGTCGCCATCGGCGTCGGCACCCTCGCGCTGGTGGTGGCCCTGGTCCCCGGCGTGTCCCACACCGCCCAGGCCGGCCCGACCCCCGCGCAGGTCCCCGTGCTGGCCCAGGCCCCCGAGCGCGGCGGGGTGATGATCATCGAGGACGTCTCCGACCGCGGCCACGAGCGCTCGATCGTGCGGCTGCAGGCCGACGGCGAGACGGTGGAGATCGAGGTCCAGGCCGCCCGTCCCCCGCTGCCTCCGCCTCCGCCCCCGCCGCGCGAGGAGCGGGTGGAGATCATCGTCCACGGCCACCCGTGGTGGGGCTGGGGCTGGTTCGGGATGCTCGACCTCGGGGGCATGGGCGTGCTCATCGAGGACGACCCCTACGACTCCTTCGGGATGCTCGAGCTCGACCGCTTCCATCGCTACGGCGAGCGGGCGCAACGCCACGCCGAGCGAGCCCAACGTCACGCGGAGCGCGAGCGCGAGCGGGCCCTTCGTCGAGCAGAGCGCATGGCCGATCGCGCCGAGAGCTGGGCCGACCGTCTCGAGCGCGATCTCGAGGATGCCCTCGAGGGCGACGGCTCGCTGTCGATCACCTGTGACGGTGGGGCCTGCGTGGTCGAGCTCTGATCGGAGTGGAGCCGAGATCACGCCCCATACCGGGCAGGGACGGCCTCTCGGTCCGACGCGGGGAAAGGGGCCGCTCGTCGAGGGCCCGCAAGCGCCCGAGCGGCCGCTATACTCGAGGCGATGGGGCGAGCTCGACGAGTTGGCGCAATCTGGGTGGGACTGGCCCTGGCCTCGGGGGCGTGCGTGGATGGCAGCCCCACCTTCGACACCAACGACGGCAGCAGCAGCGGGGCCTCGTCGAGCACCGGTCCCATCGTGGAGGACGTGACCGGGCCCCCGCCCCCGCCCGAGACCACGGGCACCACCTCTCCCGGCACCACCACGGTGGCCACCACCCCCGTGGACACCACGGCCACCGAGGGCTCGAGCACCGGCGTCCCCGGCTGCGAGGGCGACTGCCCCGAGCACCCGCTCGATGTGGTGTTCGTGATCGACAACTCGGCCACCATGGGCAACCCCCAGCGCCGCCTCGCGCTCGCGGCCGAGGCCCTGCTCGATCAGCTCGCCCTGCTCGAGGCCAGCCACGGGGTGGTGCTCGACCTGCACCTGATGGTGACCACCACCGACTTCGGCAACCCGCTGTGCACGCCCTTCCAGCCCGCGGGCTACGAGCCGGCCCGGGGCGCGCCGATCTACACGCCCTGCACCGATCGCCTACAGGACTTCACCTCGATCACCGGCTCGTCCACGGTCCCCGAGGCCTGCACCGACGCGTGCCCGCTGGGCCTGGGGCCCACCGATCCCTACGTCGCCGTGGTGGGCGGCGAGGACAACGTGCCCGCCGGGACCGCCCTGCAGGCCCTGCAGTGTCTGCTGCCCCAGGGGATCAACGGCTGCGGCTTCGAGTCCTCGCTGGAGAACATGCTGCAGGCCCTCAACCCCTCGGCCGCCTGGAACGCGGGCCCGGCCCCCTTCCTGCGCAGCGGGGCCGACCTGGCCATCGTGCTGCTCACCGACGAGGGCGACTGCTCGGTGCAGGACTACTCGGTGATGGAGGATCCGGCGTTCATGAACGTCAACCCGGACACCGGCGCGCCCCAGGCCACGTCGGCGGTCTGCTGGAACGCGGGGGTGAGCTGCGACGGGCCCGACGGCATGGGCGTCTACACCAACTGCGTCTCCAACGGCACGCAGGGGCTCCAGCCGACCTCCCGCTACATCGACTACCTGCTCGGCGAGCTCGTGGGCAGCCAGGGCAAGGACGTCATGATGCTCACCATCGTGGGGGTCCCCGGCGTGGTGCAGCACTCGCTCGAGCCGCCCTTCGAGCCCACGGTGGGCGGCGTGGCCGACCTGGTGATCCACGACTGGGTCGACGGCCCGATCCCCGGCGGCGAGATCACCCCCGACGAGTGGGCCATGGGGGTCACCGCGGCCGACAAGACCTTCGCCCTCGGCATCGGCCCGGGCTGCACCGGCCTTTCGATGGGCGGGCCCATCACCCAGGGCCAGCCCCCGCCGCGGATCCGCGAGGTCTGCGAGGCCCTCGACGAGCAGGGGGGCGTGCACTGCTGCATGGAGTCGGTCTGCGACGACGACCTCGGCCCGTCGATGACCTGCCTGCGGGGGATGATCGAGACGGCGATCTGAGCGGCCGGGCGCGGCCACGGCCCCCGAGCCGCGGGGGACGAGCGCCGACCGGGCGCCTTGGCTAGGATCCCCTCCGTGCTCCCCCGGGCGGCCCCCGACACCGCGCTGCTGATCGACGCGGCCGGCACCCTGCTGCGCCCCGCCGAGTCGGTGCCCCGCACCTACGCTCGCTTCGCGGCCCGCTTCGGCGCGCGGGCGAGCGAGGCCGAGATCGCGGCGGTGCTGCCGGGGCTGATGCAGCAGGCCCGCCCGCTACGCGCCCTGCGACCCGACTGGCGGCCCTACTGGGCGCAGGTGGTGCACCACGCCACCGGCTGCGACGACCCGGCGCTGCTCGACGCGCTGCTCGACTACTACGAGCGCCCCGACGCCTGGCGGGTGACCACGGGCGCCGAGGCCTGCGCGCGCGCGGTGGCGGAGCGCGGCATGAAGGTGGCGGTGGTCAGCAACTGGGACCTGCGCCTGCGCAGCACCCTGCAGGGCCTGGGGGTGATGGCGTGGATCGACGCCGCGATCATCTCGGCCGAGGTGGGGGTGGAGAAGCCCTTCCCCGGGATCTTCTACCGGGCCTGCGAGCGGCTGGCGGTCGAGCCCTCCGCGGCGCTGCACGTGGGCGACGATCCGGGCGACGACGTGGCGGGAGCCCGGGCGGCCGGCTGCGCGGCGCTGCGCTGGCCCCACGAGGTGGGCAGCTTCGCCGCGCTGGCCCGCCGCCTGCTGTCGCCGGCCGACGCCACCCAGTAGACGGGGAGGCCGCGCCGCGGCCCATGGCCGCTCACTCGATCGTGACGCGCAGGCGCTGCCGCCCCCAGTCCCCCGGGGGGCCGTCGTACACCCCGTGCAGCGGGTGCCCGCAGCCCAGGCAGCGCCCGTGCTCGTCGAGCCGGTACTCGCCCAGCCGGTACCACTCGCGCTCGATCACCCGCTGCCCGCAGCCGGGGCAGTAGGTGGACTGCCCCTCGGTGTCGTACACGTTGCCCGTGTACACGTAGTGCAGGCCGTGGCGCAGCGCCTTGTCCCGCGCGCGCTGCAGGGTGGCGGCCGGCGTGCGCGGCACGTCGTGCATCTTGAAGTCGGGGTGGAAGGCCGAGAAGTGCAGCGGCACCTCGGGGCCCAGCTCGCTCACCATGAACTCGCACAGCCGGTCGAGCTCGTCGTCGTCGTCGTTGTGGCCGGGGATCAGCAGCGTGGTGACCTCGAGCCACACCTCGGTCTCGCGCTTGACCCAGCGCAGGGTGTCGAGCACCGGCTGCAGGTGGGCGAAGCACAGCTTGTGGTAGAAGCGCTCGGTGAAGGCCTTGAGGTCCACGTTGGCGGCGTCGAGGCAGCCGAAGAACGCGGGGCGAGCCTGCGGGTTGATGTAGCCGGCCGTCACCGCCACCGTCTTGAGCCCGCGCTCGTGGCAGGCGGCCGCGGTGTCGATGGCGTACTCGGCGAAGATCACCGGGTCGTTGTAGGTGAAGGCCACGCTGCGCGAGCCGGCCGCGAGCGCAGCGTCGGCGATGCGCTCGGGGGTGGCGGTGTCGGTGAGGCGATCGTTGGCCCGCGCCTTGGAGATGTCCCAGTTCTGGCAGAAGCGACAGCCGAGGTTGCAGCCGGCGGTGCCGAACGACAGCACGCTGCTGCCGGGCAGGAACTGGTTGAGCGGCTTCTTCTCGATGGGATCGACGCAGAAGCCCGACGCACGGCCGTAGCTGGCCAGCGCCATCTGCTCGCCCTGGTTCATCCGCACGAAGCAGAAGCCCCGCTGGCCGTCGCGGAGCTTGCATTCGCGCGGGCACAGGTCGCACTGCACCCGGCCGTCCGGGAGCCGGTGCCACCATCGACCGGCCACCACCGAGGGGTCACGGGGATCGAGGGGCACGGCCGGAGGATCGGGCACGATCGCAGTCTAGCAGCCCGTTCGAGGGGCCCTAGCGCGCAGGAAGTGCGGCCGGAGGGGTGCGTCTGGTTGGCGCGGACATGCTGATTCCGTGAGCCAGAGCACAGCCAAAACCGCGCCATCCGGGCCAAGGATCGTGGACGCCGCGGCCCAATTGCCGGCAGCCTGACGTCCCCCCCGGAGGCGGGCTCCTCGCCAGCGCAGGCGAGCCCGAGCCGGTGGGAGCCCATCTTCCTTCAGCGAGCCACCGTGACCAGCATCCTCGGAATCTCCGCCTACTACCACGACTCGGCGGCCGCGCTCGTGGTCGACGGCAAGATCGTCGCCGCCGCTCAAGAGGAGCGCTTCACCCGCAAGAAGCACGACCACCGCTTCCCGATCCACGCGATCGAGTACTGCCTGAAGGAGGCGGGGCTGCGCAAGGAGCAGCTCGACTACGTGGGCTTCTACGACAAGCCCCTGCTGAAGTTCGAGCGGCTGCTCGAGACCTACCTGGCCTACGCGCCGTCCGGCTTCCAGTCGTTCTTGCGCGCGATGCCGGTGTGGCTGCGGCAGAAGCTGCACTTGCCCCGCGAGATGCGAAAGGCCCTCGACGGCGCCTACACCAAGCGCTTCGTGTTCCCCGAGCACCACGAGTCGCACGCCGCCAGCGCGTTCTTCCCCTCGCCCTTCCAGGAGGCGGCGGTGGTCACCCTCGACGGCGTGGGCGAGTGGGCCACCGCGAGCTGGGGCGTGGGCCGTGGCAACCGGGTGGAGCTGAGCCACGAGCTCCGCTTCCCGCACTCGCTGGGCCTGCTGTACTCGGCCTTCACCTACTACTGCGGCTTCAAGGTCAACTCGGGCGAGTACAAGCTCATGGGCCTCGCGCCCTACGGCGAGCCCCGCTTCTTCGACACGATCATGGACAACATGGTCGACCTCAAGGAGGACGGCTCGTTCCGCCTGGACATGAGCTACTTCAACTACTGCCAGGGTCTGACCATGACCTCCGAGCGCTTCCACGAGCTGCTGGGGCGGCCGCCGCGGACGGCCGAGGGCAAGCTCGACCAGGAGCACATGGACGTGGCCGCCTCGATCCAGAAGGTGACCGAGGAGATCGTGCTCAAGATCTGCGCGCACATCCACGCCGAGACGGGGATGAAGCAGCTGTGCATGGCCGGCGGCGTGGCCCTCAACTGCGTGGCCAACGGCCGCGTGCTGCGGGAGGGGCCCTTCGACGACATCTGGATCCAGCCCGCGGCCGGCGACGCCGGCGGGGCGCTGGGGACCGCGCTGCTCATCTGGTACCAGCTGCTCGACAACGAGCGGAAGGCGGAGAAGCCCGATCTGCAGCACGCCTCGCTGCTGGGTCCCCAGGCCCAGGACGACGACATCAAGCAGTACCTGGACTCGCGCAACGCGGTCTACACCCGCTACGACAGCGGCGAGGAGGTGGTCGAGCGGGTCGCGAGCCTGCTCGCCGAGGAGAACGTGGTGGGCTGGATGCAGGGGCGCATGGAGTTCGGCCCGCGGGCCCTGGGCGGCCGCAGCATCATCGGCGACGCTCGCTCCGAGGACATGCAGACCACCATGAACCTCAAGATCAAGTTCCGCGAGTCGTTCCGGCCGTTCGCGCCGGCGATCCTCCGCGAGCGGGTCGACGAGTACTTCGAGATGCGCCCCAACGAGGACAGCCCCTACATGCTGCTGGTGGCGCCGGTCCAGGAGGACAAGCGCCACGACATGAGCGAGGAGCAGAAGAAGCTGTTCGGCATCGAGAAGCTCAAGATCAAGCGCTCGGTGGTGCCCGCCATCACCCACGTGGACTACTCGGCCCGCGTGCAGACCGTGGACGAGGTCCGCAACGGTCGCTACTACGAGCTCATCAAGCGCTTCGAGGAGAAGACCGGCTCGCCGGTGATCATCAACACCAGCTTCAACGTGCGGGGCGAGCCCATCGTGTGCACCCCCAACGACGCGTACCGCTGCTTCATGGGCACCCACATGGACGTGCTGGTGATCGAGAACTACGTGCTGCTCAAGCCCGATCAGCCCAAGGAGAACGCCGAGAACTACCTCGAGGAGTTCGCGCTCGACTAGGACCCCGACCATGGCCGTCATCGAGATCAACAAGAATCCCTCCAAGAAGGAGCTGGCCTGGTTCGGGCTGATGTTCCTCGCGTTCTTCGGCCTGATCGGCGCCATCTTCTGGTGGCGCTTCGGCAACCACAGCGTGGCCTACGGGCTGTGGGGCGCGGCGGGGGTCATCGCGGCCCTCTACTACGCCGTCCCCGCGCTACGCCGGCCGATCTACCTGGGGTGGCTGTACGCCGCCTATCCCATCGGCTGGGTGATCTCCCACCTGGTGATGGGGATCATCTTCTACCTGGTCATCACCCCGATCGGCCTGGTCTTCAAGCTCATGGGTCGCGACGCGCTCGATCGCAAGATCGACAAGGGCGCCAAGACCTACTGGGTGGAGCACCGCACCGGCACGGGCGACCCGAGCCGTTACTTCAAGCAGTTCTGAGGCGAGCACGATGACTGACGACAAGGATTCCAAGAAGGCCGCCGACTTCGCCGCCGGGGCGCAGGAGGGTAGCTCGGGCCTGATGTCCGAGTTCTTCGCGTTCCTCAAGCACAACAAGAAGTGGTGGCTGCTGCCCATCCTGCTGGTGCTGCTCGTGGTGGGCGTGCTCGTGGTGCTGGGCGGAACCGCCGCGGCGCCCTTCATCTACACCCTCTTCTAGCCCTCCTCGAAGGAGGTGCCGCGTCGGTCGCCGAGGGGCTGCTCTCCTCGCGACCGGCTCGGCCCTTGCCCACGCCATGGCCAAGATCCAGCTCGAGACCCGTCAGATCGGCGGCGGCATCATCCTCCTCGCGGGGGTGGGGATGCTGCTGTCGGCCCTCGTCATCAACCCCTGGGTGGGCAAGCTGACCCGCGGCGCGTCCGTGGTCGACTACGCCGACGTGCTGCGGAGCTACTTCTGGTGGGCCCTGGTGCTGGGCGCGATCACCTTCGCGCTGGGGCGCAAGGTGGCCAAGGGCAAGAGCTGGGCCGACGGCTTCTCCGTGTTCTTCCTGCTGCTGGCGCTGTTCGTGATCGGCGACCGCTGGCTGCTGACCAAATTCGGCCTGACCCTGTGGGAGTACGACCCCGAGCTGCACTACGTGCACCGCAAGGGGGCCGTGCGCACCCTGGTGGTGGCGGGGCGCCCCGAGGACCTGGTCGTCATCGACGAGCACGGCTTCCACGACACCGAGTTCCCGCGCGAGAAGCCCGCGGGCGAGCTGCGCGGGCTGATGCTGGGCGACTCGGTGACCATGGGCTACGGGGTGACCTACGCCGAGACCTTCTCGGCCAAGCTCGAGGAGCTCCTCGCGCACAAGGACCCGGGGCACGGCAGCCACCAGATCATCAACGCCGGCGTGCACGGCTACTCCACCTACCAGGAGCGGGTGACCCTCGAGCGCAACCTCGACCTGAGCCCCGACTTCGTGGCGGTGGGCTTTTGCATGAACGACGTGACCGAGCCCTTCGTGGTCAACACCGAGTACGGGGGCACGGGGCTCGACTACCACGGCGTCACCCAGACCCCGAACCCGATAAGCGGCCTGCTCGCCAACGAGACCGGCATCGGGCGGCTGATGCAGAAGCTGTCGGAGCGGGGCAAGTCGCTGCAGGCGGCCAAGCGCACCGAGGTCTACAACGCCCGCTCGATGGCCATCGAGTCGCGCACCAACCCCGAGTACCAGGAGGGGTGGAAGATCGTGCTCGACGAGATGGCCAAGCTCTACGGGGTGGCCAAGGAGCACGAGGTCCCCGTCGTGCTGATGATCTTCCCCTACACCTTCCAGCTCAACGACCCGGCCACGCTGGCGCCGCAGGAGATCCTCAAGGCGCACGCGGCCGAGCACGGGGTGGACGTCATCGACTTCACGCCGATCTTCGCCGAGGCGATCCTCGAGGAGAAGGACGTGGTGAAGGTGCTGGAGGCCGAGGGCAAGAGCCCCGAGGAGATCCTCCCGTTCTTCGCCTGGCGGATCGACGAGTACTTCTTCGACGAGGACCACTTCCGCGAGCCCGGCCATGCGCTGGTGGCCCAGGGGCTCTACGAGTGGCTGGTGAGCAAGGGGCTGGTGGAGCCCCAGTAGCGGTCGGCTATCATCGCCCCATCATGCGCTACGTCATCCATGGGGCGCCGGGATCCGGCTCGGGGATCATCGAGGCCGCCTGCGCCGAGATCGGGGCCGACTACGAGCTCCACGACCTCGACGCGCGGGGCGACGAGCACCGCGGGGCGGCCTACGCCGCGCTCAACCCCCAGCGCAAGATGCCCACCCTCGAGGTGGACGACGGCGAGATCATCACCGAGTCGGTGGCGATCCTGCTGGTGCTCGACGAGCGGCACCGCGACGCCGGCCTGCTGCCGCCGCCCGGCAGCAAGGCGCGGGCCCAGGCGCTGCGCTGGATCGTGTTCATGGCGACCGAGCTGTATCCGCTGGTGGAGATCATCGACTACCCCGAGCGCTTCGCTCCCTCGCCCGAGCACGCGCCCGCGATCCGCGAGCGGGCCACCGCGCTGTGGCAAGGGCGCTGGCAGGTGCTGGAGGGGCACCTGGCCGGCACTCCCTACGCCATGGGCGAGGGCTTCTGCGCCCTCGACCTCTACCTGACCGTGCTCGGTCGCTGGGTGGAGGACGCGAGCTGGCGACGCGAGCAGCTGCCCAGGGTCGAGGCGATCATGAGCGCCGTGCGGGCCCGCCCCGCCCTCGCCCCGGTCTGGGCCCGGCACTTCCCCAAGTGAGGCGCGGCCCGGGCCGGCCTCAGCGGCGCGCTCGGACCACGGCCGGCACGCCGCCCTTGGGGCGCAGGGTGGCGAACTCGTCCTCGACGATCTCTCGGCTCGGGTCGATCTCGAAGCGGAAGCGACGCAGCAGGGTGGCGAGCACGATGGGGCCCTCCATCAGGGCGAAGTGCATGCCGATGCAGACCCGCGGCCCGGCGCCGAAGGGCAGGTAGGAGCCCTTGGGGCGGGCGGCCTCGCGCTCGGGGAGGAAGCGCTCGGGGTCGAAGCGATCGGGGTCCTCCCACACGTCGGCGCGACGGTGCTGGGCCCAGGTGCTCACGAACACCAGCGAGCGGCGGGGCAGGATGGTCCCGCCGATCTCCACCTCCTCGAGCGTGCGCCGCGGCAGCAGCGTGACGGGGGGGTACAGGCGCAGGGCCTCGCGGAAGACCCGGGTGGTGAGGGCGAGGCGCTCGGGCTCGTAGTGGTCGATGGGGCCGTCGCCGAGGGCGTCGACCTCGGCCAGCACTCGCTGCAGCACCTCGGGGTGTCGCGACAGCAGGTAGAACGACCACGCGAGGCTGGTCGCCGTCGTCTCGTGGCCGGCTACGAACAGGGTCACCACCTCGTCGCGCACCTGGGTGTCGCTCATCGAGCCCTCGTCCGCATCGTGGGCGGCGAGCAGTCGCGTGAGCAGGTCGGGGCGCTCCAGGCCCTCGCGCCGGCGCTCCGCGATGAGCTGCTCGATCCGGGCGTTCATCAGCGCCACCGCCCCCCGCAGGGCGCGGCTCCGCGAGCCCCGGATGAGGAAGGGCGATTCGAAGACGTCGCGGGTCCGCTCGAGCTTCGCCCGCAGCCAGCCGCGGGTGCGCTGCGCGAGGTCGTGGGCGAGGTCCATCACCTTGATGTGCAGGCCGATCCCGGGATCCGCGAGCGCGCCGTTGACCCAGCCGAGCGCGGTGGTGAGCGCGTCCCCGAGCGCGTCGGCCTCGTCGAAGGCATCGATCCCGAACAGCGCATGGCCGACCACCGTCATCGCGATGCGCGTGGTCTCGTGGGCCAGGTCGATCGTCTGCCCGGGCTCCATGTCGTCGGCCGCCCGCGCGGCGGTCTGGTGCATCATCTCGGGCAGCCCGGCGAGCGCGGCGGGGGTGAAGATGGGCGCCATCAGCTTCCGTTGCCTCCGCCACAGCTCGCCCTCGCTGGTGAACAGCCCCTGCCCCGCGAGCTCGTGCAGCAGCACCCGCAGCCCGGGCGACTTCTCGAAGCTGCGCGCCTTGGTGACCAGCACCTCGTGGCAGGCCTCGGGCCGGGCCGGCAGCACCAGCGGCAGGTGCAGGATCCGCCCCCGCACCAAGGGGGTGCTGGCCTCCGCGATCTCGCGCTGCATCGCCAGGCGCTCGGCCGCCGTCTTGCCGAAGCTCCCGAGCCAGCCATGGTTCGAGACGCGGGGGAGCTCCTTGGGGTGCATCGCGGGTGACGATACTCGAAGCGATGCGAGCGGTCCCCGCGGGGCGGGCCGGAGCACGTGGCCATGGGCTCGATGCCGATCCGCGTCGGCACGACGCGGATGCGGGAGGGACCGCGTCGTGGGTTACCCTGGGCCGACTACGACGGCGATCTACCACTTCCGACGGCTGCGACCGAGCGACGAGCCGCTCGTGACCCAGTGGCGCGAGCGGCCCGAGGTTCGTCGTTGGTGGGGCGAGGAGCTGGGCGCCCGCTTCCGGCCGGCCCGCGAGGTGCTCGAGCCCACGGTCGCCTGGCTGCGCGAGCAGGGGCTGGTGCCGCCCGCCCGCGAGTGAGCGGCCGGCCCTGCTCGTGCCTCACTCCTTCAGCGGCTGGTTGCCCTGCTCGCCGCCGAGCTTGGGCAGGTGCTCGATCCCCTCCACCCACGGCACGCGCACGTCCCAGTACACGTTGGCGACGGGCTTGCGGTCGAGCTCGCCCTCGAGGTTGGCCAGGGCCACGTGCACCTCGCCCGGCCAGCGCTCGCCGCCGAAGAGCATGGTGCTGCCGCAGCGACCGCAGAAGCCCCGCCACGCCCGCTCCGACGAGGCGAAGCGCACCAGCAGCTCCTCGCCCGCGGTGATGCGGAAGCGATCCTCGGGCACGCCGAACCAGGTGACCACGCCGGCCCCGTGGGCGCGGCGGCACATCGAGCAGTGGCAGTGGGCGCACCACTTGCTGGGCAGGGTGATCTCGAAGCGGACGGCGCCGCACAGGCAGCCGCCCTCGCGCTTGGACTCGGTTGCCGCGGAGGCCGACTCGGTCATGCGTCGATGATACGGCGAGCGGGGCGGTTGGCGGGCGTCAACCCGGGGAGGCGCCGTGCTCCCGCAGGTGCTCGCAGAGCTGGCTGTAGAAGCGCAGGTTGTGGAGGCTGGCCAGGCGCAGGGCCAGGGGGTCCTCGCAGCGGAACAGGTGGTGCAGGTAGCCGCGGCCGTAGCGGCGGCAGCACAGCGCGTCGCAGCTCGGGCTGATGGGCTCGTCGGCGGTGGCGTGCTTCTTGTCGAGGATGTAGAGCTTCTCGTAGAAGCCGGGGCCGGCCGTCAGCGGACCGTCGGGCAGCGCGTGGCGGAAGGAGTAGAGCCGGTGGTGCCGGGCGTCGCGGGTGGGCAGGCTGCAGTCGAACACCGCGGGGCGCCCCAGGGCGGTGATGGCCACCAGGTGCTCGGGCTTGCCCACGCCCAGCGCGAACAGGGGGGCGGTGGCGGGCAGCAGCTCGTGCAGCAGCGCGAACATCTCGAGCTGCAGCGCGCCCTCCTCGTCGAGCGGCCAGCCGCCGAAGCCGAAGGCGGTGAGGCCCGCGTCGAGCAGCGCCTGGGCGCACTCGCGGCGCAGGCCCGCGTCGTTGCCTCCCTGCACGGGCGCCACCAGGATCGGCGGCGGTCCCTCGCTGCGGCGCTGGGCGAGCTGCCGCTGCCACTCCTCTCGCGCCCGCTTGGCCCAGGCCACCGTGCGATCGACCGCGCGTCGCTGCTCGTCGGGCGGCGCCTCGGGGCCCGTGCAGTCGTCGAGCGCCACCATCACGTCGGCGCCCAGGCGGAACTGGGTCTGCACCACCTTCTCGGGGGTGAGCACCAGCTTGTCGCGGCCGTCGGGGGGCCGGAAGATCACCTCGTGGTCGCGGATCTGCCCGTGCTTGGGGTTCTCGCGGATCAGCGAGAACACCTGGAAGCCGCCCGAGTCGGTCACGATGGGGCCCGACCAGCCTGCGAACGCATGCAGGCCGCCCAGGCGCTGCACCACGCGGATGCCCGGGCGGGTCATCAGGTGGTAGGCGTTGATCATCAGGCCGGGGATCCCCACCGCCTCGAGATCGCTGGCGTCGACCGAGCGCACGAAGCCGCGGGTGGCATCGGGGATGTAGCAGGGCGCCCGCAGGGGGCCGTGGGCGGTGGTGATCTCCATGGAGCTCACGCGTCGGGGAGCTCGATCGTGCCCTCGAGGTAGAGCGCGGCACGTCCGGCCAGCTCCACTCGATCGCCGCGCAGGGTGCAGCCGAGCTCTCCGCCGCGCGCCGACACCTGCCGGGCGCGCAGCGAGGCCTTGCCCAGGCGCTCGGCCCAGTAGGGGGTGAGGTTGCAGTGGGCGCTGCCCGTCACCGGATCCTCGTCGATGCCCACGTGCGGGGCGAAGTAGCGGGAGACGAAGTCCACCTCGTCGCCGGGCGCGGTCACGATGAGACCGTCGCCCTCCATGGTCACCAGGTAGACCAGGTCGGGATCGAGGGCGCGCACCGTGGCCTCGTCCTCGAACACGGCCATGGTCTTGACCGCGCGCCGCAGCTCCACCGGCTCCACGCCACCGAGCGCCTCGACCAGGCCGGGGGGGATCGGCACCGGCTTGGTGGGGCGGGCCGGCAGGTCCATCACCAGCTCGTCGCCGCGACGCTCCACGGTGAGCAGGCCGGCCTCGCGGGTGTGGAAGCGCAGGCGCTCGCGCCCCGGGTGCTGGCGCAGCAGCACGAACGCCGTGGCCAGCGTGGCGTGGCCGCACAGGTCGACCTCGGCCGCGGGCGTGAACCAGCGCAGCTCCCAGTCGTCGCCCTGGGGCACGAGGAAGGCGGTCTCGCTGAGGTTGTTCTCGGCCGCGATCGCCTGCAGCAGCGCATCGTCGAGCCAGCGGGGCAGGGGACAGACGGCCGCGGGGTTGCCCGCGAAGGGGCGCTCGGTGAAGGCGTCGACCTGGTAGAGGGGCAGCTTCATGACGGCACCGCGGCGCCCAGCATAGCGCGCGCGGCTCGATCGCATAGGGGGCGGCCGGATCGAGAACCGATCCGGCCGCCCGGGCTTCGTCGCCGTCGCGGCCGGCTGGCTACGCCGCCTCGCGGGGTCGGCTGGCCAGGAGCTTGGCGTAGAGCCGAGCCCTCGCCGCGGGCTGCTGGGGACGCGCCCAGTCCCAGCCCATCGCGCCCCAGTCGGGGTCGTGGGGGTGCAGCCCCATCGCCTCCACGTAGCTGCCGGTGACCACGAAGAACTGCCGGCGGTAGGCCAGCAGGTAGCCGCGGGTTAGCTCGCGGGTGCGCCGGGCCTCGTCATAGGCCGCGAACCACTGGTTGGTGAAGCCGCCGCAGCCCCGGGGGTACAGCAGCGTGCCGAAGTCGAGCTCGTCGGGGTCACCGGCGAGCACGCGGTGGGCGTGGGGCCAGCCCGCAAAGCCCAGCTCGCGGCCGATCACGGCCAGGCAGTGCTTGCGCTGGATCTGCTCGGGATCGGGGACCTCGCCCCCGAATTCCGGCAGACGAGCCAGGCGCAGCCGCGCCTCCTCGTCGCCGTCGCGCACGCGCCGGTGCAGCAGCCGTGCGCGCGCCTTCGCTTCCTCGATCGCATCGTTCATCGCTCGTTCGTTCCTCTGGTCGTGGCCGGCACCCGCTCCTCTAGGCCGAAGGGAACGCAACGTGGGACGTGCGTCGTGGATGTGGGTACAGGGTGGCAGCGCCTCTTGGCGGGCAGGGCACCCCTGCGTGCCCGATTGGCGGAGGATACTGCACTCGCGGCGAGGCGCAAGGAGATCATCGAGCGATTCGTTGGTGGGAGCGGCCACGGACCGGCCCGAGCCCTTGCTCTGCTCCGATTGAATCCCCGACCCGGTCGCGCGTGGACCAAGGGGCTCGACCGCGCCGCGACCTGGAGACGTGAATGGACAACCCGTCCGAGCAGTGGACCATCATCCTCAATGTCCTCAACGCGTACTACGAGCGCAACAAGGACAACGCGGAGGTGGCGGCGTACGCCCACCAGATCCAGCAGCTCGCCCAGCAGTGCCATGCGCAGCGCGAGGAGGCGGGCGGGTGGGCTGGTGAGTTCACCCGGGCCCTGCTGCTCATCGCGGCGCGCGACACCGCCGCTCGCCAGGAGCACTGGGACAACCCTCCCGACGCGTGGTGGCGCTCCTCGTGCGAGCTGGTCCTGGGCAGCCTCTGCGGCACGATGCAGGCCGGAGGCGAGCACTTCAGCGAGCACCTCGCCCCGGGCTTCTACCAGTACATCAAGACGCGGCTGGTCAAGGTCGGACGCAGCGGCTCCCCCGATGGCGCCTACGAGCGGATCCGAGCCGACATGATCAAGATCATCGAGGAGCACAAGAAGCTCATCAAGCTCGCGGTCGCTCCCGCGGCCGCGAACGTGCACGAGTACGGCCCGAGCCTGGTTCGGTCGCTCATCGCGTTCAACATCGGTGGCGACGCCACCGACCTGCGCAAGCGCACCCTCGACCGCATCCGCCTCGAGCTGGCCGAAGAGGGGCTCATCACCCGCAGCCAGGGCGTCCAGCTGCTGTCGCTGTTCTCCACGGTGGGCTTCGGCGGCTTCTGAGCGCTTCCTCGGGGTCTCCGCCCCGGCGGAGGCCCGATCCGCTCGTGACGTCGACGTCGTAGGCGCAGTCGCCCGCACGGGCAACGCCGGTGACCTGGGTTGCGGCCGCGATCAGCGACACCGTCGCAGGCCGAGCTGGGCCGAATCGTCACGGGCACCGTAGTAGACGAATCGAGTGGGTAGGACGATCGCAGCATGGGCTTGCATCTCGACGTCGGCGCGAGAGCCATCGGCTGATAGGTCCTGAGCGGCAAAGAGCCCCACGATCCCAGCGATCACGACAAGACCCCACCCGAGCATCGCGACTCCGGTCCCTGGGTCCTTGGCCCCACCCCGTACGCACATCCCGTGTCGCCCGGTCGCTCGCCGGGCAGCGGCAGACCCGAGCCCACTCGTGGCGCGGTCCTTCCGATGAGCCATTCCTCGGGAATGGAGATCGACATTCTGCGTGCTGCTGTACGGAGCGGTGACTCACCTCTCGCCCGACCATTCCCGCGAGACGCTCACCCCGGGTCGCCCACCCGTAGCTCGATCTCCCCCTCGCCGGGCGCCTCCCGCCCCGCGTGCAGGTCGAAGCGCATCCCGTGCCGCCGTGCATGCTCGAGGTCCGGCACCACCACCTTGCCTCGCACCCGCACGGCCTTGCCCTCGCGCGTCACCGTGAGCTCGGGCGGCGTGGGGAAATCGGGCACGGCCGCGATGATGTTGGCGTAGCTCTGCGCCAGGGTCTCCGCCTTGGTGGCCGCGGCCTCGTCGACGAAGCTCGCGGACACGTCCACGCCGACCTCGTCCCACACCTCCACGCCGCCGCCCACCGAGAGCATGCCCAGCGGCAGCAGGCCGGGCTCGGGCTCGGCCACCACCCAGATGGGCGCGGAGAGATCGACCGAGCGGATCACCCGGTCGCGCAGCGCCGCGGAGCTGGGCTCGCCCGCGAGCTTGGCGTCGAGCTGCTCCACGGTGACGTCCTCGCGCAAGCTCATGAGCACGGTGCTGCCCCGGTGCGCGATGGTGACGGTCACCGCCTCCTCGCCGGGGTGGCCGATCCGCAGCCGACGGTAGGGCCCGAGCTCCGACTCGACGATCTGCGGCGGCTCGCCCCCGTCGGGCGGACGAGCCCCGGCGAGCTCGTCGAGGCAGGGCTGGAGCTGCGAGGGCTCCCAGTCGCCGTGGATCACCACCTCGCGCGGCCCGGCCGAGGTGAAGGCGACGACGACCTTGTGGGTGCGATCGACCACGTCCTCCTTGCAGCGCTTCAGCGCCACCGGCCGCTCCGCGAGCAGGGCGTTGCCGAGCTTGGTCACCAGTGGCGCCTGCCGTAGCTCGCTCCAGTCGACCCCCGCCACCCCGACCACGTCGGGATCGAGGATCGCCAGCTCGTTCGCCGGCCAGCGATTGAGCTGCTTGGCGGGATCGGGCACGGCATCGGGAAGCTCGGCGGTCTCGGTCCCCTCGCTCGGCTCGGCCCCCGACGAGTCGCTCCCGCGGGGCTCGACCGGATCGCCTCCCCCATGGAGGCCCCACGCGAGCGCGACCGTGGCCGCAGCCGCGGCCACGCCACCAGCCACCCACCACCGCCGACGCGAGGACCGGGCCTCCACCGCAGTGGTCGCCCGCCCCTCTGCGCCGAGGCTCGACAGCGCGGCCCGGATCTCACTGGCCGCCTGGAACCGCCGATCCCGATTGGACTCGAGCGCCCGCAGCACGATCTCGTCGAGCTCGGCATCCCCCCGCCCCAGCTCCGAGGGCGCAGGGAAGCGCCCCACCGGCAGCTGCCCCGTGAGCATCTCGTAGAACACCACCCCGATCGCAAAGATGTCGCAGCGCTGGTCCACCGAGTCGGGGTCGCGCAATTGCTCGGGCGCCATGTACTGCGGCGTGCCCAGCACCCGACGCGTGCGCGTGGCGGTGCCCCGCCGCTCCATCTGCTGCAGCTTGGCCAGCCCGAAGTCGGCCACCCGGACCCGCCCGCGCCGATCGACGAGCACGTTCTCGGGCTTGATGTCGCGGTGCACCACCCCCTGCTCGTGCGCATAGGCCAGCGCGTCGCAGAGCTGGTCGACGATCACGGTGGCCTGGGCGTCGCTCAGCCCCTGCTCGATCAGCTCGCGCAGGTTGGGCCCGTCGACCAGCTCCATCACCAGGTAGCACACGCCCGCAGCCTGGCCGAAGTCGTGCACCCGCACGATGCCGGGATGGTCGAGGCGGGCGAGAGCCTTGGCCTCGCGCTCGAAGCGACGCACGAGCTCGGGGTCGCGGCCGAGCTCGGGGCTCATCAGCTTGACGGCCACGTCGCGGTCGAGCCGGACCTGCCGCGCCCGGTACACGATGCCCATGCCGCCCCGCCCCAGGCAGCTGCGCAGCTCGAGGTCGGGGCACGCACACAGGAACTCTCCGAGATCGATCTCCCCCTCGAGGTCGACGTCGCCGCCCCCCAGGCCGAGGGTGAGCAGCTCGACCGGCGGAGGACGGGAGGGAACGACGGCGGGGGAGGGCTCGGGCATGGCTCACCAGGAGCGAGGCTCACTCGGACTCGAAGCGGATCTCCACGCCGGACTCGCCGTGGGGAGGATGGCCGGCATGGAAGCGGGCGTGCGCCTGGTGGCGCTCCTTGCCCTTGGCCACGAGGGTCTTCATCTGCTTGGGGGAGAGGCTCAGGTCGGCGGAGAGCGACTTGCCGCTCGAGCCCAGGCTGACGGCGGAGGCCAGGTCGCCCACCTCGTCGCTGAGGCTGAGCGCGGTCAGGCCCAGGGTGGCCTTGCCGTAGGTCTCGGCGGCCTTGGCCTCGTCGACGAAGCGCAGCTCGGCGTGGGCGCTCAGACCCTTGCTGGGATCGGCCCAGGCCACGACCGACTCGATCGGCTGCTCCTTGCCCTTCATGTTGGCGGCGATCCACAGCGCCTGGCCGCCGCTGGGATCGGCGGCGAGCAGGCCGTCGAGGCGATCGCGGCTGGGCGTGAGGTCGCCGCCGAAGACCACGAGCACGCCCTCGGCCATGAGCGTGGCCTCGGGCTTGGGGTGATCGCCCCGCGGGGGACGAGTGGCGACGTGAGCATCGAGGTGATCGATGCAGGCGTTGGCCTGCGCGGCGTCGAAGCTGCCCTCGAGGTAGACCTCGAACGCGTCCTCGTTGGCCCCGAAGCTGAGGGCCTGGGTCTGCTGGATCACGTCGGCGCAGGGGCCGAGCTGGCCGTCGACCTCGAGCTTGCCGTCCTTCAGCGCGTCCTTCATCCAGGGGGCACCCTTGACCGCATCGAGGTCGACGTGGCCGACGGCGCGGTAGTCGATGGGCGCCGCACCGGGAGCTTCGGCATCGCAGGCAGTGGTCGAGCCGGCGAGGAGCAGGGCGGTCAGCGCGAGGTGCGTGGGGGATTTCGTCATGCCGAGTCCTGACGGAACCAGGGGGCAACGTAACGGGGCCGCGGCAGGAAATTCGCAAATGGGCGCATACGGGCGTTCCTCACCGCTTGGCGAGCGAATTCCGAGGCGCCGGGCCGCGCCCGCGAGAGCGGACTCCCGGGTGGCCGGAATTCTGGCCGGCGGTGTGGTGGGGCAGCGCGATCACCCCCGACCAGTGGCACCACATCTACCAAGTGCGGCTGTCCGAGGTCGCGCGCTACGACTCCGACTTCGAGCTCGCGCAACCCTGGGAGAGCAGGATCGAGTGGGATCGGCGTGCGCCGCGAGGTGAGCGAGCCCGCGGCTTCGGGGGGCTCGGCCCGGCCGTGGCATGCGGAGGCGGTCTCGTCGCGCGCTCGAGCCGGGGCGCCGCTCTCCCACGGGT
This sequence comes from Myxococcales bacterium, assembly GCA_020633315.1. Taxonomy (GTDB): domain Bacteria; phylum Myxococcota_A; class Polyangia; order Nannocystales; family Nannocystaceae; genus Paraliomyxa. The sequence continues at coordinate 87,837 of JACKDV010000019.1, forward strand.
GCGAGGCTCGTCGGTTGACCGATGGCCACCGCGAACCTATCGTGCGCTCGTCCATGTGGGCCTGAGCACACCGGTCGCCGCCCGTCACCGCGGCATGCCCTGATCCCCGCCGCCGATGCGGCGGGCGGGTGTGCCGTGCTCGGGCCGTGATCGGTGTCGGCGTTCCTTCGTGGGTGCCGCGCGAGCGCTCGTCGACGAGCGACCGACGCGCCCCTTCGCTCGACCCCGTGCGAGCCGGAACCGCCGGCTCGGAAATCGCAGACCCCATGGACCTCATCGACCTGGGCTACGGCCCCGACCTCCATCATGCCTTCTCCTCGCTGTCGCGACCCGATCTCCGGCCGGCGCGCGTGATCCGAGAGGATCGCGGCCGACTGCTGGTCGACGACGGAGCGGGGCCCCGCCCGGCGGAGCCGCTGGGTCGGCTGCGGCAGGCCGACCCGCTGCAGTGGCCCGCGGTCGGCGACTGGGTCGCGCTCGCGCCGATCGACGACGGGCCCTCGCTGGTGCACGCCGTGCTGCCGCGTCGCAGCGCCTTCGTGCGCGGCCAGGCCGGCCGACGCGACGCGCCGCAGTGCGTGGCGGCCAACGTCGACACCGTGCTCGTGGCCATGGCCCTCGATGGCGACCTCAACCTCCGCCGGCTCGAGCGCTACCTGGTGCTGGTGCTCCGCAGCGGGGCGGCCGCGGTGGTGCTGCTGACCAAGGCCGACCGCTGCGCCGACCCGGCGGCGGCGCGCGAGCGCGTGGCATCGGTGGCCGGTGACACCCCCATCCACGTGATCTGTGCCCCGCGCGACGAGGGCCTCGACGCGCTCGCGGGCTCCCTGCACCGGGGCACCACGGTGGCCCTGGTGGGCTCGTCCGGCGTGGGCAAGTCCACGCTGATCAACCACCTGCTGGGGCACGAGCGGATGGCGACCGGGGTCGTGCTCGACGACGGCCGCGGGCGTCACACCACCCGGAGTCGACAGCTCGTGGTGCTCCCGGGAGGCGGCTGCCTCATCGACACGCCGGGCATGCGCGAGCTCCAGCTATGGGGCGAGGAGGACGACCTCGACGCGGGCTTCGCCGACATCGACGAGCTGGCCGCCGGCTGTCGATTCCGCGACTGCGAGCACGAGTCCGAGCCGGGCTGCGCCGTGCGTGCCGCGGTGGACGAGGGACGCCTCGACCCCGAGCGCCTGGCCAGCTTCGCCAAGCTGCGCGCCGAGCTGCGAGCCCACGCCGAGCGCAGCGATCCCCAGGCCCGTCGTCGGCAGGGGCGTCGCTTCGCCAAGATGGCGACGCAGGTGCAGCGGCTCAAGCGACGCTGAGCGGGGCCGGCCAGCCGCCGCTCCCGTCGGCGCCCGGGCGCCCCCCAGACCGTGGGCGAGGCGAGCACGGGCCCTCAGCCGCGGACCGCCTCGATCACCGCGCGCAGCTCGTCGTCGATCTCGGCATCGGAGGAGACGGTCTGGGCGACCTCCTCGCGGAGGGCGGTGCCGAAGCGGGTGCGCAGGCGGTGGACGGCCACGCGGGCGTTGGCCTCGCTCATGGCCAGGCGCTCGGCCAGCTCGCGATAGCGGGGGGTGTCGGCGTCGAGGAGGAACGGCTCGAGGGCGTCGAAGCGGGCGGCCTGGCCGTCGCCGTCGTAGCGCTCGCGCAGGCGCTCACGAGCGCGACGGAGGATCTCCTCGGCCCAGGCCCGGGCGTAGGCGTCCTCGGGGGTCCGATCGTCGCGCAGCTCGACCAGGCCCTCGGCGTCTTGGCGGTCGATGGCCAGCGGCACGGGAGCCTGACCGCCGCCGCGCTTGAGCGTGGAGGCCCGGGCGCGCTCGTTGGCCAGGTAGTGGCGCAGCGCTCCCAGCAGGTAGGAGCGGAAGCGTCCGCGCTCGCGATCGACCCCGGCGATGGTCGAGCCGCTCAGCAGGGAGGAGAGGAAGCCCTGCACCAGATCCTCGGCGTCCTCGGGGGACAGGCCGTCGCGCCGCAAGAAGGCATAGAGCGGGCGCCAGTAGGCCGCGCACAGCTCGTGCAGCGCCTGGCGAGGAGACTCGGCGCCCCTCGCCGCCCCGAGCACCACGCTCCAGCGGGTGGTGGGGAAGTGGCCGGCCATCGGGCGTAGGGTGACACGGAACGGACGGCCGTGTCCCAGGCGTTGCGATGGGCGCCGCGCCTCGCCGTGAGCCGTGAGCCGCAATCGTTTCGCCCCGGCCGACGAGGGCGCGCGACTATGCTGCGTCGCCGACGATGACCGCTCGTCCCGATGCCAGCCGGAGCCTCCGCCGTGCCCTCGCCGCCCTGCTGATCTTCGTGGGAATCGGGGGCATCGCCGGAGGCATCGGCCTCGTCTCGGATCCCAGCGGCGCCGCGGTGGGCATGAGCACCGACGCGCTGCGCGGCAGCCCGTTCCCCGACTACCGGGTGCCCGGCCTGGTGCTGCTGCTCGTCAACGGCGTGGGGAGCATCGCGGCCGGGGTGCTGGCGCTGCGACGCCCTCGGCTCGGCCCGCGGGTCGGCCTCGCCTTCGGGGGCGTGCTGATCGCCTGGATCGCGATCCAGGTCGCGATCATCGGCCTCATCCACTGGCTGCAGCCGGCGTACCTCGGGCTGGGCACGCTCGAGTGCGTGCTGGCGCTGGCCCTGCTCCCCGTCCCCACGCGGCCCGAGGACCCGGCCGCGCGAGCGCGTCGCCCCGCTGCGCTGAGGCTCGTGCTGGTGCTGCTCGGCTTCCTCGGGCTCACGGCGCTCGGCGGAGGAATCGAGATGCTCGTGTACCCGCACGGCAGCCCCTACGTGCCGGCGGCATGGCTCGATGGCCTGCCGCTGGTCGACTCCTGGCGGGTGCCGGGCCTGATCCTCGGCGGCGGGCTCGGCCTGGGCTCCCTGCTGGTGGGCTACGGTCTGCTGCGGAGGCCCCGCTGGCGATGGCTCGACGGGCTCGAGCGCCGGACCAGGCACCACGGCTCGTGGCTCGGCACCATGCTGCTGGGCGCGGGCCTCGTGGCGTGGATCGGGGTGGAGCTGGTCCTCATCCCCGAGCGCTCGGCCATCGAGGCCCTCTATGCCGCCATCGGGGTGGCGCTGGTCCTGCTGCCCTGGGCCCCGTCCGTACGGCAGCATCTCGAGCCACGTCGCAGCTAGGCCCGACCCACGTCCTCGCATTCTGCGGTGAGCCGTGGGGACCCGCCTCGCGAGCGATCGCGCCCCGTGCTCGGGGCGGCGGTTCGGGGGTATCCTCGGCCCCGGACGACGCCGCCGATGAATGCCGAACAGATCGAGGCCCGCCTGTACGAGCTCGACCGCGACGAGCTGGTACGGCTCATCACCCAGGCCAATGCCGAGTACTGGGACGACCACGCGCCCACCCTGCCCGACCCGCTGTACGACCGGCTCGTGGAGCGGCTGCGCACGCTCGATCCCGACGCCGCGATCCTGAGCAGCATGGGCCCGCAGGCGCCCTCGGGCCCGCTGCTCGACGCGGACGAGGCGGTGCGCCTGCCCCCCGAGGAGCGCTTCGGCCACGCGGTACGCCACGCCCGACCCATGCTCTCGCTCGACAAGGCCTACTCGGCCGAGGAGGTGCAGGCCTGGGCCGAGAAGCTCGAGGGCGACATGATCGTGATGCCCAAGCTCGACGGCATCGCCTGCAGCATCCGCTACGACGCCCAGGGCCGCCTGGAGCTGGCCGCCACCCGCGGCTCGGGCACCGAGGGCGAGGACATCACGGCCAACGTGCTCGAGATCGGCTCGGTGCCCGCCCAGCTGCCCCCCGGCCACGGCCCGGTGGAGGTGCGCGGCGAGATCTTCATGCGCCTGTCGGTGTTCCAGCGCTTCAAGGACGAGTTCTCCAACCCGCGCAACCTGGCCGCGGGGGCGATCCGCAACAAGGACCGCGCCAAGGCCCGCGCGTTCTCGCTGAGCTTCGGGCCCTACGACATCATCGAGGACGGGCTCCGCAGCGAGCGCGAGAAGGTGGCGCGCCTCGCCGAGCTGGGGATCCCCTCGGTCGACTGCGTGTTCGTCGATCGCGAGGGCATCGCCCGGGCCTTCGACGACCTGTCGCGCCGCCGGGCCGAGCTCGACTACGAGATCGACGGCGTGGTGTACCGGGCCGACCGCGTCGACGAGCAGGAGCGCCTGGGAGCCACCGCCCACCACCCGCGCTTCGCCATCGCCTACAAGTTCCAGGGCGACAGCGGCGAGACCACCCTGCACGACGTGGACTGGGGGGTCTCGCGCACCGGCACGATCACCCCGATGGCGATGCTCGAGCCCATCGAGCTGAGCGGCGCGATGATCTCCCGCGCCGGCCTGCACAACCTCAACGTCTTCCGCGCCCTGGGCCTGACCAAGGGGGCCAAGGTGGAGGTCACCCGCCGCGGCGGGGTGATCCCGCACGTGGAGCGGGTGGTCACCCCGGGCCCCGGCGGGCAGGCCTTCGAGATCCCCGAGCAGTGCCCGGCCTGCGGCAGCCCGGCCGTGATCCGCCAGAAGCGGGACGGCGAGTTCCTGCAGTGCTCCAGGCCCGAGCAGTGCGTGGTGGCCCGCCTGCGCGAGCTCGAGCACTTCGCCAAGGTGGTCGACATCCAGGGCTTCGGGCCCAAGATCGTCGCCGCGGTGTCGGAGGCGGGACACCTGAGCACGCCGGCCGACTACTACCGCCTGCGCCTGGAGGATCTGGTCAAGCTCGAGCGCCTCGCCGAGCGCAGCGCCCAGAACCTGCTCGACCAGGTCGCGGCCCACCGCACGATCCCCCTGCCCGTGTTCCTCGAGTCGCTGGGCGTCGATCACCTCGGGCCGCAGAACGCCCAGCTCATCGCGGGCGAGCTGCGCAGCCTCGCCGCCATCCGCAGCGTGCAGCGCGAGCGGCTGATGGAGGTCAAGGGGATCAAGGAGGCGATCGCCGACGCGATCATCGACGGCATCGCGGCCCGCCGCGCGATGATCGACGAGCTGCTCAAGGAGGTCACGGTGCCCGACGAGGCCGCGCCGGTGGCCCCCGCCGAAGGCACCGCCCCCGGGCCGCTGGCGGGGCGCAGCTTCGTGTTCACCGGCACCCTCGAGGCCCTCGACCGCAAGGCGGCCCAGAAGCGGGTGCAGGCCCTGGGTGGCGAGACCCCCTCGGGGGTGAGCAAGGGCCTGAGCGTGCTGGTGGTGGGCGCGGGCAAGGGCGCCAAGTCGAGCAAGCAAAAGAAGGTCGAGACGCTCGTCGAGGAGGGCGCGACGATCGAGATCATGAGCGAGCAGGACTTCCTGGCCATGGTCGAGGCGGCGGAGAAGGGCACCGCGGAGAAGGGCACATGAGCGACGAGGACGACAAGCGGGCGCGGGTGGTGGCCGCGCGCATGAAGCTGCGCGAGCGCTTCGAGGCCAAGATGGCCGCCACCCCCAGCCTGGCCGACGACCGACCCATGGGCGAGGGCCCGCCCAACCGCCACGGCATGCCCAGGGTGCCGCCCGGGCAGTACGTGACCAAGAAGTGGCCGGTGCTCGACCTGGGCAGCAAGCCGCGGATCGATCTCACCACCTGGGCCCTGCGGGTGGAGGGCGAGGTGGAGCGGCCGCTGCGGCTGTCGTGGACCGAGCTGCGGGCCCTGCCGCAGGTGACCGAGGCCAGCGACTTCCACTGCGTGACCACCTGGTCGCGCATGGACATGCAGTGGACCGGCGTGCGCCTGGCCGAGGTGCTGGCGATGGCCGAGCCCAGCGAGGCGGCGGCGTTCGTGTTCTTCACCGCGGCCGACGGCTACACCACCAACCTCCCGCTCGAGGAGGCGCTCAAGAGCGACGTGCTGCTGGGCCACACCGTGGACGGCGAGGCGCTGCCGCTGGAGCACGGGGGACCGCTGCGGGTGATCACGCCGCAGCTGTACGCCTGGAAGGGCTCCAAGTGGATCGAGCGCATCGAGCTGCTGGCCCAGGACCGGCTGGGGTTCTGGGAGCAGCGGGGCTACTCCAACACCGCCCACCCGTGGCGCAACGACAGGTACTCATGATGACGCATCGATGGATGATGATGATCGGGCTGGGCTCGCTGCTGGCCTGCGACGCGCTGGGCGGCGGCGAGGACGGAGCCGACGCCGCGGCCAAGACCGAGGTCGCACCGGCCAAGGTCGACGCCGAGAAGGCGCTGGCCGAGACCGAGGCCGAGGCCAAGGCCAAGGCCAAGGAGGCCGAGGCCAAGGAGGCCGCGGAGGGAGAGACGAAGGCCGCCGCACCCGACGAGACCCCCGACAAGGTCGTCGTGGAGGAGACCCACACCCCGGTCGAGCCCGAGCTGGCTCCCATGTCGCGGCCCGAGCCTCCCTTCGTGGCGCTCGCTGCCCCGCCCTTCGCCCAGACCCTTCGCCGCGAGGCGCCGGTGACCCAGGGTCCCCGGCCCACGCTCGAGAAGATCGCCGACAAGCGCAACGCGATCATCGACGAGGACGCGTGGTTCCGGGACCTCGGCCTGCGCATGCCCACCTGGGAGATCCCCAACCCCTTCACCGGGGCGCCGGGCGACCTGCCGCCGGAGATCCCCGCCACCTACCAGGGCGTGCCCATCGCCAAGGCGATCGACGGCGGGGACTTCAGCATCGCGTTCCACGCCGCGGACCGCCTCGACGTGCACCAGCTGGTGGTGCGCAACAAGGCGGGCGACGTGATCGCGGCCTTCGACCTCGAGGCCTACCGCAGCACCCCCAAGGACGATCCCGCCGAGGCGATGTTCATCAACCAGGAGCTGCGCTGGGCCGAGGTCCGCGACGGGGTGCTGCTGATCTGCTCGGGCCACCGCACCTACGCCAAGAGCTCGGGGGGCCTCAACGCCTTCATCACCGCGCTCGAGCTGAGCACGGGCGAGCTGCTGTGGCAGAGCGCCCCGCTGGTCTGCAACTCGGGCGACTTCCTGGTGCGCGACGGCTGGATCATCACCGGCTATGGCTTCACCGCCGAGCCCGACTTCCTGTTCGTGCTCGACGCCAAGACCGGCGAGCAGGTGGAGAAGATCAAGGTCAAGAGCGGCCCCGAGGTGATCCTGGAGAAGGACGGCAAGCTCTACGTGCGGACCTACGACCGCAACATGGAATTCGAGCTGCGGTAGGCGGGGCCGACCCGCGCGCTCCCGGTCGTCGCGCGCCCCCGCCGAGGCCCGCGCCGCAGGGGCGTCACGACCATCGCGACCGTCGCGGGCTCCGGCCGCGTCACGATCGAGCGTTCACAAAGCCGGGCACCCGACGTCAACCAGGGACGTCATGCCCGGCAAAGACATCGGCGCCCTGGCCACGGAGCTGGCGCGCTCACTCTCGGAGCAATTCTCACGGCCCGAGGCGCTCCTCGAGCCCGAGGGGATGGCCGAGCTCGATGGGCTCACCAAGGACGGCGGGCGCTACACCGAGCTGGGCAAGGCGCTCGAGCTGTCGCGCCCTCCCTCGGAGGTGCTCCGCGAGGGCCTGCAGGTCGCCTACCGGTCGATGGCCGAGGCCACCGCCTCCCTGGGCAAGCGCGTCGAGTCCTGCGTGACGAGGCTGCGCACCCCCAACGAGGGCGGGCTGGTCCTGTACGAGGACCGCGTCACGGCGGACCGGCTCGCCGAGTGGGGTCGGAAGCTGGAGGCGCTGTGGACCACAGTCGAGGTCGACTTCCAGACTCGCTTCGTGGGAAGCGACGAGGACCAGCAGTCCATCCCCGAGCTGCTCGAGAGCCTGCCCTCGTGGAAGCTCGAGGCGATCCTCGGCCGCCTGGGGTTCCACCGAGACGAGTCGGGCGAGGATCCCCCAGACGCGGACCCGGCCGTCGGCTTCATGCGCGAGCACATCGATCACGTGATCGTGGTGATGCTGGAGAACCGCGGCTTCGATCACGTGCTGGGCATGCTGTACGACACGGCCAACGACGACGAGCCCCTACGGCTGGTGCCCGACGACGACGAGCTGTACCGGCAGCACTCCACGGCGGTCTTCGAGGGGCTCGCCGGGCTGCCGCTGGATGCCTGCGTCAACACCTACGAGGACGTGAGCACCGGACCGATCCTCGGCGCGCGCTCGCCCAAGACCCCCCGCTTCAACCCCCACGAGGACTTCGTCCACATCCTCGCCCAGATGTACGACGTGGCCCCCGCCAAGATGACGGAGGCCGAGACCCGCAATCCTCTGCTCAAGCCCGAGGGGGTGTACCTGGAGCCGACCATGACCGGGTACGTCCGGGACTACGTCGATTCCATCGCCCACCACGGCAAGGTGGAGGACCCCCCGGACGACGACATCCGCGAGGTCATGGAGATGTACCTGCCCGAGCAGCTCCCCGTGCTCAACGGCCTGGCCCGGAGCTTCGCGGTCTCGGACATGTGGTTCTGCTCGGTGCCGAGCCAGACCAACACCAACCGCGCCTACTACCTGTCGGGGACGGCACGCGGACTGGTCACCAACACCTTCTACGAGCCCGAGAGCCTCAAGCAGCACGCCGACAGCCTGCCCGCCGACACCTCCACCGTCTTCGATCTGCTCGACAAGGCGGACTGGATGTACTTCTGGCAGGCCAAGTGGCCGCCGCTGCCGAAGGACGTCGCGCGCTACAATCAGTACCTCCGGTACATGTTCCCGAACTACCAGTCGACCGCGTACAACGACAACTTCGCGAAGCTGGAGGACTTCGTGGAGCGGGCCGAGCAGGGCCGCCTGCCCAAATTGAGCGTGATCGAGCCGGCCTGGGGCGGCGGCGACGTGTTCCGCCACCGCTACGTCTCGCCCATGGACCTCCAGCGGAGGAAGTTCAGCCAGGGCAACGACATGCACCCGCCGTCGCAGCTGACCCAGGGTGAGGACCTGATCCGCAGGATCTACGAGGCGGCCTTCATCCGGGGCAAGGACCGCGATCGCACGATGCTGATCATCACCTTCGACGAGAACGGGGGCACCTTCGATCACTTCCCCCCTCCGGCCGCGACCCCGATCCCATCGATCGAGGACTCCCCCACGCGACACGAGCGGGCGCCCGAGGGCCACGAGGGGCCGAACATGGACGATGCCACCGGCACCCAGTTCGGCTTCGAATTCGACATGTACGGCATTCGCGTTCCCACGATCGTGGTGGCGCCCTACGTCGCGCCGGGCACGGTGTTTCGCTCGTCGACCCCGGGGCTCCCCCTCGATCACACCTCGCTGATCTCGACCATCCTGGCCTGGCGAGGGATCCCGCGGGAGAACTGGAGCGTGCTCGGCAGTCGGGTGGCCACCGCCCCGATCTTCGCCAACGTGCTGCAGTCCGACGCCCGAGACATGCGCAAGGAGACCGAGGTCTTCCACGCCATGCCGACGCGGGACGAGGAGGCCCGGCCCGTGGCGGACGGCGATCAGGTCTACCTGCGCTATGTGGGCAGCCGCTGGCCCGCGCCCCCCCTCACGCGGCTCTACGTGGGGCCCTTCCACCAGACCAATCGCTTCAGCAAGCTCTTTCCCACCCTGGGACCGCTGAGCCGGGCCGTGCCCCTGACCGTGCAGCGGCGCAGCCCGTCCCGGGGCAAGCTCCGCAACGGCGAGGAGATCACCCTGACGTCGACGGAGGAGGGCATGAACGGCTACTCCGTGCTCGGGGCATGGACGACGACGGCGGAGGCCTACTACCACACATCGAACCCGCGATCGGTCTCCGACAATCAGACCTGGCTCCTGGAGCTGTTCGCCACGCGGAACCCCGGCGAGCAGATCTACTACGGCGACGAGGTCACGTTCACCAACAAGAGCTTCTCGCCCCAGCGCCTGATCGCGACCGACGGCAAGGACTACCTGACGACCAACGACGGCGAGTGGGCCATCTGGGTGATCGAGCCCGCATCGTGACGCCGCCGCCCCGGCGCCTCACCAGCGTCGGGCGTCGGCGGGAGCCTCGAGGCGGCGGAACCGTTCGTCGCGCAGATCGACGAGCTCGCGGGCCTCGCCCAGCCGACCGCGCTTGGCGTCGAGCGGCGCGCGGTGGATCCGGCCGCCCTTGGCCCACAGCAGGTCGCCGTTGCGATCCCAGTCGGCCCAGTCGCCGCGCTCGATCACGAGGTGGTCCTCGCCGTCGATCACCACCGCGTAGTCCTGCACGTACCAGGGGCCGTCGACCTCGTGGATCCCCCACCGCCGCTCCTGCAGCACCACGCGATCGGAGCGCGGGTGCGGCCGCGCGTAGACCTGGGGAGGATCGAGGCTGAGCCACAGCGGCGAGCCCAGGCGGTGCTCCTTGCCCTGGCCCTCGGCGTGCAGCGACCAGCCGTCTCGCACGCGCCGCAGGTGCTCGATGGGCCCGTCCTCGCCCCGCCCCGAGTGCTCGTGCAGCGGCTCGAGCACGAAGCCCCTGGGCAGGCGAAAGCCCGGGGCCAGGGTCATCTGCGAGCCCACGTGGTTGAGCCGCAGGTGTCGCTCGCCCTCGAACAGGCCGCCCCCGCCCCAGGTGTCGCCCTTGGGAAACAGCGCCAGCGCGGTGAAGTAGGGCGGCTTGCTGATGGCGGTGTAGGTGGGGTGCTCGCCCTGGTGCTTGCCCGCGAAGTAGACCAGCAGGCGACCGCCGGGGGACAGGTCGCAGCGCCGCTCGTAGACCCGAGCGCTCAGCCACTGCCCGGCCTCGAAGCGATCGTCGCTGCGATCCCAGCGCAGCAGCAGCACCTGCTTGCTCGGGCCGCGCCGCAGCACCACCGCGGTCGGCGAGCGGCGGGCGAGGATGGCGTAGAGGCGAGTGGCCCGCTCGACGCTCACCCCCGGCTCAGCTCTCCAGCGGCACCGCGAGCAGGGCACAGGGCGAGCGCCGCAGCACCCGCTCGGTGTGGCTGCCGAGCAGCGAGTCGACGAGGCTGTCGTGACCGCGGCTGGCCATGGCGATGAGGTCCACGTGCTCGTGCTCGGCCACCTCGGCCACGTTGCGCACCACGCTGCCCTCGCCGCGGATCCACCGGCGGCCCCAGCCGAGGTCGCTGGGCAGCACCACCGCGGGCGCATCGGCGTCGTCCCCCACGTGCAGCAGCAGCAGCTCGCCGATGCTGCGGCCCATGAGCGCGCCGAGGCGGGTGGCGGCGTCGGTGGCCGCCTGGGCCGACTGGGGGTCGCCCGCGGGCACGAGGATCCGGTGCAGCCGCAGCTTGCCGGTGTCGGCGTCCACGAAGCCGTGGTGGCCCACCGGCAGCAGCAGCACCGGCACGCGCGCGCGCTCGAGCAGCGCCTGCGCCGTGCTGCCCATGAGCGCCAGCTCCACCCCCTTGCGGGCCCGGGTGCCGGCCACCACGAAATCGGGCTGGATCTCGTCGATGACCTCCAGCAGCAGATCGTTGGGATCGGCCGCAGCCCGCTCGACCCGGCGCAGGTGCTCGACCGAGCCGACCTCCTCGGTGCCCACGCCGCGGGCGTCGGCCCAGGCGCGCATCAGGTCCATCACGTCGGGGATCTCGAGGTCGGGATCGTCCACCTCGGAGGTGTGGACCGACCACAGCACGCCGCCGGCCGCAGCGACCAGCGCGACGGCATGCCGGCGCGGGAGCTCGTCCTCGGGGGTCAGGGCCGTGGCATGAACGACGGTGATGGTCATCGAGCTGCTCGCCTCCGGGGCCGATGATGACACGCGGGCCCGCGGCCCGCCCAGGAAATCCTGCGTATACTCGCACGGCATCCCCATGCCCCGCGTGCTGCTCATCGACGACGACACCTCGCTGCTCGACGTGCTCGCGCTGGCCTTCGAGGATGCCGCCCACGAGGTGCTCACGGCGGCCGACGGCGCCGAGGGGCTGGCCAAGGCCCAGGGCCAGCGCCCCGACGCGATCGTGTCCGACGTGAACATGCCGGGGATCGACGGCTTCACCCTGTGCCGGCGCCTGCGGGAGTCCGGCGACGCGACCCCGCTGGTGCTGCTGACCTCGCGCGACAGCGAGATCGACGAGGCGCTGGGGCTGGAGCTGGGCGCCGACGACTACGTGACCAAGCCCTTCAGCACCCGGGTGCTGCTGGCCCGGGTGTCCGCGCTGCTGCGTCGCGAGGCCCGTCGCTCCGGCGGGGGCAGCTTCGGGGCCACCCAGACCGCGGGGCGCCTGCACCTCGACGCCGAGCGCCTCGAGGTGCGCTACGACGAGCGAGCGATCGTCACCACCGTCACCGAGTTCCGCCTGCTCGAGGCCCTCACCTCGCGGCCCGGGGTGGTGCTCAGCCGCCCCGCCCTGCTCGAGCGGATCCGCGGCGACGACAGCGTGGTGGCCGAGCGCATCATCGACACCTACGTGCGACGCCTGCGACGCAAGCTCGAGGCGATCGACGAGGGCTTCGATGCGATCGAGACCGTGGTGGGGGCGGGCTACCGGTGGAAGGCCCCGAGGTGAGCGCCCGCCGGCCCTGGCGCTGGTGGTTTCGCTCGCTCCGCGTCCGCGCCTTCCTGGTGGCGGTGATCGTGGCCTTCGCCCCGCTGTCGGTGGTGGCGATCGTGGGCGCGCTGGAGATCCGCAGCGAGCCCGAGATGCAGGGCGCGGTGGCCAGCGCCGCGGCCGAGCTGGGCGAGCGCCTGCTCAGCCACCCCGAGGCGCTGGCCCAGCCCGAGGCCGAGGTGGCCCGGGTGGCCCGGCGACACCAGGTGCGCCTGCGCGTGCTCGACCCCAGCGGCCGGGTGATCGCCGACGTGGACGAGACCCGCACCGTGACCGCGCTGGAGGATCTGCTGCTGGGCTCCGACGACGATCCCGAGCACGCGCTGGCCAACGCCGACGCCGAGCAGCCGCCGATCCCGGAGCGGCCGGTGGCGGAGGAGGCCCACCACGAGGGCACGGGGGTGGCCTGCGAGACCTGGGCCGGCGGCACCCTGCGGGTGTGCCAGGTGGCGCAGGAGCTCCGCCGCAACGACGGCGAGGTGCTGGGCCTCATCTACGCCCAGCAGGCCCACCGCCGCGCGATCCGGGCGCTCTACGACCTGCGCTTCGCCCTGCTCAAGCTCACCCTGTTCGTGGCGCTCGGGGCCCTGGTGCTGGGGTGGTGGCTGGGCTGGCGCATGGTGAGGCCGCTGCACCGCCTGCGCCGGCAGGCCCTCGATCAGGTGGAGGAGGTCTCGCCCGGCGGGCTCGAGCTGCCGCGCGAGGACGAGATCGGAGAGGTCGCGGCCGCCTTCAACCGCCTGCTCGAGGCGCTGCGCGAGCGGGCGCGCCACAACGAGGCCTTCGTGGCCGACCTGGCGCACGAGTTCAAGAACCCGGTGGCCGCGATCCGAGCCGCGGCCGAGTCGCTGGCCACCCACGCCGACACGCCGCCCTCGCCCGAGCGAATGGAGCGGCTGGCCCGCGTGCTGCGGGACAGCAGCCGGCGCCTCGATGCCCTGGTCACCCAGTTCCTCGAGCTGGCTCGCGCCGAGGCGGGCATGGAGGGCGAGCAGCGCGACGAGGTGGAGCTGGGGGTGCTGGTGCGCGGCGTGGTGGAGACGATCGCAGCCCAGGAGGACCACGCCGAGGTCCGCTTCGAGCACGAGATCGCCGACGTGAGCGTGGCCGGGGTGGCGGGGCGGCTCGAGACCGCGGTGCGCAACCTGGTGGAGAACGCGGCCTCGTTCGCCGGCCCCGGCGGGCGGGTGTGCGTGCGGCTGCGCTCGCAGGGCGAGCACGCGCGCCTCGAGGTGGAGGACGACGGCCCCGGCATCGCGCAGCAGGACCAGCCGCGCGTGTTCGATCGCTTCTTCACCCGCCGGCAGGGACGCAAGGGCACCGGCCTGGGCCTGGCGCTGGTGCGGGCGATCGCCGAGGCGCACGGCGGCCGGGCCACGGTGCGCTCGACCCCGGGCCAGGGCAGCACCTTCGTGCTGGTGGTGCCGCGACGGGGCGTGGCGGCGGAAATTCGGCGTACGCGCTGAGCGCGGCCGCCGATTCACACTCGTTTCACACCCATCCCATCGACGGTCCACCGCCGCCTCGCATCCGGTCCACGGCGAGGGTGGAGGCTGCGGACCATGAACGCCACCGCGACTTCCTTCGCTCCCTCCTCCACGATCCCCTCCGCGTCGACGCCCGCCTCCACCTTCTCCACCCTGCTCGCGCTCATCACCGGGCGCCCGGTGGACGAGGGCGAGGGACGCTCGCGACGGATCCAGCTGATGATCACCGCCGGCCTGCTCTCGCTGGTGTTCGCGGCCGTGTGGGGGCTGGCGGTGGGTAGCGCCTCGCTCGGCCTGGCCCTGGCCAACGTCTACAAGGTGCCGATGATCATGCTGCTCGCCGCGCTGTTCTCGGTGCCGGCGGGCCTGCTCGCCCTGCGGGTGAGCGGCGCGGACTATCGCGCCTCGGACCTGCTCACCTCGTTCGTGACCGCCGTGCTCAGCGGCTCGCTGGTGCTCGGGGTGCTGTCGCCCCTGGTCGCGCTCTACTACCACACCAGCGCGTGGGCGGGCCCCTTCCTCGGCATGGGCTCGTCGTTCCTCGCGCTGGGCGTGGCCGCCTTCGTGTTCGTGCGCGCCACCCTTCGCCGCCGTCGCCCCGGCACCGAGGCGGGCGCGCTCGCGGTGCCCACGGTGGTGATGCTGCTGATGAACGCGGCCTGCCTGCTGCAGCTGGTGGCCCTGGCCTCTCCCATCCTGCCCGAGGCCACCATCTTCGAGGGCGGCGTGGACGGAGTGATCGCCCGCTAGGGCCCACCCCTCGGGACGCGACCACGGAGGAACGAGCCATGATCCAACACGGCATCCGAACGAGCCCGATCGCCGCCGCCCTGCGCCGAGTCGCAGTGGCGGCGGCCACCCTCCGCCGCGCCGGGGTGGCCACCGCCCCCGGCCTGATGCTGGCGCTCGCCACCCTGCTGCTGCCCCGCGTGGCCGCGGCGAGCCCCGAGGATCGCGTGGAGTGGGGCCTGCACCGCGTGGAGCTCGAGCGCAGCACGGTGGTGGTGCGCTCCCGCCTCGCGGTGGCCGGCCACCTCGACGAGCCGATCCCCCTGGCCGCGCCGCTGCCCGCGGACGCGGAGCTGCACGGGGCCGAGGCCCAGCGGGCGGCCGACGGCAGCGTGGTGGGCCTGCGCCTGGTCTCCGACGGCAGCGACGCCACGGTGGAGACCCGCGTGCCCTGGGACGAGGTGCGTCGTCGCGGCGCCCTGCCCGTGCCCGTGCCCAAGGGCCGAAGCGTGCACCGGGTGGTGCTCGACCCCGCGCTCAGCTTCAGCCCCGATCCCGAGCTCGGCCTGGTGGCCCAGGTCGGCCACTACGCCCCGGCCGAATTCGACGTGGTCCACCGCCATCGCTTCGACGCCCGCACCGACGGCGAGCTGGGCCACGTGGGGGCCTACTACCTGCGGGGCAGCGACCTGGGCACCACGGGAGCGCTGCGCGGCGAGGTGGCGCTCAAGCGGCAGCGCATGGGTCGAGCCGCGCTGGTGGCCGGGGGCCTGTTCGGCCTGGTGGTGCTGGGCATGGCGATCGCCCACCGTCGGCTGAGCCGCCACGTGCGATACGAGCGCGCCGAGGCCTTCCTCGAGCAGGAGCTCCGCGCCCTCGAGGACGACGACGCCTCCGTGCTTCGCCCTCCCGCACCGCGCCAGGTATGATCCCCCCATGCCTCGCCCTTGGCTCTCCGTCGCCGTGATCGCCCTGCTGCTGCCCGGGTGTCGCGACGATCCTCCGGCCGCCTCCGACGAGTCGAGCTCGGGCGAGCCGGCCAGCTCCACCGGGATGGGCGGCTCGGGCCAGGTGGACGGCACCCAGGGCGAGGCCGTGTGCGTGAGCGGGAGCTGGTCGGGGATCCTGCGACGCGGCTCGGCCTGGACCAGCTTCACCGAGTGCGGCACCGCGGAGACCTGGTGGCTCGAGTCGGCGCCCGACGGCTGCGACGACGTGTACCTCACCGTGATGGGCACCCTATGCGGTCCCGGCGAGTACGGCCTGCAGGGCGCGTACGCCTACACCCTCAACGGCATCGTGACCGACGGTCCCTGCACCACCGATGCCTGCGACGGGGCGCCCTCCACCTGCAGCGAGACCCTGTGCCAGCTCAAGTGCGACCTGTGGGAGCAGGACTGCCCCGAGGGGCAGAAGTGCATCCCGGTGACCCAGGCCGACGCCGAGCCGCCGTGGGACGGCACCACCTGCGTGCTGCTGTCGATGACCCCCGATCCGCCCGGGGCGGCCTGCGTGTACAACGGTCTCGCGGACGGCTGCGACGTGGGCTGGTGGTGCCAGCCCGACGCCACGGGGGCCGACATGGGCACCTGCGTGCAGCTGTGCCAGGACGACATGAGCTGCACCGCGGGCAGCTGCACCGCCTGCAACGGCGGCGGGGCGCACGAGTTCGGCGCCTGCGATCCGCCGGTGGGCTGCTGAGCCGCGGCGCCGCTCCACCCCGCGACCGCGCGGCCCCTCGCGATCGAGTGTGGATCCAGCCGGCCACGATCGTTACGGCGCCCTCACGGCCGGCCGCTCGGCGTGGGCGCGGGCGATCGACCGCAGGGCTCGCGCGCCGGGTGGGGCCGTCCGCGGCCATCGAGCGCCTGGCACGACCGTGACAGCCCACGCGGGCGTGCTGCGCTCGCCTTCGCGCCGGGCGGGCTCTCGTCCCGCGCTCGTGCTCGCGGAGATCCACGCCGAGGCCCGTGACCCGGACGACGAAGGCCCCCGAGGGCGCCGTCGACATCACGGCCCTGCACGCGCGCCGACCCGCGATCAAGGCGCTGGTCAGCGTAGCCTCGGCAGGCCATAGTGGGCCTGCGATGCCCGAGGACGTGATCCCCTCCGTCGAGTATTCGTTCGAGGTCCGGGGCGGTCCCAATCCCGGGTGGGCGGTGCGGCGGTTCTTCGCGAGCGAGGCCCTGTCCGAGCCCTACTCCCTGGTGGTCGACCTGCTGACCGAGGACACGACGGTCGACCCCAACGCGCTGCTGGGAGCCGACGCACGGCTCGACGTCGACCGCGACGTGGTGGCGCGCTCGATCTGCGGGCTGATCCAGCGGGTCGACTACGTGGGGGTCAACGTCGATCGCAAGCTGGGCCTGCGCCTGTACGTGGTGCCGGCGCTGCGCATGCTCGCCCAGGACTCCGGCTGCCGCATCTTCCAGGACCAGACCGTCCCCGAGATCCTCCAGCAGGTGCTCGGCCCCAAGCTCGGCGCGTTCGGGCGCACGGTCGACATGTCGAGCCTCTCGACCGAGCCCAGCCTGTACCCCAAGCGCGACTACTGCACCCAGTTCCGGGAGTCGGCCCTCGACTTCGTCAGCCGCCTGATGGAGGAGGAGGGGATCGCCTACTTCTTTCGCGTGGTCGGCGGTCGGGAGCAGCTGGTGCTCGTCGACCAGAGCGCCCAGGAGCCCAACCACGCCTTCGACGACGCCGAGATCATCGATCCCGACGGCAGCGGGATGATCCCGATCATCACCGATCAGCCCGAGCTCGCCGACCGCGAGTCCCTGCGCTTCTTCGACTGGTGCCAGCCGCTGGTGCCCACCGAGGTGGTCGTCCGCAACTTCAACTGGAAGGCCTTCGATCCCAAGCAGCCCCCCGAGGCGGGAGCGGCCGGCGACGACGGCACGCCCGCGCGCCGGATGTACGTGTTCAGCGGCCAGCGCAAGGCGGTCGACGAGCGGGCGGGGGCCGACCCCAAGTCGGAGTTCGACGGCACGTCCATCGACGAGGTCGGCATCGAGGTGGAGCGTCGCTCGCAGGAGCTCACCAGCGGCAGCCAGATCGGCCGGGCCCAGTCCAACGTGGTGGGCATCGGCGCGGGCACGCGGTTCACCCTCGACGATCGCTCGTTCTCCCTGATCAACGAGCTCGACTTCCTGGTGACCCGCGCCACCCACCAGGGCGAGGCGCCGGGGGTCGAGGCCTCCGACGGGGCCGACGGCACTCGCTACGAGAGCTCGTTCGAGTGCATCCCCCTGCGCAACCCCTTCCGCCCCGCCCGCAACACCCCGCTGCCGCGGGTCTACGGGCCCCAGACCGCGACCGTGACCGGAGGCGCGAACGAGGAGATCAACACCGACCGGCACGGGCGGATCAAGGTCCGCTTCCACTGGGACGAGGCCTCCCCGCACGACGGCTCGTCGTCGTGCTGGGTGCGGGTGGCACAGACCTGGGCCGGCGCGCGCTGGGGGACCCTGTTCCTGCCCCGCGTGGGCATGGAGGTGGTGGTCGAGTTCCTCGACGGCAACCCCGACCGCCCGCTGGTCACCGGCTGCGTCTACAACAGCGCAAACCCGCCCCCCTATACGCTGCCCGACGACAAGACCAAGAGCACGATCAAGTCCAACAGCTCCACGGGCGGCGGCGGCTTCAACGAGCTGCGCTTCGAGGACGCCGCGGGGGCCGAGGAGCTCTTCCTCCACGCCCAGAAGGACATGAACGAGGTCGTCGGCAACGATCACTCGACGACCGTGGGTCACAACCAGACCCACAACGTCGACGTCGACCGCACCCGCACGGTCAAGGGCAGCGAGCTCATCACCATCGAGGGGCACCAGACCGTCATCATCAACGGGGCCCCCTGCGGCGGCTCCGAGCTCGAGTGCGAGGTCAAGGGCAAGTACGTCGCGATCAACGACACCTACAAGCTGCACACCGACAAGCAGATCCTGTTCGACGCGCCCAACCTGTTCAAGCTGACGGTGGGCGGCAGCACGATCACGGTCGATCCGACCACGATCAGCATCTGCGCCGGCGGGGGCTCGTCGATCGTGCTCGACTCGAAGATCGTGGCCACCTCCAACGCCAAGAGCACCATCCAGATGACGGCCGACATCAACGCGGCCTCCCACACCGGCAGCACCCTCGATCTGAAGGGCACGGCGCGGCTCGAGTCCAACGACGGCTCCTACCTCGACCTGAGCACGAGCGCCGACCTGGTGGCGAGCAGCGGCGCCAAGATCGGGCTGACCGCCGACGCCCTCGTCGAGGGCGGCGTGGTCGCGCTGCAGAGCAAGACGGGCACGGTCACCGCCGACGCCTCCGGGGTGACGGTGGCCGAGGGGACCATCAAGATCACGGGCACCAGCGTGGAGATCGAGGGCGGCGGGGCGACCGGCGTGTTCGCGGGCGGGCTGGTCAAGCTCAACTAACCACGCTCGGCCCGCCCCGGCCCGCGACGAGGACGGAGCGCCCGTGGTGATCAGCATGGAACCATCCGACGAGCGCCCCCGCGAGCCGATCGACGGCTACGACGAGGTCCCGTACACCAGCTACCCCTACCCTCGCGCCCACCCCGATCACCTCCACGTGATCGCCTCGCTGTTCGGCATGCAGCCGGCCCCCGTCACGCGCTGCCGGGTGCTGGAGATCGGCTGCGGCTCGGGTGGTCACCTGCTGCCCATCGCCGAGCTGCTGCCGGGCAGCGAGCTGCTCGGGCTCGATCGCTCGCGTCGCCAGATCGACCGCGGCCTCGAGCTGGCGCGGCGGGCCGGGCTGCGCAACGTACAGCTCCGCCACGCCGACCTGATGGACGTGGACGAGAGCTGGGGGAGCTTCGACTTCATCGTGTGCCACGGGGTCTACTCGTGGGTCCCGCCCGCGGCCCAGCGCAGGATCCTGGAGATCATGCGCGACCACCTGCGCCCGCAGGGGGTGGGCTACCTCAGCTACAACGTGTACCCCGGCTGGCACCTGCGGGAGATGGTGCGCCACATGATGCGCTACCACGTGCAGCAGCTGCCCGAGCCCGTGGCCCGCATCGGCCAGGCCCGGGCCCTGCTCGACTTCCTCGGGCGCCATGCCACCGACGCCCAGGGGGCCTACGGCGCCGCGCTGCGCAAGGAGCTGGCCCTGCTGCGGGCGCTGCCGGACGACTACCTCTATCACGAGCACCTCGAGGAGGAGAACCATCCGCTCTACTTCCACCAGCTCGCCGAGCAGCTCCGGGCGCACGGCCTGCAGTACCTGGGCGAGGCCGATCCGCAGATGATGCTCGCCCACGGGCTGGACCCCGAGGCCCGCGAGACCCTCGAGCGCATCGCCCCGGATCTGCTGACCCGAGAGCAGTACCTGGACTTCGTGCGCAACCGGCAGTTTCGCGCGACGCTGTGCTGCCACGAGGGCGTGGAGCTGGTCCGCGAGATCCAGGCCCGGCTCGCGTGGCCGCTGGCCTTCGAATTCTCCGGCCCGCTGGGACCGGAGCCCGTCGACCTGGCGCCCTCGCAGGTCCACCGCTTCGTCGGCCTCGGGGGCGTGGAGATGAAGACCTCGGCGCCGCTGACCAAGGCCGCGCTGGTGCTGCTGCGACGGGCGTGGCCGCGGGCGGTGCCGCTGCCCGAGCTGTGGCCGCGAGTCTCGGCGCTGCTGCGCGAGGCCGCGGTCCCCGGCGAGGCGGACCAGGACTCGCTCGCGACCGACCTGCTCCAGTGCTTCTTGAGCGGGGGCATCGAGGCGCGCAGCTTCGTTCCTCCGGTGGCGACGCGGGTCACCGACCGGCCGCGAGTCAGCCGGGTGGCGCGGTGCCAGGCCGCCCAGGGGGGCTTCGCGGCGAGCCTGCACCACCGGCTGGTCGAGCTCGACCGGGCCCAGCGGCAGCTCGTGACGCGCCTGGACGGCGAGCACGATCGCGCGCAGCTGCTCGCCGAGCTCACCGAGCTCGTGCTCTCGGACGAGCTGCAGCTCACCCTCGACGGGCGACCGCTGCGCGAGCGCGCGGAGATCCAGGCCCCCCTCGAGCACGTCGTGCAGCGAGCCCTGCAGGGGATGGTCGACCGGGCGATGCTGCTCGACGACGACGCCGGCCCCTCGGCACAGCCCGGCCGACCGAGCGTGACCTGATCGGGTCATCCCGCGGCTCGACGAATCTGCTACGGTGATCCTCGGCTCACGATGCGACACGATGCCTACCTCGGGTGGGGCTGGTCTCCGCAGTACCTCCTGGCCAGCCGCTGGGAGCCGCCCGCAGACGGAGCCCAACGGGTCGACCACGGGCACGCCGCGGCGATCGTGGAGCGCCTCGCCCGATCCGACCCCGGGGCGCTGCGCTCGGCGTGGCTGAGCACGGGGGTGATGGAGCCCGAACGGGTCCGCGCCATGTCGATCGAGGAGCTCGGTCGGAGGCTGGCCGAGGATCTCGAGCGTCCCACGGGACGCCTCGGCCTGTACGAGCGCCACACCGGCCGCTCGCTGGGTCGGCTCGCCTCCGACCTCGACGTCGAGATCATCGATCTGCTCACGCTCGCCGACGGCGAGGACGAGCCGTAGCCGAGACCGCGATCACCCATCGTCGTCGTTGCGCGGATTGCACCGCTCGCGATGCTCTGGCGTCACCACGATGGTGCCGCCGAAAAAACGCCGCCGCTCCCACTTTCATCCCCCCGCCCCATGGAGGATCATCGACCGGCAATGTCGCACGCGTCGGAGGGCAAGGCGGGCACGCGGTCCGAGAGCACGGTGGAGCTGGAGGACTCGAGCAAGCCCCTGCTCGAGCAGCTGCTCGCCACGCAGGCCGAGGCGGTCCGGTGGGCTCGCCGGACCGACGGCGGCTACACGGTGGAGCTGAGCGGCGGGCGGCCCGAGACCCTGCGACTGCGGGACCCGAGCGGCACGCTCTGCGCCACGCTGCACCTGGGCCCCGAGGGCGTCCGCCTCGAGGTGAAGGCCACCGAGATCCACGCCAGCGCGAGCGAGCGCGTCCGCCTCGAGGGCGACGTGGTCGAGCTCGCCGCCCGGCAGACGCTCGCGCTGCGCTCGGGAGGCGCCATCCACCAGCAGGCCGACGGCCCCCACCACAGCACCGCGTTCGAGCACCGCCTCGAGGCGACCCACGGCGAGGTGGCGCTGCGAGCCAACGACGACGTGGCCCTCGACGGAGAGCGCATCCGCCTCAACTCGCCGCCGGTCACCGTGCCGGCCCACCTGCGCCGCTCCTCGCCGAGCTCGGAGGACTGAGTGAGGCTCGTCAACCACTCCGGGCAGCCCGCCGAGCTCATGCAAGGGGAGATCGTCCCCGGGCAGATGCACGGCTCGGTCCTCACCCGCCTGCGCTGCCGGCTCGGCCCCGACTCGAGCCTGAGCCTGGCCACGGGTGACGACGCGCTGCTCGACCTGCGCCGCGATCGGATCGAGGACGAGTACGGGGTGATCGAGCCCGACATCCCGTACCCCCGTACCGCGACCGACGTGATCGTGCTCGCCGATGCGCGCTGCCCCGGCGGCCCGAAGGTCGCGACCAAGGTCGGCCTGCGGGTCGGGCCCTACGAGCAGGAGCTGCTCGTCATCGGCGATCGCGTGTGGGAACGGAGCCTGGGGGCCGTCACGCCCTCGTCGCCCGTGCCCTTCGAGCTCATGCCGCTGACCTGGGCCCACGCGTTCGGCGGCCCGGCCCAGGGCCCCTACGGCCCGGTGCAGCACCCGGCCAATCCCCTCGGCAAGGGCTACGCCCTCGATGCCGGCGCGGCGGTGGGCCAGCCGCTGCCGAACATCGAGGATCCACAGGCGCCCATCCGTGCCTGGAACGACCGGCCCGACCCGGTGGGCTTCGGCCCGTACCCCTTCAACTGGCTGCTGCGTCAGCAGCAGTGCGTGGAGATCGTCCCCGGGCCCGAGCGCGAGGCGAGGCTCCTCATGTATCCCGAGCGGGGCATGTTCGACCGGGCCCACCCGCGGCTGTCGGGTCAGCAGCTGCGGCCCGGCGACGCGGTCATCGTCACCGGCACCTCGTTCGCGCCGCGAATCGCCTTCGCCCTGCCGCCCTGCCCCTTCGAGCTCGAGATCCGCATCGGGGGCAAGACCTGGGTCCGCGAGCTCGAGCTCGAGGAGCTGCTGCTCGACCTGCGCCGCGGCCTCGTGGAGCTGAGCTACCGCAAGCTGCTCAAGTACCCCTGGGTCCCCCACCAGCGACGCGAGGTGGTCCTGCGGATCCGCGAGCCCGAAGCGACCTCGCACCAAGCCCCCATCCAGGCCTGAGCGCCGCCCCCGAGGAGCCGAACTCCGGTGCAGACCTTCCCCCACAAGAAGTGGAATCCGTTCATCCAGCTCGACTTCCACAAGGGCATCTTCCTGACCGGGCCCATCCCGGTGCCGGGGGGCGCATGGCACATCGGGGGCGCCGTGCTGGCGCTGCCCTTCATCTACTTCGGCACGCCCAAGGTCAACGACTGCAAGGTGCTCGCCAACGGCATGGAGGTGGTCAGCCGCGGGCACGAGCCCAAGTACCTGATCGTCCCCCACTGGAACCTGTTCCCCCCGCCGTTCGTCCCCGCCGCCCCCAACCTGCTCATGCCGCTGCTGCTGCTGACCTCGGCCAACAAGTGCCAGTTCGCGGTGGGGAGCGTGGTGGGCAAGGACGGGCCCATCGCGGTGTCGGTGCTCAAGTGCGTGGGGATCAACCAGGCCTGCCAGGAGTTCTGCACCGCGCCCACCTCCATGACCTTCAACTGGGGCACGGTCGAGCTGGGCTTCACCTGGGGCGACCTGGCCGCCAGCCTGCTGTGCATGGCCTTCGACTCGCTCAAGAGCTACCTCGAGTACCTGGCGTTCTCGAAGCTGGCCAGCTTCATCCCCAAGGGGCTGTTCAAGAACCAGATGAAGTCCCTGCTCGGCCGCCTGGGGCTGCCGAAGATCTTCCGCGGGGCCGGGGGACGCTTCGCCAGCCTGAGCGAGCGCATGGTCAGCGAGGGGCTGACCGCCCTGGGCAAGGCGCTGTACGGCGAGACCTTCGGCGGCGGCAACCTCGGGCAGGCGACCGGCTTCAGCAACATCGACCCCGTCAACATGGTGGCCAACGCCGCGGGCGAGGGCGCCGACCGCCTCGGGGCCTGGATCGACGGCCGCTCCGAGTCCTTCTACGACTACGACTGATGAGCGCCCTGCTACCCTTGATGACGCCCACGGGCCAGCCGGCGATCAGCCTCGTCTTCGGCCGGCGCTTCACCATCGGCCCCCAGGGCGGGTGCATCGACGCCGGCGAGCACACGCTGGTCGAGGAGCTCGACTACTACGACGACCTCGGCCCGCGCGAGGGCTACATCCAGCCCTCGCTGCTGCGACGAGACGTCGACCTGTACCCGTGGCGCGAGAGCACCGATCTCGTCGTGCAGGGCACGCTCCGCCTGCAGAGGCCCTCTCCCGCGGCCCGGGTCACGATGACCGTCCGGGGCTCGCAGGTGGGCTTCGAGCGCGTCCTCGAGGTGAGCGGCGATCGTCGCATCGAGCAGGGCGCGTACGGCCTGCGCCTGAGCGAGCCCGAGCCCTTCGAGCACATGCCCCTGCGCCTGGACAAGGCCTACGGCGGCACCGACGAGGGCGCGCGGGTCCGGCACGGCAGCCGCGAAGAGGATGCGATGATCTTCGACGCCGTGGGCGAGGAGGAGGATCGCGAGTACAGCGAGTTCAGCTACCCCCGCAACCCGGCCGGCAAGGGCTACGTGGTCGATCCCGAGTCGGCGGTGGGGACCCCGTGGCCGAACCTCGAGCTGCCCGACCAGCGCCTGCGCCTGGAGACCGTGGTGGCCCCCGTCGACGCCTGGGGCGAGCGCCCGTACCCCATCTGCTTCGACTGGTTCCCCCACGCCTTCTTCCCCCGCGTGGCGTTCTTCGGCGAGATCCCGATGACCACCGACGGCGAGGTGCCGCAGCGCGAGGTGATGATGGGGCTGCTGCCGCCCGACCTCACCCGACGCTCGCTGCTCGACCGGCCCAAGCACCAGCTCGCCCAGGGGGCCCACCCCTACCTGTGGCGCCACCGCCTGCTGGGCGACGAGCGGATCGAGTGCAGCGGGATCGGCCTCGACGGAGCCCCGCTGGTGGTCGAGCTGCCGCGGCTGGCCCCGTCGGTGCGGATCCGGCCGCGGGCGGCCAAGTCCGAGCCCCCGCGACCCGAGGCGAGGCTCGACCTGGTGCTGGTGCGAGCCGAGACGCGAGAGCTGACCATGGTGTGGCGGGCGACGGTCCCCGCGACGCAGGCCGACCTGGTCGGACCCTGGCCGCAGAGCACCCCCTACTCCGTACAGTGGCGCTGAGGACGACGACGATGGACGACCGCTTCGAGCCTGGCCTCGATCCCGACGAGCTCGCCGAGGCCCAGGCCCATGCCCGCGCCGAGGCCCGGGCCGACGCCCGAGCGCCGGGCGCGGAGATCATCATTCGACACCGCAGCGCCGAGCTCATGCTGCCGATCTTCGCGCTGGTCCTCGCGGGGATCGTGGGAGCCATGGGCCAGCCGCTGATCGCCGGAGCCTTCGCGGGGCTCGTGCTGCTCGTGCTCGTGATCCGCGAGTCGCGTCGCATCGGTCGGATCTCCATCGGAGACGACGGGTCCATCTCGCTGCCGGGCCGGCTCGACGCCGATCAGTGGTCGTCGGTGCAACGGATCACCTTTCGCCTGCGCTACCCCGTGGGGGGCACCGAGGTGGCCAAGGCCGCGTTCGAGACGGCCGAGGTGGTCATCGAGACGGGGGACGGCCGACGCCTGCGCCTGGCACGGGGGCCGCTCTACCAGCGGTCGCCCTCCCGCGCTCGGAGCTGGCCGTGGCTGGGCGAGCGGATGAGCAAGCAGGCGCGCGCGGCCGGGCTGCGGGTGCAGGGCCGGTCGCGCCAGGAGTGGATCGCGACCGGCGGCTGAGCCCCGCCCCGAGCCGCGCCGGCTCGAGCTGGTGCCGCCGAGCGAGCCCTGGCGAGCTCGCCCAGCTCGAGCTGGTGCCGGCCTCGCGAGCTCGCCCGGCTCGAGCTGGTGCCGCCGAGCCCCGGCCGACGAGGTCGAGCCGCCGCGAGGGCTCCGGGCGGCCGCCGGCGCGGGGCCGAGCCGTGCCATCATCCCTCGCGTGGCCGCCGACAATCCCCTGGTCTCCGATCGCGAGGTGGAGTTCCTGCTGTACGAGCTCCACGATGCCGAGGCCCTGACCGCCCTGCCCCGCTTCGCCGAGCACTCGCGCGAGACCTTCGACCTCTACGTGGACAGCGTCCGCCGGCTGGCGCGGCAGCGGCTGTGGCCGGCCTACGGCCCGATGGACGAGCAGCCGCCGCTGCTCCGCGACGGTCGCATCCACGTGCACCCCCGGATGCACGAGCTGTGGCCGCGAATGGTCGAGCTGGGCCTGCTGACCGCCACGCGCCCCGAGGTGGTGGGCGGCATGCAGCTGCCGCTGTGCGTGAGCACCCTGGCCGAGGTCTACCTCATGGCGGCCAACGCCAGCGCCTTCGGCTTCGTGGGCCTGACCAAGGGCGCCGCGCACCTGCTCGAGGCCTTCGCCGACGACGAGCTGCGCGCTCGCTTCATGGAGCCGCTGTACGAGGGCCGCTGGTCGGGGACCATGGCGCTCACCGAGCCCCAGGCGGGCTCCAGCCTCGCCGACGTGCGCACCACGGCCCGCCCGGCGGGCGACGGCTCGTACCGCCTGCGGGGCGCGAAGATCTTCATCTCGGGGGGCGACCACGACTTCCTCGACAACGTGGTGCACATGACCCTGGCCCGCATCGAGGGGGCGCCGCCGGGGATCAAGGGGATCTCGCTGTTCGCCGTGCCCCGTCGACGCGAGCAGGACGGCCGCCTGGTCGACAACGACCTGAGCACCGCGGGGATGATCCACAAGATCGGCTGGAAGGGCCTGCCCAGCCTGGTGCTGAGCCTGGGCGAGCGCGACGACTGTCACGGCTGGCTGGTGGGGCCCCCCGGCGCGGGCCTGCACTGCATGTTCCAGATGATGAACGAGGCCCGCATCATGGTGGGGCTCAACGGGGTGGCCACGGCGCTGGTCGCCTACCACGAGGCGGTCGCCTACGCGCGGGAGCGTCCGCAGGGGCGACCGCTGGGCGGCAAGGATCCCACCCGCGCCCAGGTGCCGATCATCGAGCACGCCGACGTGCGCCGGATGCTGCTGCGGCACAAGGCGATCGCGGAGGGCGGGCTGTCGCTGCTGGTGCGGACGGCTCGGCTGGCCGATCTCGCGGAGCACGGGGGCGAGGGCCAGCGGGCGGGGGCGCGGGCCCAGCTCGACCTGCTCACGCCGATCGCCAAGAGCTTCCCGGCCGAGCGCGGCTTCGAGGCCAACGCGCTGGCGGTGCAGGTGCACGGCGGCTACGGCTACTCGTCGGAGTACCGGCCCGAGGCGTGGCTGCGCGATCAGAAGCTCAACAGCATCCACGAGGGCACCACCGGGATCCAGGCGCTCGACCTGGTGGGGCGCAAGATCCTCGGCGACGGCGGCCGCACGCTGCGGGACTTCCTCGACGACCTGCGCACGCGCAACAGCGACGCGGCCGGGCGGGGCGTCGACCCCGACTGGAGCGCGGCCATGAGCGAGGCGATCGACGTCAGCGAGGCGCTGACCGTGGAGCTGCTCGGCCGCGGGCACGAGCGTGGGCCGTCCACCCTGGCCCACGCCACCGACGTGCTCGACCTGCTGGGCACGCTGGCGATCGCCGGCGAGTGGATCGAGCAGGCGGGCGTGGCCCGGCTCGGGCTGGCCGCGCGGCCCCACGACGAGGCGTTCTACCGGGGCAAGCTGCACGCGGCGCAGTACTGGGTGGCCAACGAGCTGCCGCGGGTGGAGCTGCTGGCCCGACGGGTGACCGCGGCCGACGATGCGTTCGAGGCGATCTCCCCCGATTGGCTGTGAGGCGAGCGATCCCCGCAGCCCCCGCGGCGGACGCACCGCAAGGCCCACGGGACCGGAGCGCGGCCCCGCGGGCGCGGCCCGGCCCGTTGCTGGCATCGCGAACCCGGACCTCGTACGATTCGCGAGCAGGGCGCGTCGCCGCGCCTTCGCTTCTGCATGCCCCTGCCCCTGCCCAAGCCACGCCCCGATCGGCCACGCCGACGGGTCGTGCCCATGACCCCGGAGCTGCGGCCGCCTCCGGTGCGCACCTTTGCGTTCGATCCCGACGCGGCGCGCAAGGCCTGGCGGCAGGTGGCCCGCACCCGCGGCGCCGGCGGCATGCGGCTGGACGGGCGCGATTCCGGCAGCCGCCTGGCCCCGCTGGCCCTGGGCCTGGTGGCGATCGTGGCCGCGGTGCTGTGGTGGAGCAGCGGCGGGGACGATCCGGCCGAGGCCACGTCGCAGACCGAGGTGGCCACCGCCGACCCCGGCACCAGCGTGGCCGGCCGCCCGTGGCACGACGGCGACGACTCGGCCGACGGCCTGCGTCCCCCGCCCGAGGACGCCCAGAGCCCTCGCTTCGAGGAGCTCGAGGACGGCCGCGCCGACGAGCCGCTGCCGCCCGCGCCCCCGGCCAGCCACACCCTGCCCGAGGGCACCTCGGAGGACAACGCCCGAGCCCTGCGCAAGCTGCCCCATGCCTCGGGCGATCGCGGCCCGGTGGGAGGGATCGGCGAGCAGGGCCTGCACATCGATCGGATCACCATGGGCACCGCCTACGACGACGGGGCCTGCTCGGGGCCGGTGGGCAAGTTCTCGATCCGCGACGACGGCATGACCAACGTGTGCTTCCGGGCGGTGCATCCCCGCACCACGCAGCGGGTGATCGTGCGATGGGAGCGCGAGGGCAAGCTGCGGCGGCGGACCTTCGTCACCATCGGCGACAGCCACGGCTACCGCACCCGCGCCGCGCTCAACCTGCATCGCAAGTACCAGGGCCAGTGGACGGTGCGCATCATGTCGGTCGACGGCGTGGAGCTGGCGTCCCAGTCGTTCGAGGTGCTGCGCTGAGCCCATGATCTCGATCGAGATCCCGGTGGCCTGGGGCGACATGGACGCCTTCGCCCACGTCAACAACACGGTCTACCTGCGCTGGTTCGAGTCGGCGCGCATCGCCTTCTTCGAGCAGGTGCAGGTGAGCATGAGATCGACCTCCACCGCGGGCAGCCCCAGCTGTACCGCGCGCCGCAGCCCGACGAGGGTGTTCTCCTGCGCCACGCGGGGCACCCCGCGGTGCCCGGTCACCAGCGGCTCGGTCTTCGGGGCCAGGAACGGGTTGATCGCCACCTGAGGGATCGAGGCTGCCCCGTAGTCGCCGCCCGAGGAACGCGGGCTCGACGAGGAGCCGACGACGGGCTGCCCCTATCAGCCGCGGATCCCCGCCAGCTCGAGCACCTCGAGCTCCGGCAGCTCTCGCAGCCGCGCCACCCCCTCGGCCGAGACCACGGTGTGCGCCAGGTTGAGCCGCTGCAGCCCCCGCAGCTCCACCAGGGTGTCGATCGAGGCGTCGGTGATCAGGGTCCCATCGAGGCGCAGGGTGTGGAGGCTCTGCAGCCCCGCGAGGTGGGTCACCCCCGCGTCGACCACGTCGGTGGACTGCAGGGCCAGCACCTCGAGCGAGTGCAGCCCCTCCAGGTGCCGCAGGCCCCGGTTGGTCACCCGGGTGTGGTCCAGGCGCAGGGTCCGAAGCGAGCCCAGCCCGGCCAGGGCCGACAGCCCCTCGTCGGAGATCGCCGTGCCGCCCAGGTCGAGCACCTCGAGGCGGGTGAGCAGCGCGAGCTGGGGCGCCGCCCGATCGTCGAGCTGCGGGTGCGCCAGCCGGAGGAAGCGCAGGCTGGTCAGCGCGCCCAGGCCGGTCATCGAGGGATCGGCGATCGGCCCGCTCAGCTCGAGCTCCTCGAGCTTGCTGAGCATGGCCAGGTGCGAGAAGCCCTCCTCGCCGATGTCGCGGTCGAGCATGATCAGGGTCTCGAGGTGGGCGAGCTCCTCGAGCGACTCGAGCCCGGCGCCGGTCACCTGGGTGTCGCGCAGCTCGAGGCGGCGGATGGCCTCGGAGTGACGCAGGGCTCGCAGCCCCCCGTCGCCCAGCTTGCGGCAGCTGCAGGAGAAGCGCACCACGGGCAGCTCGCGGAAGTACTGCGGGCTGTTGTCGTTGAAGGTGTCGCCCTCGAAGGTGATGTCGCGCAGGCGCAGCAGGCCCTTGATCTGGTTGAGCGAGAAGTTGCCCACCCGGGTGTTGCGCAGCTCGAGCGCCTCGAGGGCCTCGGCGCGCGCCAGGGTGAGCATGGCCTTGTGCGAGGCCCACTCGCCGTCCAGCACCACGCGGCGCAGCGACTTGGGCCACAGGTCGAGCATGAGGGCCACGTCGCTGTCGCGGACCAGGTCGCGCAGCACCAGCTCCTGCAGCGGCAGGGCCTTGAGCGGCAGCATGGGATCGAGGCTCGCCTCGATGCGGGTGAGGGTGAGCGAGCGCAGGCCGCCCAGGCGCGCGAGGTTGCCGATGGTCACGCCGTCGAGCACCAGGTCGGCCAGCTCGAGGGTGCGCAGGCGATCGCCGAAGGCCCCGAGCCCGGCATGCACCGCGCCCTGGCAGCCGGAGATCCGCAGCTCCTGCAGCGCCGGGGTCTGGGCCGCGAGCTTGACCAGGTCCAGCCGCGTGCAGACGGTGGCCGGATCGATGCGATCGAGGAAGCCGACCTGATCGGCGGGAGACATCGCGAGGTCGAGCACCTCGACCTCGTGCAGATCGATCGACGCCAGCTCGTCGGCGTGGTGCACCACGACGCGGGTGGGATCCTCGGAGACCGTGCGCGGCAACGGGATCGGCGACGCCTCGACCGACGGCGAAGGCGGCGGGGGCGGCGGCTCGTCCTTGCAGGCCACGCTCGCGAGCAACGAGACGGCCAAGCACGCGCGACGGAACACGAGGTGGTTTCTACCTTCGGCTTCGTCGGAGCCGACTCGAAGCGCCCGGCCTGGTCCCGAAACCCCGGGCGCTGAGTCACGGGAGCCCAGCTTGGGGCCCACTCACGCGCGCCGGGCGTCGATCGTGCCCCGCGGTGTTTGCGTGAGCCTCATCCACGCGGGCTCCCCGCAGCCCGCCATGTGCCATAGAACGCTGTTCTATGGGCTGAAATGCCTCGAAATCATGCGCCGAGCCCCCCGCAGAAGTTTCTGTCGCGAACACCGCAGCGTGATTGACGCGTCTAGGTCGGTTTTGTACAACAATGGGTGCGTGGTCGCCGATCGCGGTGCGGCGCCACAGGGCCGGGGGACAAGGGTCAACCAAGATGGTGATAAGCAAGATTGAGCGTGTTTTGCGTCACGATGGAATCGTGGCGGTACTCGACCAGACTGCGGAGCAGGCGCAGACCGGAACGGAGCCGTCATGGGTCGGAGACGACAAGTGGAAGCCGATCGTCCTCGAGGCGGTCAAGCTGCGACAGATCGCCAACGAGCCGTCCGTGCGCGTGTTGGTCGGTGATCACGCGGTGTTGGTCTCGGGCGATGACAAGCACGTGGTCGGCGTGGTGTTCATCAAGGGACATCCCGTCGTGAAGTCGGTGGTGCGAATGGTGCGGCAGCTGCTGCGCCAGCCCAGCCCGTCGTCGCAACAGACGCCGGGCCTCTGAGGCACCTCGCGTGGGGTGCCGCTGGTCCCGGATCGCGGCGCCCCGTACGTGGCCCTGGCCACGTCGTTCGCTTGCCGGTCGCGCTCGTCGCCGAAGAGGCGTGGAGAGGACCGGCTCGGTCGTTTCGAAGGTCGCGATGCGCAGGCATCCGTGGCGCTCGACGCGGCTTTGGGCGAGCATGACGGCCTCGTGAAGATCCGTCCGCTGCTGCTGATCATCGCCGCGCTCTCGCTCGCTCCTTCCTGCAAGGGAGAGGACCCACCGCCAGCGGCCCCGGATCCCGAGTGTGGAAACGGCCTGCTCGAGGCGGGGGAGACCTGCGAGGGCCTGCCGCCCCCCGTGGGCTGCGACATGACGACCTGCACCGTCGACCCCGACTACAGCTGCATCCCCATGTTCCCCGTGCCCGCCGAGGGCGACTCGGGCGGCCCGGTGGAGCCGATGGAGGTGATGAGCACCTGCGAGCTGCTCGATCACTGCGGCGACGGGATCGTCGATCCCGACGAGGACTGCGATGACGGCGACATGACCGTGGGCGACGGCTGCTCGGGCTGCCGCATCGATCCGCTGTGGACCTGCACCGGCGAGCCCAGCGACTGCTTCCAGTGCGGCGACGGCTTCCTCGATCCCGGCGAGGAGTGCGACGACGGCGAGCAGATGGACCCGCCCATGTACGCCAACCAGGGCTGTGAGCAGTGCACCATCCAGCCCGGCTGGGAGTGCTACGACATGCTGCCGTCGCTGTGCGGCCCGATCTGCGGCGACGGGATCTGGCTCCACGAGGGCCTGAGCGTGGGCTTCGCCGAGGGCTGCGACGACGGCAACCTCGTCGACGACGACGGCTGCAACGCCAGCTGCGTGGTGGAGACCGACTGCGAGTGCACCGGCATGGAGGGGGGGACCAGCACCTGCGTGTGCGGCGTGGGCGACTCCTCGGGCACCGACACCGGCTCGGGCACCGACACCGGCTCGGGCACCGACACCGGCGGCAGCTCCACCGGGGGCAGCTCCACCGGCTGAGCCGCGGCTCGTCCACGGCTCACTCGCCGAGGATCTGGATGTTGTAGCGCACGTCCTTGCTCTCCTTGGCGCCGATCCAGTCCTCGGCCTTGTCGAGGATGAAGCCGGGCTCGGCGATGTCGCGGCCGAAGCCGGCGACCTCCTCGGCCCGGCGCTCCACCAGCTCTCGCCGCCGCTCCGCGTCGGGGGCCTCGTGCAGCGCGCGGGCCAGCGCCCACGCCTCGTCACGCAGCCCGTCGAGCACCTTGCCGAAGATGCGGTTCTCCGCCACCGGGGCCACGCGCTCGATGCCCGCGAAGCGGGGCGAGACCTCGGCGAGCTGCACCTGCACGATCCCGATGAGCCGCCCCAGGATCCCGTTGATCGTGTCGAAGTCGGGCTCGAGCTCGTCGAGCACCTTGCCCTCCATCACCTCGGCCGCGGCGATGCCCAGGTCGAGGTTGATGTGGGCGTTCATCGCCAGCCCCAGGTGCTGCACGATGAGCAGCTCGGGATCGTCGAGGAACGACAGCGCCACCCGCCACGGCGCGCTGGGGCTGTGCCCGTCGCGGTGCTGATCCCACGCCTCGAGGAAGCGCCCCGCGAATGCCACGTCGAGCCGCTCCATGCGGGGGCCGTCCTGGAACACGTTGCCCGCGAGCAGGGCCCGCCGCACGCTCACCGTCACCCGCTGGTAGAGCGCGGCGAAGTAGCCGATGCGGCCCGACCCGACGATGGCCTCGTCGATGATCGCCTCGAGCCGGGCGATGACGTCCTGGATGGTCCGGGGAGGATCGGAGCTGGGCATGGCGGCCCCTCGATCGTAGGCGGCTCCGCCCTCGCGAGCCAGCGCCCTCCGCCGCCGCCGAGCTCCGCCCCGGCGCGCTCGTCTTGCGGTACCGTGCTCGCATGGCGTGGATCCGCATGCTCGACGAAGAGGAGGTGGCCGCCCGGGGCGGTCGCCTGGCTCGCCTCTACCGCGGCAACACCGACCCCGAGCACGGCACCGTGGACAACGTGCTCAAGATCCACAGCCTGCGCCCCGAGACCCTCGACGGCCACGCGCGGCTGTACCACTCGGTGATGCACGATCCCGGCCGGCTCGACGCCGCCGACCGCGAGACCCTCGCGGTGCTGGTGTCGGCCGCCAACCACTGCGTGTATTGAGTCCGCCATCATCGGGTCGGTCTGACCCGAGCGCTCACCGAGCGGGGCTGGGACCCCGCGACCATCGACCCCTGGATCGACGCGATCTCGGCCCACGCCACCGCCGGCGAGCCGCTGCCGCCGAGCTGCGACGCCCGCCTGCGCGCGATGGTGGCCTACGCCCTGCGGCTCACCCGCGATCCCTCCTCGCTGCGGCGCGAGGACCTCGAGCCCCTGCGCGCGGCCGGCCTCGACGACACCGCCCTGCTCGAGCTCAACCAGGTGGTCGCCTACTTCGCCTACGTCAACCGCGTGGTCGACGGGCTGGGCGTGGAGCTCGAGCCCTTCCACCAGCGCTCCGACGGCTGAGCGGCGGCCGCCTCGAATTCCGGAT
This sequence comes from Myxococcales bacterium, assembly GCA_020633315.1. Lineage (GTDB taxonomy): Bacteria > Myxococcota_A > Polyangia > Nannocystales > Nannocystaceae > Paraliomyxa. Next base: position 121,502 of record JACKDV010000019.1, read on the forward strand.
CTCGGGGCGGGCTCCGGTATGCTCTGCCCCCGTGCGCGCGCTCCTTCCCCGGCGAGGCTCCCTCGCGCTCCTCGCCCTCGCGTGGGCGGCCTGTGCCGCCCCTACGACGGCCCCCGAGACCCCGGCGGTCGAGCCTGCCCCGGCCGCGTCGAGCCCCGCGAGCGAGCCGGTGACGGCCACCGACCCCGTCGCGCCGAAGCCCGAGCCCGCCCCCGCCGCGGACGAGCCCACCACCACCGCTCCGCTCGCCCCGCTGTCCCCCGAGATCCGGCAGCGCCTCGACCAGATCCGCGCCGACCCGCCGCCGCCCCAGCTCGTGCGAGACACCCACTACTGGATCTCCAACGAGCACTCGCACTTCCTGTGGCACGACTACGTCCGCGAGCTCGGCGGGACGCTGGTGGGCGTGGCCACCGACCAGAACTACCTGCTCGCCGGGTGGTCGCGCGCCGAGCTGCTGGTGCTGATGGACTTCGACCAGGGCGTGGTCGACCTGCACCGCGCCTACGGGGTGATCTTCGCCGACTCGCCCACGCCCCAGCAGTTCCTCGCCCGCTGGTCGGCCGAGCGCGAGGCCGAGGTGCTCGAGCGCCTCGGCGAGCAGCTGGGCGACCAGGCCGCGGGTCCCCAGCAGGCCTACCGCGGCGCCCGGGCCCTGGTGGCCGAGCGCCTCGCCGCCGTCGACACCCAGTACCGCGAGCGCGGCCTGCCCACCTTCCTGTCCGACGAGACCCAGTACCAGCACCTGCGCAACCTGTGGCGCAACGGCCGGGTGATCGCGGTGCGGGGTGACCTGACCGCGGACCAGACCATGGCCGACCTCGGCCAGGCGCTGCACGAGGCCGACCTGCCGGTGACGGTGCTGTACCTGAGCAACGCCGAGCAGTACTTCCGCTACGGCCCGCAATTTCGTCGCAACGTCACCGGCCTGCCCATGGCCGAGCACGGCGTGGTGCTGCGGACCAACGGCTGGCGCCAGTTCGGCTACGTCGCCGACGAGGAGTACCACTACAACGTGCAGCCGGCCCCGCTGTTCGCCGCCTGGATGTCCCGGGCCTACGCCTGGGGCGTGCCCAAGATGCTCGAGCGACGGACCAAGACCAAGGTGCGCGGCCTGTCGGTGCTCGACCAGCCCCCCACGCGCAGCCGGGCCGCCGCGTCCGCATCACGCAAGTGAGCCCCGGGGGAGATCTGTCGACATCCCCTCGCCCCTGCTAGGCTCCCGCGCCTCGATGAGCTCCTTGCGCGACGATCTGAGCCGAGCCCTGGGCCCCGACCACGTGATCGCCGAGGGCGACGATCTCGCGTTCTACGGCGCCGATCGCTGCCGCGGCGACTGGCCGGTGGCCCCCGGGCTCATCGTGCTGCCCGCGACCATCGAGGAGGTCCAGGCCGTGGTGCGGATCTGTGCCGCGCACGGCGTGCCCATCGTGCCCTCGGGTGGTCGCACCGGCCTCACCGGGGCCGCCACCGCCACCCACGGCGAGGTGGTGCTCTCGCTGACCCGCATGAGCCGGATCCTCGAGGTCGATCCCGCGGCCCGGCTGCTGCGCTGCGAGGCGGGCGCGACGGTCGAGGCGGCGCACCTGGCCGCGGCCGAGCACGGCCTGCTCTACCCGGTGGACTTCGCGGCCAAGGGCTCGGCCCACGTCGGCGGCTCGATCGCCACCAACGCGGGCGGCGTGAAGGTGCTGCGCTACGGCCTCACCCGTCAGTGGGTGCAGGGCCTGAAGGTGGTCGTGGCCTCCGGCGAGTGCCTGAGCCTGGGCGGCGCGCTGGTCAAGGACAACACCGGCTACGACCTGCGCCAGCTCTTCATCGGGGCCGAGGGCACGCTGGGCATCGTGGTCGAGGCCACCCTGCGGCTGTGCGCCCCGCCGGCCGGCCGCGTGGTGGCCCTGTGCGCCGTGCCCGACGAGGAGCGCGTGCTCGAGCTGTTCGCCCGGGTGCAGGCCAGCGGCCTGGTGCTGCAGGCCTTCGAGTGCTTCGACGCCGGCTGCCTGCGTCGCGTGCTCGAGCACCGCGGCCGCGACGGCGCCGGGCCCTTCGATCCGCCCAGCCCCCAGCATGCGCTGCTCGAGGTAGAGGTGCCGCAGCCCGGGCCGCAGGCGCACGAGGCCACCACCGACGCGCTCGCCGAGCAGCTCGCCGACGCCCAAGACGTGGGCACCATCACCGACGCCGTGCTCGCCTCCACCGAGGCCCAGGCCCGCGAGCTGTGGGCGCTGCGCGAGGACACCAGCGAGTCGCTGCACCGCCACCGCCCGCACAAGTCCGACGTCTCGGTGCCCGTGGCCGCCCTGCCCCGCTTCCTCGCCGCCTGGCGCCAGCGCGTCGCGGCCGAGCTGCCCGGGGTGGAGGCCGTGGTCTTCGGCCACATCGGCGACGGCAACCTCCACCTCAACCTCCTGCAGCCCGCCGACGAGGACCCCACGAGCTTCCAGGCCCGCTGCAAGGCCTTCGACGCCCGCAGCTACGCCCTCGTGCACGACTTCCACGGCAGCGTCTCCGCCGAGCACGGCATCGGCCTGCTCAAGCGCGACCACCTGCACTTCTCCCGCAGCCCCACCGAGCTGCAGATGATGCGAGCGATCAAGCACGCCCTCGATCCCCAGGGCCTGTTCAACCCGGGCAAGATGCTGCCCGACCCGCAGTGATCCGCGGGCGCTGGCCGCGGCTTGCGCTCGCAATCATGATACCTCCCATCCGAGGTATGATGTCGTCCGTCGCAGCGAAGGACTACGAGCGCAAGGCCCGCTCGATGGGGGATCATGAGCTTCGTGACCTGTGGCTCAAGATCCAAGGTGGGAAGACCGGAGCCGCAGGATGGGCTGCGGGGAAGGCCCTCGAGTACTTCGTGCTACGGGCGTTCCAGCTCGATGGAGCCAAGATCCGTTGGCCGTACGAAGTCAGGCTCGACGGCGAGACCGTCGAGCAGATCGATGGCGTCATCCACCAAGGCCCGATATCTGTAGTGGTCGAGACCAAGGACCAGCAAGATCCGGCCAACGTCGAGCCGCTTGCCAAGCTCAGGAGCCAGCTCTTGCGAAGGCCCGCGGGTACCATTGGGATGGTGGTCAGCAAGAGTGGATTCACCAGTCCAGCGCGAACTCTCGCTGGCTTCATGGCACCTACGACCATCCTGCTCTGGGAGGGCGCGGAGATCGACTTGGCGCTCGAGAGCAAACAACCACAGCCCTTCCGTCGTGGACTCGATTGGAAGTACCGGCTGGCGGTGGAAGAAGGTGCTGCATTTTCCGATCTCAGCTCGTTCCTGAACGAAGCGAGGGCTTCATGAGGTTGTCGATCGTAGTCGAGGGTCGCGAGGACGAAGAGCTAATCAACGCCGTGGTGTCCAGCGTCCTGGTCCCCGGGAGCTTTCGAATCGTGTGTGCTCGCGGCAAGTCGCACGCGATCTCGATGGCAGGAACGATGCTGACGGTGGAGGAAGAGCCCGTCGTCCTCGCCATCGATGCCGACACCTCGAACCCGGGACTGCTCGCAGAGCAACGCAGCGACTTGAGCGCGCTCCTCAATCGAGCGGCACATCCAGGTCACTGGAGGGTCGTCTTCTTCGTCCCCGAGATCGAGAGCGTCCTAGTCTACGACGATGCCGTCGTACGGCGTCTGTTCGGACGATCCCTGGACGAGGTCGAGCGTGCCTTGCGAGACGTAGCTCCCAAGAAGTCGCTTGCGCGACTCACTGAATCGACCGGCACATCCTGGCACCAGATAGTCCAGCAGATCGCCAAGGATACGGAGATCGCGAGCCTTCTGGCCAAGGCACCGGGCATGAGCGAGATCGTGCAGTTCGCGGAGCAGGTCGTTCCCAACGCAGCGGAGTGAGCTACCCCGCCTTGGCCGAGCGGGTCGGCTCGAGCACCACGCGGATGCCGTCGCGGAGCTCGGTGTGCTCGTCGACATGGGCGTCGAGCTCCTCGAGCATGTCCAGGCGACGGGGCGGCTGCACCACGTCGGCGGCGCTCAGCGACAGGCGGTAGGGATCCACCGCGCGCTCGCTGCCGGTGGCCCGCCGGTAGAGCCACGCGGCGACCAGCTCGAGCACCTTGCGGTTCTCCCGGAGCGCGCGACGCAGCGTGGCCTCGTCGTAGTCGCGCACCAGCCAGGCCTGCCACTCGCTGAGGTAGCCCAGGCGCTGGTAGTTGAGCATCGCGGGCTCGGCCCAGGTACCGGGGTCGAGGCGATGCCACTGCCGCAGGAAGCCCTGCACCGACTCGCTGAGGCGGAACACCTGGATCGCGTCGATGGAGACCTTCTTCATGAACTCGGGGTCGTGCAGCTTGCCCTGGAAGTAGAGCAGCGCGGTCGAGCCCCAGTAGCCCGAGTAGTCCCAGATCACCTTGAGCGACATGACCTGCGCGTTGCCGAACAGCTCGTACTGCCCCTGGTAGAGCAGCAGGAAGCTGCGGTAGAGCGCGAGGTACTGGCGGTCGTAGGCGCGGGCCAGGGCCTCCACGTCGCCGCCGCGCTGGTCGGCCTCCACCAGCGCGGTGACGAAGCCGTTGCTCATGGCGATGAAGTCGGAGCCCGGCGAGTAGAAGGGATCGACGAACACCCCCGCCTCGCCCGTGAGCGCCCAGCGCTGGCCCGAGTAGACCTGGGTGGCGCCGTAGGAGAAGTGCTTGAGGGTGCGGAAGTCCTTGAGCTGGTCCAGGTGCGGGCCCATCAGCGCGTCGATCTGCGGCTCGTGCCGCACCAGCCACCGCCGCGCCCGCTCCAGGGTGTTGATCTCGTCGACCGGGTGCAGGTCGCCGTCGGCCACGATGCCGATGCTGATCGCCCCGCTCGCCAGCGGGATGAGCCACACCCAGTAGCCCTCGCCCATGAAGTGGTTGGTGCTCAGCCGCCGCATGCCGAAGGGCACGCGGCGCTGCCACGCCGGCTCGTGCCCCAGCGCGTCCACGGCCAGCGGCTCGTCGATGCGCCACCAGCTCGCGTTGACCCGGTGCTCGTTGGCCTCGGCCAGGCCGAGCTCCCGCTTGAGCAGGCTCCGACGACCGCTGGCGTCCACCAGCCAGCGCGCGCGCCCCCGCTGCACCCGACCCTCGTGCTCGAAGGCCACCGCGTGCTCGCCCCCCGCCGCCACCTCCACCGCGCTCACCCGCGCGCCGTCGAGGACCCGCACCCCGTGCCCGCGGCACTGCTCCACCAGGATGTTCTCCTGCCGCCCCCGATCGAACTGAGTGCTGAGCACGGAGTGGTAGTGGGTCTGTCCCAACTCGGGCCGCACCTCGATGCGTGCATTGTCGCCCGCGGGAAAGAAGTAGCGCAGGCCGAGCTTGGGGATCTTGGCCGGGATGAGGGCGTGGCTCAGCCCCAGCACATGGTTGAAGTAGTGGGCCCCCACCTCCACGCTCGACTCGCCGACCTTGTGGGCGGCCTCGGGCACCGGAAAGCGCTGCCGCTCGAGCACCGTGACCGACAGCGAGGGCATCCGCTGCTTGAGCTGGATGGCCAGGGTCGAGCCCGCCAGACCACCACCAATGATGAGGACGTCTTCGGTCATCTTCGCTCGTCGCAAAATGTTCGGTTCGGTCGAATCACGGCACGAAACGATGGTCGACGGCGGGGGTGGATTCGCCGTCGCGATCACCTTGACGCCGTGCAAATCCCTGCGCCAGCATTTTCTCTGCCCCCTTGGCCCCTGCCCCTCGCACCGGAAGAGCGCTGATCCTGGCGACCAAGCCGTTCGAAGAGGAACGGCCGCTTCGCTCGTGGCTCGAGCTGCTGTCGACCTTCGTGGTCTACGGCGGGTGCATGGCGGCGGTGCTGGCCTCCCCGTGGCCGGCCCTGCGGATCGCCGCGTCCGTGCTCGCGGGCTTCGTCCAGTTCCGGATGTTCTCGCTCTACCACGATCACAACCACGGGGCGTTGCTGCCGGACTCGAAGGCGGGGCGAGCCGTGATGTCGGCGATCGGGGTGCTCATCCTCACCCCCCGCACGGTGTGGAAGGAGACCCACAACTTCCACCACTGGAACAACGGCAAGCTCGAGTGGACCTCGATCGGCTCGTACCCGGTGCTCACGGTGGAGCAGCTCGCCGCCGCCACCCCGGACGAGCGACGCAAGTACCGACGCACCCGCCACCCCCTGGCGATCCTCGCCGGCTACCTCACCGTGGGCATCGGCGGCATGTGCATCTCGGCGTTCCGCCGCAACCCCAAGCGCCACTGGGTGGGACCGATCGCGCTCACGCTCCACCTGCTGGCGCTCGCCGGGCTGGCCTGGGGCCTGGGCCCGCTCACCGCGGCGCTGCTGCTGGTGGTGCCCATCACCATCAACCACGCCCTGGCCAGCTACCTGTTCTACGCGCAGCACAACTTCCCCGAGACCAAGTTCTTCCCCCGCGGCACCTGGGACTACACCGAGGCCGCGCTCCATGGCTCGAGCTACATGGTGATGGGACCGCTGATGCGCTGGCTGACCAACAACATCGGCTACCATCACGTCCACCACCTCAACTCCAAGATCCCCGGCTATCGCCTCCCCGAGACCATGGCCGCGCTCGAGGAGCTGCAGTCTCCGCACCGCACCTCGTTCTCGCCGGGGGACGTGCTCGCCTGCCTGCGCCTGGAGAGCTGGGACCCCGCGGAGCAGCGCATGCGCAGCGCCTCGGAGTCGCCGAGCCCCGCCCCCGCGCCGCAACAACCATGAGCATGGCTCCTCCCGTCGAACGCCCCTCGGTCGCGATCATCGGAGGGGGCATCGCCGGCCTCACCGCGGCGCTCGGCCTCCAGGACTCCTGCCGCACGGTGCTCTTCGAGGCCCGCGGCCAGCTCGGCGGCCACATCCTGCCGCACCCCGTGACCGACCCCCGGGGCCGGCCCGCCGCGGTCGACACCGCCTTCGTGGTGTTCGTGCCCGAGACCTACCCCCGCTTCACCGCGCTGCTGCAGCACCTGGGGGTGGCCCACGCCGCCGCGGTGACCAAGTTCCGCATCACCGACGAGCTGCGCGAGCTGTCGTTCCCCGCCGGCGAGCTGCTGCAGCAGTGCGGGCGCACCCTGCCCAAGGAGTGCCGCCGCGAGCTGCTGCGCCTGTACCAGCTGCTGGTCCGCGTGCGCCGCGAGGGCCTGGGCTTCATCGACGACCTGCCCATGGCCGCCTGGGTGGAGCAGCAGGGCCTGCGCCCCGAGACCATCGAGCTGGGCGTGCTGCCGTGGGTGGCGAGCTTTTGGGGGCTGCAGCCCGAGACCGTGCTGACCGTCTCGGCCAAGGTGGCGCTGCGGGAGATCGCCCGCAACGCCGGCCCCTACCCGATGCACCGCGTGGTGCCCTCCACCCAGGGCTACCTCGACGCGCTGGTGGCCGCGCTGCGCCACTGCGAGCACCGCCACCAGCGGGTGGAGGCGGTGCGGCTGCGGGGCGGGCCCACCGTGCACGGCCCCCGCGGCGCCGAGCGCTTCGACCGGGTGATCGTGGCCGTCGACGCCATCGATGCGCGGACCATGCTCGTCGACGCCGAGCCACGGGTGGGCGAGGTGCTCGGCCGCTTCGGCTACGAGCCCACGGTGGCCGTGCTGCACCGCGACCCCAGCTACCTCCCGGCCGACCGCTCGCAGTGGTGCACCTTCCACCACCGGCGGCGCCGCGACGCCGACCGGGTCCGCTCGGTGACCACCTGGGTGCTCGACCTGCTGCACGAGTGGCACGCCGATCCCACCGAGATCGCCACGCCCACGCTGCTCGCCACCGGCGACCCGGGGCTGGTGGACGAGGCGCGGATCGACCCCGAGCAGGTGATCGCCGTGTTCCGTCACCGCCACCTGGTCTCCACCCCGCGGGTGGTGGCCTCGCTGCCCGAGCTGCCCGCGCTCGACGAGGGCCAGGCCTTCACGCTGGCCGGCTCCTACCTGGCCCTGGGGGGCCTGCACGAGGACGCGCTGGCCTCGGGCGCCCGGGCGGCCGACAAGGTCCGCACGGAGCTGGGCCTGGGCCCCGCGTCCTGGCCCTGGAGCGCCGAAGGTTGAGCATGTCCGAGATCCTCTACGCGTCCTCCCTCAGCGCCGCCCATCGACAGGAGGTGGAGGAGATCCTCTTCTTCAACGCCAACCAGGGGCGCACCTCCGAGACGGTGGCCTTCGTGGCCGAGCGCTACGGCCTGCCCCGGGTGATGGTCGACGAGGAGCGGCTGCGGGTGGAGCTGGCCTCGGCGGTGGAGGCCCAGACCCTGTTCGCGATCCTGCGCGAGGGAGGGCGAGACCGACCCGTGGGGGTGGTGGTCTACACCCGGGAGGACGACGCGTTCGTGGTGCTGTTCGTGGCCGTCCACGAGGAGTTCTCCAGCCGGGGCGCCCGAGCGGGGCGCAAGGTCCTGCTGCACATGACCAACGAGGTCAAGGCCATCGCGCGCCGGGTCAAGGGGGTCGACGCGCTGCTGGTGTACCTCGGTCGCACCACCCCCACCCGCATCCGGGTGAGCCGCGGGCCCACGCCGTAGGGGTCCGGCCGAGCCCGGTCCTCGCGATCGCCGAGGGGCGGTCGCGAGCGCGCGCGCGCGGGCCCGCGACGCCGACAACAGCCCGCGGATCGTGGTCCAGCCGCTTGTCCTCCCCGCGGCCTCGGGTGTACTCAGCCTTTCATGACCAAGGCCGAGTTCATCAAGGAATTGGCGGAAGTGCTGATGGTATCGGCGGACGAGCTCACGCCGGACACGGAGCTGTCGAAGTTCGAGGCCTGGGACTCCACGGCCGTGCTCAACCTCATCGTGCTGCTCGACGAGCACGGCCTTTCGGTCGACGAGGAGAAGATCCCCGACTGCAAGACCGTGCAGGACGCCATCACCCTCGCGGGCATCAAGTAGCCCGTTTCACCGAGGGAGCCCATCGATGAAGCTCGTCGGCATCTCCGCCTGCCTCCCCAAGAACATCGCGTACCCGAGCGCAGCCTACGAGCGCTTCAAGCAGTTCGACGTCGACCGCATCGTGGGCAACACCGGGGTGTTGCAGAAGCGGGAGGCCGAGCCGGGCGTGACCGCGACCGACCTGTGCATCAAGGCCGCCGACCGCCTGCTCGACGGCCTGGGCTGGGAGCGCGACTCCGTCGACGCCCTGGTGCTGTGCACCACCCTGCCCGACTACATCACCCCGGCCAGCGCCCACCGGGCGCAGCACGAGCTGGGGATCAAGAACGGCTGCCTGGTCTTCGACATCACCCTGGCCTGCTCGGGCTTCACCCACGGCTCGCTGATCTTCCAGGGCCTGATCGAGTCGGGGCTGATCAAGCGCGGCATCCTGCTGTGCGGTGAGATGACCACCGACTGCTTCCGGCCGCGCATCTCCAAGTGCGAGTACCGCCACGACCTGGCCAACTCGCTGCTGTTCGGCGACGCGGGCACGGCCATCGCGTTCTCCAACGAGGGGCAGCAGGTCAAGGCCAAGGCCTTCGGGGCCGACGGCGCGGGGCTCGACACCATCATCGTGCCCGGCGGAGCCGCGCGCTCGTTCTGGACCCCCGCGCTGTTCGAGCGCACCGAGGACGAGGAGGGCGACCCTCGTCGTCCCATCGACCTCATCCTCAAGGGCCCCCAGGTGCTCACCTTCACCATGAAGCGGGTGCCGCCGATGGTGAAGGCGCTGCTCGAGGAGTCTGGCTGGACCCCCGACGACATCGACGCCTACGTGCCCCACCAGGCCAACAAGTTCATGATCGACTTCCTGGTGCGGCGCATGAAGCTGCCCAAGGAGAAGGTGCTGCTGTCGATCGAGGAGTACGGCAACACCTCGAGCGCCTCGATCCCGCTGACCATGCTCACCCGCGGCGGCGAGATGCTGGGCAAGCCCACCAAGTGGGCCCTGATGGGCTTCGGGGTGGGCCTGTCGTGGTCGGGCATCTTCCTCGAGACCGACGAGATCAAGACCTTCCCGATCCTGGAGGTCTGAGCGGCGCGACCACGGGGCGTGCGCGCGAGGCGGGGCGACCACGGGCCGCGTGGCTCGCCCCGTGCTCGTCTCGCCGGTGCTCGCTCCGGGCCCGGCGCCGGGCGGCAAGGGTTGCGCGCGCCTCCAGCCGGGCTTTGAGTACCCTCGGGGGGTGAGTCGCCCGATGAAGACGGTCCGCGTGGCGGACGTGATGACCCGCGACGTGGTGGCCGTGGCGCCCGACACCAGCCTCGCCACCGTCATCAACCTGCTCACCCAGCACCGGATCTCCGGGGTGCCGGTGGTGGACGGGCGCGGGCGAGCGGTGGGCGTGGTCTCGCTGACCGACCTGGTCGGCTCGCGCCGGGACGTGGGCGAGTCGCGGGGCTTCCCGGTGTTCTATCGGATCGAGGACGGCTGGGCGATGCCGGAGATCGAGCCCGCCACCCCCTCGCGGGGCCGGGCCGAGGAGGTGATGACCCCGCTGCCCTTCACCATCGAGGCCACCATGGCGATCGAGGAGGCCGCGCGGGTGATGGTCAGCCACCGGGTGCACCGGCTGCTGGTCACCGAGGACTCGCTGCTGGTGGGCATCGTCTCCACCCTCGACCTGCTGCGCGGCTTCGCGGGCGAGGTGGAGATCCTCCACTAGGCAGCCGCCTCAGCAGGTGGCGAACACCGCGGCCGCGGCCGCGGCCACCACGAACAGCCCCAGGCTGACCATGCCCACGCGCATGGTGTGCTTGGGCCACAGCCGGGCGCCCACGATGGCGACCAGCGGGGCCAGGCTGCCCGCGACCATGAACACGATCATCGCGATCCGGGGGATCGAGCCCTCGCACATGCGGCGCAGCGTAGGCCACCCCCGCCGCGCCGGCAAACCGCCTCAGCGATCGCGAGGGCTCCCCGCGCGGCGACGGGGAGCCAGGCGGGTGTGCAGCACCAGGTCCCACAGCGGGATGAGCATGGAGAAGTTGCCGTGGTGCATCAGCGGCCACGCGTGGTGCCGACGATGGTGGCGCAGCAGCCAGCCCAGCCCCGGCACCCGATCGAGCGGCCCGCCCACGCGCCCGTGCGCGGCCAGGTGCACCAGCTCGTACGCGAGGTAGTAGAGCCAGGCCTCGGCCGCGAACGCCAGCGCCGCGTCCCAGCCCAGCCACCACAGCCACGGCGCGGCCAGCAGCGGCACCAGCACCGCGCTCAGGGCCACGGCCAGGCGCCACGGCAGCAGCACCATGTCCACGTCGTCGATCGAGGCGATGCGGGTGTGCCTCTCGTCGAAGAGCATGTGGTGGCAGCGGGTGTGCATCTCGTAGACGATCTCGAGCCCGCGCCACGGCCGGTGCATGGGGAAGCGGTGTCCGAAGTACACGAACGAGGTGCTCACCAGCAGGCCCGCGAGCACCACCAGCGCCTCGGTGGGCCCGAAGCGCCGCAGCGAGGCGATCGCGAGCACGGCCGGGATCAGCGGAGCGAGGATCACGATCACCAGCTGCACCGCGCCCCGCCGCCCGGGCTCCCGTCGCTGGCGGAACAGCGCCTGGCGCTCGGGCACGGTGGCGGCCTGGGCGGCGATCGTGCGGCAGGGGGGTCGTCTCACTGGTCCTCGGCCTGGTGAGTATCCAACGGCTGGAGCTCGGAGACACCGAAGGATCTGCGGGCCCTCCCCTCGGGGCTCGTGCCCCTCCGCCCGTGACGCCGCCGGCGGTGGCGACGACTGTCGCCACCGCACTGGCTAGTATCGACCGCTCCAAGTCGTTGAATTTCATGGAGGATTTCACGCCCCGAGGTGAATGCTCCGCGCGAGGGAGGGCACTCCCCGATGCGAAGGGCCGCGACGGCCCGACACCACCAAGCCAACAGGAAATCGAGAACATGAGCGCACGAACCATCATCACCGTCGTCGGCATCGGAGCAATCGCGGGTCTGCTCATGGGGAGCGACACGGCCCATGCACTCCGAGTCGGCGGGCACGCGGCCATCGTCCCCAGCAGCATCGATGGCTGCACCTCCACGGCCTACGCGGCGATCACCAACAACTGCGGATCCACCACCACCTACACGATCCCGCTGCCCGTGGGCACCAGCGGCAGCAAGGCGGTGGGCTTCCGCGGGCTGGGGGCCACCGAGGCCAACGACGTCGAGTGCCGCGGGCAGGCGATGAACGACGCCCACACCGGCTACTGGGCGACGTCGTGGACCTCCATGCCCGAGTTCGGCAGCGTCCAGGACGTGTCGATGGGCTCGCTGTACGTGGGGGGCGACGGCGCGGCCTACATGCGATGCAAGGTCGACGACGGGGCCAGCCTGCTGACGGTGGAGTGGGCCGAGTAGCCCGAGACGACGGGCGCGGGCCGTGAGCCCCCGCGGGCCTGGTCCGCGCCCATCGAGACCAAGACCTCGTCACCCGCGCTCGGAGCAAGTCATGTCGAACCTTCGCACTGGAATCATCCTCGCCCTCGCCGTCTGCATGGGAGGGCTCTACCTCGCCGACCGCAGCTGGGGCAGCGCCGACGGGCGTGATGCCCTCGAGGCGCGGCTGGCCAAGCTGGAGCAGGAGGGTAGCTCGTACGCCGACCGAGCCCAGGCGCTCGACGCCGAGCGGACGCGCATGCAGGACGAGCGAAGGATCCTCGCCTGGAACGAGGAGCGCTCCAGTGCTCGCGGCTCCGATCGGGGGATCGCGCTGGAGTCGGGTGCCGCCCCGAGCCGCGGCGGCGGGGACGAGCGAGCGTCGTCCTCCGCCGAGCCGACCGAGGCGCCTGCGCCTCCCCCGACGACCGAGCAGATGCAGCTCGGGCTCGAGGAGCAGTTCGAGGGCGACGCCGACGATCCCGCGTGGAGCCGCAGCGCGGAGCAGCGCGTGCTCGACGGCCTCGGCCCCCGCCTCGGCGAGCACGGCTCGCTCGCCTCGGTGGAGTGCAGCCGCACGATGTGCCGCGTGGAGAGCGATCACGCCGACATGGCGTCGTTCCGCGGCTTCGCCGAGGACTCCCTGCTCGGCTCCGAGGGCGGCCTGTGGAACGGGGCCGTCTTCACCTCGGTGGTCGAGGGCCGGGAGGACGGCGGTCCGGTGACCGCGGTGACCTTCGTGGCCCGCGAGGGCGAGACGCTGGCCGGCATCGGGGGCTGAGCGGGCCGAGCCCCGTCCCGCGTCATCGTGGCCGGGCCGAGGCCCCGCGCCTCAGCCTTCGTCCTTGGGGGCCAGCTTCTCCTTGGGCACGAAGCCGGCGGTGAGGATCGCGGTGCACTGCTTCTTGCCCGCGGTGCTGATCTCGCCCGAGAAGCGGCCGATCCGGCCCAGGCGCAGCGCCTCCACGCGCACGTCGATGCGATCGCCGGGCACCACGGGCGCGATGAAGCGCGCCTTCTCGATGCTCATGAAGAAGCAGTGGTGCTTGTCCTCGTCGTAGAAGCCACACAGGGCGCCGAGGATGACCGCAGCCTGGGCCATGGTCTCGATGAGCACCACGCCGGGGACCACCGGGTTGCCCGGGAAGTGGCCGTGCAGGATCGGGTCGCTGATCGACACGCAGCGGTAGGCGTCGATGGTGCCCTTGTCGGTGTCGTACGACTCCACCCCGTCGATGAACAAGAAGGGGGGACGGTGGGGGAGGATCTCCTGGACCTTGACGATATCGAGCGCGGGCATGCGGATGGCGACGGAGGATAGCAGATCCACCCCAGGGCCGAACGGCTGGGGTACGATTCGAGCCCGAGGGCGAGCCGCTTCGAGCCCCGGGCGCCGAGGGAACCGTGAACCGAGCCATCGACAGCCTGATCAAGTACCTGCGAACCCGGCTGTGGCTGCAGTCCCAGTGGCCCGACCCCGAGCTCGTCTACCGTCAGGGTGGCATCTACGCCATCGCCTCGCTGCTCCACCAGACCCACAGCACCACCGTGACCCGAGAGGTGCTCGCCCGCTTCGGGGCCAAGGTGCACCCCGACTGCTGGCCGATCGGCCCCAACCTCACCCTGCACGAGTACGGCGAGGACTTCTCCAACCTGGAGATCGGGGCCTTCGTCCACATCGGCAAGGAGGTCTTCTTCGACCTCACCGAGAAGGTCATCATCGAGGAGAGCGTGGGCATCGGGATGCGCACCATCGTGCTCACCCACCTGATCCTCGGCGACTACCCCAACAAGCCGCTGTCGCGGCTCTACCCCAAGAAGCGCAAGCCCACGGTCTTCCGCCGCGGCTGCTCGGTGGGGGCGGGCTGCGTGATCGCCTCGGGGGTGGAGATCGGCGAGGACTCCAGCATCAACGCCGGCGTGCTCGTCGACCGCGACGTGCCCCCGCGGACCATCGTGCACAGCAGCCGGGTCCGCGACCCGGTGCGCCTGCCCGACCGCTTCTTCGCCAAGCTCGAGGCCAAGGCCAAGGACGGCGAGAGCTGAGAGACCGAGGGATCAGCCCCCCGCGTCGTCCTCGATCACGCGGGCCCGCTCGTCGTCGCTCAGCACGTCGTTGAGGATGATCTCCACCTTGGCCCGGTCCCAGCCGTCGTCCACCGAGGAGACCCGCACGTAGTACTGGCGCCCGTGCACCCGCAGGCGCGCGCGGGCGTTCCACCAGCTCCACACGGTGACGCCCTCGGCCGGGTGCTCCACCGTGGGCTCGCCGGGCAGCTCGAGCCCCACCATGGCGAGGGCCTTGCGCGGATCGAAGGGCCCCTCGCCGGGGAGCTTCTCCATCGCGACCCCGGCTACCTTGCCGTCCTCGTAGGTGAGCTGCACGACCCCGAAGGTCTTGGTGGGATCGGAGTATCGCTGCCACGCGTAGCGGCAGCGGAACCACGTGCGCTCCGGCAGGTAGCGCACGCACTTGTCCCGCATCTCGCCCTTGGAGTCGGGCAGCGGAGGTCCCACCCGCGACTCGGCGGCGGCCGGCTCCTGGCCCAGCATCTGCTCGAGGGGCAGCGGCGCGCCGGGGAGGATCTTGCCCAGGGGCGCCGTGGTGGCCTCGCCCCCCGCGGCCGGGCTCCCGCCCCCGGGGCTGGCCTGTGCCGCCCCGCCCCGAGCGGCCTCGGCGGGGTTGTGGCGGGCGTAGGGATCGCCTCCGCAGGCGAGCAGCAGGGTTCCGAGCAGGATCGCCGACGATCCCAGGCGGCGAGGCGGTCGCACCATGCCGCGAAGGGTACCCCATGCTATGGTGCTCGACCG
Source organism: Myxococcales bacterium (assembly GCA_020633315.1). GTDB lineage: Bacteria > Myxococcota_A > Polyangia > Nannocystales > Nannocystaceae > Paraliomyxa. The sequence goes on from JACKDV010000019.1 coordinate 136,546, forward strand.
CGCGAGCCTGGCGGAACTGGTAGACGCGCTGGATTTAGGTTCCAGTGCCGAGAGGCGTGGGGGTTCGAGTCCCCCGGCTCGCACCGACGCGAAGCATCGGAGCCCACCCGGCGACTCGGGCGTCGGGAAGCGGCCCTTCCGGCCGATTCCCTCGGGCTCGAGTCCCCTTGCCGTCCGTCGATGGTGGGCCTCGGGCTTCGCCCTCGGGCTAGGGGCCGGCGGCGAGGGTGGAGTCGGGCAGGGGCGTGCCGGCGCGGTGGAGCTCGAGGTCGAGGCTGAAGAGGTGATCGTCGACGGTGAAGACCAGGCGGTAGCCGTCGTGGTCCACCTTGTCGAGCATCCCGCGGCTGTCCACGTGCACGCGTCGACGCGGGGTGCCGCGCCACCAGGTGTGCCGACGGCTGCGTACGGTGAGCTCGTGCTCGAGGGTGAGCGGGTGCGGGGCCTCGCTGCCCTTGGGGCGCACGCCCAGGCGAGGGGTGCCGTGGAGCACGAGGTCGACCTCGAGGTCACCGCCCTCGAGGCGGATGGTCTGATCGATGGTGGCGTTCATGCCCAGCAGGGTGGTGACCACCGGCTGCGAGAGCAGGCGCCCCTGGGGATCGGTGTCGGGATCGGGGGCCGCGACCTCGAGCTCGTTGTTGGGGTACAGGCGTAGGGTGGCGCGCACCTGGACCGCCTGCGGGTTGGCGAGCTCGTGGGAGAACTCCTGCGGCGGGGCGTCGCCCACGAGCTGGGCCACGTCGCCCTTGCCCACCCGCACCTCCTCGGGCGGAGAGAAGTCCACCACCTCGGTCACGGTGAGCACGGCCCCCGCCGCCAGGGCCAGGTAGGCATTGCGCCGCAGCCAGGCCAGGCTCCGGGCCGGCCACGGGCGGCGGGGCTCGGAGGCCGTCTGGGGATCGTCCACCGCGGGCTCGAACGGGGTTGGCTCGCCTTGAGGGGCCGCAGGATCGGTCACGCGCCGACGCTGGCACGCGCCTCGCCAGCAACGCAAGAAATCGGCCCACGGGCACCTCGCGCTCCGCACTGTCAATCTCGGGGCGCCTGGGCGACCATCGAGGTGAATGCCGAAGAAGAGCTTTCCCCTCGGTCCGGGCTCCAACGTCGAGCTCGAGTGGCGCGGAATCTGGAAGGACTTCACCGTCCGCGTCGATGGCCGCGAGCTCGGCCGCATGCAGGGGCAGAAGGAGGTCACCCGGGGCGGCTCGTGGCAGCTCGACGACGGCTCCACGCTCGAGGTGAAGCTCGACACCGGGATCGGCGGCGGCGGGCTGAACGTGCGGCGCAACGGGGTCCCGCTGGCGGGCTCGGCCGCGGATCCCCAGACGGCCTTGAAGTCGGCGGCCGGCATCGTGCTGTTCATCGCGGGGCTCAATGCCGTGCTCGGGCTCGCGGCCGAGCTGGGCGAGGTCGAATTCCTGCTCGGGCTGGGGCTCGGCTGGCCCTCCGTGATCTTCGGGGTGGTGCTCGGCGGTCTGGGGATCGCGACCCTGCGGGGCTCGGTGATGGCGCTGTGGGTCGCGATCGTGCTGTTCATCGTCGACAGCGCGCTGGGGATCTTCGCCATGATGGAAGCCGGCGGCACCCCGGCGACCTCCGGCCTCGTGGTTCGAGTGTTCATCATCATCGCGATGGTCAAGGCGGCGAGGTCGGCCAAGGCCATGCCCCCCGCCGCGACCTGAGCACGCCGAGCGACCGACCATGCTCGAGGGCCTCGGCTGGGCGCCGAGCGAGGCCGGTGATCGGGCTCGTGGTCACGGACCCTCGTGGGGGTCGGGCGCGATCCCGAAGCGCAGGTGATACGCCGCCACCCCGAGCGTGACCGAGACGTTGAGGGAGTCCTTGTGGCCCATCATCGGCAGGTGCACCACCCGCTCGCACTGATCGACGATCCGCGGATCGACCCCCGAGACCTCGTGCCCGAGCACCAACACCACGGCCTGGTCGCCCCGCCGCCACGCCCGAGCGGCCGCGTCCACCTCGGGCTGGTACAGCGAGACCGAGCGCGGGCCTCCCTCCAGCGCCCACAGCTCTCGCCCGCGGGCCCGCAGCTCGGCCGCCGCCCGGCAGGCATCGGGGTGCCGCGACCACGGCACGCTGCGCTCGGCCCCCAGCGCGGTCTTGGCCAGCTTGGGATGCTCGGGCCCGGGGGTCACCCCGCCCAGGTGGAGGTGGTCGATCCCCACCCCGTCGGCGGTGCGGAACATCGAGCCCACGTTGCGCAGGCTTCGAACGTTGTCGAGCAGCAGCTCGAGCCGGAGCCTACCTGCGCGGGCGGCCGGCGGGGCGCCGTGGGTTCGATAGCCGTCGTCGACCCACTCGGTGGGCGCACCGCAGACCGGGCAGCGCTCGCCCAGCGGGCTGCCCTCGGCCACCGGAAAGCGAAGGCCACAGCCGGAGGCGGTGCAGGCTCGGGCGCGGTAGCGGGGCGGAGGCTCGGACATGGCCAAGGCGCGAATGCTACCCTGGTCCCGTGGCCTACCGGGACGACCGGCACGCGCTCGAGCTCCAGCTTGCCGAGCTCGAGCGGGAGAACGAGGAGCTCCGGGCCGAGCTCTCGGACGCCCGCGAGAAGGCCCGCCAGGCCCGCGAGGAGGATCGCGAGCGCCGCCGCAACACCTCCTCCCGTGGGGGCTGCACCGTGTGTGGAGGCGCCCTGCTGCCGGTGGCGGTGTTCGCCGGCCGCAACGATCGCTCCCCCCTGCCGCTGCGCATGAGCACCATGCGCTTCATCAACCCCAGCGGCGGCTTCACCAGCTCGGCCCCGATCCTGGCCAAGGCCTGCTCGAGCTGTGGCTTCATCCACCACTTCATCGACATGAAGAAGGCCGACGACGCGCTCTCCACCGAGTGGCCCTCGATGGCCGAGCCCAAGGCGGAGCCGAGCGAGGGCGGCAAGGCCAGCGACAGCGGCAGCGACAAGGCCAGCGACAGCGAGGCAGACGGCGACGACTCGGGCCACGCCTGAGCGTCGCGGCCCGGGTGCTCGCCGAGGCTCGGGTGTCGGCGCCTCCGCGTTCCAACCCTCCCAACGCCGGGGGTCGCTCGTCGTCACGGGCATCGACTCGCGGGCGAGCTACGTTGATCCCCATGGATCAGACCACGCTCCGGGCCATCCACGAGGCCCTGGACGACGAGTACCAGGCCCGCGCGAGGTACCGCGCGGTGCTCGAGCGCTTCGGGGAGGCTCGCCCCTTCTCCAACATCGTGCAGGCCGAAGACCGGCACGCGAGGGCCCTGAGCTCGCTGCTTCGACGCCATGGCCAGCCCGTGCCCCCGGATCGCTGGGCGGGACGGGTGAGCGCGCCCGCCAGCCTCGAGCAGGCGTGCGAGGACGCGGTGCGCAGCGAGATCGACAACGAGGCGATGTACGAGCGGCTGCTCGCCGAGATTCGCGACGACGAGGCCCGCACGGTGATGCGACGGCTCCAGGCCGCCTCGCGAGAGCGCCACCGGCCCGCCTTCCTCCGCTGCCTCGCTCGCCACCGACGCGGCGACGAAGGCTCCACCGCTGGAGGCCGCTGCGACGGCCAGGGTCGCTGCGGCGGCGGTCGAGGCCGCGGCGCGGGTCGGGGTCGCGGCGCGGGTCGATGCCGTCCTCGAGGCGATGCCGGCCGCGGCTGCGATCACGAGCCGCGTCCCTGAGCCCGGCCCGCCGACGCCTCGTCCTCCACACGAGGAGGGCCGAGCCCGGCCCGCCGACGCCTCGTCCTCCACACGAGGAGGGCCGAGCCCGGTCCACCCGGGCCCGGCCCTCGCTCGCCGTCGGGCTCAGAGGTTCTTCTTGGCGAAGTACCAGTCGGTCACCTGCACCGACTCGTCGGCGACCCGCTTGGCCGCGGCCTGCACGGTGCTCGGCGGCGGCACGATCACCGGCTCTCCGGGCCGCCAGTCGGCGGGGCACGCCACGCCGTGCTCGTCGGCGGTCTGCAGGGCGTCGATCACCCGGAGGATCTCGTCGAAGTTTCGCCCCACGTTGAGCGGGTAGTAGATCATCGCCCGGAGCTTGCGCTGGGGGTCGATGACGAACACCGTCCGCACCGCGGCCGTCTTGGCGCTGGGCTCGTGGAGCATCCCGTAGAGGTGCGCCACGTTCATGTCGAGGTCCGCGATGATCGGGAACTCGATGTCCACGTCCCAGTTGGCCTTGATGCTCCGCACCCAGGCGATGTGGCTGTACACGCTGTCGATCGAGTTGCCCAGCAGGGCCACGTTGCGCTTGGCCAGCTCCTCCTGCAGGCCGGCGAACGCCATGAACTCGGTCGTGCACACCGGGGTGAAGTCGGCGGGGTGCGAGAACAGGATGACCCACTTGTCGCGGTTCCAGTCGTAGAGCCGCAGGGGTCCGTGGGTCGTCTCGGCCTCGAAGTCCGGCACCGGACCGTTGAGCTCGAGTCGGGGGGGTGCTTGCTTGACGTCGTCGTTCATCGTCACGTCGCTCCTGAGTGGTTGGGTGACGATGATGCACGCTGCACTTTTTAGACCAAGTCTAAACATTGAGAAATTGGGACACGGAAGGCATATGGTGGTCGGTTCTCGTTGCACGATGGTGGGAGCGGTTGCAACATCACGCCCCCCTTGCAACGCGGCCGATGGCGCTTCAGGCTGGAGGGGTGAGCGACGACGTGGCACGTCGGCTGCGAGAGCGAGGGATCCGCCCCTCCGTGCAGCGCGTGGCCATCGCCCGGGTGGCGCTGGCGAGCCACCGCCACCCCTCGGCCGACGAGGTGTGGGAGCAGGTCAAGGAGCGGCTGCCCATGGTCTCCCGCGCCACGGTCTACAACACGCTCAACCGACTGGTGGAGGAGGGGCTGCTGCGCAGCTTCGCCTCGGCGCAAGGGCACACGGTCTTCGACCCGAACACCGCGCCCCACCACCACCTCGTGGACGATGCGACGGGGACGATCTACGACCTGCCGTGGGAGGCGCTCGCGGTCGACGGCGTGGATGCGCTCGAGGGCTTCGAGGTGCGCGACTTCCAGGTGGTCCTGCACGGTCGTCCCACGCGTCGCTCCCGGTGAGGACGAGCCCGGGCTCGGATCGCGAGGCTCGCGTTTGCTGCGCAGCCTCGACGAGACCTGCGGGTGGATCGCGGCGATGCTCCGCTCGTCCGTCGCGCCGTCGGTCGATCACCTGACCACGACAGCCGTCGCCGCCGCTCGTCACGAGCCCCGCCGCGCCCCCGATCGGTCGGATGACCGAGGGGCGCCCGGCCCCGATTTCGAGCCCTTTCGTCGCGTTGCCGCGGCCGGCCCATGCCCCTAGCTTGTAACCATCGACCGCCGTAGGTCCGCGTCCGAGCGCGACGAGCCGAGCCGGCCGTCGTGCCCGGGCGCGAGCCGCCGACCCACGCCAACCAAAGGACGAGGACGACGACCCATGCCGAGCCCCAAGACCTTCTCCGTGCTCGAAGCCGCCAACGAGCCCTATGATCTCGACGTCAACCACGCCGACCGCGTGATCCTCTACCGCTTCGGCAATCGCACGATGGACTGGGACTGGCTCTCGCGCAAGCGGCAGGCCAACGGAGGGGCCTTCGCCACCCCGCCGGGCACGCTGCTCAACGAGTGGGCGCTCAAGCAGAGCTCGTTCGGCAGCAACTCCGAGGGGATCCAGGACAACCCCTACCTGTCCATGGCCACCAGCTACCAACGGCTGTTCGACCAGGGCGAGGGCTGGGTGCAGGACATCCTGCGCTCGGTCCCCCACCTGGGCGTGTTCTCGGTGCCGTTCCGCTACGTGCACCGGCCACGGCCCACCAAGAGCATCTCCAAGATGGAGACCGAGTGGCTGTACTACGACGGGGACGAGGAGCTGCTGGGCTACCTGGTGGAGTGGCGTGACAACCCCTACCGGCAGGCGAACGTGGCCTGAGCCGTGATGCCCGGTCTTGGGGCATCCACACGCGAGCCGAGTCGCGGCGCCTCTGCTCCGGCTTCGTCGAGCCCTGGTACCGCGCGGGGCCCCACCGCGCTCAGCCCCGGGGCGCCGGTCCGCGCTCGTCCACCCAGCCGGCGCGTACGTCGGGGAAGGCGTCGGCGTAGGGCACGTAGGGCTTGATGTCGAGGATCGGAGTGCCGTCGAGGAGGTCGCAGCGCTCCACGTGCAGGCGCAGGCCCTCCACTCGGCACAGGCGCACGGCGGACAGCGAGATGGGGTTGGGGCGGTGCGGGGCCCGAGTGCTGAGCAGGCCCCGGGTGCGACGGCCCTCGCCGGGCACGGCCACCTTGTTGCGCCAGCCGTGGTTGAGGTGCATCCACGCGATCACCCACACCAGCTCGAAGCCCTCGAGGTCTGCCGTGGCGTGAGGGCTGAGCACCGAGGGGAACAGCTCGAGCACCGCGCTCTCGTCGGGACGCAGGCCGGGATCGGCGGGCAGCACCGCCTGCCGCGGGGTGCCGTGCCGCTCCTTGTGGGGCGAGCGCACCACGCCGATCGGACGCAGCTCGATGCGCTCGGGGAGCTCGAAGTCCTCGGCGTACGACTTGGGCGGGATCGGCCGGGCCATCGCCGCCGATCTATCACGGTATCATCGGCCGCGTTGGATCCGCGCACCCAGACCGTCGAGATGACGGTGTCCGACGAGCACGCGTGGGCGCGGGTGGATGCCTTCCTCGCCCTGCAGATGCCGTGGCGATCGCGACGATCGCTGGTGGAGCTGCTCGCGAGCGGAGCGGTGGCGATCAACGGACGACCGGTGCTCAAGAAGGCCCACCGCCTCGCGCCGGGCGACGTGATCGCGCTGCGGGTGCCGCTGCGCCCCGAGGCCGAGATCGACCTGGGGGCGATCGAGCTGCGCATCGTGTGGGAGGACGACGACCTGGTGGTGGTGGACAAGGCCGGCGACCTGGCGGTGCACCCCGCGTCGACCTGCCAGTACCGCAACCTCCAGGCGCGGCTGCTGCATCACTACCGGCACGAGCGACCCGATCCCCGCGTGGAGCCCTGCGTGCTGCACCGGCTGGACCGCACCACCAGCGGGGTGGTCGCGTTCGCCAAGCGTCGCGAGCTGGTCGACGGCTACACCCGGCAGTTCGCCGCGCGGACCACGAGCAAGCAGTACGTGGCGATCGTGCACGGGACGGTCGCGGGACCGCGGACGATCGAGCGACCGATCCACGTGCCGCCCGATCGCCTCTCGTGGGTGGGCGAGGGCGGCAAGCCGTCGCGCACGGATCTGCGGGTGCTGGCCACCGCGGGCGGGTGCTCGCGGCTGGGGATCACCCTGCACACGGGACGCCGCCACCAGATCCGCGTGCACCTCGCGGCCGAGGGCCACCCGCTGGTGTGGGACGAGCTCTACGGCGACGCGCCGCGCGACGAGGGCTGGCCGCCGGACGCACGGCCGCTGCTGCACGCCGCGAGCCTCGAGCTCGATCATCGCGACGGAAGACGCCTGCGCTTCGAGGCGCCGGTGGCCGAGGACATGGAGCGGGCCTGGGCCGCGCTCGGCGGCGCGAGCCTCGAGCGAATCGAGGCATGATGGTCGGGTCATGACCACCGACCAGGACCAAGCCGCGCGCAGCGGGACGCGGGCCGCGAGCGGAGACGGTGCCCACCTCCGCGAGCTCCACGACAAGCTCGATGCGCTCACCAAGAAGGTCGAGGCGCTGCAGGGCAAGCGCTGGATCGCGGTGGTCCAGGCGCTGCTGGTCGCGGCCACGGTCCCCGTCACGGCCGGGGTGTTCTCCACCTGCGCCGACAAGCGCGAGCGCGAGCTCAAGATCTACGATCAGAACCTCGAGCTGGTGGATCGCGCCGTCGACTTCGACAAGGACGTGCGCTACCGCCAGGCGATCCTCTCGTACATGCAGGAGCTCGACGCCCAGCGCCCCGACGGCTACCACATCGGGGGCTGGCTGGCCGCCAACGCCAAGCTCCTGACCGAGGAGGAGCGCCAGGGTCGGGAGCACAAGCAGCAGCTCAGCGCGGCGGTGCAGGAGGTGGAGGAGCGCTCGCGCGAGCTCGACCAGACCATCGAGGCCACCGCCACCAAGCAGCAGCTCACCGACGCCGACGTGGTGGCGGTGGCGAGCAAGGTGGAGGCGCTCGAGGACAAGCTGCCCGAGGCCGTGGAGGCGCAGCAGATGCTGCAGCAGGTGACCCGCAACCTCGGCGAGCCCGAGCTGCCCAAGCCCGCGCTCGAGACCCTGCTCGTGCCCCGGACCAAGGGCGTCCCCGGAGGGAGCTGGGTGGTGACGATCTCCACCCACGCCAAGGTGAGCGCCGCGGAGGAGCGCGCCCGGGCGCTGCTCGAGCTCGGGCTGGGGGTGCAGATCTACTTCGTCAACGAGCAGTACCTGACCGCGGTGGGGCCGTTCGCCGACGGCGAGCTCGCGCGCCAGGCCCTGGCGTCGATCCCCAAGCGACCCGAGCGCAACCCCGTGGTGCGCTCGCTGGAGTCGCTGTGTCCCCGAGCGACCGCGCTGCCGCGGCCCGAGGGGATCCCCGTGCTGGTGTGCTCGACCCGCCTGGCCCCCGCGGTCCTCGCGGAGCGGCTGCCCCTCCGCGAGCGCTGAGCGAGCGTCGATCCGCCGCCGCGCGGTCGCGGCTCAGCTCGCGACCTCGCACTCGGTGGGCGCGGAGGCGAAGCCTTCCGCGTCGATCGAGCCCTGCATCTGCTGGCAGGTGGACAGCTCGTCGAAGCACATCACGCGCTCGCCCTCCTTCAGCGTGCGGGTGAGGCGAAAGCAGGCCGCCTGGGCGTGCTCGATGCAGCGACGATCCTCGACCTCCATGCCGCTGCGCTCCCGGAACAGCAGGCGATCGATGCACTCGTCCTGGCTGCGCCGACACTCGCCGATGGACCGACCGCCCTTGCGGCCGCGGAAGCACCAGAAGCCCTGGCCCGCCTCGGGGTCGAGCCCCGCCGCGACCATCGAGCTGCGGTGCTGCTCCTCGGCCTGGGCCATCATGGCCTCGTCCCGCTTGGCTTCCTCCTTGCGGAGCTGCTCGAGCTCGGCCGTGGTCTGGGCCTGGTTGGCCTGCTCACGCAGACAGTCCTCGTCGTCGGAGAGCAGGCAATTCTGGAACACCGGCGACGGCGCAGACGGGGAGGTCTCGTAGGTGGGTGACGAGGACGAGGAGCCGTTGCCCAGGGTCATCTGGCTGCAGCCGCAGATCAGCAGGGCGAGCCCGAGCCACCCCCCAGTGCCAACACGTGCGACCACGGCTCCAGGATAGCCGATGGCTCCGGGCCGACAACCGCTCCGTTCGTGACGCGGATCAATACTCGAAGCCGCTGCCCCCGATGAACTCGCGCAGGATCGAGGTGGGCGGCACGTGGTCCGGGTAGATCGTGACGAAGCGGTCGAGCAGGCCCAGCAGCCGAAACGCGGTGGCGTAGGCCGGGTGGGAGGTGGGCACCTCGAGCAGGTAGCGCTCCGCGAACACCTTGAGCACGCACAGCTCGTACACCAGCGAGCTGTCGAAGACCTCGTGGGCGTGGTGTTGGTAGGGGAAGATGTGCCGCCGCTCGCCCAGGCGCACCGAGGGCCAGCGCATGATCGTGCTCGCGGCGTCGGTGTTGCGCCCGTGGCGGTCCCGCACGATGCGACGCAGCAGCCGCAGGTCGGAGGCGTGCATGTGGGTGAGGCGATCGAAGGGCAGCTGCGCCAGCGGGGACACGAAGACCCGGAAGATCCGCGACCCGGGGAGCTGCTCGAGCAGCCGCGGGTTGAGGCCGTGGATCCCCTCGAGCATCAGCAGGTCCTGCTCGCCCAGCGCGAAGGTGGGCCCGCCCTGGGGGTGGCTGCGGCCGGTGGCGAAGTCGAAGCGCGCCAGCGTGACCTCCTCGCCCGCGAGCAGCCGCAGCAGGTGCTCCTGCAGCAGGTCGCCGCGCAGCGCCTCGAAGGCCTCGAGGTCCATCTCGCCGTCGGGGCCCCGCGGCAGCGCGGCCCGATCCACGTAGTAGTCGTCGAGCGAGACCCCGCGCGGGCGCAGGCCCTCCACCTGCAGCTGCACCCGCAGCCGCTGGATGAAGGTGGACTTGCCCGAGGACGAGGGCCCCGCGATGCACACCACCTTGAGCTCGCGACCGCGGGCCACGATCGCGTCGGCGATGCGACCGATCCGCTTCTCCTGGTAGCCCTCGGCCACGCGGATGAGCTGGCTGACGTCGCCGTCGATGCAGGCGCGGCCCAGCTCGCCCACGTCCTCCACCCCCAGGGCCCGCAGCCAGCGATCGTGCTCGTGCCGCACCGAGCCCACGCGCTGCGCCACCTGGCAGGCGCCCGCGGTCTCCTGCTCGTCGGGCGGCAGGACCAGCGAGCGACGCGGCGCGGGCACGGGATCGATCACCCCGTGCACCAGCAGCAGGCCGTCCTCGTCGGGCAGCACGCAGAAGCCGGTGAGCAGGGCGGTGCGGTGCACCATGGGCCCGAAGCGCAGGGCCTGCACCTCGCCGTAGGCCACCATGCGGCAGGTGGCCTGTCGCCAGGTGAGCAGCAGCCGAGCCGCGTCGTCCCAGCCCACTCGGGCGAAGTGCTCGCGCGCCTCCTCCACCGTCCACCACTGCTCGAGCAGGGGACGGTCGGCGTCCACGAGGGCGAGCATCTCGGCGTTGAGGATCTCGGCCAGCTCGGCGAAGGGCCGCTCGCTGCCGTGCACGCCCACGTGCAGGCCGTAGCCCACCGAGTGCTCCAGGCGCAGCCCCAGCCCGGGGAAGCGCCGGTGGGCCGCCTCGAGCAGCAGCAGGCCCAGGCTCTGCCGATAGATCCGCACGCCCTCCCAGGTGGCGGTGGTCACCGGCACCAGGGCCGCGTCGGAGGACACCCCGGCCGTCAGCGAGGTGGGGCGGCAGTCGAGCAGGCCGGCCACCACCGGCTCGTCGTCGACCCGCTCGGGCAGCAGCTCGACCAGGGTGGTGCCGGTGGGCACCTGCCGCACCTGGCCGTCCACCGTCACCTCCACCGCGGTGCGCCGGGGCACCGCCCGCTCCCGCAGCAGCACGTCCACGTGCCGGGTCATGTCGGTCAGCCGCGTGCCCACGCCCGCGAGCAGGCGACGCAGCAGGGCCAGGGCCAGGGCGGGATCCTCGGTGGCGAGCTGCTCGAAGCGCTCGTGGGACAGCCGGGCCAGCGACAGCGGCCCCTCGGCGACGATCGAGGCAGCCCGCGGCTGCCCCATGGCCAGCGCCAGCTCGCCGAAGTGATCGCCCTCGCGCAGCCGCCCCGCGTCGAGGCCCTCGCGGAGGATCCGAGCGTGTCCCTCCAGCAGCAGGTAGAGATCGCGATCGCAGGCGCCCTCGCGCACGATCACCTCGCCGGGCCCACGGGTCAGCGGCTCGAGGTGGGGCAGCAGCCGCTCGGCGCCCGGCAGCGCGCGCAGCAAGGGGGTTCGCAGCAGGGCGTCCATGCGCGAGCGGCAGCGTAGCAGGGCGGGTGGTCGCCGGCGCCGGGCGACCCGCTCAGCCGAAGTGATGCGCCGAGACCGTCATCCCGCCCATGGTGCCCGACCACTGCACGCGGCCGAGGTCGTCGCCGGCCGCCCCTGCCACCACCATCAGCGGGATCAGGTGCTCCTCGCGAGGGTGGCACTGCCGGGCGGAGGGCGCCTGCTCCCAGTGCTCGAGCCGAGCGTCGCGCTCGGCCGCGGGCAGGGCGATGGTCTGCGCCAGCCAGGCGTCGAGCTCCCGCGAGGCCGCGGCCTCGCGCGGCCCCCCGCGGAAGAACGCAGGCAGGTTGTGGTACGAGTTGCCGCTGCCCAGCAGGTACACCCCGCGCTCGCGCAGCGGCGCCAGGGCACGCCCCACGGCCAGGTGCTCGGCGGGGTCCAGACCTCGCACCAGCGACAGCTGCACCACGGGGATCCGCGCCTCGGGATAGGCGAGCATCAGCGGGATGAAGGTGCCGTGGTCGTAGCCGCGGTGGTCATCCTCGGCGACCTGCATGCCGGCCCCGCGCAGCAGGTCGCGGACCTCCGCGGCCAGCTCGGGATCGCCGGGCGCCGGCCATTGCAGGTGGTAGGCCGCCTCGGGGAAGCCCCCGTAGTCGTAGAGCATGGGCGGCGCGGCGCCGGTGTTGACGGTGGGCACCCGCGCCTCCCAGTGAGCCGAGACCACCAAGAGCGCCCGCGGGGCCGGGCCGAGCTCGGCGATCGAGCGCATGTAGCTCGCCAGCGAGCGCTCCTCGGCCGCGGGCATCCCGGGCAGGGACATCACCGGCCAGGGCCCCCCGCCGTGGGGGATGAACGCGGTGGGCATGCGGGAGGCAGTGGACGTGGGCATGGCGTGCTCCTCACCCTCGGGGTGATGCCGGGGCTCTCCCGCGACGCAGGCCGTCGCCGCGATCGCGGCGCTGCTGGCCAGGCCGGCCATCGTCCGGCGTCGACTCATCGCACGCGTCATGGGGCTCCCCGGTCCACCCAGGGTAGTCAGTCCGAGACCGGAGCGCACGGGCCGGAGCCCGCGACGCTACGTTGCGCAGCCAGCAACGGTGCTCACACCCAGCCGAGCAGCACGTGCTGCAGGCGCTGCAGCGCCTCCACGAGCTGACGATCGCCGCGGCTCATCGCCAGGCCCATGGCCCACGCATGGGCGATGAGGGCCTCGACCACCTTGGGCTCGAGCCCGAAGCGCTCGCCCAGCTCGCGGGCCCGCGCCAGCTCCTCGGGCGACAGCCCGTCGAAGGCCGCCACCGTGGTCGCCCCCGACAGCACGTAGGCCGCCTTGCGGCTGGCCCGGGGGAACAGGGCGCTCACCTGATCGAGGTCGAGCCCCGAGACGTCGTAGGCCATCACGTGCCGCTGGAGCTCGTGGGGGATCGACGCCATGATCATCAGGAACTCGAGGGCCCCCTGCTCGTCGCGGGAGAAGCCGTCGGTGGCCGCCACGTACTTGATGGCCTTGGCGAGGTTGATCTCCTCCTCGAGCGTCAGCGTGATCCCGTCGTCCTTGACGCGGGCGGCCTTGCGCGAGACCACGTCCTCGGCGGCCTCGCGGACGGTCTCGTCGAGGCCATCGAGGAAGGCCGTGGTGCTCTGGGCGATCGGGTTGCTCATGCCGTCGTTCCTCCTCATGCCATAGCCCGGGCCCGCCCGTCCACCGCCGCGCTCCCGGCTACAGGCGCTCGGCGACGGCCCGCAGGGTCCCCGCCGGGTCCTCGTCGATGATCCGACCGTGGCCAGGCACCACGCGCACCAGATCCTCGGTGTCGGCGAGGCTCCGCAGCGCCTCTCGCAGCGCCGTCTTGTCCTTGAGCGCGAGCATCTTGAACAGGCGAGTCACCCGCGGCCCGCCGGTGGAGCCCAGCACCCGGAACACCAGGCCGGCCAGGCCCTTGCCGTGCTCCATGTTGAACAGCAGATCGTTGAGCACGAGGGTGGTGCCGTCCTCGTCGTGCACGGTCATCACGCCCTCGGAGTCGTCCAGCCCCGCCACGTGGCGCAGCGAGACCACCGCGTCGGCCTCGAGCTCGCCGTAGACGAGATCGACGGGGACCACCTCCTCCACCTTGGCGCGCGCGCCCGCGGGGCACACCACCTTGGCCTTCGGGTAGCGCTGGTGGAAGGGCGCCGCGTCGAGGCGATGGAAGCGGTTGGGCACCACGATAACGCCCACCGGTCCCCACTCGTCGATGCAGCTCATCTCGGCCTCGGGCAGGGCCACCGGGTTGTGGATCACCAGGCTGCCGTCCTCGCGGCGAGCCACCGCCATCCAGCGCCCGAGCTGCATGCCGGGCACGTAGCCCTTGATCAGCCACAGGCGATGACCCACGCGGTCGAGCGAGGGCTCGCCCACCACCGTCCACTCGGAGAAGCCCTTGCGAGGAGCCTTGACCTTCGCGCCCGACATGGCGGGCACGGGACCACAGCCGGGCCGCATGGACAAGGCCGGACCCCTCGCGAGGAGCCCGGTCCCACCAAACGACGATCGACGAGGCACCTCGGTCGACTCGAGCCGCGGCTCGGCCGGTCGACGGGCTCCGGCTCGGCCGGTCGAGGCACCGGCACGCGTGCTCCGGCTCAGCCGGTCGAGGTGCCCGGTACGCCGTACTCCGGCTCGCCCACCGTGCCCGTGCCGCCGGAGTCGGTGCCGCTGCCGGTGTCGGTGCTCTCGAGGCCCGTGTCGGGCACGCCGTACTCCGGCTCGCCCAGGGTGGCGGTGCCGCTGGTGGGCGCGGCGGTGGTGCCCGAGCCCTCCTCGGTGCCCTCGCTCGCCGCCTGGGTGGTCGTCCCCGGCGCGCTGGTCGAGGGCCCGTCGGCTCCCTCGTCACCGGTGGAGTCGTCGCCGGGGCAGCCCGCGAGCGCCAGCCCCAGCAGGATCGCGGAGGCCCGCGGAGCGAAGGACGTGCGCAGCGACGCGCCGCAGTGGGGGCAGCGCTCGTCCACCGACAGCACGTGAGAGCGACACGAGGGACAAGGGCTCAGGCGAGTCATCGCAATCCTCCAGAGTAGGACCTCGAGTATCCCGCCCGGTCGAGCCGATTGCACGCCGCAGGATCTGCACGAGCGCAGACGCGGCCGCGCGCGACGGCGCTCGGAGGCGAGGCTCCCGGCTACGGCCGCACCACCACCGCCAGGCCCACGCCCCGGATCCGCTCGGCGAAGGCCTCGAGCCACGCGACGGGCAGCGGGGACAGCCGCTGCCCGTCCGGCTGCATCGAGGGCCGCGCCAGGCCGTAGAGCAGCACGTCGGCCAGCGGGGTGCCGGCCTCGCGCTCCTCGGCCAGGAAGTCGAGGTAGGCCCGCAGCTCGTCCTCGGGCGGGGGCTCGTCGTCGATGGCGAGCATGCAGGTCTGGATGCGGGTGCGGCAGCGGGCGGCACAGGCCCGCAGCCCCTGGCGCGCCGCGTCGATCGAGGAGGCGGCATCGTTGTAGCGGCGACGCCCCTCGGCGGTGGCGCGATCGAGCTTGAGCCACACCTCGCCCCCCGCCGCGCCCAGCCGCTCCACGGCGCGCAGCACCTCGGCGCGGTGCATCATCGAGCCGTTGGTGATGAGCACCTTGTGGAGCCCGCCCAGCCCCAGCTCGTCGAGCACCACGAGCACCCGCGCCACGATCGAGTCGAGCTGGTGCGAGGTGGTGGGCTCGCCGTTGCCCGAGAACGCCACGTCGACCAGCTGGCGATGGGCCGGATCGGCCACGTGCTGGGCCAGCCACGCCTCGCGGCGAGCCTCGCCCAGCATCCCCCGCAGCTCGGCCTCGAGCCGGTCCTCGTCGATCGGCGGCGCGGCCCCCTTCACCAGCTCGGGCACCTGACAGTACACGCAGCGCCAGTTGCAGGCGTTGTTGGGGTTGAGGTTGATCCCCACCGACACCCCGCCCGCGCGCCGCGAGACCACGGGGTAGACGTAGGTCAGCCCCGCCGCGTCGCGATCGTGATCGGTGACGGTCAGCCGCGTGGTCACGGGGCGGAGCATGGCGCAGCCCCGCCCGCCGTGCCAGTCGCGGCTACGGCTCGCCCGGCGCGGCGAGCACCCGACGGGGCTCGCCCAGGGGCAGGGTCTGCACCCGCAGCTCGGGCCGGTGCTGCTCCATGGTGGCGAGCAACTCGAGCAGGTCCAGGCCCGGCAGCGGGTGCAGCGGACGATCGAGGGAGCGGAAGAAGTCGTCGTAGTGGATCGGGATCACCCGCGTGGCCCCCACCGCATCGACCACCTCCTGCAGGTAGCCCTCGGGCTCGTAGCGGCCGGCCACGCCCAGCAGCACCACGTCGGCGCGGGTGCTCGCGTCGTAGGTCTCGGGCTTGCGCGCCGCGCTGGCGTGGTGCAGCAGCGTGCCCCACGGGTGCTCCACCAGCACCGAGAACACCTCGCCCGTGCGGTAGTCCCGGGCGCGGGCCGGCACGTGGAAGTCCTCGGCGGCGTGGCCGGGGAAGTGCTCGGGCTGGCCGTGGGCGCTGGGCCGCAGGGTGATGGTGAAGCGACCCACCGAGATGGGCACCCCCACCTGCGCCGCTCGCTGCTGCTGCGAGTCCAGGCGGCTCGCCCGTGCCTGCCGCAGCGTGTCGTCGGAGCCGATCAGCACCGCCCCCGTGCGACGAGCCACCGTGGGAGCGTCGAGCGAGTGATCGTAGTGCGAGTGGGTGACCAGCACCGCATCGAGCGACATGCTGCCGCTGCGCCCCAGCCAGCGATCGACCAGCTCGGGGTCGGACTCCACCGGGCGCCCCAGCAGCACGTGACCCAGCGAGTCACGGGTGACGAAGGGATCGATGGCGATGCGAGTGGTCCCGTCGTCGATCACCACGCCCGCCGTGCCCAGCCAGGTGAGGTAGATGCCCGGCGGTCGCTGGCCGGCGGGCGGGGCCGGCAGCTCCCGCGAGCGCAGCTCGGCCCGCGCCCGCGCGGCGCAGGCGGGGAGCACCGCCGTCGTCGCCAGCAGGGCGAGCCCCGCGGCGAGCGAGTGGATCGTCATCGGCGGCCCTACTCCGACACCCGGGCCAGGGCCTTGCGCACGGTCTCGTTGTCGCGCAGCTCCAGCGATCGGGCGAAGGCAGCCTTGGCCGCCGCCGCGTCACCGCGTCGCTCGGCCACCAGCCCCAGGTTGTAGTGGATCGATGCCTGGTAGGGCGCCCCGTCGTCCAGGGGCAGCGCATGCTCGAGGTCGGTCTGGGCCCCCGCGAGGTCGCCTGACAGCAGCTTGGCGTAGCCGCGCTCGCCCCAGGCGCGCGCCAGGCTCGGGTCCAGCTCGATCGCGGCGTCGAAGCTGGCGATCGCCTCGGCATACTCGCCAGCGCGGGTCTGCGTGCGCCCCTCGGAGAGCCGGGTGCGGGCGTCCACGACCTCGTCGGCCGAGGGCGTCTTGGTGATCGCCTGCGAGCTGGCGTGGGACGGCGGCCACGGCCGCTCGGGCGCGCCACCGAAGGCCGCGAGGGCTCCCTCGCGCGCGGGACCCTCGAGGTCGAGGGCAGCCCAGCCCGCCACGGGCGCGGTGCCGATCCGCTCCAGCTCCCGCACGACCCCCGCGGGCAGGCTCCCCGACAGCCCCAGCGGAGCCCCGCCGTCCACCAGCGCCGAGTGGCCGTCGCCGTGCGCCGCGTAGTCGGCCGAGCACGCGTAGTACACCGGGGCCTCGAACGACCAGGTGATCCGCGGCTCACCGTCCACGAGGGCGGTCCGCACCCCGGTCAGGCTCATCACCCCGCCCAGCACCTCGGCGAGCGAGGACGCATCGGGGCCGTCGCACTCGCGGAGCTGCTCGTGGACCTCGCGGGCCGCCGGCTCGCGCACCTCCTTGGGTAGCCCCTTGCCGACCGCGGAGAAGGGCTCCTCGAGCGCCTTGCCGGCCGCGAGGTCGAAGACCACGTCGCCGCCCTCGGCCAGGCCGTGCGCGCCGCAGAAGTAGCCGCCCTCGCTCCAGCGATAGAACAGACGGGGGCCCACGCCGCCCACCACGTCGAGCGAGTAGTCGGCATCGCCGGCGATGATCGGCTCGGTGCCGGCGACCCGCAGGTCGACCGTGGCTCCTCCCCCGCCGAGCTCCACCGCGCGCAGGCCCAGGGTGGTGACCCGCCCCGTGGCCGCGCACTCCGGCGAGCCCTCCTCGGCGTCGAGGCAGTCGCAGCCCACGAGGTCGGCATCGGCGTCCTTGCGCTCCACCACCCACAGGCGGTGGCCGTCCGAGAGCACCAGCGCCTTGCGCTCGGCCACCCGCGGGGTGTCGGCATCGGCGGCGTCGATCCAGCGGGTGATCCAGCCGTCGCCGTCGCGGTACCACACCAGCCAGTCGTCGGGCTCGTGCTCGGCCACCACCTCGGGCGGCGGGGCCGGGTCGGACGGCGCCTTGGCCTCGTCGGTCTCCGGCGCGACGGCCTCGGCCGGGGCCTTCGTGGCCGGCGCGGGCGAGGGCTCCGGTGGCTTGTCGCTCCCGCTACAAGCCAGGGCCAGCACCACCACCGACGACCCGGCGCCCAGGCGAGCCAGGCGAGCCAGGCGAAGCATGGAGGCGCTCAACCGCACACTCCCGGCGAGAGCATGCCCATGCCGAAGCCGGGCGGCATGCAGGTCTGGCCCGGCGGGCAATCCCCGTCCGCGTCGCACTCGCTGCACACCCCGATCTCGAAGCCCATGAAGATGGAGATCACCCCGCACTCGCCCGAGACGCAGATCGTCCCGTCGCCCACGCCACCGACCACGGGGCAGGTCTCGCCCAGCGGCACCGTGCCCCCGTCCACGCAGCCCAGGTAGGCATCGAGCAGGCCGTTGTCGGTGTTGAGGGTGCAGCCCTGGCCGTCGGGGCACGGCAGGTCGGGGCTGCACTCGCTGCAGCGCGTGGGCGAAAGGCCGCCCGCGCCGAACACATCGGCGCACACCAGCCCGGGGGCGCAGCCGCGGTCGCTCATGCAATCGTTGCCCAGGGCCCCCTCGGTGCACACGGCGTAGCCGGCCCCGAAGTCGGGCTGGCAGGATCCCGTCTCGCAGTCGGCGTCGGTGATGCACTCGGAGCACACCCCGCCGAGCATCGGGATCTGATAGCAGTACCCCGACTGGCAGTCGCCGTCGAGGTCGCAGAAGTCTCCGTTGGGCAGGTCGCCGCTCGGCCCCTCGTCGGTCGCGGTCGCGGTGATGAAGCTCCCGCTCTCCATGCCCGCGGTGGTGTCGGGGTCGACCCCGGTGGTCTCCCCCGCGGTGGCCGTCTGGCCCGATACGATGCTGGTCGCCCCGGGATCGGAGGCTCCTCCGGTGCTCGCGGTGCCGTCGCTCGAGCCCGAGCCGTCACCGGCCATCCCGTCGTCGGCCACGGGACAGCCCGCCAGGCCGAGGACCACGGCCAGGCCCCACGATGCTCGCTCGATCCGTCCGCCCCTCGTCGCCATCGTCGCCCCCCAGATCATGGGTCATCGTGCCGCGGAAGCGCGCGGCCTGTCCACCCCGGCCGCGCTACGAGGGCGTGACCAACAGGATCGTGAGCGAGCGAGGACCCATCGCCCAGGTGCTGCCGGGGGTCACCACGTCGCCCTCCACGAGCGCCAGCGACGGGGCCAGCTCGTCGCGGATGCTCGCCGCCTTGCGGGCGGCGCTCGGGTGGTAGTGGATCTTGTCGGCCGCCGTGATGGCCGACAAGATCGGATCGTCGGGCTCACGCGCGTCGCTCCACGCGTCGGCCCGCACCCGGAAGCCCCGCGCGCGCAGCCGCTCGGCCAGCGCCTCACCCCGCGCCCGGGCCCCGCGGTCGTAATAGAGGATCACCGAGTAGGCCTCGTCCCACTCGGCGTAGGGGTGCTCGCTGAGCACGGCGTTGAGATAGCGCCGATCCTCGGTCACCTCGGCCCCCACCCACGCGGGCGACGAGACCTCCTGATCGGGCGAGCCCAGCTCGACCTCGGCGACCACGAGCCCCTCGTTGTCGCCGGCGAACACGTCCACCTCCCAGGTGAGGCCGTCGTGCTCCACCTCGTAGCGGGTCTTGTCGATGCACCCCGGCTCGCACAGCTCGAGCATCGCCCTCGCGTCGTCGACGGGGATCGGGTACTCGAGCTCGAGCCGGCTGGCGCCCTCGCTGCGCCCCTTGACCGTCAGCCAGGCCCGATCGCCGGCGAGCCGCACTCGCACCGCACGCTCGGGGTGGCGGGCGAGGTAGCCCTGGCGGATCTCCTGGCCCGCCGACGCTCGCGGGAAGGGCCCCGTCACCAAGAACTTGCGCTCGATCTCCACGCCCATCGCTCGCCTCCCTCGCAGCTCAGCAGTACCACGATCGCCGCGGGCCACCGTCCATCCGTGCGGATCGAGAGCGCGCCGATGCGCAGATCGAAGGCACGCCCTTCCTGACAGCTCCAGCGCCTCGATCCCGACGGATCTCGGCCTCCGAGACCCCTCTCACGGCCCCAGTAGCCCCAAGAACGCCGTACAGGGCGGAATCGACCCTCCTGACAATATGCGTCGGCAAGTCCCCCTCGATGGGTGGCCGATGTCGGTATCGCCGGTCAGACTGCACTTGCTTCCGACGACGGCCCACCCCGCCGAGCAGACGCCGGTCGCCGATTCACCCCTCCTCTCCCCGTCGACCCTCCTCTCCCCGTCGACCCCCCTCGGTCCGCTGGACCGCGGTCGAAGGCGCAGCTCCCCGATACGCCCCGACCGAACCGGCGGGGCGCCGCGACATCTCCACGCGGCGCCCCGCCACCCCGACCTCCCCGCTCGATCCACTTCGTTCGATGGGCCCCGGGCCTCCGGCCTGGCCCCCTTGCACACCACTTCAGGAATCATCATGACCACCAACGTCCAAGAGCCCCAGACCCGCGAAGAGATCCAAAAGGAGTTCGACCGACTCCTGCGCAAGCACGAGGCCAGCGCGTCGCAGATCTCCACCAAGGCCGAGGAGGCCGAGCGCAACAAGCATCGCGAGCTCGTCGATCGGGTCGCCGAGTACACCGTCGAGAGCATCGTCAACGACCTGGCCCGCCTGCAGCTCGGCTTCGGCTCTGCCATCGACGGCATCGCGAGCCAGCTCGACACCGAGTCGGGCAAGCTGGGCGAGCTGCGGCGCGCCATCGAGATCGAGCGTGCCCGCCTCGAGCGACTGCGCGGCACCTTCGTGGCCGCGGAGGCCCTCGCCATCCTCGAGCAGGACCACCGCCTCAAGGTGGCCGCCTTCGAGGAGCGGGCCGGCACCGCGCGCAAGACCCTGACCGACGAGACGAGCGCGCAGCGCGAGGAGTGGCAGCGCGACGAGCAGCGCCAGGCCCAGGAGGACGCGGAGCGAGCCGAGCTGCTCGCCAAGGGGCGCCAGCTCGCCGCCGAGCAGCACGCCTACGAGCAGGCCCGCCTCGATCGCCTCGAGGCCGACGACCACGCCACTCGCCGCCGCGAGCTCGAGCGCCAGCTCGCCGACGAGGAGGCCGTCAAGGTCAAGGACTGGAGCGCCCGCGAGAAGGTGCTCGCCGAGGGAGCCGAGAAGACCGACGAGCTGCGCACCCGCGTGGCCGGCTTCGAGGCCGAGCTCGAGCAGGCCAAGAAGGACGCCCGCGAGAAGGCCATCGCCTCGGTCCATCGCGAGGCCAAGCACGAGCTGGAGATGATCGAAAAGGAGCACGAGAGCAACGTGAAGGTCTTCGAGCTCAAGGTGCAGACCCTCGAGGATCGCATCGCTCGCCAGAGCGAGCTCATCGCCGACCTCAACACCAAGCTCGACGCCACCATCGCCAAGTCGCAGGGTCTCGCGGAGCAGGCCTTCCGTCGCCCCAACGCCTAACCCCACGCCCCTGACCTCCGGAGACCATGACCATGACCAAGATCACCACTCGCAACACCAAGCAGGAGATCATCGCGGCGTACAATGCGGCGACCAAGGAGCTCAAGGCGCTCAAGGCCAAGGGCACCGCCGCCCCGCCGGCCTCCCAGAAGGCCCTGCCGCCCTCGCCCGAGGAGCCGGTCCGGCCCAAGGCCAACGGCGAGCTCAGCGTGGCGGACATCATCGCCAGCCTCCGCAGCCTCACCACGAGCATCGGCGAGTCCGCCAGCTCGCTGCAGAGCGAGCTGACCACCGAGGCGACCGAGCTGCAGCGCATCCGCGAGCAGGCCAGCGCGGTGACCCGCGAGCTGCAGACCCTGCACGGCATCGAGGTGAGCGAGGGCAGCCTGGCCGAGCTCATCGCCCGCTACGCCGAGTCCAACGAGAAGGCCGCCGAGGAGCTGACCGCCAAGCGCGAGGCCTTCGAAAAGGAGATGAACGCGAGCCGCGAGGCGTGGAACAAGGAGCAGGAGGACCACCTGCGCAAGAGCGAGGAGGCCGAGGCCGAGCGCAGCAAGGCCCGCGAGCGTGACGCGGCCGAGCACGCCTACGAGCTCGAGCAGCGCGACGCCAAGGTGAGCGACGAGCGAGCCCAGCGCAGCAAGAGCTTCGAGCACGAGCTGGTCGTGCTGCGCGAGGGCAAGGAGACCGAGTGGACCGAGCGCGAGAAGCAGCTCGCCGAGCGCGAGCGCGAGGCCGCCGAGCTGCGGAGCAAGGCCGAGGCCTTCGAGGCCGAGCGCGAGGCCGCCGTCAAGAAGGCCGAGATCGAGGGCATGGGCATCGCCCGCAAGCAGACCAAGACCCAGCTCGACCTCAAGACCAAGGACAACGACGGCGTGCGGCGGGTGTTCGAGCTCAAGATCGAGTCCCTCGGCGAGGTCATCGCCAAGCAGGAGGCCCAGATCGAGCAGCTCTCCAAGGCCCTCGAGACCGCCCGCAAGCAGACCACCGAGCTGGCCGTCAAGGCCATCGACGGCGCCTCCAATGCCTCCTCGTTCGAGGCCATCAAGGAGATCGCCCTCGAGCAAGCCAAGAACACGCAGAAGGGCAAGTAGCCCGCCGAAGTGGAACGATACGGTGCCCCGGAGGCGTTCGCGCCTCCGGGGCATCGGTGCGTCGGTCGGCCGACGCGATCGCCTACACCCAGACGTCCTCGTTGGCGAAGCGGCCGACCATGGTGCGACGCGAGCAGGGCTCTCCGGGGCGCACCAGGCCCTGGGCCCGCTCGAGATCCACGAAGGCCTCGGCCGGACCCTCCGAGCGGTCCCAGCCCGCCGGCGCGTCGAGCCCCTGCAGGTACAGGGTGTGGTCGAAGTCGGCGCTCGGGTGCACCCGACCGTCGTGGACGTGCACGGTGGGGAAGAACGCCCGCTCGGGCGCGCGAGAGGGCAGCTCGAAGGCCATCGGGTGCACCGTCCGCGGCTTGGTGCGCCGACCCAGCAGCCGACCCACCCGCGAGACCGCACCGCGCAGCTCGAACACCGCGAAGCCGTAGTCGGCGTAGGCCGGCAGCGAGTCCCACACCCCCGGCGGCAGGCGGAAGCGCGGGTCGAGGCGCTCGAAGTCGGCGAGGGTGGGCACGAACGAGGCCTCGAACTCGCCGACCTCGTGCACCACCAGGTTGGGCTGGGCCATGCGCGACGGGGCGGGGCCTCCTCGCGGCAGGTCGAGCTCCACCGGGAAGCCCTTGGCGAGGTCGGCGAAGAAGTCGGAGTAGCCCGACAGATCGACGAAGCGCACCGCGTCCTCGGCCGAGCCCGGGGGCACCGGCAGCGGCAGCACCATCGACAGCTCGCCCACGGCGGCGAAGCGCATCTCGTAGGCAAGCACCTGGGTGCCGGTGCCGGTGGGACGGGCGAAGATCTTGGTGGCCGCGACGAGCTCGACCGGCTGGGAGAAGCAGCACATGGTGGGCACGAGGATACCCGCCGCAGGCCGGCGCCGGCGCGGGTCTACGCGGGCGGGGTGGGCCCCGGCGAGCCCGGGCCCGCTGGGGGGGCCGGCGGCGCGCTCGGCCACGACGGCGGCTCGGCCCCTCGCTCGTGCAGCCACTCCACGATCTCGTCGAGCTCGCCCAGCTCCCCGTGCTCCGCGTAGTCGAGGTAGCACGCCTTCATCACCTCGATGGCCTCCTCGCGCCGCTGCGGCGCGAGCTGCCACAGGCTCCGCGCGAGATCCCAGCGGACGGCGGCGCCCACGAGGGGGTCGAGCCCGGGCTCGGCCGCGATGCGGAGCGCCTCCTCCAGGCTGGCGAGCGCCCCCGCCCCGTCGCCGTGCTGGCGCTGGGCGTAGGCGAGCTCCCTCCAGCCGCGGACGAGGCGCTCGCGCCCCTCGCTGCCGCTGGCGAGGTAGATCGCGATCGCGCGGCGAAGCTGCTCCTCCCCCCGCTCGTACTCATGGTTGGCGACCAGCGAGCGCCCCATGTCCATCCGCGCCTGGCCGATCTCCACGTGGTCGGCGGGGAGCTTGGCCTCGCGGATGCCGACCACCTCCTCGTAGCGCTCGACCGCCGACGCGAAGTCTCCGACCCCGAAGTCCACGTTCGCGAGCCCCACCAGCGCCATCGCGATGTCGGGGTGATCGGCGGGCAGGCTCTCGCGGTAGATCTCCAGTGCCCGCTCGAGCGCGACGCGGGCCTCGTCGTAGCGCTCGAGCCGAGACAGGGTCATGCCGTAGTTGAGGAACGCGGTGGCGAGGCGCGGGTGACCGGCGGGATAGCTCGCCTCGCGGATCGCCAGCGAGCGCTCGAAGTACCCCAGGGCCCGCTCGAGATCCCCGGCCTGACCATGCGAGGCGCCGATGTTGTTGAGCGCGATGGAGAGCGTGGGGTGGCGAGGGGGGAGCAGGGCCTCCTGGAGGACGAGTGCCGCCTCGAAGTCCGCCAGCGCCAGCGCCACGTCGCCGCGACGCTGGTGGATGCTCCCGGTGTTGGTGAGCAGGCGGGCCTCGACGAGGCTGCCCTCGGCGTGGGTGCGCACGACGAGGACCTGCGCCAGCCGGGCCAGGCGCAGGCCGCCCTCCGGATCGTCGAAGTCGACGCCCACGTTGTGGACGAGGTCGATCACCACGTCGAGCGCGAGCACGTCGTCCCCGGCCTTGGCTGCCACGAACGCGGCCTCCTCGAAGTCGGCGCGAGCCCGCGGGTAGTCGCCGAGGTCGTCGCGGAGATCGGCTCGCACGAAGGTCGCGGCCGCGACCATCGGCGGCCAGCCGAGCTCCTGCGCCCGCACCACCAGGGCCTCGGCCCGCTCGAGCGCATCGTCGAGCTCGCCCATCGTCTGTCGCACGCGCAGCTCGGTGAGCTCGGCCCGCAGGGCCCAGACCCGCTCGCGGATCTCGGGGTCGTCGGGCAGCGGGGCCTGGCGCGCGAGGCTGCGGGGGTCGTCGCACTGCCCCACCAGCGGCAGGTCGGTGACCGAGGACATGACCCGGTGGATGCGCCCGTCGTCGGCCTCGCTCAGCAGCGAGCCGAGCGCGTCGAGCTGGGCGAGGCGATCGTCGAGGCAGCGGCGGGCGAGCTCGGCCTCGGCCGGCTCGAGCGTGCCCTCCACCTCGGCCGCGATGCAGGTCCCGCTCAGCGCGTCGCCCAGCTCGGTCGCGTAGGCATCGAGGCTCGCGGCGCTGCGGGCCCAGGCATCGGCGGCGAACGAGAGCGCCGACGCCTCGAAGGCCCGCCGGGCCCGCTCGGCCCGCTCCTCGTTCCATGCCTCGGCGACCCGATCGTGGCCCTCGTGCTCACACGCCTCGATCGCCGATGCGCGGGCCCGCTCGGCCTCCCGCTCGGCCTCCCGCTCGCGCAGCTCCGCCCAGCCCCACGCCCCCGCCACCACGAGCCCCGCCGCGAGCGCGCCGAGCCACAGCGGGCGGCGGCGAGAGGGATCCCGCGCCAGCGCGTCGAGCAGCGCCTCCATCGAGGGCCAGCGCGCCTCGGGGTCGATCGAGAGCCCGCGCTCGAGCACCCGGCGCAGCCAGCCCGGCACGTCGGCGTCGCGAGGCGGCTCTTGCCGCTCGCCTCGCAGCACGGCGTAGGTCAGCGAGGCCACCGTGTCGCCCGCGAACGGACGCTGCCCGTACAGCGCCTCCCACAGGGCCACGCAGAAGCCGAACTGATCGCTGCGCCCGTCGGTGCCCTGCCCGCAGTGCTGCTCGGGCGCCATGTAGGCCGGCGTGCCCATCACCGAGCCCGTGCGCGTGAGCGCCTCGCCCAGCCCCGAGCGACCCAGGCTGCGCTCGAGCGAGACCTCCTCGGGCACCGACGGCGCCGGCGGGATCGTGCGGTCCTCGTCGTCCGGGGCCGCCTCGCCCTCGGCCCGCACCAGCCCGAAGTCCATCACCTTGATCCGACCGTCGTCACCGATCATCACGTTGTCGGGCTTGAAGTCGCGGTGGATCAGCCGCGCCGCGTGGGCGGCCACCAGCCCGCGCCCGGCCGCGGTGAAGGCCTCGAGGATCTCGGCGCGGCGGCGCGGCGCCTCCTTCAGCCACGAGCCGAGGGTGCGGCCGGCGATGAACTCCATCGCCATGAACACCGCGCCCTCGTGCTCGCCGATCTCGTAGATCTGCACCACGTTGGGGTGCGAGAGCCGGGCCAGGCCCTGGGCCTCCCGCAGCAGCCGCGAGTCGCCCTCCCGCCGGTGCAAGAGCTTGATCGCCACCTTGCGATCGAGCTGCTCGTCGTACGCCGCGAACACCACCCCCATGCCCCCGGCCCCCAGGCGCCGCAGGATCGCGTAGCGACCGATCCGAGACGCCGAGAGCGGGTCCGGCGACGCACGAGCAGGCGCGCGTGCGTCGCCCGACGGCAGTGCCGTGCCGTCGAGGGTCTCGCCCTGCTGCGTCTCGTCCATCGGCACCGCGATTGTACGACGTGGGCGCGGGACCGAGCCCCGCTCCCCGCGAGACCAAGGGCTCGACGCCCGCCCCGAGGGCCTGGCAGGTCGGCGACGACGCCCGAGCACGGGAGGTGGACGATCTCGAGACGATCGAGCTCGGAGGAGATCTCTTCTCGAGTGTGACGACTTCGTCCGAGCGCTCGCCAGCCCGCGGCGTCCGCCCGCGATCGACCTCGCGCCCGCCCCTCGCGATCATCGAGCTTCGAAGCTCGCGATCGATCGCCCACTGGATCGCGAGCGCCCGCATGAGGATCGCTTCTGCGCAAGGGACCGGGGAGCAAGGGAAGCACCGATTGTCGTGAACCACCCGAGGGCATCGTGCTACCAATCCCGTGGACCGCAGGAGCGATGATCGACTCCTCGTGGTAGCGCCCCCTGGGTAGACCATCGATGCCCTCGCCCTCGTGGGCAGCGGCGCAATTCGAGCGATCTCGAGGTCCGAGCAGACCCCCGAGCGTCGGTCTCGTCGGTTGGTGCCGGCGGGATCACGGCCGGTCCGCGTGTGCGGGTCCGGCAGCAACCCAACAAGAGGAAACACCATGAAGAAGCAAGAACTGATCCGCAACATCCAATCGTTGAGCCTCGACGACGCGCTCGAGCTGCGTCGCGAGGTCGAGCAGCGCATCGCCGCGCTGGCCCTCGAGGCCGGTCACGACGGTGGCCTGGGCGTCAGCACCGATCTGCGGGCGGGCGCCAAGGCGGCCATCTAGCCGCTCCGGGCCCCGCACCGGCGACCGGCCGGTGCGGGGCCATCTCCCGCCGGGTGCTCGGACATCCGGCCGGGGCTCGAGGCGCAGGACTCGCCCACGACGGGCAACCACTCGTCGCCACCCGGGCCGGCCTCGGCCCGCCCACTCCCCTCCCTCCACTCGCCCGACGATCGAAACGATGACCAGACACGAGCCAACCGCAATCGTCCTGCTCAGCGGCGGCCTGGATTCCAGCACCTGCATGGGAATCGCGGCCGACGAGGGCTTCGAGATCATCGCCCTCTCCTTCGACTACGGTCAGCGTCACCGCTGCGAGCTCGAGGCCTCTCGTCGGCTCGTTCGTCACTACCGGGCCCGCCGACACATGATCTGCGAGCTCGGTCTGTTCCGAGAGCTCGGCGGCTCGGCCCTCACCGACGACGGCATCCCGGTCCCCGTGGCGGACTCGGTGGCCCAGATCGGCGAGGGCATCCCCACCACCTACGTGCCGGCCCGCAACCTGGTGTTCCTGTCGTACGCCGTAGGCCTGGCCGAGGTCGAGGGGGCGAGCACGATCTTCATCGGCGTCAATGCCGTCGACTACAGCGGCTATCCGGACTGCCGCCCGGAGTTCATCCAGGCCTTCGCCGAAGCGGCTGGGCTGGCGATCAAGGCGGGGGTCGAGGGTCGTGGACCGAGCCTCCGCACCCCGCTGATCGACCTGAGCAAGGCGGAGATCATCGCGAAGGGACGGGCGCTGGGAGTGCCCTACGAGCTCACCCACAGCTGCTACCACCCGCGGGAGGACGGGACGGCCTGCGGTCGCTGCGACTCGTGCCTGCTGCGCCGCAAGGGCTTCGCCGACGCGGGCCTGTGCGATCCCATCCCCTATGCCTCGAGCGCGGCCTGAGCGATGACGTATCGAGTCAAGGAGATCTACGCGACCCTCCAGGGCGAGGGCGCCCACGCGGGGAGGTCGGCGGTGTTCTGCCGCTTCTCGGGCTGCAACCTGTGGTCGGGGCGAGAGCGCGACCGAGACCGCGCCGTCTGTCGCTTCTGCGACACGGACTTCGTGGGCACCGACGGAGCGCGAGGAGGAGAGTACTCGAGCCCCGAGTCCCTGGTGGAGGTGCTCGCCGGCCTCGCCGCGACCGACTACGTGGTGTTCACCGGGGGCGAGCCGCTGCTCCAGCTCGACGCCGAGCTCGTGGATCACTGCCATCGCCGGGGCCTCACCGTGGCGGTCGAGACCAACGGCACCATGCCGGCGCCGGCGGGCATCGACTGGATCTGCGTGAGCCCCAAGGCCGGCGCCCCTCTGCGCCAGCGCCGGGGCAGCGAGCTCAAGCTGGTCTATCCGCAGCCCGAGCTGCTCCCCGAGCGGCTCGCCGATCTGGAGTTCGAGCACTTCTTCCTCCAGCCCATGGACGGGCCCCAACGTGACGAGAACACCCAGCGCGCCGCCGAGTACTGCCTCCGGCACCCTCGCTGGCGGCTCTCCCTGCAGACCCACAAGCTCATCGGATTGCCATGAACGCTCCCAACCAGACCGTGCTGCACGACCACGCGAGCCTCCGCGACGATCGTCAGATCCCGCTGCGCCGAGTGGGCATTCGCAACCTACGCTATCCGATCACCGTGCTCGATCCCCACCGCGGGCGGCAGTCGACGGTCGCCGACGTGCTGGCCGCGGCCGACCTGCCGCCGGACACCAAGGGGACGCACATGTCTCGCTTCGTCGAGGTGCTCAACGAGCACCGAGCGGAGATCACCATCGAGACTATCCCGGCGATCCTGCGCCGCCTGCAGGAGCGTCTCGAGGCCCACGCGGCCTTCCTCGAGCTCGTCTTTCCCTACTTCATCACCAAGGCGGCCCCCGTCAGCGGGCTCGAGTCCCTCATGGACTACCAGTGCCGCTTCGAGGCCTCGCTGCGCGGCGACGACTTCGACTTCGTGCTCGGCGTCCAGGTCCCCGTCAAGTCGCTGTGTCCCTGCTCCAAGGCGATCAGCGACCGCGGAGCCCACAACCAGCGCAGCTACCTCGACGTGCGGGTCCGCAGCTCGGGCCTGCTGTGGATCGAGGACCTCATCGCCTGCGTGGAGACCTGCGGCTCCTCGCCGCTGTACGCCCTGCTCAAGCGGGAGGACGAGAAGCACGTGACCGAGCTGGCCTACGACAACCCTCGCTTCGTGGAGGACCTGGTGCGAGAGGTGATCCTGGCCGTGCGCAAGATCGACACCGTCCGCACCATCGACGTCTCGGTCGACAACCAGGAATCGATCCACAACCACTCGGCGTTCGCGGAGGCCTCGTGGTCGAGGTGATCGAGGACCTGACGATCCTCGTCCCGGTCAAGGACGACCGCCGGGTGATCGAGTGCCTCGCGTCCCGCGACGTGGCGTGCCCCGTGCTCGTGGTGCTCAACGGGGCGACGGCGACCTTCGAGGGGTGGGTGCGGAGCTCGCTGCCCGAGGACGCCCGCGTGATGAGCCTGCCCGAGCCCGGGCTGGGGCGCGCCTACAACCGCGGGCTGGAGGCCTGCACCACCGAGTATGCGCTGCTCATGGATTCCGACTGCCGCTTCGCCCCGGGGACCATCGCCCGGCTACGGCGCGGCCTCGCCCACGCTCCGCTGTCGAAGGGACGAGTGGTCTTCGAGTCCGACGACTGGCCGTCGAGCATCGTGGCCCAGTACCGGCACTTCCACACCAGCGACTTCGTCAACGCCTACAGCCCCCCCCTGGCCCTGTCGCGCACCGTGCTGAGGATGATGCTCGGCGGCTTCTTCCACGAGCAGCTCGAGTGGTCGGAGGACTTCGAGTTCGACCGCCGCGTGCGAGCCCGGGGCCTGCGGATCCACCACGACCCCGAGGCCCGGATCTTCCACCCCGCGATCTCGCCGCGCGCAGACCTGCGCGCCGCCTTCAACTACGGTCGCGGACACGCGATCGGGGAGCGCCTGGGCGTGCTGCCCAGCGCCGACCTGCCCCTGCCCCTGCGGGTGCGTCGACAGTGGCGACACTTCGAGGCGGTGCGACGGGCCAAGAGCCTCCCCGCCGCCCTCTACTCGGTGGTGTGGAACGAGGTGCTCACCCTCGGCCGTCGGAGGGTGCTCTCGTGAGCCGTCCCGCCGCCCTGGTCGTGGCCCCCCACGCCGACGACGAGTCGATCGGCTGCGGCGGCACCCTGGTCGCGCTGGCCGAGCGGGGCTTCGACGTCGAGGTGCTGCTCGTGACCAGGCCCGAGCCCGTCGGGCGCCGACGCGAGGAGCATGCGGCGGCCCTGCGCACCCTGGGTGCCCGCTCCGGCCCCGGCCTCGAGCTCCCGCAGCAGCGCATCGTCGCGGACGAGGCAGCGGTCGCGGGGGTGCTCGCGGTGCTCCGGCGGCTGCGCCCCGCCCTCGTGCTGGCTCCCCACCGCCTCGAGCTCGACCGAGACCATCGCGAGACCCACCGCATCGTCACGGCGGCGCTGCAGGCCGATCGCTGGACCGCCGACGTGGAGCCGCCGCTCTTGTGGGAGTACGAGGTGTGGACCGCCCTGGCGTACCCCCACCTGCTGGTGGACATCAGCGAGCGGGTCCGGCACAAGCGCTCTGCGATCGGCTGCTACTCGAGCCAGCTCGTCGAGCACGACTACGTCGCGGCGGCCCTGGGCCTCAATGCCTACCGCGGCGTCATGCTCGGCCCCGGGCGCGGCTACTGCGAGGCCTTCGCCCAGGCCACCCCCCCCAACCCCCGCCACCGCGGGCTCCTCGAGGGACTATGTACGTACTTGGCGTGAACGGATGGAGCCGGGGGTGCCACGATCCCTCGGCCGCGTTGCTCAGGGACGGCGAGCTCGTGTGCGCCGTCGAGGAAGAGCGGCTGCTGCGACGCAAGCACGCCCTCGATCGCCTCCCCCACCTCGCCATCGACTACTGTCTCGGAGCCGCCGGGATCACGGCGGCCGAGATCGACCACGTGGCGGTGGGCTGGGACGGCAATCACCTGCTCGCCTACTCCACCGGGCGCCCCCACGCTCAGGCCTCCGAGGGCGTGCTACGAGAGGTCTACCTGCCGCACAGCCTCTTCCCCGAGCGCGGCGATCGAGCCATGCCCGTGACCTGCGTGGATCACCACCGGGCCCACGCGGCGGGGGCCTTCGCGGCCTCGGGCTTTCGCGAGGCGCTGGTGGTGGTGATCGACGGCTCGGGTGAGTACGAGTCGACGACCCTGCTGCGAGCCTCGGCCGGGGGTCGGCTGGAGCTGCTGCGCCGCTACCCCTTCTCGTGCTCGATCGGCCTGCTCTACGACGCGCTCACCCTGTACCTCGGCTTCGGGCGCTTCCACCACGGCAAGGTGATGGGGCTGGCCGCCCACGGCACGCCCCGCTTCGAGCTGCCCGACCTCGACCTCGACGCCGAGGCGCCGCCGCGCGATCCGGCCCGGCGCGACCACGAGCAGGCGGTCGTCGACCACTGGCTGCGGACCTTCGAGTCGCTGACCGGACGCGGGACGCTCACCCACCCCCGCACGCGGCAGGTCGACGACGGCCTGCGGCGCAGCGACGCGAGCGAGCCGTCGGCGCAGCACCGTGACCTCGCCGCCTCGGCCCAGGCGTGGCTCGAGCAGCAGGTGTGCCGGCTGGTTCGACACGGGGTGGCGCTGTGCGGCCTCCACGACGTGGTGATCACCGGCGGCGTGGGCCTGAGCTGCCCCGCCAACTTCCGCGTGCTGGGGCTGCCCGAGGTCGATCGAGTCTACGTGCCCTCGGCCCCCGGCGACGCCGGGGTCAGCCTGGGCGCGGCGTGTGCGGTCTCGTGGGCCGCGGGCGTCGAGCCGCGGCTCGACGATGCGCACTGCTACGCGGGGCCGTCCGCGTCCGACGCCCAGGTGGCCGCGCTGCTGCGTCGCTGCGGGCTGACGGCGCTCCAGGTCGACGAGCCGGCCCGGGTGGTGGCCGACGAGCTGCTGCGTGGGCGGGTGGTGGCGTGGTTCCACGACGGGCTCGAGCTGGGACCGCGAGCGCTCGGGCACCGGAGCATCCTCGCCTCGCCCCTCGAGCTGGAGACGCGCCACCGCGTCAATCGGATCAAGGGACGCGAGCCCTGGCGCCCGCTGGCCCCCTCGGTCCTCGCCGAGTCCACCACCGATCACTTCGAAGGGGATCCACACTCGCCCTTCATGAGCTTCAGCGCCCCCGTCCGCGAGGCCACGGCTCGCCGCGCCCCCGCCATCGTCCACGAAGACGGAACGGCTCGCCTGCAGACGGTCCACCGCGACACCACCCCCGCCTTCTGGACCGCCATCGATGCCTTCGGGCGCGACAGCGGCCTGCCGATCGTGATGAACACGTCCTTCAACGTCGGCCCGGAACCCCTGGTCTGCAGCCCGCTCGACGCCCTGCGGACCTTCTGGGCCTCTGGTCTCGATACCCTCGTCCTCGAGAGCTTCGTGCTCCGCAAGGATGGCTGACGACCCACAGGAGCCCATCATGCCCGACGCACCCGCACCGACCCCGTCGATCCCCCACGACCAGTACGAAGCCCTGGCCCCGCTCTACGATCTGCTGATCCCCGACCCACCGGGCATGAACGCGTTCTACCTGGACGCCGCCGCTCGCTTCGGGGTGCGCGGCCCGATCCTCGAGGTCGGCGCGGGCACGGGGCGGCTCACGGTCGAGCTCGCCGCCGCCGGTCACGAGGTGATCGCCTTCGATCTGTCGCGCCCCATGCTCGGGGTGCTCGACCACAAGCGGGGGAGGATGCCCGCCGAGCAGGCCGCACGCATCCACCTCGTGGTGGGGGACCAGGCCGAGCTGGAGCTCCCTGCTCCCCATGCCCGAGCGCGCTTCGAGATGATCGCGTCTCCGGGCGGCACGCTCCAGCACGTGACCTCGATCGACGAGCTGGACCACATCCTGCTCACGCACGCCCGGCGCCTGGCCCCGGGCGGCATCCTCGTGGCCGACCTCGCCGGGACGCCCGTGCTCCAGCGCGAGGGCCGGTACCAGGAGCGCTACCCCGACTCGTCCCTCGCCAAGCTGAGCGCGCGCTGGACCACGGTGGAGAGCTGGAACGAGTCGATCTTCGATCCGACGACGGGCACCACCGAGACCACCTGCTACTTCCACATGCGCGGCCCGGCAGGCGAGCCGACCGACGAGCTCGCCTTTCCCTTTCGCTACACCTACGTGTCCCCCCAGGACCTGCGGGGCTCGCTCGAGCGCGCGGGCCTGGAGGTGCTCGAGCTCCACGGCGACTTCCGGGGCGCACCACCGGCCGAGCGCGGGGGTGACCTCGTCACGATCGCGAGGATGCCCCGATGAGCGGTGACACCCCGCGCCAAGCCGAGCTGCGCCTGCACGCGGAGCAGAGCTGGGAATCGCCCTTCGAGGGCCCTCGCCTCGAGCCTCGCCTGCTCGATCTGCTCGAGCGCCTGCTCCCTCCTCACGGCTTGGTCGTGGACCTCGGCTGCGGCACGGGGCACCTGCTGGTGGAGATCCACGATCACCTCGGGGCCGGGCGGGCGCGCTACCTGGGCATCGACGCCTCGGCCGCCATGGTCGAGGCCGCGATCGCGACCCACCGCGAGGCCGCGCCCACGATCGAGTGGGAGGTCGACGACGCCCACGGCCTGGCCCTGGCCGACGCCACGGTCGACGTCCTCGTGTCGCGCTGGTCGGAGTTCTCTGCGGCCGAGGTCGCCCGAGTGCTCCGCCCCGGCGGCTACTTCGTGGAGTGGGGCCTGGGCCCGCGCGACAGCGAGGACGTGGCCCTCGCCTTCGGCGAGCGCTTCGCCTGCGAGTACGCCCCCCACGAGGCGGCGAGCTGGTACGCCGCACGAGACGAGGCCCTGCTCGCGCACGGCCTCGTCACGCGCTCGCTCGAGCTGGTGCAGGGCGACGACTACCTCGATCGCCAGCAGCTCGAGGAGACGATCGAGATGGTGCCGCTGGTCGAGCCCTTCGATCGCGAGCGAGATGCCGCGATCCTCGACGCCATGCGCCACGGGCCGCGCCCGGGCTCCACCGAGCCGCGATTTCGCGTCCACCGCGAGCACTTCCTGCGCGTGGCTCAGCGCCGCGAGGGAGGCGAGCCGTGATCCGCCTGAGGAACCTCGCCCCCGAGGATCGAGCGCGCCTGAACGTGCGGCCGTACCCATCGCGGCCGGAGTACGTGCTGCTCGATCCTCCGGGCACGACCCCCAGCGGCTACTTCCGGGGCACGAGCGATGCCTACCTGGAGATCCCCGAGGCCGAGGCGTGGCAGCGCTTCCTCGCCGAGTGCTACCTGCCGCCGAGCGAGCGTCGCCTGCTGCTGCTGCAGCCCTGCTCGTGGGCCAAGCCCTACGACATGAGCGCCACGCTCCAGCCGCTGGCCGAGCTGTGCCGCCGCTACCCCTTCGTCCACCGCGTGGTGATGTCCAACGTGGGGCTCGTGCCGGCCGAGCTCCAGATGAACCCGCTGTTCTGCGCCTACGACTGGGCACCACCGCAGGGCGAGGATCTCGACGAGGTACGCCGGCGCTACACGCTGCGCACGGTGCCTCGCATCGTCGACTACGTGGAGCAACACCTCGACCACTACGCGGCCGTGGTCCTCTACTCGCCCACCCCGGCGGGCGGCGCCCTGCTCCGAGCGCTGCGCCGGATCCCCCGTCCGCTGCTCACCGTGCCCGACGACAGCAGCTACGCCCGCATCCACGCCTATCCGCTGCGCGACCCCGACGACTGGGCGCGCCACCCCGCGGCGCTCGAGCACCTGCGTCGCGTGCTCGAGCGCGTGGAGGAGCGCTGGGCCGCGGTGGGCCTGCTGTCGGTGCGAGCCCGGGAGGAGCGGCCCCCGCCCCTGCCCCCCGAGCAGATGGGACGGTGGCAGTTCCCGCCCACGGAGGAAGCCACGCCGTGATCGACTACCGCTCGCTCTACGAGGCCTTCGTGGAGGCCGAGGCCGAGGCCGAGCGCCAGGCGCTGGGGGAGGAGCCCGGCGCCTGGGATCGCGCGTGGCAGCTCGAGCACCGTCCCTCGTGGCTCGAGTTCCAGGCGCTGCTGTGGGAGGCACGACACGCCGCGTCGATCCAGGACGTGGTGACGACGATGGGCACCGTGTGCGGGGCGCTCGCCCTGGTCGCGGTGCTGCGACGACACGCCGGCCTCGAGCTGGCGGACGACGGCACCCTGCGATGGCAGGCCCCGCTGTTCCCGACCCCGCCTGCGCCGGTGGTGGACGCAGCGACCGCGCCGGAGTGGATGACGACGCTTGCGGCCGACGCGGGCTTCGGCCAGCTGCGGACCTCCCTGCAGAGCTCCGAGAGGCGAGCGGTCGCCCTGCTGCGATCCCTCCCCCCGTTCGGACGGCGAGTGCTGCTGCTCGGAGACGACGACCTGACCTCGATCTTCATCGCCGCCCGGCGCCCCGGCGAGGTCGTCGTGGCCGATGTCGATCCGCGGGTGCTCGAAGCGGTGGATCGAGCCCGCCAGACCTGGGACCTGCCGCTGCGATCGATCGAGCTCGACGTACGCCGTCCGCTGCCGTCCGAGCTGCGGGGGGGCTTCGACGTGGTGCACCTCGATCCGATGGACGACGGCGTGTGGCTGGAGCTGTGGACCCAGCGAGCGATGGAGGCGTGCCGCGAGCAAGCGGGGGCGCGGATCGGGATCTCGGTGGCGCCGCGCCGCCTGGGCCGGCGCCTGATGGGCCTGCATGCCTTCCTCCAGCACGGAGGGTTCGCGCTGCACTCCCGCGACGCAGGGCTGGGCCGCTATCCGCTGCGCGACGTCGACGACGCGTTCTATC
>JACKDV010000002.1 GCA_020633315.1 Myxococcales bacterium
TGAACACCCGGTCGCCGTGGGTCCCGGCGTCGTAGACCGCGACCACGTTGGGGTGGGAGAGCTTGGCGAGCGCCTGCGCCTCCCGCAGCAGCCGTCCGCGCGCGTTGGCGGCGTCCTCGTTGGCGTCGAAGCGCACGAGCTTGAGGGCCACCCGACGATCGAGCTCGGGATCGTAGGCCGAGAACACCTCGCCCATGCCCCCGGCGCCCAGGCGACCGATGATGAAGTAGCGATCCACCTGCGCGCCGCGAGGGAGGCTCCAGTCCGCCTCGCCGTGGCCGCTCGAGTCGAGCGCGGGAGCCTGGGCCTCGGTGACTCCGGTGGGCTCGATCCGCGTGGCATCGAGGTCCGTATTGGTGACGTCGCGCGTCGGGGCCACTGGGGCCATTGGAACACGCTTCTCGATCCGATTTCAGCTCGGGAGTGCTCGCGGAGCTCGCGCAGCAGCGATCCGCAGCAGGGCTCGGAGCACGGATCGTGGGCCCAGCAGCAGGTCACCCCGTTGCCGCTGCACTTGGAGCGTGCCCTGGTCGGCGTGCTCGCAGGCGGCGGCCGCCTCGGCCCCGACCACCGCCACCGGCGATGCGTCGCGGGTGGGGACGGTGGGATCGGGTCGTTCGTGAGCTCGGGCCGCCGTGCCGTCACTGCCGCGGTGCTGGGGCCGCGGACGGTGTCCGTGGTGGCTGGCCCGGGTCGCGGGAGCCGTGGTCGCAGGCGAGCACGCGCCGTTCGTGCGTCCGAGCGTGGCACGATCGGCAGCGGGCTACAGCGTGCGCAGGTAGGCCAGCAGCGCGCCGCGATCCTCCGGCGGCAGCTCGGTGCCGAACAGGTGCCCTTCGATCGGCCCCGGCCCGTGGACGCCGCGGTCGTAGCTCGCGGCGAGGCGCTCGGTGGACAGCAGCTCCTCGAGCGAGGCGAGCTGCCCGTGGTGCAGGTAGGGGGCGGCCTCGGCCACGCGCAGCAGGGGCGCCGGTCGGTAGCGGCCCGTGCCCCGGGCAAGCCCGAAGGCGAGGGTGGGATCGGTGCCGACGAGGCGGGCAGGCACCGGGTCGCCGCCGTGCACCGCATCGTCGTGGCAGCGCTCGCACCCGCGGGCGAACAGCTCGGCGCCACGCTCCACCTGGGGGCCGGAGGGCGCCGCCTCGCGGGGCGGCGGCTGCAGCGAGTACACGTACATGGCCAGCGCCCACGCAAGCTCGCGAGGCGGGCGGCTGCGCTCGCGGTTGGCGTGGGTGATCTGCGTCTCCTGCCGGATGGCGAGCACGGCCGGGTGCAGGTGCCGGATGGTGCCCGCCTGGGTCAGCGCCGAGTGCTGCTTCACGCCCCACAGGTCGGGGATGGCCACGGGATCCTGATCGTCGTCCTCGGTGATGTCGGCGCGCCCCGGGCCCCAGCTCGCCATGCGCTCGGCCAGCACGGGCGGCAGCGGGGCCCCGCTGTCGCGGTGGTAGGCCAGACGCAGGCGTCCGTAGTCGAGCTCGCGTCGCGCTCGGCCCTCCACCACCGCGCCCGCCTCCACCGTGGTGTGGCACAGGGCACAGGTGATCCCCACGCGGGGCTCGTGGCCGATGTCCTCGAACAGCACCAGCCCCGGCCACCGCTCGTCGGTGCCCGGCCCCAGCCCCACCTCGGTGGCGATGGCGGGGTGGGCCAGCGCATGCTCGGCGAAGACCTCGGGGCGCAGCGGATACTCGAAGAACACCTTGCGTCCCAGCTCCACCCACTGCGCCATCGTGCTCGGGCGCGTGCCGTCCCACAGGGGCGCGGCGCTGGGGTCGAGGGCCGGCGTCTCGCCGGCGGCCAGGCGCGTGGCCACGGCGGCGGTGATGGGCTGCGTGCGGGGGACCCACTCGGGCAGCAGGTCCCAGCCCTGGTCGTCGCGCGCATAGGCGCTGAGGCGAGCGCGGGAGTACTGGTTGTCGTGGTTGGTCAGCGAGCGCTCGAGCATCTCGCGGCGAAAGGCGAGGTCGTACAGGTAGCGATCGGCCTGCTCCAGCATCCACTCGTCGGACCACGCGGAGACCGGGACCAGCGGGCTCGGACGGGTCTCGGGTGCGGGCCGGGCTCGGGCGGGCGACTCGGGCTCGGGCCGGGCTCGGGCGGGCGACTCGGGCCGAGCTTCGGCGGACGTCACCGCGGTCGGCGAGGCCTGCGGGTCTCGCCGCGAGGCCGCGTCGTCGCAGCCGCTGGCGATGATTCCCAAGAGCCCGAGGCCCAGCGGGGCGAGGCGTCCCACGGTGATCAGGTCACGACGACGTGGGGCATCTCGCGCGGGAACTCGGGCGAGCGGATGGTTTGGCGCTGGCCGTCGATCTCCAGCTCGACCTCGAGCACGAACATCGGGCCGTAGCTGGAGCCGCCCAGGGCCTTCTCCAGCAGGCTCCACTCGGGTACCGAGAGTCGGTAGCTGGCCTGGACCTCGGCGCCCGCGGGCACCACCTCGTCCCACGGGGTGTAGGCGCCGCTGTTCCACAGGCTGGGCAGGCGGGCGTCGAGGGTGGCGAGCGGCACCGAGCCCTCGGGCTTGAGCATGCGGATCCGCTGGATGCGTACTCGCCCGGGCTCTTCGCCCTGGCCCGAGAACACGATCTGCATCGAGGACTGCGTGCACATGCTGGGGCCCCAGCCCAAGGCGCTGTCGCCTGCGGCCCCGTCCATGGGCCGGGCGCGGGCACCCGCTGCGACGCTGGAGTCCTCCAGGAGCTGGCCGCCCATCGGAGCCTGGGCCGAGGGCACCAGCGAGGCGGGCTGGGCCGGCGGCGGCGGATCGTGCTGTGGGCAGTCCTCGATCATCTGCACCGAGGCGATCCTCGCAGTGGCCACCACCTTGGGCGGCTCGGGCTCGGGCTCGGGCTCGGGCTCGGGCTCGGGATCGACCTGCCCCTCGGGCTTGGGCTGGGGCTTGGGCTCGCCCTCGTGGGAGGTGCAGCCAGCCGAGAGCAGGAGGGACAGGGCGACGAGGGAACGAGCGAGCATGGCGGGGCTCCGTGGGATACGGATCGTCAGGCTATCAGATCTGATCGCGGCCCAGCGGGGCGGGCCTCCGAGCCGCGCTCGGCTCGCTCCCGCTCAGGCCCCGGCGCCGTCGTCCTCGTAGTGCGCCTGCATCTGGCGCAGCTCCTGGCGCACTTGCTCCCGCAGCGAGGCGGGCTCGAGCACCTCGGCGTGGGCTCCCCAGTGCAGCACCCAGCGCTGGACCTCCTTGGTCCCGGCGACCTCGGCGTGCAGCACCGCATGGCCGTCCTCCTCGGTCCGCACCTCTTGCTCGGAGGTCAGCGGGTACTCGGGCAGCAGGCGCGCCGCGTAGGGCGACAGGCGGATCGCCACCTGCACCCGGGGGCCGCTCCAGATCTTCACCGCGCCCCGGAACAGCTCGTCCTCGTCCACGTCGTGGACCTCGGCGTCGTCCTCGAGGCGCTCGGTGTCCTCCATGCGGGCGACCTTGAAGGTGCGGTAGCCCAGCTGCGGCTCGTGGGCGATGAGGTACACGTGCTCGTCCACCAGGCGCCACATCAGCGGATCCACGGTGCGCACGCGGTACTTGGCGTCGCTGGCCGAGCGGTAGCGGAAGCGGACCTTCTTGCGCTGGGCGATCGCGGCGTCGAGGACCTTGAGCGACTGGGCGTGCGAGGGCTCGGGCTCGGGCTCGGGCTCCGAGCCCGGCTGGCGGGGGCGGTTGCGGGCGAGCAGGGCGTCGAGCTCGCTGAGCAGCGAGGTGCCGCGCAGCGGCTCGAGGTAGCTGCGAGCCAGGCGGAGCGCGTCCCACTGCAGCGGGGTGGGGGACAGCTCGGGGAGCTTGTCGCCCAGCAGGCTGATCCGCGCCTCGCCGTTGACGGTCTCGCGCAGCATCGGCACGCCGGCCTGCTCGAGCATCTCGAGGTCGCGGTACAGGGTGGCGCGGCTGCTGCCGGTCTCCTCGAGCAGGCGCTTGGGCGTGAGGCCACGGCGGCGCCCGTGCAGCAGCTGCACGATCTGCCACTGACGGATCAGCATGTTGCGGGCGCTGCGACTGGACATCGGCGAGGCCCCCTCAGGCCGCGGGCCAGCTGGCCTGCAGGCGCTGGGCGAAGACGCGGGCGTCGGCGGGGCGGGCCCGCGGATCCTTGGCCAGGCCCTGCATCACCAGCTCGACCAGCCCGGGCGGCACGCGATCGCCCAGGTAGGTCCCCAGCGGGATCACGGGATCCTGGGCGTGGGCCCGCAGCCACATCAACGGGTTGTCGATCCACAGCGCCCGCACCTCGCTCACCGAGCAGTTGGGCACGAAGGGCACGCGCGCCGACATCAGCTCGTACAGCAGCATCGACAGGCTGTAGACGTCGGCCGCGGGGGTGAGGGCGTGGGTGGTGAGCTGCTCGGGCTGGGCGTAGTGGGGCGTGCCCACCAGCACGTGGCCCTGGGTGGCGTTCTTGCCGATCACCGAGTCGCCGCCCCACGAGCGCGCCAGCCCGAAGTCGAGCAGGCGCACCCCCACCTCCTGGGTGATGAAGATGTTGGCCGGCTTGAGGTCGCGGTGCACGATGCCGCGGTCGTGGGCCTCCACCAGCCCCAGGCAGCACTGGTGGATGACGTGGGCCGCCCACGCGGGGGGCAGCGGTCGATCGAAGTCGTGCCACTCGTCGAGCGGGCGCCCGCTGAGCAGCTCCATCAGCACGTAGATGTTCCCGTCGCGGCGCAGGCCCGCGTCGTACACCCGCACCACGTGGGGGTTGGTCATGGTGCGCAGCACCGCCACCTCGCGCAGCGCTCGCTGGGCCGTCTCGAGCTCGGTCACCGGGTGGCGGGAGAGCTTGAGCGCCATGGGGACCCCGTAGCGGGGGTCGATCACCTTGTAGACCCGACCGAAGCCTCCCTCGCCGAGCTCCTCGAGGATCTCGAACGGGCCGTAGCGCTCACCCGGCTGGAGGCTCTCGGACATGGACCCGGCGATGATAGCAGGCCCCGGCGGGCCCGAGCCCTCAGCTCGTGGGCGCTCCCGTGATCGCCTCGTAGAGCCGCGGCAGCGAGACGTCGAGGCGATGGTCGATGCCCGAGTGCGTGCCGTCGAACTCCTCGTAGCGGTGGGCGATGCCGTGGCGCCGCAGCGCGGCCGCGAGCTGGCGGGCGCCGTAGTGCAGGAAGTACTGGTCGTGCCGTCCGCAGTCCAGCCACAGCAGGCGCAGGCTCGACAGCGCGCTTCGGACCTCCGGCCGCTCCACCTGCTCCACCGGATCGTGGGCCAGCCACGCCGCCCAGCGCTCGGGATCGAGGGCGCAGGTGTGGAGGTCCACGGGCAGGCGGATGCCGGCCGGGGCGCTGGGATCGGGATCGGGATCGTAGCTGGCGCCCATCGCCAGGATCATCAGGGTGTGGAAGTCGCTGCCGCGCAGGGCCGGGGTGCTGCGCACGTGCTCGAGGAAGGGCGCGATGCCGCCGTGGCGCGCGAGGGTGTCGAGGGTGGCCGGGAAGTCGCGCAGGTAGAGGTTGGCGAAGCCCATGTCGCCGGAGTGGCAGGCCACCGCGGCCCAGTGCTCCGCGTGGCGCATGCCCTGCACCAGCGCCCCGTAGCCGCCGCTGCTCTTGCCGACCACGGCGCGGTGGGCCGGCCCGGGGAGGATGGGCAGCTCGGCCTCGAGGCGGGGCAGCATCTCCTCCACCAAGAAGCGCTCCCAGCGGCCGAGCGTCGGCGAGTCCAGGTACTGGTTGCCGCCCAGCGAGGTGAAGCCGTCGGGGAAGGCCACCGCCACCGGGCCCATGCGGCCCTCGGCGATCAGGCGATCGATTCGCTGGGGCACGCTCTGCCCGAAGGCGGTCCACGCCAGGCGCTTGAGGCCGCTGCCGGTGAAGGCGGCCAGGTCCACCAGCAGGGGCAGGCGCTGCCCCTCGGCGTCGGCGGGCAGGTACACCGCCACCGTGCGCGTGGCGGGGTCACCCAGGCGGTTGCCGGCCAGCGCCGCGGACTCGATGCTGAGCTCGATCACCCGCCCGCGGGGGCGCTCGAAGCAGTGCTCGGGCACCGCCTCAGTCCTTCCACTCCGCGATGAACACGTTGGTGTCGCCCTCCTCGACGTGGTTGCGGTTGGAGGCGAACACCAGCCGCTTGCCGTCGCGGGTGAACATGGGGAAGCCGTCGAACTCGTCGGCGAAGGTGATCTGCTCGAGCCCCTCGCCGTCGACCCCGATCATGTAGAGGTCGAAGTTGCGGCCCTGCTCGTCATTGACGTTGGACGAGAAGATGATCCGCTGGCCGTCCGGGTGGAAGTAGGGGGCGAAGTTGGCCTTGCCGTTCTTGGTGATCTGCGTCTGCTCGCTGCCGTCGGCGTTCATCACGAACAGCTCGAGCCGGGTGGGGCGCACCAGGCCCTCCTTGCGCAGCTCCTCGTACTTGGCCAGCTCGTCCTCGCCCTCGGGGTGGTTGGCGCGGTAGACGATCTTGCTGCCGTCGGGGGAGAAGAACGGCCCGCCGTCGTAGCCCGGGGCGTTGGTCAGGCGGGTGATGCCGCTGCCGTCGAGGTTGGCGAGGTAGACCTCCGGGTCGCCGTCGCGGGTGGAGGTGAACACGATCTTGTCGCCCTTGGGTGAGATCGTGGCCTCGGCATCGTAGCCGTCGCCGGTGATGAGCGGGGTGGGCTCGCCCCCGCCCGCGTCCACCAGGTAGATGTCGAACTCGTCGTAGAGCTTCCACACGTAGCCCTTGGAGCGATCGGGGGGCGCGAGGCAGCCGTCGTCGGCCGCGTGGGTGGAGGCGTAGAGGATCTTCTGATCGCCGGGCAGGAAGTACGAGCAGGTGGTGCGGCCCTTGCCCGTGCTCACCAGCTTCTTGTTGGAGCCGTCGAGACCCATGGTGAAGATCTGATCGCAGCCCTCGCCCTCGTGGGCCTGGAACACCAGCTGCGACTCGTCGAAGCTGAGGTAGGCCTCGGCGTTCTCGCCCCCGAAGGTGAGCTGGGTGATCGAGGCGAGGTGGCTCTCGCCCGGCAGGGGCGTGACGGTCTTGGCGTCGGCGTCGGTCTTGGCCGTCGCGTCGGTCTCGGCGTCGGCGTCGGTCTTGGCCGCCGCGTCGGTCTCGGCGTCGGCGTCGGTCTTGGCCGCCGCGTCGGTCTTGGCCTCGCCGCCTGTCTTCGCGGCCTTGGCATCGCCCTTGGCGTCCTTGCTGGCGTCGCCGGGCTTGGGCGTGGAGTCGCAGGCCACGAGGGCCAGGGAGAGGGCGAGCAGCGGGCGAATCGAGCCGACCATGGGGCGGCGAGCCTAGCAGGGCAGCGATCGATGACTCCAAGTGGCGGAGATCATTGCCCTTGCCCGAGCATCGCTACGGTCCCCAGTACCAGGCGGTCACCGCCACCCGGGGGCCCCTCGTCACCGGTCGCACCTCGTGCTCGAGACGCTCGCTGAGGAACACCACCATGCGATCGTGCCGGGGCTCGATCGTCAGCGCGGCGGCGCTGGGCCAGCAGCACAGCTCGCCGCCGTCGCGGGGCGTCCACTCGGGGTTGGCGTAGTAGATGGCGGTCACGCGCCGGCTCGGCCCGCCCCGGAAGGCGTCGGCGTGACGCACGTAGCCGCAGCCCTCGTGGTAGACGGCGGCCTGCACCTCGAAGCGACGCAGGCCCAGGAACGCCTCGCGGGACAGTCGGACGCGCAGCTCGGCGAAGAACCCCAGCAGCGGGGCGAGGCGCGGGTCCGCGTCGTCGGGATCGATCCAGCCA
The DNA here is from genome assembly GCA_020633315.1 of Myxococcales bacterium. GTDB lineage: Bacteria > Myxococcota_A > Polyangia > Nannocystales > Nannocystaceae > Paraliomyxa. The sequence goes on from JACKDV010000002.1 coordinate 7,686, forward strand.
TGGAGGTCGGAGCGCAGCTCCTCTTGCCGCGCGCGGGTCCGGCCGAGGCCGGCGGGGTGCAGCCGACCCTGGACCTCGGCCTCGAGCACCGCAGCCCGGATCCCGTCGGCCGCGGGCGCGCCCAGCAGATCGTCGAGCACCAGCGGCTCGCCCTCGCCGAGGGCGGCGAGATCGAGGGGACGGACGACGGGGGCGTACGGCACCGCCGAGTAGGAGCCAGGCGCGAGCGGAATGGGTGCAGAGCAGGAGCGTGGCTCAGCCGCGCTCGGCCAGCCAAGCGTCGATCTCGCGGCGGAGCTCGCCCTCGTCGAGGGCATCGCGGGCCTGCTGGGCCAGCGCCATCGCCCCGGCCTCTTCCTCGGGCAGCCGCGCCCGGGCGAGCACGAAGCGGGCCTCGGCCAGCTCGCTCGCCGGGCCGTGGGCCGCGGCTCGTAGCTCGACCGCCCGCTGCACCAGGCCCTTGGCGTGGGCCGCCGCCAGGCCGCGGGCCGCCTGCACGTACACCTCCAGGCACTCCCGCCAGGGGCGACGCTCCTGGTGCCACTGGGCCACCCGGATCACGGTACTGCGCGCTCGCTCCACCGATACTGGAGCGTGGTGAGGATCTCGATCAGCTTCCTGGGTCGATCGTCGCGGGTGATGAAGGCCATGCCGTAGCGGGGGCCGTCGCGGCGACGGACCTCGGCCTCGAGCAGCACCGACTTGCCCTCGAGCTTGAGCGCGACCATGCGACGGTGCCCCTCCTCGATGTCGGGCACCTCGCTCTCGCGGAACTCCACCAGGATGCCCTGCAGGCTGAGGTCGATGGCGATCACGGGCTGGAGGCTCTCGCCGTGGAGGATGGCCGCGCCCATCGTGCCCGAGGGCACCGGCACGCGGACCGACGCGCGGCGCATCTTGAGCTGGAGCGCCTCGGGGACCTGCAGGGTGACGTCGAGCGAGCCGCCGTCCTGCTCCGCCACCCACAGCACCGGCCCGGTGAAGCCGGCCGACTTGCCCGCGAGCGGGAAGCTCAGCGCCACCAGGGCCCCCTGCAGCGGGCTGCGCGGGGGATGGAGCAGGTGCACCACCACGCCGGCCGAGGTGGCCGAGCGCAGGTGCCCCGCAGACGACAGCGCCATGTGAGCGGCCATCAGCGAGCACGGGGTGTTGGTCTCGCACAGGGCCCGGAGGGTCTCCAGCGCCACGCCGTCGCGGCGCACCCGCTGGCGTGCCGCGCTCGCGAACATGTCTTCCCAGTCGTTCATGGCGTTGCCGAGATCATGCTAGCCCGGCGGTCGGGGCCGAAGGAAGGAGCGAAACGGGCCACGATCGGGCGCACGGTGGGCGAGGTCGGTGGTCCTGCGCCGATGCTCCCGAACCCGAGCACCGCGCGAGGCGGCGCGGGTATGATGTGCGCGGGGCATGGACCGCTCGACTCCGAGGTGGATGGCCGTGGGCGCGCTCCTGGGCGCGAGCCTGGGGTGCGTGAGCGGGAGCGTGTTCCAGTGCGAGCAGGCCGAGGACTGCCAGGACCACGGCACCAACGGGGTCTGCCAGCCCGACGGCTACTGCAGCTTCCCCGACGACACCTGTCCCTCTGGTCAGCGCTACGGCGACCTCGCCGGGGGGAGCCTCGCCGGACAGTGCGTGCCGACGGCCGGCGGCACGGAGGACACGGGTCCGCTCCCGGGCACCGACGACAGCGGCGACGACGAGCCCGGCACGTCCACGATCGCGCTCGACGACGGCACGACCACCGACGAGGCCGGTCCGACCGACTCGAGCGGCGAGCCGCCGGCCTGCGGCGGCCTGGGCGAGCCATGCTGCGACGGGAGCTGTGCCGAGGGCGTGTGCGCTCCGCCGGGCTGCGTCCCCTGCACGGCCTGGGTGGAGGCCGACGAGCACGAGGGCTGTGCCATCCGCAGCGACGGCGAGCTGTGGTGCTGGGGCGAGGACGAGGCGGGCCAGGTCGGCGATGGCCCGCCCCTCGATCCGCTGGGGGTGTGGCAGCCCGCGCCCGTGCTCGAGGGCGTGATCTGGGCCGACATCGGGGCGTTCCATGCCTGTGCGCTGGCCGAGCTGCCCTACTGCTGGGGACGCAACGAGGACGGTCAGCTCGGGCTCGGGATGGAGGGCCCCGACCTGCCCATGCCCGCGCCGCTCGACCTGCCCGAGCCCCTGCTCGCGATCGAGGCGGGGGGCTTCCACACCTGCGGGCTGGGGGACTCGGGCATGGTCTACTGCTGGGGGCGCAACGTCGACGATCAGCTCGGCATCCCCGGCCCCGAGGGCTCCGCGTGGCCCGAGCCGGTGCCCGACCTGCCGTCCATGGTCGCGCTCGACACCGGGGGCTTCCACACCTGTGCGATCGACGAGGGGAGCCAGGCGTGGTGCTGGGGTCGCAACGACTTCGGCCAGCTCGGCCGCGAGGACGACACCACCGGCCCGGCTCCGGTGCTGGGCCTGCCTCCCGTCCGCGCGCTCGCCCTGGGCGACTACCACGGCTGCGCGCTCGACATGGGCGGCGAGGTGTGGTGCTGGGGTCGCAACAACCTCTCGCAGACCGGCCAGGTCGCCTCCATGGAGCCCGTCTGGGTGCCGGTGGTGGTGGAGGGCCTGCCCCCGGTCGACGGGCTGAGCTCCGGGGACGATCACGTGTGCGCGTGGATCGACGGTGGCGAGGCGTGGTGCTGGGGCAACGACGGGGCCGGGCAGCTCGGCCTGCCGGGCGGCGGCTCGATGGCCTCGCCGGTGGAGATGCCCTTCACCGCGGTGAGCGTGGTGGGAGCCGGTCGGGCCCACACCTGCGCGACCGAGGGCGACGGTCGGATCGTCTGCCTGGGCGACAACGCCTTCGGTCAGCTCGGCGACGGCACCACGCAGGACGCCCCGCGCCCGGTCTCGGTCGCGGGACCCTGCCCGGGCTGACCGGATGGTCGACGGCGCGGCCCTCAGCGGCGGCCGAACCACAGGTCGACGCCACCCGTCACGACCACCGCGAGCGCCAGCTGCTGCGGCACGTGGAGGCGGGCCCGAGCTCCAAGCAGATCGCCCGCGAGCTCGAGCTCAGCGAGGGCACGGCGCGCAACTACCTGACGAGCGCCATCGGCAAGCTCGAGGCGCGCAACCGCAGCGAGGCCGCCAGCAAGGCGCGCAGCAAGGGATGGTCGTGACCGAGGCGGGGCCGCGCCGCGTTTGATCGCGTCCTGGTAGATTCGGGGGGCGAGCCCCGCGATGACCTCCCCGGACCGATCTGCCGCGGCCGAGCCGAGCCTCCCCGAGCGGCTCGCCGCGCGGATCGATCGCTGGATTCCCCCCGAGGTCGCGGCGGCGGGGGGCGAGCCGCTGCGGCGGGCCCGGATGGCGGTCGCCGTGCTCTGGGTGCTGCTCGTCCCGATCTGCGCGGCGCTGACCCAGCTCGTGGCCGACGGCGAGCTCCTGTCCGTGACGCTCCTGGCCCCCAGCATCGTCGCGCCCTTCGTCGGGCTGGGGATCATCCGTCGTACCGGTCGTACCCGCTTCGTGGGCCACGCGATGGCGGCGGTGCTCTCGCTCGGGGCCATCCACCAGCTCTTCACGGGCGCCGACCTCTTCCACGTGTCGATGATCTCCTTCGTCGGCTTCCCGGTGATGGTCACCTTCGCCTCCGGCGGGCGCTCGGGCTGGGTGTGGTGCGGGATCGGGGTGGCGATCCACGTGATCGTGGCTCTGCGCACCCAGGCCGATCCGGCCGCCATCCGTGCGCTGCTGTCCACCCTCATCGGGATCAACGTCAGCCTCATGGGCATCGCCCAGGCCTTCGAGTCGCTGCGCCTTCGCTCCATCGAGGAGCTCGAGCGGGCGCGCGCCGAGGCCCAGGCCGCGGCCGCGGCCCGCAGCCGATTCCTGGCCAACATGAGCCACGAGATCCGCACCCCCATGAACGGGATCCTGGGCATGCTGGGCATCCTGCTCGACGGCAAGCTCGAGGGGGAGCAGCGCGGCTACGCCGAGACCGCCCAGATCTCCAGCGTGGCCCTGCTCGACCTGCTCAACGACATCCTCGACTTCTCCAAGATCGACGCCGGGCAGATGGCGCTCGAGACCACGCCCTTCGGCCTGCTCGCGGTGGTGGAGGAGGCGCTGAGCCAGGTCGCGGTCCCGGTCGATGCCAAGGGGCTGGAGCTGATCCTGCGGGTGCGGCCGGGCACCGTGGCCCACGTGGAGGGCGACCGCGGCAAGGTGCGGCAGATCCTGCTCAACCTGCTGAGCAACGCGGTGAAGTTCACCCCCTCGGGCACGGTGATGGTCACGGTGGAGACTGCCCCAGGGGACGCCGAGGGGGTGCGCTTCAGCGTGCGGGACACCGGCATCGGGATCCCGGAGGATCGCCAGGATCTCATCTTCGATGCGTTCCAGCAGGTGGACGGCTCGAGCACCCGCGAGCACGCAGGGACGGGGCTGGGCCTGGCCATCGTGCGGGAGCTGGTGCAGCTCATGGGCGGCCAGATGGGGCTCCACAGCGAGCACGGCCGCGGCTCCACCTTCTGGGTGGAGCTGCCCTTGCCCGAGTCCGAGGGCGAGCCCAGCGTGCGCCCGCCCGACGTGTCGCTCGCCGGCCTGCGAGTGCTCGTGGCGGTCGCCCACTCCGAGCTGCGCGAGGTGCTGGGGGAGCAGCTCGCCGGCTGGGGGGCGAGCGTGGTGGCCTGCGACTCGGGGCAGGGGGCGCTCGAGCGGCTGCGCGGGGTCGGTGACGGCGAGGGCATCTCGGTGGTGGTGCTCGACGAGCACCTGGGCGACATGGACGGCCTGGGGCTGGGCCGGGCCATCGAGCAGGACGCCGCGCGGCCCCGGCCGCCGCGAGTGATGCTCGGATCTCTTACTCGCCGGCCGTCCGACGAGCTCCTGCAGGAGGCGGGGGTGGTCGCCTACCTGCGCAAGCCCGTGCCCCAGGTGATGCTGCTGCGGGCGGTGCACGACGCATGGACGCGGCGGGATCGTCCATCGCGGCGGCCGATCACCCGCCCGGGCCGGGCCACGGCGGCCGACGAGACGCCGGAGCTCGCCGGCCTGCGGGTGCTCGTGGCCGAGGACAACGCCATCAACCAGAAGGTGGCGCGCCACCTGCTGCTGGCGCTCGGCTGCGAGGTGGAGGTGGTCGGCGACGGCGAGGAGGCGCTGCAGCGGCTCGAGGCGGGGGGCTTCGACCTGGTGCTGATGGACGTGCAGATGCCCCGCATGGACGGGATCGAGGCGACGACCGCGATCCGCCGCAAGGAGCTCGGCCGGGAGCGGCACCTGCCGATCGTGGCGATGACCGCCCACGCGCTGGCCGAGGATCGCCAGCGCTGCCTGGCCGCAGGGATGGACGGCTACCTGAGCAAGCCGATCCAGCGGCGGGAGCTGCTGCGAGAGCTGCGGCGACAGGGGACGCGCAGCGGGGTCTACCTCGCGAGGTAGCGACCAGCCCGGCGGCGCCTGGTCCCTTCGACCCGCTGGACGATGCGCCCGAGCCATCGCAGACTCGCGGCGTGGCGAAGAAGAGCTCGGGCTCCTTGGTGGGGGTGCTGCTGTTGCTCGTCCCCGTGGCCTGGGTCTGCAACCTCTGCACGGGGGACCACCGGCGGACGCCGACGGCGGCCCCGGCTCGGGCCGTGGACGAGCCGGAGCCCGAGCCGCTCACGGCCCGTCCGCTTCCCGCCGAGCCGCCGGGCGCGGCGGAGCCCGAGCCCGGCTCGTCACCACGGCGACGGCACGGGAGCCGGCGTGCTCACGACGAGCCCGCGGAGAAGACGGAGACCGCGAAGGCACCGCGCGCCGCGAGGACCGTCGATCCCTTCGCCACGCCCGATGCCGCGGGCGACGAGGCCGAGATCGATCCCGCGGAGCTCGACCGTGCGCTCGACGAGGTCCTGGACTCGCCGCGGTCGAGCTCGAGGTCGCGGCCGGCTCCCTCGGCTCCCGCCGCCGTCCCCAGCTCGACCTGCTGCAAGCACTGCGGCCCGAGCTCGAAGCCGTGCGGCAACTCGTGCATCTCGCTCTCCAAGACCTGCCACAAGGGGCAGGGCTGCGCCTGCTGAGCGCTCGCTACATCGCGAAGTAGCCCGACCACAGCCAGGAGTCGATCCCGGCGCCCTCGTAGACCCGCCCCGACAGCGCCAGCCCGCCGCTCGACGCCGCGCCGCCCGAGTACACGTACAGCACCGGCGGGTACGGGGCCCCGTCGTCCTCCATGTGGCCGCCGCGGCAGACCTCGTCGCCCGCGGGGTCGAGCTGCATCACCCACGCCTCGCGCCACTCGTGGTCCGACTTCATGGCCTCGCGGCGGAAGTCCCCGCCGAGCATCACCGTGCCGTCGGGGCGCGCGTCCACGCTGCGGAGCACGTACTCGTCGCCGATCGTGCCGAGCCACTGATCCTGATCGATGGACCACAGCTCGGCCCCCGAGGCGTCCACCTCGAACAGCCACGCGAGGTACACGGCCACCGCGGAGCTGCGCACCGCACCGAAGTACGCGCCGCCCTCGTAGGCGGCCACGCCCACCGGGTCGTCGGTGTGCGACAGGCCGTCGGCGAGCGGCGAGAAGCTGACGGTCTGGTTGCCGTTGGCGTCGTAGCCGAGCAGCACCACGTCTTGGGTGTCGAAGGCCACGTGCTCGCGGACGGTGACCCACACGTTGCCGTCGGGGCCCACGTCGAGGTCGCCCACGCGGTCGGTGGAGAAGGTGCCGTCGCCCACGCCCGACCAGGTGGTGGCCCACACCTCGCTGCCGTCGGCGCCCGCCCGGCGGCTCAGCCACAGGTCGTCGTCGCCGTCGCCCACGCGCAGCCGGCCCGCGACCACCACGTCGCCGTCGGGGGTGAGCGCTGCATCCACGCCGATGTCGTCCTCGCCGGGGAACATGCTGTCGATGGTGATCGCCCACACCTCGCTGCCGTCGGCCGAGGCCAGGCGCGCGTAGTACATGGCGTCGCCGTCCCCGGCGACGCGGCCGGCGATGTAGACCTCGCCCGCCTCGTCCACGGCGATGCCCAGGCCCACGTCGATGCCGTTGCCGCTGTCGATGCGCTGCGACCACGCCTGGCTGCCATCGGGATTCCACTTGGCGACCCAGATGTCGTTGTCGCTGGGGCCCGGCGTGTCGCCCACGACGTAGACGTTGCCCGTGCCGTCCACGGTGGTGTCGTTGGCCCCGGGGTCGCCGTCGTCGACCGGCTCGGTCCAGCTCCAGACCATGGCGCAGCTCTCGGGCTGGCAGGTGGCCGAGCAGCCGTCCCCGCTCGTGGTGTTGCCGTCGTCGCAGACCTCGCCCGGCTCGAGCATGCCGTTGCCGCAGGTGTTCGCTCCCGTGCTCGCGTCGTCGCCCGAGCTGCCGGACTCGTCGGCCGAGACCATGGTGGTGGTGCCGTCGGTGGCGGGCCCGGTCTCGTCGCCGCTGCTGCCGTTGGTGGTGGCGGGGGGCTCGTCGGCCGGGCACGCGCCCAGGGCCAGCGCGGCGAGCAGCAGGGGGAGTCGCCGTCGCGAGGAGGATGGGAAGCCAATCATGCGACCAGTGTCCCAGCGTGACCCCATCGAGGCAACCACCGCGGGGCTCGGCTACGCTGGGGTCCGTGTCGGCGCTCGTGATCTCGCTCGCCCTGCTGCTCCACGCCGCGCCTCCCATCGATCCCGAGGCGCTGCGGGAGCAGCTCGACGAGCTCGTGCCCGCGCGCCTGCAGGCGACGGGAATCCCCGGGGTGGTGGTGTCGGTGGTGCAGGACGATCGCGTGCTGCTGGTGGGGGGCTGGGGATGGGCCGATCTCGAGCGGGGCGAGGCGATGGACGGCGAGCGCACGGTGGTGCGGGTGGCGTCGATCTCCAAGACCTTCACCGCCACCGCGATCGCCCAGCTCGAGGCGGAAGGACGGCTGTCGATCGACGATCCGGTGAACGAGCACCTACCGGCGGTGGCGCTGCCCGAGCGCTTCGAGCCCCCGGTGACCCTGCGCCACCTGCTGAGCCACACCGCGGGGATCATCAACAACAACGTGGGCCGGGTCTCGCGGACGCCCCCGAGCGACGGGCTGGCCGCGTTCCTCGGCGAGACCATGCCGCCGCAGGTCCGCCCGCCGGGGAGGGTGGTGCTGTACAGCAACCATGGCAACGCGCTGGCGGGCCTGGTGGTGGAGCAGGTCGGCGGCACGCCCTTCGCCGAGCACGTGGAGCGCAGCCTGCTCGAGCCGCTGGGCATGGACCACAGCAGCTTCGAGCTGCGGCCCGAGCTCGAGGACGCGCTGGCCACCGGCTACGTGGTGGACGAGCACGGCCGGCGCGTGCCCTATGAGTACCTCTACTTCCGCACCGTGCCCGCGAGCACCCTGCACACCACCGCGGCCGACATGGCGCGCTTCATGATCATGCACCTCGAGGGCGGGCGCTTCGAGGGGCGGACGGTGCTGCACCCCGAGGCGCACCGCCGCATGCGACGGACCCAGGCGGTGATCCACCCGGCGCTGCCCAGCTACCACTACGCCTTCCTCCATGGCACCACCGCCGGGCACCGAAGCCGCAGCCACGGCGGCAGCGTGCCCGCGTTCCTCAGCCGCGTGGTGCTGCTCGACGAGGCGGGGGTGGGGATCTTCGTGGCCCAGAACGGCCTGGGCCCGTCGCTCCACGCCGAGCTGGTCGACGCGATCGTCGAGCGCTTCCTGCCGCCCGCGGCGCTCCGCCAGGTCGTGGCCGCGGGCGACGGGCGACCCGAGGATCCCGAGGCGCTCGTGGGCCGCTTCGATCACGCGAGCAAGCACGACACCCCGGCCTTCACCCGCGGGCTGGCCCGGCTGCTCGAGCCCCCGCTGCGGGTGGAGCTCGACGACGAGGGCTTCCTGCGGGTCGACGGCGAGCGCTTCGTTCGCACCGGCGACCGGGTGTTCGAGCGGGTCCGCGAGGCCAAGGAGCCCGAGGTGGTGGTCTTCGTCGCCGACGCGGACGGCGTGGTGCGCTGGGTGCATCGCGGCGCGAGCTCGGCCGAGCGGATGCCGTGGCACCGGGCGCGGTGGATCGAGGGCGGGCTGCTGGGCGCGGTGCTGCTGGTCCTGGGGGTGGGAGCGCTCGGCGGGCGCCGACGCCCTCGGCTGGTGACCCTGGCGGCTCGCCTGGCCCTGGTGGGCAGCGTGGTCCCGCTGCTCTACGCGGCCTGGGTGGACGCGGGGCAGGAGGCGTACCTGCGGCCGCTTCGCTTCGGGATGCCCGGGTGGCTGCCGGTGCTGCGCATGGCCGTGCCGCTCGGAGCAGGGCTGGGGTGGGTCGCCGCATGGCGGGAGCGGGGCGCGTCGCATCGGCTCCGGGTCGCGCTGCTGGTGGCCGTGGCCGCCACCGCGCTGCCGCTGTGGGAGCTGAGCTGGCGCCCCCCGGAGCCGGGCCTGGTGAGCGTGCCGAGCGAGGCCGAGCGCGAGTGAGCCGAGCCCGCGGGCGAAGGGGCTCCGCGAGCGAGCCCGATGGGCGATGATGGAGACGATGCCCCGTCGAGGCCCGTTCGAAGGACCCTGCGGTCGGGTCGGTGGATTCGGGTGGCGTCGGTGATCGACACGAGCCGTCGGTCGCTGGCGGCGGCGCGCTCGAACATGGCATCGAGCCAGCTGCAGAAGCGATCGACGTCGCGATGATCGACGGGGCCCCTCGCCACCGTCATGAGCACCGGGAAGCAAGCATCGAGCATCTCGACGTCCCCGGCCGGTCTCTGTTCGGCGCTCACCTCTTCCGAGGGTACCGTCCTTCTCGAGCGGCGAGCCCGGATTGCCGATGGACCGTCTTGGCCGTGATAGCGTCCGGTCCCATGGGAGAGCGCCCTCATCGGCGACGCTCGCGGATCGGAGCCCGCCTCGCGGGGCTGTGGTTCCTGGTCTCCGTCGCGCTGCTGGTGTGGCCCGTCTATCCATGGCTGGGCAACCACGTGCACCCCCGGGTGCTGGGGCTGCCCTGGTCGCTGGTGTGGGTGCTGCTGGTGATCGCGGCGAACTTCGGCGCGTTGCTGCTGCTGTATCGCCTGCGTGTCGTCGACGATCGCGAGCACGACGATCCGCCCTCGCGCGATCCCGAGCCCGTGGCGTCGACGGGATCGCGCCGGAGGGTCGACCGATGAGGCCCCTGGCGATGGTGGTGGTGGTGATCTATCTGATCGTCACCGTGGTGCTGGGGATCGTCGCGGGTCGACGAGGCCGCGGCGACACCAACGACTACGTGGCCGGTGAGCGCTCCTTCGGCCCCGTGGTGATGTACTTCGTGGTCGGGGCGACGATCTTCTCGGCCTACGCCCTGCTGGGCACGCCGCAGCGAGTGGTCGCCCGCGGCTCCGATGCGTTCTACGTGCTCGCCTACGGGGCGGTAGGCCTGGTGCCGCTGTTCTTCTTCGGGGCCCGGGTGCGACGCATCGGGGCGCGCGAGGGCTTCCTGACCCAGGCCGAGCTCGTGGCCGCCCGCTTCGAGAGCCCGCGGGTGAGCGTGCTGATGGGAGTGGCCTCGGTGGTGGCGTTCGTGCCCTACCTCGTCATCCAGCTCAAGGGGGCGGGCCTGGTGATGGAGGCGGTCACCGGCTGGCCCGCGCAGTGGGGCGCCGCGCTGGTCTACCTGGCGGTGCTCGCCTACGTGCTGCTGGGCGGGGTGCGGGGCGTGGGCTGGACCAACGTGGTGCAGGGCATCGCCATGCTGGTGGTGATCTGGGTGCTGGGCCTGTGGATCCCCACCACGCTGTACGGCTCGGTGTCCGCGATGATGGACCGCGTGCTGGCCGAGCACCCCGAGTTCCTCACCCTGCCGGGCCCCGGGGAGCAGACGCCGATCTCCCGCTACAGCTCGGAGGTGCTGGTCTCGATCCTCGGCTTCTCGATGTGGCCGCACGTGTTCATGAAGTGCTTCACCGCTCGCAGCGCGCGACTGGTGCAGCTCTCGGTGGTCTGGTACCCGACCTTCCTGTTCTTCCTGGTCCCGCTGCTGCTGCTGGGCTACGTGGCCGTGCTCGCGGGGGGCCCGGCCGATGACTCGGTGTTGTTCTGGCTGGTGGATCAGCTCGGCTCGCATCCGCTGTATCCGCTGGCGTTCGCGTTCGTGGCCTTCGCGGTGCTCGCGGCCTCGATGTCCACCGGCGACGCGCTGCTGCACGCGGGCGGCTCGATCCTGGTGCGCGACGTGCTGCTGCCGCTGGAGCGGGGCTCGCTGGGCTCGCGCCTGGTTCGGTGGGCGCGGACGCTGCGGCTGCTGCCGCGGGCGCCCGTGTCGGGGGCATCGCTGCGAGACGACGAGGCGGCGCAGACCCGGGCGATCCGCATCATCATCGTGCTGCTGGCGCTGCTGTCGTGGGTGATGCTCGACGTGGCGGGGGGCACCTCGATCGTGGATCTGCTGCTGCTCGCCTATGCGATCCCGATCCAGTTCCTGCCCCTGGTGGTGCTGGGGCTGCTGTGGCGCCGGGCCGGGAGGCGGGGGGCCGAGCTGGGGCTGGGGGCGGGGCTGCTGACGATCGTGGGCGTGTTCGTGCTGCGGAAGGTCGCGCCCGAGCTGGCCGCGAGCCTCAATCCCCTGCAGCTCGAGCTGGGGATCCTGGGCCTCGGGGCCAACCTGATCTTCTTGGTGCTGGGCTCGCTGCGAGGTCAGCCGCCCTCCCACGAGACGCTGCGGCGCTTCGAGCTGAGTCGCTGAGCCCGCCGCGAAGGCGGCGTCACTCCTTGTTCGCCGCAGTCTTCTTCGTGGTCGCAGTCTTGGAGACGACCTTCTTCTTGCCGGCAGTCTTGGCGACCACCTTCGTCTTCCCCGCCGACTGCGTGGTGCTCCCCTGGGGCGCGACCTCCTGCTTCGAAGTCGGGAGCTTTCCGAGCAGGGGATCCAGGGCCTGCTCGAGGGCCTCGTCGTCGGTCTCCAGGCCGAACTGGATCACCTCGGCGACCACGTCGAGGGTTCCCGCCGCGAAGATCGACCCGCTGTCCACCATGTACAGCCATGCGTCGTAGCGCGGGGCTCCGTCGGGGCCGACGATGGTGCGCAGCTCGAGGAAGCGCGGGTGGATGCGCTCGTCCTGGTCCTCGTCCCCGTGCTGGAGGATGGCCTCGGCCGATTCCTCCCTCCCCGAGTAGAGCCGGCTGGCGATCTCGAGCTGGCGTCGCCTCACGTCGTCGAGCGCTTCGAGGGTGACGGGGTCGAGCACGCTGCCCACCCGGAGCTCGGGCAGCGCGCTGGAGGTGGAGGTCGAGGCTCGGTCGTCGGGATCGCTCACCCCACGATCAAGCCCCGTCCCGCCGGCCGAGGCAAGGCCCCTGCGCGGGATCGTCTACGCGGGCTACGGCACGGGCTCGTAGTCGACGCCGTTCCAGTTGAGGATGTGGGTCTCGAGATCGTAGCTGTGGTCGGGGGTCTCGTTGCCCTCGAGGACGACCATCCCGCCCACGCACGAGTAGGTGCCGCCCTCGCCGATGTCGGAGTACATCCACAAGAAGCTGCCGTCGGACCCGAACTCGAGGGTCCAGTGGCACAGCACGGGGCCCATGGGATCGAGGCCGCACTCGAGCTCGTCCACCGACTGGAAGGTGGTGCCCACGATCTCGGCGCAGGTGGCATCGGGGACCGCCTCTAGGCACAGCCACTCGTCGGCCGCACATGCGCCGCAGCACGACTCGGCGTCGGGCGGACAGGGGCAGGGCTCGATCTGCACCACGGTGCACTCGCCCACGCTGCAGGCCGCACCGGGACCGGCACAGGGCTCGTAGCAGCCGGCGATGGGGAGCTGGGGCGCGACGCTGGCGGGGCAGCTCGCGGGCTCGTAGTAGTCCCGGCCGGGATCGCAGGTGGGGATCCCGGTGTCGTTGCCGGTGTCGCTGCCGGTCTCCCCGACGCTGGTGGCCGACTCGCCGGAGTCGGTGTCTCCCTGGGTGCCGCTGGACTCGGACTCGCCCTGGTCGTCGCCGGAGTCCTCCACGTTGCCGAGGGGCTCGGGCTCCTTGGCTACGCAGGCGGCGAGCAGCACGGTGGTGAAGCAGGGAAGGGCAAGGGAACGAAGGGTCATGGTCAAGGTCACGCCCGTTTGTGGCCGCGGCCGGACGGCGGTATCACGAAAAACGACATGCCCTTGCTCGGCGCGATTGCGGCAATGACGCTGCTGGTGGGGCCGCTCCTCGGCGAGCCCGCGGCCGGTGAGGGCGTGGCCTTGCGCTGGAGCGCGCCGGCGGGCTGCCCCGAGCGCGCGCAGGTGGAAGGCTGGTTGTCCGAGCTGGTGCCGGGCGGGCTCAGTCGCTCCGCCCGGGCCGAGGTGCTGATTCACGTCGACGCACGAGGCTTCGAGTCCACGCTGGTGCTGGAGGCGGGCTCGGCCTCGCAGACGCGCCGGCTCGCGGCCGAGGACTGCGAGCTGCTGGCTCGAGCCAATGCGGTGGTGATCGCGGTGGCCCTCGATCCACTCGCGGTCGCGGCCGCCACGATCGAGCGACCCGTGGCACCGACGCCGCAGGAGCCTCGTCTGCCGGAGCCGCCGACCCTGCCCGCGTCGAACGATGGGCTCCGAGCGACGGCGCCTCCCTTGGACGATGCCTCGCCCGCTGGCACGCCTCGCTCCGATGCGAGCGAGCGAGCCCACCCGAGCCCGGCGCCTTCGCTGCACTACGGCCTGCGCCTGGGGGCGGGCGTGGAGGGGCTGCTGCTGCCGAGCGCCGGCGTCGGGGTGGTGCTCGCTCCGTGGCTCGGCACGGCGCGCCTGCAGGTCCGCGTGGAGGGGCAGTACTGGGCGGGTCGTCGGGTGTCCTTCGATCCCGAGCGCGACGTGGCCGGAGTGGTGCGCCTGGTCAGCGGTGGCGTGCGGCTGTGCCCGGTGCTGGGGCGGGGCTCGCTGCGGATTCCCCTGTGCGCGGGGGTGGACGCGGGGGCGCTGCTCGGTCGTGGCACGGGAGACGCGCTGACCCGCCCGGGTTCCGCCGCTGCGCCATGGGCAGGGGTGGTGCTCCAGCCCGGCGTGGAGGTGGCCGTGTCCCGGCGGGTCTCGCTGTGGATGGCGGTGGAGGGCGTGATCTCGCTCTATCGGCCGTCGTTCTCGGTCGAGGGCACCGATCGGGTGTGGACGACGGGCGCCGGGGGGCTGCGGGGGCTGCTCGGTGTGCAGATCCACCGCGCCCGAGAATTTCCTTGATGCATCCGTCGTTCGGCGGCACCAACCATGGAAGGACTGGTCCGCCACCCGTGCCCGACGGCAGCCGCAGCTTCGATCCCGGCGATCCCAGCGATCCCTCGGCCCTCAGCGCCATCTACCGCGCGCACTCCGCGTATGTGTGGAGGGTGCTGCGGCACTGCGGCGTGGCCGACGACGACCTCGACGATGCGGTGCAGGAGACCTTCTTGGTGGTCTTCCGCCGGCTCGGCGACTTCCGGGGGCAGGCGTCGCTGCGCACGTGGATCTATGCGGTCGCGGTGCGGGTGGCCTCCACCCGGCGCCGCAGCGAGCGACGCGAGGCGGCGCGGCGGGAGCGGGCGGGCGCGCAGCTCCATGGCGACCGCGGGATCGATCCCGAGGATGCGCTGGCCCGGGCCGAGGCGGCGCGGCTGGTCGACGACCTGCTCGACGAGCTCGATCCACCCAAGCGCACCGTGTTCGTGCTCGCGGAGATCGAGGGGGTGAAGGTGCCGGAGATCGCGAGGATCCTCGGCGTCAACCCACGCACGGTGCACTCGCGGCTGCGGCTGGCGCGGGAGCGCTTCGGCACCGCGCTGCGTCGGCTACAGGCGCGCGAGCACGGCAACCGCCGGGTGAGCCGGCTACGGCCGCGGGCGGTGCTGGAGGCGGCGGCGGCCGATCGTCCGCCGGCCAAGCGGCGCAAGGCCGCGGCCGCAGCCGTGATGGCCCGCCTCGAGCAAGGAGCGATGCCCACGCTGGGCGGCTGGCAGACGATCGCCCCCTCGTCGGGAGCGAGCCTCACGGCGCCGGCGATCGTGGGCGCGGTGGCGGCTGCCGCTGGGCTCTCGTGGGTGGTGGCGACGGCCGGGCCCTCGACCGCGACGGCTCCCCGGCAACGCCCGGCCGAAGCGGCGCAGGAGCGATCGCAGGGATCGACCTCCGCGAGGCCGGTCGATGCCCCGGCCGAGGTGCCCGAGCCCGAGGCGATCGCAGAGGCCCCCCCGAGGACCGAGGACGAGCCCGCCCGGGCGCCGCGACCTCGGGCCGTCCGGCGAGCCGTGGCGTCGCCGAGCGCAGCGGATCCCGAGGGGATCGCCGAGCCCTCGGTCTCGACCCTGGCCGAGGAGACCCGGGTGCTCGAGCTGGCGCGGGCGTCCTTGAGCCGCGGGGATGCGAACGCGGCCCTCGCCGTGCTCGACGACTACCAGCGTCGCTTCGGCGCGGGGGTGCTGGCCGACGAGGCTCGCTCCACTCGCCTACGAGCCCTGTGTGCGGCGGGCCGGGTCGATGATGCATGGGCCCAGGCCGAGCGGTGGTCGCCGGGCCCCGGTCCCTCGCGCTGGGGCGACGTGGTCGCGGCGGCGTGCGGACCTCGCTGAGCCCAGGGGCGGGCTGACGCGAGGCCGCCCCTGATGTAGCGCATCACCTCGGGATCCGAGTCGAGCTCGACCAGCTCGTCGAGGTGCTCGGGGCCGACGCGCACCATGGTGAGGCGCTCGGTGTCGAGCCGTAGCGGTTCGGCCATCGTCCCCAGTGTACCCTGGGGGGCATGTCCTCCCGCCCCAAGCCCTGGCGAGTGCTCTACCACGAGCGCGTGGCCGACTGCCGTGTGTTCGACGTGGTGGCCCGCCACTCCCAGCTCGAGGGCGGCGGGCCCACCCGCACCTTCTTCAGCATCGACAGCGTCTCGTGGGTCAACGTGGTGGCGCGGACCAAGGCGGGCGAGCTGGTGATGATCCGACAGTTCCGCCACGGCAAGGGCGGGGAGGTGCTCGAGATCCCCGGGGGGCTCATCGATCCCGGCGAGGAGCCCGAGCAGGCCGCGGCGCGCGAGCTGATGGAGGAGACCGGCTACCGCGGCACGCTGCGGCGCATCGGCGAGGTCAACCCCAACCCCGCGCTGTTCACCAACCGCCTCTTCACCTTCGTGGCCGACGATTGCGAGCTCGTGGGCGAGATCGACAACGACGCGGCGGAGGAGACGATCGTGGAGCTGGTGCCCGAGACCGAGCTGGCCGCCCGCGTGCGCTCGGGAGAGGTGGATCATGCGCTGGTGCTCACGGCGCTCTACTGGTGGCAGCTCGATCGCCTGGGCCGGTGAGGCGGGTGAGGCGGTGCGTAGCCTGCTAGCGTGCCCCTCGTGCGCTTCGCCCAACGCGTGATCCAGACCACCCTCGCCCTCGATCCCCTGGCCAACCTCCCGCGCACCGGCTGGCGGCTGCGCGGGGTGGTGCCCTGCGAGTCGATCGCCGAGCACAGCTATGGCGTGGCGGTGGTGGCGATGCTGCTGGTCGACGAGCTACGAGCGCGCGGCGAGGCGATCGACGGCGAGCTCGTGCTGCGCATGGCCCTGCTGCACGACGCGGGCGAGGTGCGTACCGGCGACATCCCGCTGCCAGGCAAGTCGCCCGCGCTCAAGCGAGAGCTCGAGCACGCCGAGGCCAGCTTCGTGGAGGCCACCCTGCCGCCGCCCCAGCAGGAGGCCTGGCGCGCGGTGGAGCAGGGCGACTCGCTCGAGGCCCGCGTGGTCAAGGCGGCCGACAAGGTGCAGATGATGATCAAGGTGCTGGCCTACGAGCGGCAGCGAGGCGCCATGCTCGAGGACTTCTGGCACAACCCCAAGAACTTCGACGAGCGCGGGGTGGCGGCGGCGGGTGAGGTCTTCGATGCGATCTGCGAGCAGGCGGGACGGCCCCGGCCGCGCGCGCACGCGGGCGCCCAGTGACTCAGAAGCGGCCGCCGAGCGAGAGCCCGGCGCCGCCGGGCAGCCAGGCCGTGCCCACCGACAGCGCGCGGTCGCGGAAGAAGCGATCGTAGGCGCGGGCGTGGGCCAGCGAGTAGGCCAGCATGCCCGAGCCCGCGGCCACCAGCACCGCGCCGGTGTCTCGGGTGGTGAAGGCCATCAGCCGCGCTCGCGTGGCGCAGCGAGTGTCGCGGCAGCTCGCCAGCAGGCCCCACGAGACCGCGCCCGTGGTCAGCCAGGTGACCACGCCCACGCTCACCAGGCTGATCCCCGTCGCGCGCAGGCCCAGCATGCGCTTGGGGGGGCGGTCGCCGAACACGTCGTCGTAGGCCTTGGGCTGCGCCCGGAAGGCCGCGCCGGCCGAGACCAGGCCGATGGTGGCGAGCAGGCCGAGATCGGAGTGCACGCGCAGCGCCACCGCGGGCAGCACCCCGGGGGCGCAGCGCAGCAGCACTTGGCCGAAGTCCTCGGCCTCCTCGGCGGGACCAGCCATGGGATCGCTGGGTGCGTCGAAGGGATCGATGCAGCGGCGCTTGACCAGCACGTGCGCCACGATCTGCTCGGCGAGCGCGGCGGAGAAGGTGACCCCGGCGCCCACGAACATGCCCACGCCCGAGAACGGCGGGCGTCGGGGCGGGGGCAGGCGCAGCATGGGCGCGGGCTCCTCGTCGCCGGGCAGCAGCTCGGCGCCCATCACCGGGGCCTCGCCAGGGCCGGCCCGTCGCGAGGGTCGTGCTCCCTTCGCGGTGGGCTCCGCCTCGCGGCTGGGCTCGGCGAGCTCGGGCTCTGGGCCGCGCGGCTCGGGCTGCGGTGGCTCGATCACCGACGGCCCCGTGCTCGGCGTCTCGCTCGGCGTGGGCTCGGGCGAGGGAGCCTCGACCGTCGGCGAGGGGCTCGGTGTGAGCTGGGGTGCTGCCCAGGGGGCGGGCTTGAGCGGAGGCTGAGTGGGCTTGAGCGGAGGCTGAGTGGGCTCGATCGGCTTGCGCGGAGGCGGCGCGGTGGGCCGCGGTGCCGTGGGTGAGCTCGGCTCGCTCGGCTCGGCGGGCGTGGGATCGGGGGAAGGCGGTCGCTCGCCGGGCAGCGGCGGCAGCTTGGGAGGACCCCAGGTGCTGCATAGCAAGGCCAGCGCCAACGAACCCAGCAACGGCACGTCCGCCGCAATGTAGCAGGAACAACCACGGGGGCCATGGACCCCAGCGAGATCGTGGGTTTTGGATTGGAACCCACGGGGGGTGCAGTGGGTGTATGACTGCGCCGCGGCCATGGCTGCCACTCGTCCCCAACCCCGCGAGGTCGACGACCTCGTGCTCCGTCGCGCCCAGCAGGGCGAGGCGGCCGCGTGTCGAGCCCTCGTGCTCCGGCACCAGCGGCGCGTGGTCGGACAGCTACGGGCCATGCTCGTGCCGGCGGGGCGGGCGGAGCTGGTGGAGGACCTGGCGCAGGAGACCTTCCTGCGGGCCTTCCGAGCGCTTCCGCGCTTCCAGGGCGACGGGCGGGCGAGCCTCGCCACCTGGTTGGTGACCATCGCGACCCGCGTGGCGCTCAACGAGCTGCGTCGTCGGCCGCCTCGCATCGAGGCGCTCGACACGATCACGGAGTCGGTGCGCACCGACGATGCCGCGATGGTCGAGCGCCATGCCTCGGCTCGCGCCATCGAGCGAGCGGTGGCCGATCTGTCCCCGGCCTACCGGGGCGCGTTCTTGCTGCGAGAGCTCCATGGTCTCGACTACGCCGAGATCGCGGAGGTCCTCGAGATCGACGTCGGGACCGTGAAGTCCCGGCTGTCCCGGGCCCGCGCGCGCCTGCGCGAGACCCTGGCGGAGGTGCACGATGGATGAAGCCGACGCGTTGAGCGAGCGTGAGCGACGAGACCTTGCCGCCTGGGCCGAGCACGACCCTCCCGACGGCTTTGCCGACGCGGTCGTGGCGGCCTGGGGGCTCGAGCGACGCGAGGCGGAGGCGGAGCTGGAGGCGAGCCCGACTCGCACGACGGATCCCGGGCGTCACCGCACGGTGGGCATCGTGGCCGGGTTGGCCGCGGCGGCGGCGGTGTTGCTGCTGGCGCGGGCCGTGCCCGGCGAGACCCACACGGGTTCCGGGGCGGGCGAGGAGCAGTGCGATCGCGGGGGATCCTCGAGCCCCTCGCCGCTCGCCGGGCTCGCCGATGGTCCCGACGAGATCGCGACCAGCTCCGAGGCCCTCGCCGCCGATGCGCTCGCCGTGCTCACCCACCACTGCATGCCCTGCCACGACGGCGAGAGCCGCGATGCCAAGGCCGGGGCGCTGCAGGTCTACGACCTTCGCCAGGCGCGGTGGTGGGAGACGATGAGCGACGAGCAGCTCCGCGAGGCCCAGACCCGCATCGAGCAGCTCGGGGCGGCCAGCGATCGGCAGCGGCACAGCATGGCGGCCTTCGTGGACGCCCAGCTTCGGCAGCGAGCGGCCGCGGGCAGCCCCAGCTAGGCCGAGCGCTCGGTCGCGTGGGCACGCAGCCACGGCCAGGCCGGCCGCGGATGGTCGTCCGCGGCGCGCGTCCGCTCATCGCGAGCGCCAGCGCGAGGCGTGCAGGTACGCGCTGGCGACGAACAGCAGCGAGAACGCCCCGAAGGGGATCATCGAGCTGGCCAGCAGCACCCCGGTGGCGAGCACGAAGGTGGGCAGCATGATCCACGCTCCCAGCCGCGTGGTGCGAGCGGGGAGCAGCAGCAGCCCGCCCACGAGCTGCACCACCCCGAAGGCCACCGTCATCCCGTCGGAGAACCCGACGTTGCGGAACAGGGCCATCTCCTCCTCCATGTGAGCCAGCTTCACGGCGCCGTCATGATCGACAGCGCGGTGAGCAGCACGCGGTTGATCCACATCGCCTTGCTCATGCGAAGCTCACCTCCAGCCGCTGGATGCGACCGTCGCGGACCGTGCACAGGTCGATCCCCTTGACCGGGCCCGGGAACGCCGGCGAGGTGCAGGTCCACTCGCTGCGGACCACCTCGCCATCCACGCCATCGATCTCATCGTCCACCAGTGGGCAGGGCCAGGGAATCTGCCGGGACCGCTGATCCAGTCGACCCCGCTCGCCCTCGCCGACATCGTCGCGGGCGGCCATTCCGTGGTCCTCGTGTCGCCCGCGGTGGTGGGCGCCTCGACCTTCTGCGTGGGCTTCCACGGCGAGGACCCGATGGACTCCTTCCGGGTCGACTTTACCGACGCGGCGGGAATGGGCGAGAGCTACCTCCTCGCTCCGGCCAACGGCTGCGAGCACTTCGACTACACCGAGGTGTCGAGCTTCTTCGGCGACGGCAACTACTGCATTCGGCCGGTGGTGTCGAGCAGCACGCCCTAGCGGTCAGCGCCTGCGCACGAAGGGCTCGTCGTCGAGACCGCGGACGGCCGAGGACCCCGCTGGCGCTCGAGCGTCTCCCGGGGGCACCATTGCTGATGCGCTCCTCATGACCACCTCTCATCGACCCGACCCCCCCGCGACTCCCGACGAGCAGCTCGCGTTCGAGACCGCCCTCGGCCGACCGCTGGCGAGCTTCCCCGCGGGTCGCTATGTCCTCCATGTGTACGATCCGGACGGCGATGGCCTCGAGGGGTTGCCCGAGCCCGAGCTCGCCCCGGTGGACCTCCGTGCGCTCGCCGTCTCCGCTGGCTTCGAGGAGGAGGAGATCGAGGAGATGGACGAGGACGAGCTCCGCGAGGCGATCGAGGACGAGCTCGGTGCCGCTCGCCTCGGGGCCGAGGGCGACGGCTTCCCCCGCGTGGCGGAGTCCGCATCACTGCTCGGGCTGCTGCGCATCATGGTGGAGCAGGACCTCATCGATCTCGATCTGCTGGGCGAGCTCGAGGACGTGCGCGACGAGACCCTCGATGGCATGACGGATCTCGAGCGCCTCCGTTACGCCCGCTTCCGTGCGATCGAGGACCTCGAGTGGCGTCGCATCGCGCTGGCGCTCCACGGAGAGATCGCGATGATGCGCCTCGTCTACGACTACCCCGATCTCGTGTACTGCCAGGGGGTGCTGGACCGACGCCCGGGGTGGGAGTTCGTCTGTGGCTGGGACGCGATCCCACACCGGCAGGAGGAGGGCGCCGCGATCCTCTGCAAGCGGCCCTGAGCCACCCGGGCTGGCCTCGTCGGCGCCGATCGTGGCGAGCTCCTCGGCGCGGACGCTCGGCCGCTCGACTTGGCAGTCGGCGACCTCGGGCGCTCGAGCGGAGGCGGCGGTGGAGATCCGTCGGTGCTAGAGTGCCTCATGAGTTGAGCCAGAGCTTCCTCATCGCGCTCGAGCGTCGGGCTCGGCCTGGGTGGACGGAGGTCTCGGGGCGTGGTCGCTCGCGTCCCAGCTCGTCGATGGCTGCGCGAATTCCGGGGTGCTACGTCGGAGCGTCGGAGCGTCGTTCCTCTCGCCTCGGCGTCCGTCGACGGTCGAGCACTCGAGGGTGCAATCATGGCCGCCCGAGGGCGCGGGCTTGCGGTGAAGGAGCGGCGCCCGGCCAGGGCCGAGCGCCGCGCGTCGTCACCTGCGGCTGCGGGCTAGCAGCCGCAGGAGCTCCAGCCCTGGAAGGTGTAGTTGGTGCAGTTGATGGCCGTGGTGGCCACCCCGCAGCCGCAGGCCTTCCACCCGCCGAAGGAGTACTGGGTGCAGGTGGGGGCGGTGGTCTGCACGGCGCCGGCCATGGCACCCCCGATGGCCCCGGTGAGATCGTCGTCGCTCAGCTCGACCAGGCCGGCCGGATGCTCCGGCAGGCTGGCGAGCTGCTCGGCGGTGAGGGTTCGGCGATACGCGGGATCCTTCCACGCACGGACGACATCGACGTCGGACTTGGACATGACTCCATCTGCTTCCTGCTCGCGGTAGCTCGAGCGTTGCCGGGAAACCATGGACCCCACGATCAGCACCGTCAACGATCGATGATGGTGAGGGGAAGCGATGTCACACGACCGCGGGCGCGTCCGCGCCGGTCCACGCGGCCATGCGCGATCGTGGGCTCGAGCCGCGCGAGCCCGCGCGTACGCGAAGCGACGGCGATGCGCTAGAGTCGTCGGCTCCGGCTGGATGATGGATGCACGATCGTTTCCCCCCGCGTCTTGGCTGATGGCGACGACCCTGCGCGAGCGCGTCGAGATCATGCGCTCGCGCCCGAGTCCGAGACCCGTCGATGCGGAGCGAGGCGCTCGCGAGCTGGAGAGCTGGCGCGCGCAGCTCGGTGCATCCCCGTCCTCCGAGCTGCTCGCGGCCAGGCTCGAGCTCGACGGGATCTCCGAGCCCCAGCTCGAGCAGATCCTGGGGACGGAGCTCACCCCCGGGGCCGACGAGGCCGGTCCGCCTCCCGCCTGGGTGAGCACGCTCGAGCGAGCCTATGCCGCGGGAGGGGGCGAGCCCTGGTCGATCGAGGTCGACGCCGATGCGGGAGAGCTACGGACCCTGCGCTTCCTCGAGCTGGTGGAGCCGCTGGTGAGGCAGGCCCGCGATGGGCTGCGCGCGAGGGTGGAGGCGGTGCTGGCCGAGCACCCGGGGGCTCCCTTCGACGGGCCGACCGCGGTCCGCTGCATGCTCGCGTCGCTGCCCTGGACGCTGCACGCGATGCTGATGCGCGCGGTGGTCCTCGAGCTCAACGTGGCTCGCATGCGCGGCGAGCTGAACGGCGAGACCCCCGAGGAGCGCTTCGACGCCTTCGTGAGGCGGCTGTCCGAGCCCCGGCGCGCGCTGACCTTCCTGGCCGAGTACCCGGTGCTCGCCCGCTCGTTGGTCCGCACCCTCGACAAGTGGGAGCGGGCGAGCGCCGAGCTCCTGCTCCACCTGGCCCGCGACGCCGAGGCGCTGCGCGAGACCTTCGGCGACGTGCTGGGGCCACGCGCTCGGCTCACCCGAGTGGACGGCGGGGCGGGGGACGTGCACCGCGACGGGCGCTCGGTCCTCATCGTGCACTTCGGCGACGAGCGCCTGGTCTACAAGCCGCGCTCGCTGGCGGTGGACGTCCACTTCCAGGCGCTGCTGCGGTGGCTGGGGCAGCGGGCCAAGATCCCCTCGCTGCGCACCCTGACCGTGCTTGAGCGCGGCGACCATGGGTGGGTCGAGCTGGTGAAGGCGGGCCCGTGCCGCTCGCTGGACGAGGTCCGGCGCTTCTACCGGCGCCAGGGCGCGCTGCTGGCCCTGCTGCACGCGCTGGAGGCGGTCGACTTCCACTACGAGAACCTGATCGCTGCGGGCGAGCACCCGGTGCTCGTCGACCTCGAGTCGCTGTTCCATGCGCGGCTGGGCGAGACGCCCGAGCTCGAGCCCGAGCATCGGCTGGTGGGCGAGGCCACGGCACGCTCGGTGATGCGGATCGGCATCCTCCCCCAGCGCGTGCCGGGGCGCGAGGGGCAGCCCGGTCCCGACCTCAGCGGCCTGGCGGGGGCGCCGGGGCAGCTCACGCCCACCGCGGTGCTGCAGTGGGACGGGCTGGGCACCGATCGCATGCACGCCCGTCGCGAGCACCTGCCGATGCCGGGCGGGGCCAACCTGCCCGCGCTGGAGGGCGAGGCCACCGACGTGCTGCGCTTCGAGGGCGATCTGGCCGAGGGCTTCGTCGCGGTCTACCGGGCGCTGGTCGAGCACCGCGGGGCGCTGCTGGCCGACGACGGCCCCATTGCCGCCTTCGCGGACGACGAGGTGCGCTGCGTGCTGCGGGCCACCCGGGTCTACGGGATGCTGCTCACCGAGGCCTTCCATCCCGACCACCTGCGCGATGGGCTCGAGCGCGAGCGCCTGCTCGACCGGATCTGGGTGGGCGTGGAGACCATGCCCCACCTGCGCCGGGTGGTCGGGCACGAGCGGGCCGAGCTCGAGCACGGTGACGTGCCGCTGTTCACCACCCGGGTGGGCTCCCGCGACCTTTGGAGCGGCGGCGGCGAGCGGGTCGCCGAGATGCTCCCCACCACGGGCCTGCAGCAGGTGATCGAGCGGATCCGGTCGCTCGACGAGTCGGACCTCGCCCGGCAGCGCTGGTACCTGCGTGCCTCGCTGGCCACCCTCGAGATCAGCCGGGCCACGGTGGAGTGGTCGCGCTACCCGGAGGTGGAGGTCGAGCCCGAGCCCGAGCCGGCGCGCCTGCGAGAGCGGGCCCGCGAGGCCGCGCTCGCGGTGGGCGACCGCCTGATCGACCTGGCGCTGCGTGACGACGAGGCCATCACCTGGGTGGGCCTGTGCTACGACGACACCTACTGGTCGCTGGCGCCGCTGCTCGAGGACCTCTATGCGGGCTCGGCCGGGCTCGCCTGCTTCTTCGCCTTCCTGGGCGAGGTGGGCGGCCGAGCGCAGCACACCGAGGTCGCGCGCGAGGTGCTGCGGGGCCTTCGGCGGAGGCTTGGCCTGGTGGCCGATCAGCTGCGCTCGGTGGGTGCCTTCAACGGCTGGGGCGGCTCGATCTGGACCCTGACCCACTGCGGTCGACTGTGGGGAGAGGACGAGCTCATCGACGAGGCCGCCGCGATCGCGCGCCGCTGCGCGTCGCTGGTGGACGCGGACGAGGACCTCGACGTGATCGGCGGCTCGGCGGGCCTGATCCTCACCCTCGGCGGGCTGCACCGCGTGCGCCCCGACGACGAGTGGATCGCGATCGCCAGCAGGGCCGGCGACCACCTGCTGTCGCGAGCGCGGGAGGTGAACGGGGGGCTCGGGTGGTTCTCGCGGATCGAGACCATGCGCCCGATCACCGGGATGTCGCATGGGGCCGCGGGGATCGCCTGGGCGCTGGCGGAGCTGTTCGGGCTGACGGGGGAGGAGCGCTACCGAGACGCCGCGCTCGGTGCCATCCGCTACGAGCGCTCGCGCCTGGTGCCGATGCTCGGCAACTGGCTGGAGACCGACCAGAGCGACGAGAAGGCCCTGCGCCACAAGGGCAGCAGCGCGCTGTCGGTGGCCTGGTGCTACGGCGCGCCCGGGATCGCGCTGGCCCGGCTGCGCTGCGGGCAGCAGATCGACGACGCCGGCATTCGCGAGGACCTCGCCGTCGCGCTGCGGACGACGGTGGAGCAGGGCTTCGGGCGCAACCACAGCCTGTGCCACGGCGACCTGGGCAACCTCGACGTGCTCGCGCAGGTCTCGAGGAGCACCGGCGACGTCGCGCTCGCGCGCACCTGCGACCGGATCCTCGCGATGACCCTCGCCAGCATCGACGCCGACGGCCTGCGCTGCGGCGTGCCCCTGGGGGTGGAGTCGCCCTCGCTGATGAACGGCCTCGCCGGCATCGGCTACGGGCTGCTGCGGGCGGCCCATCCCGAGCGGGTACCCTCGGTGCTGGGGCTCGACCCACCGCTCCCCGAGGGCCCGTCGTCGCCGGGCTGAGGGCGGCGCGGCCGGGTCCACGGCGGCCGAGCGCCACGCGGCCGCGTTGGGGTACCGTTGCTCGCGTGTCCGCCCGCTCGCTCCTGCTCCTGCTCCCGCTGACCTCGCCCGCCTGCACCCGCGGCTCGGAGCCCTCGTCGCCCCCGGAGCCGGTGACCGAGGTGGCGGCTCCCGAGCTCGACGACGAGCCGAGCACCGAGCCCGCGGCAGCCGATGACCCCCTCACCGGCCTGCACAGCGAGCGCGCCGAGACGCCCCCGCGCCCCGAGGCCATCGAGGTGCTCGTGGACGCCGTCATCACCAAGGACGAGCCCGGGGCCAAGGTGATCGAGGTGGGGGCCGACGCTCGCTTCACCATCTTCATGAAGATCGAGAAGGTCGAGCCGGAGACCCCGCTGCTGGTGCCCGATCGCTACGCGGTCATCATCCACAGCCCCTCGAAGACCTTCCGCGGCCCGGTGCCCAACAAGGGCTCCCGCGTCCGCTTCCACCTGAAGATCTTCCCCGAGGATCCCAACGATCCCCACGACGAGACCTTCTACTCCGATCTGTGGATCGACTGAGCCGCCTCGGCCGTTTCGTCGGCTCCAGCCGGGGGGGTCAGCCTCGTCGATCTCGCAGCACCGGGAAGCGCTCGCGGGCGTCGGCGACCACGGAGGGGTCGATCTCGGCGAGCAGCAGCGTCTCCTGGCCCGCCGCCGAGGCGACGACCTCGCCCCAGGGATCGATGATCCGCGAGTCTCCGCTGTAGGCGATCCCGCCGCCCTCGCCCACGCGGTTGACCCCCACCACGTAGGCCTGGTTCTCGATCGCTCGCGCCTGCAGTAGCGCCGTCCAGTGGTGCCGGCGTCGCTCCGGCCAGTTGGCCACGAACAGGTAGCAATCGGTGTCACGGGCCACGCCCCACATCTCGTCGGCGAAGCGCAGGTCGTAGCAGACGAAGAGGGTGAAGCGGACGCCCTCCACGTCGACCGTGACGAGCTGGTCGCCCGCCCCGTAGTGCAGGTGCTCGTCGGCGAAGGTGAAGGGGTGGATCTTGCGGTAGCGGTGCAGCTGCCCCTGCGGCCCCGCGAGCACGAAGGTGTTGAAGGGCTTGTCGCTGCCCGCGGGCACCGCGGGCACGCTGCCGCCCAGCCATAGCCCGTGGGCGCGGGCCTGGTCCACGATGAAGGCGGTGCTCGGCCCGTCCTCGGGCTCGCTCACCGTGTCGGTGTGCATCGAGAACCCGCAGGCATACATCTCGGGCAGCAGCAGCAGCCGCGCGCCGGCGGCCTTGGCCGTGGCGATCCAGGGCTCGATGCGCTGGTAGTTGCGCTGCGGTGACTCCCAGGCGATGTCGAGCTGCAGGCCGGCGATCTTCATGCGGCTCGAAGCCTACCGCTTTGGGCGCGGGTGGGGAGCCCGAAAGCCAGACGAGCGGTCGGGGCTCGTGGACGCCGGCGGGCCGGCTCGTCGAGCTCGACGCGCCGGCCCGGACAGCCGCACGGCCCGCGTGCCTAGCCGCAGGAGTTGACCGGCTCGAAGCGGCCGTAGAAGTTCGCGCCCCAGTTGCTGTCCCACTCACCGCCGGCCTCGGCGGCCACGTAGATGTCCCAGGCGTTCTGGTGGCCGTATCCGTCGAAGGCCCAGAAGAACATGTGCTCCTCGGTGGAGGTGGGCCACTGGCAGACCCACTGGCCGCTGGAGTACTCGCCGTACACCACGCCGTCGCAGGGGGAGGGGTTGCCGGCCCAGCCGGGGCTGCACCACACGCAGCTGCGCGGGCCGCTGTCGAGGTACGCGTAGGCGTCGTCGTGGGTGCCGGCCGAGGCGGGGATGAAGGCATCGTTGCCGTTGAGCGAGATCCAGAAGTTGATCTCGTCGTCGGCGTAGGAGTCCCGCAGGTAGCCGCGGTAGGCCACCGTGAGCGCAGCGTAGCCCGCGTAGGGGTTGTAGGTCTCCTTGATGAGCTCGAAGGGCCCCGTGCTCACCGTGTGCACCTGGGTGCAGATCGGGTAGTCGGGCGGGTAGTTGGATGCGGTGGCCTGCGAGGCGGGCAGGGCGACGCAGGCGAGCAAGCTCAGTCCGAGGATGGTCTTCGTCTTGGTCATGGTTTCCCCGAGTCATGCTCCGCGAGGCACGTCGCGTCAAGGCGAGCGCGAGCGACTCCGCGCGGCTCGCCTTGGGTTGGATCACACGGTGTGTTCATGCGGATCGAGACGAGTGCTCGAGACTACTCGCGAGTCGCGGCTCGCGAGCTCGCCGAGTCGCCGAGTCGCCGAGGGACGGCGGCGTAGCGGCGATCACAGCTCGAAGTCGCCGAGATCGGGGCGTTGCAGCCAGTTGCACGCGGCCCACCGCGCGCTGCGATCGGCGACGTGCATGGTGAACGCGTGCCGCGATCGCTCGGAGCGATTGGGCTCGCTGGCGTGGGGCAGGTGGTCGTGGAAGATCACCACGCTGCCCGCCTCGACCTCGAGCGGCACCGTCTGCTCGGGCTCGGGCCACGGGGTGGGCTCGAGCTCGCGCAGGGTGCCCACGCGTCGCTCCCAGTCGACCTCGTAGATCTCGCGCAGCGAAGAGCGGTGCCCGCCCGGCTGCACCCACAGGCAGCCGTTGCCCCGGTGGGCGTCCTCGATCGCGATCCACATCCCCACCACGCCCGGCGGCTCGGTGACGAGGTAGCTGGCGTCTTGGTGCCACCGCACCTCGCCGCCGATTCTCGGCGGCTTGAAGATGTACATGGTCTGCCAGAGCCGCGGGGCGGCCATGCCGAGGTCGCGCAGCGCCTGCCCGAAGCAGGGCCGCCGGCACAGCGCGGTGAAGGCCGGCACCCGGTCGTGCATCGCGTGGCCGATCTTGTTGATCGCGAGGCGGGGCGGGATGGAGAGCTCGCCCCGCTCGTCGATCGCGTCCTCCTCGAGGAAGCAATGTACGCCCTGCGCCGAGGCGAAGAACGCCTCGTCGCGGCCGCGGTCCCGATCGCGGGTGGTGAAGACGCTGCGCTGCGCCCCCAGGTCGAAGCCATCGACGATCTCGAGCGCGGCCTGCCTCGCCGCGGCCAGCGGCTCGGCGGGCACGAAGCCGGGGATCACGAGGAACCCCTCGGCTTCGTACTGCTCGCGCTGCTCGTCGGTGAGCACGGCGGGGTGGCTACCGCGCTACAGGCACTCGGCGAACAGCGGACCCACGCACGCGCCCTGCTGCGAGGCGGTGGTCGAGCCGAAGTAGCCCGAGGTGAAGGTGGTGTCGGCGACGAGGAAGTTGGTGATCAACATGCCGTCGCTGTCGCGTACCACCGTGACGTCGCTGCCCGTGTCGGTGAAGTCGATGGTCACCGTGTACGACTCGCCCTCCACCCAGCCGTCCGTGGTGGTCATGGTCGGATCGAGCAGCAGGGTGGAGCGCGGCGTGTTGGGCTCGCAGTAGAAGTCGTCGAGGGTCAGCGAGGCGAAGTTGGGGCCCTCCACGCGACGCACCAGGATGCCGGCCGGGGTGGGGCAGGCGAAGCCGTTCTGGGTCTGGCGCTTCCAGGTCAGCGAGTAGAAGTTCGAGGCGTCCTGGGCACCCCACACCAGGCCCATCCAGTCGTCGTCGTCGCCCGGATCGTCGACCACCTCGAGCACGCCCTGCAGGCGTGTGTTCTGGAAGGTGACCCCCTCGCACAGGTGCAGGCCGAACTCGTTGTTGCCCAGCTCGCAGCCGCGCGTGCCGCCCATGTCGTAGGCGATGGAGGCCGGCAGACCGCTGGCGCTGACGTTGTAGTCGGCGGTGTACAGGGTGCAGTTGTTCTGCAGATCGAAGGGGTTGGAGTCGACCACCACGACGCTGTCCTGCGCCATGGCGAAGCCGTCGTCCACGGTGATCGTGTAGGTCTGGAAGCCGCTCGGGCTGGCGTCGGTCATCGCCTGGTCCGGGGTGCTCAGGGTGCCGTCGTTGGGCGTCCACGCGTAGGTGTACACGCCCGAGCCCCCGCTCGCGGTGGCGGTGAGCAGCACCGGCATGCCGCCGAACTCGGAGCAGGCCGGGGCCGCGTCGACGCTGAGGTAGTCGTTGCAGGTGTTGGTGCCCGCGTCGCAGCCCTGCGACAGGCAGTCGCCGCCGATCAGGCAGGCCTCGCCGGGCTCGCAGGTCGCCCCGCAGGCGCCGCCGCAGTCCTGGTCGGTCTCGTCGCCGTTCTGCACGCCGTCGTTGCAGCTCGGCGCCAGGCAGGTGTTCTCCTTGGTCCCGCAGACCATCGAGATGCAGTCGGAGTCCTCGATGCAGTCCTCTCCGTCGTCGCAGCCGGGGCACATGGGGCCGCCGCAGTCGACGTCGGTCTCCGAGCCGTTGAGCATGCCGTCGGTGCAGGTCGGGCCCACGCAGATGCCCTCGTCGCACATCTGCGACTGGCAGTCCTGCGGGTCGATGCACATGTCCCCGGTGGGGCAGGCCGGGCAGTCGGGGCCGCCGCAATCCACGTCGGTCTCGTTGCCGTTGTGCAGGCCATCCTCGCAGGTGGCGGAGATGCACACGTCGCCCATGCAGTTCATGGAGCGGCAGTCCTGCGGATCGATGCAGGTCTCGCCGTCGTCGCAGGGGGGGCAGGAGTCCCCGCCGCAGTCGACGTCGGTCTCGTCGCCGTCCTGCATGCCGTTGCTGCAATCGGAGCCCGGGTTGCAGGTGCCGTCGTCGCCGCAGTCGTTGGACTGGCAGTCGTCGTCACCGTCGCAGCCCTGGCCCCCTCCGCAGGTGTTGCCGCAGGATCCGCCGCAGTCGACGTCGGTCTCGTCGCCGTCCTGGATCCCGTTGCTGCAGCTCGGCTCGGGGCCGGTGTCGTCGGGGCCGGTGGTCGGCTCGGTGGTCGAGCCATCGGTCCCGTCCGCGCTGATCCCGGGGCAGTTGCTCTCCGGATCCTGGATCAGCCCGTCGTCCACGCAAGGATCGGCACAGCCGGTGGTCCAGGCCAGCGCGATGGCTCCGCCGGCCACGATCGTCGTTCGAATGCTCATGCTAGTCTCCCCCCTCGATCGTCCATCCTACTTGGACGTCTTCGTCAGCAGCTTGAACTCGATGCGGCGGTTCTTCGCCCGCCCTTGCTTGGTCCGGTTGCTCTCGACGGGCTCGGTCTTGCCCGCGCCCCGGGTCTCGATGCGGGAGGCATCGATCCCCCGCTCGGTGAAGTAGCTCTTGACCGCGTCCGCGCGATCCTGGCTGAGCTTCATGTTGAAGTCGTCCTTGCCGCGATCGTCGGTGTGGCCGGAGATCTCGATGCGGATGTCGGGGTGGTCCTTGAGCACCCCGAGCGCCTTGTCGAGCTTGGGCTCCGAGGCCTTCTTGATCGTCGCCTTGCCGGTGTCGAAGAAGATGCCCTCGATCACGCCAGTGAAGGTCTTGACCTCCTTGGGGACCTCGTCGGGGCAGCCGTCGGCGTCCTTGTAGCCGTTGTCGGTCTCGGGCTGCTCGATGCACTCGTCGTCGGGGTCGAGGATGCCGTCGCCGTCGGTGTCGGGGATGGGGCAGCCCTTGTACTCGGCGACGCCGGGGACGTCGACGCACTCGTCGTCGGGGTCGAGGATGCCGTCGCCGTCGGTGTCGGGGACGGGGCAGCCGTTGTACTCGGGCACGCCGGGGACGTCGACGCACTCGTCGTCGGGATCGAGGATGCCGTCGCCGTCGGTGTCGAGCGGGCCCTGGACCGGCTCGCTGCGCTTGCGACCCAGCGTGATCATCAGGCCCAGCAGGGCCTCGGGCGAGTGGATCACGCTCTCGCCCACGCCGCGGCGGGCGGTGAGGTTGTCGCGGAGATCCAGGCGCATCCCCACCCAGCGGTTGAAGAAGACCTTCAGGCCGACGCCGTAGTGGAAGCCGAGGTCGACGTCGTTGCCGACCGCGGCGCGGTCGGAGCTGACGCCCAGGCCCGAGACGCCGGCGAGCGCGAAGGGAGTGACGCTCCAGAACGGGAGCTGGGCCACGAGCTGCCCTCGCACGCCCCACATGAGCACGCTCTGTCCGTCATCGGTCTTGGTGGGCAGCACCGCGCCCTCTGCCTCCAGGCCGAGCACGCGCAGCGGGTAGTAGCCCACGCGAGCCCCTCCCTCGGGGGCGTAGCGCCGCAGCGGCTTGAAGCCCTGATCGGGGAGATCGAAGGAGGGCTCGAACAGCTCGAGGCGGGGGTGGGGCAGCATCACGCCGCCGAAGATGCCCAGCTCGCCCATGTTGCGCTCGGGAGCCCAGCGGCGGATCCACTTCTGGTCGCCGCGGTCCTTGGCCTTCGAGGCCTTGTCCTTCTTGGTCTTCTTCTCCTTCTTCTTGCCGCTGGCTTCCGCGTCACCGTCGGCAGATGCACCGCCCAGGCCGACGGAGAGCTCGCCCTCGGCCTCTGCCGAGGGGCCGTCCTCCGCGGGACCGGCGATGAGGAGGGCGGACCAGAGGATTGCGCTCGTGCTCATGGGTAGGGAAGGCTCCTGGGATCCACGGGGTGACCCCCGTGTGGCGGATGATAGCGAATGACCGAGCGTTGGGGACCCGATCCTGCGCGTCGCTGCTTTCAGGTGGTTTCAGCTCGATCGTGGCACTCGATTCGGCTGCGGCCGTGCCGATTCGTGTGTGCTCCCGAATCGGGCCGGTTGCTCGAGGGGCGGAGACGATGCGAGCTCGAGCCGGGGCGACGCGACCAGATCGGCTCGACGCAGCTCCTTTCTCGCCGTGGCTCGATCTCGGTGAGCTGGGGCGTGAGGTCGACGCCTTGGCGCGGGCGAAGTTCGGTGAGATCGGGCTCACACTCGTTGCTGCGCAGAAGATGCGCTCCGGTCAGGGTGGCCACGCCGCATGTGGAGCATCTTCTCGACCCGCGGGACCTCGGCCTCGTCGACCGCTCGTCGCTGGGCGCCGCCGAAGCCGCGATCGCGGTGATGGCCGGCCGGCTAGGCCTTGCGCAGCCGGCCGATGTTGGCGTGCAGGCGGGCGATGCCCTCGTCGAGCACGGGGTCGCTCTTGCAGAAGGCGAAGCGCACCAGGTGACGGCCGCGCTCCTTGTTCACGTAGAACGCGGAGTTGGGGATCGCCGCCACGCCCACCGCCTCGGGCAGGCGTCGGCACAGCTCCATGTCGTCGGAGAAGCCCAGCGAGCGGATGTCCACGCAGACGAAGTAGGTGCCGGCCGGGGTGAGCACCGAAAAGCCCACCTCGGCCAGCCCCGCGCACAGGCGATCGCGGCGGGCCCGGTAGTCGCGACGGAACTGGTCGAAGTAGTCGTCGCCGAGCGCGAGCGCCTTGGCCACCGCGTGCTGGAACGGGGTGCCGTTGCAGAAGGTGATGAACTGGTGGGCGGTGCGGATGGCCTGGGTGAGCGGCGCGGGGGCGCAGGCCCAGCCGATCTTCCAGCCGGTGAACGAGAAGGTCTTGCCGGCCGAGGAGATCACCACGGTGCGCTCGCGCATGCCGGGGAGGCTCGCCAGCGGGACGTGCTCGCCGTCGAACACCAGGTGCTCGTAGACCTCGTCGGTGACGGCGACCAGGTCGTGCTCTTGGCACAGGCGAGCGACGTGCTCGAGCTCGGCGCGCGAGAACACCTTGCCGGTGGGGTTGTGGGGGGTGTTGAGCAGCAGCACCCGGGTCTTGGGGGTGATCGCGGCCTCGAGCGCGGCGGGGTCGTAGTCGAAGTCGGGATCGCGCAGGGTGACCACGCGCGGCACGGCCCCCGCCATGGCCACCGTGGCCAGGTAGGAGTCGTAGAGGGGCTCGAACATCACCACCTCGTCGCCCACGTCGAGCAGGGCCTGCAGGGTGCTGGCGATGACCTCGGTGGCGCCGTTGCAGACGGTGATCTCGGCCTCGGGGTCGTAGCCCAGGCCGTAGCGCCGCTGCTGGTGGGCGGCGATGGCCGCGTTGAGGGCGGGGATCCCGATGCTGCGCGAGTACTGGTTGTGACCGGCCCGCATGGCCTCGATGGCAGCGTCGCGAATCTCACTGGGACCCTCGAAATCGGGGAAGCCCTGGCCGAGATTGACCGCATCGTGCTGGATGGCCAGCGCGGTCATCTCGGCGAAGATCGTGGTGCCGAAGCCCTGCAGACGGGCAGTGAGGCGAGGGTTGCGGGCAGGGCTCATGGCGCGCGTCAGTGTGGCATAGTTTGCCTCCCACGATGTCGCCCACGGTGCCTCCCTCGCGTTCGGGTCCTCCTTCCTCTCGCCCTCGTCCGTCTCGGGTCTCGGCCATGGCCGCCGGCTTGGTCGGCTCCGAGATCCTCGCCATCGCGGCGGACATCCGCGAGCGCGTGGCCGCGGGGGCCGAGATCTGCAACCTCACGGTGGGCGACTTCTCGCCCGCGCAGTTCCCCGTGCCGCAGGCGCTGCGCGACGGCATCGCGAAGGCGCTCGCCGAGGGGCGCACCAACTACCCGCCGTCCTCGGGCATCCCCGAGCTTCGCGAGGCGGTGTCGCGGCTGTTCGCAAGGCGGCTGGGGCTGCACTACCCGGCCAGCTCGGTGCTGATCGCCGCGGGGGCCCGGCCGCTCATCTACGCCACCTACCGTGCGGTGGTGGATCCGGGGGACCGCGTGGTGTTCCCGGTGCCGAGCTGGAACAACAACCACTACGCCCACCTGCTGGGGGCCGACGGGGTTCCGGTGTCGTGCGGACCGCAGACCCGCTTCCTGCCGACCCGCGAGGACCTGGTGCGGGTGCTGCCGGGCGCACGCCTGGTGTGCATCAACTCGCCGCTCAACCCCACCGGCACCGCGATCGAGGCCGATGCCCTGCGGGGGATCTGCGAGGAGATCGTGGCCGAGAACCAGGCACGGCGCTCGACCGGTCAGCGCCCGCTGTACATGCTGTACGACCAGGTCTACTGGATGCTGCGGGTGCCTGGGGTCGAGCACGTCACGCCGCCCGGGGTCTGCCCCGAGATGGCCGACTACACGATCTTCATCGACGGGATCAGCAAGGCCTTCGCGGCCACGGGTCTGCGGGTGGGCTGGACGGCGGGGCCGGCCGACGTGGTGGAGCG
The DNA here is from genome assembly GCA_020633315.1 of Myxococcales bacterium. GTDB lineage: Bacteria > Myxococcota_A > Polyangia > Nannocystales > Nannocystaceae > Paraliomyxa. Next base: position 41,812 of record JACKDV010000002.1, read on the forward strand.
CATGGCGGCCATCCTCACCCACGTGGGCGCCTGGGCGCCGCGGCCCGAGCAGCACGCCACGGCCGACCTGCTCGGCGACGACGCGACCATCGATGCCTTCCTCGAGACCCAGATGCAGGGCCTCGCGGCGCGGCTCGATCGCCTGCACGAAGGGCTGAGCGCGCTGGCGAAGGAGGGCCTGCCGGTGGAGGTGATTCCGCCGATGGGCGCCATCTATCTCACGGTGCGGATCCATCCCTTCGGACGGGTCACGCCCGAGGGCGAGCGCCTGGCCACCAACGACGCGATCCGTCGCTACCTTCTGAACGCGGCGCGGGTGGGTGTGGTGCCGTTCCAGGCGTTCGGGGTGGCCAGCGACGATGGCTGGTTCCGGCTGAGCGTGGGCGCGGTGGGGCTCGAGGAGCTCGGCGGCGCGGTGGCGCGGATCGGCGAGGCCCTGCGGGCGCTGAGCTGAGGGCCTGCGGGCGCTGAGCCGCGGCCTGCGGGCGCTGAGCCGCGGCCTGCGGGCGCTGAGCCGCGGACCCTCGAGGGACTGGATTCGCGGGGATTCGGGGCGGCGGGGCATCCTGCCCCGCGCGGGTGAGGCTCGTTCACGGGCGCTTCACACTCGCTTCGGCGTGCTTTTCGGTCGAGTGACGATGCATCGGGCTCCGGTGGCGTCGAAGCAGACAAGGAGCAGCAACCATGACCAACCTCCTCTTCTCCTCCATCCTCTCGCTGATGACCTCCTTCGTGTCGCCCGATGCTTCGGTCCAGCACGAAGGCGCCCATCGGGGTCCGCAAGGACGAGCCTACGGCATGTGCGAGAAGCTCGAGTGCACCGCGGAGCAGCGGGCACAGATCCAGGAGATCCGGGCGGGCGTGCAGCGCGAGACCAGCGACGAGCGGGCCGAGATGAAGCGGCTGCGCAAGGAGCTGAACGCCGAGCGCAGCGCCAAGACCCCCAACGCCGAGAAGGTGGCGAGCCTGCAGGCCGAGCTCGATGCGCTGCGGGCCGAGATGAAGCAGGCCCGGACGGAGTCCAAGGCTCAGATCCAGGCCGTGCTCACCCCCGAGCAGCGCGAGCAGCTCGCGGCCATGAAGGCCAAGCGCAAGGCGGCCCACGAGGGCAAGGGGCGGGGCAAGGGCAAGGCGCACGCCAAGGGCGAGCGCGGCGGCAAGGGCAAGGCGCACGCCAAGGGCGAGCGCGGCGGCAAGGGCAAGGCGTTCGCCAAGGGCGAGCGTGGCCCGCGAGAGCTCCACGCCAAGGGAGCGCGTGGCGGCAAGGGCAAGGCGTTCGCCAAGGGCAGGGGCGGCCCGACGGGCAAGGCGATGGCCAAGGGCAAGGCCGGCGCCAAGAACAAGCGCGCCGCCGGCTGAGCGCCGCTCCATGGGAGACGGGGCGGCCGGGTCAGCTCGGCCGCCCCGTCCACCCCAGCGAGGGTCGTCACCGCAAGGTGGCGGCCCTCTGTTGCTCTCGCGGCCTCGGCATTCGACTCTGGCGGTCTCGCCTACCTCGACCCCGGGTCGGCGCATGCGTGAGCCGAGGCGAGTGCCCTTCAGCTCTCGACGGCGGCCCGCAGGGCCTCGACCAGCGGCACCAGGCCCGCGCGGTCGGTGGGGGAGGAGGCCCAGATCGCCAGCGCATCGATGGTGGGCGCAATCTCGCCGGCGAAGTCCCCACAGTGAGCGTAGGTCGGCCGGCCCGGGGCCATGCCGCACTCGGCGACGGCAAAGGCATCTCCGTCGGCACAGCGGCTGGGCATCACCTGCACATGGAGCTCGAAGCCGGGGTCGCCGGCGATCGCCCGGTAGCGGGCCGCGGTGGCCTCGACGGCGTCGACCCGCGAGCCCACGCAGCTCTGCTCGATCGGCTGCTGCTCCTGCAGGGCCACGCCCCGCAGGCCGCCCGCCACCATCGCTGCGATCGCTTGGTCGGAGACCGCGTCCACGGTGAGGCGGATGGGTCCCCACACCGTCCACAAGCCGTGCTCGGCCGCCAACGAGGAGAAGATCGCGACGGGGTTGGATTGCGGCGAGGGATCGTCGAGGGCCTGCATCTGCGCGGCCGGGGTCATCATGCCCTCGGTGTTGTAGCCGAAGCCCTCCACCCCTGCGGCATGCAGGGCATCGGCCCCCGGGGACTGCAGCACCGACTCGAGGGTGGTCCACGACGACAGCATGATGATCTCGGTGACCTCGGGGTCATCGATCTGCTGCAGCAGCCCGAGCTCCTGCTCGAAGCCGGCGAAGGCGGGGTCGGAGGCCCAGGCGTAGACCACGAAGGGACCGAGGCCAGCGAGCTCGTCGCGCTGCTCGAGGTAGTTGGCGGCGGCGATCCAGATCGGCAGCGCATCGACGGCGGGGGGCAGGCCGCCGTCGTCGGTGGTGCCCCCAGTGGAGTCCCCGCCGTCGGTGGTGCCCGTGGGCTCGCCCGCGTCGGTGGAGCCCGTGGCGCCCGGGCTGTCGGAGGTGGCTGTGCTCGTCGTCTCGTCCCCCTCGCCCGCGCTGGGATCGCCGGTGTAGGGCATGCCGCCCGGCCCCCGCGGATCCTCCACGAGGCAGGCGGTCAGCAGCAGCGACGCCGCACCGAGGCGGCACGCGGGACGAAGGGAGTCGAGCCAGGCCGAGCCCATGCCCCGGTAGATGCCGCCCTCGCTCCCGGGTTCATGCCCGGCGCGAGCACGGGCGCCCGACGGGACGCTCCATGACGCGCACCCGAGGCCCGGCACCGAAATTACGGGCGGGCGATGGCCTCGATCGTCGGGGGCCTCAGATCTTGTCGAGCCCGAGCACGTCGACCATGTCGTAGAGGCCGGGGGCGCGGCCTCCCAGCCAGCGTGCGGCTCGCAGGGCGCCCTGGGCGAAGATCGAGCGATCCATCGCGCGGTGGGTGAGCTCGATGCGCTCGCCCTCGCCGAAGAACATCAGGGTGTGCTCGCCGATCGATCCCCCGCCGCGCAGCGACATCACCCCGATCTCCTCGTTGGTGCGGGGGCGGTCGGCCTTCTCGCGCGACATCACGGCCACCTCGTCGAAGCTGCGCCCGTTGGCCGCGGCCACCGCCTTGGCGATGCGGATGGCGGTGCCCGAGGGGGCGTCGCGCTTGTGGCGGTGGTGCAGCTCGAACAGCTCGGCCTCCCACTCGCGGCCGAGCGCCTTGGCGGCCAGCGAGGCGAGGCGGGTGACCAGGGTGACGCCCACGCTGAAGTTGGCGGCGCTGACGATGGGCAGCTCCTGCGCGGCCTCCTTGAGCAGGGCCCGGGTGCTGGCATCGATCCCGGTGGTGCCCAGCACCAGCGGCGCGCGGATCTCCAGGCAGCGCCGGATGTTGTTCTCGGTGGCCCGCGGCAGCGAGAAGTCCACCACCACGGCGCCGCGCGGGGGGTCCATCGTGTCGGTGACCATCACCCCGCAGTCGGGCATGCCGCACAGGCGCCCGGCGTCCTGGTCGAGGCCGGGGCCCCCCGTACGATCGACGGCCCCCACCAGCGTCATGGATTCGCTCTCCATCACGCTGCGCAGGAGGGTCTTTCCCATGCGCCCACGGGCGCCCACGATGACGACGGCGGTCAGACGGTCCATCACTTCCTCTGTTCCAGGGTGTCGAGCACGCGGCGGAGCTCCGCGCGGGCGGGGTGGTCTTCGGGAAGCTCTCGGAGGGGCAGGCGGATCTCGGGCCCCATCGTGCCGAGCATGTGCAGCGCCACCTTGAGCGGCTCGGGGTTGCTCGACATGAACAGGGCCCGCGACAGCGGGAGCTGACGGTAGTGCAGGGCCCGCGCCTCGTCCCAGCGGCCCTCGGCCGCGGCCCGGCACAGGTCGGCGAACAGGCCGGGGGCCACGTTGCTGCCGACCGAGATCACGCCGTCGCCCCCCACCGCGAGGAAGGGCAGCACGGTGAAGTCGTCGCCGCTGAGCATCGACAGCTCGTCGCCGCACAGCTCGCGCAGCCGGGTGGCCCGCTCCATGTCGCCGGTGGCCTCCTTGATCCCCATGATCTTGGGATCCTCGACGAGGCGGGCCACGGTCTCGGGCAGCAGGTCGCAGGCGGTGCGCCCCGGCACGTTGTAGAGCACCATCGGCAGGCCGGTGGCGTCGGCGATGGCCCGGAAGTGGGCGACGAGGCCCTCCTGGGTGGGCTTGTTGTAGTAGGGCGTGATCTGCAGGGTTGCGTCGGCTCCGAGCTCCTCGCAGGCGCGCACCAGATCGATGGCCTCTTGGGTGCTGTTGGAGCCCGCGCCGGCCACCACGGGCACGCGTCCCTTGGCCTGTGCGACGACGGTGCGCACCACCTGCACGTGCTCCTCGTGGGAGAGCGTGGACGACTCTCCGGTGGTGCCGCAGGGCACCAGCCCGTGGATGCCGGCGGCGATCTGATCCTCCACGAAGCGCTCGAGCGCCTCGGTGTCGACCTTGCCGTTGCGAAGCGGGGTAGCCAGGGCCGTGAGTGCACCGTGGAGCTTCAAGCCGTCCTCCTGCTCGTGAGCGGACCTTAGCAGTCCCTCGCGCAGGCTCGCCACCGGGCTCGGCTCAGCCCCACCCGAGGGGCTCGGCGACCACCTGCGGCGCGAAGCCCCGCGCGTCGACGCGCCCGAGCGCGGCCACGAGCACACCGCGCGCCCAGGGCAGGGGCAGGTGGTGACGGCCGAATGCGCTCGTGCACGGGCGGGAGGTGATCCAGCGCCGCGGGATGCGAGCGTCACCCCCCAGCACGCACACTACCAGGTGCACGTCGTCGGGCGAGGTCACGCCCTGCCAGCGCAGGGTGAGGGCATCGTCCTCGACGGCGGCGCTCAGGCGCGGGCGGATCGTCAGCCGAGCGCGCAGGGCGAGTGCATCACCGTCGTAGGGATCGCGGGCGAGCACCTCGTCGAGGATGGCCCGGGCGCGCGCGCCATGGCCCTGGGTGAGGTACAGGCGCGCCAGGGTGGCGCTCGCGATCGGATCGGCGGTGGTCACGATGCGTCGGGGGTGATGACGCGGGCGAGCGCGTCGGGATCGATCCGCTCGCGCGCGGCCGCCACGTCGCGCCGGAGCTGCGCCACCAGGGCGGCCGGGCCGTCGAAGCGCTGCTCGTCGCGCAGGCGAGCCACGAACGACAGCTCCACCTCCAGCCCGTAGAGCCCGTCCCCGAGCTCCTGGTCGATCACGTGGGCCTCGAGGCTCAGCGGAGGCGCGCCCCCGGCTTGGTCCTGAAAGGTGGGGTTGGTGCCGAGGTTGGCCGCGGCCGGCCAGGCCTTGCCCGCGTGCAGGCCATCGGGGCTCCACACCACCAGCACGCCGGCGTAGACCCCCGAAGGGGGAAGGAAGCCGCCGGGCGCCGAGATGTTCGCGGTGGGGAAGCCGATCGTGCGGCCCCGGCGGGCGCCGTGCACCACGGTGCCTGGCACCGAGTGCCAGCGCCCGAGCATCGCGCCCGCGCGCTCGACCTGCCCCGCTCGCACCGCGTCGCGGACGGCGGTGGCCCCCAGCTTGTGCGAGGGATCGGTGTCGGGCAGCCACGCCGACTCGGGCATGGGCACGGCCGGCACGCGGGCCACCTCGATCCCGGCGGGGGCGAGCAGCTCGGCCAGCATCGCCCCGTCGCCCTCGCGACCGCGGCCGAAGCGGAAGTCCTCGCCCACCACCACCGCCCGCGGCCGCAGCCCCTCCACGAGCACGGTGCGGGCGAAGGCCTCGGCGCTCATGCGGGCCACCTCGCGATCGAAGGGCAGCAGCACCAGGTGGTCCACGCCCAGCGCTGCGCACACGCGGCGGCGCTGCACCGGCGTCTGCAGCAGGGCCGGCGCTCGCTCGGGGGCCAGCACCTGCTGCGGATGGGGATCGAAGGTCACCATCCCCAGGTGCTCGCCCAGCGCCTTGGCTCGCGACAGCAGGGCCTGGTGCCCGATGTGCATGCCGTCGAACGCGCCGAGGCACACCGCAGTACCGGGGGGCAGGGCGGAGGTGTCTCGCTGCTCGACGATGCGCGCCATGGTGCTGCTGCGCGGCGTGGCCGAGGCGGTCGACGCCGGGGCCGTGCCGCCCCGCACCCTAGCAAGGCGGCCTCGCTCCGGGTCAAGTCATTGCAATCATTGGGGCTTCTCGGTGGGGCCCGCTCAACCTGGCTTGACGCCCAGCGTCTCCATCAGGTCCTCGAGGATCTCCACCTCGCCCCGCTCGACCCGGCCGTCGCCCCAGATCGCGTGCTCGGCCAGGGTCACGATGTCGTCGCGATCCTTGGGATCGGGATAGGCGTTGGCGAGCTCCTGCAGGTCGAGAGGCTGCTCGCACAGCTCGTCGAGGTACTCCCGCAGCTCCTCCTCGTCGTGCGCGCCCACCAGCCGGCCGAGCAGATCGAGCTCGGCCCGCTCGATGTCGTCGTCGGCGTAGAGCATGTGGGCGAGCAGGCGCATCAGCAGCCCGTCGGGCCCCTGCGGCTGGCCCACCGGGGGGGCGCTGGGATCCTCGAGGACGTGCAGGAACGCGCCGGGCCCGGACATGGGGCGCATTGTGGACGCAAATGGCCGAAGCTCAAGGGCGCGGGGACGCGATGGCCCCGAGGCCCCGCTCGGGGCGGTCAGAAGCGTCCCGAGAGCACGACGGCGGCGGAGCGGTCGTCGGCGGCGATCGACGCTCGCAGGCGTCGCTGACGGTGGATGCCCAGGCCGACCAGGGCCGCGCCGCCGGTGACGGCCACCACGCCGGCGATGGCGAGGCCGCGGGCCACCTGCGGGCGAGGGGCTGCGGCGCACTCGTCCAGGCCGAACTTGCAGTCCCACTTGGCGTTCTCCACTCCGGCCCCGATGAGCAGCAGCACGCCGGCGACGGCCGAGACCCCGCCGAGCGAGAGCAGGGTGTGGGCCTGGGTGGCCTCGCGCTGGCGACGGTCGAGCTCCTCGCTCGTGGTGGGCGGGGCCACGCGGAAGTCGAGGCGCTGGGCCTCGCCGGGGGTGACCGCCACCACGCGCTCGGTGGACGGCCCGCCGCGATCGCCGGTGACGGTGTAGATGCCGGGGGGCAGGTCGTCCACGCGGTAGCGACCGTCGAGGTCGGTCACGGTGATCACCGGCTGGCTCAGGCAGGTGCACTGCAGCACCACTCGCACGCCGGCCATGGTGACGCCCTCGATCTCGGTGTCGCTGAGGATCCCCTCGATCACGCCGAGGCTCGGGTCGCCGGGGCCGAGGGGCTCGGGCGACGCCAGGGGAGCCGCGGGCTCGGGAGCGGGCGCCTCGGGCTCGGGCGAGCGCGCGGGAGCGAGGGGCTCCACCTCCACCGGCGCGGGCTCGGCCGCGGCGGGAGGCGGCGTGGGCTCGGGGGGCGGCTGCGGCTGCAGGTCGGTCGGCCGCTGGATCGGCACGGGCACGGGCTCGGGCGCCGTCGTCACGAGGAGCAGGGCGAGCGCGGAGAGGCTGAGGTGGGGCACGACGAGCAAGCGTACCGCGATGCGGCCACCGTTGGCCCGCCAAGGGGTCCCTCGAAGGGATGGATTGGCGCGCGGGCTCGAACGCGCGACGGGCCGCCCTCGAGAGGGCGGCCCGTCGCGGGTCGGTGCCGGAAGGATACGGGCTATCCGGGCGGCGGCGGGTAGCAGCAGCTGAGGTAGCAGAAGTAGTCGGTCGGGCAGTCCGCGTTGGACATGCATGGATCGCCCGCCGGGCAGCTCACGCCGCCGCAGCCCTCGGGCGGCTCGGTCTCGCCGAAGCAGATCTCGCACTCCTCGGGCTCGCAGGGGTTGCCGCAGTCCTCGATCTGCGGGGTGCACTCGCTGCAGGCGTCGAGGTTGTCGAGCGCACAGTCGGGGCTCGAGTTGAGGAAGATCCACACCGAGCCCTCGTCGGTCTGCACCTCGCAGCAGCCGAAGCAGTCGCAGCCGGGCGGCACGAAGGGCTCGCAGAACTCGATGCAGCCCTGATCCTGGTTGGGCGGCTGGTTGTTGCAGTTGTTGCCGCCCGTGTACTCGCAGTTGATGTCCGCGCCCGGGTTGGCGGGGTCGCAGCGCAGGTCCCAGATGCAGCCGTCGTCGCCCTGGCCGCTGTTGCCGTCGAAGAAGCAGTCCTGCTTGCAGTCCATGTTGTCGCCGGGGATGCCGGTCTGGAACGAGCCCTCGTCGTCGTCGCAGGGGCCGGTGCACTCGGGGTCGAACAGGTCGATGAAGCCGTCGCCGTCGTCGTCCAGGCCGTTGCCGCAGGCCCACACGGTGCCGCCGCAATCGACGGTGCCGCCGGGGTTGCCCCCCGTGGTGGTCGCGGTGCCGCCATCGGAGCCGCTGTCGGCCGAGTCGGTGTTGCCTCCGTCGGTCGAGGTGGCGCTGCCCTGCGTGGCGCTGCCGTCGGCGGTGCCGTTGTCGGCGCTGGCATTGGACTCGTTGCTGGTCGTGGATCCGCCGTCGAGGTCGATGCCGCTGGTCTGCTCGGTATCGGCGCTGGTCGCCCCCGGATCGACGGTGTCGGGGCAGCCGCTCAGCGCGACGCCCAGGGTCGCGAGGATCCACCAGCGCGGTCGCGCGCGCTCAGTCATCTCGTCGTGCGAAGCCATCATGTCCCCTCATGATGACGCGAACGATGGCCTCGCGCGCGTCGGATCGCCAATAAAGCCGCAATTGGGACACGGGGCTCCACCGCCCGACGCGGTCGGAACCAGCGGAGCCGAACCGATCGCCGTTCGAGGCGGAGGCGGGGAGGAATCCGGGCTTGCCGCGATCGATGGGCGATGGAACCATCCCGCCGTGCGCGCGCCCTTGCTCGTGGGCTGGCTGGCCTTCGCCCTGCTTGCCTGGGGAGCCTCCCCCTCGCACTTCTGGCTGGATTCGGGAGAGATCGGGGCGGCGGGTCTCGACCTCGGGGTGGCGCACCCTCCCGGCGCTCCGGGCCTGCTGCCGCTGCTGCGGCTGGCCACCCTGCTGCCGCTGGGGAGCCTGGGCTTTCGCATGGCCTTGGTCAGCGCGGCTCTGGGCGCGGTGGCGGTGGGGCTGGTGGTGGCCATGCTCCAGCGCCGCGGGGCCGGCTGGGCGCTGTCCTCGATCATGGGGCTGTGGGTGCTGTCGGGGCTCACCTTCGGGCGGCAGGCCCGGGTGGTGGAGATCTATGCGCTCGCGGCCGTCCTGCTGCTGGTCACGCTGTGGGGCCTCGATCCCGTCGTCGACGGCGAGCGTCGAACGGGTCGGCGCTTGCTTGCGGTCGCGGCCGCCACCTGGGCGGCGTGGTGCTTCGGCGATCTGCGGCTGGCCCTGGGCCCCTTGCTGCTGGTGGCGTGGATCCGAGCGTGGCGCGATCGGGCGGCCTGGGCCCGCTGGGCACCTCCGGTGGCCGCGATGGCAAGCCTGGTGATCCTCGCGCTGCCGCTGGCCTCGGTGGGGGCGCCCGAGGTCGACTGGGGAGACCCCGACACGCTCGCGGCCTGGGTCGATCACCTGGCGGCTCGATCGATCCGCGAGGCCTATGCCGACCAGATCCTGCCCGCCTCCGCGTCGCTGTGGTGGCTGGAGGCGGGGGCCTTCGTGGAGCGGCTCGCCGAGGACCTCGGGGCGCCGGGGATGGTGGTGGCGGGCGTGGGCCTGGTGCTGCTGTGGCGTCGCGGGCCCTCGGACGAGCTCGACCCCGACGACGAGGGATCGTCGACCCGCCGCGTGGCGCTGGCGATGGCGTGGCTGTTCGGGGTGGAGGCCTTCTATGCGATCGGGATCAACCCGATGGGCGGCGAGGATCGCCAGACCGGGCTGGTGCTGGCTCCGCTCGCGGCGCTGGTGGTGGGCGAGGTGGCCCGCCGCTGGATGCGAGGGCGACGGCGGATGCGGTGGGCCGTGCTGCCGCTGCTGTCGGCGGTGCTGGTGCTGCCGCCCGCGCTGGTCGGCCTGCCCGACGTGGCGGTGACCCGCTCGTGGGCCCCCCACGCCTGGACCCGCGGCGCGCTGGCCCAGCTCCCGCCGGGCACGCTGCTGCTCACCCAGAGCGACGACCTGGCCGCGGGCACCCTGAGCGCCTCCATGCTCGAGGGAGCGCGTCCCGACGTCATCTCGGTGCCGGCCCAGCACCTGTATCGCCCCACCCCCGAGGCGGCCGCAGCCGATCCCCGGCGGGCTGCGATCTGGGAGGCGGCGCACCGCGGGCACGGCGAGGCGGAGCGCATCGAGGCCGCGATCGCGGCGCATCGCGGTCCGGTGGCGCTGGAGAGCCCGCGCACTGGCCTGTTCGGCGCGGTGCAGTGGCGGCCCCAGGCGGGGTGGGTGCCGCTGGGCATCGGGGGTCCGCCGTCGATGCTCGAGCGGCTGCCGCCCGCTCGCACCCCGCCCGAGGAGGTGGAGCACTGGCTGGTGCGCCTGCCCGCGCACGAGGATCGCCAGCGCCTCGCGGGGGCGCTGTCGGGGTGGGCCCGCGTGCGTGCTCGCGACGACGGAGCGTTGCCGCTGGCCGCCGCGACCCTCGAGCTGGTGCTGGCGCGGGTCGACGAGCGGCACGTGAGCGCCATCGTGGCCCTGGCCGCGCTCGCCGACGGGATGGGGCATCCCGCGAAGGCGATCGCGCTCACCCGCGCCGCGCTGGAGCTCGAGCCGGGGCGCCCGGCCGCGCTGACCAACCTCGCTCTCTACCTCAGCCGCGACCCGGCCACCCGCGCCGAGGCCCGGGCGGTGGCCGAGCGGGCGGTCTCGCTGCGTCCGTGGCGGGCCGACGGCTGGCGACGCCTGGCGCAGGTGCTCGAGAGCGAAGGCGACGTGGAGGGAGCCCGGCGAGCGAGCGAGCGTGCCGCGGCAGCGAGCGACCGGCCCTGACCCTCGCGCGCGCTGACCCTCGTTCACTGTCCCTCGCTGGTCTTCGCGCGCCGACCCTCGTTCGCCGACCCTCGCGCGCATCGCCGTAGTCGCGGCCCCCGGCGGGCCGAGGCCTCGGCTCGGTTCGGGAGATACTCCCCCGCGGAGCCTGCCCGCATGCACACCGGACGCCGCTATCGCCTCGCCCAGACCCTCCACTGGTCTCGTCGCAACCTCCTGCTGCCGATGCTCTGGGCCGCGCTGGCCACCGCGCTGTACGACCAGGTCGGCCTGCACTGGCTGGCGCTGCCGTGGCTGCCCATGTCGTTGGTGGGCGTGGCGGTGGCGTTCTACCTGGGCTTCAAGAACAACGCGTCGTACGGCCGGCTGTGGGAGGCTCGCAAGATCTGGGGCGCCATCGTCAACGCCAGCCGCTCGTGGGCCTTCAGCGCACGCGACCTGGTCACCGACCTGCATGCGCCAGCACCCTGCGATCCGCAAGGGCTCCAGGGCGAGCGCGAGACCCTGGTGCTGCGCCACGTGGCGTGGATGGATGCGCTGCGCCACCAGCTGCGGCAGATCAAGAGCTGGGAGCACCAGGGCGAGCCCTACGACACCATCCGACTGCGCAGCGGACCGCCCGAGTATCGCGAGGATCTCGCGCAGCAGCTCGAGCGCTCGCTGCCGGGCGAGGAGGTCCGCGCGGTGATGGCCCAGCTCAACCCCGCCGCGCACCTGCTGGCCAACCAGAGTCGCCACCTCGGCCAGCTCCGCGCCCGCGGCCTGCTCGACGGCTTCGCCCACATGGAGCTGCAGAAGCTGCTGCACGAGCTGATGGCCCAGCAGGGCAAGGCGGAGCGGATCAAGAGCTTCCCGTTCCCCCGGCAGTACGCGACCGTCAACACCTTCTTCGCGTGGACCTTCGCCGCCCTGGTGCCCTTTGGGATGCTCGAGGAGTTCGCCGCGCTGGGCGAGGGGCTGGCCTGGCTCGCGGTGCCGTTCTCGGCGCTGGTGAGCTGGGTGTTCCTCACCACCGATCAGATCGGCGAGTGGAGCGAGAACCCCTTCGAGGGGCTGGCCAACGACGTGCCGATCTCGTCGATGGCTCGCGGCATCGAGCGCGACGTGCTGCAGATGATCGGTCGCACGGAGCTGCCGCCCCCCCGCGAGCTCGACGGGATGATCCAGTTTTGAGGGCGCGGCCCGGCTCGCGTGACCCTCGGCTCGCGGCGCGCTCCGCCGGGGTGCATACTGGGCTCGCCGCCATGCCCCGTCGTCATCGCCACCGCTCCTTCCTGCCCCTGGTGCTCGTGGCCCTCGCCGCCGCTGGCTGTGCCAAGGGGCCCAACAAGAACGACCTCTACATGGAAGGCATGCAGATCGAGGGCGACGCCGAGCGCGGGCCGTGCAAGCTGCACTACGCCGAGGGCCAAGACGCCGCGGCGCTCTCGGGCGACCAGGTGGCGACCTGCCTGCTGCGCACCAAGGAGGCGCTGGCCAAGTACGACGAGGCGGCCGCGGCCGGCCTCGACGACGTGGACTTCCAGAAGGTGCGCGCGCGCGCGAAGGAGCGGGTGGAGCGGCTCGAGGCCATGGTGGCCCAGGTCCGCAAGATGGAGCGCGGGATGGAGTAGGCCCGCGTGGCCTCGCTCAGGGTGCGGCGCCGCTCTCGATCCACTGGATGATCACGAGCTGATCGGCGTAGGGCAGCGGGGCCTCGGGCGGCATGGGATCGCCGAGCACCCCGAAGAGGGCGTCGCCGTCGTCCTCGCGCAGCAGCTTGTGCAGCAGGAAGCTCTGCGAGGAGTCGCGGGGGGCGACCATGGGGAAGCCGGTGTCTCGCAGGCGCGCCGAGCCCAGCAGGTCGTGGTAGGCGCGGGTCGGCTCGCTCAGGTCGAGCAGCTCCGAAGCGGGATCGTCGGGGTCGAGGTGGCAGCTACACTGGGCGCGCGCCGGGTCGAAGGGACCGCCCGCCTCGAACAGATCGCGAAGGGTGGGGGCCGGCGGCGGCGGGTCCCCCTCGCCGGGGAGCGGCGGGGGCTCCTCGGAGGGCGTGGGATCGACGGTGAGCTCGAGGACGTAGCGCGGCTCGTCGGCCCCCTCGCTGGTCAGCCACTGCGGCCCCTCGGTGGACAGCGACTCGCCGGCCCAGCCGACCGCGCTCGGTCGCATGCGCAGGCGGAACTGGGCGCCCGGGGTCAGCTCGGCCTGCGGCTGGATCGAGAGGATGCTGCCGTCGCACCAGGGGCCCCGGGTGTCCAGGGGCGGCTCGTCCTTGCCCGGCTCGAGCCACGGTACGAACTGCACCGACAGCTCCGAGTCCATGATGGCGTTGCCCGAGCTGAGCGTGGCGTCCACCTCGTCGAGCGAGCGGGGATCGATCCGCCCCGACATGCACAGGTCGATGCGGATCCCGGGATCGACGCCGGTCTCGCCCGGCTGCGGGGTGGTGGCGAGGATCTCCAGCTCCTCGCTCGGCCCCTCGAAGCGGGAGCGGTCCGTGACGCGGGTGCACCCCGGGACCGTCACCAGGGCCATCAGCGCCGCTGCGCAGCGAGTCGCGACGGGATCGAGCACCTCGGGGGGAGCGTAGCCCCAGCATCCGCGCCCCTCCATGGCGCAATCAACGCAGAAGTGGCGCCCAAAGGGCGTCATCGTCGCGCCACGAGGCACGCGCCATTTGGCCCCCTGGGTCGCGATGTTGACCCGCAAGGCGCGCCCCTGCTATCGTCCGGCCCGAAATTCGCCAAGGATGCTCGGCCACTAGGCGGTCCGCCGCCACCCCGCGAATCCTCCCGAGCCTGGCGTTTCCCTTCACCACTACGGAGCTCCCGGTGTCCAAGTCCTTCCGTCGCCCGCTGCAGCTCTTGTCGGTCGCCGCTCTGGCGCTGGGGGTTGGCTGCGGCCCGTTCGGCTACCTCAAGAAGGTCGCCAAGGACGCCAGCCGGGCCGTGGCCGATGCCAAGGCGGTCGAGGCCGAGAAGTATGCCCCCTACGAGTACTGGGGGGCGGTCGAGTACCTGGAGCAGGCCAAGGTGCTCATGGCCTACAGCGAGTACGAGCGCTCGTTCGACTACGGCACCCGCGCCAAGCAGCTCGCCGAGGAGGCCAAGGCCAAGGCCGAGCGCCGCGAGTCGGGCCAGATGAAGGAGAGCTTCGGAGCCACGACCGAGGGCGAGGCCAACGGTGCCGGTGCCGGTGGTGGCGATGCTGGGGGCGACGCCGGGGCCGAGGGCGATGCCGCGGCCAGCGGCAAGGCCGGAGGCGGCAAGGCCAAGGGCAAGGTGAAGGTGGGCGGCAGCGTCGGAGGTGGCCGGTGAAGGCTCGCGAGCGTGGCACCCTGGTGCTGGTGATGGCGGCCGTGCTCACGCCGGCCTGCATCGGTCAGAAGGTGCTCGGTGAGGTGGAGGGCACCCAGACCCTGCTCCAGCGTGCGATCCGGGACGGCTCCAAGTCGCTCAACTGCGCGCCCAAGGAGACGGCCATCGCCGAGGCCAACATCAAGTTCGCCCAGGATGCGCTCGCCATCGGCGAGTACTACCGGGGCAAGCAGTACGCCGAGAAGGCGGCCTACTACACCGGGCGGGCGCGGGACCTCACCAGCCCCGACCGCTGCCGCGACAAGCCGGTGGCCACCATCGGTGACCGCGACGGCGACGGCTACGACGACGAGGTGGACGGCTGCCCCGACGAGCCCGAGGACTTCGACAGCTTCGAGGACGACAACGGCTGTCCCGACCCGGACAACGACGGCGACGATGTGCTCGACGCCGCGCAGTTCGTGGACGGCCAGTGGGTCAACAACGATCGCAAGGGCGACCTCGACTGCCGCAACGAGCCCGAGGACGTCGACGGCTTCGAGGACGAGGACGGCTGCCCCGACCCGGACAACGACGGCGACGGCATCCTCGACGATCCCGACCAGTGCAAGAACGTGCCCGAGGACGTCGACAACTTCCAGGACGACGACGGCTGTCCCGACGCGGACAACGACAAGGACAAGATCTGCGATCCGTGGGTCGTGGCCCAGGGCCAGGAGGAGATCTACAAGGACCAGTGCTCGGGCAAGGACAAGTGCCCCGATCAGCCGGAGGACTACGACGGCGATCAGGACGACGACGGCTGCCCCGATCTCAAGGCGCAGTTCGACGGCTGCTCGGTCAAGATCAGCGAGAAGGTCTTCTTCAAGTTCAACAAGAGCGACATCGACCCGAAGAGCTTCGAGCTGCTCAACGACGTCGCCACCGTGATCAACTCGGTGCCCGAGGAGCTGAACTTCCGCGTGGAGGGCCACACCGACTCCAAGGGCAAGGACAGCTACAACAAGAAGCTCTCGCAGCGTCGCGCCGATGCCGTGCGCGACTACCTCGTGGGCAAGGGAGTCAAGTCCTCGCGGCTCGAGGCCGTCGGCTTCGGCGAGGAGCGCCCGATCGACTCCAACCGCACCAACGACGGCCGCGCGCGCAACCGTCGCGTGGAGTTCAACGTCTCCAACGCCGACTGCAAGACGAGCTCCGGTTCACCCTAGCAATCGCCGTTATGCTCGGGGTGACGTCCCCGAGGAGCCATCACCATGCATCGTCACCGACGAAGGGGTCTCCGCAACGCGAGCCGGGCTGCGGCCCTCGCCGTCGCCTTGGGCGTGCTCTCGGTCCACGCGGTCGCGGCCGCGGGTCCCCGTGAGGACATGCGGACGGCGCTCCAGCAGGCGAAGAACCAGTTCAACGAGCTCGAGCTCGACGCGGCCCTGGCCACCCTCGACGCGGCCATCGCTCGCGCGCAAGGGGCCGGCATGGCGGCCGACCCCGCGCTGGCGCCCCTGCACGTGCTGCGCGGCGGCATCATCTTCTCGATCGACGGGGACCGCTCGCGCACGGTCGCGGCCTTCCAAGAGGCGGTGCGCGCCGACTACTACTCGGCGCTGCCCATCGAGCTGCGCTCGGAGGAGCTGCAGGCCCTGCTCGACGAGGCGCGGGCCAGCGTGCCCAAGCCCAACACCGGGCCCATGGCCCACACCCCGCCCGCGGCCGCGGCCGGCCAGGACATCACCCTCGATGCCCTGTCCTCGGTGCCGCTCGACGAGGGGGTCACCATGGTCGTGTACTGGCGCAAGAAGGGGACCGAGGACTCCTTCAACGCCGTGTACATGGATCTGTTCGGCAACCTGGGCACGGTGACCATCCCCGCCGCCGAGCACGGCGACGCCGGCATCGAGTACTTCTTCTACGTCTACAACGGCCAGCAGCAGCAGCTCGCCAACCTCGGCGACAAGGAGAAGCCCCTGGTGCTCGAGCTGGGCGCCGGCGGGGGCGGGGGTGAGGGTGGCGGCGAAGGTGGCGGCGGCGAAGGTGGCGGCGGTGAAGGTGGCGGCGGTGGAGGCGGGGGCAAGGGCGGCACGCACCCCTGGCCCCGCGGCTTCATCAACCTGGGCGTGGGCACCGGCTTCGGCGTGGCCCACGGCAGCGCCGAGCTGACCTACCAGCAGTTCACCCCGGGCACCTTCGGGGCGCTGTACGGCCCGGCCGAGCAGGCCTGCGCCATCGAGCGCTGGTTCTCCGGCACCCAGGCCGTCGCCTCCAACCCGGCCGAGTTCGCCCAGCACATCGCGATGCTCGACCCCTCGTTCCTGCCCAACGGGGACGCGGATCCGCTGATCGCCGCCTATAACCCCGACCAGTGCGGGCAGCACCACCCGGTGACCACCGGCTTCGCCAGCGCGCCCTTCCACATCGCGCCCGAGGTCGGCGTGCGCGTGCTCGATCGCGATCTGGGCGAGACCCGGGCCCTGGCCCTGGTGGTCTCCGGCTTCGCGCGCCTGCAGGTGGTGACCGGCTCCAAGGTCTTCACCGAGAACCCCACCCTGGCCACGCAGACCTCCTACATCCAGGAGGTGCGCTCGCCCAACCCGCCCGGCTTCCAGCGCAAGCCGCCCTTCACCTGGGCCGCGGGGCTCAAGCTCAAGGCGCTGGTGGGCAAGCGCGGGGGCAAGTTCCAGGGCGTGGTGGGTGCCTTCGGCGGCTACGGCAACGCCCGGCTGCGCGTCAACATGGGCTTCTCCAACGACCGCAACGGCAACAGCGTGCCCGACCGGGCCGAGACCGCGCTGTCGGGGCCGGCCGACGCCAACAACCAGGTGCCGATCGATCAGTGCACCCCGGTGTGGCCCTACAACAACGGCTGCATGAACAGCACCGAGGGCATGGCCGATCAGAACCTGGCCCTGCAGGTGCAGGCCAGCTCGCCCGCCAACGAGCTGCGCATCGACACGGTGCGGATCGGCCCTGGCTTCGCCGGCGTGCTGTTCGGCTTCCACTACCAGCTCCACAAGTACTTCGCGGTCTACGGCGAGGCCAACGTGGGCGGGTGGTTCCCCGACGTCGGCAGCTTGCTCATCGACGTCAACGTGGGCCCGGTCATCACCTTCTGATCGCGCGCGCGGGCGCGCTTGGGCCCGGGGGCGGGGCAGGGGTATCCTCCTTGCTCATCATGCGCGTCTCGAAGCGAGCTCGTCCGTTCGGTGCCTGGATCCTCTGTGTGGGTCTAGCCGCCTCCTCCCCCGGCTGCGACAAGGGAGGAGAGGGCGGGGGCGAGGCCAAGGACGGGGGCCAGGCGGCCGCCGACGGGGCCAAGGCGGCCGCGGCGGGCGAGGGTGGGGCCGCCGGAGGCGAGGCCGAGGGCGAGGTCGCCGAGGGGGGCAAGGACGCCGCCGGGGGCGGGGCCGGGGGCGTCGACGTCGACGTCGACGCGCAGGTCGCCACCTTCCTCGCCGACCAGCGCAAGAAGGGCTGCGAGATGCTCACCCCCGAGATGGTGGCCAAGGTGCTCGAGGTCCCGGCGGCCGAGCTCGAGCAGAAGAGGATCATGGGCTGCATCTACTCCTGGGAGGGCGGCGAGCTGCAGGCCGACGCCTCGATCATGTCGATCTGGGTGAAGAAGACCCCGCAGGAGGCACGGACCTGGTTCGACAACTCCACCAAGGACAAGACCCCCGAGGAGATCGCGGCCGAGATGGCCAAGGTCGAGGAGATCGCCAAGGACCGGGGCAAGCTCGACACCAAGCCCAAGGAGGCCGTCGCCGATCAGGTGGGTGGGATGATCACCGGGATGACCCCCGACGAGGGCTACCACTACGAGGACGTGCCGGGCGTGGGGGACGCCGCGCGGGTGAAGACCCACGATGGCTCGGTGACGGTGCTGGTGGGCAACATGATCTTCAACCTGCGCGCCTACAAGGGCGGGCCAGCGCCCAAGCCGGACATGGCGGCGATGACCTCCGGCGACATGAAGAAGGTCATCGCGGCCTCCAAGGAGTCGGAGGCCAAGTGGATGGAACAGACCCGTGACGTCCGCCGCACGCTGGCGGTGGCGCTGGCCAAGGTGGTGGTCGCCGGGCTGTGAGGCCCCCAGGCGGGGCGGGGCACCGCGGCCGGGCGTGCGGTGTATGGTCCACGTCGAGCGAGGCTCACGAGGAGGGCTCACGATCGATGCACGAGGGCAGGAGATCATGGATGGTGAGGTCGCTGGCCTGGGGCCTGGGGCTCGGGCTGGCGCCGGCCGGCTTGCTCGCGTGTGAGAGCTCCGAGGTCGAGTCGCTGCCGGGCTTCCAGGGGATCGTGGAGTACGAGGAGCGCACCCTCGCCTTCGAGGTGCCCGGCCGCATGCACCAGCTCGCCGTCGAGGAGGGCATGCTGCTGGCCAAGGGCGACGTGATCGGGCGCCTCGACGACACCCTCGAGCGCCTCGGTCGCGACGGCCAGGCCGCGCAGGCCAAGGCGGTCCGCAAGCAGCTCGCGCTCATCGAGGCCGGCTCGCGCCCCGAGGACATCAAGCAGCTCCGGGCCTCGCTCAAGGCGGCGCGCTCGGCCGAGGAGCTGGCCGATCGCACCTTCGTGCGCGAGCAGGGGCTGACCGACAAGGGGATCGGGCGTGACGCCGATCTCGACGCGGCCACCTCGGCCAAGACGGCCGCCACCGCCAAGCGCCAGGAGATCGAGCAGTCGCTGGCCCGCGCTCGTCACGGGGCGCGCGAGGAGGAGATCGAGGTGGCCGAGGCCCAGGCCGAGGCGGCCGAGGCCGCGGTCAAGGCCGCCGACGCCCGCATCGCCCGGCACGTGCTGCACTCCGAGCACGAGGGGCACGTGCTCGAGGTCCACCGCGAGGAGGGCGAGTTCGTCGGGATCGGCACCCCGATCGTCACCATGGCCGACCTGGCCCGCCCCTACGTGGACGTGTTCGTCCCCGAGGCGCGGCTGGGCGAGGTCACCCTGGGGGCGCCCGCCGTGATCCGCATCGATGCCTCCGAGTCCCCCTTCGAGGGCGCGGTGGAGACGATCGGCCGGCGCACCGAGTTCACCCCCAAGTTCCTGTTCAGCGAGCGGGAGCGCCCCAACCTGGTGATCCGGGTGCGGGTGCGGGCCAAGGATCCCGAGCAGCGGCTGCGCGCCGGCCTGCCTGCGTTCGTCACCTTCGACGCGGTGCCCCTCGATGACTGAGCCGGTGGTGATCGCCGAGCACCTGTCGCGGCGCTTCGGGGAGCTGGTGGCGGTGCACGACGTCTCGCTGCGCGTGGAGGCGGGCGAGGTCTTCGGGGTGCTGGGCCCCAACGGCGCCGGCAAGTCCACCACCATCCGCATGCTCTGCGGGCTGCTCGATCCCAGCGGGGGCACCGCGACGGTGGTGGGCCTCGACGTGGCGCGGTACCCCGAGAAGGTCAAGGCGCGGATCGGCTACATGACCCAGCGCTTCAGCCTCTACGAGGACCTCACCGTGCGCGAGAACCTCGGCTTCTACGCGTCGATCTACGGCGTGCCCTCGCGGCGCCGCAAGGCCCGGGTGATGGAGGTCATCGAGCGCACCGGTCTGGGCGATCGCCACCGCCAGATCGCGGGCACGCTCTCGGGCGGCTGGAAGCAGCGCCTGGCCCTGGCCTGCTCCACCATCCACGAGCCGCCGCTGTTGTTCCTCGACGAGCCCACCGCCGGCGTCGACCCGGTGAGCCGGCGCGAGTTCTGGGAGCGGATCCACGCGATCTCGGCCGAGGGCACCACCGTGCTGGTCACCACCCACTACATGGACGAGGCCGAGCGCTGCCACCGGCTGGCCTTCATCTTCCGCGGGCGGGTGCTGCAGGTGGGGGCTCCCGACGAGATCGTGGCCAGCCGGGGCCTGTCGCTGGCCGAGGTGCTGGTCGACGACGTGCGCGGGGCGACCGCGGCCCTGGTGGCGCTGCCCGAGGTCGACGAGTGCGCCCACTACGGCCGCGTGCTGCGGGTGGCCACCCGCGGCGGCGTGGATGCGGTGCCGCTGGTGAGCGAGCGCCTGGGCGCGGCGGGCCTGGCCGTGGAGTCGATCCGCGCCGTGCGGCCCACGGTGGAGGACGCCTTCGTCTCGATGGTGCGGGAGGACGAGCGATGAGCCGCATGATCGCAATCGCGGGCAAGGAGCTGCGTCAGCTCATGCGGGACCGCCTCACCCTCGCCATGATGGCGATGCTGCCGGTGATCCAGCTGCTGCTGTTCGGCTACGCCATCAACAACGACGTGCGGCACATGCCGATGGTGGTCTTCGACCAGGACCGCTCCTCGGCCTCGCGCGACCTGGTGCGGCGCATGGTGGTCACCGGCTACTACGACGAGGTGGGCCGGGTGCGCAGCTACGAGGAGATCCGCAAGGCGCTGCGCAACGGCACCGCGCGGGTGGGCCTGGTGCTGCCGGCGGGGCTCGACAGCGCGATCACCCTGGGGCGCGGGACCACGGTGCAGCTGGTGGTGGACGGCTCCGATCCCCAGACGGTGGGCAGCGCCACCAACACCGCGGTCTCGCTGGTGACGGGCTACTCGCAGCAGATCATGGTGGAGCAGCTCGCGGCCCAGGGCACGGCGCCGCCGCGGCTGCTCTCGGTGGAGGTGGCCACCTGGTACAACCCCGAGCTGCGCACGGCGGTCTACATCGTGCCGGGGCTCGTGGGCGTGATCCTCACGATGACCATGGTGATGCTGACGGCGATGGCGGTGGCCCGCGAGCGGGAGCGCGGCACCCTCGAGGCGCTGATCGTCTCGCCTGTGCGGCCGGTGGAGATCGTGCTCGGCAAGATCATCCCCTACGTGTTCATCGGCTACATCCAGATGACCCTGATCCTGCTGGTGGGGCGCTACGCCTTCGACGTGCCGCTCGAGGGCTCGCTCGCCCTGCTGTACCTGCTGTCGGCCGTGTTCATCGCGGTGAGCCTGGGGATCGGCCTGGTGTTCTCCACCGTGGCCAAGACCCAGCAGCAGGCCATGCAGATGTCCTTCTTCTTCCTGCTGCCCAACATCCTGCTGTCGGGCTTCATGTTCCCCTTCGAGGGCATGCCCCGCCCCGCGCAGATCCTGGCGCAGGGCCTGCCGCTCACCCACTTCCTGCGCATCGTCCGGCGCATCACCCTGCGCAACGGCGGGTGGTCCGACGTGGTGGGGGAGTTCGAGTGGCTGTGCCTGCTGCTGCTGGTGGTGGTGATCCTCGCCTCGCTGCGCTTCAAGAAGAAGCTGCTGTAGGCGCGGGCTCGGCTGCGGCGGGGGGCAGGGCGGGGAAGCGCACGCGGAAGGTGGTGCCCACGTCCTCGGTCGAGCTCAGCTCGATCGAGCCGCCGTTGTCCTGTACGATGCGGTGCACGATGGCCAGGCCGAAGCCGGTGCCCCGCTCCTTGGTGGTGAAGAAGGGGTCGAAGATCTGGTCGAGGCGGTCGGGCGAAATCCCGGGGCCGTCGTCGGACACCGCCAGCTCGACCTCGGGCTCGCCGCCGCCCAGGGCCCGCACGGCGAGCTCCACCCGGCCGCTGCTCCCCGTGGCCTCGGCCGCGTTGCGCAGCAGGTTCCACAGCACCTGACGGATCTGCCCCGGATCCACCTCCACCTCGGGCAGCTCGGCGTCGGCGCGGCAGTGGGTCTCGAGCGCGCCGTTGGCCGGGTCGGCCCGGAAGTGCTCGAGGGTCTCCTCGGCCACGCGGGCCATCGACACCCGGGCGCGCTGGGGGGGCCGCGGCCGGGTGAAGGCCAGCATGTCGGTCACCAGCGTGCTCAGCCGCGAGCTCTCGCGCACGATGATCGACAGCAGGCGGGCGTCCTCGTCGTCGCGCCCGTCGGAGCCCAGCAGCTCGGCGCTGCCGCTGATGGCGGCCAGCGGGTTGCGGATCTCGTGCGCGACCGAGGCCGCGAGCCCGCCGACCGCGGCCAGCCGCTCACTGCGGCGCACCTGCTCGGAGAGCTCGTGCACCCGCGTGACGTCCTGCAGCTCCACGAGCTGGCCCAGGCGGCGGCCCTGGCCGTCGCGCAGGCGCGAGCAGGCCAGCCGCAGCACCCGCGAGCCGTGCCGGGTGGACACCCGCAGCTCGCTGGGCTCCGGCCCTCGGCGGCCGGCGTCGAGCTGCAGCACCGTGCTCAGCGGGCGCAGCAGCTCGTCCACCCCGGGCAGCAGCTCCTCGAGCGGGCGGTGCAGGTCCTGGTCGCGCAGCCCGAGGATCGTGCGGGCGGCCGGGTTGAAGTAGATGATGCGCCCCTCGTTGTCGACGCCGACCAGCCCCGAGCTGAGCGAGCGCAGGATGTTCTCGTTCATCGCCCGCAGGTCGCCCACCTGCAGGTTGGAGCTGGCGAGCTGGCGGTTGAGGAAGAACGACAGCACCGTCACGCCAAGCAGGCCGGCGAGGGTGCGGGTGACCACCGCCACGCGCTCGCCCAGCGGCAGCTCGGGCACGGGGGCGCCCAGCGAGGTGGCCTCGATCACCCCCAGGGCCTCGAGCAGGCTGGTGCTCCCGTAGATCAGCGCGCAGGCCCCCGCCGCGGCCCAGGTCTGGCGACCGCCGCCCATGGTGGCGGCCCCGAGCACGGCGATGAGGTAGAGCGACACGAAGCCCGAGTCGGTGCCGCCGCTCACCTGCACGACCACCGCCGCGAGCACGATGTCGGCCGAGGTCTGCAGCCAGGCGAAGCGCTCGAGGTCGCGGACCCGCGGCAGCATGCGGGCGAACACGATGGTGAGGGCGTAGCCCACCACCAGGGTGCCCCACACGAAGCCGTGGTAGAGCGAGCTGAAGCTGCGGTCGTACTGCCAGGCGAGGAAGCCGGCGACCACCGTGAACAGCGACAGCACCACCAGGCGCACCAGCATGAACACGCCGATCCGGCGGCGGCGGGGATCGGCGCGCAGGGAGGCCGTGCGGCGCGTGAGCGGGCGCGCGGCGTCGGCGAGGGACTGCGAGGAGAGCGGGAGGCCCGAGCGGTGTGGAGCCACGGCTACTTGATGTTCCCCGCGACCTCGAAGATCGGCAGGTACATCGCGATGAGCAGGCCACCGACCACGCCGCCGAGCAGCACCAGCATCAGCGGCTCGAGCAGGGCCGTCATCGCCGAGACCCCCGCGTCGACCTCTTCCTCGTAGAAGTCGGCGATCTTCTGGAGCATGTCGTCCATCGCGCCGGTCTGCTCGCCCACGCCGATCATCTGCACGACCATCGGCGGGAACACGCCGGTCTCGAGCAGCGGCGAGGCGATGTCCTTGCCCTCGGAGATCTTGGCGCGGGCGTAGAGGATGGCCCGCGCCACCACCTTGTTGCCGGCCGACTTGGCCACGATGTCGAGCGCGTCGAGGATGGGCACGCCCGAGCTGAGCAGGGTGCCCAGGGTGCGGGTGAAGCGGGCCACTGCGATCTTGCGCATCACCGGGCCGATCACCGGGAAGCGCAGGATCACCGTGTCGAAGGCGTAGCGCCCCTTGTCGGTGCGCATGATCGCGACGAAGCCCACGACGATCGCCGTCACCACCAGGGTGAAGACGATGATGTTGTCGGTGATCGCGTGGCTGATGGCGAGCACCATGCGGGTGGGGGCGGGCAGCGAGCCGGCGCCCAGGTCGACGAACATCTTCTCGAAGACCGGCAGCACCTTGGTCATCATGATGAAGACCACCAGGGCGCCCACCCCCATGATCACCGAGGGATAGACCAGGGCGCCGCGGACCTGCCGACGCAGCTTGGCCGCCTTCTCGAGGTACACGGCCAGGCGGCGGAAGATGACGTCGAGGATGCCGCCCGCCTCACCGGCGGCGACCAGGTTGCGGAACAGGTCGTCGAACACCCGGGGGTGGCTGGCCATGCCCTCGGACAGCGACTTGCCCGACTCCACCTCGGACTTCACGCCGGCCAGGATCCGCCCGAAGCGCGGGTTCTCGGCCTGGTTGGAGAGCATCTCCAGCCCCGAGACGATGGGCAGGCCCGCGTCGATCATGGTGGAGAAGGTCCGGGTGAAGACCACCATGTCCTTGAGCCCCACGCCGCTGCCCAGCGAGGGCAGCGACAGCTCCATGGGCTTGCGCTTGACCTTGGTGATCGTCAGCCCCTGCGCGCGCAGGCGATCGGTGACCGCGTCCTCGGAGTCGGCGTTGAAGGTGCCGCTGCGCACCTCGCCGGCCTTGGTCCTCGCCTCCCAGATGAACGTCGGCATGCTGTGATCCTCTCTCGGGCGCGGGGGCTACACGCGGCGGCGGACCTGGCCCAGGCCCTGCCCGCGCTCGAGCATGCCCCGCAGCTCCTCCTTGTCGCTGGAGCGCTTGAGGGCGACCTCGGGCGACACGAGGTTGCGCTGGACCAGGTCGGCCAGCGACTGATTGAAGGTCTGCATCTCGTGGATGCCCTGCCCCAGCTGCATCTGCGAGTAGATCTGGTGGAGCTTGCCGTCGCGGATCAGCGCCCGGATGGCGTCGTTGGGCACCATCACCTCCACCGCGAGCGCCCGGCCCCCGCCGACCTTGGGCAGCAGCGACTGGCACAGCACGGCCTCGAGCACGAAGCCGAGCTGCGTGCGCACCTGCGACTGCTGGGCCATGGGGAACATGTCGATCACGCGGTTGATCGTCTGCACCGCCGAGTTGGTGTGCAGGGTGCCCAGGGTGAGGTGGCCGGTCTCCGCCAGGGTGAGCGCGGCCTCCATCGTCTCCATGTCGCGCATCTCGCCCAGCAGCACCACGTCGGGGTCCTGCCGCAGCACGTACTTGAGCGCGTTCTTGAAGCTCTTGGTGTCCTGCCCCACCTCGCGCTGGTTGACGATGCAGGTGGCGTGGGTGTGCAGGTACTCGATGGGGTCCTCGATGGTCATGATGTGACCCCGCTTCGAGTGGTTGATGAGGCTGATCATCGAGGCGAGCGTGGTGCTCTTGCCCGAGCCGGTGGGACCGGTGACCAGGATGAGGCCCCGCGGCAGATCGGTGAGGCGCTTGACCACCGGCGGCAGCCCGAGCGTGTCCAGCGGCGGGATCTCGTAGGGGATCAGGCGGAAGGCGGCGCAGGTGGCCCCGCGCTGCACGAACATGTTGCCGCGGAAGCGGGCCAGCCCCTTGACCCCGAACGAGAAGTCGAGCTCGAGGTTCTCCTCGAAGCGCTGCTTCTGCTTGTCCGACAGCACCGAGTAGCACAGGTTGCGTGACTCGACCGGGGTCAGCTTGCTCGCCTTGAGCGGCACCAGGTCGCCGTCGATGCGCAGCAGGGGCGCGCAGCCGGTGGTGATGTGCAGGTCGGTCGCCCCGGAGTCGACCATCGCCTTGAGGAGCTGGTGGAGGTTGATCGACATCGCACGGGCCGCACGCGCAGCGGTCGTAGGATACCAACAATGCCCGGCCCGCCGCGAATGATCGGCGCTCGGAGGAACCGGCCCACCATGAGCCGTCGCTGCGAGCGGCTCGGGTCGGGGTCGCCCGGCGCAGAGGAGAGGCTCCTCAGTCCGAGGCCGTGACCCGCAGGACCTCCTCGAGGGTGGTCACGCCTTCGTTGATCTTGTTGAGCCCGCTGCGGCGCAGGGTGGTCATGCCCAGGCGGATGGCCTCGGCCTTGAGCTCGGCGGTGGAGGCTCCCTGCAGCACGAGGTCCTTGATGGGATCGCTCATCACCATCACCTCGTAGAGCGCCACGCGCCCGCGGTAGCCCGTGCTCGCGCAGGTCTTGCAGCCCCGTCCCCGCTTGGGTCGGCAGGCCTTGGCCTCCTTGGCGCCCATGCCCCCGTCGACGAGGGCCTGCTCCACCACCTCCTCGTCGTCGGCCACGCAGTCGCGGCAGATGCGGCGGGCGAGGCGCTGGGCGACGATCATGTTGACCGAGGCCGTCACCAGGAACGGCTCCACGCCCATGTTGAGCATGCGGTTGATGGTGGAGGGCGCGTCGTTGGTGTGCAGGGTGGAGAGCACCAAGTGGCCGGTGAGGGCCGCCTTGACCGCGATCTCGGCCGTCTCGAAGTCGCGGATCTCGCCGACCATGATGATGTCGGGGTCCTGGCGCAGGAACGAGCGCAGCGCGGTGGCGAAGTTCAGGCCGATGTCCTCGTGCATCTGCACCTGGTTGATCCCGGCCAGGTTGTACTCGACCGGATCCTCGGCGGTGGAGATGTTGACCTCCTCGGCGTTGAGCTCCGACAGCGCCGAGTACAGGGTGGTGGTCTTGCCCGAGCCGGTGGGGCCGGTGACCAGGCACATGCCGTAGGGGCGGTGGATGTTGTCCTTGAAGTCCTTGAGGGGCTCGGCCTCGAAGCCCAGCTTGGTCATGTCGAGCTCGAGCTTGTCGCGATCGAGCAGGCGCATGACGATCTTCTCGCCGTAGAGCGTGGGCAGGGTGGAGACGCGGAAGTCCATCTCCCGGTTCTTGCCGATGCGCAGCTTGATGCGACCGTCCTGCGGCAGGCGACGCTCGGCGATGTCGAGCGTCGCCATGATCTTCATGCGGCTGGTGATCGCGTTGCGCAGCTTGAGCGGCGGCGCCATCTCCTGGTGCAGCACCCCGTCGATGCGGTAGCGCACCCGGTACTGCTTCTCGTAGGGCTCGATGTGGATGTCGGAGGCGCCCTTGTTGATCGCGTTGAGCAGGATGAGGTTGCAGAGCTTGACCACCGGGGCCTGCTCGGCCTCGGCCTGCGAGTCGAGCACGCTGAAGTCGTCGTCGATGTCGTCGCCGAAGTCGATGTCCTCGAACTCGAGGTCGCCGATCACCTCGTCGTAGGACTCGAGCTGCTCGGGCTGCTCGTAGTAGCGGGTGATCGCCTCCTCGATGGCGGCATCGGTGGTGACCACCGGCTCGATGTTGAGCCCGGTGAGGAACTTGAGGTCGTCGATGGCGTAGATGTTGGAGGGGTCGCTCATCGCCACGATGAGCGTGCTGCCGGCCCGCTGCACGGGGAGCACCGTGTGCTTGACCGCGACTTCCTTGGGGATGAGCTCGATGACCTCGGGGTCGATCTCGAACTCGCTGAGGCTGATCGACGGAACGCCGTACTGCCGCGCGAGGAACTCGGTGAGCTCCTTCTCCCCCAGGATGCCGAGCTTGGCGAGGCTGTAGGCCAGGCGCTTGCCGGTGCGGTGGGTGTCTTGCTGCGCGTCGCGCAGCTGCTGCGCCGAGATGATGCTCTCGCGGACGAGGAGCTCGCCAATCCGTTCGTTCGCCATGGACCCCTGCCCGGCGCCGGCGCGGCGCCAGCCCCAGAGTAGCGAGGGGCCGGGGCGGCGCAAAGCGTGCCGAGGCTGGAAGGAGCGGCTGGATCGGGGCCTAGGGGAGCCCTCCACCGCCGCGGCGTGATGCGCCGCCGCCTTTTCGGCTATGGTCCGCCGCCATGGCAGGCAAACCCCCCGGCCGCGCCCGATCCGGACCTCCGCGACGAAGGGGGCGCCCGCGTCCCATGGTGCGGGGGCGGGGTGTGAAGGTGTCCCACCGCGCGGCCAGGAGCCTGACGGCGGGTCACCCCTGGGTGTTCCGCGAGTCGCTGCTGCGCCCGCTCGAGGGCAAGGAAGCCGGCGATCTGGTGCAGGTGTGCGACGAGGACGGCCGCCCGCTGGGCTGGGGCATCGTGGAGCCCGAAGGAGCCATCGCCGCGCGCATCGTGAGCCGGGACGAGGCGTTCGAGTGGAGCGACGACGACCTGCGCGGGCGCGTGGAGGCGGCGGTCGCCTACCGCGAGGCCACGCTGGCGCCCGAGATCGCGGGCGCCTGCCGGCTGGTGCACGGCGAGGGCGACGGCCTGCCCGGCCTGGCCGTGGATCGCCTCGGCGAATTCCTGCTGATCTACAAGTACTCGCGCGCGGCCGAGGCGTATCTCGATCGCCTGGTGCCGATCCTCGACGAGCGCCTGTCGCCGGCCGGGATCTACATGCAGGATCGCGTGAGAGGAGTGGTCGCCGACGAGCGCAAGCCGCCGGCCTTCCACCTGCGGGGCAAGACCGCGCCGCCCGAGCTCGAGGTGGAGGAGGACGGCCTGCGCTACCTGGTCGACGTGAGCGCTCCGGTGTCGCCGGGGCTGTTCCTCGATCTGCGGGAGGGCCGACGCCTCGCGGAGCGCCTGGCCAAGGGCCGGCGGGTGCTCAACCTGTTCTCCTTCACCGGCTCGTTCGGCCTGCGGGCGGTGCGGGGCGGGGCCGCGCGGGTGGTCAACGTGGACTCGGCCGCGCGCTCGCACGCGCGCTGCCGCCAGAACCTCGGCGCCTCGGGCCTCGACCCCGAGGCCTGCGAGGCGCTCACCGGCGACGCCTTCAAGTTCCTCGAGAAGATGCGCCAGCGAGACGAGCTCTACGACCTGGTGATCGTCGATCCTCCGCCGTTCTCGCGGGTGAAGAACAAGGTGTTCTCGGCCATGCGCGACTGGGAGGAGCTGATGGAGGCCACCTGCCGGGTGGTCGCGCCGGGCGGCGAGATCCTGGCCATCAGCAACGCGGCCAAGCTCGACGAGGGCGAGCTGCTGTCGGCGCTCGGGCGCGGGGCGATCATGGCCGAGCGCGAGATCAAGATGATCGGCGAGCTGGGCCTGCCCGAGGACTTCCCCGTGCCGCCGGCCTTCGGCGAGGGCTGCTACCTGAAGATCAAGCGGCTGTGGGTCGCGTAGGGGCGGGGCGGTGTCGCACCCCCGACGTGGCGGTCGCGCCTGGTGGCGCTGCTGCACGAGCACGATGCGTGGCCGTGGGACGGGGAGTGATACCCCGCTGAGTGCGGGCCCGTACTTGCCGTGCTCCCCGCCCACGGATGCGCCGATACCCGCAAGGAGCACGCGTCATCGCGCCGGGGCCCCGCGCCCGGCCTCAGCCGCAGCGGTCCTGGTACTCGGCCCAGCCCGTCAGCCAGTCGGCGTCGCCGAAGCTGCCGTCGCCGTTGGGGTCGCAGTAGCCCCCGGGCGCCAGCATCCCGCAGTCGGGGTCCGTACCCGGCGGGTAGTGGCAGAAGTTCGAGATCGGCTCGCCGCCCGCGGTGGTGCCGTGCAGGCAGGGGCACTGCCCGTCGGCCGTCGGTGGTGGCGGGTCCTCGGGGGCCGGGGCCGGCGGCTCCTCCGGCGCGGGCGCAGGCGGGGCGGGCTCGACCTCGCCGTCGCCGTCCACCCAGCTACAGATCTCGGCGGGCAGGTACCCGCCGCAGGTGAGCGCGGGCACGGCCGTGCCCTCCACCGGCGCCGGCTCGGCCACCCAGCTGTTGAAGCCGATCCACCCGCGACCGCGGCCGTAGTAGTAGCGCTCGCCCGCGCCCGGCCCGGCCAGCACTCGCAGCCTCAGCACGTCGTCGAAGCCCTCCCAGCTCGGCAGCAGGGTGGCCTCCACCGTGCGATCGACCGAGGGGCTGCTGAAGTTGGTCCAGCAGGGATCGCAGCCGCTGGTGCGCTCGGCCTGGATCGCCATGGTGGTGGTGAAGGTGGTGCTCTGCCCCACGCCCAGGTCGAGGGTGCGCGGCAGCCAGCGAGCGGGGCGGCCGTAGTCGCCGGGCTCGTGGTAGATGGTGTAGACCCAGTCGCCGCTGTCCCCCGCCCAGCGCTTGGCGCAGTTGCTCGGGCCGTTCTCGCCGCACTGGGTGTCGCACCAGTCCCCGGGCTGGGCCGGGTTCTCGTAGGCCCAGGTGGTGTCGCGCCGGATGTAGAACCAGTCGTCGTCCACCGCCCACTCCTCGAAGCCGGTGCCGTCGGTGCTCTTCATGATCACGAAGCGAGCCCGCTCGCCGTCGCTGCCCATGGGGATCGTGAACTTCACCTGCGAGCCCACGCGGTTGGCCCGCGAGGGTCCCTCGCAATCGAGCAGCAGGTAGTCGGCGACGTCGATGCCCGAGTTGGCTCGGTCGAGGCTGCCCTCGGGGCGGCTGCCCTCGAGCTCGACGCAGCCGGGGGCGAGCAGCAGCAAGCAGAGCGAGCCCACGATTCGTTGGCAATCCATCGCTGCCCATGGATGCCGGGACTCTCGGGTTGGTTCACGCGGGGCTCCTACCGGGCGCGGAGGCGAAGGGACCGTGCTCGGTGCTACCGTGGTTTCGATGCACGAACCCGAGGACGGACGAGGCAGGGGAGGGTGGCGCTGGCTGTGGACGCCGTCGTCGCCCGCGCTGGGGCGGTGGCTGCTGGTGCTGGGCCTGCTGCTGGGGGGGCTGGGGCTGTGGGCCGCAGGTCGCCCTGCGCCCGAGGAGCCCGCGGCCGAGGGCCCGCGCAGCGCGGTGCGGATCCGGCCGTCGTCGAGCGACGAGCGCGAGCGGATCCTCGCGCGCGCGCTCGACCTGTGGAGCGAGCGCCCCGATCTCGCGGCGCTCGACGTGGTGCTCGACGCCGAGGGCCTCGCCTGGCTGCGCGAGCAGGGCGTGGGCTTCGAGCTGCTGGTGGCCGACGTGGACGCGGTGGCCTGGGCCGAGCGCATGCGCCTGGCCCAGGCCGAGCTCGCGCGGCCCACCCCCGAGCAGTGGTTCTCCGAGTATCGCGATCTCGAGACCATCCACGCCTACCTCGACACCCTCGCCGCGACGCGGCCCGACCTGGCCAGGGTGGAGACCATCGGTCGCTCGCTGGAGGGGCGTCCGCTCCGGGCCCTGCGGATCCACGGGCACGGCACGCCGCGGCTGCGCATGCTGGTCGACGGCGGCCTGCATGCGCGCGAGTGGATCTCGATGATGGTCGGCACCTGCGTGGCCGATCGCCTGGTCCGCGGCTACGCCCGGGACGAGCGCCTGCGTCGCTTCCTCGACGAGGTGGAGCTGGTGGTGCTGCCCGTCTCCAACCCCGACGGCTTCGTGCACAGCTGGGAGCGCGACCGCTACTGGCGCAAGAACCGAAGGGGCGATCACGGCGTGGACCTCAACCGCAACTTCGGCGTGGCCTGGGGCGGCGACGGCTCGAGCGACAACCCGCGCTCGCAGGTGTATCGCGGCGAGGCGCCGTTCTCCGAGCCCGAGGCCGCGGCGATCCGCGACCTGGTGGTGGCCGAGGGCTTCGGGGCGCACATCGACCTGCACAGCTATGGGCAGCTGTTGCTGCACCCCTGGAGCTACACCCGCAAGCGCAGCTCGGACCACGCACGGCTGTCGACCCTGGCCACGGGGATGGCGGCCGCGATCAAGGCCCAGCACGGCGAGCGCTACCGCCTGATGCCGGGCGAGTCGCTCTACCCGGCCGCGGGCACCCTGATGGACTGGATCTACGGCGAGCAGCGGACGATGTCGTTCGTGATCGAGCTGCGCCCGCGCGGCGGCACGGGCTTCGTGCTGCCGCCCGAGCAGATCGTGCCCACCTGCGACGAGGGCCTGGCCGCGGTGCTGTCGCTGGGCGAGGCGCTTCGCTAGCGAGCCAACGGAGCGATCCACCATGAAGCTCCTCATCGTCGGCGCGAACGGATCCATCGGGAGGGTCGTCACCCGCCATGCCATCGACGCGGGGCACGAGGTGACCGCCTACGTCCGCACGCCCGCCAAGCTCGGCCCGCTCCGGTCGGAGCTCCGCGTGGTCCAGGGCGATCTCTCGCAGCTCGACCGCATCCGCGAGGCCATGCAGGGGGCCGAGGCGGTGATCAGCTGCGCCGGGCTCATGCGCAACCGCAAGGACGGCGCCGAGGTCTACGGCGGTGGGATCCGCAACCTCACCGCCGTGATGGCCGAGCTGGGGATCGAGCGCATCGTGACCATCAGCGGCGCCTCCACGCCGGTCGAGGGCGACGTGGTGGGCCGGGGCATGCGAGTGATGCGACGGATCTTCCGCTTCGTGCTGGGGGGCATCGTCGCGGCCAACCTCGCCCAGATCGAGGCGCTGCGGGCCTCCGATCGCCAGTGGGTGGTGGTGCGGGCGACCCAGCTGAGCAACGCGCCGGGCACCGGCGCGGTCGCCCACGCGCACGAGGCCCCCGGGCGGGTGCTCTCGCGCCACGACCTCGCGGACTTCATGCTGCAGCAGCTCACCGACGATCGCTTCGTCGGCCAGGCGCCCATGGTGGCCTCTCGCTAGGGCTCGTCACCACTCGAGCTCGACGGCCTCGAGCCGTCGTGCCGTGGCGCTCGGGAAGAACTCGAGGCGCTGATCGGGCACCAGCCGAAGCGTCTCGAAGCGCGCGGCGATCCGCTCCAGGGCGATGCGCCCCTCGAGCCGGGCCAGCGGCGCGCCGATGCAGAAGTGCGGGCCCTGGCCGAACGCCAGGTGCGGGCAGGCGCGGCCGAGCTCGAAGCGATCGGGCTCGGCGAAGCGCTCGTCGTCGTGGTTGGCCGAGATGTACGCGATCTGCACGCGCTCGCCCTTGCGGATCGTGACGCCGCCGAGCTCCACGTCCTCGTTCGCGCTCCGGTACATCGAGTGGATCGGCGAGGACACGCGCAGGGTCTCCTCGATGATCCGCGGGCCGATCGCGGGATCGGCCTTGAGCGCGGCGAGCAGCGCGGGATCGCGGGCGAGCTCGACCGCGGCCGCGGCCAGCATCCCCGCCGTGGTCTCGTAGCCGGCGAACACGATCTGCAGCAGCATGTTGACGAGCTCGGCCACGCCCAGCGGCGGCTCCTCGGCCGCGCCGCGGACGATGTCGGACAGAGCATCGTCGCGCGGGCTGGCCCGGCGCTCCTCGACCGCGGCGGCGAGGTAGTGCTGGAAGGTGACGAACTCGCGCCCGTGGGCGACCAGCTCCTCCAGCGTGCCGCGCCCGGCGAAGATCGCCGACGAGTGGCTGGTCCAGTCGTTGACGCGATCGAGATCGGCGCGCGGCAGCCCGAGCAGGTCGACGATGAAGCTGCCCGGCAGGGGGATCGCGAAGGCGCTCACGAACTCGACCCGGCCCCGGTCGATGAAGCCGTCGATCAGGTCGTTGGCGAGGTCGCGGAGGACCGGCTCGAAGCTGCCGATCCGCTTGAGCGAGAGCGCGTCGCTGACCAGCGCGCGGCCGCGGGTGTGGATCGGCGGGTCGCTGTCGACGAGGCTGGGCAGCAGCGGAAACCCCTGCATCAGCACCTCGAGCAGCTCGGGCGGCGGGGCGACGGACACCGGCGAGATCGAGTTGAGGGAGGAGAACCGGGCGGCATCGCGGGCGATCGCCTTGACGTCGTCGTAGCGGGTCGCGACCCACATCTGCCACTCCTCGGCCCAGAAGATCGGCTCCTCGGCTCGCGCCCGCGCGTAGAACGGGCGCGGGTCGTCGAGCATCGGCGACACGAGGGGTCGATGGAGGTGGCCACAGCGGGGTTGATCGTTGCTCGGGCTCGACATCTGCGGTCGTGGAATGCCACGCAACCCGCGATGCGGTCCATGAGTAATCGACCGCGTCGTGATCGCGGGCCCTCGGACGGCCCACAGCAATTGCAGGTCCAGTCCGCGGTGATCGCTGCACCGCGGCCGAGGGTCTCGGCCGATGACGGAGCGTCGCGTCGCTCGTGTGGCGTCGTGTCCTTCGCGTGCTCGGACCTGCTCGCTCAGTCGCGGCAGCAGAGCGCGCCGCCGAAGTCGGGTCCGGTCTTGACCAGCGTGCCCACCTCGTCGACGTTGCTCGGGCAGTCCCACGGGCCCATCAGCTCGACGCACAGGTTGCCGGTGCTGCGGTTGAGCGGGGCGCAGCCGCTGATGTTGGTGTAGCCCACGTCTCCGCAGCCGAACACGTCGTTGGTTCCCGTGGCCGCGCAGGCGTTGTCGCCCTCGCCCGACTGTGCGGTGGCGTAGAAGCCCAGGTTCCAGCTCAGGCTGCCGCAGTCGGCGATGCCCATGGCCCCGACCTCGCCCTGGCTGACGCAAACGTGCCAGCCCGCGGCGCACAGATCATCGATGCTGCAGGTGAGCCCGTCGGGCGAGGGGCCGTCGTCACCGCCGTTGCGGCCGCAGGTGGGCGTGTTCGTGCCAACGCCAGGGACGCCGAAGCCGCCGCTGCAGGCCGCGATGCTGGGGAAGGCCAGCTCGTCGAGCAGGGCCTCGCGCTCGCCGTCGGCACAGCCCACGTCGGAGACGCCGCCGGAGGACTCCTCGCTGGAGCCCTCGCCGGTGCTGGTGCTAGTGGCGTCCTCGCCCGTGCTGGTGCCGTCCTCGCCCGTGCTGGTGCCGCCGCTGGTGGCGGAGCCCGAGCCGATCCCCGTCTCGTCGAGGGTAGCCGTGGTCGACGACGACCCACCGGTGCTCGTGGTGGTGCCGGCCTCGCCGATGCTCGTGCTGCTGGTGCCCTCGTCGGTCACCTCCGAGGGCGTCTGGTTGCACCCACCGAGCCCGAGCAGCAGGCACGCGAGACGAGACGAGACGAGACGCGAGGCTTGGTGCCTCCGCCGACACGAGAAGCCGGAGCGCTCATCGGACGAGCCCATGGCAGGAGCATAGGCGAACGTCCCCCCCTGGTCTCAAGGCTTTCCCGACATCGATGTCACGACACTGGTTCATTCGGGCCGATGATCGAGCGGCACGACATGGCTCGATCATCGGAGTAACGAAGAAGTGTAAGGGAGCGCCCAATGCACCCAGCCTGATTCGGGCCGGTACCCTCGGCAGGGGACCCCCGACGCGCTATCCTTTCCTCGGTAGTGATGCACCGTCCGCGTCACTCGGTGGATGACATGGCCAACAAGGAAGAGCTCGAGCAGGCTCTCGAAGACCTGCGCCTCAATGCGGCCACCCTTCGGCTCGATGCAGAGCTCGACCCTCGCTCGCTGCGAGCGGTCGCCGACGATCTCGCCGATCGTACCGGGCTCGACCCCGAGGTCGCGCTGCGCGTCGTCGAGAACGAGCTGGGCGTGCGCCCGCTGCCCTCCGCCTCGACCCTGACCAAGCGCACCACGGTCATGGACATCGCGGCCCAGCTCAAGCGCTGAGCCGCGTCGCCCCGGGTCGGCCCCACGCGAAAACGCCACGAATCTCGGGTGCTTGGCCCCCTCCGCGCAGGGGTGCGTTTGCGCGCGGGCCCCGTGGGGAGCCGCCCGTGTCCCCCCCGGGCGGCGATCCGCTACCTTCACTGCCCATGAACGAGATCTTCGACCGGGTGCTTGCCGCCGCGCGCAAGCTCGGCGCGTCGGACGTGCATCTCAAGGTCGGCCTTCCGCCGGTGTTCCGCATCCGGGGATCGCTGCGGACGCTCAAGGACGTCCCGCCGATGACCTCGGACGTCATCATGACCTTCGCCATGAACATCATGAGTGAGCACACCCATGACAAGTTCATGAAGGACCACGAGGTCGACCTCGCCTACGCCACCCCGGACGGGCTGCGCTACCGCGTCAACGTGTTCCGGCAGCGCGGCGAGTGCGGCATGGTCATGCGCGTGATCGCGGGGGACATCCCCCCCTTCGAGCGGCTCAACCTGCCCGCGCGGGTCAAGGATCTCAGCCGCGAGCACCGGGGCCTGATGCTGGTCACCGGCATCACCGGCTCGGGCAAGTCGACCACCCTGGCCTCGCTGCTCAACCAGATCAACATCGAGCGCGCGGCCCACATCATCACCATCGAGGATCCGATCGAGTACGTGTTCCACGACCGCCGCTCGGTGGTCAACCAGCGCGAGATCGGCTTCGACACCAACAGCTTCTCCAACGCCCTGCGCGCGGCGCTGCGCCAGGATCCCGACGTGGTGCTGGTGGGCGAGATGCGGGACCTCGAGACCATCGAGACCGCCATGCTCGCGGCCGAGACCGGCCACCTGGTGTTCTCCACCCTGCACACCCTCGACGCCACCGAGACCATCGGTCGCATCGTGCAGATGTTCCCCTCGCACCAGCAGAGCGCCATCCGCCTGCAGCTGGCGTCGATCCTCTCCGCCGTGGTCTCGCAGCGCCTGCTGCCGCGGGCCGACGGGCGGGGGATGATCCCGGCGGTCGAGGTCATGATCAACACGCCCCGCATCCGCGACATGATCATCGACGCCAGCCGCACGGTGGAGATCGTGGATGCGATCAAGGACGGCGCGCACCCCTACGGCATGGTCTCGTTCGACCAGTCGCTCACCGAGCTGGTGCAGCGCAAGCTGGTGACCTACGAGATGGCCCTGGCCGCGTCCACCAACCCCGACGACTTCGCCCTGTACTTCCGCGGTGTGGCCGCGGGCGACCAGGGCAGCAGCTCCGGCATGGAGATCGAGTATGGCTGATTCCAAGCCCAAGACGCTGACCGCGGCGCAGATCCGCCAGCGCTTCGTTGACTTCTTCGTGGCGCGTGGCCACACCCACGTGCCCAGCTCGTCGCTGGTGCCCCAGGACGACCCCACGCTGCTGTTCGTCAACGCGGGGATGAACCAGTTCAAGGACGTGTTCACCGGGCGCGAGCACCGGCCCTACTCGCGGGCGGTGACCGTGCAGCGCTGCGTGCGGGCGGGGGGCAAGCACAACGACCTCGACAACGTGGGCTTCACCCCTCGGCACCAGACCCTGTTCGAGATGCTGGGGAACTTCTCCTTCGGCGACTACTTCAAGAAGGACGCGATCGACTGGGCCTGGGCCTTCCTCACCGAGGAGCTCGGCCTGCCCGAGGAGCGCCTGGTGGTGACCGTGTTCGACGGCACCGGCGAGGACGCGCCCGCCGACGACGAGGCGGCGGAGCTGTGGAAGGCCCACGTGCCCGTGGGGCGGATCTATCGCTGCTCGGCCAAGGACAACTTCTGGGCGATGGGCGACACCGGGCCCTGCGGTCCGTGCTCGGAGATCCACCTGTTCAAGGGTGAGGTGGCGCCGGCCACCGCCGACCAGCCCGGCACCGGCCCCGCCTACGACGACGACTACGTCGAGCTGTGGAACCTGGTGTTCATGCAGTACGAGAAGCTGGACGACGGCAGCATGAAGCCGCTGCCCAAGCCCAGCATCGACACCGGCTCGGGGCTCGAGCGGGTGGCGGCTGCGGTGATGGGGGTCGACAGCAACTACGGCACCGACCTGCTGGCGCCGATGGTGGAGACGGCCAAGCGCCTGGCCGGCGGCCGGGTGCCCAAGGACGCCGGCGAGGCGCCGTTTCGGGTGATCGCCGATCATGCGCGGGCGGCCGCGTTCCTCATCGCCGACGGCGTGTTCCCGGACAAGGCGGGGCGCTCCTACGTCCTGCGGAGGATCATGCGCCGGGCCATCCGTCACGGCGCCGACGTGGGCCTCGACGAGCCCTTCATGCACGAGGTCTGCCGCACGGTGGTGGAGGTGTTCGGCAGCGTGTACCCCGAGCTGCGCGAGCGCGCCGCGGTGATCGACGAGGTGGTGCGCGGCGAGGAGGAGGCCTTCCGGCGCACCCTCGATCGCGGCCTGCGGCGGCTGACCCGGGCCATCGACAACCACGAGGCGGGCCAGCCCTTCGATCCCGAGGTGGCGGCCGAGCTCTATGACACCTACGGCTTCCCCATCGACCTGACCGCGATCATCCTGCGCGAGCACGGGATCACGCTCGACGAGGACGCGGCCGAGGCCGCGCTGCGGGCCCGGCAGGGCGAGGGGGGCGGGCGCGGGGCCGAGCTGGGCCAGGGCGCCGGCGTTGCCGACGTGTACTTCGACGTGCACGAGCGGGTGGGCGACACCGAGTTCAGCGGCTACGAGCACGAGCAGGGCGAGGGCAAGCTGCTGGCGATCATCGTGGGCGGGGTCTCGGTGCCCGAGGCGGGCGCGGGGACCGAGGCGGAGCTGGTCTTCGATCGCACGCCCTTCTACGCCGAGAGCGGCGGTCAGGTGGGCGACATCGGCCGGGCCGAGGCCGAGGGGGCCCGGGTGGAGATCGTGGACACGATCAAGCCCCGCGCCGGCATGCACGTGCACCGCGCTCGCGTGGAGAAGGGCTCGGTGCGGCTGGGCCAGACCCTGCGGCTGCGGGTGGACTCCACGGCACGCAGCGCCACGCGGCGCAACCACAGCGCCACGCACCTGCTGCACCACGCCCTGCGGGCCGAGCTCGGCGAGCACGTGGTGCAGAAGGGCTCGCTGGTGTCCCCCGAGCGCCTGCGCTTCGACTTCAGCCACAACCGCTCGCTGAGCCCCGGGCAGCGTCGGGCGATCGAGACCCGGGTCAACGCCATGATCCTGGGCAACG
Organism: Myxococcales bacterium; assembly: GCA_020633315.1. Taxonomy (GTDB): domain Bacteria; phylum Myxococcota_A; class Polyangia; order Nannocystales; family Nannocystaceae; genus Paraliomyxa. The sequence goes on from JACKDV010000002.1 coordinate 79,750, forward strand.
TCCCCAGCGTGACCAAGGAGGTCTCGATGGACGAGGCCAAGGCCGAGGGCGCGATCGGGTTGTTCGGCGAGAAGTACGGCGAGCGCGTGCGAGTGGTGCGGCTGGCCGACGACAGCGTGGAGCTGTGCGGAGGCACCCACGTGGCGCGCTCGGGCGACATCGGCCTGTTCGCGATCGTGGGCGAGAGCAGCATCGCGCAGGGCGTGCGCCGCATCGAGGCGGTGACCGGCATGGGCGCGGTGGAGCACGCGCAGCAGCTGGCCGAGGTGGCCAGCGAGGCGGCGGGGCAGCTCCACGCGGGCTCGCTGCGCGAGCTGCCCGAGCGCATCGCCAAGCTGCAGGCCGACCTCAAGCAGCGCGACCGCACCATCGAGGAGCTCAAGCAGAAGCTGGCCACCGGCGCCGGGGCGGGGGACGACGAGGTCACCGAGGTCTCGGGGATCAAGCTGCTCACGCGGCGGGTGTCGGGGGCCGACGCCAAGACCCTGCGCAGCGCCGCCGATGCGCTGCGCGACCGCCTCGGCTCCGGGGTGGTGGTGCTGGGCGCCGAGACCCAGGGCAAGGCCACGCTGCTGGTCGCGGTCACCAAGGACCTGCAGGCGCGGGTCCACGCGGGCAAGCTCGTGGGCGCGCTGGCTCGGCACGTCGAGGGGAAGGGTGGGGGACGGCCCGATCTGGCCCAGGCCGGCGGCCCCAAGCTCGCCGGTCTCGACGAGGCGCTGGGGGCCGCTGGACCCACGCTCCAGGCCCAGCTCGGCGCCGCATGATCGATGCACGAGCGGTCGCCGTGGTAGGGTCGCGGCGGCCGTGAGCGGGAGCGTTCGCATGGAGCTCGACGATCTGCTGGAGCAGGAGGGCCTCGACGTCGACGGCGTGGAGCAGACCCTCGAGTGGGCCCGAGCCCGAGCCGAGGAGCTCGTGCGGGGGATGGCCGACGATCCCGAGCTGGGCCCCCTGCTCAGCGGCGCCGCGGCGATACCCAGCGATGCCACCGCTCCGCGCCCGCGAGCCGTCACCCCGCGCCCGCGCGCCATCACTCCGCGTCCGCGAGCCATCACTCCGCGTCCGCGAGCCATCACTCCGCGTCCGCGCGTCGCGACCCCGGCTCCGCTCGAGCCGCTCGAGGCCGAGGCGCCCGCGGCCGAGCTCGACGCACCGCTCGAGCCGTCCATGGATCCTGCCGTCGAGCCGGCCCCCGCGGCCGAGCTCGCGGATCGAGACGAGCTCCCCATCGACGTGGAGGACGACGCTCCCGAGGCCGTCACCGATCCGGCGTCCCTGGTCCCGCTACCGATCGAGGGAGGCGTTGCGCAGGCGGTCTCCTCCGACGAGCTCGACGCCACGGCTCCCGTCCTCACCAACCCCGATGCCTCCGTCCCGGTGCCCCAGATGGTCACCGATCCTCCGTCCTACGGTCTGACTGCCGCGGAGGCCGAGCTCGCGATGGCGGAGGCCGAGCTCGCCGCCGCCGAGGCCGAGCTCGCCCGCGTCGCCGCCGAGGAGGCCGAGGCCGCCGTAGCCGCCGCCGCCGCCAAGGCCACCGAGCCCGAGCTCGATCCCCTCGCGGGCTTCGACTTCGACTCGCTCCCCGGCGACGACGAGGACGGCGAGGACGACGGTCTCGCGCCATCGGTGGAGGAGGTGCCCATGGGCGCCCAGCCCCGCGTCCAGACTGGCGACACCCTCGTCCCCACCGAGGGCCCCGAGGGTCACGACGCCACCATCCCCTCGATGGCTGTGCCGCTGGCCCACGACGTCACGCTCACCACCATGTCGGCCCCCGCCTCCGAGGCCGCCGAGATCACCCTCCGCGCCCCCAACCCCTTGCAGCAGGGAGCCCCCGAGGAGGTCCCTGCCAACGTCACCGAGCGCACCGAGCCCGCCGAAGACGAGGACGACGCCGCGGCCGACGAGCCCGAGGAGATCATGATGCTCGACGACGACATGATCGAGCTCGTCGAGGTAGAGGAGGACGAAGAGGAGGAGGTCCCCGAGTGGCAAGCCGCCCTCAACAGCGCCCAGATGGGCGGCGGTCGCCAAGCCGACGAGGACTCCGGCCTCCTCCGCGCTCCCACCAGCGCTCCGGCTCCGGCCCCCGCTGCGCCCCCGCCCGCCCCCGCGGACGAAGACGAGGACGTCGACCTCGGCGACTTCTAGCCCCCGAGCATCGCCCCCAAGCCCCCCTCCCCACGCTCGCAGCTCGACGCCCGCCTCAGCAGTGGTCGGGCCCGCGTAGCCGGAAGGGGCCCCCGGTCGCGCGCAGGCGGCGACGACCCACATCTCCAAGCACCCCAATCTCCAATTCGCCGACGAGCACGTCCGGGGTAGGCGTCCGGCGTTAAACAGGGCCCGACCTTCTCCGCCCGCAGCACAGACCGTCTCTGCTCTGCAGCACAGACCGTCTCTGCTCTGCAGCACAGACCGTCTCTGCTCTGCAGCACAGACCGTCTCTGCTCTGCAGCACAGACCGTCTCTGCTTCGCAGCACAGACCGTCTCTACCCGCAGGCCCTACACCCGCGTCCGCCCTACTCGGGCCCGCCGATCCCAGCGAAGTGAAACGCCCGCACGAACGCCAGCCGCCCCTCCGCCCCCCGCCCCGGCTCCGCCCCCAGCTCCTCCACGATCTCATGCGCCGGACTGTGCCCCTGCTCCACCAACGGCTCCAGCCGATCGATGAAGCGAGCCTCCGTGCGCCCCTTCTCATCCCGAATGTCCCACCGATCGAGCGCCGCCCGAGCCAGATCGAGCAGCACCCGCGCCCACTCCCGCAGCCGCGGCGATCGAAGCCCCAGCTCGATCGCCTCCCGCCCCAGCTCCAGCCGCTCCTCGTAGCTCGGCCCCGACAGCCGCTCCCACGCCTCCCCCGTCGCATCCGCGTCGTAGAGGATGCCCTTGACCAGCGCCGGCAGTGCACACACGTAGCGCGAGCCCACGGCGTCGGCCGAGCGGAACTCGATGTGCGGCTTGAGGCGGATCTCGGGGAACACCGTGCTCAGGTGCAGGAACCAGTCGCGGTGCGTCGCCTGGTGGTGCTCGCCGTCGGGCGTGGTGAAGCCCTCCTCCAGGTAGCGCCGGAAGGGCACGTGGTGCGGGTGGTACTCGCCGTCGCGCTTGACGAAGAACATCGGCACGTCGAGCGCCCAGTCCACGTAGCGCTCGTACGAGAAGCCCTCGAAGGCGAAGCGCGGGATGCCGCAGCGATCGGGATCCATGTCGAGCCACACCTGGCTGCGGATCGAGGCCAGGCCCGTGTCGCGCCCCTCGAGGTAGGGCGAGTTGGCGAACAGGGCCGTGAGCACCGGCACCATCGCGTTGGCGATGCGGAAGCGCTCGCGGCACTGCGCCTCGGAGGCGTAGTCGAAGTTGGCCTGCACGGTGCAGGTCCGCAGCATCATGTCGAGCGCCCGCCCGCCGCGGGTGGGCAGGTAGCCCCGCATCACCCGGTAGCGCCCCTTGGGCATCCAGTTGATCTCGTCGCGGGTGGCCCAGGGGTGGTGCCCCGCCGCCATCCAGGCCAGCGACAGCGGCAGGCTCACCTCGTGGAGCTCGTCGTAGTGCTGCGAGAACTCGGCGCAGGTCTGGTGCACGTTGTGCAGCGGCGCGCCCGAGAGCTCGAGCTGACCGCCCGGCTCGAGGGTGATCGAGGCACCGTCGCGGACCAGCTCGATGATCTCCCCGCTGATCCCGCGATCGGCCCCCGGCGTCCAGCCGAAGCGATCCATCATCGACTGGAGCACGGGCAGCACGTGCTCCTCGTAGCTCACCGGGACCGGCGGCCCTCCGTCGGGCGGCACGTATGCCCCGGCCTTCTCCAGCTCGGTGCCGATGAGATGCGTGGAAGGGTCGGGGCGCTCGGCACCCACGAACACATCCACCAGCTCGTCGCGGGTGATCGGCTCATCGGGAACGCTCTGTCGCTTGGGGCTCACGGCGGGCTCACGGTCCGGCGCGATGGCGCCGCGGCAAAGGTCTCGATGGGGCCGATCTCCAGGCCTGGAGTGGCCGACGTGTACCAGAGGCGTGCCGTTTTGGGGCACGGTCTTCAGGAGGGATCGACGCGGCCTCGGCGTGGGTTACCGAACGTCGTCGCACGGGGTGTGTGGGGGCCCGAGCGCGGTCCCGAGCACGGTCCCGACCACCCCGTGCGACCACCCTTCGTGCCTCCGGCTTCGCTTGACCGGCCCAATTGGGGTTGTTAGCCTGCGCCCGCCTTTTTCCGGGGTCGTCACGCATTCCATGGTGTCTTCCGTTCCCCACTCGGCGGCCTGCATCCTCGGCCAGCAAATCACCGTCCGCGGCACCCTCACCGGTGAGGAGGATCTCCTCGTCGAGGGGCGGGTGGAGGGCAGCGTGTCCCTGGCGGGCCACCTCATCGTGGCCGAGAGCGGCGTGGTCGAGGCCGACCTCGACGTGCAGAGCATCGAGGTTCACGGAGAGGTCCGCGGAGACATCGTGGCCTCGCAGTCCATCACCATCGACAAGGGAGCCCAGGTCACCGGCAACGTCCGGGCGCCCCGCGTCATCATCCACGACGGCGCGCAGTTCCAGGGCGCGGTCGAGATGGATGTCGAACTCCCGGAGGGCCTCGCGCGTGGGCTGACGCGCTAGGGCTCCATCGCAGAACTCACCCTCCAGCCCGAGCTTCCATCGCGAGCGTTCCCAATGGCCAATACCGTCATAGGTAGCACCATCGTCATCGACGGCGAGATCACCGGGGACGAGGACCTCGTCGTGCAAGGCACCGTCAAGGGACGGGTCAGCCTGCGCGAGAACATCCTCGTCGAAGAGAGCGGGGTGCTCGAAGCGAACGTCGAGACCGCCACCATCACCATCCACGGGACGGTGACCGGCGACATCCAGGCGTCCGAGCGGGCCGAGCTCAAGAGCAACTGCCGCGTGGTCGGAGACATCCGAGCCCCGCGAATCCTCATCGCCGACGGTGCCTCGTTCAAGGGCAACGTCGACATGGACGGCTAGCGCATGGCGTCCCGTCAGAGCGGATCGATCATCACCACCACCGAGGCCCTGACCATCATCGGCCAGGGCATCCACGTGCATGGGCAGATCCACGGCGAGGAGGACCTCCGCATCGAGGGTCGCGTGGAGGGCAGCATCTCGCTGACCGAGACCGTCCACGTCGCCGAGAGCGGTGTGGTGGTGGCCACCGTCGACGCCCGCGACGTGGTGGTCAGCGGCATCGTGGTCGGCAACGTGAGCGCGACCAACTCGGTGAGCCTCGAGCCGGGGGCCAAGCTGATCGGAGACATCAGCACCCCGCGGCTCATCATCGCCGACGGGGCGGCTTTCCGCGGCAACGTGGCGATGACCGAGGGCGGTGCCCCGGTGCCTCGCGCCCGCGCGACGGCCGGGGCCCGGAGCACCGGCTCCCGCCCGCGCCCCGCCGCGGCCAGCAGCGCCAGCGCTCGGCCCGCCGTGGCCCCACCCCGGCCCGGCCCGGCGAGCGCGCGGCACCCGCTCCGCGTCCGCGAGAGCGCTCGGCTCCGCGCGTGGCGGCGATTCGGCCGCCGCAGGCCTCCGGCCGCCCCGATGATGAGGTGACGGTGGTCGTGCGGCACTCGGCGATCTCCACCGACGACGACAAGACCAACAAGAAGACGGCCTCGGACAAGAAGGCCCCGCCGCGCGGACGGGTCCCCAAGCCCGGCAAGCGCAAGGTCACTCGTCGCTGAGGGGCGAGCCCCTCGAGCGTCCAGCCCCGCGGTCGCAGGAATTGCGGCATCGGGGCTGGCGCAGCGTGCGCGTGAGCGATACCATCGCCGCGCCCGAACCCTGGGGGCCTTTCGTCCCCACCCAACGAAGAGGCATGGAGCAGGTCCAATGCGCAAGCTCGTGATCGCATCGATGCTGGCTCTGGCGGTATTGGCCAGCCCGGCGTGCAAGGAGCCCGACCCCAACAAGTTCGAGACGCACATCGAACGGATCAAGGACCCTGACAAGCGCTCGCAGGGCTTCTCGGGTCTCGAGGCGCTCGTCAAGACGGTGGCCACGGCCCAGGAGAACGACGACCTCCTGCAAGAGTTCGCCGACAAGGTCGTCCCCGTGTTCGAGGAGATCTGGGACGACGCCAAGGAGCAGCAGAAGAACATGCTGACGATCTGCCTCGACATCGGGCACCCCGGCTGTGCCCCGGTGTGGAACAAGGCGATCATGCTCGACGGCAGCTCCGAGGCGCGCGAGGCCACCATGATCGCCCTCGAGGGGGTCAAGAAGTCCAAGGCCGAGGGCTCGCTCGACACGGTGATCGCCGAGCTCGAGAAGCTGGTCGCCGACCCCAAGAACGACGGGGGCGACGAGCAGGCCAACGGCAGCGTGCGCGAGCTGATGGTCGACACCCTCGGCGAGATCGGCAGCCCCAAGGCGGTGCCGGTGCTCATCAAGGTGCTCGAGCAGACGATCGACAAGCAGCCGGTGAAGGTCCACCGGGCGGCCGCCGAGGCGCTCGGGCGCATCGGCGATCCGTCGGCCACCGACGCGCTGCTGACCGCCACCTACCGCGTGCCGGACATCCCGACCACCACCAACATCGCCGAGAAGGCCAAGATCGCCCTGGCGGCGATCGGCGAGCCGACGGTGAAGCGGGTGCTCGCGATGCTCAAGGGCGAGCACGAGGAGGTCCAGAAGCTCGCGGCCGAGCACGGCCTGAGCCAGGTCAACATCCAGATGGGGGCAGCCTCCATCCTGGGCGCCATCGGCTCGGCGGCGGCGGCCGACGACCTGGTCGCCTACTACCCCGCCGACGAGTGCGCGACCCCGGCCGAGGAGAAGAAGGAAGAAGAGGACGCCGAGGAGGACGAGGAGGGCGAGGAGCTCGACGTGGCGATCGACACCGCCGCCATGCGGGCGCAGTTCGCCAACTCGATGGGCCTCATCGGCGATCAGAAGTCGGTCGACAAGCTCTGCGCCTGCTCCACCTGGTCCAAGAACCCCGGCGACATGTTCTCGATCGCCGAGGCGCTGGGGCGCATCGGCGGCGACAAGGCGGTGGACTGCCTGGCCAACGTGGTCAAGGCCGGCGTCTACGACCAGGACGCGGTGCAGAGCTCCGACTTCGTCCACGAGATCCAGTGGGAGGCGGGGCGCTTCGCGGTGCTCGCCGCCAATGCCGACAACGTGGGCAAGGTGAAGGAGGCGATCGAGACGTCGAGCAAGGCCGATCCCAAGGTGGCCGAGAACAGCCAGACCTGGGCGGAGGGCATCGCCACGATCGAGAGCTGCAAGGCGGACCTCGCCTGCTACCAGGGCGTGGTGGACGACACCAACGCCAACTGGTTCTCCCGCGAGGTGGCGGCGATCAACGCCGCGCGCCTGGGCATGGGCGACGCCAAGGTGGCCGAGTCCATCGCCAAGGCCTACAAGGTCCGCAATCCGGATGCCCGCGTGACCATGGCGTGGCTGGCCGCCCACGTGATGCAGGGCAAGCCCTGCCCGGCCTGCGCCGACGCGCTCGATCGCGTGATCGAGGACGAGAAGATGTCGCGGCCGCCGGCGGAGTACCAGCTCTCGGTGCTCACGGCCCGCTACAGCATGGCCAAGCTCCGCGGCAAGAGCGGCGGAGGCGGGGCGGCAGCCAAGCCCGAGGGCTGAGCCGCGGTCTCGCTCGAGGCGCCAAGAGGAGGGACCGCGGTCATCGATCGCGGTCCCTTCGCTCGTCTCGTCCTCACAGCGATCGCGGACCCGGGCCAGGGGCGGGCGCCGGGGGATCGGGGATCCGCACCGCCTGCGGGGCCTCGCTCGCCTCGGGCGAGGGCGGGGCGGGAGGCACGGCGCTCGCGGGGGCCGACAGCCCGTCGAGGGTCTGCTCGGCCGCGCGCAGCACCTCCTCGTCCACGCCGGCCTCGCGCGCGAGCTGGAGCCGCCGCCGGGCCTCCTCGTAGCTCTCGCGGGCCTGCTCCACGTGGCGCTCGAGCAGCACCTGGTTGAGCTGGCGGGTGCGGGGCCCGAGCACCTCGTCGTCGGGCAGGGCCTCGAGCGCCTCGAGCGAGGTCTCGAGCGCCGAGGGATCCTCGTCGGCGAGCGCGGCATCGGCCCGGCCCAGGGCCAGCTCGCGGTAGCGCTCGCGCAGCTCGCTGCGGCTTTCGAAGCTCTCGTCCTCGCACTCGCCCGGCGGCACCTCGAGCGGGCGGAGCTCGGCGTCGTCGAGGGGCATGTCGCCCAGGGGCAGCAGCCGCCCCACGTGCGGGACGAGCCGTCCCTCGATGCAGCGCAGGCTGGCGTGCTGGGAATTGGCCACCGAGGCGCCCGCCAGCGCCACCAGCACCGCCCCCGCGCCCAGCACGAGCACGCGGCGCCGTCCGTCGCTGGGCTGTCCCGGGAAGCGACCGCTGGGGTCGAAGCGCAGCGCCGAAGGGTTGCGGCTCACCGTGCGAGCAACGATACCAGAGGCCAGCCGCCGCGGTTATCGTCGGCCGGTGGGGCGCACCCTCCCGCTCTTGTTCGCGCTGTACTTCTGCCAGGGGCTGCCCGGAGGGTTCCTGTCCAAGGCGCTGCCCGCGATCCTGCGCGCGCAGGGACTGAGCCTGACGGTGGTGAGCTTCGCGGGCGCGCTCTCGCTGCCGTGGACCCTCAAGCTCTTGTGGGCGCCCCTGGTCGATCGCTACGGGCACGAGGGCTTCGGACGCCGCAAGTCGTGGCTGGTCCCGGCGCAGCTGGGCATGCTCGTGGTCACGCTGTGCTTCGTGGCCATCGAGCCCCGCGACGGCCTGGTGCTGGTGGCGACGATGTTCCTGGTGCTCAACGTCTTCGCGGCCACCCAGGACATCGCGGTGGACGGGCTGGCGGTGGACCTGCTCCGCGATCGCGAGCTCGCCCCCGGCAATGCGGCGCAGGTCTCCGGCTTCAAGCTCGGCAACATCGTGGGCGGCGGCGTGCTGCTGGCCGTCATCGCCTGGGTGGGCTGGTCGGGTGCCTTCGCGATCATGGCGACGCTGATCCTCGCGGCGCTCGTGATGGTGCTGCGCTTCCGGGAGCCGGCGCGGCCGCGGCCCGAGGTCGACCTGGCCGGCGTGCTGCGCTCGCTGGGCCGCGCCCTGCGGACGCAGGGGGCCGGGTTCTGGGCCTTCTTGGTGTTCGCCAAGTTCGGCGAGACCTTCGGGGGCGCCATGGTCACGCCGCTGCTGGTCGACAACGGCTTCTCCCTGTCGCTCATCGGCAGCATCGACGGCGTGGTGGGGGGCCTGGCCACCATGGGCGGGGCGGCGCTCGGGGGGCTGGTGGCCTGGCGCCGCGGGTGGGCCTCGCTGCTGACGATCGCCGCGGGCCTGCAGGGGCTGGCGCTGTGCGGGCTGGGGCTCTACTCCCAGGTGGAGGTCACCCCGCTGGGCTACGCGATCGTGGGCGGGCTGGAGAACGCGGCCGGCGGGGCGGTGGCGGTGGCGATCTTCCACCTCGCGATGTCGTGGCGCAACGACGAGGCCGGCGCGGCGCAGTTCACCGCGGCGCAGGTGGTGTACATGCTGGGCTCGCTGCTGGCCTACTCGGTCTCGGGGCTGGCGGCCGATCGCTTCGGCTACCTACCGGTGCTGGTGGCCGGCGGCGTGATGACCCTGGCCCTGGCCGCGCTCGCGTGGGGGCCCGCGCGTCGGCTCTCGCCCCCGCCCCCGGCCGCGGGCGACGGGCCGGGGTAGCGACGGCGGCCCGATCAGAGCGGCCCGAGGGCGCGGTACTGGCTGGGGGTCATCCCCATGTGCCGGGCGAAGGCGCGGCTGAAGCTGGGGTGATCGGCGAAGCCCACCGCCATCGCGATGTCCACGATGGGATCGTCGCGGCGCCGCAGCAGCCGGGCCGCGTGGCACAGCCGCATGCGTCGCAGGTAGGCGCCCGGGGTCATGCCCACCGAGCGCTGGAACTGCCGCACGAAGTGGTACTTGGACAGCTCGGCCTGATCGGCGAGGCGATCGAGCGAGGCCTCGTCGGCGCCGGCGTTGGGCGGGAGGTCCCGCAGGTAGTCGAGCACGCGGGCGATCTTGCGGTGGCCCACACGGGCGGTGGAGCGCATCCGGGGCACGCGGAGGTTGGAGAAGCCCTCGAAGGCCCACACCAGCACCTGCTGCAGGGCAGTGTGCACGTCGAGCTCGGAGGGCAGGTCGTGGCCGTCGGCCGCGGCCTGGTCGCGATGCTGCACCAGCGCGAGCAGGTTGGCCATCGCGCCCACCAGATCGCGATGTCGACTGGCCCGCAGCGTGGTGAACTCGGGCTCGTGGTTGGGTGCGCCCAGCTCGTCGGCGAGGCGCCGGACAAGCTCGCGATCGACGTAGAGGCTCACGTACTCGATCTCGTCGCCGCGGGCGTTGCCCGTGTGCACCTGCTGCGGGTTGATGAGCGCCACATCGCCCTCGCGAAAGCGATGGAGCTTGCCCCCCACGTGCACCTGCTCGTCGCCGCGCAGCTGGGCCGAGATGAGGTACTCGTCGTGGAAGTGCGGCTCGAGCGGGGTCTGCCCCTCGGCGCCTCGCGCGTGGTAGAGCGAGAAGCCCGGTCCGCCGTAGAACCCTGTTTCTGCCCGTCTACGTCCCATCACGACATACGGTATCACCTTGTAGGACAATGTGGGAGACCAAATTGGACCGGCCGGGGGACGGTGGGGCTTCGGGCTATGATCGAGGCGTGAGCGAGACCGGGGACGGCTACGGTCGGCGATCGTCTACGGTGCACCCGCTGACGCCCTTGCTCCTCGATCAACGCGATCCGTTGGCGCGAGGGCGGGCCCACGGCGAGCACTGGCGCGAGGAGATCCACGAGCTGGCCACGATTCGTCTCGCCCTCGCCCTGCGCCGCGGGGACTTTCGCGACGAGGCCGAGGTGCTCGCGGTGGCGGGGCTGCACCTGCCGGTGCTGCGGTCCGAGCTGCCCGAGCTGGCCGACGAGCTGCACGGGATCGCCGAGGGAGCCGATCTCTCGCCGGAGCGGGTGGTGGTGCTCAACCACTACACCGATCTGCGCGACGTGCCGCGCTCGGTGCTCGGCGACGCGGCGCCGGGCGAGCCCTTGGCCCCGGTGGAGGACGGCGATCCGGGGGGCTGCACCGCGGTGTACCTCAACGGCGACGAGGGCCCGGTGATCGGCGAGACCTGGGATCTGCACGCCTCGGCCGAGCCCTTCGTGCGCATGCTGAGGATCGCCCCCGCGGGCGGCGACGAGGAGATCGTGTGCCTCACCCTCACCGGCTGCCTGGGAGCCGCGGGGCTGAGCGAGCGCGGGGTGGCGGTCGCCGTCAACAACCTCTCGAGCACCGACGGGCGCGTGGGCGTGGTGTGGCCGGCGGTGGTGCGAGCGATGCTCCAGCAGCCCAGCGCCCAGGCGGCGCGCGAGCTGCTGTTTCGCACGCCGCTGTCGAGCGGGCACAACTACATGATCGCCGACGGCGAGGCGTACTACGGGGTGGAGACCAGCGGCGAGCTCAAGGTTCTCACCCAGCAGGGGCCTCGCGCGGCGCACCTGCACACCAACCACTGCTTCGATCCGGTGCTGCGGCAGCGCGAGGCGGTGCGACGGGGCAGCACCACCTTCCATCGCCTCAACCTGGCCACCACCCTGTACGCGCAGCAACGGCCGCGCAGCGCCCAGGGGCTGTGGGACCTGCTGCACACGCGCGACGGAACGCCGGGCACGCTGTGCATCGATCCGGTGCCGGGGGCCGATCCCTGGGCCACGGCCACCTGCGCGGTGATCGTGATGCGGCTGCACGACGGCTGGGTGCGGGTGGTCCGGGGAGGCGAGCACCGGGGCGAGCCGCTGGAGCTGAGCGTGGAGCGCTGGCGAGGGACGCCGCTCGACCCGGCGTAGCGAGGCCCGGCGAGCCAGGGCCGGCGAGCATGGGCCGACGAGGCCGGGCGGGAACCGCCGAGGGCCGCGACCTCGCCGGCCATCCCGTCCTATGCTGCGTCGCGTGACCGACCCCGCCGCGCCGCCGCCCGATCGCTGGGGCGAGCGTCTGCCTCGCAAGCTCGGCTTCGCGAGCGCGGCCGCGGTGCTCATCGGCTCGACGATCGGCAGCGGCATCTTCCGCACTCCCGCCGTGGTCGCCGGCCGACTCGACGTGGTGTGGCTGTTCCTCGGCGCCTGGGTGCTGGGCGGGGCGGTGGCAGTGGCCGGCGCGCTGACCTTCGCCGAGCTGTCGGCCATGATGCCCCGCACCGGGGGCATCTACGTGTACCTGCGGCGCGCCTACGGAGGGCTGGCCGCATTCCTGTTCGGCTGGACGCAGCTGCTGGTGCTGCGCCCCGCCTCCTACGGCGCGATCTCGATCACCTGCAGCGAGTACCTGTGGCGGGTGTTCGACGTGGACGGGGCGGTGCTGGTGGTGGGCCCGCTGTCGCGCGCGCAGGTGCTGGCGGCGGTGCTGGTGGTGGTGGTCGGCTGGATCAACTACCGCGGGATCGAGCGCGGCGCGTGGGTGCAGAACGTGAGCACCGTGCTGAAGATCGGCGCGCTGCTGGCCCTGGTGGGGCTGGGCCTGGTCTCGCTGGGGGGCGCCACGCCGCCCCGGCCCGCGCCGATCCCCAGCGGCGAGGGGCTGTCCATGCTCTCGGCCTTCGGCCTGGCCATGGTGCCGGTGCTGTGGTCCTACGACGGCTGGTCCGACGTGGCCTACGTGGGGGGCGAGGTGAAGGACCCGCAGCGCACCCTGCCGCGGGCGTTCTTCTTCGGCGCCTCGATGGTGGCGGTGCTCTACCTCGCGGTCACGGTGGCCTACCTGCTGGTGGTGCCGCTGTCGGCCATGCCCGGCTCCAAGCTCATCGCGGCCGACGTGGCCTCGGCGGTGATCGGGCCGCTGGGCGTGGTGCTGGTCTCGGGGGCAGTGGCACTGTCGACCTTCGGCACCCTCAACGGCTCGATGATGACCGGCCCGCGGATCTTCTATGCGATGGCGGAGGACGGGGTGTTCTTTCGCGGGCTGGCCCAGGTGCAGCCGCGCTATGGCACCCCCGGGGGGGCGATCGCGCTGTCGGTGATGCTGGGCGTGGCCTTCGTCTCGGTCCGCAGCTTCGCCCAGCTCGCCGATCAGTTCGTGATCGGCATCTGGCCGTTCTATGCGCTGGCGGTGGCAGCGGTGTTCGTGCTGCGCCGCCGCGAGCCCGAGGCCGAGCGCCCGTACCGAGCGTGGGGCTACCCGCTGGTCCCGGGGCTGTTCCTGGTGGCCGCGGTGTTCCTGCTGGGCAACTACCTGGTGCAGGAGCCGCTCACCGTGCTCGCCAACGTGGCCGTGCTGCTCAGCGGCGTGCCGGTGTACCTGGTGTGGGCGGCCCGGCGCGACCGCGGCTGAGCTCGTCGATCATCCCGCCAGCGGACACTTGGGATCACGAGGCGCATCGGGCTCGTCGTAGGGGCAGCCACACTCGATGGTCTCGACCACCTCGTAGTGATCTCCGCTCCACTCCAGGCGATCGACGCCGCCGGCCAGGCCCGCGCAGCCGTCCTTGAGGTACACCTCGAGGTCGCTCACGCCATGGTGGGTGGTGTCGAGGATGGTCTCGGTCTCGACACCGGCCCACAGCCCCTGCCCGAACGCGGGGCAGCCGTGGTTGCTGAGGTAGAGCAGGCGCGGGCAGTTTCCGCTCGCGCCGCAGTGGAGCTCCGAGGCCAGCATGCTCTCCGGCATGCCGTCGCCATCGACGTCGGGCAGCAGCCACTCGCTGAGCTGGTCCTCCATGACCTCGTCGCCGAAGGTCTCGGGCCAGTGCAGGGTGGCGTGCCCGCCGAGATCGGTGACGCAGCCGGCCTGGCTCACGGGGGAGACGGCCGGGATCGACGGGGTGGCCTCGAGGCTCGGGTCGGAGGGCTCGGCCTCGGCGGCCAGATCCTCGGCCAGCGGGGCGCAGGCGGAGGCAAGGGCGAGGGCCAGGGCGGCGGCTCCCGACCCGGGGAGCGTGCGAAGGGAGAGCACCGCGCCTGCACGCCCGAGCGGGGCGCGGCATTCCATCGGCGGTGCTGCTCCGGCTACCTCGCCCCGGAAGGGCGGGCCTTGGCCGGCTTGGGCAGGAAGGCGCCGCACTGCTCGCAGGTGGCCGGCTCGCGGATGATCGCGAGCACGGGCCCCATCCCCAGCATGTAGAACATGAGCAGCGGCAGCGAAACCGTGAACTCGCTGCCGATGATGGGGAGGATCGGGATGATCGGGATCGCGAATAGCAGGTAGCCCCGCGCCACGAGTCGCATGCGGGGGTGCCGGAAGGAGCCCTCGACGGTCTCGTTGCAACGCTCGCAGTGCGCCTTCATGGAGCTGGACCGGAGTGTAGCCGAGATCGGGCCGAGCGACGCGGCGCGAGCTCGACCCGCGGTGGCTCGAAGGCGGGTCCCGTGCGGTGGTCGCCCTCACCGGGTGAGCCATCGGGCGGGCCGCGGCAACCGAGCCCAGATGCCCGGGGTGCTCAGCGCTCGGGGTCGTCGGGCCGACGGAGCGCGGCGACGATGGGGGGCTTTTGCACCTTGCCCAGCGCGTTGCGGGGCAGCTCGGCCATCAGCTCCACCTGGCGCGGCTTCTTGTAGTCGGCCAGGCGCTCGGCCACCCAGCGCGTGAGGGCGTCGGCCGAGGGCGCGGTGCCGGGGCGGGGCACCACGGCGGCCCCGATGCGCTCGCCCCAGCGGGCATCGGGCACGCCCACGACCGCGGCGTCCTCCACCTGCGGGTGGTCGCGCAGCACCTCCTCGATCTCCAGCGCGGAGACCTTGAAGCCGCCGCTCTTGATGATGTCGACCGAGCGCCGGCCCACGATGCGCAGCATGCCGTCGGGGTCGGCCCTCACCATGTCGCCGGTGCGAAACCAGCCGTCGGTGAAGGCCGCGGCCGTCTCCTCGGGGCGGCCCCAGTAGCCCTGCATGAGCCCGGGGCCGCGCACCCACAGCTCGCCCAGCTCGCCGCTGTCGACCTCGTGGCCCGCGTCGTCGACCACCCGCGCCTCGAAGCCGGGCACCGGGCGCCCCACCGCGCCGGCCCGCCGCTCGCCCTCGTAGGGGTTGCTCAGGGTGATGAGGGTCTCGCTCATGCCGTAGCGCTCGAGGATGCGGTGCCCCGTGAGCTGCTCGAAGCGCTCGAGCACGGCGGGGCGCAGCGCGGCGCTCCCGGCCGTGAACAGCCGCGCGCGGGCGAGCACCGCCGCGGCCTCGGGGTGGGCCTGCAGGTGCTCGAGCAATCGGCCGTACATGGTGGGGACGCCCATGAACACCGTGGCTCCGTGGGCGAGGTCGTCCACGACGGCGGCGGGCTCGAAGCGCTCGTGCAGGCGCACCGTCATGCCATGGATCAGGGCGCCGTAGATCCCGATGCACAGGCCGTGCACGTGGAACAGGGGCAGCGCCAGCGAGAGCACGTCGTGGGGGTCGAAGCGCCACAGCTCGGTGAGCGCTCCGATCGCGTCCACGATCGCCCGGGGGCTGAGGCGCACGCCCTTGCTGCGCCCGGTGGTGCCGCTGGTGTAGACGAGCAGGGCGGTCTCGTCGTCGCGGACCGGGGCGTCGGGGGAGGGCGCGTCGTGCTTCGCGGGGGCCGGCGGAGCCTCGATCGCATGCCAGGGCAGGGCGGAGGGCAGGGTCTCGAGGCGCTCGTCGGCCAGCTCGCGATCGCACAGCAGCCGCGCCGCGCCGCAGTCGACGAGCACGTGCCGCAGCTCTGCGCCGCGGTAGCGGGGGTTGATCGGCACGTGCACGAGGCCCGCGCGCAGGATCCCCAGCATCAGCGCCACCGCCTCGGGGTGCGCCCCGGCCAGCACCGCCACGCGATCGCCCCGGGTCAGGCCCCAGCCGCGCAGGCGCTCGGCCCAGGCCCGAGACCGTCGCCACAGCTCGTCGGCGGTCACCACCTGGTGCTCGGTGATCAGCAGGGGATGCTCGGGTCGCTGCCGCAGCCCCTGGGCCAGCCGCTCGAACGCGGCCGTGCTCATCCGCCGCCCCACACGATCGCCAGCAGACCGAGCACCGCCAGGTAGGCCACGAAGCCGCCGATCCGACCCAGGCGCACCAGCAGCAGCAGCAGGCGCAGGCAGGCCAGGCCCACCACGAAGCTCACCGCGAAGCCCACCACGTAGGGCATGGGATCGATGGCGGCGCTCTCCTCCCCGAGCTTGCGCAGCTCGAGCACGGTGGCGCCGAGGATGGCGGGGATGCTGATGAGGAACGAGAAGCGGGCCGCGGCGGCGCGGCTCATGCCCAGCCCCAGGCCGGCGGCGATGGTGGAGCCGCTGCGGGACACGCCGGGCAGCACGGCGACGAGCTGGGCGAGGCCCACCAGCAGCGCGGAGCGGGGCGTGGGCGAGGGCGGATCGACCTCGTCGCCGGCCTCGCTGGGACGACGGAAGGCCACGAACAGGATGGTGGCGGTGACGAGCAGGCAGACCCCCACCAGGCGAGGGTTGCTCTCCACCGCGAGGATGGCCTCCTCGACCCCGGGCACCAGCACCAGGCCGAGCGGCAGGGTGGCGAGCACCATCATCAGCAGGGTGGTGCGCGCGGGCGAGGGCGTGAGCGGCCGCAGGGGGACCATCGCCAGCTCGAGCACGTCGCGGCGGAACATCCACATCACGGCCAGCAAGGTGCCGGCGTGCGCCACGATGCTGAAGCGGTGCCCGCCGGTCTCTGGGTCGATGCCGAAGAACGCCTGGGCGAGCGCGAGGTGGCCCGAGGAGCTCACGGGCAGGAACTCGGTGGCGCCCTGCACCGCCCCGAGCATGGCGGCCACGCCGAGCCCGAGCCCGCCGGAGGGCTCGGCGTCGCCGGCCCAGGCGACCCCGGCCACGGCCAGCAGCGAGAGCACGATGGCGAGGCGCAGCGGCATGCGGCCCGAGAATGCAGGACGGGCCGGGGCTCGGCAACGGGCGGCGGCGGATCGGGGCGGCGGCCGCGTGGGGGCGTCGCCGCCACGTCGGCTCGCCTCGCTCAGGAGCCGCGCTCGTCGGCCGGTCGCACGCGGTAGCTCGGGACGGCCTGCACGGTGGCGAGCCCATCGCGAGCGAGCGCCTGCACCACCTCGGGGATCTCGGGCGCGTGATCGTAGTCGCCGCGGATCACGGCGAGCATCGGCGGCAGCCGAGCCGGATCACCCAGTAGCTGGATCGCGCGCTGACGGAGCGAGGTCACGTCGTCCCCGAGCGACAGCGAGACATCCTGGCCGCGCGCGGCCTCGGCGATGCGAATCACCCGGCGCAGCGCCGCGAGCTCGCGGTCGAGCTCGGCTCGCAGCAGGCGATGCAGGGTGTGCACGTGCTCGTCGACGGCCACCTCGCGCTCGGGCCCCGGCAGCACGGCGCCGCTCCAGCCTCCGCCGGGATCGGCAATCGTGGGGCGGGCGTGGGGAGCGAGCGAGACGTCGGGCGGCGCGGCGCCGGCCAAGGGGCGCACCGGTCCCCGCGGGCCGGTCGAGGCCTCGAGCGGGATCAGGCAGGTCCCCGCGGCCGAGGGCACCACGGCCAGCGCGAACAGGTGATCGGGGCGATCGGCGAAGCCCTCGTCGAGCATCCAGCCGTTGGCGACCATGGCCGGGATCCCCAGGTGTCGCAGCAGCTCCACCACCAGGGTGTTGAGCTCGTAGCACACGCCGCGGCCGAGGGTCTGCGCGTCGCCGCTGGCGTGGAGCAGCTCGAGGTGGTGGTTGCCCTCGCCCGGTCGCAGCTCGCGGGCCGCTCGCTCGACCTCCGGGCGCTCGCGGAACTCGAGGTCGTAGAGGTAGTGGCGCTGCACGAAGGCCTCCACGCGGCGGGCCTGCTCCCAGGCGCCGCGCTCGGCCGAGGCGTTGCGCTCGAGCCACTCGCGGACCGGGCGAGGCAGCCGATCGCGGGGCACGGTGGGGGGCAGCGCGGGCCAGCTGGCGGCGCGCCCCTCGGTGAGGACCGGGGGGCGGCGCAGGGCCACGTCGTAGCGGATCCGGACCGAGCGCTCGCCGTGCACCTCCACGATCGCGCTGCCGCCGGGGCTGCGCCCGAGCGGTCGCACCAGCGAGGGATCGGCGTCGACCACCTCCATGCGCACGATGTCGCCGAACAGGGGGATCGGCACCACGCTGCGGCCGGGCGCGAGGGTCCCGGCGAAGGCGACCATGGCCCCGGAGCGCTCTCCTTGGTAGAGGCCGCCCAGGCTCGGCAGCGCCCGCGGGTGCCAGCGCTGCGAGCCCACCTCGAAGTCGACGCCGAGGGTGTGGACCACGTAGCGATAGGGGGCAGGGAGCTCGGCGGGCTGGTGCAGCAGCCCCATGGGCACGCGATGGGTGGCCATCTCGCGCAGCCGGCTGCCCCGCACCCACAGCTGCGGACCGATGAAGGGCATGGGCTCGAGCACGTTGGCTCCCGGTCGCGCCCACGGAGGGTCCTCGGCATCGACGAGCTCGTCGGACAGGCCCAGGCGTCGGGCCAGACGCGACCAGAACCCACCGCTCTCGCGTGGCGGCGGAGCCTCGGGCTCGGGCTCCTCGCCGAGCCAGCTCGGGCGCTCCTCGGGCGCGCCTTCGTCCGAGGGGGGACCGGGAGGGCCGAGGTCGAGCGAGGACGGAAGGTGGATGCGATGGGACGAGTCCCCGGAGAAGGGCTCGCCGTGACCGTCGCGGCCGACGAGCTCGAGCAGGCGATCCTCGAGCTCGGACAGCGAGGGACGGTCGGCCTCGTCACCGTCGTCGGTCGCGCTCTCGGGACGCGGGGGGGCGGTGGTGGACGCGGGGCGGCGAGGGCCGAGCTCGTCGCCGAGCTCGGGCTCGTGTCGCTGCGACTCGGGGGCGAGCAGCCCCGCGGGCACGTCGCTGAGCGAGGCCGCCGACAGCAGCAGCGCCAGCGCTTCCACCAGCGGCTGGCGGGCCTCGGATCGCTCGATCGCCGCGAGCATGCGCGCCACCACCGAGCGCACCGCCGGCTCCTGCTCTTGCGGCAGCGCGGCGAACAGCGAGGGCTCGCGCCAGCGATCGAGCGGGCGCCCGCGCAGCTCGGGGAAGCGACCCACCAGGCGACGATCGAGGCCGTAGTCGAACAGCTCGCCGACCCGGGCGGCGAGGCGGCCCCCCGTGTCCACCTCGGGCTCGGCCGCGGTGGGGAAGAAGCGCTGGTCGAGGTAGGCGTCCATGCGCTCGCGGGTGGCCAGGCGCAGCAGGATCTCCACGATGTCGACGAGCTGCTCCTCGCCCGTGCCGTCGTAGATGCAGGCCATCAGGCCCTGGGCGAGCCCGGTCACCGCGGCGATCGGATCGGCGAGCACCTGCTGATCGACCAGCAGTGAGGACGAGCGTGGGTCGTAGACCGCGGTGGCGTGGGCGCGGGCGCGGCCCACCCCGGGCAGCACGTAGTCCACCCGCAGCCCCGCGCGCACGCGGATGGGCCCGGTGCGCGCCAGCGGGGCGAGGCGTTGCTCGTACACCCACGAGTCCGAGCGCAGGTGGGTGCGCTGGAGCCTCACGCGGGGCAGGGTGGCGAGCAGGCCCCGCAGGGTGGTCCGCAGGCTCGCGATGCCGTCGGCGTAAGCGGGGCCCAGGTCTTGGCCGGCGGTGTCCACCCGGATCTCGTAGGCGTCGCGAAGCCGGACGATCCCGCAGTGCTGGTAGTAGGCATCGATGGCGGGGCGGTCCTCGAGCGGGCCGGGGGCGGCGGCGTAGAAGCGACCGGCGGCGGCGAACATGGCCTCGAGCGCAGGGGCGTCGCTGCGCAGCACCAGGGGATCCTCGGGCGGTCGCAGGCGCAGCGCGCCCGGCTGATCGCCGCCGCACTCGCGGCAGAGCACCAGGCGGGCGGGCGTCGCCTCGTCGTGGACGCCCAGCGCCGCGTAGGCGCGCAAGAGCATGCGGGGCAGCCCGGGCTCGGCGCTGAGCAGCAGCTGATCGCCGCGGCGCTCGGCCTCGCCGGCGATCTCCTCGAGGAAGGCCATCAGCACCGCAGGAGTCACCGCATCGGCGATGCCGAAGAGCTGGCACAGGGTGGGGCAGTGCTGGCGCCCGCGCTCCCAGTAGCCGCGACGCGAGCCGAAGTGCTCGAGCGCCCGCACGCCGAGCACCCGCTCGTGGGGGTGGTACTCGCCGTCGTCGCTGCACACCCACGCGCGGCCCTGCAGGCGGCGGCGCAGCTCGGCGCCGTCGAGCCAGCCCTCGCTCAGGCCTCGCTCCATCCACTGGTACACGCGGAACGGCAGCGGGATCCCGGCCTCGCGGCTGCCGTCGACGTGGGCCACGATCTCGGGCAGGCGGACGTCGCGGGCGGAGCGGAAGCCCAGCGCCTCGCCCAGCTCGCCCAGCGCTCGCGCCACCTCGGGGGCGGGGTACAGGCCGGGGGCGTCGCCCACCAGCGCCTGCACGTCGGCCGTCCATGCGAACAGCTCGCCCGGGCGGCGGGCGATGCCGTTGCCGTCGAGCACCCAGGCGGTGTCGCGCAGGGGCAGCTGCTCCACCGTGGCGCGGGGATCGTCGCGGTGCAGGTGGGCCACGATCAGGGCCAGGCCGCAGGCGGCCGCGGTCGAGGCCACGCCGCCGCGCATGACGTCGGCGATCCACGGGCGGGGAGGCTGCGAGGGCACGCCCACGGCGGCGAGCAGCAAGAAGGTTCCGGGGGGCAGGCGTGGATGCGGAGGGGGGTGGGTGGTGCCGAGCACCGCCTCGGCGGCTGCGGCCAGCTCGGGCGGAGCCAGCAGCAGGGTCGACGCGGGCACGAAGCGCTCGTGGGCCCCTTCGACCAGCACCGGTCCCTCGCTCGACAGCAGCCCCCGCGCCTCGTCGGCGGGCACGGTGGAGAGCGCACGCGCCAGGTACTCGAGCAGCCGCGCCGCGCCCGGGCCGTCGCCTCGCTGGGCCGCGGCGCGGTAGGCCGGCGCGAGGTGGTCGACCACCAGATCCTCGACGGGCGGTCGTCCGATCCCCAGGTGGCGCACGAGCAGGCTCAGGGTCTCGAGCGGGATCTCCGGGTGCGGGGTCCAGTCCACGTCCAGGCGCGGCAGATCGGGATCGACCACGAGCTGGTCCGCCGGGCGGATCGTGCCGCGATCGGTGGGCCACAGCGGCAGCGAGCGCAGGCGGGCGCGGGCGTCGGCGTCGGTGAACACCGCCGACTCGTGGCTCACCAGCCACGCGTAGAGCCGGCGGCGACGGGCCTCGTCGTGGAGCCGCGGGTGGCGGCTCACCGGCATGGGCTCGAGCTGCTCGGCGACCAGCGCATCGACGACCGCGGCGGGGCCGAGGGTGGGCAGCTCGATGGTGTGGGGCAGCGCCCCGGCCAGCGCCGGGTGCAGCAGCGACTCGGCCAGCGCCGTGCCCTCCACCAGCGCGACGGTGTCGGGCTGGGCGCGTCGCAGCGCGTGGAGGTGGAGGCGCCCGGTGGCATCGACGAGCGGTCGCGGCTCGTGCTCGGGACCGATGAAGGCACACAGAGCCGCGATCTGCAGGGGATCGCGGAGCCACAGCGGCTGGCGAGCGAGGGGCTCGCCGGGCAGCGCGGCCGCTCGCACGATCGCGGCGGCAAAGGCCGGGGCCGAGCTGGCGTGGACCAGGGGGGCGAGCGCCCGCAGGGCTCGCACGGCCTCTTCGTCGGGGGTGACTGCGTCGAGGCGGGCCTTGGCGGTGGAGCCCGAGGCGAGCAGGGCGTGCAGCGGCTCGCTGTCGATCACCACGTCGGCTGCGACCACGCCTCCGGTGATCGTGGGCCAGATGGGCAGGGCGCCCAGCACCCGGCTGCTGGGCGGCCCGTGCTCGCGGGGCTGCGGCGGGTAGCGGTGCGAGAGCATGGGGGCCTCGGCCAGCAGCACCTCGTGGATCGCCCGCAGGGTGCTGCGGGTCTGGGCCGGGGGCGGTCGCTGGCCGGCGACCACGGGGGCGAGGGCCTCGAGGCTCTCCACCATCGCGACCACGTCGAGGGAGCCGTGCCCGGCGGTCTCGAGCAGCGCGGCGCCGGCCTGCTGGGCCCAGGGCACGAGCACGCGCACGCCCAGCGCCGCGAACACCGAGCGCAGCGCCGGCTCGCAGGCGTGCACGTCGGAGTCGCTCGGGGAGCGTCGGGGGGCGCCCAGCGGGCCGAGGCGCTCGTGGAGATCGGGGAAGATCGAGGCTCGACACAGGCGCTGCACCACCGCGCGGGGCAGCGAGGCGGCCCGCTCGGCGCACAGCTCGAGCAGGCGTCGCAGGTGCTCGTGATCCCGGATCAGCGGCAGCGGCTCGGCCCCCAGCGGCTGGCCATCGAGCTGGGCCGAGATCCCGGCGAGATCGGCCGCGAGGGTGGTGGTGTCGATCCGCGTGAGGCGGGCGTCGAGCTCGAGCTCGGCGATGGCCAGGCGGGTGAGCGAGCTCGGGTCGACGAAGCGACGCTGCGGCCAGTCGGCGTAGATCGATCGCAGGGCCTCGTCCTCCGCCAGCGACAGCGCGTCGAGGCGGCAAGGCCGACCGGCGTCGTCGAGGAACGCGGGCACCTCGGCCAGGCGGGCACGCAGCCGCGGGTGGATCGCGTCCTTGTGTGCGCGCAGGACCTCGAGCACGGCGCTCACCGACACGGCGCTCGGCTCGATGCGCAGCGGGGCCTCGGCACCCGGCTCGAGCGCGCCCACCAGCGCATCGAGGCCGATCTCCTCGCCGCCCATCTCGTGGGCGTGGCGGCGGGCGAGCACGGCCGGGTGCAGGAAGGGCACCGCGGGGAGCAGCTCGGCGATGGCGGGGGAGCCGGGCAGGCGCACCGCCTCGGGCCCGCGCAGGGGCCGACGGATGCCGCGGGTGTCGGGCCAGATCGGAAGCGCGGCCAGCTCGCGGCGAGCCCGGTCGGGGACCTCGTCGCGGATCGCCTCCAGCAAGGTGTGCAGCCGCTCGAGCTCCTGGTCGTCGATCGAGCCCACTCGCTCGCGTAGGTCCGCGATCAACGAGGCCAGCGACAGCGTGGGCGTGCGAGCGTTGCGGAGCAGGGCGAGCGCGGGGTCGTCCTCGGCCGGGGCGCACACCGGGCGCGTGTCGTCGTAGTAGGCGAGCAATTGCTGGGCGAGGCCGCCCGGCTCGTAGAGCAGCACGCCTCGTCGATCGCCCGGGCCCTTGGCGGCCCGGTGGAAGCGGCCGTCGCGGGCCAGGAACAGCGGGAGCCGAGCGGCGCGGCGCTGCACGGGAGCCGGGGCGTCGGCGAGCAGGGCGAGCACCGCCCGCAATCGCTGAGGCGTGCCGGGGAAGGAGGTGCTCGCGAGCTCGGCCACCGGTCCCTCGTGCGAGCCGAGGCGGGCGTGGAGATCCTCCACCAGGTCGCTCACGCTCAGGCACGGCACGCCGAGCCGCTCGATGAACGCGGTCGCGGTGGTGCGCGTGGGATCCTCGGGGTCGACGGAGGCGTCGTGCTCGGGGTGCACGAAGGCTCGCAGCCCGGCGTAGATCTCTCGCAGGGCCGGCTCGGCGCGCACGATTCCGGGGCCCGGGCGGTGCAGCCGGTGCTGATCCGAGAGCACCAGGGGCAGCCCCCGGAGCCTCCGCATGGTGCCCAGGTCGACCAGCCGCCGCGGGCCCGCGCCGGCGCGGCGCATCACGGCATCGTCGAGCACCTCGTAGGCGGCGGCGAGGCGGGCGGGGGTGGGCTGGCGCACGAAGATGGGGGCGGCGGGGTCGTCGACGGGCGAGCCGTCGGGACGCTCCGCGAGGCAGCGCTCGAGCTCGTCGACCAGGTCGCCCACCCGCAGTGGTCGGGCCCCCAGGGCGCGGGCCACCTCGATCGCCCGCGGCTCGAGGCCATGCGCGACCAGGTGGCGCACGCCCTCGTGGGTGTGCACCGGCTCGCCCTCGAACAACGCGGCCAGATCCTCGCTGGCCTCGACCACCTCGGAGGGACAGCGCAGCGAGCCGCCCTCGCAGGGCACCACCGCCAGGCCGCCGAAGGCAGGGCGCAGCCCGGCCACGATGCGGCGAAAGATCGGCGAGCCGAGCTCGGCCTGCAGCGGCAGCACGCACAGCAAGCCCTCGGCCACCCGGGCTCGGTGCTCGGGGGGCAGCCCGGCGGTGAGCTGCTCGGCGAGCGCGGCCAGGCCGGGCGGGACCTTGCTGAGGATCCACTCGTTCCAGCGGGAGTCCTGGGTGATCCGCTCGCGATCCACGGGCACGTCGAAGTGCCCCTGCACGAACATGCGCAGCCCGCTGTGCTCCTCGGTGGGCAGGTAGCTGTAGACGGTGGGGGTGTCGGGCTCGAGCGGGCGCGGCACGCCGTCCTCGTCCACCCGCAGGCCCACCATCACCCGGGTTCGATCGGCGCGGCCTGGTGCCCGTCCGCCGCCGAGGTAGACGTGCTCCGCGTCGTGTACTGCATAGCCTCGGACCCAGCCCTCGGGCTCCTGCCGGATTCGCGAGATCCCGCGCTCGTCGGGCGGCAGCTCGTGCACCGCGTGGCGGGTGACCCGGCCCGAGGCGTCCTCGAGCTCGAGGTCGATCACGTCGATCCGCCGCAGCGTGAACAGCACGATGGCGTCGAGGTCGCGGGCCTTGGCGAAGAGCGCGGCCGGGGAGCGCTCGGGATCGTCGGGGTTGCGCAGCGGGAGCACCAGCACGGTGCCCTCGGCGGGCAGGTCGGCGGGGCGGCTCGACAGGGCCTTGGGGATCGACACGTCGGCGATCTCGAAGCGGTAGACGTCGGAGTAGATCCGCGGGCGGTCGGTGACCTCGTAGACCGACTTGAAGCCGACCCCGAAGAAGCCGATCTGCTGCTTGCGCTTGGTGGTCTGGCCGATCGAGGTCACGCCCACCACGTCGCGGGTGTCGAAGGGCTGGCCGTCGTGCCACACCACGATGCGTCGCGGCGAGAAGCGCAGGCGGAAGCAGCGGGCCCCGGCATCCTCTGCGTTCTGCAGGAGCTCCACGAGGAAGTGGCCGGGGTCGGTGTAGACCCGCTTGGACAGCAATTCCTCGGCGTTGGCCTGGGAGACCGCCTTGGGGGCCTGGCCGAGCACCTCGAGGGTGCGGCGAGCGAGCGTGGCGAGGCGCTCCTCCAGAGCCTGGGCGGTGGCGGGGCCGTGGGCCGCGGCTCGCTCGCGCAGGGTGGCGATGCCGGGGGCCGAGACCTGGGCGAGCTGGTCGATCCCCACCTCGTCGAGGCGACCCTCGGCCAGCGCGGCGGCGCAGCGCTCGGTCAGCGCGCGCACGTGGTCGTCGCGGGCGTCGGCGAAGTTGTGCTTGAGGGCGCGGTCGATGAGGCACATCACCGACACTCGATCGACGGTGACGCGATCGAGCACGGCGATGAGGGTGCTGCGGAGCTGCTCCCCCTGGCGCGGGGCGAAGCTGCCGTCGCCCACCAGGGCTCGCAGCACGCGGTCGACCGCGGTCTCGGGGCGCTCGAGCAGGAACTCGGCGAAGAAGCGCTGCTCGGAGGGGCTCGCCAGCCACTCCTGCTCGAGCAGCCGCCGCGCCAGCCAGGCCAGGGGCGCGTGGTCCCGCACCGTGGCGCAGGTCGTGAGCAGGGCCCGGGGATCCTCGCGTCGCTGCAGCGCCGCCTCGAGCTGCTGGAGCTGCTCGTCGAGGGGGAGCGCGGCGAAGGGCGAGGGCGAGTCCATCGCGACGCGTGGATCTTACGACGTCCGCCCGCGCGCGTTACCCTTCATCCGCCGTGGGCTACCTGATCGCCTTCGTCTCGCTCGTCGCCGTCATCCAGGGGGCGGTCTGGCTCGGCCCCCGGCGCGGCCTGCCCTGGGCCCGGCGTGGCGCCGCCCTGTGCGTGGTGGGGGTGCTCGGTCTGGGCTTCGGCCTCGTGCTCGTGCTCGTGCCCGGGCTGCTCGCCTGAGTCCGCGGCTGCGTACGCCATGCGGGCGGGTCGCTCCACGCGGCCGCGCTCCCACAGGTGGGACTCGATCGCCTCCATCAGCCCGCGGGTGCTCCGCTTGTCGAGCGCGCTGACGAAGAACGCCGGATCGCCGCCGGTGAGCGAGGTGACCTGCTCGGTGCTCGGGAGCTCGACCAGCGCGTCGCACTTGTTGAGCACCACGAAGCGGGGCACCCGGCCCGCGCCGAGCTCCGCGAGCACGGCGTCGACGGTGGCCACCTGCTGCTCGCGATCGGGGTCGGTCACGTCGACCACGTGCAGGAGCAGGTCGGCGTCGGCGATCTCCTCGAGGGTGGCCGAGAAGGCCTGGCGGAGCGCGGGCGGCAGGTCGCGGATGAAGCCCACCGTGTCGAGCAGCACGATCTCGCGATCCATGGGGAAGCGAATGCGCCGGACGGTGGGGTCGAGGGTGGCGAAGAGCTTGTTCTCGGCGTCGACGGTGG
The DNA here is from genome assembly GCA_020633315.1 of Myxococcales bacterium. GTDB lineage: Bacteria > Myxococcota_A > Polyangia > Nannocystales > Nannocystaceae > Paraliomyxa. The sequence goes on from JACKDV010000002.1 coordinate 105,924, forward strand.
CTCCGGTCACCGTGTTGAGCAGGGTGCTCTTGCCCGCGTTGGTGTAGCCCACGATCGCGGCCACCGGGACACGGGAGCGTCGTCGCTGGGCTCGCTGCTGGTCGCGCTGGCGGCGGAGCTGCTTGAGCCGACGCTCGAGGTCGGCGATGCGATCCTTGGCGCGGCGGCGATCGATCTCGAGCTTGGTCTCGCCCGGTCCGCGCCCGCCCACGCCGCCCATCAGCCGCGACATCATGGTGCCCTTGCCGACCATCTTGGGCAGCAGGTAGCGGAGCTGGGCGAGCTCCACCTGCAGCTTGCCGTCGGAGCTGCGGGCGTGGTTGGCGAAGATGTCGAGGATGAGCATCGTGCGATCGATGACCTTGAGGTCGGTCTGATCGGCGATGGTCCGGGCCTGGGAGGCGCTCAGCTCGGGATCGCAGATGAGCAGCTCCACGTCCTGCTCGAGCGCGCGCACCAGCACCTCGCGTAGCTTGCCCGCCCCCATGAAGGTGCGGGGATCGGGCTGGCGGCGGCGCTGCTCGACCAGCTCCACCAGGCCCAGGCCGGCGGTACGGCACAGCTCGCGGAGCTCTGCCTTGCGGGCCGTCACGTGGGGGCCGCCGTCGTGGACCATCAGCACCATCGCGCGCGTGCCCTGGATCTCGGCGCGGGCACGGGCGGTGGCGGCCTCGAGCTGGGACTCGAGCGTGCGCAGGAACGGCAGCAGCGGCACCGGGAGGTCGGCCTCCGCTTCCTCGGCGGCGGCGGTGGGCTCCTCGACGGCGCGGGTGAGGATGGCGAGCGGGACCCGAGTCCACACACGGGTGTGGAAGGCGTCGAGGACCTCGGGCGGCGGGGGCACGAGCGTGGCGAGGTCGACCGCGATGCCGGCCGGGCCACGGTGGATGCCCGCGACCAGATCGAGGCGCAGCTTGGCGAGGTCGGCGAGCTCCTCGCGGTCGAGCGGCTCGGGGACGAGGTGGGTGACGATGAGGCGAATGCCCCGGAGGCGGCCGGCCACGCCGCGGACGCGGGTGAACTCGGGCAGCTCGAGGCTGTGGGCGTCACCGAGGATCACCCGTGAGATCCGTCCGCGGCGGTCGATGAACAGGCCGATGCGGCGGCCGATCTCGTGGGCGAGGTCGAGCAGGTCTCGCGCGAGCGCGGTGCTCACGATCTGCTCGGGGGGAATCGAGCGGTCGCCGAGCTTCTGGAGCTGGCGAACGTGGCTCGCCTTGAGGTTGGCGGTGTCGCCGTGGACGCGGGTCACGGAGTGGGCTGTCCGTCGAGCACCCGCAGCGCGACCGCGAGGGCCTGCTGGGCGCGGTGCTCGTTGCTGCGACGCGACACGAGCTCGGCCTGGGCCTGCTCGAGCTGGCTGCGGAGCTCGGCGAGCTCGCCCTGCAGCTCGCTGTGCTGGGTCTCTGCCTCGCGTGCGGTCTGCTCGGACTCTTCCTTGAGCTGGTCGAGCTCCCCGCGGAGGCGGTCGAGCTCCGAGCGGTGCTGGGTCTCCTCGAACTCGAGCTCGGCCTGGTGCTCCTTGGCCTGGGCCTGGAGGGCGGCCTGCTTGTCGGCGGCAGCGGCCTCCTGGGTGTTGGCGAGCGCCTGCGCGGACTCCTGCCTGGCCAGCTCCTGGGCCTCGGTGGCGGCTGCGAGCTGGTCCTCGAGGGTGTCGACCTGGTCGCGGAGCTGCGCGGCGCCGCTCTGCTCGGTCTGCAGCGCGGCCTCGAGCTCCACGCTGCGGGCCTGCGCCGCCTCGAGCAGCTGCTTGGTCTCCTCGAGCTCCTGGCGCGTGGTGGCCAGCTCGGCCTCGGCCGACTCGAGCTCGTGATGGAGGGCCGAGATCTTCTCTTGGGTCTCACCGCTTTGGTTGCGGGCCTCGGCGAGCTGCGCCTCGAGGTCCTTGACCTTCTTCTGGGTGCCCTCGAGCCGGAGCTTGAGGCCCTCCTCGCGCTTGAGCGCGGTGCCCTTGTCGCGATTGGCGGCCTCCGCCTGCTCCTGCGAGGTGATCACCTTCTCCTCGGCGTGGAGCAGCTTCTCCTCGAGCTCGCTGATCTGCGCCTGGAGCTCGCGGTTCTTGTGCTTGGCATCGAGGACGCCGCGCTCGTGGTTCTCGAGTTCGTCCTTGAGGGCCAGGATCTCGCGTTTCTTGGCGTTGAGCTGGCTCTTGAGCTGGATGACCTCGCGCTGGGCCTTGAACTCGCTGGAGCCGCTCGCGCTCGCGGAGGGCTCTGGCTCTGGCTCCGGCTCTGGCTCGGGGGCAGCCTCGATGACGGGCTCGGGCTCGGGCTCCGGCTCCGGCTCGTGTTCTGGCTCTGGCTCGACGATGGGCTCTGGCTCTGGCTCCAGCGCCGAATCCGGCTCGTCGAGCAGGCCGTCGAATGCGGCCTCCATCTCGTTGACGATGTCCTCGCCCTTGTCCGAGGAGTCCTCCATCTCGGCGAACTCGTCCTCGAACTCCGACATCTCGAGCCCCGCGCTCTGGCCGGGATCGTCGGCGACGTCGTCGATGCTGACCTCGAGGCTCTCTCCGGGATCGGGCTCTGGCTCGGCGACGGCGGTGGGGTCGGGCTCGGGCAGCGGGATGAGCCCCCCCACCGAGGCGACCAGCTCGTCGGCGTCGAACGGGAGCTTGAGGTAGTCGTCGGCGTGGGTCTTGAGGTTGCGGTGCTGATCGAAGACGTCGGTGGAGACGTCGGACGCGTACATCACCAGCGGGATGTACTTGGTCTCGTCACTGCGCCGCAGCTTGTTGCAGACCGAGAAGCCCGAGACGTTGGGGAGCTCGACCCGCAAGAAGATGATGTCGGGGGTTGCCGTCTTGGCGAGGCTCATCGCCTCCGAGGCATCCTGTGTCGCGGTGAAATCGAAGCCGTAGGGGGTCAGCGCGCCTCGAATGCTCGCGTTGGCGGCTTCGTCGGCATCGATGATCAGCGCAGAAAACACGGGGGGAGACTATCGTCTCATCCCCGAGGAGACCAGCCCCGCGACGACCCCCGGGCGGGCCCTGCCCTGGCGGGCCGCGGGCCGCCTCGGGGCCAAGGGGGCGGTCCCGGTCCGGCGCTCAGCGGCTGCCGAGGTGGGCTGCAAACTTGAGCAGCAGGTCGTAGTCGGGGCGGCGAGGGTCGACCGTCTGGAGCTCCTCGGGACCGAGCACCATGCCCTCGAGGACGAGCATGTGGGCTACTCCCCCCTGCTGGAATAGCAGCACCGGCTGGCCGGCGTCGTCGTGGTGGAGGTGGTAGGAGCGACCCGACACATCGTAGGCGGTCCCCCGAGGCGCGAACGCGCGGGCGGGGAGCTGGCGATCGACGACGTGCTGGCCCCCGGGCAGCAGGTAGCGGAGGCGGGCGGCCGGGGCCTCGCTGGCCTCGTGCTCGAGGCCGACGCTCACCAGCTGGAGATCGCCCAGGCTCTCTCCCGACCTGGGCATCTGTACGCGGAATCCCACCTCGGGCTCGAGGTCGGCGATGGTGCGGGTGAGCTCCTCGTCGGCGCGCGGCAGGCTGGTCTTGGCGCCGGACACCAACGAGGAGCCCAGACCGTAGCCCGGGCTGGCGGCGGGGGACTCGGTCTCGTCGGGCAGCAGCATCCCTTGCTGTGCCATCACGAACAGACCGACCGCGACCGCGCTGGCGGGCACCATGATGAGCCCTCCCCGCCCGAGGTCCTTGACTCGGGCCCACAGCCGCGCGCCCCAGCCCGGTGGCGCGCTCGCGGCGGCCTCGGCCGCTTGCTCTCGATCGACCTCGTCGAGACCGAGCAGGATCTTGGCCCGTAGCGCCTGCGGCGCTGCGTCGCGCTCGACCGCTTGCAGCGTGGCCCGGACCCAGGCCTGCTCCGAGACTGCGGCGCGACACCCCGAGCAGCTCTCGAGGTGGGATGCGACCTGCTCCTGCTCGTCTTCGTTGAGCTCTCCATCGACGTAGGGTTGCAGGAACCCGGCGACGTCGGAGCACTCCGAACGGATGTCCTTCAAGCTCATGCGGTGCCTCGCTTGTTGCGATAGCTATCGAGGTCTACGGTCTTGTCGCCGTGCTTGTGGGTGCGGGGCAGCTCTTCGTCCTGGTCGATGAGCCCGAGCTCCACGGCGTGGTCCTTGAGGAGCTTCGCGAGCAGCCGTCGTCCCCGGTAGATCCGGCTCATGACGGTGCCGATGGGGCAGTCCATGATCTCGGCGATCTCCTTGTAGGCGAGGCCCTCGAGATCGGCGAGCATGACCGCGGTGCGGTAGTCCTCGGGGACGGACTCGAGCGCGGCGTTGATCCGCTCGCGAGTCACCCGCTGGGCCAGGGCCGCATCGGGGGCGGGGGTCTGCTGCGTGGGCCGAGCGAGGGCGGCGTCGGTGCCGATCGAGCCGAGCTGCGCCCCGAGGTCGTGCTGGGCGGAGCGCCGGCGGTTGCCGCGGTGGTAGCGGTTGATGAACGTGTTCCGAAGGATCGTGAACAGCCAGGCCTTGATGCTGGTCCCGGCCTTGAATGTGTGCCAGAAGCGATAGGCCCTCACGAAGGTGTCCTGGACCAGATCCTCTGCCTCCGAGGGATTCCGGGTGAGCCGGAGGGCAGCACCGTAGATCGGGTCGAGGTGGGGGAGGGCGACTTGCTCAAACTCCTGCCGTGCGGCTACGTCCATCGTCGTCTCGCCCCGCTACCTAGGCCTCTGGGTCATTATTCCGCGCCCTCGGGACGATCGCCGACAATATCGGAAATTATCTACAATTTCAAAAGTTTGAGCGTTGCGATGCAGGGCGGGGCGACTGCGAGGAGCGCGCGTCGGCGGGGGGCTATCCTCCGCGCGATGTCGGGATACCAAAGCCCCCTGGCCACCCGCTATGCGACGGCGGCCATGGTCGAGAACTTCGGCGACCTGCGGCGCGTGCGTTTGTGGCGCGATCTATGGATCGCCCTGGCCCGGGAGGAGAAGGCGCTCGGGCTGCCGATCTCCGATGCGCAGATCGATGCGCTGGTGGCCCATCGGGACGAGATCGATCTCGCCCGCGTGGCCGAGCTCGAGGCCCAGGTGCGGCACGACGTGATGGCCCACGTGCGGCACTACGGAGAGCGGGTGGGCCCCGAGGCCGAGAAGATCATCCACCTGGGCGCGACCAGCTGCTACGTGGCCGACAACGCCGAGCTCGTGGTGGTGCGCGACGGGCTTGAGCTCCTGATGGATCGCTTGGTCACCGTGATCGAGCAGCTCGCTGGCTTCGCCCGCGTGCACCGAGGGCTGCCGACGCTGGCCTACACCCACTACCAGCCCGCGCAGCTCACCACGGTGGGCAAGCGCGCCTGCCTGTGGGCCCAGGACCTCGCGATGGATCTGGAGAGCCTGCACGCCCTGCGCCAGCGCCTGCCGTTTCGCGGGGTGAAGGGGACGACGGGAACCCAGGCCTCCTTCCTCGCGCTGTTCGACGGCGATCACGACAAGGTCCGCGCGCTCGACCGCCGCGTCGCCGCGGCCTTCGGCTTCTCGGGCTCGGTCCCCGTCAGCGGACAGACCTACCCGCGCAAGATCGACACCTGGGTGCTCTCGGCGCTCGCCGACCTGAGCGCGTCGGCGGCCAAGCTCGCCAGCGACGTGCGTCTGCTCGCCCACGAGCGCGAGGTGGAGGAGCCCTTCGGCAAGCAGCAGATCGGCTCGTCGGCGATGGCCTACAAGCGCAATCCGATGCGCTCGGAGCGGGTGTGCAGCCTCGCGCGCTTCGTGCTCTCGCTGGCCAGCAGCCCGCCGCAGACCCACGCCAACCAGTGGTTCGAGCGCACCCTCGACGACAGCGCCAACCGCCGCCTGGTGATCACCGAGGCCTTCCTCGCCACCGACGCGATCCTCAACCTGCTCGCCGACGTGACGGCCGGGCTCGTGGTGTACCCCGCGGTGATCCGCGCCAACCTCGATCACGAGCTGCCCTTCATGGCCACCGAGAACGTGATCATGGCCGGGGTGCGGGGCGGCGAGAGCCGCCAGGATCTCCACGAGCGGGTGCGGGTGCACAGCCACGAGGCGGTGCGGCGCATGAAAGAGGAAGGGGCGGCCAACGACCTGCTCGCGCGCATGAAGGCCGACGAGCGCCTCGGACCCTTCGTGAACGACCAGACCCTCGATCCGGCGGCCTACGTGGGGCGAGCCCCGCAGCAGGTGGACGAGTTCCTCGCCGAGGTGATCGAGCCGCTGCTCCAGCAGCACGCCGAGCGACGCGGTCGCTTCCGTCCGCGCGTGAAGGTCTGAGCGCTTGGGCTCGCGCAGGCGATCGCGAGCACCCGTGACGAGATCGTGCCCGAGGGACGAGCGAGTCGCCCCGCACGGGCGGTCGCGCGCGGGATCGCGCCGGTTCGTGTTGACACCGTGCCGCGGGGCCGGATACACGGAGGATGCGATGTCGCCCAGGGCCTCGATGGTGGGATTCGCGCTGGGGCTGGGCCTGCTGGCCGCCTGGTCGTGTCGCTCGGACGTCCCCCAGGAGGTCATGCTGGACACCGGGGGCTCGGCGGCGATCGACTACGGCGAGTGCGAGCCCGGCGAGGAGCTGCCCTGCACCTGTGCCAACGGGGCGGCCGGATCCCAGCTCTGCCTCGAGAGCGGCTACGAGCGAGGGCCCTGCCTCTGCGGCGGGCCGCCTCCCCCGGCCGACACCGGGCCGGTCACCGACACCGGCAGCGCCAGCACGGGGACCGGAAGCACCGGCACCGATGGCACGGGCACCGGCTCGAGCGGCACCGGCCTGGACACCGCCAGCTCCGGCTGAGGCCGGCTCGGCCGGGTTGGAATGAGGCCGGGGGGCCCGAGCGTGTGGGTCACTTCGCTCGCTCGAAGACGCGCGAGGCGGGACCAAGGCGGGACGATTCCTGACGTGAGCTGAAATCCAGGGTCGTCTACGATCGTACGGGAACCGCCAATGCGACGCCGGATCACGATCACCACCGCCGCCCTGGGACTGCTCGCCCTGGGTCTCTCCACGGCTCACGCCGATGCGAGCTCGCCTCGCGTGTTCACGGGCTCCACCTCGTCTCCGATCGAGGGCGGACGCGTGGGTGGGATCCGACCGCCGAAGGCCGGGCCGCATGCGGGGAGCCACGGCGGCACCGTGGTGGTGGACGCTCACGGCCTGCTGGTCGCGGAGCGCAACGCGGGCCAGCTCGTCCGCTGCGATCGCGACGGCAACCCGGTGGCCGGCCTGCCGCTGCACCTGGGCCTCGGCGAGGTCATCCACGACGGCGCGGGCAAGGTCTTCGTGGCGGATCGCAGCGCGGACCGAGTGGTGCAGGTGGATCCCGGCGATGCGACGGGCAAGGGGCTCGCGGTGGCTCGCTCGCTCGAGATCGCCGAGCCCCACGGCCTGGCCCTCACCCCCGACGGCAAGACGCTGCTGGTGACCAGCGTCGCGGACCACCAGCTCGTGGCGGTGGATGTCGCCGATCTGAAGATCCGCTGGCGGCTGCCCCTGGCCCCCGAGCCCCGCGGGGTCGCGGTGTCGAGCGACGGGCGGCGGGTCGCGGTGGGCTTCCTGTCGTCGAGCTCGCTGGCGGTGGTCGACCTCGCCACGAGCGGCCAGTCGGTGCGCTGGCACAGCCTCGACCCGCGGGACCACGTGCACATCGAGGAGGAGGACGACGGCGAGTTCTCGTCGAGCTTCGCCGCGCTCAAGGAGGCGCGCAGCCGCTTCCAGGTGCCCTCGGACACCGGCCGTCGGCAGGCCCGCAACGCGTACGCGGTGGGCTTCATCGGCGACGATCTGCTGGTCGCGCCCCACCAGCTCGCGACCCCCCAGATGAAGTTCCGCCCCCAGCAGGAGATGGAGGACAGCTACGGCGGCGGTGATGTTTCGATCCCGCCGCTGGTGCACCGCGTGGCCACCATCGCGGGGGCCGGCACCGCGACCGCCCGCGTGGGCTTCGTGCAGTACGCCGTCCACCAGCCCCGCGCGCTGGCCTACGACGCGGAGAACGACGCGATGTTCGTGGGCGGCTACGGCGACGACAACATCGTCGCCATCCACGACGCCTCGCAGGAGCTGCCCTTCGTGCAGTGGCAGGCCGAGGTCGGCGGTCGGGGCGAGGATGCCTGCGGCGTGGACGGCATGGCGGTGCAGGGCGACGACCTGTGGATCCACTGCGAGCTCTCGCGCCGCGTGATCCACCTGAGCCGCGACCGGATCTCGCTACACGGCACCCGGATGGACGTGAGCGACGATGCCTGGCGGACCGGCCCCGAGCTGGCGGCGAGCCTGCGGCCCGAGCTGGTCGAGCGCGGGGCCGAGCTGTTCCGCCGCGGCAACGACTCCCGCTTGTCGGACGGCGGGGCGCTGGCCTGCGCGAGCTGTCACCCCGAGGGCCGCGCCGACGGCCTGACCTGGCGCCTGGGCAAGACCATCCTGCAGACCCCGATCCTCGCCGGGCGCGTGGTGGGCACGGCCCCCTACAAGTGGGACGGCCAGGACGAGGATCTCGACGCCAGCCTCCACCACACCATCGGCCGCCTGGGGGGCTTTCCCGAGGGGCTCCGGCGGCGCGACTTCACGGCGCTCGCGGCCTACATCACCGACATGACCCCGCCCAAGCCGGCCACGCTGGTCGAGTCCGAGGCGGTGGCCCGCGGCCGCGAGCTGTTCGTGAGCAAGGAGCTGGCCTGCGACGACTGCCACGACGGCGACAAGCTCACCGACCGCCAGCAGTACCCGCTGGGCAAGAGCCGCCTGGGAGCGGTGGACACCCCGTCGCTGGTGGGCCTGGCCCACAGCGCGCCCTACTACCACGACGGCAGCGCGGGGGATCTGCGGACCCTGCTCACCGATCGCGGCAACGTGCACGACATGGCCGACCTCGACTCGCTGAGCGAGCGGCAGGTCGACGACCTCACCGCCTACCTGCGCACGCTCTAGGAATCGCCGCCTTCGCCCACGCTCGCCTCCCAGGAATCCCGCCATGACCACGCCGCTCACCCTTCGTTCGTCCCTCGCCCTGCTCGCCCTGGGGCTGGCCGCCTCGGCCTGCGCCAACCGGCACTCGGAGACCCCCGAGCACAGCGCGACCTCGCAGCCGCCCACCGAGGTGATCACCCCGGCGCCCGACGAGCCCGAGGCCGTCGACGAGGAGCTGGTCGCGCTGTCGCGGGGCATGCACGCCTCCGACATGAGCGAGGCCGTGATGGATGCTCGCGCCGAGGCGGCGCTCACCCTCGACCTCGACGGCGGCGTGCGACTGTGGCCCGACATCCGCTCGATGGAGGCCCAGACGCCGGTGGTGCTGCCGGTGCAGGAGCCCTCGTGGATGTCGCTGGCCAAGGCCGAGGACGGCAGCTTCCTGGTCGCCTTCGTCGACACCGCCGGGGCGGGGCGGGTGGCTCGGGTGGAGGTCGAGCCCAACGGGGCCCGCTTTCGGACCCTGTTCGAGACCCCGGCGACCGAGCCGCTGTTCGAGCTCCACGCCCTCGACGGCGGCCAGCGGGTGCTGAGCCTGCGCGTCGATCACCGCGTGGAGCTGTTCGACATGGGCGGCAAGGTGGTCTCCGCCATCGACCAGGCCAGCTTCGTGCCCTGGCAGCTGCGGGTGTCGCCGCGCCCGGGTCAGGCGCCCGCCATCATGGCGATCCTGGCCGGGCCCACGCGGGTGCAGCCGGTCTCGCTGCGGGACGATCGCCTCGCGCTCGACGGGGACGCGCGCACCGTGGTGATCGACCGCGGACCCAATCGCAACGACCTGAGCCTCTCCCCCGACGGCACCACCATCGCCGCGCTCCGCAAGCCGCGCTCGCGCAAGAGCCGGGTGACCATCGAGCTCGTGGACCTCGCGACGGACCAGCGGCGGCTGCTCGCGGTCGAGACCGACGACCGAGCGCTGCCGCGGCTTCACTGGGTGGACGACGGGCACCTGCTGCTCGAGAGCGGCACGGGCCACGGCTTTCGAGTCGACCTGAGCAAGGCCATCCCCTGGACGGGTGAGACCGGTCGCGACGAGACCGACGGGGTCGCGGCGATGGCCGTCGAGGAGGTGGCGCTGCCGTACTCCGAGGGCAGCCTGCGCTCGCACGCCTCCGTGATCGCGGGCATCCGGCTCGTGCCCACCTCCGACGCCCTGGTGCTCGATCCGCTCGACGAGGACGTGCACCGCAAGATCGGCGGCGAGCCGGTGCGCCCCCGCTCGGTGGCGCTCGATGCCGACGGCGGGCGCGTGGCGTGGAGCTCGGGCGGCAAGGTGATGGTCGAGGCGCTCGACGCCGCCGGGGAGCCCCGCGTGCTGGCCGACGCCGACGCGATCGAGCTGGCCTTCCTCGGCGAGGATCGCCTGGTGGGGCTCACCCGCTCGGGCGAGGCGAAGCTGTGGAGCTGCGACGACGGTCAGGAGCTCGAGAGCCGGATCCTCGAGGTGGAGGGCCGGGCCCGGGCCGCGGGCTTCGTCCGCAGCGGCGACCGCAACGGACGCCTGGGAATCCTGGGCGAGGGCTCGAAGGACCCGGTGTTCCAGCTCGAGGTGGTCGACGGGAGCCTCGGCACGGCGCAGGCGGTGCCCACCGGCGGTCGGTCGCAGTGGCCCGAGCTGGGGGTCTCGCGTCGCGAGGCCTCGGAGATCGTGTCCACCCTGGGCTTCACCGCCATCTCGCCGGGGGACATCCGCGCGCTGGTGACGGCGGGCGACCGCCACTACATCGCGGGCGGCGGCGCGGCCCCGCTGCTGTATGCCCTCGGCGACGGGGAGCCGCGCGAGCTGGTGCTGCGCGCGGGCGAGGTGGAGCGCCTGGTCCCCGATCCCTCCGGTCAGCGCGTCGCGGTCGTTCAGCTCGTGCGTCGCTCCGAGACCTTCGGCCTCATCGAGCGGGACCGATCGCTCGACGAGATGGCGGTGAGCGTGGTGGACCTGCGCAGCGGCAAGCGCCTGTGGACGCGCGCATCGATGGGCGTCGACGACCTCGGCTGGTCGGGCGACGGGCAGCGCGTGGCGATCGCGGGCCGCAGCGGCGGTAGGGTGCTCGACGCAGGGACCGGCGAGGTCCGCCTCGATCGCCGCCACCTCGCCGCGACGGTGGAGCAAGTCGCCGATCCCGCACTGTAGCCAGGCCTCTCCCACGCGAACGAGCACCCTCTTGGGCTATGCTCGGGGAGCATGGATCGCGTGCGAGCCAGGTTCATCGCGTCGCTCGGTGCGGCCTCGTGGCGCCGTGCGACCGCGGGTGGCCTGGTGGGGCTCGCGGTGGCGCTGGTGGCGAGCGGGAGCTCCTGCGTGGCGGAGCTCGACGGCCACATCGCCTGCGGCGACGGCTACGTCGACAAGGTGTCGGGGGAGGAATGCGAGCCCGGCGATCCGGAGAGCTTCGCGCACGGCTGCCGAGTCATCGATCGCCCCATGGGCGAGCCCGCGTGCGACCCCGAGAGCTGCACCGTCGTCTCCACCATCGAGCAGTGTGCCGTCTGTGGCGACGGCGAGGTGGACGAGGAAGCGGGCGAGGAGTGCGAAGTGGGGATGGTCATGGACCAGTGTCCCTGGGGCGTGGGGTTGATGCGCTGCGGCGACGACTGCACCCTCGACGACTCGCTGTGTGGGACCTGCGGCAACGGTGAGGTCGAGCTGGAGCTGGGCGAGGAGTGCGATCCGAACAAGCCCGGCGACGTGGCCCTGGTGCGCAATTGCGAGGATCTGCAGCCGCTGACCGACAACGGCGACTACGCGGGGGGGGCCTATCGCGAGTGCGGTGACGACTGCCTGTACAGCCGGGTGGCCTGCAACTACTGCGGCAACCTCGAGCTCGATGGAGCCCTCGCCGTCGATCTCGAGGGGCACAGCTCGCCCCCCGAGGTCTGCGACGGCTACGTCTTCGACGAGGCCTACATCCAGCAGCGGCTGAGCAAGTCGATCTGCTACCAGGGCGAGAACGGCGAGGAGGGTGACCTCCGCCCCGTGGTGACCTGCGACTCGAGCTGCACCGACATCCACCCGGCCGACACCGAGCAGGTCTGCTGTGTGAAGAGGGACCGGCCGTGTCCGCTGCCCGAGTCGGGGCGCAAGTGCTGCTACGAGCTGGAGAGATCGCCGAGCATCACCGATGCCGTCTGCCAGGACAAGGTGATCCTGGGGCAGGCCTACGAGCACGTGTGCCGGTAGGGCGGCGCGGCTCAGCGCTCCGTGGGGGGGAGGGCGTGGAACGACAGCCCGCCCGGGTGCTCGCGAGCCTCCACCCCGAACACCGGACCGAGCACCTCGGGCACGAGCACCTCGAGCACGGTGCCCCGATGATGATGCCCACCCGGGCCGGCGCCCAGGCACACGGCTCGGTCGGCGTAGCGGCGGGCGAGCTGTAGCTCGTGCAGCGCCAGCACCAGCGCGGCCCCCTCGGTGGCGAGCCGGCGACACAGCTCGAGGAAGGCGAGGGCGTGGCCCACGTCGAGCGCGGTGGTGGGCTCGTCGAGCAAGAGCAGCTCGGCCCCGGTGGCGAGCAGGCGGGCGAGCATCACCCGCTGGCGCTCGCCGCCGCTGAGGGTCGACACGCGACGCTCGGCGAGCTCGGTGGCCTCGACCCGGGCCAGGGCCTCGTCCACGCGCCGACGATCGAGCTCGCCGGGCCCGCGCCAGCGCGACAGGTGCGGGGCGCGGCCCAGCATCACCAGCCGCCGTACCGTGAGGTCGTGATAGAGCTCGGTGAGCTGGGGGAGGTAGGCCACGCGGGTGGCTCGCTCGCGCCGGGGCACCCGGGCCAGCGGTCGATCCCCGAGGCTCACCACGCCCTCGCGCGGGGCGAGCAGGCCGGCCAGGTGGCGCAGCAGCGTGCTCTTGCCGCTGCCGTTGGGGCCCACCAGCGCCCATACCTCACCGCTGCGGACCTCCAGCTCGAGCTCGCGGAACAGCCAGCGGGCGGGCGGGCCGTCCACGTGGGCTCCCAGCCCGCGTGCGCAGAGGATCACGGGCGTGCCTCCTGCCGACGCAGCAGCCACAGGAAGAAGGGCGCGCCCGCGAGGCTGGTGAGGGCACCGGGGGGGAGCGCCACGTCGTGGATCGAGCGATCGAGCAGGTCCACCCCGAGCAGCGCGAGCGCACCCCCGAGGGCCGACAGCGGGAGCAGCCGCGCGTGCCCGGGGCCGCCGAGGATCCGGGCCACGTGCGGGACGACCAGGCCCACGAAGCCGATCACCCCGGCCAGCGCGGTGGCGGCCCCCACCAGCAGGGCCACCGCGAGCAGGGCGAGCCGCTGGGTGCGGGCCAGGTCCACTCCCAGCGAGGCCGCGGTGTCGCGGCCGAGCTGCAGGGCATCGAGATCGAGGCGCAGCCACAGCCCCAGCGCGGCGCCGGCCGCCAGGGGCAGCGCCGCCGCCTGCAGGTGCGACCAGCTGCGGCCCTCGAAGCTGCCCATCAGCCAGCGCACCACCTTGATCCCCAGGTCCCAGCGCTCGGTGTCGAGGGCGAGCAGCAGCGTGGTGAGGGCCCCGCACATCGCTCCCAGGGCGATGCCCGAGAGCAGCAGGGTGGTCACGTCGCCGTGATCGCGCGCGAGGGCCAGCAGCACCAGCAGCACCGCGGCCGCTCCCGCGGCGGCGAGTACCGGCACCGCGAGCACGCTGCTGGTGTCCAGGCCCAGGGTGAAGCCCACCACCGCGAGGGTGGCCGCGCCCGCGCTCACGCCCAGCACCCCGGGCTCGGCCATGGGGTTGCGGAACAGGCCCTGGGTGATCGCACCGGCGAAGCCGAGCGCGCCGCCGAGCAGCATCGCCAGCAGCGAGCGGGGCAGACGGAGGTCCCAGACCAGCGCGTCGACGGTGGGCGGCGAGGGGGTCGAGCCCAGGCCCAGGTGGCCGAGCAGCACCGCGAGCGCTTCGCCCACGCCGAGCTCGCCGGGTCCCACGGTGAGGGCCAGCAGCAGCAGGCCGGCGAGGGCGAGGACGAGGCCGGCCCCGATCGCCAGCGGCCTCACCGGGCCGCCCCCGGCCGGGCCGCCCGCAGGCGCTCCACCACGTCGAGCATGCCGGCCCCCGCACTATAGAGGTCTCGGGAGGGGACGGCGATCACCCGCTCGTCCCGCACCGCCCGTAGCGAGCGCAGCCCCGGGCGGGCGGCGAGCTCGGCGATCACCGCCTCGCCGTCGTCCTGGCCGCAGGGAACCACCAGCGCGTCGGGGTCCCAGGCGAGCAGCTGCTCCACCCCGAGCTGCAGGTGGCCGCGGCGCCCCTGCTCGGCCGGCAGGTTGCGATAGCCGGCCGCGGTCGCCTCGTCGTCGAACGAGGTGCCGCCCGCGGGCACGTTGCCGTCGTTCCAGCTCAGCACCCGCGGCCCCTGGGGATCGTCGATGCGCAGCTCGGCCAGGCGGGCATCGAAGGCGTCCACGAGCTGCTCGCCGGCGGCCGAGCCCTCCACCGCCGAGGCGATGGCTCGCAGGTTGGTCCGGTAGTCGGCGAAGCCGTCGAAGCGCTCGAGCACCAGCGTGCGCAGCCCGGCGTCGCGGATGAGGGCCTGGGTCTCGGCCGCGGTGAAACTGGCCAGGATCACCAGATCGGGGACCAGCGCGAGCAGGGCCTCGCTGGTCCCGGCGGCCCGCGGCAGCTCGGGCGGCCAGCGATCGACCACGCGGCTGTAGCGAGGATCGTCGGCCATGGAGCTGACCGCCACCACCTGGGCTCGCACCTCGGCCCCGAGCTCCCACAGCACCTCGTCGCTGAGCACGGTCTGCGAGACCACGCGATGGCCCGGGCTCGTGGTCGGGAGGCGGCGGCCCTCGCCGCAGGCCAGCAGTGGCGCAGCGACCAGGGCCCCCAGCGCGCGTCGGCGCGACCAGGCGCTCATCCGCCCGCTCCCAGGGCCACGACGGCGTCGAGATCGAAGCCTCCGCTCGCGCCTGCGCACCAGGTCTCGCTGCCGTAGTGCTCGCGGGTGCGATCCACGACGCGGAGGTAGTGGATCTCGGCCAGGCCGAGCTCGGCGAGATCGAAGGCATCACCGCCCGCGCTCGCCGGGTCGAGGGCGCTCGCCTCGTCGTCGGCCAGCACCGGCTCGAGCCCCGCGCAGCCGGACGGCAGCGGATCCTCGCCGTCCGGCTCGCAGGGGAAGGCGTACCAGTCGATGCCGTCCTCGCTCACCAGCACCTGGCCGGGCTCCACGAAGCGGGTCGCCCCCGAGACGAAGGCGTTCTCGAACACGACGAGGTCCGGTCCCGGTCCGTCGGTGGGCGCGGGGTCGTCGAAGGCCAGGGTGATCGAGCCGCCGCAGCCCAGCGAGACCACGTCGGTGCTGCCCATGTCGAGGCCCTCGCCCCGCGGTGGTCCCAGCACGATCCCGGGCAGCGCCTCGTGGCCGAACGAGACCCCGGGCGCGGGCGTGAAGCCCTCCACGCAGTCGGCGAAGGGATCGCTCGGTCCCTCGCTCCGCAGGTCGCAGCGGCCCTCGATCGGGGGCTGCTCGGGGTCGAGGCCGCTGCGACCGTCGGAGCCCGCACCGGGCTCGTGGCAGCCCGCGGTCGGTCCGACCAGCGAGCAGAGGGCGAGGGCGAGGATCGGTCGGCTCATGGGATCGCCACCATGCTGTAGGGGGGCAGCCCGGTGGAGATCGGGCCGTCGAGGAGCTGAGGAGGATCGAGCGAGACGTCGAAGCGCCACAGCCCCGGCCGCTCGAGGCGGCGGCTGCCGTACCACAGGTGATCGCCCACCAGCTCGAGGGTGCGCTCGGCCGAGTCGAAGCCCTCGGCGAAGGGCTCGGGGATCTCGGGCGCGGCCCCGTCGAGCCCCACCCGGTACAGGCGCACCTGGGAGTAGTCGGCATCGTAGGCGGCGAGGTAGGCCACGCTGCCGTCGTCGGCGAGGTCGAAGGCCTGCGGCTGGAACGGGTCGCCGATGCCCGCGGCCTCCATCGCCTCGGGGGGCACGACCCAGCGGCGGATCCCGGAGTCGAGCTCCACGCGCTCGATCCCGGTGCTCAGGGCCAGCAGGGTGCGGCCGCCGACGTCGGCGGGATCGCGACGGAGCTGCCGTACCCACGCGCCGAGCAGGGGCAGGGCATCGGCCGCGGTGGTGTCGGGGTCGAGGTCGAGCGCCTCGCCGAGCGCCGGGTCGATCACCACGAGGTGGTCGGTGCCCACGGGGCGGTAGCCGGGATCGAGTCGCTGGATCGTCACCACCATGAGGTCGCCGCAGCGCACGATCAGGCTCGCCTCGGGGTTGCCGTCGTCGTCGGCGAAGGGGCCCAGGTCGATGCGCGCCCGCTCGGCCTCGGCCGGGGGCAGGCTCGGGTCGAGCACCCGCAGCGTGGGCTCGGCGAAGGTGGTCAGGTGGGCCAGTCCGCGCGCATCGAAGGCCACCGCGTGGGGGTTGGGGCTGGGCCCGTCGCTGGCCAGGGCAAGCTGGGCGCGCAGCGACCAGCTCCTGGCATCGAGCACGTCGAGGCGATCGATGCGGTGGCGATGGACCAGCACCAAGGCATCGTCGTGCGCGAAGGGGATCGCATCGGTGGAGCCCTCGGCCACGTCGACCTCCACGCTGCCGTCGGCGAGCTCGACCACCGTCAGCGCCCCAGTCGCGAAGTCGGTGGTGGTCAGCGCCAGCCGACGCGGCGCCGCGGGATCGAGCTCGCAGGCCCCCACGGGCGCGCGCCAGCCCGGGGGCACCATGCTCCCGTCCACGGGCGGCGGGGGCTCGGGCTCTCCGAGCTCGTCCGCATGGCCGGGCGCACAGCCCAGCGCGAGCGCGAGCGCGAGGACGATCGCGGCCCTCATCGTCGACGTCCCTCCAGCTCCACCCGCACCGAGCCCCACACGCTGCGCCCGGGCAGCGGGTAGCCCAGGAAGTCCTGGAATCCGGCGGGGCGCGGGCGCACGCCATCCACGTCGCGCAGCATCACGGTGGTGGTCCGCAGGTCGAGCAGGTTGCGGACCTCCACGCCCAGGTGCACGCGCTGGCCCAGGTGCAGCTCGGCCCCCAGCCCCTGCACTGCCCGCGGAGGGAAGCGCAGGCGGCCGGCGGTGTCGAGGGTGGTGCCCGCGCTCAGCTCCAGCGTGTAGAGCACCCGGGGCTCGGTCCACACCCGACCCACCCAGAAGCCCCGGCCGGCGGTGCCCCGCACGAACAGCTCGTGCCGCGGTCGCCCCGGCAGCGGCTGGTCGTGCACCGTAGGATCGGGCGAGTCGTTGCGGGTGTCGAGGAAGGTGTAGTTGGTGTGCAGGGTGAGCCAGGGGCGGCGGGGCACCAGCGCCAGGGTGCTCTCCATCCCGCGCAGCCGAGCCCCCTCCACGTTGGTGGGCCGGGCCACCGCGCCCGCGCTCACCCACTGCACCAGGTCCTCGCTCCAGGTGGCGAAGCCGGCGATTGCGGCGTAGAGCATCAGCCCGGCCAGGTCGCGATCGAGGACCAGGCCGCCGTCGACCGCCTGGCCCCGCTCCGGTCGCAGGCCCTCGTTGCCCACCAGGTAGCCCTGGTTGCCGAACAGCTCGGGCAGGGTGGGGGGTCGGAAGTAGCGGCCCCCGCTCGCGCGCAGCTCGAGCCCCGGCACCAGGCGCAGGCGGGCGCCCACCCGCGGGCCCAGGCCCACGGTGCTCGCATCGCGCCCCGCGTCGTCCTGCTCGCCCGCGCCGGGGGGCACGGCGAAGCGGCTGTCGAGCGCATCCACCCGCAGCGCCGGGACCACGCGCAGGCGATCGCCCACGAATTGCTCGAGCTCCATCGCCGCGCCCCACCAAAGCCGCGTGCGACGAGCGTCCCCCGTGCTCCCCACCGTGGGGGCCCGCTGGTCGACGTCGAGGTGCTCCACCCGCTGGTCTGCGCTCAGGCCGAGGAACGCCCCGTGCCACAGCGGCAGGCGCAGGCGGGGCGACAGATAGAGGTCCACGCCCACTTGCCGCTGATCGTCCACCGCCAGGCCCACCTCGCCCGCGGGATCGCGATAGATCTGGTGCAGGGCGCCCAGGCCCAGCCGCCACTCGAGGCGCCCGCCGGGGCCGAGCAATTCGTGGCGACGGGCGGTCACCACCGTGCGGGCCACCAGCGTGCCCAGCCGCACCTGTTGGGACTCGGCGCTCGCTGGCCCCGGGATGCCCTGGGTCTTGAGCTGCACCAGCGGCTGCACGGCGATCCGCCACGGCCCGCGGCGATGGTCGAGCCGCGCGTGCACGGCGATGCGATCGTAGTCGTCGTTGCGCCGGCGCCGGTCCACGTCGTCGCCGGCCAGCGCCGGGGTGCCGCCGTCGTAGAGGAACGGGAAGTCGCCGGTGGCTCCCGCGTAGCCGATGCTCAGCATCCCGGCGGTGCGACCCGAGCCAGACAGGGGGCCGCCCATCGACACGCCGCCCTCGCGGGCGCCGAACGAGCCGTAGCCGGCGCGCAGCGACAGCCCGCGGCGGCGCCACGCGGGCGCGCCCACCAGATCGATCGCGCCGCCGATCGCCGCGCTGCCGTAGGCGATGGGCACGTAGCCGCGGTAGACCTCGATGCGGTGGAGCCCCTCGAGGGGCAGTGAGCCCACGTCGACCAGGCCGGCCACGCTGCTGTTGAGCGGCACCCCGTCGAGGAAGAGCGCCACCTGCTGCGGGCTGCTGCCGCGCAGCGACACCGCGGCGAACTGGCCCAGCCCGCCGAAGCTGCGCACCGTGGTCCCCGGCGCGCGGGCCAGCAGCTCGGGCAGCGCGTCGCTCGAGCGGGCGCCCGGCTCGTGCTCGAGGTCGATCGCGGTGGCGAAGCCCGGGCTGCGGCGATCGACCTCGCGCTGCGCCTCGCGAGGATCGTCGTCCTCGTCGGCCTCCACCACGGTGCGATAGGGGGACGAGGCCTCCGCGGGGGGCGGGGCCACGAGGGCGGTGGGGACCGCGGGACGGACGAGCGCGGAGGTGGCGATCGCCGCCGCTTGGGCGGGCGTGAGCAAGATGGCGAGATGACTCCCGTCTCACCGTCTCGAAGGGGCAAACGTGCCGGCGCAGGTTTCCTGGCTCGCGGGTCATCCTCGGGTGCGCCTTCCCAGGGCTCCTTGCCGCCCCAGTGGCCTCGTGCACCGTCGTCTCCGCTCACAGTGGCGGGAGCCGCGTCGGATTCTCACCGAGCTTCCCTCGACGCTTCCCCTCGCGGGGGCGTCACCACCGGTCACGTCCGATTGTCAGAGAGCGATCGATCCCTTGTGCCCTCCGGCCGCGCGGGGTGTCAAGCGAGCCCAGGTCGGTGGGGTCACGTTCGGTGGGGTCGTCCGTGGTGGCCCCCGTCGGGGGTTTTGCGGTAGCATCCGGGCCCGGAGCCCCACCATGCTCGATTTTCCCATCGGAGAGCTCATCACCCCGGAGGAGCAAGTGGCCGTGGCGCGGGCCGTCGCCATCATGGCGTCGCGCGACAACCAGGTCTCCGACAGCGAGCGGCACTTCGTCGAGGAGCTCATGGGGCAGATGATGCTGCTCCCCGAGGAGCGCGACGCGGTGCGCAAGGAGTTCAACCGGCCCGGCGATCTCCTCTCCGTCGCGCAGGCGGTGAAGCACCGCGAAGCCCGCATCTTCCTCTATTACCAGGCCGTGTGCGCCGCGATGGCGGACAACAAGCTGGTGGAGGGCGAGCTCGATGCGCTGCTGCAGCTCGCCGAGGTGTTCCAGTTCCACCCAGACACGGCCAAGCGCTTCATCCGCTGGGTGCAGGACAGCCTCGAGCTGCGCGAGCGGGGACAGCAGATCCTCGTCGAGATGTAGCCGGCCGGCCTCGCTGGCCGAGCGGGTGTCTCGCGCAATCAGCGCTGTGGACCAGGCAGTGCCGAGCCCGTGTCGTGGGGTTGCGTCGTGGCGGGCCCCCGACCATACTCCGCGCCTCATGGCACGCGTCA
Organism: Myxococcales bacterium; assembly: GCA_020633315.1. Taxonomy (GTDB): domain Bacteria; phylum Myxococcota_A; class Polyangia; order Nannocystales; family Nannocystaceae; genus Paraliomyxa. The sequence goes on from JACKDV010000002.1 coordinate 125,654, forward strand.
CGGTCGAAGACTGCCTCGCCCGGGTCCCCAACCGGTTTGCCCTCACCATCCTGGCCTCTCGTCGGGCTCGCTCGCTGAGCGAGGGCCGCGGCCGCGCGATGGTCGAATGCGACAACAAGGAGGGCGTGACCGCGCTCCGCGAGATCAGCTCCGATCGCGTCCGCTACAAGGAGGACGTCGCGGGCACGATGGTGGACTTCATCGAGGAGCAGCGTCGGCAGCTCCGGGTGACCACCTCCGAGCACACCTTCTTGGAGGCGGCCTCGCTGCGAGCTCTCGAGGACGACGACCTCGACGACGAGAGCGACAACGAGGACGACGACATCGAGGAGCTGCAGGCCGATCCCGAGGCCCTCAACAAGCAGGCCAAGAAGTCCAACGACGAGGAAGAGGAAGAGGAAGAGGAAGAGGACTTCGCCGACGAAGAGGATGCCGAGGCCGGTGACGACGACGACGACACCTCCTTTGCGGGTGACGACGACGAGATTCCGGACGACGACGCTGGTGACGAAGTCGAGGACGAGGAGGACTGAGGGTCCGTCCCTCGGCCCCGCCGTGGCGCTCGTGATCCTCGCGACCGCCATGGTCCTGGGCTGCGCGGACCGGGCTCCGCCCGCGTCGTGGCCGCAGCCTCCCCCACCTTCGCTGGCCCGACCGCTGCCCGCTGGCTCCGATGCCGAGGCGGTCGACGAGCCGAGCCCCGAGCCAGCCGCGAAGGACGAGCCGGCTGCGAAGGCCGAGCCAGCCGCGAAGGCCGAGCCCGTCGCCTCCACCGATCCTCCGGTGACGCTCGCATCGTCGCCGGCCGCCGGGTGACCCACGATCCCCTCGGGTCTGGTAGACCTGCGCTCGCCGCATGAGCACGTTCCCCTTCCGCAAGGTCTTGGTGGCCAACCGCGGCGAGATCGCCCGCCGCGTGTTCCGTACCTGCCGCGAGCGCGGCATCGGAACCGTCGCCGTGTTCAGCGAGGCGGATCGCGGAGCCCCCCACGTGCTCGATGCCGACGAGGCCTACTGCATCGGCCCCGCCGCTGCGCGGGAGAGCTACCTGCGAGCCGATCGGATCCTCGAGGTCGCCCGCCGCAGCGGCGCCGATGCCATCCATCCCGGCTATGGCTTCCTCAGTGAGCGCCCCGAGCTGGTCGCCGCCTGCGAGGCCGCAGGCGTGGTGTTCGTGGGCCCCCCCGCCGCGGCCATGGAGGTGATGGGCGACAAGGTCGCGTCGCGTCGCGCCATGATCGCGGCGCACGTGCCGGTGGTGCCCGGGGTGGAGGACGTGTCCGACGTGGCCTCGGCCCTGGCCGCGGCCCAGCACACCGGCTTCCCGGTGATGGTGAAGGCCTCGGCCGGCGGCGGCGGCAAGGGAATGCGGGTGGTCCACGATCCCGAGGACCTGCCCCTGGCCTACGAGTCGGCGTCCCGCGAGGCGCTGGCCTCGTTCGGTGACGGCCGGGTGTTCGTGGAGCGGGCGGTGATGTCCGCACGCCACGTGGAGATCCAGATCATGGCCGACGCCCACGGCAACGTGGTGCACCTGGGCGAGCGCGACTGCTCCGTGCAGCGCCGGCACCAGAAGGTCATCGAGGAGTCGCCCTCGCCCAGCGCCCAGATGTCGCCGGAGATCCGCGCCCAGATGGGCGAGGTGGCCACGCGGGCCGCCCGGGCGGTGGGCTACCGCAGCGCGGGCACGGTGGAGTTCCTGTTCGAGGAGACCGAGGACGGGCCGCGCTTCTTCTTCCTGGAGATGAACACCCGCCTGCAGGTGGAGCACCCCGTGACCGAGGCGGTCACCGGGCGCGACCTGGTGTGGGACCAGCTCCGCGTGGCGGCCGGAGAGCCGCTCGGCTACGGCCAGGACGACGTGACCTTCCGGGGTCACGCCATCGAGTGCCGGATCTACGCCGAGGATCCCGTCTCGTTCCTGCCCCGGCCAGGCCCGATCCACCGCCTGCGCTGGCCCCAGGGCGCCTCGGTTCGCATCGACGCCGCGGTGCGCGACGGCAGCGAGGTCTCCAGCCACTACGACCCGATGATCGCCAAGATGACCGCGTGGGGCAGCGATCGACGGGCCGCGCTCGATCGCATGCGGGCCGCGCTGCGCGACACGGTGCTCCTGGGCATCCCCACCAACATCCCGCTCCACCTGCGGATCCTCGACGAGCCCGACTTCGCCGACGGACGCCGGGTGAGCACCCGCTACATCGACCTGCACCCGCAGGTCACCACGCCCACCCCGCTCGCGCAGGACGATCCCCGATGCGCCGCGGTGGCCGCCGCGGCGGCCGTCCGGGCGGCCCGCTCCGTGCAGGGCCCGGCGACGGAGAGCGTGGCGGAGGACGAGGGCCGCGCGTGGAGAGAATCCGCGCGCTGGCGCAGCTAGGGGCCGGCAGGGAGCCTCCTCACCTGGCGGTCGACGATGGCCGCGGCGCTCCGTGGTAGCGTGCGCTCCCGGGTGCCGGTGGGCGAGAGCCCGACGCGGCGCAAACGCGACGGAGAGACGCACGATGACGCCCGGGAACAAGCGGACCAAGTTCATCTTCGTGACGGGCGGCGTGACGTCGTCGCTCGGCAAGGGGCTGTGCGCGGCCTCCATGGGAGCGCTGCTCGAGAACCGGGGGCTCAACATAGGGCTCCAGAAGCTCGACCCCTATCTCAACGTGGACCCCGGCACGATGAACCCCACCCAGCACGGTGAGGTGTTCGTCACCGACGACGGGGCCGAGACCGACCTCGACCTGGGGCACTACGAGCGCTTCGTGTCGCACCGCATGTCGCGGCACAGCAACTACACCTCGGGGCAGATCTACGAGTCGGTGATCCGCAAGGAGCGGCGCGGCGAGTACCTCGGCCAGACCGTGCAGGTCATTCCCCACGTCACCAACGAGATCAAGGACTGCATCCTCGAGGCGGCCGACGGCCTCGATCTGCTGATCGTGGAGATCGGCGGCACGGTGGGCGACATCGAGAGCCTGCCGTTCCTCGAGGCGATCCGGCAGCTCCGCCTGCAGGTGGGCCGCGAGAACGCGGTGTTCGTGCACCTGACCCTGCTGCCCTACATCGCCACCGCGGGCGAGGTGAAGACCAAGCCCACGCAGCACTCGGTGATGAAGATGCGGGAGATCGGCATCCAGCCCGACATCCTGGTGTGTCGCTCCGACCGGCCGATCACCCGCGGCGTGCGGGAGAAGATCGCCCTGTTCACCAACGTGGACTTCGACGCGGTCGTGGCCCTGCAGGACCTCGACACCATCTACCAGGTGCCGCTGTCGCTGCACGAGTCGGGCCTCGACGACAAGGTCTGCGCGCTGCTCAACATCTGGTCGCGCGAGCCCAAGCTGGCGCAGTGGGAGCGCATCGTGGAGACCCTGCGCTCGCCCAAGCAGCGGGTGCGGATCGCGATGGTGGGCAAGTACGTCGACCTCGCCGAGTCGTACAAGAGCCTCAACGAGGCGCTCACCCACGGCGGCATCGCCCACGGCTCCGCGGTCGACATCAGCTACGTGGACGCCGAGGAGATCTCGCACCGCGGCGCCGACAAGCTGCTGGCCGGCTTCGCCGGGGTGCTGGTGCCGGGCGGCTTCGGGCAGCGCGGCAGCGAGGGCAAGATCGAGGCGATCCGCTGGGCTCGCGAGCACGGCGTGCCGTTCCTGGGCATCTGCCTCGGCATGCAGATGGCGGCGATCGAGTACGCGCGCAACGTGGCCGGCCTGAGCGACGCGGCTAGCGGCGAGTTTGCCCCCGACGCGGCCACCAAGGTCATCGACCTGATGGACGATCAGCAGGACGTGGAGGACAAGGGCGGCACCATGCGCCTGGGGGCCTACCCCTGCGAGCTGGTGCCCAAGACCCTGGCCGCGCGGATCTACGGCAAGACCCACGTGTCGGAGCGGCATCGTCACCGCTACGAGTTCAACAACGCCTTCCGCGAGCCGCTGCAGGCGGCGGGGCTGGTGCTCTCGGGCCTCTCGCCCGACGGCAACCTGGTGGAGATGATCGAGCTGCCGACCGAGGCGCACCCCTTCTTCGTGGGATGCCAGTTCCACCCCGAGTTCACCAGCCGGCCCACCGAGCCCCACCCGCTGTTCGCGGCCTACATCGCCGCCGCGCTCGACCACATGCGCCGCCACGACTAGCCGGTCGTCTCGGGAGGGCCGGCGCGAGCGTGAGCGGACGTCTCACCCCCGGAGCCGGCCCGCGCCGACGAAGGGAGAGGCGTGGCCTGGAGCCCCTGTGACGCGTCCCCGGACGGGTGCGAGGCCCTTTGGCCCGCGCGAGGCCGGGGTGTTATCGTAGTGGCATCGACCGCGCCCTTCCTCAGGAGAATCGATCCACGCCATGGCCTTGAACATGCGGCAAGAGCTGCGGATGAGCCAGCAGCTCGTCATGACGCCGCAGCTACAGCAGGCGATCAAGCTGCTCCAGCTCTCGCGGATCGAGCTCCAGGATCTGGTGCGGGGGGAGCTGCTCGAGAACCCCCTGCTCGACGAGTCGCAGGAGCTCGGCTCGGGGGGCGACGAGCCGGTCTCCTCGGTCGAGATGCAGGACAGCCTGGAGATGAACCGGGCCGAGGCCAACAGCGACGCGCGCGTCAGCGAGCAGCAGGAGGCCCAGTCCGAGCTCAAGGTGGACGACGGTCCGAAGGACAACTTCGACTGGGAGGCCTACCTCGAGAACAACGCCTATGCGCCCTCCACCGGGCCGGGGGTGCGCGTCGACAACGACGAGATGCCCTCGCTCGAGGCCACCGCCTCGCGGCCCGAGACCCTCGCCGAGCACCTCGAGTGGCAGGTGCGGCTGACCAACTTCAGCCCGGTCGAGGAGGAGATCGCCGAGTACATCATCCAGAACCTCTCGTCCGCGGGCTACCTGCGCGACGTGACCGTGCCCGCGATCGCGCGGCGCTCGGGCTACTCGGTGATGCGGGTGGAGGAGGTGCTGCGGCGCATCCAGAACCTCGACCCCGTGTCCGTCTCGGCGCGCAACCTCGCCGAGGCGCTGTGGATCCAGGTCAACCACCCCGACGCGCCCATCGAGGACCCGCTGGTGCGGGGCATCGTGGCCAAGCACCTCGACAAGCTCGAGCGCAACGCCTACCCCGCGATCGCGCGGGACATGGACGAGTCGCTCGAGGAGGTCTACGAGGCGGCCAAGATCATCATGACCCTCGAGCCGCGGCCGGCTCGGGCCTACGCCTCCGAGGAGCCCCACTACATCGTCCCCGACGTCTACATCCAGAAGATCGGCGACGAGTACGTGGTGACCCTCAACGACGACGGGCTGCCCAAGCTCAAGATCAGCGGCTTCTACCGCGGGGCCATCGGCCAGAGCCGCGAGGCCAAGGAGTACATCACCGAGCGCCTGCGCTCGGCGCAGTGGCTCATCCGCTCGATCCAGCAGCGCCAGCGCACCATCCTCAAGGTCGCCAAGAGCATTCTCAAGTTCCAGCAGGAATTCTTCGACAAGGGCGTGGAGTTCCTGCGGCCGCTCATCCTCAAGGACGTGGCCGAGGACATCCAGATGCACGAGTCCACGGTCAGCCGCGTGACCACCAACAAGTACGTGCACACGCCGCAGGGCATCTTCGAGCTCAAGTACTTCTTCAACGCCGGCATCAGTCGCAGCAACGGCGAGGAGCTCGCCTCCGAGGCGGTCAAGACCAAGATCAAGCAGCTCATCGACAACGAGGAGCCCAGCCGTCCCTTCAGCGATCAGAAGCTGGTCGAGCTGCTCAAGCAGGACGGCATCGACATCGCGCGCCGCACCGTGGCCAAGTACCGCGAGCAGCTCGGGATCCTCTCCAGCAGCAAGCGGCGCCGCCTGTTCTGAGGGCGACGCGCCGCCCCGCGGGGCGGCCGGGCGACGACACGGACACGCACGGAGACGAACGAGGGCGGTAGGCGGATGCGCAGGGAGCTGTCGGTCGATGTCGCGAAGCTGCTCGCGGCCAACGAGAGCGCCGGCCTCGGGCTGAGCGTGCTGTCGGACTGGGGCGGGCTCGAGCGCACGCTCACGCGGCCGCGGATCCAGAAGCCCGGCCTGGCCCTCAGCGGCTTCGTCAAGCACGTGTACGCGGACCGCCTGCAGGTGCTCGGCCTCACCGAGATCGACTTCCTGCTCTCCAGCCCGCCCGAGGAGGTCGACGCGGGGCTGCAGGCCTACGCGGCCAAGGGGGTGTGCGCCATGGTGATCACCCGCGGGCTCGAGCCGCCGCCCATGCTGCTCGACGCGGCTCGGCGCTACGGCACCCCCGTGCTCGGCACCTCGCTGATGAGCTCCACCTTCATCTCGCGGGTGACCCGCCTGCTCGAGGACCTGCTGTCGCCCACCGCCAACATCCACGGCGTGCTGGTCGACGTGCTGGGGGTGGGGCTGCTGCTCATCGGCCGCAGCGGCGTGGGCAAGAGCGAGGCCGCGCTCGACCTGGTGCTCAAGGGCCACCGCCTGGTGGCCGACGACGTGGTGGAGGTGACGGTGCGCCCGCCCGACACGGTGTGGGGCGCGGCGACCGACCTGCACCAGCACCACATGGAGATCCGCGGGATGGGGATCCTCAACATCACCCACCTGTTCGGGGTGGCGGCGGTGCGCGACAACAAGAAGATCGAGGTAGTGGTCGAGCTGTCCGACGTGGAGGAGGGCGACTACGACCGGCTCGGTACCGAGCCGCAGGTGTGGCCGATCCTCTCGGTCGACGTGCCCCTGGTGCGCATCCCGCTGCGGCCCGGCCGCAACATCGCCTCGCTCATCGAGGTGGTGGCCCGCAACCAGCTGCTCAAGTATCGTGGTCACGACTCCGCGCGCGAGTTCCAAGAGAAGGTCAACGCGCGGATCAAGGAGAGCCTGGGCGCGCTCTCCAGCGGGACCCCCGAGGGGGTGCCCGGCACGCCCAGCCAGTCGATACCCGTGACGGAGGTCGAGTAAGTGGATCTGCTCGTGATCTCGGGGCTCAGCGGCGGTGGCAAGTCCACCGTGCTGCGCGCCCTGGAAGACGTGGGGATGTACTGCACGGACAACGTGCCGGTGCCCCTGGTGCCGCAGTTGGTCGAGATGGTGCATCGCTCCGAGGAGGCCCGCCCGGTGGCGGTGGGCATCGACGCGCGGGACTCCCAGTACCTCGAGCGCTTCGCGGAGGTGTACCGCGAGCTGCGGGAGCGGGGGCTGCGGGTCGAGGTGGTGTTCGTGGAGGCGAGCAACTCGGTGCTGGTGCGGCGCTACTCCACCACCCGGCGGCGGCACCCGATGGGGCAGCTCCCCGAGGCGATCGATCGGGAGCGCGAGCTGCTGACGCCGATTCGGGCCGAGGCCTCGCTCACCATCGACACCACCAACCTCAACTCGCGGCAGCTCCGGCAGCTCGTGCGCGATCGCTACGGCGGGGGCGGGAGCGGGCGGCTGCGCCTGGCCCTGGTCTCCTTCGGCTTCCGCTGCGGGGTGCCGGCCGAGGCCGACGTGGTGCTCGACACCCGCTTCCTGGCCAACCCCTTCGAGGTCGACGAGCTGCGGCCGATGTCGGGGCTGCACGAGCCGGTGGCCCGCTACGTGCTCGAGCAGCCCGACGCCGACGCGCTGCTGCAGCACGCCGAGTCGCTGGTGCGCTTCTTGGTGCCGCGGGTGGTGGCCGAGGGGCGCTCGTACCTCACGGTGGCGCTGGGCTGCACCGGGGGACAGCACCGCTCGGTGGCGCTGGTGGAGGCGCTCAAGCAGCGGCTCGAGGCGGCCAAGGGGGAGGCACCGCTGGCCCGCGTGCTGGTGCGTCACCGCGACGTGGGAGGCACGCCGTGAGCGAGCCCGGGCCGCTGGTCGGCGTGGTGCTCGTGGGGCACGGGCGGACCGCGAGCGAGCTGCTCGCGGCGGCGCGGGGGATCATGGGCGCCGACGCGCTCGCGGGGGCCATCGAGGTGGACGCCGGCGTGGGGCAGACCCCCAAGCTCAACGCACAGCTGTGCGAGGTGCTCGAGCGGGCCGACACCGGGGCCGGGGTGCTGATGCTGGTGGATCTGTGGGGGGCCAGCCCCTGCACCTGCGCCCAGACCAACGCGGGCGACCACCGCCTGGTGACGCTGTCGGGGCTCAACCTCGCGATGCTGCTCAAGCTCGCCGCGCTCGACCGCCGCGCGCAGGGCCCCCAAGCGCTCGCCGACTTGTGTGCCGACTCGGGGCGTCGCTCCGTCCAGGTCAAGATCCACCTCCCGCCGGGGGACCCATCGCAGGAGACCGGAACATGAGCAACAAGACCGAAGGAGATCTCGAGATCGTCAACGACCTGGGCCTGCATGCCCGTGCCGCGAGCAAGCTGGTGAAGGTCGCCAACGACTTCAACGCCGAGGTGTTCGTGGGACACGCCGGGCGCGAGGTCAACGGCAAGAGCATCCTGGGGGTGCTGATGCTGGCCTGCGCCAAGGGCAGCACCATCTCCGTGCGCTGCGAGGGTCCCCAGGCCGACGAGGCCTACGCGGCGATCGGCGACCTCGTCCGAGACGGCTTCGGAGAGATGTGATCAAGGAGGGGGAGGAGCCGCACGGCGAGGAGCGTCGCCGACAGCGACGGACGGGGATCGCCGCGAGCCCCGGGGTCGCGATCGGGCCCGCGCACGTGGTCGACCGCCGCAAGGTCCCCGTCCCCCGCCGCAGCATCGACAAGGCCGACGTCGACGCCGAGATCCATCGCTTCCGCAAGGGGCTGCGCGACACCCAGGCGCAGATCGAGCAGATCAAGGCCCGGCTGCCGCACGGCGAGCACCGGCAGATCCTCAAGGCGCAGCAGCTCATGCTGCGCGACCCCGACCTCAGCTCTCGGGTGGAGCGGATGGTCCGCGACGAGCACATGTGCGCCGAGTGGTCGGTGGCGCGGGTGGCCGACGAGATCGTCGACACCCTGCGGCAGGCCGACGACGAGTACTTCCGCGAGCGCAGCAGCGACATCACCTTCCTCGCCGAGCGGGTGCTGCTCACCCTGCGGGGTGAGGACCCGGTGGAGCTGCGGCCGCCCGCGGGCGCGGTGGTGGTGGCCCACGACCTGCCGCCCGCCGACACGGTGGAGGTGGCCCGCACCGAGGTGGTGGGCATGGTGACCGCGGTCGGCGGCCAGACCTCGCACAGCGCCATCGTGGCCCGCTCGATGGAGATCCCCGCCGTGGTGGGGGTGGACGACATCCACGAGCAGGTCGAGGACGGCGACATGGTGATCGTCGACGCCATCCACGGGGTGGTGATCGTGCGACCCCGGGCCGACGAGCTCGAGCAGTGGGAGCAGATCCGCGATCGCTACGAGAAGTTCGAGGACCGGGTGCAGCGCGAGCACGGGCTGCCCGCGACCGCCAAGGACGGCACCCACATCACCCTGCGGGCCAACGTGGCGCTCGAGGCCGAGATCGGCTCGGCGCTGTTCCACGGGGCCGAGGGGGTGGGCCTGTACCGCACCGAGTTCATGTTCATGGAGCGGGAGACCCCGCCCACCGAGGAGGAGCACTACCGCCTGGCCAAGACCGTGCTGCGGCGGGTGGCGCCCTACCCCGTGGTGTTCCGCACCTTCGACCTGGGCTCGGACAAGCCCACCCGCCTGGTCGACTTCAGCGAGCGCGAGCGCAACCCGGCCATGGGCCTGCGATCGCTGCGGCTGGCGCTGCGCGAGCGCGAGATGTTTCTGGCCCAGCTGCGGGGGCTGCTGCGGGCGGCGGTGCACGGGCCGCTGCGGATCATGCTGCCGCTGGTGAGCGGGCCCAGCGAGCTGCGGGCGGCGCTCGACGCCGTGGACGAGGCGCGGCGGCAGCTCGAGGATTCCCGCATGGCCTTCGCCCAGGAGGTCCCGGTGGGCTCGATGATCGAGATGCCCTCGGCGGCGATCATCGCCGATCGCATGGCGTCCCACGTGGACTTCATGAGCATCGGCACCAACGATCTCATCCAGTACACCCTGGCCATCGATCGCGACAACGACGACGTGGGCTACCTGTACCGGCCGCTGCACCCGGCGGTGCTGCGGCTGGTCCGCGGCGTGGCCGAGGCGGGGCGTCAGCAGGGGATCGGGGTGAGCCTGTGCGGCGAGATGGCGGCCGACCCCCGCTACACCTGGGTGCTGGTGGGCCTGGGCGTGCGCGAGCTCAGCATGCACCCCTCGGCGATCCCGGTGATCAAGAACATCATCCGCAGCTCGGAGATCGAGGAGATGGAGGCGCTGGCCCAGCGGGTGCTGGCCGCGGCCGACGTGGACGAGGCCGAGCGCATGGTGCTCGAGGTGATGCGCGAGCGCTTCCCCGAGCACCTGCAGCACGGCGGCGGGCAGATGCTGTGGGTGGAGCGGGAGGAGCGACGATGAGCCGTCCCGCGCCGCTGCCCGAGCGCTCCCGCCTGGTGCCGGTGGAGGGCGGGCGGATCTACCTCGTCGACCGCGGCCCGGTGCAGGGCGAGCTGCCGCCGCTGGTGCTGCTGCACGGGCTGCTGGTCACGCACTACTCGTTTCGTCGGATCATCGATCCCCTGGCCGCGCGGCGGCGGGTGATCGCCATCGACCTGCCCGGCTGCGGCGAGAGCGATCGACCGCCGCCCCACGCCGCCGGCGACTACTCGCTCACCTGGCTCGCGGGGCGGGTGAGCGAGGCGCTGGGCGAGCTGGGGGTGGAGCGCTACGACCTGCTGGCGCACAGCTTCGGCGGTGCGGTGGCGATCCAGCTCGTGACCACGGTACCGGTCCTGGCGCGGCGGCTGGTGCTGGTCGATCCGGTGGCCTTCACCATGGAGCTGCCGCTCGAGGGGCGCATGGCCCTGCTGCCGCGGCTGGGTCCGCTGCTGTTCACGCAGCTCTACCGCCGGGCCGATCTGCACCGCTACCTGGGCAAGGTGTTCTCCACCCCCGAGCTGCTCGACGAGGACGCGGTCGACGTCTACTGGGATCGCCTGGCTCGCCGGGGCGGACGGGAGGCGGCCTACGCCATGCTGCTGCAGATGAGCCGGCTCGACGGGCTGCGCGAGCGGATCGCTCGGGTGGAGCTGCCCACGGTGGTGGTGTGGGGCGATCGCGACGGCCTGATGCCGGTGGAGACCGGCGAGCAACTGGTGGAGCTGCTGCCCGACGCCGAGCTGCGGGTGGTGGAGGGCTGCGGCCACGCGGTGGCCGAGGAGCGCCCCGAGGCGCTGTGCGAGCTGATCGAGGACCTGCTCGGGCCCGTGCCGGCCTGAGCGGATCGCGAGCCAGCCACCTGGCGGTCCCGCTCAGGGGATGGTGTCCGCGAGGAAGCCGTCCTGCGGCTCGCGGTGCAGCTCGTGCAGGAGCATCAGCGCCACCCCTGTTGCGTGCCAGGCTCCGGTGGTCTGGGTGGGGAGCGTGGGCCAGGTGCCGTCCTCGAGCTGGCCGGCCAGCACCGCGTCGACCAGGTCGGGGGGCAGCAGCTCCGGCCCCGCGAGCATGGTGCCGAACACCGCGGCCTCGAGCTCGAGGTCGCTCAGGCCGTCGCTCGGCTCGATGAGCGCGAGGTCGTCGAGGATCACCTGGTCGACGAAGGCGGCGTCGACGGGGGCGGTGCAGCCCAGCTCGTGCATCCACTCGAGCGCGATGACCACGTGGGTGAGCTCGTAGCTGCCGAGCGCGGCGTCGGATTGCAGCCGCGCCGCGTAGTCCGGGGCCAGCGGGAGGATGTCGCAGTACATCGCGGGCACCGTGACCTCGTTGACCCCCGGGGCGATCTGGGCGAGCTCCTCGGCGGTGAGCTGCTGGGAAGAATGGAGGATCCGGCGGAAGGCGAAGGCGTCGATGGGCGGGTCGGGGATGGCCGCGATGATCTCGTCGTAGCGGGCGGCCGCGGTGGCGAAGTCCTCCACGGAGTGACGGCGGTACATCACGTCGAGGAAGATCTGCATCACCAGCTCGTCATTGCCGATCGAGGAGGCGCCGAGGATGCCCCGCTCGATCGCCTCCTCCACCGGATCCCCGGGTCCGGTGCTGCCCTCGTCGCTGCCCGAGCCGCTCGAGCCCGTGCTCGTCGAGGTCGAGCCCTCGTCGCCGGTGCCGGGGCCCTCGCTCGAGCCGGATCCGCTGCTGCCTTCGGGGTCGGCGGCGTTGGTGCTTGCGGTGCTGCCGGTGCTCTCCGCCGCCTGGGTCGTGCCGGAGGCGTCCGCGTCGGTGCCGGTGGGAGCGGCCGCCGGCGGGGCGCAGGCCGTCACCAGCCCCAGCCCCACCGCCCATGCACGCGAGCCCTCGATCATCGCGAGACCTCCAGCCACTGGTCGGGCTCCACGCCGTGGAGCACCACCTGCTGCCCCGAGGCGGGCCAGGTGACCTCGACCTCGTAGCGGCGCTCGTCGTCGTCGCCGAGACCGAAGTGGGCGACGGCCTCGCCCTGGCCGAAGAAGTGGCTGCCCACCCCGATCTGCCGCAGCTGCCACGCCCCGTCGGGCTCGGCCCGCACCCGCACCCGTGCCCCGAGGCTGCGGGGGTTGCCGCCCTCGTCCCACGCCTGGACCACGAGCCAGTGCCCGGTGGCGAGGTCGTTGCGCAGCAGGGTGGGGGGCTCGGCGTTGGATGCCACCAGCAGGTCGAGGTCGCCGTCGCGATCGTAGTCGAAGGGCAGCAGGCCGCGGCCCTGGGAGATGGCCCCCACGCCCAGCTCGGCCGCGCGCTCGGGCCACGGGAGCATCCCCTCGTCGATCCACAGCGACAGCGAGTCGTCCTGGAACTCGGAGGTCTGCCAGCCCGACGCCAGCGCGAGGTCGAGGTCGCCGTCGTGGTCGAGGTCGAGCAGCGCCGCCCCCCAGCCCCAGCCGCCGTCGCGGACCCCATAGGCCTCGCTCGCCTCGCTGAGCTGGCGCTCTCCGTCGTTGAGATACAGGCGGTTGCCCAGGCCGGGGAAGCGCTCGGTGTGGATCGCCGAGACGAACCAGTCGAGATCGCCGTCGCCGTCGACGTCGCCGAAGGTCGAGCCCATGCCGTTGCGCTCGGTGGCCACGCCCGCGGCGATGGTCCCGTCCACGAAGGCGGTGCCGCCCTCGTTCCACCACAGGCGGCTGGTGCTGAAGTCGGCCGCCAGCGCCAGCTCGGGCCAGCCGTCGTCGTCCAGATCGACGAAGGCGGGACCGAAGCCGTACTCGCCGGGCCTGGCGTCGACCAGGGGGGCCACCACGCGCAGGTCGATGCCCATCGCCTCGGTCACGTCCTCGAACGAGCCGGGCGCGGCCGCTCCCCGCCCGTGCAGCAGGCGATCGTGGGACGCCGCGTTGCCCATCCGCTCGTCGAGGTGCCAGTCGGTGACGAACAGGTCGAGCCACCCGTCGAGGTCGTAGTCACCCACGGCGATGCCCATGCCCGCGTGGGGAGTGCCGGTGTCCACCGCCACCCCGCGGGCCACGGCCTCCTCCTGAAACCACCCGCTGCCGTCGTTGACGTACAGGAAGTTGCGCTTGGGTCCCACCGCGGTGAGCAGCAGGTCGAGGTCGCCGTCGCCCTCCACGTCGAGCCACGCCACGCCGCCGGTGGCGTGGGTGGCCGTGAGCCCGGCGGCCGCGGTCACGTCCTCGAAGCTGCCGTCGCCGCGGTTTCGCAGCAGGCGGTCCGGTCCCTCGAGGGTGCTCAGGTAGAGGTCGGGCCAGCCGTCGTCGTCGAGGTCGGCCGCCGCCGCGGCGCCGAGGTAGCGCTCGGGCAGGCAGAAGTCACCGGGCCCCTCGGTGCCTGCGTCGTCGAGCCGGCACCAGGGGGCGATCTGGAACGGACCGGAGTCGAGGAGCAGGCCCGCCTCCTCGGTCACGTCGGTGAAGCCGGGCGGAGGATCGACGGGAGGCAGGCGGGGGCCGAGGTCGGGCTCGGGGCCCGGAGCCTCGGCGTCATCGCGACCGGGCTCCCCGGTGTCGCTCGTCCCGTCGCCCGCCGATGCGCTCGACGACGAGGCCTCGGGCTCGGGCGCGGTGGACGGGCCGGTGGGATCACCGGGATCGCCGGTGGTCGAGCTCGACGCCGGTGGCTCCGTGCACGCGCCGATCCCCAGCACCAGCAGGGACGCCAGGGATCGGCCGAGCGAGCGTGGAGCCATGAAGGCGCCTCCCCGACTACGGCCACGACTAGGGGTAGTCGCGCTCGTCGGAGAGGACGCCCGTGCACCCGTTCGCGCCGGAGGGGGCGTGGAGGCCCAGGCCGTCGGCCCGGATGCCACCGATGCCGCCCGCGCCGGGGGTCCCGGCCGCGCCGCCGTTGAAGCTGACGTTGACGGTGCCCACCGAGGCGCCGCTGGAGGTCACGATGCCCACCGAGGCGCCGCCGCAGCCACCGGCTCCGCCACCGCCACCGCCACCGCCACCGCCGTCGCCCCCCGCGGCCCCGGCCCCCGGCTCGCCGCCGTTGTCGGTGCCCTGGGCCCCGCCGGCGCCGGTCCCTGCGCCGCCGCCGTTGCCTCCGTCACCGCCGTCGCCCCCGTTGCCCCCGTTGCCGAGGAAGAGGTCGGTGTTGGTGATGTCGATGCTCGAGTTGATGGCCACGATGCAGAACGAGCCGCCACCGGGGCCGCCGGTCTCACCGAGCTCGCCGCCGCAGCCACCGGCTCCACCACCACCGCCCCCGCCTCCGATGCCCTCGCCGCTGGCGAAGGTGCACAGGATGCCGGAGTCCACGTCGTAGCCCCCGGCACCGCCGCCGCCTCCACCACCGCCGTGGTTGCCCCGGGTCGCGGACGTCCCCACGGGCGGTGCCCACAGGCCGTCGCCGCCGAAGTCACCGTCGGGATCCATCGAGGTCGGGGCGCCGACGCCATTGACTCCGACCGAGCCGTCGTTGCCCGACACGCCGTTGCCCCCCTGGTCGTTGCAGGTGTTGCCCGAGCACTCGCTGGCCCCCGCCGCGCCGCCGATGCCGACGGCCGTGGGATCGCCACCGGCCGAGCCGTTGCCGCCGTTGAGGGTCGGGCAGCCCGAGCCATCGCCACCCACGCCTCCGACCGCGCCGCAGCCCGAGGTGCCGGCCGAGCCGCCGTTGCCGTTGGAGGCGCCCTGGGTGCCGTTGCCTCCGTCCTCGCCGGCCATGCCGTCGTTGCCGTCGGGCCCGTCGCCGCCGTCGCCCGCGATCACCGTGCAGTAGTCGATGGTCAGCAGGCCCTCGGGCGTGTCGCGGACCCACACCGCGTAGGTGGACTGGCCCATGTCGTTGAAGCTCAGGCCCTGGATCGTGAAGCCGTCCACCTCCACCGCCTCGTTGAGGTTGATGGCGACCAGGGTGCGGAACTCCGTGCCCGCGATCACCGTCTCGTTGAGGAAGACGTCGCGCTCCCAGGTCGACTCGTCGTAGCCGCCGTAGAGGCTCACGCCGGAGTCGAGGTTCACCGTCTCGTTGTAGGTGCCCTCGGCCACGAGCACGGGACGCGGCGGGCTGAAGGTGCCCGCGATCTCGATGCCGCGCGCGATGGTGGCCACCGGATCGTCCATCGCCAGGCCGTCGTTGAGGTCGCTGCCCACCGCCGCGTTGACGAACACCGAGCAGCCCGCGAGGCCGTCGAGCCCGTCGCCGTTCTCGTCGAGCCCGTTGACGTCCGGATCGTCCATCATGTCGCAGGCGGGCAGGATCTCGCCCGTGCTCGACTCGTCCTCACCGGTGGTGCCGGTGCCGTCCATCGCCATGGTGGTGCCGGCCTCGGTGCCCACCGTGTCGTCCTCGCCGGTGTCCAGGGTGTCCATGCCACCGGTCGACGAGGTCTCGGGGATGGTCAGCCCCGTGGTCTGGTTGTTCGAGGTCCCGCCGAGCGTGGGATCGACGGGCGCATCGTCGGTGCCGCAGCCGGCAAAGGGGAGCAACGGCAAGGCCAAGGCGACGACGGTGAGGAGCTTATGGGGCCGCATCATAGGATCCTCGATACGCCAGTGACGCGGCGTGCACAAGCCCGTCGGCCGATGTTTGGTGGGACGGGGGCACGGCCGTCGACCGCGCAAAGCCCGTCCGCTAGCTCTCGCGGATCTCGACCCCACGCCAGAAGGCGACGTGATCCGCGATCTCGACGGCGGCGGGCTTGGGGGACGGGTAGGTCCAGGCAGCGTCCGGGTTGCGCTGGCCGTCGACGACCACGTGGTAGTAGCTGGCGGTTCCCTTCCAGCCGCACACGGTGTGGGTGTCGCTGTGCACGAAGTGCTCGCGGACCAGGGCCTCGGGGGGGAAGTAGTGGTTGCCCTCGACGACGCGGGTCCGATCGCTGCGGGCGATGACCTTGCCGTTGTAGATCGCCTCGATCATGGCTGGCTCCGGGGGTTGGCTCGGGGGGCCCATGCGCCGGGGCCTGCGCCGGACACCCGTCCTGCGTGGTCGGCCTCCGCCTACGATACACTCCCGCCATGTCGCCCGCCATCGCAGGCGGAGCCGCGTTCCGCCGGCGCGGCGAGGCCGGTGAGGCCGGGGTGGGCACGTGGGGATCCCGACCGAGGAGCGCGTGGCCGCGGTGGGCATGGTGCTCGTTGCTCGCGCTGCTGCTGTGGTTGGGTGCGTTGCCACGGGCGCACGCGGGGGACCCCGACCCACGGTGGCGCACCCTGGAGACCGAGCACTTCTACGTGCACTACCTGGTGGGCGACGAGGACGCGGCCGAGCGGGTGGCCGCCACCGCCGAGCGGGCCTACGACCGCCTGAGCGTGGCGTGGGCCCACGAGGTGTTCCTCAAGATCCACGTCTCGCTCTACGACACCCAGGACACGGCCAACGGGCTCGCCACCTCGGCGCCCTATCCCAACATCATCGCCTACACCACCGCGCCCGAGTCGCTGTCGGTGCTCGAGGCCTACGACGACTGGATCGACATCCTCATCACCCACGAGCTCACCCACGTGGTGCACCTCGACACCGTCCACGGGATCCCGCGCCTGATCAACGCGATCTTCGGCTTCGGGGTGCTGGGCAAGGTGACCCAGCCCAACATCCTGCAGCCGCGCTGGGTGGTGGAGGGCGTGGCCACCATGTACGAGTCCGACTTCTCGGCGCAGGGCCGCCGCCGCTCCGCGCAGTTCGACGCCTTCATCCGCATGGCGGTGCTCGAGGGCGCGTTCCAGTCGCTCGACCAGGTCAGCAGCAACGCCCGCATCTGGCCCCACGGCACCTCGGTGTACCTCTACGGGGTCCACTTCATGTACTACATCGAGGCCCGCTACGGTCGCGACAAGCTCACCGAGCTCAGCCACCTCTACGGCGGTCGCATCGTGCCCTTCGGGATCAACCGGGCCGTGCGCGACGTGCTGGGGGTGGACTTCGAGCAGCTGTGGAAGGAGTTCCAGGAGGACACCAAGCGTCGCTTCCAGGCGCAGGCCCGGCGGATCCGCAGCCGCGGCCTGCGACAGGGGCGGCGGCTGACCTTCTCGGGCGAGACCACCCGCTACCCCTTCTGGTCGCCCGACGACCAGTACGTGTACTTCTTCAAGGCCGACGGCCACCGCGAGGAGGGCATCAAGCGGATCGCGGCGTCGGGCGGGCGCATGCGCGAGGGCATCGGCATCGGGCGCCAGGGGGTCGACGTGGACGTGCAGCACGTGCTCGACGTGGAGGACAGCTCGTCGGGGAGCTTCGTGGCCGCCACCGGCGACATGGTGTTCGACTGGGTCAACACCTACGACTTCCGCTACCGCTGGAGCGACCTGTTTCGCTACAACGGGGGCGACCCCGAGGAGGCCGAGCAGCTCACCTTCGGGCTGCGGGCCTCCGAGCCGCACGTCTCGCCCGACGGGCGCACCGTGGTCTTCCGGCGCAACGACATCGCGCAGTCGCGGCTGGGCCTGCTCGACCTGGCCACCGGCGACGTCACGGAGGTGCCGCCCATGGGGAGGATCGCGCAGGTCTACTCGCCGCGCTGGTCGCCGGACGGCCGCCTCATCGCGTTCTCGGGCTGGCGCGAGGGGGGCTACCGCGACCTCTACCTCTACGAGGTGGCGACGGGCACCACCCGGCGGATCACCGCCGACCGCCACATGGACATCGGCCCCTCGTGGACCCCCGACGGCCGCTACCTGCTGTTCTCCAGCGATCGCGACGACGTCTTCAACATCTACGCCTACGACATGGAGACCGAGCGCGTGCACCAGGTGTCCAACGTGCTCGGCGGGGCCTTCGAGCCGCGGGTGAGCAACGACGGCACGCGCATCGCCTACGTGGGCTACTCCCGCAACGGCTACGACCTGTGGGTGATGGAGCTGGATCCCGAGCGCTGGCTCGAGGCCATGCCCACCGTCTCCGACCTGCCCGAGGTCGACGACAACAAGCCGCCCATCGAGCCCGGCCAGACCCGCCCCACCTCGCTGCGGAGCCATCGCTACCAGGCCTGGCGCACCATGTTCCCGCGCTCGGTGTTCCCCACCGCGGCCGACGTGGCCACCACCCAGTTCGGCACCTCGCTCGGTGCCTCGCTCGACGTCTACGACGCGCTGGGCTTCCACGGCTTCTCCTCCAACGTGCTCTACCTGTTCCAGCAGCGCGCGCTCACGGGGCAGGTGTCCTACACCTACCGGCGTCTGCTGCCGTCGTTCGGGGTCTCGGCGGGCAGCCGCTACACCGAGCGCGGGGGGTTCTCGCGCTACGTCTACGATCGCCGCGACGACGACCCGGCCACCTACGAGCAGACCGGCTACCGCGAGCGCAACACCTACTTCGGCGGCGACATCAGCCTGCCCGTGGTCCGCACCGCGCGGCACAGCGCCAGCGCCGGGGTGGGCTATCGCTGGAGCCGCCTGACCAACCTCGACGCCGACCAGACGCCCATCGACCCGGGGGCGCCCACCACCCAGCCGCCGCTCACCGGCGACCTGGCGCAGGTCAACCTCGGCGTGTCGTACTCCAACCTCGGCGACGGGGCGGGGCGCTTCACCTACGGCACCGAGCGAGGCCGGCGGGTCAACGCATCGCTGGCGATCTACGACGAGCGGCTCGGGGGGGACTACGGCGACCTGCAGGTGTCGGCCAGCTACAACGAGGTCTTCCCCATGCCCTGGCGCGGGCACCAGTCGCTGCAGATCCTCGTGCAGGGCGGGGCCTCGGCGGGCGGGCTGCGCTCGCGCTCGTACTGCGTGGGCAACTACGGGGCGGGGCCCGAGGTGCTCGACGGCACCGACGTGCTGGTGTCGCTGCTGTCGCGCGCGGGCATGGGGCGCAGCGGCTGCGCCGAGCTGCGGGGCTACGGCTTCGCGGCCCAGGCCGGGCGCTACCTGGCGCTCATGTCGGCCGAGTACCGGATCCCCATCATCGATGTGGATCGTGGCCTGGGCACCCTGCCGTTCTTCTTCCAGCGGATGGGCATGGTGCCCTTCGTCGACTGGGGCAGCGCGTTCACCGACCCCATCGCGGCCCGGGATCTCCTGCTGGGGGCTGGGGCCTCGATGGCCTTCACCTTTCGCCTGGGCTACTCCGAGTCGATCGACCTGGTGCTCCAGTACGCCCACGGCTTCGACGACGAAACCGGCCTGGACACCTTCCGGGTGGTCGTGGGCAGCGTGTTCTAGAAGATCGCGTTATTGGCGCGAATCCGGGCGCCGGGGCCGCTAGGAATGTAAGGCTCCAGGACCCGGGGCGTTGAGCCAACGCACGCTCATGCCACGTCTCGATCGCTCAGAACACGAAGCCGATGTCTGCCGTGATGTTTGCGTAGGCACCCGGACGAACGCTGGTGCAGTACTTGGGTCGGGTGCAGATCACATCCGACGGCGCCACGGTGCGGCCCCAGCGCAATCCTCCCGAAGCGCCCAGGGTGAGCCCGCTGCGGTGGGTCCAGCGGAAGCCCAGCCCCAGTCCGGGAACCAGCGCCGTGGAGGACAAGCGGGGCTGGCGCACCAGGAACTGGTGGGCGACCGTCAGCGAGCCCTCGGCGAAGACCCCGTGGAAGGGCCGGCCCAGCCACACCTGGCTCGAGAAGCTCTCGCTCACCCCCTGCAGGTGCCAGTAGCCCGGGGCCTGGAAGCCGTACTCGAGGGCGCCGCCCACCGAGAAGCGACGGCCGAGCGCTCGCTGGTAGCCCAGCGACAGCGCCCAGTCGGGGACCTTGGCGTGGGTGCGCATGACGACGGCGTTGCGGCGGGGGGCCGGAGCCTCGGCGGGCGCCTCGGCCTCGCCGCTCGCCTCGGTCTCGCCGCTCGCCTTGGCCGTCACGCTGGCGTCGGCCGGGGTGGCCGCGGCGGCCGGGCTCGCGAGGCTGGTCGCGCCGAGCAGGGCTCCGAGGATCCATCGCATCGCCGTCATCGTGCTCGGCCAACGCGACGACCCGCGTCGAGCTTTCAGTCGATCGCGTCGATGATCGTCGGCGCGACGATCATCACGAGCGCGAGCGCATGCTCTCCGCTGCCCGACGTGAAGTACGAGACCGATCGACTGCGCATCGCTCCGACCTTCGACGATCCGATCTGCGAGGGCACGCTGGTCACCCTCGACGATCACCTCGAGCAGGTGGAGGACGGCCTGGGCGTGATCAGCAACGGCGAGCCCTTCTTGCTGTACTGGCAGCGCGAGGACATCGAGGACTCCTGCGGAGAGGGACGCGGCGGCTGCTTCTTCCCCGCGAGCCGGGTGATGTTCGCCCGCGGCCCCAGCATCACCCACGAGATGACCCACGCGGTGCTCGACTCGGTGGGCGAGAGCTACTTCCTCGAGGAGGGCATGGCCGAGCTGCTCTCGGGCGTGGGCGTGTACTACGACGTGGACGAGGCCGAGGCGGGCCCCGCCGAGCGCCTGAGGCTGTCGCGCTCCACCTACCGCGAGGGTCACTTCGACTACGCGGGCGCGGCCCACTTCATGCGCTGGATCTACGATCGCCGCGGCGTGGCCGGGGTGCGGCGCCTGGCCATCGAGGTGGAGCACGGGGCCCCGCCCGAGCACCTCGAGGACGCGCTCGAGCAGATCATGGGCATGTCGATCCACGAGATCGAGGTCGCCTACCGCCACGACGCCAAGAAGGCCTACGAAGGGATGGGCTACGAGCGCACGCCGGAGCTGCCCGTGGAGGAGATCGACGACGACGAGGAGAGCGAAGGGCCCGAGTCCTTCCTCGTGACGGTGGCCGTCGATCTCGAGTGCGAGGCCGAGACCACCATGGGGCCGCTGCCCGAGGAGCGCGAGGGCATGTACCAGGTGCGGCGCTTCCGGGTGCCCGAGAACGTGGGCGCGGTGCTGCGGGTGGAGGGCGACCCGGGGACCTGGGTGCAGGTCTTCGATCCCTACGCCCGCAAGCGACGCGGGGTGATGACCGACTGGATGCTGCCCAGCAAGACCATCGATCACGACGCCCTCGAGCTGCGCCCGGGCGAGGTGGTGGACGCCGAGCTGCACCCCGGGGTGTGGGCGGTGGTGCTCGGTGCCGATGGGGTGGCGAGCGGGAAGGTCTCGCTGGAGATCGAGCTCGCTGCCCCGCCGCCGCCGCCCGACCCCGGCGAGTGGATGTGAGCGGCGCGACGGCCCGGCCCGCGGGCGACCTCACTCGCACGGGCAGGTCGAGCGACGCGAGTCCGGCCCACAGGGCACTCCGATCGGGTCCATGTTGGTGAGGTGGTGATCGCGGCCGTCGGCCGCCGCGCGTCCGCGATCACGAGCCCACGGCGCAGGCGCACACGAGCTGGCGCTCGTTCTCGAGGCCGCCGCCCACCATCTCGCCGGGGTAGGTGCCCACCGAGACCCCGCCGGTGGAGCACTTGCCGTAGAAGTTGCCGACCATCGAGTAGCCATAGCCCAGGGTGTGACCCGCGGTCGTTCCGCCCACCGAGCTCCACCCGCCGGGGTTGCCGTTGTCGAAGAACCAGGTCGAGACGTCGTCGGCCGCGGCCCCGTTGCAGTGGTCGGGATAGGAGGACTCGGCCATCGGGGCCAGGTTGGCGCCGCCGACCAGCTCGTTGCAGGCCGAGTCGCAGGTGTCCATGGGGGCGGTGAGGTACCAGCAGAAGCCGTAGAGATCGGCCGGGCCACCGATGAGCGAGGTGCCGGCGATGTCGGGGCAGCTGGCCATCGTGCCGCCGCTCGAGCTCCCGCCCTCGGAGCTCGAGCCGCCGTCGTCGGAGCTCGAGCCGCCGTCGCTGCCGGAGCTCGAGCCGCCGTCGCTGCCGGTGCCGCCGCTGCCGGTGCTGTCATCGCTGCCCGTGCTCGTGCCGTCTCCGCCCGTGTCGCCCTCGCCGGTGCCGGTGGGGGCCGGCGGGCCATCGCCGGTGCTGGTGCTCACGCCTCCTCCCACGGTGAGCGAGGCCTCGTCGTCCGTGTCGGTGGGCAGGGAGCCCTGCCCGGTCGTGGTGCCGGTGCCCGACTGGGCGGGCGCCAGCCCGTCGTCGCTGCAGGAGAGGCAGAGCGTGGTGAGGATCAGGAAGCCAAGGCGTCGCATGGTGCGACCCGAATCTACGCCTTCGGCCCCGCGAGCGCGATCACGGGGTTCCCCGGTGCTGCGCCGCGAAACCGCGGCTACGAGGGGAGCTCGCCCGTGATCGCGGCGAGGCGGCCGTCCACCCAGGCCGCCTCGTCGACCAGGCCGAATTCCTCGTACCAGCGGGCCAGGGCGCGGTAGCGGGCCACGGGATCGACCCCGGTCGCGTGGAGCAGCTTGTGCAGGCAGACCGCGCACAGGTGCAGCGGGGTCTGGTCGAGCTCGAGCTCGTCCGCGATGCCGTTCATCACGCAGGCGTGGTGATCGCAGTGACGCAAGCCGAAGGTGTGGGCGGTCTCGTGGGCGAGCAGCTTGTAGGCGCGCAGGCGGATCCGCTCCTCGGCCGCGATGCCGTGGAGCTCGCCGGTGGCCTGGGGATCGAGGCGGGCGAAGCTCATCACCGCGAGGCGATCGCGGTGGGTGCCGTAGCCGAAGCCATAGGCCTGCTCGGGGGTGAAGAAGAGGTCGCGGTTGAGCAGCACCACCATCGAGTAGGCATGCTCGGGCAGGGCGGGGGTGAAGGCATCGACCAGCGCAGGCGCGTCGTACTGGCGGCGTCCAGCTCGATCGCGGCTGGGCAGCTCGAGCGGCTCGAGCGGCTCGAGCGGCATGGGGGTGACCACGTCGACGGGGAGGCCGAAGTACGCCCCCACGAAGCCGCGTAGCTCGTACAGCTCGGGCGTGCGCACGGCGACCGTGCGCTGCTCCTCCACCACTAGCTCCACCGGGTAGCTGCCCAGGGGCAGCAGCACCAGGGTCTCGCGCTCGGGCGTCGGTCGTTGGAAGCGCTCCGCGCTGAAGTCGTCGAAGCTCTGCGAGGGCTCGTGGACCCGGTCGCGCCACGAGCCCGGACGGATCGGCGGCAGCGGAGGGAAGGCGTCGGGATCGAGGGCGCGACGCAGGGTGGGGGAGAGCCCCGCGAGCCGCCCGGTCTCGGTCTCGAGCTCGGTCTCGGAGGCGCGAGGGCTCGCCGCGGGTCCGCCTGGGTTGGGTGACTCGGGCGGCAGCGGTGCGGGCGCGGCACGATGGCACGCGAAGGCGAGCAGGAGCGCGGCGAGCAGGGCCCGGGGACGCATGGCCATGGGGTTGGACACGCCGCGGTGCCGTCCGGGTTCCCGCCCTGGTCGATCGAGACGGTCCATGCCCCGTATGACCGGCTGGCGCCGCTTGTCGGGCGTCAACCCGACGGCCTGGGTGCAAGACGGGGTGGGGCCCCTCGTTGGGCTCGCGGCCGCGGCCAGGAGCACGCATGGACCACCGAGCGATGGCATGGACACGGGAGTGGATGAGCCGAGGGCTGCTGGGCGTGGCGCTCGTCCTCGCGGGTTGCTCCGACGACGAGGCGAGCGGGTCCGACCCGGGCTCGGGCTCCGCGGGCTCGACCGCGCCGGCGGGGCTCGACGGGGAGACGGGCGAGTCGATCGGCACGAGCACCACCGAGCCGGGCTCGGGCTCCGGCCCGGGCTCGACCACCTCCACCACGAGCGCGGGCTCCACCGACGACGACGCGGGCACCAGCACCTCCGACGATCCCTCCACCACCGGAGCGCAGGGCGAGTGCTCGGTGAGCGTGTCGATGGCGTGCTCGCTCGTCGAGCCGCCCGTGCCCGATGCCACCATCGACGCGCTCGCGGCCGAGCCCCACCCCGGGCTCGGCTTCATCCCCGATCCTCCGGGCGGCGGCCCCGGCAGCGAGTGCGACCTCTACTTCCAGGACTGCGCTCCCGACGAGAAGTGCCTGCCGTGGTCCAACGACGGTGGCGATCAGCTCAACGGCACGCGCTGCAACCCCGTGCCTCCCATGCCCGATCTCCTCGGCGACTCGTGTACCTCCGAGGCCGGCGGCCTGGCGGGCATCGACAGCTGCGACCATGGCCTCATCTGCTGGGAGGGCGCGTGCCAGGAGCTGTGCGGCTGCTCGGAGGCCCACCCCGTGTGCAGCAACCCGGCCACCGCCTGCGTGGTGAGCCACGACGGGTGGGTGCCGCTGTGCGAGCCGCTGTGCAATCCCCTCGACCCGCTGGCGTGCGCGGTGGGAGAGGGCTGCTATCCGCTCGAGGGGCTGTTCTTCTGCGCGCCCGATGCCTCGGCGGGCGGTGGCGGCCCCGGGGATCCGTGCACCAACGCCAACTCCTGCGATCCCGGCACCGTGTGCGTGGAGGGCTCGCTGGTGCCCGGCTGTCTCGGCGACGCGTGCTGCACCCCGCTGTGCAGCGCGGGCGGTGGCGGGGTGGTCTGCCTGCCCGGGCAGGTGTGCGTGCCGTGGTACGAGGACGGAGCCGAGCCCGACAACTGCCTGGGCAAGGTCCGCGTCTGCATCGATCCGTAGGCTCTCGCGCGGGGTCCCGCGGCGGGGCGACCCAGCCCCGCCGGAGCGTGTACAGTCCCGGGCGTGCGCATCGCCGTGCTGCCCCAGGGGCTCGTCACCGTCAACCAGGGCCTGAGCGTAGAAGGGGGCAAGCGACCGCTGGCGGTGCCGATCGGCGTCGCCGATGCCTACTTCCCGGTGGGCCCGCTGGCGGTGGATCCCAGCGGGAGCCGGGCATGGGTGCGGGCCGCGGACGGGCGGGCGACCCGGGTCGATCTCCGGACCGGCAAGCACCAGGCCTTCGACTTCGAGCTGCGCGGGGCCGTCTACGATCCCCGCGGCTCGGTGGTGGCGGTGCTCGGCGGTCCGAGCGAGTCGCTGGCGCTGGTGGAATTCGACGACGACGCGCCCGAGCGCCACCGCCCGCTGCCGCTGCCCGAGCCCCGCCGGATCCACTGGCCCTACGGCGCGCCCTATCGCTTCGCCGCCTACGATCTCGACTGGGACGGCGCGCTGCGGCTGAGCGCCACCCGCTGGGGCGTGGCGCTGGCCCACGTCAACGGCACCCTGTGGGCGCGCTTCTCCGACGGGCACCAGGGCGCCTGGACCATGCCCCCGGTGTACCAGGGCTGGAGCTGCGCCTTCCCACACGAGCACGGCCTGGTGGTCACCTGCGTGCACAACGGTCGCACCGGCGAGTTCGTGTGGCTCGATCGCGAGGGCGTGTGGCACGACGCCTTCGACAGCAGCTGGAAGCCGGTGAGCCCCTGCGTGCCCACGCCCCGCGGCTTCGTGGCCGCCTTCGACGACGAGCTGGTGCGCTTCGAGGGCTACCCGGCCACCATCACCGAGCGGGTGTACGTGGGCGGGCGTCCCGAGGAGGCGGCGATCGATCTCGAGCTGCGGCAGGTGGTGGTCCACTTCGGAGACCGTCGCGCTCGGATGGACGCGGGCGGCGATCGGGTGGTCGTGCGGCGCAAGGGAGAGGAGAGCCAGGAGCGACTCGAGCGCGTGGCCGAGCCGGGCGCCACGGCGCCGTGGACCTTCGAGGCGATCGACGATCCCGATCTCGGTCGGATCTGGAAGCCCGAGCTCACCCGCGTGGCGCGGCTCGTCGCGGCGCTGCACGAGGAGCAGGCCGTCGATCCCGCGGCCGCGGCGAGGTCCCTGCAGCAGGCGCTGCAGGGCGTCGCCGTGGAGGCCACCGAGGATCCCGTGCAGCTCGAGGACGCGGTGTGGCGCGGCCTTCGGCGCTGGGTGGCTCCGTATCCCTCCCGGGCGGCGCTGACCCGCATGGTGGAGCGGCTGGCCACCATGGGCGACGATCCCTTCCTCGAGCGGGCGCTGCGGGCCGAGCTCCCCGGCGAGTGGGGGCAGGGGCCGCGGCCCACCCGGCCCGCCGACGCCTGGATCCGGGCTCGGGTGCCCGCCCTGCACGAGGGGCGCCTCGGCGAGCGGACGGTGACGAGCGCCGTGATCACGGCCGACGTGGATCGCAACCCGCCGTGGTCGGTCGTCGCGGAGCTCGAGGGCGGTGGCCAGGCTCGCGTCGCCATCGCGTGCTTCGATCCGGCCACGCTGGTGGCCCTGCCCTCCGAGGCCAACGACGAGGTGGAGCTGTACGACGGCATGCTCACCCGCCACGGGACCGGTGACGACGGCGAGCCCGAGTCGGTGATCGTGGAGGTCGACCCCTGGCCCGGTGGCTTCGCCCATCGCGTGACCGTGACCTCGCGCCAGGGCGGGGCGGCCCGGCTGCGCACGGGGGCGCAGTGGGAGCCCGTGCGGCTCTCCGATCCCGACCAGGCGCGAGCGCTCGCCTACGGAGCCGAGTCGTGGCCCACGCTCTACCTCGGTCGTGTGGATGGAGCCCTCGCCATCGGTCCCTTCGCCGACGAGCTCGAGGGGGCGACCCTCGTGCCGCGTCCCGCTCCGCTGCCCGCGATCGCCGAGCTGCTCGACGGGCTCGTGGCCGACGAGCAGCTCGAGCTGGCCCGCCCCGCCGACGATGAGCTGCGCTGGGCGGTGGAGGTGGCGATCCATACCGCGAGCTCGGCCGAGGCCGCCGCCGCGGCTCTCGAGACCCTGCTGCTCGATCACGAGGCCGTCGACGAGCTCTACGCCGATCCCGACGAGCTGCGGGATCGCGTGGCCCCGCTGCTGCGCTCAGCTCAGCCGTAGCCCCACGGGCAGGCTGTCGCCGAGCACCCGCTTGAGGTCGCCCTCGGCCAGCGCGGCCCCGCGGGTGACCATGTCGATCCAGGTGGCGGGCGCCTCGGCCTTGGCCAGGCGCTGCGCCACCTCGCGCCGCAGCTCCGGGCTCACGTCGCGAGCCGGGTCGCCGGTGAGCGCCGCGATCGAGGCCGCGGCGAACGAGGCTCCCTCGGCCGAGCCCCAGTCGAGCTCGAGCAGGCGTCGCAGCCACGCCTCGGCCACCGCGGGCGGGACCACGTCGCTCGACTCGCCGCGCACGGGCACCCGCGCGCCCACGCGACCCAGCGGCCAGTAGGTGCCGAGCTTGTTGGCTCGCGCCAGCAGCAGCTCGCCGATCGCCTGCTTGTCGGACGCGGGCAGGCGCTCGAGGGTGGCGAGCAGCTGCATCATCTCCATCGGCCCGTGGCGGTGGGGCCCCGGCGGCGGCTTGCCCTGGCGCCACAGCCACGGCCGCACGTCCTCGTGGAGCATCCGCTGGTGCTCGGCATCCAGACCGGCCGCGATCCTCCGCCACGCGATCCACCACTCGGCCCAGTTGGCCTTGGTGGGCTGCTTCACCGGGTCGTCGCGCAGCGCCCACATGCCCGCGAGGCGCCCCTCGTCACCGGGCGCCCCGAAGCCCGGGCGCAGACAGAAGCCGCACAGCCGCAGCCAGTGCAGCTCGTGCTGATCGCTGCGGCCCCGGTCGCCGGCGCGGGCCAGCAGGGCATCGCCCAGCGCGCGGCAGGTGGCCACCGACCACTGGCTGCGCGGGCCGAGGATCTTCTCGATCGCCCGGCGCAGATCCTTGGCCTCCTTGGCGTCGTGGCTCGAGAACACCGCGTCGATGCGGGCCACGGCCCGGTCGGTGCCCTCGGCCGGCGGCTCGAGCGGAGCGGCGGCCTCGGCCGCGGGCTGGTCTGCGGCATCGCTCGGCGCCTCCTGGCGCAGCACGAACTCCAGCTTCCACCGCCGCGGGGGCAGCTCCACCGTGGCCAGGTACAGCTCGAGCGCGCCCGTCTCGTCGAGCGCCGCGCTCAGGGTCACCGGCACCGTGCGCCCGTCCGCGCTCCGCCCTCCGCGATCGCGCAGCACCGTCTCGAGCGGCGGCAGGGGCTCGAGCTCGTCGTCCTCCTCGCCGCTCAGCTCCACCAGCGCGCCCGGCTCGTCCACGCGATCGCCGGTGTACGCATGCAGCGGGAAGGTCACCAGCCGGTCGAGCACCAGGTCGAACACGCGATCGGGCACCGCCACGCTCGTGCCCTCCTCCATGGCCCGTGGCGCCACGCACAGCGCCTTGGGCCGGCCGTCGGCGCCCTGCACCTGCACGTAGTAGGCGCGCGCCGTGCCGCCGCCGATCACCTCGCCCAGGCCGCGGCGGGCGAGGGCCGAGCGCACCGCTCCGTGGGCCACCGCGGTGTCGAGCGAGGTGTGCTCGAGCAGCGGCACCGTCTCGCCGCCGTACCACCCGGCCAGCACCTCGCCGAGTCGCTCGATCATCGCCGGCGCATTGAAGACCCCGCCGTTGAGCAGCAGCAGGTCGGGTCGCGGCAGGCCGTCGACCACCCGAGCCCCGGCCTCCGCCGCCGCCTGGGCGTGCTTGCGGAGGAACGCGCACACGTGCCGCCCGATCGCGGGGTCGGTGACGTAGGGCAGACCCAGGGTGGTCAGGCCGGCACGACCGGTGCGCTGCGCGACCTCGGTGGGGCCGCTGCGGGGCAGGAAGCCATCGAGCAGCACCTCCTGTGCGCCCTCGCGATCGATGGTGAGGCTGCGGGTGCTGGCGATCAGCCGCGAGCCCCGGCCCACGTAGGAGATCACGGTCTGCTCGGGGGCATCCACGCCCAGCAGCCGCTCCTTGGCCAGGCGAGCCGACTGCACCAGCGCCGACCACTGCGTGGCGTCCTCGGGGCGCGGCAGCTTGGCGCGCTCGAGCGCATGCAGGGCGAGCGCCGCGTCCATGTTGTCGCCGCCCAGCATCAGGTGCCCACCCACCGCGATCCGCTCGATGCGGTGGCCCTCGCCGTCCGCCTCGCCCACTCGCAGCAGGGTGAGGTCGGTGGTGCCTCCGCCCACATCGATCACCAGGATCAAGCGGGCGTCTCCCAGGCGGGCGGGCAGCTCGTCGGCGCGCGCGCCCAGGTAGTCGTAGAACGCGGCCTGCGGCTCCTCGAGCAGGCGCACCGCGCCCAGGCCCGCCTCGGCCGCGGCCTCGGTGGTCAGCGCCCGCGCCCCCTCGTCGAACGACGCGGGCACCGTCACCACCACGTCCTGCTCGGCCAGCGGCGCCTCGGGGTGGCGGGACTCCCAGGTGTGGCGCAGGTGCTCGAGGTAGGCCACCTGCGCCTCGAAGGGCGAGACGTGGGGGAGCTCGTCGGCGGAGTTCCACGGCAGGATCGGCGCGCGGCGGTTGACCCCGCCGTGGCACACCCAGCTCTTGGCCGAGGCCACCAGGCGCGCGGGCACCTTGCCCCCCATGCGCTGCGCCAGCTCGCCCACCACCCGCGGCTGCGGACCCCAGGGCAGGGTGCGATCCACCTCGCCCAGCTCGCCGGGCGCCGGCAGGTACAGGAAGGAGGGCAGCAGGGCCCGGGCCGCCACCTCGCCCGGGGCCACCAGCTGCGGCACGTCGATGCGATGCACCACCGGGTGGTCCAGCCGTGCCGCTGCCATCACGCAGTGGGTGGTCCCCAGGTCGATGCCGACGGCCCAGCGTGCCTCGCCCATCGCCTACGTCCGTCCCCGCACGTCGAAGCTCAGCTTCCAGCTCCGTCCCTCGCCGCCGTCCTCCACCGCCGACAGCTCGAGGGTGCCCACCTCGGTGACCCGCGCCTGCAGGCGCACCTGCACGATCTGGCCCTCGGGTCCCTCGAGGGTGGTCTCGATGGGCGACAGCTCGGTGAGCCCGGCCGGCCTGGTGGTGGTGGCCACCGCGTCCTCGCGCCGCGTGGACGAGCCGAAGAAGCGGAACGACACCGGCTCGCCCAGCACCAGGCCGAACGCCTGTGGCAGCCGGACCTCGGTGCCCTCCTCCATGCCGAAGGGAGCGATGCACACCGCATCCACCCGCGGCGGGATTCCGGGCACGGCGAGCTCGGCCCGCTCGATGCCCACGTAGTAGGCCTGAGCCGTGCCGCCGCGGATCCGCACCCCACCCTCGCGACGGGCCCAGGCGTAGTAGGCCGCGCCGCGGCTCACGGCCAGCTCCGCGTCGATGCCCTCGAGCACCGTGGGCGCCGGGGCCCCGTGCTCGCGCAGCCAGGCGCTCAGGATCGCCACGATGCGGTCGCGCACCAGCGGCGAGCGGGTGACCCCGCCGTTGAACAGCACCGCGGTGGGCCGCACGAAGCTGCCCGACTCGCTCTCGGCTCCGCGCGCGAGGAAGGCCGCCAGGTGCCGGGTGATCGCCGCGTCGGCGGGGTAGGGCAGGCCCAGGGTGGTCAGGCCCACGCGCCGCGGCGTCTGGGGCCGCGCCTCGATGCCCACCTCGGGGAAGAAGCCGTCGAGCAGGATCGCATCGAGGGTGGCGCGGGTGACCTCGGTGCGCAGCGTGCCGCCGATGAGCCGGCTGCCGCGGCTGGGGATCGCCAGGGGCACGGACGCCGGCGGGTCGTCACCGAGCAGCGTCTCCTTGGCCGTGCGGCAGCCGTGGGTCAGCGCGCGCATCTGCCAGTCATCGAGCTCCTTGCCCTCCGCCTCGAGCTGGGCCCGCACCGCGTAGGCCAGGGCCAGGTCCATGTTGTCGCCGCCGAGCAGGATGTGGTCGCCCACCGCGATGCGCTCGAGCTGCAGCGTGCCCTCTTCTTCCTGCACCGCGATCAGCGAGAAGTCCGTGGTGCCGCCCCCGATGTCGACCACCAGGATCACGTCCCCGACCTTCACCTCGTCGCGCCACGCCGGGCCGCGCTGCGCCACCCAGCTGTAGAGCGCCGCCTGGGGCTCCTCGAGCAGGCGCGGGGGCTCCTCGAAGCCGGCCAGCGCCGCCGCCTCCAGGGTGAGCTCGCGGGCCACCGCATCGAACGACGCAGGCACGGTGAGCACCACCTCTTGGTCGTCGAGCGGCGCATCGGGGTGGGCCAGCTCCCACGCCGCGCGCAGGTGGGCCAGGTAGCGGGCCGAGGCCTGCAGCGGCGACACCTGGGGCACGCCCTCGGGCGCCTGCCACGGCAGGATCTCGCCGCGGCGATCGACCCCCGCGTGCGACAGCCAGCTCTTGGCCGACGACACCAGCCGCCCCGGCGTGGATGCTCCCTGGCTGCGGGCGAAGGTCCCCACCACGTCGCGCGCCGCCGGATACCAGGCCAGCGCCAGCGACCCCGGCGGGAACTGGCCCTCGGCCGGGAAGTACAGGAACGAGGGCATCAACGAGCGCGGGCCCACCTCGCCCGGCGCCAGCACCTGCGGCACCGGCAGGGCCTCGGGGGGCCGATCGGCGCTGGCGGTGAAGGACAGCGCGCAGTTGGTGGTGCCGAGATCGATCCCGACCGCGAACATCACACCTCCACCTCGGCCGCCGCGACGATGCTCGGATCGTGTCCCGCGATCAGCTCGGGCAGCTCCAGCGTCCTCACCTGCCAGCCGTGGTGGGCCAGCGTGCCCGTGAACGGAGGCTCGCCCACCACGTTGCCGGTGACCCGGGTGCGGGCTGCGTCGTAGCCCGGCGGCAGCTCGATCGTGGCCCCTTCCTCCTCGGTGCGCACCGGCTCGAGCGTCAGCACGTCCTTCAGGCCGCGGGTGCAGCCCTCGTGTACCACCCGAGCTGCCGCGCCGATGTCCGCGTCGGAGAAGCCGGAGACGTCCTCCTTCAAGAAGTCGATGAAGCGTCCCTCTCGCTGCAGGATGGCCAGCAGCTGCAGCGCCGAGGTGGTGTCGCGCTCGGGCTCCACCGCCACGGGCTCGGCCTTGGTCTCCTTGAGCGCCGGCTCCGGCTCCGGCTTGGCCGGGGGCAGGGACGGCGGTGCCTCGTCGAGGCTCGTGATCCGGGCCGCGAGCGTCCCGTCCAACAGCACCCGAAAGGGCAAGACGATGGCGAGCCACAGGCGGGCTCCGAATCCGAGCGGTTCCACGTCTCTTCGCCTCCGGGGCCCGTGATAGCGCTGTTTGGACGGGGTGGCCAGGGCGCCCCGGAGGCGGCCAGCGCGGCCCCCCGAGGGGCTCCGCGGGGCCGGTGCGCGCCGATCACCGTGCGGCGGCGGTGTGGGCTGCATCGGCGACGAGGTGCTCGTGGGTCGCTCGTGGCTCGGAGCCCATCGGCTGCACGGTGGCCCTGCGAGTTGCACGGATGTCCGGGGCACCTACGATTGGCCCGTGGCATCCGACTCGCTCCCGAGCACCCCGCGGCTGACGATGCGGCGATTCGAACGCGACGACCTGCCGGTGATGGTCGCGTACCGCAGCCATCCCGAGGTGGCGCGACTCCAGTCGTGGACGCCCGAGTGGTCGATGGTCGATGCGGAGGAATTCCTGCGCCGCGATCGGGTCATCGCGCTGGGGACCCGGGGCGCGTGGACGCAGGTGGCCCTCGAGGAGCGGAGCACGGGCACCGTGGTGGGAGACCTCGCGCTCCACTTCTTGGCGACCCAGCCGCACACGGTGGAGCTCGGCATCACGCTGGCACCCGCGCATCAGCGGCGTGGTCTCGGCTCGGAGGCGCTGCGGGGGGTGATCACGTGGCTGTTCGAGCAGCACGGGGCCCACCGCGTGCTCGCGCAGACGGATGCCCGCAATGCGTCGATGCGGCGGCTCCTCGATCGCGTGGGCCTGCGTCAGGAGGCCGAGCTGCGGGAGGCCGACTGGTGGAAGGGCGAGTGGACCACGCTGTGCATCTACGCGGTGCTGGCCCGCGAGTGGGCGACGGGGTAGCCGGCCGGGTCATGACGCGAGCCGCAGCCACGGGTCCATCCTGGGCTCGGCCTCGTCCCCTCGGGGCCGGGCGCGGCATCCTCAGCGCTGCCTCCCGCCCGGCACCGGATCCTCCGGCCCGGGCATGATCCACGCCGCCGCTCCGAGCGAGTCCTCCACCTTCGCCAGATCGACCGTCGGATCCACCAGTGGCCGGCGCATCCTCCGGTTGAGCGACACGTTGACCTGCGCCCGCACCTCCACCTCGAGCCCTCGCTCGCTGCGCCAGCGCTCGGCCAGGTGATGCGCATACCGGAGCACCAGATCCGGCTTCCCCACCATCTTGTGCACCTGGTACCCGGTCAGCTCGTCGGCGGGATCGACCACCCAGGTCTCGTTCGTGCTCGGGGCTCGCACCACGAATCGCGCCGCCCCATCCTTCGTGCGCAGCTTCATCCGCCACGCCAGGTAGTGCCCCTCCTCGGTCCACGCCACGTCACCGGGATAGAGGTGGTGCCGCAGCGGCAGGACCACCTGTGCCACCAGCCACGCCCCCGCGAGCCCCAGCCACACCCGAGCCCGCGGCGGCGGCGGAGGCTCGACGGGGGCGGGGCTCGGCCACGGCCCCAGCCGCGCATCGATCCACGACCCGATCCACGGCAGACGTCGCGGCCAGCTCGGCTCGAGGAACAGCGTGGTCGCGGCCAGCATGACCCACGGGAAGATCCCGATGCTGAACAGCCACGCGTTGCTCAGGTGGAACGCCACCGACGCCAGCACGGCCACCACCCGCGTCCGCCGCCACAGCAGGGCCGGCGTGACCAACAGGTCGAACCAAAGCCCGCCCTGCACCACCAGCCCCACCGCGGCCTCGCTCGACAACCACTCCCCGATCCACGGCGGCGCCGTGTGGGCCCGCGCCGCCAGCCACCCCCGCACCGGCTCTCCCGCCAGCCAGTCGGCGTCGATCTTCGCGAGCCCACCAAAGACGTACACGATCCCGAGCTGCGCCCGCAGCAGCCACTGCGCCCCGGCCGGCGCCCAGCCACGCCGCAGCTCCGGCCGGCGCCTCGCGTCGAGCGACAGCCCCCGATGCGCGGGCGAGCACGCGAGCAGCCCCGTCAGCACGATCAACAAGTAGGCATGATTGAGGTACCGCGTCGCGGCCAGCAGGAACAGGTAGGCCTGCCCCACCGTCAGCGCCCACGCGGCCAGCCGATGCCTCCAGCCCACCACCACCGCGAGCGCGGCCCCCATCAGCGCCACGAACAGCACGTGCATCCACGGCCCCGGCAGCGGATGCACCCAGCCGAAGCCGGGATAGGTGAACAGGAAGGTGGGCTCGAGGTAGTGCTCGTCCACCCAACCCGCGAGCTCGTAGCGGGCGAGGTCCACCAGCAGCAGGGCCCCGAGCAGCACGCGGAAGGCCACGAGCCCGGCCAGGTCGGCGGGGGCGAGCAGGCGCGCGAGGAGCCGGGAGCGAGCCGACACGAGCGAGGCTACCGCAGCCGCGACGGGGCCGCGGCTACTCGTCCTCCCCGAGCGCCCGCGCGGCCGCGACGGCCAGCGCCTCGATCACCTCGGGCTCGGCTCCCAGCGCCCCCGGCTGCAGCCGCAGCCGAAGGTCGGGGTGCCGTGCCGCGAGCCCGGCGACCGCGTCGGGCACGTCGCGCTTGATGTGCTTGCCCCCCGGCGAGAGGAACACGCTGAGCACCCGCAGGTCGCGGTGCCCCGCGGCGTAGAGCTCCTCCACCGCGGCCTCGAGGTCGGGCTCGAGGAAGCCGAGGTAGGCGACCACCACCGGCCCGTCGAAGCGCTCGCGCAGGCGCGCGGCGAGGGCATCCACCGGCACCCGCCAGTCGGGGTCGGGGCTCCCGTGGGCGACGAGCACGACGGCGGTCGAGGTGGTCATGCGTGACCGAGCCGGGGGGGCGCGCGGCGATCCATCAACGAAGCCCCCGCGCCTTGGGCGGGGCGGTGGGCTCGGGCGGCACGTGGATCCCGAGCGCCGAGAGCTGCCGGTGGGTGTCGGGGTCGAGGGCGGCGTTGCGGATGAAGAAGGCCGAGAGCTCGCGGCGCAGCGGGTAGTGCCGCCGCAGCGCCTCGAAGCCCGAGGCCCGCTCGACCGCGGGGCGGCTGGCGAGGCCGCGGATCCGGGCGTCGTCGGCCATCAGGGGCAGGGCGGAGGCGATCCAGGGGCGCCAGTCGTGGGCGGCGTCGCGATCGTCACAGCGCAGCTCCACGGTGCCCTTGCGCGCGAGCACCTTGCGGCCGTCGAAGTCGGGCGTGCGGCCGAGGTAGCGGCACAGGGCCTCGTGCACCATGCGGGTGGCGGCGAGCTTGCCCTCGAAGGTGTAGCCGGCCACGTGCGGCGAGGCGAGCTGCACGGCACCCGGGCCGTGCAGCAGGTCGGGACGCACCCGCGGCTCGTTCTCCCACACGTCGACCAGGGCCTTGCCGTCGTGGTCGTGCACCCAGCGGTGCAGGGCGTCGTCGTCGATCACGCCGCCGCGACAGGTGTTGACCAGGAGCTGACCATGTCGCAGCCGCGAGAGCTGCTCGTAGCCCAGCATGTGCCAGGTGGCATGGGGGCCGCTGCGGGTGAGCGGCACGTGGAGCGAGATGACGAAGGAGGATTCCAGCACGCGCTCGAGGGTGCCCAGCCGCTCGAAGCGGGCCATGTTGCTCAGCGCGGGCTCGTGATCGAGCTCGAGCTGGCCGGCGGCACGTCGCTCGGCCAGGGGAGGATCGCAGGCCATCACGTCGTAGCCGAGCGCTCGCAGGGCCCGGGCCACGCGTCGACCCACGTGGCCGAGGCCGACCACGCCCACCGGACCGGGCGGGGCGCCCAGGCGCCAGCGCTTGGCGTGGGCGAGCGCCGAGACCACCCACTCGGCCACGGCCTGGGCGTTGCAGCCGGGGGCATGGGCCACGGTCACGCCGAGGCGCTCGAGCTCCTCGCGCTCGATGTGATCCATGCCGGCGGTGGCCGAGGCCACGAAGCGCACCGAGGTGCCCTGCAGCAAGCGCGCGTCCACCTTGGTCACGCTGCGCACGACGAGCGCCTCGGCTCCCTGCAGCACGTCGCGATCGATGGCGGTCCCCGGTCGCGCCCGCAGCTTGCCCAGGTGCCCGAAGGCTTCTTCCTTCCACGGGATGGCGTCGTCGATGACGATCCGCAGGCCCACTACCCGCAGCGTACCCGAAACAGGTACTCCACGTTCTTGAGGTGACCGACTCGGCCCACTTTGCGGCCCTCGAGGTTGTAGATGCCGATCTTCGCCCCCACGTAGCGATCGTGGGCGATTTCCTGGACCTCCACGGGACCGCGCTCGCTCAGGATCGCGAGCATCTCGTCCCGGGAGATGTAGCCCTCGTTGCTGAACGAGACCAGCAGCCAGCGGGCCTGCACGGCCCGAACGACCTGCTGCATGGCCTCGTGGATCTTGCGCTTGGAGTTGAAGGGTGAGCGTCGAGTCTTGCAGTCCAGGCGCTTTTTTGCCACCCCGTAGGCCACGGGCGCGTCCCAGCGGACCAGCGTCTCCCATACGTGGTAGTTGCCCAGGTAGCTGTGCTGGTTGTACGGGGGGTCGAGATAGACCACGTCGGCCTCGTAGCGCTGCACCGCCTCCAGGGCGTCGAGCCCATGGGCGTCGCCGGGGCCGGGCAACAGCCGGGGCATGCGGAGCTCCAGGTCGTTGTGGGCCCGCGGGGCCCACTGCTTGAGGTAGGCCATCTGCACGCCGGTGGTCGAATCCACTCGATCCGCGGCCTCCATCAGGGAGACCAGGGCCACTGCGCGGAGCGCGGGAGGCAGGTCGAGGGCCTCGATGTGGTCGCGGATGGCATCGATGCGGGCACCGTTGTTGGGATGGAAGAAGCGCGCCTGCTCGCAGAAGGTGTGGGTGATGTAGCCCGCCCGCGGGGGCAGGGCCTGCAGCTCGGGGAGCAGGCGCTCCATGGGCGGTCCCAGCTCGTCCCGATCGGCGGCCACGTAGCACTGCGCCAGCACCTGGGCGTAGGCGTTGTGGTCGTTGGCGCGGACCCGCAGGCCGGCCTCCTTCATGGCGTGGCCCACCCGCGCCGTGCCCGAGAACACGTCGAAGAAGGTGCGGACGTCGGGCAGGGAGCGGACCTGCTCGACCAGCGCGGGCACGAGCACCCGCTTGGAGCCGAGGTACTTGATCACCGGGGACGCACGGAGACGGCGAGGACGTCGTCGCGGGACTCGAGACGAGCGACGAGCTGCCGGCTGGGCTCGTGGGCCAGGGAGATGGTCGCGCTCGCGGCTGCGTTGCCGTCGAAGATCACGTTGTGCATCTCCTGGACGTTGAGCTGCTCCTTCTGGAAGGCATCGAGCACCGCGGCGAGCACGCCCACGCGATCGAGGTGGCGGATGACCACGGTGCAGCCCTCGCCGCGCGGGCGCTGGATGTTGACGCAGTGGTGGACGACGCCCTGCTGCAGGTAGTCGGCGATGATCCGCACCACCTCGTCGGCGATGGCGTCGGAGGCCTGATCGGTCGAGGCGCCGATGTGGGGGGTGCCGTAGACCCCCGGTCCCTGCAGCAGCGGGCTGCTCCACTCGGCCTCGCCGTCGGCGGGCTCGCCCTCGAACACATCGAGCGCCGCGCGGATCCGGCCCGAGCGCAGGGCCTCGGCCAGCGCGGCGTCGTCGACCACCCCGCCGCGGGCGGTGTGCACCAGCACCGCGCCGTCCTTCATCGCGGCCAGCTCGGGCTCGCCGATGAGGTGGTGGGTGCGGCCCTTGATGTAGGGCACGTGCACGCTGACCACGTCGCTGCCGCCGAGCAGCGCCTCGAGCGAGGAAGCCCGGGTGACTTCGTTGGCCTCGGCATCGGCGTCGGTGAGCGCCACGTCGTAGGCGTGCACGTCCATCCCGAAGGCGTTGGCGCGCAGGGCGACCTCGCGGCCGATCGCCCCGAAGCCCACCAGGCCCAGGCGCCGCCCGAACAGGCCGCGGGCCTTGCCGAAGCGCTTCTTGAGCCAGTGACCGCCGCGCAGCTCGGCCACCGCGTCGGGGATGCTGCGATCGAGCGACAGGATGAGGCCCATGGTCAGCTCGGCCACCGCGATCGCGTTCTTGCCCGGGGTGTTGGCCACGAACACGCCGTGCGTGCTGGCGGCCTCGAGGTCGATGGTGTTGACGCCGGCCCCGGCGCGGATGATGAGCGAGAGCGCGGAGGCGCGGCCGATCGCCTCGGCGGTGACCTTGGTGGAGCGCACCACCAGCACGGAGGCGCCGCCCTGGGCGAGGGCGTCGGGGAGGTCGTCGGCGCCGAGCTCGGGCCGATCGTCGATCGACAGCCCCAGGGTCGCGAGGGAGGCCTTGCCTTCGGCCGAGAACTTGTCCGCGATGAGCACCCGCATGGCGCGACCAATAGCACGACGGACGCGTGCCGCGGACGGCTGCGAGGGGGCGGTCGCGTGAGGCGGAGCGCGGTCGACGGCGCTCGGGAGGCGATGACTTTGCGGCCCGCAGCGGAAGGCGATATGCACGAGTCGATGGCCTCCCCCGTCGAACGCCGTGCACCGCTCGCTCGAGCGGGGTGGATCGTGGCGTGGGGACTGGGGCTGGGTTTGATGCTGGGCTGTGACCCCACCGAGGAGGTGGTGGGGCCCAGCGCAGCGGCCGATCCCCCCACCAGCTCCGCCCCCGAGGCGACGACCAAGCCGGCCGCGGCGGGCGAGCCCTCGGTGGAGGCGAAGGCGGGGGACGAGCCCGAGGCGACGCCGGATCCCGTGGTGGCAGGGGCGAAGGTCGAGGTCGAGGCCGAGCCGCCGGGCCCCGATCAGGCCGGCAGCTGTCCCGAGCACGGGGCCGCCGAGCTGGGGATCCTGATCTCGCCGGCGCAGCCGGCCGAGGGCCAGCCCATGCGGGTCCTGGCGGCGAGCCTGGGAGACGAGAGCATGCTGGCGATGCGGCTCGAGGACGACGACGGCAAGGCGGTGCCGGCCGAGCTCACCCACTACGGCGGGGTGCCAGCGGCGACCATCGCTCGGCTGAGCGCCCCCGCGGCGGGGACCCGCCTGCGCGTGGTGGTGGGGCGGGAGGGCGAGGGGCTGCGCTGTCGCTCGGTTCGGGTGCGCCGCGAGCCGGCCAAGGGACGCGCGGTGGCCCGGGCGCTCGACGACGGCGTGTGGCCGGTGAGCCATGCCTGGGATGCGGCCGAGGAGGCGCTGTTCTCGGCCTGGCTGCGCGAGATGTTCCATGCGCCGCGGGGCGAGGAGCTCGCCTGGTCGGCGCTGCACGAGGTGACCTCCGACGTCGATCGCAACCTGCTGCACGATCACCTCGGCTGGGGGGAGGACTCCGAGCCCATGAAGGGCGGCATCTTCCTGCGCCCCGACTGCGCCGACACGCCCTACTTCCTGCGGGCCTACTACGCGTGGAAGCGGCGGCTGCCCTTCGGCTTCCGCCGCTGCAACCGGGGAGGCGACGGCAGGGCGCCCGCCTGCGGGGACGTGCACGGGGTGGTGGGGGCGCCCGACGTGGAGCCGGTGTCGCGCCTGCCCGGCGAGCTGGGCGTGGTGCAGCGCTTCTTCAAGCGCACGCTCGCGTGGGGCGTGCACACCGGCAACGGACGCACCGCCTTCGGCGAGGACGCCACCGACTTCTACCCGGTGGAGCTGACCCGCCGGGGCCTGCGGCCCGGGGTGATCTATGCCGACCCCTACGGGCACATCTTCGTGCTGGCCGAGCTGATGCCGCCGCAGGGCGGGCAGCCCGGGGTGCTCTATGCGATCGACGGGCAGCCCGACGGCAGCATCACCCGCAAGCGCTTTTGGGAGGGCAACTTCCTGTGGAACCCCGATCCCGCGCTGGGGGGCAGCGGCTTCAAGGGCTTCCGCCCGCATCGCCTGGGCCCCGACGGGCGGATCGTGGCGCTGAGCGACGCGGAGATCGAGGCCGAGCCCGGCTATGGCGACCTGGGGCTGTCGCAGGCCGAGCTCGACGCCCCCGCCTTCTACGATCGCATGGACGGGCTCATCACGCCGGGCGTCCGCGATCCGGTGCGTGCCCAGGAGGAGGCCATCCAGGCGCTCTACGAGTCGGCGAAGGTGCGGGTGACCTCGGTGACCAACGGCGAGGAGCACTTCGCCAAGGGGGGCAGCGTGATCGCGATGCCCGACGGCTTCGAGATCTTCGAGACCACCGGCTCGTGGGAGAATTTCTCCACGCCGGCCCGCGACCTGCGGCTGCTGATCGCGATCGACGTGGCGACGGGCTTCGAGGCGAAGGTGGAGCGCAACCCCGCGGCGTGGGGAGTGGAGGCGGCCGGCGGCGCGGCGAAGCTGCGCGAGCGCCTTCGGTCCGAGCGCGATCGATTGCTGGCCGACCCGTCGCTGGCGTTCGAGTACTCGCGCTCGGACGGCAGCACGTGGCGGCTGACCCTGGCCGAGCTGGTCGAGCGAGCGCCTGCGTTCGAGACGGCCTACAACC
The DNA here is from genome assembly GCA_020633315.1 of Myxococcales bacterium. Lineage (GTDB taxonomy): Bacteria > Myxococcota_A > Polyangia > Nannocystales > Nannocystaceae > Paraliomyxa. The sequence continues at coordinate 165,785 of JACKDV010000002.1, forward strand.
CCAACGACTGCCCGGAGCTGCGCTGGGGCGCGCCCAAGGGCAGCGCCGAGCGTTCCACCTGCCGACGTCGCGCCCCGGAGGAGCAGCGCCTCAAGATGGAGGCGTATCGGGCGTGGTTCCACGAGCGTCGTCGCCCGCCCCGGGGCGATCCCGGGCCCCCCGTAGAATGAGCGCAATGCGCAACAGGAGGCAGGGGAGGGCATCGGGCGTTGCTGCGTTGACGGCGGGCCCCCCCGCCCCCGACACTGGTGCAAGCGATGGCGCCCCACGAGAAGCGCGCGAGCACGCGCTACGAGGTCGAGCTCGAGATGGAGGTCGTGGCCGGCGATCAGTCGGTCACGGCTCAGGCCGTGAACCTGAGCCTGGGCGGAGCGCTGGTGCGGATTCCAACCGAGCGGCCGCTACGGGTCGGCGCGCGGATCGGGGTGTCGTTTCGCCTGCCCGATCTCGACAAGCCCCTCGTGGCCAAGGCCGATGTTCGCTGGGTGGACGACGGCGACCCCGAGGTGGTGGGCTTCCAGTTCGTAACGGGGTTTCGGGCCAAGGAGACCTGGGCGCTGGGCCGGTTCCTCGAGCGCCACAAGCCCACGTGATCCCCCGCCCGAAGGTCGTGTCACCGCGACCGGATCCATGCCCGAAGGTCGGGTCATCGCGAGGCTCGTTGTCGGGGAGCACCTTACGAAAGCACCTCGTCGCCGCCATCCTCGCGGCGCTGGTGGCCATCCCCATCCCGGGTCGGGCTGCGGCCGAGGGCGTTCCGCTCGGGCTACGCATGCGCGCTGCTCCCGAGGAGCCAGCCGAGCCTCCGGCCGAGCCCGAGGGCCCTCGCGACTACCGGGGCCCGACCGCGGTCCGCGACGAGCCGGGCCGGGAGGCGACCTGGGTCGATCCCAACCCGAGCCCACCCGAGCGGGAGCCCGAGCCCGAGGATCCGGCGCTCGATGCACCGAGCGAGGTAACCCCCTCGCCTCCGCCGCCGTCCTCCGTCCGTGATGTCCCCGAGCACATCGCGATCGCGGTCGGCCTGGCGCCCGAGGCCCCAGGCTCGCGCGACGAGCGAGCGCTGCTCGATGCCTTGGAGGCCAGCGCATCGGCCTCCGTCGATCCCACCGTCGAGGTCCGCCGCCTTCGCGTCGGAGCCGGGAGCCCACGCCGCATATGTCGGGAGCACCGAGACGACCTGGTGGTGATGATCGGCTACGTCGCCGATCGCGAGGAGCCCGTGGTGCTGGCGCACGACTGCCGGCTCGATCACGCGCTCGGCGTGCGCGCGTCCGATGCGGTGCGCGAGCCGGAGCTGATGGCCGCGCTGTGGGACGAGCACCTGGAGCTGGCCCGCTCGGGGATTCGCGAGCGACGCTCGATGACGCCGCTCGGTCCACGGGCGCGAGGGGCTATCATCGGAGGCGTGGCGGTGGTGGTGGTCGGAGTGGCCGTGGGCGCCCTGGTGGCCAACGCCTTGCGCAAGGAGTCGGTCGTGATCACGGTGCGCCCATGACCGAAGCCGCGAGTCGCTCCGACGATGATCGCCGCCCGGTGGCGCGGCGACACGCTCGACGTCTCGCTCGCGGCATCGCACGCCTGATGATCTCCATGGTGATGGTGCTCGGCCTGTGGCTCGGCGTCGCCGGCTCGGCGAGGGCCACCGAGGGGCGACCCACCGGCTGGAGCGTGGAGCAGGCCACCCAGGTCAAGCGCATCGGTCGGCTCGAGCTGCGCTACGAGCCCGAGCTCTCCGACCAGGCCGAGGTGATCATGGATCACGCGCCGAGCTGGTGGTCGGAGATCGAGACCGAGCTCGCGGGCGACGTCGACGACGAGCTGACCGTGATCTTCGTCGACCACGCCGGGCGCGTGGCGGAGGCCAGCGGCATGCCGCACTGGGTGGCCGGCGTGGCCCACCCACCCACCGGCGAGATCCTCATCGCCCGCCACGGCCCCGACGGCGCGCCCACCAACCTCGAGGAATTGCTGCGCCACGAGATGGCCCACGTCGCGCTCCATCGCGCCACCGCCGGGGCCGAGCTGCCGCGCTGGTTCCACGAGGGCATCGCCGAGAGCCTCGACGGCACGCTCAGCTTCGGACGCACGCAGACCCTGGCGTCGGCGGTGTTCGGCCGCGGCGTGCCCGACCTCGAGCGCCTCGAGGAGCACTTCCATGGCACCGACGGCCCCGAGGCCGCGGTGGCCTACGCGGCGGCCCGCGACCTGGTCGACTTCATGCGGGGCTACGACGGCACGGGCATGAAGCTGCGCCAGCTCATCACCGAGCTGCACGAGGGCAAGCGCTTCGAGGTCGGCGTGATCCGAGCCTACGGCCAGGGCCTCGAGGAGATCGTGGGTCAGTGGCGCAAGGGCCTGCCCGGTCGCTTCGTGTGGTATCCGCTGGCGGCCAGCGGCGGCCTGCCCTTCATCTTCGTCGCGCCGCTGGTGGCGATCGCATGGATCCGCCGTCGCCGGGCGGTGCGACGCGGCTACGAGCGCCTCGAGCTGCAGGATCGCCTCGTGTTCGGCCCGCCCGTCACCGTGACGGCGGCCGAGGTCCTGGGCTGAGAGAACCAAGGCCCCTTTCCCTCGGGACCGTCCGAGGGCACCCTTGGCGGGATGCAGCGGATCGAGGCGGGAACGCTGCGGGGGCGCAAGCTGCTGTCCCTGCCGGCGGGCGTCCCGGGGCTGCGCCCCACCGGGGCCCGGGTCCGCGGGGCGATCTTCGATCGCCTGCAGCGGGAGGTGGTCGACGCCCGCGTGCTCGACCTGTTCGCGGGCTCGGGCGCGCTGAGCATCGAGGCGCTCAGCCGCGGGGCGAGCCACGGCACCCTGCTCGAGGTGGATGCCCGAGTGGCTCGCCACCTGCGGCGGCAGCTCGACGTGCTGGGTCTCGGCGATCGCTGCGAGCTGCACCGGGCCGATGCGCTCGCCTGGATCCGCGCGGGACGCGGGGGCCGTGCGCCCTTCGATCTGGTGCTCGTCGATCCCCCGTTCGCGATGCCGGAGGTGTTCGAGCCGATCGCGCGCGGGCTGTGCGAGGGTGGGTTCCTGGCCGACGGCGCGTGGGTCGTGTGCGAGCGGGAGCTGGTTCGCGGTAAAAGTCCTGGGGTCGACTGGCCCGCCGCGTTGACGCTCGAGCTGTGCCGCGACTACGGCCAGGCCCGCGTCGAGTTCCTCCGCCACGGCGCCCCCCTCCCCGGAGACCCATCGTGACCCGAGCCAACATCTCCGTCCGTGCCGACCGCATCAAGCCCTCCGCGACCCTCGCCGTCTCCGGTCGCGCGGGCGAGCTGCAGGCCGCGGGCAAGCAGGTCCTCAACTTCAGCGCGGGCGAGCCCGACTTCGCGCCGCCCTCGGCGGTGGTGCGAGCGGTGGTCGAGGCCGCGGCCGCCGGCCCCGTGCACTACGCCCCCGTGCCCGGCACCCCGCAGCTTCGCGCTGCCGTGGCCGAGCTGCTCTCGGGGGTGCACGGCCGCCGCTACTCCGCGGCCGAGGTGCTGGTGTCGTGCGGGGCCAAGCACAGCCTGGCCAATCTCTTCTTGTCGATCTGCGACGCCGGCGATCAGGTGGTCATCCCCGCGCCCTACTGGGTGAGCTACCCCGACATGGCGGGCCTGGCCGAGGCCGAGCCGGTGATCGTGCCCTCGTCCCGCGAGGACGGCTGGCGCATGCAGCCCGAGGCCCTCGAGGCGGTGCTGGGCGAGCGCACCCGCATCATCGTGCTCAACAGCCCCAGCAACCCCACCGGGGCCGGCTACCGCGAGACCGACCTGAAGGCGCTGGGCGAGGTGATCGCGGCCAAGGCTCCCCATGCCTTCATCGTCTGCGACGACATCTACCGCGATCTGGTCTACGACGGCTTCACCCACGTGAGCGCCGTGCGGGCGCTGGGCGAGGAGCTGGCCTCGCGGGTCATCGTGGTCGACGGCGTCTCCAAGACCTACGCCATGACCGGCTTTCGCATCGGCTACTTCGCGGGGCCCAAGGAGATCGTCTCGGCGGCCTCGCGGATCCAGAGCCAGACCACCTCGGGCGCGGCCACGCTCTCGCAGCAGGCCGCCCTGGTGGCGCTCACCGATCCCAGCGTGCCGGCCGAGGTGGAGGCCATGAAGGACGCGTTCACGCGCCGCCGGGCGCTGGTGCTCGAGGGGCTGGCCGAGGTCCCCGGGGCCGAGGCCGCGCCGCCCGACGGGGCCTTCTACGTGTTCGTCGACGTCAGCCGGCACACGGGCCCCAAGGCGAGGCACGCCGACGACATCCAGCTCGCGCAGTGGCTGCTCGAGGAGAAGCTGGTGGCCACCGTGCCGGGCACGCCCTTCGGCGCGCCGGGGCACCTGCGCATGAGCTACGCCACCGACGACGACACCCTCCGCGAGGGGCTCTCGCGGATCCGAGACGCCCTCGCGTCGCTGCCCACGGCTTGAGGTCCGCGGTGGAGATGGGCTCGCCAGCGCAGCGCTTCGCCCCCCGGGGCCCCCCGGCCCGCGCGTGGCGGGTGGCCGGGGCGCTGGTGCTCGGGGGCCTGGTGGCCTGTGGCGAGCCCGAGGCCCCGCCCGGCTCCGGACCGAGCCCCACCGCCACCGCCGTGCTGCTGATCCTCTTCGGCGTGCTCGCGGCAGGCACCGTGGTGACCGCCGTGATCGCCCTGCTGCGGGCGGGCCGTCGCCCGCTGCTCGTCCTCGCGGTGGTGAGCTGGGTGCTGCTGCTGGTGCAGGTGATCGGCACCGTGGCCCTGGTGGCCTCGGCCCCGGGCAGCGCCGGCGCGCTGCCCCTCTACGCGCGCGCCGTGATCGGCATGTCGGTGGTCCCCGTCGCGGCCGCGGTGATGGTCACCTCCCTCGCCCTGGTCCACGACGTGGCCCAGCGTCCGCGGCGGTGGGTCACCCCGGTCGCCGTCGTGCTCGTGGGGGGCACCCACACCGCGCTGGTGATCGCCTTCGTGCTCGCCCACGATCCGGTGGCCGTGCTCTCGCAGGCGCCGATGGTCGACGTGCGCATCGGCCCCGAGCACGGCTGCGCCCTGCACCAGGACGGCCTGGTGACCTGCTGGGGCGCCAACGACGACGGGCAGCTCGGCGACGGCAGCCGCCGCGAGGTGGAGTGGCCCGTGGCGGTGTGGGGGCTGTACGACGCGGTCGCGATCGCGGTGGGCAACGGCCACAGCTGCGCCCGCCGGCGGCAGGGCTCGCTGGTGTGCTGGGGTCGGGACCCGCGGACCGGCGCCATCTCACCGATGCCGCAGGAGATCGCCACCGGCGTGATCGGGGGCCCGTGGATCGCCGGCTCGCGGGTGTTCGCCGTGGATGGCAGCGGGCTGGCCGTCTCCGGCGTGGGCGAGCTCGAGCCCATCGTGCCGCTGCCGCCCATCGAGCAGATCGCGGCCGGGCTGCGGCACGTGTGCGCGCGGCTGGGCGACGGCGAGGTCTCGTGCTGGGGCGACGGCAAGCGCGGGCAGCTCGGCGGCCCGGTGACCTTCGGGCGTGAAACCCCGGTCGAGGAGAGCGACGAGGCGCGCCTCGATCTGAGCTCGCGGGTGATCGTGCCGGGGCTGAGTCGCTCGCAGCTCTTGGTCGCCGGCGACCACCACAGCTGCGCCCTGCGAGACGACGGCACCGTGGTCTGCTGGGGCACCCGGGACGAGGGCGAGCACGCCTGCCGCGACGGCTGCATGGCCCGCGGCGTGGGCGTGGTGGAGGGCCTGGGCGACGTGGCCTCGCTGACCGCGGGGGCGCAGCACACCTGTGCGCTGCAGGCCAGCGGCGCCGTGTTCTGCTGGGGCGACAACCGCTGGGGACAGCTCGGCGACGGCAGCCTGCGCTCTCGCGACGACCTGGTGGAGGTCGCGCTCCCCGGGCCCGCCATCGGCGTGTTCGCGGGGCCCTTTGCCACCTGCGCCCTGCTGCCGCGCGCCGAGGTGTGGTGCTGGGGCGCGAGCCGCTACGGCAGCCTGGGCGTGGAGAGCCTCGAGACCTGCCGCGCCCGCAAGATCCTCCCCGCCAACGAGTGCTCCCCGCGGCCCCAGCCGCTGCGCTGGGCGAAGCACCCGTGAGCAACGCCGGCCGAGCGTGCTAAGAACGGCTCGTCATGAAGCTGTGCTGTCCCGGCTGCGGCAAGGAGGCCGAGGTCCCCGACGACTACCGCTGGCGCCCGTTCTGCTCGCGCCGCTGCCAGCTCGCCGACCTCGGGGCCTGGCTCGACGAGGCCTACAAGTTCTCGCGACCGCTGCGAGCCGACGACCTCGAGGACGACGAGCACTTGATCTGATCGCAGGGCTCGGTCCGAGTCGTCGTGCTCGCGCTCCATCCGAGCCCCGCCACGGCGGCGCTCCGTCGGAGCGTGGTCGCTCCGCCTCCCGGCTACTTGCGCCGGTTCTTGCGGCGGGCCTTCTTCTCCTTCTTGCGCTGATCCTTGCTCTTGGACTTGCCGCTGCCCGAGCCCGCCGCGGGCAGGCCGGGCATGCCGGGCATTCCGCCCATCCCCGGAGGCAGGCCGGGCATGCCGGGCATTCCGCCCATCCCCGGTGGCATGCCGGGCATGCCCCCCGGCATGCCACCGCCGCCCATCAGGGCCTGCAGCGCGTCGGGGTTCTTGGCCAGCTTGCGCATCGCCCCGAGCTGCTTCATCTGCTTGAAGCCGGGGATCTTCGAGAGCATGCCGCCGCCGCCCATCATGTCACCGAGCATGCCGAACATGTCGCGCATGGCGATGAAGCGGCTCACCAGCGCTCGTACGTCGTCGTCCTCGCGGCCAGCTCCCTGGGCCACGCGGTGCACTCGCGAGGCCACGAAGGCCTCGGGTCCCAGGTCGGCCATCTTGGTGGGGTCGCGGGGCTTCTTCTTCTTGTTCTTGTTGCGGGAGTAGCGGCTGCTCGCCCGGCCGTCGTCCTCCGCGAGGAACAGGTCGGGCTGGGCCCGCTCCTGGCGGGTCATCGAGCGGATCATCGCCTCGATCTTGATGAGCTCGCGATCGTCGGTGGCCTGCTGCATCACGTCGTCGGGGATGCTGCCGCCGAACAAGCTGCCCAGCGGCATCTTGTCCATCAGATCCTTGAGGCTCCCCATCTTCTGGATCGCCTTGATCTGCCCCAGGAAGTCATCCATGGTGAAGCCGCCGCCGAGCATCTTGGCGGCGTCCTCGGCCGCCTGCTCCTCGTCGACGACCTCCTGGAAGTCCTGCATGAGGCCCACCAGGTCGCCCATGCCGAGGATGCGGCCGGCGAGGCCGTCGGGGCGGAACTCCTCGAGGCGATCGAGGGTCTCGCCCATGCCGAGGAACTTGATCGGCTTGCCGGTGGCGGCCTTGATCGACAGGGCCGCACCACCGCGGGCGTCACCGTCGAGCTTGGTGAGCACCACCCCCGAGATGTCGAGGCGCTCGTCGAAGGACTTGGCGGTGGTGACCGAGTCCTGACCGATCATCGCGTCGATGACCAGGAAGGTGTTGGCGGGGTGCACCGCGGCCTTGATCCGGTCGAGCTCGACCATCAGGGCCTCGTCGATGGTGAGGCGGCCTGCGGTGTCGTAGAGGACGTAGTCGAAGCCCTCGGCGCCGGCCTTGGCGTTGGCCGCCTTGGCGATCTCCACCGGATCGCCGCCCTCCTGGGCGAACACCGGGATCTCGAGCTGCTCGCCGATCACCTGGAGCTGCCGCACCGCGGCGGGGCGGTACACGTCGCAGGCCACCAGCAGCACCGTCTTGCCCTGCTTCTGCAGGTGGCGGGCGAGCTTGCCGGTGGAGGTGGTCTTGCCCGAGCCCTGCAGGCCCACCATCATGATGCCGGTGGTGCCCTTCTTGGCCTCGGCCAGCGAGGTGTCCACCGGGCCCATCAGCTCCACGAGCTCGTCGTGGCAGATGCGGACGAAGTGGTCCTCGGGCTTGACCCGCAGCTTCTTGTCGCCCGACTTGGCGACGAGCTGGACCGTCTCGCCGAGGGCCTTGTCCTTGACCGCCTGCAGGAACCTCTTGACGACGCGGAACTCGACGTCGGCCTCCAGCAGGCTCATCCGCACGTCCTTCAGGGCCGCGTCGACGACGTCCTCGGTCAGCTCGCCGCGTCCCGTGAGGCGCTCGCGGGCGGCCCGAAACCCCTTGGAGATGGTCTCGAACATGGCAGGCGTCATAGCACCCCTTCTCGGCGCCTTCCACGAGCCCGCCGCGCGGCGCTTGACGGCCGTGGGCGGGCCGTCGCCTCATGGGGCCGCGGTGACCGACCCTCGCCCCTCGACCCTCGTGCTCGGCCTCGGTGGCGCGGTCACGGCGATCTCGAGCGCGGCGCTGTTCATCCTGCTCGCCGAGCCCCTGCCCAGCAGCGTGATCGCGGCCGGCCGGGTGACGGTGACCGGCGTGGCCTTGCTGCTGCTGCTGGGGGCCCGGGCCCTGCGCTCCACCTGGACGGTGCTGCGTCGCCCGTCCAACGCGGTCCGGGTCGCGGTGGCCGCGGCCTTGCTGGCGCTGCACTTCGAGGCGTGGGTGGCCTCGCTCACGATGACCTCGGTGCCGCGCTCGGTCACCTTGGTGGCCACCCAGCCGTTGTTTGCCGGTCTGCTCGGGCGCCTGGTGGGTGATCGCGCGCCCTGGTCGCTGTACCTGGGGGCGGGGCTGGCCCTGGTGGGCACCTTGCTGATGGTGGGCGAGCCCACGGCCGCGATCGAGGCGGGCTTCAACCTCGGCGACGGCCTGGCCCTGCTCGCGGGCGCGGCCGCGGCCGGCTACCTGGTGGTGGGACGCAGCATCGGCCAGCAGGTGCCGCTGCGCCCCTACCTGGGCGCGGTGCACCTGGGGGCCGCGCTGCTGCTCGGGCTGGTGGTGCTGCTGACCGAGCCCGACCCCTGGCCGAGCGGGGCCGGGACCGACGAGCTGTGGGTGCTGCTCTACCTCGGGCTCGTGCCCGGGGTGATCGGCCACGGCCTCATCAACTGGGCCGTGCGATCCGTGCCGGTGCACGTGGTCGCGCTGGCCGTCCTCTTCGAGCCGATCGGCGCCACGCTGCTCACCGTGCTCGTGCTCGGCCACGCGGTGGGCTGGGCCGAGGCCATGGGCGCCGGGGTGCTGCTGGCCGGGGTGGCGGTGGGCCTGCCTCGACGGCGAGCGGTGTAGCGAGCCGACGACGGGCTGCGGCGGGAAGCTCGGGCAACGAGCCCGGGCGGGGAGCGGCGGCCGAGGCCCGGGGCGCTACGACGCCCCGAACATCTCCTTGCCGCGCTCGTTCCACCAGTCGGTCCAGGCCTTGGCCGCGATCTCGCGGGCTCGCTTGTCGCCCATGGGGGAGAACGGCACGCGGAAGCCGGTGATCCGCACCAGCTCATCGGCGGCCCAGCGCCGCACCGGCAGGTCGCGGTGCTTGAGGCTGTCGATGATCCACTCCACGCGGTGCATGTCGCGGTTCTCGTCGTACCAGGCGCGCCAGCGGTGGGGCTTGAGGCCGTGCTGCTGGCCGGTGATCGAGCACAGCGACTCGAGCGAGGCCTCCTGGATGAAGCGGTCGCCGGAGGCGAGCAGCTCGATGAGGGCCGGCACCGCGCCGATGTCCCGCAGGGTGCCGGCCGCCCGCGCGGCGTGGAGCTGCTGGTTGCGGGAGTCGGTGTCGAGCTGCTCGCGGACGATCGCGGCCGCCACGTCGAAGCCCTCGTGGCGCCGGTAGGTCTCGAGCACGCGCATCGACACCACCCGCACGTCGCCGTTGCCGTCGAAGGCGAGCTTGGCCAGCGGCCGCATGCAGCGAGGGTCTCGCAGCTCGTGGAACACGAAGGCCGCGTAGAAGCGCACGTCGGGGTTGGGGTGCTCGAGCAGATCGATGAGGTGCGGCACGATGGCCGCGCCCATCGCAATCACCACCCGGATGAGCGGGCCGTGGGCCGAGGGGGGCGGCAGCGAGCGCAGGTCTCGGCGAAGGATCTCCAGCGGCCCTGGGAAGCGCGCCACGATGCGCAGCAGGCCGGTGTTGCCGAAGGCCTGCAGCGCCGCGGGCTCGCGGTCCCCGGCGAGCACGCTGTCGAGCACCGCGTCGATCTCCGCCTGCTGCTCGTCGGTGGCCAGCGGAGCGCCCGAGGGCATCCAGTCCTCGTCCTCGAGCTCGATGCGCCCGCGCGCCGTGGCCGGGGTGATCGGCCGCGCCAGCGGGATGATGTCGACCTCCTCGTCGCCGCGCGGCAGCACGTCGCCGGGAGGGACGGTGATCCGCTTCTTGCCGCCGCTGCGCGACTTGAGCTCGGGCGGCGGCAGCCCGCTGATGGTCGCGCTGCGAGGCCGACGGGCTCCCGTCTCGTCCACCTCGTCCACGGCCGAGGGCGGCGGCGGGGGCAGGGGAGCCAGCCCGGTGTCGGGCGGGGGCTCGGAGGGCGGCGGCGGGGTCGAGTGCATCGTGGCCCGGCTCATCGAGTCCGCGGCCGAGGGCGTGGGCTCCGAGGGCGGCCGGGCGGAGGGGCGCGGGCCCGAGCCCTCGCGGCCGAGCCCCGTGCGGCTGCCCAGCTCCATCGTCGGGCGCTTGGACGGGATCTGGACCACGTCCTCCTCGACGGGCAGGGCCTGCTCGGGCTCGTCGGGCTCCGGCGGCTCGTCGGGCTCCGGCGGCTCCTCGGGCGCGGCGTCGTGCTCCACCTCCACCGGGCGCGACGAGTGGATCTCGGTCACGTCCTCGGTCCGTGGACGCACCGGCAGCAGCTCCACCTCGAGGGTCGCGCGGGGCTCTGGGGCAGCCACGGCCGACTCGTCGTGGAGGCCGGCGAAGGAGGTCTCGTCGTCCTCCTCTTCGGCTGCGGCTGCGTCGTCCTCGTCGCCGAGGCCGGCGAAGGAGGTCTCGTCGTCCTCCTCTTCGGCAGTGGCTCCCGCTCTTGCCGCGTCATCCTCGTCGCCGAGGCCGGCGAAGGAGGTCTCGTCATCCTCCTCGGGCTCGGGCTCGGGCTCGGGCTCGGGCTCGGGCTCGGGCTCGGGCTCGGGCTCCGGCTCGGGCTCCGGCTCCGGCGGAGCGTGGGCCGAGTCCTCGGCGGCCACGCGGGCTCGCACCGGGAGGTCCTCGATCTGCAGGGTGGCCGGCGGCTCGCGGTACTCGCTGCCGTCCTCCTCGATCGCCGCATAGGGATGCCGCGTGGACTCGTCGTGGACCCGGCGCTGCATCGCCTTGATCGCGAGCTCCGGGGTCAGCCGCCAGTCATCGGGCTCCGACGGCGTGGTCGGTGGAGGCACGGGCGAGGGCGGCAGCGAGGCCGTGCCCTCCTGCTCGGGCGTGCTCATGCGCGAGGTGGAGGTGGGCTCCACCGGCGCGGGAGGCAGCGGCTCTACGTCGGCGCTCGGCTGGCCATAGGCCACGCGCAGCCGTTTCGAGGGCGTGCCCCAGCCCTGCGAGGGCTGCGGGCCCATGCGCTCGCTGCCCGACGGCGAGGGGGCCGACGGGGTGGGGCTCGGGGCGGGGCCGGCCGTGCGACGCAGCTTGAGGATCTCCTCGAACGCATGACCGCCCGCGAAGGCGATGTCGGCCAGCCACTCGCGATCGAGCTCCTCGATGGGCTCTCCGTCACGGTCGAGGTAGACCACCACCACCGGACGCCCGCGCACGGCCACGCGCTGCAGCGCGACCGGAGTGGTGGCATGGACCCCGGTGGCCAGCCGTAGATCGGACTCCGTGGCGAGGCCAGTGTAGACTCCGTCGTGCAGCGCGATCGCGGCGGCCGAGCCATCGGGGGCGGCCACGATCTTGCCGCCGATGTCGTCGAGGTCGGTCTGGGGGTTGCTCAGCCCGACCATCTCGCTGCCGCGCACGCGGAACAACCCCACGCGGGTGGACAGCACCATCGCTGCTTCGAGGATCGCGTCGAGGGCCTCGTCTCGCGAGCGCGTGGCCTCGAGGGCGGCCCGGGCCTGCTCGAGACGGCGACGCACGTCGGCCTCGTCCCGCACCCGCGGCGCGGCGGTGGGTGGCGGTGCCTCGGGCTCGGCTGCGCTCTCCAGCTCGGGCTCGGCTGCGCTCTCCGGCTCGGGCTCGGCTGCGCTCTCCGGCTCGGGCTCGGCTGCGCTCTCCGGCTCGGGCTCGGCTGTGCTCTCCGGCTCGGGCTCGGCTGTGCTCTCCGGCTCCGGCTCGGTCTCCGCAGCGCCTTCGACCTCGGCCTCGGCCTCGACCTCGGCCACGGCCTGAGCCTCCGGCACGGGAGCAACCTGGGTGTTGCCCGCGGCGGCGAGGTCGGGTGCAGGCGCCACGAGGGTCACGTCGCCGAAGCTCGGAGCCTCGGGTGCTGGCGTGACCTGGGTGATCTCGACCGTGATCGGACCCTCGGGCGCGGGCGTCACCTGGGTATCGCCTGGAGCGGTGAGCTCGGGCGCCGGAACCACCTGGGTGAGATCGATGATGCTCGGAGCCTCGGGCGCCGGGCCGACCTGGGTGCGCTCGATGGGCTCCTCCGCTGCCTCGGCAGCAGCCACCTCGGGCGAGAGCCCCTGCACCGCCGGAGGTGCACCGGTGGCCACCAGGGTGCCCCGGTTGGTCAGCGGCGGCGCCTCGATCGACACCACGGTGTGCCCACGCTCGGGCGCGGCGGCGGGTCCCAGCGGCACGTCGCTGGGCATCGGCTCCACCACGTCGATCATTCCGGAGACCGTGCGTCGCTCCACGCCGTCGTCGGGCTCCTCGTCGCGGGGCTCGGGTCGATCCTGGGGGATCCCCGGCGGCTTGAACGACGGGGCCCGGGCCGGCGTGCTCACGGGGAGCGAGGGCGGCTCGTCCTGAGGGATCTCCACCGTGCCGGCGCGCGAGGGCGGCTCCTCGCGGGGGACCTGGTACATCCCCGAGACCGAGGGCCGTCGCTTGACCGCGCTGAGGTACGAGGCCGCGAGGATCGCATAGCGCTGCGGCACCACCGAGCCGTGGCGCTCCGCCGCGATCTTCTCCATGCAGCACTCGGGGACCACCATCGGGCGCATGCGTCGGAGGTTGCGGAGCAGGCGGCCGAGGAGGTCGTCGGGCAGGTCGGGGTGGACCGCCACGAGCAGCTCGTTGCCCTCCTTGCCCAGCGGCTCCACCCAGCGCGAGCGCTGCAGGTCCTCGGGGATCTCCGACCACGGACGATCGAGGCCGTTGTCCAGCAGGTGGGGCGGGGCCACCGGGAAGCCGCAGGCATTCTCGAGCAGCTCGCCCAGGGTGATGGGATCGACGAGCTCGAGCTCGAGCAGGATGGTGTCGAGGCTGCCGCCGTAGATCTGCTGACGACGCGTCGCCTCGGCGAGCTGCTCGGGGTAGAGCACGCCGTGCTCCTCGAGATAGCGGCGCAGGTGCGTCACGATTCCCTCACGACGTAGGTTCGAGCGAGGTGGTCATGCAACCCTCGCTTCTCGCGATCGAAGGCGACCCATAGCCAGCCCATGGCGCCCACCGCCAGGCCCAGCCCGTGTCCCAGCACGCGCAGCGCCGCCCACAGGGGGCGCGGCGGCTGGCCGTAGGGGTCGACGACCCGGAGCTTGAGCACGCGGTGACCCAGGGTCTGGCCGGTCAGCGACCAGAACAAGCCGAAGTAGAGCGCGCCCATCACCAGGGTGGGAGAGATGCGGCGGAGCACCGCCGGCACCTCGAGCTCGAGCAAGCGCAGCAGGGCATCGAGGCCGCTGGCCTCGCGCAGCAGCGGGGGTGGATCGAGCCACGCCAGCAGCGCCAGGTTGAGCAGCCCCGCGGTCAGCAGCAGCACCGTGCCGTCGACCAGCCCCGCCGCCAGCCGTCGCCATAGCCCCGCCACCCGAATGGGACGCAGCGGGAGCGCGCACTCGGGGCAGGTGGGTACGTCGGCCTCCGCGATGGCGGGGTCGATGGCGGCATCGCACGCGGGGCAGACCGTGGGGCATGACGAGCGCCAAAGGCCCATCACGCGGGAGCGTATCACGCCCGGCGCCCTCACCCGGGGCCGCCGTCGAGAGCGCGCGCCGGCCCCTCGCAGGCCCCCCGAAGCCGCGCCAGCCCGGCTGCGACCGCGGTGGGGGTTCGCAGGACCCACGGCCCCAGGGCCAGCGGCCGCAGCCCGGCCTGCTCGGCCCGCTCCGCCTCCTCGGCCATCAGCCCGCCCTCCGGGCCGACCAAGAGCCGCGCGCCCACGGCCGGATCCACGGCCACGGGGGTGGCGCGGTGGCGCAGCGCCACGCTGGCCACGAAGCCCGGGCGCGCTTCCGTGTCCCGCAGCGCGGCCTCCAGCGAGGCGGGGCGATGCACGGCGGGGGGTCGGGGTCGCCCGCACTGGCGCTGCGACGCCCGCAGGGTCTTGGTGATGCGCTCGGGCGAGGGCAGGCCCGTGGGGCTGTGCTCGCCCCGAACGAGGTGGATCGCCGTCGCGCCCAGCTCGCTGGCGAGGGTGAGCGCCTCGAGCGTGGCGCGAGGCTCGGGCACCAGCAGCAGCAGCTCGAGCGGCATCGCGTCCACCTCGGGCACCGGCTCGTCGAGCTCCACCACCGCGGCCTTGCCCTCGGCCTCCACGAGCCGAGCCCGCCACGCCGCGCTGTGGCCATCGAGCACCTCCACCCCCTCGCCCACCCGGATCCTCCGCACCCGCAGCAGGTAGCGCGACTCCTCCGGGTCCAGCCGCAGCCGCGCGCCGACCGACCAGCCTCCCGCGGCGTGGAAGACCCGCGGGCTCATGGCACCCGCAGCTCGACGGCCTGCCACTCGCCCCGCACCTGCGCCGGGCTCGGGGGCCCGGCCGGCACGGCGATCAGCCCCTGCCGTCGGTAGGCCTCGAGCACCGCCGGTGCCTCCTCCACCAGGATCCCCGACAGCAGCAGCCGCCCGCCCGCGGCGACCCGAGCCCGCAGCTCGGGCGCGGCGGGGATCAGCACCTCGGGGCGGATGTTGGCCACCAGCAGCTCCACCGCGGGCTCGCCCACGTCGTCGATGGTGCCCTCGCTCACCGCGATGCGATCGCCGAGCCCGTTGAGCTCCACGTTCTCGCGCGTGGTCTCCACCGCCTCGGGATCCAGGTCCACCGCCCGCAGCCGCGCCGCGGGGAACAGTCGCGCCGCGGCCAGGGCCAGGATCCCCGAGCCGCAGCCCAGGTCGAGCACCGTGGCGGGGGCCTGGCCCTCGGCCCACAGCGAGCACAGCCGGTCGAGGCACAGCCGCGTGCTCTCGTGCAGCCCGGTGCCGAACGCCCGGCCCGGATCGATCACCACCTCGCGCGACGGATCGCCGGGCCGCCGCTCCACCCAGCTCGGGCGCAGCAGCAATGCGCCCTCGCCGAGCACCTGCGGCGGGTAGAACTGCTTCCACGATTCCCGCCAGTCGTCGTCGTGGTGCAGCTCCGCCGACAGCTCCACCGCCAGCCCCAGCGACGCGGCCAGCCCCGTGATGCGAGCCTGCACCGCCTCGAGCCCCGGCGGCGTGGTGTAGGCCCACAGCTCGGGGTGCGGCGCGCCCACCAGGGTGCCCGCGTCGCGGCGCTCCACGCCGCCCACCTCCGACGCCTCGGCGAGCAGCAGGCCCAGGGTGTCGAGGCGATCGATCACCTCGGCCTGCGGCACGTCCACCAGCCGCACCCGGACCGTGGCCCAGGGCAGGGGAGCGTCGCCAGAGGCCGGGCTCATGCTCCGAGGGCTCTCAGCCCGCGCAGCGAATCTGGGCCTCGAGCCAGGCGCGTTGCTGGTCGAGGTCGCGGTAGGTGGCGGCGGTGATGGGCCCGCTGTACTTGGCCAGCTCGCCCTGCACCTCCTCGAGCTGCTCGCGCGCGGCCTCGGTCTCGATCTCACTCGGTGCCAGGGCGCGCTCGCACAGCAGCACCACCCGGCCCGACTCGGTCACCTCGAGGAAGCCCGCGCCCACGGCCAGGCGCACGGACTCGTTGTCCTTCTTGAAGCGGACCACGCCGGGCTTGACCGCGGTCACGAACGACACGTGCTCGGGCAGCACGCCGAGCTCACCGAGCAGGCCCGGGATCTCCACCCCGGGCACGTCGATGCCCTCGTACTTGGCCCCGCGGGGCGTCAAGATGTCGAGCTTCATCCGGTCGGCCATGGCTGCTGGTCCTGGTCCTGAGGGCTAGGGCTGGGTGCGCGAGGGCGTCGGCCTAGTTCTCGGCCGCGATCTTCTTGGCCTTCTCGACCGCCTCGGAGATGCCGCCCACGAAGCGGAAGGCCTCCTCGGGGAGGTCGTCGTGCTTGCCCTCGAGGATCTCCTTGAAGGAGGAGACCGTGTCGGCGAGCTCGACGAACTTGCCCGACATGCCGGTGAACTGCTCCGCCACGTGGAAGGGCTGGGACATGAACACCTGGATCTTGCGGGCCCGCGCCACGGTGAGCTTGTCCTCCTCGGAGAGCTCGTCCATGCCGAGGATCTTGATGATGTCCTGCAGCTCCTTGTACTTCTGCAGGGTCTGCTGCACGCCGCGGGCCACCGCGTAGTGCTCCTCGCCGACCACCTCGGCGCTGAGGATGGTCGAGGTGGAGTCGAGGGGATCCACCGCGGGGTAGATGCCGATCTCGGTCAGCGCGCGCGAGAGCACCGTGGTGGCGTCGAGGTGGGCGAAGGCGGTGGCGGGGGCGGGGTCGGTCAGGTCGTCGGCGGGCACGTAGATGGCCTGCACCGAGGTGATCGAGCCCTTGGTGGTGGTGGTGATCCGCTCCTGCAGCACGCCCATCTCGGTGGCCAGCGTGGGCTGGTAGCCCACCGCGGAGGGGATGCGGCCCAGCAGCGCGGAGACCTCCGAGCCGGCCTGGGTGAAGCGGAAGATGTTGTCGATGAACAACATCACGTCCTGGCCCATCTCGTCGCGGAAGTACTCCGCGATGGTGAGCGCCGACAGGGCCACGCGAGCGCGGGCGCCGGGGGGCTCGTTCATCTGGCCGTAGACCAGGGCCACCTTCGACTTCTCGGTGTCGATGGAGTTGACCTCGCGGGCCTCGTGGTCCCAGTCGGCCTTGATGATCTCGGACTCGATCATCTCGAAGTAGAGGTCGTTGCCCTCGCGGGTCCGCTCGCCCACGCCACCGAACACCGAGAAGCCACCGTGCTTCTTGCCGACGTTGTTGATGAGCTCCATCAGCAGCACGGTCTTGCCCACGCCGGCGCCGCCGAACAGGCCGATCTTGCCGCCACGACGGTAGGGCGCGAGCAGGTCGATCACCTTGATGCCGGTGACGAAGGGCTCGACCTTGGTGCTCTGCTCGGTGAAGGGCGGGGCCTTGCGGTGGATGGGCCAGCGCAGCTCGGCCTCGACCGGGCCCTGCTCGTCCACGGGCGCGCCGACCACGTTGAGGATGCGCCCCAGGGTCTTCTTGCCCACGGGCACGCTGATGGCGGCGCCGGTGTCCCGCACCTCCATGCCGCGCACCAGGCCGTCGGTGGAGTCCATCGCGATGGTCCGCACCGTGTGCTCGCCCAGGTGCAGCGACACCTCGAGCACGAGGTTGTCGGCCTTGTCGGAGATGGACGGGTTGGTGACCGTCAGCGCGATGTTGGTCTCGGGCAGATGGTCGTCGAACTCCACGTCGACGACGGGGCCGATCACCTGAAGGATGCGGCCGGAGTGCGTGCCCTTGACCTCCGCCTTGGCGGGACCGGGGCCGGTCGAGCCGGCGTTGCTGAACAGCGGGGCCTTGGGGGCCTCGGAGCTACCAGGGGTTCCGGGAGTGGTCGTCGACATGGCAGTCACGCTTTCGGTGGAGCAAGGCGCGGCGTCAGCCCTTGAGGGCCTCGGCGCCGCCGATGATCTCCATGAGCTCGGTGGTGATGGCGGCCTGGCGCTCGCGGTTGTACTCGAGGGTCAGGTCGGCGATGAGGCCAGAGGCATTGTCGGTGGCGGCGTCCATCGCCACGCGCCGGGCGGCGATCTCCGCGGCCACCGAGTTGAACATCGCCTGCTGGAGCAGGGACTCGACCGCGACCGGCACCAGGTGCTGGAGGATCGAGCTGCGCTCGGGCTCGAAGGTGGGCTCCTGGGTGGGAGCATCCTCGGACTCGCTCGCGGTCAGCGGCAGGATCTGGATGCGGCGGGGCTCCTGGTTGAGCACGCTGACGAAGTGGTTGTACTGGAGCAGCACCCGGTCGACGCGCTCGGCCTCGTCCTCGGAGAGGAACGCCTCGATCACCGCGGAGGCGACCGTCTTGCCGAGATCCACCACGGTCTTGTCCTCGGCCGCCGGGTACTCGCGGCCGCCGAAGTCCTCGCCGTAGTGCTTGAAGTAGGCCTGGGCCTTGCGCCCGATCGCCATCAGCACCACCTCGTGGCCCTCGGCGCGCTCCTGGTCGAGGTAGCGGGCCACGGCGCGGTTGATGTTGCTGTTGAAGCCGCCGCACAGGCCGCGGTCGGCGGTCATGGCGATCACCAGGGTGCGGCCGCCCTTGCGCTCCTCGAGCAGCGCGTGCGCGGCCTTGCGCTCGGCCGGGTCGATGCCGGCCACGAGGTGCTGCACCACCTCGTGCATCCGCTCGCCGTAGGGGCGAGCGGCCAGCAGGGCGTTCTGGGCCTTGCGCAGGCGTGCCGACGCGATCTGGCTCATCGCGGCGGTGATCTTCCGCGTGTTCTTGACCGACGCGATGCGCAGTCGAAGCTCTTTGAGGTTCGCCATCGGGTGCTCGTGGGAAGGGCGGGCCGCGGACGACCCGCCGCGGGGATCAGGCCTTGAAGGTCTTGCGGAACGCGGTCATCGCATCGGCCAGCTCCTTGTCGACCTCGTCGAGCTGCTTCTTGCCGGCGGAGCGGATCTTGTCGAGCAGCGCGGCCCGGTGATCCTTGAGCCACGCGTGCAGCTCGCTCTCGAAGCGCTTGACGTCGCTGACCTTGTAGGAGTCGAGGTGGCCCTTGGTGCCCGCGTAGATCGAGGCGACCTGCAGGGCCACGTCGAGCGGGGCGTACTGCCCCTGCTTGAGCAGCTCCACCAGGCGCTGGCCACGGTCGAGGCGGGCCCGGGTGGAGGCGTCGAGGTCGGAGGCGAACTGCGCGAAGGCCTCGAGCTCACGGTAGCTGGCCAGCTCCAGGCGGAGGGTGCCGGCGTACTTGCGCATGGCCGGGACCTGGGCCGAGCCACCCACGCGAGACACCGACAGGCCCACGTTCACCGCGGGACGGATGCCGCGGTGGAACAGCTGGCTCTCCAGGTAGATCTGGCCGTCGGTGATCGAGATGACGTTGGTCGGGATGTACGCCGACACGTCACCGGCCTGGGTCTCGATGATGGGCAGCGCGGTGAGCGAGCCGGCCCCTTCCTTGTCGGAGAGCTTGCAGGCGCGCTCGAGCAGGCGGCTGTGCAGGTAGAACACGTCGCCGGGGTAGGCCTCGCGACCGGGCGGGCGGCGCAGCAGCAGCGAGAGCTGGCGGTAGGCCACGGCCTGCTTGCTGAGGTCGTCGTAGATGAGCAGCGCATGCTGGCCCTTGTCTCGGAAGTACTCGCCGATCGTCACCCCGGAGTAGGGGGCGAGGAACTGCAGCGGCGCCGACTCGGAGGAGGTGGCGGCCACCACGATGGAGTACTCCATCGCGCCCTCGCGGCGCAGGCGATCCACGACGGTGGCGACGGTCGACTGCTTCTGACCGATCGCCACGTAGACGCAGATCATGTTCTGCCCCTTCTGGTTGATGATCGTGTCGACGGCCACCGCGGTCTTGCCGGTCTGGCGGTCGCCGATGATCAGCTCGCGCTGGCCACGGCCGATCGGGATCATCGAGTCGATGGCCTTGAGACCGGTCTGCATCGGCTCGTGCACCGACTTGCGCTGCACGATGCCGGGCGCCTTGATCTCGACCACGCGGCTGAGGTCGGTGTCGAGCGGCCCCTGGCCGTCGATGGGCTCACCGAGCGCGTTCACCACGCGACCGATGAGGGCGTCGCCCACGGGCACCGACATGATCTTGCCGGTGCGCTTGACGGTGTCGCCCTCCTTGATGAGGTGGTCGTTGCCCAGCAGCGCGGCTCCGACGTTGCCCTCCTCGAGGTTGAGCACCATCCCGCGGACGTCGTGGGGGAACTCGAGCAGCTCGCCCGCCATCGCGTTGGACAGCCCGTCCATGCGGGCGATGCCGTCGCCCACGGTGAGGACGGTGCCGGTCTCCTCGACCGACAGCGAGGTGTCGTAGCCCTGGACCTGCTCGCGGATGATGCGGCTGATTTCGTCGGCGCGGATTTCCATGAGGTGTTCCTCGTACTAGCTGCGCAGGGAGGTCTTGAGCTGATCCAAGGCGGAGCGGACGCTGCCGTCGACGACATAGGAGCCGACCTTGGCGACCACGCCCCCGATGAGCTCGGGGTCGACCGAAGTGGTGGCGATGACCTGCTTGCCCGTCACCGTCTCGAGCGCCTTCTTGATCTTCGCGAGGGCGTCGGGTGTCAGCGGCGAGGCCGAGACGATCTCGGCATTGACGCGCCCGGCGGCGTCGTCGGCCATGCGGCGGTACGCACGAGCGATGTCGGGCACGCCGTCGAAGCGGCCCCGATCGAGCACGTAGCGCAGGAACTTGCCGAGCAGGGGATCGGCGCCCAGGCGGCGCAGGAAGCCGTCGATCAGCTTCTTGCGATCCTCGGAGGCGTAGCGCTCCGAGGCGAGCACCGTCATCACGGGCACGCCGTAGGAATCCTGGGCCTTGCACAGCTCGGCGAAGGCGTCGAGGTCCTTGGCGATCTTGTCGCGCTTGGGGCCCGTCTCGGCGAGGCCGAGCAGGGCTCGAGCGTAGCGACGGGCGAGGCTACCGGGGATCATCGGGCGGCACCTCCGAAGTCGACCGAGCCGAGCTGCTCGGCGTAGCGATCGACCATGCCGAGCTGGTCGGCGGGCGTGATCTTCTGGCGGAGCAGCGCCTCGGCGCGCTCCACCGCACGGTCGATGATCTCGGCCTCGAGCTGGCGGCGGCGGGCGGCGGCCTCGCGCTCGGCGGCGGCCTTGGCCGAGGCCTTGATCTGCTCGGCCTCGCGCTCGGCGGCCTCGATGATGCGCTTGCGATCCGCCTCGGCACGCTCCTTGGCCTCGCTCATCAGCGCGTCGACCTCCTGGTCGAGCTCGTCGAGCCGGCCGCGGTACTCCGCGAGCACGCCCTCGGCCTCCTCGCGGGCCGCGGTCGCCTTGTCGATCTCGCCCTTGACGGTGTCGTGCTTGTCCCGGGTCCGCTTGATGAGCGGCTGGAAGAGGATCCGGTTGAGGATCCACAGCAGGGCGAGGAAGTTGATGATGATCCAGACGAGGCCGAGCTTGCCCGTGCTGCCGAAGACCGGCGTGATCCACTCGATCCCACCGTGGCCCTCCGCCTCGGGGTTGGCCAGGGCGACCGCGGGCAGCATGGCCAGGGCGGCGGCGATTGGCGCGGCGATGCGCGAGACCTTCATGAGGCCCTCCCGAGCAGCTTGTTGGTGATCTCGTCGGCGAGCTCGTCCACACGACCCCCCAGCGCCTCGCGGGCCTGGTCGGTCTCGTCGGCGATGCGCTTGCGCTCGGCCGCGAGCTCGTCGTTGGCGGCGTTGCGGGCCGCGGCCAGGGACTTGGCCTGCGATTCCTCCTCCTCACGGCGGGCCGACGAGCGCACGAGGTGGGCCTTCTCGCGGGCGGCCTCCATGCGCTGCTCGTAGTCGCGGGCGAGGTCGTCCGCCTCGGCGCGCATGTCCTTGGCCTTGGCCACGGCGCCCTCGACCGCCTCCTTGCGACGGTCCAGTGCCTCGAGCCAGGGCTTGAACAGCATGGGGCCCAGGATGACGACGAGCGCCAAATAGATGCCCAGCTGGACGAACAAGGTCCCGTCGATGTCGACGACGGGAATGGAGGCGACGAGGGTGCTTGCGAGGTCCATCGGCACGGGACGGAAGGCGGCGGTGGCCGACGTTGGAGCGGGGAGGGGTCTACCGGAATTCGCGTCCTAGGTGGGCGCAAACCGCTGAAATCGGCGAGACTCCTGCGTGGCGCGGCGGCTAGCTACCACTTGTGGGTGGGCCCGTCAACGGTGCGCCGAGCGGGGTTTGGGGGGGCGACGGGAGCCCGCGGGCCCGGCCACGGCGGCGCTTCGCGACCCTCCCCCGAGGCACGTGAGCTTTCGGACCCCGCGAGGGTCCGTGCGGGGGAGGATCTGCGAGCGGGCTCGGAACGACCGTGGCCGATCATCCGCCGGCGACGGCCGTCTTGTCGGTCTCGGCCGACCCGCCACGATCCTTCATCGAGCAGCGGCCATCGAACACCGCCCCGCGCTGGATCTCGAGGCTCGGGCTGTCCAGCGTGCCCACCACGTGGGCGCTGCCGTGCAGCTCCACCAGCGTGGTCGCGCGGATGTCCCCCTCTACCCGCCCCTCGATGACCACGGTGGAGGCATCGATCTGAGCGGTGACCTTGGCCGACTCTCCGACCACCAGCGTGCCGTCGGTTCGGATCTCTCCGGAGAACTCTCCGTCGATGCGGACCTTGCCCTCGAAGGTGAGCTTCCCATCGAAGGCGCTGCCCTTGCCCAGGATGGTGATGATCTCAGGCGCGTTCATGCCCCATCTCCCCGCGGCCGCGACCCCCGTCCTGCCGGTCCTCCCTCGGGGTCGTCGGACCGTTCGAGGATGAGGTAGGACAAGGTGGGTCCTTGTGCCGTCGCGCGCGCAACCTAGCCGGGATCGCACGCTCGTGCCTACTGTGTCGGTGTTCAGCCGCTCGAGACCGAGTCGAGACCGTCGTTTCCCTGGATTGGGCATGGCCATTCGACGCGGTCTGGCCTAGGCTGCAAGGCGGTGGCGCTCAAGCCGGACGACAGCGCGGACCAGAACCGCGATGCGCCGGGTTCGAGCCCGACCCAGCAGCTCGCGAGCTGCTTCGGTCGCGCCCGACCCGTCTTGCAGGCCCTGGTGGCCGGAGTCGACTCGGGCGATGCCCTCGTCGTCGCGACCGATCGCAAGGGCTTCCCCGTTGCGCAGCGAGTGTTGCGAAGGCCTCGCGACCTCCCGCGCGCGCTGGTGATCGGTCGACACAATCGCTGTGCGCTGTCGATCCCCAACGACAACCGCGTGAGCCTGCGCCACGTGCTGCTCACCGCGTGGCCGGGCGACGGGCCCATCCGCTACCGCGGCTACGACCTCGGCGGCCGGGCCGGGGTGCTGCTCGCCGACGGCAAGCGCGTGCCCGGCTTCTCGTTCCAGGCGCACGGCCTCATCAGCCTCGGTCGCACCGTGGTGTTCGTGGCGCCCGGCGGTCCCGAGGGCGTCGAGCTGCTCGACGGTGGGGACGACAACGCCTTCCGCAACCTCACTGGCCTCGATCCCTCGGGCAACGGCGTGCGCCTGGCGATGAGCGCCACCTCGGAGCCCGGCGTGGCGCAGCTCGGCGTGGACGAGCCACGCGAGTACGGGGGCTACCGGGGGCTCGATCTCGAGGCGCGTCCGCAGCCGCGCGGCGTGCTGCGGCTGCGCTCCACCAAGCCCTCGGGGCGAGGCGAGGAGGTTCGCGAGCTCGACCTCGACAGCCGTCAGCTCCAGCGAGGCCTGCTCATCGGTCGCTACAGCGATCGCTGCTCGCTGGCCGGCCACGGACGCAACCTCTCTCGGGTCCACGCGCTGGTCACCGAGGAGGCGCCGCGCTCCCTGCTGGTCTACGACCTCGCCAGCACCAACGGGGTGCGCCCCGCCGGCATGACCGAGGGCCCCAGCCACGCCGTGGTGCGCCTCACCGAGGACTCCCCGGTGATGCTCGGCCACTTCGAGCTCGCCTGGGTGCCCAACCGCGGCGTCAAGCTGCACTGAGCTCGGCCTCGGCTCGAGCGGTCGGCCCGCGGGCGAGGGAGCCGGGCGCCTCCGTCGTGCCGCGGCGCTCGTCAGTCGTCGATCGAGATCAGCTCGACGTCGAAGATCAGCATCCCCTGCGGTCGCCCCGGCTTGTTGCCGTAGGCGAGCTCGGCCGGGATCCAGAAGCGGGTCGTCTCGCCCTCCACCATCAATTGCACGCCCTCCTGCCAGCCCGCGATCACGCGGTCGAGGCGGAACGAGGCCGGGCGCCCGCGGGCACGGCTGCTGTCGAAGCTCTTGCCGTCGGAGGTCCAGCCCTCGTAGTGCACGGTGACGGTGGTCTGGGGCCCCGGGTGACGAGTGCCGCTGCCCTCGCGCAGCACCAGGAAGGACAGGCCCGTCGCGGTGAACAGCGCGTTGGGAGGCGGGCGGAGCTGGGGCCCCTGCGTGGGCTCGGGCTCGCCCTCGCTGCGGAGGATCGCGAGCAGCTCCACGTCGATCCGCAGCGCGCCGCGGGGACCCTCGGCATGCCCCGGGTAGGCGAGGGCGGCGGGCACCCAGATCTGCGCGCGGTCGCCCTCGTGCATCTGCTCCATCGCCAGCAGCCAGCCGGGCGGCAGCCAGAAGGCGGCCAGGGTCTCGCTGCGATCGGCTCCGGTGGCGCCCACCAGCGCATCCTCCTCGTCCCACACCCAAAAGCGCAGCTCGAGCCGGTCGCTGCGACGAGGGGTGGGGCCCTCGGCGTCGCCGCGCGCGAGCATCCGCATCGCCACGCCCGAGGGCAGGTGCTCGGCGTCGGCGGGAGGCTCGAGCGGCAGGCCCGGCGCATCGGCGGCGAGCGGGGCCTCGGGGCTCGAGCGGGGCGCGGGCTCGTGGCCGGGCGGGGCCACGGGCGCGGCGGAGGGCCTCGGGGTCGGGCGGCACGAGGGCGCGAGCGAGCCCACGCTCACGAGCACCACGAGCGGGATCCAGCGAGCAGCACGGGCGGCGGAGTGGCGCATGGGAGCTCGACCGGATCAGTCCGCGTTGGCGACGAGATCGGAGCGCCCCAGGTGCTCGGCCACCGCGTTGGCCACCGCGGCATCCTCGTCGAGGCCGCCGATCTCCAGGTCGCTGTCGCCGTCCTCCTCGGTCACGAAGTAGCGGGCCGCCGCCTGGATCTGCCGTCGGGTGTGCTCGGGGGTTGCGTCGGTGATCGCCATCAGCAGGCCCTCGCAGGTGCGGGCGATGTCGCGGCCCAGCTCGTGGTCCACCGAGGGGTCGTCGAGCGCCGCGTTGGCGAGCATCTCGGCGTACAGCCGCACCTCGCGGCACAGATCGTCGGGGTCGCGCAGCGGCTCGGTCAGCAGGCGCTCGAACACCTCGCGCGCGAGCTGGGGCAGGCCCGCGATCGCCTGGTTGGGCCCCGGGGCGACGAGCTTGGCCCCGCGGCGCAGCGCCACGCTGTCGCGCAGCCACGCCTCCCTGCGCCGCCGCAGCCGAGCCGTGCCTCGCTCGGCGTCGCTCAGCTCGTCGCCCTCGCGCTCGAAGCCCAGCTCGAGCAGCTCGCGGATCCACTCCTGCCGGGACACCGAGGGCTCGGCGATCACCCGCTCCACCTCGCGGTGATCGAGGGCCCAGTCCACCAGGCGCCCCGCGGCCTCGCGGCCGTAGCCCTGGCCCGCGAACTCGGGCAGCAGCTCGAGCTCCACCCGCACCTCGCCATCGACCGGGCGACCCTCCAGGCCCACCCGACCGATCAGCACTGGCTGCCCCTCGGGCCCGCGGCGGAGCACCACGTAGCGCAGCCACCAGCCGATCTCCTGCGGCCCCTGGTGCAGGCGCTCCATCGTCTCGCGCAGCCGGGCGCTCCCCTCGGGATCGGGCGGCCACTGCGACGGGACGGTCCCTCCGACCAGCGGCTGGAGCTTGCTCGGATCGTCGAGCTCGACCAACAGGTGCTGCGGAGTCGCCGTGGCGAGCACGAGCCGTTCGGTGACCAGACGCCGGGCGCTGCTCATGGCCCGAGCATAGCGCCCGCGGCCCCCTCCCGTCAGCCGGGGCCGAACTTGCCCAGCCAGATGTCTCCGTCGTTGCTCATCGTGTTGCGGATCTCGCCGGTCACCACGATGTCGTCCTCGGCGGTGGTGGCCACCGCGGTGGCCTGATCGCGGTCCATGCCCATGCCCACCACGGCCTGCGACCACAGCACGTTGCCGCCCACGTCGTACTTGCGCATCCAGATGTCGCTGTCGGTGGCGCTCATGCCCCGAAAGCCGACCACGATGAAGTTGCTCGCCGAGTCGGCCGCCACCGCCAGGCCCTGGTCGTTGACGTAGGCCTGGCCGCCGAACTGCTTGAACCACAGCAGGCTGCCGTCCTCGTCCCAGCGCCCCAGCCACACGTCTTGGTTGTCGGCGATCACCGGGGTCATGCCCGTCACCGCGATCGATCCATCGGGGGCCCGGGCCACGCCGAAGCCCGCATCGTCGGCGCTGGTGGGGCTGTCCCACTGCTGGGTCCACAGCTCGGCGCCGTCGGGGTCGAGCTTGCGCAGCCACACGTTGCGATCGAAGCCGCCCTGGGTCACGAAGCCGGCCACGTAGGCGTTGCCCTCGGGGTCGGTCACGATCCCCTGGCCGCGGTCGTCGAGCACGTCGGGGCCCGCGATGATGTCGCTCCACTGCGTGGCCCCGCCCGGGCCGAGCTTGGCCACGAAGATGTCGTTGTCGTTGTTGGCGGTCCGCACGTAGCCGGTGACGAGCACGTTGCCGTCGGCATCGCAGGCGATCCCACGGCCCCCGTCGTCGCCCCCGTCGGGACCGTCGAACGAGGCGCTCCACTGCTCGCTCCCGTCGGGGTCGAGCGCGAGCACCCAGATGTCCGAGGAGCCGGGGGCCGCGTCCACGTCGCCCACCAGGCGGATGCCGTCGCCGGGGCCGATCGCCACCCCGTAGACGCGGTCGTCGAAGCCCATCGAGGGATCGAGCTCGGCCTCCCACAGGCGATTGCCGTCGGGATCGTACTTGGCCACCCACATGTTCGGGTTGCCGATCTCGTCGACCTCGTAGCCACCCACGATCACGTTGCCCGCCGAGTCGACCGCGATGCCCTGGCCGGAGTCGCGGACCATCGCGTCGCCGCCGTGGGTGTCCTGCCAGAGGTTGGTGTCGAGGTTGAGGGTGCAGTCGGGGCCGCAGCCGTCTCCGTCCACGAGGTTGCCGTCGTCGCACTCCTCGATGCCCTCGAGGATCCCGTTGCCGCACTCCGAGGGCGGCGAGGTGGTCGGGTCCGCGGTGTCGCTGCCGTCGTCGGTGGTGCCGTCGGCGGGGCCGGTGTCTCCGGGGCCGCTGCTGCCCTCGGCGGGGTCGCTGCCGGCGGAGCCCCCTTCGCTGGTCGTGCCGCTGGCCGGCCCCCCGTCGTCGCCGCACGAGCACAGGCCCAAGGCCACGGTCGTTCCCCAGCTGAGAAGCCAACGCATGGCCCCATGCTACCGGCCCCACGCTCGGGGCCCAAGCGAAGGCGAGGGGGCTCGGCTCCCGACGACGCGACGGCGACCGCCGGGCGCCGCGGCCGGGCCAGGCAATCGCATTCGCGCTGCACCATGCCCCGCGCTCGACCCCCGCTCTTCGGTGGACCGGCTATGATCCCGTTCGTGAGCGACGCCCGCCCTCTCGCCATCCTGACCTCGGGGGGCGATGCCCCCGGCATGAACGCGGTCATCCGGGCCGTCGCCAAGGTGGCGGCCAGCCAGGGCGTGCCCGTGGTGGGGGTGGAGGACGGCTACACCGGCCTGCTCGAGGGGCGACTGCGTCCCCTCACCGTGCCCGAGAGCGACGGCTCGCTCGGGGTCGATCCCGAGATGGACTTCCTGGGCTCGGTGGGCGGCACCGTGCTCGGCTCGGCCCGCGAGCTCCGCTTCCTCACTCCCGAGGGCCGTGCGCCCGCCGTACGCACCATGGCCTCGCTGCGGGGCCTGGTGGTGGTGGGCGGCAACGGCTCGCTCGCGGGGGCCCATGCGCTGGCCGCCGAGAGCGAGACGCCGGTGATCGGGATCCCGGCCTCCATCGATCACGACGTGGGCTGCACGGGGACCTCCATCGGAGTCGACACCGCGCTCAACACCATCGTCGCCGCCTGCGATGCGATCTGTGACACTGCCCGCGCGCACCGACGGGCCTTCGTGGTGGAGGTGATGGGGCGCGACTGCGGCTACCTGGCGATGGCGGCCGCGGTGGCCACGGGGGCCGAGGCGGTGCTGTTCCGCGAGCAGGGGCGCGACGAGGACGAGATCGTCGCCTCGCTCGAGCGGGCCGTCCGCCACGCCTTCGCCGAGCGACACAAGCGTCGGGTGCTGATCCTCAAGGCCGAGGGCGTCACGATCCCCTGCACCCGGCTGGTGCGAAGGGTGCAGCAGCGCCTCGGCGAGGGCTTCGGCGTGGACGTGCGGGCCACCGTGCTCGGGCACCTGGTCCGCGGCGGACGGCCGTCGTTCCAGGATCGCATGGTCGCCGGCCGCCTGGGCCTGGCCGCGGTCGCGGCCGTGCTCCAGGGCGAGAGCGATCAGATGGTCGCGTGGCAGGCCATCGTCCCCGGTGGCACGCCCACGCCCGACAGCGCGGTCACTCGCTTCGGCCTCGCGCGCGTGCTCGAGGAGAGCCGTGCGCTGGTGGATGGCAGCAGCCCGATCACCCAGCGTCGCGTGAGGATGATGGAGACGATCGAGGGCGTGCTCGGTCTCTAGCCGCGCTCATCGATCACGCATGTGCTCGACACGGCAGGTGAATCCACCGGCCGTGGACTTGCAGCCCCATCGCGCTGGGCTATGCTGTCATCAGCTCGTTTCGTGCGTCGGTCGAGGCATCGTGCCCACGATCGTCTCGGCGTCGATGCGCGCGGATCGGGATCCACTCCATCGAGGCCGTCCCGCGGGACGTCGCCTCTGGCCTTCGCCCCGAGAAAGGACCACCGCATGCTCGTTGCCTCACCCTTGAACCAGGTTCAGAACAACGTCCACCAGGCGATCCGTCTGTTCCGTCACTCCAAGCGATCCGAGTGGGGGCTCGCGGCGCTCATGTGGGAGCACGATGGAAAGCGCGGCTATCGATTCGATGACGGCACCGAGCGCGTGTTCAAGGAGGGTTTCTATCACCTGTTCGAATCGGCGCCGACGGTGGGCGATGCCGCCGAGAAGCTGCTCGCCGCGGTGCATCGCGAGCGAGTCGAGCAGGCCGAGGCGCGCGGGAGCGCCGACGCGCTACCGGTGAGGGGTCCCTCGCTGCCGGAGCTGGTGGCGGTGCTGCGCGAGGAGTACCCCGAGGGCCTCGCCGACGCGAGCTGGGCGAGCAAGCGAAGGGGCGCGGGGGTCAAGCGTCGAGCCAAGCGTCATCGCGATGCAGCGATCCACGACGCGGCCGCGATGCTCGGTCGCGTGGCCCTCGACGAGCTGCTCGAGGGCGATCGAGTCGAGGTGATCGTGCAGCGCTTCGTCGACGTGCTGGGGGCGACCGATCTCGTGACCTCGAAGCAGCTCGAGGTGCTGCGCCGCGCCACGCCCACCCGGGCGCTGGGACGAGCGCTGCGCGACCTGGTGCACGAGCCCGATCCCGAGGGCGAGCGTTTCGACGCGGTGCTGCGGCTGCTGGCTCGCTCGCCCGGCGGACGGCCCTCGTGGTCGCTGATGACCGCGATGCGAGCCGTGGTCAGCCCGCACGACGACGTCTGCATCCGCCCCAGCGTGTTCTTCGATGCGCTGCGGGTGGTCTCGCCCAGCCAGGCCAAGAAGGTCTCGCCCCAGGGCGGGCAGTACAATCGGCTCGCGGCGCTCGCCCGAGAGCTCTGCGATCGGCTGCGAGAGGCCGGCGAGGAGGCTCGCGACCTGCTCGACGTCTACGACTTCATCTGGGAGACCCGTCGGCCCGCGGCCGAGCCGGTGCTGGCCCGGGTGCGCCAGCGGATGGCCATGGCGCCGGAGACCGCGCCCGCACCGGGGGCCGCCGAGGCCGACGAGGGCGAGCCTGCGGCCGAAGCCGCCTGAGGCCGGCATCGCCTCCGTCCAGGCGCCGCGCTGCCCACCCGTCGGCGAGGCGGGTGGGTGCTCGCGTCGAGGATTGCTACGCTGCTCGCTCGTCCCACCACCATGAGCGCACGCGATCGCGATCTGTGGATCTTCGGCTACGGCTCCCTGGTGTGGCGCCCCGACTTTCCGTTCGTGGAGCGCAAGCCCGGCTGGATCCACGGCTGGGCGCGGCGCTTCTGGCAGGCGTCCACCGATCACCGCGGCGTGCCCGAGGATCCCGGTCGCGTGGTCACCCTGGTGCCCGCTCCCGAGGCGCGCTGCTGGGGCATGACCTATCGCGTGGAGCCCGAGGCCGCGCCGCGGGTGCTCGCTGGCCTCGACCACCGCGAGAAGGGCGGCTATCGGCGGATCACCACCCAGGTGATGCTGCCCGCGGGTGACTCGCTGCCCGAGGTCGTGATGTACCTCGCGACCGAGGACAACCCCAACTACGCCGGGCCGGCGTCGCTCGACGAGATCGCGGCCCGAGTGCGGCGCTGTCGGGGCCCCAGCGGCCCCAACGTGGAGTACGTGCTGCGCCTGGCCGAGGCCCTGCGCGCGCTGGGGGCCGAGCCGGCCGAGGACGACCACGTGTTCGAGCTCGCCGCGCGGGTTCAGGACGGGTAGGCGTCGATTCCGTGTCACCATCGCGAGGCTGGCTCGTAGGACGAGTTGGCGCGCCGATGTCGCTTCGCGGAACGCTCACCACCGCGCGTCTCCACCGCCTCGCCCGTCGGGCGGCCGCAGGGGACGCGGGGGCCTTTCGAGGGCTCTACCGGCAGCTCCATCCGGTGGTGTGGCGCTACGTGTCGCGGCGGATCGCCGAGCGTGCCGACGTGGAGGATCTGGTGGCCCGGGTGTTCGAGCGCATGGTGGAGCACTGGAGTCGCTTCGATCCGGCTCGGGGCAACGTGCAGGCGTGGGTGATCGGCATCGCGCGCAACGCCGTGATCGATCACCTGCGAGCCCGCCGGGCCGTGGGCGACGGCGAGGCGATCGAGCGCCTCGCCGACGCGGCCCTCGATCCCGCCAAGGCGCTCGAGGACGACGAGCGCGACGCCGCGCTGCGGACGGTGCTCGCCGGCTATCCCCCCGAGGTCCGCGAGATGTTCTCGCTGCGCTTCGCCGACGGCCTGCGCCTGCGCGAGATCGCCGAGCTCATGGACCTGAGCGAGGCCGCGGTCAAGCAGCGCTTCTCCCGAACCCTCCGCGAGCTGCGGGCCAAGCTCCGGGCTCGCGATCCCGACAAGGCGGCTGGCTATGCGATCTGAGCTCGTTCGTCGGCTTCGTGCCCTGTACCGTCGCCCCGCGGACGGCGAGCTGTTGCACCGTCGCGCCGAGGAGGACGCGCTGGTGGCTGCCTTCGCACGCCGCCACGGAGGGGGGGCTCCCGCTCCGCGTCGTCGCCGGTCGGGCCGCATCGCGCTCATGTGTGGGCTCGGGGTGGCCGTGGCCGTGGGGGCCTGCGCCCTGCCGTCGGAGTACTCGGTCGATCTGGGCCAGGGCATCGAGATCGTCCTCGATGCTGCGCGCTGGGACGAGCTCGATGCGGAGCGCCTCGCCGCGCACCTCGGGGAGGAGATGGGGGCCGAGCGCATCGAGCTGCACGTGTCGCGCACGCGGGACGAGCGGATCGGCCCCGACGGCGAGCTGGTGATCGACGAGCAGATGCGGATGCAGCTGTTCGCGCTCGGCGGAGAGGTCGACGCCGAGGACGGCTGGGACGAGCTGGTGCGGGAGTTCCCCGCGCTGGCCGAGGCCGAGATCCAGCAGGTGCCGCTGTCGGGCACGGTGCACGGCACCCTGGGCGGACGCCTGTCCCGCGACCTGCTCGACCTCGAGATCGATCGGCATGGGGTGGAGGAGGCCGAGGCGCGGATCCTGGCCCAGCTCCGCGCCGAGGGCATCTCCACCGAGGACGCGACCGTCGACATCACGACCACCGAGGAAGGCGGTCACCGGCGCATCGAGGTCCGCGTGGAGGCGCCCCACGGATCCCCCGCCCCCTGAGGGCCGGTCTTCAGGGCGAGGCCGGGATCGCGTCGAGATCGTGGAACGGGGGCGTGCCGTGGGCCAGCGAGCGGCTGCGTCGCAGGCGGAGCCACCACGAGTCGCCGGTGGGCGACCACGACTCGTCGGGGAGCGCATAGGCCTCGTCGGCGAGGGCCTCGTCGAGGGTGACGAACGCGTAGCCGCGTCGCCGCAGCCACGACAGGAACGCGGGCAGGTCCCGCGAGCCCAGCGCGTTGGCGTGCAGCAGCAGGATCTGCGGCGGCTCGCGCCCGAACAGCTCGCGGGCCAGGTGCTCCGCCTCCAGCGTGGCCTCCTGCAGGTTCCACATCCACGAGCTCCGGTAGCGCTCCGCCGCCGCCGCGTCGCCCTCGGTCGTGGCGCGCTGGTGCCCCGCCGCGTACAGCCAGTCCCAGGTGTCGATGGTCACCGGCGCCACGCGGCTGTCGAGCTCCTCGAGCAGGCCGGTGATCGCACGCCGCGAGTCGGGATCGAAGCCGCGGTGGAGATAGGGATAGCGGAAGGGGATCGGCTGCTCGTCGCCCACCAGCTCGCGCAGCGCCTCGTGGCCGCGCCGCAGATCCTCGAGGTAGGCGTCCAGCCCGATCTCCTGGAGGTGTGGGTGCGACCAGGTGTGGTTGCCCAGGGCGATGCCGCAGTCGATCCACGCCTGCATCAGCGAGGGGTCGCGCTCGTGGTTGCTCATGTTGACGAAGCCGGTCACGGGGATTCCCGCCTCGCGGATCGCCGTGCACAGCCCCTTCACCACCTCGCGGCGGGCCTCGTCGGAGGGGTGGCTGCCGTAGGCGGCGACGGGCAGGTCGTCGATGGTCACCGCCACGCGTCGGCTCGCGGTGGCGGGCTCGGGGCTCGGAGCGGCCGCCGGGGCCTGCGCCGGGGTCTCTTCGGGGGCGCCGGAGCTGTGGTCGTGCACGATGCCCCAGCGGCCGTCACGGCGCGTGAGCACCAGGCTGAAGATGCCCCAGCCGGCCTGCGGGGTGTCGCGGAGCTCGAAGCGTCCCATGGCCAGCGCGGCATCGGGGCCGAGCCCGGTGATCTCCACGTCGGTGAAGCTCAGGGTGCCCATCTTCGCGTCGCCATCCACGTAGCGCCGCTGGTAGGCGGCCATCGCCTCCTCCCAGCCGCGGCGGATCTTGGCCGACGAGGTGAAGACGATCTCGGGCGCCTGGTGGTAGCCCTCCATGAACGCCGCCAGGTCGCCGCGGTTCCAGGCGTCGCGCTGGCGGTCGAGCACCGCCCGCACCGCGTCCGCGTCCGCGGGGCCGAAGGAGCGCTCGGAGCAGGCGCTCGTCGCCGTCAGCAGGAGCACGACCAGGACCATCAGGAGGGCACGCACCAGCCAACGCTACCCCGACCGCGAGCGCTCGTCGCTGGTCGATCGCGGGGCTCGGGTGGCGACGAGACCGCGGCGCGGCCGGATCAGCTCAGCACGCCGTCCACGGGCCGGAGCACCTCGGGGACCTCGGTCTCGCCCAGGGTCTGCCGCAGGTTGATCTCGATCATCCGCGAGAGGGTGGACAGCGGCAGGTCGTTGACGTCGGTGCCGAAGGGCTCCTCGATCTCCTCGCCGACCGCGTCGAGGCCGAAGAAGGCATAGGCGATGATCGCCACGACCACCGGCGTGGCGCCCCCCACCGTCTCCACGATGCCGAAGGGCAGGGCGAAGGTGTAGACCGCCACGATCCGGTGGATGAGCACCGTGTAGGAGCTGGGGATCGGCGTGCTCTTGATCCGCTCGCAGGCGCCCTGGATGTCGGTGAGGGTGGAGAGGCTGCCCTCCAGCGTCGGCAGGTGCATCGGGTGCACCTTGCCCTGCTGCCACAGATCGCGGAGGCGACCGCCGAGCTCGCGCAGGATCGCCAGCGGACGGTTGAGCTGGCCGCGCAGCCCCTCGCGCTCGTCGTCGGGCAGCAGGCCCGCGAGCTCCTCGAGGCGGTCTTGATCGCGCAGGTGCAGCCGCAGCGCGTGCACGTAGGCGATCACCCGGTAGACCAGCTCGCGCTGCACCTCGGCTTGGTCGGGGCCCACCCCGGGCTCCTCGCGCTGGGGCCCGACCATCACCTGCACCTGGCGTGCGAGGCTACGGGAGGTGTTGACGAGCTGGCCCCACAGCTTGCGCCCCTCCCAGAAGCGGTCGTAGCTGGTGTTGTTGCGGAAGCCCAGGAAGATGCCCAGCGCCACCGCCACCAGCGAGAAGGGGAGGGTGGTCAGCCCCCAGATCGGGTGCTCCACGTACTCGTGCACCACCGTGACCACGGTCGCGACCACGGTCACCACCGCCAGCCGCGGCCACACCCGCGCCAGCGCGGTCCCCCGCACGGTCGCGATCTGCTTCCACCAGTGTCCTCGCTCGAGCAGCAGCATCGGCCTTCGTCCGTCGGACGCATAGCATCTTTCCCCGGGTCCGCGGCACCCGGGCCGACGGGCCGAGCACGGCCCGATGCCCTCGCGCTCCGCCGAAACGCGAATCCTCACCCTCGCGTTGCCATGCGAGGGCCACTCGTCCTATCCCAGGGCCATGGCACGACGGATCCTCGGCACGCTGCTCGGCATCTTCGTCGCTGGTCTGGTGGTGATGGTGATCGAGGGGCTCGGCAGCTCCGCGTTCCCGCCGGACCCGGGCTTCGACCCGGCGGCCCCCGATCTCTCGCTGGTCCCCATGGGGGCCATCGCCATGGTGGCGCTCGCGTGGGTGCTGGGGCCCATCGCCGGCGGGCTGGTGGCAAACCTGGTCGGCCGCCCCCCTGGCCCCGTGCCCGCGCTGATCATCGGCGGGCTGTTCCTCGCCGCAGACGTGGCCAACCTGCTGATGATCCAGTCGCCGCCCTGGCTGTGGGTGGTGGGCCTGGTCGCTCCGCTGCCCGGGGCGTGGGGTGGCTTCGCGGCCGCGCGCAGCCTGCAGCAGCGCCGCGCGGCGCCCTCGAGCGACTGAGTTCCCATCGACTTGGTAGCGGCGAGCCCTCGTCCTCGGGGCCGCGCGGGCTCGAGGGCCCTCGCGAGCACGGGCCGCGCCCGCCGCCGCGGGAGATCAGGCCGGCTTGTGGCCCACCACCACCGCGGCGTACTGCTGCGGGAAGTGCTCGGCCATGCCGTCGAGATCGGGCAGCAGCTCGGGCTCGAAGCCCGCCTCGCGCAGCAGCGTGGACCAGCCGCCCGGCGACAGGTAGCAGTGCATGGGGCGAGCCTCGGAGCGCAGGGCCGCGCCGCGGTGGTAGACGCTGAGGTTGAGCGTGAGCTCGCGGGGAGCCATCTCGTAGGGGTCGATGCGCACGCGCTCGGCGAACACCACCCGGCCGCCCGGGGCCAGCACCTCGTGGCACTGGCGCAGGAACGCCGGCATGTCCCTGGCGACATGGGCCGCGTTGACGGCGTAGACGAGATCGATGTGCTCGGGGATCCGGAAGCCCCGCAGCGGCTGGTTGAGGTCGGCGAAGGTCCAGCTGCAGTTGACGCCGGGCCAGCTCCGCTTGACCTCGGCGCGCGTCTTCATGAGGAAGCGGACGCTGATGTCAGTGAACACGTAGTGCCCCACGCGGGCGAGGGCGTCCTCGGTGCCCAGCCGCTGGAGCAGGTGGCGGATGCCGTTGCCGGTCCCGCCCCCCAGCTCGAGGATCACCCCGCCCCAGCCGTGGCGGGTGATGGCCTCGGCTCCCATCGCGCCGTGGAGATCCTGCAGCGGGTCGAGGTTGGTGGCCGCGTGCCACAGCTCGGCGAAGGTGCCCTCGCGGCCGGAGAGCATGCGGTCCATGAAGTCGGGGTCGTCGCGCAGCGAACGCTCGAAGTGCTCCACGCCGAAGTCGAGGAAGTCGAGGCTGACGCAGTAGGCCGAGCCGAGCCCCGCCATGCGCTCCCGCAGGGCGGCGAGCTCCGGGCCGGGATCGGGGGGATCGGCCCGGTGCACGAAGCGGGCGTCGAGGCCTTGGCCGACCATCTCGACGAACGGGGTGCGCCGCGCCAGGCGGTACAGCAGCGCGTGCATGGTGATCTCGGCCGAGTCGACCAAGCGCAGGCGGGCTGCGACCTCGGCCGCCCCGCTCGGCTCGCGCAGGAGGGAGCCGAGCTCGAGGGTGCGGTACACGGCCTGGAGCTGGTGGTCGCAGTAGCGATCGAGGATCGCGGTGGCCTCGATGACCGAGGCCGAGTAGAGGGCGTCGCGACACCAGCGGTCGAAGCCGTCGGAGGCGGCTGGGTCTCGGTTCTCGGAGGGCGGGGCGGGGCGGGAGGAGTCGACGACGGCGGCGAGCTCGGAAGAGGTCATGGGGGGCCTTACGGGAAGCGAGCCACAGAGGGAGGACTGCACTGGATCTTTAGTGGTCCGCAGGGGTGGATCGATCTGTTTTTTTCGCCACGGCCCCGTCTCGGGCGCAGAGGCGCGATTTCGCGGGCCGAGGGGTCGTCGCGCGCGGGGGCGGTCGCGTGGGGGCACGGCGGGCCCCTTCCGAGGCGCCGCGGCGGGGGTGGGCCGGGTAGCTCGGTGGGGTCCCTCGGTGCTAGACACTCGGCTGGGAGGTGAGGCGGCCGAGGAGGACAAGGTGATCGCGGCGGCGGCTCTCGAGCGGTCGTCGAGGAAAGTCCGGGCTCCACAGGGCAGGGTGCTGGCGCAGGCCAGTCAGGGCGACCTGAAGGAAAGTGCCACAGAAAGCAAACCGCCCGTGCTCGCACGGGCAAGGGTGAAAGGGTGCGGTAAGAGCGCACCGGGCTCCTGGCGACAGGGACCGCACGGTAAACCCCACCCGGAGCAAGGCCGAGCAGGGACGCACCCGGAGGTGGCAACACCTTCGGGCAGGGGTAGCCCGCCCCGTCCCGGGTAGTGCCGCACAGAGGAATGATCACCACCCGGCGAGAGCGATCGACCCGGGGACAGAACCCGGCTTACGACCTCGCTCGACCGCCTCACTCTCCCACTCTCGCGACGACCAGCACCAGCAGCTCGTCCTCGTCCTCGTCCTCCCGACGGGGCTCCGGGGCGACGAAGCCTCCGTGCTGCTCGACCACGCGCAGCCCGGCGCGGGCCAGGGCGGCGTGGAGCTGGGGCTCGAGCAGGTAGCGCTGCTCGATGGTCCCCACCACGGCGTCGCCCTGCTCGCTCACGTAGAGGTACTCCACGTCGATGCGCTGGTGGTCGCGATCCCAGCGGCTGCGCTCGAGCACCTCGTAGGGCACGCCATCCACCTCCACGCGGGTCAGCGGCGTGTGGGCGTCTGCGGGAACGTCCTCCGGCTCGGCGGTCGCGTGGAACTCGTCTGCCCGATACACGTCGAACGCGGCCCGGCCCCCGGGCGCGAGGTGATGGGTCACGGTCCGAAGCGCCGCGTCGAGCTCGGCGTCGTCGAGCATGCAGTAGAGGCCGCCGAAGGGGACCAGCACTCGCTCGAAGCGCTGGGGCAGGCTCAGGTCCCGCATGTCGCCGTGGCACAGGGTGATGCCGGCGCGCAGCGAGGGGGCCAGGGTCTCCACCGCGGCCCGGGCCAGGGCGAGCATCTGGGGGTCGAGCTCGACCCCCACGATGGTGCGCCCGGACGCAGCGAGCGCCGTCACCACGCGCCCGTAGCCGCAGCCCAGCTCGAGGATCGACGACGCGCCCTCGCAGACCCGGCGGTAGTGGTCCAGATCGCCCGGCGTGCCGCGATGCAGGGCGGAATAGAAGGAAGCGGGGTAGCTCATCGCGGGTCGGCCGTCGACCGGAGGATAAGCCAACCCACCCCCCAGGCGGGCCATGGGAGCGAACGGGCGACTCCAAGCCCGGTTGCGGTACCATGGGCTCGATGGGGGGACAGCGAGCATGGACGCGGACCGGAGCGCCGCTCCTCTTGGCGTTGGTGGTTGGTTGTGCGACGGGCGGTGAGCCCGACTTCACCAGCAATGCCTACGATGGCCCCAGCCCGGCCGACGACGGGGCCACGTCGATGCTGGTCACGACCGGGGGGGACGAGGAGACTGGTGACGAGGATCCCACCTTCCCGCCGCCCACCGCGGACGGACCCGGCCTGCCCGATCTCGGCTCTTGCGAGACCGACCTCGACTGCGTGCTGCCGGCTGGCACCTGCCTCGAGCAGTACGGTCACTGCGAGGGGGGCATGTGCGAGCACGGAGCGGCCGACCCCGGGGTGCCCTGCGACGACGCCGATCCCTGCACCGACGGGGACGCGTGCGACGGCGAGGGCTTCTGCATCGGCGTGACCATCGAGTGCACCGCTCCCAACGCCCAGGGAGGTAGCTGCGTGGGTGGCATGTGCACGGGCCTCGAGTGCAGCGCCGGCTGGGACGACTGCAACGGCGACATGAATGACGGCTGCGAGACCCCGCTGGGCACCGACTCGGATTGCGGAAGCTGTGGTGATGCCTGTGCCGGGGCGGCGCACGCCAGCGGCTCGTGCATGGGCGGAAGCTGCCAGTACCAGTGCCAGAGCCCCTGGGAGAACTGCGACGGCAATTGGAGCAACGGCTGCGAGATCCCCACTGGCGTCGCGCATGCCTGCAACGCCTCGGGGATCAACCAGACCTCCGGATGCTGGACCGCCTACTGCGGCAACTCGGCCGACCCCAACGCCACCAACTTCGGCACCTTCTACTGCATGGATTGCGCGACCTGCCGCTCGCCCGGCGCTGGCGAGTGCCAGTGGTGTGATCATGCCTCGGGCAACTTCTTCCCCGCAGACGCTTGCGCCTGCGGGAGCTACGAAGACCTCACCTGCTCCTGATCCCGCCGTTCCTGCTCGGGGCTCCGCCGGGTGTGCAACCGCTTTCGCGTCGGAGACGGCACAACCGGGGTCCATCTGGTCCCGTGGTTTGCTGGTCCTCGGCCCCCCGTGCGAGCATCCTCGCTCCACCTTTCTCTTGGAGAGCTTCGATGGATCGCACTGCCTCGGCCCTGACCCTGGGATTCCTTCTTGCGCTGACCGGCTGCCCTGGTGACGACAGCAGCACGACGAGCGAGACCAACGCCGACACCACCGGTGGTCCCGGAACGACCGACGGCACCACCGCCGAGCCCGGCACGACTACCGAGCCCGGCACGACCACCGACGAGCCCGGCACCACCTCCCTCGACGGCGGCAGCACCACCGATGAGCCCGGCACGACCGGCGACCCGGGAATGGCCTGCGAGCCCGACCCGGCGGACGACGAGTGCGCGACGTGCGTGAAGATGAATTGCTGCGATCAACTCGAAGCCTGCGAAGCCGATGGCGACGCGACCATGGGGTGCATTTGCTTCCAGGAGTGCGCTGCGATGAATCCGGGGATCCCCGGGGCGATCATGTGTGGCGAGACCTGCGGTGTGGATCCGCTGGGAGGAGGGCCGACGGGCGAGCTGGGCGCGTGCACGCAGATGAACTGCGCTGTCTGTCTTGGCTAGCCAGTCATTCGAATCCTCACATCCGCCGCTCTGCGACGGATGTGAGTTGTTCATCAGTAACTATGGGGCGTACTTCGCGACCAGGACATCGGTTGAAGCGCTCGACACCTCACTGATGGTGCCTGTCGCGAGAACGTTGCCACTAGCGTCGGCTGCAATCGATGAGACGCGGTCCGGACTGTAGAGCGTGTCCTGCGTTCCGTCGTGGAGATGCGACCATAGCTCGGAGCCATCTTGCCGGTACTTGGTGATCCAAGCGACCGCACCACTACCGTCTATGCTCGAGCCGCCGACGATCAAGGCTCCGTCATTGTCGAAGGTTCCCGCGAGGAGCAGATGCGTGGATCCAGGGATGCTTGGGAAGATCTCGTCGATCTCGGCTCCGCTTGGGTCGAGTCGGACTACTCGACTATCGGAGTCAGGGGGCGAAATCGCAACTGCGATCTGGCCATCTGAGCTTGCGGCTACAAAGGAGGATAGGTCGTCATTGGGTCCGAGTGTGCGACTCCAGATCTCTGCCCCATCACTGTCGATCTTCTGTAGCCAGGTGCTATTGGGCACAGTCGCCGTTTCTCCAGCGATGACGAGATTGCCTTGTCCGTCGATGTCGATGTGGCGGGCTCGGATGTCTCCAGAATGGAAGACTGTCCACGCTTCGGCGCCGTTGGGAAGGTACTTCGTCAGCAGTGTCTGGTAGCCAGTCTCCGTTGGGGCATTCGATTCCTCGAATGCGACGTAGATGAACCCGTCTTCGTCACCTACGATGCCAGAGACGAGATCCCACTGGGTACTGGCATGAGTGCTCGTCCACCCAGGCTCGCCCGACGCACTGAAGCTCCGTACCCAGGCGTCACGAGAGCCCTCGTTGTTGTTGTAGTTCCCGCCGAAGACGATGGCGTTGCGCGGCGTGGCCGAAATGCCACCATTGGTGGTTCCCCCATACGGTGCCGTTATCCACGTCGACCATAGGGAGTCTCCATCGGGTGAGTACTTTCGCAGTCCTCCTCGTTGACCATCACTCCCAAACGAGTTGATCGAGACGATCACGTTCCCATCCCCATCCGCCGCGACGCCGGCTCCGGAATCTACGCCGTGGTCGGGGCCATCGTAGATCACCGTCCATAGCACCGTGCCGGAGACCACGCAGTCCACGTTGCAGCCGTTGCCGTTCTCGTCGTCGCCGTCGTCGCAGGCCTCTCCGCCGTTGACCAGACCGTCGCCGCAGTGGGGGCCCAGGGCGCCGCAGCCGGAGGCGCAGCCAGCGTAGCTGCCGTTGTTCACCCCGTCGTCGCAGATCTCGTCGCCCTCGACGATGCCGTCGCCGCAGACGGGAGGCGGCGCGCCGCTGCTGTCGGAGGACTCGGAGCCGGTGTCGTCGCTGGACTCCGTCCCCTCGCCCGAGCTCGTGCCATCGCGGTCATCGCGGTCATCGCGGTCATCGCTGCCCCCTCCCGGCGGGTCGTAGATCAGCGGATCGAAGCAGGCTGCGGGCAGGATGCCCACCAGGGCAAGGCCAGCCGTGGCAAGAGCGCGGGCAGAGGACGGGGTCGGGCGGGCGAGGCGAAGGGTCGAGCCGTTCATTGCGACCTCCTCTATCGGCCGCCAGACGCCAGCGTTGCGCCCATCGGGGACTTTTTTTCGTGTCGGAGCGAGATTCTCCTGCTGGATGCGCAGGGTGAGACCTCAACTAACCGAGATCAAAGAAGTCTCCTCGGATCTCTCGAACGTGCCGGTCCTCGGCCACCGGAGCCCCGCGAGAGCGGGTCTCCCGCGCCTTTGGCTCGTTCACTCCCGCCGCCAGCGACGAGCCAACCACCACAGCCCCAGCGAGCAACCCAGGCTGGCTGCCGGGATCACCCACGGCTGCTGGACCAGCACGCCCACGGCCCGCCCCGCGACGGCGATCGCCCCCACGCCCAGCCGCAGGCCCGCGTAGCGCTCGAGCCAGCGGGGGATCGACACTCCCTTGCGCCACCAACGGATCGCGACCACCACCAGCACCAAGTCGGTGGCGGGCAGGGTGACGATGAGCTCGTTGCTGCGCAGCTCGGGCACGGTGGAGGTGAGCTGCAGGACGAGGATCACCAGCCCGAGCAGACCCGAGGGAAGCGACCAGCTCGTGAGCCACAGCGCGGCGAGCCGTGGCCGCTCGCGTCCGCTCCGCGCGAGCCAGGCCGCGCCGGCCAGGGCCCACCCCAGCAGCAGCGGCGCGAACCACCAGGTGATCGGATTGCGATGCTGGGTGCGAGGCGGGCCACCGCGCTCGGCGAGGACCACGGGCTCGCCCGCCAACGGAACGAGACCTCCTGCCCCCGTAGGGTCGGGGACCATCACCTGCGAGAGATACTCGGAGACCCGCTGCGGCCACAGCAGCGCGTAGTACTTGGTGATCGGTCGATCGTGGAGGCGGCCGAAGAGCACGTCGCCGAGCAGGGCGGTGAGGGGATCGCCGTCGAAGGTGAGCTGCTGGTAGTCCCGCACGGTCCAGGGGTCGAGCTCGGCGAGCTGCCGGCGGAGCTCGCCGCCGGTGACCTCGTCGAGGCGATCGCGGACCTTGGTGCTGCAGGTCTGCTCGAGGTAGTGGTAGTCGTACTCGCGAGAGGCCGGATCGACGTCGCGCTCGAGCATGGCGGCCAGCGCCCGTGCCTGGGGCTGGGTGAGCGCGAGCGGCTGTCGGATCATGTCGCGATCCTGGTACCGGCCGTAGAGCATCGTGGTGTCGTAGAGGTCACCGGTCACGCTGGCGAAGAACTGCAGGCGCGCGAACAAGAAGCGCACCGGGATCCACGGGTCGCCGAAGTCGGTGTCGCCGTAGTTGTAGACGGTCTCGAGGACGCGACCATCGGCGTGGTGCTCGGTGACGAGCAGCGCGGTGTGGCCCGCTCGCGTGAGCAGGGGATCTCCGGGACCGATGGTGATGAGATCGATGCGCAGCTCGGCCTCGTCGTCATCGGCCGCGGGCGCGGCTGCGCTCGCCGGGCTTCCGCAGAGCAGCAGGCCGAGCCACAGCCACAGCAGCAGCACGCGCGGTCTCATCGCGGCCGCGAGTCTACTCGCCCGTGGCCGCGGTGGCCCGAGGACCGCGAGACGCCGCGGGAGGGCCGCGAGGGACGGGGCCGTTGAGCCCCCGGGAGCGGTGGCGTAGCGTCCCCGGCATGAACAAGGCTTCGATTGCAGTGCTCGGCGCGGTACTGGGACTGGCGAGCGCATGTGGCGACGACGGCACCGGCGACGAGACCGGCGCGAGCACGGGCGGCGACTCGGGCTCCACCACGCAGGCCCCCGCGACCGACGACGGGACCACCAGCGGGAGCTCGGGCGAGCCGGGCACCAGCGGGGGATCGACCAGCACCGGCACTCCGGACGATTCCACCGGGAGCACCAGCGAAGGCGAGACGGACACGGCGGGCTTCGACTGCGACGCCCTCGCTCCGGGCCCGCTCGCGGTGGAGGAGGTGTTCCCCCCGGGCGCACCC
This sequence comes from Myxococcales bacterium, assembly GCA_020633315.1. Taxonomy (GTDB): domain Bacteria; phylum Myxococcota_A; class Polyangia; order Nannocystales; family Nannocystaceae; genus Paraliomyxa. The sequence goes on from JACKDV010000002.1 coordinate 208,302, forward strand.
TTCAATGGCTCGGAGGACATCGCCTTCGACGGCCAGGGCAACGTGGCGGGCAAGTCCGGCGGCAACGTGGTGTTGGTGGCCGCCGACGGCAGCATGGTGGACGGCTGGCCCGACCCCGGCCCTGCCTGGGGCATGCGCTTCACGGCCGCCGGCGAGCTGCTCGCGGCGAAGTACCAGATCGGTGAGATCCACGTGGTCAACGACGGCGGCGCGGTGCTGGTGAACGGCCTGGCCGCGGTCAACGGTCTGTTCCCCGACTTCGACGGCAACCTCTGGTTCACCGACGGCGGTGCGGTGCGACGCCGCAATGCCGACGGCAGCATCGACCCGATCGTCACCGGCACCGATGCCATGGGCTCCAACGGCGTGGTGTGGGATCCCGATCGTGGCCTGCTGTTCTACACGCGCTACGGCGCGGCCGAGGTGCGCTCGGTGGTCATCGGCGGGGACGGCAGCCCGGGGGCCAACTCCTTGGTGGCCGACATCGGCGGTCCGGGCACGGCGGTGGACGGGCTGAGCATGGACGCCTGCGGCAACCTCTATGCGGTGGACCAGGCCAACGCGGCGCTCTACCGCGTGTACATGGACGAGACCGGCAGCGCGGTGGGCGATCCCGAGCTGCTGGTGGCCTCGTTCCCGAGCAATGTCGCCAACGCGGTGTTCGGCACTGGCGACGGCTGGGATCCCCTCAGCGTGTACGCGGCCGGGGTCCCGGGGGGCGTCTACCGGGTGGAGATCGGCGTTCCGGGAGCGCCCTATCCCACGCCCTAGGCCACGAGCCCCGCGTCTCGTGACGAGGCCTGGCCCGACCAGACCCGGCCCAACCAGGCCTGGCCGCGGGGGCGTAAGGTCGGGGCCGCGGCGCGCGTTCGGGCGGCCGACGAACCCCGACCGGCTCGCTCCCATGCTCTTGCGCTCGCTCCTCCCGCTCCTCGGCTCCCTGACCTCGGCGGCGTGCGCCCACGCGGACGGCTCGCCCCTCGAGCCGGCCGTGGAGGCGCCGGCCCACCCGATCGCCTCGGCTCACCCGGTGCTGGCGGTGGACGAGGACGCGGTCGCCCCCGAGACCTGCGCGGAGGGCAGCGGAGCGATCGCCTGTGCCTCGTTCACCCCCGGCCAGCCGATCCACCACCTCGCCATGGCCGTGAGCGGCGGCTCGATCGGCATCGCGTGGACGACCGACGGCAACGGCTCTTGGGTCCACAGCGCGCAGCCGGGCCCCGCCCACTTCATGGTGCTCGACGAGCGCCTCGAGCCGGTCCATCGGATCGAGCTGGGCACCGCGGCGCGAGACGTGACGCTCGCTCCCCGGCGCTCCGGCTGGGCCGTCGTGGTGTCCGATGGCGAGCAGGTGTTGGTCCAGTACGTCGACCGAGGCGGTGAGCCCGAGGGACCGAGCCTTCGCATCGGTGAGTGGCAGGCCCCGCTCGCGGTGGCGAACGATCGCGACGAGCTGCTGCTGGTGCACTCGGGCGTGGTCGACGGTCGGCAGGCCACCCGGGCCACGCTCCTCACCAGTCTCTACGGCGGGCCGATGCGGGACCAGGTGCTGATGGAGGGCACGGTCGAGCCGCGCTTCGGCAGCGCGGCGTTGGTGCAGGACGCATTCCTCGTCGCGCTGCGAGGACGCGACGGCGTGGAGGTGGCCCGCGTCGGCTTCGACGGTCGGGTCACCGCTCGCCACACCCAGGTGGGTGACTCGACCGAGTACCCCAAGCTGGCCTCCTGTGGTCGTGACGCTCGGATGGTCTGGGCCGACTTCTCGGAGCGCGGCCAGATGCGCTGGGCTCGGCTCGACGAGGAGGGCGGCACCGACGGCGAGCTCGTCACCCTCGGCGGGATCCCGGACTACTTCGATCCCTCGCCGGTGACCTGCGACGGCGCGCGCTCGTTCGTGCTGCTCAACGGCTACACCGGGGGGACGGGCGTGGCCTCGCGCCTCGATCTGGTGCAGGTGGACGAGCACGGCCGGGCCGGTCGGGCGGTGACCGTGCGCCGCCCGGGACCGGGCCCAGGGGTCTACGACTCGCGGATCGATCGCCGCGGCGACGAGCTGGTGGTGGCCTGGCTGGGCCTGCAGGGCTCGATCGGCGTGGCCCGGCTCGCGCCGCCGCCCGCCCCGGAGGCCGAGGGCGGACCGAGCCTCGCGCGCTGAGCCTCACCAGGTGCTGGGCAGGTCCCAGGCGGAGATCGGGTTGGGATCGAGGTAGGCCACCGGCGAGAACCACAGCCGGCCGTCGGGGCTCACGGTGACCCGCCCCAGCCCGGGCATCACGCCGAAGGGCGCGATGTCGCCGGTGAGGGGGTCGAGCACCAGCACCTCGAGGTTGCGCAGGCCCACGTAGACGCGGCCGTCGAAGGCGTCGTGGCTCAGGCTGGTGACGTCCTCCATGAGGTCGACCACCAGCTCGGAGCTGGCGGTGCGCACGTTGAAGCGGAACACCTGGCCGCCCTCGATCGCCAGCAGCAGGTGGGCCGCGCTCACCGGGGCGCCGGCGGTGATCCGCCCCGGCAGCGAGCCGAGCAGCGACTGCGTGACCATGTCGAGGTCGGCGCTCACCAGCTCGCCGTTGCTGGTGCTGTTGCCCACGTAGAGCACGCGATCGATGCCCCAGGTGAGCCCGAAGGGCCCCGCGTCGGCCCCGGCCGAGCCGAAGGGGCCGCTGCCCTGGGTGATGGTGGACTCGATCACCAGGGGCAGCGGGTTGGCCGGATCGTCCTCCACCAGCCGCGCCACGCCCTGCGGGGGATCGGTGAAGCAGCCGCAGGTGCTGCAGCAGGTGTAGGTCAGCGCCACCTCGCCCAGGCCCTCCACGCCGCCGGCGATCGGCCCCACCAGCGCGGAGGAGGGCGAGGCGGAGCCGGGGAGGCGCACCGCGGCCCGCTCGCCGGGGCGACCATGGTGGATCCCGGCGGGCGGCGTCACGGCCTTGAGCACCTTCACCTCGCCCATGTTGAGGTTGGAGACGCCGGGCCACTCGGTGAGCGTGCCGTCGGGGGTGAGCCTTCGTAGGTAGTCGGTGCCGCTGCGCAGCGTGACCATCCACGCGGTGCAGTCGTCGGCGAACTCGAGGTCGCCGATCTCCACCGAGAAGGGGCCGTTGAGATCCATCTCGCCGGGCGGGACGCAGTCCATCGCGCGCTCGCAGCTGCAGGCGCGGCCCCAGCAGCTGCCATCGTCGAGGCACGCCACGTCGCCGCAGGGGGCCACCGGCAGGCACGCGCCCAGCCCGTCGCAGACCGTGCCCGGCCCGCAGCTCGAGGCGCCGCAGGGCTCGTAGGCGCCGTCGAGGGTGCAGGGATCGCCGGGGTCGTGGCACTCGCCGCTCACCACGTCGCAGACCTGCGCGGGCTCGCAGGGATCGGGCTGCTGCCCTTGGCAGGTGGTGACGCACACGTCGTCGATGCACTGCTGATTGGGCGCGCTGCAGAACAGGCAGGGGTCCGGCCCGCCGTCGCTGCTCGTCCCGTCCGCTCCGCCGGTGGAATCGCTGACCTCGCTTCCGCCGGGACCACCCATGCTGGTGTCGCCCGTGCCGGTGTCGCCCGGCATGATCCCGCCGCTGGTGCCGGACGCCGCGCCGCCATCGTCACCGGGACAGGCGACCAGCGCCATGCTCAAGCCCAGCCCCCACCTCGCTCCTCGGCCCCTGCTGACCATCGTTGCTCGTCCCTCCCGCCGGGCTGTGCATGCCGGCGTCGTGGCGTGTGGTGGACCGTGTGGTGGACCGCGCGGCGGCCCGCCGAGACCCGGCGGTCGCTCAGCCGTTGCCCAGCACGACGAACCAGTAGTAGGCCCCGCCCCCGCCGGCGGCGAGCACCAGCAGCAGCATCACCCACAGGCCCGCGCCCATGCCCTGTCGCGGCGCGGGGCTCTTCATCGAGGCCGAGGCCATGGGCGGGCGCTTGGTGGGCACGTCCTCGTCGTCGCCGTCCATCCGCATCGGGGCCGAGCCGGGGGCCGGCACCGGCGTGAGCTCGGCCTCGCCGGGCCCCGAGGGCGCGGGCGAGAGGTCGCCGGCATCGAAGTCACCCAGCGACAGCGGCGAGGAGGGATCGTAGTCGCCGAGCGAGGCCAGCGGCTGCGAGCCGGTCGGCGGCCCGTCCTCGTCCTCGTCGAGCGAGCGGATGTCGGCGAACTCGTCCTCGATGAGCTTGAGGATGAGGTTGGACTCGTCGGGCTTGGGCTCCTGCCGCGGCTTCTGCCGCTTGCGCAGGGGGTCGAGCAGATCGCTGAGGTCGCGGGCCGAGACCTTGAGGCTGCGCGAGAACAGGAACGCGAGCATGTCGTCCGCGAACTCGCTGGCGTGCTGGTAGCGAGTGTCGGGATCGCGGGCCAGCGCCCGGCGGATGATCCGCTCGAGCTCGGGCGTGACCTCGGGGTTCTGCTCGCCGATGCTGGGGATCTCGGCCGCCCGCACCATCTGAACCGTCTGGTAGTCGGACTCGCCGAGGAACAGGCGGCGCCCCGTGAGCATCTCGTAGGCGAGGATGCCCACCGCGAAGATGTCGGCGCGCGCATCGACCTCGAGGCCGCTGGCCGCCTCGGGCGACAGGTACGAGAACTTGCCCTTCACCACGCCCGGGTCGGTGGACTCGAGCTGGGTGGAGGCCTTGGCCAGACCGAAGTCGGTCAGCTTCACCTCGCCGTTCCACGACACCAGGATGTTGGGCGGCGAGATGTCGCGGTGGACGATGCCGATCTTGCGGCCGGTCTCCGGGTCGCGGAGGTTGTGCGCGTAGTCGAGGCCCTTGAGCACCTCGTTGAGCACCCACACCGTCAGGTGCACCGGGAAGGTGGCGCCCTTGCGGGTGAGGTCTTGGAGGATCCCCTTGAGGTTGATCCCCTCGACGTACTCCATGACGATGAAGTAGGTCGACGAGCTCTTGCCGATGTCGAAGACGGAGACGATGTTCGCGTGCGTGAGGTGCAGGGACAGCCGCGCCTCGTCGAGGAACATCCGAACGAAGCGGTCGTCCTTGAGCAGGCTCGGAAGGATCCGCTTGATGGCGACCTTCTTCTTGAAGCCCGCCATGGACTCGGCCTCGGCGACATAGACCTCGGCCATGCCTCCAGAGTCGAGCTTGAAGAGTGGGCGGTAGCGCTCCGACATGAACGATGATGGGCGTGGGGGGGTGGCCGCACGAGGCGATACCCCCCGCTGGCCGTTGCGGATTGTACCTTGGTCGGCTCGGGCGCGTGGCGCCAAAACGGGGTGCTACGGCGAAAACTTGTGCATCCGGGTGGCGGGCCCTACGTGGCGATCTCGCGGGCCGGAGGCTCGATCCTGGTTGGGTAGGTCCAGGTGGGTGGACCGGCCCGGGGCCTTGGGTCCCGGCTTCAGCGCGACGGCCCGTCGTCCGTGGGTGGATCGTAGCCGGTGAGCACCAGCCGGATGGCGCCCACCCAAAGATCGCTCTCCATCACCAAGGGGATGCGGCGCTCGTCGGCCGAGAGCCATGCGCGCAGCGTGAACGCCTTCTTGCCGGGGATGGCAGCCCCGTGCTCGTCCACGCGGGTGATCGTGCCCTCGATGCGGATCACGTCGGTGGGCTTGAGGCCGAGCGCGGCCACCATGCTGGGCAGCGGGTCGAGGCGATCCCGACCGCGCGACTCGATCTCCACCCGCATCAGGGTGAGCCCGTCCACCACGTGGGCCTTGGCGCGCTCGCCCTTCTCGAGGCGCAGCGAGCGGACCCACGCCATGATCGAGAGTGGATCGTAGGTGTCGTTGGGGGCGCGCTGGAGCTTCTTGGTGAGCTCGTCGTCCTTGGTGTCGACGATGCGGATCTGCCCGCGTCCCTCGTAGGACTGGTGGGTCTCGCGGTGCTTGTACTTGCGCGGCGCGAAGCCCGAGTAGTGGAGGGTGTTGTGGCTGCTGATCGCGGCGCCGGTGCGAGCGTCGACGATGGACACCAGATCGTCGGTGACGGTGGCGAGCAGCGAGACCACGCCGCTGGTGCGGGCATGGCCCTCGATGCGGACCATGGGAGCGCCGGCCGGCGGGGGCCCGCGGGGGTCGGGCTCGAGCCGTACCACCGAGGCCTCGGCCAGGCCGGCTGGATTGCCGGCGAACGACACGTCGAAGCGAAAGCGCTCGCCGAGCTGCAGCGTGCCGCCGAAGTCCTCGGGGCGCTTGGTCCGGGCGTGGCGCCGCCGCGAGTCGGCCATGGGCGGCGTGGCCAAGAGCTGGCTCGTGCCGGTGAGACCGCGAGGTCGCACCCGCGGCTTGCCGCCGGCCACGGGACCATCGGGAGTCACCACCGGCGGGCTGCGGAAGGTGGGCAGCGCGCTGGCATCGGGGGCGGGCTCGGCTCCGCGGGGCGCGGGGAGCTGACCGTCGAGCACCACGCGGGGCCGGCGGGTGCGGGGCGGTCCGTGCTCGTGCGGCGCGGTGGCGGGCGGGCCGGCCCAGGCCGCACCGGCCCACAGCGACAGCAGCAGCGCGGCACGGTGCCAGCGGAGCGGGCGGCGGCGGGCGAGCGGTCGCGTGCGCGGGTGCACCGGAATGGCAATGGTAGGATGCCCGGCCTCGCTGCGCCATGGAACCAAACGCAGACACCCCGGTGGTGATCACCCAGGGGGATCCGCGAGGGGTCGGGCCCGAGCTGATCCTTCGAATGGCCGCCGAGGACGAGCTTCGGCCCGATGACCTGGTGGTGGCCGATCCGCGGGTGATGGAGGGCTGGGCCCAGCGGCTCCCCGGCGAGTGGGCCAAGGCGGGGTGGGCGCGAGCTCGTCACGCGTTGGTGCCGGTGGAGGCCGAGGGGGCCGGGCCCTCGCAGGTGGAGGCGCTGGCGCGCGGGGTCGATCGGGTGCTCGAGGCTCCCGGGCGCGCCCTGGTCACCGCGCCGATCGACAAGCGGGCGTGCCACGACGCGGGCTTCGACTTCCCCGGTCACACCGAGTACCTGGCCGCGCGCGCGGGCGGGGTGGACGTGGCCATGCTGATGGTGGGCGCCCGCCTGCGGGTGGTGCCGGTCACGATCCACGTGGCGCTGCGCGAGGTCGCGCCGCGCCTCAGCCCCGAGGCGATCGTGCGTGCGGGCATCCTGCTCGCCGCCGCGCTGCGCGATCGCTTCGGCGTGGCACGCCCGAGGATCGCGGTGCTGGGCCTCAACCCCCACGCCGGCGAGCGCGGCCTGCTCGGCGACGAGGAGATCACGATCATCGCTCCGGCGGTGGAGCGGCTGCGGGCCGCGGCCGGGCCCGCGGAGATCGTGGGCCCCGTGCCCGCCGACGCGGCCTTCCCTGCCCACGATCGCGGTCGCTACGACGCGGTGCTCGCCATGTACCACGACCAGGGGCTCGGACCGTTCAAGCTCGTGCACTTCACCGACGGGGTGAACATGACCCTGGGGCTGCCCTTCGTGCGGACCTCGCCCGACCACGGCACCGCGCTCGACATCGCGGGCCAGGGCATCGCCGATCCCTCGAGCATGCGCGCGGCGATCCGGCTCGCGAGGGGAGGCCAGCCGTGAGCGCGGGTCGTCGCATGCCGGCCCCGGCCGCGCGCCGTCGAGGCGGGCGCACCAAGCCGGAGCAGGCCGAGGACGAGGCGGTGCCCACGGCCAAGAAGAAGACCGCGGGCCGAGCCAAGAAGGCCCCGCGCGCGTCGACCAAGCGAGCGCCCGAGCCCGAGCTCGAGCCCCCGGCCTCGGCGCTCGACGACGGCCTGCCCACGCTGTCCGAGCCCACCGTGATCCGCATCCGCGGCGCCCGGACCCACAACCTGCAGGGCGTGGACCTCGACCTGCCGCGGGGCAAGCTGGTGGTGATCACCGGCCCCTCGGGCTCGGGCAAGAGCAGCCTGGCCTTCGACACGATCTTCGCCGAGGGCCAGCGTCGCTACGTGGAGAGCCTGAGCGTGTCGGCGCGGCAGTTCCTGTCGCAGCTCCCCAAGCCCGACGCCGATCTCATCGAGGGCCTGAGCCCCTCCATCGCCATCGCCCAGGATCCCCCCGGCCGCAACCCTCGCTCCACCGTGGGCACCGCGACCGACATCCACGACTACCTGCGCCTGCTGTTCGCCCGGGTGGGGCAGGTGTACAGCCACCGCACCGGCCGCCCGATGCAGCGCCACAGCCTCGAGGACATGGTGGAGGTGGCGCTGGCCCAGCCCGAGGACACGCGCTTCTCGGTGCTGGCTCCCGTGGCCCGCGACGCGCCCGGCGATCACCGGGCGCTGCTCGACTCGCTGCGCCGCCGCGGCTTCGTGCGCGTGGCCATCGACGACGAGGTGCGCGACCTGGGCGAGGAGATCGATCTCGATCCGCTCGAGCGCCACACCATCGAGGTCTACGTCGATCGCCTCAAGCTCAAGGAGGGCATCCGCGGGCGCCTGGCCGACTCGATCGAGACCGCGGCCGAGCTCTCGGGCGGGGTGGTGCGGATCCTGCCGCTCGACGGCGAGCCGATCGAGCTGTCGCAGCGCTACGCCGAGCTCGAGCACGGCATCACCTACCCCGAGATCACGCCCTCGCTGTTCTCCTTCAACTCCCCCGAGGGGGCCTGCCCGCGCTGCGGGGGCCTGGGCTCGCGGCGGGTGGTCGACCCCGGGCGGCTGGTGCCCGACGAGGGCAAGGCGCTGGGAGACGGCGCGATCCATCCGTGGTCGGGCCGGGGCTCGGGGGCGCACGCCAAGCGGATCGCGGCGGTGGCCCGGGCCCACGGCGCCGTGATGACCACCCCGTGGAAGGCCCTGCCGGTGGAGCTGCGGGTGACCCTCATCGAGGGCAGCGGCGAGCCGGTGCCCGGGCTGGGCAAGCCCTTCGAGGGCGTGCGTCCGTGGGTGGAGCGCAAGCTCGCCGACGCCGAGGGCAAGGCCGAGCGCCCCGACGAGGACGAGGCCCCCGCCGCGCTCGACGAGCTGCTGGCCTACACCGAGGAGCGCCCCTGCGAGGAGTGCGAGGGCCAGCGCCTGCGGCTCGAGGCTCGCATGGTGAAGGTGGGCGAGCACGGGATCCACGAGCTGTGCACCATGCCGCTGCCGCGTCTTCGGCAGGCCCTCGACGCGCTGCGCTTCGACGACGAGCGCGAGGAGATCGCCGCCGCGGTGCTCGAGCGGGTTCGGCAGCGCCTGGCCTTCCTGGTGGAGGTGGGGCTGCACTACCTCACCCTGGATCGCACCATGATGTCGCTGTCGGGGGGCGAGGCGCAGCGGATCCGCCTGGCCACCCAGGTGGGCGCGGCGCTGGTGGGGGTGACCTACATCCTCGACGAGCCCAGCGTGGGGCTGCACCCCCGCGACAACGCGCGGCTCGTGCGGATCCTGCTGCGCCTGCGCGACCTGGGCAACACGGTGCTGGTGGTCGAGCACGACGCCGACACCATGCGGGCCGCCGACCAGATCGTGGACATGGGACCGGGCGCGGGGCAGGGGGGCGGGCGCGTGGTGGCCCAGGGCTCGCCGGTCGAGCTGCTGCGTCACGAGGGCTCGCTGACCGGGGCGTACCTGAGCGGGCGCCTGCGCATCCCGGTGCCGCCGCAGCGTCGCTCGCCGCGGGGGCCTGCGCTGGTGCTCGGCGGGGCGCGGGGCAACAACCTGCGCGGGGTGACCCTGCGGGTGCCGCTGGGGCTGCTCACCTGCGTGACCGGGGTGAGCGGCTCGGGCAAGTCCTCGCTGGTGATCGACACCCTGCTGCCCGAGCTGCGGCGCGAGCTCAACGGCGCGATGGGACGCGGCCTGCCCCACAAGGGGATCACCGGGCTGCGCCACCTCGACAAGGTGATCTACGTCGACCAGTCGCCCATCGGCCGCTCCGCTCGCAGCAACCCCGCCACCTACACCGGGCTGTTCTCGGAGATCCGCCAGGTGTTCTCGCAGCTTCCCGCGGCCAAGATCCGCGGCTACGGACCGGCCCGCTTCTCTTTCAACGTGGCCGGTGGTCGCTGCGAGGCCTGCCAGGGCGAGGGCGTGCGGCGCATCGAGATGCACTTCCTGCCCGACCTCTACGTCACCTGCCGAGCCTGCGGCGGGACCCGCTACAACCGCGAGACCCTCGCGGTGGCGCTGCGGGGCAAGACCATCGCCGAGGTCCTCGACATGAGCGTGGCCGAGGCCTGCGACTTCTTCGTGGCCCACCCCGCGCTGCGGGCCAAGCTCGAGGTGCTGCGCGACGTGGGCCTGGGCTACCTGGCCCTGGGGCAGAGCGCGACCACGCTGTCGGGCGGTGAGGCGCAGCGGATCAAGCTGGCGCGCGAGCTGGCCCGCAAGTCCACCGGGAGCACCCTGTTCGTGCTCGACGAGCCCACCACCGGGCTCCACTTCGGCGACATCCGCAAGCTGCTCGAGGTGCTGCAGCGCCTGGTCGACGAGGGCAACACGGTGCTGGTGATCGAGCACGACCTCGACGTGATCAAGGCGGCCGACCACGTGATCGACATGGGCCCCGAGGGGGGCGACGGCGGCGGCGAGATCGTGGTGACGGGCACGCCCGAGCAGGTGGCGCGGCACGAGGGCAGCCACACCGGCCGCTTCCTGCGGGCCGCCCTCGCCGGCGAGCACGGGAGCTGAGCCGGGGCCGCTCCTCGTTCGCCGTGCAGGCGCTCGCCGTCGCGTACGACGTGGGCGGGGAGCTCGAGGAGCTCCAGGGGACTAGGTCAGCGCCCCGAGGCCGCTCTGATCCTTGAGGATCACGGTGCGCCCGTTGAGGTCGAGCAGGCCCTTCTTCTTGAACTGGGCCAGGGTCAGCGAGATGGTCTCGCGCGTGGAGCCGATGAGGTTGGCCATCTCCTGGTGGGTGATCTTCAGGCCGATCTGCAGGCCCTCCTCGTGCTCCACCCCGTACTCCTCGCCGAGCTCGAGCAGCAGCGCCGCGAGCTTGGCCTGCACGTCGCGGAACACCAGGTGCTCGAGCTTGGTCTCGATCTGCCGCCGCCGCTCGCCCACGATCACCGCGAAGGCGAAGGCCAGCTTGGCGTCGGAGAGCAGCAGGTCCTGGAACACCTCGCGCGGCAGCTCGGTGATGATGGCGTTCTTCATCGCCTCGGCCATCTCGTCGCGCGGCGTGCCATCGATGACGCACAGCTCGCCGAAGATGTGACCGGCACCGCGGTAGGCGAGGGTCAGCTCCTTGCCGTCGCGCGTCACCTTGCTGCACTTGACGCGGCCGCCGTTGATGAAGAAGATTCGATCGCCAGGATCACCGGGCAGATAGATCACCTGTCGACGTGGGATCTCGCGGATCTCCACCGCCGCCGCGAGCTCCGAGAGCTTGTCGGCTGGCACGCCCTCGAGGAGCGGGATCTTGCGCAGGTACCAGAGAGCGCGTTTCTCATCACGGGCGTTGGCGTCTTGGGATGCACGAGCCATCTAGGCCCGGAATGTACGCGAGAACACGATCCACGGCAATGCTGTGAGCTAGATGACATACGGTCAATGTTCTGACACCTACGGTGTTTTCTCCGCGGTACGAACGTTGCATCGTCGGTAGGCGGAGGTTCGATCTCCGCGCCCGGCCTTGGGGCCGGCATCCTCCGAGCACCGACCAGGATCCAATGATTCCAACCCCTTCCTCCGGCGGCTCCTCGGAGCCGCGTGGCGCCGTTCGTCACCGCGCTACGCAACGATTTCACAGCGACCGCACTCGCTGCGGCCAGCGTGGCTTCTCGCTCATCGAGCTGATGGTGACGCTCGCGGTGCTCGTGCTCATCGCGGCCATCGCCTTCGAGGGCTTTCGTCGCAACGAGCAGAGCGGGCAGACCAAGCGCTTCATCGACAAGGTGCGTGGCGCTCTCACCCAGGCGCGCAACGAGGCGATCGATCAGCAGACGCCGGTGCGGGTCACCATCACCTCCACCTCGATGACGCTGACCGCATGGAATCCGGTGACCGAGACCTGGGACCTGTTCGAGCGGGTCGCGATGAGCGATCAGCGAGAGGCGCTGCTGCTCGAGGACACCACGGTGTGCGTCTACGGGCTGTCGTCCGGCGTGCAGGCGCCCGCGCAGGCGCAGGCGGTCTCGCCTCCGGTCGGCTGCCTCGGCGGCAACCAGCTGCTGCGCTTCGAGCCCGACGGCACCTTCAGCGATCCCAACGCCACCTTCACCACGGTGCCCAACGCGGGCGTCACCCTGTGGATCGGCGATCACAGCATCCCGGGCGACACCAAGCTGAGCATGATCCAAGTGTTCCCCGGCGGACTGATCCGCGTGTTCGAGGAGGTGGAGGGATGAGCCCCGCGCTTCGTCGTCGTCGGCGCTCGCAGGCCGGCTTCACCATCATGGAGGTGCTGGTCGCCCTCGCCGTGTTCGCGATCTCGGTGGTGGGGCTGGTCGCGCTCGAGTCCCGCAGCATCGAGTCGCAGCGCGCGTCCCGGGAGATCCGCGAGGGCGAGCGCATCGCCCAGGAGGCGATGGCCGAGCTGCAGAACCAGGGCTTCTTGCAGCTGCTGCAGCGCGACTTCACCGGCGGGGCTCCGTCGTCGTTCCCCTACGACGATCAGCTCGTCGCGGCGGCCGATCGCCTGCGCGACATGAGCCGCCCGCCCGCCGACATCCCGCTCACCGAGGACGTGGTGGGCTCGGTGCGCAGCAGCTTCATCGTCTATCGCCGCGTCGACCTGGTGGTCGATCCCGGCGACGTGCCGCCCAACCCACCCAACGCCGATCCCCTCGACCCGAGCAACGACATCTCGAGCGTCGGCGGGCTGGAGCTCGAGGTGCTGGTGATGTGGATCGATCACACCAACCCCTCGTACCCGCCGCCCGATGGCCTGTTGGTGACCGACCTGCTGCCCAACATGGCCGATCCCGACGACCCGGACTTCCGCCCCTACGTGGGCCACGTGACGCTGCGGACGGTGCGGGTCAACGATGCCTTCCTCCCCGACCCGGGAGCCACCGGACCATGATCCTCTCCACGATCCCAAGGCGAGCCCGGCTCGCGAGGCGAAGGGCCCAGGCCGGCTTCACCCTCATCGAGCTGATGGTTGCGATGGTGGTCTCGGCCATCGTCGTGCTCGGCGTCTATGCGTTCTCCACCATCCAGCAGTCCACGGCCGGCCTCCACGAGCGCAACGTGAGGGTGCAGCAGGCACTCGAGGGCGCGATGTGGACGATGGCCCAGGACGTGCGCTCGGCGGGGCTGGGCTTTGGTCGGCTGTGCAGCGAGCTGCGGGTCTACGACGCGGCGGGCGGGCGGCTCATCAACCCGGGGGCCGTGGCCGCGCCCGCGCAGGCCTACCTCGATCAGGTGACCAACGAGGCCTACTGGGTGCTGCGCGACGGCCTGCAGGCGCACTGGAACAGCAGCGTGGGCGCCAGCATGGTCGGCACCCTCAATCGTTCCTCCGATCCCAACTCCGTGGCCGACAGCTTCGACGTGATCCTGGCCGAGGCCGCCTACACCGATTCCTACGGCGTGTTCGAGCTGTCGGCGGTGGTCGACCCGGCCGACGGCTACTTGGTGGTCGAGGGCTCGGGGATGCTCGACAACAACGACCCCAACCACGTGGCGCAGGTGCAGCAGCTGTTCCCGCCCGGCAGCTTCTTCCTGCTCTCCCGCACGCCCGCCGCCGCCACGAACCCGATGCGGCCCGACTTCCAGGGACAGTGCCCGCTGCTGCAGGTCACCGGCGACGTGGTGGCCGAGCCGGGCAACGTCCGCCAGTGGCGGATCCCGATCAGCGGCGCCGTCTCGGGCTTCGATGGTGACGTCGCCACGCTGCTCGACACCAGCCTCGACGTGCCCGACTGGGGGCCGGCCCAGGATGCCCAGCCCGGCGCCAGCATCATCCCGCTGGGGCGCCTGCGTTGGTCTCGCTACGAGATCGACTACACCTACCCCGCGGTGCCCTACCTGGTGCGCTACGACATCATCGGCTACGTGGAGGGGGTCGATCCCAACGGGCTGGGCGGCACCGACTACCCGCACTGCCAGGCCGGTCAGTGCACCGCCGCGCAGCTCCACCTGCCCGGCAGCGCCAACCCTCCCGCGGCCGTCGCGGTGGGACCGATGATCGAGGACATGCAGGTCGCGGTGGGCTGTGACGGCTGGACGGCGGCCAACGTGGGCAACGCCTCGCCGCCGCTGCCCGTGCCCGATCCCGGCTTCGAGGACAACGGCCCGGCCGTGGGCGCGACGGCGGGGCAGCCCAACCTGCAGGTCGACGAGAACCCCTCGGGCAACCAGCGGGACAGCGACGAGTGGATCGGCAACGCACGCAACGAGCTGCGTGCACCCGACTGCGTCTACCACGGCACGGCCGAGCGCGATCCCGCGGGCTGGGTGGGGGTCGAGGGCGACCAGAACCCGCCGCCCTCGTTCCGCATGAGCCCGCAGATGATCCGCATCACGCTGGTGGGCTCGTCGGAGACGGCCGAGACGGCGGGCGGTCTCGCGACCCTGCAGCTGCTCGCGGTCGAGGACCGCGCTCCCATCAATTCCCCCGTGGGGGTGCGGCAGCGCTTCACCCTCACCGAGGTCTTCTCGCCCCGCAACCTGCGGTGGCGCGACCCCGCGGTCCCCTAGGCTACAATGGAGAGGAAGGTCGAGATCATGACCAAGCACCGCATCGCCCATCGCTCGCGCCAGCGCGGCGCCACCATGGTCAGCGTGATGCTGCTGACCGTCTCGCTGATGACCCTGGGGCTGCTCGTGGTGCGGAGCTCGGCTCGCGACGTCACGCAGGCCGGTCAGCTCGTGGCGCGCGAGCGGGCGTTGGTGGCGGCCCAGGCCGCGCTCGACCTCGCGGCCTCGCGGTACATCACCATGGAGAACGGCCAGCTCGACGCCGCGCTGGCGGGGACCATCCCGCAGGGGGCGACCTGCTCCGATCCCTGCGGTGACTGCATCCCCGACGAGACCCAGGTGGTCACGGGGCAGCGCAACGAGATCCTCGCGGGGGCCACCGTCTCGTGCGGAGGTCGTCCCTGCATGCGGCAGGGCGCCGTCGCGCTGCTCCGCGACGACAGCAACGCCGAGGTGCACTGGTGCGACGTGCCGCTGCGGCAGCTCGTGCCGGGGGGCGACGCCGAGGCGCAGGTGTCGGTCTGGATCCGCAACAACACCGCCGACGCGCTGGGCAACGGTGTCACCGGCAGCTGGACGCAGGACGGCGACGGTCGGGTGGTGCTCACCGCCATGGCCACCATCCGCAACACCACCGTCGCCATCGAGCAGGAGATGGTGCTGTCGCTGGGCAACGGCTCCACCGCGTTGCTGCCGCAGACCCCCGACGAGGGCTACGGCGGCGGGCACAACAACGACAACTCCGCCGTCTCGGTCTGCCTGGACGACTACGTCGCCGCGGCGGCCCAGTAGCACTGGCCTCGCGCCCGCGTGCTGGCCTCGCGCCCGCGTGCTGGCCTCGCGCCCGTGTGCTGGCCTCGCGCCCGTGCTGGTCTCGTGTCCGTGTGCTGGTCTCGTGCCCGCGGCGGGGCCCAGCGCTCCGTGGCCCTTGGGTGCCGTGCGGCGGCGCGATACGCTGGGCGAGCACGTGTCCAACGCCGAGCTGCCGTCGACGATCCGCAAGCTCCTCGCCGAGGAGGGCCTCGAGCCCGATCCGCCGCCGGAGCGCCGCATCTTCACCAACCGCGATCTCAACCTCGATCGAATCTCACTGGTCGGGTTCGACATGGACTACACGCTGGCGATCTATCGCCAGGAGGAGATCGAGCGGCTCAGCCTGCTCGCCACCATCGACAAGCTGATCGCTCGCGGCTACCCCGAGACCCTGCGGGACGTGGACGCCGATCCTCGCTTTGCCATCCGCGGCCTGATGGTCGACAAGCGGCTGGGCAACGTGATGAAGATGGATCGGCACGGCTACGTGGGCCGGGCCTACCACGGACGACGGCTGCTGAGCTCCGAGGAGCGCAAGGGGATCTACCGGGCCCAGCGCCTGGGACAGGAGAAGGAGCGCTTCGCTCCCGTCGACACCCTCTTCGAGCTGCCCGAGGTGACGCTCTTCACCGAGATCGTCGAGCTCATCGACAACCACCCCGAGCTGTGGCCGAGCGCCTCGCCCCCCGGCTACCCCGAGGCCTGGCAGGACGTGCGGCAGTGCATCGACGAGTCGCACCGCGACGGCTCGATCAAGGATCTCATCGGCCAGGATCCCGGCCGCTACATCGAGCGGGATCCCGACCTCGGCGACACCCTGCACAAGCTGCGCTCGGCCGGGAAGAAGCTGTTCCTGCTCACCAACAGCTTCTTCCCCTACACCGACACCGTGCTGCGCTACCTGCTGAGCGGCAGCTCGCCCTCCTACGCCGACTGGACCGCCTACTTCGACTGGATGGTGGTGGGCTCGGGCAAGCCGGGCTTCTTCGGCGACGGGCGACCGTTCCAGGAGCTCGATCGCAAGGGCGCGATGGTGGGCTCGCCGCGGCAGGAGGTGCAGCGCGGCAAGATCTACCAGGGCGGCAACCAGCTCGCGCTGCAGGCCTCGTTCGGGGTGCACCCCGACGAGGTGCTCTACGTGGGCGACCACATCTACGGCGACATCGTGCGCAGC
The DNA here is from genome assembly GCA_020633315.1 of Myxococcales bacterium. Taxonomy (GTDB): domain Bacteria; phylum Myxococcota_A; class Polyangia; order Nannocystales; family Nannocystaceae; genus Paraliomyxa. Next base: position 224,763 of record JACKDV010000002.1, read on the forward strand.
AAGAAGAGCTCCGGCTGGCGCACCGCGCTGATCGTGCAGGAGCTGCACCACGAGCTCGCGGTGCGGCGAGCCCGGGAGATGACCCTCGAGGAGATCGAGGGCCTGTACGTGCTGCGGGCCCGCATCGCGGCGCAGGTCTCCGGGCAGCGTCACCTGGGGCGGGTGCTGGCGCGGCTGACCGTGCAGACGCTGATGGACCGCGCGGGCCTGTCGCGCGAGCGCGCCGAGGCCCAGCTCGAGCGCTCACGCGCCGAGGTGCGACGCGAGGTGGAGCGGCTGCGCGCCTACGAGGAGGAGACCAGGCAGACCCTCGAGCGCCGCAGCCAGGAGATCGACGAGGCCTTCAACCCCTACTGGGGCAGCAGCTTCGCGGAGCGCCACGACACCAGCCAGTTCGGCTCGCAGGTGGAGTACTACGCCTGCATCTACACCAGCCGGGTGAGCAACCTTCGCTACGTCTCGCCTTCCAAGTACTTCATCTCGCCCCACGGCTGGATGCCGCACTGGCGCGCGCGCTGAGCAGAGCGCGGCCGCGGGGGGGCTCGGGGGCGAGCGGCTTGGGGGGCGGCGGGCCCGAGGCATCGGTGCAGCCGGCCAGCAGCAGCCAGGAGCCCACTGCGATCGACCTCGACATCCTCATGCTCGCCTCCGCTACAGCAGGTGCACCGGGCCGTTGAGGGCGGCGGCGTAGACTCGCTCGTAGAGCGCGGCCGACGGCCCCCAGCCGAAGTCGCGGCTCATGGCGCGCCGCTGCAGCTCGGCGTAGCGCGGGGTGCCGAAGGCCTGCATGCCTCGCCACATTGCGTTGCCCATGGCCCAGTCGGTGGCATCGACGAAGGAGAAGCCGGTGCCCACGTGGGGATGGGCCCAGCTATCGAGCACCGTGTCGGCCAGGCCACCGGTGTGGCGCACGATCGGCAGCGAGCCGTAGCGCTGGGCATACATCTGGGTGAGGCCGCAGGGCTCGAAGCGCGAGGGCACCAGCACGAAGTCGGCACCCGCCATGATGCGGTGCGACAAGGGCTCGTCGTAGCCGCTGCGGAACGCGACGTTGTGCGGGTGGTGGCGCGCCGCCTCGCGCAGCCCCAGCTCGTAGGCCGCCGCGCCCGAGCCCAGCACCGCGAGCTGGGCGCCCGTGCCCATCAAGAAGTGCAGGTTGCCGAGCACCAGGTCCACCCCCTTTTGGTGGGTGAGGCGCGTGACCATGCCGAACAGCGGCGCGCGCGGGTTCACGGGCAGCCCCAGCTCGGCCTGCAGCGCGGCCTTGATCTTGGCCTTGCCCTCGAGGTGGTCCACGTCGTAGGCGGCGGGCAGCGCCGGATCCTTGGCGGGGTTCCACACCTCTTCGTCGATGCCGTTGAGGATGCCGAACAGGTGGGGGGAGCGCGCCGAGAGCAGCCCCTGCAGGCCCTCGCCGTACTCGGAGGTCTGGATCTGACGCGCGTAGGTGGGGCTCACCGTGGTGATGCGATCGGAGAAGTAGAGGCCCGCCTTGAGGAAGGACAGCGCGCCGTACAGCTCCACCCCGTAGGCCGAGAACAGCGAGTGCGGCAGGCCCACCGCCGACATCAGCATGGGATGGAAGCGCCCCGCGAAGTGCAGGTTGTGCACGGTGAGCACGGTGGCGGGCCGGGCCTGCCCCCACAGCTGCAGGTAGGCCGAGACCAGCCCCGCCTGCCAGTCGTGGGCGTGCACGACTTGCGGCCCCCAGCCCAGCGCGGTGCCGCTGACCGCAATGATTGCGGCCACTCGCGACAGCAGGGCGAAGCGCAGGTGGTTGTCGGTCCAGTCCGCGCCGTGGGGATCGAGGTAGGGCCCGCCGGCGCGGTCGTAGAGCGCGGGGCAGCGCAGCACGTAGATCTTGGTGTCGGTGCCCGGCAGGCGGGCGGGGACGAGCTCGGCCTGGCCCACGCCGAGCGGGTTGCCGAGCGGAAGGGGGCGGCCGTGATCCGCGGCGCCCTCGAGCACGCCGCGGTAGCCCGGCACCAGCACGCGCACGTCGTGGCCGCGCCGCGCGAGGGCGCGAGGCAACGCCCCGGTCACATCGGCGAGGCCCCCGGTCTTGACGAGGGGAAACAGCTCGGAGGCGACCATCAGGACGCGCATGGCCGTTACAGTAGCGCGGCGCGGGCGGCCCGGCGATGCCCGCCTGGATCCCGGGGGTGGGCTCGTGGCAAAAGGGAATCCGTGAGCTTCGACCTCAACGACGCGGTGCGCAATACGCTGGCCCTGGTGCTCGCGGGAGGCCGTGGCAGCCGCTTGCGGGCCCTGACCGATTCGCTCGCGAAGCCGGCCGTGCCCTTCGGGGGCAAGTTTCGGATCGTGGACTTCCCGCTGTCCAACTGCCTCAACTCGGGGGTGCGGCGGATCAGCGTGATCACCCAGTACCGCTCCCATCACCTCATCCGCCACATCCAGCGCGGGTGGAACTTCTTGCGGGCGGAGCTGGGCGAATTCGTGGAGCTGTGGCCGGCTCAGCAGCAGACCGACGACGTGAGCTGGTACCAGGGCACGGCCGATGCGGTCTACCAGAACCTCGAGATCATCGAGAGCCACGCGCCCCGCTACGTGCTGATCCTCGCCGGCGACCACGTGTACCGCCAGGACTACAGCCGCCTGCTCGCCTGGCACCTGCGGCGAAAGGCCGACGTGACCGTGTCGTGCGTGGAGGTGCCGCGGCGGCTGGGCAGCAGCTTCGGCATCGTGCACGCCGAGGCCGACGGTCGGATCGCGAGCTTCCTGGAGAAGCCGGCCGATCCTCCGCCGATCCCCGGGCGTCCCGACACCTGCTACGCGAGCATGGGCATCTACGTGTTCAACGCCGAGCTGCTGCGCGAGCACCTGCGCCGCGACGCCAAGGACGACGGCTCCTCGCACGACTTCGGCCACGACCTGGTGCCCTACCTGGTGGACCGCCCCGACGCGGCGGTCTACGCCCACCCGTTCTCGGAGAGCTGCGTGATGTCGCCGGGGGCCATCGAGCCCTACTGGCGCGACGTGGGCACCCTCGACGCGTTCTGGGAGGCCAACCTCGACCTGTGCCAGATCACGCCCTCGCTCGACCTCTATGACGGGCGCTGGCCGATCTGGACCTACCACGAGCAGCGCCCGGCCGCGAAGTTCGTGTTCGACGACGACGAGCGCCGCGGCATGGCGGTGGACTCGATGGTCTCGGCCGGCTGCATCGTGTCGGGCGGCATGGTCCGACGCTCGATGCTGTTCAACGACGTGCGCGTGAACTCCTTCAGCCTCGTGGAGGACTCCGTGCTCATGCCGCGGGTCGACGTGGGTCGCCATGCGCGGCTTCGCAAGACGATCGTGGCCTCGGACTGCAAGATCCCCGAGCGCTTCGTCATCGGCGAGGATCGCGAGCTCGACGCCAAGCGCTTCCACGTGAGCAAGGGTGGGGTCACCCTGGTCACGCCCGAGATGCTCGCCGCGCTCTAGGAGCCCACTGCTCCTTCGCGAGGCCCCGAGCCACCGCGGGCCGTGCTTGCCCTCGCGGCCGATCTGCGCGACCGTGGGGACGGGGATGGACGAGATCCGCTGGTCGCCGGGCATTGGGGATCCCACCGTCATGGGCTGGCTGACGGTGGTCGCCTACCTCGCGGCCGCGTGGCTGTGCCTGCGGGCGTTCATGGTGGAGAAGGCCGGTCCCCCGCGCCCCTACCGGCAGGCGATCAAGGCCCTGCTCCGGGTGATCCGCAAGCGCTGGCCCGACCCGCCGGGGCCGGCCCGCCGCGCCGGGATGTGGCTGGGCCTGGCGATCACGATGCTGTGCCTGGGGATCAACAAGCAGCTCGATCTACAGACCCTGCTCACCGAGCTCGCCCGGGTGGCTGCGATGTCGGAGGGCTGGTACGACAACCGTCGCGCGGTGCAGCTCGGCTTCATCGGCGCCTTCTCGATCACCGCGCTCGCGGCCGCGGTGGGGCTGTGGTGGGTGATGCGGGGGCACCTCGCCGACTTCCGCCTGGCGCTGGTGGGCATGGTGCTGCTCATCGTCTTCGTGATCGTGCGCGCGACCTCGTTCCACCACGTGGACGTGTTCCTCGGGGCGGTGGACGACGACTTCCGCATGAACTGGGTGCTCGAGCTGGGCGGGATCTCCATCGTGGCCGTCGCCGCGGCCCGACGGCTGCGCAAGGCCGGGGCGCCGCTGTGGCGGGGCTGGCCCCCGCCGCCCGAGCCCGAGCCCCCGGGCCCCGAAGGGAAGCCCTCCGCAGGGCACGTGACCCAGCTCGGCTGAGCCCCTCATTCGACCAAGACGTGATGTGGCGGAGACCTCCGCGTGACCGAGGGGGCCTTTACTGCGCCGCGCAGTAGAGGCCCACCATGCTCAGCCGCTCGCCCCTCGTCCACGCGCTCTGGTTGCTGATCCCCTCCGTCGTCCTCGCCTGTGGGGACGACCTCCCCACGGAGGCAGGCTCGTCGGGCACGGCGGGCTCGTCGGGCACGGCGGGCTCGACCTCGTCGCCGACGAGCGCTCCAGGGACGGAGGACACCGGGTCGATCGCCGACGACGGCACGGGCAGCAGCTCGGGGGCTCCGGGGACCGACGCCGGATCGACCACGGGCACCGGCTCCGACAGCACGGGGGAGGAGGTCGAGATGATGCTCGAGATCGAGCGGATCGGCCGCTACGCTCCCGAGCCGCTGGCCGATCGCTACGACGAGGGGGCGGCCGAGATCGCGGCCTACGATCCGACCACCCAGCGGCTGTTCGTCACCAATGGTCAGTCGGCGACGATCGACGTGGTCGATCTGAGCGATGCGACCACGCCGGTGCTGCTGCAGGCCTTGAGCGCGTCGGATCCCTCGCTGGGCGCCCCGACCTCGGTCTCGGTCTCGGACGGGGTGGTGGCCGCCGCGATCCCCAGCGCGAGCGATGCGATGCCGGGCCGCGTGGTGTTCTTCGACGTGGACGGCAACGAGCTGAGCTCGGTGGTGGTGGGGGCGCTGCCCGACATGGTCACCTTCTCGCCCGACGGGACGCTGGTGCTGGTCGCCAACGAGGGCGAGCCCACCGGCTACCTCGGCGGCGACGTCGATCCCGAGGGCTCGGTGAGCATCATCGACGTGGGCGGCGGCGCCCAGAACGTGGTGCAGCAGGACGTGAGCACGGCCGACTTCGGCGGCCTGACCATGGGGGACATCGACGCCACCACCCGCATCTTCGGGCCGGGCTCCTCCATCGCCCAGGACCTTGAGCCCGAGTACGTGGCGGTCTCGGCCGACTCGGGCACCGCCTGGGTCACGCTGCAGGAGAACAACGCGATGGCCATCGTCGATCTGGCGACCGCGACCGTGACCGAGGTGATCGGGATGGGTCTGGTCGACCACTCGAGCAGCGGGCTCGATCCGAGCGATGCCGACGGGGTGATCGACATCTCACCGGCGCCGGTGTGGGGCATGCGTCAGCCGGACGCGATCGCGGCCTTCGAGATCGGTGGCAGCACCTACCTCGCCACGGCCAACGAAGGGGACGCGCGCGACTACGACGGCCTCGGGGAGGAGTCCCGGGTCTCGAGCCTCGTCCTCGATGCCGCTGCATTCCCCGATGCGGACCTGCTGCAGCACAACGAGGAACTGGGGCGGCTGCGGGTCACCAATGTCGACGGCGACATCGACGGAGACGGCGACTTCGACCAGCTGTGGGCCTTCGGCTCGCGCTCGGTGTCGATCCTCGATGCCACGGGCACGCTGGTGTGGGACAGCGGCGATGCGATCGAGCAGGCCACCGCCGCCGCGTTCCCGATGGGCTTCAACTCCAACAACGACGAGAACGACACCTTCGAGGCGCGCAGCGACGACAAGGGGCCCGAGCCCGAGGGGCTGGCCGTGGGCGTGGCCTTCGGCACCCCCTACCTGTTCGTGGGTCTCGAGCGGATCGGCGGCTTCATGGTGTGGGAGCTGAGCGATCCCTCGGCGCCGGTGGAGCTGCTCTACCTCAACCCACGGGACTTCGCGGGCGACGCGGCGATGGGCACGGCCGACGACCTCGGACCCGAGGGCCTGCTGTTCATCGAGGCGGTCGAGAGCCCCACTGGCAACCCGCTGCTGGTGGTGACCAACGAGATCAGCGGCACGGTGTCGATCTACGAGCTGACCCAGGTCCCGGTGCGCTGAGAGGGTCGGCCAAAATAAGCTGGTCAAACGGGGTGTGGTCGTGATCAGCTGGAGCCGATGGCTCTGGACGCGTCCGCTCCGTTGACCAAAGGTCGCCGCCGACGGCTCGATGCGGAGCCGCACTTCAAGCTCGATCAGCAAAGGCAGTTAGATGCGATCCGAGGGTGTCCAGACATGGTGGTGCCCGAGGAGCACCGTGCTCGTCAGGTCTGGTCGGTGGTTTCCAGCTTGGACGTGTCCGAGTTGGAGAAGAAGTACTCATCGTTGGGTCGAAGAGGATTTCCACCTCGTCGACTACTCGCCCTGTGGTTGTACGCGAGCCTGGAAGGGGAGCATCACGCGTCGAAGCTTGCACGTCGTTGCAAGACCGATCTTGCGCTTCAGTGGCTTTGTGGAGGTCACATTCCGAGCGACACGACCCTCAAGAGGTTCCGACGTGAGAACGGGGATTTCTTCGAGGATGCGATCGTTCAGACAGCCGCACTGGCTCACGCCCGAGGGCTACTCGACATCGAAGATCTTGCCGCCGATAGCCTGCGGCTGCGTGCACACGCATCCACGGCGGAGGTTCGGACCGAGGCGCGGTCCCGCGAGCGGTTGGACCAGTTGAAGGCGCAGGACCTGTCAACGGCCACAGACGAAGAAAAACACCGTGCTCGGCAGAAGCGGGAGAAACACGAGCTTGCATTGCGCAGATGCGCAAACGAAGAACGCACCAACGTCGTGCTGACCAACGAGTTGGCGGGCCTGCTGAAGTTTCCGCATGGTGCGAGTCTGCCAGGCCACCGCATTACCGCGATGGCTTCGGGCCTCGCTGTGCGCTTCGTGGTGGGAGTACTCATCGACGCCTCGGGTCACGACTACGGCAAGCTCAAACCGATCGTCGAGAAAACCAAGCAAGTGCTCGGGCAGGTCGATGGTCTGGTGCTCGACAAGCTCAGCGTCGTACTCGATGCAGGTTTCTTCTCCTCGGAGGACGTGCTGTATGCGGAACAAAACGCCGACTGGTTGGAAGCGGTCATTGCACCCACCCCCCAACCGGACGCCGAAGACCGGAATGCTCGGCCGGGAGCACTTCGTCATCGTCGATGGGTACAAGCCGATCTGCCCGGCAGGCCGTGAGATGGAGGGGCCGTACACGCGTCCGACCGGCGAAGAACAGTGGCGTGGCAGAGGCTGCTCTCGCTGCGACCTCAAGTTTCAATGCACCAAGGGAGCCACACGCTCCATCGTCCTCAACCCACCGCTCGAACGAGCCCGAGCCCGATTCCGGCATCCCGATGTCCGAGCTCGGTATCGCCGCCGCATCGGGACCGTCGAGCCGGTCTTTGCGCATGTCGAGGACACGATGGGCTACCGCCGCGCCAGCTCACGGCATCCCGACACCGTTCGGGCCGAGATCCTCCTCAAGTTTGGCTCTCCTGACATCTTCGTGAATCAGGAGGCCAGGGATATGGCCGCGTAGCGGGTACTGGCGGCCGCTACGGGCAGGTTTGGCGGCGCACAGAAGCGCGCACGGGAGGGGCTACTCTCGCAGTCGCCAAACGAACGAAACCAACCGCCTGCCCGATGCGCCCAACAAGTGTACTCCGAGTCCTTCTTGCCCTCCAGAGCACCCTCGTGACCGCCTTCGACTTCGAGGACGAGGGGCTCGTGGTCGACGTCAAGCCGACCTGGAGGGTCCCCCGCTGCGGCGACTGTGGTCGCAAGGTCCACGGTGTCCACGACCGTCGGCAGCGACGCTGGCGACACCTGGACCTGGCCGGCATCAAGCTCGAGCTGCGCTATGTGATTCGGCGTGTTCGATGTCCCCGCTGCGGGGTCAAGGTCGAGCAGGTCCCCTGGGCCGAGGCCGGTAGCGGTTTCACCTTCGCCGCCGAGCGCGAGGTCGCCTACCTGGCCCAGCGCACCGATCGGACCACGGTCACGGGCCTGATGCGGATCGCCTGGAGGACCGTCGGGCGCATCATCCGTCGGGTCATCCGCCGGCATCGAGAGCAGCGCGGCGACCAACTCGACGGCCTGCGGCTCATCGGGGTCGACGAGCTCAGCTACCGACGGCACCACCAGTACGTCACCGTCGTCGTCGATCACGAGCGCGGCGAGATCGTGTGGGCCGCCGAGGGCAAGAGCGCCGAGACGCTCAAAGGCTTCTTCGAGGCCCTGGGACCCGAGCGCTGCGCCAAGCTCGAAGCGGTGACGATCGACATGTCGGGCGCGTACATCAAGGCGGTCACCGACGCCTCGCCGCAGGCCCAGATGGTCTTCGACCGGTTCCACGTTCAGCGCCTGGCCCACGACGCTGTGGATGAGGTCCGTCGCGAGGAGGTCCGCAACGCCAGCCCCGAGGACAAGGCCGAGCTCAAGAATACTCGCTGGGCACTGCAGAAGAACCCCTGGAACCTCCACGACTTCGAGCTCGACAAGGTCACGATGGTGCAGCGAGCCAACAGGCGGCTGTACCGAGCGTACCTGCTCAAGGAGACCCTGCTCGCCGTCCTCGACCGCAAGCAGATCAACGTCGCCTCGGCCAAGCTCGACGAGTGGCTCGCATGGGCGTCTCGCTCCAAGCTCACGCCCTTCGTCAAGCTGGCCCGCACCATCCGCAAGCACCGGGATGGGATCCTCGCCTACGTGCGGACCCGGCTGAACAACGGCCGGGTCGAGGGCCTCAACGGCAAGGCTCGGGTGATCACCCGCAGGGCCTTTGGCTTCCACGATGCCGGAGCGCTCATCGCCATGCTCTTCCTGTGCTGTGGAGGGATTCACGTGGCTCCGACGCGAATCTGCCCATTTGAGGTCCACTAACATGTCAGGAGAGCCATAAATGTCATTGCCAGTATGATGGTATTCATAGGACTAATTCCTTTCTTCGCCGATGCACTTGGCAACGTCGGCCTCACAGCAATATCCGTAATTGCGGGCACGGTCTTGCTCCTCGACACCGCGTTGCCCATCTTCATTGGCAAGGACAGCGCCGAACGCTACGAGGATTATGCCAGGTACATGATGGCCTACAAGGACATCCTGGATCAGACCCTCATGGATGCAGCGCTTCCACAATCGGACAAGCTAGCCCGTCTCGCCGAGACAATGAAGCTAGCGCAGACGAACATGATAGATGTGCGGGCGAAGTGGCCAAAGCTCGTACAGAAAGCGTTGCCTATAAAGGCAGGTGCGGAACGGGCATCACTCCCTGAGGCAAAGTAGCAGCTTACAGCGTGAAGTTCCTTGCTAGCACTACTGCGGCTGTTTCGACCAAAATTTGGAGCCTGGGCGAAAGTGTGATCCAAGGGGATCATGAGCGCCGCCACGGCCCTTCCGCCCGTCCCGCCCACGATCACGTCCCTGCACCCAGAGGCCGAAAAACGGCTGTTGGCGTACGTGGACGACATCGGAGCGCTGCTGGGGAACAAGCGGCGACGGGAGGGCTTTGCGCTGTATGCGTGCGGGCTGTTCGGCGACGGCGATCGCAAGAGCGTCGAGCCCATCGCGGCCCGGGCCTGCGGCTCGCCCGACGAGATCGAGGCCATGCACACCAAGCTGCTGCGGTTCCTGTCGCGATCGGAGTGGGACAACCGGCCGCTGCGTGAGTACATGGCTCGCTACGCACTGCTGCCGATGCAGATGCACGGGCCCGTTCGGCACTGGATCATCGACGACACGGGCTTTCTCAAGCAGGGCAAGCACTCGCCGGGCGTGCAGCGACAGTACACGGGCAGCGCGGGCAAGGTCACCAACTGCCAGGTCGCGGTGAGCCTGACGCTGGCGACCGAGCACGCACACCTGCCCGTCGACATGGACCTGTACCTGCCCAGGTCGTGGGCCGACGATCGCAAGCGCTGTCGGGCCGCGAAGATCCCCAATGACGTGAAGTACCGCCCGAAGTGGAAGATCGCGCTGGACATGATCGACGCTGCAATCGAGGCCGGTCTGCCGCGCGGCGTGACGCTGGCCGATGCGGACTACGGGCAGAAGTCGGAGTTCCGCGATGGGCTCGACGAGCGCGGCCTCGAGTACGCGCTCGCGGTGCACAAGACCGCGATGGTGAGGCGAGTCCATGGTCGTGGTCGACGACGCGAGGTGGGACCGCGACAGACGGTCGAGGATCTCGCGTTCGAGCTCGACCCCAACGAGATCCGCACGGTGACCTGGCGGGAGGGCACCCGCGGCAAGCTCAGCGCCAAGTTCGGCATCGTGCGCGTCGAGCCGATGGTCGGCGACGACCCGCGACAAGAGCAGTGGCTGGTCATCGAGTGGCCCGATGATTCGCACCTGCCCAGCAAGTACAGCCTGGCGACGCTGCCCCGAGACCTGTCGCGCAAGCAGCTGGTGCGGGCCATCAAGGAGCGCTGGAGGACCGAGCGCGCCTACGAGGACCTCAAGGGCGAGCTGGGCCTGGACCACTTCGAGGGTCGGTCGTACCAGGGCTGGCACCACCACGTGACGGTCGTGCTGTGCTGCTTTGCGTTCCTCGCGGCCGAACGGGCGCGAGCTTTTTCCCCCTCGCGAGCGCGAGCAGACCAAGCGTGGCCAGACGACCCGCTCCACCGCGCGGCCTGAGCGGCACTTCGCCACCTCCCTGACCACGGTCCGCATCGCGGTGGCCATCGTCTTGATGCGATGGCTACCGCGATGTCCGTTTTGCCGCAGGGGGATCACGGCGGAGGACTCGTCATGCTGCCCGTGGGTGGGCCGTGGACGGCGACGAAAACCGCCGCAGTAGTGCTAGCGAGCCTACTCGGTCGTATGACCGCACCCGAACCCCAAAGCAGACCATCTGCGAGAGATGTCTTGGCTTCGTTGGAAGCATGCGGGACTTAGACCAACCGTGCGCGCCAGTAGCCCGGCTCGCGGCTCGTGTGCGCCACCGCGATCACGGTCAGCACCCCGTCCACCAACGCCGTGATCACCACGTACCGGAACCGCCGCACCACGTACTTGCGGACGTCGTACCGCGCCTCGAACCCCATCAACGGCGAGCCGCTCCGCGGGAGTCGAGCCGCCTGCTCCACCCGTCGGGTGACCTCCTCGAACAGCACCGCGCCGTAGCCGGTCCGTTCGCGCTCGTGCCACACGACGGCCTCATCCAGCTCGAGGAGCGCCTCGGGGTGGAAGGGAGCTGGTGCATCACCCCTGCCGCTCGAGAGTGCGGCGGATCCGGGCCTCCACCTCGCTCCACGGGACGGCCTTCACCTCACCGCTCTCGAGCTGGGCGATGCGGCTCTTGACCTCGGTCGTCCACTCGGGCGACAGCGACGCCGGCTCGTCCTCGAGCGTGTCCCAGATCGCCTCGGCGAGAGCCTCTCGCTCTTCGCGGGGGAGCTTCTTCGCCAGCTCGAGGAGATCCTGGGCCTCCGAGGACATAGGGAGAGCGTATCTCGCCCCGACGGTAGGGGCCAGCCGGCGCGAGCCAGGCGGCTCGAAACAACCCGGACCCCTACGTCCCGTGTGTGTGCCCGCCGGGAGCGTGTGCCCTGTCTGCTGCATCCCGAGGGGAGGGGCTCCTCCCGTGGCGAGACATCCAGGTGCTTGCTTCTGTGGCTTCTCGACCGTCGCCGGCGGCTTGGTCGACGTGCCAGTGACCACTACGCTCGACCGGTGACCGAACGAGCCCAGGCCGTGCTGGCGTCAGCCCTCCTACTCACGGTCGAGGAGCGGGCCGAGCTGGCCGTCGAGCTGCTCGCAAGTCTCGAAGGCGAGCCCGACGATGACGTCGAGACCGCCTGGGCCGCCGAGATAGAGCGCCGCGTGCGAAGGTTGGAGCGCGACGGACCCCGTGGGCGCCCTTGGCAAGAAGTCCTCGAGGAGCTTCGTCGCCGACGGTGACCGACCCCAACCGCCTCACCCCGACCCGGGAATCCCTTCCTCTCACCCCACGCCCCCCGCCTCATTCGAGCGCTTCCCCGACACCGCAATCCTCCACGCACGCGAGCCCACCACTCACAGTCCTCGACTCGGTCCCTCCCTCCCTCTCGTCGTCCCGCATTGGTGCTGGCCACGACCGAGTCACCCCGTACGCTGCCTCTCCGATGCCGTCCATCACCTTCGAGTCCTTCGATCCCGCTGCCTACCAACGCGCACCTCGGGGCAACGTGTGGAGCATCCTGTCCCTGGCTCGCGCGCTGGCCGAGCTCGCGCCGCGGGATGCGTCGGAGGCCGTGGATCGCACGGCGACCAGCCTCGACCGGGCGATCTCCGAGGCCCAGCAGGGAGTGGCCACTCGTCAGCGTGAGTCGCAGCCGGTCGACACCTCGGACGATCGTGCGATCGATGGTTGCGTGGATTCCCTGTGGGGAGCGCTGCGCGACGGGCTGGAGGCCAAGGCCGCCGCGGTGCACCCAGGGCTGGCGCGGGTGGTCGCAGAGCACGGCAAGCGCAGCGCCGTCGCGGCGGCGATGCGTACGGCTGCCGACGAGGCGGCGCGGGCCCGGGGGCTGCTCGACCGGTTGTTCGCGGCCGAGGGCCTGGCCTTCACGCGCAAGAGCTACTCCGAGCAATCCGAGAAGATGGCCGCGCTGCTGCAGGTGATCGACGACGACGGGCTGGCCGAGGGGATCGACGCGCTGCTCGGCTCGCAGTTGCTGGTGCTGCTCCGCGCCTGTCAGCCGCAGTACGAGGCCATGGTGCAGGACCGGCTGTCGCGTGACGATCGCAGCTCCACCGATCTGTCCCACCTGCGCGGCAAGCTACAGCGCGCCATTTCCCGCTACTGCAGCGCGGTGCTCACCCTCGTCGACGAGGAGCGCCCCGAGTCGCTGGCGGAGGTGCTCACGGTGCTGCGCCCCGTCGAGACCCACCGCGCCCAGGCGAGCGCCTCGAGGGGCAACGGCGCCCACGAGGCCGACGCTCCCGAGGCGGTCGCCGACTCGGAGACCGGCGATCCGCCTGCGGCGTGAGCCACGGTCGCCGGCCCAGCGCGCCCGCTGCGGGCTTCTCGATACCCACGGGGCCCCGGCTTCGGACTGCGCGAGGTGCTGTGATACCCACGATGTCCCGAGCTCGGGCCGCTCCAGGTATCGCGACACCCACGGGATCCCGAGCTCGAGCCACGCCAGGTATCGCGACACCCACGGGATCCCGAGCTCGAGCCGCGCCAGGTATCGCGACACCCACGGGATCCCGAGCTCGGGCCGCGCCAGGTATCGCGACACCCACGGGATCCCGAGCTCGGGCCGCTCCAGGCTCCTACCCCAGCACGAGCTCCTGGCTGTGGGCGATCCGCCCGTCGGTATCCACGAGCTCCACGAGCACCACATCGTTCCCCGGATCGAAGGTGATCAACGGAACGTGCGGATCCTGCGAGCGCCACGGAAACTGCGTGGTCGAGAGCAGCGAGGCAAGCGGGTTGATGTTGCCCGAGGTCACGCAGACCTCCCACATCGATTCCCCCGCGGTGGTCGGGTCCGCGTCGACCTGCCCCACGTAGCACATGTGCACGTCGCCGGTGATCCACAGGATCCCGCGCAGGTCGTGCTCGTCGACGAATGCCTGTAGCTCGGCGCGCTGGGTGACGTAGCCCTCCCAGCGATCCCTCGGGTCGATCAGCGCGCTGGCGAGGGGCTCGTCCTCGGGGAGGTTGAAGCGGCTGAAGGGCACCGAGTTGACGATGCACTTGAAGCGACAGGGGCTGCTCAGCAGGCGGTCGAGGAGGAAGGCGAATTGCTCCTCGCCGAGGTACACGCCGCTCTCGGGCGGCTGTCGCTCGGAGCGGCAGTCGAGCACGATGAACTCCACGGTGTCGCCCCAACGGAAGCTGCGCCACAGGGGGTCGAGACCGGGCTCGCTGGCGTCGATCGGAATCACGGTGAAGAAGGCACGGTGGGCGGCCTCGATGCGCGCGAGCTCGGTGGGATCGGTGGTCCAGGGATCGACGGTGCCGTTGTTGGTGACCTCGTGGTCGTCCCAGGTGCAGTAGAGGCCACTACGAGGATAGACGGCCCGGTAGCCACCGCCGTGCAGCACGCCCCAGGCGGCGAGGTACTGCTCGTAGCTGCCCCCGGCGGCGTAGACGTCGTCGAAGTAGCCCTGGTCGCCGAGGTGGATGAAGATGTCGTAGTCGTGCTCGGCCGCGCGCTGCATGGTGTCCCACGGGGCGGCGGGCCGGGGATCGTCGGGGTCGATGTACTCGGGCAGGATGAGACCACGGCCGATGCAGGCGGCGATGGCGATGCGCACGGGCTCGGCCACGCCGTCGGGCAGGGCGGTGCGAGCCCGGCCGAGCAGGCTGCGTGCGGAGAAGCCCGCGTCGGCATCCCCCGCGAACAGGCCGTAGTCGTACCACTCGCCGCCCTGCAGGCCGTCGACCTCCACCTTGAGGAAGCCGTTGGCGTCGGGGGTGACGAGCACGTCGAGGCGCAAGTGCACCTCGCCCTCGACCGCGCCCGGCTGCCACACCCGTACGGTGACGTCCTCGCCGGTCTCGACGTAGCCCGCGATCATGAACGAGGCCGGCTTCATCTCGCCGGCCATCGGGGTGCGCGGGAAGAGCTCGACGGACTCGGGAATCGCGGCCGGGTCGAACGGCACGCCGGGCTCTCCGGCGTCGGGAGGCTCGGGCATCGGCTCGCCCGTGGAGTCGTCCGTGCCGCCGGTTCCGCCCGTGCCGTCGGTGCCGTCGGTCATCGCGGGCGCTGCGTCGTCCCCGTCGACGCAGCCGCTCAGGCTCAGCACGGCACCGGCCGCGACACCCAGGAAATCCCGCCGCGGCAGGAGCGAGGGCGCCTCGGTCGAGGTCTCGTCGCCATTGGATGAAGAAGGTGGCTCGCGTGTCGACATGGCTGCCCCGTGCCGCGGGATGCTGGGCCCGCCCCCCAGGCAGCGTAGCAGGCCGTGACGGCTCCGTGCGGTGAGGAGCGGCGGATCAGCTCCGCGGCCCGGATGCGAGCGGCTCCAGCATCGCCTCGTCGAGCAGCGTCTCGAGCGAGACCTCGCCGGAGTATCGCGGCCCCCGGGGCTCGTCGATCGGCTCGTCGCTGGGGCCGAGGATCATCGCGCCGTCGCGGAGCTCGACCTGCTGCGAGTGGCCCTCGAGCCCTCCGTCTCCGAGCTCCTCCTCGCTCATCCCGCAGTCGTCGAGGGCGCCGGTGCGGGGCGCGTTGCGGACCAGATCGCGGTAGGCCACGGCCAGGCACCGAAAGCCGTCGGCGGCCTCGGTGCAGACCACGAGGGTCCCGGTGTCGTGCTCGTGGGCGTAGCAGTGGTCGGCCTCGAAGCTGTCCCCGCCGGTCCACTGCATGTCGACGATGAGCTCGGGCTCCGCGGTCCCCATCACGTCGCGCAGCTCCATGGCGACGATCTCGAATCTCATGGGATCCACCTCCTCCATCTCGTACGAGTGCTCGAGCGTGAACAGGCCGGCGTGCGCGGGGGACTGCAGGAGCAGCAGCACCTGCTCCTCGATGGCGTAGGAGCCGGAGTCGAGCTCGAGCGTGGTCGCGACGATCCCTCCCCCCTCTCGGCGCAGCGACACCCGGCCGACGGCGTCGTCGCAGCTGTCGAGTCGAGGGGGCCACTGGTCGTCGGGCTCGCGGGAGGGCGGGCGGAAGGTGCTGCCGCCCCGACGACACCACAGCTCGGCGAGCCCCTCGCTCACCTCGTGGGGCTCGCGGCCGATGTCCAGGGTTCCGAGGTCGTCGATGGTCACGACGACGGCACCCGACGACGCCGACGTGGGCGCGGAGGGGGCGGGCTCGGCCGCGGGCGCGGCGAGGGGCTCGTCGGGCACCACGAGGGGCGCCGGCTCCCTGCCGCAGCCCACGAGCAGCAGCAGCCCGATGCCTCGCCAGCTCCGACCGCGTGGGCTCGACATGCGCCCACGGTATCGCGTCTGCGGCAGCGAGTGGGCGTGCTCCGGCCCGGGCTCGGGCGCGTGGGGCTCGGGCGCTCCGCCGTCGTCCGTGGCCTGGCAGGGGGGCGCGGCTCGGCGAGCCTTTGGTCCCGATGGCGCGGGGCGGCAGGCCACGCTGCTGCACCGACCCGAGCCCCGCGAGCTCGGAGCCCGTGCTGGGGCGGCCGGCGAGCGCGACCGGGAGGGGCGGTGGTTTACATGCGTGGGGAAGGCCCGTAGTCTCGGCGCGCGGAAGCCATGATCACGCAAGGAGCCGCCCCGATGGGGTCAGCGCTGGGCTTCGTCTTCTCGTAGCGTGGGACGGAAACTGCTCGATGATCGGTGAGCCGAGCACGCCTCCAGAGCAGATCGCCGGCCTGCTGAGCGCGCAGGCCGAGCGCCACCCTCGGCGGATCGCGGCCGAGGCGGAGGGCGGGGCCCGCATCGACTACGCCACGCTCGACGCGAGGGTCACGGCGCTGGCCCGGCGCCTCCAGGATCTCGGGGTGGGGCCCGAGGTGGCGGTGGGGCTGTGCATGGAGCGGAGCCTCGCGCTGCTGGTGGGGATGCTGGCGATCTGGAGGGCCGGCGGCGTCTACGTCCCGCTGGATCCCGCGCTGCCCCGCCTCCGCATCGAGACCATCGTGGAGGATGCCGCGCTCGCGTGGGTGGTGGTGGACGAGCTCGGCGGGCGGCGCTTGCCCGGGTCGATGCGGACGATTCGGATCGACGTCGAGCCCGGCGCGAGCGAGCCCGGCGCGAGCGACGAGGCGGTGACCCACGGGGCGACGGGACGACGCGCGGCCTATGTGATCCACACCTCGGGCTCGACGGGACGACCCAAGGGCGTGACGGTGGAGCACCGCAGCCTGCTCGGGCTGGCCCTGGCCCAGCCCGGGCTCTTCGACGCGGACGAGGACGCCCAGATCCTCCAGCTCGCGTCGATCGGCTTCGACGTGTCGGTGGCCGAGGTGGCGCTGGCGCTGGCGTCGGGAGGCACACTACACCTCGCGCGCGCGGCCTCGCTGGCCCCGGGGGCTCCGCTGGCGCAGGTGCTCCGCGAGCGAGCGATCACCCACCTGATGCTCACCCCGTCCGCGCTGCGCTCGCTGGGCGAGGTGGAGCTGCCGGCGCTGCGCGTGCTGGTCACCGGCGGGGAGCCCTGCGGGCCCGATCTGATCGAGCGCTGGAGTCGGCCCGGGCGACGGCTGCTCAATGTGTACGGCACCACCGAGACGACGGTGAGCACCACGGCCTTCGAGTCGACCGGGTCCACCACGACCCCGCCGATCGGCCGACCGCACGCGGGCGCGGTGGTGCGGATCCTCGACGCGGCGGGGGCTCCGGTCGCGGACGGGGTGGCCGGCGAGATCGCGATCGGAGGCCCGGGGGTGGCTCGGGGATACCTGGGCGATCCGGGGCTGACGGCGGCGCGCTTCATCCCCGATCCGCTGGGCGCAGCGGGGGAGCGGCTGTATCGGACGGGCGACCTCGGACGCCAGCGGCCCGACGGCAAGCTCGAGCTGCTCGGGCGCGTGGACGATCAGCTCAAGGTCCGCGGCGTGCGGGTGGAGCCGGGCGAGATCGAGGCCGTGCTGCGGAGCTGCTCGGGCGTTCGCGATGCGGCGGTGGGCATGCGCGTCCCCGGGGGAGGAGGGGAGGCCCGACTGGTGGCGTGGGTGGTGGCGCCGCGGGCCGAGCCCTCGGCGTGGCGAGGCACGCTGCGGCGCCGGCTCCCCGAGTCGATGATCCCCTCGGCGTTCGTGGTGGTGCCCACGCTCCCGCGCACGCGCAGCGGCAAGATCGACGCGGGGGCGCTGCCCGATCCGCCGCGGGCTCGCCCGCCGCTGGCCACCTCGTTCGTGGAGCCGGCGCAGGGGCTGGAGCGCAGCGTGGCCGCGATGGTGGCCGAGGTCGTGCGCCTCGATCGCGTGGGGGCGGACGACGACTTCTTCGATCTGGGCGGTGACTCGCTGCGCGCGGCGAGGCTGCTGGCGCGGCTGCGCGACGAGCTCGGCGTGGAGGTGGGCTGGGCGGAGCTCATGGCTCGGCCCACGGCGCGGGCGCTCGCGGAGGCGGTGGCGTCGGCTCGCGGAAGGCCATCCCCGCTGGCCCTCGCCCCGACGCCGCGCGACGGGGCGCTCCCGCTGTCGGCGGCGCAGCAGCGGCTGCTGTTCCTGCACCAGCTCGATCCGGCCTCTCGCGCCTACGGCCTGCCGGCGTTGGTGCGGCTGTTCGGGCCGGTCTCCGTGCGTGCCCTCGAGCGCGTGCTCGACGAGCTGGTGCGCCGCCACGAGGCGCTGCGCACCACCTTCCCCTCGGTGGACGGCGTGCCGCAGCAGCGCATCGCCGAGCCGGCGCGCGTCGAGCTGGAGCGCGTCGAGCTGTCGGGGGCGCCGGCCGAGACCCGGGAGGCGCGGCTTCGGGCGGCGGTCCGGGCCGGGCTGGCCGAGCCCTTCGATCTCGAGGCGGGGCCCCTGTGGCGGCCGTGCCTCTATCGCCTCGACGCCGAGGAGCACGTGCTCGCGCTGACCATGCACCACCTGGTGGCGGACGGCTGGTCGATCGGGGTGCTGGTGCGCGAGATGGCGGCGCTCTACGGCGGGGTCGAGCTGCCGGCGCCTCTGCTCCAGCCGGCCGACGTGGCCGCGTGGGAGGCCCGGCGGCTCGCGTCGGGAGAGCTGGGCGCGTCGCTGGCCTTCTGGCAGCGGGCGCTGGCCGGGGCGCCTCGCCGCAGCACGCTGCCGCTGGATCGACCGCGACCGGCGACGCCGAGCCATCGCGGCGCGCGGCGATCGATCGCGATCCCCAGCGCGACGGCGGACGAGCTGCGCGCGCTGGCGCGGGCGGCCGGGGCGACGCCCTTCATCGTGCTGATCGCCGGCTTCGCGTGGCTGCTGGGGCGGCGCTCCGGCGCGCCGGAGGTCGTGCTGGGCACGCCGGTCGCGAACCGGGGGCGCCGCGAGCTGGACGAGGTGGTGGGCTTCCTCGCCAACACCCTCGCGCTGCGGATCCGGCTGGGCCCGGTCGCCGACTTCCGCGAGCTGGTGGGTCGCGTCCGTCGCTCGGTGACCGACGCGTGGTGCCACCAAGAGGTGCCCTTCGAGCGGGTGGTCGCGGCGCTGGGGCCGGAGCGCGACACGAGCCATCAGCCCGTGTTCCAGGTGCTGTTCGCGTTCCAGTCGCCGCCCGCCGAGGCGAGCGCGGGGCGGCTTCGCTTCCGACTCGACGACCTCGACGTGGGCAGCGCTCCCTTCGATCTGACCGTGCAGCTGTGGGACGAGGGGGACGGGCTCGCGGGCTCGATCCTGTATGCGACGGAGCTCTTCGACGCGGCGACGGTGGATCGCCTGGTGGCGGGCTACGTGGCGCTGCTCGAGCGGGTGGCGGCGAGCCCCGACCAGCCGCTCCCGGAGCCCGAGGCGTTGCCGGACGACGTGGCCGCGCTGCTCGCCGACCCGGCGGTGCTCGATGCGGTGATCCGCGTGCGCCCGTCGACGACGGGGGAGCGGCGGAGGGTGGCCACGGTGGCGCTGGCCCGCGAGGCCTCGGCGGTGGCGTGGCGGCCCCCGGCCGCAGCCGGGATCGACGATGTGATCCCGGTGGCCGCGCTGCCGCGCACGGCGACGGGGCGGATCGACGAGCATGCGCTGGCGAGCCTTCCCGTCGTCGACCACGGGCTGGCCGAGCATGCGGCGGATCTCCTGCGACGCGCGGGGACCGAGCGCGTGGCCGCACGGGTGGCCGCTCGCGTCGATCGACCGCCGCGGCTGCACCTCTACGACCTGCTGCCCGCACCCTCGGAGCCGGGCGAGGCCCCGGGCTCGGAGAGCGCGGCGAGGATCGAGCCCCGGCATGCGAGCGCGTCGCCGTCGTCTCGGCGGGCCGAGCTGGCGCGACCGCCTGCGATCGCGGACGGCGGCCCCCTGGAGATCCCCGCGGATGCGCCGGCCACCCTGCCCGAGGCGCTGCTGCGCACCGTGGAGCGCCACGGCGACCACGAGCTCGTCTACGTCGAGGCCGACGGGGCGACCCACCAGAGCTACGCCACGCTCCTGCACGAGGCCCGGGTCGTGCTCGGGGGGCTGAGCGCGGCGGGCCTGCGCCCCGGCGATCGCGTGGTGCTGCAGCTCGACCGGCTGCGCGATCACTACACCACCTTCTGGGCGGCGGTGCTGGGCGGGATCGTCCCCACCACGGTGGCCGTCGCGCCCGTCTACGAGGCGGGCAACGCCGGCGCGGAGAAGCTCCGGCACACCCTGCGTCGTCTCGGCCGCCCCGTGGTCGTGACCAGCCGCCGGGTGCTCGCGCCGCTGAGCGAGTGGGTGGCCTCGGAGGGCGTGCGGGTGCTCTGCCTCGAGGAGCTCCGGGCCGGCGGCGACGTGCCGGTCCACCTCCCCGATCCCTCGAGCCCGGCGTTCATCCAGCTCAGCTCGGGGAGCGTGGGGGCGGCTCGCTGCATCCCGGAGACCCACCGGGCCGTCGTGCGGCACGTGCATGCGCTCGCCCGTCACGTGGGCTACGGCCCGGACGACCTGAGCCTCTCGTGGCTCCCTCCCGATCACGTGGCCGAGCTGCTGATGTGCCACGTGAAGGGCGTGGTCCTCGGCTGCCGACAGATCCACGTGCGCACCGAGCTGGTGCTGGCCGAGCCGCTGCGGCTGCTCGACCTGATGGAGGCCCACCGGGTGACGCACGCGCTGTCGCCCAACTTCGGCTACCGGCTGCTGCTCGACGCCATGGAGCGCGCGCCGCAGCGGCGCTGGGACCTCTCGTCGATCCGGCGGGTGGCCAACGGCGCCGAGCAGGCGATGCCCTCGGTCACGCGGGAGTTCCTGCGCCGCACCGCCGCGTTCGGCTTCGATCCGCGCGCGATGCAGCCGGGCTTCGGCATGGCCGAGGTGGCCAGCGTGGTGACCTTCGAGGATGCCTTCGATCCAGTCGACGGCATCCAGCACGTGCTCCGTCGCTCGCTCGAGGGGACGATCGAGCGGGTCGACGCGGAGGGACCCGAGGTGGTCTCGTTCATGCGCCTGGGCCGGCCGGTGCCCGGGGTGGAGCTGCGCATCGTCGACGAGGACGGCCGCGTGGTGCCCGAGGCGACCGTCGGTCGGCTGCAGATCCGCGGCGGCGTGGTGATGCCGGGCTACCTCGACGATCCCGAGGCCAACGCGGCGGTGCTCACCGCGGACGGATGGCTCGACTCGGGCGACCTGGCGTTCCTGCTCGACGGTCGCCTGACGATCACGGGACGCGCCAAGGAGACCGTGGTGGTGCGCGGCGCCAAGCTCTACTGCCACGAGGTCGACGAGGTGGCGGGGGCCGTGGACGGCGTGGAGCTGGCCGCGGCGTGTGCCGTCACCGATCCCGAGACCGGGAGCGAGGAGCTGCTGGTGTGCGTGGTGCCGCAGGCCGAGGCCGACCCCGACGCGACGGTCTCGCGGGCCCGCGCGCGGGTGACCGAGCGGCTGGGCGTGGCGCCGCTGCACGTGGTGGCGGTGGAGCGGAGGGAGATCGAGCGGACCACCAGCGGCAAGCTCAAGCGCGCCGCCCTGCGCCGGCGCTTCGAGAGCGGCGGGCTCCGGGCGGCGATCCGCCGGGCCGATCTCGCGGCGGAGGGAGCCCGCACCCTGCCGGCCTGGTTCCATCGACGGGTCTGGCGGCGCAGCGAGATCCAGGCGACGCGGCCGGAGCACGGCGTGACCCTGGTGCTCTTCGCTCCGGTCGCGCTGGCCGAGCGCCTGTCGGCGGCCGGCTGCGTCTGCGTGGCGCCGGGCGCTCCGCTCGCGCCTTCGCGCTACGACGAGCTGCTCGCCGCCGCGGCGCAGACCGGCCCGATCACCTCGGTGGTGCACGCGGCGGGGTGGGGGACCGACGGGCCGACGGCCGAGCCGGAGGAGTCGCTGCTCGAGCTCGTGCTCCTGGTGCGAGCGCTCGTGGCCCATCGCCAGGCGAGCCTGGAGCCGCGGGCCCCCGTGCGCCTGCAGATCGTCGCCAGCCATGCCCAGGCGGTGCACGAGAGCGAGCCGGTGCGGGCGGAGCGGGCCCTGCTCGCCGGGGTGGTGGAGAGCCTCGCCCGCGAGCAGCCCGAGCTCGACCTGCGTCACCTCGACCTGCCGCCGCTCGGTGCCGAGGCGGCGGCGGCCGTGGTGCTGAGCGAGCTGCGGGCGGCGGCGCGGGAGCGCGAGATCGCCTGGCGCGAGGAGCAGCGCTGGGTCCTCGGCCTCGCTCCGGTCGTGCCCACGCCGCGGCGGACCAGCCCGCTGCGCGACGGGAGCACCTGGCTGGTGACCGGCGGGCTCGGAGGCGTGGCCTTCGAGGTGGCCCGGTACCTGCTGAGCGAGCGACGGGCGAGGCTGCTGCTCGTGGGCCGCACGCTCTCGGGCGGCGAGCGGGCGACCCGACTCGCGACCCTGTCCTCGCTGGCGGCCCAGAAGGGCGGGGAGCTGCGCTTCGTTCCGCTCGACGTGGCCGACGAGCCGGCGCTCCGCCGGGCGGTGGCCGAGGCCGAGACCACGTGGGGGACGCTCGATGGGGCCCTGCACCTCGCGGGCGTGCTCGACGAGCGACCGCTGCTCGAGGAGGAGCATGAGCACCTCAGGGCAGCTCTCCTCGCCAAGGTGGAGGGCACGCTCGTGCTCGAGCGCGTGCTGTCCGAGCGACCCGCGGCGGCGCTGGTGCTGTTCTCGTCGACGGCGAGCGTGCTCGGCTCCTACGGCGCGGGGGCCTATGCGGCCGCCTGTCGCTTCATGGAGGCTCGCGCCCACGCCCGACGGCGCGCGGGCAGGGTCGCGACCTGGTGCGTGGCCTGGCATCGCTGGGAGGACACGGGGATGAGCCGCGACCGCCCCGCGCCCGGCCGACCCGGGGCCGAGCGGCTCACGCCGGCACGGGGCATCGCGTCGCTGCTCGTCGCCCTCCATGCGCTGGACGATCTGATCATCGGCATCGATCCCGCCGAGCTCGATCTGCGGCGACGCTGCGGCGACGCGACGCCGCTGCGCGCCCTGGAGATCGCCGGCGAGCCCGAGCCCACCCCGCCGCCGCTCCGCGATCGCTTCGGCACCCCGGTGGAGGCCCGCGTGGTCCCGCTGCCCGCGGCCAGCCCCTCGGCGGCCGACGGCATGCGGGCCGCTCCGCGGGGCCGCGCCGAGCAGACCGTGGCCGCGATCTGGTGCGAGCTGCTGCAGCGCGATCGGGTGGGCGCTCGCGACAACTTCTTCGATCTGGGGGGCCACTCGCTGTTGCTGGCCCGGGTGCGGGCTCGGCTGGAGCGGGCGTTCGGTCGCGAGGTGCCGATCCTCGAGCTGTTCCGGCGGCCGACCGTGGCGGCCCTGGCCGCCTGGCTCTCCGACGAGCCCGAGCCCGGCGCGGCACCGGCTCCCACCGCGCTCGAGCCGACCCGGGAGCGGGCGGTGGCGATCGTGGGCATGGCCTGCCGCCTGCCCGGCGCGCCCACCATCGACGCGCTGTGGGAGGGCCTGACGGCGGGGGTGGAGTCGGTGCGCTTCTTCTCCGACGAGGAGCTGGCCGCGGCCGGCGTGCCCGAGGCGGTGCGCCGTGATCCCCGGTACGTGCCCGCCCGCGCGGTGCTCGACGACGTGGCCGGCTTCGACGCGGAGCTCTTCGGCCTGAGCCCGCGCGACGCGGCGCTCACCGATCCGCAGCACCGCCTGTTCCTCGAGTGCGCCTGGGAGGCCCTGGACGACGCCGCCTGCGATCCCGGGCGCTACCCGGGGCGCATCGGGGTGTTCGCGGGCGCGGGCCTGGATGGCTACCTGCTCTACCACCTCGCCGCGGCTCCCGATGCCCACGACGCCCTGGGCGGCATCGCGACCACCATCGGCAACGACAAGGATCACCTCAGCCCGCGCGTGGCCTACAAGCTCGACCTGCGCGGGCCGGCGATCACGGTGCAGTCGGCCTGCTCCACCTCGCTGGTCGCCGTCCACCTCGCGTGCGAGGAGATCCTGGCGGGGCGCTGCGATGCGGCGCTCGCCGGCGGGGTGAGCATCGGCTTCCCGCTGCACCACGGCTACCTCCACCAGGACGGCCACATCCTGTCTCCCGATGGTCACTGCCGGGCGTTCGCGGCCGATGCCGCGGGCACCGTGGGGGGCGACGGCGCGGGGGTGGTGATGCTCAAGCGCCTCGACCGAGCGCTGACCGACGGCGACCGCATCCACGCCGTGGTCCTGGGCACCGCGATCAACAACGACGGCGCGCGCAAGGTGGGGTACACGGCCCCGAGCTCCGACGGGCAGGCGGCCGTGATCGCCGAGGCCCAGGCGCGGGCTGGGGTCTCGCCCGCGGACATCGGCTTCATCGAGGCCCACGGCACCGGGACCACGCTGGGCGACGCCATCGAGGTCTCGGCGCTCACCCAGGTGTTCCGCGCGGGCACGGAGCGCAATGGCACCTGCGCGCTGGGATCGATCAAGAGCAACCTCGGGCACCTCAACACGGCGGCCGGCGTCGCGGGGCTGATCAAGGCGGCGCTCGCCGTGGAGCACGGCCGGATCCCGCCCACGCTGCACGCGGCCACGCCGAGCCCCGAGCTCGACCCCGAGCGCGGCCCGTTCTTCGTCAACGCGGCGCCGATGCCCTGGGCCCACCACGAGGGCCCGCGGCGCGCAGGGGTGAGCGCGTTCGGCTTCGGGGGGACCAACGCGCACGTGGTGATCGAGCAGCCGCCCCCGCCGGCGGTCCGGGGCGCGGCCCCACCCAAGCCGCGGGTGCTGGTGCTGTCGGCCCACGGCGAGGCGGCGCTCGAGCAGGCGAGCGAGGGCCTCGCCGCGCACCTCGAGCGGCATCCCGAGCTCGAGCCAGGGGACGTGAGCGTCACGCTGCAGCTCGGGCGTCGCGAGCTCTCGCACCGTCGCGCGTGGGTGAGCCGCGAGGGGGTCGCGCTCGCTCGGGTGCTCCGCGAGCGCCCCGTGGTCGCTGGCGTGGTCGAGGGCGGCGGCGATCCGCCGGTGGCGTTCCTGCTGCCCGGGCAGGGCGCCCAGCACCCGGGCATGGGCGCGGCGCTCTACCGCACGGAGCCGGGGTATCGCGCCGAGATCGATCGCGGCTGCGAGCTGTTGCGACCCCTGCTCGGCGTGGACCTCCGCGAGCTGCTGATGCCGGCGCCAGGCCGCGAGGAGGGGGCCCGGTCTCAGCTCGCGCGGACGCAGCTGGCCCAGCCCGCGCTGTTCGTGGTGGAGCACGCGCTGGCCTCGCTTTGGATGTCCGTCGGCGTGCGTCCGCGGGCGCTGCTCGGGCACAGCCTGGGCGAGATCACGGCGGCGTGCCTCGCCGGGGTGTTCGCCTACGAGGATGCGCTCGCGCTGGTCGCTGCGCGCGGGCGGCTGATGGGATCGACGCGGCCCGGGGCCATGCTCGCGGTGGATCTCGAGGCGGCGGGGCTCGAGCCCTGGCTGGGCTCGGGGGTGGAGCTGGCGGCCGACAACGGCCCGCGCGGCTGCGTGGTGGCGGGCGAGGGGGCGGCCATCGAGGCGCTGGAGCGACGCCTCGCCGCCCGCGGGCTCGGGGCCTCGCGGCTGCACGTGACCCATGCCTTCCACACTGCTGCGCTCGATCCGATCCTCGAGGCCTTCGCGGCCGAGGTCGAGCGCGTGCCCCGAGCGGCGCCGAGGATCCCGCTGCTGTCGAACGTCACCGGCACGTGGATGACCGACGTGGAGGCGACCGACCCCGCGTACTGGGCCCAGCAGGCGAGGCTCCCCGTGCGCTTCGGGCCCGCGGTGGCCGAGCTGCTCGGCGATCCCGGGCGTCGCCTGCTCGAGGTGGGCCCGGGTCGCGTGCTGTCCACGCTGGCGCTCGCGCACGAGGGCTCGGCGGGGCGGGTGGTGGCCAGCATGCCGCCGCCCGGCAACCCCGCGGGGGCGGAGGGGCTCGCGGAGGCGATGGCTCGGCTGTGGGTCGCGGGCGTGTCGCTCGACTGGAGCGGGGCGCATGCGGGTGAGCAGCCGCGTCGGGTGGCGCTGCCCAGCTATCCGTTCCAGCGCCAGCGCTGCTGGGTCGAGGCTCCGGGCACGCGACGGCACGCCGTTGCGCCGCCTTCCTTGCGCTGGCAGGCGACGCGCTGGGAGCCCCGACCGGCGCCGCCCAAGGCGAGCACGCGGGGGCTCTGGCTCGTGCTCGGCGAGGGTCCCTCGGCCGACGCGGTGCGGGCCGAGCTGGTCCGCGCGGGCGCGGAGCGGCTCGAGCCGGGAGCGGCGGGCTCGCTCGACGTCGGAGCGCTCGACGAGCTCCTCGACCGCCTCCGCAGCGACGATCGGGAGATCACCGGCATCGTCCACCTCCCGGTCGAGGGCGAGCTCGTGTCGGTCGCGACCCTGCTGCGCGCGCTCGCTCGGCGTTGCTTCCGTCGAGCGCTGCGGCTGGTGGTGGCCACCCGCGAGGCCCTCGGCATCGCCGACGAGCCCGCGGCCCCCATGCACGCCGCGCTGGTCGGGATCGTGGAGGCGGCCCGGGCCGAGCTGCCCGATCTCGACGCCCGGATCGTCGACGTGGGCGGCGACGCGGACGACGAGCTGGTGGAGCGCGTCGTGCTCGAGGCGCTGTCCTCCGAGCCCGCGTCCGTGATCGCCTGGCGCGAGGGCGAGCGGCTGCGGCCCTCGGAGCCGACCAGCATCTCCACGCCGCCTCGAGGCGAGCCCGCCCCCCGACCGCTGCCGGCGAGTGCCCGCTGGCTGGTGGTCGATGGCCGCGACGGGATCGGGCTCGCCGCGGCCGAGGCCCTGGCCAGCGACGGGGCCCAGGTCACCCTCTTGCCGCGTCCGAGCCTCTCGCCGCGCTCCGGGGAATCACCTGCGTCCGGGGGCCGCGGCGCGAGCGAGGACCCGAGCGAGGACGAGCGCCTCGCCTCCGCCGACGCGGCGCTCCGGCTCGCGCTCGGCGTGCGTCCGCTCGAGAGCCACCCGGGCCTGCGCGAGGGTCTCGATGCGCTCTGTAGCGCGGCGGTGGTGCGCTTCCTGGGCGAGGTGGGCGTGGAGCTGTGCGCCGGGGCCGAGCACGACCGCGACGAGCTCCGCCAGCGGATCGGGGTGGTGCCGGGCCTCCACCGCCTCTTCGATGCCTTCCTCGATACCCTGGTGGAGGACGGCCTCGCGGTGGCCGACGGCCGTCGCCTCCGCCTGCTCCGCGATGCCACCACGCAGCCCTCGCCCGAGGTGCTGGGTCGCGCGCTGATCGAGGCGCACCCCCGCTTCGCGGGCATCGTGGACCTGGTGCTCCACTGCGCGCGCAGCTACCCCGAGGCGCTCACCGGGCGCATCGAGGCGATCGGCGTGCTCTACCCGGGCGGCAGCGCGAGCCTGGTGGAGGGCTGTGAGCGGCGCACGGCCGAGTACCGCAGCGAGCGGCGCAACATCCTGCTGCTGCGCGAGGCGGTGCGCGCCCGCGTGGCGGCTCGACGGGGCCGCCCCACCCGCATCCTCGAGGTGGGCGGCGGCCAGGGCCTGCTCACCTGGCCGCTGTTGTCGGTGCTCCGCGACGCCGAGGTGGACTACTGCTTCACCGATCTGGGCAAGACCTTCGTCGACGATGCACGCCGCGAGGCGGCCCGCCGCGGCCTGTCCCGGGGCTTCCGCGCCGAGCTGCTCGACCTGTCGCGCCCCGCCGCCGCGCAGGGACAGGCCCCGGGCTCCTACGATCTGATCATCGCCTACAACGTGATCCATGCGGCTCCCTCGGTGCCCTTCGTGCTCGACGAGCTGCGCACGCTGCTGGCCCCCGACGGGGTCCTCGGTGTGGTCGAGGTGGTGCGTACGTATCGCTGGGACCTGCTCACCTGGGGGCTGGCCGAGGGCTGGTGGTGCTTCGACGACGAGCTCCGCCACGACTCGCCGCTGCTCGAGCTCGATGCCTGGGAGCGGGCACTGGAGCGCGCCGGCTTCGACCGCGTGGTCACCTTCCCCCGCGAGCCGCGGGCGAGGGCCTCCGACGATCACGGCATGCTCTGGGCTCGGACGGCGGCGGGCCCCGGCTCCGAGCGCCACGCCGGGGCCCGCATGCAGCAGCTCCGGTCGCGTGGCGTCATCCTGCTCGACGAGGGCGAGCTCCCCCCAGGGCCCTTCGACGGCGTGGTGGTGGAGCCGAGCGCCCTGGCCCCGCGTGAGCTCCAGACCCTGCTCGCGCTCGAGCCCGAGGCCTGGCCGCGCCTGCTCGGTCACGTGTCGAGTCGATGGGACGCGCTCGTGCGGGGGCTCGATGACCGTGCCTCGGTCCGCCTGCTGCTCGGCCCCGCGGGCAGCCCTGCCCTGGTACCGCTGCGTCGTCTCGTCGACCAGGCCACGGCCTCGTCGACCAGCCACCGCTGGGCGAGCGCGGTGGTCTCGTCTGCGGCGCTGGCCTCGGGCCCTGCGCTGGCCTCGGCCCTGCGCCGCCCGCCCGCGCGCGCCGGCCTGGTGCTCGACCTGGAGCCTGCCGAGCCCGTGCTCGCGCCCGAGCCCGAGTCGCGCCCGGTGGCCGCCCGCCCGAGCCCCGCGTCGGTCGAGAGGGTCCAGGCCTCCCGCCACCACCGCCCGTCGCTGCCCACCCCCTTCGTCGCGCCGCGCAGCGCCCTCGAGCGGAGCATCGCGGCGATCTCGGCCGAGCTCATCGGCGTGGACCAGGTCGGGGTGCAGGACGACTTCTTCGAGCTGGGCGCCGACTCGCTCATCATGCTGCGCCTCAGCGAGCGCCTGGGGCAGGTGCTCGGCCGCCCGGTGCCCCGCGAGGCGGTGTTCCGCGGGGCGACGGTGGAGCGCCTCGCCCAGGCCCTGTCGGGACAGGCCGATCCTGCCGCATCGCCGCTGGTGCCCATCCAGCCGGGCGGGACCCGGCCGCCGCTGTTCGTGGCCCCGCCCGCGTCGGGCTCGACCTTCGTCTACATCGAGCTGGCGCACGCGCTGGGCAAGGACCAGCCGTTCTATGCGCTGCAGGCCCTGGGCCTCGATGGCCAGGCGCCCGTCGATCTCACGGTGGAGGACATGGCCCGCCACTACGTCGATGCGATCCGCACCGTCCAGCCGCACGGGCCCTACCACCTCGCCGGGTTCTCGTTCGGCGCGCTGGTGGCCTACGAGATGGCGGTGCAGCTCGCCGAGGCGGGCGAGCACCTGGGGCTCGTGGCGCTGCTCGACGAGCCCGCGCCGATCGACGGCTACCGGCCCTCGCTGTGGCTGATGGCCAAGCTCATCGCCTCGGGCTCGCGCAGCGCCCTGCGCCCGCTGCTGCAGGACTACCTGTACCTGGTGGACGAGAGCAAGGCGGGCTCGGGCCAGGGGCTGGCCTCGCGCGGGGTGGAGTTGGTGCGCCGCTTCGTGGGCCGCTCCGCCATCGCCAGCTTCGTGCCCTCCGACTCGCGCCTGCTCGCGATGCGGCAGCCGGCCATGTCGGCGCTGGCGGAGCTGTACCTGCTGCACTGCCGCCTCACGCTCAGCTACGAGCCCCGCGCGTACCCGTACAAGCTCACCCTCTTCAAGGCCACCGACATCGCGGGCGCGCGCGGACGCGATCGCACCCAGGGCTGGCGCATGCTGGCCGCGGGCGGCGTGGACGTCCACCGGGTGCAGGGCGATCACATGACCATGCTGCGCCATCCCAACGTGGTGTCGCTGGCCGCACGAATCGCCGCGTGCCTGCGCGCGACCCAGGACGAGCACGACCAACCATGAGCCTGCGAGCCCTCGTCGACATCACCACCCCCTACTCGTGGATCCACGCGTGGACCTACGAGAACATCGTCGCCGACGCGGCCCGCGACGTGCAGGTGGACGAGCTCGAGGCCCGCTTCCTGCGGCGGCTGGCCCCGGGGGCCCGGGTGCTCGACGTGGGGGCGGGCGGCGGGAGGATCACGGCCTGGGTGGCCGAGCGACGGCCCGACCTGCGGGTCGAGGCGGTGGAGCCGGCGGCCACCCAGCGGGCCCGCGCCGAGCGGGCGACCCGGGGGCTCGGCACGGTGAGCGTCCGCGAGGGCGACGTGGACCACCTGGGCGCGCCCGAGGCCAGCGTGGACGGGGCGCTGAGCTGCGGCGCGATCAAGCACTGGCCGGACCGGGCCCGCGGGCTGCGGGCCCTGGTGCGGGCCTGCAAGCCAGGCGCCCCGGTCTGCGTCACCGAGGTCGATCGGAGCTGCCGCTTCGACGACGCGCGGGCCTTCGTGGCCCGCTTCCCCACGCCGGCCGTGCTGCGCCCGGTGATGCTGGCCAACTTCCGCACCTTCGTGGCCGGCCAGTCCCTCGACCTCGACGAGGCCCGCAGCCTGGCCGCGGGCGCCGGGCTGCGCGAGGTGGTGGTGGATCGGATCCCGGGCTCGCCGCTGCTGCTGATCGCCGGGCTACGCTGAGGTGCTCAGCCGGGCATCGACGGGCAGGCGCAGCGTTCGGCAGTGCTCGGGGAGCGATGAGGAGGGCCCGGTGCGGAGCATCCACACCGGCAGCTCGTCGTCGGCGAGCCCGAGCCGCTGCGCGAGAAGCCGACGCCCCTGTCGCAGCAACGGGCGGAACTCGGGCGCGGCGTCGGGCGGCAGCGTGTCCTCGTGCTCCGCGAGGATCAGCGCCGACTGCAGGCTGAGCGGCTGCACCCCATAGTCGACCTCGGTCAGCTCCAGCCAGGCCGTCATCGCCATGCGTCCCACCTCCACCACGCCCTCGCCCTGGGGGCGGCGGGAGGTGAAGAGCAGCAGCGCGGTCGAGGAGGCGAGCTGGCGTCGCAGCCAGAACGCGGTCGCTCGGGTCCCGCCCAGCGCCAGCGCCAGCGCGCGAGCCGAGGGCGCGCGCATCCAGCGAAGCGCTCGGAGCTCGGGGAGATCGAGGCCGAGGTTGCGCCACGAGACGCCGTCGCGGGTCTCCTCCACCTCTCGCTGCGTGATGCGGAGCCAGCGGGCCGCGCCCTCGTACACGGAGGGCGTGCGCAGCACGAAGGCATCCATCGCCACGAGGAACTCCAGCAGCTCGTCGGTGGGAGGAGCGAGCACATGCACGCGATGCTCCGGCGTGTGCGAAATCGCTCGGAGCCGCTCGAAGACCGGGTGCTCCAGCGATCCGGGGCGATAGAGGCGTCGGTCGGTGGTGCGGCGCCCGAGCGCGCGGAGGAGTCGGGCGCGTCCCGACGCGCCGGGCTCGAAGCGGATCGTGGCCCAGGCAGGGCTGCGCGGCTCGGCGAGGTGGAGCGACGCCTCGGCCTGGAGGCCCTCCGCATCGGCTGCGATCTCCACGCTCTCGAGCACGCATCCGAGCGCGAGCTCGGAGCCGACCCGTCCCGCGTCGAGCGGGTGCTCGGCCCGCTGTGCATCGTGGAGCACGGTGAGCGTGCGGCCATCCCAGTCGAAGCGCCACGGCTGGCAGTTGTCCCCGCTCGGCGCCTGGATGGCCGCGGCCACGATGCGCTCGACCTTGCGCAGGCTGGGCGTGGTGGTCATCGACTCGCTTCCTTGGGCCGCGCGTTCGGCCGCGCGACGGGGCCACCTTCGCCACCCGGTGGGGGAGCGAGTTGATATGATGCCGCCCCTCGCCGAGCCATCATGAGCCGAGTTACGCTCACGGGTTTCTACAATGTAGAGCATTTCGCCGACGACGGTGACACCCTGCTGCTGCGGGCGGTGCAGGGCGATCGCCCCGTGATCCTGCACGTGCTGCCCAAGGGCCAGCTCTCCTCCGAGGACGAGGCGCGGCTGCGCTACGACGTCGATCTGCGGGCGGGGCTCGACACCCCCGTGGTGATGCGGGCCATCGGCATCGAGTCGCACGGCGCGCGCACCGTGCTGGTGATGGAGGACTTCGGGGGGCGGCCGCTCTCCAGCATCCTCGCCGAGGGCGAGCCCCCGCTGGAGGAGGCGCTGGAGATCGCGGCGGGGATCGCCCGCGCGATCGGGGAGCTGCACGCCCGCGGCCTGATCCACAAGAGCATCGAGCCGGCGAGCATCTACGTCAACCGACGCACCGGCGAGGTGAAGCTCTCCAACTTCGCCCTCGCGTCGCGCGTGGGACGGGAGAGCCCGCGCGTGCTCGGGGTGGGCGAGCTCGGGGGCAAGGCCGCCTACCTGTCGCCGGAGATGACGGGGCGGATGAACCGCGACGTCGACTACCGCAGCGACCTCTACTCCCTGGGCGTGGTGCTCTACGAGATGCTCACCGGTCGGCTCCCCTTCGAGGGCAACGACCCCATGGCGCTGGTGCACGGCCACATCGCCCTGGTGCCGCAGGCCCCCCACGTGGTGCTCGGCACGGTGCCGCGCGCGGCCTCCGACGTGGTGATGAAGCTGCTGGCCAAGAACGCCGAGGAGCGCTACCAGAGCGCCTACGGGGTGGTGGCCGATCTGCGCGAGCAGCTTGCGGCGCTGCGCGAGGGGCGGTCCCTCGTCGGCTTCGAGCCGGGCCGCAGCGACCTCTCGGGGCGCTTCCAGATCCCGCAGAAGATCTACGGCCGCGATGCCGAGCGCGCGTCGATCGTGGAGTCGTTCCAGCGCGCCGCGGGGGGCATGACCACCCTGCTGCTCATCACTGGCCACTCCGGCATCGGCAAGTCGACGCTGGTCAGCGCGGTGCACAAGCCGGTGGTCGAGCGCCGCGGCTACTACTCGGCCGGCAAGTACCAGCAGCTCAGCTCCAGCCCGTACAGCGGGCTCATCGAGGCGCTGCGGGGCATCTGCCGGCAGATCCTGGGCGAGAGCGACGAGCGGGTGGCGCACTGGCGCGAGCGCCTGCTCGCCGCCTTCGGCCCCAACGGTCGCGTGCTCGTCGACGTGATCCCCGAGCTCGCGCTCATCGTGGGCCCGCAGCCGCCGGTGCCCGCGGTCGGCCCCACCGAGTCCCAGAACCGCTTCCGCCTGGTCTTCAGCGGCCTCATCGAGGTGCTCGCGCAGCCCGACCACCCGGTGGTCCTGTTCCTCGATGATCTACAGAACGCCGACGTCGCGTCGATCGAGCTGCTCCGCTTCCTGGTGGAGAGCCTGAGCGCGCAGAACCTGCTGCTGGTGGGGGCCTACCGCGACAACGAGGTGTCCACCATGCACCCGCTGGCGGTGGCCATCGAGGCCCTGCGGGCCGGGGGCGCCCGCATCGACGCGGTGGTGCTGCGCCCGCTGGGCACGGCCGACGTGGAGTGCTTCGTGGCCGACGCGGTGGCGGCCGAGCCCGGCTCGCCTGCGGTGCGGGAGCTGGGCGCGCTGGTCTCCCAGCGCACCGAGGGCAACCCGTTCCTGGTGGGGCAGCTGCTGCTGTCGCTCAACGACCACGGGCTCATCACCTTCGACGCCGAGGCGGGTCGCTGGCGCTGGGACGTCGAGCGCATCCGGGCCGCCCCGGTGAGCGAGAACGTGGCGCGGCTGCTCGCCGAGAAGATCGGGCGCCTGCCCCCGGCCACCCAGCGGGCGCTGCAGCTCGCCACCTGCTTCGGCAGCGTCTTCGACCTGCAGGAGCTCGCGGAGCTGACGGGGCAGCCGCTGGTGCAGACCAACGCCGACCTGTGGCGGGCGGTGGAGCTCGGCCTCATCCGCCCGGTGGGCGACGCCTACAAGTACGTGGGCGAGGGCGAGGGCCCGCT
Source organism: Myxococcales bacterium (assembly GCA_020633315.1). Classification (GTDB taxonomy): domain Bacteria; phylum Myxococcota_A; class Polyangia; order Nannocystales; family Nannocystaceae; genus Paraliomyxa. The sequence goes on from JACKDV010000002.1 coordinate 258,253, forward strand.
CGCCGACACGCGGGTGACCTACGAGTTCCTCCACGACCGGGTGCTGGAGGTGACCGCCTCGCTGTTGTCGGACGACGAGCGGGTGGGCACGCACCTTCGGATCGGGCGGATGCTCAAGGCCTCGGTCCCCGCCGACGAGCAGGACGCGCGGATCTTCGACATCGTCAACCACCTCGATCTGGCCGTGGCGCGGGTGGTGGAGCCGGCCGAGCGACGGGAGCTGGCCGAGCTCAACCTCGCCGCCGGTCGGCGGGCGCTGGCGGCCAACGCTCACGCGGCGGCGCTGCGCTACCTCGATCACGGCATCGAGCTGCTGCCCCCCGATCCCTGGGACGGAGCCTACGAGCTCGCGTTCCCGCTGCTGCTGCGGCGGGCCGAGTGTCGCTTCGTGCTGGCGCAGCAGGAGGACCTGCTGGCCGAGCTGGCCGAGCTGGCCGAGCGGGCGCGCTCCAACCAGGACCGCGACGAGGTGCACGCGCTCAAGGCGATCGTGCACCTCAAGCACGGCCACTTCGACGCGGTGGCCGACGAGACCCGGGCCGCGATCCGCCTCTACGGCGTGGAGATTCCCCCCGACGAGGCGCTGGCCGAGGCGAGCGCGGCCGAGCTGGGGGCGTTGTTCGGGCTGCTCGCCCAGCGCCCGCTGCCCACGGTGCTCGACATGCCCGAGGGCACCGACCCGGACCACGCGGCGCGGCTGCGCCTGTACTCGCACATCATCGTGCTGGTGGGCCCGGCGCGCATCGACCTGCTCGCGTGGGTGGTGCCAGCGTCGATCCGCGAGACCTTCACCCACGGCCCCACCGCGGGCTCGGCCTCGGCCTTCGCGGCGTTCGGCACCATGGCGGCGGCGCAGGGGGACTTCGCCTCGGCGCGGGCCTTCGGGGACGTGTCGATGGCCCTCACCGAGCGCTACGACGCGCGCTCGACCCGGGCCCTCAACCTCAACATCAACGCCGGCTTCATCCGCCCGTGGCTGTTCCCCAGCGCCGAATGCCTGCCGCTGCTCGACCGTGCGTACAACGAGGCGCTCGAGTCCGGCATGATCGGCTACGCGGGCTACATCACCATCTCGCGCACCGCGGTGGCGATCTTCGCCGGGGAGCCGCTCGATCAGCTCATCGAGCGGGCGGTGAGCCGCATCGACTTCCTCATGCGGCGCCACGAGACCGAGGCGTGCATGGGAATCGCCCTGCACGCGCGCAGCCTCACCCTGCTCCGCGACGGCAAGCTGCCCGCCGACCCGCCCTGGTACGACGAGGGCTACCTCCTCGCGAGCACCACCAACCCGCAGGGCATGGCCACGGCGTTCAGCCACGCCATGCAGCACGCCTACCTGGTGGGCGAGCTGCCCGCGGCGCTCGAGTACCTAGGCCGCGCGGCGCCGATGCTGCCCACGCTGGGGGTGCACGTGGAATCGGCGGCGTTTCGCTTCTACCGGGTGCTGGTCTACGCCGCGGCGTGGCCCGACGCCTCGGCGCAGGAGCAGGAGCAGTGGCGCAGCACCATCGCCGAGGACCGCGCCCAGGCCGAGGTGCTGGCCGAGGTCTGCCCGGAGAACTTCCTGCACCGCGCGCGGCTCATCGCCGGCGAGGAGGCGCGGCTCGACGGCGATCTGCACCGCGCCGCCGACCTCTACGACGAGGCGATCCAGGCCGCGGTGGCGGGCGGCATCGTGCTCGAGCGCGCGGTGGCCAACGAGATCGCCGCGCGCCTGCACATCGCGCGGGGCAAGCCCACCCTGGCGCGGGCCTACCTGATGGAGGCCCGCGAGGTGTGGGCCCAGTGGGGCGCGCGGGCTCGGGTGGCCTGGCTGGAGGAGCGCTACCCCGAGCTGCTGCCGGCCCGCGACGCGCCCGCGCGGGCCGAGGCCACCGCCCTCGACGTGCTCACGGTCACCAAGGCGTCGCAGGCCATCTCCGGCGAGATCGTGCTGGAGAACCTGCTGCGCCGCCTGATGACCACCATGCTCGAGAACGCGGGGGCGCAGCGGGGCATGCTGCTGCTGCTGGGCGACCACCCGCTGGTGGTCGAGGCCGATGCGGGCGCCGGCTCGGCCCCGGTGATCCACCCGGGCAGCGTCAAGGATCAGGTGGGCGCCGCCGCGACCATCATCCGCTACGTGGAGCGGCTGGGCGAGACCCTGGTGCTCGGCGATGCCTCGCGCACGGGGCCCTTTGCCCACGATCCCGAGGTGGTGGAGGCGGGGCTGCGCTCGGTGCTCTGCATGCCCATCCACAAGCAGAAGGTCGCGGTGGGCATCCTCTACCTGGAGAACCGCCTGGTCGCGGATGCCTTCACCCCCGAGCGCTGTCGCGTGCTCGACCTGCTCGCGGCGCAGTCGGCCATCTCGCTGGAGAACGCGCACCTGTACGACACGCTGGAGAACCGGGTGCGCGACCGCACCCGCGAGCTCCGCCTGCGCAACTCGGAGCTCAGCCAGGCCCTCGACCGCCTGCGCGAGACCCAGAAGCAGCTGGTGCTCCAGGAGAAGCTGGCCTCGCTGGGTGCGCTCACCTCGGGCATCGCCCACGAGATCCGCAACCCGCTCAACTTCGTGATCAACTTCGCCGGCTTCGCCCGGGAGGCGACCACCGAGCTGCGCACCGAGATCGCGGCGGTGGGCGACGTGCTGCCGGCCGAGCGGCGGGAGCTGGTGCGCGAGCACCTCGACGACATCGGCTTCGACCTGGGCAAGATCGTCGAGCACGGCGAGCGGGCCAACAACATCGTCTCGGCCATGCTCGAGCACGCTCGGCCGGGCAGCACCGAGCGGGTCGACGTGGACCTCAACGCGCTGGTCAGCGAGTACGCCCGCCTGGCCGTCGAGGGCATGCGCACCCGCGCCACGCCGATGGACGTGGGGCTCTCCTTCGATCTACAGCCGCTGCCGCCCGTCCACGTGGTGCGCAGCGAGATCGGGCGGGTGGTGCTCAACCTCGTCAACAACGGGGTCCACGCCACGCACGCGCGGGCGCAGGCCCACGGCGGCCCCTCGCCCGAGGTGAGCGTGTCCACCCGCGACCTGGGGGGCGACCGCGTGGAGGTGCGCATCCGGGACAACGGCGAGGGGGTGCCGGCGGCGGTCCGCGACAAGATCTTCAACCCCTTCTTCACCACCAAGACCGAGGGCACCGGCCTGGGGCTGTCGATCAGCCACGACGTGATCGTGCAGGGCCACGCGGGCACCCTGACCGTGGAGACCGAGGAGGGCAGCTACACCGAGATGGTCATCCGCATCCCGGTGCGCTGACGGGGCTCAGCTCCAGGCGCTCTCCAGCCACGTGACGACCCCACCTCGGAAGGTCGGGTCGCTCCAGATCTCGTCGGCCTGCTTGTCGAGCTCCTTGATGAGACAGCGCTCGGGCAGCAGCAGAAGCCCGAGGAAGCTCTTGATCTGGTTCATGGCCGGGTTGACGCGGAGGTACTGCTGCAGCGGCAGGAGCATGCGGCACTCGTAGTCGACGGTGTCGATCTGCCCCTGGTAGAGCATCTGCGCGAGCAGCAGGGGGCGCAGGGGCAGCCACTGGATCCAGCCCCAGCTCAGGTCGCGGAAGGCGAGGCACTTGGGCACGAAGCCGTCGACGATGCGCTGGCGTGCCTGCTGCGAGAAGCTCGCCCCGAGGGACATCACGCGCAGCTGCTCGAGTTCTTCGGGAATCGGCGTCCCGCCATTGCCGCCGTGCAGCCAGTCGGCGGTGTGCGCGATGGCGACGAGGGTGGGGTTGGTGGCGGCGAGGGAGCCGTCGACCAGGATGCGGTCGCCCAGGGGCGTCTCCTCGCGGTTGAGCGGGAGGGCCAGGGGGGCCGCGCTCGAGGCCATCGCGGCCTCTACGATCGAGACGTCGCCGTGGTACACGGGGCTCGGGGGGCTCGGGGGGCTCGGGGGCTCCATGTTGGTGAAGATGTGGGGCTTCCAGTCCTTCACGCCGAACGAGAGCGCGAGGACGTTGCTGCTCACCTGGCTCAGCGGCGTGTCGTCGAGGTACTTGGCCAGGGTCTTGGCGTAGGTGCAGCTTCCGTGCAGGGGGAGCCACCCGGTGGCGAAGCGCAGCAGCTTCCACAACCGCAGCTGGAAGATCGGGATGACTGCGTTGGAGAAGTCGATCGCATCCTGGATCACGCCGAGGTTCTTGTCGTGGTCCTGGGTGCGGTGCTGGCCGAGGTACAGGGCCATCAGCGCGCCGTTGGACACGCCGGCGAAGACGTCCGTGTTGGCGAGGAACCCCGGGTATGCCTGCTCGTAGCGGAGCACCAGACGGATCTGCAGGGCCGCCGCCACGGCGCCGTCGAAGGAGAGGATTCTGGTGGGCATGGGGTGTCTCGTTGATGGTCGTCAGCCGAGCTCGACGAGCTCGTGTACGTCGCCTGGGACCGCCTCGGGGGCGGGGAGCGCGTCGCCGGGCGCCATGATCCGCATGGGGAGGCCGTAGCGGGGTCCCATGGTCACGCCGGCCACCTTGCGCGAGACCTTCGCGCCGCTCACCAGCGACGGGCGGATGCGCGAGAGCAGCATGGGCAGCACCACCCGCAGGGTCTGGGAGGCGAAGCCCGCCCCGATGCACATGCGCGGGCCGGCGCCGAAGGGCAGGTACTCGTAGAGCGTGGGCTGGCGCCCCTCCCAGCGCTCGGGGCGGAAGCGCTTGGGCTCGGGGAACACCTCGGGCAGGCGGTGCGAGATCAGCGGGCTGAGGATCACGCTGGCGCCCTCGGGCAGCTCGTGGCCGCCCAGCTCGAAGGGCGCGGTGGCGCGGCGGAAGAACATGAACGGGGTGGCGGGGAACAGCCGCTGGCTCTCCTTGATCACCGCGTCGAGCCGCGGCATGGAGCCGAGCTGGTCCGCGGTGGGCGGGGCGCCCCGCAGGGTGGCCTCGATCTCCTCGCCGAGCTCCTGCATCACGCGGGGGTGCTGCGAGAGCAGGAACAGCGTCCACGACAGGGTGAACGCGGTGGTCTCGTGCCCGGCGATGAACAGCAGCGCGGCCTGGCCCACCAGCTCGCCGTCGGTGAGCGAGCCGTCCTCGTCGTCGTGGGCGTCGATGAGGGCCGAGAGCACGTCGGCACCCCCGGGGTGGTGCCGGCGGCGGGCCACCAGGGCGCGCAGCGAGTCCTCGAGCTCGCTCGCCGTCTGCAGGAAGCGACGGTAGGGGGTGCCCGGCAGCGAGTAGGGGAACATGATCGCGCCCGGCGAGAGCAAGGCCTTGGTGTAGCGGCCGGCGAGCACCCCCACGTGGGGCGTGCCCGGCTCGGGCTCCACCCCGAACAGGCAGCGCAGCGCCACGTGCATCGAGAGCTCGACCATCGCGGCGGCGAGGTCCACCGTCGCCCCCGGCTCGATGCGGGCGAGCGCCTGCTCGGTGACGTCGACGATGTCGGGGAGGTAGCGCTCGATCCTCCCCTTGGCGAAGGCCGGCATCATCAGGCGGCGATTTCGGCGGTGGGTCTCGCCGTTGGTGCTGATGAGCGATTGCCCGAGGCGCATCGGCGCGCTGTCGGGGGGCACCGGGATCGGGATCTCGGACCAGTGGTGGAAGAGGCGGGTGTCCGAGAGGACGGCGCGGTTGTGCTCGCCGCCGAAGGCGACCAGCATGGCGGGATCGCGATCGGCGATGGCGACCAGGTTGCCGAAGCGCTGCTGCAGCGAGAGCATCGTGCCGATCGGCTCTCGGAAGAACGAGAGCACGTTGCCCAGCGTGCCCATCACGGCGGCCCGCTTCGGCCCCCGGATGTCGGTGGGCGGGAGCTTGGGCAACTTCAGCACCGACGGAGTATCGTCCAACTCGCTGGGGTTGGGAACCACGGCGACGAGCCCGGGCGTACGGGGTTGGGCCGGTTGCTAGCGCAGCCTCCACAGCCGCAGACCGCCCAGCCAGTCGCCGCTGACCAGCCAGTCGCCCGTGTGATCGAACGCGAGCGCCGAGACGGGGCCCGCGTGCCCGCCCTGATCGTCGAGCAGCTCGCCCGCCGGCAGCGACCACAGCCGCACCGCTCCCGAGAGGTGCCCCGACGCCAGCCAGCGGCCGTCGAGCGACACGGCGAGGCTCATCGGATGATCGAGGGGGAGCCCGGTGCCCTCGAACAGCTCGGCGACCTGCGGTGCGTCGCCCGTGAAGGTCCATCGCTGGAGCTCGTCGCTCGGCGAGGCCACGAGCAGGCCGCCGTCGCGATCGAAGCGCAGCTCGGTGACCCCGGGGATCCGCCGCGGCAGCTCGAACAGCAGCGCCGGCCTCCCCGAGCCCAGCCCCCACAGCCGCACGCGCTCGTCCACGTCGCCGGCGGTGGCGAGGTGCTGACCGTCGTACGACAGGGCCAGGGCCGAGATCCCGTGGGAGTGCAGTCGCCAGCGCTGCGGCTCGGTCAGGGGGGGAGGGGAGAGGGCGACCACGTCGAGCACGAACGCATCGCCCATGCCGTCGCTCAGCGCCAGGCGAGCATCGTCGCCCGAGAACGCGGCGTGTCGGACCTCGGTCCTCCTCCACGGCACGGGCTCCGGCTGATCGGGCCGGGCCGGCAGGTGGTGCAGGAAGGGCGCCATGCCGGCGGAGGAATTGGCCTCGAGCATCATCCGGCCGGAGCTCGCCACCGCCAGCGTGGGCACGGCGGGCTCGGGATGGGCCACGAAGGCGCCGTCGGTGCCCCAGCGCAGGCGACGGCCGCTGCGGTCCTCGGAGAGCACGGTGGTGGGCCCCAGGAACGCCACCCACCGCAGCGCCTGGACGTGTCCCCGGCGCAGCGCGGTGGGGCCCACGAGCGCATGGGGGAGGAGCTGCCCGTCGTCGGTGCCGACGAGCAGGCGCGTGCCGCCGTCGTAGCTCGCCAGCGCGCTCGGGGGCCGATCGAAGGGAGGAAGGCTCGCCTCGGGCTGGCCGTTGGGGAGATCCCAGATCGACACCGCCGTGGAGGCGAGCGAGTGCGAGATCACGGCTCGTCGACCGCCGGGCAGCAGCTCGAGCGCCATCACGGAGCCGCCCTGGCTGCGGATCCTCCCGATGGGGTCGCCGGAGGGCAGCGCCCACGCCCGCACCTCGAGGTTGGACTGGGCGGCCGCGATCCCCTGGCCGCGCTCGTCGATCGACAAGAGCGTGACCCGAGCGCCTCCGCCCCCGAGCACCCGCTGCGGCCGACGACCGTTGGGGGACCACAGCTCCACCCGGCCCAGGCGCGTGCCCACGGCGATCCGATCGGAGCTGGGATCCACGGCCAGCGCGGTGGCCTCCGTGCGTCGCCGGATGGTCCCGCGCGTGGCCCCGTCGAAGGAGAAGCGGCGGATCGTCCCGGTGGTCCATCCGGCGGTGATCACCTCGTCGTCGCGCACGGCCACCCAGGCGGGCTCGCCCACGCTCCAGCTCGCGCGGCGGGTGGCCGTGGGCACGTCCCACGCCTCGAGGGTGCCCTCGCCATCGCACAAGACCGCGAGCGAGGCATCGGGCGTGGCCGCGAAGGAGACCAGCGGGGTCTCGCCCAGCCGCGGCCCGGGGTGCCCCGCGGCGAGGTCCCATGCGTGCAGCACGGGACCGCGGCGGCCGTGCTCGGCCACGGCGACCAGCGCGGTGCGGCCCCCTCGATCCACCGCGAGCCAACGGGCGGGCCCGCCGGTGGCCAGCGGGGGATCGCCCAGCCATCGCTGCAGCACCAGCCGGGGCCCGGGCTCGACGAGCTCGGGCTTCGGCGGGGTGGCTCGGGTCTCGAGCGCGGGCGGCTCGACCGGAGTCACGCGAGGCGAGGCGGTGTGGCATGCGAGACCCAACCCCGCCACCAAGAGCCCGCGTCGCATGGCTCCTCGTACCCCGTGGGCCGTCGCTCGACAATATGCTCGAGTCGGTGGCTCGAGTCGGCGATGCCTGCGCCCGAATCGGCCTGGAGCCTCGCAGCGGGCCTGGGCCCGTGATCCCGAGCCACCACGCGGCCGCTTGCTACGATGAGGATGGCGGGCTTCGCATCGTGGATCTGGGGACGATGGTCATCGCGACGGTGTGCGGGAGCTGGCTGACGGTGTCGGCCGCCCGCTCGCGCCGGGCCCGGGCGCGACGCCAACGAACCCGTCGCCGCCTCGAGCAGCTCCACGTGGACCTCCCCCTCGACGTGCGGCACCTGACCCCGTCGCTGGGGAAGCTGGCCGTCCAGGCCCGCGTGGTGCGGCTGGTGCTCGAGACTCCGCTGCAGCGCTTCCTCGACACGCCGCTGCGCGAGACCCCCTGGGGCCGACGCGAGCGCTGCGACGACTACGATCTGGCCGTGGTGGAGGCCCGGCGCGCGCTGTGGGAGTGGCTGGGTGCGGTCGATCGTCTCGATCGCGGCGATCAGGCGCTGCTGCAGCAGCTGGGCCTGGGGGTGAGGCGGCTTCGCGTGACCCTGCGCCAGCCCGGGGTGTTCGAGCGCACCGACGACGTGTTCGAGGAGACCCTGGTGCCGGTGGCCCCCGATCCCGAGCTGGTGACCTCGGTGCTGTGCGAGGCCATGGTGGATCTGCGGCGCTTCGAGGTGGCCCTGCTGCTGCACCGCCCCGATCCGTACCGCTGAGCCCCGGGCCCGCGGATCGGGCAGCCCGCGGCCGGCTGGGCTATGGTCGCGCGCCTCGGACGGACCATGCAGGCCATCGTCATCCATCGCGCGGGCTCCTACGACCAGCTTCGCCTCGAGTCGCGCCCCGCGGCCCCGCTGCCGCCCGGGCACCTGCGCGTGGCCGTGAGCGCCTGCGGGGTGAACTACGCCGATTGCATCGTGCGCATGGGCCTGTACGCCTCGGCCAGGGAGTACGTGGGCTGGCCGATCACCCCCGGCTTCGAGGTGGCGGGCACGGTGGCCGAGCTCGGCGAGGGCGTGGACGATCTCCGCGAGGGCGACGAGGTGCTCGCGGTGACTCGCTTCGGCGGCTATGCGAGCGAGGTGGTGGTGCCTCGCCACCAGGTGTTCCGTCGCCCGCGGGGCTGGAGCGACGAGCAGAGCGCGGCGATCCCCGCGGTGGGCCTCACCGCCTGGTATGCGCTGCTCGAGCTGGCGCATCCGCCCGCGGGGGCCAAGGTGCTGGTGCACTCGGCCGCGGGCGGCGTGGGCGGGGTGCTGGTGCAGCTCGCCCGGCACCTGGGCTGCGAGGTGGTCGGCGTGGTGGGAGGCTCGCACAAGGTGGAGACCGCCCGCGCGCTGGGGGCCCACCGGGTGATCGACAAGTCCTCCGAGCCGCTGTGGCCGGCCGCCGAGGACTTCGCGCCCGAGGGCTACCATGCGATCTTCGACGCCAACGGGGTGGAGACGCTGCGGGCCAGCTATCGCCACGTGGCGCCCACCGGCCGCCTGGTGGTCTACGGCTTCGCCACCATGCTGCCGCGCACCGGTCAGCGCCGAAGCTGGCTGCGCCTGGCCTGGCACTACCTGCGCACGCCTCGCTTCGACCCCCTGGCGCTCACCAACGACAACCGCAGCGTGATGGGCTTCAACCTGAGCTACCTGTTCGAGCACACCGAGCGGCTGGAGCGGGGCATGGAGCTGCTGCTGGGCTGGGCCGACGAGGGCGTGCTGCGGCCTCCGCCCGTGGAGTCGTATCCGCTGGCCGAGGTCGGCCGGGCCCACCAGGCGCTGGAGTCGGGGCGCACCGTAGGGAAGCTGGTGCTGCGGCCATGAGCGCGGGCAAGGATCAGGCGCGCGCGGTGGTGGCCCCCGAGCTCGACGGCCAGACGGTGGCCGCGGTGGTGCGGAGCCTGCTCGACGGGCTGCCGTGGAGCAAGGCGCGGGCCTTGTGCCGGGAGGGACGGGTGCGTCACCGCGGGGCCGTGGCCACCGACCCCGCGGCCCGGGTGCGGGCGGGTGACGAGATCGCGGTGCTGCACACGGCCGCGCCGCGGCTCCGCGAGCCCGAGATCCGCCTGCTGCACGTGGATGCCGACGTGGTGGTGGTGGACAAGCCCGCCGGGCTGGTGAGTGTGCCCTTCACGCCCGACGAGCGCGACACGCTGCTACACCGGGCCCACGCCGCGCTGCGTCGGCACGAGGGCGGCAAGCACCTGCCCCCGCTGCGGGTGGTGCAGCGCCTCGACAAGGACACCAGCGGGGTGATGGTGCTCGCGCGCACGCGCCGGGCGGAGCGCGAGCTGGGGCAGCAGCTACGCCGCCACGACGTGCATCGCGTGTACCTGGGGATCGCCTACGGAAGGGTCGCCGGGGCCACGCACGACACCATGCTGGTGCCCGATCGCGGCGATCGACGGCGTGGATCGTGGCGGCCGCGGGGCAGGGCAGAGCCACCTGCGGCCGCGCGTCGGGCCATCACTCACGTGGAGCTGGTGGAGCACCATGCATGTGCCGATCTCCGCTGGGCTGCCGCGAGATCCGACCCTCCGGGTCTGTCGCTGGTGCGCTGCCGACTCGAGACGGGACGACAGCACCAGATCAGGATCCACCTCGGCGAGGACCACCATCCGTTGGTCGGCGAGCGAGTCTACGATCGCGACTATGAAGGACCGCGATTGCACGACTTCATCGAGGGGCGCGGTCGACCGATGCTCCACGCGGCGGAGCTCGGCTTTCGTCATCCGAGCCGAGATCTCTCCTTGTCGTTCTGCGCCGATCTTCCGTCCGATTTCGCGGACTTGCTGCATCGCATGCGAGCCTCCGGCGCCAGGTGAGCGGCCGTCGCACCCCGTGAATTCGCCGTGCGTTTCATGCGCATCCCCGGGCCTGCGGACCACCCGCTGGGCAACCGTTGATCCGTGTTTCGCGCAAACCATCGCGTACATCGATCCATCGCCCCTTGACGCCATATCTGAACGAGTGTATCCGGGGTTCACAAGTTCAGTGCGAGCACCCGATCGCGTTCGATGTTAGAGCGTTATCCAAGCTTCTCCCGTGCGCGGACCCTCTTTTCTGGGGCTGGCAACGGTAACGGTCGAGATCAACAGGCCCAGGCCCGCACGGGAGAAGCTAGTGTTCCAAGGGCCGACGGGCCCGATGTCCTGAGGGTTGCGGAGGAAGAGATCGCCCGGCATCCCGCCGTCGATCTGGTCCACGTCCATCGCGAGACTGCAAGATCCGGTTCATTCGGACGATGGCCGGAACATCTTGATCCTCGCTTGCTTGCGTCGCTTCGCGAGCGGGGAATGGACCATCCGTATGGCCACCAAGAGATCGCTCTGTCGGCGCTCGAGCACGGGCGCGACGTGGTGCTCGCCACCTCTACCGCATCGGGCAAGTCGCTGTGCTTCCAGGTGCCCATCGTGCAGGCGGCACTGCGAGATCCCAGTGCTCGCGCGCTGATGCTGTTCCCCACCAAGGCGTTGGCTCGCGACCAGGTGGAATCGATGCGATCGCTCACGGGGCAACTGCCCGTGGATGCACCGGTGGGCGTGGCCGTGTACGACGGCGACACTCCGCCCGCCGAGCGACGAGCCGCGCGGGCGCGAGCCCACGCGATCGCGACCAACCCCGACATGCTGCACCGGGGGATCCTGCCCCACCACGATGCCTGGGGCCGCGTGCTGGCGGGCCTGCGCTACCTGGTGCTCGACGAGCTGCACACCTACCGCGGGCTGTTCGGCAGCCACGTGGGCAACGTGCTGCGGCGCTTGTGGAGGCTGTGTCGCCACTATGGCTCGCGGCCGCAGGTGATCGCATGCTCGGCCACCATCGCCGAGCCCGGTGCGCTGGCCGAGGCATTGTGCCCCTGGACGCGCGAGCGCGGGGTGGAGGTGATCGACCGCGATGCATCGCCCCAGGGGCCGCGGACCTTCGTGGTGGTCAACCCGAAGGTCGTGGACGAGACCACCGGCGTACGTCGGGACTACATCAAGGTCACCCGGGAGATCACCTCGGTGCTGCGGCGCACGGGTGTGTCCACGCTGGCGTTCTGCCGCACGCGCCGCGCGGTGGAGCTGCTCACCCGCTACCTGCGGGACGACGAGGCGCGCGAGCTCTCGGGGCGTCGCGCCGGGGCCCACGGGGGCGACGAGCCCACCGCCCGGCGCTCGGCCGGGACCGCGATCCGGGGCTATCGCGGCGGCTACCTCCCCGATCGCCGCCGCGAGATCGAGCGGGCGCTGCGCGAGGGCGAGGCGCGGGTGGTGGCCTCGACCAATGCGCTCGAGCTCGGCGTGGACATCGGTGGCATGGACGCGGTGGTGCTCGCGGGCTATCCGGGCACGCGCGCGGCCACCTGGCAGCGCGCGGGTCGGGCCGGGCGGAGGGGCCGGCCCTCGCTGGCGGTGCTGGTGTTGTCGTCGTCGCCGCTGGACCAGTTCGTGGGGGCCAGCCCCGGCTTCGTGTTCGATCGCGTGGTCGAGCAGGCGCGGGTCGATCCCGACAACCCGGAGATCCTGCTGCCGCACCTGCGCTGTGCCGCACAGGAATTGCCGATCGCCGAGGGAGAGGCGCTGCCCGGGCTGTCGACCGACGACACCGCGATGGCGCTCGAGTACCTCGCGGAGCGGGGTGGCCTGGCCTACGAGCCGGGGCCCGCGGGCACGGGGGCCTTCGTGGTGCACGGGGGCGACTCGGTGGCCGAGCAGGTGCAGATCCGCGGGGCGCTCGAGGAGAATTTCAGCGTGCTCGACGAGGCCGGCGAGGTGCTGGCCCAGGTCGACTACGAGGACGCGCCGCTGTACCTGCACCCGGGGGCGATCTACCCGATCGAGGGGCAGCCCTACGAGGTGCGCGAGCTCGACTGGGACGGGCGCAAGGCCAGCGTGCGCGCCGTGTCGGCCGCGTACTACACGGTGGCGGTGAGCAAGCTGCGGGTGCGCGTGGTCGATGCCAACGACCCCGAGGCCACCGAGCCGCCCGGCTGGGGCACGGGCACCGGCTATGCCCACGTGGTGCGCACGGTGCCGGGCTTCAAGAAGATCCGCTTCGGCACCCACGAGAACATCGGCTTCGGCCCCATCACGCTGCCCGACCTCGAGCTGCACACCACCGCGGCCTACTGGGGGCTGCCCCCGCGGGCGGCGGCCGAGCTGAGCGATCCGGCGCGACGGGCCGGCGCCGCGCTGGCGGCCGCCCATGCCATGCGCCACGTGGCCGCGCTGCTGCTGATGTGCGACGTGGGCGATCTGCGGCATGCGGTGACCTCGGGGCATCCCAGCGCCTGGGGGATCGCGCTCGATGGCGGCCGGGGTCCCGATGCGCTGGCGCAGATCGAGGCCGGCGGCGTCCCGCACATCGTGCTCTTCGATCGCAACCCCGGCGGCGCGGGCCTGGCCGTGCATGCGCATGCGATGGGGGCCGCGTTCCTCGAGCGGGTGATCGCGGTGGTGCGCGGCTGCGGCTGCGGTGATGGCTGCCCCACCTGCATGGGCCCGTCCACGGAGGCGGCCGAGCAGTACGGCGTGGAGCGCCCCGACGTGATCGCGCTGCTCGAGGCGCTACGCCGAGAGGCCGCCCTGGCCGCGGCCGGGGGCGAGGGCGGGGGGCCGCGGTGAGCCTGGCCCAGCGCCTGGCCCAGCGGGGCGCGGCCCCGGGCGAGTCGTCGCGGTCCTCGGCACCTCCCTCCACACGGGTTCGCTCGTCGGGCGGCGAGGGCTTCCGACGCGAGGAGATCGTGGTCCCGGTGTCGGCTCGCGTGCCGCGACCGGCGGTGCTCGGCGATGATCTCCGCTCCATCGAGCTGCCGCGGGCGCCGGTGCTGGCCGAGGCCTTGGGCTCGCTCGCCCGCCTGCCCAAGGCGGGCGCCTGCCCCGAGCGACCGGCGGTGCTGCTCGACCTCGAGACCACCGGCTTGCTCGGCCAGACCGGCGCGGTGATCTGCGTGGTGGGAGCGGCCTGGCACGTGGCCCCCGATCAGCTGTGCCTGGTGCAGTGGACCCTGCATCGCGTGGGCGGCGAGGCGGCGATGCTGGCCGATCTCCACGAGGCCCTGGTGGCGCGGGTGGGCCCTCGCTCGCCCTTCGTCACCTTCAACGGGGCCAGCTTCGACCTGCCGCTGCTGCGTCGTCGGCTGGTGAGGCACGGCGTGGTGCGGCCCACCGACGATCCGCTGCGGGCTCCCCACGTGGATCTCCTGCCGCCGGCGCGTCGGCTGTGGCGCGACCGCGGCCCCGACTGTCGACTGGGCACGCTCGAGGCCCGGCAGCTCTCGCTGCATCGCGAGGGCGACGTGGGCGGGGCCGAGGTGGTGGAGCTCTTGTGGCAGTGGCTCGAGGATCCCGAGGGCGCACGAGAGGATCTCGCCCGGGTGCAGCGGCACAACCGGGTGGACGTGCTCAGCCTGTCGGCGCTCGCGTGGACCATGCATCGACGCCTGCAGGCCCCGGTCGATGCGGTGGAGCGGCTGCGGGCGGCTCGCCATCACCAACGGCTCGAGCGGCCCGACCCTGCGCTCGCGCTGCTGCAGCCGCTGCTCGATGCGCTCGCGCGGAGCCAGGGCTCGGGATGGGGTCCGGGGCGGGGCTCGGAGCTGATGGTCGCGGCGGGGCTGCTGGCGGCCGAGCTCGAGCGCCGTCGCGGTCGCCACGACGCCGCGGCTCGCCGGTGGGCCCAGGTCTGCCGCCGCGTCCCGGGGCATCCCGAGGCCCACGAGGCCCTGGCCAAGCACCTCGAGCACCGGGCTCGCCGCCCCGCCCAGGCGCTCGCGGTGGCTGCGGCGTCGGACACGCCCTGTGATGCTCGCTTGGCCCGGCTGCGCCGCCGGACCGGCTCCGCCGCGATCCCCCCCGTGGACGAGGTGCTGGGCGCCTGGGCCGAGCCCGCGGTGTAAGGGCCGCGGGCTCCCCCCGTTGCGGGGGACGGGCCATCCCTGGGGAAATGCGATCGTGCTAGGGTCGACGACGGTGAAGCGCCGGGCTGGGAGTCATCTGCGGGCATTCGCTCTCATCACGGCCGCGTCGGTGGTCGGAGGGTGCACGTCCCTGACGCCGCAATTGCGGCCGACCGACTTCGAGCACCTCGAGACCCTCACCGATCGCGAGGATCGCGAGCGGGCCTACGCCGACAACGCGATCTACCGCCACGACGAGCCCCAGGGCACCCGCTACACCAAGGGCACCACCGAGATCGCCACCAAGCGGAGCTGGCAGTCGCTCGATGCGATCCTGCGCTCGGATGCCAGCAGCGCGGCGGCCCTGCCCACCCGACCGATGCGGATCTCGCGGGTGTTCACCGCGCTGACCATCGTGGCCGGGATCCTCACGGTGGCCGGCACCGCGGCCTCGGCCCGCGAGGGCCTCGATCTGCAGAAGCTCAACGGCACCGGAGCAGTGCTGCTGGGCGGTGGCCTGGCCACGGTGGGCTTCGGCATCACCGCGGGCATCTTCTACGGCAAGACCCGCCGGGGCTACGAGAACGCGGTCGACCTCTACAACGACAGCCTGGCCGTGCGCCTGGGCCTGAACACGCCCGATGGCCAGTACATCCCGCCCGAGGGCGTGCTGGTCGACGAGGAGGGCTTCATCATGCTCGACGAGCGGGAGCGGGCGCTGGCACCGGGTGAGGAGGCGGCCGACGAGGCTCCGCCCGCCGAGGAGCCGGCCGAGGCCACGCCCGCCGACGCGCCGGTCGAGGCTGCGCCCGCCGACGAGCCGGTCCCGCCGGTCGAGGTCGCGCCGCCCCCCGCCGAGCCGGCCCCGCCAGCCGAGGTCGCGCCGCCGCCCGTGCAGGTGCCCACCCCGGGAGGCGCCGCGGCGGCTCCCTTCGTGGATGGCCAGGCGCTGTCGCTGCACCATCGCTAGCCTCGTAGGCCGGGCGAGGGGCCATCCCTCGACGGCCGAGCCCCCGGGCTGCTAGACGTTGGGCATGCGGCGACTTCGTGTGCTGCCCGCCTTCGCGCTGGTGCTGGGGTGGGGCTGCTCCCAGCCCACGGGGCCCGAGCACCCGATCGAGGGCAAGCGGCTCTACGACCAGTACTGCGCGCGTTGCCATGGGGTCGACGGCGTGCCCACCAAGGAGGCGCCCACTGCCTCGAGCTTCGCCGACCCCCAGGTGGTGGAGCGCCTCAGCGACGAGTCGATCAAGGGGGTGATCCGGGGCGGCAAGGGGCAGATGCCCGGCTTCGGCGATCGCTTCACCGACGGCACCCTGCAGGTCATGGTCGCCTACCTGCGGCGCCTGCCCGGCAGCGGTGGCGAGGCCCCAGCCGAGCCGGCAGTCGAGTGATGGGCGACGGCCTCGAGCTGCGGTGGCCGGGCAAGCTCGACGACCAGGGACGTCGCCGCCCCGTGCCGCGCCCGGGCGCCCGGTTGCGCCTGCGGGCGAGCTACCCCGCGAGCCCGGGCGTGGAGGCCCCCGCCGAGGCGCCCCCCGATCGCCTGATCGAGGGCGACAACCTGCTGGCCCTCGATGCCCTCGCCCGTGAGCTCGCCGGCCAGGTCGACCTCGTCTACATCGATCCGCCCTTCGCCACCGGAGGCCGCTTCGAGGTGGTGACCCCCGTGGGTCCCGGGGCCGACGCGCCGCCGCTGCGCCAGCCCGCCTACGCCGACGCCTGGCCCGGCGGGGTGGGGGGCCTGCTGGCCATGCTCGATCCGCGGCTGCGGCTGATCCACGAGCTGCTCGCGCCGCACGGCAGCCTCTACGTGCACGTCGATCCCACGGTGGGCCACGCGCTCAAGCTGCAGCTCGACGAGATCTTCGGGCCCGGCTGCTTCCAGCGCGAGATCGTGTGGCGGATCGGCTGGGTCTCGGGCTTCAAGACCCGCGCCCGCAACTGGATCCGCAACCACGATCTCATCTTCTTCTACGTCAAGGATCCCACGCGCTTCACCTTCAACAAGAGCTACATGCCGCATCCCCCGGGCTATCGGCGGCGCGACGGCTCGCCGCCCAAGGGCAAGGGCGTGCCCATCGACGACGTGTGGAATGCCGGCGACGCCGAGCTGGCGCTGCGGGGGCGCGACTCGCTGGACTCGATCCAGATCAAGAGCTTCTCCACCGAGAAGACCGGCTACGCCACGCAGAAGAACGAGAGCCTGCTGCGGCGCATCGTGGAGGCCTCGTCCAACCCGGGCGACCTGGTGCTGGACGCCTTCTGCGGCTCGGGCACCACGCTGGCGGTGGCCACAGAGCTGGGGCGGAGGTGGATCGGCTGCGACACCGGGCGCTCGGCGATCGAGATCACCACGCGGCGGCTGCTGGCCGTCGAGCGGGCGCGGGGCTTCGAGCGGCTCACCGTGGCCGACGACGAGCGGCGGCAGTGGAGCGCGGGGCTGGGCGAGGCGGGCCGCGACGAGGTCGAGGAGATCCGCGCGTGCTGGCGGGCGCTGGCGGGCGACGGTGCGGGCCCGCTGCGGGTGGAGGAGGCGATCGAGGGCTCGCCGCCCGCGGGGCCGGTGGCCGCGTGGCGCTGGGCGGTGGAGGTGCCGGTGGAGCGCTCGGGCGACGCGGTGGAGGTGGGTGAGCTCGCGCCCAGCCGGTCGCGTTCGCGCAAGCCGGCGCCGCAGCTCGTGGTGCAGCGGGCGATCGTCGACCCGCAATCGCGGGCTCAGCCCGGGCTGGCCCTGGCCGAGCGGGCCCGGCTGCGGATCCGCCTGCACGGGCTCGAGCAGGGCCGGGTGGAGGTCGAGCTGCTGAGCCTGGTCCATCCCACGCGCTCGCTGCTGCCCGAGGCGCTCGCCAGCGCGGGTCCGCTCGATCTGGTCGAGCACTGGTCGCTGGCCGCAGGGCCTGACGCGGGCGGGCCGGTCTTCGCGGTGTACGGGCGCTTCGATCGGGCCCGCACGCTGCCGCAGCACAGCGCTGCGTGGGCTCCCGCCGAGGGCGCTCGCACGGTGGTGCTGAGCGTGCGGGTGCACGATGCCCTGCACCGCGAGCATCGTCTCGAGCTCGAGCTCTCGCGGAGGGGCAAGGGCCTGAGCGTCACGCGAGCCCGGGCCCTCGCCGAGGGGTGAGGACCTGGATCTCCAGGGGGGCGGAGCCGGGCCAGCGCGGGGCAGGGGCGGGGGCGGTCGCGCCACCGGCGAGGCCGAGCAGGAGCGGTCTCATCGCAGGCCCCAATGGACGGCGAGCCAGCGGCCTACGGCTACGGCGGGGGCGCATGGCGAGGGATCACCAGGCGCCGCTCGCCCAGCACCAGCACCGTGTGCTCGCCCTCGCCCTCGTGCAGCCACTGGGCCAGGTCCATCTGGGCGCGGTTGGTGAAGCGCACCGCCAGCGGTCGAGCACTGGCCCGCGAGGGCGCCACCGCTCGCAGCCCCCGCTCGGGCTCGTCCCACAGGGCCTCGAGCGGCAGCGGCAGCTCGCGACCGTCGTCCAGGCGCATCCACAGCGCGTCGCCCTGCCGCCGCACCGCGGTGGCGCGCAGCGGGCAGTCCTCGATGGTGAGGTAGCACCACTGCGGCCCCAGCCGCACGATGGGCTCGCCGCCCTCGCTCAGGTCGAGCCCGTCTCGTAGCGCCTGCTCCACCCGCGGGTGGGTGATGGGCCCCTCGTCGAAGCGCAGCTCGCCGCGCGCGCTCATCCGCAGGGGCACCCCCCGGCGCAGCCGCTCGAGGGTCTCGGGGTCGATTCCGGCCATCCGGGGCCCAGGCTAGCAAACGCGCGGGCGCTCGCACGATCTCGGTCTCACTTGCTGCACACGCACAGCCCGGTGGTGCGCGAGGTGCTGCAGGTGTCCCCGGCCGCCGGGTTGGCCTCGCACTCCTGGCCCGCCGTGTTGGGGTTGTCGAAGGCCTCGATGCAGGCGCCGCCGTACATCGGGCACAGCTCGTTGCAGCTGCCGTTGGTGGTGGCGTTGAAGTGGCACTCGGAGTCGGTCTCCATGCACAGGATGTAGTCGGGCGCGGTGCCGTACATCTCGTCGCAGGTGATCGCGCTGCCGCTGCTGCTGCTCGCGCCGTCGCTGCCGGTCGTCGTGCCTCCCGACTCGGCCTCGCCCGTGCTCGCGGTCATGGTGGTGCCGCCGTCGTCGGTGGAGCCGCCGTCGGGCTCGAGCCCCGTGCTGCCGCCGTCCTGCGTGCCCACGGCCGTCGTCGCGAAGGTCTCGCCGCCACCGCTGCTGCTGCCGCCGGGCCCCGTCGACCCCACGCTCGTCGCCGTGCCGTCGCCGGCTCCCCCCACGTCGAGGGGCCCGCAGCCGAGCATCACGAGCCACGCCGCGATCCCTGCCATCCGCCCCATCGGAGCCGAGCATAGCAGACCACGTCCAGGCGGGGCGGGCTCCCGACTCGCTCGCGAATCCGCCCCCGGCCGTGGGACACTGCCGTCACATGGCGTCGCCACCGGACCCTCGCCCCGTGCACCGCGGGCCCTACCCAGAGCTCACGTTGACCGCGCTGGTGGTCGGCTACCTGCTGGGCTCGATCCTCTGCATGTCCATGGGCTACGCGGCGCTCATCCTGGGCTTCTCCATCGAGGGCTCGGAGCTGGCCGCGATCCTCGGCTGGGGCATCCTGCGCGGCGTTCTGCGGCGCACCAGCATCGTGGAGAACAACATCAACCAGACCATCGCCTCGGCCGTCAACGGGGCCTCGGCGGGCATGATGTTCTCGGTCCCGGCGCTGTTCATCCTCGAGGGGCGCTTTGCGGGGGTCAGCGAGTTCTCGCCGGTGCTGCTGGTGCTGGCCTGCATCACCGGCGGCGTGCTCGGGCTGGCCTTCGTGATCCCGCTGCGCAAGCAGATGATCGACTTCAACCGCCTCGCCTACCCGGGGGGCATCGCGGTCGCCACGATCCTCAAGTCCTCGCGCTCGGGCATCCGCAAGGCGGGCCTGCTGCTGGTGGGCGCCGTGATCTCCTGCGGGGTCCACCTGCTGGTGGTGGGCTATGTGCCCCACGAGCAGTGGCCGCTGGGCGAGCTCATCGGGGCGCCCTCGTACCTCAACCTCACCTTCTATGTCTCGCTGCTCACGGTGGGCACCGGCTTCCTCTCCGGTCGTGGGGGGCTGTACTTCGGGCTGGGCGGCTTCATCTGCTACTTCCTGCTGGCGCCGCTCCTGTTCTCCTTCGGCACCGAGGGCGCGGTGGCCCTGGCCACCGAGGGCCCCGACCCCATGCGCCTGGGGCTCTTCCGACCGCTGGGCATCGGCATCCTCATCGGCGCCGCGGTGGGGGGCATCATCGCGGCCTTCCCCCTCATCCGCAGCGCCGTGCGCTCCATGCAGGACGCCGCTCGCGAGCGCGGGCCCGAGGCATCGGTGGGCGCCGACGAGCTGTCGATCAAGATCCTCTATGCCGCGGTGGGCCTGGGTGCGGTGGCGTTGGTGGCCATCGCCTTCTTCTCGGCCCCCCAGATGGACCTGCTGCGCGCGGCCGGCATGGCGCTGCTGGGCACGCTGTGGATCTGGGCGGCCGGGGTGATCGTCTCCGAGTGCCTGGGCCGCACCAACTGGTCGCCGCTGTCGGGCATGACGCTCATCGCGGTCACCATCCTCATCCTCATCGGCAGCGGGCTGGGCGATGTCTCCACGATCATGTCCTCGGTGATCGTGGGCGCGGCGATCTGCGTGGCCATCGCCCAGGCCGGCGACATGATGCTCGACCTCAAGTCGGGCTACCTGGTGGGGGCCAGCCCGCGCAAGCAGCAGATCGCCCAGCTGCTGGCGACCTGGCTCGGCCCGATCTTGGTGGTGGGCCTCATCTACGTGCTGCACGACGCCTACACCCTGGGCTCCAAGCGCCTGCCGGCGCCCCAGGCCACCGCGCTGGCCGGGGTGATCGAGGGCATCCTGGGCGGCGACGTGCCGGCGTTCCGCTACGCCGCGGGCGCTGGCCTGGGCCTGCTGATGGCCAGCTCCGGCCTGGGCGGCATCGGGGTGCTCATCGGCCTGGGCTTCTACATGCCCTTCGACATCGTGCTCACCTACACCATCGGCAACCTGCTGCGGATGTGGCTCGAGAGCAAGCTCGGGCGCGCGTGGGTGGACGGGGTGGGGATCCCCATCGCGGCCGGGCTCATCGTGGGCGAGGCCATGGCCGGGGTGGGCATCGCGATGGTCGCGGTGCTCGAGGGCATGGGCTAGCCAATGCCTCGGCGCGACGCGCTCAGCCTCCGGCCAGCGAGCTCCAGAAGTCGCACTGCTCGGTGCGCACGCCCGCGCCCGTGAGCGGAGGGGTATCGAGCCCCGCGTAGGGATCGACCCCGGCTTCATACGGCGGCCAGGCGAGGGCGGCGGTGCTCGGATCGCCGGTGCGCGCGAAGGTGGTCCAGGCCTCGCCGAGCAGCATGGCCATCGCCTCGTCGTCGGCGTTGATCGGGTAGGGCAGGCCGCCGAAGGGCACCGCGTCGAAGTTGCCGAACACGTAGACCAGCTCGAGGCCGTGGAAGGCGGCGGGCTCGACCATGGGCCCGGTGGTGTAGCCGTCGTAGGAGAAGTGGTAGCGGTACACCGCCGAGCTGCCGCCGGTGGCGGCCTCGGCCGCGTGGCGGGCCGAGCAGATGAACTTGAGGTCGGAGCTGAGCGCGATCCAGGCAGCGGTGCCCGAGTCGTAGTCGCTCACCGGGTACTGCGCCAGCACGAGCGGGGCCAGGGGACCGAAGGTGGCGGCCACCAGCGCCTCGTACTGGGCGTCGTCGAGCGGGATCGAGTCCGAGGCGGTCTCCTCGGCGTTGGCCCCCACCACGAAGGGCACGTCCACGTGCTCTCCCGCCGCCATCTGATCGTCGGTGGAGGCGGGCAGGGTCACGCCGTCGACGTAGGGGCTCCACGCCTGGCCCAGGGCCGAGACGCTGGGGTAGCCGGTGGGCTCGGCCTCCACCACGGCGGCGAAGGGCAGCTCGAGCAGGCACTGCAGCGGGTCGGCCGTGCCGGTGCAGGTGGAGGCGTCCATCCAGGGATCGCCGACCTGGCCGCGGTACTGCGCCGACGAGCGCTGTGAGCAGGTGCCGCTCTGCACGATGGCGCGGTGGACCAGGCCCTCCGCCTCGGGGGCGCCCAGCACCGCGCAGGTGCTCACGGCCCCCGCCGACTCGCCGAAGACCGTCACGTTGCCCGGGTCGCCTCCGAAGGCCGCGGCGTTGCGCGAGACCCAGCGCAGCGCGTGGAGCTGGTCGAGCAGGCCGTAGTTGCCCGAGACGCCCCGCGGATCGCGGGCATCGAGCAGGTCGTGGGCCAGGTAGCCCAGCGCCCCCAGCCGGTAGTCGATCGTCACCACCACCACGTCGTGCTCGCGGGCCAGGCGGGTGCCGTCGAAGAGCGGGTCGGCGCCGTAGCCGAGGGCATGTCCGCCGCCGTGGATGAAGACCATCACCGGTCGCATCGCGTCGTCGCCGGGTCCGGGGGTCCACAGGTTGAGGTGCAGGCAGTCCTCGTCGCCCACCACCGGCCCGTCCTCCGACTCGAGCTGGGCGCAGCCCGGTCCGGGCTCGTCCGCGAGCCTCGTCTCGGTCCAGCACGCGGGGTCCTGCGGGGGCTGCCAGCGCAGCTCGCCCACGGGCGGGGCGGCAAAGGGCACGCCGAGGTAGGCGACCACTCCCTCGTGGTCCACGCCGTCGACCGGGCCGTGCTCGGTGAGCACCACGGTGCCGCCGGGCTGGACCATGGTCTCGCACTCGTCGACGGGGCCGGTGTCGGTGAGCTCGCTGCCGTCGTCGTCGCTCGAGCCCGTGCCGTCGGCGGCGGTCGTCGTGCCATCGGTGGGCGCGGTGGCATCGGTGGTGCCGGCATCGGAGCTCCCGCCTGCGCCCGCGCCTCCATCGTCACCACAGCCGATCAGCAGCCACGCCGTGGCCACGCTCCCCAGGATCACCATCGTTCGCATGGTGCCCCCCAGTAGCACGTCGCATGCCAGCCTCGAGGCCGCGGTGCCGGGTCGCTCGAGCGTGGCAAGCTCCCACGTCGACCTCGACTCCAGTCCATGGTGCGCAGTCCAGGCCCGCCGCGCGCCGGCGGGTCGCGGGCGCTCGCGCCTACACCCAGCCGGGGAGGTCGGCCACCAGGATGTGCGACCCCGTGCACGCCGAGGGCACGCCCATGCGCTCCTGCTCCGAGTCGGGCAGGCGCAGCGTGGTCGCATCGAGCCGAGTGGTCCGTGGCGGGTTGCCGTAGTTGAGGACGAAGGCATCGCCGTCGAGCGACAGCGCCACCCCGCGTGGCTCGGGCAGGCGCAGGCGACCGCGGGGCTCGCCCGTGTCGAGGCTCCACAGCGTGAGGCAGTTGCCCAGCGGAGTGGTGGCGGCCACGGTGCGGGTGGGCTCGTGGATCGCCACGCTCAGCGTCTCGCCCTTGAGGGTGTCGATCAGCGCCTTGGGCTCGGTGGCCGTGCGCAGGGGACCCGTGGGGCCCCGCAGGCTCACGCCGCCCAGGTCGTCGGTGGGCGAGAGCCCGTCGCGGGGAGCCGAGACCACCGCGATCTCTCCGCCCGAGGCCACCGCCACGTGGCCGGTGTTGACCCACGGGTTGGTGGGGCGCACCGAGTCCAGCAGCGCATTGGTGCGCAGGTCCACGAAGGCCACGTTGGGCGGGTCTGCCTCGACCCCGACCGGCGAGCCGCCGTTGGTCACCACGAGCACGTCGCCGTCGCCCATCAGCGCGCAGTCGTGGGGCGCGACCCCGTAGGTGGGGAGCTGCCCCAGCACCCGGAAGTCCCGCCCGTCGCGGACCGAGAGCACGCCGCGCTGGCCGTCCTCGAGGTCGGTCTCCACGCAGTACAGCAGCGAGCCGTCCTTCGAGAACACGCCGTGGCCGTAGAACTGACGGCCCTCGCCGGCGTGCAGCACCTGGACCACCTCGCCCGCGCGCAGGTCGACCACGCAGGCCCCCGGCCCGCGCTTCTCGAAGAGCACCAGCAACCCCTCGTCGTGGGGGCTGGGGTTGAGGCCATGGGCCAGGAACGACAGCTCGACGAGCTCGGGCGTGGCCCCGGGGCGAAGCGGCAGGCGCACGAGGTGGTGCCGCATCTCGCCGGTCCGTGGATCGAGCTTGGCGCCACCACCCAGCAGGACCCCTTGGTCGTCGGCCTCCACGGAGGGCTCCACGCGATGATGATAGCGCGCGTGGCCACGGCCCGCGACGACGCCCCCGCGCCCGCCCGCGGCTCCGCCCGGATCCGGCCCCATTTCGGTGTGCGTGCCGAGGCTCCTCGATCCCCGAGGAGCGGCCTCGGTGGCCTGCCCGCTCCCGCCCCGAGGGCTGCTATGCTCGCGCCGGCCCCACGATGCGAAGCCTCGGACACCTCCTGCTGTGGATCGGCGTGCTCGGGGGATCGTTCGTGGCGGTGCGCGATCCCGAGGACGTGAGCTGGCCGGCCTACGCCGCGCTGGCCGTGGTCGCGATCGCGGGCGTGCTGCTGCTGCGCCGCACGGCCGCCGCGAGCCTGGGCACCGCGGCGCAGGTGGGGCAGCGCATCGACGGGCTGCGTCGCTCGCTCGCCGAGGCCGACGATGCCCTGCGGGGCCTGGCCGAGGCCGGCGACGAGCTCGACGTGTATGCGGTCCGCGATCGCCTCGACACGGAGCTCGCCGAGCCGCTGGGAGCCTTCGCCGACGGGCGCGAGGCGATGATCCCCGCGTTCGGCCTCGATGCCTACGGCGAGGTGATGACCCGCTTCGCCGCGGCGGAGCGCCTGGTCAATCGCAGCTGGTCCGCCTCGGCCGACGGCTACGTGGACGAGGTGCGAAGCTGCCTGGGCCAGGCCAGCGGGTTGCTCTCGGATGCCCGCGAGCGCTTCGAGGCGGCGGTGGCCAAGCGCGACGCCGCGCCCGCGCCTTCCCCCGGCGAGGCTCGGCGGGTATAACCCGCCGCCGTGAGCCTCATCGTCCTGGAAGGGGTCTCGCTCGCCTTCGGCAAGAAGGAGCTGTTCTCGGGGCTCGACCTGCGGATCGGCGCCCGCGATCGCGTGGGCCTGGTGGGGGTCAACGGCTCGGGCAAGAGCAGCCTGATGCGCATGCTCGCCGGCCAGGCCCGCCCCGACAGCGGCGCCGTGCGACCGCGGCGAGCCCTCCGCATCGGCTACCTGCCCCAGGACATCCCGGCCGAGGGCGGGACCACGGTGCTGCGGACCGTGCTCGACTCGGTGCCCGGCCGCGCCTCGGTGGACGAGGAGCTGCGCGAGGCCGAGGAGGAGCTCGCGCGGGCCCAGGCCGAGGGCGCCGACGAGGAGACCATGATGGGCGCGGCCGAGCGCCTGGCCGACGCCCACGAGCGGGTCGCCCACTTCGAGGCGCACTACTCCGAGCACGAGGCCCACGTGATCCTCGCGGGCCTGGGCTTCTCCGACTCCGATCACGATCGCGACACCGGGGAGCTCAGCGGCGGCTGGCGCATGCGGGCCCACCTCGCGGCCCTGCTGTTCCAGCGCCCCGAGCTGCTGCTGCTCGACGAGCCCACCAACCACCTCGATCTGCCCTCGGTGGCGTGGTTCGGCGACTTCCTGCGCCGCTACCCCCACGGCTTCGTGCTCATCTGCCACGACCGCGAGTTCCTCAACGAGCAGATCGATCGCGTGGTGAGCCTCGAGGTGGAGGGGGTGAGGGTCTACCGCGGCAACTACGAGCAGTACCGACGGCAGCGCGCCGAGGAGGAGGTGGTGCTGGAGAACCAGGCCAAGAACCTCCAGCGTGAGCGCGAGCAGGCCGAGCGCTTCATCACCCGCTTCCGGGCCCAGGCCAACAAGGCCCGCGCCGTGCAGAGCCGGGTGAAGGCGCTGGCCAAGATGGACGAGGTGGTCACCTTCGCCCGCCGCGAGGTGATGCGCCTGCGCTTCCCGCCCTGCGAGCGCGCGGGGGCCCAGGTGATCCACGTGGAGGGGCTGCGCAAGGCCTACGGCGATCACGTGGTGTTCCCCTCGCTCGAGCTGCGGGTGCAGCGGGGCGAGAAGATCGGGATCATCGGCAAGAACGGCGCGGGCAAGACCACCCTGCTCAAGATGCTGGCCGGCGAGCTGCCCCACGACGCGGGCACGATCACCATGGGGCACAAGGTGAAGGTGGGCTACTACGCCCAGCACCACGCCGAGGCCCTGCAGTCGGGGAGCACCGTGTTCGAGGAGGTGTCGGCCGCCAACCCGCGCGCCGGCGCCACCCGGGTGCGCACCCTGCTGGGCTCGTTCCTGTTCCACGACGAGGACGTGGACAAGCCCATCGACGTGCTCTCGGGCGGTGAGCGGGCGCGCGTGGCCCTGGCCCAGATCCTCATCGATCCCGGCAACGTCCTGCTGATGGACGAGCCCACCAACCACCTCGACCTCGAGTCGAGCGAGGCGCTGGCCGAGGCGCTGACCACCTTCGACGGCACCTTGGTGTTCGTCAGCCACAACCGCAGCTTCATCCGCACCCTGGCCACCCGCATCTGGGACGTGGCCGACGGGCGGGTGGAGACCTACCCGGGCACCCTCGACGAGTACATCGATCGGCACCGCGATCCGCAGCGCGCCGCCTCGGCGGCGGAGGCCGAGCCGGGGCGGGGCAAGGCCGGTCGGGTCGAGGCGGTCGAGGCGACCCCGAAGGCGGCCGCGCCGGTGACCAAGCGCCGTGAGCTGCCCAAGCTCCCCGTGGACGAGCGCCCGGGCGAGACCCGCGAGCAGCGACGCAACCGCAAGCGTGACGAGGCCCGCCGCCGGGCCGAGCGGACCAAGGCCCTGGGTCCGCTGCAGAAGCGGGTGCGCGAGCTCGAGGTCCGCATCGAGCAGCTCGAGAGCCAGCAGCGCGAGCGCAACCTCCAGCTCGCCGACCCGGCGCTCTACGAGGATCCCAAGCAGCGCGACGCGCTGCTGGCCGAGTACCAGCGGGACGGGGTCGAGCTGGGCGAGCTCACCGACGCGTGGGAGCTGGCGCAGGCGGAGCTCGAGGAGGCGCAGGCCGGCCTCGAGGGGTGAGGGGGGGCGCCTCCTCGAGAGGGGCTGACCGCTCGCCCCACCGGCGCGCCCCTCGGGGACGGCCGCGCCTCGGTGTTTGAACGATGTTCTGCGACGCTGCGACGCAGGGCTGAAGCTTCGCCTCGCTTGGGGCCATAGTGAGTCGATGGCTTCTCGTGCACCAAGCGTAGTGTTCGGAATCGCTGTGGCCTTGGCGGCTCCCGCCTGTGGGACTCCGTCCGAGATGGGCGACTCTGGGGAGACCAACCCGCTTCCGTCGTCCACGAGCGACGCGACGACGGTGGACGGCACGACCACGAACGTCGGCGGCACCACCATGGGGATGCCCGCGGACAGCACGGGGGGCACCACGATGGGCTCGTCCGAGGACGATGCCACGAGCATCCAGCCGCCCAAGATCGATCAGGGCGAGATCCCCGACGCGCCGCCCGTCGACGACCAGTGCACGATGGTGGACTTCCTGTTCGTCATCGACAACTCGGGCAGCATGTCGACGTACCAGGCCAACCTCATCGCGAACTTCCCGACCTTCATCAACGGGATCCAGACCACCCTCGACGGGGTCGATTCCTATCAGGTCGGAGTGATCACCACCGACGAGTACTTCACCAACACACCCAACTGCCGCAACCTGTCGTCGCTGGTGGTGCAGTCGTCGGGGGGCGTGTGTGGTCCCTACGCCGACGGGGACAACTTCATGACCGAGGACGACGACCTGGCCATGACCTTCAACTGTGCGGCCAACGTGGGCACCAGCGGCAGCGGGCTCGAGCTGCCGATGCAGGCGATGGTCGAGGCGGTGCAGGAGGTCGACGGGGGCCCTGGGCAGTGCAACGAGGGGTTCCTGCGCGACGACTCCCTGCTGGTCATCGTCATCATCACCGACGAGTACGACGGGCCCGGCGACCCCGAGGGGCTCTCCTCGCCCGGCGATCCCATGACCTGGTACGACGATGTGGTCGCCGCCCGCGCAGGCATCCCCGAGAACATCGTGGTGCTCTCGCTCATCAACTACATGGGCGGCCCGTGCCCGCCGTTCTCCGGCTACGACGACGGCGTCCACATCGCCACCTTCACCGAGCTGTTCGGCGACAATGGCTTCCTCGGGGGCATCTGCGAGCCCGACTACGGGCCGATCTTCAACCAGGCGATCGGCGTGATCGACAGCGCGTGCGACAACTTCATGCCCCCGCCGGGGTAGCCGGGCCCGACCGCGGGCCCGGTGTGGGGCGGAGGCGGGCTCGCTACTTGATCCGCTTGAGCGCCGCGCTGGCTTCCTTGGCGTAATGACCCTCGGGCGAGAGGTCGAGGTACTTCTGGTAGGCGGCGCGGGCCGTCTCCTTCTCGCCCTTGATCTCCTGGATGACGCCGATGGTCAGCCAGCAGTCGGCGCTCTCGGCCGCGACGGCGGTGCAGCGGTTGGCCATCGCCAGCGCCTCGTCCATCTTCTCGCGCTCGAGGTACACCTGCGCCATCAGGGTGAGCGCATCGGGGTGGTCGGGCGCCTTGGCCAGGATCTCCTGGAGCTGCGTGCCGACCTCGTCGAGCTTCTTGGCGTTGCCGTTGGCGGCCTTGTAGGCCTTGCGGGCCTCGTCGAGCTTGGCCAGGGTGTCGGCATCGAGCGCGGCGGGCTTGGGGGGCTCGGCCACGGCACCACCCTCGGCGGTGCCCGCCGTGGCTGCCTCGCCACCGCCCTCGGCGGCCTCGGGCTCCACCGGCTGGCCCTCGCCCTCGGCCTTGGCGTCGCCGCCCTCGGCCTTGGCCTCCTTGGCGTCGCCGTCACCCTCGGGCTCGGCCTCGCTGTCGCCGTCGGTCTCGGCCGCGGTCTCGTCACCGTCGTCGCCCCCCGGGAACAGGGAGTCGCGGAAGAAGAAGCCCAGGGCCAGCGCCACCACGGCGGCACCCAAGGCGATGGGCTTCCACGGCAGCGGCTGCGGGGCGGGGGCCATCTCGCCGAAGTCGTCCTCGTAGCCGCCCTCGCCCTCGCCCTCGAAGTCGTCCTCGTCGTCGAGGAAGTCGTCGTCGAAGCCGACCTCGTCGCCCTTGGCCCGGCGGGGCGGCGGCGCCTCGTCCTCGTCGTCGAAGTCGTCGTCGTAGGCCGGGGGGGGGGCGGCCACGGCCACGGCGTCGCCCTCGCGCCGACGCTTGCGTCGCGACGGACGCTCGTCGAGCTCGTCCTCGAGCTCGTCCTCGACGTCCCGGAACGCCGGCTCCGGCTCGGGCTCGGAGGCACGACGCCCGCGCGTGCGGCCACGCGCCTCGCGGGCGGGCTCGGTGTCGTCTCGCGAGCGCTCGCGGGGCGCATCGGGCATGGCGGCGGCGCGGCGGCGCGGCGGCGCGGCTCCTCCTCGCGGCCTCGTCGGGCGCGGCGGCGCGGCGCGGGCTCGTCGTCGAGCTCGTCCTCGTCGTCGAGCTCGTCCTCGTCCCGGATCACCGGGGCGGGCTGGGGCGCGGCGGCCACGGCCCGCGAGTCACGGATCGCCACGCGGGACGGATGCGGCGGCGCCTCGAGATCGACGGCGCGCAGGCTCCCCGCGGGCAGGGTGACGCCCGGCTCCACCTCGAGCTCGGCGCGGGGCCGGGCCCGCGAGTGTGCGGGGGCATCGGTCTCGGCCGAGTGACGGACGGCCGCGGCGCTCTGTCGGATCCGCTCCATGCGGAGCGCGACCTCCTCGAGCGTCTGCTGATCGGTGGGAGGCGGAGGCGTCGCGGGCTCGGGCTCGTTGCGGGCGGCCTGGGCGTTGGCCAGCCACGCGGGGGCCGACCACGAGCGCTCGGGCTCGCGCGGCGGGAGCTCGGGCAGCCCCGATCCCACCGGCAGGGTCGCCGCCGTGGCCGAGTCGTGCGTCGGCTCGTCGCCGAGCACCGCCGGATCGGAGGGCATCGCGGCCCCCGAATCCGGGCTCCCCGACCATGCGGGGCGCTTGCTGGGGTCGAGCCACTCGCCGCAGTAGCGGCACTTCGCGGCTTGGTCCTGGATCAGCTCCGCACAGTAGGGACAGGGCTTCACGACGGACGCGACATTATCATAGCGAACAAAGGTTCCAAGACACCGGGTCGCGGATGAGGGCAGGGGTGTTCCCCTAGCCACCCACGGCACGGAGCTTACGTTCAGGGGTGGATGTCCCCGGGCGCTCGCGGGGCCGGCCGGCGCGCGAGGTGGACGGGGCGAAGGGCGTGCTAGCGTCCCGCCGATGTCGTCCCCGAGCGTGGACCAGGCCGTCGAGCGGCGCCGCACCCTCGTGAGCGAGGTGCTGGAGCGTCCCGCGGCTCGCCTGGCCCTGGCCGACCTGCCCACCCCGGTGGAGCGAGCGCCGTGGCTCGACGAGGGCGCGGCCGAGGTCTGGATCAAGCGAGACGACCGCAGCAGCCGGATCTACGGCGGAGGCAAGGTCCGCAAGCTCGAGTGGGTGCTGGCCAATCCTCCCTACGACGGCGACGAGCCCATCGTCTCGGTGGGCGGGGTGGGCAGCCACCACCTGCTGGCCCTCGCCCTGTTCTTGAAGGAACGGGGCCGCTCGCTCCATGCACTGACGTTCACCCAGACCCTCACGCCCCACGTGCGCACCAACCTGGCCGTGCTCCTGTCGCAGGGGGCCCAGCTGTGGAACGTGGGGAGCAGGGCTCGCTTGCCCTGGGCCTGGCTGGCCTACCACCTCTGGCGCCGGCCCGAGCGCATGGGCCGGAGCATGGCGGCCGGGGCCAGCACCGCGGTGGGCTGCCTGGGCTTCGTGGAGGCGGGGCTCGAGCTGGCCGGCCAGATCGCGCAGGGGCTCCTGCCGCGGCCGGGCACCATGTTCATCACCGGGGGCTCGGCGGGCTCTTCGGCCGGGCTGGCTCTGGGCCTGGCGATCGCGGGCGTGTCCACGCGGCTGCACATCGTCTCGTCGGTGGAGCGCTGGGCGTTCAACGGCCTGATGTACCGCCGCATGATGGGCCTGGCCCACCGCCGCATGGTGGCCGACGGGCTGCGGGCCGAGCACGCCGAGGGCGGGGCCGCAGGCCTGCTGGCGCGGGCCGGGGTGGAGTGGAGCATCGATCACTCCCAGGTGGGCGGCGGCTACGGGGTGCCCACCGAGGCGGCCAGCCGCGCGCTGGAGGACGGCCGCGAGCACGGCCTGGCCCTCGAGACGACCTACACCGCCAAGTGCATCGCCGGCATGCGGGCTGCGCTGCGGGGCTCGGCGATCACGGGGCCCGTGCTGTTCTGGAACACGCACGCCAGCAACGACCTGCGCCCGCTCGTCCGCGAGGGCTGGCAGGAGCGCTGCCCGGTCGAACTGGGGGAGTGATCAGCCCCCGAGCACGCGCTGGGCCACCTGGCGGGCGAGGCTGCCGTCGATCTCGTCCTTGTGGCCCTTCATGAGCAGGCCCATCAGCTTGCCCATGTGCTGGGGACCCTCGATGCCGTGCTCGGCCACCAGCGTGCGCACCAGGGCCTCGGTGCCGGCCTCGTCGAGCTTGCTCGGGAGGAACTGCTCGCAGAAGGCCAGCTCGAAGCGGGCCTCCTCGAGGGCCTCGACCCCGCGCTCGCCGGCCTTCTCGAACTCGGGGATCGCCTTTTGGACCTGCTTGGCGTAGGCGGCGATGGTGCGCAGCCACAGCTCGTCGTCGTCCTCGACCCCCGAGCCCGACTTGAGCTCGGTGAGGACCTTGTTCTTGAGCTGGTTGATCACGTTCTTGGTCCGCTCGTCGCGGTCCTTGCGAGCCTGTCGCATCCGGGAGTCGAGATCGTCGCGCAGGGACATGGCGAGGGAGGGTAGCAGCTATGCTCGGGGCGTGCGGATCCAGCCACGGCTCCTGCTGCTCGTCGCCCTCGCATCCCCGGCGTGCGGTCCCCGGGCCCGCCCCGATGCCCGGCCGCCCCAGACGAGCCCCGGCGGTCCCCTCGAGCACGCAGGCCGCCGCCGAGCCGCGCGCGGCGGTGGACTTCTCGCGGGTGTTCCTCGCCGGGCACGGGGCGGCGGGACGCTGGCAGGTGGAGCACGGGGTGGAGCTGCCGCAGCCGGTGCGCGAGCGGCTGGGCGACGACCTCGATGGGATCGAGCGCCAGTTCCATCCCGAGGCCGCTGGAGGCGTGGAGCCTGCTCAGCTGGGATCTCGAGCTCGCGGCGGTCATCGATCTCGACGGCGACGGGATCGACGAGCTGCTGGTGAGCGCCGGCGGCCACGAGT
The DNA here is from genome assembly GCA_020633315.1 of Myxococcales bacterium. Classification (GTDB taxonomy): domain Bacteria; phylum Myxococcota_A; class Polyangia; order Nannocystales; family Nannocystaceae; genus Paraliomyxa. The sequence continues at coordinate 290,089 of JACKDV010000002.1, forward strand.
GGAGCACCACCTCGCTGTGGCGCTGGGACGGCGAGCGCTACGTGGAGCACTCGCTGCTCGACGACGCGCTGTGAGCCGAGCGCCCTCGCTCGCGACGCCAGCGATCCAGCGCCGCGATGTGATGGGGCGTGGTGCGGCAGCAGCCGCCGATGAGCCGCGCCCCCGCGGCGTGCCAGCGCTCGGCGAGGGCGACCAGCTCGTCGGGCGCGATCCGATCGCCGCACCAGCTCCCGTCGGCGTAGCGCTCGCCCGCGTTGGGGTAGGCGAGCAGCGGGCGCGAGGTGATCGCCCGCAGCCGCGAGACCAGGCCCTCCACGTGGACGGGGGCGCAGCAGTTGACGCCCACCGCCACCACGCAGGGCAGGTCGAGCACCGCCTGGGCGCAGCGCTCGATCGGCTCGCCGTGGCCCACGTGGGCGTCGTCGCGGCAGCACAGCGAGACCCAGGCGGGCACGGGATGCTCGGCCAGCACCGCGGCGATCTGCTCCGCCTCGCGCAGGCAGGGGATGGTCTCGAAGGCCACGAGCTCGGCGAGCGGCGCGAGGATCTCCAGGCGCTCGCGATGGAAGCGGCGCAGCGCGGCGTCGTCGACCGCATAGTCGCCGCGGTACTCCGAGCCGTCGGCCAGGTAGGCGCCGTAGGCCCCCAGCGAGGCCACGGCCAGGGGCGCGGGCGACCGGGGCCGCGCCGCGCCGCCGCGCGCGCAGGCCTCGCGGGCGAGCCGGAGCGCGTCGCGGAGCACCCCGGCTGCGGCCTCGTCGTCGAGCCCGCGCGCCCGCAGCCCGGGCAGGCTCGCCTGGTAGCTGGCCGCGGTGGCCACGTCGGCGCCCGCGTCGAGGTAGGCGTCGTGCACCGCGGCGATGGCCGAGGGATCGTCGAGCAGCAGGCGCGCCGACCACAGGGGATCGCGAAGGTCGTGGCCCCGCGCCTCGAGCTCGGTGGCGAGCCCTCCGTCGAGCAGCAGCACGCCCTCGTCGTCGGCCAGCCAGGGGGCGAGGGGATCGCTCATCGGCGCCCGAGCCCCAGCTGCTCGGCCAGCGCGGGGTTCTGGGGCCCCACCCGCCAGATGTAGCGATCGAGCACGTAGTGGGTGGCCTGCGGCACGGTGAGCAGGGCCACCACCAGCGCCATGCCCAGCGACTCGGGATCGAGCTCCACCGCGCTGGCACCGAAGAGCATCGGGTGGTCGTGCCACACCAGGCGATCCCACAGGGCCTCCTCGGCGACGGCCAGGGCCAGCAGCAGGCCATAGTAGGCGGCGAGCACCAGCGCCAGCCCCTGGCCGCGCGGGCCCAGGGCACGCCGCACCCGGTCGCGCCCGCCGGCGATCCACACCAGCGCCAGGTAGGGCACGCCGTGCAGGAACACGTTGGTGATGGTGAAGATCCGATCGTCGTCGAAGACCACGATGCCCAGGTGCCAGTTGATCGCGGGCACCACCACCAGCCACGGCACCAGCGGGTGGCCCCGGCCCTCGCGGCGGAGCCTCATCCTGCGGATCGCGAGCAGCAGCCACACCGGGAGCTGGCCCCACAGCGCCAGCGCTCCCAGCCACGCGGGCAGGCCGGTGACGAGGTCGCCGGGCACGAACCACACGAAGCTGCGCGGCAGGTGGGCGTGCCACCACAGCACCGGGCCCAGGGTGCCGGCCCAGATCGCGGCGGTCACCAGCCGACGGTCGGCCCGGCTCTCGCCGCCGGCCCGCACGTAGATCAGGGCGAAGCCCACGTGCTGCTTGATGAAGTGGAAGATGGCCACGTAGGCGAGCGCGCCCCAGAACAGGCGCGGCGACTCGAGGTGCAGCAGCAGGCCCAGCCAGCCGCACAGCAGCGGCGTCCACACGAGGCGCTTGCGGTGGAGCTGCCGCGCGCGTGGATCGAGGTAGGTGCGGTACAGCGAGGCCCACACGTGGGCCACGTCGACCAGCAGCACGCCCACGATCCACAGGCCCACCCCGGCCTCGGCCTCGGGCCGGGGATCGAGGGTGCCCAGCAGCACGGCCACCACCGCCGCGAGCAGGCCCGGCCCCACGAACCAGGCGAAGTCCCGCGCGGGCCGGCCGAGGATCGCGTGCGGGGCCGCGGCGCTCACAGCAGGCGCTCCTCGGGCGGCCGGCCCAGCCGGGCCAGCGCGTGCTCGGCCCCTCGCACCCCGCCGGCGAAGGCCTCCTCGAACAGGGGCAGGCCGCCCACGTCGGCGGCGCAGGGCAGCACGCGGCCGATGGCCTGGCGGGCGATCGCTCGCCCCTCGCCGAAGAGGTGGCCGGGGCGGGGCTGGATCATCGCGTGCCCCCAGCGCGCCACGTGGATCCGCCGGATGTCGGGGCCGATGCCCGGGTGCATCGCCTCGAGCCGCGTGGTCACATGGTCGCACCAGTGATCGAGCGAGCCCGCGAGCAGCTCGGCTCGTCGGCGGCGCAGGCCCGCGTCGTCGGCCGCGGGCAGCGGCTGGTAGAAGGTGACCACGGTGCCCTCGCGCACCCGCTCGCTCAGCGGCTCGAGGTGGGTGGCGACCACGTAGCCGAGATCGTCGGTGTCCACCGGCACATTGTCCCAGGACAGCGGCGCTCCCACGCCGCGCGGTCGACGGGTCAGCTCCACGTTGGCCACCAGCCAGGGCACGTAGCCCAGCGAGCCGGGCCGCAGGGGATCGCGGCCGGGCGGCAGCACCCGGGGCAGCACGAAGCGCGGGGCGGTCCACAGGATCTGCTGGGCCTCGAACACGCGCTGGCGCCGGGCCGCGAAGTCGTAGGCATGCACGCGGCCCGAGTCGGGATCGATCGCGTGGGCCACCGTGTCGTGGTGCATGCGGTCCCCCATCCCGGCCGCGTCGGCCATGCGCCCCACGAGGTGGGCGTTGCCCTCGGGCCAGGTGAGGATGAAGCGCTCCTGGGTGTCCTCGAGCCCCCGCGACAGGTAGTGGTGCAGGCCCGCGAAGGCCGAGCACTGCTCCAGGGTGCAGCCGTAGTCGTCGCGCAGCGCATAGTCGACGGCCCAGCGCAGCCGCCAGCCGTCGAAGCCCAGGCGGTCGAGGTAGGTGGCCATCGAGATCTGGTCCAGGTGCCGCAGCTCGCGGCTGCTGCGATCGGTGGGCAGGTCGAAGAGGCGACGGCCGTCCTCGCCGCGGCGGGCATCCAGCGCGCGCAGGTGGGCCTGCCAGCGCTCCCACTGCGCCTCGTCCTCGCCGGACTGACCCGCGCCCGGGTACAGGCCCTCGTCCCAGCGGCCGCGGTAGCGGTGGCGCTCGAGCGGAGCCCGGCACACCGCACGCGGGTCGAGCTCGAGCTCGCCCCGCGCGTCGCGACCCACCGCGATCCCCAGGTCCAGCAGCAGGGTCTGCAGCGACCCGAGCTCGGGATGCGGCGAGGGCAGGTAGTGGGCGCCCATCGGATAGCGCGAGCGCGGGGTGTGGCCGCTGCGGGCGGTGCCGCCGAGCCCTGGCTCGAGCTCGAGCAGGTGCACGCTCCGCTCGCCCGCCCGGGCCAGGCGCCACGCGGCAGCGAGGCCGGAGGCGCCGCCGCCGATCACCAGCACGTCGCAGCGGATCCGATCGGCCACGGGAGCGGACGCCACCGCGCCGTCTCGCAGCAGGTGACCGCGCTCGGGGTCCTGCCCCACGAACGCCCGCTCCACTTCCGGGGAGGGGCGGGGGCAGCCCACCGCCAGGCCCGCCAGGCCCGGGCCGGCGGTGCCAAGCAGCCGTCGTCGACTCCAGCGCATGCTCGGGTGGGCATGCTAGTACGCTTCGGGCACCCCGGGCATCCGCGAGCGGATGGTCCGAGCCCGTCGCGATGCCGCAGACCTCCTTCCATGCTCCAGCCGTGACGCCCCGCGTGGCTGCGCCGATCGACGAGGCCGCGCCATGAGGGCGATCGGCGTGTGGTCGGCGGTGGTGGTCGCCTCGGCGCTGCTCGTGGGAGGGGCGTGGTGGGCGCGAACGCGGGCCGACGACGGCGCAGCGGGCTCGGCCACGGCGGCGGCGGGTCGCCCCACGCCGGTCGAGGTGGCGCCGGTGCAGCGCCGTGCCCTCCAGCAGCGACGCACGCTCACCGGCACCCTCGAGGCCGCGGCCGCCTTCGTGGTCGCGCCCAAGGTGGGCGGCCGGGTGGAGCGGATCGCGGTCGATCTGGGCGATCCGGTGCAGCGCGGTCAGGTGGTGGCCGAGCTCGACGACGCCGAGCTGCGCCAGGCCGAGGCCGAGGCGCAGGCCGAGCTCGCGGTGGCCGAGGCTCGGCGCACGGCGGCCGACAAGTCGCTCGAGATCGCCGAGCGCAACTTCACCCGCGTGCGGGGGCTGAGCGAGCGGGGCATGGCCTCCGACCAAGAGCTCGACACGGTGCGCGCGGCCAAGCTCGAGGGCGAGGCCGCGGTGGCGGTGGCCAAGGCCCAGGTCACCCGCGCCCGCGCGGCCCTGCGGGCGGCCCAGGTGCGGCGCGCCTACACGCGGGTGGTGGCCGAGTGGCCGCAGGGCGACGAGCAGCGCGTGGTCGCGGCCCGCTTCGCCGACGAGGGGGCCACCCTCGACGCCAACGATCCGCTGCTGTCGATCGTGGATCTCGACGAGGTGGTGGTGGTGGTCTTCGCCACCGAGCGGGACTACGCCGCGCTCGCCCCCGGGCAGGCGGTGGAGCTGAGCACCGACGCCTACCCCGGGGAGCGCTTCGAGGGCCGCGTGGAGCGGATCGCCCCCGTGTTCTCGGAGCAGAGCCGCCAGGCCCGGGTGGAGCTGCGCGCGCCCAACCCCGACGGCCGGCTGCGGCCCGGGATGTTCGTGCGGGCCAGCACCGTGCTCGCCGAGCTCTCCCAGGCCACCGTGGTCCCCGAGGACGCGCTGGTCCAGCGCGACGGCGAGACGGTGGTCTTCGTGGTCTCGCCCGACGGCAGCACCGTGAGCCAGCGGCCGGTGAGCGTGGGCATCCGCGACGGCGACGTGGTGGCGGTGGAGGGCGAGGGCATCGAGGGGCGCGTGGTCACCCTGGGGCAGCAGGCCCTGCACGACGGCGCGCCCATCGTCATCCCCGCGGAGCCGGGCTCGGGGGCCGAGACGTGAGGCTCGCCCGCGTCAGCGTGCAGCGCCCGGTGCTCACGGTGATGCTCACGCTCATCGTGCTGGTGCTCGGCGGGGTCTCGCTGGGGCGCCTGCGCATCGACCTGCTCCCCGACGTGGAGCTGCCCACCGTCACCATCCGCACCGAGTACGAGGGGGCCAGCCCCGAGGTGATGGAGCAGCGGGTCACCGCGGTCATCGAGGAGATCGTGGCCACCGTGCCCGGGGTGGAGGAGATCGAGTCGAGCTCGTCCGAGGGCAACAGCAGCGTCAAGCTCACCTTCGGCTGGGGCACCGACGTGGACACCGCGGCGCTGGACGTGCGCTCCACCCTCGAGGACGAGATCAACGAGCTCCCCGACGACATCGTGCGCCCGCGGGTGAGCAAGTTCGACGTGGCCAGCTTCCCCGTGGTGATCCTCGGGGTCTCCAGCCGCCTCGATCCCATCGAGCTGACCACCCTGGTCGACGAGCAGGTGCGCTACCGCCTGTCACAGATCCCCGGCGTGGCGCAGGTGGACCCGTGGGGGGAGTACGAGCGGGAGCTGCGGGTGGAGCTCGACCCCGAGCGGGTGGCGGCGCTGCGGATCCCCCTCGATCGCATCGTGCGGGCGCTGCAGGACGCCAACCTCGACCTGCCCGCGGGGACGATCGAGCGCGGCAAGGAGACGGTCACCCTGCGGGCGCCGGCGCAGTTCGTGGACCTCGAGCAGATCCGCCGCACCGTGGTGGCCGTGCGCGAGGGGGCCTCGGTGGCGCTGCGGCAGATCGCCGAGGTCCGCGACACCCACCGCAAGCTCGAGCGGCTCGCCCGCATCGACGGCGAGCTGGGCCTGCGCCTGGCCATCCGCAAGCAGAGCGACGCCAACACGGTGGAGGTCTCGCGGGCGGTGCTCGCCGAGATCGAGGCGATCAACCGCGAGCTGCCCCAGCTCCACATCGTGCCGGTGATCAACCAGGGCAACTTCATCGAGCGCTCCATCGCCAACGTGGCGCGCTCGGTGGTCTACGGGGCCGGCCTGGCGGTGGTGGTGCTGCTGTTCTTCCTGCGGAGCGTCCGCAGCACCGCGGTGATCTCGGTGGCGATCCCCGTCTCGCTGCTGGCCACCTTCGCCCTGATGGAGATCGGCGGGCTCACCATCAACCTCATGACCCTGGGCGGCCTCGCGCTGGGGGTGGGCATGATGGTCGACAGCTCGATCGTGGTGCTCGAGGCGATCTTCCGCCGCCGCGACGAGGCGGGCGAGGACGCGGTCCGGGCCGCGGTGACGGGGGCGGCCGACGTGGGGCCGGCCATCGTCGCCAGCACGGTGACCACCCTGGTGATCTTCCTGCCCCTGGTGTTCGTGGGCGGCGTGGCGGGGGTGCTGTTCCGTGACCTGGCGATCGTCATCGCGTTCTCGCTGGCCTGCTCGCTGGTGGTCTCGCTGTCGGTGGTGCCGATGCTGGCCTCCCGCATGCTCCGCGGCCCCGGCGGGGAGCGGGCGGGCGAGGCACGAGGGCTGGTGGGGCGGCTGGCCGCGGGCGCCGACGCGGCGCAGCGCCGCCTCGACGATCACTACGCGGGGGCCGTGCGCGGGGCGCTGCGGCATCGCATGGCCACGGTGGTGATGGCGGCGGTGGCCCTGGGGGCCAGCCTGCTGCTGCTGCCCACCATCGGCACCGAGTTCATGCCCCCCAGCGACGAGGGCGAGGTGCGGATCACGGGCGAGATGCCGGTGGGCACCAAGCTCCCCGTGGTCGATCGCCAGACCCGGCGGCTGGAGCAGCTCGTGGCGCCGGAGGTCCCCGAGGCCCTCGCCTCGGTGGTGAGCGTGGGGGCCTCGGGACGCAACCCCTCCGAGGCCTTCCAGGGCGAGATCCGCATCACCCTGCGCCCCACCGCGGAGCGCAGCCGCTCGAACACCGAGATCGCCGACGCCCTGCGCCAGCGCCTGGAGGGCGAGGTGGCGGGCATGCAGATCCGCACCCGCGCCCCCCAGGGGCAGTTCCTGCTCGAGCGCGTGCTCGGGGGCGAGGAGGGCCTGACGGTGGAGGTGCGTGGCTTCGATCTGCGGGAGCTCGATCGCCTGGCCCGGCGCGCGGCCGCGGTGGTGGCCGAGGTGCCGGGGGTCACCGACGTGGACGTCAGCCGCGAGGCCGGGGTGCCGCAGCAGGAGCTGCGCGTGGATCGGGACGCCGCGGCCTCGCTCGGCCTGAGCCCGCGCGACGTGGCCCAGGCGCTGGAGACCGCGGTGGCCGGCACCGAGGCGGGGCAGTTCCGCGAGCGCGGCAGCTCCTATCGCATCCTGGTGCAGTTCGCCGACGCGGAGGCGCTCGAGCTGCAGCAGATCCTCGACATGACGGTGGAGTCGCCGCAGGGCGAGGCGGTGGCCCTGCGCTCGGTGGTCGAGGCGGTGGGCAGCCGCGGGCCCATCGTGATCGAGCGCAAGGCCCAGCAGCGCACGGTGAGGATCACCGCCAACGTGACCGGCCGCGACATGGGCTCGGTGGCGGCCGAGGTGGGCGAGCGCCTCGCCGAGATCCCGCGCCCCGTGGGCTACGACTTCGTGCTGGGCGGCGACTACGAGCAGCAGCAGGACGCCTTCGAGGAGCTGCTCATCGCCCTGGCCCTGTCGCTGGCGCTGGTCTACATGGTGCTGGCCGCCCAGTACGAGTCGCTGCGGGATCCGCTGGTGGTGATGCTCTCGGTGCCGGTGGCCGCCATCGGGGTGCTGGTGGTGCTGGCCGCCACCCACACCACCCTCAACGTGCAGTCGGCGATCGGCTGCATCATGCTGGGGGGCATCGTGGTCAACAACGCGATCCTGCTGGTGGACCGCGCGGGACGGCGGCTGCGGGAGGGGCAGGGGGTGGACGAGGCGGTGGTGGAGGCGGGGCGGCTGCGGCTGCGGCCCATCCTCATGACCACCGCCACCACCGTGCTGGCCCTGCTGCCGCTGGCCCTGGGCATGGGGGAGGGGGCCGACGCCCAGGCGCCGCTGGCCCGGGCCGTGCTCGGCGGCCTGACGGCATCCACCTTCATCACGCTGCTGCTCGTCCCGGCCGTGTACTCGCTGGTGCATCGCGACGGCTCGTCCGGTACAGTCGACGCGTGAAGCCCATCACCGAGGTCGCCGCCGCCCTGGACGTCGCTCCGGAGCACCTACTGCCCTTCGGCCACGACAAGGCCAAGATCCTCTCCGCCGCGCGGCAGCGGCCGCGGCACGCCAAGGACCCGGCCAAGCTGGTGCTGGTCTCGGCGCTCACCCCCACGCCCGCGGGCGAGGGCAAGACCACCACCACCATCGGCCTGGGCGACGCGCTGTCGCGGGCGGGCCAGCGGGTGTGCCTGGCCCTGCGCGAGCCCTCGCTGGGGCCCTGCTTCGGGATCAAGGGCGGCGGCACGGGGGGCGGCCGGGCGCAGCTCTACCCCTCGGACGACATCAACCTGCACTTCACGGGGGACTTCCACGCGATCACGGCGGCCCACAACCTGCTCGCCGCCGCCATCGACAACGCGCTGCACTTCGAGTCGCTGCCCGGCCTCGATCCGCGGCGGGTGCTGTGGCCCCGGGTGCTCGACGTCAACGACCGCTCGCTGCGCGACGTGGTGGTGGGCCTGGGCGGCAAGACCATGGGCGTGCCCCGCGAGGGCAGCTTCGACATCACCGCGGCCTCCGAGGTGATGGCCATGATGTGCCTGGCCGAGGACGCCGAGGACCTCCGCGCCCGCCTCGATCGCACCATCGTGGCGGTGACCCGCAGCCGCGAGCCGATCCGGGCGGGCTCGCTGGGCGTGGTGGGGGCCATGCTGGCGCTGATGCGCGACGTGATGCACCCCAACCTCGCGCAGACCCTCGAGGGCACCCCCGCCGTCGTCCACGGGGGCCCCTTCGCCAACATCGCCCACGGCTGCAACAGCGTGGTGGGCACCAAGATGGCCCTGCACCTGGCCGACTGGGTGGTGACCGAGGCGGGCTTCGGCTTCGACCTGGGGGCCGAGAAGTTCTACGACATCAAGTGCCGCAGCGCGGGCCTCGACACCGCGGCCACGGTGCTGGTGGCCACCGTGCGCGCGCTCAAGATGCACGGCGGCCGCTCGCTGGCCGAGCTCGAGCAGCCCGATCCCGCCGCGGTCGAGGCCGGGCTGTGCAACCTCGACAAGCACGTGGACAGCGTGCGCGCCTTCGGCAAGGTGCCGGTGGTGGCGCTCAACCGCCGCGGCACCGACACCGACGACGAGATCGCGGTGGTGCGGCGCTGGTGCGAGTCGCAGGGCGTGCGCTTCGCGGTGGGGGACCACTTCGCCCGCGGCGGCGAGGGGGCGACCGAGCTGGCCGCGGCGGTGATCGAGGCGGCCGAGGCCGGCACCGAGCCGCTGCGGCCGATCTACCCGCTCGACGCCTCGGTGGAGGACAAGATCGCGGCGGTGAGCAGGCGGATCTACGGGGCGGCCGACGTGGCCTTCACCGCCGCCGCGCGCCGCGACCTCGAGCAGGTGACCGCGCTGGGCCTGCAGGGGCTGCCCATCTGCATGGCCAAGACCCAGAATTCGCTCTCCGACGACCCCGGCAAGCGCGGGCGCCCCGAGGGCTTCACCGTCACCGTGCGGGGGATCGAGATCAACGCGGGCGCCGGCTTCTTGGTGGTGCTCACCGGCGACATGCTGCGCATGCCCGGCCTGCCCAAGCGCCCGCAGTTCCACGAGATCGACCTCGCCGACGGGGTGATCACCGGGCTGCGCTGAGGCTCACAGGAGCTGGCGCGACTTGATCTCGAGGTAGCGGCTCACCAGCGCCGGGGTGAGCTCGCGGGGCTCGATGTCGAGGAGCAGCGCGCCGGCCTTGCGCAGGTCGTGCAGCAGCCGGGCCCGCTCGGCCAGCAGCTCCGACGCGGCCGCGGCCTCGAACAGCGCCGCCTCGCCGTGGTCGGCGGGGCGGGCCAGCGCCTCGAGATCGGGATCGCGGAGCATCACGCACAGCGGCAGGTGGCGGGTGCCCAGGGCTCGGACCGTGCGCAGCAGCGCGGCCGCGCCGGCGTCGTCGATGACCTGGGTGACCACCACCACCAGGCTGCGCTTGCGCAGCAGGGTGCCCATGCGCAGGAACGCGGCCTCGAAGTCCGACTCCACCAGGGTGGCGTGGAGGTCGAAGGTGGCCTGCAGCAGGCGTCGCACCATCGAGGGGCCGCCGCCGGGGGCCACGAAGCGCTGCACCCGGTCGGAGAACGCGACCAGCCCCGCCTTGTCGCCGCGGCGGATGGCCACGTGGCTGAGCATCAGCGCGCCGTTGAGGGCGCGGTCGAACAGGGGGAGGCCCCCGCTGCGCGCGGTCATCAGGCGCCCGCAGTCGAGCGCCACCACGATGCTCTGGTCGCGCTCGAGCTGGTACTGCCGGGCGATCAGGCGGCGGCGGCGGGCCGTGGCGCGCCAGTCGATCGAGCGGAACTCATCGTCGCGGGTGTACTCGCGCAGGCACTCGAACTCGTTCTCGGTGCCCCGGGCGCGGGCGATCGCCCGCATGCCCTGGTCGCGGCCCTGCTGGGCGAGCAGGTCGTAGGTCCGCACCTCCTGCAGGTCGGGGTACACCCGCACCGGATCGTCGGCGGGGATCCGCAGCCGCCGGATCCACAGCCCCAGCGGCGAGCGGTGGCGCACCCAGTGATCGCCGAGCCGGTAGGCGCCGCGGCGGTGCGGGGTCACGCGGTACTCGAGGGTGGCGCGGCCCCGCGGGGCCAGCTCGAGGCGCGCCGGCAGGCCGCTCACCCCGGCCTCCGCGAAGCAGTCGTCCACCACCTCGATCCTCAGGCGTCGCGACGAGCGGGAGCGCAGCTCCAGGCGCACCAGGTTGGGGCGCCCGATCGAGAACACGCCGGTGCCCACCGAGCGCCGCAGCTCCACCAGGCGCGGGCGGGCGAGCAGGGCATCGAGGCCCAGGGCCACCAGCAGCCCGGCGTCCGCGGCCAGCATCGGCCACACCAGGGTGGGGTCGGCGGCGGCGAGGACCCCGAGCACCAGCGGCACCAGGGCCCACAGGACGGTGAGGCGGGAGGGGAACATCGGCGAAGGGCAGCTGACCGGCTAGGCCGCGCTCTTGGGCACGGGGGTCTCCTCGAGGATGGTGCGGATGCACAGCTCGGCGCTCAGGCCCTCGAACTCCGCGTCGGGCTCGAGGATCAGGCGGTGCCGCAGCACGCAGGGGGCCATGGCCTTGACGTCGTCGGGGGTGACGAAGTCGCGGCCCTCGATGGCGGCGCGGGCCCGGGCCGCGGCCGCGAGCGCGATGGCCCCGCGGGGCGAGGCGCCCAGCAGCACCGAGCGGTGGCTGCGGGTGCGCCCCACCAGCTCGGTCACGTAGCCCAGCATCTCGTCGCTCACGTTCACCCCGCGCAGGGCGGCCTGCATCTGCAGCAGGGTCTCGGCGTCGACCACCGGCTCGATGCCCGCGGTCTCGAGCGCGGCGGGATCGAAGCCCGCGAGGTGGTTGCGGATGATCTGCTGCTCGAGCCCCGGCTGGGGCAGCCCCACCTCCACCTTGAGCAGGAAGCGGTCGAGCTGGGCCTCGGGCAGCGGGTAGGTGCCCTGCGACTCCAGCGGGTTCTGGGTGGCGAGCACGAAGAAGGGGCGCGGCAGCATGCGGGTCACCCCGTCCACGGTCACGCTGCGCTCCTGCATCGACTCGAGCAGCGCCGACTGGGTCTTGGCGGGGGCGCGGTTGATCTCGTCGGCCAGCAGCAGCTGGGTGAACACCGGGCCCTCCACGAAGTCGAAGGTCTCCTGCCGCGGGTTGAACACGTTGCCGCCGGTCACGTCGCTGGGCATGAGATCGGCGGTGAACTGGATGCGCTTGGTGCCGCAGCCGATCGCCCGGGCCAGCACCCGCACCAGCAGGGTCTTGCCCAGGCCGGGTACGCCCTCGAGCAGCGCGTGGCCGCCGGCGAGCAGCGCCACCAGGGTCTGCTCGACGACCTCCTCCTGCCCCAGCAGGACCCGCCCCACCTGGCCGCGGATCTCGTCGCTCCTCGCTCCGACTTGTTCGGGTGTCATGACTCTCGCTCCTCGCTCAGCAGGGTCGCCAGCTCGCGCACGAGCCGGAGGCCGTCGGTGTCGCTCTCGGGTCCGCTCTCGGCTGCGCCGTGGGCCTCGACCAGCAGGCGCATCACCGCGGTGGCATCGCGCCCGGTGCGGTGGGCCACGCTCCGCGCCAGGCCGCTGAGGCCGTCGGCGCGCCCGGATTGCTCGCGCAGCCGCTCCAGGGCCCAGCGGCAGTACACGGTGGCCGCATGGTCCCGCGCCCCGGCGCGCGCGTAGTGCTGGGCCATCGCCCGCGCGTGCTGGACGAAGGCCCGCCGCGAGGGCGCGGGCAGGGGGCGCGGCCGGCCGAAGCGGGCGCCCCTCCACAGGTACAAGAGCCCGACCAGCACCAGCAGCTGGATCAGCGCGGGGGTGAGGTGGCTGTGCTCGATCGACGCGGCCGGATCCGCGGCGCCGGCGGGTCGCGAGCCGTCCACGAAGACCACCTCCTCGCCGCGGATCCCCAGCAGCGCCACGACGGCGGTGGGGTGGCCGGGGATGGCCAGCGAGGCATTGGCGAGGAGCCGGTCCTCGGCCAGCACGAGGATCATGCCCATGCCGTGCTCCCACTGCATGGCGTAGGGATGGTCGCCGCGCAGCAGCAGCAGCTCGCCCTGGCGGCCGCCCTTGCCGGTCTCGAGCATGGCGCCCAGGGGCAGCCACAGCGGGGGCTCGGGGTCCGGCCAGCTCGACAGCAGGTGGGGTCGCAGGGGCAGCCCGCGCGCGCGCTCGGGGGTCGGCACGGCGCGGAGCTCCACGCTCCACCACGGCGGGAGCGCGGCCGGGGTGGTCACCAGCATGCCGCCGCTGGCCACCATCGATCGCAGCGCCTCCCACTCGCTCGGGCTGGGGCGTGCGTCCTGCAGCAGCACCACGATCCCCGGCGGCTCGTCCCGCTCGTCGAGCGGCTCGCGGGCGTAGCCGGCCTCGGTGCCCGCGTCGCGCAGCAGCTCGATGGTGGCGTCGACCCCCGAGGGCGAGTCACCCCAGGGGTAGCGCGGCCCCGCGTCGTCGCAGCTCGGGCCCGCGCCCAGCAGCAGGAGCAGCAGCAGGCTCGTGGAGCCCACGCGCTGGACGATCGCCCGCACCTTGCCCAGGATCGACTCGAAGCCCGCCGCGCTCGGGGGCCCGCCGCCGAAGTGCGCCCGGTCGATGTCGCGCAGGGCATCGCGGACGGGGGCGTGCAGCTCCGGCTGGGCCCGTAGCTGCCGCAGGTAGTCGCCGCTGGTGCGAGAGCGGTGCAGGTGGATCAGGCCCTCGTGGTCGAGCCGGCGCAGCAGGGCCGCGTGGAGCATCACGACGGCCTCGTTCCAGCGCTGCCGGGCCGCCGCGTCGCGGGCCGCGGCCAGCAGCCGGTCCACGTCGGACTCCGCGGGCAGCATGGTCGCGGCCGGCTCGGGGGGCGCCGGCTCGTGGTCGGCCGCGGGCGGCGGGGCCTCGGACGCGCCCTCGCGGCGGCGGTGGGGAGCGAGGTTGGTGGCGATGGCGCGCACGATCAGCACCACCGCGAGGACCACGATCATCCAGAACAGCACCTGCCCCACGCCGCCCATCGCGGGCATCGAGGCGTCACCCGGGTCGTCGCTCGAGGGCGGGGGCGAGGGGGGCTCGGGCTCGTCGGGCTCGTCGGGCTCCTCGCTCACCGAGCGCCGCGCGAGCCGGCCGGGCGGGCCCTGCTCGGTGCCCCGCGGGGCTCCGCAGGCGGCGGGCAGCGAGGGACAGCGGGGCTCGGCCAGCTCGGCCACGGAGCACCAGCCTTCCTCGTCCGCGGTGAGCGGGTAGGCGTCCTCGTGGCAGAAGCCGTAGCGATCGTCTTGCAGCAGGGCGGCCGCGCGGGCCTCGGGATCGAGGGCCTGGGTGGAGGCCAGCGCGAGCCCGGCCCCGAGCAGCGAGGCGAGGATCACGGGGTGCCCTCCGTCTCGTCGGGGCCCAGCGCGAGGAAGGCGAGCTGGATGTCCCAGCCGTCTCGGCGCGTGCGGCCGTCGATGTACTGCAAGAAGCGGGCGCTGGCCACGAAGGGCACCGCGGCGAACAAGCCGAGCAGGGCCGACAGCGAGCCGCCCTCGAAGAGCGCCCCGAAGGGGCGCCCGAGCTGCAGGCCGAAGTCGAGCAGCGCCCCGCCGAGCTGATCGGCGAGCACGGCCCCGCCCACGAACGCGACCCCCTGGGCCAGCAGCACGCGGAACAGCACGTCGTAGTGGCCGAACGCGAAGCGCCGCGCCCGGGCGAGGGCATCGGAGATGCCGTGGCGCTCGAGCAGCACCGCCTCGGGCAGGAAGGCCACCTGCGACAGGGTCCAGGGCAGGGGCAGCACCACGATCCCCGAGGCCGCCACGTAGACGGCCCCGCCCACCAGGGCGGCGAGGTAGGTGGGCAGCCGCCGCAGCACGTCGAGCAGCACCGAGCCCGCGCCCACCTCGGTCTCGAACATCAGGCGGCTGGCGGCCACGGTGAACGGACCCTGCAGCACGATCGCGAGGGCGACGGCCAGCGCCCACACCTGGCCCCAGCTCCAGTCGGCCTCGCGCTGCAGGGCGTAGCAGCCCAGCGCGGCGGGCAGCAGCAGCACCAGGGCCAGGTGCGCGTAGCAGCGGCCGCCCACCGCGAGCTGCCAGCGCAGCGCGAGGTCGAGGGTCTCCCCCGGCGTGCGCGGGCGCAGCACGATGCGGGCGGCCGAGAGGTTCACGCGGGCGCCTCCTCCGGGCGACGGGGCGCGGGGCCACGCCCCGCCCGGGCGAGGTAGACCAGCACCAGCAGCCACAGCCCCGCGGCCACGCCCCACTTGACCGGGTTGGGCACGCCCGAGGGCGACCAGAAGCCCTCCACGAGCGCCGCGATGCCGAGCATGAGCGCGGCCCCCAGCACCAGGCGAGCCACCGCCGGGCCGTGGTGCCGCAGCGAGCCCAGGCGGGTGTAGCCGTCGGTGCGGACGAGGGCGTAGCCCATGCGCAGGCCAGCCGCGCCCGCGATGACGATCGCGGTGAGCTCGAAGGCCCCGTGCCCCGCCACGAAGGTCAGCAGGTTGGTGGCCGCGCCTGCGTGGTGCACCCAGCCCAGCACGGCCCCGAGGTACAGGCCGTTGAGCACCAGGAAGAATGCGCTGCCCAGGCCGCCGAAGATCCCGGTGGCGAAGCAGCGGAAGGCCACGCCCACGTTGTTGCTCACGTAGAACCCGGTCATCGCCGTGTCGGTGGCCTCGGAGCGCCCGCCCTCGAAGCCCTGCGAGTAGGCCTCGGTCATGAGCTGGAGCTGCTCGCGGGGCAGCACCTGGGTGGCGAGCTCGGGGTCGGCGAGGGCGGCGACGAGCACCACCACGGCGGGCACCACGAACAGGGCGGTGGCGGCCGCCAAGAAGCGCCACGACTCGCGGGCGGTGCGGGGGAAGTCGCGCGCGACGAGGTCCCAGATCGCGCCCAGGCGGTAGGGCTCGGCGCGATAGATCGCCCCGTGGGCGCGGCTGGCCAGGGCGTCGAGGTGGCCGAGCACCTCGTGGGGGAAGCCGGCTCCGCGCGCGAAGGCCAGGTCGGCGCACAGCGTGCGATAGAGGCGACCGGCCCGGGTGATCCGCTCGGGCGGCAGGCGATGCAGGGCGCGCTCGGCCGAGAGGATGCCCTCGAGCTCCTCCCAGCGCGCGCGTCCCCGGGCCACGAAGGCATCGGGATCGGTGCGCCAGCCCGAGTCGCGGGGCTCGCTCACGGGGCTCGCTCTCCGGCCGGGGCCGTGGCGCGAAGGTGGACCAGGGCCAGGAAGCGCGCGGGGTCGAGGGCCCGCATGCCCACGCGTCGCGCGATGCGAGGGGCGACGAGCTCGGCCAGCTCGGCCTCGCGGGCGGGCGTGATGGTGCCCAGCCGCCGGGCGAAGCGCTCGATGGCCGCCCGCTCGTCACCGCTGAGCGGGATGCGGTGGGGCAGCCCGGCCAGCTCGTCGGCGGTGGGCGGCGGGTGCAGCCGCACGGGTTGCTGCAGGGCGCCGCGCTCCTCGCTGATCACTACCGTGCCCGCGACCATGTCGCCCAGCCGGCGGAAGCGAGGGTCGAGGCTGGACGCCACCAGGCCCACGCACCCGCCCACCGGCAGCCAGTCGGCGGCCCGCACCACGTTGCGCAGCACCGAGTCGAGGAAGCCCAGCGGGTAGCCGCCGTCCTTGACCGTGCGCAGCCCCAGCAGCCGCTTGCCCGGGGTCTGGCCGTTCCACAGGGTCTCGAGCAGCACGTAGTAGCCCCACTCCACCGCGAACACGACCAGCAGCATCACCCCGGTGGAGGCCTCGTCGAGCCCCGCCACCGAGCCGGAGGCGCCCAGCACCACCAGCATCAGCATCAGCAGCAGCAGGCGCAGCAGCCCGTCCACCAGGTAGGCCATCCCGCGGCGCCACGGCCCGGCCAGGCGCAGGCGCAGCTCCACGTGCTCGGGAGTCTCGATGCGGACCGTGGTGTCGAGCGGCTCCTCGTGCCGCGACGAGCCGGGAGGATCGATCATGCGGGCGGGACTTCGTGACCGAGCTGGTGGTGCTGCTGCTGCACGGCGTGCAGGCCACGGACCATCAGCAGCGCGCCGACGGCCGAGACGATGCCCACCACGTCGGAGAACATCGCGGCCTTGGTGGCCGACAGGAGCCCGGGGATCGTGTCGTCGCCCGCGCGCAGCGCGATCTGGCCGGCGATGTTGCTCGCGATCCAGGTGGCCCACCAAAGGCCCACCACTCCCGGGACCACCGACTGGCTCACGGCCCAGGTCTCCTTGACCGCCTGGTACGGCTTCCACAGGTTGGCGAAGGGGACGAAGAACCAGCCCACCATCCAGCCGGGGGTGAACTCCATGTACTGGTGGGGGGCGAGCGCCCGGGCGTTGTTGTTGGCCCGGTGCAGGAACATCCCGAAGACGACCACCGTGATGATGTAGAGCACGATCTCCACGATGGCGATGAGGCCCTGGCGTGCGTCGTTGGCGTCGGCCTCCTCGAAGCCGACCAGCCCGGAGCGGGCGCGCCCGAGGAGATCGAGCTGCAGGTAGTTCGAGATGAAGGCGATCACCCCGGCGACCATGGCGACGATCAGCAGGATGCCCAGCACCCCGGCGCGCGACGACTGATCGACATAGGAGTGGATGCCTCCGATCCCGGCGACGCCGGATGGGACGGGCTGATCCTCGACGGGGGCTTGGTACGGATTGTGGTTCATCGGAGCGTTGGGGGGCGCCGCGGCCAGACGAGCCCGGCGGTGCTTGGGGTGGCAGGGACGGTCGATGATACTAGGCGGGCCTCGAGCGGTGGCCCTCGACACGACGGAGGGCCTCGCTCCCCGTAGTGGTGGTCGTCGCCGAAATCGGACGACGCAATCGCGGAGAACGACGATATGGCCCGGATCCGGCCGGGTGGCTCGTTCGGGGCAGCCCTCGTCGAGTGTGTCGCTCAGCTCTTGCGGCCGAGCGGGTCGACCAGATCGGCCTCGTAGTAGTGGACCAGGAGCTGGTCGTTGAGGCGGTTGATCTCCACCGGCGGCGGCGCCTGGTCGGCCGGGAACACGAAGAGCGTGGCCAGGGTGGCGTCGTCGAGGAAGCGGTGGTGGAGCCCGGGTCGCAGCCGCGACGGCGGCTCGCGAGGGGTGGGCGAGACCAGCACGAAGCCCCAGTCGCCGAAGCTGGGCACGTGGGCGTGGTACGGCCGGGGGCTCAGGCCGGCGGCCTCGAGGGTGGCCACGATGCACCAGAACGAGCGCGGGGCCAGGTAGGGCGAGGTGGCCTGCACCACGCCCACGCCGTCGGGCCGCAGCCGCCGGGCGAGCAGCCGGTAGAACGAGCGGGTGTAGAGCTTGCCCAGGGAGAAGTTGTTGGGGTCGGGCAGGTCGACGATGGCCACGTCGAAGGGCGGCTCGCCGGCGCGCTCGTGCTCCACCAGCCACTCCATGGCATCACGGCTGTGGATTCGCACCCGGGGATCGCTCAGCGAGCCTCGGTTGAGCCCGGTGAGCACGGGGTGGGTGGAGAACAGCTCGGTCATCGCGGGGTCGAGGTCGACCAGATCGATCGAGCCCACGTCGTCGTGCAGCAGCAGCTCGCGCACGGCCAGGCCGTCGCCGCCGCCCAGCACCAGCACCCGCCGCCCCGGGGGCCCGGGATCGGGGCGGGCCTGCGCGGCGGCAGCGAGCGCCGGGTGCACCAGCGCCTCGTGGTAGCGGTGCTCGTCGGTGCTCGAGAACTGCAGGTTGCCGTCGATGTAGAGCCGGATGTCGTCCTCGAAGCGGGTGATGGTGAGCCGCTGGTAGGGCGTCTTCTGCGAGAAGATCACCGGGAAGTCGTAGAGCGACGACTCACCCAGATCCTCGAGGCGCTTGCCCGCCCACATCCCCGCGGCCAGCACCGCGATCACCACCAGGGTCTGGGCCCGCAGCCAGTGGCGGCGCGGCAGCTCGTCCCGGAACGCGTGCACCGACCACAGGGCCACCCCCGCGTTGAGCAGCCCGAACAGCAGGCTGGTGCGCACCAGGCCCAGGTAGGGCAGCAGCGCCAGCGGGAACAGCAGCGAGGCGGCCAGCGAGCCCAGGTAGTCGAAGGCCAGCACCCGCGCCACGAGGTCCTTGAGGTCCTGGCCCTGCTTCATGATGCGCATGAGCAGCGGGATCTCCAGGCCCACCAGGGTGCCCACCAGCACCAGGATGCCGAACAGCAGCGGCCGCACCGAGCTGAGCTGGGCGAAGCCGAAGAACATGGCGGTGGCCGAGTAGCCGCCCACCAGCGCGATCACGAGCTGCACGTGGATGAAGCGGGCGTGCAGGTGGCTCACCACGTACTTGCTCAGCCACGAGCCCAGGCCCATGGCCGACAGGTACACGCCGATGACCAGGCTCCACTGGGTGACCGAGTCGCCCAGCAGGTAGGAGGCCATGGTGGCGCTGATGAGCTCGTAGACCAGCCCGCAGGTGGCCACGACCATGACCGACAGCAGCAGCAGGCGGCCCCGGGCCGCGCGTACCTCCGCGGCGGTGGGAGGGGCGGCCGACGGCGGGTCGCCCCAGCGGGCGGCGGCGGCGGGTTCGGCCTCGTCGGGCTCGGACGGCTGGGCCTTCGCGGCGGCTCGATCCGCGGCGGCCGGCTCGTCGGGCCCGGGCGGCGGGGCCTTCGCGGCGGCTCGATCCTCGGCGGTCGGTGGATCGCTCGGCTCGTGGTCTACGTCCCGCGGCGGGGCGGCCGCAGGGGCCTCCCGCGGGGGCTCGAGGTCGTCGCTCGGCGGCGGGGCCACGGGCGGGCGTCAGCCCTGGACGGCGGAGCTGATGATCATCGAGATGCCGAGGATCACCGCGCCGATGATGATCCCCAGGGAGGTGTTCTGGTCCTCCTCGATCTCCTTGCGGATCGAGAACGGGGCGATCTTCACGATGACGAAGAACGCCAGCGCGAACAGGACGATGCCGATGGCCGAGTAGATGAGCGCCGAGATGATGCTCCCGGTGTCGATCTGCACCCCGAGCAAGGGCGAGGGAAGGTGGGTCAGGGTCGCGTGCATCACTTGCCTCCGTGGTATCCGCCGCCGAGCCAGATGAAGGTGGGGCCGCCGCGGACGGTGCGGCCGCTTGGATCCTTGTCGGTCTTCGAGAGGGTGACCTTGCCCCGCTCGGGAGTCGAGGTGAGCAGCGCGCCCGAGGGCGCCTCGAACACCAGCAGTCCCACGGTGCTCGCCGACAGCACGAAGTATGCGATCTTGAACATGGTCGTCTCTCGTCTCTGGTCGCTAGCTCGACGACGGGGCGTAGTCGCTGTTGGCCCAGCGTCGCCCCTCGAAGATGCGGCCGAGCAGGAAGTTGAGGAAGGGGAAGGCCAGGATCACCAGCAGGGGCAGCCCGAGGTAGCGCAGCAGCACCACGTCCTGCTGGATCCGCACCGAGAGCTTGAGGTCGGTGGGGGCCGGCTGACCCGCGGCGGCGCCCGCCTGGGGGATGATCTGCAGCAGGTACTTGCCGCCCTCCACCCCGCCCACGGTGATCGTCTCGCTCTGGCTGCCCTCGCGCCACGACTCGCCGCCCTCGACCCCGTGCCACTCCTCCGCGGTGGCCCCGATGCCGATGGCCTCCTCGCTGACCTGGGAGATCAGCATCACGTCGACGTAGGCCCACTGGTTGGACAGCGGCCGGGCCGAGAAGCGCACGTCGAGGGTGGTGGTCTCGCCCTTGTCGCCGATCTCGATCTCCTGCGAGTAGGGCTCGAGGGTGAGCTCGTTGCTCTCGAACACGGTCTTGGTGTGGCGCCCCTGCAGGTACAGCCACGCCGCGCCCACGTAGACCGCCAGGAGCACCAGGAACGACAGCCACACCCACTTGCTGCCGCGGGTCCAGGGGTTGGGCTGGAGGTTGCCCACCCCCGAGGTGGGGGGCGGCCGGCCGGGGAGGCGAAAGGCCTTCCACACCGCCGAGCCCTCGATGTGGTGCATCTGGGTGAAGTTGACGTCGGAGCCGCCGTCCTCGGTGGCCTGCTCCTCGATGGAGAGGCCCTCGGGGGGCGCCACGTAGTCGTGGGCCACCGCGGTGTCGCCCACCCGCACCTGCCAGGGGAACTCGCCCTCCACGTAGGAGACCCGGGCCACCGACGACTGGAAGTGCTTGTAGCTCTTCTTCTTGAACAGCACCGACTTGTGGCCGGTGAGCTGGGCCTTGGGGGCGCCGGGCAGGGCTCCGCCCAGGCTCCAGTGGCCGTCGGTCATCGGGTAGACGAGCCAGCGGTAGCCCCGGTAGGGGTTGTAGAGCAGGAACTCCTGCCAGGGATACACGATGCCGTCGACCTGGCACTGCCGCCAGACGATGCCGATGATCTCCCACTCGTGGCCCTCGAGCGTGCCGCGGGCGTACAGGGGCAGCGCCGACTGCTGGCGCTGCCGGGCCACCTGCTGCACGATCTGCAGTGGTCCGCTGTCCTGGGGCGCGAGCTCCGAGCCGCAGTAGGGGCACGAGACCTGCTCCACCCCGCCGAAGCCCTTGAGGGTGATGGGGCCGCCGCAGGCCGGGCACTGCACCGGCTCGGTGCGGGCGGGCTCGCGGAACAGCTTGGGGGCGGGTTGCTCGAAGGCCATCGTGGTCGTCCTAGCGCGGGCTCTGGCCCGGCTGTCCCTGCCAGCCCGTGAAGCGCCACCCCTCGAACTGTCGCAGCGGATGCAGCCCCACCTCGGCCAGCTCGATGGCCTCGCCCACGTAGGGCACGGGGCTGGCGTGGTTGGGGTTGGTGCCGTAGTCGAGCGAGACGAACTCGCCGTTCCAGCCGCGCAGGTCCGCGCCGTAGAAGCTCATCCCCGGCTCGGCCTCGAAGGGCAGGATGCCCTCGGCGCCCTTGTAGGCCGCGCCGCGGCGGTCGACCACCACGGCCTCGATCCCGTCGATCTGCAGCACCATGTTCACGTCGAGCGCTGCGTAGGGGGGCACTCGCCCGGCCACCACGCTGGGGTCCTTGGGGCGCACGATGCTGTACTGGCCCTGCGCGTCGGCGAGCCAGCCGACGGTGCCGTCGGCGAATTCGAGGAACCACTCGTTCCAGGTGCCACGCCCGTAGCGGACCTGCAGGCGACCGGCGACCTCGAAGGGCAGCGTGCGGTGGCGCCCGCGGCTGCCCAGGATGATCGGCGAGCCGTTGTCCACGAGGGCGGAGACCTGGCCCACCAGGCGTACGTCCACCCCCGTGCGGACCACGGTGCTGTTGCAGTACTCGCACACCAGCGACACCGCGGTCCCGCGGAACGGAGCCGGCGCGCCGCACTGCGGGCACTGGATCGGCGCTTGTCCGTAGGGATCCATGGGGGCGGAGGCGCTCGCGCTGCGGGCGCGGTCGGCGGGCGCCATCATGCCACGGACGGCGGTCGCGTGCAGGGGCCTACCAGTTGCCCATGCCACCCAGGTTGGTGACCTTGGAGAAACCCGCCTCGAGGAGCGCCTCCTTGGCCATCCCCGAGCGTCGACCCGAGCGGCAGTACACCACGATGGGTGCGTCGCCCTTGCCGTCGGTCCAGCTGCGGATCTCGTCGATGCGCGCGGAGACCTGATCGTGCGGGATGTTGCGGGCACCGTCGACGTGGCCGGCCTCGTACTCCTCGGGGGTGCGTACGTCGAGCAGCAGCGCGCCCTCCTGCTCCACCAGCCGGTGGGCCAGCGCGGGGTCGCGATCGGGCAGCCCGGCCGGCGCCGCGCTCTGGGGCGACTCCTTGGGCGGGGAGCCATCGGCGGGCTGGTCGTTGCAGCCGGCGAGGGCGAGGGCGATCAGCAGCGACGAGCTGCGGGCCACGGTGCGAGCGAGGAGCATCGCCCGAGCATCGCCGATCGCCGCACGAGGAGGAACCCGGCGGGTCCGTCGCCGCGGGTCAGCGCCGCGGGTCGGTCTCGTGCGCGTGCGAGCCGGCGTGATCGCAGGCGGGCTCGGCGGAGTCGGAGAGCAGCGCGTGCCCCCACGCGCCGGCCCCCGCCGAGATGGAGGCGGTGGCGGCCAGCGCCGCGGCCAGCAGCCAGCGTCGCCGCGACGCGGGCAGGCCCCGGCGCAGCGCGGCCAGCAGTGCGTCCATCGAGGGGAAGCGATCGTCGGGCTCCACGCTGAGGCCGCGGCGCAGTGCCTCGTGCAGGCGCCCCGACACCCCGCGTCGATCCTCGGGCTCCTCGAAGATCCCGTTGGCGAAGGAGGTCGCGGTCTCCACCGCGTTCTTGCCGGGGTAGGGGCGCCGCCCGTACAGGGCCTCGAACAGCGCCACGCAGAACGAGAACTGATCGGCGCGTGGCCCCACCGAGAGCCCCAGGAGCTGCTCGGGTGCCATGTAGCCGCGGGTGCCCACGATGATGTTGGTGCCGGTCAGCCGCGTGTTGAGGAGCGCGTCGGAGTGGATCTGCGGCTGGGCGCCCTCGGGCCCGTTGGACACCGTGGTGTCGAGCTCGGTGCTGCGGGCGAGGCCGAAGTCCACCACCGTCACGTGCCCGTGGGGGCCCACGATCACGTTGGCCGGCTTGAAGTCGCGGTGGATGAGCCCGGCCGTGTGCGCCGCGGCCAGGCCTCGGCCCGCGGCCAGGAACACCTCCACGATCTCCTTCCACGAGTGGGTGCCCTTGCGCAGCCACTCGTCGAGATCGATGCCGGGCACCAGCTCGAGCGCGAGGTAGTCTCCGCGATCGCAGGTGCCCACGTCGTACAGCGACACCACATTGGGATGCGCGAGTCGGGCGAGCGCCTGGGCCTCGCGGCGCAGTCGCTCGTCGACGTGGGCCTCCACGTTCTCGGGGGTGTCGCGGTGCCGGACCAGCTTGAGCGCCACCCGACGACCCAGCAGCGGATCGTAGGCGCCGTAGACCACGCCCATGCCCCCGCGGCCCAGCTTGCTGCGCACGATGTAGCGACCCACGCGGTCGCCCGGTCGCAGCGGCCCCATGGCGATCCGCTGGGGCCGACGATCGTCGTCGACCACCTGCGGAACTCCCGGTGGCGGGGCCCCACTGTAGGGCTGCGTCCGGGGGTGGGTTCGGGGTTCCATACTCGGGGGGTAGTTGACCTCAGTCTATGAGATCACCCCTCGTATGATCCGTGTCTCCAGTTACAAATCCCGAGACGGTTCATTACATTCGTTCGAATATTCCTGCCGCACCCATGCCACCGCCGATACACATCGTCACCATTGTGTAGCGGCCGTTACGCCTGTGGAGCTCGGAGAGGGCGGTCGCCGTAAGCTTTGCCCCGGTACAGCCCAGGGGGTGGCCCAGGGCGATCGCTCCGCCGTTGACGTTGACCTTGTCGGGATCGAGCCCGAGGGTGCGCACCACGGCGAGCGACTGCGAGGCGAAGGCCTCGTTGAGCTCGATGACGTCCATGTCGGAGACCTTGAGCCCCGTCTGGGCGAGCACCTTGGGGATCGCCTCGATGGGTCCGATGCCCATGATCTCGGGCGGCACGCCAGCCACCGCGAAGCCCACGTAGCGCGCGATGGGGGTCAGGCCCAGCTCCTTGGCCTTGTCGGCCGACATCACCACCGCCATCGCGGCGCCGTCGCTCATCTGCGACGAGTTGCCCGCGGTGACCGAGCCCTTCACGTGGAAGACCGGACGCAGCGAGGCGAGGGCCTCGGGGTTGGTGTCGGCGCGGGGACCCTCGTCGATGGAGAAGGTCTTGCCGGTGGCCGTGGTGACCGGGACGATCTCGTCGGCGAACCGGCCCGACTCGATCGCCGCCACCGCGCGCTGGTGGCTGGTGAGCGCGAAGGCGTCCTGGTCCGCGCGGCTCACCTCGTACGTGCGGGCCACGTTCTCGGCGGTGAGGCCCATGGAGATGTACAGCTCCGGGGCCTGCAGCACCACCGAGTGGTTGAGCACGGCCTTGTTGCCGCCCATCGGGACCATGCTCATCGACTCCACCCCGCCCGCGACGGCGCAGTCGATGGCGCCGACCATGATGCGCTCGGCACAGGTGGCGATCGCCTGCAGCCCCGAGGAGCAGAAGCGGTTGATGGTCTGGGCCGAGGTGGTGTGGGGCAGGCCGGCACGCATGCCCACCACGCGCGCCACGTTGAGGCCCTGCTCGGCCTCGGGCATGGCGCAGCCGAGCACCACGTCGTCGACGAGCTCGCCGGGCAGCCCGGGCAGATCGGCGAGGGTGCCCCGGAGCACCTGGATGGCGATGTCGTCCGGGCGGGTCTGGGCGAGCGCCCCCTTGTAGGCCTTGCCCACCGCAGAGCGGCGCGCAGCGACGAGAACGGCTTCCTTGAGCTTGGTCATTGTCGATGTCCTTGAGTCGCGTGGGCGAAGGCTAGTTCCTGAGCGGCTTGCCGGTCTTGAGGGTGTGGGCGATGCGGTCGCGGGTCTTCTGGGTGCCGGCCAGGCTCACGAAGGCCTCGCGCTCGAGGTCGAGCAGCTCCTGGGCGGTCATGGTGCCCGGGACGGGGCGCATGCCGCCGGTGATCACGTGGGCGATCTTCTCGCCGATGAGGCGGTCGTGCTCGCTGGCGTAGCCGCCCCACTCGAACTGGGCCGCGCCCATCAGGAAGTTGGCCCCGCCGCTCGCCCCGATCACGGTGATCGGCGCGTTGGGATCGGGCGGCACGTAGCCGGCCTCGGCCATGCCGATGGCGCGGCGCTTGGCCTCGGCCAGCACCCGACGCTTGTTGAACACGATGGCGTCGGTGGGGCGCAGGTAGCCCAGGCCGAGCGCCTCGTGGGCCGAGGTGCTCACCTTGCCCTGGGCCGCGCTCTCGAAGCCGCGACGCAGCCAGGGGTAGGGGTCGGTGTCGGGGGCCAGCGTGGCCCACTCGGAGGCCCGGCGGGCGATCTCCTTGAGGCCGCCGCCGGCGGGCACCAGGCCTACCCCCGCCTCCACCAGGCCCATGTAGAGCTCGGCATCGGCCACCACCGCGTCGGCGGCCAGGGTCACCTCGGCGCCGCCGCCCAGGGTCATGCCGAAGGGCGCGGTGACCACGGGCACCGGCGAGTGCCGCAGCTTCATCATCGTCTGCTGGAACGAGTGCACGAACTGGTCGAGCTCGTCCCACTTGCTCTGCCCGGCCAGGGCCAGGATCACGAACAGGTTGGCGCCCGCCGAGAAGTGGCTGCCCTGGTTGCCGACCACGATGGCCCGGAACTCACCGCTCTCCACCGCGCGATCGACCGCGGTGCTCAGCATGGTGGCGATGCCCTCGTCGATCGCGTTCATCTTGGCGTGGAACTCGACGCAGGCGATGCCGTCGCCGAGATCGATCAGGCTGGCGCTCTTGTTGCTCGCCACCACGCCCACCTCGCCCTTGCGCTGGGCGAGCACCAGGATCCCCTCGGTGCGGGGGACGGGCACGTGGGTGCCCGCCTCGGCCGACACCATGGTGGGCTCGGCCTCGCTGCCGTGAAACCAGCGAGCGTCGTCGCCGTGCTGCTCGAGCAGCTTGGCGGCGATGGGAGCCGGGGTGATGCCCGCGGCCTTCATCTGGTCGATCACCCAGCGGAAGCCGGCGGCGTCCCACATGGCGAAGGGCCCCAGGCTCCAGCGGTAGCCCCAGCACATCGCGTCGTCGATGCTGCCGGGGTCGTCGGCGATCTCGCCCAGGCGGTTGGCCGCGTAGTTGAACAGCGGCAGGTAGACCTTGCGCAGGAAGTCGCCCGCGCGGCCCTCGGCCCGCAGCGCAGCGGCGATGCGGGCGGGCAGGCCCTTCTCCTTGTTGGCCGCGGCCAGCTCGGGGAAGCTCGGCTCCTGGCGCGCGCGGTACTCGAGGGTGGTGAGGTCGAGCGAGAGGATCTTGCTGCGGCCCTTCTCGTCGCGCTCCTTGGTCTTCTTGTAGAAGCCCTGCCCGGTCTTGTCGCCGCGCAGGCCCATCTCGAACATCTTCCCGAAGGCCTCGGGCACCGTCATCAGGTGGTGCAGCTCGTCGTAGTTGGGCTGGCCGGGATCGCCCGAGGTGGCCTTGGCCAGGTTCTCGATGACCAGCGCGGCCACGTCGATGCCCACCAGGTCGCCCAGGCGGAAGCTGCCCGTGTTGGGGCGCCCCATGAGCTTGCCGTTGAGCAGGTCGACCTCCTCCACCGTGTAGCCGCCGTCGAAGGTGGCCTGGAAGGTCAGCATCATCTCGGCGATGCCGATGCGGTTGCCGATGAAGTTGGGCGTGTCGCGGCAGACCACCACCCCCTTGCCCAGCACGCGGTCGCTGAAGGTGCCCAGCGCCTCGGCCACCGCGGGATCGGTGTGCGCCGAGGGGACGATCTCCAGCAGGTGCATGTAGCGGGGCGGGTTGAACCAGTGCATGCCCACCACGCGGCGGCGCACCCCCTCCGGCAGCCCCTCCACGATGTCGCCGATGGGAAGGCCCGAGGTGTTGGTGGCGAGCACGGCGTGCTCCGGGGCCGCCTTGCCGATGCGCTCGAACAGCGGCCGCTTGATGTCCAGACGCTCGATCACCACCTCGATCACCAGGTCGCTGGCCCCCACCGCCGACTCGAGGTCGTCGTCGAGGTTGCCCACCGTGATCCGCGAGGCGAAGGCCACGTCCATGAACGGCGCCGGCTTGCCCTTGAGCATCTTCTTGAGCGCCACCGCCGACACGGCATCGCGGGCCGCCTTGGGGGCCCCCTTGCCCGCGTCCTTGGGCACGATGTCGAGCAGGTGGGTACGCACCCCGGCGTTGGCGAGATGGGCCGCGATCTGGGCCCCCATCGTGCCGGCCCCGATGACCGTGGCGACGAGTTGGTGGGGAGGTCGGTGGAGGTTCACGCGCCGGACCATAGCGGCGCCCTCCGGTCGTGGGGAGGGGCGCGTGGTGCACATCATGTGACCAAGGCCGCATCCTTTTGGGCGCTGGTCGGGGCCCCGTGCTACCGTGCCCGACGGGGATGATGCCGCCCAAGCCGCGTCGATCGCTTGTGTGGGGCCTCGGCCTGGCGATCTCGTCGGTCGGGGTCGGCCCCGTCGTGCCCGAGGCGGAGGCCGAGCCGGCGGTCGACGTGGCGAGCTCCAGCGTCGATCCATCCACGGGTGAGCCCTGGGCCTCGAGCCCCGAGCTCGGACCGCTCGAGCTGGCACCGACGGGCGATCCCGAGCCGGTCGAGGCGGTGGACCTCGACGGTCCCCTCGAGGGGCGTTCCGGCGCGTCGACTGCGCTGATCGCCCGCGACCCTGCCACCGCGCTGGCGCTGCTGGATGCCGAGCCCCCCGCGGCCGAGGGCTCGCGCGAGTGGTTTTCCCGGGGCGCGTTGCGGGCCCGGGTGCTGCGGATGCAGGGGCGCGCGGGCGAGGCGGTGAGCCTGCTCGAGCCGCGCCTGGCCCACGCCGAGCTCGAGGATGCGTTCCCGAAGGACGTGCTGGGCTTCGAGCTGGCGCGGGCGCGAGTCGAGTGGGCGCGCAGCGGCGGGCTGGAGCCCGAGGCCGCCGACGCGCAGCTCGAGACGGCGAGCCGCGAGCTGAGCAAGCTCCGCAAGCACGCCTCGCTGCGCAACCTGGCCGAGCTGCGGGTGCTGCAGGCCGAGGCGCTCGCGGGGGTGGCGGGCGGCAGCGACAAGGCGAGCAAGCGAGCGGGGCAGCAGGCGGCCAAGGCCCTGGCCAAGATCGTCGCCGACTACCCCAACCACCCGCGCATCGGCGATCTGCGGCTGGCCCACGCCGAGGCGCTGCGGCGGGCGGGCAAGGACGCCGAGGCGGCCACGGCCCTGCGGCGCATCGTGATCGAGCGCGCGGGCGAGCCCGAGGAGGCCGAGGCCTGGGCCGAGCTGCAGGAGCTGGCCGCGGCCAACCCCAAGGTGGGCACGCCCTCGCTGTCGTTCGCCGAGCGCCTCGAGCAGGCGATGCTCGCCCGCGGCCTGCGGAGGGTGGAGCGCTCGCGCGAGGTGCTCGACGAGCTGCTCGCCGATCCCGAGCTGTCCTCGTCGCAGCGCCGCCAGGTGCATCGCTCGCGCTCGTACACCGCCTACAAGCAGCGCGACTACCAGGCCTGCGTGGACGACCTGCGGCCGCTGTACGACGAGGGCATCGGCGGCGAGGTGCGGGACTGGCTGCTGCGCTGCTACGAGCGCGGCGAGATGTACGACGAGGCGCTGGCGATCTGGCAGCACCGCATCGACAGCACCAACAAGGTCACCCGCTCGGGCGGGCTGTGGAGCGGCATCGAGCTCGCGGTGCGGGCCGGTCGCTACGTGCAGGCCGAGGCGTGGCTGAACGACTACGAGAAGTCGTTCAAGGGCCACGTGGGCGAGCGTCGCTGGCTGCGGGCGTGGCTGCCCTACCGCCTGGGGCGCGACCCCGAGGCCATCGCGGGCTTCCGCGAGGTGGTCAAGCGGGGCGGCAGCGAGGGGCGCACGGCCGAGTACTTCCTGGGCAAGCTGCTCGCGCGCAGCGACGACCCGGCGGAGCGGACCGAGGGCATCGGCGTGCTGCAGCAGATCGCGGCGGGCGATGCCTGGAGCTACTACGGCCTGATGGCGCGGCAGCGCCTGCTCGACGTGGCGGCCGAGACCCCGCCGCTGCCCGAGCTGCCCGCCGTGGCCGACGAGGCGCGCCGCCCCTCGCGGGTCGACACCGAGCGCCGCCTCGCCGAGCTCGACGCTCGCTTCGGCGAGGCCTGGCCCACCCTGCGACGCACCCGGCAGCTCTACGAGGCGGGCTACCTCGAGGAGGCCCGTCGCGAGCTGCGGCACGCGACCAAGGCGTACATCGGGACCAAGCAGGGCTACGGCCCCGGGCCGCGCAGCGAGGCGCTGATCGTGGGCCTGGGCTGGAAGGCCGAGTGGGACTTCCCGCGGGCCAAGCCCACCCGTGCCGGCCGCAAGACCATGCGCATCGCCGAGGAGGACGAGGCGCTCTCCCGCGGGCTGCGGGCGCTGGCCCACGATCTGAGCGAGCCCCACGAGTGGGCCAAGCTCAGCACCTCCGCCGACGGCCCCTACAAGGCGCGCTGGCACCCGCGGGCCTACCGGGCGTCGCTCGAGCGCGAGGCCCGGCTGCGCAAGGTCGATCCGATCCACCTGTGGTCGCTGATGTACACCGAGTCCCGCTACCGTCGGCACGTGGTCTCGCCGGTGGGGGCTCGCGGCGCGCTGCAGATCATGCCGTGGACCGGGCGTCAGCTCGCCGAGCGCCTCGGAGAGCTACCCGCCGACGGTCGCTTCGACTCCGACACCCTCTTCGACATCGACACCAACGCCCACCTGGCCAGCTACTACATCTCGGAGCTGCTGTTCAAGTTCCACGGGCAGGGGCCGATGGCCTACGCCAGCTACAACGGCGGCCCCAGCAACGTGGGCCGCTGGCTGCGGGCCAAGTCCAAGGAGGGCGCGCCGCTCGAGCTCGACGCCTTCGTCGAGGAGATCGACTTCGACGAGAGCCGCCGCTACGCCAAGCGCGTCACCGAGGTCTCGGCCGCCTACGCCATGCTCTACGAGGGCCGGCTGCCGCGGTGGACCAACGAGGTCGACCCGGTGGTCGAGGACAACATCGACTTCTAGCCGCGCGCACGCATCTTGCGCTCGGAGGCCTGCTGCTTGCGGATCACCCCCACCACGCCGATGAGGCGGGCGGCCAGGGTCTCCACCAGATCGTCGACGGTCACGATGCCCACCAGCGCGCCGAGCTGATCGACCACCGGGGCCCGCCGCACGCCGGCGTCGCTCATGATCTCGAGGGCCTTGTCCACGTTGAAGGCCGCGTTGACGGTCACGATCTCCCGCATCATCAGGTCGTCGACGGTCAGCGTCGGGAGCTTGTCGAGCAGCGGCACCACGGCCTCCACCACCACGTCGCGATCGGTGACCACGCCCACGGGGATCGTGCGCCCCTCGTGCTCCTCGACGACCACCACGGCGCCCACGTGGCGCTCCCGCATCTTGCGGGCCGCATCCAGCAGCGCGTCCCCGCGGGAGGCCGTGACCACGTCCTTGGTGCAGATGTCGGCGACGAGCATGAGCGATCCATACCGAGCCTGGGGGCGCGCGGGCAACGCGAGGCCGGGCACGGCGCCGGTCCGGGGTCGCGAGGCCGAGGGCCGCGGTGATGCGAGGGCAGGCGCGGCGTGGGTCTGGCCTCGCCGTGCTCGGAGGGAGGGTCGAGCTGTGCCCACGCGGGCCGGCTAGCTCACGTGGGCGTGCGTCCGCGGGCCCTGTCGGCGCTGCTATACCGACCGCGCCATGCCGAGCACGGAAATCGTCGAAATCTTCGAGGCCATGGGCCTTGCCGCGCCCGCCGATGTCAAGGGGGGGCTCGAGGTGGAGGACCCCAGCTCGGGCGAGATCATCGCCCAGGTGGCGCAGGACGATCGCGAGGCCGCGATGGCCAAGCTGGCCCGCGCCCACGAGGCCTTCGCCAGCTTCCGCCTGGTGCCGGGGCCGGTCCGCGGCGAGCTCGTGCGCAAGATCGGCGAGCGCCTGCGTCAGCACAAGGAATCGCTGGCCCGCCTGGTCTGCGTCGAGATGGGCAAGGGCATCGAGGAGGCCCGCGGCGAGGTGCAGGAGATGATCGACATCTGCGACTTCGCCACCGGCCTCAGCCGCAGTCTCGGCGGTCGCACCATGCTCAGCGAGCGCCCGGGCCATCGCATGTTCGAGCAGTGGCAGCCGCTGGGCCCCGTGCTGTGCATCACCGCGTTCAACTTCCCGGTGGCGGTGTGGGCCTGGAACGCGGCGCTCGCCCTGGTGTGCGGCGACCCGGTGATCTGGAAGCCCAGCCTCAAGACCCCGCTCACCGCGCTGGCCACCCACGCCCTGCTGCGTCCGGTGCTCGAGGAGGCGGGCCACGGCGAGGTGCTGCAGCTGAGCTTCGGGCCCGACCTCGAGGTGGCGCAGGCGCTGGTCGACGATCCCCGCGTGCCGCTGGTGAGCGCCACCGGCTCGTGCGCGATGGGACGCAAGGTGGCGCCGCGGGTGGCCGCCCGCCTCGGACGCACCCTGCTCGAGCTCGGGGGCAACAACGCCGTCATCGTCGACGAGACCGCCGACCTGGCGCTGGCGGCCCGGGCCATCGCGTTCGGGGCCGCGGGCACGGCCGGGCAGCGCTGCACCACCACTCGCCGCCTGCTGGTGGCCGAGTCGGTGGCCGAGGAGCTCACCCGCAAGGTGGTCTCGGCCTACCAGCAGCTACTCGAGCGCATCGGTGATCCGCGGGACTCGGCCAACCTGGTGGGGCCGCTCATCGACGCGGGCGCGCGCGACCAGTACGCCGCCGCGATCGCCCAGATCAAGGCCGACGGCGGCGAGATCCTGGTGGGCGGTCGGGTGCTCGAGCGCGCCGGCTACTTCGTCGAGCCCACCGTGGTGCGGGTGCCCTCCGACCGGGACTTCCCGCTCATGGACCAGGAGACCTTCGCGCCCATCCTCTACGTGCGCACCTTCCCCGACGGCGACCTGGAGCGGGCCATCGCCATCCAGAACCAGGTGGAGCAGGGCCTGAGCAGCGCGATCTTCACCGACAGCGTGCGGGCGAGCGAGCGCTTCTGGAGCCCCGCGGGTAGCGACTGCGGTATTGCCAACGTCAACCTCGGCACCTCGGGGGCCGAGATCGGCGGGGCCTTCGGCGGCGAGAAGGCCACGGGCGGCGGGCGGGAGTCCGGCAGCGACGCATGGAAGGCCTACATGCGGCGACAGACCTGCACGGTCAACGGATCCGACGCCCTGCCGTTGGCTCAGGGCATCCACTGGGAGTAGGCCGCTCGCGAAGGCCGTCGCCCTGCCGCGGCCTCGTGCGGGCGCGGGCGACGGGAATCACCGAGCGAGCGGTGCGAATCCGACCAGGACGCCGAGCCTGGCCGAACGGACATATCGTGCCACCCCACGCGATGGTACGCTGGTGAGCCATGGGATCGACCGTGCCGCTGCAGCCGGGCTCGGCCGACACCGGAGCCGCCGGCGACTCTCCCGTCGTGCGCACGGATGGCCGGGGCTCCTCCCCCGATGACTCCGTCAGCCCCGAGGTCGCCGCGGCCATCGACGTGGCCGTGGCCGCCCTCGACCGGCTCGGTGAGGCGCTCGGCGTGGGGCCGCTGCGGACCACGGCCCTGGTCTTCGAGGACAACCCGGTCGCGATCGCCCGCATCGACCACTCCAACGACACCCGCGCCATCATCGGTCGTCGCACGGAGGTGGTGGGGGCCCTGCTGGCCCGCCTGCGTCGGCTGGCAACGCAGGAGGAGAGCTCGTGAACACCACGAGTCCCCCAGCCCCGAAGCGACGAGGATGGCTCACTCGATTGCTCGACGCCTCCGACGAGACGGTGGCCGAGCTGGTCGCGGAGCTCGACAAGACCCAGGCCGAGAACGCCCGGCTCGGCGAGCGCCTCGAGCGGGTGAGCCGGCACCACGCCGAGGCGGGGGAGGAGTTCCGCGACGAGCTCGGCCAGGCACGCCGCGAGGTCGCCGAGGCCCTCGACGAGCTCGACCAAGCGCGTCTCGAGGCCGCCGAGGCCCGCAACGCCGCCGCCCAGGCACGTCGCGAGGTCGTCGAGGCCCTCGGCAACGCGGACCAGGCACGCCGCGAGGTCGTCGAGATCCGCAAGGTCGCGGACCTGGCACGCCGCGAGGCCGTCGAGGCCCGCAAGGCCGCAGACCAGGCACGCCGCGAGGCCGCCGAGACCCGCAGTGACGCCGACCGAGCTCGCCTCGAGCTCGCCAAGGCCCACGACGAGCTCGACCAAGCTCGTCAAGAGCTCACCGAGGCTCGCAAGGTAGAGGACCGGGCACGCCGCGAGGTCGTCGAGACCCGCAAGGTCGCGGGCCAGGCACGTCGCGAGGCCGTCGAGGCCCGTGAGGTCGCGGATCGGGCACGTGGCGAGGTCGCCGAGGCCCGCAACGACGCGGAGCAGGCACGCCGAGAGCTCGCCGAGGCCCAGGGCGCCACGGAGCAGGCACACCGAGAGCTCGCCGAGGCTCGCAATGACGCGGAGCAGGCACGACGCGAGCTCGCCGAGGCTCGCAACGACGCGGAGCAGGCACGACGCGAGCTCGCCGAGGCCCAGGGCGCCACGGACCGGGCACGTCGAGAGCTCGCCGTGGCTCGCCACGACGCGGAGCAGGCTCGTCGCGAGGCCACCGAGGCTCAGGGCGCCACGGAGCGGGCACGCCGAGAGGTCGCCGAGGCTCGCAAGGCAGCGAAGCAGGCACGCCATGAGGCCACCGAGGCTCAGGGCGCCACGGAGCAGGCACGCCATGAGGTCGCCGAGGCGCGCAAGGCAGCGGAGCAGGCACGCCACGAGGTCGACGAAGCGGCTCGCAACGCGGAGCAGGCACGCCGTGAGGTCGCCGAGGCCCACGACGACGCCGCCCGGGCGCGGGCCGAGGCCCAGCGGCTGCGGGACGAGCTGAGCGCCATGGCCAAGCGCCACGAATCCTCGTCGTCGGATCTCGAGGCCGCGATGGTGGGGCTGTCGCTCG
The DNA here is from genome assembly GCA_020633315.1 of Myxococcales bacterium. Classification (GTDB taxonomy): domain Bacteria; phylum Myxococcota_A; class Polyangia; order Nannocystales; family Nannocystaceae; genus Paraliomyxa. The sequence goes on from JACKDV010000002.1 coordinate 324,014, forward strand.
GCCTGGGAGCGTTGACTCGCGGCTTCGGCTCGCGCTCGGAGCTGCCGCTGAGCCTGGAGCTCGCGGCCCTGCGACGGCGGGATCCCGCGGCGCTCTCCAAGCTGGCACGGCTGCTGACCGACGCGGCACAGCGGCAGACGGACCCCTCGAGCTCGGCGGACGCGCTTGCCCCGCTGGCACGACTGGTCGATCCGAGCTCGCCCGAGCCCTAGCAGCCCGTGGCTCCACCACGGGCGGCTGGACCCGCCGCGGGGGCTCGGTTTTCGTTGCCAGCCCGGCCGGGGGTCCCTTACGCTGATCTGGCGGAGGGGATCGGCGTGCGGGCCATGGCGGCCCGGCCCTGACGGGTCACGGAAGTGCGATCCCCCGGACCGGAAGGAACGCACCCACCATGGCCATCACCGAGGAGCTCTACCGCCTGGGCAATTCGTCCCGGCGCCTCAACGCGGGCTCGGACCAGCTCAACCGCCTCATCGAGCGCATCGACCAGCTGCTGTCCACGCTGATGATCGGGCTCGACTACGTGCACCCGCGCCCCGTCGACGAGACCACCTCGCTCGACCACAACGGCAAGCGGGTGATCGAGCTGAGCTACGTGGGCTACCTGCGGGTGCAGCGGAGCTACCACCTGGCGATCAAGACGGTGAAGGTGCTCGAGTCCAAGCTGTCGGTGACCACCCAGACCCCCGGCGAGATCATGCCGCTGCTCACCGCGCCCCGGCGGCTGCGCTACGCCGCGGTCGACGTGCTCGAGGAGCTGGTGCACGGCCTCGCCGAGCAGGTGGACGCGATGGTGGGCTCGCTCGAGCGTCGCTGCCTGGCGGCCGAGTCGCTGGTGCGCAACCTCGAGGAGGTCGCCACGGTCTCGCCCACCGCGATGCCCAGCGACTCGGGGCGCCGGGTGATCGCCCCCGACGACGCGATGCCGCGTCGCGGCGGCACCGTGGTGCCCGGCGAGGCGCAGCCCCAGGATCCGGGCCAGTCCTCCGGTCAGTGGGTGATGCCGGCCAGCATGTCGCACGCCTCGGCGCCCATGCCCGAGGAGGTCCGGCGCAGCCGCACGATCGCGATGGGCTCGGGCGAGTACAAGACCCCCGGCTCCGAGTAGCGCGGGCGGTCCACCGCCGCGGGGCGGGTGTGCTAGAAGCCACCTCCCATGTCCAAGCGGGTCCTGGTCACCGCCGCCCTGCCGTACGCCAACGGCGCGATCCACCTCGGGCACCTGCTCGAGTTCATCCAGACCGACGTCTACGTCCGCGCGCGCAAGCTCGCGGGCGACGACTGCGTGTTCATGTGGGCCGACGACACCCACGGCACCCCCATCCAGACCCGGGCCCGTCGCGAGGGCATCGAGCCCGAGGCGCTCATCGCCCGGGCCTACGACGAGCACCGGCGGGACTTCGACGAGTTCCAGATCGGCTACGACATCTTCTACACCACGCACTCGGAGGAGAACCGCAAGCACGCGGGGGCGATCTTCGCGGCGATGGAGGCCCGGGGCGACATCCGCACGCGCTCGATTGCGCAGCTGTACTGCCCGCACGACCAGATGTTCCTGCCCGATCGCTTCGTGAAGGGCACCTGCCCCAAGTGCAAGTCGCCCGACCAGTACGGGGACAACTGCGAGGTCTGCGGCAGCACCTACGCGCCCACCGACCTGGGGCAGCCGCACTGCTCGATCTGCGGCACCGAGCCGGTGCTCAGGGATTCCGAGCACCTGTTCGTGCCGCTGTCGCGCCACGAGGAGTTCCTGCGCCAGTGGCTGCGCAGCCCCGCCGATGGTGGCACCACCATCATGCAGGACTCGGTGCGCAACTACGTGATGAGCTGGGTCGACGGCGGCCTGCGGGACTGGGACATCAGCCGCGACGCGCCCTACTTCGGCTTCCCGATCCCCGGGCACCCCGGCAAGTACTTCTACGTGTGGTTCGACGCGCCCATCGGCTACATCGCGGCCACCGACAAGTGGTGCGCCGACAACGGGCACGACTTCGACGCCTACTGGAAGGCCGACCCGAGCGACACCGAGATCGTCCACGTGATCGGCAAGGACATCGTCTACTTCCACTGCCTGTTCTGGCCGGCCATGCTGCACGCCGCGGGCTACACCACGCCCTCGCGGGTGCACGTGCACGGCTGGCTCACCGTCAACGGCGAGAAGATGAGCAAGTCGCGGGGCACCTTCGTGCTCGCGCGCACCTACCTCGATCACCTGCCTGCCGACTACCTGCGCTACTACTACGCGGCCAAGCTCGGCAGCCACCAGGAGGACATCGACCTCAACTTCGAGGACTTCGTCAACCGGGTCAACGCCGACCTGGTCAACAAGGCGGCCAACCTGGCCAGCCGCAGCGTGAAGTTCGTGCGGGGCAAGCTCGGCGGCACGGTGAGCGACCTGCTGCCCGACGCCGCGCCGCTGGTGGAGCGGGCTCGTGCGCGCCTGGCCGAGGTGGAGGGCCACTACCGCGAATTCGACACGGCCCGGGCGATGCGCTCGGCCATGGAGGTCGCCGAGGACTTCAACCTCTACCTCACCGAGGGCGCGCCCTGGAAGCTGGCCAAGGCCGACCCCGAGCGCGCACGGGCGATCTGCTCGGCGGGGATCTACGCCTCGCAGGTGGTGGCGGCGATGATCAAGCCCGTGCTGCCGCACTGGGCCGAGCGGGTGGAGTCGTTCCTGCGGCTGTCCGAGCCGCTCACCTTCGCCAACGCCGGCGATCCCCTGCCGGCCGGGCACGAGCTGGCCGACTACGAGACCCTGGCCGAGCGGATCAAGCTCGAGACCACCGAGGCGATCATCGAGGCGAGCAAGGAGAGCCTGGGCGGGGCGCAGGCCGAGGCGGAGCCGGGCGAGGCTGCGGACGCCGACTACGAGGTGCCCGAGCTGGCCGGTGAGATCGCCTTCGACCAGTTCGAGCCCATCGACCTGCGGGTGGCCAAGGTGCTCGCCTGCGAGGGGGTGGAGGGCAGCAAGAAGCTGCTGCGCTTCACCGTCGACCTGGGGCCGCTGGGGCAGCGGACGATCTTCAGCGGGATCAAGCGGAGCTTCGAGCCCGAGTCGCTGCTGGGCAAGCACGTGATCGTGGTGGCCAACCTCGCCCCACGGACGATGAAGTTCGGGGTCAGCGAGGGGATGATCCTGGTCGCCGGCGACGACGACCCCGGCCTGACCATGCCACTGCTCGATCCGAAGACCAGCCGCCCGGGCGAGCGGATCACGTAGCTTTGGGCTCGTTGTCTCGTTTGGCCACGCGCAGCACCGTGTCGAGTAGATCGGCCCGTCGGAATTGAGCTGCGACTCGCTGGAGGCTCGAGGAATCGTCGACTCCCAGGTCGGTGAGGGCGTCGCCGATCCAATCGACGATCATCGAGAACAGGCTGGTCCTTCGGTTCGCCCAGTCGTCGATGTGGCTGGAGAGTGATCGGTGATCGACACTGCCGAAGCGTGCTCCGAGGAGGGCCATGCCGCAGAGCATCGCGGCATAGTGCGTCGAGTACGTCAGGAAGGGGGGCGCCGCGCCAGGAGTCGTCTTTGCGATCATCGCCGAGACATCTCGGAAGATCGTCGTTGCGAGTACCACCTGGGCGCCGTTGAGCCCGTCCGCCCCCCAGCGGGGCCCGTTGTTGCACAGCACCACGCGCACGCTGGGGTAGGTGCCATCGCGGATCAGCGAGCGAATCTCCTCCACCCGCGCCTCGATGCTGCTCATCTTCTCGAGCGGCACGTTGGGGTCGAAGATGGTGCGTATGGTCTCGGTGAGCTTGGGGATCTCCGAGGCGGGGAATCCCGCCTTGCCCGCGAGCGTCTTGTGCTCGTACTTGGCCTGGAACAGGGTCACGAGCATCTCGTCGTCGCCGAGGTGGGTCACGTGGATGGCATCGACACCGCCGTCCTCTCCACCATCGGTCAGAGCATCCACCGCCTCGTCGAGCTCGATTCCCAGCAAGGTCGACACGCACAGCGCACAAAACGCATTGGAGCGCCGCCGGGGCTCGTCGTCGCGACCGCGGGCGGCCCGGCGGGCCCCGTAGACCTCGACGAGCTTGCCCACTCGCTGGTCCACGATGCCGGCGTCGAGGTCGGTCGCCATGCGGGGGATCGTAGCCCGAGACCGCGTCCGAGCGCCGAGCAGGAGCGCTCCCGCTCCGTCGCCGGGTCAGGGCGCCTGGCGCTGCAGGGCGAAGCTCCGCAGGTCCTGGGCCGTGAAGCCCTGGGGCAGGCCCAGCTCCAGCGATGCGCAGTCCACTTGGTCGAGGTCCGTGTCCGGCCCCGGCACGAAGGCGTACACGCTCACCGGCACGTCGTCGGCGGGAGGCGCTCCCACCTCGGCCACCAGCGCAGCGCCGGCGGGGGTGAGCACGAGCTCGGCGTCCACCTGCTGGGGGGCGTCGTCGTCGGCGGTCAGGGCCAGGGGGAGCTGCACCAGCTCGCAGGCGTCGGTGGGATCGGTGTCGTCGCAGCAGGCCATGAAGCTCACCCGCGTGCCGTACGAGACCAGGCGCTCGTCGTCGCGACCGAGGTAGGCCCGCAGATCGGCGCTGGGGCTGGCCTGGGTGAGCACGGCGGGGTTGCCCACCATGCTGAGGTAGGTGGGGTAGGAGCGAGCCACGCGGAACTGGACCACGTCGGCGATGAAGCCGTCGGCCTCCAGCGCGGTGAGCACCTCGGTGCCCACGTGGCGCCCCACGGCCAGGGGCAGCACCGCCTGCTCGTAGGGCCCGATCGACAGCTCGATGAGCTGCTCGCCGCCGCCCCCCGAGGGGTTGATGGCGCCCAGGGTGCTGGTCACCCGGATGATGCGATCGTCGATCCGCGTGGAGGAGGACTGCAGGGTGATGCCCTGCACGCTCACCCCGTCGGCGACCACCACGTCGTCGACCGGCGGATCGACGAAGCTCAGGTCCTCCATGATGGGGGAGATCGAGTAGCCGAGGGGGGGGCTCGAGGTGACCCCGGGGAGGGTGGCGACCAGGGTGCCGGGGCCGGGGCCCTCGTCGGCGACGAGGTCCACGCTGAGCTCCTCGCAGGGGCGGGCGAGCACGGTGGTCTGGTAGCGGGAGGCTCCGTCACCGTTGCTCAGCCGACCCCGCGTGCTCTCGAGCTCGACGGTCTGCGGCCCGGTGATCGCCGAGCCCTGCAGCACCACGGTGAAGGGGTAGCGGCGGCCGTCGTCCACGATGGGCTCGGCGGGGGCCGTGAGCACGAGTCGCTCGGTGGCCTCGGTGATCTCGTACTGGAGCACCGAGCCGGGCTGCTGGGGCAGCGCGGCGGCGATCTGCCCGATGCCGGGCTCGCGGCCGGGGCGGAGCAGGAAGCGGGCCGGGCTGCCGGGGACCATGGACAGCTCGAGCTCGAGCGTGCTGGCGTCGGCCTGGCTGCGGCGCAGCTCGGCGAGGGTGCTCGACAGCGTGACCGTCTGCGCGACGGGCTGCGCCAGGCCGTCGTCGGGCAGCACCACCTCGAGCTCCACCGTGCTCCCGTTGGCGGGGATCTGGACCACGGGGTCGCGCGCCTCCAGGCAGTACTGGTAGGCGTCGGCCGGGGTGGGCTCGGCAGGGGGATCCTCGGGCGAGTCGGGACCGCAGTCGTCGGGGGTGGGCACCGAGACCAGCCGCAGGCAGGGCACGAGACGCGCCACGGTGAGCTCGGCCATGGTCTCGAGGCCGCCGTCGCCGGTGACCACCAGGCGCCCGTCGCCGGGGGTGGTGCCCACCGCCAGCGAGAACTCGAGGGGGCGTGCACCCCGGGTCCGAAGCTCGAGCGAGCGGTCGCCGGGCTCCTCGGCCGCGGGCGAGAGCGTGCCCAGGCTGGTGGTGACGGTGAGGGCCTTGCCCGCGGAGGTGTCGTCGGGCACGAAGATCGTCCAGCGGGTGCTCTGTCCCGCGGCGAGCACGGTGGGTGCCTGCTGGCTGCAGGCGGCCGGCTCCGAGGGGCAGCCGCCGTCGCAGTGGCACAGCAGCAGGTCCCCGCCGTCGGTCTCGGCCTGGCACGCGAGCATGCCCAGGCCGAGCAGCCACAGGAGAGCCAGGCGTCTCACGACGGCAACCCCGGCAGCTTCTTGGGCGCAGAACGAGTGTCGGGACCCGAGGCGCTGCGCTGCGTCGCCACCACCTGCTTGCCCGCGGCCTCGCGGTCGAGGGTGCCGGTGCCGATGGCGACCTCGGACGAGGGCGAGCTCCAGCTCCCGCTCAGCCGCGCGATCGCGGCCCCGTCGTCGCGGGTGTCGTCGCCCAGCTCGAAGACCAGCAGGCGGCCCGAGGCGGCCTGGTCGGGCACGTCCTTGATGACGATGACCTCGAAGTGATCGTCGCGCAGGGGGGTGAGGTGGATCGTGGGCATGGCCTGGTCGGGAGCTAGTCGTTCGAGCCGGCGCCGCGGGCCCGGTCGCGCCAGCCCTGGATGGTCCCGATCACGTCGACGTCGATCGAGATCGAGACGTAGGGCGCGACCTTGAGGTACTTGCGGTCGGACAGGGGGTTGGCGGAGCGCTGGGTGTAGTAGAGCGCGCCGGCGCCCAGGCGCAGGTAGTCGGTGGCCCGAAACCCCACGCCGCTGAGCGCCACCTGGCGCAGCAGCACCCCGTCGGTGCGCAGGTCGGCCTGGTTGATCTGGGGGTGGATGAAGCTGATGCCGGCGACCGCGGACACCCTCCGCCAGAAGTTGCGGCCCGGTCGCTGCACCTGGTTGACCGGCTCGTCCTTGTCCACCGGGGTGAAGTAGAGGTTGAGGCCGAAGTACGCGGCGATCTCGGGGCGCGGGCGCTCGCCCCGGACCGGCAGCACGCCCACCGCCACCCCGGCGTCGCCGCTGGCGTAGAGCGGGAAGCGCTGCACGTAGTTGGGCTGATAGGCGAAGGCGTTCTTGGTCCCCAGCGAGCGCACGGCGCTGATGCGCTCCATCAAGCTCTCCACGAAGGGGCTGGGCTGGCCGTCTCGCGGGGCGAAGTTGGCCAGGAAGCTGCGGCGCTGGTCCACGATCACCTCGGCGTCGGTGCGGGCGAGCGCGAGGGTCCGTCGCAGGCCGTCGAGGTCGGCCTGATCGGGCGAGTCCTGGTAGCCGCGGGCTCGCGGCAGCGCGCCCAGCTCGTCCACGAAGGGCTGCAGCGCGACGGTGGGCTCGAGCACGTCGTCGCCGAGCGCCCGGGCGAGCTCGTTGCGGTAGTCAGCGTCGACCCTCACCAGAGGCGGCGGATCCTCCTGGCGCCGGCGCTTGCCCTCCACGTCGAAGAACAGGTCGCGCAGCCGCTCGCGCTTGACCCGGTCGCCGGCGCCGTCCCAGGGATGGTTGGCCACGATGTCCTCGTACACCACGCGGGAGAAGAGGGCCTCGAGCAGCGCCTCGGGATCGTCCCCGGCCTCGTCGAGCTCGGCCTTGGCGTCCTCGCCGGCGGCGAAGCCCACCAGGTCGGCGCGGCCGAGCCCCGCCAGCGGATCGAAGACCAGGGGGGGCCCCGGCTCGAGCAATTCCTCGCGACGCAGCGCGAGATCCTCGGCTGCCTCCTGCTCCACCTCGCTCAGCGCCAGGCCCTCCGAGAGCGCGTCGAGCATGGTGGAGTCCTCGCGCAGCAGGTGCTCGAGGGCCTCGGGCAGCGTCATCGCCTCGGCGTCACCACTGACGATCACCGGCAGCTCGGCCAGGTGAGGGGGCAGGGCCGCGGCGAAGCTCTCGCGGAGCTCGCACAGGCGCTTGGCTCGGAGCCCAAGGTGTCGGCACGCGGTCGGGAAGCCGTCCTCGAGCTGCCGGATCCGCGCGCCCTCGATCGTCTCGCGCAGCGCAGCGCCGATCTGTGCCTGCTCGGCCGACTCGATGGCACGCGGGATCTGGCCCGAGAGGTGGAAGCAGTAGTCCACGCCGTAGAGCAGGGGCCCCAGCTCGGTCTCGTAGACCCAGGAGTCATCGTCGGCGTCGCCGCTGGGGGCGAAGGCACGGACCGTGGCGCGCGAGACCTCGGCGTCGGTGAGCGGCTGCTGGCGACCCTCCGGGCAGGTCTCGCCGCGCTCGAGGCTCCAGTAGGCCAGCACCAGCCGAGCGTCGGGCCCGGCCCGGGTGTACAGCGGGATGGTCTTGCTCGCTTCCTGGCGCAGCGGCGCATTGAAGCGGCCGGACTCCATGTCGAGGTAGACCCGACCCGAAGGTGGATCGGCGGCCGCGGCCTCGGGGACGAGGGCGAGGCCCAGCGTCAGCGCTCCCACGAGGACCGACCAGCACGACGACGTGGCTACGGACGAGGAGGACAAGGCGAGCGATCGTCCCGTGTCGATGCTAGCCCAGCGCCCGGGGATGGGGAAGACGAAGGGACGCTCGATCGAGCGCTGCCCGTGCTAGAAGGGCAGGGTGACGGCAGCTCGCGGCCGGTCCCACGGCAGCGCGCTCGCGCTGCTGGCCCTACTGTTCTTCATGTGGGGCTTCGTCACGGTGCTCGGCGACATCCTGGTGCCGCACCTCAAGGGCATGTTCGCGCTCGATGCCGCGGGCGCGATGTTGGTGCAGATGAGCTTCTTCGGCGCCTACTTCGTGGTGGGCATGCCGGCGGGGTGGCTCATCGCGCGCATCGGCTACCGGGGAGGGATCGTCACCGGGCTGCTGGTCGCGGCCGCGGGCGCGCTCTCGTTTGCGCTCAGCTCGTGGCTGTCGTCGTACGCGGCGTTCCTGCTGGCCCTGTTCGTGCTGGCCGCGGGCATCACCGTGCTGCAGGTGGCCGCCAATCCCTACGTGACCCTGCTGGGCCCGCCCCGCACCGCGGCCAGCCGCCTCAACCTCACCCAGGGGGTCAACTCGCTCGGCACCACCCTCGCTCCGGCGGTGGGCTCGTGGCTCATCCTCGAGGGCGCGGGAGCGGAGGCCGTGCGCCTGCCCTACCTGGGCATCGCGGGGCTGCTGGTGGCGCTGGCCGTGGTGTTCTGGCGGGTGCCGCTGCCCGCGATGCCCACCGAGGCGCGCGGCGAGGCGACGGCCGGAGAGGCGCGACGGGGAGTGTGGCGCCATCGCGGGCTGCGACGCGGCGCGCTGGCGATCTTCGTGTACGTGGGCGCCGAGGTGGGGATCGGCAGCATGCTCGTGCTGTTCTTCGGCCGACCCGAGGTGGCGGGCATGGACCCGGCCGACGCCGGCTACCTGGTGTCGTTCTACTGGGGCGCCGCCATGGTGGGGCGGCTGGTGGGCGCGGTCCTGCAGCGCCGGGTGTCGCCGCGCCACGTGCTGGTGGGCGCGGCGGGGCTGGCCATCGCCCTGGTCGCGACCACGGTGATCGTCATGGGCACCGTGGCCGTACCCACCCTGCTGGCCGTGGGGCTGTTCAACTCGATCATGTTCCCCACCATCTTCTCGCTGGCGGTGGACGGCCTGGGCGAGGAGACGAGCCGCGGCTCGGGGGTGCTGGTGATGGCGATCGTGGGCGGCGCCCTGATCCCGGTGGGCATGGGAGCGCTGGCCGATGCCTGGGGCTACCGCGTGGCCCTGGCCTCCACCACGCTGGCGTATGCCTACATCGCATGGTTCGCGTGGGCGGCGGGCCGGGAGGACGCATGAGCGCGAGGCCGGGCACGACCACGAGGGGGCTGGGCTGGGCCCTGGGCCTGGGGCTGCTCGGCTGTCGGGTGACCAGCCCGCCACAGGGCGGCGAGGAGTTGATCAGCGTCGCCGCGGCGCCGCCCTTCGATCCCACGGGCGAGGTCGACCCCTTCATCGGCACCGCGGCGCACGGCCACACCTTTCCCGGCGCCACGGTGCCCTTCGGCATGGTGCAGCTGAGCCCCGACACCCGCCTCGGCGGCTGGGACGGCTGCTCGGGCTACCACTACGACGACTCGGTGGTCCACGGCTTCAGCCACACCCACCTCAGCGGCACCGGCATCCCCGACTACGCCGACGTGATGCTCGTCCCCACCGTGATCGGTCCGCGCGCCGATCTGCCCGACCCCGAGCATCCCTTCGCCATGCGCTTCGATCACGCCGACGAGGCGGCCGGTCCCGGCTGGTATCGCCTGCGGCTGCGGGATCCCTCGGTCGAGGTGGCGCTCACCGCCACGCCGCGGGTGGGCCTGCACCGCTACCGCTACTCGGTGCCGCCCGACAGCGAGGCGGGGCTGGTGCTCGACCTGCGCCACCGCGACGAGGTGATCGAGGCCTGGGTGGAGCAGGTCTCGCCCACCGAGCTGGTGGGCCTGCGACGCTCGAGCGCGTGGGCTCGCGACCAGCGGGTGTACTTCGCGGCCCGACTGTCGCGAGCGATGGGCCCGATCACCTCGCTGGGCGACGCCCAGGAGCTCCGCGAGGGGGGTCGCACGCGCTGGGAGGGCAAGGACGTGCGGCTGCTGCTCGAGCCCGAGCTGGGCGACGAGCCCCTGGTGGTGGCGGTGGCCCTGTCGCCGGTGGACGTGGACGGGGCGCGGGCCAACCTGCGCGCCGAGGCGCCGCACGACGACTTCGATGCCTACCTTGCCCAGGCCCGCGAGCGCTGGCGCGAGGCGCTGGCACGGGTGGAGATCGAGGGCGGCACCCCGGCCCAGCGACGCACCTTCTATACCGCGCTCTACCACTCGATGCTCGCGCCCAACCTCTACGAGGACGTGGACGGGCGCACCCGCGGCATGGACGGGGAGATCCATGCCACGCCCGGGCACACCGCCTACACCGTCTTCTCGCTGTGGGACACCTTCCGGGCCACGCACCCGCTGCTGACCATCCTCGAGCCCGAGCGCAGCGCCGACTTCGTGCGCACCCTGCTGCACCAGTTCCGCACCGGCGGACGCCTGGCTATGTGGGAGCTGGCGGCCAACTACACGGGCACCATGATCGGCTACCACGCGGTCTCGGTGATCGCCGATGCCTGGGCCAAGGGCATCGGCGATCTCGATGCCGAGGAGGCGCTGGTCGCCGCGCTCGAGTCGGCCGACGCCGATCGCCTGGGGCTGCCCGGCTATCGCATGCAGGGCTACGTGCCGGCCGAGCAGGAGCACGAGTCGGTGTCCAAGACCCTCGAGTATGCCTACGACGACTGGTGCATCGCCCGGCTCGCGCAGGCCCAGGGGCGGGACGAGCTGCGCGATCGCTTCGATCGCCGGGCGCAGTCGTGGGCCAACCTCTTCGATCCGGGAAGCGGCCTGTTCCGCGCCCGCGAGAACGGCAACTGGGTGCCCGACTTCGATCCGCGGCGGGTGGATCTGCACTACACCGAGGCCAACGCCTGGCAGTACGGCTTCTTCGTGCCGCACGACCTGGGTGGGCTGGTCGAGGCCCACGGCGGGCCCGCGGCGCTCGAGCGTCGCCTCGACCAGCTCTTCCGCGAGCCCAGCGAGCTGCGGGGGCGGGAGCAGGTGGACATCACCGGGCTCATCGGTCAGTACGCCCACGGCAACGAGCCCAGCCACCACGTGGCCTACCTCTATCCCTACGTGGGACGGGCCCCCAAGACCCAGGCGCGGGTGCACCAGATCATGGACACGCTCTACTCCGATGCGCCCGACGGGCTGTCGGGCAACGACGACTGCGGGCAGCTCAGCTCGTGGTACGTGCTGGGGGCGCTGGGCTTCTATCCGCTGGCGCCCGGGCGCGACGACTACGTGATCGGCACGCCGCTGTTCCCTCGCGCCACCCTGCACCTCGCGGGCGGGCACGACTTCGTGATCGAGGCGCCGGGGGTGTCGAGCGAGGCGTTCTACGTGCAGTCGGCCACGCTCGACGGCGAGGACCACCCGAGCGCGCGGCTGCGGCACGCCGACCTGGTGGCGGGCGGCCGGCTGGTGCTCCAGATGGGCGAGCGCCCGGCTCCGCAGTGGGGGGCGATCGAGCCCGAGCTCGCGCTCGCCCGGGGGCCCTCGCCCGCGCTGCCGGCTCCGCGGATCGTCGCGCCGAGCTCGAGCTTCGGGGAGAGCATGGTCGTGGAGCTGCGGGCCCCCGGCGATCCGGTGATCCGCTACTCGCTCGACGGCAGCGAGCCTGGCCCGAGCTCGCCCGCCTACGCCGGCGCGATCGAGCTGCGCGAGACCAGCACCGTGCGGGCCGCGGTGCTCGAGGGCGAGCGCCGTGGCCCCGTGGTCGCGGCCACCTTCCATCGCCGGGCCCCCGGGATCACGGCGAGCCTGGCCCATCCCCCCAACCCCAGCTACCACGCGGGCGGCGGGGTGGGGCTCACCGACGGTCGGCGGGGTACCGAGCACTGGCGCACCGGCGGCTGGCTGGGCTTCCAGGGCGTGGACTTCGAGGCCACCCTCGAGCTCGACCGACCCCGCAGCGTGCATCGAGTGAGCGCGGGCTTCCTGCAGGATGCTCGCTCGTGGATCTGGATGCCGCGCGAGCTCGAGGTGGAGGTCTCCGCCGACGGCGAGCACTGGCGCCGCCTGGGGCGAGCCACCCACGACGTGCCGGACACCGACGTCGAGCACACCTACCTGCGGGAGCTGAGCGTGCAGGGGCGGGCGAGCGAGGTCCGCTTCGTGCGGGTCCGGGCGCCCACGTACGGCACGATCCCGCCGTGGCACCCAGGCGCGGGCGCTCCCACCTTCGTGTTCGTGGACGAGGTGACGGTGGAGTGAGACGGTCTTTGGGATGCCACCCGGGCCGAGGCACGGGGAGATCCGACCCTAGTGGCCCGAGTCCTTGGCCGGGGGCGGGCTCGACTCTCCCGACGGTCGCCGGCGGGGCTCCGAGGGCGGGGCCGAGAGCCACGGATACCAGCCGCTACCCGAGCTCGACGGTCGGGAGTCGGGGCGGGGCTTGCCGTCGGTCTTCTCGTCCATGGTCTCCTCCTGCGGGCCAGGTCGGCGCGACCGCAACGTAACGCGCGGGTCCGCGCCCGCCAACGTCTTCGTAACGTCTGGGACCAAGGCGGGCGGAGGCTGGGGGAAGGCGAGAACGCGCTTCACCGGCGAGACGAAGGGGCGAGCGCCCGAGCCGGGGGCTGGCGCAAGGGATGCGCACGGGTCGAGCGGGCAGAGATCTGCTCGTGGCAGATCTCCCGGCTCGGGCGGAGCTCAGCGGGCCAGCATGCACCGGCCGTCGCAGCAGACGGGATTGGTGGCGATGCACTCGGCATCGGGGTCGATGCACGCCTCGTCGCGGCCCCGTCGATCCCACTCCGGGCGATCGATCGGCTGGCACTGGCAGCTCGTGCAGTCGTCCTGGCTGCGGCAACGATACTGGGAGCGGAAGCCCTCGGTGCGCTGGGGCTCGCACATCGCGGGATCGGTGCAGCTGAGCGACTCGGCCTCGTGCAGGCCCTCGCTCAGCTCGGCCTGCTGGGCGGCGAAGGCCTCCGCCTCGGCCGAGCCCGGGACCACGGGGCGGTTGGGAATGGTGAGCCGCTCGTTGCCCTCGGCGTCGAGGTACACGCGAGGCGGGTGGGAGCAGGTCTGCAGATCGCCATCGATGCGGATCGCACCCACCTGGCCCGCCTCGTCGCGGAGCACGGTGATGGCACCCAGGCCGCCCGCGCACGGAGCCTTGCAGGCCCGCTGCAGGACCTCGTAGCTCGGGGTCGTGGGCGTGTGGCCAGGCGGATCCGAGGCGGCGTCGCTCGGGGCCACGACCCCCTCGGCCGTCTTGGTGGGCGCGTGGCTGCTCTCGGATGGCGGGGGAGCCGAGGAGGTGCAGGCGACCAGGAGCAGCGACGAGAGCAAGCGGCGACGCACGCCGGGATCATAGCGTGGGCGCGGACGGGCCGAGGTCCTTGCCGCGAGGCGGAACACGGTATCGCGGCCGGATTCACGATCGCGCCCCGACGACGGGACGAACGCGGAGTCGTCACGGCCCTGGGGCCGGCACGCGTGAGCCCGGGAGGGGTGGGGGCTTGCTACCATCCGAGCCTCGGTGATGCTTCGCGTAGGTTTCTTCACCCCGGTGCACAGCCTCGACCCCGAGGTGGTGCAGGACTACGTGTGCGGACAGATCATCGAGCAGCTCTACGACGCTCCCTTCACCATGGGGCGCAACCACGAGCCGGTGCCGCTGCTGTTCGCGGGCCGGCTGTCGCGACGCGCCGGGCTCGGCGGCTCGGTGGAGCTGACGGGGACGGTCCGCGAGGACGTCCGCTTCTCCGACGGCTCCCCGCTGCGGGCCGAGCACGTGGTGGAGAGCCTGCGGCGGGTGCCGTCGGTGGCGGGCAAGGCCCGCATCGACGGCCTGGGGCAGCAGGTGCGCTTCACCCTCCACGAGGACGACCCGCGCTTCGAGATCCGCCTGAGCCACCGCTGGGCCTCGATCGTCAAGCGCGAGGGCGACACCCTCACCGGCACCGGTCCCTTCGTGGTGCGGCCGGGGTGGACCCCCGAGCACGTGGTGGTGGATCGCAACCCCTATGCGCTCCGGCGGGCCTACATCGACGGCGTGGAGTTCCGCGTGTACCCGCCCTCGGCCGACGGGCGGCCCGATGCCCTCAAGCGGGCGATCGCCAGCGGTGAGGTGGACTTCACCACCGCACTGGCGCGCGACGACGTGGCCGAGCTCAAGGGCGTGCGCAAGGACTTCCAGCCGGGCATCAGCACCGCCACGCTCTCGCTCAACCTCGAGCACCCGGCGCTGGGCAGCCTGGAGGTGCGCCGGGCGATCGGCGAGGCCATCGATCGCGCGGCGGTGGCCCGGGTCTGCTACGAGAACCCCCATGCCTTCACCGCGCGCAGCGTGCTGCCGCCGTCGATGTGGCGCCGCCCCGACGGCATGCGCCACGATCCCCGACGGGCGCGCGAGCGCCTGCTCGCCAGCGGGGTGCACCCCGGCCGACCGCTGCGCATGCTGACGATCTGGGGGCCGCGCCCGTACATGCCGCTGCCGCAGGAGACCGCGCGGGTGATCGCGCAGCAGCTCGACGAGATCGGGCTACGGGTGGAGATCGTCCCCACCGACAACAGCCTCGACTACCGCTCTCGCACGGCGGGCGGGGCCTACGACATGGTGCTCGGGGGGTGGATCGCCGACACCCCCGATCCCCTCGACTTCCTCGACGCGATGTTCGGCTCGCAGTCGATCCCCAACGCCCAGCGGCCGGCGGCCTACGCCAACAACCTGTCGCGCTACCGCAGCGACGAGATGGACGCGGCCCTCGATCGCTACCGCCGGGAGCCGGCCGAGGGCTCGCTGCAGGCGGTGATGGACCTCGTCACTCGTGACGTCCCGCTCGTCCCCCTGTTCTACGGGCCGAACATCGTGGTGCACGGGTGGCACGTGGGCAACGTGCAGCTCACCGCGGTGGGCATGCCCCGGCTCGAGCTCATCGAGATCGAGTAGCGGGCGCGGCCAGCGCGGGGCCGCGGGACGCCCGAGCCGGAATTCGACCGAGCCATGTAGCGTTCCGGTCTCCGCCTGCCACTAACAGGGGCCATGTCCGACTCCGCTGGTCCCGAGGCGCCGACCATTCGGCCCGCGTCCCCGTCGCTCGCCCCGCACTTCCCCGATCTGCTGCACTGGCAGCCCAGCCTCGTGCTCGATCACGACGAGGTGAAGCGGGCGCTGTGCATCGCCTTCGGCACGGGCGACGCCGAGCGCAGCCTGGAGCGGCTGATGGATCGCGCGGCGGTGTGCGAGTCGAGCTGGGGCGGCTCGTCGTTCCGCGCGGGCCTGTATGTGGACGTGCTGGTGTCGCGCTGCATGCCGGTCCAGCTCGAGGGGCTGCGCCCCAAGCTCAACCACGAGTACCTGGTCCGCCTGCTGCACAACCCTCCGAGCGACCCTCGCACCCGGGACTTCCGCCGGGCGATCCTCGCGGAGCTCGACGAGGACGAGGAGCTCCGCGACGGCTTCGAGGCCACCTATCTGCGGATCCACGAGCTGCGGGCCGAGCTGCAGGCCCTCGACAACGTGGGCTACTACGACTCCCGCGTGCGGCGGCTCCACGTGCTGGGGCTGCTGCGCCGGCTGTTCCTCGACCTGCGGGAGCGCTTCGCGGGGGCCCGCAGCGGCCTGCGGCGGATCTCGGCCTTCGCCGCCTACGTGTGCGAGAGCACCGGCTTCCGCCACCTGTGCGACCTGCTGCAGTACGAGGACCAGCTCTCCGACGTGCAGTTCAAGATGCGCCTGGGCGCCGACGGCAGCCTGCGCCGCTTCGAGATCGTGGAGGTGGCCGAGAACCGCGGCAACCCCTTCTACCAGGGACCGCTGCGGCGGATGTTCTCCAAGCTGGGGCTGTGGTTCCGCGGCTACCGGATCGGGGAGTCGGGCCTGCTCGACGCCTGGCTCGAGGAGGCCTTCGGCGGGATGGTGCCGTACCTGCCCTCGCTGCTGCGGATGTTCGGCGACCAGGAGCTCTACCTGATGGGCCTGGCGTTCCGGGATCAGTGCGAGCGGCGGGGGCTGGCCACCAGCTTCCCGCAGGTGCTGGAGGCCGACGCGCCCGCGAGCACGCTCCGCATCGAGGGCATGTTCAACCCGCTGCTGTTCACCCAAGAGGTGGTGCCGGTGCCCTGCGATCTCGAAGGCGAGAACTTCCAGGCCAAGACGATCCTCACCGGGCCGAACTCCGGCGGCAAGACCCGCCTGCTGCAGGCGCTGGGGATCACCCAGGTGCTGGCCGAGGTGGGGCTGTTCGCGCCCGTGGCCTCGGCCACCATCCCGCGCGCCCACGGGCTGTTCGTGTCGCTCATCGAGGAGGGCACGGTCGACCAGAGCGAGGGCCGGCTGGGGATGGAGCTGCTGCGGATCCGCAGCCTCTTCGAGCGCACGCGGGTGGGCGCGCTGGTGATCCTCGACGAGCTGTGCTCGGGCACCAACCCCAGCGAGGGCGAGGACATCTTCTTGCTGGTGCTCTCGTTGCTCGAGGAGCTCGACGCGCGGGCGGTGGTGGCCACCCACTTCCTCGACTTCGCCCGACGCCTGCAGCTCGACGCGAGCGGTGACGATGCGCCGCTGCGCCTGGCGTTCCTGCAGGTGGACGTGGGGCCCAACGACCTGCCGACCTACGGCTTCCGGCCGGGGGTGGCCAGGACCTCGATGGCGCGGCAGACCGCCCAGCGCCTGGGGGTGACCGACTCGGTGCTGCGGGCGCTGGTGCATCGCCAGCGGCTGGGCTCCTCGGGCGGCGCGGGCGGGGGAGGGGCGCGACCGACCTCCATCGCCTCGCGGCGTGGCGCCGTGGCTCGGCGCGAGCTCGATGAGCCCGGCGACGAGGCCCATCGAGCCCGCGCCGGCTGAGGCGGACGAGGGCGGCGCATCGCCGGGGGGCGACGAAGCTGCTAGATCGAGGCGGTGCGCAAGCCCGAGCAGCGCTGGCGGACCCGGCTCCACGAGGCCGTGCCCGAGGCTCCCACGGCCGGTGGCTCGGCCCACGACGAGCGCTTCGAGCTGCGCTTCGCCGACGGTCGGCGGGGCTGGGCGTGGCTGCGGCTGGACCAGCAGATCGTGGATGCCCCGAGCCTCGAGGATCCCGAGCTCGTCCATGCGCTGCGCTGCTGGCTGGCGGCCCGCGGTCGCTTCGAGCTCGACCTGCGCGACGAGAGCGGCACGGGGGTGCACGCGGGGCCGTTCTCGGCGGAAGACCTCGGCGATCCTCCGGCGGCCGCTCCCGCCCGGCGCCTGGTGACCCTGGCCCCCTCGAATGCCGAGCTGGTGGATGCGCTGGGGGCCTTCGATCGCGTGCTGGCCTGCGAGGACTCCAGCGATCATCCGCCGCAGGCGGCCGCGCTGCCGCGGCTGGGACCCGACCTGGGGCCCGACCTCGAGCGGGTGGCCGCGCTGGCGCCCGACCTGGTGGTCAGCTCGCTGAGCGTGCCCGGGATGGAGCGCATCGTGACCGAGCTGCGGGCCCGGGGCATCCCGCAGGTGGTGCTGGCTCCCCGCCGAGTGGCGGACGTGCTCGACGACCTCCGTCGGGTGGGGCGGCGGCTGGGCCTGGTCGAGCGGGCCGAAGCGGTGGTGGGAGAGCTGCGGGCGGAGCTGGCCCGGCTCCGCGCCACGCGGGTGGAGCCGCCGGTGCGGATCTACCTGGAGTGGTGGCCGCGGCCGATGTTCTCGCCCGGCCGTGACGGCTACGCCGACGAGCTCATCGCCCTGGCCGGGGGGATCAACGTGTTCGGCGATCGCGAGGGCGCCAGCGTGAGGGTCGAGCCCGCCGAGCTGCTGGCGGCCGACCCCGAGCTGTGCTTCGTGTCGTGGTGCGGCGTGGCCGAGGCCAAGCTCGACCCGAGCATGCTGATCGAGCGCCCCGGTCTGGAGTCGCTGCCCGCGGCGGTGGCCGGGCGGGTGTACCCGCTCGACGAGGCGTTCTCGGGGCGGCCCGGCCCGCGGATGCTGGAGGCGGCGCGGCGGATGGCGGCGGCGATCCAGCGAAGCGGGCTCCGCCGTGGCCGAGGCGACTGAGCCGCTGAACCCCGGGCGGCCTGCGGGGCTTCGTCGATTTCTTGGTGCCCCCGGGATTTCGTGTCCAAGTGGCCCCATGGATTGCGCGCCCCGTGTCTCCGATCTGGTTCGTCAGCTCCGCGCGTTCCACGGCTATCGCACGCTGTGGCTCGACGAGCAGCGCCGAGCCGTGCTCCACGCGGAGCCCGAGGAGGAGCTGGAGGCGCTGGGCTATCGCTACGTGGCCACCCTGATGCAGCCGGGTCCCGAGGAGCTGGCCGAGGCGCTCGGCCGCGCCGGCGTGCGCTCGGTGCCCGCGGAGGCCAGCACCCCCGGCCTGGCCTGGCCGGTGGGGAGCGAGCCCGCGTCGATCTGAGCGCTCGCGGGCGCCTCGGAGGATCGCAGGGCGGGCCCGTCGGGGCTCACCCGCCGCGGAGCGCCTGGATTCTCTCCTGCACCGTGGCGTTGCCGGGCCGCAGTCGGTCGGAGCGCTCGTAGTAGGTGAGCGCTCGCGCCCGGTCTCCGCGGGCCTCCTCGATCCGTCCCAGGTTGTAGGTGATCGCGCCTCGGGTGCCGTCGGAGCCCCCGGCGACCAGGCCGGCGAAGCACGCTGCCTCGGCGGCGTCGAGCAGCCCGGCCCGCAGGTGGCCGAAGCAGCGGTTGCCCCAGTCCTTGGCGGAGCCCGCGAAGCCCCGGTCGTCCACGCTCAGCGGGGGCAGGGCCGCCCGCATCACCTCGGGCACCTCGGGATCCTCGAGCAGCACGCTGCGGGCGTGGACCTCCACCCCGAGGATCTCCTCGCCCACCGAGTCACGGCGCAGCGGCTCGGCCTCCCCCGGGGCCCACACGCTCAGCTCCTCGTCGTCGAGCCGCAGAGCGCGACGGCCATCGCTGCTCACCCACCAGCGCGAGGCATCGGCGAGCCCAGGGAAGCCCTGGCGGTCGCCGCAGGGATCGAAGAGCGAGGGGCAGCTCACCGCCGACAGCGGCAGCGCGCTGACGCAGGAGCACTCCTCGCCCACCGTGCCGATGCTCCCCGTGGTCCGCACGAGCTGGCCGCGCTCGATCGCATAGGCGAGCATCTCGTCGTCGTCGTCACAGGGCACGCCCGGCTCGCCGTCCAGGTCGATCTCCGCGTGGGGATCCATGAGGCCCTCCGAGCAGGCGCCCTCGAAGAAGGTGGCGTTGGGCTCGGTGCTCCCCGGGCGCAGCACCACGGTGTCGCTGGCCCCGTCGTAGAGGTTGAGGCCGCTGCACACCCCGTTGTGCGACATGCCGTTGGCGTAGAGCACCCCGCCCACGTAGGCGGTGGGCTCGAGATCGGGGAGCAGGGCCTCCGTGCTGCAGTGCTCCACGTACTCCTCGGGGTCGTAGGGCGACATCGCGATCTCCTCGAGGACGACCGGATCCTCGAGGTCGAATTCGGGGACGGGCTCGCCGTCGGCCGAGATCCAGGGCACCACCACGCAGCTGCACTCGCCGCCGCGCACGGGATCGAGCAGCGTCTGCCGCGGGGCTCGGCCCTCGACGAGCTCCACTCGCAGCTGGAGGCTGGCCGAGGCGGACTCGAGCGCCGCTCGGCGGTCGGCGGGGGCATGCTCCACGGGCAGCTCGCAGGGATCGCCGTAGCTCCCGCTGGCGCACACGGGCACGGGGCGGAGATCGGAGTCCTGAGCCCCGACCACCTCCACGGGTACGCGTCCCCAGGCTCCCGCGGCGTGCTCGGGCTGGGCCCCCACCCACTGGCCGGGCAGCTCGAGTCGCTCGATGGTGGGATCGAAGGGGAGCACCACGGTGCCGTGCTCCATCAGCAGCACGAAGGCACCTCGCTCCGCGCCGATCTCGGCCGGGGTTGGGGTGGGGGTGACCACGGGGAGCTCCACGGGGGTCACCACGGGCGGCGGCGGGGCCTTGCAGGCCCCCGGCACCAGGAGGACCGCCAGCACCCACGGTCGGGGGCGAGCATCTCGCACGCGATCGACACTATCCCGGGCCGGGGGCTCGGTCCACGACCGGATGGGCCTCCGAGGGCAGCCGGGTCCGTGCCTGCGTCGAGCACGAGCGTGCGTCGAGCGGGGCTCGCCCTACGCGACCCTCGATCGCCGGGGTCGAAGCGCCAGCAGGGCGAGCAGCCACGGGAGCCGCTGCCCGGGTCCGGAGCCCTCGGCTCGGCACCCACAGCCTCCTCCGTCGTCGTCGCCCGCGGCCGTGCTGCCTCCATCGCCAGAGCCCTCCGCATCGCCGGTGGCGTCGGCGGTGCCCCCGGAGCCATCCACGGTCTCGTCGCCGCCGGTGTCGTCGGGGGGCAGGGGCGGTGTGCCCACGGTGCGGTTGACCACCCGCCCCAGGCCGCGGGTCTGCAGCTCGAACAGCTCGATCGTCCGCTCGATGATCACGTCGAGCGCCGCGAGCTCGTCGTAGCTCAGCACCTCGTCGGGCCGCTTGACCAGCACGAACGACACGTCGAACTCGTCGGGGGCGTCGGGCCATGCGGGCACGCGCAGGCCCTCCACCGCGAGCACGTCGTCGATGGTGATGTCGCGGCGGGTCGCGTCGATGGTGTAGGTGTCGGCCTCGAAGCGGAACGCGTCCGGCGGCGCACACACGCCGTCGCCGCTGGCCGCGTCCACGCAGCTGCTCGGGTCCTCGAGCAGGAACCAGGGCGCGACCTCGTCGGCGGGCAGCAGGCCCATGAGGTAGAGATCGAGATCGCTGTAGAGGAAGACCTCGGGCTTGCTCGCGGTGAAGGTGCCGTCGCCGTTGTCGGCCCAGGGGTGGCCCTGCATGGGCGAGCCGCCGCTGTCGAGGTAGAACGACCAGTGGGCGTCGGCGCGGCCGAGCATGGTGGTCTCCCAGCCCGCGCCCATGCCCTGGTCGAAGTAGACGAACGAGCCCCAGGCGTGGCCGAGCTCCTGGCCGAAGATCAGCGAGATCACGCCCTCGTCCACCCCACCGTCGTCCGAGCCCAGGTACTGGGTCCAGCGGTTCATGTGCAGCATGCCCTGCACCTGCGAGTCGGGGGTGTCGTCGAAGAATTCGGCGGGGATCACCGGATCCTCGGCGGCGATGTGGGCGAAGCCGATGCCCTGCACGTCGTTGGCCACCGACTGGAAGAAGGCGCCGATGCCCGCGGGCAGGGTCCAGGTGGTGTAGACCACGATGAACTGGCTGTCGTCGGGGTGCACGGCGAGCAAGCCCGCCTCGACCTGGGCGTAGCCGGCGAGGAAGCCGTCGCGCGAGAACCAGTCGGCACCCTCCACCGAGCCGTCGACGTCGTCGAACAGCAGGTACTGCCCGCGTTGCTCCACCAGCTCGATGGGGGCGGCGCTCGCCGTCGTGCTCACGAGCACCACGCCCAGCAACCCCGAGCCGAGCAACCACGAAGCGAGCCCCCTTGCCGCCATCGAAGGCAGTATAGGGGGCTCGCGAGCGAGCGGCGAGACGGGGCCGCGCGCGGTCCGGGCCTAGAAGCCCATCGCGTCCATGGCGTCGTCGTTGAGCTCGAGGCTCAGCTTGCGGCTCTCGCGGGCGCGAGCGGCGGCCGGAGCCTTCTTGGCCTTGGAGATGGTGGCGCGCTGGCTCGAGATCTTCTTGGCCGAGCTCATGGCGCGGTCGCGATCCTCCTTGGTCTTGGCGCGGCTGGCCTGCTCCTCGAGCTTGCGCTCGGCGAGGGCGAGCTGCTCGTCGGCCATGTCGAGGTCGCCCTCGTTGGCGCGGGCCGAGGCCTGCTGGGCGAACACCGTGGCCTCGCGCATGGCGATGAGGGTCTCGGTGCGGCTGTTGGCGTGCGCGGCCACCAGCGAGGGATCGTCGGTGACGGTGGCCCGCAGCACGGTCTCCTGCACGCGGCGCAGCCCGTCCTCACCGGGGTCGCGGAAGTGCAGCCGCACGCTGGCGAGCACCTTGGTGCCCTCGCGCGCATCGGCGACCCGGGCCCGCACCAGCAGCTCGCGCTGCTGTCCCTGGAACACGGCGCCGACCGGCACGATCAGGCTGTCCTGGCGCCACTCGGTGCGCGCCGCGTCGGTGCCCAGCAGCTGCACGCCGGGCGCGGCGACCAGCTCCACCTCCACGTCGGTGGCGGCGGTGGACTCGAGCAGGGCGACCTCCTTCTCGATGATCGAGGGGAGCTGCTCGGCGTGCTCCACGTGGTACAGACGGCCGCTCGAGCGGATCGCCAGGGCGTTGAGGGTGGTCTCGTCGTAGTCGAGGCCGACGCCGATGGAGCTGACCTGGATGCCTCGCTGCAGCCCGACCTCGGCCACCCGGCCCAGATCGTCGGGCGAGGTGGGGCCCTCGGTGGCCTTGCCGTCCGAGATCACCACCAGGCGACGCACCAGGTGGGAGTCGGGCGTGCCCCACATCTGTGACTCGGCGACCTTGAGGCCTTCGAACATCGCGGTGCCCCCGTTGGCGCCGAGCTCCTCGATCACGGCGAGGGCCTGGCGGCGGCTCAGTGGATCGACGATGGTGGGGCTCATCCGCACGCGGCCGCGATCGTCGAAGGTGACGATCGCGAGCTGGTCACCGTCTTCCATCTCGTCCACCAGGCGGCGGGCCGCCTCGCGGGCATGCTCGATCTTCTCGCCGCTCATCGAGCCCGAGGTGTCGATGGCCAGGGTGAGCGCGGTGGGGACGTGCCCGGTGGTGGCGACCTGGGGAACGTCGATCCAGACCCCGAAGGCCTGGTCGGTGGTGCCCGAGAGCATGAAGTCGCTGGCGGTGGCGGCGGAGATCCAGCGACCGTCGCGGGCCTCGGAGGTCGGGCGCGCGCCGGGGTCCTGGGCGATCGCGGGCAGCTGCGGGCTCGCTCCGTCAGGGGCCGGGGCGGCCGCGGTCTGCGGAGCGGTGGGGGCCACGGGGCCCGCGGCACGCTGGCCGGCGCAGCCCACCAGGCAGGCACCGGCGACGAGAAGACCCAGGACGGACGGACGCATGTGAAGACCTCCTGCCGGCCCGCGGCCAGCGGGGAGGGGTACGTGCGAGGATCGGCGTCGATCTGAAATAACTTCCGCGAGGGGGATCGGGGCCGCCCGGGACCCATCGGGCTCGGAATTCGTGGGACTGCGCGGGCCGGTGAGGGCCTGCGGCGTAGAGCTGCCCGGGCTCGCCGCGATCGCTCGCGCCTCGGGCTCACCTCGGGGCCAGCGCCCAGTCGAGCTCGTAGCGGTGCTCGCCGTCCTCGATGATGATCCGCATCGAGCCGGTGAGCCCCCGAAGCTCCCCGGTGCCCGAGTCGGGCACCACCCGCAGGTCGAGATCCGGCGCGCCGCGGTCCATGGTCCCGCGGTGCTGCAGGGCGAAGGTGCCCCTGCGTCCGGCCAGGGTCCCGTCGACCACCTCGAGCGCCACGTAGGCGGCCGAGCCCTTCACCTCGGTGCCGATCGAGAGCATCTGTCCGACGGAGCGGGCCTCGAGCTCGCCCTGGAAGGTCTTGGCGATGAGCAGGCGGGCGACCGGAGCCTCGGGGGGCTCGGAGGGGGTGAGCTGGACCTCGAAGGTGCCCTTGGCGGTAGTGGGGTCGGTCATGGCCCGGCGAGGGTGGCACGACCACGCGGGCGACGACAGGTGCGGGCGGGTCGCGAGCGAGGGAGCACGGCGGGTCGCGAGCGAGGGGCTACGCCGGGCGGCCGAGCGCGGGCTCGACCATCTCGACCACCGCATCGACCCACGCGGGGTGGGCGTTGAGCGAGGGCACCAGCACCAGCTCCTTGCCCCCAGCCGCGCGGAAGTCCTCCTTGGCTCGCATGCCGATCTCCTCGAGGGTCTCGAGGCAGTCGGCGACGAAGGCGGGGCAGAACACGGCCAGGCGCTCCACTCCGGCCTTGGCCAGCTCGACGATGCGCTCGTCGGTGTAGGGGCGGATCCAGGGGTCGCGACCCAGGCGGGACTGGAAGGCCACGCTGTAGCCGTCGGCCGCCAGCGCCAGGCGCGAGGCGAGGGCGCGCGCGGTGGCGAGGCACTGGGCGCGGTAGCAGCTGCGGTTGGCATCGACGATGGCGTCGCAGCAGCCCTCGGAGGCCAGGCAGTGCCGGCCGCTGGGATCGCTCTTGACCACGTGGCGCTGCGGCACGCCGTGGAAGGACATCAGCACGTGCTGGGGAGCGAGGCGCTCGAGCACGGGGCGGCCCACCCGGGCGAAGGCGTCGATGAAGCCGGGCGCGTCGTAGAACGGCGGCACCACCCGCACGAAGGGGGTGTTCCAGCGCCGGCCCGCCTCGCGGTAGACCTCCTCCACGGCGGAGCCGGTGGAGCTCGATGCGTACTGGGGGAACAGGGGCAGCACCACCACCTCGTCGCAGCCCGCTCGCTGGAGCTCGTCGAGGCCAGCCGCGATCGAGGGGCTGCCGTAGCGCATGGCCAGGGCGATGGGGACCCGCTCGATCCGCCGGCGCAGCTCGTCGCGCAGGGCCTGGCCGTGGACCAGCAGCGGCGAGCCGTCCTCGCCCCAGATCTTCTGGTAGGCCTCGGCCGATCGGCGCGGGCGCAGGGGCAGGATGATGAGGTTGAGCAGCAGCCAGCGTCCCACGGGGTTGATGTCGACCACGCGGGGATCGGAGAGGAACTGCCGCAGGTAGCGGCGGACCTCGGGCGCCCGCGGGGCGTCCGGCGTGCCGAGGTTGACCAGCAGCAGGCCCGGGCCACCGCTCACGCGCTGGCCTCGGCCAGGCCCGCGACCTCGTCGAGCAGGCCCTGGATCCGCTGCACCACGCCGGCCGGATCGGCCACGGTGCCCTCGGCGAGGTTGGCCTGGTCGTGCAGCAGCTCGACCCAGGTGCGCAGCCGGGCGGGCGGATCGCCCTCGCCCTGGGCGAGCGCGTTGGCGGCCCGCACGAAGGCGTGGCTCGGGTTGAGCTCGAGGATCCGCGGCCGGCTGGGCACGTCGCGGTTGGCCATCCGCAGGATCCGCTCCATGTTCCGCGACAGCCCGCCCTCCTCGTCGACCAGGCAGGCCGCGCTGTCGGTGAGCCTCGACGAGGCGCGGACCTCCTTGACCCGCTCGCCGAGGATCTCCTTGGCCTTGGTGAGCAGCGCGTCGATGTCGGCGGTCCCGGCCGCCTCGGCCTCGGCCTCCTCACCGTCGTCGGCCGCCTCTCCGTCCTTGGTCTTGGCCTCGGCCTTGGAGAGCCCCAGGTCGCCCTGGGTCACGCTGCGCAGCGGCTTGCCGTCGTGCTCGTGCAGGTCCTGCACCACCCACTCGTCGACCGCGTCGGTCATCAGCAGCACCGGGTAGCCGCGGGCGCGGCAGGCCTCCACGTGGGGGCTGCGGGCCAGCGCCTGCGCGGACTCGCCGGTGATGTAGTAGATGGCCTCCTGGCCCTCGGGCATGCTGGCGACGTACTCGGCCAGCGAGATCGCCTTGCCCTCGCTGAGGGTGCTGGGCCAGCGCAGCAGGCTGGTGAGCTGCTCGCGGTGGGCGTTGTCGGTGTGGAGCCCCTCCTTGAGGAACACGCCGAACTCCTCCCACACCGTGGCGTACTTCTCGGCGTCCTCGTCGGCGAGGTCGGTGAGCAGCTTGAGCACCTTGCGGGTGAGCTGGCGGCGGATGGCGGCCAGCGACTTGTGCTCCTGCAGGGTCTCGCGCGAGACGTTGAGGGGCAGGTCCTCGGAGTCGACCACGCCGCGAACGAAGCGGAGGTAGGCGGGCAGCAGCTTGTCGCAGCTCTCCATCACCAGCACACGGCGCGCGTAGAGCTGCAGGCCGCGGATCTCCTCGCTGCCGAACAGGTCGTGGGGGCGACGACCCGGCACGTAGAGCACCGACTTGAACTGGATGGGAGCGTCGAGCGACAGGTGCAGGTGCGCCAGGGGCTCGTCGCCCGGCAGCACGAAGCCGCCCATCACGTGGGAGTAGAACTCCTTGTAGTCGTCGTCGCCGAGCTCCTTGGGGTCGCGGGTCCAGAAGGCCGAGGCCGCGTTGACCTGCTTGTTGTCGCCCTCGGTGACGCCCTTGTCGTCGACCACCTGGAGCTTGATGGGGTAGAGCACGAAGTTGCTGTAGCGCTTGACGATCGCCTCCACGCGCCAGCGATCGAGGAACTCCTTGCCCTCCTCGTTGAGGGTGAGCTCGATGCGGGTGCCTCGCTGCCGGCGGGTGCCGGGGCCCACCGTGAAGCCGTTGCCGTCGCTGCTCCAGTGGATCGGCTCGTGCCCGGGGCGGGCCGAGAGGCTGTACACGTCGATGCGCTCGGCGACCATGAAGGCCGAGTAGAAGCCCACGCCGAACTGGCCGATGAGGTTGAGGTCGGGGCGCTTGCCCTCGGCCTGGTCGGCGGCCACCTGCTCGAGGAAGCGCAGCGTGCCCGAGTGCGCGATGGTGCCCAGGTTCGTTTCCGCCTCCTCCTGGCTCATGCCGATGCCCACGTCCTCGATCACGAGCACCCCGCGGGACTTGTCGAGCACGAGCTGGATGTGGGGCTCGACGTCTTGGTCGCGCAGGTCCTTGTCGACGAGAGCGGCGAAGCGGGCCTTGTCCAGCGCGTCGGAGGCGTTGGAGATGAGCTCGCGCAGGAAGATCTCGCGGTTGGTGTACAGCGAGTTGGTCACCAGGCGCAGGACGGCGGCGACCTCGGCCTTGAACTCGTGGGGCTGGGCGGCGGAGTCGGTCACGGGATACCTCGGCGTCGTGGCCCGGGTCCGGCGAGGTGACCAGCGGAGGTCGCGCGCTCGCCCGCCCGAGCGGGGCGGCGCCACCCTAAGCACCCCTGCGGCTCAGTCAAGGCGCCAACCGCACGGTCGGCCGAGATCGATGGGGAGCCGCCCCGACGCCGCGGAGGAACGCCCCTCGAGGACGAGAGCGGCGGTGTGATCCCGCACGCCCTCGCCCGAGCGGGCCTCGATGGCCCATCGGTGCCGCCGAGCGGGTCGGCCGGGGGCCGGGCCCGCGGCTACTCCTTGAGCGTGGCGAGATCGCGGGCCAGCTCGCCCAGCATCTTGCCGCCGTCGCCCACCACCGTCACCGAGTCCGTCAGTCCCTTCACGATGAGGTCGATGTGGATCACGGTCTTGGGGTTGGTGATGCTCGAGGGCGCCGCGGTGACCAGCTGCTGACCGGTGGCGATCAGGTTCTTGGTCTTCTCCACGAAGGTAGGCGCCGAGCGGCCGATGGACAGCGCGAGGTCCCGCATGGCGAGCAGGTCGTCGGGCACGCCCTCGCCGGCCTCGCCCAGGCCCAGCGCGCCGCCGACCGCCTTGCCCTTGTCGCCCGAGTGGCGCATGGCCAGGGCCACCAGGTCGCCGAGGCTGATCTTGGCGTCCACGCGGCCGTTGGTCGTGGCCTGGATGCGGGCGCGGGCCAGGGCGCGCAGCTTGAGGATCGACTCCTTGGTCTGGAACACGAAGGCGTGGAACTCGGCCGCGGCCTTGAAGAACTCGTCGTAGCTGGGCACCCCGATCTGTACGTAGGAGAACGCGGGGGTCTCGGGGTCGTCGGTCTCGGCGGTGGCCAGGAAGTCGAAGTTGGCGTCGCCCTCGTACTTGGCGAAGGCCTCCGAGAGATCACCGAGCTTGACCTGCCCGGGCGGGGGCGCCTCGACGAGCTTGGTGATGAGCTCCTTGGTGGTGGCGCGCAGCTCCTTGGCCGAGACGGCGAGGGCGGCCTTCATGTCCTCCCAATTGTCGAACTCCTGGGTCTCCGTGGTGGTCGTCCCATCGGCGTTCATCGTGGTCTTGGTGATGTGCCCCTCGAACTTGAAGAAGCCGGCCGCCTTGCCGTTGCCACAGGCGGGCAGGGCGAGAGCGGTGAGCAGGGGAACGCACAGCCAGCGGGAGGAAGCCTTCATCGTCGGTGTTCCTTCGGGTCCACCCCTGAGGACGGACGGGTGGCCCCAGGTTGCGCCGACCCGGGCGTTTTCGTCGTGGTCGAAGCAACACATCGGGCGCGCAGGATTGACGTGAGCTAGCTCGGGGGGCTCGGGCTCCGGCGCAGCGCGCCGCCCAGGCGCAGGACCACGCCGGCCCACAGCCCGCCCATGGTCATCGGGGGCCCGCCCTCCACCAGGCCGATGGGGGGGCGCAGCATCCCGCCGAGCTCGGCGTCCACGTCGAAGCGCAGCCGTCCGTAGCGCACGCGGGGGCCGAGCCCCACGCTGGCCTCGCCGGTGAGGCCGGCGTTGGAGCCCGAGGGGATCCCGGGCTCGCGCGGCACACCGCGCACCTGGGCCCAGCCGGCGGCCACCACCACGTGCCCGCCCACGCCCACGGGGCCGGGCCGGATGCCCCAGGCCAGGCCGCCGCCCGCGGTGAGCGAGACGCCGCGCACCTGGCCCAGGCGGCGGGAGATCTGCCCGTAGTCGGCCCCGAGCGCGGCGACCAGACCGATGGAGGGCCCGAGCCAGCCGCGCAGCAGCAGCTCGAGGTGGCCGCCCGCCAGCGGGCCGTGGCTCTCCAGGGCGCGCCCGCGGGGTCCCGCGCCGGCCAGCAGCTCGAGCTCGCGCTGGGGCAGGCTGCGCTCGGGCTCGGCATCGGGGCCGGTGCTGCGCTCGGCCACCCGCCGCGCGGCCAGGACCGCCTCGGCGTCGGGGGGGGGCGTGGGATCGTCGGGGGGCGGCGGCGGGGGCTCGTTGGCGGTGAGCAGCTCGAGCCACGACGCGGCGAAGAGCTGGCTTATCGCCAGCGCCACCACCCGCTCGCGCCCGGGCTCGGGGAGCGGCACGGGGATGTCCCGCGACAGTCGCTTGCGGGTGAGCGGATCGACGACCTCGATGGTCATGCGCTCCTGCTCGCAGCGCAGGAGCACCTCGAGGGGCGGGCCCGAGCGCAGCTCGGTGGTGACGGTGGCCAGCTCGATGTCGAGGAGGCGCCCGACCTCGTCGCTTCGCAGGCCGATGCAGCGATCGGCCTCGACCACCACCCGAGGGGAGCTGGGCTCGGCCCGGGCGACCTGGCTGACCATCAGCCACGCGACCACCAGCGCCCCACCGAGATCCACGGCCCATCGTGTCAGCCGGGCGGGCGCGGGAAAAGCTCGAATCACGGCAGCTCGGCGAGCAGCGCCTGCATGCGGGCGCGGTGCGTCCCGCTCGGATGGTGGCGCAGGTACTCCTCGGCCGCCGTCCGGGCCCGGTCCGCGCGGCCGGCTGCCTTCCATGACACGGCGGACTCGGCGCGAGCATCCTCGGCCAGGGCGCCGCGCGGCGAGTGCTTCCAGCAGCGCACGAACGCCGCGGCCGCGGCTGCATGCCGACCGCGGGCGCGCTCGACCTTGCCGAGCTGGAAGTGCGCGCTGTAGGCCCGCGGATCCTTGGGATGGCGCCGCACCAGCTCGCCCAGCGCCGACGCGGCGCGAGACAGATCGCCGCGGGCCCGGGCGGCGTCGGCATCGGCGAGCAGCGTCTCGATCGACGGCGCGGTCGGACGCGCGGCGGGGCGGCTGGGCAGCGGATCGGGATCGACGAGCACCAGCTCGTCCTCGATGTCGAGGCCCAGCGAGTCGCCGGGACCGAGCTCGGCCACGCGCGCGCCGTTGTCGACCTCGACCAGCCCGCGCTCCACCTGCACGCCCACCCGCGAGGCCTCCTCGTCCACGGTGACGGTGAAGATCGTGCCCACCACCCGCACCTCGATGCCCGCGGCATCCACCACGAACGAGCGCGTGCGATCGGGCGTGACCTCGTAGCGCACCTCGCCGTCGTGCTGGGACAGCCGCACCAGCGCGTCGCTCTCGATCTCCACGTCCACCCGCGCACCGTGGCGGAGCTGGGCCCGCGAGTCGTCGGGCAGCCGCAGCTCCGGCCAGGTGACGAAGGGGATCGAGGGCGTGGGAGCGACGGCGACTGCATCGGGGGACGAGCCGGCCGCGGGCATGACCAGCGGCTCCTCGCGCGGGCTCGAGGCGGGCGCGAGCACCAGCAGCACCGCCGCGGCCGCGGCCACGGTGCCCGCGACGGCGGCCGCGATCCGTCGCCGTCGTCGGGCGCGAGCGCGGATCGGCAGCGCGGCCTCGATGCGGGCGAGCACCCGCTGCTGTCGCAGGTCGTCCCAGGGCACGGGCGTCTGGGCCAGGCGTCGCGCGTGCTCGTCGGTCATGCCGTCGCTCCCAACCGCCGGTCGAGCCGGACCTGTGCATCGGCGATGCGGCGCTTGACCGTGGCCAGCGACACGCCGCAGCTCTGCGCGACCTCCTCGAGGCGCAGGCCCTCCACCCGGGCCAGCAGCCACGGCACCCGCAGCTTGTCGGGCACCTGCTCGAGCGCCGAGGCCAGCTCGTCCGCCGGGGCGCGGTCGCGGGGATCGGAGACGGTCGCGGCGGCCCGGGTGATCTGCAGCCGCAGCCAGTGGCGACGACGACGGCGCGTCATCCGCGACTGGGCCAGCCGCACCGCGATCGTCACCAGCCACGGCCGCACCTGCGCTCGGTTGCGCAGCGTGCCCAGCCGCTCGGCCGCGCGGACGAAGGTGTCCTGCACGATGTCGTCGAGGTCGGCATCGTCGCCCATGAGGCGATGGACCACGCCCGCCACGTAGCGGCAGTGCCGTCCGTACAGCTCCCGAAAGGCCGGGGCATCCCCGCGGAGGACGCGCTCGACGAGCACCTCGTCGTCGTCGATCACCCGCGACAGCGGGCGCACGGGAGCCAGGGCCACCACCGTGCATAATGATCACCGAACCCCCTCGGATCGGCTCAAGTGTTTTTCGGTAGGGTGTACCCGGGACTTGCGGCGATCCCGCTGCTTGGC
The DNA here is from genome assembly GCA_020633315.1 of Myxococcales bacterium. Taxonomy (GTDB): domain Bacteria; phylum Myxococcota_A; class Polyangia; order Nannocystales; family Nannocystaceae; genus Paraliomyxa. The sequence goes on from JACKDV010000002.1 coordinate 354,953, forward strand.
GCTGCTTGTGCGGATCCCGCGGTGATCCTCGGGGCGGTCTCCACCTCCTCGGGCACCGACAGCCTCGACCTCACCGGCCTCGCCACCTCGGGCACCGCCGGCTCGAGCGACGACGACTCGGGCCCCGGCACCCTGCCGTGCAGCAACGCCGACGGCTCGTGCAGCAACAAGATCGACCTGCTGTTCGTGATCGACAACTCGGGGACGATGGGCGAGGAGCAGCTCAACCTCGCCACCAACTTCCCCCTGCTCATCGAGCGGCTGCAGAGCCTCGAGGACGGCCACGGCAACCTCGTGGGCGCCGACGTCAACATCATGGTGACGACGAGCGACTTCGACAATCCGCAGTGCCACGGCCCGTGGCTCAAGCCCGACTACGTGCCGGCCAAGGGCTCGCCCATCAACACGCCCTGCACCGAGCGGCTCAATCGCTTCACCGGCTACGGCGACGACCCCCTGGTGATCGAGGAGGCCTGCCTCGAGGTCTGCGATCCCGCGGCCCCGGCCGCGCCCACCGATCAGTTCATCCACTTCGACAGCGCGGGCCACAACGTGGTGGGGGGCGAGCCCGTCGACGCCCTGGCCTGCATCGGCCCCCAGGGCATCGACGGCTGCGGCTTCGAGGCGCCGCTCGAGAGCATGTCGCAGGCGCTCAACCCCTCGGCCTGCTGGAACGACCCCGACGCCTGCGAGGATCCGCGGTGGAGCTGGATCACCAAGCCCTTCCTGCGTTCGGGCGCGGTGCTGGCCATCGCCATCATCACCGACGAGGCCGACTGCTCGGTGAAGGACTTCAGCATCATGGACGATGCCACCTTCATGGAGGTGGATCCCGCGGTGGGCGTGGCCCTGCCCAGCTCGGCCATCTGCTGGAACGCGGGGGTCGTGTGCACCGAGCTCGATCCCCTCACCGGCGAGTACTCGGGCTGCATCGCCGCCAACAAGGGCCCCACCGGTGAGGTGGGGGTGGGCAACGCCACCGCCGTGCTGCAGCCGCTGTCGCGCTACACCGACCTGCTCGGCGCGTTCGGGGCCCAGGGCCGCGAGGTGATCATGCTCGGGGTGCTCGGCGTCCCCGAGGTCACCGCCCACGCCGACGCGCCGCCCTACCAGCCGGTGGCGGGCGGCCTCGAGGCGCTGGTCTACCGCCAGTGGCGCGACCCCGACGTGCCCGGCGGCGGCGACATCCTCCCCGACGAGTGGGCCGACGGCGTGACGGCGCAGGACAAGCAATTCGAGTTCGGCATCGGGCCCGGCTGCACCGGCTACGATCCCGAGACGGGCACCTACACGGGGCAGGCGATCCCGCCGGTGCGGATCCGGGAGGTGTGCGAGAGCCTCAACACCGCCGACGATCCGGCGACCACCGAGGTGGACGAGACGCGGGTGCGCTGCTGCGTGGAGTCGATCTGCGACGACGACTTCAGCCCGGCGATCCGCTGCCTCACGGGGCTGATCCAGGACGCGGTGACGCCGGTGGAGTGACGGGGGCGTCGAGGTCGGCGGACACAGCGGGTATCGTATCGGGCGTGTCCGACCGCCCGATCAACCTGCTCGAGTACGAGGCCGCCGCCCGGGCGCGGCTGGCCGGCCCCGCGTTCGACTACTACGTGAGCGGGGCCCACGACGAGCTCACCCTGCGGGACAACCGGGCGGCCTACGAGCGGCTGCGCCTGGCCTATCGCGTGCTGGTGGACGTGGCCGAGCGCGATGCCTCCACCACGGTGCTCGGCGCCCCCCTCCGCTTCCCGGTGATGGTGGCTCCCACCGCCTTCCACCGCATGGCCCACGAGGACGGCGAGCTGGCCACGGTGCGGGCGGCGGGCGAGGCCGGGACGATCATGATCCTCAGCTCGCTGTCGACCACCGCGGTGGAGGAGGTGGTGGCGGCGGCGAGCGGTCCGGTGTGGTTCCAGCTCTATGTCTATCGCGATCGCGCGGCGACCGAGGGGCTGGTGCGCCGGGCCGAGGCGGCGGGCTGCCAGGCGATCGTGCTCACCGTGGACGCGCCCGTGCTCGGCACCCGCGAGCGGGACGTTCGCAATCGCTTCCACCTGCCGCCGGGGCTCCACGTGGCCAACCTGCTGCCCGCGGGCTACGGCGCGGTGGACCAGCCAGCGGCGGAGTCGGGGCTGTCGGCCTACTTCGCGGGGCTCATCGATCCACGGCTGAGCTGGGACGACCTGGCCTGGCTGCGGGAGCTGAGCTCGCTGCCGCTGCTGCTCAAGGGCGTGGTGCGAGCCGATGACGCGGCGCGGGCGGTGGAGCACGGGGTGGCGGGCATCGTGGTCTCCAACCACGGGGGGCGGCAGCTCGACACCTCGGTGGCCACCCTCGATGCCCTGCCCGGGATCGTGGAGGCGGTGGCGGGGCGGGCCGAGGTGCTGCTCGACGGCGGGATCCGGCGGGGCACCGACGTGCTCAAGGCGTTGGCCCTGGGCGCCCGGGCGGTGTGCGTGGGGCGGCCGGTGCTGTGGGGGCTGGCCGTGGACGGCCAGGCCGGGGTCGCGCAGGTGCTGGGGCTGCTCCACGACGAGCTCGACCTCGCGATGGCGCTGTGTGGCGCGCCCACGCTCGCGTCGATCACCCCGGACCTGCTGGTGAGGCCGGGCTGAGCGAGGGCGCGGTCGGGGCCGCCCCTCACCCCATGGTCGTTGCCGGCACGACCACTTGGTTCACGACTTTCTCCGCCGGTGTCCACGAGCGACGAAAACCGCGGTGAGACGGGCCACGACCGCGGCAGCCGGCGAACTTCACCCGTCGATGGCGCTTGCGGGGGCTCGGGGGCGGGGCCTACCCTGGTCGTCGGATGATGGACGTCGAGAGGGTGAAGAGGACGGGGGGGATCGTGGTGGCGCTGGCGCTGGCGGCCCTGGGGGCGCAGGCCTGCATCGCCGAGCCGGTGGACGATCACGAGGACATCCAGCCCCGTGATGCCGAGCTGCCCCTGCAGCAACCGGTGCCGGGCGTGCGCGTGCCGGCCCCGCTGGCGGGGGCGCACTGCGACGTGCAGGTGGAGGGGCAGGGCCTCCTCGACATGGAGAACGACTACCTGCCCCACGTCATCCGTTGTGAGGCCGCCGGTGTGGCCAACCTCGAGACTCTCAAGGCTCAGGCCATCGCGGCTCGCTCGGTGGCCTACTACTCGGTGGAGACCTCCGGGAGCATCTGCGACAGCCAGGGCTGCCAGGTGTACTCGTGCGGGGCCACGCCCTCGGCCATCCACTACCAGGCGGTGGAGGAGACCAGCGGCGTCTACCTCTCGTACAACAACACCCTCACCTACGGCTTCTACGTGGCGGGCGACAGCAACACCTCGCCGCCGAGCTGCGTGGGAGTCTCGGGCTCGACCGAGGGCTGGGTGACCTACAACGAGGGGCTCAGCGGGACCGACGTGGAGCAGACGGCGCTGGGCTACATCCACAACCCCGGCGACCCGGGCTACGGCCAGAACCGGGGCTGCATGTCGCAGTGGGGGGCTCATTGCCTCGAGAGCAACAACGGCTACGACTACATGGACATCCTGCGCTTCTACTACGGCGAGGACATCCAGACGATCCAGGCCCAGGGCCCCTGCGTGCTGCCGCTGGAGGAGGGCACCTCCACGGGCGAGCCTCCACCGGAGACCGACGGGGGCAGCAGCGAGGGCGGCAACGTCGACGGCACCACGGGCGAGCCGCCGCCGCCGGCCGTCACCACGGGCAACGACGACGATCCGCTGCCGCCGGGCGGCACCGCGAGCGACGATCCGGGAGCCGGCAGCGGTGACCCGAGCGCGGGTGAGGATGGCCCTGCGCTGCCGACCACCTTCGGCGAGAACGGTGAGGACGCGGGCTGTGCCTGCGACGCGGGCGACGGCGGGCGCGGCCCCTGGTCGGGGCTGCTGCTGGTGCTCGGCCTCGGCGTGCTCCGTCGTCGCCGACGCTGAGCATCCGCGGGCGAGCCAAAGACGAAGGGCGTGCCGCGGGATCGCGGGCACGCCCTTCGTCGTGGTCGCGTCGAGGACGAGACTACTCCGCGTCCTCGGCGGCCTCCTCCTCGGAAGCCTCCTCGGAAGCCTCCTCCTCGGTGGCCTCCTCGGAAGCCTCCTCGGCAGCGGGCTCCTCGGCGGCCACGTCCTCGGCGGGAGGAGTGGCGTCGGCCGGGGTGGCGGTGTCGGTCTGGGTCTTTCCGCAGGCGGCAAGCGCAGCAACGGAAGCGGACAGCAGCAGGATGTTTGCGATCTTCATGGCGTTGACTCTCGTGGGGTGGGGGCGGGCCCGTGGTGGTGGCCCGCAGCTTGAAGGCTCGCTATACCATCAACCCCGCTGGAGTTGAAAAGCCCTCGGTCGATTTGACCTGGGGCGCATGCCTCGGCCGTGAGGCAATCCACCAAATTCTCACGCGCAAGTCGCCCATTTCGCGGCACGAAGGGCGCGAGAGGCGGCCCTTCCGATCTCGATCTCGGACCACGGCTGGTGTCAGTCCGGCAACGGCGTGATGGGCATGGTCTCGCGGGGATCGGAGGGGGGCGGAACGGCGCGGTGGAGCCAAGCCGGCAGGCGATCGAGCGTGATGGGGCGCGGGAGCGAAGGGAAAGAGGCGAGCTCGTCGACCAGGCGCCGCAGCTCGTCGAGGTTGCCCGGCCAGTCGTGCCGCAGCAGCGCGTCGGCCGTGCGCGGGGAGAGCGTGAGCGGATCGCCGGGGTGGCCGGGGTGCTCGTCGAGCCATGCGGCATGGAAGCGCTCGAGCCACTCGAGCGCGTCGCCTCGGCGCTCGCGCAGCGGTGGCACGCGGATCTCGGTGCGCGCAAGGGTTGCGTGGAGATCTCTTGAGAGCAGGCCCTCGGCCACGCGCTGCTCGAGATCCGCCACGCTGGTGACCACCAGGCGCAGGTCCCCGGGGATGGCCCCATGGCCGGCGGGCCGGTGCGGCGCGCCTCGGAGCGCGCGCAGCAGCGCGGGCTGCAGCGAGGGAGGCAGGGCCGCGAGCTCGTCGAGGAGGACGGTGCCGCCCGTCGTGGTCCACAGCGCGCCCGGTCGCTCGGGCGTGCCGATCAAGCGCTGCTCGATCGACCGAGGCTCGAGGGTCGCACACGGCACCGCGACCCACGGGCCATCGGGTCGACCGAGGCGATGGAGCTCCCGCGCCACGCCTTGCTTGCCGGTGCCGGTCTCTCCTCGCAGCAGCACGGGCTCCACGCGAGGGGCCGCCTCGGCGATCCGCCGCCGCAGCGCGAGCGTGCTCGGCGAGGAGCCGGGGATCGTTCGGGTGTCGAGGAGCGCGGGCGGGATGGCGGCTTCCTCCGTCCCGGGCTCGAGGCGCTCGAGCACCAGGCACACGTCGCCCAGCCGCAGGATGCTGCCGTCGCTCAGGCGCACCCTCGAGACATCGAGCTCCCGGCCGTCCACGCGCGAGCCGTTGTGGCTGCCGAGATCGCGGCCCCAGTAGCGACCCTCGGCCGCATCCCAGCGCAGCTCGAGGTGGCGACGCGACACCGTGCCATGACCGAGCCCCCGTGCCACCTCGGGCGACTCGATGCGGCCGATGATCGTCGGGGATTCGTCGAGCGCCTGCGACCAGCGCAGGCCCCGGGGATGCACCGCGCGGAGTCTGGCTCGACCCACGCGCGCGGTGGCGTCTCGGTCGTCGGGGCTCACCGCGGGTGCCTCCCGGGGGAGGGCACCCGCGCGCCCGCCCGGGCTACGGCATGAACGAGGCGGTCCACGCCGGCCGCTCGGGATCACCCTCGGTGCTGATGCGGGCGAGCCACTGCGAGTCCGTCAGCCGCTCGTAGCCCTCGGTGAGCACCTCGTGGTAGCTGTTGATCGGCCCCAGGTAGGCCCGCGGCCCGTCGCACTGCGGCACGGTCATCACCATGAGGATCGGGTGCCCCGTGGCCATGTGGGCCACCCAGCCCCGCTCGTTGCCGTTCTCGTCGGTGGGCGCGGTGTGGACGTCGGCGATGGTCGGCGAGTAGTCGTCGACGGTCTCCGGGTCGTAGAACAGCCCGGGGTACCAGCCGTCGTAGGTCACCTGGCCGCAGCCCACGATCTCCTGCTCGATGGTGCCGCCGAGGAACGCGACCTCCTCGCCGCTGAGCATCTCGCCCGCGAGCTCCTTGGTGGCGATCCCGTGCAGGGTCTGCATGGTGCTGGTCCAGCCGTCGAAGTAGGCGGCGCCGCCGGGCGAGGCGTAGCCGGCCGCCTCGAGGTCGCGCATCATCTCGCCGCCGAGCTCGCCCAGCCGCTCCATGCGGGCATAGAACGCGGGCACCGGCTCCACGTAGGCGTCGGGGTACTCGCAGCCGATGCCCCCCGAGTACGACTGCTTGGCGTACAGCAGGGTGTCGTGGCGCAGCTCGGCCCGCGACGAGGCGCGGGTGTGCAGGCTCTTGTCGAGCCAGGCGTCGGTGCGCATGGGCTCGGGGTACTGGTCGTGCTCGCTGGCGTCGTCGAGCGCCCGGATCCCCGACAGCCACGCGTTGTAGATGCTGCCGTCCCAGAAGTCGGCGGGGTGGCTGTCGACCAGGAAGCGCAGCTCGTGCAGCACCCCCTGGTAGGGGTAGCGGTCGAGCTCGTCGGAGAGGTGGTGGGCGGCGGCGTTGGAGCCCAGCACGAACTGGGCGTCGAGCTCGCTGGGCAGCATGCGGGTGAGCTTGTCGTCGCTGCGCAGGTCGGCCACGCGGTCGTAGGTGACGTTGTGGAACACGTAGGAGTCGATGGTGAAGCGCTGACCCAGCATCTGGTAGACCCGCGGCAGCCGCAGCGGCGGATCGGTCGGGTCGGTGTACATGATCTGCGACATGATGCGCTGCAGGCCGTAGTTGCCCACGATGAGCGCCTCCATGAGCTGCTCGTCGGTGACCTCCGACATCTGCAGCGCGCCCACGCCCAGATCGGAGAGCAGCGGGCCCACGTCGGCCGGGCTCATGCTGTCGCGCTCGCCGACGATGCGGCCGATCACGGAGTCGATCCGGGCCCAGCGCTCGTAGGCGTCGGCCTGGGACATCATCTCGTGCAGCAGCACCGCGCCCTCCACCGCGCTGCGGTTGAGCTGCGCCGGCTCGCCGGGCGGGTAGAGCACCATCGGCAGGTCGGTGCGGCCCAGCCACATCATGGCCTGGAAGTAGCGGGTGAGGACCGGGTCGTCCTCGTAGTGGCCGCGCGGGGTGAGCTGGCTGAAGTCGTAGTCGTAGGTGGCGCCGAACAGGCTCAGCGAGGCCACGCTGCGGCCCTTGGCCGCGTCGAGGATCGCCTGCGCGCGGCCGAGGTTGGCCGCGCCGCCCACCGGGGCGATCTCGACGTCCTCGAGCAGGGTGCGGGCGACGGTGAGGTACACGTCCAGGTCGTCGGCGACCGCGGCCAGCCCGGCCGGCAGATCGCCGCCGTCGACGGCCTCGCCGAGCGCCGCGTGGGTCTCGTCGAGCAGCATCCGCAGATCGGGCTCGAGCGCGACCAGCTCGAGGTCCATGAGGATCGCGTCGAACGAGCGGTGCAGCGCATAGAGGATGCTGTCGCTGGTGATCAGCACCGGCAGGTCGGCGTAGTAGATCTCGTGGTAGCCCTCCTCGAAGCGAGCGGGGCGATCGCGAAGGGCCACGAAGCCCTTGTCGGCGAGCACCTCCCGCTGCTCGAGCCCCATCCCGGTGAAGACCACGATCTCGTCCATGAACGCGGCCGACATCGGATCGTAGGAGACCGTGTCGATGGTGGCGGGCTTGGGGTAGGCGGCGAGGAAGTCCTCCTTGGACATCGACGCGGCCTCGAGCTGGACCTGCGCGTACTCCTCGAGGAAGGGGTCGGGCTCGGGCAGCGGCAGCCCGGCGTTGGGATCCTCGGGCTCGGGATCCTCGGGGCTGGAGTCGGGAGCCACCCAGACCGCGGTGCCATCGTTGACGCACCCGGTGCCCAGGCACCCCATCATCCCGATCGAACACAGGCTAACAAACCTAATCTTCATGGGCTGGAGTATGACGCCGGGGCGAGGGCCGCTCAAGCGCAGGATTTTTGCCTACCTTGTGCCTGGAAGTACGACACCTGCGTGGTGTCTCACGGGCATGGCGACGGGACTTCGGCTCGGTTGGTCGGTGGCGATGGGAGGCATGGTGCTGGGGCTCGGCTGCGGGGATCCGGCCGGGCGCAGCGACGGAGGCGACGAAGGCGGCCCCGGGGTGGTGACCCTCGGCGGGATGTCGATGGGGGAGGAGGCCACCGAGGGCGACGAGTCCGGTCAGGCCAGCGGTGATGGCGCAGGCGACGCTACGCAGGGCCAGGACGACGATGGAGACGACGGGACCATCTTCGATCTGCCGCCGCTGCCCGAGCCCTCGGGCTGCAACGAGGGCGAGGTGGGCGGAGGCGGAGGCTCGTTCTCCTTCATCTGGATCGCCAACTCGCCCGAGGGGACGGTGAGCAAGATCGACACGGAGACCGGGATGGAGCTCGGTCGCTACCGAGCCTCGGCGGGCAGCAACAGCCCCTCGCGCACCTCGGTCAACCAGTTCGGCGACGTGGCGGTGGCCAGCCGCGGCGACGCGGGCAGCATCACCAAGATCGCGGCGCGCTCGGAGGACTGCGTGGAGAGCAACGGGCTGCCGGGGATCCAGACCTCCAGCGGTCCCGACGACGTGCGGGCGTTCGGCGACGACGAGTGCGTGCTGTGGAACACTCCGCTGCCCTCGGCGGGCTACGACCGAGGGCCGCGGGCCGTGGCCTGGGAGGGCGGCGAGCTCGACCCCGAGACCTGCGTCAACACGGTGCCCAGCCCGCGGGTGTGGGTCTCGTGGCGGGGCGACGGCAACGACATCGAGATCCGTCGCCTCGACGGCGAGAGCGGCACGATCCTCGACTCCACCATGGTGGTGGGCGGGGGCGGCCGCACCTACGGCGGCGCGGTCAATGCCGAGGGGGACTTCTGGGTGGCCACGCGCGGCGGGCAGGACAACCTGATCCACGTGGATGCGATCACCCTCGACGTCACCGTCTACGACGTGCCCGCGGGCGACGACTACGGCATGACGGTGGACGCCAACGGCGATCCCTGGGTGGTGACCTACAACGAGGGGACCAACTACGTGTACCGCCTCGACCACGCCACCGGGACCTTCGCGACGGCGGCCGTCTCCAACGCGCGCTACCGCGGGATCCAGATCGACCGCCAGGGACGGGCCTGGATCGCGGGCAATGCCCCGTGCCGCCTGTCGCTGGTCGACGCCACCACCGACACCCTGGTGGACGACGCGATCCCGCTGCCGGGCTGCGTGACCCCGGTGGGCACCAGCATCGACGCGCAGGGCTTCGTGTGGGTGGTCGACCAGGGCACCAGCACCGCCTACAAGATCGACCCGGATACCTACGACGTGGTGAGCACGGTGGGCGGCCTGGTGCAGCCCTACACCTACTCGGACATGACCGGCGCCGGGCTCGACCTGGTGATCAATCCCCCGGGCTGAGCTCCGCGGTCGCGGGAGCGCCCGGCGTGGCCGCGAGGGGAAGGCTCCTCACGGACCGTGGCCGGGCGCTGGGCTACGATGGGGCGTGCCTTCGTGGGGCCGAGGACGCGTCGCCATCACCGTGGCTGCCCTGCTGGGGTGCTCGGGCGACGCCGGGCCCTCGCCGTCGCGCGACGCCGAGGAGGAGCCGGCGGCGGCCGTCGGGGCGCCGGGGCCCTCGCTCGATCTGGAGGGGCGGCCCCTCGATCCGCTGGCCGACGGCAGCGCCCGGGCCACGGTGCTGCTGTTCGTCTCCACCCACTGTCCCATCGCCAACCGCTATGCGCCCTCGATGCGCGCGCTGGCGGAGGGCTGGGCGGCGCGAGGGGTGCGGGCGTGGTTGGTCTATCCCGATCCCGACGACGACCCTGCGGCGATCCTCGAGCACCAGCGGCAGTTCGCGCTGCCCTTGCCCACCGTCCGCGATCCCGAGCACGGCCTGGTGGCGCGCGCGATGGTGCGGGTGACCCCGGAGGCGGCGGTCTTCGCTGCGGGGGCCAGCGTGCCGGCGTACCACGGGCGCATCGACGATCGGGCCGTGGAGCTCGGCAAGGTGCGGGCCGAGGCCTCCGTGCACGACCTGCGCGATGCGGTCGACGCCGTGCTCCGCGGGGAGTCGCCGAGCCCGGCGCAGGGACCCGCGATCGGGTGCTACATCTCGGACCTGCGATGAACGGCCGGCTCAAGCTCGTGGCGCTCGGCCTCGCCGGCTCGCTCGGCGGGCTCGGCTGCAGCGGCAGCGGCAGCAGCAACGGCGCATCGTCGGCCGCCGCGGAGGCGGAGCCGCGACGGGCACCGCCCACGCCCACCCCCGCGCCGGCTCCCACCGTCCCCGAGGCGCCCACCTTTGCCGAGCACGTGGCCCCCCTGGTCTACGAGCACTGCACCCCGTGCCATCGCGCGGAGGGCTCGGCCCCGTTCCCCTTCGAGAGCTACGACGACGTGCGCGACCACGCCACGCAGATCGCCGAGGTCACCGCCAGCGGCTTCATGCCGCCGTGGCTGCCGGTGCCGGGCCATGGTCGCTTCCGCGGCGCGCGGGTGCTCGACGAGATCGCCCGCGGCACCCTGGCTCGCTGGGTGGAGCAGGGGGCGGCCCCCGGCGACCTGGCCCAGGCCCCGCCCGCGCCGAGCTTCCCCGGCGGCTGGCAGCTCGGCTCGCCCGACCTCGTGCTGAGCACGGGCGAGCCCTTCGTGCTGCCGGCCGATGGTCGCGACGTGTATCGCAACTTCGTGATCCCGGTGCCCCCGGGTCCGCTGCGCTTCGTCCGGGCGGTGGAGATCCTGCCCGGCGATCCCAAGGTGGTGCACCACGGGGTGCTGCGGGTGGACCTCACCGGCAGCGTGCGGCGCCTCGACGCGGAGGACCCCGAGACCGGCTTCGACGGCATGGTGTTCGCGGGGGCCCGCATGCCCGACGGGCGCTTCCTGGGCTGGACCCCGGGCAAGATGCCCGACCCCGGCGCGGACGAGCGCGCGTGGAGACTGTTCGGTGGCTCGGACCTGGTGCTGCAGCTCCACCTGCGGCCCTCGGGCAAGCCCGAGCCGATCACGGCGCAGGTGGGCATCCACTTCGCCGCGCGGCCGCCCTCTCGCCCCGCGCTGTCGATGGAGCTGTCGAGCACCGCGATCGACCTGGCGCCCGGGGCCACCGATGTGCACGTGCGCGACGAGTACACCGTGCCCGCGCCGGTCTCCGTGACCAGCATCTACCCGCACGCGCACTACCTGGGCAAGCGCATCGAGGCCTGGGCCGAGCTGCCCGGGGGCTCGCGGCGCTGGCTGATTCGGATCGACGACTGGGACTTCGACTGGCAGGACCAGTACCGCTTCGTCACCCCGGTGCGCCTGCCCGCGGGCAGCACCATCCACATGGACTGGAGCTTCGACAACTCGGCCAGCAACCCCCACAACCCGTTCTCGCCGCCTCGACCCGTGCGCTTCGGCCCGGCCTCCACCGACGAGATGGCCGAGCTCATCCTCGAGATCGAGCCCGATGATCCGCGGCAGCTCGCGGCGCTCGACGAGGACTTCCGCCGCAAGTGGCTGCGCGTGCAGGTGGAGACCCTCGAGCGGACGGTGAAGGAGCGGCCCGACGACGCCGATGCAGCGGCCGACCTGGGGGCCCTTCGTCAGCACCTGGGCGAGGTGCCGGCGGCCATCGCCGCCTACGAGCGAGCGCTCCGCCTGCGGCCCGATCACCTGCGGGCCAGCGTGGAGCTGGGCATCGTGCTGATGGCCAAGGGGGATCTCGACGCGGCGGTGGGCCACCTGCGGCGGGCGACCGAGCTGGCGCCCGACGACGCCCAGGCCCAGCTCACCCTGGCCAATGCGCTGCGCAAGCAGAGTGACGACGCGGGGGCCATCGCCGCCTACCGCCGGGCCATCGCGCTGGACGACCAGCTGGCCGAGGCCCACAACAACCTCGGCATCGTGCTGGAGTCTCGCGGCGATCTGGTGGGCGCCGCCGCCGAGCTCCAGCGAGCGGTGGCGCTGCAGCCCCAGCAGCCGATGTTCGCCAAGAACCTGGCCCGCGTGCGCGCCAAGGGAGGATGAAGCCCGCCCGCGAACGGGCCTCATCAGGGGTGGACGACTGACATCGAAATGATATCATCGTGATGTCAGTAGGGAGCGACGATGCAGAACTCTCGTGAAATTCCCGCATGGCGGATGAGCGGCTTCGCCGCAATGGCCCTCCTGTTCGGTCTTGGGGTGGTCGGGGTGGTGGGGCTGGCCGAGGGGACCGAGGCCGCGCGGGCGCCCTCGGTGATCGGCGGCAGCCTGGCCCTGGTGCTGCTGGTGATCGGCGTGCGGGGCTTCTTCACCCTCGAGCCCAACAAGGCCGCGGTGCTGGTGTTCTTCGGGCGCTACGTGGGCACGGTGACCCGCCAGGGCTTCCACTGGGCCAACCCGCTGGCGCGACGGGTGCTCGTGTCGCTGCGGGTCCGCAACTTCAACATCGACAAGATCAAGGTCAACGACGCCATGGGCAACCCCATCCAGATCGGGGCGGTCATCGTGTGGCGCATCGTGGACACGGCCAAGGCCCAGTTCGACGTGCAGAGCGTGCGGGAGTTCGTGGCGCTGCAATCGGAGACGGCCATTCGCGCGATGGCCAGCCGCTTCCCCTACGACGAGTACGAGGACCCGGGGGCGGAGACCCTGCGGGGCAACCCCGATCACGTGGCCGAGGTGCTCAAGCGCGACGTGCAGGATCGGCTGGGCGTGGCCGGGGTGGAGGTGATGGAGGCCCGCATCTCGCACCTGGCCTACGCGCAGGAGATCGCCCAGGCGATGCTGCGGCGGCAGCAGGCCGAGGCCATCGTGGCCGCGCGGCGTCGCATCGTGGACGGGGCGGTGGGCATGGTCGAGATGGCGCTCGAGCGGCTCGAGAAGGAGAACGTCGTCGAGCTCGACAACGAGCGACGGGCGGCGATGGTCAACAACCTCTTGGTCGCCGTGGTCTCCGAGCGCGATGCGAGCCCGGTGATCAACACCGGCAGCCTCTACTAGTAGATGGCGGCCAAGAAGCGCTTCCTGCTGCGGGTCGATCCACAGCTGTACGACGCCCTGCAGCACTGGGCGAGCGACGAGCTGCGCAGCGTCAACGCACAGATCGAGTTCCTGCTGCACGAGGCGGCGCGCAAGGCCGGCCGAGCCCGGCGCAGCCCGGAGCCCGAGGAGGACGCCGGCGAGGACGGGACCGGAGGCGAGGACGAGGACGCCGAGCTCGCCTCCTGAGGTGCGGAGCGAGCCGCTCCGCTCGCGGGGCCGGTCGAGCCCGGTGCTCAGACGCGAATGAGCCCGGCCTGCCGAGGGGCGGGCCGGGCTCGCTGCGGTGTGGTGCGCGGGCCGGAGCTCAGATGAAGCTGGGCAGCCGCGGGGTGCTCTGGTTGGTCAGCCGCCGGTGCCACAGCTGGGCGCCCACGAACTCGTCACCGCGGGTGAGGTGATCGGTGAGGCGGGCCGTGACCTTGAAGCCGAGGTCGGCGTAGGCCAGGTTGATGAGCGGCATGTCGACGGCGCACAGCGAGAACACGCTGGCCGTGTCGATCTTGCGCAGCTCGTCCAGCAGCGCGCGCATGCAGAACTTGAGCGCGGGCAGGTCGGCCTCCTTGTCAGGGGGGCTGAGGATGTCGACCTTGGCGTGGCCGAAGGAGCTGTCGGTCTCCGCGCCCAGCCAGATCTCGCGCTTGCCCATCTTGCCGTGGATCCCCAGGTCGGGGTGGAACTGGCCGCGCCGGAAGGGGGCGTAGAGGGCCTCGAGGGCGTAGCGCTGGGTGATGGCGTCGAGCCGGGCGGCATCCTTGACCAGCTCGATGCTCAGGCCGCGGGGCTTGGTGGTGCCGGAGTCCTTGTCCTTGGAGCTCGGGGTGCTCGCGGTGAGCTTGGGGGCGCCGCCCTGGATGGGGTCGCCGTCCTCGGTGTACACCCGGCTCATCACGTAGGCGTCGGCGGTCCGGAAGTAGCCGGGGATGGCGCCCTCACGGGAGAAGCCCACCGAGCGCCAGCTCTTGGAGTCCTGCTTCTCGACCACGGTGAAGACCTTGCGCAGGCCCTCGGAGCGCGCGATGCGATCGAAGAAGTCGCGCTTCTGCTGGTAGTTGCCTACCCTGTAGTCGAAGACGCGAAGGTTGTGATGCCGCCGATTGAGGAGGAAGCAAAAGTCGATGTCGCCCTTGCGGTAGTAGATCTCCTCGACGGGGGCGTTCTCTTCGCGAAGCGGCTCGGCTGCGGCCATGGTCACCAACTCGGTTGACGTCGTTGTGTTGCGCACCGGGCGCAGAATGCGGCCCAAAGCGGTCCAACTGCCTGAAACCACACGGAAACTCTAGAATTTCCGCTGTCTGCGGGCTTCTCGTACCCCTACCACCTACATATTGCGATGTCAAAGCAACAGATGAGCATGGGGCGGGCTCGCGGTTTGCGCAACTCGGTGGCCTGGGGGGCCTTGGGGCTCATTGGTTGTCACCCCGAGGCGGCGTCGGCGCCCAAGGAGTGCCGCGAGGATGTCGACTGTGGCGAGGGGGTGGAGTGTCGTGGTGGCCGGTGCATGGGGGTCGCCCCGGCGCGGGCCGCCGACTCGCCCACCGCTACCCCCGAGGCTCCAGTGGCGGCCGCTCCCGAGCGGCGCCGCGGCGAGGGACCCATCGAGGCGCCGGCCGAGCGTTGGTCGTTCGAGCTGGGCGCGGTGGTCTATGCCCGCCCGACCCTGGTGGAGCAGCTCGACGGCAGGGTGATCGCCTACGTGGGCAGCCACGCCGGGCGCTTCGTGGGCGTGGTGGCCGAGGGCGCGGGCGCGGGCCGGCCGGTGCTCGACCTGTGGGTCGACGGGATCATCTGGTCGACGGCCGTGGCCGACGCTCGCGGCTGGCTCTACTTCGGGGCCGACGACGATCACCTCTATGCCGTCGATCCCGAGGCGGGCTCGATCGCCTGGAGCCGTCGCCTCGGCGAGTGCGATCCTCCGCGGGCTCCCGGTCCCGAGGGCGTTCGCTGCGACGTGGACGGCGGCCCCTCGCTGGCGCCCGGCGGCGACCTGTTCGTGGGCGCCGACGGGCTCTACCGCGTGGCCGACGACGGCACCATCCGCTGGCACTACCCCCCGAAGGAGGAAGGCCCCGGCGCCCACGTGGCCACCACCCCCCTGGTCACCGACGAGCTGGTGGTGTTCGGCAACTATGCCCGCAAGGTGATCGCCCTCGACCACGACGGCGCCCTGCGCTGGGAGCTGCCCCTGGGCGCCGACGTGGACGGCTCGCCGGTGGTCGGGCGCGACGGGACGATCTACGTGGGCTCGGACGACGGCTCCCTGCATGCGCTCGATCCCAGTGGCACCCTGCGCTGGAGCTACGACGTGGGGGCCGAGGTGCGCGGCCAGGCGGTGGTCGGCCCCGACGGCGCCATCGTGTTCGGCTCGCACGACGGCAACCTCTACGCGCTCGAGCCCAGCGGCGAGCTGCGCTGGCTGATGCCCACCCAGGGCGCCATCCATGCCCCGGTGGCCATCGACGGTGCGGGGCGGATCTTCGTGGGCAGCCGCGACGAGCACCTCTACGCGATCGACCTCGACGGCCACGTGTACTGGAACCTCGAGCTCCCCGATCAGATCGACAGCGGCGTCGCGATCGCGCCGGGGGGGACCTTGGTGCTGGGCTGCGACGACGGGGTGCTGCGAGGGCTGCGGTAGGGCGGCCCTCGGACGGCGGGGCTCGGTAGACGCGGCTCGGCGGGCGTGCCAGGGTTCGCGCCGTGAGCCGCAAGCGCACCACCAAGCGAGGTCGACCGAACCCGCGCCGGGCCCGGAGGGCCTCGGGCGTCGAGACCGAGCGACCGCGCTCCCAGGAGGATGCGGCCCGGGCCGCGCCCGACGAGGGCAACCCCGGGGTGGCCAGCGTGCGGATCATGGTCAACCCGGCCGGCTTCGCCTTCGGCGAGCGCCTTGACGGCGAGGGCTCGATCTTCATCGCGCCGCCCAACCGCGCCGGGGCCATGGACGGCGACGAGGCCGTGGTGGCCTGGTGGCCCGGCCCCCGCGGGGCCGAGGGCGCGGTGCGCTCGGTGACCAAGCGGGCGCGCACCCGCATCACCGGCGTGCTGCACCGCCGCGGCAAGGGCTGGGTGGTGGATCCCGACGATCCCCGCGTGCTCGGGCGCGCCGACGTGGTCGGCGATCCGGGCGGCTGCCAGCCGGGCCGCGTGGTGGTGGGCCGCATCGTCGACTACCCCGGGCCGTGGCGCGAGGACATGTCGGTGCAGGTCGAGCGCGAGCTGGGCGAGCCGGGCTCGCTGGCCACCGAGGAGCTCAAGATCCTGCTCGACAACGGCGTGGATCCGGTGCTGCCCCCGGTGGTGCTGGCGGCCGCGGGCAAGGTGCCCAACCGGGTGCGACGGCGCGAGCACGAGAACCGGGCCGACCTGCGGGAGCTGGAGATGATGACCATCGATCCACCCGACGCCCGCGACTTCGACGACGCGGTCTGCGTGGAGGTGCTGGGCCGAGCCCCCAAGCGCGCGCGCATGCGGGTGCACGTGGCGGTGGCCGACGTCAGCCACTACGTCCGCGACGGCAGCGTGTTCGACGACGAGGCGGTGCAGCGCTGCTTCACCTGCTACCTGCCCGACCGCGCCGTCTCCATGCTCCCCGAGGCGCTCTCGGCCGACATCTGCTCGCTGGTGCCCAAGAAGGATCGCCTCGCCATGGTGGTGACCTTCGAGGTCGACCCCATGGGCAAGGTGGGCGAGGCCGACGTGCGGGCGGCCGTGATCCACAGCCGGGCGCGGCTGACCTACGAGCAGGTCGCCGACGAGCTGGCCGGCCACGCGCGCCTGCCCCCGGTGATGCGCCAGCGGATCGACCTGCTGCGTGAGGCCGCCGATCGCCTGCAGCGGGCGCGGCGACGCCGGGGCGCGGTGGAGCTCGATCTCGCCGAGATCAAGGTGCTGCTCGACGAGGACGACACCACCCGCATCCGCGACGTGGTGGCCTCGCGCTCCACCCCCGAGATGGCCCGGGCCTACAACCTCATCGAGGAGCTGATGGTGGCGGCCAACGAGGCGGTGGCCCGGCTCGCGGTGCGGCACCGCCTGCCCGTGGTCTACCGCGTGCACGACGTGCCCGAGGAGGAACGGATCGAGCGCTTCGTGGCGGTGGCCAGCCTGCTGGGCGTGGACGTGGACGCCGAGCGCCTGCGCACCTCCAAGGGCTTCCGCGGGCTGCTGCGCCGCATCGCCGAGCACCCCCGCCGCGACGCGCTGCACCACATGTGCCTGCGCACCCTGGCCCAGGCCGAGTACTCCACCCACAACATCGGGCACTTCGCGCTGGCCAGCCCGGCCTACCTGCACTTCACCAGCCCCATCCGTCGCTATCCCGACCTCATCAACCACCGCGTGATCAAGGCGTGGCTGCACCGCCGGCGCGGGCACGCGGGGCCCATGCCCGTGCCCCGCATGCCGCCCACCCGCCTCAGCCGCGAGCGGGCCGAGCGGAGCAACGAGCGCGAGCGGGCCACGGTGCAGGCCGAGCGCGACGCCAAGGCGCTGTTCGTGGCCGCGTTCATGCGCGACCGCATCGGCGATCGCTTCGAGGGCACCATCAGCGGGGTCTCGGCCGGCGGGGCCTACGTCACCCTCGACGCGCCCCCGGTCGACGGCCTGGTGCGGCGGGCCCGGCTCGAGCGAGAGCTGCGAGAGCGCTTCGCCCTCGACGAGCACGGAGCCCGCCTCATCGGCGACGGGGGACGCGAGCTGCGGATCGGCGATCGGGTGATCGTGGAGGTGGTCGACGCCAGCATCGAGCGCCGCCAGATCGAGCTGGCGCTGATGGGCGTGCTCACGAGCTGAGCCCGCTCAGCCCTCGGGGATCTGGAAGAACATCGCCTGCACGAACCACAGCGCGTAGCTGTAGCCCATGCTGTCCGCGGGGAAGCACTGGATGCGGTCGAGCTGGCCGGTGAGCACGCGGTAGCTGGTCAGCTGGCCCACGTAGGCGTCGCCGCCCTCGAAGATCTCGGCCGTGGTGCCGTCGTAGCCCACCTGAAGGCCGGTGGCCTGGAGGTACAGCCCGAGCTTGCCGTTGAAGGTGGGCTCGCAGGTGCTGGGCGGCAGCGCCAGCTCGAGCGGCGAGACGTCGAGTGCGGCGGCCGAGGGCAGGGCGGCCCGCGGTGGAGTCCATGCCCAGGGGGCCCGAGTCGCCGGTGGGGCCGGGACCGGTGTCGGTCGCCGAGGGACCCGTGGATGCGTCGGTGGTCTCCGAGCCCGCCGAGCCGTCGCCCGTGCTCGGTCCCGGCTCCGGGGTGCACGCGCACGCCACAGCGATCCCACCACCCAAGACCAATCCATTCTTCATGCCAACCTCGTGCGCCCCCGTAGGAGTAGGGCGCGGCGCCCCCTGGAGGTAGCACGCGGGGAGGCCAACGCCGCCGCGTGGAGATTCGGGCGCTCAGTCTCGCAGACGCCGGCCGAGCTGGCCGGGGGTCACCCCCACCACGGCGCGGAAGTCCCGGGTGAGGTGGGCCTGGTCGGTGTAGCCGAGCTCGGCGGCGAGCCGGGCGAGGCTCGTGGCTCGACCCCGCTCGATGCTCAGCGCGGCCTCCTGCAGGCGGATGCGTCGAAGCAGGGCCTTGGGGGGCGCGCCCACGTGCTCACGGAACAGCCGCTGCAGCGTGCGGATCGGCAGGCCGCTGCGCTCGGCGAGCGCCTCCACCGTGAGCACGTCGGGGTCGCGCAGGTGCTCGGCCACCGCGACGGCCTCGGCCACGCGCGCGCCCTGGCCGGGGTCCCGCAGCGCCCGCAGGCGCTCGGCGAGGCGCTCCAGGGCCTCGAGGTCGTCGCTCGGCTCGAGCACGGCGCGCTCGAGCTCGTCGGCGCGCAGCGGCAGCAGCTCGGCCAGCGGCACCAGGCGATCGGTGAGCTCGACCGCGGGCACGGGCACGAACGCCCGCACCGCGCCCACCCGCAGCTTGGCCGCGCGCACCTGGCCGCGCCCCTCGAGCCGACGGATCCAGCGGCGCGTCCACACGCCCACCACCCGGCTCGATCCCGCCTCGGCCACCACGTGCACGCAGGGATCGCCGAGCAGCTCGGTCACGTGGGGCTCCTGGCCGCGCAGGTCCCAGCGCCCCACCCAGAAGCTCTCGATCACGTCGGCCAGATCGTCGGGGGGCGCGAAGGAGTGGGCCTCGATGCGAGAGCCGCTGCGCCGGCTGGAGACCAGGCCGCGGGCCCGGCCGTGGCCGCTGGGCGGCAGCTCGCGGAGCCGGGAGGCCATCGGGGGCAGGGTAGCAGGGGGCTGTCGCGTTCGTACAAGCCGGCGGGGTCCGTCGGGGGCATGGTGCTCCCACGCGAGGAACCCATGGACGAGATCACCGTAAAGGCCCTGGAGACCATCGAGCCCTACCGCGGACCCCACGAGATCGACGGCATCCGCTTCCGCCCCGCCGCCGCCGCCTTGGGGGTGAGCGCGTGGGGCATGAACGTGCTGGAGATCGACGCGGGCTGCGAGGCCTACCCCGAGCACGACCACGTGAAGGACGGACAGGAGGAGGTCTACCTGGTGCTCCGCGGCAGCATGCAGCTGCGGGTGGGCGAGGCCAGCCACGCGCTGGCCACCGGGAGCTTCGTGCGCGTCCCCCCCGGCGTGACGCGCAAGCTGCTGCCCGGGCCGCAGGGCGTGGTGGTGCTGGCGATCGGGGGGACCCCCGGCCAGGCCTACGCCTCGCCCTGGTAAGCTCCGCGCCTCCATGGCCGAAGAGAACGACGACGGACGCTACCGCACGTACCGCGGCAACCTGCTGCAGCGCATCGGCCTGCAGCGGCCGCCGAACGAGCTGGCCGGCTCGCCGGACATGCCGGTGTGGATGCACCCCATCGAGTTCTCGCAGGTGCGGGCGGTGCTGCATGCGGTCGGCCCTCGCACCATGGTCGAGTGGGGCAGCGGCGGCAGCAGCCGCGCCTGGCTCGAGGCGCTGCCCGGGCTCGAGCGGCTGTGGTCGGTGGAGCACCACGCCGAGTGGGCGCAGCGGGTGCGCGAGTCGATCGACGATCCGCGCTTCCACCTCGAGCTGCAGTCTCCGCCCGCACACGATCCCGAGCCCGAGCATCGCCCGGGCGACAAGGTGACCGCCGCGGCCCACCGCGAGTGGTGCATGCGCTGCGAGGACGACCCCGAGCTCATGGCCCACTACGTGGGCGCTCCCCAGGAGGCCGGGATCCAATTCGACGTGGCCCTGGTGGACGGGCGCGCGCGGGTGCACTGCGTGCGCAAGGCCTGGGAGCTGGTGCGGCCCGGCGGGGTGATCCTGCTGCACGACGCCCAGCGCCCCGAGTACCGCGCGGTGATGGAGGAGCGAGGCCGCCCGCTGTGGCTCGAGCCGTGGGTGCAGGGCCAGGTGTGCCTGGTGCGGGTGGAGGACTGAGGATCAGAACTCGATCGCCAGCCCCGCAAACCAGGTGTTGTCGCCCAGGTCGAGCACCTGGCCCACGCCGAAGTTGGCGATCCGGCTGAGCTGGTACTCGCCGAACACGTAGGTGTGGTTGATCCCGGTGAGGCTGTCGAGCTTCTTGGCGGTGCCGGGCTCGAGCACGTCGAGGCGGAACATGGCGCCGGCGTTGAGCTGCCAGCCCGGCACGCCGCCGCGGGCCACGTCGCCTTGGCTGTTGCGGGCCAGGTTGCCCGAGCCGCTGGTGTTCCAGAAGAACGCGTAGGCCAGGCCGGCCTTCAGGTAGGGCACCAGCGGCACCCGGAATCGATCGGCGAGCAGCTCGAAGCGGTAGCTGGCCAGCAGCGCCACCGGGATCACGGCGAACTTGGTGTCGTCGGCCTGGCTGCGCAGGTTGCCGTCGCTCGGGTTGGCCACCAGCGCGTCGGCCTTGTCGCGGAACATGCCGATCTGCGTGCCCAGGCCCAGCGGCCCCGCCAGGTAGAGGAACTGCCACTCGAAGGCCAGCACCGGCATGGGGAACTGCTTGGGCTGGTCGATCGCGGCACCGGTGGAATCGGTCTGGCCGAAGATGGTGGCGTAGGGGCCCAGGCCCGCGCCCGAGTAGGCGCGATCGATGTTGGGCAGGTAGGGGCCCATCTTGAATTCGAGGGCGAAGCGCTGCGGAGATCCAGGGCGCCCGGCCCGGTCGCGCGGGCGGGTGTCGGGCTGGGCCAGCGGATCGTCGCGCCGCAGCGCCTCGTCGGAGGGCGGCGGCTTGCTCTGCCCCTCGGTGGGGATCACGGCGGGCGTGGGCTTGGCCGGGCTCGCCTTCGGGGCCGGCACCGCGGGCTCGTCCTCGCCGTCGGCCTCGGTCTCCTCGTCGGCCTCGTCCTCGCTCGACGCCTCGGGCTCCGGCGCCTCGCTGTCGGCCGGCTCCTCGTCGTCCTCGATGATCAGCTCCTCGTCCGCGTCCGGGTCGGGCGGAGGCGGGGGCTCGGGCGCCAGCAGGGCGGAGGTGACCAGCAGCAGCGCGGCGCTCATGCGCGACCCCTCCGCCGCAGGCCGAGCATCGCGAGCAGCAGCAGGCCGCTGCCGAGCCACGCGGCCCCGGTGTCGGCCCCCGAGCGGCACTGGCAGAAGCCACCGTTGCCGCACAGGTCGCCCTGGCGCTCGCACTGCTCCCAGAAGTCGAGGGTCTCCTCGGGCGTCTCGAGCATCACCTCGTCACCCGAGACGATGAGCGGGTTGCCGGCGCGGTCGTAGGCCACCACGATGAACTGGTAGGTCTTGCCGTTCTCCAGGCCGTCGACCCGCGCCGAGGTGCCGGTGCCGGTGATGTGGTCGGAGCACACGTAGGCCCAGTCGAGACTGGCCAGGGGCGAGTCGGCCAGGCTGCTGCCTCCCGTGGTCTCGTCGCCGGTCGTCCCGCCCGAGCTGCCGTCGGTGGAGCTGGTGCCGTCGGTGTCCATGGCTCCGGTGGCGGTGCCAGTCCCGGTGTCCGTGGCTCCTCCGGTGCTGCCGGTGCCGGTGGCCAGCAGCCAGCTGTCCTCCATGAGGTCCAGGCCCACGCCGGTCGAGGTGCCGCTGTCGCTCCCGTCGGTCCCGCCGTCGTCGGTCGGCAGCGTGGGGGTGGTGGTCGTGTCGCCCTCGAAGACCACGGCGTCCGGGCACAGGTTCTCGGCCGTGTAGTAGAGCTTGCCGTTGGTGCGCTGCGACCTCACGGGGAGGGTGGCCCCCTTGCCGGGCACGGGGTTGCCCTCGATGTCGGCGCACAGCACCCGGTAGCCGTTGATCTGGGTCGACTCGCTGCGATCCCAGCGGATCTCCACCGCGCCGTCGCCCGGGCTCGCCGCGAAGCCGGTCACCGTGGCCTGCGGGGGCAGGTAGTCGAACACGATCCCGCCCGAGCTGGTGGTGCCGGTGGAGGTGCCCGTGCCGGTCCCGGTGCTGCCGGTGTTGGTGTTGCTGTTGTTGGCGTTCTGGCTCTGGGTGCCCTGGATGATGAACTCCGAGCTCTGGCAGTCGGTCTGCATCCCGTCCTCGACGCAGATCCAGATCCCGGCCTCGCCGGTCTGGGTGTCGAGGCAGGGGTTGACCGGCGGCGCCGTCTCGGGCGACTGATCGGCCAGGCTCTCCACCCGCGACGACAGCCACACCTCCTGGAAGATGATGTCGATGCCGCCGTCGTCGTACTCGGTGGGCTGCCCGTCGTGGAACTTCACGCAGGGCCGGTTCATCGGGCCGAACGCGTCCTGCCCCTGGCCGCACTGCGAGCCCACGAAGGTGCGGATCGCCTGCGCGTCGTAGGGCCCGGTGGTGCTCCGCTGCAGGGCCACCCGCGCCGCGATCTCCTCGCCGCACTGGCAGCGCGCCCGATTGACGTAGTAGTTGAGGTCGTTGGGGGTCAGCTCCGTGGTCGTCGACTTCCCCTCGCCGTCCGTGAAGCGGTAGTAGATCTTGAAGTCATCGGCCGTGACGGGTCGGGCCTCGGCGATGCGGGGGAGCGCCGAGACGCCCAGCAGCAGCAGGGCGGTCCACGTGGGCCGGACGAGTTGGGCGAGGTGGGGCATGAATGACGTTCGTCGCGGCCGCGCGGCCGAGGAGGACGGACGAGGTGGGACGGGCATCGGTCCGCGCGGCCGTGACGGGCGCGAGCCGCTGCAACGATAATGCCACGCGCCCCGCCCGTCGATATCGCGGGGTTGAGGGGCGGCACCCCGGCCGCGCGCCTGACAAGATGTCAACGCGGCCCCGAGCGGCGTGCCTGGACGGCGCGACGACCGGTGCGGCCTCTACGCGGGGGGCCGCGGCTCGGCGCGCTCGAGCACGTCCTCGATGGCCGCAGCGAGCGCCTTGGGCACCTGCTCCTGCAGGAAGTGACCCGCACCGGTCACCGTGACCGGAGCGCGCGGGAAGGCTCGCTCGTGGCGGGCCAGGGCGCGGCCGAGGATCGGATCGGCGGTGCCCCACACCAGGGCCATCGGTCCCGTGAAGCCACGGATCCACTGCTCGCCCCGTCGCAGCGCCGGCACCGAGGGATGATCGGGGCCGTCGGGCACCATGCGGGCGAGGGCCAGCGGCGCGATGCGATCGCCACGGCGTCGCAGCGGCCAGCGATAGGCACGAGCGGCCGTGCCGGTGAGCAGCGAGCGATCGCCCTGCACGGCCCACAGCGCGGACTGGGGCAGGCCCAGCCCGCGGAACACCAGGTCGGAGATCACGGGCAGCCGCGCGAAGCGATGGAAGGCGGTGCCGCGGGGGCGCTGGGGGACCAGCACCGAGGTGTTGGCCAGCACCACCCCGGCCACGCGATCGGGCCGTCGGGCGCCGATCGAGGGCAGCAGGGCGCCGCCCCAGTCCTGCCCCACCAGCACCACGCGATCGAGGCCCAGCGCGTCGAGCAGCTCGGTGATCGCGTCGGCGTGGCGATCGACGGAGTGATCGGCGATCCGCGTCGGCTTGGACGACAGCCCCAGGCCCAGCAGATCCGGCGCCACGCAGCGCCGGCGGGGCAGCGCGTGGATCACCTTGCGCCACAGGAAGCTCCAGGTGGGGTTGCCGTGCAGCATCACCACCGTGGGCTCGTCGCCCTTCGCCTCGCCCTCGTCCACGAAGTGGAGGTGGCGCCCGGCGTCGGGGCCCGTGCTCAGCTCGTAGGCGCCGCGGCGCAGGGGCATGGCCGCCTGCAGCCAGCCGGGCAGGGGCGGGGGAGGGACCAAGGGCATCGCGGGCGCGAGTCTACAGCGCGCGCAGCCGGCCGGGCAGCGGGCCCGCGGGGCGCAGCGTGATCGCGGCCGTGGGGCGGGGCACGGTCAGCGGGATGTCGATCGCGAGCCGTCGGACGACGGTGGCCAGCATCACCTTGGCCTGCATCGTGGCGAAGTGGTTGCCCACGCAGGTCCGTGGCCCCACGCCGAAGGGCACGAAGGCGTACCTCGAGCGCTCCTTGCTGCGCTCGGGGAGGAAGCGCTCGGGGTCGAAGCGCTGGGGGTGCTCCCACAGCCGGGGGTTGCGGTGCAGCAGCCAGGTGGACACCGCGACCATCGTGCCCTTGGGGATGTGGTAGCCGCCGATCTCGTCGTCCTCTCCGGCGACGCGCTCGTTGGTCCAGATGGGTGGGTACAAGCGCATCGTCTCGTCGAGCACCCGGCCGGTGTACTCGAGCGCGGTCAGGTGCTCGAAGCGCAGGGGGGCGTCACCGACCACCCGGTCCACTTCCTGCGCGATGCCCCGGACGGCGGCGGGGTAGCGCGACAGCTGCAGGAAGGTCCAGGTCAACGCCGAGGCCGAGGTCTCGAAGCCGGCGAAGAACAGGTTGAGGATCTCGTCGCGTAGCTCGGTGTCGTCGAGCTGCGCCAGGCCGCTGTCCTCGTGCGCGTGCATCAGGGCGGTGAGCACGTCGTCGCCACCGCCCCCCTGCCGGCGCTCCTGGATGAGCCCGCCCACGAATCGGTCCACGAGCTCGATCGCCCGGAAGAAGCGACGGTTGCGAGGGGTGGGGTAGCGCAGCCCGAGGTTCCAGAAGCGGTCGCCGCGGAGGTTGGCGCGCACGACCAGCTCGTCCAGGGCCTCGCCGAGCTCGGCCGTCTCGCCGCCGCGCAGGCCGAACAGGGTCCGCCCCACCACGCGCCGGGTGAGCGCGCCGAGCTCGGCGTGTACGTCGACCTCCTGCGTGTCGCGGCGCCGCCAGTCCTCGACCGCCTCGTTGGTCGTCTCGACGATCCCGTCCACGAGGCGCGACAGCTGCCGAGGCTGGAAGGCCGGCGCCAGCGCCTTGCGCTGCTGCCTCCAGCGATCGCCGTTGGTCATGATCACGCCCTCGCCCATCAGCCGCATCATCACCGGGTGCCGCACGGCCTTGTCGTACTGCCGGTAGCTCCGCAGCAACACGTGCTCGACGGCATCGGGGCGGGCGACCACCACGTAGCGCAGCGGTGGCGCCTCGTAGCGCACCACGTCGCCGTAGCGGGCGAAGCCATGCTCGAACAGACGCAGGGGCCGGTGCTTCATGGCGAAGCGCACGGCTGCGGCGGGCCAGCGAGGCCCGGGGGGCAGGCGATCGATGGCGGGGCTCATGGGGGCAGCTCACTCTACCCCAGCGGTCTCGATCGTTGCGTCGCGGAGAGGGCGCGGCTGGGCTGGTCCTCGCCGCGGAAAACGATCATCCTGGGTGCATACCCTTGGCCCTCGCCCTTGGAGCGTGCATGAGCCCCTACGACTCGATCTCGAGCACCCCGAAGGTGCCGCGCGTCCTCGCGCTCGGCGGCTGCCTGTGGCTGATGAGCGGCTGTCCCTCCGATCCCGAGCCCGGCTCGAGCGAGAGCGGCCAGGGGTCCTCCACCAGCGAGGCCGCCACCGAAGGCGCGGACACGAGCACCGGCGGCGGCGAGGGCTCGGGCTCGGGCGGGGCCGCGGACACCAGCACCGGCGGGGTGCCGGGCTGCCACGAGCTCACCAGCTCGTGCTCCGAGCGTCACAGCACCTTCGGCTGCGGGCTCGCCTCGCCCTGCGCGTCGCTCGAGGTCGAGGACCCCTCGCTCAACGACTTCGGCATGGGCCCCATCACCTTCGTCAACGCCGACGCCGCCACCTGCATCGCGCAGAGCCTGCGCGACGGCGAGCCGGGGCTGCATCGGATCCTCGTGGAGCCCGGGCAGCAGTACTCGCGGCGGCACGAGCTCGAGCTGCTCTCGGACGGCAGCATCATCACCCGCTCCGAGGTCTTCGACGACAAGTGCATCGACTACCTCGAGCGCTGGGAGCAGCTGCGCCCGCCGGCGCACTTCGAGGGCTGCCTGGCCGAGGCCACCGACGAGGCCGTGCTCGCCTGCCTGCTCGACGCCGGCGACGACGCCCAGTGCATCGAGGCCGCGGCCGTGTGTCCGTAGGGTCACAGGCCGGGCTCGGGCTCCCCGCGGGGGCGGTCCTGCCGCAGCGGGGGGGCCCGGGAGCCGCGATGTCGCAGCGCTTGTCGTGGCTCCAGCTCGACGCGTAGAGTGGCGGGCGTTGCCCCCTCGCCGAGGTCTCGCCATGAACCATGCCCTGCTGCGCCTTGCCTTGATCTCCGCCGTGCTCCCGCTGGGCTGCGGCACCGACGGCCTCGAGAGCTTCACCGGCGGAGGCCTCGACGACGACGCCGGTCCCGGCGATGACGGCATCGGCCCGCCCGGAGGCACCGGCGGCACGGGCAGCGACACCACCGAGCCCGACACGCCCTTCTGCATGGACGTGGACTGCGGCGAGGGGGGCGTGTGCAACGAGGAGGAGATGCGCTGCGACTGCAGCGAGGGCTACCTCTACGACGCCAGCGCCCAGACCTGCGTGAGCGACCAGTGTGCCGGGGTCGAGTGCGGCTTCGGAGAGCTGTGCGACCCCGCCGACGGCAGCTGCCTGGCCGCCTGCGAGCCCAACCGCTCGTCGGGCGACTTCCTGTTCTGCGAGCAGAAGACCACCTCCTCGGTGGGCGTGGTGGTGCGCTACCAGGGCGCGGGCGCCCTCGATCTCGACGCCAGCACCCTGCGCCTCAACGCCGACGTGATCCCCACCGCGGAGATCCAGCAGCAGGACGGCGCCTTCGCCCACGTGGCCTCCGGGCTCGAGGCCAGCAAGTACAGCTACCTGCTGCGCGGTCGCAGCGACTCCGGCCAGGACCTGCAGCCGCTGTTCGTGCCCATGTGGATCGGCGAGGGGGTGCGCTACGCCGACTTCGGCTGGAAGGACGGGATCCTCTATCAGATCATGACCGATCGCTTCCGCGACGGCGATCCCTCCAACAACATCGACAACTCGCAGGGCAGCCTCGCCGAGGTCCTCGATCCGGCCAGCCAGTGGCAGGGGGGCGACTTCCGCGGGATCATCGACAAGATCAAGGACGGCTACTTCGAGGACATGGGGATCAACGTGCTGTGGATCAGCTCGCCCCTGCTCAACTCGCACAACTCGCAGCCGGCCGTGTCGCTCAGCGATCCGCGGCGCTTCTCCAGCTATCACTCGTACCACCCGATCGTCACCGGCTACACGCACCTGGACGACTTCGGCTACGCCAACCCCATCGAGACCGCCTTCGGCACCCCCGAGGAGCTGCACGAGCTGGTCTACGAGGCGCACCGGCGCGGCATCCGGGTGATCCCGGACTTCGTGGCCAACCACGTGCAGAGCGAGGCCAACATCTACGCCGATCACCCCGATTGGTTCTTCCCCTACAACCCCTGCGACGGCAACTGGGACGCGCACCGCATCGACTGCTGGTTCACCACCCAGATGCCCGACTTCGACTACGGCGGCAACCCGGACGCGGTGCAGGCGGTGGTGAGCCACGCGGTGTGGCTGGTGGAGGAGTTCAACTTCGACGGCTTCCGGGCCGACGCGCTCAAGCACATGGACGACGTGTTCGTGCGCGCGCTCAAGACCGCGGTGGTCGAGCAGCTCGAGACCACGGTGAGCAACCACGACCTCAGCGACGAGGCGACCATCTTCTACATGGTGGGCGAGTCGCTCGGCGGCTGGGCGCGCTACCACGTGCGCGCCGACATGGTGCAGGGGCAGGTCGACGAGGATTACTACCGCATCACCAAGGACGCGCTGCTGACCTACAACAACAGCGTGTTCGACCTGGCCGCCTTCTCCATCCCCAACGACACCGCCTACCTGACCCCGCAGCCCAACAACGGCGGGGTGGGGGGCTACCCGGGGGCGGTGATGGGCAACTTCTTCGGCAACCACGACCAGGTGCGGGCCCTGACCGAGGCGGGGGGCGACCACGCCCGCCTGCGCCTGGCTCAGACCTTCCTGTTCACCTCGCCCGCCAACATCCCCATGCTCTACCAGGGGGACGACATCGGGACCTTCGGCGGACCCGACCCGGAGAACCGGGCCATGCACCGCTTCGACAACCTCAGCGGGGACGAGCAGGACTCGCTCGAGAACGCCCGCATCCTGGGCCTGGTCCGCGAGGAGCACCCCGCCCTGCGCCGGGGCACGCGGCAGACCGAGGAGGTCGAGGCGTACTTCTGGGTGTACCGGGCGGAGTACCAGGGCGACGTGGTCTACGTGGCGATCAACCGCGACCTCGACAAGTCGTGGAGCCCGCCCGCCGGCTACGTGGACGTGCTGGGCAACTGCTCGGACGGCACCGTGCCCTCGCAGCGCTCCTGCGTGTTCGTGCCCGGCTGAGCGGCGCGGCCGCGTGGGGGCGGGCTCGGTGCATCGAGCCCGCCGTCGCTCAGCTCGGGTCTCGATCCCCGGGCGGGCCCAGCGAGGCACGCAGCGCGCGGAGGTGATCGATGCTCGCGTCGGTCAGCGAGCTCGAGGCCCCCTGCTCGCGCAGCCCGTCGCGCAGCAGCTCGCGGGCGCGGTGCAGGCGGCTCTTGACCGTGCCGGGCGGGATCTCGAGCACGTCGGCGATCTCGGCCACCGTCATCGCCTCCCAGTAGTGCAGCTCGAGGGTGATCTGCAGGTCCAGCGGCAGCCGCCGCAAGGCCTCGAGCACCTGGTCCCGCGCCTCGCGGGCGGCCGCGTGCTGGCTGGGCGAGCGGCTGGCATCGTGCACCGACTCGAGCATGGGGTCGAAGCGATCGCTGTGCTGGCGGTCGCGGCGGTAGTGATAGATGAGCTGGCGCCGCGCGATCCCGAAGAGGTACGCGCGGAAGCTGCGGCTCTCGTCGATGCGATCGACCGACTCCACGCAGGCGAGGAAGGTGCGCTGCACCAGGTCGTCGACGTGCTCGGGGACCTTCGAGCGCAGGAACGAGAACACCGAGGCGAAGTGGCGCCGCACCAGCTGGTTGCCCGCGGCCCCGTCCTGGGCCCGCCACGCGCGCAGAAGCTCGTAGTCCTGCGCGCTGCTACTCACCGGGCCCAGGATAGCCCTGGTCCACCTCGGCGAGCCAGGACTCGATCGCCTCGCGCAGCGCCGGGTCGGCGTCGGGCGGGAGCTGGGCTCGGGCCGCGCGGGCCAAGGGGAGGGCGAGCGCGGTGGCCCCTGCCTCGTGCAGGTGCTCGGCGAGATCCATGCGTCGCTGGGCCAGCAGCTCGTGCCCCGATCCGTACACCGCCGCGTTGATCGCCTGCGCGCGCTCGAAGGCCTCGAGCGCCTCGTCCACCCGTCCCAGGCTCACCAGGTTGAGCGCGTGATCGTGCAGGGTGATCGCGTGGTGGGGGTGCTCCGAGCCCGCCTGCAGCTCGAGCGCGCGGCGGAGGTGCTCGTCCGCGGCCGCGAAGTCGCCTTCCTCGCGATCGACCACCGCGAGGTTGGTCTCGATCGGCGCGAGATCGGGGGCATCGGGGCCCCCTCGTGACCGCAGGATCGCCGCGGCGCGCTCGAAGGACTCCCGCGCCTCGGCCAGGCGACCCTGGCGTCGCTGCAGCACGCCCAGGTTGCTCAGCGAGGTGGCCAGCAGCGGGTGCTCGAGCCCCAGCGCGGCCTCGCGGATCTCCACCGCCCGGGCGAAGCGCTGCGTCGCGCTCGCCTCGTCGCCCTCGTCGAGATCGAGGGTGCCCAGGTCGTGCAGCACCATCGCCACGTTGGGGTGATCGGGGCCGAGCTCTCGCACCCACAGCGCCTGGGCGCGCTCGAGGTGCTCGCGGGCGGCCGAGCGCTCGCCGAGCGAGCGCAGCAGCTCGCCCAGATCGAGGTGGGCGGTGGGGACGAGGTAGGGCTGCGAGCTCCCCGGGGCCTCGAGCAGCTCGAGCGCCTCCAGGGTGCTGCGCTTGGCCTCCTCGAAGCGACCCGCGGCCTGGTACGCCGTGCCCACGCCCAGCAGCAGGGGGGCGCGGGCCGCCTCGAGCCCCGCGCGGGCGTGCTCGGCCTCGGAGATCCGAGCCCAGCGCAGCGCGTCCTCCAGCCGCCGCCGTCGGTCTCCGGTCACGAACACCAGGCGCTGCGAGGCGCGGGCCGCCTGCGGATCGTGGCCGCAGCCCAGGGCCACCGCGTGCGCGTGCTCGAGGGTCTGCTCGGCCTGCTCATAGGCCCCGTCGTGCTCCTCGAGCGAGCCGCGCTCGGTGAGCGCCTCGGCCAGCAGCGGCTCGTAGCCCAGCGCCTCGGCCTGGGTGGTCACCGCCTGGGCCAGGCTCCGGGCCTCGGGGATCCGACCCGCGATCGTCAGCGCCTGCACCCGCGCCAGGCGATCGCGCTGCTGCTCCACCGCGCGCGCCAGCTCGGGATCCCCAGGGGGCGGCACCGCGGCCAGCAGCGCCTCGGTGTCGCCGCAGTCCTCCGGCCGCGGCACCGCGTCCGCGGCCTCGAACGCATGGTCGAGGGTGGTGGCGTCGATCTCCTCGAGCACCGCGAGCATGGCGTCCACTCCCCGCAGCTGGCGATCGAGGCAGGCCATGCGCAGGTCCATCATCGCGTCGGACTGCTCGGCGTGGACCACCGTGGCCTCGCACGCGGCCTGGCGCTGCTCCGCCCAGCCGTGGGCGAGCTCGTCGAGACGAGCCTCGATCCCCTCGAGGGTGCTCGTCGCATACGAGCGCCCGGTCGCCGCGAACGCGGCCACGAGGCGGGCCCTTCGCGCAGGTCCCCACACCTCGGCCAGGCGCTCCTCGGCGCCCTCGCAGCGCGGCGCCGAGTCGTCGGCCAGAGCCAGCCCGCCCAGCGTGCCCAGCGAGGCCACCACCCCTGTGGCCAGCAGCGCTCGCATCCGCCGACGCCGCTGGCCCAGCCCCTGGGTGAGCGCCTCGAGCAGCTCCGCCATCGACGGCCACCGATCTGCGCGCTCGGGCTGGAGCCCGCGCTGCATCACGGCCACCAGCCAGCCCGGCACGTCGCGACCGCCAGGGGCCCGCGGCGGCCCGCCGAGCTTGGCCGCGAGCAATTGCTCGAAGGAGCGCCCCGCGTAGGGCCGCTCGCCGAGCACGCCCTCCCACAGGGTCACGCAGAAGCTGAACTGATCGGTGGCCGCATCGGCGGTGTGCCCCGCGTGCTGCTCCGGGGCCATGTAGGCGGGCGTGCCGATCACCGCGCCGTCCTCGGTGAGCTCGAGATCGAGGCTCGTGCGCGGCGAGCCGGTGGGGTCGGTGACGTCGAGGGTCTCGGTGTCGACCTCTCCGCGATCCAGCCCCCGCGCGAGGCCGAAGTCGAGCACCCGCACCCGGCCGTCGTCCCCCACGATCGCGTTGGCCGGCTTGAAGTCGCGGTGGATCACGCCCACCTCGTGGGCCGCGGCCAGGCCCCGGCCCGCCGCCACCATCACCTCGACCACCTCGCGCCAGGGGTGGCGCGTGCTCAGCCAGCGCGCGAGGTCGGGGCCCTCCACGTGCTCCATCACGATGAACACCGACTCCTCGCCGGTGCCGGGCGAGGGCAGGGTGCCCACGTCGTACACGGCCACCACGTTGGGGTGGGGCGAGCGGGCCATCGCCTGGGCCTCGCGCAGCAGGCGGGCGCTGGCCTTGTGGGTCAGGCGCATCGAGCCCCGGCGCGGCACCAGGCTGCGGCTGAGCACCTTGATCGCCACCTTGCGATCGAGGCGGGGGTCGTAGGCCAGGTAGACCACCCCCGAGCCCCCCTGGCCCAGGGTGCGCAGCAGCGGGTAGCGGTCCAGCGTGCGCGGGCGACTGGGGGCGCCGAACAGCGTCGACTCGAGACGGGCGAGGGCGCGGTCGGTCTCCAGCGACGGCGCGTGCTCGTGGGCGGCCTGCAGGCGCTCCACGGCGTCGGTGATGCTCGCGTCGAAGGAGTCGTCCACCGGGCCATCATACGACTCGGCCCGCCGGGGGTCGCGGGCCGGGTCGGGGCTGGGCGCGGAGCGGATCAAAACCGTCCGCTCATGCCGATGCCGGCGAATGTGCGTCCTGCGAAGGGATTGAAGCGCAGCTCGGCCACCGCCCCGCGACGCGAGCGGTAGTTGGCGCCGTAGCCCAGCATCGCCGCGCCCGAGCTGATCATCGAGAACGAGGCGAAGTTGGTCATCGTCCAGGTGGGGTAGGCCTTGAGCAGGCAGCGATCGCCCGCCAGCGGATCGCCGCTGCTCAGCTCCTTGTCCACGCAGCGCATGGGCAGCACGAAGGCCAGCGCCACCGAGGTGATCACCCCCGCCGCGCCCACGCCCACCAGGCCCCCGCCCGCGCCGCGGATGGTCTTGATGTTGCGCATTCGGCCCTCGCCCGCGTCCTTCCATGCGTGGTAGCGACCCATCATCGTGCCGGTGCCCGCGGCCAGGCCGATGGTGGCGACGTTGAGGGTCCACTGGGTGGCGCCCAGGCCCACGTCGCTGCGCAGGTCGTAGGTGCAGGTGGCCACCCCCGAGTCGAGCGGGCAGTTGCGCTTGAGGATCACGTTGCGGGCGATGGTGACCCCGAGCGAGGCGCCCCCCACCACGGCGGTGGCGGCGAGCAGGCCGGTGCCCTTCTTGGGCTGCTGGGCGGGCGGCGTGTCGGTGACGGGCTGGGTCGGCTCGGTGGGCGCGGGCGTGGGCTGCGGGATCGCATCCTCCGGGGCGCTGGCGAGACCGAGGGCAAGGGCGGGAACGAGGCCGATGAGGTGCATCGACCAGGACTTAGGGGCCGGGGCCCGAAAGGTTCGAAGCCCCGCGATCTTTGCATCATCGGTCCCGCGGGGGGCTCCCACCGGCTCGAGGACGGCGTTTGGGCGCCCCGGCCCGGCCCCGAGCGGCGGGCGGGGCTCAGGGCATGCAGAACTGACCCAGCACGGGCGAGGTGCCCGGGTCGCAGTTGCAGGGATCGTGGGGCCCGAGGATCTCGCCCACCGTGCAGGCCGAGCAGTTGTAGTTGCTGGCCGCGGTCACGGTGCAATAGAAGCGCCACGGATCGGCCGGGAGCCCGCAGTTGCAGCCCTGGCACTCGGGCGCGTTCCAGCCCACCACGCCGCCGTCGGCGACCACGCAGTTGGCGTAGCCATCGGCTGCGCAGGCGGCCAGGGCCAGCGCCTCCGGATCGGGAGCGCAGCCCGCCCACTGACACGACCCGTCGCAGCCGGCCACGCCCTCGCACTCCTCGCCCGCGCTCATGTTGATCACCCCGTCGCCGCAGGTGGCGAGGGTGCAGTCGCCGTCGCAGGTCACCGACTCGCCCATGTCGTCGCAGTCCTCGCCCACGGCCGGGTTGGCGTAGCCGTCGCCGCAGGCCACCGCGGTGCAGTCGCCGTCGCAGGCGATCGTGTCGCCGCCCTCGTCGCACTCCTCGCCCGCGGCGGCGTTGAGGATCTGGTCGCCGCAGCTCGCCGCGCTGCAATCGGCGTTGCAGGCCGCGGTCTCGCCTCCGTCGTCGCAGTCCTCGCCCGCGGTGGCGTTGACCACCCCGTCGCCGCAGCTCGCCGGGCTGCAGTCCGCGTTGCAGCTCGCCGACTCGCCGGCGTCATCGCACTGCTCGTCGTCGTCGATCACCCCGTTGCCGCAGGCGGGCACGACACACTGATCGCTGCAGGAGGCCGAGGGCTCGCCCTCGTCACACTCCTCGCCCTCCTGCACCACCCCGTCGCCGCAGGCGGCCGGCTGGCACTCCTGGTTGGTGCACACCCCCGAGCTGCAGTCGTCCCCGCTCGCGCAGCCCTGCCCGTCGCCGCAGGGGTTGCAGCTCCCGCCGCAGTCCACGTCGGTCTCGTCGCCCCCCTGCATCCCGTCGGTGCAGGAGACCGGCTGGCCCGTGCCGCTGTCGTCCATCGCGTCGGTCGCCGTCGATGGCCCCGTGGTGGGGGTGAAGGTGTCGACCGGAGCGAAGGGGTCGTCGACCGTGGGGATGGTGCATGCGCTCAGCAGCAGCACCAGGCTCGGCAGGGCAACGCGCCTCGTCATCGGGGACCGATGCTACGCGCTCGTCGTGCACGGCGTCGAACGATTTCTCGGCGGCGCCGACGATGCGCGCCGCGGACCATGGTGCGACGAGCGCGGCACCACGCGCGCTCGGGCGCGCTCGGGCGCGCTCGGGCACCGCCCGGCTCCCTCACTGCGACACGCAGTACAGCCTCGGCTGCCCGCTGCAGGGCAGCGGCACCTCGGTGTCCAGCCATCGCATCGGGTCCATCGGCAGCCCCACGGTCCCGTAGAACGCGGGATCGTCGACGCTCCAGCCCACGCAGTTGTCCACCGTCGATCCGGTCCACACCAGATCCTGCTCGGGGACCGCCAGGCCGCTCTCGTCGTAGCCGGGGCGGGCCAGCAGCGTGCCCGACAGCAGCTGGGCCTCGTCGTTCGCGAGCAGGTCGCCGTTGGTGTTGACCACCTCGCCGGTGATCGTGATCCGGGCGTCGAAGGAGGTCACCGCGTCGCGGAGCACGGCCACCCACGTCGTGTCACGGATCCCCTTGCCGAGATCGGTGCAGATGAGGTCGGCCCCGTCCAGGCCCGCCAGCTGGGCGCCGGTGTGCTGGGTGGAGGTGGTGAACAGGATGTGCGCGGGCTCGGCCCCGGTGGTCGACTCGCCCTCGCCCGTGCTGGCGCCGGTGCTGCCGTCGTCGACCGACGAGTGGGTCGTGCTCCCGTCGCCGGTGGTCGACTCGGCGGTGGTGGAGCCGACGGGGCCCGTGGTGGTCGTGTCCTCGGGGATCCGGCACTCGCCGGCGAAGCACACGTAGTCGGCGCTGCAGGTGCCGTTGGGGAAGCACGAGCACCCCAGCAAGCCCTGCTCGCAGGTGCCGGCGGTGCCGCTGGCGGTCTGCGCGGGGTCGTCGTCGGTGGGGGTGTCCTCGAAGCAGGCGGCGAGGGGCGTGAGCAGGCCGAGCAGGACCAGACGGACGAAGGGGCGCACGGCCGGCATGATAGCGCGGCCGCGGCCCCCTCGCGTCCCGGGCCTGGATCCCAGGCTCGGATCAGACCGCCTCGAAGAAGCGCTCGCCGTTCTCGACCATGCTGCGCAGCAGCTTCGGCGGCCGATAGCGCTCGCCGTAGGCGTCGGCGAAGCCGTCCATCTCGGCCACGAATTCTCGCACCCCGATGCGATCGATGTAGCTGAGCGGACCGCCGGTGTTGGGGGCGAAGCCGACACCGAAGATCGCGCCCACCTCGGCGTCGCGCGGGCGCTCGATCACCTCGTCCTCCACGCAGCGCGCTGCCTCGAGGGCCTGCAGCCCCAGCAGCCGCCGCCCGATGAGCTCCACGCCGGTCTGCTCTGGGGTGCCGCTGGCCAACTCCTTCAGGCCCGACCACAGCCGCCGCCCGTCCTTGCCGTAGTCGTAGAAGCCCTGACCCGCGGCCTTGCCGTGACGGCCCCGCTCGACCATGGCCTCCACCAGCGCCACCCCCGGGATGTCGAGGGTGCGGCCGTACTCGCGGCCCTGCTTGAAGCCCTTGGCGGCCAGGGTGAGCGTGACCTCGTCGAACACCTGCAGCGGCGCGACCACCATGCCCGCGGCCCGGGCCGCCCACTCGATGGTGGCCGGGTCGTGCCCCTCGGCGACCAGCTGCGCGCCCTCGACGATGTACGCCGAGAACACCCGCGTGGTGTAGAAGCCATAGCCGTCGCCCACCACGATGGGGAGCTTCTTGATCGCCCGGGTGAAGGCGAGCGAGCGGGCCAGGGTCTGCTCCGAGGTGCCCTTGGGGGTGATGATCTCGAGCAGCTGCATCTTCTCCACCGGCGAGAAGAAGTGCATGCCGATGAAGCGATCGGGGTGCGCGGAGGCCTTGGCCAGGTCGCCGATGGGGATGGCCGAGGTGTTGGAGGCCCACACCCCGCCCTCGGCGAGCACGGGCTCGGTCTCGCGGGTGACCATGTGCTTGAGCTCGAGGCTCTCGAACACCGCCTCGATCACCAGGTCGCAGCCCTGCAGCTCGCCCACGCTCAGGGTGCCGCTCACCCGCCCGCGCAGCGCCTTGCGCTGGTCCTCGCCCAGGTGCCGCAGCTTGGCGACCTCGGCGTCCACGTGGGCCAGGCCGCGCTCGAGCGCCTCGGGCTTGACGTCCTTGAGCACCACCTGCAGGCCCGCCTTGGCGCAGATGAAGGCCAGGCCCGCGCCCATCATGCCGGCGCCCAGGATGCCCACCTTGGTGAAGCCGTGCTCCTCGGCGCGAGGCAGGCCCTCGTGCTTCTCGGCCGCGGTGCGGTGGAACCACAGGGTGCGGATCATGTCCTTGGCCTGGTCGGAGGTGGCGAGCTTGGTGAAGTAGCGCATCTCCACCTCGAGCGCGCGATCGAAGACCAGCGCGCAGCCCTCTTGCACCGCCGACAGGGCGTCCTCGGCCGCGGGGAAGGCCCCGGCGGTCTTCTTGAAGAGCATGGCCGCGGCGGCCATGAAGATGTTGCGGGCATCGGCCCCGCCCGGCCGCGGGCCGGGGAAGCGGAAGCGCTTGTCGTCCCAGGGCTGGATCGCCTTGGGGTTGGCCTGGATCCACTCGCGCGCGGCCGCCATCACGGCGTCGGCGTCGGGCCGCAGCTCGTCCACCAGCCCCACCTTCTTGGCCTGGGGGGCGCGCACGATCTTGCCCTGCAGGATGTGCTCGAGCGCGGCCTGGATTCCGATGAGCCGAGGCAGGCGCTGGGTGCCGCCGGCCCCCGGGATCACGCCCAGGCTCACCTCGGGGAGGCCGAGCTGGACCCGCGGGTCCTCGAGCGCGATGCGACGCTTGCAGGCCATGGCCAGCTCGTAGCCGCCGCCGAGGGCCGAGCCGGTGAGCGCGGCCACGGTGGGCACGGGCAGCTTCTCGAGCCGGCGCAGCAGCCCGGAGAGCTCGCGCAGCCGGCCCATCAGCGACGCGGGGTCGCGCTCGCGGTAGAGCCGGTCGATGTCGGCGCCCACGCAGAAGTCCTTGTGCCCGGAGGCGAGCACCAGGCCGCGCAGGCCCTCCTGGCCCTCGGCCCAGTCGAGGCCCTGCTGCAGGGTGAGGCCGAAGTCGTCGTTGATCTTGTTGGCGCGCCCTGCCATCCGCAGCGTGATGGTGGCGATCCCGGCGGCGGGATCGAACGAGAGCGCGGCCTGGCCGTTGTCGGTGGTGGTCTCGATGGTCTTGCTCATGATCCTGGCTCCCCGATCGAAGGTGGCTACACGCGCTCCACGACGGTGGCGATGCCCATGCCGCCGCCGATGCACAGGGTGACGAGGCCGGTGCTCAGGTTGCGGTCCTCGAGGGCGTCGAGCAGGGTGCTCATCAGCATGGCCCCGGTGGCGCCCAGCGGGTGCCCCAGCGCGATGGCGCCGCCGTTGACGTTGACCTTGTCGTGGGGGACGCCCAGCTCCTGCATGAAGGCCAGGGGCACGGCCGCGAACGCCTCGTTGACCTCGAACAGGTCGATGTCGCCGATCTCCATGCCGGCCTTGTGCAGCGCGCGGCGGGAGGCGGGCATGGGCCCGGCGAGCATGAGGATGGGGTCGGTGCCGACCACGGCCACCGAGCGCACCCGGGCGCGGGGCGTCAGGCCCATGGCCTCGCCCTTCTCCTTGGTGGCCACGATCTGCGCGGCCGCGCCGTCGACGATGCCCGAGGAGTTGCCCGCGTGGTGGATGTGATCGATGCGCTCCACCTGCGGGTAGCGCCCGCGGGTGAGCGAGTCGAGGCCGAACTGCCGCCCCATGGTCTCGAAGGAGGCCGACAGCTCGCCGAGCTTCTCCAGGGTGGTTTCGGGGCGCGGGTACTCGTCGCGGGCGAGCACGGTCAGGCCGCTGTCGTCCACCACGGGCACCACGCTGCGATCGAAGCGATGGTGCTCGATGGCGTCGACGGCTCGCTGCTGGCTGGCCAGCGCGAAGCGATCCACGTCGTCGCGGGTGATGCCCCGCAGGGTGGCGAGCAGGTCGGCGCTGATGCCCTGGGGCACCGAGCCCACGTTCCACTGCGTGCGCGGGTCCCAGATGGCCCCGCCGTCGCTGCCCATCTTCACCCGCGACATGCTCTCCACGCCGCCCGCGACCACCAGGTCGTAGAAGCCCGAGGCGACCATGGCCGCGGCGTCGTTGATGGCCTGCAGGCCCGAGCCGCAGAAGCGGTTGAGGGTGACGCCGGGGGCGTCGACGTCGTAGCCGGCCTCGAGCGCGGCGAAGCGGGCGATGCAGGCCCCCTGATCGCCGGTCTGGGTCACGCAGCCCACCACCACGTCGTCGACCTGGGTGGTGTCGAGCTCGTTGCGGTCGCGCAGGGCGGCCAGCGACTGGGCGAGCAGGTCGACGGGGCGCACGGTGTACAGGCTGCCGCTCTCCTTCCCGCGACCTCGCGGGGTACGGACGGCATCGAACAGGTAGGCGTCGGGCACGGCGGGCTCCTCTCTTTGACGGGAGATACTAAGCATGCTTAGTATCTCCCGGCCAGGGGCGCTGGGCCCCGGGCGATGTGAGCCTTCGCGACCATGTCCGCGCCCGACCTCGAGCCCGAGCCCGAGCCGCCGGCGAGCCCCGACGCGGCCGGCGAGCGCGCGGGTGCCCCCTCGCTCGAGCTGCGGCGGCTGCAGACCGAGGCCTTCCTCAACTTCGGCCGGCTGCACCGCGCCCTCGATTCCTGCGTGGGGACGCTGTTCGCCCGCGAGGGCCTCGAGGGGATCACGCCGGCCCAGTCGGCGCTGCTGATGGTGTTGTTCCAGGCCCGGCGTCCGCTGACGGCGCGCGAGCTGGCCGAGCACCAAGGCCTGTCGCAGCCCACCATCGGGCGCTTCGTGCGAGCGCTGGAGACCGAGGGCTGGGTGAGCCGCGAGGTCGATCCCCAGGATGCCCGGGCCATCCTCATTCGTCCCACCCGCAAGGCACGGCGCGCCCTGCCGCGCTTCATCGCGGTGTCCAACGCCATGCTCGATCGCGCGTTCGAGGGCTTTGGCGAGGTCGCGGTGCGGCGGGTGGCGAGCACCACCCGGCGGCTGCGCGAGAACCTCGAACGAGCCGAGCGCGAGGCCGCGGGCGATCGCGACGAGCGTTGATTCGGCCCGCAGGGCCCGCGGAACCCGTTTCCTCGGCCCCTGCCCGCGGGCGGCTGCGAGGGGGACGCCGGTCGTCTATATAACGGCGCCATGAGCCCCTTCGACGGTCGCCGACGCTGGATCCTCGACGCCTGCCTGGCCTGCGCGCTGGTCGTGCCCGCGTGCACCAAGAAGACCGACGACGGCACCATCCCGCCGGTCGGGGGCGGCGATCCGGTGAGCACCCCGGCGATCGAGCTGGCGCCCGTCGACCATGCCTCGCAGCTGCTGCCGCGCGACACCGTGATGCTGTTCATGGGCAGCAGCGTGGCCCGGGCCGCCGAGGTGCTCGAGCGCGAGCGCCTGCTCGACGAGTTCCGTCCGCAGTACGAGGGGATCAAGTCGGTGATGACGGGGGCGCTCGGGCACGACCTGCTCGACCCCGCCGCGTGGGCCGAGGTGGGCCTGGACTCGCAGGGCCCGCTGGGCATCGCCTTCACCGACGTGGTGGGCGGCGAGATCGTGCTGCTGGGCACGATCTCCGACCGGGCCAAGCTCGTCGCCTGGGCGCGCGGCACCGCGGGCAAGAGCGGGCAGGAGCTGGTCGAGGAGGCCTACGGCCCGGCCTCGGTGCTGCGGCCGAAGAACGACGACGGCCCCTCGATCGTCATGCGCGACTCGCTGGTGGCCCTGGTGTTCCCGAGCAACAACGGGGATCCCACCCGCGAGCTCGCCGGGCGCATGGCCACCATGGAGCCCAACCTCTCGCTGGGCGGCTCGGTGGGCTACCGCAAGTCCACGGGCGGCCTGCGGGCGGCCGACATCACCGTGTTCATGGACATCGAGCGCATGGTGTCGCAGAGCAACTCCGAGGCGGAGTCGCGCAGCTCGGGGCCCCAGAGCAACTGGGCCCAGGAAGACCTCGAGCGGGCCCAGAAGGAAGGCGCGTCGCCCGAGCGCCTGGCCGTGCTCGAGCAGCAGGCGGCCGAGGTGAGCGAGGCCCACGCGCGGTGGCGGGCGACCGAGGAGGCCGAGCGGGCGCTCAACGAGCTGCTGGTCTCGGGGATCGAGGGGGTGAGCTTCACCGTGACGGACAAGCGCACCGGGCCGATCCTCGACGGGCGGATCGCAGCGGGCGAGGAGGCGTTCGTGCGCCGGCTGCTCGACAACCGCAGCGGCGCGCCGGTGCTGCCGGTGGCGATGAACGGGGCGCCGCTGTGGTGCGCCTCGGGCAAGGTGGGCGTGGATGCGCTGTTCGAGCTGGCCGAGGCCACCGCGGCGATCGACGGCAAGAGCTGGTCCTCGGTGGTGGCGATGGCCAAGACCGACCTCGGCCTCGATCTCGACGCCGACCTGCGCCCTGCCCTGGGCGGCGAGGCGGGCCTGTGCCTCACCCTCGACGGCAAGCTCGATCCCACCGCGGACGAGCCGGGCAAGGCGATCGGCCTGGGGGCATGGGTGCAGGTGAGCGACGAGGCCAAGGCCAAGTACTTGCTGGCCAAGGTCGCCAGCGCCCACGGGGTGCTGGGCGGCCGCATGAAGAAGCGAGGCGGCGGCTACGAGGTGGCGGTGCCCAAGTGGCGCACCCTCTATGCCGACCCGGTGGGAGACCGCATCGTGCTCAGCAGCGACCCCGAGCTGGCCAAGCGGATCGCCGCCGGGGATCCGGGCTCGATGCCCAGCAAGATCGTCCCCGCCTCGGCCCGCGGCGCGATGGGCCTGGCCGGCACCGCGGGCACGCAGGCGATCGACCTGTCGCTGATGACCATGTTCTTCGCGGTGAGACGCGCGAGCTTCGGCGAGGTGGAGGTGGAGGTGGCGGCCCCGGGCTTCTCC
Source organism: Myxococcales bacterium (assembly GCA_020633315.1). Lineage (GTDB taxonomy): Bacteria > Myxococcota_A > Polyangia > Nannocystales > Nannocystaceae > Paraliomyxa. The sequence continues at coordinate 395,957 of JACKDV010000002.1, forward strand.
GCCGAGGAGATGAAGAAGGTCCCGCTGTCGGCCAAGTCCAAGAAGGTCCGCAAGGCGCTCGACAAGGCCAACGCCGCGGTCGAGAAGGCGGAGGACGAGCGCAGCGCCGCCGAGCTCGAGCAGCTGATGGCCATCTCCAACCCGCTGGGCATCGGCGTGGTGGCGGCCATCGAGGACGACCGCGGCTTCACCCTCACCGGCGGGCAGTTCATCCGCGCCGAGAGCATGGGCCGGGTGCTCGAGGGCCTGCTGCGGGCCGCGAGCGGCGGGGGCCCGCAGACGAGCCCCGAGCAGCGCCAGGCCCTCGAGGCCGCGTGGGAGCAGCAGGGGGAGGCGCGCTCGGCCTACATCGAGGCGCGGCTCGAGGACGCCGGGCGCTTCAAGGCGAAGAAGGGTCGGTAGGCTCGAGCCGGCCAGCTCGGTCGCCGGGCGGTCGCTCGCGGAGAGCGACCGCGGACCCGGTCACCGCCCTTTGATGTCTCACACATTGCGGCCGGCCCAGTCGAGCATGGTCTTCGAGAAGAGTCGGCGGGCCGACGACTCTACCAGCTGGTCCGGTGCAGATCCGCCCAGTCCTCGTTCCAGAATTCCGAGACCCAGTCGATGACGTTGTTGTAGTCCTTGTCCCGTCGCTGGCGTTCCGACTGTGTCTTCCGAAGCTCGAGCTGCTTGTTCCACTCCTGGTCCGCGAGCTTCTCGTACATCTCCCGCACTCGCTTGAGCTTCACGAGCCATCGGCTGATGATCGAGGCCATCTTCCACGTTTCCATCTCGCACTCCACGCGGTGATAGCGATGGACGCCCAGGAGCATCTGGGCGATTCGCTGATCGGCGGCCGACGCTCCGCCGATCAGGACGTCTACGAAGTTGTGTGGGGTCTTCGCGCGAAGGTGCCGCAGCCACCCCCACGTGATCGGCTCCGAGCCATCGCTGCCCGCGGTCCAGGACATGGGCCTGGCCCCAAAGGAGAGCACTCGCAGGTACGGGGTGTACCGGCGCGCGGTCCAGAAGTAGTCCTCTCCACCCTTTGCGCAGCACAGCAGCGCATCGCTCACTCCGGTGAAGGTGGGGTTGTTGTTGGCGACCCCGCCGTCGATGAGCCAGTCGCCGAGGGCCGGCCGGAACCACCCTCTCCCCGCGGCCCCGTCGCCGCGGCGGATGGGGAGCAAGAACGGGAGCGCGCTGGCGGCGAGCGCTGCCTTCGATATCGGCGTGTTCTTGCTCGCATGAGGACCGTGGCTCATGAAGCTGTTGATCTGCTGGGTCTTCATGTTGAAGGAGACGACGCTCACCGGCCGGGTGGTGAGGTCATCGAGCTCCATGCGCTCGCCGAAGTGGCGCTCGATGAGAGACGAGAGCTTCCGGCCCGACAGCGGCGCGATTCCGGCGACGAACCGCACCCACTCCCGCGGGGACGGTCGAAATGCATCGAGGGTCTCCCACTGGAACCCCAGCGCCACGTCGATGGCCTGAAGCGCGCTCTTTCCCTCTTGTAGGGCCTTGGACAGCGACAGGGCGATGAGCGCTCCATTGGACGTGCCGCAGAACAGGGACGTCTTGGCGAGGAGGCCCTTCGTCTTCTCGTCCTGCTCCAGCCTTCGGAGCAGCTCGAGACTGGCGGGCCCCGAGGGACCCCCATCGAAGCACATGATCCGCAGCGGCTGGGGCAGAGGCTCGGGCTGCTCCGAGCTCCGTTGCCTGACGTGCTCTTGGATTCCCACGACGATCTGCTCGAAGCTCGATTGCTGCATGGTCCTGTCCGTCTACACATCGTAGTCCAACCATGGCCGGGCGCCGTCACCTCGTGGCCACGAGGCTCTCCAGCCACGCCGTCGGTCGTGGTCCGTGGGCGGGGAGCCTCCGGGGGTCGCTCACCCCAGTCGCCACGAGCACTGCGTCGAGCCCCATCGCACGCGCCCCGGCGACGTCGGTGGCGAGCTGATCGCCCACCATCACCACCCGGGCTCCGGGCTCGACTCGCAGGCGTGCGAGCGCATGCTCGAAGATCGGGGCATGCGGCTTGCCCAGGCCCACGAAGCGCGGGGCTTCCTCGGGGAAGCGCAGGGCCAGCGCGCCCTCGAGCAGGCGCGCGACGCTGCCCGCGGTGAGGCCGAAGGTGCCCGACCCGCGCGGATACACGAGGTCGGGGTTGGGCAGCACCAGGGCCACGGGGCGATCGGCGGCGAGCCGGGCGTAGAGGGTGCTCACCAGGGTCTCGACCGTCTCGCGAAAGGGGTAGCCCGCGTCGTCGCAGGCCACCAGCACCTCGAGCTCGGGGTCGTCGACGGGGACCAGCTCGCCGCCGGCCTCGGCGACCAGGGCGTGGGAGTCGGGCGGGCCCAGCACCACGCAGCGCCGACCGACGAGACCGGCCTGGGCGAAGTAGGGGGAGATGAGGTCGCCCGAGGTGAGCAGGTGCTCGGCGTCGATGGCCAGGCCGCGCTCGCGGTAGCGGGCCACCGAGGTGGGGGGACGCCGCGAGGCGTCGTTGCTGAGCACCATCCAGCGGCGGCCGGAGCCCCGCAGGCGCGTGATGAAATCGATCGCGCCGGGCAGGGTGCCGTGCTCGTCCACCAGCACCCCGTAGGAGTCGAGCAGCACCACGTCGTAGCGCTCGAGCAGGGCCGAGGGCAGCAGGCGAGGCACGGGCGGCGGCGAGCTCATGCGCGGACGATGCCACAGGCGGCGACGGGGCTGCGATGGCCGTCGCGGTCGTAGGCCCGCACGCCGAGCACGAAGTCGTCCTTGTGCAGCGGGAGCGTGAGCTCCTGAGCGAGGCCGGCGTCGCGCGAGGACTCCCAGCGTGGCTGGTCGGTGCGGCGCCAGACCACCTCGTAGCCGGCCACGTCGGACTCGGGGCTGAGATCCCCGCGCACGGTGGTGTCCACGCTGAGCTACACCGCCACCACCGCGGCGCCGGGCGGGGGCGAGGGGGCGTTGGCCAGGTGGATCAGCACCGCGCCGTCGAGGCGCGCGACCTCGGCCAGGTAGGACTCGTCGACGTGCTCGGGATCGTCGCCGTAGCGCAGGCCGTCTTGCTCGCGCGGGTCCTGGTGCTGTCGCTCGTAGCGCTCGGTCACCTCGGTGAAGCGGACGGCGGGGTAGCCCTGCTCGTCGAAGAGCTCGCCGGTGCACCGGGCGGCGAGGGGGCGCGGCAGCCGGCCGTCACCAGCGAGACCAGCAGGACGAGGCCGAGGCACGGTCGGCGCGGCATGAGGCCCATGGTAGCGCCGCCTGCTACCCTGCGTGGCATGGTGGAGCCCATCGCGTTCGTGGCCGGAGCCACGGGATACACCGGGCGGGCCGTGGTCGACGAGCTGCGTCGTCGATCGCTCCGCACCGTGGCCCACGTGCGACCCGACTCTCCGCGCCTGGCTCAGTGGCGCGAGCGCTGGGTGCCGCAGGAAGCAGAGGTCGACACCACCCCGTGGGAGTCGGCTGCGCTCGAGCTCACCCTGCGCAAGCTGGGCCCCACGGTGGTCTTCGCCCTGCTCGGCACCACCCGACGTCGGGCCCAGCAGGAGGGGCGCGGCGCGGTGGCGGCCTACGAGGCGGTCGACTACGGGATGACGATGATGCTGCGCGCGGCGGCCGAGGCCTGTGGCCATCGCCCGCGCTTCGTGTACCTGTCCTCGGCCGGCGTGCGGGAGGGCACCCGCAACCCGTACCTCGCGGTGCGCGTGCGGGTGGAGCGAGCGCTGCGGGACGGCGATCTGCCCTTCACCATCGCGCGGCCCTCGTTCATCACCGGGCCCGATCGCGACGAGTGGCGGGCCGGCGAGCGGATCGGGGCGGGGGTCGCCGATGCGGCGCTGGGCCTCGCGGGGCTGGTGGGCGGCCGGCGCTTCCGTGATCGCTACCGGTCGATCGACAACGTCGCCCTCGCGCGGGGGCTGGTCCGGGTCGCGCTCGATCCGGCCCAGGCGGGCGCGGTGGTCGAGGCGGATCAGCTGCGCTGACTCGGCCCCAGCCGCGGTATCCTGGGCCCATGTGGGCTCGCGGAATCCTGGGGCTGGCGTGGATGGTGCTCCCGGTGCTGGGGCTGGGGGCGTGCCCCGGCGGCGAGGACGATGGCACGGGGGCGACCAGCAACAGCGGGCCGTCGAGCGCGAGCAACGAGGATGGACCCGAGGCGCCGACCTGTGAGCAAGCGGGAGGGCAGTGCAGCTGCGCGGGGACCTGCGCGGCGGGCTCGGTGATCTCGAGCGAGGGCGCCTGCCCGCAGCCACCCGACGAGTCGGGGGCGTGCAGCATGGAGTGCTGCATGCCGACCTCCGCCAGCTCCACCGCGGGCACGGCCTCGGGCTCGGAGACGACGGAGGGCACCGCGGACTCGGCCGCCAGCACGAGCGCGGCCTCGAGCACCGGCGCCGGCTGAGCTCGGCCGGGCCGCGCTACCGCGCCATCATCTGCCCGAGCTTCGCGTTGAGCGTGGGGTCCACCCCGAGCTTGGTCCCCCACGCCTGCATCACCTGCGAGTAGCTCCCCATGTTCAGGCCGTAGGCCGCGAGCGCTCCGTTGAAGTCGCCGGTCTGCATGCGCTTCATCAGCCCCACGTAGTCGCTGAGCTTGGCCACCGCCTGGCCCGGGAACACCACGGGATCAAGATCACCCCCGCCTCCGGCCGCGAGCTGCTGGTGGGCGGCCTGGGCCTTGCGCATCTCCTCTTCTTGGTCGAGGCCCTTGCCCTGCATGAGGTTGTGGCTCAGGCGGGCCTCGTCGGAGTCGGGATCGATGCCCCGCATCTGCAGGTTGATCCGGGCCTTGGTCTGGGCGAAGGCCAGGCCCAGCCGCGGGTCGCGGTTGATCGCCTCGTTCCAGCCCGTGCTGTAGGCATGGATCCCCCCGATCATCGGCACGCCGTACTCGGCCGCGAGCTGCGACACCGAGCCGCCGCCGCCCATCTGGATCTGCTCGAGCCTCACGCAGAACTCGGCGTAGGTCTCCATGTTGAGCCCGTCGATCACGCCGATCGCTCCGCTGGCGGTGGTGCCCGGCTCCTCGCCGCGCAGGATCCGGTCGCGCCAGGCCATGACCTCGGCCCGCCGCGGATCGTGGGGAGCCAGCAGGCGCAGCAGGGTGCAGGCCAGCGGGTAGCCGTAGCTGGTGAAGCCCTCGCGCGGGATCTGGCTGCGCAGCCACTCGAGCAGCGGCTCGGCGTTGGGGCGCACGGCGGGGCTGCGCAGCGCCAGCTCGCCGATGGCCACGATCGCAGCGTCGACCACCCAGTCCACCGGACCGATCGCCAGCGAGTACAGCGTGCGGTAGCCCTCCTGCCCGAACGCGATGACCAGCGCCGCGGCCACCTGCACCCGGGGCACCCAGTCGAGCGGGTGCACGTGGTCGGGAGCGGGCGGCGGATCGAGCATGGTCGCCACCAGGTGCTGCGCCCACGGCGAGCCGAACGAGGCCGCGGTGCTCTGCGCGAGGTCGGCCCAGGTGGGCAGGTGGTAGCGCTGTGCCGCGATGGCGGCCACGGCCTGCGCGGCGCGGGGATCGGGCGAGCCCAGGGCCGGGCGGGCCTGCGTGCCCTCGTACTGCCAGGCCACGAGGTCCACCTGCCCCTTGGGCGTGCGCGGGTCGGGCTGCTGCACCGCTTCGAAGAAGGTGGTCAGCGGCAGCGTGATGCCGATCTCCTGCATCCGCAGCCGCCAGGCGATCTGCACCGAGGGCGACTCGATGTGGCTCACGGAGGTGCTGACCCGATCGCCATCGGCTGCCTCGGGTGAGCCCGCGGCCCGGCGCATGGCCTCCTCGGCGAAGTGGGCCGTGGCATCGGCGGGGCCGGGGTGGTAGTCGACGTAGGCTTCGCGGGCGGGGGCGCTCATGGACGCGAAGCGTAGACGAGGCCGTCGGTCCGGTCGCCGGGATTCGGAGGGGTCTCGCGGCCCGCGGCGCGCCGCCCCAGAGGCCCGTTCCGTCGGGAGCTCAGCCCACGGCCGGGAGGCCGGGGCTGCGATCGATCGCCTCGAAGGTCTCGGGGGACCAGCGCAGCACTCCGGTGAGCAGCGGCGGGTAGCACATGCACGGGCCGGACTGGTGGTCGTAGAGCACCGCTACCGCCCCGCTCGGGCGATCGGCCCACACCTCGCGCAGGTGCGGCCGGGTGTCGCACTGGTAGTCCCACGGGCCTTGCCAGCGCACGGGGGTCCGCACCAGCACTCGCACCCCCGGCACGCGCAGCACCAGGTCGTTGCCCACGTGGGTCAGCTCCACGAAGCGGGAGGCGGCCGGCGAGGCGAGCACGGCGGCTCGGTCCTCCTCGCGGTCGTCGAGATCGCTGCCGTGGATCGGGAGCGGGAGGCGCTCGAGCTTCCGCCAGCTCCGCTGGGCCAGGCGCTGGTTGACCTCGTCGGCGCGGGCCTTGGCGCCCTCCCACAGCGCATGGCAGTGGCGGTGTCGCGTGCCCTCCTCCCAGCCCTCGTCGCCGTCGTAGATCGTCACCGAGGTGTCCACGGTGTCGGTGTCCACGTCGCACGCTTCGCGCGGCGGCGGCCGGGGCCGATCCTACGCGCGGGCCCGCAGCGCTCGCAGGGCCGCCTGCGCGTCGCGTCGCAGCCGACCCAGCTCGCCGGGCTCCGCCGTCGCTCCGAAGCGCAGCGCCTCGTAGCGCCGCAGGAATCGCTTGAGCTCCGCGGCCGCGGGGTGCCCTCGCTCGCGCAGTCGCCTCGCGATCGCCAGCGGGCCCTCGTCGGGCGTGACGGCGAAGCCCCGGGCGGCGAGCCTTCGCAGCACGCGTCGCAGCAGCCGCGTCTCGGGCCGCTCCTCGCCGCGCCCCCCTCGGCCCTGCCGGCGCCACCACCATGCTCCGGCCCCCAGCATGACCAGGCCCAGCACCACCGTGCGCCCGATCCCCGAGGGCGCACGGTCGCTGCCCCGCAGGCCCAGGCGCTCGAGCGCGGCGAGCTGCTTGCCCAGGTCGTAGTCGATCACGTACTCGAGGTAGGTGTTGCGCATCGCGTCGAGCAGCTCGCTGGCCGCGGGCCACCAGGGGGCCTCGTCGCCGGCCGTGCGCCCTGCGGGGGGCGTGGGATCGAAGGTCACCCAGCCCAGCGCTCCGAAGTGCACCTCCACCCACGAGTGCGCGTCGGCCTGGCGCACCGCATAGAAGTCCCCCACCTCGTTGCGGTGCGCCCCGTAGTAGCCGTTGACGATGCGGGTGGGCACGTCCAGCTCGCGCAGCAGCACGGCCATGGCGGTGGCGAAGTACTCGCAGTGCCCGGCCTGGGTGTCGAGCAGGAAGCCCTCCACCGGATCGGCGCCGGCCTGGACCCGCGCCGAGATCCGCTCGTCGAGGGTGTACTCGAAGCCCTGCAGGTGCTCGAGCACGGCCTCGACCTTCTGCAGGCGCGTGGGCGCGTCGCCGACGATGCGTCGGGCCAGCTCGCCCACCTCGGGACCCAGGCCCGCGCTGCGCTGCAAGAACGGGGCGAGCTCCTCGTCGGGCTCGGGCTCGCCCACGGCCAGCAGCTCGGCGCGGCTGGGCTCGCCGGGGCGCCACAGCGCCTGGTACTGCACGGGGCCGGGCGCCTTGCTCACCCGGATCTCATGGTTGCGACCCCCCACCGCACGGGCGCGCGACTCGAGGGCCCCGCGGGCGAGCACGCGCACGGCCACCGGCTCGCTGGGCACGAACAGCAGGTCGGCGCCGATGTCCTCGGCGAGCACCGTGGCCCGCTCGAGCTCGGTGGAGGCGGCGACGCCCGGGAGCGGTCGGCGGCGGAGCTGGTTGGTGTTCCCCGTGTCGCGGTAGAGCCGACCCACGCCGTCGTCGGTCACCGTCTGGTAGCCATAGGCGGCCCGCAGCGGCCCCAGGGGCGCGGCCGGGCCGTGGCTCCACCGACCGCCCTCGTAGCGATCGAAGCTGCTGCCGCGCAGGTGCCAGGTGGTGCGCGCGAGCAGGGGATCGTGCTCGGGACGGATCCGCATCACCACCGTGGTGTCGGTCTTGATCGTGCCGAAGCCCCCGAGCTGGACCTCGTCGGAGAAGCCGCTGCGGGTCTCGCCGGGGAGCTGCCCCCGCAAGAAGAAGCCCACGCCGAAGCGGGGGAACAACAAGAAGGTGAGCAGGGCCCCCGTGCCCGCCAGCGCGGCCACCCCCGCGGCGGCCCGCCACAGGGGGCGACGGCGGCGATGCCCCTCCTGGGCCAGGCGCAGCATCACCCGCGGACCGAGGCGCTCGCCCTCGGCCATCAGGGTGTTGACCACCAGCGCCATCGTGGCGACCAGCAGGTACGCGGTCAGCAGCAGGGGATAGGAGAGCTCGGTGTTGATCACCGCGCCCACCACCATGAGCAGGGCGCCCAGCAGCAGGAGCTGGGCGTGCTCGCGGGCGCGCTGGCGGTTGAACATGCGCTGCACCGCCAGCAGCAGCAGGAAGTCCACGCCGGCGTCGAGGAACTCGGCCCGCGCCACCGCGCGCACCAGGGTGGCCACCAGCGCCACGAACACCAGGGCCGTCCATGCTCGCTGCGATCGCGGCGAGGCGACCGGCGGTAGCGGCCGCCACCACGCCACCGCCACCAGCCCCACGAAGAGCAGCAGGCTAGGGGCCGACACGCCGCCCGCCAGCGCCACGCCGGCGAGGGCGAGCGCGACCTGGCCCAGGCTCAGCAGGTCTCGCAGTCGACGCAGGGGCGAGGCGTCGATCATCCGACCTCCGCGAGCACGTCGAGGATGCGCTGCTGCTGGGCCGGCCCCGCGCCCGAGGGCACCAGGCAGCGGTCGCCGTAGAAGAGCTCGACCTCGGCGTGGTCTCGGCCGAGGCGGAGGCGGGCCTCCGCCGCCACCCGCTCCACCTCGGCCTCGAAGCCCGGCTCGCCGGTGGTGCCGGGACCAAGGCGCAGGCGGAGGCGGGCCTCGCCCCCGGCCTCGTGCTCGCGCACCACCGGCTGCCCCAGCCGCGCGGTGGCCCGCCAGTGCAGGCGTCGCCACTCGTCGCCCTCCCGGTAGGGGCGCAGCCCGTGGTAGTCGCCGCTGCGCGAGCGCTGGCGGCCGGTCTCCACGGGGCGGCTGAGCTGGGGCTCGGGTGGACGCGCGGGGGCGGGGACCCGCCGCGGGTACACCCGCACCGCGGCCTCCACCGGCAGCTCGCGTCGCTTGACGAACAGGCCGAAGGGAAAGCGCGTGGCCACCACGGCTCGCGGCAGGCGGTGGCGACCGCGGGCCGGCATGGTGACCCGCGTGGGCAGCACGATGGTCTCGCCGGCTGCGATCCGCACCGCGAACACCGGCTCGCAGGCGCCGGGGTCGTCGCGCTCGTCGTCGTCCTCCACGCTCACCGCGAGCACGTCCCGCTTGCCGTCGCGGTTGCGCAGCCGCACCTCGAGCGCGCCGGGCTCGGCCGCGTACAGCGAGCCCCGGGGCAGCCGCTGCACCTCCACCCGCCGCAGGGTGGCCTCGCTGAGCACCCCGCTGCCGATGATGAGCGCCATCTGGGCCCCGAACAGCGCGTGCAGCAGGTTGGCCCCCGAGTTGATCGCGGCGAAGCCCACCGCGAGGGTGAGCAGGATGAACAGCCAGCCCGAGCGCGTGATCTCGAGCCGTCGCCCCCGGGCGCTCAGCCAGCGCCGGCCGAAGCGTCGCCGCCGTCGCGGCCGGGCCGAGCGGGAGGACGCGCTCACCGGGGCACGGGGGTGCGGGCCAGGATCTCTCGGACGAGCTCGGCGACCACCGCCTCGCTGGCCCCGCCCTCGGCCGTGCGCAGCACCACCCGGTGCGCCAGTGCGGGCACGGCCAGCGTCTGGAGGTCGTCGATGCTCACGTGGTCTCGCCCCGCGAGCCAGGCCCGGGCGCGCGCCGTGGCCACCCACGCCAGCGCGCCGCGGGTGCTCACCCCCTGCGACAGCTCGGGGTGCTCGCGGGTGCCCTGGATCACCCGCTGGGCATAGGCGGCCAGGTCGGGGTGCAGGTGCAGCGCCGCGGCGGCGGCCTGGGCTCGGGTGATCGCATCGAGGCTGGCCGCGGCCTGGGGGGCCAGGCGCCCCGCGGCTGCGCCCGCCTGCAGCAGCGCCGCCTCCACCTCGGCATCGGCGTAGCCCAGGGTGACGCGCAGCGCGAAGCGATCGCGCTGCGACTCGGGCAGCGGATAGGTGCCGTGGTGCTCGAGCGGGTTCTGGGTGGCGATCACCATGAACGGCCGCGGCAGCGGCCGGCTGATGCCGTCGACCGAGACCTGGCCCTCGCCCATCGCCTCGAGCAGCGCGCTCTGGGTGCGGGGCGGGGCGCGGTTGATCTCGTCGGCGAGCACGAAGTGGCCGAACAGCGGCCCCGGCTGGAATTCGAAGCGCTCGGCCTGGGGCCGCCACACGCTCACGCCGATGATGTCGGCGGGCAGCAGGTCGGCGGTGAACTGGATCCGCATGAGCTCGGCTCCCACCGCGGCCGCGACGGCCCGCGCCAGGGTGCTCTTGCCCACGCCGGGGAGGTCCTCGAGCAGCACGTGGCCGCCGGCGACCAGGCACACCAGCACCTGCTCGATCACCTCGGCCTTGCCGCGGATGGCCTCGGCCACCGCGGCCTGCACGGCCCGCAGCGCGGCCAGGTCGGTCGGTGCATCGGCGGCAGGACGCACGGGAGCCGCAGTGCTGGTCACGGCGCCGAGTCTAGCGCGGATCGGGCGGGAGCCAGCGTCGGGGCGCCGATTCGGTCCGTCGCGCGCCGGCGAGCGGGCCTCGCCTGGTCAAGCCCCGAGCGCTGGCGTATTGGTAGATCGTGACCACCGTGCCGCTCCCTCGCGTCGACTCGGCTCCCTCGGTCCCCGTGGTCGAGCCCATCCAGGAGCCGCAGGAGCGCGAGGTCAGGATCCAGCAGGTGCTGAGCGCGACGGTGGAGGCCTCGCGGGCGCTCGGCGACGGTGTGCCCGCCGACTACATCCCCGAGCTCGCCCAGGCCGACTGCGAGCTCACCTCCGCCGCCATCACCCGTCGAGACGGCACCACGATCACCGCGGGTGACGTGGCGCGCCACCGCTTCACCCTGCAGAGCTCGGCCAAGCTGGTGCTGCTCATCGGCCTGCTCGAGGAGCGGGGACCCGACGCGGTGTTCGAGGTGGTGGGGCGCGAGCCGACCCTCAGCGGCTTCGCCTCGGCGGCCAACCTCGATCGACAGCGACCGGCCAACCCGCTGATCAACGCGGGAGCGATCGCGCTGTGCGGCCAGCTCCCGGGGCCGCTGGAGAAGCGCCTGGCCTGGCTCGAGCGCTGGGTGGAGCGCTGCTACGGCACGCCCCTGGTGGTCAACCAGCGGGTGCTCGCCTCGGAGCGCCGCACCGGCGACCGCAACCGCGCCATCGCCTACTTGCTGCGCGAGACCGGGGTGTTCGCCGACCCGGTGGACGAGGTGCTCGAGACCTACTTCGCGCTGTGCTCTTTCGAGGGCACGGTGGTCGAGGCCTCGCACCTGCCCGCGCTGCTGGCCTTCGGCGGGGTGAGCGGCCAGGGCCAGCGCGTGCTGTCGCGGACCACGGTGGGCGCCACCGTCTCGCTGATGGCCACCTGCGGCATGTACGACGAGTCGGGCGCCTACCTTCTCGAGGCCGGCCTGCCCGCGAAGTCGGGGGTGTCGGGGGTGATCGTCGCGGTGGCTCCGGGCCGGGCCGGCATCGCGGTCTCGAGCCCTCGGCTCAACCACAACGGCGGCAGCGTGCGCGGGCACTTCATCCTGCGTCGGCTCTCCTCGGAGCTGGGTTGGCACTTCGCCCACGCGGGCGAGCCCACCCACGGAGCGTGAGCGTCCCTCCCTGACCCACGAGGCCGCGCTACAGACCCAGCACGTCGTCGTGGGTGGTGGCCACGATGCCGATCGCCTCCTCGATGAGGGGCTCGGCCACGCCGAGGTCGGCGAGGGTGCTCCGCAGGTGGCTCGCGACGGCGATGAAGTGCGCCTCGCCCAGCCCGTTGTCCACCAGCCGCGCGTGGGCCGTCCGCAGGTCGCGGCCGCTGTACTCGTGCGGCCCCCCGAACGCCATGGTGACGAAGGCGATCATCTTGTTGGCCTGCCGGTCGATGTCCACGTCGTCGAAGAATGGCGAGAGGGTCTCGTCCGCCATCACGCGATCGTAGAACTCGATCACGGTCTTGGTGATCGCGGCTTCTCCCCCGAGGCGTTCGAATAGGCTGCTCACGCCGCGAATCCTAGCCCGGTCCTCGCGGTGTGTCAGCCGCTGCCCGAGCGCCGGGACTCAGCGCTTTCGGGCCAGCATCACGCCGTCGCGCACCGAGAGCAGCACCTGGTCCACCCGCTCGTCGGCGGCCACGTGGGCGTTGAAGCGGACGATCCCGTGATCGTTGCCGTCGCGGGGGTCGAGCACGCGGCCGCTCCACAGGGTGTTGTCGGCCACCACCAGCCCCCCCGCCGGCAGCAGGGGCAGCACGGCCTCGTAGTAGTCGAGGTAGGTCGGCTTGTCCGCGTCGAGGAACACCAGGTCGAAGCTCGCCCCCTCGGCGGCGAGGGCTGCGATGGTCTCGATCGCCGGACCCAGGCGCAGCTCGATCTTGTGCCCGTGCGGGCTGCGATCGAAGAAGCGCCGCGCCACCGTGGTCGCCACCGGGTCGATGTCGCAGGTGACCAGCCGCCCCTCGTCGGGCAGGCCGCTGGCCATCGACAGCGCCGAGTAGCCGCTGAAGGTCCCCACCTCGAGGATCCGTCGGGCCCCGCTGAGCTGCACCAGCATGCGCAGCAGCGCGCCCTCGACTCGCCCCACCTGCATCTGCGGATCGCTCAGGCGGGCGTGGGTCTCGTCCCGCAGCTCGGTCAGCAGCTCGGGCTCGGGGGCGCTGTGGCGCTCGACGTACTCGGCGAGGGCCTCGGAGATGAGCGGCACCATGGGGGCAGGGTAGCGCGGGTCGGGCGCAGGCCACCACGCCCGTGTCCCCGGCTCCGGCGCGGATCCGCTCGACTGTCGGGAGATGTGAGCCTGCTCGGCCTCGCCCCCGTCGTTTTCGGTGATCGGTCGTGGTACGTCGCCACACTCACCCGCCCGAGCTCGCAGCGATGACCATCATCGAGACCTGTTCCGCCGTGTCGTCCCGCCCCTTCGCCTCGCTCGACGTGACGAGCGAGGCCTGCGTGAGCGATCCGCTGCACGCGGTGATGGGGAGCTGGCTGGGCCTGGTGGTGCAGCCGGCGTCGGGCCCCGGCGGGCCCGCCCCGCAGCTCCCCGCCGTGGTGCGCTGCGAGGACCTGCGCTGGGGCTGAGGCCCGGCCGAGGCGCTCGCCGAGCCGCCGTGCCTCGATGAGAGGAGCGTCGGCGGCTCGATCGACCCGCGTCAGAGCGCGGCGAGGGCCCGTCGCAGGCGCGCCTCGGCCTCGTCGGCGATGGGCTGCAGGGTGTCGCCCTCCATCACGCCGAACATGGCCTGGGGATCGATCATCGACACCTGGGTGCCGCCGTCGACCTCGCGCAGGATCACGTTGCAGGGCAGCAGCAGCCCGATCTCGGGGTCGAGCCCCACCGCTTGGTTGGCGAGCACCGGGTTGCAGGCCCCGAGGATCACGTAGGGCCGGTGCTCGGCGCCGAGCTTGGCCCGGAGGGTGGCGGCCAGATCGATCTCGGTGAGCACGCCGAAGCCCTCGGCCTTGAGCGCCTCGGTCACGCGGGGGCGCGCCTGCTCGAGGGTGGTGTCCGCGAGGATCTTGCCGAATCCGTACTGGCTCATGGCGGCAAGGCTGCCACGGCGGGGACGGGCCCGAAACCGCAAGGGCTGCGCTCGTCCGTCGTGGCCTACGAGGGCCCGGTGCTTGGGCGTGCGGCCCCGGCGGCCCCGGCGGCCCCGCGCTCCCGCCCCGCCAGCGTGGCCCCGGGGGCGAAGGTCTCCAGCACCCGCACCACGTCGCGCCGTCGCACCGGCTTGCTGATGTAGTCGTCCATGCCGGCGGCGAGGCAGCGCTCACGATCGGTGGCGAGGACGTGGGCGGTCATCGCCACCACGGGCACGCGAGCGCCGGCCGGCTCCCGGCGCCGCAGCTCCACCGTGGCCTCGAGCCCGTCCATCACCGGCATCTGGAGATCCATGAACACCAGGTCGTAGGCCGCGACCTCCCACAGCTCGATCGCCTCGCGCCCGTCGCCCGCCACGTCGACGCGGCAGCCCAGGCCGGTGAGCATGCGCTGGGCCACCTTCTGGTTGACGGCGTTGTCCTCCACCACGAGCACGCGCAGCCCGCTGACCACGGGGGGCTGGCTGGACGCGTGGCCGCCGGTGCGCTGGATGAGGCGGGGCGAGGGGGCGTCGCGGCGGCGCCAGGCCTCGCCGAGCACCTCGAGCAGGCGGCGGTGGTGGACGGGCTTGACCAAGTACGCGCGGATGCCCGCCTCCTCCATGAGCTGGGCCGAGCTGCGGTGGGTGACCGAGCTGAGCATCACCGTCACCGGCAGCCGCAGCTCGGGGTCGTCGCGCACGGTCCGGGCGAGCTCGAGCCCGTCCATGCCCGGCATGTGGAAGTCGAGCAGGAGCAGATCGAAGGGCTCGCTCGCTGCCTGCGCGCGGCGGAGCTGGGCGAGCGCCGCCTCGGCCGAGGCGCACTCGAGCACGCGCAGGTGCTCGTGCTCGAGCTGCTCGCGGAGCACCCAGCGGTTGACGGGGTGATCGTCGACGACCAGGGCCCGCAGGCTCACCAGCGAGGGGCGGATGAACGACTCCGAGGGCGGGTCGTCGCTGAGCTCCAGGGGCAGGTACACGGTGAAGGTCGAGCCCTTGCCGGGGGTGCTGTGCAGATCGAGCTGGCCGCGCATCAGGCCCACCAGCTCGCGCACGATGGCCAGGCCCAGCCCGGTGCCCGCGTGGGCCTTGGCCGTGCTCATGTCGACCTGGTGGAAGTGCTCGAAGATCTCGCCGTGCTGCTCGACTGGGATCCCCACGCCGGTGTCCTCCACCGCGAAGCGGAACCGGGGCGAGCCCCCGGGGCGCAGCGGCCGATCGACGGTGACGAGCACGTGACCGGACTCGGTGAACTTGATCGCGTTGCCCACCAGGTTGATGAGGATCTGGCGGATCCGGCCGTGGTCGCCCTCCACCAGGGTGGGGGTGCTCGGCACGTAGCGGGCGATGAGCTCCAGATCCTTGCGGGCGGCCTGCACCGACACCTGGTCGAGCACCTCCTCCACCAGGGTACGCAGGTCGAAGTCCACCTCCTCGAGCACCATCTGGCCCGCCTCGATCTTGGAGAAGTCGAGCACGTCGTTGATGAGGTCGAGCAGGGCCACGCCGGAGGCGTGGGCGGTCTCGGCGTAGTCTCGCTGCTCGCGCTTGAGCTCGGTGTCGAGGAGGATCCCCAGCATGCCCAGCACCCCGTTCATCGGGGTGCGGATCTCGTGGCTCATGTTGGCGAGGAAGCGGCTCTTGGCCTCGGCGGCCTCCTGGGCGCGGTCGCGGGCCTCGGCGAGCGCGGCGAGGGCCTGGCCGCGCAGGCTCTCGAACACGAAGGCCAGGCCGGTGAGGATCAGGCAGGCGAGCACCATGGAGATCACCCGATCGTTGCTCGCGAGCGCGGCGGGCTCGCCCACGCGCCACAGCACCACGCAGCCGGCGAGGCTGCTGGCGCTCCACACCCAGCCGGCGCGCCAGCCCATGGAGAGGATGGCGATCACCGGCACGATGGGCAGGGCGAAGGCCGAGGGCGACTCGATGCCGCCCGTGTCGAGGCAGCGGATCATGGTCACCGCGGTCACCAGGGCGGCCAGGCCGTGCCCGGCGAGCACCAGCGAGATGCCGGCCCGGATCGACAGCGCCACCGCGAGCACCAGGGACCACGCGATCGCGACCTCGGTGAGCTCGTCGAGCTGGCCCTCCCCCAGGTGGATGGCCATGCGCCCGAGCCCGAGCGACAGCAGCAGCAGGATCGCGCCCACGATGAAGCGCAGGCGCTGGAGATCGTCCCCGGCCGCCTCCCGGCGCGGTCGGGAGATGAAGCGATCGATGAGGCCGATGACTCCCGACGAGGTCGGAGTGGTGTCTCGGCGGCTCGGCTCGCTCACGGCTTGGTGTCCCGAGTCGAGCATATCGCAGGGTCTGCGGAGCCTAGGTGACGGTGCGCACGGTCTCGAGCAGGCGGGCGACGCCCCTGGCGAAGGTGGGCTCGGGGGTGAGCAGCGACAGCGCCACGCGGGGCGGCGCGGGGAGGTCGAACAGGAAGCCGGGCTGGATCAGCACGCCGGCCTCCAGCAGGCGCTCGGCCCAGGCCAGGTCGTCGAGGCCCGGCAGCGCGGGCAGGCGCAGCAGCGCCGTCCAGCCCCCGGTGGCGGGCAGCAGGTCGACCGGCGTGCCCCGCCGAGCTCGTCGCAGCTGCTCGAGGTTGGCGCACAGGCGGGCGCGGATCCGCGGCTGCATGGTCTCGGCCGCGTGCAGCAGCGCGGGCAGGGCTCGCTGCACCGGGGTGGCCACGCTCAGGAACGCGTCGGCGAGCAGCTCGGCCCGCCGTCGCAGCTCGGCCAGCTCCGGCGCGGCGCCGTGCATCACCACCCACGAGAGCTTGAGCTGGGGCAGGGCAGCCACCTTGCTCAGCCCCGAGAGCACCAGGCACGGTCCGCCGTCGTCGAGCACGGGCACCCGCGCGGGCCGGTCGCCCAGCGGGTAGTCGGCGAAGACCTCGTCGACCAGCAGCGGCAGCCCGTGCGCGGCCGCGGTCGCGCGCAGCCGGTTCCACTCGTCGGGGTCGGGCACGTGCCCGGTGGGGTTGCCGGGGGCGACCACCACCAGCGCGCGGGCGCGGGGCTCGGCCGCGAGGGTGGCCTGCAGGGCCGTCGCGTCGAGGTACCACGCTCCGTCGAAGCGCAGCGCGTAGGGCACCCGCCGCAGGCCGGTCGCGTCGCCGAGCATGTCGAGCAGCGGGTAGCCGGGGCGGGGCACCAGCAGCGCATCGCCGGGATCGCCGAGCAGGGTCAGCAGCATGGCGTAGGCCTCGGAGGTGCTGGTGCACAGCCACACCCGATCGGGATCCACCGCGCGGCCCCGACGGGCGTAGTGCTCGGCCACGGCCTCGCGCGCCGAGGCCAGCCCCATGGGCTCGGGGGCATAGCGGGCGCCGCCGGGATCGCCGAGCGCGGCGAGCAGCTCGGCGGGGTGGAGCAGCTCGAGCTCGGTGGGGTTGCTGCCGCTCAGGTCGAGCAGCTCGCCGCGAGCGTGGGCTCGCTCCACCGCGCGGGCCCACGCGCTGGGCTCGGTCGGCCAGGCGCTGCGGCGGCTCAGCCTCATCGCGCGGGCCCGGGCTCCTTGCCCTCCAGGGCCCGCAGCCGCAGGTACGACGAGCGGCGCTGCGGCGCGGGCATCGACGCGGTGAACACCATGCCCTCGCGCAGATCCTCGATGCTCAGGCTGCCCCCGCCCAGCTCGAGGATCGCGCCCGCGATCGGCAGGCCCAGGCCCAGGCCGCGGTGGCCGGGGATCCGGTAGAAGCCACGGCGGGCCCGGGCGAGCTGCTCGGTGGAGGCGGGGCGCACCGGGGTCTCCACCTTCACGAAGATCCGTCGGCCGTCGGCCACCCGTCCCTCGCGGGCCGAGACGCGGATGGTGCCCTTGCCCAGGCGCTCGCCCGCGAACAGCAGGATGTTGGTGAGCGCCTGCACCGTGCGGAAGGGATCGACGAAGGCGGGACGCAGCCCCGGGGCGATCTCGGTGGTGTACTCGATCTCGGAGCGCTGCCGCGCCCGGGCGCTCTGGATGGCGCGGCTGATGAGGTTGGCGGGCGGCGTGGGCTCGGGGTGTAGATCGACGCGGCGGGCCTCGAGCTTGGCGGTGTCGAGGATGTCGTCGATCTGCTGGAGCAGCTCGCGGCCGGTGTCGTGGATCGTCTGCACCAGGTCGCGCTGATCGGCGTCGAGCTCCCCGTCGATCCCGCGCAGCAGCAGCTCCGAGAAGCCGAGGATCGAGTTGAGGGGCGAGCGCAGGTCGTGGCTCATGTTGGCGAGGAACTGGCTCTTGATCCGATCGCCCTCCTTGGCCTTCTCGATGGCGACGTACTTGGCGATGGTCGCCTTGCGGATCCGGGCGATGAGGCGATCGACGGCGGCCACGAGGTGGTAGACCTCGGCGGTCGACAGCGAGCCGGGCGAGAGCGCCTCGGGGGGCTCGCCGGCCACCACCGCGGCCACCTGCTCGCTGGCCGCCAGCACGTCGCGACGCAGGTCGTTGGCGATCACGGCGAAGGCCACCCCGCAGGCGATGAGGGCGAGTCCTCCCCCGATGTAGAGCAGATCGATGAGCGCCCGCGGGGGCACCGAGGTGGGGTGCGCGATGGCGATCCACAGGTAGCCGGCGCTCAGGGGCGCGACCACGGCCCCGGCGCTGGCGAGGACGGTGACCACCATCAGCGGCGTGCGCAGGCCGGTGCGGCGCTCGAAGCCGGCGGGGGCGGGGCGCGGGGCGCTGAGGACCTCGGGGCGCAGCATCGCGCGGCTCCAGCCGTGGAGCATCACCGCCGCGGGCCCGAGGATGGCCAGCCACAGCAGGGCCATGGCGATCTGCACGTGGCGCGGCCAGCCGGCGTGGGCTCCCAGCAACACCGCATCGATCACGTAGGCCACCGCGGTCCAGCTCGCGAAGCCGATCGCGAGCGAGCGCGGCGCGTCGATCAACCGCTGGAACGCGGCCTCCACCTCGTCGGGCGAGGGCTCGAGGGCTCGCGCCCGCCGGTCGCGGAGCCACAGCAGCGGAGCCAGGGGCAGGGCGGGGAAGCCCAGCAGCAGCCACGGTCGCGGGTCTCGCTGGCGAGGCGTGCGGCGGCGTCGAGCCCAGCGCACCCGCGGCAGATCGCGAAAGAGGTTGCCGAGCACCAGCGCCAGCGCGAGCACCTGCGGAGCCACCAGCCCCAGCCAAGGGAGCTGCTCGAGGGTCCGCCACGGCGTGCCGGCCCACGACGACCACGCCCACGCGTGGGCCAGGCCCACCCACCAAAGCGTGGCCACCATGCCCGCCACGCGCAGCTCGACCGACAGGCGCAGCACGGGGCGGGGCTCGTCGGCGGGGGCCGAGGGAGTCTCCACCGCGGGCACGGTGGTGGGGGGCGGCTCGGTGGGCGTGCGGCTGGGCGAGCGGGCGCGCGGCGAGGCGCGGAGGCTCGCGGGGCGGTCCCCCGCGGGGGGCGAGGGAGGGGCACGCTCGCTCATGGCAGGATGTCCGAGACCCGCAGCTCCCCGGGGCGGATGGTGCGGCGGACCACCGCGCGCGCGTGCTCCTCGGCGATGTCGATCGAGGCGGGCCGCCCGGGGGGATCGAGCGGCAGCACCAGGGTGAAGGTGGAGCCCTCGCTCACCACCGAGTCGGCCTCGAGGGTGCCGCCGTGGTGCTCGGCGATGCTGCGGGCGATGGCGAGGCCGAGGCCGGTACCCTTCTTGCGGCGGGCCTGGGTCCCGGCCTGCCGGTACTCCTCGAAGATCATGTCGAGCTCGTCGGCGTCGATGCCCACCCCGGTGTCGATGCAGCGCAGCACCACCTGCTCGGCCCGCGAGTCGTAGGCGCAGCGCAGCACGATCTCACCCTCCTCGGTGAACTTGATCGCGTTGCTGATGAGGTTGTTGAGGATCTGGCCGATGCGACGGCGGTCGCAGATGATCGCGGGCAGGCCCGGCGAGACCTCGGCGCGCAGCACCACCGGCCTGCCGCCGATCTGCGGCTGGTGGAAGTCGATCGTGCCCCGCACCAGCGCCCCCAGATCGCAGCGGGCGAAGGCCAGGCGCAGGTCGCCGGACTCGATCATCGAGATGTCGAGGATGTCGGTGATGAGCTCGAGGAGCTGCTCGCCGCCGGCGCGGATCAGCCGGACGTCCTCGGCCTGGGCCTCGGTGAGCGGCTTGGGCTGCCCCTCGAGCAGGAGCTGGGCGAAGCCCCCGATCACGTTGAGCGGGGTCCGCAGCTCGTGGCTCACCGCGTTGAGGAAGTCGGACTTGATCCGCTCGGCCTCCTGCGCCTGCTCGAGCACCGACTCGTAGCGGTGCAGGTCGTGGTCGAGGTGGCTGCGCAGCGCCTCGAGGTGGGCGAACAGCTCGCCCACCTCGTCGTCGCGCATCACCACGATGGGCGTGGCGGTGCCGGGGTCGAGCTCGGGATCGGCGGGCACGTCGATGCGGCGGGCCACCGACAGGATGTCCTGGCCCGGGCTCTGGCTGAGGCTCGAGCCGGCCAGCGCGGCCAGGGCGGGGAACACCAGCAGCCCCAGGCCGGGCAGCAGCAGGGTGAGGTCGAGGTGGGCGGGCGACTCGAGGCGATGGACGGCCACGCCCAGGGCGAGCACCGCGGCCGCGAACGAGGCCGAGGCCAGGATCCGCATGAAGCTGTGCTCGAGCAGCGGGGGCGGGGAGCCGCCGCGGGGCACCCGGCCCTCGGGGGCCCGGATGGCGGCCGCGTGCAGCAGGCGCTTGGCCGGGATCGACAGGATGTGGGCCGACGACCAGGTGGCGGCGGTGGCCGGCGCCACGGCGACGGTGAAGCCCAGCGGGTGCGCGTCGACCAGCTCGGAGGGCAGCAGCAGCAGCGCGAACACCAGGGTGGCCACCGGCGCCACGCTGCGCAGCGCGCTGGGGACCGCCCGCACCACGTCGGCCGGGTCGCCGTACTGGCTGCGCAGGTACAGGGCGCCGAGCTGGGCGAGCAGGGTGGCGAGGACGGCCAGGCTGACCACCTCGGGGCCCTGCGGCATCCCGGCCGGGCCTGCATCGATCAGCAGCCACAGCAGGCCGTGGGCCAGGCCCAGGTGCAGCAATCCCGCCCCGCCCACCACGGCCAGGGCGCGCACGAAGAAGTCCGAGCGCGACTCGGGTGGGGCGGCACCCATCGAAACGAGGGTAACAGCAATGGCCCGCGGGGATCGGCGGGGCCTTCGAACGCGACGAGGGCCGCCGACCCGGGGGACGGCGGCCCTGCGCAGGCCGGCGGAAGGCTGGCGTCAGCCCGCCTTGCGGGCCTTGATGAGCTCGATGAGCTGGGGCACCGCGTCCTCCCACTTGGCGACCAGACCGTAGTCGGCCACCTGGAAGATCGGGGCCTCGGGATCCTTGTTGATCGCCACGATGGTCTTGCTGCCCTTCATGCCGGCCAGGTGCTGGATGGCCCCCGAGATGGCGACGGCGAAGTACAGGTTGGGGGCGACCACCTTGCCGGTCTGACCCACCTGCAGATCGGCGGGCACCATGCCCGCGTCGGTGGCGGCTCGGCTCGCGCCGAGGGCCCCGCCGAGCAGGTCGGTGAGCTCCTCGAGGACCTTGAAGTTGGCCCCTTCCTTCATGCCGCGACCACCCGAGACGACCACGTCGGCCTCGGTCAGCGCCGGGCGGGTGCTCTCGGTCTTGGAGATGCCGGCCACCTCGGTCCCGCGGCGGCTGATGGCTCCCACGGCCAGGGCGCTCACCGAGGCGGCCGCACCCCCGGCCTCGGCCGGGGCGAAGTCGCTGCCGCGAGCGGTGAAGCCATAGGGCGCGCCCTCGACCTCGAGCCGGGCGATGGCCCGGCCGGCCGAGATCTCGCGGGTGAAGGCGCCGGCGCCCGCCACCCCGGTGACCTCGGGAGCGACCGGGGCGTCGAGCAGGGCGGCGACGCGGGGCACCACCTCGCGCAGGGCCGAGCTGGCGGTGCCGCCGAAGGCGGTGGCACCCAGCTCGCGCACCGCAGCCACCACCGCGTCGGCCCACGCCTCGGCGGTGAAGGGCGACAGCTCGGCGTGCTCCACGGTGTGGACCGTGGTCGCGCCGAAGCCCGCGGTGGCCACGGCCTGGGCGGCCGCGCCGACCGAGGCGCCCAGCACCAGCAGGTGCAGCTCTCCGCCGATGGCCGTGGCGAGCTGCTGGCCCGCGGTGATGCCGGGGAGCGCCGAGGTCTTGGGCCCGGACGCGTCGGTTTCGACGATGACGAGTACCTTGCTCATAGGACCTTGGCCTCCGAGGCGAGCTTATCGACCAGCGCCTGGGCGGAGTCGACGATCTGGCCGGCCGCGCGGGCGGGCGGCGGGGTGATCTCCGCGTAGCGGAGCTTGGCGGTGGGCTCGACGCCCAGGTCGGCCGGCGAGTAGGCGTCGACCTTCTTGCGCTTGGCCATGGTGATGCCGCGCAGCGACGCGAGGCGGGCCCCCTCCTGATACTTGTGATCGTCGGGGGAGGCGCCGTTGTGGACGCTGGTGGGCAGCACGATCCGCAGGTCGACCGAGATCACCGCGGGCAGCGGCAGGTTCTTGGTCTCCACGCCGTCGTCCACCTCGCGCGCCACCGACAGCGAGCCGGCGGCGGAGTCCCAGCGCAGCGTGGCCGCGAACGCGGCCTGCGGCAGGTCGAGCAGCCCGGCCACCCGCTGGGCGACCTCGTTGCTCTCGGTGTCCTGGGACAGCTTGCCCGCGATGAGCAGGTCGCAGCCCTCCTTCTTGAACACCGCGGCGATGAGCTTGGCCACGGTCTGGCTGTCCATGGCGGTGTCGTCGGCCTCGACGACGATGCCGCGGTCGGCCCCCATGGCGAGGAACTGTGTGATGTGCTGGCGCTGACCCTTCGGGCAGATGCTGAGCACGACGACCTCGGCGAGGCGCGCCTTCTTGTCGCTGACGTTCTCGGCCAGGCGCAGCGCGGTCTCGACGGCATACTCGTCGAACGCGTTGGGCACCCACTTCGAGGACGAGGTGTCGATCGCGCCTCCCGCGATCTTCAGGTTCTCGTCCGGATCGGGGATCCGCTTGACGGTGACCAGGATTTTCACCGGCACTTCTCCTTCAGGTACGGTTGGAAGCTGTCCGGGCGGGCTTATCTCGTGGGCCGGGCGGCCCTGTCAACGCGAGGAAAGTCCGGGGCGGGACGGGCGCAGGGCCGCCTTGCGACCGCTGGCGCGCCTGCGCTACCGTTCCGGCCTCTTGCGACGCGTCACTCAGCTCCTGATGGGCGTCTGGGTCGGTGGCTTGGTGGCCTGTAGCCCCGCTTGCACCCCGCCCGAGGCCAAGTCTCCGGGAACCGACGAGCCGCGCGGCCCCAAGGAGGACGGCGGCTCCAAGCGCTCGGGCCCCGGCGTGGGTCAGAAGGCGGCTGCGATCGCCGAGCACGAGAAGAAGCGCAGCGAGCTCCCCGACGGCGACATGATCATGGAAGCCCCGGGGGTCGACATCGGCGGGCTCTCCGAGGCCCAGCGCGGCGTGTTCTTCCAGATCATCAACACCGAGCCCAGCGCCTGCGACAAGCCGCACAGCATGGCGCGCTCGCTGAAGGACGACCCCGACTGCCACGACTCCAAGCTGGTCGCGCAGTTCGTGTCCGACGCGCTCGGCTCGGGGGCGGCCACCTCGGCCGTCAAGCAGGCGGTCCCCGAGGTGGTGGCGGCGCTGCGGCCCCGCGAGATCAACACCGAGGGACGCCCCGTCTACGGCTCCGAGCAGGCCCCGGTCACGGTGGTGGTGTTCGCCGACTTCCAGTGCCCGCACTGCCGCGCCGAGGCGCCGGTGCTGCGCAAGGCCATCGACAGCTTCCGCGGCCGCGCCAAGCTCGTCTACAAGCACTTCACCATCACCAACCACGACCGCGCCAAGGCGGCCGCGATCGCGTCGGAGGCCGCGCTCGAGCAGGGCACGGCCAAGTTCTGGAAGATGCACGACCTCATCTTCGAGAACCAGATGGACCTGAGCGACGAGCAGCTCTACTCCTTCGCCGAGCAGATCGGGCTCGACATGGCCAAGTTCAAGGCCTCGTACACCGCCAAGAAGGGCAAGGCGGTGGTCGAGGCCGACAAGGCCGAGGGCGAGGAGCTGGGCATCGGCGGCACGCCGGCGGTCTTCGTCAATGGGCGCGAGGTGATCCCCGCGCTGTTCGGCGGCAGCGTGACCGCCTGGATCGACGACGCGCTCAAGCGCTAGGCGGTCGACTGGGCATGGCCAAGCCGAGGCCCTGGATCGAGGCGTTCGCGCCCGCCACCGTGTCCAACCTGGGCCCGGGCTTCGACTGCCTGGGCCTGGCCGTGCGCAGCGAGGGTGACCGCGTGCGCGCGCGTCGGCGAGACGAGGCCGGGGTGGCGCTGCTCGAGGTGGAGGGCGACGGGGGCAAGCTGCCGCGGGAGATCGATCGCAACACCGCCACGGTGGCGGCCACGTGGTTGCTCGAGCGGCATGCGCCCGGGCGCGGGGTGGAGCTGATGCTGCACAAGGGCCTGCCGCTGGGCAGCGGCCTGGGCTCCAGTGGCGCGAGCGCTTGCGCGGCCGCGGTGGCCGTGGATGCGGCGCTCGAGCTGGGCCTGCCGGCCACCGTGCTGGTGGAGGCGGCCCGACACGCCGAGGGGATCGCCTGCGGCACCCCGCATCCCGACAACGTCGCGCCGTGCATCGTGGGCGGCATCGTGCTGATCCCCGCCCTGGATCCGCTGCGGCTGGTCTCGCTGCCGGTGCCCGAGCGGCTGTGGCTCGCGCTGTACACCCCGGGGTGCTCGGTGGCCACCGCCGACGCGCGCGCGGTGCTGCCCGCTCGCGTGCCGCTGTCGGATACCGTCACCCAGGCCGCGCGCCTGGGGCTGCTGGTGCACGCGCTGCACGAGGGTGATCTGGCGCTGCTGGGCGAGGCGGTGGTCGACGACATCGTCGAGCCCGCGCGGGCGAGCCTGATCCCCGGCTACCTCGAGGCCAAGGCCGCGTGCGTGGAGGCGGGCGCGCTGGCGTGCAGCATCAGCGGAGCGGGGCCGACCACCTTCGCGCTCGCGGACGACGAGCTGCGGGCGCGCGCGCTGCTGGAGATCCTCGAGGAGGCCTACACCCACGCGGGGGTGCCGGGGCGCGGCTTCGTCGACGGGGTGGGGCCGGGCGCGCGGGTGACCACGCCTCGGCTGCACTGACGGGGTGACGCCGCGAACCGACCGCTAGCTGCAGTCCGCTCCCACCACGAGCAACTGCACCGATCCCGCCGCGTCCTTCGGCCGCGTCAGTCGCAGTGAATAGCGGCCTGCCCGAAGGAACACCGGGACCTGCGGAATCACGAAGCCCATCGGCTGCTCGGATACGATCGAGTCGCATCGCATCGAGCACTCCTCCACCAGGATCGAGTCACCGAGGGCGCTCTCGTCGGTGTAGGACACGAAGGTGTACTCGCCATCCTCGGGGACCTCGATCCCGATCGACTTCCAGATCTCGCCGTCCCGCGGCCCGATGGTGCTCGGGTCGTCGCAAGCGATCCTCTCCTCGATGGTGATCGCTTCGCTCCCGTCGCAGCGAGCTCGAAGGGCGGTGGGCTCGTCACACCCGTACAGAGGGTAGCGATAGTGTCGCTGGTCGCACTCCTCTAGCCCCTCGTACTCCTGTCGGATCTCGTCGAAGCCTTCACCAGCGGCCTCCTCGAGGACCGCGATCGCCTCGGCGGCGCTCGAGAACGCATCGGTGCGGCGCAGCAGCGCCTCGGTGACCTGCGGCCCATGGCGGTCGTGAAGGAACGCCACGAAGTGTCCCGCCCGCGGGTACCAGCTCGTGGGCAGCCCGTCCTGCCCATTGGCGCTCTCGATCCCCTCGAGCAGATCGCCGTTCGACGTGACCCGCAGCGAGAACGGAGCATCGTCTCCGAAGACCTCGGCCGTCCCCTCCTCGAAGAACAGGTGGGAGAACCCCAGCCTGCCACGGACGCCGTGGACGAGCTCGTGCTCCTGCGGCACCACCAGCGAGTACACGCTGTCGTCGAAGGCACAGCCCAGCGTGTCCTCGTGCGGACAGAAGGTCTCCTCGCCCTCGGATCCGTGCACGTAGACCAGCGGCTCCTCGATCGGCACGCCCATCGTGCTTGCGACGAGGCTCACGTAGCGGTCCATGTACGGGAGCGTCCCGGCGCACGGCTCGTAGGCGCCGTCTTGCGGGGCATAGTCGAGGAAATCGCCGCTCCAGGTGATGGGCGGGATGTCGCGCGGTGAATCCTCTGGAGCGCAGGCGGCTACGGCGAGCAAGGCGGTGAGCGCCCACGGCGTCGTCGGGCTTCGCGGAGGCACCATCGCTTCCTCGATCTTGCCAGACTCAATGCCACTGCGCCGGCGCGAGGACCAGCGTCCAGTGACTACCGAGCTCGTCGTCGTAGCCGATCGTCAGCTCCGAGGAGGTCCAGCCGTCGAGCTCCCGGGTGAGGACGAGTGTCGTCTCATTGGTCGCGGTGATGGCGCGGTGTATCCCTTCGGCATCGGCGCTGATCGCGTACCGTGCGGCTCCCGGTGGGATCGTGAGTGTGTCGGTCTGCGGGTCGAAGACCGCCGGCGTGCTGTCCCATAGCCGGACCTGGAAGTCATCCACGGCGAGGGCGTCGTCTGACGTTCCGACCTCCACTGGCGCAGCCGAGTGGGCCTCGAAGCTCTCCAGTGATCCCATTCCCGTGAGGTCGTCGATGAGCACTCTCATCGAGGAGCAACTGCCCGGCTGGCATCCACTGACCTCCGAGGAGAGCATGGCGATGCCTTCGATCTTCTCGTCGCCTAGCGGTGGCCCGTGAACGCTGGCGCTACCCATGACCAGGAAGACGATGGTCGAGCCCGGCTCGGGGTCGAGCTCGAGAAAGAGGACTCCGTCGTTGTCGTCGGCCGAGTTGCACTGGTCTGGCGTGCCGTCCAGCGGAAAGAGACCCGTCCAGTTGGCTTCCGACACGGTGATACGCACGTTGGTGACCAGGCCGTCGGGGTCGAAGGACCACACGCCCGTCTGGAGCAGCTCGCCGTACCGGATCCCGTTTCCATCCATGTCGCAACCAGGAGGGATCGTTCCCACTCCGGTGTCCGTAACGAACGTGTTGAGGCAGTCCACTTGGTGATCACGGACATGGTCCGCGATCTTGTTGATCGCGCCTCTCTTGATCGTGTCCTCGAAGGAGGCGCTACTGAAGGCTTCATCGGCGAAGTCACGTAGGTTCGGTTCCATTGACTTGCAGCCCTGCTCGACGAGATCTGCGATGCAGTACTGCTCGTGCTCCTGCTCGCAATTCGGAATGGTCGTGTCGTACTCGGGGCAGCAGGCCATGACGTGAGGGGTCTCGTAGCTGTCCCCTTCGACACCTGGTCCAAAGACGAGCTCCAGGGAGTTGGTGGCCGGAGAATCAGGAAAATCACCTTCGATTACCGCCTCGATGGTGATGTTGCCTCCGCATTGGTATTTGTATCCGAATCGGTTGGGCGTGTTCTCCATGAGGCAAGTGCTGGTTGGGAAGGGCCCGCCTCCCGACTCGTCGGCCCCGTCGTCTCCCGCTTCGCCTGCGTCGTCGGTCGCGGTGACGATGACTGGCGGATCAGATCCTTGGCCGCTCTCACCACAAGCAGCGAGATTGCCCAAGAGGACCAAAGGGGGTCATGACCGTCGAGATTCGTGGGGCACCCCGATGCATGGTCGAGGCAAGGTGCCGATCGCAATGTTGGGTGCAACTGGTTTTCGGTCACCTCGGTCGTTCGTTGCATCGACGGGTCCGTCCGTCCGAGCGAAGCTCATCGACGGCGCGCAGGCCGAATCATGCGCAGTGAACGCGAGCTCATGATCGCTCGGGTCGCTCGCCCATCTCGGGTTTCCCGGTCGCCCGGCTCGCGCGTGCGAGGGGTCGAGCTCATGGCGGACTCGAGCATCCCCGGCTACCTCGAGGCCAAGGCCGCGTGCGTGGAGGCGGGGGCGCGGGCGTGCCGGGGCGCGGCTTCGTCGACGGGGTGGGGCCGGGCGCGCGGGTGACCACGCCTCGGCTGCACTGACGGGGTGACGCCGCGACCGGCCGCTACTCGCAATCCTCTCCCACCACGAGTAGCTGCACCGATCCCGCTACCGGGCACACGCCGCAGCGAGCAGGACGATCAGCGCCCACGGTGTCGTCACGCTACACGTAGGCACCATCGCTATCTCGATCTGGCGAGGTGGCATCGATCGCGGCGTCGAGCCTCGTGCTCGCGACCAAGGCTGCTTCGTGCCGGAGTCGACGAGCACGACGACGATGGGGCGCGATCGCGATCGCCAGCGTGGAAGGTCTTGCTCGAGCAGGCGCTGCTCGACGACGTCATGGAAACCGTGAGGCGGGAGAGGGGCAGGGGAGGAATCCGAAACGGTCCATGAGCTACCTCACCGCTTCGGACGATTGTGCGACGGGGGGGACCGAACGGTCGCAGGACATCACTGGATTCATCCCTTGCTCCTTGCGTGGTAGGTTGATCATCGCTCGTCACATCGAGCGAGGGGGGAAGTTGCCGTGACTCGTCGTCTTGGATCTCGTTCGCTTTGGTTCGTTCCGCTGCTCGCGGTGGGTTGCTTCGATCCCGATGAGAGCGATGGCGAGTCTGGGGGCTCCTCCACGGCCGCATCGTCCTCGACCAGCACCGACGGGATGACCTCGGCGATCTCGGCCTCCAGCGATGCCTCGGCCACCGGGGCGGGCACCGGCAACGGGACCACCGCGGCCGAGGGCGACACCTCGATGGTCGACGAGGACACCGGCGTCTGTCCGGGCGGCATCTGCTTCGACGTGGGCGACCCCATGCTCGACCTGCCGCCGCCCGTGGGGGGGCCGGGCTCGTGCCGGCAGTCGGAGGCCTACGGGGCCGCGGGCGGCTTCCCGGCGTTCGCCGACCCGGCCTACGCGGCGTTCGACAGCACCGTGCTCGTCATGACGAACAACGCCTACCAGGCCGGTGGCTCGGTGATGCGGGTGTTCGACATCTCGGGGCCGCCCCCGCCCCCCAACGCGAACTACTTCGCGCCCATGTACGTGAACCCGGCCTGGACCCGAGAGGCGTTCGGCGGGGCGATCTTCGGCATCACCCTCGACTCCGACGGCAACATCTATGCCGCGGCCACCACGGTGTACGGCAACTCGTCCACGCCGGGCACGATCTACAAGGTGGACGGGATCACGGCCGCGGTCTCGGTGTTCGCCGCCCTGCCCAACAACGGCCCGGGCCTGGGCAACATCAACTACGACTGCCACAGCGAGACCATCTACGCCTCCAACCACGAGGACGGGCGCATCTACCAGATCGAGATGGACGGCACGATCCGCAGCACCTACCGGCACAGCACGGGCAGCGTGACCAACGGGCCGGCCGCGGATCCGGGCGAGCCCAACGGGGTGTTCTCGCCGCTGGGCGACCGCGTGTGGGCGGTGCAGTCACACGCCGGGCGCCTCTACTACAGCGTGTGGAACGAGGACAGCGGCCGGCAGTCGGGGACCGAGGAGAACGAGATCTGGTCGGTGGCCTACATCGACGACGACGGCGTGCCCAACGGGCCCACGGCGCGGCTCGAGGCGACGGTGCCCGGGCTCAACGGCAACACCTACTCCAACCCGGTGTCCGACATCAGCTTCGCGGCCACCGGCTGGATGCTGGCGGCCGAGCGCACGATGCTCAACGACGCCCAGACCAGCGCGCACCAGAGCACCACCTACGAGTTCCAGCAGATGGGCGGGGTGTGGCAGGTGGTCGGCACCACCTACGTGGTGGGCGAGCTGCCCAACAGCAGCGCGGGCGGGGTGGACCACGACTTCGAGGAGAACGGCTACGTGTGGATGACGGGCGACGCGCTCGACTTCTACACCCCCGACGTGGTCTACGGCGTGCAGGGCACGCCCTACGGCGGCGGCGACATCACCAACAGCACGCTCATCGATCACGACGCGGAGATCACCGGCCAGGACAAGACCGCGCAGGGCGACGTGGAGCTGCCGATTCCCGGCGACGCCTCGCCGCCTCCGCCCCCGCCCGAGGGGTAGCGGGCGCGGACCCGACGACGAGCCCCGCTCGGGGGGCTCGTCGGTCCGCATCGAGGGCGTGCTCCGTCGGGGCGCCGTTTGGCCTACTCTGGTCGCAGCGTGCCCCTCGAGTCGTCGGTGCTGTGCCCCGCCTGCCTGGCCACCAACGTGATCGCGGAGCTGTGCGTGAGCTGCCGGGCGCCGCTGGTGCTCGGCGGGCGCTTCGTGGCGCGCGAGCGGCTGTCGCAGCAGCGCTCGGCCCGGACGCTGGGCGGAGAGGATCGCGAGGACGGCTCGCCGGTGATCATCAAGACCCTCGGCGTGTCGGGGATGGCGGAGTGGAAGGAGCTCGAGCTGTTCGAGCGCGGCATCGGGGTGCTGCGGGGCCTGGATCACACCGGGGTGCCGCGGCACCTGGGCGACGGACAGTTCGTGCGCGGGGGCGAGACCTTCCACTTCTGGGTGCAGCAGCGGGTGGAGGGGCGCAGCCTGGCGGCCGGGCTCGAGCAGGGGCAGCGCTGGACCGAGGCGCGGGCGCGGGCGCTCGCCGAGGGGATGCTGGAGATCCTCGAGTACCTGCAGGGCTTCAGCCCGCCCATCGTGCACCGCGATCTCAAGCCCTCGAACATCCTCGAGCGGCCCGACGGGAGCTGGGTGCTCATCGACTTCGACCTGGTCAAGGACACCCTCGAGCCCGAGGGAGGCGCCACCACGGCGCTGGGCACCGCCGGCTACGCCCCGCTCGAGCAGCTCATGGGGCGGGCCGTGATGGCCTCGGATCTGTACGGGCTGGGGGCCACGCTGGTCGCGGTGCTCTCGCGCAAGGATCCGGCGGACCTGCTCGACACCGACGCGGGGCGGATCGAATTCCGTGAGCACGTGCGGATCTCGGAGCCCTTCGCCGCGTTCATCGAGCGGCTGCTCGAGCCCAAGGTGGGGCGCCGGCCCGTCGATGCCCGCGCGGCGCGGGCCCTGCTGCACGGCGAGCCGACGGCGCAGCCCGTGGCGCTGGCGGCCGCGCCCGTGGCCTCGGAGCCGCCGGCGATCCTGCCCGCGCCCGAGCCCCTGGCCCTCTTGCGAGCGGGGCCGGTGGAGCTTCGACCCGTTGCTCCCACCGTCTCGCCGGATGTCCACCTGGGGCTGCCGCTGGTGGAGGAGTACTCGCGCCCGCGGTGGATCCTGCCGGCGCGGGCGCTGGCGACCGCCGTGGCGGTGGGGCTGATGCCGCCGGCGTCCGGCGGGGTGCTGGCCGCCCTGCTCGCGGTGGCGTGGATCGTCAGCGGGCTCGTGATCCGCTTTCCCGTCGAGCTCGCGCCGCGACGGGCCCTGTACCTGGGCGGGATCACCAACACCGGGGAGCCCGGGCGGCACTGGGCGCGACGGCGGTGGACCGATGCGCCGTACTCGATCCCCCTCGACGTGCTGCGCCTGCGCTGGGTGGCGGGGACGACCCGACTCGAGCACGACGGCGGCGAGGCGCTGTGGCTGGAGCTGGAGCTCGAGGCCCGAGTGGAGCCGCGCGGCGACGACGTGGGGCAGTTCTTCGCGCTGCTGCGCTACAAGGGCTGGACCTCGTACCCGGAGAAGCTCGCCGAGCAGCTCCGCAGCAACGTGCTCGACAAGCTCGTGGAGCGGGTGGGGCAGTCTGCGGTGCTCGACCAGGCGCGCCGGCAGGCGGTGAGCGTCGACCCGACCACCGATGATCTGCTCGCGACGGGGCTGCAGAAGATGGGGTGGACGCTGGTCGAGCTCGAGCGATGCCGGGTGGTGGTGGGCCCCTCGGCTCCCGTAGAGCCGGTGCGCGGCGACGTGGTCCGACTCGAGCGCGTGCCCGACGAGTAGCGGCGGCTCGCGACGGCCGAGTCGCCCGCGGGCGCGGCAGCCCAAGACGACCAGAGGCCCCGCGTGCCTTCACGCGGAGCCTCCGTTTGCAGGTCGAGCTCGGATGGATGCCCTAGTCGTGCTGCGGGCCGTGGTCGTGGCTGCGACCCGGGTTGACCACCACCGCGTACGAGGACAGGTACACCGCGGAGGCGGTCACGACCTCGTCGGCCATGTCCACGCGGTGGTCGGGCAGCGGCCGCCAGTCGTGGTCGCGCTCCACGAGGACCTCGAGCTCCTCGGCGCGCAGGCCCTCCATCATCTCCTCGTCGAGCTCGTAGACGACCTCGGCGGGGAACAGCAGGGGCATCCCCACCGGGCCGACCTCGTAGCAGGGGCC
Source organism: Myxococcales bacterium (assembly GCA_020633315.1). GTDB lineage: Bacteria > Myxococcota_A > Polyangia > Nannocystales > Nannocystaceae > Paraliomyxa. Next base: position 427,798 of record JACKDV010000002.1, read on the forward strand.
GATGGCGTTGGGCTGCATGCAGTCCACCTGCTCGATGGTGATGTCCACATCGTGCTCCAGGGCCCCCTCGGGGATCTCGATGGAGAATTGTCCGTCGGCGGAGACAACCATCCCGCCGCGAGACCCGACCGTCGTGCTCTCACCCTCGTCACAGCCGGTCACCAGGACCGCCGCAGCCAGCGCGATTTTCACGATGTGGTTCATGGTGCTCAACCTCCCTGCATTGTGTCAGACACCAGCGCACCTGTGGTTTCCGGGTCTACCCACACAAAATTTGCTTGGGCGATTTCGCGCTAGGCAGGTAGGGGAAAGGCTGGGCGATTTGCCAATGATCTCATGGAAGTCACTGAAACCATGGACTTTGGTTGGGGGCTTGGAGGACCAAGCCTGATGCAAGCTCGGAGCAATCTTGGGCAAGTCGCCTAGTGAATCGATCGAGGGGGGCACCAGTCATGCGCATCAGCCGCTGGGCCGGTTCGCTCCAAGAGGGCTCGGATAGGAGCGCGGAAACGAGCGGAGAGACGCTCGGGCGCGAGGAGCACGCGGGGTATTGCGTGGATCGCGAAGGGGCGCTCGCGCCAATTTGCGCAAATCACGCTGGGGTGGACGCCCCGATGCGGATATCACGCGGACCACTTCGGGGACGAGCCCCTCGGGCATCGCTTCAGCCCGAGGTGGTGGTGCTGCCGGTCCCGCTGCTGCTGGACTCGTCGCCGTCGCCGGTCGAGCCGACGTCTTGCTCACCCGAGCTGTCGTCGCCCGTCGGGGCCTCGCCCTCGCCCGAGGAGGACTCGTCCATCGGGAGCCCGTCGTCCTCGTCGCTGACCTCGTCGTAGTAGCCCTGGCAGCTATAGGGAGGGTTCTGCACGCAGCCGTTGAGCTCGCGTCGGCACGGCGAGCAGTAGGGGGCCGCGTTGCCGTAGAGCTCGCGGCAGAACTCGTTGCCCGGCACCGACTGGTTGGCGCAGTTGTCCTCGACCAGGACCTTGCAGCTCGTGGAGGCCAGCGCCACGCCGAGGACCAGCGCGGCGAGCCAGGGGAGGGGACGGATCACCATCGCAGCCCTCCCGGGACGACCTGGACCCTCGCGGTCTCCTTCTTGCGCCCGGCCGCCGGCTTGCCGTGGGTGGCATGGCCCGCGACGATCATCAGCACGCCGGTGACCACGGTGACGGTGCCGAGCGCCACCAGCACCACGCCCGGCGGACGCAGCGAGCGATCGAAGACCGGCTCGTTGGGCCCGGTGGACGCAGCCCAGGTGGGCGCCTTGATGAAGCCGATGCCGGTGCCGAGCATGCCCACGCCCACGCCCGCGGTCGCGATGCCGGCCACGTTGAGCCGCCAGCAGCGTCCGTGCTCCGGGAAGCAGCGCTCCGTGCTGCCCTCGTCGACGGGGCCTGCCACCTTCGGCTCGGGCTCGGTCTTCGGCTCGGGCTCGGGCTCGGGCTTCGGCTTGGGCTCGGGCTCGGCCTTCGGCTCGGGCTCGGTCTTCGGCTTGGGCTCGGTCTTGGGCTCGACCTTGGGCTCGGTCTTCGGCTCGACCTTGGGCTTCGGCTCGACCTTGGGCTCGGTCTTGGGCTCGACCTTCGGCGGTCGCGTCTTGGGTGGCTTCGTCCGCGACGGCGCGCCGCCGGGCGCGACGATCTCGGGTCGATTGGCGGCGGGATCGATCGCCCGCGGGTCTCCCGACGGCTGCGCCAGGATCGACACGACGAGACTGCCGAGCAGCACGTACATCAGAACCCAGGAATTACATCATCCTCTGGCGGCAGGCTACCGCCGCGGGTCGTCCGCGAGCCACGGGGCTCAGTGCCGGGGCGTGGCGACGCGCGCGATGTCGGTCAGTGGTGCCAGCACCACGCGGGCCACCGCGCGCAGCAGGGGATGGGCCGCGATCGCGCGGGCCAGGGGCGGGCTTGCATAGTAGTAGAAGCCCACGAAGGCCATGCCGATCGCGTTGCTCTCGAGGTAGAGGTCGCGGAACCAGCGGAGCGCCTGCACCCGGCCGGCCCAGGGAGCCCCCCAGGCCGCGGTGGCCACGAAGCACAAGCCCTCCACCTGGGCGAATTGCTGGGCCGGGGTGCGGATCGAGTCGCCCACCACGTTGCTCACGTTGCCGCACTCGTCCTCGTAGGCCAGACCGATCTGGTAGTCGTAGTTGCCGAACAGCTCGGTGAGGTCGCACCACGCCCGCTCGCCCGGCACGATGTCGCCGCTGCACAGCTCGGGCGGCGGCACCTTCTGTACGGCCGAGGCCGCGTTGGCGGTGGTCAGCGGCGTGTCGCCCACGCGGTAGTAGAGCGTCACGTCGCGCACCCCGTCGGTCTCGTCGAGCGGCGGCACGGTGAAGTGCACGCGCACGGTGTCGAAGTCGATCGCCTCGAGCTCGAGATCCTGCGGGTCGGGCAGGGCGGCGATGCTGCACGCGCCCCAGCCCCCGTCGTCGGGCGGGGTCTGGCCGGTGCCGGGGCCGTGGCTGTACACCCCGAAGCGGAAGGTCTCGCCGTTGAGGGTGTACAGCAGCAGCCGATCGGCACCGCTGCCCCCGTCGGTGCTGATCGAGGCGTCGGGCGGGTAGAGCTGGCCGCTGGTGCCGTCGAGCTCGCCGTAGCCGGCGTAGGCATCGGTGCCCGCGAACGCAGCCTGCTCGGGATCGAAGGTCACCGCGTAGACCACCGAGGGCTGGCCCAGGTACTCCACGCCGTAGTTCTCCAAACGCGGATCCACGTAGTGATCGCCGCTGCGCGAGAAGTCCCAGTCGGGGTTCTCGTCGTGCTCGAGGTTGATCTCGATCTTCGCCACCAGCGGGCCCTGGCCCACCAGCGAGGCCGGGATCACCGTGGTCACCAGCTCGGGCCGATCGCCCATCGGCGTGGCGCTGGTGATCGCGTCGAGGTCGTTGACCTCGCTCAGGGTGTAGGCGTCGGGGTGGTCGTGCCCCTCCTCGTACTCCGTGAGGTCGTTGCGCGGCGGGTAGATCGTGGTCGCCCCGGGGACGAACTTGCCCTTGTCCGACTGGAAGGTGGCCGGCGAGGGGCAGGTCATCGTGTCGGTCGAGATGGTGTCGTTCTCCGCCTCGGACAGGGGCCGGCAGAAGTACGGCTCGGGCGAGCTGGTGTTCTCGTGCCAGCCCAGCGACTCCTGGTCGGCCGGGTCGTCGTCGTGGAAGGTGAGCTGCGGGTAGGTGCGGCCCCGGGCGTGGCCCCACACGGGCAGCACCCCGGTGCGAGGGCCGTAGGGGAAGCGCCAGCTCGACAGGAAGTCCCAGCGCCCCGGGCGATTGCCGATGCCCAGGCTGCCGGTGGCCTGGGTCACCATCACGTCCTGCACGAAGTTGCCGTCGGCATCCTCGATCCAGACCGCGATCTGGGCCTTGGGCACCGGCTTGAAGTGCAGCTCGACGAGCACGTCGCCCTCGGCGGCGTGGGCCGAAGGAGCGGCGAGACCCGCCAGCGCGAGGCAGACGACCCCGAGGGTCCCTCGCGAACGCCATGTGCAATCCACGCGAAGAGTCTACCAAAGGGTCGCCCAGACGCCCGCGCCTCGATCCCCGACCGCGAGCGAGGCGAGGGGTGCGGCGGATCACGCGAGTGATTTGCCCCCGAAGCTACCCTTGCGATACCCGAGCCTTGCCCCCATGCGTCATTGGTCCTCCCGAGCTCGCGCCCTCGTCCGCACCGGCGGTGCATGGGCGCTCATGACGCTGCTCGGCGCGTGTGGCGGTCGCATGCCCGCGCCGCGGGGGGCCTCGGCGGTGACGGTGGCTGCGGGCCCCCTGCCCACGGGCCCCGCCGAGCCCGACCGGGGCCTGCCGATGCCCAGCCTCGACCTGGACTGGGCCCCGCCCATGCAGACGGCCGGCGATCTCGAGAGCCTGCGCCAGGCCCTGGCCGGCTCCACGGCGATCTCGATCCGCCCCGGCCCGCGCCTGCGGGGACCCGAGTGGGAGGCCCGCCTTCAGGGCCTGGCGCATGCGCTCGCGCCCCAGACCACGCTCGCGGCGGGAGCGGGCCCGACCGCCGCCTTCTCCGATCGATCGCTGCCGCTGCACCGCCTCGACGCCGACGTGGGCCGTCCGCGCTACGCCTGGGATCAGGGCCCGCTGCCCGGCTCTACCGACGGCTCGGCGGTGCTGGTGATCGACGACGCCGCGATCGATCCGGCGCGCTGGCGAGCCCTGCCCGCGCGCACCGTGGGGAGCTGCGACGCGCCCATGGCCGCGCTGGCCACCGGGCAGGAGCAGTCCCTGGCCGAGCTCGAGCCGTTCCTCGATCACGCCGACGCGGTGCTGTGGCAGGTGTACCGCGCCGCACTCACGGCCACCCTGCCGCGGCTCTCGTCCGAGCTCGAGCCCTACGCGGCGCTGCGCAGCCGCACCGAGCTCGACGACGAGGCCGCCTGGGAGCAGTACCAGTGCGGCCACGCCTACTGGGAGTACCTGCAGGGCTTTGCCCACTGCGGGGCCGAGGCCGACGGCTGCCCCATGGCGCCGCGGGTGTTCCTGATGGGAGGCGCTCGCATCGGCACCGCCGAGCCCAGCGTGTACGTCCCCGAGGGCTGCGCCGCGAAGGTGGGGCGCGACTACGTCGTCGAGCTGCGCAACGTCGCGGCCGAGTCGGCCGAGGTCGCCACCGAGCACCTCGCCCCCGACTGGGTCGCGCTCTCCGATCGCCTGGGCGCGCTCACCGAGGTCTACGAGGCCCTCGAGGACGTCTGTGCGCCCCGCCGTCGTCGCTTCACCGACGAGGACCTGCTCGCGCTGCGCCAGCGCCTGGCTGCGATCGGCGAGACCCTGGCCGCCGACGAGCACGCCCGCCCCGAGGGTCGCTGGGAGCGGGTGGAGCTGCCCTTCCACGTGCCGGGGCTGGGGCCCGTGCAGCAGGTGGCCGAGTACGCGGCCGGTCCCGGCAGCGCGTCGGAGCGCGCGGTGGCCCAGGCCCGAGCGCTGCGCGAGCTGGGCCTGCGACGCGCGCTGTGCCGCACGGGCGAGCCCACGCTGCCGCTGGCGGTCGCGGTCACCGACGGCCGCGGCGAGGTGGGCTTCTTCGGCTACTTCTTCGAGGAAGAGCTCATCTGCGGCGACCTGTGGCCCTGAGCCCGTCGCTCACTGGCAGCTCCCGTTGGGGATCCCGCAGGGCCCCGAGCTGCACTGCCCGCTGATGCACTCGTCGTCGAAGCGGCAGCTCTCGCCGGTCTCGAGGATCCCCGGGCAGAAGGTGGTGCCGCACACCGAGGGGTACTCCGCCTCTCGCTCGTCGGCGGGAGCCAGCGGCTCGATCCCCCCGAGCTCGAGGTCGTCGGTGGGCAGGGGCGTCGCGTCCCGCGGGCCCTCGGCGCGCTCCCACATGCGGATGAAGGCCTCGGCCGAGCCCTCCATCGGTCCGAGCTCGGCCCCCACCGCCTGCAGGTCGTCGAGCAGCGGGCCGATGAGGCCCTGGTGCGCCAGGCCGAGCTCGTCGAGGTCGGTGCCGGTGGGTCCCTGCTGGGCGTGCGCCTGGCAGGTGGCCTCTGCCGGGAAGCCGGCCGAGCACGCGCCGTGCGGGCCGAAGCGCGGGCGCGTCTGCTGGATGAAGCCGTTGAAGTCGGTGGCGAGGGCCACGTCGACCTTCAACCCCTGGGTGGCGTAGGCGTAGTGCTGGGCGAACGAGCGCACCGAGCCGTGACAGCTGTTGTCGACCCCCGACGCGGAGTAGCTCGAGATCTGCTCGGCGCCCGTGCGCAGGCCGAACATCCCGCCCGTCTGGCGGATCCCCTCGATCACCCACGCGGGCGAGGTCTTCTCCTGGGCCTGCTGCTGCGGCATCAGGATCTCGCGCAGGTGCCCGTGCGACGCATAGATCGGGTACCAGTCCCGCTGCGACACCCGGTCGAGCACACCCTGCACGCTGGCCTCGCTCATGTGGGCGATGTCGATCAGCATGGTGCGATCGATCATCGCGTCGAGCAGCGCCTCGCCCTCCGCGGTCAGCCCCTGCACGTTGCGGCACTGCGCATCCACGTCGAAGCCCAGGGTGAGATCGGCGGTGGTGATCCCACAGTCGGTGTCCACGTGGCAGTTGGCGGTGAACTGGGCCACGTGGAAGATGGCGTTGTGGGGCGCGGCGCCGCCGAAGCGGTTGTCGAGCTGGTGCACCAGCTGCAGCGTGCGGACGCCCTGGTCGTAGAGCGCGTCGAGCTGCGGCTCCCAGTCGTCCTCGCCGAACAGCTGCGAGACCTCCACGCTGAGCACGATGGCCAGCCGCCCCTCCGACGCGATCTGGCGGGCGTGGGCGGCCGACAGCGCGATCTCGGCCCAGTCGTGGGCGGCCACGAAGTCGTGGGCCATCTGGAGCTGCACCTGCACGTCGTCCATCTCGTCGCACTGCGGACGATCGAGGTTGGCCTCGGGCAGGGCGCGGCACAGCCAGCCGTTGCTCACCGCCGAGAACACGGTGAGGCGCAAGCCGTCCTGCCACGACTGCTCGATCCAGCCCTCCCAGGTCTGCTGGTGCGCGATGGTGTCCCAGCGCGGCCAGCCCTCGAACGAGGGCGGCCCCTCGGTGCGCTCGAGGTGCAGGCCGGTGTCGCCCTCGCTGCCCTCGATGCGGCCGATGAGCTCCGAGGCCGGCGTGCCGCCGAGCAGCAGCAGCACGTTGAGCACGGGGATCGTGTCGGCGAGCGTGCCGAGGTCCACGCTGGCATCGCCCTCGCACTGCTCGAAGAGCACGCCGAGGTCGCTGCGGACCCGCGCGTGGTCGCCCGGCAGCCCGCCGTCACACGACGCGAGCGCCTGCTCCATCGGTCCCGCGTGCTCGCCGTGCACCCAGCCGCCGCCGTGCGCCGCCTCGGCGAAGGGATGGTTGTGCAGGTCGGCCCAGCCCCACACCGGGGTGGGGGCCTCGCCGGTGGTGGTGTCTGGCGTGCCGTCCGAGCTGCCGTCGACCGCGGTCGAGCCTCCGTCGGTGGCCATCCCGGTGGGGCCGGAGCCGTCGGCCGAGCCCGAGCTCGACGAGCCGTCGGCGCTGGTGGCCGTGGGATCGGGGCCGTCCGAGCATCCGCCCAGGCTCACGCCGAGCACGACGAGCAGCCCGGCCACCCCTCGGGCCAGCCGGGGTATCGGGGACCAAGACTGCGCGATTTCATTGTAGAAGTCGGTCATGACTGATTAATCGGTTAGGAGACGGACGACGTCGGGGAGGGTAGTGGAAGAACCCACCCTCGGGCCCGTAACTCGATCGAGGAATCACACGGACCTATCTCTTCGGAGATAGTTATGTTTGCATTGTTGAGTTGATTTAGGAGCTTGTGAGCATGCGACGAGGACTTCGACTTGGTTGGGCATTGAGCATGCTGGTGGCTGTGGCCTGCGGCGACGATGGGCCCGCGGGCTCCGGCCCCGCCGATGGCACCGGCACCACGGGCCCGGGCACCACCGGTCCGGGCACCACGGGCCCGAGCGTCACTGTCGGGGTCGACTCCACCGCGGGCAGCACGGGCGGGACCACCGACGGCACCACGGCCGCCGGCACCACCACTGGTGATGGCACCAGCGACGGCACCGGCTCGGGAACCGCGGGCTCCACCGGCGGCTCGAGCTCGGGCACCACCGGCGATGCGGGCTCGTCCTCCGACGAGGGCGGCAGCGACTCCGGCTCGTCCGGCGGCGGCATGCCCTTCGTGTGCCCGCCGGGGGGCGGCATGCCCTGCGTCTCGGGGGCCGAGTGTGCCTCGAACGAGTGCTACGTGCTCGGCCCGCTCGGAGGCGTGTGCTCCGAGTGTGACGAGGATGCCGACTGTGCCTACGGCTGCAACCCGGGCAATCCCATCTCGGGGCAGTGCGCCACCTGCTGCGACGGCTCGGGCGGCTGTGGCTGCGAGACGGCCGCGGCGTGCCTGCCCGGCCTGTTCTGCACCCAGCTCATCCAGGTCCCCGGCATCGTCGACATCTCCACCTGCAGCGGCTGCTCGACCGATCTCGACTGCGCGGGCGGGGACCTGTGTGTTCCCACCTACGATCTCTCCACCCTCCGCGGCGAGCACGGCTGCCTGCCCCCGGGCTCGCGAGCCAACGAGGAGGGCTGCAACGGCGCCGGCTCGGGCGACCTCCAGTGCGCCTCGGGCAATTGCGCCCCCGCCTCGCTGATGGGCATCCCGGTGATCTGGGCCTGCTCGGAGTGCGACGAGGATGCCGACTGCACCACGGGCTCCTGCATGCTCCCCGAGCTGGTGATCAACGGCACCATGCTCGAGCTGGTCCCCGGCGCCTGCCTGTAGACGGTCGTCGCGACCGTGGGCCTCTCCCGCTCCCGCGACGGGGCGCCGTGCGGGGTGCCCCGGGGCTCAGTGAGCGGCCGGCGGAGGCGGGCCCGGCTTGGCCTTGCGCCGCTGCCACAGCCAGCGCCCGCCCTTCCACAGCAGCACCACGCCGAACGAGTAGACCTCGAAGGCCAGCGTCATGATCACGAAGTCGTAGGGCGTGCGTATGCGGATCGAGCCGAAGAACACGGCGGCCACCAGGACCATCGCCAGCAGGTGGATCGCGAGCAGGGCCTGCTTGATGGTTCGACGGCCCAGCCCCAGGAACACCAGGCCGATGAGCGCGGGCACGGCCAGCAGCTCGCGGTGTCGCTTGGTCCACCACGCGCTGATCGGCCGCCACTGGCTGCGCCCCGAGTCGGGCCACGGCACGTTGTGGCGCCACAGCAAGGTGGCGTTGACCACCGAGTAGCGGAGCTGCCCCATGATCCCCGTGCGACGGACGCACTCCCGCACGAATTCCATGTGCTTCTCCTTGTCGCCGATGTAGCCGGGATAGGAGAGCTCGTCCTCGATGGCGGGCTCGAGCGCGATCTGGGGGGGGATCCCCCGCTTGGCCGCGCGCGCCTCGTGGTTGCGCACCTGCAGGAACGAGGGCGGCCGAAAGTGCACCCGGCCGTGACCCTTGCCGTCGGGCGTGGAGAGGATCTTGGAGTTGTGGCAGCGGCCGAACACCAGGTTGAACGAGCCGTTCTCCGAGACCAGGCCGGTGCGCCCCGTGTTGTGGCGAAGCAGCGCCGACGAGGCGATGAGGATCGCGACCACCGGCACGAACGACTGCAGCAGGTGCACGAAGCGGATCTTGGGCAGGGCCTTGCGGCGGACGAGCCAGAACACCCCCAGCAGCGCGGCCGAGACCAGGATCTGCGGGCGGATCACGGTGCCCAGCGCGGCGAAGATGCCCATGCCCCAGGCGTCGCGGTGGCGGCCCTCGTCGGCCAGGCGCAGCGAGAACAGCACCGCCCCCATCACGAAGAACGAGAACGGGACCTCGGAGAGGATGTAGCCGCCCAGCGAGAAGTGCGGGTAGTAGAAGATGCCCAGCAGCCCGACCATGGGGGCCACCCACGGGAAGGCGCTGGCCCGGCGCGCGCTGGCGTAGGCGAAGGCCACGGTCAGCGCCCCGATCACCGCCAGCAGCACCGCGATGGCGTCGTAGTCGTCCTTGCCGAACAGCATCTTCATGCCGGCGACGATCCAGTGCGTGCCGTAGGGGAAGAAGCTGCTGTACTCGTGCGGGGCCAGGCCGTGCTCGAGCATGCGGTTGGCCCGGCTCACGTAGCCGTTCATGTCCGAGTACACGTAGTCGCCGGGCGGGTGCACGTGGAGGTTCCAGTGCAGCCGCACGATCAGCGCGCCCGCGAGCACCAGCAGCAGCCAGCGCTCCTGGTGGATCCAGGCGAGGGCGGCGTGGGCGGCTCGCGCCCAGGCGGGGCGCGATGACGACGAAGGGGGCGACACGGCGTTTCGGGCCGCATTGGTAGCCGGTTCGAGGGGCTCTCGCCAAGGGCCACCGTCACGCGTGCGTTCGCGCGCTGCGCTGGTCGCGTTGACGCAGGATCGACCGCCTTGGTATCTGGGCTTCCATGCCCGGGCTCGTGTCTCGCTTTGGTCGTGTGCTCCCCTGTAGCTGGATGCTGGCCCTGGCCGCGTCGGCCTGCCACCCGCGGGGCAGCGAGCCGCCGCCCGATGCCGAGCCCACGCCGCCTCCGACGGCGAGCGCCGACTCCGATGCGCCCGATCGCGAGGCGATCCTCGCCGCCTCGGACCTGCCCGAGCTGGTCGAGCAGCCGCTGGCCGACGACCCCATGGGCGTCACCATCCACCGCTTGTCCAACGGGATGACCGTCTACATCAGCACCGACCGCCAGAAGCCGCGCTTCTCGGCGTGGATCGGGGTGCGGGCGGGCAGCCGCATGGACCCCGCCGACTCCACCGGGCTGGCCCACTACCTCGAGCACATGCTGTTCAAGGGCACCGACGAGTACGGCACCCTCGACGCCGACAAGGAGGCCCCCCACGTGGAGCGGGTGCGGCAGCTCTACGCCGAGCTGCGCGAGGCCCCGGGTGAGGCGGAGCGCAAGAAGATCCTCGCCGAGATCGACGACGAGACCCAGGCGATGGCCGAGTACGCGGTGCCCAACGAGCACAGCCGCATGTACGGCAGCCTGGGCGTGGAGGGGATCAACGCCTTCACCAGCTTCGAGCAGACCGTGTACGTGGGCGACGTGCCCTCCAACCGACTGGACGCCTGGGCCACGGTGGAGGCCGAGCGCTTCGGCGATCCCGTGTTCCGGCTGTTCTACCCCGAGCTCGAGGCGGTCTACGAGGAGAAGAACCTCAGCATCGACAACCCCTTCCGTCAGGTCCGCGAGGCGCTCTACGCCGCGCTGTACCCCGCGCACCCCTACGGCACCCAGACCACCATCGGCGAGGTGGAGCACCTCAAGAACCCCGCCTACCAGGACATGGTGGACTACTTCGAGCGCTGGTACGTGCCCAACAACATGGCCATCGCGCTCGCGGGCGACGTGGACGCGAAGACCGTGCTGCCCGTGCTCGAGAAGACCCTCGGCCGCGGCCTGAGCCCCAAGCCGGTCCCGCCGCCGCCGCCCGGCGAGCTGCCGCCGCTGTCGGGCCGGGTGTTCCGCGAGGTCTTCGCCGACGGCGAGGAGGGGGTGACCCTGGCCTGGCACGCGCCCGCCTCCGATCACGAGGACGTGGTGGCGCTCGAGGTGATGGACCGCCTGCTCGACGACGCCAAGGTGGGCCTGCTCAACGTGGAGCTCGAGCTCACCCAGCGGGTGCCCTCGGCCGGCTCGTACCTCAGCACCCTGCGCGAGGCGGGCAACTACGTGGTGACGGCCGAGGCGCGCGCGGGGCAGACCCCCGAGGAGCTCGAGGCGATGCTGCTCGAGGTGATCGCCAAGCTCAAGGCCGGCTCGTTCACCGAGCAGGACGTGACCGCGGTCAAGCTCCAGCAGACGGTGCGGCTCAAGCGGCAGCTCGAGTACCCCGGGGCGCGGGTGGGCAAGATGATGTCGGCCTTCATCGAGCACCGGCAGTGGTCCGACGTGGTCGACCACGACGGCCGCTTCCAGGCGGTGACCCGCGACGACGTGGTGCGCGTGGCCAACCGCTACCTGGGCGACGACTACGTGGTGGTGGCCAAGCGCAAGGGCAAGCCCGAGATCCCCAAGCTCGACAAGCCCACCATCACGCCGGTGAAGATCGACCCCGGCCGCCGCAGCGAGTTCGCCCAGCGCATCGAGGCGATGCCGGCCACCCAGCTCGAGCCCGAGTGGGTCGAGGAGGGCAAGCACTACGAGCGCCGGCCGCTGCCCGCGGGCGACCTCATCACCGCGGTCAACGATCGCAACGACCTGTTCTCGCTCACCTACCAGGCCAAGCGCGGCTATCGCAAGGATCCCTACCTCTGCTACGCGCTCGAGCTGCTGTCGCTGTCGGGAGCGGGCAAGGACGACGCCGAGGCGGTGCAGAAGGAGCTCTACGGCCTGGGTACCTCGGTGCGGACCAGCTGCAACGCCGAGACCAGCTCGATCACCGTGGAGGGCCTCGACTCGCAGCTCGAGGCCAGCCTCGCCGTGCTCGACCGCTGGCTCGCCGATCCGAGCTTCGACGCCCAGACCCTGCGGCGGCTGCACGACAACACGGTGAGCGAGCGCCGGGATGGTATGGAGAAGGACTGGCTGCTCACCGCAGCGCTGGGCGACTACGCCAAGTACGGTGATCGCAGCGCGTGGCTGCACCACCCCAGCAACCAGGCGCTGGGGCGCGCCCGGCCGGCCGCGCTGCGCAAGCTGATCTCCAGCTTCCTCGACCACGAGCACGTCACCCTCTACTTCGGGCCGCGCCGGGCCGACGCGGTCACCGAGGTGGTCGCTCGCGGCAAGCGGCATCGCAAGACCGGGGACACCCAGCTGCGGGAGTACCGGGACATCGACCAGACCCTGGTGTTCTTCCTGCACAAGGACGGGGCCAAGGCCAACGTGCGCTTCACCATCCCGCGCGGCCCGCTGCCCCGCGAGCAGCGGCCCACCGCGCGGCTGCTCTCCGAGTACCTCAGCGGCAACATGAGCGCGCTGGTGTTCCAGGAGATCCGGGAGTCGCGTGGCCTGGCCTACAGCGCCTCCTCCAACTACTCCCCCGGGCGCCGCCCCGCCGACGAGTCCAGCCTGGCCGGCTTCATGAGCACCCAGGCCGACAAGACCCCCGAGGCGGTGCGCACCTTCCTGGGGCTGCTGCGCACCGACGAGATCCAGCCCGAGCGGCTGGTCACCGCGCAGGCCATGCTCGACCAGGAGTACCGGGCCACGCGGATCGACCCGCGGTGGATCAACCGCTGGGTGGTGGAGTGGGACGAGCGCGGCGAGAGCGGGGACCCGCGTCCCTGGGAGTGGAAGGCCAGCCAGGAGCTCTCGGTGGCCGACGTGGCCGCCTTCGCCAAGGGCTTCGTGGGGGCGCCGGTGATCGTCGTCGTCGTGGGCGATCGTGAGCGGGTGGGCCTCGAGGCGCTGGCGGAGATCGGCAAGGTGCAGGAGCTGAGCGCCGACGAGCTGTTCAGCTACGGCAAGTTCCCGCCCGCCAAGGCCGGCAAGGAGGCCGCGGGCAAGGGCACCAAGGCGGGCAAGGGCAAGGGCAAGGGCGCGGACGAGGCCGAGGCCAAGGCCAAGGCCAAGGCGACCGAGTAACGCGGCTCGTCGGCGCTGCTGGTCTCCCGCGAAGGCCGTCGCCCGGGTGCACCGGGGGCGGCCTTCGCTGTATCGTGGGGTGGTGAGGGGCGGGACGATCGGTCTGGGGCTGTGGGGAGCGCTCGCGGTGGCGTGTGCCGGAGGCGAGGGGCAGGAGAGCAGCGCCGGGGTCACCGGGGCGGCCTCCGACGGCACCGCCTCGGGCAGCGGCTCGGCGGGCACCTCCGGGGGCAGCGAGCCCGCGACCGGAGGCGAGACGGGCAGCAGCAGCGAGGGGCTCGACGAGACCTACGGCTGCCCGCTGGAGACCTACTACCCCGACGTGGACGAGGACGGCTACGGCGACGTCGCCTACCCGGTGGAGGCCTGCCTGCAGCCCCCGGCCCACATCCCGCAGGGGGGCGACTGCGACGATGCCAACCCCGACGTGCACCCCGGCGTGGACGAGGTCTGCGACGGGGCCGACAACGACTGCAACGGGCTGGTCGACGAGGCCTCGCCCACCAACGCCACCTGCCAGGGCTGCAGCCTGGGCCTGCGAGACGGCCACGCCTACTACTACTGTCCCGCGGCGCCGAGCTGGGACGAGGCCCGTGCCGCGTGCATGCTCTTCGCCGCCGACCTGGTGAAGCTCGACGACCAGGCCGAGCAGGACTTCCTGCTCGCCGAGCCCCTGCCCGCCGTGCCGGTGCTCTACCTCGGGCTCAACGACCTCGAGGTCGAGGGCAGCTTCGTGTGGACCGACGGCAGCGCGCCCGCGTTCACGGCCTGGGGCGCGGGCGAGCCCAACGACGCCCTCGAGGGCGAGGACTGTGCCCAGCTCGCGGTCCCGGCGGGCACCTGGAACGACATCGCCTGCGCCACCGCGGCGGCCTTCATCTGCGAGGCCCCGCCGCCGGCCTGAGACCGACGGCCCGGGGCCGGCCTCACACGCAGACCCAGCTGGCCTGGCACTGGCCGTCGCTGGTGCACACGCACTTGCCCGAGGCCTCGTCGCAGGAGCCCGCGCCGCAGAACACCGAGGGGTTGCTGCAGTGGGCGAAGCAGTACGAGCTGCCGTCGTCGGCGGTGGCCGAGCAGCTCTGATCGCTGGCGACGGCCATGCAGGGCTCGTCGCCGTCGCAGGGCAGCACGCAGGTGGGCCACCCGGCGACCTCCAGGCAGCGCTCGCCGGCGTTGGGGCAGTCGGAGTCGGCGGTGCAGGGCGGGAACACGCACATCTCCTGGATGCACATGTAGTTGTAGGGATAGCCGGGCCCGGGGCACACGCCGGCGCTGTTGGGCGGGCAGCAGTCCCACGGGCCCTCGCACGAGCGCACGCAGGTGAGCAGGTCGTCGTCGGTGGGCAGCGGCCAGCCGGGGCCGGTGCTCTCGGCTGCGGCCATGTCGGGCGGCGCCACGAAGGTGGAGCCGTTGCCGTCGCTGCCCGTGGACGAGCCGGTGCTCGCCTGCTGCGGCGGGGGATCGCGATCGTCCTTGCACCCGATCACGACCAGGACTGCGATCGCCAGCCAGGTGGGAGCCGCACGCATGGCTAGCCCCCGTCCGCCCCGGCGTCGCCGGCCTTGGCCTCGGCTCCGCCCGCTGGAGCCCCGCCGGCGGCCTCGGCTCCCGCTGCTCCGCCGCCCGATGCCGCGGCCCCGGTCCCGCCTCCACTCGCGGCGAAGGTGCCGATCATCGCGGCGAAGGGCTCGGCCCACAGATCCATGGTGGCCTTGGGCCCCACCGCCTTGAAGTAGAAGGGATCGCCGATCCCCTCGACGATCGCCGCGAGCATCCGCGTGTCGGGATCGTCGTGCTTGGCCTCGGCCCCCGGCGTCATCGCGGCCACGTAGGTGCCGCTCACGTCCACGAGGGTGGTCTTGAGCCCCTCGCCCTGGACCTCCTTGGTGGTGGACACGTCGTCGATGGTCTTGCCCTCGGGCGGCGTGAACTGACCCTTCCAGCGGGTGAGGTTGGCCTCGATGCCCCCGGCTCCGCCGGGGAAGCGGAACACCACCAGCTCGGCGTCTCCGCCCGGCCCGGGCAGCACCCACTGGGCGAGGCGCATGCGGTTGGAGGGCGCGCCCTTCTCCCACTCCTTGGGCACCGCGAACGCGAGGCCGGTGAGGGTCTCGGCAGCGACCTCCCCCGAGGGCGTGATCTCGCGGGGCGGTCCCGCGGGCTTGGGCGGCGCGCCCATCATCGGCGGCATGTTGGCGTGCGGGTTGGGAGCCGCGTGCGGGCTGGGGGCCCCGTGCGGGTTGGTGCTGGGATCGCCGTGCGAGGGGGTCGGCGCCTTCGCATCGTCGGCCGGCGTGGTCGCGGGGGCCTGGGCGACGGGGGCGGGCTTGGAGTCCTTGGTGCCGGAATCGCAGGCGCTCGCCAGCGCGAGGGCCAGCATCAGGGGCAGGGCAGGGCGGGCGGTCTTCATGGGCCCGGCGATGCTAGCAGGGGCGGGGCCGCCGGGGGTACGTCGCGCTCGATCTCACGGCTCGATCCGGGTCCGTGGCGAGACGATGTGGGGGCTGGAGGCTACGCTGCGGCCCGTGATGCCCGACGATCGTCGCGGCCCGCCGCGGCCGCTCTCGGTGGCGCCCATGGTCGATCACAGCGATCGCCACTTCCGC
This sequence comes from Myxococcales bacterium, assembly GCA_020633315.1. GTDB lineage: Bacteria > Myxococcota_A > Polyangia > Nannocystales > Nannocystaceae > Paraliomyxa. The sequence continues at coordinate 443,414 of JACKDV010000002.1, forward strand.
ATGATCGTGCGGGCGGTGACCCGGCGGACGCTGCTGTACACCGAGATGACCTCGGTTGCCGCGGCGCTGTCGGACGAGCGCGAGCGCGTGCTCGGCTTCGATCCGCGAGAGCGGCCGCTGGCGCTGCAGCTGGGCGGCGACGACCCCGAGCGCCTGGCCGAGGCCGCCGCCCTGGCGAGCACGCTGGGCTACGACGAGATCGACCTCAACTGCGGCTGCCCCTCGTCGCGGGTGCAGCAGGGCCGCTTCGGCGCGGTGCTCATGAAGGACCCCGCGCGCGTGGCCGCGTGCGTGCAGGCCATGCGCGCCGCCACCTCGCGTCCGGTGACGGTCAAGCACCGCCTGGGGGTCGACGAGCTCGATCGCTACGAGGACGTGGATCGCTTCGTCGCCACCGTGGCCGCGGCGGGGGCCGACCGCTTCGTGGTGCACGCGCGCAAGGCCTGGCTCTCGGGCCTGAGCCCCAAGCAGAACCGCAGCGTGCCGCCGCTGCGGCCGAGCTGGGTGCGGCGCCTCAAGGCCGAGCACCCGGCGCTGCGCATCGAGATCAACGGCGGGATCACGGGGCTCGACGAGGCCTTCGGCCACCTCGACGATGGTCTCGACGGCGTGATGATCGGCCGGGCCGTCTACGACGATCCGATGATCCTCGCCGATGCCGATGCTCGCCTCGAGGCGCGGGCGCACGGACGACCGTGGACCGGTGCCGCCGCGCCCACCGATGCCGCCGCCCGCATCGCGGTGATCCGCTCGCTGCTGCCCTACGTGGAGCGCTGCGTGTCCACGGGCGCTCGGCTGTCCTCGATCACGCGTCACCTCATGGGGCTGGTGCACGGCCTGCCCGGGGCGCGTCGCTTCCGTCGTCGGATCGGGGAGGAGGCTCGCGAGGCGGCGGGACCCGAGCTGCTCGAGCGTGCGCTCGCCGAGCTGGGGGATCACTCCCTCGCGGATCCACCTCCGGCACTTCTTGTGGGCTAGGCCACTGCAATTGTCGTTGGTCGTAGCGCCGATCCTTCGGCCATCGAATGTGCCGATCCTGGGTGGAATCCCTCCGAACGACGATCGGAGCCCGTCGTCGCTCGCGAAGGGAAATCGATCCCACCCACGAGAAAAGTTATGAACTGTGTTGGAATCGAATCTCTGGGCACGGTCTGTGCCGTCGGAGAGAAACGAATTCCCATGATCTCGACGAAGCAACCGCGATGCACGAAGGAGGGGAGAGTCCTTCGTGTCATTCGTGGTGGAGTCGGCGAGATCGAGCGACGGGCCGTGGCCCGTCGGGTCGGGGGACCCAGGGGATGAGAGCCCACCCCCCCACGTGCGGTCGGGGGACTGCCGCGGGGGGTGGGCTCGCTTTTCTCTGACCGGGGCGGTCGCCTCGCTCAGCCGATGACCACCCGGAAGCGGCAGCGCTTGCCCGCCTGCAGGCGCAGCCCCTCGGCGGGAAACTCCTCGGGGTGCAATTCCTCGTTGGGATCGGTCCGCGGCTCGCCGTCGATCCGCACGGCGCCCGACTCGATGCGCTGACGAGCCGCGCGCTTGGAGGGGAAGGCCCGGACCGCGTCGTGGGTGACCAGATCGACCAGCTTGATGGGGTCGGCCGGCACGCCCACGGCCGGCACCGCGCTCCAGTCGTCGCCGCCGCCGAAGGCCTGTGCCGCGGCCTGCTGGGCGTTGTGGGCCGCCTCCTCGCCGTGGGCCATGCGGGTGGTCTCGTAGGCCAGGCGGCGCTTCACGTCGCGCAGCGCCGCGCCCTCGGCCCGGCACAGCTCCTCGATCTCGTCCTTGGGCAGATCGGTGAAGGTCAGCAGCAGCTTGCGGACGTCGGCGTCGTCGCACGACACCCAGTACTGGAAGTAGTCGAAGGGCGAGAGCTGCTCGGCGTGCAGCCAGATCGCGCCGCGCTGGGTCTTGCCCATCTTGCGGCCGTCGGCGGTGGTGAGCAGGGGGAAGGTGAGGCAGTACGCCGGGCCGTGATCGCCCCCGCCGATGCGGCGGATGAGCTCGACCCCCGAGATCATGTTGCCCCACTGATCGCTGCCCCCCAGCTGCATGGTGCAGCCGTGGTGGCGGTACAGGTGCAGGAAGTCGTAGGCCTGGAAGAGCTGGTAGTTGAACTCGATGAACGACAGCGGCAGCTCCTGGTCGAGCCGCTCGCGGTAGGTCTTGGTCGCGATCATCCGGTTGACGGTGAAGTGCACCCCGATCTCGCGCAGGAACTCGATGTAGCGCAGCTCGCCCAGCCAGCTCTGGTTGTCGACCACCACCGCGTCGTTGGGAGCGCCGGTGCCCATCTGCAGGAAGTGCCCGAAGTGCTCGCTGATCTTCTGCACCTGGGCGTCGATGGTCTGCTCGTCGAGCATCTTGCGGGTGTCGCTGCGCCCCGAGGGGTCGCCCACCCGCGCGGTGCCGCTGCCCAGCAGCACGATGGGCCGGTGGCCGCAACGCTGCAGCAGCCGCATGGCCATGATGCACACCAGGTTGCCCACGTGCAGCGAGGGGGCGGTGGGGTCGTAGCCGATGTAGAAGGTCACCATCCCCTCGGCGAGCGCCTGGTCGATGGCGGCGGCGTCGGAGACCTGCTCCACGAAGCCGCGCTCGACCAGGGTCTCGAGGGCCTTGGAGCGGGGGTGCTTGAGGGCTTCCACGTCCTCCATGAGGCGGCGAGGGTACCCGAAGCCGAGGCCCCCGTCCCAGGCGGGCGGGCTAGTCCTCGGCCGGAGCGGCCGGGGCGGCCGGGGCCGCGGCCGTCAATTGGGTCTCGTGGGCGTCGAGCGCCTCGCGCAGGGACGCGAGCTTGTCGGCCACCCGGGCCCGGAAGCGGTCGTGGAGGTCTCGCTCGCGGAACAGCTCGTCGGCGAGCTGGATGGCGACCAGCAGGGCCACCCGCTGCACGCTGGGCGTGCCGCGTCGCCCCGAGGTGAGCTGCCGGATCTGCGCGTCCACGTAGTCGGCGAGCTGCTGCACGTACTGGGTGCCCTCGTCGCTGCGGATCGACAGGCGCTGACCTGCGATCTCCACCTGCACCGAGCGCTTCGCCATCGTGCTCCCGGGCTCTCAGTCGCGCTGGCTGTCGGCGAGGCGCTCGGCCTCCTCGTGGGCCCGCAGGGCCGTGAGCACGTCGCCGATGTCGCCGTCCATGAACGCGGGCAGGTTGTGGCGGGTGAGGTTGATGCGGTGATCGGTGACCCGATCCTGCGGGTAGTTGTAGGTGCGGACCTTCTCGGAGCGATCGCCCGAGCCCACCTGCGACTTGCGATCCGCGGCACGCTCGGCCTGGTACTTCTGGATCTCGAGGTCGAGCAGGCGGCTGCGCAGCAGCACCATGGCGATCTCGCGGTTCTTGGTCTGCGACTTCTCCTGCTGGCACTCCACCGCGATGCCGCTGGGGATGTGCGTCAGCCGCACCTTGGAGTCGGTGGTGTTGACGTGCTGACCACCGGCCCCCGAGGCCCGCATCACGTCGAGGCGGATGTCGGACTCGTTGACCTGCACGTCGACCTCCTCGGCCTCGGGCATGATGGCCACGGTGGCGGCCGAGGTGTGGATCCGGCCCTGGGACTCGGTGGCGGGCACTCGCTGCACCCGGTGCACGCCGCTCTCGAACTTGAGGTTGGCGTAGACGTCCTTGCCGCGGATGAGGCCGGTCACCTCGCGAAAGCCGCCCGCGCTCGCCTCGCTCATGCTCATGGGCTCGACCTTCCAGCCCATGCGCTCGGCGTGCCGGTTGTACATGCGCCACAGATCGGAGGCGAACAGCGCGGCCTCCTCGCCTCCGGTGCCGGCGCGGATCTCGAGCACGACGTTCTTGGAGTCGTTGGGGTCCTTGGGCAGCAGCGCGCGCTGGAGCTCGGCCTCGAGCTCGACCAGCTCGGCCTCGAGCCGCCCCACGTCCTCCTGCGCGAGCTCCTTCATGTCGGGGTCGGCGAGCAGCTCGCGGGCCTCGGCGAGGTTGGCCTCGGCCTGCTCGAAGCGCGCGAACAGCTCGGCCACCGGCGAGAGCTCGGCGTGCTCGCGAGAGGCCGCGAGGAAGCGGGCCTTGTCCTCGATCACCTCGGGGGCGCACAGCATCTCGCCGAGCTCCTCGTGGCGCTCGGCGATGTCCTGGAGCTTGTTGCGGAGCTTGTCGTCCATCACGCACGCGACCGTCCCGTTCGGGGACCGGCGTTCGCCCGGAGTCTAGCAGCGTGCCCTCGCGCCCGGCACGGGCGCGACACCGCGCGGTGACCGTGGCACAACACACGGCGGCGCGGGCCGGGGGAGGGCGGTCGTCGCGGATGGGCTCGCGGCGTTGCGAGGGCGGCGGGGCCGGGCTAAGACTCGCCCCGACCATGACCGACGACCTGCGGTGGGCGGCTCGCTACGCGTTCCTCGAAGATCTGTGGCGCGACCAGGCCCGCGTCATCGTGGACGCGGGGCTCGAGGCGGCGCTGCGGCGCCTGCCGTCGCGGCCCCGTGGCGAGGCGGGTCCCTCCGCCGAGCTCGTCGACGCCCTGGTGCCGCGGGTCCCCCGGGCGCGCACCTGGGTGGCGGTGGCCGACGAGGCGGTGGCCCGCGAGCTGGCCCAGACCCGCCCCGGCGCCGGCTTCCTGCCGCGGGCCAGCTTCGCCGACGTGGTGGCCCACCGCGAGTGGTCGGTGGCGCTGGTCGAGCTGCCCGCGCTCCACGACGACGCGCCCGGCGGAGCGCGGCTGCGGGAGCAGCTCGCCGAGCGGGCGCAGGAGGGGCGCACGGTGGTCGTGAGCGCCCCCGTGGTGCCCGGCACCGACGATGACGACGATCCTGCCTACGCCGCGCTGGCCGAGCTGGTCGAGGAGCAGCTCGGCGGGGGACGGATCTACGGGATCTATCGCCCGCCGATGGTGGCGGTGGTGGACTTCGGCGGAGGCGAGGACGAGGACGACGAGGACGTCCCGCTCTCCTTCGACAACACCCTGGGCTCGCAGGCGCCGGCCTTCGTGGAGTATGTGGCGGTGGCCGGGGAGCTCGACGAGCTGCCCGTGGGCATGACCCTGGTCGAGCTGCCCCCCGACGCCGGGCCCCCGGTGGCCGCGGCCGACGAGGGGCTGCGGGGACAGCTCGTGCAGGCGCAGCGGCAGGCCGAGCTGGCCGCGATCGATCGGCAGGCGCTGCTCGAGAAGGTGGACGAGCTCGAGTCGGCGCAGTCCGAGCTCGAGCACCAGGCCGCGGAGCTGCGCGATCACCTGGCGCGTGCGGTGACCGAGGCCGAGGCCGAGGCGGCGCACGACGATCGCCTGCAGTCCTCGCTGGCCGACAACCAGGCGCTGCGCTGGAAGGTGCAGCAGCTCGAGCGGGAGCTCGAGGAGGCCAAGGCCCGGCCGGTGGAGGCGCTGGAGGCCGAGGTGGCCGAGCTGCGGGCCCGGCTGGAGGACGAGGCCGAGGCCGAGGCCGACGCGGACGAGGCCGACGACGTCGAGTCCGATGCGGACGAGGCCGACGCGGACGATCGAGTCGAGGCCGAGGACGTCGATGGTCTCGACGAGATCCTGGTGCTCGACTCCGACGACGAGGCGGTCGACGACGCCGAGGCGCTGGCGGAGCGGATCCGCATGGGCGGGGCCCTGCGGGACCTCGACCGGCTGATCGCGAGGGTCGAGCGCGGTGGGATCGGGGCGCTGCAGCTACGGCAGGCGCTGGTCGGCCTGCGCAAGCGTCTGCGGGGCTGAGCGCCGGCCGCTCCATCGCCTCCGAGCTCCACGCCGAGCCACGCCTCGGTGGGCGCGCGCTCGGTGGGTATCGCGGGCCCGGGCCGGCTCAGCTCGAGCGGCCGCGCCCGGGGTTCTCGATGCGCCACGCCAGGCCGGCCCGCACCGCCCCGTGCACCGCCTGGAGCGCGGGCGCCAGCAGATCCGGGTAGGAGCGCAGTAGCTCGTGGTAGCGCCCGGGGGTCAGGCGAGCGTCGGGGAGCAGTCGATCGAGCAGGTCCACCGCGTCGGCCTGCCGCCCCCGCTTGCCGCTGCCCACGGTCTCCACCACCTCGGAGATGGTCGTGAGCACCACCAGCATCGAGTCGAGATCGTCGCGCTCGAGCGTGCCCTCCTCGGGGGACGTGCGCCGAAGGGCGGTGGAGCGGGGGCCGGCGTCGGCCTCGATCGAGGGCGGGAACCAGCGATCGAAGCGCTGCTGCAGCGCCCGGTCGTCGCGGTACAGCGCCTCGAGCCGCGCCCGCTCGCCCTCGCCCGCGGCGCTCTCCAGGTCGGCCCGCTCCAGCCTCCGCTCCCGGTCCACGCGATCGAGCTCGCGCCGCGCCTCGGCCTCGCGCGAGCGCTGCAGATCGACCAGCTCGTCGAGCAGGGGGCCGAGCTGCTCCTGCAGCGGCTGCTCTCCGAAGCGTCGCGGCACGGGCGGCAGGTGCAGCTCCATGTCGGCGTCCAGTCGCCCCTCGGAGATCTGCTTGAGGTAGCGATCGGGCAGGAAGTGATAGAAGGCGCGCTCGTTGTTGGCCCGCTGGTGGGCGACGAGCTGGCGCAGCGCCTCGTTCTCCACCCCCAGCGCGATCACGCTGATGCCCACCGGCAGGTCGCCCAGCTCGCGCCGGGCCGCCATCACGGCCTCCTCCGACAGGGGCGCCACGCCGTCGGTGACCAGCACGATCTGCGCCCGCGCCAGATCCGAGTCCTCGCGCTGCTGCTGGGCGATGAGCTGCAGGCTGGAGACGAGCGCGGTCTGGATGTCGGTGTCCCCGGTGCGCGGGGTGCCGGTGACGTCGGCGATGGCCTCGATCACGCCGCCGGGCGAGTCCACCCGGGTCAGCGGCCCCAGGTAGGCGTTGAAGTAGCGGTAGTAGAGGACCACCCGGGTGTTGTCGGTGGGGTTCTCCAGGCGTCGCAGCAGGGTGGCCAGCTCGGCGACCATCAGCGAGTCCCGCATGCGCGCGCGCGGGCCCAGCATGGAGCTCGAGCCGTCGAGCACGTAGATGCGGACCTCTCCCTGCATCACGGTGCGGGGGCGGGTGGCGACCTCCTCCTGGATGAAGCGACGAGCCAGCAGGCGACCGGTGGCCAGATCCATGATGATGGTCCGGGGATCGCGGACCACCGCGCTGGGGATGTCCTGCGGTCCGCTCGCGGGCACCAGCTCGAGCTGCGCGGTGGGGTAGGGCACCACGCGGCGCACGATGTAGCGCTCCTGCACGCGCACCGGCGAGAGCACGCCGCCCACCTCGAAGCAGCCGTCCACGGTGAGCGCGTGGGCCAGGGTGGCGCGCTCCTTGCCGGGGGCGTAGTGCTGCTGCACCTGGCGGGCGAGCCAGCGCTCCACGTCGGTCTCGCCGGCGTCGGGGTCCGGGGCGCGGGCCCGGCCCCTGCGGTAGCCCTTGGTCACCGCCTCGAGCACGCGCTCGCCGAACACCTGCTCGGCCGAGCGCTGCATGGAGAGCATCCCGAGCTCGGCCGAGGGGCCCTTGCCGCGCATCTGGTCGATGGCGGCGGTGGTGATGCGGGCGATCTCCTCGTCGCCCGAGGCGGCGGCGCAGCGACGCAGCTCGCTCAGCGCCGCGAACATGGTGTCGCGCTCGCCCCGGGACATGGCGCGGCGGGCCTGGTGCAGCAGGGCCACGTCGCCCGAGAGCCCCGCGGCCTGCACCCGATTGATGCGGGTGATCTGCTGCGCGATGCTCTCGAGCCGCTCCTGCACGCCCACCGGATCGAGATCGAGGGCGGCCGAGGTCTCGAGCAGGAGCTGCCGGGCTGCGTCGAGCAGCCGGCGGCGGCGATCGAGCAGGGCGTTCTCCTCCCGCGCCGCGCCCAGCAGGTGATCGATGGTGTCGAGCTGGAGCTCGAGCACCCGCGCCGGATCGGCGAGGGGCTCGGTCTCGTCGCCTCGGCCCGAGGCGGCCGGCGGCGGCGGGGCCTCGTCGACGTCACGGGCCTTGCCCATCGCCAGCGGCGGCAGCAGGGCCGTGCGCTCGGGCAGGGCCGCGAGCACCAGATCGCTGGCGCTGCCCTGCTCCTGCACCGCCCGCTCGGCGTGCACCATCAGCTCGTACACCCGCCGCAGCCACGCCGCGTGCGACAGCAGGGGGCGCTTGCCCACCACCGTCGCGCGCTCCACCTGCTGGATGTTGGCGCGCAGCTCCTTCATCGCGGCCTCGAGCCGGGGGCCGCTGTGCTGCTTGGGGCCCGTGCCGTTGCGGACCTCGTCGAGGTGGGCGACAAGCTCGCGCACCGCCCCGATCTCCGCCTTGGGCTTCCAGCCGATGCGGTGGAGCAGGGGCCGCAGCAGGCGGGTGAAGGGGGCGGAGATCGAGCCGGGCTCGGCGGTGAGGAGCTCGATCCGCCGGCCGAGGGCCTCGAGCGGCTCGGACGGCGGCTTGCTCATGACGACGCTTCGGGCGCGAGCACCTCGGACCAGGCCCGCTCGGAGCGGTTCTCGAGCAGGTCGACCAGCACGCGGGTCACGGTGGCGTCGAGGCGCTCGATCTGCTCGCGCAGCCGAGCGCCTCGCTCTGTGCTGGCGGGGAAGACCTCGGCGAGGTGCTCGATCTGCGCGACCAGCCGCAGCGGCTCGCCGTCGCCCCGCAGCGCCCGCAGGTAGCCCGAGCCCACCACCGACTCGAGCAGCTCCACCGAGCGGCCCTTGCCGCCGGCCGTCTCGCTGAGGGTGTTCCACCACGACTCGAGGCGCTGCACGCCGCGGCCGATCCTCGCCAGATCGAGCGAGACGACCCGCCGCTGATCCTCCTCGGGCAGCGCCCGCAGCGTGTCCCACACCGCCCGGGTGGCGTGCTCGGGGCTGTCGGCCGAGTGGGACTCGGGGGGCAGGGCACACAGCGCGATGCGGACGAGGGTCTCGGTGATCGACACCGGAGGATCCTGGGCCCGCGCCGAGTCGTAGGACGGCCGGTCGGTGACGGCGGGCGGCACCTCGGGGGGCGTGCCGCCGTCGCGGACGAGCACGGGCAGCGACCAGGCCACGAAGCGATCGGCCGAGACCGCCTCGCCCAGCCCCGCCGCGCGCAGCTCGGCCACCACCGCGTCGACCTCCTCGATCATCACCGCGCGGTCGCGGCCGTCGATGTTCTGGAAGGCCCGGGCCACCAGCGGCTCGAGCCGCGGGCCGGTGACCCTACGGACCAGCTCGCTGCGACGGCCCAGCGCGCCGAAGCGCTCCGCGTCGGCGGCGAGCTGCTCGAGCGCGGGGGACAGCGAGCGCAGTACCTTGGCCAGCGGCAGCGCGTCGGCCTGGCGCAGGAGCTGCTGCGCGGTGAGCCGGAAGCGGGCGTCCCACAGCAGCACCAGCTCGTCCTCGAGCTTGGCCAGCGCCCCCTCCCACGCGGGATCGCGGCCCTCGGGCCCGAGGGTGGTCGCGCCGTCGGAGCGAAGCTGCCGGCGCAGGCTGGCCAGCGACTCCATCCGCGACAACAGGGCGTTGGTCTGCTTGGCGAGCGGGCCCTCCTTGCCCGCCGCCAGCGCCTCGAGGGTGGTCGCCGAGGGGACCACCATCAGCCGCAGCCCGTCGTCGACCAGCCGCAGCAGCCGCCCGCGCAGCCACTGGGCCAGGGGGCGCCCCTGGCCCGGCGCGCGCTCGAGCTTGCTCGCGATCTCGCGGATGTGATCGCCCACCGCGGCGAGCCCCTCGTCGAGGCCCAGCTCCGGGGTGAGACCGCCGCGCAGGGCCTCGCGCGAGAGCGTGCCCACCGTGTCCACCAGCAGGCTCGCCGCCTTGCTCGCGTCGGTGGCCCCACTCTCGGTCGCCTCGATGAGCGCGCCCACGGCCTTGGACAGCGCCTCGGGATCGGCCGAGCGCCGCGCGTGCTTGGCCATCTGCTCGAGGGCCTCCAGCTCCAGCCGGCGGGGCTGCAGCGGGGTCTCCACCCGCGGCAGCTTCTCGAAGCAGCGGGCGAAGACCTCGGCCTCGGTGGCCATGATGTCGAGCTGCCGCCGCTCGCGGGGGTCGGTCTCGCGGGCGGCGAGCTCGGCGATGGACTCCCGCGCCACCCCGCCCAGCAGCAGGTAGAAGCGCAGCATCTCGAGATCCTCGTGCCGCGCCTGCAGCGGTCGCTCGGGGCGATGGAAGATCTTGTCGAGCACCACGGCGGCGCGCACCACCTTGGTGGCCTGCACCGCGCTGCGGGTGCTGAGGTAGCGGGTGGGCTGGAACTTGGGATCGAAGCGCTGCGCCTCCGACAGCTCCTCGTCGAGGCTGGTGATGAGCTGGGCGATGGCCTCGCAGATCTCCTCGGGCACGTAGGTGAGGTCGGCGGCCGCTTGCAGCACGTCGAGGTCCTGCACCGAGAGGTAGGCGGTGGGCCGGTGCTGGCCGAAGCCCCCGCCGTGGCGTCGCACCACCGTGGCCAGGCTCTCGGGCTTGGCGAAGCCGCGGGGGATGAAGCTGATGAAGCTGATGCGATCGATGAAGGCGAGCAGGGTCTCGCGGGCGCCCTCGAGCACCTCGGCGATGTAGCGGTTGCTCGTCATGAAGGCGCACTCGATGCGCCCCTTGGTGACCATGCCGCCCTGCTTGACCTCGCGCTCGTGCAGGATGTTGAGGGTCGAGCGCAGCAGCATGTCGCGGCCGTCGAACACCTCGTCGAGGAAGGCGTGGACCGAGCCGAGCATGCCCTCGTCGGTGAAGTGCTCGGTGCGCCCCGACTCCATGAGGGTCTTGAAGTCGATGGGCCCCACCAGGTCGGTCTGCACCGTGTTCTCGGTGAACTGCCGCGAGAACAGGCTGGGGGCGCCATCGGTCTCGTCGATGATCCGACCCAGGGTGAGCGCGGCGAGCTGGCTCTTGCCGGTGCCCGGCGGCCCGGTCATCAGCACGTGCTGACGGCACAGGAGGGCCAGGCCGAACTGGGTGAGCACGTCGTCGCGCTCGACGAAGACCTCGCGCAGCTCCTTGAAGAACGCACGAAAGCGGCCGAGCGCGGTCTGCAGGTGGTCGGGATCGTAGGACGGGTGCATGGCGCCTTGCCTAGGACAGCGGCGGGATCTGCCAGTCGACCGGCTCGCGCCCGGCCGCCTCCAGGGCCGCGTTGACCTGCGAGAACGGACGGCTGCCCATGAACTTCTTGACCGACAGCGGGGAGGGGTGCGCTCCCTCGACCAGGGCGTGGCGGCTGGTGTCGACCAGCTTGGCCTTCTTGCGCGCGTAGCCGCCCCACAGCAGGAACACCACCGGCTCCTCCTTCGCGTCGACCGCCTTGATGACCGCGTCGGTGAGCTTCTCCCAGCCCTTGTTCTTGTGGGAGTTGGGCTCGTGCGCGCGCACGGTGAGCACCGCGTTGAGCATGAGCACGCCCTGGCGCGCCCAGTGCTCGAGGTAGCCGTGGTCGGGGATCGTGCAGCCGAGGTCGTCCTCGAGCTCCTTGTAGGCGTTGCGCAGCGACGGCGGCACCTTGATGCCGGGGCGCACCGAGAAGCACAGCCCGTGCGCCTGGTCGTTGTCGTGGTACGGGTCCTGGCCCAGCAGCAGCACCTTGACCTTGCCGTAGGGGGTGTACGCCAGCGCGTTGAACACGTCCTCCTCGGGAGGGAAGACCTCGTGCTGCTTGCGCTCGGCGGCCACGAAGCTCGTGAGCTGCTTCCAGTAGGGCTTGCTCAGCTCGCCCGAGAGCACCTCGTGCCAGTCGCCGGGGAATCGGAACGATGCGGTCATCTCTTACTTGGCCTCTCGCTTGGGGCAGATGTCGTCCATGGGGCAGGCGCCGCACTCGGGGGCGCGCGCCTTGCAGATGTAGCGGCCCAGCAACACCATCGCGGGGCCGAAGTGGGTCCAGTCGTCCTTGGGCAGCGCGCGCATCAGGTCGTCCTCGATGCGGTCGCCCTTGCTCTGCTTGGTCAGGCCCATGCGCTGGCTGACCCGGGCCACGTGGGAATCCACGATGATCCCCGAGGGGATCCCGAAGGCCATGTTGAGCACCACGTTGGCCGTCTTGCGCGCCACCCCGGGCAGGGTGCACAGCTCGTCCATCTTGGCGGGGACCTCGCCGCCGTAGCGGGCGAGGATCTCGCGTGCGGCTCCCTGGATCGCCTTGGCCTTGGTCTTGTACGAGCCGGTCGGTCGCACGTCCTGCTCGAGCTCCTCGAGCTCGGCGTCGGCGAGGGCCTGGGGATCGGGGTACTTGGGAAAGAGCGTCGCGGTGACTCGGTTGACGCGCTCGTCCGTGCAGCGCGCGGCGAGGATGGTGGCGACGAGGAGCTGGAAGGGGGTTTCGAAGTCGAGCTCGTAGCGGGCGTCGGGATGGAGCTCGCGGAGGCGTTGCTCGACCTGGTCGATCGGTGCGGGCTGGGTCATCGGTGCGGGGCGAGCATAGCGGGCAGCAGCGGGCCGTGGATCGAGCCCCGCGCCGTGGTCCGCGGCCCTTCGGCCGGCCAGGGTCGTCGCGCGCCTCGCGAGGGCGTGAGCGCGTCGCTCAGCCCGGCCGTCTACCGTGTTTTGCCCCGTGATCTCGATTGGTTGCCGAGGCCCGGGCCCGGGGGCTGCGGCGCGATCGTGCGCTTGTTCTTGCGGGTCGCGCAGCCCGAGGTCTATTCTGAGTATCACCTGCGCCCGACCTGCGCAGGTTTCCCTGCACCGACCCACTGATTCCCGGCGCATCGGGCTGACCACCCGAAGCGACAGGCCGGGGAATCGTACGCGTATGGAGTGACCTACCGATGCGACTCAGCCCCGATGCCTCGAAACCCGATTGGACTGCCCTGGAGACCGCCTTCGAGCACAACGCCCCCGAGACCCACAGCTACCTGGATCTACAGACCGGCCAGGTGCTGACCATCGTCGACAGCCGTCCCGAGGACGAGGAGAAGCGCCAGCTCGTGCGTCGCTCCGAGGGCCGCTTCGTGCACCTCGATCCCGCCTCGTCGCGGGAGCAGTACCGCTGGATGGAGCGCTTCGTCTCCTCGGTGGAGGACGAGGGGCTGCGCGAGCGCCTGGTGCTGGCGATAGACGGCAAGGGGGCCTTCCGCCGCTTCAAGGACGTGCTGCTGTCGTATCCCGTGGAGCGCGATCGGTGGTTCACCTACCGGGCCAACCTGCTGCGCATCTACATCAATGGCTGGCTGTCCACCAAGGACATCGTGCTGGGCGAGAACCCTCCGTGGGGGGATCCGGCGCAGCCGCCCGAGCCCGACGTGCCGCTCGAGAAGCCGATCGGCAACCGCGGCGAGGGCCCCACCGAGACCCTGCGTCGGCAGGCTCGCGAGCTCATCGACGCCCTGCCGGCGCTCGAGCTGCCCTCGGTGATCGCCTACCTGCGATTCCTGCGTGAGAAGGTGCCCTCGGTCGAGCCGGGCGCGACGCCCGAATGACCGAGACGACCTCCGACCCCGTCCGCGGCGCACGCTCGGAGCTGCGCCGCTTCATCGGCGTCGACCTGGGAGGGGGCCGCGGCAAGAACACCGCGGTCGCCCGCCTCGAGCTGGGCACGGGCGCGGGGGGACGCCCGCGGCTGACCGTGGCCGAGGCCAAGGTGCGTCATGGGCAGCGCGGGACGGGCCCGGTGCTCGACGAGCCCGAGACCGAGGCGCTGTTCCGCGACGAGGTGCTGGTGGCCTACCTCGAGCGCTGGGTCGACGATCGCACGGTGGTGGCGATCGACGCCCCGCTCACCCTGCCGCCCTGCATCCGCTGCACCCTGCCGTGCCCCACCGTGCCGCGCTGCACCGTGCCCGTGGTGCAGTGGATGCGACGCTGGGCGCCCAAGCTGCGCCGGTACGGGCGCAGCGACGCGGGCAAGCCCACGATCACGCCCTATACCCAGCGGGCGACCGAGATCCTGCAGCAGGCGGTGGGCATCCGCCCGCGCGAGACCCTGGGGCAGGGGACCGGCCCGCTCGCGGCCCGGGCCGCGTACCTGCGACGAGTGCTCTCGCCGCGGCTGCGACTGCACGACAACCTCATCGAGGTCCACCCGCGCGCGACCATCGATCGGGTCTTCGGCTCCGACATCGCCCAGCGGGCTCGCCACGGCGACGACGCGCGGGTGTGGGCCACCCGCAAGCAGGTGCTGGTGGGGTTGGTCGAGGGCATCGCCTTCGACTACGTGTGGCCCGAGCTCGTCGTCCGCAACCCGCACATGTTCCACGCGGTGCTGTGCGCGTTCACGGCGTTCCTCTGGGCCCGCCACGGCTACCGCGGGCCGGCCGACGTCGAGGGCTCCACCCCGGTGCGGGCCACCGCCGACGAGCTGACGCGAGCGATCGACGACTTCGACACGCTGTGGCTGGAGGACGGCTGGGTGTTCGTGCCGCCCGCGTCCGCGCGCCGCCGCTAGCTAGGCGGCCGCGCTCAGTTCATCACGCAGTCGCCGTCGATGCAGGTCTGCTGCGGATTGCACTTCTTGGTGCAGTCGCCGCAGTGATCGTTGTCGGTCATCAGGTCCACGCAGTCGGCCCCGCACATGGTGCAGCCGGCCGTGGTCCCGCCACGACCACCCCAGGATCGGCGGCGAGGGCCATCGTCGGGGCACACATGAGCACCGCGAGTACTACCCGGCGCAGGAGCGTCCATCCCATTACGAGGTCGATGATATCCCGAAGGTCACCATCGATGGCAACAAGAGGTCGGTCGAGGTACGGCCCACCTGCACATCGGACGACTTTTCCGCGGGGGAGCCCTATGACATCGTCCTACCGTGGGATCGTCGGGAACCAATTCGCGCGACGGAAAATCGGGAAGCCTGATCCCCGAGCCGCTGGAGCCCAACAAGCTCCTTCCGCTGTGGGAGCACCCGCTGGGCGAGGTCTTCGGCTCCGGGGTGGGAGGCGAGGAGACGGGGGTGCAGCTCACCGTGCTGTGCAAGGGGCTGCTCGCTGGCGAGATGGAGCTGCGCCAGTGCGTCGACACCAACGAGTCGCTCGCCGGGCTCGATGATCCCTACATCCAGGTCCTGCTCGAGTCCAAGCGCATCGAGGACGGGCGGGTGGTGCTGGCCACCCGGCTGCACAAGGGGACCACCCTGGGGCAGCACATGCTCGACGGCCCGATGGCTCCCGAGCGCGTGGTGGGGGTGCTGCGCCAGCTCTGTCGCGCGCTCGATGCGGCGCATGCCGTGGGCGTGTGCCACGGTGCGCTGTCGGTCTCCAGCGTGATCCTCACCGAGCAGGATGGGCGCGAGGATGCCGTCCGAGTCGGCGACTTCGGCCTCGACGAGGAGGTCACCCGCGAGAAGCTGGGGGACCACGAGGTCGAGCTCCAGCCGCTGTCTCCCGACAAGCTCGCGGGCAGCCCGGCCGACGTGAGCGAGGACGTCTACCTGCTGGGGGCGGTCGGCTATGCGGCGCTCGCCGGGCGGCCGGTGTTCGAGGGCAGTCCCGACGAGGTGCGAAAGGGGCACGAGGGGCGCTCTGCCGATGCGCTCGACTGCGATGCGCCGCTGGCCGCCGTGATCCTGCGCTGTCTCAACAAGGAGCCGAGCAAGCGCTTCGCCGACATGCGGGCCGTGGACGACGCGCTGGTCGGGGCCCAGCAGCTGCTGGGGCTGATCTCGCCGTGGGACGATCTACCGCCGCTCAAGAAGCGCTCGGGCGGGGCCACCTCCGCGAGCACCTCGCAGGGACGCCTGGCGGCGCTTGGATCGCTGGGGTCGCTGGGGCGCAGCCTTTCGAAGATCCCGGGGACTCCGGCGATCGGGATGCCCAAGCCGATCGGGTCGAAGGCCAAGTCGAGCGATGGCGAGGGGAGCGACGCGAGGAAGGAAGCGGCAGTCGAGGCGAAGGCCGAGCCGGAGGCACCGAGCGCATCACAGACGATGTCGCTCGGGGAGTCGGCGATGCTCGAGATCGTGGACATGGACGACAAGGAGTCCTCGGTGCCGCCGCCTCCACCGGGCAAGGGCAAGAGCGAGACGTCGGGGAGCAAGCTTCCGCTGGGCAAGAGCGAGACGTCGGGGAGCAAGCTGCGGCTGTCGGGCAAGAGCGAGTCCTCCGGTCCGGGCACGCTGCCGCCTCCACCCACCACCAAGGGCTCGGCGATCTCGGGCTCGGGCTTCGATCGCGCGGCCGCCCTGGGGCTGAGCCTCGGTCGCTCGCGGACCAAGACGCCTTCGGGCAAGCAATCCGCCGTGCCCCCCGCTCCGCCGCCCGGTGGCAAGCGGCCGATCAGCAAGCCGGTGCCCGCGGCCACGGTCGAGGAAGCCGAGGTCGAGGAGCTCGATGCCGAGGCCGCCGAGTCGATCGCCGACGGCAAGACCGAGGGCAAGGAGGCTGCTGCGGCGGCGAAGGTCGACGGCAAGACCGAGGGCGAGAGCGCGGTCGAGGCGAAGGCCGGCGATGGAGCCGAGGCCGAGACGACGAAGGCTGACGAGGCGGAGTCGGACGGAGACGATGTCGCAGCGGCGAAGGCCGTTGGGACGACCGCGGCGGCGGCGAAGTCCGCTGAGGCGACGAAGGCCGACGAAGCCGCGGCGGCGAAGGCCGACGAGAAGTCGGCGGCGGCGAAGTCCGACGAGAAGTCCGCGGCCGCGGCGAAGGCCGACGAGAAGAAGACCGAGGCCGAGCCCGCGGCGGGGAAGGCCGACGACAAGAAGGCCGCCGTGGCTGCGGCGGCGAAGGCCGAGGAGCCCGAGGAGCTCCGTCCGGCGGCGAAGGCCGAGGAGCCCGAGGGCAAGAAGATCCCCATGTGGATCGTGGCCGCCGCGGTCATCCTGATCATCGCCGTGCCGGTGGCGCTGATGTCGGGCGACGAGGAGGCCAAGCCCGAGGTCGCGGCCAAGGCCGGCAAGAAGGAGCCGACCGCGAAGACGCCGACCAAGGAGGTCGTGCCGCCGGTGGATCCTCCGCCCGTCGAGCCTCCTCCGGTGGAGCCCCCGGTCGAGCCCGTCGGTGGCTCGGGCGGTGACGAGGTGGCCGAGGCCAGCGGAGGCGAGGCCGGAGCCACCGCCGGTGATGCGATGGCCGAGGGCGATGCCGGAGCCGATGAGGCCGCGGCGGACGATGGCGCCGCGGCGGACGACGGCGCCGCGGCGGACGACGGCGCCGCGGACGATGGTGCCGCGGCGGACGACGGAGCCGCCGACGATGGAGGTGTCGCCCCCGAGGTCCCCAAGACCCCGGCCGAGAAGGCACGAGACCTCGTGCGCGCAGGCGACCGCGCCTACGGGGCCGGACAGGTGGCCAAGGCCGAGAGCAAGTACGAGGCCGCGTTGTCCCTCTATCCCAAGTCCCACGCCGCGGCGGCGGGGCTGGGCCAGATCGCGTTCAACAAGGCCAACTACGCCCGCGCGGCGTCCTACTTCAGCAAGGCCGTCGCGGCTCGCGGGGGCAGTGCGAAGTACCGGATCCAGTACGGCGATGCCCTGTTCAAGCAGGGCAAGTACGCCGACGCCAAGACGCAGTACACCAAGGCCAAGAGCCTGGGGCACCCTCAGGCCGCCGCGCGCCTGGCCAAGGTGCAGTCCAAGCTCGGCGGCTGAGGTCGGGGCGATCGATCCACGCTCGCCCCGGCCGCGTACCGGGGTCGATGGCCTCGCGCTCCCTGCTGCTGATCACCCTGCTCGGGCTGGGATGCGAGCACGCCGCGGCCACCGGGACGAGCCCCGCACCCACCGCGGCAGGGCGGGCCGGGGCCGTCGCGCCCGTTCCCTCGCGACCGCGCTCGGATCACCTCCTGCTCACCGGTGCACGCATTCCCGGTCGCGGCCTGGTCGACGTGGAGGCTCGCGACGGTCGAATCGCCCGCATCCTCCCCGCCGGCACTGGGGCCGAGGGCGAGCGCATCGAGCTCGGCGGCCGCACCCTCGTGCCCGGGCTGATCGACAGCCACGTGCACCTGGCCTTCCGCTTCGGCGAGGACCGCGACCACGGAGCGCGACACCTCGCCGCGACCGGCCTCGCGGCGGTGGTGGACCTCGCCGCGCCCATCGAGACCCTCGGCATCGAGCTCCCGCCGCTCCGCCTGGTCGCGTCGGGTCCCATGATCACCGCGCCGGGCGGCTATCCGACGCGGAGCTGGGGAGCGGGGGGCTACGGTCGCCCCGGCGAGGGCATCGCCGAGCTGCGCCGCTCCGTCGATGCGCTGCACGAGGCCGGGGCCCGGGTGATCAAGGTGGCCATGCAGGGTCCGCCGTCGCTGTCCGACGAGGAGCTGCGCGCCGTGGTCGAGCGCGCCCACGAGCTCGAGCTGCCGGTGGTGGCCCACGCCCTCGAGGACGCCGAGGCGCGCCGCGCCGGCCTCGTGGGGATCGACGTGCTCGCCCACGTCCCGCTGGAGCCGCTGCACGACGCGACGGTGCGTGCATGGTCGGGGCGCTCGGTGATCTCCACCCTGGGCGCGTTCGGGGGCTCGTCGATCGCGGTGGACAACCTCCGACGCCTCCGCGCGGCCGGAGCGACGGTGCTCTACGGCACCGACCTCGGCAACCCGGGCGTGCTCGCGACTGGGATCAGCGAGGAGGAGCTCGAGCTGCTCGTGGAGGCGGGGCTCGACGGCCCCGCGATCCTCGAGGCCGCCACCGTGGCCCCCGCCGCGCGCTGGGGGCTACCCTCGCTCGGCGCCCTGGAGGAGGGGAGGGCCGCCACCTTCCTCGTGCTCGACGAGGACCCGTGGCTCGAGCCCACCGCGCTGGCGCACCCAGTGGCCGTCTACGTGGACGGCATCCTGCAGTCGCCCGCCTGAGCCGAGCTCGGGCTCAGCCCTCGTCGGAGGCGGCGTCGCTCGGCGACGAGTCGCTGCCCGAGACCCCGTCCACCACGTCGTCGACCGCCCCCTCCACGTCGTCGCCCACCTTGCGGGCGGTGTCGTCGGCCTGATCCACCTCGTGCTCGATGTCGCCTGCGGCCTGCTCGATTACGTTGGGGGAATTGCTGCCGCCGCTGGACTTGCAGGCGACGACCAGGAGGAAGACGAGGGGGAGAGCGTGGCGCATGATGGGATCGTAGCAAGCGCAGGCTCAGCCGCGCAGCTTGAAGCCGTGCTCCACGCGATACTTGGCCCCGCGGGGCGAGAGCACGCTCGAGTACAGCAGGAGCTCGTCGACCTCGAAGGTGGTGGTCCGCAGCAGCGCATGGTGCTGGAGGAACGCGATCACCTTGGCCTGCGGCGAGTCCCGCAGCCGGGCGAGGGTGACGTGGGGCGCGAACTTGCGGGGCTCGGGGGGCAGGCCCGCGCTCACCACCGCGTGCTCCACCTTGGCCGCGAGGGCGCGCAGCGGCTCGCTCGGCTCGAGCCCGGCCCACAGGGTGCGGGCCTTGCCCCGCGGGGGGAAGGTGCCCACGCCCACCACCCCCAGCTCGAAGGGCGGATGCGACACGGAGCCCAGCGCATCCTCCAGCTGCCGCTTGGTGCCGCCATCCACCTCGCCGATGAAGCGCAGCGTGACGTGGAGCTGCTCGGCCTCCAGCCAGCGGGCCCCGGGGATCCCCCCCGCCACCAGGGCGAGGTGGTCATCCACCACCGCGGGAAGATCGATGCCCACGAACAGTCGCACGGCCGCTCACCTCGGCAGGGGGCTCGCGAGCGGCTCAGCCGTCGCCGAGCTCCGAGAGCAGGAACGCATAGGTGTCCACCTGCTGCGCCACCGCCTTCTTGCGGGTGCCCGCGCCGCCGTGGCCCGCCTTCTGCTCGATGCGCATGATCGCCGGCTCGCCGCCGCCGCTGGCCGCCTGGATCGCGGCCACGAACTTGCGGGCGTGCAGGGGATCCACCCGGTCGTCGCTGTCGGCCGAGAGCATCAGCAGCGCGGGGTAGTGGGCGCCGTCGTGCACGTGGTGGTAGGGCGAGTAGGCGTAGAGGAAGCGGAAGTCGTCGGCCACCTCGGGATCGCCGTACTCCGGGATCCAGGTCTTGCCGCTGCCGAAGCGGTGGTAGCGGACCATGTCGAGCAGCGGCACCGCGCACACCACCGCGCCGAACAGCTCGGGGCGCTGGGTCATCACCGCGCCCACCAGCAGGCCGCCGTTGCTGCCTCCGCTCACCGCGAGCTTGACGGGCGAGGTGTAGCCCTCGTCCACCAGGTACTGGGCGGCGGCGATGAAGTCGTCGAAGACGTTCTGCTTGTTGTCGCGCATGCCCGCCTCGTGCCAGGCCTCGCCGTACTCGCCCCCGCCACGCAGGTTGGGCACCGCATAGACCCCCCCGTGCTCCACCCACAGCGCGGCCGAGGGCGAGAAGCCCGGGGTGCGCGACACGTTGAAGCCGCCGTAGCCGGTCAGCAGGGTGGGGTGGCTGCCGTCGCGATCCAGGCCCTTTCGGTGCACGATGAACATCGACACCTTGGTCCCGTCGGCCGACTCGTACCAGACCTGGTGCTCCTCGATCTGGCTGACGTCGACCGGGTAGTCGATGGTCTCCCACAGCCGCGTCTTGCCCGTGGAGATCGAGGTCTCGTAGATCATCGGCGGCTGGGTGAAGGAGGTGTAGTAGAAGTACGCCTCGTCCTCGTCGGAGCGCCCGAGCAGGCCGCTGGCCGAGCCGAGCCCGGGAAGCTCCACCTCGCGGACCAGCGTGCCCTCGAGGTCGCGCACCTGCAGCTGGCTGTGCGCGTTCACCATGTAGTCGGTCACCAGGTGCCCGCCCACCACGTAGGCGAAGGACAGCACCGCGTCCTCGCGCTCGGGCACGATCTCGCGCCAGTGCTCGCGCTCGGGCTCGGCCGGATCCACCCGGAACACGCGGCGGCGGGGCGCCCCCTCGTTGGTGGTGACGTAGAGCTGGTCCTCGTAGGCGTCGGCGGCGTACTGGGCGGTGAAGCCGGTGGCCAGGGGCACGAAGCCGCGCTCGCGACCCTTCTTGCTGCGCAGGTCCTGGAAGTACAGCTCGGTGGTGGGGCCCTTGACCTTGTACAGCAGCAGCCAGCGGCCGTCCTCGGAGATGCTCGTGCCGAGGAACATGGTGGGGTCGCCCAGGGGGGGCTGGACCTGGCGATCCTGCTCGGGGTGGGTGCCCAGCCGGTGGTAGCGGACCTCGGCGTGCCCGGGCAGCTCGGCCGGCGCGATCGAGGGATCGGTGGGCAGCCCCACGTAGTAGAAGCCCTTGCCGTCGGGCGTCCACGAGGCGGTGGCGTACTTGGCCCCCGGGATCACGTCGATCGCCGAGTCCTTGCCCGTCTTGAGATCCTTGACGTACATCGTGGCGGCGTCGGCGTTGTTCTCGCTGAGCTTGTAGGCCACGTAGCGGCCGTCGTGGCTCGCCGACATGCCGTGCACGCTGATGCTGCCGTCCTCGCTGAGGGTGTTGGGATCGATGAGGACCCGCTCCTCGCCGTCCTTGCCCACCTTGTAGTAGTAGACGGCCTTCTCCTTGTCGGCGTGCGAGCGGCTGTAGAAGTAGCGCTTGCCCCGGTGCGAGGGCGGCGAGATCGCGTCGATGTAGGTCAGCTCGATGAGCCGCTTCTCGAGCTCTTCGCGCTTGGGCAGCGACTCGAGGTACGCGCGCGCCACCTCGTCCTGGGCGCCCATCCACTCCTGGACCTCCTTGGCGTCCACGTCCTCGAGCCAGCGGTAGGGATCGGCCACCGACACCCCGTGCAGGGTGTCGACGACGGCATCGCGCCGCGTCGCGGGGTAGTCGATGGGCGGCGGGAGCCGGTCGGGGGCAGCGGCTTCGGCCACGGCCGCGGTGGTGGGCGCGGGATCGTCGTCCTTCATGGGAGTGGTCGCGCAGGCGACGAGCAGCAACGAGGCGAGCGGGGCTTCACGGAGCATGGGTCGAGGGGGTTGTGACACGAGCGGGGAGAAGACGGTTTCTGGGCGCGATGCCGGGCTGGGTCACACCTTGCGTCGACGACCCTTGCGCGGACCGGCGTCGGGGGCCGGGGCGGTCTCGGCTGCGCCCGAGCGCGGGGCCGAGGGGGACGCGCTCGCGGGGGCGCGGGCCGGCGCATCGGGGAGCTGGAGCCCCTGCAGCAGCTCGCCCAGGCTGCCCAGGCCGCCCTTGCTGGCGCTGCGCTGCCCCTCGCGGAACTGCCGGTAGTTGCGGCGCGCCTCCGCCTCCTCGACCGCCTTGGCCGAGAAGCGCAGGCGGCCGGAGCTGCCGTCGCGGTGCTTGAGCACCACCTCGAGGGTGTCGCCCGGGGAGAAGGCCCGCCGCGGATCGCTGCCCGGCGGCAGGGCGAGCTCGGCGTTGGGCACCAGGCCCTGGCCCGCCGGCGTGTCCACGAGCACGCCGAAGCCCTCCACCTTCACCACCGTGGCCGTGATGACCTCGTCGATCGGGGCGGCAGCGGCCGCCGCCTCTTCGGCCGAGGGCTGCACCAGCGCCTTCATCGACAGCGAGATCCGCATGTCCTTGGGCTTGCCCGAGGCCGCGGTCTCCAGCGAGAGCACCTTGACCCGCACCGACTCGCCCACCGAGACCATGTCGGAGGGGCTGGAGACGCGGCCGTGGGCCATCTCGCTGACGTGCACCAGGCCCTGCAGGCCGCCGAGGTCCACGAACACCCCGTAGGGCTGGATGGTCTGGACGATGCCGTCGAGCTCGGCGCCCTCGCTGATGCGGGTGGCCAGCTCGGCCGCCTTCTGCTCGCGCTCGGCCAGCAGCAGTGCCTTGCGCGAGAGCACCACCGAGCGCCCGCCATCGCGCACCTCGAGCACGCGGAAGAAGTGCCGCTGGCCCACGTACACCTCGAGGTCGGCCACGTAGCTCAGCTCCACCTGGCTCGCGGGGCAGAACGCCCGCAGCCCGCTCACGTCCACCTCGAGCCCGGCCTTGACCGCCTTGGTGATCTCGCCCTCCACCGGGGTCCCGCTGGCGGCGGCGAGCTCGAGGTCGGCCGCGCGCAGGCTGGCGCCGCCGTACGACACCACGAGCTGGGGCGGCTCGCGGCCGCCGGGGTGCGCGACCGTGGCGCGGATGGTGTCGCCCACCTTCACCTTGAGGGCACCGTCCTTGTCGAGCATGGCGTGACGGTCGAGGCGGGCCTCGGCCTTGGTGCCCACGTCCACGAAGATCGTGTCGTCGCCGATGGCGATCACGGTGCCCTCCACCACCTGGCCGGCCTGCAGCCGGCGCTCGCGGGGGCGGGGCACGGACGCGGACCCCTTGGACATCGATTGCTCGAACAGGGTCGCGAAGTCTTCGTCGGTATCGGCCATGGCTGGCCGCGAGGATGGCAGCCTCCCCCGAGCCCGGCAACCCGAGGGCTGCCGGGCTCCGGCCCCGGACGGGGGAATCGACGTCCCGCGCGGGCGGTGGGCGGCCGAGCGCAGGGGCGTGCCCCCGCTACAGCGCCTTCATGTCGGGCAGCGGCGGCAGCGGCTCGCCCACGTTGGTGGGCCGCCAGTTGTAGACGACGTCGATGTAGCCGTCCTTCTTGAGCACGATCTCGTGGGTGATGCCGTCGCCCACCGGGACCGTGATCTCGCAGGGGGTCTCGCACTGCGACTTGCCGTCCACGAGCACCTGCGCGCCGGTCACGTTGGTGCGGACCAGGGCTCGGTTGTTCGGGAAGCTGTCGTAGGTGGGCGAGCCCGCGGACGCCGCGGGCTCGCTGCCGTCGTCGGCGGGACCGCCCGCGTCCGCGGCCGGGGTCTCCTCGGTGTTGCGGTCGTTGCCCGAGCCCGAGCCCAGGCCGCCGAAGATCATCACGGCCACCAGCACCAGCGCGGCCACGCCCAGCGCGACGGCGATGATCTTGCCCGTCTGCTCCGACGGCGCCGGGCCCATCGCCGGCGGCACGTGGATCGGCATGCCGGTGGAGACGTTGCTCGAGGTGACCAGGGCCGAGCGGGTGGTGGTGGGGACCTGCGACGCGCTGTCGCGTCCCTCCTTGGCCGAGCGCAGGTGCCCGATGCACGAGCCGATGAGCTCGGCGAAGCGACCCGCGGTCTGGATCCGCTTGCCTCGATCCTTGCGCAGGCCCATCTGGATGATCCGCGCGGTCTCCTTGGAGGCGTGGCGGGGCGGCGGCACCTTGGCGCGCACGTGCTTGAGCATCGTGGCCATGGGTGTCTCGGCCGCGAACGGCGGCTTGCCCTCGATCATCTCGTAGAGGATCACGGCCAGCGAGTAGATGTCGGTGCGGTGGTCGAGCGGCAGGCCGTTGCACTGCTCGGGCGACATGTACTGCGGCGTGCCGAACACCTCGCCGGCCTGGGTCAGGCGCGTCGCATCCACGCCGCCCGCGATGCCGAAGTCGAGCACCTTCACCACCTTCGAGACGCCCACGGTCTCGATGAAGATGTTGTCGGGCTTGAGGTCGCGGTGGAACACGCCGTGCTCGTGCGCCTCGCTGAGGCTCTCGGCCACCTGGCGGGCGACCTGCAGCGCCTCCATCTCGGGGATCCGGCCGCGCTCGAGGCGATCGGCCAGGCTCTCCCCGGTGAGCAGCTCCATCACCATGTAGGGGCGGCCGTCGTCGGTCTCCCCGTGCTCGAACACCCGGATGGTGGAGGGGTGCCGGAGCTGGCTGGTGATCTCGAGCTCGCGACGGAAGCGGGTGATGAACTTGCGATCGGTGGTGGTGTCGGAGCGCACCAGCTTGATCGCCACCTTGCGCTCGACCTGGGTGTCCCAGGCCTCGTACACCACGCCCATGCCGCCCTCACCGATGATGTCGGTGATCTCGTAGCGGCCCTTGAGCATGTGGCCGATTTCGTCGCTGATCGACATCTCCATGCTCGATGCGGACAGGCTCGGAACGTCGAGGTCGGCGCTGGACTCTTCGGGGCGGCGGAGGCCACCCGCATCCAAGCGCGCCGGCTTGGAGGATCCTGGCAAACGGTCCGCCATGGGGGGCTGGTCGCTGAAGGAACCGGGGTGAAGTGTACCCGCGAGGGCGACGATCCCCAAACGGCCGGGCCCGCCGTCCCGAGCGGCCGCGGACGGGGGCGCCGGAGGTGATCCCTCGTTCACCTCGGGAGGCTCGCGACCGCGCCCTTCGGGGGGCCGGGCGGGGTTCGTGGGGTACGGGGTGGGGCGGCCCCGAATCCGACGTTCCTACGGGACCCCCGCGGTTTGGGGGCGAGCTTGGGCCGGCGGGGGCGGTGGGTGTATGCCCTGGTCGACGTGACCAGCCGGACGACCGTATGGATGGTGCTGTGGCTCGGGGGCCTGACCGCGTGTCGAGGCCCCGAGTCGGTATCGACCCCCGACCCCCAGCCGCAGGCAGCGGTGGCGTCCGTGCCGCCCGCGGAGGCCGAGCCCGCCGCGGCGCAGCCCGAGGCCGCGGCGGAGCCGGAGCCCGAGCCGGAGCCCCCCAAGCTGCCCGACGGCACCCTCATCGTCCCCTGTGCCGAGCCCCCGCCCGGCATGGCCTGCATTCCCGGCGGCCCCTTCATCCGGGGGACCGACGAGGAGGAGCCGGCCAACGCCCGGCCCCAGGCCACGGTGTGGCTGCAGACCTTCTATATGGATCTCAACGAGGTCACCTACGCCGAGTACAAGCGCTGCGAGAAGGAGCGGCGCTGCGACAAGGCGGGGCCCAACTACCTCGACTTCGACCACCCCAACATGCCCATCCAGGGGGTGAGCTGGTACGACTCCCGCAAGTACTGCGAGGTGCACGGCAAGGACCTGCCCACCGAGGCCCAGTGGGAGAAGGCCGCGCGTGGTCCCGACGGCAACGTGTACTCGTGGGGCAACGAGCCGGTGACCTGCGAGCGCGCGATCATCATGGACGACAAGGGCCGCAGCTGCGGGCTCAAGAAGGGCAAGAGCAAGCCCGAGACCGGGCGCCCCTGGGACGTGGGCTCGCGCCCGCCCGGCGTCTACGGTCTCTACGACATGATGGGCAACTCCTGGGAGTGGGTGATCGACTGGTACAGCCCCAGCTACGAGGAGTGCGGGGCGGAGTGCGAGGGCGTCGATCCCCGGGGCCCCTGCGGCGGCGCCGAGCCCTGCCCCAAGCACTACATGCGGGTCGTGCGAGGCGGCTCGTGGTACTGGGACGCGACCCGGGCCACCGGCATCTTCCGTCGCCCGCACTTCCCCCTCAACGAGCCCTTCCACCACTTCGGGTTCCGCTGCATGGCCTCGGTGGAGCAGGCCGAGGCCCTGCGCGCGGCCGCGGCCGCCGAGGGGGGAGCCGACGCGGGCGAGGCCGCGGGCGGCGACGGCTGAGCTGCCGCGCCCTGCCCCAATGGCGAAGGGCCGCTCCCGGTGGGGAAGCGGCCCTTCGGCGCGATCGGGCGGGGCGGCGGGCCCCGCCGAGGCTCAGACCTTGTCCTTGCCCTTCTCGATCGTCTTCTCGTAGACCTGTGCCTTCGGCGTGCCGGCAGCGATGAGCTTGTCCGCCTTCTTCATCTCCTCGTCGATGATGGACTTGAAGTTGGCGAAGGGCTGGGCGCCGGACAGGAAGCGGCCGTTGATGAAGAACGCCGGGGTGCCGCGCGCCCCGAGGGTCATCCCCTGGGCCTGCTGCGCCTCGATCTTCTTCTTCAGGCCGGGATCGGCCATGTCCTTCTTGAACTGCTCCACGTCGAGGCCGAGCTCGCCGGCCCATGCGACGTAGTTGTCCTCGCTGAGGGCCTTGTTGTTCTCGAAGAGCTTGTCGTGCATCTCCCAGAACTTGCCCTGCTTGCCCGCCGCCTCGGCGGCCAGCGCCGCTGGCATCGCGTTGGGGTGGAAGCCCAGCGGGTTGTGCTTGAAGGCGATGCGGACGTCGTTACCGTACGCGTCTTGGATTTCCTTGAGAGTCGGACCGACCCTCTGGCAGTACGGTCATTGGAAGTCCGACCACTCGACGACCGTGATCTTCGCGTCGGCCGGGCCCTTGGTCTGGGCATCGCCGACCGCGACCTTGTAGGTCGCCGAGGGATCGGGTCGACCGGGCTGCGGACCCTTGGGGGCCTGCTTGCCCCGCGCCGCGGGGGCCGCCGCCGGCATGTTCTCGAGCTTCGTCTCGAGCTGGTCGATGCGCTGCAGGATCTGAGTCTGCTGATCGGAGATCTCCGCCAGCTTCGTCTGAATGGCGTTGAACGCCCCTTGACCCTGACACGCAGCCAGCACGAGCGTCACGGTGCCGAGCCCCACGAGGCTGGCGATTCTCGGACGTCGTCTCATGCGAGGGTTCTGCCTCCTTCCTTCATTTCCCGACCCGATCGGGGGCACTGCGTCGTGCACGCCCCCAGGGCCATTGATGGGATCGAACTCTATCATCGCGCGCATGTCGCAAACAGATGCATGCGGCGCAGATGGCGTGAGGCCGACCACGCGGGAGGGACGGACGAGGGGTAGGATCCACCGCATGGAGCCCCCGTCAGGCCCGAAGGACGAGGCCCTGCCGGCGGTCGAGGCCGAGGACCTCCCGGTGGTGGCCCGGCTGGTGGTGGAGATCCGCTCGGACGGCCGGCGCACGGTGGCCCGCGGGGCGATGGAGGATCCCGAGGGGCACCGGGTGGCGGTGGAGGCCCGCGGCACCACGCCGTGGATGCTGGCCAAGGAGCTCGCGGGGGCGCTGTGGAAGATGCCGCGGCTGCCCCGGCCCTCGCTGCGGGCCCTGCTGCCGGGACGTCGTCGATCGCGACGCGACGACTGACTGAGCTAGGAACCCTCGGCGGTCACCAGGCGGCCGATGGTCTCGTGCAGCAGGGCGGTGCTCGACGCGAGGTAGTCGAGATCCACGGTGTCGAAGGTGTCGCTGGGCAGGTGGTAGTGCGGCGTGGTGTCGCCCGAGACGTACTCTTCGGTGAGCCCCACCGCCGCAAAGCCCAGCTCGCGGAACGAGACGTGGTCGGTGAAGCCGGTGTTGGTGGGGACGAGCGGGGTGACGCCCGGGGCGAAGGGCTCGGCCTGCTCGTACAGCTCGAACAGGCCCGCGTCCGCGCGCTCGAGCTCGATCGCCCGATCGCCGTCGGCGTCCCAGCCCATCTGATCGATGGTGTGCACCGAGACCACCTCGATCGGCTGGGTGGTGAGCCACTCGGCAAAGGCCGCGCTGCCGAGCAGGCCCAGCTCCTCCTCGTCGAAGCACACCAGCAGCACGTCGAGATCGCGGCACGGCAGCTCCTCGAGCCAGCGGCCCAGCGAGAGCACCATGGCCACCCCGGTCGCGTTGTCGTTGGCCCCGGGGCTGGCGGGCACCGAGTCGAAGTGGGCGCCGATCACCACGGTGCGATCGGTGTCGATGGTGGCGGGCAGGGCCGCGAAGACGTTGGTGCCCGTCTCGGAGTAGGCGTGGAGCTGTCCCTCCAGGCCGAGCGCCGACCACTGCGCGAGCAGGAACTGGCGGGCGGCGCTGCGGTTGGGTGCCGTGGCGCGGTCGCTCAGGGTGACGCCGGGCGACAGCTCGGCGGCCCCGGACAGCCGCGCCACCACGTCCTGCTGCAGCGGGGCGAGCCAGGCGGGATCGGGGGCAGGCAGCGGGGGGCAGGCGGGCTCGCCCGTGCTCTCGTCGGTGGCTCCGCCCTCCGTGCCCTCGCCGCGGGTGCTGTCGGTCTCGAGCGCTCCCGTGCTGTCGTCGGCGGAGCGGGTGGTGCCGGGCTCGCTGGTCTCGTCGCCGGTCGAGGCCCCGCCGGTGGAGCCATCGTCGCCCTCGGCGGCCGGGGTGCAGGCCAGGCACCCGAGCACGGCCAGCCCCCAGCCGAGGCGCCCGCGGGAGGAGCTCGCTCGGCGCGCGCTCATGGGCACGACACCGGGAAGTCCACGGGCAGCTCCGAGGGGTCGTCGATCTGCGTCATCGCGAGGGTGGAGCCGTCGAGCGACGCCTGGATGGGGGAGAGCACGTCCCCGGAAACGCGACCGCAGTAGGGAGCGCCCTCCGGGACCACCTCGGCCACCACGTCGATCACCACGTCGCTGCCGGTGATCGGGTTGGCCTGACCGGGGATGAGCAGCTCGCCCGTGGCCCACGAGAAGCCGCCGCCCTCGTCGACGAGCAGGTCGGGGAACACGAGCGGCTCGCCGATCGGCTCGCGGGGCGCGGTGGTGCTGCCCACGTCGAGGCTCAGCCACTGCAGGGTGAGGGTGACCCCGGTGGGGCCGCGCACCACGACCACGATCGCCTGGAAGGGCAGGCCGGGGGCGATCGCGGTGTCGATCGCCAGCAGCGTGCTGACCACCTCGCCCGGATCCACGTCGGTGACGTCGCCGGTCTCGCCCACCGTCTCGCGCGTGGTGGAGGTGGTGGCGACCGAGGTCCGGCCGGTGGTCGTCTCGTCGCCCTGGCCGCTCGGGTCACCGGTGGAGCCCGGGGCCATCGAGTCGGTCTCGAGGTCGATGGTGTTGCCCTGGCACGCCGAGGCCAGCAGGCACGCCGACGCGAGCACGAGCGAGCGGAGCACGGACATGGTGCGGCCAGCGTAGCAGCGCGAGCGCGGCCGGGGGCCCTCGGCTGCTACCATCGCGACGAGACGTGTCCGAGACGCTCGCCATCGCGATCACCCTGGTGGCCTACAAGCTCGCGCTGGTCGCGATCGGGGTGCTGACCAACCGGCGCACCAAGGATGCGGCCGACTTCTTCCTCGGCGGCCGCGGGCTGGGGCCCTGGGTGGCCGCGATCTCGGCCTCGGCCTCGTCGTCGTCGGCCTGGACGCTGCTGGGCGTGAGCGGGGCCGCCTACGCCTGGGGGCTGGGCGCGCTGTGGATCCTGCCCGCCTGCGTGGGTGGCTTCCTCGTCAACTGGACCCTGCTGGCGCCACGGCTGCGGCGGATGAGCCTCGCCGAGGGCTCGCTCACCGTCACCGACGTGCTCGCGGGGCCCCCGGGCACGCCGGGCTCGACCGCGATCCGCCGGCTGTGCACCGCGATCGTGCTGGTCTCGCTGCTCGCCTACGTGGCGGCGCAGTTCCAGGGCGCGGGCAAGACCTTCCACCAGACCTTCGCCATGTCGATGCCCGCCGCGGTGCTGCTGGGCGGCGGCATCATCGTGCTCTACACCCTGCTCGGTGGCTTCTGGGCGGTGAGCATCACCGACACCCTGCAGGGCCTGGTGATGGCGGGCGCCGCCGTGATCGTGCCCGTGGCGGCGCTGGTGGAGGTGGGCGGGCCCGGGGCCCTGCTCGACGCCCTGTCGACGGTGGAGGTGGCGGGCTACGGCAGCCTGGTGGGCGGGCGGGCCCCCGCGGCCGCGGTGGGCTTCGTGCTGGGGCTGCTGGGGATCGGGCTGGGCTATCCGGGGCAGCCCCACGTGGTCAACCGCTTCATGGCCGTGCGCGACGAGGCGTCGATCCGACGCGCGCGGACCATCGCGATCACGTGGGGCCTGGTGATGTACAGCGGCATGCTCGTGGTGGGCTGGTGCGCGCGGGTGCTGCTGCCCGAGCTCGCCGACAAGGAGGTGGCCTTCTTGCAGACCACCCGCGAGCTGCTGCCGCCGGTGGTGGCGGGGGTGATGATCGCGGCGGTGCTCTCGGCGGTGATGTCCACGGCCGACAGCCAGCTCCTGGTGGCGGCGTCGTCGGTGGCCCACGATCTGCGCGCCGACGATCGACCGGGGGGCGTGCCGCTTGGGCGCACTCGGGCGGTGGTGCTGGGGCTGAGCGCGGTGGCGGTGGGCCTGGCGCTGTGGGGCAGCCAGGAGATCTTCTCGCGGGTGCTCTTCGCCTGGACCGCGATGGGGGCGGCCTTCGGTCCGCTGCTGCTGGTGCTGGTGCTCGGCGGCCCCGTGCGAGCGCGGGCGCGGCTGGTCGCGATCGGGCTGGGCTTCGGGCTGAGCGTGCTCGCGTACTCGATCCCCGCGCTGGCGGGCGGGGCATGGGAGCGGGTGATGCCCTTCGTGGTCGCGTTCGCGGTGGCCTGGCGCGGGCGCGAGCGCGGGTGAGCGCCCGCGGGTCGGCATCATCGCTGCGGTGGGCTCGGGCCCTCGAGAGGGGCTCGCGGCGATCGTCGCTCGCGGATCAGCAGCCAGCCCGCCGCGAACACGAGCAGCGCTCCCAGCAGGCTCGAGGACTCGGCGACCGCTCCCCACAGCAGCGCGTCGGCGAGCAGGCCCAGGGGAATGCGGGCGTAGCCCACGATGGCGGTACGGGGCGCGTCGGCGTGGGCGTAGGCGGCCGAGAGCAGGAGCTGGCCGGTCATGCCCACCAGGGCCATCGGCAGCAGGATCGCGAGCGCCCGCGCGGGGGGCAGCGAGGGCGGCAGGCCGCGGAGCTCGCCCCGGGCGAGCCCGACCAGCAAGGCGCCGCCGACCACCACCACGGAGAAGGCCAGCACCACCGTCTCGGGGGCGTCGGGCGGGCGGCCCCGGGAGTCGCGAGGGCCGGTGGCGCGGCGCACGAAGGTGTGGGCGAGCGCGGAGCCGAGGGCCGAGCCCAGCGCGGCGAGGCCCGCGAGCAACGGGACGCCGGCGAGCGCCGAGGGGTCGCCGTGCCACACCAGCGCATCGGGCAGGACCACCAGCGCGGCGCCGGCCAGGGCCACGGGCAGGGCCGCCAGCGCCGAGCCGCGCAGCCGCTCGTCGAGCAGGGGCACGGCGAGCGCGGCGACCAGCACCGGCTGGCTGAGGACGATCACCGAGTACTGCAGCAGCGAGAGCGCCTCGAGGGCCCAGAAGTACAGCGCCATGGCCAGGCCCCCGCACAGCGAGCGCAGCAGCACCGGCCCCGAGCGTCGCGGCCACCAGGCGATCCCGCGTCGTCGCATCCACAGCGCGATCAGGGGGATGCCGGGCGCCATCCTCCACACCATCAGCTCGGGCGTGCCCATGCCGGCCTCGCGGGCCAGCTTGACCAGCGCCGACATCAGCACGAGGCAGCTCACCGCTCCGAGCATGAGGGCGAGCCCTCCGAGGTCGCGACGCGGCGGCACGGCACCCAGGATCGCGCGGATCGGCCAGCGGCCCAAGGTCGGCGCGGAGAGCCGGGCGCGGCGGCGGCCCTTCCCCCCGCGAGGTGGGGTTGCTAAGCCTTCGGGCGTGCGGGTGGCGATCGACACGCACGGCTGCCGGCTCAACCGCTTCGAGTCCGATGCGATGGCCGAGGCCCTCGAGCGAGAGGGCCACACCCTGGTCGAAGACCCGGGGCAGGCCGACGTGTACCTGCTCAACACCTGCACCGTGACCCATGCGGCCGACGCCGACGCGCGCCGGGCCGTTCGCCGGGCACGGCGGAGCAACCCCGAGCTGTCGATCGTGCTCACCGGCTGCCACGTGGACGCCGAGCCCGAGCGGGCGGCGTCGCTGCCCGGGGTGCGGGCGGTGCTCGGCAACGCCGACAAGGGGGGGATCACCGAGCTGCTGCGACGCCTGGGGCCCGGCGAGGGCCCGCCGCTGGTCTCGGTGACGGCGCTCACCCGTCGCATGCCCTTCACGCCGCTGGCTCCCGCGGTGGTGCCCCGGCGCTCGCGGGCGCTGCTCAAGGTGCAGGACGGCTGCAACTACCGCTGTGCCTTCTGCATCGTGCCGCAGGTGCGAGGGCCGTCGCGCAGCCTCGCGATCGACGAGGTGGTGGCGCAGGCCGGGCGGATCGTGGCGGCCGGGATCCCCGAGCTGGTGCTCACCGGGGTGCACCTGGGCACCTACGGTCGAGACCTGCGGCCGCGCCGGCGCCTGCCCGAGCTGGTGCGGGCGCTGCTGCCCCAGCTGGGCCCCTCGCGGCTGCGGCTGAGCTCGATCGATCCGCAGGAGATCGACGACGAGTTGCTGACGCTGATGGCCGAGCACCCCGGGTCGATCTGCCGCCACCTGCACCTGCCCGTGCAGGCGGGGGACGACGGTGTGCTCCGCCGCATGCGACGCGGGCACACGGCGGCCACCTTCGGCGAGACGGTGGAGCGGGCCGCGGCGCGGGTACCCGGGATCGCGATCGGCACCGACGTGATCGTGGGCTTCCCCGGCGAGGACGAGGCGGCGTTTCGGCGCAGCGAGGCGCTGCTGCGCCGGCTGCCGCTGGCCTACCTGCACGTGTTCCCGTTCTCGGCGCGCCAGGGCACCGCGGCGGCCACCATGCCCGACGCGGTGCCCGAGCGCGAGCGGGCGCGGCGAGGCGCGGTGCTGCGGGAGCTGTCGGAGGCGATGGTCGCGGCGCGGCGCGAGGCGGCGGCGGGGAGGATCGCCGACGTGGTGGTGCATCGCAGGCCCGATCGCGAGGGCGGCTACGGGGCGCTCACCGACGACTTCCTGCGGGTGCGGCTGCCCGCCGAGCAGGTGGTGCCGGGCGGGCGCATGCGGGTGCGGCTGGGTCTCGACGGACGCGAGGCCCGGGCGGTGGGAGCGGACGCGGATGGACGATGAGCGCTTCGGGCTGCGCTACCCTGGCAAGGCCGACGCCCTGCAGCTGGCGCACGGCGAGCCCGGGGCCCGGCTGGTGCGGGCGAGCGCGAGCGACGACCCCGGCTTCGACGACGCGCACGACGTGCTGATCGAGGGCGACAACCTCGAGGCGCTCCGGCTGATGCGAGGTGCCTACGCGGGCATGGTGCAGTGCATCTACATCGATCCTCCCTACAACACCGGCCACGACTTCGTGTATCGCGATCGCTTCGCCGAGGGGGCGGCGAGCTACGGCCGGCGCAGCGCTCAGCTCGACGAGGAGGGCGCGCGGTTGGTGGCCAACCCCGAGAGCCACGGGCGCTTCCACTCGAGCTGGCTGGCCATGATGGAGCCGCGGCTGCGGGTGGCCCACGAGCTATTGCACGACGACGGCCTGCTGTTCGTGAGCATCGACGACCACGAGGTGCACCACCTGCGGGTGCTGCTCGACGAGATCTTCGGGCCCGAGTGCTTCGTGTCGCAGATCGTGGTGGTGGGCAACCGCGGCGGGCGGGACTACCTGCGGATCGCCACCACCCACGAGTACCTGCTGTGCTACGGCCGCAGCCCCGACGCGCCGGTGCGGCCGCTGCCGCGCCAGGGCCCCGCGCCCCGCCATCGCGACGGCCGCGGGCCCTTCGAGCTCCGCGAGCTCCGCAACCGCAACCCCCGCTTCTCGCCCGCCAACCGGCCCAACCTCTTCTACCCGATCTGGGTGGATCCCCAGCGCGCCGACGCGGATGGCCTGTGCCCGGTGGGGCTGGAGGAGCGCGACGGCTGGGTGCCGGTGGAGCCGCGCAACCGCGAGGGGGCGCCCAGCGTGTGGCGCTGGGGGAGGCCGCGGCTGGGCGCGGCGATCGGCGACGACGTCGAGCGCAGCGAGGTGGTGGCCCGGCGGCGTCGCGACGGCGTGTTCAACGTGTACGAGAAGCACCGGGCCGAGACCACCAAGGCCCGCTCGCTGTGGGACGAGCCCGAGCTGCGATCGGAGCAGGGCACCCGCACCCTGCGCGAGCACCTGGGGATCGCCGCCTTCGATCACCCCAAGCCGGTGGAGCTGGTGGAGCGCTGCCTCCGGCTCGGCAGCGATCCCGGCGGGCTGGTGCTGGACTTCTTCGCGGGCTCGGGGACCACGGCCGAGGCGGTGGTCCGCCTCGATGCGTGCACGCCCTCGGAGCCCGCGCGGCGCTTCGTGCTGGTGCAGCTCCCCGAGCCCCTGCCGCCCGAGGCCGAGGCGCGGGCCCTGGGGGCGCAGACCATCGCCGACGTGTGCCGCCGGCGGGTCGAGGCGGTGATGCCGAAGGGACGCGGGCTGCGGTGCTTTCGGCTCGAGCCGCGGCCGACCCCGGCGCTCGCTCCCGACGATCCCTGGGGGCCGGCCCTGGCCGCGGGCCTGCCCCTGTCGGCCGCGGTGGAGACCCTGGGCCCTCGCACCTGGCAGCTCCACCACGACGGGCGCCGCCTGCTGGTGTGCCTGGAGCCCGCGTCGTCGATCCGCGATCAGCTGGGCTGGGACGCGCTGCCGCCCGAGCTGGGCATCGTGTGCCGGGCCGATGCCCTCGACGACGAGCTCGCCTTCAACCTGGTGCGTCGCCACCCGCTGTCGCTGCTGTGAAGCTGTGCTTCGATCCCGACCTGCATCACCAGCGCGCCGCCATCGATGCCGTGCTGGGGGGGCTGCGCGGCCAGCCCTTCGTGCCGCTGGCCGAGGCGCTGGCGGCTGGGCGCGAGCACGGGGTGGTGGCCAACCTGCTGCGGGTGGCGCCCGAGCGCCTGCTCGCCGATCTCCACGCGGTGCAGGACGCCGCGGGCCTGCCCCGCACCCCGCTCGAGCCCTGCCCGCAGCTGTCGGTGGAGATGGAGACCGGCACCGGCAAGACCTACGTGTACCTGCGGACGCTGCTCGAGCTGGCGCGGCGGCACGGCCTGCGCAAGCTGGTGGTGGTGGTGCCCTCGGTGGCGATCCGCGAGGGCGTGCTCAAGACCCTGCGGATCACCCGGGAGCACTTCGCCGCGCTGCTGCCCGGGCTCGACTACGCGTTCTTCGCCTACGACGGGGCCCGGCTGGGGCGGCTGCGGAGCTTCGTGCGCTCGTCGAGGGTGGAGCTGATGGTGCTCACCCTCGACGCCTTCAACAAGGCGAGCAATCGCATGCGCCAGGCCCACGACGGCTTCGGGGGCGAGGCACCGCTGACGCTACTGCGGGCGGTGCGACCGGTGGTGGTGCTCGACGAGCCCCAGCGCATGGAGAGCGAGCTCAGCCGCGCGGCGCTGGCCGAGCTCGCGCCGCTGCTGGTGCTGCGCTACTCGGCCACCCACCGCAGCCGGCATGCGCTGGTGCATCGCCTCACCCCGCGCCAGGCCTTCGAGCAGGGGCTGGTCAAGCGCATCGAGATCGACGCGTCCGCGGCGGGGATCGACGATCGAGCCGCCCGCGTGGCCGCGCAGCTCGACGCCACGGTGCGTCACCACCTGCGTCGACAGGACGAGCTGGCGCCGCGGGGGATCAAGGTGCTCTCGCTGCTGCTGGTGGAGCGGGTGGACGACTGGATCGACGACGACGGCCTGGTGCGCCGGCTGTTTCGGCGGGCCTTCGAGGAGCACGGGCCGCGGCACCGGTGGTCGGCGGGGCGGAGCCCCGAGCAAGTGTGCGCGGCCTACTTCGCCGAGCGCAGCCGGGGGGGCCGTCGCCGGGCGGTGGACTCGAGGACCGGGCGCAGCGCGGCCGACGAGGAGGCCTACGTGCTCATCATGCGGGACAAGGAGCGGCTGCTGTCGCTCGAGGAGCCGGTGGGCTTCGTGGTGTCGCACTCGGCCCTGCGCGAGGGCTGGGACAACCCCAACGTCTTCCAGATCTGCACGCTGGCGTCGTCGCGCTCCGCGGTGCGCAAGCGCCAGGAGATCGGCCGGGGCGTGCGGCTGGCGGTGGATCAGCGGGGGCGACGGGTGCTCGACCCGCAGGTCGACGTGCTCACGGTGATCGCCAACGACACCTACGAGAGCTACGTGGCCGGGCTGCAGGCCGAGGACGGCGAGGGGGTGGAAGGGCGGGAGGCCGCGCCGCGGCCCCGGCGGGCGGGCGAGCGGGAGCGGGAGCACCCGGTGGTCGGCGCTCCGCCCTCGCGGCCGGCATGGGTGGGGATCGACGCGGCTCGGCTGCGGGGCGACGCGATCGCTTCCCTGCGGACCCACAGCGCGCCGGCGAGCGGTGACGCCTCGGTGGTGGCCGAGCCCCTCGCGGCGGTGCGCGAGCTGCTGCTGCGCCGACGCCCTCCGTGCCTGGTCTCGTCGGCCACGATCGAGGCGGTGCTGCTCGCCGCCGGCGCCGACGGGGCCGCGACCTGGTCGCAGGTGGAGCGGACGGTCGCGGCCATCGTGCATGCGCTCGGCGAGGCGCCGGGCCGCCGCGAGCCTCGCTGATCGCCGTGGTCCTGGTCGCGCTCGCGAGGCGGCGGTACACCACGGCGAGCCCATGAGCATCGAGATCCGCCGAGCTCCCGTCACCGCCGCCGATGGCGTCACCAGCGAGCTCTCCATCGTCGCTCCCGCGGCGCCGTGCTCGGTGCTGGTGTTCACCTGCGGCCTGGGGATCGAGGCCGGCTACTACGAGCCCTTCGCCCGCGCGCTGGCCGAGGCCGGGCACGCGGTGGCCCTGGCCGAGGTCCGCGGGGTGGGCAGCAGCAGCGTGCGTCCCAGCCGGAGCGTGGACTTCGGCTACCGCGAGCTCGTCGAGCTCGAGCTCCCCGCTGCGATCGAGGCCGCTCGCGCGTGCTTCGAGGGCGTGCCGCTGCTGGTGGGCGGCCACAGCCTGGGCGCCCAGGTGAGCGTGCTGGCGGGAGCCAACCTCCCGCCCGAGGTCCGCGGCCTGGTGCTGGTGGCCGGCGGGGCGGTCTGGTACCGCAATTGGGAGGGCTCGATGCGTCGCTACGTGCGGCTGGCGGGTCTGCTGTTCCCCGCGGTGTCGTCGGCGCTGGGTTGGTTCCCCGGTCGCCTGTTCGGCTTCGGGGGCGAGCGCGAGGCCCGGACGCTGATGCACGACTGGTCGTCCTGCGCCTCGACCGGACACTACCGGCTCGCCGGGCCCGGGCGCGACTGGGACACGGCCGCGGTGGAGCAGCGCCGGCCCACGCTGGGGATCACCATCGAGGGCGACGAGATGGCCCCGCCCCGCTCCATGGCCCAGCTCACCGCCAAGATGCCGCACGCCGACGTCCGCCTGGCCCGCGTGGCCCCCAGCCGCCCGGGCGAGGGCAAGGCCCACTTCCGCTGGGCCCGGGCGCCGCAGGAGGTGGTGGCGGTGATCGACGGCTGGATCCGTGGGGTGGTCGCGGCCGGGTGAGGCGGGCTACCCTGGATCCGGGAGCGCCCTCGTCGTGAGTCAGGAGCGTCGCAGAGCCCCGCGGGTGCCGGTGAGCACCAGCTTCGCCGAGTCGGACCCGCGCACGACCACTCCGGTGGAGAATCTGTCGCGGCACGGGGCCCTCGTGGTCAACGCGGTGCCCTTGCCCGTGGGCTCCCGCATCGAGCTGCGCTTCGTGGTCTTCCCCGACGAGCCCGTGCTCTTCGTGCACACCGGCCGCGTGGTGCGGCACACCGGGGCGCCCGCGTTCGGCATGGGCGTGGAGCTCGATCCGCTCCCCGCCGAGACCGAGGCGCTGCTCGAGCAGATCCTCGAGCGTGCGCAGCAGGGCGCCACCCGCCGCACGCGAAGGCAGCGGGTGGTGCTCGACGCCCACGATCTGCGCACGCGCCTGCTCGACGACTGAGCGCGGGCAGGGAGCCCGCGAGCATGGACGCCGGCCGACAGGCCCGAGATGTCGGCGCCGATGATGAGGACGGAGGGAGCCTTGCCCATGCGGGGACCGTAGTGCCCCCGCGCTCGGGTGGTCTGCGCAGAGTCTGCGTGCGGCCCGCGGGCTCGTCACACCACGCGGCCCGGACGACGCAAGAACGCGTCGAGGGGCAGGAGCGCCAGCGCGAGGATCACCAGCCATGGCCACAGCCGCTCCACGTGGGTGGTCACGCTGGCGCTGGCCTTGGGGCTGAGCACCTGGGGCTCGCGCTGGCCTCCGGTCCTCGACGCCATGCCGTCGAGCCATGCGCCATCGATCGTGCGGTGCCGTCGCTCGGGCGAGGGCGGCGGGGCGAAGGTGTCCTCGGCCAGCACCTTGCCCTTGTCGTCGAGCACCTGCACCCGGTAGGTGCGATCGGAGCGGGTGCGCACCTGCGAGGTCCACAGGCCGGGCTCGCCCGAGCGCAGGGCCACCTCGCTCACGTCGGTGCCGTCGTCGATCTTGGCCCGCAGGCCGCCCTCGTCGATGGTGAGCCCGTCCTTGCCGCGGCGAGCCACGCGGACCTCCGCCCGCCCGCCCGCGAAGTCGACCTCGATGGCCGTCTCGTCGCCCTCGCGGCTGCGCAGGGCCCAGCGAGCGAGCTGCGTCCACTGCTTGCCGTAGCCGTCCCAGGTCAGCCAGTCCTCGGACCAGCGCGGCCCCGAGTCGCTGGCCCACGCGGCCACCTGGCCCAGGCCGTAGCGCCAGGTGGTCAGCAGCGGATCGCCGTTGGGCCCCGCGAGCACCACCTGCGCCGTGCTGCGGGCCTCCATCTCCTGGTAGCCGCGCAGCTGCGGCCCCGACTCGTAGGTGATGCCGGCGATCGCGGGGTGGCTGCTCATCACGGTGGGGCGGAACTTGGCCTCGTGTAGCGAGGTGTCGACCAGGCGCTCGGTCTCCTCCACGAACAGCCCGCGCAGCTTGGCCGCGTCGTTGGTGAGGTAGAAGCGCCCGCCGCCCGCCTTGGCGAGGTCCTTGAGGAACTGGGTGTCGGAGTCGTACTCCTCGCCGATGCCGATCACCGAGGTGGTGATGCCGTCGTCACGCATCTCCTGGGCGATCGACTCGCAGGTGGGGCCGGTGCCGTAGCGCCCGAAGGCCACGCCCTTGATCTGCTCCTCGGAGTCGGCGGCGTCGGAGAACAGGATCACGTGGCGCAGCGGGGTGTCGGCCCGCTTCATGATGTCGCGCGCCGCCTCGAGGCTGGTGTAGACGAAGATGCCGCCGCCGCCCGCCCGGATGCTGAGGATCTTGCGCTCGATGGCCTTGGGGTTGTGGACCGGCTGCAGCTCCACCTCCCAGAAGACCTCCTCGGTCACCGACATCACGGCCACGCGATCGAAGGGGCGGAGCAGGCGGACCGAGGCGGCCGCACCCTCGTCGGCGAGCTCCATCTTGGTCTTGGAGAGCCCCGCGTAGGCGCCCATGCTCCCCGACTTGTCGAGGATGATCACGATGGTGGCGGCGGACTCGATCTCGGGGTCGACCTGGTCGAGGCTCACCGGCAGCACGCGCGCCAGGTCGGTGTAGGCGTAGCCGCCCATGTCGTAGGCCATGGGACCGCCGAGCACGACGAGGCCGCCGCCCGCATCCACGTAGCGCCCGAGGCTGTCGATGAGGTCCTTGTCCATCGCCTTGCCGCCGGGCCCGAGCGCGGCGGGGGCGTTGGCCAGCACCACCAGGTCCACGCCGCTGAAGTCGGCGTGCTCCTTGGTGAGCTCCTCGACCACGACCACCTCCACGTCCATCCGCTCGGCCCGCAGGGCCTTGGCCAGCGACTCGGCGTCGGGCTCGGAGCCGGCGATCATGCGGACCTTGGGCGGCTCCCCCACCACCAGGGTGGCGGCGCCCTGGTTGTTGGCCGGGTCGGCGTCGGTGCTCGCGTCGTCGGGCACGAAGGTGGCCTCGACGGTGGTGGTGCCGGGCTCGGCCCGCGAGTCGAGCTGGTGCGAGAAGGGGACCTCCACCGTCTGCTCGGCTCCGATCTCCACGCGCTGGGTGGCGATCACCTCGCCGCCCAGCCGGATCTCCACGGTGCCGGCGCTGGCCTCGGCCGCGCCGTCGATCTCCACGTGCCCCTCCACCGTGGCGCCGGGCCGGGTGTCGCGCTGGTCGAGGGCGACCGCGGTCACGGCCGGATCGGCGCGATGGGGGTAGAGCGGCACGGTGTTGACCGGGATCCCGCGCTCCTCGGCGATGGACAGGCCCGCGCTGCCGGCCCCCGCGGTGGCGCGGCCGTCGGAGAACAGCACGATCTCGCCGCCCTCGTCGGCCGGGATCAGGCCCAGCGCCAGCTGCAGGGCCTCGTCGATGTCGCTGACCTCGACCGGCTCGGAGCGCAGCGGATCGGGCGGGGTCCAGGGATCGCCGGGGAACACCGCGACCTCGGGATCGTCGTCGAACACCACCAGGCCCACCCGCACGTCCTCGCCGAGCTCGGCCCGCAGCTCGTCGATGCGCGCCATGGCGCCGGCCAGGGCGTCGTCGGGGATCGAGGCCGAGCGATCGACCACCATGATCACGTGGGCCACCCGGTCGTTGCGGTGCCAGCGAGGATCGGCGAGGGCGGTGGCGAGCGCGGCCAGGATCAGCAGGCGCACCACGGCGCTGACGATCCGCCGGCTCACCCGCGTGGTGCCCCAGCTGCGGATCGAGTCCCACAGCAGCAGGGGCAGCAGGGCGGGGATCAGCCACAGCCACTGCGGGGCGTAGAACCATTGATGGAGCAGCTCAGTCATGCGGCCCTCCTCCCGCGGCGTCGTGGCACTCGACCCCGCAGGCGGGTCCACGCGCGGCCCACCACGAACGCCGCGGCGGGCAGCAGCCACTCGATGGCGAGCAGGGCGATGGCGAGCCACGCCAGCAGCCGCCACGCCGCCATGCGGGTGCGCACCGGGCCGGTGAACTCGCCCCGCGTGGTGCCCGAGATCTGCGGCGGCGGATCGATGTGGGACTCGATCGCGGGCAGGGCGAAGGACTCGGCCCCCTCGCCGTCGGTGGCCAGGGGCGGGGCTGCCCACTCCACGAGGTTGGCCATGAGGTTGACGAAGCCCACGCGCAGCACGAAGTCGGACTCGTGGGGCAGGAAGCCGAAGGCCACGACCTGCCGACCCTCCGAGGCACCGGCCACCGCCACCGGGCCCTGATCGCTGTCGATGATCGCGGTCTGGCCCTCGCCCACCTCGAAGATGGTGGCGCGCGGCACCTGGACCTCGTCGAAGCTCACGAAGCGGAACAGCGGATCGTCGAAGCTCCAGCGGACGATCTCGGGGTTCTCCACCTCCGCCGTCTTGGCGACCATGCCCAGCTCGCCCGCGGGCACGCCCATGGCCACCACGTGGGTGGTGGGGGGCAGGGCGGCGGCGGAGCGCTCGGCCTCGAGCACCACCAGGTCGAAGGACTCGGCGGGGGTCTCGTCGTTGGGGCCGATCACGCTGAGGTCGACCCGCGGGTGCAGGGCGAGGGCCTCGGCGGTGAAGCTCAGCCGCGAGTCGGTGACCAGCAGGGCCCGCACCCGGTTGCCCAGGCGGCGCGGGGCCCAGGCCACGTCGTCGGCGGCGAGCACGTCGCTGCCCACGTCGCGGAGCTTGGCGGTGAGGCGGCGGCCGGGGGGCAGCGGGATCCGCAGCAGCCGCTTGGCCTCGCCCGCGGCGGGGAGGTCGAGGGGCACCACCTCGGCGAGCTCGTCG
Source organism: Myxococcales bacterium (assembly GCA_020633315.1). Taxonomy (GTDB): domain Bacteria; phylum Myxococcota_A; class Polyangia; order Nannocystales; family Nannocystaceae; genus Paraliomyxa. The sequence continues at coordinate 484,957 of JACKDV010000002.1, forward strand.
TCGAGCAGCAGCTCGACCTCGATCTCCTTGGCCTCGTCGAGGTCGGAGGCCACCGCGAGGTACACCTCGGCCAGGCCCAGCGCATCGGCCTCGCGCACGCTCAGGGCGCTGATGCCCACGTTGGGGCCGATGCGGCCGATGGGGACGTGCTCGATGGGGCACTCGGTCGACGGGGCCGACACGCCCACGCCGTCGCTGAGCAGCACCACGGCCGCGTGCTCGTTGGCCCGGCACATCGCGTCCGCGATGCGCAGCGCGGCGGGGGCCCCCTCGCTGGTGCCGGCGGGCACCTGCTCGCGGGCCACCTCGAGCACCCGCGGGTGATCCTCGCTCAGGCCCACCCGCACGATGGCCCGATCGGCGGCGGTGATGAGCGCGACCCGATCCTGCTGACCCAGGCGGCCCACCGCGTCCTCGAGCCGCTCGATCGCGTCCTCGAGCCGGGTGCGGTCGTCACCGATGGCGGTGGCGCCCATCGAGGCCGAGGTGTCGAGCACCACGATGTAGTTGCGCGGCTGCTCCTCGTCGCGCTGCAGATCGACCAGCGCGGCCACCAGCCCGGCCAGGGCCAGCAGCACCAGCAGCAGCGACAGCAGGTGCCGCGGGCGGGCCATCGAGCGGCTGCGCGGGCTGGTCTGCCCCGCGATCACCCGGAACAGCATGGCGCTGGGCACCCGCAGCGGGGTCTTGCGTCGCTGGTGGAAGTACGCGGCGACGACGGGCAGGGCCAGGGCGGCCAGGGCCAGCGCCCATGGTTGCGCCAGGTTCATGCGCCTCCGAACGCGTGCTCCACGATGTGGGCGCGTCGCATCTCGTTGTTGAGCAGGTCGGGCACCTCCACGCGGGTGAAGGCGGGGACGTAGCGGATGCCCAGGCCGCGGCAGCGCTGCTCCACCCCCGACAGCCAGGTGTCGAGCCCGCTCTGGTAGTCGCGCTGGGCGGTGGAGTCGTCGCGGATCACGAAGCCCTCGCCGGTCTCGGCGTCGACGATCTTGGCCACGTCGGAGAAGTCGGGCTCGAGCTCGTCCTCGGACAGCACGTGCAGCACCACCGGGTAGCGGCTGCTGGCGGCGATGAGCCGCAGCAGCGCGTCACGGGGCTCGTCCTCGAGCAGCAGATCGGTGATGAGCACGATGCGGTCGGCCCGGCCCTGGCCGAGCTGGCGGACGATCTGCGCGTAGGGATCGCCGTGGCCGCCCGGCTCCACGCGATCGATCACGTGGAGGATCTCGGCGAGGCCGTCGAGGTTGGAGGCCTTGGTCTGGGCGAGCTGGCGCTCGCCGCCGTAGAAGCACAGACCCACCGGGTCGCGGTGGGTGAGCGAGATCAGCGAGAGCGCGGCCGCGAGCTGGGCGGCGTGGTCGGCCTTGCGGGGCTCGCCGAAGGCCATCGACTCGCTGACGTCCACGCAGACCTTCATGGCCAGGCTGCGCTCCTCGTTGAACTGCCGCACCACCGCGAGGCCCAGGCGCAGGTACACGTTCCAGTCCACCAGGCGCACGTCGTCGCCCGGGTCGTAGGGGCGGTAGTCGGCGAACTCCACCCCGCGGCCCCGGAAGGGCGAGCGGCGATCGCCCTGCTGCAGCGCGGTGGCGGCCCCGGGGGTGGCCAGGCGCAGGCTGGCGAAGCGCGAGAGGTTGCTGCGATCGACGAGCATGCGGGGAGGGGGGCTCAGCCGGTGGGGCGCACGTGCTGGGCCGCGGTGGCGAGGAGCTGATCGACCAGGTCGTTGTTGGTCACGTTCTCCAGCTTGGCGTCGAAGCTGGGGATCATGCGGTGGCGCAGTACGGGGTGGGCCACCTGGTGGATGTCCTCCTCGCTCATCCACGCCCGCCCGCACAGCAGCGCGTGAGCGCGGCCGGCCAGGATGAGCGCCTGCATGGCGCGGGGGCTGGCCCCGTAGCGCACGTACTTGCGGATCGGCTCGGGGGCGTCGGGGGCGTCGGGGTGGGTGGCCATGGTCAGGCGCGCCGCGTGCTCGGCCACGTGGGGGGCCACCGCGATCTCGCGGACCAGCTCCTGCAGCGAGACCAGCGTGGCCTTCTCCATGATCCGGTTGGTGGTGGTCTCGTCCTTGCCGGTGGTGTGCAGGCCGATGTCCCGCAGGGTCTCGAACGAGGGGAAGGCCACCTCGAGCTTGAGCAGGAAGCGGTCGAGCTGGGCCTCGGGCAGCGGGTAGGTGCCCTCCATCTCGATCGGGTTCTGGGTGGCGATCACCATGAAGGGCGCGGGCAGGGGACGCCGGCCGCCTCCCACGGTGACCGACTGCTCCTGCATGGCCTCGAGCAGCGCCGACTGGGTCTTGGGCGTGGCGCGGTTGATCTCGTCGGCGAGCACGATGTTGGCGAACACCGGGCCCGGGCGGAACTCGAGGCTGGCGCGGCCGTGCTCGTCGTGCACCAGGCTCTGTGAGCCGGTGATGTCGGCCGGCATGAGGTCGGGGGTGAACTGGATGCGCGAGAAGTCCAGGTGCAGCGCCTCCGACATCACGCGGACCAGCAGGGTCTTGCCCAGGCCGGGCTGCCCCTCGATCAGCACGTTGCCGCGGGCGAGCAGGCCGATGATCGCCTGCACCACCAGGGCGCTCTGGCCGTAGAGGCGTCGCTCGATCTCGGCCTTGAGGGACCCGAGGGCCTCCTGGGCCTGGACGAGGCGCTGCTCGGTGATCGGCATGGCGCCGGCGGGCATCGGCTGGCCCATGGGAGGCTGGGCCGGGGTCTGGGAGGGGATCACGGTCTTCATGCGAGCGTGCGTTCTTCGGGGTGCGCAGGCCGAACCATACAGCGGGAACGAGCCCTACTGGGGCCTCACGGCCTGGAAGTAGTCACGGATGTAGTCGCGGCGCGTCAGCGGGATCTCCTCGCGACGCACGGCGGCCTCGGCCACGGCCGAGTACTCGTGGTGGATGTCGCGGTACTCCTCGGTCTGGCGACCGGGGCCCTGGGCGGCCCGCTGGATGATGCGCACCGCTCCCTTGGGCGGCCCGCCGGACGGGACGTCGACGCGCTCGCCGGGAGCGATCGAGCCGGGGGGCAGGAAGCCGTAGCGACGCCGGCCCTTGCCGCCGCCGGGGCCGGGCTTGCCGCTGGGATCGTCGCCGTCTCCCTCTCCCATGCCCTTGCCCTCGCCGGGGCCGCCCTTGCCCTCGCCGGAGCCCTTGCCCTCGCCGGGACCCTTGCCTTCGCCGGGGCCCTTGCCCTCGCCGGGGCCCTTGCCCTCGCCGGGGCCCTTGCCCTCGCCGGGGCCCTTGCCCTCGCGCTGGCGGCCGAGCTCGTCGAGGTGGCGCCGACGGGCGCCTCGCACCTCGCCGAGGGTCTCGTCGAGCTCCTCGCTCAGGCTGCCGTTGCCGCGGTCGGCCTCCTCGCCCAGCTCCTCGGAGAGCTTGCGCATCTCGGACGAGGACAGGCCGGACTCGCCGCGCTCCATGTCCTCGGCCATCTCCTCGAGGGCCTTGCGCCAGCGCTCGCGTCGCTCCTCGGCGGTCTCGCGCTTGCCCTCGCCCTCCTTGCCTTCGCCTTCCTTGCCTTCGCCTTCCTTGCCCTCGCCCTCCTTGCCCTCGCCTTCCTTGCCCTCGCCGGACTCGCCGGTCTCGGCCGGATCGCGGCGCGGGCTGGTGGTGGGGGGAAAGTGCTTGCGGAAGGCCTCGGAGAGCCGGCGTAGATCGCTGTCGGTGCCGTTCTCCATGCGCCGCGCCAGCTCCTCGCCGAGCTCGGCCGCAGTGTCGTGCTCGCCCTGCTCCATGGCCTGGCTCATCGACTGCGTGAGCTCGTCGTTGCTCATCGTCTCCATCTGCTGCTGGTCGAACAGCCCCTCGCGGCGGGCCTGCTTGGCCAGCTCGCGCAGGGCCTGCTCGGCTCGCGACAGCGAGGCGGCGGCTTGCTTGGGATCGTCGAGGGCGCGCTGGAGCTGCTCGCGAGCGGCGGCGAGCTGGTCCCGCGCCTCGCGGCGCAGCGCCGGGTTCTTCTCGTAGCGCGAGAGCTGCTCGATCGCCTTGTCGATGCGCTCCTTGGTCTGCTCGTCGAGCGGCATCGCCGGCTCGCCCTCGCCGTCGTCCTCGGTGTCTTGGGCCGCCTCGGCCGCGGGGATGGTGAGCTCCGCGATCTCGTCGAGCAGCAGGGGCAGGGTGAGCGCGGCCCCGGTGAGCATGCCCGCACCGACCAGCGCACGGCCGGGGGTGCGGAAGCGGGGCAGGGGACGCCGGACCTCCGCGACCGCGGCCTGGGCCTTGCCGCGCACCACCTGCTGCACGTCGGGGCTGCCCGCGACGGTGCCCGCCTCCACCGCGAGGGCAGTGGCGACCAGATCCTCGGTGCCCTGCTGCTCGTCGATGCGTCGCGCCATGCCGAGCTGATCGATACGGCGGCGACGGATCCTCAGCGCCGTGCGTGCCGTGATCACGAGCAGGGCCGCGCCGCCCAGGGTGAAGGCGAGGGTCGCCATCGTCTCCTCCGACGGCAGCCACTGCGGCCACTCGATGTGGATCCGCTGCAGCAGTGCCGGCATGCGGTGCAGCCCCAGCCCGACCACCCCGGCGGTCACGGTCCAGGCCACGGCTCGCAGTAGCTCCTCCACCATCACGCGGCGGTTGGTGCTGCGGGTCCAGCGCGCTACTTGGGAGACGATATCGGTCGGCATGGGCGGCGGGGGGATGGACAGTGTGGACCGGCGGGATGGCCTTCGTCAGGGGGCAGGACCACGGCGGAGCCGGTTTGTTCGGGCCGGGGAGCGAAACGCGTGCCGGGGCCGGTCGATCTGCGCGCGCGAGAGCCGCTGCCCCAACGTAGGGCCCCAGGGGCCTATTCCCGAGACGTCCCGTTGACGCGGAGGTTGCGCTAGGAAGCCGGGGAGGCCCCGTGGGGGCTCGCTCGGACCAGCGACCAACTGGACGTGCGTCGCTGGCCCTGCTCGATGCCCGAGATCGTCATCGTCAGGCGTGCGTCCTCGCGGCGGTACTCGATGCGCTGGGGGAAGTCGTGCTCGGGGTTCTCGAACGCGATCCACTGCGGACCCGACTCGGTGGCCGTGAAGCGCGTGGGAGGATCGCGACCTCGTGGGCTCGCGAGGTACACGATGCCGTCCTCCTCGGCCTCGATGCGTAGGTACTCGAAGAAGACGGTGCGCCCGTCGACCACGCTCCGATTGACGCCCAGCATCGATCCTCCGTCGGGGACCAGCCAGTGCTCGATCGTGCGCGGGCCGGTCGCGTCCTCGCTCACCCAGGTGCCCGACAGCCACGCGAGCGAGCCGAGCACGGGGTCGGTCGAGCTCGCCACGCTCGGTGGCGAGCTGTGGGCCCGGGGGCTCGACGCACGCGCGCAAGAAATGCCAGCCGCCATGCCGACCACGGACGCCGCGATCACGAGCATGGTGGTCGTGCGCACGAGCGCATCATGGCACGGCCCCGATCGCCGTCCCATACTGCCCGCCATGCGACTCTTCCCTTGCACCTTGACCCTCGCGCTGGTGCTCGCCGCTTGCGGTGACGACGCGACGGGGACCGATTCCACCGGCTCGACCAGCGCCGCGTCCACCGAGGGCAGCAGCAGCGGAGGCACGCCGGGCACCACCACCAGCGCCGACGGGAGCACCGGCTCGAGCGGAGGCGAGACCACGGCGGCCAGCTCGGGCGAGACCACGGCCGGCTCCACCGCGGGCGAGACCGAGGGCGAGACCACGGCGGCGACGAGCGAGGGCAGCTCCTCCGAGGGCGGCTCCACCGACGGCGGCATGGCCTCGATCGACGCCGCGATGAGCGGCCTGATGATCTTCCAGGACTGCATGCCGATCGTCCCGCCCGACCCGGTGGGGGCGAGCTTCACCCTGGAGCTCACCAACACCGGCGACGTGCCGGCGAGCGCGACCGTGGTCTCGGCCACCTTCATCAACGCGGGCGGCATGGCCGTGGGCACCATCGACGTCAGCCCCAACGCCTTCGGCCCGATCGCGGTGGGTGGGAACTCGATGACCGTCGTGACCAAGGTGCCCAACAGCCTCACCCCGCCCAACGGCTGCGGCGTGGTGCAGTGCTTCCAGGGCTACTCCCTCGAGCTGGAGCTCGACGTGGACGGCTCGCCCGTGCTGGTCTCCGACACCGCCAACGTCGACTGCGTGTTCTGAGCCGAGCTACTGCCCCTTGCACTCGATCTGCAGCAGGATGTCCTCGTCGGAGCAGGGGTAGGGCAGGGCCATCGGTGCCTGCCACACCCCGAAATCCTCGCAGGTGAGGGTGCCCAGGCAGACCGCCAGGTCCTCCCACGCGGCCCGACACGCGATCGAGAACGCCCCGGCCTTGTCGAGGTTGGCCTGGCACGCGATCACGCACTCCTCCTCGCTCGTCCACTCCGTGCCACAGGCGAATTCCGTGACGCAGCCCTGCGCACACGGGTCGATGCCCTCGCCGGTGCTGCTGCCGCTGCCCGACGACTCGGAGCCGCTGTCCCCGGTGGTGCCCTCGCTGGAGCCGCCCTCGGAGCCGCCGGTGGACGAGCTGGAGGCGGCGGCGCTCGTGCCGGTGCCCTCGTCGTGGCCGCCGGTGGTCGTATCGGCGCCCGTGGTGGTGCCGACGGCGCCCGTGGTGGTCCCGCTGGAGCCCGACTCGGGGGCGGTGGGGAGGTCGTCTCCACACCCGAGCGCGGTGGCACCGAGCAGGAGGGCAAGGCCAAGGCTAGGTCTCATGGCCGGGTATAGTAGCCTCCGCACTCCGATGGGCACGAGCACGCGAGCAGGGGGAAGGCTCACCTGGGCGATGGGCGGGGCGCTCGGCGTCGCGGGCTCGTCGTGCACCGGCCCGGGCGATCCGCCGATCGACGACGGCGCGAGCTCGGGCGACTCCACCGCCGCCGCCAGCGAGGGCAGCGCGAGCGAGTCCAGCGGCACGGTCGACGATGCCACGGGCGAGCCCGCATCGGGCTGGATGCCGAGCCTCGAGGTGGGCGAGGAGACCGGGGCGTTCTACAGCGTGTGGGGACCGTCGCCCTCGCTGGTGTACGCGGCGGCGAGCCAGCCGCTCGAGGGCGGCCTGAGCCGCGGCGCCCTGCATCGCTGGGACGGCGCGCAGTGGGGCGCCGAGACGCTGCCCGCCGACACCCCCGGCCTCAACTGGGTGTTCGGCGTGGGCGATCGACGCTTCGCGGTGGGCGAGCTCGGAGTGATCCTCGTGCGCGACGGCGACGAGGGCGAGTGGACCCGCTACGGCTGCGAGACCATCCTCCCGCTGTGGGGAGCATGGGGGGCCGCGCCCGACGACGTGTGGGCCGTGGGCGGCGACGGCTTCAACCGCGATCCCATCGCCTGCCACTTCGACGGCACGGGCTGGACGCCCGCGGTGCTGCCCGAGCTCTCGCTCGAGAGCCACGCGCTGTTCAAGGCGTGGGGCACCGCGGCCGACGACGTGTGGGCCGTGGGGGACGAGGGCCTGCTGATGCACTACACCGGCGAGGCGCAGGGCTGGCAGGAGGTGTTGTCGGGCTCGGATTCCGATCTCATCTCGCTGTGGGGCACCGGCCCCGACGAGATCCTGGCGGTGGGCGGGCGCACCACCGCGGTGGTGTCGCGCTACGACGGCACGAGCTGGACGACGCAGGAGCTGCCCGAGCTCGCGGGTCTCAACGGGGTGTGGATGGCCGCTGACGGCACCGCCACCGTGGTGGGGCCGCAGGGCGGGCTGGGCGTGGTCGAGCCCGGTGGGCTCGCGGTCACGCGGGAGGACTCCGGCACGCCCCTGGCCCTGCACGCGGTGTTCGGCTTCGACGGCGTGGAGCGCTGGGCGGTGGGCGGCAGCCTCGACATGGCGCCGCCCTACGTGGGCATCGTGCTGCGCCGGGTTCCCTGAGGCCCGCCGCGAGCGCGGGAGCGTGCAAAGACGGTGGCGATTCGCCCCCGGGCCGTGAGAGGATCGGCCTCGGTGTCGCCGAACGACGATCCTGGCGCGTCCGGAATCGCGCCCTCGCCCTTCGCGACCGGCCCCGCCACCTTCGAGGGCGGGGCGTCGGGCTTTTGGGGGGCGGCGAGCTTCGAGCAGTCGGCGGTGTACGAGCCGCCGCGACGAGCTCCGCGTCAGCCCACCGTGGTGGCGCCGCCCGTGCCCGTGGAGCGCCCGCGGCGATGGCAGCTCCGCTCGCTGCGCTGGCGCTTCGGCCTGCCCGTGCTCGCCTTCATGCTCGGCGTGGTCGGCTTCCTCTCGGGCGTGTCGGTCACCGAGCGCCCCGACGTGGTCGATGCGGGCTTCCTGACCAAGCTCTACTACACCCTCGGCCTGTTCCTGTTCGGCGGGATGGACCTGGGCACCCCCGACGGCGGGCCGCTGTGGGGGCAGGGCCTGCTGTGGACGGCGTACTTCCTCGCCCCGCTCATCACCGCGTCGGCGGTGATCGATGCGGCGCTGCGGGTGCTCGCGCCCGAGCGTCGGCTCAAGGGGCTGCGCGATCACGTGGTGGTGGCGGCGGGGGCCGGGCGACTGCCCTCGCTGTACCTGCGACGGCTGCGGGAGGCCGACCCGCGCACGCCGGTGGTGGTGGTGGTGCCGCCCGACTACGGCGGCGTGGACGAGCTGCGCGAGGCCTACGACGTGCGCGTGGTGGAGGGCAACGTCACCAGCCGCGCCGTGCTCGACCGCCTCGCCATCGAGCACGCGCGCCGGGTGCTGCTGCTGACCGACGATGACTTCACCAACCTCGACACCGCCACCAAGGTGCTCGCCCGGGCGCCGCACCTGGGGCCCGACGTGGTCGTCCACGTGTCGGATCTCCGCTTCCTGCACTCGATGGCGGGCACCCGCCTGGCTCGGCGCTGCCAGATCTTCAACGGCCACCAGATCGCCGCCGCGCACCTGGTGCAGACTCGGGTGCTCGACCACTTCCGCCGCACCGAGCCGCGCGACCTGGTGATCCTGGCCGGCTTCGGGCGCTTCGGCGAGACCGTGCTCAGCGAGCTGCAGGCGCGCGCGGGGGGCAGCTTCGATCACGTGGTGATCATCGACGTGGACGCCGAGCGGCGCGCGATGGTCTTCGACGAGGAGATCGGCTTCACCAACGACTACCGCCGCGACATCCTCTCGGGCGACCTGCGCGACCCCGGGCTGTGGCGCTCGCTCGCCGACCAGATCGATCTCAGCCGCGCCGAGCCGGTGTTCGTGCTGGGCTCGGGGGTCGACCGCACCAACCTGCGCACCGCGCTGTGGCTGGCCCAGAAGCACCCGCGAGCCCTGGTGATGGCGCGCAGCGAGGCCCGCTGGAGCTTCGCCGAGGAGGTCTCTCGCGAGGCCGGGATCCACACCTTCAGCGTCGCGGAGCTGGTCACGCAGAGCATGCCGGTGGAGTGGTTCGAGAGCCAATGAGCGTCTTCTCTCCCGATCTCCTGAAGGACGAGGTCGCGCTGGTCACCGGCGGCGGCTCGGGAATCTGCAAGGGCATCGCCCGCGCGTTCGTGGCCCACGGGGCGCAGGTGGGCCTGGTGGGTCGCAAGGCCGATCGCCTCGAGGCGGCGGCGGCCGAGCTGAGCGCGCTGGGTCCCGGCCGGGCCTTCGCGCTGCCCGGCGACGTGCGGGACTACGCGGCCATGGAGGGGGTGGTCGACGCCCTCCTCGAGCGCGCGGGCGGCCTGCACATCGTGGTCAACGGGGCCGCGGGCAACTTCTTGTGCCCGTCGGCCCAGCTCTCGAGCAACGGCTTCCGCACCGTGCTCGACATCGACGCGGTGGGCACCTTCAACGTCTCGCGGGTGGCCTTCGACAAGGCGCTGCGCGACGGGGGCGGGTGCATCCTCAACATCTCGGCCACCCTGCACCACGGCGCCACGCTCCTGCAGGCGCATGCCTCGGCCGCCAAGGCGGCGGTGGACGCCACCACCCGCAACATGGCGCTCGAGTGGGGGCCGGCGGGGGTGCGGGTCAACGGCCTGGCGCCGGGGCCCATCGCCGAGACCGAGGGCATGGCGCGGCTGCTGCCTCCCGGCATGGGCGACCGGCTGCGCGCCACGATCCCGCTGCGACGCTTCGGGCGGATCGAGGAGATCGCCAACGCGGCGCTGTTCCTGGTGTCCGGTGCCGCCTCGCTGGTGACGGGAGCGGTGCTCGTGGTCGACGGCGGGGCCAGCCTGCCGCAGGCGATGAGCGTGGCGCTCACGAGCCCGGGCTGAGCGAGGATCGAGGCTCGGCGAGGAACTGGAGACCGACCTCGACGGCGGTGTCATCCGGGCCAAGGGGCTCGACGCCGGGCTGGTCGACAACAAGGTGTGTGCGATCGACCAGACCTGGTCCGGCCATCGCTTCGCCAATCGACGCGGCTGACGGCGCTATGCTGCGGCCGTCGTGACCGATTCCCCGCCCTCGGCCGAGGCCGCCCCGCCGCGATCGCGGTCCCGCTCGTGGGCTCGGCCCGTGCTGTTCCGGGTGATGGCGCTGGTGCTGTCGCTGGGCCCGTGCCTGCTGGTCCTCGAGATCGTGGTGCGCCACTACGTCGAGGTGGACGCCGACGGCAACCAGCACATCCGCGGGGCCCGGCTGCTCCCCTTCCGCCTGCCGGTGGAGCGCACGCGCCGGCAGGCGGCCAAGCTCGCCGAGGGCAAGAGCCCCTGCTTTCGCTACGACCCCGAGCTCGGCTGGGCGCCGCGCCCGGTGACCGCGTGCCACGGCGGCCTCTACGTCTACGACCGCGCCGGGATCCGCAGCAACCGCCGGCGTCGCAACCCGCCGCGGACCAGGGAGCCGGGGGTGCTGCGGGTGGGGCTGTTCGGCGATTCCTTCACCCACGGCGACGGCGTGGCGATCGAGGACTCGTGGGGGCAGCTGCTGGAGGACGGCCTGCGCCACTGGGGGATCGAGGCGCGGGTGCTCAACTTCGGCGTGGGCGGCTATGGGCTCGATCAGGCCCTGCTGCGCTGGCGCAAGCAGGGCGCGGCCTTCGAGCTCGACGTGGTGATCCTGGGCTTCCAGTCGGAGAACGTGCTGCGCGACACCAACATGATCCGCGCGCTCTACTGGTGGCGCACCCAGCTTCCCTTCACCAAGCCGCGCTTCGTGCTCGAGGGCGACGAGCTGGTGGTGAGGAACCAGCCGGCCGTGAGTCCCGACGAGCTGCCCGCGCTGCTCGAGTCGCTGCCGAGCTGGCCGCTGGTGGAGCACGAGGGCTTCTATGATCCCGACGACTTCGAGCCCCGCTGGTGGCAGGCCAGCCGCGTGCTCGGCTACCTCGCGGGCTGGCGTGCCCACGAGGTGGGGACCCTGGAGAACCCCGCACAGGAGCGCTACTACGTCCCGGGATCTCCGTCGTACGAGCTCACCCTGCGGCTGCTCGACCAGCTCGAGCGCGAGGTGGAGGACGCGGGAGCCGAGCTGCTGGTGGTGCACCTGCCCAAGGCGATCGACTGGCAGCGGCGCGCGGAGGGGCGCCCGCTGTGGTACGCGGCGCTGCGCGACGAGATCGCGCGTCGGCACCAGTGGGTGGAGACCGAGCCGGGCTTCGATGCGGCGGTGGAGCGCGACCCCGGGGTGGTGCTGTTCGATTCCGGCGGCCACTACACCTTCGAGGGCAACGTCGCGATCGCCGACGTGCTGCGCGAGCTCCTCCGAGACCGCGCTCGCCGAGCGGCCGAGCCCGCGGATCGGCCCTGAGCCGCCCGACCATGCGGTGCCCGGCTCGGCCGGTGCCGAGGAGGCCGACCGAGGCCCCACGTTTCGAGTACTCTTGCGCCCCGCCCTCGGAGCGACCGCGTGCCCGGATCCAGCTTGTTCACCCTGCTCGACGACATCTCGACCCTGCTCGACGACGTCGCCACGATGACCAAGGTCGCCACGCAGAAGACGGCGGGGGTGCTGGGCGACGACCTGGCGCTCAACGCCGAGCAGGTCACGGGCGTGGCCTCCGACCGCGAGCTGCCCGTGGTGTGGGCGGTGTTCAAGGGCTCGGCCAAGAACAAGCTGATCATCGTGCCCGCGGCGCTGGCCATCAGCGCGGTGGCCCCGTGGGCGATCGTGCCGATCCTGATGGTGGGCGGCGCCTTCCTGTGCTTCGAGGGCTTCGAGAAGATCACCCACAAGCTCCTGCACCGCGGCGAGGACGACGAGCTCCGCGAGCACCGCAACGAGGCGCTCGCCGATCCGGCCGTGGACATGGTGGCGTTCGAGCAGGAGCGAGTCCGCGGGGCGATCCGCACCGACATCGTGCTGTCGGCGGAGATCATCGTGATCGCCCTGGGCACCGTGGCCGACGAGCCCTTCGGCACGCAGGTGGGGGTGCTCGTCGTGGTCGCGGCCCTGATGACGGTGGGCGTCTATGGCTTCGTGGCGGGCATCGTCAAGCTCGACGATGCCGGCCTGGCGCTGCGCCGCCGCGCCAGCTCCGGGGCCCAGGCCCTGGGGGCGGCCATCCTGCGGATGGCGCCCTACCTGATGAAGGCGCTGTCGCTGGCCGGGACCGTGGCGATGTTCCTGGTGGGCGGAGGCATCCTGGTGCACGGCCTCGAGCCCCTGCACCACTGGGTGCAGGGGCTCGAGGGAGGCGGCGGCCCGATGGGCTCGCTCGGCCCCGTGCTGGTCAACGGCCTCACCGGGCTGGTGGCGGGCGGAGTCCTGCTGGCGGTGGTGAGCCTGGTCCAGCGGCTGCGTCGTCGCTCTCCGCCCGGCTCCGCCCCCGGGGGCGGCGGCGAGACCTGAGCCGCGAGCGAGTGCCCGGACCCTAGCTCGGGGTGAGGGTGCGCGTCACCTGGGTGTCGAGCTGCCCGCTCTGGGTGTCCACCTGCACGTCGATCTTCTCGTCGGTGATGGTCAGGGGCGCCAGGATGATCACCTGGGTGCAGGGCAGCGTGCCCTCGCACGAGGCCCCCTGGGCGACGAGCTCCCCGTTGGCGTCGGGTCGGACCACCACGCCCACGTGCACGTCGCCCACGTCGGCCACGTACACCCCGGCCTCGTCGTCGTCGGCCACCGCGTCGACGCGGAAGTGGTGCTCGCTACCATCGGCCTCGACCAGCTCGCCCTCGAGCCCGTCCTCGTCGCGGCTGCCCCGGAGCTGCATGTCGCCGAGCACCAGCTCGAAGGCGTCGAGGTCGTCGCCGTTGCCGATGACCCCGCGGAACCACCCGGTGTGGGTGGCGAAGGTCTGGTCGCCGCCGCACTGGTAGACGTTCAGCGAGTCGCCGTCGATCAGCGCGCCCAGCACGATGTCGGTGCCTTCCACCGCTCCCACCGCGGCGCGGGCGTCGAGCTCCGTCGGGCCCTCGTAGGGATCGGGCTCGGCACACGCCATGGCCATGGCCAGGGGAGCGAGCCAGACGAGGCGACGAAGGAAGCCCGGGCGATTCATCGAGGCCGATCGTAGGGCCCGGGGCGAGAGGAGACAACGGCAGGGACCAGCGGAGACGATGGAGGAGAGCGTCATGGTCGAGTTCCAGCCTGCACGATCCTCGAGCCGTTCGCTGCCGCCTCGACCGCCGTTTAAGGGCGATTAAGGGCCTCGAGACCGCGGCCGCCGCCGCCTGGTGTAGCCTCCGCGCCATGATCCAGCCCCCCACCAAGCGTTCGCGGCCCGTGCTCGGCGCGGCCGTGCTCGGCCTGTGCCTGGCCGGCCCGTCCCTGGTCTCCTGCGAGCAGCTGCCGCAGGTCGAGGTGCCCAAGTCGCCCCAGGAAGCCGCCAAGTGCCCCGACCTGAGCAGCGTGGCCGCGATCCTGCGCATCAACTGGGCGCAGGAGTTCGGCATCGACGCGGCGGTGGCCGGCTCGGTGAGCGCGGGCGTGCGCGCGGCGGTGGAGCTGCGCGACTTCGCGGCCAAGATCGACGCCAAGCTGGTGGCCGCCTGCGGGGGCCTGGCCACGGATCTGGGCAAGCCCGGCGAGTTCGCCAACGGCGAGCAGGCCTGCAAGGCCGCGGCGGCCGCGATGGGCGAGACCAAGGCCAAGCTCGGCGCCTCGGCCAAGGTCACCCTGCAGGTGCAGCCCCCGGTGTGTAGGGCTTCCCTTGATGCGATGGCCGACTGCGTGGCCGAGTGCGACGCCTCGGTGGAGCCGGGCTCGGTCACGGTGCAGTGCGAGAAGGGCAAGCTCTCCGGGGTGTGCGAGGCCGAGTGCTCGGGGCGCTGCGACATGTCGGCGGCGGCCACCTGCCAGGGCACCTGCGAGGGATCGTGCAACGCCAAGTTCGCGGGGAGCTGCGGGGGCGAGTGCACCGGCAAGTGCGACGGCAAGAAGGTCACCGGGGCCGCGTGTGCGGGGCGCTGCGAGGGCAGCTGCTCGGCCATGGCCGAGGGCTCGTGCGGGGGACAGTGCTCGGGCTCGTGCCAGCTCTCGGGCTCGGCCAAGTGTGAGGGCACCTGCACCGGCGAGTGCTCGGTGGAGATGAAGGCCCCCACCTGCGAGGGCACGATGGAGCCCCCCAAGGCCAGCGCCGAGTGCAACGCCGCCTGCGAGACCTCGGTGCAGGCCGAGGTCACCTGCCAGCCGGCTCGGGTCGCGGTGATCGTGGAGGGGGCGGCCGACGCCCAGGCCATGGCCACCTTCGTGGCCGCGGTGGAGAAGAACCTGCCCGCGGTGCTCGAGATCGCGGTGGGCATGAAGGACCAGGCCCTGAGCGTGGCGGGCAACGTCAAGGCGGTGGTCGACGGCGTGACCGTGACCATCAAGACCCTCAAGTCCTCGCCCGCGATCGGGGCCCGGCTCACCACCTGCGTGGCGGCGCCCTTCAAGGCGGCCTTCGACGCGGCGGCGAGCATCAAGGCCAACGTGGACGTCTCGGTGGAGGTGCAGGCGAGCGTGACCGCGTCGGCCAGCGCCTCCGGTTCGGCCTCTGGCTCCGCCGGCTGATGGGACCATGCCGCCTGCCCTCGATGATGGCTGTGTGCTGATCACGGGCGCCTCGTCGGGCATCGGCGAGGCGCTCGCGCGGCAGCTCGCGGGGCGGGCGAGGCGGCTGGTGCTCGTGGCCCGCCGCGAGGAGCGGCTGCGGGCGCTGGCCGAGGAGTTGCGACGCGAGCGCTCCGGCCTCGAGGTGGAGGTGCGGCGCTGCGATCTGAGCGATCGGGGCGCGCGCGAGCGCCTGCTCGACGCGCTCGAGGGCGGCCCGGGGATCGACGTGCTGATCAACAACGCGGGCTTCGGCGACCAGAGCCTGTTCGAGCGCGCGCGCTGGGACAAGCTCGAGCGCATGGTCGCGCTCAACGTCACCGCGCTCACCCACCTGTGCCACCGCCTGGTGCCGCCCATGGTGGCCCAGGGGCGCGGCGGTGTGCTCAACCTGAGCTCGGGCTTCGGCCTGAGCTGGCTGCCCGGGCTCGCCGTCTACATTGGCACCAAGCACTACGTGACGGGCTTCACCGAGTCGCTGCGGGCCGAGCTCGCGACGACCGGCGTGGTGGTCACCCAAGTGTGCCCCGGGCCGGTGATCACCGAGTTCCACGACGCGGCCGAGAACACCACCGGGCAGCGGCCCCCTCGCTTCGTGGCCATCAGTGCGCAGCAGTGCGCGGCCGAGGCGATCGCGGGCTTCGAGCGCGACCGGGCGATCGTGGTGCCCGGCTTCTACATCCGCAACCTGCTGCGCCTGCACGCCGTGACCCCGCGGTGGCTGTGGCGGCGGATCGCCACCGCGCTGGCCCGGCCCATGCGCGCGGCCGGGTCGGCCTGAGGGAGGGAGGAGCACCATGTCGATCGGAGAGCTCGCCGGACGGGAGCGCGCCCGAGCGCGGAAGCGACGCTGGATCGAGGAGTCGGTGCCGGAGCCGATCGTGATGCCGACCGAGCCGGTGCGCCCGCTGGTCCACGAGCTCGCCGACGAGCTGCGGCGCTGGGGCACGCTGCGGCACCGCGCGGCGCTCGAGCGCGACCCCGGCTACCAGCGTCACCGCGCCGAGGTGCTCGCGGTGCTGCGCGGCTACCAGTGGGATCTGCGGGCGGCCACCGCCGAGCAGCCGCGGGTGGCCGGGCGGCTGCGAGCCGTGGCGTGGAACATCGAGCGAGGCAAGCGCTTCGAGGAGGTCGCGGGGGTGCTCGAGCAGCACCCCCGGCTGCGCGACCCCGACCTGGTGCTGCTCACCGAGGTCGACCACGGGGTGGGGCGCTCGGCCAACCGCGACGTGGCGTCCGAGCTGGGCGAGCGCCTGGGCCTGGGCCACGTGTTCGCGCCCAGCCACCTGCTGCTCGCCGCGGGCGATCACGCCGAGCTCGATCACGGGGTGCCCAACACCCTGGGCATGCACGGGGTGGCGCTGCTCACCCGCTTCCCGGTGCGACGCATGCGGGGGGTTGGCCTGCCCGAGTTCGCCGACAAGCTGGGCGCGGTCGAGCGGCGCCTGGGCGCCAAGCGGGCCCTGCTGGTCGAGCTGCAGGCGCCGGGGGGCCCGCTGACGGTGGCGGTGGTGCACCTCGATCCCTTCGCCATGCCGCGGCACCGTGCGTGGCAGATGCAGTCGATCCTCGGCTCGCTGTCGGGGCTCGAGGCGGATCGCCTGCTGCTGGGCGGCGACCTCAACACCAACACCTATCACCTCGGGACGCCGCGGGGGCTGGCCGTCGACGTGGTGCTCAAGATGCTGCGGCACGGCTTCGCGGGGACCATCGCCCACTACATGATCCCCGATCAGCACTACGAGCGCGGCTTGTTCGAGACCATGGCCGAGGCCGGCCTGAGCACCGAGGGCTTCGTGGATCCGCGGACGGGCACCATCCGCTTCGACCTCAACGATCCCGAGATCGTGGACAAGGCGGTGGCGACCCTGCCGGGTCCCGTGGTGCGCTGGGTGCAGCGGCGCATGGAGCCCTGGGGCGGCACGGTGCCGCTGCGCATGGACTGGTTCGCGGGACGAGGGCTGCGGCCGCGCTCGGCGTGGACGGTCTCGCGCCCGCGCTTTCGGGGCGGGCACGCCTCGGACCACGATCCGATCGGCGTGGATCTGGAGTGGCCGGCGGTGGCCGGCGATCAGCTCGAAGGCGCCCGCACCGGGTGACCCACCGGGCACGGGATCTTGCCGACCGCGAAGCGCTCGCCGTCGGGTCGCTCCACGATGCGGTCCTCGCTGATCGTGCGCGTGACCCGACAGCCGCAGACCAGCTCCACGGTGGCGATGACCGAGTCGGGCTGCGGGGCTGGCTCCAACGCGATCAGGCGTCGCACGGAATGGCTTGGCATCGGGTCCCATGATGCCATGTGCTTTTCCACACCTGGTCAGACCCGCCGTCACCCTGCTGCGTTCGATGGGGCACCGCTTCGATTCCGATGATCTCGTCCCTCCCAGCGCTCCGCCCTCCGGGCGGAGGCGGCATGGCGGTCGGGGGCTCGGGTCGGCCCCGACGGGGAGAGCGGCTCGGACCGCGCGGCAGATCCCGCGCCCCGAGCTCTCCACGTGCACGGGCTCCGATCCCGCCCGCTACCTCGTGCCTCGCCCCGGGGCCGTCGCCCAGGCGCCGTCCGGCGCCGTCGTGGTCGCGGCCGGTGGGGCGGTTGCTCGAGGGGCGCGAGACGGAGCACACTGGGGGCGACCGCGCCACGGCGAAGCGCTGGTCGATCCGCGAATCCATGGCTCCCTCCGCCCAAGCCCCGGGCGCCTCCCCGCCCGATGGCCCGTCCGACGCCGAGCTGATGCTGGCGTTCCGGGATGGTGATGCCCGGGCGTTCCAGACCCTGGTCCAGCGGCACCAGCGGGGGATCTTCAACTTCATCCTCAGGAGCGTGCGCGATCGCGGTCGGGCCGAGGAGCTGCTGCAGGAGGTCTTCCTGCGGGTGGTGCGGGCCAAGGATCGCTACGAGCGCACGGCCAAGTTCACCACCTGGATCTACGCCATCGCTCGCAACCTGTGCGTGGACGAGAGCCGGCGGGCCCGCTTCCGCGACCACCAGTCGCTCGACGCCAAGCGGCCCGGGCGAGACGGCGAGTCAGGGGGCAACCTGATGTCGCGGATCCCCGCGCCCGAGGTGCCCACCGACGAGGCGGCCGAGGCCCCCACGCTGCGCAAGCGGATGAAGGTGGCCATCGAGGCGCTGCCCGACGACCAGCGCGAGGTGTTCCTGCTGCGGCAGATCAGCGGGCTGTCGTTCCGCGAGATCGGCGAGACCCTGGGGGTCCCCGAGAACACGGTCAAGAGCCGCATGCGCTACGCCCTTGAGAAGCTGCGCGAGAAGCTCGGCGATCTGCGGGCCGACGCCCCGCTGCCCGCGGGCGCGGGCAAGGGCGCCGAGCCGGAGGGGCGGGCCCATGTCTAGTCGCATGCAGCTGAGCCCCGCCGAGCTCGATCGCCTCGAGGATGCGCTCGAGCACCTCGAGTCGATCCCGCTGCCCGAGCTCGACGACGACGATCCGGTGGGCCCGCTGCTGTCGGAGTATCGCGAGCTGCTGCAGCTCAGCCGCGAGGCGATGCCGCTCGAGGACGTGCCCGCGGGGCTGCTCGACGGCGTGCTCGAGGAGGCGCGTCAGGCCGCGGCCAACACCGCCCCGCGCCCGGCCGCCCCGTGGTGGTCGCGGCTGCGGCTGGGCGTGTGGGTGCCCACCCTGGCCTTTGCCGGCAGCGCGGCGGTGCTGCTGGTGCTCTTGTGGCCCGCGGCCGAGGAAGACGCGGCCGGCGATGCGACGGTGGCCCAAGCCGAGCCCGAGCCCGAGGTGCAGGCCGCCACTCCGGCGCCGGCGCTCCCGGCCGAGGGCGAGCGACGCCTGGCCGACTCGCTCCTCGAGGAGCCCGAGCCCGTCCGGGACGCCGAGAGCTTCCTGCCCGGCCAGGCGGCGCGCGGCGGAGGCCTGGAGCTCGGCGGCGTGGTCGGGACCGAGACGCCCGAGGAGGACCTCGCGGCGGAGGAGCGCGAGGAAGCGGACGACAGCGGGACCGCCACGGTCAGCAAGCCGCGTCGCGCCCGGAGCTCGTCGGGCTCCAGCGCGTCGAGCAGCTCGTCGCCGGCCAAGCCCACCGCCAAGTCCAAGGGCAGCAAGAGCTACGACGAGCCCCTGCCTCCGCCCGCCCCCAACGCCGGGCCCAGCTCGAGCGGCGGCGCCTCGGGCAAGAAGGTCGACACCGATTCCTCGCTGATGCGAGAGGTGCTCGAGGGCGACAAGGCGCGCCAGGCCGGCAACTGCGGCCTCGCCAAGATGCGCTACGACAAGGCGCGCAGCTCCGAGGACGACCACGTCCGCGCGCGGGCCCTCGCGGGCAAGGGGCTGTGCGAGGCGGCGGCTGGCAACGCCGGCCTGGCCAAGAAGCTCTTCGACCAGGCGCGGGCGTCCGACCCCGGGGTGGGCGCCTTCATCGAGGCCGAGCTGGGGCGACTCGACGGCGCCCCCAGCAGCGACCCGGCCAATGCGGCCGAGCAGTCCGACGTCAAGGAGTGAGCGGGCGGGCTACGACGCGGCCTGGCGGTCGTCGTCGGCCGACTCGTAGGCGCGGGCGTAGTAGTAGTCGCCCCCGTAGTAGTACTCCACGTGCTTGCGCTCCACGTGGTTGAGCACCAGACCCTTGGCCGCCTCGAGCCGCAGCAGGGTGGAGGCCGCCTGACGGAGGTTGGCCCGCTCGACGACCCCCGGTCGCGCGACCAGGAGGATGAGGTCGGCGTGCCGGCCGAGCAGCGCCGCGTCGGAGACGAACGCCGGCGGGCTGTCGAGCAGCACGTAGTCGTAGCGCTCGCTCCAGTAGGCCAGCATCGACTCGAGGGTCTGGCCCATGAGCGCGCCCATGGTGTCGGGGAGCTTGGTGCCCGCCGTCAGCACCGACACGCCCCACGCCTCGGAGCTGCGCAGCATGTCGTTGGCCTTGGCGGGGCCGCTTCCGCGGGCCAGCAGGTCGCTGTAGCCGGGCGCGCGGGGGAAGCCCCAGTAGCGGTGCTGGACCGGCTTGCGCAGGTCGAGGTCGATCACCAGCACCCGCGCGCCCGCCTTCGCCAGCGAGATGGCCAGGTTGGAGATGACGGTGCTCTTGCCCTCGCCGGGCTGGCTGGAGGTGACCTGGACCAGGCGGCCACGGCCGGGGACCGCGGGGATCAGGCTGACCGACACCGCGAGGGCGCGGAACGCCTCGGCCGGGGGCCCGTGGGTCTCGGCCCACACCGCATCCAGGGAGAGCCGTTGGTTGGGCGCCGCCCGGGCCCGGCGCCCTCCCGTGGCCTTGGCCGAGCCCACCGCCGGCACCGTGCCGTACATCGGGTAGGGCACCTCTTCCTTGACCGCCTCGACCGTGGTCAGCCGCCGCTGCAGCAGGTGCGCGAGGTAGACGGCGAGGAAGGCCACGATGAGCCCGCCCAGCGATCCGGTGAGCACGAGGATGGTGCGGGCGGGGGAGGTCGGCCTGTGGGGCAGCCCCGCGGGGTCGACGATGCGCTTGTCGGTGGTGGTCGAGGCCTCGAGGATCTCGGCCTCCTGGAACTTCTCGAGCAAGAAGCTGTACAGGCGCTGCGAGACCTCCACGTCGCGGCGGCGACGGGCGAGCTCGAGCTCCTTGTCGGGGTAGGCCGACAGCGAGCTCATCGACTCCTCGAGCTCGCGGTCGATCTCGATGCGTCGCGAGGTCAGGTTGCGCTGGGCGCTGCGCAGCAGCTTGGTGATCTCGCCCTGGCGCTGGCGGATCTGCTCGTCGAGGGCGACCACGCGGGGGTGGTCGTCGGTGAGGGTCGCCCGCAGCACCGAGCGCTCCGTCTCGGCCTCGGTGAGCGCGGCCACGTTGGCGGCGAGCACGGGATCCTCGAAGAAGTTCGAGGTGAGGTTGGCGCTGCCGCGGCGCTTCTTGAGGCCCGCGAGCACGCTGCCGATGACCCGCTCCTGCAGCTCGATCTGGCGCTTCTCGGCCTCGAGATCGGCGGCGCTGTTGATCGTCACCTCGGCCTGGGTGTCCAGGCGCACCGCGTGCTCCTGCTCGGCGAACTGCCGCAGCTGCTCCTCGTCCTCTCGCAGCTGCTCTTCGGCCTCGGACAGTCGCTGGGCGATGAACTCGGCCGAGTTGGAGGCCGACAGCGCCTGCCAGGCGAGGCTCTGGTCGAGGTAGCGCTGCATCAGCCGCTGCACCACTGCCCGGGCGGTCTCGCGGTCGGGGTGGGAGAAGCGGATGGAGACCAGGTTGGTCGCCTGCGCGCTGGCCCCCAGCGAGGCGACCTTGAGGTTGGGCATCCAGCGGTCGAGCAGGGGGCCCTCGGTGAGGATCGCCAGCGTCACGGTCTCGCCGGGGTCGACCGGCATCGAGTGGAGCTGCAGCGAGAGCGGCTCGTCGTCGAGGCGCTCGCCCAGGCCCAGCTCGTGGCGTCGGGTCTGCCCCGGCGGCCCCAGCTCGATCGCCACGCGCTCGCCCTCGAGGCCGGTGATCGTCAGCGGCAGCTCGCCCCGCGCGCTGGGGTCGACCACGAGGCGCTCGAGCGCGCCGCGGACCCGCCGGATGCGCTCGGAGACCGGGCTGCGCCCCTCCATGGCCACCTCGAGATCGCTGGTGACCCAGCGCGGCTGGGCCGGGTCGACCACGTCGAGACGCAGGTCGCGGAGCACATCGAGCAGGAACTGCCGACGGCGGATGATCTGGACCTCGGTCTCCACGTCGCCCCGGCTGCCGCCGCCGGTCAGCTCGAGCAGGGGGCTCATCGCCCCGCCCTGGGCGGAGACCTGCAGCACGCCCTCCGAGGTGTAGGTGGGCACCGCGAGCAGCGCGTAGCTCACCATGGGCGCGATGACCAGCGAGGCCATGACGAGCGCGAGTAGCCAGCGGCGACGCAGCTCGCCGAGCGAGGCGTGCAGCAGCGAGCGAACCGAGGTGGTCGCCGCGGGCTCGCTGGGCTCGTAGGCCTCGGCGGCGCCGATGCGGGGCGGCGACGCTCCTTCGGACCCGGGCAATCGCCGGAGCTGGGTGACGGGCCAGCTCGTCCCGCGCTGGTCGCGGTCACTCACGGACGCGCCATTATGCAAGCGGGGAGACGGCAAGGCGAGTTCGGATCGCGGGCCCCAACGGGCCACCGGGGCGGCAAGTCCGCATGACCCGTCAAATCGCACCCCACGGGCGACGAGGGTAGTCTCCCGAGCGGACCGGCAGTGACAGGCGATGGCAAGCACGGGCGCTCCCACGCGGGGGCCGAGCTCGATCTCCGTGGGCGCCTCGAGCTCGGCCTATGGGCCGTTGCCTGGTTCGTCTCCCCGTTCTACCTGGTGCCACAGGGGCTCCCGCAGCTCTACGACCTGCTGCTGGCCCTGCAGTTCGTCGGCATGCTGCTGGCGGGGCGGCTGGAGTTCTCGCGCCGCGCCAACCCGGCGCTGGCGATGCTGGGGGCGCTGGTCGTCTACATCGCGCTGGTGGGCTGCGTGTGGGCCATCGTCCACGAGCTCGTGGCCTTCGTGGTGCCGGCCTTCTACTACGGCTTCGACCTCGCGGTGGTGGTGGTGGCGCTGTCGCTGTTCCACCACCACGGCAGCCGCTTCCTGCGGGTGACCCTGTGGAGCTGGGTGCTCGCGATCATGGTCCAGGTGGTGCTGGTCTCGGTGATGCCCCCCGGCTACGCGGGCGTGCGCGGCCTGGCCTTCTTCAACGATCCCAACCAGCTCGCCGTCTACGGTGTCGCGGGCGGGGTGCTGATCGCCCAGGTGGCACGCCGGGTGGGGGTCCGCTCGTGGCTCGAGGTGGCGGGCACCGTGCTGGTGGGCGCGCTGGTGGTGGCCTCCGTCTCGAGGGCGGGGTTCCTGGCCTTCGTGGCCCTGGTGGTCGTGCGCTTCACCGCGCGGCCGCGGATGATCGTCGCCGGCCTGCTCATCGGCGGGCTCGGGGTGCTGCTGTTCCCCTGGGAGCTGCTGCCCATCGACTTCGTGCAGGAGCGCCTGGCTCGCGCGGCCCAGGAGAGCACCTCCACCCTGGTCCACGATCGTGGCTACACCCGCATCTTCGAGTATCCGCAGTACCTGCTGCTGGGGGCCGGCGAGGGCATGCTCTCGCGCTTCGGGCAGGCGATCGAGATCCACTCCACGCCGGGGACCCTGCTGTTCTGCTACGGCATCCCGGGGGTGGTGCTGTTCTTCGGCGCGTGCCTGCGGATCCTGGTCTCGGCCAGCCCGCGCGAGGGCATCCTGCTGCTGCCGCTGCTGGTGCTGAGCATGTTCCACCACACCCTCCGCATGCGCTTCTTCTGGCTCAACCTGGCGTTCGCGATCATCAGCGGCCTGGTCCGCGAGCCCGCGGCGCGCTCGGGTCGCAGGGGGGACAGTGCCGGGAGGTGAGGCTGGCGCGGCCGAGGAGGCCCGCGTCCGTCGCGTCGGCGTGCGCTGGCTGCTCGCCGGCAACGCGGCGACGGCCGCGGTGCAGCTCGGCCTGGCGATGGCGCTGGCCAAGCAGCTCACCGAGGCCGCCGTCGGTGACTTCGTGCTGGCCCTGAGCATCTGGGCCCCCGTGCTGATGGCGGCCAACATGGGGCTGCGCCCGGTGGTGGCCTCCGACGCGGAGGGCGAGCACCCCTTCGGCCGCTACCTGCGGGTGCGGGCCACGGCCCTCGCGGTGGCGTTCGTGCTCACCACCGGGGCCTGCACCTGGCTGGTCGGCTCCGAGGGCATCGTGGTCGTGCTGCTGGTGGGCCTGAGCAAGGTGGGCGAGAGCTTCTCCGAGCTGAGCTACGGCCTGCAGCAGCGCCACGCACACGAGCGCACGGTGGGCGTGTCGCTGTTCATCCGCGGGGGCGTGAGCATCTCGCTGGCCATCGTCCTGCTCGAGGCCACGGGGACCCTCGAGGGCGCGTGCCTGGCCCTGGCGGTGACCAACCTCGGGGTGGCCCTGGTCTTCGACCTGCCGCGGGCGCGCGCGCTCGAGGCCCGCGGGGGCGCGAGCGCCTCGCTCCACCCGCGCGGCGCGGTCCTGCGGATCGTGCGGCTCGGGGCGCCGCTGGGGGCCACGGCGGTGCTGCTGTCGCTGACCACCAACGTCCCGCGCTACTTCATCGAGGCCGAGGTGGGACGCGCCGCGCTCGGGGTGTTCGGCGTGCTGGGCTACGGCGTGGCGGCTGGGGCCCTGGTGATGAACGCGCTGTGCAACGCGACTGCCCGGGACCTGGGTGCCTCGTGGATCCGCCGCGACCTCGTCCGCTTTCGCGGCGTGCTGCGGGGGTTCGTGCTCACCACCATGGGCTGGGCCGGTCTGGTGGTGGTGGTCGCCCTCGTGGCGGGCGAGCTGGTGCTCGGGCTGATGTTCGGCCCCAGCTACGCCGCCGCCTCCGAGGTGTTCGTGTGGATGATGGTGGCCGGCGGGGTCGCCTACCTGGGCTTCGCGTTCCAGTACACCCTCACGGCGGTGCGCTCCACCTCGATCCAGGTGGTGGGCGTCGCGCTGGAGCTGGTGGTGCTGACGCTCGCCTGCGCCTGGTGGGTGCCGCAGCACGGCCTGCTCGGCGGAGCCCTTGCGCTGCTGTGCGGCGCGGTGGCCCGGGCCCTCGTGCTCGGCGGTGCGGTGCTGCGGGTGCTCGGCCGCGGCGCCCGGGAGGTCCGATGAGCCAGGGCAGCGGCACGGTGGAGATCCGGGGCGAGCTCGTGCGCAAGCGCTACGCTCGCGAGGAGCTGCAGGCCGAGCACGCCAAGGCCCAGGCGCTGTGGGAGTGCGCTCGTCGGCACGAGTTCATCGCGCCTCGGCCCCTGCGCGTGGACGAGGCCGCGTCGGCGATCGAGTACGAGCGCATCGCCGGCTTCTCGGCCCTCACCGGCCCCTACGTCCGCGAGATGAGCACGGGCGACCTGCACGGGCGGCTCGCCGCGATCCTGCGCGAGGTGGCGCGGGTGCTGGCCGCCATCCACCAGGATCTGCGGCTGCCCGTCACCCGCCCCTGGGAGGCGCCGCCGCTGCTGCTGCAGGGGCTGCGCCGCGCGGGCGATCGCGACGGACGGTCGGCCACGGTCGGCCCGCGGGCGGTGCTCCACGGAGACTTCGGCTTCTCCAACCTGGCCGTGCTGCCCAGCGATGGCCCGCGACCACGCATCGCGGTGATCGATCCTTCGCCCAACGGCTTCACCACCCTGCGGGTGGATCTCGAGGGGCCCGTGCTCGTGGACCTCGCCCTGTTCACGAGCTGCGTGGAGGGGCGCATCCCGCTGCGGCAGCAGCCGCGGATCCGCTGGTCCGCGCTGGGCGGGTTGCGCGAGGTCTTCGTCGCGGCGTATGAAGGAGCGGCCGGGACCGCGCT
Organism: Myxococcales bacterium; assembly: GCA_020633315.1. Classification (GTDB taxonomy): domain Bacteria; phylum Myxococcota_A; class Polyangia; order Nannocystales; family Nannocystaceae; genus Paraliomyxa. The sequence goes on from JACKDV010000002.1 coordinate 510,039, forward strand.
GGATCTCGAGGCGCTCGGAATGCTCCAGTACGCCACCGCCTACGCCTACTTCTCTCGCGTCTACGGGGCGGGGCTGCGCCGCGAGGCGGCGCTGGCCCTGCTGTACAACCGCCTCAAGGGCAACCGCCGGTGGTGGGAGGGACGACCCTGAGCTACCGCGATTCCCATCGCCGCCCCGGCTACGGGCGGTACTACGAGCGCACCTACGAGCACGGCTACTACGCCGAGCAGTGGCGACGCATCGAGCGTCCGCTGCTCGCGGGCATGCTCCGCGAGCTCCACGACCACGGCGCCCGCAGCCTGCTCGACTTCGCCTGCGGGACCGGGCGGATCCTCGAGCTGGCGGAGACGATCTTCGACGACACCTGGGGCGTCGACGTCTCGGCGACCATGCAGGAGCTCGCGCGGGAGCGCTGCCCTCGCTCCACCCTGCGCCTGCAGGACATCACCGAGGAGCCCCTGCCGCGCCGCTTCGACGTGGTCACGGCCTTCCGCTTCTTCCTCAACGCCGAGGAGCCGCTGCGTCGCCGGGTGCTGCGGGCCATCGAGGCCTCGCTCGAGCCGGGCGGGGTCCTCATCGCCAACGTGCACGTGAGCTCCACGAGCCCGGTGGGGTGGTTCTACCGCGCCCGCAACCACCTGCGCCCCGCCAAGCGGGCCAAGACCCTGTCGCTGTCGGCCTTCGGGATCACGATCGAGACCATGGGCCTGCGGGTGCTCGAGGTGCGGCGCTACGGCTACATGCCGCGCCCCGGCCCCCTGCTGCCCGGCCTCGCGGGGCGCCTGGTCGAGCCGATCGAGCGGCTGTGCGAGGCCACGCCCTTGGTGCCCGCGTCGCTGGCCCAGAGCTTCCTCGTGGTGTGCGGTCGCGAGGGCGAGGAGCCGCGCTGGAGGGGAAGCGGGCGCTGACGGGCGCCGAGCTCCGCCGCGAGCGATGCGATGACGATCCGCGTCCTCCACGTCACCACCGTGCCCATGACCCTCCGCTTCCTGCGGGGCCACGCCGCCTTCATGGCCGAGCACGGGATCGAGCTGCAGTTCGTCACCTCCGACGGTCCCGAGCGGCTGGCCTTCGCCGAGCAGGAGGGTGTGGTCACCCATGCGGTGGAGATGCGTCGCGCGATCAGCCCGGCGCACGACCTCGTGGCACTGTCGCGGCTCGTGGGCGTGGTGCGGAGGGTGGCGCCCGACATCGTGCACTCGCACACCCCCAAGGGCGGGCTGCTCGGCACCATGGCCGGCCGCATCGCGAGGGTGCCCCGCCGCATCTACCACCTGCACGGCCTGCGCTACGCCAGCGAGCAGGGGTGGCGCCGCCGGCTGCTGATGGAGACGGAGCGCAGCGCGTGTGCGATGGCGACCGAGGTGATCTCGGTGAGCCACTCGGTGCGACGGTCGATCGCGGCCGACGGCCTGTGCCCCTTCGACAAGCTGCGAGTGCTCGCCCACGGCAGCGGGGGCGTGGACAGCGGGGGCACCTTCGATCCCGCTCGCGTGCCCGCCGACGCCCGCGCGGAGCTCCGGGCCGCCCACGGGCTGAGCGAGGACGACTGGGTCGTGCTGTTCGTGGGGCGCCTGGCCAAGGACAAGGGCATCCGCGAGCTGCTGGCGGCCTGGGAGATCGTGGAGCGTCGGGCCCCGCGGGCGCGGCTGCTCGTGGTGGGGCCGGTGGAGGACGTCGACCCCGAGCTGCTCGCCGCCGCGAGGGCGCGGCCACAGACGATCACCCTGGTGGGTCCGCATCGCCAGGTGGAGCGGGCCTACGCGGCCAGCGACGTGCTGGTGCTGCCCACCTACCGCGAGGGCTTCAGCACCGTGCTGCTCGAGGCGGCCGCGATGCGACTGCCCCGGGTGGCCAGCGCGGTCGATGGCTGCACCGACGCGATCGACCACGGCCGCTCCGGTCTGCTCGTGCCGCCCCGCGAGGCGGAGCCGCTGGCCGAGGCCTTGCTGCGCTACCACGATCACCCGGAGCTCGCGGCGGCCCACGCCGAGGTGGCGCGCCGCGACGTGGTGGAGCGCTTCCAGCCCGTCGAGGTCCTGCGCGAGCTCGCGGCGCTCTACCGACGGGATCAGGGATTGCCGCGGAAGTAGCTCACGGTGGCCTGCCCGGGCTCGTTGACCCCGCTGCCCTGGAGCACCCGCACCACCGTCCGCGCGAGGATCCGCAGGTCGAGGGCCAGCGACACCTGCTCCACGTAGCGCACGTCGGCCTCGAGGCGCTCGGACCAGGGCGCGGCGTTGCGCCCCTGCACCTGGGCCAGGCCGGTGATCCCCGGGCGCAGCTCGTGGCGACGCGCCTGCCGTGCGCTGTAGAGCGGGAGGTACTCCATCAGCAGCGGGCGCGGGCCGACCAGGCTCATGTCGCCGCGCAGCACGTTCCACAGCTCGGGTAGCTCGTCGAGGCTGGTGCGACGCAGCCACCGGCCGAAGGGGGTGAGGCGCTCGGCGTCGCTGCGCAGCGTGCCGTCGGGGTGGCGCGCGTCGGTCATGGTGCGCAGCTTGACGATGGTGAAGGGCCGACCGTGCCGGCCGGGGCGGCGCTGGGTGAACAGCACCGGCGAGCCCAGTCGCAGCCGCACCAGCCCCGCCACTGCGGCGAGCAGGGGCCCCGCGAGCACGAGCCCGGTGCTGGCTCCCACCACGTCGAGCACCCGCTTGCCCACCGTGGGGTACAGGCGCCTCATCCCTCGTCGCTCCGGGGGAACAGCGGGGGCTCGGGGGAGAGCTGGCGCAGCAGGGCGTCGTCGACCAGGGTGTAGCGGCGGCCCTCGTGCTCGATCCAGGCGCCGCCGTAGGGCGGGAACCAGAACGCCCGGATCTTGCGCGACACGTCGTCGCCCGGCTGGATCCGCTTGAGCTCCTCCATCTCGCGGCGTGAGACGTAGCGCCCTCCCTCGTTGGGGGTGGTGGGCAGGCGGCCGTGCTCGAGCACCCGCTCGATCGTGTCACGGTACAGCTCGCCCATCATCGCTTGGCTGCGGGCCTCCAGGCTCACCGCGGTCTCGTGCTCGAGATCGATGGGGAAGCGGCAGCACTCGATGATGGGGCCGGTGTCGATCCCCTCGTCCACGTAGTGCGCGGTCACGCCGTACTCGCGGTGGCCGTCGAGGATCGCCACGTTGTAGCCCCCGGTGCCGCGCAGCTCGGGCAGGGGCGCGGGGTGGAAGTTGATCACGCCCAGGCGGGCCGCGCCCAGCAGCGGGGCCCGCAGGATCCTCCAGTACACGTACGACACCGCGAGCTCGAAGCGCAGCGTGCCGGCCTCGATCGCCGCGGTGGCCTCCTCGAGGGTGAGCAGGGGCAGGCCGTGCTCGCGGGCCACGGCCGCGGTGGGCGAGCCCGGCAGGTGGTGATCGGTCAGCACCCCCACCACCGGGATGCCCCGCGACAGGCTCCACCGCAGCGCCTCGGCCCCGTGGTGCTTGCGGCCCATGAACAAGAGCCGAGGGCGGTCCCTCGCGGCCGTCATGCCGTCGCCTCGGCCATCACCGCCGCCACCACCTCGCCGGTGCGCTCGATCTCCGCTTCGCTCACCGTGGGATCGACCCGGAACATCAGGCTGGTCTCGCCCAGCTCCTTCGCCACGGGCAGGCGCGGGTGGGGACGCATCGCCTCGGGGAACGCGGCCTCGAGGTAGATCTCGCTGCAGCTCCCGCTGGCGCAGTAGCAGCCGCGCGCGCCCACCTCGGCCATGATGCGATCGCGCGACCAGCCCGCGGCCAGGGCGGTGGGATCCACGTAGGCGTAGTGCTTGTAGTAGGCGGGCTCGACCCCGGCCGGCGGTCGGGGCACCCGCAGCCCCGGCACCGCGCCCAGGCGCTCGTCGAGGAGCGCGGCCAGCTGCCGCCGGTGCCGTAGCCAGCGATCGAGCTTGCCGAGCTGCACGCGACCCACCGCGGACTGCAGCTCCGACAGCCGCCAGTTGGTGCCCAGGCGCTGGTGCAGCCAGCGGAAGCCGGGCGGGTGATCGTCGCGGTGCACCTCGTCCCAGTCCTTGCCGTGATCCTTGAGGCTCCAGGCCTGCTTCCACAGCGCCTCGTCGTCGGTCACGAGCATGCCGCCCTCGCCGGCGGTGGTGAGGATCTTGTCCTGGCAGAACGAGAACGCGGCGGCGGTGCCGAAGCTGCCCACCTTGCGCCCGCGCACGGCGGCGCCGTGGGCCTGGGCGCAGTCCTCCACCAGGGGCAGCCCGCGCTCGCGGCACAGCGCGGCGATCTCCTCGATGTCGCAGGGCCAGCCGCCCAGGTGCACCACGATCACGGCCCGCGTCCGCGGGCTCAGCCGGGCCTCGAGGGTCGACGCGCTCATGCCTCCGTGGTCGCGGTCCACGTCGGCGAACACGGGGGTCGCTCCCCGCATGCGCACCGCGTGGGCGGTGGCCACGAAGGTCCGGGCCGGCACCACCACCTCGCCCGCGTCGATGCCCAGGGCCCACAGCGCCAGCTCGATCGCCACCGTGCCGTTGGCCAGCGCGATCCCGTGGCCCACCCCGAGGTAGGTGGCGAGCTCGGCCTCGAAGGCCCGCCCCTCGCCGCCGGTCCAGTAGTTGACCCGGCCCGAGCGCAGCACCCGGGTGGCGGCCTCGATCTCGTCCTCCTCGAAGCGGGGCCAGATCACGGCGTGGCGGCGCTCCTGGACGACGTCAGGGCGTCGGCGCCGTCGATCCGCCCGCCGGGATCGGTGCAGTCGCGGGGCAGCGGGGCGGGGAAGCCGGTGCCCTCGGCCAGGCACTGCAGCACGCCATCGGCATCGTGGGCGTCGGCGGCCTCCTCGAGCCGCGCGAGCCACTCCTGGAGATCGTCCACCGGCGGCGGAGCCGAGGGGGAGACCCACACGCTGGGCACCGGGCTGGGGCGCGCGTCCTCGCCGGGGCCGAGCAGCTCCTCGTGCAGCTTCTCGCCCGGGCGCAGGCCCACGACCTCGATCGGGATCTCGTCGGAGTCGAAGCCGGCGAGGCGGATCATCTGGCGGGCCAGCTCCACGATCCGCACCGGCTCGCCCATGTCGAGCACGAACAGCTCGCCGCCCTCGCCCACCGCCGAGGCCTGCAGCACCAGCCGCACCGCCTCGGGGATGGTCATGAAGAAGCGGGTGATCTCGGGGTGGGTGAGGGTCACCGGGCCGCCCGCCTCGATCTGCCGCGCGAAGGTGTGCAGCACCGAGCCCGCCGAGCCCAGCACGTTGCCGAAGCGCACGGCCGAGAAGCGCGTGGGCCCCTCCATGGACAGCACCTGCATCTCGGCCGCCCGCTTGGTGGCGCCCATCACCGAGGTGGGGTTGACCGCCTTGTCGGTGGAGACGAGCACGAAGCGCTCCGTGCCGAAGCGGCGCGCGGCCTCGGCCACCAGCCGGGTGCCCCGCACGTTGTTGCTCACCGCCTTGGTGGGGTGCAGCTGCATCATCGGCACGTGCTTGTAGGCCGCGGCGTGGAACACCAGCTGCGGCCGGTGCTCGGCGAAGACCATCGCCACGTCGGTCGCCTGCTGCACGTCGACGAGGCAGGGGATCAGGCGCTCGCCGAGCTGCCCGATGAGCGCCTGCTCGATGTCGAAGAGGTGCGTCTCGTGGTTGTCGACCAGGATCAGCAGCTCGGGGTCGAGCTCGGCGATCTGGCGGCACAGCTCCGAGCCGATGGAGCCGCCCGCCCCCGTGACCAGCACCCGGCGCCCCGCGAAGGCCCGGCGCACCCGCGTCACCGCGGTCTCGTCGAAGGCGACCACCTCGCGCCCGAGCAGATCCTCGATCTTCAGGGGGCGGATGGTGGTGATGCCGACCTTGCCGCCGAGCAGCTCGTAGAGCCCGGGGACGGTCTGGATCGGCAGCTCCGACGGCCGGCAGCGCTCGACCACGGCCCGGGTCTGGGCGTGGGTGGCCGAGGGGATGGTGAGCACCAGCATCTCGGCGCTGGTCTCGAGGGCGATGCGGGCGGCGTCCTCGGTGGTGCCGAGCACCGGCACGCCCTCGATGATCTGCCCCACCCGCGCCGGGTCGTCGTCGAGGAAGCCCACGGGCGAGAAGCCGGCGTCGGGGCGGGCCCGCAGCTCGCGGACGGCCATGCGCCCGGCTCGACCCGCGCCCACCAGCAGGGCCCGGCGTGGCCCGCCGATGCGGCTCATCGGCACCGAGCGTCGGGCCCGGTGCTCGTCGAGCATCCGCGTGCCCACGCGCAGCCCCAGCAGACCGACCAGCGACAAGCAGCCCTCGAGCGCGATGACGCCGAAGGGGATCGGGTGCACGCTGGGCACGAGGGCGGGCATCAGCCCTCGTGACAGCAGCAGCAATCCGCTGACCACGGCCACCGCTCGTGCCAGTACCAGTGCCTCCGACAGTCCGAACAATCGCCAGCTCGATCGATGCGTGCCCGAGACACGACCGGCCAATAGCCGCGCCAAGGGGAGCGCGAGGGTGAGCACCAGCATCTGGACGCCGAGCTCGCCATCGGGGATCCGTTCGAAGCGAACGATGTACGCCGCGGTTACGGCGAGGGTGACCACCGTGAGGTCGAGCAGCGACTTGGCCGTGTCACGTGTCACCGGATCGACACGAGCACGTCGACGGGCGGCCGAGGCCGGAGCCGCATCGGGGATCCGATCATCCATCAGGGGGTCACGAACGATACATCGCAGCGACGAAAAGGGAAGCACCCCTTCGCTCACACGGAAATTCCGGCCCCAGGGCCGCGTGGGCGGGCCGAGGAGGAGACCCCAATGGGACCCCCGATGGACGGGTGACCGACGGATCGGGGAACGAGATGTCGATGGAACGCGGGAACGATCGGGCCAATCGACGCTCGGGCTCGAGGGCGTTATGCTCTTGCTTCCGGCTCGACCGGACGTTCCCCATGCCTAGGACCATCATGAATCGCTCGACGGGTGTGCTCGCCCTGTGCCTGCTGACCTCTGCCCTCGGCTGCAACGACTCGCCCACCGAGGTGACGGCCGACAAGGGCAAGATCGATCGAGCGGCGCTGGAAGGCGGCATCACGATTCAGATCAATGGTGACGTGGGCTCGGTGTCGGTGCCCTTCGAGGTCGCGGTGCCCGAGGCCTCCGGTGACAGCGACGGCGACGGCGACCAGCTCCTCGAGGACGAGCTGAGCGCCGCGGTCTCGCTGGTGGTGACCAGCAACGTGTCGGGCTCCACCGCCGACCTCTCCTCGGGCACCATCGTCGACGCCGCTCCGGCCGGCCCCGGCGAGTGGAGCTGGACCCTCAACGGCTCGCGCGACATGGCCACCATGGAGTTCTTCAACTCCTCGGTCTCCGGCCTGACGCTCAAGCCCGAGAACACCTACTCGGCGATGCTCTCGGTGGCCAGCAACGGCTACGTGGAGACCGAGGCGGCGTTCTCGTTCAACGTCACCATCGTCTCGAACTAGGCGGAGCGCTCGGCCGGTCGCGCTCTCCCTGCCATGGTCGGGACGCACCTGCTGGCCGTCGTCCTCGCGCTCGCTCCGACCCCCGAGGCGGGACCGACGGCGGCCGACGAGGGCGCGGCCGCGTCGGAGCCCAGGGGCGAGCGGCTGCCCGATCTCGGCACCATCCGCTACCACGATCCGCTGACCCGCGGCCGCTCGTGGCTGGGCGTCGACGTGCACGGGGTGGGGCTGCCGGCGAGCAACGATCTCGGGCGCCCGGTGTGGATGGCCGCGGTCACGCCCGCCTGGGCCCACGCCCTGAGCTCGCGCCTCACCCTGGGCGGGCGCCACGAGATGTCCTGGTACGACGCCAGCAACATCCGCCTGCGGATCCACAGCCACGAGCTGCAGCTCTCGGGTCGGCTCATGCGCGACCGCCCGCGCCTGCGCGACCGCCCGGCGGTGGGCATGGAGGTGCACGACGTCAGCAAGAGCGTGGTCGACGGGGTGGAGTTCCGCCTGGGGGGCATCCGGGACTTCGTGCTGCAGCTCGGCTACGGCCTCGAGCACGACCTGGGGCGCTGGATCCAGCTCGGCTGGCGGGTCGATGCCCGCGCGGCGTGGGTGTTCACCAGCACCCAGCGCCAGCTCCGGGCCTCGCTGCGCGCGGCCCTGCTGCCGCGGCCCAACCACCGGCTCTCGCTCGAGCTGGTGGGCTTCTACGTCAACCGCGACGCCGAGCAGGCGGGCCAGCCCACCGCGATCCACTCGGTGCACGGCCAGGTGGTCGCCGAGTACGTGTGGATGGGCCCCGGCCGCGTGGGCCTGGTGGCGGGGGCTCGCTACGCCACCAGCTTCCGCAGCGGCGAGGCCCCGCTGTTCGAGCTGCGCGAGGAGAGCCTGCAGCGCAGCTACGCCGAGATGCTCGCGGGGCTGCGCGTGGTCTGGGAGTGAGGCCGTCCCTGGGGCGTGGGCCGGTGCAGATCGCTGCCCACCTCGTCGAGCCAGCCGCGCTCGAGCAGGGCGGCGATGAAGCGGCCGCGCTCGCCTCGGCCCGGCACGTTGGCCTTGCCCACGGTGCGGTTGACCTGGAAGCGGGCCCCCGCGGCGCGGAGATCCTCGAGCACCTCCTGCCCCTCCTCGTCGCGCAGGTAGGCGTAGCGCTCCACGTGGGCGCACAGCGGGGTGTAGCCGGCCTGGACCATCGCGTGCACCGTCTGCAAGAGCTGCGGCGGAACGTGGGGGCCGGTGGTGGTCTCGAACAGCAGGTAGCGCTCGGGCCCGAAGGCGAGCACTCGACCCTCCCGCACCCGCGCCTCGAGCGAGTCGTCGAGCCAGTGCTCCGCGCCGAGCTCGAGCTCCACCTCGATGCCCGCCGCATCGCGCTCGCGCAGCAAGTCGTCGAAGCGCGGCCGCAGGTCCTCGGGCTCGTTGTCGAAGCGCCCCGGATAGATGTGGGGCGTGGCGATCACCCGCCGAACGCCGTCCCCGACCAACAGGCGCAGGATCGCGAGCGACTCGTCGGTGCTGCGGCTGCCGTCGTCCACCCCGGGGATCACGTGGCAGTGGCAGTCGCGAGCGCCGAGCACCACGCTGCGATCTCTGCCGCCCCAGAGCTTGCGAAGGAAACCCATCGGTATGGCGCCGACCATACTATGGGACCCCGGCAGACGCCCCTGCGATCCTCCATTGGGGCCGAGCGCGTCACTGGGTGGCGGCCGCCCGCGTGGCGACGTTGCTGGCGCCCGACGCGGCGAGGCCGAGGGCCTGGGTCCCGACCAGGAACGGGAGGATCTGCTGCATGTAGCGGCTGGCGGTGACCAGGCCGGTGGGAGCCACGACCACCCGGTCGCCCGCGCGCAGGCGGATCTGGTCGTCGTACAGCAGCGCCTTCTCGAGCTCGATGCGATACACGACGGGCTTGGCGAAGCCGCCGCGGATCACCGCGAGCTCTCGGCGGGCGCTGGCGGGGGTCGGCCCGCGAGCCTGCGCGAGGACCTCGGCCAGGGTGACCGCGTCGCGCTCGATCGGCACGGCGACGGGCTGCACCACCTCGCCGAGCACGAAGACCTTCTTGGCCACGTTGTCGGGCACGAACACCAGATCGCCCGCCTTCATGAACACGTTGCGGCTCATGTCCCCGCGGCGCAGCACGTCGGCGAGGTTGATGGGCAGGAGCTCGCCGTTGCGCACCACGGTGGCGCTCTCGAGGTCGCCGGTGGGCGGGATGCCGCCCGCCAGGCCGATCGCCTCCACCAGGGTGGTGTCGCCGTCCACCGCGAACGCGCCGGGGCGTGTGACCTCGCCGAGCACGAAGAACTTCTGCGACTCGTGCTCGAGGATCTCCACGTGCACGTGGGGCGCGACCACGTAGCGCGCCACCTCGGTCTGGAGCTGCTGCTCGAACTCGCCGAGGGTGAGGCCGGCCGCCGGCAGGGCGCCGACCACCGGCAGGTGGATCTTGCCGTCCTTGCGGATCGTGGTCCCGGCGATCTCCCCCAGGTTGATCCGCTGCGAGCTGAGCTCGGGGTGGTCGAGCACGAAGATGTTGAGCACGTCGTTGGCACCCAGCCGGTACTCGTCCCGCTCGGCCGTGAAGTCGTAGTCGACCTGCTCCACCGCGAGGTCGTCGGCGAGCCCGGGCGGCCCCGAGCCGTCGGCGATGAGGTCCTCGAGGTCGCGGACCTCCACCTCGTCGTCGCCCTCGTAGCGGTCGTAGCGGAACTTGCCGGCCGCGCACGCGCTGCCGAGGGCCAGCGCGAGCAGGGCGGGGAGCAGAGCCCTCATCGCGACGACTCCGGCTCGTGCCGCTTGCCCGGCATCCGCTGCTGCAGGCGGCGGCGATCCTGGGTGGCCTCGTCCCACTTGCGCTCGGCCCGGGTGATGAGCAGATCCTGCGCGGTGGGGCCGTCCACGTCGAGCTTGAGGTAGCTGCCGTCGGGCTGCATCTCCCAGCCGGAGCGCTCGTCGGCGAGCTGGATGTCGAGCACGGCCCGCAGCTCCTCGCGCAGGGCGGAGGACTCCACCGGCACCAGCACCTCCACGCGGCTCTCGAGGTTGCGCTTCATGAGGTCGGCGGAGCCGATGAAGTACTCCTCGTCGCCGCCGTTGCGGAAGTAGTAGATGCGCGCGTGCTCGAGGAAGCGGCCCACCACGCTGACCACCCGCATGGTCTGCGACAGCCCCGGCAGCCCGGGGCGGGCCCGGCAGGTGTCGCGGACGATGAGGTCGATGCGCACGCCGTCGCGCGCGGCCGCGTACAGGGCCTGGGTGATCTCCGCGTCCTCGAGCGCGTTCATCTTCATCTGGATGAGGCCGCCCCCGTGCTCGCGGTGGTACCGAGCCTCGCGCTCGATGCGATCGAGCAGCGCCTGCTTGAGCACCTTGGGGGCCTTGAGGATCTTGAGGTAGTTGCGGATCGGCCGGTAGCCGGTGGTGAGGTAGTTGAACAGCTCGGTGAGGTCGTGGCCGATGTCGGGATCGCAGGTGAGCAGGCCCAGGTCGGTGTAGCCCCGCGCGTTGCCGGCGTGGTAGTTGCCGGTGCCCACGTGGGCGTAGCGGCGCAGGCCGTCGCGATCCTGGCGGACCACCAGGATCACCTTGCAGTGGGTCTTGAGCCCCACCACGCCGTAGCTCACGTGGATGCCCGCCTCCTCGAGGTGGGTGGCCCAGCGGATGTTGGCGGCCTCGTCGAAGCGGGCCTTGAGCTCCACCACCACCGCCACCTGCTTGCCGTGGCGGGCCGCGTCGACCAGGGCCTCGACCACCTGCGAGTCCTCCGAGGTCCGGTACAGCGTCATCTTGATCGCGCGGACCTTGGGGTCGGTGCTGGCCTCCCGCAGGAAGCGCTGGACCGAGGTGTGGAACGACTCGTAGGGGTGGTGCAGCAGCACCGCCCCCTCGTCGCGGATCGCCCGGAAGATGCTGCGCCCGGTGGGCAGGCGGGGGTGGTCGATGGGACGGTGGGGGCTCCAGCGCAGGTCGGGGCGCTCCACCTTGGCCAGGTCGGCCAGATCGGCCAGGCCCAGCAGCCCCGGCTTCTCGAACACGTCGTCGCCCTCGAGCTCGAACTGCACCGCGAGCACGCGGCAGTGCTCGGTCCGGGCCCCGCTCGGCAGCTCCACCCGCACGATGGGGGCGAACTTCCGCTCGCGCAGCTCGGACTCGATCATCGCGAGCAGGTCGTCGGCCTGGTCCTCGTCGCCCTCGGTGTCGGCGTTGCGGGTGACCCGGAAGGTGTCCCAGCCCACCACCTGCAGGTCGGGGAACAGCAGGTCGAGGTTCTCCGCCATCACCTGCTCGAGCGGCACGAAGCGATCGCTGTCGCCCACCCGCAGGAAGCGGGGGATGTCCTGGCCGATGGGCACCTTGATCCGCGCCAGCAGCTCCCGCGCCTCCTCGGGCTGCTGCAGGGTGACCATGAGGTTGAGCGAGAGGTTGGAGATGAAGGGGAAGGGGTGCGCCGGGTCCATCGCCTGCGGCGTGACCAGCGGGAAGATGTTGCGCAGGTAGTGCTCGCGCAGCGCGGCCCGCTCGTCCTGGGGCAGGGTGGCGTAGGGCACCAGCCCGATGCCCTCGGCCGCCAGCTCGGCCTGCAGCCCCTGGTAGATCTCGTGCAGCCGCGCCTCGAGCCCGCGGATGACCTCGTAGGCCGCGGCGATCTGCTGCCGCGGGGTGCGGCCGTCCACCGAGAGATCGTCCATGCCGGCGCCCACCTGGCTCTTGAGGCCGCCGATCCTCTTCATGAAGAACTCGTCGAGGGTCGAGCCCACGATGGCGAGGAAGCGGACGCGCTCGAGCAGCGGGTTGCGGGCGTCCTCGGCCTCCTGGGCCACGCGCCACGCGAAGTTGAGCCAGGTGAGCTCGCGGTTGAGGTAGTAGTCGATCGCGGGGGGCTCGGGGGGAGCGGTCGGCGTCACCTCGAGCGCGGGCGACAGGCCCGGGGCCGGCGGGGTGCGGGCGAGCGGAGGCTTGGCGTCGGGATCGGTCACGGGAGCGTCGGAGCAGTGTCGCAGACGCCTCCGGTGGGCGCCACCAGACGTCCGCGCAGGTCGGTCGCCGGGGGCGTCCGTCATGGGGACGATGGATCGCGGGCGAGCGGACGCAGCACCACGGCGTCGCGCTGCGGGTCGTATGCGATCTCGATGCCGGCGTCGCGACCGGCCTCGATGGTCAGCGTGGTGGAGGTCGGCGGCGAGCCGGCGCGCAGCAGCATCTCGAGCGGGCGGGCCCGCAGCAGGTGGAGCTCGACGTCGGGCCGCGGACCGGGCAGGCGGTGGATGCCGACGAAGTCCTCGCCGAGATCCATGTCGAGCGCGGCGGCGCGCTCGGCCATCGACTCGTCCCAGTGCAGCCGCACCACCACCTCGCTGCGGCCGCGGGGCAGCAGCGACTCGGCGGCCGCCACGCTGGCCGCGTAGGCCTCGGCCCAGCGCTCGGTGGGCTCGTTGCGTCCCATCGCGCTCACCGAGTGATCGACCGGGCCCGCCTTGACGCGCATGGTGCTGCCGCTTCCGCTCGGCCGCGCTCGGGTCTGGGTCTCGATGCGGTCGTAACCACCGTGTCGCAATGCGGCATACGCTCGCTTGAGCGCCGCCGGCTCGAAGCGATAGCGCAGGGCCACGCGAGCGCGACCGTGCGCCACGCCGTAGCGAGCCCCCGACTCGGTCAGCTTGAGCACCAGGTCGTCGCCGTCCTCGCTGCGCTGGCGCAGATCGAGCTCGAAGGGGGTGGGGAGCTCCGCGGGCAGATCCGTGTCGAGCTCCTCCGCCGACTCCGCGGGGGTCCCCGTCGCGGGAACGGGCTGCGGTGCCGGGCCTCCGCAGGCGAGGAGCAGGGCGAGCGCGACCACGGCCGGGACCTTCACGGCCGCGGAGGGTAGCAGGGGCACGGCACCACCCTGGACGCGCCAGGGCGCCGGTGCCAAGACGTTGCGCTGTCACCGCGGCACCGGACTCGGCCCCGAATGCCAGCGGCTCGTGTAGGTTGGGGTGGGTCCGTCCTTGATCCGTCGCCACACGGCGGGGCCCGGACCGCGCTACCATGCGGAAGCCCACGTGCCGCGCAATCACGACACCGATCCGGCGACCTTGACCCTGCGTCGGCGCTCGCCCATGGCCGAAGGCGAGAAGCGAGGCGGCGCGGAGGCCCACCTCATCGTGCTCGTCGGACATGCGATGGGCCGACGCTACCTCCTCGGTGACGAGATGGTGCTGGGTCGCGGGCCGCAGAGCCCCATCGAGATCCTCGACGACGGCGTCTCTCGCCGCCACTGCCGGATCATGCGGACCGAGCTCGGGACCTACAAGGTCGAGGATCTGGGCAGCCGCAACGGCACCTACGTCAACGGCGTTCGCATCACCGACACCACGCTGCAGTTCGGCGACAAGATCGCCGTGGGCTCGCAGACCATCCTGCTGTTCGCCAGCCGCGATCGCTTCGAGGACCAGCGGATCCAGGCGCAGAAGCTGCAGGCTCTCGGCCAGCTCGCCGGTGGCATCGCGCACGACTTCAACAACCTGCTCGGGGTGGTGCTCGCCAACATCACCCACCTGCTCAGCCTCGATCGCCTCGAGGAGGGCGTGACCCGCAAGTCGCTGGCCGAGGTCGAGACCGCGGCCCGGCGCGCGGTGGATCTCACCAACCAGCTGCTCGCATTCGCGCGGAGCAGCCGACGCCAGCACAAGGCCACCGACGCGTCGACGATGATCGGCGACGCCACTCGGCTCCTGCGCGCCACCCTGCATCGCTCGATCACCCTGGTCACCGAGGCCCCGCCCGGCCTCACCCTCATCGGGGATCCGTCCCAGCTCCTGCAGGTGCTGATGAACCTCTGCATCAACGCGGGGGATGCGATGCCGGAGGGGGGAACCCTCACGATCTCGGCCAAACGACAGGCGATCTACGAGGAGAAGGAAGGAGCGCCGCTGCTCGCCCCCGGGCAGTACGTGCTCATCGAGGTGAGCGACACCGGGGTCGGGATGGACCCGGAGACCCGCAGTCGCATCTTCGAGCCCTTCTTCACGACCAAGCCGCGGGGCAAGGGCACCGGCCTGGGGCTTGCCACGGCCTCCGTAATCGTGAGAGATCACGGCGGCCACATCGAGGTCGACAGCGAGAGAGGCCGGGGGACCACCTTCCGGGTGTACTTGCCTGCCGCGCAGGTCAAGCCGGTCGTACGCCCCCGCATCACTCAGGACCACTACTCACCCGTTCGGGGGACGGTCCTGCTCGCTGACGACGAAGAGCTGGTGCGTTACGCCACCCGGAGGGTACTCGAGCACGCAGGAGTCGAGGTTCTAGCCGCAGAGGACGGTGCCAAGGCCGTAGAGCTGTATCAGGCCAACCGCGAGAAGGTGGACCTGGTCATCCTCGACCTCGACATGCCGGGCCTCAACGGTGAGCAGGCGTTCAAGCGCCTGGTCGAGCTCGATCCCGACATCAAGGTGATCATTTCATCAGGGTACGTGCTGCGCGAGCGCGAGACGCAACTTCGCAAGGCAGGCGTGTACGGTTTCCTCAACAAGCCTTACGATTCCATGACCCTCATGACGACCATCGCGAAGGCGCTCCGAGAGCGCCGGGCCGGTTCGTGACGAGAACAACTACCCCACACCCCACCACGAAGAGGCCGCAACCATGCGGCAAGGAGTCACACCAATGACCAAGACCATCCTCACCGTCCTCGCCATGTCTCTGTCCCTCGGCGTTGCTGCTTGCGACAAGAAGGAAGAGAAGAAGGAGGACAAGAAGGCCGACGCGAAGAAGGACGACGCCAAGAAGGACGGCGCCGACGACAAGAAGGCCGCCGACGACGGCGCCGCTCCGGCCGACGGCGGAGCCGCTCCGGCCGACGGCGGGGCTGCCCCGGCCGACGGTGGCGATGCCGCGGCTCCGGCCGACGGCGGTGGCGATGCCGCGGCTCCGGCCGACGGCGGTGGCGATGCCGCTCCGGCGGCCGAGGGCGGCGACGCGGCTGCCCCGGCGGCCGACGGCGAGGCTGCCCCCGCCGATGGCTAGTCCTCGAGTCGAGCCCTAGCCCGAAGAGCCCGGTCCGACGCCCGTCGGCACCGGGCTCTTCTTCGTCCACGGGTCGCGACCACGCCCACCGCCGCGGCGGTGCGCGAGGCCGCGCTCGGATGGGCCCGCGGGCCGCGCAGGCTTGTGACAACTCTCGCCCCCGACGCGCGGGGGCGACCGCGAGGCCCGCCTCCAGCCGCTACCATGGCGGCCCCGACCTCCTGCCAAGAGCCGCCAATGAAGATCGTAGTGACTGGTGGTGCCGGGTTCATCGGCGCCAATTTCCTCAACCACTTCGTCCCCAAGCATCCCGAGCACACGTTCATCAACGTGGACAAGCTTACCTATGCGGCAAACCTGGGGAGCTTGGCGGAGGTGGCCAAGGCGGACAACTACCGGCTCGAGGTGGTCGACATCGTCGACTTCGCCGCGGTCGATCGAGTGTTCACCGAGCACCAGCCCGAGCTGGTGATCCACTTCGCCGCCGAGAGCCACGTGGACCGCAGCATCAGCGGGCCGCGAGCGTTCATCCAGAGCAACATCGAGGGCACCTTCAACCTGCTGGAGGCCGCGCGCAAGCACTGGAGCGACGGCGCCGGGCTGTTCCACCACGTGAGCACCGACGAGGTCTACGGCTCGCTGGGCGACACGGGCATGTTCACCGAGTCGACCCGCTACGATCCCTCCTCGCCCTACTCGGCCAGCAAGGCGGCCAGCGATCACCTGGTGCGGGCCTACGCGCGCACCTTCAAGCTGCGCACCCGCATCACCAACTGCTCCAACAACTACGGGCCGCTGCAGTTCCCCGAGAAGCTGATCCCGCTGATGGTGCTCAACGCGGTCGAGGGCAAGCCGCTGCCGGTGTACGGCGAGGGCCTCAACGTGCGCGACTGGCTGTACGTGGTCGACCACTGCGAGGCGATCTGGAAGGTCATCCACGAGGGCGAGGACGGCGAGACCTACAACATCGGGGGCAACAACGAGGTCCGCAACATCGACGTGGTCAAGGAGATCTGCGCGATCGTGGCGGAGCTGAGCGGCAAGCCCAAGGGCGAGCTCGAGGGGCTCATCACCTACGTCAAGGATCGGCCGGGGCACGACCTGCGCTACGCCATCGACGCGACCAAGATCCGCACGGAGCTCGGGTGGGAGCCCACCGAGACCTTCGCCACGGGCCTACGCAAGACCATCGCGTGGTACCTCGACAACCCGGCCTGGATCGAGCAGGTGCGGACGGGCGAGTACCGCAAGTGGATCGAGAAGAACTACGACAACCGGGGCTGACATGATCGAAAAGGGCATCATCCTGGCCGGAGGCTCGGGGACGCGGCTGCATCCCCTCACCAAGGGCGTGAGCAAGCAGCTCATGCCCATCTACGACAAGCCGATGATCTACTACCCGCTGAGCACGCTGATGCTCGCCGGGATCCGCAAGATCCTCGTCATCACCACGCCGCACGAGCAGGAGATGTTCCAGCGGACCCTGGGCGACGGCTCGCAGTGGGGCGTGGAGCTGCACTACGAGGTGCAGCCCAGCCCCGACGGGCTGGCGCAGGCGTTCATCATCGGCAAGCCCTTCGCGGGCGGCGGCACCGAGCCCTGCGCGCTGGTGCTGGGCGACAACATCTTCTACGGCAACGAGCTGCAGAGCATCGTGGGGCGGGCTGCCGGCCGCGAGCAGGGGGCCACCGTCTTCGGCTACTGGGTGAAGAACCCGGAGATCTACGGCGTGGCCGAGATCGATGCCGCGGGCAAGGTGCTGTCGATCGAGGAGAAGCCGGCCAAGCCCAAGTCCAACTACGCGGTCACGGGCCTGTACTTCTACGACGCCCAGGTCTGCGAGCTGGCCGGCTCGCTCGAGCCCTCGGCCCGCGGCGAGCTCGAGATCACCGACCTCAACCGTCGCTACCTCGAGCAGGGCCAGCTCCACCTCGAGACCCTGGGCCGCGGCTTCGCCTGGCTCGACACCGGCAACCCCGACTCGCTGCTCGAGGCGGCCACCTTCATCCAGACCATCGAGCACCGGCAGGGCCTGATGATCGCGTGCCCCGAGGAGATCGCGTACTGGCGCGGCTGGATCGACGACGACCAGCTCCGGGTGCAGGCCGAGGCGCTGGCCAAGACCGCCTACGGGGTCTACCTCAAGGGCCTGCTCGAGCAGCGGGAGGTGCGTCGGTGAAGGTCACGCGCACCAAGCTGCCGGGGATCCTCGTCATCGACCCCGACGTGTTCGCCGACGATCGCGGCTTCTTCCTCGAGACCTGGGCGCAGCGGCGCTACGCCGAGGCCGGGCTGCCGCAGGTGTTCGTGCAGGACAACCTCTCGCGCTCGGTCCGGGGCATCCTGCGGGGGCTGCACCTGCAGCATCCCTTCGGCCAGGGCAAGCTGGTGCAGGTGGTCCAGGGCGAGGTCTTCGACGTGGCGGTGGACGTGCGGGTGGGCTCGCCCACCTTCGGCCAGTGGGTGGGGACCACGCTGAGCGGGGAGAACCACCGGCAGGTGTACATCCCCCCCGGCTTCGCGCACGGCTTCTGCGTGGTGAGCGAGGAGGCCCTGTTCTCGTACAAGTGCACCGAGGCCTACCACCGCGAGACCGAGCTGGGCGTGATCTGGAACGACCCCGAGCTGGGGATCGAGTGGCCGGTGAGCGAGCCCTCGCTCTCGCCGAAGGACTCCGCCTTCCCGCGGCTGTCCGAGATCCCCAGTGACCGCCTGCCGAGCTGGGACTGAGCGATGGGCGAGCGATCGGCAAGGGTGCTGCTGCTGGGCAACGACGGCATGCTGGGCCACGCCTGGCAGCGCCTGCTCGGGCGCGAGGGCATCGAGCACGAGACCCGCAGCTACCCCGAGCTCGACCTCACCCGCCGCGAGCAGGTGATGGCCCTGCCGGGCGAGGGCATCGCGCTGGTGGTCAATTGCACCGGCTGGACCGACGTGGACGGGGCCGAGACCCAGGAGGCCGCCGCCACCGCGCTCAACGGCGACGGGGTGGGCTGGCTGGCCGAGCACTGCGCGGCCGCGGGCGCGACCCTGGTGCACTACAGCACCGACTACGTGTTCTCGGGCGACGCGACCCGGCCCTACGCCATCGATCACCCGCGCGCGCCGCTGGGCGCCTACGGTCGCAGCAAGGCGGTGGGGGAGGAGCGGGTGGAGGCCTCGGGCGCGAGCTACCTGCTGCTGCGCACGAGCTGGCTCTACGCCCCCTGGGGCAACAACTTCGTGCGCACGATGGCCCGCCTGGGTCGGCAGCGAGACGCGCTCAAGGTGGTGCACGACCAGCGCGGCCGCCCCACCAGCGCCGAGCACCTCGCCGCCGCCTCGCTGGCGCTGTGGCGCAAGGGGGTCACCGGCACCCTGCACGTCACCGACGGCGGCGAGTGCAGCTGGTACGAGCTGGCCAAGGCGGTGATCGAGCGGGTCAACCCGGCGTGCACGGTCTCGCCTTGCACCACGGCCGAGTTCCCGCGCCCCGCCCCGCGCCCCGCCTACAGCGTGCTCGATCTCGGGCCCACCGAGGCCCACCTGGGTCCGATGCCGCCGTGGCCCGAGCAGGTCGCGAGCGTGGTGGATCGGCTGCCGCTCGAGGGCTGATCCGAGCCCCGAGCTCAGCCCTGCTGGCTGCGCTCGACGAGCTTGGCGATCATCGCTCGTGCCTCGGCGGGGACGTCGAGGAAGCGCAGGCCCACGTCGTATCGGGCGGGACCGCCCGGCAGCTCGCGGATCCACACCACCTCGGCGAGGCAGGTGACGAACTCGTCGCCCTCGGCCTGGAGGAGGTCGATCTCCATGCGCGAGCCCACCTTGTGCTCGTCGTCGCTGTAGACCCGCATGCCGCCCAGGCCCACGTCGACCACCTTGCGGCGACGCAGCAGGCGGCGCCGGGCGGGGCGGCAGTACATGGGGGCCGACACGCGGGGGAATTCACGGCGCTCGGCGCCGGAGGACTGCTCGGTCGTGCTCACCTCGTCTACCTCCCTGCCGCGGCCCCGCGAGGAGCCAACTGGACCCGATCGGGAACGCTAGCACACGGCCATCGAAGACGACCAAGAAACGTCGTCAGGGGGTGCCTTCGTGTCCCTTCTCGGTCCGCGTCCTCGCTGGCTTCCGACGATCGTTGGCCCGAAGGACCCAGGACTTGCCAAGCCACGACCGGGCACCGGATGATCGACCCGACCCATGAGCAGCAAGCACCTCATGCTCGTCGCCGTGGCCCTGGTGGGGCTCGCGTGCCAGCCCAAGCATCCCTTCGTCTGGGCAAACGACGTTCCCCCGAGCGAGATCCCGGTGGAGAGCACCCCGCTGCGCAGCGGCGACGTGATCCGCCTGACCATCCCCGGCATGGAGGCCGAGCTCGAGAAGGTGGGCGACGTGGAGGTGACCGCGGACGGGAGCATCGTGGTCCCGTTCCTCGGGCCCGTGCGGGTGGAGGGGCTCACCCCGGCCCAGGCGGCGCAGCAGCTCAACAGTCGCCTCAACGGCATCGTCCGCGAGCCCAACGCGAGGATCACCGTGGTGGAGCCGCGGATCCCGGTGGTGGCGGTGGTCGGCGAGGTCCGCAGCCCCGGGCAATTCGAGATCAACCATGGCGAGGGCCTCATCACCACGCTGGCGCGGGCGGGAGGCCTGACCGAGTTCGCCCACCCCACCAAGATCTTCGTGGTCCGCACCTATCCCGAGCGCACCCGCATCCGCTTCCGCTACGAGGACCTGGTGGGCGGGGTGGAGCGCAGCATCGACTTCGAGCTCCGCGACGGCGACGTGATCGTCGTCCAGTGAGGGGAGGAGCACGCCGTTGATCGCCAGCCCGCTGCTCCTGGGCCTGGTCCTCATGGTCGACCCATGGGCCAAGCACGTCGAGTGGAGCGGAGGGGTGGCGGTGGAGCTGCGGGGCGGCTACGCGCCGCTCACCCCCGGCCTGCCCTCCGAGCCCGCGCTGCGCCTGTCGATCGCTCCCTCGGCGGTGATGCTCTACCAGAGCCGCGTGCGCAACCGGGAGCTGTGGGTCGAGTACACGCCGCAGGCCTACCTGCGGGCGTCGGCGCAGTACTACCAGCAGTCGCAGGTGCGACGGCCGCTGTTGTTCCACCAGCTGCGGGCGCGCTACGGCGGCGACCTCAGTCACAGCCTGAGCTGGCAGGGTGTGCTGGGCGGAAGCCTCGGTGAGAGCGACTACAGCCTGCAGGCGTCCCAGCTCGGCAGCAACCTCTCGGCGGGCGCCGACGGCAGCGACGACGGGACGGCCGACGGCGGCAGCCAGGGCACGCTGCTCGACACGCCGGTGGTGACCACGGGCGGCGCCTCGGCGTCGGTGGGGCTCACCGCGCGACCGCACCCGCTGCACACCCTCACCCTGGGGCCCTCGGTCACCGTGCGACGGCTGCTCACCGACCTGGGCTCGACCACGCCCACCGGGCTCAACTACGAGCAGACCTCGGCCGACCTCTCGCTGAGCCACGGCGTCGCGGCCTCGCGGGTGGACTCGGTGGCGACCACCGCCACCGGGGGCTACGCCGACTTCGGCTCGCAGCGCGGCGCCCAGGCCTACGCCGCGGGCAGCCTCGCCTGGCTGCGACGGCTGCGGCCGTGGCTGGACAGCCAGCTCACCGGCGGTGCCTTCTACACGGTGCAGGTGGTGCAGCCCGAGTCGGGCAACGCGATCCCGCAGGGGCTGCCCGTGATCCCCACCATCGACTACCTGCTCGCCGGGCGCCTGCTGCAGCGCTCCGCCCTGCGGATCAGCACCAACGTCAACCTGGGCACGCGGGCCTACTTCGACGCGGTGCAGGGCTCGGTGCTGCCGCTGGCGGGCGGCGGCGTGCGCATGGACTTCGAGCACCCGCCCGACCTCACGGTGGGCTTCTCGGCCAGCTTCTACACGCCGCCCACCCAGCCCAGCTCCGCCGAGGCCAGCAACCCGGCCACCGGTCGCAGCTCGCTGAGCATCCGTACGCCGATCACCTATCGGATCTCGCGGAGCCTCTCGATGGAATTCGGCACGATCTTCACCGGTCGCGGCCCGCACCTGTCGCTGGTGGACTCGAGCGGCCCGTTCCCGCAGAAGGAGTTCTGGGTGTACGTGTCGTTCCGGGCGTTCTACTCGACCTGAGCGGCGCGACCCGGCCCGCGCGGCGGCTCGGAGGCGGCCCGGCCTACGACCCGTCGCCGCAGCGGCTGCCGCACTCCCGCAGGGCCTCGGCGGTCTCCTCGTGCAGCTGCTCGGCTCGCTCGGCGCGCTCGAGCAGCGCGCTGCGATCGTGGTACCCGAAGATCGCGAGGCCGATCGCCAGTATCGTGAGCACGGTGAGCGAGGCCAGCACGATCTTCCGCGCGTGCTGCTGCCTCAGCTCGTGGGTCCGCAGGGTGTGGGACTGCTCGAGGAACTCCCGCTCACCCGGCGTGATCCGGTCGTGCTGCTCGACCGACCACGAGAGCGCCTCGGGCACGGCCTCGGCCTTGAGCAGCAGGGCGTGGGGGCGGCCGGCGTCCTCCCACAGCTTGGCCTGCACCTGCACCGGGTGCAGGTTGTCCCGCTCCCAGCGCTCGTTGTCCCGCAGCACCGGATCCACCAGGCGATCGTGGCCGAGCTCGAACCAGCTCGCGCCCGCCCGCGGCTCGATGCGCACGAGGTAGGCGTCGAGCAGGCGCTGCACCAGGGCGTTGTCGAGGTTGCCGCTGCGCTCGCGTCCGCGCCGGACCTGCGAGCGGGCTCCGCCCACGACGAGCTCGGTGCCCACCCACTCCCGCAGGGCTCGCTCGGTGCGGTCGTCGCCGTCGGCGATGCGCCGGACCGCGTCGGCGTAGAACTCGGCGAGCGCGGCCGAGACGTCGGCGTAGGCCTCCACGTCCTCCTCGTCGATGCTCGGGTCGTCGGGGGGCATCGCGTCCCACATGCGCTTGCCCACCACCTGCAGGTGCACGGGCTCCACGTGGCGCCCCGGCTCGCTGCCGAAGCTGCCGTCGGGGCGCTGCACCTTCACCATCGACAGGTTGCGCACCAGCGAGCCCACGGCGGGGAAGCTGCGACCCCCGAGCTCGGCGAGCCGCAGCGCCGCCTCGCGGGCGCCGTCGAGGCCGAGCAGGTCGAGGCGGAAGGTGTTGGCCATCTGCGTGGGGACGCGATCGCGGTAGGGGGCGAACGCGGCGAGGTGATCCTCGCGGACGCCGAACAGGGCCCAGTGGCTGCCCTCGTCGAGGGCCCGGCCGATGGCGGCGAACAGCTCGTGCCTGGCCTCGACGGCCAGCGGATCGACGGTGAGCGCCTCCTCGAATTGATCGAAGATCAGGACCACGCGGCGCCCGGCTCGGCCCTTGCGGCGGGGGCGGGTCCGCAGGTAGTCGGCCAGATCCATGCCCGCGAGCTGGGCGGGGGAGCGGCGGCGCGCGGGGGGCAGCTCCTCCTCGAGGCTGACCATCGCGCTGAGCAGGTAGCGGTTGGTACCCTCGGGCACGCCGAACAGCCCCCGCGGATCGAGGTTGACCCGGATCGGCTTCCACACGTCGAACTGCTCGTGCTCGAGGCGGGGGATCAGCCCGGCCTGCACCAGCGAGCTCTTGCCGGCGCCCGAGGGGGAGTGGAGCACCACGATCCGACGCGCCCGCAGGCGGTCGAAGAGCTCGCGGATCTCGGTGCTGCGCCCGAACAGCGGCTCGCCTCGCTGGATGGGGCGCGGTCCCACGAAGGGGTTTGCAGTGGGGGTCCCGGTCATCGTCTCGTCTCGATCCGGGCCCGGGGCACCTCGGTGATCAGCGGCGTACGGCCGCGAGCCGGGCCACCACGTAGCGCCGCAGCTCGCGGATCACCCCCAGGCCCACGCCGAGGAACATGCCCAGGAACACGCCGATGGCGGCGCGGATGAAGATGGTCTTGAGCCGCGAGACCGGCTTGACGTTGGGCGGGGTGAGGATGTCGATGCGGGCGGCGGCCTGGGCCCCCTCGAGGTCGAGCCGCACCCGGGTGCCGTTGAGCTGCTGGAACAGCTCGTTGTACTGCGACTGCACCACCTGGTTGGTGCGGGTGAGCTCCTCGAACTCGGCCTGCAGCCGCGGGAGCTTCTCCACCAGGCCCTCGACCTCCTCGAGCTCCTTGGTCACGCGGGTGAGCTCGCTCTGGGCCACGCGCTGGTTGGCCTCGGCCTCCTCGAGCTGGCTGCGGGCGGTGCGGTAGGCCGGGTTCTTGGACTTGATGACCTTGGAGGTGCCCTCTTGCAGCACCTGGTCGCGCAGGGCCTCGAGGGTCTTCTTCTCCTCCTCGAGGTTCTTGACGTCGGGGTGCTCGGGGCCCTTGCCCTGCGCCTTGGCCTCGGCCAGGCGCCGCGAGACGTCGGCGATGCTGGCTGCGTAGGGGGCCGATTCCTGGATGCGGGCCTCCAGCACCGGGTCCTCGCTCTTGAGCGCCTTGCGGGCCACCTGGGCGTCGGCCGTGCTGCGGGTCACCATGCCCAGCGCACGGCTGCGCTCCACCCCGAGGTCGAGCGCGCGCTTGAGCAGGAACGAGGCCTTCTCGGGCAGGCCCTCGCTGTGCTCCTGCTTGAAGGCGAGGATGGCCTGGCTGGTGCTGGTGAGCTGCTCCTCGGATTGCCGCAGCTGATCCTCGAGGGTGTCGACCTCGGCCTGCAGCCCCTTGAGGGCCTTGGCGATCTCGACCGCGGTGTAGAGCTTGAGGTGGACCTCGAGGAACGCGATCGCCTCGTCGGGGGTGGGGGCCGTGTAGGCGCCCTGGTAGGTGTACTCGCCGGCCTTCTTGAACTCGAGCTTGGCCTGGACCGCCCGGATCTTCTCCTGGGTGATGTCGGTCTCGCCGAGCTCCTTGAGGGTGTCGAGGATGAGCCCGGGGCGGGTGAAGTTGTTCTGGGCCGAGCGGAAGAACTCGAGGTTGGTCCGACGGATGCGCTCGGCCGGGTTGTCGCTGGCCTCGGGCATCAGGCTGATCTCGAACTCGGCCTTGGCGGGAGGCTTGACGAACTTGTAGCTCGCCACGCCTCCGGCTCCGCCGAGCACGGTCATGATGAGGATCGACAGCCAGTAGCGCCGCAGGAAGCCGAGCACCCACAGGATGCGGGCGAGCAGGTCGGGCTCGGCCGCGGCGGCCGAGGGCATCGGCACCTCGAGCACCTGCGGGGCCCCGGCGTAGCCGGGCTCGGCCATGGAGATGAGCGGCTGCGGAGGCCGCCGGGCGATGGCGGTGGAGGGCGGCGGCGGGTAGGGGTCGTAGCGCGGCACCCGGGCCAGCGCGGTCGAGGCGACGGGCGGCGGCGCCTCGGGGCCGGGCCCGATGATCTGCCCCTGCACCGGACCGGGCGCGGCCCCGGCCTGGCCCCCGGCCATGTAGGTGAAGACGGTCTCGCCGGTGCGGATCACGTCGCCCGGCTTGAGGTCGGCCTGCTGGGTGCGGACGTCGTTGACGAAGGTGCCGTTGGTGGAGCCGAGATCGAAGATCCGGTGGCCCTCGCCGTGGCGGGTGATCTTGCAGTGCTGCTGGGAGAGCGCGCGCTCGCTGACGTGGATGTCGGCGTAGCGCGAGCGCCCGATCACCATCTCGGGGCGGTCGAGCACGTGCAGCCGCCCGGGGTCGGTACCCGACAGCACCAACAGGAAGGCATGCGAGCCCACCGGATCGGGCCCGCCGGCCACGACCGCGTCGAGCATCTGGTCGAGCGCGCCGGTGGGGCCTGGGCCACCGACTCTCGGATCGTCGCTGCGTCTGGTGCTCATGGCCGAAGCGAGCGTGAGTCCCTTGGTTAGCACATCGAGCGACGCCGCCAAATGCGCATCGAGCGATGGCTCCCGGACGATGATACGAGCGACGGCGCGGCGTGGATCCCCCGCGGGCGCAAGCGCGCAAGGAGGCCGAGGTCGGTCCGGGATCCTCCTCGCGCGGGGAGGGTCGTGACCGCGCTGCGTCCCGGTCGTGACGCGGCGTCTTGGCCGGTCTGCCGGGCGATGCGACCATGGGCCCCGGTCGGTCCCGGAGCTCGGCCCCGACCCGGCACCTTCCCATGTGGCGTCAACAGTCGGTCTTCTTTCGGCAGACCCTGATCGTCTACGACGTGCTCGTATCGGCGGCCGCGTTCTTTGCGGCGTTGTTCCTGCGGCAGCAGCTCGCCGAGAGCACCGGGCTGCTCGGGTGGCTCGCCGACCGGGTCCCATGGTTCGACATGGGGACGCTGGGGGAGCTCGGGCCGTACTACCAGCTGCTGCTCCTGCTGCTGCCGCTGTGGGGCGTGAGCATGGCGTGGAGCCGCAGCAACGACTTCCGGGTGTCCTACGGGACCCTGGCCTGGCGGTACGCGCGGGCGGTGGTGGCGGGCCTGCTGCTGCTGCTGACCGCCGTGTTCCTGTTCAAGCTCTACTTCGTCTCCCGCAGCTTCGTGGGGATGATGGCGCTGGCCCAGTGGATGGCGCTGCTGCTGGGGCGGGTGCTGCTGATGGAGACGATCAAGGTGCTGCGGCGCCGCGGCTCCGACGGGCACCGGGTGGTGATCGTGGGGGCCAACGATCGCGGCGTGGCCTTCGCCAACTCGCTCAAGTCGCAGTCGCCCTGGAACATCAAGATCATGGGCTTCGTGAGCGTGCCCGGCGAGAGCGGCCACGCCAAGGCCCGGCCCCACCTGGGCTACGTGGGCAGCCTGGCCTCGCTGCTCGATCGCCAGCCCGTGGACGAGGTGGTGTTCGCGGTCACCGGGCGCCAGCCGGAGATCATCCGCGACGCCATGGCCTCGTGCGAGGTGCGGGGCGTGGACGTGCTGCTGAACCTGCCGTCCACCGTGCCCTCCAAGGGCACCATGCAGATCGCCAACATCTCGGGCTTCGACTACCCGCTGCTGAACCTGCGGCGCACGCCCACCAGCGAGGCCAAGCTGGCGCTCAAGCGCATCCTCGATCTCACGGGGGCGATCGTGGGGCTGCTCATCGCGGGGCCGGTGATGCTGGCGGCCGCGGCCGCGATCCGGATCACCGACCCGGGGCCGGTGCTGTTCCGCCAGGTGCGGGCCGGTCGCAACGGTCGCAAGTTCACCATGCTCAAGTTCCGCTCCATGGTGATGGACGCGGAGAAGCGCAAGGCCGAGCTGATGCACCTCAACGAGATGGACGGGCCGGTCTTCAAGATCAAGAGGGACCCGCGCATCACCGCGGTGGGTCGCTTCATCCGCAAGACCTCGATCGACGAGCTGCCCCAGCTGCTCAACATCCTCATGGGGGACATGAGCCTGGTGGGGCCGCGGCCGGCCCTGCCCTCGGAGGTGGAGCAGTACAAGCCGTGGCAGCGGCGGAGGATGTCGGTCAAGCCAGGGCTCACCGGCATGTGGCAGGTGTCGGGCCGCAATCAGATCGACTTCGAGGAGTGGATGCAGATGGACCTCGACTACATCGACAACTGGTCGCTGTGGCTCGACATCAAGATCATCCTCAAGACGATCCCGGCCGTGGTGCTGCGTAGCGGGGCCAGCTAGACCGGCGTCACTGGCGCAATTCCGAGGGGGCGAGCCCATGGGCGCGCTGGGCGGGATTTGGTGGGGAATGCCCTGAATCCGGCGTCTGGTCGCCCATCGGGCGGGCGATTCTGCGATAACAGGGAGGCGGTCGAGCCTCCCCGTTGGCATCGATCGACCGGTCGAACAGGAGCAGCTCGGACATGGCATCGCATCACGAACGAAGGCAAGGACGGTGGCTGTGGGCGCTGGGTGGCCTGCTGTGTCTGGGTCCCGCGTGCAAGGAGGACCCCGCGCCCAGCGGTGACACCGACGGGCAGACCACGGGCGCCGACACGGGCGCGAGCACGGGGAGCGCGATGCTGCCCGAGGGCTGTGACCTCTTCGTGGCGGCCGACGTGGCCGACCACCAGACCGCGGTCCAGGAGGCGCTCATCGACGTGCAGACCGGCCAGACCGTGTGCCTGGGCGCGGGCACCTTCTCGTTCACGCGGCAGCTGTCGCTCGATGCCGACGGCGTGGTGCTGCGGGGCGAGGGCGACGAGACCGTGCTCGACTTCAGCGGCCAGATCAGCGGCGGCAACGGCCTGCTGGTGACCGGCAACGACGTCACGATCGAGACCCTGCGGATCACCGACACCCCCGGCGACGGCATCCGGGCCGACAACGTCGAGAACATCACCTTCGACGGGGTCTCGGTGATCTGGCCCGAGGCCCAGTCCCTCGACAGCGGCGCCTACGGGCTCTACCCGGTGCAGAGCAACGGTGTGACGGTCCGCAACTGCCTGGTGGAGGGCTCGCGCGACGCGGGCATCTACGTGGGGCAGTCGACCAACATCCTGGTGGAGGACAACGAGGCCCGCGGCAACGTGGCCGGCATCGAGATCGAGAACTCGACCGACGCCATCGTGCGGCGCAACTGGGCCCACGACAACACCGGGGGCATCCTGGTGTTCAACCTCCCCGGCCTCGACATCGGCGACGGCAAGCGCACCAACGTGTACGAGAACGTCGTCGAGAACAACAACATCCCCAACTTCGGCGAGCCGGGCACGGCGGTGTCCCTCATCCCGGCCGGCATCGGCGTGATCGTGCTGGCCGCCGACGACAACGAGATCTGGGGCAACGAGATCCGGGGCAACGCCAGCACCGGCGTGGTGGTGATCGCCTACATCGACGAGCTGTTCGCGCCCCCCGAGGATCCCAGCTTCGACATCTACGCCGAGGGCAACTACGTCCACGGCAACACCTTCGACGGCAACGGCACCACGCCGCACGATCTCATCGTGCTGCTCACCGGGGGGGCCGATCCCCCGCCCGACATCATCTTTGGCGGCTGCTTCGACGCGGCCAAGGACAACGGCGACGGCAGCCTGAGCAACTGCGTCTCCGACATCGGCACCGCTTCCTTCATGAACGTGGACGTCTGCGGTCAAGGGATGGGGATCGACACCATGGTGGAGACCTACACCTGCACGCACGACCCCCTGCCCACGGATCTGTGATGCACGGCATGTGGAGACGACCCCTGGGGTGGGGGCTGACGGTGGTGCTGGCGGCGGGCTGCGGCGAGGAGCCCAGCGAGCCACCGGCGCCTCGCCCCGAATTCGAGCTGGCCGAGTTGCCCTTGCCGACGCTCGGCGAGTACGGCTTCTTCGTGGGCGAGATGGTCGACGGCGAGCCCGCGCCCGGGGTGGTTCCCTACACCGTGGCTGCGCCGCTGTGGGCCGATGCCGCGCACAAGGGGCGCTACCTGTTTCTGCCCGAGGGCCAGACGGCGCAGCTCACCGATCAGGACGCGTGGGACTTCCCGGTGGGCACGGTGGTGATCAAGACCTTCTTCGTCGATCTCGATCGCAGCCACCCCGAGACGAGCCTGAAGACGGTGGAGACGCGCCTGCTGGTCCACCAGGAAGACCGCTGGCACTCGTACATCTACCGCTGGAACGAGGAGCAGACCGAAGCCACCCGGCTCAAGGCGGGGGCCAACGTGAGCATCCCGTACACCGACGCACAGGGCCAGCCGGCCGAGCAGCTCTACATCATCCCCGACGAGAACACCTGCGGCGACTGCCACGAGCGCGACGACGTGCTGGGAGTGCTGGGCGTGACCACGCCCCAGATGAACATCCAGGTGGAGCACGACGGCGAGACGGTGGACCAGCTCACCTGGCTGGCCGAGATGGGGGTGATCCCCGAGCCGCCTGCGTCCGCGACCCTGCCGGCCTACGCCGACCCGGCCGGCGACGGCGATCTCGAGGCCCGGGCCCGCGCCTATCTGCACGGCAACTGTGCCCACTGCCATCGGCCCGGCGGGGGCGGGGGCTCGAGCGGCCTGAAGTTCCTCGCCTCGGAGACCGACCCCGCCGAGTACGGGGTGTGCAAGGTGCCCGCGGCGGCGGGGCCCGGCACCGGCGGCAACGCCTTCGACATCGTGCCCGGTCACCCCGAGAACAGCATCGTGGTGTTCCGCATGAGCAGCACCGATCCCGAGCTCAAGATGCCCGAGCTGCCCAGCCTGCTCGCCGACGACTTCGGGGTGGAGCTGATCACCGAGTGGATCGCGTCGATGCCCGAGCGCGACTGTGCTGCGCCGTAGCCGGGGCCGCGGTGGCGCTGGCGGCCGAGCGGCGTGAGACTGCGGCACGCTCCGGGGCGCTGCCGCAGCATTTTCGTGGGTCCGTGGCGACCGCCGCAAAGTCTTGGCTGGTGAACGAGGGGGGATTCCGAGATTGATCGAGGGCCCCTCGTGCCCATGCGACCCGACCGCATCGACAAGCCCCCCGCCACGGTCACGCCCAACCTCGCCGACTACGAGGCCGCCCGCGCCGAGCCCCCGTGGGAGCGCGCGCGGAGCTGGCTGCAGGGGCTGCCCGACGGCGGCCTCAACATCGCCCACGAGGCGGTGACCCGTCATGCCCGCGGGCCGCGGGCCGAGCACGTGGCGCTGCGCTGGATCGGCAAGGACGGCGAGCGGCGCGACCTGAGCTACGCGCAGCTCGAGCGCCGCACCAACCGCTTCGCCAACGTGCTGGCCTCGCTGGGGGTGGAGCCGGGGCAGCGGGTGTTCTCGCTGGCGGGCCGCGTGCCCGCGCTGTACGAGGGAGCGCTGGGCACCCTCAAGCACCGCGCGGTGTTCTGCCCGCTGTTCTCCGCGTTCGGTCCCGAGCCCATCGCGGCGCGGCTGGGGCCGGGCGAGGGCACGGTGCTGCTGACCACCGCGCGGCTGTACGAGCGCAAGGTGGCGGGCATCCGCGATCGGCTGCCCGCGCTGCGGCACGTGCTGGTGGTGGACGAGGACGCGCCCGAGGGCACCCTGAGCCTGCCCGCGCTGATGGCCGCGGCCTCCGACGCGTACGAGATCGGGCCCACCCGCCCCGAGGATCCGGCGCTGCTGCACTTCACCAGCGGCACCACCGGCAAGCCCAAGGGGGCGCTGCACGTGCACGAGGCGGTGGTGGTGCACCACCTCACCGGCCGCTACGCGCTCGACCTGCACCCCGACGACGTCTACTGGTGCACCGCCGACCCGGGCTGGGTGACGGGCACCTCCTACGGGATCATCGCGCCGCTGAGCTGCGGGGTGACGATGATCGTGGACGAGGGCGAGCTCGAGCCGCGGCGCTGGTACGGGATCATCGCGCAGGAGCGGGTCGACGTCTGG
Organism: Myxococcales bacterium; assembly: GCA_020633315.1. Lineage (GTDB taxonomy): Bacteria > Myxococcota_A > Polyangia > Nannocystales > Nannocystaceae > Paraliomyxa. The sequence goes on from JACKDV010000002.1 coordinate 540,514, forward strand.
TACACCGCCCCCACCGCGATCCGGATGCTGATGAAGGCGGGGGCCGAGCTGGCCAGGAGCTACGACCTCTCCAGCCTGCGCTTCGTGGGCAGCGTGGGCGAGCCGCTCAACCCCGAGGCGATCTGGTGGGCGCAGGAGGCCTTCGAGCGCCCGATCCACGACAACTGGTGGCAGACGGAGACGGGCGGGATCATGGTGGCCAACCTCGCCTGCCTGCCGATCAAGCCGGGCTCGATGGGCCGGCCGCTACCCGGCATCGAGGTGGCGATCCTCGAGCGCGTCGGCGAGGAGGAGGGCGAGGGCAGGGGCGAGCCGGTGGAGATCACCGAGCCGGGGGTGGAGGGCGAGCTGGCCCTGCGCGCGGGCTGGCCCTCGATGTTCCGCGCCTACCTCGGTCAGCCCGAGCGCTACGCCAGGTGCTTCGACGGCCCGTGGTATCGCAGCGGGGACCTGGCCAAGCGCGACGCCGACGGCTACCTGTGGTTCCTGGGGCGGGCCGACGACGTGATCAAGTCGGCGGGGCACCTCATCGGGCCCTTCGAGGTGGAGAGCGCGCTCATCGAGCACCCGGCGGTGGCCGAGGCGGCGGTGATCGGCAAGCCCGACCCGGTGGCGGGCAACATCGTCAAGGCGTTCGTGGCCCTGCGGCCCGGCTACGAGGCAGGGCCCGCGCTGCACCGCGAGCTCATGGCCCACGCCCGTCAGCGGCTGGGCCCCGCGGTGGCGCCCCGCGAGATCGACTTCGCCGAGTCGCTGCCCAAGACCCGCAGCGGCAAGATCATGCGGCGGCTGCTGCGGGCGCGCGAGCTGGGCCTGCCCGAGGGCGACACCTCCACCCTGGAGAGCTACTGATGAGCGATCCCCTGCCCGAGCGCGAGCATGCGCTCGACCTGCTGCACCAGATGCTCCGGATCCGACGCTTCGAGGAGAAGGCGGCGGAGCTGTACACCCAGGAGAGGATCCGCGGGTTCCTGCACCTGTACATCGGGGAGGAGGCGGTGGCGGCCGGGGTGATGGCCACGCTGCGCCCCGACGACGCGGTGGTGGGGACCTACCGCGAGCACGGCCACGCCCTGCTCAAGGGGGTGAGCGCGGCGTCGATCATGGCCGAGATGTTCGGCAAGCAGGAGGGCTGCAGCCGCGGCCGCGGCGGCTCGATGCACCTGTTCGACGCGAAGGCGCGCTTCTACGGCGGCAACGCGATCGTGGGCGGCGGCCTGCCGCTGGCGGTGGGGCTGGCCCTCGCCGACCAGCGGGCGGGGCTGAGCCGCGTGACCGTGTGCTTCTTCGGCGAGGGAGCGATGGCCGAGGGCGAGTTCCACGAGTCGATGAACCTCGCCGCGCTGTGGAGGGTGCCGGTGCTGTTCGTGTGCGAGAACAACCGCTACGCCATGGGCACCGCGCTCGAGCGCTCCGAGTCGGAGACCGACCTGGTGCGCCACGCCGAGTCCTACCGGGTGCCGGCCCGTGCGGTGGACGGCATGGACGTGGTGGCGGTGGAGGCCGCGGCCCGCGAGGCGGTGGAGCACGTGCGGGCCGGGGAGGGCCCCCGCTTCCTCGAGGCCCAGACCTACCGCTTCCGGGCGCACTCGATGTTCGACGCGCAGCTCTACCGCGACAAGCACGAGGTCGAGCAGTGGCGGGGCCGGGGGCCCATCGTGCGCCTGCAGACCCGGCTGCGCGAGGCCGGCTGGCTCGACGACGACGCGCTCGAGGCCATCGAGGCGCGGGTGCGCCAGGAGGTGGCCGACGCGGTGGCCTTCGCCGAGGCCGGCACCTGGGAGCCGGTGGAGGAGCTGCTGCGCGACGTGTACACGGAGGTCCCGCGATGAGCCGGACCACCTACCGCGAGGCCGTGCGCGCGGCGATCCGCGAGGCGATGCAGGGCGACCCCCGGGTGTTCCTCATGGGCGAGGACGTGGGCGCCTACGGGGGCTGCTATGCGGTCAGCATGGGGCTGCTCGACGAATTCGGGGCCGACCGCGTGCGCGACACCCCGCTGTCCGAGTCGGCCTTCGTGGGGGCGGGCATCGGGGCGGCGATGGGCGGGCAGCGTCCGATCGTCGAGATCATGACCTGCAACTTCAGCCTGCTCGCGCTCGATCAGATCATGAACAACGCGGCCACCATCCGGCACATGTCGGGGGGGCAGCTGAGCATCCCGGTGGTGATCCGCATGGCCACCGGCGCCGGGCGGCAGCTCGCGGCCCAGCACTCGCACAGCCTCGAGGGCTGGTACGCGCACATCCCCGGGATCAAGGTGCTGGCCCCGGCCACCCTCGAGGACGCCCGCGGCATGCTGCCGACCGCGCTCGAGGATCCCGACCCGGTGCTGATCTTCGAGCACGCGGGCCTGTACAACCTCGCGGGCGAGCTCGCCGACGATGCGGGGGCGGTGCCCATCGATCGCGCGGCGGTGCGGCGCGCGGGCGATCGGGTGACCCTGGTGACCTACGGCGGCTCGCTGCACAAGACCCTCGAGGCAGCCGAGCGCCTCGCCGGCGAGGGCGTCGAGGCCGAGGTGATCGACCTGCGGACGCTGCGGCCGCTGGACGACGCGACGATCATGGCCTCGGTCCGCAAGACCCACCGCGCGGTGATCGTGGACGAGGGCTGGCGGAGCGGCAGCCTGGCCGCCGAGATCGTGGCGCGGATCATGGAGCAGGCGCTCTACGAGCTCGATGCTCCGGTGGCGCGGGTGTGCTCGGCCGAGGTGCCCATCCCCTACGCCAAGCACCTCGAGCACGCGGCGCTGCCCCAGGTGGAGGGCATCGTGGCCGCGGTGCGAGCTCAGCTCGGCTGAGCACCCAGGCCTCCGCCGATCCGTGGCGCGGCCTGGTCGGCGGCGAGCTGCAGCGAGCACGACGAGGCCCAGCGGCTGCGGCGGCGGGTGATCGCGATGGCCAGCCGCATCGACGATCGCGGCATCGAGTACCGCGTGCGTCGGGTGCTGCTGTGGCAGCTGAGCGGATCCGAGGCCCAGGCGCAGCGCTTCCACGAGGAGGCGGACGCGCTGGGCTTCGATCTGCGTCGCGGGCCCGATCCGCTGCCCGCGGGTCAGCGCGAGGACCTGGCCCCGTGGGCGTCGTCGCGGTGGAGGCGCGGACGACTGGCCGAGGCACCTCGGCGGAGGCCCCGTGCACGGGCCTCGGGCCGGCCGCGATCGGCGGGAAAATGGCGCGATCTCGTCGGGCTGGCCGCTCGCTTTGGTGGCTCGTGGTCCCGGCCTGGGCGCGCGATCGCACGCCAGTCGCGCGCCGGGGCCGATGCGCTCGCGCATACGCTGCGCCTCGGCGGACCGCCGGGTCGGGCGAAGCTCCTCCCGATGGCCCAGCTCACGATGCCTTCCCTCGGCGCCGACATGGAGTCGGGGGTGCTGGTCGAGTGGATGGTGGCTCCCGGCGACGAGGTCCGGCGGGGCCAGGTGGTTGCGGTGGTCGAGACCGACAAGGGGGCCATCGACGTGGAGATCTTCCAGGACGGGGTGATCGAGGAGCTGCTGGTCGAGCCCGACACCGAGGTCCCGGTGGGTGCTCCGCTGGCCCGGCTGCGTACGAGCGGGGACGAGGCCGAGGCGAGCGAGCCCGCGACCTCGCCCGAGCGTGCCGAGGCGACGCCGGCCGCGTCCGAGAGCACCGCGGCCGAGACCAGTGGGCCCGAGAACGGTGGGGCCGAGACCGCTGCGCACGTCCCCTCCGAGGCGGCGGAGCGAGCCAAGGTCTCGCCGCGGGCGCGCAAGCTGGCGAGCGAGCTGGGCGTGTCGCTCCGAGGCCTGGCGGGCACCGGTCCGCAGGGCTCGATCACGGCCGACGACGTGCAGCGAGCCGCCAAGGCACGCCCGTCCGCCGAGCCCTCGAGCATGCGCGCGGCCATCGGAGCGTCGATGAGCCGCTCCAAGCGCGAGATCCCCCATTACTACCTGCGGCACACCTTCGATCTCGAGCCCGCGCTGCGGTGGCTCGAGGCCCGCAATGCCGAGGTGTCGGTGAGCGAGCGGGTGCTGCCGGTGGCCCTGCTGGTGCACGCGGTGGCCCGGGCGCTGCGCGAGTTCCCGGAGCTGTGCGGCTGGTGGCGCGACGAGGCCTTCGTGCCCTCGCCCCGGATCCACGTGGGCCTCGCGGTCTCGCTGCGCGACGGGGGCCTGGTGGCCCCGGCGCTGCACCACGCCGACCAGGGCACGCTGACCGAGCTGTTCGCCGGCATCCGCGACCTCACCAAGCGAGCACGGGCCAACCAGCTGCGCAGCTCGGAATTCTCCGATGCTGCCATCACCATCACCAGCCTGGGCGACCAGGGCGTCGAGTCGCTCTACGGGGTGATCGTTCCGCCCCAGGTCGCCATCGTGGGCTTCGGCTCGATCGTCGTGCGACCCTGGGTGGTCGACGGTCGCATCGAGGCCCGACGCGTGATCACCATGACCCTCTCCGCCGATCATCGGGTCAGCGACGGCCACCGCAGCGGTCGCTTCCTGCGGCGGGTGGAGCAGATCCTCCAGGAACCCGGAGCATGAGCGACACCAAGACCGTCATCCTCGCGATCATCGACGACGTGGCCCCGGGCTGTGACCTGGAGGGCCTGGACCCCGCGGCCGACCTGCGCGAGGAGCTCGACATCGACTCGATGGACTTCCTCAACGTGCTGATCGGCATCAAGGAACGGCTGCAGGTGGAGGTGGCCGAGCAGGACTACGGCGAGGTGCGCAGCCTCGACGGCCTGGTCGCCTACGTGGACGGCCGCCGCTCCTCGGGCTCGTAGCTCGGCTCGCGGCGCGCGGGCACGCGGCAGAACACCGCGAAGCCCCGCAGCAGGCCGGCGGCCAGGCTCCGCCACGGGTGTCGCTCCTCGGGCCGCGGCAGCACGACGGGCTCGTAGGTGCCCGAGATCTCCAGCGGGTCCTCGCAGGGGATGGCTCGGATCGCCGCGGCCAGCTCCTCGATGCTCGCGAAGCGCTGGGCCGGGTCCTTGGCCAGCGCCCGCTCGTAGATCCGCTGGACCGCCGGATCGATCCGCATGCCGGCGGGGGCCAGCCGCTGCAGGGACGGCGGCTCCTCGCGGATCTGGGCGTCGAGCACCGCCTGGGCCGACCCGTCGAAGGGCACCCGCCCCGTCAGCAGCTCGCACAGGATGATCCCCGTCGAGTAGACGTCGCTGCGCTCGTCCACCGTCTCGCCCCGCGCCTGCTCGGGCGACATGTACTGGGGCGTGCCGACGATCGTGCGGCCTCCGTCGAGGTCGAGGTCGAGGTCGTCGCCGGGTTGATCGGGTCGCGTGGCCACGCCCAGGTCGAGCAGCTTGACGAGCTCGTGCCCGTCCTCGAGCACGCGAAAGCAGTTGGTCGGCTTGACGTCGCGGTGCACCACGCCGATGGCGTGCAGCGCCGAGAGCCCCGCGCAGATCTGCAGCACCAGCGAGCGCACCCGCGGCCAGGGCAGGCCCTCGTGCCGACGGATCAGCACGCCGAGGTCCTCGCCCTGCAGCAGCTCCATCACCAGGTACACCAGCCCCTCGGGGGTCGAGCCGAAGTCGAGCGCCTCTACCACGTTGCGATGGTGGATCCGTACGCCGAGCTGGGCCTCGCGCAGGAAACGGCTGAGGGTGGGGTAGTGGGCGGTCTTGCCCTCGGACAGGATCTTGACCGCGACCGGTCGCTCCTCGTCGAGCTCCCGACCGGCGTACACGAAGCCCATGCCTCCGGCGCCCAGGCGACGGTCGAGCCGGTAGTGGCCGTCGAGACAGACCGCATCGATCTCGCCGTCGTCGAGGAGCGCGATGTCGTGGAAGTCTGGACCACGCAGTCGTGCGGTCTCGAGCGGGCGCGTGACCTCGCTGGGCCGGGCCACCGGGACCCCGTCTCCCCCGTCGATCGACCGCCCATGCATCGGATCCAGTCTTCACCCGAATCCCCGCCTGGTGGGGCGGCAATGCCTGCGTTCACCTGCATTCGCAAAGGTTGCGCGCTCCTTGGTGGAGCGGCTCGCCGGCCGCCTGCGTCGGCGCAGGCTTCCTAGCGCTCGCTCGCCGGGATCGGCGGGCAGTCGCGGCACGGGCCCATGTGGGGCGAGGGCGTGCGGATCGGGTGCGGCGGGGGGTGCAGGGGCACGGTGAGCGAGGTGGTCTGCCAGCGGCGGTGGCGGAGGGCGTGCAGCTCGAGGGTCGCGTCGTCGGGGCGCAGCCGCACCACGGCGAAGCCGGCGTGGTCGCTGAGCACCCGGGCCCGAAATGCCTCGCTCTCGCGCAGCCGTCGGCGACGCAGCGCCATCGCGGCGCGACGGTTGGGGCGGGAGACCGCGCCGGCCTGCAGCTGGAACACCGGTCGCTGCAGCCAGGCTCGATCGGCACGCTTGATCGGATCGAAGAGGTCGCCCACCAGCGCCATCGAGCGGTCGTGGGCCGAGAGCACCCCGGCGAAGGCGCCCTCGACGAGCCGGGCCTGCAGCGGGGCCGGCAGGGTGTGGAAGGTGGCATCGGGCCACAGGGCACCCAGCCCGTGCTCGCCCGCGGCCTCCACCGGCACGCTGCTCACCAGCAATCGCGGCGGTCCGGCCTCGGGGGGCGTCTGGGCCAGCTCGTCGAGCAGCGCCTCGAGGCTCTGCACCCGCAGCTCGTCTCGTCGTCGCCCCTCGGGATCCTCGCGCGGGTACAGCCACGGCGAGAGGTCCACCACCACCAGGTCGGCGAGGGGAGGGGACGCGGGAGGCTCGCTCGTCGCGTCGGTCGTGCACAGGCCATCGCGGCAGGACGAGCGCACCCGGGTCGAGCCGTCGCCGTGGATCCGCAGCACGTACTGCTCGCCGGGGATCGACCACGGCTGCCCGGGCTCCTCGAGCTCGGCTCGGTGATCACAGCGATGATCGAGCACCCCCATCGTCGCGAAGCTCCGACCGGAAGCGGCCAGCCCTCGGGTGGCCTCGCCGAGCCGGGCGCCGGCGCCGGAGGACCACGCCTCGTCCACGGGCAGGCAGCGGGGGCCCCGGGCCACCGCGCGCGGCGTGGACGAGCGCAGGGGAGCCGCCGCCACGTTGCCCAGCCACAGCACCACCCGTGGTCGCTCGTCGGTCAGCTCCTGCTGCACTCGGGCCACGACCGCCGCGGCCCCGCGATCCGCCGGGGAGGTGTTGGCCAGCAGCAGCAGCTCCACCTCGGGGCGGGTCGTCGCCGCGGCCTCGCTCCCCGGGGTCTCGCCGTGCCACGGGCCCCGGTGGGCGACGCAGGCCGTGGCCAGCAGCACGGCCGACCACCCCCATCGCCGCGCCCATCGCCGCGCTCGCACGCCGCGTTCATACCACGCTCGTGCCGCGCCCACGGAGCTTTCACACGGGCTCGCGGCGTCGCGGCCGTCGGGTGCGCAAGCTCGCCGACCCGCCCCGGTCGCCAGCCTTGCGTGGCGCGACGGCGGGGTTGCACTCTAGGGCCATGTCCTCGCCGAGCCCCGCGGTCCTGCTCAGCCTGCGGATCAATGGAGAGCCCGTCCAGGTCGCGGTGCAGCCCCACCACACCCTGCTGGAGGTGCTTCGCTACCAGCTCGACCTCATCGGCACCAAGCAGGGCTGCGACAAGGGCGACTGCGGGGCCTGTACCGTGCAGATCGACGGCGAGCCCCAGCTCTCGTGCCTCACCCTGGCCCTGCACGCCGAAGGACGCGAGCTCACCACGGTGGAGGGCCTGGCGGCGAGCCGCGGCGGGGTGCACCCCCTGCAGGACGCCTTCGATCGCTGGGACGCCGCCCAGTGCGGCTTTTGTACCCCGGGGATCCTGATGAGTGCCGAGGCCCTGCTGCGCAAGCACGGCGAGGTCACCCCGGCCCAGGTGCGCGAGGCCCTGGCCGGCAACCTGTGCCGGTGCACCGGCTACACCAAGATCATCGACGCGGTCGTCGACGCCAGCCGCCGGGTGGTGGCGGAGGGCGACGCCAAGAGCGCGGCCGAGGCCGCCCCCCGCCGACGCCGGGCCGCCGAGTAGGCCCACCGCGAGGAAGCAGGAGCGCATGCCCGACGATCCCCACTCCGAAGCCGAGCCGCTCGCGCGCGAGGCCTGGCAGCTCGGTCGCACGCACCGCAAGGTCGACGCGATGGAGCGCATGCGGGGCATCACCCGCTACACCGACGACCTCAAGCTGCCGGGCATGCTGCACGGCAAGATCAAGCGCAGCCCCCATCCCCACGCGCGCATCGTGTCGATCGACACCAGCCGCGCCGAGGCGATGGCGGGGGTGCACGCGGTGGTCACCGGCCAGGACTTCCCGATCCCCTACGGCATCATCCCCTGGACCCCCGACGAGAACGCGCTGGCGGTCGACAAGGCGCTCCACGTGGGCGACGGGATCGCGGCCGTGGCCGCGGTCGACGAGGACACCGCCATCGAGGCGCTCGATGCCATCGACGTGGTCTACGAGATCCTGCCCGCCTTCTTCGACCCCGAGGAGGCGCTGGCGGCCGACGTCACGATCAACCCCTACGCGCGCAAGGGCAACCTCAGCAAGAAGGTCGAGCTCGAGTTCGGCGACGTGGAGGGCGGGCTGCAAGACGCCCACCTGGTGATCGAGGGCGAGTACTTCTTCGAGGGCACCACCCACGCCGCCATCGAGCCGCACTGCGCGGTGGCCCACGTGGAGCGGGGCGGCTCGGCGGGCGAGGACGGCCTGCTCACCGTGTGGTCGGCCACCCAGGTCTCGCACTACCTGCACCGCGAGCTGGCCAAGGTGCTCGAGCTGCCCGCCCACCGCATCCGCGTGATCCAGCCGCCGCTCGGCGGCGCGTTCGGGGGCAAGAGCGAGCCCTTCGACCTCGAGTTCTGCGTGGCCAAGCTGGCCATGAAGACCGGGCGCCCGGTGAAGATCCTCTACACCCGCGAGGAGGTCTTCTACAGCCACCGCGGCCGCCACCCCATGCGCATGAAGTACCGCACGGGCTTCCGCGAGGACGGCACCATCACCGCCGTGGACGCCCGCACCGTGCTCGACGGCGGCGCCTACTCGAGCTTTGGGCTGGTCACCACCTACTACTCGGGGCAGCTGCTGTGCTCGCCCTATGCCTTCCCCGCCTATCGCTTCCACTCGCGGCGCGCCTACACCAACAAGCCCGCCTGCGGGCCCAAGCGCGGGCACGGCAGCGTGCAGCCGCGCTTCGCCATCGAGGTGCAGCTCGACAAGGCCGCGGTCGCCCTGGGCCTCGATCCCATCGAGCTGCGGCGGCGCAACGACATGGGCGCCGGGGCCCAGACCGTCAACGAGTTCCGCATCGGCTCCAACGGCTTCCTCGAGTGCCTGCGTCGGGTGGAGGAGTCCAGCGGCTGGGTGGAGAAGCGGCGCACGCTGCCCTACGGCCGCGGGCTGGGGGTGGCGGGCAGTACCTATATCTCGGGGACCAACTATCCCATCTACCCCAACGCGATGCCGCAGGCCGCGGTGCAGATCTGCCTCGATCGCAGCGGTCGCGCCCGGGTGTTCTCGGGCGCCAACGACATCGGCCAGGGCTCCAACACCATGCTCGCGGTGATCGTGGGCGAGGAGCTCGGCCTGCCGCTCGAGGACGTACGGGTGCTCTCGGCCGACACCGACCTGTGCCCGGTGGACCTGGGGGCCTACAGCTCGCGCATCACCCTGATGGTGGGCAACGCCTGCCTGCAGGCGGCGCAGGCCCTGCGTCGCAAGGTGCGGGGGGCGGTGGCCAAGCGCTGGGAGATCCCGGCGCGCCGCGTGACCCTGATGCAGCGCAAGGCGATCGACATCGAGGATCCCGATCGTCACGTCGACATCGCGCAGGCGTTCCAGTGGGCCGAGGAGGATCACGGCCTGCTCGGCGAGGTGGGCTCGTACAACACCCCCAAGGATCGCCACGGCGACTACCGCGGCGGCACCATCGGGGCCTCGCCCGCCTACAGCTTCACCGCCCACGTGGCCGAGGTGGAGGTGGACGACGAGACCGGGGTGGTCGACGTCAAGACGATCTGGGTGGCCCACGACTGCGGCCGCGCGCTGTCCCGGCGCATCGTGGAGGGGCAGATGGAGGGCTCGGCCTACATGGGCTTCGCCGAGGCGATCATGGAGCAGCACATCGTCGATCCCGGGCACCGCGGGGTGCACTCCGCCCCGAGCCTGCTCGACTATCGGATCCCCACCTTCGTCGACACCCCCGAGCTGCGGGCGCTGATCGTGGAGGCGCCCGACGAGCAGGGGCCCTACGGGGCCAAGGAGGCGGGCGAGGGGCCCCTGCACCCCTCGATCCCCGCCATCGCCAACGCCATCTACGACGCGGTGGGGGTGCGCATGGACGAGCTGCCCTTCACCCCGCCCCGCGTGCTCGCGGCGCTCGAGCGTCGGCGCGCCATGGAGGCCGCCGGCGAGCTGGCCCCCCACAAGGCCGCGGACGGGAGGATCGGCTGATGCTCCGCCTCCCTCGCTTCGAGCTCCGAGCCCCCGAGACCATCGACGAGGTGGTCGCCGCGCTCGAGCAGCCGGGCGCCCGCCTCGTGGCCGGCGGCACCGACATCCTGCCCAACCTCAAGCACCGCCTCGATCGACCGCCGGTGCTCGTCAGCCTCAGCCGCGTGGCGGGCCTGTCCAAGGTGGAGGTCGACGAGAAGGCGGGGCTGCTGCGCATCGGGGCCCGCGTGACCCTCAACGGGCTCAGCGAGCATCCGCAGGTGTGCGAGCGCCTGCCCAGCCTCGCCAAGGCGGCGGGGCTGGTGGCCAGCCCGCTCATCCGCAACATGGGGACCCTCGGGGGCAACGTGAACCTCGACACCCGCTGTCGCTACGTCAACCAGACCAGCTTCTGGCGCGAGGCGATCGGGGGCGGCTGCCTCAAGAGCGAGGGCGACGTGTGTCACGTGGTGCCCAGCGGTCGCAAGTGCGTGGCCGCGATGAGCAGCGACTGCGTGCCGGTGCTGATCTCGCTGGACGCCCGGGTGGTGCTGGTGGGGCCCCAGGGGCGCCGCGAGCTCCTGCTCGAGGACTACTACCAGGCCGACGGCACCCGCCACACCACGCGCGGGGACGGCGAGCTCACCACCGAGCTGGTGGTGCCGCTGCCTCGCGGCCCGCGGCGCAGCGCCTACGCCAAGTGGACGGTGCGCGGCAGCATCGACTTCCCGCTGGTGAGCGTGGCGCTGCGCTTCGAGCTCGAGGAGGATCGGGTGAGCGCCCCGGTGCGCGAGGCCCATGCGGTGGTGGGGGTGCTCGGAGCTCGCCCGCGGCGGATCACCCGGCTCGAGGACGCCCGCGGCAAGGCGCTCGACGACCCTGCGCTCGCGGCCCTGGTGGCCGAGCGCGTGCACGCCCAGTGCAAGCCGCTCGAGAACGTGCCCTACGAGGCGCCGTACCGCCGGCAGATGCTGCGGGTCCACGCCCGCCGGGCCATCGCGGCGCTGGTCGCCGAGGGGTAGCGAGGGCAGGCTCAGCTCGGCCACTGCAGCACGAGCATCACCGCGTTGTGGCACAGGTGCAGCCACATCGCGGGGTACAGCGAGCCCGAGCGCAGGCGCAGCCAGCCGAGCAGCAGGCCCATCGCCACCAGGAACACGAAGCCCAGCATGGCCAGGTGGAGCACCGTGAACATCAGCGCGGTGACCACGACCACCGTGCGGGGCTCCATCACGCGCTCGAGGGCGCCGAAGATCACCCCGCGGAAGGCCAGCTCCTCCACCACCGCGGGCTGCAGCGCGTTGGCGAGCAGGGCGATCCACAGCGGGTGCCCGGCCATGGCATAGGCGCTGCTCGGGTCGATGGGCTCGACGTAGAGGAACGAGCGCATCAGCTCCACGTTGCCCAGCGCGAGCCCGACGGTCACCGGCACCAGCGCGGTGGCCAGCACCCAGCTGCCGAGGCGGCCCCGGTTCCTCAGCCGCGGGCCCACGTCCTTGCGGTGCGCCACCGCCCACGCGATCACCAGCAGGGTGTCCACCACGAGCAGGCGATCGAGCATCGCTGCGTCCCACTGCACGGCGAGCGCGAACGGCAGCAGCAGGGTGCCCAGCAGCACGAAGTAGAGCGCCAGCGCCGAGAAGAAGCGGCGGGCGGTCCGGCTCGGGTCCTCCGGGGTCGCGGTCACCACCTCGGCCGGAGCCCCGCAGGCCTCGCAGGCCTCCCCCGGCTTGGAGCGCGGGGTGCCGCAGCTCCGGCAGAACGAGGGGGCGCTCCTATAGGCCACGGCTCTTCCGGAACGCGCGGTAGGCAAGGCCGTCGCGCACGGCCTTGAGCAGGATGGCGATGGCGATGACCTTGATGACGATCCCGTTGGTGAGCGTGGATGGATCGACGGCCAGGTTGGCGAGCACGAGGCTGAGGAACGCGACCAGGCCCACCACCGCCGCCGCGAACGGGTTGCGCTTGGCCCAGACCGCCAGGCCGAAGAAGATCGCGGCCAGGATCATCGTCGTCCACGCCGCCACCTCGTCGACGCGCCAGGCCAGGGCGCCGCCGAGCAAGAGGGCGCCGCCCACGATGAACAGGGCCACCCGCGCCTTCTTGACCTGCTCGAGCAACACCGAGGCCTCGGCCTCGTCGGCCATTCGCTCGGCGTCGGCTACCTCGGCCAGCGACGCGCCGCAGGCCTCGCAGAAGTTGGATCCGAGGGGGTTGGGCTGGGAGCACTGCGGGCAGCGGAGCATCGTACGGGCCTCTGGCTCCCGACGAGCCCGGGAGCCAGGCCATGCTACGACGGCGGCGTCGATCGGAGCGAGCGAGGGAACGGTCCGCACCACGCGGTGATGGCCCCGCAGGCCCGGCGGCTCGACGGAACGGCGGTCGCGACCGCATCCTCCACGTCGGTCACCAGCCGGGCGGCCCGCAGGGCCACGGCACGCCGGGGGACGCCGAGGCAGCGCAGGGTGGCCCCATGGTCGAGGGCGACGACCAGGCCCGCGGCGATTCCCAGGCCCGACCAGGCCGTGGCGACGCCGCGGCGGGCCCACGCCGAGGGCAGGGCGGAGCCCAGGAAGGCCACGTGGAAGCGCAGGTGCATCGCCTCGTCGCGGGCGATGTCCCGCAGCGCGGCGCGCAGCGGACCCTCGGGGAGCCGCTCGACCAGCGTGCCATAGAAGGTGAGCGCCGCGACCTCGGCCGCGAGCAGCACCAGCAGCTCGAGGCCCGGTCCGGCGATCCGGCGCGCTCGGGTGAAGGCGGTCGCCGTCCACGTGCGACGCAGCGGCCGGCCGCCCAGGGCTCGCAGCGCGGTGCCGAGGATCGCCGCGTGGCGTCCCTCCTCGGCCACGAACAGGCGCAGCGATTCCAGGTAGTCGGGCGACAGGCCCCACGCTCGGGCACGGCGGCGGAGGTCGGCGACCACCCGGCCCTCGCCGGTCTCGCCGAGCTGGAAGCGGGCCAGGCTCGCGGCCAGGGGCCCGCGCCACGCGGGAGGGATCTCGGTCACGTCGTCGATGGGAGGCAGGGGACGGGTGCGTCGCCCCTCGAAGTAGGATCGCCAGTCGCTCCAGCGCATGGGGCAGGGATGACGCGCGCCGAGGCTCGTCGCCGCTGGCGGTCGCCCGGGCGGTCGCCGGCTCGGCTCGAGCGGCCGGCTCGACCGCCTCGACGGGCCCGGTGGGGGATCGAGCGCTTGCATTCGATCCGCGTGCGCGGCACCGTCGTGTCCGCGGTGGTGCGACCGATCGCGATCTCGAGCGTGCTGTGGATCGGCGTGGCCGGAGCGGGCTGCGATCGCTCGCCGCCGGCCGAGCCCACGCCGCCGGCCGAGCCTACCGTGGCGCCGCCCCGGCCCGAGCGGGGGGATGGCGGTGCTGCTCCCCAGCCGGCGGCGGTCGAGCCCGCCCCCGCCCCCGCCGCGCCCGAGCCCACCGTGGAGCTGCCGACGCTGGGCCTGCGGGCGGTCGCTCCGGCGGGGACGATCGTGGGGGAGTCCTCCGTGGCGGGCGGGTGGCTGCTGCGGGGGCCCGATCTGTTCGTGGTGGTGCTCGAGGCCGGCGACGAGCGGCCCACGACCCTCGACGAGGCGAGCTCGCGGGTGGCTCGCCTGTCGCGATCGCCGAGCCCACAGACCCTCGACGATGGCTGGGCCCTCACCCTCGCCACCCACAACGAGCTCGGACCGGTGCTGGTGGTCCAGGTGCGTCGCGAGCTCGGAGGGCGGGCGATCTGGTGCGAGAGCGCGGTGTCGTGGCCGGCCCAGCGCGATCGGGCGCTGGAGCTGTGCAAGGGCCTGGTCTCCGCCCGCTAGGGCGCGCCGCGCTGGTGGGACCGGAGGCTCAGGGGGCCTCGGGCAGCCGCAGCGGCTCGCCCAGCCCCACCTCGCGGAGATCGGGCAGGCCCAGCTCGTTCTCCGGCGTCACCTCGAGCTCGTAGGTCCTGGGCACCTTGGTGTCCGAGAGCACCACCTGCGCGAAGGCCAGGGCCTTCACCTCGGCGCGCAGGCCCGCGTCCATGATCTCGTCGGCCTTCGCCGCGTCGAGGCCCGAGCCGCCGATGCGCAGCCGCTCGTGCGACATGCCGCTGATCGAGGCCGCCACGCGCAGCCCGTGCTCCTCCTCGAAGCGCTCGACGATCGCCTTGGCGAAGGCATCGCGGGCATCGACGGCGGTTCGTCGGTGCCGGCGGCTGATGCTGTACAGCAGCTTGCGACGGCACTGCTCGAGCTGCTCGGCGATCGACTCGGCCCGTCGGCGCCCCGGGGCATCGGCGGGCAGCGAGCGGAGCTTGGCCCAGGCCAGCGCCACCTCGTCCAGCTTTGCGCAGCTCCGATTGGAGGACGCGACCGACTCGGCCTCGCGCAGGCGCGTGCGGATCTCGAGGTCTCGCTCCTCGGTCTCGGTGGGGAGGGGATCGAGGGCGGGAAGCCTCGAGCCGGTGGCTGGCTCGGGCGGCGTCTCGGTGGTCTCGTTGGGCTCGCCGTCGTCGGAGCCTACGCCGTCGTCGGAGCCTACGCCGTCGTCGGAGCCTGCACCGTCGTCGGAGCCTGCACCGTCGTCCGAGGCCGCACCGTCGTCCGTTCCGCTACCATTCGTGCCACCCTCGGCACCCGAGCCCACGCTTCCTTCCTCGGAGCCCGCACCCGCCGTGCCGGAGCCGGCAAGATCTCCCGCATCGCTACCCTCGGCCCCTGTCGCCGAGGCATCGGCCTCCGCAGCGGACCCCGACGCCCCAGCCTTCGTGGGCTCTCCTGCCTCCGCCGTGCCGCCGGCGACCTGGAGTCGCTGCCAGGTCCCGCCGCCGGTGGCCCCGAGGAACGCCAGCAGCGAGACGATCATCAGCCGGCCTCCCGAGCGTCGGGAGCCGCCCTGGATCGACGCGATCGCCACGATCAGCGCCGAGATCACCCACAGCGCGGCCGCGGCCAGCATTGCGGTGCCCCACGGATCGGCGGTCGGATCGAAGCCCATGCGAGGTCGTCAGGGTACACCCATGGAGGATCCGGGAAAACCGCATCCGCAGGCCCGCCGATGCGCGTCGCCGCCCCGATGTGGGCCTTGGCGTCCCGGCTGCTTCAGCCCCCTCCGCAGTAGCCGTTGAGCTCCTCGAGGATCGTGGCTTGAGCCTCGAGGAATGCATCGGCCTGCTTGGCCGCCTCGTTGAGGCCATGGGCATCGCGATCGCGCACGGCATCCCGCATGGCCTGGGCCGACTTGCGCGCATCGCCCAGCTGACGACGGTAGCGGAGGGCGAACCCGGCGAGCCGCTCGTCCTGTAGCTGCAGCACCGCCAGCTCGCCGTCGGCCGCATCGATCGCCTCCAGCAGTCGGTCGATCGCGGCGGGATCCGACTCCACCCGAGCCAGCCCCTCCACCCTTCGGATCATGGCGTCCGTGTGGGGGTTGAGGCGCTCCACCAGCTGGTTGCACTGCGACACGCGATCCTCGCAGCCCGTCGCCAGCAGCAGCAGCAACAGGCCAAGGATGCCGTCTGGGCCAGCTCGGCGCATCGGACGATAGCGTACGACGATCCGCGGCCAGCTCCCAACGACCCCACTGGACCGCGGATTCGATGGTATTCATACGGTCGCGCCAACACCCCAGGCCGGAGCACAACAACTCAAATGTCGCCAAGCATCGCCACGTGGGCCCGTCGGGTCGCCGTCGCGGGGTCCCTTGCGGCCCTCGCCGTCGGTGGCTGCAACGTCAAGAAGCTGACCGCCAACACCACGGCCAAGAACCTCGAGTTCGGATCGGTGGCGATGGATCGCGAGGCCGACCTCGAGTTCGCCCGCTACGCCTTCCCGGCCAGCCTCAAGACGATCGAGACCTTCCTGGTCAGCTCGCCCGACAACAAGTCGCTGCTGCTGCTGCTCGCGCGCGGCTACAACGCGTATGCCTTCGGCATCGTGGAGGCGGATCTCGAGCGGGCCCAGCTCGATGGGCCCGAGGATCGCATCGAGGCGCTGTCCCGCCGCGCCAAGATCCACTACCTGCGGGCGCGGGAGTACGGGTTCCGCTGGCTGAGCCGGCCCAAGCTCGAGGAGGCCGCCAAGGCCGGCGATCTCGAGACCGTGGACGCCGAGCTGGCCAAGCTCGAGGCCGATCAGGCGCCGGGGCTGTTCTGGGCGGTCTACGGCTGGGCCTCGGCCATCAACCTGGCCAAGGACGACGCCGAGATGATGTCGGCGCTGCCCGTGGTGGAGCGCATGATGAACCGGGTCTACGAGCTCGACCCCGACTACAACGCGGGGGCTCCGTACGCGCTGCTGGGCGTGTACCACGCGAGCAAGCCCCCGGCGCTGGGGGGCGAGCCCGAGGTGGCCAAGAAGTACTTCGACGAGGGCCTCGCGGCGCACCCCGAGAACCTGCTGCTGCCCTACCTGATGGCCCGCTTCTATGCCCCCATGGTGCAAAGCCGGGAGCTGTTCGACGAGATGATCGCCAAGGTGGCCGATGCCGACGTCACCGAGCACCCCGACCTGCGGCTGACCAACGAGATCGCGAGGGATCGGGCCCGCTTCTGGGCGATCCACGTCGAGGAGATCATCCTCTGAGCCGGTTTTGAATAGCGATCGAAGGAAGGGCGTTTTTAGACCTAGCGTCCTTCGGGTACAACGCAGGAGGACGCCTGCCTCGGGCCCAGGAGCATTCATGACCTCGACCACCCGCAAGCCAACCCGTCGTACCTTCGTCAAGGGCACCGCTGCCGCCACTGCGGCCATTGCCACCGGCTTCCCGCTCATTGCGAAGGCCGCTCCGCTCCACAAGCTCCGCATCGCAACCCTCGCCCCCGATGGCTCGACCTGGCACAAGGCGTTCAAGCAGGTCGCCCGGGAGGTGAAGGAGAAGACCGACGGCGCGATCGAGATCAAGATCTATCCTGGTGGCACGATGGGTGACGAGCCCGCCATGATCCGCAAGATGCGGACGGGCCAGCTCGACGGGGCGGCGGTCACCAACGTGGGACTCGGCGAGATCAACCAGCAGGTGCTGATGCTCCAGCTGCCCCTGCTGTTCCGCAACTACGACGAGCTCGACCGCGTCCGCAATGCGATGAGCACCAAGTTCGAGGCGCTGCTGTTGGCCGAGGGCTTCCGCATGGACGGCAACTGGGGCGACGTGGGCTTCGCCCACCTGTTCTCCAACACCCCCATCAAGGTCCCGTCCGACGCCAAGAAGACCAAGATGTGGGTGTGGAACTCGGATGCGATCTCCAAGGAGGTCATGAAGGTCACCGGGGTCAACGCCACCGAGCTCGCGGTACCCGACGTGCTCGCCAGCCTGCAGACCGGCCTCATCGATGCCTTCATGAACTCGCCCTACGGAGCCATTGCGCTCCAGTGGTACACCAAGGCTCGCTACGTCACCGACCTCAAGCTCGCCATGACCATCGGCGGCTCGGTGATGAGCACCTCCTCGTGGGACAAGCTCTCCGACGAGCACAAGCAGATCCTCCACGAGGTCAGCCACGCCAAGCACAAGTCGCTGCTCAAGCGGATCCGCAGCGACAACCAGGCGGCCATGAAGGCCCTGGTCGACAAGGGCATCGAGGTGGTCGCGCCCGAGGACTTCCCCGCCTGGAAGAAGGTGGCCGACACCACTCGCCACAACCTCACCGGGTCGGTGTTCGACAAGGCCCTGGTCGAGGAGATGATGAGCCTGCTCGGTCGCTGAGCCCGAGGCTCGCGAGCTGGCATCGAGGCCGGGCCCGAAGAGTCCGGCCTCGGCCGTTTGGGAGCCGGGGTTCCAGGGCAGTTTCGCCCCCGGGAGCGCGAAAATGAGGTACACGTCGTTGCATGCGGAAGCTCCGCGAGCTGGAAGACGTGTTGATCCGCGTGGAGTCGGCGCTGGCCGTGGTGCTGGTGCTGACGATGCTGCTGCTGGCTGGCTACAACGTCGTGTACCGCAACGTGCTGGTGCCCCTGCAGCAGCACTGGGCCCACAGCGGCCCGCCAGTGCCGCGCGAGGAGGCCACCCCCGAGGCTCCGGCCGAGGCGGCACCGACCACGCCCGCCGAGCCCCGCGACGATGCGAGGCCCGAGCCCGCGGGTGAAGGGAGAGGGGACGACTTCTCGGGCTTCGGCGGTGGCTTTGGTGAGGGCGGGGACGCCAAGCCCGAGCCCGCCGGCGAGGGAGGTGGAGACGACTTCGGGGGCTTTGGCGGAGGCTTCGGCGAGGACGAGCCCGCGCCGGACGAGTCGGCGAAGCCGGCACCGGAGCCCGAGGTGCCCGCGCCCGAGAAGGCAGGAGGAGACGACTTCGGGGGCTTCGGGGGTGGATTCGGCGAGGACGAGCCGGCGAAGGCCGAGCCGGAGAAGGCCGAGCCGGAGAAGGCCGAGCCGGAGAAGGCCGCGCCCGAGACGGCGGGCGGCGACGACTTCGGGGGCTTCGGCGGAGGCTTCGGGGGCGACGAGCCGGCGAAGGCCGAGCCCGCCAAGGCCGAGGGCGGTGACTTCGGGGGCTTCGGCGGAGGCTTCGACGAGGGCACGCCCGCGGAGGCACCTGCCGCCGAGGACGAGGGCGAGGACGACGATGGGCTCGGTGATGACGACTTCGGCGACCCCGAAGATCAGTTCGCCAACCTGCCGTCCATCGATGCCGTGGCCGAGGTCTCCACCGACGAGGGCCCGCTGGGCGGACCCCCTCCGCCGGGCTCCTTCGCCGCCTGGGCCGTGGACTTCGTCGATGCGATCAAGCTCGACTGGATCGACGTGTTCCTGCGCCAGCTGGTGATCATCGTGGCGTTCCTGGGCGCGATGATGGCCACGCGCCGGGGCAAGCACATCAACATCGATGCGCTCTCCAAGGTGCTGCCCGAGTCGGCCCGACGCGTGGTGCCGATCGTGCTCAACCTGGCATCGCTGGGCGTGTGCCTCATGCTCGCCAGCGCCGGCTGGGACCTGGTGAGGATCGGCCAGGAGTACCCGAAGGACCTGGTGCCTTGGGCCGAGGAGTGGAAGTTCCAGCTCATGTTCCCGGTGGGCTTCGGCCTGATGGCGGTGCACTTCGCGATGCGCCTGCTCGAGTCCATCGTGGAGGGCCCCCCCGCGGAGACGCTCCGGGCCAGCGAGGGCCCGCCGCCGCCTCCCGCCGAGCCGCGCCCGGATGACGAGCCCGAGGATGGCGCGGGGGCGAGCGCCGACGAGGACGACGAGCCCGCGGACGCGAGCGACGACGAGCCCGCGGACGCGAGCGACGACGAGGAGGAGGCGCGCTGATGTCTGCCCTGGTCGGACTGCTGCTCCTGGCGCTGGCCCTGCTCGGCGCTCCCTTGTTCGTGGTGCTCGGAGGGGCCGGCATGGCCAACTTCAGCAGCGCCGGTACGGACCTGGTGGTGCTCGCCGAGGAGCACTACAAGCTCGCCACCAACCCGCACCTCATCACCATCCCGCTGTTCACCTTCGCCGGCTTCCTCATGGCGGAGTCCAAGGCGGCCGATCGCCTGGTGCGGGTGAGCCGAGCCCTGCTGGGCTGGCTGCCGGGCGGCCTGGGCATCGTGGTGGTGGTGTCGTGTGCCTTCTTCACCACCTTCACCGGGGCCTCCGGCGTCACCATCATCGCGCTGGGGGGCCTCCTCTATCCCATCCTCACCAGCGAGCGCTACCCCGATCGCTTCAGCCTGGGGCTCATCACCTCGAGCGGCTCCATCGGCCTGCTGTTCCCGCCCTCGCTGCCGATCATCCTCTACGGCATCGTCGGTCGCACCAGCATCGACCAGCTCTTCGTGGCGGGCATCGTCCCCGGCATGCTGTTCTTGGTGGTGCTCGGCGGGTTCTCGCTGGTCATGGGCCGCCGCCACGACGTGGTGCGCACCCCCTTCGACCTGCGGGAGGCCCTGCGGGCCACCTGGGCCGCCAAGTGGGAGCTGCTGGTGCCCGTGGTCGTCATCGTGGGCATCTACGGCGTCCCCGGGGTCACCCAGGGCCTGGTCACCATCGCCGAGGCCTCCGCGGTGTGTGCCATCTACCTGGTGATCATCGAGGTGTTCGTCTACCGCGACATCAAGCTGTGGTCCCGCGACCCGGAGGTCCCCGACCTCTACAAGGTCATCCGCGAGTCGATGGTGCTGGTGGGCTCCATCATGATCATCCTCGGCGTCGCCCTGGGCCTCACCAACTACCTGGTGCAGGAGGAGGTGCCGATGAAGATCCTGGCCGCGATCCAGGGGCACATCGAGAGCCGCACCACCTTCCTGCTGCTGCTCACGGTGTTCCTGCTGATCGTCGGCTGCCTGATGGACATCTTCTCGGCGATCATCGTGGTGGTGCCGCTCATCACCCCCATCGCCGCCCAGTACGACGTGCACCCTGTGCACCTGGGGATCATCTTCCTCGCCAACCTCGAGATCGGCTATCTCACCCCGCCGGTGGGGCTCAACCTGTTCATCTCGTCGCTGGCCTTCGATCGACCCGTGGTGCAGCTCTATCGCATGGCGCTGCCCTTCTTGCTGCTGATGCTCGCGGCGCTCCTGCTCATCACCTTCAACGAGAGCCTCTCGCTGTGGCTGGTGGAGCGCTGGGCGCCCGGGTAGCGGGCGCGGGCTCGGGGCTCAGGGGGTGGTCAGCTCGATGCAGGCCAGGCCGGCGTCGACGTTCACCGGCACCTGGCCGGTGCTGGTGAGCCCCCGGTAGACGAGCACGTAGGTCCCCGCGGTGAGGGTCCGGCTCAGCACGCCCAGGCCCAGGCGCCCGAGGTGGATGAGGTCCTGGGTGCCCACGTCCTGCAGGAACAGGTCCGCCTGGTCGTAGACGCTCGCGGGCGGGGCGGCCCCGTCGACGGTGAGGTCGGCGACCATCGTGGTCACCGGGATGTCGACCATCAGGTCGGGGGAGCTGGCCACGTCCACCGTGCCCAGGTGCGCCTCGGCGTTGATCGGCACCGTGGGGCCGGCAGCCTCGACCACGTAGAACAGCTCGTAGGTGCCGGGCACGACCGGGCGCTGGAGGCTGGCCAGGCGGGTGTTGCCCAGCAGCACCGAGTCGCCGCTCTGCTCGTTGCGCAGGTAGAGCAGCCCGTCGTCGTAGGCCGAGTCGGGCGGGGGCTGGCCGTTGAGGGTGATCGCGGCGCTCACCGTCACCATCGGCACGTCGATGTCGAGGCTCGAGCCGCCCTGCACCTCCACCGCCTGCAGCCATGCGTTGGTGTTCACCGGCACGCCGCCGCTGCTGGTCTCCTGGCGGTAGTGCACGTCGTAGGCGCCACGCACCACCCGACGGGAGTAGGCGCCGTCGTGGGTGTTGCCCAGCCGCGCCTCGTCGCCCGTCTCGGCGTTGCGCAGCAGCAGCAGGCCGTCGTTGGAGGGATCGGTGGGAGGAGCCCCGCCGCCCACCGTGATCGTGCCGCTGACGATCGCGGTCTGCACGTCGATGTCGTGCTCCGCGGCGTCACCCGAGGCGTCGAGCACGTCGACGACCGCCGCCGTGTTCACTGGCACCTGGTCGCCGCCCACCAGCCGGCGGTACACCACCTCGTACTGGCCGGCGACCACCGGCACCGTGTACGCGCCGTCTCGGGTCTGCCCCAGCACCAGGTCGGTGCCGGTCCGCGGGTCCCGGAGCCGCAGCTCGCCGTTCTCGTAGATGCTGGCGGGCGGCGCCGCGCCGTCGAGCAGGAACGCGCCCGAGACCGTGGTCACGGGGATGTCGACGTCGAGGCTCGAGGACTCGAGCAACTCCACCGTGCCCACCAGCGCATCGGGATTGAGGGGGGCGAGGCTCTGCGCCACGATCCGGCGGTAGCGTAGCTCGTAGGTGCCGGGGACCACCACGCGCTCGAAGGTCGCGTGGCGGGTCTGGCCCAGGTCGATCTCGTCGCCGGTCCGCGGGTCTCGCAGGACGATCCGGCCGTTCTCGTAGATGTTGTCGGGCGGGGGCGTCCCGTTGAAGGTGAAGCTGCCCGACAGCTCCACCGCCGGGACGTCGATGGTCAGGGAATGGGAGCCCGCGTCGGGGACGTGGACGGTGCCCACGCGGGCATCGTGGTTGGCGGGGACCACCTCGCCGCCGGTGAGCCGCGAGAAGTAGACCTCGTAGGCCCCCGGCAGGATCGCCACCGGCTCCTGGGTGCCGCCGTAGCGGGTCTGGCCGAGCTGCACCTCGTCACCGCTCCGAGGGTCCCGCAGGGTGAGCTCGCCGTTCTCGTAGATCGACGCGGGGAAGGGCTCGCCTCCCAGCCGGAAGGTGGCGTCGAGCATCACCACGGACACGTCCACGTCGAGCTGCCCCTGGGAGGTGGTGCACTCCAGGCAGCGCAGGCCGTACGGGGCGTAGCCGGGCGAGCAGGCGCAGTAGGGGTTGTCATCCTCGTCGAGCTCGCACAGGCCTCCCTCGCCGCAGTCGACCGGGCACGCGGGCTCGCCCTCGTCCCCGGCCGACTCGTCGTTGGGCTCCTCGCCGGTGCCGGTGGTGTCGGCTCCGTCCCACCCGGTGCCGTCCTCGTCGATGCTCCCGGGCCCGGTGCCCTCGGTGTCGCCGAGCTCTCCGGCTCCGAGGTCACCGCTGCAGGCCGCGGCCCCGGCGATGCTCGCCACGGCCACCCACCCTCGAAATCCCGCCCAACGAACCCGCATCGTGCACCTACGATAGCAACCCGCGCGCTCCGCATGCCATCACCACGCCAAGACGAGCGTCGAGCCGAGCCCTCCGTAGTTTCGGGGTGTTGCTCCAGCGCGTGACCCTACTCCACGAGGACGAGGGGCTCTCCTCATGACATCGCTGTCGCGATCCCGGCACCGATGTCAGGCCGTCCATGCGCTCAGGGATCGGCCAGGAGCACCGCGATGCCGCCCCCCACCTCGATGCTGCCCACCACGATGTCGTCCACGCCGTTGCCGTCGAGGTCACCGACCACCAGCGAGCTGGGGCGGTTGAGGGTGGGCAGCGGGTCGGCCCCCACCAGCGCCAGCGCATCGCGCTCGTCGCTGCGCAGCAGACCCACCGCGTTGACGCTCTCGAGCGCGATCGCGAGGTCGGGGAGCCCGTCGCCGTCGAGGTCACCGGCCTCGCTCGCGCGCGGGCTGGGGCCGGTGGCGAAGAACGCCGGCGTGGCCAGGCCCCCCATGCCGTCGCCGCGCAGCACCGCCACGTTGTCGGCGAACTGGTTGGGCGTGGTGAGGTCTGGGGTGCCGTCGCCGTCGAGGTCGCGGACCACCAGCGCTCGCGGGGCGATCCCGGTGACGAAGGCCGTCTCGGGCGAGAAGCCCCCGGGCGACGCCAGGAACACGCTCACCGAGCCGCTGCCGAAGTTGAGCACGGCCAGATCCACCGGACCGGCGTCGAGCTGCACCGCGGCCACGGCGATGGGGCTGGTGCCCACCGTGAGCGTCACGTCGGGCACGAAGGCACCGTCGCCCTGGCCCTCCAGCACCGAGACCGTGCCGCTGGCCTCGTTGGCCACGGCCACGTCGAGGTCTCCGTCGCCGTCGAAGTCGGCCGCCACCACGCCCCGGGGCGAGGCTCCCACCGCGAAGGGATCGGGAGCGCCGAAGGTGCCGTCGCCGTTGCCCAGGTAGATGCCCAGGCTGTCGTCCCCGGTGTTGGCCACGGCCAGATCGAGATCGCCATCGCCGTCCAGATCGCCCATCGCCACCCCGAGCACGCCCGAGGGCGTGGCGGTCTGGAGCGGGGCCGCGAAGGTGCCGTCGCCGTTGCCCAGGTGCACCGCGAAGGAATCGGGCTGCCCCGAGACGAGATCGAGGACCCCGTCGCCATCGAGATCTCCGAGGGCCAGCGTGCCGGTGGTCGCATCGGAGAGCGGCTCCGAGGGGGCGAAGCACAGCTCCCCCGGCTCGGGGATCCCATTGCCACAGCCCGCGCCGTCGGTGGTCTCGCCGGTGGTGCTCCCCGATTCCTCGGTGGTGCCCGGCTCGCCGCTCGAGGAGCCGCTGGCCCCTCCCGTGCTCGTGCCTTCGCCGTCGCTGGAGCCCGTGTCGAGCCCCATCGTGTCCGTGTCCGTGCCCGTGCCGTCGGTGCCGGAGGAGCTGCCCGTCGAGTCTCCGTCGTCGTCGTCTCGACAGGCGGGGAGCACCAGCGCCATGGCGAGCAAGCCCAGGCTCCACCCGCCCCGCGCTCGCGAGGGTCCAGCAATGCAAGTCATGATGTCCAAGGATGCATCATCTCGGCGGCCATCGTCGCCCTGGGGTTGCGTTACACTGCCGCCCATGGCTGTGGGTCGTGGTCGGCACCCGGTTCGTACGACGAGCGAAGGAGGGGGCCGCGGTGCCCTGGGCCGAGGCGCTTGGTGGGCGCTCGGGATCGCCGTGATCGGGAGCTCGTGCTTCGATGGAGCCAGCGCCCTCGGGCTCCCGTGCCGCACCGACGACGACTGCGGCCAGGGGCAGCGCTGCGAGGAGGGCTTCTGCGGCGGGCCGCCTTCCACCAGCACCGTCGGTGCGTCGTCCTCGGGCGGGGCCGAGTCCTCCGGCTCGCTCGGCTCGGGCTCGTCGGGAGCGCCCGACACCACCGAGGGCTCCTCGACGGGGCTCCCGGCCGAGTGCGGCAACGGGGTGGTCGAGGACGGCGAGACCTGCGACCCGGGGGGCGTGGATGCCCCCGACTGCGATCGGGACTGCTCCGAGGTCCGCTGCGGCGACGGTCTCGTCAACGAGGCCGCGGGCGAGCTGTGCGACGACGGCAACACCGAGACCGTCGATGCGTGCAACGAGTTCTGCCTGCCCAACGCGTTCTGGGACGACATGGAGGACGAGGAGCGCTCCTTGGGCCAGTGGAATCCCTCCACGCCCTCGTTCTCCACCATGGGCGGCACTCCCTATGCGCTCGACCCGAGCCAGGGGTGGGTGCTGGGCCTGCCCGGCATGACGCTGGGGGTGTGGCACAGCGGGCCCTACTCCGAGGACCCGGGGGTGGCGCGTCTCATCACCGACGAGATTGCCTTCCCTCCCGATCCGCCTCCGCCGGGCACCCGCTACGAGCTCCACTTCCGCCACACCTTCCGCTTCGACGGCAACGAGTCGCAGGACCTCGAGTGCGCGGCGCGGGGCACCCCGGTCATCGCCGACGGAGCCTTCGCATGGATCCTGCTGCCCGGCAATCTCCCGCGGCAGGTCGCGCCCCTGCTCGGGACCGGCGATCTCCTGGTCGATCCTGGCGGGTGCGTCCAGCCCAACCCGCTGTTCTCCGAGGGCGGCGTGACGGTCTTCGGTGGCGTGAGCGAGGCGACCTTCTCCGAGGTCTCCGTGCCCCTGGGGATGGTCGCCCCGAACGCCCAGGTGGCCTTCGACGTCGGCTACGACTGCTCGAACTGCTGGGGGGCGGGTCCTGCCGGGATGTCGGCCCCCGCACCCGGCTGGGTGATCGACGACGTGGTGATCGGCCTGTTCCCGATCTGAGGACGCGGTCGCTCGTCGCCCCTCGGTGGCGAGCGCTCGATCTCAGAATCGTCCGCGCAGGACGAGGGCGGCCCCTCGGGGTCCGACGCCGGGCACCAGCGCGACCGCGCTCGCCTTCTTGCGCCGCATGCCCAAGGCCAGCAGCACCGATCCGGTCACGACCAGCACGCCGGCGGTCACGCCTCCCGCGATGGCGAGCACGTTGCCGGTGCGCCCCCGCTCGAAGCGATCGCGTCGTGCATCGATCGCGTCGGGCTGGAGATCGGAGATGTCGTTGGCTCGGCTGCCCATGCCCAGCCCGGCTCCCATCATCGCCAGGCCGGCCACGCCCAGGCTCAGGCTCACCGCGCCGCCGATCACCAGGCCTCGCGCGGCCGGGTTGGGCGGGGGCTCGTCCGTCCCGGGCTCGACGACCTCGGGCGGGGTCTCCGGCTCCGGCTGGGGCGCGGTGCCGTCGTCGGGCCCCTGGGCATGGTCGAGCTCGGCGAGCTGGTCATCCAGGGCGGCGATCTTCTCCTGCACCCGGGCTCGCTCGGCGTCGGCCTCCTCGCCCTCGCCATAGAGGGTCGCGATGCTCTGCTCGAAGTTGCTCAAGAGGATGCGAGCCTGGCGGAGCTCCACGGGATCCTGGGTGACCTCGAACGCCTTCTCGCGCGCGGTCGCGATGTTGTAGATGAGCAGGACCTTGGTCTGTCCACCGTCGGCGGTGTCGGGCACCAGCGCGTAGGCCTCGGTCCACAGCTCCACCGCGGCGTGGTAGTCCGCGGTCTCGAACTTGGCCCGGCCCTTGTCGTAGAGCGCCTGGGCCTCGGCCAGCGGATCCGCCTCGAGCGCAGGCTCTCCGGGGGCGGCGCTCGCCGTCGTCCCTGCGCCGCCGAGCGTGCAGGCGAGCAGGACGGCGGTGACGCGCGAGCCGGGGAGACGGTGCCGGAGCATCGGGCTCACGATAGCGGATGCCTCGGGACCTTGGCCACGTGGGCGACGAGCGTCACGCGGCAGGGAGCGCTGCGGATCGACGCCTTGCCATCGCGACGATCCGACGTGGAGCGAGGCGAAGAGGCACACGCCTTCCGTCGACGCGCGTGGGCTCGACGACACGACGCCCGCGCCCGCGTGACCCTCGAGTGGATCGCGAGCCGCGACGAGCACTGCCGTGACGCCGCGGTCGCAGACGAACGAGTCGCCGCCCTTGCGCTATTGGCGCGAGCAACGCGCTCGGCTCCACCTCGCGTGCTCGTGGAAGGACTCGACGATCGCGACGCAGCGGAAGGTACCGGGCGGAGCTCCGTCCACGGAGCGCGGACGACCACGGTCTCCGGGGGCAGCAAGCCCCGGCCGAGCACGGCGCCGAGCATCGGCAGGGATCGCGGCGCGGGTGTTGGTGCGCTCGCGTCCGCACCCCATGACGGCACCACCCAGGAACATCGGCTCAAAAAAAGCACGGCCCGTCACCGCGAGAAAAAGTGGCCGGGGACCGCTGCCGAGGCGCTTGGGTTGGTGGTAGCCTGGGCCGTCGGTCGAGTGCCGACGTGGCGTCGCCGGGGAGGGACGACGCCATACGAGACCCCAGATCCGCCACCGACCGAGGACGGACCCATGAAGCGACTAGACCTGACACCCATCTTCATCACCGGCCTCGCCATCGGCGTGATGTCGCTGGCTTGCACCAAGCCCGACCAGAACGATGACGACATGGACTCCGGCCTGCCCCTGCCCACCACCACGGTGGCGACGGGGATGACCGGCAACGACGACTCCATGGACACCGGCGAGAAGCTCGATGCCGGTGGCGGCACGGGGGTCAACCCGGGCTGCAACAACGGCGACATCGGCTGCACCGATCAGATCGACCTGCTGTTCGTGATCGACAACTCGGGCACGATGGGCGAGGAGCAGATCAACCTCGC
This sequence comes from Myxococcales bacterium, assembly GCA_020633315.1. Taxonomy (GTDB): domain Bacteria; phylum Myxococcota_A; class Polyangia; order Nannocystales; family Nannocystaceae; genus Paraliomyxa. The sequence continues at coordinate 568,129 of JACKDV010000002.1, forward strand.
GCGCAACTTCCCGCTGCTCATCGACCAACTCGAGAACCTCACCGACTCGGCGGGCATGCCGGTCAACGCCGACGTCCAGATCATGGTGACCACCACGGACTTCGGCAACCCGCTGTGCACGCCCTTCAAGCCGATGGGCTACAGCCCCGCCCGTGGCGCGCCGGTCGACACCGCGTGCACCACCCGCCTGCAGGACTTCACCGACCTGACCGGCAGCACCATGGTGCCCGAGGCCTGTCAGAACACCTGCCCAGTCGGCGTCGAGCCCATGGACCCGTACATCGCCTTCAGCCCCACGGGCGACAACATCCCCGACACGGTCGTCCCGACCGACATCAACGGCGACGGCGTGCCCGACTCGCCGGCCGCCCAGGCGCTGTCGTGCCTGGGTCCGCAGGGGATCAACGGCTGCGGCTACGAGTCGCCGCTGGAGAACATGCTGCAGGCCCTCAACCCCGACGCCGAGTGGAACCAGGGCTCGCAGCCGTTCCTGCGCCCGGGGGCGCTGCTCGCCGTCGCGGTGATCACCGACGAGGCCGACTGCTCGGTGAAGAGCTACTCCATCATGGACAACCCGGCGTACCACAACGTCAACCCCGACACGGGGATGACGGCGCCCAGCTCGGCGATCTGCTGGAACGCGGGCGTGGCCTGCACCGGCCCCGACGCCCAGGGCGTGTACTCCGAGTGCCACTCGACCAACGACGACAACCTGCAGCCGATCTCGCGCTACACCAACTACCTCATCGACCAGCTGCGCGAGGCCGAGGGCAAGGAGGTCATCATGCTCGGCATCCTCGGCGTGCCGCTGGTGACCATGCACAACCCCAACCCGCCCTACGAGCCCACCGCGGGCGGCGTGGACGATCTCGTGTACCGCAACTGGCGTGACGGCGAGTACCCGGTCGGGGACATCCTCCCCGACGAGTTCATGACGGGGGAGACCGCGGCCGACAAGCAGTTCGACTTCGGCATCGGGCCCGGCTGCACCGGCACCAACATGGCCGGGGAGTTCACGGGGCAGGCGATCCCGCCGGTGCGGGTCAAGGAGGTCTGCGAGTCCCTCAACATCCCCAACGACGACGGGACCTTCGAGGTGCGCTGCTGCATCGAGTCGATCTGCGACGAGGACTTCAGCGCGGCCATCCAGTGCCTCACCGGCATCATCCAGGAGAGCATCCAGCTCCCGGGCTGATCTCCCTGGAGGGAAGACGCTTCGCTCGAGGACGGGTCGCGGCATGCCGCGGTCCGTCCTCGTCGTTCCTGGGCCCTGGCGGCCGAGTCGCCGCGCGGGCTGGCGCGGGGCTCGACCGTGGCTCAGCTCACGGCTCCACGTCGGGGAGCGCTCATGGCGGCTGCTCCCGATCGCTGCGCTTGTCGCTTGCTCCCCCCCGCCTCCGTTTGCCACACTAGAGCCCGGAATTCGGGGACGAGCATCGGCGAGATGCAGTGCTGCCCTGGGGGGCACGCCCGCAGAGCGGCACGAACGGAAGACGGCATGACCATGAAGATGCGCAAGCTTGACACCTTGGGGATGGCGCTCGCGGCATGGGGCGCGAGCGCGATGGTGATCGTCGCGTGTACGGACGACGTGCCGATGGGCGAGACCACCACCGGGCCCATGATGATGACGACCTCCGGGATGGAGGACACGACCACCACCGGGGTCAACGACGATGACACGGCCGAGGACACCGGGGACAAGCTCGACGCGCCGCCGCAGGGCGAGACAGACGGGCCGACCTGTGCCACCGATGGCTCGTGCGACTTCATCGACCTGCTGTTCGTGATCGACAACTCCGGCACGATGGGTGAGGAGCAGCTCAACCTGGCGCGGAACTTCGGGTACCTCGTCGACGAGCTCGAGAACCTCAAGGATCCCAACGGCGAGCCGGTACACCCCAACGTGAACATCATGGTGACCACGACCGACTTCGGTCACCCGCTGTGCACCGCCTTCCAGAAGCCCGACTATGCGCCGCGCAAGGGCGCGCCCGTCTACACCGGCTGCAACGCCCGCATCAATCGCTTCACCGGTCTCGGCCTCATGGATCCGGTGGTGATCACCGAGGCGTGCACCGAGAACTGCCCCGCCGACCGGGCGCCGGCCGACCAGTTCATCAACTTCAGCGTGTTCGGCAGCAACGTGCCCGAGGACGACGTGGGCGCGGCGCTGAGCTGCATCGGCCCGCAGGGCATCGACGGCTGCGGCTACGAGGCGCCGCTCGAGACCATGCTGCAGGCGATCAACGAGGGCGCCTGCTGGAACAACCCCGATCAAGAGGCGTGTGACGACCAGCCCGAGTGGGCCGACACCACCAAGGGCTTCCTGCGCGACGACTCGATCCTCGGCATCGTCATCATCACCGACGAGATGGACTGCTCGGTGCAGGCGCCCAACGGCTACTCGTTCTTCACCGACATCGAGAACACCATCTACTGGAACATCAACCCCGACCTCGAGGTGCCGCAGGCGACCTCGGCGATCTGCTTCAACTCGGGGGTCACCTGCATCGACGCCAACGGTGACGGGATCTACGAGGGCGGCTGTACCTCCTCCGACAGCGAGGTGCTGCACCCGATCACCCGCTACACCTCGTACCTCGACTACCTCACCGAGGGGCAGGGACGCGACGTGATCATGCTGGGCATCCTCGGTGTGCCCGAGGTGGTGGCCCACAACCCCGACCCGCCCTTCGAGCCCATCGCCGGCGGTGCGACCGATCTGCTCTACATCAACTGGATCGACTTCCCGTACCCCAACGGGCACATCCTGCCCGACGAGTGGAACGACCCCGACGATCCCGTCCGCGCCGCCGACAAGATCTACGAGTTCGGCGACATCGGCCCCGGCTGCACCGGGGTGGACGACGAGGGCAACTTCACCGGCCAGGCGATCCCGCCGGTGCGCATCCGCGAGGTCTGCGAGAGCCTCAACTCGGTGGACGAGGACGGCAACGAGCAGGTGCGCTGCTGCATCGAGTCGATCTGCGACACCGACTTCAGCCCCGCGATTCGCTGCCTGACCGGCGTGCTCTCGGAGGCGATCGGCAACGTCGGCTAGCGAGCGGCCCCATCGCTCATGCGCCGAGCGCCGCGTGCCCACCCCGGGCCGCGGCGCTCGTCGATTGGGGCGTCGAGCGTCGAGCCCCGCGCTCAGGAGTTCTTGCGCAGGTAGCTGCTGCCGTGCCGCGTGATCTTCAGGCGTCGCTTGGAGCCGCTTCCCTCCACGTGCACGAAGCCCTTGCTGCGGAGGTGGCGGACGAGGAGTCGGAGCTGCTCCGAGGTGAGGCTGGCGTTGTTGGAGAGATCGATCTCTCGCTGGGCCCCGCGCTCGGCCAGCACCCGCAGCACCCGGAGATCTCCATCGGGTACGTCGGCCCGTCGGCGGATCACGGTGGGCCCGGCGTCGAGATCCATGATCGGGTTGCCCTCCTCGTCGTACTGGATCTCGGCCTCCTTGGGCTTGGCGGAGGGCTTGGGCCGCTTCTTGGCGGTGTCGATGAGCTCCTGGACCGTGAAGATCTCCAGGACCGGCGCCATGGCGCTGTTGCTCCGAGCCGCCTCGATCAGCTCCCCGAGGGTCGCGTGGTCGGGAAGGGTGGAGATCACCTTGCACATGACCTCGCGCAGGGACTCGGCCCAGGCGGTGTCCGCGGACTCGGTATTCGGCGCTTCCGCGGTCGCTTCGTCCGACTGCGTCATTCGTGGCCTCGTGATGGGAGCACGGGGCACGTCACGCTGCGCCCCGGGTGCCCGGGATTCGCCATTGGCAACGTGCCAGCGCCGACATCGTGTCGCGCTCTCGGCGCTGTGTCAAGCCGGGCCCGCTTGACAGGGGAGGGGCCCGGGGGAAAAAGACCGCCGTGGCGATCCACCGCTTGGAGATCGAGGTCGCGGAGGGGCTCATCGACGCGCTGGCGGTGCAGACGCTGCATCGGCTGGAGACCTGGCTGTCGCTGCGCCCCTCCCAGCTGCGAACCCGCCGGGTCGTCCACCTCGACCTGGGGCTGAGCGACGAGGAGGCCGCGCGCATTCGCGAGGCCCTGGTCGATCCCGTGGCGGAGGTGGGCGCGCTGGGGATGCTGCCCGATGGTGGCGCGGAGGATCAGGTGGCGCTGCACGTGGGCTTGCGTCCCGGGGTGACCGACAGCGTGGGGACCAGCGTGAAGCGGGCGGCCGAGGACTGCCTGGGCCGAGCGCTGCGGGGTCGCGCCTACACCTCCACGCTGTACCTGTTCCAAGGGCTGAGCGAGGCGGAGGTCCAGCGCGCGGCCGACTCCGTGCTCTACAACCCACTCATCGAGCGGGCCCGGGTGGAGGCGGGGGCTCGGGCGCTCGATCTCGAGGTGCCCCGGCCCGGGGTCGAAGGGGTGCCCGCGGTGGAGACGGTGCCCCTGCGCGAGGCGGACGACGACGCGCTGGTCGAGCGCTCGCAGCGAGGGATGCTCGCGCTGAGCCTGGACGAGATGAAGGCGATCCAGCGGCACTTCGCGGAGCGCGGGCGCGACCCCACCGACGCCGAGCTCGAGTGCCTGGCCCAGACCTGGAGCGAGCACTGCAAGCACAAGATCTTCGCGGCGCCGATCGATCACCGCGATGCCCAGGGGCGCCGCGAGCGGATCGAGGAGGGCCTGTTCCGTCGCTACATCAGGGGCGCGACGGAGGCGGTGGAGAAGCGGCGCGCGGCCGAGGGGATCGACCCCACCGACGCCCCCTTCCTGGTCTCGGTGTTCCATGACAACGCCGGGGTGGTGCGGCTGAGCGAGGCCGACCACCTCGTGTACAAGGTGGAGACCCACAACTCCCCCTCGGCGCTCGATCCCTACGGCGGCGCGATGACGGGGATCGTGGGGGTGAACCGCGACTCCTTCGGCACCGGTCGCGGGGCGGACCTGCTGGCCAACGTGTGGGGCTACTGCTTCGGCGAGCCCCACTACGACGGCCGGGTGCCCGCGGGCCTGATGCACCCCCGGCGGATCCGCGACGGCGTGCACCACGGCGTGATCGATGGCGGCAACCAGAGCGGCATCCCCTACGCCCGGGGCTGGGAGCTGTTCGATCCGCGCTACCTGGGCAAGCCGCTGGTGTTCTGCGGGACCGTGGCCGTGATGCCGGTGGAGGCGGCGGGGCACCCCACCCACCTCAAGCTGGCCGAGACCGGCGACAAGGTGGTGATGGTGGGCGGGCGGATCGGCAAGGACGGGATCCACGGCGCGACCTTCTCCAGCGTGCGCCTCGACGAGAGCTCGCCGGTGCAGGCGGTGCAGATCGGCGACCCCATCACCCAGAAGATGATGTTCGACATGCTCGCCGAGGCCCGCGACCGGGGGCTCATGAGCTCGATGACCGACAACGGGGCGGGCGGGCTGAGCAGCAGCGTGGGCGAGATGGCCGAGGCCACGGGGGGCGCTCGCATCGACCTGGCCCGGGCGCCGCTCAAGTACCCGGGGCTGGCCCCCTGGGAGATCCTGATCAGCGAGGCCCAGGAGCGGATGACGGTCGCGGTGTCGCCCGAGCACCTCGACGCCTTCCTCGAGCTGGCGCGGCGCCGGGAGGTGGAGGCGACGGTGCTGGGCGAGTTCACCGACGACGGCCGCCTCGACGTGCGCTTCGGGGACGCGCAGGTGGTCGATCTGCCCCTGTCGTTCCTGCACGACGGCTGGCCCCGGGCCCCGCTGCGCTCGCGCTGGTCGCCACCGGAGCCCGCGCCGAGCGATGCCGCGGCCGAGGAGGCCCTGCGGGGAGGGCAGGGGCAGGGGCAGCGCCTGCTCGAGCTGGTGGGCGCGCCCAACCTGGCCAGCGGGGAGGCCCGGGCCCGGGGCTACGACCACGAGGTGAAGGGGCTGTCGGTGATCAAGCCCTTCGTGGGCGTGCGCCTCGACGTCCCCGCCACTGCCACGGTGCTGCGAGCCCGGCACGGTCGGCCCGAGGGCGTGGTGCTGGGCGAGGGCGTGCACCCCTTCTATTCGGAGCTCGATGCGTTCGCCATGGCCCAGGCCGCGGTGGACGAGGGGGTGCGGAGGGTGCTGGCCGCAGGAGCGCGCTGGGATCGGCTCGCGGCGCTGGACAACTTCTGCTGGCCCGATCCGATCGTGAGCGATCGGACCCCGGACGGCGAGCACAAGCTGGCTCAGCTCGTGGAGTGCTGCCGAGGGCTGCGCGAGGCATGTGAGGCCTACGGGTTGCCGCTCATCAGCGGCAAGGACTCGATGAAGAACGACGCGATGCTCGACGGGATCAAGATCTCGATCCCGCCGACCTTGCTCGTGAGCGTGATGGGACAGCTACCCGACGTGGGGCGAGCGCTCAGCCTGGTGCCACGGAGCCCGGGCGACCTGCTGCTCGTGCTCGGTGAGACCCGCGACGAGCTGGGCGGCAGCGAGGCCGCGCGAAGGGCCGGGGCGTCGCCTCGCTCCGTGCCTCGCACGGAGGTCGAGCGCTTCGCCGCGCGCTACCAGGCGTTCGTGGCGGCGCGAGACGCCGGGCTGGTACGCAGCGCGCATGTGCTGGGTCGCGGCGGCCTGGGCATCGCCCTGGCCCACACGCTGATGGCGGCCGAGCTCGAGCTGGAGATCGATCTCGCTGCGCTCGCGCCGTCCCCGGGCGTGGCGCTGTGGTCGGAGAGCACGGGGCGCCTGCTGATCAGCGCTCGCCCGGAGGATCTGCCCGCCCTCCGCGAGCACCTCGCGCCGCACGGCCTGGTGGAGCTGGGCGAGCTGCGGGTGCCGGGAGCCGATGCGCGGCTCAGGGCCCGTCATGGCGACCACGTGGTGGTCGATGTCGGTGTGGCCGAGGTCCGCGAGCGCTTCGCCAGCGGCCTCATGGAGGCCTAGCCCTTCTGGTAGACTTTCGATCGCGTTGTCGGGAGCCCGCGCTAGCCGCCACCGAAGGTCACACCTCGCCCCCTGGTTCCTCGCCGGCATGCTGGCGGTGCCCGGGGGCTGCGGCTCGCCCTCCGGCACCGAGCCGGCGCCGAGCGAGACCCCGCCGCCGGTCGGCGGAGCGTCGAGCCCCACGCCGCGGGCTCCCCTGGCGGCGGCCCCCGAGGCGCCGGCCTCGACCTACCGCACCCCGTCTGCCGACGTGGTGGAGATCGTGGACGCTCCGCCCACGCCCTGGGTGGGGGTCGATCCCAGCGGCAAGCGGATGGGCCTGTTCACCTACGAGGCGCTGCCGGGGATCGACATGGTCACGCGCCCCTTCGAGCGCCTGGCCGGCCTCCGCATCGATGCGGATCGGCACGGCCGTCGGCGCACCCGCTGGACCCGAGGGATCACCATCGTCACGCTGGCCGACGGGGCGAAGGCGGAGGTGGAGCTCCCGGCGGGGGCTCGGATCACGCAACCCGTCTGGTCGCCCGACGGGACCCGGCTCGCGTTCACCCGGGACGGCAGCGAGGGGCTCGAGCTGTGGCTGGCCGATGCGTCCGGGGGCGAGGCCTCCCGCCTGGGGACCGTGCGGGTCAACGACGTGCTGGGCTCGCCCTTCGTGTGGATGCCGGGGAGCCGGGCGCTGCTGGTGCGGGAGGTCCCGCCGGAGCTGCCTCCGCCGCCGGAGCGGCCCACCGTGCCCGCGGGGCCCGTGGTGGAGGACACCTCGGGCAAGGCCGCGACCAACCGGACCTACCAGGATCTGCTGCAGGACACCGCCGACGAGGCACGCTTCGAGCACTTCGCCACCAGCCGCCTCTCGATCGTGGGCGTCGACGGTGACGCTCAGCCGCTGGGAGGCCCGGGGTTGGTGGCGTCGGCCGAGCCCTCGCCCGACGGCAAGTACGTGCTGGTCGAGCGTCTGCGGCGGCCGTTCTCGTACACCGTGCCCTACTACCGCTTCGCGCGGGTCATCGAGGTGCTCGACGCCAAGGCGAAGGTGGTGCGGAGGGTCGCCGACCAGGAGGTGGCCGACGAGATCCCGATCCAGGGCGTTCGCACCGGCCCGCGGGCGGTGCACTGGCAGCCCGAGCGCCCGGCCACCCTGATGTGGACCGAGGCGCTGGACGAGGGCGATCCACGCAAGGAGGTCGAGCATCGCGATCGGCTGATGAGCCACGCGGCTCCCTTTGCCGACACCCCCGAGGAGCGGCTCCGGGTCCAGCACCGCCTGGTGGACGTGGCGTGGACGGAGACGCCGGGGCAGGCGCTGGTCACCGAGTACGATCGGGATCGACGGTGGTCCACCACGCGGATCCACGAGCTGGACACGCCAGGGGCGGAGCTCCGCGTGCTCTTCGATCGCAGCACCCGCGACGCCTATGCGGATCCGGGGCAGCCCGTGACCCGCGTGCGCCCCGACGGCTCCGAGGTGGTCATCGTCCACGACGGCAACATCTTCTTGTCGGGCAGCGGGGCGAGCCCCGAGGGGGACCGCCCCTTCCTCGACCGCTACGAGCTGGCCTCGGGCAACACCGAGCGCCTGATGCAGTCCGAGGGCGAGGAGCACTCCGAGTTCGTCGACTTCGCCGGCGAGGGCTTCGAAGCCTTCGTCGTGCGCCGCGAGTCCGCGGAGGAGCCACCCGACTTCTTCGTGGAGGGAGCCGGGGGCGAGCGTCGGCTCACCGAGCTGCCCGACCCGCACCCCCAGCTCACCGGGATCCGCAAGCAGATCCTCAGCTACACCCGTCGCGATGGAGTGCCGCTCTCCGGCACGCTGTACCTGCCCCCCGACTACGAGGAGGGGCAGCGCCTGCCGCTGGTGATCTGGGCCTACCCGCTCGAGTACAACGACGGGGACACGGCGGGTCAGGTCCGTGCCGCGCCCCGTACCTTCACTCGCCTGTCCGGGACCTCGCCGCTGATGTTCCTCACCCAGGGCTATGCGGTGCTCGACGGTGCGGCCATGCCGATCGTGGGGGACCCCGAGACGATGAACGACACCTTCGTCGATCAGGTGGTGTGGTCGGCCGAGGCGGCGATCGATGCCGCGGTGGAGGCCGGGGTGGTGGATCGGGATCGCGTGGGGGTGGCGGGGCACTCCTACGGCGCGTTCATGGCGGCCAACCTGCTGGGCCACAGCGATCTGTTCCGCGCCGGGATCGCCCGCTCCGGGGCCTACAACCGCACCCTCACCCCCTTCGGGTTCCAGAGCGAGCGTCGCACGCTGTGGGAGGCGCCCGAGGTCTACGTGACCGTGTCCCCGCTGTTCTCGGCCGATCACATCGACGAGCCGCTGCTGCTGGTCCACGGCGAGGTGGACGACAACGCGGGGACCTACCCCGAGCAGTCGCTGCGGCTGTTCCGGGCGATGCAGGGCACCGGGGGGACCGCTCGGCTGGTGATGCTGCCCGGCGAGTCCCACGGCTACGTGGCGCGCGAGTCGGTGCTGCACGTGCTGGCCGAGTCCTTCGAGTGGTTCGATCGCCACGTGAAGAACGCCGAGCCCAGGGACGGCACCACCAAGCCCAGCGCCACCGTCACCGACACGGCGGGGCCGAGCGACGCCCCGGCCAAGCCGAGCGCGGCGAGCAAGGCCGACGGTGACGATGCCGGGACCCGGGGCGAGCCCGCAGGCGCCAGCAAGGCATCGGAGCCCGTCGAGCCGGCATCACCCGCCAAGCCGGCCGAGCCCGGCGACGCCAAGGCACCGCCGGAGCCCGCCAAGCCGGCGTCACCCGCCAAGCCGGCCGAGCCGCCGCCCTCGGCGGCGACCCCCGGCCCCAAGGGCGACGTGCCGAGCAAGCCGAAGCCCGAGCCGACGTCGCCGTCCCTGCCGTAGCGCCGGCACGATGGCGGCGCGTCGCGGGACGAGCCGGCGAGCGCCGGCCCGGCTCAGAAGCTCACGTCGACGTACAGGTTGAACAGCTGGAAGAACTGCTTGTACTCGCCCTCGGCGCTGGGCTGACGGGTGGGCGCGACGAAGGTGTTGAGCGCGTTCTTCCCCTTGGTGTCGGTGGTGAAGAACCACAGCTCGGTCGAGGTGAGCGACACCGCGAGGTGCTTGATCATCTGCCAGCGGGCACCCAGCGAGAGGCTCATCTTGTTCATGTCCATCAGCGCGGGGTCGAGGGTCTCCAGCGGCACGGCGGAGGAGTCGAAGCCGGTGCCGATGTAGCCCTCGAGCTGGGGCAGGAACCAGTAGCTGGCCCCCACCCGCACCCCGCCGGCGTCCTTCCAGTAGCGCGGCAGGTGCTGGGTGACGCCGACCACCCCGTCACCGGCCGCGCCGAAGCTGCCGGGGTTGTCGAGCGCGGTGTCCTCGCCGTCGAACTCGCAGGAGCGATCGGGCTCGCCCTTGTCGAGCACGCACTGCTTGTCGAACACCGACCACCGCGAGTAGTCGCCGAACAGCCGCAGCTCGACCTTCTCGATCGGCCGGTAGCGCAGGCCGAGGCGGACGATCTCGGGGAGGGTCTGGGTGAGCTCCACCTCGGTGACCGAGGGCGGGGCGGTGCCCAGGGTGTTGTAGAGGTTGCCCTCGAGGGTCATGCCCCCCACCACGTTGGGCTGGCTGGAGTAGGACGCGCCGATGAACAGCTTGTCCTTCTTGAGCACGTTGTAGACCGCACCGATGGCGAAGCCGCCCTGCCAGCCGTTGACGTCGATGTAGCTGCGGCCCTCCTTGAGCACGGTGCTGCCGTCGGGCAGCTCGGAGCGCACGTCGTCGGTGCCGTCGGTGTTGCGGGCCCGGATGGTGACCACCTCGGATCGGATCGCGCTGCCGCTGACGCCCAGGCTCAGGCCGATCTTGCGGATGTTGAAGCCGAGCGCGCCCGAGATGTACATCGAGCGGATCGTGCCGTCGATGGAGTACCAGCGCTGGACGCCGTCGACCGCCCCGGGGAACTGCGGGCTGTTGGTGTAGGTGGGGTTCTTGTCCCAGACGGCGGAGCCACCGAAGGGGAAGTACATGCCGACTCCGCCGTAGATGAAGTCGGTGCCGAAGTCGGAGGTCACGCCGACGAAGGGGGCCACGATGCCGTTGAAGAGCGTGGCCTTGCCGTCGTTGGAGCCCGGGGCCGACTCGAGGGTGAGCGGGCTGTTGACCGCCGAGGCCGGGCGCTCGTAGCTCGCCCAGCGCAGCGCCGTGGTGGCGTCCACGAAGATGTGGGTGCCCTTGGACAGCGCAATGCCCGCTGGGTTGTAGTAGATCGCGGTCGCGTTGTCGGTGGTGGGGTGGCCGTGCTCACCACCGAAGCGGGCCGAGGCGAAGCCCGAGGCGTGGGCCGAGCCCGACCAGGCGATGGCCAAGAGCGCGGCACCGGCTCCCAGGACCACGGTGATCGGCTTGCTCGTTCGGCGTGTCGTTCGACCCATCGGCGACGTTCTCACTGGCTCGGCCTCGGCGTTTGGTTGTGGACCTGCGCGTCGGCGTGGGGGTTCCCCGACCGGCGCTCGTGCTTGTCGTCGCTGGGCCGAGGGCTCTACACTGGCCGAAGCAACGGGACCTGAGCTTCGCAGAAATCCCGGGCGCCGCCAACTGGCACGACCACGACCCGGTTCGGGATCCACTCTTCGCATGACGACCACCCAGCATTCCCTGCGTCGGGGGCCCAGCCCCATCGGTTCTCGTCCCGTCTCGTTGGGGGTCGGGCGCTTGCTCGGCGTCGTCGCGCTGGTGGCAGCGCTGCCTGGCTGCCCCAGCCCCGATGCCCAGGGCAAGTTCGACCGCTTCAACGACCAGACCGAGGACGACCGACCCAAGCTCGACGTCCCCGAGCCCGATCTGCCGCCGATCGAGGTGTTCCCGGATCTCAACGGGACCTACCTGGTGGCCATCGAGACCTCGATCGCGGCGGGGCTCCCCCTACAGTTCGTCGCCGACGTGCAGGCCGACGTGGACCTGGCCACCGGGGACGGCTCCCTGTCGATCTCGTTCCAGCCGCTGTCGCTCGACGTGGGCAGCACCACCGAGCCCCGTGAGGAGGTCGGCGACGCCATCGTGGTCGATGCGGCGATGATGGGCGGGCAGTTCGTGATCCCCTTCGGCGAGACCGACGTGACCGGACAGGCCAACCCGATCACCGGATCGGACATCACCGCCGACCTCTCGCTGCAGGGCAACGTGCGCGGCGACACCTGGTGTGGCGCGGTGACGGGCAACGTGCTGTCGCCCATCCAGGCGCCGCTGGACGGCTCCACCTTCGCCGCGCTGCGGCTGGCCGATCGCGGCGAGCGGCCCGAGACCTTCCCGGTCAAGTGCGACGACATCGTCGTCGAGGAGGGGGAGACCGAGGGCATGGGCTCCGATGGGGGAGCGACCACCGGCGAGACCACCGGTGGCCTCGGAGGCTAGGCGATGAGCGAGCATGCGCTGGCGGCCGAGGCCCGGGAGTGGGTCGAGGGTCCGTGGAGCTTCCGCCCCGGAGCGGTGGCGGGGGCGGAGCGGGTGCGGGCCCTGGTGCTCAGCGGCTACGGCCTCAACTGCGAGGCCGAGACCGCGGCCGGGCTGCGCATGTGCGGGGCGGCGGCGCAGATCATCCACGTGGGAGATCTGCTCGAGGGCCAGGGGGCTGCCCTGGACGGGGCGCGCCTGCTGGTGTTCGTGGGCGGCTTCTCGTTCGGCGATCACATCGCCTCGGGTCGGGTGTTCGCCAACCGCCTGCGCTTCCGGCTCGGCGAGCGACTCGCCCGCTTCGTGGACGACGGGGGCTTGGTGCTGGGGATCTGCAACGGCTTCCAGACCATCGTGAAGCTGGGCCTGCTCCCTGCCCTCGACCGCCGCCCGGGGCAAGGGCTGGCGCCGCAGCAGGCCTCGCTGGTCCACAACGATCGCCTGGGCTACCGCAACGCGTGGGTGCGCCTGGCCATCGATCCCGAGAGCCCCTGCGTGTTCACCCGCGGCAGCACCGGGGTGCCGTTGGCCGTGCCCAGCCGCCATGGCGAGGGCAAGCTGGTGCTCGCCGACGCGGCCACGCGAGCGCGGGTGGAGGCCGAGCACCTGGCCCCGGTGCGCTACGTGGACGCCGAGGGCCGCCCCACCGAGCTGTGGCCCGACAACCCCAACGGCTCGGCGGGCGGCTTGGCGGGGCTGTGCGACGCCTCGGGTCGGGTGTTCGGCCTGATGCCGCACCCCGAGGCCTACCTCTATCCCGAGAGCCACCCTCGCTTCATCGCGCAGCGCGACCAGGGGCGGCTGCCGGCCGTGGGGCACGGGCTGGGCATCCTCGCCAACGGCGTTCGAGCCGCGGTCGAGGGCTGAACGCCTGGTGCGCGGCCGGGCTCGTCCTCGGTCCGGTGGGGGGCGGGAGCGATCTCTCGCCGATTCCATCGAACCCACCCGGGGTCCGCGGGGTCCGAATTCGGGGCTCCCCGGGTGGCTGGCGCGCCCGGGGATCTGTGCGATGGTGGACGACATGACGGACGTCGAGCTGGGCTCACGGTCGGACCTCGAGGCGCTCTCGCGTAGCGGCCGAGGCAAGGTGATCACGCTGGTGGTGCTGCTGGCGGTCGCCCTCGGTGCGGCCGGCTGGTACTTCTTCCTGCGCAAGCACGGTACGGGCAACCCGGAGGATCCCGCCAAGGTGATCTTCGTGGGCCGCACCCGCGGCTTCAGCATGGTGCTCGACGACGTGGGCTTCGAGGCGGCCGAGGGCACCCTGGAGGCCTGGGAGCAGAAGGCCAAGGAGGAGGTCCCCGACCTGGAGGTCACCGGGGTGGAGGCGATCATGGCGCTCGCCGATCGCTTCGGCTACGGCTACGTGATCTTCGAGCAGCCCCAGGAGATCGACTTCTCCGTGCTCGACATCGAGGAGGTCCCCGAGCTGCCCGAGCACGTGCGCTACGCGGTGCTCTCGGCCGGCGACCTGGCCTTCCCCCACGTGATGACGGTCAACCCCAAGCCCAGCGAGGTGCTCAGCGGCTCGTCGGTGGTGGTGCTGCAGGCCCTGTTCGCGCAGGAGAAGCTGGCCGAGCTGCTGCCCGACGCCGAGAGCCCCTCGATCGAGTCCATCCAGCTCCGCGATCGCCTGCGCGACGCGGTGGATCGCCTGGCGCAGGTCCCCGAGGCCGAGAAGATGGCCGAGAAGATCGTGCAGGGCGTGCGCCACCAGCTCGAGGAGGAGGAGCGGGCCGAGCCGCGTCCCTCGCTGGTGGGTGACGCGCTCGAGAGCGGCGAGCCCTTCCCGCTGGCCAACGGCCAGGTGCTGACGGTAAGCCGCGGCTTCAAGGTGGTCACCCGCGACGCGGTGCGGGCCGATCTCGACGTGGACGACCGGCACCGCCTGTGGGTGGGGGCGCCCGGAGCCGAGCCCTCGTCGCGCAAGCCCTGCGATGCCCTGTTCAGCGGTGAGATCAGCGTGCACGAGTCCCCGCGCTTCCACATGGCGCCCGACGGGGCAGCCCTGCTCACCCAGACCCTGGGGCAGGGCATGGTGCTGTGGACCCTGGGCGAGGGGCCGGGCGCCTGCCCGTTCGTGGAGCGGGGCTCGGTGGCCTCCCCGCGGCCGGGGCTGGGCGAGCCGGTCCCCGCCGGCCACGGCCAGGTCGCCTGGGCCGGGATCTTCGGCTCCCAGGGCGTGGTGCACGTGGTCACGGCGGGCAGCGACGACGATGCGGTCACCCTGGGGATGATCGACGGCGTGGAGCTGACCAGCGTGGCTTGGCTCAGCGAGCGGCACCTGGCCGCCATCGGCCAGGGCATGGGCGGGTCGTGGCTGTACCTGATGGACACCCAGACCCCGATGACGGTGCTGCGGCTGCCGGCGACGGCGTTCGAGAACGCCGAGGGCCTGCAGGAGGTGGCGGCCGGCAAGCGCGGGGATCAGCCGGTGGTGGTGGTGACCGCGGGCATCATGCCGCGCAAGGCCTACCGCCTGGTGCTCCCCATGGGGCTCGAGGCCATGTTCGCCTCGCCGCCGGCGGCCGAGGCCTCGCCCGAGCCGCCCGTCGACGAGCTCGGCTTCGGCGGAGGGCCCGACGTGTCCCGCGAAGAGCGGGGCCTGCCCGCCATCGTCGATCTCGATTCCAACCGCTTCGAGGTCACGGTGCTCACCCACGAGGGCAGCGCGCGCGGGCCGAGCGTGTCGGCCGACGGGCGCTGGGCGGCGGTCGCCATGCGTGGCGAGCTGTACGATCCCACCGATCCCGACGACTCCGAGATCGTGGTGGTGTCGACCGACGGGGGCAGCCCGCAGGTGCTCACCCGCAACGCGCTCAAGGACCACCAGCCGCGCCTCACCCCCGATGGCTCGCACGTGGTGTTCCAGACCCGCGTGGAGATCCCCCGCACGGACTGGGTGGTGACCTCGGCGCGAGTGGCCAAGGTGGGCTCGTAGCTCAGTCGGGCGGCAGGGGCAGGGGCGGTGGCCCCAAGCGGACGAGGTCGAGGCCGATCCACTCGCGGCAGTCGACCTCGGCCGGTGTCGAGCCGCCGCCGGGCCGCTCCTCGATCGGGGCCCCGTCGGTCACGTCGGTCGACAGGTGGTAGCGCTGCTGGAGCTCCCCGCTCAGGCCGTCCTCGTCGAGGGTGCCGTCGATCCGGCTGAGCACCTGTCCCTCCACCAGCAGGGCGTCGGTCTGCAGGATGCCGGCGATGGAGAGGGTGCCGTCGGCATCGAGGGGGCCGTAGAGGGTGGGCAGCAGGGGCGCGCCGAGGTTGCCGTCGATCTCGAAGCCCTCCTCGCTCACCCGCATGCTGCCGTCGGCCTGGATCACCACGACGTCGAAGATGGTCTCGATCCCGAGCCGGTCGGCCTCCTCGAGGGCCGCGCACAGGGTGACATCGAAGGTGGTCATCTCCTGGTCGCAGCCGCAGCTGAGCACATCGAAGCGGCCCCGGTACAGGCCGCTGAGCTCGATGCCCTCGGCGTCCCCGCGCGTTCGCATGATCTCGGCGAGGGTCTCGGGGTCCAGCGGGTCGTAGCCCTGGTAGCACGCGGGCAGCAGCGCCAGCCCCAGGAGCGTCCCGACCCTTCGTCGTCGCGAGGAGCCTCCCGTTGCGCGCATCTCCCCGAGGATAGCGCGCCCGGCCGGAGAGGACACGCGCGGTGTGTGGGGGGAGCGGCTCGCTTCGACGGCTCGAGCGCGAGAGCGAGGCCGGCCGCTGCGTTCCGATCACGGAGCGGCCGAGTGCTCGGGGCGGCTCGACGCCGGCGCGTGGCCTCGCTCAGGGCTCGCGAGCGCCGTGCTCGGCCAGGTAGGCCTCGATCGCCGCCTTGGAGGCGTCGTCGATGATCTGGCGGCCGCCCACGGTGCGGGAGTGGAGGTCGTCGACGAGCTGTCGCACGGTGACCAGCGGCAGGATGGGCGCCCCCAGCTCGTCGCGCAGCTCGGCGAGGGTGCTGCGCTCGGACTTGCCTCGCTCCTGGCGGTCGACCGCGATCACCACGGCGGACAGCTCCACCTTGGCGGAGCTCCGCAGCAGCTCGGCCGCCTCGCGGATCGACTGGCCCGAGGTGATCACGTCGTCGACGATCACCACCCGCATGCCGTCGGTGGGGGCCATGCCCACGAACGAGCCGCCCTCGCCGTGATCCTTGACCTCCTTGCGGTCGAAGCAGAAGCCGGTGTCGTGCCCGCGCGCGGCGAGGCCCGAGGCGGTGGCCACGGCCAGGGGCACGCCCTTGTAGGAGGGGCCGAACACCAGGTCGCAGGGGATCCGGTGGTGCAGCAGCTGGCCCGCGTAGGCCCGGCCCAGGCGCGCGATGGCGTCGCCCGTGCGGAGCTGGCCGGCGTTGACGAAGTAGGGCGAGCGGCGCCCGGACTTGAGGGTGAACTCGCCGAAGCGGACCACCTCGTACTCGACGAGGAGATCGACGAAGTCCTGCTGGAAGACCTCCATGGCGCGCAAGGATAGCGATCGACCGGGTGCGTGGGTCCCGGCGGGCCGCGGACGGCCGCGGATCTACGCGGAAGCGGCGGGCAGGCGCACCTCGAAGCGGGCCCCCCGGGCGCCGTCGAGGCGATCGCCGACCTCGATGGAGCCCCCGTGGGCCAGGCAGATCTGACGGCAGAGATACAGGCCCAGGCCCACGCCGCCGCGGTCGCGGTCGCGCGCGTGGTCGAGGCGGGTGAAGGGCTCGAAGATCGACTCTCGATCGGCCGGGTCGACGCCGGGCCCCTCGTCGACGACGGTCAGCTCGGTGCGGTCGCCGTCGCGACGGGCCGCGACCTGCAGCGTCCCAGTGGGGCAGGCTCGCCGCGCGTTGGCGAGGAGGTTGGACAGCAGGCGCTCCACCAGGAGCTCGTCGGCGAAGAGGGTGGGCTCGCCCTCGAGCTCCACCGTGGCCCCCACCCTGCCGGCCACCCGCTGCAGCAGGGCGGGTAGATCGATCGCGTGGGCCTGCACGGCCGCGGCGGCGCCGTGGCGCAGCTCGAGCCGACCGCTGGTGAGCAGATCGGAGATCAGGCTCTCGACCTCGCCGATGTCCACGCCGAGGTCGGCGAGGCCCTTGTGCAGGCGCTGCACGGGGCGGGACTCGTCGCCGCTGGCCCGCAGGGCGTCCACGCGCTCCTGCAGGATCTCCACCAGCACCTTCATGCGCGCGATGGGGGTGCGCAGCTCGTGGGAGACGTTGGCGAGCAGCACTCGCTGGCCCTGGATCAGGCCCTCGACCTTCTCGGCCATCTCGTTGAAGGCACGACCGAGCTGGTCGAGCTCGTCGCGGGGCACCTCGCTCTCGAGCTCGATGCGGTGGCGGAGCTCGCCGCGGGCGATGCGGTCGGCGCTGGCCTCGATGCGGGCGAGGCGACGGGTGAGCGAGCGGCTGAGGGTCCAGGCGCCCAGGCCGAGCACGGGGATCATCAGGCCCAGCACCAGCAGGGGCACGGTGAGGCGAAAGCCGGGGCGTGGCATCACGGCCACCACCGCGGCCACGCGACCGTCGTCGGGGCTCAGCAGGGCATAGGCGACCCCGGGGGGCTCGAAGCGCCCGCGCCGGAGCACCACCGGCTTGCCCTGGCGCAGGGGCTGTCGTCGGTCCCGGAGCGCGCCTCGGGGCAGGCGAGGGGGCCCCTCGCCGGCGAGGCGCTGGCCCTTGCGATCGAACACGCCCACCTGGGCGTCGAGCTCCTGCCCCAGCGCGCGGGTGGACTGCTCGAGGGTGGGCGCGTCGCCGAGGGCGGCCTGCAGCTCGGGGATCCGCTGATCGATCGTCTCGGTGGCCTGCTCGATCCACTCCGAGGAGAGCCGCGCGGCGAAGCTGAAGCCGGCCACGGCGGCCACCACCGCCGAGGCGATCGCGGTGGTGAGGAAGGTGAGGAAGATGCGGGTGAACAGCCCGCCCCGCCGGGGTCGGTCGGGAGACGGCGCGGTCTCGGGGCTCATGGCCCGTCCTCGTCGCTGAGCACGTAGCCCACCCCGCGGATGGTGCGGATGAGGCCCTTGGCGTCGCTGCTCACGCTGGCCAGGGCGCCGCGGACCTTGCTCATGTGCACGTCGATCGATCGATCGACGGCGGGATCGAAGTCGATCGGCGGCTCGCCGCGGAGCTGGCGGACCTGGGCGTGGAGCTGCTCTCGGGACAGCACCTTGCCCGCCCCTCCGGCGAGCACCCACAAGAGGTCGAACTGGTAGGCGGTCAGCTCGAGGGTCTCCTCGCCCACCTGCGCCGTCCGTCGATCCCGATCGATGCGCAGCGGGCCCACCTCGATCACCTGGGTCTCCTCGCTCCCGGGCGCGGGCGCGGCATGGCGTCGCAGCACGGCGCGGATGCGAGCGAGCAGCTCACGCGGGCTGAAGGGCTTGGGCAGGTAGTCGTCGGCGCCGATCTCCAAGCCCACCACGCGGTCGATCTCGTCCCCGCGGGCGGTGAGCATGATGACCGGGATCGCCGAGCGCAGGCGGAGCTGCTTGCAGACCTCCAGGCCGTCGAGGCCGGGGAGCATGAGATCGAGCAGGACCAGATCGTGGTCGCCCGAGGCGGCGCGCTCGAGCCCCTGGGCCCCGTCCCCCACCACCTCCACCTCGGCGTCGTGGTCGCGGAGGTACTCCGCCGTGTGCTCGGCCAGCCGGGCGTCGTCCTCGATCAGCAGCAGTCGCACGGGGGCAAGCATGCCACCTGGCGTGGGGAGCGGCCGTTAACCGCGCGAAAAGCCCGCGTCCCGACCGGGGGTCCGGGCCTCGGTGGGCCGGGGCGGGCGACCGCTTGACAGGCTCCCGACCGCTCGGTAGGGAAGCTCTGGAATGTCCTACCGCTGCGCCCGATGTCACCACGAGTTCTCGGCTCCGTCCGAGGGCGAGGGCGAGCTGGCCTGCCCCAGCTGCGGGGCAGAGGCCGGCTTGGAGCCGATCCACGGGATCCCCCTGGCGATGAAGCTGTTCGGGATGCTCGTGGCGGGGGTCGTGGTGCTGGCCGTGGGGGGCGGGCTGCTCAGCCGGCTGGCGGGTTGATGGACCCGACGCGTGGTCCGGTCGCCCTGTGCTAACGTCCGCGAGCAGGTCCGCCGTTGATCGTCCGTTGCGCGAACTGCCATACCGAGTTCTCCCTGGATGACCAGCAGATCGGTCCCGAGGGGGCCACTGTTCGGTGCTCGGTGTGTGGCTACGTGTTCCCGGTGGAGCCTCCGCCGGGTGCGGTCGATCATCCGTGGCAGATCCGAACGGTCGAGGACCTGCTGTTCACGGCCCCCGACCTCGCCACGCTGCGCACCTGGATCGACGAGGGGCGGCTGCACCCCGACGATCAGGTCTCGCGCACGGGCCGGCACTGGCTGCGGCTGGGCGACATGCCCGAGTTCTCGAGCGTGTTCTCGGGCTTCTCCGATCTCCCGCCCGTGTTCGAGGAGGTGGAGGACGAGCACCCGGGCACGCTGTCGGCCTTGGCCGAGCTGGGCCCGCCGCCGAGCTTCGGCGGCACGATGCCGGTGATCCAGGGCGTGGATACCGACATCTTGGTGGTGGACACCCCCGACGGCGACGAAGGGGTGGCGGTGGTCTCCAAGCGCGTGGCGGTGGAGCGCAGCCGCGGGACCGCCGTCCCCAGCTCGGTCCCTTCCGTCACCGAGACCTCGGGCCCCATGCCGTTCCCGCTGGCGGAGCTCGGCGTGGACGACGACGACGATGCGGAGCCAGAGCCCGCGCCGACGCCGAGCACCCCAGGGGTGGACGAGTCGGCCGTGCGCATGCGTCCGCGACCGCACTCGCCCACGGCTCCGGTCGACGCGATCCCCGACGTGGTGGAGGACGAGCCGGCCGAGCCGCTGCGCTCGCGTCCGCCTCGGCTCACCGTGCGCTACGGGGCCGAGGAGGTCCACGGCGCCTCGATGCTGGAGGCGGTGAGCAATCGGGTCGACGGTGGCGAGCCCGCGCCGCCGCCCGCCGCCGCCAAGCCGGCGGTGGAGGTGGAGGGCACGGCGGTCCGGGCCACCGAGGCGGCGATCGAGCGCCAGCCGGTGAGCCCCCGCGAGCCCAGCGGGGCCAAGCGAGCGGCCGAGACCCGCTCCGACGTGGAGGCGCGACCCCGTCGCCGCGCCGCGCGGGACTCCTCCTCGGACGAGGTGGAGATCCGCGAGCGTCGACGCGAGCGCTCCGACTCGCCCCCGCCTCCGCGCCGTACCTGGCCGTTCGTGGCCGGCCTGGGCCTGCTGGCCGGGGTGGCGGTGGTGTTCGGCGTGCCCAGCATTCGCACGCGGGTGCTCGAGGCGGCGGGGCTGCTGGCCGGCGGCGAGGAGCGCTTCGATCCCGATTCGCTGACCGAGCTGGGCGATGCCCGCAAGGCGATGGCGAGCCTCGATCCCGCCGCGT
This sequence comes from Myxococcales bacterium, assembly GCA_020633315.1. Lineage (GTDB taxonomy): Bacteria > Myxococcota_A > Polyangia > Nannocystales > Nannocystaceae > Paraliomyxa. Next base: position 588,748 of record JACKDV010000002.1, read on the forward strand.
TGGGCAAGGCCGAGGCGGCCCTGCAGGGACGCATCGACAGCGGCGACGTGCCGGCCTCGGGCGTGGCGGCGATGAAGCTGGCGCAGACCGAGCTGCTGGCCACCCGTGCCCTCGAGCAGGAGATCGGTCGGGTCGTGGGCGTGGCCGAGGGCATCGCGGGTCCCGACGACGTGGAGCGGGCGACGCTCATCCTGGGCAGCGTGGTGGTGGAGGAGGTGGAGGATCGCGAGCACATGCGGAGGGTGCGGGCTCGCCTGCGCCTGGCTCAGGGGCGGCCGGCCACCGAGATCCTCCCGCTGCTGCCCGAGGACGGCAGCGGCGAGCTGGTGCAGCTGGTGGCCGCGGCTCCGCTGTGGCGAGATGCCAAGGCGCCCGTGCCCGACGGCGTGATCGCGGCGCTGCAGGCCCTGCCCGAGCGCAGCGTGCTGGCCGAGCTGACCCTCGCGCTGGCCTTCCTGCGCGCGGGAGACGAGGCCAAGGCCCTCGAGACCGCCGACGGCGTGCTCGCGGCGGTGCCGGGGCAGCCCACGGCGGCCGCGCTGCGGGCTCGGGCCGGGGGCGCACCCGTGGTGGGAGCCGGAGACGATGCGTCGGGCTCCGGGGCCGACGAGGCGGGCTCGGGCGAGGACGGCGGGGAGACGCCCGCGGGGGACTCGGCCGGAGCACCGGCCGACGGGGGCGACACCAAGGCGCCGGCCGACTCGCCCAAGCCCAAGGTCGAGTCGATCGACTCGCTGATCGAGCGCGGCTGCGACCAGGCGGAGAACGGCGACGTGGACAGCGGGCTCGAGCTGCTGCGCAAGGCCAAGGCTCGGCGCCCTCGCGATCTCGACGTGCTGCTGTGCACCGGCATCGGGCACGCGCGCCAGGGCAAGACCAGCACCGCGCTGCAGGACTTCGAGTCGATCCTCTCCTCGGCGCCCAACTACGCGCCGGCGCTCAAGCAGGCCGCCAAGGCCGCGGACAAGCTCGGCCAGACCGAGAAGGCAGTCCGCTACTACCGCGCCCTGCTCGGCCAGCGACCGGGCGACTCGACCGCGATCAAGTACCTCGAGGCCCACGGCTGAGGCCTCGCCCATTGCGGTTCGCGCGTCTTCGTGCGAACAAGGATGGGTGAGCACCGGGGATGGGGACCACGAGATCCGCGAGGAGCTCAGCCGGCGCCGCGCCGAGCGAGCCCGCGAGGAAGAGGAGCTCTCCGACGAGGAGCGCGACGAGCTTCGGGCCCGGCACTGGATGCACTGCCCCAAGTGCGGGATGACCCTCGACGAGATCACCTTCCGCGGGGTGAAGGTGGACAAGTGCTTCGGCTGCGGCGGGGTGTACCTCGACGACGGCGAGCTCGAGCAGCTCGCGGGCAAGCCCGGGTGGTTCGAGGCGATGCGCTACTACTTCTCGTCGCGCTGAGCGGGCCGGCACGCCCTCACTCTCGCGACGCGAGCTCGCGGAGCAGCCGGGCCAGGCGCTCGTCGTCGAGCCCGCCGAGGTCGGTGCCCAGGCGCACGCGGCTGCCCGCGTCCCACAGCTCCACCCGCGCCTCGGGGAAGGGCAGCAGCGCGTCGTAGAGCGCATCGTCGAGCAGCTCGAGCTGGCGCACCTGGCCCGCGGCTCGGTGGGTGCGGCCCAGCAGGTGGGCGGGGCGGTGGCCGTCGTCGCCGGGCTCGGGCAGCAGCGAGAGCTCGGGACGGCCCCGTCCCAGCAGGCCCACCTGCAGCGTGAGGTCCCAGCCCCGGGAGCCCGAGGGGCGCGCGCGGAGGTCGATCGCGGTGTCGTCGAGCTCTCCACGCAGCGAGAGGATCGAGCGACCGCCGTCCTCGAGCACCACCACCGTCGGCAGGCCAAGGCGATCCGCCGCGCCCCCGAGGATCGACTCCATCGGCTCGTCGGGGCTCCGCCACGCCCGCTCGCCCTGGCCGCCGCCGACGATCGAGTCGAGCCACAGCAGCGCGGCGGCCGAGGTCATCAGGGTGAGCGGCGGAGTGGAGAGGCCCAGGCCCGTGACCACCAGCAGGGCCAGCGCCACGCCGCGCACGCGCTGGCCCGGGCACACCAGGCCGGCGTAGGCCGCCCCGAACATGGCGAACAGGCCCAGCATCACGAACCACACCTGCAGCACGCCGAAGCCCGAGAAGTAGGTGGGGTAGGGCAGCGAGAACGCGAACACCGACTGGGCCAGGCCGCCCAGGCCCGCCTCGAGCTCACCGAAGCCGCGCCAGTAGAAGTAGTAGAGCAGCAGGGTGGCGAGGCCGGAGAAGACCAGCACCATGGCCTTGACCCCCTGCTGCAGCGGCGGTCGGAAGGCGATGAAGGTGGTCACGGCGGCGAGCACCATCGCGATCATCAGCGGGGCTCGGCCCGCGTCGATCACCGAGGCACCGGCGAGGCCCTCGGGGAAGGCGAAGGCCACCCGCACCAGGTAGGGCAGCAGCAGCATCAGCGCCGCCAGGCGCAGGCGTGGGGGGCCGAGCTGGCGCCACAGCAGCAGCAGGGTGCTGGCCCAGGCGAGCAACAGCGCCGCGGTGCCGGCTCGCTCCACCAGCGGCCACGCGTGCGTGCCCAGGCTCGGCTGCTCGGCCACGTGGGCGGAGACGAGGGCCACCGTGCCGCCCACGGCCAGGCCGACCGGGATCCATCGACCGAGGCCCAGCTCGGAGCGTCGGGCCCAGCCGGTCGCGATCGCGATGCAGGTGGCGGCCGCCAGCAACCCCGTGAAGTGATGCAGCACGTACTCGCCGTGGTAGGCGAGGCCGAGGCTGCTGACGCGCGGGAGCAGCGGCCACAGCACCGCGCCCATCCAGCCCACCAGCACCAGGGCCGCCCACAGCGGGCGACGCCGCAGCAGCCACGCGACGCCCAGGCCCAGGGTGATGGCGAGCACGCCGAGCAGGTAGGGGCGGGCCCCCTCGGATGCCGCTGCGCGCAGATCCTCGAGCGAGGCGAGCCCGAGCATCACGGTGGCCATCACCTGCAGGATGCCCGCGATCAGCGCAACGGCCGCGAGCACCGGGGCGGTGGGATGGGGACGCGGCACGGGTCCCGAGGATCTAGCATTCCCCACCCGCTCCCTTCCCCAGGAGGCCGCGTTTTCCGGGATATTTTCGCCCCGAGGCCGAGATGTCCTACATGTAGGATATGAGGCTTGGGCACGCGATTCTGGCGCTGGGACTGTTGGCCGTGGCTCCGGCCGCGGAGGTGAGCGCGGGGCCGGTGCCGGTGGTGGAGCGCTCGTTCGTCATCGCGATCGACCCCGGCCACGGCGGGGACAACGGGGGCTGCGTGGCCTTCGACGGGGCCATCCACGAGAAGGACCTGACCCTCGCCATGGCCCACGAGCTGCAAGCGTCGCTGCTGCGACGGCTGCCCCACGCCCGCGTGGTGCTCACCCGCGCGGGGGACGAGACGGTGACCCTGGCCGATCGCGTGGCCCGGGCCAATGCCGCGGGCGCCGATCTGCTGCTGAGCCTGCACGCCAACGCCTCGGGCCACGAGCCGCAGACGGGTTTCGAGACCTATGTGCTCGACCTCGGTCTCGATCGGCGCGAGGCGGCCCGCAGCGCGCGGGTGGAGGACGGAGCCGAGCCCACGCGAGCGCGAGCGCTGGCGATGGTCCGCGAGCTGGCGTTGTCCTCCCATCGCGGACGCGCGGCCGGCTTCGCACGGCGGGTGCAGCAGGAGCAGGCGCAGCGCTTCCCCGAGCGGATCGATCGCGGCGTGAAGCAGGCGGGCTTCGACGTGCTGATGGGAGCCGAGATGCCCGCGGTGCTGTTCGAGGCGGGCTTCCTCGATCACCCCGAGGAAGGTCGTCGCCTGCTCGACTCCGGGCAGCGAGCCCTGGTGGTCGACGGCCTCACCGAGGCCATCGTCGACTACTACCGCGAGCACGCGCGCGAGCGCTGATCTCCGAGCTTCCCCCACATCGGCATCGCGCTCGCGCGCCGGTGTGCAGGGAGCTTCACGCCGTGGCCGCGTAGCCAGCTACGCGCTCGCTGTGATCCGTGCCACAGCCGGACGGGCCGAATCTGCCGACTTGTGGACACGCAGGCGTCCGAGTTGCTTGGATCCTCTCGACCCGATGCTGACGGTTCCCGAACGCTTGGCCCGGCGCGTCCTCAATGCTCGAGGCTATCGCAGCCGCTGGCTCCATACCTCGGTGGGCCGGCTGCACGTGCTCGACGGCCCCGGGCGCGGCGACCTGCCCCCGGTGGTCATGCTCCACGGCTTCTCGGCCAACGCGATCTCGTACGTGGGCCTGCTGCGTCGCTTCGCCCCGCACTCGCGCCGGCTCGTGGCTCCCGACTGCCCCGGCCACGGCTTCAGCGAGGTGCCGCTGGGCGGCCTCGATCGCGACGCGATGATGGCCGGCATGTTCGAGGTGCTCGACCGCGTCATCGACGAGCCCGTGGTGCTGCTGGGGACCTCGATGGGGGGCTTTGGGGCGGTCCGCTATGCCGCGCGCTCTCCCAAGAAGGTCCGAGCGCTGGTGCTGATCTGCCCCGGCGGCGCGCCGATGACCCCCGAGGGTCTGCAGGACTTCCTCGACACCTTCCGCATCGATCGGCACCGCGAGGCCCTGGCCTTCGTCGATCGCATGCTCGCTCGCTCGCCTCGGGGCCTGCGTCACCTGCTGGCCCATGGGATCCGCGGCCGCTTCACCAACCCGCAGCTTCGTCGCCTGCTCGACAGCCTCGGGCCCGAGGACCTGCTGCAGCCGGACGAGCTCGCGTCGCTGCGCATGCCCACCCTGATGTTGTGGGGCCGCGAGGAGATGATCCTGCCCCCGGCCCACCTCGAGTTCTTCCAGCGCCACCTGCCGCAACACGCGCAGCTGGAGATCTGGAACCAGTTCGGGCACTGCGGTTATCTCGAGCAGCCGCGCGCGGTTACCGACCGGGTCCTGCGCTTCGCCAGAACGGTGATTCGAGCCGAGTCTCGAAACCGACCCATCGAGGTCGACGACGGTGTGCACGGTGTGACACAGTCCGTGCATCGAACTGCACACCTACACTGAGGGTCTTCCTGCGCAACCTCCGCAGCTCGGCGGCTCGATCGCCGGGGCCGTTCGCGACTTGGTTCGCGAGCGACCGCTACGGAAGCGCGTCCACGCCTTCGTCGATGCGCTGCGGGCCGACATCGATCCCGAGCTCGGTCCGGTGCAGCCGTCCACGCTCGAGGCCGCCGCGCGGGGCTTCGACCTGCTCGCCCGCTACCACCGGCTCGAGGTGCGCGGGCTCGAGCGCGTGCCCGAGGGCCCGGCGGTGCTGGTGGGCAACCACAACGGCGGGCTCAACCCGGTCGATGGCCTGTTCCTGGTGCACTACTACCGGCAGCTCGGCTACCACGAGCCGGTCTACATCCTCGCGCACGACATCCTCTTCAAGCACCCCAAGATGGCGTCGGTGCTGCGCTCGGTGGGCATCGTGCCGGCCAAGCGCTCCACGGCCCACAAGGTGCTCGAGCAGGGGCACAAGCTGCTGGTGTTCCCCGGGGGCGACATCGAGAACATGCGGCCCTACCGAGAGCGGCGACGGGTGAACCTCGCCGGTCGCCAGGGCTTTGGTCGACTGGCGATGGATCATCGGGTGCCCATCGTGCCCATCGTGAGCGCGGGCTCGCACGAGACCCTCATCGTGCTCCGCCAGGGCCGTCGGCTGGCCGAGGCGCTGCGCCTGCCCAAGTGGGCGCGGGTGCACTCGCTACCGTTGATGCTCGCCTTCCCCTGGGGCCTGCTGATGGGGCCGACCTGCGCGCTGCCCTACCTGCCGCTGCCGGCCAAGGTCACCGTGCAGATCGGCGAGGCGATCCCCACCCGCTTCTGGGCCCGGCACGACTCGCTGTGCGGGCGGGTCGAGTCGATCATGCAGGGCATGCTCGACGACCTCTACGACGAGCGGGTCCTCCCCGTCCTCGGCTGAGTCGCGTTCCCGGCGCCTGGCGGCGAGCGCGTCTGCAGCCGATGCAGGCTTCCCTACGAATTCTTCCGAATAATCCGGGGGCCTCGGGCGTGATCGGGGACGTGGCGATGCAGACGGTTCGCAAGGTCCTGTTCATGGGGCCGTGCTCGCACGACGACAACTCCCTGGTCACGACCATGGAGCTCACCTGCGGCTGTCAGGTGACGCGCACGATCCGAGGCTCGCGGGTCCGCTCGCTGGGTGACAGCGGCGTGGTGATCCGCGGCGAGGAGGAGTGCCCCAAGGGGCACGAGCTGCCGGCCTCGCTGCGACGCGGCGGCCCTTCGTTCATCACCCGCGCGCTCGGCCGCTGCTAGGAGCCTCGCCTCGAGCCCTTCGCGTCGCGGGTCAGCCCGCCTGCACGTACTCCACGCGACCATCGACCGCGGGCGGCGTGGGCTGCGAGACGCTGCCGTCGGGCCAGGTGATCGTCAGCCTCTCGATCCGATCGCTCGTCCCCAGCCCGAAGTGGCAGGCCGTCTCGCCCCCGGCCCCCAGCGACGGCCGGTTGGTGTGGAAGCAGGTCTGGGTGCTGCCCTCGCTGCGGAGCTCCACGATCGCCCCCACCGCCTCGCGGTTGCCCCCACGCCCGCGTAGCTCGACGTCGAGCCAGTGGTGGCCCGCACCCGAGCGCGCCGCGTCGTTGCGGTACACCTTGAGCTCGTCGCCCCACGCGGCGGTGGCCAGCTCCCAGCTCCCGTCTCGATCGAGGTCGACCAGCGCCGAGGCCTTGCCCGAGGCGGGATCGGTGAGCCCCACCGCCCAGGTGCGATCCTCGAAGGTCCCGTCGCCGCGGTTGTCGAAGAACGCGTCGGGGATCAGGGCGTCGCCCTTGATCCGCCCCCCCGCGTAGTAGAGGTCGAGGTCCCCGTCGTTGTCGTGATCCCACAGGTGGGCGGCCCAGGTGATCGAGGTGCGGGCCCACGGGAGCTGGGCGCGGCGGATGCCGGCCGCATCCGAGACGTCCACGAAGGTCCCGTCGCCCGCGTTGAGCAGCAGCACGTTCTCCCCGATGTTGGAGAAGGCCAGGTCCACGAAGCCGTCGTGGTCCACGTCCCCGAGGGCCAGGCCCATGCCGTTGATCCGCTCGATGCCCACCCCCGAGGCCATCGAGACGTCGGTGAAGCGGTGCTCGCTCGGGGCCTCGCCGGGCCCGTCGTTGCGCCACAGCGCGTTGGGGTTGCCGATCATGCCGCCCACGTCGTCGTTGATCACGATGAGGTCGAGGTCGCCATCGCGCTCCACGTCGACCCACGAGGCCGAGAAGCCCACCGACGAGAGCACCGCCGGGTCGAGCAGCCCGGTGCGCTCCACGAACACGCCGTCGTCGTTGCGGTACAGGTGGTCGCCGGCCCGGATCTCGCTGCCCGCCTGCGGGAAGCAGTAGGCATGGTTGACCACGTAGAGGTCGAGGTCGTCGTCCCCGTCGTAGTCGCCGAAGGCCACGCCCATGGTGCGCTGGCTCTCCACCCCCAGCCCGATCGCCTCGGTCACGTCCTGGAAGCCGGCGGTGCCGGTGGGGACGAGCTGGTTGGCGAACACCCGGTTGGCGCCGCGGCGCCCCACGAACAGGTCGAGGTCGCCGTCGCCCTCGAGGTCGACGAAGGTGGCCATCGCCACCTGATCCACCCCGGCCAGGCCCATCGCCTCGGTCACGTCCTCGAGCTCGGGCACGCCGTCACCGTCTTCGTCGCCGCGGTTGCGATGCAGCCGCCCGCCCGTGCCCACCTGACCCACGAAGGCGTCGGGATCCCCGTCGCCGTCGAAGTCGCCGAAGGCCAGCCCGGTGTGGCTCTCGGCGCACTCGGGGGGGCTGCCGGAGGGATCGTGGGTCTGGGCCAGGCCGGTGGCCTCGGCCACGTCCACGAAGACCGGATCCACCACCTCGAGCTCGTGCTCGGCCACCGCCTGGGGATCGTCGCGGCGCCGCACCGCGAGGACGCTGGGCCCCAGCTCCACCTGTGCGGGCACCCGGAGCACGGCCCCGGGGAAGTCCGCGTGGAGCAGCTGGGCCTCGCCAAGGGCCACGCCGCCCAGCTCCACCTGGAGCTGGGCCAAGGGCGTGTCGGTGAGCAGGAACAGGTGCGCCCCGCGGGCCGCGACCGCGGGCGCCCCGAGGATCGCGGGCGCCCGCGCTCCCGAGCCCTCGTCGTCGGTCTCGCCCTCGCTCGTCGTCGCCTCGTCGTCCCCGTCGCCCGGGCTCGGCGAGCCGGCCCCGCAGGCCGCGAGCGCGAGCAGGGCGAGGGGGAGGGCGAGGCGCGGCATGATCGCTAGTGGGTCAGCACGAACACGCCGAGCGGACCGGCCACCACGATGTCGTCGAGCCCGTTGCCGTCGAAGTCTCCCACCGACAGCAGCCGCGCCGGGGGCTCGAGCACGAGCTGGTCGAGGCACGAGAACAGCGGCGCGCTGCCGCCGGCCGGGCTGCCGTGCAGGATGGTGAGCAGTTCGCTGCCGAGCGCGACCACGTCGGCCAGCCCGTCGCCGTCCACGTCGCCGCTGCTGGAGGTCTCGATCGGGGTGAAGAGCGCCTGCCGCTCCACCTCTCCGAAGCCGTCGCGCCAGCCCTCGATCAGCATCCACGCGCCGTCCCAGCTCTCCACCCCCGAGTAGCCGGCGATGTCGGTGAGCCCGCCCCCGTCGAAGTCGCCCGCCGCCAGGCGGCGGCGACCGTGGTCGCTGAGCTGCAGATCGCCGTCGGCCTGGGTGTCGTCGACCGCATTGCCCAGGAACACGGCGCCGCGGCTCTCGGTGTGGACGGCCACGTCGTCGAAGGCATCGGCCCCGAAGGTGCCCGTCTCCAGGTCGTACGCGGTGTTGTCGGTGGACAGGGCCAGCGCCGCCATGAAGTCGCCCGCCCCGTTGCCGAGGTAGACGGCCCCGAGCGCATCACCGCCCAGCATCGCCAGGTCGGCCGCGCCGTCGCCGTTCCAGTCGAGCGCCTCGAGCTTGGTCACCGGGCCCACCGCGGGGGCCATGGTGAGGGGCGCGAAGCCGCCGAGCCCGTCCCCGGCGAGGATCGAGATCTGGCCGATGGAGTCGGAGCTGGCCAGGTCGGGCAGGCCGTCACCGTTGAAGTCGGCCGCGGTCACGTCGAGCAGCGGCGCGCCGCCGGAGAAGGGCAGGGGGATGAGCTCGACGTCCTCGGGGCCGAAGCGGTGCAGCGTGGCCGCGCCCGACTCGTAGGTGACCACCACGTCCTCGGTCGCGTCACCGTCGGCATCCACGAAGGACAGGGAGAGCACGGGATCGTCTTCGCCCTCGACCAGCGGGATCGGCAGCAGGTCGGGCACCGGGCCGCAGTCCGTGATCGACTCGAGCCACACGCACTCCTGGAAGCCCTCGCACAGCCCACCCACCCCACAGTCGGCGTCGCCGTAGCACTCGTAGTAGTAGCACTCGCCGTAGCAGCAGCCGTCGTAGCAGCAGCCGTCGTAGCCGTAGTCGCAGCAGCCCCCGTCCGAGCAGTAGTCGTAGGGAACGCACTCGTTGTCGATGCACTCGTAGCCCGGGTCGCAGTCCGAGCTGTTGACGCACTCGAGCGGCGGCGGCTGGGTGGTCGGCGTGGTCTCGGAGTCGGTCTCGCCGTCGGTGTCGGTGATGGTCTCGCCGGTGTCGTCGTCGAGGGTGATCGTCGGCCCGCACGCGGCCATCGTGGTCGCTGCCACGCCGAAGGAGAGGTTCCACCACCGCGTATCCAACCGAGGCCAATCCATTGCGCCCGCAACTTAGCAAGGGACGGGCCAGCCGAATTTGCTCCGTATCATAGCTGCTGGAACGCTGTTACCGCGGAAGGGCACGACATCGGTGTCGCGTTGCGGGGAGCGCGGCGGGACAGGGGTGTCGTACCCGCGGCCACCCTCGCGCATGCATGCGAGGCGATCCTCAGGGCGTGGGATCGTCGAGCGGTGCCTCGGGGTCCTCGCCCGGGCCTCGTCGTCGACCACGACGCGCCTGCGCCAGCGCACGACGCTGCTCGAGCACCCGCGGGGCCAGCTCGCGGTTGGTCTCGTTGAGCGTCTCCATCAGCGAGCGAGGGATGCCCGTCTGCTCGTCGATGGCACGGTAGAGCGCATCGAAGACCTCGGCCAGCCGCGGCGACACCTCGTCCACCTCGGGGCGGTTCTGCGTGCGGTTGCCCGGGCGCACCGCCGCGACCGCCTCCTCCACCTTGGCCTGGGGATCGCCGATCCACTTCAGCACCTTGGTGATCACCTGCCGTGGATCCGCGAGCAGGCCGTCGTAGGACTGCACGTGGATCGCATAGCGACGAGTCATCAGGTCGCGCACCAGGGCGAAGTTCTCCTCCCACCACTCGAGCCACGGGGACATGCGCACCGGAGGCGGCGACGAGGCGGGACGGGCCTCGTCCTCCATCGCGAACAGGCGCTCGAGCGAGCGCTGGTACTCGCGCCAGTGCCGGACCGTGGCCACCACCTTGCCGATGTACGCCAGATCGGTGCGCACCAGGCCGGGGATGAACACCTTCACCACGTGGCGGGTGACCTGGCTGGGATGGAAGAAGGCTCCCGATTGCGGGTGGGGGTTGGTGCGGTAGTAGATGCCCTGGCGGAGGATCGACTCGTAGAAGCCGTCGGGGTTGGCGTCCTTGAGGGTCTTGTCCCAGTTGCGCGGGAACGCCTCGCCGAACGCCGGAAACCCGGCCCCGGTGAGGATCTGCATCCACATCGAGGTGCCAGAGCGCTTGGTGCCGGTGACGATGATCATCGGGAGGCCCCACTGTAGCGCGACCACGCGGCGGCGGGGCTCCTCGCTGCGCTCACCGGGCGGGCTGTCGTGCCCGCTGCGTTCGCACGCCGTGGGGTCGGGGGCTCAGCCGGCCGAGATCCCTCGCAGGCGACGGCGGCCGAGCGCCTCGTCGAGCGCGTCGAGGGCTCGGTGCAGCAGCGTGCGGGCGCCGGGTCGATAGGCGCGCTGGTAGACCACGGCCTGGCGATCGTCGACGGGCACGGTCGCCGTCACGCGACCCCGGCGGGGGTCGGAGGCATCGAGGCGGAGGTGGGTGGCCTCGTCGAGCTCCTCGCTGCGCACTCGCAGCGCCTGCGAGGTGGAGTACCCGAGGTGGCTTCCCAGCCCGGCAAAGTAGTCGGGCGGGGCCGGCTGCGGGTGAAGGGCGCCGCGCCACATCCAGATCCAGCCGTGGGCCTCGCGAACGAGGGGCGTCGGAGCCGGCGCGTGAGCCAGGCACTCGAGGCAGGGCTCGCCCTCGTCGAGGCGGAGGAGGGGCTCGTCGCGATGCGGGCAGGCATCGAGCTCGGCCCGCACCGTGCCCGTGGGATCGCGCCACAGCACCAGCGACTCTCCGAAGCGACGCAGCACCGTGGGCATCCCCTCGATGATCTCGTTGGCGTCGGCGATGAGGTGCCAGCCCTCGTGGATCGACTTGGACATCGGTCTGCTCCGTGACCCGTTGTGTACGAAGAGCGCGGCCGTGCAAGCGACCTGCGACTTCGTGACCATCGACGGGGCGCGGGGCCTGGGGTTGCACGGGGTCCATCCCGAGGTGACGAACGGACGTTGGACGGTGGCCTGCGGCACCGAAACTACGCCGCATGCCATCGACCCCGACCACGGCGGGGCGATTGGCCGACCGGGAGCCGCGGTACCCTCGTCGGCGATGGAAGCGCTCAAGCTCGGCCAGGTCGTCAAGAGCCCCGTCTCGGGCGTTCGCTATCGAATCGGCGAGGTGCTGGGAGCGGGCGGATTCGGGCGGGCCTACCGTGCGCAGGAGCTCGGTCGGCGGGGGCAGGTGGTGGACGAGGTCTGCCTCAAGACCACGCTCGACCAGAGCAGCTGGCACCGCGAGTCGTACTTCGGCGAGCTGCTGCGACGCAGCGCGCGGGCGATCCAGACCCTGGATTCCTTCCCCCTCGTCACCCGGCGCGGCGGCGGCTTCCTGTACTGCCTGGTGCTCGAGCTGGCCGACGGCGGCACCGTGGCCGACTACCTCGAGCGCGCGGGCAAGCCCTGGTCGTCGGCGCGGGCGCGCAAGGAGATCGCGGCCCTGCTGCGCGTGCTCGACGAGTTGCACGGCGCCAGCGCGACCCACCGCGACATCACCCCCATGAACATCTTCGTGTGCGGCCGCGGCACGCTCAAGCTCGGCGACTTCGGCATCGCGCGTCACGAGCTGGCGGGCAAGCCGATGACGGTGGAGGCCTTCAACCCCGCCTTCGTCACCCAGGGCTTCATCGCCGAGCGCCACCGCCACTGGCTCGCCGTCGACGACGTCTACCAGATGGGACAGCTGCTCGCGATGCTGCTGCGCGGGGACGCGGAGACCATCGTCACCCCGGCCATGGTCGCGTCGATCGACTGCGAGGACGACCTGCGGGCGATCATCAAGCGGGCGATCGGTCCCCGCAGCCGGCGCTACGCCGACGCCTACGAGATGCTGCAGGCGGTCGAGGGCACCCCCCAGACCTCCACCGCCAAGCTGCGCTCGCTGCAGGGCAAGACCGTGGTGTTCACCGGGGTGCTCTCGCTCAAGCGCTTCGACGCCGAGCTGCTCGCGCTGCAGGCCGGGGCCACCGTGGCCAAGGAGGTGACCCGCAGCACCGACGTGGTGGTGCAGGGCGGTCGCTCTCCCCGCTACAAGAAGGGGCACAAGGGCACCAAGCTGCAGCAGGCCCAGGCGCTGATCTCCCGCGGCCAGTCCCTGCAGATCATCGGCGAGGCGGAGTTCCGCGCGCTCACCCGGCCCAAGGCATAGGCAGGTCCGCCCGAGCGCGGCTCCGGCCCGCCGGGGCCCGTGGTATCAGGAGGCATGTCCGCCCCTCGGCCCGCGCCTCGCAGTGAGTACCTCGAAGGGATCTTCGCGCCCGTCACCGACGAGCGGCACGACGTCCCGCTCACCGTGCGAGGAGAGCTGCCCGCCGACCTCCACGGCATGTTCGTGCGCAACGGCCCCAACCCGCGCTTCCCCGTGGAGGGCCGCTACCACTGGTTCGACGGCGACGCGATGGTGCACGGGGTGTGCTTCGCCGACGGTGAGGCCCGCTACACCAACCGCTACGTGCGCTCGGCGGCCTTCGAGGTGGAGACCAAGGCCGGCGCCGCGATGTGGGCCGGGATCATGGAGCCGATGGAGCTGCGGCACCCGATCTCGCCGATGAAGGACAACCCCAACACCGACCTGGTGTGGCACGCAGGCAAGCTGCTGGCGCTGTGGTACCTGGGGGGCGAGCCGGTGCGCCTCGAGGTGCCCTCGCTGCGCACCCTGGGGCCCGAGCGCTTCGCCGACGAGCTCCCCGCGGGGATGTCGGCCCACCCCAAGGTGGATGCCCACACCGGCGAGATGATGATCTTCGACTTCCAGTTCCACGCCCGGCCGTTCCTGCGCTACGGCCTGGTCTCGGCCCAGGGCGAGCTGCTGCGCATGTTCCCCATCGAGATGCCCGGGCCGCGCTTCTTCCACGACATCGGCATCACCGAGCGCTCCACGATCTTCCTCGACCTGCCCATGCTGTGGGATCCCGAGCTGCTGCGGCAGGGCAAGCGGCGCATCGTCTACCGCAAGGACATGCCCACCCGCTTCGGCGTGATCGATCGCCACGCCACCTCCGACACCACGCGCTGGCTCGAGACCGAGGCCTGCTACGTGTACCACGTGATCAATTGCTACGAGGACGGCGACGAGATCGTGGTGGTGGCCTGCCGGGTGGACGACCCCATGCCCAAGTCGCGCGAGCCCGGCCCCCACACCCGCTCGCGGCTGGAGTTCCTTGAGCTGGCGCCCATGCTGCACCGCTGGCGCCTGAGCCCGGCCACCGGCGAGGTCCGGGGCGAGCAGCTCGACGACGTGCCCACCGAGTTCCCCCGCATGAACGACCGCTGGCTGGGGCGGCCCGCTCGCTACTGCTACAACCCGCGCCTGGCCCCCTCGTCGGCGGTGTGCTTCGACGGCTGGATCAAGTACGACCTCGAGCGGGGGCGCTCGTGGGTGCACGCGCTGCCGGCCGATCGCGTGGGCGACGAGGCGGTCTTCGCCCCCCGGCCGGGCGCGAGCGAGGAGGACGACGGCTACCTGGTGTCGTTCGTGCACGACCGCGGCGGCGGGCCCTCGCGCTGTGTGGTGATCGACGCGCGGACGATGGAGGAGCGGGCGTCGCTCGAGCTGCCCCAGCGGATCCCCACCGGCTTCCACGCCACCTGGATCCCGGGCGGAGAGCTCCCCGCATGAGCGAGGGGCTCGCGGACCGCCACGCGCTGCTGCTGACGGTGGCGGCAGCCGACATCGACGACCTCGATCACGTCTCCAACCTGGTCTACCTGCGCTGGGTGCTCGACGCGGCGCGGGCCCACTCCGACGCGCGGGGCTTCGACCACGCCGCCTACCGCCGCCTGGGCGGCATCTTCAACGTGCGGCGCCACGAGATCGACTACCTCGCACCCGGGCGGCTGGGCGATCGCGTGGAGGTGAGCACCTGGGTCGATCCCTGGAAGCGGGCGTGGTGCGAGCGACGAACCGAGATCGTGCGGGTCGACGACGGGCGGGCGCTGGCGCGGGCGGTGACCACCTGGGCCTTCGTCGATCTCGCGAGCGGTCGGCCCACCCGCATCCCCGACGAGCTGCGGGCGGCGTTCGAGCGCAGGCCGTGATGGGCCCGGCCCACGCCGCGCCGCGCTGGTCGTGGCCGTGCTGGGGGTCGTGGCTCGGGCTCCCGTGGCTCGAGGATCCCCGTCTCCATCCTGCAGGATGATGCGCCACCATCCGCCCCAAGGCCTGCGGCTCCTTGCGGCCGCGGGCGGGCCCCCGGAGCTCCCTGCGCCGGGCCGGAAACGCTGTTGTAGGTCTATGTAGGATGAATAGGGGACGGTTTTTTGGTCGCCGCAGGGGCCCTGGGTAGCTTGGCCCGGCGTCGATGCACTGGGTCAACCGCATCTTGTTGGCGGCGCTGGTCGCCGGAGTGATCGCCTTTTGGCCGGAGCGTCTGGAGCTGACCGGAGGGTCGGCCGACCTCGAGCGCGTGGGCCGGGAGCGCGAGGAGCTGCAGGCCGCCAACGCGGCGTTGCGCGAGGAGATTCGGCTGATGCGCGCGGAGATCCAGGCGCTCAAGCACGACCCCCGCGAGGTCGCGCGGATCGCTCGCGAGGATCTCAACCTCGTCCGTCCGGGCGAGGCGGTGTTCGAGGTGGAGCGTCCCGGCTCGGACGCGGAACGGGGGCAGTGATGGCCGCGGTCGCCCGTCGCCTCTTCCTCGTGCGCCGCCGCCTCGGCGAGCGCTGGGCGCTGCTGGTGCTGGCCGGGCTGTGGCCGCTGCTGGGCATGGGATTGGTCTCGGGCCCGGCCCTGTGGCGCGGCGAGATGCTGCCGCTGGCCATCGTCACCATGTTCGGGCTCACCCTCACCCTGGCCGTGTGCCGGGAGCTGTGGCCCGAGCGCGGGGTGGCGCCCACCAGCACGGTGTGGGGCGAGCTGGAGCTCGGCCTGCTGCTGCTGACCGCGACCTACTTCCTCATCTCGGCCACGGGGGGCCTGCGCTCCTTCCTCTATCCGCTGGTCTACGCCCTGGTCTCCTTCCTCATGGTGGTGCACCGCTTCCGCGCGGCGGCGGCGGCCTGGATGGTGGCGGTGGTGGCCCTCGAGGCGCTGGTGGGCTGGCGCACGGTGGCCCGCGAGGGCTGGGCGCTGCCCGCCTACCACCTCACCCTGGTGGGCTTCTTCGCCGCGGGCAACCTGCTGGTGCTGTCGAGCCTGGTCAGGCGCCTGCGCCTGGGGCACGACCGCCAGGTGCAGAGCACCCTCGAGCGGATCCGCCAGGAGGCCCGCGACTTCCGGCTCATCTCCGCCGCGCTGCCCCCCGAGAGCCGCGCCCGCAGCCGCGAGGAGGAGCAGCTGCGCATGGCCCATGCGGCGGTGGAGAGCATCCACGAGCAGGTGTTCCACAACGTGGACCTGCTGCGCTCGGCCCTGGGCCTGCACACCTGTGCGCTGCTGTGGTGCGAGGATCCGGATCCGGGCGCCAAGGGGCGCCGCCACCCGAAGCTCTCGATCAAGGAGCTGTCGACCGACAGCGATCTGGTGGTGCAGTCGGGCGCGCTCGAGGGCCCCGGCCTGCTCGCGGGGGTGCTCGCCGAGCCCAAGCCCCTGCGCCTGCGGGCGCTGGGGGGCCGTCGCATGCCGCCCTACTACCAGGGCCCGGTCGAGGTGACCGACCTGTGCGCGCTGCCGCTGCTCGACGGCGGCACCCTGCGCGGGGTGCTGTGCGCCGATCGCATCGGAGACCGCCCGTTCTCCTCCGAGGAGGAGGTGGTGCTGGCGAAGGCTGCGGCCCACATCCTGCGCGTGGTGGAGCACGAGCGGGTGTTCTCGGCGGTCGAGCGCAGCAAGTACGAGCAGGAGCAATTCTACCGGGCCTCCGAGCTGTTCAACGAGGCGCTCACCATCGAGGACGTGCACCGCAAGACCTTCGAGGCGCTGCGGCGCATCGCCGGCTACGACCTGGCCGTGATCACCCGCGCCGACGACGAGGGGCGGGAGCACGAGGTGGTCGCGGTGGACGTGCCCGAGGATGCGGTCGACGGCGCCACCAAGTGGGGCGAGCTGGCCGAGCGCCTGGGCGGCCTGCGCTTCGTGGGCGACGGCTCGCTGGTGGGCATGGCGATCAAGAACCGCCACCACATGCCTGCCAACGGTGAGCTGCTCGACGGCGACACCGTGGTGTTCTCGGCGCGGACCCGGCTGCGAGGGGCGCACAGCCTGCTGGTGCTGCCGCTGCAGCGCGGCGAGCAGGTGCTCGGCGCCATCACCCTGGCCTCCACCCGGCCCCACCGCTACACCGCGCCCATCCGCGAGATGCTGCGGGTGATCAGCCACCAGGTGGGGGTGAGCGTGCAGAACGCTCGCATGTACCAGTCGATGGAGGAGCGGGCGACCACCGACGGCCTCACCCGCCTGACCAATCGCCGCGCCTTCAACGAGCGCTTCGACCAGCTCCACGCGCTCGCCGAGCGCACCGGGCAGAAGTACGCCGTCATCCTCACCGACATCGATCACTTCAAGAGCGTCAACGACACCTACGGCCACCCGGTGGGCGACCAGGTGCTACAGCGCGCGGCCTCGGTGTTCGCGGGGCGCTCGCGACGGGTGGACATCGTGGCGCGCTACGGCGGCGAGGAGTTCGTGCTCGTGCTGCCCGACACCGACGGGGCAGGGGCCGAGCACTTCGCCAACGAGCTCCGCAAGGAGATCGGCGAGATGACCATGACCTCCGAGCACGGCAACTTCCAGGTCACGATCTCGATGGGGGTGGCCGAGTTCCCCGCGGACGGCAACGATCGCGGGGAGCTGCTCGAGCGGGCCGACCAGGCGCTCTATTGGTGCAAGGAGCACGGCCGCAACTGCGTGCGGCGCTGGGCGCAGATGGGCTGAGCGAAGCCGCCCCCGGCTCGCCCGCCCGCCTGGGCTATCATCGCCGCCATGCTCGCCTCGGTCGCGGCTGCCCACGCCCTCGCGGTGGTCCTGGCCGCCCAGCGACTGGGCCTGGGCTTCGACGCGCGGGTGCAGGTCAACGCCCCTCCGCCGCTTCTGCCCGGGGCGGAGGGCGAGCTGTCGGTGACCATCCTCGACACGCCCTGGCCGCAGATGCCCCTGCTGGTGCGCCTGAGCTCGGCGCGGGTGGTGCTGCCCGACAACCGCCTGGGCATCCGCGACGTGGTGGACCCGCAGGCGCAGCAGCCCCGCGTGCGCGCCCGTTTCTTCGCGCCCGCCGAGCCCGGTCGCCACGTGGTGGAGGGCCTGGTCGAGTACGTGACCTGCGACGAGGACCGCTGCCGCCCCCGAAGGACGCGGGTGGTGTGGCAGGTGGAGGTCCGGGGGCCCGAGTAGCGGGCGCGGTATCTCAGCCCTTGGGGGCTCGCAGCAGGCGCTCGCGCACGCGGTGATACTGGCGGTGCTTGTAGCGGGCGTGCGAGCGCTCGCCCTGCTCGTTGGCCTCGGCGCGCTTGCGATCGACCACCTGGAACTCGGCGAGCACGAACACCACGCTGCCCGGCGGGGCGAGGTGGGCGTCGGGGGTGTTGGCGAGCAGGCGATCGACCCGCACCGGCAGGTCGGCGATGAAGTTGAGCACCTGGTAGCCCTCGCCCGAGAACTCGTTGAAGGGCGGGGCCCCGCCGGCCGGGGTCACCGTGACGTCGCGGGCGCGAGCCAGGCGACGCTCGATCTGCGCCACGTCGATGAGGGTGTTGTCGGTCTGCCCCGGCACCACGTAGTTGAACGGGATGAAGCGCCGCAGGATGAGGTTGAGGGTGGGCAGCAGGTCGGCCTCGCGCTCGACCACCAGGCGGAAGCGCAGGCGGTCGAACACCCGCGCCGCGTTGGTCTCGCGCTTGACGAGCAGCTTGGTGATGAGCGACGCCTTCACCTTGCGCGACCAGGCGAACTCGGCCACCGGCACCCCGCTCTCGCGCAGCTGATCGAACAGCTCCACCACGTTGCGCTCGACCGCGGCGAACAGCACGTCGTCGGCAATGGGTAGGATGGTCCGCAGCTCGCGAGCGTCGAGGTGATAGATGATGTGCATCACCTTGAGCAGCACGCAGGCGTGCCGCGCGTGCCGGCTGTTGCGGGAGGCGAGCAGCGGCAAGGTGAGCGCAGGCAGCTCGGTGGCCACCACCGAGTCCAGGCGCAGGCCGAGCGAGCCGGTGATGTAGCGGACCGCCTCCGCGCGCAGCTTCTCGAGGCGCTGCATGTCGCCGCGGTCGTCGGGCTCGAAGCCGTTGACCCGCAGCATGCGACGCACGTCGTCGTCGCTGTTGAGGGCGAGGCGATACCAGTCGACCACCGAGTCGCCGCGCAGCAGCAGGCGGATCTCGTGGAGGTCCTGGAGGTTGGGTCGGCCCCGGGGTCGTCGCTGCTGCGGGCCGCGGGGCTCGTCCTCCTGGACGAGGAAGGCTCCCGTGGTGCGTTTGCGAGGACCGTTCACGGGCTGCCGTGGAGCTGGGGTGGGGGCTGGGCTGGCCCCGGGTGTGTGCGGCGTGGATGTCGCCGCTACCGCGGGCCTAGCTCAGGCGCCGGGTGAAGCGGAGGGTCCCGACCAGAAGACCCACCGTCACGAGGGCGGCGCAGAGATTACCGATGTAGTAGGCGGTCATGGGGAGAACCTTGGGGGGCGGGGGTTGGCGTCTGTCGGTCCGTCCGGCGTTTCCGGCGGACCTACATCGTGTGGGGGAGTGCGTGCCTTGGTAGGCCGATGTAGGTCTATGTACGGATGGTAGGGAAGGCTGGGACCGAAGGCCAAAAAAGCGTCGGAAAGGGCGAGGTCGGACGCCCCCGAAGACGCGGGGCGCCTCGTAGCACATTCCGAAAGCGCTTGAAAAGGCCTACGGAGGGCCGAAAGGGGGCCAGGTGCGTACGAGCTTTCACACCTGCTCGGTGGCATCGGCGCTGGATCGACCGGTAGGGGCGAGAAACGCCGATGCGCCGTGGATCGCCCCGTCGCCGTGGATGCGGCCCGGTCGGGCGCCTGCTAGCTTCGCGGCCGATGAGCGACCGTGACGAGGACGAGCCCGTCGGCGACGAGGCCCCGCGGGCGGAGCAACGCCGGCGATTCCAACGACTGGGGGAGCAGATCACCGGCCTGCTCGATCCCGAGTCGGCCTTTCGGCGCGGTCAGGGCCTGGTCACCGGGGTCACGCAGGCGACCAAGGACGAGCTGGTCCGCATCGTCTCGGCCGAGACCCGCAACTTCCTCGACGGCATGGACGTCGCCGATCTCCTCCAGCAGGTGATCGCGGGGCTGACCATCGACATCACCATGCAGGTCAAGTTCTCCCGCAGCGGCGACGGGCCGGCCCAGCCGGAGATCACCCGGCAGGAGGCCAAGATCCGTCGCGAGGAGCGAGACCGGGAGCCCGAGGACGAAGCCTCGGAGGACCGGCCCGCCAAGGGCGAGCGCGGCCGCAGGCGCTGAGCCGCGGTATCGGGTCGAGCTCGGGGCCCTAGCTCGGCTCGACCTGTGGCTCCTCGTCGGAGCGAGGCTCCGCCCCGACGTCGTCGGGCTCGACGGGCAGGCCTTCGGTGGTGTCCTCGGCGGCCTCTTCCTCCTTGGCCTGCTGCTTGTCGATGAGGCCGATGCGCGTGGCGGCGTATCGGGCCAGCTCGGCGCCCAGCTTGTAGCCGAACCCGGTGATGATGGCTCGTAGGATGAGCGGCATGAGGCGTGTCTCCGTGGGGTCGACCGGCGGCCGCCCTCGTCGATCATGACACGCGATCCGGGCTCGATCACCGACGCAGGAGATCGGAACGCCCGGGGGTAGGGGAGATCTGCCACTTTCTTGGCATTCACTTGACCAATGGTGCAGTATTGCAGTACACGTGTTCAGTGCAGGGCGCCTCGTGCGCTCGGCTGAACGTTCGTCTGGGCCTCGCGCCCATTTCACCCCACCCGCCCTTGTGGCGCACCGGTCGGCCGATCTCCACACCCCGGAGATCTCTGCTCACCCCCGTCGACCCAAGGAGATCGCTCGTGCGACCTGCCCTCACCCAACGGCAAAGGCAAGCACTGCAATTCATCACGGACTGTCTGTCCGCTCGCGGCTACCCCCCCACGCTCCGCGAGATCGGAGAGCACATGGGGATCCGGTCGACCAACGGAGTCAACGACCACCTCAAGGCCCTCGAGCGCAAGGGCTACCTCGTCCGCGAGGAGCTCAAGAGCCGCGCGCTGCGTCCGGTCGACTTCGGCGAGGGCAAGTCCTCCGAGTCCACCGACGACAAGCGTGGCGACGAGATGGAGATCGCCATCGTCGGTCGCGTCGCGGCCGGTGAGCCCATCCTCGCCGAGGAGAACGTGATCGACCGCGTGGTGGTCGACCGCTACTTCCTCGGGGCGGTGAAGGCCAAGGAGGTCTTCGGCCTGGTCGTCCGCGGCGAGAGCATGATCGAGGCCGGCATCTTCGACGGCGACTACATCTTCGTGCGCAAGCAGAACACCGCGGCCGACGGCGAGATCGTGGTCGCGATGATCGAGGGCGAGGCGACCTGCAAGCGCTTCTACCACGAGGGTGATCGCATCCGGCTCGAGCCGGCCAACTCGTCGATGAACCCGATCTACGTCCACCGCGACGAGTTCCGGGCCATCGACGTGCTCGGCAAGGTCGTCGGCGTCTACCGCCGGCTGCACTGAGGGCGCGTCTCCGGGGCGGCGTCCGGCCCGCGCCCACGGGGCTCGGGCCGGCACGAGCATCCGGGCACGGCTCCTCGGTGGGGGAGCCGGGTGCTCGCGCATGGCCGCCTGCGCCCGTAGACCACCGCGGACGCCCCGAGCGTTGGATTCGTGCCCGTGCCCCCTCCCGAGGCACCCCAACCCCCGCGGAACGCTGGTGCCGACGATCCCTGGTCGATGGTGGGGGGTCGGGGCGTCGGCTACCCTTGGAAGGTGCCCGTGCGTCGTCGCCGCTCGATCATCGTGCTCGCCTTGTGCGTGCTCGGATCGAGCGCGATCAACGTTGTGGGCTTCGTGGGCATGGGCCGGCTCATGGAGGCCGAGCTGCCGCCGAAGCCCGAGGAGATCACGTATCTCGATCTCCGCCAGGATGCCGAGCGGCCCGAGCCGCCCGAGCCCGCCAAGCCGCCCGAGCTCGAGCCCCAGATCCCGCCCGAGCCCGAGCCGCTGCGTCCCAAGCCGCCCAAGCCCAAGCCCAAGGAGCCCGAGCCCGAGCCCGAGGAGCCCGAGCCCGAGCGGCCCCCCGAGCCGGAGCCCGAGCCCGAGCCGGAACCCGAGCCCGAGCCGGAGATCGAGCAGCCCGACTTCGTGCTCGACCAGCTCAAGATGGTCGAGCAGCCCGACGTCCTCGACGAGGAGGAGGCGCCCGAGGACGTCGAGTACCTGTCGAACATCAACCGCGACGTGCTCGAGCAGACCCGGGCCGAGGTGACCAACCTCGAGCAGGATTCCATCGAGACCAAGGCCTCGCAGATCGAGGCCAGCGATCAGCCCGACGTGGGCACGGCCGACGAGGACAAGATCGCCCAGGACGAGCAGAAGGAGAGCCAGCTCGCCCGCGAGGCGCCCAACGTGCGGCCGAGCCCCGAGAACATGCGGCCCAACCAGCAGGACCCGCGCCCCGAGAGCCTGCTCGCCATGCGGGAGCTCGAGTACCGCGAGCACAAGATGGCGCAGGAGGCCCACGAGGCGCTGGCCAACGACGCGCCCGACGGGGTGCTCGAGGCCGAGCAGGAGCACCAGAGCAGCATCGCGCCCCAGCAGCAGCAGGCTCGCATCGATCGCAAGGATCCGGTCTACCGCTTCAAGCTCAGCCACCGCGATCTCGATGCCGTGTTCGGCAAGACCGTGGATGCGCAGAAGCGGATGGAGGCCCGCGAGCAGAGCAAGAAGAAGGGGGTGTGGGAGGACGCGCGCGCCGCTTGGCAGTCGCCGCTCGAGAACATGGTCCCCGAGGTGAAGGTGGGCAACCAGACCGCCCTGCGGTCGCGCAAGCACCCCTTCGCCCGCTACATCGCCCAGATGCACCGCAAGATCCACGAGGCGTGGGCGTGGCGCTTCCTCGAGCAGCTCGACACGCGGGGGCGCAAGCACGCGCTCAACGACTTCAACCTGTGGACGCGGGTCGAGATCGTGCTCAACGGCGATGGCACCATCGACAAGGTCATCACCGTCCGCTACTCGGGCAACACCGCCTTCGATGCCTCGGCCCGCGAGATCGTGCATGCGTCGGGGCCGTTCCCCGATCCGCCCCGCGAGATTCGCAGCGGCAACGGCAAGATCTACATCCACTGGGCCTTCCATCGCGACGAGCGGGCCTGCGGCACCTTCGGCGCCCAGCCCTTCATCCTCGACAACGCGGGCATGGGCGATCGCCCCGATCCCGATGTCGAGGTGCGACCCGGGCAGGGCGGCGGTGGCGAGCGCCTCGCTCGTCGGCGCCCCGGCCCCTCCGGCCCGCCGCGCAACCCGGCCCCCGACGTGCCCGACGGACCGACGCTGCCCGGTAGCTCGGGCGGGAGCGGCTCCGGTGGTGGTAGTGGCTCGGGCGGCAGCGGCTCCGGTGGTGGTGCCGGCGCGGGCGGTGGTGGTGGCTCGGGCTCGGGCGGTGGTGGTGGCTCGGGCTCGGGTTCCGGTGGTGATCACAAGGTCGTGGTCGTGCCCACGCCCCCGCCCGAGGATCTCCAGCCCTCGCCCGAGGAGCTCGCCGACGATCCCCTGGCCCAGAGCACGGCGCGGGAGTGGATGAAGCTCCTGGTCGAGGGCAAGGCCGACAAGCTGGCCGCTCGCTCCACGCTGCCCTTCTACTCCGGCGAGACCATCATCGCTCGCACGCGGGCCGAGCTCGAGGAGATCCTCGGGGTGATGGCCGAGGAGGCCAAGGGGGCGGGCAAGCCCACGCCGGCCAAGGTCTACACCGCCTCGGGTCTGCGCAAGGTGTTCGGCAGCGTGCCGGCCGGCGTGCAGGAGGGCGAGGCGCGGATCTACGGGCTGAGCAAGCTCGGCGGCGAGTACATGGTGCTCATGCTCGAGAAGAAGTTCGGCCGCTGGCGCGTGGTGGGCATCGCCCGCTGAGCCCTCACGCGGGCTACTTGCGCGAGATGGTCACCGACTCCAGCAGGACGCGCTCGTAGGGCCGGTCCTTGTCGTTGACCTTCACCTTCGAGATCTCGATCGCCACCTTGGGATCGCAGTAGCCGAACACCGCGTGCTTGCCGTCGAGGTGGGGCGTGGGCTTGACCGTCACGAAGAACTGGGTGCTGCCCGTGTTGGCCTTCTCTTGGTTGGCCATCGACAGCGTCCCCGCCTTGGAGTGCTTGGCTCCGAGCTCGTCCACGATCACGAAGCCCGGGTTGTTGGTGCCGCCCGCGGTCATCCGGTCGCCGGTCTGCACCATGAAGCCCTCGATCACGCGATGGAAGATCACGCCGTCGAAGAGCTTCTCCTTCACCCACTCCCGCTCCTTGTGGTCGTAGAACGGACGCACGCCGCGGGCCAGGCCCACGAAGTTGGCCACGGTGATCGGGGCCTCCTCTTCCAGCAGCGTGCAGTCGAAGGTGCCCATCGAGGTGGCGAGGGTGGCGGTGAGCTTGCCCTTGCTGGTGTCGGCGAGCTCGGGCGCTCCTTCGAATGCCTGCTCGAGGGTGAACTCGCCCCCCGTGGGATCGCCGGCCTCCACCGCGAAGGCCTTGATCTCCTCGGGGCTCATCTCGGCCGGGGGCCGGGCGCCCAGCTTCTTGGGCCGGGGCTTGGGCGGCTCGGCCGGCTTGGCGTCGGCCGGCTTGGCGTCGGTCTTGGGGGCCGACTCGTCTGCGTTGGCCTTGGTGTCCTCGCCCTTGGAGCCGCTGTCGCAGGCCAGGGCCAGCAGGCACAGGGTGAGGGCAGGGGCGCGCAGGAAGGGGTGGGGAGCGTTCACGGGAGCCTCCTCGACGATCGAAGCGAGCGTGGGCGGTGTACCCGATGCCTGCCGGTTTTTCCACCCGAGCACCGAGCGGTGTAAGGCGCCCCGGCCCGCGCCGTTGGCGTCGTCGTGCGGTGGATGGGTCTCGGGTTGCTGGTGTCCTCGTTGTGCGTGGCATGTGCGAGCCGGCGGGGAGCCGAGCCGAGCGCCCCCGAGCCGGCCGCGGCCGTCGACGATCCATCAGCGCGCTCCGAGGGCGTGGCCGTCTCCGCGGCCGCGGCCCGCATCTACATGCTCGGCGAGCAGCGCTACGCCGAGGGCCGCTTCGACGAGGCCGTTGCCCTGTGGGGCCACACCATGCTCCAGCTCCCCGCCGATCCCTCGGCCGACGAGGTCCGCCACAAGCTGCTGGCCCGCATGGCCTACGGCCTGCTGCAGGCGAACGCGGCCACCGGTGATCCCTCGTACCTGCACGACGGCCAGGCCATGTGCGAGCTGTACCTCGCCAAGCACGAGGAGCTGTTCGGCGACACCGAGCCCGCCCGCGCCCAGCGGGGCGAGATCTACGAGCTGCTCTACGAATTCGACTCGCGCCTCGATGCCCTCGATCCCGAGCAGCTCGAGCTCGAGCTCGCGACCGCTGACGAGCCCGAGGCTGCCGTCGCGGCCGTCGCTTCGCCCTCGCCTCGTGCGTCGTCCCCGGGCGCGACCGAGGAGATCGACGAGGACGGCATCGTGCGAGACGTCCGCGTCCGGCGGATCGCCTGGGCCGACGAGGACGACCCCCGGGTGCGGGGCTTCCTCGGGGACATGCGCTTCACCGGCAATTCCATGCTCGACCACGGCTTCGACCACGTGCACGAGGAGCGGGTGCTGGTGCGCGTGGGCGCGCTGCCTCGTCCGCTCGATGCCTCCGACGACGACACCGCTCGCACGCGGGCGCGCAAGGGCGGCCTGGCCGTGGTGGACGCCGCGCGGGCCGAGCTCGCTCGCTGCTACGAGCGCGCGGTCAGCCGCGATCCCGTGGTGGCAGCGCGGATCTCCGTCGAGGTCTCGCTGCGGGCCGACGGCACCGTGGCCCAGGCTCGCATCGTGGACGGCACGGTCGTGGACGCCGAGGGCGACGCTTGCGTCTCCGGGGTGCTGCACGCCACCCGGGTGGCCTCGCCGGGCGGGGCCTTGCGTTTGTCGATGCCGGTCCACTTCTTCTTCCAAGACGCGACCACCACCGCCGAGCTCTTCCGTCGCGAGCGGCCCGTCTCTGGTCGCGCCTACGAGCTCACCTCCCGCTCCAGCGGGTTGCCGCCGATCGAGCTGTCGTCCAACCCCGAGCTGCTCACGGCCCAGGAGCTCCGCCACGCCACCTCCACGGCCTACGACCCGGGCGAGATCCGCGAGTAGCTCGTCGCTCTCTGGCCGCAGGCTCGTCGGCGGTCGTCCTACTCGCGGGTGATCTCCACGTGCTGGAGCATCGGCTGCGGACCGCCTCGCGCCACGCGGCGCTCCAGCGAGCGCACCACCGCCTCGTCGTCGCACTGTCCGAAGATCGTGTGTGCTCCCTCGAGGTGGGACGCGGGCCCGGTGGTGATGAAGAACTGGGTCGAGCCGCTGTGCTCCAGCCCCGTGTTGCCCATGGCCAGCACGCCCGCACGATCGAACGAGTCCCCGTACGACAGCTCGTCCTGCAGCAGGAAGCCGCCGGTGGCCTGCTTGCCGCGTCGCCCCGTCTGCACGAACTGCCCCTCCTCGGCGCGGTGCCAGGGCACGCCGTCGTAGAAGGGCTCCGTGTGCCAGGCTCCGTCGTCGCCCTGGAACGGCCGGAGGCCACGGGCCAGCCCCACGAAGCTCGCCACCGTCAGCGGTGCGTGCCCAAGGTCGAGGGTGCAGTGGATCTCGCCCTCGTCGGTGAGCAGCGTGGCTCGCAGCTCGCCCTCGCTGGGCAGCCCCGCCAGCGCTTCCTCGATGGGAAAGCGGCCGCCGTAGGGGTCGCCGAGCGCCTCGTTGGCCGCCACCAGATCGGGCACCGGCGGGGGCAGGCTCGGCGGAGCGCCCGCGCCCGCACACGCCCCGGCGCTCGCCCCGAACAGCGCCCCCCACAGGGCCAGCGGGCGAGGCCGGCGGGAGCATGGGCCGTCGATCACGGAGCGCAGCATAGCCGTCTCGTCCTCCGCGTGGCGATCGCCGGGCTCGTGCTAGGCTCTCGTCCCGATGCCCCCCGGGTCGAGTCGTTGGCGACCGAAGAGCGTTCTCTGGCTGCTCGCGGCCGCCCTGGTGATCGGCCCGTCCTGCAAGCCACGCAGCACCGACGGAACCCTCACGCCGCCCTCCGACGCCGCCGAGTGGGAGAGCAAGTGGCGTCCGGCCTTCGACGACGACTACACTGCCGAGCCCATCAACCTCGAGGGCCGGGCCCCGCACGACGTCCGCGACCAGCGGCTGCTCGCCCTGCGCATGGGTCACGCCGATCTCATGGCGCGGGTGCGGGTGCTCCAGGTGTGGGGTCGGGGCCGCTACCAGGGCCAGCAGGACCAGTACGTCGAGGTCGAGATCGAGGAGTACCTCATCAATCAGCCGATCAAGGGCACCGCCGAGCGTCAGATCGTCAAGGTCATCTCCGAGGACGAGCTCCCCGGCAGCCTCCAGGGTCGCAGCCTGGTGATGTTCCTTCGCTGGGCCCCTGGCGATCAGCCGCCCTACCACCACCACCTGATGCCCATGGACGAGGCCACCATCGGCTTCATGGTCGCGCGCATCGAGCACGCCAAGGCCGAAGGGGTGCTCGACGCCGAGGGCGTGCCCACCGAGAAGCAGGGCGGCAAGCGGGGCAAGAAGAAGCGGAAGAAGGCCAAGGCCAAGGGGTGAGCCCCGCGTCGTCCTGCGCCATCTGCGCAAACGGTGAGGGCCCGGCCGAGAGGAGTGGGGAGAAAGGCGTTCGGGGGTGCTTGACGAGGCGCCCGGGGCCGAGTAGAAAGCGCGTCCGTTTCGGGCGTGTAGCTCAGTTGGTTAGAGCGCTGCCCTGATAAGGCAGAGGTCGGAGGTTCAAGTCCTCCCACGCCCACCGCAAAGGCCCCGGTTTCGGGGCTTTTGTGATTTCGAAGGACGGGCGGGGGCACACCGGGGGCACAGGCGGTGGCGCTCCCGTGGGTCTTGGCGATCGCAGTCCTTGGGTTGGAGTTGTGCGATGGGGTGGGCCGTCCGCGGGGAACGGTTCGAAATCGCGGCAGGGCGTTCGAACTCCCCGAGGGCTCCGGCCACGTGGCTGGCCTCGCTGGGACGGTCTCAGACTGATGCCTGTCCCGGAGCCATCTACCGTCGAGGAATTCTCGTACGGGATATCCTTATCACCCGATGAGCCCCACTCGTCCGCCAGTCGACACCGCTCCGATCCCCTTCGACAAGCTCTCCCCCGAGCAGCGCACGCTAATCGAAGAGATCAACGCGCGTCTGCGAGGGATCAAGGAGGAGGGGCGCAAGCCGGGCGTGTCGGCCCACGCCCCGTATCCGTGGCCGCACATCACCGAAGATCGTCGACATCGCGTCGTGATGCTCGATGGCCCGCGCGGGTCTGGCAAGACTTCGTTGCTGCTGACGTTGCTCCACGGCTGGCAACGTGACGCCTCGTCCGCGCCTGACCGCAAGCCTCAGGAGCGAGCCCTCTTCGATGGCATGGGGAAGGTCGTGCGTCCGCTGGTGCCACTCGATTTCAATCCCCTGCCGCCCCACGTTCATCCGTATCCGTGGCTCGTGCTGAGTCTCGGGCGGCTCGTCAAGGCACTCGACGATGGGAATACGCGGACCTCACCCAGCTGGGGGCCGATGGAAGATCAGCAGCTGTCACTACGCGAGAGCTGGAAACGGCTCCACCGTAGCGCCGAGATCGGCTGGCGGCGCGAGCCGAGCCCACGCCAGGATCTCGATCAGGAGGCCGCCGACGCCCTGGAGGAGCAATCCCGCTGGATGAGCCTCGAGGACGACTGGAGGAGGTTCATCGGCGCGCTGCTCGAGCAGGCCGAGCGGCGCGAACTGGTGCCGCCCGGCGTGGTGCTCGTCCTACCGATCGACGATCTCGACCTTCATCCGACGATTTCCGACGATGTGCTGATGGCGCTGCGAAAGATCTCGCACCCGCGGGTCGTCCCCTTGCTCGCGGGCAGTCATCGCGCGCTCCAGCGTGCCGTTCGACGTGCGCTGCTCGTCCGGCAATTCAAGGACTTTGCCCGCGTGAACGGATCGATCTCCAACCAAGACCGTCGCCTGACGGATAGGCTCGCCGAGGATCTCGTCGACAAAGCCATCCCGCCCGCTGCGATCGTCAACACTCCACTGCTGACTTTTTCCGATGCGCTCGAAGTCCGCATAGGGGGACCGACGCCTTGGCCTGCTCAGGACGACCCACGCGAGCGTGAAGAACAACGTCTGCTGCGTACCAAGCTCGACTTCATCAAGAAGGCCGAGCGTCAACCCCTGGTCCGGCCCCGAGCCTTGGTGCAACTCGCCCAGCGCTCGAGGATGCCGAATGATGCCGACATCGAGGACGCCATCCTCGATGTCCTCGAGGCATGCTGGGATCGGGAGTTCGAGGATGTGATGTACTCCCGAGACCCCACCTGGAACTGGAAGTCGCCTGCCCCCGAGGTGAAGCTCCACTACTGGACGGTCTACGGGGGAGTGACCAACGCTGCTGTCATCGATCTCGACAAGCCTCGTTACCACGTTCGCTGGACTACCCCTAGTGCCGACGGTTCCCTCCTGCTGCGGTCATCACGACCATCCAAGGACGGAGCCCGTAGGACGATCGATCCTCTCAGCGAGATTCCCCATCCTACCGACCTACTGTTGTACCTCGAGGACAGCCGTCAGCTCGCGACAGAGCGATTCGAGCAGCTCGACGTAGATTGTTCCTTCGCACTCACTGTCGAGTGCACTCTCCGATCTCGCATCAAGCTCGAGCTGCCATTCCCGATTCCCGAGCCTGTGTTTCGCGGTATTGATCACGAAATGCTGGCTCAGCGCTGGGGGCGTGCGATCGTCAATCGGTCGTTTCGGGATGCGGACGCCGCCCTTTGGTGGTGGATTTGGTTTCATCTCGGCGAGCCAGTCGAGGACCTCGAATTCCAGGACCGCGCCGAGCTCGACGACGTGTCCTCCCCGTCCGAGAAACACTGGCGTTCATTGCTCGAGCGGCTGGCCAAGAAAGCTCGCCATGCGTCCGGTCTGCCGCCTCGAGGAGACGCCCACTGGGCCTTGCGTGCGATCCCTACACTCGCTGCACCCGAATACGGTCTGTCCACCGCGCTCCAGCGGCAGCTTCTCGAGTGGCTCCACAAGATCGATCGCACAGCATCGTGGATGGTTATCTGCGCCGAACTCGACGACGAGCGAGGGATCCGTCTCGGGCGCTCTGTGCTCTACTTCTCATCCATCGAGGACGAATCGCTTCGGCTAAGCGCAGCGATGATCCAGCTTGGCGAACCAAAGAGCGCGGTCGGCATAGTCGAGGCAGAGCTCGAGTCCATGGATCCCGACGCCCCCTGGCGGACCAAGCATGAGCTCGCCCAGGCAACAACCGATCTGCTGGAGATCCGGACCGAGGAGCGACGAGACCGACTCCGTGACATCATGAGTCGAGTGCGCATTCCTCATCCACGCGACCACTTCGACAACAAGATCGATCTGTTTCAGCCATTCATAACATCTTATGAGAAGGAATCACCCAATTGGGCCACCTCCACGGTGAGCCATGTTCTCCGAACTGGAACGCTGGAGTTCGCCATCAGGGCGCACGCAGACCGTCTACAGCGTGGCATCGATGCTCCCGCCAACTTCATGAAACGATGCTGGGACAGCTTGGTCGAGGAACTGCTCGATGATCGACAACGCCGACACGATGAAGAGCTACGAGCATGGATCTCGAGCCCAGACGCGAAGCGAATTGAGTACCATGGGCCCCCACTGAAGGTAGGGCCGCTCAACAGCGAGAATTTGACCGTCGCGAGCATCCACGCAGTTGCCTACGTCACATGGACGGTGGAGACCGGCGTGTTCCTACCAATCTCCGATGAACGGGTTCGGCTCGCTTTGGCGGCGTGGGTCCTGCTATGCCAGTCCTTTTCTCAGTCCGAGCTCGACGGCTTCGAGCGAATCGAAGTCATTGCACGGCCGCAGCTATACCATGAGGATACCGCGTTGAAATCCCCGCCGGCACGAACGTGGCATATGCACGAGAACCAGCGCGAGGCGTGGCGTTCGGCGCTGCATCGCGCGGCCGAGCGCCACGAGGGCCCAGAAGGCAGCCTTCGCCCACAAGAAGCCTGGATCCTTGGGAGTTGGCTGGCCATCGGCTGGGAAACGCTGACCCGAGGTTATCCTCGGACACATCTATCCTACCCTTTGAGTCCTGCGGACATTCGCGGCTTCATGGCTCCCCAATCGCTCCAATGCACTGATGCTGCGATTTACACGGCGGTCAAGTGGGCGAGCCAAGCCAGCGTCGGTGATGCAGTCAATGCGTTGTTCGAGCCCGAGGCTCGCGATGCATGGGAGAAGTCGCTCAACGAGCACCGAGCATCGCTCGTGTCAAAGACGAGTGACGACGGTTCCTCGTCATGAACCCCCTGCATGAAGACGCGGAGATCCTGGCCGCGCCATTCACGAGCCCGGCGATGTTCCGTCAGGCCGCGCTTGGCCGAGCACCGGGTGACGAGGATCTGCTCCTCGAGCGCCTCGTGGGCCATGGAGCAGGGGCCGATGTTCGAAACCGCCTCGCCCTTTGGTGGCCTTCGGCTGCGCCGGGCGAGGGGTATCTCGGAGGTCTTCGCGGTCACGCCAGACGCATGCTCCGTGCCGATGGGGGTCGAATGACCCTCGTCGTCGAACGCGAGCGCCCTGGAGGGGAACTGCTCCGCTGGCGCTGGCTCACTGTCCGGCTGCCTCGTGGACTCCTCGCCGCGTCGGCGACACGTGATGGGCAGCCTGCGCTCGGAGAGCTCAACCTTCTCCACCGCTCCATAGCGCCTCTGGGCAAGACGGCCCATCTGCACCTCCACCTCAACGCCGCCGTGGACTTCGAGGATCTGTGGGCAAATCTTGCGGCAGGGCACGGTGGCTGGTGGCGCAAACTGAGCGATGCCCCCGCGAACATCACCTCGGGGCAGTGGCTCACCTGGTTGATTCACGCCTTCCTGGCCCGCCGTGCGATTGCCGCCTGTGTGCGACGTGGAGTCGACATCGACACGCTGATCGGTATCACCACTCCTGACATGCGACTGGACGTCCGCCGGGCACTCGTCTCGTTGGCTGCCGGAGCCCCAGCCGAGCTCGATCGCACCGCCCGCGAGAGCCTCGGACGCATCGTGTTCGCCCGGATCAATCCACCCGACCGTGTCTATGAACGAAGCGATATCTTGCGCAACGACCCGATCGACGACGGGACGCGATGGCCCGAGGGGACGATGCTCGCGCAGGCGCTGTCGCGAGCCGGTAGCCATCCTCATGGAGAGCTAGCACGCGTGTTGATCCAATACCTGCGGGTCAAATGCATGCTCCATGCCCACTTGGTTCACGACCCCTTAGAGCCCGGCCTCGACGCGTTCGATCGAACCTTCGGTCGCCTGTGGAAGTACCGAGAGGGCCTGGGTGAGGCAGTCTTGCTCGACCGTGCGGTCGACGAGCCCGACCTGGAACTGGCCGCCGTGGAGGCGCGACTCACCCCGCAGAGCCCGCAGAGGATTCGAGCGCAGGTCCAGCGAATGCGCACCTCACCGTTCATCCACGATCTCGAGTTGGGTCTCGTGTACCACTTGATCCGCGCTGGTGCTCGAGGACCATTGACCGACCGTGCCGGCTTTCGTTCGCATTTTGGGTGGCTGCGAAGCCAAGCTGGCGCCCTCGAGACGGCCCTGACAACCGATCCCCGACTCCTCGCGATGA
The DNA here is from genome assembly GCA_020633315.1 of Myxococcales bacterium. Classification (GTDB taxonomy): domain Bacteria; phylum Myxococcota_A; class Polyangia; order Nannocystales; family Nannocystaceae; genus Paraliomyxa. The sequence goes on from JACKDV010000002.1 coordinate 621,000, forward strand.
TCCGTGGGCTCGATGTCGCCGGACGTGAACGAGATGGGCCACTGTGGTTAGCTCTGCCCGTCATCCGCCGTCTCCGTCGACTCGGGGTGAAGCTCGGCGCCCGGGTTGGGATGCCGTCCTTGCGGTTGACCTTGCACGTGGGGGAGGATTTCGGCCACCTCGCCTCGGGTCTCCGAGCGATCGCGGAGCCGTTCGACTGGAAGCTGATCGAACGCGGCGACCGGCTGGGTCACGCGCGAGCCCTCGGAATCGATGCTCGCAGGTGGTCAGGATCCCATCCCAGCGTGGTCGTGCAACGTTGGGAACGCATGCTGGACTTGGCGTGGTTGCTCCACACGATCGGCACCCCTGGGCAAGCCGTCGAGCCCATAGGTGCCGAAGTCTTGGTGCGGATTCGCGACGAGCTCTGTCGTCATCTCGAGGCCGTCGGACTCGACGATGCTCGAGAACGAGATGTCGTACGATTGTATGGCACGACGCTCGGCAGTGAGCCGCGCGTCATCGAAATCATCGACCAGGGTCTACCGCGCCCCCAGGGGGCCGATGTAGCCATGCTCGCCCGCTACATTGATGGAGATCCACGATTGCGTGAGCCCATCGAGGTAACGACCGCATCCGATCTCGACTGGCTCGAGCCAATGCAAGATCGCCTCCTCGCCCGCGTGTTGAACTGGCATACGACTATCGAGATTAACCCGAGTTCCAATCTCCTCATCGGGGAGTCCGAACGGGTTCTCGACCAGCCAGCATTCCGCATCCACCCGCTGGACAAGGGCCCTCGCCGCCCCCCTCCGGTCTCCATCAGCGCAGACGATCCACTGACCTTCGCGACCAGCCTCGGAGACGAATTTGCCTACGCGTGGGCTGCCATCGTCCTTGAGGGCGGAGAGGATCCCAACCGAGCCCGTTCATGGCTGCAAGAGGCGGCCACGGCCTCGTATCGTGCGCGCTTCACGGAGACCGGTCTTGGGGCACGACGTAGGATGCCCTGAAACCCGTCTGTTTTGGATCTTGTGGGTTCGTCGAGCGTCGAGCCGCTCCGGGGGGTTCGATGGGCTCGGCGTGCAGGCCGGCTGACCGGTTGGGAGATCTCGAGCCCTGCGCATGATGCTCATGCCGTCTGGCACGAACGGGCCTTCACTCGAACGCACTTCGAAGTTGGATCGGGTGGCCCATAGATGGGCCACGGTGGCCCAACCGTTGGCCACTTGGAGGTCGAATGTCCAATGGACGGGCCATGGGTGGCCCATCCACGGGCCACCAGCACATCATTCGGTTTTTTCGGTGGCGTCTCACTGCTGGGTCCCTATGATCCGCCGCGTTCGTGACGCCGCGTGAGCGTGGGGTCTGAGTGCCCACCCCATCGGTGACTCGAGCCTCCCCACCTCCGCCCAAACGTGCTCGTCGTCGCTCATGGTCGGTTCCGACCACGGCAAGACGGCAGAGACCCTGCGCGCACCCGCCCCCATGCTCGATTCCTCGACCCCCGAAGCCGCCCCGTCCACCATCCTCGCCGGTCGTCTCGTCCATGCCACGACCAAGGCCCCGCTGCCGGGCCTGACCATCGTCGCCAGTGAGCGCACCGATGGCGACGGCCAGGTGCTGCGCCGCGCCATCTCGACTGCCGAAGGACGCTTCGAGCTCCGGCTGTCGGACTCCGATCTTCGCCGGCTGATGGCCGACTCGCAGACGCAGCCGCTGTTCGACACCACGGTGTACCTGGCGATCTGGAACGGCGAGGAGAGCCTGGGCACGCTGACCGCCCGCTTCGCGACGGGCCCTGTGCCCTCGCGGGTGGAGTTGGGCGACCAACTCGTCACGGTGCCCGTGGTCAAGCGCAATTACACGCTGCGTGCGTTGGTGGTGTCGACGAGCGCGGTGCCGCTGGCCGGCATCGACGTCACGCTCGAGTCGGTGGCGCTCGGGCAGCGGACGGTGCTCGGGACGTCGACGACCGATGACGACGGCCTCGCGTCGTTTTCGTATGCGGGCGGGCCGAAGGCGTCGGAGACGGACACCGATCTTCGCGTGCAGCTGGTCGCCAGCTATGGGGGGCTAGAGCTGACGCGGTCGCCCGTGCTGTTTCCGGTGCGTCATGACCAGCGTGTCCGACTCGTCTCGCCCGAGGATCCTGCACAGGGCTCGACGGAGCTGGAGCGGCTACAGGCCGCGATCTCAGGGCCTCTGGGCTCGGCAGACCTGGGGGCCCTGACCGTCGACGAGGTGCAGCTGCTCGCGCAGGAGGGCGACGTCTACCCGCCGCACCTGGCGATCTTGGTGCGGGCGACGGCGCTGGCCTCGGGGACCCAGGTGGAGGTCGACGAGCTATACGCCATGGGGCGCGCGGGACTGTCGATGACAGCGGCGGAGCTGCTCGCCGTCGACGTCTCGGTCGTGAAGCGTGCACTGTCGGATGCGTTTGGATGCAAGATGGTGCCGGTCCCCGCGGATGGACAGACGGCGGCGATCGACTCGATTGGGAGTCGAATGGCCGACTGGGCGGGCTCGCTGACGATCGACCCGGCCACCACCACCGCACGTTGGTCCAGCCTCTCGCACAGCGGCGTCGATGCAGCGATGCGGCAGGTGTTCGCGACGACGTGGATGACGCTTCCGGGGACCACCGCGGACAAGTGGGCGCAGATCCAGGCCGACCCGGCGCTATCCGCCGTGGCGGCCGATCTCGAGTTCACGGCGGGCGCGTCGATGCTGGTGGGGGAGCACGGCCCGGCGGTGGCGGCCCTGGTCGGTGCCCGCATGGCGGGGATGGTGACCACCCTGCGGGACCTGGCCCAGTGGGATCGGGATCAGTGGAGCACGACCCTCCAGGATGCAGGCGTGCCCGCGGCGCTCGAGGGCGGAGACCCCATCGAGGCCACCCGCCAGCTGGCCACGATCGCGATGCGAATGGTCGACGTGCTCTACCCCAGCGCGGGACTGTCCCGTGAGCTGCAAGCACAGGCCGATCCCCAGTTGGTCGTGACGGGCACATTCCTGCGCGACCATGAGGACTTCGACATCGAGCGCACGGTGGTGGCGCGCTACCGGGCCAACAACCCCGGGGCGTTCTCACCGGGCGAGACGGGGGATGACGAGGCAGCGACTCTGGCCAAGGTCCAGCGCGTGCACGCGCTGACGCCGGGGGTCGACCGTCCGATGGTCACCCAGGCCCTGCTGTCGCGGGGAGTCGAGTCGGCGGGTGCGGTGGTGCACCAGGGGCTCGACGGCTTCCTCGCCCAGCACCAGACCGCCCTGGAAGGCGCCCATCCGTTCTTGTCGGGCCCACAGCTGGCCAAGGCCGTCTATGCGCAGGCCCTGGTGCGGCACGGGGCGGCGGTGACGATGCTGTCGCAGTTCGGCGCAGGCTTTGCTGGTGCGCCCATGACCGTGCTGCCCGCGATGAACCTCGTGGCCGACCCCGCCGACCCAGCCACTGCGACGCTGGAGCAGCTGTTCGGGTCGCAGGACTTCTGCGCATGCGAGCACTGCCGCTCGGTCTACGGGCCGGCGGCGTATCTGGTCGATCTGCTCGCGCTGCTGGAGAGTCGGCCGGCGATCACCCAGGCCAACGCGCTGCAGGTGCTCAAGCAGCGGCGACCCGACATCACGGGGCTGGAGCTCTCGTGCGCCAACACCAACACGGTGATGCCGTACATCGACCTGGTGCTCGAGCTACTCGAGGCGCGAGCGGTCGATCCGGCGATCGCCCCCGTGGCACGGCAGACCACGTGGTCGGCCGACGAGCTGCGGCTTGGGCCCGAGCACCGCAACGACATCGCCTACGACGCAACGGTCGGGACGGCCTCGGCGGCCTACCCGTGGATCCTGCCCTTCGACCCATCCTTCGAGCGCGTCCGGGTCCTGTGTGCGCAGCTCGGCGTGACGCGAATCGAGGCCATGTACACGCTGCGGCTGCGCTCGGGCGACGACGTCGTGCCGGGGATGGACCGCACCGCCGAGGCGCTTGGCATGGGCCCGGCCATGCTGCAGATCGTCAGCGGCGGCACGGCCTACGACATCACCTCGATCCCTCTCACTCCCGCCGCCGATGCATGGGGGATGAGCGGGCCCTCGTGGGTGACGACGCTGTCCGGGGACGTGGGCCAGCTCCTCGACCGCTCAGGCCTGAGCTTCGACGGGCTGCAAGAGCGCCTCGCGCTCGACATCGTCGACCCCACCCAGAGCATGGAGGTGAGCTTCGACGAGCCGAGCTGCGATCTCGACGACGCGAAGATCGACGGCCTGGACGAGGCCACGCTCGACCGGCTCCAGCGCTTCGTCCGTCTGGAGCGAGCCACGGGCCACTCGTCCGTCGAGCTCGACCGGGCGCTGCGGATGCTGCCGGGGAGCTTCGACGCCACCACGCTGGGGCATCTGGCCGATGCCCATGCGCTGTCGAGATCGCTGGGTCGCCCGGTGACCTCGCTTCTGGTGCTGTGGGCCGACCTGGATACGAGGGACTACGAGGGCTCGCCGTCGCCCTACACGGCACGCTTTCAGAGCCGCACGGTCACGCCCCAGCTCGACGGCGACTTCACGATGGCTGCGCTGGCAGCAGGGGACCCGCTGGGCGAGGAGCACCACCCCACGATTCGAGCGGCGCTGTCGCTGAGCGACGCGGAGTTGCAGGTGCTTCTCGATCAGGTCTTGCCCGCGGGAGCCCAGCTGTCGCTCGGCACCTTGTCGACGCTGACGCGGACCACGGTGCTCGCGAGGGCCATGAAGCTGCCCGTGGCCGAGCTGGTCACGCTGCGCGGCTTGGCGGACGTCGACCCCTTCGCGTCGCCGGCCGACACGGCGGCGTTCCTCGAGGTGGTGGAGCGGCTGCACGGTGCGGGCCTGAGCACCGAGGTGCTCGAGGCCATCGCTCGCCGCCGCGTCGCGGAGGGCTCCGATCTCGATCTGTCCGACGAGACGATCGACCGGATCCTCGGCACGTTGTGGACGGCGCTCCAGGCCATCAGTGATGAGCTTAGGGCCGAGGATCTGCCGGCCCTTCGGGACGAGGCGCTGGTGCAGACGATGGCAGCGGCGCAGGGCCTGCCTGCCGATGCCATGACGCTGTTGCTGTCCTCGATCCTGCACGAGGGCGGCACGGTGCTGCACGACGTGCTGCACGACGCAGCGTTCCTCGACGATGGTCAGGTGCAGCCCGCCCAGCGCGACGGGGTCCGCCGTCTGCACGTCGCCACCGTGGTGATCCGTTCGCTCGGCATTGCCACGAGCGACCTGGAGTGGTTCTTCGGCGATCACGCGGCGGGGCCGATGCTCGACCTCGACGCACTACCGCTGACCGATGATGGGTCCGATCCCCTCCCGCACATGGCGGGGCTGCGTCGCGTGGTACTGGGGCAGCGGCTCCAACAGGAATTCGACACCGGCACCGCCGCATGGTCGGAGGCCACGCAGGCCATCAGCCTTGCCGACGCCGCGGTCGTGCTCGCCGAGCACTCGGGCTGGGATGCCGCCGACCTCGAGTATGCGATGGGCCCGGGCATCCTGGCGCTGTCCACCCCCGCCGACCTGCGCGACCCCGAGACGCTCGCCGCCCTGCACCAGATCGTCGAGCTGGTCCGCCGCACGGGCGTCCGCGCGTCCTCGCTGACACAGTGGGTCCGGCCCCGGCCCACCCCGGCCATCGCCGATGCCCTGCAATCCGCACTCAAGGCCCGCTACGACGACGCCACCTGGCCCAAGGTGATGACGCCCATCGCCGACCGCCTCCGCGTCGCACGTCGTGACGCCCTGGTCGCCCTCCTCCTCGGCCGCGGCGACTTTTCCGACGACACCGCCCTGTACGACCACGTCCTGGTCGACCCCCAGATGGACGCCTGCATGCTCACCTCGCGCCTGAAGCTGGCCACCTCCGCGGTGCAGCTGTTCGTGCAGCGAGTGCTGATGAACCTCGAGCAGGACGACGTGGTCTTCCCGCCCGCCACCGCCGAGCGCTGGGCGTGGATGAAGACCTATCGGGCCTGGGAGGCCAACCGCAAGGTCTTCTTCTACCCCGAGAACTGGATCGAGCCCGAGCTACGCGACGACAAGACCCCCTTCTTCGAGGAGCTCGAGCAGCACCTCCAGCAGGGCGAGCTGACCGACGAGCACGTGGAGGCGGGCTACAAGGCCTACCTGCGCAAGCTCCACGAGGTCTCGCACCTCGAGGTGCCGGCGCTGTTCTCCGAGGCGCGCGACGGCCACCAGATCGTGCACGTGCTGGGGCGCACCCGGGGGCTCCCGCCGAAGTACTTCTACCGCAACCGGACCGACGACCGCGTGTGGTCGCCGTGGGTCGCGGTGCCAGTGGAGATCCCCGGCGACCAGGTGATCCTCGCGGCCCACAACCGTCGGCTGTTCGTGATGTGGATCGAGCCGCAGCAGGAGACCGAGTCGCCCACCAAGGAGGAGGACGAGAAGAAGCCCGTGCGCAGCCAACACCGCGTGCGTGTGGGGTGGAGCGAGCTGCGGGACAGGCAGTGGACGCCCAAGAAGGTGTCCATGCTGTCGAAGCACGCGACGGACTTGGACCACGACGTGGAGCCCTCCGGCTTCGTGCTGGCGGCCTACGAACGCACCGACGGGGCGCTGTACCTCGACGTGCTCTACCACGAGGTGGACGACAACGCGCTGCACCCATGCACGATGTACCGGTACGACGACTGCCGAGACATCTTCGACGAGCAGCACGACACGCTGGGCTACCACTACAAAGGCTTGGGCCTGAGCGGTGGCACGAGCTTCGATGGCCAACGCCATCGCAGCAGCAGCAGCATGATCGACTCCATCAACCTGCTGCACTACGACTGGGAGACGGGCAGCTACCGGCCGACCACCGTCTTGTCGGAGCTCCCGCACACCTACTGGGTGACCACCGCCAAGCAGCAGCGGTTCTACGGCGGGCGGTTGCCCGTCGTCTTCGATGACATCGACCATGCGTTCTACGTCGTGCCGTCGACGAGCTGGGTGGAGATACAGCGCCCCGTCGACGAGCCCGAGTCGCCGCCCGCGATCCCCTACGAGATCGACCCCTGGTCGGCCGTCGGTGGGGTGGCCTCGCCGATCCAGCCGCCGAGCACCCCGCCGGCCGAGCCCACACCGGCCCTTCGAGGCGCAGTCCCTTGGAACGGCGCCGTCCCGGGCCTGGCCGCGATGAAGCTGCGCAGCAAAGAGGCGCAGGGCAGTGGCGTCACCAAGGGGGCCCTGCTCGGGCTGCTCGGCGAGGGGCCACTGCCGACCGCCGACGCCTACGCCGTGGCGAAGACCACCGCCGACATCGTGCAGCCGATGACCCTGGATGGCGCGCTCTCAGCGAAGCCCCCCGCGCCCGCGACCAACGAAGGCTCCGTGTTCGAGAAGTGGGCCTACCGGGTCGACCCCTTCCACCACCCGTACTCCTGCCGCATGCTCGCGGCGCTCAATCGCTACGGGCTACCGGGGCTGCTGGCCTCGTCCACGGCTCCGCTGCGGCGCCAGGTCGGTGACGAGCAGGTCATCATCCCGGACAGCGAGTCCTCGGACACGGAGCGCCCCTACCAGCCCTACGCCAACACGGTCGCGCCGCCCTTTCCACACGACGACTTCGACTTCTCCCCCGGCGGGGCCTACAGCATCTACAACTGGGAGCTGTTCGTGCACGCCCCGTTGCTCATCGCCGAGCGGCTGCGTCGGGCCCAGCGCTTCGAGCAGGCCCAGCGCTGGTACCACTTCGTCTTCAACCCCCTGCAGGGCGTCGAGGAGGGAGAGAGCAGCGGCCCCGAGCGATTCTGGAACGTCAAGGCGCTCTACGAGCAGGCCACCGGCGGACCCGTCGACGTGATCAAGGCGGTGATGTCCGACGAGGGACTCGATGCCGATCTCCCGCTGGTCAAGAGCTTCTTCGACGGCCTGCTCGCGTGGATGGCCGATCCCTTCTCGCCCCATGCGATCGCACGAGTCCGGGCGGGGACGTATCAGAAGGCGATCGTCCGCAAGTACCTCGACAACCTCATCGACTGGGCCGACGGCCTGTTCCGTCGCGACACGATGGAGTCGGTGGGCGAAGCGACGCAGCTGTACCTCCTAGCCGCATCGATCCTCGGGCCTCGGCCGCGGCGGTTGCCGGCCGTCGACGCTCCGGTGCGGACCTACGACGATCTGACGCTGCCGATCCTCCTGGGCGGCCTGACCGATCTGGAGGACTTCGTACCCGCGGCCAACGTGGCGCTGCCGTGGAACAACGCAGCCCAGGTCTCGCTGGGTGATGTCGCCGCCAAGGACCCCATGCCCGTGCTCGATGCGGGGGACGGTCCCGGGTCCTTCCAGGCGCAGACGCCACCGACGGTGTGGTGGGCGTTCTGCCTGCCCGCCAACGAGCAGCTTCTGGCCTACTGGGATCGGGTCGCCGACCGACTGTTCAAGATCCGACACTGCCAGAACATCGACGGCGTACGCCGGGCCCTGCGGCTGTTCGAGCCGCCGATCGACCCGGCCTTGCTGGTGCGGGCACGGGCGATGGGCGTGGACCTCGGCTCGGCGATCGCGGGCCTTCAGGCCCCGCCACCCCGACATCGCTTCGCTGTGCTGCGGGCCCGGGCGCAGGAGTTGCTCGGGGACGTCAGGGCCCTGGGCGCGGCGCTGCTCAGCGCGCTCGAGAAGCGCGACGCCGAGGCGCTCGGCCAGCTGCGGGCGACCCACGAGCTGGCGATCCTGCGGGCGACCCGAGCCAGCCGTGAGGATCAGATCGCCGAGGCGCAGTCGCAGGTAGCGGCGCTTCGACGCCAGCGGGCCACGCTCGAGGCACGGCGGGAGTACTACGAGTCGCGCGAGTGGATGAACGACCTCGAGAGGACCTCGCTGGTCCTCGGGGGCACGGCCACGGGCTTTCAGGTCGCGGCTCAGGGGATCAAGGCGCTCGCCGGGTTCCTGCACCTCATCCCCAACATGGATCTCGGGGTCATCGGCTTGATCCCGGTGGTCAAGGCGCTCTACGGCGGCAACAACGTGGGGCCGGCCGTGGCGGCCGCGGGCGACGTGCTTGGGATCATGGGCATTCTCGCCCAGTACGGCTCGCAGCTGACCTCGACGCTCGCCAGCTACGAGCGGCGGCAAGACGACTGGACCTTCCAGGCCGAGCAGGCTGGTTCGGAGATCAAGCAGATCGAGGAGCAGATCATCGCGGCCGAGATCCGCGTGGCCCTGGCCAAGCGGGAGCTCTTCGTCCACGACCAGCAGGTACGGCACAGTGAGGAGATCGAGACCTTCCTGCGCACCAAGTTCACCAACGACGAGCTGTACGACTGGATGGCCGGGAGACTCTCCGGGCTGTGCTTCCAGGCCTACACGATGGCCCACGACATGGCCCGGCGCGCCGAGGCTGCGCTTTGCTTCGAGCTGGGCCGCGACGACCTGTCGTTCATCGAACCGGTCTACTGGGATGGCCTTCGCAAGGGCCTGCTCGCGGGCGAGCGGCTGGGGCTGGATCTGCGGCGCATGGAGGTCGCGCAGCTCGACCTCGATCGTCGTCAGCTCGAGCTGACCAAGCGGATCTCGCTGCGGCTGCTCGATCCGGCGGCGCTGCACGACCTGCGCGAGACGGGGTCGTGCTCGTTCAGCGTGCCCGAGGTGGTCTTCGACCTCGACCATCCGGGGCACTACTTCCGGCGGATCAAGGCGGTGAGTCTGTCGATCCCGGCGGTGGCGGGGCCGCAGGTCAGCGTGAGCGCCACACTGACGTTACAGACGGACTCCACACGGGTCGACACGAACCTGGCCCCAGGATACGAGAGGACGGATCCTGGTGACACGAGGTTCAAGGACGGCTGGGTGGAGGTCCAGTCGATCGCCACCAGTCGCAACCGCGACGACGCGGGGGTGTTCGAGCTGACTTTCCGCGACGAGAAGTTCCTGCCATTCGAAGGGGCCGGAGCGATCAGCACTTGGTCTCTCGACCTGCCCTCGGTGCGTCAGTTCGACTACCGTACGATCACCGACGTGGAGCTCGAGCTGCGGTACACGGCATGGGCCGAGCAGGGAGCGTTCCGCGACGCTGCGGGCAACGCCGTCGAGGCCGCGATCGAGACTGTGCTCGAGGCGGGATCCGATGGTGGGTTCGTCACGGTGCTGTCGGCCTCCAAGGACTTCGCCACCGGCTGGGAGCGGTTGTTGCGGCCGGCGGAGGGCCAAGAGGGCGATCCGCTGGCGATCCCCATCGTCCCGAGCCGCTTCCCCTTCGTGGCAAGCACGCGAGGGATCATCGTGGACTCGGTACGCATGGTCTTCGTGGGCGATCCCACCGCGGTGTCCCTTGGTGGCGTGGTACCGCTACAGACGCCGGGCGGATCGGTCGACCTCGACTTCAACGAGGTCGATGGTCTGCAAGAGAGCACGGCGGTCTTCAACGGAGTCGCTCCCAATCTCCCTGCCATCCCGATCGACCCCAGCACGCTCCCTTGGTCGCTCGAGCTGCCCGTGGGGACCATCACCGATGCCAATGCACTGCACGACCTGTGGGTGCTCGTGCAGTACCACGTCGCGTCCACCTGAGGAGGAGGAGTCATGGAGCGCGACGAGCAACGACTCCCGAGCGCCCATATCGGGCAGATGCCCACGTGGGCTCGCCCCCGCGATGAGCGAGGGCGCCTGGCCTCCGATCCTTGGGCCGAGAAGCCCGAGCGGCCTCACGATGGCACCGGCATGGAGCTACCTGGCTCCGAGCGCGAGTGGGTGCCCTCGGTCGAGCTGCCCCGCGGCGGAGGAGCGATCCGCCCCGTGGGCGAGAAGGTGGAGGCACAGGCGTTCAACGGGTCGGCGAGCTATGGGATCGCCCTGCCGGTCTCGCCGGGTCGAGACGGGCGGGTGCCCGGGCTGTCACTGTCGTACAGCTCCGGCGGGGGCAACGGTCCCTTCGGACTGGGGTGGTCGCTGTCGGTGCCGAGCATCACCCGCAAGACGGACAAGGGGCTGCCGAAGTACCAGGATGCGACCGAATCCGACGTCTTCGTGCTCGCGGGGGCCGAGGACCTGGTGCCCGTGCGCGATGATGCGGGGCAGCGAGTGGTGAGGGCCCGAGCGGGATTCAACGTCTACCCCTATCGTCCGCGCGTCGAGGCCGGGTTTGCGAGGATCGAGCGGTGGGTGAGCACCACCGATGGCGCGACCCACTGGCGGGTGATGTCGCCCAGCGGTGCGACGGCGCTGTATGGCCAGGATGAGACCGGGCGAGTCGCCGACCCCGAAGATCCGGCACGGGTGTTCTCGTGGCTGTTCCAGCGGACCGAGGACGACCTCGGGCACATCACGCTGTACGAGTACAAGGCCGAGGACGCCTCGGTGCCGCAGGTCGACGAGGTCGCCGAGCGCAACCGGACGCCGAGCGCCGGTAGGTACCTTCGGCGCGTCCGCTACGGCAACGCACAGCCGTTCGTTGCCGACGGCTTCCTCTTCGAGGTGATCTTCGACTATGGCGAGTACGGGCACGAGGTCGGCAACCAGGTCTTCGCCACCCCGGCCGAGGAGCGGGACTGGCCGGTGCGAGCCGACGCATTCTCGAGCTTCCGCGCGGGTTTCGACATTCGGACCCGTCGTCTGTGCCAGCGCGTGCTGATGTTCCATCACTTGCCCGAGCTCCACGCCGAGCCCACGCTGGTGCGCTCGACCGACCTCAGCTACGACGACACCGAGCACCTGGCCAAGCTCGTCACGGTCACGCAGCAGTCGTACGAGCGCGACCCGGGCACGGGTGGCTACGTGGTGGCCGACCTGCCGCCGCTTCAGCTCTCGTACAGCAAGGCGACGTTGCGTCCCGTGCTGCACGAGCTCGACGAACGGAGCCTGCGAGACCTTCCCCGAGGGGTCGACGGCGGAGAATTCCGCCTGGCCGACCTGCACGGTGACGGCCTGCCCGGCATCGTCAGCCAGCAAGGTGATGTGCTGGTCTACAAGCGTCCTCGTGGGGATGGTCGCTTCGCTCCCGCGGTGCCACTGTCGTCCCAGCCCACCGTTTCAAAGCTCGGCCAGAGCGCCCAGCTGGTCGACGTCGACGCCGACGGCATGCTCGAGATGGTCATCGAGCGAGGCTACTACGCCCGTACCGCCGACGGTGGGTTCACCGGGCTGCGCTCGTTCTCCCGCATCCCCAACCTCGACCGCGGTGCCCCCGAGGTCAAGCGCGTGGACCTCGACGGCAGCGGCATGCCCGACCTCCTGGTGCTCCGCGACGACGGGTTGGTCTGGTACCCCAACGAAGGCCGCGAGGGCTTCGGTGGGCCGCGCCTCCTGCCTCAGCCCACTGATGAGCGCAGCGGGCCAGCCGTGGTGTGGCACAGCCCTCACGAGCTGGTGGTCTTCGCCGACATGAGCGGCGACGGTCTGTCCGACGTGGTGAGGATCAGCGCGGGAGGGGTCGCCTACTGGCCCAACCTCGGGCACGGGAAGTTCGGGCGGCGGATCACCATGGGCGGGAGCCCTGACTTCTGCGGTGCCGACGGTTTCGATCCTCGGCGGGTGCGACTGGGCGATCTCGACGGCAGCGGCACCACGGACATCATCGTGGTGCACGGCCGGGGGGCGACGGCGTGGCTCAACCAGTCGGGCACGCGGCTCTCGGCTCCGATGCCCCTGCGACCGTTTCCGGGCATCAGCCACGTGACCGCGGTCGAAGTGGTCGACCTGTTCGGCGACGGGACGGCGGGCCTTCTGTGGTCGACCGAGGGGGACTGGGCCAAGCCGCATCACCTGCTGTACCTCCAGCTCCTGCCCGCAAAACCGCACCTGCTTACCGAGGTCGACAACGGTCAGGGTGGCGTGGTGCGGCTTTCCTACGAGTCGAGCGCCCGACAGGCGCTGCGCGACCGCGCGGCGGGCCGGTCGTGGGTCACCCGGCTTCCGTTTCCCGTGCAGGTGGTTACCCGCATCGAGCACCACGACCAGGCGGCGCGGCGGCGTTTCTCGCAGCGGTACGCCTATCATCACGGGTGCTACGACGGGGTCGAGCGTGAGTTTCGGGGCTTCGGCTACGTGGAGCGCTGGGACACCGAGGCGCTCGAGGACTTCTCTGGTGAGGGTCAGTACGAGCTACCCGGGCTCGAGGCGGAGCTTCACCAGCCGCCCGTGCTCACCAAGACGTGGTTCCACACGGGGACCTACGTGGGGCACGGAGAGCTGGCGCAGCAGCACGCGGCTGAGTACTGGGACGGCGACGCGCAGGCGTGGCGACTGCCCGACACAGTGCTGCCTGCGGGGTTGAGCGCTGACGAGACGCTCGAGGCGGCGCGGGCTCTGCGAGGGCGAGTGCTACGGCAGGAGGTCTACGCGCTCGATGGCAGCGAGGCCGAGGGTCATCCGTACACCGTCGCTGAGAGTACCCACGCGGTGCAGCTCGAGCAGCCCAAGGGGCAGGGGCAGCATGCGGTGGTCTTCGCCTACGACGGCCAGACGCTGACGTTTCACTACGAGCGAGACCCCGACAACCCGAGGGTGGGTCACGTCCTAGTGCTCGACGTGGACGCCTACGGCAACGTCACCCGCTCGGCGAGCGTGGGGTACCCGCGGCGAGTGCCCGAGCACCCCGAGCAGGGCGTGCGCACCGTCGTGGTCGCCGAGGCCGATTTCGCCGCGGTCGACGACGTGGCAGGGCAGCCCGACGTGTACCGAGCGGGGCTTCCCGTGGAGTCGAAGAGCTTCGAGGCGCTGGGCCTTCCGGCGTTGCTCGAGGACGTCTCGGGGGCCTCGCGGCCGCCCGTGCAGCCCGAGGCGCTGCGCTCCGCGCTCGAGGCCGCGGTGGTCGTCCCGCCCGAGCAGGACGCCGCCCCGCCTGCGGGCGCCGTGCACCTGCGCCGCCTGAGCCTCAGTCGCACCCTGTACAGGGCCGATGACCTCAGCGGCCCACTGCCGCTGGGCCAGTGCGGCACCCGTGGGCTGGTTCACGAGGTACGGGCCGCGGCGCTCAGCAACGGGCAGGTGCAGGCCAGCTACGGCACCGACGTGGACGCTGCGCTGCTCGGGGACGTGGGCTACGTGGCCGAGGACGCGATGTGGTGGGCTCGCTCACCGCACCAGAGCCTCGACCCGAGCCGGTTCTACCAGCCGACCTCCGTGACCGACCCCTTCGGTGGCACGACTACGCTGTCGTGGGACCCATATGGGCTGTTCGTGACGTCGGTGACCGACCCTGTGGGCAACGTCGTCACCGCAGCCTACGACTACCGCGTGCTCAGCCCGTGGCGCCTCACCGACCCCAACGGCAACCGGACTGCGGTGGGTTTCGATGTCCGAGGCATGGTGGTGTGGACGGCGGTGATGGGCAAGGAGGGGGCCGGCGAGGGCGACACCGAGTCCGACCCGACCACCATGCTGGACTACGACCCATTCGCCTGGGTCGACCGAGGCGAGCCCGTAGTGGCGCACGTGCAGAGCCGGGAGACCCACGGCGACCCGGCTACACGGTGGCTGCACGCGTACACCTACAGCGATGGCTTCGGCGGCGTGCTCCTCGAGAAGGCCCGCGCCGCCCCGGGCCTGGCGCCTCAGCGCGACGCCAACGATGAGCTGGTGCTCGACGGCTCCGGCCAACCCGTGCTCGCCCCTGCCGACCCACGCTGGGTGGGCTCGGGTCGCGTCGTGCTCGACAACAAGGGCAACCCCGTACGGCAATACGAGCCGTACTTCTCGAGCACCGAGGCCTTCGAGGCCGAAGCCGAGCTGCGCGAGCAGGGAGTCACGCCCACGCTGCACTACGACCCGCTGGGCCGGGTGGTACGGACGCAGTGGCCCGACGGCACGGAGTCTCGGGTGGAATTCACGCCGTGGGTCGAGCGGAGGTTCGACCGCAACGACGCTGTGCTCGGCACCTCCTGGCACACCGAGCGCGTGGCGCTTCCGGTAGGAGACCCCCAGCGGCGGGCAGCCGAGCTTGCCGCGGCCCACGAGAGCACCCCCAGCGTCACTCACCTCGACGCGCTTGGCCGGCCGTTCCTACACGTCGACCACGACCGGGATGAGCTGGGGGCCGACGTGTTCGCGCAGACCCGCCTCGTGCTCGACCTCGTTGGCAACGTCACCGAGGTGACCGACGCCCGGGGCAACACCGCGGAGACCCGCGAGCACGGGATGCTCCAGCAGGCGCTGCGCGTGCACAGCGAGGATGCGGGTGAGCGCCGCGTGCTGCGAGACGTGATGGGGGCAGCGCTGCGCTCGTGGAACAGCCGCGGCTTCACCACCACGCTGCACGTCGACGCGGCACGCCGTCCGGTGCGGACCGTGGTGACCCGCCCCGATGGCAGCAGCTTCACCGCCACGCGCATCGTTTACGGCGAGGACGTCCCGAGTCCCGAGACCCAAAATCTCCGCGGCCGTGCCGTTCGCGTCTACGACGGTGCGGGGCTGCAGCAAAGCGACGCCTTCGACTTCGCGGGCAACCTCGTCTCGCAGTCTCGGCGCCTCACCATCGCCTATGACACCACGCCCGAATGGAACGCCCTCGATGGTCTGGTCACCACCGCCGACCTCGACACGGCCGGTGACCCCCTGCTCGAGAACGAGGTCTTCACCACCACGGCGGCCTTCGACGCCCTCGGCCGCCCCACGACCCAAACGATTCCCGACGCCTCGGTGGTGCAGCTCGGCTACGATGATGGCGGCAAGATCCTCACCGTCTCCGCCAACGTCCGCGGGGTCGTGACGCCTACCAACTTCGTCACCACCCTCGAGTACGACGCCAAGGGTCAGCGCCAGCGAATCGCCTACGGCAACGGCACCCAGACCGAGTACGAGTACGAGCCGCAGACCTATAGGCTCAGCCGCCTACACACCACCGCGGGCGCCACGACCCACCAGGACCTGCGCTACACCTACGACCCCGTCGGCAACGTCACGGAGATCCGCGACCTCGCCCAGCCCTTGGTCTTCACCAGCAACGCCGCCGTCTCGGCCGACCAGCGCTTCGTCTACGACGCCCGCTATCGACTCATCGAGGCCGAAGGCCGCGAGCACGGGAGTCAAGGCCAGCCCGCCGCCGACGACTTCGTGCCCCGGGCCACGCCCGATGACCCGACCGGCCTGCGGGCCTACACCGAGCGCTACGTCTACGACTTGGTCGGAAACCTCCTCCAGATGCAGCACCTGGCCAGCGGCGGCAACTGGACCCGGCACTACGGCATCGCCGCATCCGGGAACCGCCTGCTTGCCACCAGCGCCCCCGGGGATGCCCCGGGTGCGTACGGCCACGCCTACGCCTACAATGCCCACGGCAGCATGACGGCCATGCCCCACCTCGCCGCGGTCGACTGGGACCACGCCGACCGCATGCGCTCCGCCGACCTCGGTGGGGGCGGGACGGTGTGGTTCCTGTACGACTCGGCGGGCAACCGGGTGAGGAAGATCCGCGTCAACCAGACGGGGACCTCGACCTACGAGCGAGTGTACGTCGGCGCCTACGAGGTCTACCGCGAGCGGGTCAGCGGTGAGCTCCGGCTCGAGCGGCAGACGCTGCACATCGCCGACGACGCCAGCCGCATCTGCATGGTCGAGACCAAGACGGTCGACGACGGCGATGTGGTGCCCACCCCCGCGACGACGTCGCGTTACCAGTACGGCAACCACCTCGGCTCGGTGGGGATGGAGCTCGACGAGACGGGGCACCTCATCTCCTACGAGGAGTTCCATCCTTACGGCACCTCCGCGTACCGCGCAGCCAACAGCGCGGTGGACGTCAGCGTCAGCCGTTACCGCTACACGGGTCAGGAACGCGACGAGGAGACCGGCCTCGGCCACCATGGCGTGCGGTACTACGCGAGTTGGCTGGGGCGGTGGACGGCGGCCGATCCCGCTGGATTGGTGGATGGTCCAGGACGGTACACGTATTCTCGTGACAGCCCAGTCCTCCTACGTGATCCCTCCGGATTCTCGCCTCCAATGCCGGGCAACATCGAGGACAGCGTTCAAAGAGCCGCGGAATCGGTCCCAGAGCAGACATTGGAGCGAGAAGCGGAACTCTTCGTCGCGGAGTCGAGTGGATTCTCCGATGAGGAGAAGGAACGTATTCGGGCCGGCATTCCCGAGCTTCGCAACGTAGTCGACGAAACAACTGCGATCCGAATCGTGACCAAGCTACGTACGAGAACCACGCCCGAGCGCATCGGAATGCCAGAGGAAGGCGAGCAAGCGAATATCCAACCAGTTCCGCTTCCCTTTGTTAGAAACGACTTGCAGCTCTCAAGCGTTCTGATGGATCGACGCGGGCGGGAATTTGATCAGCATCTTGCTGCCGTTCTCATTCACGAATTTGCGCACCTTGATCAGCCAAAGAAGGGAAAGGCCGGTGGCGACAAGGGGCTCACGGGCGAAGGCATCCATCTAGCAATCGAACTCCATGTGCTTCGTACCCTCGGAGCCAGCAGCGACCCTCAATCCCGACAGGTGGATATTCTCGCGTCCTTCAGTCCAGCTGCGGCGAGGTTCAAAGCCACAGCCGAAGGCAATAAGCCGAAGCTATTCAAGCCAGCGCCGGCCTCAGAGGCTGCTGAGTTTGCAATAATGACGGTTGCGTTGGCTGGTTTGGCGGATCCCAGTTCCCTTTCTGGGCCATTCGCTGAAGAAGCACTTGGACGCTGGACACCGGAGCAGCGAGAAGGGGCCATTCAGGAGATCATTCTCACAGGCGGACAACTCGACAAGATGAGAGTTACGGGAGTTGCCAGCCAGGTGCTCCACGAAGTACGAGATGGGTTCTTCAAAATCGCTCAATCAGGGCCGCAGGTGAAGCTTGGGCTTCGTGACTTCGTGGAAGGGGACGCGACCCAACATATTCTAAAGGGCGGGATCAACGCTGCTGGGCGCCGGGCGCTCAGCAGGTAGGCTGGGGGTCACTTGAAGCACCAAAGCTCTTCATGGCACATCGTTCTTGAGGCGGCACTTCTTTCCGCGCTCAGCTTGAGCGCGCTGATCCGACTCATGCTCTTCAGCGCGGCTATTCCGTAGACAGGACGGCAACGATGATCTCACACCGGAAGGAGATGATAGGAGCGTTCTTTGTCGCCATGCTGATGGGCATGTTGTGTCTTCGTCTAGCATACGACGCGGTGCAACTGTGGAATGCTCAGAATGAGCTTCTCGACGGCCAGTGGGTGATGGTCGGCCCAGGAAACATGACATCCGAGTTCATGCTCCACGTGACGACTCAATCACGAAACTGGATCGGCTCATCATCGCTCTTGCTGGTTGCCTGTTTCATCTTCATACGACGACTTCGCCCTCAGAACTCGAATGCAACCCGAATGGAAATGATCGCGCTGTGGATTATCGCACCGACGGTCCTCACGGACTTGCTGACGCTTCGCGGCCAGCAGATGTCGGAGTCGTGGTTCACGATGGCAGGTGGCGCAACGATTGCACCACTCATTTTTTGGCTATGTTGGAAAACATGGTCTCGCCGAGAGCGAGACATAAATGGCGTCATCCCGCGTGCCGTAGCTACCATCGTCGTGGTCGGCACTCTCTTGATCGGGACGAATTGGCTACGAACAGGTGTCGAGATACGGGGAAAATGGGCCGACACATCGATGCCGGTCCCGTCTCCGAGACTCCTGACACCCACAACATCCGAGGATTGTACTCGGGAGACAATGCTCGCGACGTTGGAGCGCTGGGGACGGTCAGGAGACATAACGGGGTTTGACTGGGTCGTGGTTGCAGCGGATGGCCAGGTGTTCTCATCACCGGGCAGCATGGTCCCCCCCCTGAATGTCGACACTGATTGGTTTCCCACGACCGCTCGTTCTTGGTGGGAGGAGCATGAACTGGCATCGAGCACTGGCATTCTATTGCTCGTCGACGAGCGAGTCCCAAGGTCGAGGGTGGAGCAGATTGAGCGAGTCCTTGCGGACGCGGGGACGAGTCACATTGCACGGGTGGGGGTGCGATGGCATCGGCACGAATTCTGGGGACTGCCAGGTCTGGACATTGGAACCCTCTGCATTTGAGGTCTTCCGAGTTCCGAGCAGCGAACGGCCCGGGGCCCGGCGGCTCCCAGTGCCGGGCCGGCTCGCCCACTACAGAGTACAAGAACGTGTCAAGGACCGCCAGCACTGATCACCCCCAGCTCGCCTAAGGTGATCAGGGGGTGGGCGACCTCCGAGATCGAGGTCGAGGTGGCCGAGGAAAATCGACCCTCCAGTCGGGTCGCCCGGGGAGATTGCTCCCCCCGGGCTCCCACAGATCCGGACGTGCGGAGTATCTGCCCGGTGAACCCCGGATTGCGAGGCGTGGCAGACCCGGCTGACGCTGGGCGTCCATGGCCAGACGCTCATCGAAGTACAACCCGAGGTGGACGCCCGAGCACGCTGCGTCGTTGCTGGACGAGGTCGAGCGTAGCGGCCTGAGCGACCACGCCTTCGCGAAGCGGCGCGGCATCGACTCGAAGCGGCTGTGGTGGTGGCGCAAGCGGCTGGGCGAGACGAAGGCGAAGAAGACCGAGGTGGGCTTCGTGGAGCTGGCGGTGCGATCGCCAGCGACTCCGCTGACCACGGCTTCGCTGACTCAGGGTCGGGTCGAGATCCTGCTGGGCAACGGTCGCATCGTGGCGACGCCGGTCGACGTCGATCCCGACGTGCTCGCGCGGTTGCTCGATGCGGTGGAGGGGCGGCGGTGCTGAGCCTGCCGCCGACGATGCGGGTGTTTGTCGCGACCGGAGCGACCGACATGAGGAAGTCGTTCCGGGGCTTGGTCGCGCTCACGCTCGGCGTCGTGCGCCAGGACCCGATGTCAGGCCACTTGTACGTGTTCTTCAACGCTCGGAAGAACATAATGAAGGCGATCTACTGGGACCGAAACGGCTACTGCCTGGTGGCCAAGCGGCTCGAGCGAGGCAGCTTCGTGCTGCCACACGCCAAGGACGGCGTGGTCGAGCTCGAGGCGGTCGAGCTCGCGCTGCTGCTCGAAGGCATCGACCTGAGCACGGCGAGACGACGACCGAGGTGGACGCCGTCGTCGACTTGGGCGCCGTAGCACGACTCGCAGATCGTGACGACAAATCGCTGACGAAGAGGTCCCCCGAGCGAGCCGAGCGTCCGAAGGTTCCCTCGACGATGGCACACAGGCCGTCGTAGCTCCGCCGCAGATCCACGGGCTGCGTGGCCATGAACATCCGGGCTCCCGACGGCAGCGTCAGCATGAGCTCACCACCTCGAGCACATCGCGGAGTCGCTCGACATCCACGGCACCAGTCACGCGAACGGTCCAGCCCGAGCACCCAACGATCTCGATCACGCCAGCCTCGAGCGGCGCGCCCGGGCTCGCCTCCCGAACGCGCACCTCGGTGAAGCCGACCGCCATGTCGGCCTTCTCCCCGAAGATCTGCGACCACCGGAACAAGCCGCTGTAGCTCAGACCGTGCTTCCTCGCGAACGCCGCGCGATCCAGCCCGCTCACACGCCACATGTCCACCCAGCTCTTCCACTCGTCTCTCGGTCTGTGCTTGTGCCTCTTGCCCATGTCCTCGGCGCTACACCAGACCGATCCCGCTGTGGGCTCCAGCCCGGGAGGTACTCGGCCACGGGTTTACGTTGTGCCAGCTGGTGCGGGCTCGCCCTGGCGAGTCGCTCACCACGTTCGCGGCCGAGCTACAGATGACGGTGCAGGCCTTGCAGCGACCGATGTCGGGGCTCAGGCAGCAGGGCCGGGTCCGAAGCGTGGGGCAGCGCAACCACACACGGTACTTCCCGACCGTGGGTCGCAAGACCGCGTCGGCCTCGTGAGCATGGAGCTCATCGTGCGGTAGCGAGACCCAGCAGCGGCGGAAGCGTCGTGCCCCGAGCGTGCGCGGTGCAGCACTGCACGAGGAAGTCGAGCACGTCCTTGCCTTGCTTGCGGGCAGTGTGCACCACGGTCATCACTCGCTCGGCGAAGCGAAGGCCCCGCTCGCTGGCTCCTGCCCCAGGCTCGCGCAGAGCTCGTCCCGGCCATCGCCGACGGGCTCGAGTCCGACCCGCTCCCGCCCCCCATCACCCGGCGAGCCGAAGCCTCGGCCGCGTAGCACGGCCCTCGGCTCACGAATTCTCCCGAGGAACCGGATCCTTTGGGTCATACGCCTACGGTCGGATTGTCTCTGCTCGGCGTGGCTCGTCTCCCACTCATGCCCGCCGCCTGCAGCCCGTGAGGGTAGCCAAGGGATCGCGAGCACCACCGCTCGTGGTGCCGAGTGCACCGTCCACCCCTCAGCGTCGATCCCCGTGGATCGAGCCCGCCTGCCGTCCCAGCTCCGCCAGCGCCTCGGCGTCCCGCTGGTGTCGCCTCGCCAGGACCCGCTCGGGCCAGCGCCCCACGCCGTGCGAGCGTGCCACCAGCTCGCGCGCCACCACGTCCACTCGGCGGCACGACAGCATGGGCAGCGCCCACCCGAGCCCCTCGCGGCCGACCGGCTTGCCCAGGATGTACCGCTGCCCCGCCACGAACCCGCCGCGCAGCCGACCCCAGCGCTCGCGGATCGCCTCGGCGTTCGGCAGCGGCAGCTCGTCCTCGGGAGCCTCCCGCAGGTCGGCATCGAGCTCGTCCTCGTCCTCCTCGGGCCCGTCACCCTCGATCCCACGCGAGAGCAGGTCGGTGCCTCCGTCCTGCTCCCACAGCGTGTCGTCCTCGGGGTCGAGCCCCACGATCGCGGCCACCGCCTCGCCCGCGAGCCTGCGCGTGGTCTGGTCGTCGTCGTCGAGCCAGCGCAGGCACGCCTCCACCGCGGGCACACGCCCCGAGAACCCGAGCGCCCAGAGCACGTCGTGCCGCAGGGCCTCGTCATCGAGCAAGGGCACCAGGGCCTGGGCGTGCCGATCGTCGCCGAGACAGGCGATCCACACCCGCACCGGGCCCGCGTTGGGGGCCCCGTAGGCCCGCCCGATCAGCTCCCACGCCGCTCGCGAGCCCCAGAGGATGGCGGTGTCCAGCGCGGCGAGACGAACCGCGGGTGAGCGGTGCAAAAGGTGGGTCTCCACCGCCGCGAGCAGTCGCGTGCGCTCGCCGAACGCCGCGGCCCGCAACGCGGCCTGGACCACGGCAGGCTCGTCGTGCAGCAGCCCCCGCTCGAGCGCAGGGCCGGGATGCAGGCCCCGATCGGCGCAGACACCCAGCAGCAACGCGAGCGATGGCCCGTCGGCCTTAGCCGCGCGCGCCCGGAGCTGGTCGTCGAGCTGCGGGTGACTCGCCAGCGCCAGCGCCAGCGCGAGACCTTCGATGCGAGGATCGGGCTCGGGCTCGGCCTCGATCGCAGCCCCGCCGTCGGCCTCGACCTCGACCTCCGGCTCCGCGAGCTCCTCGGCATCCGCGGAGGCCTCCTCCGCCAGCACCAATCGCAGGCCTTGCAGCCGCGCACGCTCGTCGTCGTCGTCGACCATCGCGAGCTGCTGCTCGATGTCCTCCAGATCGGCCTCACGTCGCTGTGCTCGCTGCTCGGGCGTGGACGCGACCCACTCGGGCGGCAGTCCGTCGTCGACGTCCTCGATGGGCTCCGGCGGCTCCGGGGGCGCGAGGACCTCGAGCCGCGCGCCGCTCCCTCCCCGCTCCACCTCGCGCGCCTGGTCGGCTCCCAGCGCGTCGAGCACCTCCAGCACCCGGAGGTCACCGCCGTCGAGCAGGGCCAGGGCCGCCGCGGCCACCCGCTCGGGCGGCTCGGCACCGTCCTCGAGCACCGGCCACGCGACGCGCTCGAGCGCCAGCGGGCCGCTGCTCTGCAAGCCATCCACGTGCGCCTCCAGGCGCGCCTCGGGCCCCGCCACGATCTCCGCCAGGGTGTAGCTCGCGGAGCGTCGCGCGCTCTGCCACTGCTCTACCAGGAACTCCGCCTCGTCGAGGTGCTCCTCGACCACGTCCCAGAGGATCTGCTCCTCGCCCAGCATCGTCCGTCGACTCAGTTGATGAGGACCGAGCCGCCCTTGATGCGGTTGACGCCCTTGGAGCGCGTCTCCACGTAGGTACCGCGGATGATCACGCGACCGTTGCGGCGGAGCACCAGGCTGGCCGCGCCGCAGCGCAGCACCAGCTCGTCGGCGGCTTCCACCTCCACGCGGCGACCATCGGCCTCCACCTCGACCGGTACGGGAGACGTGACCGGGACCTCGTCGCGCAGCAGGCCCACCACGATCGGCCGTCCCGGGTCGCCCTCTTCGAACAGCAGCAGCACCGCGCACTGCTCCTCGACCGCGCGCCGCAGCTCGTCGGGTGCGAGCACCACGGTCGTACGAGCACGCAAGGGGCCGAATGGGTTGCCGGCGTAGTCGACGAGCAGGCGCCCCTGCTCGTTGTGGCCCACCAGTCGGCCCGTACGCGGAGTGGTGATGGGTCCGAGCTCCAGCGGGAGCTCGACGACCTCGACGGGATCCTCGGGCTTGGTTTCGTGGCTCATCGTGTCCTGGGGGAAGGAGCCTCCATGATAGCGGGGACATCGACCGACGCACGAGCGCAGCTTCGCCATCGCGGGCTCGCTCTCGCCTGGCCCGAACGGTCCAGCTCGATCGACTCGACGCTCCTACCCTCTCACCGAGTCCTGGCGGGCACGCAGACCAGAGCGAAGGGCAGCGTCGACGAGCCCCGTCACGATCGGGTCACGGGCAACACCGACCACCGTGACGAGAGCACGCGACGCCTACGGGAGCTGCGGAGCGCCGTACATGTAGCGCCAGGCCGGATCGAAGACGTAGCCGTCGCCGTCCATCGGCGAGTCGGGGCTGACGCAGACCGAGCAGTGCGGATAGCCGTTGGGCGTGGTGGCGACCAGCCGATGCGAGCCCCCGTAGGGCGGCGGCCCGTCCTCGATGACCGTGGGCACGCCCGGCAGGCCCATCGCCTCCCAGGTGTCGAGGTGGCCCTGGTGCTGGTCGTCGTCGACGTGCGACAGGCCGTAGAAGGCGTCGATGGGAGTGGCGGGATCGGGCGGCACGTTCCACCAGGCGCCCGAGTGCATCACGGCGCGATGGGTGAGGCGCCGCGAGGCATAGAGACCCGTGCTGGAGGCCCCGTGGGAGATGCCGGCGATGATCAGGTCCTCGCCCCGCAGCGTGTCGTCGTCGTCGATGTAGTAGCCCCAGTCGCCGCCGGGGTGGATCTGCTCGAGGTGGCGCAGGATGGTGACCACCCGCCCCTCGGCGCTGTCGGCCCGGCTGATGTCGATGAGGGTCGAGACGTCCTCGCCCACCAGCGCCTCCCAGCGAGCATCCTCGCTGCAGCTCCCGCCCATGCCGCCGCAGTCCCAGTCGTTGGCGTAGTCGGGAATGATCACGTGGAAGCCGTGGCCGGCGAGCTGGATCGAGTGGTTGCGCCAGTTGCCCGGGGTGTTGGTGAAGCCGGGGAGGAACATCACCAGCTTGCCGAGCGGCTCGGCGCGGGTGTCGAGATGGGCGAACTGCAGCTCGAGGTTGCTCACCACGCTGGGATCGAGCTCGACCGGATCGAGCACGAACTCGTAGAGCTGCGGATCACTGACGTCCACGTTCGGCCCGTCGTCGCCCCCACCGGTCGAGTCGCCGGTGGAGTCGACCCCGGTGGCATCACCGGTGGAGACGCCACCGCTCGAGCCGTCCGGGGACATCCCGGTGTCGTCGGGTCCCACGGTGGAGGTGGGCGCGGGCGAGGTGCCCGTGCCCGTGTCGCCCGTGGAGGCGTCGGTGGCCGCCGCTCCGTCGTCACCACACCCCAACAGCACCAGCAGCCCCAGGCCCACGCTTCGCCTCATGCCCGGGAGCATAGGCCAGCCCTCCCGCGCCCACCACCGCCGCGGCTCGCCATCGTCGTCGATCACCGAAGCGCCAGCCGAGCACCACCGACCCCGACAGCCGCGCGGCGATGCGATCGGTGGGCAGGTAGGCGACCGCCGTCTCCACCTCGAAGCTCAGGAGGGTGCCGTTGGGGAAGTCGATGCTCAGGCCGGCGCCCAAGAGTGCCACCGGTCCCGACCTTGCCGAGCACGCCGGCGCTGGTGCGCACCAGGTCGTCCACCTCGGGATCGTCGGCTCCGATCACGCCCCGCACCGTCCGCAGCACCGCCGGCCCCACGTGCTCGAGCAGGCGCCGCGCCGCGCCGCGTCGTCGTCGTCGCCGAGCACCCGGTCGATCAACCGGGCCTCGTCGAGGGGCTGCGCCCGGCGTCGTCGCCAGGCCGAGGGAAGGGGGCTCGCCATCTCGCTCGCCCCGATGGTCGCGATCGAGGGCCCAACGCGATCAATGAATGACCGAGAGCATCCTCACGAGGTGACCGAATTCCTGACCGAGGCGGTCGAGCGTGGCATGGTCGGCGGGACGAGCCCCGAGCCGTGTCCGAGCCCACCTTCGAATCGGTGTGGACCTTCGCCGTGCGTGCCTACGCCCGCGACGGCGTGGCTCCGCTGTGCCTGCGGCTCCAGGACGAGCACGGTCTCGACGTGGACGTGCTGCTCGGGGCGCTGTGGCTGGCCGAGCGCGGGGCCAGCTGGGAGCCCGAGCTGCTCGCCTGCGTGCTCGAGGCGGCGGCGCCCGTGCACGCTCGCGTCGAGGAGCTCCGCGCGCTGCGGCGGGCGGCGGGCGGCGACCGTCGGCACGAGCCGGCGTGGCAGCGCACCTACGAGCACCTAAGAGAGGCCGAGCTCGCGGCCGAGCGCGTGGAGCTCGGCCGGATCGAGGCGATGCTCCGCGATGCTCCGGCCGCGCCCGCGCCCGCGCCCGCGAGCAGCCTCGCCCTCGCCTCGCTGCGCTCCTACGCCGCGCGCTGCCACGCGAGCGAGTGCGATGCGCTGCTCGAGCAGCTCGTGGCCCTCGCCCTGCCCGACTCCGAGAGCTGATCCCCACCCGCTGCGGTATCGTCCCTGCCGTGACCACCGTGTTCGACTTCACGGTGCGGGCGATCGCGTGCATCAACTGCGGCGCTCCCCAGCAGGTGCCCCCGGGCGGCGGCACGGTGGAGTGCAGCCACTGCCGCTCCACCCTGGTGATCGAGCCTCGCCGCCACGAGGCGGCCCTCCCCGAGCGCCCGCCCCTGCCCGCCGCGGCCTACGACCTGCAGGGGTTCCTGCGCAGCAGCGGCATGGACGGCAAGCCCTGGTCGGAGAGCCTCCCGGTGTTCCGTGCGATGTGGGACGAGGCCCGTCGCCACCCCGAGCACGAGGACGGGGTGCCCCTGTTCGGCGCCACCCTCATGCTCGCCACCGGCTACGGGGCCCAGGGCGATCAGCCGAGCCGTCGCGCCGTGCTCGAGACCGCGGTCGAGCTGCTGCCCGATCGCGGCCACCGCTGCATCGTGCGCTGCCACCTGGCCCGCGCGGCCAACCGCCTGGGCGAGCGCGAGGCGGCCCGGGCCTGGCTCGCGCAGTGCGACCCGCGAGGGCTGGCGGAGGTGGTCGCCGACGAGATCCGCGTGAGCGAGGCCTCGCTGGCCAACGGTCGGGGGGACCATGCGCGAGTGGTGGAGCTCGTCCCCCCCGCGGCCCGGGCCACGGGGGCCAGCGCCAGCCTGGGCGCGCAGCTCCGCATCGACTCGCTCGAGCACCTGGGTCGCGACGCCGAGGCCCGGGCCGAGCTGGCGATCGCGATCGAGCGCCACGGCGCGGAGGTGGTGCTCGGCTGGATGGCGGTCAACGAGCTCGCGCCCCGGACGCGGGCAGCGTACGCCGCCCCCCCTCGCGCCCGCATGCCGACGCCGATCGTGGTGGTGCTGCTGCTGGTGCTCGCGGGCGGCGTGGTCGCCTGGGTCGTGACGTCGATCGGCTCCTGAGCCGCCCGGAACCGCCTTCCCGCGCCGTCCGAGGGGCGGGCCTCGCCGGGCTCGCGCGCCCACGGGACCGCGGTGGGGGTCGGCATGACGCCCCCATGTCACGCAACAAAGCGGCCGTTCGGTGCACGCGGCAGCCGCGTCCCCGCGGCAAACCTGGAGACGCAGGCCCCCGCTGCTAAGCTTGGCGCACCGCGATGCCGCGCCCCACCCACGTTGCCCCCGGTACGCCGGGGCCTCGCCCCGAAGAGGAGGCCGCCCACCCGGACGTGCTGGCGCAGGTCCTGCGGCTGCTGGCGATCCTGCGGCGGCGCTGGCTGGTGGTGGGGGTGACGACCACGCTGTGCATGGCGGCGTCGCTGCTGGCCATCATGCTGCTGCAGCCGCGCTGGACCGCGACCGCCAGCGTGGTGCTGCACATGTCGGGGCCGCAGGTGCTCGACAAGATCAAGGGCGTGGCCGAGGACGCCGAGGGCCGCGTGCTGGGCTACCGCGAGTACTACGAGACCCAGCGCACCATCATGCAGAGCCGAGCGGTGGCCGAGCGTGCGCTGGCGGAGCTGGGGCTGGCCCACGACCCGGTGTTCCTGGGCATCGATCACGCGGAGACCGACGAGGAGCGCGTGGCCCTGGCCCAGCACGTCGACCCGGTGGAGCGGCTGCGGCAGATCACCCACGTGCAGGAGGTGAGGGGCTCGCGGGTGGTGGAGATCTCGGCCGAGTACCCCGACCCCGATGTGGCGGCCGAGATCGCCAACGCGCTGGCCGACGCCTACATCGAGCACGTGCAGCGCAGCCGCTCGCGGGTGGGCGACGAGGCCAAGGGCAACATCGCGGCGGAGCGCGACAAGGCCAACGACGAGCTCACCACCGCCGAGAAGGCGCTCGAGGACTTCAAGCGGGACAACGAGATCACCTCGATCTCGCTGTCGGACCGCCAGAACGTGATCACCCAGGACATCCTCACGCTCTCCAC
Source organism: Myxococcales bacterium (assembly GCA_020633315.1). Taxonomy (GTDB): domain Bacteria; phylum Myxococcota_A; class Polyangia; order Nannocystales; family Nannocystaceae; genus Paraliomyxa. The sequence continues at coordinate 648,665 of JACKDV010000002.1, forward strand.
CAAGGCCAAGGACGCGGAGGCCGAGCGCTCGGCGCTGAGCAACATGCTCGCCGAGGCCAAGCGGCTGCACCGCGAGGGCAACCTGGCCGCGGCCAACCTGCTGCCCGAGGAGGACCGCGACCTGTTCGAGAAGCTGCGCACCGAGCAGCTCGACGCCGAGCAGACCTTCAACGACGTGGACATCGAGTTCGGGCCCAAGCACGAGGAGCACCGCAAGGCCAAGCGGCGCCTCGACCTGATCAACGGCCGCATCGAGCGGGAGGCCACCGACCTCATCGCCTCGCTCGAGTCCAAGCTGATCGCCGCCCGCAACACCGAGCGCGACCTGGCGCGGGCGCTCGAGCGGGAGAACCACAAGGCGCTGCGCCTGGGCGAGCTCGAGCGGCGCTACCGCGAGCTCGAGCGCGAGGCCAAGGCCTCGGCCGAGAACTACCTGCTCGTGGCCCGCCGCGACACCGAGATCGCGATCACCAACCGCGTGGAGGCCGAGGGCATCGAGATCCTCGACCGCGCCACCGTGCCCACCGTGCCCGTGTTCCCGCCCAAGCTGCTGCTGCTGGCGCTGGGCCTGGTCTCGGGCCTGGGCCTGGGCGCCCTGCTGGCGATCAGCATCGACTTCCGCGACCACCGGATCCGCGGCCTGCTCGACCTCGAGCGGGCGCTGGCTGGCTTCGGCCTGCCCGTGCTGGGCCAGCTGCCGCTGCTGCCCGCCGACGCGCGCCTGGGCGTGGGCAACGTGCGAGCGCAGCGACGCCAGCGCGACCTCTATGCCCACCTGTTCCCGCAGTCGCTGATGGCCGAGCGCTGCCGCGGCGTCCGCACGGCGCTGACCTTCGCCCAGGGCCGCGAGCCGGTGGGCAGCATCATGATCACCTCGCCCAGCTCGTCGGAGGGCAAGAGCTCGATCGCGATCAACCTGGCGCTGTCGTTCTGCCAGGCCAACAAGAAGGTGGTGCTCATCGACGCCGACATGCGACGGCCTCGCATCCACCACGTGTTCGCGGCCCCGGTGGAGAACGAGGAGCTGGGCCTGGCCTCGGTGCTCTCCGAGCGGGCCTCGCTCGACGACGCCCTGCTGCCCCCGCCCGAGGACGCGCCCGAGAGCCTCACCATCCTGCCCTGCGGCCAGATCCCCGACAACCCGGCCGAGCTGCTCGAGGGCCCCGGCTTCCGCCGCATGCTCGGCGAGCTGCGCGAGCGCTTCGATCTGGTGATCGTGGACAGCCCGCCCGTGCTCCCCGTGACCGACCCGCTCATCCTCGCCGGGCAGGCCGACGCGGTGGTGCTGGTGACCCGCTGCGACTCGACCACCCGCGGCGAGCTGCAGCGGGCGCTCAGCCAGCTCAGCCAGGCCGACGCGAACATCATGGGGGTGATCCTCAACGAGGTGGACACCCGCCAGGAGCGCTACGACTACCACGGCGACTACTACACCTATCGAGCGCCGGCCACGGGCTCGGACTCGGCGTAGGGAGCCAGCAGCGTGAGCGAGGATCTCGACGACGGGCTCGACGTCGAGCCGGACGGCCCGCGCGGTCGCAAGGGACGGCGCCGGGCCCAGCGGCACCGCTCGTGGTCGCAGATCCTGCTGTGTCTGGCGGTGGGCACCCCGGCGCTGATGCTGGGCGGCGTGCCGCCGGCGGCGGTGCTGGTGTTCCTGGGCCTGGTGCTCGCGCTGTGGATCCGGCTGAGCTCGCGCACCAGCGAGGCCCTGCTGGTGCCCGGCGTGGCGTGGCTGGGCCTGGCGCTCACGCTGCTCACCCTGCTGCAGTGGGCCCCCATCCCGGGCCTGCAGGCCGCGGTCGCGCCCGAGCTGCACGCCCAGGTCGTGCAGGCGCTCGAGGGCACCGGCGTGAGCGCGCGCCCGGGCCTGTCGCCCAGCCCCGCCGACACCGGCCTCGAGTGCGCCCGCCTGCTGGGCCTCACCCTGCTGTTCGTGGCCGCGGCCCAGCTGTCGTGGCGGGCGGCCGCCACCGCGGTGGCGATCACCGGGGCCCTGGTGGCGCTGCTGGGCTTCGCCCACGAGGCGCTCGGCATGCGGGCGATCTATGGCCTCTACGTGGCGCGCGACGTGGACCTGAGCCTGCTGCCCTCGATGCTCAGCACCTTCGTCAACCCCAACCACCAGTCGGGGCTGCTGCTGCTGGGCATCTTCAGCGCCGCGGGCCTGGCCGCCGACCAGCACCGCCTGGGGCTGGACACCCACGATCCCTCCAAGGTGGATCGCTACGGCGATCGCTTCCTGGCCGCGATGGCGGCGCTCACCGTGCAGATCCCCGCGCTGGTGCTCTCGCTGTCGCGGGCCGCGATCCTCGTGCTGCTGCTGCTGGCTCCGCTGGCGCTGTGGCTCGGCCTGCGACACCAGCGATCGGATCGCTTCAACCAGCGCCGACGCTCGCAGCACATGTCGCCCCTGCGCATGGTGGTGGCGCTGGGGCTCATCGGGCTGTTCCTGCTGGCGGCGCAGCACGGAGCCTGGCGAGAGCTGGGCACCCTGCTCGATCTCGGCGATCCCGACGCGCCCGAGGCCTCCAAGCTCCGGCAGGTGATCGACGCCCTGCCGCTGGTGGAGACCTCGCCCTGGCTGGGGATCGGGCGCGGAGCCTTCATCGATGCCTTCGGGCCCTACGACTCCGCGCCCTCCCACGTGCTGCACACCCACCTCGAGTCGGCCCCGGCGACCGCGGTGATCGAGTGGGGCCCGATCTTCGGCGGCGCCCTGGTGCTGGCCACCATCGTCTGGTGGCTCCACGCCATGCTCGTGCACCGCCGCCGCCACGACGGCGCCGCGCGGCAGCTGGTGCTGCTGGGCCTGCTCGCGGTGGGGCTGCAGAACCTGTTCGACTTCGGCTTCGAGTTCCTCGGCGTGAGCGCGCCCGCGGTCGCGCTGGCCGGGGCCCTGTCGCCCGAGCCGGGCCGACGCTGGGCGCCGCGTCGGGCCCGGGCCCTGGGCGCGCTGGCGCTGCTGGGCGCGCTGGCGCTGGGGCTGAGCGTGCGCGACCGCGGCTTCACCCAGCGTCCCGCCCGTGATGCCGCGGTGCTGGCCGGCGAGCTCGACCCCGCCGCCGAGCTCCCGTGGCGTCCGCTCGACGGCCGGCTGCACGGGCTGTGGGCGCGGCGGGCCGCGATGGCCGAGGACTGGCCCGCCGCGCGGGGCCGAGGTCGCGGTGACCCGGCGCCCGGGCAACGTCGACCCCTGGCTGGTGCGCGGGGCGGCGCTGGCCGAGCTGGGCGCCGCGACCGAGGAGGTCGACCGCAGCCACGCCCGCGGGCTGGCCCTGCTGCACGACCCGCCCGACGACGAGCTGCTGCGCTACCTGCTGCGGCGCTACCCCGAGCCCGAGCGCCTGGCCGCGCTGTGCCCCCCCGAGGCCGAGCCCTGGGCGCTGCTCGCCCAGGCCCTGCTGCCGGTGGCGCCCCGGCACGCCGATGCCCTGGCCGCGGCCCGTCACGCGCAGGTGCCCGGCGATCCCGATCCGCTGCTGCTGCGCCACCGCATCGCCCTCGCCGACGGCCGGGCCGCCCTCGCCCTGCACCACGCCCGACTGCTGCGCGCGCTGGCCCCCGAGGACGCCCAGGCCCAGCTCGCGGTGGCCCTCTCGCTGCGGGCCTTCGATCCGCCGCGCCTCGGCGAGGCCCGCGATGCGCTCGAGCAGGCGCTGCGCGAGGCCCCGCTCACCGACCGGGCGCGGGGCGAGGTGGAGGAGGAGCTGGTGCGGACGCTGCTCGACCTGGGCGACGCGGCCTCGATCGCCCGCGCCCGCGAGCTGGTGCCCGACCTGCTGCGCCGCCCCGCCGAGCGCGAGGCCCGACGTCGCCGCGAGCTGATGGTGCGGCGGATCCCCGAGCCCGAGTGAGGAGCCACCATGGCCGGGGAGCTCGAGCGACGCCTCACCACCGCCACCCTCACCACCTACGGCGTGGGGGTGATCATCGGCGCGGGCATCTACGTGCTGGTGGGCAAGATCGCCTCCATCGCGGGCAACGGGCTGTGGCTGGCGTTCGTGGGCGCGGCGCTGGCCGCCCTGCCCACCGGGCTGAGCTACGCCGAGCTGGCCAGCCGCTACCCTCGCTCCGCCGGCGAGGCCGTGTTCGTCGACCGGGCCTTCGGGCGCGACGGGCTGTCGTTCCTGGTCGGCTTCCTCATCCTCGCCAGCGGGGTGGCCTCGACCGCGGCCGTGGCCCACGGCTTCACCAGCTACCTGGGCGACCTGCTCTCGCTGGGCCCCCACCTGCGCCCACTGGTCATCGCGGGCTTCCTCGTGGTGCTCAGCCTGCTCAACCACCGCGGGATCCGGGAGACCACCTGGCTCAACACCACCCTCACCATCGCGTCGGTGGGCGGCCTGCTGGTGCTGGTGCTCGCCGGGCTGGGCCGCTGGGGCACGGTCGACGTGTGGACGATCGCGCCGCCGGAGGGCCCCGCCCCGGGCACGGCCGCCGTGCTCGTCGCGGGCATGGCCCTGGCGTTCTATGCCTTCATCGGCTTCGAGGACATCTGCAACGTGGCCGAGGAGGTCCGCCGACCGCACCGCACGATCCCCCGCGCGATCATCCTGTCGGTGGTGATCGCCTCGGCCGTGTACGTGCTGCTGGGGATCACGGTGGTCAACGCCGTGCCCGCGGCCGAGCTGGCGCGCTCTGAGGTCCCGCTGATGCTGGTGGTCGAGCGCCTGCTGCCCTCGTGGGGCTCGTGGTGGCTGAGCGTGATCGCCCTGTTCGCGGTGACCAACACCGCGCTGTTCAACCTCATCATGTGCTCGCGGATGCTCTACGGCATGGGCCGCAGCGGCTGGATCCCGCGGCGCTTCGGCGTGGTGCACGAGCGCCGCAAGACCCCCACCCTGGGCGTGCTCACGGCCTTCGGCCTCGCGCTCGCCTTCGCCATGACCGGGGCGCTGCACGTGCTCGCCGAGGCCACCAACGCGGTGATCCTGCTGGCCTTCATGGCGGTCGACCTCTCGCTGCTGGTCGTCAAGCGCCGCCGCGTCCCGCCCGACGATCCCACGCTGCCGTTCTTCTCGGTGCCGTGGGTGGTGCCCCTGCTGGGCCTGCTGAGCACCGGCCACCTGGTGACTCGCTTCTCGCCCGGTGCCTACCTGCGGGCGGGGGGGCTGCTGGCGGTGGGCGGGATCCTGTTCGCGATCCAGCGGGTGGCCCGACGACGCCGCGAGGAGCCCGAGCCGCGGGAGTGAGCGCCACGGGGCTCGGGCCGGCGTGCCCCGGCCCGAGCTGCTATGGTCCGCCCGCCGATCCGCCATGCCGCCCTGGACCCCCGATTCCTGGAAGACCAAGGACGCCAGCCAGGCCGTCGCCTACCCCGACCCCGAGGCGCTGGCCCGGGTGCAGGCCGAGATCTCCCGGCTGCCGCCGCTGGTCACCTCGTGGGAGGTGGAGGGGCTCAAGCAGCAGCTGGCCCAGGCCGCGCGCGGCGAGGGCTTCCTGCTGCAGGGGGGCGACTGCGCCGAGTCCTTCGACGACTGTGCCCCCGACTCGATCGCGACCAAGTTCAAGATCCTGCTGCAGATGAGCCTGCTGCTGGTGCACGGCACCCGCACGCCGGTGGTGCGGGTGGGCCGGATCGCGGGCCAGTACGCCAAGCCGCGCTCGTCGGCCACCGAGGAGCGCGACGGTCGGGTGCTGCCCTCGTACCGCGGCGACCTCGTCAACTGCTCGCCCTTCACCCCCGAGGATCGCACCCCCGATCCCACCCTGCTGCTGCGGGGCTACGAGCGGGCGTCGCTCACCCTCAACTTCGTGCGCGCCCTGGCCGACGGCGGCTTCGCGGACCTGCACCACCCCGAGAACTGGGATGTGTCGTTCGCCAAGGACTCGCCGCTGCACGAGGAGTACCGGCGCATCGCCCAGGCCATCAAGGACTCGATCTCCTTCATGGAGGCGGTGACCCGCACCCGCAGCCAGCTGCTGCAGCGGGTGGACCTCTACACCAGCCACGAGGCGCTGAGCCTGGAGTACGAGCAGGCCCAGACCCGCCAGGTGCCCCGACGCGAGGGCTGGTACGACCTCACCACGCACCTGCCGTGGATCGGCATGCGCACCGCCCAGCCCGACGGCGCCCACGTGGAGTACTGCCGGGGCATCCGCAATCCCATCGGGGTGAAGGTGGGCCCGGCCATGGGCGACGAGCAGCTGCTGCGCCTGCTCGACCTGCTCCACCCCGACGACGAGCCGGGGCGCCTGGTCCTCATCCACCGCCTGGGGGCCGACCGCGTCCAGGACGAGCTGCCTCGCCTCGTGGAGACCGTGCGGCGCTCGGGCAAGACGGTGCTGTGGTGCGCCGACCCCATGCACGGCAACACCGAGACCACCGCGGCCGGGATCAAGACCCGTCGCTTCGACCGGATCCTGACCGAGCTGCAGGCGGCCTTCGAGGTGCACGACGCCCTCGGCTCGCGCCTCGCCGGCGTCCACATCGAGCTCACCGGGGACAACGTGACCGAGTGCATCGGCGGCGCAGCAGGGCCCACCGAGCAGGAGCTGCACCTGGACTACCGCAGCAAGGTGGACCCTCGGCTCAACTACCACCAGGCCCTGGAGATGGCGCTGCTCATCGCCCGCCACCTGCGTCGCGACGGCTCGCCCCAGCGCGCTCGCTGACACCGGCCGGCCCCCCGCCCAACGGCCCCTGACGCGCATTTCAGCGTTCCCCCGACACGATCGGCAGTAGCGATGTAGGGAGGTCTCCTGTACGGTTCAAGTGTCAGTCGTTGGTGTCGCTTCTCGGGTCGGGGGACCCGAGGCGGCAGGGAGAAACCAACGACCGTCATCCAGGGGGTCGAACATGGGGAATCGTCGAATGCTCGAGCGCATGCTCGGGCGCACAGCCCGGGGGTATGGTGGACGCGCACCCTTGCGCGTAGGAGACGAAGCGGTGCCGGTCCATCCCACACCGCCGACGGAGGTCGAGGCCACGGCCGCACCTCCAGGGGACGATCGCCGCTAGGCGCCCCGCAAGCATTGCGGGGCACCGTGGCCGACCACGGTGTATCGTTCCTTCGTAGCTCCGGTCGTTCGAGAGATTTGGCTCGCGGCAGGAATGGGTTGCTCCGACGAGCTCGCACACGAGCGTGGGCACCCCCTCGGAGCCAGGGGAAGAGACTGGGCGCCACACCGCCGGGGTTGGATGAGCTCCACCCTCGACACCCGAGCAGCCGGTACCTGGGGAGGATCGGCTGCTCGTTTTCATTGGTTGGCGAGCAGGGAGGCCACCTCCCAGCGAGTTGCCCGCTCCACCGCGTCGTCGTAGCTCAGCCCGTAGTAGAGGAAGGTCTCGCCCACGCCCAGGGTGCGCAGCCGCCCCGGGTGCACGGTGTAGGCCCGGGTGGCGGCGCGTAGGCAGCCGGCCAGCAGCACGTCGCCCCAGTGCCGCTGGCCCTCGATCACCTCCCACAGCAGCGAGCCGGCCACCGCGTCGAGCAGATCCCAGTCGTCGTCGAGCTCGTCGACCACCCGCGCGCCCTGGGGACCCACGTGGAGGGTGAACGCATCGTGGGCCCGGGGGAACACCACCTCCACCGCGAAGCGCAGCGGTCGGTCCGCGCCCATGCGGGGCCAGGCGCGGGCGAGGCCGTCGGCGAGCTCGCCCCGGATCCACGCGTGCACGCGGGGGCGCATGCTCGCCTCGTCGCGCTCGTGGGGGTTGGGGTCGAAAAGCTCCGGGATCGCGAAGGGACGAAAGCGCCGCGGCTCGGGGCGGCTGGGCTCGAGCTCCACCAAGGCGCGGGCGCCCTCGGGGTCGAGCGCCACCTCGCCCGGCGTCACCCGGTAGCGCCCGCCCACCCGCATGGGCAGCGCGGCGGTGCCGGGGCTGGCCCGGGTCAGGTCCGCCAAGAAGCGACGCTCGCTCACCGGGAACACGAAGCGATCCATCCAGTCGAAGGCCGCCACGTGGGCCGCCCCGTTGGCCCCGGGCACCACCGCCCCCGCACCCACCGCGGCGGCCTGGGCCAGGATGTCGCGGTAGCCGGCGAAGGGGAAGCCGGTGGCGCGGCCGAGCACCGCGGCGATCTCCAGCATGGGCTGCCAGCGCACGATGGCCAGGTCGACGCGCTCGGCGTCGATCGAGGGCAGCACCACCCCGAGCAGCTCCCGCACGTGCTCCGCGTCGCGCAGCACCGAGTCCACCTGGTTCCACGCCACCGCGCCCTCGCTGGCCACGACCACGCCCCACTCGTCGACCCCCAGCGAGGGGGTGGTGACCAGGCGCAGCCCGTCGAGCTCGACGCGCTGGCCGGGCGGCACCACGCGAACGCAGCGAAAGCCCAGCGCCTGCGCGGCCCAGGCCACCAGGGCGTCGGGGGTGACGACCACCGCCTCGGGATCGAGCTGGGCCAGGCGATGCAGGCTGGGCAGGTCGAAGTGATCGGGGTGGCGGTGCGAGACGAGCACGAAGTCCGGGCGCAGCGCCTCGGCCCGGACGCGGCGCCGCGGCACGGTCTCGAACACGCCGCAGTGGTGCTCGGGCCCCAGCAGGGGATCGCAGAGCAATCGCAGGCCGGCCGCCTCGACGAGCCACATCGCGTGTCCGAGGCAGATCCAGTCCACGGCGCTCTTGGATTGTACCCCGGGCCCTCCGCGGGCGATACTCGCCGCGGTGTCGCGTCGCGCCGTCCACTCGATCGCCATCGAGCTCACCAGCCACTGCAACCAGCGCTGCAGCTACTGCTACAACGACTGGCGGGCCGACAACGGCCGCAGCGTGGGCGCCCTGCCCCACGCCGAGCTGCTCGCGGTGGTGCAGCGGGCGCTCACCGAGCTATCGCTCGACCACGTGACCCTCACCGGCGGCGAGACCTTCGCGCGGGCCGACGTCTTCGACGTGCTCGACCTGTGCCGCGCCCACGGGGTCGACGTGCAGATCATCTCCAACGGCGGGCTGGTGAGCGACGCGCTGGCCGAGCGCCTGGCCGCCTACCCCATCCGCTGCGTGCAGATCACCCTCAACGGCCCCACCGCGGCGCTCCACGAGGAGCACGTGGGCGGCGAGCACTTCGAGGCCACCCTCGAGGGCATCCGGGCGCTGCGGCGGCACGGGGTGCCGGTTGCGGGCTGCATCGTGATCACCCGGCGCAACGCGGCGGTGGTGGGCGAGATCCTCGACCTCTTCGTGGAGCTGGGCGTGCGGCTGGTCGCGCTGTCCCGCTTCTCGCCCGCCGGCTACGCCGCGGCCCACGTGGCCGAGCTGCTGCCCTCGCGCCGCGACATGATCGCCGCCCTCGACCAGGTCGAGCCCCGCGGGGCCGAGCTCGGGCTGGACCTGCAGGTGACCATGCCGGTGCCGCCCTGCGTGATCGACCACGCCGACTACCCGCACGTGCGCTTCGGCGGCTGCCCGATCGGCACCGACGCCCAGGAGCTGGCCCTGGGCCCCCGCGGCGAGCTGCGAGCCTGCACCCTGCACACCCAGTCGCTGGGCGACGCCCGCCACCAGCCCTTCGCCGAGCTGCTCGACTCCCCGGTGCTGTCCGCCTACCGCGACGTGACCCCGGAGTTCTGCGCCCCCTGCCCCCACCGCCGCAGCTGCCTGGGGGGCTGCGGCGCGGCGGCGGCCTCGGTGCTCGGCGATCCGCGGGGCCTCGATCCCTTCGTGGCCCAGCACGTGGACGATGCCTTTGCCGAGCGCCTGCGAAGGACCCGGCGGGGCTCGGCCTCGCTGCCGGTGCTGACATGAGCCGCCCGGTGCGGGTGCTGCTGCTGTGGCCGGGCTCCGAGGGCGCGGCCGCGGGCAACTTCGGGGTGCCCCAGCTGGTGCTGCTCGGCACCGTGCTGCGAGCCCGCGCCGACGTGGCGGTGGAGGTGGAGATCCGCGACCTCGCCATCGAGCGACGCCTGGGCACCTCGCTGAGCACCATCATCGACGGCGACGACGGCCGCGGCTACGACGTGGTGGCGATCTCGGTGTACTCGTCCTTCGATCACCTGCCCTGCGGGGCGATCGCCGAGCTCGTGCGCGAGCGCTGGCCCCAGGCGGTGATCGTGGCCGGCGGCTACCACCCCAGCGCCCGCCCGCTCGAGTACCTGCGGGACGGCTCGCCCTTCGACGTGGTGGTGGTGGGCGAGGGCGAGCGCCCGCTGCTGAAGGTGGTGGAGTCGGTGGCCGGGGGCGCGCCGCTGCGCCAGGTGATGCTGGGCCCCGACGCGATCGATCACCTCGACGAGCTGCCGCCCTCGGACTGGTCGCTGCTTCGGCGCTACCGCGGCGTGGCTCGCCGCTACGCCTCGCAGGCCCAGGTGTACCTGTCGCGGGGCTGCCCCTTCGACTGTGCGTTCTGCATGGAGCGCGCCAAGCGGGAGGTGTCGTGGCGCAGCCTCTCGGTCGAGCGCGCGCTGGGGGAGATCGAGGGCCTGCACCGCTTCCTCGACCTGCGCAGCTGGACCCTCTACTTCGGCGACGCGCTGTTCGGCATGAAGAAGGCGTGGCGCCGCGAATTCCTCGAGGGCCTGGCGCGCCGCGGGTTCCCGGTGGACAAGTACTGGCTGCTCATCCGCGTGGACCTGGTGCAGGACGAGGACCTGCGGCTGTTCTCGGCGGCCAACTGCGGCCTGGGCTTCGGCCTCGAGTCGGGCGACCCCACCCTGCTGTCGATCATCCGCAAGACGGGGCGCCTGGACGGCTACCTCGATCGCATGGAGGAGATCGCCGAGCGAGCGCGCGAGCACCAGGTGCCCTGGGGGGCCAACGTGATCTGCGGCCACCCGGGCGAGACCCCCGACTCGATGGAGCGCAGCGCGGCCTACCTGCGGCGGCTGTTCCTGCGGCCGCGGGGCACCACGGGCTTCCTCTCGGTCGACCCCTTCCGCCTGTACCCGGGCTCGCCCATCGACGCCGAGCGGGCCAGCTACGAGCGGCGCTTCGGCACCCGCTTCCACCGGCCGCAGTGGTGGGAGGACGGCGACCCCGAGTTCCTCGCCGAGTGGGTCGACCCCAGCGCCGAGCTCGACTGGGCCCGCCGCGAGGAGCTGCAGCACGAGCTGCTCACGCCCATCCTCGCCCGGGTGGAGGAGCACTTCGCCTACCGGGGGCCCGCGCGCGAGTACTTCATGGGGGCCATCCGCGATCAGGTGGCCTACACCCGCGCGGCCTCGCGGCTGCACGGGCTCGAGCGCTACTACGCGTGGCACGGCTACCTGGGGCGACGGGGCGAGGCCGAGCGACGGCGACGCGGGCACCGGGGGCTGGCCGAGGTCTCGCGTCAGCGCCGGGCGTGGCGACGCGCCGCCGTGGCCGAGGCAGCCGGGCTCGCTCCGGCGCACCCGATCCTCGACGCGATCGAGCAGGTGCCGCGGGAGCGCTTCGTGCCCGTGGAGTCGCTCCTCGAGGCCACCCGCGACGTGGCGGTGGCCCTGGACCCGAGCGGGCTGGCCAGCACCAGCGCCATGCATGCCTACGCCAGCGCCTACGCCCTGCTCGAGGTGGGCCCCGGCGATCGCGTGCTCGACCTGGGCGCCGGGGCGGGCTACGGCACCGCGCTGCTGGCCCACCTGGTGGGCGAGGGCGGCGAGGTGATCGCGATCGAGCTCGATCCCGAGCTGGTGGAGCGGGCCCGGGCCGAGCTGCCGCCCGACGCCCCGATCCGCAGCGTGGTCGCCGACGCGCTCGACCCGAGCACCTGGCCCGCGGGCGCGACCGAGCTGCGCAAGGTGACGGTGGGCTTCGCCCTCGACGAGCTGCCGGCCGCGTGGCGCGAGGCCCTGGCTCCGGGCACGGTGATCGTGGCGCCGCTGCGGCACGAGGGGTCTTCGCGGCTGTGCCGGACGGTGCTGCGCGGGGACGGTGAGCTGGAGCAGCGGTGGCTCCACGAGGTCAGCTACGTGCCCGCGCGCCGCGAGGCGCCGGCGGCCAGGCCCCGCGCCTCCACGCCCGAGACGGCGGCCCGTGGCCCCACGACTCGCCTGCCGGTGATCGGCTGAGCGCCCGCGTGCGCGCGACGCCTGCGATGGCCCGCTACGGCGAGCAGACGTGGAAGGTCATGCTGCAGTAGTTCCCGATGCCGTCGCACTGCTCGCTGCTGTCGCAGGGGTCGCCCGCGCTGCCGTCGTGGCACAGGTGATCCCCGGGGCAGTACGGTGCATCGGGGCCGCAGTCGCCCGCGCCCGCGCAAGGGTCCTCCTCGCTGCCGTCCTGGCAGCGACTCGCCGAGGAGCAGATCGGCGCCGACGCGCTGCAGTCGTGGGGTACCGCGCAGGAATCCCCTTCGGCACCGTCCTGGCAGGTCCCCCCCGAGGTGCAGATCGGGGCCGAGAGCCCGCAGTCGCCCGCGCCGGAGCAGGGGTCGCCCTCGATTCCGTCCTGGCACACCCCGCCTGCCGTGCACACCGGCGCCGTGGGCCCGCAATCGCCCAGCACGGCGCAAGGGTCTCCCTCGCCGCCGTCCTGGCAGATCCCGCCCGCCGTGCACACCGGCACGATGCAGTCGCTCGCATCGTCGCAGGGGTCGCCCTCGACCCCGTCGTGGCACACCCCCTCGGGGCCGCACAGCAGCGGTACGAGGCACTGCCCGTCGCTGCAGGGGTCGCCCGCGTTGCCCACGTGGCACTCCCCGTCGGGGCCGCAGAAGGGCGCCTCGGGGCCGCAGCCTCCGTCGCAGAAGAGGCCGCCCGTGGTGCCGCTGCCTCCTCCATCCATGGAGGTCTCCGGCGTCCCGGAGCCGAGGGTGCCGTCGGCTCCGTCGCCGGTCATGCCGTCGCCCTCGCCGGTGCCGTCGTCGACCAGATCGGGCCCGCCCCCGCTCCCCTTGGAGGTGGTGTTGAGCGAGCAGCCCCCGAGCACGAGCAAGGCCAGCCCCGCGCCCATGCCGAGCACGCGCTGAGCCGAAACGCTGGCGTCGACCAGGCTCATCCCTTCCCCTGGCTCCACGATACCACGACGCCCCGGCTCAGGTGCAGGTCCCCATCATGCAGTTGGCGATGCAGTCACCGTTGTTCTGGCAGGGGTCGCCCGTGGAGCCGTCGTGGCACAGGTCGTCCGAGGGGACGCAGTAGGGCGCGAGCACGTCGTCGCAGTCCATGTCGTTGCTGCAGGGATCCCCCTCGTCGCCGTCGTGGCACATGCCGTCGGGGGCGCAGTAGGGCGCGGCCATGCTGCAGTCCGTGTCTCCCGCGCAGGGGTCCCCCTCGTCGCCGGTCTGGCAGGTGCCCGCCGGGCCACACAGCGGCGCCGCCATCCCACAGTCGGCATCCCCCGCACAGGGATCACCCACGCCTCCGTCGTGGCACAGACCATCGGGGCCGCACAGCGGCGCCGATGTATTGCAATCGCCGTCGCCCATGCATGGGTCGCCCTCGTCCCCCGGCTGGCACACGCCAGCTCCGCTGCAGATCGCGGCCGCGGGATCGCAATCGCTCGGGTCGACGCAGGGGTCGCCCGCCATCCCCACCTGGCAGCCCTCGGGTCCGCACAGCGGCGCCCCGGCGGCGCACTGGGCCTCGTCGTCGCAGGGGTCTCCCGCCGCCCCCACCTGGCAGCCCTCGGGTCCGCACAGCGGCGCCTCGGCGGCGCACTGGGCCGGGTCGTCGCAGGGGTCTCCCGCCGCCCCCACCTGGCAACCCTCGGGACCACAAAGCGGCGCATCGCCGCAGTCGCTGGGGTCCTCGCAGGGGTCCCCCGCCGCCCCGGCCTGGCAGATCCCGGACGGACCGCACAGCGGCTGCGCGGCGGGGCAGTCCCCGTCGTCGAAGCAGCCGATCGGTCCCCCGCCCGAGCTCGAGCCGGCGGTGGGCTCGGTGCTCGCGGTGGTGCCCGAGTCGCTGGTGCTCGTCACCTCCCCCGACGTGCCCTCGAGCGTGGTCGGGCCCGAGGTGGTGGGATCGGTGGTCGTGGTGTCGCCGTTGGTGGAGGTCATCGCGGCGGGCCCGAGGAACGCCGGGTTGGGCTCCCAGCAGCCGCCGACGGCGAGCACGAGGACCACGGAGCAGCGGGAGACGAGACGGAGGGAATCCGAGGGACGCATGGCGAGATCCAAGGGCTAGGGCTAGAAGTGGAGGGCGAGGCCGTCGTGGGTGGGTCGCAGCCGCACGCGGCGATCGTCGACCGTTCGTCCCTTGCGCTTGTCGAGCACGAGCAGCGTGACGCCGGCCGCGATCCCGCCCACGCCCAGCAGGGTCATCATCACCCCGCCCACGATGGTGTTGTGGCGGAAGCGACAGTTGCCGAGGTGGTCGACGTCGTTGCCCGAGCAGCGGGTGAATTCCACCGGCTTCTCGTCGATGGCGATGAGGGCGATGCCCGAGCCCAGCGCGGCCACGCCCACGCCCAGCGACACCCAGGGGAGCACGGGGCGGATCCGGCCCCAGGTGCCGCTGCGTCCCTTGTCGCCCTTGCGGGGCCCGGTGGGGTCGAGCACGATGCCCAGCGAGTCGCTGCCGCCCGCCTCGAGCCGCACCAGGCTCTCGCGATCGAAGTAGCCCTCCAAGCTCACGATCACCTGGTGCTCGCCCGCCTCGAGCTCGAGCTGCAGGGGCGTGACCCCGACCGCATCGCCGTCGACCAGCACCGTGGCGCCCGGCGGATCGCTGGACACGGCCAGGCCCGCGACGCCGGCCGCCACCGACATGCGCTCGGGGAGCGTGCCGGCGAGCGCCGCCATCATCTCCACCGCCTCGGTGAGGCCGCACAGCTCGCAGGTGTCGGAGGCGGTGTAGAGCACGTCGCCGCTGGCCCCGTCCACCAGGTCGATCGCGAGCGCGTAGTCGCTGCCCTTGAAGGTCACCGACGGACGCACCAGGTGGGTGAGCTCGGCCTTGGCCGCCGCATCGTGGAAGCAGGTGGGGTCGGCACAGGCGGCCACCCCCTTGCCGGCCGCCTGCTCGAGCTCGCGGGGGGCGAGCACGGCGGCGCCGGCCGCCGACAGCCCCTGCTGCACTCCGCCCGCGAGCGACTCGGGCCCGTTGGGCGGCAGCTTGCCCTCGACCGACAGCGGCAGCACTCCGGCCTTGGCCCCCGAGCTCCCGGGCGCGGCATGCATGGCCAAGGCCGGCGCAGAAACCAGGGAAGCGACGGTGGCAACGGCGATGACGGTGGTCCGATCCATGGAGTCCAGCCGAAGTCTACCGGACGAGCGGCGCCGTGGACCGTGAGCGCCCCGCCAACTCGCAACGGAAGCGGGGCTCCGCGCTCGCGGCCACATGTGGGGCATCTTGCGACCTGTGCTGCCACCGCAGGGACGGTGCGGCGGCTCGACGCCCGAGCGTCGGGCGATGCGGGGCTACGCGTCGGCGAGCGAGGCCAGGCACGGAGCACGGTGCTCGGGGGAACGCAGGAGCCGATCGTGGATCGCCGCGTGGATGCGCCCTCGATCCCGAAGCGCCTCGAGCAGCGGGGCGAGCTCCAGCGAGGCCAGCCATGCCGCGTGGGCCTGCTGCAGCGCCGCCGGGGCCTCGCGCATGCGAACGGAGAGCCCGGTGAGGGCCTCCCACTCGGCGAGGGCGTGCTCGGGGTGGGCGCTGTCGTGGACGGCCCGCTCGTGGAGGAGGAGCACCACGCTGATGCGGGGATCCATGCCCGTCCAGGGCACGGGCGCGCCGACGACGATGCGGTCTCCGTACACGCGACCGCGGGGGCCGAGAGCATGCGCCAGCTCCACCCGGCTCCCCTCGAGCGAGGGCAGCACCGCGAGGGCCGGCTCCCACCACGGCTCGAGGGACCTCGCGGCCTCGAGGAGCTCGGGCTCCACCCGCTGCCGATGGAGCCGCGCGAACTCGGGGGCGAGCTCCAGGGTCAGCGCGTGCATCCGGCGGACCGGCGCGGGCTCGAGCCGCCCCAGCGCCCGGAGGATCGCGGGCGCTCGCGCGTGCTCGGGCGCGAGCGCGGCCAGGCCCGCGGGGCCGTGCTCGAGGAGCGCCGCGATCGAGTCGAGCAGCTGCGGCCAGGCGTGGACCAGCATCGGCGTGGACTCGCCCCACGCGGCCTCGAGCGCCTGGGCCCCCTCGCCGAGCACCTCCACGTGCTGCGGCGTCGCGTGGGCCCGCACCCAGGCCACGTACCGGCGATCGTACGAATTGCCGGGCCCGGCCAGGCGCAGGTGCGCGAGCAGGTGGAGCACCAGCGCGGTGAAGTCGTCGGTGGGCGGAAGGAGCACGGGGTACCGGATCGTAGGGGCAGCGGGAGAGCGAGGCCGCGCTCGGCCGAGCTCGCGGGCGGGACGCGGTGGTCCGCGGTCTCGAGCGGGGCTCCGAGGGTCTCCGCCGCCAGCCGAGGGCGTCGGGCGTTGCCGGTCCCTACCGGCCTACCGCGGCTTGGCGATCTTGAGGCACGGGCGCGGCTTGGCCGGCTCCGGCTCCTCGGGCTCGGGCTTGACCACCCGCAGGCAGGGCTGCGGCGCGGGCTCGGGTGCCGGCTCGGGCGACGCGACCCTCAGGCATGGCTGCGGCGTGGGCTCGGGCTCGGGCGGAGGTGCGGCGATCTTGAGGCACGCCTGGGGCAGGCCGCCGTCGTCCTCGGGGTCGGGCTCCACCGCCACCTCGAGGCAGGGCACGGGCTTGCCCAGGTCGGTCTTGGGCTCCTCTCCGTCGTCGGCCGGCGCGACGTCGAGGCAGGGCTGCGGCCGGCCCCCGTCGTCCTGCTTGCTCTCGGCGCTGCCCTTGGGCGTGGAGGGGTCACCGTTGGGCTTGTCGCAGGCGCCCGCGGTCAGGCCGGTGAGCGCCAGCGCGATGAAGCGCTGACGCCGGGCGAGGATCGCCGCGCGATCGGGATCGTCCCCGCCGCGCCCGCTCGTGCCTCCCGACCCATCGCGCTCGTCATCGTGACCCGGCGGCTTGCCCATGGAGGCACGATACCACGGGGCGAGCCCCCCGCACGATGCCCGCTCCGCGGCCGCTCATGGCAGGCCGCCCGAGCCCGCCCGACTAGCGCTTGCGCGGCCGCGGGATGTCGTACTGATCGAGCCGGGCCAGCAGCGTGTTGCGGGAGATGCCCAGCAGCTTCGCGGCGCGGGTCTGATTGCCCGCGCACTGCTCGAGCGCCTCGAGGATCCGCCGCCGCTCGGGATCCTCGTCGTCGGCCGCCAACGCCGGCTCCGTGGGCGTGGGCCCCATGGCCCCGGTGGGCGTCATCCCCTGCCCCACCGGCAGGTGCTCGAGGGTGATCACGTCGCCGGCACACAGGAGCACCGCCCGCTCGATCGAGTTCTGCAGCTCGCGGATGTTGCCCGGCCAGTGGTAGCCCTCGAGCCAGGACATCGCCTCGGGCGACACCGACGGCGGCTCGGACCGACCGGCGCGCTTGCTGGCCTCCTCCACGAAGCGCTGGGTGAGCCCCTTGATCTCCCCCACCCGCTGGCGCAGCGGCGGGATCACCAGGGAGATGCCGTTGAGGCGATAGAAGAGATCGGAGCGGAAGCTGCCCTCTTGGATCGCCTTGTTGAGGTCGCGGTTGGTCGCGGCCACGAAGCGGATGTCGAAGGGCTTGCTGCGCAGGCCTCCCACGCGCCGCACCGCCCGCTCCTCGAGCACGCGCAGCAGCTTGACCTGCACCGTCATCGGCAGCTCGCCCACCTCGTCGAGGAACACGGTGCCCTCGTTGGCGGCCTCGAGCAGCCCCTGCTTGGACTCCACCGCGCCGGTGAAGGCCCCCTTCTCGTGGCCGAACAGCTCGCTCTCGAGCAGCTGCTCGGTGAGCGCCCCGCAGTTGAGCGGCAGGAAGGGCTTGTCGGCGCGGGGCGACATCGCGTGGATCTTGCGCGCCATCACGTCCTTGCCCACGCCGGTCTCCCCGAGCAACAGCACGTTGATCGTGCTCTTGGCCACCCGCTCGGCGAGCTGGTAGAGGCTGGTCATCGCGCGGTCCTGCACGACGATGTCGTCGCCCGGAGCTCCGCTGCGATGGGGCTTGGCCGCCGAGGCCTCGGAGCCGAAGGGGTCCTGCACCATCAGCATCGCCGAGCCCACCTCGAAGGTCTCGCCCGCCGTCACCGGTACGCGCTCGCCCGGTCTCAGGCGCCTTCCCCGCACGCGGGTGCCGTTGGAGCTGCCCGAGTCGCTGACGTGGATCTCGTGGTTGCGACCGAAGTGCAGGCACGCGTGATCGCGCGAGACCGAGGGATCATCGATGCGCAGATCGACCTCGTCGCCGCGCCCCACCTTGAAGGTCCCCGACTGCGGCAGCGGATGCGAGCTGACCTTGTCCCCCGCGATGACCAACAGCCGGCGACCGAGACGCTCCACGTGGCGCGACACCGGCAGCGTGCTGGGAACCTCCGCGTGACGAGAGCGAGGCAGGACTCCTTTGGGATTGTCCGGGTCGGGCATCGGCGGGGCGCGCCCGCGAGTCTAGCAGCCTGGGCCGAGACCCTCGCGCCGGGCCGAGCCCCGCCGAGCCCACCCCAGCCCCGGGGATCCCCACCCCACGCGCGGCCCAGACCTCGATCCGGCCCGTATCGCTCCTTGAACGCAATGTTGGATTTGTTATGAATTACCCATGCGAGCGTGGCTCGGCGTGCACCTGGTGGTGCTGGCGACGGCCTGCGGTCGCGACGATGAGCCGAGCGCCGAGCCGGGCGAGGCGACCGGGACGGGGAGCTCGAGCTCGGCCGAGGCCGACGGCTCCACGGCCACCGAGACCGACTCCGATCTCGATCCCTCCTTCGACCACGCCCAGTGTGCCATCGGGCTCTCGGGCACGATGGACTGGACCGTCTCGCTGCCCTCGTCCTCGGAGCGCGGCGGCGGCACGGATCTCGTCCCCGGTCCCGACGACACCCTCTACGTGATCGACGATTGCCTGAGCCGCTGGAGCCTCGATGGACGGCGGCAGTGGGAGGTCCGCGAGCCCGCGTGGACCTGCAAGGAGGTGGAGCTCGACGCCGGGGGTCAGCCGGTGGTGGTGGGCTGGCGAGCCACGCCCCGGGGGCCGGCCCCGCTGGTCGTCGGCTTCGATGCCGAGGGTGAGCGACGATGGGAGCTGCCGGTCGACGAGACCGAGCCGCCGCCCGAGCAGGAGCCCCAGCCCACCCGTCTCGCCAGCGATCTCGTGGTCGATCGCGAGGGGCGGATCTTCGTGACGGGCCTGCGGCTGCCGGTCGACGTGCTCGGTGAGCCCAACCTCGCGTGGGTGAGCCTGATCGATCCCTCCGATGGTCACGAGGTCTGGACCTACCTCACCGAGGGCAACGCCGAGGATCTGCCGCGGCTGGTGCTCGCCCACGATCGGGTGGTGCTCGCCGAGCCGCGGCGCAACGACGTGGGCATCGACCACGTGGTGCTGACCACCCTCGAGCCCGACGGCCAGGAGCTGGCGCGCTGGAGCAGCCTCGATGCCCTGGGCCTGCCGCTGCGGCTGCTCGAGGCCGACGGCGACGTGGACGGCTGGGTGCTGCTGGCCGGCCACGATCCCTCGGTGGAGACGGAGCCCACGGTGCTGGTGCTGCTCGAGCCCTCGGGAGGCACGCGATGGGTCCGCAGCGGCCTCGACCTGCCGTGGCTGAACGAGACGGTGGAGACGGTGGCCCTCGATCCCTGCGGGGCCGTGGTGCTCGCCGGCGCCGGCGACCCGGAGGCCGCCGACTGGGGCAGCCTGTGGGTGACCAAGCTCGATCGCTCCGCCGAGCCCCGCTGGAGCGTGTTCCTCCCCTCGCCCTACTTCCACCGCTCCACCCTGGTGCACGGCCTGTACATCGAGCCCGACGGCGGCGTGCTGGGCACGGGCGCCCAGGTGACCGGGGTGCAGGACCTCGACGGCGACACCGTGGTGCTCCTCGACGCGTGGGCGGGGCGGCTGCTGCCCTGACGGGCCTGTCCCTCGGTCGAGCACCGCCCGGTTGACCACCTCGGCCCCCAGCGGCCACGATGCGATCCCATGGCCGCTCCTCGTCGTCGCTTCACCTCGATCGCTCGCCCCGTCGAGCCGCAGGTGCCGACCAACCTCGCCATCCTGATCCTGATGGGCGTGGCCCTGGTGGGGCTGAGCATCACCGCGATCGTTCGGGGCGCGCCCCTGGTCGATGCGCTGCTCGGCGGGCTGGTGGGCTCGCTGGTGGTGTTCGCCACCTGGGCGCTGGGACGCGACCTCGCGCCCGACGACAACCCGGCGGCCTTCGTGGCGCTGCTGCCCGTGACGGCGCTGGTGCTGCTGGGGGTCGACCCGGCGCTGATGGGCCCGCTCACCGCCCTGGGCCTGGTGCGCGTGGTCAACCGCAGCGTGGGCCCGCCCGCGACCACCCTCGATCGCGTCATGATGCTCGTGCTGGTGTTCCTCGTGGCCCGCGATGGCGACGGGCTCGGCATCGGCCTGGCCGCCGCGCTGGCCTTCGGCCTCGATGCGATCCTCCCCGAGCGCCAGCGCCACGGCGGGTGGTGGGCCCTGCTCGCGGTGCTCGTCGCGACCGCCGGGACCGTGGCGCACGGCAGCCTCGACCTCTCCATCGTCGTCCCTGGACCCTGGACCTACGCGGCGATGGTCACGACCGGGCTGTTCGCGCTGGTGATCGCCACCCAGCCGGTGCCTCGCTCGGTCCAGGACCTGCGCCCCCACGAGCCCCTGCGCCGAGACCGGGTGCAGGGCGGCATGCTGGTCGGCCTGGTCGCCCTGCTGCCGTCCCTCATGGGCGGCGACGCGGCCATCGGGACCTGGATCGTCGGCTGGGGCGCGTGCCTGGGGGTGATCATCACCCGACCGTTCCAACGCCAGGCCCCTCGCCCGCCCGCGTAGGCCCGGGCTCTGCACGCGGCGACACGTGAGGGTGCAGGCGCCGGTGGTGGAGAGCCGCTACCGCGGTCCCTTCGGGCGCGTGCGTGGATCCGTCGCGGGACCCGAGGGAGAGCGGATCGAGCTCGACGGGATGTTCGGGATGGGCGAGGACTTCTACCTGCGCTGCCGAGCCCGCGCCCGGCGGCTACCGGGACCGCCGACCCGGCAGCGGCACCGAGACCTCCATCGTGCACTGGGCGGGGGCCGGGGGCCCGGTGTAGCGCCCTTGCGCGTCCACCTGGGGGCCCTGGGGGCTGCTGCAATCGGGCTCGGGCGCCAGCTCCTTGGCGACGGGGGTGAGGATCGGTGCGTAGGGGGCGAGCGGGCCGATGCAGGCGCCGCAGGGGGACAGGACGAGGAGGAGGAAGGAGATGCGAGCCCAAGACATGAGGAGGGACCCGCTCCGACGAGCGGCGCGACGAGGATCGTCACCCGAGCTCGAATTCATGACCCACCGTTGACCACCTGGCGCGCGACGGCGCCCCGCGCTCGTCGGCGTCCGTGATCGACGGCCCCGCGGGATCGATGCTCGCGAACGGTCTTCCGCTCGGCAGCCGCCGGACCGCGTGCCCGCCCGCGTTTCGGCCGACGTACAATGGGCCGCGGTGACGAGCACGACCGACCTGGACGAGTCCACGCAGGTCGTGCCCGAGCCCCGCGTTCGCGATGCCACCGGACCCTCACCGGGGGCCCATGGCCACCTCGATCGCTACGTGATGCTCGAGCAGGTGGGAGCGGGTGGCATGGGCGTGGTGCACCGCGCCTACGACCCCAAGCTGCGGCGAGAGGTCGCGATCAAGATGCTGCGCTTCGATCGACGGGTGAGCGCCGACGCGCCCCGCTCGGAGAGCCGCATCCTGCGAGAGGCGCGAGCGATGGCCCAGCTCAGCCACCCCAACGTGCTGCCCGTGTACGACGTGGGGCACGTGGGCGAGCAGGTGTACATCGCCATGGAGTACGTCGACGGCACCAACCTCGGGCGGTGGCTCCGTCGCCAGAGCCGCTCGTGGCCGGAGGTGG
The DNA here is from genome assembly GCA_020633315.1 of Myxococcales bacterium. Taxonomy (GTDB): domain Bacteria; phylum Myxococcota_A; class Polyangia; order Nannocystales; family Nannocystaceae; genus Paraliomyxa. The sequence continues at coordinate 670,386 of JACKDV010000002.1, forward strand.
TGGAGGTGTTCCGCCAGGCCGGCCAGGGCCTGCACGCGGCCCACCTCGCCGGCATCGTGCACCGCGACTTCAAGCCCGGCAACGTGCTCATGGGCAACAAGGGCCGCGTGCTCGTGACCGACTTCGGGCTGGCCCAGGCGCGCGACGACGATCCCGACGTGGCATGGAGCTCGGGCGAGCCGGGGGAGGGCGAGACGATCACCGAGTCGGGCGAGGTGGTGGGCACGCCCGCGTACATGGCCCCCGAGCAGCTGCGAGGCGACCCCGTGGATGCGCGGGCCGATCAGTACGCGTTCTGCCTGGCGCTCTACGAGGGCCTCTACGGCCGCCGCCCCTTCCCCAGCCTGAGCCCCTCGGAGCTGCTCGAGGTCAAGGAGAGGGCCCAGCTCGAGCCCGACCCCTCCACCCCGGTGCCCACGTGGCTGTTCCGCATCGTGCAGCGCGGCCTGGCTGCCGATCCCGACGCGCGCTTCCCCTCCATGGAGGCCCTGCTGCAGGCGCTCGCCCACGATCCCGCGCAGGCCCGCCGTCGCATCACGTGGATCGGCGCCGGAGCGGCGATCGGGGCCGCGGCGCTGGGCCTGCGCCTGGGCGCGAGCGAGGAGGAGCCCTGCCCCAGCGCGGAGGCCCTCGCCGAGGAGGCATGGAGCCCGGAGCGCGAGACCGCGGTGCGCGAGGCCCTGCTGGCCACGCGTCAGACCTACGCCCCCGACACGGCCGCGCTCGTGGCCAGCCGCCTGGACGACTACGCGAAGGCCTGGGCCGCCGCCCACGTGGAGAGCTGCGAGGCCACCCGGGTGCGCGGCGAGCAATCGGCCGAGGCCTTCGACCTGCAGATGGCGTGCCTGCGTCGTCACCGGGTGGAGCTGGACGCGACGGTGGAGATCCTCAGCGCCGAGGTGAGCCCGACCACCCTGCACGAGGCCGTGAGCCTGGCGACCTCGCTGCCGCCGGTCGAGCAGTGCGCCGACCTCGAGGCCCTGCGCGACCGCGGGCGCGCCAGCGATCCCGCGCGGGCGGCCGAGGTCGAGCGCCTCGGCGAGCGCCTGGCCCGGGCCAACGCCATGGCTCGCGCCGGCCGCAACGACGAGGCCGAGGCGCTCGCGCGGGAGCTCGATCGCGGCACCGAGGACGTGGACCTGGTGCTCCACGGCGAGACGATGATGCTGGAGGGTCGGCTCGCCCTGACCGCCCGCGACCGCCAGACCGCGCAGTGGTTCGAGCGGGCCTACGCCGACGCCGTGGAGGCCCGGCACGCCCCGCTCGCGATCGAGGCCAGCACCCAGCTCGTGGAGTGGCTGGGCACCCACGAGGCCCGCACCGCCGAGGCCGAGCTGTGGGCCCAGCAGGCGAGGAGCTGGCTGCGCGGGCGCTCCGACGACGACCCCATGCGCACCACCCTGCTGCTGGCCGAGGGCAACCTCTTCCAGACCGCCGGCCGCCTCGACGACGCCCGCATCGCCTTCACCCGCGCCGTCGATCGCCTCGAGCACCAGGCCGACGCGACCGAGCTGGCCGATGCCCACCGCGATCTCGGCCGCGCCCTCATGGGCCTGGGCAACAGCGCCGACGCGGCCAAGCACTTCGGCGAGGAGCTCGAGCTCCGCGAGGAGCTCCTCGGCCCCCGACACCCCTACGTGGGCCGGGCCCACCGCAACCTGGGCGTCACCCTCTACGCCGGCGGCGAGCTGGCTCGCGCCCTGCCCCACTTCGAGCGCGCCCTCGAGATCGCCGAGGCCGTGCACGGCCCCGATCACCCCACGGTGGCCGGCATCCTCGGCAACCTGGGCGCCCTGCGCGACGATCTGGGCGAGCACGACGAGGCCCGCGAGCTGTTCGAGCGCGCCCTCGCGATCATGGAGTCGGCCGAGGGCACCGGCGTGACCGAGCGGGTGGCCATGCTGGGCAACCTCGCCGACGTCCTGCGCCACGACGGAGAGCCCGCGGCCGCGGCCGAGCACCTACGCCAGGCCGCGGCGCTGGTGCTCGAGGCCCACGGCGCCACCCACCCCGAGCACGTCTCCCTGCTCACCCGCCTGGGCGAGGCGCTCGACGAGGCAGGCGACCCCGCGGCCGCCCGCGAGGTGCTCGAGCAGGTCGACGGCCTACGCAGCCACCTCCCCCCCGAAGCGGCCCTCGTCTCGGCCGACGCCGCGCTGGCCCTGGGCCGCCTGTTGGTCGAGCAGGGGCAGCACGAGCGCGCCCGCTCCCGCCTCGACGAAGCGATCGAGCTCTACGCCGGGCTCGGCCCCGCGCTCGATCCTCGCCGCGGCAACGCCCTGCTCGAGCTCGGCCGGGCCCGCCTGGCCCTGGGCGACGACCAGGCCGGGATCGCCCTCGAAGGCGCGATCGCCCTGCTCTCCCACCGAGCCCGCGACGCCTCTGCACTGGCGAGGGCCCGCTTCGCCCTGGCCCAGGCCCTGCTCAGGCCGACCGATCCCAGCCCGGCCACCCTCGACCGCGCCCGCACTCTCGCCCGCGACGCCCTGGCCGGCCTCGAGGAGGACGATCCGCTGCGCCCCGAGCTCGAGTCCTGGCTGGAGACCAAGGGCCGCTGATCGGCGAGCGCAGCCCAGCGAGCAGCGAGGCCCATCCTCTGCCTCCCGCCAGGCATCGACGAGCGCGCGACGCCCTAGTTGGAGTCGATGCTGAGCAGCTTGATCATGCAGAACCCCTCCGCGATGGCGCCGAGGGTGAGGCTCCCTGCCGTGGGAGCGCCGCTGAATGCCTCCGAGGCCCCGCTCCATGCCGACGAGCTGGCGAAGATGTCGAGCGGCTTCATCGGCACGGTCTGCTCGGCCCAGGCGACGGGTGTGGGGATCAGGTTCAAGACGGGCATCACCGCCGAGAAGTAGTCCTCGAGCGAGTCCCAGAACGCAGCCACGTTGGTCTCTTGTCCGACGCCCATCCCAATCCGAGCGTAGGCCGCCAGGTGGCCGCTCTTGTCCTTCCCCACGAGCAAGTCGAAGTTGATGAAGGTGTTGAAGACGGCCAGTATCGCATTGAGAGTGGAGACCTTGACCGTGATCCACCCCAGCCGCAGGTGCTCGAGCGGCCCGAACATGCGGTTCCTCGTGGCGAGCTTGTTGACTCCGTAGATGGCAGGGTTGAAGTCCCAGCGCAGCCCGCGAAGCAGCTCGATGGTGGTAGTGGGTCCGGACTGGTAGCTCATCTCATCTCATCTCCTCTTGCCATCTCGAGGCAGTGATCGTGTCGATCGCGAGCGGAGCCCCGATGCGAGGTCCATCGCCGACCGCGATGTGGGTGCTCCGCACGGCAGCGATTCCCCCGGCGACGGCCCTTCGACCATGAGCCAGGTCACGGCCTGGAGAGACCAGAGCTGGCTCGTCGCTCGATCGTGAGCGCGCGGTCTCGTTCTCGCCGCAGCGCCCGTGCCTCGATGGCCGACTCGCTCGCCGGGCGACGGCACCTGCCGAGAGCGAGTCGAAGGAGCGGGTCGTGGATCCAAGCGATGAGCTCCGTGCGGAGATTTTCGAGGCGACGAGGAATCGATCGGGCTCTCCGCTCCCACATCCGCGGTGCGACTCGACCCGAGGGAAGCGTGGCTCTCGTTCCCGGGGTCCGAGTCGCCCGTTTCGCATCCAACCCACCTCCGTCCGCTCGACACGGCCGGACATCGACCCCACCGCACACCACCGAAAGGTCCACGCCATGCACAGTCCATCTCGTCAATCCAACGATCGCGCCATCGCCTGCACCCTCACTGCTCTCGGCTTGCTCGCCTCGTGCACGGCCGAGACCGAGCAGGAGGGACGCGACGATCGGGTGGACGCCTTCGAGCTCCGTGCGGCCGTCTACGCATCCGATGATCCCGTCGATCAGACCGTCCTCGACGACATCGCCGAGATCCTGCCCGAGCACGTGGACGCCACCTCCGCCCGCCCGGAGCTGTTCCCGGCGGGCTTCGAGCCCGACCTCCAGATCGTCTCCCCTGACACCGAGGTCTGGCTCACCTTCGTGACCGAAGGCGCGGGCCAGAAGAACGCGCTCGGCTTCTTCACCTACCCCGAGGGCAACCCGCCGACCACCGCGCTCACCCCCGACGAGCTCGAGGACGGGCTGATCTTCAACAATGCGTCGAAGGTCGGCAGCGGCGGCAGCCTCTACAACGGCGCACGCATGCTCCTCGGGGAGTTCCAGCCCGGCACCCGCATCGGGTTCTACCTCGTCAAGAACGGCTACTGCACCAGCCCCGGCGTCGGGAGCTGCGATGCCGACGTGAGCGTGAACTTCAACAAGCCCGTCTTCTACAGCATCGACGCGCTCAACCCCGAGTCCGCGGCCAACCGGCGGCACGTGGTCCAGGCGATGCTCCTCAACGACACCTCGGGCGACGATGCTCGCCTGCTGAGCTTCGAGGACCTCAATCGCGACGCGGCGTCCACCGACCACGACTTCAACGATGTGGTGTTCCGGGTGACCGCAACGCCAGATCTGGGCGACGGAGGCTCCCCCTCCGTCCCGCTGCTCCCCGTGTGCGGCAACGGGCTCGTGGAGGACGGCGAGGACTGCGACGATGGCAACGCGTCGAACAACGACGACTGCTATGACGACTGCACGATCCCGGCACACTGCAACCTCGACCCCAGCCTGTGCACCGACGTGCACCGGGTCTGGACGCCCCACGGACAGCACTTCTACACCACCGACTCCGCCGAAGGAGACGCCGTCGGCAGCATCGAGGCCCTGGGGTACTTCACCCTGAACAACGTGAGCACGCCCCAGCTCAGGCCGTTCTACCGCTGCGATCACCCCGACGGGATCCACTACCTGTACACGTCCTCGGCCACGTGCGAGGTCTGGGGAGCCGGCGCCTTCGACTCGAGGATGGGCTACATCGCGAAGATCCAGCTCCCGGGCACCCGGCCCTTGTACCGCCTGTTCAACCACTCGAACGCGGACCACATCTACGTCACCAGCGTCGTCGAGAAGAACCACCTGGTCGGCATCGGCTGGAAGCTCGAGGGCACGGTCGGCTACGTGTGGTAGTCGCGGGCTCGGCATGGCGACGAAGGGCCGTGCCGAGCCACCTCTCCATGCCGCGGTCTCGGGGTGGAGCTTGCTCACGAGTGATGATCGCGGCATGGGGAATCGCTGGTCTCGTCCCGTCCTACTTGCCGGCCGGATGGTGGAGTCGTCCCCAGAGAAGGAAGACCTACGAGGCACCGACTGCGGCTCCTCCCGGGGCACGCCGCGGCCGGGGCCAGGACTCGAGACGGACCGGGCGGAGGCCTCGACGGTCGACACCGTCTCTCGGTCCTGCCCCGCGTCGGGCGAGCGGCGAGCGATCCGCAGGCTCCGGGATGCCCGAGGGGGAATGGGCGGTCTCGATGTTCCGGCGAGCCGCGGGCGGGTGTTCCAGAGCCTGTTCGGTGCCACCGAGCCTCCGAGGACGATCGGGCGCTACGTGGTGGGAGAGCGCCTGGGGGCGGGCGGCGGCGGGGTCGTGTTCGAGGCCTACGACCCCGATCTCGACCGGACGGTCGCGCTCAAGCTCCTGCGCCCCGGGCTCAGCTCCGATGGCCAGCGAAGGCAGATGTCCGCCCGCCTGATGCGCGAGGCTCGTGTCGCATCCCACGTCAGTCACCCCAACGTCGTGATCATCTACGACGTCGGTCTGCACGAGGACGGCGTCTTCGTGGCCATGGAGCGGCTCGAGGGAGTGGACCTGCGCTGCTGGCTCGCCCAGCGCCTGCGGAGCTGGGCCGAGATCCGCCACGTCTTCTTGGAGGCCGCGCGAGGGCTCGAGGCCGTCCACCACGCCGGGCTGGTCCACCGTGACTTCAAGCCGTCCAACGTGTTCGTCACCACTGCAGGACGCGTGTGCCTGCTGGACTTCGGCCTCTCCAAGGTCGACATCTCACGAACGACGATGGAGGTGATGACCGATCAGTGGCTGGCGTCGGAGCTCGAGACCACCTCGTTCTCGGGGACACTCACCCAGACCGGAGCGGTGGTGGGCACGCCGCGATACATGGCCCCCGAGCAGCACGACGGCGCGGCGGCGGGTCCCCAGGCCGATCAGTTCGCCTTCTGCGCGACGATGTTCGAGGCGCTGTGCGGCGAGCCGGCCTTCTTGGGCTCGAGCCTGCACCACCTCCACCACGCCAAGCTCGAGAGGATCCAGCCGTCGCCGCCGCGTGGTCGCGCTCCGCGAGCGGCCTGGTCGGCGCTCCGCCGCGGCATGGACCCCGATCCCGCCGCCCGCTGGCCGAGCATGTCGGCCCTGCGTGAGGAGCTCGAAGGGCTTGGGCGACCCCGCCGTGGGCGAGCGATGGCCTCGCTGTCGGTGGTGGCCACGATCGCGGTGGCCGTGGGTCTGAGCGAGGCGGGCCCGGAGGAGCTCGGTGAGCCTCCCGTGGCGGTGGCAGAGCTCGGCACGGATGCCCCCCCTCGGGACCGCGGCGAGCTCTTGGAGCGGCAGGCCGAAGAGGTGCGTCGTGCGCTCCACGACAAGCAGTTCCGCCGCGTGATCGTCCTCGGCAGCGAGGCCCGCGCGCGGGCCGAGGCGGCGGGTGACGACGAGCTCGAGCTCGAGCTCGCGGCCCTCGTCGTCATCGCCCGCACGATCGTCGATCCACCCCTCGACGTCGTCCCGGCCGCCGAGGCCGTGTTCTTCCGCGCCGCGGAGGTCGGCCGCTCTGGGCCCGCCGCCGAGATGGCCTCCACCTTGGTCTACCTCCACGGGGCCATGCTGGGCGAGTCCGAGGAGGCGCTGCGGTGGGCCGAGCACGCTCGGATCCACCTCGAGCGACTCGAGCCCCAGAGCCAGAGCATCGCGCTCGAGAACAACATCGGCGTCGCGCTACAGGGTGCCAGTCACTTCGCGCAAGCTCGCCTCCACTTCGAGCGCTCCATCGCCCTGGGTCTCCAGCTCGGCGAGGCTCCCGAGGAAACGGCCACGACCAAGGTGAACCTGGCGTCCGTGCTGCACGAGCTGGGCGAGCACGAGCGAGCGTCGGCGCTCGCCCAGGAGGCGCTCGCCGTCCTCGAGCGAGCGCTCGCTCCCCACGCCACCGAGCTCCACCATGCCCTCAACATCGTCGCAATGGGGTACGCGATCTCCGAGGACTGGCCACAGGTCGCCCGAGTCCTCGAGCGCGCCCTCGAGACTCGACCCGACGGGCAATTCGAGGTCCGCTATCGGACCTCCGTCCTCGTCAACCTCTCGTTGGCGGAAGCTCGGGCCGGCTGGCACGAGCGCGCGGCTTCCCATCTCGACGAGGTGCTCTCGCTGCTCGCGGATCCGAGGTCCAGCTCCAACATCAAGGAGCAGGCCGTGTACGAGCTCGCGGCCGTGATGCACGAGCTCGGGAGGCCCGACGATGCCATCGAGCTGCTCGACTCGGTCCTGCTCGACCTCGAGGCGGCGGGACCAGGCATGACGAAGGGGCTGGCACGAGCCCACGAAGCACTCGCACGGTCCCACATCGAGCTGGGCCACGACGAGGCGGCCCGGCGCTCGTGCTCGGCGGCCGAGGCCCTGATGGGTGTGCTGCGTGAGGACGGAGCCGACGCCGATGCCCTCGAGCTCCGGCTCGCCCTGCGCTGGGCGGCCCTCGGCGAGTGCGAGCATGCACGGCCGGGGCTCGCGAGAGCACTCGAGGACCCGCGGCCCGGCATGGATGTGATGGTGCGGGCGGAGCTGCACCTGGCCCGCGCGCGCTGTGGCCCCGCCGGTCCGTCGATCGAGCAGGCTCGCCTGGCGCTGGCCGAGCCGCTGCCGCCGACGCCAGCGTCGGAGCACCTCCGCGCTCGGGTCGAGGCCTGGATTCGCGGCGAGAGACGTCGACGCCGAGAGGCGAAGAGGGAGGCACGATGAGCGTGGACGAGCAGCTACTCGACCGCTGGCAGGCCGGCGATCATGCCAGCGGACACCAACTCTTCGCGCGTCACTTCGAGAGTCTCCGGCGCTTCTTCTCGAGCAAGACCGCGGAGGACGTCGAGGATCTGCTCCAGCAGACCTTCCTCGCGTTGGTCGAGGGACGAGGCCGAATTCGCCAGAGCTCCAGCTTTCGAGCGTACATGTTCTCGGTCGCGCGACGGGTGCTCTGGGCCCGTTTCGACGCCAAGGCCCGCAACCGCGAGGACCCCGGCTACCGCTCGGCCCACGACGTCCTCCCCTCGCCGAGCCGGCACCTGGCCACCTGCGAGGAGGAACGGCAGCTGGTCGAGAGCCTCCGCGGTCTCCCCCTCGACCAGCAGATCGCGCTGGAGCTGTTCTACTGGGAGGAGATGAGCGCGTCGGAGATCGCCGGCGTGCTCGAGGTCCCCGAGGGCACGGTGCGCTCCCGCCTCCGCCGAGCTCGTCGATGGCTGGCTCGACGACTGGACGGATCGACGGTGCACGCCGGCGACCCGGGCTCGGACGAGCTCGACCACGATGCCCATGACGAGCCTCGAGCGCAGGCGGAGCTCGGTGGCTCGCCTCCCTAGCGGCTCCCCTCGTCGCGCGTCGAGCTCACCCACGAGCCCTACAGCAGGTCGAGCCGTCGCGCCCGCGCGCGGATCTCCTCGTCCGCCCCGTGCACCACCGCGAACAGGGCCGCGCGGATCCACATCCCGTTGCGAACCTGCCGCCACACGACGAAGCCGGGGTGCTCCTCCCACTCGTCGGGCAGCTCGTTGACCCGCGGCAGCGGGTGCATCACCACGCAGTCGGGGCGGATGAGCTCGCGATACGAGGGCTTGAGGATGTAGGGATCGCTGCTGCCACGCTCGGCCGGCGGGCCCCCTTCGTCCCACTCCTGCTGCAGCCGGGTCACGTAGATCGCGTCGATCTGCCGCCCGTGCTCCTGCAGCATGGTGTCGAGCCGCTCGTGGATCCGCACCTCGATGCCGTGCTTGCCCAGGTAGGCCAGCAGGTCGTCGTCGGGCTCGTGCTCCTGCGGCGAGACGAAGTAGACCCGCGGCTGGGAGAACTTGGTCATCAGGTAGGCCAGCGAGCGAGCCGCCCGGTTGCGGGCGATGTCGCCGATGATGAGCACCGTCTTGCCGTCGATGCCCCCGCGCTCCGCGAAGGAGTAGCGCAGCGTGTAGACGTCGAGCAGCGACTGCGTGACGTGCTGGCTGCGGCCGCTGCCCGCCGAGATCACGGGAATCGGCCGGTGGCTGCAGGACAGCGCCCACGCAGCCCGCGTGGCGAAGTCGTTCTCGTGGTGACGCGTGACGATGGTGTCGAAGAAGCTCGACAGGGTGCGCACCGCGTCCTCGACCGACTCGCCCTTGGCGAAGGAGGAGGTGCTCAGGTCGGTGACGGTGCGGCTCTGCGCCCCGAGCTTGTCGGCGCCGGCGAGGAACGACTGCGCGGTGCGGGTGCTGGGCTGCGCGAACAGGTGCATGATCCGCTGGCCCGCGAGCACCCCCCGCAAGAAGCCCTGGCCCTCGCGGTGGCGATCGAGGCGGCGGATGGCGGTGGCCGTGTCGCAGAGCTGCTCGATGTCGGGCCGCGCGAACTGCTGGCTGAGCAGCACGTAGAACGGGCGTCCGTTCACCCGGAGCACTCGCTTGCGCGCGTCGCTGTCCCGCAGGCTCGCGGCAAACTGTTGGTAGCTCATCCCCTTGGGCACGGCGTCAAACTCCTCCGACGGCGGCAGCACGTCCGGCGGAATGTACCCGATCGTCGGCGGAGCGCCGCCCGCAGTACCATCACGTCGGATCCGGGTGGCAACCCCGCACCGCGACCCCACCGCAGTGGCAAGCGGGGTGGGCTCGGCGGCTACGACAGTAGCCATACCCCCCTGGCTCAAGCCCGCGAAACCCCGTGGCCGAGCCCTGGCATGCAGCTTGAAGAAGCCGAGCGCGGTCGAGCCGAGTGACTCGATCGTCCTGTTTCCCTTCGGCTGCCCGCCGCATCCACCCCTCCACCCACTCCGCAACCCCGGGTGCGGCGGGCAGCTTGATTCAACTCACTGCTGGGCGATCGCCCTGACGCCGCACCGTGCGGCCGTCGAGGTCGGGCTACCGAGCGGGCACCCAAGCGGCATTCCTCACCCAGGGAGAGCACGGCAGGAGGCCGGCCAGGAGCGCCGACCAAGGGAGCCCGCCCCAGCCAGGAGCGTCGGCTAGAAACGCACCCGCAGCCCACCCAGGGTGGGCTCCACGGCGACCTTGGCCTTCTGGGCGTTGCGCTCGCGCTCCTGGTCGCGCTCGCGGGCCTGCTGGCGATCCTTCTTCTCGCGCACGGCCCCGGCCACGCGCAAGCCGACGCCCAGCGGCACGACCACGGCTGCGGCGACGAGCGCCCCGAAGGCGATCTGGCCGCTGACGAGGTAGCCGTGCCGGCGTCGTGCGTCCTCGTCGGCGCTCGCGAGGTTGATCCCCCCGTCGCCGGAGGTGGAGTTGTCGAGGAGCACCCTGTAGGTCAGCCGCGAGAGCAGGCCCGCCACGCCGGTGGCCAGGGTGAGACCGCCGAGCACGGTGATGGTGGTCCCCGAGATGATCAACCCCTTGGTGGTGCGGCGGCGCTGCGCCCAGGCCAGCTCGTCCTCGGTGGGACCGCCGGGCTGCACGATGACGGGGCGGTTGGCCTCGGCCTCCTTGCGCTCGTGGACCTCGATCTGGGCGTCGATGGCCTTGAGGATGTTGTCGATCTCGGTGGGATCGTAGCCCTCGCTCAGGCGCATCCGCTTGTCGTAGTTGCGGAAGAACACCGCGGCCTGGCGCAGGTGGTCGACGTCGGGCTCGACGTCGTACCACTTCCAGTAGGCCTGCCCGATGTTGAACAGCAGCAGCACCTGCTTGCTCAGCTCCCACGCCCGCTGGAAGCGCTCGATCGCCTCGGGGTACTTGCCCAGCTCGTACAGATCGCTGCCGTCGCGGTAGGCCTGCTGCGCGTTCTGGCGATCGGCCTCCTCCGGATCGAGGACCAGCTCCGCGGTGGGCAGCGCGTCGGAGGGCTCGGTCTCCTCGGCGGCCTCGCCCTCGGCCGGCTCCGCGCCGTCGTCCTCGGCGGCCGCGTCGTCCTCGACCGGAGTCGGGCCCGCCGACCCGGCCGTGGCCGCGCGAGGCAGGCCCACCGCCAGCAGGGCCGCCGTCGCGACCCACACGCTCGCTCGAGATCCACCCACGGCGCTCATCCGGCCCCTCCTCCGCCCAGGCGGCAGCTGTCGCCCTCGGCCAGCGCCCCCTGGCAGGCCTGCTCTCCGGCCACGCACCCGCTGGGCGTGGTCCACAGCGCACCGCCAGGACCGAAGATCGTGTCGAAGAAGGCCGCGTCCTCGGCGGTCACGTCGGGGTTGGCGGTGGGGTCGAGGCACAGGCCGAAGTAGTCGTCGCAGGCCATGGGCTGGGGGCACGCCTGGCACTCGCCCTCGGGCAGCACATCCATGCAGCTGGGCGACTCACAGCTCGCGCACTGCAGCACCACCGTGACCTCCACCGGGCGCGAGACCACGAAGTCGCCGTCGGGCTTGCCGTCGCCGTCCACGTCGCCCGCGGTGTTGCGCGCCACCGCGAACTGCTCGGTGCGGATCTCGTGGCACAGGTCGGGCACGCGACCGCAGATGTCCTGGTCGACCACGTAGCCGAAGGTGATCGTGCCCGTCGTCTCGCCCTCGAGCCCCTCGATGAAGGTCCACTGCACCTCGTCGGAGCCGGGGAAGCTGATCCCGCCGCCCACCACGTTCATGCCGGGCGCGTCGAAGTTGAGATCGACCGGGAAGGCGGAGCCGGGGTGGGCGACCACCGTGGTCACGTTGCGCGTGACGGCGATCGAGGAGTCGATCGCGGGATCGACCAGCGGCTCCTGCTCGTCACCGCCCGCGATCGTGCCCGCCCCTTGGGCGAGCACCTCACCGGGATCCTCGCCCCCCGGATAGGGAGCGAGCAGGGTGCAGCCCCAGCCCAGACCCACGGCCAGCGGAATGGTCAGCGGAGCGGCGCGAGACATTCCCGCTTCCTATATCAGGGCGCCCTCGCGATGGTCGAGCACCGTTACGAGCCGCGTGCGCTCCAGCGCCTTGTGCGCTCGCCCGCGCGTGCACCCGAGGGTCGGTGGATGGGTCGGGCGATCCCTTGGCGGATCGCCCCCCGTGTGGCTTCATGGTCACGCCGTCCCCATGAGCGCCCACGATTCCAACGACTCCTCCCCTGTCGGCGCTGCCGTCGACCTCGGCTTCCGCACCGCCTACAAGGTCGCGCACCGCATGCTGCGGGCGTACTGGTCGGTCCGCAAGCCCAACACCCACGGGGCCCTGGTCGCCGTGTGGCACGACGGCAAGATCATGATCATCAAGAACTCGTACCGGCACCACTACACGCTGCCGGGCGGGTACGTGCGCTCGGGTGAGTCGGCGGCCGCGGCCGCGCAGCGCGAGCTCATCGAGGAGGTCGACCTGCGGGTGCCCATCGACCGGCTCCGCGAGGTCTACAGCCGCACCCACGACTTCGAGAACCGCAACGACCGGGTGACGATCGTCGAGGTGGAGGTCGAGCAGCCCCCGCGCTTCCAGGTGGACAACCGCGAGGTGGTGTGGGCGGGCTTCGAGACCCCCGAGCAGGTGCTCCGTCGGCCGATCGTGCCGCACCTCGAGGAGTACCTGCGCGAGCGCGAGGGCTGAGCGCGCTCGATCGCCAGACACGAGAAAGCCCGGGCTCTCGCGAGCCCGGGCCTTCCCGAAGTACGGAGTGACGGACCAGGAGCACGCCCCCGATGCACCGATTATCGGGGACGGGCAGGCACCTCATTGCAGTCTCAAGCCAAGCGAATGCCAAGGAGTCACCACCACCAAGCGTCTACCAGTTTTTTCCAACCAACCAAGCTCAAGCCAAGGAGTAGGCAGCCAGGAGATCCAGCCGAAGGAAATCATGGCGGGCCGTCGGCGGCGGGACGGGGGAAGTGCCGCCGGGGCCCGCGGTCGCGAGCGGCCCGCGGGGGACGAGCCATCACGACGAGGGGGGAGGGATCAGGGGAAGGAAGGTGAAGCGCAAGCCAAGGTCTAGAAAGGAAAGTGACAGTCCAAGCTATGCGTCGTCAGTCCAAGCCAAGTCGAGCTACCAAGCCAAGCGATCAAGCCAAGTGCGAATCGAGAAGGTTTGCCAGGGTTGGAGCGAGTCGTCCGTCTTCGTCGGACGTCTCCCTGTTGTGCAGTCACCGTGCCATCCCGTCACTTTACGAGATCATTACGGAAATCTCGGAGCCCTCGCGGGGTCTCCGCGATCGGGTCCCTGGAGCATGACGCAAACGTCCGAATCACCCCCCGCATCTGCGTCATCCCCTGACATCGATGTCGCACCGCGAGCGAGCGGGCTGTCGCGCCCGCGGGCGATCCCGGGACACATCGTCCCGTCGGCCGCGTTCGACGTGGCGCTCGCCGCTTCGATTCGAGCCGGCGAGCGCGAGTCCGTGGAGGCATCGGCGAGCTCGACCCGCCGCGCTCACAGTAGGTAGGGGATGACCGCGCGCCGACGTCGTGGGTAGTCGGGGAAGGTCCGCTGATACCAGCGATGATGCGAGACCGCGCGCGGCACGAGGTTGGCCGCGGTGAAGGCCGCGAAGGCCATGCCCGCGGGCGACCAGGTGAGCATGGCCCAGCCCACCCACTGCACGAGCTCGCCGAAGTAGTTGGGGCACGAGACCTCCTCGTAGAGGCCCCCGCGCGGGATCGAGTAGCCGGTCTCGCCGGGCTTGCGCAGGCGTCGGAGCTGGATGTCGGCCCAGCGGTTGATCACGTAGCCGGTGACGTACAGCAGGGTGCCGTAGAGGAAGCGGAAGCTCAGCAGCCAGCCCAGCGCGTAGGCGGGCCCCAGCGCGCTCAGCCAGCGCGCGTTGATGTAGCTGTTGATGGTGTTGAAGACCACCGCCATGAGCATCACCAGCACCGGCATGCGCTGCCCCGGGCGGCTGCGCTTGGTGAGCGGGTACACGAAGGCGCGGTGCAGGTAGTGGAGCTGCCACAGGCCCAGCATCAACAGCGGCACCGGGTCGAAGGCCCGGGGCCCCTGGAAGTAGACCCACGCGAACAGCAGCGAGGACGGGGCCTCCATCACCACCCAGCCCACGCGCTCGTCGACGGTGGGGCCCCAGCCGCCCCGCGAGTGTCGGCCGTAGGGCGCGCTCACGCGGCCGAGCACGGCGAACACCACCCCCGCCAGCGCGAACACGGTCAGGACGAGCAGGTGGTGGATCTCGGGCTCGGTCATGGAGGCTCAGTCGACGGCAGAGCCGCACACGTAGCAGAAATTGGCACCGGTGGGGTGATCCTTGGCCCCGCAGGCGTGGCACACCGCGACGTCGTCCTCGTCGCCGGGCTCGGCCGCGCCTGCGCTCACAGGGGCGCTGCCGTCGGTGGCGTGGCTGACGATCTCGGCCGAGACGATGCCGGTGGGCACGGCCAGGATGCCGTAGCCGGTCACCATCAGGATCGCCGCCATGAACTGGCCGAGCTCGGTCCTCGGCGCGATGTCGCCGTAGCCCACCGTGGTCATGGTGACGATCGCCCAGTACATCGCCCGCGGGATGCTGGTGAAGCCGGCCTCCTCGCCCTCGATGAGGTACATCGCCGCCCCGATCACCAGCGCGATGATCATCACCGCGCCGAGGAACACCGAGATCTTGGGCAGGCTCTGGCGCACCGCCGTCATCAGCGAGTGGGCCTCGCCCATCAGCCGCACCGCCTTGAGCACCCGGAACACCCGCAGCAGCCGCAGCGCGCGGATGACCAGCAGCGAGTGCATGCCCGTGAACACCAGGCTCAGGTAGGTGGGCAGCAGCGCCAGCAGGTCGATGACCCCGAAGAACGAGCGCATGTAGCGGAACGGGCGCCGGGCGCAGTAGATCCGCAGGCCGTACTCGATGGAGAACAGGGTGGTGTAGACCCACTCGAGCACGCGCAGCAGCGAGCCGTAGCTCTCGGCCACGCCCTGCACGCTCTCGACCGCGACGGTGAAGACGCTCGCGATGATGAGCCACAGCAAGACGACGTCGAACAGCTTCCCCGCCGGCGTCTCCGCCTCGAAGATCACGATGTACATGCGATCGCGCAGCGACCGCGGATCGAGGCCAGGGGGCGGCGGTTCGGACGGGGGCGCGTCGGCCATCGGCAGGGCGAGCCAGCATAGCAAGCCGCGTGCGCCCCGGGCTCGGCCCCGCGTGCCCCGGCGCGCACGGCCTTGCACGCCGCCGGTGACGGAACCATGACGAAGTTGGACGGAGCGATGACCCACGGGAACGCCGTCCGGGGCCATGCTGGCCGTGATGAAGCTGCTCGAGATACCTCCGGCTCCGCCCGTGCGGCAGAGCGGTCGTCGCTCCCGAACCTGGCGTGACTACGAGTGGAAGGGGATGGGTCCCTTCCTGCTCGTCCAGGCCATGGGCATCGGAGGAGCCATCGCCGGCATCGTGATGGAGGCCCCGGCCTCGGTCTGGATCCTCGCGGTGGTCCTCTACTGGGTGCGGATGTTCGGCATCACCGGTGGCTACCACCGCTACTTCTCGCACCGCACCTTCAAGACGGGGCGCGTGTTCCAGTTCCTGCTGGCCTTCCTCGCCATGAGCACCTCGCAGCGCGGCGTGCTGTGGTGGGCCGCGCACCACCGCGACCACCACCGCTACTCCGACGGCGAGCGTGACGTGCACTCGCCGGTGCGCTGGGGCTTCTGGCACTCGCACGCGGGCTGGGTCTACGACCACAACGACGAGTTCGACTGGGGCCGGGTCAAGGACCTCGCCCGCTACCCCGAGCTGGTGATCCTCGAGAAGCTGTGGCTGCTCCCGCCGGTCTTGCTGGGCCTGGGGTGCTTCCTCGCGCTGGGCTGGTGGGGCCTGTTCATCGGCTTCATGTTCAGCACCACGCTGACCTGGCACGGGACCTTCACCATCAACTCGCTGGCCCACGTGTGGGGCAAGCGTCGGTACGCGACCACCGACGACAGCCGCAACAACTGGGTGCTCGCGCTCATCACCATGGGCGAGGGCTGGCACAACAACCATCACCACCACATGGCGTCGTGCCGCCAGGGCTTCTTCTGGTGGGAGATCGACGTCACCTACTACATCCTGCGGGCGCTCGCGCTGGTGGGCGTGGTCTGGGACATCCGCGAGCCGTCGCGTCGGGTCTACGAGGCCGGGCCGCAGCCGCAGCAGAACGCCGAGCTGCTGCCCTCGCAGCAGCGGGCCGCCTGAGCCAACGCGCCCTGCATCGGGGCTCCACCGGAGGGCTCGCGCCATGGCGCGGGCCCTTCGCGCGTTCGAAGGCGGGGCTCGGTGCGAGCGCTGGCCGGGATGCTCGTCCGGCTCTGCCCTACACGGCTCGCGTGACCACGGCTCGCTGCGCTCGCCTCCCTCGGGGATTCACCCTCGCCGCGGTCGCCTGGCATCCGCGGCCAGGGCGTCGGTGATCGCCTCGTCGAGGAGCGGCCCGAGCAGCGCGTCGAAGCGCGCGCGACCCGAGACCTCGTCGATGCACCACCCCGCAATCAGCGCTTCGAGACCGGTCGCGGCCCGGTACTCGCGAGTGCTCCGGCCCTTGCCCCTCCGCGCGGCCGGTGGAGCCGCGTTGCGTCCTCGCTGCACCAACGCCAGCTCGTCGGCTCGAAGCTCGGGGAGGATCCGCTCGAGCAATCGCGCCTGCGCCTCGGCCCGAACGATGCGCGATTTCATGGAGTCGAGACGATCGGTGGAGAAGTCTCCGCGTCGAGCCAGGCGAAACCTGACCTCGCGCTCGAACTCCACGTCCCCCAGCCAGGCGAGCGTGCGGACCGAGCGTTGGCGCAGATCGATCATGCGGCGGATGCTACCGCCCCGCCAATCGCGCTACCCATTTCGGGACGATCGCTGCAATCAATTCCCAATCCGGGCCAGGTATTCTGCTGTGGCATGGGGGATTCTGCACGGGTGAAGGGTGGGTTCGACGAGGTCACGCTCGTCCAGCGGACGAAGTCCAAGCGCGAGGGCCCGCGCAAGGGACCGGCGTTCCTCACCGTGCTCACCGGCGACTCGGTGGGGACGGTGTTCGAGCTGCGCATGGGCGAGACGCTGATCGGGCGCGTGTTCGGGGTGGACGTGCTGCTCGGTGACGACGGGGTGTCACGACAGCACGCCAAGATCATCCGCGAGGAGGACGGCAGCGCCAAGCTGGTCGACCTCGACTCGACCAACGGCACCTACCTCAACGGCCGCCGGATCCACGCCGAGGGGCTGCGCGAAGGCGACCGGATCCGCGTGGGGCAATCGGCGACCCTCGACTTCCGCTACAGCTACCGCGACTCGAGCGTGCTCGAGATGCTGCCCGGCGGGAGCAAGGCCATCGGCGCGCGAGCGGGCCGCGGCCGCGCCCCGACCGAGCCCGACCCCCATGCTCGCGAGGCCGAGCCCGACACCCCGGTCCCGCTCACGCGGGACTCCTCGGACAAGCTCAACGACAGCTACGACAACCTCGCCGCCACCCTCGACAGCCTGGGCAAGGTGTACGCCAAGCAGGGCAAGCTCGACGACGCGATCTCGGCCTACCGGCGCACGCTGGAGATCCGCGAGATGAAGTTCGGCAAGGAGCACCCGGCGGTCGCCTCGATCCTCGACGCGCTGGGGACCGCCCTGCAGGACGCGGGCGAGCCCGACACCGCGCTCGACTGCCACCGGCGCGCGCTGGCGATCTACGAGTCGCAGTCGCGCCGCCCCCCGCGGGAGACCGGGCACGTGCTCGCCCAGCTCGGCCGCTGCCAGCTCGCGCTCGGCCAGGCCCCCGCCGCGCTGGGCTCCCTCGAGCGCGCCCACGCCATGCTGCGCTCGCACGGAGCCACCTCGGCCGAGCTGGCCCGGGTGCGCTTCACCATGGCCAAGACCCTGCATACCCTCGACCGCGACGAGGATCGACGGCTCGACCTGGCCATGCTCGCCCGCGACGCGTTCGCGGCCGGGGGCAACGGCACCCGAGAGCTCTACGCCGAGGTCGTGGACTGGCTGGCGCAATTCGGGGTGTAGCCGCGCCCCCGCCCCCGTCCCCCGTACCCTCCGCGGCGGCCCGCCCTTGCTCCCGTGCCGCTTGGGCCCGAGCAGGCGGTGCTCCTGATATGGTGACGTCTCGGGATCCCCCCGTGGGGCTCTCCTTGCTCCCTGGGCTGGAGCCTACCCATGGCGTTCGACGCCTCTCGCACCCGCGTCCCCGAGCTCGATCCTGCTCGCCACCCTCGCGCTGCGCGGCGGCCCCGAGGACGAGCCCATCCCCAGCACCACCGACCCCTACGCCAACTCGGCCATGCAGATCCGCATCGGGCACAACGTGGGCTGTAAGGCGGGGGCGGCCGTGCGGTTGTGGTCGTGGCCGCCTGCCGCTTCCCGCGAATGCTCCTGGCGTGGGTCGTGGGGGCGTCGAGGTCCCCTCATGCGCTCGCGTCTCGCCCTCTGCCTCGCCGCCTGGCTCGTGGCGTCGCTGCTCCCCTCGTGCCGCTCCGAGGCCCCCCCGGTCCCACCGGAGCCGGGCGAGGCGTCGGTGCCCGAGCTCGCCCCCGCCTCGGCGCCCCAGGACCCGCCGAGCCTCGCCGTGCCCTCTGCGGTGCCGCCGATCTCCCTGACCACCTCGGACGGCACCGGCCTTAGCCTCGCCGCAGTGGAGGCCCGCGCCGCGCTCGAGGAGCCGCTGGCCCTCACCGAGCTCGAGCTCTCGTTCGACAACCCCCGCGACGACACCATCGAGGGGCGCTTCGAGATCCTGCTGCCGCCCGGCGCCCGGGTGACCCGCTTCGCCATGTGGATCGACGACCACTGGCAGGAGGCCGAGGTGGTCGAGAAGCAGCGCGCGCGTCGGACCTACGAGAGCCACCTGCACCGGCGGCGCGACCCCGCCCTGCTCGAGCGCGACACCGGCAATCGCTTCCGCGCCCGCGTGTTCCCCATCGCCCCCCGGCAGCGCAAGCGCCTGCTCGTGACCTACCAGCAGGCCTTCGAGGATCCGCGCGAGCCCTACCGCCTCGCCGTGCGCGGCCTGCCCTGGCTCGAGCGGCTCGAGCTGCGCGTGCAGGTCGTCGACCCGGCCACCGGTCGCGCTCGCGTGGAGGAGCGACGGCGGGAGCAGGAGGCTCCCACCGAGGATCTGGTGATCCCGCGCCATGCCTCCGCCACCGAGGGCATCCGCCACGGCGAGCGGATCGTGGCCCGCGTGGAGCCCCTGGCCGGTCTCGAACTCGACCCCGCGGAGCCGCCGAGCCAGCTCACCGTGCTCGTGGACACCTCGGCCTCGCAGGCCCTCGCCTTCGACGACGCGGTGGAGGGGCTCGGCCGCCTGCTCGCCGTCCTCACCCGGCGGGTGGGGCCCATCCCCCTGCGCGTGCTCGCCTTCGACCAAGAGGTGGTGCCGCTCTACGAGGGATCGTCGGCGGGCTTCGACGAGGCAGCCCGGGCTCGCCTGCACGCTCGGCGGCCGCTGGGCGCCTCGGACCTCGAGCGGGCCCTCGAGGCCGTGGCCACCGAGGGCACCACGCGGGTGCTGCTGGTGAGCGACGGCCTCGTCTCCGCGGGCCGCGAGTCCTCGGTCGAGCTCGACGATCGCCTCGCGGCGCTGGCCCGCGTCGGCGTGCGCCGCCTCGATGCGCTGGTGATGGGCAGCGTGCGCGACGAGGCCCGCCTGCACGCGCTGGTCGTGGGCGCGCTGCCCCACGGCGGCGTGGTGCTCGACCCCGCCGACGACCTCGAGCGCGCGGTCGATCGGCTGCTCGCCCCCACCTTCGACGGCGTGACGCTGGAGGTCCCCGGCGCGAGCTGGTGGAGCCCCACCCGCCTCGACGGCCTGCAGCCCGGCGACCACGTGCTCGTCCACGCCGAGCGACCGGGCTCCGAGCCCGCGGTGGTGCGCCTGTCCGGACCCGTGTCGACCGAGCAGGTGCTGCCCCTGCGCACCGTGGGCTCCCCCCTGGTCGACCGCGCCTGGGCGGCGGCCCGCGTCGAGGCCCACCTGGCCCGGCTGGAGGAGCTCCACGACCTCGCCCAGCTCGCGGAGCTGCGCCAGCAGGCGATCGATCTATCGGTGGAGCACCGCATCCTCAACGACCTCACGGCCATGCTGGTGCTCGAGACCGAGTCCGACTACGCCGCGTTCGGCCTCGACCGCCGGGCGCTGCGCTCCATCATGGTGGTGGGCGACGCCGGGGTGGAGCTGCTGCCACGAGCGCCCTCGCCCTCGCTCGCCGCCGACTCGCCCGAGTCGCGATCGCGGTGGCGACGCGACGGAGCGAGGGAGGTCCGCGTCGCGCCCGTCCGTCGGGTCGAGCCGACCAGCATCGGGGGCTCGGTCGACGAGGCCACCGAGGCGGAGCTCACCGAGGTCGGTCGCACCACCGACCTGGAGGACTTCCGCAACATCCCCGTGGGAGCCGCGGTCGCACGGGACTTCACCGCGGTCGAGGACTCGTCCGCGACGGTGTCGAGCGACAGCGCCCAGTACTCCCCGCTCCGTGGCATCAGCGAGCCCACGGTCGCCCCCGGGCTCGGCGTGGCGATGATGGAGCCCCCTGCCTTCCCCTCGGCGCCCCCACGCTACGCGAAGGTCCGGCTGGGGCGGGTGCGCGTGGACGCGGGACCCCTGAGCAGCACCGAGGCGCGGCAGCATGCCCGCGGCGCCTTCACCGAGCTCCAGCAGTGCTACTGGGAGGCGCTGGAGGACGGCTCGCGCCCGCGAGGCCGGGTCACGGTGGAGCTCGAGCTCGCGCCCGACGGGCACGTCTCCCAGCTCCGACGCGACCGCCAGATCGGCCTGCGCCACGACGCCCTGCTCCGTTGCCTCGAGCGACACCTCGGCGCCCTGCGCTTCCCCGCGTCGCCCGGCGCCTCCAGTCGGATCCACGTGAGCCTGGCCTTCCTGCCCCGCGACGGCCGACCGCCGTCCGCTCGCTCGCCCGCCCGCCGCGCCCGAAAGCCCGCCGGGCCCCGGACCCCCGAGCCCCTGCCCGACACCATCGCGGCCCTCACCGGCACGCTGGGGGAGGTCCACGATGCGATCGACCGGGGCGAGCTCGACCAAGCCCTCGAGACGGCCCGGGCCTGGCGCGAGGCGATGCCCTCCGACGTGCTCGCGCTGGTCGCCCTGGGCGACGCGGCCCGGGCCCGCGGCGACCTGCCCCGGGCGGCGCGGGCCTACGGCTCGATCCTCGACCTCTACCCCTCGCGGGCCGACATGCGGCGCTTCGCCGCCGGCACCCTCGAGGCGCTCGACGATCCGCGCGCGCTCGCCCTCGCCGTGGACGCCTACCGCAAGGCCCGAGACCAGCGCCCCGATCACCCCAGCAGCCACCGCAACCTGGCCCTCGCGCTGCTGCGCCACGACGATCCCCGCGCGGCCTTCGAGGCGCTCGCCCAGGGTCTGGAGCGCTCCTACCCCGAGGGTCGCTTCGCCCAGGCCCGGCGGATCCTCGCCGAGGACCTCGGCATCGTGGCCGCGGCCTGGAGCCGCCAGCGACCGACCGACGCCATGGAGATCCGCAGACGCCTCACCCGCCTGGGGGTCGCCATGGCCGATGCGCCCACCCTGCGCTTCGTGCTGAGCTGGGAGACCGACGCCAACGACGTGGACCTCCACGTGCAGGATGCCGCGGGCGGTCACGCCTTCTACGCCTACCCCATCTTGCTCTCGGGCGGGAGCCTCTACGCCGACGTGACCAACGGCTACGGCCCCGAGTGCCTCACCGTGCCCGACCCCGGCGACGCCTACCCCTACCGACTGTCGGTGCACTACTACTCGCGCGGCTCCATGGGCTACGGCATGGGCAAGGTGCAGGTGCTCCTCCACGACGGTGAGGGCCGCGTGCGCATCGAGGACCGCCCCTTCGTGGTGATGCAGGACCAAGCCCAGGTGGACCTCGGGCTGGTCTGGCCCTCGAGCACCGCGGTCGCCGACGCCGCCCCCCCTCGACCTCCCGTCATCGCGCGCTAGACTGGCCAACGAACGATCGGGAGCCGCCGTCGCGGCCGCCCTCCGCTCGCCACCCCACGCCCCCCACGCCCATGGCCGGTACGCTCATCCTCTGGCTCGTCTACGCCGTCTTCCTCAAGCTCGCCATCGGGCTCGCCACCGCCGTCGATCCCCGCACCAACAGCCTGGGTCGGGCCTTCGTCACCGCGGCGGTGCTCTCGGCGGGCCAGGGCCTGCTCGCGCTCGTGGGCGGGCCGCTGCTGCTGCTGTGGCCGCTGGCGTGGCTGCTCATCATCAAGAGCAGCTACGGCATCGGCTGGGGGCGGGCGATCCTCGTGTGGCTGGCCTTGGTCGTGATCGCCGTGATCCTGGTGATCACCCTGCTCGTCCCGCTGGGCCTGATGGCGGGCGGGGTGCTGCTGCTCACGCCCTAGGCTCGGCGGCGCGCAGCAGGCCGCCGGAGAACAGCGCCCACGCGCAGTCGAGGTAGGCCTCGGCCGTGGCGTCGTCGTTGGCGGGGTCGTCGAACCACGCGTTGACCAGGCCCAGGAAGGTCATCAGCACGAAGGGCGCCGGCACGTCCTTGCGCAGCACCCCGGCCTCCTGCGCCGAGCGGACGTGATCGATGCCCGCGTCGCGCAGCTCCCCCACCATCTGCGTCACGTCGCGGTCGCCCTCGAGCTGTAGCCACGACATCAGCCGCACCGTGTCGGGATTGTCCCGCAGGAACTGTAGATAGACCCGCATCGACTCGCGCAGCAGCGCGGCGCTGGGCCCCCCGCTCGCGAACAGCGCCATCTGCTGCTCGAAGTAGCCCGCGAAGCGCCGCCGCTTCACCTCTCGCCACAGCGCCTCCTTGGAGCCGAAGTGATGGTGGATGAGGCTCTTGGTCACCCCCGAGGCCTTGGCGATCTCGCTCATCGATGCCCCGGCGAAGCCCCGCGCCAGGAACGACTGCTCCGCCGCATCGAGGATGGCCGCCCGAGACCCCTCGGGATCGTGTTTGCGCGATGCGCCCTTCACGGCGCCTCCCAGGGTCTCACGTCGACTCCCCGGCGGTCCATCGCATTGACAGGTGACCATGGGTCATTTACATCTAGAGACGATGGACGGCTCCGCCCCTGCCCCCGATCCGCGCCCCGGCTCCAGTCCCCCCGAGCTGCACGGCGAGGCCCTCACGGCCCGCATCGACGAGATCCTCTCGGCTCAGGCCAAGCACTTCGCGTCGGGCCGCACGCTGCCTCGCGAGGCGCGAGAGGAGGCGCTGCGGGCCCTGCTGCACGCCTTCGAGACCAAGGAGAAGCTCATCTTCGATGCGCTGCACGCCGATCTGCACAAGTGCGCCACCGAGGCGTACTTCACCGAGGCCGGCTTCACCACCGCCGAGATCAAGCACGCGCTGCGCAACCTCGGCCGCTGGATGAAGCCCGAGACCTCGCTGTCGCCGCTGGCGGTGGCCCCCTCGCGCAGCTTCGTCCATCACCAGCCGCTGGGGCTCAACCTCATCATCGCGCCGTGGAACTACCCGGTGCAGCTGGCCTTCGCCCCGCTGGTGGGCGCGCTCGCGGCCGGCAACGTGGCGGTGCTCAAGCCGTCCGAGCTGGCCCCCGCCTCCTCGGCCGCCTGCGCCGAGATCGCCCGCGAGGCCTTCCCCGAGGAGCTCGTCGCCGTGCTCGAGGGTGGCATCGAGACCTCGCAGGCGCTGCTGCAGCGCCGCTGGGATCACATCTTCTTCACGGGCGGCACCTCCGTCGGGCGCATCGTGGCCAAGGCGGGGGCCGAGCACCTGGCGCGGGTCACCCTCGAGCTGGGCGGCAAGAGCCCCACCATCGTCACCGCCTCGGCCGACCTCGACGTGGCCGCCCGGCGCATCGCCTGGGCCAAGGGCGTCAACGCGGGCCAGACCTGCGTGGCCCCCGACTATGTCCTGGTGGAGGCCGCCGTCCACGACGGGCTGGTCTCGCGCCTCAAGGCGGCCTTCGTGGACTTCTACGGCCAGGACCCCCAGCGCAGCCCGGACTACGGCCGCATCGTCAACGAGCGGCACTTCCAGCGGCTGGTCCGGCTGCTCGATCCCGACAAGGTGGCCCACGGTGGCGAGCACGACGAGGCCGATCGCTACCTCGCCCCCACCCTCATGACCGAGGTGACGATGGACGACGCGGTGATGGCCGACGAGATCTTCGGCCCCATCCTGCCGATCCTGCGGGTCGACTCGCTCGACGAGGCCATCGCCACCATCGGCCAGCGCCCCAACCCCCTGGCGCTCTACCTGTTCACCACCGAGCGCGCCGACGAGAACAAGGTGATCGAGCGGGTGAGCTTCGGCGGCGGCTGCATCAACAACGCCATCACCCACCTGGGCGACCCCAAGCTGCCCTTCGGGGGCATCGGCACGAGCGGCGCGGGGGCGTACCACGGCCACTACTCCTTCGAGGTGTTCTCGCACCGCAAGGCGGTGATGAAGTCGGCCAACTTCCTCGACCCCGCCATCAAGTACCCGCCCTACGAGGGCAAGCTGGGCATCTTCCGCCGCCTCATCGGCTAGCCAATGGCCGTCAAGCAACGCGCTCGCAAGGACGAGGACAAGGCCGCCCGGCGCCGGGCGATCCTGACGGTGGCGGCCAGGCTGCTCGGCCGCAAGCAGTACCACCGCATCACCATGGCCGAGGTGGCCCGGCGCTGCCACCTGGCCAAGGGCACGCTGTACCTCTACTTCCGCAGCAAGGAGGAGCTGTTCCTCGCCGCGCTCGAGGACGAGCTGGCCCAGTGGTTCGACGCGCTGGGCGAGCAGCTCGCCGCGCTGGCCTCGGGCTCGGCCGACGCCCCCGAGCGCTTCGCGGCCACCGTGGCCCGCAGCCTGGTCGAGCGGGAGACCCTGACCGACCTGCTGCCCCTGCTCCACACGGTGCTCGAGCAGAACATCGACGAGGACACGGCCGCCGCCTTCAAGCAGATGCTGCTGCGCAAGGTGGGCGAGGGCGCGACCGCGGTGCACCTGGCCCTGCCGGGCCTCGCCCCCGGTGACGGCGTTCGGGTGCTCATGCGCCTGCACGCGCTGGTGGTGGGGCTGCGGCAGATGGCCGACCCCGCCCCCGTGGTCGCCCAGGTGCTGGCCCGGCCGCAGATGGAGCCGCTACGGGTCGAGTTCGAAGAGGAGCTGCGGGGCTCCCTGGCCGCCATGGTCCGCGGCATGCTCCCGCTCCAGGTCGTGTCCAGCGTGGCCTAGGCGGGCCGAGGGGGCTCGACCCAGCCGCGACCACGGTCGGGGCTTGGCCCCCCTCGTCGAGGTGACCAGCGCGGTCGGCCGGGTCGGGAGGAGCCCGCACCAGTGGGGCCTGCGTACCCCACCCCGACCCGCTCCCGCCCAAAGTCCGCTTTACTCGTCACGATCGGGCCACCTATGATCGGCTTGGGGGCCGCTCTTCGTTCTCAGGGGGGACGAGGTGACCGCCGCGGAAGGGCAATTGATCACCATGAATATTCGAATTCCTGGGCTTCTCGGGCCGGGGCTCCTGCTGCTTGCGCCGCTGGCGTGCAGCAGCGGCTCCGTCACTCCACCCACGAGCACCTCGGTCTCCGATTCGGGCACCGGCGACAGCGGGGACGATTCCGGCTCCACCACGGCCGTGAGCGCCGAGGACAGCGGGAACGACGAGTCCACGGCGGGTCCCGGGCCCGTGTGCGGCGACGGGGTGGTCGAGGGCGACGAGGTCTGCGACGACGGCGGCGAGTCGGCCACCTGCAACGCCGACTGCACCGCGGCCTCGTGCGGCGACGGGGTGGTCAACGCCACCGCGGGCGAGAGCTGCGACGACGAGGGCGAGTCGGCCACCTGCAACTCCGACTGCACCGCGGCCTCGTGCGGCGACGGGGTGGTCAACCGCGCGGCCGGGGAGATCTGCGACGACGCGGGCCGCAGCGACCTGTGCAACGACGACTGCACCAGCGCCCTGTGTGGCGACAGCGTGGTCAATGCGGCCGCGGGCGAGGAGTGCGACGACGGCGGCTTCTCGATCGGCTGTGACGACGACTGCACCTTCGCGGAGTGCGGCGACGGGACCTACAACCCCAACGCCGGCGAGCTGTGCGACGAGGGCCTGGGCTCGCCCACCTGCGACCCCGATTGCACCTTCGTCACCTGCGGCGACGGGGTGACCAACGAGGCCGCGGGCGAGGAGTGCGACGAGATGGGTCAGACCATGACCTGCAACCCGGACTGCACCGCGGTGATCTGCGGCGATGGCCTCATCAACGTGGCCGCGGGCGAGGAGTGCGACGACGGCGGCGAGTCGGCGACTTGCGACATCGACTGCACCTTCCAGGCCTGCGGCGACGGCACCGTGAACGTGACCGCCGGCGAGCAGTGCGACGACATGGGCGAGTCGGCGCTGTGCGACGTGGACTGCACCGACGCCCTGTGCGGCGACGGCCTGGTCAACCCCACCGCGGGCGAGACCTGCGACGACGGCAACACCGGCATCTCGTGCCTGCCCGGCTGCACGCCCTGCCCGCTGGGCGAGATCTTCAACGAGGACTTCTCCGACAACTCCGCGGGCTGGACCCTGGGCACCGAGTGGGCGATCGGCTCCGCGGTGGCCTCGGTCTCGCCCGGCTCCTGTGGCAACGGCGATCCGGGCACCGATCACAGCCCCACGGCCGACAACGGGATCGCGGGCGCGGTGATCGGCGGCAACGTGACCACCACGCTGCACGACTACTACTACCTCACCAGCCCCGTCATCAACACGGGCGGCTACATCGATCTGCAGCTCGAGCTCTGGCGCTGGCTCAACAGCGACTACACCCGCTTCATGAACAACGTGGTCGAGGTGTGGGACGGCGCGGCCTGGCAGCAGGTGTGGCAGAGCGGGCCAGCGCCCAACGTGGAGGACGCGGCCTGGACCAACGTCTCCTACGACGTCTCGGCCTACACCAACCCCAACATGCAGATCCGCATCGGCCACAACGTGGACAGCGCGGGCGTGTACACCTGCTCGGGCTGGAACGTGGACGACCTCATCCTCATCGGCCCGGCCTGTCCGTAGCCGCAAGGCCGCGTGGAGAGGGCCTCCACCGGGGGCCCTCCCGCGCTATGGTGGGCGGACCATGGCGTCCCCCCGGCTGTCCCTCGCCTCGCTCCTCCCGCTGCTCGTCGGCCTCGCCGGCTGCCCCGAGCCCGACAGCGTGGCGCTGGGAGGGGCCTGCAAGCAGGAGGTGGAGTGCAAGGACCCCGCCGACACCTGCATGACCCTGGGCAGCGAGTCGCTGTGCACCATGGCCTGCTCGGCCGACACGCCGTGCCCCGAGGGCTACCAGTGCGCCCGCATGGACGTGCGGGTGGAGGGCGCGGACGGTGGGGGCAAGACGGGCGCGGCCGGCTACTGCCTGGCCGACGCCCGGGTGGGCTCGCACGTGGCGACCATCGCTCCGGCCAAGCAGGGCGAGAAGGGCCGCAAGGGCCGCAAGGGCAAGGCGGCGAAGGGCGAGCCGTAGCCGCGCGTCAGCCGTGGTCGGGTCGCTCGGTGCCCAGCGGAGCGACCAGGTCGCCGGTGGGTGGCTCGTCGCTCCGCTCGGGCGTCACCGTCGACAGCGGCACGGCGACGCGCTCGGAGGGCGGCCGGGGCATGGCCCTTGGTGGCGGTCCGGGGCGCGGCGGGTCAAGGGCTCGACTGGGCCGCCAGCCGCCGCACGTGGGCACACAGCTCGGCGTACTCGTCGGCTGCGATCACCCCTTCCCACCGCGGCATGATCGAGAAGGGGTCGTCTCGCCGCGGATCCTCCAGGAACGCCACCAGCTCCTCGTCGGTGGGCAGGTCCTCGTTGGCCCCGCTCAGATCGGCCAGCGCCCGCCCCCCCTCACCGTGACAGTAGTGGCAGCCGTGGCTCATGTAGAGGTGCCGCCCCCCGTCGGCCTTGCGCCCCACCATCTTGTAGGGCGGGCTGGGCTCCACCGCGTCGTCCACCGGGCTCACCGTCTGGAGGTAGGCATAGATCGCCTCCACCTCGTGCACCTCCATCGCCGGGTAGCGGGGCATCGGCCAGCGCACCACCGCGTCGTCGGCGCCGAAGCCGTCCACCAGCGCCCGGCGGAGCTGCTCGCTGGTCCAGTCCCTCAGGCCCGTGGAGTGCGGGGTGAGGTTGGCCGCCCGCAGCACCACGCCGTTGACGTCGTTGGTCACCGCCCCGCCGCTCAGGTAGTCGCCGGAGTCGTGCAGCTCGGCCCGCTCCGGCTCGCTGCCGTCACCCGTGTGGCAGGCCGAGCACTGCAGCAGGTCGTCCACCAGGTACTCGCCGTAGGCCTCGAGCTCCTCACGCGAGGGAGCCTCCACCGGCTCGCGGGGATAGGGCAGCGGCGACCAGCTC
Source organism: Myxococcales bacterium (assembly GCA_020633315.1). GTDB lineage: Bacteria > Myxococcota_A > Polyangia > Nannocystales > Nannocystaceae > Paraliomyxa. Next base: position 698,612 of record JACKDV010000002.1, read on the forward strand.
ACCAGCGCCCGGATCTTGGCCACCAGCGAATAGCGGGTGGCCTCGGGCCCGCCCTCGTGCGGCGCCACCCAGGGGTCGTCGGAGCGCAGGAAGGCGATGATCGCCCGCAGGTCGTCCTCGCCCATCCGGGGCCAGCGCGGCATCACGGGGGGCGGCACCAGGTGCTCGCGCCGCGGGTGCAGGCCCGTCCGCAGCAGCAGCGCCAGCTCGCCGGGCGTCCAGTCGCCGATGCCATGCTCCGCGTCGCGGGTGAGGTTGGGGGCCCGCAGGGTGCCGAGCCCGGTGATCGTCTCCTCGAGCGCGCGCCCGCTCAGCCGCCCGGTCCGGCCGTCGTAGTGGCAGCGGTGGCAGAGCATGCTCACCAGGTGCTTGCCCCGGCTCAGCCGCGCGGGGGTGGGCTCCACCTCGAGCTTCACCGTGGGCACCTCGTAGGTGGGCATGCCCAGCACCGCCAGCAGGCCCACCGCGATCGCGGCCAGCAGCACGGCGGCGCCGGTGCCCCACAGCAGCAGCCGGACGACCCAGCCTCGCCAGCCCCGTCGTCGCCGGCGTCGCCCCTTCGCTCGCGCCACCTCAGACCACGTCGATCGTCTTGGTGCGAGTGGAGCTGCCTCGCACGTAGCGGACGTTGAAGCGGCGCGTGCTCGACAGCCCCATGTAGAGCTGCATTGCCTCGATGTCGTTGGTGAGATCGCGACCGTTGATGTGGGTGATCTTGTCGCCCGCCCGGAAGCCGAGCTGCGCCACCGCGCTGCCGGGGCGCACCGTCTTGAGCTTGTAGCCGCTGTGCACGTCGTTGCGGATGGCGGGCACGATGGTGGCCTCGCGCTCGAGCTTGGCGGGCGAGGCCAGCACGCCGTCGAGGTAGCTCTTCTTGATGGTGCAGCGGCTGTCGCTGCTGCACTGGGCCACCGGGGCCGCCCCGCCCGTGCTCGGCCGCGAGCTGCCCGAGCCGCTCGAGCTGCCTCCGCGGGGACGCGCCCCCGAGCCCGTCCCCGCGCCCGAGCTGGGCCGCGACCCCGAGCTGGGTCGCGTGCCCACACCGACCGAGCCGCCGGGATCCGAGCCGGCCTCGTCGTCGCCGCCCAGCCCCAGGTCGCCCGCGGTCTCGCCCGGGTCGTCGTCCTCCGGCGCCTCGGCCAGCAGCATCTCGGACGGCGGCACCAGCTCTTGGCGCACCGCATTCCAGGCCATCGCGCCCATCATGCGGTAGCTGAGCACGATCGAGACCCCGTCGCGGAACACCCCCACCGTCACCTGGTTCTCGCCCCGCGACAGCGCCTGCGCCACCCAGCCCTCGTCGGTGCTCGGCACGCCGTTGAGCTCGGTGATGATGTCGCCCTCCTTCAGGCCCAGGCGCGACCACGGGTCGTCGGCGGCCAGTGGTCCCACGCGGTAGCCCGCGGACGGCCGCGCGGGATCCTGGGTCTCGCTGCGCCACGCGGTGAAGGGCAGCGGGTTGACGCGGAGCTGCTCCACGATCAACGCGCCGAGGTAGGCATCCACGCGGTAGGTGCTGCCGCCCTCGGGGGGCGGCACGATCGCGCGCTCGATCACCCCCGTCAGCAGCGACGGCGGAGCCTCGGGGGGCTCGGGCGCGGGGGTCGTCTCCTCGGCCTCGGCCGGGGCCTTGGCCTCGGCCGGGGCCTCGTCCGGCTTGCCCCGCAGGGCCTCGCAGCCCGCCGCCAGCCCGCTCACGCCCGCCAGGGCGATCACCACCGCGAGGGCACGCCCGCGGCGTGCGTTTCGAGCATCGTGCTTCATGGCTGGTCCGCGATGCTATCACTCGCCGCGGCCCCGGCCCGTGGCGCGTCGAGGCGCTCCCGCAGCCGAGCCCGGCGCTCGAGCAGGGGGCCCACCTCGTCCTCCCGGGCGGATGCGCGCAGCACCGCCACCTGGGCGTCGAGGATCTCGCCGAGCTCGGGATGCTCGGGGCCCAGGGCCCGCTGCCGTCGCGCCAGGGCCAGGCTCGTGCTCCGCTCGGCCGCCCCCACCTGCCCGCGCGCGAGCTGGACCTCGCCCAGCGCCAGGTAGGCCTCGGCGCTGCGCGGGTGCTCGGCCCCCAGGCTCGTCTCCACCAGCGAGAGGCTGCGTCGGGCCAGGCGCTCGGCCTCGTGCAGCTCCGAGCGAGCCACGTGCAGGCGGGCCGCCACCGCGAGGATGCTGGCCACGCGCGGGTGCTCGGCCCCCAGGCAGCGCTCCGCGGTGCTCAGCGCGATCTCGATGTGGCGCTGCCCTTCCCGCGCCCGCCCCTGCCGTCGCCGCAGCTCGGCGAGGCTCTCGTGCAGGGCACTGGCCACGCTGGGCATGCCCCCGCCCTGCTCGACCAGCGCCTGCGCCTCGCTCCCCAGCGCCTCGGCCTGCTCGTAGCGCTCGCGGCAGCGGGCGAGCCACCCCATGTCCACCAGCAGGGCCACGCGCTGCGACACCTCGTCCGTCTCCACCACCAGCTGGCGCTGCGCCTCCTGGTAGCAGGCCTCGGCCAGCCCGTAGTCGCCCAGGGTCACCGCCACCGCGGCCCGCCCCCTCGAGACCTCCACCCACAGCCCGCGGTGCGCCGCGCTGGGGCCGTCCTCGCCCTCGGCCGTGGACAGGCGCCGGGCGATCAGCCCCGCGCGATCGAAGCAGCGGCGAGCCTCGTCGTAGCGACCGCGCTCGTAGATCGTCCAGCCCAGGCCCAGCAGGCTGAAGGCCACCGCGCGGTCGAGCCCCCCCGAGGTGGAGACGGTGGCCGGGCCCGGCTCGCGATAGGGCGAGCGGCCCGAGCCCGCCCCCCGTCGAGGTCGCTGGGCCAGCTCGAGGGTGAGGTCGCGGAACTGCTCGTGGATCGCCAGCACCTCGCGGAACAGCCGCTCCGCCTCCACGTACTGGCCCGCGTGGTGCTGGATCCACGCCAGGTCGTCCAGCAGCGAGCGCACGGAATTGTCGTCGGCCCCCGGGGCGTCGCCCACCAGGTCGAGCGCTCGTCGGCACAGGCGGTCGGCCTCCGCGTGCTCGCCCTGCTGCGAGTGATGGTGGGCCACGCGGCGCATCAGCCAGGCCACGTGGCCCGACCACGGCGCGGGCACGCGGTCGCCCAGCCCCTGCATCAGCTCCTCGAGGTAGCGACCCGCCCGCGCGTGGTCGTGCATCATCGAGCTGACCGCGGCCAGGCTGTAGTAGTTGAGCAGCACCTCGGGCGCCGCGGGGGGCAGCTCGCGCTCGGCCAGCGCCAGCGAGCGCTCGTACAGCGCCCGCGCCTCGCCGTAGCGGCCATCGGCCAGGCGGGCGTCTCCCTCCGAGCGCAGCTTGCTGACCTCGGTGCCCTGCCGATTGCCCGCCCGCCACGCGAAGCCCAGCGTGGTGGTGACCGCGGTCATCAGCATGGCCAGCCCCAGCAGCGGCTGCCCCGCCTGCAGGGCCATGGTGAACAGCCCGAGCAACATCAGCGTGACGGGGATCCGGTACAGGGCGGCGGGGCGCGAGCGCTCCGCGACGGGCACCAGGGCCCGCTGCATCCCCAAGCTACCGCCGACGTCTCCCATCCCGTCCTACCATCTTCGCAGAAACGGGGGGCCGACCCAACGGCCTCGGCGCGGCGCAGGGCTCGCCCGAGGGGCCCTTGCGATCGATGTCACGCCATTTCGGCCCCTGCGCAGATCTTGCTGGAAGCGCGGGCACGTCGGCCCTCCGCCCCGCTGTCGCGCCCGCTCCCCGGCTCCCCCGCTCGCGGCCACTCGCCGTCACGCCGTTCCCGCTCCGCCCTCCGACGTCGCCGGTCTGCACGGCCCCGCGGCCTGCTACCGTCCCGTCTGCCGTGGCGATGCGCATCCTCTCCGGGCTCTACTGGTTCGTCGCCGCGATCGTGGCCCTGGTCATGTTCCCCATCGCCGTGCTGCTGTGGGCGATCACCAAGCCCTTCGATCGACGCGGCGTGGTCCTGCACGCGTTCACCAACCTGTGGGGCTCGATCTACACGTGGGTCAACCCGGTGTGGTCGGTGCGGGTGCGCGGCCGCGAGCTGATCGACGGCGAGCCCTGCGTGATGGTGTCCAACCACCTCTCGCTGGTCGACATCTTCGTGATGCACCGCCTGTTCCGCCACTTCAAGTGGGTGTCGAAGATCGAGGTGTTCCGCATCCCGGTGATCGGCTGGAACATGCGCCTCAACGGCTACGTGCCCCTGCGCCGCGGCGAGCGGAGCAGCGTGCTGGAGATGTTCGCCCGCTGCCGCGACGCCCTGGCCAAGGGCTCACCCATCATGATGTTCCCCGAGGGCACCCGCTCGCGCACCGGCCAGCTCAAGCCCTTCAAGCCGGGCGCGTTCGAGCTGGCCAAGGAGGCCGGCGTGCCCATGCAGCCGATCGTGGTGCAGGGCACCTTCGAGTCGCTGCCCGGCACCGGCCTGCTGGTGGGCCGCGCCCGCATGCGGGTCACCGTGCTGCCCAAGGTGCCGCTGTCGCAGGTGGAGGCGCTGTCGGTGGAGGAGCTGAGCGACCTGGTGCGGGAGCGCATCGAGGAGCGGCTGGCGGCCGAGCCCTGGCCACCGTCACCGCAAGCCCGAGCGGGCTGAGCTCGTGACCGCGAGGCTCGTCGCCTCCAGCGGCTGCCGCGGTGCCCGGGCGTCGCGGGGGCGTGACGCGAGCACACACCCGGGTGCACGGGCACCCCCACTCGCTCAGCGCAGCGGGGGCACGAGGCTCACCGCCCACAGCCGGGCGTCACGCAGGTCGCCGACCAGCCGCAGCAGGCTCGCCACCGCGCGGGCGTGCTCGGGGCCCGCGACCATGGCCACCTCCTCGACGAGCGCGGTGGCCCCCAGCGAGACCCCCGACTGCACCTGCCCGAAGCTGGTGATGAGATCGCGGATGGTGGGCTCGCCCGGGTACACCTCGAGGCCCACGTCGTCGCCCACCTCGGCCAGCGTGCGCGCCTCGGCCAGCGCGGCATCGAGGCCGCCGATCTCGTCCACCAGGCCGCGCTCCTTGGCGTCCACGCCGGTCCACACCCGGCCCTGGGCGATCTCGTGGACCGCGTCGCGCTCCATGCCGCGCCCCTCGGCCACGCGGGCGAGGAACTCCTCGTAGGTGTGCTCCATCATCGAGCGCACGGCCTCGCGCTCCTCGTCGGTCCAGGGATCGATCGACGACCACATCATGGCCCGCGCCCCGCGGTGCACCTCGTAGGTCCTCACGCCGATCGACTCGAGGGCGTCGCCCACCACGATCTTGCCCCCCACCACGCCGATGGATCCGGTGAGGGTGTTGGCGTCGGCGTAGATCTTGTTGGCCCCGGCCGAGATGTAGTAGCCGCCCGAGGCCGCCACCGCGCCCATGGAGACGACCACGGGCTTGTGCGCCCTGACCTCCTTGACCGCGTGCCAGATCTGCTCCGAGGCCAGCGCGCTGCCGCCCCCGGAGCTCACCCGCAGCACCACCGCCTCGACGTTCTCGTCGCGGCCGAGCGCGCGCAGGGTGGCCACCAGGGTGCGCGAGGCGATCTCCTGGCGGGCGCCCACCGTGCCCTGCCCCTTGCCGTCGATGATGTTGCCCACCGCGTAGACCAGCGCCACGTGGGGCTCGCTGGGGCGCTCGGGCGGCAGCAGGCCCAGGAAGCGCTGCAGGGCGCCGAAGTCGGCGAGGGCCCCGTCCTCCTTGCGCCAGCGCTTCCACGCCGAGCCCTCGGTGGACTCGGCGAGGAAGTCCTCCCAGGTGCTGATGCCATCGACGAGCTTCTTGTCGACCGCGTCGGAGCCCATCACGATCGCCTGATCGATCGCGGCCTTGGCCGCGGCCTCGTCGATGCCGCGCCCCTCCACCATCCCGGCCACCTGGGTCTGGTAGCTGCGATCGACGATCGCCTCGAGGGTCTGCATCATCTCGGGCGAGGGCTCCTCGCGGGTCAGGGGCTCGGCCGCGCCCTTGAACGCGCCCACGTGCAGGAAGTCGGCCCGCACCCCCACCTTGTCCATCAGGCCCTTGACGTGCACCGGCGTGGCCGCGGGCCCGGTCACCATCACCTCGCCCAGCGGGGCCAGCTCGATCTGGTCGCACGCGGTCAGCAGGTAGTAGACCGCGTTGCCGGCCACCTCGGCGTGGCAGCGCAGCGAGCGGGCGCCGTCGCCCTTGAAGGCGATGAGGTGGCCGCGCAGCTCCTCGGCGGTGGCCATGTCGATCGACAGGTCGGCGGCCCGCAGCACCAGGCCCTGCACGTTCTCGTCGGCCGCGGCCTTGGCCAGCACGTCGGTGATCTCGCGCATGGGCTTGCCCATGGTGCCGCCGAACAGATCGAAGGAGTCGAGCTCGGCCACGGCGCCCGACAGCTCGAGCACCAGGTGGTGGGGCTTGCCGTCCTCGTAGCCCTCGGACTTCCGCGGCTCCTCGTAGGGCCCCGGCTTGTCGAGCCCCGCGGTGAAGAACTTGGCCATCGGGGGCAGGCCCATGGGCGAGGCGTCATCGGAATCCCCGTCGTCCTTGGCGGGCGCGCCTTCATCCTTCTTGCCGGCGTCACCCGACGAGTCGGGAGCCTTGCAGCCCAGAGCGAGACTGGCGAGGAGGGTGGCCGAGAGCAGCTTGGACATCATGGGCATTCGTTCTCCTGGGGGCTCGGGGACGAAGGGTCGGGCGCACGGTCGCCGGCCCGGTCGCGGAGCTGGGGCCAAACCGAAGGTCCCTCGTTTCATTTCCGCGACGGGGGCGACCATAGACCCGCTGCGGTCGGGCGTGCGTCTCGTTCACTCACCGCCCGTCGAGCCGCTGTCCCGCGTGGCCCCGCCCCCCGCCGCCCTCGCCCTACTCCCCGCCGAACCGCCGTTCTCCGTGCGAGCCGAGGTTTCAACGAGCCCCTTGCTCATCCCGTGAGGTCCCGCCCGTGACTGCTATAGTCGAAACGATGCGCGTTCAGCGGCGTCTCCGCCCCCTCCTGCCCCTGCTCCTCGCGTTCGCGTTCGGGTGCACCAAGAAGGAAGAAGAGGAGGCACCGCCCGCCTCCGAGAGCAGAGAGTCGGCGGAGCCCTCGGTGCCCGCGCTCGATCTGTGGGCGGGCGTGCCTCCGATCGAGACCGAGCCCAGCGATGCGGTCGGCGTGCTCGAGCCTCGACCCGGGCCGGCCAAGCCCCCCTCGGTGCACGAGACGATCGAGCGGCCGCTCGCTCCCATCGAGGACGGCATGCCCGAGGCGCCGCCGCCCGATCCTCCGCCGCTCACGGTGGAGCGCCACGGTCCCACCGGCGCGCAGGGGCTGGTGGACGCGATCCGCCTGAGCTTCGACCAGCCCATGGTGCCGCTGGCCGACGTGAGCGCGCTGAAGGCCAAGCCGATCCCCCTGGGCATCGATCCGGTGGTGCCCGGCGAGGTCCAGTGGCTGGGCACCCGCACCCTCGCCTTCGTGCCCGAGGCGGGTCGCCTGCCCTACTCCACCGACTACACCATCACCGTCCCCGCCGGGGTGAGCTCCACCTGGGGCGTGCCGCTGGCCGAGGACTTCCGCTGGACGATCTCCACTCCCACCCTCGAGCTCGAGTCGAGCACGCCCTGGGATCGCGCCGAGCAGATCGAGCTCACGCCGACCATCGATCTTCGCTTCAACCAGGCCATCGAGCGCACCGCCCTGGTGGCCGCGATGAGCCTCGGCGGCGGTGGTGATCGCGTGGGCCTCGAGCTGGCGCCGCCGCCCAAGGATCCGCCCGCGACGGCCGAGCCCGAGTGGAAGGCGGCGCGCCACCTGCAGGTGCGGCCCGAGCGAGCGCTGCGGCCCAACACCCGCTACACGCTGACGATCCCCGCCGGGGTCTACGGCGAGGGGCCGCGCCGCAGCAAGGCGATCACCCTGCGCTTCACCACCTATCCCCCGCTGACCGTCGCCAAGGCCAAGTGCTGGGGCACCTGCTGGGCCGACGACGGCATCAGCCTCACCACCAGCACCGAGCTGAGCGATCCCGACCTGAAGGCCAAGGTCCACGTGGACCCCGAGCCGGCCGGGCTGACGGTGGATGCGAGCTGGGGCTCGATCCACCTGGGCGGCGACTTCGAGGGCCGCACCCGCTACCGCGTGAAGGTGGACGCGGGCCTGCGAGACGTGCACGGCCAGACCCTCGCCCGCGACTTCTCCACCACGGTCACGCTGGGCCCCCCGCGCCCCGCGGTCTCGCTCACCCGCGGCATGGACTCGCCGGTGGTGATCGAGAAGGCCGCGAGCAAGGACCTCGAGCTCCTGGTGGCCGGGGTCACGCAGCTCGAGCTGCAGGCGCGCTCGATGCCGGTGGACGAGCTGCCGACCTTCCTCGACGCCTGGGTCTACGGCGACGATCGCGAGTGGCCCGAGGCCCACGCCGGCCCCACCCACACCCGCCGCCTCGCCACCCCCGAGGCCATGCGCCACCCCACGCGGATCAAGCTCGACCTCGGCCCCGCGGTGGCCAAGCCCGGCGAGCACCTGTGGATCAACCTGCGCAGCAACGAGGTGAAGGTCTACGGCTGGCGCCAGCGCTACGGCACCCACATGGCCGTCGAGATCACCGACCTGGGGGCGGCCATCGCCCTCGACGAGGACTCGGGCCTGGTGATGATCTCACGGCTGTCCACCGGCGAGCCGGTGGAGGGCGCCCGCGTGCGCCTGGCCGATCGCAACCTCTCCAGGGTGGTCTGGAGCGACACCACCGACGCCGAGGGCCTGGCCCGCTTCGAGGCCACCGACGCCGCCCTGCTGCTGGTGGAGCACGAGGGCGACAGCGCGCTGCTGCGCCTCGATCGCAACGACCTGCAGGGCAACTGGCGCGGCTACGGCTACGACACCGCCTCCGACTCCCCGCGCGCCTTCATCTATACCGATCGCACCCCCTACAAGCCGGGCGACACGGTGCACCTGGCCGGCATCCTGCGGCTGGAGACCCGCGGGCCCAAGGGCGGCGTGACCACCTGGCGCAGCGACTTCACGGCCGAGTACCAGGTGCACAGCCCCCGCGGCGAGGAGGTGGCCAAGGGCACGGTGAAGGTGGGGCCCTTCGGGACCTTCAGCGTGGACATCCCCACCAAGGAGGAGCAGGGCACCGGCGACTTCCAGTTCCAGCTGACGGTGGGCAGCCTGTTCGGCTCCGACCGTCACTTCTACCACTCGTTCCCGGTCGAGACCTATCGCGCCCCCGAGTTCACGGTGGCGGTGGAGCGACCCAGCTCCGAGCCGCTGGTGTTCGGCGACGAGCTGGTGGCGGAGGTCCACGGCGAGTACCTGCACGGCGCGCCCCTGGTGGGCGGCCAGGTGGAGTGGGTGCTGCGACGCTCGAGCGCCGGCTTCACTCCGCCGGGCTCGCTCAACGAGGGCTTCACCTTCGGCATCGGTCCGAGCGGGCGTCCCTGGGGCTACGGCGGCTACGGCCGGCACGGGCGCTACGGGCCGGGCTGGGGCTGGGAGCCGGTGGACTCGGGCCGCGTGCTGAAGCAGGGCAGCGGTGAGCTCGACCCGCGGGGCGTGCTGCGACTGGAGCACGCCCTGCTCGCCGTGGAGCCCCCGGCCGACCCCGGCACCCCGCCGGGAGCCGCTCCCGCGCCCACGCCCCCCAAGGCCGACGAAGGCCCGCCGCCGCCGGCCACCTACACCGTGGAGGCCACCGTCACCGACGACAACCGCCAGGCGATCGCGGGACGCGGCAGCTTCGTGGTGCACGCGGCCCGGGCCTACGTGGGCCTGCGCAGCGAGCAGACCGTGATGCGGGCCGGCGAGCGAGGCACCTTCGAGGCGGTGCTGGTCGACCTCGAGGGCGAGCGCATGGTGGGCAAGGCGGTGGGGCTCACGCTGCTGCGCCGCGAGACCACCCGCAAGGCGGTCGAGCGAGACGGCCGCTGGGTGTTCGAGAGCGAGACCACCGAGCACGAGGCGGGGACCTGCGCCCTGGAATCAGCGCTGGTGCCCGCGGCCTGCGAGCTGCCCCTGGCCGAGGCCGGGACCTACGTGCTGCGCGGCTCGGCCCAGGACGCCGAGGGTCACGCCACCCGAAGCGAGCTCACCCTCTACGTGTACGGCGAGGACGCGGTGGTGTGGGAGGACGCGGAGCGGCGGGTCGACCTCGTGCCCGACCGCCGCGAGTACGCCCCCGGCGACACCGCCACCCTGCTGGTGCGCTCGCCCTTCGAAGAAGCGCGCGGCGTGGTGGTGGTCGAGCGCGAGGGCATCGCCCGCGAGATCCCCATCACCGTCCGGGGCGGCGCCGCCACGGTGGAGATCCCGGTGGACGACACCATGCTCCCCTCGGTGGGCGTCTCGGCCCTGCTCACCCGCGGGCGGGTAGAGGTGCCGGGGGCTCCCAGCGGCCAGGACCTGGGCATGCCCGCCGCAGCCACGGGTCAGGTGCGGCTGCCCGTCTCCACCAAGTCCAAGGAGATCGCGATCACGCTCGAGCCCGACGCCAAGGAGCTGAGCCCCGGGCAGACGATGACGCTGAGCCTGCGCACCACCGGTGCCGACGGCGAGGCCCTGCCCGCCGCGGTCGCGGTGGTGGTGGTGGACGAGGGCGTGCTGAGCCTGATGGGCCACCAGACTCCCGATCCGCTGACCTTCTTCCACCACGATCGCGCCGATCAGGTGTGGCTCTACGCGCTGCACGCCGCGGTGGCGGCCCGCGAGCTGCCGCCCCCGGTCGCGGCGACGACCACCGAGACCAGCACCGCCACCGGTGAGGGCACCATCGGCCTGGGCAACACGGGGCTCATCGGCCACGGCGGAGGCGAGGGCAGTGGCTCGGGCTACGGCCGGGGCTCGGGCGGCGGCTTCGGCGACGAGATGGACGACCGCGCCGCCAGCCCGGCCGAGCCCATGGCCGACCTGGCCGAGGAGCGCAAGGCCGAGGCGCCCATGAAGGCCAAGCCCAAGCTCGCCTCCCGCCGCGCGCGGGGCCCCGGGGCTCCGGCCACCGGCGCGCCGCTGCTCGATCCGTCGCAGGCGATGGCGCAGGCCGTGTCGCTCCGCGAGGTCTTCGCCACCACCGCCTTCTTCGACGCCGAGATCACCACCGACGCGAAGGGCGAGGCCACGGTGGAGATCCCCATGCCCGAGAACCTCACCACCTTCCGGGTGATGGCGGTGGCGATCGATCCCGCCCAGGCCGACCGCTTCGGGCACGGCGACACCACGGTGCGCGTGCGCAAGCCGCTGATGCTGCGACCCAGCCTGCCGCGCTTCGCCAACTTCGGCGATCGCTTCGAAGCCTCGGTGATGGTCGACAACCAGACCGGCCGCGACCAGGCCGTGATGGTGGGCACCCGCGGCACCAACGTGCGCCTGCCCGGCGAGACCGAGACCATGGTCCAGATCCCCGCCGGGGAGTCCCGGGAGGTGCGCTTCGACATGGAGGTGCTCGCGGTGGGCACCATGCGCCTGCAGTTCGCCGCGCTCAGCAACGGAGGCCGCGACGCCACCGAGCTATCGCTGCCCGTGCACTACCCGGCCACGGCCGAGGCCTTCGCCGACTACGGGATGATCGACACCGCCACCCAGCGCACGGTGGAGCCCCCCGCCGATGCCCTGCCCGCGTTCGGCGGGCTGGAGCTGTCGATGTCCTCCACCGCGCTGTCGGGGCTCGAGGACGCGGTCGACTACCTGGTGACCTACCCCTACGAGTGCGCCGAGCAGACGGCCAGCCGCGTGCTGCCGATCTTCGCGCTCGGCGACGTGCTCGCGGACTTCCCCGTGGCCGGCCTGCGCGACCAGGTGCGCCGCGAGCGGATCGCCCGGGAGGGCATCGAGCGCCTGCTGAGCAAGCAGAACTGGGACGGTGGCTTCGGCTACTGGGAGCGGGGCGAGAGCTGGCCCTACCTGAGCAACTGGGTCACCCTGGCCCTGCTCGAGGGCAAGCGGGCCGGCTTCACCGTCGACCCCAAGGCGCTCGATCGAGCCCTGCGCTACGTGGAGGACTTCGTGACCCACGGCCACCGCACGCGCTGGGGCGTCTACCACGACTGGACCAGCCGGGCGCTGGGGCTGTGGATCCTCTCGGGCGAGAAGCGGGGCGCGGCGCTCTTCGACCGGGTGTGGGCGCACCGCAAGGAGATGCCGCTCTACGCCCGGGCCCTGCTGATGGGCGCGGCCCAGCGCTACGGCCGGAGCTCCGCCCGCGACGCGGTGCTCGACGAGCTGCGCGACGCCGCGGTGGTGAGCCCCCGCGCGGTGCACTTCGCCGAGAGCCGCAGCGAGGCCGAGGCCGACGGCCTGCGGGTGCTGATGCACTCGAGCGTGCAGACCGACGCGATCGCGCTGGTGGCCCTGCTCGAGGCGGCGCCGAGCGATCCCATGCTGCCCAAGGTGATGGCGGGGATCATGTCGAGCCGCGACCCCAAGCGAGGCGGGCGCTGGGGCACCACCCACGCCAACGCCTGGGCCCTGATCGCGGCCGACCGCTACTACGAGACGGTGGAGGGCGAGGAGCCCGACTTCACCGCCCGCGTGTGGATCGACGGCCAGCTCCACGGCGAGCAGGCCTTCGCCGGCCGCAGCATGACCACGGTGGAGCAGCACATGCCCATGGCCGCCCTGCAGGGCGCCGCGAGCCGCTCGCTGGTGCTCGGCAAGGACGGCCCCGGCAAGCTCTACTACCGCATGGGGCTGCGCTATGCGCCCACCGACCTCGCGCTGCCGGCCGAGGACCAGGGCTTCGTGGTCTACCGCGAGTACGAGGCCCTGCCCTCGGGCGACGCCGAGGCCGACGCCGCGGCGGTGCAGCGGCTCGAGGACGGAGGCTGGGTGGTCAAGGCGGGCACCAACGTCAAGGTCACCATGACCATCGTGGCCCGCGATCGCGCGCGCTACGTGGTGGTGGACGACGCGCTGCCGGCCGGCTTCGAGGGGCAGAACCCCCGCTTCCTCACCAGCGTGCAGGCGCGCGACGAGGCCAGCCGCAGCGTGGACAGCTCCGAGTCGTACGGCTGGTGGTGGCCGTGGTGGAGCTTCGACCACACCGACCTGCGCGACGACCGGATGCTGCTGTTCGCCGACGACATGCCGGCGGGGGTCTACACCTACAGCTACACCGCGCGAGCGACCACCCTGGGCACCTTCCAGCTCCCGCCCATCAAGGCCGAGGCCATGTACGAGCCCGAGCGCTTCGGGCACAGTGCCAGCTCCATGGTGCGCGTGGTGGAGTAGACTGCGAGGATGCGCTCGCTCCGTGGTGCCCTCGTGCTCGCGATCCTCCCGCTCGCCCTCGCCTGTGGCGACGACGCCACGGCGGGGGACGACACGACCACCACCACGGCGACCAGCTCCGGTCCGACCACCACCAACGCCTCGATGACCAGCGTGGCGAGCGAGGGCTCGACCACCGCCGCCGATGGCTCGACCACCGCCGCCGATGGCTCCTCCGACGATGCCCCCGCCTGCCCACCCTTCCCCGACGACGCATCGCCCGGCCCGATCACCATCGACGTCGTCAACCTGCGCCCCGAGGGCGTGTGGCTGCCGCTGAGCCCCGGCTGCATCTCCCCGGTGCCCTACTCGCTGGTGGATCCCGCGGGGGCCGAGGTGGACTGGCGCGGCCCGGTCTGCGGGACCTGCCAGGGCGCGGCACAGGGTGACTGCCCCTGTCCCCCGCCCGCCTGCGACGAGGCCACCGGGCTCTACCTCGAGGCCGGGGCCTCGATCCAGTACGCATGGTACGGCCTGCGTTACGTCTCCGAGACGATCCCCGCGGCCTGCCCCGGGATCGAGCAGTGCGGCGAGGCCTGCCAGCGGGCGGAGGTGGCAGCCCCGGGCACCTACACCCTCACCGTCCAGGCCGGCGGTGCGACCGGCTGCGCGGTGGAGCCCTGCGCCTGCACCCCCGCCGACGGCTCCTGCACCCTGTACGACGCGGGCATGGCCTTCACCATGCTGGGCGACTACGGCGGCACGCTGGACCTGCCGGGGGACGCCTCGGTGACGATATCGATCGACTGACCCACCAATGAGGATATCCTCCCGCCCGGAGCAATCGTCATGGAACGAGTCAAGGGCATCGGAGGAGTGTTCTTCAAGTCGCGTGACCCAGGGGCCCTGCTCGAGTGGTACCGCGAGCACCTCGGCATCGAGCACGCCCACGGCTGTGCATCGTTCCCTTGGCGGCGGGCCGAGGCTCCGGAGCGGCGGGGCTCCACCGTGTGGTCGCCATTCGCCCACGACACCCAGTACTTCGCGCCCAGCGAGGCGTCGTTCATGATCAACTACCGGGTGGACGACCTCGACGCGATGCTGAACCAGCTCCGCGCCGCCGGGATCACGGTGGACGAGCGCATCGAGGAATCGGAGTTCGGGCGCTTCGGCTGGGCGATGGACCCCGAAGGCAATCGCCTCGAGCTGTGGCAGCCGCCCGCCAGCGAAGACGACGAGAGCTGATCCCGCATGCCACGCGGGGGCAGGATCCCCCACCTGCGATCGCATGCCGACGGTCGCAGCTCGAAGACGACCGTTGACATCGCGCCCTCCCGCCGCGCAGCATGGAGCGGGATGGCGATGGTCTACGAAGAATTGTTCCATACACACCGCACGATGCGCTGGCTTGGTGCTGCGGCTCTCCTGATCGGCTCGGGCTGCCCTGGCGGCGACGATGGCCCCGCGGACACGGGCATCGATACCCTACCGGCCACCTCGGGCTCGGGGGACGGCACCGCGGGCACGGCTGACACCGGCGGCAGCGACCAGGGCTCGGCCACGGTCAACGACGAGAGTGACACTGGCGGCACCACCGTGGGTGGGGATGCCGACCTGCAGTACCTCGAGGTGACCCCGCCCGACACGATCATCGAGCTCGACATCGACACGCCGGGATCGCAGGACTTCATCGTCACCGGCTGGTACTCCGACGGCACCTCGGCCGAGCTCACCGACCAGGCCACGTTCTCGCACTCCAACCCGATGTTGGGGACGATGAACATGGCCACCCTCGAGATCCCCGCGTTCCCCGACACCTTCATCGGCAGCACGGTGGTCACGGCGGAGGTCGACGGCTTCATGGGCAACGCCCAGGTGACCGTGGCCGCCTACCGCCAGAGCGGCGACCAGACCGACTTCTTCTTCGTGCTCCCCTACAACGATCCGGGAGGCTCGCAGGAGAAGCCGCTCACCTTCAGCACCGACATCAAGTCGATGGACGTGTTCATCAGCATGGACACCACGGGCTCCATGGGCGGCCCCATCGGCAACCTGCAGAGCACGATCGGCGGCACGGTGATCCCGGGCATCCAGGCCGGCGTGCCCAACACCCAGTTCGGCGTGGGGGCCTTCGAGGACTTCCCGATCTCGCCCTTCGGCTCCAACCCCTGCTTCACCACCGGCCAGCCCGATCAGCCCTTCGAGCTGCTGCAGGCGATCACCGACGTGCCGGCCGACATCCAGGCCGGCGTGCAGGCGCTCACCCAGGGCGCCTCGCCGATCGGCTGCGGTGCCGACTACCCGGAGTCCGCGATCGAGTCGCTCTACCAGATCGCCACCGGCGACGGCCTGGCCGGCCCGGCCCCCACCTTCGTGGCGCCCAACAACGCGGGCGTGGGCGGGGTGGAGTTCCGCGACGGCTCGATGCCGGTCGTCGTGAACATCACCGACGCGCCCTCGCACGACCCCGGCAACGTGCTGTGCTCGGGCGGCACCGACTACGACAACAACCCGTCGGTGCTCGCCGAGGCCCACACTCGGATGGAGACCGAGGTCGCGCTCAACGACATCTGCGCCCGCGTGGTGACGGTGGCGGTGAGCGACTTCGACACCTGTGGCCCCTACGCCGACGGCCTGTACTACGCCAACTCCACCGGCGCCCTCATCCCGCCCGACGCCTGGGACCTCGCTCCCGGCGGGCGCCCGCCCAGCTGCGCCGCCGGCCAGTGCTGCACCGGCCTCGACGGCGCGGGCGTGGCCCCCGACGGCAACGGCCAGTGCCCGCTGGTGTACCGCTCCAACTCCTCGGGCACCGGCGTGGGCTCCAGCATGGTCGACGGGGTGAGCCTGCTCGCCGCCTACTCGCCCTTCGACGTGACCACCGAGGTCGAGGGCCAGACCACCGACATCGACGGCAACCCGATCCCGCCGCCCAACACCACGGCCGACTTCATCGTCGCCGTCACGCCGTTCTCGAACGGGCCCGTGCCGCTGCCGGGGGTTCCGCCTCCAGTGCTCACGCCGACCACCTTCGAGAACGTCATCCCCAACACGGACGTGACCTTCACGGTGGAGGCGTACAACGACTTCATCCCGTCGATCCCGGTGCCGCAGATCTTCGAGGCGACGATCCGCGTGCTGGCCGACGGGTGTAGCGACCTCGACGAGCGGACGGTGCTGATCCTGGTGCCGCCCGAGCCGCTGCCGCCTCCCGGCTAGGGTCGGCGAAGGCTCACGCTGCTTCCGTGCCCCGCTCCGGCGGGGCACGGCCGTTTCGAAGGGGTGGCGCGTCGCCACATCGGTGGAGCTCGTCAGATCGCCTCGAGCCACGGCTAGGCTCGAGGGAATGGCCCCCACGCCCCCGTCGCCCTCCCGCTCCTCGTGGCTCGGCCGCTGGCGTCGGCTGTGGGCCGCTCGCCGCGACCCCGCGCGGATCGGCGACGCGTCGGTGCTCCAGAGCGCGTTGATGGGGGTGAGGATGAGCGCGGTCGCCCGGGCCTCGGTCGATCGGCTGCTCCGAGACCGCGGCCCCGCCGTGCTGCGCTTGGCGCTCGACGACGAGGCCCTCCTGCGGCTCCCCCCCGGGACCTTCGGACGAGCGCTGGTCGACTTCTGCCACGCCAACGCCATCATGCGCGCGACCGTCAGCGACGAGATCGACGACGCAGAGCTCGCCGAGGTCTCCGCCACCGTGCGCTACATCGTCATCCACGACATGCTGCACGTGCTGCTCGACTGTGACACCTCGATCCCCGAGGAGCTGAGGATCACCGCGTTCATCCTCGAGCAGCGCTACTTCGGTGCGAGCTGGCTGTGGCTCGGCGTGCTGCGGCTGCTCGGGCCGCTGGTGCGCCCGCTCCAGGCGCGGCGCATCGTCGCGAACATCCGCCACGGACGCAGCCTGGCCCGGCGCTCGCGGATGCTGCTGGGCGAGCCGCTCGAGGATTTCCTCGCCGAGGACCTCGGGGCGCTGCGCGGACGCCTGGGGCTCGGAACTCCGCCCATCGCGACCCCGACCTGAGCCGCGGCCTCACGGACCTCCCTCGCCGCCCTCCTTCTTCGCCTCCTTGGGCTCGGCCTCGATCGTCACCGAGCGCCCGCTGCCCTCGCGCTCGAGGTCCAGCGAGATCTGCTCGCCCACCTTCACCTGTCCCTCGATGCGGACCTCGGCCGCGTGGGGCGACAGCATCGCGACGGGCTGGCCATCCACGGCGACGACCTCGTCGCCCGGCTGCACCCCCTCCTCGTCGGCGGGACCTCCGATCTCCACGTAGGACACCCACAGCCGCGGGGTCGCATCGGGGTCGGCCTCCTCCCCGTCGTCCTCGAGCTTGGTCCCCGGCGGCCGCGGTCGCTTGGCCCGGGTGGTCACGGTCACCCCCAGGCCATACGTGCCGCGCTCGGCCGGATCGACCCGCTCCGTGAGCACGCCGTTGATCGTGCCCAGGTCGAGGGTCTGCCCCGCGTCGATCTCGTAGCCCTTGGCCGCCACCGTGCCCCCACCGCCGGACAGCGCGGCCGCGGTGTCGAGGAACACCACCAGCCCCTTGCCCGGCGCCACCTTCTTGGCCTCGAAGCGTCCGTCGCCGCCCGTCTTGGTGCCACCGCCCATCAGCATCGCCATGGCCTGCGAGGGATCGACGTCGCCGGTGTCGGGCTGCACCAGCGCCATCATCCCCGCGATCGGCTCGCCGGTGGCCACGTCGACGAGCTTGCCCTCGATGGTGCCATAGTCCTCCAGCGCGAGCGCGAGATCGGTGAGCTGCTCGGCCTCCACCGTCACCTCCTCCTTGCGCGCGACGCCCAGCTCGGCGGTGATCGCCACGCGGTACTCGCCCGGATCGATGCGCTCGATCGAGAAGCGGCCGTCCTTGGCGAACACGCTCTTGCTGCGCCGGCTGGGCCCCTCGAGCTTCACCGTGTACTGCTCCACCGGCTTGCCCTCGGCGGTGA
This sequence comes from Myxococcales bacterium, assembly GCA_020633315.1. GTDB lineage: Bacteria > Myxococcota_A > Polyangia > Nannocystales > Nannocystaceae > Paraliomyxa. The sequence goes on from JACKDV010000002.1 coordinate 716,654, forward strand.
CCACCCCGGTGATGCCGGCCACGGCCTCCAGCGCGATCACCAGCCCCTCCTCATCGGGGCGCAGATCCTCGAGCCGACCCCGCGCCCCGCCCTTGTCGCCCTCGGCCACGATGGTGTAGCGCTGGCCGGGCCGCAGCCCGGTGACGGTGAAGCGGCCCAGCTCGTCGGTGAGCACGGGCTTCTCGGCGAAGAAGCCGGGGAGCTCGAAGTCGTCGCCCTCGTCGTCGGGCGGGAGCACGCCCCGCCTGCGCTCGCGCTCGCCGGGCTTGGGGACCTTGGGCCCCGTCATCATCGCGCCGAGCTGCTCGCCGGTGATCTGGAGGCTCGCGGTGACCCAGGCGTCGGCGACCGGGCCCCCGCTGGCGTCCACCACCGTCCCCGCCAGCACCCCCGAGCGCGCCTGCACCCGCAGCTCGAGGCCGCTGCGGTCCACGCCCTCGACCACCTCCACCACGAGCGGGCTCGGCTCGGTCGCCTCGCCGTCGTCGGCCCAGGGGATCGCGCGCGCCTTCTGGTCGCGGACGATCACGCTGTAGCGACCGGCCTCGAGCCCCCGCGCGACGTAGCTGCCGTCGTCGCCCGTGGGCACGCCACCGTCGCCGAAGGGGCCGCGCATCATCTTGCCCAGGTCCATGGACTGGCCGTCGACCGCCTGGAAGCGCACGGTCAGGCCTGGCTGCGGGGCGCCGGTGGCATCGACCACCACCCCCGACACGCTGGCCCGCGACTCGAGGGGCAGCACCAGCCCCTCGAGATCGGAGCCCGCGACCTCCACCTCGAGCTCGGCGTGGCTGCCGTCGGGCGCATCGGCGATCAGCGTGTACTTGCCGTCGGCCACCGGGCCCAGATCGAACGCGCCGGTGGCATCGGCCGTGGTCCGGGCGAAGGCCACCGAGACCGCATCGAGGATCTTGCCCAGGCTCATCTCGCCCATGTCGATGCTCAGGCTCACCTTGGCCAGCGCCGCCGGCTCCACCCGACCGCGGATCCGGTGGCCCACGTCCATCTTCACCAGCACGTCGGTCACGTCGGCGTCGCGGAGCACCACCGCCGCGCCCGAGATGTTGGGCAGCATCTCCTCGCCCAGCGCCCCCACCGTGTAGTTGCCGGGGGGCATGCCCAGGATCTCGAAGTAGCCGTCGGCGTCGGTGGGCGCCACGGCCACGGTGAGGCTGGGGGGGCTGAGCGAGTAGGCCCCCACCATCACGCCCTCCACCGCGCCCTCGAGATCGTCCTTGGGCACCACGAAGCCCGAGACGGTGAAGGCCTCGTCGAGCTCGAGCTCGATGCCGGTCACCGTCTCGCCGATCCCCACCGGCACCGCGACGGCCTCCCGCGAGCCGAAGCCCGTGGCCCGGGCCTCGACCTGGGCCACGCCGGGCTGCACCCCCTGCAGGTGGAAGCGCCCCTTGGCGTCGGTGCGCACCATCCGGCCGTCCGCGGAGATGTTGATGCGGAACGCCCCGGTGTTGCCGTTGCGCCCGTCCATGAAGGTCACGATCGCATCGCCGATGGGCTTGCCCGAGCCCCGCGCCACCACCACGCCCTCGATCGACGCCCCGGGCACGAGCTCGAGGTCCTCCGTGCGCGGGCCGTCCATGATCTGCGTGATCCGTACGGCGCCCACGTAGTCGGGGTGGAAGGTGTTGAGCACGTAGGAGCCGTTGGGCAGGTACAGCTCGTAGTGGCCCTCCTCGTCGGTGAGCGTCGCCGGGGGAGCGAAGCGAACCCCGAAGAGGTTGCCCGATTCCATGTCGTTGACCGAGACCAGCACCTCCTCGATGGGGCCGCCTCCGATGTCGCTGACGGTGCCGCTGAGGCGGTGCCCGCCCGCGGCCAGGGTGAGGGTGACGCGCTGGTCCTGGCGACCGCCGAGGATGTGCACGTCGTTGCGCTGCCCGGGCAGGTAGCCGGCCGCGGTCGCCGAGATCACGTAGCGCCCGGGCGGCACGCTCTCCAGCGAGAACTCGCCCGCGTCGTCGGTGACCGCGTGCAGCGGGGCGGGCGGCTGCCCCGGCTGGGCCGAGCCTCCCTGCGTGATGGCCTTGCGGGTGAGCAGCACCACCGCGCCGGGCACCCCCTTGCCGTCGGACTCGCGAGCGACCAGGCCCGTCACCACCCGCGGGGCCAGCCGCTCGATGCCCAGCTCGTCACGGGCGGCCCGCTTGCGCTCGATCAGCTCTCGGCGCTGCTCCGCGGCATCGGGGCCCTCGGGCTCCCCCTCGGTCTCGGGGGTCTGCTCGCCCCGCAGCAACAGGAACAGGGCCAGCGCGACGAGGGCCACCAGGCCCCCGCCGATCGCGAGGTTTCGCTTCGACATGGCAATCCTCGGGCACCGACGATAGCCGACCCCGCTCGATGGGGCGAGCGGGGCGCAGCGGCGCGTGGCGAGGCATACCCTGGCCCCGCCGTTCCATTCCCGGCGATTCCTGGCTCCCGGCGATCAGCCCGAGGGCGTGCCCGCCGAGCTCAGGGCGAAGCCCGTCATGTCGCTGTACGTGTAGGCCTGGTAGAGCCCCGAGAAGGTGTCGATCGTCTGGGTGACCGGATCGACGCGGTAGGCGTTGCTGCTGGTGAAGCCCACTGCCCACACGTTGCCGAAGAAGTCGATGCTGATGCCGTGGGTGTACTCGGGCAGCTGGATCGTCTGGACCACGGTCAGGGTCTCGGTGTCGATGCCGACCAGCATCGAGTCCATCTGCCGGGCGTGCCACAGCGTGCCCGCGCCGTCGGTCATGCAGCCGCCCCACGCGTTGCCGCCGGGGCTGGGCAAGGTCTGCCAGGTCTGCGCGATGGGATCGAAGCGCGACGCCCCGCCGCCGGCGCAGAACCACGGCCGCCCCACCGAGTCGACCGCGATGCCGTAGCTGGCCACCCCGGGCCCGCTCCACACCTGATAGGTGAAGGTGTTGCGATCGACCCGCACCAGGCGCGGGCCGCCGGTCTCGATGCCCCAGAAGTGACCGTCGCCGTCCACCGCTCCGCCGTACAGGCCGATGGAGCTCTGGATCTCGGGGATGTTCACCGTCTGCTCGACCACGCCGGTCTCGCCGTCGAGCAGCAGCACCTGCGCGGTGCCCCCTCCGTTGGCCCCGGCCGTCCACAGCTTCTCGTCGTCGTAGCTGCAGGTGGAGGGGTTCCACACGCCCTGGGCCCACGCCGAGGGGCGATTGGAGCTGTAGACCAGCGGCGTGTACCAGGCCACGCACTCCTCCTCGCCCCACGGGAGGTAGGTGGCGTCGGTCGAGGTCTGCAGGCCGGGCAGGCCGTTGCTCTCGCCGCAGTTGTCGGTGTTGCCGTAGATCTTGGTGACGCCGCCCAGGCGGTTGGCCACCGCCACGTCGCCCGACAGCGACACCGAGGTGCGCGAGGGGCTGCCCGCGGAGTCGGGGCGCACGATGTAGCGCCCCTCCTCGATCATGGTCTGGGTGTTGATCTTCGAGACGGTGCCCTGGGGGCTGTTGGCGATCCAGATGTGCGAGAGCGTGCCCTCGCCTCCGCCCATGCCCCCGCCGCAGGCCGGCGCGCCGTCGGGCGGGCCCACGTCGAACGAGGGCAGGCCGCCGCTGGCGTTGCCGTCCTCCATCGTGCCATCACCGGTGCCGTCGCCGTTCGCCGTGCCCTGGCCGTCCTCCGCGGTGCCGTCCTGGGCGTTGGTGTTGCCGGTGGTGAGCGTCACCAGTCCCTGATCACCACCACCGCCGTCCTCACGACTGGAGTCGTCACCGCAAGCCACGGTCAGCGCCATCGAGGCCACGATTGCTAGGCGTCGCATCCAAGTCCCTCCCAGGGTCGTCCCGCCTCCATGGTGCCGGCCGGGCCCGCGATTGTCGAGGGACGGCAGGGGCGGATGTGCGCATCCCTGCTCCCACCGAGCGTGGCGCGGTCGGGACGCCCTCGCCCGCGTGCCTCGTCGAGTACGGCCGTGGAGCAGGGAAGGGCAGGTCCCGAGGCAGGGGCGTGCACGCGCCCGGGGGAACGGGTAAACGAGCCGCGATGTCGCTCACCCTCTACTTCGCCCCCCGCTCCAGCGCCTCCCCCATCATCTGGGCCCTCGCCGAGCTCGACCTGCCGCACGAGGCGATCCAGCTCGATCTCCAGGCCGGCGATCAGAAGAAGCCCGAGGTTCTCCAGCACAACCCCAACGGCCAGGTGCCCACGCTGGTGGACCAGGGCCAGGGCATGTTCGAGTCCTCGGCCATCATCGTCTACCTCGGCGAGCGCTACGGCCACGAGAAGGGCCTGTGGCCCAAGCCCGGCTCGCCCGAGCACATGGTCGCGCTGTCGTGGAACGCATGGTTCGCCGTCTCGCTGGGCGCGTCGATGCGGCTGGTGATGCTCAACACCCAGGACTGGCTCCCGCCCGAGCTCCGCAACGAGGGGCAGGCCGCCCATGGCCTCGAGCGGCTCGGCGCGCAGCTGGGGCTCCTCGACGCCCGCCTGGGCGAGCAGCCCTACGTGGTCGGCGAGTCCTTCTCGCTGGTCGACGCCTACGGGGCGGCCGCCGTCGGCTGGGCGACCCAGGTGATCGGCGTCGACCTGAAGACCATCCCCAACGTCGCGGCGTGGCTGGGTCGCTGCATGGGGCGCGAGGCCGCCAAGGCGATGCAGTAGCCGGGTCGCCCGCTCCGCCCCGTGGGCCTGCTACGCTCCGTCGCGATGCTCCGCGGGCCCACCATCGCCATCGTGCTGGGCATCAGCGCGGTGGCGAGCGTGGTGCTGGTGAGCGCGAGGGGCTCGGACGAGCCGGCCGCCTCGGCCGAGCCCGGCGCCTCCGATCCCTCCGCGGTGCCCCAGCCCTTGCCGCCGGGCCCCTCCGGGTCCGCGATCGACCAGCCGGGTCCTCCCGCCGAGGCGCTCCCGCCCCCGCCGGCGGTGGAGCTCCCGGCCTTCGACCCCCGCGTGGCGCCCAGGTGGATCGCAGCCGCCAGCGGGGCCGTGCCCGAGCTCAACCAGGTCTCGCTCGAGCAAGACCTCGCGCTCGCGGCCGAGGTGCTCGGCCCCGGCGGGCGGGTGCTGTTCGGCGCGGGCCCGGACACCGCCACCGTGCAGGTGCTGGCCACCGAGCGCGAGGTGGACCCGGTCCTGGTGGCGCTCGGCGATCTCTTCGATCCCCGGGGCGGCCGCGACCTGCGGTACCGCGCCACCTCGCTGCGCACCGCCGAGCCGGCCACCGCCGAGGGCCTGCTCGCGGCGCTCGACCACGCGCTGGCGGGCGGGCCCGATCCGCTGCTGCTGTACCTGGGCGGCCACGGCAACATCGGCGACGAGCCGCGGCACAACACGATCTCGCTGTGGGAGCAGAGCGCCGTCGACGTGGTCGACCTCGCCGATCGCCTCGACCGCAGCCCGCGACCGGTCCGCCTGGTGGTGACCACCTGCTTCTCCGGGGGCTTCGCCGAGCTGGTGTTCCGCGGGGCCGATCCCACGCAGGGGGCCTCGCCCACCGAGCGCTGCGGGCTGTTCGCGGCGCCCTGGGATCTCGAGGCCACCGGCTGCGATCCCAACCCCGATCGCGCGGCGCAGGAAGGCTACGGCCTGCACCTGCTCGAGGCGCTGCGCGGTCGCGATCGCGACGGCAAGCCGCTGCCCCTCGAGGCACTCGACCTCGACGGCGATCGCCACCTGAGCCTGCTCGAGGCGCACAGCCGGGTGCGCATCGCCTCGCCCTCGGCCGACGTGCCCACCACCACCAGCGAGCGCTGGCTCCGTCACGCCGCGCCCGCCGAGGGCGTGGGCGTGGAGGTCTCGCTGCCCGAGGAAGAGGCCGTGGTCGCAGCGCTGGCCGCCCAGCTCCACCTGCGGGGTCGCGAGGCCCAGGCCCACCTCGAGCTGCAGCGGCTCGGCGACGACATCGAGGCAGTGATGCGCAGGCTCGAGGATGCCCAGGCCGCCGAGGACGGGAGCTACCGCCGGGCCGCGGCCGAGCTGCTGGCGCGCTGGCCCGTGCTCGACGATCCCTGGCACCCCGATCACGCCCGCCTCGTTCGCGAGCAGCGAGGGGCGATCGTCGAGCAGCTCGAGCGCTCGTCGAGCTACGCCGAGTACCTCGAGGCGCGACGCGAGGTGGATCGCCTCGGGCTGCGCCTGTGGGAGCTGCGACGGCAGTCCGCGCCCTACGAGCGCCTGAGCCGAGCCCTCGACAACCAGGCCCTGGCGGGGAGGCTGCGCGCCAAGGGAGGCGAGGACTGGGCGACCTACGAACGGATCCTCGCGTGCGAGCGCGGGCGGATCTGATCGAGGCGCGCCCATGCGTCCTTCGACGTCCCGGGACGGCCATGGCCAGCGCGAGCACGGGTAGAGCCCCCACGAGGCCGTCGCGAGGCGGCCTCGCGGCCTTCGGGCGGGCGGTGCTCCGGCCGGGCTTGCGTGGTCACCCGCCCGCCCGCTAGCGTCGTGTCCACATGCGACGCAGGGGCAGGGCGTGGGGGCTGGTCACGATGATCGTCGCGGTGACCGGCTGCACCGAGAAGGTGCCCTTCACCCCGCTGCAGACCACGCCCCGCGATCCCGGCCTACGGTCTCGCGATCTGCAGATCGAGGCGCAGCTCGGCCTGGCCTGCGGGGCGATCGCCCGCGCCCACGAGGTGGCCGAGGTGAGGCCCGGCCAGCTCGATGCCTTCCTCAACGGCCCCGCCCCCGCCGACGAGTCGTCGCGCCAGCGCAAGCGTAGGGGCAAGCGGGTCACCGAGGCTCGCAACGAGCTCGGCGCGGCCGAGCAGATGTGGTCGTACGCGATCGACATGGGCGCCTGCGTGGAGGACCTGTGCTGCGTGCACGACGGCGACGGCGAGCGGGTCACCCTGTGCAGCCAGCAGGCCGAGGACCCGAGCCGGGCCTTCGTGGAGCGCTTCTGGATCCCGCTGCCCAACGGGCTGTGCCTGCAGGCCACCGGCGACGCCGTCACCCAGCAGCAGTGCGAGGACCTGCCCTCCCAGCGCTGGTTCGTGACCGAGGTGGAGGGCGGCAAGGTCACGCTGCGCAACGCCGCGGATCGCCGCTGCCTCACCGTCTCCGATCCCGAGGCCGGCACGGTGATCATGGCCGAGTGCGACCCCCAGCCCGAGCAGCGCTTCTCGCCCAAGCGAGCCGGCGACGGCCAGCAGGAGCTGCGCCACGAGTACCCGCGCTGCGAGCCCGGCAAGGCCAAGGACGGCAAGCCGCCCTGCCCCGTGGGCGATCCCGGGGCCAAGGACTGCGTGCCCGCCGAGTGCAACGACGAGCTCGGCTGTCTCGAGGCCGAGTGGGGCGACGAGCCCGGGGCGGGCGTGCGGCTGGCCGAGTGCCAGGGCGGCGCCAACCAGGGGTTCACCTTCGCGCGCACGCGCCTGCTGCAGACCCGGCGGATCGGACCCGAGGACAGCGGCTGTGCCCCGGGTGCCACCCTGCGCCCGCTGGACCTCTGCCCCCGCGTGGCCCCGGACGACCAGACCGAGTACCGCTTCCTGCCCCTGTCGAGCGCGGCGCGAGGCGAGCTGCGCTGGGTGTGCGACGGGGGCGAGGGCGCGGCCCAGTGCCCCGAGAAGACCCGCTACGTGGAGCTGCGCCGCGAGGCGTCGGTCACCGTGATGCGCTGCTACGAGTAGCGTCCGTCGGGCTCGACCTCGCGAGGGCGCGCGAGCGCCCGTCGGGCACGCGCCTCGTCGACAGCGACGAGCGAGCGTGATAGCGGACTGGACATGGCGATCTCCAGACAGCAGTGGATGAGCATCCATCTCAACGGGCTCGGCCTTCGCTCCGGTGCCAACGCCGAGGACCTGGGCAAGGCCAGCTACGCCATGGCCTACGGCAATGCGTTCGCGGTGCCCGACGACTTCGACGATCGCCTGACCAACACCATCGCGCAGATCCTCGCGTTCGACGGCGCCAGCCAGCGGACCCTCATCATCGTGACCGGGGTGTACCCGACCGGAGAGGCCTACGGCGGCAAGGAGGCGACCTTCCCCAAGTGCAGCTCGGCCCCGCGTGGCTCGCATGCCTCCACCGACATCGCCGACCTCGGCCAGGAGGGCCTGATCGGCTGGGTGCTCGACCAGCTACCCAAGTGAGGGTGGGCTCGGCACTCGCCACCACCTCCGCTAGCTCTCGATGGCCCCGGGCCCCTTTAAGCCCGGCTTAAGCGGCCGGGCGGGGCACGGCGAGTACGTTGACCCTGCGACGCGAGACGAGCCCGACCTCCGAGCTCGGCCATCGCGCGAAGGAGCAACGACCATGCCGACCCACCTGACCGACGACACCAGCATCGCGGGGATGCCCGTCAACTCCCATCAGTCGGTGTACCTGGCCCGCGGGCTCTCCAACGTCCAGCTCCAGCAGCTCGAGGGGCGCGAGGTCGACTTCATGACCGGCGCACCCACGGAGCAGGAGGCGATCGATCAGGTGGGAGAGAACTGCTTCGACGGCTCGCTCGTGGAGTTCACCGCCAACCGGACCATCGCCGAGGCCTTCGGCAACAAGGGGTGGGTGATCGTGGTCAAGGTCCGGCGCATGTACCTGACGCGCGGCAGCACCGTGGAGGCCGGTTGGGTGGCCTACAAGAAGGCTCCGTTCGAGATCATCGAGAAGACGCGCGGCAAGAACAACAAGAAGAAGGGGCTCTTCGGGTCCCTGTTCGGCTGAACCGGGCTCACGCCGCGCGGCAGCTCCACGCGGGCCGCGACACCGGGCCCGCGTCGTCACTCGCCTGGTACACGTCCATGCCGTACCAGTTGGCCTCGATGAGAGGATCGAGCCTCCCCACGGTGCTCGGGCGCGGCAGCCGGCCCCCCTCGTAGGGATTGTCGAGGGTCAGCCAGGTGCCGGCGACGGCCCAGACGAGCTCGAAGTGCAGGTGGGCGTCGGTCGAGTCGCCGGTGTTGCCGACCAGCCCGATCGCCTGGCCCCGCTCCACCGCGGTCCCGATCGCGGGGATGAAGCACAGCCCGGGCATGTGGGCGTAGAGGGTGAACTCGTCCATCTGGGTGGTCGGATCGTCGTGCTTGACGACGGCCATGTTGCCGTAGGTGGCGTGCTCGCCTCGCCCGACCACGATGCCCTGAACGGCGCAGGGGATGGGCGTGCCCCGCGGGGCCGCAAAGTCGATGCCACCGTGCCGGCCGTAGCTGCGTACATCGTCGAAGCGAGCGGTGATCACGAACGGGGCGCCGGGATTGTAGATGGGCATCGCTCATCAGTGACGCGAGGCGCGGCTCGGTTCACCGCCATCGGGCAGCGTCGGCCACCGCGGCCGTCCCGGCGCCCACCCGCGCTCTCGGCTCCGGGCAACACTCGGTGATCGCACCACTTTGGTCCGAGCCACGGCTCAGGGCCCCCAGGGGCCAGCCGGGCTCGTGCGCGGCGAGTGGCGAAGGCGCGCGCACGGGCCGACGAGGCTCGATGGGCCAGATCCCGCTATCATCGCGGCCGGTGGGTGAGCGGCCCAAGCAGCCAGCACAAGACGTAGCCGGGCCTACGGTGACGCCTCCGAAGGCGTCCTCGGGGCTGCCCCAAGGGTTCGAGGACGACGACTTCCTCAGCGTGGTCGAGGAGGCCTCGCGGGTCGGGCCCCTGCCCACCGCCCCGCCCGAGGAGACGACACGACGGGCCCGGGTGACGACGCCCCGCGGAGGCTCGCTGCCTCCCCCGCCCGAGCTCGGGCCACCGACGACGGCACGCGCCCGCACCAAGACGCCGGCGCCGACCGGCACCCCGCGAGCCCGCGCTCGAACGCCGATCCCAGCACCACCGCCGGTCGGCCTCCAGACGCCGAGCCCATCGCGGCCACGCGTCCAGACGCCCGCCCCCGTCCCTCCGCGGCCTCGCACCCAGACGCCGAGCCCCGCCCCGCCTCGCCCACGGCTGGAGACGCCGGTGCCGAGCCCCAGCCCCCCCAGCCCGAGCCCCGCATCGTCGGTGGCTCCGGTGATGGCGACGGTGCCGGCTTCGATTCGGACTCGTGCGCAGATCCTGCCTCCGTCGTCGACTCCGGTCGCACGCGCCCGAGCTCGGACGCCACCGCCCTACTCTCCCGAGGGCACGCGGGTGCGCGCCCAGACTCCGCCGCCTTCCCCTCCCGATGCCACGCGGGTGCGCGCCCAGACTCCGCCGCCTTCCCCTCCCGCCATTGTCGACGAAGCACCGCGTTCCTCTCCCGAGCCCGCCGCCGAGGCACCGCCTCCATCTTCCGCGCCCACTCGGACCCGCGCCCAGACTCCCCCACCTTCTTCTCCCGAGCCCGCTCGCCCGCGCGCCGTCACGCCATCGCCTTCGTCGGTCTCGCCGTGGGCGCGAACCGTGATCAAGGCCCCCGAGACCCTCGACCGCACCGCGCCCGCAATCCCGGCTCCCGAGCCCCTCGACCGCACCGCGCCCGCGATCCCGGCTCCCGAGCCCCTCGACCGCACCATGCCCGCGATGGCGCCGCTGCCCATTGCGCCGCTGCCCATTGCGCCGCTGCCCTCGGCCCCAGAGCCTCCGACGCCCGCCGTCGCTCCGCTCTCCTCGACGCCACAGCCCTCGCCCCCCGCCGTCGCTCCGCTTCCCTCGAGCCCAGCCCCTCCGTCCCCCGCCATCGCTCCGCTTCCCTCTCCACCACCCGCTCCCGCGACGCCGAGCGTGGTGGTCTCGGTCCCACCGCCCACGCTCGCAGCCGCTGCCCCATCGCCGATGCCGAGCGCAGCGCTCGCCCCCTCGGCACCGATCGCCACCGCCATCGACGAGCCCGAGGATCCCGTCCGCTCGCGTGCGATCGTCTGGCTCTCGCTGGCCGCGGCCCTGCTGCTGGCGATCATCGGTGTCGCATGGCTCGGCGGCACGTCGGACGAGCCCACCCCCGAGCCCGCGCTGGCCCAGGCCACCGTGCCCGAGGCCCCGCCGCAGACCTCCCCGCCTGCGCCCGAGCCCGCTCCCCCCGAGGTGACGGAGCCCGAGCCGCTCGAGCCCCCTCCGCTCGAGCCCGACGGCGAGCTCGAGCCCGTGCCCGAGGCCATCCCCGAGCCCGAGCTCGATCCCTCGCCGGCTCCTCGCAGCTCCAGCAAGCGACGTCGTCGACGCAAGTCGACGCCCGAGCCCGAGCCGACCTTCGAGGAGCCCGACCCCGAGCCCGCGCCCGTGCGCCCACCTCCGCGTCCCGATCCTCCCTCCGCCCGCGAGCTGCTCGGCCGGGCCCAGAGCGCGCTGCGTCGGGGTGAGGCTCGCGAGGCCTACCGCCTCGCGTCCCAGAGCAACCGCACCCGCAGCAGCGAGGACGCGCTGACCCTCATGGCCCGCGCCGCGTGCACGCTCGGCAACGAGGAGGACGCGAAGCGAGCGTTCAAGAAGGTCCCCCTCACCCACCGCGGATCGATACGCCGCGAGTGCCGACAGCTCGGCGTGCGCGTGGGGATCTGAGCGAGGGCATCCCCTCGGGGGAAGCCCCTCGATCGCTCTCGCGACGACGTGCTCGCCGTCACCCTCGCCGCTCGCGGTGCTCCACCGCACTTGAGGACCACACCCTCGGCTCCTAGGGTGATCCACATGGATCGCGTGGGCTCTGGAATCGGACGATTGGTGATGCTGGCGGCGCTGCTGCTGCCCCCAGCCGGCTGCGCGCAGGGGGTGTGGCTCACCCAGTCCCTGCGCGAGGGCTACGAGCTGGGCCTGGCCCCGCGCTCGGCCGGCCCTCCTGCCACCGAGGGCTCGCTCGACGACGCGTCGAGCCGCTCGCGGACCCCCGCGGCGCTGCAGTACTTCGTCTCGGAGCGCGTGGTGCTGCAGCGCGACCTCGTGTCCCGCGACGCGGCCATCGAGCGCGGCCGCATCCGCGTCAAGCGGGGCCGACTGGTGGAGCAGGTGGTGATCCGCGCCCACACGCCCGGCGTGGCGGTGGACTGGGGCCGCAGCTGGGTGGCCGTGAGCTTCGAGGAGGGCAGCGCCCTGGTCTTCGCCCTCGACGGCTCCGATGGCCGCGCCGAGCAGGAGGAGACCTACCACCTGCGGACCCTCTCCGATCCCGACGGCCGCAGCCCCCGGGCCACCCTCGCCGGTCGCAACTACCGGGTCCGGCAGGGACGCGACGCGCGGCTCGAGATCCGCCGCGAGACCAAGACCAAGCGCTCGCGACGACGCTCGGTCCAGCGAGGCCGACGCCTGGGGCGGGAGGAGGAGGGCCCGTAGTCACGCGGGCCCGAGCCCGCTCAGCCGCCGAGCTCCACCCGCACCAGGTTGTCGTCGGGCTCCCGGTCCACGAACAGCACCCGCGGGTCGATGCCGGCCCGCGCCGGTCGCTGGTCGACCACCACGCTCAGCTCGCTGCGCTCGCCTTCGATGCGGTGCCACTGCAGGTAGAGCGGCTCGGACCCCTCCTCCTCGCCGTAGACCCCCACCTCGAGCCAGTCGTGCAGGGGCACCTCCTGCTCGGCTCCCTCGCCGTCGGCCCGCAGCTTGTGCGACTCGAGCACGAGCTCGACCTTCCAGCGTCCGTCGGGCTGCTCGGTGGCCGTGGCCGAGATCGCCCGGTTGTCGTAGAGGGTGATGGTCTCGAGCAGGTCCTCCACCAGGTAGGCGAAGCGCTCGGGCATCGCGGCCCGGATGCGCTCGACCAGCTCGAGCGCGGTGGTGAAGGGCGGCGCCTGGAAGGCCACGTCGGCGATGTAGTCGGCGAGCACGCGGTCGAGCACCTCCTCGCCCATGGTCTCGCGCAGCGCGTACATCACCAGGCTGCCCTTGGCGTAGTGCACGTACTGCTGGTTCTCCACCAGCGACAGCGGCAGCTCGCGCTCGGTCTCCTGCCCGCGCCCCTCGAGGTAGCGGTCGAGCTCGTGCTCGAGGAACCGGCGCATCTTCTCCCGCCCGTACTCCTTCTCCATCACCATCAGCGCCGAGTACTGCGACAGGCTCTCCGAGAGCATGGTGCTGCCCTGCACGTCGCCGCCGATCACCTGGTGGGCCCACCACTGGTGCGCCACCTCGTGGGCGGTCACGTAGAACACGTAGTCGATCGCATCGGGGTCGCGCAGGTCGGCGATGAAGCCGATGCTCTCCGAGTAGGGGATGGTGTTGGGAAAGGACTGCGCGAAGCTGGCGTAGCGCGGGAACTCCACGATCCGCACCTGGCGGTGCTGGTAGGGCGAGAAGTTGGTGGTGTAGTAGTCGAGCGACTTCTTCACCGCGTCGATCATCCGCGGCACGTTGGTCTCGTGGCCGGGGTGGTGGTAGACCTCGATCGCCACGTCGCCCCACGCGTCGCGGGCCACCACGTACTCGGCCGAGAGGAACGCGTAGAAGTCGAGGATGGGCGAGTCCATCTCGTAGCGGAAGTAGCGACGGTCGCCCTCCTGCCACTCCTTCACCAGGTAGCCGGGAGCCAGCGCGATCTGATCGGCGGTGGTGCTCACGGTGGCCGCGAAGTCGATCCAGTCGCCCTCGTGGGTGATGTAGGTGTTGGCCCGGGCCTCCATGTCGGTGGGCGGGCGGGCCCGCTCGCGCTCGGGCAGGCCCCGCTTGCGCCGCTCGTTGGGGTCGGAGAGCTCCTGGCCGGGGTCGTAGCCGAAGTGCGGCACCCAGGCGCTGTTGAAGAAGGTGCCGTTGTCGACCACCTGGGTGGAGGAGCCGTGGTTCTTGAAGCCCTCCTCGGAGAAGCGCAGGGAGAAGGGGAAGGGCAGGCGCGCCCCGGGGGCCAGCGCGGGCTCGAGGCGATAGATGCGGACCCCGAGCTCCTCGTCGTGCTCGAGCAGGGCCTCGTCGGGCAGCCCCAGCGACTCCACCTGGAGATCGGGATCGACGCTGACCATCAGGCGATCGATGGGAGCGTCGTGGCGGTTGAGCAGCTCGATGGTGCCGCGCAGCAGCACCTCGCGCCGGTGGGGGAAGATGTCGACCTCGAGATCGGCGGCCACCACCCGCGGCTGCGGAGCGTGGAGCCACGCCTCGCGGTAGCTCTGCTCGTAGCGCACCGCGCCGGCTTCCTGGTCGTCCTGGGTGCGGTAGCGGCTCAGCACGGTGGTCTCGTGCAGGATGTGGGCCCCCACCCCGAACACGCCCAGCGCGACCACGGCCAGCGCCACGGTGGTGGCCGGGCCGGCGCGGCGCCTCGCCTCGCGCAGCCGCAGGCGGAAGCGAGCGTCCGTGCCCCGCACCCACATGAGGTTGGCCACGAGCACCAGCCCCACCGCGAACAGCCACCAGTACAGGCGGTACCACATCGAGGGCCCCAGGAAGTGCCCGTAGCCGTTCATGTCGGAGTACGGGGTCTCGGAGGCCCAGCCGAAGCGGTACAGGCCGTGCTGTAGGTCGAGGGCGGGCAGCACCGCCTGCGACACGAAGAACAGCACCATGAGCAGGAAGCCCAGGTACTTGTGGTTCACCAGCACCTGGAACACCACCGCGAGCACGCAGACCAGCATCCAGCGCGACAGCGACAGGCCCCACAGCCCCTCCACGTAGAGCGGCACCTCCACGTGGGTGTAGCCCTGGAGCAGCTGCAGCACGATGCCGGTCAGCGCCGCCACGCCCAGCAGCACGAGCACCGCCACGCACAGCGCGGCGAGCTTGGCCAGCAGCGGCACCCAGCTCGGCACGGGCAGGGCATCGTGCACCTCGTGCAGCCCCACCTGCCGCTCGCGGTGCACCAGCTCGCCCGCATAGAAGGTGATCACGATGACCACGAACAGGGCGAAGACCTGGTCGATCACCCGCACCATGAGGTGGGTGACGGGCAGCACCGGGGTGCCGAACAGCTCGTCGATGGTGCCCAGCGCCCCGCCCACCACGTTGAGCACGCCGAACAGCGCGATGACGATGAAGGCCTTGCCCCGCAGCACCGTGCCCAGCTCCACCCGCAGCTGGTGCCACGCCTGGTGCAGGGCCACCGCCAGGCCGTGGCGGGGGTGCACCACCACCAGCGGGGTGTCGGTGCGCGAGGGCTCGGCGTCGCCGCCAGCCGCGGCCCCCTTGCGGGCGCGCGGCGAGATCGAGAAGCGCCGCACGGTGAAGGCCAGCACCGCCGCCGCCAGCGACAGCCACACCACGCGGTTGAGCCACAGCTCGCCGGTGAGCGGCACCAGCGAGGAGTTGCGCTCGGCCACCGTCCAGTAGCGGGTGGAGATCCCCAGCGAGGCGAGGCCGAAGGGATCGGCCAGCGCGGCCACGGTGTCGTTGTCGAGGTCGCCGATGAAGGAATCGGAGATCGAGTAGATCACGAAGAACGCCACCACCCCCACGTAGGCCGGCAGCACGCGGCGGGTGAGGGTGGCGATGGCGAAGAAGAACGAGCCCATCACCAGCAGGTTGGGCAGCACGAACACCCCCAGCGCGTGGAGGTAGGGGGCGGCCGAGAACGGCAGCACCCGCTCGGGGTCGAGCCAGGGCATCAGGCTGCCCACGGCCAGGCCCAGCGCGGCCGCGACCATGACGATGGAGGCCACGAGCACCGCGCCCGCGAAGCGCCCCAGCAGCAGGTCGCGGGTGCGGATGGGCTTGGTGAAGAACAGGGCGTCGGTGCCCAGCTCGAAGTCGCGGGTGATGGTGGTGGCCACGAAGGCGGTCACCAGCACCACCGAGACCGCGCTCATGATCCCCAGCATCTGGGTGATCACGAAGGGCGCGTTGATGGCCGTCTGCCCGGTGCCGCCGCCGATGACCACCGCATCGGAGGTGACGGCCCCGAAGGTGAGCAGGGCGAAGACCACCGAGAAGATCCACACCGCCGGCTGACGCAGGCGGAAGCGCAGCTCGAAGCGCAGGAAGGAAGCGAGCACGGCGAGCCTCCTAGGCGGCCTTGGCCAGGGTGGTGAAGTAGACGTCCTCGAGGTCGGGGTCGACCGGCTCGAAGGCGGAGCCCGGGGCGTCCTCGGCGAACACGTGGATCACGGTGCGGCCGCCCACCAGGCGGGTGGAGATCACGGTGTGCTCGCGCTCGTGCTCATCGAGCTGGTCCTTGGCGATCACCTTCTTCCAGGTGCGCCCCCGCAGCTCGTCGACGGCCCGCTGCGGCTCGCCGCTGCGCAGCACCTGGCCGCGGGCGATGATCGCCATCTGCAGGCACAGGTCGGCCACGTCCTCCACGATGTGGGTGGACAGCAGCACCACCACGTGCTCGCCGATCTCCGACAGCAGGTTGAGGAAGCGGCTGCGCTCCTGCGGGTCGAGGCCCGCCGTGGGCTCATCGACGATGATGAGCCGGGGATCACCGAGCAGCGCCTGCGCGATGCCGAAGCGCTGGCGCATGCCGCCCGAGAACCCGCCGAGCTTCTGCTTGCGCTTGTCCCACAGGTTGACCCGGTGCAGCAGGGCCTCGACCACCGCCCTGCGCTCGCCCCGGGCGGTGATGCCCTTGAGCACCGCGAAGTGATCGAGCAGCGACAGCGCGTCGAGGTGGGGATAGACCCCGAAGTCCTGCGGCAGGTAGCCGAGCACCCGTCGCACCGCATCCTTGTCGCGCAGCACGTCGAGCTCGCCGAGGCGGATGCTGCCCGCGTCGGGATCCTGCAGGGTGGCGATGGTCCGCATCAGCGTGGACTTGCCCGCGCCGTTGGGACCGAGCAGCCCGAACATCCCCGGAGGGATCCGCAGGTCCACGCCCCGCAGGGCTCGGACCCCGCCGGGATAGGTCTTGGACAGGCCTTCGATGACGAGCTCGGCACCCTCGGTGGACATTGCGGCTTCGACCCCGGGCCATCATAGCGGGTTTCCCGCGAGCCCGGCTGGCGGGGAGCTCGAGCCCGCAGTCGCTGGAGTACCGCGGGCATCTCCACCTGATCCTCGGAGGCCGGGAGCTGCAGCACGGCCTCCGACGAGCCGAGCCCACCTCGCGGAGCTGGGCGTCGATGCCCGGCGGCGCGTCTTCGACACCGCGGCGGAGAGTCGCCACGGCGGAGGTGATCATTCACCCCGCGTCGATTTCCTCGCCCTCGGTCGCCCACGGGGCCATGGCGTCGGCCAGCTCTGCCGCGTGGCCCTCGCCCAGCGCTCGGTAGGCCTGCTGCGCCCGCCGGGCGAGCGCCTGGCCCTCGGCCGTGGGCCCGAGCGCCCTCGCGTGACCCAGGGTGCACGCGGCCAGCTCGGCGTAGTCGGGGCCCACCTTGGCCTCCAGGCCCGCGCAGGCGCTCTCGTAGGCCGCCGCGGCCGCCCGTCGATCTCCGCGCGCGGCCAGCAGATCGGCGTGGAGCTTGGCGAGCTGCAGGCGATAGAGGTTGTCGGGCGCGAAGCCGGCCTCGTCCTGGGCGGCGACGATGCGAGCGAGCGCGGCATCGGCTCGATCGAGCTGTTCGCGGGCGATCTCCACCGAGACCAGCTCGGGCAGCCAGCGACCCAGGTACGAGGGACCGTCGAGCCCGAGCCCCGCGAAGATCGCCTCGGCGCGCTCGAGCTCGGCGACGGCCTCGTCGAGGCGACCGGCCCGACGCAGCCCGTACGCGGCCCACAGGTGGGCGTTGGCCACGGTCTCGTGCTCGGGGCCGGCTCGCTCCACCTCCACCGCGATCGCCTCGCGCAGCTCGGCGAGCCCGGCCTCCACCTCGCCCAGCCCGATCCGGGCGTTGGCCCGCATGCTCAGCGCGACCGAGCCCAGCGCCTGCACGTCGGCGAGGGCCAGCGCCTCGTCCACGTCGCGCACGGCCTCGGCGTAGCGGCGGGTCTCGACGCGCAGGTTGGCGCGCTCGAGCAGCAGCGACGCCCGCAGCAGCGGCTCGTCCGCGGTCCAGCGCACCAGGCCGGCCTCGAGCTCCTCGCTCGCCGCGGCGAGCTGCATCGCGGCCACGAGCTCGGCGGCCAGGCGGATCGAGATGAAGGCCACCCGCGGGTGGTCGGGCCCCAGCAGCTCGATGGCCTGGTCGCGGGCGGAGCGGAGCTCGCGGGCCGCCGCCGCCGGCTCGCCGAGCCCGGTGGACAGCAGCATGGCGAGGTTGAAGCGCGTGGAGATGTGCTCGACCGGGTGACGACGCTCGCCCTCCGGGCCCAGGGCGCGCAGCGCCTCGCGATACGAGCCCTCGGCCGCGCCGCGCCGGCCGGCCCGGAACTGGGCGACGCCGCGGTTGTTGAGCAGCAGCCACTGCAGGCGAGTGGGACGCTCGAGCTTGTCGAGCAGCGCCTCGGCGATCTCGTCGTCGCCCAGCGCCTCCAGCGGGCGCCGCAGCGGATCGGCGAGCACCCACATGCGCCGGGCGAGCGCCTCCACGGCGACCTCGTCGTGGCCCGAGCGCAGCGCGACCACCAGCGCGCGGCTGAGGGCCTTGAGCGCGGGCTCGTGCTCGCGGGACTCCATGAGCGCGGTGCCGCGGCCGAGCTGCGCCTCGGCCACCAGCGGCGCGTGCCCCAGCGACTCGGCGGTCCGCAGCGCGGCGTCCATGCGCGCCCGTGCCTCGTCGTACGAGCCGGCGAGCACCAGCGAGCTGGCGCTCGCCAGGGCCTCGCGCTCGGCCTGTACCTGCCTCGCCACCGCGGGATCGTCGGGCGGCGGCACGGCCGAGGTGAGCGCCTCGGTGTCGGCGCAGCGATCGATGGGAGGCAGGCTCGCCGCGGCCCAGGCCGCGTTGCCCACCGTGGCCGCGTCGGCGTGCTCGAGGCCCGCGAGCAGCTCGTCGAGGCCGGCTCGCCGCTGGTCGAGGCACGCGGTGCGCAGATCGAAGAGGCGATCGGAGTGCACGCCCTGGCGGTGCGAGAGGCAGGCCTCCTCCCGCATCTGGCCCAGCGCGCCCGCGTAGGCCTCGAGCATCGGGGCCACCCGCGTCAGGGTGTCGTCGGCCAGGGGGCTGTTGCTGGCCACGAACGCGTCGACCACCCGCTGCTGCCGCGCCTCCGACCACAGCGACTCGGCCTCGGCCGCGGCCGAGGGACACGAGGGCTCGGCCGTGCCGCCTCGCAGCTCCGCGAGGCCGAAGCCCAGCAGCCCCACCAGCGTGGCGCCCCCCGCCCCCGCCCAGAGCCGACGACGGGCCCGCGAGGGATCGCGCTCGAGCTGCTGCACCAGCACCTGCATCGACGGCCAGCGTCGCTCGGGCTCCAGGCTCAGCCCGCGCACCACGAGGCGATGCACCCAGGTGGGCACGCGACCGTCGGGCGGGGGCGACTGCAGCTCGCCCGAGAGCACCGCCTGCACCAGCGCGGGCAGGGTGGGCGCCTCGAAGGGGCGCCGCCCGTAGAGCGCCTCGTAGAGCGCCACGCAGAAGCTGAACTGATCGCTGCGCGCGTCGGCGGGCCGGCCCCGGTGCTGCTCGGGGGACATGTACGCGGGCGTGCCCAGCACCGCGCCGGTGCGCGTCAGCTCGTCGTCGAGCACCGAGCCCGAGC
>JACKDV010000020.1 GCA_020633315.1 Myxococcales bacterium
AAATTCTACCGATGGGACCTCGAGCTCTCCGAGGCCAAGGGCATCGAGCGAGACGAAGCGAAAACGGAGCTGCTCGAGCAGCTCCGTTTTCGCTTCGGCTCCCTCCCCACGGCGGTCGAGACCAGAGTGGGATCGGCCAAGCCGGCGGAGATCGAGCTGTGGGCCCAGCGAGTGCTCACCGCCCGGACTCGACGAGGTCCTCACCCCGTAGCCGGGACGAACGACACGCCTGCCTCAGCGTCCTCCCAGCGGGGCGAGCAGGCCCTGCAGGAACCATGCGACGGCGCTGTAGTCGGGGTCGCAGATCGACTCCATCGCACAGCGCACCGCTCCCTCGGCATTGAGCCCCTCGCACAGCTCCCGCATCCGCACCGGCGGCGTGGCCTGGCCGCTGAAGGAGCCCGAGGGATCCACGCCGGTGCAGCCCGGGCCGATGCCGAATTCGAACTGCTTGTGCGCCGCGGTCACGCCCTGCACGAATTCGTCGGGCAGGATGTCGCCCACGGGATACGAGCCGTCGCGCCAGCGTCGATAGACCAGGTCGTACACGCCGCCCACGGTGGGCTCGAAGGGCGGCTCGGGATCGTGGGCGCCGACGGAGGGGACGCCCACCACCTGGGCCATCGTCACCTCCTTGTCGAGCTCGGCCCCGAGCTCGGACAGGAAGCCCAGGTACTCCTCCACCGGATGCAGGCGCTCGTCCACCGAGGAGCACATGGAGTACACACCATTGGCATCGGGGCCGAAGCACTCCACCCCGGCGTTCCAGCAGATCGCCGAGCTGGGGGCGGGCACGCCAGAGTCGGGGTCGACCTCGTAGTAGGAGGGATCCTCCATGATGGAGAAGTCGGCCACCGAGCAATCGACCTCGTCGGTCACCAGCACCACGAAGAGCGCCGCGTGGGGGCGCAGGAACGGCTGGGCCCCCTGGTTGTGGGGCGCTCCCGGGTCGAGGGCCAGGCGCATGGCCTGCAGCGGCGACTCGAAGCCGCAGCCGTTGATCCCCTGGGGGATCATGCAGGCGAGGACGTGGGCCTCGGGCGGGTCGAGCTCGCCGTCGCCATCCACGTCGACGGCGGGACCGTCGACGTTGGTGCCGTCGGGACCGAAGGCGAGGATGCCGGCGGGAGGCGCCATCGAGCCGCTGCAGACGTCGAGGCAGGCCTCGGGGGCCGTGATGGTGCCGGTGAGATCGACGAAGTCGTCCAGGCGATCGATGCACGAGGTGGTGGTGGGCCGGCCCAGGGCGGGCTGATAGCCCGGGGGCTGGAACGGGGTGCACAGCGGGTTGCCCACGTCGGTGGTGGTGACCATCACCTGGGTGTCGATGGGCTCGCCGAAGCCGGTGAAGGGCTCGAGCAGGCCCCGGACCAGCGTCGGGGCGATGCGGGCGAGGGTCCGCTGCTCCTCGGCCATCGAGCGCGAGTTGTCGACCACGAACAAGATGTCCACCGCGGGAACGCAGGCGAGGGGATCGCTGCAGGGCCCCGGCCCGAAGTCGAGGATCGGATCGTCACCGCTGTCGTCGGGCGGCGGCGTGGTGGGGCCGGAGCTGGAGGTGGAGGTCACGGGCGACGAGCCCCCCGAGCCCTCGGCCGTGCCGGTGTCGTCCTCGGACTCGATCTCGAGGATGGTCGGACCGCAGGCTCCCGCCACGAGCCCGAGCAGGGCGAGACCAACGCGTCGAGCCATCATGGAGATCCTCCCGCCGTCGAGCCTAGCAGGTCATCGCAGGCGCCGCGCGCAGGCAGGACGCGGCTCGCGTGCTCGGACGGCGGGCGGCTCGCGAGGCGGGCCCGGCCGCGGCTCGCCCCGGGCCAGCGCCCCGGCCACGCGCTCGGCCATCGCCGGCGCGGCGGAGCGCAGGGCGTGCATCAGCTCGGCGCGCGAGCTCCCGACGAGCAGCAGCGCCAGGACCGAGCGCGCTCGCTCGGGATCGGTCAGGGCCACCACGCCGCGTCGCAGCCGTACAGGGCGATCGAGGGCGTGGGTGGGCAGGGCGGCCTGGGCGAGGGCCACCGCCTCGCTGGCGCTCGTGCCCTGGCGGAGGTCGGCCAGCCGCGGCACCGCGAGCATCCCCGCGGCCCCGCGGGCGAGCCGGCGCCCCAGGCCGTGGGCCACGTGCCCGAAGCTGGGGCGCACGTTGACCTCCACCAGGGGCCGCAGGCGCAGCGCTCCGCTCGGGTCGCGGTGGATCAGCCCGTCGATGCCCACCGGGCCCGCGTAGCCATAGCGATGCACGCGCTGCCCCACGGCGCGCGCGAGCTCGTGGGTGACCCGCCCCAGCCGCCCCGGGTCGCGACCATCGTCGTGCAGCCACCGCGCCACCTCGGGCGGCACGGCGCGGGTGAGCGGCCCGAGCAGCGCGCCCAGGTACTGCCCGCGAGAGTCGGTGAGGAAGCGGCCGAGCTCGTCGATGCGCACGCGGCCGTCGGGCGCCACGGTGATCCGCAGCGAGAGGTCGGCCACCCCGTGCAGCCAGGGCTCGAGCAGCACGGCACCCTGCGTGGCGAGGGTGCGTCGCAGCCAGCCGCGCTGCGCCGGCGTGGGCCCGCTCGCGTCGATGCGCTGGGCGTTGCGACCCGAGCTGCCGAAGGGCGCCTTGATCACCACCACCGCATGGCCGCGCCCGCGGAGCTCCGCGAGGGCGTCCTCGGCCTCGTCGTCCGCGTGCGCCACGAGGCCGAGGGTGTCGGCGGCATCGAGCCAGGGCTCGTCGAGTCGATGGCACAGCTCGGCTCGGAGCGCGACCCACTCGGTCTTGGCGTGGAGCCGCGCGTCGGAGCTCGCGGGCGGAGGCGGGAGATCGACCCGCGACGCCAGCGAGGCCAGGCGCTGGCGCGACGGCGCGGCCCAGCCCCAGGGGCGCAGCTCGGCCAGCCGCGCGGGCAGGGCCTGGGCCGGGATCGGGCCCGCGGCGGGGAGCTCGAGCCACTCGGGCAGCCGCAGCCCCGCCGCGGCCAGCCGCCGCAGGTGCGCGAGCGAGGGAGCGCGGCGCAGCAGCAGCAGGTCGTGGCGCGCGGCCGTGAGCCCGGGCAGCAGCTCGAGATCCTCGATCATGCCCTGCACGCCGACCGGCGGCGTGTAGCGACCGCGGGTGCCCAGCGACAGCTCGGCCGTGGGCTCGAACAGGTGCACCACCGGGGCCGGCCCGCGCGAGGCCTCGAAGCAGGCGAGCTGCTCCACGTAGTCGTCGGGCAGCCCGGCCTCGCGACGGCCGGCTCGATCGAAGCCCAGGCCCCGGGCCCGACGCGGGGTGATCGGCGCCCGCAGGGCACGACGGTGGGCCTCGAACAGCGAGGGCCCGCGCTCGCGCCAGCGCTCGAGCCACACCAGCCCCAGCTTCACGTGACCGACCTCGTCGGCGTGCACGCGGTCGAGGATCGTCGCGCTCGCCTCGTCGCCCGCCCTCCGCAGCATCACCGCGTAGGCACGCGCGAAGTCGAGGTTGGCCTGCTCGAAGGTGAGGGCCATGTGCGCCACGTAGTCCAGCGGGCTGGGCATGGGCGCCATCACCCACCAGAAGAACGGGCCCAGGGGCTGCTCGCCCAGCTCCACGCCCAGCTCGCCCATGCGCCGCAGGTAGAGCCGCAGGTGCTCCTGCTCCTCGCCCAGGGTGCGCACGAGCCCGCGGCGGAACGAGGGGGGCGCATCGGGGAAGCGCAGCAGGGCCAGCGCCATCAGCTCGAGGGCCAGCAGCTCATGGTTGGCGAAGCCGTGCAGCAGCCGGCCGCGAGCCCGGGGATCGAGCAGCTCGGCCTCCTTGGGGGGCGCCACCGCGGCCTCGTCGCTCGGAGCGAGCCCGGGAGGCCGGCCGGGGCGCGGCGGAGGCTCGATCGCAGGGCCCGGGCGCTCGTCGGTGATCGCCTCGGGACGCCAGAGCTTGTCCTCGAGCGTGCGCCCCAGCAGCACCCGCTCCGCCCACTGTCGTGCCGTCGCCCGCTGGACCACCACCGGCGAGGGTGCCCGAGGACCCCCCCGTCGGCGAGCGACCAAAGCGAACGAACCCAACATAAACCACGGGCGCCGTGGTAGCCTGCAAGGGCGGATGGGGCACCCACGCCACGTCTTGGCCGTCCTCGCCCTCGGGTCGGCCTGTCGTACAGTCTGCCCCCGCTCCTCCGTGCCCGCCTCGTCCCCGAACCCCTGGTGGAAGCGACCCCTCTACTGGGCGCTCGCGCTCGCGGTGGTGGTGCTCGCGATCGACCTGGCCACCCTCTCGATGGCCGGGGCCTGGGATCCCTGGGAGACCCACTACGGCGGGGTCGCGCGCAACATCCTCGTGCGCCACGACCCCGTCGACCTGTGGTGGCAGGCGGGCAACGGGGGCCCCGACGCCACCTCGGAGACCACCTTCTGGTCCAAGCCGGCGCTGCCATTCTGGCTGATGGCGCTGAGCATGAAGATCATGGGGGTGGGGGTCTCGGGCGATCCCGCCGAGATGGTCCGCCCCTTCTGGCCCGAATTCGCGATCCGCCTGCCGAGCCTGATCGCAGGCCTGGGCAGCGCGGCGCTGCTGGGCGCGGTGGCGTGGCGTCAGGTCTCGCCGCGCGCCGGCATCCTCACCGCGCTGGTGCTGGTCACCATGCCGCAGTGGGCCATCGCCTCCCGCCAGGCGCTCACCGACATGATCTTCGTGGGCCCGGTGGTGCTGGCCATCGCCGCGTGGATCCTGGCCTGGGGCGAGCCCGATCGACCGCTGCGCACCCGCGGCGAGGGACGCCGTCGGATCCCCTGGGACCGCGCCTACCTGGCCTTCGTGGTGGTCTTCCTCGCCGCCGCGATCGCCCCGCTGGCGGTGATCCACCAGCACAGCTTCGACCCCTTCACCTGGGCGACCACCGGCAAGAACCCCAAGCTCGCCGCCGGGCTGCGCGAGATCCAGGTCCACATGGTGATCTACTGGGTGCTCGCGGTGGTGGTGCTGCTCCGCAGCCTCCGCTTCACCCGACGCAGCCAGGCCTGGATGGGCATCCTGTACCTGGCCGCCGGCCTGTCGCTGATGGGCAAGGGCATGATCGGCCCCGGCCTGGTGGGCGCGGTGGTGCTGGTGCACCTGGTGGTGACGGGGCGCTGGGATCTGCTGCGCCACTGCGGCCTGCCCACCGGCATCGCCCTGTTCGCGCTGGCCAGCTTCCCCTGGCACCACGCGATGGTGCTGCTGCGAGGCGAGCGATGGGTGAACGAGCTCATCATCCAGAACAACCTGGCGCGCTTCGACACCGGCGAGCAGAAGCAAGCGGTGGGCTCGTTCGCGTTCTACCTCGAGACCATGGGCATGGCCGCGCTGCCCTGGGTGGCCGTGGTGCCGCTGGCCCTGGCCTCGGCCTTCGCCGCCTTCCGCCGGCGGCTGACGGGGGCCGGCGAGGGCGAGACGGCCGGAGCTGCGGACGGAGGCGAGGCCGTGACCCCGCCGGCCTCGGCCGTGCCCGGCTTCGTCGACCGTGCGCTGGCCCGCACCCCGCAGGAGGCACGCCTCACCCTGCATCGCTTCGCCCTGCTGTGGCTGGCGGTCTCGCTGTTCGCCATCGGCTACAGCGTCACCAAGTACTACCACTACCTCATCCCCGTGCTGCCTCCGCTGGCGCTGCTGGTGGGCCTGTGGCTCGACGAGCGGCTGCGCGGCGTGACCCGCTCGCGCGGCGCGGTGATCGTGGGGTGCCTGATGGGCATCGCGGTGCTGGTGGCGGTGACCCGCGACGCCTTCGACACCACCGCCTGGCTCGCCCACCTCACCACCTACCTGTACACGGGCATGTGGCGCACGGGCGGCCCTGCCGTCGATGCGCTGCCCTGGCTGGCCCTGCCCTTCGCGCTGGGCCTATTGGCCTGGGCGGCGGCGCGCCACCGGGTGGCCCTGGCCGGCTTCGTGCTGTCGGCCCTGCTCACCACCGGCTGGGTGGTGGGCGACTACCTGCCCGCCGCCTCCGAGAACTGGTCGCAGCGCAGCGCGATGCGGGTCTACTTCGAGCAGCGCGGCCCCGACGATCGCCTGGTGAGCTGGTGGTTCTACTACCGCGGCGAGACCTGGTTCACCAAGGGCGACGTGTGGGTGATGAAGGACGTCAACCGCAAGCTGCTCGGCGACCTGTTCAACGAGGTCGAGGGGCGCGGGGCCAACCTATGGTTCATCACCATCGAGCCGCACGCCCGGCGGCTGCAGGCCCAGGTGCCCAACCACCTGCGCGACGAGGTCGAGGTGATGTACGAGAGCTTCCACTACGTGCTGATGCGCGTGCACGTGCCGTAGCCAGCGCGGGGCTCGGGCGCAGCCGCGGCTCGGGAGCCGAGCGCGGGGCTCGGGCGTGGCCGCGGCTCAGGAGCCGAGCGCGGCCATCTGCGGCGCAGCGGTCAAGGCCGGCTGCTTGCCCACGTAGCCCCAGCTGCGCTTGAACGCGGCGCGCTGGTTGGGCTGCAGGTGCTTGGCCACGGCGCGCCGCGAGATGCCCTTGCGCTGGCTGTCCACGGCCAGGCCGAAGCAGGCCTCGGGCATCGACAGGCCGGCCCGCATCGAGCGGAGGTCGAGCCCGCAGCCGCCCCCGCAGCAGGCGTTCTCGTACACGTAGGCCCCGTTGGCGATCCACACCCCCAGGCCCAGGGTGATCGCGGCCAGCTCGGCGTCGCCCTCCACGTCGGAGGGCTCCACCTGGTGCCCACCGGCCAGGTACACCGCGATGCGCCCCAGCTCTCGCGCCACGCTGGCCAGCGTCAGCTCGGCCACCCGCAGCAGCTGGGGCACCACCACCACCACCAGGTCGTCGCGCTTGGCGAAGGTGTGCATGAGCTGCCCGGTGGGGTCGCCCAGCGGCTCGTAGCCGTGGCGGGCGGGGGAGTCCTCCTCGGTGAGCTCGAGCAGGGTGAGCTCCACCTCGCCCTGGCCCACCTCGCGCTGCACCCCGCACATCAGCTCGAACAGGTCGTCGAGATCACGCGGCTCGTCGATGGTCGTCTTGGTGACCACCCGCGCCCGGCGGGCCGGCTCTCCCAGGCGCACCATGTGGTCGCGCAGCCCATCGGCGACCCATGCGCGCGCGTCCTCGTCGGGAAGGAAGTCCACGTTCGTCGACCCGGAGATGCCCAGCATCGCGGGGCAGCATAGCCGCGGGGTCGAGGGCTGGCCACGGCATGGCCCGCGGATCGAGGCCACGGGAACCTCGGCGAGCCGCGGGCCGTGTTTGCACCGGAGGTCGGCTGCGTCACACTTCCCCATGGACCGCCTCGGTCCGAAATCGCAGAGGTAGCGGCATCTCATACCCATCGCACAGCGTTTCGCGGTCTCGGCCGAGCCCCGGTGAATCCTCGCCGGTCGGCCCGTTTCCGAGCGCTGGCCCAACCCCGCGCCACAAGCGCGGCTCGGGCATCCACTGGTGGGGGTTGCTGCTCGCCCTGCTCGGGGTGGTCCTACTGCCGGCCACCGCCGAGGCACGTGGACGCCGGGCCGTGCCCGACATCCGCACGCCCCGGACGGTTCAGCCGGCGGCTCGTTCGAGCACCATCACCGTGGGCCTCACCGTGCACGTGGCCTCGGAGGACGGGGTGCCGATCACCACGCGTCGACAGATCGCGATGTGGATCGAGCGCGCCAACCGAGCGCTGGCTCCCCACGACCTGCAGGTGCAGCTGCACCGCATCGTGCCCATGACCGGCTACACCGAGGTCACCCGGCCTCGCGACCGTCGCGACCTCGCCTCCATGGCGCAGCACGACGGCACCATCCACCTGTTCGTGACCGAGAGCCTCGACCCTCGACGCCCGCTGGTGCGCCGCCGGGTGCGAGGCCTGCACTGGCGCTACCACGGCCTGGGCCGCGGCCTGCGGCAGCGCGAGTTCGTGGTGGTCACCCTCGGCGCGCCCAAGACCACGCTGGCCCACGAGGTCGGCCACCTCATGGGCCTGCGGCACAGCAGCTCCGAGGACAACATCATGTGCAGCTGCCGGCGGGGGGGCGACACCACCTTCACCCGCGAGCAGGGCGAGCTGATGCGCCAGGGGGCCCGGCGCTTCGAGTCGCGCCAGCAGCAGGCCCGCCAGCGCGCCGAGAACCAGCGCTACCGCAGCCTCGACCGCGCCCGTCGCCGCCGCTGAGCCGCCCGTCTACTGCAGCAGCGCCAGCGCGGGCTCGCTCGAGGCTGCGGGTAGTCGCCGCCGAGCCGCCGCCTACTCCAGCAGCGCGAGCAGCTCGTCGCGAGTGATCGCCGTCGCTCCCGTCGCGTCGCCCACCACCGCCTCGGCCAGCGCTCGCTTGCTCTGCTGCAGGGCGAGGATGCGCTCCTCCACCGTGTCGCGGGCCACCAGCCGATGCACCAGCACCGGCTTGTCCTGCCCGATGCGGTGCGCCCGGTCGGCCGCCTGGTCCTCCACCGCGGGGTTCCACCAGGGGTCGAGCAGGAACACGTGATCGGCCGCGGTGAGGTTGAGCCCGGTGCCGCCCGCCCGCAGCGAGATCAGCATCACCGGCGGGCCGGCGGGATCCTGGAAGCGCTCCACCACCGCCCCGCGATCGCGGGTGCTGCCGTCGAGGCGCACGAAGGACAGCCCCGCCGCCTCGAGCACCGGCTCGCAGCGATCGAGCAGGCTGGTCCACTGCGAGAACACCAGCGCCTTGTGGTCCTCGGCCACGCACTCCTCGAGGGTCTCCCGCAGCAGGGCGAGCTTGGCCGAGCTCGCGGGCGCCTCGCCGCCGCTGGGGAGCCCGCCCGGCACCAGGCCCGGGTGGCACGCCGCCTGCCGCAGCCGCAGCAGCGCCTCGAGCATGGCCATCACGCTGTCGCCCGCGCCCAGGCGCTTGGCGATGTCCTCCTGGGTGGCCGCCCGGATCGCATCGTAGAGCTCGCGCTCGGCGGAGCCCAGCTCGCAGTAGAGCGCCACGTCGGTGCGCAGCGGCAGCTCGCGGGCCACCTCGGACTTGCGCCGCCGCAGCACGAAGGGCCGGATGCGCTCGCGCAGCGCGGCCGCCCGCGCCCCCTGTCCCGCCGCGATCGGCCGCACGTACTGCTCGTCGAACTCGCCCCGCGAGCCCAGCAGCCCGGGGTTGGCGAAGCTCATCTGGCTCCACAGATCCTCCAGGCGATTCTCCACCGGGGTGCCGGTCATGGCGATGCGGAAGCGAGCCGGCAGGCGCAGCGCCGCGCGGGCCACCTGGCTGTCGGGGTTCTTGATCGCCTGGGCCTCGTCGAGCACCGCCGTGTCCCAGGCCTCGGCCGCCAGTGCCTCGATGTCCAGCCGCAGCAGCGCATAGGTGGTGAGGGTGAGGTCGGCCTCGGGGTCGAGGGCGCGGCCGGGCCCGTGGTAGGTGCACACCCGCAGGCCGGGGCGGAAGCGCCTGGCCTCGGCGGCCCAGTTGGGCAGCACGCTGGTGGGCGCCACCACCAGGGTGCGCCCCTCCACGGCGCACAGCGCCTGCAGGGTCTTGCCCAGGCCCATGTCGTCGGCGAGCAGGCCCCCCAGCTCCGCCTTGCGCAGGAAGGCCAGCCAGCGCACGCCGTCGCGCTGATAGTCGCGCAGGGTAGCTCGCAGGTCGTCGGGCACTGCATCGTCGGGCAGGCCCTCGAAGCCCTCCACCAGCGCCCGCAGGCGCTCGAACGCGGGGGGCGGCGGCTGGTCGAGCGCCTCGCACACCGCGGCCACGTCGGGCATCGCCCAGCTCGGCAGCTCGTCGTCGGCCTGCTGCTCCTTGGCCCGCAGGATCGCCATCACGCGCGAGGCATGCTGAGCCAGCCACGAGCCGGGCACGCGACCGAAGCCGCCGTCGAGCAGCGGCACCAGCTGGTGGCCCTGCTCCCACGCGCGCAGCACCACCGCCGCATCCACGCGACCGCCCGTGCCCTCGCCCTTGCCTCCCCGGCCGCCGCCCTGGCCCTCGCCCTCGGCACCATCGGTGGAGAACCACAGGTCGACCGGGCCGCCCTCGGTACGCAGCCGCGGGTGCAGCTCTCCTGCGTCGAAGAACTCGTGCCGCGCCTCGCCTTGCCAGCCCAGCGCGTCCATGCGCTCGGCTCGGCTGCGCCAGCCCAGCGCCTCGCCCGGGGGCAGGCGTCGGCGCACGCCGGGCTCGAGCTCGAGCTGTCGCAGCTGCTTGCGCACCGCGGCCTCGAGCGCGTGGTTGCGGATGGGCGCCGTCTCGCCCTCGCGCAGCAGGGTGAGGCGGTCACCGTCGAGACGGGCCACCGCCGGGTCGCCGTAGACGATGGTGGCCAGCACCTCGAGCTCGTCGCCCACCCGCGTGGTGGCCACGTGCAGGCGCGGGGCCAGGGTGCGGGCCTGCGGCAGGCGATCGGTCTGGACCACCAGCGGCAATCGTCGACGCCAGCGCGGCAGCAGCTCGCCCGCCAGCGTGCCCAGCTCGTCGGGGGCGAATTCCCAGCCCGCGCGCAGCCGCCGAAAGTGCGGCTCCGACAGCCCGTGCTCGCCCAGGGCGTGCAGCGTGCCCGCGCGCAGCAGGGCGCCGTTCTCGAACACGCGATCGATCCCCGGGTCCTGCTCGATCTCCGCCCGCAGGTCCTCGCCCACGTCCCACAGGCGGATGCACAGGCCCGCGCTCGGCGGCCCGATCCTCACCGCGGCGCCGTCGAGGCTGAGGTGGTCCACGTCCTCGAGGGCTCGCAGCACGTCGGCCACCTGCTCGCGCGCCACGATCCCACCACCCACCGTGCCGAAGCGCTTCTCGAAGCGCAGGTCGGCCTCGGTGGTCACCAGCGGTCGGTCGAGCCCCGCTGCCGCTTGCTTGAGCGACGCGCGGATCGGCCGATCGTCCTGCCCCTCGATCGCCACCACGCGGCGCAGCACCAGGCGATGGCGGTGGTCCTGCAGCCGATAGGCGATGGCCGCGGGCGTGCGGGCCCCCTCCGCCTGGGGCAGGGCCTCCGCGTCACCGCCCCCCTCGCGCGCCTGCTTGAGGGCGATGGCCGCCGCCGCCACGTGCATGCACGCGTCCTCGCGGCTGTTGCACTCGCAGTCCCACTCGAGCTCGTCGGGGAACAGCGAGACCAGCGGGGAGATCACCCCGCCCTTCATCGTCACGCGCAGCTCCACCTCGTCGCCGCGGTCGGCCACGCCCACCACCGCGCCGCTCCGCGCCAGCTCCACGCCCCGCGACCAGGTGGGGGCAGAGCACGACTGGCGGATCTCCCGGAGCAGCTCCTCCACGGGGCGGGAAGGTAGCAGCCGCGCTGGGGATCGGCTGTCGCAGCGGACCGAGCCGGCTACGCCGCGCGCCGACGGTCGACGAACCCGGGCGGCAGGGGCATCTGCTCGCGGCGCCGGTCGATGCGACAGACCTCCCGAACCGGCGCCCGCGCCACCGTCACCCGCCGCAGCGCCACCCGAGCCACCCCCACCGGATGCCGCCCCCGAGGCGGAATCTGCGGCCTGGCGGTGGCCAGCGACGGCCGGTCCTCGCCCCGACGGGGCTCACGAGCCAAGGCGACCAGCGGGATCGGGCGCTTGTCCGACATGTAGGTACGGTAGCAGGACCCCCCCTCGACCCCAAGAAACCGACCAACCCCACCCCATCGTCGAAGGCAACGAGGATCCCCCAACGGACGAAGCTTCGCGCACCGCCACTCCTCTCCCTCCAACCCCACCCCATCGTCGAAGGCAACGAGGATCCCCCCTACGGGGGGAAGCTTCGCGCACCGCCAGCCCCCCACTGGTCGTGGGGGGCATGGCTAGTACCGAGGAATCGAGTGGTCGATCTCCTCCGACCACGCATCGATCCCGCCGACCAGGTTGTGCACGTTGCGAAAGCCCTGCTGGCAGAAGTGCTGGGCCGCCTGGTAGCTGCGCATGCCGTGGTGGCAGAAGAACACCAGCTTCGTGTCCTTGGGGAGCGCGAGCAGCTCGCGGATGTTGGAGGAGTCGATGAGCGTGCTGGGCTCGATGTTGGCGGTGGCCCGCTCCTGCTCGGTGCGCACGTCGAGCATCCGCACGGGCTCGCCCGCGTCGAGCCAGCCCTTGACCTCCTTGGGCAGGGACTGGTGCACCACGGCGGGCGCGTTGGGGTTGTCGATCTTGAAGCCCTCCCCCTGGGCCCCGCGCACGTAGTCGATCACCAGGCCCTCGGCCCGGCGCGCCGAGGCGGGGTCGAACACCAGCTTGATCCCGTTGCTGATCACGGCGATGTCGCGGGCCTCGCTGGGGCCGAGCGACAGGTCGTGGCGGAAGCTGCCGTCGATGATCACCCGCAGGTCGTCGTCGTAGCCGCCCTCGGTCTTGGCCGCCTTGCGGAACACCTCGACCGCGGCGTCGGTGATGGTGACCTTGGGCGGCGGGATCTCGGCCACCGCCTCGCCGAGCGTGGCCACCAGCTCGCCGTCGTCGTCCATCTGCCGCACGATGTCGCAGCCGCCGACGAACTCCCCCCGCACGTACAGCTGCGGGATGGTGGGCCAGTCGCTGAGCTCCTTGATCCCCTCGCGGATCTCCGGGCTCGCGAGCACGTCGACCGTGGTGTACTCGGGCACGTAGCGGTCGAGGATCTCGACCACCGTCGCCGAGAAGCCGCACTGCGGGGCGCCGCGGCGGCCCTTCATGAACAGCACGACCTGATCGGAGCCGATGAGGCGGGTGAGCTCGTCTCGGATGGCGTCTTGCATGGACGCTCGGATGGTACCGGGGCAAGGGCCCGACGCAAGCCTCCGGGCGCAGGAGGGCACTCGGCGCCATCGCCGGGGCCGGGCCGGGCTACCGTCGTTCCGAGCCGCGAGCCCCGAGGATCGCCGGTCATGGTGGGACCAGGCCCTCGACCTGCTACGGTGTTCCTGGTCGCCCATGCCCATCGCCGTCCTCGTGCTCCTCATCGTGCTCGCCGTCGCCGGGGGCCTGTACCTGGGCTACACGGCGGGGCAGCAGCGCCCGCTGCCCAGCTCGCCCCAGCGCAAGGGGCTGGGCGAGCGGGCCCGGGACACGGCGACCAAGGGGGTCCTGGGCCTGTGGCGGTGGAACCGCGCCCGCAAGAAGAAGGCGCGCGAGCAGGCGCGGGACCGGGACTGAGCGCCCCCTTTCCTCGCCGGACGGGCCCGCACGAGCGCGCGCGACCCCGGGCCGCCCACCTCCCCACGCCGGCCCCGACCGGGGCTAGCTTCTCGCCCTCATCGTGAAGGACCTGCTCCAGTGGCTCGAGAAGAGCGAGCTCGCCCAGAACGGGCTGGCCTCGCTGCTGATCCTCGTGGTCGCCCTCGGCCTGCGCAGCGCCGCCCTGCGGGCCCTGCAGCGCTCCAAGCTCCACGTGGACGACCAGCTCCGCTGGCGCACCCAGATCCGCAACGTGACCCTGGTGGTCATCACCGTCGCAGTGGTCACCGTGTGGGCCCACGAGCTGCGGACCTTCGCGATCTCGATCGCCGCCATCGCGGCCGCGCTGGCCATCGCCACCAAGGAGTTCCTCATGTGCCTGCTGGGCAGCACCCTGCGCGCCAGCGGCAGCAGCTTCCGGGTGGGCGATCGCATCGAGGTGGTGGGCATCCGCGGCGACGTGCTCGACATCGGCCCGCTCACCACCACCGTGCTCGAGGTGGGCCCCGGGCAGTCCATCCACCAGCGCACCGGACGGAAGATCACGGTGCCCAACAGCGTGTTCCTCTCCAACCCGGTCACCAACGAGACCACCTCGGACGACTTCGTGCTGCACGTGCTGCGGGTGCCGTTCTCGGCCTCCGACGACTGGAAGGGAGCCCGCGTGCGCCTGCAGGAGATCGCCCAGCGGCGCTGCGCCGAGTGGGTCGACCAGGCCCGGCGCGCGCTGGCTCAAGCCACACCACTGGGCGTGGCCTCCAACCTCATCAGCACCGAGCCCGTGGTGTACCTCGAGGTACCGGATCCCGGCCGCATCGAGCTGCTGCTGCGCTTCCCGGCGCCGGTGCGTCGTCGCGGGCGCGTGGCCCAGCAGATCCTCCGCGAGCTGCTCGGCGACGATCGTGGGCTCGACGAGCTCGACGAGGACGCCAGCTCGCCCTCGGGCTCGCACGCCTGAGCCCGCGCCCGTCGGGCGCTCCGAGAGCGGCCGTGTATACTCGCGGCTCCATGTCCGCCAAGAGGACCAAGCCCGCTGGGTCCTCGCGCCGCCGGTCTCGATTCCACTGGGAGGAGCTGTCGCCCGACGAGCTGCTCCGAGTCCGGCTGTGCGATCTCAAGCTGAGCCTCGACAACACCTGGCTGCAGGTGCTGATCGAGCGGGTCCGCGAGGAGCTGACCGCCCACGGCCTGGTGCTGCGGCCCCACTTCTGGCTCTCGGACGAGTGGGCCTCCCCCGACGACGTGCCCGGGGTGGCGATCCCCTTCTACCTGGTGCACCCGCGGCTGGCCGCGCTCGAGCGCGCGCAGATGTACGAGGTGGAGGGCGGCAACCGCCGCGAGTGCCTCAAGCTGCTGCGCCACGAGGTGGGCCACGCCATGCAGCACGGCTACGCGCTGCACCGGCGCCGCCGCTGGCAGCGGGTGTTCGGCAAGTCCTCCGAGCCCTACCCCGACTACTACCGACCGCGCCCCGGCAGCCGCGGCTTCGTGCAGCACCTCGACGGCTGGTACGCCCAGTCGCACCCCTCCGAGGACTTCGCCGAGACCTTCGCGGTGTGGCTCACCCCCCGCGCCCAGTGGCGGCGCGAGTACGACGGCTGGCCGGCCCTGGCCAAGCTCGAGTACGTGGACGCGCTGATGAGCGAGCTGCGGGGGGAGAAGCCGCTGGTCCACGATCGCAGCCGCCCCTACTCGCTGCCCACCCTGCGCCAGCGCCTGGGCGAGTACTATGAGGAGAAGCGCGCCCGCTACGGGCACCAGGCCGTCACGGGGGCCGCCTACGACATCGAGCTGAGCGCCCTGTTCAGCGCCGAGCGAGGGCGCCAGACCGCGGCCCGCTTCCTCCGCCGGCACCGGGCCGAGCTGCGCGACCGGGTCGCCCGCGGCACCGGCCAGCACCCACTCACCGTCGATCAGATCCTCAAGGAGATGATCAACCGCTGCCAGGAGCTTCGCCTGCGGGTCAACCGCAGCGAGCGAGAGCTGCTGATGGAGGTCGTCGTGCTGCTCACCGCCCACACCGTCCACCGCCTCTACACCACACAGTGGCACGCCCTATGAGCCGACGAGTCATGCGCGTCCTGGTGATGATGCACCGCGAGCTCTTGCCCCCCGAGAGCCTGGTGGGGCTGAGCGACAAGGAGATCGAGCCGTTCAAGACCGAGTACGACGTGGTGACCGCCCTCGGTCACCTCGACCACGAGGTCCACCAGATCGGCCTGCACGACGAGCTGCGCCCGCTGCGGCTGGCCCTGCAGGAGGTACGCCCCCACGTGGTCTTCAACCTGCTCGAGGAATTCCACGGCGAGTCGGTCTACGACCACCACGTGGTCAGCTACCTCGAGCTGTCGCGGCAGGCCTACACCGGCTGCAACCCCCGCGGCCTGGTCCTGGCCCGCGACAAGGCGCTGTCCAAGAAGATCCTCCACTACCACCGCATCCGGGTGCCCGGCTTCGCCACCGCGCCCCGCGGCCGTCGCTTTCGCCGACCCTCGCGGCTGCCGTTCCCGCTCATCGTCAAGTCGCTCATCGAGGAGGGCTCGGTGGGCATCGCCGAGGCCTCGGTGGTGCACAACGACGACAAGCTGCTCGAGCGCATCGAGTTCGTGCACGACCACGTGGGCACCGACGCCATCGTCGAGCAGTTCATCGACGGCCGCGAGCTGTACTCGTCGATCCTGGGCAACCACCAGCTGCGGGTGTTCCGGCCCTGGGAGCTCATCATCGGCAAGCTGCGCCCGGGCGCGCCCCTCATCGCCACCTCGCGCACCAAGTGGGACCTCGACTACCAGGAGCGCCGCGGCGTGACCCTCAAGTCGGCCCGGGTCGGCGACGAGCTGCTCGAGGAGATCGCCCGCACCACCAAGCGCATCTACAAGGTCCTCGGCATGAGCGGCTACGCCCGCATCGACTTCCGCCTCGACCCGCAGGGGCGCCTGTACTTCCTCGAGGCCAACCCCAACCCCGACGTGGCGCGAGGCGGCGAGCTCATGTGCGCGACCGAGGAGGGCGGGCTCTCCTACGAGGAGACGATCCAGAAGATCCTCACGCTGGGGCGCCGGCAGGCCCAGCGACGACGCCGGGGCTGAGGGCGACGAGCGCCGCGAGCACGCGCGTCGAGCCCTACGGCGCGAGCTCCTCGCCGGTGGGACCGATCACGAGGTCGCGACCGCCCTCGCTCACGCTCGCGCGACCGTCGACGAAGGGCTCGGCCTTGGCGAAGCGCGGCGGGACCACGACCTTGCCGGTGGCGTCCACGTAGCCCCACTTGCCGCCCTTCATCGTGAAGTGCTCGCCGTCCTGCTCGCGCACGCAGCCCTCGCACACCGCCGCGAGGCCGCCCGAGAAGCGCTCGACGAACGACCAGGTGGGGTCCTCGAGCACCCGGCCCGTGCTCGCGATGAAGCCGTAGTGGCCGTCGTCGGTGACGATGCGGGCGCGGTCCTCCACGAAGTCGTCGGCCGCGTTGTCGAGCACGAAGGCCTTGGCGAGCTTGCGGCCGGTGCGATCGATGAAGATCCAGCCCTCGTCGGTGGCGACCCCGGCCACCTGGTCGACGAAGGGCATCGCCATCGCGTAGGTGGGCGCGAGCACGATCTCGCCGCCGGCGTCGCGGTAGCCGTAGCGACCATCGTCGGCCTCGAAGGCCTCCGGCGGCGGGCCGGGGACGGGCGGGGGCACGAAGATCGTCTCGTGCACCGGCTGGGGCTTGGCCTCCGGCTTGCCCTCGGCTTCGGCCGCTGGCTTGCCCTCGGCTTCGGCCGCTGGCTTGCCCTCGGCTTCGGCCTCCGGCTTGCCCTCGGCTTGGGGTTGGACCTTGCTCTGGGTCTTGGAGGCGTCCGGCCCAGGCGATCCCGAGCAACCAACGAGCGTGACGACGACCAACAGCGATCTGGGGATCATTCACGGGGATCCTACTCGATCCGCGGGCCGCCGGGGCTCGCTGCGGTACCTGCCGGTCGACCGGCGACGCGCGGCCGGTGTGCCCCGCGAGCCCGGGCTCGGCCGAGCGGCGGCCATGGGTCCGCGCTACCCTTGCCCGCTGCCATGCTCGCCCTCGCCCCCGCCGCTACCCCCCGCGCCGCCAGTCACGGCTTCTGGAGCTTCCTCGACACCCGTCTGATGGAGGTGGGCGGCACCACCATCACGGTCGCCACCGCGCTGTCCTCGATCGTGATCATCGTCTTCACCGCCTGGCTGGCGGCCGCGGTGCGACGCGGGGTGCGGAAGCTGTCCGAGCGGCGAGGGCTGGGCGAGGGCACCTCGGGCACCGTGGGCGGGGTGCTCTACTACCTCATCCTCATGGCGGGCTTCGGCGTGGCCCTGCAGACCATGGGCATCGACCTGGCGGCCCTGTTCGCCGCCGGGGCGATCTTCGCCATCGGCCTGGGCTTCGCCATGCAGAACATCGCCCAGAACTTCGTGTCGGGGGTCATCCTGCTCACCGAGCGGGCGATCAAGCCGGGCGACGTGCTCGAGGTGGAGGGCGCCATCGTGAAGGTGCAGCAGATGGGCATCCGGGCCACCATCGTGCGCACCCGCGACGGCGAGGAGATCATCGTCCCCAACTCCATCCTGGCCCAGAGCAGCGTGAAGAACTACACCCTGCAGGACTCCATGTACCGCCTGGTGGCCCCGGTGGGCGTGCTCTACAGCTCCGACCTGCGACGGGTGCGGGCCCGGCTCGAGGAGGCGGCCCGGGGCGTGGGATGGCGCAGCCCGAATCGCGAGCCCGAGGTCTTCCTCGTCGAATTCGGCGACAACGCGGTGATCTACGAGGTCCGCATCTGGATGAGCGATCCCTGGCGCGAGCGACCTGCCCGCTCCGAGCTGCTCGAGGCGATCTGGTGGGCCTTCAAGGACGAGGGCATCGTGATCGCCTTCCCGCAGCTCGACCTGCACCTCGACCGGGAGGTGGTCACGGGATTGCGCTCCCTGGGCGGCCGCGGGCTCGGCTGAGAGGACGGAGGGCCTGGCTCAGTCGAGGGCGTGGCGCTGCAAGAAGTCGCGTCCCTCGGGCCACTGCACCACCAGGTAGTCGTACACGCCTCGCCTCGCCTCGCGGGCCCGATCGAGCGCACGCTCGAAGCGCTCGGGGGACCGACGGTACTCGTCGCCGCCGAGGTGCTCGAGCGCGAGGGCCTCGAGCAAGCGGGCCACCCGGGCGTAGCCGACGGTGAGCTTGGGCTCGGCCTCGCGCCACCTGGTGTCGAAGCGCTCGAGCACCTCCGCCCAGCGATCCTCACGGCAGGCCAGGTAGCACTCGATGGTGAACAGCATGTCCTCGCGGCCGCGGCCGAGCTGGGCCCGCGCCTTGGCGAGCATGCGTCGCGCGGCGTCGAGCTCCCCCACGATCGCGTGGGCGAGGGCGAGGGTGCCGGTGGTCGTCCCCACCTCGAGCAGGGTGCCCACGCGCCCCTCGAAGCGACCGGTGGCGAGCATGCGCTCGAGCATGACGATGGCCTCGCGCGGCCGACCGCGGCGCAGCTCGACCACGCCCCAGCTGCCCACTGCGATCGCGTGCCCGAGGCTGCGCCGCGGGATCTCGACGAGCAGCTCGCGGCAGACCCGGGTCGCTCGCTCCACGTCGTCGGCCGCGAGCGCCTCCCGGACCTCGCGCAGGCGGGTGTTGGCCCGGTACCACTGCCGCCGCCGGCGGAAGGACCACACGGTCACGAAGGCGACGACGGCCACCATCCCGGAGAGGTGGCCGATGATCATCGTGGGGAGGACGATCGCGAGGTAGAGAGCGAGGCTCGCCGCCGCCTCCTGGCCGCGGGTGGTCGGGCGCAGCTGGGCCTCCGGGACGGTGACCATGTCCGGCGCCGTCGCGAGCTCGATCGCGGCGTCCTGCGTGCTCATGCGGTCCGCAACCCTAGCCCACGGGTCCACCTCGTCGCCAGCGAGGCCGGCACGCGAGGGCGGGCGCTGTCAAGGCGGGTGATCCCCCGCGGGGAGATCCGAGCATTCCCCCGCCCGCGGGACGATCCCCCCGGCGCGACGAGGGTGCGGGCCGAGAAGTGAACGAGGGCGTGAAACTTGCCGAGCGCTCGAGCGTCCCGAGCCGCCGATGAATGCACGTTGGCTCGCCGTGATCGCTCCCGTGGTCCTGGCGGCGGCGACCGGGGGCTGTGCCCGGGTGCCCGCTGCCCGCTCCCAGCTCCCCGAGGCCGCGACCCCCGACCTGGGCACCGCCACCGCCGACCAGGCGCGCTGCTCGGTGCGGCGCAGCGCCGACCGGCCCCTGGTGGTCGAGTGGCCGGCGGCCGACCGGGCCGCGCTCGAGGCCCGCGCCCAGCAGGGGCTGGTGGCCGTGCGCTACGAGGGCTGCACGATGGAGGTGCTCACCCACTGCGAGGTGGACGGTCGCTACGAGTTCCTGGCGCTCAGCCCCAAGCAGGAGAGGGTGGCGATCCGCAGCACCGACGAGCTGTACGCGCGGCTGCCCGTGGGCGCGGCGGGGCTCGAGGGCAAGCTCGAGCACGGCGGTGAGCTGGTGGTCGACATGTCGATCGTGGGGCGGCAGCAGGCCGACCGCCACGTGGTCTCCTACGACGAGCTGACGGGACGCTGCGACGGAGTCACCCACGTGCTCACCGGGCTCACGGTGGGGGCCTTCACCCTGCACGCGCTCGCGTCCAGCGAGGCCGGGGCGCAGGTGGAGGTGGCGGGCGCGGGCGCGGGCGCGGTGCACGAGCGCAGCCGCGAGCTGCTCACCCGCGACGGCGATCCCCGGGCCTGCGAGCGACCCCGCGCGGGCATGGCCGGGCTCGCGACCACGATGGGGCCCGGCCCGGGCGCGCCGTCGGACGAGGCCGCCGCGGGGCTCGACCCCGGCTCGACCCCGGCGCAGACCGCCACGACGCCCCGCCCGGCTGCGGGGCGCTGCTGCGGGTGGAGGCGGTGCCGCTGGCCGGCGAGGCGCCGCCTCAGCCGGCGGTGGTCGCCCCCGAGGATCGCGAGCTCGCGCTCCGAGACGAGCGACGCCAGGCCCGACGCTCCGCGGCGTGGCGCGGCGTGGCCATCGGCTCGGGCGTGCTCTCGGCCGCCTCGCTGGGCGGCATCGTGGGCGGCAGCGTGTTCCTGTTCCAGAGCGGCGCGCAGCCGGTGTGGGAGGAGCCCAGCGCCGACGACCTGCGGCGCAAGCGGATCGGCACGGGCATGCTGGTGAGCTCGTCGATCGGCTTCGTGGGCTTCGGCGCGCTGGCCCTGGGGGCCTCGGCCGCGGCACGGCGCACGAGCTGGCAGCACCTGTCGTGGGTGACGCCCTCGGTGAGCCCCACCGGCGCCGGGCTGTGGGTGCGCGGGCGCTTCTGATCCTCAGGCAGGCGGCGGGCGGAACCCGAACACGAAGCCCGCGGCCGCCACCAGCAGCCCGAAGCCCACCAGATGGTTCCAGCGCAGCGACTCGCCCAGCCAGGTCACCGAGAACACGGCGAAGACCAGCAGCGTGAGAACCTCCTGGATCGTCTTGAGCTCGGCGGCACTGTACGCGCCGTGGCCGATGCGGTTGGCCGGCACCTGGAAGCAGTACTCGAGCAGGGCGATGCCCCAGCTGACCGCGATCACCAGCACCAGCGGCTGGTGCTTGAAGCGAAGGTGCCCATACCAGGCGAAGGTCATGAACACGTTGGAGATCGCGAGGAGCACGACGGGGAGGAGGTGACGCATGGCGGTCGCTTCCTGGCAACGATGCCCGCGACCCACGGGGCGTCAACGGCAATCGACACGACGAGGCGGCGCGCGGCCGAGGACCACGAAGGCGCTCGACGATCGCCGCCGCGTCCCGGGCCTCGACCACGCGGACACGAGCCGGCCCCCTCGCCCGCGCGGGACGAGGGGGCCGGCTCCGCTCGGCTCGGGGCTCAGTAGCCGATGAGGCCCACCGCGGTCTCGGGGATCGCCACCGCGTCGCCCAGCTCGGTGAGCGCCCCGTCGTCCTCCACCACGAAGGTCGCGATCTCGTCGGCGCGAGCATTGAGCACGTAGAGGTAGCGCTGGTCGGTGCTCACCGTCATGTCGATCGGCCCGTGCTCGTCGCCGAAGTCGTAGGCCACGCCGCCGCCGGGGAACAGGGCCAGCTCGCGCGAAGCCGCCAGGTCGTAGCCCGACAGGGTGTTCGAGGCGGTGTTGGTGGTGTAGGCGAAGCGGTCGTCCACGATCTGCACCCAGCAGGCGCCGGTCTGGCCGTTGGGCACCGACGCGCTGAAGGTCCACAGGCCGCCGCCGTCCGCCACCCGGTACGACGAGCTCGCCGAGGCGCCCGGGTTGGCGCCGCCTCCGAAGGCCTCGCTCACCACGAACGAGCCGTCGGCCGCGAACTGGAAGCCGAAGGGGGTCTGCCCCGAGGAGGGGTTGACCACGGGCTCGCCCAGGCTGCCGTCCTCCTCGACCGCGTAGGTGAGGATCTGATCGGTGGCGCGCTCGGTCACCACCAGCACGTCGCCCTGCGGCGACAGCCCCACCTGCGCGGGCGCGGGCGCCTCGTGGCCGCTGAGCGGGCGGGCGGCCCCGGCGATCGGGGTCATCATGCCCTCGTCGAGCGAGAAGCCCATCACCGAGCCCGCGCCGTCGGCATTGAGCACGTAGAGCCGGCCGTCGCCCACGCTGAGGCTGGTGGGGCGCGTGCCCTCGGTGCTCACGATGTCGACCAGCGCGAGGTGATCGTCGTAGATGCGCAGCGACGAGACCGTGTCGTCGCCGGGATTGACCACGTACAGCAGGTCGTCCGCGATCGCGAGAGCGCTCTGCGAGCCCAGCCCGCCGCCGGTCCCCATGCCGCCGGTGAGGAACGAGCCCAGCGACACCAGCCGCCCGTCGGCCTCGCGGGTGAAGGCCACCACCTCGTTGAGCCCCTCGGCGTTGGCGATGGTCAGCACCAGGCCCGTCTGCTCCACCTCGTCGCCGGTGTCCTCCGGCTCGGGCTCGGGCTCGGGCTCGTCACCGCCGTCCGAGCTGCCGTCGTCGGCGGGCGCGGTGTCGTTGGAATCGTCGGCGCCCGTCGTGGCGTCCTGGTCGTCGGCGTCGTCACCCGACTCGTCGTCGGCAGCCTCGGAATCGGCCTCGAGATCCCCGCTGGGCTCGTCGACGTCACCGCAGGCGGCGGCCAGGCAGAGGGCGGAAAGGACGGCGAATCGGCGCACAGCGCCGCTGGTGCTCACACGCATCATGGCTTTTTCATCTCCCCGAGCGCTCCGCAACCCGAACCGAAAGGGTTGCTCCGCGTCGTGCGTGAGGGGTACGCGAGGGTGCTCGGGGCGGTTACAGCAGCCGCGGTCGATTTTCTGGCACAGGCCCCTGGGCGGTGTGGGGCCGCGATCCGAGGCGGCATCGGCTGCGACGCGAGGCTCGTGTCCGCCGCGGCTCGGGATCGACCGTCGACGAGCGACCTCGCCTCACTCGCCCGAGGGCTCGCCCAGGTAGACCGCGAGGTAGCGGCGGAGCATCAGCTTGGTCTCGGCCACGATCGCCTCGCCGCGCCCGAAGGATTCCTCGCGCACGAGCACCAGCATCATCGCGGCCACGGTGTTGACGAGCATGGTGGCCACCACCCGTCGCGGCTCGTCGGAGAGCTGGGGCACCCAGCCGGCGAAGAGCATGGCCGTCGCCTCCACCAGCTCGCGCAGCAGCGCCTGGTCGGCCTCGGCGT
Organism: Myxococcales bacterium; assembly: GCA_020633315.1. GTDB lineage: Bacteria > Myxococcota_A > Polyangia > Nannocystales > Nannocystaceae > Paraliomyxa. The sequence goes on from JACKDV010000020.1 coordinate 22,661, forward strand.
ACTCGCCGTACAGCTCGAGGTTTCGCCACACCGCCTGCATCACCACGCTGTCGCGATGCAGCGCCACGAAGCCGTCGATGAAGCGAGCGAGCAGCTGGTCCCAGGGCTGCGCCAACGGCTCGGGGCCGAGCAGCTCCGCGTAGCTGCGCCGCGACAGCTCCATGCAGCGCCGCGCCACCTCGCGGAACACCGCGCGCTTGTTGGGGAAGAACTGGTACACCGAGCCGATCGAGGTGCCCGCCCGCGCGGCGATGCCCTCCATGGTGGTGTCGGCGAATCCGAAGCGGGCGAAGGACTCGGCCGCCGCCGTCACGATGGACTCGAAGCGGCGCTGGCTGCGCTCCTGGGTGGGTCGGCGACGGGCCGGGGCCGGGGTCGCCCTTGCCCGGGCCTTCTCGGGGGCCCGGATCGTCGCGCTCTTGCCCGCTGCGGCCCCCTTGCCCTTCCCCGCGCCCTTGGAGCCCGCCTTCGCCACCTCGACAAAATATGAGGCACGCCTCATGTTACCGTCAAACATGAGGACGGCCTCACATTATCCTCACCGCCTCGCCTCCGCCTCTGCGACCCGTGATGGTCTGCCCCCCGGCCCGCGGGGCGTGCCCCTGCTCGGCAGCATCCGGCTGCTCCGCGATCCGCTGCGCTCGCTGAGCGAGGCTCGCGATCGCTACGGCGACGTGGCCTGCTTTCGGGTGGGCCCCATCCGCTTCGTGTCGGTGGCCGATCCGGCGCTGGCCCAGCAGGTGCTGGTCCGCAACCATCACGGCTACGTCAAGAGCCCCAGCTACGAGGGGCTGGCCCTGGTGCTCGGCCGCGGCCTGGTCACCAGCGACGGCGCGCACTGGCGACGCCAACGCAAGCTCGCCCAGCCCGCGTTCCATCGCCAGCGCCTGGCCCTGCTCGCCGACACCATGGCCCAGTGCGTGCGCGAGCTCCTCGACGACTGGGAGGCCCGCTCCGACCTGCGGGTCGACGTGCACGAGGAGATGATGCAGCTGACCCTGCGGATCGTGGGTCGCACCCTGTTCGGCACCGACCTGGGCTCCGACCTCGGCGACCTCGGCCCGGCCATCACCACCTGCCTGCACAAGGCCAACCAGTACGCCGAGTCGCTGATCAAGGTGCCGCTGTGGGTGCCCACGCCCTCCAACCTGCGCTTCGCTCGGGCCAAGCGTCGGCTCGACGCGATCGTGCACGAGATCATCGAGCGTCGCCGCGCCGACGACCAGCCCCGCGACGACGTGCTCGGCATGCTGATGTCCGCGGTCGACGAGGACGGCCAGGGCGGCATGACCGACCAGCAATTGCGCGACGAGGTGATGACCCTGTTCATGGCGGGGCACGAGACCATCGCCAACGCCATGAGCTGGGCGTTCCTGCTGCTGCACCAGCACCCCGAGGTGGCCCAGCGGGTGCGGGCCGAGGTCCGGGCCGTGCTCGGCGGGCGGGCCCCCGGCTTCGAGGACCTGCCGCGCCTGCCCTACGCGGGCCAGGTGCTCGACGAGGTGCTGCGCCTGTACCCGCCCGCGTGGATCGTGGAGCGCCAGGCCGTGGTCGCCGATCGCCTGGGACCGTGGGACATCCCCGCGGGCACCATCGTGGCCGTGTCGCCGTGGGTGATGCACCACCACCCCGGTCTGTGGGAGGACCCCGAGCGCTTCTCCCCCGAGCGCTTCTCTCCCGAGCGCGTCGAGGGCCGGCCCAAGCACGCCTACCTGCCCTTCGGAGCGGGCCCGCGGGTGTGCATCGGCAACAACTTCGCGCTGATGGAGGCCAAGATCATCCTCACCATGGTGCTGCCGCGCTTCTCGGTGGAGGTGAGCGATCCCGACGCGGTGCAGCTCGATCCCCGGGTCACGCTGCGCCCCCGCGACGGCATGCCGGGGCGCCTGCGGCCGGTGACCGACCCGCCCTCGGCCTGAGCGGGAGCGGGAGCGGGAGCGGGCGGTGGTACGCTTCGCCGCCGCCATGGAATCGACGCCCTTGCTCGTCACCACCGAGCTGGTCGCCCGCATCGAGCGGGCCGAGTGCTCCCTGCTGCGGGCCTGTGCCGTCTCCTCGGAGCGTCGCAATCCCGCCCTCGACCCGTTCGTGCGGCCGATCGCCGGCGGCGTGGCGATCCACGCGGGCGCCGACTCGCCGCTGAGCAAGCTCGCCGGGCTCGGCCTGTGCGGATCCGTGGACGACGACGAGCTCGCGGCCATCGAGGCCGTCTTCGATGCGCGCCAGACCCCGCTGCAGGTGGAGCTTGCGTCGCTGGCCGAGCTCGAGCTCGCCGCCCGCCTCACCCGTCGCGGCTACGCGCTGGTGGGCTTCGAGGACGTGCTCGGTCGCCCACTGTCGGCCGACGAGGAGTGGAGCGAGGTGGAGGGCGTGGAGGTCTCGCCCAGCCCCGAGCCCGAGCTCGCGCGGTGGCTCGACGTGGTGGTCACCGGCTTCGTGCACCCCGACACCCAGGGCCAGGCCGCGGCCGAGGAGCTCCCCCGCGAGGCGCTCGAGCAGGTCATCGGCGACACCGCCTCGGCCGAGGGCTTCTCTCGCTACCTCGCGCGTCGCGGCCCCGAGGTGGCCGGCGGGGCCAGCCTGCGCCGCAGCGAGGGCATCGCCCTGCTCTGCGGCGCGTCCACCCTGCCCATCCACCGCCGCCACGGGGTCCAGACCGCCCTGCTGAGCGCCCGCCTGGCCGATGCCGCCCGCAGCGGCTGCGAGCTGGCCGTGATCACCACCCTGCCGGGCTCGCGCTCACAGAACAACGCGCGACGCCGCGGCTTCTCGCTGCTCTACACCCGTGCGGTGCTCCGCCGCGACGTGGGCGGCTGACGGTGGCGCGGCTCGTCGCTCATCGGCCTCCGCGCTCGTGGTGACGAGCGGCCGCCGTCGTCAAGGAGGCGGCGCGACGAGCATGTCACGGACCTCCTGGGGCATCGCAGCTCGAATCGCTGCGAGCGGAATGCCTCGATTGCTCAGCACGAGGCCCTTGACCGCGGGGTTGATCTGCCCTCGGTTGTGGTGCAGCGCGACGGCGTGGAGGTCGGGCCCGAAGACCGGAGATCCAGACGAGCCCTTCTTGGTGCTGGGCTTGTACCGAATCCGTGTACCGTTGGCGTTGAGCCCATCGAAGCCCGGGGTGGCGAAGGCGATCTTCAGCGGCTGCTGATGTGGTGGGTCTCCTTCGAGCTCGGGATACTGAACGATGAGGATGGGCGCCTCGGCGGGGGGAACGGGCCAGTCCCTCGACATGTCGACCCATCCCCGGGCCGTGTTCTCCTCGGACAGCGCCTCACTGCCTGGTGAGCTCGCCAGCTTGAGCAGCGCATAGTCGAGCTCGTCGGTCGCGGGCTCTCCCTCCAGCGTCTCGTCTGCCTTGCTGTGGCGTGCATATGGGATCTTCCAGCTCGGATCGATGTCGAGCCAAGGCAGACTGTCGTACGGAGGCACCTTGCCCAGCGGATCGCTTCGGTAGTCGAATCTCACCTGGAGCTTCGTCGAGGTGACCTTCTCGTGCAGGTAGTCCTCGACCACGTGATAGCAGGTGAGCACGAGATTCTGGCCAACGAGGAAGCCGGAGCCACCACTCCCGCCACAGCGGACCTGGCACACCTGTCGCTCCGTGCGAATGAGCCAGTGGGCCAGCTTGGCGGTGTCGGTGAACGGATTGCCCTGGCTCGTGAGCTGCTGGAGCCCGTCTCGCCCCAAGGCCGTGTCGTGACCTTCGGGGGAGACGGACCATCCCTCGCGAGCAGAGAAGCGCAGCACGAGGGCACGGAGATCGTCACGCCAAGGCCGCTGCACCGCCGCCGTTGCCAGCAGTCGGTCGAGACGCCCGTGCCGATTGGCCGCCAGGACCACGTCGAACGCGATGGCGCTCCACCCTCCTGGATGGCCCCAATTGATGTTGTTCACGATCTCGGGCACGGATTCCCGGACGAGCCGTACGGAAGTGAATGGATCGAATGCCTCCACGAGCTTCTTGCAGATCCAGGCATTCTCCTCACCAGCGAGCTCGATGTATCCCACGAAGGACTCCTGCTTCGACGATATCATGCCACATCGAGCCCCGACCGGGCAGCGATGCGACCTTCCTCGGATCCGAGTAGCGCCGCGACCCCATGGGGTCGCGGCGCAGGGCAGTCGAGCACTCGATGCTCACCGACCTCATCGTCGCAAGACGACGATCTTCAGCTTCACCGGGGGAGCATCCTCGTTCGAGAGGAGCCACTCCTCGGACCCCGAAGAGGGATAGGAAGCCCGGATGACGAGATCCGCGTCTTCCACCGTCAGGTCGAGGTTGCCATTGCCTTCCACGATGCTCGGCTCCCAGTTCGCCCCATCCTCTACGGTGACCACCAGCGCACCCGCGCTCGATGACTCACTCGCCACCTCGTCGATGGACGCGGAGCCATAGCGAACCGCCGTGTTCTGGATGAACGACAGATCGACGTCTCCGTCGCTCTCGGTGGCAACCAGGCTGCCCTGATAGCTGATCTCGGTCGTGATGCTCATCTTTGGTTCTTCCCCTCTTTCGGACATCGTCTGCATTGGAATTGGACTCTCATTCGGATACTCACACCAAGGAGATCGAGAGCACGCCGCGAAGGGCCACGACATTGACGAAGGCGCTCCGGGGTGGCTTGCCACAGTCGTCTTGGGCCAGCTCTAGGATCTCGGAGAGCGCGGCCTCGCGATCGGCAGCGGGCGGCTCGAGTGCCCTCGACGCCTCGAGGCCACTCCGCCGAGAGCGAAGGACGGCACCCTGGGCCTCGCCGAAGACGCGATCGAGGCCCTCGGCGAGCGGCGTCGGATTGCCCCAGACATCGGTGAGCAGGTGCCGCTCACCTAGCTCCTCGCGGATCCAAGGACCGGGGGACTTGGCCGACTCCAGCCCGTGGGAGCTCTTGGTGGCCAGCTCCTTGAGCTTCTCGAGGTGGGGCTTCCAGTCGTCGACGGTCACGGCCTTGGTCCCCTGCAGGATGCCGAGGAGCCTCCCGGTCTCGGCCATGAAGACCGGGGATCCCGACAGGCAACTCCGGGGCTCGTCCATCTGGACGTTGAACCCCCGCAGCCGGCCCTGATCCGGAGGAGGCACGACCGACGTCACCACGCCGCGAAACTCTCCGCGATCACGACCACCTGGGTGGCCGACGATCACGACCTCGTCGCCCGTCTTCACTTCGAGCTCCTCGCCGGATAGGCACAGCCCTCGGCCTTCGAGGGAGAGTCCCTTGTGTGCCTGCCGCAGTCGCCAGATCGCGAGATCTCGGTCTCGGCTGTCCTCGTAGTGCTTGATGCCCGAGATGCTCAGCTCCTGACTGCAATGGAACGGCTGCTCAATGGACTCCAGGCCCACCACGCACCGGACCTTCTTGAACATCGAGACATCCAAGAGGAAGCAGTGAGCGGAGGTCGCCATCATCAGCTCGTTCTTCGCATTGCGCAAGAGCACACCGGTGCAGCGGGGCGCCCGTGCCTCTCCAGAGGGCAACGACAGCGCCCTCGGCTTGCCGACCCATTGGTCGCCCAGCTCCCTCTGGAGCCGCCGAGGCTCGATTCGGCACATATGATCCGACCCATGCACGATCGCATCCTCGTCCACGATGAGGATGATGCTGTTGCCCCGGTTCCCATCCGATGCCATGGCTCCTTCTCGCCCCTTCTTGGACGAGTAGTGACCCGAGCGCACCACTCCGTCACGATCTTCGTCGCGAAAGCTCAAGGAATCGCGGCGTCTCGCAGCACGAGCTCGGCTCGGGCGTAGAGATCTTCGTCGAGACGGCGGAGGACATCGATGGTCGCGTCGAGTCCCTCAGCGGCACGAAGCCCGGCTACGGCGTGCTGGAGCGCGGCTTGCTCGTCGCCGGTCAACCGAGCGGCACGCGCGAGGATCCAAAGGGCCTCGGCCTCGAATGCCTTGGGCTCCACGACCCCCTCTTCGTCCAGACCCCGGAGCACTCGCTCGGCATAGTTGCGAGCATACACGTCGTCTCCCTGCGACAGGGCAACGAGCCCATAGACGATGTCGACGTTGAGACGAACGGAGGCGCCACTGTCGGACAGGGTCTGACGGTCGACGCGATCCAACGCCTCGGTTGCGCGCTCGCAGGAGCTCAACACGCAGCGGTAGTACGCGACGTTGTGCCACACGAGGGTCTGCTCGCTGGTCGCTCGTGCTCCTCGCAACGCGGCCAGCCGCTCGTACGCTTCGAGGGCCCGGGGAAGATCGCCACCGGCCTGGGCGATGGCCGCGGCCAGCGTCAGAGCGGAGCCACTCTCGGGATGGTCGAGGGGCAGCTCGGCCTGCAGCTCGGCCGCGCGGTCGGCACGGGCCACTGCCTGCGCCACGTTGCCCTGGGCGGCCTCGACCATGGCCATGACCATGAGGGGCTCTGCGAGCCTCGGCGTGTCACCGTAGATCGCCTCGAATCCCTCGGATACCTCCTCGAGGCGCCTCATCGCGTCGTCGTAGCGCCCCTGCTCCTGATCGAGCAGGGCGAGATCGAAGTCGAGATCGAGCGAGGTCGGGTGCCGAGCTCCGAAGGCCACGCGGTGTCGACGAAGCTCCTCCTCGTAGATCCGTCTTGCGGCCGCCCCATCACCCTGTTGCGCGTAGACGTGGGCAATGAGCCGGCGCAGGGGGCTCTCCGATGGATGAGCTTCTCCATAGCGAGCTCGCCGAGCGGCCAGCGCATCGTCGAGTAGGCGCAGGGCCATCGCGACGTCGAGCTCGGGAGCGGCGAGGGCCTCGTACGCCATGCACTCCGCCCGCTCGATCGGCTGCTCCACCTCCTGCAGCAGCTGCAGGCACGACCCCACGAAGTGACGAGCGGCCGATGCCTGCTGCTCGACGAGCTCGATCCGGGCACGAATGGCGTACGCAGAGAGCGCGGCGGCATGATCGCCGACGGCCATGGCGTGCTCGAGTGCCCGATCCAAGTGCAACCGAGCCGCCTGGGAGTCCCCCGTACGCTCGTAGCTCTCCCCCCGTCCCAGCTCGATCTGAGCCGCGAGGGAGCCCCGCTCGGGGAGACGCTCCTCGAGCTCCGCGTAGGCCTGGAGCGCCTCGGCCTCTCGACCCGATGCGCCGAGGACCCTGGCCTGGACCAAGGCCACGATCGCATCCTCGGGCAGATCGGCACCGGCATCGCTCGCCACGTGGCCGGGCCCGTGCTCGCATCGCTCGGGAGGGATCGACAGCGCGAGCGTCTCGTGGACCACGAGGAGGCCATCGGGAACGTCTCTGAGTGCCGCGCCGACCTGCTCCATCCGCCGAGCCGCAAGGGCGAGGCACGTCCCCACGGCCGACGGAGCTGCAGGCTCCCCGCCACCCTCGCACACGCTCTCGGCCACGGTACGCCAGCGCTCGGAGAGGCTCACGAGCGTCTCGTTGGTTGCGCTGGCCAGGACTGCGCTGCCCCTGGAGTCGAAGCGCTCCGCGGCCGCCTGGAGCCTCGACATGTCGTCATCCCGCCAGCGTGGCATGGTGGCTTCGAGCCGGTCACACCACCGCAGCTCGTCGGGCCTCCCCCACGACCACACCAGCACTCCGACCACTCCCGCGGCGAAGGCTCCTCCGCCTACCAGCCATCGACGCTCCTCGAGCCTCTCGAGCGTCTCCAGCAAGGCCTTCATGTTGGGCCAGCGCTCGTCCGGAGATTCGCGGAGACCCCGACTCAGCGTGGCCCGAAGGCGGCGCTGGACGGCGCCGCTCGCATGCGGCGACTCGGCCCGTGAGCCCCCGGAGTCACGAGCCGCCTCGGTGCCCGGGCGCGGCCAATTGCCGAAGAGCGCCTCCCACAACGACAGGCAGAAGCTGAACTGATCGCTGCGAGGATCCGTGGGCTCCCCTCGACTCTGCTCGGGAGACATGTAAGCAGGAGTTCCGGCCCGGACTCGGTCGTCGGTCGAGGTGGCCGTGGTGGGGCTCGGCCGAGTCGTCGGACTGCCCGGGCTCGGCGGATGGAGCCCTGGTCCACGCGCGAGACCGAAGTCCGCCACGCGAACGCGGCCGTCGTTGCCGACGATGACGTTGGACGGCTTGAAGTCGCGGTGAACGAGCCCCACCGCGTGCGCCGCGGCGAGCCCATGGCCTGCCTGGACGTACACCGAGACCAGCTCCCGCCAGCTCCGCTTCGCCGCGAGCTGCCAGTGTCGAAGGGGTACCCCGTCGACGTACTCCATCGCGAGGAAGAACCCGCCGTCGTGCTCCCCCACCTCGAAGAGCTGGACCACGTTGGGATGCGACAGCTTCGCCAGCGCCTGCGCCTCCCGCATCAAGCGGCCGCGGTCGACGTCCTCGGCCACGACCTCGGGGTGGAGCACCTTGAGTGCAACCTCCCGGTTCAACGTGGGATCCCACGCCCGATAGACCACCCCCATGCCGCCGCTGCCAGCCGACTCCAGGACCTCGAATCTGCCGATGAGCACCGGACCCGACTCGGCTGCGAACAACCGGGCTGCGATCCGATTCTTCATCGCTCGCCCCTCGAGCTCACCCGAGAGAGGTCGCGCAATGACCGCTTCGTCGAGACTGTCGTCCGTCATGCCAGTTGCCGAGAGGTGCCTGTCGGTTGAGTGACGCCTACGACCAGACCCGTCAGCCTACCGTCACTTTTTGCCCTACATTGTGTGATAGTCTCGCTCCGGTGCGCTCGGACAGCGAGCTACTCGACGCGTGGAAGAGCGGAGATCGCGCCGCAGGGAACGAGCTGTTCCAGCGGCACTTCGAGGCCATCCGGAGGTTCTTCGTCAACAAGGTGGACCGAAGGGAGGTGGAGGATCTCGTCCAGAAGACCTTCGAGGTCTGCATAGAGGCTCGGGATCGCTTCCGTGGGCAATCCTCCTTCCGCAACTTCTTGCTGGGAATCGCCAACAACAAGCTCCGGGAGTTCATCCGCGCCAAGGGAAGGTCGCGAACGACCGACTTCGAGACCCAATCCATCGTCGACCTTGGGGCAGGACCCTCGACCATGCTCGCGGGCACCCAGGAGCAGCGCCTACTGCTCGAGGGGCTACGTCGGACCCCGCTCGACTCCCAAGTGGTGCTGGAGCTGTACTACTGGGAGCGGCTCTCCGGGCGCGAGCTCGGCGAGGTCCTGGGCATCCCGGAGGACACGGCCCGCAGTCGAATCCGGCGAGCCAAGGATCTGCTCCATAGGGCACTGCGGTCCATCGAGGAGTCACCGGAGGTCCTTCAGAGCACGATGGAGGATCTCGAGGGCTGGGCCGCCAAGATCCGCGCGGGTTTCGATCCTCGGAAGTGATCGTCTTCCGTTCAGCGACGAAGAACGTCGATGTCGTCCCTTCGGGCCGGAAGCTTGCGCTCGAGTAGCTCGAAGAAGCGATCACCGAGCAATCCCCGGCGCTGGAGCAACTTGACGCAGTCGAGCGCGACCGTCGACATCGGAGCATTCCATGACAAGTCGAGGACTATGGAATTGTCGAGCTCGGTGAGTAGTGCCTTGAGCTCCGAGAGATCGACGGCAGACGAGATGAACTGTGAAAGACGCACCAACTTCTGGCCGTCAGCCGGATTCGATGCATGACCGGAAGTGGGAGCTCCGGGGCTCGGGGATCCATCGAGGATGGCCCGTAGCTCGGAATTTGCCGGGTACATCCGTAGTGCCTCCTCGACCAGCGTCCTCGACGTGCCCACGATGACGCCGTTGTCGATGTCGGACACCACCTTGGACCAGAACACCATGGCGTTGCTGAACGCAGGAATTCGCGATGCCGGGAACCCGATGCGAAGGAGTATCATCCGTGCGTTGTCGACCTCGTAGAAGAGCGTCGCCAGGACGTCCGCGATTGAGCTCATCGATCCTCCGAGGGTCTAGAGGATAGCAGGATCCTCGGTGGGCACACTACCTTCGGCGGGAGAGGACGACTCCATCAGATGACATGAGAGGGTCGCGGCTCGGGAGCGCGGACCGAGGTCTCGCCGGATGCCACGTACCTTCGTGATCGAGGCACGACCCGTAGGTGCCACGATCTCGGTTCGGTCTGGACGAACGAAGCAACACCAGGGATTCGACCCGATGCGCGCATGGGCAGCTTCGCGGCCGTGACCACCGATGGTCGACCTCGACGCGGCCAATCCTCGCCGTACCCACCGGCGGCCCTTCTCCGCGAGCCGGGTGCGACCCGTCGTGGCCGGGGAGCCAACCCTCCGTCCTTCGAGCGACGCCAAGACGTCCCGCTTGGGCCGGGTCGGTCAGGACGGCCGATCCGACCAGGCCGTGCACGTTCTAGGCAGCTTTGATATCTTTGTTTCGAATAGGGCTTTTCGAGCCCGTGGTGCCGCCCATGATGATCTCGATCCGACCCCTCGCCGCGCTCTGTCTGCTGTTGCTCGCCTGTGGTCCGAAGATCTCGGGTGAGAGCGCCGAGGAGGGCGAGGCGAGCTCGACCACGGAGGCGCCGGGCACCGAGTCGGGCCCGCCGGGGAGCTCGGGCGGCCCCACCACCACGCCGCTCGACACGGGCGAGGGCACGGCGGACTCGGGGGTGGTCGACACGGGCGAGGTGTGGCTCGACCTGCCCACGAGCTGCTCGACCTTCGCGCAAGACTGCCCGCCCGGCTTCAAGTGCATGCCCTGGGCGAGCGACGGCGGCAACTCCTGGAACGCGACCCGCTGCGTCCCCATCGCGCCCGATCCCAACGCGCCGGGCGAGCCGTGCACGGTAGAGGGCAGCGGGGTCAGCGGGCTCGACGACTGCGACGGCACCTCGATGTGCTGGGACGTCGACCCCGACACCCTCGAGGGCCACTGCGTGTCGTTCTGCTCGGGCGACGAGAGCGACCCGAGCTGCCCCGATCCCTGCGACTGGTGCACGATCACCAGCGACGGCGCGCTCAACATCTGCTTCGACGACTGCGACCCCGTGCTGCAGAACTGTCCCGAGGGCCAGGCCTGCTACGCGGTCTCCGACTCGTTCGCGTGCGTGGCCGATGCCTCGCCCCCCGGCGCCACCGTGGGCTCGCCGTGCGAGTACCTCAATGGCTGCCCCCCCGGGCTGATGTGCATCGACGTAGGAGCCGTGCCGGGCTGCGACTCCGGCTCCGCGGGCTGCTGCGCGCCGTTCTGTCCGGTCGACGGCGTGGACCCCTGCCCGGGGCTGGTGCCCGGCAGCGAGTGCCTGCCCTGGTTCGAGGGCGGGGTGCCGCCGGAGGTGTGCGTGACGACCGAGCCGGGGATCTGCGCGAGCGCGGCCTGACGCTCTCCGCTCGCGGCCTGCGGCTCACCACGGCTCGGGCCGTCGTGCCACGCCGTGGGGGCTGCGATCCCGACTACACGCCCGAGCCACGCGACGACGAGGAGATCTCCACACCGCAAGAGCCGGGGCTCGACGAGGAGGCCGTGCGCGCGCTGTGCTGCGCGGCCTACGTGCCCTCGCCCTCCACCAGCACCGCGCGCGCGAGTACCTGGCCCAGGTTGCGCAGGAACGGGCGGGTGATGCCGTCGTACTCGTAGGCGTTGTCGTTGAGCACGCCGTTGGCGTTGGCGTAGGCCACCGCGGTCACCACCATGGCCCGCTTGGTCTTGGTGTCCTCGATGTACGCGTTGTCGAGGTGGAAGCCGTAGGCCCGACCCGCCTTGCCCACGTAGCGCAGGCGCGTGATCGGCAGCTCCTCGAGCATCCCGCCGATCATCGTCTTGTAGCGCAGGCCGTTGTCCATGTCGGCGTAGACCGGGTTGCTCGACTCGGCCGGGTTGTCGGTCATCGAGGCCAGCAGGTGCTTGCGGTGCGCCGGGGTGAGCCCCAGGTCGGGCACGCCGGGCAGGTCGGGACGCGCGATGGCCAGGGCCAGGCGATGCAGGTCGCGAATGGAGACGTAGTTCTTGGGCGCGAAGCCCAGCGGCTCGTCCACCCGCGAGTGGGTCTCGTCGTCGATGTAGGCCACGCCCAGCAGGAGCTGGTCGGGCGTGAAGGGCAGGGGCGGCAGCTCGAGATCGCTGACCCGCTCGGGGATCACCACCGCCTTGCCCTTGGCCGGCCGCAGCTCCACCCGCGGGGTGGTGCGCTGCGCCAGCGGATCCTGCACGCCGTACATGCGGTGCTGGATCCTCACGCTCTCGAAGCCCAGCGCCCACATCATCTCGTTGAGCTCGCGGTGGCCGACCAGCTCGTAGAGGCGGTTGAACGAGACGTTGTTGGACACGAGCTGCATCTTGCGGATCTCGTGCCCCACCGTGATCGTGCCGCCCTCGAGGTTGCTCTCGTCGTGATCGATGGTGCAGCGCTCGCGGCCGGTCTCGCAGTAGGCCAGCGGCGTGTCGAGGCCCACGCGCTGCCCCTCGTCGGCGAGCTGGGCCAGGGTGCGCAGGGCCCCGACCGCGGCGAAGGTCTTGATGGCCGAGGCGGGATAGATGTACTCGGCGTCGACGCGGTAGGGGTGCTCGACCACCACCGGGCCGTCCTCGCCCGGCATGATCACGGTGACGAGCACCTGCATGCGGTAACGCTCGGGGTCGGCGAGCACCTTGCGAAAGCCCTTGTGCTCGGCCATCAGGCCCCGCAGCCACGGGTCCTCCACCGGCGGCGCGGCGGCGGGCTCGGGCGCGGGCTCGGCCCCCTCGGCGCCCGCGAGCTCGGCCCCCTCGGCGGCGGGCTCGGGCTCGGGGGTGGGAGCGTCGGCCGTCCGGGCGACGGGGCCATCGGCGGCGGGCGTGCTGGCCGAGGGGGGCGCAGGGCTCGAGCAGCCCGCGAGCCCCACGGCGAGCGCACAGGCGATGGTCCGGCCCCAGCTCACCCGTCGTCCCTCACTCGGCGATGTCCGGGGGTCGCTTGGAGGGCTGCACCTCGCCGTCGAGCAGCGACAGCCCCACCGTGTCCACGCGGGTGCGGTAGTGCAGCATGGCGGGCAGGTTCTTGACCCGGCTGGTGGTCAGCCACTCCACGAACTTGGGCGCGGGCTGGACGTTGTAGTGGTACTCCTCGCCCTCGGCGAAGCCGAACGCGCTCCAGCCCAGGGTGCGCACCACCACCCCGTTGTCGCCCACGGGCAGCCGCCCGAGGTTGCGGCGGAACTCGGGGGTGTAGTCGATGTACTGCTCCACGTTGCTCAGGTAGATCACGTTGAAGGCCAGGCCCGAGTCGGCCATGGCCTTGCCCACCGCCACCATCGTCTCGTTGGCGGTGAAGTCTCCCCGCACGGCGAAGATCCGCCCGTTGCGCTGGAGGGTGCGGATGTGATCGTACTGCTCCTGGTCGCTGATGAAGGTGGGGATCCCCAGCTTCTCGTAGGCCTTGCGCACGTTGCGAAGCCGCGCCCACACGAGCTGGCGCGCCACCTTGTAGGCCTTGCGCACGCGGTCGTAGTCCTCGCGCTCGGCGTAGCGCTCGTCGATGAGGGCCAGGCCCTCCTCCTCGCGCTCGGGCGACCAGCGCTGCAGGAAGTCCTCGAAGGTCTCGGCCTCCTCGAAGAACAGCGCGTACACCCGGTGCAGGTCCACGATGGAGACGTCGAAGTCGACCACCACGATGAGGTCGGACTTGGCCCAGCCCGCCAGCATGTAGTTCTGGTCGGTGCCCACGCCCAGGTAGCCCCCGCCGAGGTCCGCGATGTGGTCGTGCCACAGCTGCTGGTTGAGCTCGTTGGAGATCCAGTAGTGCGAGTTGCGAATGAGCGAGTCGGGCTTGGGGTCGCGCGGGAGGTTGGCGAAGCGCTCGTAGACCTCGGGCGGCAGGGGGGCCAGCGGGTCGGTCTCGGCCTCGGGGGTGTCGAGCGCGGTCGGCTTGGCGCCGTCGGCGTGGGCGACCTTGGCATCCTCCTCGCCGGCGCCGGCCGCTGCCTCGCCGCCGTCACCGTCCTTGGCGGTGCCGTCGATCTCGGCATCGGCGGCCTCGCTCGGGGAGTCGCCGGTGGGGGGATCGTTGTGCGTGGCCGTCTCGGGCCGCGAGCAGGCGGCCAGCAGCAGCAGCACGCAGGGGCTCAGCAGGGCGGACACGGCAGCACGGGGGGCGTGGAGGCGGCTCACGGGGCTCCTTGGGGTACGAGCGGGGGCGCCGGCGACATTCCCGGGCCCAGGACCGGCACAGCCTACAACTACCGATCGCGGCAAGCGACAAACCCACGGACGCGGCTCCCCGCGAGCCCGGCGGGCCGTCACTCGCGGAGCAGGTGGCCCAGGCCCCGGTTGCGCAGCTGCGCCAGCAGCTCCGGGCGCGTGGCCCCCAGCACCCGCGCGCACTCGTCGAGATCCCAGTCGACCGAGACCAGGGTGGACAGCAGCCGCCCCCGTCGGGCCTGCGCGGCCGAGAGGCGGAAGGTCTGCAGGTAGGCCACCCGACCGTGCTCGTCCTCGATGGCCTCGCCCACGTGGTTGTCCCGGTGGGGAGCGAAGGACGGCAGGAAGCGGACCAGGCGATGGCGGCCGAGGCGGTGCAGGGTCTCCACCTGCAGCCCGGCCTGCAGCATGGCCCCCGGGCGCTGGCCAACGAGACCGCTCGCCCGCGCGCGTGGGTGCGAGCGGCCGGGCTCGCGGCCGAGCCGGGCCCGGAGCACTCGCCACGAGCGAGCCGCTCAGCGCGTGACCGTCTGGATCCTCGAGGGCTTGCGCGTGGTGGCGACCAGCTTGGGGTGGCTGGTGTCCCAGCCGCGCATCTCGAACAGCTTGAGCGTGCCGGGGTAGATCCGCACCTCGAGCAGGCCGTCGTCGCCGATGGCGAAGGTCTCGGCCGACTTGGGCACGCTCACCTTGTGCACGATCGACCCGTTGGCGCGCGACACCACGTAGACGAAGTCCCGCTCGCCGGTGAAGCCGTAGCCCGCCACGATGTAGTCGCCGTGGATCAGGAACTCGCCGTTGCTCACCAGGTTCTTGGTGCGCCAGCGGATCTCCTTGGCCTGGGGATCGTAGGCCACCAGGTACGAGCACTTGCCCTTGGCCCCGCTCGAGTAGCTCTGGCAGGCCTCGTTGAAGTAGAGGGTGCCGTCGGCGTAGCGCACGTCCTGGATCTCGAGCTGGGTGGACGCCGACAGCAGCTCGTGCAGCGCCACCCCCCACAGCTCGTGGCCCTCGATGTCGTACAGGCGCGCGTAGTAGCGGCAGTTGCTCGTGCCGCCTGCCTCGCAGCTGCCCGCGCCGTAGGGCTCGCGATAGAAGGCCATGAACTCGTCGCCCACGCGATCGAGCAGGAACAGCTCCATCGTGTCCTCGAGCAGCACCACGAAGCCGGGCACCTGCGGGCCCACCCAGGTGCGAGGGCTGCCCTTGGACAGCGCCCCGTCCACGTGCGTGCGCAGCCGTCCGCCGAAGCGCTCGCCGGGCTCGTGCGGCGGCGCGTGGACGGTGAGGTCGCCCGCGGTGCGGATCGGCGGCGCGACGTAGGGGTTGGGCTTGGGCTGCGGGTGCGGGCTCTCGGCGATCGCCGGCGGGTCGACGCGCTGGGCCGTGGCGCTCTCGCTGGGGTCATGCGACGCGGGCTCGTGCGGCGTCGAGCTCGACGCCACCGGCTCGCCGGGCTGGGCCACCGGGGCCAGCGGAGGCGTGGAGCCGGGGCCGGAAGCCTTGGTGCATCCCCACACCACGAGCCCGCACAGCCCCACCCCGATGGCACGAGAGATCTCCATGGCCCGAGCAGCCTAGCAGCCTCCATGGAAGCCCCGAGCGCCCACCGCGAGCACCGGCCCACGAGAATTCTTCACTCCGTTGGAGATCGGTAAGATTCGTTACTGACATGCGATTTCCCTAGGAATCCCAACTAGATCCACGGGAGGGGGTGGTTTTCGCGGTGGCCGAGCCGAAATCCCACGCTAGCCTGGATTTCGTGCCTTTTTTGGCATTTGGATGGGAATTTCAGGGGTCCGCGTCCCGTAGGGCCCCGGCGAGACGGCGAGCAGGGGTCGATGAAGCTTTGCTCCTGGGCTGCCGTCGAAGCCCCCGACCAGCACGGCCGGTGTTGAAGAGACCCATCCAGGCCCTCAACCACGGGGATTAGCAATGTACCTACGCAGGAACCGAGTCCGTTGCGGCGACACCCGCCGCACCTACCTCTCCATCGCCCACAACGTGTGGTGGTCCGGTGACGGCACCCGCAAGGCCCAGAGCCGGCCGATCGTCGTCGCCAGCTTCGGCGTCGAGGACAACGTGGACATCGAGCTCGCTCGGGAGCTGGTGGCCGCCGTCGAGCGCTGCGCACCGAAGTTCCCCACCCGCCGGGGCGAAGGCAAGGCGGTGACCATGCGGATCGCCCAGGAGGTCCGCAAGATCGAGCCGTTCCTCAAGGTGCTCGCCAGCCGCAAGCTGGGACTGGCCGAGCACCTGCCCCCGCACCCCGAGCGCGGCGAGATCCTCGACACGCTCATCCGCAACCAGCTCGCCGAGCCCGAGGCCGGTGCGCGCGAGGAAGAGATCCTCTCCAAGCTCCGCTCGGGCCTCACCCCGTAGCGAGCTCGTCCTCGGGGTGGCCCGCGTCGCCGGGCCGCCCCGCGCGTCGATCCCCCGATGCCGGTCGGTCCGGGTCGCGGCACGCTCTTCCACAAGAGGTGCCGCGGCTGGGGCCCGCAGCTCCGGCGTGCCCAGGGCCCACGGCCACACGGGATCGGCCTCAGCCGAGGAGCTCGAGCACGAGCTCGTCGGGCAGCGCAAGGTCCGGCTTGCGCGACACGAACACATGGGGCGCCTTGCCCGTGCTCACCAGCGTGCCGTAGCCGAGCCGCGGCGCGAGCACCTCGAGCACCTTGAGCTCGCGACCCCCCATCGTCCGGGTCTCGGCGCGCTCCTCGAGCAGCGCGCGCGCCAGCGGGGAGCTCTCCACGAACACCTCGCTGAGGAAGTCCACCCGCAGCGCCACGTCACAGCGCTTGCCCTGCAGCGAGTCGGTGAGCTTGCGCGGCAGGCCCTCGGGGAGATCTCCCGTCACCTTCCCCACGATGAAGGGCGAGAGGATCTCCGGCTCGCTCAGCTCCGCCTGCGGGCACGAGACGATCCCCAGCTCGTCGACCACGTAGCGCAGGCCGGAGGAGACCTCGTCGGCCCGGCGCTGCTGCTCGGCGCTCTCGGCGGCCCGCTCGGTCTCGCGGCGCTTGAGATCCTCGGCGACCGACAGCTTGGGCTTGCCGGGAGCCGGCGCCGGTCGAGACGCCCCGCCGGCGGGGCTCGGCGCAGCCTTGGCCGCGGCGCCGGGGCCCGCGTCGTCCTCCGGCGGCTCGGCCAGGGTCATCAGCATGGCCTGGTCGTCCACGTTGGGCTCGAGCAGCGAGATCTCCACGCTCGGTCCCCCCGCGAAGCCGTTGGCCAGCTCGTCGACCGACAGCCGCAGCTGCTTGCACAGCTCCTGCACCGGCCAGCGCTCGGCGCCCGGGGCCTGGGTGTCGGCGCTGGCCTCGTCGGCCGCGAGCACCTGCCCGCGCTGGGCCACCACGAACGCCTCCCGGCGCTCCTGCGGCGGCGCCGTCTTGGCGTAGTACATGAAGCACTGCCGCGGCAGCATCTGGCTCATGGCCACGGCGATGTCGGCGTTCTCGCGCCAGAACGCGGTCGGATCGTCGCCGACCACCGAGCCCACGATGCGCCCCAGCACGAGCTGGGCCTGCGGGTGGCGGGTGAGCACCAGCTTGGCGTCGGTGATGTTGCGGGCCTTGCTGATCAGCAGCTCGGCGGCCACGGCCGCGAGGTGACTGACTCGGAAGGGATCGAGCGGGACGAGGACCCCGCCGTGCATGGTGGGAGTGGACAGTGCGCTCATGGCTTCAGCTCGCGTCGATCACCACCACCGATACCTGCCACTGATCCTCCTCGCCCACGAAGAAGTTGCCGACGGTGAGCAGGGCGCTGCCCTCCACCACGCAGGTGTGGAGTCGCGGGGCGTCCGGCGGTCGGGGGGAGTCGAGAGGAGGGGTCCACTGCTGCGTGCACCAGCGATCGGTTCGGCGGCGGGCCTCTTCGGCCAACCGAGAGCTCTCCTCGGCCGAGAGCCCTCTGGCCACGAGACCTATCACACCCTCTCCTCCCAGTTCGAGGCTGAACGATTGGCCGTCGATCTCCACGGGCGGGTCGGGTCGACACACCCTCACGATGCCGTCGGCGCGTGACAGCGGCGAGGGCTCGCTGGCACACCAGCGGTCCGCGAGCCGCGCCATCACCTCGTCGTCGGTGCCCACGCTGGCCTCCGCGAAGGCCCCGTCGAGGATCTCGTCCACCCGGTCCCAGCCCACGCGCGAGCGGGCCTCGCCCTCCTGGCCCCCCGCGCCCTCGCCGTCGCCGGCCGCCTGCTCCGAGCCGGCCGAGGGCGGACGCGTGGCGCCGCCCCAGGCATCGCGCACCTGCTCGTCCACCCGCCGGGTGCAGCCGAGCGCAAGCACCGTGGCCATCACCACCCCGCCGCAACCGCGCCACCCCATCTCAGCCCCGCGCCTGGCCTCCGACGAACACGTGCCGCACCGCCCTCGCCGTCCCGGCGCACATCAGGGCATCGAGCAGGTGATCGGACGCGATGCCCTCGAAGAAGGGATCGTCCAGGCCCACCGTGAGCGCGTCGAAGGGACGGCCCACGCCCAGGCGCCCCAGCGTGGCCGACTGGCCCAGCGCCGAGGCCCCGGCCTCGGTGGCCGCGTGCAGGAGCGCCGGGCCCAGGCGGCCCCGCTCGTCGCACAGCCGCAGCCGCGCCTGGCCGCGCAGGCGCTCGTCCATCTCGAGCAGGCGGGCCTCCTGCACCAGGTCGATCACCGCGTTGCTGTCGCTGCCCAGCGCCACCTCCACGCCGGCGTCCCGCAGCTCCACCGCGGGCACGATGCCGTCGCCCAGGTCGGCCTCGGTGGTCGGGCAGGCGCACACGTGCTGGCCGGCGAGCAGGCGGTGATCCTCGGCGGTGGTGTGGACCGCATGCACGGCGGTGAGGCCCCGCGCGCGCTCGCAGGCCCCCGCGTCGACGAGCAGCCGGGTGGGGGTGACCCCGTGCTCGGCCCGGCACTCCTCGTTCTCGCGCGGCTGCTCGCTGAGGTGCGCGTGCAGGGGCAGGCCGTGCGCATGGGCGTAGCGGATCGCCTCGAGCAGGGCCGGCCGCGGCACCGCGCGCACGCTGTGCGGGGCCAGGCCCAGGGGCACGCCGCGGCTGCGCAGGTCGTCCACGCGCCGCAGGTACGCATCCACGTCGGCGTCACAGAAGCGGCGCTGCTCGGGCAGCGCGGGCTGGCCGTGCCCCGCCCGCAGGTAGAGCACCTGCAGCAGCACCACCCGGATCCCCACCTCGGCCGCCGCCCGCAGCACCTGCGCCGACAGCTCGTTGGGATCGGCATAGGGGCGCCCGTCGGGCTGGTGGTGCAGGTAGTGGAACTCGCCCACGCAGGTGATCCCCGCCCGCAGCATCTCGGCGAAGGCCTGGCGGGTGATCGCATGGACGCCCTCGGGATCGAGGGTCTGCGCCCGGGCGTACATCGCCTCGCGCCAGCTCCAGAACGACGAGGGATCGTGGGCCCCTCGCCGGTGGGTGGCCCCGCGGATCGCCCGCTGGAACGCATGGCTGTGGGCGTCGACCATGCCCGGCAGCAGCATCACCGGGCCGAGGTCGCGCTGCAGCAGCTCGGCCGGCGGCTCGGCCTGGCCCGCGTGCCCCAGCGCGGTGATCGTGCCGCCCTCGTCCACCGCCAGCCAGGGCTCGTCCACCCACCGCCCCTCGATCACGCCGTGGGCGGCCCGGTACACGATGGACGAGGACGCCGGGCCCATCGCGCTACTCCGCGGCCTTGGCCTTGGTGCCCTTGCCCTTGCTCTTGCCCTTGCCCTTGCCCTTGGCGGGGGCCTCGGGCTCCTTCGCGGCGGCGGTGGGGGGCGCGTCGGCGAAGTAGATCCGGCGGGTGTCGAAGTCGAGGGTGAAGCGGCGGGTGGCCAGCGGCGCCAGGCCGATCATCCCGTCCTCGCGGAAGCCGGTGGAGGTCTTGACCCGCTCGAAGAAGCCGCGGATCTGCCCCTGCGGATCGGTGTAGGCCACGGCCGACTCCAGCCCCGAAAGCGTCAGCGGCCCCAGGGTGAACGCGTCCACGGTGCCCATCGCCACGTCGTCGCGCATGGGCGGGATCGGCAGGCCGGCGTGGCCGTGGGCCAGCAGGTTGGCCGCGATGTCGGCCCCGCGCATGCCGGTGTTGAGCAGGTACAGGCCCTCGGCGTCGCCGAGCTCGGCCATCACGTACAGGAAGTGGGTCTCGTGCTGCCAAAAGGGCAGGCCCTCGCCGGTGCGCCGGGCCTCGCGATCGCCCTTGCAGCGGCCGCCGCCCTGCACCAGCTCGAGGGTCTTGGCGGGCACGTCGAGGCTCACCTGCAGGTCGCTGAGCATGCTCAGCCCCAGCACCGCCTTGACGTCGGGCAGGTCGTTGCCCGCCATCTCGGCCATCGCCCGATCGTCGAACACGTCGACGGGCACGTTGGTGATCGTCACGTCGCCGATCCGCAGCGCCTGCGCCTCGCCGTAGCCCACCGACGGGGTGCCGCGCGGCGCCTGGGCCCCCAGCGAGCGCACCGAGATCCCCCGCGCGGCGGCGAAGGAGTTGGAGAGGATGAGGTCGGAGGCGCCGGTGTCGAGGATCGCGTTGACCGGCTCGTCCTCCACCATGATCTCCACCACGGCCAGCGGCGAGCCGCTGACCAGCGGCACCGTGGTCACGCAGCCCTTGGCCTTGGTCTGCAGCGGCTTGCCCACGAAGCTGCGGTAGCGCCCCGCGAGCACGGGGTTGCCCACCGCGTCGAGGGTCTTGGCGAGCTTGGCGAAGTCGCGGCGGCGGTAGTGGATCCACGCCTCCTCGAGCGCGAGCACCTCGGGGCGCAGGCCGGCCGAGCGGGCCTTGTCGAGCACGTCGGCGGCCTCCTTGGTGTCGCCGCGCAGCACCAGCACGCGGGCGAGCAGCACCAGGGCCTCGGGCTCCGCGGGGTCGAGCGCGAGCGTGGCCCGGGCGGCCTTCTCGGCGGTCTCGAAGTGGGCGGCCTCCCAGGCCGCGCGCGCCAGGGCCACCTGGCTGGCGGCGTCGTCGGGCTCGTCGGCCGCGGCCTTGGTGGCGGCCTGCAGCGCGGCCAGGCGCTGGTCGGGCGCGGGCGCGGGCGCGGGCAGCTCGGGCCTCGCGAACACCGAGGCCTCGACCGGCCGGTGGTCGACCTCCTGGGTCACGAACTCCACGACCTGCTTCTGATCGCCCAGCTCGTTGATCACCCGCACCAGGTGGGGCACCTCGATGCCGCCCACGTCGCGGTAGTCGTCGTAGACGATCGTCTGGCGCTGCACCTGCTCGCCCTCGTCGGTCTCGAGCGCGTCCTCCACGATCTCCTCGCGCAGCAGGCCGGTGGCGCGGTCGAACCACATGGTCTTGGGGCTGGTGGCCGCGCCGGCGGTCTCCCAGCGCACGCCGTCGAGCACGGTCACCTGACCCTCGCTGTCCTCCTTGCGGGGCGGCTGCACCAGGGTCACCTGCACGCCGCGCTCCTCGAGGTCGAGGTACCAGTGGAGCACCGCGTCCTCCTTGGACAGCTCGACCTCCTCGGGGGACTCGATGCGCAGCAGGTCGCCGGCGAGCTGCCAGCCCTCCTCGCCGTCGAAGCCCTTCTCCTCCACCAGGTCGTCGAGCACGGTGCGGCGGTAGAGCTTGCCGTCGGCGGTGGTGCGCAGCAGGAACGAGCCCACCTTGTCCTCGGCCACGCAGCCCGCCTCGGGGTCGTCGCAGCCCTCCTGGGCGCGCACGATCATGCGGGCCTCGATGGTGCGGGCGGGCAGCGCCCGCAGGGCGGCCTCGCCTCCCGATGCCGTGACGAAGCGATCGAGCACCTCGGCCGCGGTGCTCGGCGCCGCGGGCATGGCGTCGGGCTCCTGGGGCAGCTCGGGGGGGATCTTCAGGCACCCGGCCGGGGCACCGAGCGCCATGGAGGCGACCAACGGAAACGCGAGGCGTCGCACGCGACGGAGGCTTGCCCGCGGCCACGGGGTCGTCAAGGGCCAGGGTCCCGAACGAGCGACGAGCCGGGCGCGCCGGGCCATGGGGTTGGAGCCAACGGCCCAAGCGCGCTAGCCTGCGGTGGCGGTGCTGCCTCGTTTCCTGCCGCTGGCGCTGGTCCTGGGCCTCGCGGGCCCTGCCTCGGCGCACGCGGGCCCCTCGCTGCGACCGGTGCAGGCCGAGCTGTCGGCGGTGACCACCCTGGAGGCCGAGCCCACCGCGGCCTGCCGCCAGCAGGTTCTCGACGAGCTGGTGGAGGGGCGGCGCCGGGACGACGCCTGCGGCGAGGACCGCGAGCTGGCCGGGCGGGCCCTGGTGCGCCGCCGCGATGCCTTCGGCTACGTGGAGCGCAGGGTGGTGGAGCTGGCCACCTTGCAGCTGGTGCTGGGCGAGGCGAGCCGCTGCCGGAGCTGGCCGCTGCGCAGCCCCTCGCGCGACGTGCTGCGGCGCACCGACGTGAGCGCGGCGGGCTGCCGGCTGCGACGCTACCAGGGCCCGATCGCGCTGACCTTCGTCGACCGTCGGGGCCGCCGGACCACCCCGCTGGCCCCGCTGACGACCGACCGGGACGGCCGCCTGGTGATCCGCTTCGCGTCGCTCGACCAGGCCCTGCGCGCGCTGGACCAGGGCGAGCTGGCCGACTACGCCCGCATCGAGCTGGGCGACGAGGCGTGGGCCGGCCACGTCGACCTCGAGCAGCTGCTGCGCTTCCGCGCCGACTGGCACCTCACCTGGGTGCGCCGGGGACGGGGCGCGCCGGGCCTGTTCGCGCTGGGGCATCCCGAGCACCCCGAGGTGGACGAGGCCAACGCGATGGCGGCCGACGCCCTGCTGTCGCGGCAGGAGGACGACCTGCAGCGGGTGGAGCGAGGCGAGCTGCGGGCGCTCGACTACCTCGATCGCCACCCGTGGTCGCCGTATCGCCGCAAGGTGGAGGCGTGGCTGGGCGCGCGAGCGCGGCCGCAGGCTCAGCGACCGTCGGCCGGCTCGGAGGGCGATGCCGAAGGCGATGCGACCGGAGCCCCCGAGGGCGGGACCGCCGACGGAGCGACCGAGCCCGAGGCGACCGAGGGCGGGACCGCCGACGGAGCGACCGAGCCCGAGGCGACCGAGGGCGGGACCTCCGACGGAGCGACCCCCGAGGCCGGCTCCGTCGAGCGAGGCCGCGAGCGCGAGCTCGGGGCCCGCGGTGGCTTGGGCCCGAGCACCGAGCCACCGGGCGGCGGGCGGCGGGGCGGGGCCAAGGGCGGCATCGGCCCGTAGCTGGTGATGCTGGGGCGCTCGGACGGGAGCTCCTCGTACATCCCCACGTAGGCGATGCGAGCGTTGCCGCCGTACACCACCAGCTGCAGCAGCAGGCCGTCGTAGCCTTCCGAATAGAAGGTCCACATGGGCTCGGCGCCCGTGGTGTGCAGCACCTGGATGCCGGGCGGCACGGGCAGGCTGGTCCACTTGATCGTCTCGGGCAGGCGCGCCCCCACCTTGCGCAGCGCCGAGAAGAACGCCTCGCCGCCGTCGCCGTCGAACACCGGGCGGGCTCCCGGGCGACGCGGATCGGGCCAGCCCCACTGCGCGTCGGGGGTGAGGATGAAGCGCAGGCTGTCCAGGCGATCGTGCGCCACCGCGATCACCAGCGCGGCCACGAGTCGCTTGGCCTGATAGGGCAGCTTCCAGGTCCGCGATTCCTCTTCCCAGGAGATCTCCACCTTGGTGACCTTCGACGGATCGTTCGGGTCGGGGAGCATCTTGGTGTCGGCCACGTCGGGATCGCGCTCCACGTAGGCCTGCAGCAGGTTGCGACTGACCCCCGGGTCGGCGACCGGCACCGGCTCGGGTACGCGCACCGCCGGCTCGGCGTCCGGGATCTCCGGAGTCGGCACGGGGTCGCAAGCCGAGGTCGTCACGGTCAGGCCCAAGGCGAGCGCCCATGCGCCGAGCCGAGAGGAATTGTCCAGCATCGCCCTAGACTTAGACTCGTACCTCGAGAACGGCAAGCGCGCCCTCCCGCTCGCGTTTTCCCGCGAGCGTCGATCTGGCAGGATGGGCGCCATGACGGGCGGCTCCGACGATGCTCGGCCCCCCAACGACGAACGCGCCAAGGTCGATGCCGGCTGGGATGCGCTCGTGGAGGGGGTCGAGTCCGCCAGCTCCGATGACGCGGAGCCTGGTGCTGCGACATCCGAGCGCAGCGGGAGCCCGGAGCCCAGCGAGGGGGCGAAGCTCGACGGGAGCTCGGAGCGGAGCGGGCCCTCGGAGCCCGGCGGGCCCTCGGAGCTCAGCGGGAGTCGACGGATCTCGGGCAGCCATCCGGTGATCGGCCGGGATCGGGTGAGCAACGAGTCCGATCTGGAGATGGACCGACTGATGCTCGGTCCGCCGCCGCCCCTGCCGAAGCTGGGCGCGCCGACGATCGAGGACGAGACCGATTCCAAGGCTGACTCCAAGGTCGAGGACCCGCCCGACGCCACGAAGGAAGCCGAGGCCGAGCGCGAGGCCGACTCCACGGAGGTCGAGACCACGGCGGACGCAGAGGCCGACTCCACCGCGACGAGCCACGCGAAGCCGGACGCCACGGCAGACTCGAAGACCGACACCAAGGCCACGCCCGAGCCTTCGTCGGAGGCCGATGCGCGGATCAGTCGGCCGTCGCTGCAGGTGATCGAGGGCGGGAGCAAGGTCGAGCCCAAGCCCGCGCCCCCTCGTGCATCACGGCCGATCGAGCCTCCGCCGCCCCGAGCCGAGCCCCGCCCGGTGCCGAGCAAGGGCCTTCCGTGGGGCTGGATCGGCATGGGCGCAGCGGGGCTGGCCGTAGCCGCGTACCTCGGCCTGCGCGGCGAGCCCTCGCCCGATGCCCCCCACGCCCCGCCCTCGATCGCCACCGCGAAGCCATCGCCCCGTCCCGCCCCCAAGGGCCCCGAGCCCGCGCCGCTGCCGAGCACCGAGGACGGCTCCGACGACGATGACGACGGAGGCTCGGGCTCGGACAACGAGACCGGCGCGGGCTCGAGCGCCGAGCCGCGCGTGCCCCCGCCGGGCACCTCGCCCGAGGCGGCCGCGGCGTTCGAGCGCCTGCCCGTCAGCCCCTCCGATCGGCCGCCGGTGGGCGGGATCGGGGCCACGGGCATCCACGTCGATCACATCGCGATGGGCTCCCGCGTGGAGGGAGGCACCTGCCGCGGACCCAGCGACGACTTCTCCGTGACCCGCGACGGCAACGCGACGGTCTGCGTCCGCGTGGTGCACCAGCGCGAGAAGGAGGAGCTGCAGGTGCTGTGGGAGATGCAGCAGGGATCCACCCGCCGCAGCAAGATGGTGGTACAGCCCCGCCATGCGTACCGCACCCGCGGACACCTCAAGCTGCGCAAGGAGTACATCGGTGACTGGACCGTCAAGATCCTCTCGACCGACGACGTGGAGCTCGCACGCCATGATTTCACGGTGGTTCCCTAGGCGATCGGGGGTCGCCTCGAATACCCACGCGACCTTCGGGGTCCAAGGCCCGATGCCGCGCAAAGCCGCGCCCGTCGCGCTCGTCGCCCTGCTGGGGCTGGTTCCCGATCCCGCCCGCGCCCACAGCTCGGCCACCACCGAGGGCTCTGCCCGCATCGAGGCCGAGGCCCAGCCGGCCGAGCCCGCCGAGGAGGCCGCACCCGTCGAGCCCACCTGGCGCTGGCGCCAGGACGACAAGCCGGTGAAGGTGGTGGTGCTCGCGGGATCGATCGGGGCCTATCGCTCGCACCCGTACTCCGAGCAGCTCCAGGAGATGTGCAGCAACGTGGAGGTGCGCAACATCTCCCAGACGGGCCTGGGTGCCTGGGCGCTGCGCAAGCACTTCGAGCAGCAGGTGCTCGACAACTCGCGCCTGCGCTGGAACGTGGACGGCGAGGAGTACTGGCTGGTGTTCGGCGGCGGCCTCAACAGCGTGGGCAACCCCAAGGGCAACGTCTACCACATGGTCCGCCTGTTCGAGCTGGCGCACCGCCGCGGCATGAAGGTGATGGGCCTGACGATCGGCCCCTGGGGCGACGAGAGCGACAAGCGCTGGCGCGGGCTGGAGGGGCTGCGATCGAAGCGCAACACCCTGCACTCGGTCGACTTCGTGCTGGGCACGCTGACGCCCGCCGAGGCCATGGGCAGCTACGTGGAGAAGCGTCGCGTCGACGCCGATGCGCCGTGGGATCGATCCGAGCTGCCCGACGTGGCGGTGAACCTCTACGACTCGCGGCTGCGCGATCGCGACGCCGAGCCCCGCGACCTCGAGCCGATGCGCGAGCTGCTGCGCAAGGACAAGGGCTGGGCCAAGGCCCACGCCGAGCTCGACGAGCTGCAGCGCGAGACCAAGCTGGAGGCCGACGCCCAGGAGGCGGCCGAGCTGCCCCGCTGGTTCCTCCGCAAGGAGCTCCGCAGCTTCGATCACATCCACCCCAACGCCGACGGTCATCGCATCATCGCGGAGACCATCTGCCCCACGGCGCCGGCGAGCTGGGGCTGTGCCTGCCCCGCGCCCGGCTCGGGCGACCCGACCCCGAAGGCCAGCCCGTAGCGGCCCGCCCGGGTCGCCGCTCGCGGCCGGGCCCGGCGATGCGCTGCCTTTGTCGCTCCGCGTCGCCGGGCTACCGTAGGCGGCATGACGATCCCGCCGCGCCTCGCCCTGCTGTGCGTCGTGCTGCTCGGCGCCTGCTCCCGGGCCACGACGCCGAGCACCACCGCGCCCACCCGCGTGGCCGCGATCGCCCCGCGTGCCCTCGCAGCGGGCACCGAGGCCCCGCCGCTGCGCCCCCCCGAGGCCGCGTCGGCGGTGATGCTTCGCGGGGCTCGGCTCATCGACGGCAGCGGCAGCGCCCCGCGCGACGACGTGGACGTGCTGGTACGCGACGGCGTGATCGAGCAGGTGGGCACCGGCCTGGTGCCGCCGCCCGACGCCCGCGTGATCGAGCTTGGGGGACGCACCCTGCTGCCCGGCTTCATCGACGCCCACGTGCACCTGGGCTCGTCGCCGCCGCCCGGCCATGCCGAGGGCGTGGTCGCGGACCTGCGCGCCTCGCTGGCCGATCACGCGCTGGTGGGGGCCCACAACGCCCGGCTCACCCTCGACGCCGGCTTCACCACCGTGCGCAACGTGGGGGGCTCGATGGCCGACCGAGCCCTGCGCGACGCGATCGAGCACGGCCTGGTGCCGGGGCCCCGCATGCTGGTGGCCAACCATGCGATCGGGATCACCGGGGGTCACTGCGACGGCACCAACGCCATGCAGCCCGACGTGCGGCCCGGCGAGCAGGACTACCGGCACGGCGTGGTGGACGGGCCGCAGGAGGTCCGCAAGGCAGTGCGCTTCCAGATCAAGCACGGCGCCGACGTGATCAAGGTGTGTGCCACGGGCGGGGTGATGTCGCAGGGCGATGCGGTGGGCGCCCCGCAGCTCGATCCCGACGAGCTGCGCGCGGCGGTGGCCGCCGCCAACCGAGCCGAGCGCAAGGTGGCCGCGCACGCCCACGGCAACCAGGGGATCCGCGAGGCGGTGGAGGCCGGGGTGCACAGCATCGAGCACGGCAGCATCCTCGACCGCGAGACGGTGCGCATGATGGTCGCGCGGGGCACCTTCTTGGTGCCCACCCTCTACGTGGCCAAGGCGGTGGAGGCCCAGGCCGACGCGGGCACGCTGTCGGCGGAGTCGGCCCACAAGGCGCGGGAGATCGCCCCGAAGATGCGCACGAGCTTCGCCCTCGCCCACGAAGGCGGGGTGCGCATCGCCCTGGGCAGCGACGCCGGCGTGTTCCCCCACGGGCTCAACGGCAAGGAGTTCTCCGCCATGGTGGAGCTGGGCATGAAGCCGATGGATGCGATCGTGGCCGGCACCTCGCGGGCAGCCGAGCTACTGGGGCTGAGCAACGTGGGGCGCGTGGAGGCGGGGATGCTCGCCGACCTGGTGGTGGTGGAGGGCGATCCCCTCGCCGACCTGACCGTGCTCGAGCAGCCGGTGATGGTGATGAAGGGCGGCGTGCTCCACCGCCCGCCGGCGTGGGAGTAGCGCGGCCGCTACCACTGCGCGCCGGCGAGGATCGGCTCGGGGCGCAGCTCCACCCCGAAGCGCTCGCGCACGCGCTCGCGCACGCGGCGGGCGAAGGCCAACAGCTCGGCCGTGCTGCCGCCCCCGTGGTGCACCAGCGCCAGGGCATGGCGGCTGGAGATCCCCACCGCGCCCTCGCGCCAGCCCTTGCGCAGGCCAGAGGCCTCGATGAGCCAGGCGGCGGGGATCTTCACGCGGCCATCGTCGGTGGCGAAGCGCGGGACTCGGGCCGCATCGTCCACGATGCCCTCGCGCACGGCGAGCTCGACCACCGCCTCGGCCACCGCGGGCTGCACCACCGGGTTGGTGAAGAACGAGCCGGCGCTGCGTCGGTTGGGATCGTCGGGATCGATCACCATCGACTTGCCGCGCCGCAGCTCGAGCACCCGCTGCCGGACCTCGGCCAGCGAGGGCGCGGCCTCGCCCGCCAGCGCACGCGCCAGCTCGCCGTAGCGCAGGGTGGGCGCCCCTCCGGGGCGCAGCGCCAGCTCGACCGCCAGCACCAGCGCCGCATGGGGGTCGCGGCGGAAGATGCTGTCGCGATAGCCGAAGCCGCACTCGTCCGCTGCGAGCACGCGTCGGGCCTTCGCTCGTCGATCCCACACGTGCACGGCCGTGATCACGTCGGCGACCTCTTGGCCGTAGGCCCCCACGTTCTGGATCGGCGTGGCCCCGACCGAGCCTGGGATCCCCGAGAGGCACTCGATCCCCGCCCAGCCCCGACCGACCGTCCAGGCCACCAGCTCGTCCCACGACTCGCCCGCCCCCACCCGCAGCGTGACCCGGCCCGCGGACCGATCGTGCTCGATCCCGCGCAATGCGACCTTCAGGACCAGGCCATCCCAGCCGTCGTCGCCGATCACCAGGTTCGATCCGCCGCCGAGGATTAGCACGGGCAAAGAGCGTGACTCGGACCACCAAAACAGGTCGGGCACCGAAGACTCGTCGTCGAGCACCGCGAGGTGACGCGCCGCTCCGCCGAGCTCCAAGGTGGTCCTCGGCGCGAGCGGAACGGCATGCATCACGTCGATCACGTCGGCGGAGGCTAGCAGCTTCCACCCCGATCGCCGCTCGATCGACGGTTTTCGTTGTGCCAGTGTATGGACCGGCCAATTCGAAGGAGTCGGCCCGTATCGGTCCGCCGATTGACACCTGGATTGGGGTCGGCTCAGGGGTTCCCCGGTTCGCACGTTCCATTCGCAAAACGTCGTTGGATCCGCCCCACAAGGGAGCCTCGTCGTGTGTTACGGTGTCACAGTGGCGAGTGGCGATGCAGTCGAAGGACCCGGTCAAGGCCCCAAGCCGGCCGTAGCATCCACCCAAACCTCGTTGAAGGAGGCCATCGTCAGGGCCGCAATCGAGCTCGGTACGGAGCTCGGTGAGGAAGGCCTGACGATGCGCGGTATCGCCGCTCGACTAGGAGTGAGCGCAACCGCGTTGTACCAGCACTTCGAGGGCAAGGCCTCGATCCTGCGGGCCATTCGCTTCCACGGCCTGAGCCTGCTCAACAAGGAGCTCGCGCCCGCCTTCACCCTCGACGATCCCGTAGAGCAGATCCGCGACTGCGCCCTGCGCTACATCGGCTTCGCGCGCTCCAACCCGTGGCTGTACGCGCTGCTGTTCGAGGGCGAGGAGCTCGACTTCCAGTCGCTCAGCGACGACGAGCGCGTGCTCATCTCGTTCTCGCAGTCGGAGGTCACCAAGGTGTTCGAGCGCGGCAAGGAGGCCGGCAAGCTGCGCGAGGACATCGACGCCAAGACGGCGCCGTTCTTGATGTGGGCCGCCAACCATGGCCTGGCCATGCTGATGATCACCGGCCGCATCAGCGAGCAGCACCCCACCTTCCCCGTGAGCAACGAGGAAGAGTTCATCCGCGCCTTCGTCGAGAGCGAGGTGCGCAGCATGGTCCCCTGCCCGAGCTGAGCGTGGCGCCGCCCGGCCGCGGCCCGGTGGCGACGGTGCGAGCGGTCCTCGCGGGAGCCCATGGTGCGAGCCCTCGCGCCCATGCGGCCCCCGTCGCGTCGGGCGGGGCGGTTTTGGGTTAGAACCCGCGGCACGTGGCCCCGGACCTCGACAACCCGCTCGAGCGGTACCAGGTGATGGACCCGCTCGGTCGCGGCGGCACCGGGCACACCTTCCGCGGGATCGATCGCGCCACCAACCGCCAGGTGGCGATCAAGGTGCTCTCGCTGCGCGACCTGCCGGACTGGAAGCGCTTCGACCTGTTCGAGCGCGAGGCCGCCGTGCTCGGCACCCTCGATCACCCCGGCATTCCCCGCTACATCGATCGCTACGCCTCCGAGGCCAGCGGCGACTACTTCTTGGTGATGGAGCTGGTGGAGGGCACGCCGCTGTCGCGCCGCATGGCCGAGGGCAAGCGCCTGTCCCCGTCCGAGCTCCGCGGCGTGCTCGAGCAGGGCCTCGCGATCCTCGAGTACCTGCACGGCCTGTCCCCGCCGGTGATCCACCGCGACATCAAGCCCGCCAACCTGCTGCTCGATCCCCAGGGCACGCTGCACCTGGTGGACTTCGGCGGCGTGCGCCTGGCCGCGCGCAGCGAGGGCAACTCGACCATGATCGGCAGCTTCGGCTACATGGCCCCCGAGCAGCTCCACGGCGAGGCGACCACCGCCACCGATCTGTATGCCCTGGGAGCCACCATCGCGGCCCTGCATGCCGGGGTGGAAGCCGACCGCCTGCCCCACGACGGCCTGCACGTCGACCTCGATGCCCTCGAGCTCCCGCCCGCCCTCGCCCCCGCCCTGCGGCGCATGCTCGAGCCCGATCCCAAGGCCCGCGTCCGCACCGTCCCCGAGGTGCGAGCCCTGCTCCGGCAGCCGAGCGCCCCCCGTCCCGCGCCTCGCCCCGCCCCACCGCGCACCGATCTCCCCGTCCCCATCGACCCCCCACCCGACTCGCTGGTCCCGGTCGACGCCATACGCACCCTCGCCAACGTCCCCGCCCCCCTCTCGGTGCTGGTGTGGATCGTCAGCGCCCTGGCCACCGGCGGCCTCACCGTCTTCCAGGTGATCCTCCTCCCCCTGGTCTACCGCATCGCCCAGGCCGTCACCCGCAGCGCCCCTCCCGAGCGCCACGCCCGAATGCACGACGAATTCCGCGACCTCGAGCATTCCGTCGCCCGCGCCCGCCGCTCGTTCAAGCACGTCGCCCGCCACACCAACCCCATCCGCGACGACGACGACGACCCCAAGCCCCGCTGACCCTCGTCTTCGAAAGACGAGCGCCGGCCCCCCGAAGGGGACCGGCGCCCGATGGCCGGTGGATGGATGGATGCGTTTGGTGTCGTGTCGTCCCGACCGCTCTCGGTCGGTGCACGCTTCGACGCCCCAGCCCTCCACCGCATTGCTCCTCCACCGCAAACCCTCCCTCACCGCCACGTAAACCCCCTGTTACGCCCCCCAAGACCCCCCTCGAGTGGACCCCCCTTCGCCCACCGCCCTCCCGATCCCACCCGCGGCTGGGCCCGCGTAGCCGGAAGGGGCCCCCGGTCGCGCGCAGGCGGCGACGACCTCTCCCTCCAACCATCCCACTCTCCAATTCGCCGACGAGCACGTCCGGGGTAGGCGTCCGGCGTCAACAGGGCCCAGCCGCCCCCGCGGTCTCCTCTCTTCTGTCGCGCTACCCGTCCACTCGAGCGAGCCCCCGCCATCACCTCATCCCTCTCGAGCAAGCCTTCTCTCGAGCAGGCCTTCACTCGAGCAAGCCTTCACTCGAGCAGGCCTTCACTCGAGCAGGCCTTCACTCGAGCAGGCCTTCACTCGAGCAGGCCCTCCTCCTCGAGCAGGCCCTCCTCCTCGAGCCCTCCCCACTCGGACACCAAGCGCTCGAAGGAGGACTCTACCCCTTCCCCCCCGGCTCATCCTCGATCTCCGAGACCAACAACCTCCGCACGCTCACATCGAGGTCCCCCTGCACCACCCGCATGATGCTGTGCAGCTCCCCCGTCCCCACCCGCAGCCGACTCATCAGCTCCGCCCGAGTCTCCCGCAGCAACGACTTGCGTGCCTTCTCGATCCACCGAAACGCGGTGGTGCGATGCACCCGATAGATCGCCCCCACCTGATCGATGTTGAGCCCATGGATCACCTGGTGCCGCAGCAAGTTCCGCTCCCGCGGCGTGAGGTTCCCGAACGCCTTCTGCAGCGACTCCTTGAACTCGTTCTTGTACACCCGCTGGATGTAGTCGAGCTCCGGGTCCTCGTTGGGCGCCGGCATGGCCCCGAGCATCTCGGACTCCACCGGGATCTCCTTGCCCGCGTTGTTCTGCCGCACGATGTCCACGATCATCCGCAGCGCCGTCACCCGCACCCAGCTCCGCAGATCACCACGCCCCGCATAGTCGGCGATCTTGGGCGGCTTGACCCCCCGCGACACGAACAGCTTGTTGCGCAGCAGCTGCCGGAACTCGTCCTTGCTGAGGTTGACGTTGCCCGAGCGCGCGATCGCGAGATCGATGTCGCGCCCGTACTCGTCCTCGAACAACGCCAGCGCTCGATCCTCCCCCGCCGCGCAGGCGGCCGCGAGGTAGAGATCGCCCGCGCGCAGCGATCCCAGCGCCGAGGGATCGGTCTTGCTCCCCGCCACCCGGGCCACGTGGGCGACCAGCCCTTCCTCGCTCACCGACAGGGGACCGCGGGCCGCCATCGCGCCGTCGACCATCGTGCGCAGCTCGTCGTCGAGCGACGCATGAGCCTCGAACGCATCCCGGACCGACTCGTCGAGGGCCGCGACGAAGGCCTGGTGAAGCGCGGAGCTCATCGCCGCCGACCTTAGCAGGCCGCGCGGGTAGCGTACGAGGCCCCATCCCGGGCCACGGCCCCGTGGCCATATCGTGACGCTCACGGGCGATGCCCGAATCGAGCTCCCCGCTCGAGGTCGTTGAATGTCGTGGGCGCACCTACGGTCGAACCGCCCGCTCGCCGGCCCGGCGAGCCCCACGAGCCCGATGGAGCACGATCCGACCGGCGCCACCACCCTCGTGGGAGAGACCACGCTCGAGGGATTCCAAGAGCCCGCCCCGCCGCCCCGTCCGCTGCCCTCACGCCTGGGTCGCTACGTTCCAATGGCCCAGCTCGGCCAGGGGGGCATGGGGGTGGTCCACGAGGCCTTCGACACCGAGCTGGCCCGGCGCGTGGCGATCAAGGTGCTGCCCGGGGGCCGGGCCCGGCAGATCAACGCCGGGCCCCGCCTGCGGCGCGAGGCTCGGGCCCTGGCGCGCCTTGCTCACCCCAACGTGGTCGCCATCTACGACGTGGGCGAGGCCGACGGCACGCTGTTCGTGGCCATGGAGCTGGTGGAGGGGCAGACCCTCGGCCGCTGGCAGAAGGCCCAGCCCCGCGAGTGGACCGAGATCGTCGATGCCTACCTGCAGGCGGGCGAGGGGCTGGCCGCGGCCCATCGCGAGGGCCTGGTGCACCGCGACTTCAAGCCCGACAACGCCGTGATCGACCCGCAGGGCCGGGTGCGGGTGCTCGACTTCGGGCTGGCCATCGGCCGTGCCGACGAGGACGAGGACGAGACGGTGCCCGACGACGGGGTCACGATCTCCTCGCGGCTCACCGTCACCGGCACGGTGATGGGTACGCCGGCTTACATGGCGCCGGAGCAGATCGCCGGGGCCGAGGCCGACGCCCGCTCCGATCAGTTCAGCTTCTGCGTGGCCCTGTTCGAGGCGCTCTACGGCGTGCGGCCGTTCGCGGGGCGGAGCCTGCGGGAGCTGCGGGCCGCGATCGCGAGCGCCGAGCTGGCCGCGCTGCCGCCCGAGCGGGCCGTGCCGGCCTGGCTGCATCGCGTGGTGCTCCGCGGGCTGCGGGCCGATCCGCGGCTGCGCTGGCCCGATCTGCCCGCGCTGCTGCGGGCGCTGAGCCGGGGTCGCCAGCGGGCGCGGCATCGGCGGTGGGCAATCCTGGGAGGCGCGCTATTGGTGGCGGGAACGGCTGCGCTGGCCGCCCCCCGAGCCGATGCAGCCGCCGAGCGCTGCGAGGCCGCGGCCCGCGTGGAGCCGGCCTGGGGACCCCACCAACGGGAGCAGGCCCGCTCGGCGATCGCGGGGCGCGAGCTGCCCTACGCCGCCGATACCTGGTCGCGGGTGGAGCGAGGGCTCGACCGCTACGCCCAGCAGTGGTCGGCGGCGCGCCAAGAGGCCTGCGAGGCCGGCCCCGGCGATCCCATGCACGACCGCTGGGTGCAGTGCCTCGAGGATCGTCGCGCCGAGCTGGCCGCGCTGGCCGAGCTGCTGGGCGAGGCCGACGACGCGATGGTGGCCAGGGCCGCCTCGGCGGTGGAGCGCCTGCCCTCGATCGATGCCTGCGCCGCGCTGGACGGCGACGCGCCCCCGGCCGACCCCGAGCGCAGCGCGGAGATCCGCTCGGGCCTCGCCCGGGCCCATGCCTTCGAGCTGGCCGGGCGCTATGCCGAGGGACGGGCCCAGGCCCAGACCGCCGCCGACCAGGCCGAGGCGCTGGGCGATCCCGCCGTGATCGCCCAGGCGCAGCTCCGCCTGGGCCTGCTGCACGAGCGCAGCGGGGCCTATCCCGAGGCCGAGCAGGCCCTGTCGCGCGCCGCCTGGGAGGCGGCGGAGCACGGCGACGACGACGTCGCGGCGCAGGCCATGGTGCAGCTCACCGGCGTGGTCGGCTACCTGCAGGCCCGGCACGACGAGGGCCTCGCCTGGGGCCGCCATGCCCGGGCCGCCGTCGCGCGGGCCCACGCCACACCCCACGAGCAGGCCCGCCTGTGGAACAACCTGGGCGCCACCCATGATCGCGCGGGCGAGCTCGAGCGCGCCCGCGATCACTACGCCCAGGCCCTGGCCGCGCTGCAGGGCCAGGACGACGACGAGGCCCGGGCCCTGCGGGCGAGCACCCTCAACAACCTCGGCAACGCACGGGTCCGCCTGGGCGATCGCGATGCCGCCCAGCTCGACCTCGAGGCCGCGGTCGCGCAGATCGAGGCCCTGCGCGGCCCGGAGCACCCCGACGTGGCGATCATGCTGGCCAACCTCGCCAACGTGGAGCTCGACCGCGGAGCGCTCGCCGATGCCGAGCTGCACCACCGCCGGGCCCTGCGGATCCGCGAGCACGCGCTGGGGCCCGAGCATCCGCTGGTGGCCTCGTCGCTGCTCAACCTCGGGGTCACCCTGCAGGCGCTCGGCCGCGCCGACCAGGCCCGCCCGCACCTGCAGCGGGCGGTGCAGCTCAAGGAGGCCGCGGTGGGAGCCGAGCATCCCGAGACCGCGCTGGCCCTCAACAACCTCGGCGAGGCGCTGCGCGAGCTGGGCGAGGCCGGGGCTGCCCTCGAGCTGCACCGCCGGGCCATCGCGATCGTCCGCGCCACGCTGGGCGAGGACCACCCGCTGGTCGCCTTCGGCCTGACCAACCTCGGCCTCGACCTGCTCGCCGACGGGCGCCCCCGCGAGGCGATCGAGACCCTCGAGGCCGCGCTGGCGCAGCGCGAGCGCAGCGGGGCCGAGCCCGCCCTGCGCGGCGTCACCCGCCTGGGCCTGGCCCGCGCGGTGGCGGCCCTGGGCGACGACCCGGCCCGCGCCCACGCCCTGGCCCACGCCGCCTGGCAGGACCTGGTCGACGCCCCGCATCGCTTCGCCCGCGAGCGAGCGGCGACGCGGGCCTGGCTCGATGCCCACGCCGCCGCTCCCACGCCCGGCTGATCCGAGCCCTCGCCGAGCGAGCCCGGTCACCCGAGCCTCGCCGAGCTGGACGGGGGCTGATCCGAGCCCTCGCCGAGCGGCTGCGGGAACGAGGCGCCCGCGACGGAAAACGCTGGGGCCGGCGAGCGCTGCGGGCCTTCGGGACCGCCGGCCATGGACCGCAGTCCAGGCCGTGACGCTCGTCCGCCGCCAAGCCCCCGCGAGCCCAGCCCACCGCGAGTGGCACCGTGTGTGCAACGTGGCCCGGCATGCGCAAGATCCTCCTCGCCTCCCTGCTCGGCCTTCCCTTCGCCTTCACCGTCAGCACCCCGGCCCACGCGGCCGAGCCCGCTGCGACCAACCCGCGGGTCGAGGACCTCCAGGAGTGGCGGCAGGCGTGGCAGGGCCTGAGCGCCGACGATCGCGAGACCCTCCAGCAGGCGTGGGGACGGGCGGCCGATGCCCTGCGCGGCCTCACCCCCGAGCAGCGCCAGCAGCTGCGCGCGGCCACCCGCGACTTCCTCAAGCGCCTGTCGCAGCGCTACGCCGAGCTCGACGACGCCCAGAAGCAGGCGCTCGCCGACGCCTACCAGCGCTGGGTCGCCGCCTACCGGGCCCTCGACGCCTCCGACAAGCAGGCGGCCCTGCACCGCCTGGCCGAGGCCATCGACGGCCTGCAGTCCGCCTCCGCCGAGGCCAAGGCCCGGCTCCACGCCATGGTCGACAGCCTCGGCTGACCCGCCCGCGACCGGGGGCGACTAGCGCTTGCGGCGGAACAGCGCGCGCAGGCTGGGCAGCAGCCCCGGCGCCCCCAGGTCCACGTCTTGCAGCAGCGCGTCGGCGAATTCCTTCGCCGACGCGTAGCGATCATCGGGGCGCTTGCTCAGCGCCTTCATGATCCTCGCCTCCACTGCGGGGTCCACCCGCACCTCGGGGTTGGCCTTGGCCATCGGCGGCGGTGACTCGTAGACCTGGCTGTACAGCAGCGTCCCCGTGCTGTCGGCCACGAAGGGCGTGCGCCCGGTGAGCATCTGGTAGGCGATGCCCCCCACCGCGTACACGTCCGTGCGCGCGTCGATCGCCTCGCCCAGGCACTGCTCCGGGGCCATGTACGCGGGCGTGCCCATCACCTGCCCCTCCAGAGTCAGCGGACGGGCCGCGCCGCCGTCGTCCTGCAGCACCTTGGCGATCCCGAAGTCGAAGACCTTCACGAAGTCGTCGCTGCCCATCCGCGAGATGCGGAACACGTTCTCGGGCTTCATGTCGCGGTGGATCACGCCCTTTTCGTGGGCGGCCTGCAGCGCGGCGAGGATCTGCACGAGGATCGAGCGCGCGCGCTCCCAGGGCAGCGGGCCCTCGCGGCGCAGCGTGCCGTCGAGGTCCTCGCCCTCGAGGAACTCCATCACGATGAACGGCCGGCCGTCGGCGGTCTCGCCGAAGTCGGTCACCTCCACCACGTTCTCGTGCCGCACCTTGGACGACGCGCGGGCTTCTTGGAGGAAGCGGACCACCAGCGCCGGCGTGGCGCTGAGCGCCTTGGCCAGCACCTTGATCGCCACCGGCCGCGCGATGGTCTCGTGCTCGCCCCGATACACCTGCGCCATCCCGCCGCCGCCGAGGCGCTCGCCGACCACGTAGCGCCGGGCGAGACGCGTGCCCGCAGGCAGGATCTCGGGCGTGCCGGGAGACGGGGCCATGGGGCCGGGATTCTACTCCAGACCGGGTCCCATCCGACGGCGCGCCCGGCCGGCGCCGCGACGGCCCGACCAGGCCCCACGGGCCGCGACGCCCGGGGTCCGCCCTACGCCCAGTGCGTGACCCCCGGATCGACCAAGGGCTCGCGGGGCGGCGCTCGCCTCCCCGCGGCTACCATCGCTCGTCATGTCCTCCGTACCGACCGTGCTGCTGCGCTACCGAGACCACCAAGACTTCGAGGCCGCCCGCGACCAGCTGCACGCGCTGGGCCCCGCCGCGATGCGAGAGGTGCTCGCGGCCGCCCACGATCCCGCCTGGGCCGACGCGCTGCCCCTGCTGGTGATGGCGCTCAGCGACGTGCTCTACCCGCCCGCGCTGTCCTCGATGCGCCAGTGGATGGAGCACGACGACGTCGAGGGCATCGCCCTGCCCGCGGCCTCCGCCCTCGACCGCACGGCCGGCGGTCGCTTCGGCGTCGACGCCTACTGGAGCGGCGACTGGAGCGGCATCGAGGACACCTTCGCCGCGCTCGCCCGCTGGTGGGACGAGGGCAACGCCTGCCCCACCAGCGAGGCGGCCTGGCTCGCCGAGCGCCTCGCCAAGCGCACGGCGCAGCAGCAGGCCGTGCCCCCGCCCTCGCCCGCGCTGTCGGCCGCCGACCAGGCCGAGCTGCGCCCCATCCTCATCGCCATGGTGCAGGGCTTCCGCGCCCTCGACCCCCGCGTGCAGCACCGGCTCGAGCACCGGGCGGTCGCGCGGGTGCTGCCGATCTGGACGCGCTTCGCTCCCCACGATGCCCGGCCCGCCGAGGCCCTCGCGGTGGTCGGCCGATACCTCCGCGGCGAGGCCAGCGAGGACGCGCTCGCCGACGCCCGCCAACACGCGCTCGCGTGCACCGAGCAGGCCAACGCCGCCGCCGCGTGGAATTCGATCCACCAGGCCTGGATGCGGCCCGACGCCAAGGCGGCCGCCAACGTGGCGCAGGCCATCGCCTACCTGTGCAGCCCCGAGCCCGGCAACCGCCTGCAGGGCCTGCACTTCGCCCGCGACGCGGTGGAGTGGAGCGGCGCCGGAGGGCTGGCGGTGTGGGATGAGCTCCAGTGGCAGCACGAGCAGGTGAAGGGGGCAGGGTAGCGCGAGCCCCGTGCTGGCCTTTCGCGGTGGAGCGGAGCTTCAACACCGCGGGGCCGTGTCGAGCGTCGCGCCACTACATGCTGCCTCCGCTGCGACGCCTTCCCCAGGTTTGTAGGATCATCGAGCGCGAGCACTACTACTTCGTGATCCATGCGCCACGGCCTCGCGACCCAAGATCCAACCGACTTGGATCGACGATCACGGTGCTGCGCGCGTAGGCCGACCTCCCTCACCCCTCCACGAATTCGAGCTGTTGCGCCTCGAGCACCCGGATCCGGTCTCGCACCTGCGCCGCCTCCTCGTAGCGCAGGTCCTTGGCCAGCGACTGCATCTGCTCGCGCAGCTCGCCCAGGCGGCCGGCGATCTCGGCCGGCAGCAGGTCCTGGTCGCGCAGCTCGCCCACCCCCACGGGGATCATCTGGGGCGCGGCCTTCTTGCGGCCGGGCTTGGCCTCGCCGGGGGCCTTCTTCTCGTTGTGGAGCTGGCTCATCGCGCGGCGGGTGCTCTTGGGCACGATGCCGTGCTCGGCGTTGTAGTCGGCCTGCACCTTGCGGCGGCGATCGGTCTCGTCGAGCGCGGACTGCATGCTGGCGGTCACGCGGTCGGCGTACATCACCACCTTGCCCTTGTCGTTGCGGGCGGCGCGGCCGATGGTCTGGATGAGGCTGGTGGTCGAGCGCAGGAAGCCCTCCTTGTCGGCGTCGAGGATGGCCACCAGGCTCACCTCGGGGATGTCCAGGCCCTCGCGCAGCAGGTTGATGCCCACCAGCACGTCGAACTCGCCGCGGCGCAGGCCCGCGATCAGCTCCACCCGCTCGAGGGTGTCGATGTCGGAGTGCAGGTAGCGGACCCGGATGCCCAGGTCGGCGTAGTACTCGGTGAGGTCCTCGGCCATGCGCTTGGTCAGGGTGGTCACCAGCACCCGCTCGTCTCGCTCGGTCCGCGCCTTGATCTCGTCGAGCAGGTCGTCGACCTGGCCAGCGATGGGGCGCACCTCCACCACGGGGTCGAGCAGGCCGGTGGGGCGGATGATCTGCTCCACCACCACGCCCTCGGTGCGCTCGAGCTCGTAGCTGCCCGGGGTGGCGCTCATGAAGATCGCCTGCGTCAGCTTGCCCTCCCACTCCTCGAACTTGAGCGGGCGGTTGTCGAGCGCCGAGGGCAGGCGGAAGCCGTGCTCCACCAGGGTCTCCTTGCGGCTGCGATCGCCGCGGTACATCGCGCCCACCTGCGAGACGGTCTGGTGCGACTCGTCGACCACGGTCAGGTAGTCCTCGGGGAAGTAGTCGATGAGCGTGGGCGGAGCCTGGCCCACGCTGCGCCCGGTGAGGTGCCGCGAGTAGTTCTCGATGCCCGAGCAGTGCCCCATCTCCTCGAGCATCTCCAGGTCGTACATGGTCCGCTGCTCCAGGCGCTGCGCCTCCACCAGCTTGATCTGGTCCTTGAGCTCCTGCAGGCGCTCGGCCAGCTCCACCTTGATCCCCTCGATCGCGCGCCGCAGCTGGCTCTTGGGGGTCACGTAGTGGCTGGCGGGGAAGATGGTGGCCCGCCGCAGGTTCTCGCGCGGCTGTCCGCGCAGGGGGTCGATCTCGCGGATCGCCTCCACCTCGTCCCCGAACAGCTCGATGCGGATCGCCATGTCGTCGGCGTAGGCGGGGAACACCTCCACCACGTCGCCCCGCACCCGGAAGGTGCCGCGGTGGAAGTCGATGTCGTTGCGCTCGTACTGCATCTGCACCAGCCGGCGCAGCAGGTCGTCGCGATCGATCTCGTCGCCCACGGTCACCTGCGCCGTCATCCCCAGGTAGGCCTCGGCCGCCCCGATGCCGTAGATGCACGACACGCTCGACACGATGATCACGTCGCGCCGCGACAGCAGCGAGTAGGTGGCCGCGTGCCGCATGCGATCGATCTGCTCGTTGATCACCGAGTCCTTGTCGATGAAGGTGTCGGTGGAGGGGATGTAGGCCTCGGGCTGGTAGTAGTCGTAGTAGGAGACGAAGTACTCGACCGCGTTGCGGGGGAACAGCGCCTTGAACTCCGAGTAGAGCTGCGCGGCCAGGGTCTTGTTGTGCGCGAGCACGATGGTGGGCCGCTGCACCCGCTGGATCACGTTGGCGATGGTGAAGGTCTTGCCGCTGCCGGTGATGCCCAGCAGGCACTGCGCCCGCTCGCCTGCCTCGATGCCCTGCGTCAGCGCCTCGATCGCGGCGGGCTGGCCCCCGGCGGGAGGGAACGGCACCTCGAGCTCGAAGGGGCGCTCGTCGCTGACCCGAGGCAGCTCCACCTGGCCGGGGACCCAGTCGTCGCCCAGATCGATCGCAGCGGGGACCTTGGCATGCGCGGACATGGGCGGAGGGTAGCAGCGCGGCCGCGCCCGTCGGCCCGCCGGCGCAGGCGTCCTGACGGGACGGTGGCAACAGAGGCGCGGGGCCGGCATCATCCGCCCCGTGCAGGGCCTGTACGCGATCGTGGACCTCCCGCACCCGCACGGGCTGGCGCCGGTCGAGCTCACCCGCGCCATGCTCGGCGAGCGTCTCGGGGGCGGGGACGACGGGGCGTCGGTGATCCAGCTCCGCGCCAAGCAGGCGACCACCGCCCAGCGCGTGCAGTGGCTGGCCCAGATGGCGCCGCTGTGCCGCCGCGCCGGCACGCTGCTGGTGGTCAACGACGACCTCGAGGCCGCCCTGAGCGGCGAGGCCGACGGGCTGCACCTGGGGCAGGACGATCCCCACGCCGACGACCTGCCCACGATCCGCGCGCGCGCGACCGCGGCCGCTCGGCCCTCGCTCCGCATCGGGCTGTCCACGCACGACCTGGCCCAGCTCCGCGCGGCGGGCCGGCGCTCCCCCGACTACCTGGCGTTGGGGCCCGTCGCCCCCACTCGCTCCAAGGCAAACCCCGACCCCGTGGTGGGGATGATGGGATTGCTCGACGGCTGTCGCGTGGCCGCCCGCCCGCTGGTGGCGATCGGCGGGCTCGACCAGCGGCTGGGCGTGCGGGCGATCGAGGTCGGCGCCTCGGCGGTGGCGGTGATCGGCGCGCTGGTGCACGCGTCGGCCGAGCGCATCCGGGAGGAGGCGATCTCCCTGTCTCGTGCCCTGCGCCTCGCCGCCGCGCCGCTCGAGCTCGACGAGGTGCACCGCCGGATCCCCGTGCTGCCGCGCGAGCAGCTCGCCGAGCTGGCCCGTTGGGGCGACTCGCTCGGGGTGCACGTGACCATGGGCCTGCCCGCCCGCTTCGCCCCGCGAATCGAGCACGGCCGCCCGCTCTACCGTCCCTGCGACGTGATCGACCTGGTGGCCGCGCTCGGCAAGCGGCCCGACGAGAGCTGGGACGACTGGCGAGCGCGCGACGGGGAGAGCACGGGCCCGCTGGTGCAGCTACGCAGCCGCCCGCTGCACTAGCCGAGCGCGAAGGCGGAGATCCCGGAGCACCACCGCCCCGTTTGCCGGGTGCATCACGGCCCATGGCCTCCCCACCAAATTTCTCGGAGATCGGGGTTGCACGTGAACGAGAAGCACCTACACCAAATGTAGGGGATTGGGGTCGATGATGATGCGAAGGACTACGGTCGCTATCGGACGGCTTCCGCGAGTGCGGACGGGACCGTTGCCGCGGCTGCCGTCCACCGCCCTCAGCGGGGCGCGCACGATGGAGTCGGCCACCCTGCCCAAGGCGATCATGCTGGCCCTCGCGGCCCTCGCCGCCATCCAGCTCGCGCTCACCTGGTGAGCCGCAGAGCCTCCGAGCGCGCTGCCCTGACCGATCGGTAAGGGCAGCGTCGTTCGTTTTCGACCAAAATTTGGTGGCCCGCCGCGGCCATGCCTAGGTGGCGGCATGGGGTGGGCGGCACACGAGGGGATCCGTCGGTGGGAGCGATCGCGCACGACACCGCTGCCGCGGTTGCCCTCCCGCGCCCTGCGGGGCCCGACCACGCTGGAGCAGCACGCCCTGCCGGCGGCGATCATCACCTGCTTCGCCACCCTCGGCCTCATCCAAGTGATCCTCACCTGGTAGCCGACTACGCGATCGACACGGACGCGCACCAACCCCCCTGAACACGCGTCCGTGGGCATGTCGCTCGGGCGCTGGTGGCCGTATCATCGCCCGGCCGCGTGTCCAACGACGACTCCTCCAAGCCCCCTTCGCCGCCTCCGGTCCGACGGCCCAGCTCCTCGCCCGAGGCAAGCCCGGGCAACGAAGGCCGGAAGAACACGCTGCGGGGCGCCCCCACGCCGCCGCTGCTCGATCAGATCCGAGCCAAGCGGGCCAAGGCCCCGCCTCCGCCTCCGCCCGGGGATGCCAGCGCTCGCCCTCGTCGTGATTCCCCGGTGCCCGGCGGGGCGCGACCGAGCGCTCCGCTCCCGCCGGCGCCCGGAGACACCAGCGCCCGCACGCGCATCGGGCCGCCCATCCCCCCGCGACCCGGCGAGGTCACGCCCCGTCCGCGCCCCGACTCCTCGCCGCGCCCCGCCACCGAGCCCCGCCCGCGCGCCGACCCCTCGCCGCCTCCGCCCTCGCGCCCGCGCGCCGACTCGGCTCCGCCCTCGCGCCCGCACCCCGACCCCTCGCGCCCGCACCCCGACCCCTCGACGCCTCCGCCCTCGCGACCGCGGGCCGACTCGGCTCCGCCCGCGAGCACGCCTCGCCCCGCCGCCAGCCCGGCGCCGTCCCGCAGCGCACCCAAGGTGCCCGAGACGGCGCAGCAGTTCCCGGTGCGCAAGGTCAAGGGCCTGCCGCCGCGCAGCAAGCCGCGCAAGGCCACCAACGGCGACGACGATCGCCCGGCCCCCGCCGCCGGCGAGATGATGGTGAGCGCCGACGGCCTGGGGCAGTTCGACGACGGCGCGACCCTGGCCGTCAACATCACCGCCCTGCGCACGCCCACCGCGGTGCTCGACGCCTACGCCGACGATGCCCTGCGGGCGATCACCGAGTACGAGGCCCAGATCGCCGGCGAGATGGATGCCGACCGCGTGGGCCGGCTCCACTACGAGATCGGGCGCCTGTACGAGACCGTGCTCGGCGATCTCGATCGGGCCTCGCATCACCTCGACCGCGCG
Source organism: Myxococcales bacterium (assembly GCA_020633315.1). Taxonomy (GTDB): domain Bacteria; phylum Myxococcota_A; class Polyangia; order Nannocystales; family Nannocystaceae; genus Paraliomyxa. The sequence goes on from JACKDV010000020.1 coordinate 66,199, forward strand.
CTGGTGGCCACGCCGCAGCACCTGCCCACCATCGTCTCGGCCCGCCGGGTCCGCCTGCGCCGGGGCGACGCCGCCGGAGCGCTCGAGCTGTTCGACCGCGAGATCGAGGTCTGCCCCGAGCGCGGGCGCAAGGCCGCGCTGTGGTTCTCCAAGGGCCGCGTGCTCGAGGACGCCCTGGGTCTCACCGACGACGCCCTGCGGGCCTATCAGGCCGCCGCCGCCGCGATCGAGGCCGACCCCGCGCTGCTCAAGGCGCTCGAGCAGGGCGACCGTCGCCACCGCGACTGGGGCTCGCTGTCGGACGACCTCGAGGCCCTCGCCAACGCCCTGCACGGCGTGCCGGCCCTGCGCGCGGCGGTGGTGATGCAGCGGGCGCGGCTGCACGAGATCCACATGGGTCAGCCCGACCTCGCGGCGGAGCTCTACGAGTCGGCGCTGGCCATCGACGACGCGGTCGCCCCCGACCTGCTGCCGGTGCTCCGGCGGCTGCACGAGCAGCGCGGGCGCTGGCACGACCTGGTGCGGGTGCTCCGGTTGGAGGCCGATCGCACCGACGACCCCGAGACCCGCGCCGCCGCCATGTACCGCATCGGTCGCGTGCAGGCGGAGCGCCTGGGCAGCCTCGACGACGCGGTCGCGGCCATGGACGCCTCGGTGGAGGCGGTCCCGCGCGCCGCCACCCTGGCCATGCTGGCCAGCCTCCACCAGCACCGCGGCGACGAGCGGGCGCTGGCCGCCACCCTCACCGAGCTGGTCGATCGCGTCTCCGATCCCCAGGAGCAGCTCGGCCTGCTGCTGGAGCTGGCCCGCCTGTGTCACGAGCGCCTGGGGGACGACGACGCGGCGGTCACCGCCCTCGAGGCCGCGCGCGACCTGGCCCCGGCCGACCCCGCCGTGCTGCACCTGCTGGGCCCGCTGTACGCCCGCAGCGACGGCTGGGAGGAGCTGGTGGCGATGTACGAGGGCGAGGCCGAGGCCGCGACCCACACGCCGCAGCGCGCCCTCGCCCACGCCCACGCGGCCGAGGTGCTCGAGCGCCTGGGCCGGGCCCCCGCCGCCATCCTGCACCACGAGCGAGCCCTCGACCTCGACCCCGAGCGCCACGGCTCCATGCGCGCGCTGGTGGGCCTGTACTCGCGCGGCGGCTCGTTCCGCAAGCTCGTCGATCTCTACGAGCGCTACCTCGATCGCGTGGACGAGCAGCGGCGCATCACCTACCTGCTGCGCATCGCCGAGCTGCACGCCCACCCGCTCGAGGAGCCCGACCTGGCCCTGTCCACCCTGGGGCGCGTGCTCGAGCTCGACCCCCGGCACCTGGGCGCGGTACAGGCCATGCAGGACGTGTCCGAGGCCGCCGGGCTGTGGGACGCGCTGCTGGAGGCGATCGAGAAGGAGATCGAGATCACCGACGACCGGCGGCAGCTCGTGGCCCTGTGGCACCGCGCCGGCGAGGTGCTCGACGGCCGCCTGGGTCGGCACGGCGACGCGGTCGTCCGGCACCGCCGCGCCCTCGCCATCGACCCGCGGCACCGACCCACCCTCGCCGCGCTGTCGCGGATCTTCACCATCGAGCGGCGCTGGTCCGAGCTGGTCGAGGTCTACGGTCGCCAGCTCGAGCTCGACCCCAAGGGCTCGGTCGCGGTGGCCCTGCTGCAGCGCATGGCCGAGATCCACGAGCGCGAGCTGGCCGACGCCGACGAGGCCGCCTCGTGCTACCGCCGCGCCCTCGCCCTCGACCCCCGCGCCCCCGTGGCCTGCCGCGGCCTGGCCCGGATCCTCGACCAGCAGCGCAAGCACGCCGAGCTGGCCACGCTGCGGGATCACCAGCGGCAGCACGCCGAGCACGTGGGCGACCAGCTGCGCCTGGCCCTGAGCAGCGGCGAGCTACTCGAGCACGAGCTGAAGGATCCGCGCGGGGCCGCCGAGCGCTACGCCACCGCCCATGCCCTGGCCCCGAGCGATCGCACCGCCACCGAGTCGCTGCGCCGGGTGAGGGCCGCGCTCGACGACTGGGCCACCCTGGCCGACGAGCTCGAGCGCGAGGCCGGGCAGCACGAGGATCCGCGCCATGCGATCGAGGACCTCGCCCACGCCGCCGAGATCCGAGCCGAGCGCCTGGGCGATCCCGCGGGCGCCGTGCGCTGCCTACGGGGCGTGCTCGCCCGCGAGGCCAACCATGTGCAGACCCTGGTCGCCATCGAGCCGCTGCTGCTCGAGCTGCAGGACCACGACGCCCTGATCGACCTCTACCGGCGGCAGGTGGCGGTGTTCAAGGATCCCGGGGCGCAGGTGGCCGCGCTGCACGAGCGCGCCCGGCTGCTCGAGCTGCACCGCCCCGACGACACCGAGGATCTCATCGAGACCTACACCAACATCCTGGGCCTGCGCGCCGACGATCACCGGGCGCTGCACGGCCTGGAGACCCTGGCCCTGCGCACCGGCAAGCGCAAGGCGCTGGCCGGCGTGGACGCTCGCCTCGCCCGGCTCGCGCCCCAGGCCGAGCTGCGGGCCGCCTACCTCACCCGCCGGGCCGAGGCGATGGAGACCGGCGGCAACCCGGAGGCCCTGACGGTCTACCGCGAGGTGCTGCGCATGGATCCCCGCAACCGCGGGGCGCTGCGCGGGCTGGTGCGGGTGGCCGAGCTGCTGCGCGACGACGAGGCGCTGGCCTACGCGGCCGAGCGCGCGGCCGAGAACGTCTCGGAGCCCGCGGCCGCGGCCGATGCCTGGGTACGCGCGGGCACGATCAAGGCCGAGCGCCTCGACGACCAGCGGGGCGCGGTGGAGGACTTCGAGCTGGCCCTCGCCAAGTGGCCCGACCACGTGGAGGCGGCCTCGTGGCTCAGTCGCGTGATGCGGGACCTCGGGCGCCACCGCTCGCTGGTGGAGAAGCTGGTGCGCGCGGCCGAGGCCGCCACCGATCGCGATCGCTCGGCCGCGCTGTGGCTGGAGATCGCCGCGCTGCAGGCCACCGAGCTCGACAACCCCGGCGGCGCCCAGGCCTCGCTGCAGCGCCTGCTGCGGGAGCAGCCGCGGCACGCCGAGGCCATGCTGGAGCTGGGCCGGCTGTACCTGGCCGACCGCCGCGCCGACGAGGCGGTGGAGCTGTTCGAGAGCTGCCTGGACACCCAGCCGCCGCCCGACGTCGCCCACGCGGCGCACTGCCTGCTGGCCGAGGGGCACGAGAAGGCCGGCCGCGCCGACGAGGCCTTCGCCCACTACGCCGCCGCGCTCGAGGCCAACCCCAACGACGTGGTGCTGCTGCGTCGGGTGGCGCGGCTGCAGCTCGACCAGGGCCACCATGCCGCCGCCGCGGATGCGGCCAGCCGCCTGCTCGACCTCAGCACCGACAAGGCGGCGCGGGTGGAGGCGCTGCGCTGGGTGGCCGAGGCGCAGCTCGGACTCGGTCGCATCGACGAGGCCATCGACACCCTCGCCGAGGCGGTCGCCCTGCAGGGCCCGCGCAGCCCCGCCGCCAAGGAGATGGTGGAGCGCGCCAGCTCGCCCGAGCACTGGGAGCGCTACGTGGATGCGCTCAAGGCCTACCTCGACGAGCGCGCGCCCTCGGGTCGCACGCGGGTGGCCCTCTTCGACGAGATCGCCCAGCTCCAGTACGAGCGCCTCGGCGACGCCAACGGCTCGATGAGCACCCTCATCCGCGGCCTGCGGGACAGCGAGGGCGACCCCGGCCTGCGCCTGCGCCTGGCCCAGCGGCTCTCGGGCGCGCGGCGACCCGCCGACGCGATCCAGCAGCTGCAGATCCTGCTGAGCGAGGACGCCTCGCGCTCCGACGCCTGGCGCCTGATGGCGCGCAGCTTCGGCGAGCTCGGCCGCACCCGCGAGCAGCAGCTCGCCATCTCCGGCCTGGTCGCCATGGGCGAGGCCCGCAGCGACGAGCTCGAGTCCGTGCAGCCGTGGAGCCACCACACCCGGGCCATCCGTCCCGGCGTGCTCGCTCCCGCCGCGTGGGCCGAGCTGCAGCTCGGCGGCGACCAGCAGACCGCCGTCGCCAACCTGCTCGCCGCCATCTGCGACGGCCTGAGCAAGCTCCGCCCCGCCGACCTCAACGCCTGGGGCGTGGCCAGCCGCGATCGCATCGCGCCGCGCTCCGACCATCCCCTGCGCACCCTGGTCGATCGCCTCGGCTCCTTCTTCGGCCTCGAGGAGCTCGACCTCTACGTGCACCGCCACCAGGGTCGCGGCGTGGGCATCGAGAACACCAGCCGCCCCTCGCTGCTGCTGCCGATCTGGCTGGGCGAGCTGCCGCAGAGCCAGCAGATCTTCCTGGTCACCCAGGCCCTCGCCCACGTGGCGCGGGGCACCTACCCCGTGCACCTGATGGCCCCGCGCGAGCTGGCGCTCACGGTGGCCGCCGCGGTGCGCAGCGTGATCCCGGGCTACGGCAGCAAGCTGGCCCCGCCCGAGGCCCTCGACGATCGGGCCCGCCTGCTGCTGCGCGGCGTGCCTCGTCGCAAGCGCAAGATGCTCGAGGGCACCGCCCAGGTGTGTGCCTCCATGCCCCCCATGGAGCCGGGGACCCTCGTGCACTGGCTGCACCAGACCGCGGGGCGGCTCGCGGCCGTGGTGGCCGACGACCTCATCGGGGTGGTCGGCGTGATCCGTCGGACCGACGAGCTGGGGTCGGTGATCGGGGCCGAGCTGCTCGCCCGCTCGCCGGTGGTCAACGACCTGCTGCGCATGTGGATGAGCGAGCCGGCGATGGTGGTGCGGCGACGGGTGGGGCTGGTGCCGGGCGCGGCTTGACGGCTGACTCGCGGGGGCGACCACGAGCGAGGGGCCGGGGGCGGGCGAAACCCCCGTCTGGAGATTCGAGTCTCAACGCCATGCAACGAGCACGCGGTCCCTGGTGGGCCGCGCTCCCCCTGCTCGCACCGTGTCAAGGCTCGGGTTGAGGGAACGCGTCGCTTCCCACCGCGACGGAGGGGTCCCGAAGGTGACGCCCCCGGTCCGGCAGAGGGAACGCTGGATCACGCGGTCCTCCGGGACCGCCGCGAGCCTGGGGGCGGGTTGCGGTACGAGTCGCCGTCGATCTCGATCAGGTGCGCGTGATTGCCTCCGCGAGCCGCCGGCCTACATCGGCCCCCCATAGCTCCAGGGGCTCGAAGGCGTCGAGGAAGACCCTGCACCCCCTGCCCTGCAAGTGGTGCGCGAGGGCTTCTGCGTGATCGCGATCCTCTTTGGCGTATGAGATCGCGACGTCGTAGCGGGGCAACCCTCCCTCCGTCGGGACGGACATGCCGCTGAAGCTCTGATCTGACGCCCGGCCACTCGCCAGTTCCTTCGTAGTGGTTCCCGCTAGGGACCCCTCTCGTGCGTGGGTCCGTCGACGTCGACCGATGAGTCAACGAATCGCCCGTCAGATCCGGCTCCCAAGGTAACCTCGTGAGCGCATGATGTTGTTACCGTAGGTCGGGTGCCACCCATCGACGGTTACGCAGGGCTCGAGTTCCCATCCCCTTGCTTCGACTGGATCCAAATCACCATTCCCGTGCTAGCAAGCAACAGGGCGAACGAAATCCCAGGAGTGGGCGGTCGAACGGTGGTGAAGGTCGACACGTCGAAGAGCAGGCCGAAAGCGTACGTGGCCCAACTGTACTGAAGCCACGCTGCATTGGAACCGACGAGGAAGAGGAAGATCCCCACTGGAAGCACGATGGTCATACCGCGGGTGGTCTTACCCATGAACTCGAGTCCACAGAGAATGCAACAGACGCACAAGGATACGATCGAGACCGCACGCCAGACGAACTGCCAAGCTTCGACCAGGATGGAGACACCCCCAAGGATCGTGCCATCGAGTCGGATCGCCTGGCAACCGACGGTTGAGCAGATCTCAGTGCCGAAGATTCCAGTATTGATCGAGACCTGGGCGATCTCACCAGGGACCGAGAATAGACGGGGCAGGAACATCCCGATCGCCATGAGTACCGCCGCCGCGAGCAGCAAGACCGCTCGTGCCTGTGGCGTGTCCAGCATTTCCGATGGGCTCGATGACGATACGTGGAATCTGTTCTGCATGGCTCTTTCGTTCCTTCCCGTGACTTCGCGACGTCGTACCGGTGCAGCCAGCCCCGCCGGTACGACGTACCGGCAAAGCCCCTAGCTAGTGTCCGGGCCAATCGCGAGTCTCATCGTGTTGGTTCCCGCCGGGGGCTTTTTCGTGCATCCGTCGACACTTCGACCAGAGGATAAGGAACATAGACGCAGAATTTGATTGTGCCCCCAATTACCCCGCCTTAGCGGCCAGCGAGCTCATGAGCGAACGGCTCATGAGCGATGGGCTCGTCTGCGTTGGAGCGCGAGCGGTGGGGGCTACTGGGCGAGGGTGCGGAGGTCGAGGACGGTGCTCTGGACCCAGTCGTTGTCCTCGGCGGCGGCGGCGTGGCAGCCGTTGCAGTCGCCGCCCTCGGGGGTGGTGGGCTCCACTCCGGGGGCACAGCCGTAGCACTCGCCGTCGGGGGGGGCGAGGCCGCGCCAGCGGATCACCACGGCGCCCTCGTCGTCGAAGGTGAGGTCGAACCACTCCCAGTTGTGGGCGCCGTCGAGGTTGTAGTCGCCGCCGCGCTTGACCATGGCGTGGATCTGAGAGCCGAGGTCGGAGTCGTTCCACTTGACGATGATGGTGCCCACGGGGAACTCGAGGGCGTCGGCGGCGGGGCGCTGGTTGAGGAACACCGAGCGGATGCCGGCGACGTGGTTGGGCACGACGGCGGGATCGTCGATGGAGAAGCGCTCCCACTGGGCGAAGCCCTCGAAGTCGCTCTGGGTGGCGATGAAGGTCTGGTGCTCCGCAGGGGGATCGTCGGCCTCGCCGTCGCAGGCCGTCCCCGCGAGCGCGAGGGCGAGCGCGAGGGAGGGCAGGGACGACGACGAGGCGGGACGGCGGGGCATGGCGGGCTCAGGGGGCGACGGGGATGTCCATCAGGTCGGCGGCCGCGACCATCGCGGCGAGCAGGCTGCTGGGATCGTCCAGGTCGACCTCGGCGGTGAGCATCGCATGGAGCGAGCCGTAGGGGGTGGCCAGATCGTCGTCGCTGGGCATGACCGAGCTCCAGGTCTCGGGCACGGGGGGCAGGGCGTCGCCGGGCAGGGCGTCGTAGGCGGCCTGGATCCGCGCCATGCCGCCGGTGACGGCGTCGGCGGCCTCGTTGCCGCCGTCGAGCGAGCGCAGCCAGGGCTCGAACGCAGCGAAGATCGCCGCGCCGCCCTCGAGGTTGGCACGCATGTCGGCCAGGGTGTGCTGGGCGTAGCGCGACTCCTGCTCGCCGGTCTGGGCCAGCTCGACCTTCTCGAGCTGCTCGGCGATCGAGCCCAGCACGCCGCCGTAGGCGGTGGCGGCATCGAGAGCGACCGGCTCGAGCTCGTCGCGCATGCGGTGCACGTCGGCCACCAGCCGCGCCGCCAGCTCGTCGCGGAAGGCCTGGGCCTGCGCAGCGTCGGCCGGATAGGCCGCGGGGGCGTAGTTGGACAGGCCCATCTCGAAGGCGACCACCTCGGGCGGCTGGGCGTCGGCCCACAGGATCCGCTCGATGGCATGGATGCCGGTCACCCCCTCGCCGTCGAAGAGGTCGGAGTCGGCCTCCACCTCCACGAAGCCGTCGTAGCGCTCGTCGGTGCTGGCGTCGAGCTCGGGGAACAACACCGCGATCGCTCCCTCCACCCGCTCGTAGGAGACGCGGGCCTCGTGCCAGTGCTGGCGCATGCGCGCGACGGCGTCGGCGTCGTCGGTGGCGTTCCAGCCGTCGGCGTCGGGCTCGGGCGCGGCCGCCTGCAGGGCCTCGACCGCGGTCACCAGGTTGTCGAGCTCGCCGGCCACGTAGGCCTCCACCTCGAGCGCCGCCGCCTTCTCGGGATCGTCGGCGGGATCGGAGCCCGAGGAATCACAGGCGAGGACGGTGAGCAGGGGCAGGAGGATGGTCGGGGATGGGATGCGCTTGATCATCTGGACTCCACGAAGGTGAGCAGCGCCTCCGCATCGGCGTCGGAGAGCGCTTCGTAGGCAGCCACGGCCCCGTTGGCCTCGGAGCCGGGGCCTTCGTGCTCGAGGATGGCAGTGCGAAGGTCGGGGGCACGCCCGTCGTGCAGGTAGGCGCGCTGGAACCTCAGGCCCACCAGCGGAGCGGTCCGCCACTGGCGACCGCTGGCCCCGAGCTCGACCACGCCGTCGGCGAGGCCGTCGCCCATGTCGTGCAGCAGCATGTCGGTGAAGACCGGCGCGTCGATGTCGGCGAGGGCCTCGATGGGGTAGTCGGCGCGGGTGCGCAGCGAGGGCACGTGGCAGGTGGCACAGCCCACCTCCTCGAACAACGCCGCGCCGGCCTCGTCGGGCGGACGATCGGGGATCTCGAGCATCCGCAGGTAGTCGGCCATGAGGTTGAGGGTGTCGGCGTCGAGGTCGACTCCCGGCCGCAGGTCGTCGAGCTGCATGTCGGGGTTGGGCAGCTCGTCGGGGCGCAGCGGGCTGGTGATCGACATGTCACCCGCGAGCGCGTCGGCCACGAACTCGTCGAGGGTGGCGATGCGGGCCTTGAGCCCGAAGCGACCCACGAGCTCCTCGTCGCCGGGGGCGTAGGCGTGGAAGCGGCGGTCCGGGTTCTCCTGCGACTGCCAGGGCACGCGGTGCAGCACGCCGGCCACCCCGTCGTCGCGCGCCGCCTGCTCGGCGGCCACGCGCACCAGCTCGGCCTCGTCGATCGCCTCGAGGTAGCCCATGCCCAGCACCGGCGGGCCCAGCCGACGCGAGAGGATCACCTCGACGCCGTCGGGCACCGTCACCGGCTGCACGGCTCCGGCGGCCACGTAGGGGCGCTGGGAATTGCCGTGCGGCAGCATCACGCCCGCGTCGACGGGCGCCATCTTGGTCACCGCCCCCGGGCCGCGCACGTCGTCGCCGTGACAGCCCGCGCAGGACTGCCGGATGTAGACCGGGCCCAGCCCGTCCGCCTCTCGAAACGGCAGCTCGAACGCGACGTCGCCCGAGTCGAAGCGGGCTCGCCACTGCGGATCGAGATCTGCCAGCGGCACGCCGAAGGCGTCGTCGACGACCCACCGCGGCTCGTCGCTCGAGTCCGGCGGCGTGCAGGCCAAGGGTGCCGCGATCAGCGCACCAAGCGCGATCTGCTTCATACCGATCTGATAATGAAATCGGATTTCGTTTTCAAGAAGAAAGCGAATCGGGGCCCTAGGGGGTGCTCGGCCGGCGAATTCAGGGAGCGGCACGAGATCCCGGGATGATGCGCGCAGCTCCTGCGCGGTCGTTGTCACCGGTTTGAGACGCGAGCCCGGACGCTTCTCCGGTGGATTGTGGGATAGTCCCCGACCATGGCTTCGACTGGCGGGGGCTCGGTCTTGTGGGTGGCGATGACGTGTCTGGCCCTGGCGGGTGGCTGTCGCGATCGGGGAGAGGCGGGCGGAGGCACCGACTCGGACACCGACGGCACGGCCTCGGGCGACGGCCCGACCGACGGCGACTCGGACTCCGACGGCGTGGAGCTGTGCCCGGAGTCGAGGGCCCCGCGGCAGCTACGGCTGCTCACCCGGCGGGAGTACGACGCGACCGTGCACGACCTGTTCGGCCTGGTCGATCCCGAGAGCTGCTCCGAGGACGCGCAGTGTCCCGCGGGGGCCTCGTGCACGAGCGGGGCCTGCATGGTGCAGGCGGTGCTGCCCACCAGCTTCGAGATCCCCGGGCAGGCCGGCTGGACCACGGTGCACCTCGCGGGCGGCTTCAACAACTGGCCCGGCACCATCGCCGACGGCGGCTGGCCGCTGAGCTACGACGCGGGCTCGGGTACCTGGTCGGGCACCTTCGACATCCCGGCGGGGCAGCACCAGTACAAGCTGGTCATCGACGACAGCCAGTGGATTGCCGATCCCACCAACCCGCAGACCGCCGACGACGGCTTCGGGGGCAGCAACTCGGTGCTCGACGTGCAGACGGTCAGCGAGGAGGTGCCGCCCCACCCGCTGCGCTTCACCGACGACCTGCCGCTCGAGAGCCGCCCCGGCGGCTACGCCTTCGACAACAACGCGGGGGCGGGGCTGGTCACCTCGGTGCACGCCGATCAGCTCATGCGGGCGGCCGAGGCGGTGGCGAGCGTCGCCCTGGCCGAGCCCGCCTGGATGCCGTGCGCGCCCGAGGGCGACGGATCGGCCTGCGCCGAGCAGCTCGCCCGTGAGGTGGGACGGCGGATCTTCCGGCGCCCGCTGAGCGATGACGAGGTGAGCAAGGTCGCCGACCTCGTGCGCGGCGAGCCGAGCTTCGACGAGGGCGTCTCGGTGGCCCTGCAGTCGATGCTGGCCTCGCCCTACTTCTTGTACCGCTTCGAGGTGGGCGAGGCCGACGGCGATCGCTTCCGCCTCACCAGCTACGAGATGGCGGCCGCGCTCTCCTACGGCCTGTGGGGCACCACGCCCGACGACGCGCTGCTCGACGCGGCCGCGGCCGGCGAGCTCGACACCGTCGACGGCCTGGAGATCCAGGTGCGGCGACTGCTCGACGATCCCCGCGCGCGCGAGCTGGTCGGCACCTTCGCCGTGCAGTGGCTGGGGGTCGAGCCCATCCTCACCGTGGACAAGAACACCGGGCAGTTCCCCGGCTTCGACTCGGCCGTGCGCGAGGCGGCGCTCGAGGAGACCAAGCGCCTGGTGGCCCACGTGACCTTCGACGGCAGCGGGCGCTACGAGGAGCTGCTCACCGCCGACTATGCCTTCATCGACGCCGGCCTGGCCGCGCTCTACGGCCTGCCCGCGCCCGCGCAGCCCTTCGACCAGGTCGCCCTGCCGCCCGAGCGCGCCGGCCTGCTCGGTCAGATCTCCATGCTCGGCACCGAGGCCTACTCCGACCAGACCTCCCCCGTGCGCCGCGGCCTGTTCGTGCGGCGGGCCCTGCTGTGCCAGGAGCTGCCCCCCCCGCCGCCCAACGCCGGCAACGTGCCCGAGGTCGATCCCACGGCCACCACCCGCGAGCGCTTCGAGCAGCACATGGACGATCCCGTGTGCCGCGGCTGCCACACCTACATCGACCCGGTGGGCTTCGGCTTCGAGCACTTCGATCCGGTGGGGGCCTGGCGCGAGCAGGACGCGGGCCAGCCCGTCGACGCCAGCGCCCAGCTCAACGGGCTCGAGGAGCTCGGCGACGGCCAGGTGGTCCCCTTCGGCAGCGTGCCCGAGCTCGGGGCGATCCTCGCCGGCACCCAGGCCGCGCCCGATTGCTTCGCCCGCCACTACTTCCGCTTCACCCACGGCCGGCTCGAGACCGAGGCCGACGACTGCGCCCTGCAGACCCTCACCGAGCACTTTGCCGAGGCCGAGCACGACATCGTGAGCCTCGTGATCGCCACCCTCACCGCGCCGGAGTTCCGGTACCGCCAGTAGGAAAGGAGAGCCGAGCCATGCGACTTCCAGCCATCTCTCGTCGACGCTTCGTCTCCACCGTGGCCGGGGCCGGCCTCGCCCTGCCCTTCTTCGAGCTGCTGCAGCCGGGGCGGGCCCGCGCCGCCAACGGCGTGGCCGAGCGCTTCATCGTCTTCTACTTCCCCAACGGCGTGGTGGGGCCCAGCCAGGACGGCCAGCCCAGCCAGTGGCACTGCACCGGCGGCGGCACCAACTTCACGCTGGGTCCCATGCTCGAGCCGCTGGGCGCCCTGGCCGACGAGTGCCTGTTCTTCAACGGCCTGTCGATGGGACCCACCGACACCGGCAACCACCCCGGCGGCGCCCGCAAGCTGCTCACCGGGGCCGACTACGGCAACAGCGAGTCCATCGATCAGCTCCTGGCCCGCACCGCGGGCAACGACGCTCCCTACCGCCACCTGTACCTGGGGGCGATGGCGAGCCAGAACAACCCCTCGAGCGACGCCTTCATCTCCTACGTGAGCCCCGGCAACTCGATCGCGCCGCAGGACGATCCGGTGGCCGCCTTCGACCTGCTGTTCGGCGACTTCATGCCGGGCGGCGGCCAGCCCACCGGCCCCGATCCCAAGCAGGTCACCGTCATCGACGCCGTGCTCGACGACATGAACCGCCTGCGTGCGCAGCTCGGCGACGTGGACAAGGCCAAGCTCGACCTGCACCTCGAGTCGCTGCGCGAGGTGGAGGATCGGATCAAGAGCGTCGGCGAGCTGCCCACCTGCGACAGCCCCGGCCTGGACACCACCGGCCTGCCCGGCGCCGGCAACCAGTACGATCCCACCGCCTTCCCGGCCGTGCTGCGGGCCCAGATCGACCTGATGGTGCTGGCCATGTCCTGCGGCCTGAGCCGGGTGGGCGTGCTGCAGAACAGCCACCACACCAGCGACCTGCTGATGAGCCAGTTCCCGGGCACCCCCATGTACGACCCGGGCTACGACATCCGCAGCCACCAGGCCTCGCACTACGGCCCCAGCCACGCCCCCGGCAACGTGCTCTACGACGCCTACGTGCAGCAGAACCAGTACTGGGTGTCCCAGTTCACCTACCTGCTGCAGCGCCTGGTCGACACCCCCGACCCGCTGGGCGGCGGCAGCATGCTCGACACCTCGGTGCTGCTGCTGTGCACCGAGGTCTGCGACGGCAACACCCACATGCACGACAACATGCCCTTCGTGCTCGCCGGTCGGGGCGGCGGTGCGATCAACCCGGGGCGGCTGCTCGACTTCGGCGGTGACCGTCACGCGGGGCTGCTCGCCGCGATCGCCCACGCCATGGGCGAGCAGGTCGGCGGCTTCGGGGACACCAACAGCGGCCCGCTGCCGGGCGTGCTGGGGTAGCCCGCGGGCGCGATGGGATCGCTCGAGCTCCTGCTGGGTCAACCATCGCCTTCATGCGGCCTGCGCCGCCCTCGACGAGGCTCCACCTGCTCCAGCACCAGATCCACCACCGCGGACGGGTCCACGCCATGCTGGCCGGCAGCTCGGCCCGGCCCCCGCAGCTCGACGAGCTCTTCATGGCCGAGGAGCACCCTCGGCCTGCGCGACCGCTGAGCAACACGACCGAGGCTACGGGTCGGACGCGGAGCGCAGGGCCTTGGTGACCTGGGGATCGACGATGCTGGTGGAATCGGCCTATGGCACGCACTGGGCGAGGTCGGCTGCGGTCGCGGCCTTGGCGTGGCACTCCATCAGCTCGCGATCGAGGGTGTGGCACAGGTTCACGAGCTGGAAGCGCTGCAGCGCGGGCTGGGCATACACGGCCAGGCCGCTCTGCTGCAGGGCGAGGTCGGCCGCCACCGGCTTGGGGTAGGGCGCCATCAGGTAGCTGCTGATCACGCTCATCATGTGGTCGCCGTAGACCTCGCACTCCTCGGCCGTCACCCAGCGGGAGTGCTCGCTGTGGTAGGGGCTGAAGCAGGAGAACAGGGCGAGCTGCGAGCCGGCCTCGGTGCCGCACTCCACCTCCTCGGGGGTGAAGTCCTCCAGGCAGGTCCGAAGGTCGCGATCCTGCTGCCGCGCGGTGGGAGCGGCGGGGGCCATGCCCATCGTCCGCGTCTGCAGCACCGAGGTGACGTCGCCCACGTGGCGGGAGTAGGCCTCGCAGGCCTCGCGCGAGGGGTGCTCCACCTCGGGGCGGGGCAGCGCGGTGAAGAACAGGCACGACTGCAGGTAGGGCAGCACCTGCACGTCGCGGCCGCAGCGGAGCACGTTGGGGTGGGCGTAGCGCTTGCAGTGCTCCACCGCGCTGCGACGCTCGCCCTCGGTGAACAGGTTCTTGACCGGCACCCCCAGCGACTGCGCCACCACCACCTCCATGTGATCGACGAACTCGATGCAGGTCACCTCGTCGGGGCGCTCGGGCTCGGCCGTCGCGGGGCCCAGGTCGGGCGGCGGAGCCTCGGGGGTCGGCGCCTCGGCGGGCGGCGCCTCGGCGGGCGGCGGAGCGTCCTCGCCACAGGCGGTCCAGGCGAGCAGCGAGGCGGCCAGCAATCGCGCGGGTGCACCCATGCCCCGCAGGGACGCATGCTTCGGACCCCGGTTGCAATGGTGGAGCGTCCCGGCGCTCGAGCTCGATGGCCCTGCAGGACCCCGGGCCGCGAGAATCCGCGGGGATGGGGCATGGCGGCGCGGGCGTGCGCCGGCCGGGCCCCGGGCGTCCCTCGGGTGGGCGAATCCTGCGGCCCAAACGCCGTTCTCGGCGCTTTGGGTTCCCGGGACACAACGATCTGCGCCGATGATGGGACAATGAAGCGAATCCGCGCTCACCGCTCCCTCCCCCAGGGGGCGGGCGAGTAGCCTCGTGCCATGCGCCGCCGTCGCCTCAAGCGCAGAAGCTTCCTGGTCCGCTCGTCGGCCGTGCTGGGTACCGGGTGCCTGGCCACGCGCCCGGGCGGCGCCACGGCTCCCAAGGAGCGGCCACGCGCCAAGCATCCGCCGCATCCGGTGGTGGTGGCCTCGGCCAACGGCTTCCCGCACTGCACCGCGCGGGTGATGGAGGAGCTGCTGGGCGGCAGCGAGGTGGCCGACGCGGTGGTGGCCGGGGTGACGCTGGTCGAGGACGACCCCAGCGATCACAGCGTGGGGCTGGGCGGCCTGCCCAACGAGGAGGGCGTGGTCGAGCTCGACGCCTCGGTGATGGACGGCGCCACCGGCCTGGCGGGCGCGGTGGCGGCCCTACGCGGGATCAAGAACCCCTCGCAGGTGGCCCTCCGGGTGATGCGCTACACCGACCATGCGCTGCTGGTGGGCGAGGGGGCTCGTCGCTTCGCGCGGGCGCACGGCTTCCCCGAGCAGGAGCTGCTGACCGACGAGGCGCGCAAGATCTGGCTCTACTGGAAGTCGACGCTCTCGGACCAGGACGACTGGCTGCCCCCCGATCCGGCCGAGCTGCCGCCCCGCGCCAAGGAGATGTTCGGCATCACGGGGACGATCAATTGCGACGCGGTGGACGGCCAGGGCAACCTCGCGGGGGTGACCACGACCTCCGGCCTGGCCTTCAAGATCCCCGGGCGGGTGGGCGACAGCCCGCTGGTGGGGGCGGGGCTGTTCGTGGACAACGAGGTGGGCGCGGCGGGCTCGACCGGGCGCGGCGAGGCCAACATCGTCACCTGCGGCAGCGCGACGGTGGTGGAGGGGCTGCGCCAGGGCAAGGCGCCGGTCGACGCCTGCCTGATGGCGTGCCGCCGCATCGTGGAGGCGACCCGGGTGGCGCGGCTGCGCCGTCCCGACGGACGACCCGACTTCGACGTGAAATTCTACGCGGTGGACAAGGGGGGTCGCTTCGGGGGGGCGGCGATCTGGAGCGGGGGCCGCTTCGCCGTGCACGACGGCAAGGGCAACCGCCTCGAGGACATGGCCTACCTGTTCGAGAGCTGAGGAACCATGGTCGACGAACGATACCAAGGAAGCTTCGAAGCCACCGACGCCCTGATGGAGCGTCACCGCGCCGAGATCATCGCCGCCTGCGACGAGCTGCGCGCCGCGGTGGGCGTGCCCAGCTACCGCGTGTGGCTGTGCCCGTTCTCGGGCAACGAGCTGGTCGAGCTGCTCTCGTCGTCGGTCGAGGCCGACGGCAGCGACCAGAGCATGGTGTTCTACGCCTCCACCTCGGAGCAGCTCCGCGACGCCCCGCTGCGCTCGCTGACCTTCCTGCGCTTCACCGACGAGGGGACCCACCCGCGCTGGGACTGCGTGATCCGGGACCTCGACATCACCGTCCCCGCGCGCGCGGCGTTCTGGGAGGCCGACCTGTGCGTAGGCGATGCGGACGCGCCCGAGCGCATCGGCGTGGTCACGCTCTACGACGCCAACGGCCAGGCCAGCGTGCCCGACGAGCTGTCGACCTCGGCCCGGGCCCACAGCCGCGCCCTGCTGCAGCGCCTCACCGAGGCCATGGCCGCCTACCGCCAGGCCCGCTACGACCGCGAGGTGCTCGGTGCCCTCGAGCGCCGCTTCACCGGCGAGATCGTCCGCACCAGCGGGCCCCCCGACAGCCTCGCGTTCTTCGAGGACATCGCGCGCTGGTTCCTGCGGATCGGCCAGCCCGTGGGCGCCGCGGAGCCCTCCGAGGGCAAGGGGCCGTCGATCCCCGCCCACGTGTGCGCGCTGTACATCAAGGACGAGAACCGCCTCGTGCTGATGGACGCGACCGACGAGCTCAAGGTGCCGGCCACCGCGATCGCCGACCACCAGTACGACAACCCGCTGACCAGCATCCCCATCGATCACAACGACGGCTCGCTCATCGGCTTCGTCTACGAGGTGCTCGGGCGCGAGCACCAGCCGCTCATCTTCCCCTCGGGTCGCAGCGACGGGCCCTACATCATGTCGCTGGTGGAGGACCTGCGGCAGCGCATCACCCAGCTCGGCATCGAGGAGGAGTCGTCCGGCCAAAGCGGGCGCTACGGCGGCGACGACGAGGCCTCGCCGGTCACCCCCCGGGCCGCGCGCTCGATGCTGCGCAACTACTTCCAGCGCATCAAGCACCAGGGCAGCTGCGGCTTCTTCCCCCTGATGCGCCGCGAGGAGGTCGAGGGCGTGTTCGTGCTGTTCTCGACCCAGCGCACCTTCTTCCAGTCGGCCAACGTGCTGCTCATCCGGGCCATCGCCGACCGCCTGTGCCGGCTGCCCGACCTGCTGCCCGATCACCGCCAGGACAAGGACTACCGCGACCGCAAGACCCGGCTCATCTACATCGAGCAGCGTCACCAGCGGATCGATCGCTACCTCACCGGCGGCCAGCGGGTGCAGGCGGTGGCCTTCCTCAACCTCGACGGCTTCCGCGAGATCAACGACATCTACGGCCACAAGGTGGGCGACCGCGTGCTCGAGTCGGTGATGGAGGGCCTGGTGGTCGCCGCCCACCGCCCGGGCATGCTGGGCAACCGCTACTCGGCGCTGCAGTTCGTGGAGCAGGAGAAGGCCAAGATCGACGCCGAGCAGTACGCGGCCACCGAGCTCTCCAAGACCCGGCGTCGCAAGGCGCTGCGCCTGCTGCCCCTGCACTACGGCGGCGACGAGTTCGGCCTGGTGTTCCTGGGCCGCGACGAGGGCAACGACAAGGAGATCGTGTTCATCTGCCAGCAGGTGGTGGTCGACCTGCTGAGCTTCCTGCGCTTCCGCCTCGCCGGCCAGGTGGACGCGGGCCGCCTGAGCATGAGCGCGGGCCTGGCCCTGCCCAGCCGCCTCGACGACGAGGAGCGACACTCTCGCAACGAGTTCTCGCTGTACAGCGGCCTGCGCGAGCTGGGCGACTCGCTGATGTACTACGCCAAGGGCATCGACGACCTCAGCCTCTACTGCCCCGGCCACACCGTGGTCGAGCACCGCTTCGAGCTGATGATCGACGAGGGCGGCCCCGCGGTCTGGCGCGCCGCGCTGACCTCGAGCAAGGAGGTGGGCGACCGCGTGCCCATGAGCGGCGACATCCTGCTGCTCGACCTGCTGCACTCGCTCGAGCGCACCGTGGGCCGTCACGTCCGCAACGGCGAGGACCGCGAGGCGATCCTGCGCCGGATCAAGAAGACGATGAGCCCGGTGCGCTTCGAGGTGCTCTACCGCCTGCCGCGGGCCTCGGGCCGCGGCGCCCGCGAGGAGTACCTGGTGCGCCAGCTCGACGAGGCGGTGACCGTGAGCGTGGGCACCGGCGACCAGCTCTACGGCTACGTGGTGGTGTAGCCCTCGGCCACGCCCTGACCCACGCCCCTCAGCCCCGATACCGCGGCAGGTGCACGGTGACGATCGTCCCGCCCTGCGCGGGGCAGTCGAGCACCACCCGCCCCCGTAGGCTGCGCACGATGTCGTGCACCACGGGCAGGCCCAGGCCGGTGCCCGCGCTGCCCTTGGTGGTGAAGAACGGCTCGAACACCTTGCCGCGCAGGTCCTCGGGGATGCCCGAGCCGTCGTCGCGCACCCGCAGCATGCCGAAGTCTCCCTCGCGATCGATCTCGATCTCCACCGAGCCCCGATCGCCGCCGCCGCCGTCGCCCAGCGCGTCGATGGCGTTGACGATCAGGTTGATCGCGATCTGGTGCACCTCGTCCTTGTCGGCGTGCACCACCACGTCCTCGCCCTCGGGGGCCGAGAGCGAGACCTTCATGCGGCGCAGCCGACCGGCGCGGCGCAGCAGCTTGAGGATCTCCTCGACCGACTCGCGCACCACCACCGCGCCGCGGGTGCGCACGCGCGGGCGCAGGGGCTCGAGGATCTCCTCCACGTGCTCGCGGATGCGACGCACGCTCTCGCGCATGATGCCGATCATCCCCGACTCGGTGGGGTCGGCGCTCTCGAGCATGCTCAGGTAGCCCACCAGGGGGCCGAGCTCGTTCTTGATCTCGTGGGCCGCGCTGCCGGCGAGCAGGCCCACGGTGGCCAGGCGGTCGGCCTGCTGCAGGCGCTGGCTGAGCTCCTCGTGGCTCTGCTCGAAGTACACCAGGCCGATCACGTAGCGGGTGGGGCCGTGGTCCTCGTCCTCGGGGCTCTCGCACAGCGACAGGCTCATGCGGGCGGGGATCTGGCGCTGGCCCGAGCGCACGGTCACCTCGCCGCGCCAGTGGGCCTCGGCCTCGTCGCCGTCGGCCATCTCGATCACCCGGTCCTGCACGTCGCCGCCGGTGGGGTGCGGCTCGAACCACTGGCGCAGGTCGGTGTCGAGCAGGGCGTACAGTGGCTTGCCCACGAGGTTGACGAAGCTCTCGCTGACGTCGACCACCCGCCCCTCGGGGTCGGCCACGATGATGCCCTCGGCCGCCCGGTTGTACAGGACCGACAGCAGCATCGCCGTGCGCTGGTGACGGATGGAGAGCTGGCGGTGCTCCTCGCGGAGCCGCTGCTGCTCGTGCTGGCGGAGCTGCTTGGTGCGCCGGGCCTCCACCGCGCGCGCCACCGTGTCGAGCAGGCGCTCGCGCTTGACCGGCTTGGTGAGGTAGTCGAAGGCGTGCTCGCGCACGGCCTCGGCCGCCGCCTGCACGCTGTGGTCGGCGGTGACGATCACCACCGGCACCTCGGGGTCGCGCTGCTCGATCTCCTTGAGCAGGTCGAGGCCGGTGCCGCCGGGCATCAGCAGGTCGGTGACCACCACGTCGAAGGGCTGCGACTCGAAGGCGGGCAGCGCCTCGTGCACGTCGGTGGTGATGCGCACCTCGTAGCCCGCCCGCACCAGCAGCAGGCGCAGGGCGTTGGCCACGAGCTGGTCGTCCTCGACCAGCAGCACCACGCCCGTGGGGTGGAGGTGACCGGTGAGCCCCGGTGCACCGTCCGGCCCCGTGGGGCTCATTGCCGCCTCGGCTCCGGAGCGAACTCGAGCAGGATCGTCTCGGCGTCCTCGCGCAGGCGCATCGAGGGGTTGCCGTCGACGAGCTGCATGGTGCGCTCGATGTGCGAGCGGCTGAGCTCCACCGGGGCCCCCGAGCCGCCGGCGTTGTGCCCGGCGAGGGTGAGCTCGAGGGCGCACGACAGCGGGCCCTCCTGGGCGATGCCCCGCAGGCTGAGGTCGTAGCGCGGGTGGTTGCGGTCGCCGGCGGCCGCCACGGCGGCGAGGCCGAGGCTGAGCAGCACGGTCTCGAGGGTGGCCGGCGTGGGCGCGCGCTCGATGGGACCGAGATCGATCGACAGCCGCACCGAGTGACGCTCCCAGCGGCGCGAGAGCACCGACTCGAAGCGATCGACCACCGCCGAGGTGTTGCGCGGGCCATCCACGCTGCGGGTGAGCCCGGCCAGGCCCTGCACCAGGGTCCTCATGCGCTCGGCCGCCTCGAGGCTCTGCTTGTTGCGCTCGTGCTCCTCGGTGCCCGGCGGGGCGTCGTCCATCGCCAGCTCCGCGAGCACGATCAGGCTCTGCAGCGGGTTGCTCAGATCATGCGTGAAGATCTCGAGCGCCTCGAGCAGCACCTCGCGCTGGGCCTCGGCCTGACGCGCTCGCTGCTCGGGGGTCGACGACTGCTGCCCCGGGTCTGACACGCTGCAAGGGTAGCGAGGCTCGGCCCTCGGGGGCCAGCGAACCCTGCGCCCGACGTGGGCCCATGTCGGACCAGGGTTTTTCCGTAGGCCGGGCTGGGGTTTTCCGAGCGCCGCCTCCAACGTACCCTCCGCGAGCCGTGCCACGCCGGGTACGTCAACACGTCAACCCGCTGGGCGTCCGCTACATGGAACCGCGCGCCCAGCCGGTGCACCCGCCCGCGGGGCTGGGTGGCGATCCACGGGTGGAGGTCGAGCTCGGCTGCGCGGACGGGCAGTTCTCGTTCCAGCTCGCGCGGGCGTGCCCCGAGCGCTTCGTGGTGGGCCTGGAGATCCGCGACAAGGTGGTGGCGCAAAACCAGGCGCGGGCGCGAGCCGAGGGGCCGCGCAACCTCGCCTTCGCCTACGTCAACCTCAACGTGGACCTCGACCGGGTGTTCGCGCCGCGCTCGGTCGATGCCTTCCACTTGCTGTTCCCCGATCCGTGGTTCAAGGCCAAGCACCACAAGCGCCGGGTGATCGACCCGTGGATGCTGGAGGTGATCTGCCAGCAGCTCCGACCCGGCGGCGAGCTGCACCTCGCCAGCGACGTGTACGAGGTGGCCCTGGAGGCGATGGCGGAGATCGAGGATCCCTCGGCCGAGCCGCTGGGCCTGCGCAACCTGGCCGGGCCGTGGGGCTTTTGGCGGGGCAACCCCTTCCCCGCCCAGTCGCGACGCGAGGACACCACCCTGGCCCGCGGCCAGCGGGTCTGGCGGGTGCGCTACGGGCTGGGCGCGGCGGCGGGCTCGACCCCCAGCAGCGCCTCCACGGTGGGCAGGTAGACCGCGTCGGGCAGCTCTTGGCAGTTGCGATAGGCCTGGGCCGCGGTCTGGGCCGCCTCTTGGTCGGGGGCCTCCACCACGCTGGTGTTGACCGCATCCACGCAGGTGCAGAAGGACAGCGCTTCCTTCTTGGCGTCGGGATCGGCGCAGTGCTCCATCTGGCGATCGAGCGACCACTGCAGGAACGGAGCCTGGCAGTCGATCCCCGGGTGCTCGGTGGCCAGCACGCACTCGCACAGGCCCTCGTCGCGAGGCAGCTCGATCGCCTGCGTGCATACCGCGTCCATGTAGGCGGTCTCGAGGGCCAGGCGGTCGTCGAAGCTCTGCGAGCCGCCGAGCACCGCCTCGACCAGGGTCGGCAAGAGCCACACCAGCACCACGCCCGCGAGCGGCAGCGCGAGCAACCCACCGATCACCAGGCCCGGCAGGCGCGAGCGAGGCGGATCGTCGATGTCGGCGAGCATGGGCATCGGGGCAGCGACTCGGCCCCAGTCTAGCAGCCGCCGCCCCCGCGTCGCATCGATCCATCCCCGTGGGAGCCCGTGGGCTCCATCGTCATGCCGCGGGCCGCTCGGCGCGGCCGCGGGGGCGCGCGTCCCCGCGGGTCGTCGAACGGCCCCTGCGGGCTTGTGGAGCCGTGCGCGGGTGTACGATACTCCGCACCTGCCCAACGTTCCCGAGGCGTTGTCCATGCGCACCAGCACCCCGATCGTTTCCTCGCTCGTCGCCGCCACGCTCGCCCTCGCACCGGTCCACGACGCGCTCGCCGCTCCCAAGGCGGACGATGCCGCGGCCGACGAGACCGCCGAGGACGCTCCCGAGGACGAGGAAGCCGAAGGCGAGGAGCCCTCCGACGAGGAGGCCGCCGAGGGCGAGGCCGCCGAGGGCGAGGAAGGCGAGCCCGCCGAGGGCGAGCTGACCGAAGAGGAGGCAGAGGCCGCCGCCGCGGCCGAGGCAGAGGCTGCCGCCGCGGCCGAGGCAGAGGCTGCCGCCGCGGCCGAGGCAGAGGCCGCCGCCGCGGCCGAGGCAGAGGCTGCCGCCGCGGCCGAGGCAGAGGCCGCCAAGTCCGACAGCTCGTACCTCCCCGAGGAGGACGACCGTCCGCCCGAGCCGCGCATCGCCAACAAGCCGGCCAAGGGCAAGGGCATGATGATCGCCGGCGGCTCGGCGGCGGGCGCCGGCCTGGCCATGACGATCACCTTCGGGCTCATGACCCGCCACTGCAGCATCGACGGCCCCCTGCAGTGCCGCCTGCAGAACCAGGACGACTTCCTGATCCCGATGGGCGTGGCCACCCTGCTCACCGGCACCATGCTGCTCGCGGTCGGCGTGGGCTACCACCTGCGCTACAAGAAGTGGGAGCGCTGGACCCCCGAGGGCGACAAGAAGACCGCCCTCATCCCCACCCCGGCGGCGTTCCGCGGCGGGGGCGGGCTGGTGTGGTCGGGCCGCTTCTAGGCCGCGAGGGCACCGGTCCGAATGCGAAGGGGCCAGCCGGGACGACCGGCTGGCCCTTCGTCGTGGCGGCGGCCCGGGTCCGCGGCGCGGTGAGACCGGCACCCGCGTACGGGCGGGCCGCGACTAGTGGCGGCGACGCGCGACGATCGTGCCGGCGATCTCCACGATGAGCTCGAGGTCGTCGAGGTCGACCCGGTGCAGCAGCGTGTTGAGGCGCGCGCGGAGGTTGGCCTCGGGGCTGGCCTGGTCGAGGCTGGGCACGTCGGGCAGCAGCGTGGAGACGGTGAGCCCCATGCCCTCGGCGATCCGCAGCAGCGTGCGCAGGCCCGGGCTGCTGTAGTGACCGTTCTCGAGCCGCGACACCATGTCGGTCGCGATGCCGGCCGCCTGCGCCACCACCTGCTGCGTCATGCCTCGCTCCTCGCGAAGGTGTCGCAGGCGATGACCGAGCTCGCTCATGTACGCCTTCTCGTGGTGCTCACGGCTCGAGGGCGGACCGCTTCGCTCCCCGGGTGCTCGTACCGGCTCCTCTTCTTCCCCCATGCACTCAAGGTGCCACATCCCGTGGCGCACCGCGAGCCCCTCGATGGGGTGCGCGCCTCGGGTCGCACCTCGCGGCGCGCCGCCGCGGGTGAGGGGCCGGCCTCGGTCGTCGATCGATCGACGGCCGGCCCTCGTCAGTCGCCCTCGCGCAGCTCCTGCCGCATGCGGTAGAGGGTGCGCTCGAGCGCGAGCATGTGCTCCTGGGCCTGGTGTCGGCGCAGCGGAGCCCCCTCGCCGTCGTCGGGCCCGAGCTGGTCGCGAACCCGCTCGAGCACGCCCACGAGCTGACGGCCCAGCGCCACGTTGGCGAGCACCAGGTGCTCCTCCACCGCGGCCACGTGCTGATCGATGACGGCGCGGATGCTGTCGCGCAGGGCCTCGCCCGTGCGCTCGAGCGCGCCGGGCAGCTCGTCCTTGGCCCGCGCCCGGGCCTCCCGCAGCGACTTCTCGCGCAGGAACACCGTGGCCAGCGGGCCCACCACCGTCATCGCGATGCCGGCCGCCATGCTGCCGAAGTACATCACCGCGGTGCCGGCCACCCCGATGGCGACCAGCCCCACCTCGAGCACCACCGAGGGCGGCTCCACGTAGATCGGCGGCCCCCGAAAGCCCAGGCGCATGGTGGCCTGGAACAGCCGTCGGCGCGCCTGCTCGCCGTGGGTGCGGATCGCGAGCCGCGTGAGCTCGTCGAGCTCGCTGCGCAGGCGCTCGCTCTCCTCGCGGGCGAACGCGAGGAAGGCATCGTGCAGCGACCCCGGCAGGTGGTGCGACAGCACGCGCAGGTTGGACTGCTCGATGCACGCGAGGGTGCTGGCCCGCAGGTCCTCGCGGAAGCGGTCGATGCGAGCCTCGCTGGCCGTGCGGATCTTGGCCTTGCCGTCGGCGAGCTGCTCGCGCAGCACCACCAGGTCGGACTCGTGGTCGAGCAGCTCGCGCTCGATCGCCCGGATCTCCCGGCGCAGGGCCAGCTCCTCGAGGGTGAGGGCCCGCGCGGCGATCGACGCGTTGTGGGCGAGCAGGGTGGCATGACGGGCCAGCGCGGCGCGGGCCCGGGCCGGCAGCACGTCGGCGTGGCCCTCGGCGAGCTCCACCAGGCGGCGCCGCAGCGCCCGGACCCCGGCGACCCCGGCCGAGTCCTCGTCGGGCCGCCGCAGCGCCCCGCGAGCGTCGGTCTGGAAGATCTCCACCGCCGCCTCGCCGTCCTTGCCCGCGATGGCCGAGACCTCGCGCTGCAGGTACTCGACCAGCAGCGGGCGGTCGGCCTCGTCGACCAGGTCGATGCGGTTGATCGCCAGCAGCAGGCGCGCCCCGGAGCCGCCCAGGCCGCCCACCGCCGCCACCGCGTCGCGCAGGAACGCCTGCTCGGTGCGGTTGAGCAGCTGGGTGGCGTCGAGCACCAGCACCAGCACGTCGGCCCGCGGCAGCTCGCCCCGGCTGATCGCGCCGCGCACCCGCTCCATGTCGTTCATGCCGGGGGTGTCGATGAGCTCGAGCGTGGGCGGCAGCGCCCCCGCGCCCACCACCAGCTCGATGCTGGCGTCGGCCTCGGGCTTCTCGCGCCCCGTGGCCAGGGCCGCGAAGCGCTCGGGGGCCAGCGGCTGCCGCCCGTCGTCGCGATGCAGGTACGTGCCCGGCTCGCTGCCCACCCGCACCGTGGCGATCGCTCCCGTGGTGGGGGTGACCCCGGTGGGCAGCGCATCGTCGCCGAGGATCGCGTTGATGAGGGTGCTCTTGCCCTGCTTGATCTCGCCCAGCACCACCGCGCGCACGCGCTGGTCGTCGAGCCGGCGCCGGGTGTCGGCCTCGATGGTGCGGGCCAGGTCGGGCAGGCCCAGCTCCTGCGCCACCTCGCACAGGGTCTTGGCGTGCCGCAGCAGGGCGTCGCGGGCATCGGCCGGGGGGGCGCTGGGGGCCTGCGCCTCGGGGGCGCCGTCGGTGCTCGTGCTCATAGAAGCCTCAGCCTCCGGGTCAGTCGGGCGTCGCAGCGAGCGAGGCTCCAGGCGTCGCTCAGCGCCTGTCGCAGGCGCTTGGCCTGCTCCTCGTCGATGGGCGGGGGCTCGGGCGGCGAGGGCTCGGCGCTCGCCTTCGGGCCGGGGCCTCGGGACGAGGACTCGGCCTCGCGCTCGGCCTCGGCCTCGGCCTCGCGGGCGGCGGCCACCGCCTCGGCCGCCTCGGCCCGGGCCTTGGCCACCGCCTCGGCCTCGTCTCGGGCCTCGCGCTCGCGCGGGCCCGCCTCGAAGCCCTCGAGCTTGTCGCCCACTCGACCCATGCGATCGAGCGCGCCGCGGACCCGCCGGGCCAGCGAGCCCCGGTCCTCCTCGGCGCCGGGGGGCGACAGCGTCCAGCCGCCGCCGTCGGGATCGCTGAGCACCCGGCGTCGCACCATGAGCTGCGAGCGGTCGAAGTCCTCGAGCGCCTGCCGGCGCAGGTCCAGCGACGGCCGGCGGGGCATCCACGGGACCGAGTCGGCGTCGTCGTGCTCCACCGCCCGCAGGGCCGCGTCGAGCGAGCGCACGGCCAGCAGCCCCGCGCGATCGGCCGAGAACACCGCCACCCTGGCCCACGCGCGCATCAGCGTGCGGACCGATCGCAGCCCGCCGCCCAGGTGCCCCATGAGGTGAGCCGCGAAGATCGGCCCGTGCTCGCACTGCAGGTGGCCCAGCGCCGAGGCGAGCACGAAGCTCCGCTCGTCGTCGGGCATCGCCATCAGGCGATCGCGATCGATCACCAGCCAGTGGATCGCCCCCTTGGTGGTCGACAGCGGGGTGATCGCGGGCCACTGCCCCGCGACCTCGGGCCGCAGCATGCGGACGGTGGGCAGCGGCGCCCGCAGCATGGTGATGAGGGTGGCCAGCTCCTCGAGCAGCGGCAGCGGCGGCGCCTTGCGCTGCGGGAGCACGGCCTCGTCCTCGAGCGCCTGCACGGTGCGGCTCCAGCGGCGATCGACCGAGCGCATCAGCGGATCGCCGAGCATCGAGCCCGCCAGCCATGCCGCGCGCCGCAGGTCGACCCCGTAGGCGTAGCCCGTCCGCGCGAGGCGCTGCTCGTAGGCCGCGAGCTCGCGACGCTGGAGGAACTGGGGGAGATCCGCGGCGATGTGGACCACGGGGCGTAGTCTAGCTCGCGCGGCGCCCGAACCTGTCAACCCCCGGGTGATTGCGGCGCTGGCGGCACACGAGGTATCTCCTGCCGGCCGTGAGCACCCTCGTTCGCCGTGCCGACCTGCTCGACGTGGAGCTGCCCAAGGCGGTGTGGTCTCGCAGCGGCCGCCCGACCCTGGGCCGGATCAGCCGCACGTTGTTCGCCTCCACCCTGGTGCTGCTGGGCCTGGCCATGCCCTGGCCCGCGGTCTCGTTCGGCCTGCTGATCGCGGGCGTGGCCGGCTTCGTGCTCATCCCCGTCATCACCGACCTCATCATCGAGCGCGGCGAGGGGGCCTTCCGCCGCGCCACCGCGGCGGACGCCGACGCCAAGCTGGCCTCGCTCGACCAGCGCGTGCTGATCAGCGCCTTCGCCCCCGACGCCTGGGTGACCCTGCAGCGCGCCCGCCTGCAGCTCGCCAAGGGCGACGGCCGGGCCGCGGCCCAGGCCCTCGCCGACACCGCGCGGATCATCGGGCAGCCCGATCATCCCGAGCTGGTCGCGGCTCAGGCCCGGGCGCTGCTGCTCGCGGGCGATCGCGCGGGCGCCCGGACCCACCTGAGCGCCCTCGCCGAGCGGGGCGAGCTGTCGCCCCGCGCCCGCCTCGACCTGGGGGTGATCATGCTGGGCGAGGCCGGCAACGCCGAGGCGGCGCGCGAGCACCTGCAGGCGGCCTACGACGGTCTCGACGGCCATCCGCAGGCCGCCGCCGCGCTGGCGGTGGCCCTGGCCCGCGCCGACCAGAGCGAGCGCGCGATGGAGCTGCTCGCCGAGGCCGAGGCCAAGGCCGCCGATGGCGACGAGCTGGCCGCCGACTCGATCAAGAAGGCCCGCAAGGCGCTGCGACCCGCCCGCGAGGCCGCGAAGAAGAAGCGCCGCAAGGGCTGAGAGACGAGGGGTCGTGAGGGGTGCCCACGCGGCGCCGAGCACCACGCGGGGAGCCATCACGGCCTCCGAGCCCGGCGCGACCCGCCGCTCGCTACCGAGGCTCCGCCTCGTGTGCTACTGCGGCCCCACGATGGCGATCGCGACGCGGCTGGGGCTCGGGGCGTGGCTGGGGACGACGGTGGCGATCGTCGGCTGCCGGGGAACCGACGACGGCACCATGCTCTCGCCCTACCTCGCCATCGGCGACGCGCTGGCCCACGACGGCGTGGAGCCCCTGGCCGAGCTCGCGCCCCAGGTGGCCCAGGCGGCCCGTGCTAGCGCGGGGCAGCCCGGCGTCGAGGCCCTCGCCGCCGGTGCCTCGCGCCTCGCGGACCAGGACCTCGCCGCCGCTCGAGCCACCTTCCGTCGCATGAGCACCGGCATGATCGAGTACCTGCGGGCCCACCCCGATCAGCAGGCCGGGCTCACCATCGTGCACTGCCCCATGACCTTCGGGGGCAAGGGCGGGCTGTGGGTGCAGCCGCAGGGCAAGGTGATGAACCCCTACGAGGGCTCCCGCATGCTCCACTGCGGCGACCCGCTCGACTGGTCCGCCGAGCTCCCCTCCACCTGAGCGCGCGAGCCCACCCACCACGCATGGGCGGAGGGGCTCGCGCGAGCCAGGGCCTCCCGGTCGCTACACCGTGCTGCCCTCGACGATCACGCTCCAGAAGTAGCAGCCGTCGGGCTCGTGCTCGCCGTAGAGCGCCCCCTTGAGCGAGCACTCGCGGCCGCGCAGGGCGTCCATCGAGCGCACCAGGGTCTGGTACTCCACGTTGCTCTCGGCCGAGAGCGTCACCTGGGCGTCGTCGGGGAACAGCTCCTTGAGCTCGGCCGCGCGGGCCTCGAGCGCTCCGAAGTCGTGCTTGCCGTCGGCGCCCATGGGGATGTCGACGGTGCGCTCGGACTCCGAGGTGGCACCGTAGCGCGCGACGAAGCCGTCCTCGCGCACGGTGACCCGCAGGCGCAGGCGCTCGGGGGGCTTGTCGTCGTTGTCGGCGCTGCAGTTGCCGCAGAACTTGGGCGGCTCCACCCGCACCGCGGTGAAGGGAGCGATCTCCATCGCGAGCAGCAGGGCGGGAATGAGCAGGAACAGACAGCTGAGCACGGGGATGAGGTTGGCCTCGACCTCCTCGTCCCCCTTGCGCTTGCGAAGCTTGAGCATGATGGACCTCCGTCGGGTCGACGGACAGCCGCCCCCGGGCGAAGTTCCTCCACGATTTCCGTCGGTTGCAGAAACAAGTGCCCGGCCCGTGGTTACCGCGGGCCCGGGCGAGGGTGGTAACGAGCCGCCCCGCCGAGGGTTCACGGCGCGACGATCTCGGTCCCGTGCCTCGCCGCGGCTACCCCCCGCCGCCCTCGAGGTCCTTGCGGTACGGCACCAGCAGCTCGCGGAAGCTCTCCGTCCACGGCGCCGGCCGCTGCGTGCTCGGGTCCACCCGCACGATCACCCGCTGCCCCCGCGCGTGATCGACGTCCTCGTCCAGCGGCATCACCCGCAGCCCGAAGGTGAGGCTGGTCGTGCCCAGCTTGTCCACCCACACCCGCACCCGCACCTCGCCCGTGCCCTTGACCGGGCGCAGGTACTCGATGTGGTTGCTGCGCACCAGGTGGTACTGGTCGGGGTTGTCGTTGAAGTCCAGCGGCCCTCCCCAGCCCATGTGCCGCCAGAACGAGCCGATGGCGTGCTCGAACAGCAGCAGGTAGCGGGCGTTGTGGAGGATCCCGAAGGCGTCGAGATCGTCGAAGTAGACCCCGTGGGTCCGCTCGTGGAAGCGCATGGGCAGCGTGACGGCTCCCCGACCCTCAGGTCAGCGACATCAGCCGGTTGATGTTGGCCCCCAACAGGGTGCTCAGCTCGTGCGGCGCCGCGGCGCGCAGGCGCTCGAGCTCGATGACGAAGTCGGTGCGCTTGTCCTTGGAGAACATGCCCGTCTTGTCGACCTCGAGGAAGATCTTCATGTTGGTGCCCAGGTACTGCAGGGTCACGTTGATCGCGTCGATGCCCACCCGCTTGGCGAGCTGCGCCGGCGGGTGGAACTTGCCGCGGAACTCCTCGCCCAGCGGCTTGCTCTGCAGGTCCACCACGCGGAAGTCCAGCGCGCCCAGGCAGTCGCGGATCTTCTCCACGTCCTTGTTGCGCATGGTGATCGGCACCTCGACCTCGATGTCGTAGGCCCAGTTGATGTCCACGTAGCCGCGGATCTCCCAGTGCACGTCCTTGTCGGAGATCGAGGTGGCCGAGGGGATCCGCAGCGAGAAGGGGCAGGGCACCACGTCGCCCTTGCGGCACTTCCAGGGGCCCTTCTTGACGATCACGCGGTCCCAGCTGTGACCCTTCTTGGCGCCCTTGCGGTGCACCTCCACCAGGTCGACGGTGATCTCGAGCACGGTCTCGGCGTCGGTGGCGGTGAACTCGAGGAAGCCCTCGAGGGTGCTGTCGTTGGTGAAGGTGTCGCCGGGCAGCGCGATGAGCAGCACGCCGTTGTTGTTGGAGCCCTGGCGGCGATAGCTGAGCTGCGCGGCCGAGGGGCCCTGGGTGGGGCCCGCCTGCAGGGTGGCGGGCGCGGCCGAGGGGGTGCTGTACTGCACCGCGGCCTGGGCCTTGCGCTGGTTCATCAAGGCGAGCAGTTCGGCGGGCAGGGCTCCCATCACGGTGGCCCCCTGCTGCGGGCCGCCGGCCCACTCGACCAGCAGCGGCACGTGTCCCACGAAGATCTGCTGGCCCGGCCGCAGCGCCACCGGCTGGGTGCTCACCGGCGTCCCGTCCACCCAGGTGCCGTTGGAGGAGCCCAGGTCGCGGATGAAGGCGCTGCCGTGCTGCAAGAACACCTCGCAGTGCCGACGCGAGACGCTGGGGTCGGGCGTCACGAGGTTGACGGACTGCTCGTCGCGACCGATGAGCAGGTGGGGCGTGCTGTCGGCGAGCTGGGCCGTGCCATGGCCCAGCCGGAGCTGGATGGTTCCCTGCATGTCGAGCCTCCAGGGGTGATCGGGGCGGCGGGACCTTATCACGCCTCGCCGCGAGCGCCGGGCTGCTAATGTGGGCCCATGCGCAGGTGTTTCCTTACGATGCTCACCGGCGTGGCCGTGCTCGGCTGCGGCGACGATTCCAGCTCTACCGGCAGCGAGGGCGGAGACTCCTCGGGGACCACCACCTCGCCGGCCACCGACGAGGGGAGCACGCAGGCCCCGATGGAGACGACGTCCGCGGACGGCACGGGCTCGGAGTCCTCGGGACCGGGGGCGGCGTGCGGCAATGGCGTGGTCGATCCCGGTGAGGACTGCGACGACGAGAACATGCTCGAGGACGACGGCTGCTACTCGAATTGCACGATCCCCTACGAGGAGCTGTGGACCCAGACCTTCGACGACGGCGAGGACGACCTCGCCCGCGATGCGCTGTTCGACGGCGAGGGCAACCTGTACGTGCTGGGCTCGTCGGAGGTGGGCGGCGGCGGCTTCGACCTGTGGCTGCGGCAGTACCTGCCCGACGGCAGCGAGGGCTTCACCTGGACCTACGACGGGGCCTTCGGTGGCGACGACTTCGGGCAGCGGATGGCGTGGCACCCAAGCGGCGACCTGATGATCGTGGGCAGCGAGCAGAGCGATCAGGGCAGCGACGTGCTGGTGATCCGCCTGGAGCTGAGCGGCCCCAGCGTGGTGTGGAGCGACACCTACGACGGCCCCGACACGGGGCTGATGGGGGCCGACGACGACTTCGGCGATCACGTGGCCGTGACCGCCGAGGGTGACGTGCTGGTGGCGGGCACGGTCCGCGAGGTGGACCAGGAGTGGAACGCGTGGCTGCGCCGCTACGACGGCGACGGCAACGAGCTGTGGACCCTCGCCCACGACGAGGCGATGCTGAGCGATGCCTCCGAGGCGGTGGTGGTCGACGCGGCCGGCGACATCTACCACGTGGGCGGGATCGAGGTGTCCAACGGCGACGCCGACGGCTGGGTGCGCAAGCTCGACGCCGACGGCAACGAGATCTGGACCCACACGATCGGCGGGGTGGTCTTCCGCGACGCGACCCTCGACGCAGAGGGCAACCTGGTGCTCACCGGCGTCGACATCGAGGCCGGCACCGCCCCCGACCTGTGGCTGGGCAAGTATGACCCCGACTTCGGCGTGCTGGGCAACACCTCGTACGACAGCGGGGGCTCGTTCGACTTCGGCCTCGGCGTGGCGGTGGGCAGCGGAGGCGACGTGTACGTGGCCGGCTCGATCACGGTGGTGGGCGAGCAGGGCCAGATTTGGGCGGCTCGCTACCAGCCCAACGTCAACCTGCGCTGGTGGAGCCACTCCTACGGCAACGACCGCGCCCACCTCGAGGACGACGCCTTCGCCATCGCAATCAACGACGACGAGTCGCGGGTGGCGATCGTGGGCCAGGAGACCGTGCTCGGCCAGGGGCGGAACACCTGGGTGCGGATGCTGCAGAACAACCCGGTGCCCATGCCCTGAGCCCGGGCGAGGGGCCACGGCGGCCGGGCTCTCCCGCCGGCACGCCCGGCCTACTCGTCGAACGGGTCGATGCGGGCTCGCGTGCCCGTCTTGCGCATCACCGGCTTGCCGGCGGTGCGGTGAAGCTTGCCGCGCACGGCCGGCTCCGCGTCGACGCCGATCGACTCGGAGGGCCTCACCGAGTCGCAGGGCTCGTCCTCGGCCACGGGCGGGGGCGGGGGCACCGGGGTGGCCTCTTGAGCCGGGCCGTGGGGGATGACCGCGGCCGGAGCCTGGAAGGAGATCTCCTCCTCCTCGCGCACCTGGGGCTCCTGGCCGTGCGGGGCGCAGGCGGCGAGCGCCGCCGCCATCCCGGCCGCGGCCACGGCGGCCCGGATGGACGAGGGCGTGGGCGTGGGACGGCGGCGAAGTCGCGCGAGGGGCACGAGGGGCACGAGGGGGGTCTCGGCCGGTGCGGGCCGGAACACGATCGTGCCATCGGGGGCGTGGCGATAGCTGACGCAGACGTCCTGGCAGGCGGACTGCTCGAGGAAGCGCTCGGCCTCGGCCTCCGTCATGGCCGACAGATCGTGCACCTTGGTCTGACACTCGAAGCAGAAGCGGCCGCGCTCCTCGGGGCGCATGGCGTCCCAGTCGGCGTGGCAGGGCTCGGGGATCTCGACGTCCTGGCTTCGCACGGGCGGTGACAACGGCGGTCCCCTCGAATCGATCTGGGGCCGGGCCCGGCGGGGCGAGAGATTCTTCGCGCGGCGCCGGGCCGGTACTCTGCATCACTCATGGCAGGACGACGACGATGGGGGCTGCGCGTGGGCGTGGCGCTGGGGGGCCTGCTGGCCGTGCTCTTCGTTCGCGCCGCGGCCATGCTGCCCGAGCCCTACGACCCCGGGCCCGCGCCCTCGATCCCGGAGGTGGACGTGCACGAGGCCGCGGCCGAGCTCGCGCAGGTGCTGGCCATCCCCACGATCTCGCCCGACGGCTCGGCCGACCGGCGCCAGGCCATGCTCGCGCTGCACGGTCACCTGCGGGGCGCGTTTCCGCGGGTGCACCAGGCGCTGTCGCGCGAGGTGGTCGACGAGCTGTCGCTGCTGTACCGCTGGCCCGGCTCCGATCCCACCGCCGAGCCCGTGCTGCTGCTCGCCCACCTCGACGTGGTGCCGGTGGAGCCCGGCACCGAGGGCGACTGGACCCACCCGCCCTTCGCGGGCGTGATCGAGGACGGGAGCGTGTGGGGTCGCGGGGCGCTGGACGACAAGACCTCGGTGACCGCGATCATGATCGCGATCGAGCGGCTCTTGCAGCAGGGCTTCACGCCGCGGCGCACCGTGGTGCTCGCCTTCGGGCACGACGAGGAGCTGGGCGGTCGCCAGGGCGCGGCGGCGCTCGCCGCCCTGCTGCAGCAGCGAGGCGAGCGCTTCGCCTACCTGCTCGACGAGGGCGGGTTGATCGTCGACGGGGCGCTGCCCGGCCTGGACCGCCCCGCCGCCATGGTGGGCATCGCCGAGAAGGGCCACGCCTCGCTGGTGCTGAGCCTCGAGGCCGAGGGTGGCCACTCGTCGATGCCCGCGCGCACCGGCGCCATCGGCCGCCTCGCCACCGCGCTCGTGCGCCTGCAGGACGAGCCCATGGACGCGCGCATCGACGGCCCCACCGCCACCATGCTCGAGCACCTCGGCCCGCACATGAGCTTCGGCATGCGCCTGGGCCTGGCCAACCGCTGGCTGCTCGATCCCTTCATCGTCTCGCTGATGGCCTCCGAGCCCCCCAGCGACGCCACGATCCGCACCACCCTCGTGCCCACCATGATCGACGCCGGCATCGCGCCCAACGTGCTGCCGCAGAAGGCCGAGCTCGTGCTCAACTCCCGCATCCTGCCCGGCGACACCGTGCAGGACGTGATCGAGCACGTGCGCGAGGTGATCGACGATCCCGAGGTGGAGATCCGCTGCCTCGCCGACGACCAGTGCTGGGAGCCCTCCGCGGTGGCCGACATCGAGGGTGAGGGCTTCGACGTGGTGCGCCGGGCCATCGTGCACACCTTCCCCGAGGCGGTGGTGATCCCCAACCTCATGGTCGGCGCCACCGATGCCCGGCACTACCATGCGGTGGCCCGCGACGCGCTGCGCTTCCTGCCGATCCGCCTGCGCAAGGAGGAGCGCTTGCGCCAGCACGGGACCGACGAGCAGATCACCGAGGACGGCTTCGCCGACGCGCTGCGCTTCTACCTGACGATGCTGACGCTGGCGGCGAGCTGACGCGGCGGGCGGGGCCAGGGTCTGCTAGCGTCTGCACCATGCTCCTTGCCTTCGTCCGCCGCGCGACGCCCGTGCTCCTGCTGCCCCTGGCCGTGGGCTGCCCCTCGACCAGCCCCAGCGACGAGACCGGCAGCACCGGCGACGGCACGGGCGACTCCAGCGGCGGCGTGGACGATGGCGACCCGATGGCGGGCGGCGAGCTGCTCGGCTGCCCGGGGGCGTCGTGCGTGATGCTGCTGGCCACCCAGTCGCTCGACGACCGGGTGGAGGTGTTCGTGCCCGATCACCCCTCGTCGATCTACCGCGGGGCGATCGACCTCGACCTCAAGCCCAACCTGTGCGAGGGGTGCATGCCGGGCGACAACGGGGACGATCGCCTCGACGAGCCCTTCGGCATGGCGCGGGCGGGGGGCTTCCTGCACGTGCTGGTGGGCCACTACCCCGAGCGCACGGCGGGCAGCCTGGTGGCGTTCCCGCTGGACTTCTTCGTGGGCTACCCGCAGGGCAGCACGGTGCCGGTGGCCGACTACTACGCCGACGGCCAGTTCCTCGCGCCGGTGGTGGAGCGGGCGCTGGGCGAGGTGGAGGCGATCTTCATGCACCGCGACCCGGCGTCGGGGCGGCTGGTGGTGGGGGTGTTCAACAACGACCTGTTCGCCACCGAGGACACCTGGACGCAGGTGGGCAAGCTGCTGGTGATCGACCCCGGCGATCCGGGCGGCGAGCTGGGCACGGTGGTGCTCGACGGGCTGGCGGGCGGCCCCTGCCAGGGCGCGGGGCAGGTGATCGACGTGGGCGGCGGGGTGCTGGCGGTGGCCTGCGACGGCAACGAGGCGGTGGCGATACTCGATGCCTCGGGGCTGGGGACGGGCACGGTGGGCGAGGCGGCGAGCAGCCTGGCCAGCGGGGCCCTGTGCCCGCTGCCGGGGGCGCTGCCGGGACGACGCGTGCGCTACCTGGCGCCCGACG
Source organism: Myxococcales bacterium (assembly GCA_020633315.1). Lineage (GTDB taxonomy): Bacteria > Myxococcota_A > Polyangia > Nannocystales > Nannocystaceae > Paraliomyxa. Next base: position 100,669 of record JACKDV010000020.1, read on the forward strand.
GCAGCGGCGGGGTGCTGGTGACCGAGGGCCCCACGCCGCTCGATCTGCTCGGCGGGGCGGAGCTGTGGCACCTGGGCTCGGACTGCGGGGCGGTGGGCACCCTCACCCTGCCCGCGAGCAGCGACTGGCAGCTGGGCGAGGTGGTGCGGCTGCCGGCGAGCGTGCCCACGTGGCTGCTCGCGGCGGGCTCGGCCAACCCGATGGGCCAGCGCGGGGTGTTCGTGGTGCACGAGGGCAGCGGCGCGCTGGAGCTGTGCCCCGATCCGGTGGGGGGCTTCGAGGGGCAGTGGGACGACGGCAACGGCGGGACGATCGAGCCCTTCGCGCTGGCGGTGACCCGCGACGGCACGGGGCTGGCCGTGGGCGCGGGGCCGTTCATCGCGAGCGCCGACGAGGTGGGCTACGGCAAGGTGCTGTGGGCGTCGCTGTCGGGCGCCGACCCCTGCTCGCTGAGCGCGACGGTCAGCGATCTCACCGACGGCGGCACGGGCCACGCTCCCGCGCCGGTGGCGGGCGAGCCCTCCACCTGGCGACGCGCGCCCAACGTGGTGGTGCTGCAGGAGCTCGGCGGCTGAGCGCGTCGCGGGCCCGCGCGCTCAGGGCAGCGGGATCGCGACCACCGAGCGCTCGTAGGCCGCGACCAGGGTGGCCGAGCCGAGCACGAGGCGGAAGTCGTCGCTGTAGAAGATGCCGGGCACGGTGACCCCCAGGCGGGTCTGCCACAGGGGGTGGCCGTCGTCGGGCGACAGCTCGAGCACGGCGGGCAGATCGCCCTCGCGCACGCCGGTGCCCAGCGCGAGGATCCGCGTGCCGTCGGTGGCCAGCGGCCCGGTGCCGCCGGTGATCGCCTTCCAGCGCACGGCCCCGTCGCGCAGCGCAATGGTGTGCTCGTCGTCGTGCACCACCACCGTGCCGTCGTCGAGCAGGGCCGGGGCCTCGCCCACCAGCGACTCCACGTAGACCCGCCAGCGCCGGCAGCCGGGGGGCGGCTCGCGGCACGCCTCGCACTCGTCGGAGTCGGCGAGCACCAGCGCGCCCGGCTGCGGCCAGCCCGAGGGACCGATGGCGGCGCGGCCCAGGCAGCGGGAGGGATCGAGCTCGACCACATCGTCGTCGATGGACAGCAGCAGGCGATCGCCGGCGACCGTCACCTGCGACAGCGAGTCGTGCGGGTGGAAGCCGGCCAGCACGTTCCACTGCTCGTCGAAGAGCCGCAGGTCGGAGCCCTCCCACAGCACGGGCCGCCCCTGGCCCAGGACGAAGAGGCGGGCGTCCTCGTCGAGCACCTCCTCGGGGATCCGCCCGAGCGCAGCGAGGCAGCTCGCCTCGCCCTCGCGGCCGCCAGAGCAGCGCGCGGGGTCGAGGCGGAAGAACCTCGCCTGGTTGTCGCCGACGAGCACGGTGCTGCCGTGCAGCGCCGCCACGGGCAGCTCGAGCGGCGGGGGCTGGTCGTCGTCGTATTCGTATTCGTATTCGTAGTAGTCGTCGTCCCCGTAGTCGTCGAGCTCGTCGTCTTCGGCGGCCTCGGTGGGAGCCGGGTCCTCGGGCTCGCGATCGGGCGGCAGGGTGACGGTCCAGCGTGGCTGGCCGGTGCTCGGATCGAAGGCCACCACCGCGTCGCCGCGCCCCGCCACCCAGGTGGGCTCCTCGGTGGGCAGCCGCCGCAGCCACGGGGCGAAGTCTCCCTCCTGCCGCCAGGCCACCGCGCCGTCGCGCAGCCCGAGCAGCAGGCCCTCCGACGCGCCGCCCACCACGAGCACGGTGCCGTCGTCGGCCACGGCCAGGGCCCGGGGCTCCTCGGCGAGGGTGTGGACCCACGCGGGGCTCGGCCCGGGGGGGATCTCGGCGGGGGCCGGCGTGGCGCCCTCCATCGCGGCGGCCAGGCGCTCGTCACAGCCCTCCCGCAGGATGCCCAGCGGCGGCAGGCAGCGCATGACATCCTCGGGCCAGTCCATGCACTTGGCCTCGAGGTCCTCGTACATCCGGCCGGCGGTGGCGTTCATCTCGGCGCGGCCGCGGTCGGCCTCGGAGCCCATCGGGTCGTCCTCGAGGGCGCCGACGAGGATCTGACCGGTGAGCGCCATCGTGCGCGCCATCTCGCCGGCGAAGCGCTCGCAGGCCAGCTGCTTCTCCACCCGCGGATCGACGGCCGCCTCGGGGGGCGGGTCCTTCTTGCAGGCCAGGAGCGACAGGGCCAGCGCCCCTCCCAGCCCCAGGCGCGTCGTCGTCGGCATCGAGCGGCGAGCCTCAGGCGAACATCGCGTCGAGCTCGTTGGCCACGACGTCCTCTTCCTGACCCTTGGCCAGGGCCAGCTCCTGCACCAGCAGCGAGCGCGCCGTGTCCAGCATCTTGCGCTCGCCGAAGCTCAGCTCCTTGTCGGAGCGAAGGATGCACAGGTCGCGCAGCACCGAGGCGATCTCGACCAGCGACCCGGTCTTGATCTTCTCCATGTACTCGCGATAGCGGCGGTTCCAGGTGGCGGTGGAGATCTTGCCGCCGCGGTGGGCCAGCACCCCGTAGACCCGCTCGACCTCCGCCTCGTCGACGAGCATCCGCAGCCCGACCGACTTGGCGTTGTGCTTGGGAACCATCACCTTCATGTTGTTCTCGAGCACGCGCAGCACGTAGAACTCGAGCTTGGTGTTGGAGATCTCCCGCGCTTCCACGCCGGTGATCTCGGCCACCCCGTGGCCGGGATACACGACCTTGTCGCCTACGTCGAAGGTCTGGGGCATGGCTCCTGCTCCTGAGCGTCCCTCGTCAGTGGGCCCTCGGGGCCTGCGGTCGTTGGGGTGAACGGACGCACGACGGGCAACGTAGGGGGCGTATTGTTAGCAACAGCCGCATGAAACGTCAAGAATCGTTGAAAACAGCGTTCGCTTGGCAGTAGCGTAGCCAGCGCGGTCGAATCGGGGAGGACGTGCTGGAGGCCCGAAGCAGGGTGGGGTGAGGTCGCGCTCACGGCGCGGGCTTCGGCGGCGTCGTTCCCAGGAGCCGATCCGGCGCCGAGCGAAGCCACATTCTAGCGCGAACGGGGCGGAAGGCGAATGTTCGGACCGTGCCGTATAGTCTGCCGTCATGACCACGGCTTCGAGGAGACGTCGTCGTCTTGCGGTGGTGCTGCTGGCCGCGGGAGTGCTGATGGGCTGTGCAACGAGCCCCGACCGCCTCCCCGAGCTCGATCGTCGCTTCTACTACAACCTGCCCAGCCGCGAGGACCAGGACGCGTTCCTGCGGCTCAAGGCGTCGCAGCGCCAGGGCTTCTTGGAGGAGCGCGGGCTGTGGGAGCAATGGGAGGCGCTGCCCAAGGCCGAGCGCGAGGCCGCGGGGCACAGCGAGGTGGAGCTCGGCTTCCACGAGTTCGCCGTGTTCATGGCCTGGGGCCCGCCCGCCGACACCCAGGACCGCGACGACAACGGTCGCCCCCTGCGGCTGCACACCTTCATCCGCTGCTCGAGCGGCCCCAAGCGCGGCCGCTACGTGCAGAGCAACCTCGACTGCGACGGCACCTCGAGCGAGACCCAGGTCGCCATCGGCGACGGGGTGGTCACCGACATCGTGTACCCGAACTAGGGGTTGGTTTCCCTAGGGGCTCTGCCCCTTCGGCACGGCTGGGGCCGCGCTCAGAGTTTGTGAATCCATCCCGCGCGTCGTCGAACGCCGTCAGCGTGGGGGATCGATTCACAAACTCTCAGCTCAGGGGGTGGGTGAGGAGCTCGAGGATGGTGGCCACGGGGACGCCGGAGGCTCCGGGGGTGGTCACGCCGTAGGCCTTGCTGACCATGGCCGGTCCCGCGATGTCCAGGTGCATCCAGCGGACGCCCTCGTTGAACTCGCTGAGGAACAGGCCGGCCGTGAGCGCGCCGCCCCAGCGCTCGCCGGTGTTGCGCATGTCGGCGACCTTGCTCTTGAGCTGCTCCTTGAGATCCTCGGGCAGCGGCAGCCGCCACATGGGCTCGCCGCTGCGCTCGGCCGCTGCGCTCCAGTCGGAGTAGAGCGCCTCGTCGCGGGTCATCACGCCGGCGATCTTGGGGCCCAGCGCGATGATGCAGGCGCCGGTCAGCGTGGCGAAGTCGATCATCAGCTCGGGCTCGAGCTTGGAGGCGTAGACCATCGCGTCGGCCAGGGTCAGGCGCCCCTCGGCGTCGGTGTTGTTGATCTCCACGGTCTTGCCGTTGGAGGCCGTGAGCACGTCGCCGAGCTTGTAGGCCTTGCCGCTCACCAGGTTCTCGGCCGCGGCCACGATGGCGTGCAGCTCGTAGCCCACCTCCAGCCGCACCGCGCCCTCGAACGCGCCGATCACCGCCGCCGCGCCGCACATGTCGAGCTTCATGTCGAGCATGCCCTCGGCGGGCTTGAGCGAGTAGCCGCCCGAGTCGAAGGTGACGCCCTTGCCGACGAGGCAGACGCGGGCCGGGGCGTCGCCACCCTTGGCCGCGGCCTTGGGGCGGTAGGCGAGGTGGATGAACTTGGGCGGCTGGTCGCTGCCCTGGGCCACGCCGAGGTAGCAGCCCATGCCTCGCTCCTCGCACTGCTCGCGCTCGAGGATCGTCAGCTCCACGTCGTGCCCCGCCTTGCGCAGCGAGTCGGCGATCTCGGTGGCGGTCTGGGCGAGGAAGGTGGGCGTCACCAGGCCGGGCGGGCCGTTGCCCAGGTCGCGCGCGCGGGCGATCGCGGCCGCCACGATCTGACCGCGACCCGAGCCGTCGGCGGGCGCGGCCGAGCGGCCCCATACGCTCACGGAGGCGAGCGTCAGCGGGCGGCGGTTGGGCTCGGAGAGGAAGCGGTCGTAGGCGTAGGTGCCCAGCTCGAGTCCCTGCGCGAGCAGGCTGCCCGCCTGCGGCGCGTCGGCGCCCTCGGCCGGCAGACCGTGGGCGCCGTGCAGGTCGAGCACGATCTGCCCGGCGCCCACGCGCTGCGCCTCGCGGGCGGCGTCGTGACCGAGCTGCCGCAGCGCAGAGGAATCGGTGAGGGCGCCCGTGCCCACGAGCATCACGTGCTGCAGCGCGCCGCCGAGCTCGCGTGTGAACGAGAAGGCGTCGCCCGGCTTGGCCTTGAAGGGCGAGCGCTCCACCGCATCACGCACCGCGGCGCCGAAGCGCTGCGCGATCGCCTCGGGATCATGACCGTCCCGCAGGGGCACCACCAGCAGCTGGCCGGCCTTGGCAGCCGGCTCCTCCGTCGTCCATTCGATGTCCAACATCCTAGGTCCTCGCCGAAATTGCTCACCGATCGTGACTGTGCGCGCCATCCGCAGGGTGCGGACGGGCCTGGTCGGGGCCGGTTTATTGCACACCCGAAGGCGTCCGGCCCAGGGTGCGCGCGGGGCTCCCGAGCACGGGCTCCACGCCGCGCCAGCACCGCGAGCCAAGGACGCGCCCTCGACGGACAACGAAATGAAATCACACGAGATTTCTGGGGTACGATATGTGGTTATATGTAGACTTAAACCTCACTCATAACTAGGCATCATGATCACTCACCTTCCCTAAATGATCATTCACCTTCGCGTAATTGCGTGACAATGATGCTTAATTATTGTTGACACGCGCTGATCGCGTCCGTAAGGTCCGACCTACCGTTGCCCTTTTGAAGGAGGGTCCACACACGATGCTCGACGCAGATAACACGGCTCAGCAGGCCGCCGGCGCGGCCACTCAGGCCCGCAAGACCACCAAGAAGAAGGCCACCAAGAAGAAGGCCGCCAAGAAGAAGGCTGCCAAGAAGAAGGTCGCCAAGAAGGCGACCAAGAAGGCCGCCAAGAAGGCGCCCAAGAAGGCCGCCAAGAAGAAGGCGACCAAGAAGGCCGCCAAGAAGAAGGCGACCAAGAAGGCCGCCAAGAAGAAGGCGACCAAGAAGGCCACCAAGAAGAAGGCGGCCAAGAAGACCGCCAAGAAGGCGACCGCCAAGAAGACCGCCCAGAAGAAGGCGACCAAGAAGAAGGCCGCCAAGCGCAAGACCAAGAAGTAGCGCCTAGCGCACTTCGCGGATTGCGAAGCCTGCGCCGCCGCGGCCCTCTGGGACACGGCGGCGTAGCTACGTCTGGGGTCGGGCTCGATCCCGCGCGCGTCGACGAGCATGGAGCCGTGTGTGGCCACGAGCGTCGACGAGCGCAGCGAGCAGCGAAAACGCTCGAGCGTGCGACGACGAAGTCGAGCGTCGTCGCGCGCTCGAGCGGGATGGGGGTCGGCTCGGCGATGCGAGCTCGAGCGCGTGTCGTGATGGTGATGAGAGCGTGCGAGGACGGGAGCGCGCGCTTGGGTGATGCCGTGATCGATCGATCGACGGACGCGTGATCGCGATCGAGTCGAGCTCGTGACCGCTCACACAGTGTGATCGAGACGCCGAGGACGAGCCCTCGACGCGAGCGATGCTCTCGGCTCGCTCAGATCGCGAGCGCCTCGGCGAGCTGGCCGAGGTTGCCGCGAGCCCGCGGTCCTGCGAACACGATCGTCGCGTCGGGCTCGAGGTCGAGGTGGTCGAGCAGCTCGTCCACGTGACCGCCGTGGATCCCCCGCTTGGCCCCCGCTCCATCCACGCGCAGCCAGGCGCCCGCGGGCACCAGCCCCTCGCGACCATCCTCGTGGATCGCCCGGCCGCCGGTGAACGCGGGCCACAGCAGCGTCGCGCCGCACTGCTTGGCGAGCGCGGCCGCGTCGAGCGGCTCCCACAGACCCTCGGGCTCCCAGATCACCCCCAGGCCCTCCGCCCGGCGGGCCTCCACGAAGGCACGGATGCGGCCGCGCCCCAGCGCGCCCGGGGTGACGCTCGGCGGGGTGCGCAGCACGATCGCGTCGGCCTCCATCGCCTCGGCGCACAGGCGGGTGACCTCCCACGCCTGCTCGGTCTGCGGGCTCCTCTGCAGGCCCCCGAACAGGTGAGGCGGTCCGCTGAGCGTGCGGGTGGTCCGCTCGCGCATGCGCTCCTCGGGGCCGTGGCTGACCAGGTGCCAGGCGTAGGGCACGAGGCGGGCCGAGGGGAACGCCCGCCGCAGCTGCGGCGCCCAGCGCTTGGCCGCGGCCGCTCGCGGCGGATCGAAGAGCGTGCGCTCGACCAGCACGACGCCCACGCGCTCGTCCGGGGGCCGACGCGCCCGGGCATCGTGGGGAGACAGCAGCAGGCCGAGGGTGGCGGGCATGAGGCGGGGACCCTAGGTCCGCCCTCCTGACTTTGGCAAGCCAGGTGAAACCCGGGCCGCCTCCCCGCGCTCGCAACGAGCACCCCGAATTCCCGCACATTTGGTCCTTGCAGATCAACTACCATGGTAGTACTAACACGGTAGTCATGTCGTCTGGCCACCTGGGAAAGCTCCAGCTCGCGATCATGCGGGTGCTCTGGTCCGATGGTGAGAGCACGGTGGCCGAGGTCCATCGAGCGCTCGAGCCATCCCACGGCCTGGCCCCCACCACCATCGCCACCATGCTCAAGAAGATGGAGGCCAAGGGGGTGGTGTCGCACCGCACCGAGGGGCGTCGCTTCATCTACGGCCCCACGGTCAGCGAGGTCGCGGTCACGCGCTCGATGGTGGCCGACCTCAAGGAGCGCCTGTTCGGCGGCAGCGCGGCGGCCCTGGTGAGCCACCTGCTCGAGTCGCACGACGTCGACGGCGACGAGCTGGCCGAGCTGCGCGAGCAGCTCGAGCAGACCCAGCGCGATCAAGGAGGCGAGTGATGGAGACCCTGGTGCTCGCGTGGATCGTCACCTACCTGCTGCACAGCACGATCCTCGTGCTGGGCGCGTGGCTGCTCGAGCGTCGCTGGGCCGATCGACCCGAGCGCATGAGCGGCGTGTGGAAGACGGCGCTGGTCGGTGGCCTGCTCACCGCGTCGCTGCAGATCGGCCTGGGCGTGACGCCGGCGGCCGGGCAGTGGGCGCTCGACTCGAGCTCCGTCCCACCATCGGGTCGTGAGCCCACGGCGGGCACGGCTGCCCTTCCCGTGCCCGCCGTGGCGCTCGTTCCCGCCGCCACGACGAGCGAGGTGCCGGTGCTCGCCTCGTGGCCGCCGCCCGAGAGCGCGCGGCTGCTCGCGCCGATGGATCCCCCGGCGGCGGTGCTCGCCCCCGTGGAGCCCGCGACCGCCGAGCGGCACGAGCCCGCGCCGGTCCCCGCCGTGCTGGCGAGCACCACCGAGCCCGAGCCGACCGCCGAGGGGTCGTCGCTGCGCCGCGGCCTGCTGGGCGTGCTGGGCCTGGGCGCGCTGCTGGGCCTGCTGTCGGTGCTGTCGGCCTACGTGGCCCTGCGCCGCGAGCTGCGAGGCCGCCGAGCGCTGCACGAGGGCTCGCTGCCCGCCCTGCTCGAGGCGCTGCGTCGTCGGGCCGCCCGCGTGCGTCCGGTGCCGCTGACCGAGGCCCCGCGCGTGCAGGTGCCGATGGCGATCGGCGTGGCTCGCCCCGAGATCGTGGTGCCCCCGCGCATCGCGGCCGAGCTCTCCGAGGCCCACCAGGAGAGCCTGCTCGCCCACGAGCTGGCCCACGTGCTGCGTCGCGATCCCGCGTGGCGGCTGCTGGCGCTGTGCATCGAGCGGGTGCTGTTCTTCCAGCCGCTCAATCGCCTCGCCTCGCGCCGGCTGTCGCAGGCCGCCGAGTACCTGTGCGACGACTGGGCCGCCCGCCACACCCGTCGGCCGCTGGCGCTGGCGAGCTGCCTGACCGAGATCGCCACCTGGGTCGCATCGCCCGCTCCGGTGGCCGCCACCATGGCCGGTCCGCGCTCGATCCTCGGACGCCGGGTGCAGCGGCTGCTGCGGCCCGCGACCGAGCAGGGCCGCCCGCGCTGGCTGGCCGTGGCGCTGGTGCTGCCGCTGCTGGCGGTGGTGCTGATCGCTCCGGGGGCGTCCACCCAGGCGCGGGCGGGGCAGGACGAGCGCGCCACGATCGTCTTCGTGGACGAGCACGGCCGTCGACACGAGCTCCAGGCCGGCGAGGGCGAGGTGGTGGTGATCGGCGAGGACGGCGAGCCCGAGGTGGTGGGCCGCGACGACGAGCGTCCGGCCGCCTCGCGCCGCGCGGCCCGTCGCGACGAGCGAGCGCAGGCGCGGGCCAACGACCGGGCGCGTCGGCAGGCCCGCAAGGAGCTGCGCAAGGCCTTCCGCGAGGCCTCGCGGCGGGGCGAGCCGGTGCCCTCCGACCGGGAGGTGCAGGCGATCCTCGATCGCGCGGCTCCCGATCGCTCGCAGGCCTCGGCCCGCGATGGCCACCTGCGCCTGCACCTGGTGGTGCCCGGGCAGCTCGAGGTGCACGGCGAGCTGCCGATGGAGCAGCTCGAGGCGCTGGAGGGGCTCGAGCTCGAAGGACTCGAAGGACTCGAGATGCTCGAAGGTCTCGAGGAGCTGCAGGAGCTCGAGCAAGAGCTCGGCCCGGTGCTCGAGATGCTCGAGGGTCTCGAAGGCGGCGACCTCGACCTGGTGCTGCGTCACGAGGACGGCGAGACCTCGGTGCATGGGATGCGCGGGGGCGAGCCGTCCCGAGCCCGCCGCCGCTGGGCGCCGCGGGCCCCGACCCCGCCCACCCCGCCTCTCGACACCGAGGCCCGGCAGCGCCAGCAGCAGGCCCAGGCTCGCCTCCACGCCGCGCTTCGTCGCAAGGCCGAGGCCGAGGCCCGCCTGCAGCGCGAGCACACACGAGAGGCGCTCACGCGTCGCCAGCAGGAGCACGAGCGCGCGCGCGAGCGGGCCCGCCAGCAGGCCGCCCACGAGCTCGAGCGGCACCGCGAGGAGGCGGAGCACGATCGGCTGCGGTGGGAGCAGGAGCAGGAGCGTGACGCCCGTCAGCGCCTGCGGCAGACCGAGCGAGAGCGAGAGCGCACCCGTCGTCGGCTCGAGCACCAGCCGCCGCGCTGGCCGGAGGGCACGGCCCCGGCCGTCCCCTCCGTCCCCGACGCCCCCTACGTGCTGCGACGCGTGCCCGCTCCGCCTGCTCCACCGGCGGCCGTTGCTCCCACCGCGCCCACCCTCCGGGTACGGACCGCGCCTGCGGCCGTCGCTCGCGTCCCGTCACCGCCGCCCTCACCCGAGGCCCCGGTGGTGTGGGTCTCGCATCCCGGCTGAGCCCGCGCTCGCCCCATCTCCCCTTCGTTCCCTTCGATCCCGAGCGGGCCGTCGTCCCGCCCTCGGGGCGGCGTCGCTCGCCCCGTGACCCAAGCAAGGAGGCAATCATGAAGACTCCCATCCCGTCCCTCATCGCCGCGGGCCTGTTCCTGCTCGGACCGACCATCGCCTGGGCCGAGCCCCCGGCTCCCCCCGCTCCCCCGATCGTCCCCGTCGCGGGCGAGCTCGCCGCTCCTGCACCGCCCGCGCCGCCCGGCGCTCGGGGCAGGGCCCCGGCCGCTCCCCCTGCTCCCCCGACCATCCCCGCCGTAGGGCGGGTCGCCCCGGCGCCTCCGTCTCCGCCCGTGGTGCTGGCCGCAGCAACCCACCCCGCTCCACCCATCGCTCCGGTGCCGCCCGTCGCCGCCGTCCATCCCGAGGGTCACCCGCGCGTGCTGTGGGCCACCGGCGGCGACGAGCCCCGCCTGGGCACGCAGGTGAGCTCCATGTCGCCCGAGCTGCGGGACTTCTTCGGGGCGCCCTCCGACGCGGGCATCCTCGTGCAGCGAGTCGAGCCGGGCAGCGCGGCCGAGGCGGCCAAGGTGAAGGTGGGCGACGTGCTGGTGTCGCTCGGCGGCCACCCCATCACCCGGGCCTCCGACGTCCGCGAGGCCCTCGCGGCCCGCGAGGCCGACGAGGTGGAGGTGGTGGTGATCCGCAAGGGCAAGCGCAAGACCCTGCGTGCCTCCCTGCCCCGCACGGGCGGCTCTCCCAGAGCCTCGGGACCAGGCGGGCCCGGGATGCCGGCGATGCCATCGATGCCTCCGATGCCGACCTTCCCGGAGATCCCCCCCATCGAGCTGCCGCCCGAGGTCCAGCAGCACCTCGACCCGCAGCAGCGCGAGGCGATCGAGCGCGAGCTGTCCGAGGCCCGCGAGCGGCTCCGCGAGGCGGAGCGCCAGCTCCAGCAGCAGTGGCCCACCAACGACCCCCCGCATGCCCGCCCTCCCGAGCCGCCTCGCCCCCAGGCCGCACCCAAGGGCGAGACGAGGACCAAGCCCCGCAAGCCCGGCCGGCGCGATCGCAAGGCGTCGCGCTCGGCCGACTGAGGCGCGCGCCTACCCGCGCGGATCGGGCTTGCAGATCCCGCCGCCCTCGATCTGCGCGTTGGTGCGGAAGGTGTTGAGCACGTCCCAGTTGTTCACCGGCGTCTGTGGGATCGTGGAATCCTCGCGCACGTTGGTCACGTAGTACGCGTGCTGGTTCCAGATCCGCCGCGCCTGGATCCACCGGTCCTCGGCGTCGCGGATCACCTGCAGCGCCGGGGCGTTGCTGTACGAGACCACGAGGATCTCGGCCGAGCCGTCGTTGTCGACGTCGGCGACCACCGGGTACTCGCTCAGCGTCGGGCTGCCCCGCGGCTGCTGCAGGAGCTGCATGCCGGTCTGCCCGTCGTAGATGCGGAAGAACTGCTCGTCGGCGTACATCGCCTCGGCCACGCCGTCGCCCAGGAAGTCGAAGGCGGTGCCGCCGGCGGCCCCCGAGAAGTCGGCCACCACCGCCTGCCACAGCACGTCGGCGGCGTTGGGGCCCTCGTACACCGCGTAGGCCGACTGCGACGAGCTGGCCCACTCCGACACGTTGTCGCCGTCGAAGTCGTGGATGGTGCCGGGCCGCTGCCACACCAGGTAGGCGCCCGCGGACACCCCGGTGGGCGTGACCGGGCCCCACTTGATCGCCCCGGTGTGCTCGAGCATCCACAGGCCCTGGCCCGAGGTCACGAACACCTCGGGCTGCGGGTCGGCGTCGAGGTTGCCGATCTGCGGGATCGACTGCGAGGTGATCGTGGGGTAGTTCTCGTAGTAGACCGAGCCGTCGTGGTGGTACGCGGAGTGACCGGTGACCACCTCGAGGTCGCCGTCCCCGTCGAGGTCGGCCGCGGTGGTGGCCTCGAGCTCGCCCGGCGTGGGGTTGGTCTGCGACCACAGCAGGTTGCCCTGGTGATCGTAGACCTCGTGGTTGAACACGATCTCCGCGTCACCGTCGGCGTCGAGGTCGTGGATCGCCACCGCCCCCGACTGCCGCTGGAACTGGCTGGCCGCGGCGCCGTCGGTGGTGTTGGTCCACTTGACGGTGCCGTCGTGCTCGAAGGCCTTCATGCGGAACACGCTGCCGTCGAGCCACGCGGTCACGATCTCGGGCAGGCCGTCGCCATCGATGTCCCCGAAGGCCGGGTTGGTGCAGCACGACACCCCCTCGGAGGGCGGGATGGTGAAGTGCACCGCCCCGGTCTCGCCGTCGAGCAGGTGCACGTTGCAGGTGGTGCTGTAGCTGATGTTGGTGTTCGACACGAGCACCACGTCGGGCACGTCGCACAGGTCGATCGTCCCGTTGCCGTCGTCGTCGGTGAAGTTGCCCACCAGGGGGATCACCCAGCTGCGCTCGCCGTTGTCGTAGCTCCACTGCAGGTCGGGGCTGAAGCTGTCGGCGGGGGCCTCGTTGGAGCAGTCGCCCACCGCGTTCATGTCGTCGTTGACCGAGCACACGTCCACCATGGGGACGTCGGGGACCGTGCCCACGTCGAAGATCGGCGGGCCGTCGTCCACACCGGTGGCCGAGTCGGCGCTGGCGGTGGACGAGCCGGTCTCGCCGTGGCCCGTGCCCTGGCTCGTGGCGTCGTCGCCCGCCGTCGTCCCGTCGGCCGAGGTCCCCGGGAGCGTGGCCACCCCCGTCGTCGTCGGCTCGGCCTCGCCGTCGTCCCCCGTGCAGGCGACGAGGCTCGTCACCAGGATCCATCGTGCTCGTCCCGCCATCGTCACCTCGGCCTCGAGTCTACCCGAGGCGCGGGCGGGGTTTGGTGGCAAAGCGGAGCCCCGGCGACCGAAAGCGCTCGGCCCGGGCCGCTCGGGCCGAGTAACTCAGGTGGGCCGCGGCACCGCCAGGATCGCCCGACCGCCCTCGTCGCTGCACTCCTCGATCGAGGCCTTCACCACGAAGGGGCGCCACGACTCGTTGAAGCGCAGCAGGTCCTCCACCTCGCGCGCCGCGAGCCCCTGCTGGCGCAGCGCGTCGGCGAACAGCTCGTGCCGCAGGTCGAACAGCTCGTCGGTGATGAGCATGTGGGCATGCTCGTCGCGGAGGAAGCGACCGTGCATGGTGAAGAAGGTGGGGTCGTCCCACGCCATCTGGATGAAGCGCACCAGCTTGGCCTCCTGCCGCGCCTGGTCCACCCCCCCGAAGAACGGGCCGAGCCAGGGGTGGGCATAGATCGCGTCGTAGAAGCGACGCGCGGCGGCCAGCAGCACCTCCTCGCTCGGCAGCGGGCCCGGGTCCTCGCTCACTCCTTGGTGCCCTTCTTGGCCTTGGCCTCGGCGCGGATCTCGAGCTGCTCGCGGATGTCGGCCTCGAGCTGGCCCATGCACTCGGGCTTGTAGCCGCGGTAGGCGGCCCGGATGATGCCCTTGTAGTCGACCACGAAGGTGAAGGGGAACTTGGGGCTGCCGTACTTGCCGGCGTAGGTCTCCCCCCCGATCGCCAGCTTGGCCGCGAGCTTGCGCTTGTCGGCGAAGTCCACCACGCCCTCGGGCTCCTCGTCGGTGGCGATGGCCAGCAGGGTCATGCCGTGCTTGCGGTAGCGCCGGTAGAGCTGGTCGAACTCGGGCAGCTCCTTGAGGCAGGGCTTGCACCACGTGCCCCAGAAGTTGACCACCAGCACCCGCCCCTTGAAGGTGCCGCTGGAGACCGACTTGCCGTCGGGGGTGGGCAGCGAGAACGCCTTGAGCGGCTCGCCCACCCCGGGATCCTTGCCGCACGTCTCGTCGGTCTTGGTGTGCAGGGCTCGCGGCAGCTCGAGGGAGGCGCTGGGCTTGGCCTTGGGCGGCGCGGGATCCTTGGGCTGCACGGTGGTCGAGATCCTCGGGTCGGCCGTGCCGCCGTCGCTGCCGTCCTCCGGCGCATCGGTGCCGCCGTCGCTCGGCTCGGTGCCGCCGTCGCTCGGCTCGGTGCCGCCGTCGTCGGCCGTCAGCTCGCCGGGGCCGCTCGCGACCAGCGGGGGCTCGGGCTCGGCCTCCGGCTCGGCGACGGGCTTGGGCTCGGCCTCGGCCACCGGCTCGGCCTCGACCGCCGGCTTGGCCTCGGGCTCCGGCGGCCGGGACGAGGTGGAGAACGTGCAGCCGCCGAGCAACCCGACCACCACCAGCACGCGTGGGCTTCGCATGAGGGAACGCTAGCAGCCCGGCCCCCGCTCGCGCCAGCGGCTCGGGGTCGCACAGGTGCTAGAGTGAGGCCTCCGCGGGGCAGAGGCCGGATGCCGCTCGACGACGACCTGGAGCTACTGAGGGCCTGGCGCAGCGGCCAGCCGAAGGCGGGGCACACCCTGTTTCGGCGGTACTACGACGACGTCTATCGCTTCGTCGATTCCAAGGTCCCCGCCGAGGACGTGGAGGAGTTGGTGCAAGAGACCTTCGCCACCCTCGTGCGCAAGCGCGACGAATTCTCCGGCGACGCGTCCTTTCGATCGTACCTGCTCGGCATCGCCCGCCTGCACCTGCTCGAGCACTACCGCAGGCGGCACCGCGACTCGCTCAACGATCCGCTCGACTTCTCTCGCATCACGGCCGCGGAGCTGGGGGGCTCGATGTCCTCGGTGCTCGGTCGCCAGCGCGAGCACGCGCTGCTGCGGCTGGCGCTGCCCCGCATCCCGCTCGATCACCAGATCCTGCTCGAGCTGTACCTGTGGGAGGAGTTCACCGCGGCCCAGCTCGCCCAGATCATGGACATCCCCGAGAACACGGTGCGCTCCCGCTTCCGACGGGCCAAGCAGCTCCTCGAGGCGCAGGTGCGTCAGCTCGCCGAGCACCCCGAGCAGCTCACCAGCACCCTCGAGACCCTGTCGAGCTGGATCGACGACGTCCAGCTCGCGGCGCGTCGGCGCCTGCCCTCGCTCAACGACTGAAGACCCCGCGCAGCGACTCCCACAGCAGGCGGCTGGGCTCGGAGATCGCGGCCCGGGCCTGCGCGTCGAGGTCGGCGAGCAGCTCGCCCATCGAGGGGTAGCGCTCGGCCGCGTCGGCCCGCAGGCCCCGCTGCAGCACCCCCAGGATGCCGGGCGGGGTGCCGCGCGGATCCTGGCGGGGCGCGGGCGGGCCGACCTCGATCTGACGCAGCAGCTCGGAGCGGCTCGAGCCCTCGAAGGGTCGATGCCCGTACAGGCCCTCGAAGAGCGAGACGCAGAAGCTGAACTGATCGCTGCGCGGCTCGGCGCCCCCGGCCGCGTGCTCGGGCGCCATGTAGGCGGGGGTCCCGTCGGGGGGAGGCCCGGCCGGCCGCGCGAGCCCGAAGTCCACGATGCAGGCCGCGGGCACGGGCGTCGCCTCGACGATGAGGTTGCCCGGCTTGAAGTCGCGGTGGACCAGGTCCACCGCGTGCATGGCCCGCAGCCCCTCCCCCGCCGCGCGCAGGGCCGAGACCACCGCTTGCCAGCCCAGCGTGCGGTCGAGCAGCCACTTGGAGGCCAAGATGCCCTCGACGAAGCGCATGACGATGAAGGGGTGCTTGCCGTGCGGCTCGTAGTCGTAGACCTGCACCACGTGGGGGTGGTGCAGGCGGGTCAGCGCGGTCGCCTCTCGGTGGATCCGCTCGCGGAATTCGCCCACGGGGATGCGCGTGGCGGTGATGAGCTTGAGCGCCACGTCGCGACCCAGCGAGGTGTCGCGGGCGCGGTGGACCTCGGAGAACGAGCCGCCGCCCACCCGGGTGAGCAGCTCGAACTTGCCGAGCTTGATGTTGGCGGTGGGGGCATCGAAGAGCGAGCGCTCGATGTTGCGCTGGACGTTGATGCGGTTGATGTCCTCCACCGACCACTGGGCGCGCGACAGGGGCTCGAAGAAGATGCGGACGTCGGCCAGCTCGGGCCCGTCCTCGTTGGCCCGCAGGATGCTCGAGAGCAGCTCGCGTAGCTCGGCGCTGCACTCGAGGCGGTCGAGGAAGCCGCCCAGGTCGCGCAGCACGTCGAGGGGCAGGTCGTCGCCGTGGAGGCCGAAGGCCATGGCCATCGCCAGCGCGTGCACGTCGGCCGAGGGCGTGTTGACGGTGCGCCCCCAGGCCGAGGGCGGAGCGTAGAGCGAGCCCGCCTCGGGCCCCTCGCCCGGGGCCGCCAGCTCGGTGAGCCACGGGTCGTTGCCCTCGTCGATGATGATCGTCCGCGGCGTGACGCGGCCGTGCACCAGGCTCCGCTGGTGCAGCGATCGCAGGCTCCGGGCCACTCGCCGCACCACCTCGCACAGCTCGTCGTGGCCCAGGCGCCTCTCGAGGATCGCCTGGCGCAGGCTCGTGCCCTCCACCAGCCGCACCGTGTGGAAGAGGGTGCCGTGGTCCTCCGCGATCTCGGAGCGGACCGAGACCAGGCCCGGCAGGTCGCCGGCCGCTCGCGTGTGCTCGGCCGCCCGGACGAAGCGCTGCCGTCGCTCCTGGTCGTCCATCAGGTGCGGGTGCAGCACGCGGAGGGCCACGTTGGCGTCCTCGTGGCGGTCGCGGGCGCGGAACACCGAGCTCGTTCGCCCGTCCCCCAGCCGCTCGAGCAGCTCGTAGCGCCCGCCGAAGACGACGGCGCCGGGCTCCACCCGCCCCGCCCGCGGCGAGTCGGGATCGTCGGTGAGCGAGAGGAGGATCTGGGGCAGCCTCGCGTGGTCCTCGTAGGGGACCAGCTGCAGGCCCGCCTCGGCGAGCTGTCGCTGCCGCTGGGACGCGGGCTGCTCGTCCTGGTGCAGCAGGGCGTACGAGGGCGGCGGGCTGCCCTTGGCCCGCGCGCTCAGGCGCGAGAACAGCAGGTCGAAGTGATCGTCGACGAGGCCGAAGCCCACGAAGAGCAGGGTGCGGGTGCGCAGGATCGCCTCCACGTTGGCTCGCGTGGAGTCGTCGGCGTGCATGGCCCGGTCGTAGTCCTCCTGCGTCATCACCCAGGTGCCGGGCCGGCGTCGCGTGCCGTGGAGCTTGAGCACGATGTTGCCGTCGTGGGCGAAGTCTCCGTCGGCGGCGACCACCCCCTCCCAGCCCAGCGCGCGCTCGAGGATGCGATCGAGGTTGGTGGTGAGGACGTAGCGCAGTCCCGGCGCGAGGGCGGCGATCGCCTCGGCCACCGCGGGCACGGGCCGGCTCTCGCAGTCGAGCTGCTGCTGCACCGAGCGGTGGAAGGTCGCGGGGCCGAGGCGACGGGCGAGGATGCTGATCGCGGCGACGAGCTTGCCCTGCGCGACGAGCTCGTCGACCTCCTCGAGCTCTGCATTCCCGCCCGGGCGCGCGGCTGCGTCGGCGCGCAGCCGCTGCACCAGCTCGCTCCACGTGGGCAGCCCAGCCGCCCGAGAGATGCCCGCGCCGACCATCAGCACCAGGTCGCCCTCGCGATAGGCCTTGCGGAGGCCCGGCACCGCGGGCGTGCGCCCGAGCCATGCGGAGAGGTCGTGGGCCATCGGGGCCTCCATGATAGTGGCAATCGGCTCGCACCGAGGGAGGCCGCCAGCGCTCGAGCGCGCGGCCCCGAATTCGCCGCGTGCCCGGACGACCAGCGCCGCGGGCTCGCCCTGCCCCGCGAGAGGTGATGGGCCCCTCGGCGGCCGGCCTAGCCCTCGGCGCTCGCCCGCTGCAGAGCCTCGAGCAGCTTGTCCGACAGCGTCCTGCGCGTAGCCTCGATGACCGGCTCGTCGCGATCGAGGCGCTGGAGCTCGCGCTCGAGGTGCGCACGGGCCCGGCCCACCCGCTCATCCATCGTGACCGCCTCGAGCCCGAGGATGCGAGCGAGCTGGGCGAGGGAGAACGAGTCGTCGTCGAGCAGCAGCTCGAGCAAGAGCTGCTCACCCAGCGGGATGCGGGGGATCGCCTCGCGCAGCAGCAGGAGGTCCGGCTCCGTGTCGATCATCGTCGACGGGTGACCACCGAGCTCCTGCAAGGAGAGCTGGGACGGATCGGTCTGCGCGAAGCTCTCGAGCACGTGCTCGAACTTGAAGTGATCGTAGAGGCGATGCGTCGCGAAGGTCAGCAGGGAGACCCGCACCTCGACCTCGGTGGAGGCGAGCTCGAGGCAATCGCGGAAGGTGCCCTCGACCAGCTCCTGGACGTTGCGCTTGATCTTCGAATCGAAGAACCGATAGATCTTCTCGTAGTGGCGGACGAAGAGCTCGCGTCCCGCGGCCCGTTGCCCTTCTCGCCAGCCGACCAGCAGCCGCCGCGTGCTCCAGTCGTCGAGAATGGGCGAGATCGTGACAGCTTCGCTCATGGGGTCGTCTTCGGGAGCGTCCGGCGCTCGCTCGCGTCGGGCCTTAAGCGTTCCCACCGATGCCATCCGTCACGCTCCAGGGCGAGAAAGATCGAAAATCGGGGAGATTCCTAGGATGAGCGCCGAGGGCGCTGGTACGGCGAGTGACCATGGCCACCAAACCCACGCTCGATCCCCAACGGGTGTTCAGGCTCATTCGAGGCGGTCGAGCCCTCGGCAGAGGCGCGACCACGCGTCGCGCAGCAGGGCCTCGCCGCAGCGATAGGGCAGCAGCCAGCGCACGGTCTTGCCGCTGCACACGGTCACCAGCATGCCCTCCTCCTGGAGCAGGTCGCCCAGCGGGTTGGCGGGCGCATCGCCCTTGCCCGTGATCTCGATGCCGATCATCGAGCCCAGGCCGCGCAGCTCCGCCACCCGCGGGTGCGGGCTCTCGCGCGCGATGGCCCGCAGCGTCTCGAGCTGCGCGCCGGCCTTGGCCATCAGATCCTCGGCGTCCATGATCCGCAGGGTGGCCAGGGCGGCCGCGCAGGCCACCGGGTTGCCGCCGAAGGTGGAGCCGTGGCTGCCCTTGACCATGTGCTCGGCGAGCTCGGCCCGGGTCACGCAGGCGCCGATGGGGAAGCCGCCGCCCAGCGCCTTGGCGTACCACGACACGTCGGGCGCGAGCGTGGGGTCGTCGCCCACGATGGTCGACCACGCGGCGAAGCGACCGGTGCGACCCGAGCCGCACTGGATCTCGTCGGCGCCCAGCAGCGCGCCGTGCTCGGAGCACAGCTTGCGCAGGCCCACCAGGAACTCGCGCGAGGCGGGGTAGATCCCGGCCTCGCCCTGCACCGGCTCGAGGAACACCGCGGCCACGCGATCGCGGTACTGCTCGAGCAGTCGGCCCACCGAGTCGAGGTCGCCGTAGCTGGCCCGGGCCACGTTGAGCCGCGCGAAGCGATCGTCGGGCTCGCCCAGGGTGCTCACGTAGGGCTTGCGGTAGGCCGGGTTGGCCGTCAGCGAGATCGAGCCCAGCGTGCGGCCGTGGAAGGCCCGCTCGAAGCCGATGATCACGTCGCGGCCGGTGGCCCGCAGCACCAGCTTGATCGCGGCCTCGTTGACCTCGGTGCCGGTGTTGCCCAGGAACACGCGGCCGTCGGGGATCGGGTCGCGCGAGACGATCTCGCCGACCAGCGCCTGCTGGGGCTCGGTCCACAGCGTGCCCGCGGCCGCGGTGAGTCGCAGCATCTGGTCGCGCACCGCATCGGCCAGGTCGGGGTGCCCGTGGCCCAGCGGCAGGCAGCCGATGCCGCACATCGCATCGAGATAGACCTGGCCCGCGGTGTCGGTGACGAACACGCTGCCCTTGCCCCCGTCGTCGGGCGGCACGGCGGCGTCGAGGGTGATGTTGCGCGGCGGGTACGTCGGCCAGCGGCGGTCCTGCATGGGCCGAAGCTACCACCGCACGACGAGGCCGGGGCCGCGCACTCCGACGCGGGCCGGGGCACGGCTCTGGTCGGGGCCGCGCTTGCGGAACGCGAACACCCCCACCAGGGCGGTCGCCACCCCCAGGCCCGCCGTCACCCCGATGAGGACGTTGGTCGTGAGCTGGTAGGTCTCGAAACGCTCCTGGCGCTCGAAGGGAAACAGGGGGTCGTCGGCCGTGCCCAGCGGGTTGCCCTGCTCGTCCGTGCACATGGGCGCGCACTTCTCCTCGGCGAACTTGCGCCGCTCGTAGAGGGTCAGGCTCCCCATCACGGTCAGGGCCACGGCCGAGGCCGCGGTCAGGCCGGTGCCCACCCACAGCGAGGTCCTCAGGATCCGCCGCCGGCGCTCGGCTCGCTGGCGCTCGGCCTCGCGGTCGGGGCCGGGGTCGGTCACCAAGGGCGGGCTCACGTCGGTCACGAACGGCGCCACGTACAGCGGGAACTGCTCGCCCGCGGTGATGTAGGCCACCCGGTTGCGCCGCTGGTCGGGCTCCACCCCGAACAGCTCCACGTCCACGGGCCCCGGGCGCAGCAGCAGGGGGAAGTCGTCCAGCGGCACCGTGCGACCCGCCACTCGTACCTCGCTGAGCAGCACCCCCTCGGCGAGGTCGAGCCGCAGCTCGCCCACCAGGCGCATCTGATCGGAGAGCAGCTCCTGGGCCTCGGCCCGACGCTCGGTGCAGGTGATGCTGCGCTCCTCGGCGGGCAGCGACTCGCAGTCGGGCAGCTCGAGGTAGCGCCGCAGCGCGCGGACGGCCTCCACCGCCTTGCCCGCGCGCTCGTAGGAGAGCGCCGAGCTGTACAGGGCGATCGCCGAGGGCACGGCCGCATACGACAGCTCGTACTCGGTCGCCGCCTCGGCGTAGCGGCCCTGGTTCCACAGCACGCTGCCCTGGTCGTAGTGCTGCCGCGCGCTGGCGATGCGCACCTGCTTCTGCCGCCGGGCGAGCTCCTCGGGGGTGAGATCCTCGAGCGAGCCGGTGTCGCTCGGATCGCCATCGGAGGCGCTCGGTCCTGCCTCCGTCGACTCGGAGCCGTCGGGATCGGACACCTCGGCGTCGGGGCTGGGCACCGCGGGCTTGGTCGCGCCGGGCTCGGTCGCCGCGCCGGGCTTGGTCGCGCCGGGCTCGGTCGCCGCGCCGGGCTTGGTCGCGCCGGGCTCGGTCGCGCCGGGCCCGGTCGCCGCATCGGGCTCTGCGGCCTCCTTGGCCGCCTTCGTCTCCTCGGCCGGGCTCGCCTCGCTCGCGCCGGCCTCATCGTGCGAGCCGAGGGTGCGGGCGATGGCGAGCTGGGGACAGGCGAGCGCCAGCGCCGTGGCGGCGGCCCATGCCTGCATTGCTCCGCTCGCGCTCGTGCCCCTCATCCTCGCTCAGGCGCGACATCATCGCACGAACGACGCGTCACGATCCCCCAGAGGCTCCATCTCCGCTCTTGGCTCCACCCTTGGCGCCGTCCTTGCCCTTGCGCTCCTCGTCGAAGTACGAGTCGAAGTCGGGTGGAGGCGGTGGTCGGCGCTCGCCGTTCGTGGCGGGCTCGGAGGGCACCTTGGGATCCTCGGCGGTCGTGGGCTGGGCCTTGCCCTCGTCGGCCTTGGTGCGGGCCTTGAGCCAGGTGCCGTGGCGCGGCTTCTTGCTCAGCTCGGGAGGCGGATCGGCCTCGGTCTCGGCGGGCAGCAGCTCGAGGCGCTCGTGGAAGTAGTTGGAGGCCGTGGGCACCGGATGCAGCGTGCGCTGGCGATAGCCCGGCTTGGAGATCACCACCTCGATCGCATCGTCGCCGCGGGGCACGTCGATGGTGGTGGGCGAGGTGTCGGCCAGCGCCTGGCCGTCGAGGGTGATCGTGGCGCCCGGCGGATCGATGTCGAACTGCCACTTGACCGCGGTCGGCACCGGACGCGGCGCGTCGCTGCCCGCCGACGACGCGAGCGAGGGGCGGGGCTCCTCGCTGCGCGGGACCTCGGGCGCGTCGCTCTGGCCGAAGCCGCGGCTGACCATCGCGGCGCCCACCACCGCGCCCACCAGCGGCAGCAACAGCCACAGGCTCCAGTGACGCGCGGGCGCGCCGGCCAGCGAGGTGGTGAGGGTCTGGGTGCCGGTCGCCACCGCCACCGCGGGCAGCGAGCTGGTCGACGGCCGCGCCACCGGCCCCGAGCCCGAGCCCGCGCCTGCGTTCGGGCGCGAGCTGGCCTTGGTCGCGTCGAAGGGATTGACCGGATCGTTGGCGGCCGGGCTCGCGCGCGTGCCCGACTCGGAGGCGCGACGCACCGCGGCGCGGATGTAGCCGATGCGAGCCGAGAACAGCCGCTCCATCACCGCCGCGAGGTCGTCCCGCGGCTCGGCCTCGCCCTCCAGCGCGCGCAGCTGGGCTCGGGTCTCGCGGAGCATCTCCTGCGCGGACTCGAAGCGCTGCTCGGGGTCACGCGCCAGGGCCCGCGACACCAGCTCGACCACGCCGCCGGGCAGGTCGTCGCGCCGCGACTCGATGTCGGGCACCTCGCACGCGGTCACTCGGGCGATCGTCTCCGACTCGGTCTCGGCCATGAACAGCCGCTCGTTGGTCAGCAGCTCCCACAGCACGGCCCCCAGCGCGAACAGGTCGGTGCGGTGATCGATGGTGCCGCCCCCCGCCTGCTCCGGGGACATGTACGCCAGCTTGCCGCGCAGCTGCCCGGTGCGGGTGCTGCTGCGCCGTCCGGTGGCCTTGGCGATGCCGAAGTCCACCACCTTCACCCGGCCGTCCATGCTCACCAGCAGGTTGTGCGGCGACACGTCGCGGTGCACCAGGTGCATCGGTCGACCGTCGGGGTGGGTCAGCTCGTGCGCCGCCGCGAGACCCTCGCAGGCGTCGGCCACCACCTGCAACACCGCCGACAGCGGCAGGTGCTCGCCGCTCTTGCGGAGCTGACGGAGCATCGACGCGAGGGTCTCGCCCTCGACGTACTCCATCACCATGTAGTAGACGCCGTCGTCGTCGCCGAGATCGTGGATCTCGACCACGTGCGGGTGGTGCAGCCTCGCCGCGATGCGGGCCTCGTCGAGGAACATCTCGACGAACTCGGGCTCGGCCGCAAGGTGTGGGTGAATCACCTTCACGGCCGCGAGCTTTTCGAAGCCCCTCAGCCTGGTGGCACGGCCCAGGAACACCGCCGCCATCCCGCCGTGACCAAGCCGATGGATCAGCTCGTAGCGACCCACGGTCTTGCCGACCGCGAGAGGCTCCCGCACCGAGACGGATGACTCCTCGGCTTTGGACTCGCGGTCGATGACCCTGGTTTCGCTCTCGGCTTCCATCGGACCCGGGGCGGAAGCGCCGGCCGGGCGAACGCAGGCCGACGAACGCTCTCAACATACGCGAAACCGTCCAGACGATCATCGACGGCGCCGCGGCCTGCGAGCGTAGCAGCCCGATCCCTCGCGCCGTGGCTCAGCACCCAGCAGGACCGACATCGTTGGGCGCTTCGCTGGCTATTCGGGTTTTCTGGTGACCGCGGCAACGGCACCCCGGGCCGAGGGCCAGACCCGCGAGCCGATGCGCGGTCATGCTCCAGGCCGGGCTCCAGTTGGTGCTCGGTTTGGTCGATTTCGCGCGGAGTCGAGGGGACCAGACCCGCTGAGACCGCGCGATTTCGTGCGTGATCGGCGGTCCAGCCCACCCGCCGCGGGATGCGCTAATCCTCACGTGTCGAGTCGGCCAAACGTTGCAAAAAGGCGACCAGCCCAGAGATCTCTTCGAAGAGATCTCGGAGATCTCTTCATTGCTGTCGTTTTTTGTCGAATATTACAACTTTAGAGGTAGTGAATGAGTCTTCTTCAAAACAGCCGTGAATCGTCTGGCTTCATCAACGATTCAGAGGATTTCCACAGACTTGTCCACAGGATGTAGTGGTGGCGCCGAATTCGCGCCACAAGATGTTGTGGAATGGGCCTTGCGTGCGGGGTGCCAGTGTTCTACGGGTAGATCTCGGACTCTCGGAGATCTGACGATGGCGAAGCGACAGACGCGCAGGAGCATCTCGGTCAAGGGCATCACGTACCAGCGTCTCAAGAACTTTTGCGAGACGCAGGGCATGAGCGTCAGCGGCTACCTCGAGGACATCATCGCGGCTCGTCTCGACGAGGCGCAGGTGCCCGTGCCCGAGCGAGTCGACCCACGCCCCGAGCCCGCGGCAAAGCCGCAGCGCGAGCGGGAAGAGATCATCTCGCAGCACTTCACCTTCTGAGCCCGCCCTGCGAGCTCGGAGCGAGACGGCGCTGACCGCGACCCTTCCTCGGAGGAGGGCGTCGCGGTGCGTCCGCCTCGCGCGCCGGACGGGCGCGCAAGCTCGTCCTCGATCTGGCGCCGACACGACACTTTCTTGCCGCCATCGAGCCACCTAGGGGCGAGGTCGCGCAGGCTATCCTGCTCGCGGTGGTACCCCAAGACGACGACGATCCCAAGGGCCTGACTCGACGCCGCACCCTCAAGGGCATGGGTGCCGTGCTCGGAGCCGCGGCGGTCGGCTGCGGTGACGACGGCTCCGGAGACGGAGTCGCGGAGGGCAGCAGCGGCAGCTCGGACGGCAGCGGCGGTGGCTCGACCATGGGCGCGGCCGAGTCCACGAGCTCGGCCGGCAGCGGCGAGGGCAGCACGGGCCTGGACGAGAGCGGCTCCGAGAGCACGGGCGAGCCGGTGGAGGACTGCGGCTCGGGCACCATGGGCCTGTCCCCCGAGGAGCTGCTCGCCGAGATCGACACCATCGTCGTCGTGATGATGGAGAACCGCTCCTTCGATCACTACTTCGGCTCGGCCACCTTCCTCGAGGGGCTCGGGGTCGACGGCCTCACCGGTCGCGAGACCAACCCGCGCCTCGACGGCACGGCGGTGCCGGTGTTCGCCATGACCAACCTGCAGCCGGCCGATCCGCCGCACGACTGGGCCTCGTGCCACCTGCAGTGGAACATCGGGGGCAACGACGGCTTCGTGCGCGAGCACGAGATGGAGCACCCCGGCTCCTACGACGAGGTGATGGGCTACTACGTGCGGGCCCAGCTCCCGGTGCTCTACGCCCTCGCCGACAACTACACCCTGTGCGACCAGTGGTACTGCTCGGTGATGGGCCCCACCTGGCCCAACCGCTTCTACCTGCACGCGGCCAGCTCCAACGGCCAGACGGGCAACTCGCCCGAGTCGGGCCTCACCACCTTCTGGGACGTGCTGGCCGACTCGGGGATCACCGCCTCCAACTACTACTCCGACCTCGCGTGGATCTGGGGCGCGCTGGTCAACCCGCTCACGCCCTTCACCCACTCGCTCGACGAGTTCTTCTCCGAGGCGCAGGCCGGCACCCTGCCGCAGTACGTGGTGCTCGATCCCAACTTCGGCATCCTGCCCGGGGGCGAGGGCGGCAACGACGACCACCCCTCGCACGACATCACCTTCGGCCAGATCTTCCTGGGCAGCGTGTACCAGGCGCTGGCCAGCAGCCCGCAGTGGGAGCGCTGCCTGCTCATCATCACCTACGACGAGCACGGCGGCTTCTTCGATCACCGGAGCCCCGGCACCCGGCCCGACGAGCGCCGCGAGTTCCAGCAGCTCGGCTTCCGCGTGCCCTCGCTGGTGATCGGCCCCCACGTGCGCCGCGGCTGCGTCGACAGCACCGTGCTCGACCACGTCTCGGTGATCTCCACCGCCACCCGCCGCTTCGGCGTGCCCGCGCTCAACGATCGCGTCACCCAGACCCCCGACGTCTCGAGCGCGATCAACCCCGAGTACCTCGGCAACCCGCAGCCGCCCGCGCCCATCCCCATGATGTCGGTCTCGGTCTCCGAGCTGCTGAGCAAGCGCGGCACCGGCCAGGAGGAGCTCATGGCCATGGTGCGCTCGGGCGAGCTCCCGCTGCCCGCCGATCGCCGCCACGACAACGCCAGCCACGAGGTGGCGCTGCGCCTGCTCGACCACGCCAGCCGCCTGGGCGTGGTCAAGCTGCGGCCGTAGCGGCCCGCGAATCGGCTACCCTGGGGCCGTGCTCCGCACCCCCGATCAGTACGTCCGCAGCCTCCAGGCGCGGAGCCTGGTGCTCTACGTCGACGGCGAGCGCGTGGCCGACCCCACCGTGCACCCGCGGGTGCGGCCGGCCATCAACGCGGTGGCGGCCACCTACGCGCTGGCCCACGACCCCCGCACCCGCGAGCTGGCCACCGCCCAAAGCGAGCTCACGGGCGCGCGGGTCAACCGCTTCACCCACCTGTTCGCGCAGCCCGAGGACCTGCGGCGCAAGCTCGAGCTGCAGCGCGTGCTGGGGCGCCTGACCGGCACCTGCTTCCAGCGCTGCGTGGGCATGGACGGGATCAACTCCCTGTTCATCGCCACCTTCGAGGCCGGCGGCGAGCACCACGAGCGCTTCGTGCGGTGGCTTCGGCAGGTGCAGCGTGACGACGAGGTGATCGACGGGGCCATGACCGACCCCAAGGGCAATCGCAACCAGCGGCCGCCCCAGCAGCCCGAGCACTACCTGCGGGTGGTGGAGCGGCGCCCCGACGGCCTCGTGCTGCGCGGGGCCAAGATCCACCAGACCGGCGCCGCCAACTCGCACCAGATCCTCGTGATGCCCGGCATGGCCATGCGCCCCGGCGAGGAGGACTTCGCGGTGGCGGCCGCCATGCCCGTGGACGCGCCCGGGGTCACCATGGTGCTCGGCCGCCAGCCCTCCGACGAGCGCAAGGGCGGCCCCGATGCCGGCAACGCGCTCTACGGCGGCCAGGAGGTGGTGATCCTCTTCGACGACGTGCTCGTGCCCTGGGAGCGGGTGTTCCTCGACGGCCAGCTGCCTGCCTGCACCACCCTGGTGGAGGCCTTCGCCGGCTTCCACCGCGCCAGCTACGGCGGCTGCAAGCCGGGCAACCTCGACGTGCTGATCGGCGCCGCCGCCCTGCTCGCCGACGAGCACGGGGTGCGCCGGGCCTCGCACGTGCGCGACAAGCTGGTCGAGATGGCGCACCTGGGCGAGACGATCCACGGCCTGGGCCTGGGCGCGAGCAGCAAGGCCACGCGACACGAGAGCGGCGTGCACCAGGTGGACCCCCTGCTCGCCAACGTGTGCAAGCACCACGTGACGCGGCTGCCCTACGAGGTGGTGCGCCTGGCCGAGGACATCGCAGGCGGGCTGATGGCCACCATGCCCTCGCTCGCCGACCTCGAGCACCCCGAGATCGGCCCGGCGCTGCGCACCGTGGTGGGCAGCGACGAGCGAGCCCGGGCGCTGCGGCTGGTGGAGTACATGAGCTACGGCGCGGGCTCGGTGCCGCTGCGCATCGAGTGCATGCACGGCGCGGGCTCGCCCCAGGCCCAGCGGATCGTGCTCGAGCGACGCATCGACTGGGCCCGGCGGGTCGACGCCGCCCGGCGGCTCGCCGGGCTGCCCGCCCGCGAGGGCGACGACGCGGACGACCGCCGCCTCGACCACCAGATCGCCGCCGCGGGCCAGCCCGAGGCCGCCGCGACCAAGTGAGGTCGCGGCCGAGCCGAGCCCCGCGACCGACCCGGCCGCAAACTCTTCGCCCGTCGACCCCGCCGCGCCCCGCATACTGGCTCGGCCATGAGCCCATGCGTCCGTGAGGTCATGAGCCCCGACTTGGTCTGCCTGGCTCCCGGCGATCGTGCCATCGAGGCGCTGCGCTACCTGCTGTCACTCAACATCCAGGTCGCCCCGGTGCTCGACGCGAAGCGGCGCCCCGTGGGCATGCTCGCGCTCTCCGACCTCATCGATCTTCGCCCCGAGGAGCGGGTGTCCGATCGCATGTCCTCGCCGGTGCGCAGCGTGATGGCCGAGGCCGACCTGGCCGTCGCCCGCGAGGCCATGGCCGACTCCGGCTTCCACCACCTCGCGGTGACCGACGCCGAGGGCCACGCGGTGGGCTTCGTCTCCGCCGTCGACCTGCTGCGCGCCGAGCTGGGCCGTCCCCCCCACCACCCCTCGCTGGCGCCCTTCCACGATCCGCGGCGAGGCCTGCCGTGGGTCGACGCCGGCCCCTTCGCGGCCGCGACCGCAGCCGAGCTCCCCTCGGCCCCCGGTCACCTCGTGCTGCTCGCCGGCTCGCGGATCGCCTGGGTCGAGAGCTGTCACGACCTCCACCACCGCGCCCACGACCTACTCCAGCATCCGCCGGCCCGCGTGGTGCTCTTCCTCGACGGCGGCCCGCTGCGCATCCGCTACGCGGTGCTCGACGAAGGCCATCACCGGGTGCTCGGCGCCAAGGGCTGAGCCCCTTCGCGTGCGCGACCTCAGGGAAGCACCAGCAGCGAGGTCTGCTGCCCCTGCGGCAGCTCGGCGCGCAGCCGGGCCAGGTCCTCGTCCGAGAGCGCCATGCAGCCCAGGGTCCAGTCGCGCTCGCTGCCACCGCCGTGGATCAGCACCTCGCCGCCCAGCTCGGTCTGCTGGGGCGGGACCTCGTCGCGGGCCAGCGGCTCGAGCAGCTCGCGCGCCGCGTCGGGAGGCTCCGTGCACGGCCTTGCCTACGCACGTCTCGCCCGTTTCGGTCCGCGGCCGGGCCGAGGGCGCTGCTACCCTTGGGGCCTGCCCGTGACGCCCACGCCACGCACCCTGGCGTCCGTCGTGGGAGCCCCGCGCCCCGGGCTCCGCGCGGCCGTGCATCCACCTTGCCCCGGAGCGCGGGCATGAACGCGCTGGAGGCCGCCCGCCGCGTGGAGGCGGTGCTCGACGAGGTCCGTCGCTCGCAGCAGGAGCGCCACGGCTGGACCCACGTGGAGATCAACGTCGAGGTCCACGCGGCGGCCCAGCGCGTGGTGCTGCACGGCGAGGTGGTGGTCGATCGGATCCGTCGTCGCCTCGCCCGTAGCCTGCAGGAGGTGCTGCCCGGCTGGGCCATCGACATCGCCAGCCTGCGCACCATGGAGGGCGGCACCTGGCACGCCCTGCCGCGCTCGCTGACCGAGCTGCTCGGGGCGCGGCCGGGCCCGGGGGTCGCGGGGCCCAGCGTGGAGCTGCGCCAGCAGGACGGCCCGGTGCAGAGCCTGGCCAAGGGCGAGGGCGGCGACGCCAACGTGGTGCGCTGCCGCGACGGCACCGTGGGCTGGCTGCCCGGGCCGCTGGGGCCGCGCGCCTCCCCGCCGCGCCTGTCCATGCCCTGGTGCGAGCGCCCGGCCCCGCTGGTGCGCGCGACCTCGGCCTGGCTCGACGTGCCCTACAAGCTCGGAGGCATCACCGACGCGGGGATCGACTGCTCGGCCCTGGTGCAGCGGCTGGCCGCCGACGTGCTCGGCGTGACCCTGCCGCGCCACTCGAGCGACCAGCTCCAGCTCGGCCCGCGCGAGGGCCCCGGCCTCGAGCCGGGCGATCTGCTGTTCGTGTGGAACGACCAGGAGGCGCGCTGCCACGTGGGGATCGGCACCGGCCTCACCGTGGTGCACGCCTCGCGCTCGCGCAGCACGGTGGTCGCCGACCCGATCTCGGCCTTCCTTCGCCAGGCGCAGAGGGTGATGCACGTGACCTTCGGCGACGTGGTCGCCTTCGGGCAGCAGGTGGCGGGCGCCGCCTCGCTGGTCGCGGCCGGCTTCGAGCTCGGCCGCGAGCCGCCGTCGTGAACCAACCGCCGCCCCACGTCACTCGAAGGAACGATGCGGAGCCCCACTGTCCACGAGGACCCACGCCCGGCGCGGGATCGCCCTTCGATGGCCCGAGCCGTGGCGCTCGCGCTCGCCTGGGCCCCGGCCTGCACCGTGGCCGACCCCCTGCCCGGCTTCGGCGGGGGCGGCGGCTCGGTGGGCGTGACCCTCGGCCCCGCCTCGGAGGACAGCGGCGACGGCAGCGACACGGGCGGCGACGAGACCGACGACGGCAGCGGCACGGGTGACGACGACGGCACGGGCATCGAGCCCCCCGCCTGCAGCGCGCCCGACCTGCTGGTGGTGCTCGATCGCACCGGCACGATGTACCTCGACCCCGCGGGCAACGTGCCGGCCGCGGTGGAGCAGTCGCGCTGGGCGATCGCGGTGGGAGCCCTCGAGCAGGTGGTGCAGGCGCTCGACGGCGAGGGCACGCCGCTCGATCAGACGGTGCGCTTCGGCCTCGAGCTGTTCCCGCAGCACCACCCCGATTGCAGCACCGTGGAGGAGTCGATCGCCGGCGTGTTCCCGCTCAACCCCACCTGCCAGGGACCCGAGCTGCTGGTCGAGCCCGCGCTGGGCACCGGCGCGAGCGTGGCCGGGCAGATCGACGCGAGCACCGGCGAGCTGTGCGAGTCCACCCCGCTGCGGCTGGCGATCGAGGGAGCTGGCTGGCGCCTCTCGCCAGCCCCGACCACGAGCAGCTCGTCCTGCTGGTCACCGACGGCGTCGACACCGACTCGTTCTGCTCGAGCGAGTCCGTCGACGGCTACCCCGACTCGCTGGTCGCGGTGCAGCAGCTCCAGGCCCAGGGCGTGGGCACCCTCATCCTCGGCGTGGGCACCGGCTTCGGCACCACCGGCAGCGTGCACCAGGCGATGAACGACTTCGCCTGCGCCGGCGGCATGGCGCCCGATCCCGAGCTCAACTGCGTGCCCGGGGCCATGGGCCTGGTGGCGGTGCCCGGCCTGGCGCAGGCGCTGTACTTCTCGGCGGGTGACAGCGCCGCGCTCGTCGATCGGCTCGTGCTCACCACCGAGCAGGTCTGCTGCGGCTGCGTGCCCGTGGGCTGAGGGGCGAGCCTTCGAACGGGGACGACGCGGCGCTGTCCCAGCTCGAGGTGGAAGAAGCAGCCCAAGTCGCGCGGGCCCGGCTCAGAACATCTCGCGCATCCACGGCGAGGGACCGGCCGTCATCGCGTCGGCCCGCGCCATCGCGTCGCCCGGCCCGTGGGCGTGGCCGAGCTGGGCCAGCACCGGCAGCGAGCAGAAGCCGGTGGCCCACGCCGCGAGGCCGCGGGCCGACAGCCGCAGCGTGCCCGCGCCGCCGCGTCGCAGCCGTCCCTGCCCGCCCTCCACCTCCAGCCGCCAGTCGCCCGCCTGCTGCGGCAGCACCTCGTCGTGCAGGTGCAGATCGACCGAGCCCGCCACGCCCGGCCCGTAGCCGCGGCCCCGAAGCAGGCCCTCCACGTCGGTCACCCGCACCAGCCAGCTCTCGAGCTGCTCCATGCGAAAGCGCGGATCGGGGTGGCACAGGTACATCGGATCGTGGGGCGCCGTGGGCAGCTCGATGCGCTCGACCATCGTGCCCAGGTCGGCCAGGAACCCCCACAGCCGCCGCCACGCCGCGGGGCTGCGGGCGCAGGCGTCGGTCACCTCCACCCGGTGGCGGAAGCTCCCCTGCGGCGGGTGCTTGCGATAGTAGAGATAGCCGGCCAGCCCCTCCTCGTCGTGCACCACCACGCCGTGGGCCGGGATCCCGAAGCGCAGGTCTCGAAGCCGCGGCCAGATGTAGCGCCCGCGCTGCAGGTGGCCCGGGTGGTGCAGGGCCTGCGCGTGGTAGAGCGCCTCCACGGCCGGGCGGTCGTCGACCGTCGCCTGGCAGAGCCGCAGCGAGCCCTCGTCCCTCGCCGCCCAGGTGCCGATCTCGGGGGGCGTGAGCGTGGCCAGGTAGCGGGCGCCCGCGCACTCGTAGCCCACGCGGCGATACAGCGACCACGTGGAGGCGTAGAGCCCCGACAGCGGGAAGCCGCGCTCGCGCGTCTCCTGCAGCACGTGGCGCATGAGCGTGGTGGCCACGCCGCGGCGCAGGCGATCGCTTCGCACCCCCACTCCCGCCACGCCCATCAGCGGCAGCACCCGACCGCCGAAGCTCTGCCCCATGGGGATGAGCCCCAGCCCGCCCCAGATCTCGCCGCCCTCGTGCACCACCCGCAGCTCCTCGTGCCCGATGGCATCGATCCACATGGTGTCGGTGCTCGAGGGGATCCCGAAGGCATGGGCCAGCAGCGCCACCTGCTCGGCGCGCTGATCCTCGGTGGGCAGGCCATAGTCGAGCGAGCTCGGGGCGTGGGGCGTCATGGTGGCCCACACGATAGCCTCGGCCCCGGTGGGAGGGGGAGCCGGCCGCGGGCCGGGGCGCGGGACCGGGGAGCACGGCGTTTGGCTACGACCGACTCAGCCTCTGCGCCAGCAGGTCGAAGACCACCCGCACCCGTCGGCTGGTGCTCACCTCGCGGTGGGCGGCGAGCCGAACGGGTCAACGATGACCCCTCGCACGGGACGCCGACCTCGTGCGCACGGATCGGTGCGCCGAGTCAGTCCTCGGTCTGGGTCTCGTCCTTGGCCTCGAGAAGTCCGACGCGAGCATCGACGTCGTACACGCGAGTCTGGAGATCGTCGACGCGGGCTTCCAACCGGCCGCGCCCCTCGGTGGCCACGGTGGCCGCTCGCTCGAAGAAGCTCAGCCGCTCGTTCATGAGCCCGAGGATCTCGTTGGCCGTGCTGGCATGGCGCTCCAGGGCTTCGAGGCGCTTGTTGCTCTCGCTCAAGAGCTGATTGGCCGTGGCAGCATGACGCTCGAGCGTCTCGAGACGGTGCTCCACGCCGTCCAGGCGCTCGTTGGCGACGATTGCATGCTGCTCCAGGCGGTCCAGGCGCTCGTTGGCGACGATTGCATGCTGCTCCAGGCGGTCCAGGCGCTCGTTGGCGACCGTGGCGTGCTGCTCCAGGCTCCCGAGGCGTCGGTCGTGCGAGTCGAGGAGCGTGCGGTGCTCTCGGAGCTCCTGCTGGATGTCGATCAGGGTGCGCTCGATGGCTTCGGTGGGGGCCATGCCGCCAACGTAGCCGGAGGAGCGGCAAGGGCAACGGGCCCTGGGTCGGAGTGAGCCAACCTCCAGCGACCCGGGTGAGCGGCGGGCCGAGCTGCTACGATCGCGAGCATCGTCGCCATCGATCCCCTCCCCGACGCGCTGGAGCACTGGGATGCGCTGCGCCACGCGCTACGACCCGGACCCGCCGCGGTGTTCCTCGACTACGACGGCACCCTCACCCCCGTGCGGGCGCGCCCCCACGATGCAGCGCTCGACGACGAGACGCGACGGGTGGTGGCCACGCTGGCCGAGCGCATCTTCGTGGCCGTGATCACCGGTCGCGGCCTGGCCGACGTGCAGGCGCGGGTGGGGCTGCCCGGTCTCGTCTACGTGGCCAACCATGGCTTCGAGATCGCCGGCCCCACGCTCGCCTGGCAGGCCGACCCCTCCCTGCGCCCCACCTTCTCCGCGCTGCGACCCGAGGTCGACGCGCTGGTGGAGGGCATCGAGGGCGTGGTGGTGGAGCACAAGGGCTTCTCCATCGCGATCCACCATCGCCTGGCCCCGCCGTCGCGGGTGCCCGCGATCCTGGCCGGGGTCGATCGCCTGATCGAGACCCACCCGGGGCTGCGCAAGGGCACGGGCAAGATGCTGGTGGAGCTACGGCCGGCCCGCGACTGGCACAAGGGCGCGGCGCTGCGCTGGCTGTGCGACCACCTGGCGAAGGCAGGGCCGCGACCGGTACCGCTGATGATCGGCGACGACCTCACCGACGAGGACGCGCTGGCCCAGGCGCAGCGCGAGGGCGGCGTGGGCATCTTCGTGGGCCAGCCGGAACGGGAGACGGCCGCGCGCTTCGGGCTGCGCGACCCGACGGCCGTGACCGAGCTGCTACGAAGGCTGGCCGACCCCGGCTGAGCCCCGACCCCGCCGAAGACCCGAGCCCCGGGCCACCACGCGCTCATCGGAGCGACCGTGCAACCAGCGGGGCCGCGACGCGTCCATCGAGCAGGCATGCACGCGTCCTCTCCCCGCCGGCGTCGACGGGCCAAGGCCCCGCCACCCGGGCCGCTGTTCCAGGGGATCTGCCACGCGGTCTACTGGTTCCTGGGCTCGGCGGGGCTGATGCTGGTGATCTTCGGCATCGCCCAGCGCGGTCTCGACGCCCTGGACGGAGCGGCCCTCGCCCTCGTCATGTTCGTCCTCGGGCTCTTCGTGGTCCCGGCGATGATGATCCTGGGCTTCCTGATGGGCATGCGGTCCGCGCGACGCAAGCAGATCGCGTGGCTCAGCGCCGAGGGCTGACCCCCCACGGGCTCGCCCCCCGCGAGGGCATACTCTGGGGCATGACCCGCTGGTCGCTCCTGCTCCTGCCGCTGTTGGTGCTCGCCTGCAAGTCCCGTCGGCCGACCGACGAGCCCGAGGCGACGGTGGAGCGGGCGGCCGACGACGTGGAGGAAGCGGCCGAGGCGGTGGGCGAGGGGCTGGTCGAGGCGGGTCGCGAGACGGCGGAGACCCTGGGCGACGCGGCCGAGACGGCCAAGGAGATCGGCCGCGACGTGGCGGAGTCGATCGACCGCACCGTGGAGGACCTGGAGGAGGAGATCTCGGATCGAGACTGAGCGTCGCGCTGCCGCAGGCTCACTGGAACACCACCGAGACGGCCTCGCTCTGGCTCCCGAGGGTGCAGCGCACGGTGGCGCGGGCCGGGACCTCGGAGTACAGGCTGACGTAGCTGCGACGATCGTCGAGCACCACGGGTCCGTCGGCGGGATCGATCGACCACTCGCAGTCGGGATCCTCGATGAGCGTGCCCTCGGCGTCGGCCGCCCACGCGTAGATCTCCTCGTCGGAGCCGGCCGCCCACGGCAGCTCGGGCTCGCTCAGGCCGAGCTCGGCCACCGCCGAGGCATCGACCACCGACACCGGCAGCACCAGCTCCGACCCGCTGGGCGCCCGGGCCACCACGCTGGCCTCGCCCACGGACTGCGCCAGCACCCCGAACAGCTCGTCCACCGGGCTGCCGGTCCAGGGCTCGAGGAACCAGCCCACCACGGTGGAGAGCACGATGAACGAGTCGTCGCCCTCGATGGTCCCCGTCATGGTGTAGTCGAGCCCGCCGATGCCCACCAGGTGACAGCCGTCCTCGTCGCGCAGGTCGAGGTGGATGGTGTCGCTGCCCCCGACCATGATCGTCAGCGGCGAGGGCTCGGAGTCGTAGAGCTCGATGCTGGCCACGGGCCGCACCTCGAAGCCGACCGCCTCCACCAGCTCGTCGTCGGCGTCGCGCAGCTCGAGGCGCACCGAGCCGGGGGCGTGGGCCTGGATCTCCACGTCGCCGTCGTGGAGGATCTCGAAGGTCGCCACCTCGGGGGCATCGCTGACCGCATGCACGGGGGGCAGCTCCACCCCGCTCGGCGCGAAGGCGTCGATCTGCACCGTGGAGCGCTCGGCGATCGGCTCGTCGGCACCGCAGCCGAAGGCGCACACGATCGCGCCGTAGTCGTAGGCGAAGTGCAGCAGCCCCTGCTCGCCCGCGGTGAGGTACCGCGCGGAGGCACACACCACCTCGTCCTCGTCCTCGTCCTCCATCGCCTCGTCGTGGGAGTACTCGGTGTGCAGCAGCTCGCAGCCGGGGGTGAGACCGAGCAGGGACAGCACCAGACCAAGACGACGCAGGGGAGACGGGAACCGCATGCCCGGCCCATGAGCAAGGACCGTGCCGAGCGACGAGGACCGTGATCCCGGCCCCGCGCGACCGGTCGTGGTGCCCTGGCGGTGGCAGCTTGCCACCGTGGACTGCAGTCCATGGCGCGGAGTCCACGGGCTCGCGGGGCCTGAGCCAACGCAGCGGAGAGCTCGAGGCGATCGCGGTCGAGCCCGACGGTCCGGTGTGCGGCGGCCATCGCAGCGCGTGCGACCACGCCGACCGCCCCGGCTCCCCGTCGAAATCCCCGGGGCGAGGGTCTGGCGGCCATCGGAGCTGCTAGCATGCAGGCGGCCTCGATGTCCGCCCCGAGCGCAGAAGCGTGGTCGCTCCGCCGCTGTCCCTCGTGCGGAGCGGTGACCACCCGGCCGCCCGAGCGGATCAGCTCCGCGTGCAGCTACTGCGCCTCCACCCTGGTCGACGCCGAGCGCGGGGCGCTGGTCGTCGACCGCGTGGCGCCCTTCCGCCTGCCCGCGCCCGCGGCCGAGCAGCGCCTGCGCGAGCACCTGGCCCGACGGCCCTGGGCCCCCGAGCGCCTGCGCAAGGCCGCCCGCCGGGGTCGCGTGGACGCCCGCCTGGTGGAGGGCGTGCTGGTGCCCTTCCACGTCTACGACGCCACCTGCCGCAGCCGCTACGAGACCAAGGTGGGCATGCACTGGGAGGAGTCCAAGCGGGTGATCAAGGACGGCAAGGTGGAGCACGAGGTGGAGCGGCACACCGAGTGGTTCTCGCTGCGGGGCACCGCGGTGGCGCGCTGGCGCGATCACCTGGTCTCGGCCTCGGTGGGGCTGTCGGCGCAGGAGGTGGCGGGGCTGCAGCCCTTCGACCTGGGCCGGGCGCGGCCCTTCGATGCGCGGCTGCTCGCGGGGTGGCCGGCCGAGCTGCCCTCGCGACGGCGACAGCAGACCGACGCCGATGCCCTCGCCCAGATCCGGGCGCTGGAGATCGCCCGGATCGAGCGCGAGCAGCTGCCCGGCGACACGCACCGCGGCACCCGGGTGGCGTGCCAGGTGGAGCTCGGCGAGGCGGAGCTGGTGCTGCTGCCGGTGTGGGTGGCCGCGCTGCGGCACGGCGAGCGGGTGGTTCGCCTGGTCGTCAACGGCCAGACCGGGCGCTGCTACGGCCGCGCGCCGGTGTCCCCGCTCAAGGTCGCGCTGGCCGTGCTCGGGGTGGCCGTGGTGGTGGGGCTCCTCCTCGCGTGGAGGCTGCGCGCGTGAGCGAGGTGATCCGCTGCGACGCCTGCGGGGGCAGCGTGGTCTACGACGCCGCGCGCGAGGTGGCGGCGTGCCTGTTCTGCGCCAGCGTGGCCCTGCACCCCGACGAGCTCGGCGAGGCCCTGGCCGCGCCCGATGCCATGCTCCCCTTCGAGATCGATCGCGAGGCCGCCGAGGCCCGCTTCCGTCGCTGGGCCCGGTCGTCGTGGTGGACGGCCGAGCCGGTACGACGGCTGCGCGTCGAGCTGCACCAGGTGCTGCTGCCCGTGTGGCGCTTCGACGCCTCGCTCGAGACCCACTGGGCCGGGCTGGTGAAGGCGCGGACCAAGAGCGGCGTGCGGCCCCGGGCCGGGGTGGAGCACGCCGAGCTCGAGGCCACCGTGCCCGCGTCGCTGGGCCTGCGCACGGCCGAGCTCGACGCCCTGCTGCCGTTTCGCGAGGGCGCGGCGACCCGCTTCGACGACGGCCTGCCCCACGAGGTGCCCGGGCTTTCGGAGCGGGCGGCCTCCGAGGCGGCGCATGGCCTGCTGCTGGCCGAGCACCGGCACCGCATCCAGCGGGCGCACCGCTTGAAGAGGATCCGCGCCAGCGCGCTCACCCGGATCCGGGCGGCGCGGCTGCTGATGGTGCCGGTCTACATCGGCAGCTTCCGCTTCCGCGATCGACCGTGGCGCTTCGTGGTCAACGGCCAGACCGGCACCGTCACCGGTCGCGCCCCGCTGGACCACCGCAAGATCGCCGCCGTGGTGGCGCTGGCAGTGGCCGCGGTGGTGGCGTGGCTGGTGCTGCGCGGGAGCTGAGCCCCGGGCGCCTCGCCGATGCCGGCCCCTACTCGCGGATCTGCTCGGCGAGGTAGTTCTTCTCGCCGACCTGCTCCATCAGCTCGAGCTGGGTCTCCAGCCAGTCGGTGTGCTCCTCCTCGCTGGTGAGGATGTGCTCGAGCATGTCGCGGCTGACCTCGTCCTTCTCGTCACGGCACAGCGCGATGCCGTTGCGCAGGCGCTCGATCGCGTCGTACTCGAGCTTGAGGTCGAGCTGGAACTGCTCCTTGACCGTCTCGCCCACGTTGATCTTGCCGTAGCGCTGCACGTTGGGGATGCCCTTGAGGAACAGGATCCGCTCGATCAGCTCGTCGGCATGCTTCATCTCGTCGATCGACTCGTGGTGGATCTTCTGCGCCAGCCGTGCATAGCCCCAGTCGGCGCACATCTTGGCGTGGATGAAGTACTGGTTGATCGCCGTGAGCTCCCCGGTGAGGACCTCGTTGAGCAGCTCGATGACCTTGGCGGAACCCTTCATGGCGCGCGGAACCTAGCACGCCGGCCGCGGAACGAAAGGGCGTGGAATTTCCCGCGCTTATGAACTTGAAAGCGGAAATCGGTGGCAGGGATCGCCGGTGCTCCGCGGCCCTCGCGGAGGCGCGAAGTTGAAAGGCACTTTCAACTGCACACCCGAAGGTCGTGGACGCAGCGAGGCCACGACCCCGTGCGGAGTCGACCGGGCGGCGGCGACTCGTGCCGAGCGATCGCTAGCGACCGGGGACGGTCCCGTCGTCGTGCGCCCGGGCCGCAGAGCCCGAGGACTGGATCATCTCGCGGATCTGCTCCACGCAGGAGCCACATCCACGCCCGGCCTGACAGGCCTGGGCAATCCCCTTGACCGAGCAATTGCCCCGCCGGACCTCGTCGAGGATGGTCCGGCTCGAGACTCCCTTGCACAGGCAGACGATCATGGCGCGCTGATTGCGGAGTTGAAAGTCGTTTTCAACGACCAGCATCAAGGTAGCCCCCGGTCCCGCCAGGAGCAAGCCCTTTGAATCGGCAATTCACCCGCCCGGCTTCCGCAGACCGCGCCAAGCATGCTGCGCCCATTCCGCAAGCGAAATGATTGCAGCGTGGTCCGCTGGCGGGCGCGGCCACGAGCGGTACAACTCGGCGCGGATCTCCTCATGGACGCCGAAGACCCCCGTATCGACACCCAGCTCGTGCACGCAGGCGAGCCGCGACCGCGCATCGAGGGCGCGGTGGTGATGCCGGTGTTCCAGTCGTCGACCTACGAGTACGGCGGGCAGGGCCGCTACGACGACGTCCGCTACCTGCGGCTCAACAACTCGCCCAACCACGTGGCGCTGCACGACAAGCTCGCCGCGATCGAGGGCGCGCAGGCGGCCCTGGTCGCGAGCAGCGGCATGGCGGCCATCTCCACCACCCTGCTGTCGCTGCTGCGCCCCGGCGATCACCTGCTGGCCCAGCGCACGCTCTACGGCGGCACCCACGATCTCGTGACCGAGCTGCTCGCGCGCCTCGGCGTGGCGCACACCTTCATCGACGCCGAGGATCCCTCGGGCTGGGCCGCCGCCCTGCGCCCGAGCACCCGGGCCGTCTACGTGGAGGCGCTCACCAACCCCCTGCTGCAGGTGGCCGACCTGGGCGCGGTGGCTCGCTTCGCCCGCGAGCACGGCCTGGTCTCGCTGGTCGACGCCACCTTTGCCACGCCGGTGCTGCTGCGCCCGATCGCGCTGGGCTTCGACCTCGTGCTGCACAGCGCCACCAAGTACCTCAATGGCCACTCCGACATCGTGGCCGGGGCGATCGCGGGCTCGGCCGCGCGCATCGACGAGATCCGGCACACCCTCAACCTGCTCGGCGGCAGCCTCGACGCCCACGCCTGCGGGCTGCTGCACCGCGGCCTCAAGACCCTGGGCGTGCGCGTGCGCCAGCAGTGCGCCACCGCGCTGGCCGTGGCCACGCGCCTGGCCGAGCACCCCGCGGTGGCGCGGGTCTGCTACCCCGGCCTGCCCTCGCACCCCGGCCACGCCCGCGCTCGCGAGCTGCTGCACGGCGGCTTCGGGGCCATGCTGAGCTTCGAGCTGCACGGCGGGGTGGAGGCCGCGCAGCGCTTCACGGCCGCGCTGCGCCTGCCCGTGGATGCGCCCAGCCTGGGCGGGCCCGAGTCGCTGGTCACCCGGCCCGCGCTCACCTCCCACGCCGGCCTCGATCCCGAGCTGCGGCGGCGCCTGGGCATCGCCGACGGCCTCGTGCGCATGTCGGTGGGGCTGGAGGATCCCCGCGACCTGATCGACGATCTGGAGCAGGCGCTCCGATGATCCCCTACCCGCAGGTCCTGTCGCGGATCCCCTTCGAGGATCTCGAGGCGCTCGACGACTTCAGCGTGCGCTTCGTCTACCCGCGCCCGCGCGAGGTGCCGCGTCACTGGGCCATGCTGCTCGAGCGCAGCCCTCGGCTCGATCGCCTCGAGCCCGACGACCCCGACCGCGCGCAGGTGCTCGGCCGCTTCGAGGGCCTGCGCCACGCCCTCTACCAGTCCTTCGAGCAGGGCAAGGGCAGCGCCCTGTTCACCACCGCGGGCATCGACCACCCCGGCCGCTGGCGCGACGTGCTGGTGGCCCACTACTGCCGGCCGCGCTGGCTCTACACCAACGCCCAGCGCGTGTTCTCGCTGGTGGTCGCGTCCAGCGGCCACCACCGCGTGGTCGAGCTGCCCTCGCTGTCCTCGCTGCACGAGTTCCGCACCCTCGACATCCGCGAGCTGCCCGACGCCGAGCAGGTGGTGGACTTCGGCCACCTCGACGCCGCCGAGGCCCACGTGCTGCGCGAGCTGAGCCAGCTCCGGGTGCGGGCGCTGCCGCTGCGCAAGGGCGAGCGTCGACGCACCCTGCTGCTGCAGCCCGCCGGCTCGCGCCCGGGCCCGCACGGCCGCGCCGTGGACCTCTACGTCGCGCACCTGGGCGGCGAGTCGACCCTGCTGCAGGTGGAGCCCGAGCGCTGCGACGCCTACACCGTGCTCAACCGCCTCGGCGACCAGCTCGGCGCCGAGCGGCTGGGCGGCGCGGTGCCGGAGGCCTGCGCCACCTGTGCGGGCTTTCGCTTCAGCGGGATGATCCGCGACAGCAGCGGCGGCACGCGAGGCTTCTGCCGTCGGCGTCGCGAGGCCGCCCGGGCGAGCGGCCTGCCGATGTCGGGCCACGACACCTGGCCGCGCTACGGCACGGTGGTCTCGGTGCTCGATCGCTGCGGCAGCTACGAGGCGATCGCCGACGCCGACCGCGAGGTGGAGTACTGCCAGCTCCACGCGCCCGGGCAGGAGTGAGGGCGCCCGGCTGCAGTCGCCGCCAACCACGACGCGATCGCGTGGCCGGCCGCCAAACGGCGGATCAGCCCTCGCCCGCCGGGTGCCCGGCCAGCCAGGTGTCGAGCTCCACCAGCTCCTCCGTGGTCCCCTTGAGCTCCGCCAGCCCCTTGCGCGCCAGCTCGGCCATCTGTCGCGCCCGCGTGCGGTCGCGGTGCTCGGTGCTCTCCCACAGCGCCCGCGCCAGCACCCATCGCGCATCCTCGCGCAGGCGCGGGCTCACCTCGCTCAGCGCGGCGATCCGCACCGCACGCTCGGCCTGCGCCACCGCCTCGTCGGCCCGCCCCTGGTCCACCAGCACGGCCGCCAGCGCGGTGGTGGTCTCGCACACGTCGGGATGCTCGGGACCCTGCGCGGCCTCGCGAATCCTCAGCGCGGTCCGTAGCTCGTCCAGCGCCGCCTCGGGCTGGTCCATGCGCTCGAGCAGCCGGCCCAGGTTGTGGTGATAGCGAGCCACCCGCGGGTGCTCGCCGCCCAGGTGCTCGACGGCGATCTCCAGCGCCAGCCGCAGGTGCTGCTCGGCCGCGCCCAGCTCGCCCAGCTCCTTCTCGGCGTTGCCCAGGTTGGTCAGCGTGGAGCTCACCTCCAGGCTGCGCTCGCCGTACACCTTCGAGAAGATCTCGTGCGCCCGCATGGCGTGGGTCTTGGCCGCCTCCGAGTTGCCCATGCTCTCGAAGGTTGCGGCCATGTTGAGGTGCGAGGCGCCCACCTCGGGGTGATCGGGGCCCAGGTTGGCCAGGCGGATCTCCAGCGCCTGCTCCTGCAGGCCACGCGCCTGCGCGAGCTCGCCCTGCTCCGACAGCGCGATCGCCAGGTTGTCGATCACGGTGGCGGTGAGCGGATGGCGAGGCCCGTACTCGTGCTCCACGTGCTCGCGGGCGCGACGGAAGGCCTCCACCGCGTCACCGATCCGACCGCGGATCGCCATGAGCTGACCCAGGGTGGACAAGGCCGCGCCCAGGCTGTGGTGCCCGGGGCCGAAGGCGGCCTCGCGGGTCGCGATCGACTCGCCCAGCGCCTGCTCGGCCTGGTCGAGCTCGCCATGGTTGAGCCGGGCCACCGCCAGCGCGTGGTACAGCTCGGCCTTGCTCTCGGGGTCGTTGCCCAGGGGCTCGAGCGCGGCCAGGCCGTGGGTGGCCCAGCGCTCGGCCTCGTCGAGCGGGCGATCGGGCTCGCCGGTGAGCCACACCAGGCCGATCGAGACCTCCACCATCACCCGCGCGTGCCCGCCCGCGAGCGCGGCCGAGAGCGCGCGGTGATAGGTGGTCTCGGCCTCGTCGATCTTGCCGTCGCGCTCGAGCGCCACGGCCAGGAGCGACAGCGCCTCGGCCTCCACCGGGCGGTGGCCGAGCTGCTCGGCCCGCTCCACCACCGGCCGCATCATCGCGATCGCCTCGGGGTACTTGGCGGCGTCGCGGAGCACCCGCGCGGCGTCGATCTGGCGCTCGAGCTCGGCCACCGCGTCGCGCAGCTCGGGATCGTCGGGCGGCGCGGGCACGCTGTGGGTGAGCGCGTCGAGGTCCTCGCAGGTCGACAGCGGCGGCAGGCCCCGCACCACGTCGACCGCTCCCTGCACCATCTCGGCGTCGGCCTCCGCGAGCATCCGCGTCACCGCGCCCAGGGTCTCGCGGCTGCGGCCCAGGCAGTGCATGCGCCGGGCGAGCA
Organism: Myxococcales bacterium; assembly: GCA_020633315.1. Lineage (GTDB taxonomy): Bacteria > Myxococcota_A > Polyangia > Nannocystales > Nannocystaceae > Paraliomyxa. The sequence continues at coordinate 142,859 of JACKDV010000020.1, forward strand.
TGGCCTGCGGCTGCTCCCCCCGCAGCTCGTCGCGGCAGGCGTCGCCCTGCATCCGCACCCACGCGCTGGCGTACTCGTCCAGGCGCTCCGCCGTGGCCTCGAAGGCATCCGCCGCGAACGGCCGCTCGGTGGCGAGGAAGGCGGTGCGCACCGCCTCGCGACGATCCTCGTCCCACACCTCGTGCAGCCGCTCGTCCACCTGATCGCAGTAGCCCTCCGCGGTGCCCTGGCTGCGCTGGTAGGCGATCGCGCCCACCAGGAACAGCCCGGCCGGCAGCACCACCGTGCCCCAGCGTCGCCAGGCTCGCCACGGATCGTGGCGCAGCGCGGCGAGCAGCTCGTCCATGCTCGCGAAGCGCTGATCGGGATCGGTGGCCAGGCCGCGGAACATCGCCCGCCGCACCCGGCGGGGCACCGCCACCGTGCGCGGCGGCGGGGCGAAGGCGCCCGAGCTGAGGTTGCTGGCCAGCTCGGCGAAGTTGCGCCCGCGGAACGGCCGGCGCCCGAACAGGCCCTCGTACAGCGCAACGCAGAAGCTGAACTGATCGGTGAGCGGGCTGGTGCGGCTGCCCGCGAGCTGCTCGGGCGCCATGTAGGCCGGCGTGCCCACCAGCGCGCCCGTCTGGGTGAGCGAGGCGGTGAGCACCTGCTGGCTGGGGATCTCGCCCACCGACGAGAACGAGCCCGTCTTGCCCGCGGCCGGCCGGGCCAGGCCGAAGTCGGTCACCAGCACCCGCCCGTCGCGACCGATCAGCACGTTGTCCGGCTTGAAGTCGCGGTGCACCAGGTTCATCGCGTGGGCGGCCGCCAGCCCGCGCCCCGCCGCGGTGAACACCCGCAGCACCTCCTGCCACGGGCGGCTCTCCTGCTTGAGCCACTCCCCCAGGGTGTGCCCGTCGATGAACTCCATCGCGATGAACACCTGCCCCTCGAAGGTGCCCACGTCGTGCACGGTGATCACGTTGGGGTGCGAGAGCTTGGCCATCGCCTGGGCCTCTCGCATCAGCCGGTCGCGCTGCTTGTCGCCCGGCCCGCTGCTGGCGATGGCCGCCACCGCGCCGCGCCGCAGCACCTTGAGCGCCACCTTGCGATCGAGCTCGGGATCGTAGGCCGCATAGACCACCCCCATGCCGCCCGCGCCCACCCGGTCGATCACCACGTAGCGCCCCAGCTTGGCCCCCTGGGGCAGCTGGGCCGCCGGCTCCACCAGGATCTCGCCCGCGCTCTGGGTCACCGCGCTGGGGCTGAACGCGCCGTCGGTGTCGGCCAGCCGTGGGTCCTCCACCAGGTCCACGTCGGGCTCCGCGGGCTCCGGCTCGGGCGTGCCCTCGTCCGCCACCTCGTCGGCGAACAGGCGGGCCATCTCGGCCACCACCATCGAGCACACCTCGCACTCGTCGATGTGGGCCTCGAGCGCCGCCCTCTCGTCGCGGGCCAGCTCGCCGCGCACGAAGTCGACGATGACGTTCTCCTCGGGGCAGTCCATCGGGACGGGCGCCCTACTGTGCCACGGTTTCGCGCATCACCGCCCCGGCGCAACGTGGGCTGGCTCGCGGCGGCCCGAGCGGCCGCACGGCCTCCGCCGGCGTCCGTGGTGGATCTCCCTCGCCTCGCCGCTCGAGCGCCCGGACCGCGAGCCCGGGCGCCCCGATCGATCCGCCGGATCGATCAGCCGAACTTGCCGTACGCGCCCAGGTCCTTGAACGCCTGCACCAGCCGCGCCGCCATGCCCTTCTCGCCCAGGTGCAGCCACACGCGGGGATCGATGTGCTTCTTGTTGGGCTTGTCGTCGCCCTCGGGGTTGCCGATCTGCGAGTGCAGGTACGCATCCTTGGCGTCCATGTACTCCTTGATCGGGTGGCAGAACGCCCACTGCGTGTCGGTGTCGATGTTCATCTTGATCACGCCGTAGGAGACCGCCTCGCGGATCTCCTCGGGCGACGAGCCCGAGCCGCCGTGGAACACGAAGTGCACCGGCTTGGACCCGCCGCCGTGCTTGGCCGCCACCGCCTCCTGCGAGTTCTTGAGGATCTTGGGGGTGAGCTTGACGTTGCCCGGCTTGTACACGCCGTGGGTGTTTCCGAACGACGCAGCCACCGTGAACGGCCCGGCCGGCTTCAGGGTCTCGTAGGCCTGCAGCACCTCGGAGGGCTGGGTGTAGAGCTTGGCGTTGTCGACGTCGGTGTTGTCCACGCCGTCCTCCTCGCCGCCGGTCACCCCCAGCTCGATCTCGAGGGTCATGCCGATCTTGGCCATGCGCTCCAGCGTGCTGCGACAGATCTCCAGGTTCTCGTGCAAGGGCTCCTCGCTCAGGTCGAGCATGTGCGAGCTGAACAGCGGCTCGCCGTGCTTCTCGTAGAACGCCTCGCCGGCCGCGACCATCCCCTCCACCCAGGGCAGCAGCTTCTTGGCCGCGTGGTCGGTGTGCAGCACCACCGACACCCCGTAGGCCGTCGCGATCGCCCGCACGTAGTGGGCCGCGGCCACGGCCCCCGCGACCTCGGCCGCGTGCCCGTCGTTGGGCAGGAACTTGCCGCCGAAGAAGTGCGCCCCGCCGTTGGAGAGCTGCACGATGATCGGGGCCTTGGCCTCCCGGGCGGCCTGCAGCGCCGCGGTGACGCTGTGCGAGCCCACGACGTTGACGGCCGGCAGGGCACACTCGTTGTCCTGGCAGTAGTCGAAGAGATCGGTGAGCGCGCGGCCGGTGACGATTCCCGGCTGGAGGTCGAGCTTGGCCATGGCCGTACGTGTAGCAGGGACCAGCGGGCGCGGGAGCCGAGCCGCCCACAGGGTCGCGTGAGGTATCCAGCGCCCCGGCCGAGCGCCCGCGGGGCTACAGCTCGTGACCCACGTAGACCTTGGTCTGCGGGTAGCGCTCCACGAACTGGCGCAGCCGCTCCAGGCTCTCCGCGTTGAGCCGGTGATCGCTGGTGAAGGCGCCGGGCTCCACCCCGTGCTCCCAGCCCCAGCGGGTGTGCGAGGTGTCGCCCACGAACAGCACCGGACCGTCGCTGGCGTTGACCAGCCAGGCCATGCTGCCCTCGGTGTGGCCCTCGCACACGATGCCCCAGATCGAGCCGTCGCCCAGCAGGTCGATCACCGCGGGGAAGGGATCGAGCGCGATGGTGCGGGCGGGGTCGACCTCGCGCACGGGCGCGCGGCCCTCGAACACGTGGCGGCTGGTGGGGCGCTGCAGGCCGTTGAGCTTGCGGCGATCGGAGAGCTCGCCGGGGCCCGTGTACACCGGCACCTCGGGCGGCAGATCGGGCAGGCCCAGGATGTGATCGAAGTGCGAGTGGGTCAGCAGCACGCCGCCGACCGTCAGCTCGTGGCGCTCCACGATCGCCGCCAGCGACTCCACCGGCTCGAGGCTCCGCGCGGCCGTGCGCAGCAGGCCCCGCGCCGCTCCCTTGCGATCGCCCTGCGCCAGCCCGGCATCGATGCCGGTGTCGACCACGAAGTCGCCCGCCTCGGGGTGCCGCACCACGCCCACGTGCAGCACGATGGGGACCTTCTCGTTCTTCAGCCCGGCCTCCTTGGCGGCCGGGTGGCGCAGGCTCACCAGCCCGCGCCGGTTGGCCTCCCACTTGGCCGAGACCACGGTGCGCACCTCGACCTCGGTCGGGCTCGCGAGCACCTCGTCCCAGCTCGCCGGCGCGGGGCGGGTCACCGGCGGCCCGTAGGGCTCGGTCGGGTGGCTGACCACGCGACAGGCCGGCGCGACGAGGCCCACGCCCAGCGCCAGCGCGAGGCGAAGGACGGCGACGGAGCGGCGGGCATGAGCGTGGATCGGCACGGGCCAGAGCATAGCGAGCCCGGCGCGATCGTGGGCGAGGCCGGTGACGGGAGCGGGGAGCGAGCGAGGATGCTCGTGCGATGGTCGCTCAGCCGAGCTCGCCGAGCGCCCCCACCCGACGACGACCGTAGAGCACCAGCTCGGAGCGCCGCGAAGCATGGGCCCCCTGGAGGTACCGAAGCATCGTCGTCGTCGACGCAACCCGACGACTCGTCCAGCAGTCATGACTCGGGCAGAGCCCGCCTCAGGCGCCGCCCTTGCGGCCCGAGGCGAGCACCAGCGTGCCGCCGTGCTGGGGCAGCGAGGGCAGCTCGCGGCGCTCGAAGCCCTCGGCCAGGCGCTGCAGGGGCACCCAGGTCTCGCGCTGGATCTGGGCCTGCGCGACGAGGTTGACCATGCGCCCCTGGAAGCTGGGGTGGGCGGCATGGCTGTCGAGCACCACGGCGCGGCCGCCCGGGCGCAGCAGGCCCCACAGGTGCTCGAAGGCCTCCTCCCAGCGGGGAAAGGCGCTCAGGCCCAGGAACACGTGCAGGCTGTCGATCACCACCGGGGCCCCGCGCAGCTCGGCGAGCATGGCCGCATCCACGGCGTGCACGTCGGCCTGGCCCAGGAACACCTGGGACCAGCCGTGCGCCTCCACCCGAGCGTGGGCCTTGTGCAGCATGCCCGCGCTGAGGTCGAGGCCCAGCACCGCCCCCTCGTCGCCCACTCCTGCCACCAGGCCCTCGAAGGCCTGGCCGGTGCCGCAGGGCAGGTCGAGCACGGTCTGCCCCGGTCGCAGCTCGAGCGCCTCGCAGGCCGCCTCGCGGGCGCCCACGTAGAGCTTCTCGACCGAGGAATCGTAGAAGCGCGCGAAGAAGTCGTACCACCCCATGGCGGGCGGCATCGTAGCGCAGCCGGGTGGGCTGCCCCAGCGCCTCGTGCATGGCCTAGGATCGCCGGGTACCGTCCAATGCCGCTCCTGCGCTACTACCTCGACTTCATCTCGCCCTACTCCTACCTCGGCTGGTCTCGCATCGAGGCGATGGCCGAGCGCCGGGGGCTCGAGCTACGGCCGGTGCCGGTGCTGTTCGCGGCCATGCTCGATGCCTTCGACCACAAGGGCCCCGCCGAGATCGCCCCCAAGCGCGTCTACACCTTCAAGCACGTGGTGCGGCTGGCCCACGAGCAGGGCGTGCCGCTGCGGCCCCCGCCCGCGCATCCCTTCAACCCGCTGCTGGCCCTGCGCGTCGCCTCGCTGCCGATGCCCGAGGAGCAGCGCCGGCGCGTGGTGGGCGTGCTGTATCGCAGCACCTGGGGCATCGGCGAGGGCGTGACCGATCCCGAGCGGGTGGCGCGGGCGCTCCGCGACGCGGGCCTGCCCGGCGACGAGCTGGTGGCGAGCGCCGGCACCCACGAGGCCAAGGCGCGGCTGCGCGAGCAGACCTCCGACGCGCTGCGCCGCGGGATCTTCGGCGTGCCCAGCATGGAGGTGGAGGGCTCGGGCGAGGTGTTCTGGGGGCAGGATGCGATCCCCCACCTCGAGCGCTACCTCGACGGCGAGGATCCGGTCTCACCCGAGCTGCTGGCGCAGTGGCAGGATCTGCCGGGCTCGCACCGCCCGGCCCTGAAGCGCTGACACACCGATCACCGGCGCCGCGTCCCGGAGCCTCGGGCGGCCGCGGGGGCGAAACCTCGGTCCTCGCGCTGGGGTCCAGCGCAGGTCGGTGGCCGCTGCATGCGCGCCGACCCCGATCTACCCTTCGCTCCGCCGATGACGATCGCCTCCCTTCGCCTTCGCTCCTGGTCGCCGTGCCTCGCCCTCGCCGTGAGCGCGCTCGCCTGCAAGCCGTCGCCGGACACCGACGAGGGCCCCGTCGTCCCCGGTGGCGACGGGGCCGTGGCCGTGGCGGCATCCGACGAGGCGCCGGTGATCGATGCCTCGCGCATGCTGTCCGATCTGCAGACGCTGTCGTCGGACGAGTACGCGGGGCGCTACACCTTCAGCGAGGATCTCGGTCACGCCGCCGACTACCTCGAGGCCGAGTACCACCGCCTGGGCATCGCCCCGGTGGGTGATGCCTATCGCGTGCCCTTCATGGCGCCCAACGGCTCGACGCCCGGGCAGCAGGTGGCGGTGTGGGTCGAGGATGGTCACGGCGGCAGCCGGCAGGTCGCGGGCGAGCAGGTGGTGTCGCTGGGCAACGCCGACGGCACGGCAGCCTACGCCGACGCGGTGGGCGTGGCCTCGCTGGCGCGCGCCGACGCCAAGGCCGTGCGCCGCAAGATCGTGCTGGCGCCCGCGCCCGCGCCGGGGCTGATCCAGTCCGAGGTGGAGGCCTTCGCGGCGCGGGAGCCCGCGGGGCTGGTGCTGGTGGGCGAGCGCCCCGGTCCCGAGGCCGAGGCGCTGCGCAAGGCCCTGGGCGCGCTGCCCTTCCCCGTGGCCTGGGTCGACGTGGCCGCGGCCACCGACTGGATGGGCGTGAGCGTCGATCCCAAGCGGGGCCCCGTCGTGCCCAAGGGCATGCGCATGTCGATGGCGGCGCAGCAGGAGCCCGTGCTCGAGCCCTCGTTCAACGTGCTCGCCCAGATCCCCGGCCGCGAGCACCCCGAGCAGATCGTGATGCTGGGGGCGCACTACGATCACATCGGCACCGTCTCGCGCGGCCTGATGTGCCGCCCCGACGGCGAGGACACCATCTGCAACGGCGCCGACGACAACGCCAGCGGCACGGTGATGGTGCTGGAGGTGGCGCGAGCCTTCGCTCAGGCGGGGATCCGACCCTCGCGCACGATCGTGTTCGCCCACTTCGCGGGCGAGGAGCTCGGCCTGCTCGGCTCCAAGGCGCTGGCCGCCGAGGCCCCCGCCGCGCCGCCCTTCGGCGACGGGCGGATCGTGGCCATGGTCAACCTCGACATGGTGGGTCGCCTGGGCGAGGAGGGCCTGGCCATCGGGGGCGTGGGCTCCAGCGACGACTGGATGCCGCTGCTCGACGAGCTCGGCTCGCGCGGGATGTCGGTGGTGTACGAGCGGGCGATCAACGGCCGCAGCGACCACGCCAGCTTCTACCGCAACAAGATCCCGGTGCTGTTCTTCTTCACCGGCTTGCACGACGACTACCACGGGCCCGGCGATCACTTCGAGCGGATCAACGGCGAGGGCATGGCCACCATCGCCCAGCTCGTGGCCGACCTCGTCGACGAGCTCGCCGACGGCCACGCGATCGCCTACACCACCCCGCGCAGCGCCGACGAGGGCGAGGTGATGCGCATGCCCGGCACCGACGACGCCTCGGTGGAGAAGCGCACGAGCGCCGGCGCCCCGCCGGCCGCGGACTGATCTGCGGTCATTCGAACGCAGCGAGGGCGAGGTCCCGCGGGGGGAGCCTCGCCCTCGTGCTCGCTCGCGACGAAGGTCGCGGCTACTTGCGGCTGATCGCCCGCGCCAGCACCAGCGCCACCACGGCGTTGGCGGCCAGCCACAGGCGATCGACGGTCGGTCCGCCCGGCAGCCCGGTGAGCAGGGTCGGCAGCACCACCGCGCCGTGGGCCAGCAGGGCCGCGTAGCCCAGGCTCAGGCCGGCCAGCGCCGGGCGCAGTCGCTTGGAGCCCAGCAGCAGCGCGGCCAGGCCCGCGGGCACCAGCGCCGACAGCCACAGCGGCGAGCCGAACGAGCCGGTGGCGGAGGCCAGGCCGTAGGCCAGCGAGCCACCGAGCACCCCGCTACCCACCAGCGCTCCTGCGGTCAGGCCCGCGATGCCCCACAGCCGACGCCGTCGACCGACCAGGCCCGCGATGCCCAGCCCGCCCAGGCCCAGCAGCCCGAGCAGACCCAGAAGGCCCGCGCGCTCGGGGGCGTAGTGCCCCTGGGCCTTCTGCACGGCCGCCGCCGCGTCGATGATGCCGGCGCCGTAGCGCTCGTCCCACTCGGCCCCGGTGGGGTTGTTGGCGGTCTCCTTCATCACGCGCTCCACCTCGTCGGGGTTGGTCACCCCGGCCGAGACGATGAGCGCCGCCACCCCGGCCGCGTGCGGCGAGGCCATCGAGGTGCCCTGGAACCACAGGTAGTCGTTGCTCGAGGGATCCTGGATCTTGATCGTGTTCTGCAGCACGCCGTCGGGGTGGCCGTCGCCGTTCTTGTCGGCGCGGGTGTCCCCGCCCGGCGCGGCCACGTCGATCGCCTTGCCCCAATTGCTGTACCAGGTGAGCTCACGCCCCTCGTCCACGGCCGAGACCGCCACCGCGTACTTGTTGGCGGCGGGGTAGCCCACCCGGCTGCGGCGCTCGTTGCCCGCGGCGCACACCGTGGTCACGCCCTTGCCGTGCGCGTACTCGATGGCCTTGGCCAGCACCCGCGAGGGCAGCGGCCCGCCCAGGCTCATGTTGATCACCTGTGCCCCGTGGTCGGCGGCGTAGCGGATCGCGTTGGCGATCCCGCCCACGCTGCCGCGGCCGTCCTTGGAGAGCACCTTGAGCGGCATGATCGTCGCGCCGAAGGCCACCCCGGTCACGCCCACGCCGTTGTTGGTGGTCTGGGCGATGGTGCCGGCGACGTGGCTGCCGTGGGCGTGGTCGTCGAGCCCCTCGGGCAGCCCGGCGATGAAGCTCTCGCCCTCCACGAACTCGGTGCCCGCGAGGTCGGGGAGCTGACGCACGCCACTGGCGTCCTTCCAGGCCACGCCGGTGTCGATCACCGCCACCACCACGCCCTCGCCGGTGGCTCGCGTCCAGGCCTCGGGCGCGCGAATCTGCTCCATGTGCCACTGGAGCGAGAACATGGGATCGTCGGGATCGAAGCGGGGCCCTCGGCGGGCATCGAGCTCGTCGTCGCCGTCGGGCAGGGGGCCGTCGTGGACCGAGATCCCGTCCTCGGGCAGCCCGTAGAGCTGGTCGGGCTCCACTCCCTCCACCAGCGGATCGTCGAGCAGGGCCAGGGCTGCCGCGCGGCTGCCCGTGAGTCGGTACAGGTGCTCCGTCTCGCTGTAGAAGCCGGCCGGGGCCATCGCGCCGTGCATCGCGGCCACCCGACGGGCGATCTCCTCCTCCGATCCGCCCTCGCCGTCCTGCGGCTCGACGAAGTCGACCAGCCAGGCATGGTTGCCCGCTTCCTCGATGACGGCCTTCGGATCGATGTCCTGGGCCGCGAGGCCCTCATCGTCGGGCGCGTGGTCGAGTGCGAGGTAGGCCGACAGCGCCAGCAGACCAGAGCCTGCGAGCACGGCTCGGTGCCGGAGCAAGGAGCGGAGCGACTTCGCCATATCGGGGCCCAGCATAGCCCGGCGTCGCGCACCGTGCACGGTGACGTGCATGCTGCCCCTTTGGGCAGGGCCGCTCATTCGGCCAGGTGTGGGCGAGATCCCCGGCCCTCCGCCGTAGGCGGCGGTGGCGGCAATGTACACGGAGCACGTACTTCGAGCCCGGGGGCTCCTTCACGGGTGACGACCATCATGCACCATGGCCCTGCAAGGGCCGGCGCGCGCCTTTACCGGACGCGGGCCTTCCGGCGATGATGCGGCGGGCAGCCCTCGGCCCATGCCGACGATTCCGATCTTCGACGAGACGCGCAACGGAAGCCAAGTGAGCTTCGGTCGCGCCTGGACCGACGCCTTGCTCGAGCACGTGAGGCGCCTCGGTCTGCGACGCGTCGCGGTCATCTCCACGCAGGGTCGCAAGGATCTCGCCGAGCGAGCGGTGGCGATGCTCAGCGATCGCGGCGTGGGCTCGCTGCCGATCGCCGTGCCGCACACCCCGCGCGAGACCGTCGACGAGGCCGCGACCACCCTCGATGCCATGGGAGCCGACGGCGTGGTCACGATCGGCGGCGGGGCCGCCACGTCACTGGGCAAGGCGATCCAGCTCTCGCGCAGTCGTCCCTTCATCGCGATCCCCACGACCTACGCGGGCATCGAGATGACGGACACCTTCGGGATCCGCGAGGGCAGCCACACCGTCTTCGGTCGCGAGGATCGGGTGCGCCCCACCGTGGTCATCTACGATCCCAGCCTCACCTTCGACCTGCCGCGGGACATCACCGCGGCCAGCCTCTTCGGCGCGCTCGCCCACGCCGTCGATGCCCTGTACTCGAGCGTGACCAGTGCGCGGCTGCAGGCGATGGCCGCCTCCGCGGTCACGCGCATCGTGGTCAACCTGCCGCGCGCCTGCGAGGAGCCCCACGACCTCGAGGTGCGCTCGGCCGTGATGCGCGGCGCCTACCAGGCCGCCACCGTCTTCGGGGCGGCCGGCACCGCCCTGCACCACCGCCTCACCCACTTGGTCGCCGGCGAGTTCGGCCTGCCCTACGCCATGACCCACTGCGTGCTGCTGCCGCACGTGGTCTCGTTCAACGCCGCCATCGCGCGGCGGGCCACCCAGGCCATCGGTCGCTCGCTCGGCTCCCGCGATCCCGCCGCGGCCCTGTTCGACCTGGCGCTCATCGTGGATGCGCCCACCCGCCTCGATCGCCTCGGCCTCACCGCCGAGCGCTCGCGCGAGGCTGCCATCCGCCTCGCCGCCGCCCGCTTCGACAACCCGCGCCGCCCCACCGCCGCGCAGATCGAGGCGCTGCTGCACGACGCCCGCCTCGGCCGGCGCCCCTCCGTCGATGCTCGCCGCTGGCCCGCGCTGTCGCCCTACAAGCCGCCCCACGGCGCTCTCGAGCCCGCCCTCGGCGGCCGCTCGCTCGAGCGAGCGCGCCGCGTGGTGCTGCTCGTGCACGGCGAGGGCAACACCGCCGAGCGCATGCTGACCACCGGCGCCCGCCTGTTCGAGACCCTCGAGGAGCCCGCCTTCGTCGCCGTGCAGGCCGAGGAGCGCAGCTGGTTCCCGCACCGCTTCAACGCCCCCATCCGCGACAACGAGCCCCACCTCGGCTCTGCGCTCTACCAGCTCGAGGCCGCCTTCGAGCGCCTCGAGGCGCTCGGCTTCAAGTCCGACAAGGTCGTGCTCTACGGCGAGCTGCAGGGCGCCTGCGTGGTGCTCGACTACGTCGCGCGCAAGGGGGGCAAGTACGCCGGCGTGATCGCCTTCACCGGCGCGCTCGTGGGACCGCTGCGCTCGGCGCTGCACCACGACGGCAACCTCGACGACGTGCCCGTGGTGCTCGGCGGCTCCGACCTCGAGCCCTGGGTGCCGCGCGACCGCATCGAGGCCACCGGCGAGGTGCTCGAGGCGCTCGGGGCCAAGGTGAAGGTGCTGTGGTACTCCGCCACGCGACCCGAGCTGGAGCTCGAGGTGACCAACGCGATCCGGGAGATGTTCGGCAAGAAGCCGCGACCGGAGCGAGGGGAGCGGGGGGAGCGAGGGCGGCTGCGGTGACGGGGGCTCGGGTCTCGGGGCGGGGGTGCTTGATGGGGTCGCGGGGAGTTGGTATCTAGTCGGCACGCGTCCGTAGCTCAGTCGGATAGAGCATCTGGCTTCGAACCAGAGGGTCGGAGGTTCGAGTCCTTCCGGGCGCGCCCACTGCTCCAATCGAATCGAGCGACATAGCCAAGTCTCTCGCACGGCCCACCGTGACACGATCGAGGTGTGCGTCGTGAGCATGGAGCACGGCGAGCCGGGAGTCACTCGCTGCGAGCCGTGGGCACCGAGCACCTCATCCCGATCGCACCAGGTACACGTGATACGGCGCCTGTGATGGCTTGCGCCCGCCTCCCCCGCCCACGTTGTTCATGACCTGATCCGGCGGCACGCGATCCCTCAGGATTCGAATCATGTCCCGTTCCGCGTCCTGGCACTGCGCGTAGTCGAAGGTCTTCAGCAGCACGAACAAGGTCAGCGACTCCGCCTGCCAGCGATACGTGCGGTTGAGCCGGCCGTGGGTGGCAGGTATCCCGTTCCGCGTGGAGACACCGAAGACTCGGTGGATGGGGTCGTAGGACATGCCCACCTTGAACCTGCAATTCGCGTAGTGGACCGATTCCTCGATGAGGGCGGCGAGCGTGGACTTGGCCCGCTCGGGATCGTAGGACATGAACGAATTTTCGATATGGACCGTCACTTCACACTCCAGGCCGAAGACACCGAAGCCAGCCTATCAACCACCGAGAGACCCCAGCAAACGGAGCGCTCGACACCTTCGGGACGTCTCACGCGATCACGACCTCCCTCCTGCCGAGCTCCGCTCCTTCGACCCCATCGATCACGACGACGATCCTCGACCCGGGTCTGCCATCGCTCCCGGCGCTCGTCGTGGAATCAACGATGCTGACACTCCGCCCTCGGGCTCGTGGCAAACAGATCGAGTCGAGCACGTCGACGAGGCCCTCGAGCCGTGCCGCACTCGAGGAGGACCAGCCTTCCCGAGGGTGACGGATCTCGCTGGCATCCACGCGGGAGGTCGTGACGGCGCGGGCTCCTCTGCGGCGGCTTGCGAGCCGCCTCGAAGCGGCCCGTTCGACCGAGCGCGCGAACGTCCGTCGCTCGTGCCGATGCGCGCCGAGGATCCATCGCATTGTCACCACGGACCGATCGGCGGTACGGTGCCCGCACGATGGCTTCGCAGGCACGAATCCTGCCCGTCGCGCTCGGCTCGTGCCTCGTGCTCGCCGGGTGCTTCGAGGACGCTCCCAATCCGATGGGCGAGAGCGACGACTCGCCCGCGACCTCGGCCCCGGGCTCCTCGGGCGAGGCAACGCCCCCGGGCTCGACCACCGAGGAGCCCACCTCGTCGACCTCCGCCGGGGCCGACGACACGACGAGCACCACCGAGACGTCCACGTCCTCGGACGACGAGACCACCGCGGCGCCCAACGTCTGCGGCGACGGCATGGTGGGCGGCGACGAGGAGTGCGACGGCGACGACTGGGCCGGCTCCACCTGTGAGTCGCTGGGCTACGTGCCGGGGCGCCTGGCGTGCTCGGAGTCGTGCACCTTCGATGCGTCGGGCTGCGTGCCGGCCGGGATGGTGCTGATCCCCGGCGGGCCGTTCGAGATGGGCTCCAACGACGACCCCGAGGAGCAGCCGATCCGGCAGGTGGAGCTGAGCCCGTTCTACATCGACCTGCACGAGGTGACGGTGGCCGAGTACACGGCCTGCGTGGACTCGGGGATGTGCCTGGCGCCGGTGGCCGGCCCGAGCTGCAACTACATGGTGGCGGGGCGCGAGAGCCACCCGATCAATTGCGTGGACTCATCTCGCGCGCAGGCCTACTGCGGGTGGATCGACGGCGGGGTGAAGCGACTGCCCACCGAGGCCGAGTGGGAGAAGGCGGCCCGCGGCGACGATGCGCGGACCTTCCCGTGGGGCGATGCTCCCCTGCCGAGCTGCTCGCACCTGATCATGAACGACGGCGGCGTGGGCTGTGGCGTGGGCTCGACCTGGATGGTGGGCAGCCGCCCGATGGGCGCATCGGCCTTCGGGGCGCTCGACATGGCCGGCAACGTCTGGGAGTGGGTGAGCGACTGGTACGGGCCCTCCTACGATCCGGCGGAGACGGTCGACCCCACGGGCCCCGGGATGGGGACGCTGCGGGTGCTGCGGGGCGGCGGCTGGTACCACTCGATGGCAGCCGACTTCACGGCGACCCACCGCCACGAGGTGGCGCCCGACCTCGCGGATGCCTACATCGGCTTTCGCTGCGTCCAGGTCCCGCCGGGACCCTAGGGCGGCGGAGCCGAGGCCGCGCGCAGCGACAGCAGCGTGGCTCGCAGATGCCGGTAGGCTCGCGCCGTGGGGGGCAGCTCGCGCAGCGCAGCGTCGACGATCGGCTCGGCCTCCGCCGCACGGCCACGCCATAGGAGCGGCGTGGCGAGGGCTCGACCGGCACGGGCTCGCAGGGACGGGCGGCAGCGCTCGTCCTGGCACTCCTGCCACGCGTCCGTGGCATCGGCGAGCGCCCCCTCGACGTTGCCCAGCTGCCACCACGCCTCGGAGCGGCACACGAGCACCTCGGCCACGAGCGCGGGCTCGACCTGCTCGAGGGCCCGCAGGGTGGTCAGCGCCGAATCGCACGCCTCGAGGGCGAGCTCGGGTCGCTCAGCGGCCAGGTGCACCTCGCCGATGTTGACCGCGCTCGACACCGCATAGCGGTGGATGGGGCCCCAGACCTCCTGGGTGATCTCGTGGGCGCGACGGTAGGCGAGCAGCGCTCGATCGAAGCGCCCGAGGCGGCTCTGGACCCGACCGATGGCATTGAGCGCGCGGATGAGGCGTGGGCTGTCGAGGCCGCGGGTGAGCTCCCACAGCTCGAGGGCGCGCTCGAAGTAGCCGAGAGCCCGCTCGTCGTCCCCGCGGTGCTCGTGGACTCGGCCGAGCTCGATGAGCGCGCGGCCGAGATCCGGATGCGTGGGGCCGAGGACCTCGCGGTAGACCTCGACCACCTCTTCGAGGATCGGGAGGGCCTCCTCGTGCCGGAGGCGATCCAGCAGGGTGCCCCCCAGGTCGAGGGCGGCTTGCTGGGTGAGCAGGTGACGGCGACCGTAGCTGCGCGTGAAGGCATCCACGGCGGCGCGCAGCGACGCCTCCGCGAGGTCGAGGCGCCCACGCTGCTGGTGCAGCGCGCCCACGCTGCGGTGGAGGGCCGCCGCGGCCGCGTCACCGTGGGGGCCCAGTCGCTCGGCCGCCGCGAAGCCGTGGCGGGCCCACCTCATCGCCCGCTCGTAGTCGCCGAGGTCGGCGCTGACGTGGTAGGCGAGGGTGGATGCGACCATCGCACGGAGGCGATCGGCCCCGGAGGCGTCGGCCGTCCAGTACGACTCCTCGAGCAGGGCGATGCCCTCGTGGGTGCGGTCGGTGTGACGCACCTCGAGCTGGCCCATCAGGCGCAGCCCGTCGGCGAGGGTGGGACCGTGACCCAGCGATCGGGCGCGGTCGATGAGCGGATCGAGGCGCGTCATCGCCTCGTCGAGACGACCCATGGTCTCGATGATCTGCACCCGGGCCAGCTCGCGCCGCAGCGCCTCCACGCGCTCCTGGTCCTCGGGTCGAGCCGCCAGCACCACGCGCTGCTGGAGCTGCGTGACGTCGGCGCAGTCATCCGCCGAGGGCAGCCCGTAGACGGTCCGCACCGCGGCCTCCACGACGCCCTCCGATCCCCCCTCGAGCAGCTCGAGCAGCTGGTCGGCGAGGGCCAGCTCCTCGTCGAGGCAGCTGGCTCGCTCCCGGCGAAGGGCAGGGGTGACCAGCGGGTCTCCGGGCAGACACGCACGATCGTGGACCTCGGCCCAGCGGGCGAGGTAGGCGTCGAGCTGGTCTCGCACGCGCTCCCAGGTGTCGGCGGCATGAGGGGCTCCGCTCGCGAGCGTGGCCTGCTCGAGGAGTCGACGACGAGCGGGCGACCACAGCTCCGCGAGCCGCTCCTCGGCGAGGGTGCAGGGCGGCGGCGCGCTGAGACTCGCCCACCACGCGAGCGCGGCGGTCGAGCCCAGCAGGGGCAGCCCCGCCCATCGCCACCGCGAGCGTCGACGACGAGGCCGCAGGGCGGCCAGCAGCGAGTCCATGTCGGGCCAGCGCCGATCGGGATCGACCGACAGCCCGCGGCGAATCGGAGCGCGCAGGGGCGGCGGGATCGCGGCCATCACCTCGGGCTCGAGCCCCGCCGCGCCCGCGAGCGGACGCCGTCCGGTCAGGGCCTCCGCGAGCGACAGGCAGAAGGCGAACTGATCGCTGCGCGCGTCGGCGACCCCCGCGTGCTGCTCCGGGGCCATGTAGGCCGGAGTCCCCAGGCGACGCCCGGTGGTGGTGAGGGAGCCCTTGGACGGAGGGCGGTCGTCGAGCGACGCGGCGGATTCCTGCGCGGCCCCCAGGCGCGCGAGGCCGAAGTCGACCACGCGAGCGCGCGGCGTCGCGGCGTCGAGCTGGAGCATCACGTTGGCCGGCTTGAAGTCGCGAAAGACGACCCCGTGGCGGTGGGCCTCGGCCAGCCCCCGGCCCGCCTGCACGAACACGTCGAGGACGAGCTCCGCGGAGGGGCGCCCGGCGTCGAGCCACCTCGCGAGGTCGGGCCCGTCGATGTACTCCATGGCCAGGTACACCCGGCCCTCGGAGACGCCCACGTCGAACACCGACACCAGGTTGGGGTGCGACAGCCGGCCGGCGAGCTGCGCCTCGCGGACGAGGCGAGCGGAGGCGACCGACGAGCGATCGGCGTAGTCGGGCCGCAGCACCTTGATCGCGATCTTGCGATCGAGGCGAGGATCGTAGGCCGCCCACACCTCGCCCATGCCCCCTCGACCGAGCGGCTCGATCAGGGTGAAGCGATCGATGCGGAGGGGCTCGCGCGTCCCTCCGAACAGCCTCGCCGCGACCACCGAGCGCACGCGGGCGTCCTCCAGCCCCTCGCTCGGCCGCGCCTGGTCGAGGTGCCTCGCGAGCGCGTCGTCGACTCCGCCCCCCTCGGCGAGCCGGTCGGGCGAGGGGGTCGGCTCACGACGCGAGGGCATCGGCGAGGATCCATCCTACCCCGCTCCCCTGCGCGCGCAAGCGGTGGGCGGGGGAGGCTGATATGATCGAGGACCCATGGAGGCCGGCTCCCCCGACGACATCGAGCTGCTGGAGGCGTGGCGAGGGGGAGATGCGGCGGCGGGCAACACCCTGTTCGGACGGCACTTCTCCGCCGTCAACCGCTTCTTTCGCAGCAAGGTGGAGGGCGGGGTCGAGGACCTCGTGCAGGCCACCTTCATGGCGTGCGTGGAGGGGCGTGATCGCTTCGAAGGGCGCTCGAGCTTTCGAGCATACCTGTTCGGCATCGCTCGGCATCAGCTCCTGGCCTGGTACAAGGGACGCCGTCGCGAGGTGGACCCCGAGCGGGAGTCCGCGGCCGACCTCGGGGTCTCGCCGAGCGAGGCCGTCGTGCAGCGCGAGGAGTCGCGCCTGCTGCTGCGCGCCCTGAGGAGCCTGCCGCTGGACCAGCAGATCACGGTCGAGCTGTTCTACTGGGAGGGCCTGACCGGCAACGAGCTCGCGCAGGCCCTCGGCGTCTCGCCGCACACGGTGCGCAGCCGCCTCAACCGGGCTCGCACCGCGCTGCGCGAGGCGATCGAGCGGCTCGCGACCGATCCCGCCGCGGCCCGCAGCACCCTCGACGACCTCGACGGGTGGGCCCTGCGCCTGCGCGTCCAGATCGGCTGAGCGAGCCCCCCGCAAACGCCGGGCGCGGGCCCTCGATGCGGCTCGCAATTCCTCGGATCAATTCCCGGGGTGGCGCCACTAGGGGGGACGAGCGCGACCGCGATGGACGCGGTCGCCGTGACCCCCGAGACACCGAAGGAACGCAGCCATGACCGCGCGCCCCCATGTCGGCCGTCGGGACGACGAGATCGTCCGCGACGCCGGGCAACCCCGACGCTCTCCGCCGAGCGTCATCATCGATGATCCCCTCCTGGAGAAGCTCGCCCTGCGCGTGCGTCGGGCGGCCGTGCTGGCGCTCCAGAAGGGCATCGCCCATGCCGTGGACCCCAGTCGCTTCCCCCTGCGAGACGATGCCGTGCACGACGAGCTCGAGCGCTTCGCGGCGCGCTACCTGGCCGGCAGGCCGCCTCGTGTCCGCGAGGCGGCGGGGGCCCGGGTGCTCGCCCTCGTCGAGGAGCGAGCCGCTCGGTCGGGGGCCTGGCCCGCGGTCGAGCTCGGCTCGAGCGAGCCGGTGGCGGACCAGGTCGCGGCCATCGAGGTGCCCGAGGGCGAGCGGCTGCCGCGGGGGCACCTCGAGTCCCTCGAGCTGGTCGACGGCCGGATCGCGAAACGACCCCTGCGCGCGACGAGCCGACCCGACGAGGACGCGCTCGACTCGTCGCTGTCGCGCGAAGAGAGGTCCCCCAGCCGCGGCCAGCCGCCGCCGTCGTTCGGGACCGGCCTCGTGTTCAACCCCGACCTGGCGGAGGCCCACGACAACCCCGGACCGATCTCCGACAAGTGGCTCGCCATGGGCGGCTCGGCGGGGGCGCTGGGGAGCCCCGAGGCCGAGGAGGTCTCGCTCCCGGGCGTGGCGAAGGGACGCCTCCGTCGCTTCGAGGGCGGCGAGATCTACTACTCGCCCAAGACCGGCGCCCGGGCCTTCGTCCACGCGCTCGACTCGGCGATCGTCCACAAGTGGTCGGCCCTCGGCGGGACGACGGGGCGGCTGGGCATGCCGATCACCGACGGGACCGTGGCGCCCGACGGCGTGGGGCGCTTCTGCCACTTCGAGGACGGCTCCGTCTATCACCACCCGAGCAGCGGTGCCCACGAGATCCACGGCAAGATCCGCAGCAAGTGGGCGCAGCATGGATACGAGCTCGGACGGCTCGGCTACCCCGTGGGCGACGTCGAGCCGGCGCTGCACGGCAAGGGCGAGCGCAGCCGCTTCCAGGGCGGTCTGATCTACACGCACCCGACGCTCGGCACCCGCTTGATCCGCGCGGAGATCCACGCGTGGTGGCTGGACCACGGGGGGATCGACGGCTACCCGGGCTACCCCGTCGAGGACACCCAGGGCGGCTCGAGCACGGCGATGCAGAAGTTCCAGGGCGCGTGGATTCGCTGGCGGGCCTCGAGCGGCTACACCGACATGGCGACCAACAAGGACTTCGTGTACCTCCACCTGGACAACATCCAGTGCGTGGTGGACACCAACGAGTCCGGCGCCGACGAGATCGAGATCGGCGGCGTGCTCACCGACCCGGCCCAGCACAACCACAAGCTCGGCCCCTACCACCTCGGCTCGTTCCGAAAGGGCACGCAGAAGAACACCTGGCCGTATCCCCTGATGATGAAGCCGGTCCTCGCGAAGGCCCCGACTCGCACGCCCGGGTGGCCCAAGGTGCTCAGCGCGACGGTGCAGCTCGCCGAGGAGGACGGCGGAGGGTTCTCGGCGGACCTCGACGATCTCCTCGGCGGCATCAACGATCTGCTCGTCAAGGAGCTCGACAAGGCGGGCTATGCCGCGGCCGAGGCCGTGGCCAGCGCGCTGGGCCTGGGAGCGAGCCTGGGGGCGGTGCTGGCCAAGGTGCTCGCGTTCGTGGTGGTCGAGGTGCTCGAGTGGATCTGGGACGAATTCATGGACTTCTTCGAGGACGATCCCTTCCCGCCGGTCGTGTTCCCGCTGGTCCTCGACACGATCCACGACGACCTGCCGATCGTGACCAAGTTCTGGACCAAGAGCGGCGGCGGGCACTACGACTTCCGCCTGCGCTGGGATCTGAGCCGCTGGTAGGCGAAGCCGCCGGGTGGTCCGCGGGCGGCCGTGGGCCATCCGGGCTCGCGGCTCAGCTCCCGCACTCGGCCAGGCCCCACAGCCGCAGGCCATCGTGCACGAACAGGCCGTTCGTGGTGGGCGCGAGCAGCAGCCTCTGGCGCTCGCCCCAGCCGTGCAGGTTGGGCGGGGTGCTCACCATCGTCCAGCTCGTGCCGTCCCAGTGCGCCAGCGCCTCGGAGCGGAAGAAGTGCGACGACACCACCCAGGCGTCGTCGAGCGCGGCGGCCCCGAGCACCCACCAGCCGTCCTCGCCCGCGAGCGCGGGCCAGGTGTCGTCGGCGCGGCTCCAGCTCGCGCCGTCCCAGTGGAACAGGCGCTGGCCCTCGGACTGGCTGACGAAGCCGGTCAGCCACAGCTCGTCGGGCGCGGTGGCGAGGATGTCGTACGGATGGGAGACGCCGGGGTTGCCGATGTCGGTCCAGATCCCGCCCTCGTGGTAGAGCAGCGCGGCGTCGAGCCCCAGGCGCCACAGCTCCACGAACACCCGACCCCCGGCGGCGCTGAGGTTGGTGGCGCCGTAGGCCCCGGGGACCACGGGCGTGCGGTCGATCCACGCCCCGCCCTCGCGCGAGGCCACGAAGTGGGTGTCGAGCTCGGTGCGACCGGCGACCCACAGGTTGCCGCCCACCACGACGGGGTCGGCGTAGTAGGCATCGACGCCCACCGGATCGGGCAGCGGCGCGCCGACGCCCGCGTTGAAGCTCCACACCGCCGCCCCGCCCACGCCGGCGGTGGAGCGCACGCCCCAGCCCTCGTCGACCTCGCCCACCAGGTACTCGAAGCCCACGCCGAGGCCGGGGTAGGTCGCCGACCAGCTCGTGCCGTCCCAGCGCCAGCTTCGGGCCGACGCGGGATCGCTGGCGACGGCGTCGGCCATGTGGTCGGCGTGCAGCGCCCAGGGCTGCAGGTCCTCGGCGCGGGTGTACAGGGGCGTGACCATGGCGGTGCTCGGGTCGATCTCGGCGATCCAGTGACCGCCGTCCTCGCCCACCACCACCAGCCCGGTGTCGAGCACCCCGAGGTCTCGCGCCTGCGGCACGACGACCAGCAGCGACCACGAGGCGCCGTCGAAGGCCCACAGCTCGCCGCCCTCGCTCAGCGCCCACAGCTCGCTGGCCGAGCGACCCTCGAGCGCGACGATGGTCTCGGTGGTGGCCAGCGGGACCAGGGCCCACAGCCCGCCCACGCGATGCAGCAGGCTGCCGCCCTCGCCGGCCGCCCACGCCTCGTCACCTCCGGGCGACCACACCGCGCGCAGCGGCGGCATCACGCCCTCGAGCTCGGGGCTCCACGCGATGCCGTCCCAGCGGGCGATCAGCCCGCCTCCGCCCGCGCCGTCGCCCACGGCCCAGGCCTGCGCGCCGTCGGTCCACAGCCGATGCACGCGACCGGGCGAGGGCGCGGCCGTCCACCCCACGCCGTCGTAGTGGAGGATCGCGGAGGGCAGCGAGTTGCAGGCGCAGCCGGGATCCTCGTAGCACTCGAAGGTGTTGCAATCGGCGAGCGCGAGCGCCCAGACGTCGGCGGGGCCCGAGCCGGCGAGGTCGACGGGGATGGTCGCCGAGCTGCCCGGCAGCGGCGGGAACAGGGTGTCGGCCGTCACCTGGGTGCCGTCGAAGTGGAAGACGCCCTCGCCCCACGCCTGCTTGCTCGCGAGCAGCCAGTGGTCCCCCACGGGACCCCACACGTCGGAGACGAGCCGGATCTGGTAGTCGCTGTCGTGCTCGTCGTGATCGACCCACCCGCTGCCGTCGCTCTCCACCAGATCGATGTCTCCCCCGGCCACGATCGCCATGCCGTCGGTCCACACGCGATCGAGGCCGCGGGCCCGCGTCTTGCGATCGAACCACACGCCACAAGGGGGCCCGAGCGGCTCACCGGTGTCGCCGCTGGACTCGGAGCCGCCCTCGCTGCTGGTCCCGTCGCCGCTGGTGGTCTCGCCCTCGCTGCCGCCGCTGGTGGTCCCGTGGGTGTCGCGGCCCGTGGCGTCGGTCGTCGGATCCTCGAGGGTGGTGGTGCCGGGCTGGCCCGTGCTGGCCTCGGTGGCGGGTCCCACCGAGGTGGCCGAGGGGTCGGCGGCGGTGGAGTCGGAGGACGAGCCGGTGGGATCGTCCTCCGACGGCGGCCGCACGATGCAGGAGCAGGTGGTGGCCGCGAGCAGCACGAGCGAGCGCATGGGCATGGGCATGGGCGAGGTCCTCCCGCGGGACGCCGTCCTCGGGCCGTCGAGCGGACGCGCTCACGCGTCCTCGACTCCGAGCCGGCGACGTTCCGAAGCGAGCGGGGCTGCCCCATGCACGCGGCACGGCGGCCTCGGTTGCCGGGAATCCGCCGGCTCAGCCCTGCTGCTCGGCGGCCTTCACCATCGCGCCCCAGTCCACGTCCACGCGCACCCCCACGTAGATCGGGAAGCGCGGCACGCCGCCGTCGGTGAGCTCCTGGTAGCGCACGGTGATCACCTCGCCCACCGCGGGCGGGGCCTCGCGCTGGGCGTCGGAGAAGCCGGTCCCCACCTTGAAGCGCGTGCCGTTGGGCAGCTCCACCTGCAGCGCCCCCAGCCGGCCCTCGTGGCGGCCGGTGCCGGCCTGGTGGCCCACCACCCGCGCCTCGGTGTCGAGGAACGACTTGACCTTGAGCAGCGAGTCCGAGCGCCCGGCCACGTAGCGCGAGCCCGGTCGTCGCAGCATCACCCCCTCGCCGCCCAGGCCCTCGATGCGCCGCAGCTCGGT
Source organism: Myxococcales bacterium (assembly GCA_020633315.1). Taxonomy (GTDB): domain Bacteria; phylum Myxococcota_A; class Polyangia; order Nannocystales; family Nannocystaceae; genus Paraliomyxa. Next base: position 164,530 of record JACKDV010000020.1, read on the forward strand.
GAGCATGTCGTCGAGCCCGGTGCACTCGCGGTGCTCGAGCACCCGCGCGTGCGCGTGCGTGTTGACGGCGAAGTGCTCGTGCAGGTGACCGAGGCGATCCTCGAAGCCGGCGTCCACCTGCGGCGCATCGAAGATCAAGAACGACAGCGCCCGCCAGGCCTCGCCGGCGTCGGCCCGCCGGGCGATCGACACCGCCTGCTGGAACGCGCCCCGACCCGCGAACAGCTCGCCGTCGAGGGGGAAGGGCGGCAGACCCTCGCGAAACCACTCGGGCGCGAGGTAGGCGTTGCCCAGCCGCGAGACGAAGCGGGTGCCGTCCCAGTAGGCCCGCACGCCGTCGAGCTTCTCGCTCATCCACCAGCCGGTGGGGTCCTGCTCCTCCCAGCGATGCGCGAGCAGCAGCGGCGGCGCATCGGGGCCGGGCGTGGACGACGAGGACGGGCGGCTGGGGGAGCGCAGGGGCAGCGAGCCCAGGCGCTCCTCCTCGGCCGCGTCGCCCCGGAAGCGGCGCAGGTGCTTGCAGGTCCGCCGCTCGATCGGCACCGACTGATTGCGCCACGCGGGACAGGTGCAGGAGTACACGCCGCCCACGTTGCGCAGGGTGTAGCGGCTCGAGCCGGAGCCCGCCACGGTGGTCTCGCCACCATCGGGGAGCTCGCCGGTGGCCTCGGGGTTGGCGGAGCTCGCTGACGCCGAGGCGCTCGCCGGGCTCGTCGGTCCCGCGGCGCTCGTCGTCCCGACCTCCACGTATCCCTTGGCGGTCTTGCTCCGCACCTGCTTGTCGAGCTCGGCCGCGGCCTGGGCCTCGCTGCCGAGCTCCTTGAGCCGCATCTGCCCGTCGGTCCCGATCCTCCCGTAGCGGGTGGTCACCTTCGACCCCTGCTGATCGATCTCCCAGAACTTGCTCGACTTGGCGTCACGAAACTCGAAGCGGCGCACGAGGACCCCTGCGATCGAAAGGAGCCCTGGTGTATCCGGGCCCTCGCATCGCTGACAACCCACGACGAGGCGAGCGACGGGCGAGGAGCGCCTCCGCGCGCGGCTCCTTGCTACGGTCGTGGGCCGTGCCGCCTCGCCATCGCATGACCGTGCCGCCCCGCCTCGCCGCAGCCCTGAGCGCCGAGCAGCGGGCCGAGCTCGACGCGCTGCAGGCCGGGCTCGAGCGACTGGTGGCCAGCCAAGCCCCGCCGCCGCAGCCCGATCCGCTCCAGCTCACCGCCGACCTCGCGCAGTGGTACCTCCGCGTGGCACTCGATCCCGCGGCCTCCTCGGTCTCGATCGACACCGATCGCTGCCTGTTCGAGCTGGAGCGCCTGGCCGAGCTCGGCGTGCTCCCGTCGCGCGACGGCGTGGAGGCGCTGCAGCATCGCTGGCTCCGCGAGGCTCGCTGGCCCTGCCTGCCCGGCGACGACGAGCCCCCGCTCCTGCGCGGCACCTGGTGATCGCGGCGCGTCGCCGGATCGATCGACCGCGGGCTCGACCGCGCGTCCCGAGGCGACCGATCCACGACCCCGAGGCGCCCTCGACCGGGGGCATCGCCCCCCAGATCCCCGCCTGCGATCGTAGCCGCCATCCCCCACGGAATCACAAATCGAATCAAGACCTTGGCTCTCCGCTCGCGATCCCTTGGTCGGGTGGGTCACGGGCCGATCAGCCCTTTTTCACCCGCTGTGATTTCGTTGCCGGAGCGCACGAAGAAACCCTCGGGAATCGTGTTTGGCCCATGAAATCGTCGAGACAAGGGCCGTCATCGTTGGACAGATATACGCGGGTGATTCATGGCGATTCGTGAACGGCACGCCATCTTCGGGGCGATGGTGCTCGGGCTGACGCTCGGCACCGGGTGCTACTCGGGGGTCGGTGATTTCGGCAAGGACGGTGGAGGGCAGTCGGGCGGCGATGCCGGCGACAGCGATGGCGACCCCGACGGCGAGGGACCCGATCTCGGGCCTGCCGCGGAGATGCCCGCCCCCACCACTCGATTCTTTCGGCTGACCCACCAGCAGTGGGAGAACACGGTGCAGGATCTGTTCGGCCTGCCGGAGCCCACGGGCTTGTCGGCGGAGTTCCGGGCCGATCCCTTCGTGGGCGGCTTCTTGTTCGACAACAACGCGATGTCGCTCGAGGTGGACCAGGCGCTGTGGCAGGGCTACCAGCGGGCGGCGGTCGACGTGGCCGAGCTGGTCGTGACCGACCCTGCGCTGGTGGCCGAGCTCGCGCCCGACACCGGCGACGAGGCGACCCGGGCCGCGGAGTTCATCCGCAGCTTCGGCCTGCGGGCGTATCGTCGCCCGCTGAGCGATGCCGAGGTCGCCGAGCTGCAGGCGCTGTTCGAGGGCGGCAAGACCCTCTACGAGGACACCACGGGCTTCGAGGCGGGCATGCGCCTCGTGCTCGAGGCGGTGCTGCAGTCGCCCTGGTTCCTGTACCGCGCCGAGCTGAGCCAGGACGTCGACGGCGACATCATCCGCCTCGACTCCTACGAGGTGGCGTCGCGGCTGTCCTACTTCTTGTGGGGCTCGATGCCCGACGAGGAGCTGCTCGACCTGGCCGCGGCCGACCAGCTCGGCGACCCGGCGGTGGTCGAGGAGCAGACCCGGCGCATGCTGGAGAGCCCCAAGGCCGAGGCGGTGGTGGAGCGCTTCCACCACCAGCTGCTCGAGGTGGAGAAGTTCACCCGCACGGCGCCCTCGCCCGCCTTCTACCCCGATGCCCCGGAGGATCTGGGCGAGCTGGCGGTGCAGGAGCACGACCTGTTCATGCGCCACACCGTCTTCGACCAGGACGGCTCGTGGCGCGACCTGCTGACCTCGACCGAGACCTTCGTCAACGACGACCTCGCCCGCATCTACGGGGTGGAGGGCAGCTTCGGTGACGAGTTCACCCGCGTCGACCTGCCGGCCAGCGAGCGCCGCGGCATCTTCACCCAGGTGGGCTTCCTGGTGGCCAACGCCACCTCGGTCAACCCCGACCCGATCCACCGCGGCGCCTACCTGGCCCGCACGATCGCCTGCCACACCATCGCGGCGCCGCCCGACAACGTGCCGCCGGTCCCGGCACCCGAGGAGAACGCGACCAACCGCGAGACGGTGGTCGCCCACACCGAGGCCCCCGGCACCGAGTGCATGGGCTGCCACAAGCCGCTCATCAACCCCTTCGGCTTCCCCTTCGAGAGCTACGACTCCACCGGGGCCTTCCGCACGGTGGACAACGGCCAGACCGTGGACGCGAGCTCCACGGTGATCCTGGGCAGCGGCTCGGTCGAGGTGAAGGATGCCCTCGACCTCGCCGAGGCGATGGCCGGGGACGAGCAGGTCCACCAGTGCTACCTGGAGCACTGGATGGAGTTCGCGATGGGTCGCCCCTACGAGGAGATGGACGCGCCGCTGGTGGAGCGCCTGAGCACCGAGTCGCTCGACGACACGAGCGTCAAGGAGCTGCTGGTCGAGCTCACCAAGTCCCGCCCCTTCCTCACCCGTTCCACCGAGGAGATGCAGTGATGAAGATGCGCCGACGAATGGTCCTCAAGGGCCTGGGTGGCGTCACCCTGGCGCTCCCCTTCCTCGAAGGGCTGCGCCGCTCGTCCACCGCCAAGGCGGGAGGCGACGGGGTGCCGCCCTTCGCGATCTTCTTCCGCCAGGCCAACGGCTGTGCCTCGGCCCAGGACACCGAGGTGGGCTCGGAGCCGGAGCGCTTCTGGCCCACCACGGAGGGCGCGATCACGCCGGAGACCCTGGCCGGTCGCGCGCTGGACGAGCTGACCGAGCACGCCGGCAAGCTGCTGGCGGTCGGGGTCAACGCGTTCAACTTCGACTACGGCGACGGCCATGCCCGCGGCGCCCTGCAGGGCCTGACCGGCCAGGGCCCCGTGGTCGCGGGGATGGGCGGCGACTCGGAGGCCAACGGGGAGTCGCTCGACCACCGCATCGGCCGCGAGCTCAACCCCGACGGGCGCGACTCGCTGTTCCTGTACGCGGGGGTGGGCAGCGGCTGGCTGGGCGGGCCGTGCATCTCGTACCGCGGGCCGGGCAACCGCCGCGCCGCGCTGCACAACCCGGTCACCGCCTACCAGACCATCGTGGGGACCGACGGCGAGACGATCAGCGAGATGCTGGTGCAGCGCCGTCAGAGCGTCAACGACCTCGTCCGCGAGCAGATGCAGGCGCTGCTGAGCGACCCCAAGCTGTCGAGCCTCGACGTGCAGCGCCTCGAGCTGCACCGCCAGGCGATCCGCGACCTCGAGGACACCCTGGCCTGCATGCTCACCGCCGACGAGGAGGCCGCGCTCGACGGGGCCAGCGCGGGCTACGACAGCGACGACGGCGACCAGGTGCTGGCCGCGGTGCGGGTCCACATGGACATCGCCGCGCTGGCGGTGGCCTGCGGCTACACCCGCTCGGTGGCGATCCAGGTGAGCAGCGGCAACGACGGCTCCACCCGCTACAGCAACCTCGACTCGGGCGAGCTGATGGAGAACTACCACTTCATCTCGCACCGTCGCCTCTCGCACGACAGCACGGGCGCGGTGATCCCCAACTCGGACCTGCTGCACCACTACGTCGACCGCCACTTCGCGCGGACCTTCAAGCACCTGCTCGATCGCCTGGCCGCCTACCAGGTGCCCTCGGGCTCGCTGCTCGACGCCGGCGTGGCGGTGTGGCTCAACGACCAGTCGCAGGGGCCCAGCCACTCCTCGCGCAACCTGCCCTATATCTTGGCCGGCTCGGCGGGCGGCTACTTCCGCCAGGGGCAGTACGTGCGGGTGGACAGCGACGGCAGCCACTGCCGCCTGCTGAACATGATCGGCACCGCCGTCGGCCTGCGCAGCCAGAACGGCGGCGACCTCGACGACTTCGGCGACCCGAGCCTGCCCAAGGATCCGATCCCAGAGTTGATGGCCTGAGCGTCTCACCCCCGCTCCGACCCCTTCGCGGCCCGGTCGTCTCCTCCCTCGACGACCGGGCCGTTTTCTTTTCGCGTGGCTCCACGTCGCGTGGCTCCGACTCGCGTGGCTCCGACTCGCGCTCGTCGCCTCGTCGCCCGCGGCTCCGCTCGTCCGCGTCCTCGCGCTCGATCGCATACTGACAGTCGCTGTCAGGATCCCTCCACGATCCGCTCGTGGTGGCCCGTGGCTCCCCGGATCCACGATCGCGCATGCTGTCACGAGACCGCGCACGTGAAAAAAGATCCTGTTTTCGGG
>JACKDV010000021.1 GCA_020633315.1 Myxococcales bacterium
CCCGGCCAGCGGGCGGCGGTCGGCCGGAGCCCGAGCCGGAGCGGCGGACTTGCTCGGGGCGGGGGTCTTGCTCGGGACGTCGGGCTTGCTCGGCGCCGGGGCCTTGCTCGGCGCGGCCTTGGGCCGTGGTGCTCGATCGAGGCGCAGCTTGCCGTCCGCGGCGGACGGTCCCCGGGTGATGACCTTCTTCTTGCGCGGCGCCAGCAGGGGCGCCTTCATCACGAGGGTCTCGTCCTCCTCCTCCATGCGCTCGACCAGCGCGAGGTTCTCCATGGCCGCGGCCAGGGCGGCCTCGAGGTCCTCGCGGCTGGCCCGGGGCGGCCGGGCCCGCGCCTCCTCGGGCAGCGCGGGTGGAGGGGGAGGGAACGCGACCACGGTGCCCTCCACCTGCTCGATCGCCGCGTCGTCGTCGAGATCGATGGGCTTGGAGCGCGCGGCCTCGATGAGCTCGGCCGGGATCGGGGGGATGGTGGGATCCTTGGAGAGCGGGACGGGCTCGCTCGCCTGCCGATCGATCGGCATCTGCAGGAGCTGTCCGTCCGGGGTGATGAGGATCGTGGGGATCACCACCGTCTCGCTGGTGGGGATCTGCATCGGCACCGCCGTATGACGGGCGGTGGTGGTCGCGGGCGTGGCCAGCTCCTCGAGCTCCTCTTCGACCTCTTCTTCCTCCCAGCTCGCGATGAAGCGGAAGACCTCGGCCGCCTCGTCGGTGCGACCGGCCTGCATGTAGATCTCGGCCAGGTTCTCGAGGCGGGCCTGCGCCGCCTCGTCGCGGCCCAGCGCGGCCTCGGCGATGGCGACGTCGAGGTGCAGCTCGAGTCGCCCCGGATCGATCGACAGGGCCTTGCCGTAGAGGGTGAGCGCGGCCGCGTGATCGTCCTGCTGCCCGCAGGCCTCGGCGGCCTGGATCAGCCCTTCGATCGCCTCCGCCCGCTGACCTCGGGCCACCAGCGCGTCGGCCAGGCCGAAGTGGGCCTGGAACTCGCGAGGGTCGATGTGCAGGACGGCCCGGAACGCGCCGGCGGCCTCCGCATAGCGGGCCGAGGCGAGGTGGGCCTGGGCACGAGCCAGCGGTTTGTCGGTGGGGCTGGACATCGTCACCAATTGGACACCCTTGGGGCCGGCTTTTCCACGTGGGGTGGGAATCGGCCTCCCGGGGGCTCCCAGGGGCCGTCGAGCCGGGGCGAGCGCGGTCGCTCGGGAGAAGGAGGTGCCGCGAGCCTCCCGATCGGCGAGCCGGAAGCGAGGGCTCGATCGCCGGCGCGCGCCGAGGATCAGTCGACCGTGAAGTGATAGTCGACGCCGGTGGCGGGGCCGTCCCAGCTCGGGAAGCGGTGCTCGTAGACCGCGTTGCGGAAGCACGCCTTCAGGCCGGGCACGCCCCACGACGAGGGGAGGGTGGCGTTGACCCCCCACACCTTGCCGGTGGGCTCGATGCCGATCTGGAAGCTCACCGTGCCCGAGAGCGTGGCGTCGCTGACCTCGGAGGCACGCGCGAGGCAGCGGTTGAAGGCGGGCTCGATCTCCGCGAGCTCTTGGCGGATCCGACGATCGGAGATCCGCTCGCTGCCCTCGCCGATCTCCTCGAGGCGATCGGCCCGGTAGCGCGGCACGTTGGCGTCCCGGTCGGGCAGCCCGCCCCCCGTGGCCGGGTCGCCGCCGTCCTTGCGCCTCCGTCGGCGACGCTTCTTGTCGCTGGGCTCCTCGGGCTCCGGCTCGGCCTCGGGCTCCGGCCCGGGCGCCACCACGCACTTGTCGGCCTCGCACACCGTGCCCGCGCCGCAGTGGCCCCCGCAGTCCTCGGTGGAGCGATCGCAGGCGAGCAGGCCCGGCCCCGTGGCGAGGGCGGCGAGCATCACGAGGCGGCGCATCGGGGGGACGGTAGCAGAGGCGGCGCACGAGATGCGCCCTCGAACGCCTTTGGTCGTGCCCCCGGTCCCGGTAGCATCCGTGTCGATGCACTTCCGGGCGAAATTCCTCGGGGCCGCGGGCACGGTGACCGGCTCCAAGACCCTGGTGGAGGCGGGCAACCATCGCGTGCTCGTCGACTGTGGGCTGTTCCAGGGGCTCAAGGCCCTGCGGGCGCGCAACCGGGGGCCAACCCCGCTGGAGATCGAGAAGCTCGATTCCATCGTGCTGACCCACGCGCACATCGATCACAGCGGCTACCTGCCGCTGCTGAGCAAGCGGGGCTACCGGGGGCCGGTGTACTGCACCGAGGGCACCCGCGATCTGCTGCAGATCCTGCTGCCCGACTCGGGGCACCTGCAGGAGGAAGAGGCTCGCCACGCGATCAAGTGGGGCTGGTCCAAGCACCGCGTGCCCGCGCCGCTGTACACCCGGGCCGATGCCGAGCGCAGCCTGGCCCTGCTGCGCACGGTCCCCTTCGACGAGCCGGTGGAGGTGGCCCCCGGCGTGAAGGCCCAGCTCGGGCGGGCCGGGCACATCGTGGGCTCGTCGTTCGTGCGGCTCGAGCACGCGGGGCGCTCGCTCACCTTCACCGGCGACGTGGGGCGTCCCCTCGATCCGATCATGAAGCCGCCGGCGATGCTCCTGCCCACCGACCACCTGGTGATCGAGTCGACCTACGGCGATCGACGTCACCCCCACACCGACGCGCTCGACGAGCTCGAGGCCGTGCTGACGCGGACCTTCGCGCGGGGGGGCACGGTGCTGGTGCCCGCGTTCGCGGTGGGTCGCACCCAGCACCTGCTGCACCTCATCGCCGACCTCTTCGAGCAGGGGCGGGTGCCGCGGGTGCCCGTCTACCTCGACAGCCCCATGGCGATCGCGGCCACCCAGATCTTCTTCGATAACGGCATCGACCAGCGCCTCGACGCCGAGCAGCTGCGGGCGATGGACGACGTGGCCAGCTACGCCAACACCCCCGACCAGAGCAAGGCGATCGACATGCGCTCGGGGCCCATGGTGGTGATCTCGGCCAGCGGCATGGCCACCGGCGGTCGCGTGCTCCACCACCTGGTGCGCTTCCTGCCGGCCAAGGAGAACACCGTGCTGCTGGTGGGCTTCCAGGCGGCGGGCACCCGCGGTCGCACGCTCGAGGACGGCGTGGACGAGGTGAAGGTCTTCGGGCAGTACGTGACGGTGGGCGCCGAGATCGCGAAGATCGAGGTGCTCTCGGCCCACGCCGACTGGATGGAGCTGGTGCAGTGGCTCGAGCAGTCGAAGGTGGAGCCGCGCCGGGTGTGGGTCAACCATGGAGAGCCCGGCGCGGCCGATGCGTTTCGTCGTCGGCTCCGCGATCACTTCGGCTGGGAGGTCGAGGTCGCGCAGGACGGCGAGACCGTCGACCTCCGGTGAGCTCCGCGGGGCTGGGCCTGGCCGTGGTCGACGGCTGCCGTCGACTGCCCCCCGGGCTGGTGGGGCGGGTGGTGCCTGGCCTGCCCGTGGTGCGCTACCGGGCGCTGGTCCGCGACGACGCCCCGGAGCACGGGGGACGCACGGCGCTGCTGCGCGCGCTCCGGGACCATCGCGACGACTGGCGCTCCCGCCGGAGCGTGGCCGCGGCCACGCTCCGGCGGGGCGAGGTCTCCTCGAGCCCGAGCGCAGCAGTCACCCCACGAGCGTCAAGGCGAGCCGACGCTGGCGATCGGGGACGGCCGCGGTACGCTGCGGCACCATGGCTCGCGAGCCCCTGCCCACCTGGACCTTCGCGCTCATCGTCGTCCGCCTGGGCCCGCGCTTCTTGTTGGTGCACGAGCGCAAGCACGGCGGGGGCTGGTACCTGCCGGCGGGGCGCATCGAGGCGGGCGAGACGATCGTGGACGGAGCCGTGCGCGAGACCCTCGAGGAGGCGGGGATCCCCGTGGTGCTCGATGGGATCCTGCGGATCGAGCACTCTCCGCAGAGCTCGGGCCACGTGCGGATGCGTGTGATCTTCCACGCCCACCCGGCCGACGACACGCCGCCCAAGGCCGAGCCCGACGGCGAGTCGCAGGGGGCCGGGTGGTTCCTGCCCGCCCAGCTGCGGGAGCTGCCGCTGCGGGGCAGCGAGGTGCTGCGCATCGTGGAGGACGTCGAGCGCGGGGCGCCCGTGCATCCGCTGTCGCTGCTCGCCCCCGAGGGCACCCCGCTGCTGCCGCGCTGAGGCCGGGCCGGGCGGGGGCTCCATCACGGGGCCGCTCGGGGTATGGTCCGCCCGTGTCCACCGCGCCCTCCAAGTCCCTGGAGACCTTCCCCAACCCGAGACCGGGCCGGCGCTACGAGATCCGCTTCGAGTGCCCGGAGTTCACCTGCTTGTGCCCCAAGACCGGGCAGCCCGACTTCGCCACGATCCGCATCCGCTACGTGCCCGACGAGCGCTGCGTGGAGCTCAAGAGCCTCAAGCTCTACCTGTGGTCGTACCGCGACGAGGGAGCGTTCCACGAGGCGGTGACCAACGCGATCCTCGACGACCTCGTGGCGGCGACCGATCCCCACCTGATGGTGGTGGAGGGCGACTTCCTCGTGCGCGGAGGGATCCACACCGTGGTCGAGGCGCGGCACGACAAGGCCGGGGAGGGCGGGCGATGAGCGAGCCCAGCCTGGCCGGACACGCCACCCCCGAGGGCACGCGCCGCGGGGCGGGGAGCTTCGAGGCGGGCGCGCGGGTGCTGGGGCGCACGGGCCTGACGGTGAGCCCGGTGGGCTTCGGCGGCTACCGGGTGCACGAGGGCTCGCCGGTGCACCGCCGGGCCCTCGCCGACGCGCTGCGCGGCGGGGTGAACCTGATCGACACCAGCACCAACTACGGCGACGGATCCAGCGAGCGCCTGGTGGGCCTGGTGCTGGCCAACCTGGTGCAGCAGGGCGAGCTGCGGCGCGAGCAGGTGGTGGTGGTGACCAAGGCCGGCTACCTGCAGGGCAGCAACCTCGAGCGGGCGCGGGCGCGGACCGAGCCCTTCGCCGAGGTGGTGGAGCGCGGACCCGAGCTGTGCCACTGCATCCACCCCGAGTTCCTGCGCGCGCAGCTCGACGAGAGCCTGCAGCGGCTGGGGCTGCAGCGGATCGACGTGCTGCTGCTGCACAACCCGGAGTACTACCTCGAGGACGCGGCGGAGCACGGCGTGCCGCGGGACCAGGCGCGGGCCGAGTATCGGCGGCGCCTCGAGGCCGCGTTCGCCCACCTCGAGCAGGAGGTCGCCGACGGACGCATCGGCTGGTACGGGGTGTCGTCCAACGGCCTGCCCCTCGCCCCCGATGCGGCCACCTTCACCTCGGTGAGCGACGTGCTCGCAGCAGCCCGGGCCGCGGGCGGCGACCACCATCACCTGGCCGTGCTGCAGCTGCCGATGAACCTGCTCGAGCTCGGCGCGCTCACCCAGGCCCAGCCCGGCCCCGCCGGCGAGCGCAGCGTGCTCGCGGTGGCGGCGGCCGAGGACCTGGGGGTGCTGGTCAACCGCCCGCTCAACGCCTGGGGGCGCGTGGAGGGCCAGGGCCGGATCGTGCGGCTGGCCGACGGCGCGCAGCCCCACGACGAGCCCGGCACCGCGCTCGACGATGCGCTGGCCCGCGCGCGCAAGCTGGAGGCGCAGTGGGCCACGGGCCTGGGCAAGCGCCTGCAGACCGAGGCCGGCGACGATGCGGTCGATCTGTTTCGCTGGGGGCAGGAGCTGTCGCGGGCGCTGCCGCGGATCGGCACCCTGGATCAGTGGCAGCGCCTGCGCCACGAGGTGATCGCCCCGCACCTGGGGCGCACCAGCGCCGCGCTGCTGCAGGAGCTGCAGGGCGAGGCCCGCACGGAGTTCTCGCAGTGGTGGGAGGCCTACGGCACCGCGCTGCACGGGCTGTTCAGCGCGGTGGAGCAGCACCTGGGGCGCGAGCACCAGGCCCTGGCCGCCCGCCTGGCCGAGCGCCTCGACCCGCACCTGCCGGCGCCCTGGCGCTCCCTGCCGCTGTCGCGCAAGGCGGTGCTCTCGCTGCTGTGCGCGCCGATCTCCTGCGTGCTGGTGGGGATGCGTCAGCCCGGCTACGTGGCCGACATGCTGTCCTTGCGCGAGCACCCGGTGCGCCTGCTCTCGGCCGCGGCCGGGGCCGCCGATCTGAGCGCCGTGGCGAGCGCGTTCGAGCCCTACGCGGCCCGCTAGCCCCGCGCAACCATCGTGTCGCCCGACGAAGCGTGGCTGCGAAGAATGCGCGGCGGTGTGACGGGAACCTCTGGGCCCGCGGGTCGTCCATGCGCCGCGATCCACGGGCGCACGCAGGACTCGCGTTTACCCTCGCCGCGTTCTTGCGCTAACGTCGCCAGCCGATCGCCAGGAGGCCCGCAACGATGCTGCTGACCAACCTCGCCGCTGTGTCCCTCGCCGCCGTCGTCGCCACCGCCGGCGACCCGGTGACCTACGAGTACTCCCCCCAGACCGACGCCAGCGGCAAGGTCTCCTTCACGCTCCAGTTCCACGAGGGCTCGAGCGGCGTGGAGGTGGTGATCACCGGGGACGACGGCTCGAAGGTCAAGAAGTCCATCGGCACGGTGAAGGCGGGCAAGGACGTCACCATCACCTGGACGCAGAAGTCCTCGGCCGTGCGCTACGAGATGGAGCTGAGCGCCGAGACCCTCAGCGGCAACTTCACCTTCGAGGTGGTCAAGGCCGGGCCCAAGGGCGCGGTGGGCAAGCTCAAGTTCAAGAGCAGCCGCGAGGACATCGTGGACCGCCACCAGGCGACCTACCAGACCCCGTTCGCGCTCACCAACTACGAGTACAAGGTGATCGACGACGACGGCGACGTGATCGCCAGCGACATCGTCACCGACGGGGTGGCGGCCAACAAGAGCTTCACCATCAAGTGGGACAGCAACGCCTCGGTGTTCATGATCGAGGTGCGCGGCGAGGACCAGTACGGGCGCTTCGTGGAGGACCGGCGGGTGCCGTACTCGGCCGAGATCCCGCACACCGAGGTCAACTTCGACAGCGGCAAGTTCGACATCAAGCCCGGCGAGATGCCCAAGCTCGACGAGGCGGTGGCGGTGGCCTTCCACGAGCTCGACGCGCTCGACCGCGTCAACGAGGCGGTGCAGGCCAACCTCACCACCCAGCTCTACATCGTGGGCTACACCGACACCGTCGGCAACGCGGCCAAGAACCAGACCCTGTCGCAGGCCCGGGCCAAGGCGATCGCCAAGTACTTCTACGACCAGGGCTTCTGGGCCGAGATCTACTACGCGGGCATGGGCGAGCGAGGCCTGCGGGTGGAGACCGACGACAACGTGGACGAGGTCCGCAACCGCCGGGCCCTGTATCTCATCGCGTTCCAGAAGCCCGGCGCGGGCGGTCAGATCCCCGGGAGCTGGACCAAGCTGGCCGGCGCCCGGCAGAAGCCGGTGGGCTTCGAGCTGCCTGCGCTGCCCCCCGAGTACGCTGACTTCCGCAACAAGAACAAGGGCGGCGGTGAGGGCGGGAGCACCGGCGGCTCCGGTGGTGGCATCGACGACGGCTTCGGCGGCAGCGGGGGCGGATCGCTCGACGACGGCGACGAGGGGGGTGGCGACGAGGGCGGCTCCTACGGCGGCGACGGAGGCGGTGGCGACGGAGGCCCGCCCCCGGTCGAGGGCGAGCCCGGAGCCACGAGCAAGGGCTGCCGCGTGGGCTACCAGGGCCCGGCTCCGCTGTCGCTGGGCTGGCTGGTGCTGCTCGGCCTGGGCGCGGTCTCGCGACGGCGTCGCCTCGGCTGAGCCTCGCGCTCGAGCCCTCCAATAGGTGAGAGCCGAGCCCCACGATGGGGCTCGGCTCTCGTTTTCCTCCCCGTGGGGTCGAGACGGGCAGGTCCGGGGGGTTTGGGGAGCCCGCTCGCGAGGAGGAAGCGTCAGGCGGCCTGGGCCGTGGGCTCGGGCTCGGCCAAGTGCAGCGGGAAGCGCTTCACCATCATCAGGTGGCGCACCGCGGCGGGGATGTTGTCGGGCATCCGCGAGAAGTAGCGCATGGCCGCGGGCACGGTGCCGAAGGTGCGCTCCTCGGCCTGGAAGTGCTCGGCCACGTTGCTGCGGATCAACCGCTGCGCGCCGGGATTGGCCCGGTGCGCCCGGATGTGCTCGAGCAGCCGCTCGTGGTAGTCGGGCTCCTCCACGATCGCACGGATCGACGCGGCGCGCGGGTGGGTGCCGTCGAGCACGGCCTGCACCTGTTGCTCCATCTGCTCCATGCCGTCCTCGAAGGTGTCGAGCAGCTGGAAGTCGTACTCCGGGTTGGCGTGCACCACCTGCATCACGTGGCCGATGATGTTGTCGCGGGTGGAGTTGAAGCCGGTGGGATCGATGACCGACGCGGGGTCGTCGAGGAAGCGCAGCAGCGAGTGGAACTTGAAGTCGATGCCCTTCTCCTCGTAGTAGTCGGCCGCGGCCGGTACGATGAAGAAGCGCATCATGTCGATGGCGCCCACGATCCGCTGGAGGCGGTTGGGGATCCGGTCGAGGTGACCGAGCTCGCGCAGCCGCTCCAACCGCTGGCGCACGAGATCCTCGCGGCCATAGTGCGCCACGGCCGAGGCCAGGGCACGGAGCTTGTCTGCAATGGCTCGGGGACCGCCCATCGTCTGACGGACGAGCTCCCAGGGACGCTTCTCCATTCGTTGGGGGGCACCGTTCATCGTCGTCCTCGCACCCCCAGGATGGCGGATGCCCGGGTGGTGTGCAATGGGATGCGCAGTCATTGCGCAGATTCGTTCACATTCTCTCGATCACGGGGCCGAGGGCTCGTGGTCTCGATGATTCACAATGATTTCAGATCATTATGCGTAGGTGGACCCCCGACTCCGGGTCCCCCTAGACACGGATCTCCGCAGGACGCGCAGATTCGGTTCGGCGATGAATGCGCGAGTCTCGGGTCGGTCTCGGGCCCGCGGCTCAGCTCGCGGGGTGCTCGGCGAGCCAGCGGTTCATCCACACCGCGCTCTTGTCCCAGCCGTCGCGCATGTTCTTCTCGGCTGCCTTCTCCACCAGCCCGCCGATGCCGAAGATCTTGGCCTCGACCCACATCTTCGACACCCGGGTGACGCGCTCGTCGCCCCGCGGCTCCAGCGTCATCTCGCCGCCCAGGCGGATCTTGTCGGCGAGCATGTTGAGGGTCAGCTCGTACGACCACACCTCCTTGGCGGTGTCGAGGCGGGCGCGCTCGGTGTAGCCGAGCTTGTCGCCGAAGAGCTTGGCCACGGGCCCCGGCAGATCCACCTTCGGCACGACCCGCATCTCCCGACGACGCACACCGCCCGCGACCTCCTCCACCGGCCCGACCTCGCAGCGGAAGTTCAGCCCGTCGTCGAACAGGGCCTGGGTCCAGTCGGCATCGAGGAACAGCTCCCAGAAGCGGGCGGGGTTGCAGTCGATGGTGTGGCGTAGGGTGAACTCGAGCACGTCGCGGCGAACGGTAGCAGATGGGCCACGCCGCGCCCAAGCGCCGGCTCACTCGGGCCGGCCGCAGCCCTCGACCCACGCGGGGTGGATCTCGTCGACGGCCAGCAGCACCAGGGTCAGCGCCCGTGGCGGGTCCACCTGGGTGTACACCGGGTCGTCGAAGCGGGCGATCGGGCGGAGGGCGAGCACCGGCGTGAAGGCGTCGATCCAGTCGGCCGGGATGGCGAGGTGCGTGGGCCTCGAGCGCACCAGATGACACAGCTTGGCCTTCACGTCGTCGTGGCGGCGCGCCAGCTCGTGATCGTTGAGGCCGACCAGATCGATGATGGTCATGGAGCGCGGGGCAAAGAAGCGCGGGGCCCCGGCGCCCTCCACCGCCACCCGGGCGTCGCGGGGGAAGCCCTCATCGGCGAGCTGCTCGGCCAGCGCCCCGTGTAGCTGGTGGGTGTCGGCGCGCTGGGCCTGGGCGCGGTCGTGCAGCGCGTCGATCTGCAGGCCGCAGACCACGGCCACCGGCAGCACCAGCGCCCACCCCAGCCACGGGCGCGCGCGGGGCAGGCCGAAGGGCAGCGCCACCACCGGCAGGGCCACGAAGGGGGCGAAGTAGCGGCTCTCGTAGAACAGCACCCCGGGGTGGAGCGGGCGGCTGAGCGCGATGGCCACGGTAGTGGCGAGGGCGGCCACCACCACGGCGAGCAGCTCGGGCCGTCGCTCGATCAGGTCCCGCCGCAGGGCGAGGCCCAGCATCACCACCCCCGTCAGCGACACCAGCCACGGCTGCCAGGGCAGCACCTGCTGCGCCAGGTAGTCGAGCCCCTCGAGCCCGCCGCCCTCGCCCTTGACGTACTGGGCGTTGGGCCACCACTGGCCGGCGACCACCTGGCAGTAGACCAGCCACGAGCCCAGGGCCAGCAGCCCGCCGATCGCCGCGGCCACGGGCGCCCACACCGGGGCGCCGCGCCGACCGGCCCGCCAGCGCCACGGGGCGAGTACCCCGGCCAGCGCTACCACGAAGCCCAGCGCCTCGGGCCGGGCCCACACCGCCAGCGCGCCCAGCAGCGCGGCGGGGCCGGGCCGCCCGAACATCACCACCCAGGCCACGGCCAGGCACGCCGCGGCGGTCAGCGACACCTCCATGCCGCTGGTGGCCGCTCGCACCAGCCCTGGGCTAGCCGCGACCAGCACCCCGGTCAGCACGGTGAGCGACGAGAGCGGCTGCGGTCGCTCGGCCGAGGCCCGCGCGCGAGCCAGCCGCAGCCCGAGCCGCGCGGCGATCCAGGCGCTCAGCCCGTGCAGCAGCACGCCGAGCAGCTGCACCGGCCGCAGCGGGTCGCCGGAGATCGGCCACACCGACAACAGCGCCACCCACAGCGGGCTCGAGAAGCCCAGCTCGTGATCGCCCGGGTTGTACGACGGGCCGTCGCCCAGGCGCACGCTCTTGGCATAGGACAGGTGGATCCAGGCGTCGTCCAGCGGGAAGTCGTGGGGCCCGGGGATGAACAGGGCGGCCAGCAGCACGGCGGCCAGCGCTGCGATCCAGGCGGTCCGCGCCTCGATCACGCTGCGGTGATCGTCATCGGGCTCGCCCTCGAGCCGGCCCCCTTCCTGGTCCCGGCCCGGCCCATGGTCGCCAGGCCGCGCGCCTCCCCGAGCCTCGTCCTTGGGCGGGTCGTCGAGCCCGGGCGCGTCGTCGTCCCCGGGGCGGCCCGCGCTCATCGCTCGTAGCGGAGGTTGTTCGAGTCACCGATGAGGTCGTTGTACTCGTCGACGACCTTGTTGATCTTCTCGGGGTCGGCCTTGCCCTCGCGGAGCTCTCGCATGAGCTTCTTGCTCTCGGAGTAGTAGTCCTCCACCGAGCCGCGGAACGAGCTCATCCAGAACACCTTGTCGGACTCGGCCTGGTTGGCCTCGTAGAAGGTGCGGAAGCCCTCCTCGGCCTTCTCCAGGGCGGTGTAGGCCTCCTCGCAGCCGGCGGCGCTCACCTCCTCGGTCGCGGTCACGCAGCGCACGAAGCCCTTGGCGGCGATCACCGCGTTGCGGGAGTGCCACTCGATCTTCTTGCCGTAGCGCTGCTCGACCAGCGCCAGCATGTTGCGCTCGACCCCGTCCTTCTTCACCGACACCAGGTCGCCCAGGGTCTGGTCGGCCTTGGACCATCCGTCGAACGCCGCCTTGAACTTCGGAGCGATCTCCTTGGCCTTGGCCCAGTCGTCGTCCTTGAAGTCCTCCTGCTCGTAATAGCGATCGAGCTCCACCGTGTACTTGGCGAACTCCTTGCCGTGGGCGAGGTAGTCGGCCATCGCCTTCTCGATCTCGGGCAGCGAGGGCTCCATGGTGGGGCCCTTGGCCACGGCCTCCTCGCAGGGGGTCAGCTCGCTGTCGATCTTGTAGAGGAAGGGGGTCATGCCCTTCTTCTGGGGCGTGCCGTCTTCCTTGGTGCGCTCGGTATAGCGGCTCCAGCTGTCCATCATGCGCTGGGTGGCGCGGTTGGTGCACTGGATGTAGAGGTCGAGCTTGGCGCCGAGCTTCTCGTCCTCGGTGAGCTCGGTGCCCTCCGGGCCCGAGCCCGGCGGCGGGGTGGCCATGTCCTCGGTGACCTCTTGGGCCTTGTCCTCGAGCGCCTGCAGCAGGTTGTCGCAGCCGCCGATGCACAGGGCCCACAGCCCCAGGGCAGGCAGGACGGGGGCGTGGGGCCGACGAAGGGGCAGGCGCAGCATCATCGAGGGCAAGTCATGTCACACTCGTCCGAGCCCGTCCAGCGAGCGGAAACGCGCTCCAGCCACCGGCTCCGTGGCCGAGCTGGCCGGTGCGGGGTGGCGACCCACGCGGTGGGCGCTGCTCGAGCGCGTCATGGGGTCGGTGAACACGCGGTGGCGGACCTCACCGCTTCGGCCCAGACTCGCGGGGATCGGGACCTTCGGGCGCATTGACGACTCGAATGCCGCCCGTCAGGTTGAGTCCAACCTCGCCCCGCCCTCCCATGCTCGCCGAGCTCGACACCGATTCCCTCACCCAGCGCCTGGTGGGCACCGTCATCGACGGCAAGTACCGCGTGGATCGGCTGCTGGGCGAGGGAGGCATGGGCGCGGTGTTCCGGGTGCACCACACCGGGCTGCGGCGCGACCTCGCCCTCAAGGTGCTGCGCCCCGAGCTCACCTCGCACGCCGAGATCGCGGCGCGCTTCGATCGCGAGGCCCACAGCGCGGCCCGGCTCGAGCATCCCAACTGCCTGCAGGTCACCGACTACGGGACCACCGACGACGGCCTGAAGTACATGGTGATGCAGCTCCTGTCCGGGCGGGAGCTCACCGAGCTGCTCGACGAGGGGGCGCTGCCACCCGAGCGGGCCGTGGCGCTGGCCCTGCAGATCGCCCGCGGCCTCGAGCACGCGCACGAGCAGGGCGTGGCCCACCGCGACCTCAAGCCCGAGAACGTGTTCGTCACCACCGATCACGAGGGCCGCGAGCTGCTCAAGCTGGTGGACTTCGGCATCGCCAAGCTGCTCGAGGGCGGCGACGAGCTGGCCGAGCCCGGGGCGGCCAAGCTGACCCGCGCCGGCATGGTGTTCGGCACGCCGAGCTACATGGCACCGGAGCAGGCGGCCGGCGGCGACGTGGACCACCGCGCCGACCTCTACTCGCTGGGGATCATCCTCTACAAGATGCTGACCGGCGCGGTGCCGTTCGAGTCGGACGACCTGGTCAAGCTGCTGCGCCTGCAGATCACCGCCCCTCCGCCGCCCCTGCCCGAGACCGTGCCGCCTCCGCTGCGGGAGATCGTGGGCCGGCTGCTGGAGAAGGACAAGGACGCGCGCTACCCCAACGCGACCGCGCTGTGCGAGGCCCTGGTGGCGACGAGGTCCTCGCTGTCCGGCTCGGATCCCTCGGCGTCGGCCTCGATCCCCGCGCTCTCGACGACGGCTGCCACCAACAGCTCGCTGTCGGCGTCGGCATCGGTGGCCCTGCCCACGATGTCGCTGGGTCCCGCCGCCACCCAGCCACCCTCGTCGTCCACCCTGGTGCCGGTGTCCGGCGTGGGTGCTCCCACCCTGGCCCCGCTCCTGCCGGGGGCCCCGGCGCGCCGCGGCCCCACGCTGCCGCCCATGCGCACCCTGGTGGTGGCCGGGGTGGTGGGCGTGCTGGTGCTCGCGGGGCTGGGCTTGCTGCTGCGTGACGACGACGATGCCGATGCCAGCGACGGCTCGGTGGCCGCGGCCGAGGAGCCCTCGGTGTGGGAGGCCCTCGTCCCTCCCTCGCTCGAGCTGCCGGTGGCGGCGGCCATCACCGGGCTCGACCCCAGCGCGCTGCAGGAGATCGACGATGCCGTGCTCGCCGGGCGCTTCGATGTCGCCGACGTCAAGCTGAGCGCGATGGAGGACGAGCACCCCGAGCACCCGCTGCTGCGCTGGCGGCGGGGCAAGCTGCTCGACGGCCAGAAGCAGTACGCCGATGCGCTGTCCGCCTATGCCGAGGCCGCGGCGGACGAGCCGGCCCTGCTCGAGGACGCCGAGTTCCTCTCGGAGCTCACGAGCCTGCTCGAGCGTCCCGACCTGCGCACGGCGGCCGTGCAGGTGGCGATCGACAAGCTTGGACACGCCGGCCACAAGTTCCTGCTCGAGCGCGTGGCCGACGTGGATGCACCGCTGCCCTTGGCATCGAGGGGCCAGGCCGTGGCCGCGCTGCGCGAGCACGAGCCGTGCGGGGCGCTCATCGATCCACGGCGCCAGATCGCGCAGGATCTGCTCCAGGCCAAGGACGCGCAGGAGCCCTGCGAGGTGGCCGACCAGGCCCTGCGGGCCATCGAGGCGGATCCCGATGCGGTCTACCTCCAGCCGGTGGCCGACGCCAAGCTGCCCAAGAAGTGCAAGGAGCAGAAGGCCAAGCAAAGGGACGTCCGCCGGACGCTGGTCGACCTCCACGGCCCGCCCAAGAAGAAGAGCGGGGGCGGGCGCTGTAGCGGGCTGCGTGGCGTGTTCGGACGCGGCTGCTGACGCGGCTCGTGGACCGTCGCGACGCGTCATCACGGCCGCGAGCCTCGGCATCTTGCGTTGGTCTCGGGCCGCGCTCGAGGTGGGCGGCCCCTTCGATGCCATCGCCCGCGGGCTCGCCCGCGACGCGCTCGACTGCCGTCACACCCAGTGCGGATCTTCGGGCACGATGATCCGCAGGTGGTGGAAGAGGTTCTCGATCCGATAGTGGTTGGTCGAGATCCACTCCTCGCCGTCGATCTGCGCCGGGATCACGTCGAGCCCCGCCGACTTGAACAGGCGCAGCTCGATCGTCTTGCCCTTGGGCACCTCGCGTCGCGGCACCCCGAGCACCTCGAGGTCGTCGTCGGTCACCGGGTTGCGCTTGTGCCCGCCGATCGCGGCGGCGGCCCAGTCCGCGGTGCCACGCAGCACCACCACCTCGAAGCGGCCGTCGTCCGGCTTGGCGGTGTCGTCGAAGATCCAGTCGCCTGCATAGAGGATGGTGCCCTGCACCAGCAGGTCGGTGACCCCGGTCAGCTCGGTGGTCTCGCCGTCGATCGACAGCTCGGCCGCGAAGCTCTGGCGCGTGACGAGCCCCGACAGCAGGCTCCGCAGCGCCGCGCTGGTGTAGACCAGCTTGTCGCGGTATACGCGCCGTACCAGGGGCACCCGCTCCACGAACTCTCGATCGCGGTTGCGCTGGAACAGGATCCGCGCCGAGAGGCCGACCCCGCAGCTGTCGAACCACAGGTCGGTGGCCACGGGATCTCCGTTGTCGTCGAGGGCCTCGATGCGGCCGACGTCCAGCCACTGCTCGATCCCCGCGGCGATGATCTCCACGTTGCGATCCAGGGCCTTGACCCCGGCCACCACCCCGAAGGAGCGACCCTGGTCGTTGGCGGTGCCCATCGGGAGCATGCCCAGCGGCACGTCGATTCCGCTGCGCTCGCGGGCCAGGATGATCGCCTTGGCAGCCTCGGCGAAGGTCCCGTCGCCCCCCATGTAGATCACCCGGGCCGCGTCGTCCTTCTCGAGCCGCTCGGCGAGGGCCTCCACCGTGGCCCCATCGGGCAGGGTGGCAAAGAACTCCGGCTGGAGACGGCTGGCCTCCAGCGCCTCCATGGCCTTGTCGATGTAGCGCTTCGCCTTGCCGCTGCGAGCGGTGGGGTTGGCGACGAGCAAGGAGCGGCGGCCGTTCGCCACGTGGGCCGAGGATATCACCCGCTCCGTCCGGGAAGGGGTGGGGGCCCCCGACCACGAGCCGCTCCCGGTCCGCGTCCCGCAAACGGGCCCGCGATCCTGTTTCGCGAGCCAGGCGTTGGGATCCTCCCGCTCGGCCCCGGTGCGCCGACGCCGGAAGATCTGCTACCCATGCCGCCATGATCGGTCTTCGTGCCATCGGGAAGCTGAACACCTGGGCATGGGTCGCGGGTCTCTCCATGCTCGCCATGGGGTGCAAGAAGCCCGTCCCGCAACCTCCGAAGGAGGAGCCCTTCGTGTTCGAGAACCCTGGCGGCATGTGGATGCCCAGCCAGCTCGCCGAGCACAAGAGCACCCTCGAGAAGCTCGGCGTGGCGATCCCGGTGGAGCAGCTCGCCGATCCCACCGCGTTCCCGCTGGGGGCGGTCGTCAGCCTGGGCGGCTGCTCGGCGTCGTTCGTCTCGCCCGACGGCCTGGTGGTCACCAACCACCACTGCGTCATCCGCTACCTGCAGAACAACTCCACCCCGGAGAAGAACCTGCTGGAGGACGGCTACCTCGCGGCCACCCGCGCCGACGAGCTGCCCGGGGGGCGCGGCGCGAGGATCTACGTGTCCAACGCCTTCACCGACGTGACCGACCAGATCCTCGGTGGCCTGGGCGAGATCGCCGACAACCAGGCCCGCGCCACCGAGCTCGAGAAGCGGGTGCGCACCACCGAGGAGACCTGCGAGGCCGGCAAGACCGGCATGCGCTGCGTGGTGGCCAGCTACTTCGAGGGCGCCCAGTTCATCCAGATCGAGCAGCTCGAGATCAAGGACGTGCGCCTGGTCTACGCCCCCGACGCGGGCATCGGCGTGTTCGGTGGCGAGATCGACAACTGGCAGTGGCCGCGCCATACCGGCGACTACTCGTTCCTGCGCGCCTACGTGGGCCCCGACGGGCAGCCGGCCGAGCCCGCGGCCGACAACGTGCCCTACAAGCCGCCGCACTACCTCAAGGTGGCCAGCGAGCCCCTCAAGGAGGGCGACTTCGCCATGGTGGCCGGCTACCCGGGCTCCACCTACCGGCTCAAGACGGCGGCCGAGGTGCGCGAGGCCGTGGACTGGTACTACCCCGAGCGGATCAAGCGCTACGACGAGTACATCACCCTGTACGAGTCGCTCGGCCAGGAGAACCCGGCGCTCGCGATCAAGACGGCGAGCCGCATGCGGGGCCTGGCCAACTACCGCAAGAACTTCCAGGGGATGCTCGACGGGCTCACCACGGGCGGGCTCGCCGACGCCAAGGGCAAGCTCGAGGCCGATCTCCAGGCGTGGATCGAGGCCGACCCCGAGCGCAAGGCCAAGTACGGCACGGTGCTCGCCGACATGGCGGCGCTGCAGGAGGCCGGCAAGGAGCGTCGCGACTACGACGAGGCGGTGGGCGAGATCCTGCGCGGCAGCAGCCTGCTGGGCATGGCCCTCGCCGTCCGGAAGATCGCGGTGGAGCGGGAGAAGCCGGCCGAGGAGCGTCGGCCCGGCTTCAGCGACGCCGAGATCGAGCGGATGGTCGCGGCCATGAAGGAGGAGGTCGGCTCCAACTACGACGCCGACCTCGAGCGGGCGGTGGTCAAGCTCGCGCTCAACCGCGCGGCCTCGCTGCCCGAGGGGCAGCGCCCCGACGTGCTGCTCGAGGCCCTGCTGGGCGCCGCCGCCACCCCGCCGCTGGACGAGGCCGCGGTCGACAAGGCCCTGGGCAAGCTCTACGGCAAGACCAAGCTCAACGATCCCGCGGCGCTCGAGAAGCTCGCCACCTCCCCGCTGGCCAAGGTCGACAAGAGCAAGGATCCGCTGCTGCAGGCGGCGGTGTCGGTCGAGCTGGTGGTCGACGACATGGAGCGTCGCGACAAGGAGAAGGCGGGGGCCATGGCCTCGCTGCGGCCGGTCTACATCCAGGCCCTGCGCGAGTTCACCGGCTCCACCATCGCCCCCGACGCCAACGGCACCCTGCGGGTGACCTTCGGCACCGTGCGTGGCTACACCGCGCCCGGGGCCGCCGAGCCCTACGCGCCCTTCACCACCGTCTCGCAGATGGTGGCCAAGAACACGGGGGCCGAGCCCTTCGACGCGCCCGAGTCGATCATCGCGGCCGCCAACAGCAAGCAGTTCGGCCCCTACGCCGACGAGACCCTGGGCGACCTGCCGCTCGACTTCCTCGCCGACCTCGACATCACGGGCGGCAACTCGGGCTCGCCCACCCTCAACGCGCGGGGTGAGCTCATCGGCCTGGCCTTCGACGGCAACTACGAGTCGATCGCCAGCGACTGGCTGTTCATGCCGGCGGTCACCCGCTCCATCCACGTCGACATCCGCTACATCCTGTGGATCATGGACGCGGTGGACAACGCCGACCACCTGCTGACCGAGATGGGCGTGACGCCGAGCCTGCCCGCGGAGGGCGGAGCGGCGCCGGCCGACACGGCCGGGCCGGCCGACACGGCCGCGCCCGCCGAGGCGGCCCCGGCCGACGCCGCGGCGGCGGCCCAGTAGCCGCCCGTACGGGCGAGAGCAAAGGAGGCGTCCCGTTTCGCGGGGCGCCTCCTTTCTTCTCTGTCCGGCCTCGTGGGTCGGCTCCCGGGGCTCGCCTCGCCGCGGTCGCGATCAGCCGATCGCGTCGAGCAGCTCCATGGCCAGCTCGCAGTAGGGATTGAGCTCCAGCGCGCGGTCGAGCGCCTCGCGGGCCTGCGGCAGGTCCCCCTGGGCGCGGTGGATGGCGCCGCGGTAGGCGTGGGTCAGGTCGAGGCTGGGGTCCATCTGCTGCGCGTAGTCCAGCAGCTCGAACGCGTGCTGGGCCGTCTGCTCGTCCTGGCCCGAGGCCTGGAAGCGGGCGTAGGCCAGCATCGCGTGCAGCTCGGCCACGTCGAAGCCGCCCTCGTAGGCCTCCTCGAGCAGCGCGACCGCGTCGGCCCAGCGCTCCTCGGAGAGCGCGGCCTGGCCCTCGTTGAAGCGCAGCGCGCCCAGCACGTCGCCCTCCTCCATGCCGGGCACGTCGGCCTCGGCCTCGTAGGCGGGCTCGGGCGTCGGTGCGGCGTCGCCCAGGTCGATGTCGTCGAGGTCGTCGAAGTCCAGCAGGTCGTCGCCGCCCGCCGCAGGGGTGGCCACCGGAGCCGCGGCCACGGGAGCCGGCTCCTCGCCCAGGCCGCCGTCGTCGAGCTCGTCGAGGTCCGCGAGCTCGAGCTCGTCGGGCTCCACCTCGAGCACGTCGGCATCGAGCTCGTCATCATCGTCGGCGCTCAGCGTGGACGGATCGAAGCCGTCCTCGGAGAAGCCGTCGGGATCGAGGGAGACCGGCTCGATCGACTCGAGCGGCGGCTCCACCAGCGGCGGGGCCACCAGCTCGGGCGGGGCCTCCTCGGGTCCCCCGATGAGGTCCATGGCGACCGCCTCCACGTTGAGGTCCGCCATGAGCAGATCGTCGTCGGGAGCGAGGTCGAGCAGGTCGTCCTCCTCGGCCTCGGGCGCCGCGGCGGCCGCGGGCTCGGGGGCGACCACCGGCGGAGGCTCGAGCAGCGCGGGCGGAGGCTCGAGCAGCGCGGGGGGCTCGAACGCGGGATCCAGGCCCGGCGGCATGGTGCCGCTGGGGCCCACGGGCTGCAGACCCGGCTGCGACATCGCCAGCGGAGCATCGACCGAGGTGGGCAGGTCGCCCGCGAACTCGTTGGTGAAGCTCTCCGAGGGAATCGTCGCGGGGGCGGCCGTGGGAGCCGAGAGCTCCGCCAGCTCGGGCTCGGGCTCCGGCGCGGGCTCGAGCGCGAGCTCCGGCTCGAGCGCGAGCTCCGGCTCGAGCGCGAGCTCCGGCTCGAGCCCCATGTCCATGTCGTCGAGCTCGTCGAGCAGCGGCGGGGCGATCGGCTCGTCGCCGGCGTCGTCGACCAGCTCGATCTGATCGTCGTCGAAGGTCTCGTCGATGCTCTCGGGCTCGGCCGCGACCAGGTCCTCGGCGACCTCCGCGTTGCGGACCACCTCGCTCAGCCGCACCACGGCCGAGTCCTCCACGCCCTCGAAGCCATCCTCGTGATCGCCGAGCAGGTCGGGCGACTGCGGGAGCTGGCCGGGCAGGGGAGTGTCCTCGTACTCGGTGATCCGCGACTGCGCGTCGAAGCCCGGCTCGAGCTCCTCGTCGGTGCCGCCGGGCGGGGCGAAGTCGGGCGGGGCTGGCCACTGCCCGCGGGGCTGCGCCTCGTCGACGAGCTTGATGATCCCGGCCAGCAAGAGCCCACACATCAGGGCGCGGGGCGAGGGCACGGGAGGATCGGGCTCGGCGTCGAGGAGCTCGCGGACCGAGCGGCTGCCGTCGAGGCACGCGGCGAAGAAGCGCTCCTCGGGCAGCAGCACGGGCGCGGCCGCCTCGAGCACCTCGGGCAGCAGCACCGGGTACTTGCCGGTCGCCGAGTCGAGGGCCTCGCCGGCGCGCTCCTCGGTGTACTGATCCTGGATCGCCTCCACGATCACTCCCTCGGCGCTGGCCTTGAGGGTGATCCCGAAGTTGATGCTGGGCGCCTCGTTCTTGAACTGGTAGCGCCCCTCCTCCCACGAGAAGATCTCGAAGAGCTTGGCGCGGAGCTGGGCCTCGAGGCCGTAGCGCAGGTTGCCCTCGGAGAGGATGCCCATCTCCACCAGCAGCTCGCCCTGCTTCTTGCCGGTGCGGCGGATCGCCTCGAGCGTCTGCTCGCACTGCTCCTGGGTGATGAGGCCCTCCTGGGCGAGGATCTGCCCCAGGCACTCCGACAGCACGTTGGAGCGCACGAACACCGGCTGGCCGCCTTCGAAGAAGACGACCTTCTTCGTCTGGCCCGACAGCAGGTAGAGGCTGCCGTCCAGCTTGGCGCGCGCGGCCTCGCGGATGAGCCGGGGAAACGGGACCCGACGGAGGGAGCCCTTGGAGGGAAAGCCGACGGAGGGCTCGGAGGAAACCTGGGCCGTAGCCATGGATGGATGCGTGTGGGGTCGGGAGCGAGGCCAGGCGCCTCTTCAGCCCGGCAGGTGGTGATCGAAGGCGGAACGGACCCTCGAGCGGGCGTCCGAGAAGCGACGCATCAGGTCCGCACGGCTCGGGAACCCCATCCTACGCGCAAGGGTGACCAGTCGGGGAGAGTTTTCCGAGAAGCGGTCGGGATCCTCGCCGCGGCCCCCTGGGCTCATGCGCAGTCGGTTGAGCAGCAGACGAAGGAAGCGGTAGTCCGCGCACAACGCGGCCACCTCGTCGCGCGGCAGGACCCCGGCCTCGCCCAGGCCCTCCACGGCGTCGACGATCCCACGAGCGCGGGCGGCCGGGTGCTCGGGGCCGTGCACGAGCTGGAGCGCGGCGACGAGCAGCTCGAGCTCGAGGCAGCCGCCCTCGCCGGTCTTGGCGTTGAACCGTCCCTGCGCGCGATTCTCGCGGGCGAGCTCGGCCTCGATGCGCTGCTTGAGACGGCGGGTCTGCTGGCGCATCTCGTCGGCAGAGGGCGGGGGCTCGGGGCCGGGGCGCCAGCCGAGGGTCTCGCTCACCGTGTCCTCGATCGCCTCGCACAGCGAGCCGGGCACGGCGGCGGCCACCATCGCGCCGGGCGGGTCGGGCTCGGCGTCGTCGAGATCGTCGAAGGAGGGCGGCACCAAGCCGGGCTCGCCCACCCGCACCTCGGCGATCGCTCGCGTGCGCAGCAGGGCCAGCCGCTCCCACACCGCGATGCGACGGGCGTGGTAGCGGCGGAAGCCGGTGAGCGAGGTGACCAGCAGGCCCTGCCGGCCCGAGGGGCGCAGGCGCATGTCCACCTCGTACAGGCGCTGGCCCAGGGCTCGGCTCTCGAGCCGCGTCATGAGCCGCTGGGCCAGGCGGGCGGCCGCGGTCTGGGCCTCGGGGCTGGCCTCGAGCGGCTCGAACACGAACATGAGATCGAGATCCGATCCGTAGTCCATGGCCTGCATGCCGTGCTTGCCCAGCGCGAGCACGGCGAGATCGAAGCGCGAGCCCACTCCGGCCTCGGCCGCCAGATCGCGCAGGATCACCCGCAGCACCAGGTCGGCCACGTCGGAGATGGCTCGGCCCACCACCAGCGGATCGGGGCGGCGGCCGAGGTCGAACAGGCCCGCCCGCACGAGCTGCTCGTGCTTGAAGTGCAGCAGGGTGGCGTCGAGGCCCCGGGGATCGACGAGCTGTCGCCGCAGGTCGGCCGCGAGGGTGCGGGGCCCGGGCAGCTCGGCCTCCGAGGCGCGCTCGAGCAGGCCGAGCAGGAAGTCGGGGCGGCTGCCGCTGCGGCCGGGGCCCGCGGGGCGACCGGGCGGGAAGCCGATGAGCCCGCGCCCCAGGGGCTCGCTGGCCCCGAGCAGCTCGCCGGTGAGGCGCAGCAGATCGCGACCCACCGGGCTGGGCTCGGCGAAGGCCCGCCAGATCCCGTAGTGGGCGGGGCGGGTGGCGGCCAGCTCCACCAGGCGTGCGATCGCGGCGTCTGGATCGGCGCTGTCGAGGCAGGCGCGCAGCAGGTTCTCGGCGCCGTGCCGCGAGGTGCCGGTGGAGGCGAAGGCTCCGTCGGGGCGGGTGCGCAGGTGCTCGAGGCGGGCCTCGGTCTCGGCCGGATCGTGCACGCCCAGGCGCTGCAGCGCGGCGCAGCGATCGTCCCGGGGCGCACCGTCGTCGAGCGCCACCGCCAGGTCGTGAGCCCGGGGGTCGCCGAGCTCCTCGTCACCTCCGATCGTCTTGGCGATCGCCCGCACCTGCTGGCGGTGTCGCTGCATGGTCGAGGTGAGCGAGGCCGCGCTGCCGCCGACCCGCAGTCGGCGGGCCAGCCTCGCCCGCGCCGCGGCCTCGCCCGGGATCCGGTGGGTCTGCTGCCCCTCGGCCAGCTGCACCCGGTGCTCCACGTGTCGCATCCAGCGGTAGGCCACGCCGAGCTGGTGGTGCTCGCGATCGCTGACCAGGCCCGCCGCGAGCAGGCGGTCGAGCGCGGGCAGGGTGCCGGTGTCGCGCACACCGGGGTTGCGCCCGCCGTGCAGTAGCTGGAGGGCCTGCACGGTGAACTCCACCTCGCGGATCCCTCCGGTGTCGAGCTTGATGTCCACGTCCCCGTCGTCGCCGCCCACCCGCGTGGCCTCGCGCCGGGCCCGTCGCATCATGTCGGCGATCTCGCCGAAGATCTCCGGGCCCACCGAGCGGCGATACACGAAGGGAGTGAGCCGGCGCAGCAGCAGCGCGCCCAGGTCGAGGCGGCCGGCCAGCGGGCGCCCGCGCAGCCACACCTGGCGCTCCCAGGCCCGGCCGTGGCGCTCGTAGTAGGCCTCGGTGGCGGTGACCGAGGTGGACAGCGGGCCGCGGCTGCCGAACGGGCGCAGGCGCAGGTCCACCCGGAACAGCGGCCGCCACTTGCCCTGGCCCTCGAGGTGGCGCACCAGGGTGCGCAGCCGCTGGTGCAGGTCGACCAGCTCGCGGCGGCGCTCCACGTCGCCCTCGCCGATCGCATCGTCGTGCACGAACACCAGATCGATGTCGCTGAGGAAGTTGAGCTCGTGCCCGCCGAGCTTGCCCATGCCGAACACCACCACCTGCTCGGCGAGCTGCAGCTGCTCGAGCAGCACCTGCAGGCAGGCGGCGACCAGGTCCGAGAGCGCGCCGCCCGTCTCCTCGAGCGGAGCGCCCTCCACCTCGCGGGCGGCCAGGCGCAGGTACTCGGTGGAGCGCACCCGGCCCAGGGCATCGTCGAGCGAGGCCTCGCCCACCGCCTGCCGCAGGGCCGCGAGCGGATCGGCGGGCGGGGCCTCGGGGCGCAAGCCCGCGAGCGCCTCGGGGCACAGCGCGAGCAGGCGGGCCGGGTAGCTGCCCTCGTGCAGCAGGCGGGACAGGCGGACCGGCCAGGGCGTGGCCTGGATCGGCTCGGGCAGGCCGGCCGCGCGGGTGAGGGCCTCCTCGGGCTCGGGGCCCTCGAGCAGGGCCCGCAGGGGCTCGCGCCAGCCCCTGGGGGCCTGGGCCACGATCGCATCGCGCTGTCCCGGCTCCGCCTTGCGCAGGCGGGCGGGCCAGGGGACGGGGTTCGGCTCCGAGCCCATCGGCGGCGCATGGTGACACGGGCGCGGCCGCTGGGCCATGCTCCGGGCCATGAGCGAAAAGTGGGATCGGCGCTTCATCGCGCTGGCGCGTCACATCGCGGGGTGGAGCAAGGATCCCTCCACCCAGGTGGGCTGTGTGGTGGTGGGGCCCGATCGAGAGATCCGCAGCACCGGCTTCAACGGCTTCCCCCGCGGGATCGACGACTCGGCCGAGCGCCTGTCGGATCGCGAGCTCAAGTACCCCTTCATCTGCCACGCCGAGGAGAACGCGATCATGCACGCGGCGCGGATCGGGGTGTCGCTCAAGGACTGCAGCGCCTACGTGACCTGGCCGCCCTGCACCCGCTGCGCTCGCTCGCTGATCCAGGCGGGGGTCCGCACCGTGTACTACCCGGCGGGGCTCGCCATCCCCGAGCGCTGGGAGGACGACTTCCGGATCAGCACGCAGATGTTCCGCGAGTCCGGCGTGCAGGTGCGCACCGTCTCCGAGGAGTGAGCGCGGCCGCGAGCCTCCGCGTTCGCGAGGGGCCGAGCCCCGATCCGCCGAGCCCCGATCCGCCGCGGCCCCGATCCGCCGCGGCCCCGATCAGCCGGGCACGCGCACCATCGACTCGGGCGGCACCACCACCACCGGGCGCTTGGCGTAGGCGGCCAGGGTGCTGCCCGTGCTCGCCTGGAACACCCGATCGCTCAGGCTCAGCCGCCGGCTGCCGCAGACGATCACCGAGGCGTCGTGGGCCTGGGCCAGCTTGAGGGTCTGCTCCACCGGATCGCCGGGGCTGGTCTCGGTCCGGGCGCCGCCCAGGCCGTAGGTCTCCACCCAATTCTCGAAGGCCTCGGGATCATGGATGATGGGCGAGTGCGGGGCGGCGCCGAGCTGGGCGGCGAGCTGCCCCGTCTCGGGCACGTGCAGCAGCACCAGGTCCACGCCCAGGTCCTGGGCCAGGCGCAGGCCGAAGCGCCCGGCCGCGGCGGCGTCGGGGGCCAGGTCGGTGGCGACCAGCACCGGGCCCTGCGGGTGGGCCTCGGGATCGTGATCGGGAGGCACCACCATGGTGGCCGCGGGGAGCTGGCGCAGCAGCTGGCGCGCCACCGTGCCCAGGCGCACCACCGTGCCGCCGTCGCGGGGGCCGTGACGCCCGATGATGAGCCCATCCACGTCGTAGAAGCTGCTCGCCGCCCCGAGGGCCTGCACCGGCACGCCGGGCACCGCCTCGATGCGGTCGAAGGCCGCGGCCGCGCCGGCTCGATCCACGGTGGCCTGGGCGGAGGCCCGGGCGCGCTCGCACAGCTCGTCCATTTCGTCGTCGCGCACGGACACGCGCGGGACCTGGGGGACGACGTGCACCCCGTAGAAGCGGTTGCGCGCCTGCTCGCTGCGGTGCTCGTGGAGCCACCGCGCGGTCTTGATCGCACCCTGGCTACGCGGGCGAAGGTCGAGGCCGACGATCCATCTCACGGGGCCCAGGCTATCGGTTCCTCGTCCGGGGGGCACGCAAGGCTTGCGTGCCAGCAGGTGCGCAGCCGCACATGGCACCGCGGGCGCGGGCGCGGGCTGCTACCCTCGCCCCGGCATGACCGAGGTCGTCGCGATCGTCCTGGCCGCGGGCAAGGGGACCCGCATGGTCTCCGACCTGCCCAAGGTGCTCCATCCCATGAACGGCGAGCCCCTGGTGGCCTACCCCATTCGGGCCGCGCGCGCGGCCGAGGCGGGCGCCGTGGTGGTGGTGGTGGGCTACGGCGGAGACCAGGTCCGCGAGGAGGTCCGGCGGCGCTTCGGGGAGGCAGGCGGGTGGCTTCGCTTCGCCACCCAGGCCGAGCAGCTCGGCACGGGCCATGCGGTGATGTGTGCGCTGCCCGAGCTCGCGGGCGAGTCGGGCGTGGCGCTGGTGCTCAGCGGCGACGTGCCCCTGCTGACCGCCGACACCCTGCGCGCGCTGAGGCGCCGCTGCCTGGCCGCGGGCTCGGGCCTGGCCCTCACCACCTTTCGGCCCGCCGACCTCGGCGGCTACGGACGGATCCTGCGGGACGGCGAGGGTAGGGTGGTCGGCATCCGCGAGCACCGTGACTGCTCCGAGGCCGAGCGGGCGATCACCGAGTGCAACGCGGGCACCTACGCGGTGTCGCTGGAGCACCTGCGCGCCGACCTGCCGCGGCTGGGTCGCAGCAATGCCCAGGGCGAGATCTACCTGACCGACCTGGTGGAGCTGGCCGCAGCGCGCGGCGAGGTGGCGGTCGTGGAGATCGATCCGTTCGAGGCGGCGGGGGTCAACACGCCGCAGCAGCTCGCCGAGCTCGAGGCCGTGGCCCGCTCGCGCGGCTGAGGCCCCCGGCACGCGCCCGCCGGCCACTCAGCGATCGGCTCCCGGATCGCGGCCCGCGATCGCCTCGCGGACCACCCGGCGCAGCTCCTGGATGTCGAAGGGCTTCTCCACGAACCACACGCAGCCCGCCTCGAGGGCCTGGCTGCGCTCCTCCTTCATCACGCTCGCACTGATCGCGACCACGGGCACGTCGCGGGTGCGCTCGTCGGCCTTGAGCCGGCGGGCCAGCTCCAGGCCCGACATGCCGGGCAGGTCGAGGTCGAGCAGGACCAGGCGCGGCGGGTCGGCGACGATGCGCTCCCAGCCGATCTCGGCCGACGGGGCCTGCTCCACGTCGTGCTCCCCCCGTACCTCCAGGACCTTGCGGACGAGCAGGAAGTTGGCGGCGTTGTCCTCGACGTAGACGATGCGCATGGGCGGGGGGGCGATGCGAGCATAGCAACCGCTCACGCCCCTGGCTGTGGGCCACGGAACGCCGAGGCCCCGCGGGGTGCGCGGGAGGGCGGCGGTGGCGGGCAGGACGGTCGAGTATGCTCTTGCCGTCCGTGCCCCCTCGTTCGCGCCACGAGCCCGGTGATCGGGCTGGAGATCGCTCCGGCACCCGTGGGCTGCGGGTCCTCGTCGGCGGGCTGCTCGGCGCGCTGCTGCTGCCGATGGCCTCCGCCTCGGCCTCCCCGTGGGCCATCGCGGCCCCCGTGCGCACGGCCCCCGTCGACGAGGAGCACCACCGCGTGCTCCGCATCGAGCGCGTGGTGATCACCGGCACCGAGCAGGTCTCCGATCGCCAGGTGAGCGACGTGCTCCAGCGCGAGGGCCTGGCCACCGGCGCGGAGCTGCTGTGGCCCGAGGACGAGCGCGTGGTGCGGGTGCGCGACCGCCTGCGGGCCACCGGCTACTTCAAGCGGGTCACCCTGCGCGTGGAGCCCCTCGAGGACGATCCCGATCGCGTCGAGCTGGTGGTGGAGGTGGTCGAGCGCAGCACCGTCTCGATCTCCGACATCTACCTGGGCGGCTCCGCTCTCACCCCGTTCCGCGGAGGCATCGCGCTGGCCGAGCGCAACTTCCTGGGGCGCGGGGTGCTGCTGGGGGGCGCGCTCATCTGGGGCACGCAGCCGCGGGTGGGCAAGTCCCGGC
This sequence comes from Myxococcales bacterium, assembly GCA_020633315.1. Classification (GTDB taxonomy): domain Bacteria; phylum Myxococcota_A; class Polyangia; order Nannocystales; family Nannocystaceae; genus Paraliomyxa. The sequence continues at coordinate 27,037 of JACKDV010000021.1, forward strand.
GCCAGCAGGCCTACAAGGCCTTCGCCGAGGCGCCGCGCCTGCGGGGCGTGCCGGTGGGGATCCTGGTGAGCTCCTGGTTCATCTCGGCCAGCGAGCCCTACCGGGTGGAGGGAGCCGAGGACGATCCCGATCCCTCGCTGTTCAAGACCTTCGAGTACGACCGCATCGGCGGCCAGGTGGGGCTGGGCTTCCCGCTCACCCCGCGCCTGGAGCTGGCGGCCGACTACACCTTCGAGCGGGTCAACGCGTTCCTGCCCGAGGATCCGGTGCGCATCGACACCAAGGGCGAGCTGGTCGAGCTCGACCTGGGCCTGCTCGATCACGTGCACCGCCACACCGCGGTGGACTTCAGCATCACCTACGACGGTCGCGACGAGCTGTTCCTGGTGGGCAAGGGGGGACGGGTGGTGCTCGACGTGCGGGCCTCGTCCTCGGCCACCGGCTCGCAGTACGACTACATCAAGCTGGTGGCCGCGGGGGCCTACAGCTTCCGCCTGCCCTGGGGCCACTGGCTCACCCCCAGCGCCTCGGGCGGCCAGATCGCGGGCGCGGCCCCGGTGTACGAGCGCTTCTACTCGGGCGACCTGAGCTCGTGGACTCCCGGCCGCGAGCAGGGGCTGCGCTACTCCACCCGCAATCCCATCGACGTGTTCGGCACGGGCATCGACACCCGCGAGTACGGCAACCTGTTCGGCCGCGTCGACCTCGAGTACGCGTGGCCGCTGTTCCGCCGCACCCGCACGCGGGGGGTGTACGGCGGCGACCTCTACCTCTCGCTGGGCGTGTTCACCCTGGTGGGCGACGAGGCCGAGCGGGCGCGCCGGCGGGCCGACGACGAGTGGGTGGCTCCGCTGGGGGCCGCGGCCGACCTGGGGGTGCGGCTCGACACCGCGCTGGGCACCTTCAACGTCTCGGTGGGCAACGTGCTGCGGAGGACGCCGCTGTGAGCGGGCCCGGGCGCGTGTCTCGTCGCGTGCTGCTGGGCGGGGCCCTGGGCCTGCCGCTGCTGGCCTTCGCGCGCCCCGAGTCCCTGGCCAAGCGCCCGGCCGAGTTCGCCGAGGTGGGCAACTCGATCCAGATGACGATCAGCCTGCCGGCGCTCATCCGCGGCAACGACGAGGAGGCCCTGGCCTCGATCGACTCCGGCTTCGACACCACCCTGGAGTACCGGGTGACGGTGTGGGAGCACGGCAGCCGGCTGAAGATCGCCAGCCGCACCCTGGTGCTCAAGCTGCGCCGCGACCCCTGGAAGAAGCACTACCTGCTGCGCACCAAGGGCAGCAGCGGCTGGATCAAGCGCAGCTTCGAGAGCCGCGAGGAGGCGATCGCGGCCGCGGTCACCCTCGACGGCATTCGCATCTGCTCCGCCTCCGATCTCACCCGCGGGGGCGAGGCCGGCCCCTTCTACTTCGTGGAGATCATGGCCATGCGCAACCCCCTCAGCCGCGGCCGGGGCGAGGGGCGCGGCACCGAGACCCACCGCGGCCAGGGGCGCGACGCCGAGTGGTTCAGGCGCCTGGTGGAGACCCTCGCCGGCGAGCGGGCCCGGGCCGAGAAGGTCGTGCACGTGCGGACCAACCCCTTCTTCCTGGTGCCGCGATGAGGGAGCCGCTGCCGCCGTCGTCGGTCCCGCTGTGGGGACGCCTGGGGGTCCGGGTGACCGCGGCGCTGGTGGTGCTGGGGATCATCAGCGTGGGGGCCAGCGTCTACGTGGCCCGGCTGTCGGTCGACTACTTCGACGCGCGGTTGCGCGAGAGCCTCGACCAGCAGCAGGAGCTGGCTCGGGACGTGGAGCCGGTGCACCGCGATCTCATCGACGCCAAGATCGAGGCCTTCGAGGCGCGCGCCCGCGTGGTGGCGCTGACCCTGCCCGACGCCGGCGACCCCCTCGACGCGCTGCGGGCCGTGCTCGAGCGCGAGCCCGACGTGCTCGAGCTGTCGATCGCGACGGCCCGCGGCGATCCGGTGCGAGCGCGGCGGCCCGACGCCGACGCCCACGACGGCGAGGTCTACGACGTGGAGCTGCCCCTGCCCGCGCCGCGGCGGGGCGCCACGCTGACGATCGTGTTCGGCATCGACCCCGCGATCGATGCCCGCTACCAGGCGCTGGGGCAGCGCCAGCGGGAGATCGGGCAGGACCTCGGTGACCAGGGCGACGTGGAGGCGGCGGTCATCGAGGTGGTGCTGCTCGCGGGCGTGCTCGTGCTGCTGGTGGCGATCGCGGCCGGCGTGCTCGTGGCCCGGGCGACCACCCGCAAGGCCACCGCGCTCAGCCGCGTGATGGCCCGCGTGGCCGAGGGCGACCTGGGCGTGCGGGCGCAGGCGCGCGGCCGCGACGAGCTGGCCACCCTGGCCCGCGCCTTCAACCTCATGCTCGACGAGCTGGCCCACGCCCAGCAGCGCGTGGCCTACCTGCAGCGCATCGGGGCCTGGCAGGGCATGGCGCGGCGCATCGCCCACGAGATCAAGAACCCGCTCACCCCCATCCAGCTCGCGGTGCAGCAGCTCCGCGACAAGGACCCCGGCCTCGACGAGCGCTTCTCCTCGCTGCTGCGCACCTCGGTGGAGATCGTGGAGGACGAGGTGGAGGGGCTGCGGCGGATGGTCACCAGCTTCTCGCAGTTCGCCAAGGTCCCCGAGGTGCGGCTGCGCCCCGAGCCGCTGGCGCGGGTGCTCGAGGAATTCGAGCGCGCCTACGGCCACCTGGGCGAGGAGGGGGGCGGCGAGCTGACGGTGGAGGTCCCCGCCGCCGAGCTGAGGGTGCAGGCCGATCGCCAGCTCCTCAAGCAGGCGCTGGTCAACCTGGTGGAGAACGCGGTGCTGTCCGCCCGCGAGCTGCGGGGCGAGGGCGTGCGGGTGCGGGTGAGCGTGGCCGTCGAGCCCGCCTCGGTGGTGCTGCGGGTGGACGACAACGGCCCCGGCATCCCCGAGGACCGGCGCGAGCGGGTGTTCGAGCCCTACGAGACCTCGCGCAAGTCGGGGACCGGGCTGGGGCTGGCGATCGTCAAGAAGATCATCCTCGACCACGGGGGCGAGATCTGGATCGACGCCTCGGAGCTCGGGGGGGCGAGGTTCTCGCTGCGGCTGCGGCGGGTGGGCAAGAGCGCCTGAGCCTCGGGCGGGCTCGAGCCCGTGCCCCGAGCCGCTGCGAGCCCGAGCCCGAGCCCCAGTCGGTGAGCTGCTCGGTGTTCGGCAACGGCTACTCGAGCATGAGCCCGCGGCGCGACGCCCTCTACGTGCGGAGCTCGAGTCAGGTGTGCATCCCCGACGGAACCTCGACGGGGACTTGCCGCAAGTGGTTCGGCCGCTGCAAGGTGGACGCGACCGGCGAGGCGGTGAAGTTCCGCGTGTTCGACAACGGGGACTCCCGCCAGTCGGTGCCGCGCGACGCGGTGTACTTCCGGGCCCCCAACCAGGCCTGCATCCCCGACAGCACCTCGACCGGGAGCTGCCGTCGGTGGACCGGCCTGGCCACCACGCAATCGGGCAAGGCCGTGCGCTGCCGCCTGTTCGACGACGGCTACCGCAACATGACCGGGCCGACGCACGCGATCTACTTCCGGAAGAACGGCCAGGTGTGCATGCCGGACGGGACCGCGACGGGGACCTGCCGCAAGTGGCTCGGCCGCTGCGAGGTGGCGGGCTGAGCCACGATCGGGAGCGGCGAGCTCGGGGGGGCGGCGCGGGGGCGGGGGAGCCTCCGCGGTCGACGCCGAGGGTGGCCCCAATGAACCGCCTCGCCGCCCCCAGGGGGGTCGGCTACGCTCTCGGACATGGCTCGTCACGGACGCAGATCGGGAGCGTGGTTGGGAGTGCTCGCAATCGTCGGGTGCGGCGACGACCTGCCGGGTACCTACACCTCCACGGGCTCGAGCGGGTCCACCACGGGCGAGCTCTCGTCGAGCTCGGGTCCGCCCGCGACCAGCTCGGGCTCGACCAGCCCCGATCCAGACACCACCCAGGGCACCGGCCCCGACTCCAGCTCGGGCGGCTCGACCGGCTCGGGCTCGACCGGCTCGGGCTCGACCGGCGGGAGCACCAGCTCGGGATCGTCCTCGGAGTCCGGCAGCTCGACCGGCCCCGGCCCGCAGGAGCCCGTGGCCGTCGACGACGTGGCCTGCATGGTGCGCGGCGAGGGCCCGCTGGCCGTCGCCTCCGTGCTCGACAATGACAGCGATCCGCAGGGCTCGGTGCTCACCATCGTGGCCGCCGATCCGGTCACGGCCGAGGGCGGCACCGCGATGCTCATGGGCGACACCATCGTCTACGACGCGCCGGGCGGCGGCTTCTGGGGCGAGGACTGGCTGAGCTACACCATCGAGGATCCCGAGGGCAACCAGGCCAGCGCCGAGCTCCACGTGATGGTGTGGCCCGGTGAGATCCCCGCCGACGAGCTGGTCGCCGATCCGCATGGCCTGGCGATCTCGCCGGCGGGCGGGGCCGGGCGCTTCGGCTGGACGGTCCAGGGCGGAGGCGACGTCGACGGCGATGGCATCGACGACCTGCTGGTGTCGGCCCCGCTCTCCATGGGCAACGCGGGCCTCATCTACGCCGTGCACGGCAGCGTGGGCGCCACCTCGATCGACGCCGCCGATCTCGAGGCGGGCATGGGCGGCTTCGTCATGCAGGGCGAGATCGCCAACGGCTTCGCCGGGTGGTCGCTGGCGCTGCTGCCCGACGTCAACGCCGACGGTCGAGACGAGGTGGTGGTGGGCGCGGGCTGGGCCAACCTCAACGGCGTGCGCTCGGGTCGGGTCTACGTGCTGTTCGGCACCGACCTCACCGCTCCCGTCGATCTGGCCGACGTCTTGCTGGGCGGCGGCTACGTGATCGACGGCGCGGGAGCCCAGGCGTGGGCGGGCTGGTCGGTGAGCACCCTGCCCGATCTCAACGGCGACGGCCGGGCCGAGCTGGCCGTGGGCGCGCCGCAGGCCACCGACGTCAACCCCACCGGGCCCGGCTGGGCCTACGTGCTGTGGGGCAAGGACGACCTCTCCCCGATCGCGCTGGCCGACGTGCAGGCCGGGGTGGGCGGCCTGGGCTACGGGATGATCGGGCGCACCGGCGATCACATCGGTCTCACCGTGCAGGGCCTGCCCGACGGCGACGGCGACGGCCTGGCCGAGCTGGTGGTGGGCTCCGAGGTCGCGGCCGGCGGGGCCGGGCGGGCCTACATGGTGCGGGGGCAGCTCGGGCCCGCGGTGATCACCATGGACCAGATCGCGACCGAGGTGGGCGGCTACGCCATGGAGGGCGTGGCCGGGACGGGGGCCGGACGTGCGCTGGGGCAGGTGGGCGACCTGGATGCCAACGGGATCCCCGAGCTGCTCGTGGGCGCGCCGGGCCCCGAGGGCACCGGCGACGGGGCGCTCCACCTGGTCTTCGACGGCTGGGACGGCAACCTGCTGCTCGATGCGCTGGTGCCCCCGGTGGGCGTGACCCTGCCCAGCCCCTCGGTCGACGTGGATCTCGGCTGGTCCGTGCGGGGCGTGGGCGACCTCAACGGCGACGGCTGGCCCGACCTCGCGGTGGGAGCCCCCTACGCCGATGGGCCCGGCTCCGACGACGAGGGGGCGGTGTACGTGGTGTTCGGCCGCGCCGACATGACCACCGTGGACCTGGCCGACGTGGCCCAGGGACGCGGCGGCTTCGTGGTCACCGGCGAGGCGGCGGGCAACCATGCCGGCTGGTCGGTGGCGCCCGCGGGCGACTTCAACGCGGACGGGGCCGACGACCTGGTGCTGGGTGCTCCCCTGACCGGCGTCTTCGGCTTCGGCTCGGGGCGGGCCTACGTGGTGTTCGGCGTGACCCCGAGCACTCCCGATCTCGGCGCCTGCATCCCCGATTGAGGCGCGCGCTCGGCCGGGCTCACGCGGCCGATCAGTAGGCCACGTCGCCCGGCAGCGGCACGATCGACTCGCCCGCCACGAACAGGGTCCGTCCGAGCACCAGCTCCTTGGGGCCCACCCACCGGACCACCTCGCTGCCGCCTACCTCGGGCAGCCCGGGGATCATCTCGTCCTCCACGTCGCCCTTGGGCACCTTCATCGGCTTGGGCCATGGGGCCTTGGCCGTGGCCTCGCGCGGCAAGGGGTAGGTCTTGCGCTCCTTGGTGTCGTGCAGCACGAGCTGCCGGTGCAGGACGTCGCCGAGGGCGCTGCGCAGCTCGACCAGCAGCCACCGCCCGTCGGGCGAGGGCGAGACCACGTAGGTGCCGGGGAACGGTGACTCGATCTCCTCGGGCTCGTCGTCGTCGTCGTCGTCGTCGTCGTCATCGTCGTCCTGCGGCCGGGGACCCTCCTCGCAGACCTCGGGCGCGTCGCCCTTGTCGTGGTGGCACAGATCGCCGCCGAGCCCGAGCACCGCATCCACGTGTCCGTCGGCGAGGCGAACGGCCACGGCCAGGTGGTTCGAGCGCAGGTCGGCCTCGTGATCCGAGGCCACCATGCACACGTGCGTGCCGCCCTTGGATACCCACAGCTCGTCCTCGTTGCGCAGGTCGAGCTCGGGGACCTCGTCGTCGTCGGCCAGGTAGAGCTTGGGATCACACGGGGGGTCGAGCGGCAGCGCGGCCACCTTGCGGTCCTTGCCGTCGGCCACGCTGAGCACCCGCAGATCGACGGAGCGACCCCGCTCGATCCCGAGGAACGCCACCTCGCGATGGCCCGGCAGCCACCGAGGCGAGCGCCCTGCAGTGCTGCCGAGGGTACCGAGCACCGTGCCGTCCAGGCCCACCCGCAGGGCACCCCGATCGCCGACCACGAGCAACCCCGGCTCGGGCGGCGGCGACGAGCCCGTCGCTGCCTCCTCGGGCGCGGCGGCATCCTCGGCGTCGGCCACGGTGTCGTCCGCCGGAGGATCGGCGGGCGTGGGCGCAGGAGCGAGTGAAGGTGCAGCCTCGGCCGTCGCAGGCGGAGGGGTCGCCTCCGCGGGAGGAGCGGGCGGAGCCTCGGCCTGCGCGGCCGGGGCCGTCGCGGCGGCACTCGCCGCGGGCTCGGGCTCACGGCCGCAGGCGACCAGGGACAGGATCACGACGAGCGAGGCGCGGGGGGGCATGGTGGGCTTCCCGGGATCCTACCCCCGGATCACGAGGCCCGGGCCGGCGTTGGAGCGAGGGCGCCCGGCTGCGGCCGCCTTGCCCTCGCGGTGGCGAGCTGCGATGAACCCTGCGCATGATCGACCAGCCCGAGGAGATCACCATCCAGACGCCCACCCTGCGGCTCGCGGCGCGGGCGTGGGGACCCGCCGACGGCGTGCCCGTGCTGGCGCTGCACGGCTGGCTCGACAGCGCGGCCAGCTTCGATCGCGTGGCGCCGCGGCTGCCCGGGCTGCGCCTGGTCTGCCTCGACATGCCGGGCCACGGCGAGTCCGAGCACCTGCCCCCGGGGCAGGGCTATGCCTTCGTCGACACGGTCGCCCACGTGCACGCGGCCACCGTGGCGCTGGGCTGGGAGCGCTTCTGCCTGCTCGGCCACTCGCTGGGGGCCGCGGTCTCGGCCGTGCTCGCCGGCACCTTCCCCGCTCGCGTGCGCCGGCTCGCCCTGGTGGAGGGGCTGGGGCCGGTCACCGAGGAGCCCAAGCACGCGGCCGAGCGCCTCGCTCGCTCGATCGAGGAGGAGGAGCGCAAGCGCGGTCGCACGCCGCCCGTGTACCCCAGCGAGGACGAGGCGGTGCGTCGCCTCGAGGCCTCGATGAGCCGGCTCTCCCACGAGGCGGCCCGCACCCTGTGCCGCAGGGGCCTGCGCCCGGTCGAGGGCGGCGTGACCTGGCGCAGCGATCCCCGCCTGCGCCTGCCCTCGCGCCTGCGGCTCACCGAGGAGCAGGTGCTGGTGTTCCTGGGCGCCATCGAGTGCCCCACGCTGCTCGTGCGCGGCTCGGAGGGCTTCCCCTTCGCGCCCAGGCCGATGAGCGCCCGCGTGGCCGCGCTGCGCGATGCCGAGATGGTCGAGCTACCCGGCGGACACCACCTGCACCTGGACACCCCCGACGCGGTGGCCGAGGTATTGCGCGAGTTCTTCGCCCCGCTGGTCCATGCCTGCTGAGGGCCTCGGCACGCACGACCACGCGTGGGCACGACTACGGCAGGCGCGACCATGCGGGTCCGCCCGCTCGCGAACGAGCTCGCTCGACGAGCTACAGCCCCGGGTAGTAGCCCTTGTCGCCGTCGTCTCCGCGCCCGCGGGCGCGCAGCCACAGCGTCAGTCCCGTCACCACCAGCGCGATGGTCAGGGTGGCGAGGCCCAGCCCCACGAAGGCTCCGAGATCGACCAGCTCCAACGCCAGCATCGGCATGCATCGAGCACAGCACGGGCGTCCCCGACTCGTGAGCGCAACTCCTGCGTCGTTGCGTGAGCCGTCGCGCGGAGGAAGATCACCGAAATCATTGCGCTTCGCAGGGCTCGGAGGCGCCGACATCCTGCTTGGCGATGGCTTCTTCCTTGGATGCGCTCGGTGGGTTGCTGGCGATGTCGGAGCCGGCACCCAACCTGGAGGCCCGGGCGCTGTCGCCCACCGTCGGGTGGCTGGTGCTGGTGTGCGTGGTGGCGTTCATCGCCCTGTGCATCCTGCACGCCGATCGCTTCCGCCGGCTGTGGATGCGCGCCGAGGACCCGCGCACCCTGGGCCTGTTCCGCATCCTCTTTGGGCTGATGCTGCTGCTGAACCTCTCGGGGATGTGGGAGCAGCTCGAGTTCCTGTTCACCGACGAGGGGCTGTTCTACACCGACACCGCGCGTCGGGTGCTGGGCGGCAAGCAGTTCGCGGGCTACGGCGAGGGCGTGGACGGTGAGGCGGTGGGCTTCTTCGGGCCCGCGGCGATCCTGCAGTTCCTGGAGGGGCCCCGCTACTCGCTGCTGATGTTCCGCAGCGATCCCACCTTCTTCTGGATCCACCTGTGGGCCTACGTGGCGGTGGTGGTGGTGTTCATCCTCGGCTGGCGCGCTCGCCTGATGGGCCTGCTCGCCTTCGCCCTGATGACCAGCCTGACCATGCGCAACCCCATCTACATGACGGGGGCCGACGTGGTCTTCAAGGTGTTCTTCTTCCTGCTGGTGCTGTCTCGCAGCGGCCACGCCTACAGCCTCGACAACTGGCTGCGCTGCCGTCGGCTGCGGCGGGCGGGGCGGCTGAGCGAGCCGGGCGGCCCGGGGGAGGGCGCGGGGCTGGCCCCGAGCGACGAGCACCCGAAGGGGCTCGAGGCGATCTACCGGCGGATCCCCGCGTGGCCGCGGCTGCTCATGATGATGCAGCTCGCCACCATCTACTTCTACACGGGCTGCGCCAAGACCGGGAGCATCTGGGCCGCGGGCGACTCGCTCTACTATGCGCTCAACCTCGATCACTTCTACCGGGCGCCCCCGCAGCTGCTGTCCTCGCTGTTCGGCACCAACCTGTTCCGGCTGATGACCTGGGGCGTGCACGTGTGGCAGATCGGCTTCCCGCTGGTGCTGGTGGGGCTGGTCGCCCGCTTCCAGATCCGCGAGGGCTTCGGCCCCGGCCGCGGCTGGCGACGCCACGCCACGCGCCTGCTGTGGATGCTCGTCGGCTTCGGGGCCCTCGGGGTCACCGTGGTCGCCCTGCCGGTGCACTACGAGCCCATGCGCGGCGGCCCCAGCACCGTGCAGCTGCAGTGGCTGGTGGCGGTGGGCTGGGCGCTGGGCATGGTAGCGCTGGCGCTGGGCTGGCGACGCCTGCGGGATCGCCCGCTGCACCTGCGGATCCGCGGTCGCGAGCGGGTGATCGATCTCGAGAGCGTGTGCACGTGGCTCCTGGGTCGCCGCCTGTGGCTGACCATCGGCCTGTTCTTCCACGTGCAGATCTTCATGCTCATGAACATCGGCATGTTCGCGCCGATCATGATCATGGTGTACCTGTGCTGCCTCAACGGCACGGAGACCGCCTCGATCCTCCGCTCGCTGCGGCGGGCGCTGGCGCGGCTGGGCGGTCCCTTCGCGGGGCTGCGTCCGAGCGGGCCGCCGGTGCCCGCCGAGGATCCCTCGCTGCCGCAGCTGCACCGCGACGCGGCGGTGATGCCCGCGTGGGCGCTGGGGTCGGCTCTCGCCGCCGCGGTGGCGCTGGTGCTCGCCGAGGTGGAGGGCCTGGGTGCTCCCTGGCCCGGCGCCATGGTGTGGCTGGGCCTGGCCGCGCTGGTGATCGGCGGGCTCGTGGGCTGGCGGAGGGGACGGCGTGACACGGGGCTCCCCGCGGACGCGGTGCCCTGGGCCTACGGCCCCCTGGGGCGCGGGCTGGCCACCGTGGTGGTGGTCACCCACATCGGCGCGGTGGCTCTGCACTGCATCCCCGACAAGGACAGCTGCTTCGCGTTCCGCCGCGAGGCGCGGGAGACCGTGGCGCCCTGGCTGCGGGCCACCCAGACCGATCAGAGCTGGGGGATGTTCGCGCCCAACCCCCTGCGCAGCAACGTGTTCCTCAAGGTGCTCGTGACCGACGAGCAGGGCGAGGTGTGGGACCTACGGACCGACGCCAACTCGCCGCGCAACAAGGACATCCCGTGGATCTGGTACGACCGGGCGGGGAAGATCACCCGGAGGGTCAACGGCGACGGCAAGTGGTACCGGCGGTGGTTCGCCCGCTACCACTGTCGCCGCTGGGCGCTCGACCACGGCGGCGAGCTGCCGCGCACCGTCGAGCTGGTCAAGGTCTGGTACTCGATCCCCACGCCGGAGGAGGTCGCAGGCAAGGGCTACTACCGCCCCGCCGATCTGCTCGAGCGAGCCGGGCACGAGAAGTCCGTGGCCAAGGTGCGCTGTGCCTTCGAGGAGGACGGCCAGCTCACCAACGAGCTGCGCGAGCGCCACGGGTTCCCCTCGGTGGACGAAGGTGCGATCCAGCGCCGCAACCCCCGACGGCAGCAGACCTGGGAGCGCAACCATCCGGGAGGGTGAGCCGGGAGGGTGAGCCGGGAGGGTGAGCCGGGAGGGCGAGCCGGGAGGGTGAGCCGGGAGCGCGAGCCGGGAGCGCGAGCCGGGAGCGCGAGCCGGGAGCGTGAGCGAGCGTGGAGCCGGCCGCGACGAGGAGGTCGCGCCCGGCTCCCGAGCTCGGTGCTCGCGAAGCCGCTCCTCGTCCGCTCATGCCCCGATGGCGATCGCCACCTTGCCCGCGCTGCGGCCGTGCTCGACGTAGGCCTGGGCCTCGGCGAGCTGGTCGAGCGGCCAGGTGCGATCGATGATCGGCCGGACCTCTCCCTTGCCGAGCCACTCCACCAGCACGTCGCTGCTGCGCGGCACGACGAACATGGTCTGGTAGGCCGGCCCGGGCAGCAGCTTGCCGAGCTGCGCCCGCAGCATGATCGCGGGCTTGGAGGCGATGGACACGTGGCGCCCCCCGGGCGCGAGCAGGCGGCGAGAGGCGAGCACCCCGATGTTGCCCACGCAATCGGCAATGGCATCGTAGGCGTGGCGGGCCGCGAAGGGATCCTCCTGCGTGTAGTCGATGACGACGTCCGCCCCGAGCTCGAGCAGCAGCTCGCGCTTGGAGGTGCTGCCCACCGCGGTCACGTGGCAGCCGAGCGCCTTGGCGATCTGCACCGCGAAGGTCCCCACGCCTCCGCCCGCTCCGTTGATGAGCACCTTCTCCCCCGCGCGTACCTTCAGCACCTCGGTCAGCGCCTGGTAGGCGGTCAGCCCCGATCCCGCGGTCACGCCCGCCTCCTCCCACGACACGTTGGCGGGCTTGATCGCGGCCCCCGACGCCTCGACCACCGCATACTCCGCATACGCCCCGCCGGTGCGGACGTCGGTGAAGCCGAACACCTCGTCGCCCACCGAGAAGCCCTCCACCTCGCTGCCCACCGCCTCCACGGTTCCCGCGTAGTCGATTCCCAGCACCGTGGGCAGGCGCTGCGGGAAGATGAAGCGCAGCGAGCCCTGGCGGATCGCACAGTCGACGGGGTTGACCGAGGACGCATGCATGCGGACCAGGAGCTGGGTGGGGCTGGGAGCAGGGACCTCGGCCTCGACGACCTCGAAGACCTCGGGACGACCGTAGCGACGGATGATGGCGGCTCGCATGAGGCCAGCATGATTGAGCCCAATTGCCGAAGCAATTGCGTTCGATTCTCTTCACTATCAACTGATGGTTGATAATCTGAAAACGTGGCTCCGGGGGCCGATCTCCTGGGTCCGAGGGCCATGGTCGGGGATCCACCACCCGGCGATCTGCCTCGATGTCGAGGTGACCCACGCGTATTACCGGCTGAAAATCGAGTCGCGCGGATCTAGGATGATGCCGGGTCCGGGGACGGGGCGACGTGGCAACACGACGCCCCGAAGGGCTCGTGCGCTTCCAAACCCCATGCAGCCGACTCTCGAAGAGCGAGCCCAACTCGTCCTCGGTCTGGCCCTGGGCACGACGCGCCTCGACGAGGTCATGGCGCGCCACGGCGTCGCGCGGGAGACGGTGGCGATCTGGGTGCAGGAGCTGGTCCACGCCGCGCCCGAGCGCTTCGACGCCGACATGCTGGCGGTGCTGCGCACCCTGGGGCTGGTGCGCCGCGACGTGCACCCGCAGCAATCGGGGCGGATCCAGGAGGTGCAGCCGCTCGACCTGCTGCAGAGCCTGAGCATCTACAAGCAGGCCGGCCAGGTGCTGTTCTTCCACCCCCACGGGGTGAGCCAGGTGTGGTTCGAGGGCGGGCAGCTCATCGATGCGAGCAGCGGCCGGCTCACCGGGGCGGCGGCCGTCCATCGCATCGCGGGGCACGAGGCGGGGGACTTCCGCGTGGAGGTGACCGGAGAGTCGCGCTCGCGCACCATCGAGTCGAGCGGCGGGCTGGTGTTCGAGTCGGCGCGGCGCATGGACGAGTCGCGCCGCATCCTCGAGGGGCTGCCGCCGCGCGGGACGGTGCTGGCCTCGGCCCTGCCCCCGGGCGAGCTCGAGCGCCTCGAGCCCGCGGAGGCCCGCACCGTGCTGCGGCTGTTCGGCCTGGGGGCCACCGTGGGCGAGGTGGGCGAGCGCTCGCCGCTGGGCGAGCTCGAGACCCTGCAGGTGATCGCGGCCCAGCTCGAGGAGGAGCGGCTGCGCCCCACGGGAGAGCAGCGGCTGCCCGAGGTGCCCAGCGTGGAGCGTAGGGTGCATGCGCTCGAGGTGGCGGCAGGCGAGGCGGGGCGCGAGCCCGCACCGCGGAGCTCGGGGTCGATCTCCTTGCCCTCGATGCGGCTGTCGACCTCGCAGGAGCTGCGCCGCAGCCCCTCGGGCCCCCAGCGCTCTCCCTCGCCGCCGCGGGCCTGGCCGAGCCGCCGCGGGCCGATGGTGGCCGTCGGCGCGGGGGCGCTGCTGCTGGTGGCGATCGTCGTGGCGGCGAGCGGAGGCGACGACGAGGCGACCGACGCGGGCGCGTCGTCGTCGGTGGTGCAGGCTCCTCCCGAGGCCGCCGGTCCGCCGCCCGAGCCCTGCTCCCCGTCGATGGTGCACCTGCCCGCGACCGAGCTGATGGTGGGTCGCGAGGACCGGGCCCTCGACGCTGCGCCGCCCCACATGGTGCGGATCCCGGCGCTGTGCATGGATCGCCACGAGGTGACGGTGGCCGACTACCGCGCCTGCGTGGAGGCGGGGGCCTGCCGCTCCACGCTGCCCGAGCTCCCCGAGGGCGGGACCGGCGGGCCCGGTGAGCGAAGGGCTCGCAAGGCGGCCCGCGACCCTCGCTGCACCGAGGGCCAGCCGGAGCTGGGCTCGCATCCGATCAATTGCCTGAGCTGGGATCAGGCCGACGCCTACTGTCGGTATCGCGGCAAGCGGCTGCCCACCGAGGCGCAGTGGGAGCGAGCGGCCCGTGCCGCCGAGGGGCGCAAGTATCCGTGGGGGCACGAGCCGCCCACCTCCGATCGCCTCAATGCCTGCGGGCGCGAGTGCACCGAGGGCGTGCCCGCCTACGGCGAGCCGGACCTGCACGTGGCCACGGCTCCGGTGGGGCACTACCCGCAGGGCGTGACCCCCGAGGGCGTGCACGATCTGGCGGGCAACGTGCGCGAGTGGACCGCGGACGGCTATCGTCGCTACGCGGCCGGTGTCGCCGATGATCCCCAGGTGGAGTCGAGCGATGGCGATCGCGTGGTGCGAGGCGGTGGCTTCACCAGCGCCGACCGCAGCGAGCTCGACGTGGCCTACCGCCGACGCATGCCCGGCGACGCGGCGGCGCCCGACCTGGGCCTGCGCTGCGTCGCCGATCCCGTGGTCGCGCCCGAGCCCTGAGCGAGGCCCTCCGCCTCACAGGGGGACGATGGTCTCGGAGAGCAGCACCTCGGCCGTGGTGGTCACCACCCGACCCGAGGCGTCGACGTACTCCGCCTCGACGAGGGCGGTCTGGCCCAGCAGCGGCATCGGATCCACGTCGAAGATCATGTTGATCCAGAGCGCCTCCGAGAACTCGCCGCTCGGATCGCAGTCCATCACCACCAGGGTGGGGAGGTCGGCCACCACCTGCTCGGCCACGGTGCCGCGCAGGTGACCGTCGCCGAAGTCGGCGAGGTCGAGGCCCACGCCGCGCATGCCCAAGGTGACGTGGTAGCCGCCCTGGTGCCCCAGGTAGATCTGCGCGGGGCCGGAGTCGAGGGGCAGGTACTCGTCCACCCCGTGGCCGAGCTCGATCGTGGGGGGCTCCACGCCCGCGGGGCAGTACTCGGGCGGAGGCCCGCCCACCTCGATCCCGATGGTGGCCGGGCCGTCGTCGGTGGTGATGCCCGTGTCGGCCGGCGCCCCGGTGGAGCTGTTGGTGCTCATGGGCCCGGAGGTCGCCGCATCGGTGGCGTGGGTGGTGCTCGTGGCCGAGTCGGGGCTCGTGCCCTCGTCGGGCCCAGAGGAGGGGACCAGGCAGCCCGCGATCGCGATCGACAGCAGGGCCAGGGCCACGGGGCGAGGGCTCGATTCGATCACCGCACCCGAGCATAGCGCAGGAGGACAGGGGGCGCTGCACCACAGCGAGCCGCTCGCCCATCGCTCGTGCGTCAGTCGACCTTGGTGGCGATGATCGGATACTCCCGGGCGCTGCGCCACGGGACCTCGGGCCACCAGGCGAGCAGGGGCGGCGGGCGAGTGGGCTCGACGCTCTCGCCCGGGCGCGGGGCCACCACCGCGGTGCCGGCCTCGTCGGCGGCCACCAGCACCCGCTCGATGGGCTCGGTCCAGCCGTGGTAGGCCAGATCGAACAGCCCCCAGTGCACCGGCAGCAGCAGCTCGCCCCGCACCATCTGCTGGGCGCGGACCGCCTGCTCGGGGCCCAGGTGCCAGTCGGGCCACGCCTGCCCGTAGGCGCCCACCTCGATCATCGCCACGTCGAAGGGGCCCAGGCGCTCTCCGATCTCGCGCATCGCCGGGAACAGGCCGGTGTCACCCGAGAAGAACACGCGGTGGTCGGGACCCTGGAGCGCATAGCCGGCCCACAGCGTGCGGTCCTGATCGAGGAGCTGGCGGCCGGAGGCGTGGCGAGCCGGCGTGGCCACGAGCCGCAGGTCGCCGAGCGCATGCTCCTGCCACCAGTCGAGCTCCACGATGCGCTCCTCGGGCACGCCCCAGTAGGCCAGGTGGGCGCCCACCCCCAGCGGCGCGATGAAGGTGGTGTCCCAGTCCTTCATGGCCACGATGGTGGGGTAGTCGAGGTGGTCGTAGTGATCGTGCGAGAGCACCACGGCGTCGAGGCGAGGCAGCTCGGCCAGCGGCAGGGGAGGGGCGTACCAGCGCTGGGGCCCGATCCACGTGAGGGGGGAGGCTCGCTCGCCCCAGACCGGATCGGTGAGGATGCGATGGCCGTCGATCTCGACCAGCAAGGTGGAGTGCCCCAGCCAGGTGATGCGCAGGCCCGAGGCGGGGGCGGTGGCGAAGCGCTCGCCGTCGACGGGCACGACGGGCAGGGGCTCGGCGGGGCTCGAGTGGTCGCTGCTGTGCAGCGCCTCGGTGAGCATGCCCCAGGCGTCGTTCCACAGCGGCTGCGGGTTCGCGAACACCCCGTCGCTCCACTGGGGTGACGCCTGCATCCGCGCCAGGCGATCGCCGCGGGGGGCCTGGCCGAAGGCGGTCCAGCCCTGGACGACGACGACGACGACGAGCACCAGCAGCAGCGCCAGCCCGACGGCGCCCGCCTGCAGCGCGCGACGAAGGATGCGGCGGAGGCGAGAGGACGCGGGCATGCCGAGCGCAGGGCGCTCGTCGACCCTACACCGGCCGAGGGCCCCGGTGCGAGACGTGGGGTCAGCGCGAGGGGGCCATCGCGATGTCGGTCATCATCGACGGCAGGTCGGGGCGCTTGGGCGCAGCGACGATCGCGTCGGGACCGCCGCCCAGATCGTCGGCCTCCATCACCAGCACGGTGGTGGTGGGATCGGCCGCGGTCACCATGGGGGGCTCGGTCTCGAGCTCGGGCGACGCAGGCTCCGTGCGCTCGGGGGCCGGGGTCGAGGCCGGCGAAGACGAGGAGGCCGGGGCGGGTGCGTGGGCGCAGGCCGAGGCCAGCCCGGCGGCGAGGACGAGGACGAGGGACCAACGCATCACGAGGTCCTTGGCCGGTCGTCGCGGATTCCGTGAGGTCGCCGCGAGGAAGAGTGGCGACCTCACTCCAGGGTCCGGGCATGCTCGCGGATCGCCCGCCGGATGGAGGGCGGAGCGGCCACCCCCGTCTCGAACAGGCCGCGGAGCCACCGACGGGCTGGATCGGCCTCGTGGGCCCGCGGCCACCACATGGCGATGGTGGCCGAGGGCAGCTCGAGCGGGGGCGGGTACGAGCGCAGCCCGAACAGCTGCCGGGCGCGGGCCGCCACGCCGCTGGCCACGGTGGCGACCAGGTCCGACTGCATCACGGCGAGCGGGGCGGCCACGAAGTGCGGCACGGTCAGCGCGATGCGGCGCCGTCGACCCGAAGCGTGGAGCATGCGATCGACCAGCCCCTCCTTGGCGCCGTCGACCCGGATGAGCACGTGGTCCAGCTCGAGGTAGGTGTCGAGATCGAGGCGACCGCGGATGCGCGGGTGATCGGGGCGGGCGATCACCTCGAAGGGCTCGCGATAGAGCTCGCGGCTGCGCAGCCCGGCCATGGGGATCCGCGCCGAGGTGCCCGCGAGCATCAGGTCGAGCTCGCCCGCGCCCAGCCGCGCCAGCGACTCCCGTCCCACTCGCTCCACCTGCAGATCGATGCCGGGGGCGTGCCGCTGCAGGTAGCGCCACAGCGTGGGCAGGGTGGTCAGCTCGAAGTAGTCGAGCGCGGCCACCGTGAACGAGCGACGGGCGGTGCGAGGATCGAAGCGCTCGTCGCCCTCGAGCACGGTGCGCAGGCGGTCGAGCGCCTCGGGGAGGGCGGCCATCAGCTCCTCGCCGCGGGGCGTGGGCACCAGGGCCCGCCCCGAGGGCACGAGCAGGGGATCGTCGAACAGCTCGCGTAGCTTGGCCAGCGAGTGGCTCATCGCGCTCTGGGTCACCCCCATGCGCCGCGCCGCTGCGCTCACGCCCCGCTCGTGGAGCAGCGCCCGCAGGGCCGGGAGCAGGTTGAGGTTGATCCGGCGAAAATCGATCTCGCTCATATGACATATTCATACTATGAGTTTTCGTTCATCCCATGGATCTCGCATGCTCGGAGCATGTCGATCCATCGCTGGGTGCTCGGGATGATGGTGGTCCTCGGGGGATGCAGGGCCTCGATCGCGCCGGTGGAGGTGGGGCCCCTCCATTCGGTGGAGACCACGCCGCCGGCCGGGCTCACGGCCTGCTGGGTGGAGTCAGGGCGCTTCGGCTCGTTCACCGCCTCGTCGCTGGTGGTGCGCCACCCCGAGGGCACGGTGGCCATCGACGCGGGCAACAGCACCAACCTGAAGGAGGAGATCCAGGTCTACGAGGGCCGCACCTACCGCTGGCTGCGGGCGCTGCCGGCCCGGCTGCGGCCCCGCGAGTCGCTGGCCGATCGCTTCGGTGAGGCGGGGGTCGATCCGGGAGCGCTACGCTGGGTGCTGCCCACCCATGCCCACCTCGATCATCTGGGCGGGGTGCTCGACCTTCCGCCCACGCCGGTGCTGCTCAGCGAGCCCGAGCAGGCGCTGGTGGCCGAGGCCCGCGAGCACGTGATCACCGAGGTGATGCCGGCCCATGCCCACGGGGTGGAGGGACACGAGGAGGCGCTGCGCTTCGACGGGGGGCCCTACGAGATCTTCGATCGGCACGCGGACCTGTTCGGGGACGGGTCGGTGGTGGTGGTGCCGATGCCCGGGCACACCCCGGGGAGCGTGGCCGTGTTCGTCAACCTGCCGGACGGCACCCGGCTGCTGCACGTGGGCGACGCGGTCAACGATCGCTCGCAGATCGAGCGGCTGCGCGGGCGGGCGTCGATCATGCGGCGAACCGACATGGACGAGCCCCAGGCCAACGACAACGTGGCGCGCCTGCACGAGCTACAGCGGCGGATCCCGGAGCTTCGCATCATCCCGGCGCACGAGCGGCGCGCGTGGGCGGAGACCTTCGGTCGGCCGGGGCAGGGCTGCGCGGGCTGAGGGGCGGGGCGCCCGGCTTCGAGGGAGATCCAGCGCTGTCGCGAGCGCGTGCCGTGGGGGCGGCCGTGGGGCGCTTGAAATGGGCGTGCGACCCGATGAGTTGGGCGAGCGAATGCAACGTCGCGAGGCGCTCGTGGGCGCCGTCTGCTGTCTCCTCCTCGGCGCATGTGCGCCGCTGTCGGCCACTCCCCATCGTCGCTCCCGTCCCCCGGCTCCGCGCCGGCCCGCCTCCGGGCCGCGGCTCGTCGAGCTCGGGGAGGAGGCCCGGGCCAGCGGGGGAGAGGGGCGGGTGAGCGAGGGGGAGCTCGAGCTGGAGGTGGAGCTCGAGGCCAAGCCGGTGGCAGCGTCCGGCGAGCTGGCCCAGTCGTCGGGAGCGTGTGATCTGCAGGGGGTGCTCGCGGCCGAGGGATCGGGCGCGCTGGCTCGGCGCGCGTGCGAGCGCGACCTGGCGATCGAGCGGGAGCTCGCGCACGGCCTGCGGATCTCCACCGCCTCTGCGCTCAACAACGAGGCTCGCGAGCGGCACCTGGCCGGCTGGGTCGAGGGGGCGCGGCAGGGCTACGACCAGGCGCTGCGCGAGGACGCCGATGGTCGGGAGCCCAGCGCGGTCTCGGCCCTGGCCCGGGTCAACCTCGCCCTGCTCCTCCACGAGCAAGGGGATCACGCGGCGGCGGAGCAGCACCTGCAGTGGGTGCTCGAGCACGCGTCGCATCCCGCCCTGCGCGGGGCCGCGTACCACAACCTCTCGCTGGTCCGGCTCGCGCAGGACGATCTCGACGGAGCCCTCGCGGCCTCGCAGCGAGGGCTCCGTGCGCTGCGGGCCTCGCAGGGACGAGCGCATGGCTCGGTGGGGGCGGCCCTCAATGCGCTGGGCACCATTCGGGCCGAGCGCGGTGAGCTCGAGGAGGCGATCGTGGCGCTCGAGGCTGCGGTCGAGATCCGCACGAGCGCGCTCGGGCGATTGCACCCCGACACCGCGGCGAGCCTCACCAACCTCGGGATCGCGCTGGGCCGGGCCGGGCGCTGGGAGGAGGCGCTGGCGCGGCAGCTCGAGGCGCTGGAGATCGACCAGGAGGTGCTCGGCCCTCGCCATGCTGCCACCGCGGTCGACCTCGCGCAGATCGGGGAGGCGCTGATGGCCTTGCACCGCACGCGGGCCGCCCGGGCTCGCTTCGCCGCCGCGCTCGAGATCCTCGAGCCCCAGCGCCCGATTGATGATCCCGAGCTGCTCGAGCTGCGACGGTGGCTGGCCCTCTGCAACGCGGGCCCGAGCTGAGGCCCCGGGTCGCCGGCCAGGGCGCGCGAGGATCGCAGGAGGGGCGCCCTCGGCTGGAATCACCGTTCGGTGGGGAGATGCGCGCTTCGTCGCGACATCGAGGATCCGTTCCCTCGGCGCGGGGACTACCCTGGATGAGGAGTAGGTGTCCCATGGAACGACGGTTCACTGCATCGTGGATCGCAGCGGCGATCTGCACCCTGGCGACCGGCTGCGACCCCGAGCTCCAGACCGAGGAGCACCAGGTTCGGATGACCACTCGGCTGCAGTCCTACGGGCTGGGCTCGGGTCACGCCGTGGTGGAGCAGTCCACGGTGTGCACCACCTTCACCGGGTACCGGGCCTCGTCGGTCGAGCCGCCCGAGTACGTGGAGGCCGAGGACGAGGAGCTCCGCGCCTGCTACGAGTCGCGGCTGAGCGGCGCGGCGAGCCTCGACGAGGCCGGCTGCGTGGTGCTCGACGAGCCGGGGGCCGTCACCTGGGAGCTGGTGCGGCGCCAATGCTCGTTGGACGGTGACTTCGGCGACGACCGGGTGCTCTTCGACGTGCTGCCGCTGTCGGCCACCCGGGGGGTCTTCGACCTCGCGATCCCGGGGCCGACCGAGGTCTTGGGCTACGAGGTGATCCAGGACCTCCCCGCGGGCTACGTCGTGGATCCCGACGCGACCCTTCGCGTGATCGAGGACGGCCTCGAGGCGATCGAGACCGCGGTGGCGCGCGACGATCGGCTGGAGCGCGTCGCGGTCTCGGACGCGAGGGCGACGGCGGTGGCGATCGAGGGCTCGCCGAGCTTCCCCGCCGCCGACGAGCCCTCGACCTCCCTGCGGGTGCAGGCCCGGGCCGGCGATGCCTTCCAGGTCGGCCTCTCGCTGCCGGCGGGCGAGCTCGACGTGGGGCGCGTGGAGGTGGTGGCGCGCAGCGAGATCGCCTCGATCTCGCTCGAGCCCGTGGTGGTCCGCGTCGCCGACACCGACGTCTTCCTCGCCCTGGGCGCGGTGGCGATCACCCGGGATGCCGACGGCGGGATCCTCCGCGGGGCTCCGGTGGAGTGGGCGGTGGTCGAGGGCGACGAGGGGCCGAGCCTGGCCGATCGCGACGAGGACGGAGCGCCCGACCTGGGCGAGGAGGCGAGCATCGAGGGGGCCTGCGACGGCGCGGCGGCGGGCGAGACCCGCTCGCTCACCCTGAGCGGCCGTCTCGACGACTTCCAGGACACGATCCGCGTGGAGTGGGACTGCGTGGGCGCGCAGGACGAGGACGCGGACGGCTGTGCCTGCCGTAGTCGCGGGACGAGCCCGGGCTCGGGCCTCGCGGGCTGGCTCGGCCTGGGGCTGCTGGGGGCGTGGCGACGACGGCGACGTCGCGCCGCCCGGTCATAGCTCGAGCAGGCGCTCCGGCGGTCGACCGAGCACTGCCGTGCCACCCTGCACCCCGATGGGGCGCTGCAGCAGGCGCGGGTGCTCGGCCATCGCGGCGATCAGGGCGTCGTCATCCATGGCTCCCGGGTCGATGCCCAGCTTCTTGGCGTCCTTGCTGCGCAGCACCTCGTGGGCCGTCATCCCGAGCTTCGCCAGCACGGCCCGGATCTCGGCCTCCGACAGCGGCTGCTTGGTGTATTCGCGGTAGCTGAGCTCGCGCCCGTTCTCCTCGAGCAAGGCGACCGCCTTGCGACATGCGCTTCAGGTGCGGGTGCAGATGAGCTCGATCATCGCGGTGATCATCGCCCATGCGCGGGAGGATCGGCCAGGGCGGCGTGGGCTCGTATCTCACTCGAAGGCGCCGCCGCGGCCCGAGCCGCCCGAGAAGCGACCGGCGCCCGCCCGCATCGCCGGATCGGCGAGAGCCCGCAGCCCGTGGCGGAATTCCGTGCGCAGGGCCTCGTCGATGGGCTGTTCCAGCCCATCGTAGACGGCGGCTCGATCGCTGCGCACACAGGTCTGGGGGAACCGGGCGATCTCGCGGGCGAGCGCCTCGGCAGCCGCCCGTGCGTGGCCCCTGGGCACCACGCGATCCACCAGCCCGATGCGCAGCGCTTCCTCGGCCGCCACTGGGCGACCGGTGAGGATCAAGTCGAGGGCTCGTCCCAGCCCGATGAGCCGCGGCAGCCGTACGGTCCCGCCGTCGATGAGGGGCACGCCCCAGCGCCGGCAGAACACGCCGAGCACCGCGTCCTCCTCCATCACCCGCAGGTCGCACCACAGCGCCAGCTCGAGCCCGCCCGCGACCGCATGACCGGAGATCGCGGCGATGACCGGCTTGTCCAGGCGCATCCGCGAGGGACCCATGGGACCGTCGCCCTCGGGGTCGACGCGATTGGGTGTGCCCTTGGCGATCGCCTGCAGGTCGGCGCCGGCACAGAAGGT
The DNA here is from genome assembly GCA_020633315.1 of Myxococcales bacterium. Taxonomy (GTDB): domain Bacteria; phylum Myxococcota_A; class Polyangia; order Nannocystales; family Nannocystaceae; genus Paraliomyxa. Next base: position 49,158 of record JACKDV010000021.1, read on the forward strand.
GCCGTGGTCGCCCCACAGCACGGCGACCTGGGCCTGGCCGTCGCCCCCGAAGGCACGGAAGGCCTCGGCCAGCGCCTCGGCCGTCGCCCGGTCGACCGCGTTGCGGACCTCGGGGCGGGAGAGGACGACGGTGGTGATCGGCGGGGTGGTCTCGACGCGGACGGAGCTCACCGCCCCACGGTGGCAGGTGCCGTCCCCTGCTCGCAAGCTGCGGTGTTCGCCGCGAGCCCGTTGCGCTACCGTCCGGCCCGTGGTGCTCGTTCCCGTCATCCTCTCGGGCGGCTCCGGCACGCGGCTGTGGCCGCTGTCCCGTCGTCAGCACCCCAAGCAGCTCCAGGCGCTGGTCGGCGATCGGACCATGCTCCAGCGCACCGTGGCGCGGGCCGAGGGGCTGCCGGAGGTGGGTGCTCCGCTGGTGGTCTGCAACGAGGCCCACGCCGAGCTGGTGGCGGCGCAATTGCGGGCCATCGAGCGGCCCGCCGCGGCGATCGTGCTCGAGCCGCTGGGACGCAACACGGCGCCCGCGGTGGCGGTGGCCGCCCTCGTGGCCCGGGCTCGATCGCCGCAGGTCGAGCCCCTGCTGCTGTGCCTGCCCGCCGATCACGTGGTGCACGACGAGGCGGCGTTTCGCGAGGCGGTGGTCCAGGGGCTGCCGCTGGCCCAGGCCGGTCGCCTGGTGACCTTCGGCATCGTGCCCGACCGCCCGCACACCGGGTACGGCTACATCCGCGCGGCCACGCCGGGGCGCCCCGGGCCGGTGGAGGCGTTCGTGGAGAAGCCCGATCGCAGCACGGCCGAGGGCTACCTGAGCGCGGGGGGCTACTACTGGAACAGCGGGATGTTCCTGCTGCGGGCCGATGCCTTCCTACAGGAGCTCGGCGCGCTGCGGCCCGAGATCCTTGCGGCCTGCGAGCGCGCCGTGGCGGCGGCCGAGCGCAGGGCAGGGGAGCAGTGGGCCCTCGATCGCGAGTCCTTCGCGGCCTGCCCCTCGGACTCCATCGACTACGCGGTGATGGAGGAGACCACGCGGGCCTCGGTGGTGCCGCTGGACGCCGGCTGGAGCGACGTGGGCTCGTGGGATGCGCTTCACGAGGTGAGCGAGCACGACGAGGCCGGCAACGCCCGCGTGGGCGACGTGCTCGCGCTCGACTGCGAGGGCTGCCACCTGCACGCGCGCCATCGCCTGGTGGCGGCGGTGGGGCTGCACGACGTGGTGGTGGTGGAGACGGACGATGCGGTGCTGGTGGCCCCGCGGGCGCGCAGCGAGGACGTCAAGCGAGTGGTGAGCGAGCTCGATGTCCGCGGCCGCCCCGAGGCGCGCGAGCACGGCGAGCGCTGGGCGAGCTGGGGACATGCGCGGCGTCTGGCCGGGCCCGCGGGCGTGGAGCTGTGGGAGCTGCACGTGGCGGCGGGCCATCGCGTGCCCGGGCCCGCGATGGATGGAGGGCAGCGGCGCGTGGTGGTGGTCGCGGGCCGGGCCCGGCTGGAGCCCTCGCCCGACGGCGTCGCCGCGACGCTGGTGGCCGGCGATAGCGTGGCGCTCGACGGTACGCTCGCGCTGTGGGCCGAGGACGGCGAGCTCGAGCTGGTTGCGATCGATCGCGGGCCGAGCTGAGGCCGGGTGCCTACACGAAGGGGCTCTTCACGAAGCGCCGCTTGGGCGCGTTGATCCCCATCTCGGCGTAGCTCGCTCGCAGGTACACCGCATCGAGCGCGGCGGGATGCACCGCCTCGCCCCTCGCCCAGGCCGCCGTGGCCGCGGCCCACAGCCCGGCCGCGGTGGGCCCCACGAGCGCCACTGCGGCGTCGGCCCGACCGGCGCTCGCGAGCAGGTCGCGGTACGGCTCCACCCCGCTGCCTACCACGCGCGTCGTCGCGGGCAGATCCTCGAGCAGCACGGCCAGGGGGGCCACCCGCTCGTCGCCGCGGGCCTCGATGCGCGCGGGCCCGGGACCGGTCATCCCCTCGCACCACAGGCGTGCTCCGTAGACCTCGTCGCGTCGCGCATCGAGGATCGCCAGCACATCGCCCTCGATCCCGGCGCTCGCGGCCACGGCGGCCAGGGTGCTCACGGGCACCACGGGCCGACCCACGCCGTAGGCCAGGCCCTTGGCGCTGGCGACCGCCACCCGCGTTCCCGTGAAGGTGCCCGGTCCTCGCCCGCAGGCGATCGCGGCCAGGTGACCCGCGTCGATCGAGGCCGAGGCCAGGGCCCGCTCCACCCGCGGCAGCAGCCGACTCGAGGCCTGGTTGGCCCCGTCGTCCTCGTCGTCCTCCACCACCAGCTCGGGCAGCCCGGGCCCATGCGCATCCACCCGCCCCAGCGCGATCACGCAGCGGGGAGTGGAGGCATCCAGCGCGAGCAGCCAGATGGCCTCGGGGGTGGCCTCGTCCTCGCCGCTCACAGCACGTACCGCATCACGTCGTTGCGCAGGGCCACCAGCAGCAGCAGGATGATCACCACCAAGCCCACCGCGAAGGAGATCTCGCGTGCTCGCTGCCCCAGCGGCTTGCGGCGGATCGCCTCGATGGTGAAGAACATGATGTGCCCCCCGTCGAGGATGGGGATCGGCAGCAGGTTCACGAAGCCGAGGTTGATCGACAGCAGCGCCATCAGCAGCAGGAAGTCCGAGGGGCCCTGCTCGGCCGCGGTCCCGGCCACGCTGTACAGCCCCACCACGCTCGACAGCTCGCCCAGGTTGCGCTCGAAGGTCACCATCTGGACGAGCGTGGTCCACATCATCGAGAGCACCGAGCCGGTCTGCTCGATGGCCGAGGTGAGCGCGTAGGTGAAGCGGCCGCGGATCGGCTCGGGCGGGGCGAGGATCCACTTCTCGTAGGGCTCGGCGCCGAACCACAGCGACTCGCGATCCTGCTTGTAGACGTCCCGCCACTTGCGGAGCTCCTGGGCCAGCTCCACCTGCCGGGGCCGTCGCTCGCCCAGCGACTGCACCGTGAGGGTGATGGGCTTCTGCTGCTTCTGCCGCAGGATCTCCTCGAGGAACTCCCACTTGGTGAAGGGCACCCCGTCGACCTCGAGGATGTGGTCGCCGGCCTGCAGCCCGGCGCGCCCGGCCGGGGAATCGGGGGCCACGCTGCGCACGAAGGTGTTCGCGGCGAGCAGGCCGGTGGACAGCCGCCCGTCCTCGTCCTTGCGGGGCAGGAGCTGCGCATGGGCGGACTCGTAGTAGAGGTAGGTGCCCAGCGGGCCCACCACCGGCTCTGCGCGCAGGTAGGTCAGCCGCACCAGGCCGTCGCCGGTGCCCTCGAGCATGCGCTCGAGCTCCTCGATGGTGCGCACGGGCTCGCCGTTGATCGAGGTGATGACGTCCCCCGTGCGCAGCCCCTCGGCGAAGGCGGAGGACTGCTCGTCGATGATGCCCACCTGCGGGGCGTAGAAGCGTCGCAGCACGCCCAGGCGGCCCACCGGGGTGACCACGCCCAGCGCGTTGCGCTGCATCGTCTTCTGCGGGGTGACCACCCGGTCGATGCGCTCGCCGTCACGCTCGATCTGCAGCCGCAGCTCGCGGCCGGGCGCCTCGGCGATGCGCTGGCTCATGTCTCCCCACGAGCGCACGTCCTCGCCGTCGATGGCCACGATGCGATCGCCCGGCAGCAGCTCGGCCTGATCGGCCGCGGTGCCGTCGACCACGGTGCCGATGATCGCGGGCGGCAGCGAGGTGGGGGCCAGGGTGAGGAAGTAGAGGAAGTAGATGAGGATCGGCAGCAGCAGGTTGGCGGCCGGGCCCGCCCCGAGCACGAACATGCGGGCCCACAGCGGCTTGGCGTTGAGGGCCCGGTCGGCCTCGCCGGGGGCGATGCGCTCGCTGGGGTCCTGGCCCAGCAGCCTCACGTAGCCGCCGAGCAGGATGGGGGCCAGGCAGTACTCGGTCTCGCCCAGCCGCACCTTGAGCAGCGGCGGACCGAAGCCGATGGAGAAGCGCGGCGCCTTGACGTCGACGAGCTTGGCCGCGATGAGGTGGCCGAGCTCATGGATGATGATGAGCGGCCCGATGAGCAGGATGAAGGCCCAGACGTTGCCCACCAACCAGGAGCATAGACCAAGCGCGGCGGGGAGGCTGCGGTATTGGCGCAAAGCCGGGACGAAGGCTCGGTCGGCCGCCCACGCATGCTAGGATGGCGGGCACGCCTTGGCCGCGAAGAGCGACGACGCGTTGACCTCTGCGGAGCTGTCGCGCCTCCTCGATGACTTCGAGGAGGCGATCGAGGAGCTGCGCATCTCCTACGAGAAGTACTTCCTCGGGGTGGAGCGCGTTGCGCCAGCGCAGCGGCACAAGCAGCTCAAGGCCCAGCTTCGGCGGCTGGAGCGGCACCACATGCGAAGCACCGCGCTGCGCTTTCGCCTCCAGGGGCTGCGGGCGCGGGTGGTGACCTACGAGCACTACTGGACCCGCGTGCTGGGGCAGATCGAGCGCGGCACCTTTCGGCGCGATCTCCAGCAGCGCGCCGCTCGACGGACGGTGACCGAGCCAGCCGGGGCACCCAGGTCTTCCGTCGAGACCCCGCCGCCCGAGATCCCAGCCTCCGCGCCCGAGGCCCCGTCACCTTCCGCTCCAGCGGCCTCGCCGGGTCGATCGTTGCCACCCCTGCCGCCCACGGGGGCTCGGCTCCCGCCACCTCCCCCGCCGTCGGGTCCCCCGCCGCCTCCGGTGCCCGGAATGAAGAGCACCGAGGTCCGCGCTCTGTTCGAGAACCTGGTGCAGGCCAAGCAGGCGGCCGGCGAGGACACCCGTGGTCTCACCGTGCGAGCCCTGGCCCGCAAGCTCTCGCGGGAGCTGCCCAAGCTACAGGAGCGGCACGGCGGCCGGGTGGAATTCGAGGTGGCCACCGTCGGGGGCAAGGTGACCCTGCGCGCCCGCGCCCGTGAGGGCTAGGACCGCTGCGTCGATATCGGCGTTCGATCCTGGTCCGTGACCCAGGCCCCAGCCCGCCCGTTGCAGCGCCGGCGGTGGTGCCCGATGATGCGGCGCGTCGCCCCCGCTGGGGCGAGTCCCTCGAGGGGGCGCCGTGTCCGCGGTGCCCTGAATGCACCCTGGCCCCCCTGCGTCTGACCGGACCACGCAAGGCCTTCCGCGCCGAAGGCGACGAGATTAGGGCCCCTACCGCAGCCCAAGGACAGCACACCATGATCCGTTCGCATTCTCCCCTGCTCGCCTGTCTCGCGCTCAGCGTTGCCTGCGCATCCCAGAGCTCGAAGGGCTCGGAAAATCCCGACGCTGGCCAATACGACGGCTACTACTCCGAGGTCGACGGCAGCGGTGGCAGCACCGCGACCACCACCACCGCCGACGGCGAGACTCGAGCCCCCACCGGCCCTCGTCCGCAGGCCCGCACCTCCACCGGCACTCGCTCCGGCACCCGCAAGACCGGCAAGGCGCTGACCCTCGTGGCCAAGAAGCCTCCCGTCACCACCGGCGAGAAGGATCGTCCCAAGCGTGACCTCAAGGGCGAGTTCGTGGTGGACGGGGTGTTCCCCACCGCGGCCCCGGCTGGCAGCTACATCGAGGTCTTCGGCTCGGGCTTCCCCGAGGATGCGACGCAGGCGAAGGTCTTCGTCGGCGGCAAGCGGCTCAACGTGATCGAGAGCTCGGCGGATCGCATCGTGGCCGAGCTGACCGGAGCCGTCACCGGTCCGGTGGAGGTCGGCATGGGCACGGGGCGGCTCAACAAGCGCAACCGGGCCAAGAGCAACGTGAGCTTCATCGGCACCGCGGCCGACGGCGCCTTCGGCCAGCCCCGCACCAAGGTCGGTCACGGCCTGCTCGGCGTCGTCTACGAGATCGATGCCGGCGCGACCGAGGTTCCCGTGGTCAGCGAGCTCGCCCCCAAGGCGTACATCGCCGTCGATGACCTCGACATCCCCTCGGGCGAGGCGCCCGCGGGCGTGGCGGGTCTCACCCAGAGCTACGCGATCCACTTCATGGGCTCGCTCAACGTCCTCGAGGCGGGTGAGTACGACCTGTGCCTCACCGCGGGCGACGGCGCCATCCTCTACCTCGATCAGACCGAGGTGGTGAACGTCGACGGCTCCGGGGCCGCGCGCGAGGTGTGCGAGGCGCTCTACATCGAGCCCGGCGAGTACGGCGTGGACCTGGTCTACTACCAGGGCGCCGACACCGACGCGGCGCTGACCCTCACCTGGGCCAAGGACGGCGGCGCCAAGGAGGCGATCCCCTCCGATGCCTTCTTCCCGCCCGAGGACATCTACGGGATCGCAGCCGGGATCAACCAGGGCGGCTGATCACCCGGCCCCTCGAGGGCCGAGACGACCACGGACGCGCCGCGTCGGGCTCGCTCGACGCGGCGCTCCTGCGTTCGGGCCTACCCCTCGTCGGTCGTGCCCGAGGTGCTGGTGACGTCGGTGGTGCCGCCCACCTCGGCGGAGCTCGGCTCCACGCAGCGCACCCGCACCAGCTCGGGCGGGGCGGCGGTCTTGCTCAGCATGAACGTGCCGATGCCCCCCGAGACCACCTCGGTGATCGGCGCGTCGGTCTCGTACACCCTCGTCCGCGATTGCGCGGGCGCATCGGGGAACAGCTTGGTGAGCTCCCAGCGCCCCTCGTCGAGCCGCCCCAGCGCCAGGTCGCGATCCATCTGCAGCAGCTGGGTGTCCAGCGTCAGCGACACCCGCGAGGTGAGCTCGGTGAAGTCGGGGTCGGAGTTGGGCAGCTGCACCAGGCGCGCCACCTCGCCCCCGTTGCTGAACAGCCCGTAGGCCGCGAAGCGATCGATCGCCACGCCGTAGGGCGGATCGTCGGAGGGGTCGGGCGAGTACTCCTCGCCGTAGTACCCCTGGGAGTAGGAGCGCAGGATCCCGGCCGGTACCCCGCTGCCGTCGAGGAACAGCGACACCATGAACACGTCGGCGGAGGTGAGGGGGAAGTCGCTGCCGTCGTAGGTGGTCCGGCGAACCCGCTGGCCGAAGATCGAGGTCTGCTCCTGTCGTGGATCCTGCTGCACGCCGAGCACCGAGACCTCGGGGTAGCTCAGGCTCATCCGCTCCATCTCGCAGAAGCCCGGCACGTCTGGGATCTCCTCGCAGGGGGGCTCGAAGTTGAGGCGATGCCCCGGCGAGACGCGGATGAGCCCAGTGTCGGTGCTCAGCGTTGCGACCCACACCACCAGCACGGCGTCGATCGAGAACGGGGGCAGCGACACCATGGCCGGTCCGTTGGGCAGGAAGAACAGCTCGCGCGGCCAGCTCGTGGTGTCGCAGGGCGAGCACAGCTCGTCGTCGTGGGGGAAGCTCACCAGGTTGTCCGAGCCGAGCACGGGCCGCACGGGATCGTCGGGGGCGATGCGCAGCAGCTCGAACAGCCCGGGCTCGTCGTGCACCACCCACACCCGGTCGGAGTCGGGGTCGGGGCGCAGCGACAGCGCGAACGGAGAGGAGGGGGCCAGCTCGATCGGGATCTCCCGCATCACCCCCGAGGGACCGACCTGCTGCACCACCAGCACCTCGTCCCCGGTGGTGCCGGTCCGTCGCAGCAGGACCCAGGCCGCGTCGCCGGTGCCGCTGTCGGCCGCCACGTCGATCACCTGCTCGCCGGGCCCGTCGCCTACCCGCCGGGCGATCGAGACCACCTCGAGCTCGTTGCAGTTCTTGGACAGCTTGAGCTCGATCTCGGGCAGGCCCTCGCCCTCGCATCCCTCGAGCGCGAGCAGGAGCGCGAGCGCGAGCCGGGCCCGGCGTCTCATCCGAGCACCTCCTGCACGACCTCGACGGTGACCTCGGCGAGGCGATCGAGCTCGGCGTCCTCGATGCTCAGGGCGGGCATCCAGTAGATCGTGTCATGGAGCGGGCGCAGGAGCACGTCGCGGCGCATCGCGGCCTCGCGCAGGGCCAGGCCCAGCCTCCCGTCGGTCGGGCCGGGGTGCTCGGGGGAGGGGGCCACCTCGAAGGCGGCGATCATGCCGGCCTGGCGGTGGTGGCGGATGGCCGGGCAGCGCTGGGCCACCGCGCGGCGCCGCTGCGCCATGGCCTCCACGCGGGCGGGCAGCCGCGCCAGGAGGTCCTCCTGCTCGAACACCTCCAGGCTCGCCCGGCCCGCGGCGCAGGTGACGGGGTTGGCGGTGAAGGTGTGGCTGTGCAGGAAGCTCCGCGCCGGCGCGCCGCGGAAGGCGTCCTCGAAGCCGGCCCGCACCAGCACGGCCGACAGCGGGAGCACCCCGCCCGACAGTCCCTTGCTCAGGCACAGCAGATCGGGGCACACGCCGGCGTGCTCGCTGGCGAACATCCGGCCCGTGCGGCCGAAGCCCACCGCGATCTCGTCGGCGATCACCAGGATGCCCAGGCGCTGCGCCTCCTCGACGATCCGGCGGTAGTAGCCGACCCCCATCATCTGCATGCGCCCCGCACACTGCACCAGCGGCTCGAGCACCAGCGCCGCGAGCTCGTGGGCGTGCTCGCGCAGGGTGGCGACGGCGGCCTCGGCCTGCGGGGTGTCGGCCCCCAGCTCGGAGGTCAGCTGCTGCGGCTCGTGATCGGGGTGGGCCGGCACCGGGAGGTAGATGGGCTCGACCAGCAGCGGGGCGAAGGTGCTGCGGTAGGCGTCGCTGCCCGAGACCGAGAGCGCGCCCAGGGTCTCGCCGTGGTAGCTGTTGGCCAGCGCGGCGAAGCGCGTGCGCTCCTCGTGGCCGCGCTGGCGGTGGGACTGGAACGCCAGCTTGAGCGCGACCTCGATCGCCGCCGAGCCGCAGTCGGCAAAGAACACGCGCCCGTAGTCGGGGCCCTGATCGGCGCGGGGCCGCGGGGCGGCCTCCAGCAGCGCCTCGGCCAGCTCCACCGCGGGTGCGTGGGTGAAGCCCGCGAACATCACGTGATCGAGCCGCCCCACCTGCTCGCGGATGGCGGCCACGATGTGCGGGTGGCCATGGCCGTGGATCGAGGTCCACCACGAGCCGATGCCGTCGAGGATCCGGCGCCCGCCCTCCGTCTCGAGCCACGCCCCCCGGGCGGCCACGATGGGGGTCACGGGGAGCCGGGCCAGGTCCTCGAAGTGGGTGGCGGGGTGCCATAGCACCCGGGCGTCGCGGGCCACGAGGTCGTCCATGGGTCGGGCACGGTATCAGGGCGACGGCCCGGACACCCGTGCCGCGCTACCCGGGCACGACGGCGGACGCGCGCGCCAGGGCCAGGCAGTCCTCGAGCTCCTCGAAGCCGAACGGCTTCTCGAGCCGACGCAGCACACCGCGGGGCAGGGGGCGCTCCCACGCGGCGAAGTAGCTGCTGGTCAGCACGATGCCCCGTGGACCGCCGGGCTGCTGCAGGTCGTCGAGCAGGTCCGCGCCCTGCTGCCGGGGCAACAGGAGGTCCACGAAGGCCACGTCGATGTCGTGGTGGCGGCGGCATTGCTGCCGGGCCTCCTCCGCCGTGCCGGCGGTGTACACGACGCCCACGCCGAGAATGGTGAGCTGCTCCGCCACGGCCATTCGCACGACGGCATCGCCATCGACCACCAAGGCGCTGCTCACGAGCACGGGGTGCTCGGACGTGGCAGGACTCATCGTTCTCACGCTTCGATGAGAATGCTTCCGGCCCGCGGGAAAGGCGAACGCAAGATTGGCGCAGTGCTCGGGCTCCGTGGACCCGAACCTGCAGTGGGCGCGATCCCCCGATACGACGTTTTCGAGGCCGTGACGCGGGGCGTCACGGCCTCGAAGGGCCCGGTGGGCCGGGTACCGTCCGCGCCTAGCCGCGCTGGGCGAGGGGCACCAGGGTCCGCTCGGTGGCGCCGGTGTAGACCTGGCGCGGGCGGCTGATGCGGAACCCCTGCTCGTGCATCTCGGTCCAGTGCGCGATCCAGCCCGGCAGGCGGCCGATGGCGAAGATCACGGTGAACATGTCCACCGGGATCCCGATCGCCTGGTAGATGATGCCCGAGTAGAAGTCGACGTTGGGGTAGAGCTTGCGCTCCACGAAGTACTCGTCGCGCAGGGCGATCTCCTCGAGCTCCATTGCGAGGTCGAGCAGCTTGGTCTGCTTGTTGAGGCGCTGCAGCACCTCGGTGCAGGTCTTCTTGATGATCTTGGCCCGCGGGTCGAAGTTCTTGTAGACGCGGTGGCCGAAGCCCATCAGGCGGATGCCCGACTGCTTGTCCTTGACCTTGTCGAGGAACTGCTTGCCGCTCAGGCCCTGCTTCTCCATGCTCTGGAGCATCTCGATCACGGCCTGGTTGGCGCCGCCGTGCAGCGGGCCCCACAGCGCCGAGACGCCCGAGGAGATCGAGGCGAAGAGGTTGGCCCGCGACGAGCCCACCACGCGCACGGTGGAGGTGGAGCAGTTCTGCTCGTGGTCGGCGTGGAGGATGAGCAGCAGGTCGAGCGCCTTGGCGATGACCTCGTCGACCAGGTACTCCTCGCACGGCGTCGCGAACATCATCCGCAGGAAGTTGGCCGCGTACCCGAGGCGGTTGTCCGGGTACATGAAGGGCTGGCCGATCGAGTGCTTGAAGGCGTAGGCCGCGATGGTGGGCAGCTTGGCCAGCAGGCGCTTGGTGCAGATCTCGACGTGGAGGGGATCGTCGGGGTCGAGGCTGTCGGGGTAGAAGGTGCTCAGCGCCGCGGTCACGGCCGAGACCACCGCCATCGGGTGCGCCGACTTGGGGAAGCCGCCGTAGAACCGACGGAAGTCCTCGTGCAGCATCGTGTGGATGGTGATCGAGTGTCGGAACTCCTCGAGCTCGGCGGGGGTGGGCAGCTCGCCACGGACGAGCAGATAGGCCACCTCGAGGAACGAGGACTTCTCGGCGAGCTCCTCGATGCGATAGCCGCGGTAGCGGAGGATGCCCTTCTCACCGTCGATGAAGGTGATGGCGCTCTCGCACGACCCCGTGTTGACGAAGCCCTGGTCGAGGGTGATGAGCCCGGTGGCCGAGCGGAGGTTCCCGATGTCGATCGCCTGCTCGCCCTCGCTCCCGGTGATGATGGGGAACTCGAGCTCTTTGTCGTCCAGCTTGAGGGTGGCTTTGCTCATCAATCCTCCGCGGCGCACTGCGCCCAGGTTCACGCCCGCCTTTTAGATCGGATGAACGGCCTTTCGCGAGACCCCAGAGCGTTTTTTCGTTCCCTGGGGGCACTCTCGGTCGCAGTCGCGGGATTCTCGACCCCGTGAGTTGACTCTCTGGTGCAGGCGGTGGCCAACGCGCGCTCGAGCCTAGGCCGGGGGCGGGGTCGACGGGCGTGGCCGGAGCAGGGCCCGGGCCGACTCCACCAGCACCCCCAGTCCCAGCAGCACCAGCACGCCGCCCATGATCCTCAGCAGCGGGTCGTCGAACTCGCCGAGGTTGACCACCATGGCGCCGAGGGTGGACGCGAGCATGCCCAGGGCGGGCAGGGCCGCGGGCCAGGTGGGCCAGCGGCGCTTGCGGAGGTAGAGGGTGACCATCACCAGCGTGAGCGCGGCCAGGAGCTGGTTGGTGGTGCCGAACAGCTGCCACAGCGCGAGCCCGGCCGGGCGCTTGCTGATCACGCCGCCCGGTCCCACCACGTCGACCTCGTAGAAGGCGAACACCGCGATGACCCCACAGGCCAGGGCCGAGGCCACGTAGCGGTTGCCGCTGAGCGGGATGCGGAAGGTCGCGCCGATCTCCTCGATGTTGAAGCGCAGCAGGCGGGTGGCGGAGTCGAGGGTGGTCAGCGCGAACGAGACCACCACCATGGCGATGAGCGCGGCCGAGAGGTCGGCCGGGATGCCGAGGCTGGTGAGGAAGGTGGTGGTGCCCTGGATGAAGGTGTCGATCTTCTGCGGCAGCGCCTGCACGCCGGCCCAGCTGCGATAGACGTCGTGCCAGTGCTCCGACGAGGACAGGCCCGCGGTGCAGGCCAGGGTGGCCAGCAGGCCCAGCAGGCTCTCGCCGATCATGGCGCCGTAGCCCACGGGGCGGGCGTCGCTCTCCTTGTCGAGCTGCTTGGCGGTGGTCCCCGAGCTCACCAGGCCGTGGAAGCCGCTGGCCGCCCCGCAGGCGATCACGATGAACACGAAGGGGATCATCGAGGGCGCGCCCTCGGGCGAGCTGCGCAGCGGCGGGGCCACGAACTCGTGCCCGCCGAAGAACAGGCCCAGGTAGGCCAGGCCGACGCCCAGGTACAGCAGCAGCGAGTTGAGGAAGTCGCGCGACTGCAGCAGGGCCCACACCGGCAGCACCGAGGCCACGAAGGCGTAGCCGAGCAGCAGCCAGGTCCAGGTGCCGGGGCTGGGCCAGGCCGACTCGGGCAGGCCGAGGGTGGGCAGGCGCATGCCCAGGCCGATGCTCAGCAGCTCGAGGGCAAAGCCCACGATGGCCACCCACAGCAGCCGCACCCCGCGGCGGTACAGCAGCCAGCCGCCGATCATCGCCACGATCACCAGCAGCCCCGAGGGCAGCACCGCCTGCGGGTAGCCGGGGTGGCCGGGCGCGAGCTCAAGCGAGAACAGCCGGGCGATCACGTAGACGAACACGCCCATCGCCAGCGCCACGCCGAAGAAGATGATGAGGTGGAAGAGAGTCCGCGCGCTCGGGCTGATCACGTCGCGCGCCACCTCGCCCACCGACTTGCCCTGGTTGCGCACCGAGAGCACCAGGGCCGAGAAGTCGTGCATGCAGCCCACGAAGATCGCCCCGCACACCACCCACACCACCGCGGGCACCCAGCCCCAGATCACGGCGACGGCGGGGCCGAGCATGGGGGCGAGGCCGGTGATCGAGGCGAAGTGGTGGCCGAAGAGGATCGACGGGCGCGTGGGCACGTAGTCGATCTCGTCGCGCAGGGTGTGCGCGGGCGTGGGGCGCGAGTCGTCGAGCCGGAACACGTCGCGGGCGAGGAAGCGCGAGTAGATCCGGTAGCCCACGTAGTAGGCGGCGAAGGCGCAAAGCGCGACGATGGCCGGGCTCATGGTGCTCCTTTCTAGCGCGACCGGGGCCGGCGCGGGGGGGCGGAGCGCGGGACCCCGGGGGATCCCCGTGTGATCCGGGGCATGCGGCGGGGGTCATCCCCCGATGACGAACGCCGCGAGCGCGCTAGGATCGAGGGCATGGTCGGCGCTCGAGATCGGAGCCGGGGGTGGGGCAGCGCGTGGGCGCTCGGGTCGGTGCTGCTGCTCGGCTGCGTGATCGAGGCGCCCGACGACGACCCGAGCCTGTGCGAGGACCTTCGCTGCTCGATCAACGGGCACTGTCGCGACGGCGAGTGCTATTGCGATCGCGGATTCCTCGGCAACCCCTACGCGCTGCACGGCTGCCAGACCACGATGCCCGGCCTGGGCTGCACGACCACCTGCGGTCTCAACTCCTACTGCGACGCCGGGGCCTGCGTGTGCGCCGAGGGCTTCGTGGCCGTGTGCGGCACCGGGGACTGCCTGGCCCTGCGACAGCTCTGCGACACCATCCCCGATTGCCCCAACCAAGCCGACGAGGCGCCGCAGACCTGCGCGCAGCAGGTGGTGCAGCCGTGGACGGTCATCGACGATTGTGACGACGGTGTGGACGTGAGCTGGCGACTGTGGTCCCGCGATCGCGACTGGGCGTGGCCGTCGGCCGACGACGTGTTCGTCACCGACGGCGTGGGTCGGCCGAGCCACGAGGAGATCGAGTGCCTCAAGGGCGAGCTGATGTGCTTGGGCGGCGAGGCCGGCGGCCGTAGCTGGGGCGTGGGGGTCGACGGCACCGGTCAGTGCGAGGACTGCTGTTTCTACTGCCGCGAGGATGCGGTCGACTTCGGGCCCCTCGCATGTGAGTGAAATCCGCCGCGGGGTGCGCCTGGACGCTCCGGGACGCAGGTGGCATAGTCCCCGCGCCCGAGCCCCAGCGGTCGGTTCCCGACCGCTACGGGTATCCCTCCGATTCATCGGGCCTCGATGGAAACCCAGGTTGTCATGACCGAGATCGCTCAGCTGTTCGAGTCGGCGCTGCGACAGAACCAGGCCAAGGCCGCCATGGGAACGGTGGCGCGCATGCCCGCCGAGACCACGCTCCGAGAGCTCCTCGAGAGCGATGCCGGTGAGGCGGTGCGAGCCCTGAGCCTGCGCGACCTGGCCCAGGCCCTGCGCGACGCGGGGCTGCAGCCGCGGGGGAGCGTGCGGGCGGCGGTGCCGGCCCCGGTCGTCGGTCGCAAGCGCATGGTGGCGCCCGCCCCCGAGCCCGAGCGCAAGGAGAGCCGCGAGGCGCAGCTCTATCGTCGCATCCTCGAGGCGATGGCCGACGAGCCGCTGACCATCGGGCAGCTCGCCAAGCGCCTGGGCCTCGAGACCTCGGAGCTGCGGGACTACCTCGTGTGGATGAAGAACGAGGGCAAGATCGTCTCCACCGGTCGCGCCCGGGCCACCCGATACCAGCTCGCGCCGAGCTGAGGCGCCATGCTCGAGCTCGCCGCGGCGCTCAAGCACGACCTGGGCAAGTACGTCGCCTGGCAGTCGGCCAACTTCGACGACCAGGCCTGGGAGGGGCCGCTGCCGCCCGCGCTGGCCGAGGCGCTGCGGGCCGACCTGCTGCGCACGCGCTCGCGGGCCGAGGGCGATCAGGCGGCCTGGGAGGTGTGGGAGGCCCACGTGCACGACCTGCCGCGTCCGCTGCCCGAGCCCGAGCTGCGCACGGTGGACGGGGCGGTGGCGGTGCTGCACGAGCACGAGCAGGCGCTGCGCCACGGCCCCGCCGAGGCCCTGGCCGCGGCCCGCCCCGCGATCCGGGCCGCCCAGCAGACGATCCGCGGCGCGCTCCGTGACCTGCACCGCCGCCTGCTGCGAGAGGGCTAGCCCGCCATGTCCTCGATCTTGATCGTCGACGACGAGGACAAGTACCTCGAGCTGTGCAAGCGCTTCATGCCCGAGCACGAGTTCCTGCCGCCGGCCCGCAACTATCGCGAGGCGGCCAAGGCCCTGGGCCGCCACGGCGACGGGGTGGACCTGGTGCTGCTCGACGTGCACTTCGACATCCCCGAGGCCGAGCTGCTGCCCTACGACAAGGACGCGCTGCTGGCCAAGGATCGCGAGCGCGGCCTGGAGCGGCTGCGGCGGGCGCAGGGGCTGCACATCCTCGACCTCATGCGGCAGGACTACCCGGACCTGCCCGTGATCGTGATGACCTCGCGCGACGACCTGCCGCTCGAGGCCGACGCCGAGCGCCTCAACGCCGAGGACTACACCTACCTGCTCGACGACGACTACCTCGACGCGCGGGCGCTCAAGCTGCAGATCGAGGGCATCCTGGCGCGGCGGCAGCGGGCGCCCGAGCAGGGCGACGAGCCGTTCTTCTGGGGCAGCACGCCGTCGATGCTGGCGACGCGGCGGCGCCTGTCGATCCTGGCCCGCGGGCGGCTGCCGATCATCCTCAGCGGCGAGACCGGCACCGGCAAGACCCTGCTCGCCCGCGAGTTCATCCACGCCCGCTCGCATCGCACCGGGCCGTTCGTGGCCGTCGACCTCTCCACGATCCCGCGCGACCTGATGGCGGCGCACCTGTTCGGCGTGGTCAAGGGCGCCTACACGGGGGCCACCGCCACCCGCGACGGCGTGCTGGCGCGGGCCCACGAGGGCACGCTCTTCCTCGACGAGATCGGCAACCTCAACCTCGACGTGCAGAAGTCGCTGCTCACCGTGCTGCAGGACAGCCGCTACACCCCGGTGGGCTCGGTGGACGAGCGGCAGGTGGACGTGAAGATCGTGGTGGCGACCAACGAGGACCTCGGCGCGATGGTCCGCGAGGGTCGCTTCCGCGAGGATCTCTACATGCGGCTCAACCCCGCCACCGCGGTCACGCTCCCCAGCCTGCGGGGGCGGCGGGACGACTTCCAGGAATTGCTGCGGGCGTTCCTCAACCGGGTGGCGGCCGACCCCTACAACCGCGAGCTGCTGGTGCAGTACGCCGAGCAGCGGGGGCTGCGGGTGCCCGCCGCTGGCGAGACCATGCCGATCACGGTGGGGGCCAAGGTGCCCGCGCGGGTGGACCCGCGGCGGATCCACCTGCTGCTGCAGCCCAGCAGCTTCAAGATCCTGCGCGAGTTCCCGTGGCCGGGGAACTTCCGCCAGCTCGAGATGACGCTGTCCAACCTGGTGGCGCTGACGCTGGTGGAGCTGGTCGATCGGGCCGAGCAGGTCGAGCCCGACGACCCGGGCCAGGCCAGCCGACCCGACGTGGTGCCCATCCCACCCCGCACGGTGCGGGAGCTGCTGCGCCCGATGGAGCCCGGACGCACCACGCCCAAGGCGGAGCTGCAGGGGGTGCAGGAGGCCGAGGACGGCAGCCTGCGGCTCAACGTGTCGCTGCGGGCCGCGGACTCGCTCAACGCCGTGAGCTGCGCCGTGGAGCGGCAGTACCTCGAGGGGCTCTACGCGAAATATGGGGGAGACCTCGCGCGTATCGCGGAAGCCCTGCTCGACGAGCCCGGGGCGGGGCGCAAGGTCCAGCTCCGCATGAACCAGCTGGGGATCAAGCTGCGCAAGCTGAAGCGACGTACGAGCCGATGAACCGGGGGCGACCATGGCCGAGCGCGGCGCTGCGACGTCGCGTGGGGCTCACGCTGAGCGGGATCGTCCTGGGCCTGGGCCTGACGCTCGCGGCCCGGGCCGCGCCTCCGGTGGCCGACGGCGGCCTGCCCGGGATCGAGGACGAGCCGGCCGAGACCCTGCCCGGCCCGCCCGAGACCGACGGCGACGAGGCGGACGACGACACCGGGGGTGAGCCCGAGATGAGCGAGGAGGAGAAGGTCCAGGCGCGGCAGCGGATCTTCGACGACCACCTGCGCAAGGCCCAGGCGGCGCAGCGCAAGGCGCTGCACGAGCAGGCCATCCGCGAGTACTCGGCCGCGCTCGAGCTGCAGCCGGGCGATCCCACCGCGCTGCTCGGTCGCGCCGAGTCGAGGAAGGCCCGCTTCCCGCCGGGTCGCTGCCCGCGGCCCGCCCTCGACGACCTGCTCGCGCTGGCCACCTATGATCCGCGCGGCATCTGGGTGGAGCAGCGCGAGGTGGCGCTGGAGTGGATGGGCCTGTGCGGCTCCAGCCACGCCAAGGAGCGCCTGGCCCTGGCCAAGGAGCTCGCGGCCGAGCCCCCCGGCACCACGGGGCGCCCCGACGACGTGCGGGCGACGGCGGCCAACCTGCTGTACGAGATGTCGGGGCGGGCCAAGGAAGAGGACGAGCGCGAGCTGCTGCGCGCCGAGGTGCTCGCCGAGGTGGAGCGCTACCGCGACGAGTGCAGCCGACAGGGGCGCAAGCCGGTCGCCCACGCGCTGTGGCTGCGCGCCAAGATCCTGCAGGACAACGACGACATCGTGGCCGCGCTCGAGGCCTACCGCGAGCTGCGGACCGAGCACCCCGACGCCCCCGAGGTGGAGGGGGTGGACTCGACGATCGAGGATCTGCAGTTCGAGCTCAGCCTGCGCGACCTGGAGAAGACCCAGGGCTTTCGTCCGAGCGCCGAGGCCGAGGCGGCCTACCTGCGGGGCGAGGCCGCGCTGCGGGCCGGCGACCTGGCCACCGCCCAGCGCGAGCTCGACGCGGCGATCGCCGCGTCGCCGTGGTTCCCGCGGGCCTATCACCTGCGCGGGGTGGTGCTGGCCCGCGACGGTCGCTTCCTGGCCGGGGTGGAGGACCTCAAGCGCTCGATCCGGATGGACCGCTCCAACTACCAGGCGCACATGACCCTGGGGCTCATCTACAAGAAGGAGTTCGCAGGGGCGGAGGACGAGCAGGCCATCGAACACCTCGAGGCGGCGCTGAGGCTGCGGCCCGACCTCTACCGCCTGCACCTGCTGCTGGGCGAGCTGTACGCCCGCACCGATCGCGAGCAGGCCAAGGAGCACTACGATCGCTTCCAGCAGCTCGCCGATCCCGACGATCCCGACGTGCAGCGGGCCGAGCGGGCGGTGATGGAGCTCGAGCGGGCGATCCGGCGCGACGAGCCCCCGGCCATCCCTCCGCCGCCCGAGAACCAGCTGCGGCGCCTGGATCCCAAGCTGCAGAAGATCATCAACAAGGCCTACCTGCGCGGCACCGAGTACCAGGACTGGGGCGAGGCCGAGAAGATCCTGCTGCGGGCCCGAGACGAGTTCCCCGACGAGCCCGAGGTGCTCAACCAGCTCGCGCGGGTGGTCTACGCCCAGGATCGGCGGGGCGACGCGCGGCGCTACTGGGAGCAGAGCCTCGAGGAGCAGGAGGACCAGGCCGAGGTGCACGAGCGCCTGGGCCTGCTGCTGCGCGAGGACCTGCCCGACGAGGCCATCCCGCACCTCCGGCGCGCGGCCGAGCTGCGCTCGCTGACGGCCCGCTTCACGCTGGCGGAGCTGCTGTGGTCGCACAACCAGCCGCTCGAGGCCTCGGAGCAGCTCGACCTCTACCTGGCCGAGGCGGGCGACTACGACCTGCACTGGGATCGCGCCCAGGCCCTGCGCGCCGAGATCGACGCGCGCTTCTTCCAGTTCTACCTGGCGGCGGGGCTGGTGCTGGCGCTCGTCATCATCGTGCCCGCGTGGCGGCTGTATCGGCACTACCGCGGGGCCTCGCTGGGGCAGCTGCTCGAGCGCGATCCCAAGAGCTTCCCCGAGGTGGCGCGCATCCTCAGCCTCATCCGCCACGAGATCCTCAAGCACAACACCGCGTTCCTGGCCGACGTGGGGCAGGCGCTGGAGCTCGACGCGCCCGATGCCGACCAGCGCGCGGCGGTGCTGGCCCAGCGCATGTTCGGGGACGGCAGCGGCATCGACGATCGCCGCCGTCGCGACACCCGGGACCGCCGCGGTCGCGTGGCCGGGGGGATCTACGGGCGCTTCCTGGGCTACCTCGAGGAGCTCGAGCAGGTGGCCCGGGCCCACCGGGTCACCCTCAACCTCTACCGCAAGGACCCGATCTTCCGCCCGATGATCAAGGCCTTCGAGGACCTCGCGGAGCGGGCCGAGCAGCTGCGGCACCCCGAGCGCCTGCGATCGGGGCGCAAGCTCGAGCTGGCCCGGCTGCTGCGGCGCAGCGGCGAGGTGCTGGGGCGCCAGGCCTTCGAACGGCTCTCGGGTCTCATCCGCGAGCTGTGCGTGGTGAGCATCGAGCCGCGCCTGGTCCATGAGATCTACCGGCAGGTGGCCGGCGAGGAGCAGTTCGTGGGCTACGAGGTCGCGCCGGTCCAGATCTCGGGGCAGGGCGGGCTGGTGAGGATCTTCCGGACCGACTTCGAGGACATCCTGGCCAACGTGATCCGCAACTCGCTGCGCTCGAGCGTGCTGTATGCTCGACCTCCCGTGGGCCTGGGCATCGAGCTTACGCAGGAGATGGACGAGATCACCGGCTTGTCGTCGCTGGTGATCCGGGTGATGGACCGCTCCCCCGAGCAGCTCAGCAACGAGATGCTGCGTGGGCGCTACGTGGAGCGGGGCATGGGCATCACCGTGGACCTGCTGTCGCGCTACGACGGCGCGATCTCGGTGGAGAGCGTGCCCGGGTGGAGCAAGGCGGTGACCCTGCGCTTCTTCACCGTGGAGGACGAGGTGCGGGAGGAGGCAGAGGCCGCATGATGACGCGTCCCATCGACGTGCTGGTGGTGGAGGACGGCAACGAGTACCTCACCAACCTCAGCACCTTCGTGGCCGACGGCTTCGTGTATCGGCAGGCCCAGAGCGGCGACGCGGCGTGTCGCATGCTCGCCGAGCGACGGCCCGATCTCGTCTACCTCGACATGCGCTTCGATCGGACCCCCGAGGAGGCGCTGCTGGGCAACCTGGTGGAGCTCGCGGCCCGCTTCAACGGCGACGTGGCCCGGGCGCGGCGCTTCCAGCAGGACAACCAGGGGCTGTTCGTGCTGCGAGCGCTGCGGGATGCCGGCTACGCGGGGCCGGTGATCCTGAGCTACGACTTCGGGCCCGAGGAGCGGCGCTTCCGGGCGCTGAGCGCCCGCGATCCGGCGCTGCGCTACTGTCCCGACTACGCCGACGCGGCGACGATCCGTGCCGCGATCGTGGCCGCGGTGCAGGCCTTCCCACCGCCCTCCTGAGCCCGCTCGCCCACGGATCGCCGGCCTCGCCTTCGGGCACCCGGGCGGTGCGGTCGCGGGGCTGCGCAAGTTCTGCCGGCTGCCGTCGCTGTGGTAGGCTGATACCCTTGCCTGCATGAAGACGCTGCGTCTCGTCATGCTCGGTCTCGGAGTCGCTGCCCTGAGCCTGTCCGGCTGCGCCGAGCGCCCCGGGAAGAAGAAGGACGACAAGAAGGCAGACGCCGACAAGGACGGCAAGGACGCCAAGAAGGACGAGAAGACCAAGTAGCCGGTCCTCGTTTCCCTCGCTCGGCCGCCCCGGGTAGTCTGCGGGCCCGCCGTGCGTCTTCCGCTTCGTCATCCGCCGCCGGAGCACGACCCTCCGCGGCGTCGCTGCGCCCACCTCGAGGCGCTGGCCCGGGCCGCAGTGGGGCTGCCCCTGGGAGCGGCCGCCGATCTGGTTGCGCCGGGGCGCTCGCGAGGGCGCCACGGCAACGCGCTGCAGTGGCACCTGGGCCTGGCCCCCCATGACGCCGATGCTCGGCTCGACTGGGAGGACCGCATCGAGATCAAGCTGGTCTCGGTGTGGCTGCGGGGGGGCGCGGTGGTCTGCGACAAGCTCAAGGTCTGCGACCTGGGCGTCGACCCCTGGCACAAGCTCTCCAACGTGCTGTGGGTGTTCGCGGATCGGCTCACGCGGGTGGTGGTGGCCTCGCGGAGCTCCTGCCTGCGGGGTGATGCCCGGCGACGGCTGGCGGTGTCGTGGTCGCTCGATCCCCACTTCGAGCAGCCCGATTTGTTCGTGGAGGCTCGCGAGCGGGCCGACGGCACCGCGGCGCCGGCCTACTACCTCAGCGCGCGCTGGCTGCGAGGCGAGGGGCTGCTGCCCGCGGCGGGCCCGGGGATCTTCCCCTTCGACTCCCGCTGGTGGGGCCAGACCCGTCAGGAGCACGGGCGCGAGCCCCTGATCTCGGTGGCGCTCGATCCGGGGGGCCAGCAGCGCTGCCGTCGCTGTGGCGGGCCGATCCGCTTCTCGGCCGAGGTGCTGGCGGCCGACGGCTGGGCCCCCGCCCACCACGGGATGCCGATGGGCGCTCAGTGCGCGCCACGGGGCCATGTGGTGGTCGACGGTCGACGCCTGCTGCTTCCAGCGGAGATCCCGCCGGAGGACATGCTCGATGCTCTCGAGAAGCGGATCGCCCCGGATGCCGTCTGGCGCCTCAGCGAGCGGATCCCCGAGCCGGATGATCACCTCCACGACGTGGAGCCATGACATCCACGTCGCGGTGTGCACGCCGTTTCGCGCCCGCGAACCAAAACGAAGACCCGGAGTCGCTGACCAAGCGTCTCCGGGTCCCCCCCAGTAAAGTCTTTGATTTACAGCACCGACCGAATTGCGCGCGTAGAAGGCGCGCTACGTAGCGGAATCGAATCCAGCTCCGAAAGTGGTGAAGCCAAGCGCTAAGGACAGGAAATCCAAGGAGTACGTCAGGCTCGAGCCAAGCTAGGGCAAGTTATGGAAGAGACTCAAGCCAGCGAAGCCAAGGAGAAGCTCAGACCAAGGAAGGGAAGACCAAGCTAAGGGTGAGCGAGATAATGGGTAAGACGTTTGCCAGCCGGTTCGCTCGGGCCCGGGTGAACGCGGCCCCTATAAGCAGGACCCGGGCCAACTTGGCAAATTACCGTAATCATTGGTGACAGGTTGGCGCTGCACCTACAATGTGAGAGCTGGGTATGACGCGGATGTCCGAGTCGGTCCCATCTGCGCCCGGCGGACCATGACATCGATGTCGTGTGGAACGGCGCGATGATTGCGCGCTACCGTCGATGCGATCCCGGGGTCTGGCCCTTCGTGGCCCGAGATGGCCTGTGCTACACGCCCCGGACCGACCTCAGAGAGGACCCATGGCCGAAGCCACCACCAAGCCCAAGGTCGCCATCATCGGCGGGACCGGATACGGAGGGGCCGAGCTGTGCCGCCTGCTGCTCGCTCATCCCGGCGTGGAGCTGTCCCGGGTGACCAGCATCGACCACGTGGGCGAGCCCCTGGAGGCCGTGCACCAGAATCTCCACCGCACCGGCCTTCGCTTCGAGGACATCGAGCCCCGCGATGCGGCCGATGGGATGGACGTGGTGTTCCTGGCCCTGCCGCACAAGGTGAGCGCCACGCTTGCGCCCGAACTGGCCGCGCTCTCGGCCCGGGTGATCGATCTCAGCGGCGACTTCCGCCTGCGCGACGCCCAGGCCTACGCCCGCTTCTACGGGCAGGCGCACCCACACCCCGAGCTCCTGGGCTCGTTCGTCTACGGCCTGCCGGAGCTACAGCGCGAGAGCATCGTGGGGGCGACCCGGGTGGCCTCGCCCGGCTGCTTCGCCACCACCATCGCGCTGGGTCTGCTGCCCCTGGCCCACGCCGGTCTCTTGTCGGGGGCCATCCACACCGTGGCCGCCACTGGCTCCTCGGGCAGCGGCGCCTATGCCAGCGCGGGCACCCACCACCCGCTGCGCGCCAGCAACCTCAAGATCTACAAGGCCCTCGAGCACCAGCACACCCCGGAGATCGAGCAGACCCTGCGCGATGCCCAGGCCAAGGGTGGGCACGCGGGCGACTTCTCGCTGCAGTTCGTGCCGGTCTCGGCCCCGCTGCCCCGCGGGATCCTGGCCAACAGCTTCGTGCAGGTGCCGGCCGAGATCGATGCGGCCCGCGTGCGCGCGCTGTTCGAGTCGTACTACGAGGGCGCGGCCTTCGTCCGCCTGCTCGGCGACGGCGGTCGACAGGCCGAGGTGGTCGCGATCAAGGGCAGCATGTGGGCCGACCTGAGCTGGACCGTGGGCGCGGTGGTCGATGGCCGTCGACAGCTCCTCGTCACCAGCGCGCTCGACAACCTGGTCAAGGGCGGCGCGGGCCAGGCGGTCCAGTCCATGAACCTCGTGCTCGGTCTGCCCGAGACCCAGGGCATCGACGCCCCGGCGCTGTGGCCATGAGCGACGGTCCCCGCGCGGTGCTCAAGCTCGGCGGCGAGGTGGTGGCCGATCCACCCGCGCTCGCGGCCGTGCTCCGCGACGTCCATCGCCTCTGCGATCAGGGGTGGCGCTTCGTGGTGTGCCACGGCGGCGGCCCCCAGGCGGGCGCGCTGCAGAAGGCCCTCGGGGTGCCCACCGTGATGGTAGGCGGTCGGCGGGTCACCGACGAGGCCACCCTCCGCATCATGAAGCAGGTGCTCGCCGGCGAGGTGAGCGTGGACCTGGTCGCGGCCGCGGTCGCGGCGGGTCTGGCCGCGGTGGGGATCTCCGGGGTCAGCACCGCGCTGGTCAGCGCCCATCGGCGCCCGCCCAAGGTGGTCAGCGGCAGCGACGAGCCGGTCGACTTCGGCTTCGTGGGCGACGTGGACGAGATCCGCACGGAGCTCATCGAGCACTTGTGGGTGGGAGGCTACGTTCCGGTCCTCAACACCCTGGGCATCGACGGCGGGGGCTCGCCCCGCGCGGTCACCCGGCAGGTCTACAACATCAACGCGGACACCGTGGCCTCGGCCGTTGCCGCCGCGCTGCGGGTGGATCACCTGTTCCTGGTGACCGCCGTCGGCGGGGTGCTGCGCGACAAGGACGACGCCTCCACGCGAATCCCCGTGCTCCACGCCACCGAGGCCCGCGCGGCGATCGCCGACGGGACCATCGTCGGGGGTATGATCCCGAAGATCGAAGAGGCCCTCGACAACCTCGCGCGCGGCATCGGGGCCGTGCACATCATCGGGCCGGGCAGCGGTCGCCTCGAGCAGGCTGCCCGCGAGCCCGGACGGCAGGGCACCGCCCTGCTGCCCGATCCCGAACCCTGACGCGAGCCTTCCCCCGGCCGCTCCGACGACGCTCCCCACACCACGCCATGCCTGCCGACGACGACGAGCCCCCATCGAGTCCTCCGCGAGAATCCCTGCACCGCGCCGTGGCGGAGGCCTTCGAGGCCGAGCAATTCCCGTTGTTGCGGCGCCTGGTCGATCAGCCGAGCCACACCGCGGCCAAGGACGACGTGGAGGCGGCCGCGTGCATCCTCGACGCCAAGGCCCAGGAGCTGGGGCTCGTCGTCGAGCGCACGCCGGACCCGAGCGGTCGCTTCGCCGATCACCGGGTGTACCGCAGCCCGGCCACCGCGCCCGAGGATCGAAGCCTGGCCCTGGTGGGCCACGTCGACACCGTGTTCCCCCGCAGCATGGGCTTCCTGCAGCTGCGCCGCGACGACGGCCCCGAGGGCCCGCAGACCGGCGACGCCATTCACGGCCCCGGCGTGCTCGACATGAAGTCGGGCCTGTCGTCGATCCTCTTCGCGCTGCAGGCCCTGCGCCGGGTGGAGCCCGCGCTCTACGAGCGCCTGCGGGCCCGCTTCGTGTGCGTCAGCGACGAGGAGGTGGGCTCACCCAGCTCGGCCCCGCTGTTCGCCGCCCTGGCCCCGCGATTGAGCGCGGCCCTGGTGTTCGAGTCGGGGCGCCACGAGGATCGCATCGTCACCTGCCGCAAGGGCAGCGGCAGCTTCGAATTCGTGGTGCACGGCCACTCGGCCCACGCGGGCAACGAGCACGACAAGGGGATCAACGCCATCGCCGTGCTCGCCCGCATCGTGCTCGCGGCCGAGGCGATGACCGACTACGAGCGCGGGGTGACGGTCAACGTGGGCATCGTGGAGGGCGGCACGGCCAAGAACACCGTGCCCGACCGGGCCCGCTGCGTGATCGACTCGCGCTTCCTGACCGTGGCCGACGCCCACGACGTGGTCGCCCGCATGGAGGCCCTGGCCGCCGATCCCTTCGGTGACGAGGCCGACGTGCCCGAGCGCCTGCGCGGCGCCCGGGTGGAGCTGCACGGCGGCATCGCCCGCCCGCCCATGGAGGTCATCGCCGGCACGCAAGCGCTGCGGCGCCGCTACGAGGGCCACGCCGCCGCGGCCGGGCTGAAGGTGGGCGAGGCCCCGCTGCAGGGCGGGGGCTCCGACGCCAACCTGCTCGCGGCCCACGGCGTGCCCTGCATCGACGGCCTGGGCCCCCACGGCCAGTACTTCCACAACCCGCGCGAGTGGAGCAGCCTCGGCAGCCTGCTCCGCCGCACCCAGGCCCTGGCCTGCTTCCTCGCCGAGGAAGCCCGCGATGTCGCCCAGGAGAGCCCGCGATGAGCGACGCGGATACCCTGGGCATCCTCGTGATGGTGCTCTGCCTCGCGGGGAGCATGTTCTTCTCGGGCAGCGAGACCGCGCTGACCAGCCTGGGCCCCCACCAGGCGCGCAAGATCCTCGAGGAGGGCGGGCGCCGGGGCAAGACGGTCTCCACCTGGGTCGAGGATCCGGTGCGGGTGCTGTCGACGATCCTCGTCGGCAACAACATCACCAACACCCTGATGGGCTCGGTGGCCACCGCGCTGGCCATCCGTCACCTCTCGGGCGGGCAGTGGGGAGACTGGGCGGTGCCGGTGGCGGTGTTCTTCACCACCGCGGTGCTCCTGGTGTTCGGCGAGATCCTCCCCAAGGCCGCCGGGCGGATCTACGCGCACCGCATGGCGCTCCCCGTGCTGTCGGTGCTCAACGGCCTCAACCGCGTGCTCGGCCCCGTCACCTGGCTGCTGTCGCGGATCACCGAGCTCATGCTGCGGCGAGCCCAGACCCAGGAGGCCGCGCAGAAGGTCACCGCCGACGAGCTGGACTACCTGGTCAAGGTGGGCCAGCGCGAGGGCTCGATCCCCGCCGACCAGGCCGCGCTGCTGCGCGGCATCTTCCGCTTCGAGGACAAGATCGTCCGCGACATCATGGTGCCGGAGAACCGGGTGACCTCCATCGATCTCGACTGGGACCTCGAGCGGGTGATCGAGCGGGCCCACGCCTCCGGGCACAGCCGCATGCCCGTGTACAAGGGCGACCTCGACCACATCGTGGGCGTGCTGCACATCAAGCAGCTCGTGGGCCTGCACGACGCCGAGGCGGCCGATCTCGAGCGGGTGATGCGGCCGCCGCTGTTCATCTCGGAGAGCCTGCTCATCCAGGACCTGCTGCAGCGCTTTCGCGAGCAGCGGGTGCACCTGGCCATCGTGGTCGACGACGGCGGGCACACGGTGGGCGTGGTGACCCTCGAGGACGTGCTCGAGCAGATCGTGGGCCAGATCTTCGACGAGAGCGACCACGCGCCCACCGGTGCCATCGAGCTGGCCGGCATCCTCTACCTCGACGGGCAGGCCCCGCTGACCCGGGTGGAGGAGAAGCTCGGCGTCGAGTTCGAGGAGCTCGAGGGCGTCGACAGCGTGGGCGACCTGCTCACCCAGCTCGCGGGGCAGATGCCCACCACCGGCTCGGTCTTCGTCTACGAGGGCATCCGCTTCAAGGTGCTCGCCGCCAACGACCGCCGCGTGATCCGGGTGAGCGTGGAGCTGGTCGAGGTCGACGACGACGACGACGGCTAGCCCTGCCCCAGGTAGCGGGCCAGCGCCCAGGCCGGGAACACGTGGCGGTAGAGCCGATAGTCGAGCACCGCGGTGTTGAAGAACACCCCGGCCGCTCGCTCCTGCGGCCAGCTCCCGTCGGCCTGCAGGCGGGAGAGCAGGAACGCGATGCCGCGCTCGATCGCCTCCTGCTCGTGCGGGGCCACCTCGAGCAGGGTGAGCAGGGCCCACGCGGTCTGGGTGACCTGGCTGGGCTCGTCGGGGGGCAGCGGCACGTCGGAATCGCTGAGCAGCCCCTCGTAGCTCTCGCCCCAGCCGCCGTCGGGGCGCTGGGCCCGGACCAGCCAGCGGGTGCCGCGGACGATCGCGGGGTGCATGGTGGACAGGCCCGCCGCGTGCAGCCCGGCCGAGGCGAAGAAGGTGCCGTAGGTGAGGTTGATCCCCCAAAAGCCCAGCCACCCGCCGGGCTCGGCCTGGGCCTGCAGCAGGGCATGGGTGCCGCGCTCGACCGCGCCGCGCACCCGCGCCCGCAGCTCGCGGGGTAGCTGGTCGCCCAGCTCGCGCTCGGCGGCGGCCAGGCCCCGCACGCACGAGCCGGTGCACTCGGTGTACGAGTACTCGAGCATGCAGTTGCCGTAGATCTCGGCGGGGTTGTAGCGCCGCAGCAGCATCGGGCCGCGGCGGGCCTCGTAGGATCCGAAGCCGCCGTCGTCGTTCTGCCGCAGCAGCACGAACTCGATCGCGGCGAGCTTGCTGCCCAGGGTGAGCCGGCCGGCGCGGTCGCTGAAGCCCCGCTGCTCGGCGCGCAGCAGGGCCTCGAGCGCCTCGGCCGTGCAGTCGCTCACCGGCCACGGGTGATCCTCGTTGGCGAAGCCCCAGCCGCCGTAGGCCAGCTCGCGGTAGTGCCGACGGCCGCCGACCAGCTCCTCCTTGATCTGGGCGGTGGGCAGCCAGCGGCAGGCCCGGCGCACGATCTCACGGGCGCGGGGCGTGGCCGGGCCCTCGCACAGGGCCTGGATCATGAACGAGGTGTCCCAGATGTCGCTGCGCGCCCCGGCGATGCGGAAGCCCTCGTGATCGTCCGACCACACCCAGTACTCGATGCCCGCCACCGCGCGCTCGAGCTCGGGGTGCCGGGGATCGGTGGCGTGCAGGGCCAGGCAGAACAGCATGCCGTTGACCGGGCTCAGGCACACGTAGCCGGTGCTGCGCAGCTCGTAGAGGATGTGGTCGAGGGCGCGGGCCAGGGCGTGCTCGCGCAGGCGCGCGGGCACGAGGCGCTCGGCGCTGCGCAGCAGGGCGAAGGCCGAGCGCAGGCCTCGGCTCACCGGCTCGTAGAGATCGGAGGCCGCGATCTGGTCGCGGGTGCGCTCGAAGGTCGCGGGGTCGTAGCCCTCGGGGTACAGCTCGTGGCGGATCGCGTCGAGGGTGGCGTTGCTGGGGCACTGCAGCCGGGCGCCGTACAGGAACGACAGCCCCAGGTAGATGAGCCGCATGTGGCAGTACAGCCGCGACGGGTGCAGCGGCGCCCGATCGGGCAGGAGCCACAGCTCGGGCACGATCGGCTGCATGCCGTCCCAGGGGTACAGGCCCAGCAGGGCCAGCCACGCGCGGCCCCACGAGGGGATCTCGTAGACCCCACCCCGCGCCCGGATGAAGCGCAGCGCGTCGGCCACCAGCGGGTCGTCTTGATCGTGGCCCAGCAGGCGCAGCGCCACGTAGCCCAGCACGGTGTGGAACAGGTACGAGGGGCTGTCGGGGTGCATGCCCCAGCCGCCGTCCTCGCGGCGCTGGACCTCGAGCGCGCGGCGGATCCGTGCGGCGCGGCGCGGCGGGATCGGCCGGCCGAGCACGTGGCACATCATCACGTACTGGCACGGCAGCATGGGGTTCCACACCACCTCGCCGGCCACTCGCCCGTCGGCGTGCTGTCGAGTGCCGAGGTAGGCGAGCACGCGATCGTAGGCGTGGCGGACCTCGTGCAGCGGGAGGGACGAGCTCAGGGCTTGGGCGTGAGGACCAGGAACCATTGATGGGGCAGGTAGGTTTCCTCGTGCTCGAGCTCGAAGCCGGCGAGGCCGAGCTCGGCCACCGCGTCGTCCCGGGACACCCGGTGCTCCTTGGCGGGCGCGATGTTGCCGGGAGGCTCGGCGTCGGGACGGAAGTCGATGAGCGCGAGGCGTCCGCCGGGCTTGAGCGCCGCACGGACCTTGCCGAAGTAGCCCACGCGATCGCGGATGTACGCGTAGGTGTTGGCCGCGAACACGAGGTCGAGCTCGTTCGCCGGCAGCAGGGGGTCGTCGTACATCGCGAGGTGGGGCTCGATGTTGGGCGTGCCCCAGGACTCGCGGTTCTCGAGCAGGTAGTCCTCGAACTCGCCGTCCACGTCGACCGCGAAGACCCGACCGCCCGGGACCTCGGCCGCCAGCCGCCGCGTGAAGTAGCCCGAGCCCGCGCCGATGTCCGCGATGACCGCGCCCTTGTCCTGGATGTCGAGCGAGCGGATCACTCGCTCGGGCATCTGCCACTCGTCGCGCTCCGAGGACTCGAAGACCGCGATCATCGCCTTCGGATCGTCGTAGTGCTGGGGTGGGCCGCTCCCCGGACCGCCGCGCGGGCACCCGGTGACCACGAGGACCCCCAGGATCCACGCGGGCACGCGTCGTCCGGTTCGCGGGCGGTGCGACGACGGCATGCCGCGAGGGTAGACGGGTGGGCGTCGAGTGTGAAGGGCCCCCGGAGGGCGGCGGCGGGAGCGTGGGGGCCGGCTCACACCGCCGTTCCTCCTCGGGATCGACGTGCGGACCACGCGGGGTACACTCGGGCGCCGTGCCCCGCGCTGCCTCCGAATCCCCCGCGGCTTCGTCACGCCCGCGTCCCATTCCGCTCGAGGACGCCAGCGCGGGCTCGTGGCTGGCGCGCGTGCGCCAGACCCTGGTCTCGCTGATCCTGCGGCCGGCGCAGAGCTTTCGCGTGTGCCCCGAGCCGATCGACCACGGCCGGGTGCTGCGCTTCCTCGCCACCCTGCGGCTGCCGCCGTGGATCGCGTTGCTCGCCGCGCTCGCGTTCCAGCACATGAGCACCCCCGAGGGCAGCGGGGTGCCCATGCGCTCGGTCTACGCCTTCCTCGAGCCGCCCCTGGCCCGGGTGCTCTCGCTGTGGGTGGTGCTGATGATCCCCGTCGGCCTGCCGCTGCTCTACTTCGTCTCGGGCCTGCTCGCGCACATCGGCGTGGCGCTCACCGGCGGAGCCTCGCGCTCGATCGGGGCGAGCATGCGGGCGTGCGGCTACGTGCTGGGCCTGGTGCTGCTGGTGCTCGGCGTGCTCGACATCCCGCTCTACCTCGGCCAGGTACCCGGCGACGCGTACGTGGTGGTGCTGGGGACGGTGGGGCTGGTGTACTGGTCGCTGACCGGCATCGCGCTCGCGCGCACGCACCAGATCGGCGTGCCGCGGGGGTGGATGGCGGCGCTGCTGCCCACGCTGGTGCTGGTGGCGGTCACCTTCGGTCGCGCGTGGCTCGAGCTGACCAACGTGCCGGGCTTCCGTACGCCCGGTGGGCCCTACGCGCTGCCGTAGGGCCGGGCCGGAGGGGCCTCGCTCAGCGGTCCTCGCAGACCGCGGGGACCGTGGGGATGTGCGTGGCGGTGTGCTCCAGCCAGTCCTCGCCGGCCACCGCCACCGTGCCGCCCTCGCCGGCGTGCTCGCCGATGATGAAGGTGGCATCGAGCGGGATCCCGGCCTCGGCGTAGGCCCCGATGTCCGAGGTCGCGTTGCCGTAGGCGTAGTCGTAGCGCATGCCCGCGGCCTGGCGCTCCATCAGCGCCGCGGCCTTGTAGGCCTGGGCGTCGGCATCGAACACGAACATCTCGGCGAGCACCAGCTCGGTGGAGCCGGGGTCGGTGGGGAAGCCGTGCTCCTCCAGCCAGCGCTGGGTGGCCTCGCGGGCGGTCTCGCCGGTCACCTCGAGCACGGTCTGCTCGTTGCGGGCGGTCAGGTAGAGCACGTGGTAGCCGAGATCGGCGTAGGCCGTGACGAGCTCGGCCGCGCCCTCCCGCTCCAGCGGGTCGTAGGTGCCGTCGCCGATCTGCATGATGAACTCGGCGTCGGAGAGGGTGAGGGTCTCGTCGATGTCGGTGACGATGGCCGGCTGCTCGAGCTCGCAGACGCCGGCCGCGGTGGTGGTGTCCCCGGCCGTGTCCGAGCCGCTGTCGTCGGCGCTGGTGCTGCCGTCGCTGGTGGTCCCGGTCGCGGCGTCGGTATCGACCGCCCCGGTGCTCGTGGGCTGGGTCCCGTCGTCCTCCGCGGTGGAGCCGTCGTCGCCGCAGGCGGCGAGCACGAGGGACAGGGCGAGGATCCAGGGCGAGTCTAGGCGGAGCATGGGCGAGCGCCGATGATGGCAGAAAACCCGACGACGCGAGGCCTGCGTCGGGGCACCGCGCTCGCTCAGACCAGCTCGTCGATCGTCCGCCCGCCGTCCACCATCGAGATCGGCCGACCCGCGGCGGTCATGCGGGTGTCGTCGGCGTCGAGCCCCAGCGCGAAGGCCAGCGTGCGCATCAGGTCGGGCACGGTGATCGGGCGCTCGGTGATCTCGTAGCCATCGCGGTCGGTCGCTCCCACCACGGTCCCCGCCGCGATGCCGCCCCCGGCCAGCAGCGCGCTGCTGCAGGCGGGGTAGTGATCGCGGCCGCCGCGGCCGTTGATCCGCGGCGTGCGCCCGAAGTCTCCCAGGCAGACCACCAGGGTCTGGTCGAGCAGCCCTCGCGCGGCGAGGTCGTCGAGCAGCGCGCTCAGCCCGGCGTCGAGGCTCGCGCTCAGCTCGCGCACCCGGGCGAGGTTGTCCTCGTGGGTGTCCCAGCCCCGCAGCCCCACCTCCACGAAGGGCACTCCGGCCTCGACCAGGCGGCGCGCCATCAGGCAGCCCTGGGCGAAGCGCGAGGTCCCGTAGCGCTCGCGGATCGAGCTGCTCTCCGCCTCGAGATCGAAGGCCGCGGTGGCCTCCGAGCTCATCATGTCGAGGGCCTGCTCCACCACCTCGGTGTGCCCCGCGACCTGGGCCGAGCGGTGCTCGTCGCCGAAGTCGTCCTGCAGCGTGCGCCACAGCGACGCGCGGTCGTCCTGTCGCGACCGCGGGATCGCCCGCGAGGGCGCGAGGTTGCGGACGGGGCGGGTGGGATCGGGCACCACGAAGGGCGCACGCGAGGCGCCGAGCAGGCCTGGTCCCTGACCGGGTGCATCGATGGCCACGTAGCCGGGCAGGTGCGGGGAGGGGTGGGCGTCGGCCATCCAGGCTCCCAGCGCGGGGAAGTCGGCCCCTCCCTGGGGCGAGTAGCCCGTGTGCATCAGGTGGCGCGCGCGCTCGTGGTTGCCCTCGCGGGCAGTGAGCGAGCGCAGCAGCGCCACCCGATCGAGGCGGGCCGCGAGCCCGGGCAGGTGCTCGGAGATCCGCACCCCGGGCAGCGCCGTGGGAATCGCCGAGAGCCCTCCGCCGGTGGGGCGACCCGGCTTGGGATCGAGGGTGTCGATCTGGCTCATGCCCCCGTGCATGAACAGCAGGATGCAGGCGCGGGCCCGGCCCGCTCGCGGCGAGCCCGAGACGGTGGCTCCGGCCGCGGGGGGCAGCATGGTGGCGGCGAGGGCTCCCAGACCCAGGTGCAGCATGGTGCGTCGGCTCGTCGGCATGGCCTCGTCCTCAGTGGATCGTGGAGAACTCGCTGGTCATGAGCATCGCGTGGGCGAGGTCTTCGTAGGCGCTCGCTCGATCCCCCCGGGCGGAGACGAAGGCCACCAGCTCCGCCCGACGCTCGGACGAGGGCGCGTGCCCGAAGACCCGCAGGAAGAGCGCATCGATGCGGGCCTCGGGTCGCGGGTGCTCGCGCAGGATGGCGGCCAGGGCCCCGTCGGGGGCGAGCAGCGCCTGGTTGGTGAGCTCGCCGTTGAGCAGCAGCAGCGCCTGCGGCAGGTTGCCGCCGGAGCCCGCGTCGGTGACGGGCTCGTCGTCGTCGAAGGCCAGCTCGAAGTCGCGGCGCACCTGCTGGCGCCGCAGCTCCACCTGCCGCTTGAACGCGCGACCGGTGACGTCGTCGAGCCCCGTGGCCACCAGCAGGCTACGCATGAGCTGCGACGCGCTCATCGGGCGCACGGCGGCCTGGGCGAAGGCCCGCTCGCGCTCGAGCGAGCCCTCGGCCGCGCCCCGGGAGCTGCGCTGGTAGGCGCTCGACAGCACGATCGTGCGCAGCAGGTGCCGCAGGTCGTAGTCGTGGGCCACGAAGTCGTCCGCGAGCCACTCGAGCAGGGCCGGGTGCTCGTCGCCGGCGAGGCCCCCGAGATCATCCCAGGGCTCGACGATGCCGCGCCCCATCAGACGGGCCCACGCGTGGTTGACGGTGGCCTTGGCGAAGGCTCGCGAGCCCGCGATGCCCCGGGCCAGCTGCTCGCGCCGGCTGCCCGCCTCGTCGCCCGCGAGCGCGAGCGTGGGGAAGGAGGGGCTCACCCGCGGACCGCTGCGGTCGCCGGGGGCGTCGAGCTCGGTGGGCATCCGCATCTCGCCGCGGGCCTTGTCCACGATGCGGATCGTGGGGGCCCCGTCGTCGCGGAGGATCCGGGCCCGCGTGCGGGTGTAGTAGGCGGCGAGGCCATAGAACTGCGCTTGGGTGAAGCGGTCGTCGGGATCGTCGTGGCACTGCGCGCACTGGAGCTGCAGGCCCATGAACACGCGGGCCGTCTGCCCGGTGAGCGCCTCCACCTGGCCGTTGCGGCCGTGGGCCAGCAGGAACCCTGCCGGTCCCCGAAGCTCCACCTCGCCATCGGTGGTGAGCATGGCGGTGGTCAGCTCGTCCCAGCCCGCGCCGGCCATGAGCTGCTCTCGCAGCCACGCCTGCAGGCCCTCGCGCACGCGCGGGCGATCCTGGGCCGCGCCGTCGAGCAGGGTCTCGGTCAGCAGCTCGGCCCAGTGCTCGGCCCACTCGTCGCTCGCCAGCAGCTCGTCGACCAGCGCTCGTCGAGGGTCGAGGTCGTCGAGGGCCGCGAAGCGCTCCACCTCTTCCGGGGTGGGGATCCGGCCGATCAGATCCAGGGTCACGCGGCGCTGGAGCTCGGCGTCGTCGGCCTCCTCGCTCGGCTCCACACCCGCGGCCGCCCAGTGCTCGGCGATCACCCCGTCGAGGCCCTGGACCATCGCGGGGGCCGGCTCGGTCGTCGTGGGAGGCTCGGGCCTCGGATCGATCCCCGAGCAGGCTGCCAGCCCCGCGCTGAGCAGCCACGCCAGCGTCATCGAGCGCCGGGGGAGGGGACTTCGTCGTCCTACCACGGACTCCATCGTGGCGGACGCGGACGGCGACCGCTGCCGACTTCACCCAGGCTTTACGCAGGGCCTTCGTGTCGCGCACGCTCATCGATGAGCGCTCAGCCGCGGATGCGTCGACGCTCCACCTCCACCTCGAAGGGCTCCGCACCGCCGCGCTCGATGCCCGGGGAGACCTCCGTGCCCTCGCGCCCGTGCAGCGCCTGCACGGCCTCGCCGAAGCCCAGCGGCGCCTCGGTCGGGACGCCGTCGATGCTCACGATGAGATCGCCCTCGCGCAGGACGGCCGCCGCCGCTTCGCTGCCCTCCAGCACCCCGCGGATCTGGAGCACGACCACCACCACAGCGCCAGCCCGGCCACCACCCGCGCGAGGACCAGTCCATGCCACCTCCGCATGGCTCGGTCCCGGGCGTCGAGGCTGCGGCCGGTCGGCGAGGTGGACACCGTGTGTGGAGCGGGGTCGATTGCGCCGCAGGCGCTAGCCGGGAGCCAGCCGTGCGCCGCTCGTCGTCCTTCCACCCGAGGCGCCCCGGGACTTGGCGTACACTCGCATCGATGCGCAACTGGGGGATCGAAGCGTGGGCGGCCGGGCTGGGGCTCGGGTTGTTGGCGAGCGCGTGCACCGTGGATCCACGGGACGAGACGACGACGTTCCAGATGCCGCCCTCGACCTCGCTGAGCACCGACGACGGGCCGGCCGAGACCACCAGCTCGGGCTCCACCGCGGCCGACTCCCTCGACGACGACACCGGCGGGAAGCTCGACACCCCGGACGACCCGGGGCAGGGCTGCCAGTACGTGGACTTCCTGTTCGTGATCGACAACTCCGCGTCGATGCAGACCTATCAGCTCGCGCTCACCGAGCAGTTCCCCGAGTTCATCACCGCGATGTACGACGCGCTGCCGCCCGGCATCGACGTGCACGTGGGGCTGACCACCACCGACTTCGATCCGAGCTGCGACGCCTCCGAGTCGACCGCCAATTGCCAGAGCACGGCCACCCTCCCCGAGGTGGAGGCGCACTACTGCCAGCCCGAGATCTCGCCCAAGCAGGGCAACGGGGCCCAGGGGCGCCTGTTCGAGTGGGCCGGTCAGACCTACTTCGAGGGCTCGTCCAACGACGACCCCGCGGCCCTCAGCGCGTGGTTCAGCGATGCCGCGGTCGCGGCCGGCGAGGAGGGCTGCTCCTTCGAGATGCCCGTGGCGGCGGCTGCCTATGCCACCAACCTGATCAACGCGCCCACCAACGACGGGTTCCTGCGCGACGCCGGCGGTCTGCTCATCGTCTTCTTCCTCACCGACGAGCCCGACAAGTCGCCCGAGTCTGCGATGAACGTCTACCGGCCGATGGTGCTCGATGCCAAGCAGGAGTGCGGCGGCGAGGTCTGCGTGTTCGTGGGCGGTCTGGTGCCCACCTGCATCCAGGACGTCAACCAGAAGCTGTGGCAGTTCATGAACATGTTCTCCGACGGCGAGCCGATCTGGGGGGACATCGAGCAGACCGATCAGTACAGCGCCGTGTTCGGCGACGCCCTCGCGGGGGCCATCGCCGAGGCCTGCGCCAACGTGCCGATCCCCTGAGCCGGGTCGGCCGGCCCGGCTCCCGACGTTGGAGCGAGTCGAGCGAGGGGCGGGCCCGTGTCGTGGCGTGCGGCAGGCTCAGCGTCGGCGTCGTCGCACGGCGCCGAGCGCCAGCAGTCCCAGCATCGAGGCGAGGGCGCCGCGGGGGCCGGGCTCGCTGCGGCAGCCACAGCCCCCGGTGGGCTCGCCGGTGGCGGGGGTCGTCTCCCCACCGCTACCGCCGGTAGAGGTGGTGCCGTTGCCCGCGGTCATCCCGGCCGAGACGTTGCCGTCGCTGCCCGCGGTCGTGTCCCCCGTCGCGATCTCTCCCTCCACCGTGATCATGATCTTCGCCGAGAACTCCACCGAGAAGTCCACCGGCGCGGCCGCATCGAGCAGGTAGGTGCCGGGGGCGAGGTCGACCACCGTGAAGGTGTGGTCGGTGGTGTCGCAATCGCCGGTGTTGCAGTTGTCGACGGTCATGCCGTCGATGCGGAGGTTGACCGAGGCCGGCTCCAGCGTGTTGCAGCACATCGTCTCGCACGAGCAGGTGTGCGGCGCGGTCACGCGGACATCGAAGGTGCGAGGAACCACCGCGCCATCGGCCGGGCTGATGATCTGCACCGGATCGGCCGACGGGGTGCACTCACCACAGATCTCCCCGCTGGAGGAGCCCTCGGAGGTGGTGCCGCCGGTGTCGCTGCCGCCGGTGTCGCTGCCGCCGGTGCCGCTGCCGCCGGTGTCGCTGCTGCCGCTCGAGCCCGAGCCGCCGGCCCAGGCGAGGGGAGACAGGGTGCCAAGCGCGAGGACCAGCGTCGTGCGCAGCCAAGGGAAGGACATGGACGGACGGTAGCACGACCGCCCTCGCGCGAGGGGCTCGGACGCCCGCGGCGAGCCGTCGTGGGGGGCTCCCGGGTGGTCTCGAAGACACGGCCGCGTGACGGATCGACGGCCCCTGCGGGGAGCACCGAGGCCCGGCAACCGTCGCGGGTTCGTGCGAAGATGCGGGGCAGCGTGCCGGACGAGGAGCGACGACGACCACCGCGCGGGCCATGGGTGGGCCTGCTGCTCGCCGGGGTGGTGCTGTGGGGTCTTCATCGAGTCGCGCGTCCGCCCGCGGCCGACGACGTGGTGACGGTGGAGGCCGCCACGGTGCAGGCGCTGCGCGAGCGCTTCGAGCAGGCCCAGGGCCGTCCGCCGACCGATGCCGAGCTCGAGGCGATGGTGGACGACTGGGTCGAGGGCGAGATCCTGATCCGGGAGGCGCGTGCCCAGGGCCTCGATCGGGCCGACCCGATCGTGCGCCGTCGGCTGGCGCAGGCGATGCGCTTCGCCCTCGAGGACGCCGACCTTCCGGATGATCCCGGGGACGCCGAGCTCGAGGCATGGCGGGAGCGGCATGGCGACCGCTACCACCGACCGCCCGAGCGGGGCTTTGCGCAGGTGTTCGTCGCCGGCGAGGGTGAGCAGGCGCAGGCGCGAGCGCAGGGGCTCCGGGCTCGGCTGCTCGACGGGGAGCCTCCGATCGCCATGGGGGATGCGCTGCCGTTCGGTACCCACCCGTCGCCGGCTTCCACCGAGGCGATCGCACGACGCTACGGGGCCGCCTTCGCCCAGGTGGTCGCGGCGGCGCCGATGGGAGAGTGGATCCTCGCCCGCTCCTCGTTCGGCTGGCACGTGATCCGCGTGGACGCGGAGCGGCCCGGGCAGGCCCCGCCGCTGTCCGAGATCCGGGCTCAGGTGCTGGCCGACTGGAGGGTGGACCAGCGACGGCAGCGGCTGGATGCGGGCATCGAGCGACTGCGGGCGCGCTACCGGGTGGAGGTCGAGCGATGAGAGCGGCGGGAGCCGTCCTCGCGGTCCTCCTGTGGCTGCTGTCCACGGCGGCCCACGCCCACGAGTTCCGCCCCGCGTCCCTGAGCCTGCGAGCCCACGCCGATGGCGAGGTCGCGGTGCGCTTCGTCGCCCCTGCGGTGACGGCCGGCGGTCCCACCTCGGCCGCGCTGCGGCCTCGGGCGCCCGCACACTGCCAGGAGCTCTCGCCGACCCGCTGGTCCTGCGGCGAGGCTGGGCTGGTAGGGACGCTCTCGTTCGAGGGCCTGGTGAGCAACCCCGTCGATGTGATCGTCGACCTGCGCTGGCCCGACGGCGCCGAGCTCCACGCTCGGATCGGTCCCGACCGGCCCCAGGTGGAGCTCGGGCGCGGGGCGGCCGTGGACGGTCGCCTGAGCGCTGGCCTGAGCTACCTCGCCCTCGGGGCCGAGCACGTGCGAGGGGGCCTCGATCACCTGCTGTTCCTGCTCGCGCTGCTGCTGCTCGGCGGTCGCCCTCGCGAGCACCTACGCACCATCACCGCGTTCACGGTGGGCCACAGCCTCGCCCTGCTCGTGCAGACCCTGTGGCCGCTGGCCGTCCCCGGACCGTGGGTGGAGGCCTGCATCACCGCCTCGATCGTGGTCGCGGCCGCCGAGGCGCTGCGCCCTGGCCCGCGTCGCGCGGCAGCATGGCGCTGGGCCCTGGCCTTCGGGGTGGTGCACGGGCTGGGCTTCGCTGGCGCCCTCGCCGAGCTGGGCCTTCCTCCCGATCACCGCTTCGTGGCCCTGCTCGCCTTCAACCTCGGGGTCGAAGGGGCTCAGCTCGTGGCCGTGCTCGGGCTGGTCGTGCTCGCCTCGCTCGGGGCACGGCAGCCGGAGCTCCGCGAGTCCCTGCGCCGCGGCCTCGCCTTCGCCGTCGGGGCGATCGCCACGGCGTGGACCCTCGAGCGCGTAGTCGATTTCTGGAGCACGACGACATGAGCCGATGCCGATCCTCCTTGGGCGGGGCCTGCCTGGCCTCCTCGATCCTGCTGCTCGGCTGCCGCGACGAGCCCCCACCTCCCGCCGCGGGCACGGGGACCACCGGGGCTACCGGCACCACTGGCAGCTCCACCGCCGTCGTGGATGGGACCACCGCCGGGGGCAGCGACGTCCTGCCGGATCTGCCCGGGTCCCCTCCGGTCTGCGACGACTACGACCCGGCCCGCACGGTGCTGTGGGGCGACCTGCACGTCCACACCGCGTTCTCCTTCGACGCCTGGCTGCACGACGTGCGCGTCGACCCCGACCAGGCCTATCGCTTCGCCCGCGGCGAGCCGGTGCAGCTCCCTCCGCTCGACATGCGGGGCAACCCCACCCAGACGGTCCAGATCGATCGCCCGCTGGACTTCGCCGCGATCACCGACCACGCGGAGTTCCTCGCCGAGGTGCAGGCCTGCACCGATCCGAGTATGGCCGTCTACGACACCACGCTGTGCATCGACTACCGGGCCAACCAGAACGGCGCGCTGGTGACCTTCGCCCTGCAGCTCGGGATGGCGTCGCCGGTGCGCTTCCCGGAGATCTGCGGGCCCGGCGGGATCGACTGCCCGGCGCTGGCGGCCGAGGTCTGGCAGCGGACGATCGAGGCCGCCGAGGCCCACTACGTGGGCGGCCCGAGCTGCGAGTTCACCAGCTTCGTCGGCTACGAGTGGAGCGGAATGCAATCGCTGTCCAACCTCCACCGCAACGTCATCTTCCGCGGCGCGCAGGTGCCCGCGCGACCGCTCTCGCACTACGAGGCCCCGAGCGCGCAGGCCCTGTGGGACGCGCTGCAGACCGAGTGCCTCGACGCTCCCGGCTGCGACGTGCTGGCGATCCCTCACAACTCCAATTGGAGCAACGGTCGCCTGTTCCAGGTGGAGTACCCAGGGCGGGGCAGCGACGCCGAGCAGGCCGCTCAGCGGGCCGCGATGGAGCCGCTGGTGGAGGTCTTCCAGCACAAGGGCGACAGCGAGTGCATGAATGGGCTGTCAGGGGTGCTGGGCGAGCCCGACGAGCTGTGCGAGTTCGAGAAGCTGCGCGTGGCTCCGTTCGACGATTGCGGCGACGGCATCGGATCCAACGGCATGGTGGGGGGCGGCTGCGTGTCGCGACGCGACTT
This sequence comes from Myxococcales bacterium, assembly GCA_020633315.1. Lineage (GTDB taxonomy): Bacteria > Myxococcota_A > Polyangia > Nannocystales > Nannocystaceae > Paraliomyxa. The sequence continues at coordinate 88,342 of JACKDV010000021.1, forward strand.
CCTGCGAGGCGCGCTGCTCGAAGGCCTGCGCGAGCAGGAGCGCATCGGCGTCAACCCCTTCGCGCTGGGCTTCATCGCCAGCACCGACACCCACAACGGCACGCCGGGAATGGTCGACGAGGACGGCTACGTGGGACACGTGGGGCGCGAGGAAGGGGACGCGCTGGCGCGGCTGACCGGGGAGGTCCCCGCGGGGCCGCGCAACGGCCCGGGTGGTCTGGTGGCGGTGTGGGCCACCGAGAACAGCCGAGACGCGATCTTCGAGGCGCTGCGCCGTCGCGAGACCTACGGCACCAGCGGGCCCCGCATCACGGTGCGAGTGTTCGGGGGCGCGGAGCTGCCCGAGGACATGTGCAGCCGGGGCGACTTCGTGGCCGTGGGCGACGCCCACGGCGTGCCCATGGGAGGAGAGCTGAGCCCGGGCGCGGGCGCGGGCGCCCCTCGCTTTGCCGTGTCGGCGCTGCGCGATCCCATGGGGCTGCCGCTGCAGCGCGCCCAGATCGTCAAGGGGTGGATCGACGACATGGGCATGGCCCACGTGGTGGTGCACGACGTGGCCGGCGGGGACAACGGGGCCACCGTGGACCCCACCACCTGCGTCCCCCAGGGCGACGGGGCCGACTCGCTGTGCTCGGTGTGGTCGGATCCCGACTTCGATCCGAGCCGCCCGGCCTACTACTACGTGCGCGTGGTGGAGAACCCTCGCTGCCGCTGGAGCACCACCGACTGTCAGTCCCTCGGTGACATGGCCCCTGCGATCTGCGACGAGCTCCCCACCACGATCCAGGAGCGCGCCTGGACCAGCCCCATCTGGTACTCGCCCTAGGCGGGCGATCAGCTCTCCACGACCGACTTGATCGCCTGATCGAGGTCGGCGAAGTCCTCGGGACCGACGGCCGAGTAGTGCACCTCGTTGCGCCCGTCGGCGAACATCACGGTGCGGCTCTTGGTGATGTTGTAGTACTCGTCCCAGGCGCGGTTGGTGCCGTCGGCGTCGGGGGCGGGCACCACCACCGGCATCTGGATGGCCAGCTTCTCGCGCATCTCGTTGGCCTTGGTCCGGGCGGCCTCGACGTCCTTGGGGGTCACCCCCTTGCCGTCCTGGATGTCGGTGATCACGGCGAAGGCCTTGAGCTTGTCCTCGCCGTATTTCTGGGCGATGGCATCGAGGTCCTTGAGGTCCTCGAGGAAGGCCTCGTCGTCCGAGGTACCCACGGCCATGAGCTTGGGGCTGCTGCCGAAGCGGCAGACCTGGCAGTACTTCTCGCCGGACTCGCAGTTGACGATGTCGAACGCGGTCAGCTTGCCGTCCTTGCCCAGACCGCTGTCGGCGAGCACGCGGGCGTCGAGCTTGGCCTGCCAGGGATCGATCGCCGCGGGCTCGGCGGGCTCGGCCTTGGAGGCCTCGTCGGAGACCTCGGCCGGCGCCGGCTTGGCCGCGTCGTTCTTGGCGGTCTTGGCCGCGTCGTCGTCCTTGGTGCCGCTGTCACACGCGGGGACCACGAGCAGGGCGGCCAGGAGCAATGAGGGTCGGGACATCGGTGGCATCCTCCTTGTTGGGGATTGCGCCGCGATCGGGGCGATGGGCGCGGGGGCAGCATGGCGGCTTTTGCCGCGGCTCGCCACCCATCGCCGGTCGGGGCTATCATCCCGGCCACGATGCCGAGCTCTCGACGGCAGTTCTTGACGATTTCGAGCGTGGGGTCGGCCGCTTGGCTGAGCGGGATCGCGGCGTCTGCTGCGCCGAAGGGCTCGCGCGAGCCAGCTCCCGAGCGTGCTCCATCCTACGACGACCAGGCCGCGGAGGCCCTGGCGCGCAGCCCCGTGGCCAGCGACGCCGACATCGCCCGTCGGGCGGTCCAGGCCGCGATGGATGGCGGAGCCACCTACGCCGACGCGCGGCTGGTGCTGATGCGACGCGAGCAGGTGGCGGTGCGTGACGACCGAGCCCGACCGGTCTCGCTACGCGAGCACTACGGGCTGGGGATCCGGGTGGTGGCCGACGGTGGCTGGGGCTTCGCGGCCATCCAGGCGCTCAGCGATCGCGCCGTCGTCGATGCGGCCAAGCTCGCGGTGACGAGCGCTCGCGCCAACGGCAAGCTGCGCAAGGACCTGGGCCAGCCCCTGGTCGAGCTGGTCCCCGCTCCGGTGGCCAAGGCCACCTGGGTGACGCCCCACGAGATCGATCCCTTCGACGTGGCGCCGATCGACAAGGCCGAGATGCTGCTGGAGATCGCGGCACGAGCCAAGGCGGTCAAGGGCGTCAGCTTCGTGGAGGCCGGGTTCTCCGCGGTGGCCGAGGACAAGCTCCTGGTCACCAGCGACGGCTCGGAGCTGCACCAGATCTTCCTCCGGGTGGCGCCGCAGCTCACCGTGACCGCCGTGGACCGACGCCGCGGGGGCTTTGCCTCGCGCGACCACGAGGCCCCCGCGATGCTGGCCGGCTGGGAGTACCTGCGGGACCTGGGCCTGCGCAACGATGCGGCCGGGGTGGGGGAGGACGCGGTGCGCAAGCTGCATGCCGCGTCGGTGGAGCCCGGCGTGAAGACGGTCGTGCTCGCGCCCAGCAACCTGTGGCTCACGATCCACGAGAGCATCGGCCACCCCACGGAGCTCGATCGGGTGATGGGGCTCGAGGCCGACCTGGCGGGGACCAGCTTCCTGCGCCCCGAGGATCTCGGCGAGCGCAGGATCGGCTCCGAGCGCGTCAACCTGGTGGCCGATCGCACGCAGCCGGGTGGGCTGGCCACGGTGGGCTGGGACGACGAGGGCGTGGCGGCGCAGCGCTGGGACCTGGTGCGCGACGGCAAGCTCGTCGGCTGGCAGACGACCCGGGATCAGGCCAAGTGGATCGGCGAGAGCGCCAGCCGGGGTTGCTGCTACGGCGAGGGCCACGACGGCGTGCCGTTCCAGCGCATGCCCAACGTGAGCCTCCAGCCCGGGCCCGAGGGCTACACCACCGAGGACCTGATCAACGCCACCGAGGACGGCATCTACGTCACCGGGCGTGGGAGCTGGTCGATCGACCAGCAGCGCTACAACTTCCAGTTCTCGGGGCAGACCTTCTGGGAGATCAAGCGGGGTCGGCTCACCCGCCCGCTGCGGGACGTGGCCTATCAGGCCAACACCATCGAGTTCTGGAGCTCGTGCGACATGATCGGAGGCCCGGGCACCTACCGCCTGGGGGGCACCTTCGGGGACGGCAAGGGACAGCCGCACCAGAGCAACTCGGTCAGCCACGGCTGCCCTCCCGCTCGCTTCACCGCCAACGTCATCAACACCGGAGGGACGGACCAGTGACCCTGCTGCGAAAGGATGCCAAGCGCCTGGTCGACAAGGTGCTCGCGCAGGCGAGCGTGGGCGACCTGCGGGTCCAAGTCTCGGCGTCGAAGCGGGGGCACCTGCGCTACGGCGCGGGCCGGCCCACCACCTCGGGTGACGTGGACGGGGTGACCCTGGCCGTCACCGCGAGCAAGGGGCGGCGGACGGCCACGGTCACCGGCAGCCGCACCGACGATGCTGCGGTCGCCGAGCTCGTTCGTCGGGCCGAGGGCCTGGCCGAGCTGTCGCCCGAGGATCCGGAGCACATGCCGCCCTTGGCCGAGGCGAGCTACCCCAAGGTTCGCGCCGAGGACAAGGCGGTCACGCGCCTCGATCCCGGCGCTCGGGCCGAGCTCGTGGGGCGGGCCATTCGACGGGCCGAGGCCGATGGCGTGGCCGCGGCGGGCCTGCTCGAGCACGAGCAGCTCGCGACCGCGGTCGGCAATCGCTCGGGGTTGTTCGCCCATCACGCCTGCACCCAGGTGAGCCTGTCGGCCACCTGCCGCACCGAGGACGGCACGGGGAGCGCCCGGGCGGGCTTCGTCTCGCATGCGCTCTCGGGCTTGGTCCCCGAGATCCTGGTGAGCGACGCGGCGCAGCGCGCCAAGCGGTCGCAGCTGCCCGCTCCCCGGGATCCGGGGCGCTACCCGGTGATCCTCGCGCCCCAGGCCGTCGCCGATCTACTCGATGTCTTCGTCGGGGGCCTCGATGCTCGTCGCGCCGACGAGGGGCGCAGCGCGTTCTCTCGCAAGGGGGGCGGCAACCTGGTCGGCGATGCCCTCTTCGACTCGCGGGTCGAGCTGTGGAGCGACCCTGCCGATCCGAACGACCCGGCCTCGCCCTTCGATCGCGGGGGTCGTCCCCACCGGAAGGTGAAGTGGGTCGAGGGCGGCGTGCTCCGGGCCCTGCACAACTCGCGCTACTGGGCCGACAAGCAGGGGCTCGAGGATCTCCCCATGCCCTCTTCTCTGCACATGGGCGGGGGAACGGACGACCTCGATGCCCTGGTGAGCGGCTTCGATCGCGGGATCCTGATCTCTCGCTTCTGGTACATCCGCATGCTCGATCCGCAGCAGCTGCTGGTCACTGGGCTCACGCGAGACGGCACCTTCTGGATCGACAAGGGCAAGGTCGTGGAGCCGGTCCGCAACTTCCGCTTCAACGACAGCCCGCTCACCCTGCTGCGCAAGGTCGTCGCGCTCGGTCGACCCCAGCGAGCCGGCCTCAGCACCGAGCGGGTCACCGTCGTGCCGCCGCTGGTCGTCTCGGAGTTCGAGCTGAGCAGCGTCAGCGACGCGGTGTAGCCGCTGCGGACTGCTGCGGGGGCCTCGTCGTATGCTGGTCCCCATGCAGCGTGGGCGGCGACTGTCACCGATCCTCCTCGTGGCCGGAGCGACGGTGGTCGTCGCCGTGCCCGTTCGAGCCCGCGCCGACGAGCCCGTCCTGCTGCGGCAGACCTGGAGCGGGCACGTGGGGTTCTTCGCCACCGGGGCGCCCATGGCCGTCGATGGCCCCGACGCCGACACCACGAGCGTCGACACCCTCGCGCAGCCTGCCATGGTCGAGGTGGGCCCGCCCGACATCCCAGCGAGCGCCGAGCTACTCGCCGCCTACCTCTACTGGGGCGGCTCGATCCCCAACAGCGAGTGCACCAACCCGGCCGAGATCGACGACGCGGTGGACTTCACCCCGCCGGGCGGCATGGTCATGCCCGTCCTGGCGGACGCCTGCTTCTGCTCGGTCGCGGGGTCGATGGCCTACGACGTGCAGCTCTGCCGCGCCGAGGTGACCGCTCTCGTCCCGATGCTCGAGGGGACCTACGTGGTCGATTCCTTCGCGGCGCTCATCGACAACCAGACCACCAATAACGCTTCGTTCTCGATCGTGGTGGTCTACAGCGCGCCCTTGCTGTCGCCGCGGAGGGTCGCGCTCTACGACGGGCTGCTCACGATGTCGAGCGACACCAACCAGGAGCAGACCATCACGCTCGGGGGTCTCGACATTGACGACCCACCGAGCGGGGACCTGACCTGGTACGTCCTCGAAGGCGATGTGGGGGGGTCCGTGGGCGAAGGGGTGGAGGTCACGGGCAGCCCAGGAGGCGGGGTGCTGGTGCTCTCGGATGCGGTGAACCCGGCCGGCAATCCCATGAACCACACGATCAACACGACGATCCCCGTCCAGGTGGACACCTTGGGGGTCGACATCGATCGCTTCTCGATCGACGCCGCGCTGCTCTCCACCGATGACGCGGTGGAGGTCCGCTACACTGCGGGGATCGACAAGTGGTGGCTCGCCTACGACGTCGTGGGGGTCAACGTGTTCGAGCCGGTGCTCTACGCGGGCTCGGAGAAGCGCTGGGAGCTCCATGACGATGCCGATGGTGACGGGGCGCCGTCGCCCGGTGATGTCGTTCGCTACACCGTGCACCTCGAGAACACGGGCAACGCCGAGGGGCTCGTGGGACTGGTCGACTCGATTCCACCCGAGGCGGAGAGCTGGGCGCTGGTGGATGCAGGCGGTGGGACCGACGTGAGCATGGGGAACACACTGGAGATCGTGGGCGTGCCGATTGTCGTGGGGGGCAGTGCCGACGTGGTGCTCGACGTGGTGCTCGCGATGGTCCCGGCCGGCACCGAGATGAGCAACGTGGCGAGCTACTCCGCCGAGCCCGGGGGGCTCGTGGGGGAGCTCGTCGCCCCGCCCGTCGTCATCGGCGAGGCGGCCGTCGGGGATTCCAGCGGTGGTGGTGAGTCGACCGGCGGGAGCGTCGATGGCTCGGGCACGGGCGAGGGGGCGACCGGTGGAATGGGCACGGGGGGAGACTCGGGCGTGGTCGAGGGAACATCCGTCGGCCCGAGCTCGGAGACGGGGGATGTCGTCTCTGCCGACGGTACCTCCGTGGGCTTCACCGGAGGTGCGGGAGAAGCCTCTGGTTGTGGGTGTCGCGCGGAGTCGTCACCGGGTCGCGCCAGCGGGTGGTGGTGGGGCTGGCTCGTGCTTCCCTGGGCCCGACGTCGGCGTGGACGGCAACGACGAGGAGGGCCGCGGTGCGGGCCGAGCCGGGGTTGATCCTGCTGGGCGGCCTATTGGGGGCATGCGGTCCGGCCGTGAGCCTGGACGATCCCCGAGGCCCGGAGCCCACGGGAACGGGTGGATCGGGGAGCACGGCGAGCCCGGGCGGCACCTCGTCCTCGGGAGGAGCTCCTTCGGATTCGACCACGGATGATGGACCTCGGCTCGACGTGATGCCCCTCTTCGATCTCGGGGCAGCTCCGAAGCGACCGATGTACGCACCCTGCTATGACGACGAGGAGTGTATGGACGGGCTGCAGTGCGTCACGCTCAAGTACGAGAAGTTGCTGGTGGGGTCGATCTGCACGGTGCCCTGTGAGGATCCCATGGCCGACTGCGAGCCCGCTCCCGATGGCTGGATGGCCACTTGTGCGCTCCACGTGGAGGACGGACAGCTCGACGTGTGCGCCATCGCGTGTGACGTCCGCAGCTACTGTCCAGGCGGGTACTGCATGGAGCTATTCGGGCCACGAGGCGAGTCGCAGGACGTCTGCGTGCCGTGAGGCGAGCCCGAGCGAGGCCTTCCAACCCGGGAGGACCGAACGCGACATGCAGGAGACCTACGGGAGGCTCGGGCGGGCCGAACGCGACATGCAAGGGGCTTACGGGAGGCTCGGGCGGGCCGAACGCGACATGCAGGAGGCTTACGGGAGGCTCGGGCAGAACCGAAGGCGACACGAAAGGCCAACGGGAGCCCTTGGAGCACCCAGACCGGCGGGTGAGGACCTCCCGGAAGCCTGCGAGGGCCGAAGGACGGAAGGCCGAGAGCTTGCGGGAGCCCTTGGAGCACCGAGACAGGAGAGCGGGGGCGCCCAGAAGCCCTCGAGGGCCGAGAGGCGAGAGGTCGGGACCTGCGGGAGCCCTGGAGCGCCGAGGCCAGGGGGCCAGGGCTCAACGCGAGTACCATGGCCCAATGCGACGGTGGACGGACCTCTCGTGAGCAACGAGGGCACGTGGCTCTGGTCACCGGCGTGGCCTGCTCACCAAGTCTGCGAAGCTGGTGTCGGCCACGATGTGCAGGCGGGCCTCGTCGAGGTCCTCGAACAGCCGTCCCAGACCGTCGACGCGGGTCCGTTGGGCATGCTCGTGCTCGAATAGCACGAGCACATCGATCAGCTTGAGCTGATCGAGGGGACGGGCCGGTACGAAGCGCTGTCCCTCGTGGTCGGTGTCGGTGTCGACGATGTAGCCGTGGCGCTCGAGCTGGGTGAGGAGCTCGCCCACTCGCCCCAAGGGAAGCCGGAAGCGCTCGCCGAGGGCCTCGGGGCCCAGGCCGGTGCCCTTGCGGGAGTATCGATCGCAGATCGCGAGCAGCAAGCGGGCTGCGGTCCGTCCGGAGTCCGTGGGCACCTCGCTGCGCTCGCGCACGTACTGATTGAGGTAGCCCTGCAAGGCGATGTAACGCCGGCGCTGGACCACGAAGGCGATCTCGGCTCCGAGCAGGATCACCATCCACGACAGGTACGACCACACCATCAGGATGGGGAAGATCGCGAGCGAGCCGTAGAGGCCCTCATAGGTGGCGAGCGCGAAGCGGGTGGCGTAGTAGCCGAAGCCGACCTTGCCCAGCTCGATGAGCACGGCGCTGATCAGGCCACCGGCGAGGGCGGGTCCCCAGCGGACGGCGGTGTGCGGGACGTAGCGGTTGAGCAGGACGAGGGCGGCTCCCGTGGTGAGCACGGGGAGCGCGAAGGCCCGGGTGACGTCGGCCAGGAGCGGCTCGGCGAGGCTGTAGAGCATGACCGCGGGCCCGAGGGTGGCCAGCGTGTAGAACATGGTGAACTTGACCAGGACGCTGCGGCGTCGGGTCACCCGCCAGATCCGATTGAAGGTGCGCTCGAGGGTCGAGAACAGCACGAAGGCGATCGACAGGGTCACCCCGAAGCCCCAGGCGCCGAGGGTGCCCACATTGACCCGGGCGGCGAGCTTCATGGCATTGTGGGCCATCTGAGCGGCTCGCTCGGTCTCCGGGACCAGCGAGCGGAACAGATCCTCGAGCAATGCCATCCCCGAGTCGGGATCCATCAACCCCACGATCAGCAGGGCCACCCCGATCGTGGGCACGGTGGACAGCATGGTGTGCATGGTGAGCAGCGCTGCCATGCCTCCGCAGCGATCCTCGACCACCCACCGACGAAGGACGAACACCGAGAGCAACCAGAAACGACGCGGGCGCGTGGGCTGGTCCTCGGGGAGCTGGGGGACCAGTCGTCGACGCGCGGACTCTATGCGCCTACGCAGAGCCGCCACCCGGCGAGCTCGGACCGTGTCGGAAGGCTGGGGGGCTGCCTCTCGGTCGAGCTCGTCCAGGCCGTACGCGTCCTCCAGGGCGGCGAGGAGCGGGGACGCGGGATGCTCATCCGCGGCGTCGGGCTGCGGCGTTGGCCTCGGGGCGTTCGGCTCGAGGGCTTCAGCGGCGTCGTCGGTGAGTCCTGGCGGCGGGCTCGGGGCCTTCGGCTCGAGGCTTGCCGTGACGTCGTCGGGCTCGGCGGTGGGCTTCGGCGGTGGCCCCGGAGCATCCGTCTCGTCGGCCCCCTCGGGCCCGTCGGAGGCGTCACGGCCCACCGAAAGCTCCCTACTTGCGGCCCACGGCCTTCTTGGCAGCGCGCTTGCGCGAGCGCTCGATCTTGTCCCGTAGCGGGGTCGCGAGCTCCTCGAGCTCCTGACGCAGACCGCCGAGGGCCTTCTCCACGTCGGCGATGCGCTTGTCGGTCAGCCCTTCGACGTCGGGGAGCAGCTCGGCGAGCTTGCGTGCAGCCGACATCGCCTTGCTGATGATCTCGAGCTGTTCCGAGCCCGCGGGCTTGGGGTGCAGGATGGGATCGAAGCGTCGCCGCAGCTCGGCCACGGACTGGCCTTCGTCGAAGACGGCGTGGCGCAGCTCCTTGATCACCTCGCGGGGCGGCGGGGCGGCGGGGGCCGGGTCGTTGGCGGCCTTGACTCCACGGTCGGCCTGCCCCATGGCCTTCGAGAAGTAGTCGACGGCCTGGTAGCTGGGGATCTCGCGCTCGACTCCGTCCCACTTGAGCACCTGGGGGGCCAAGCGCTGGAGGGTGGAGAAGCTCATGGTGAGCTTGTCGACCGTCCCGCGCTTGAGGAAGAGCTCCTGCGCGCAGTACTTGTAGAACTCGTCGTAGCCCCAGGCCTCGAAGATGCCGCCTTGTCGGATCTCGACGAGGGTCTCGGCCAGCTCCACCCACGAACGCTTGAAGCGCTGAGTCCTACGCAGAGCCTCGAGCCGCTGCGGATCCGCGCCTGATTGCTCCAGACGAGCGAGCAGGGCCTCGATCTTCTCCGTCGCCCGCGTCACGGCCTTCGCATATAGCACCCGCCGGTACCCGGGTGGTACCTTGGCTCGGTGGAGGCCTCGGCACGGGTGGAGACGGCCACGTGGCGCCCCACGGGGCCGAAGACGCGGCCATTTCGCTTCGGGCTGGGACCGGGGGCCCAGGCGGATCCCGAGCTCCGGCCGGGTGACCTGGTGGGGGATCGCTATCGAATCCTCGGCACGCTGGGCGCGGGCGGCATGGGCCGGGTGTACGACGCGGAGCCGCTGGTGCCCGGAGGGACGACCACGCGGGTTGCGCTGAAGATCCTCCGCCGTGAGCGAGGTGGCGACCACCTGGCCCGCTTCCGTCAAGAAGCCAAGGCGGCGGCTCGGGTGGGGCACCCGTCGATCGTGCAGGTCCTCGACTTCGCCGAGCTACCCGACGGGACGGTGTACCTGGCGATGGAGCGCCTGGTCGGCCAGTCGTTCGAGGACTGGCTGGAGGCCCCGGGGCGGCTGCGCGACGGTCTGACCTTCCTGGCCGAGGTGGCACGGGGACTGGCCGCGGCGCACGAGGTGGGCATCGTCCATCGCGACATCAAGCCCGCCAACCTGTTCCTCCACGTGGATCCCAGCGTGCCCGGGGCGAGGCCCCGCGCGAAGATCCTCGACTTCGGGATCGCCAAGGCGGTGACTCGAGACGTCACGCAGATCGAGACCCAGGCCGGGACCCTGCTGGGCACGCCGTACTACCTGGCTCCGGAGCGAGCCCTGGGACGCAGCCTCGATCCCCGGGCGGATCTCTACAGCCTGGGCGTGCTTCTCTACGAGGTCCTCACGGGGCTGGTGCCGTTCGAGGACGACAACTTCATGGGGATCCTCGCCCAGCACATACGGGCCCAGCCGCTGGATCCCCGGCAGGCGGCGCCCGATCGGCCGCTGCCGGCGGGGGTGTGCATGCTGGCGCTGCGCCTGCTGGCCAAGGACCCCGACCAGCGACCCGCCAGTGGCACCGTGGTGGCCGAGGAGCTCGAGGCGCTGCTTCGAAGCGAGGGGGCGGCGATCGACGCAGTGGTCACGGGTCCGCGACAGGTCGCGGTGGCCGGGGCCGCGACGGTGCAGCTCGACGACCTCGCGCAACGCCCCACGAGCGCACCAGCCGAGCGGCGCGGTGCTCCGGAGGCCGGGGTCACCCGGGCCCTGGGTAGCGGAGCGAGCGTCGTCGGTGGTCCCGTTCCCGTGGTGGCGTCCTCGGGCTCGGCGACGCGTCTCGATGGGTCACCCGAGCGATCGGGGCGCGTCGGCTCGATCCTCGACTCCTTCGAGGGCTCGGGTCCGATGAGCTTTGCCGATGCGCCGGTCCCGAGCTCGACTCCCCTTCTCCTTCGAGAGGCGGAGCCGGCTCGGTCGCGGTGGTCGCTCGGGCTGGTCGCGCTGGCCGGGCTCGTGGTGGTGGGGGGCGGCGTGGCCCTGGCTCTGGGCCTCGGCCCGCGATCGGCCGAGGATGCCCACGAGGCCTCGGCGGGTCCCTCGGCGGCCCCGCCGGACGAGAGCGAGCCCGCCGAAGAGACGATGCCCCGCGCAGAGGCCGTGCCCGTGGCGGCCGATGGCTCCGCGAGCACGAGCGCCGGGGAGCCAGAGGCGGGCTCGGATGCGAGCGGAGAGGGCTCGCAGACCTCGGAGACCCCGGCTACCGCATCGGCGACCAGCGATGCTACAACCTCTCCCGAGCGCCGCCGGACTCGCCGAGTCTCACGACCCAAGCCAGGAACGGCTGCGCCCCCTCCGCCCGACTTCAAGGACGATGTCTACGAGGACTAGAGCACACCGAGTCGGCCCGATCCTCGCCTCGCTCGTCACCCTCGTGTCGCTCGTGGCGACGTCGCCCGTCCATGCCTCGCCATGGTCGGCTCCGTCGTCGGTGACCCTGCAGGGAGCCCAGCCCGCCGCGGAGCCCCAGACCATCGACGATGCGCTCGAGGCCGGCGATCTGACGCGTGCCCAGGAGCTGGCCACCGAGGCCCGCAAGGCCGAGCCGACGGCTGCGACGTGGCAACGCGAGGGCGAGGTCCTCGAGCAGTCCGGCGAGTATCGTCGGGCGGCCGAGGCCTACCGCGGGGCGAAGAAGGCGGCGGGCGAGGATGCGGAGGCCGTAGCGGCGGCCGACGAGGGCCTGGTCCGGGTGCGCGCAGCCTCGCGAGGCACGGTCGCCGACGAGCCCGAGTCCACCCATCGCAAGGAGCTCGACGAGCGGTGGGCCCCCAAGCCCAAGCCGAAGGCCGAGCCCACCCCCGAGCCCAAGCCGCTCGATGGTCCCAAGCCCGATCGGATCGTGACCAAGTGGTACTTCTGGGTGACGGTGGGCGCGATCGTGGCCAGCGCGGCTGCGGTCACGGCGATCGCCATCCGAGCGGCGAAGGACGACCAGCCCGACGCGCTGGGGCTACAGGCGGCTCCGCCCCCGCGCGGCCCGGGCGTGCTCCGCTTCTAGCCCGGGTGGACGGAAGGCGCGTGGCTCGTCGCCTCGATCGCGACTCGGGTCCTTGGCTGGCGCTGCTGGCATGCCTGGTCCCGGCGTGTGGAGAGCCGGCCCCGGCTCCGCTCCCCGTGGTCCAGGAGGCGGTTGCCGAGGGAGGGTGGAGCCATGGGCTTCGCTTCTCGAACGGAGTGATCGTCGACGCCATCGCGACCCCGGAGCTCGTCGAGCCCGGGGAGGTGTTCCGAGTCACCTGGCGCGCCGCGGGCTCGGTCGAGGGGCTGCGAGCCCGAGTGGGTGCATGGCCCCCGCGTGCGGGGTCGCGACAGGTGGCCGTGGGGGGGCAGGGGGCACCTCCGGTCGAGGTCCCCTTGGATCCCCGCACCCGCTTCGTGGAGCTGCCGCTCGAGGCGGGAGAAGCCTCGGTCGAGCTCACCTTGCCCGAGCCGTGGCATCCGGCGCAGGTCTTGCTCACCTTGGAGCTCCTGGCGGAGGACGAGCGAATTGCCGCGGTGGATGGACCGCGCCGTCACGACGGGGTGGCCGAGCTCGGGCTCGTCGACGTGGTCGCTCGCCCCACCATGGTGGAAGCGGTGGCCATGCCCACCCCCCCCACGATCGATGGTCGCCTCGACGAGCCACGGTGGGCCGAGGCCGTCGCCCATCCCATGGTCCACAGCCTCGACGGTGAGCCCTACGGAGCGCGTCCGAGCACGGTGCGCTGGGCATGGGACGACCAGGCGTTGTACGTGGGGGCGGAGATCGACGACCCCGACGTGTGGGCCGAGCTCGTGCGTCGAGACGATCCCCTGTGGAACGAGGAGGTCTTCGAGGTCTTCGTGTTCGGGGACGAGCGGCGCCAGGACTACCTGGAGCTGCAGGTCTCGCCGCGAGGCACGGTCTTCGATGCCCGCTTCGAGCGCTACCGCAAGGGCGAGCCGAGCTGGAACGGAGCCTGGCGCTCGGCCGTGGACCTGCGCGGAACCCTGGACGAGCGGAGCGACCGCGACCAGGGCTGGAGCGTGGAGCTGGCGATCCCATGGACCGAGATCTGCGAGCACACCGAGGTGACCTGTCCGGTGTCGGCGGGGCAGACGCTGCGCGTCAACGCGTTCCGCTTCGAGCGACCGCGGGGCGGCGGGGCGGTGGGGCTGGCGCTCAGCCCTCCCAAGGTGCCCGACTTCCATGCGCCCGAGAACGCGGCCGTGCTAAAGCTGGGAGGTCCATGAGCAAGCTTCCCTGGCGAGCGCTGATCGTGGCGTCGATGCTGGCGCTCGCGTCCGGGTGTCCCTCCACGTCGGGATCGGGAGGGGGCGGCCGAAGGCACACCAAGGTCCCCAGTCGAGCGGATCTGGAGGGCATCGAGCGCGTCGACCTGGAGATCGAGACCAGCGCTCCCCCGGCGACGACCTACGGGGCGCCCGTGCAGCACGCGCTCGGCCCGGTGGAGCAGGCGATCGCCGATGCCCTCGCCGATCAGCCCATGGAGCACCTGCCCGCGCTCAGCCGCATGGTGCGAGAGCTCGCGGCCACCACTCCCGATCGCCTCAACGCTCCCCCGTCGCTGGTCGATGGCCTGATGGCGTGGTCCGGGCTCGTCGATCCGCACCCCCGCTTGTCGGTGGTGGAGCTGCCCGAGGATCCCAAGGAATGCTACCGCGCCGTGATCCCGGAGTGCGCGGAGGCGGTCACTTCCCTGGTCGGAGCCGTGAAGGGCTCGCTGCCGACCACCGAGCCGGTGGCCTTCGGCGTGGGGGTGGCTCACCTCCCCGACGGGCGCACTCGCATGATGGTGGCGGTGCTCGAGCTGGCGGTGAGGCTCGACTCGATGCCCCGGTCGGTGCCCGCAGGGGGCTCGTTCACCGTGGCCGGGCGTCTGCTGGGCCCCCGACGCGCCCCGGTGGTGGAGGTGGTGGGTCCCGAGGGGCACTGGCAGCGGCTGTCCACCAGCGTCTCGGTCGACGGGCGGTTCTCGGCCGCGCTGCCCTGTGCCGATGGCGATGGTGCCTACCAGGTCGAGATCCTGGCCGATGGCCCCTACGGCATCGAGGTGGCGGCGAACTTCCCGGTGTACTGCGGGGTCGCGCCGCCCGAGCGGATCTCGGTGATGATCGAGAAGGTCGACGACTCGGTCACCGCCGATCAGATCGCCCGGGCCAATTTCCTGTACCTCAACGAGGAGCGACGAGCTCGCGGCCTGCCCGAGCTCGAGTGGGATGCCGATGCCGCAGCGGTCGCGTGGGGGCACAGCAAGGACATGCACGACGGCGGCTTCGTCGGGCATGTCTCGCCCACCACGGGGGACGTGACCGCGCGCTTCGGGCGGGCGGGGCTGCGGGGCGCGGTCATCCGGGAGAACGTCGCACGCGGCTACGGTCCCCGGGGCATCCACCAGAGCCTCATGGGCAGCCCCGGCCACCGCGAGAACGTGCTCGCCACCGACGTCACCCACGTGGGGATCGGAGCGGTGGTGGGCGAGCCCGAGACCGACATGGTCGGGGCCCCGCACCCGGTGTTCCTCACCCAGAACTTCTACAAGAAGCCCGGGGCTGGAGCGCCCGCTGGAGATCTCTCGGCCGGGCTGCGAGCCAAGGTGGACGAGCGTCGAGCCGCGCAGCAGCTACCGCCCGTGCGCTGGAGCGAGGGGCTCGCGGACATCGCCCAGCGCTACGCCGAGGCGGTGGGCAAGGGGCGTCCGCCACCCGATGGCTACGACGAGGAGGCCTTCGCGCTGGGGTACTCCGCGGTCGACGTCCATCGCGTCTCCAGCATCGACTTCGATGCGCTCGCGGGCGTGGAGCTGTGGGCCATGCCCGACGTGGAGGCGGGGATGGGCGTGGTCCGCACCAAGGACGGAGGAGGGGAGACCTTCCTCGTCGTCGTCCTCGTGGGCGAGCGCAAGTAGACCTCGGCCGCTGGCCCCGGGGGCGGGAGTCGCTCCCGGCAGGGACGATTGGGGTATGCTCCGTCGCCGATGGCAGGCAGCGCTCATCCCGCGGCTCCCGAGAGCCGGCAGACCCTGGTGCTCGGAGTGATTGGCGGCTCGGGCCTCTATCAGATGGATGCGCTCGCCGACGCGGTGGAGGTCGAGCTGGCGACTCCCTTCGGTCCGCCGAGCGCCGCCTACACGGTGGGGAGCCTGCCGCGGGAGGGGGGCCCGCTCAAGGCGGTGTTCCTGCCCCGGCACGGCGTGGGCCATCGCTTCCTGCCCTCGGAGATCAACTACCGGGCCAACGTCCACGGGATGAAGCAGCTCGGGGTGACGCACCTGGTGTGCGTGTCGGCCGTGGGCTCGCTGCGCGAGGAGGTCGAGCCGGGTCACCTGGTGGTGCCCGACCAGCTCGTGGACCGCACCCGCGGGCGGGCCAGCACCTTCTTCGGGGGCGGTGTCGTCGGCCACGTGCAATTCGGCGATCCCACCGACGCGCGCCTGCGGGCGCTGGTGGTCGAGGCGGCCCGGGAGGCCGGCGCTACCGTCCACGACGGCGGCTCGTGCATCGTGATGGAGGGTCCCGCGTTCTCCACCCGGGCCGAGTCCAACCTGTACCGGAGCTGGGGCGCCTCCATCATCGGGATGACGGCGCTGCCGGAGGCCAAGCTGGCCCGCGAGGCCGAGATGGCCTACGCGATGCTGGCCCTGTCCACCGACTACGACTGCTGGCACGAGGAAGAGGTCAGCGTCGATGCGGTGATGGCGGTGATGGCCGGAAACATCGCGCGCGCTCGCCAGACCCTGGTGGGCCTGGCCAGGCGCCTGCCCCAGACCACGGCCGAGCTCCCCTATCCCCGGGCGGTCGAGAACGCCCTGATGACCGCGCCCGAGCACATCGGGGTCGATGCGCGCCGTCGCCTCGACCTCATCATCGGGCACGTGCTGGAACGAAAGCGAGACGAATGATCGAAAAGACTCCATCCGTAGTCGTGGTCGGCAGCGTGGCCGTCGACTGGGTGATCACGCCGAAGGCCGAGCGCGAGACCAGCGTCGGCGGCTCGGCCACCTTCTTCTCCATGGCCGCGTCCTACTTCGGCCCCGTGCGCCTGGTGGGCATCGTGGGCAAGGACTTCCCGGAGCAGAGCATCACCGACCTGCAGGCGTCCCACGTGGACACCGAGGGGCTCGAGGTCGTGCCCGACGGGCTCACCTTCCGCTGGAAGGGCCGCTACCACGACAACATGAACGAGCGGGACACCCTCGACACGCAGCTCAACGTGTTCGAGCACTTCGATCCGAAGCTGCCCGAGTCGTATCGCCGCAGCGAGTACCTGTTCCTCGCCAACATCGTGCCGGCGCTCCAGCTCAAGGTCCTCGACCAGATGGACGAGCGTCCGCGGATGGTGGGGCTCGACACCATGAACCTGTGGATCGAGAACACCCGCGACGACCTGCTGAAGGTGCTCGAGCGGGTCGACGTGCTGACGATCAACGAGGAGGAGGCCCGCCAGCTCACCGGCGAGCCCAACCTCGTCCGGGCCGCCCGGCGGATCCACGAGCTGGGGCCCAAGAGCCTGGTGATCAAGCGGGGGGAGTACGGCGCGCTGCTGTTCCACGACGGCGACGTGTTCAGCGCCCCGGCGCTGCCCCTCGAGGAGGTGATCGACCCGACCGGCGCCGGCGACAGCTTCGCGGGCGGCTTCGTGGGCTACCTGGCGCGGGTGGGGGAGACCTCCGGCGAGAGCCTGCGCTCGGCGATGATCTACGGCTCGGTGATGGCCAGCTTCTGCGTGGAGGGCTTCTCGTACGATCGCCTCAAGGGCCTGACCCACGAGCGGATCGACGAGCGCTTCATGGCGTTCTCGCGGCTGACCCACTTCGAGCGGGCGCGGCTGCTCTAGGCCCGAGGGAGAGCGAGCGATGGGGGCGGGGCAGGACGACGAGCCGAGCGACCTGCAGCTGCTCGAGGCATGGCGCGGGGGCGACGAGGCCTCCGGCCGCGTCTTGTTCTCGCGCTACTTCGAGTCGGTGTTCCGCTTCTTCCGCAACAAGGTCGACGACGCCGCTGAGGACCTCACCCAGCAGACCTTCATGGGGCTGGTGCAGGGCAAGGATCGCTTCCGGGGGGACGCCAGCTTCCGCACCTACGTGTTCATGATCGCCCGCAAGCGCCTGTACTCGTACCTGCGCAAGACCCAGCGCGGCGACGGCCCCGTGCCCTTCGGCCAGAGCTCGGTGGCCGACCTGGGCCTGGCCTCTCCCTCGCGGGCGGTGGCCCAGCACCAGGAGCAGCGGCTGCTGCTGGTGGCGCTGCGGCGGCTCCCGGTGGAGATGCAGGTGGCGCTCGAGCTGTTCTACTGGGAGGAGCTGACGGTGACCGAGATCGCCGACGTGCTCGAGACCCCGGTGGGGACGGTCAAGAGCCGCCTGCAGCGGGCGCGGGCGCGGCTCGATGCCGTGATCGCCGAGCTCGCGGGCTCGGACGCGCTGCTGCGCAGCACGATGGACGACTTCGCCCGCTGGGCCCGGGAGCTGCGAGCGCAGCTCGGACCCTCCGACGAAGGCTGAGCGCCCCGCACCCCTGGCCGGATGGTCGGAGGGGGCGAACGAGCTGGCCCGCCGTCTACGGCTCGGCGCGCTCGCGGCTGCGGGCACGCTCGATCCACCCGCGACCGACGCGGACCACCAGCGGCGGGACCAGCCACCGCAGCAGCCCGAACAGCCCGGCCCCCACCACCCACGGCAGGGCGTCCGTGGCCTGCTCGCGCAGCGCCTCCCAGGCCGAGGTGATCGTGCACAGGGCGAGGCCGACCTCGGTCGTCCGGCGAGCGAGGGTCATCGCCTGGTCCACGCGACGGAGCCGGCGGAGCTCCCGGGCGAGGGCCTCGTCGACCTCGGCGAGGTGGTGCGCGATCGCGGGGGCGTCACCGAGCAGCTCGGGGCGCAGGCGCATCGTCACGCTGCCGTCGAGGTGCAGCGAGGTGCGGGCCATGGTGGTGCGCCCGTCGGCCCCGAGGGCGCGGACCTCGAAGATCTCGATCATCGCTTCAGGGCCAGCTCGAGCAGGGTGCGGCCGGCTCCGGCGAGCAGGTCGACCAGCTTGGACCACCAGGTCACGGCCGTATCCACGCCCATGCGCTGCAGCTCGAGCACGGTGCGGGTGCGGTGGTCTCGGTCGCCGCCCTCGTCGAGCCAGGCTCCGTTGAGCCGGGTGGTCACGTCCCCGTTGATGTGGACCTCGGTCTCGAGCAGCACGGGGTCGGTGCGCAGGGCCATCGCCTTGGCGACGAGCAGCCGGTGCTCGAGGCGGCCGAGCTCGTCGTCGGGCTCATGGGCGAGCTGCTCGCACATGCCGATGATGCGCTGGACGATCGCCCTGGACGTGCCGTCGCCCGCGGCCGCCTGGCGCCCTTCGAGCGAGCGGATGCTGCCGGCACCGGCGGAGCGCAGACCCTCCGGGCCCTCGCCCCCCAGCGAGGCGTAGGCCTGCTTGGCCCGGGTGGCGAGGGCGGCGAAGTCGTCTGGGCTCGGGGCGTCCTCCCGCGCCCGCGGCCCAGCCTCCTTGGTGGGGGCGAGGCCGTCGAGGTAGCGGCTCCAGGTCTGGTGGAGGGCCGACCGGGTGGCCTCCGCGTCCACGCTGGGCGAGTGCCCGTCGAGCTCCTCGCACAGCACCACGGTCACGCGCAGGGTGAGCAGGCGCTCGGCGAGCCCCTGCAGGGGCGTGTCGATGTCGGGCCTGGGCATGCCCGCCTCCGGCGACTACGCGTCGCCTCCGCTGGCCTGCTGGCCCGAGTCGCCGGCCGAGCTGCCGCCGGCCGAGCCTCCATCGCGCCCGAGCTCGCCGCGGGAGCCGTCCCAGGCCAGCTCGAGCAGCGAGCGGATCACCTCCACGTTGCGCTGGAGGATCGCGATGCCCTCGGCCCGCTGGCGCTCGTGGAAGGCGAGCACCCGCTCGCCGTAGTCGAGCTTGAAGGTGGACTCGGTGAAGCGGTTGTCGATGTCGCCGGTGATCTGGTCGATCCTGGTGGAGAGCTCGACGATCGGCGGATCGCCGGCGGAGGAGCTGACGACGGTGTGGATGTCGAGGACCGCGAGGTCCTCGGCCGCCTTCTCGATCCTCTCGACCAGCTTGGACCAGCTCATGGCCGCGATCATAGACCACGGCGAGCAGGCGCGGCGCGGTCAGAAGGAGAAGGCGGTTCCGAACAGCACCAGCAGAGAGCGGGCCTTGGCCTGCTGGGTGTCGACGGTGGGCTCGGTGCTGTCGCTGCTCTGGGTGGTGGTGAAGGCCCGCTCGCCGAAGATGGGACGGAACTGCAGCATCAGCGAGGCCCAGCGGCGGATCTTGTAGCGAGCGTCGAGCGAGGGGGTCCAGATGAGGTTGATCCGGTCCCCCGTGAGGTCCTCGTTGCGGCGGATGGGGAACGAGAAGCCCATGCCGAAGCCGGTGCCCACCTCGATGCGGTGGGTCGCGGCCACGACCAAGCCCGGCTCGAAGATCACCCGCGCCCAGCCGAAGGCCCGCAGCTGCTCGTCGGCGGTGGTGTCGGTGGTGGTCCCGCCCCGCACGGGGTCGTTGGCGGTCGAGGTGGTGTCCTCGTCGGCCGCCTCCACCAGGCGGCTGCCCCAGCGTCCGAGGGTGCCGCCGACCCGGAGGTCCCAGCCCACCCGCGACCAGCCGGGCTTGCGCGCGCGGAACTGCAGGGCGAACTGGCCGAGCGCGCTGAAGTACACGGGCGGGACGTCCTTGGGCCCGAAGGTGTCCGACCACGCGGGCCCGCCCCCGAGCCCCACGTAGAGCTTGAAGGCGGTCCTCCGGGCGGTGCGCTCGGGGGGTCCGAACTCGATCTCTCCGTCGCGGACCTCGGCCAGCGCCTCGTCGTAGTCGAGGTCGCCGCGGGGCCGGAAGCGGATCGGCTCGCACGAGGCCCCGGGCACCTTGAGCTGGAGGTTGGGGACGTGGGTGACGCCGTAGCGGTGGATCTCGCCGTCCTCGCCGAAGATCTCCACGTCGGTGACCCGCGCGCCCGGGACCTCGGTCTCCCAGGCGTTGACGTTGGCCGACAGATAGATCTGCTCGGCCCCCACGTAGCTGGTGAGGACCTGGCCGTTGGCGGCGAGGGTGTCGGTCCAGCGCTGGGTGGGGCGCTCCTTCTCGAAGGTGACCTCCACGGGGAGCTCGAGGTCGAGGGCCGAGTCGTCGACCACCCCGGGGCAGCGATAGTCGCAGCCAGCGGGGGTGACGGTGGGGACGCAGGTGGTGCCGGTCTCGAGGGTGGCGGCGGGGCAGGCGTCGGCCGAGACGATGCACTCGGGCCGGCGCCAGGTGAAGCTGACCTGGTTGAACTGCAGGGCGAAGGGCGAGCTGGGCCAGCGCCCCTCCCAGCGGGCGCCGAAGCGGGCGGCCGCCTTGCCGCTCTCGGTGGCGGCGAGGTCGATGTCGAGGGTGCCCACCCCGAGGGGGGCCTGGGGGATCCGGACCTGCAGGGTGCCGGTGCCGGTGAGGGCCCCCACGCAGTGACCCACGTTGAGGTCCACACCGTGGACCCGCACCGCGAGGCGATCGCGATCGCTGGGCTCGAGGCGGGTGCGGGGCAGGGTGACCTCGACGGTGTGGCAGCGCGGGGTGAGGATCAGGGACACGAGCTTGCGCACCGGCTCGCCCTCGGCGGTGCGTCCCTCCTCGGAGCCCCGCTCGCTGCGGGGGTGGGGCAGGTAGTGGCCGCCCAGGCTGCGGGCGGTGACCACCACCTGCTCGAGGTCGGCCCGCACGCCGATGGTGGCGATCCCTCCGGTGAGGCGCACGGAATCGATGGCGGGCGGGGAGCCCTCGAGGTGCTCGAGCAGGATGAACAGCGGGCGGGGGTCGAGCGCGGCCTCGGAGGCGGCGAGGTCGTCGGAGGTGCAGGCCACGTGCAGCTCGCTGGCGCGGCCCAGGCCCTCGGGTAGCTCGACGCGGGGGCGGCAATCACCCAGCGGATCATCCGAGCAGCGCTGGCGCTGGGACGAGGCCTCGTCGCCGCCCCACAGCTCGGGCAGCACCCGCCACGAGCTGCGCCCGGCCACCGCGTCGGGCTCGGGGGCCTCGGCGAGCAGCTCGCCGAGGGTCCGCCGGGTGCGATCGCTGGCGGCCTCGCTCACCACGCACAGGTGGGTGGGCACGTCGCCGGCCTCGGGGCGCAGGTCGAGGGTGACCACGCCGTAGCGCTCGGCCGCGGCCTCGCCGGGCAGCCCGAGCAGGACCACCAGCACGGCGAGCGCCCGCCACCACGAGCTCAGCCGGAGCACTGGTCCTCGCTGGTGCCGACGCACAGATAGTAGCGGCTGCAGTCGGAGGGGCTGAGCTGGGCGCGGCGGTAGTCCGGGGCCTCGCGGTCGCAGTCGTAGCAGCGCCCGTCCTTGCCCTGCACGAAGCGCTCGTACCGACGCTGGCGCTGCAGGAAGGTGAAGCGATCCTGGTGGAAGTAGCAGGTGCCGCCGTCTCGCCTGCGGCGAGAGCGAGAGCTCGCGGCGGCGCCCGTGGTCGCCTCGCTCGGCCCCGGGCCCGTGGTGCCCGTGGTCGACGTGGCTACCGACGAAGGCGTCGCGAGATCGGACCCTCCGCCATCCTCCGAGTCAGCGCCCCCGGTGGTCTCGTCGAGCTCGGGCTCGTCGGGCAGCGGCGCCAGCGGATCGGCCACGACATCGACGGTGCGCGCGGTGATCGGCTCCTCGGGGAGGCTCGCCCCGGGCTCGCTGGTCTCGCGGGGAGCCGTGGTCGCGGCCATCACCTCGCTGCGGGCATCGTCGGGTGCGAGCCACCAGCCCAGGCCCACCGCGAGCAGCACGGCGGTCGTCCCCACCATGGCGGTGAGCAGCCGCGCGCGTCGTCGTCGGCGGCGGACCGCCTCGGGCTCCACCAGGGCCTCCTCGAGGCGGTCGAGCAGGGGGTCGAGGGCGGGGTGGCGATCGGCGGGATCGATCGCGAGGCCGCGCACCAGCAGGGCGTGGACCCACGGGCGCACCTTGGTCCCCGTCGGTGGATCGAGCACCCGGCCGCGCCGCACGTTGTCGCGGTACTCCGAGATCGTGTCGCCGGCGAAGGGAGGGTAGCCGTAGAGCGCCTCGTAGAGCGCGACGCAGAAGCTGAACTGATCGCTGCGGGCGTTGGCCACCGCACCCGATTCCTGCTCGGGGGCCATGTACTTGGGCGTGCCCAGCAGGGTCCCCGTGCGGGTGAGGCTGCCCGAGGGGCCGTGGAGATCACCGGTGTCGCGGTCCAGCTCGCTCTCCTGCGAGCCGGTGTCGAGCGCGGCCGGTCCTCCCGCGAGCCCGAAGTCCACCACGCGCACGCGTCCGTCCTCGCCGACCAGCACGTTCTCGGGCTTGAAGTCGCGGTGGATCACGCCGGCCGCATGCGCCGCGGCCAGGCCCCGGCCGGCATCCACCACCTTGTGCAGGACCTCGCGCCACGGGGGCTGCTCCTCGGCCAGCCACACCGAGAGGCTGCGGCCGTCCACCAGCTCCATGGCGATGAACACCCCGTCCTCCACCGTCCCCACGTCGTAGACGTGGATCACGTTGGGGTGGGCGAGCCGGGCCATCGCTCGGGCCTCGCGGACCAGCCGGGCCCGGGCCGTGGCGGGGTCCTTGGTCCCGGCCGCATCGGCGTTCATCACCTTGACCGCCACGTCGCGCGCGAGCTCGGGATCGTGGGCCCGGTAGACCACGCCCATGCCCCCGGCGCCCAGCCGTCCCTCCACGCGGTACCGTCCCACGCAGACCGGCTGCGGGGGCCCGGAGAACAGGCGGCTCTCGATCGCAGCCCGAGCTCGGCGTGCCTCCACGTCGTCGGCCACCGGAGCGACGTGGCGCAACGGATCGGCCGACACCGAGGAGGCCGAGGGCTCGGGAAGGACGCTCATGGGCGAGCAGGGGCGATCCGGGCACGAGGCGCGTCCGGCGTCTGCGCACGAAGGATAGCCCCGCGCCCTGGGGGCGCCAGAGGCAGGAGGCGGCAAAATGCCGCATCGTGCGGCTTTTCTCACGGCCTAGGCGGCGGCCGGAGGATCATCGGCCGCATCCTGCACGATGATGGCGATCCTCCACAGGCCGAGCCCCACGCCCAGCAGGGCCAGCAAACGAGCGGGCCACGGGGACGCGTGCCCGAAGCCGGCCAGCGCCAGCCACAGGATGGTGGCGGTGAGCGCGAGCTGGCCGATCCCCAGCAGCACGCAGGGGCCGAGCAGGCCGGGGCGTCGCACCGCCCGCACCAGCCCGCGCCAGGCGGAGCGGATGTGCCAGGGGGCCGCGTCGTGCTCCACCACCGCCACCCGGGTGGCGTCGAGGGCGACGCCGGCCACCAGCCACGCCAGGCCGAGCGCCGACCAGGTGACGAGCGGCGGCAGGGTCCGCGTGGACAGGCCCACCACGAGGAGCAGGAGCAGGCGCAGGGGCAGGTGCCACAGCGACTGCACCAGCACCGTGGGCAGGCGGGAGAACGCTCGGCCGCCGAGCTCGGACCACGAGCGCGGCTGGGCGAGGCGAGCGATGAGCAGCGGCGCGAGCAGGGTCCACACCAGCGCGCCCAGGGTGGCGCTGCCGACCACGGAGACGATCAGCTCCGAGACCAGCGCCGGGTGATCGCGGACCACGTCGAAGGTGTTGAACAACACGTGGTCCAGGTCGAGCGCGGTGAAGGGACCGAGGGTGGCCGCGACCACGGCTCGCATGTGGATGCCGACCAGGCCCGCGACCGCGGTCACGCCCAGCCACAGCCCCAGCCACAGGCCGGGGGCCCGCAGCACGCGGAACAGACCGCCCAGCACGCGGCTCATGGGCCCAGGCCTCCGAGCACGGCCAGGCTCGATGCCTCGGCGAGCTGGCCCATCGCATCGGGCATGGTGGCGCGCGGGTGCTCGCCCTCGGCCCAGCGCGTGTTGTCGTAGCGCCGGGTCTCGAGCACCAGCCGGCCCTCGGGATCGATGGAGACGGCGCGGACGCGGCGGCCCGGCCAGGTGAGCACCCGGTAGCGCCCGGTCCCGTCCCACAGCACGCGCTCGCGGGTGCCGTCGGAGAGCTGGACCTCGATCTCCACCGGCACCACGAACTCGCCGCGGCGATGCACCACCACCACGCCCTCGACCTCGTCGTCGGGCAGGTCGGCGCTGCGCGGCTCGGGGGGATCGCCGCCCACGAGCTCGCCGTGCTCGTCTCGGTGCCAGCCCGCGTCGCCCAGCCGCGGGCGGTTGACGATGTCGTGCGCGCGGAAGTCCACCGCACGGGTGGTGCGCAGGGCCTGCTCGAAGTAGTCGGCCAGGCTCAGCTCGATCGGTCGGCCATCGGCGGTCCGACCCAGCACGATCCGATCGCCGAGCTCCTCGGCGAGGGTGGCCTCGAGATCGGCCCCGGTGGGATGGCGGAAGCGGAAGCGATCGGCGTAGGTCCGCATGGCCCGATCGAAGGGCTCGGCTCCCGCCAGGCGGCGCAGCGTCATCATGATCGCGGCGGTCTTGCGGTAGGTCACCGAGTCGTAGGCGTTCACCAGCGGGGAGAAGCGATCGGCGGGCAGGTCGATCGGCTGTGACGGCCCGATCCCGCCGTTGTCGAGGCGCAGGCCGTCGTAGACGGTGAGCGGGTTCCCGGCCACCTGCAGCAGCCACGGTCCGTCGGCGTCGTCGGGCCCGTACTCGTCGATGTAGACCAGGAAGTTGGAGAAGGTGTTGAGCCCCTCGTCGAGCCAGGGCTGGTCGAACTCGTTCGAGGCGAGCAGCCCCTGGAAGTACTGGTGGCCGAACTCGTGGACGGTGGTGAACTCGCCCCCCACGCGGTGGTCGAAGCCCAGGCGGCGGAGCACCGACGGTATCGGGCGGAGCTGCGTGGTCGTATAGAAGGTGGGGTACTCCATGCCGCCCGCGCCGGAGGCCCCGGGGGGAGGATCGACGATGGTGATCGTGGACCAGGGGTAGGGGCCGAAGCGCGCCTGCATGCTGTCGAGGGTGGCGCGCTGCGCCTGTAGGTGGACCGGGGCGTCGGCGGCTCGCGCCTCGGGCACCAGCGCGCGGATGCGGATGCCGTCGTGCTCGGCCCAGGCCTCGACGAGATCGGTGCCGGCGGTCCAGGCGAAGTCGTGCACCATCTCGGCGCGGTAGCGCAGCCGCTGGCGGTCCCCGTCCTCCTCGCGCGACACCAGGATCCCCGACGCCCCCACCACCAGGTCGGCGGGGAGGTCGAGCTGCACCTCGTACTGCCCGAAGTCGGCGAAGAACTCGCTGTAGACGGTGAAGGGGTGGGCGCTCCAGCTCCCGTCGGGCATCAGCACGCCCGGCTTGGGGAACCACTGCCCCGCCAGCACGAAGCGCCCGGAGTAGCCGGTGCGAGCGAAGACCTTGGGCAGGTGGGTGGTGAAGACCAGCTCGAGCTGGACCTCCGCGCCGGGGGCCACGGGCGCGTCGAGCCACACGTCCATCAGCGAGGGCTCGGACCGCTCGGCATGGCGGAGCTCGGTGCGGGCCGCGTTGCCGTCGCTGCCCAGGCTCCCCAGGCGCTCGACCGAGGCGATGTCGA
Source organism: Myxococcales bacterium (assembly GCA_020633315.1). GTDB lineage: Bacteria > Myxococcota_A > Polyangia > Nannocystales > Nannocystaceae > Paraliomyxa. The sequence goes on from JACKDV010000021.1 coordinate 113,959, forward strand.
TGTAGCCCCACGGAGCCTCGGGGTCCTGGCCGTACGAGCGATGGCTGCCCCGGCCCTGCTGCATCCACGCGGTGTCCTGGGCCCGGAACCCGTTCATGTACAGGTGGAAGGGAATCCGATCGACGGGAGCCGGTCCGTGGTTGCGCCAGGTGATGCGGGTGCGTCCGTCGATGCGGTGCTCGGTCTCGTCGTAGCGAGCCTCGAGCTCGTAGTCGACGATGCGTGAGGCCTCGGGGATCGGGCCGCGCTGGTCCGGCGGTCGCAGGGCCTGCGTGGGCTCGGGCAGGGGAGTGCCGAGATCGGGGGGAGCCTCACCGCAGGCGAGGCCCGTCGCGCCACCCACGAGCAGCGCCGCGCCGAGGGTGCACCTCCGCGCACGCTCGGCGACGCCGACCCCGAGGGCGGCGACGTGGCTCCGGGCCCGCAGCACGGCCCGATGCGTACACCGTGGTCGCGCGTCGGGCAACGGATTCACCACGGTGGCGAGCCCGGCGCTGGGGCGGCACGCTCGACTTCGGCTAAGCTGCGCCGACGATGGAGCTTCGCGGCCTCGCCGAGCACGAGCTGGCAGCGGTGGCTCGCGCCCTGGGGCAGCGGCTCGAGCTCGGCGACGTGCTCCTGCTGCGGGGGCCGATGGGCGCGGGCAAGACCACCTTCGTGCGGGCGCTGGCCCAGGGCCTGGGGGTGCGACGGCCCGATCGAGTGCGGAGCCCCACGTACAACCTCTGCCTCCACCACGACGGGCCGCGGCCCCTGGCTCATGTGGATCTCTTCCGGCTCGCCGAAGATGATCTCGGGGCATCGATCGGCTCCGCCGCCTTCGAGGCGCTGGGTCTGACCGCCCTCACCGAAGCTGGAACCACTCCTTCACAGGTGCTCGTGGTGGAGTGGGCCGACCTGTGGGCCGAGCCTCCCGACGATGCCCTGGAGCTCGAGCTACGCCTCGAACTCGATGATTTTACACGTAGAACGCTCGTCGCCTCCGCTCGCGGGCCCCGGGCGGAGGCCCGCCTGGCCGCCTGGGAGCACGCCTCCGAGCGGTCCGGGTAGTGATCGAACTCGCCAAGAATTCCCCGGCCGACCGGGGGTGACGGTGGGATCGATGACCCCTTCGGGGGGGCCGAGATCACACCGGTGGCCCGCCCTAGCACGCGAATTTTGGCGGGCTTGGGTCGGTTTTTCGCTTTTCAAGCCCGTCTGCGCGGGTTTATCGTCCGAGCCGAGCTGAGCGCCCCGCGGCCCCCGCGGGTAAGGCGACCGCTCCCACTCCCACGAAGCAAGCCGGGGCTCCGGCCCCGCGAACACACCACCACGACTCAGCGTACTCGCTCAGGATCGAAAGACATCATGGCCAAAGCGTCCAAGCCCAAGGAAATCGTCGTCGTCGGCTCGAAGGTAAAGGAGGTCATCAAGGAGGCCGGCCTGCGCAGTGATGGCGAGCTCGTCCAAGCCGTCTCCGACAAGGTGCACCAGCTCCTCGAGGCCGCGATCGCGCGCTGCCAGGGCAACAACCGCAGCACGGTGCGCCCCTACGACCTGTAGACCGCGTCGAGGGCACGGCCCTCCTCTTCGGTCTCGATGCAGGGCCGTCACGCGAGCGTGGCGGCCCTGCTCGCGTTCGAAGGCCGTGATCCCGCAGATGCGTCACGGCCACGCGTCGCGCGAGTCGGGGACCGGCGAAAATCGCGGTCCTCGGGTGTATCCTTGAGCACGATGAAAGCTCGGGACGCCCTGCTCAGAGCCGCCGCCCAATTCCTCCGTGCTCACCCCGACGAGCTGATGCGGGTCCTCCGAAACGCGATGGGCCTGCGCTTCGGCGTTCCGATCGCGGGGCTGCGATACCTGGCCTCGCAAGGCGGCGATGGGGGACCCAAGGACGTGGAGATCGATCCGCGTCCGCCCGGCCTGCGCATCGGGGCCACCGTGGATCTGATGGGCACGGCCGTCCGCGCGGTCACCATCCTCTACATCGAGCGGATCCGGATGTCGGCCGAGGAGCTGCGGCTCGAGGTCCGGCTCGAGGGCACCAAGATGACCGTGCTCGGCGACGGCGAGTCGCCCGTGGCCGCGCTCATCAAGTCGGGAGCCCTCGATCTGACCAAGAGCGGCAACCTGGCCGCCCACCTGCCGGGCCTGAGCCGGCTGCTCGGCGAGTCCTCCGGCAATCGCCTGGTCATCGATCTCATGAAGCACCCCGCGCTGGGCAAGAACCGCGTGGCCCGCCGCGTGCTGGGGCTGGTGTCGTCGTTCGTCACGGTGCACGGGGTGGAATCGGACGAGGGCCACGTGGACGTGGTGATGCGAGCCTTCCCGCGGGGCGTGGGAGGAGCCGCACGGGCCGTCCGCGATCACCTCTTCACCGACGGGCCGCCGTGGATCCGCGGCATGCTGCCCGGCCGGGGCGGCAGCAGCGAGCCTCGTCGCGGCTACTGAGCGGGTCGTGGGCGGCCGTCGAGCCCGCCCAAGGGCCCCCGGAGCGCGCGGGACCGCCTCGGAGCGCCCTGGCACCCCGTGGGGCCGGGGCGTGGGCGTCTTGACGAGCCCGTGTGCCGCCTGCTAGAAGCCCGCTCCCGATCGGGGCGTAGCGCAGTCTGGTAGCGCGTTCGGTTCGGGACCGAAAGGTCGGAGGTTCGAATCCTCTCGCCCCGACAGGCACTCTCCCTCCGCGGTGGCCGCCCGTGCACACGACGGTCACCGCGGCAGCGGAGGTCCTCGGCCCGCCGCACCCGAGCCCGCGCTGACTAGATCACCACGGCCATGCGGGTCTCGCCCACGGAGAACTCGTCGTACTGGCCGAGCTCCACGGGGGTGTCGATCACCACGTCGTTGACCCGCACGGTGCCGTCGTCGTGCAGCGGTCGGAGGTGGGGGCGGTTGGGCACGCCGCTCCACTCGAGCACCGCGTGCACGCGGGGCACCGCGTCGTCGCGCAGCTTGATCTCGCAGCGACGCCCGCTGCCGATGCGATAGCTCCCGGGCAGGAACAGGCGCTCCACCACGGTGTCGTCGGGATTGAGCACCCGCATCTTGGCCGCCACCGGGATGTCCATGTCGCGGTGGAGCACCAGGCCCAGCACGTTGGCGAAGGCACCGGCGTTGGGCGGGCGGGCGTCGGGATCCTTGTGCAGCGCCCGGGCCACGCCCCGCACCAGCGAGTCGGGCAGGTGCTCGCAGCCCGGCAGCTCCCGCAGCGGCGTGGCCTCGGTGCGGGCGTGGGCCTTGAGCCACTCGGTGGGGTCGTTGCGCAGCCGCTCGCGGATCTCGGGCAGGGTGTGCTCGGGGAAGAACGGCGCGCGCCCGCTGAGCAGCTCGTAGAGGATGGTGGCGAGGCTGTAGACGTCGCTGGCCGGGGACAGCACCCGGGTGCGCAGCTGCTCGGGCTGCGAGTAGTGCGGGGTGCCGACCACCATGTGGGCCTCGGTGGCGTTGGTGCCGACCACCGGCGAGCCGTCCCACGAGCGCGCGAGCCCGAAGTCGAGCATCTTGATCTTGCCGTCGCGCTCGATGAAGATGTTCTCGGGCTTCACGTCGCGGTGCACCACGCCCATGGCGTGGGCCTCGGCCAGCCCCAGGCAGGCCTGGTGCACGATGGTGACCGCCTTTGCGGGGTGCAGCGGCTCGCCGAAGTCGTGCCACTCGTCGAGCGACACGCCCACGAGCAGGTCCATCAGCAGGTAGATGTGCCCGTCGGGGCGCAGCCCGCAGTCGAAGGTGCGCACCACGTGCGGGTTGGTCAGCGAGCGCAGGATGGTGATCTCGCGGAGCGCCCGCTGGGCCTGCTCGCCCGAGCGCACCGGCTCGCGCGTGAGCTTGAGGGCCAGGCGCCGGGGGTAGCCCGGGTGCTCGACCTCGTAGACCCGCGCAAAGGAGCCCACGCCCAGGATGCGGTGGATCCTGATGGTGCCGGCGTAGACGTCCCCGGGCTGGAGATCGAGCGGCATCTGCAGTACCAGTCGCGCACACTACCACCATTCGCCGTCGCCGGGGCTGGCTGCGCCGGCTCGTCCGAGGTCCGATCCATGTCCGATCCCTCCGTGCTCATCGTGCTCTCGCGCCTCGACCCGGGCGAGCGTGCCCGTCGCCTCGCGCCCGTGCGCGTGGTTGCGACCGACGTCGACGGAACCCTGACGCGCGACGGGGCGCTCGACCCCGAGGTCGTTCGCGTCATCGCCGCGTTGGCCGAGGCCGGGCTGGTCGTGGTGCCGGTGAGCGGCCGGCCGGCGGGCGAGGTGCTGGGGCTGTGCCGCTATCTCCCTGGCGTGCAGCGAGCCATCGCGGAGAACGGCCTGCTCGAGGTGGTCCCCGATCGCGATCCCCGGTGGCTGGCCGAGCCCACCGATCCCCAGGCCCTGCGCGCGGCGGGCCGGCGGCTCGACGAGGAGCACGGGGCGGGCCTGCGGCTGGCGGCCGATCACCCCTTCCGCCTGGGCGACGTGGCCTACGAGCGCGACGGTCGGCAGGTGCCGGAGCTGCTGCGGCTGCGGGCCGCGGCCGAGGCCCTGGGGGTGTGCATGGTCTGGTCCAGCGTGCACGTGCACCTCACCCCCCGTCCGCCCGACAAGGGCCAGGGGCTGCTGCGCTTCGCGGCCGATCACGGCCTCGACCCTGCGACGATCCTCACGATAGGCGACGCACCCAACGACGAGGGCCTGTTCGTGGCCGGGCGCTTCGGGGTGACGGTGGGCACGGCCGACGTGCCGCCCCAGCGCGAGGCCTTCGGCGCCTTGCCGACCTACGTCACGGACGGGCGCGAGGCGGAGGGCTTTCTTCAGGTGGCCCAGGCGCTGCTTGCCCGGTAGCCTTCCGGCCACCAGGAGATCGATTCCGCATGCTGATTGGTGTCCCCAAGGAGATCAAGACCCACGAGTACCGCGTGGGGATCAACCCCGAAGGTGTGAGGCAGCTGGTGGCGGCCGGTCACCAGGTGAAGGTGCAGACCGGCGCGGGCATCAGCTCGGGCTTCTCCGACGAGAGCTTCAAGGAGGTCGGAGGCACCATCGCCAAGGATGCCGCCGATGCCTGGGCCGCCGACATGGTCATCAAGGTCAAGGAGCCCCTGCCCGCGGAGTTCGGCTACTTCCGCGAGGGCCTGGTGCTCTACACCTACCTGCACCTGGCCGCGTTCCCCGAGCTCACCCGCGAGCTGCTCGACAAGAAGGTCAGCGGCGTCGCCTACGAGACGATCACCGACGACAGCGGGGCGCTGCCGCTGCTGCGGCCGATGAGCGAGATCGCCGGGCGCATGGCCTCGCAGGTGGGCGCGGCCTGCCTCGAGCGCGAGAAGGGCGGCAAGGGCCTGCTGCTCGGGGGGATCCCCGGCACCCGTCGCGGCCACGTGGTGATCCTCGGCGGCGGCATCGTGGGCACCGCGGCCGCTCGCATCGCCATCGGCCTGGGCGGTCGCGTGACCGTGCTCGACGTGAACGCCGATCGGATGCTCTACCTCGAGGACGTCTTCGGCAACAGCATCGAGACCCTCTACTCCACTCCGGGCACCATCGAGCGCGAGGTGAGCCGGGCCGACCTGGTGATCGGCGCGGTGCTGCTGCCCGGCGGCGCGGCGCCCAAGCTCGTCACCCGCGAGCACCTGCGCGCGATGGAGGACGGCTCGGTGGTGGTCGACGTGGCCGTGGATCAGGGCGGCTGCATCGAGACCTGCCGGCCCACCACGCACGACGATCCCACCTTCATCGAGGAGGGCGTGGTGCACTACTGCGTGGCCAACATGCCGGGGGCGGTCCCGCAGACCTCCACCACCGCGCTGACCAACGCCACCTTGCCCTGGGCCCTGGCCCTGGCGGGACAGGGGGTGGAGGCCGCGGCCCGAGGCTCGGTGCACCTTGCGCGCGGGCTGAACACCTACAAGGGCGCGTGCGTGTGCGCACCCGTGGCCGAGGCCCATGGCCTCGACTACACCCCGCTGGGCGACCTGCTCTGAGCCCGTGCCGGCCCACGGGGCCGACCAAGAGGCAACGCAGCGGCCGGAGCGAAGGTTGACACCTGATCTCCGGCCGCGGTGTCCAACCGGGGGCTGCCGCCAGTTGGAGATGGCGCGTGTCGCACCCCGTGCTATGCCAGCGCCCGAGCGCTCGGTGATCCCCATGTCCTCGTCTCGCCTCCCCCGTGCTCGCGCCGCCGTTCTGCTCGGGGCGCTGCTGCTGCCCATGGTCACCGCGTGCGGCCCGATGGGCCGCGCCGATGCGTCCGATCGTGGCTCGAGCAAGGAGGACGAGGAGGAGGTCCCCACGCCCGTGGTGACCACCAAGGTCGCCCAGGGGGAGATCAGCGCCCAGATCAAGGCCACGAGCACCATCGAGGCCGAGCGCATGGTCACCGTGCACGCCGAGTCCACCGGCCGCATCACCGAGCTGTCCTTCGAGGAGGGCGACGACGTGAAGGAGGGCCAGCTGCTCGCGCGGATCAAGCAGGACGTGCAGCGCAGCGGTCTCGAGCGCGCCTCCACCTCGCTGTCGCAGGCCAAGCGCGACCTCGAGACGGTGCGGCGGCTGTTCGATCGCGGCGTGGCCTCGCAGGACGAGCTGACCGCGGCCGAGCTCGCCTTCGACAACGCCCAGCTCGACGTCTCCGACCGCCGCCGCGACGTCCGCAACACCCGGGTGATCGCCCCGTTCGCGGGCACGGTCACCGAGCGCTTCGCCTCCGAGGGAGCCTTCGTCACCGCGGGGGCGCAGGTGCTCTCGATCGTGGACTTCGACACCCTGGTGGCGCGGGTGTTCGTGCCCGAGAAGGAGCTCGATCGCCTCGAGGTGGGCCAGGACGCCGAGGTGGTGGGCAAGGCCGCCCGCGGCCGGCAGGGCATCGGCACCCTGCGTCGCATCGCGCCGGTCGTCGACGCCACCACCGGCACCGTCAAGCTCACCGTGGGGCTGCCCTCGGAGCTGGTCGGCGGGGAGACGGGCTTCTTGCCCGGGATGTACGCCGAGGTCACGCTCACCACCGAGACCCGGCCCTCGGCCACGCTGGTGCCCAAGCAGGCGCTGGTCTACGACGAGGAGCAGCCGTTCTTGTTCGTGGCCGATGGCGATCGGGTCAAGCGAGTCCAGGTGGAGCTGGGCCTGAGCGACCGCGACAACGCCGAGGTCCTCGCGGGCGTCGCGATCGGTGACGAGGTGGTGCTGGCCGGCCACGCCGGGCTCAAGGACGGCGGGCTCATCACCCGGGTGGACGAGAGCGGCCGCCCGGTGGAGGGGCCCGAGGCCAAGCCGGCCGAGGCCAAGCCGGCCGAGGCCAAGCCGGCCGAGGCCAGCGAGGCGAAGGAAGCGACCGAGGTCGCCGCCGGAGGGGCATGACCGCCAGCGCCGCTCCGCCCCCGCCGGGCGACGAGGACGGCGCCCCCCGAGCCCTTCCCGTGGCCTCGCGCGAGCAGGAGACCCGGCGCTCGCGGCTGCGCTTCACCACCACCCGCCCGGTGGCGGTGCTGATGGTGTTCCTCGCGGTGATGGTGTTCGGCGGCTTCTCGATCCGCCTGCTGCCCATCAACCTCATGCCGGACATCAGCTACCCCAAGCTGACCGTCCGCACCGAGTTCCCCGGGGCCGCGCCGGCCGAGGTGGAGAACAACGTGTCGCGCCCGCTCGAGGAGATGCTGGGCGTGGTCACCGGGCTGGTCCGCATCGAGAGCGTCTCGCGGGCGGGCTACGGCGACGTGGTGCTCGAGTTCGCGTGGGGCACCGACATGGACGAGGCCGGGCAGGACGTGCTCGAGAAGCTCGACGCAGTGCGCCCCAACCTGCCCGACGGCGTGGAGCAGCCGTTGATCCTGCGCTACGACCCCACCCTCGATCCCGTGCTCACGCTGTCGCTGGGCGGGGAGGGCGAGCGCTTCGAGGGCGTGGCCGGGCTCAAGCTGCTGCGCCGCGTGGCCGAGCGCGACGTCCGGCGGCTCATCGAGCCGGTGGAGGGCGTGGCCGCGGTCAAGATCAAGGGCGGCCTCGAGGAAGAGGTCCACGTCGAGCTCGACGAGGGCAAGCTGCGTCGCGCCGGGATCGGCATCGACACCGTCATCCGCCGGCTGGAGGCCGAGAACATCAACCTCGCCGGCGGGACCATGCGAGACGGTCGCACCCGCTACCTGGTGCGCACGGTCAACGAGTTCCGCGACCTGGCCGACATCGGCGAGATCGTGGTGATGAGCCGGCAGGGCCGCGACCTGCGGCTGCGGGACATCGCGCGGGTGGAGCCCGGCTACAAGGATCGCGAGGTCATCACCCGCGTGGACGGCCGCGAGGCGGTGGAGATCGAGGTCTACAAGGAGGCCGACGCCAACATCGTGGAGATGGCCCACGCCGTGCGCGACAAGCTCGAGGCGCGGGTCAAGCCCCGCATCGAGCAGCAGTACGGGGCGGTGATCGAGGTGGCCTCGGATCGCTCGCGCTTCATCGAGTCGAGCATCGACGAGGTGCGCAGCACCGCGGTGGTGGGCGGCCTGCTCGCGGTGCTGGTGCTGTTCTTCTTCCTGCGGGACCTGCGGAGCACCATCATCGTGGCGCTGTCGATCCCGGTCTCGGTGCTGATCACCTTCGCGCCGCTGTCGATCGCCGGGGTCTCACTCAACATCATGTCGCTGGGCGGCCTGGCGATGGGTGTGGGCATGCTGGTCGACAACTCGATCGTCGTGCTCGAGTCGATCCACCGCTGTCGGCAGGAGGGCGACGACCTCGTCACCGCCACCCTGCGGGGCACCCAGGAGGTGGGCTCGGCCGTGTTCGCCTCCACGCTGACCACCATCGCCGTGTTCTTCCCCATGGTGTTCGTGGAGGGGGTGGCCGGCCAGATGTTCGGCGACCTGGGCCTGGCGGTGGTGTTCAGCCTGCTCGCCTCGCTGGCGGTGGCGCTGTTCCTCATCCCCATGCTCGCCTCGCGCACGGGCCTGGCCGCCGGCGATGCCTCGGGCGGGGTGGGGGTGCTGCGCGGGCTGGGGCGCAGCTGGATCCGCTGGTCGTCGGCGTCCGAGCTGGCCGAGCACTTCCGCGGGGTGCGTCAGCGCTGGTGGAGGATCGTGTGGCTGCCCTACGCGCTGTTTCGCTTCGTGCTGCACCTGGCCTTCGAGCTGCTGGGCAAGCTGCTGCTCACCGTGATCGTGCTGGTGCTGGCGGTGGTGCTGGGCGTGGTCCTGCTGGTGGGCAAGGCGGTGGGGCTGGTGGTGCGGCCGCCGCTGTGGGCGTTCGGCAAGCTGCTCGAGGGGCTGCAGGCCGCCTACCCCCCCATCATCCGCTGGTGCCTGCGCAACCGCATCGTGGTGGTGCTGCTGTTCCTCGGCTCCTTCGCCTTCGTGGGCTGGGGGGTGCAGCACCTCGACACCGAGCTCATCCCCGAGCTGCACCAGGGCGAGCTGAGCGTGGACCTGCGGCTGCCCGTGGGCACCCCGCTGCTGCACACCGACGAGGTGGTCGAGCCGGTGGAGGATCAGGTGCTCGAGTCGGTGCCGCACCTGCGCTCGCTGACCGTCACCGTGGGCAGCGAGCGCGAGGAGGGCGACAGCTCCGATCGCGGCGAGCACACGGCCCGGCTGCGGATGACCCTCGACGACGAGGGCGACGCCGGGGCGGCGCTGCCCACCGGGGCCACCCGCGGCCTGGCCCAGCGCCGCGAGGAGGAGGCCCTGGGGGCGGTCCGCGAGCTGCTGGTGGGGCTGCCCGACGTCTCGATCGCGGTCTCCCGCCCCGTGCTGTTCTCGTTCAAGACCCCGGTCGAGGTGGAGGTGCGGGGCAACGATCTCGACGAGCTGGCCGAGGTCACCACGCGGGTGGCCGAGGGCATGCGGCGCATCGAGGGGCTGCGCGACGTGGAGGCCTCGATCCGCCCCGGCAGCCCCGAGGTGCACATCGTCTACGACCGCGACGAGCTGGCGCGCATGGGCCTCGACGTGCGCACGGTGGCCGAGCGGATCCGCGACGAGGTGCAGGGGGCCGAGGCCACGCGCTACACCCGGGGCGAGCGCAAGATCCCGGTGCGCGTGCGGCTGGCCGATGCCGAGGAGGCCACCGTGGCCGAGCTGCGCGAGCTGGTGGTCAACCCGGGGCAGGGGCGGCCGGTGCCGCTGCACGCGGTGGCCGAGATCGAGGTCTCGCGCGGGCCCAACGAGATCCGCCGCATCGGGCAGCAGCGGGTGGGGGTGGTCACGGCCAACGTGGAGGGCGCGGCCCTGGGCACGGTGGTCGATCGCATCGCCGGGCTGCTCGACCGCCTCGATCCCCCCGACGGGGTCAGCACCGCCGTCACCGGCCAGAGCCAGGAGTGGGAGACCTCCTCGCGCTCGCTGTACCTCGCGCTCGGCCTGTCGATCTTCCTGGTCTACGTGATCATGGCCTCGCAGTTCGAGAGCCTGATCTACCCGCTGCTCATCCTGTTCACGATCCCGCTGGCGATGGTGGGGGTGATCGGGGCGCTGTGGTGGCTCCAGATCCCGCTGTCGGTGGTGGTGTTCCTGGGCGCCATCATGCTGGCAGGGATCGTGGTCAACAACGCGATCGTGCTGGTGGACTACACCGGCCAGCTCAAGGCCCGCGGCATGAGCACCGCCGAGGCGCTCGAGATGGCGGGACGGGTGCGGCTGCGGCCCATCCTCATGACCACGCTGACCACCATGCTGGGGCTGCTGCCGATGGCGCTGGGCATGGGCGACGGCGCGGAGATCCGGGCACCGCTGGCGATCACCGTGATCGCGGGGCTGGGGCTGTCGACGCTGCTGACCCTGGTGGTGATCCCCACGCTCTATGCGGCGGTCGATCGCCTCACCGGCCGCGGTGATGCGGGGCGCCGGATGGGCGAGCGCCTCGAGCAGGAGCTGGCGCAGGTCCGTCCCGATCAGCTCGTGCCCGAGCACGAGGACGAGGACGAGCCGGGGGGGGAGCGCGGTGCCGTGGCTCGCGAGAGCGAGACACCTGCGAGCGATGGCCCCACGAGCGAGGCGCCGCCGGCCGGGGAAACCGCGAGCGAGGCACCCGCGAGCGAGGCACCCGCGAGCGAGCCCGACCCCGCCGACGAGGAGGGCGACCCGCGATGACGCCCGGGGTCTCCGACTCCGCGATCGTGCGCCTGTCCCTGCGCCGCCCGATCACGATGATGATGGTCCTCCTGTCGGCCATCGTGCTGGGCTTCGTGGCGCTGGCTCGCATCCCGCTGGAGCTGATCCCCTCGGGCTTCTCTCCCCCGTTCATGAGCGTGTCGGTGCCGTACCCCGACGCGACGGCCAAGGACGTGGAGGAGAAGATCACCCTGCCCATCGAGGTGGCGGTCTCCACCACGCCGGGCATCGACGAGATCACCTCGGTCTCGAGCGCGGGCAACTCCCGGGTGATGCTGCTGTTCGAGTCCGAGACCGACATGGACGTGGCCTACCGCGAGGTCCGCGACCGGGTCTCGCGGGTGCGCTCCGACCTGCCGGAGGACGTGCAGCAGGTGTTCATCCGCAAGGAGTCGGGTGCCTCGCTGCCGGTGGTCTTCTACGCGATCGTCTGGGACGAGGACATCGCCGACCCGGCCGGCATCATCGAGCGTCGCCTCGTCCGCCCCATCGAGCGCATCGACGGGGTGGGGGTGGTCAACCTGTGGGGCGACGCCAAGCCCCAGGTGTTCATCGAGGTGGACCGGGCGCTGGCCGACGCGGCCGGGGTGGAGGTGGTCGACCTCGTGCAGAAGCTGGGCCGGGCCAACTTCACCATGGCCAGCGGCTCGGTGATCGACCGCGAGGGCAAGGTGCTGCTGCGCTCGCTCGCCTCGTTCGAGGAGGTGGACGAGATCGGTGCGCTCATCGTCAACGACGCGGGGGTGCGCCTGCGCGAGATCGCCGACGTGGAGCTGCGCCCGCCCGAGGAGGAGCGCATCGATCGCTACAACGGGCAGCCCTCGCTGGTGCTGGCGGTGGTCAAGGAGTCGCAGGCCAACACCGTGGAGGTGAGCGACGCGATCAAGGAGGCGATCGAGGAGGCCTCGCTGCACCCGGAGCTGCAGCAGTTCGAGATCAGCAAGATCTTCGTGCAGGGCGACACCATCCGCTTCTCGCTCGAGCAGGTGCTCGACTCGGGGCGACAGGGCGGCCTGCTCGCGATCCTGGTGCTGCTGTTCTTCCTGCGGCGCCTGAGGCTGACCCTCATCATCTCGCTGGCGATCCCGCTGTCGCTGTTCCTGTCGCTGCCGGTGATGTACTTCTCGGGTCAGACGATCAACCTCGTCTCGCTCATCGGCCTGATGATCTGCATCGGCCTGGTGGTCGACAATTCGGTGGTGGTGGCCGAGAACATCGGTCGCTTCCGTCGCCGCGGCCTGGGCCCCTACGCGGCGGCGCTGCAGGGCACGGGCGAGGTGGCGCTGGCGATCACCCTGGCCACCATGACCACCATCGTGGTGTTCCTGCCCTCGGCGCTGCTGTCGGAGGGCCCCACGCAGTTCTTCATGGTCCGCATGGTGACGCCGGTATGCGTGTCGCTGGTGGCCAGCCTGTTCGTGGCGGTGGTGCTGGTGCCGCTGGCCAGCGTGACCGCGCTGGGGGAGGAGGCGCCCGCGCTGCGCCGCCGCGACGGCCTGGGCGGGCTGGTGTACCGGGCCGACGTGCTGTGGAAGGCGGTGCTCGAGCGGGCCTACGAGGCGACCTTCGGGCGGATCAACCGCGGCTACGCGCGGCTGCTGCGGCGCTCGCTGAGCCGGCGGATGGACGTGGTGATCGCGGCCCTGCTCGCGCTGGTCTCGATGGTGGTGCCCGCGGCCAACGTGCGCTGCGTGAACGGGGACAGCTTCGGCACGCGGCGGGTGACCGTGCGCTACACCATGCCCTCCGATACCACCCTGGAGGACGCCAAGACCTTCTTCCGCGGGCTGGAGACGCTGCTCGACGACGAGGCCGAGGAGCTGCACGTGCAGGGGCACTACATGGGCTTCGGCACCGACAAGGGCGAGGTGCAGGTGTTCTTCGACGACCCCGAGCCCGGCCAGCCCTCCTTCGACGACATGGCGCGCGCGGTGGTCGAGCGCCTGCCCGAGCGCCCCGGCTGGCGCAAGACCTCGCAGCTCGCCCAGAGCGACGGGGCCCGTGACGACAGCTTCCGGGTGGCGCTCTACGGCAGCGATCACGAGCAGGTGCAGCAGGCCCGCGACGAGCTCGAGGCGGCGCTGCTGCGGGTGGAGGGGGTGCTGGGCGTCCACGACACCGGCAACGAGGAGCGCAGCCGCGACGAGCTGTCGCTGACGCTCTCGCGTGACATGTCGGAGCGCTTCGGGGTACCGGCCACGGTGGTGGCCAACACGGTGGCCTACACCATCCGCGGGGCCCCGCTGCCGCGCTTCCACACCGACGAGCGCGAGGTGGACGTGCGCATCCGCTACCGCAAGCTCGATCGCGAGGACGTGCGCGACCTGATGAACCTGCCGGTGACCACCGGGGCCGGCGACCGCGTGCCCATCGGGGTGCTCGCCGACCGGCGCGTGACCAAGGGCGAGTCCAGCCTGCAGCGCTTCAACAAGCGGGTGAGCGCGCTGGTGCGCCTCGATCTCGAGCCCGAGGATCGCCCCGCCACGGTGGCCCGGCTCAAGAAGGTGCTCGAGGGCTACCGGCTGCCCGAGGGCCTGAGCTTCGACGCCGACCACGAGAGCCGCCGCGTGGACGAGATGCAGCGCGACCTGAGCGGCGCGCTGGGCCTGGGCACGATCTTCATCCTGCTGCTGATGGGCTTCCTGTTCGAGTCCTTCGTGCTGCCCCTGTCGGTGCTGCCCTCGATCCCGCTGTCGTTCGTGGGGGTGTACTGGTTCCTCTACCTCACCGGCGAGAACGTCGACGCGCTGGCCGGGATCGGCATGGTGCTGCTCATCGGGGTGGTGGTGAACAACGCGATCGTGCTGGTCGACTTCATCAACGGCGCGCGGGCGCAGGGGCTGTCGCGGACCGAGGCGGTGGTGCAGGCGGGGCGGCTGCGCTTTCGGCCGATCATGATGACGGCGCTGACCACCGTGGGCGGCATGCTGCCGCTGGCGTTCAGCGAGCCCACCGGCGAGGGCATTCCCTACGGGCCCTTCGGCAAGACCCTCGTGGGCGGGATGATCACCTCCACGGTGCTCACCCTGCTGGTGGTGCCGGTGATGTACACCTTCCTCGACGATCTGCGGGAGAGCGCGCTGACCTGGTGGGTGCGACTGCGCTCGATGGGGCGCCGTCGAGACCGGGCGTGAGCGACGACGCGGGGCCGGCGGGTCGGGGAGCGCCGCCGGGCGGGCCTACGATGCGGGCGGGCAGCACACCGAGCCCTCGACCGCGACGGGCCCGTCGTCGGAGGGCCGCTGCACGATGTCGCCCACGGGAGCCTGGCCCGAGTCGGCGCAGCGATAGTCGGGGCGGTGGATCGCACCATCGCCGATGTCGCCGACGACCTGGCCTCCCTTGGCCTCGCACTCCTGCGCGGTGAGCTGGGGGCGATCGCTGGGCTCGTCGCCGAGCGGCGGGGCCGAGTCGGCGGGCGGCGTCCCGTCGTCGGGAAGGGGCGCGGTCTGGGCGGGGTCGGCCGAAGGGCCGGGCTCCGGGTTCTTGGGGCAGGCCGACAGCGGAAGGGCGAGGACGAGCAGGGGGAGGAAGCGAGGCTTCATGCCCGGCCAGCTTACTGCTCCACGGGCAGGCGGCCAGGTCGAGACGAGCGGCAATTCGGCGCGAGCCGCTGCGTGATCAGTAGCCGCAGGTACCGAAACCCGAGCAGCTCATCCCGTCGGGACAGCTCTGGCCCGCGTCGCAGGCGAGCTGGCATGCCCAGAACGCCACCTCGCCGCAGCTCCCCTCGGGTCCGCACACCTCCGGCGCGACGCAGGGCGTCATCGCATCGCAGGGATCGCCGCTGCCTCCCGCGCCGAGGAAGGGCGTGCACTGGGGCACGGCATCGCCCGTGGCGGGCATGCGGCAGGCATCGTCGGCCCCGGTGCACATCGGCGCGCACAGCTCGGCGCCGGGCAGGGTGACGGGCACGGTGCCGCCGGGGCAGCCGCCCTCGGGTCGCGGGTAGCTGGGATCCTCCGTGGGGGCGCCGGTGCTCGAGCCATCGCCCGAGGACTCGGAGCCCATCGCGGTGGACGAGCCCTCGTCCACCACGCTGCCGGTGCTGCCGCTGCTGGTCGAGCCCTCCTCGCCGCCGCTGCTGCTTCCGCTCGGTCCCGTCTCGGCGCCGGTCTCCGAGCCGCCGTCGTCACCACAGGCGACGGCGAGGAGCAGGCAGGCGCTCGCGAGCAAGGGCAGCGAGCGCGACCACGACCGCGGGGAGGGGCGGAGGAAGGGGAAGGCCATGCCCAACGATACCGAGGATCGGGCGCTCCCGGGTCGGCGCGTGCAGGGGCGGGGGCGATGCGGGATAGTGCTCCCCGTGAGCGCGCCTCACCGCGCCCGTCGCCTGGCGATCCTCGGGTCGCTCTACGTCGCGCAGGGCATCGTCTTCGGCTTCGGGGCCTGGATCCTGGTGCCCACCCTGGCCGCCGGGGGCGTGTCGCTCACCGAGCAGACGGGGATCCTCGCCCTCGGGGGCCTGCCCTGGGTCTTCAAGCTGCTGTGGGGGCCGGTGCTCGATCGCTTCGGCGGCCTGGGCAGCGGGCGGGCGCGTGGCTTCGCCACGGGGGCGATGGTGGTGATGGGCGCATGCCTGATCGCGCTGGCGACCCGCGACGGCCTGGTCGCGGCTCCGCGCACCGTGGCCGGGCTGTGGCTGCTGCTCAACGCCGCGATGTCGCTGCAGGACGTGAGCACCGACGCGCTGGTCATCGACCTGGTGCCGCCGGCCGAGCGCGGGCTGACCAACGGGGTGCTGCTGGGCGGCCACCACCTCGGCGCGGAGGGGATCGGCGGCCTGGCCCTGGGCATGCTGGTCGCCTCGCGGGGGATGGCGGCCGCGCTGTGGGCCCAGGCGGTGATCATGCTGCTGCTGGCCGGGCTGCCGCACTGGCTGCCGCGGGTCGAGGCAGGGCGCGGGGCCACGCGTCCCTCGCTGCTCGACGCCCTGCTCGCGCTGCTGCGGACACCCGGGGCCCTGCGCGTGGCCGTGCTGACCGCGGTGATCATGAGCGCCGACGTGCTCACCTCGGCCGTGGCCGCCGAGTTCTGGGTGCAGGAGCTGGGCTGGTCGGTCGAGCGCATGTCGACCACCCTGGTGCCCCTGCTGCTGGTCGTCAGCCTGCTCGGCTACGCGGCGGCGACGGTCGTGGTCGATCGCCTGGGCCACGGCCGCAGCGCGGCGCTGGCCAGCGGCGGCCTGGGCTCGCTGTGGGTCGCCTTCGGCCTGGTGCCCGCGCTGTGGTCGAGCGATGCCTTCATGATGGTCTTCGTCACCATCCAGGGCGTGATCACGGCCGTGCTCACCGTGGGCCTGCACGCGCGGCTGATGGACGCCACCGAGCCCACGCTGCGGGCCAGCCACTTCGCCGTGCTGATGGCGCTGTACAACCTCCCGCGGGCGGCGGTGGTGCCCGCGGCGCCCTCGCTGCTCGAGGCGCTGGGCTTCCCCGGGCTGTTCGTGGCCTGCGGGGCGTTCCAGCTGCTGATGGTGGTCGGCCTGCGCCTGGCCGGGCTCACAGCTCCAGCCCGGTGATCGCCTTGCACTCGCCGCTCTCGATCCACTGATCGAGGTGGTTGGCCCGCATGATGGGGAAGGGGTGGGTCCGGAACGCGGTGAGCCACACCTTGTAGATCTTGTTGAGGGTGGACTCGTCGGCCTCCTCGTAGGACCGGATCTGCCGCATGAACTCGCCCACCTCCATCTCGGCGAACATCTCCCGGGAGCCGCCGGCGAGCTTCATGAAGCTGCGGAAGGCGACCTCCTTGTCCTGCACGCACAAGAGCGCCGCGCGGTCGGCCGACAGCTCGGCCTTGCGGTACCAGTCGAGCAGGGGCAGGGCCAGGCCGGTGCCCAGCAGCGAGCCCACCCCCAGGGTGGCGCGGCCGATGATGTCGATCACCACTCGGATGTTCTCGGCCAGCACGGTGTAGAGCACGTGCCCGAACTTGATGTGCCCCAGCTCGTGGCCCACGACGAACAGCCGCTCCTGCTCGTCGAGTAGATCGACGAGCCCCGAGGTGAGCACGATGAAGGGGCGCGTGTGCCCGTAGGTGTAGGCGTTGGGCACCGGCTCCATGTTGACGTACAGCTCGGGCTCCTCGACCCCGAGGATCTTGCAGCCCCACTGCAGGTAGCGGTGCAGCCGCGGGAACATCTTGTCGGTGACCCGCACGTTGTCCGCGGTGTTCTCCAGGTAGAACAGCTTCTCGAGCCCGTACTCCATCATCTTGCGGGTGGCCAGCTCGAGGCCCGGCACCCTGCCCAGGGTGGTCGTCGCCTTGACGTCCCACGGGTGCATGATGCGGTGGGGATCGAGGCCGGGGAAGGTCCGCAGCTTGCGTCGGGTGGGCTCTTCGGGCTTGGGATCGTCGGTGCTCATGGTCGGGGCTTGCGGCGGCGCTCGTCGGCGACGGCATCGCTCAGGCGATCGAAGACGTCGCGGCGCATCTGTGGGGTGATCATGTGCCCCACGCCCTCGTAGCTGTGGAGCTGGACCGTGAGGCCGCGATCGTCGAGGGCCTGCACCACCTGGGCGGTGGGCTCGTAGGCCACGGCCTTGTCGTCGGTCCCGTTGAACGCGTCGATGGGGGGGAAGCTCGCGGGCTTGGCATCCTCGGCGGGCAGCAGCGGCGGGGGCAGCCAGCCGCCGATGGCCACCGCGTGCCCGAACAGCTCGGGGTGCTGGACGGCGAGGGTGAAGCTGAGCATGCCGCCCTGGGAGAAGCCGGTCACGATGGGCTTGCCCACCGTCGGTCGCTGCTGGCGGAGCTCCTCCACCCCGGCGGCGATGCGATCGGCCGCGTGGGCGATGCCCTGGGCCAGCGCCTCCACGTCGGGATCACGGGCGCGGATGGGGAACCACGACCAGCCGCCGCCCTCGGTGGGATCGATGCCACGGGGGAGGATGAGGCGCACCGGCTCGGGGAACTCGTCGAGCAGGTGGCGGAAGTTGTCGGGGGTGTCGCCCAGGCCGTGGATCGCCACGATCATCGGCAGGGCCTGCTCGGCGTCGGCGGTGCCGAGCACCACCTCGCGGTAGGCGAGGCCGGCCGCGGTGGGCCACGGGGGCTCGGGGGGCGGGCCGGGCTCGGCCGTGGGATCCGGCTCGAGGCCGGGGCCCACCGCCGGGGCATCGGCCGCGGGCGAGGGGCTGGGCGGAGGCTGGGCGGGCGGGGTGGAGACCTCGCAGGCCAGGAGCACCAGCGCTCCCAGCCCCGCCACGAGGCGCGGCAGCAGCATGGCGCGAGGGTGGCACGGACCTTCGGCGACCCACAAGCGCGGGACGGCTCGGGCTCAGCGTCGGCCGTTTGCGGCCAGCCACGCGTCGACGTCGGCGAGGTCGCGAGCGTGACCGGGGCCAGCGCCCTGCAGCAGGGTCTTGGCCTCGGTGGCGAGCTCCACCGCGCGCGGTGGATCGTCGGGGAGCAGGGTCTGCGCCAGGGCGAAGCGCGCCTCGGCGCGGTCGCTGTCGGACACGCCGTCTTGGCGTTGCAGCTCCACCGCGCGGCGCAGCAGCGGCAGCGCCTCCTCGCGCCGGCCCTGGGCGAGCAGGGTCCGGCCGAGCCCCACCAGGCCGTAGGACACGTACACGTGCTCGGGGCCGAAGGCGGCCTCCATCACGGGCAGCGCCCGGCGGAAGCGCTCCTCGGCCTGCGGCAGGCGACCGAGGCCCAGCAGGATGTTGCCGGCGTTGCCCTCGAACACCGCGAGGTGGGGGTGCTCGGGGCCGCTGGTCTCGCGCAAGATCGCGATGGCCCGCTCGACGAGCGGGAGCGCCTCCTCGTAGCGGCGCAGGCTGACCAGCTCCCCCGCGGTGTTGCTCAGCGCGACCGCGGTGCGGGGGTGCTCGGGGCCCATCACCCGCTCGAGCGCGTCGGCGGTGCGCTGGTGCAGGGCCAGCGCTTCCTCGAAGCGCCCCTGGGCATCCACGACGATCGCGAGGTTGGTGAGGGTGTCGATGACCTCGTAGTGCTCGATGCCCACCTCGCGCTCGAGGATCTCGAACGCCTCGCGGATGTTTCGCTCGGCCTCGGCGTGGCGGCCCAGGGCGCTCTGGGCCAGGCCCAGGCTCGCCATGGTGTGCGCGGTCTCGGGGTGCTGAGGCCCGAGCAGCTTGCGGCGCATCTGGAGCGCGCGCTCCAGGTGCTCCACCGAGGCCTCGTAGTCGCCCCGCTGGTGCAGGCTGTTGCCGATGATGTGGAGCAGCCGGGCGATCCGCGGGTGCTCATCGCCCAGGTAGCCGCGCTCGAGCTCGAGGACCCGGTGGCGGATCTCCAGTGAGCGCGGGTAGTCGCCGGCCTCCTGCAGCGACAGGGCGATGTTGGTCATCGTGGCGGTGGTCGAGGGGTGGCCCTCGCCGAGCAGCTCGCGCTGGATCGCCAGCGCCTGCTCGAAGCGCTCGATCGCATCGGCATGGTGCGCGTTGGCCTGGAGGATCCCGCCCATGTCGTTGAGCACCACGGCGTGCAGCTCGGGGCTGCCGATGTCCTCGGCCATGGCCTCGGCGGTGCGGATGAGCAGCATGGCCTCGGCCTCGCGCATCCGCCGGACGCCGACGGTGAAGGCGAGGGCGGCCATGGCCTCGACCGCGGTCCGGTGGTCTCCCGAGCGCAGGGCGAGCAGGTAGGCCTCGTCGAAGGAGGGCTCGGCCTCGTCATAGCGGCGGCCGTCGAGGGCCACCATGCCGCGGGTGAGATCGAGCTCCGCCGCGAGCGGTCCGTAGGAGCGAGCCGTCGGTGGGATCGCGTCGAGGATCGAGCGGGCCTCGTCCTCCCGACCCACGCTGGCGCTCGCCTTGGCCCGGGCCAGCTCGCGGCGGGCCCGATCCACCGCCTCGGCCACGCTCGGATCCTCGGGGGGCGGGACCGCGGCCTGCAGCGCGTCGATGTCGGCGCAGGCGGCCGGCGAGGGCAGCCCCGCCACCATCGGGATCGCGTCCTCCATCACCGTCGCATCGGCCTCGCTGAGGAGCTCCACCGTAGCCCCCAGGCTGTGGAGGCGTCGCCGCAGGCAGCCCATGCGCAGGTCGAGCACCGCGGCCGACTGCTCGGCGCGGATCGAGGTTGCCTCGCAGGCCTCGGTGTGGGCGAGGACCCAGGCGTCGGCGTGCTCGTCGAGGCGGCGCGTGACCTCGCTGATCGTGGGCTCGGCGTACTCGACCCCGGTGGCGCGCATCGACTGGGCCACGCGATCGCGCTGGGCGTCGTCCCAGATGCCCTCGAGGTGCTCGGCCGCTCCCTCGCACACCGGGGGCGCGCGCGACCACCAGCCGGCCACGGCTCCTGCGGTGGCCAGCGTCGCCACCGTGAGCGCGGCGCCGGTGATGAGGCGCAGGCGGACGCGGGCGGGGTCGCGGTCGAGCACCGCGAGCAGGGCCTCCATCGAGGGCCAGCGCTCGGCCGGCTTGATCGCGAGGCCGCGGTTGATGGCCTCGACCACGCGGCGTGGCACCGCGGAGCCCGTCGGCCACTCGGGGGGCCCGTGGATCTTGGCGGCGGCGACCTGCTGGTAGTCGCCCACGAAGGGGCGTCGGCCCACGAGCGCCTCCCACAGCGACACGCAGAAGGCGTACTGATCCGCCTTGGCGCTGGCCTCGCGGCCCAGGTGCTGCTCTGGGGCCATGTAGACCGGCGTGCCCATCACCATTCCCGCCTGCGTCACGGTGGAGGCCAGGCTCGCGTGGCTGCCCGAGATCGAGGCGGCCGCGGGGGCGCCCTCGGAGAAGGGACGGTCGCCCACCGGGCGGGCGAGGCCGAAGTCGGTCACTCGCACCCGGCCGTCGTCTCCCACCAGCACGTTCTCGGGCTTGAAGTCGCGGTGGACCAGGTCGGCCGCATGGGCTGCCGCGAGGCCGCGGCCCGCTTGCACGAAGACCTGCAGGATCTCCTGCCACGAGGGCGAGCGCGTGCGGATGTAGCGGCCGAGGGTCTGGCCGGGCACCAGCTCCATGGCCAGCAGCACCGTCGACTCCAGGCGCTCCACGTCGTAGACCGCCACCACGTTGGGGTGGGAGAGCTGGGCCATCGCCTGGGCCTCCCGCACCAGCCGCTCGGCGGCCCCCTCCTCGAGCACCCCCGAGCGCAGGCGCTTGAGCGCGACCTCGCGGTGCAGGCGGGGATCGTAGGCGCGCAGCACCTCGCCCATGCCCCCGCGGCCCAGGGGGCCGAGCACCACGTAGCGGGACAGCTCGGTGCCGGGCGCGGGCGGTGGGTCGTCGTGGGGCTCCGATCGCGGGAAGGCACCGTCGAGCACCGTCACCGTCTCGGAAGAGGTGATCGACGAGGACGACGGCAGCACGAGATCCATGGTGCCGGGTCGGCGCCAGCGGGCCAAGCGGAAGGCCGGTGGGAGGTGTGGTGGTGCTACCTACAGGCTCATGGTCGTCGAGGATGCGGCCGCGTAGAGGTCGGCGCTGGCCCCTGGACGGCGTCGGATCCTGGTTCGGACGGGGCGATCGACGTGGTCGGGGTGGAGCGTCACCGGAGCGAGCACGCCGAGATCGAGGCGACAGACCTCCCTCGGGGCGGAGCGGCCGGGCGAGCGGAGCGTTCTCGAGCCGGTCGTGTCGTCGGGGCGCCTACAGGTTCCAGGCGCTCGACGACTCCGAGACGGGCGCAGCGGTGTAGAGCTGCGCATCGACCCCGGGGCGCCGTCGAATCTTGGCTCGAACGGGGCGGTTGGGGACGACCACCGTGGACATCTTGGGCCGACACTCGAAGTCGGCCCACTCGAGCTCGTAGCGCTGAGCGAACATGGCGAGGGCCATCGTGGCCTCCATGAGCGCGAGCTCCTGGCCGATGCACTGGTGGGGCCCCGCGCCGAACGGGACCCAAGCGAAGCGATGGCGCCCGGCGGCCTGCTCGGGCAGGAAGCGTGCCGGATCGAAGCGCTCGGGGTCGGGCCAGAAGTCTGGATGGCGGTGGATGGTGTAGGTGATGGGGGCGACCAGAGTGCCCGCTGCAATGCGGTGACCGTCGATCTCGTCGTCCTCGGAGGCCACCCGCGGCAGCCACCATGCGGGGGGATTGATGCGCAGGGCTTCTTGCATCACTCCCCGAGCGTAGGCGAGGCGCCGGACGTCGTTGAAGGTGGGGAGGCCACCGGCGAGCACCTCGTCGGCCTCGGCCCGCAGTCGCGCGAAGCACTCGGGGTTCTTGGCGAGGAAGTACAAGGACCACTGCAGGCCGTTGGCGGTGGTCTCGAAGCCGGCCAGGAACAGGCTGAGCGCCTCGTCGAGGAGCTCCTCGTCGGACATGGCCTCGCCGGTCTCCTCGTCTCGGGCGTGGAGCATCAGGCCGAGCAGGTCGTCACCCCCGTCGTCGAGGTAGCGGCGTCGTCGCTGGATGAAGCGGTCCACCACCGCACGGAGTCGGGCGGCCGACTGGCGGAAGTGATCGCGCCCGGGCATCGGGATCCACCGCGGCAGCTTGTCGGCGAGCATCCCCTGGAACATGTGGTCGATGGCGAAGCGGAGCTCCTCGAAGGTGACGTGGGCGACCTGCTGGGAGGTCGCGGCCCCGAAGACCACCGACGAGACGACGTTCATGGTCAGTCGCGGAATGCGGCCGCCGACCTCGAGGACCTTCCAGTCCTCGCTCACGTCACCCCAGGCCAGGGCCCCGTCGATCGCCTTGACGATGGAGCGAGTCATCGCCTCCAGCCGTCGCTTGTGGAACTGCGGCTGCATCAGGCGTCGCTGTCGTAGCCAGAAGGCACCCTGGCTGGCCGGCAGGCCGTTGCCCACCAGGCTACGGATCGAGTCCCAGAAGGGACCGTCCTTGGTGTAGATGCCCTGGTGCTTGCGCAGGACGTGGTCGACGTGATCGGGGTGGTGCAGGGTCACCACATCGAGGAAGCCGAGGTTCATGCGGCATACGCCACCCTTGGCGGCAGCGCGCCGCAGCAGGGAGAACGGGTCGCGGATGAACCGGGGGAGGGCGCCGACGATGGGGAGACCGCCGATGAGGGGAGTGGCGGCTCGCATGGTGGGTGCTCGCAACATAGCGCTTGGGTGGGCTCGGAGCCCGTGAATGACCCACATTGGTTCTCGGGTCGAGGGGTTGGGACGGACCGGTGGGGGACGCTGCTACATCGTCATTGCAGACGACGAGTCGCTGGAGGGAAACCAGGGGAGCGTGGCGGCGCGACGTCGAGGGGGGCGGCGTCGTGCGAGGAGTCGGACGCTGTGTTCGGGTCGCAGCACCATGTTCAAGCGCGGCCTTGGGGCGGGACCCACCGATGCGAGCTCGAAGCGCTGGACGATCAACGACAGCGCGAAGGTGGCCTCCATGAGCGACAGCTCCTTGCCGATGCACTGGCGTGGGCCGGCCCCGAACGGCAGCCACGCCAGGGGGTGGCGCTGCGCCGCCCGAGACGGGTCGAAGCGCTCGGGGTCGAAGCGCTCGGGTCGAGCCCAGAACGCCGGGTTGCGGTGGATGGTGTAGGTGACCGGTGCCACCATCGAGCCGGCCGGGATGCGGTAGCCACCGATCTCGTCGTCCTCGAGGGCCGTGCGCGGGATCCACCAGGCGGGCGGGTACAGGCGCAGCGCCTCCTGCATCACCCAGCGGGCGTAGGGCAGGCGGCGTAGGTCGCCGAAGCGCGGCAGGCACCCGCGGAGCACGGAATCCGCCTCCTCCCGCAGCCGGCCCAGGTGCTCGGGGTGGTCCACCAGCAGCTGGAGCGCCCACTGCAGGCCCGTCGCCGTGGTCTCGTAGCCGGCGAGGAACAGGCTGAGGGTCTCGTCGAGGAGCTGCTCGTCGGTCATGCCCTCGCCGGTGTCCTCGTCGGTGGCGGCGATCATCAGAGCGAGCAGATCGTCGTCGGAGCCGTCGGAGCGTCGGCGTCGATCCGCGATGATCGACCCCACGATGCGACGCAGGCTCTGCACGGCGTCCTCGAAGCGGCGGCGGCCGGGCATGGGAAGCCAGCGCGGCAGCGAGTCGGTGAGCATCGCGCGGAACATGTGCTCCGTGGCGTAGCCGAGCTCCCGTCCGACGAGCGCGGCCTGCTGGGGCGAGACGCTGGAGCCCATCATGGCCGCCGACACGACCTGCATCGTGAGCAGTGGCATCCTCGGCCCGAGGTCGACGACGCCCCAGTCCGTGCTCACCTCGTCCCAGTCGAGGGAGCGATCGATGGCGTCGACGACGAGCCCGGCGAGCCCCTCGAGGGCCCGCCGGTGGAACTGCGGCTGCATCATCCGTCGCTGCCGGAGCCAGAAGTCGCCCTGGCTGGCGGGCAGGCCGTTGCCCACCAGGCTCCGGACCGAGCTCCACAGCGGGCCGTCCTTGGTGTACTTGCGCTGGTGCTTGCGCAGGACGTGCTCGGCGTGCTCGGGATGATGGAGGGTCACCGCGTCGACGAAGCCCAACCGCAGACGAGACACGTCCGAATCGGCGGCCGCCCGCTGGAGAGTGGCGAGCGGATCGCGGAGGAAGCCTGGGAGGGAACCGACGAGCGGCAGACCGCCAATGATGGGGACGGTCGGCTGCATTTGGATCGAGCTTGGATCCCGTGGCCTCGGATGCTCCCGACTAGACCGATTCGGGTCCCTCCTCGTCATCGAGGGGGCAGCGATCGCCATCGGTGGACGTGCGGCCGAGTGGGCTCGGTCGGCAGGCTCTCGCTCAGGTCGCGGGAGGTCGGAGACCTACCCATGCATGGATCCCTGGATCCAAGGGGAATGGGCCTGCGCACGAGATTGGAGCGTCGTCGTCGATTGCCCCTGATGTCGGTCGAAAACGCTGTCTCCCGTCGAACCGGTGGCGGTGATGACCAGTTGTTCGTCCCGCGGGCCGGTCGCGGGTCCGAGAGCGATTGGCTCCAAGAGGGGTGGGGTGGAACGAAGCAGCAACGAAATATCGTTGCTATGCCAGCACGCGCCTCCTGCCCAGGGCGACCCGCCGCAGCAGCAGATCGAGCACCAGCAACGGGACCACCAGCCCCCACAGCACCAGGGGCCACAGCGGCTTGGCGCGGGTTCGCCCGCCGGCGTCCCCTGCGGCCGAGAGCAGCGGCTCGACCTCGCCCTCGTGGGTGCCGGCCGAGATCTCCGCGAGCCACGCGGGGTCGGGCCGCAGCTGCCCCGGCGACAGCTCGGCCGGGTAGGGCACCGAGACCTGGGCCACCGCCTCGGCCGCGAGCCGCCGCGGGGTCTGGGTCTCGTCGTAGAGCTTGGCCTTCACCAGCCGCTGCCCCTTGTCGATGTCCCGCAGCTCCGCCTCGTAGCGACCCGGGGCCGACAGCGCGAGCGGAAGGGTGCGAGTGCGGGCGGGATCGTCGGCCGCGAGGTTGGGATCGATGATCTCGAGCTCGCCCACCAGATCGTTGGCGAAGCCCTGCGGAGCCTCCACGTCGACCACGGCCCGGTAGGCGCCCTGCTCGGCCGCGGAGCTCAGGGTGATCCGCGCCCCGCCCAGCAGGGTGGCGCCCTGGCGCATGGTGTCGCGGGCGATCTGACTCCAGAACTTGGCGAAGCCGCTCCAGGTCAGCCAGCGCGCGGCCCAGCGGGCCTTGGCGTCGCTGGCGAAGGCGGCGGTGCGGCCCAGGCCCCGACGCCCGCGGACCAGCAGCGGGTCGCCCTCGTGGGTGCGCAGCAGCACCTCGGCCATGCGCTTGGCCTTCACCGGCACGATGCCGCGCAGCCCCGGCGCCCGCGCGAAGTCCAGGCCGCGCAGCGCCTGCACGTTCTTGGCGACCCGCGGCAGCAGCGAGCGCTCGACCACCGCGTTGCGGGTGACCTCGCGGGTCTCCCGGCTGAAGATCCTCGGCACGTCGGTGCCGTCGTGGCTGTAGTAGAAGCGGCCGCGCCCGCGGGTGGCCACGCGGCGCAGCAGGTCCTTGCCCGCGCCCGCGCCCACCCCCACGCTCGACACGGTGATGTCGGCATCCCGCATGTCGCCCACCAGCGCGTCGATGCCCCCCTCGGGGCTCTGCCCGTCCGACAGCAGGATCACGTGCTTGACCAGGGCGTTGCTGCCCACGAGCTGCAGGTAGGCCTCGCGCAGGGCGGGCAGGGCATTGGTGCCGCCGCCCGAGGTGAGCCGCCGGATGTCGCCCGCGATGCGGATGCGGTTGGCCGAGGGCTGCAGCCGCACGAGCACGGTGGGCTTGGAGTCGAAGGCGATCACCCCGATCTCGTCGGTGGGATCGAGGGTGCGCGCGGTGGCCCGGGCGGCCTCCTTGACCAGGTCGAGCTTGTCCTCGGAGCTCATCGAGCCGCTCTTGTCGATCACGAGCACCAGGGCCAGCTTGGGCTGCTCGCGCTGGCGCTCGCCCTCGAAGCGCACCGGCAGCAGGCGCTCGATGGTGGTGCCGCCCCAGCCGCCCACCCCGAAGGAATTCTCGCCGCCGATCATGATGAAGCCGCCGCCGTGCTCCTCCACGTAGCGCACCAGGGCCTCCCGGGCGCCGGGGCCCACGCGGCCGGCGGCCAGGTCGTGGAACACCACCAGGTCGAAGGCTCGCATCGCCTCGTCGGTCTGCGGCAGCTCGGCCGGATCGATCGTCTGCACGTCGAGGTGATCGGCCCGCAGGGCGCGGGCCAGGGCCGAGCCCGCCCCGTCGCCGGCCAGCAGCACGCGGGGCCGCCCTCGCACCTCGCCGGCCACCGCGGCCTCGTCGTTGAGCGGGCTGCGGTTGTCGGCCTCGCTCAGGCCCTCGGTGAGCAGCCGGGCGCGGAACACCACCGGCCCGGCCTCGGTGACCCGGGCGGGCAGGGTGACCTGCTGCGGCCCGCCCCGCAGCGCCACCTCGAGCGAGGGCGCCAGCTCGTTGGGCTTGCCGTTCTGCTCGAGCACCAGGGTGAGGGTGCGGCGCGCGGTGGAGACCAGATCCACCCGCACCTCGAAGGTCTGGCCCACCCGCAGCTCGTCGGGCAGGTGCACCGCGTCGACGAGCACGTCCTCGCGCGCGGCCGGGGCGAAGCTGCGGGTGTGCAGGGCGAGGCCCCGTGCCTCGAGCTCCCGCGAGGCCACCGCGAGGTCCTCCCGCTCGGCCAGGCTGCCGGTGGCGTCGGTGACGAGCACGATCCGCCCCTCGGTGTCGGGATCGACCAGGGCCGCCGCCAGCCGCAGCGCCCCCGCGTGGTCGCTGCCCAGGCCCTCTCCCTCGGGTCGCGCGAGGGCCTGGCCCAGCTCCACCTCGTCCTCCACCTCGTGCACGTAGGCTCGCTCGGCGTAGGTCACCAGGGCCAGGCGGGTCCGATCCTCGCGGTCGAGCTCGGCCTCGTCCTCGGTCCGGAGCTGCGCCAGGCCCTCGGCCACCAGCGCGCGGGCGTGCTCGAGCTGGTCGTCGTCCACGCTGTCGGACACGTCGACCACGAACACAACCGTCTTGCCGCGGATGGGGCTGCGCAGGCTGGGCAGGGTGAGCGCCAGCGCGATCGCCAGCAGCAGCGCCAGCCGGGCCAGCAGCTGCAGCGCGAGCTGGTGCAGCGGCAGGTCGACCAGGGTCTTGCGCAGCACCACCAGCAGCAGCGGCAACACGGCGGTGGGCATCAGCCACAGCGCCTCGGGGTGGGCGAGCACCGCGTCGCGCTCCCCGGTGTCGCTGATGCGCTCGGCCAGCCAGGCGGGCAGCGGCACCGTGATCGAGCCCGGCTGCGGCCCGTAGGCGAGCAGCAGCATCACCGCGCCCAGCCCCAGCGCCAGGGCGAGGGCCGCCTGCACCGCGGGTCGGGCCAGCAGCCGCAGCAGCGCCTTCATACCGTCACCCTCCGGTGGTAGGTGGCCCACTCGAGCGCGACCAGGCCCGCGACCAGCAGCATCACCAGCGTCCACAGCGGTCCGGAGGGCAGGGGCGTGGGCTCGGGGGCGGCCTCGGCCTGGGCGGCCTGCGGCAGCTCGAGCGCCTCGATGCGGTCGTGGAGATCGGAGGCGTGCAGGTCGGTCTGGTTGACGGCCAGCTCCACCGAGGCCCCGGCCAGCGGCCCATCCACGGCGGCGATCGAGTAGAAGCCGGGCACCAGCGCGCGCAGGCGGAAGCGGCCGCGCTCCACCGGCAGCTCGCGCGAGCCCTCGGGCCCGCTCACGGTGACCCGCCCGACCCCCTCGGGGGCCAGGCCCAGGTCGGCCAGGGCCAGCTCGCGGTGGGCCCCCACCGGCACGCTGGCCACGAAGCCCGGCTCGCGCTGCTCGAAGTAGCGGATGAGGTTGTCCACCATCATCGGGAAGGCCGTGCGCATCGGCAGGTCGCTCTGCCGCGGGTCGAAGCCGAAGGCCACCGTGGCGTGCTCTCCATCGCGCAGCACCACGATGGGCTCGCCGATGCTGCGCACCAGCACCTGGTCGCCCGCCTCGGTGACAAAGGTGGTCCCGCGCGCGAGGTTCACGTCCTTGAGCACCACGTGCTGGAGCACCGGGTGGTCCCGGTCGAGCTCGGTGAGGAACGGCCGCTCCACGTCGGCCTTCTTGGCGATCGAGATCGGCGAGCTCTCGTGCCGCCACGGGTCGAAGACCACCACGTGGGCCTCGGGCAGCGTGGTGGGCAGGGGCTCGCCGCCGGTGTCGAAGAACACCACGTCGGCCTCGTCGAGCTCCGGCGCGCCCTCGCGCGCGGCCTGGGGGCTCAGCCCCGTCAGCCGCACGTGATCGTCGAGCACCAGCAGGGCCGCCTCGAGGAACAGGTTGGTGCCGTCGGTCACCAGCACCACGTCGAGCGGCGACAGCGGAGGCACCACCGCGTAGGCCACGTCGTCGTGGCTCAGCCCGAAGGGCTCGGGCTCGCCGGGCCCCGCGTCCTCTCGCATCAGCCGGGCCACGAAGCGCGAGCGCGCCGCATCGAGGTCGGCCAGCACCTCGCGCTTGTGCTCCCCGGGCTCGAGCCGCAGCGTGGTCCGGCCCACGGGCGCGCCGTCGGCCTCCACCTCGAGCACCACCTTGGCCGGGGTGTCGCCCAGGTTGCGCACCTCGGTGAGCACCTCGATCTTGTCGCGCGCGTAGGGATAGCGCCGCGCTGCGAAGGCGGTGATGGCCACGTTGTCGGCCGGGCCGCCCACCCGCGCCACCTCGCAGGCGATCGGTCCCTCGGTGCAGGCCCGCAGCGCGTCCACCCCCGCCGGATCCAGCGCTCCGTCGGTCAGCACCAGGATTCGCGGCCCCGGCCGCTCGCCGATCGCATGCGCGGCCAGGGCCAGGGCGCGACCCAGGTCGGCCTCGCCGTAGCGCGGCCGCAGCCGCTGCAGGCCCGCGACCAGGCTCACCGGGTCGCCCGACAGCGGCGACACCACGCTCACCTCCTCGCTCGCTCCGATCACCACCGCCCGGTCGGCGGGCCCCAGCGCCAGCAGCTCCTGCTCCGCCCGGCGCCGCGCCAGATCGAGGCGCGTGGTGTCGGGCTCGTCGGGGGACGGCCCCGCCATGCTCGCCGACGAGTCCACCACGATGGCCAGGCTCACCGGATCGCGCAGCCACACCTCGGGCCGCGGATCGCCCAGGGCCAGGCACACCAGCGCGAGCACCACCATCTGCAGCAGCCACGACAGCAGGCGCCGCAGCTTCCGCCACAGCCGACGGCTCTCCGACTCGCGAGTGACCCGCTCCCACAGCGCCGCGAAGGGCACCACGATCTGGCGCCGTCGCATCCGCAGCAGGTAGAGCACCGTGATCGCGCCCGCCCCCGCCGCGAACAGCGGCCACATCTGGGCGAGGGTCCAGCCGGCGAAGCTCACCGCAGGATGCCTCCCTGCCGGAACATGCGGAGCACCATGTCGTCGAAGGGCACGTCGATGCGCGCCTGGGTCAGGTAGATCCCGCGCGAGCGGCAGCTCGCCTCGAGGTGCTCGCAGAAGCGACGGTGGGCCTCGGCGTAGGCCCGCAGGGCGCGGGGCGACAGGGTCACGTCACGGGCCACGCCCCCCTCCACGTCCACCAGCTGCACGTCGCCGCGCAGCCCGGAGTCGGTGGGGTCGGCCTCGATGGGATCGATGATCTGCACCGCGACCGGCTCGTGCTTGCGGAAGCGCAGCATGTTGAGCCCCTCGAACGCGCCCTCGAGATCGTAGAAGTCGCTGATCACCACGGTCAGGCCAGGCTGTCGGCTCTCGGCCGCCACCCGCGAGCACATCGCCCGGATGTCGGTCGCCCCGCCGCGCTCGGCCGTGCGCAGGAACTCGAACACCCGGAAGATCCGCCCCTTGCCGCGCACCGCGGGCAGCGTGGCGTGCCGCTTGCGCGACGCGCAGGTCAGGCCCACGCGGTCGAGGTTGGCCAGGCCCACGTAGGCCAGGGCCGCGCCCACCTGCATCGCGTAGCGCAGCTTGGCCCCGCCGCGGGTGCTCATCGAGTCGCTCACGTCGATCACGATGCGGATCGGCAGGTCCTCGTCCTCTTCGAACAGGCGGATGAGCGCATGGTTGAGGCGCATCCACACCGTCCAGTCGAGGTAGCGGATGTCGTCGCCGGGGGAGTACTCGCGGTGGTCGGCGAACTCCTGTCCGCTGCCCACCTTGCGGGTCTTTCGCTCGGCGCGCTGCCGGCCGCGGAACAGCCGGCGCGCGATCACCTGGAGCAGCTCCAGGCGCTTGAGGAAGGCCTCGTCGAAGAGGTCCTCCTCGGAGGCGGCGGGCGCCGCCTCGCGGCGCGCCAGCAGGCGATCGGCCCAACCCACGTGGTGTTCCTCGAGAACCGTCAGTCGGTGGGTACGGCGTCGAGCACCTGGGCCAGGCAGCTGTCGATCTGCACGCCCTCGGCCTCGCCTTCGAAGTTGAGGATCACGCGGTGGCGCAGCGCCGAGGGTGTCACCGCTCGCACGTCCTCGATGGAGGGGGACAGCCGCCCCTGCAGGCAGCAGCGCACGCGGGCGGCCAGCAGCATGGCCTGCGCGCCGCGGGGGCTGCCGCCGAAGCGGACGTAGCGCTTGACCAGGTCGGGCGCGTGCTTGTCGTCGGGATGCGAGGCCCGCAGCACTCGGACCACGTAGCGGGTGAGGCTCTCCGCCACCGGAATCGCCCGCACCAGCTCCCGCATCTGCAGCAGGCGCGGGGCGTCGAGCACCGGCTTCACCTCCTGGCCCTCGTTGCCCGTGGTGCGGTCGAGGATCGACATCAGCTCGTCCTCGCCGGGGAAGTCCACCCGGATCTTGAACAGGAAGCGGTCGAGCTGGGCCTCGGGCAGCGGGTAGGTGCCCTCCATCTCCAGCGGGTTCTGGGTGGCCAGCACCAGGAAGGGCACCGGCAGCCTGCGGGTCTGGCCGCCCGCGGTCACCGTGCCCTCGGCCATCGCCTCCAGCAACGCGCTCTGGGTCTTGGGCGTGGCGCGGTTGACCTCGTCGGCCAGCACGATGTTGGCGAAGATCGGCCCCGGCTGGTACTCGAGCCGCGCCCCGGCGCCGAAGCCCTCCTCGCCCTGCACGAGCACGGAGGTGCCCACGATGTCGGCGGGCATCAGGTCGGGGGTGAACTGGATCCGGGCGAAGTCGAGGTGGACGGCCTGGGCCAGCGTGCGGATGAGCAGGGTCTTGCCCAGGCCGGGCACGCCCTCGAGCAGGCCGTGCCCGCCTGCGAGCAGGCAGGTGACCACGCCCTCGATGACGCGGTCCTGGCCCACGATGACGCGCTGGACCTCGTCCACGAGGCGGCGCAGATCGTCCTGCAGCTGCTGCAGGGCTTGTTGGGTCTCGGCGGTGGTGATCGCGGTGGACATGCAGGCGTCGAGTGGGCGCGCCGACGAGGGGCGACGGCAGCACCCGGGGTTGGTGGGAGCTCTCAGTCTCGCGGTTGGATGAGCTGGTAGTAGCGCTTGATGCGGCGGCGTGCGGCAGCCGGCAGGGCCTCGTTGTCGATCGCGCTCTGGGCGAAGCCGCGGTAGTCCTTGTAGACCTTGCGGTAGGGCTCGGTGGCGAAGCCCTCCTGGCTCGCGTCGCGGATGACCTCGGCCCGGCTCACGCCGCGGCCCTCCTTGGCCTTCACGCGCACGTTCTTCATGTTGGTCTTCATGCTCGAGTCGGCGCCGAGGGGATCGACCGAGCCGTCGCCGATGCCGTCGCCCTGGGAGGCCTGGCCCTGGCCCTCGCCCTGGCCGGCCTGACCGTCCTGGCCCTCACCCTGACCGTCGCCCTCGCCTTGGCCCTGGCCCTCGCCCTCACCTTCGCCCTGGCCCTCGCCTTCGCCCTGACCCTCGCCGGGCATCTCCATGAAGCCCTTGGGCTCGCCCTCGCCCACCTGGCCCTCGACCAGCAGCGTGGACTCGTTGCCCTTGCCCTTGCCGTCCTTGCCCTTGCTATCCTTGCCGTCGCGCTGGCCCTTGGCGGCCTGCGAGAACCGGCGCATCTGCTGGCGGCGGCGGTCCTGGCCCTCGCCCTGCTGACCCGCGCGACGGACCACGCTCTTGGCCTCCTCGAGGCTGTCGCGGGCCTGCCCCATGCGCTGGGATTGCCGGCTCTTGCGGCTGGCCTGGCTCATGCCGCGCCCGAGCTTCTCGAGCGAGCGCTGCTTCTTCTGGGGCGAGCTGCCCTTGCTCGCGGCCTCCTTGGCCTGGCGGCGGAGCTGCTCGAGGCGATCGCGGGCCTTCTGCTCGCGCTCCTGCTGTCGCCGCAGGCTCTCGACCTCGTCGCGCAGCTTCTTGAGCCGGCGCTCCTTGTCGGCCTGCTCCTCGGGGGTCTTGGCTTCCTTCTTCTCCTCGCGCCGCAGCCGACGCTCCGCCTCGTCGAGCTTCTCGTCGGTGTCGGAGTCCTTGTTCTGCGCCGCGTTGCTCAGCCGACGCTCCGCCTCCTGCAGCGCCTCGTCGAGCTGCTTGCGGGCCTCCTCGTCGGCCTGGGCCTGCTCGCCCGCCTCGGCCAGCGCCTGCTCGGCCTGCTCGCCCTTGCCCTCGTCGAGCGCCTTGGCGGTCTCCTGCGTGACCTCCTGCTGCTCGAGCGCCCCGGCCAGCTCGCGCATGGCCTCGGCCAGCATCGCCGGATCCTCCTCGAGCTCGGCCTCCCATCGCTCCTCGGCCTCGGCCAGCAGCTGCTCGAGCTCCTCGAGGCGCTCGAGCGCGGTGGCGCGATCGATCTCGCCCTTCTCCAGCGCATCGAGCACGTCGAGGATCGCCTCGGCCAGCTCGGCCGGGGTGTCCTGGTGGGTCGCCGCCAGGTCGCGCAGGTTCTCGCGCAGCGGCTCGGCCAGGGCCAGGTCGAGCGCCTCGTGGTGCAGCTCGCGGTCGATCTCGATCACGATCGGATCGGGATCGGCGAAGACCACCGGGGGATCGGGCGGGGGCACCAGCATCCCGCCCACCGCGGCGGCGGCGGCCAGGCCATCGGTCCAGCGGGGCGTGGGCACGCGCAGCGGCACCACCGGGCGGGGATCGAGGCTCGCGGCCAGCGTCTGGGCGCGCTCCTGCATGATCGCCACGATGTCGGCGGTGCGTGGATCGTCGGCCCGCGGCGGGCGGGCCTGCAGCTCCAGCGCATTGCCGAGCTGGTCGTCGAGGCCGTAGTGCTCGTCCACTCGCCGGGCCACCGCGCGCCACGGGTGCCGCCGCAGGGCGGCCCAGGCCAGCACCAGCGGCACCGGCAGGGCAGTGAGCCACAGCAGCTGCGAGGGCGCATCGAAGCGGCGGATCGCCACCAGCGTGAGCGCGGCCAGCCACAGCCCCGCGGGCAGGGCGATGCGGGTCAGGCCCCAGGCCGCGTCGGCCATCCGCTGGCGACGGCGCACCGCCCCCAGCAATCCATCCACGCGGCTCACTCGGGTTCCTTCCTGCTGCGTCGTCGGCGGGGCTTGTTGGTGTGCACGCCCTTCCAGGCGGTGGCGACGAGCTTGGACGCATCGACCTCGGGGGGGATTCCCGTGGCGAACAGCACCCGGTCGCCGCGGCGGTCGATCGCGTGATCGTCGGGCACCATGCGCTGCAGGTAGTCCGCGAAGACCTCCTCGAACTCGGCCGCGTCGCGGTCGGTGTCCCAGACGATGACGCCCACGACCAGGGGAACGCTCCAGCCGCTCTCTTGCTGACGGTCCGAGCCGGAATCTCCCGCGGGCCGGGCCTTCTCGATCGCCACGTAGTGATCTCCGCCCCAGCCCGCCGCCGCGCGCCGGGCCTCGGTCGAGCGCACGCTCTGGGAGAGCATGGTCAGCAGCTCCGCCTCGCCCAGGGTGTCGTGCCACAGCAGCTCCGTGCCCGGGATCAGCGCCTGGAGCACCCCCACGTCCATCTTGGTGGGAATCGGGGGCTCGCGGGCCAGCAGCTTGTCGATGTGGAGCATCTGCTCCGAGCTCTCGGGCAGCGCGTCGTACAGCTCGTCCACCGCCTTCCAGCCCTTTTGGCGGACCAGGCGGGTGATGGTGGCCGTGCCGTCGGCGTAGGGAAGCTGCAGCGAGCGGACCAGGATCGGGTAGTCCGACGCGAAGTCGGCCAGATCGAGCACCTGGTTGCCCATGGCATCGAGCACGCGGTCCTCGATCGATTCCAGCCCGCTGGCGCCGCTCACCCACGCCAGGTAGGTGGCCTGCGCCCCGCCCTCGATGAGGAAGCGGCGGGCCGTCTCCTCGTCGTTGCGGTGCGGCAGCGGCTCCTGGTGCTTCTGGAGGTCGAAGTGCATGTCCTGGAGCCCGTGGGCGATCTCGTGGCCCACCACCATGCTCAGCG
The DNA here is from genome assembly GCA_020633315.1 of Myxococcales bacterium. GTDB lineage: Bacteria > Myxococcota_A > Polyangia > Nannocystales > Nannocystaceae > Paraliomyxa. Next base: position 148,562 of record JACKDV010000021.1, read on the forward strand.
TGACCTTGTCTACGAAGTCACCGATGAAGAGGGTCTTTTCCTTGGGATCGTAGAAGCCGGCCACCCCGTCCTCGAGCAGGTCGAGCACGATCTGCTCCGCATCGGAGCCGCGCGGGATCATCCCCATGCTCGCTTGGACACGTCCCAGCCGCGCCAGTTCCTCCGGGGTCGTGTGCTCGTACATCGAGCGCTTGGCGAACTCGCGGATGCCGGGTCGGTCGACCACATCGACCTCCACGTTTCGGGTCACCGGCAGGTTCCGGGCCGCCGCGACTTCCTCGAGGATGCGCGCTGCCTCCTTGCGGGCCGTCGCTGCGTCGAGCCAGCCCTCGCCATCCTCTCTGGGGCGCTTGGGCGGCAGCTTGGTCTCGGGCCTCCCCGAGTCGGTCTCTACGATCGCGGAGTTTGCGCCATCGGGAGGAAGGGGGGAAGGCTCGGGGATGGCGGCCGGACAGCCGAGCAGCAGCCCCAGCGCCGCGAGGGCGGGGGAGCGACCGAGGAGTGACCGGCTCGGCCCGGCCCCTGCCGCGCGGCGAGCCCAGGAACGCACGAGCGCAAGCGTAGCCGCGCGGGGGGAACGCGGCTACACGACCGCCCGAAGGTCATGTCAACTGCGCGGGATCACGGCCCTTTCGACCAATTGCCCGCGGCGGCGCCCGGCCCGAGGCCGTGACGCCACCGCGAGGGTCTTTCGGGGCCAGACCCCCGCTACTCGTGGGGCCGGGCGAAGTACGGGAATTCCGCGTCGAACGGCCGGTCGTTCTCGGTCGGGTTGAGCCCGACCAGGCTCAGCGGATTCTGCCCAGGGGCGGAAAGGTCCAGCAGCACCACGGCCAGGGTCACGTCGATCACCGGGTCGGAGGGCAGCCGGCCGTTGGGGAAGCCCGCCTCGCCGTTGAGGTCGATCTTGATCGTGTCGGGCACCACCAGCGGCGCCGCCTGGGCCACGCAGGTGTCCACCGCACAGGGCACCAGGCCCGCTCCCATCAGGTCGTCGTCGAGGGCCGCGTGCAGCCCGGTGAGGTTGGCGACGATCTGCTCCACGAACGCCCCCGTGGCATCGATGCTCGGCGAGGCCGCGTTGTAGGCATCCTTGTCGCTGATCACCGCCGTGTTGATCGCCGGCATGCCCATGCGATCCACCTGCGTGTAGTCCTCGGGCGGGGACTCGTCGAACTCGAACTCGCTGCCGCCGTCGGTGTCCGGGGGATCCTCGGTGCCGCTCGAGTCGCCGTCGGTCGGATCGGGATCGCCCGTCGTGCCCGGGGGAGGGGGGACCGTGTCGTCGTCGCCTGCCGAGTCCCCGGCCGCATCCGAGCCCGACTCGTCCATCCCGTCGTCGCTCATCGGCACCGGATCCGGGTCCGAGAAGCAGCCCGTCAGGCCCAGGCCGAGGGTGAGCAGGAGGGTGTTGAGGGTGGTGGTCGTGCGGGACATCAGCCGTTCTCCTTCTTGCGCGAGGTGGTGGCCCACAGGGCCAGCGAGTCGCTGCCGGCCGCGACCCCATCGATGCTCATCTCCACGATGATCATCGTGACGTTGGTGGCCGCGAACGAGTCGCGGTCGGGGTCGAAGCTCAGGGTTGCCGAGGCCAGCGTGGCCTGGAAGCCATCGAGGTCGAAGAAGAACGGATCGTCGCGGACCCCCGCGAACGCCCGCAGCCCCAGCCCTGCATCGAGCTCCGTGTTGACCGGCCCGATCACCTCCTCGCTGCCGCCGGGGATCCCCTCCAGCCTCACGCCCCAGCTCCCGTCGGGCGCCTGCCCGAAGCGGGCCCACACCGTCTGGTCCGCCACATTGTCTCCGTCGTTGTCCACGTGGATCCCATAGAGGGTGCCCGAGTCGTAGGTCCCCTCTGAGCCCGGGATGTCCAGTCCAGCGAACGCGATGGCGGCCACCAGGCGATCTCCGCCCGCGTGCCAGGCAAAGAAGTCGCTGATGTCCGCCGCGGCATCCGTCGCGGCCATGGGGGCATCGATGTGGTCGGCAGCCTGGGCATCGGGGCGGCCCAGCATCAGGGCCGTCGTGCCGAGGGCCGTCACGGCCAGGGCGGTCTTGGTCAGAGCATTCATGGTGGTTCTCCCCGCGTCGCCGGCCCGGTGGTTGAAGAGGAGGCCCTCGAGGGGCCCCGTGGCCCGGCGGCATGGGGACTACGGAGGTGGGGGAGGGTCGGATCGGTA
>JACKDV010000022.1 GCA_020633315.1 Myxococcales bacterium
ATGCGCCGGCCGAGGAAGCGAAGGCGGACGCCCCGTAGCCCGCGGGGAGGGAGGCGTCGTGGCCTGCTCCCCCCCGGGCGCGGCGTCTCCCTCCCGACCCCTGCGGCCGCGCTCGAGTCAGGGCGCGGTCGCGTCGACGACGGGCTCGCAGCTCGGACCGACGGGCAGGGGTCCCCGCGCCGGGTCGACGCCCCAGGCGTCGAGCTCTGCGTCGTCGTAGGGACCGGTGGTCACGAACACCTGCGTCCATGCCCCGGTGTCGTCCATGTCGTCGAGCGGGCCCGGCGGGACGATGATCAGGGCGTCGAGGTGATCGTCGTAGATCACGGCGTCCACCTGCGGCCCGTTGACGAAGGCCCCGAGCATGAAGGGACCGACCGCCTCGGCGGTGAAGGGCACGGGATCGACCCAGCGACCGTTGAAGAAGCCGTCGGTGCGGGTCCAGGCGACCTCGACCTCGCACCACGCCCGATCCCCCTCGGGAGGCACGGCGGAGAGCCAGGCGCGGTGGGCCTGCAGCATGCGGGGCTCGGCGCCCGGGATCTCGCGGAGCTGCAGCAGCTCGAAGCGGGGCGGATCCTCGCGGGCCCACTGCGGCGGAGGCAGCAGCGGGGCGACGGGATCGTCACCCACCTTGCCGTAGCTCAGCACCTGCTCCGGCGCCGCCCGGGCGGGCACCCAGCGGAAGTCGACGGGGATGGTGTCGGCCACGATGCCGACCTGGGCCCAGGCCCGGCCGGGGCAGCCCTCGAGTCGGTAGCCCACCATCAACACGTCGAGATCGTCGTAGGCACCCACCACCGGCGCACCCACGCTGGCGCGGCAGGTCCCCCGCGGCCCCACCAGCCACACGGCGGCGGCGGGAGGCCGGAGCTCGAGCGCCTCGAGCTCCTCGGGATCCACCACCACGGCGCGGCCTCGCGGCGGCTCCACCCGACCGAAGGCGAGGCGACGCAGCGTGGTCCAGCTACGCAGCTGGGGACCCACGAAGTGGCTCACCAGCACGGGCCCGTCGGAGGCGATGCGCTCGGGCAGGTGGTGATCGCCGGCCTCGGGGGGGCCGCCGAGGCTCACGTGCACGAAGCTGGCCTCGGCGAGCGAGCGACGACCCGCGCCCTCGATGCGCTCGGGCTCGGCGATGGGGTAGGGGACGTTGAGCGCCGGGCCCGACGAGCCGGGCACGCGGGGCGGGTTGGTGGCAGGCCCCACCCCGGGCGGCTCGCAGGCGAGGAGCCCGACCACCAGACCGACGAGGCCGACGCCGCGGCTCGCTGATGCGCGCGATTCCTCCGGTGACCTGCGAGGGCTCATGGCTCGGCTGCCTCCGGCTCGACCGGATCGGAGGGCTCGCCGTCGGAGTGCTCGGCCAGCCACTGCTCGGCCTCGCGGCGGCGAGCTCGGTGGGCCGGCGCGTCGCCGAGGCGGGCCAGGGCTCGCGCGGCGTGGTCGCGGCCCTCGACGCGCAGCCCGTCGTCCCACTGCAGGTCGGCGAGCAGCAGCTCGGCCTCGGCCACCTCGAGCGCGGGCAGGGGAGCGTCACCCGAGGCGTGGAGCAGCAGCGACTCGAGCAGGGCCCGGGCCTCGGCGCTGCGAGACAGCGCGCGCTGGGAGCGGGCCAGCGCCACGCCGCTGCGGAACACCTCGGGCTGGGCCGCGGCCTCCGATCCACCCAGGCCCTCGAACGCGCGCTGGAGGTGCAGGGCCGCGGCCGCGGCATCGCCCTCGGCCGCGTGGATCGAGCCCACCGAGCGCTCGAGGGTGGCGACCAGCGAGGGCGAGGGATCGTCGCTCAGGTGCACGATCTCGAGCGCCTGCTCGAAGTGGTGGCGCGCCTCGGCCAGGTGCCCCTGGCGCTGCGCGAGCCGGCCCAGGCGTCGCAGCACCTCGACCAGCTCGGGGTGCTGGGGGCCGAGCGCGCTGCGGGTGACGTCGAGCGCCGTGGTGAGGGGCAGCCGGGCCTCCTCCACCTCGTCGCGCTCGTCGAGCACGTCGGACTGGCCGAGCCAGGCGGGGAGCAGGCGGAGGGGATCGGGATGCGTCCGCTCCTCCTCGCGCTCCACCGCCGCGTAGTAGTGGCGCAGGGCCTCGGCCGGCCGGCCCCGCGTGCGCTCGGCGTGGCCGCGGGCGACCTCCACCCCGGGGCGCAGCCAGCCGAAGCGTCGGTTGACGAGCATGGCGTCCACGTAGTCGCTCAGGGCCACCGCCTCGGCGGCGCGGCCCTGCTCGACCAGGGCGTCGATGCGCAGCGTCCAGGCCTCGATCGCCCGCGGGGCGTGGCCCACCTCGAGCGCGGTCTGGGCCGCGCGGTGGAGGGTGGGCTCGGCGTCGGGCTGGCTCAGGGCCAGGGCGGCGCGGCCGAGCACGAGCTGGCCCCGCGCGGCGAGGGCCTGGTCCTCGGTGGCGGTGATCCGCGGCAGCAGCTCGTTGGTCTCGCGCTGCACGGCGAGCGCCCGGCCCAGCGAGAGCCGGGCCTCGAGCGCGGCCAGCTCGCGGTGCAGGGTCTCCACCGCCTCGCGCTGCTCCTCGGCGGGCAGGCCCACCACCATCACGGTGGCGGTGTCGGTGCACAGCCGCGGGTCGGGAAGCTGCTGGGCCAGGCGGTGGGAGTGGTCGAGCATCGGACCGTCGACGGTGGCGAGCACCTCGAGGGTGGCGTCGAGCTCGGCGAGGTTGCGATCGAGGCAGGCGACCCGCAGCTCGTAGGTCCGCTCGCCGGCGTTGCCCCACACCCGGGTGGCGAGGCAGGCGAGGCGGGTGTAGTCGCGCCAGTTGTCGGACCAGGCGTCGAGCTTCGACTCGGTGTAGCGCCAGCTGGGCTCGGCCCAGCGGCGCCCGGTGGCGACGAAGGACTCGCGGAGCTGCTCGCGACGCTCGGTGGTCCACACGTCGTCCATGGCGGTGCTGGTGTCCTCGCACACGGCCGCGTCGGCCTCGAGCAGCATCATCGATCCCGCGCCCGCGGCGGCCAGGCCCGCGGCGGCGACGGCCCCGAGCGCCCAGCGACGGCGGCGAGCGGAGGGGTCGCGGGCCAGCTCGCGCAGCAGGGCCTCCATGGACTGGAAGCGATCGTCGGGACGCGGGCTCAGCCCGCGCAGCACCACCGTGCGCAGCCACGCCGGCACGCCGGAGCCCGGCGGAGCCGGGCGCACCTTGTGCTTGGCCGCCTCGAGGGCCAGCGCCCGCGGGCGGTTGCCCGAGAACGGACGCTCGCCGTAGAGCGCCTCGTAGAGCGCCACGCAGAAGCTGAACTGATCGGAGCGGAAGTCGGCGTGCCCCGACAGGTGCTGCTCGGGCGCGAGGTAGGCCGGCGTGCCCGCGATGGTGGGGATCGGCTCGGTGTCGTCGGGCGGCTTGGCCTCGAGCGACTCGCGGAGCTGCGAGATCTCCACGTCGCCGTCCTCCTCCACCACCTCGGAGGCCAGGCCGAAGTCCTTGACCACGATGCGCCCCTCGGTGCCCATCAGCACGTTGGAGGGCCGGAAGTCGCGGTGCACCACGCCCGCCTTGTGGGCGGCCGAGAGCCCGCGTCCGGCCTCCCGGAACACCCGCAGCACCTCGGGCCACGGGAAGGGCTCGTCGCGTGCCTCCATCCACTGCCGCACGTCGAGGCCGTCGACGAACTCGGCTGCGAGGAACACCCGCTCGCCGAAGATCCCCGCCTCGAGGATCCGCTCGATGCAGGGGTGGTCGAGCTTGGCGAGGGCCTGCCCCTGCTGGACCAAGCGGAGGCACCTCCGCTTGGTCGTCTCGTCGTCGTCGCCGCCGGGATCGTAGAGCTTGAGCACCACCTTGTGGTCGCTCTCGGGATCGAAGGCGGCGTAGACGACGGCATCGGAGCGCCGCGCGAGGCGACCCAGCAGCACGTAGCGCCCGAGCTGGGTGCCGCGGGGCAGCCCCTCGAGGTCGAGGGACGCGAAGGTCCCCTCGTCGGGCGGCACCACCTCGGCGACGGGCGGACGCAGCGACACCACCGGGGCATCCAGCGGGCGCCGAGGACCCTCCCCGCCGGGGGCGGAGGGCTCGTCGGGACCCCGGGGCGGCTCGTTGCTCATGCGCGGCTCGCCATCATAGCGAACCCCCTCGCGCCGCGCTCGCGTCGGCTTGGCGCGGCTCGCGGTTGGCATCGCGCGAGCGCCCGGGGAGCGGCTCGAATGTCGTCCGCGTGCTCGTCGTGGACGGCGACCTCGGCCGGGCGGGCGCGCTCGGATCTCGAGCGACCTCCACGGCGAGGTCGATTGCGAGCGGCGGACCGCGACTCCGAGGAGCCCGCAGCCTCACTCGCGGCGCGGGCTCGTCGTGAGCCTCGCGATCCCGCGATGACGACTCGCGGCTAGAAGCGACCGGCCACGCCGACTCCGGCGAGGCGAGAGGACAGCACCGGCATCACCTGGACCTGCCTCGCCTGGGCTCGCCGGTGCTCCTCGTGTTGGCCCATGCCCCAGCCCGCCAAGGCGGCGCCCGGGGGCACCATGGCCAGCGCGAGCCACCAGCCCACCTCGCGAGCCACGACCCGGTCGTGGTGGGTCTCGGTGGTCCGCAACGCGATGCGTGAGGCGATCAGCGAGATCGTCCCCGCGCTCACGAGGCCGAAGCCCAGACCCAGCGTCAGCCGGTTGCGACGGCGATCGAAGGCGATGCCCTCCCGCTCGTCGCGGATGGTGGCCCAGCGACCGCGCCGTTGGGCCCCGCCGCCGAGCAGCCCGGCCGAGGTCACCACCAGGGGCAGGATGGTCAGGTTGAGGAACGGACCGATGTAGCAGATCTCGAAGCACGCGGGCGGCTCGTCGGAGTCGAAGGCCTCGGCCAGCGCCAGGTCGGAGACCGTGGCCTTGATCTTCAGGGGGATCGCGATCGCGCCGAGCAGCCCGCCCGCCACGAGCATCCCGGTGCCGCGACGCTGGGGCAGCGGGGGGGGCGAGGGGGCGGGCGTGAAGGTGGGGATGGCGGGCGCAGGCTCGTCCGGCCCGACCTCGGGAGCGCTCGCGATCTCGGGGCCGCTGACCTCGGGCTCGGGGGAGCTCGCAGGCTCGGGCTCCGGGCTCGGGGGCTCGACGATGGACGGGTCGGGATCGGGGTCGGGATGGGGCGCGACGGGCTCGAGGGCGGAGGGGTCGGGGAGAGCGGCGGGCTCGGGGACCGAGGGGCCGGGCGCGGGAGCGGCGGGCTCGGAGACCGAGGGGCTGGGTGCAGGAGCGACGGGCTCCGACGTCGTCGGCCCCGGAGCGGTCTGCGACTCGACCACGCGGGCGGGCACGGGGCGGGGCGCCGCGGGGTCGAGGGCCAGGGTCAGGGCCAGGGGCAAGAGGACCATGGGAGGGCTCGGGCCCTGGTAGTGCCGCGGTGGGCCCGATCGATCGACCGGACCCGAAGAAACCTCGGATCGCGGCCCCGAGACCCCGTGGCCGGCGGGGACGAGGGCCGTCCGGGCCGTGTCGATTTCGGTTGTGCGTGGTGACGGGCGGCGTACCCTGACGACCAGACATATGTACGAGAAGCGGCTGCGTTCGCACGCTCACTTCGGGATCTTCTCCACTCGGTCCATCTCGGCCGGGACCGTCCTGTTCACCCACGACGACTGGGTGGAGGACGAGGCCCACGGCTGGGAGACGCTCACGGTCGCCGAGGTACAGGGCCTCGAGCCCCGCGAGCGCGCGCTGTACCTGCGCTACGCCTACGACATCACCTTCGGGTCGATGGTCGGCACCTTCGACTGGCAGCGCGCGCGTCACATCTCCAACTTCATGAACCACAGCTGCGACCCCAACATGGTCTACGGGCTCGACGACGACATCGTCGCGTCCCGGGACATCGAGGCGGGCGAGGAGCTCACGATCGACTACGGCAACTTCATCGTGAACGTCGATCAGGACTTCGAGTGCGGCTGCGGCCATCGCTCGTGCCGGCACCGCATCCTGCGAGACGACTGGATCGATCTCGTGCCGCGGCTGGGGTTCAGCTTCCCCCGCTTCATGCACGACGAGATCGCCTCTCGCGGGATCCAGCGCCGGCGCGTGGGCGGACGGCGCTGAGCCGCCGGAGCAGGCGCGATGGAGGCTCGCCCTCGTCCGCCCGGCGCGAGCCCGGCTACATGGAGAAGGCGTTGTCGCGCATGGTGAGCACCTCGTAGCCGTCCTCGGTCACGAGGATGGTGTGCTCGGTCTGCGCCGAGAGCCGACCGTCGAGGGTGACCGCGGTCCAGCCGTCGTCGAGGATCTTGCACTCGTGGGTGCCCTCGTTGATCATCGGCTCGATCGTGAAGGTCATGCCCGGCTTCATGCGCATGCCGGTGCCCCGACGACCGGTGTGGGCGATCTGCGGCGCGGTGTGGAACACCCGGCCGATCCCGTGCCCGCAGAAGGCCTCGACCACGCCGTAGCCGTGCTCGCCCTGGGCGAAGTCCTGGATCGCGGCGCCGATGTCCCCGATGCGCTTGCGCGGCGCGACCTCCTTGATCCCCAGCCACATCGAGCGCCGCGTGACGTCCACCAGCGCGCGGGCCCGGTCGCTCACCTCGCCCACGAGGAACATCTCGGAGGTGTCTCCATGGAAGCCGTGCAGGATGGTGGTGATGTCGATGTTGATGATGTCGCCCTCGGCCAGGGTGCGGCTGCCGGGGATTCCGTGGCACACCACCTCGTTGATCGAGGTGCAGATCGATCGAGGGAAGCCCTTGTAGTTGAGCGGAGCCGGGATCGCATCGTGCTCCACGATGAAGTCGTGGCAGCGCCGGTCGAGCTCGTCGGTGGTGACCCCCGGCTTGACGAAGGGCTCGATGAACTCGAGCACCTGCGCCGCCAGACGACCGGTCGCCCGCATCTTGTCGATCTCTGCCTTGCTATGGATGTGGATCGCCACGGTGTTCTCGGTGCTTTGTGGTACGGCACGGGCCAGGCCGCAACCCCCGGGCGCATCCGGGCCTCGATTCCGTGGAGCGCCGAACTGGGCGCCTGGTGCGCGTTGGAGCCCGAGGACGAGCCTCGGTGGGTCGCTGGTTGGCGGGGCCGCGAGGCTGTGCCAGGCTCCGGGCCCATGGCCGCGCCCGACCCGGCCCCGCAGGAAGCCCCGCCTGGCGCGATCTTCGACCGCCTGGCGCAGCGGCGCCTCATCGTGGTCAGCGGCAAGGGCGGCGTGGGCCGAACCACGCTCGCGGCCCTGCTCGGGCTGGCGATCGCGGCGAGGGGGCGGCGCGTGCTGGTGACGACCACCGGGCACGACGACCGCCTGGGCTGGATGCTCGGCGCGCCGTCGCTGCCCGATCGCGTGCACGCGGTGTCCGAGCGGCTGCACATCCAGCGGCTGGTGCCGCGGGTGTGCCTGCGCGAGTACGGGGCCATGGTCGTGCGCAGTGAGCGCGTGTCGGCCGCGGTGTTCGACAACAAGATCATCCGTCGCCTGCTGCAGGCGATCCCCGGGCTCGACGACTTCGCGGTGTTCGGCAAGGCGTGGCACGAGGCGGCGCGCGGCGACGCCTACGACACGGTGATCTTCGACGGGCCCGCCACCGGGCACCTGCTCTACACGCTCGGCGTGCCGCAGGCGATCCTCGAGGCGATCCCGGCGGGGCCGCTCACCCGCGAGGCGCAGCTCATCGTCGACACCCTCACCGATCCGGCGTCGACCGAGGCCGTGCTGGTGGGGCTGCCCGAGCGCTGGCCGCTGACCGAGCTCGCCGAGCTCGGCGTGGCGATCCGACAGCAGCGCCGGATCGCGATCGAGACGATGGTGGTCAACGGCATGTGGCCGGAGGCGGTGCCCATGCTCCGGCCGCCCGCGCCCGAGCTCGACCCGCAGGGCACGGTCGCCCCCGTGCTCGCCACCGTGGCCGCGATCGGCCAGGCCGGGCGACGGCACCGGGAGATCGTGGCGCAGTGGGGCCAGGGAGAGCTCGCGCAGCGCTGTGGCGTGCGATCGCTGCTGACCCTGCCGTGGCGCTGGGAGGGGCTGTGCGACCTCGCGTCGCTCGAGCACCTGCTCGCCGAGCTCGAGGGCGGGGCGCTCATCGATCACGCGAGCTCGGCGTGAGGCCGCCGCGGGGACGCGGGGGTCGGCTCAGAACCACACCCGCAGGCCCACGGTGGGGCCCACCACCATCACCGTGCCCACGCGACGGAATTCGGCCCCGCCGAAGGGCTCCACCCGGCCGGCCAGCACCCCCGCCGTGGCGCGGCCGAGCATGGTGGTCGCGGCCCCGAGGCGGCCGTAGTCGAAGCGGCCCCGCAGCACCAGCGGACGGATCGGGAACACGGCCACGCGCGCCGTGCCGTTGACCCCGGCCGCGTCGGTGCGCTCGCCCGGGGGCAGGGTGCGGCCGTCGATCATGAAGCCCACGCCCACGCCGGCCACCACGGTGATGCGGGGGCGCATCACGGGCGCCACCAAGAAGGATGCGCTGCCGAGGGTGAGGGCGTCGATCGGCCGCAGCTCGAGGTGGGGCGACAGATCGAGGCCGAAGCCGAAGCGCCGCACCAGCAGGGCGAGGTCGACCCCGGCTCGCCCCAGCGTGGGCCCGTAGTAGCCGCCGTCGAGGGTGAGCGAGCCCCCGAGCTTCTGCCCGGGCGGATCGGGATCCTCGGGATCGGTGAGGTAGTTGTAGCCGCGCGTGCCGTCCGCGTAGGGGTAGCGGGTGTACGTGCGGTACACGTTGTCCAGGTAGGCCTCGACCATGGCGTCGCCGATCGCGGCCCCGATGGCGTCGCCCGCCCCCGACGAGCTGCTCGAGGAGGAGTCGCTCGAGGAGCCCGAGGAGGAGCTGCTCGACGACGAGCCCTGGGTCTCCGAGCGCATGGCACCCAGCGTTCCCGCGTGGACCAGCCGAGGGAGGAGCCACAGCGTGATCCAGATCGCCCAACCACCCGCCGATCTCCGTGCCATGCCCGGGGCTTTGCAACATGGGCGCCGGCCCGACGACGACGAGGGGTCGGGCACTTGCGGCGGCGGTGTGGGGACCAAACCACACGGTGGCGTCGCGTCGACACCACACTCCCGCGGCGTGCGGACACGAGGCCGTGATCCAGATCGCAGCTGCTAGGTCGCAGGCTGGGTCGGGGGCTCGTCGAGCTCGCACAGGAGCTGGCCGGCCTCCACGGTGTCGCCCGTGGCCACGGCCACGCGACGCACCACGCCGGCCGCGGGTGCGCGCACCTCGTTCTCCATCTTCATCGCCTCGACGATGAGCAGCGGATCGTCGGCGTCGACGGCATCGCCCTCGGCCACCAGCACCCGCACCACTCGGCCGGGCATGGGCGCCTGGATCCGCCCGCCCGCCGTGGTGCCGCCGGCCGTGGCCAGCGCAGCATCGAGCGCGGCCTCGCGGGCGCTCTTGATCTCGAGGCCCAGCACCTCGCCCCCCACGGCGGCGTGGTCGGGGCGTCGCCCCGGCGAGAGGTAGACCACGTGCTGCGATCCATCGGAGCCGTCGGGGCTCACCACGAACGACTCGTCGGCGCCCAGCGACACCGTGCACGGACGATCGTCGACGAGCACCCGCGTGGGTCGGCCGGCGTCGTCCAGCTCGACCGAGACCTGGTGCGTGTGGCCCTCGACGGTGACCTCGAAACGCTGCGCGCGACCCACCGCGGCGGAGGGTATCAGACCCGGGGCGCCCGTCCCGGCCGCCGGGCGCATCGGGCCGCCGGGGGCCGGCAGTCGTGGTATTACGCCCCCGCGTGACCGGCTCGGGTCCAGTCATCCAGATCCCCGCCCAGCGGCGGGTGCTGCTGTGCATGGGCCCCGGCGGCGTGGGCAAGACCACCGTGGCCGCCGCCCTGGGGCTGGCCGCGGCCCGCCAGGGGCGCCGGGTGATCGTGCTGACGATCGACCCCTCGCGTCGCCTGGCCCAGGCCCTGGGCCTCGACCCCCGCCAGGGTCATGCCCCCGGCACCATCGTCCCCGTGCACGGCCCGGGGGGCGTCGAGCTCGACTGCCTCATGCTCGACACCCAGCGGGTCTTCGACGAGATCGTGCGGGTGTACTCGCGCGACGAGGCGGCGGCCCAGCGCATGCTCGCCAACCCGATCTACCGCGCCACGGCCCAGCACCTGGGCGGGGCGCTGGAGTACGCGGCCACGGCCCGCGTGCACATGCTGCACGCCGAGCGCCGCTACGACCTCATCGTGCTCGACACCCCGCCCACCGCCAACGCGCTCGACTTCATCGATGCGCCGCAGCACATCACGGAGCTGGTGAGCAACCCGGCCGCGCGCTTCCTGGCGGGCACGGGGCGGATCGGCATGAAGCTCATCGGCCTGGGCGGCGGCGTGCTGCTCAAGACCTTCGAGGCGATGGGCGGCGGCTCGTTCATCGCCGAGCTCGGGGGCTTCCTCAAGGACTTCGGCAACGTGCTGGGCGAGTTCCGGCGCCGGGCGGGCGACGTGGCCGAGCTGCTGCGCTCCGCCGAGACCGGGGCGGTGTTCGCCACCGCGGCCACCGACTTCTCCGCCCGCGAGGCCGAGGCCTTCATCGACGTGATCGTGGAGCGAGGCATGCGGGTCGACGGCATCGTGGTCAACCGCGTGCTGCCGCGGCTGCCCCCGCTGCCGGCGGCCTCGGTGCTGCACGCGGCCGTGGCCGCGCAGGTGGGCGAGGGCGCGGCCGAGGCCACGGTGCAGGCCCTCGGCGCCGGCTACTCGGGCGCGCGTCGTCAGGCGGAGCGAGCGGGTCGCATCCTGGCCCACCTCCAGCAGCGCTATCCCTCGGTGCCCGTCGCCGTGCTCGAGCGTCGTGATCCTCCGCCGGCGAGCCTCGAGGAGCTGGTCCAGATGGGCGATCACCTGCTGTCTCCGCCGTCGGTCTAGCTCCCACCTCGGCAGTGGCTTCGTCGGATCCTCGCGTTGGCTTCGTCGGCAATCGACGAGCGCATTGCGTTCGCCGTCGACGCGAGGCCATCAACGTTGAGCATCTTCGAACGAATAAAACTTCGTGAGCGGGAACCGTAAAGGGCTTCCTTACGTCTTAAGCCCAAGATGAAACCATCCAGGGTTTCGATCCTCATGCAACCAAAGGTGGGAGGCAGCTTCCACCGATCTTCGTACCGGTCGACCACGACCAGAAAGGAGCAATGAAGCGCCATGCGACACAACGGCTACGACCAGCTTGCGTCGTGTTGGCCCGGGGTCGGCATCGAGCCGAAGCCCGGTGACATGACGCTCCGTCGTCGGTCGAGAGAGCCTGGGGAGGGCAGCGGGCCATCGCGGCCCGTGGGTGTGAAGCCCAGCGGTTCAACTCCGCAGCTCGATCGCGACGGGGATCGTCGGTTCGGCTAGGCGCTCGGCTCACTGCTCATCGACCTCGTCGAGGGCAGCGAGCCGGGCGCCTGGCAATTGGGGCGTCCTCAGGTTCCGCGGGGGTTGAGCATGCGGGCGAGCACGGGGCCGATCGCGTCCCAGCTCGTCAGCCACACCAGGCGCACGCCGAGGTGGGCCACGCTCGCCTCGATCCACGAGCGCAGCTCGGGGTCGCCGGGATCGAGGTTGAGCCAGAAGTGCTGGGTGGAGACCGCCTCGGCCCGGCCGATCTGCTCGAGCTCGTCCATGCGGCTGTCGTGCACCCACGACAGCCAGCGGCGCATGTTGGCGTCGGTGAGCGACAGGCCCACGAACACCACCCGCCGCGCCGCGCAGGTCTCGAGGAACGAGGTGGCCTGCCACGAGTACACGTTGGCCGCGAGCTGCAGGTAGGCCGACTCGGAGAACACCAGCTTGTCGGGCGAGGCCGCGTGCTGCGAGACCTCGGCGCCCGGCACCGGCAGCAGACCATGGCAGAACACGTAGGGGATCCGGCCCACGCTGCGGTTGGAGATGCCCCGCACCACCCGGTCCACGCGCTGCGGCACGCCGCCGCCCCGGTCCGCGTCGCGCTCGTGGTGGGTGGCCTGGTGGGCGTTGAGCACCGCGAGCAGCAGGGGCTCGGCGTTGAACGAGAGGATCGCAGCGGGCGAGCGCGAGGAGCCCAGGGTGTCGCTCACCAGCGGCGCGATGGAGAGGCACGACATCTGCCCCTCCCAGCGCGCGCGCAGCAGCTCGAGGAAGCGGGTCCAGCGGGCCGGCGAGAGGTCGCCGGGGCGCACGGCCGACAGCGCGCGCACCACCAGGCGGCGCTCCTCGATGGTGAACGACTCGAGGAAGTCCCGGTAGAGCTCCTCGCTGATGACCGAGGCGAAGCGCTCGGCGTCGCCTTCACTGCGGGCGAACGCGGCCTGGATGAGCGCGTCGGGGGAGAAGATCGCCCCCAGGCCCGAGGCGAGCTGGGCTGCGCCCGGGCTGACCCGGGTGAACAGTCGCTTGACCAGGCGGTTCCAGTCGGGGAACACGGGCAGCGAGGTGCCGGCGCCGATGCACAGCGCCCAGCCGGGACCGTGGGCGGCGCTCGCGAGCAACCCGTCGACCTTGTCCTCCGTGAGCCCCGGCTTGTTCACCCGCACCCAGCAGCGTAGCAGCGGGTCGCCGCGGCCGGCAAAGGAGCCGCTCAGCGCGAGCCCGCGACGACGGTCGACAGCGCGGCGGCGAGGCGCTCGATCTCCTCGCGGGTGCCCACGCTCACCCTCAGGCAGCGCTCCAGCCGGGGCAGGCGCGACACGTCCTTGACCAGCACGCCCGCGGCGGCGAGCCGCTCTCGCAGCCGCGGAGCGTCGTCCTCCCCGGGCAGGCGCACCAGCACCATGTTCCCCGCCGAGGGCAGCACCCGCGCTCCGGGGATCCGGCCGAGCACCTCCACCAGCTGCTCGCGGTTGGCTCGGGTGCGGGCGAGCATCGCCTCCTGCACCGGCCCGAAGCGCTCGAGCACCGTCTGCGCCAGGCTCAGGCTGGTCTGCGAGACGTTGTAGGGGTGGCGCACCTTGTTCATCGCGCGGGTGAGGGCCGGGTGCGCGATGCAGTAGCCCACCCGCAGCGCGGCCAGCCCCACCTTCGACAGCGTGCCCATGTGCACCTGGTTGCTCGGCGCCGCGGCGTCCCACAGCGACGAGCCCGGCGGGGCGAAGCCCAGGTAGGCCTCGTCGATCACGAACACCACCTCGGGGTGCTCGCGCTCCAGCTCGCGGATCAGCGCCGCGTCCCACAGGCTGCCGGTGGGGTTGTTGGGGCGGGCGAGGAAGCAGAGCGTCGCTCCCACGAGGGCCTGGTGCATCGCGGGCCCGTCGAGCTCGAGCTCCTCGGTCAGCATCACCTCGCGCACCTCCATGCCCAGCACGCGCGCGGTGTGGCCATACATCACGAAGGTGGGATCGGGGGTCACCACCACCCCGGGGCGGCCGGGGGACGACAGCGCCAGCAGCAGCAGCGCGATGACCTCGTCGCTGCCGTTGCCCAGCACCACGCGCTCGGGATCGCAGCCGTGACGGCGAGCGAGCAGGGTCCGCAGGGCGCGGCCCGAGGTGTCGGGGTAGCGGCCCAGCTCGAGGCTCCGCACCACCTCGGCCAGCGCGTCCATCACCTCGGCCGGCCACGGCTCGGCGCACTCGTTGGCGTGCATGCGGGCCGCCGTCGCGTCGGCCGGGGGCACGTCGTAGATCGACAGCGCGCCCAGGGTGGAGCGCAGGTGCTGGGCCCACGGGAGCCCCTCGTCGGTGCTCATCGCTTGGCGTCTCCCAGCCGCCGCTCCACCGCGCGCGCGTGCCCCTCGAGGCCCTCGGCGCGGGCGAGGGTGACGATGGCCTGCGCCTGCGCCAGCAGGGCCGAGCGCTCCAGGGCCAGCACGCTGGTGTGCTTGACGAAGTCCCACACCCCCAGGGGCGAGCCGAAGCGCGCCGCGCCAGCGGTGGGCAGCACGTGGCTGGGCCCCGCCGTGTAGTCGCCCGCGGCCTCGGGGGTCCACGGGCCCACGAAGATCGCCCCGGCCCCGCGCAGGCGCTCGGCCATCGCGGCGGGCTCCACCACCAGCAGCTCGAGGTGCTCGGGGGCGTACTGCTCGGCCGCCGCCACCATCGCGTCGCGATCGGCCACCAGCACCGCGGCCCCGTGATCGCGCAGCGCCGCGGTGGCGATCTCACGGCGCGGGAGATCGTCGAGCTGCTCGCGCAGGGCGGCGTCGGTGGCCTCGGCCAGCGGCGGGTGGTCGGTCACCAGCACCGCGCAGGCGAGCACGTCGTGCTCGGCCTGGCTGATGAGATCCGCCGCCACCAATCCCGGGTCCGCGCTCGCGTCGGCCACCACCAGGATCTCGCTGGGCCCCGCGATGCCGTCGATGTCGCACAGCCCGAACACCTGGCGCTTGGCCGCGGTCACGTAGGCGTTGCCCGGTCCCACGATCTTGTCCACGCGGGGCACCACCTCGGTGCCGAGGGCGGCCGCGGCGATCGCCTGGGCGCCGCCGATCTCGAACACCCGGTGGATCCCCGCGAGCTCGGCCGCCAGCAGCACCACGTCGCTGGCCTGCGGCGTGAGCAAGAGGATCTCGTCCACCCCCGCGACCGCGGCCGGGATCCCGGCCATCAGCACCGACGATGGGTACGCAGCCGTGCCCCCCGGCGCATACACGGCCACGCGCCGCAGCGGCGCCACCCGGCTGTGCAGGCGCGCCCCGGGATCGTGCAGCCCGGTGGTGGAGTGGCCCTGGGTCTCGTGGAAGCGCCTCACGTTGCGCGCGGCTAGCTCGAGCGCGGCCCTCACCTCGGGGCTCACCGACTCACGGGCCCGGGCCCGGCGCCGCGGGTCGACCTCGATGGTCTGGGGGGTGAGGGCGCGTCCCTCGAAGCGGGCGGTCAGCTCGATCACCGCCGCGTCGCCGCGGGCGCGGACCTCGGCGATGATCTCTCGCGCCGCCGCATCGGCGGCGCCCTCGAGCCCCGCCGCCCGGGCGCAGCGCTCGCGCCAGCGGGGGGCGCCATCGCCTCCCGGCCGGAGATCGATGCGCGACAGTCCGCCAAGGGGTGCGGTCATGAGACGACGCTACCACGGCCGGCACCCTGCTACGCTCGCGCACGATGGCGAGGCCGAGCCCAGCACGACGCCACGATCGCGGCGCGGGCCGAGCTCCCGGGCGCCGCGCCGCGTGGGCGACGTGTCTGCTGCTCGTGGCCTGTAGAGGAGGAGACGACGGCGAGCCCATGCGCACCGAGGGCGGAGGCGGGGGCGGAATGATGCTCACCTCGGGTCCGCCCGATCACGGCACCAGCACCGGCGAGGTCTACGAGCCCAGCCGCGACGCCACCGATCAGTGCGACCTCGCGCCCCTCATCGGCGCCGGCACCCACTATGGCTCGCTGCGCGGCAACGCCTCGGAGCTCGGGGGAGCCTGCGGCGAGGGCGGGCCCGATGCCTTCTTCCGGCTGGAGATCCCCCGCCGCAGCGACGTCTCGCTGCGCGGGCTCGGGGCGGGCTTCGTCCCCCGCGTGGGCGTGCTCCCGCACGAGTGCGCCGACGCCTGGGACGAGCGTACCCTGCTGTGCACCCAGGGCGTGGGCGGGTGGATCCTCGACGTGGCCCCCGGCTCGAGCCTGGTCGTGTCGATGGGGATCGACCCCGACGATCCCTTGATCGGCCAGCTCCCGCCCATGGTCGGTCCCGATCCGCTCTCGTTCGCGCTCGAGGTGAAGCTGCGCAACGTGCTGGACGAGGGCGACCCCTGCGGCTCGATCGAGCGCGGGCGCTGCGGGACGGGCACGGTCTGCCTGCCCACGCCGCCGCCCGAGGACGAGCCCGATGCCTCGCCCGGCCCCCGCGTGTGCACCGTGGTGGAGGGCGACACCTGCGAGTCCGCGATCGATCTGGCGCTCGGGGCGGGCACCACCGTGGTCGAGATCGACCCCGCCACCCCGCACACCGATGCCCACCATCACTCGTGCGGCGGCGCGCGTCGGCGGGACCGCGTGCTGCGGCTGCAGCTACCCGGCCCGGGTCCCCATGCGCTCGACCTGCGCGGCGACCGGCCCCAGCTCGGCTTCGCGCTTCGCGGTCCGAGCTGCCTGCCCACCGACGAGCTCGCCTGCGCTGCCGACGAGCTCGAGCCGGCCCAGCTGGTGGCGGAGATCTCCGATCCCGCGGTGCTGCTGTTCGTCGAGCTCCCGCCGGCGGTCGAGGACGACGACGAGCAGGGGACGTCCACCGGTTCGCCACCAGGTGGTGAGGAAGCTCCGATCGTGGTCGAGATCGAGGTGCTCGAGGCGCCTCCCGCCGACTAGCGTCGACCGCGGTGCGAGCCTCCACGGTGTGAGCCCGGGCCTCGCGAGCGGGGCCCGATGCCTTGCCCCTACGCGGGGCCGCGGCCTATTCTCCGCCCTCGGTGGAGCCGGGGCCCGGGCACCTCGACCCGTGCGCTCCGCCCTCGCACCGCTTCCAAGAGCCACGAAGAGAGCCAGGAGAGCCTCCGCCATGTCGCGTAGCCTGTTCACCAGCGAGTCCGTAACCGAAGGTCACCCCGACAAGATCTGCGACAAGATCAGCGACGCGGTCCTCGACGCCATCATCGCCAAGGATCCCCGTTGTCGCGTGGCCTGCGAGACGCTGGTGAAGACCGGCTACGTCAACCTCGCTGGCGAGGTCACCACCACCACCTACGTGGACCTGCCCGCCATCGTGCGCAAGACGATCCGCGAGATCGGCTACACCAGCTCCGCGATGGGCTTCGACGCCGACAGCTGCGGCGTGCTCGTGGCCCTCGAGTCGCAGAGCCCCGACATCGCGCTGGGCGTGGACGGCAAGGGCGTCTACACCGACGAGCAGGGCGCGGGCGACCAGGGCATGATGTTCGGCTACGCGTGCACCGAGACCGAGGAGCTGATGCCCATGCCCATCAGCCTCGCGCACAAGCTCACCCGCCGGCTCACCTACGTCCGCAAGCGCGAGAAGGAGAGCTTCCTGCGCCCCGACGGCAAGAGCCAGGTGACGGTGGAGTACGGCGACGACGGCATGCCCCAGCGCGTCGACGCGGTGGTCATCTCCACGCAGCACAGCGAGGACGTCACCTACGAGACCCTCCGGGAGTTCGTGATGGAGGAGGTCATCAAGCCGACCGTCCCCGCCTCGCTCCTCGACGCCAAGACCAACTACTACATCAACCCCACCGGTCGCTTCGTGATCGGCGGCCCCATGGGTGACTCCGGCCTGACCGGTCGCAAGATCATCGTCGACACCTACGGTGGCATGGGCCGGCACGGCGGCGGGGCCTTCTCGGGCAAGGACCCCTCCAAGGTCGATCGCAGCGCGGCCTACTACGCGCGCTACATCGCCAAGAACCTGGTCGCGGCCGGGCTGTGCACCCGCTGCGAGGTGCAGCTCGCCTACGCCATCGGCGTGGCCAAGCCGGTGTCGATCCGCGTGGAGAGCTTCGGCACCGGGGTCGTCGCCGACGCTCGCCTCGGCGAGATCGTGGGCAAGCACTTCGATGCTCGCCCCGGCAAGCTCATCTCCGAGCTCGACCTGCTCAAGCCCATCTTCTGCAACACCGCCGCCTACGGCCACTTCGGCCGCGAGGACGAGAAGGGCTTCACCTGGGAGCGGCGCGACAAGGTCGACCTGCTCAAGGGCGAGCTGTAGGCCGCCCGCGCGCCGAAACGGCGTCGGGCACGGGGCTACGAGCCCTTCCACGACGAGCCGGCCCGGGCGACCGCGGCCGGCTCGCTCGCGTCGTGTCAGCGGACATTGCGCGATCGGGAATGAACCGGCGGCCGGGTCACGTTATGCTGCCCGCGAAAGCCGCGGAGGACCCATGCCGGAGCACAAGGGCGATCTGATGAGGGAGCCAGAGGGCGCGCCGCAGCCAGAGCGCGCCAAGCCCTACGCCGGCTGGAGCAGCGTGGGCTTCGGGCTGGTCGCGCTGGCCTTCTCGCTGTGGGTGCTGTTCACCGGCGACTTCGTGGAGAACTTCCTGCACACGCCCAAGGACGATCCGCTGCTGATCGCCGGGCTGGTCAACGGGATCCTGGGCACCCTGGCGGGCATCGTGGGCATCGCCCGCCACGAGCCCAAGCGCCTGGCCCTGTTGGGGCTGGGGATCTCGCTGGTGGCGATCCTCGCCAAGTTCTTCCTGGCTGCGCTGCTCATCGCGGTCGCGCTCGCGATCTTGATGGCGATGCTGGGCGCGCTCGGCTGAGACCCGCCGCGCCCTCGGTCGCCGCCGCGGTGAATCCATCCCTCGGGCTTCGGCCGGCCCGCGCGAGCCCGAGTACCATCGACACCCGATGAGCCGCGATCGAGCACGCGAGCCGGAGCTCGTGGACGAGCTCGCGCTGGTCCGGGCCGCGGCCGACGGCGACGAGCTGCGGGTCGCCGCGCTGCTCGACGCGGGCGTCGGCCCGGATCCTCGACGGGTCCACCCGCTGGCGGAGGCGGCCGCGGCGGGGCACGAGGGCGTCGTCGAGCTGCTGCTGGTCGCCGGGGCGCGGATCGATCGCGTGCACGAGGGACTGACGCCGCTGCTGCGGGCCGCGCAGGCGGGGCAGCGGCGGATGGTGGAGCGCCTGCTCGAGGAGGGGGCCCTGCTGCGACCCGACGGTGCCCCCCGCGGCGCGCTCGAGCTCGCGACCGAGGGGCACCACTTCGAGCTGGTGCGCTGGCTCGAGCAGGCCAGCCGGCAGCGGCCGCCCCCTCGCGTCGGGGTTCGCTACCGACCCGGGCGGGGCGAGCCCGGCTGGGCCATGCTCGCGGAGCAGTCCCTGCTGCACGGCAACGAGGAGCGCTCGCTCGTGCTGGTCCATGCTCCCATCGCGGTGACCACCCCCGCCGTCCACCGGGCCCAGGGCAGCGACCGCATGCTCCTGGGCATCGACCAGCGTCCGCAGCCCGTGGATCGGTACGCCCGGGCGCGCTACCTGGTGCAGCTCGTGGGCTGCTCGTGGACGCTCTTCGTCCACGACGGCGGCAACGTGGTGTCGTTCGAGGCCGGTCGCCAGGTCGCGCGGGCGGTCTCCGAGCGCCTCGGGGTCACCACCATCTACTCGACCTACGACGACACCTCCGAGGTGGAGGAATTCACCACCTTCGAGGGCGGTCAGGAGGTCGCCCACGACACGAGGCGCTCCACGGTCGACGGCATCCTCCTGCCCGGGGTGGAGCCGTGGCAGCCGCACGGCCTGACCCTGGTGGGCGTGACGGCCGAGGACGTCATCCGGGTGGACGCGCTGATCTCGTCGTAGCGCGGCCGCGATCGATCACCCGAAGCGGCGGCTCAGCCACGCCGCAACGACCTCGATCTCCGGCGGGCTCACCTCGTGGCCGATGGGAAACTCGTGCCACTCGATCTCGGCTTCGGGCATGCGCTCGCGCAGGAAGTCGCGAGCCTCGTGCCCGAGGTCCACCGGCAGCACCGGATCGAGGCGGCCGTGGGCCATGAGGATCGGCGTGCCCTGGTTGGCCTCGCTGCGCTCCGCGTCGAAGGTGCTCGCGAGCACCCGATACCCCGAGAGGATCAGCAGCCCCGCCAGCGTCTGGCGATGGCGCAGCCCCACGTGCAGCGCCATCGCGGCCCCCTGCGAGAAGCCGGCGAGCACGATCCGCTCCGCCGGGATCCCCCGCTCCTTCTCCCGCTGCAGCAGCGCCTCCACCAGCTTCGCCGAGCGCCGGATGTCCGCCTCGCTCTCGCGATCGGAGCTGCGCTCGAGCGTGAGGATGTCGTACCAGGCGGGCATCACCCAGCCGCCGTTGATCGTGACCGGCTGCGAGGGCGCGTGCGGGAACACGAAGCGCAGCCGGGGCTGGCGCAGCATGGGCACGATGGGCTCGAAATCGTGGCCGTCCGCGCCCAGGCCGTGCAGCCACACCACGGAGCCGAGGGGCTCGCCCTCGGGCTCGATCTCCACGCAGGGCAGGATCTCGGTCATCGGGGCGGCGTTGTAGCAGCCCCCGGGGCGGCTGTCCGCGAGGATCGGGCGCTCGCGGCGACCGCCGTTTGGCCAAAGCCCGCGGATGACCCAAGATCGGCCCACGCGGGCCACGGCCCGTCGCGACCGCATGCACGAGCCCTCCCCGCCCTCGCATCGCCGACGCGTGATCACCTGGACGGCGTCGCTCGTGGGGGGCGCAGCGTTCTTGTGGCTCGCGTCCAAGCAGCTTCGCCTGTGGCCCGACGATCCCAGCCTGCCCGCGCCGTGGCTGGTGGTGGCGGCGGTGCTGGTGCACGCGCCCTACGTGGTGATCCGGGCGATGCGATTGCAGTACCTGCTCGACCCCGTGGTCGAGGCGGCCACCGAGGGCGCGCGCACCCGCATGCGTCGCTCGGTGATCTACGGCAGCGGCCTGGTCTCGTTCCTGGTGCTCATCGTGCTGCCGCTCAAGCTCGGCGAGCTGTCGCGGCCGCTGCTGCTGGCGCGCGCGCGCGAGCCCGGGGTGGGGCTGGCCGAGGCGCTCGCGGCCGTGGCCACCGAGCGCATCATCGACGGCCTGGTGATCTGCGGGATGCTCTTCGGCGGCCTGGCGCTGGCACCCGAGCTCGACGTGCACGACGTGGGCGACCTCGCCGACGTGCAGGCGATCGGTCGGGGCATGCTCGCGCTGTTCGTGGTGGGGCTGGCCGGGCTGCTGGTGGCGGCGAGCATGCCGACCCGCGCCGCCGCGCTCGCCGAGCGCCTGCTGGGCGAGCGCTTCGCCGCGCTGGTCTCCCGCGTGGTCGAGCCGGTGCGGCCGCTGCTGCAGCTACGGCGCGCGGTGCCCCTGGTGACCTGGTCGATCGCCTACTGGGCGATCACCACCTTCCAGCTGTGGCTGGTGCTCCGCGCCTGCGGGATCGATCTCGGTGCCGCCGCCTCGGCCGCGGTGGTGGCGATCGTGGGCCTGAGCATCCAGCTCCCCGGCGGCCCGGCGCAGGCCGGGACCTTCCAGGTGGGCACGGGCCTGGCGCTGAGGCTGTTCCTCGACGAGGCGCAGCTCCAGGGCCCGGGATCGACCTTCGGGGTCGTGATGTACGCGCTGCCGCTGGTGGGATCGGCCCTGGCCGCGCTGCCCGGGCTGTGGCTGCTGCGGCGCCACCGGCCGTAGATGGCGCCCCAGGGCCCCGTAAGGGCGGTCCGGGGCGTTCGTTGGGGGGAGCGGGCGCCCCTGCGGCCGAGCTCGGTGCTCGCCGTTGTCGCCCATGCGGCCCGGCGGGTATGCTGCGCCGCGCGCACCCGCCCCACGGGTCCGCCCCAGGAGACCTCCATGCTGCGCAGCACGGTCCTGTCCCCCGCGACGTCCCTTCGCTCCCACCGCCTCGCCACCCTCGGCCTGGCCCTCGGCCTGGCCCTCGCGTCGGGCTGCGGCAAGAAGGGCAAGGGCACCGACAACCCCGACGAGGGCGAGGGGGCCACGACCGCCGAGGTCGAGGCCCAGATCGCCAAGGCCAAGCAGGAGGCCAAGGTCTCGCAGCTCATCCAGCTGGCCAACAAGGACCTCGCCAACGGCCGCTACATCTCGGCCCAGAAGCGGGCCGACGAGGCGCTCGATGAGAACCCCGAGAACGCCGACGCCTTCGCGGTGCTCGGGGCGGCGCGCTGGCGGGCGGGCGACTTCGAGGGCAGCACCGATGCCTACCGGCAGGCGCTCGAGCTCGACGCGAAGAACTTCGGCGCGGTGCTGGGCATGGCCAACAACCTCCAGGCCATGGGCAAGCACCGCGAGGCCACCGCGGGACCGGAGGCGCTGCTCAAGGACGACCCCGAGCAGATCGATCCCCGGCTGTCGATGCTGTGGAGCTACTACGCGGTCTGCGACGCCGACAACTCGGTGAAGACGGTGGACGAGATCTTCCCGCGCATGGGCAAGAACGATCCCCTGCTCCCGCTGGTGCAGGCCTACGCCGCCTTCATGCGCCCCTTCGAGGGCAAGGGCCCGCTGTGCACGGTGGAGGGCAGCAAGGGCAGCTCGAGCCTGGAGCTCAACCTCACCTACGGCCTCAAGTACTCGGGCGCGGTGATCGGAGGCGAGTACGCCCCCGCGATCTTCCTCGAGACCCGTGAGGAGGCGGTGATCGACTCCACCCTCGCCGCGACCCTCAAGCTCAAGGAGATGGGCAAGTACAAGCCGCCGGGGGCCGAGGCCGAGGTGCCGATCGTGCTGATCCCCGAGGTGAAGATCGGCGACCTTGCCATCAAGAACGTGCCCGCCACGGTGCAGCCGCTGGAGGCCTACGGCGAGGCGGTGGGCGGCGAGACCCCGGGGGTCATCCTCGGGCGCCAGGCCATGCAGGCGGTGGGCACCATCACCTTCGACTTCCCCGGGCACACGCTCGAGGTGGCCAAGGACGCCCCGGCCAGCGCGGGTGACGGTGAGATCGAGCTGCCGCTGGTGATGCTCAGCATGCACCTGGCCCACGCCCCGGTGATCCCGGTAGGCATCGAGGGCTCGGAGCACCGCTTCTACGCCTACCTGGGCTTCACTTACGGCTCCGGCCTGGCGCTGACCAAGAAGCACTACCTCAAGAGCGGCCACCTGCCCCGCGACGTGGAGGATCCCGACGATCCCGAGGCGGGTCTCAAGA
Organism: Myxococcales bacterium; assembly: GCA_020633315.1. Taxonomy (GTDB): domain Bacteria; phylum Myxococcota_A; class Polyangia; order Nannocystales; family Nannocystaceae; genus Paraliomyxa. Next base: position 22,381 of record JACKDV010000022.1, read on the forward strand.
TGGTCTACATCGAGGGCTACTCGCTGGGCGACCAGAGCTTCCCGGGCACCAGCGGCCTGGTGCTGGTCAACGACTCCCCCGATCCCACCCTCGACATGTTCGTGCGCAACGTGGGCTTCGAGGTGGGAGGGCACGTCAACCTCAACTTGATGCGGACCTGGCGGGTCACCTTCGCGATGGGCGAGGGCCGGGTCTACGTCAAGCCCTAGGCGCGGGCCCTCGTTGGCCTGGCGGTGGCTCGAGCGGCTGTGGCGGCCCTATCGCCCCGTGGCCGAGCTCGGGCAGCTCGAGGCGTACGAGGGGCGGGTGGAGATCGAGGGCCGCGTGGAGGCCCTCGAGGATCTCCGTGATCCGCTGAGCGGCGAGCTGTGTACCGTGCTCGAGTATCGGGCGTGGCCGCCCGCCACCACGGTGGGCATGGACGGCGGCACCTCCCATGGCTCGCGCGCGTATCAGGTCAACGCGCGGCAGGCCGTGGACTTCGTGCTGGTCGACGGCGGCGTGCGGGTGCTGGTGCGCACCGATCCCGGCGAAGAGGTGAGCGCGCTCCACCAGCGGCTGCTCCAGCGCTATGGCGTGGGGCTGCGGGCCGAGGCCGAGATGGTGCGCGCCGGGCAGCGACTGCGAGTGGCCGGCCGGGTCGAGCACCGTCGCGGGGGGACCCGCACCCCGCATCGAGACCTCCCCTACGACGCGATCGTGCGGGCGGAGCGGATTCGCTTGGTCTGAGGCGCGCCGGGAACGGTATCGTGGGCCGGTGGCACGGTCGATGGCACGAATCCTGGCGGCATGCCTGCTGAGCTCGAGCAGCGAAGCCTGCGTGGGAGCACCCCCGGCGGCCCCCTCGGCCGAGGACGGGACCGGCTCCACGGGCGCGGCCGAGAGCAGCAGCTCGGGTCCGGTCACCACCATGCCGCCTCCCGACACCACCAGCGGCGGCGGGGGATCGTCGTCGTCGGGCTTCGACGAGGACGACGACGAGGGCACCAGCTCGGGCCCCGCCCCGGGCACCTCCGAGGGTGGCGAGAGCAGCTCCGGCGAGCCGCCCGACCTGCCGTACCCGGCCTGCAACCTCGCCGCGACGCCGCCGTGCCCCGAGCCCTACGACCGCTGCTACGACTCCGCGCCCGGCTACACGGCCTGCGGGATCACCTGCGTCGACGACTCGGAGTGTCCGGCCCCTCTCACCGGCGACGCCGTGGCCACCTGTGCCGGACCGCAGAACGACATCTGCGTGCTCGACTGCGCTGGCGGGGTCGTCTGCCCCGACGGCATGGAGTGCGTGGACGTGGTCGGCGGGGCGTTCCATCGCTGCGTGTGGCCCGACCCGGTGTGAGCGCGGGGCGGGGCTACGCGCGGCTCGCTGGCCTCGCTCGCCCTTCGTCCTCGGCGTAGTCGGGCCACTGCGAGCGGTGGCGGTGCTCGAAGATCAGCGAGGTCTCCACGTGGCCGATGGCCTCGTGCCCCGAGATTCGCTCGGCCACCAGGCGCCGCAGGTGCTCCACGTCGCGGACGGCCACGTGCACCAGGAAGTCGTGGGAGCCGGCCACGTAGAACACGTCGATCACCTCGGTCAGCGGGCGCAGGTGATCGGCGAAGGCATCGAGCAGCGAGGTGGTGTGCCGAGCCATGCGGACGAAGACGATGGCCCGCAGCCCGATGCCGAAGGCCTCGGGGCGGATCTCGGCGTGGAAGCCCTTCACCCAGCCCTCCGCCACCAGCCGAGAGACCCGCCCGTGGCAGGTGGAGGGGGCCAGGCCCACCGCGGCCGCCAGCTCCTTGTTGGAGGTCCGAGCATCCTTCGAAAGCAGGCGCAGCAGCTCGCGATCGATTCGGTCGAGGGGGCCGAGCTTGGGCATCGCTTCGAAGTATATTCGATGGTCATCGTCTGAACACGGTTCATATTCGTTGATGGGTGCATCTCATCGAAGATCAGGCGGAATCGCCGCGGGGCGCCGGGACGGGCTCGTCCGAGACGCGGCTGGTGCTGGCGCTGGCCGAGGTGCTGCACGAGCACGGCACGCCGGCCCACCGCCTCGAGGAGGGGCTCGGCCGCGTGGCGCGGGCCCTGGGGATGCGCTCGGCCCAGTTCTTGTCCACGCCCACCGCCATGCACATCGCGATCGGCGAGGGGGCGGGGCAGCGGGTGTTCCTGCGTCGTACGACCACCGAGCGGGTCGATCTCGATGCGCTCGACGATCTCGATGCCGTGGTAGAGGGTCTGGCCGCGGGGCGGATGGGGGTGGGCGAGGCGGAGGCGCGCCTGCTCGCCGCGCTGCGACGGGGGCCGCGGCACGGGCCCCGGGCCATGCGCTGGGCCACCGCCACCGCCTCGGCCACGGCGGCCGTGTTCCTCGGCGGCTCCACCCTCGAGCTGGTGGCGGCGGCGCTCCTGGGCCTGGCGGTAGGACGGCTTTCGCAGTGGAGCGCGCTGCTACCCCGGGCCCGCGCCGTCTACGAGCCCCTCACCGCGCTGGCCGTGTCGGCGCTGGTCACCCTGGTGGTCGCGCTCGTGCCCGGGCTCTCGGCCGCGGTGGTGCTGGTGTCGGCGCTCATCATGCTGGTCCCCGGCCTCACCCTCACCATCGCCATGACCGAGCTGGCCGCGGGGCACCTGGTGTCGGGCACCGCTCGCCTCGCCGGCGCGATGACCCTGATGCTCACCATGCTGTTCGGGGCGGCGCTGGGGCGCTCGCTCGCGGGGACGATCCCGGTGCCGGTCGAGCTGGGGCTGCCCAGCCTCCCGCTACCGCCGGGCACCTGGGCCGCTGCGATCGCGGCGGCCACCGTCGCCTTCACCGTGCTGCTGGGCGCCCGCTCGCGCGACGCCGGATGGATCGCCCTGGCCTGCGTGCTCAGCTACGGCGCGGCGCGGCTGGGCGCCCGGGCGCTGGGCCCCGAGCTGGGCGCCTTCGTGGGCGCCGCGGTGGTGGGGGCGGGGGCCAACGCCTTCGCCCGCTGGCGTCGGCGCCCGGCCACCCTGATGCGCCTGCCCGGGCTGCTGCTGCTGGTGCCCGGCAGCCTGGGCTTTCGCAGCCTCGACTCGCTGCTCGCCGCCGACACCATCGCCGGTACCGATGGCATGTTCCGCGTAGCCATGATCGCGGTGGCGCTGGCCACCGGCACCTTCGTGGCCGACCTGCTGGTCCACCCGCGTCGCGAGCTGTGAGCCAGGAGGGATCGGGGGAGCCGTGCTACAGCCCCGCCACGATCTCCTCGCTCAGCTCCCACAGCCGCTCGCCGAGCTCCGCATCGCGGGCGTGGCGGGACGACTTGGACACGTTGCTGTCGGCGAAGTACTCCCCGCTCACGTCCTTCAGCGAGGGGTGGGTGGCCACGAAGCACTGGGTGGCGGCCCCCTGCGGGATCGTCTTGAGGGCCACCGCCGAGATGACGGGCGCCATGACCTTCACCAGCGGGGACATGTGGCGCAGGAGGTTGGTGGCGATGACCCCGGGGTGTACGGCGTTGGCGGTGCGGGCCGAGCCCTCGAAGCGGCGGGCCAGCGCGCGCGCGAACAAGAGGTTGGCCAGCTTGGATTGCCCGTAGGCCCGGTTGGGGGTGTAGCCCTTCTCGAAGCTCGGGTCGTCGAGCTGGATTCCCGCCTCGGGGGCCCACAGGTGCGCGGCGCTCGAGAGCATCACCACCCGCGCGCTCTCGCCGAGGTGCTCGAGCAGCCCGGTGACCAGGATGAAGTGCCCGATGTGGTTGGTGAGGAACTGCAGCTCCTGCCCGTGCTTCACGGTGCGCTCGGGCAGCGCCATGATGCCGGCGTTGCACAGCAGCACGTCGATCGGTCCGTGCTCGGCCGCCGCCTCCACGCACGCGCGCACCGAGTCGGGCTCGCTCAGCTCGCAGGCGAGCGGCACCGTGTCGCCGCCGAGCTGGGCGAGCGCGTCCCGGGCCTTGTCGGTGGTGCGGGCGGCCCCGAGCAGCTTGGCGCCTCGCATGGACAACACCCGCGCGCTCTCGTGCCCCAGGCCCGAGTTCACCCCGGTCACGAGGATGGTCTTGCCGTGGAGGTCGATGCCCTCGGTGACCTCCTCGGCCGTCGATGCGTAGCCGAAGCCACTGGGGCCGCGCCGTCCCTTGATCCAGCCGTAGAGCGACATGCCCCGCATCTTGCCCGGGGTCGGGCACGGCGTCACTCGAGCCCGCGAGCCCGTCGAGCTGGTAGCGGGCCTCACCGGGCGAACGATAGGCGTGGACGCGGCCGCGAGGGTTTGACATCCCGGGGGCGGTGTCGGTCAATGGTGCGGTGGGGGCGGCGATGATCGGTCGGCAGGCACGGAGGCTGGGCGTGGCGGGGCTGCTGGCGGCGGGAGGCTGCTACGCGGGCCTCGAGCCGGGGCAGGGCACCGAGGACGAGGGCACCACCGGCGGCTCGACCATGAGCGACGCGGGACCCGGCGGGGGCCCCAGCGGCGGACCGGGAGGCCAGACCGACTCGGGCGGCAGCGACGGCCCGGGCCCCACCACCGACGACGGCCCGCTCGACGGCTCCTCGGGCGACGGCGGCTCCTCGGGCGACGGTGGCCCCGACCCGAGCGAGGTGGAGATGATGTGCAACCGCTGGACCAGCGATCGCGCCGACATGAGCGAGGGCTCGTGGAGCGGCAGCGTGGCCGCCTGCGATCCCGGGGACGTCTCCGCCGCGGGGCGGGCCAACGCGCTGCGGATCCTCAACCTCTACCGCTGGATGAACGACCTGCCCGAGGTGGTGACCGATCCCAGCCGCGACGCGATGACCCAGGCCTGCGCCCTGATGATGCACGCCAACGGCATGCTGTCCCACAGCCCGCCCATGGGCTGGACCTGCTACAGCGCCGACGGGGCGAGCGCGGCGGGCAGCAGCAACATCTCCACCGGTCCGGGGGTGATGTCGGTCGACCTGTACATGGTCGACCCCGGCAACCCCACCACCCTCGGGCACCGCCGCTGGATCCTCTCCAACTCGCTGGGCCCGGTGGGCCTGGGCTCGACCTCCAGCTACTCGTGCATGTGGGTGATCGGCGGCGCGGGGGCGGCCGGCCATGCGTGGACCGCCTGGCCCCCGCCGGGCCCGTTCCCGGTGGAGGCGGTGAACCCCCTGGGCTTCTCGTCGCTCGACGAGACGGGCTGGTCGATCCAGAGCGACTCGCTCGAGCTGGGGAGCGCCGCGGTGACGATCACCACCAGCACCGGCGAGGCGCGGCCGGTGAGCGTCACCCCGCTGGCGGGCGGCTACGGCAGCAGCTCGGCGATCTCGATCATCCCGCAGGGCTGGAGCACCCAGGCGGGCACCACCTATCACGTCTCGGTCGAGGGCGTCGGCATGCCCATCGAGTACGACGTGGAGGTCGTCGACTGCGGCTGAGCTTCGGAGTGGCGGGCTCCCGGCACGCGGGAGCAGGTCAGTCCACTCATTCCTCGCAGAACGGTGACCCCGAGTGTGCGGCCTGCTTGAGGGCGGCGGCCTGGGCGAGCACCGCCCGGCTGGGCGCGGGCTCGGCCGCGGCAGGGGGGGCCTCGGGCTCGGCCGCGAGGGACTCGGAATCCTCCCACTCCCCCTCGCTCGCCGGCGGCACCGGCTCGAAGGTCAGCACCACCGAGCGGCTGCGATCGAAGAGGAACAGGCGCGACGCGGTGAGCAGCGCCATCAGCTCCGCGATCACCAGGGTGTCGGCGCGGCTGCGGGCGGTGTGGCCGTCGATCAGCTCGGCGTAGATCCGCCGCAGCGTGGTCATGTTGGTGGGATCGAAGCTCAGGTTGCGCAGCATCGATGCGGCTGCGCCCGTGTCGTCGACCATCACCGCGCCCGCGAAGGGAGCGGCGCGCTCGGTGCTGACCGTCAGTTGGCGGCTCCCGTCACGCAAGACCCATTGCACGCTCCCAATGTCCCATGAAACGCGCCGGAGGCAAGCCCCACGTGCAGGCCGGGTGCGAAAAGGCGCATTGCACCCGCTTTCACGGCCACGCGTCGTATACTCGGGCCGTCGTGTCGCGAACCACCAAGCGGACGATCAACGGCATCATTCGGCGCGCTCTGTCGAAGATCAAGGTCCCCGAGACCGTGAGCTCGGTCTATGGGCTGGTCGACGGAGCACAAGACGACAAGGTGGTGCCGCTGCTCAAGGCCGAGGGCAACGATTGGCGCTGTTTGTACGGTGCCGATCTCCCGCGGGCCCTGGCCGCGGTGGCCCCGTACCTCGTGGCCCTCGCCTCGCACTATCCCTTCGCCGGCTACTTCGCGCGGGATGGCCGCGGCAACAACTGGGGCGTGATGCTGCGCAGCGATGCCTCGATCGACGACCTCGCCGAACATTTCGCGTCAATGATCCGCGCCCGCCTGCCCGAGGGCCGCGAGGTGCTGTTCCGCTTCTACGATCCCCGGGTGCTGCGAGCCTACCTGCCCACCTGCAGCGCCGAGGAGCTCGACCAGGTGTTCGGCCCGGTCGACTCGTTCCTCATCGAGCAGGGCGACGGCAACTGGAAGGTCTACCGTCGCGAGGAGGGCCGGCTGGTCACCCGCGAGCCCGCCTGGGATCGCTGGATCGACTGAGAGCGCCGCGGGGGCCCCCGATCTCGCCCGCGCGGGCTCGTTGGCCTATCGTTCGGCTCGATGGCGCGAGTGCTGATGTTCCTGGGAATCGGGTGCTGCTTGGTCGCGGCGGTGACGGGTCTGGTGAGCCTGGACGTGGACGCCCGCGGGCTCAGCGAGGTCAACCCGCTGGGCGCGCTGGCGCTGGCGGTCGTGGCCCTGGCCTGCTTCCGCGGCCACGAGCTCATCGACGCGCACCAACGCCGGGTGATCGACGAGCGCCGCGGCCCGGGCCGCTGATCAGAGCCGCTCGAGGATCGAGGCGATGCCCTGGCCCACGCCGATGCACATGGTGGCCAGGCCGTAGCGCTTCTTGGTGCGCCGCAGGCCGTGCGCCAGGGTGGTCACGATACGCGCGCCCGAGCAGCCCAGCGGGTGGCCCAGGGCGATGGCGCCGCCCGAGGGATTGACGATCGAGGGGTCGAGCTCGAGCGCACGCTGCGAGGCGATCACCTGGCTGGCGAAGGCCTCGTTGAGCTCGGCCATCTCGATGTCCTTGGCCTGGAGGCCGGCCCGCTCGAGCGCCTTGCGGGAGGAGGGGACGGGGCCGATGCCCATCACCCCCGGGTGCACGCCGGCGTGGCCCCACGCGACGATCCGCGCCATGGGCTCGAGGCCCAGGCTCTTGGCCCGCGCCAGGCTGGTGAGCAGCACCGCGCTTGCGCCGTCGTTGAGCGACGAGCTGTTGCCCGCGGTGACGGTGCCGCCCTTGCGGAACACGGGGGGCAGGCGGGCCAGCTTGTCCAGCGAGGTGTCGCGGCGGATGCCCTCGTCCTCGGTGATGCGGATGGGATCCTGCTTGCGACCCTGGGGCACCGAGATCGGCGCGACCTCGTCGTCGAACCACCCCTCGTCCTGGGCGAAGGCGGCCTTGTGGTGCGACTCGAGGGCCCACGCATCCTGGTCCTCGCGGCTCACCTTGTAGCGCTCGGCCACGTTCTCCGCGGTCTGCCCCAGGCCCTCCACCGGGTACAGCTCGTTCATCCGCGGGTTGATCATCCGCCAGCCCAGCGAGGTGTCGAAGATCTCGGCGCTGCGCGGGAAGGCCTCGCCCGACTTGGGCATCACGAAGGGCGCCCGGGTCATGCTCTCCACGCCGCCGGCGATGTAGACCGTGCCCTCGCCCACCATGATCGACTTGGTGGCCTGGATGATCGCCTCCATGCCGGAGCCGCACAGGCGGTTGACGGTGGCCCCGGGGATCTCCACGGGCAGGCCCGCGAGCAGGCCGGCCATGCGCCCCACGTTGCGGTTGTCCTCGCCGGACTGGTTGGCCGCGCCGAAGATCACGTCCTCGAGCTGCTCGGAGGCCGCGGGGTAGCGCTCGACCAGGCGCCGGACCACGTGCGCCGCGAGATCATCGGGACGCATCGGCGCGAGCGAGCCTCGCAGGCGACCGATGGGGGTACGAATGGCGTCGATGATGACTGGCGTACGCGCGTCGTCGACCATGCCCCCTTCGGTAACACGACCGAGGGAGCCCCTCTCGGGCGAGCTCGCGTAGGAATCTCACGCCGTGGGCTCACGCGACCGGGCTCGGGGAGCCCCGAGCCGTCGATCGTGCGGGCTTCGTTACATCCGCGCCGGGGCCTCGATGCCGAGCCGACCCAAGCCCCAGCGCATGCCCTCGAGCGCGGCCTGGACCAGCAGCAGCCGGCCGTCGAGCAGCGCACCCTCGCTGCTGAGCACGTGGCAGTGCTTGGCGTTGGCGAAGCGGTTCATCGCCTTGGCCAGCCCCAACAGATAGGTGCACAGCACGGAGGGCCGCAGATCCTGGGCCGCCCGGTGGACCTGGGGCCCCAGCTGCGCCAGCTCGAGCACGAGCTGCCGCTCCTCGAGCTGGGTGAGCGCGGCCCCGGCCGCGTGCAGGCGCGCGGCGTCGTGGGGCAGGGCGGGGTCGAGGACCTTGTCCGCCGCCTCGGCCTTGCGGAGGATCGAGGCGTAGCGCGCTGCGCCGTACTGCAGGTAGGGCCCCGTGTCGCCCTCGAGCGCCAGCCAGGCCTCCATGTCGAAGACGATCTTCTGGTTGACGTCGCGGGCCAGCATCCCGAACTTGATCGCGCCCAGCGCCACCTGGTGGGCCGTGCGCTCGATCTCCTCGTCGGGCCACTGCCCGCGGTACTTGGCCAGGTAGCTGTCGATCAGGTGGCTGGTCATCCGCTCGCGGAGCGTGCGGAACAGGATCACGTTGCCCTTGCGGGTGGCCATGGGTCCGCTGGGCAGCTCGACCATCTCGTAGGGCACGTGCTCGCACTGGCCCGCCTGCGGAAAGCCCATCTTCGCGAGGGTGAGGAACACGTGGCGGAAGTGGTCGCTCTGGCGGGTGTCCACCACGTAGATCGAGCGATCGATCTCGTGCTCCTCGAACTTGAGGCGGGCCAGGGCGAGATCCTTGGTGGCGTAGAGGCCCGTGCCGTCCCGCTTGCGCAGCATGAAGAACGGCATGTGCTTGACCTCCTCGTTGAAGATCCCCACGGCGCCCTCGCTCTGCACGAACACGCCGCGGTCGAGGAACTCCTGCACGATGGCCAGGCCGGGCTCGTCCACCTCGCTCTCGTAGAACACCCGGTCGAATTCCACGCCACACCACCGGTAGATCTCGTCGAACTCCTCCAGCGACCACTGCCGCGTGCGCTGCCACACTTCGGTCAGCTCCGGGTCGCGGGCCTCGAGCTTCTGGAGGATCTCGGTGGTGCGGGCGCGGGCGGCCTCGAGCCGGGCCCGGGCCTCCTCGTCGCCGCCGTCGGCTGCATCCTTCCACTCGTCGAGCTGGTTGCTGGCCGCGGAGTACAGCTCGCCCAGCCACTCGCCGCGCGCCTCGTCGGGGGGCTGGCGGCCGGCGTCGTCGAGCACGTCGAGGTACCACCACAGGCACTTGGCGATGTGGGCTCCCACGTCGCCCAGGTAGTTGGCCGCGACCACCGGGTAGCCATCGGCCCGCAGCAGCCGGACGATCGCGTCGCCCAGGCACAGGTTGCGCATGTGCCCCACGTGGAAGGCCTTGTGCGTGTTGGGCTGGGAGTACTCCACCATCACCCGCTGCGACTGGGCGTCGGCGGGCGGGGGCTGGCCCTCGGCGAGCGGACCCGCGACGAGGGCGGCGGCGTGGCCGAGCTCGACGCGGAGGTTGAGGTAGGGCCCGGCCGCGATGGCCTCGGTCACCACGCCCGAGCCCCCGGCCTCCGCGAGCTGGGCCGCGAGCTGCTGGGCGATCTGGGGCGGGCCCTTGCGCAGCGCCTTGGCCAGGCGGAAGCAGGGGAAGGCGAGGTCGCCCAGCTCGGGCTTGGGCGTGGGGCCCAGCAGGCCGGCCACCTCCTCCACGCTCAGGGCGACGTCCTTGGGCAGCACACCGACGATGGTGCTCGCGACCGCGAGGGCCAGGGGCGAGGTCTCCATGACGAGCGAGCCTAGACGCGTGTGGGCCCGATTGCGAGCCGGACCGCGTCTCCCGGCGCGGGCGGGCCGGGCCCTGGGGTGGGGCCCGCGGACGTGGTAAGACGAGTCGTCGCCGATGTACGCGCTCTGGTCCTCCCTGCTGTTCGCCTTCCTGTGGATCCTGCTCCTGGGCATGGGCGTGGTGGTGGCTCGGTCCATCGCGCGGCTCGAGCGAGACGACGGACCCTGGCGCCGCGGCCTCTGATCCCCACGCGGTGCCCCCACCGCGGCTGGTCCGGGCTCCGGGCAGCCGCGCTCCCCCGGAGACTGCGATGACCGTGAGGACGAGCTACGAGCCCGGCACCTTCTGCTGGGTGGACTACATGGCCCACGACATGGAGGCCGCGTCGGCGTGGTACGCCGAGCTGTTCGGCTGGCGCGTGGAGGCACAGGACACCGGCGGCGGTCCGCCCTACGCGATGTTCTACGAGGGCGACGAGGTGGTCGCCGGCATCGGCCAGATGAGCGACGAGATGAAGGGGCGGGGCGTGCCCCCCATGTGGAACGACTACGTCTCGGTGCAGGACGTGGCGGCCACGGCCGCCAAGGCCGGCGCGCTGGGGGCCACCGTGGTCGTGCCGCCCATGCGGGTGATGGACGCGGGCTCGCTGGCGTTCCTCGTCGATCCCGTGGGGGCCCACTTCGCCCTGTGGCAGCCCGGCGAGCACCACGGCGCCCAGCGGGTCAACGAGCACGGCGCGCTGAGCTGGAACGAGCTGGTCACCGCCGAGGTGGAGCGGGCCGAGGCCTTCTACGGCGAGCTACTGGGCTGGACCTTCGAGGCCATGCCGATGCCGGAGATGGACTACACCGTGATCAAGAACGGCGAGCGCGACAACGGCGGCATCATGCCCATGGTGGGCCCGCAGTGGGAGGGCGTGCCGCCCCACTGGATGACCTACTTCGGGGTCGACGACTGCGACGCGGCGGCGGCCAAGGCCGCGGCCACCGGGGGCAAGGTGATGGTGCCGCCCACCGACATCCCGCCCGGGCGCTTCGCCGTGCTCCAAGACCCGCACGGCGGGACCTTCACGGTGATCGAGCTCGACGCTCCCGCGTAGGCGGGGTGGCTGCGGTCAGGCCTCGGCCTCGACCTCGAGGGCGGGGCTCGCTGCGGCGATGGCCCAGCTCGCCGCGAGCAGCTCGCCGATGGGGTGGGGCCCCACGGTGTGCTCGGGGTCGAGGCCCGCGTCGGCGAGCAGGCCCTCGATGATCGTCAGGCCCGCGCGGGTGATCTCGGGGACCTGGCCGGGGAGGTCCTGGCCGCTCTCCTCCGCATGGTGCTCCACCAGCGAGCGCAGCAGCGACAGCCCGGTGGCATCGGAGTGCATGGCCACGCACACCAGCGCGGGCCCGGGATCCTCGAAGGCGGCGAGGTCGGCGGGGTCGGCCCACAGCTTCTGGCCCTCGCGGAACATCACGCCAATGGGCGCGTGCCCCTTGCTGCTCCGCGGCTTGCGGCGGCGCCACGGGAAGCGGGCGAGCACGCGGTGGAGCTTGTAGTCGGTGACCTGGGCCATGCGGCAGCCGACGAATCCTACCGATGGGCTCCCCAGGTGCAAGCTCTCGAGGTCACGCCGGGGCTCGGCGGTCGGTCAGGGCGAGCCGGGCTCGCTCGCGCGGGGCCCCAGATCGAACGCCACGAGCGCCTGGTCGGCCGAGATCCCCTTGAGATGAGCGATCACCGCGCGCTGCGGAGCGCCGCGCAGCAGCTCGGCCACCGCGGGCAGCTCCGCGAGCTCGCGCATGAGCACCAGCTCGCTCGTGCCCGCCTGGCCCTGCAAGCGGGCCGCGAGGTTGACCGTGGTGCCGAAGAAGTCGAGGCGGTCGTTGGCGCGCACGGCCAGGCACGGACCCTCGTGCACGCCCAGCTTCACCCCGATGCCGAGCTCGCCGTGCTGGGCCTCGGCCTCGCGCACCGCCTCGATCGCGGCCCGCACCGCCTGCTGCGGCGTGGCGAAGGTGGCCATCACCGCATCGCCCATCGTCTTGACCACGGCGCCCTCGTGTCGCGCGATCGCGGCCTCCATCAGGCGGAAGTGCTCCTGCACCACCGCGTACGCCCGCGCGTCGCCGATGCGCTCGTAGAGCGCGGTCGAGCCGGTGAGGTCGCTGAACAAGAGCGTGAGGTTGCCGATGGTCAGGTCGAGCCCCGCCGCCGGGGCCTCGGTGGCGAAGAGATCCACGAAGTCGCTCTGGGCGGCGAGGATCGAGCCCAGCACCGCGTCGGAGGCCCAGGCGCCGCGCTCCACGAGCAGGTAGCCCGGCGCGTCGAGGGCCGAGCGCAGCACCAGCGTGGTCGTGCCGTCGTCCGAGCGCCCGTGGGCCGTGGCGGTGACCGCCTCGGGCCCCAGCTCCACCTCCAGGCGCGCCGGCACGGCCAGGTCGTGCAGGTCGGCCGCCCGCTGGCGCTCGAGGGTGCGCAGGTGCACGCGCCCGTCGTGCAGCCGCAGCGTCTCCTCGCGGACCTCGCCGGGCTGCACGCGGAGCTGGGCGAGCACGTGGGGGCGGAAGGCCGGGCTCGCGGCGCAGTAGACCGCCGGCTCCACGTCGCGGATCGCCTTGTTGCAGCGGAACACCGCCTCCACGTTCGCGCCGAAGTCGATGTCGTAGCTGATGTTGCAGGCCTCGCAGTGCACGTCGCGGCCCACGTCCTGCAGCGCCCCCACCACCTGGGCCGACACCCGGCACACCGGGCAGTTGATCTGCCACTGCAGGTCGACCAGCCCCGCCCGGGTGGCGTGCAGGAACGCCTGGAGCACCGGGCGGCGGTCGAGCCCCCAGCCGCGGGCCAGCTCGAAGGGGCGCATCTGCGAGACCTCCTCGTCGGGCCGGCGCTCGAGGGTCTGCACCAGGGCCTTCACCACCCCCGCGTCGACCGGGGCCTGGCTCAGTCGATCGGCGCGACGCCGCAGCTCGGCCGCGTCGGCCGGGGTGACGCCCCCGGAGGCCACGGCGTCGTCGGCATGGCCGAGCAGCCGCTGCACCCGGACCACCGCGGGCTGGGCCCCGCCGCCGTCCACGGCCGTGTCGCGCGGCTCGAGCACGCGGGCGATCGAGTCCATGTAGCGGCTGATCTGTCGGCGCAGGTGCCCGAGCACCAGCGGCTCGAGCACCCGCAGGATCCACGAGCGCGGCTCGCCGAAGGCCGTGAGGCGAGCGATGCAGCCGTCGCCGTCGTCCTCCACCTCCACCCGCAGGCCGCCCTCCTTGGCCGGTCCCTTGTCGAAGATGCGCAGCGAGCTGAGCATGCGCCCCTCGATCCACTGGTAGGGCTGCTCCACCCAGGCCAGCTCGAGGCCCCCCTGCTTGGCCCGTCCCTGCAGCACCCGCTGCCCGTCGAGGGTGCGCCAGGTGTAGCTGGCCACGCCCAGGCCCAGCGCGCGGTCGTAGCGGTTGCTGTCCGCCAGCAGCGCCCACACCAGCTCGCGGGGCGCTGCGAAGCGTCGCTCCACCGACACGCCGCCCTCGGCCATGGCCGGGATGGTCGCACAGGGGGAGGGCGAGCGCCACGGGCTGCGGTCGCGACACGGGCTGCGAGGTCCGCCGGCCAGGTGTCGCGACACGGCAAGCGGAACGGCCCGCCTGTCAGTCCGAGCTCGAAGCCGTGTCGCCGTGTCCCCGTATCGGCAGCACGAGCCCCGTCCGTTCGCTCGTGCTCAGGCGGTGAGCGATCGGATCGCCGCCACCAGCGACTCGGCGGCGCGATCGATGTCGGCCTCGCTCGTGCGCCGCCCCAGGGTCAGCCGCAGGGCGCCGCGGGCATCCCGACCCAGCAGGCCCATCGCCCCCAGCACGCCCGAGGGGCGCTCCTCGTCGGTGTGGCAGGCCGAGCCGGTCGAGGCCGCGACCTCGGGCGCGGCCGCGAGGATCGCCCGCCCGTCCGCCCCGGGCACCCGTACGTGCAGGGTGTTGGGCAGCAGCGGCGCGCCCTCGCCGGTCCAGGCGATCGAGGGCACGGCCTCGCGCAGTCGCTCCCACAGGCGCCGGCGCAGCGCGTCCTGACGCGCGCCCTCCTCGTGCAGGTCGCTGCGCGCCAGCTTGCACGCGGCACCGAGGCCCACGATGAGCGCCACCGGCTCGGTCCCCGGTCGACGCCCGTGCTCCTGGCCGCCGCCCAGGGTGAGCGAGCGCAGCTCGATCCCCTCGCGGACCACCAGCGCTCCGATCCCGTTGGGTCCGTAGAGCTTGTGGCTGACGATCGTCAGCAGGTCGACTCCCAGCGCGCCCAGGTCGACGGGGATCTTGCCCACCGCCTGCGCGGCGTCGGTGTGCACCAGCACCTCGGGCGCGGCCTCCCGCGCGAGCGCGGCCAGCTCGGCCACCGGCTGGATCACCCCGGTCTCGTTCTGCGCCAGGATCACGCTGAGCAGCCCGGCGGGCTCGGCCAGGATCTCCCGCGCGCGCTCCAGCTCCACCCGACCGCGGCCGTCCACCGGCAGCTCGGCCCGCGCCCAGCCCTGCTGCTCCAGCGCCCGCGAGGGCAGCTCGATGGCCGGGTGCTCCACCGCCGACACCACGATGCGCCGGCGAGCCACCGTGGGCCCGCGCAGCGCGAGGTTGTCCGCCTCGGTGCCGCCGCCCGTGAAGACCACGCCGTCGACCGAGGCCCCCACCAGCGCGGCCACCTCGGCCCGCGCCTCGGCGATCGCCGCGGCCGCGTCGCGACCGAAGGCATGGGCGCTCGAGGGATTGCCCCAGCGATCCCCGAGCCACGGCAGCATCGCCTCGCGCACCGTGGGGTGCACGGGCGTGGTGGCGTTGTAGTCGAGGTAGACCGGTGTCACTCCGCGGGCGCGCCCGTGAAGTCGAAGTTCCACATGATGTACTGCCAGTCCTGCTCCACCGAGCGCGTCTCCCCGAAGGGGTAGTCCATCCGCGCGATGAACACGACGTCCTCGCGGGGGAACATGAACTGGATGATCTCGCGCTCCGGCTCGCCGTTGCCGTCCACGATGTGGAGCTTGGCGTAGATGCCGGTCTTCTTGTGGTAGTCGTGCTGGTAGCTGATCTCGTCCACGTCGAGCCCCGCCTCCTTGAACTGGCCCTCGAACCAGGTCACGGCGCGCTCGTCGAGCGGGCGGGTCTTGTGGGTGACGTAGAAGGTGAGGTTGATGGGCTCGGCCCCGGCCGCGCTGGCCTCCTCGTCGGCGAAGTAGTCCTCCTCGCCCTCGTCCTGGCCGAACACGTCGTCACCG
Source organism: Myxococcales bacterium (assembly GCA_020633315.1). Classification (GTDB taxonomy): domain Bacteria; phylum Myxococcota_A; class Polyangia; order Nannocystales; family Nannocystaceae; genus Paraliomyxa. The sequence goes on from JACKDV010000022.1 coordinate 37,594, forward strand.
GTGGAGGCACAGGTGATGATCGGGATCCAGCGCTCGGCCCCGTCGGGGGAGTGGCTGGCCTCGCCGCAGTTGCGGAACACGTAGAGGGTGTCAGGGACCTCGAATTTCACCTGGAGCTGCGGGAACTTGATGACGTTGCCGTCGCGGCTCCCGTTGCTGGGGCTGTCGACCCACTTGGCCAGGTCGGACTGCTTCCCGCGGCCGCCACCGTTCTTTCCGCAGGCGCCGAGCGAAACTGCGCCGAAGACGCAAAAGGTGCCGAGTGCGATCGCACCGAACCGGGAGCTTCTCGAGTCGAGCCAGGACATCTCGCCCCGACGTTAGCGAGTTTTGCCCCTTGGCGCCAAGGGGCGAGCACGGCTTTCGCCGCGCGCGTCGTCAACGACGAGCCTCCGGCGCGTCGGCGCGGTCGCATCGCGGGCGAGGGGCATCGGGCCCGATCAAGCGGGCGGCGCCAGCACGCTGGGCAGGTAGCCCTCGGGCACGCGATAGCCGAGCAGCTCGAGGCAGGTGCCGGCCACGTTGCCCAGCGAGTAGGGGGCGCTGGGGTCGGCCGGTCGCACGCGCGGGGCCTGCTCGGGGTCGCGGGGATCGAGCACCACGAAGGGCACCGGGTTGAGGCTGTGGCTGGTGCGGACGGTCTCCGAGCCATCCTTGCCGCGGTCGATCATCTGGTCGGCGTTGCCGTGATCGGCGGTGACCACCAGCACGCCGCCCACCTTGCGGATCACGGGCACCAGCCGGGCCAGGCACAGGTCGACCACCTCCACCGCGATGCGCGTGGCATCGATCGCGCCGGTGTGGCCCACCATGTCGCCGTTGGCGTAGTTGACCCGCGCGAAGTCGAAGCTGCCCTCCCGCAGCGCGCCGATGAGCGCGTCGGTGACCTCGGCCGCCTTCATCCACGGGCGCTGGTCGAAGGGCACGAGATCGGAGGGGATCTCGAGGTAGGTCTCCAGCCCGGGATCGAAGGGATCGGTGCGGTTGCCGTTCCAGAAGTAGGTGACGTGCCCGAACTTCTGGGTCTCGGCCAGCGCGAGCTGGCGACGCCCGGCCGCGGCGAGCAGCTCGCCCATGGTGTCGTCGATGGCGGGCGGGTCCACCAAGAAGCGCGAGGGCAGCCGAAGGTCGCCGTCGTACTGCATCATGCCTGCGAACAGCACGTCGGGCCGCGGGCCGCGGTCGAAGGCCGAGAAGTCGTCCTGCTCGAAGGCGCGGGTGATCTCTAGGGCCCGGTCGCCGCGGAAGTTGAACAGCAGCACCGCCGCGCCGTCGCGGATGGGACCCACCGGCCCGTGGTCGTCGGCGATCACGAAGGCGGGCAGGTACTGGTCGTCGACCTCGGGGTCCTCGGCGTAGAGGGTCTCGATCGCCTCGCGGGCGCTGGCGAAGCGCCGGCCCTCGCCGCGCACGTGGGTCTGCCAGCCCCGCTCCACCATGGCCCAGTCGGCCTCGTAGCGATCCATGGTGACCAGCATGCGCCCGCCGCCGCTGGCGATGCGATAGTCCCGGCCCGCGTCGCGCAGCTGCCCCAGCACCTGCTCCAGGCGGTCCACGTAGCGCAGGGCCGAGCGGGCCTCCACGTCGCGCCCGTCGGTGAGCACGTGCACCCGTGCCGCGGCCACGCCCTGCTCGGCCGCGGTGCGCAGCATGGCGAGCAGGTGATCGATGTGGCTGTGCACGTTGCCGTCGGAGAGCAGGCCCAGGAAGTGGAGGGGCTGGCCCGAATCCCGCACCCGGGCCACCGCCGCCCGCCAGGTCTCGCCGGCGAAGAGCGAGCCGTCGGCGATCGCCTGGGCGACCAGGGTGGCGCCCTGGTCGAAGATGCGCCCGGCCCCCAGCGCGTTGTGGCCCACCTCGCTGTTGCCCATGTCGGCGTCGCTGGGCATGCCCACCGCGCGACCGTGGGCCCGCAGCGTGGTCCACGAGCGGAGGGTGCGGAGCCAGTCGAGGGTGGGGGTGTGGGCCAGGTGCACCGCGTCGCCGCGGTCGTGGCCGCCGATGCCCACGCCGTCCATCACCACGCAGACGACCGGGCCACGAGAGGGGAGCACGGGATGGGGAGCGAGTGCCTTGGGCATGGAGATCCTCGAGCGCGCGGAGGATAGCAGGGCGGGTCGCGGGGCGGTCGCGGGTCGGGGGGGGAGCGCATTCACCTTCGGCGAGCGGAGCGTGCGGTGGGCCACGGTCGTTCGAATCGAGGCAATCGGTCGGGACCCCGCGGCACTCTGACGCCAGCGACATGAACGCACGACGCCTCCCCACCCTGCTCCTTCCCGCTCTGCTCGCGATGGCCGCGCCCGGCTGCATCATCGTCTCCGACGACGGCGACGACTCGGCCGGCGACGCCGGCTCTGGTGACGCCGGCTCCTCCGACGGCTCCGGGGGCGCCGACGGCATGGACGAGGACACCGGCGCGGAGGGGGGCGGCACGGCCGACGAGCCCACCCCCGGCCTGTGGATCTACGCGGAGACGGGCCAGAGCACCAACGAGTGCGAGTTCCTCGACGACCCGAGCAACGGCTGGGGTGAGTACGGGGTGGAGCTCGTCGACGGCGGCTTCCGGGTGACGCCGGGCGACGACACCGAGCCCTTCGACTGCAGCTCCGGGGGCGGCAGCTTCGAGTGCCCCCAGCGGCTGCAGGAGGAGGTGATGGCGGGCGGGACCACCCTGCAGGTGCTGGTGACGATCGAGGGCACGCTGCCCATGGCCGACGCGATGGCGGGCACGCAGCTCGGCGAGGTCGTCTGCGAGGGGAGCGACTGCGCCCTGGCCGAGCAATTGCTGGGCACGACCCTGCCGTGCAGCTTCTCGGTCGGCTTCACCGGCGAGCGTGCGGGGAGCTGAGACCGGCCCGAGGTGGCAGCCACGGCGGCAGCGGTGGGCGCGGCCCGGGGCGGCTCACCGCGTCCCGCGTCCACGACGCAGGCGCGAGCCGCCGATCCACATCTGGTAGCCGACGCCCACCTCGAGCACGAGGTCGAAGGGGTTGGCGTCGGGCTCGGCGTCGGGCATCGCCGGGTCGGGATCGGCCACCACCTGCACGCGCGAGAAGAAGCGGGTGGCGTGCACGCCGATCACGAGCCCCTGGTCGTTGCGGATGGGGATCGCGAGCTGGCCTCCGCCGCGCAGCATGGCCGTGACGTCGCTGACCTGCTCCTCGTCGATGGGAGCGAAGGGGCCGAAGGGGCGCACCAGGTTGGAGACGCCCAGGCCCACCACCGCGCCGCCCTCGAGCAGCACGGGCCCCAGGGCGATCTGCACGGAGGGGCCCGCGGAGAAGTCGGTGTGGTCGAGCGCGGCGTAGCGGGTGACGGGCACGATCGTGTTGCCGTCGTCGTGGGGCACCTCGCGTCGCTCGAGCACCCGCGTGTGCCCCAGGTGGGCCTCGCCTCCGAAGCGCAGGCGACCCAGGTGCAGCGCGTAGGCCCGGAACTGCAGCTCGGCGCCGAAGCCCGCGGGCTGGATCACCCGGCGACCGTCGCCGATGAGGATCGACGCGCGCGGCACCGCGGCCACGCCCAGGATCACCCCGCGGTCCTGGGTGAGCACCGTGTTGCCGCGCGGCGCCTCGCCCGGGGGAGCGAGCGCGAGGAGGCCGGCCGTCAGCGCCCACGCGAGCATCGGGGCGAAGGTAGCAGCCCCCCGTGCGCGCCGCGAGGACCCGGGGACGGCCCGTCGCACGAGCGGCGCCCGCGGCCTTGGCAGGCAGCGCCGGATTCTGCTCAGATCGCCCGCGATGTCCGACGATCCCTCCCATCCCCTCGCGCGGCGGTCCTTCGTCGGCGGCAGCGTCGGCCTCGTCCTGGTCGGGTGCGCCGGCTCGGCCAAGAAGTGGGAGCCCACGCCCGTCCCCGTCGTCGACGGCATGGTGGAGCTGGAGCTCCGCGACTACCCCGAGCTGGTCATGCCCGGGGGCATGGTCGCGCTGCAGCCGGCGGGGGCACGCCGGCCCGTGCTGGTGCAGCGCCTCGAGGCCAACCAGGTCCGCGTGCTCTCGCTCCGCTGCCCGCACCTGGGCTGCACGGTGCGCTGGGACAACGACGAGCAGGTGCTGCGCTGTCCCTGTCATGGCTCGCGCTTCGACGATCGCGGCTCGGTGCTCGAGGGCCCCGCCAAGCAGGCGCTGACCGTGCTCGGCAGCGAGCTCGAGGGCACGGTGGTGCGCTTCGAATTCCACGAGGGCGACGCCTAGCCAAGGCCCTCGTAGGAGCCCCCGAACGGTGTTGGATCGCAGGGGTCGATCCTGACAGATAGTGTCGGGATCGACCCTGGAGCACCCTGGACGATCGGAATTCGCCTCGTATACTGACAAACGTAGGCGATGATGGCTCCCCGCTCGCGAGCGCGACCCGGGTGGCTCTCCTCCCCATCGCCTCCCCGTGTCGCAATGTCAGAAGAACGAATCGTCCGTCTCCACCCTCGTATCTCTGCCAACAAGCTCGGGGAGTACTGCGTGTCGCCTCCTCCGCGGCGCCAGACGATCATCGAGCGTCAGAAGTACCCCTGCACGTACATCGGGGCGTACTACGAGCCGGCGCGGTCCACCATCGTCGACTTCCTGCTCGGTCACATCGATCGCGTGGGCATGCTCGAGCGGATGGAGGCGCTGGTCTGTGCCGAGCACGAGTCGAGCTGGTCTCGGTACCGTGCCAATGGCTGTGCGGATGCAGTGCTCAAGTTCCTCGATCTCGAGCCGCGCCTCGATCTCGGGGGCATGACTCCGGTGCTCGTGCCCGAGCACGACAAGCTCGAGGTGAGCGGGGTCGACGTCAGCGTGTACCCCGATCTGGTGCTCGAGGGACGAGATCGCCGGGGTCGCCCGGTGATCGGGGCAGTGAAGCTGCACTTCCCCAAGAGCCACCCGCAGACCGACGCCGCCGCCGAGTACGTGGGCACGATGCTACGCATGTACGCGACGATGGCCATGAGCGATCGCGGCAAGGTCTGCCACGAGGCCTGCATGGTCATCGACGTGTTCTCGGGCAAGGTGATGAACGCTCCGCGTGGATACGTTCGTCTGTGGCGCGACATCAGTGCGGCGTGCGAGGAGATTCGCCGCGCCTGGCCCGACGCGTAGCCGACGACGCGGGCCCGGAGGCGGGGAGCAATGGTGGCAGGCTCCCGCCTCCGGGCCCGCAGGGGGCGTGGATGGAGCGGCGAGCTCGGCCGAGCCCCCGGGTCCCTCGCGTCCTTTCCGAGCTGCGCCCGGCGGTCGCGGCGGGCCTCGCGTTGGACGGGCCGCCTTGCGGGGCGCCGGGTTCTCTCCTATCGTGATCATCTTGCGCTTGCGATCCCGTAGGCGCGGGTGAGCTCCTCGTCGTGTCCGCCATCGGCACCCACCTCATCCTCGAGATGTACGATTGTCCCGCCGAGGTCATCGACGATCTCGAGCGCGTGCGGGAGGCAGTGCGGGAGGCGGCCCGGGCGGCACGCTCCACGCTGCTGCACGAGGCGGCGCACTCGTTCCAGCCGCAGGGGGTCACCGCGCTGGGCCTGCTCGCCGAGTCGCACATCTCGGTGCACACCTGGCCCGAGCTCGGCTACGCGGCCGCCGACGTGTTCACCTGCGGTGAGCAGGCTCGTCCTCGAGAGGCCTGCGAGTGCCTGGCGCGGCGGCTCGAGGCCGGGCGCTACGAGATCCAGGAGCTCGAGCGCGGGGCCAAGGCGCCGCCCGAGCGACCGGCTCGCGTCCCCGAGCCCGCGCCGGCGGCCACCGGCCCGCGGCCGGGGCAGTGCGACGTGGGCTGAGCGACGGCGCCGGCCGTCAGCCGTCGAGCTGCTGGAGGAAGGCGGCGATGTCCTCGTCGGGCAGGTTCTGGCGGTGGTCGCTGAGGCTCATCGTCACGCGATCGCCCTGGGCCTCGGCGATCACGATCTGGGAGACCGAGCCGGCGACCGGATCGAGGTGAGCGGTGACGCTGCGGATCTGTCGACGCGTGGCCGAGCCCCGCGGGGGCAGCAGCTCGAGCCGGTAGCCGCGGCCCTTGGGCACGTGGGGGCGGGTGTCCTCGAGCAGCTCGGTGCCGTCGCCCGGGGCGAACAGCCGGAGCAGTCGCTGCGCCAGCCAGCGCGCGGCGGGGCGACGGTCGGCGTCGATGGCCGCCGGGTCGCGGCGCCCGGCAGCGTTGAGGAAGATCCGGATCGCGCTCGCCTCGATGAGGGTGGTGGCGCCCTGGCGGCCGTCCTCGCGCAGCACCAGCAGGTCGGGCGCGCGGAACACCAGCGTGCCCGTGCTCATCAGCGGCTCCTCGAGCAGCGAGGTCTCCCGGCTGGTGCCCAGGCGCGCCATCAGGTTCTGGGTGCGGCGCGAGTAGTTGCTCCACAGCTCGAGGCGGTTGGCCAGCTTGCGCTCCTCGGGCGAGGGCTCGGCGGCGGCTCGGCGCGACAGCACCAGGGCCGGCATGGCCAGCAGCAGCGTGCGTCGGGGGATCATGGCTCGTCCTGCGGGGTCCTCGGGGCGGGGGTCTCGGCGGTCGCCGGGGTCTCGGCGGTCGCCGGGGTCTCGGCGGTCGCCGGGGTCTCGGCGGTCGCCGGGGTCTCGGCCGCGCGGGGAGCCTCGGCGCTCGGCGTGGGGCGAGGGCCTCCGCCGAGCAGCCGCATCATGCCGGGCGCGACGAACAAGCCGGCCCCGGCCGCGAGCAGCGAGCCGATCGCCACCACCATGCCGATGGTGCTCCACAGCGGCTCGCCGCTGACGAGCAGGGTGGCTCCGGCGGCGGCCTGGCACAGCGCCGACAGCAGCACCGCGGCCGCATGGAAGCGCTCGCCCCGGGTGACCGAGCCGCAGGCGCGGGCCCCTGCGATCATCGCGGCCGCGCCCAGCAGCAGCAGCGCGGGCAGCAGCGCGGGCCCCAGCGGCAGGCCCAGCGGTACCATCAGCGCGAGCACGGCGGTCTGGGCCGTGAACGCGGCCACGCTGCAGGCGAGCGCGGTGGCGAGGCGCCGGGTGGCCAGCCAGATCACCAGCGCCCCCAGCCACAGCTGGCCCGCCATGTAGATCCCCAGCCAGTCGGCGAAGCCCTGGCGGTCGCGCCGGGCCGCGACCACGGGCCCGTGCAGCACCAGGGTGGTGCCGCCGACCTCCACCGCGGGGATGATCGCGTCGTCGTTGGTGAGGTGCACCCGGGTGACGAGCGAGTGCCCGTCGTCGCTCAGGTAGCCGCGGATCCAGTCGCCGAGCGGGCCGTCGAGCGCGGCCTGGGGCGTGGGCAGATCCTCGAGGTCGCCCGCGCCGCGCAGGAACTCGCCGAAGGCGTCGGGACGGAAGCCGCGGGTGGCCAGCAGCTCGCGCAGCGCCTCCATGCGCTCGGGCAGCTTCAGCTCGAGCAGCGAGCGCTGGCGCGAGCGCAGCTCGGGAGCGGGCAGCACCAGCCGCCCGGGAGAGTCGACCCGGGTGGCGTCCTTGGGCACCAGGGTCGCGAGCGCCCGCGCGTGCTCCGAGGCGTGCTCGAGCGCCTCCGCCGGCGAGCCGCCCTCGGAGCGGGTGGTGGCGATCAGCCGCGGATCGAAGAACGACTCGCGCACGCGGGCCGCGGCATCGTCGTCGCCCACCGTGAGCGGCGTGCGGTCGATGGGCAGGAATGCGATGCGGGGCACGGCCCAGGCCCCGGCCGTCAGCGCGCCCATGGCCATCGCCACCGCGAGGGGACGCAGCGGTCGCAGGCGGAAGCCCCGACGCGCGGGGCTGGGCTCGAAGCGCATCAGCACCAGCCCGGCCGGGACCGCCAGGCGCAGCAGCACCACCACCGCGGCCACGCCCGCCAGCCACAGCAGGGCCCAGCCCTGCCAGGCCGGGTAGGGCGAGAAGGTCAGCGGCAGCAGGGCGGTGCCCAGCACCGCCGCGGCGGGCCAGCCCCGCGGCGAGATGCGGGTGAGGTGCAGCGCGCCGTCACAGCCGAAGCCGAGCAGCAGCACCAGCACCGGCAGACCGTGGGGATCGAGGGGGGGACCCAGCACCAGCAGGCCGGCCAGCGTGGACAGCAGCGCCAGCACGATCGCGAGCACGGGGCGGATGGCTCGCAGCGCGAGGCTCAGCACCAGCACCAGGCCGGCCAGGCCCACCGTGAGCAGCGAGGGGGCGCGCGCTCGCAGGGTCTCGCGGACCCGCTCGCGGCGGGGCCCGGGGCCCACCAGGGTCGCATCCACGGGGAGCTCCTGCAGGGCCGGCTCGAGCTCGGCTCGCAGCGCGCTCGGGGCCTCGTCGCTGCGCAGCTGGATCAGCAGGGAGCGGCCGTCGAGCGCGAGCAGGTCGCCGGCCGCGGTGAGCTCGGCCGCCATGTCCTCGTCGTCGCCGAGGTGGGTCATGCGACCCGCGTGCTCGCGCGCGAGCTCCTGCAGGCGCAGGGGGTCGCGGCGCGGGTCCTCTCCGCTCACGCCGAACAGGGGCGAGGACAACCGGGCCTTGAGCGCATCCACGGCCTCGGCCATCGCGGTGTCGGTTAGGCGCTCGGCCACCGCCTCGTGGGCGCCCACCGGCAGCAGGTAGAACGCATGGGCGTCGAGCCAGGCGGTGAGCTCGACCGCGCGCGGACCCATCGACGCTCGTCGCTCGCCGAGGCGCTCGGCCACCGCCGACGCGGCGGCCTGCAGCTCGCCCGCGCCACCCTGCTCGGGATCGAGGGCCTCCTGTCGCGCGGTGAGCAGCAGCAGCGGCTCGTCCTGCGGCGCCTGGTGCTCCGCGGGCAGCAGCACGTCGGGGTCGCCGGAGATCTCCACGCCGGGATCGCCGATCAAGCGCGAGAGCAGCACCACGACCGTCGCGAGCCACGCGGTGACGATCGCGCGAGGCCATGCCCGCGCAAGCCGACGCAGCGACAGACGCCCCCCGTCATCCGGCGCCGGGTCCTGGGTGGGCGTCGCGGGCGGGAGGCCGTCCACTGGGCGCGGAGGGTAACACCCCATGGTATCAACGGGCGATGTCGCTCAACCCGGCTCAGCGCGCCGCCGTGGAGCACCGGGGAGGGCCGCTGTTGGTCCTGGCCGGGGCCGGCACGGGCAAGACTCGGGTGATCACCCACCGGGTGGCGTCGCTGCTCGACGAAGGGCTCGAGCCCTGGAAGATCCTCGCGGTCACCTTCACCAACAAGGCGGCCGGAGAGATGCGCGAGCGCATCGATGCGCTGTGCGGCGGGGTGCACGAGACCCGCGAGCTGTGGGTGGGCACCTTCCACTCGATCTGCGCCCGCATCCTGCGGCGCCATGGCGAGTCGGTGGGGCTGAGCCCCCGCTTCTCCATCTATGCCACCGACGATCAGGTCACGGTGATGACCCAGGTGCTCAAGGAGCTCAAGGTCCCCGAGAAGCTCTACAGCCCGCGCGGCGTGCTGGGGCACCTCGATCGGGCGAAGAATCGCGGCCTGGGTCCCGATCGCATCGACAAGCTCGGCCTGCCCGAGCCGGTGGCCTCGGTGATCCGCGATGCCTACCGCCTCTACGCCAAGCGCCTGCGCGCCGCCGATGCGGCCGACTTCGGCGACCTGCTGCTGCTGGCGGTGCAGCTGCTGCGCGGGGCCCAGCAGCAGGCGCGCGGCCAGCTCGGCGACCTCGATCCCGCGGTGCGGCTGACCCGGCGCTTCCGCCAGGTGGTGGTCGACGAGTTCCAGGACACCAACCCCATCCAGGCCGAGCTGGTCGACCTGCTCTCGGGCCGCGCCGAGCTGTGCGTGGTGGGAGACGACGACCAGGCGATCTACGGCTGGCGCGGCGCCGACGTGGAGCAGATCCTCGGCTTCGCGGAGCACCACCCCGGCACCGAGCTGGTACGGCTCGAGCAGAACTACCGCAGCACCACCCGCATCCTGCGCTGCGCCGACTCGGTGATCCGCCGCAACCAGGGGCGCCTGGGCAAGACCCTGTGGAGCGAGCGCGGCGAGGGCGAGGCGGTGCGGGTGCTGGTGCTCGACGACGAGCGGCAGGAGGCCCGCCTGGTCGCGCAGGAGATCTCGCAGGCCGTCGACGAGGGCGCCTCCCCCGAGGACTTCGCGATCTTCTATCGCACCCACGCCCAGTCGCGTGCGATCGAGGAGCAGCTCCGTCGCTGTGGCCTGCGCTGCCGCATCATCGGCGGCGTCGCGTTCTACGAGCGCATGGAGGTCAAGGACGTGCTGTCGTACCTGACCGTGCTGCTCAACCCGCACAGCGACGTGCACCTGCAGCGCATCATCAACCGGCCCGCGCGCAAGCTCGGCAAGACCTCGGTGGGGCGGCTGCAGGATCGCGCGGGCATGGAGGGCATCTCGCTGTGGGAGGCGCTGCGCGAGCCCATTGCCGCGGGCCTGAGCCGGGCCGCGACCAAGCGCGTGCACGAATTCGTGGAGGTGATCCAGGCGCTGCGCGAGCGGGTGGGCACGCTGCGCCTCGACGAGCTGATGGCCGAGATCGTCGAGCGTACGGGCTACCGCGCCTGGCTCGACGAGGACGGCAGCGAGGAGGCCCAGGCCCGGCTCGAGAACCTGCAGGAGCTCCTGGGCAACGTGCAGGAGTTCGTGGAGGAGCGCCCCGAGGCCGAGCCCTTCGAGTACCTCGAGCTGGTCAGCCTGGTGGGCGGCGAGCGGGGCGAGGGCGATCGCGGGCGGGCGATCAACATGATGACCGTCCACAGCGCCAAGGGCCTGGAGTTCCCCTTCGTGTACCTCACGGGGATGGAGGAGCGGATCTTCCCCCACGCGCGGGTGCTCGACGATCCGGTGCAGCTCGAGGAGGAGCGGCGCCTGGCCTACGTGGCGGTGACCCGGGCCAAGGATCGCCTCACCATGACGCTGGCGCGTCGCCGTCGGCTGTACGGGCAGCTCCAGGTGGGCGAGCCCTCGCGCTTCGTCCTCGACCTGCCGCCCGACGCGGTGGCCACGATGGGGCTGCGGCCGCGGCCGCGCATGATGATCGCGACGCCCGTCGCCGCGCCGCGACCTGCTGCCCCGCCCACGCCGAGCTGGCAGGACGACATCGAGTACGACGACGCGCCCGACCTGCCCTTCACCGAGGAGGAGCTGGGCGGCGGCTCGGCCATGCACGGCGAGGTGGGCGAGGGCGTGGCGCTCTACGTGGGCATGGGCGTGCGACACCGTCGCTTCGGCGAGGGCGTGCTGCTGGGCTGGAGCGGCGCGGGGGAGGGGCTCAAGCTCCAGCTTCGCTTCCCCGGGCACGGGGCCAAGACGATCCTGGCGCGCTTCTGCGAGCCGATGGGGTGAGCCCGGCGGGCACCAGCCCACCCGCGCTCGTGCGAGCGCGCACGGTCCGGGGGCGCAACCGCGGGCCGCGGGCCTCGTCACGTCCCTGGATCATGACGCCCTGCCTCCGCGCTCCCCATCCTCGCGTCCTCGCGCTGCTGCTCGGGTGCTCCGTCGCGGCCTGCAACCCCGGTGAGCCCCAAGACTCGTCGGGCGGCACCGGCTCGACCACGAGCGACGACTCGGGCCCGAGCACCGGGCCGAGCTCGACCAGCGCGTCCACCTCGCTCGACGGCACCACCACCATCACCGACGCTACGGGTCCGGGCAGCGAGGACGACGGCAGCACCGGCACCGGCGACACCGTGGACACCGGCGAGTCCACCGACACCGGCGAGACCGGCAACCCCGACGCGCCCGGTCCCGTGATCGACCTGCGGGCGCTGCCCAGCGACGCCTCGGTCTATGCCCTGTGGACCCTGCCGGGCGACGACGACCTCGCCGGCGTGCTCGTGGCCCGGGCCGAGGGCGTGCCGGTCGATGCGGTGCCCGTCGACGGCACGAGCTACCTGGTGGGCGATCCCATCGGCAACGCCGAGGTGGTGTTCGCCACCGACGGGCTCAACCTGCTCGACCTGCCGCTCGACAACGGCACCACCTACCACTATCGCGCGTGGGCCTACGATCTCGACGGCAACTACTCGGTGGGCTCGGCCGACGACGCCACGCCGCTGGACGCCCGCCCCACCGGCCTGTCGAGCCACGAGGTGCCGATGGGCGGCGAGATCAACGGGCTGCGCTTCGCCTTCGATGCCGCCGAGCAGCCGCACGTGGCCCTGCGGGTGACCACGGCCCAGGACGAGCTGCGCTACGCCACCTGCACCGGCGGCTGCGATGCTCCGGGCGACTGGCAGGTGGCGCTGGTCGACACCGGCCTCACCCAGCGGCCCGGCATCGCGCTCGACGAGCTCGGCCGTCCCCGCATCACCTATGCGCTCGGAGGCGCCACCTACTTCGCGCGCTGCGACAGCAACTGCGGGGTGGGGGCCAACTGGTCCACCGTGGCGCTGGTCGGCACCTCGGGCGCCACCTCGGTGATCGACGTGGACGCGGGCGGCCGCACCTGGATCGCGGGGGGCACCGGCCAGCTCGACCTGAGCTGGTGCGACAACGGCTGCACCAACGCGGCCAACTGGAGCACCATCACGCTGCCGGGCTCCTACTTCTACAAGCACGAGCTGCAGCACACCTCCTCCGACGAGCACCTGCTGGTGGCCTCGCGCTACGAGGCCAACTACTCCACGCGGGTGCTCCGCTGCACGGGGGCCTGCGAGGACCCGGGCGACTGGAGCGAGGACGTGGTGGCCAACACCGCGGGCTCGGTCTACACGCTCGACTATCGCTTCACCGCCGACGAGCTCGGGGCGCGGGCGCTGTTCCCCCACGACGGCCGCTACTTCGAGTGCGAGGACTGTGCCCCGGCGATGCCCCCCATGCTCTACGACTTCACCAGCAGCGAGGTCTACGACGGGGGCTACCTGCGCCTCGACGCCGAGGACCAGCCGCGGATCTTCGCGCGCCAGTCCAGCGGCGGCATGGACTACGTGGTGTGCGACTACGACTGCGGGACGGGGGCCAACTGGCTGCGGGTGGACGAGCTGCTGCCCTCGAGCGAGTCGATCGCGGGCTTCGTGGTGGGCTCGGACGGCATGCCGATCGCGGTCGGCCACGCCTACTTCAGCCCGACGGGGCTGCGGCTCTATCGCGGCACGGCTCCCTGACCAGCGGCGCCGGCGGAGCGCCACGATCACGATCCCCGCGAGCACGACGAGGCCGCCGAGGATCCCGAGCAGGAGGCCCCGCGAGCCCCTCGCTCCTCTGGCTCGAACGACGCCTGGTACGGGTCGAAGCCGCCGAGCCACCTCGGCGGATTCGTGCTCGCCACCGCGGGCCGGGCCGCGTCAGGGCGCGCAGTAGCCCACGTGGGCCCACTCGGCCCCGCCCGCGCCTCCGAACCAAGGCCCGCAGGTCTGCATCGCCGGGCAGGGATCGGGCTGGCCCAGGTCGCAGACCTCGGCGCAGCAGCCCTCGCCCACGGCCTGGCCGCAGTCGAGGTCGAAGGCACACAGCGCTCCGGCCTCGCACGCGGTGGGATCGGGGCACGGGGCTCCCACCGGGGCACGGGCCTCGGCCGTGGGCTGGCAGGTGAACGAGGAGCCGCCCGCAAAGCAGGCCAGCCCGTCGGCGCACTCGGGGGCGGTGGGATCACAGTTGGGCACGCACAGGGGCAAGCCCAGCTCGCCCGGCTGCACCTGGCACTCCGAGCCGTCGGCACAGGGACCGCCGAACCACGAGCAGAAGGTGACGCAGGTGCCTCCCTCGTTGGTCTCGGGATCGACCCCGAAGCACATCGAGCCGTACTCGCAGTCGTCGACGCCGCTCCACTGGTTGCCTTCGACCGTGCACGGGTCACCGGGGGCCCCGGGGTCCGGGGCGATCGGCGAGCAGCGTACCCCGCTCCAGGTGTCGGTCCCGTCGATCGACCGCGGCATGCACTTCTCCCCCGGCGGGCAGTTGCAGTTGCCGCCCATGGGCGGAGGGGGAGGCGGCGGCGGACAGGTGAAGGTGCAGCCGTCGGTGCCCTCGTCCTCCGCGGAGCCCTCGGAGCCGTCGTCGGTCCCCGCGTCGGCCGTGGTGGTGGTGGCGGTGGTGGTCGCGGGATCGAAGCTGGTCGTCCCCGTGGTCGTGGGGCTGCCGACCGACGAGCTCGCGCCGGTCGAGGCCTCGCCGCCGTCGTCGTCGTGACTCGCGGCGGGACCACAGCCGCACAGCCAGGTGCCCAGGGCCGCGGCGATCCAGTGCGCGTGGGCTCGCATCTCAGAGCCTCCTCCGCCGCCGCACGAGCCGGCCCAGGCCCAGCATCGACAGCAGCAACCACGGGGTCGACGAGCGGGAGCCACCGGTGCAGCCGCAGCCCCCCCCGCCGTCGCCCAGGCCCGCGCTGGCCTGCCCGCCGCTCATCCCGCTGGTGCCCGTCTCCGCCGAGCCGGTGGCGTCGTCGTCGGAGCCGCCCGCGGAGGTGTCGGTGCCGTCGTCGTCGACCCCCATCTCCTCGGCGCACGGCCCCGCGGCGTTCCAGGCGTCGAGCAGCTCGTCGATCTGCGCGCCGTTGTCGACGAGCACCACGGGGGCTCCGCCGCCCGGGGCGAACTCCTCGATGCGCTCGGCCCAGGGCATCTGGGCGGGGAAGGTCGGCCACTGCCACCCGCTGTCGATGGTCACCCCGCGGCCCCCGGGCAGCCGCATGATCGCGCCGCAGCACTGCTCGTCGCGACGTGCCCCGTGGCGGCTGGCCACGTCGGGCAGCCCCTCGACCTCCTCGAAGGTCGGATCGCCGATCATCTCGTGGGGCGACATGCGGGTGAAGAGGCGCGTGGCATACGGCCAGGTGCTCAGCAATTCCTGGCCGTGCTGCAGCGGGGCCACGATCCGCTCGTCGAACGCGGCCGCGAAGGAGGCCCCGTCCCACGAGGGCAGGTCGATGAGCTGGGCGTAGCAGCTCAGGCACCCGTAGAAATCGCCCTCCGGGATCCCCGGCGGCACCGGGATGAACTCGTGCAGCAGCGAGGGCACGAGCTCGTGGCGGTAGACGCAGCCCTCGGAGTCGCAGTCGGCGAGCCCCTGGTCCTGGAGCACCTCGAGCACGTCGATCACGGGGACGTCGAGGAAGGCGCTGGAATCGTAGCCGTCGGTGCTCAGCGGCTCGGGGTCGATCACCGAGGAGCTCCCCGCGTACTCGGTGACGAAGGCCCGGCTGTCGGCCCCGGGGGCGTCCACCGCCATGGTCACCAGCTCGGGGTAGCTGGTGGTGGGGTCCAGCCAATTGAGGCGCACGGGGTTGAGCTCCACGTGGCGGAAGTTGGTGGGCACCACCCGCGACTCGCCGAGGAACACCGCCGTGATGTCCATGTCCTCCTTGGCTGCGATTCGGGTGAGGCGCAGCGGGATGCAGGCCTCGCGGCCGGGGTAGCGGATCACCACCGGGTGGATGTCCTGCACCTGGGCCCCGTTGCGCAGCTTGAAGGCCACGAAGACCGAGCCCTCGGCGAGGTAGGTGTCGAGGATCTCGGGCGCCTGGTCGTCGGTGGCATAGCCGTTGGCGACGAGCCAGGTGTTGATCGTCTCGGCGCTGCCGCCCTGGAGGATCGCGTACTCGAACGCTCCCGCGGTGTCCTGGGCCACCACGTTGGGGCCCACCTCGGGATCGAGGCTCGCTCCGCCGCCGTCGGGATCCTGGATGAACCCGCCCCCGTCGTCCCAGCCGCTGTCCTCGCAGGCCCAGTTGTATTCGAAGGCGTAGACCGGCTGGGTGTTGCGGAGCACCGTCTGCAGCAGTCGCCACGAGCCGACCTCGATCTCGGGGATCGCCGGCACCGGCACCATCCAGGCGAACTGCTGGGCGTCGCCGCCGTCGTACTGGATCTGGACGTGGGCCTCGACGAAGTCGCCGTCGGAGACGAAGAGGATCCCCTCGGCCGTCTGGTCGACCGGCATGTCCGGCGTGAAGGCATCGCAGAAGGTGCCCCCGCAGGCCTCCGCCTCGTGCGGGGCGAGCAGGACACCGCTGCCGAGGAGCGCCGAGAGGCCCAAGACGGTCAGATACCTGGAAAAAGCCACGCCATTTTCTAACATAAATAACTATCGAGCGCGTGGGCGAGCTGCAATCGAGCCCACACTTCGCCCGGGCGGAGTGGAAACGGGGTTCGGTCCCGTGGGGCTCAGGTGTCGGCGCGGGCGAGGGCGCGGTGGAGCACGCAGCTCGAGGGGTCGATCGCCTCGCCTCGACGGTAGCGGGCCAGCAGCTCGCGCGAGCGCGCGGCGAGCAGGCGCCGGACCTCGCGGCGCATGCCCTTCACCCGCGGGATCTTCATGGTGTCGTAGGCGGTGCTGTTGTGTCGGAGCCAGGCGATGGTGGCCGACTCGGCGCGGCGCTCCACGGGGATCCGCTGGGTGCGGGCCACGGTGCCGCTGCCCACCGGGACCGCGTGGGCGGCGATGGCCGCGGCCACGCGACGGGCCAGCGCGGCATGGCGGGGGGCGAAGGCGAGGAAGGCCAGCACCGCGGCCTCGAACTCCTCGGCGTAGGCCTCCTGCTTGCGGGCCCGGCGGGCGCGGTCGGCCTCGAGTCGCTGGGCGTGCTTGGGATCGTTGCGCTCGAGCTCGAGCTCGGCCCGGATCCTCTCGATGTGCGCGGCCGGGGCCCACACCCCGCGGGAGAACACCTTGCGCCCGCGCTTCTCCTTGATCGTCCACGACGGCCCGGCTTGCTTGACGCGGCGCGTGAGCGCAGCGTCGCCGGGAGGGAGCAGCGCCCAGCCTCGGGGCACCTGCAGCACCTCGCCGCTCGCGGTCTTGGGGCGGTCGGGCGCCGGCCCGATCATCAGCTCGAGGGTTCGTTCCTCCATCACCACCTACGCCGCGAGCGTCTCCTCGGTCGAGCCCTTGGTCACCGCTCGGTCGGGGCTCCGGGCCTCGTCGGGCCGTGATGCGCGTGCCTGCTGCATCCTGTGCTCTGGCTCGGGCGGAGTCGCGGGTCCATAGCGCATGGACGGCCTCGGTGCCAAGGTCCTCGCCGCCGTGATCTCGTGGGCTCGCACGAGGCACGAAAATGCCGGCTGCCACGGGCAGGCCGCCCGTCTGCCCACCCGTGGGCCACCGCGCGTCTATACTCCCGGGCCTTGACCATCCTCACCGCCAACGGCCTGCGCCTTCGCTACGGCGAGCGAGAGATCCTCCAGGGAGCCTCGCTGTCCATCGAGGCGCGCGAGCGACTGGGCCTGGTCGGGCGGAACGGCTCGGGCAAGACCACGCTGGTGCGGATGCTCGCGGGCGAGCTGGTGCCCGACGAGGGCGAGGTGGTCACCCGCACCGGGCTGCGCGTGGAGGTGCTGGCCCAGGAGCCCCGGTTCCCGCCGGGGGTGAGCGCGGTCGAGGCGGTGCTGGCCGGGCTGCGGCAGTGGCAGGCGGCCATCGATCGCCACGCCGAGATCTCGGCCCGGCTCGAGCGCGGGGGCGAGGAGCTCGAGCCGCTGCTGCTGGCGCAGGCCGACGCCGCGACCGAGGTGGAGCGCCTGGGCGGCTGGGAGAAGCGCCACGAGGCGGCGACGGTGCTCGGGCACGTGGGGGTGGAGCGCATCGATGCGCCGGTCGAGCCCATGAGCGGCGGCGAGCGACGGCGGGTGGCGCTGGCGCGGGTGCTGGTGGCGGCGCCCGACCTCGCGATCCTCGACGAGCCCACCAACCACCTCGACATCGCGGCCATCGAGTGGCTCGAGCGCTGGCTGGTGGAGCGCTTCGACGGCGCGCTGGTGCTGGTGACCCACGATCGCTTCCTGCTCGACCGCGTGGTGAGCCGCACCCTCGAGGTGGAGGACGGGCGGGTCTACTCGTACGAGGGCGGCTGGGGCATGTACCTCGAGGCCAAGGCGGAGCGTCAGGCTCACGCCGAGCGGGCGGAGTCCAACCGGCGCAACTTCCTGCGCCGCGAGCTCGAGTGGCTGCGTCGCACGCCCCAGGCGCGCACCACCAAGCAGAAGGCCCGCATCCAGCGGGCCGAGGGCGCGCTGTCCCAGACCACGCGCCGGGCCGAGGGCACCACGCGCTTCGAGCTGGAGCACGTGCGCAGCGGCAGCACGGTGCTCGAGGCGGAGGCGCTCGCGGTGGAGGTCGCGGGGCGGAGGCTGGTGGAGGGGCTCACGCTGCGCCTGCGCAAGGGCGATCGCATCGGGATCGTGGGTCCCAACGGCTGCGGCAAGACCAGCCTGCTGCGGGTGCTGCTGGGCCAGGCGGAGCCGGCCGCGGGCACGGTGCGTCACGGCAAGAACACCCGCATCGCCTTCCTCGATCAGCAGCGCGGGGGGCTGCGCGACGACGAGACGATCTACGACAACGTGGCGGACGGGCGCGGGCACCTGGAGCTCGGCGGCCAGACCATGGAGGTGCGGGCGTACCTCGAGCGCTTCCTGTTCTCCTCGCACGAGCAGCGCAAGCGGGTGGGGGAGCTCTCCGGGGGCGAGCGGGCGCGGGTGGCCCTGGCGCGGACCCTGCGGGACGGGGCCAACGTGGTGGTGCTCGACGAGCCCACCAACGACCTGGACGTCACCACCCTGAGCGCGCTGGAGGAGGCGCTGCTCGACTACCCGGGCACCCTGCTCGTGGTCACCCACGATCGCTGGTTCCTCGATCGCATCGCCACCGCGATCCTGGTCTTCGAGGACGGGCGAGCCACGCTGCACCCGGGAGGCTACTCGGACTGGGTGGAGCGACGCCGGGCCACGCCCGAGGCCGAGGCGCCCGCTCCCACGCCCAAGGCGAGCCCGCCGGTGGTCGAGGCGGCGGTGCCCAAGCCCCGCAAGGGGCTCACCTGGGCCGAGCAGCGCGAGCTCGAGGGGCTGCTCGATCGGGTGGACGAGGCCGAGCAGCGAGTGGCCGCGCTCGAGGCCGAGCTGGCCCAGCCCGAGTTCTATGCGCGCTCCGACGAGGAGCGTCGTGCGTTCTTCGGCGAGCTCGAGGCGGCCAAGGCCGAGGCCGAGGCCGTGACCGAGCGCTGGGCCGAGCTCGAGGAGCGTCGCGAGGGATGAGCCGAGGCGGCGGCCGACGGCGTCCGTGATACGCTCCGCCGCTGCCTCACCCATGCCCACCGAAGGACGCACCTCCAGCCGATCTCGTCGTCCTCGGGCCCGCGGCGCACGGGCGTGGCTGCTGGGCATCGCGTGCGAGCTCGCCTGCGCCGGCCGGGGCTCCGACGCGGAGCCGCCCACCCCCGCCGAGGAGAAGACCACCCACGCGTGGGTCCGCGGGGACGAGCCCGCGGCCCAGGCGGTGTGCGAGCGGCTGGGCGAGGCCGAGGATCGCCGGGCCTGCGAGGTGATCACCAACGGCCGGGGCTTCGATGCCGAGGTGCTGCGCCTGTGCGAGGACTCGGCCGCCGGCGTGCCCGCGCACGGCCTGGGCTGCTTGCGGGCGGTGGCCGAGCATCACTTCACCGCGCGCTCGGTGGCCGCCTGCGAGCACTTCGAGGGGGGCGATCGCAACGAGTGCCTGGAGGTGCTCGCGGAGCGACGGCTGTCGGAGACCCAGGTGCAGGAGTGCCTGGCCGAGGAGCGGGCGCGGGGGCGGCTTCGCTGCCTTCGCCGGGCCCACGACTACGCCCTCGATCTCGAGATGCTGTACCAGGCGGCGCGGACCACCGCCGCCCAGCCGCCGCGGCTCGAGCCCCTGCCCGAGGCGGACGACGGCGGGCCGATCCCCGACGAGACCCTGGTGCAGGCTCGCGAGCGGGTGCGGCTGCACAACCACGCCGAGCTCGAGGCGATGATGGTGCGGATGCGGGCCGAGGTGGAGCAGTCGTTCCCCTCGCTGACCCTCGCGTCGGTGGACCACGACATGGTCTTCAACTTCGCGGGCGCGGTGGCGGCCCACTACCGCATGCTGTACTGCTCGCGGCGGGAGTACCTCATCCTGTTCGGCACCCCGATCGGGGCCCACGGCTTCTCGGGGCGCTACGAGGTCGACGTGCACGACTGGACGCTCACCGGTCGCATGCTGATCCACCGGGTGGGCGACTACTCACCGACGGTGCTCGATCCGGGGAGCTGGGCGAAGCTGATGGCCGACGACGCCAAGATCTACCGGGCCGAGCCCGAGACCTACATGCTCGAGTACGCCCAGGGGCGGATCTCCAGCGCCTTCGACTTCGGCATCACCGCGCCGGCGCGCAACGTGAGCCGGGACTTCTACAACATGCGCAAGCAGATCCGCTCCTGCCTCGACGGGGCCCTGGAGCGCGACGTGGGCCAGGTCCGGCGCATGCATCGGATCGAGGTGGACGGACGCCGGGTGCGGCGGGAGATCGATCGAGACCTGCGGGCGGAGCGACTGGCCGGGCGCCTTCGCTGAGCCCCGGGCGAGCGAGGAGACGACGACATCCCACCCTGGCCATGAGCCGGCTCAGCGGAAGGTCCAGGCGCTGCGGTCGGGGATGTGCGGCAGGGCGTTGAAGCTGTCGAGGGCCAGGCGGCCGCGCTCGTCGAACAGGAAGTTGCTCAGCGAGCTGTTGCGCACGCGCCAGGCGAGGCGGAAGCTCGCCTCGTCGTCGAGCTCGAGCGCGCGCTGGAGCATCACGGCGAGCGGGCCCTCGGAGGACACCACCAGCAGGCTCCGCTCGGTGGCCTCGGGGCCCGAGGTGATCGCCTCGAGGCAGCTCAGCACCCTCGCCCGGAACTGGGTCCAGGTCTCCACGCCCTGCGGCTCGAAGTCGCCACGCAGCCAGCGGATCATCACGGCCTCGAACAGCCGCTGGAATCGCTCCGAGCGCTCCTCCCGGGAGTGCGCCTCGAGCATCTCGCGGCGCAGGGCCACCACCTCGGCGTCGTCGCTGAGCGAGCCCACCGAGGCGCGCACCAGCGACAGGTTGTCGTGCTCGTCGAGGCCGGGCAGCGCCTGCGCCTCGGGCCACGCCATCTCGTGCTCGCCGACCGCCTTGCCCACCGCGTTCGCGGTGTCGAGGTGGCGTCGCGCGGGACCGGAGTAGACGGCGTCGAAGCCCCAACCATGCTCGGCGAAGTAGCTCCCGAGCGCGGTCGCCTGCTCGCGACCATGATCGCTGAGATCATCGTAGTAGGTCTTGAGCAGCGACGCTTGGCCGTGGCGGACGAAGAGGAGCTGACCCATTCGAAGCTCCTAGGGTAGGCGACATGGGCTCGGAGATCGATTCTCTCGATGGCTCGTCGGGAGAAACCCGACGCGAGCTCCGGGCGCGGAGGACGCGAACACCGTGAAGGCGCGAAGGCGCGTGGTTTCTTGCTCGCCCTCCGCTCGAAAGCGCGGCTACTGCCTCGCCTCTCGCTCGCGTCGTCGAGCCTCGCGCTCGGCTTCGCCCGGGGTCCCGCTCCAGTCGACGGTGGTGGAGACTCGCCTGCCCTTGCGCTCGATCACGATGGTCTTGCGGGGTGAGCCATCCTGCACCGCGGAGAACAGATCGCGCATGCCCTCGAGCTCCTTGCCGTCGATCGCGACGATCACGTCGCCCACCTTCCAGCCGGCGGCCTTGGCCACGCCGTCGGGCTCCACCCCGTCGACGACGAGCGAGCGCCCGAACGAGACGCCGGGGAACGGGCGCGCCGTTGCTGCGCTCCACCGGCTCGGCCAGGTTGGCCACCTGGTAGGCCGTGAGCGCGACGACCAGGGCCGAGTGCCGCTGGTAGTCCTCGATCACGCGGTCGATGGTGTCGTGCTGGGTGTGGTGCACGAAGTCGTAGTCGGACTCGCCGTCCTGATCCCAGAAGAAGCCGGGCACGCCGGCCCGGATGAAGGGGGGGGTGATCGCTGCCGCCGGGCTCGAGCTGTGGTCGCATCCACGTACTGGTCGGGCCACTCGCTCCCGCGCAGCTCGGCCACTGCGGCACGGGCCCGCGGAAGAAGCGGTTGTCCGCCGAGAACGCGCGAGGATCCACGGCCCGCATGCCACCGTCGCGGCGGGTCCCTGGCAATCGCGACCATGCTAGCCTGAGGGGCGGGCGCGACGTGACGGGCAAGCACCGGGGACCAGCGCCGGAGGACGCGGCGAGCTTCGCGGTCCGCCAGCTGCCTGCGCTGCGGACCGCGGTGGCGGAGCTGTCGTGGCTGCTGTCGCGGGGCTACGCGGAGCGCTCGGCCCTCGCGTTGGTGGGCAACCGCTACGGGCTCACCGTGCGCCAGCGCAAGGCGGTGTCTCGCTGTGCCGCGCCCGAGGATGCGGCCGCGGACCGTCGGCGGCGGCGGGTGGAGCCGGCGGCGCTGCGCGACGAGGTGGTGCACGTGGATGGCTTCAACGCGATCATCGTGGGCGAGACCGTGCTGGGCGGAGGGGTGGTGCTGGTGGGCCAGGACGGAGCCTGCCGCGACCTGGCCAGCGTGCACGGAAGCTACGCCCGCGTGAGCAAGACCGACGAGGTGCTCGGGGCGCTGGGCGAGCTGCTCGCCCCCGCCCGCGAGGTGGTCTGGTACCTCGACCGCCCCGTGTCCAACAGCGGGCGGCTGGCGGGGATGCTGCGCGAGCGGGCCGAGGCCGGGGGCTGGCCGTGGCAGGTAGAGCTGGTGTGGGATCCCGATCGGGTGCTGGCCGCGAGCGAGGCGGTGGTGGCCACGGCCGACGCCCTGATCCTGGACGCGGGCGTGCGCTGGGTGGACCTCGGTCGAGCGCTGGTGGAGCGGGCTGGAGCCTCGGCGTGGGTGGTGGACCTCGCCGAGCCGCCGTCGGAGCCCGCGGCCCCGCGCTGAGAGCGCTGAGATGCACCGTTTGGGGTCGTTCGTGGCTCCCAAGCAGCGACGTGGCGAGCCACGCGATGCAGCCATCCCTTCCCTCCACGCGGATCTCGCTGCCCGTCTCCATGCGGCCGCAGCCCGACGGGCGTAGCTGCGGCCCCACCAGCCTGCAGGCGGTCTACGACTACCACGACGACCAGCTCGGCGTGCACGAGATCATCGAGGCGATCCCGCAGCTGGAGACGGGGGGGACCCTGGCCGTGCAGCTCGGCTGCCATGCGCTGTGCCGGGGCTACGCGGCGGAGATCTACACGCTCAACCTGCAGCTCTTCGATCCGAGCTGGTTCCACGTGCCGCGCCCCGACCTGGCCGAGCGGCTGCGGGCCCAGGCCGAGCACAAGTCCCACGACGCCAAGCTGGTGCACGCCACCGACCAGTACCTCGACTTCCTGGCCCTGGGCGGGCGGGTGGAGCTCGAGGTGCTCGACGAGGGGCTGATCCATCGCTTCCTCATGGCCGACCGCCCCGTGCTCACCGGGCTGAGCGCCACCTTCCTCTACGACGAGGCGCGCGAGCACGGCGACGACGACCGGCCCGACGACGTGCGCGGAGAGCCGACCGGGCACTTCGTGGTGGTGTGCGGCCACGATCCGCTGCTGCGCACGGTGGAGGTGGTCGATCCCTGGCCCTTCGCCGACGGGCAGCGTCACGAGCTGAGCTTCGATCGCCTGGCGTGCGCCATCCTGCTGGGGGTGCTCACCTACGACGCCAACCTGCTGGTGCTGCATCCGAAGCGCTGACGAGGGAGCATGCGCACGATCATCGTCGTCAACGACGTCTCCCAGGCCCCGACCGTGGAGGGCCTGGAGCTGGTCGCGGCCCGCGACTACCTGAGCGACCCCGCCTGGGCGGCGGGACGGGGCTGCCGGGTGCTCAACCTGTGCCGCTCGTACCGCTACCAGAAGGCGGGCTACTACGTGTCGCTGCTGGCCCACGCGCGGGGACACCGGCCGGTGCCCACGCTGAGCACCATGCAGGCGGCCAAGTCGTCCACCATCGTGCGCCTGCTCTCCGACGAGCTCTACGACGCGATCCAGCGCAGCTTCGCCCAGGAGACCGAGAGCACCGTGTGCCTGGAGCTGTGCTTCGGCCGCGAGCCGCAGGGGCGCCACGCCGCGCTGGCGGCCGCGCTCTTCGGTCGCATGGCCCTGCCCCTGATGAAGGCCACCTTCGCGCGCAGCGACAAGAGCGGGGACTGGGCGCTCACCGGCTGCACCGCGATGGGCATCGACCGCCTGCCCGTCGAGCGCCACGAGTTCCTGGTGGAATCGCTGCGGGCGTTCCTGCGCCGCCGCCACGTGCCGCACCGGCCGGACCACGGGCGCTACGACCTGGCGATCCTGGCCAACCCGGCCGAGAGCGAGGCCCCGTCCAACGCGGAGGCCCTGCACCGCTTCGAGCGGGCGGCCGAGGCCGAGGGCTTCGCGGTGGAGCTGATCCACCGCGACGACTACTCGCGGGTGGGTGAGTTCGACGCCTTGTTCATCCGCGAGACCACCTCGGTCAACCACCACACCTTCCGCTTCGCCCAGCGGGGAGCGGCGGCGGGGCTGGTGGTGATCGACGACCCCGAGTCGATCCTGCGCTGCACCAACAAGGTGTTCCTGGCCGAGGCGCTGCAGCGGCACGGGGTGCCCGCGCCGCGCACGATGATCGCCCACCGCGGCAACGTGGCCCAGGTGGTCGACACCCTGGGCCTGCCCTGCGTGCTCAAGCAGCCCGACAGCAGCTTCTCCCAGGGGGTGGTCAAGGCCTCCGACCCGGCCGAGCTGCGCGAGCAGCTCAACCGGCTGCTGCGGCGCTCCGACCTCGTGGTCGCGCAGGCGTTCATGCCCACCGATTTCGACTGGCGCATCGGGGTGCTCGCCGGCCGCCCGCTCTATGCGTGCCGCTACTTCATGGCGCGGCGGCACTGGCAGATCATCGCCCGCGAGGGCGACCGTCGGCGGGAGGGCGCCTCCGAGGCGGTCCCCGTGGCCGAGGTGCCGCCGGCGGTGATCGACGCGGCCATCCGGGCCGCCGCGCTCATGGGTGACGGCCTGTACGGGGTGGACCTCAAGGAGGTCGAGGGGCGGCCCTACGTGATCGAGGTGAACGACAACCCCAGCATCGACCATCGCTACGAGGACGGCGTGCTGGGGGACGAGCTGTACCGGGCGATCATGGCCGACTTCCGGCGGCGACTGGAGCAGCGGCGGCGCCCGCCGGAGCCCCGATGAGCCGCCGTCCCCTCGCGCTGCTGCTCACCTGCGAGCACGGCGGGGCCCGGGTGCCCGCGGCCCTGCGCGACGTGCTGCACGAGGAGGACCCCCGCCTCTCGACCCACCGGGGCTACGACGAGGGGGCGCTGGCGGTGGCCCAGGCTCTCGCGCGATCGTTGCGGGCTCCGCTGGTGGCCGCGACCACCACCCGGCTGCTGGTGGACCTCAACCGCTCGGCTCACAACCCGCGGCGCTTCTCCGAGATCACCCGCGGCCTGTCCGTGGCGCGTCGCGAGGCGTTGATGGCCGCGATCTTCCACCCCCACCGGGCCCGGGTGGAGGCGGCCCTGGCCGAGCTCGGTCGGGGCCGGACCCGGGTGCTGCACGTGGCGGTGCACTCCTTCACCCCCGTGCTGGGTCGGGTGCCCCGCGACTTCGACGTGGGCCTGCTCTACGATCCCTCGCGCCCGGCCGAGCGGCGGCTGGCCGATGCCTGGGCGCGGGCCCTGCTGCCCCTGGTGCACGGGGTGCGCCGCAACGCCCCCTACCGCGGGGTGACCGACGGCCTCACCGCGGGCCTGCGCAAGCTGCATCCCGACGCGAGCTACGCGGGCATCGAGCTCGAGCTCAACCAGCGCCGCCTGGTGGACGGGCGCTTCGGGCCCGAGCTGGTGGCGGGGCTGGGCCGCACGCTGGGCACCGTGCTAAGGCAGGAATAGCTGCCCCTCGAGGGCGCAGTCGCCCAGGGCCGAGTACACCTCCACGATCCGCTCGGGCGCGGGGCGGCGGCCCACCGCTCGCATGATGCGGGTGGCCAGGGTGCCCCGCCCCAGGATCGTGACCAGGGCGCCGCGCAGGCCCTGCTCGGGCATGGTGTCGAGCAGCAGCGACTCGGCGAGGTGGGTCCAGATCTCCTCGGCCGTGGCCTGGTGGTCCTCGTAGCCCAGCGCCCGCAGCAGCGGCTCCGAGGTGACCACCGCGTGCTCGGCCTGCTCGATGGTGGTGCCCAGCACCCCCCGCAGCATGGTGCTGGAGAGGCGGTCGAGCTCGGTGAGCGAGACCCAGTGCTCCGAGGCCAGGGCCCGCACCGCCTCGACCACCAGGCGGCAGATCGCCAGGTCGGCCACGGGGGTCTCCTGCACGTCGAGCAGGCGGATCTCGATCGCATTGCGCTCGAAGCGGGCGATCGCCCCGCGGGAGTTGAGCCACTCGTGCTGCAGCATCCCCTCGGGATCGTGGGGAGCGATCTCGCGGTACATGGGCTGCAGGATCCGCTCCTCGTAGTCCTGGGCGGTGGGGATCGGCTCGGGGATCACCTCGCCGATGATCGAGGGCAGCCGGCGCTGGTTCTCCGCGTAGACCCGCAGGCGGGTGTCCAGGGCGCCGCTGGGCTGACCCTCCACGATCGGCGAGCTGGCGGCCAGGCTGGGCAGCAGCGCGAGCACGGGGCGGATGGCCGAGTGGAGCCGGCGGAACTCCTCGTCGCCGGAGAACGGCAGGTTGAGGTGGCAGCTCTGCAGGTTGGACCAGCCGTGGCCCTGGCAGCCGAAGATGCGATCGTAGGCGGAGTAGATCGGGTTGCCCTCGTGGGCCCACAGCCGGGTGTCGCGGGAGGGGTCCATCAGGGGGTGCATGGCCGTGGGCAGCACCCGGGCCCCGTGCTCGGCCGCGAGCTCCTCCACCCGTCGCAGGTCGCGGGTGAAGTCACGGGCCTTGTCGATGTCGAGCCGGGAGGTGGGGCCGTTGGTCTTGAGCTCGATGACGTGGGCGGCCAGCTCGTTGCTCCACGCGATGGGGCCGCGCTCGACCTCGGTGGTGGGCTCGCCCGCCTCGGCCTCCAATACGCGGTCGCAGACGGGGGCCACCGCGAGGGAGCGGCGGTCGACCAACATGTACTCGAGCTCGACGCCGTAGCCGCCGAACAGGTGCAGGATGCTCATCTCCAGGGTTGGAGCCGGGCCCGGGGCGGAAGGATGCCTGGGCCGCGCCCTTTGCCCGCCGACGTGGCTCCAACCCCCATACGCCATGCGACCGCCCTTGCTGGTGCCCCGCCGCCTGGTGCTCCACGCCCCGTCGCCGCGCGGCACGGCACCCAGGACCGACGGGTGCCCCCTGGTCACACCTAGTCACCCAGGCCCGGGGGCTGCGCACCCCGGGCTCCTCGGCCGAGCTTCATCCCTGCCCCAGGTGGATCACGAGCCGACCGGGCCCATGCGCCCCGAGCTGCGGGCGGCGGTGCGCGACGAGGCCGAGCGCGCGGCCGGACGCGGCCGCGCCCGGCCCTGAGCGAGCGCGCCGGGCTCAGCTCACCCGCAGCGCCTCGCTGGCGATGCGAAGCTGCCCCTCGAGCACCGCGGCCTCGAAGGCGATCGTGGCCCCGGGCGAGACCGGGGCGAGGGCGAAGTCGGTGGTGGTCGAGTCGCCCTCGGTGGCGAGCTCGATCACGTCGGCCTCGTGGGTGCCCGAGCGATCGAGGGTGCGGATGGTCAGCGGGGTGCCGGCCGGGACGTTGCTCGACTCGATCCCCAGGCGGATCTGCATGCCCGAGCGCAAGGTGGTCGACCCGGCGGCCACCGGCGTCCACTGCCCGCCCACCTGGGCCGAGACGGTGATGCGCAGCAGCTGCGGCACCGCGAAGGGCTCGTGGTTGGCGCGGCTCACCACGCGCCGCGCCGGCCGGGTCATGAGCGGGTCGCTGGCGAGGGCGCCCGTGAGCGCGGGGACCCGGCCGTTGGGACGCAGGTCGCGGAGCTTCCACACCACGTACTTGGACAGGCAGCCGTTGCGGCTCTGCTCGGCCGGGCGGGTGATCGCGTGGCCCTCGAGCTCGCGGATCCATCGCTCCGTCCGCTCGTCGCGGGCGACCCCGGGGGCCAGGGTGACGCTGTGGACGGTGCCGGCGGAGTGGCTCGGGCCGTGGGCGCCGTGGGCCGTGCACGGCTCCACCGCGATCTCCTCCTCGCGCCAGGTGGTGCGCCCGCCCGCGCGGCTGTTGAGGTCGGCCCCGAAGCGGAAGATCCGGTGGGGTGTGTTGCCGCGGGTGGGCGGGTCGTTCTCCCCGCCGCTGCCTCGCTTCACGTAGAGGATCACGTGGTGGCTGGCCTCGGCCACCACGTTGAAGTCGGCGAAGATCTCGGGCTTCCAGCGGAAGTAGTAGCGAGCGCCCCGCTTCTCCACCAGGCGCAGGCGGCCGTCGTCGATGAAGCCGGCCACGGTGTCGACGAAGCTGAGCCAGTGCTCGGTGATGCCGCGGCTGCGCTCGCGGGCCAGGATCCACACCGACTCGCTACGGCCGTCTGCCACGAATTCGCGGAACCCCCGGACCCCGCGGGCCGTGAGCTCGCCGTGGCTCAGGTCGTGCAGCGCGGCCGACTCGTCGAAGCCGTAGGTCATCCCGTTGGCCACCGCGAAGCTCCAGGCTGCGCGGTAGTCCTCGTTGAAGTTGAGCCAGTACACCAGGAACAGGGTGGCGAAGCCGACGCAGCCGTAGCGGTTGTCGGTGACCACCCAGGTGTCGTTGTCGTAGTCCCACACCCGCCCGCCGAGGCGGTAGGTGGAGCCGTTGCGCACGGTGGCGGCGAGGAAGTGCTGGAATTTCTGCTCGGTGGTGATGCCCAGCGCTCCCGAGGCGAGGGCGTCCTGCTCGCCGTCGGCCGCGTAGAAGAAGCAGTGCTCGGCCAGGTGTTGGGTCTCGAGGCGGGCGGCCGAGTACACGATGGTGATCTCCGGGTCGTCGAAGCCGGGGACCTTCACGATGCGGGCGATGAGCTCGAGCGCGGGCCAGCGCCCGTCGGAGCGCGCCTGGTCGCGGGTGATCACGGCAAAGCAGTAGAACGACCCGCGGTCGAGCTGGAGCTCGACGGTGGCCGCCTGGTGGTACTCGGCCGAGAGTCCCTGCGGAAAGGGGCGCGGCCCGTCGCTCCACTTGGGGTAGTACTGGCCGGTCTCGTCGTAGGTGAAGTGCCGGCGCAGGAAGTCCACCAGCAGGCCGGGGTCGTCCACGGGGCTGTGGGGGGGCACCGCGTCGATCGCGTCGAGCGGGGAGTCGAAGCGAGCCTCGCGATCGGAAGCGCCGGCGATGGCGGTGGCCCAGGCTCGACCCGTGGCCCCGTAGCCCTCGAGGATCCGGGAGAGGGTGGAGGCGTCGTCGTGCACCGCGTCGCCGCGCTCCTGCAGGTAGACGAAGGAGCGCTCCACGATGTGGCCGTCGGCGATCGACACCCCCGAGAAGTCGATCCCCGCGTTGCTCACCGCGGCCGCGGTCCGTCCCACCCGCAGCAGGTAGCGGGGCGTGCGTTGGACCCCTCCCTCCACGAAGGAGGTGTGGCCCGTGTTGCTCAGGTAGGCGCCGCCGAGCACCGTGCGACCGGGACGCGCGAGATCGGGGAAGGCCCGGAACCACGCGGCGGCATACCAGGACAGCTCTTGGTGGAGGCTCGTGCGCAGGTCGGTCACGACGTCCATGGTCCCACGGGCGCCCTCGAGATCCGAACCACGGGGGCCGAGGTGCAAGAGTTGCGGTCCGCCGCGGGGCGAGCCGACGCGGGCTCGGGTCGGCGACGCTCGACCCGTGTGCGCGGGAGCGCTGCGACGCTCAGCCCAGCGAGACGTCGCCTTCCTCGTAGAGCCGCTGGCCCAGCGCACGTCGCAGCGCGGCGGGAGGCAGCGTGCCGGCGGGCCGTACCGCGCCCAGCACCACCGCACCCATCGCCGCATCCTTGCCGTCGATCTCCGCGTGCAGCAGCGCGCTCACCCAGCCCGCGGTCGCATGCTGGAGCGTGGCCTCCTCGTCGACCTCCACGTGAGTGGAGCTCAGCCGTCGCGTGGCCGCCTCGCCCACCTCGGGCGGCGGCTCGCTGCCGGCCGAGGGCGCGGCGAGGGCCGGACGCCCCTCGGCCAGCAGGTACAGGAAGCCCTCGGTCGCGCCGACCGACTCGCGCAGGGCCAGCAGCGCTCGCTCGGCCCGCTCGGCCGCGGTGTGGCACGCGGACAGCCGCGAGAGCGCCTCGGCGATGGTGCCGCTGCTCGTCTCGGGATCGAAGACGATCGTGGCGATGTCGCTGTGGCTCACCTCGGGATCGTCGGGCTCGGGGCCCTCGCCGATGGTCCGCAGCAGCCGCTCATAGCGGGCGATGAGCACGGGGTTGCGGGTGGGGACGAAGCAGCGCTCGGTCTCGGCCGCGTGTCGACGTGCGCCCAGCTCGTCGCCGAGCCCGTGAGCGACCTCGGCCCGCGCCTCGTGGGCCGCTCCGAGGATGAAGGGGTTGTCGACGACCTGGGCGTCGGCCACCAGGCGATCGAGGCGACGCGCGGCCGCCTCGCCCTCGCCGAGCGCCGCCTCCACCAGCGCGAGGCAGCGCTCGGCCCGGCAGCGGAAGCTGTTCTGCGCGTGCTCTCGATCGTCGCTGAGGGCCAGCGCTGCCTCCCCGGCCTCGCGCGCGGCCTCGAGTCGGCCGGCCTCGCGCAGCACGTCGGCGCGGGCGGCCAGGGCCCACGGCCGCGGCAGGCCCTCGCCCTCGGGCAGCGCGGCCAGGGCCTCGTCGATGAGGGCCAGCGCCTCGTCGTGCTCGCCACGCAGGCGGGCGTGCTCGGCCCGGGCCAGGCGCAGGTAGGGGCCGAAGCCCAGGCCCGCCTCCACCTGGCGCTGCAGGCCCTCGATGCAGCGCCGCAGCCCCAGCATGTCGTCGGTATAGGCGTAGGTGATCGCGGCGGAGGAGTGGTGGATGGCGTAGAGCTGCCACAGCGCGCCCAGGCGCACGAACTCGAGCTCGGCCTTGGCCCAGCTGCGACGGGCCGCCGCCGCCTCGCCGCGCCACATGTGATAGTAGGTCCGCGCCTGCAGGCCGCCGATGGCCCAGATCCGCGGGCCGAGGGTCTCGAGGGCCTCGATCTCGTCGAGGGCATCGGGGCTGCCCACCCGGGCTGCGATCAGGGCTCGCTGGAAGCGGGCGCCGCCCATGGTGAGCGCGCGCTCCTCCTCGCTCAGCCAGCGGCGCTGCCCGGCCATGCCCGCCAGGTTGGCGGCGCTGGTCTCCATCAGGGTGTGCAGGCGCCCGAGGTTGAAGGCCAGCAGGTTGTCCACCAGGCCCACCGCGGTGCGCACGAACACGTGCGAGACGGGGCGCAGGGGCACCAGCGCGTCGTGGCAGCGGCGCAGGCCGGCGGTGTCGAAGGAGAAGCCCGAGACCCCCGCGCTGTACACCACCGAGCGCAGGTACATCTCCAGGGCGCGCACGAAGGGCAGGCGGCGGCGGTCGAGCACGCGGCCGAGCATGGTCACGAGCACCGCGACCACCAGGCCGAGGGTGGCACCCAGCCAGCGTGACAGCCGGCGCGCTCGCAGCACCCCGGCCTGCTCGCCGAGCACCACCAGGGCTCGCTCGCGGTGGCGCAGGTTCACCTCGCGATCGCAGTAGAAGCCGGCGCTCACCAGCATGTAGGAGATCTCGCTGAGCTCGCGTGGGGCGTCACCGCGGGCCTCGAGCACGGCGAGCGCCGCCTCGAGCGGGGCCACGCAGTCCTCGAACGAGGTGGCCTCGAACAGGCGCCGGCCCGCGCGGCCGAGCAGGGTCGCGCCGCGCTCCTGGTCGCCGCCGCGCAGCAGGTGCCAGCCGATCTGGGCCTCGCGCTCGGGGCTCACCGGTCCCTCGGCGGCGAGGGTCTCGCCCACGTGCCGCTCGAGGGTCCGGCGCTCGGCGGGATCGAGGCTGCGCAGCAGGGCGTCGCGCAGGCCGTCGTGGCGCAGGCGGTAGCGCTCGCCCGCGCCGATGATCACCTCCTCGCGCACCATGGTGTCGATGGCGATGAACACGTCCTGCTCGCCGAGCTCGGGGGCCAGCGCCACGCACAGGGCCAGGCCCGCCTCGTCGCCGTAGACCGCGAGCGCCTGGCCCAGGCGCAGCGCGCTGTCGCCCAGGGTGGCCACGCGGGCGTCGAGGGTCTTGTCGAGCTCGCGCGGCAGCCCGGCGGTGTCGATCTGCTCGGGGATCACCCACAGCCCGGCCACGTAGCGCAGCTCGCCGCGGTCCACGAGGCTGCGGATGAGCTCGGTGCAGTGCAGCGGGCTGCCCCCGCCGCTGCGGTGCAGCCAGCTCGCGAACGAGGCGTGGTTGTCGACCTCGCCGAAGGTGTTGCGCACCAGGGCCAGCACCTCCTCCTCGCGCAGGCCGTGGGTGTGCAGCACCACCGCGCGCTCGCGCAGGTGGTGCAGGGCGCCGTCGGCCCGCCCGGGCTCGTCGGAGCGGATCGCCCCCACCAGCAGCAGCGAGCGCTCCGGTGCGATGTGGGCGAGCCCGGCCAGCACCGCGGCCGAGCCCTCGTCCACCCGCTGCAGGTTGTCCACGATGATCACCAGCGCCCGGTGGGCCGCGAACGCCACCAGCCAGTCGCCGAAGGCGGCCTGCACCGCGGCCCGATCCTCACGGTGGTCGCGGCCGCCCCCGCGCTCGCCCTCGCTCGCGCCGGGCTCGGGCAGCAGGCGATCGATGAGCGCCTTGTGCTGGGCGCTGTGCCGCCGACGGCCGCGGCGCTCGAGCTGCCGCGCCAGCTCGCGGACCAGCGCGTAGGGCCCCGAGGCCGTGCCGCCCTCGCCGTGCAGCACCACCGCGCCGGCGAGCTTGGCCTCGAGCTCGATCTCCCGCAGCAGCCGGGTCTTGCCCATGCCCGAGCGCCCCACCACCAGCAGCGCGCCGCCCTGGCCGTCCACCGTTCGCTCGATGCGCTTGCGGGCCAGCTCCATCTCCCGCTCGCGACCCACCAGCGCCGCGCTGCGCACGTAGCCGTGGGCCACCTCGAGCTCGGGCGCGGCGGGCAGCTCGGCGATCGCCCCCAGGCGCTCGATCACCTCGGCCGCGTGGGCGGGTCGCCCCAGCGGCTCGGCGCTCAGCAGCGAGAGCACCAGGTCGTCGAGCGCGGGGGGCAGGTCGGGCACCAGCGTGGAGGGAGCCGGCGGCGGTCGCCGACCGTTGCGCATGAGGTCCTCGAGGCTGCGCACCCGCTGGGGGTGCCGCCCCGTGATCAGCCAGAACGCCAGCGCCCCCAGGCCGAAGAGATCGGCGCGGCCGTCCATGGGCAGGCCCAGCAGCATCTCCGGCGCGATCGCGGGCAGGGTGCCCACCACCTCGTGGGAGACGCCCATGGTGGCGAGCATGCCGAAGTCGAGCAGCTTGGCGCGGCCGTCCTCGGTGCAGCGCACGTTGCGGGGGGCCACGTCGCGGTGCAGGAGCTGGCGCGCGTGCAGGAAGGCGAGGGCCGAGGCCACGTCGCGCAGCAGCCCGCAGGCGCGGCGCCAGGGCAGGGGGCTGAGCTCGGCGAGGTCGCGGCCGTCGAGCAGCTCCATCGCGTAGAACGGGCGGTCGTGCTCGTCCACGCCGTAGTCGAACACCTCCACGATCCGGGGGTGACGCAGCCGGGCGAGGGTGTGGAACTCGTGGCGGAAGCGCAGGCGATCGTCTCGCTTGTCGCCGTCGTGGCGGAAGCGCTTGAGGGCCACGGGGCGGTCGGTGGCCAGGTCGTAGGCGCGGTGCACCTCGCCCATCGCCCCGCGCCCGAGCAGCAGCTCCACGCGGTAGCGACCCGCCACCGCCCCGGGCTCGGAGACGTCGACTGCCACCGCCGGCTGGTCGTCTCGCGAGGCTCTCCTCAGGCCCTCCAACCGGGCCATGATAGCCGGGGCGGGACGAAGGCGCTGCGCGTGGTCCGCAAGCGCGAGCGGGCCAGGCCGTCACCCGCCTCGCTGCTCCCCCGCGCTCACATCATGCGGAGCAGCAGCCACTCCAATGCACGGTCGGGCAGCAGCCACCGCAGCGTGGCCAGGATGCGGGCGTCGGCTCCCACCAAGTAGCGGGTGCGCGGGCGCTTGGCGAGCAGGGCGTGCTCCACCGCGCGCGCGACCGCGATCGGCTCCACCCCCTGGCTGCGGCCCCGCTCGGTGAAGCGAGCCATGCCGTCGTTGAGGTGCTGGTAGCGCTGCATCGCCTCGGCGGGCAGCTCGTCGTTGAGCTTGTGGATCTGTGCCTCGCCCTTGTTCCAGATCTCGGTCTTGACCGCGCCCGGCTCCACGCACGCCGCCCACAGCCCCTGCGATCGCAGCTCCATGCGCAGCGCGGCGGTGATGGCCTCCACCGCGAACTTGCTCGCCCCGTAGGGGGCCATCAGCGGCGTGGCCACCCGCCCGCCGATCGAGCCGATGTTGACCACGCGGCCGCGGCTGCGCAGCAGGTGGGGCAGCACCTTCTGGGTGGTGTCGACGAGGCCGAAGACGTTGACCTCGAGCTGGCGCCGCCAGTCCGACAGGGGGATCAGCTCCTGCGGCCCGCCGATCGCGACGCCGGCGTTGTTGACCAGGCCCCGCAGCGGCGCGCCGCCGAGGCGCTCGCCCAGCTCGGCGGTGGCGGTGGCGATCGAGTCCTGCTCGGCCACGTCGATGACGAGCGGCTCGACCTGCTCGCCCCCCGCGGCGACCAGCGCCTCGCCGTCGCTGGCCTTGCGCACGCCCGCGAGCACGCGCAGGCCTCGGCGGGCCAGGTGCAGGGCGGTGGCCCGACCGATGCCGGTCGAGGCACCGGTGATCATCACCACGTCGCGGGAGGTCTCGGTGTCGCTCATCGGCGCGAGCCTACGCCCGCCCCGGCCCGCGCCACCAGACGGGACGCGCGGCGCGACTCAGGGCGCGGCGCTGCGTCGGCGGAACAGCGGTCGTGGGTCGTCGGCCGCGGCCTGGTAGCGCACGCTCAGCTCGCTGAAGGCCTCGAGCGCGTCGTGGATCGACTTGCCGGGCGCGAGCTCGAAGGCATCGAAGCCGCAGCGGTGCATGTAGAACAGCTGGTCGCGCAGCACGTGCCCCATGGCCCGCAGCTCGCCGCGGTAGCCGTGGCGGTCGCGGAGCAGGCGGGCCAGGCTGTAGCCGCGGCCGTCGGTGAATTTGGGGAACTCGATCGCCACCAGCGACAGCTCGGGCAGCACGGGCAGCAGCGGGTCGAGCTCGTCGGCCGGGGTGAGGCGCACCCCCACCTGGCCGCTGCCCTCGCGGGCCCGGGCGAGCAGGGGCTCGCGCTGCTCGAGGAGGCGAGCCAGGCTCACCGTGAGGTCCGCGGCGTGGGCGGGCAGCGGCTCGTCGTCGCCCAGGTGCACCCAGGCGCTGGTGACGATCTCACCTTGCTTGATGATCTCCATAGAGGGCCTCCTTGAAGGGCGGCAGCCCCACGCGGCGGAAGTAGTCGAGGAAGCGCTCGTCCTCGCCGGTGCGGCCGCCGAGGTAGGTCTCGAGCACGGTCTGAACCGCGTCGACGATCTCGGCACGGGAGAAGGCACGCCCCACGATCTGGCCGATCGAGGCGTCGTTGCCGGGCGAGCCGCCCAGCATGAGCTGGTAGGCCTCCTCGCCGATCTTGTCGATGCCGAGGATGCCGATGTTGCCCACGTGGTGGTGGCCGCAGGCGTTGATGCAGCCCGAGATCTTCAGCGACACCTCGCCCAGATCGCTCAGGTAGTCGAGGCGCTCGAAGCGCTCGCCGATCTCGATGGCCACCGGGATCGAGCGGGCGTTGGCGAGGTTGCAGAAATCCAGGCCGGGGCAGCAGATGCTGTCGGTGAGCGTGCCGGCGTTGGCGGTGGCCAGCTCGTGCTCCCGCAGCGCCGCGTGGAGCTGCCCCACCCGGGTCTGCTCCACGTGGGGCAGCACCAGGTTCTGGGTGTGGGTCACCACCAGCTCGCCGAAGGAGTACTCGTCGGCGAGGTCGGCCAGCGCGTCCATCTGGGAGTCGCTGGCGTCGCCGGGGGGACGGCCGGGGGCCTTGAGCGAGACCATCACCGCGCAGTAGCCGGGCTGGCGGTGGCCCAGCACGTTGTTGGCCACGAAGTAGCGCAGGGCGGGGTCGGCCCCCAGGGCCTGGGCCTGCAGCTGGAGGTCGGCGCTGGGCAGCTCGCGGTAGGCCGGCGGGGCGAAGAAGGCCTTGAGCCGATCGATCTCGGCTCGCTCGAGGCGGAGGGCGCCGTCGCGGATCTGCTCCCACTCCGCCTCCACCTGCGAGCGGAACTCGTCGATGCCCAGCTCGGCCACCAGGATCTTGATGCGTGCCTTGTACTTGTTGTCGCGGCGTCCGTAGCGGTTGTACACGCGCAGGATCGACTCGAGGTACGACAGCAGGTGCTCGTAGGGCAGGTGCTCCCGCACCACGGGGGCGATGTGCGGGCTGCGGCCCATCCCGCCGCCGGCCAGGATCTGGAAGCCCCGCTGGCCCGCGTCGTCCTCCACGATGCGCACGCCGATGTCGTGGAAGCGCACCGCGGCCCGGTCGTCGTCGGGGGTGCCGGTGACCGCGATCTTGAACTTGCGGGGCAGGAACGCGAACTCGGGGTGGAAGGTGGACCACTGCCGGATGAGCTCGCAGTAGGGCCGCGGATCCTCGAGCTCGTCGGGGGCGACCCCGGCCAGGTGGTCCGAGGTGGTGTTGCGGATGCAGTTGCCGCTGGTCTGGATCGCGTGCATCTGCACGCGGGCCAGCGCGTCGAGGATGCGGGGGACGTCCTCGAGCTTGATCCAGTTGAACTGGATGTTCTGGCGGGTGCTGAAGTGGCCGTAGCCCTTGTCGTGCTCGCGAGCGATGGTGGCGAGCATGCGGAGCTGCGTGGAGCTCAGCAGGCCGTAGGGGATCGCCACGCGCAGCATGTACGCGTGGAGCTGCATGTACAGGCCGTTCTGCAGGCGCAGCGGCTTGAACTCGTCCTCGGTGATCGAGCCCTCGAGACGGCGCTGCACCTGCCCGCGGAACTGGGCGGCGCGCTCCTCCACGAGACGCTGGTCGTGGGCGTCGTACTGGTACATGAGAGGATGGGCCTACGCGCTCAAGCGAGTGGCGAGCGCGGGGTCGGGCCGGCGCAGCGGCGAGGTGGGCCCCACGCCGCGGATCTGCTCGCGTACGTTGGTGGCCCGCGGGCCCTCGGGTCCGATCACCACCTTGAAGGAGTAGGGATCGCAGACCACCCGCTCCTGCGTGCGCGCGCGCGCGACCGCTGCATCGCGGACCGCATCGCTGGCGGTGGCCCACGCCTCGCGCAGGCGCGGAGCCCAGCTCCCGTCGATGCGCATGTAGACGGCCGAGCCGTCGTCGGTGCGGTTGGCGGTGATGACGAAGTGAGTGCCTCGGGACCGTGCCACGCCCAAAAGGTGGCCCAACACCGGGGATGAATCAAACTCTCAATGGAAATGGGATAAATGCGGATGGTGCAGACGTTGGAACGCCCAATGGAGCCGTTCTCGACCAGAAAATGACCCGATATCGACCCGTACAATATTCTACTGTTTCACACGATGAATTATATGCGCACGGAACGCTGAGGATGTTCGAGCGAATAACCATATCGTCGGCCGCAAATTCGTTCGGAGGCGCGCCGAGGCGAGGACGAGGTGCGTGGCCTCATCCTGCCGCGGCGTCTCGAGCGATCGCCTACGCGCCGTACTTCTGGATCGTGGCGTTGAGCCCCGGCAGCACCAGCCGCAGGTAGAGCGCCACCAGGCCGGCCAGACCCGCGAGCAGCAGGAAGAAGCTCACCGGGCTCATCATCCCCTGGATCCCGCCGAAGAAGCCGGAGAAGTTGTTGCCGAACGCGGTCGCGAGGAACCAGCCGCCCATGGTCAGGCCCACCAGGTGCGGCGGGGTGAGCTTGGTGACCAGCGACAGGCCCATGGGCGACAGGCACAGCTCGCCCAGGGTGACGATCGCGTAGAAGCCCACCAGCCACATGCCGGTGACCCGCGTGGTGCCGCCGTCGGTCATCGAGCCGGCCAGCGCCATCAGCAGCAGGGCCACGGTGGTGAGCACCATGCCCAGCAGGAGCTTCTGGGCCGTGGTGAGCCCCCGGCCCCGCCGCTGGAGCGAGGCGAAGAAGCCCACCAGCAGCGGGGTCAGGGCGATCACGAAGAATGCGTTCCACGACTGGTACAGCTCGGAGTTGAACACCCCGAGGTACTTGCCGGGGGGCAGGGTCTGGGGCGGATGCCCGAAGCGCTCCTCGTAGCGCTGGTAGAGCGCGGAGTGGAGCTCTTGCGGGATCACGAACACCCCGATGCGCTCGCCGTCCACCTCGCGCACGAACGCCACGCGTCGCTCCGCCTTGGCGCCCTCGGGCACCTCCACCGCGATCGTCTTGGCGCCGTGGGAGTCCTCGACCTCGTTGACCTTCACCACCCCCTCCGCGAACACCTTCACCGCGCGGCTGCTCACCGCGGTCGGCTCGTTGCCGTCGCCCTGCAGCGGCAGCTCCACCACCTCGAGATCAGGGTTGGCCTCCGCGATCGCGGTCACGGTCTTGGGGTCCATGCGCTGCTGGCCGAACATGCGCGCGTGGGTGGGGTCGGAGGCGATCGCCAGCGAGCGCGGATCGGGCCGGGGCACGTCCTCGCCGGCCGTGGGGTAGTAGCTGGGCAGCGCCTCCTGCTTCCAGATGCTCAGCACCCAGCTGGGGGCCGAGCGCGAGGTCTGGTCGCGGGCCCACTGGGTCATGGCCGAGCCGTTGAGGTGGAGGATCATGAAGAAGGTGCCGCCCGCGATGTAGATGGGCAGCAGCGCCCGCAGGCCCGGCCGCTCGCTCTCCTTGGCGTTGCGCACCAGGCTCACGAAGAAGTAGATGACCGGTAGCATGCCGAACAAGAAGCCCACGATGGCGGGGCGCATGCCGGCGGGGAGCATCCCCTCGGTGGCCATCCACTTGGCGAGGAAGTAGCCGACCGCGCCGAAGGCCGCGGTGGGCAGCAGGATCTTGGCGAACACCACGCCCATGCCCGAGCCCCCCTCGCTCTTCTTGGGCGGGCGGTCGGCCGCCTCGAGCCGCTTCCACTGCGACAGCAGGATGACCATGGAGATCAACAGGCCGAAGCCGGCGATGCGGAAGGTCCACAGCCAGCCGGCCTCGTTGCGCACCGCGGCCGCGAGCAGGTTGGCGAACAGCGCCCCGATGTTGATCCCCATGTAGAAGATGTTGAAGCCCGCGTCGCGCCGGGGGTCGCCGGGCTCGTAGAGGTTGCCCACCATCACCGAGATGTTCGGCTTGAAGAAGCCGTTGCCCACGATGAGCCCGAGCAGCCCCAGCAAGAAGAAGCTCTTGCCCGGCACGCTCATCAGGAACAGCCCGGTGGCCATGCACACCGCGCCCACCAGCACCGCCCGCCGATAGCCCAGGAAGCGGTCTGCGAGCATCCCGCCGAGGAAGGGGGTGAAGTACACGAAGGCGAGGTACAGGCCGTAGATCTCGTTGCCCTCGGCCGAGGGCATGCCCAGGCCACCCCGCTCGGTGTCGGTGGTGTACAGCAGCAGGATGCCGACCATCGTGTAGAAGGCCAGGCGCTCCCACATCTCGGTGAAGAACAGCGCGTACAGTCCGCTCGGGTGTCTCTTGCTCAACGCAGTGCCTCCAGGTGGCGGGCGCGTCCGGGACGCTACCGTCGATCGCAGCCCGACGATAGCCCGGCCCCGGCCTCGCTCGTGCCCCGGCAGCGTAGCGGAGGCCGTTGGAGGCCGTCAGAGGGACTGCCCGCCCGACCCGAGCGGGGGGATCCCCCCGCGGCACCCGGGCGGCACCCGGGCGTCGTCGCAGCGAGGCCTCGCCTCACTCGTCGAGCGCACCGTTGGGCAGCAGGCCCTCGGGGGGTCGCTTGCCCTCGCGCTGCACGAAGCGGAAGCGCGCGCAGCGGGAGTGATCGCCGTAGCAGTAGGTCTCGAGGCAGTACCCCAGCGAGGTGCCCAGTCGCAGCGTGGGGAACAGCTCGCAGCGCTCGATGTGGGGGCAGCGGTCGTCGGACATCCCGGCCTCGCCGAAGCTCTCCTCGGTTAGCACGCACCATCATCGGCGACCAGAGGGCAATTCGGGCCGCCCACCGAGCGATCAGTGGAGCGATCGATGACGCGAGCGCACCAGCCGATAGACGTGCACCTTGGAACGTCGTCTCCAGCTCATGTCGAGGCGGTGGATGGTCTCGAGGCGAAACCAATCGTTGTCGTCGAGATCCTGGGTGCTCACCCAGCGCAGCCCCGGACGCAGGCGAGCCAGTCGGGCGGCCAGCTCGTTCATGAACGGGGTGGAGAACGCGGTCGAGCAGGTATAGACGACGGTCGCCGGGCCGAGCCGAGCTCGCATGAAGTCGGCCCGCCGAAACGACACCGTGCTCGCGCGGAGCAGCCCCGTGGGTCGCAGCCGGGCCAGCATGCGACGCGCGATGCGGTGGCGGCTGGGGACGAGCTCGATGCCCACGCACTGGTCGACGGCCGCGCTCATCGCCACCTGCAGCACCACCTTGCCGATGCCCGAGCCCAGGTCGAAGAAGGCATCGCCGGGGCCGAGCCGCAGCAGCTCCACCAGCCGGGCGGCGGCGGTGGGCATGATCTCGCCGTAGGTGGAGGACGAGCCGGTGGCCATCACCTCGGCGTCCTCGTCGGGGCGGAGCCCGTAGCCGTGCTCGTCGCCGTAGAGCCGGCGGAGCACCTCGCGGGGATCCTCGCGGCGGCTCACGGAGACCGCTCGATGCCCTCGCGCCTCATGAAGGCCTCGACCGGAGCGCGGCGATGCATGCCCTGGGCGCCGAGGCTGGTCAGCTCCTCGTCCACGGTGCGGAGCTCGGCTCGCGCCTCGTCGTGGTGGCCCCCGGCCCACAGCGCCTGGGCCAGGTAGAAGCGGACCTCGGCCTTGTCGATGGTCTCGGAGCCCAGCCGCTCCTGCTCGGCGAGCGCGGCCCGGAGCCCCTCGACGGCGGGCTCGGGGCGCCCCGCATAGAGGTGGGCGCGGCCCTCGAAGGCGGTGAGGGTGATCTGGGCCGGTGCGGGCAGGGGATGGGTCTCGGTGATCGTGCGGGCGCGCGCGAAGGCGGCGAAGGCTTCCTCGTCGCGGCCGAGCCGGGCCAGCGCCTCGCCCTCCACCACCAGGCCGATCGCGGTCTTGGTGTCCTCGGGGCCGTAGAGCTCCTCGCGGAGGGCCCGGGAGCGCTGGGCGAGGTCGAGGGCGGCCGGGTAGTCCTGGCGATCGCGGGCCAGGTCCGACATGGCCGCGAGCACGATCGCCTCGTTGGCCGTGTCCTTCATCAGCGGCAGCGCCCGCTCGTAGGTGGCGGCGGCCTCGTCGAGGTCGCCCAGGCGCTGCTCCACCTGGGCCAGGTTGACCATGAGCGCGGCCACGTTGGGGTGCTTGCGCCCCAGCGAGGCGGCGAGGATGTCGATGGCCAGTTGCGAGTGCTCGGCCGCCTTGGCGTAGTCGCCCTGCCGGACCCAGGCGTTGGCGAGGCGGCTGTGCATGATCCCCACCTGGGGGTGGTCCTCGCCGAAGGCCTGCTGTCCCGCCGCGAGGGCGAGGCGCGCCGCGGCCAGTCCCTCGTCGAAGCGACCGCCGCGGACCAGCGCATCGCTGAGGTCGCTCTGGATCTTGGCCAGCAGGGGGTGGCCGTCGCCGAAGGTCGCGTGCACCAGGCCCAGGCTGCGCTCGAAGGAGGCGAGCGCCTCATCGGTGTGCCCCTGGGTGAGCTCGAGGGTGCCCAGCGAGTCCAGGCGCATCGCCTCGAGCCCCGGGTCGCCGCCCATGCGATCGATGGCGGCCTCGGCGTGGCGGCTCCACTCGAGCGCTTCCTCGTAGCTGCCGCGCCAGGCCCCGTGCACGTCGATGAGGTCGATCGCGGCCCGGGCGGCCACCTCGTCGCGCCGCAGCGAGATGGCGAGCAGGGCCGCCTCGGAGAGCAGCTCCTGGGCCCGCTCGGGCTCGGCCTTGCCCTTGTGGATCCGACCCACGGTGAGCAGCGCGTCGGCTCGCAGCGCGGGGAGGTCGAGCGAGGTGGCCCGCTCCAGCGCGGGCTCGGCCAGGGCCAGGCCCTCGTCGTAGCGCGCCACCTTGCCCAGCGACTCGGCCTTGAGCAGGTCGCGGCGGATCTCGTCGGCGGCGGAACGGCCCGCCTCGTCGAGCGGCACCGGCTCCTCGGGCGCCTCGCAGCTCGACACCGGACGGAGCTGGCTGGCCGCGGCCACGGCGTTCTGCATCGCCAGGCCCTCGCCGCTGCTCAGCACGTCGACGAGGCTGGCCAGCTCCTGGCGGCGCGCGTTGAGGCACACCATGCGGCGATCGAGGGCGGCCGCGTCGGTCCCGGGCTCGCGCCGCGCGGTGCAGACCTCGTCGTAGGCCAGCCGCCACGCATCGGCGTAGCCGTCGAGCTGCGACTGGAGCCGCGTCCAGGTCTGCTCGGCGTAGCCCAGGCCGCTGCCCAGCAGCGTGGCGTGCAGGGCCTGCTCGCGCTCGGGATCCCAGGCGCCGGCCAGCCGCGCGGAGGCGGGGGCACAGGCATCGGGGTCGCTCGACTCGCCGGGGAGCATCCAGACCGCGGCCGCGGTGCCGGTCGCCAGCACCACGGTGATGCCCGCCACCCAGCCGAGGCGTCGGCGGGGCGAGGCCGCGTCCCGCAGCGCCTCGAGCAGCGCGCTCATGCCGGGCCAGCGACGCCCGCGGTCGGGGTGCATGCCTCGCAACAGCACTCGCACCACCGCCCGCGGCACGCTGGCGCCCGCCGGAGGCTGCGGGTCCTCGTGTTCCTTGGAGCTGACCAGCTCTTGCACCGAGGCGCCCCGGAACGGTCGCTCGCCGAAGATCCCCTCCCACACCGAGAGGCAGAAGGCGTACTGGTCGCTGCGGGCGTCGGCCTGCTTGCCCAGGTGCTGCTCCGGTGCCATGTAGGCGGGCGTGCCCATCGCGACGCCGGTGCGGGTGAGCGAGCCCGCGGCGTGGCTCGAGCTCGTGCCGCCGTCGCTGCCGTCGAGGGTGCTCGCGGTGTCGGTGGTGCGGGCCAGCCCGAAGTCGACCACGCGGGGCCGGCCGTCTTGCCCCACCAGCACGTTGCTCGGCTTGAAGTCGCGGTGCACCAGGCCCGCCTCGTGGGCGGCGAGCAGGCCCTGGCCGGCCTCGAGCAGCAGCATCAGCACCTCGCGCCAGGGGCGGGGCGTCTCCAGCCACTGCGCCAGGTCCATGCCCGGCACCAGCTCCATCGCGATGTAGATGGACTCGGCCTCGATCCCCACGTCGAAGATCTGGACCACGTTGGGGTGCGAGATCTCGGCGAGGGCCCGGGCCTCCTGGCGCAGGCGCTCGCGGCTGGAGTGGCTGCGGGCGGCCTTGCGGTGCAGCAGCTTGACCGCCACGGGGCGGTCGAGCTCGGGGTCGTGGCCCCGGTAGACCACGCCCATGCCCCCCGAGCCCAGCTCCTCGATGATGCGGTAGCGGCCCAGCGCGGCGGGGCGCTGCGATCGCGGGAACAGCCGGGCCTCGACCGCGGCCAGCCGCTCGCCCTCGTCGGTGCTCGCCTTGGGCTCGGCGACCTCACGCAGCGCTCCGTCGAGGCTGTCGTCGTGGCGGGTCTGATCGGGAGTGGTGGAGCCGTCGGCCATGGCCGTCGACCACGCTACCACGGGCATCCAGCGCCAGCGGGCGAGAAAATGGTAGGCGAGGTCGCGTAAAGAAACGCTCGCCGGCTTCACCCTGCCGGCCTCCTCGCGACTCTTCGAAGGAGGAGGACGAGTCATGCGGAGCATCCACGTCGTCGTGCTGGTCGGTCTGGGAGCCATGGCCGGGGCTTGTGGTGGCCCCGGCCAGCCGCAGGAGGACCCCTTCGGGACCTGGGGCCCGACCCTTCGGCCCGAGGACGACTCGGGCTCGGGCTCGGACGGCGGAGCCACGGACGAGGGCGAAGTCGAGCACGGCAGCGACGGGAGCGCGGGCGATGGCTCGGACCAGAGCACCGGCGAGCCATGGGAGCCCGATCCCAACGGCCCGGCGTTCCTTCACGCCGACGTGTGGAGCGTGTTCTGGAACGACCGCACGCGCTGCGGGGCCGAGCGCACCTTCCTCGAGATCTGTGAGCGCCGAGGCGAGGCCGACTGCAGCACCTACCAGGCGGCCTACGATGCCTGCGATCCCAACCAGATCGTCTACGGTCAGGTGGGTCCCGAGCAGCAGGGCAACGAGCTGTGTCGACGCGGCTCGTACCCCGACATCGGCGGGTGCGTGGCGGCGCAGTACGACTTCGATGCCCTGCGCTTCCACTGGTACGGCGCCGAGTGGCAGGGCAACTGGCCCGCCGCCACCCTCAAGGTGTTCCCCGCCGGCGCCGACTGGACCGGTGGAGGCGAGCTGGTCGCCATGAGCAATCTCCCGGGTCGAGCCCAGGCCGCGATGTCGGGGATCGACAACCATGGGCTCGGCTGGGGCTGCGCCATGCCGGGTGAGACCTCGGGCGACGCCGCCTACCAGACACCGTTCGGTGGCTTCGCCTGGATCGAGGTGCCCACCGATCAGCCGGTGACGGTGGTCGCCGCTGCGGCCACCAACTTCGCCGACCATCCGTTCCAGGGCTGCAGCCGGGGAGACGCCACGCAGCAGCCGTGGGTGACCGGCGCCCCCGGCTCGACCCTCGGCTGCGTGTACGTGCAAGATGTGCAGTTCGAGGCGGGCCACCACTACGTGTGGCGTTATGGGACGATCGTGGAGCTCGACCAGCCGGGGCCACCGGCGGAGATCATCGCCGGGTTCGGCCTTCCCTCGGTGGGCATCGACGTGGCCACGCCGGACGCCTGCGCCCTGTA
Organism: Myxococcales bacterium; assembly: GCA_020633315.1. GTDB lineage: Bacteria > Myxococcota_A > Polyangia > Nannocystales > Nannocystaceae > Paraliomyxa. The sequence goes on from JACKDV010000022.1 coordinate 81,929, forward strand.
GGGCTCATCGGCGAGCGCGGCCGTGGGAGCTGCTACCCTCGCGGTGATGGCCGGAGTGCTGCTCAGCCTGAGTCTCGCCGCTTCCCCCGCCGTGCTGGGGGTCTCGCTCGCCGGGCCGGGCTCGGGCGAGCTGCGGGCCGCCGACGAGCCACGTCCCCAACGACGCAGTCGAGATCGCGAGCACGCGATGCCGCGGCTGACCATGGGGGCGGGCCCGACCGCCATCGCCATGCTGGTCTTCCTCGCCGCGGTGGTGGCCCGTGGTGCTCGGAGAAGGCGCGCATCGGTCCACGAAGGTTGAGCTCGATCCTCCACGTCACCCAAACCCCGTTCGTACGTCGTGCTCGGCACACGCGTTGCGAGCGTTTGACCGAGGTGCTCGGCATTCCTACCGTGGTATCAACCACTCGGCAGCGAAGAGGCACAGCATGGACATCGTCAGCGTAGGTCCGGTGGCGGGAGGACCCGCCGAGCTCGAGCAGGAGATGAAGCGCGTCGCGGGACGCCTCTCGGGCGACAAGCTCGGCCTCCTCTTCTTGCCCATCGACAGCGATCATGCGGCCTACCTGCGGGCCGCCGAGGAGGGCCTGGGCGGCCAGGTGGTGGGGGCGACCACGGGCGGGGCGGCCTTCACCGATCGCGGCGTCACCCGGACCGAGCCGGTGGCCGCGGTGCTCGGAGGCCCCGGCCTGTCGTTCTCGGTGGGCGTGGCCACGGGGCTCGGCCCCGAGCCCCACGCGGCCATCCAGGACGCGGTGCGCCCGGTGGTCGAGGCGGCGAGGGTCCACACCAGCCGCAGCCACGCCCTGCTCACCCTGGCCGATCCCTTCGGCTGCGACGGCGAGGCGTTGCTGTCGGCGGTGGCCGACGCGGTCCCGCCCCACTGGCGCCTGTTCGGCGGCACCGCGGGGGACGACTGGAGGTTCGAGGGCACCCGGGTGCTCGCGCGCGGCGAGGTCCACCAGCACGCCGCGGTGATGATCGGGCTGTTCTCCGACGCGCCGCCCTCCCTGGCCACCCGGCACGGCTGGTGCGCGGCCGAGGGCAGCCGCGAGATGACGGTCACCGCCGTCGACGGCAGCCGGCTGCTCACGCTCAACGGCGAGCCCGCGGCCCAGGTGTACGAGGCCGAGCTGCGGCGCCTGGGCCTGCTGGCGGAGGGAGAGGATCCCGTGCAGGTGATGGCCAAGCACGAGCTGGGGGCCAAGACCGTGTTCGGCAACGAGCTGAAGATCCGTGCGCCGCTGGGCGTGGGCAAGGACGGCTCGGTGCAGCTGGCCAGCACCCTCCCGCCGGGCACCGTGGTGCGGGTGGTGACCGCCGATCCCGACCGCCTGATCCAGGCGGCCACCGAGCTCAGCCGCCGGGCGCTCGAGCCCCTGGCGGGCTCGGGCATCCGCGGGGCGCTGGTCTTCGACTGCGCGGCGCGGCTGCAGCTGCTCGGCGATCGCTACGACGAGGAGGTCGCCGCCTTCCTCGGCGGTCGCAGCTTCCCCATGGTGGGCATGGCCTGCTACGGCGAGATCGCCCGCTTCGGCGGCAGCATCGAGGGCTTCCACAACACCACGGCCGTGATGGCGGCCTGGTAGCGACGCGGCCCGGGGCTCGGCCTCGGGCCTCGCACGATCGTGGCCACCGCTCGCTCGGTGGCCCGAGGTGGCCGCGCCCGAGCCGGGCGCGGCTCGACGACGCGGCGTCCTGGCTCAGCCGCGGACGATCGGCCCGAGCACGCTCCACGCGACGATCAGGGCCAGCGTCCCCATCGCCACCAGCCGCACGCGCTCGACCGCCCAGCGACGCGACACGGCCAGCCCCGCCATGCTCCCCAGCCACGGGCAGGGGGTGAGCAGCAGCCCGAGCAGCGACCACCGCAGCAGCTCCGCCCCCTGCCGCCATACCAGCACCGCGGTGGCGGCCGGGAGCACGAGCAGGAACGATGACCACAGGAAGCCACGGAATCGATCCTTGGACCAGGCGTGGGCGAGCGCGTACAGGACGATGGGCGGGCCGCCCATCCCCACCAGGCCGGCGAGGAAGCCCGCGCCGGCCCCCGCCAAGAGCCCCCAGCCGCGGGCGAGCTGCGGCCGGGGTCGCGGTCGGAACACGGCGCGCAGCACCAGCACCCCGCCCACGATCCCTCCCACGGCCTGGTCGACCACCCCCGGGCGGGCCTCCGAGAGCATCACCATCCCCGCCACGCCGAGCGGCACGAAGGCCCACTGGGCGGCGGCCACCGGCAGGGTGGTCCGCCACGGCACCTCGGCTCGCACGGTCCAGGTGCCGTAGGCGGTCTGCACCAGCGAGGCGGCGAGCAGCAGCGCCACCGCCTCGGGCAGCGAGCGTCCCGACCACAGCAGCAAGGGCACGACCACCATGCCCATGCCGAAGCCGATCGCGCTCTGCACCGCGGCCCCGAGGGTCACCACCAGGGCCACGATCCCGAGCGCGGCCGCGTCGTGGATGGGGATCACCGCCCGCATGATGCCGCCGATCGTCGTCGCGCGGCACCCGGGCGTGGCGGCGGCGGCGGGCGGCCTCGCCGGACCCGCTAGAGCTGCGCCAGCGGGCCGCAGTTGGGGTCGTCGCCGATCCCCGCGATGTCCACGTCCATCAGGTGCGCGAACGAGGTGAGCAGCTTGTCGTTGTCCTCGCGCTGGGGCAGCTGCAGGTAGCGGCCGGTCTGCAGGGCTCCCTGGGCGCTGCCGAACAGCACCGCCGGGATCCGCTCCATCTGGTGGTGGACCCCGAAGTGGCTGATGGCCAGCACCACCGTGTTGTCGAGCATGGTGCCGTTGCCCTCCGGCGTGGCGCGCAGTCGCTCGAGCAGCGTGCGCAGCTGGTTCCAGTCCCAGCGCGCCATGGTGATGTAGTCGGCGCGACGCTGGCCGGGCAGGTGGTGCACCTCGTCGTGGCCGGAGTCCTGCACGTTGCCCACGCCGGCCCACTCGTACTTCCAGTGGTAGCCCGAGAAGCCCCACAGCATGCTCACCACACCAGCGCGCTCGCAGGCGAGGGCGGCGTAGGCCAGGTCGAGGTGGGCCTGGGCCCGGCTGGTGATCGCGAAGTCGCCGCTCGGCACCGCCGGCACCTCGCAGGCCAGGGGGATCACCGTCTCCTCGAGGTCGCGCGACACCGACTGCTCGGCGCGGCGGATCGCGTCCTCGTGGATGTCGAGCTTGAGCCGCTCGGCGCCGTCGAGCTCGCTGCGGAAGCGGCTCAGCTCGCCGGTGAGATCGTCGAGCAGCGACTTCTTGAGGGTCAGCCGCCGCAGGTGCGCCTCCACCTCGGCCGGGTCGCTCGAGGGCTGGAAGTCGGCGAAGGCCTTGTTCCACGCGTCGATGGGGTTGGCCAGCGGGGGCTTGAACGCGTTGGGCCCCGTGGCGAAGGGGCGGTGGCGCATGTGGCTGTCGTGGGTCGGGTTGACCTGCAGCTCCAGCGTCGGCACCCCGAGCTCGTTGGCCACGAGCTGGTCGATCGAGATCCCGCCGGGCTGCCCGTCCTCGGAGTCGGCCGCGGGCAGCAGGTCCTTGGCCGTGAGCACCTTGCCGATCGTGCGCACGTGGTTGTTGCCCTTGGGATCGAGGCCCGAGTTGCGGATGTCGATCCCGTCGACGATCACCATCTGGTCGCGCAGCTCGCCGAAGTCGGCCAGGATCGGGGAGAGCACGAAGTCGTGCTCTCCCCCGGTGGGGAAGAAGTCCTCCGCGTAGGGGTAGCCGCAGCAGTTGACCCACACCAGCGCGCGCTTGCCCGAGGCGCTGGCGCCCTCGGCCCGGCGCAGCGACAGCACGGGGGTGAGCAGGGCGGCGGCCTTGAGCGATCCGAAGATGAAGTCACGGCGTCTCATGCTACGGGGCCTCCCGGATGTAGAGCTCGGGGGTGGCGAACAGGTCCTCCACCAGCGCGAGGATGTCGAGATCGTGGGCGTCGTGGTCGGCGGTCAGCACCTCGCCGAGGTGGTCGACGATCTCACCGTCGGCCAGGCCCGAGGCGTAGCGCGCCACGTTGCGGCCGAAGCAGCGGGGGAGCTGCTGGCCGTCCACGAGCTCGGGCAGCATCGCCATCACCCCGTCGTAGGCTCGCAGCTCGCCGTCGAGCTGCAGGTCCTCCACGTAGGCGTCGAGCAGGCGATCGCCGAAGTGGGTCTGGTACTGGCCGAGGGCGTCGAAGTTGCTCCACAGGTAGCCGTAGGGCATGAAGGTCGCGTGGCAGGCCTCGCAGATCGGATCCTGGCTGGTGATGATCTCGAGCTGCTCGCGGGTGGTGAGCTGCTCGAAGTCCGGCACCTCGTCCATCGCGTCCTCGGCCGCCGACTGGATGTCGATGCCCGAGGGCAGGCCCACGTCCTCGCACAGCAGCTGGTTCTTCACCAGCAGGCCGCGGCGGATGGGCTTGTCGCGGTGGACCTCGGCGCTCGAGGAGTGCACCGCCATCACGCTGGCCAGGGTGAGCACCCCGCCGCGCTGCTGGGGGTCGAGCACCAGCGGCTCGAGCTCCTCGGCGTCCGAGCTCGCGCCGTAGAGCGCCGCCGTGTGCCGGTTGACGAAGGCGAGGTTGCGGGTGAGGAGCTCGGCCAGGGTCCCTCGCTCGTCGATCACCACGGTCTCCACGAAGGCGGTGAGCTCGTCGCGCAGGGCCTGGGCCTGCGCGAGGCCGCTGAGCTTGGGGTAGCTCTCGGGTGAGCGGACCATGGTCTCCAGCGCATCCGCCCGCAGCCACTGCACGAAGAAGCGCACGAGCTGGGCCCGGCCCGGGTCGGTGGCCAGCAGGCGGCGCACGTGCTCGCGGGTGCGCTCGGAGTCGAGGCGGTCGGCCTCGGCGTCGGCGAGCAGGGCCTCGTCGGGCATGCTGCCCACCAGCGAGTAGGACAGCAGCGAGGCCTTCTCGAACGGGTCGAGCCGCGTCATCGAGGGGTCGTCGTCCAGCGGCACCCCGATCTCGCTGCGGTACAGGAAGCGCGGCGACATCAGCATGCGGGTGACCAGCAGCTCCGCGAGCTGGGTGGGGGTGTCCACGGCATCGCGGGCCTGGCTCACGAAGGCGAGCAGCTGGTCTCGGGTCTGCGCGTCCACGGGGCGCCGGAAGGCCCGCCGGCCCAGGCCGTCCACGATGGTCTCGGCGCAGCCCTGGTCCAGGGCCTGGCCGGGGGTGAAGCAGGGGAAGGCCGCCGCGAGCCCCCCCGTGCCCACGTACTGCTCGGCCAGGCGCTCGGCCTCGCGGTGCAGGATGCCGAAGAGGTTCTCGTCGAGCTGGCCCCCGCTGCCGTTGTCGAATCCCGAGCCGATCTCGCCGTAGTCCAGATCACTCGATGCCTCCACGCCGAGCAGGTCGCGGACCGTGTTGGCGTACTCGTGGGCGCTGAGCAGGCGAATCTGCCCCGGGTCCGGCGAGTACAGCTCGGAGATCGGCTCGTCGTCGTCGTCGTCGTCCGCCTGGTGGTCGTCCCACAGGGGCACGCCCTGCTTCTCGAACGAGCCCACGCCCGAGTAGCAGGCCCCGCACAGGGCGAGCGCCACCGCCCCCGGGATCGCCCTCGATCCTCGTCGTCGTGCCCTCATCGCCGATCTCCCCGCCTCGATCCGCCATCCACGAGCCCTCCCGTTCCGCGAGGGGGGCCGGTCGATCACGAGGAAGCGCAGCCTTGCGCAATTGCGGCACGGTGGGCGACCAACGGCCGCATCGTCGGTGACCAGGGGCACCGAATGGTCGACCGGCTTCGCGGGAGGGTGAGCCTTGGTCGATTCCGCCGCGCTGGCCTCGGGGCGAGCCGATCGGCTCGATGGCCTCCTGGATGATGTCGGTCAGGCAGCCGATCGCGGGGCTGAAGTCGTCCCCGCAGATCGACTCGATGCAGCAGCGGATCCGATCGCCCTCGTCGAGGCTCTCGCAGACCTCGCGGATGCGCACCGGCGGGATCGCCTGGCCGGTGGTGCTGGCAGCAGGGTCGTCGGCGATCGCGTCGTCATCCGAGCCAGTGGAGCGCCCGCCGGGCGGGCATCGGCTCAACGGTCTTCGCTGAGCCGATGCGCTGGGCTCGTGGCGTCTACACGATCGCGATGCCGTAGCGCGTCCGCAGCTCGCAGAGCGGCTCGTCGAGGTGCTCGGCCCAGCCGTGCAGCGACCACTTGCGGGTCATCTTGCGCGTGCGCCAGATCGCCCGCAGCACGCGGGGCAGGGCGCGGAGCGAGGCGCTGATCAGCGTCCAGTAGCCGATCTCGCCGAGGAAGTCCTTGAAGAACTGCTTCTGCGCGTCGCTGCGAAAGTACGAGTACAGCTCGCGCCACCTCACGTCGGTGCCGAAGAAGGTCCAGGTGTCGGCGAGGCTCTCGTCGGCCAGCGAGGTGCTGAGCCCGAACAGCACGTGGCACGCGTCGTGCCCCGCGAAGAAGCGACCGAGATCCCCGAGCTCTCCTTGCTGCTGGAGCGCCTCGGGATCGAAGAGGGCGGGGTTGGCTGCACGGTACTCGGCCAGTCCCTCTCGCAGGGTCTGCGGGGTGTCCTGGTCTTGGTAGCGACAACGCGTGGTGGCGAATCCCGCCTGGGCTTGGGCGACCTCCATCGAAACGGTTCCTCCTGTGGATGGTGGTCGGTTTCTTGGACCACCTGGTCTCAAAATTGGACCAGGTGGTCTAATGTGCAAGCGCTTTCGTGTGGAGAATTCGATTGTCGAGTAATTCCAGTGATTTGTGGATGATCTCTCGCGAGCCCCGGGCTACCCTCACCCCGAGCATCGAGTGAAGCGCAGGCTCGCGTCGGGCTGCAGGATGCCGATGCTGGAGTGCACCATCGAGCCTGGGCCACGAGCTCCTCGCCCCCCGCGAGAGCGGGCCTCCACCAGGTGCTCGTGCTCAGCGGCGCAGCATCGCGACCACGGGGCGCATCAGCGCGGCTCCGGTCACCAGCGAGACGACACCGGCCGGCACCCAGAACACCGCGTAGTACGACATGATCCACGGATCGATCGAGGCCTGCGCATGCGTGGCGAGGGCACAGATCGCGGTGAAGCCCAGCAGCGCGGTGCCGGTGATGGCGAGCAGCAGGGCGCCGGCCAGCTTGCGACGCACGCACAGCAGGGTCGCCACGATCTGCAGGGCCGCGAGGGTGCCGGCGATCTCCCGCGTGCCGGGCACCACCGGCTGCACGATCGCATAGACCATCAGCATCGGCGCCGAGACGAGGGTGGTGACCAGCGCCCAGCGCAGCGATCGGATCACCGGGTCGGAGGAGCGCCACAGCCCGGCCTCGTCGGGCTGGCCCTCGAAGGCGTCGCGCATGGACGCGCCGCTCAGCAGCAGGGCGATCGCTCCGCAGCCCGCGGCCGCACAGGCGTGACCCCAGCTGAGCTGCCCCGGGCTTGGCAGCGTGCCCAGGCCGTTGAGCACCGAGCCCCCGAGGCCGGCCAGCGATCCACCAAGGCCCAGCCAGCGCGCCCAGATCCGCCGCCGCCACAGGCCGACCACGGTGATCACCACCGCGATGGAGCTGATGGAGGCGACGGGCCCGTGGTCCCAGGTGATGTAGGGCAGGGTCACGCCGCACAGCTCGCCGACGCGCAGGGCCGGGGCGCCCAGCAGCAAGAGCCCGGCCAGCCCCGCCCGCAGGCCGGCGTGGCCGCGGACGACGGCCACCAGCGCGGCGCTCGTGCCCAGCACCGCGAGCAGGTTGAGCCCGCGCTCGGTGGGCCCGAACCAGGGCTGGCTCCAGGCCCACAGTCCCGCGGCGAGGGTCAGGGCGACGGTCGCCGCAGCGAGGGACCAGCGAAGCGCACGCATGCCCCGAGGAGACGAGCGAGCCCTCCCTCGGTTGCATCCGCGGGCGCTCCGCAGCCGTGCCGGTCGTGGCTCAGCTCGCGAGCACCGGAGGACCCAGGGTCTCCACCCGCGGCCAGCCCGTGCGTGGTCGCAGTCGCGGCTCGCGGTGCTGGGGGGTGCTCGGCAGCTCGAGCCAGCGCGGGGGACCCTGCAGGCGACCGCCGCGGTGGGAGAATACGCGGGCCCGCCCCAGCTCGTTGGAGCTGCCGGCGTTGACCACCCACAGGGGGCGGCTGCCGCCGTCGAGCACCCGCTCGCTGGGCACGTGGCGGTGTCCGTGCAGCAGCAGGTCGCAGCGCCCGCGCACGCAGGCCATCAGCTCGCGCCCCGTCGCCAGCTCGGTGGAGTAGGGCAGGCCGATCCAGGTGGAGAGCCGCTCGAGGCTGGATTCCTCGGGGAGCGGGAGCGGGTGGTGGTGCATCGTCACCACCACCAGGCAGCCCCCGGGGGCGCGGCCCAGCGCATCGTCGAGCTCCAGCAGGTCTTGGTCGCCGAGCAGCCCGTGTCCCTCGAAGGGGTAGCGGCAGTTGTGGGGCGCGGTGGAGTCCAGCCGCACCACGTAGAGCCCCTCGTGCTGCGAGGCGAGCACGCGGTGGTTGTCCATGATCGACGCGGCCACGTCGTCGCCCAGGCGATCGTGGTTGCCCGGGACCACGCTCAGCTCCGCCGCGTCGCGCAGCGGGGCCAGGGCCGCCCCGAAGGCGTCCAGCTCGTCCCAGCGACCGCGGTGGGTGAGGTCGCCGCTGAGCACCACGTGATCCACCTCGGCGTGGATGAGCCCGTGGGCGAGGGCGCGGGCGCGGGCCTCGAGGCGAGGGGAGAGGCCGAAGTGCAGGTCCGAGAGGTGGGCCAGCGTGTGCGTCATGGCGTGGTGCTCGTGCGAGCAAGGGCATAGCCGTCGCGCGTGACCGCCCGATCACATCGATCACGCGGGAGTGACGGGCCGGTGAGACTTGGGAGCGGGGGAGCGATTGTCACCGCCGCGTTTCCCACCGGAGGGTTCCGCGAGGCACGGCCGTGATCTCCTGCGCCCAACGCTCGGAGGAGCCGTCCATGTCCACCCCGGACCCGCTCGCCCTCTCGTCCGCCTCGCTGCTGCTGGTGCTGCTGGCCGCCGCCTCGCTCCTGCTCACCGTCGTCTCCCACGCCTGTGTGTACCTGCGGCTGGCCACGCGACGACGGGCTCCCGCCGTCACGCCGCCGATCTCCGTGCTCAAGCCGCTCAAGGGGAGCGACGACGAGCTCTACGCCAACCTGTGCTCGCTCGCCGAGCAGGACTACCCGGGCCCCTTCGAGATCGTGCTGGGCGCGGCCGAGCCCGACGACCCCGCGCTCACCGTAGCCCAGCGGTTGCGCCGGGCCTACCCCGAGGTGTGCATCCGCGTGGTCCCGGGTCGGCAGGGCCCCGGCCTCAACCCCAAGGTCGCCAACCTCGAGGCCTTCGCCCGGGCGGCCCGCCACCCCTACCTGCTCGTCTCCGACTCCAACGTGCGGGTGGGCCCCCGCTACCTGCGAGACACCGCGGCCCCGCTCGCCGACCCGCGCGTGGGCCTGGTCACCAACGTGCTGGCCGGGATCGGCGAGCGCAGCCTGGGCGCCGCGCTCGAGAACATCCACCTCAACGGCTTCATCGCCGGGGCGGTGTGTGCCGCGGACCTGCTGGTGCACCACCCCTGCGTGGTGGGCAAGTCGATGCTCATGCCTCGCGCGGCGCTCGAGCGGGTGGGGGGCTTCGAGTCGGTCCGCGACGTGCTGGGCGAGGACTACCTGCTGGGCGTGGCGATGAAGCGGGCCGGCTATCGCGTGGTGCTCTCGCCCCACGTGATCGGCACGGTCAACCGCCGCTGGTCGGTGGGGCGCTTCATGGCCCGCCACCTGCGGTGGAGCCAGATGCGTCGCTGGATCGCCCCCACCGCCTACCTCTTCGAGCCGCTGCTCAACCCGGTGCCCTGGCTGCTCGCGATCGCCAGCGCGGCGCTGGCGGGGGGCATGGGCGAGGCCGCCGGCACCTGGCTGGCGCTGGCGCTGGGGATGGTCGGCCTCAAGGTGGCCTCCGACGTGGCCCTGGGCCTGCGCCTCCGCGGCGAGCGACCGCGCGGGATCTCGCCGCTGCTGGTGCCGCTCAAGGACGTGATCGTGCTGGGGATCTGGCTGGTGGCCTGGGTCCACCGCAGCGTGCAGTGGCGAGGCAACCGCATGCGCATCGGGCCGGGCTCCGCCCTCTACCCGCCGCGTCGCCGCGCTCGCTCGGCCGAGGTCGCGGTGGTCACCGCGGCGCCCGTGGACGAGGCCGCATGAGGAGCGTGCGACTGCGCGTGGCCGAGGGACGCCGCCCGATGGTGGTCTCGGCCGAGATGGGCTACGGGCACCTGCGCGCCGCGGTGCCGGTGGCCGCGGCCCTGGACACGCCGGTGGTGCTCGCCGATCGGGAGCCGCTGGCGAGCCCGGGCGATCGCCGGGTGTGGGACGGCGTCCGCCGCCTGCATGAGCTGTCGTCGCGGGGCTCCGAGCTCCCGCTGGTGGGCCCGCCCATGCGCCGCCTGCTCGACGCCGCCACCAGCATCCCGCCCCTGCACCCGCTGAGGAACCTGGCCGATCCCACCGCGGCCACCCTCGCGCTCGAGCGCCTCGTCGATCGGGGCTTCGGCGACGGGCTGGTCCGGGCCCTGCGCGCCGACGATCGCCCCCTGCTCACCACCTTCTACGCGCCGGCCGTGGTGGCCGACCTGGCGGGCCTGCGCGAGATCTACTGCATCGTCACCGACGCCGACGTCAATCGCGTGTGGGTGCCGCGGCGGCCTCGCTCGAGCGCCATCCGCTACCTGGTGCCCACCCGACGGGTGATGCAGCGGCTGCGGGCCTACGGCGTGCCCGAGGCCAACGTCACCTTCACCGGCTTTCCCCTGCCGCTGTCGCTGCTCGGCGACGAGCACCTCGACGTGCTGCGGGCCGACCTCGCGCAGCGTCTGGTGCGGCTCGATCCCCACGGCAGCTTCCGCGACCAGTGCCGCCACGAGCTGTCGCACTTCTTCCCCGGGCTGCCCGCCACCCGCCGCGGCCCCGCGCCGCGGCTCACCTTCGCCGTCGGCGGGGCGGGGGCCCAGGCCCGCATCATCGACGCCGCGCTGCCCGGATTGCGCGCGGCGATCGAGGGCGGTCGGCTGTGCCTCACCCTGGTGGCGGGCACCCGCCGCGAGGTCCAGCAGCGGTTCGTCCGCAGCCTCCAGCGCCATCGCCTGGGGCACCAGCTCGGTCGCGCGGTGGAGATCGTGTACGAGCCCGATCACCACGCGTACTTCGAGGCGTTCGAGCAGCTGCTGCGTCGGACCGACGTGCTGTGGACCAAGCCGAGCGAGCTCACCTTCTATGCGGCGCTGGGCCTGCCCCTGGTCCTCACCGATCCGGTGGGAGCCCACGAGCGCTTCAATCGTCGGTGGATCCGCGAGCAAGGCGTGGGCCTCGAGCAGCGCGATCCCCGATTCCTCGCGGGCCGACTGCGCGAGTGGCTGCATGATGGGACGCTCGCGGCGGCGGCGTGGTCGGGCTTCGTCCGACTGCCCAAGCTCGGCACGCGGCGCATCCTGGAGGAGATCGGCACGGCGCGACCATCGTGCCCGCGCGCACGTCCCTGACGGCCCTTCGGAGTCCCGCGCGGGGATTTGTCACGCCGTCGTCATGCGCGGCGACCTCGGAGCGCGCTACGTTGGGTCGCGTTTTCGCCCACGGGGATGACCTTGCCATGAACGACCCTCGCTCTCGCCTCGTCTTCGCCCTCTCCCTCGGCCTGCCCCTGGCCTCGGGCTGTGCCGACGATATCCCGCCCGTACCCGGAGACGGTGGCGACACCACCGGCGGCTCGGGGGCGACCTCGTCGATGACGCTGCCGACCGGCACCACCTTGCCCGGCACCGGGGATGCGACCGACTCGCTCGACACCACCGCGGGGGACACCGCCAGCCCGGGCACGACCACCGGCGAGCCGGGCACGACCACCGAGCCCGGCACCACCTCGGGGACCACCGGCGACGGCAGCGAGTCCTCGGGCGGGTCGAGCACCAGCGCGGGGACGCTGGACGACACGATCTACGAGATCCAGGACGGCACGATCGCCACCGGCTCGAGCGTGGACGTGCAGGGGGTGATCGTCACCGGCGTAGGGGGCACCGGCTTCTTCGCGCAGGAGCCCGCCGGCGGCCAGTACAGCGGGGTCTACGTCTACCTCAACGCCGCGCCCACGGTGGTGGTGGGCGACGAGGTGGACATCACCGGCGTCACCGAGGAGTTCAACGACCTCACCGAGCTCAACGCGGAGCTGGGCAGCGTGACCCCCACCGGGGTGACCGGGGTGGTGCTCACCCCCGACCTGGTCAGCGGGGCCGACCTCAGCGCGGCCGCGGGCGAGCCATGGGAGGGCGTCTACGTGCGCATCGAGGGGGCGCCGCTCGCCGTGGTGGGCCTGCCCGGCTTCTCCGAGTTCGACGTCAACGACGGGGGAGCCGACGACACCCGCATCGACAACTTCCTGTACAGCGTGTTCGACTTCCCCGCGCTCTACCCCCTGTTCGGGGTGGGGGCGAGCTTCACCGCGATCCAGGGGCCGGTGAACTTCACCTTCGGCGACTACAAGGTGTGCCCCCGGCAGGATGCCGACCTCGAGGGCTACATGGGCGGCCCGCCGCCCATGGGCGCCTCGGTGGACGACCTGGTGCCCGGCGATCTGGTCGTCACCGAGGTGATGTTCGATCCCAACTGCACCAACGACGACTGCGAGTGGATCGAGATCTACAACGACTCGGGGATGGACGTGAGCCTGCTGGGCCTGCGGATCCAGGACAGCAACTTCTCGGTGGCCACCCAGGGCACGATCAACGTGGACGTGCTGCTGCCGGCCGGCGGCTACGGGGTGCTCGGCAGCGATGACGCCATGGTGTGGCCCTACGCGATGCCGGCCCTCGCCCACTACGGCCCCAACCCGGCCTTCAACAACACGGGGGATCTGGTGGCGCTCCTCAACTCCACCGAGATCCTCGACCAGACGGCGACCTACCCCACCTTCGGCACCTCGGACAACGGGATCTCGTGGAAGCTCGATCCCACCATGACCACGGCGGTGGCCAACGACGTGGCGGCCAACTGGTGCTTCTCCACCGTGGTGTTCGACAGCCCCGGCGGCGTGGACGAGTACGGCTCGCCCGGGGCGGCCAATGAGGCCGCCTGCGCGATGCTGCCGTAGCCGCCCGAGGTCGCGAGCCCGTGACCGTGCATGCCCGGCGGCGCGGGCCGGCGGCGCGGGCTAGCCGGGCGGGATGAACGAGGCGCAGGTGGAGACGCCGGCGCCGGGGATGTGCAGGCCGGTGTTGGAGTTGTACACGCTCAGCCCGCCGCCCTCGTTGCCGTCGTAGTCCAGGCGGGTCACGCGGGAGACGCCCGAGCCCGGCGAGGTCTCGGTGAAGAAGTACACGTCGCCGCCCCAGAAGGCGAAGGCGAAGGCGTTGGTGATGTCGAGGCCGTTCAGATCGATGTGCTCGAGCTCCGAGCCGGTGTCCTTGTCGAGGTTGACGAGCACCGCCAGCTCGGCGCTGACGGGGGCGAAGGCGAACAGCCGCCCGTCGCCCGTGCCGGTCAGCTCGCCCACCGGGTAGTCGGTGGGGCCGATCATGGCGATGGTGTCGGTGGCCTCGTCGAAGCGCCCCAGCGCCGCGCCGCCGGGGCCGAAGTCGGGATACTCGAGGTAGCGATCGCTGCGGTAGATGTAGAGCGTGTCGCAGCTGCTCTGCGGGTCGATCACCGCGTAGCCCATGCCCAGCAGCCACCAGGACGCGCCGGGGTTGAGGTAGCCGGTGTCCTCGCACTGGCTCAGATCCGACAGCGGCGCCCGGTAGATGCGGGCGCTCGCGGTGGCCTGCTCGTAGTAGTTGAGCCAGGCGTAGCCCTGACGATCGATCGCCATCGAGTTGGCCACCCAGCCCAGCGGGGCCGCGCAGCCGATGGTGCCCACCGGGGTGAAGGTGTTGGCGGGCGGATCGAAGAACCACACCGAGGCGACGCCGCCCGAGTTGTCGAGCACGTAGATGCCGTCCTCCACGTCTTGGCACGCACACTGGCCGCCGTCGCCGCCGTCGCCCGCGGTGGCGGTGCCGGCCACGTCGAGCTTGCCGCCGGTGCCGTCGGCCGAGTCCTCGGTCTCGGCCTGGCTGGTGACCCCGGGCCCGCCGTCGAGGATGATGCCCGTGTCTGCTCCCTCGCTGCCGGTGTCGTCGGTGCAGGCCGAGAGGGCGACCAGCAGCGACCATGCCCACGCCGTGCTCCGCATGGGCTCAGCATAGCGCATGCGTCGGAGCGCTCGGGATCAGGGCGCGGGGTGCTCGCGCAGCCAGGTCTCCACCGTGCTGCGCTCTCGGTCGCGTCCGGCCGAGGCGTTGCGCAGGCCGTCGCGGGCCTGGGTGGCGAGCTGGTGGGCGCGGGCCGGGTCGCGCCCCGATTCCTGCAGCACTAGCGCGAGCTCGAAGCGGATGAGCGCGAGCTGGTCCTCCCGGAGCGCCGCTTCATCGCCCGCCTCGGCGGCGATGCGCAGCGCTTCCTCGAGGGTGACGATCGCCGCGTCGTAGCGCTCCAGGCCGCGCTCGGCCCCGCCCTTGGCCCCGCGGGCCTCGATGCCGTCGGCGGGCCCGCGGCCGCTGGCGTCGAGCACCGCGATGGCTCGCTGCGCGGCCTCGAGGGCCTCCTCGTAGCGCTCGGCGTACACGAGCAGGCTGGCGAGCATGGTGAGGTTCAGGCCGTGCTCGTAGTGCCCGGGCTCGAGGCGGCGAGACGCGATCTCCTCGGCCTCGCGCACCAGATCGATCGCCTCCTCGTCCCGGCCCTGGTCCCACACCGCGTGGGCGAGGTTGCGCAGCGACTCCGCCACCTCGGGGTGGTCGTTGCCGTGCTTCTCGCGGCGGATCTCCAGGGCCTGCCGGTGCAGGCGCTCGGACTCCACCGGATCGCCGAGGTTGCGCTCGACCACGGCCAGGCTGACCAGCGAGCGCGCGACCTCGGGGTGCCGTTCGCCGAGCACCTTGCGCTGCAGCTCGAGCGCGCGCCGCAGCTCGACCTTGGCCTCCTCGTAGCGCCCCTGCATCACGCAGATCGCCGCGAGGTTGGCCCACAGCGAGGTCATGCTGGGGTGCAGGGGGCCCAGCAGGCGCTCGGTGAGCTCGGCCGCCTGCTCCATGTACTCGCGCGCGCGGTCGTAGTCCCGGCGCTCGGCGTGGGCTCCCCCCAGGTTCATCAGGGCCACCGCGAGGTTGGGGCTCTCGGGATCGCGGGCGCGCTGCTTCTCCACCAGGCGCTCGAACAGCGACTGCGCCTCGTCGAAGCGCCCCTGTCGGATGGCGATGATGGCCAGGGTGTTGGTGAGGCCGATCTCGAAGCCCGGGTCGCCGCCGATGCGGTGCAGCAGCGCCTCGGCGATCGCGATCCACTCGCGGCCCTCTTCGTGCAGGCGCTGGTCGTAGCCGAGCTCGTGGGCGAGGTCGATGGCGGCCATGGTCGCGCGCCGATCGTCTCCGGCCGCCAGCGCGTCGCGGAAGGTGGCGCGCAGGTTGGTCATGCCCTCGGGCATGTCGAGGGCGCGCTGCGAGCCGCTCAGCGCGTGCTCGACCCCGGCCACCACCGGCAGGTAGCCGGTGGCGCGGGCGCGGGGCAGCAGGTCCTCGAGCATCTCGACCTGCTCGCGGTAGCGGGCGGCGGAGCCCAGCGCGTCGATGCGGGCCAGCTCGGCCTCGATCTGCTCCACCTGCTGCCGCACGTCCTCCTGATCGGGCGGGGCCACGCCGGCCTCGAGCGCCGCGATGTCGTCGCAGCCGGCCAGGTCGGGCAGCCCGCGGGCGCTCTGCACCGCGCGATCGACCATCGTGGTGTTGGCGTGGGCCATCACCTCGAGCACGGCGTCGAAGCTCTGCAGTCGCTCGGCGAGGCAGCGCCGGCGCAGCTCGAGCCGCGCCGTCGACTGCGTGCCGTCCACGTGGGTCGCCACGCAGGCCCGCGTGGCCTGCTCCGCCCAGCCGCTCGCGTACTCGTCGAGGCGCTGCTCCGCGCGGGTCCAGGTGTCGTCGGCGTGCACTGCCCCGGTGGCCCGGAACGCGGCCGCGATCGCGTCGCGCCGCTCGTCGTTCCACACCGCCTGCACGTCCTGTGCGGCGCCGGCACAGGGCGCGAGCTCCTGAGAGGCGCCGGAGCGGTAGGCGAGGAAGGCCACCACCACCGCGCCCAGCCCCAGCGCGCTGGCTCCGATCACCCGCCGGCGTCGGCCCCCCGGATCCCGGCTCAGCTCGTCGAGCAGCGCGTCCATCGAGGGGTGGCGATCCTCGGCCCGGGTCTGCAGGCCGCGCAGCAGCACCTTGCGCAGCCAGGTGGGCACGCTGCGGCCGGGCGCGGGCTCTCGTACCTCGCCGCGGTACACCGCCTCGCTGAGGGTGGCCAGGGTGTTGCCCCCGAACGGTCGCTCGCCGTAGAGCGCCTCGTACAGCGACACGCAGAACGAGAACTGATCGGAGGCCGCGGTGGCCATCCGCCCCGCGAGCTGCTCGGGGGCCATGTAGGCCGGCGTGCCCATCACCGCGCCGGCCTCGGTGAGGGCCTCGTCGAGGCTCGAGCTGCTCAGCCCCATGTGCGGGGCGATCGACTCGGCGCTGCCGCGGCCGCGGGCGAGGCCGAAGTCCACCACCCGCACCCGGCCGTCGTCGCCGACCAGCGCGTTGTCGGGCTTGAAGTCGCGGTGCACCAGGTCCACCGCGTGCGCGGCCGCCAGGCCCCGGCCCGCCTGCAGGAAGACCTCGAGGATCTCGGGGAGCGAGCGGGTCTCCTCCCGCAGCCAGCGCCCCAGGGTGCGGCCCTCCACGAACTCCATGGTCACGAACACCGAGCCGTCGAGCTCGCCCACGTCGTGGACCGCGACCACGTTGGGGTGCGCGATGCGGGCGATGGCCTGGGCCTCGCGGATGAGCCGCGGTCGCCCCTCGCCCACCAGCGAGGAGCGCAGCACCTTGATCGCCACCCGCCGGTCGAGCTCGGGGTCGTAGGCGGTGTAGACCACGCCCATGCCGCCCTCGCCCAGCACGTCGACGACCACGTAGCGGTCGATGGCCGTGCCCCGGGGCAGGCGGGTGTCGTCGCCCTCGCCGTGCATCGGCTCGGTGACGTCGCCGAGCACGGTCGTGTGGCCGCCCGATTCCAGGAGCCCCGATCGGACGATGGTGCGCTGATGATCCACCGCGGCCCGAGCATGCCGTGCGTGGGCGCGGAAAGCCACGGTATAAACGGCACCGTGGACGACGCAGAGCGCGAGCGAGTCGAGGCGATCCTGGAGTACTGGTTTGGCGCGCTGGAGGGCCCGCACGACGTGGATCCCAGCAAGAACGCGCTGTGGTGGGCCGGCGGAGCGGCGATCGATGCGGAGATCCGGGAGCGCTTCGGCGAGCTGGTCACGCGGGCGCGGGCCGGCGAGCTGGATCACTGGGCCGAGTCGCCGCGACCGGCGCTGGCGCTGGTGATCCTCCTCGACCAATTCACTCGCAACCTGGGACGCGGCACGGCCGAGGCCTTCGCCGGGGACGCCGCAGCGCTGCGGGTGACCCTGCGTGCGCTCGAGCGCGGCTTCGATCAGCAGCTCCGGCCGGTCGAGCGGGGCTTCCTGTGCATGCCGCTGATGCACGCCGAGGATCGCGAGATGGCTCGCCGCAGCCTCGAGGTGTTCGCGCGGCTGGCGAAGGAGGTGGCGGAGCTCGGCCTGGAGGGGCACCCCGACTTCCACCCGTCGGCGGTGACCCACGCCGAGATCGTGGAGCGCTTCGGTCGCTATCCCCACCGCAACCCGCTGCTGGGGCGCGAGCCCACGCCCGAGGAGACGGCCTTCCTCGCCGACGGCGGGCCGTCGTTCGGCCAGAGCAAGCAGTAGCCCCTCGGCGCTCGCGCTCCGTGGGTCGCGATCGGTGGTTTGGCTATGATGGACCGCAATGACGCGGATCCACGGGCGCGGTCTCGTCCTGCTCGGCCTGTGGCTGGGCGCGGGGTGTGTCGCGCGCGAGCCCGCGATGAGCGGCGAGGGGAGCCCTCGGCAGGAGCCCGCGGCGGTCTCGGACCCGTCGCCGCCGACGGGGCCGGGCGCCGAGGGAGGGCCCTTCGAGCTGGCGATCGACGGTGCCGCGCCCGTGTCGGCCCTCCCGCCGCCCACGGGTCCTGGCCACGCCGAGCGCATCGGCTGGAGTCACGAGCCGGGGCGCTTCGTGTACTGCCTGGGGTCGTCGACCGAGTGCCGCGAGTGCCGGCTGCTGTCGCGCGACGGGAGCTCCGAGAGCCTCGAGTCGGGCCCGGGCTGCGCAGCGGGCCTCGACCCCGACGCGCTCGAGGCCCGGCTGCGAGCCGAGCGGGTGGGCCCCGGGGCCGAGCGCTGGTCCGCGGGCGACGAGCTGGTCGTGGTGGCGGAGACCCACGAGCTCGAGCCCTCCAACTCCGGCCAGCCGCGTCCGCTGCTCGAGGTGGGCGCGCGGCGGCGCGCGGGCGGCCCCACGGGCTGGCTGCTGCACGTCGACCCCTGCCAGGGCTGCGGCATCGATCAGGTCTGCACCGGCGCCGCGCACCTCGATGCGCTCTCGCTGTCGCCCGACGGGCAGGAGGTGGTCGCCCTGGTCCACCTTCGTGCCAGCGACGGCACGCAGCAGCATCGCCTCGAGCGGATCGCGGCGTCGCGCCTGGCCGACGCCGCGCGGGCCAGCTCCAGCTCCGATCGGCGCGAGGGCGCTACCCCTCCGCGCGATCCTTGAGCCCCGCCGCGAAGCCGTCGAAGGCCTCGCTCATGTCGGGGATGGACTTGCCGATCAGCTTGAGCATGGGCCCGCTGAACACCTCGCGCATGCGGAACTCGGTGCGCCCCTGGTCGAGCTCGCGCAGCGAGTAGGTGCGCTCGCCCTTGAACAGCCCCAGCGGCATGCCGCCCGACCACACCATGGTCTCGTTGGGCACCAGGGTGGTCACCTTCACCGGGAACGCCCGCCCGGGGCTCAGCTTGGTGAACGCCTTGATCTTCGCGCCCAGGGCCACCTCCCCCTCGATCCGCTCGCAGGAGGGATCCCACTCGGGCCACTTGGCGGTGTCGATCAGGACCTCCCAGACCTTCTCGGCCGGCGCATCGATGGTGGTGGAGGTGGAGTACTCGAGCATGGCGGAGCTTCCTCGGGGCGGGGCTCAGGGAGCCTCGGGGTTGGCGTGGACGAAGGCGACGAAGGTGGGCAGCACGTGATCCCAGGCGCGGCCGAAGAGGGCGACGCGCTGCGGCCAGGCATCGCCGAGCCCGCTGCGGCCCTCGGCGTGGGTGACCTCGACCAGGCAGTGGTCGCCGTGGGGGGCGAAGCGGACGTCCACCTCGGTGGGCTCGGTGATCGCCCCCGGGTACCAGGTGTAGGTCACGCGCCGCGGGGGATCCCAGCGCAGCACCTCGCCCAGGCGCGCCTCCTCGCCCGACTCGCTGCGCTCGTAGAAGCGCCCGCCCACGCGGGGCTCGAGCCGCAGCTCCGAGCGATCGAAGCGGCGGTGCGACGGCGGCCACCAGGCATCGATGCACCCGGTGAACACCGCGAAGGCATGGGCCGCCGAGCAGCGCAGCTCCACCCGACGCTCGAGCGGCTCGCCGGTCATCGCTCCTCCGTGTTCTCGGCCAGCATCACGAAGCGAGCCAGCGCCTCGTCCCAGAACGCATCGAGCCAGCGCCGCGCCGCATCGAAGCCGCGACGCTCCAGCCGAAACAGGTTGCGCGTGCCCTGGCGATCGTGGGCGACCAGCTCGGCCTGCTCGAGGATGCGCAGGTGCTTGGACACGGCCGGTCGGCTCACGGGCAGCGCCGCCGCGATCTCGCCGACGGGCCGAGGGCCCTCGGCCAGCAAGCGCACGATGGAGCGCCGGGTGGGGCAGCCCAGCGCGTCGAGCGCGTCCTCGAATTCGAGGATTGGAGCGGTGCTCGGAGCCATTGGTAACTTCGAGATTACGGTTTCCAGGAAGTTACCATGGATCTCGCACGCGTCAAGCGGACGCTCGACCCCGGCGCGCCACGAACGACGGAGCAAGGCGTCCCGGACACGAGGGATGCCGTCTCGGACACGAGGCAAGGCGTCCCGGACACGAGGGATGCCGTCTCGGACACGAGGCAAGGCGTCCGAGACACGAGGCAAGGCGTCCGGGACACGAGGCAAGGCGTCCGGGACACGAGGGATGCCGTCCCGGACACGAAGGACCTCGTCCCGGTGTCCGGGACGAGGTGTCGATCGTCCGGGCCCGGTGTCGGCTCGCTCAGCTCTCGCGCCAGCCGTCGTCGAGCAGCGCCTTGCGGGCGCGGGCCAGCGCGGCGGCGGCGTCCTCGTCACCCTTGAAGCGCTCGGCGACCTCGGTCTTGAGCACCCCGCCGTCGACGGTGAGGCGGGCCTCGATGGTGCGGCCGCCCGCGCTGAAGCTCAGCGTGGCCGCCGTGCTCAGCTCCTCGGCGGGCACCACCGACAGCACGGGCGCGGCCCGGCTCGGGGCGGCCCCCACCGCATCGCCGGCGTCCTCGTAGCCCTTCTTGCGCTTGGAGCCGGCGACCTTGTCGAGCTCCTTGCGGGCCTTGTCGTCGGTGCCCAGCTCCTTGACCTGCGTCTGGCCGCCGGTGCCGATGCGCCCGTAGTTGACGTAGAGCGTCCCGCTCTCGACCCGCGCGCGCCAGAACTTCTTGGAGCTGCCGTCGACGAGCTGGAGGCTGACTTCCCAGGTTTCGCTCATGTCGTGCCTCCTGCCGCGCCCTCGCGCAGCGCGGCGGCTCGCTCCAGCAGGGCCTGCCCCTGCCTGGGATCGGTCATGTACACGTAGGCGGCGAAGCCGTGCAGTCGGTCGAGGGACTCGGGGCCGTCCTTGCCCTGGGTGCGGTTGTGCAGCGCCGCCCGCAGCATGCGACGGAGCTTGCGGGGCACCCGGGCCGGCGGTACCTCGGGGGCACCCTCGGCCGCGGACACGCCGTTGACCACCAAGCCGGTGACCTTCTGACGCCGACCCGATCGCATCACGCGGGTCTTGGCCGGGTGCACCGCGAAGCCCTCCGCGCCCACGATCGAGCGCACGCGGTGCAGCAGCTTGCCCACCGGGGCGTCGGCATCGGCCTGGTGCCACGAGAAGGTGAGGTCGTCCGCGTAGCGCGAGTAGCGGAAGCCCAGCTTGGTGGCCAGGCCCTGCATGCGTCGGTCGAGGCGCAGGCACAGCGCGTTGGTGATGGAGGGGCTGGTGGGAGCCCCCTGCGGCAGCGAGCGCGGGCCGATGGCCACGTGGTGCGCCTTGCCGTTGAGCTCGATGATCTCGCGCGGCGACTCGGTGCACAGCAGCGCCAGGATGGTGGCCACCTGCTCGCCGTAGCCGGCCTTGCGCATCAGGCCCTTCACCCGCGGCATGGTGATGGTGGGGTAGAAGCCCTGCAGGTCGAGCTTGATCACCACCTCGGCGCCCGCGTGCACGGCCGCGTTGGTCACGGTGCTGCGCCCGGGCACGAAGCCGTGGGCCGCCCCGTGCACGGGCAGGTGCTCGGTGATGTTGCGGGCGATCCAGCGCTGCGCTGCCTTGAGCTGGGGCTTGGGCGCGCTGATCAGCCGCAGGCTGCCGTCGCGCTTGGGCACGTGCCAGCGGTGGTAGTGGGTGCCGGTGTCCACCTCGCGGTGGAACACCAGCCAGCGCAGCCGCGGCACCGTGAGCCCGATCTCCTTGGCCAGGTCGCCGGCGTGGGCGAGCTTGGGCAGGGCGTTGTCCTGCCGGCGGGTCTCGGGGTCGCCGATGTCGTAGCGATCGACGTCGGCGGTGTCGTGGTAGAAGACGCCCGCGCCGACGTGCACGAGGTGGTTGCGGCGGAACTCCGACCACGCGTGGCGGCGGAGCTGCTTGCGGACGCGCCGCTCCTCCTCGCGGCGAGCCTTGAACTTCTTGCGCTCGCGATCGCCGAGCGACGAGGTGTCGACGCCCTCCTCCCACAGGCCCCGGGCCTTGAGCTCGGCGACCACCCAGGCATCGATGCCGCCGGCTTCGGCGATCTCGGCCCAGGGCGGCAGGGCTCGTTCGGGGGAGGCGTCGGTCATGGACGGGAAGGGGGAAGGGGAGTGGAGGAGAGAGGTCTCGCCGCTCGGGGCATCAAGCCGAGCCGGCGAGGAAAGGGAACCGAGACGCTACTGCTCGACACGGGACACGGTAGGCTCACCGGTTTGTGGTACGGAGGGGGTCGTAGCGACTGGGTTGAACGACGGCTGCGTGGTTGGTCCAGATAACCCGGTCGCTACGACCCCCTCCGTACCTGACAAACCACGAACAGCCTACCTTGTGGAGTGATGCAGTGATGTTGAACCGGGGCGGCGCAGCGCCGCCCGTGTGCAGAAGCACGTGGCTAACGAGCTCGGTTCCCTCTCCTCGCGACTCTTGGATTCGTGGCGTCAAGCTAGGCGATCCGTAGCGGTGGTGTCAACGCGATCGCGGCGGTGATTGTGAAGAATTTCGGCGTTCTGGCCGGGTCTGGAGGCCATCCGAGGGCACGTGCCCACCCCCCGGCCTGCCCCGATGGGGGGCGTGCACGGAGTGTGGGCCGGGCGACGTTGGTGGCGGTCGGTGCTAGGGGCTCTCGGCCGCGCTGGCGTCGATGAAGCCCTTGGTGGAGAGCGTCTCGAGCCGGCCGAAGTACTCGGTGCTGGCCTCTTCGGGGGTGAGGAAGAGCAGCCTCTGCATGCGCATGCGATCGGGGTGCGGACCCCAGCGCACGGTGACCTGGCGGTGGTCGAGGCTGACGCGGTAGGTGAGCGAGCCGCTGCGGCCGCGCCGGACGAAGGTGCGGGTCTCGGCGCGGATCAGCCGGCGGCCCTCCTCGGTGCTGCGGGCCCGCTCGAGCTCGGCGCGCTGGCGGGCGTAGAGCAGCCGCAGCGCCATCATGGGCACGGTGGGTCCCTCTCGCAGGCCGCTGCGGCGGAACTGCGGGCTGGTGCACGAGGCATCGACGGTGCGGCCCTCTCGGTCGATGGTGAACGAGGTCTTGTAGCTGCGGTGGGCCTGCGGGTCGTCCACCTCGCCCTCGATCTTGGTGCCCTCGGCCCCGAGGTCGTGCACGCGGGTGAGCCGGACCGCGCCCTCGGTGTCGAGCAGGCGGTGGGCCTCGGCCTCGCGGGCGTCGCGGAAGCGCAGCGCCTCGGGGTCGGGCGGGGTGGCGAGCAGGGGGCGGTGCACGAAGCGGCGCCCGGCCACGTCGTGCAGCACCAGCCCGCGCTGGATGTGGTGCAGCAGGGCCGGGCGCAGCTCGGTGCTGGCGCGCCCGGTCTTCTCGGCCAGCTCCTCCATGGTGAGCGGAGCCTGCTGCAGCAGGCCGAGCACCTTGCGGGCGAGCACCTCGTCCACCTCGCCCGCGTCGAGCAGGTCGAAGGTGGCGATGCCGGCCCAGCCCGCGTCGGTCCAGCCCGACAGCGCGAGGGTGAGCTCGGCGTCGCCCAGATCGAGCACGTAGAACGCGGGCAGGCCCGGCCCCACCAGGTGGATGGTGACCGAGCGGGCGTGGGGCAGCAGGCGGGCGAGCACCGAGAGCCGGTTGCGGCCCCAGGTGCGCACCACCATGGGCATGGCGCCCTCGTACTCGGCCCCCGTCGACTCGATGACCTGCTCCCAGGGCTCGAGCACCAGGCGCGGGCGCTCGCCGGGGACCAGCTCGTAGCGCAGGGCCCGGGGCGACTTGCGGGCTCGCTTCTGCCGCAGCGTGAGCAGCACGTTGTACAGATCGATGGGCGCCAGGGTGAAGCTGCGCAGGGGCAGGGTGGAGGCCGACTGCACCTGGCCGAAGGCCCGGATCCACCGCATGGGCACCAAGAAGCGCTGCTCGTCGCCCTCGCCCTGCTCGCTGGGGGTGAGCTCGAGGGTGGAGCTCCGGTACGAGCGCAGCCGGCTCAGCGCGGCGAGCAGCCGCGGGCCCAGGCGCAGGTGCGAGGTGCCGGGCGTGAGCTGGTCGGCCCGATAGGAGCCGCCCGCCTTCAGCCACAGCCGGGCGTAGGCGGACTCGTCGGTGGAGAACACCTCCAGGCTCAGCCCGCGCTCGTCGATCGCGAGCACGGGATCGAGCGGGGCCTCCTCCTGCGCCGCCTCGCCGTACTTGGAGGCGAGGAAGTCACGCTGGGCGTTCCACACCTCCTGCGAGACCCGCTTGCCCTGGGCCAGCAGGTAGGCCAGGTAGTCGGCCCGGCTGCGCGGGCGGAAGCGCAGATCGGAGGTGAGGATCTCGCCCATCGTGAGCAGGGCATCGCGCACCACCCCCGGCCGCTCGAGCTGGGCGACCAGGCTGCACTCGGCACGGATTCCGTCGGTGGGGATGCGCAGGCGGAAGGCGTCGCCCTCGGCCACCGGATCGGTGGCGGGGGCGTAGCGGACGCGGACCTCGGCGGCTTGGCTCGTCATCGTCGGCGTTCCTCGTTGGTCTTTCAGGCGTTGGCGAAGCGCTCGGTGCGGGCCGCTTGGCGTTGCAGTCGACGCAGGGCCCGGAAGGCGGCCTTGCGGACCTTCTCGGGCTGATCGCCGTCGTCGAGGATCTTCTGCAGGGTGTCGCGGGCCTCGTTGCCACCCAGGCGACCGAGGCTGCCGATCATGGTCAGGCGAGCGGCCCCGTCGCCCTTGCGGCTCGCGAGCTGAGCCAGCGCTCCGCGACCCTCGCCACCGAGCACGCTGGGCAGCAGCACCGGGCGGACCCGGTCGGAGGCGAGCTGGGCCTCGAGCTCGCTGCCCTGCACCTTCGCGGCGAGGGGAGCGAGCGCGGCGGCGTCGGCCACCGTCTGGGCCTCGAGCAGCGCCACGGCGCGATCGGGAGCCCGGGCGGCGACCAGCTCGGCCGCGGCCTGGCGCACCCCGGCGTCGGGGTCGGCGAGCAGGGCCTGGGCCCGCTCCACGTCGGAGGCATCGCCCTGCGCGGCGAGCAGGCGCAGCGCCTCCCGTCGCACGAAGCTCGGCGCCTCGGCCTGGCCCACCGCGGTGCGGGCGGCCTCGAGGCCCCCCCCGCCCAGGCGACGCGCCGCCCACAGGCTGGCCCGCCACGCCGAGGCATGGGCGGCCAGGCGCGAGCTCGACTCGGCGTCCTCGCTCAGCGTGGCCTGCTCGAGCTCCACCCAGCCCTTGGCCGAGCGGGTGGCGGCCGCATCCACGTCGGGCGCGAGCGCCTCGTGCCCGCTGGCCCCGGCGATCCAGGCCGCGTCGGCCCGGGCGCTCGCCGACTCGCCGCTCAGCAGCGTGCGCACCGACTGGTCGGGACACTCGCCGCGGCGCACCAGGCCGTGGCGAAGGCGACGACGCACGTCGTCGTTGTCGATCTCCCCCATGCGCGCGACCAGGGTCACCGGATCGCCGTGCCGGGCGAGGAAGCTGGCCGCGGGAGCCGACACGTCGGCGTGGCGGCTGCGCAGCGCGATGAGGTTGGTGCGGGTGGGCTCCTCGGAGAACAGCTTGCCCAGGGCGGCCACCGCATCGCGACGCACGCCCGCGTTGTCGTCGTCGATCGCGTCGGCCAGCGTGGGCTCCGAGGCCACGTGGCCCAGCTCGCCGAGCTGGCGGATGGCGTGCTGCCGCACCGCGGCGTCCTCGAAGCGATCGGAGACCGCGGCCTCGAGCACGCTGCGGCTGCGCTCGTCGCCCGCGTGGCGCAGGCCGGTGAGCGCTCGCGTGCGCAGGTGGGCGGCCCCCTCGCGGGCGGTCCGCTCCACCAGCGCCCGCACCCGCGCCTGCTCCTCCGCGTCGGCGCCGAGGTGGGGCAGCATGCGGCCCAGCGCCTCGATGGCGGTGGGGGCCAGCGCCCGGTCCTCGTCGGTGATCTCCGCGTCGGGATCGAGCAGCGGCTCGATCTCCTCGAGCGCCCGGCGATCGCCCAGCGTGCCCAGGGCCAGCAGCGAGCGCTCGCGCTCGGGCTGCTCGCCCGCCTTGAGCACCAGCAGCAGCGCCTGGAAGGCCTCGGGGCGGCGCTTGCCCGCGAGCCCGGCCGCGGCCGGCAGCACCAGCTCGCGTCGACCCTCGCGCAGCGCGATGGCCAGGGCCTCGAGCGAGGCTCCCTCCACGTGCTCGGCCCGGAACGCCAGCGCCTCGCAGGCGGCCACGCGGATCTCGGCCTCGCGATCCTCGAGCAGTCGCGCGAGCAAGGGCTCGGCCCCCGCATCGTCCACGTCGCGCAGCGCCGCGACCACGCGCTTGCGCAGCTCCGTGTCGTTGCTGGCCACGGCCTCGCCCAGGTAGCGCAGCACCAGCGCATCGTCGTAGCGCGCCCGCGTGCCGCCGGTGGGCAGGCGCCGTGCGCCCTCGCTGGGGTGGCGGGCCAGGCTCGTCAGGGCGTCGAAGGCCCGGCTGCGGATCGGTCCCTGGTCGTCTCCGAGCAGCAGCAGCAGCACCGCCTCGCCGGCCCGGCTGCCGATGCGCGACAGGGCGTCGATGAGCCCGAAGCGATCGGCGGTCTTGTCGGGATCGTCCTCGATGCGCGCGGCCACGGCCCGGGCCGCGGCGTCGCGGGCCCGGCCGGTGTCGGCCTGGCTCGCCCGCGCGTGGGCCAGGGCCACCAGGGCCTGGAGCGCCCGCTTGGCCACCCGCTCCTCCTCGCGCTGCAGGAACGCCGAGAGCACGTCCACCGTGCGCACCTCGCCGCGCGCGGCGAGGGCCTCGGCGGCGCGCAGCCGCAGGTCCTCGTGATCGCTCTCGAGGGCGCGGCGCAGGGCCTCGTCCACGCGGGGATCGCTGGAGTCCACCAGGCGATCGACCACCGAGAGCCGCACGTCGGTGTGACGGCTGCCCAGCGCCACCAGCCAGGGCTCGAGGCTGCCGCCGTCGAACAGGCGCTGGATCATGGTGACCGCGTGGCTGCGGACCTCGGCCGCCGGCGCATCCACGGCGCGCAGGGCCAGCGCCCGCGCCTGGGCGTTGCCGCCCTGGGCCATGCTCACCAGCTCGTCGACCGCTCCGCGGCCCACGTCGCTGGCCTGCGACTGCAGGGCCAGCCCCAGCGGGGTGGTGTCGCCCTCGTCGTAGAGCCCGCGCAGGGTGGTGAGCGCCGCCTTGCGGACCAGGTGGTGCGGATCGGAGAGGGCGCGGCGCAGCACCGGCAGCACCGCGGGGCGGCCCACCTCGCGGTGGGTAGCCAGCACGCCCAGGCGGGCCAGCGCATCGCGACGCACCCGGTGGGTCTCGTCGGACTCGCCGCGGCTGGGAGCCTGGCGCACCAGGCCCACGTAGGTGCCGAACACCAGCTGCATGATCGCGCTGCGATCCACCGGCGCGTCCGCGGCCGGCGGCGCCGACTGGGGCCGCGGCCCGCCCACGAAGCGCAGCACCTCGAGCACGCGCTCGGTGAGGGTGCCCGCCCCTTCGTCGCGCACGTGCTCGAGCAGGCGCCGCACCCAGCCGCGCTTGCGGGGCTGACGGGCCTCCTCCTCCCAGTTGGTGGCGGGGGCGTCGGGCTGATCGGCCACCGTGGGCCCGCGCAGCCGGGCCGCCTCGCGCCAGAAGGCCTCGGGCTGCGGGCGCAGCGAGAGCACCCGCGCGGCCGCGTAGCGCTGGGCCGGATCGTCACTGGCCAGCACGCTGACCAGCACGTTGAGCAGGGCGTTGCGCTCGTCCTCGGGCGGCCACTTCTTGAGCTCGGCCGCGCGCTCGGGCTTGGGCGGCCCCACTAGATCCTGCGCCAAGGGCCCCAGGGTCTGCGCCGCCTCGCGGGCCTCGAGCGCCCGCGCGGCCACCAGGCGGATCTCCGGGTGCGACGAGGCGATCGCGGCCAGCAGCAGGTCGGGCGGCAGGTCGGCGCGGGCCAGCGCCAGATCGCGGGCCACCACCACCGCGAACACCAGATCCTGGATCTCGCGGTCGTCGTCCTCCAGGCCCTGCAGGATCCCGCGGATGCCGTCGGGGCCCAGCGCCACGAAGCTGAGGATCGCCCCCAGGCGGATCGGGCGGTGGGGGTGCTTGAGCGTGCCCGCGAGCACCGGCACGGCCCGCGCGTCGCCGATGCGGGCGAGGCCCTCGGCCACCCAGCTACGCACCGGCAGGTCGGGGTGCGACAGCGCGGTGACCAGCGGGCGCTCGTGGCCGGGCACCACCGCGCCGGCCAGGCCGCGCGCGCCCATCTCCCGCACGAGGCCGTCGGCGTCGTCGAGCAGGGTCACATAGTCGGCGATGGCCTCCACCGAGCCCACGTCGGCCATGGCCCGGGCCCCGCGCTGGCGCAGCGCGTCGGCGGGGCGGTTGATGTCGCCCGCCGGGATGGCGAGCAGCGCTCGCATGGGCGCGATGGCCCGCTCGTCGCGACGCTTGCCGCACAGCTCGGCCGCCCGCACGCGCAGGCCCCAGAACTTGCTCGAGTAGGCGACGGCGAAGCTCTGCTGGTCCTTGGGCGCGAGGTGATCGAGCGCCTCGATGGCCGCGGTGTGCACCTCGGGCGACTCGTCCTCGAGCAGCTCCACCAGGCGCACGCGCAGGCCGGCGGCGCTGCCCTTCTTGGCGCCCGCGCAGCCGGCCGCCCGCACCGCGGGGCGAGGCGAGCCCAGCGCGGCCAGGTGCAGCGAGTCGTCGCCCTCGTAGGCCTTCTTGCGCGCCTTGTCCTTGCTGTCGACCAGCGCCCGGTAGGCCGCGATGCCCACGTTGGCCACGGCGTCGGCCACCAGCTCGCGCAGCAGGGTGTCGGCCCACTCGCCCTTCTGGCGGTCGAGCTCACCCACCACCCGCTCGCGGATGTCGGCGTGGCGCGATTGGGCCGCGCGCCGCAGCACGGTCTGTGGCGACTTCTCGTGCCAGGCCCACAGGGTGCGGAAGGCCTCGCCCCGCACCGACTGGTCCTCGTCGTCGAGCGCATGGCCCAGCAGGGTGTCGGCCTGCTCGCGCACGCGGCCGCCCTTGCCCGGCCCCAGCTTCACCAGGATCTGCAGGGCGCGGCGGCGGATGTCGGCGTGGCCCCCTCCCAGCGCGGTGGCGGCCAAGTCCACCGAGCCGCGCTCGCCGTCGGGCTCGGCCAGGGTGCCCAGCGCATCGTAGGCCGCGGCGCGCACCGAGTCGTCGGGATCGTCGAGCAGCCAGCGCAGGCGGGTGCGCAGCCGCTCGTCGCCCGCCATCACCGTGGCCGTGGCCAGCAGCGCTCCCACCACGCCGCGGCGCACGGAGGCATCGGGCTCGCGCGACAGCTGCAGCAGCGCGCCGGTGGAGCGGGCATCGCCCAGCACGCCCAGCGCCCGGGCCCCCCGCAGCGCGGTGTCGGCATGGCGACACACCAGCGCGGCGAACAGCGGCGCGCGGTCGTCCTCGGAGGGATCGCCGTCGGTGGTCGAGGGCGGGGCCAGCGGGCCGTCCTCCTCGAGCTTGGCCATCTCGGCGTGGGTGCCCGCGTCCACCCGACGCAGCGCGAGGGCCAGGCGCGGACGCCCGGCCACCGCCACCAGGAACGCCACGCGGCGCACCTCGGCGTCCTCGTCGTCGAGCGCCTCCTCGAGCAGCGCATAGCCCTCGCCGTCGTGGGCGTGGCCGCGCGCACCCAGGCGCCGCAGGGTGGTCGCCCGCACGTCGGCGGGGCCGCGGGCCAGGGCCACCCGCGCGTGCTCGAGCGAGCCCGCGGGCTCGAGCGCCTCGAGGGCGTCGAGGGCCGCGTGGCGCACCTTGGCGTCGCCGTCCTGCAGGCGGTCGGCGATCATCGCCGGCACCATCGGCGAGGCGTCGCGCAGCTTGGGCAGGCGCGACAGCGCCTCGATGCGGATGTCGGGGTGACGCGAGCGCAGCGCGGCGCGGGCCGGCGCCAGCGGCTCGTCGGCCTCGAGCGTGGTCAGGGCCGCCAGCGCGGCCCGGCGCACGTCCTTGTGGCCGTCGTCGAGGGCCTGGCGCAGCGCGGGGCGGCTGCGACGACGCGCGGAGCGGCCGATGATCTTGGCCGCCAGCGCGCGGACCTCGGGCTTGTCGTCCTGGCCCAGGCTGCGGTCGAGCATGCGCCGGGCGTCGTCCTCGGGCAGGCCCTCGAGCGCCTCGAGGGCGGCCTCGCGGGCCTTGGGGCTGCGGGCCCCGAGCTCGTCGCGCAGCTGGCTCAGCCGACCGTCGATCCGATCGATCTCGCTGGCGACGTCGCTCTGCAGATCGAGGGTGAGCACCGAGACCCGCCGGCGCTTGTCGGCCACCACGAGCAGGCCGCCGGCCTTGTCGGGCTTGGCCCGCGACGAGGCGGGCAGCCACTCCAGCAGCACCAGGCCGGCCTTGCCCACCTCCACGCTCTTGGGCTTGCGCTTGGTGTCGAGCTGCCACGACTTGAGCTGGCCGTCCTCGCCCACCGAGAAGATCCGGCGCGGCAGCTCCTGGTTGTTGTCGTCGTGCAGCCGCGCCCCCAGGGCCAGGCCGCGCACCGGGCCCGCGTGGCCGGCATCGCCCGAGCGGTTCTCCTCGTCGACCGCCCCGTCGAGGTAGGCCAGGCGCACCGAGCCATCGCCCGCGCCCACGATCACGCGGCCGTCGTCGGTGGTCGCCAGCGCGAGCACTCCGCTCTCGCCCACCGGCATGTCGCGGACGGGGCCGTCGGCCACCGCGTCGAGGGGCAGCGCCCGCAGCACGCCGTCGTCACCGGCCACCACCACGCGCCGCCCGCTGGGCTCGATGGTCGCGGCTCGCAGCGGACGCGCGCTCACCTGCCGGCTGCCACGGGGCGAGAGCCGCGGCTCCGCCGATTCCACCACCAGCGCGAACGCGTGGACGTGCCCGTCCTCGGTGGTGGCCACGAGCTGGGTGCCCGCGGCGTCGCGGGCCAGCGCGGTGATGGGAGCCTCGAGCGTGGGGCCCGTGAAGCGCAGCGCGGCCGACTCCTTGCCCGCCTCGATGCCGTAGAGGGTGCCGTTGGTGCCGCCCGCCACCAGCAGGTCGTCGGCCAGGAAGCACAGCGCGGCCACGGCCGAGCCCACCTCCACCGAGCCCTGCTCGGCGAGCTTGCTGGCCGACAGCAGGTGGACCGAGGAGTGGGTGACGGCGTCGGTGTCCCGGAAGCCCGCGTAGGCGATCAGGCGGCCGGAGAGCGAGCCCGAGACGGCCCGTACGCGCTCGACATGGGAAGCGAGTTTGCGAGTCATGGGCGGCGAGGTTCAGGAGGCCGCGACCGCGCCGAAGCGGGGACGACGGGCGTTGCGGACGGGGGTGGAAGCGGCGGGCAGGTCCACCTCGAGATCGGGGTGGGCGCGGCGGATCGAGGCGAGGGCGGCGATGCAGCCGTGGCGCTCGCCCTTGCCCTCGGAGTGGGCGAAGGCCTCGAGCACGGGCAGCGCGAGCTCGGCGAAGGCACGATCCTCCACCGAGAAGTCGCGGATCACCTCGACCAGGCGGGCCTTGGCCACCGAGGCGCTCAGCGGACGGTCGGGCAGGGCGTCGCCGCCCGTGTGCTCGCGTCGCTCCATTCGCCCGGGCGGCAGCCCGAAGAGCACCGTGCGCAGGAACTCGCGCAGGGCCTCGGTGGTGTCGAAGCGCCGCTCGGCCGGGTCGGCCGGCAGCCCGTCCTTGCTCGGCACGTACGCGCTGGGCCGGTGCTTCTCCCACAGCAGGCGCACCGCGAACAGCCGCACCTCGCGGTCGGGGCTCTCCATCAGCCAGGCCAGGCGCTGGGCCCCGCCCACCTCGTCGTAGCAGCGGCGGATGAGGGTCAGGCCCACCTCGCGGGTGGCCTTGGCGGTGCCCTCGGCCAGCATGAAGACCTCGTCGGCCAGCAGCCAGTCGGTGGGCGGCGCATCCTCGGGGGGCTCGGCCAGGCCCAGGCGCAGCAGCACCTGGCTGGCCGCGGCTCGGGGCTCGCGGTGCCGGCTGTGGGCCAGGCGATAGGGCAGCACGCGGTCGCCCCAGCGCACGATCTCGTGCTTGGCCACGTCCTGGGCCAGGCGCCGTACGTCGGCCCGCCCGTCGTCGAACAGCGGCCGCACCCGTTCCTTGCCGAACGCGTCGTGATCGAGGCGGGGCTTGATCCCGTAGTCCTTGGCCTCGGCCATGGTGGGGCCGATGGTGGGGTGGTGCACCCGCAGGTAGGTCGCCGCGAAGGTGCGCACCGTCTCGGGCTCGTCGGGGCCCGCGGCGAGGCTCCACAGCTTGTCCAGCCCCGAGCCCGCGCCGAAGTCCTGCGGTGAGAAGTGCTCGAGCATGTAGCGGTGGGCGAACTGGTGCAGGCTCTCGTCGGCCTGGCGCACCAGCGCCAGCAGCCACGGCAGGCCGATGCGCGCGGGCTTGACCAGCTTGGGGTTGCCCAGCACGCTCAGGGCCATCGCGCGCAGGCGCGGGCGCATCACCAGGCCCTTGACCCACTCCACGTCGAGGTCGTTGCCCTTGAGCATGCCGCCCGAGAGCCAGCGACCCACCGCGTCGGTGTAGCGGTGGTCGAGCAGGGCCTGCTTGATCCAGTCGACGCCGATCTCCTTGCCCGAGTACTTGCCCAGGGTGCGCAGCACCTCGCCCTGCTTCCAGCGACCCAGGCGCTGGTCCTCGAGCAGGGCCAGCCAGTGCCCGGCGGGTATCTTCTTCTTGGCGTCCTCGAACAGCTTGGTGACGAAGCGCTGCTGGTTGCGGTTGCCCGTCCACAGCACGATGAAGGACTCGGCGTCGAGGTCGTCGGGGCCGAAGGCGGCCTTGATCTTCTTCTCGGCGAGCTTGCTGGTCTCGCCGGCGCCGAGCAGGCGCACCAGCGCGGGCAGCCCCAGGGTGCGGGCGTCGAGGGCCTCGAGGCGCTCGGCGGCCAGCTTGCGCACCTCGGGCGCGCCCTCGGTGGCCAGGGTGACCAGCAGCTCCACCGGGAGCTGCGGCGCGTGGCCGCGGGCGTACTCCACCGCCAGCTTGCGCGCGTCGGCGCTCTCGGAGCGCAGCAGCGAGATGGCCAGCTCGTGCAGCCCCAGCCCCGCCAGCTTGGAGGGGTGGAAGCGCGGGTCGTCGCGCAGCAGCTTGGCCACGAAGTCGTGCACCGAGGCCAGCGGCTTGCGCCCCAGGCGGGCCAGCCAGGCCGGCTCCACCGCGCGCAGGCTCTGCGGGAAGTCCTCGCTGAGGCAGTGGATGGCGAACTGACAGATCTCGTTGTTCTCGGCGTCCTCGAGCAGCCGCAGCAGCGGATCGGGCGACTGCTTCCAGGCCTCGGGGAACGCTCGCTTCTTGAGGTCCGAGGGCGGGCGCCCCAGGCCGCCGCGACCCTGGCCACGCATCACCTCGTGGCCCCAGATGTGGCTGGTCACCCATGCGCTCCAGAAGTTGAAGCGCTGCGGGTAGTGCCGCATCACCTGCACCGCGAACTGCGGGTAGGCCTCGGGCACGGCGCGGCCGAGCTGCCGCAGGTATCGCCACGCCCGACGCTGCATATAGAGGAAGGTGCCCCCCGAGATCTCGCCGGCGCGGGTGGGGGTCTGCCCCATCGCATCGAGGCGCCACGCCATCACGCCGAACATCGCGGCGTCGTGGCGCTCCTCGACGAGCTTGTAGACCTTCTTGAAGCCCTGCCACAGGCCCCAGCCCACGCGGGCGCGCTTGAACACGTCCTGCAGCGCGGCGCGGGCCGGCTCGTCACCCGCCTCGTAGAGCTCGACCAGGAGCTGGCCCAGGCGCAGGCGCGGCGGGGGGTGGGGGGCCGCCATCAGCGAGTCCCAGGACGAGCGCCGGATCGAGAGCTGCTCGTCGGGGGTCTTGTAGGCGAGCCGCCCGATGCCCACGGTGTTGCGCAGGCGGGTCAGCGTCCATGCGTCATGCGGCAGGGCGGGGACCGAGGCACTGGGCTCGGCCTCCTCCTCTCGATCCTCGGGGGGATCGGGCTGTTCCATGTAGCGGACCACCAGCTCCGAGAGCTGGGGGTCGCGGAGCCTTGCCGCTCGGTCGATGTCCGTCCAGGTGACCTCTCGATCGCTCGCCATCTCGCCTCGTCGCTGCCAACCCGCGTGGAGCACGGATCGTCGGGGAGCGACGAAGAGATCGCAACCATAAATGTGGGTGAATTGGGCGTGGGATCGCCTACCAAGCGACCCCCCGGGGCGGCTACACTCCGGTCCCGGCCCCGGTGGCTGCCTCCCTGGCTCGACGCTCGAGCTCGAGGAGGCGCTCGCGTTCCTCTTGCTGCTGCTTGCGGGCGAGGGCCTCGAGCCGCTCCTGCTCGGCCTCGAGGGCCTCGAGGTCCTTTACGTCCTGCAGGAACTGATCGATGCTCGAGATGCGCGCGCGGGCGTCGGCCGCCTCCTCCGGGTAGCGGTCGCCGGCTGCCTTCGCGAAGCGTTCGAAGTAGCCGCGGGCCTCGAGCATGGGCCCGTCGTCGAAGGTGGCCTTGCCCTCGGCGTCGACCTTCTGCGAGCGCTCGGGGCCGATGTGCTCCTGCATGAGGATCCCCAGGTTGTACAGCGGGCGGGGATCGTCGCTCGCTCGCTCGCGGGCCTGCAGCAGCACGGTCTTGGCGTCGTCGTAGCGCCGCAGGCCGCGGTTGGCCACCGCGCTCGCGAGCAGCACCTCCACGTCGTCGCGGTAGCGCGGATCCTCGCGGGCGGCCTCGAGGCTGGTCCGCGCCGTGTCGAAGTCGCGGAAGCGCAGGGCGATCATCGCGATGTTGAGCCGGGCCTGGGCGTGGTGGGGGTCGACGGCTGCGGCCTTCTCGAACGAGCGCAGCGCGAGCACCGGGTCGCCTTCCTCCATCAGCAGCAGCCCGCGCAGGTTGTGCAGCTCGGCGCTGTCGTGGCCCTGCTCCTGCAGCACCCGCAGGCCGCGGGTGATCACCAGCCCGGCCAGCAGCAGGTACGAGCGGTCGTGGCTGCGGCCGCGGTCGTAGTAGAGCCGCGCCAGGTTCTCGTGGGCGATCGCGCTGTCGGAGTCCACGGCCAGGGCGTTG
This sequence comes from Myxococcales bacterium, assembly GCA_020633315.1. GTDB lineage: Bacteria > Myxococcota_A > Polyangia > Nannocystales > Nannocystaceae > Paraliomyxa. The sequence continues at coordinate 116,609 of JACKDV010000022.1, forward strand.
CGCAGCGCCAGCTCGGCGCGGGCGAAGTCCTCCCCCTCGCCCTTTCTCAGGTAGCGCTCGCGCAGCGCCTCGCTGAGGTTGTTGCGGGCCATGGGCAGCGCGGGGTCGGCCTTCACCGCGCGCTCGAACGAGGCGAAGGCGGCCTCGTGCTCTCCCGCGCGCCAGTGGAGGATGCCGAGGTTGTTGTGCGCGCCGGCGTGCCCGGGGTTGGTGGCGATCGCCGTGCGGTAGAGCGCGACCGCCTGCTCGGGCTGCCCGCAGCGCTCGCGGATCACTCCCGCGTCGAAGGGCCCCGCCGCGGTGCTGGGATCGCGCGGGTCGTGCAGCGCCATGAAGGCGGCCACCACCTCGTCGCACTCGGCCGGGCTCAGCGTGCCGTCGGCCTCGGCCGCCCGCAGCTTGGCCACGGCGCCCTGCAGCTCCGCCTGGCTCTGCTGGGGATCGGGCGGCTCGGGGGGCAGGGGAGGGGAGGGCGGGGTGGTGGAGCAGCTGGCCAGGCACAGGGCGAGCGCCACCGTGCGGCCGCGGAGCAGTACGGTCATCGGGAGGTCTCCGGGCTCGACGACACGGCGAGCGCGGGTCGGGCCACGGGAGGCACCGACCGGCCCGCGCCGCTCGTCGAGGTTGCGAGGATGGACCCTCCGTCCCACGGCGATCCTCGCCGCGGGTTCCCGCGATCGCGGCGGCCTCGATCGCTACGGCCGAGTAGCCAGCCACGCGTCGATCTCGGCGACCTCCGCGTCCCGCCCGTCGGAGGCCAGGCGCTCCCGGGCCAGGCGGGCCAGCTCGTGAGCGCGCGCGGCCTCCGAGCCCGGCCGGGTGCGCGCGAGGCCGTAGCGAGCCCGCGCCAGCTCGATGCGGTTGCCGGGGCGGCGCTCGAGGATCTCGATCGCACGGCCGTAGTCCTCGGCCGCCGCCGCGGCCGAGCCCTGGGCCAGGAGCACGTCGCCCCGCATGCGCAGCGCGTCGGCGAGCTGGGGATGATCGCTCCCTTGATCGCGCTCGAGCACCACGACCGCCTCATCGAGGGCCGCTCGGCTGGCGTCGAGCTCGCCCAGCTCGAGCTCGAGCTGCCCCTGCTGGGTGAGCAGCAGCCCTCGCGCCGGGTGCTCGGGGCCGAGCGTGCGCTCCAGGAGCTCGAAGGCCGAGCGGAGCGTGCTCCGGGCACGGGGGGCGTCTCCCTCGGCGAGCTCGACCTCGGAGAGATTGGACAGGAGCACGATGCGATTGGGATTGTCGGGACCTACGAGCTCCTCGGTCATGGCGCTCGCCACATCGAGGTCTCGCCGTGCCTCCTCGATGCGGCCGAGCCCGACGAGGAAGTGTGCTCGATTGATCAGCAGCGCCAGGCGCTGGGGGCCTCCGCCGAGCTGCGCCTTCTCGACCAGGCGGAGCCCTGTGTCGATGTGCTCGAGCGCCCCCTCGAAGTCCCCGAGGTAGGAGGCGATGTTGGCGAGGTTCTGCTCGCTCTCGGCGAAGCTCGGGTGATCGGGTCGGGTCAGGCCCTGACGCAGATCCCTCGATTCCCAGAAGAGCTCCCGTGCTTCTTCGTAGTACCCGCCGGTCATGCGCACGACCGCGAGGTTGTTGAGGACTCGGGAGCGGTTCAAGGTGTCCTGCTCGCCGTCGCCGAGGTGGAGCAGGGCCGCCACGTAGTGGGCCTGGGCCCCCTCGAGGTCCCCACGTGCGAAGCGCAGGGTGCCCATCGAGTGCTCGTAGTCGTACACGAGGTCGTCGGGACGACCGATGCGGGCGAGCGAGGCCTCCGCGATGGTGGCGAGCAGCTCTGCGTCGTCGGGACGCCCCTGCAGGTACCCCACCAGGTAGGGCATGTTGGTCCAGATGATGGCGACCAGCCGATCGCTGTGGCCCTCCGCGGCCGCGATGGCGCTCCTCCGAGCCAGCGCCTCCGCCTCGGGGTAGTCCCCCCTGTTCTCTCGTAGAGCCGAGGCGAGCATGAGGGCATCCGCGATGAGGGGGGCGTAGCCGGTCGCTTCGGCCTGGGTCACCAGCTCGTCGATCTCCGCGTCGGGGGCGGGGCTTCGATTCGCGTCGAGCCGGACGGCGAGGTCCACCTTGCGCTTGCGGAGCTCCTCCACCCGGCGTGCGAGCTCGGGCTCGTCGGGGAGCGGGATGGTCTCCTGCAGCCGCTCGGCGTCGTCGCACACCGCGATCGGCGTGAGCGAGGTGGCGAACTCGAAGCTCTCGTCGAGGAAGGCCGCGTCCACGGTCGCGAGCACGCCGAGCCGCGCGTCGAGGTCGTCGAGGCGTCGGCCCAGGCAGGCGCGCCGCAGGTCGAACAGCGAGTCGCTCTGCTCGCCCCGCACGCGGGTGGCCTCGCAGGCGTCGAGGGCCGAGGCCCGCCACTGCTCGGCGTAGGCGTGGATGAAGGCCGCGGCGCGATCCCACAGCCCGGGGGCGAAGCTCTCCCCGGTCTCGACGAAGGCCGCCTCGATCTCCTCGCGTCGAGCCTCGGACCACACGCCGTCGATCTCGTCGCCCGCCCCCTCGCAGGGCGGCGGGGCGGCGGGACCGGGCGCGGACGGGCGCAGCGCGAGGGCGACCACCCCACCCAGCGAGGCCACCACCACCGCGCCCAGCAGCCACCGTCGACGGCGGCGCACCGGGTCGTCGAGCAGGGCCTCGATCAGGCTGCTCATGTCCGGCCAGCGATCCGCGGGGTCGTGCTCGAGCCCGCGGAACACCACGCGCCGCAGGTGCACGGGCACGGTGGAGCCCGGCGCCGGCGTGCGACGCTGGCCCTGGCTCACCGCGCTCACCAGCTCCATCAGCGAGCTGGTGCCGAAGGGATGCTGACCGAACAGCGCCTCGTAGAGCGCCACGCAGAACCCGAACTGATCCGTCCGGGCATCAACCTCGCGGTGGGCGTGCTGCTCGGGCGCCATGTAGGCCGGCGTCCCCAGGGCTCCGATCCCGTCGGTCAGCGTGGGGTTGGACTGCGAGAGCACGGCCGGGCGCATCGAGCCGAGCAGGTCGACCTCGTCGGGCGGCGTCTCGTCGGCGTGGACGAGGCCGAAGTCGGTCACCTTGGCGCGCCCCTGGGGATCGATGAGCACGTTGGCCGGCTTGAAGTCGCGGTGCACCAGCCCCGCCGCGTGGGCGGCCATCAGCCCGCGTCCCGCCTGCGCGAAGATCTCCACGATCTCCCGGACGGAGCGCGCGCGCGCGGCCAGCCACTCGCCCAGGGTTGGGCCGTCGACGAACTCCATCGCCACGAAGACCTCGCCATCCACCGTGCCCACGTCGTGCACCGCCACCACGTTGGGGTGCGAGAGCCGGGCCATCGCCTGCGCCTCGCGGAGCAGTCGCTGGCGCGCGAGCTCGGCGGCGGCACCCGCCTCGGGCGAGCGCAGCACCTTCACCGCCACGCGGCGATCGAGCTGCGGATCGTAGGCGGCGTAGACCAGGCCCATGCCGCCCTTGCCCCGCAGCTCGAGCACGGTGTAGCGACCGAGGCTGTTGCCTCGCCCCAGCAGGCGCGAGGAGTGGGACGCGACCGCCGACGCATAGGCGTCGTCGCCGGGCAAGGTCGCATCGTCATCCATCGAGGCCTGGATCATACGCCGGTCCGAGACCGCTGCGGGGTGGCTCGGACGACCGCGACCGACCGCGTCACGATGCGTCGTCGAATCGTGGGCCCCCGCCGGGGCGGGTGCGGCTATGCTCCTACCGGTGCGCCAGGCCACGATGACCTCCCGGGCCTTCGTGCTCGCCTTCGGCGCCAACTTCCTGCACGGTCTCGCCCTGTTCGCGTACCTGCACCTGCCCGGCCTGCTCCACCGCATGGGGGCCGACGAGCTGACGATCGGGATCCTCGTGGGCACCATGGCCGCCGCCGCGATCGCGATGCGCCCGGCCCTGGGCTGGCTGATGGATCGCCACGGGCGTCACGTGGTGGTGCGCCTGGGCTCGCTGCTGCACGTGGTGGTGTGCCTGAGCTACTTGCTCGTCGAGCACATCGGGGTGGGGCTCTATGCGATCCGCATCGCGCACGGGATCGCCGAGGCGATGCTCTTCACCGCGCTGTTCACCATCGCGGCCGACGTGGTGCCGGTGTCCCGCCGCACCGAGGGCATCGCCCTGTTCGGGATCTCCGGCCTGCTCCCCATGTCGCTGGGCGGCCTGCTCGGCGACCTCGTGCTGGCCCGGGCCGACTACGCGGAGCTGTTCGTGGTGTGCTTGGCCGCGGCCGCCCTGGGGGCCGCGTGCGGCTGGGGCCTGCCCGACTCCCGCCCGCCGCTCGAGACCGACGCCCCGCCGCCGCCCTCGTTCCTCTCCACCGTGGCCCAGCCCCGCCTACGCCCGCTGTGGCTGGTGGGCTTCGGCTTCGCGCTCGCCGTCGCCTCCTACTTCACCTTCTTCAAGACCTTCGTGGAGCACACCGGCATCGGCTCGATGGGGCTGTTCTTCACCGTGTACTCGCTCGCCGCGATCCTGCTGCGCCTGGTGCTGGGCTGGGTGCCCGATCGCATCGGCCCGCGCCGGGCCCTGGGCCCTGCCCTGCTGTCGATGGTGATCGGCCTGGTCGTGCTCGCGGGGGCGGGCAGCGAGCTGGCGGTGGCGGTGTCGGGCCTGCTGTGCGGCCTGGGTCATGCCTTCGTGTTCCCGATCCTCTCGTCGATGGTCGTCACCCGGGCCGAGGCCCGCGAGCGAGGGGCCGCGCTGGCCATGTTCACCGCGCTCTTCGACCTGGGGCTGCTGGTGGGCTCGCCCCTGCTCGGCGCGGTGCTCGAGCGCTCCTCCTACCCCATCATGTTCACCACCGCGGCCGGCCTCGTCGTGGCCTGCGCGCTCGGGTTCGGGGGGTGGGATCGCCGGGTCTCGCCCGCGGGATAGCTCCGTCGTCGGGCCTGGCCCGCGAGCGCAATCGGGTTGGGGTATCGCCATGACGGCGGCCGGATCGCCCCAGCGATCGCCGCTTCGATCTGTCGCGCAACATCTTGAAATCACTCGCGGACGAACGAGGTAGCCAGCACGAGCGGAGTCAGGGTATCCTTTAGGGGACATGGCAACCCGCAGCAAGACCACCACGAAGAAGACCACGAGCAAACCCGGGGAGCTCAGCCTCAAGCTGACGCCCGAGCAGCAGAAGCAGCTCGTTGCATTCATGGAAAAATCGGGTGATGCACGGCTCGACGTCTCCGTGACCTTCTCGGCAGACGTCTCGCGCGGAGTCATTGCTCCCGCGACGTTCTTGGTCGGCAACGCGGTCTAGGCCACATGCGCCCGAGGCTGCGGATCCGACGAGAGCGGTTCGGCTTCACACTGGCAGATGCCGTCACCGGCAAGGTGGGCTTCTACGGCGACGACGTCGCCGCGGCCCTGCTCGAGGGCGCCCGGTACGAGGACCTCGCCGAGCACCAACTGGACGCAGTCCCGCTCGAGCCGAATTTCAGGCTCGTGGCGCCGCTCATCGTGTGGTTCGAGATCACGCGAGCCTGCAACCTCCCCTGCCGCCACTGCTACATCTCGGCCGGTCCCCGCCGTGAGGGCGAGCTGAGCAAGGACGAGATCCTCGACGTCCTGCAGCAGCTCCGCGCGGCAGGGGTCTTCGCCTTGGTGCTGGTGGGAGGGGAGCCCATGTCCCACCCACACTTCGTCGAGATCCTCCACGCGGCCCACGACCTGGGCTTCGTGATCTCCATTGCGACCAACGGCACGTACATCACCCAGGAGATGATCGATCGGCTCCCCCGGGAGGAGTGCGTCGTCAGCGTGAGCCTGGATGGGACCTCCTTCCAAAAGCGCCTTCGGCTCACCTCTACATACGAGGACATCCGATCCCGCCTCGAGCTCCTGGCGGACAACGACATCAAGACCGCCGTGATGACGACGGTGACCCAGTACAACCTCGAGGAGCTGGAGGAGATCTTCGAATTCACGCAGGAGAAGGGCTTGGTCTTCGGGCTCGCCCCCTTCAGCCCCCTCGGCCGGGGTCGACGACACCCGGATCTGCTGCCCGACCCGTCGGTGGCCACTCGAGCGTCACGGCTGTACGCCCGCAATGCCGAGGATCGACAGAAGTGGTACCCCAAGCTGGGTCTGTGCGTGACGAGCTTCCTCAACTTCAGCTACCAGCTCGCCCACGCGATGAGACGCGAGTTCTGTGCCGCATCGCTGGCCTACATCACGTCGAACGGGAAGGTGTACCCCTGCTCGGTGTGCGCGTCCGCGGAGAAGTTCGTCGGTGGCGACCTCCGCGAGCAGCCATTCCAGGAGATCTGGGACGGTGAGTTCGGCGGGATCCGAACGATCGGCTTCGACTCGTTCAAGGGGTGCAAGACCTGCGACCTGGCCGCACCGGAGGCCGCGTGCGCGGGACGATGTCCCGTGATGTCGGAGGTCTACACCGGCGATCCGCTGCAGTGCGGCGCATCTCCCTACCTTCGCGAGGCAAACCGCCAGAACCGGGCCCGCAAGGCCGCAACCGTCGGACGGAGCGAGGGCGAATGACCAACCCAGAGGTAGGGTGCGACCCGGGGGTCCGCGAGTTCTTCGACGCCCACCAGTCGCCATTCGGCTGCAACAACATCCTCCCCAACCACCTGCCGAGCACGGAGCACGTGCGGCAGCTCGTGGCCAATGCGATGACGGTCGACATCGCCGTGTCCCGAGCCTATGGGCTCGAGCACTACGAGTCCTTCGTTCGCGACTTCGCGCAGCACTGGGCGCAGGAAGATCACGACGGCCGGAGCCACGAGACCGAGCAGGGCTGGTTCTCGGGTGCCCCGAGGTCCTATGTCGAGCACTTCGAAGCGGTGACGAGCCTGCCGCCGGAGGCGTTCGTGCGAGCCACCGAAGATGCGCTGGGCAGCTGCATCGAGTCCATTCACTTGTTCTGCCCGAAGCAGTGCAACATGGCGTGCCGCGGCTGCTACGCGGGGGCCGTGCCGATCGACCGATTTCCGTACGAAGACGCAGACGTCCACGCCTACGTGGATGGGGTCCAGTCCCTGCTCCAGGAGGCGCAGCGGTACGGGGTACGCGTCGTGCAGACCTCGGGCGATGGGGAATTGACCGCATTCCCTCGCTTCTTCGACCTGCTCGAGTGGGTGGCGGAGCAGGGACTGCAGTGGCTCTTCTTCACGGCGGGGGCCATCTTCGGCTCCGAGCCGGCCGCGCGCGCCCACTGGGCCGACGCCGAGCGCCTGCTGTCGGCACCGACCCGCGATCGAATCCGTCGGAACATCCAGCGCTTCGAGGGCAAGGAGGCCCGCCCCACCGCGCGGGCCTTCCTCGAGGAGCTCGATCGCGTCAAGGATCAGGTCCAGATCTACCACTCCGTGTGGAGCACCTCGCGGCAGCAGAACGACGAGTGGCGCAACCCACGGTTCTCCTACGACTACGATTCCGTGACGGTGAGGGGGCGGACCTTCGATCTCCCCGCGAGCGTGCTCGGCCTGATGGAGGTCTTCTCGGGTCCCCACCGCGGCCGCCTGGGCATCGAGAGCCCCGTGGGACCGGCGAGCCGAAGGACGGTGAACGACCTGGCGACGTGGGTCGTGGAGCACGGCTTGCGCAGCTACTTCGAGCCGGTGATCGTGACGGGCCGAGCCCGTAACGGCATGTCGCACCTGCAGCGACCGGACGAGGTCGCGTGGCTCGATGAAGCGAAGCCGTTCCTCGTCCGCTCGCTCTGCTCGTTCCGCTTCATCCACCAGGCGGTGGTCAAGGTACGCGCCGCGGAGCCCGAGGGGGAGAAGATGCAGTTCTTCGTGATGCCGGGCACGGCGATCGACATCGGCGATCTCGAGCGCCTGGGGGTCCTCGACTCCCTTCGGGTCGAGCAGGGCGGCTTCTTCGGAGCCCATCGCTCCGGGGTGGTGGTGCGGAGCAACTACCTCCACACGACCGGCTGCAAGTGCAACGACTTCTCGCGCCGACTCCAGAAGGACTGCCACGGGCTGGCGACCGAGCTGCGAGCGGCGGCCGAGGCCGGGTGTCCGCAGTCGGCCAGTCCGGAAGAGCTACTGCGGAGTCTCGCGGTCTGATCCCTCCAGCGTCGCGATGGCGAGGCGGCGCTGACGGTGCAGCTCCGGGTGCAGCACCCGTCCGTCTGCGATCACCCGAGCGGCCGACAACCCTCGCGACAGGGGCTCGCCGTGGGCGTAGTGGGCGATCATCGACCGCACGAAGCGGAAGACGTTCGCGGCCGTCGCCCGAGACGCCGTCCAGGGCACGGAGGCGGGCATGGCATCGATCTTCACGTGGAGCACTCCGTGGGCCAAGGCCGCGGGCTCTTCGAATGTCGTCGGGCGTGGCGCGGTCGGCATGTACCCGGCCCCGTATCCGCAGGTGATGTCGACGATGACCGAGCCGGGGCGCATCCTCCCCACCAACTGCGGAGTGAGCATCGCAGGGGTGTCGTGCGAGGAGATCAGGATGGCTCCGACCACGAGATCCGCGTCGACGACGGCCTCCTCCAGGTTCTCGGGCGTGTTGAGCATGCACTCGACGCGAGGACCCACGGTGGCCGCGAAGCGACGCAGGCGGCTCGGGTCGCGGCCGATCACCGTGGTCCGTGCCCCGAGCGCGGCCGCCGTTCGTGCCGCCGCACCGCCGGCGTTGCCGTGTCCGATGACGACGACTCGGGGATCGGGAACCCCCGGAACCGAGGACAGGAGCCTCCCGTAGCCTCCGAGGTGGGACTGGAGCAGCCACGCGCCGTAGAGGACGGCCTGCGTGCCTGCGATCTCACTGTCCGAGACGCAGCCCGGGAACGAGCCATCGTCGTCCTCGATCATCTCCAGGGCCCACGCGGTCACCCCGGAGGACTCGAGTGACTCCATCAGGGGCATGTCCCCCTCGACGTGGAGGAAGGCGATCAGCACCAACCCCGGCCGAAAGTACCGATACTCCGACGGCTCTGGTGCCTTGTACTTCATGACCACGTCGGCCTCTCGCCACGCCTCGCCCCGGTCCACGAGTTGCGCACCCGACTCCGAGTAGCTGCGGTCGTCGTGCCCGGAGGCCACCCCCGCACCTCGCTCGACGAGCACCCGCACCCCCATCGTCGAGAGCACCGCTACCTCATCGGGACCCAGGAGGACTCGACGCTCTCCACGACGATGCTCCCGAAGGAGCGCGATGGTCTCGACCGAGGTCCTAGGCATGCGTGCTCCCCGCGTCGATCGTTGCACGCACGGGCCGCTCCATCAAGCTCCCGCCACGTGCAACGCTCGAGTCGCGGTCCTCGTGCACACCGACGAGCAACGGGCTCGGGGACGGCTCGACGCTCGAGCTCGAGGGCGACCTCGCTTTACGGTCCAAACCTCCGCGGCTATGGTTCGCTCATGTCCCCGCGTGACGAAGACGAGGATACTCGCACATACACGGTGGTCATCAACGACGAGGAGCAGTACTCGATCTGGCTGGCCGATCGCGAGATTCCGGACGGGTGGCGGGCCGTCGGACGAACGGGACCGAAGGCCGAGTGCCTGAGCTACATCGAGGAGGTCTGGACCGACATGCGTCCACTCTCTCTTCGAAAGTGGATCGCCGAGCGAGACGCCAACGAATAGGACACATGGGCTGCTCGCTCGGCGTGAGCGAGCAGCACGCGTAGCCCCGAGACTCGACGACCGAAACGACCGAGCCTGCGGGTCGCCGACGACGCGAGCCGAGTCACAGCTGCGACTCGAGCACGCCAAGCGACTCGTCGAGTGCGGCGAGCCCCTCGTCGAGCTCGGGCTTCGTGATGGTCAGCGGCGGCGTCACGAACACGACGTTGTACTTGCCGAGGGTCTGGACCCCACGCTTCCTGAGCTCGGCGTAGAGTGTCGTCATCACCCCGAGCCCGGCTCCGTGCCACGGTACGAGCGGCTCGCGGGTCTTCTTGTCCTGGACGAGCTCGAGGCCCCAGAAGGCACCGACTCCTCGAGCCTCTCCCACCGTGGGATGGCGCTCGGAGATCGCCATGAGGCCATCGCGAATCCAAGTCTCGATCTCGCGCGCACGCTCGAGCAGGCCCTCCTCTCGATACGCCCGCACGGTCGCGAGCCCTGCCGCCACGCCCATCGGGTGACCCGCGTAGGTGTGTCCACACGGGAGCGGTGACGCGTCGAAGCTCTTCGCGAGGTTCTCGCGGACCATCACGCCGCCGAGCGGAATGTATGCACTCGTCACGCCCTTGGCGAAGGTGATGAGATCCGGAACGACGCCGTAGCGCGTCGCCCCGAACGCAGCACCCGTGCGACCGAACCCGGTCATGACCTCGTCGAAGACGAGCAGGATTCCGTGCTTCTCGGTGAGCTCTCGGAGCGCCGGTAGGTAGTCGTCGGGATAGACGATCATGCCGTTCGCACCGACGGCGGGCTCGATCAGGAGCGCCGCCACGCGACGCGGGTCCTCGTGGAGCAGGATGCGCTCGAGGTGCTCGATGGCGCGGGCCGTCTCCTCCTCGGGCGTGCTCGCCGAGAACGGCGAGCGGTAGGGGTAGGGCGCGAAGAAGCGAGCGATGGAGTGCCCGCCCCCGACCTGCTCGCCGGACCACCGTCGATTATCACCCGTCAAGAAGATCGCCCCTCCGGTGGAGCCGTGGTACGAGCGATACGCGGTGAGGATCTTCGAACGACCAGTGAGAGCGCGTGTCATGCGCACGGCATCGTCGTTCGACTCCGCGCCTCCTGTCGTGAAGAAGGTCCGACAGCCCTCACCCGTCGTGCCCCACGGCGAGATCGCGGAGAGCTCCTCGGCGAGCTGCGCGCGCTTGTCGTTGAACAGCATCGGCGGCGCGTAACCGAGAGTCGCCGCTTGCTGCTGGATGGCTTCGACGACCTTCGGATGCCGATGACCCAGGTTCGTGGCCACCATGCCACTGCCGAGGTCGAGATACCGCTTCCCTTCTTCATCGAATATGTAACGGCCCTCGCCTCGGACGATCACTGGTGCGGTGTATCCGCCTTGTGGTATCCACGGGGTGAGAACGTGTCGTTGATGCTTGCGGGCGAGCGCATCCATGTAGCCAGCCTACACTGGCCGCCGATCTCGCCGCAATCGGGTTCGTCCGGCGACGTTCTCGTGACCCGTTCGAATCCCATTCATAGTCCCCATGGTTGAAGTCCAGGACCTCACGACGCTCCTTCGGGCTCGGGCAGAGCACGAGGGCGACTCGAATCTCTTCACGTTCCTCGAGTTCCCGGACGATGGCGAGAAGTCGGTTGCATCGTCCTTGAGCTACGCGCGACTCGACCTGCGTGCTCGGTCGATTGCAGCGGTGCTGCAGCAGCATTGCGAGCGAGGGGGGCGTGCAGTCTTGCTGTATCCCCCGTCTCTCGAGTACATCGCGGCGTTCTTCGGCTGTCTCTACGCCGGCGTCATCGCCGTACCGGCGTATCCCCCGGATCCGAAGCGTCTCGCGCGAACCCTCCCGCGCCTGCGCGCGATCATGGGCGACTCCGCAGCGAGCGTGGTCCTCACGACGAAGGAGATCGCTTCCTTCGCGCCCATGCTGTTCAAGATGCTGCCGGATCTCCAACAGGCGTCGTGGCTGGCGACCGACGATCTGTGCGATCCAGCCGGATGGCAGGCGCTGGACGTTCGTGCCGACGACGTGGCGTTCCTGCAGTACACCTCCGGCTCGACGGGTGATCCCAAGGGCGTCGTGCTCACCCACGCGAACCTCTTGGCGAACGAGCGGATGATCGCCGAGTCCTTTCGCACTGATCGATCGAGCGTGGGGGTGGGGTGGCTTCCGCTCTATCACGACATGGGACTCATCGGGAACGTGCTCCAGCCGATCTCGATCGGATTTCCAGTTGTGCTGATGTCACCACTGGACTTCCTACGTCGGCCCATTCGCTGGCTCGAAGCCATTAGCCAGTATCGAGGGACCGTCTCGGGAGGGCCGAACTTCGCCTACGACCTGTGCATCCGCCGGGTGGGCGAGCAGAGGCGTGAGCACCTCGATCTGTCGTCGTGGGCCGTGGCGTTCAATGGTGCAGAGCCCGTCCGAGCCGACACCCTACGTCGCTTCGCCGAGGCCTTCGAGCCCGCGGGGTTTCGCGCCGAGTCGTTCCTGCCCTGCTACGGCCTCGCGGAGGCGACCCTCATCGTCACTGGTGCGCGGGCCGGCAGTGGTGCTCGCGTCGAAGAGTTCGAGACGTCGTCGATCGAGCAGGCTCGTCCCGTGGACGCGCCTTCCACCGGAGCCGACACCGAGCGGCGAGAGCTGGTGGGGTGCGGACGACCCCTCGGCGACGGGCAGGTCGCGATCGTCGAGCCCGAGACTCGCCGGCCCAGCAACGACGGCCACATCGGCGAGATCTGGGTCTGGGGTGACCACGTCGCGCGCGGGTACTGGCAGCGCCAGCACGAAGCGTTCGCGGGGAGCATCGAGCCCGGCGACGGGCGGACCTACCTCCGCACCGGCGATCTCGGGTTCTTGCGGGAAGGTGAGCTGTTCGTCACGGGACGCATCAAGGACCTGCTGATCGTCCGCGGCCGGAACATCTACCCGCAGGATGTCGAGCGCACCGTCGAGGACGCGGACCCGTCGATCCGGCCCGGGTGCGTGGCCTGCTTCGCGGTCGATGCCGGCGGAGAGGAGCGCCTGGTGGTCGTCGCAGAGGTCGATCGCCGTCGCCTGGTCGACGCCAAGTCGTCGGTGGGGGTCGGCGAGACCCTGGTGGCCATCCGCCGAGACATCTCCCTCGCCCACGAGCTGACGCCCCACGCGATCGTGCTCATCGAGGCGCGCTCCATTCCGAAGACGTCGAGCGGCAAGATCCAGCGCTTCGCCACGAAGCAAGCATTCTTGGCGGGCACGCTCGAGGTGCTCTTCAGCGACGTCGCCGGCTCGGTGGACGTCGGCGCGCTGTCCGAGTCCTCGAAGACCCCCGCGATCCGCCAATTGTCGCTCGCATCGACGTCTGCGCAAGACGTGCAAGTGTGGCTACGCGCCATGGCGGCTCGCGCACTCGGGGTCGCGGTGAAGCACATCGATCCCGACGCGCCATTTGCCTCGTTCGGCCTGGACTCGATGGGCGCGGTCGAGCTCGCACACGTGGTGGAGGCGCAGCTCGACATCATCGTGCCCATGTCGATGTTCCTCGGCGAGCGCAGCCTGCGTGACGTCTCGGCGCAGCTCTCGGAGCGGGCCCGAGCGCGCGCGCTCGAGCGATCGGTGGTGCCGGCCGAGCCCGATGCGGACACGCCCGAGGACGACGGGCCCGCACAGCCGCTGTCCGGCAACCAGGAGTCGCTGTGGTACCTGCAGGAGCTCGAGCCGGACAACGCGGCGTACAACCTGCACATCGTCGTTCGCCTGCGTGGCCCGCTCGACGTGGACCACCTGGAAGCTGCGACCCTCGCGGTGGTCCGGCGACACCCCGTGCTCCGGACCACGTACCTGCGCACGCCCGATGGGCCGCGGCAGATCATCCACCCCGAGCTCGCACCCGCGTTCACCGTCCACGAGACCAGCGAGTCGATCGACGCGATCCTGGCCCAGGCGTCGAGCATGACGGTCCAGCCGGTGGATCTCGAGCATGGACCCATCCTTCGCGTCACGCTGTGGCGTCGGAACGACGACGACGCGGTCCTGATGCTCGCGACGCACCACGTGGCGGTGGACCTGTGGTCGGTCGTCATCATGCTCGGCGAGCTACGCTCCATGTACGACAGGCTGGCGCGCGGCGTCGCTCCGTCCCTCGGGCCCGCGTCCGCCACGTACGAGCAATTCGTGAGGTGGCAGCGAGAGCTCGTCGACTCACCGCAGGCCGACGAGGCGCTGGCGTTCTGGAAGACCCACGCCAGCGACCTCCCGCCGCTCGAGCTGCCGACGGACCGCGTCCGCCCCACTCTGCAGACCTTCCGCGGCGCCCTCCGGCGATTCACGATCGACCCCGAGCTGGGCGCGGCGATCATGGACCTCGCCCGGCGCGAGAGCGTCACCCCGTACGTGGTGTTGCTCGCGGCCTACGCCGCCTTCCTGCATCGCTTCTCGGGTCAGACCAGGTTCGCGATCGGTACGCCCACGAGCGGGCGGGATCATCGAGCCTTCGAGGAGATCGTCGGCTACTTCGTCAACACCATTCCGCTTCCCACCGATCTCCACGGTGCACCCACCTTCATCGAGCTCGTCCACCGCATGCGCGCGGCCCTGGTCGCCGGCCTCGAGCACGCCTGGATTCCGTTCCCTCGGGTGGTGAGCCACCTGGGGGCCGGTCGCGACCGGAGCCGGTCGCCCCTCTTCCAGACGATGTTCGCCTACGAGCAAGCGCCGCGGCGCAAGGACTCTGGGCTCGCCGAGCTGGTCCTGTCCGTCCCCGGCGCCAGCATCGATTTCGGGGACGTCACCGCCGAGACGGCGCTCGTCGACAGCCACGTGTCCGTGCTCGACCTGACGCTCGTCGTCGTCCCCGTCGACGGCTCGCCGTCGGTGGCGTGGATGCAGTACAACTCGGACCTCTTCGACGCCGAGACGATCGAGCGCATGATCAGCAGCTTCCAGGTCCTCTTGGCGGGGGCGATGGAGGCCCCACGGGAGCGCGTGTCGAGGCTGCCGATCCTCGACGAGCAGCAGCGTCGCACGATCGTCGAGGAGTGGAACGCCACCGACGGCCCGTACGATCCCGACCTCCACATCCACCAGCTCTTCGAGGAGAACGCGCGCCTGCTCCCCGACAAGGTCGCCGTGGAGTTCGAGCAGCAGACGATCACCTACGGGGCCCTCAACGAGCGGGCCAACGTGCTCGCTCGCGAGCTCACCCGGCTCGGCTGCGGGCGCGGCTCGATCGTCGGGATCTGCGTGGAGCGATCGATCGAGATGATCGTCGCGCTCGTGGCCATCGTGAAGAGCGGGTCGGGCTTCCTGCCCATCGACGAGACCTACCCGGCCGATCGCCTCACGTACATGTTCGAAGACTCGGGCATGGTCGCGCTCATCACCCACTCGGAGCTCCTGCCGCGTCTGCCCGCCGTCCCGGAGTCCGTCGAGCTCGTGTACGTCGACACGCCGCGGCCGATCACGGCCGAGAGCTCGACGAACCTCGATCTGCCGATCCACCGACACGACACCTTCTGCATCCTGTACACATCGGGCTCCACGGGGCGACCCAAGGGGACCGTGCTCGAGCACATCGGCATGGTCAACCACCTGCGACAGCACCAGCAGCTGTTCGGCCTGAGCCACGACTCGCGGATGCTGCAGTACTTCTCCATGAGCGGAGACGGGGCGTCGATCGGGGAGATCTGGCCCGGCTTGGGCGGCGGGGCCACCATCGTCCTCACCGCGCGACGAGAAGACACGCTCATGCCCGGCGAGCCGATCGTCAACGCACTGCGACGGCACCGAATCAACTACCAGCTGCTCCCGCCGGTGGTGGGGGCCATGACCGATCCCACCGACCTGCCCGAGCTCGAGATGGTGTCCTTCGGAGGAGACATGCTCTCCGAGGACACCGTCAAGCGGTGGTCGGCGCCCGGCCGTCGGGTCCACAACATGTGGGGGCCGACGGAGGCGACGATGATCACCGTCGCCGGTCAGTGCTCGGCCGACGAAGATCGGCGACCGCTGATCGGCCGGCCTCTGCTCAACACGACGGCGTACGTGCTCGACAAGGAGCTGCAGCTCGTGCCGATCGGTGTGGTCGGCGAGCTGCACATCGGGGGAGTGGCGCTGGCGCGGGGGTACCTCGATCGCCCCGGCCTGACGGCCGAGAAGTTCATCCCGCACCCGTTTCGCCCCAACGAGCGGCTCTACAAGACGGGGGACATGTCGCGGTGGCTGCCCGACGGTCGACTCGACTGCCTCGGACGCCTCGACACGATGGTCAAGGTGCACAGTCAGCGCATCGATCTGGCCGAGGTCGAGTCCGTGCTCCGGCTCGATCCCGCGGTCGTGGACGCCGTGGTCATCGTTCGAGAGGACATCCCCGGCGACAAGCGCCTCGTGGCCTACGTCATCGCCGGCGACGACGTGGGGGACCTGCGGGCGCTCGCGAAGGAGAAGCTCCCTGCGTTCATGATTCCGGCCGCGATCGTCACGCTGGAGCGCTTCCCGCTGACCCCCTACGGCAAGATCGACCGCAAGGCCATGCCCGCACCCGACGGGGGACTGGCGACGGCCGAGTACATCGCGCCGCGCGGTCCGACGGAGGAGGCTCTCGCGGGCATCTGGCAGAAGGTCCTCAAGGTGGAGCGGGTGGGGATCCTCGACAACTTCTACGACCTCGGCGGCAACTCCTTGCTCGCGACGCAGGTGGTGTCACGCGTACACCACGAGCTCGGCGTGGAGATCGCGATTCGAGAGTTGTTCGACGCGACCATCGTGGAGCTCGCGCAGAGCCTCGCGGGGCGGCTGCCTCGCTCGGCATCGTCGATCCCCCGACGGGCGTCCGACTCCGCACCGCCGCTGTCGTTTGCGCAGTCCCGTCTGTGGTTCTTGGATCGCCTGGCCCCGGGAACCGCCGGGTACAACGTCCCCGGTGCTCTGCGCCTACGAGGTCGGCTGGACGCGGCCGTGCTCACGCGCTGCTTCGACGAAGTCGTTCGTCGCCACGAGACGCTGCGCACGACCTTCGAGGAGCACGACGGCGAGCCGGTGCAGCGGATCCACCCGAGCCTCGATTTCGCGCTTCCGATGGAGGACCTTGGCTCGCTCGAGCCGGCCGCCGCGGAGGCCCGCGTGCAGCAGCTCGCCCGAGAGGAGGCGGAGCGACCGTTCGACCTCCAGCGCGGCCCGCTGGTGCGTGGGCGGCTCCTGAAGCTCGCCGATGAGCACGTGCTCCTGTTCTCCCTGCACCACATCGTGTCGGATGGATGGTCGATGGGGGTCCTGGCGCGCGAGATCACGGCGCTCTACGGAGCGTACGTCTCGGGTCAGGACTCTCCGCTGGAAGCGCTGCCCATCCAGTACTCCGACTTCGCGGCGTGGCAGCGGGAGTGGCTCGCGGGCGACGAGCTCGAGCGGCAGCTGGGGTACTGGACGGCCGAGCTCGAGGGTATGCCGGTCGTGCTCGACCTGCCGACGGACCGACCCCGACCACCGACGCAGACGTTCAGCGGCGCGAGGCTCGAGCGGAGCCTGGGGGCCGAGGAGAAGCGCGCGGTCCGAGCCGTGGGCCGCACGTACGGGGCGACCGAGTTCATGACGCTCCTGAGCGCCTTCGGGGTGCTCATGAGCCGCTACAGCGGTCAGGCGAAGCTCATCGTCGGCAGCCCCATCGCCAACCGCACGCACCCCGAGACCGAGGGGCTCATCGGCTTCTTCGTCAACACGCTGGCGCTCGGCCTGCGCATCGACGCCGACTCGAGCTTCGAGGTCCTGCTCAAGGACGTCAAGGAGCGGACGCTCGCCGCCTACGCCCACCAAGATCTGCCGTTCGAGCGCCTGGTCGAGGCGCTGAAGATCGAGCGTGATCTCAGCCGCTCGCCGGTGTTCCAGGTGATGTTCGCGCTGCAGAACACCCCAGAGGTCGCGCTCGAGCTGCCCGGGCTCGAGGTGACCCAGCTGCCGGACCCGGGGGGCATCGCGAAGTTCGACTTGATGCTGGCCGTGGACGACGCGGGCGAGGGCTACACGCTGCAGTGGGAGTACAACACGGACCTGTTCGATCGCGAGACGATCGAGCGCATGGCCGTGAATTTCGAGGTGCTCCTCGATGGCATCGTCGCGACGCCACGGGAGCGGGTGTCCCACCTGCCCCGCATGTCGGAGGACGAGGAGCGACGGCTGCGGACCGAGTGGAGCCACGGCCGGCGAGGTGACGCGCCCGACGATCGTGGGGTGCACGAGCTCATCGAGGCGCATGCCGCTCGGCGCCCCGACGCGCCGGCAGTGGTACACGCGACGGGTACCGTCTCCTACCGCGAGCTCGACGACCGGGCCAGCCGGATGGCCGCGCACCTGCGGGAGCGAGGCGTGTCACCCGAGACCATCGTGGCGCTCCATCTTCCTCGCGGGGTCGATGCGGTGGTCGCAGCACTGGCCACGCTCAAGTGCGGCGCGGCCTATCTGCCGATGGACCCGTGCTACCCCGAGGAGCGCTCGCGCCAGATCGTCGAGGACAGCGGAGCACGACTCGTGGTCGTCGAGGACGCGGCGCGAGCCCCCGGGCTCGGGGCGCCCGTCGTCGGGATGAGCGACGTCGCCGCGAACGACGGGCCCGCGACGGTACTGGAGCGGGCCCACGCGAGCACCCTCGCCTACGTGATCTACACGTCGGGCTCCACGGGGCGTCCCAAGGGGGTCGCGGTCGAGCACGCCTCGCTGTGCTCGCTGGTCCGCTGGACCCAGCGCAGGTACGAGCTCACCGCCGCCGACGCCTGCTCGTGGATCGCGGGCGTCGCGTTCGATGCGTCCGCGTGGGAGGTCTGGTCGTGCCTGTCGGCGGGCGCCACCCTGCACATTCCGCCGGACGGGATCCGGATCGACCCCGAGGCGACGGCGCAGTGGATCACGCGATCGCAGCTGACGATGGCCTTCGTCCCCACCCCCCTCGCGGAGGCGATCTTCCAGCAGGGCCACGCCCTCGGCGGTCTGCGCTGGCTTCATGTCGGCGGACAGCAGCTCCGCGTGCGGCCGCCGGAGTCGGCCGGCTTCGAGGTGGGCAATCAGTACGGACCCGCCGAGACGACCGTGATCTGCACCTCGAGCGTCATCCGATGGGACGGGGTGATCCACATCGGACGCCCGATCGACGGCGTCGATGTGTATGTGGTCGACGAGTCGCTGCAGCTGGTGCCGCAGGGAGCACTGGGGGAGCTGTGCGTGGGGGGGGCCGGGCTCGCTCGCGGATACCTCGGGCGACCCGGGCTCACCGCGGAGAAGCTCGTCCCCGATCCGTTCTCGGAACGCCCCGGCGCGCGGATGTATCGCACGGGGGACGTGGTCCGGTGGCTCCCCAGCGGCGAGCTCGAATTCGTCGGGAGGACCGACCACCAGGTCAAGCTCCGAGGATTCCGAATCGAGCTGGGAGAGGTCGAGAGCGCGCTGCACGAAGCGGGCGCGCGTGCGGTGGTCGTCATGCTGCGCGAAGACACGCCAGGAGACGAGCGTCTCGCCGCCTACGTGGTCTCCGACGTTCCCGTCGCCGATCTCCGCGCTCGACTCAAGGAGCGACTGCCCGAGTACATGGTGCCGAGCGCGTTCGTGGTGCTCGAGGCGCTGCCGCTGACGCCCAACGGCAAGATCGACACCAGGGCGCTCCCGATCCCGGAGCGGGGCCAGTCCGACGGCCACGTGCCCCCGCGGACGGCGGCCGAAGCGTACGTGGCGGGCCTGTTCGGCGAGATCCTCGAGGTCGAGAACGTCGGCATGGAGGACGACTTCTTCGAGCTCGGAGGGCACTCGCTCCTCGCCACGCGACTGATCTCGCGACTGTCGGCCGACCTGGGGGTGAGCCTCGAATTGAGGCGGGTCTTCGAGCAGTCGACCCCGTCGGGTCTGCTCCTGGCCCTCGACGACGCGTTCGGCGGACGAGAGCAGACCGAGGTGGTCGCGCAGACGCTCGCATCGGTCGACGAGATGTCGGACGAAGAAGCCGAACAGATGCTGAGGGAGATGCAAGATGCATGACTCTGGGCAGAGCGAAGCACGATCGAAGTCGAAGCGAGCGCTGCTCGCTCGGCTCCTCGCGAAGAAGGGGGTCGGCGCGACCCAGCCCATCCCCGCGAGAGCGAGCGAGGGCCCGGTGCCGCTGTCGTACGCCCAGTCGCGACTGTGGTTCCTCGAGCAGCTCTCCCCCGGGGTCGCGGGATACAATGTGTCGGGCGCGCTTCGTCTTCGCGGTCGACTCGACGTCACCGTGCTCCAGCGCGCGGTGGAGGAAGTCGTCCGCCGTCACGAAGCGCTGCGAACGACCTTCGAGGAGGTGGGGGGCGAGCCGGTGCAGCGGATCCACCCGCGGGTGGACGTGTCGCTGCCGGTGGAGGACCTGAGCTCGGCTGCCGAGGCGACTCGAGAGGAACGGGCCCGGGAGATCGCGCGCGAGGAGGCGACGCGCTCCTTCGATCTGGCGCGCGGTCCCCTCCTGCGCACGCGGCTGTTGAGGATCGGCCCCGAGGATCACGAGCTGGTGCTCACGATGCACCACATCGTGTCGGATGGCTGGTCGGTCGGGGTGCTGATTCGTGAGATCTCGGCCCTGTACGAGGCATTCGGGCGGGACGAGCCGTCGCCCCTCGCCCCGCTGCCCATTCAGTACGCCGACTACGCGGTGTGGCAGCGTGAGTCCCTGTCGAGTGAGCAGCTCGACGCTCAGCTCGACTACTGGCGGACGCACCTCGAGACGATGCCGCTGGTGCTCGAGCTGCCCGCCGATCGACCGCATCCACCGACACGAACGTTCAACGGAGCCACCCTCGCTCGCACGACGAGCGCCGACGTCAAGCGAGCGGTCCACGAGGTGGGCCGCAGGGCCGGCGCGACCGAGTTCATGACCCTGCTCGCGATCTTCGGGGTGCTCCTGAGCCGCTACAGCGGCCAGAAGGAGCTGGTCATCGGGACTCCGATCGCCAACCGCACGCGGCGAGAGACCGAGGGCTTGATCGGCTTCTTCGTCAATACGCTCGCGCTGGGCCTTCGCATCGACCGCGACGCCAGCTTCGAAACACTGCTGGCCGACGTCAAGTCCCGGGCCCTCGGCGCCTACGCGCACCAGGACCTGCCGTTCGAGCAGCTCGTCAACGCCCTGCAGGTCGAGCGCGCCATGAGCCGCTCGCCGGTGTTCCAGGTGATGTTCGTGCTGCAGAACGCACCGGCGGCGGAGCTACGGCTCCCCGGACTTGAGATCACCCCGCACGAGATTGCGGGTGGCGTCGCGAACTTCGAGCTCACGCTCGTCGTCACGCCGAGCTCCGACGGCTACGCGCTGCAGTGGGAGTACAACACCGACCTATTCGACGCGGCGACGATCGAGCGCATGGCCACCCACTTCGAGGTCCTGCTCGACGCGGCCACGCGGCAGCCCGAGCGCAGCGTCATGGAGCTGCCGCTGCTGACGGCGGAAGAGCGGCGCTGGATCACCGTCGAGCTCAACGACACCCGCTCCGCCCCGCGGCACGACGCGTTGGTGCACGAGCTCTTCGAGGCGCAGGTGGATCGATCCCCGGATGCTCCTGCGCTGGTCTTCGAGGGCCGGACATCGAGCTACCGCGAGCTCGATGCGCTGGCGAACCGCATCGCGCACCGCCTACGGCGGCTGGGAGTCGGGCGCGAGGACCGCGTCGCCGTGTTCATGCTCCGCTCGATCGAGCTGGTCGCGACGCTCCTGGGCGTGCTCAAGGCCGGCGGGGCGTACGTCCCGATCGACCCGACCTATCCGCCCGAGCGCGTGGCCTACATGCTCTCCGACAGCGGCGCACGCGTCATCGTCACGCAGTCGGCGATCCGAGACCAGCTCGGCGCGACGGAGGCGGCGGTGCTCGAGGCCGACGCGGACGATCCGACGGAGTCCTCGGAGCGCCCGAGCGCGGCGCTGCACCCGAGCTCGGCCGTGTACGTGATCTACACCTCGGGCTCGACCGGGCGGCCCAAGGGAGTCGTCAACGCGCACCAGGGCGTCGCCAACCGCCTGCAGTGGATGAAGCCCGCCCTGGGCGTCGACGACTCCGATGTCTTCCTGCAGAAGACGCCCTTCACCTTCGACGTCTCGGTGTGGGAGCTCTTCGTTCCGCTGGTGATCGGCGCGCAGCTGGTCGTGGCGCGTCCCGAGGGGCACAAGGACACCGCATATTTGTGCGACCTCGTCGAGGAGGCGGGGGTCACGACGATGCACTTCGTGCCGTCGATGCTCGAGCCGTTCCTCGACGAGCCGAAGCTCGGCAAGTGCGCCTCGGTGCGGCGTGTGGTGTGCAGCGGCGAAGCGCTGGCGTACGCGACGACTCGACGCTTCCACCAGCGCATGGACGCCGAGCTCTACAACCTCTACGGGCCCACCGAAACATCGATCGAGGTCACCTGGTGGCAGTCCGATCCCGAGGATCCCGGGCCGGTCGTGCCGATCGGTCGCCCGATCACGAATGTCCAGACGTACATCCTCGATGCCGAGCTGCAGCCCGTGCCCGTGGGCGTTCACGGAGAGCTCCATCTCGGCGGTGTCCAGGTTGCGCGCGGATACGGAGGGCGGCCGGGACTGACGGCGGAGCGCTTCGTGCCCGACCCGTTCGCACCGGGCCGGCGCCTCTACAAGACGGGGGACCTGGCGCGATGGCGACCGGACGGCGCCATCGAGTACCTCGGACGGCTCGACCACCAGGTGAAGGTGCGAGGCTTCCGTATCGAGCTCGGAGAGATCGAGACCGTGTTGTCGAGCCTCGACGAGGTTCGCGACGTCGTCGTCGTCGCACGCGAGGACGCCCCGGGCGACACGCGGCTCGTCGCATACCTCGTCGCCACCGACCCCGACGACCTGGACGCCAGCCGCCTCCGTGAGCGGCTCGAGGCGAAGCTACCGGACTACATGGTGCCGAGCGCGTTCGTGACGCTCGATGTGCTGCCCCTGACCGCGAGCGGCAAGGTAGATCGCTGTGCGCTGCCGCGTCCGCGCATCGATCGAGCCGCCGCGCCCCAGGGACCCCTGGACCCCATCGACGAGCGGCTCTGCGCCATCTTCGCCGAGGTGCTCGGCGTACCCCGGGTCGGCGTCCACGACGACTTCTTCGAGCTCGGCGGCCACTCGCTGCTCGCCATCCGGCTCGTGTCCCGCGTTCGAGACGAGCTGGGGTTCGACGTGGCGCTGCGCGAAGTCTTCGACTGCCCGACCGTCGCGATGTTCAAGGCGCGGATGGTAGCCGGGCCATCGGGAACCGGAGCCCGCCCCATCTCGAGACGGACGACCAGCGGCGATCTCCCGCTCTCCCCGTCCCAGCTTCGCCACTGGCGCTACGCACAGACGAACGGGGGGAGCTCTGCCTTCGCCGTGCGCGCTGCGCTTCGCCTCCGCGGCCGGCTCGATGTCGATGCGCTGAGGCGTGCGCTCGACGAGGTGGTGCGCCGACACGAGTCACTGCGGACGACCTTCCACGATGTGGATGGCGTGCTGATCCAGCGGGTCCACGACACCATCGACCTGGACTTCGCGGTGCAGGATCTCGGCGCCCTGTCGAGGTCCGAGCTCGGGGCTCGAGAGCCCGTCCTGGTGAAGGAGGCGAGCGACTGTCCGTTCGATCTGGCCAACGGACCGACCCTCCGAATTCGACTCCTCCGCCTCGGGGAGACAGAGCACATCCTGGTCTACACGGTGCATCACATCGCCTTCGACGGGTGGTCGGGTCGAGTCCTCACCGAGGAGATGCTCGCGCTGTACGCCGCCCACGTGGAGGGGCGCCCGTCGCCGCTGCCGGAGCCGACGATCCACTATGCGGACTACGCCGCGTGGCGCCACGAGCGAATGCACGGTGCTCCACTCCGCGAGCAGCTCGAGTACTGGATGTCGCAGCTGCGTGGGATGCCGCTGAGGGTCGAGCTCCCGACCGACCGTCCTCTGTCCGTGCCCCGCAGGTTCAAGGGCGCCTTGCTCGGTCGCCGCCTCGACCCGGAGGCGCGAAGGGCCGTCTCCGGGGTCGGTCGGACCGCGGGCGTGACGGAATTCATGGCTCTGCTCGCCGCGTTGGGTGTGTTCCTCAGCGACGTGACCGGGCAGCGGAGCACCGCCGTCGTGAGCCCCATCGCGGGACGAAGACATCCCGACGCATTTCGACTCGTGGGGTACTTCGTCAATTGGCTGCCCCATCTCGTGCACGTGCGCCCCGACGAGAGCTTCCTGGGCCTGTTGCGACGCGTGCGCGAGCAGACGCTCGGCGCGTACATGCACCAGGACCTCCCGTTCGAGATGATCCTCGAGGCGCTCGACCTCGATCCCGATCCGTCGATTCGTCGGGAGCTGCAGATCGTGTTCGCGGTCGAGTATCTCCCGGATGCCCGGCCGCAGCTGGCGGGACTGGAGACGGAGCCCGTCGCCGTTCGCTCGGGCGTGGCCAAGTTCGACCTGGCGCTGTTCGTGCTCCTTTCGGAGCACGGATTCGAGCTCGTCTGGGAGTACGACCGCGACCAGTTCGATGAAGCCACGATGGTTCGGCTGGCCGAGCGGTTCGAGCAGATCCTACGGCTGTTGCTCGCGAGTCCCGCCGAGCCGATCGAGCGGCTCCCGCTCGAACCGAGCTCCGCTCGCGAGACGCAGTCGGGCGGCTCCTGACGGCCAGCGGCTCACAGACCCCAGCCGCCGATGACTGCGCCCGCCGGGGTCTCGACGCCCGATGGAGCCCCGAGCGTCACATGGCCAGCTCGCTCGTGCGAGCGCACGGCGCAGGAGCCGAGGAGCGAGCGGTCACGGAGGCACGGCCTGCGTTCCGCAGTTCTTGCACTTGCTGTGCTCGGGGTTCTTGTAGAAGCGATCGAACAGCGGCGGGAGCTGGAGCGAGAAGTCGTCGATGTGCAGATGTTCCTCGTACAGAGGCGCATCGCAGTTCTCGCAGTACCATGCGAAACCGTCGGTATCGTCCGGCGGACGCCGTCTCAGGAAGAGCATCCCGAGGGTACCCGCCGCTCGCTGCGGAGAGTGGGGAATCCGGGCGGGGAGCAGGAACATCTCACCGGCACGCACCGGGTAGTTCACGGTCTTGCCGTCCTCACGAACTCGAATGTGCATGTCGCCTTCGAGCTGATAATAGAATTCCTCGTCGTTGTTGATGTGAAAGTCGCCGCGGCTGTTGGGGCCTGCCACGACATGGATCATGAAGTTCTGGTCCTCCCAGATCAGCTTGTTTCCGGTAGGCGGGATCAGGCGATCGCGGTTCTCCTCGATCCACTTCATGAGATTGACGGCTGGCATCGCACGGTTCATTTCACTCTCCTGTCTCCTG
>JACKDV010000023.1 GCA_020633315.1 Myxococcales bacterium
GCGGCCGGGGTTCGGGTCGTCGATGCTCGGCCGGAGCGGCGTCGTCGGTGCTCAGGACCCAGAACGAAAAAAACCCTTGGCACCGGGGGAGGTACCAAGGGAAGGGGTCGGGGTGTTTCCTACAGGTCGGGGAGAGTTGGGCTCTCGGCCGGGGGAGACTTCGAGCCCTCCGCCCTGTGGAAAATCGTTGTCTTGCGTCGTTCGCTACCGTGTCCCTCGCCAGGGACGCTCCCTATATGTGCTAGCCGCATGCCATGCCCAAAGGCTGGCTCCACTTTTCATGGAGTCAAATGATTCCATACGATTACCAACGACAGTCATGGATCTGACGCCATGGATTTGTCGTCACGATCTTGACGAACAGAGGTTTCCCTACCTATTTCGTCAGAAGGTTGACGGATGGAAGATTGACGCGTCGGGCCTTTGACGATTGGCACCTACATCACCGTGGAGACCCGGGCACCAGGCTAGCGCACGGCGATCGCGCGGCTGCTGGGGTGATGTCACACGAGGCCCCGAAGATCGTCGGCGGTCCCCCTGCGTTGGAGGTGCCAGACGCGACCTCCGCCATGCCGACCACGCATCTTGCGCCCATCGAGCTCGACTGGAGCTGGGAGGAGTCGATCCGGGAGGCACGAGGAACGGCCGAGGCCCCCCGCTGTCTAGCCCACCCGATGCGCATGCGAGACCACGACGAGCCGCGAAGCGACGAGGAGCTCATGGAGGGCTTCCAGGTCGGCGATTCCGACGCCTTCGCGGTGTTGGTCACGCGGCACAGTCGGGGGCTGTACAACTTCCTCCTGCGCAGCGTCCATGCTCCCGCCCGAGCCGAAGAGCTGCTACAGGAAGTCTTGTTCCGTGTGATCCGCTCGAAGGACCGATATCGGCGCTCGGCCCGGTTCACCACCTGGGTCTACACGATCGCCCGAAACCTGTGCGTGGACGAGAGCCGTCGCGCCCGGTTCCGCGATCACGAGTCGCTGGAGGCCCCGCTGCGCGGGCACCGGGCCCGTGAGGGCTCCGCCACCCTGCTGTCGACGCTCACCACCGACGAGCTGCCGCCCGATCTGGGCGCCGATGCCCCGCAGCTGCGCGAGCGCCTCAACGGCGCCGTGCTCCGCCTGCCCTCCGAGCAGCGCGAGGTCTTCCTGATGAGGCTGATGGCGGGTATGTCCTTTCGCGAGATCGGCGAGACGGTGGGCGCCCCCGAGAACACGGTGAAGAGCCGCATGCGCTACGCGCTCGACAAGCTCCGCGAGGAGCTCGACGACCTGCGCCCGGTGGTCTGCTCGATGCCCGAGGAGGGCATGGCCCATGGCTGAGTGGAGCCCGGCCGAGCTCGACCTGCTCGAGGATGCTCTCGAGGATCTCGAGCAAGAGGGCGCCCTCGAGCGCTGGCTCGAGGACGACACCAGCCCCGCCCTGCGCGAGCGGCTGGAGGGCTACCGCTCGCTGCTCGTCGCCAGCCGCGACGCCATGCCGCTCGAGGACGTGCCGCAGGGCGTGCTCGACGAGGTCTTCGCCGAGGCCCGACGGGCCGCCGCCGCCCCGCCGCTGACCGCGGCCGCCTCCACCTCGTGGTGGACGCGACTGCGTCGGAGCTTCCTGGTGCCCGCGGTGGCGCTGGCGGGCACCGCGATGCTCGTGCTGTGGATCGGCCGCCCCGATCAGCAGGTGACCCGCGTCGATGCGCCCCCGCCCGCCCTGCCGCCCGGTCCGAGCGTCGAGGAGCGCAACGCCGAGCCGCCCGAGCCCGAGGCCGCCGCCGCGGCCGATCGAGCTGCCCTCACGCCCGAGCCGGCCACGGCCACCCCTGGTGCGCTCGGGCGTGGCGTCGGCGAGGGCACCGTGGAGGCCCAGCTCGAGCAGAAGGCCGAGCCCGTCGCCGAGCCCGAGCCCCAGCAGGCCAAGGACGCCGACGACGAGGCCGCGAGCAAGGCCGACGACGGCACGATGAGCACCTTCGGCGAGGCTCCCAGCGAGGAGCAGCGACGGGCCGGGGCCAGCAAGGTCCCCGCCGACCCGGCCACGGGACGCTGGGATCTCATCAGCCTGGGCGACCGGGCGCGTCAGGCCGGCGACTGCGTGGCCGCGCGCGACGAGTATGCGGTGGCCCTCGAGGACGACGACCCCCAGGTGCGCGCGCGGGCCTTCGCGGGCATGGGGCTGTGCGACCTGCAGGCCGGCGACGACCCCTCGGCCGACGCCAACTTCGAGCGAGGCCGCGAGCTCGACGGCTCGATCGACGGCTTCATCGAGTCGCAGCGCGAGCGCAAGCCCGCGGCCCAGAAGTCCAACCGACGGGCCAAGAAGAAGGCCTCGCCCAAGAAGAACGCCTTCGACCAGGCGACCGACCCCTTCAACTGATCGCACGGCGCACCACCGCCTCGCCCTCGCGACCGCCCGAGCCTCGCGACCGCCCACGAATCAGAACAGCGAGAGGTTGCCGCCCTTGTCCGCGCCCCAGCTGCGCCGCGCCTCGGGAGGCAGCCGGCCGTGGCGCGCCTCGTAGGCCTCCAAGAACCGCCGGGTGGCCGCATTGAGGTAGCCACCTCCCCGCACGGGACCGAACTGCTCCTCGTAGCGCTCGGCGATCACCGCGAACGCCCGGTCGCGCGCATCCTTGGCCACGATCGACGCCGCGGCCACGGCCACATGCGCCGACTCGCCGTCGTCCACCGCCCGCAGCCGGGGGAAGCACGATCGCAGCGGCGCGAACATGCGGGCGCCGTCGCAGATCACCTCGGCGTCGCGCGGCGCCTCGAGGGCCGCGAGCAGCTCCAGCACCACCCGGCGCTCGAGCGCATTGAGCTGGCCGCGAAAGGTGTAGTGGTCGATCTCCTCCACCTCCACCATCCGCAGCCGGCACGCCGGCACCCGCTCCCGGATCCGCTCGGCCAGCTCTCGCCGCTGCCGACGACCCTCCTCGTTGCTGCCGAAGCGCTTGGAGTCGGCCACCCCCAGCTCCACCAGCTCCCGTGCCGCCGCGTCGTCCACCCCGACCACCGCGATCGTCATGGGCCCGAGGATGGGGCCGCGACCCGCCTCGTCGGCGCCGTACACCAGGCTCATCGCTCGCCCTTGTAGCACGGCCACCACGAGCCTCGCTCACCGCCGCGGTCGCGTGCCCCACCGCCTCCCGTCGCGCGCCGGATCGCCGCGGGGCCGCGGCCCACTCTGCCTCGCGCCGAATCGCCGCGGCCTACTCCGCCTCGCGCCGAATCGCCGCGGCCTCACCCGCCTCGCGGCCTACTCCGCCTCGCAGCCTACTCCGCCTCGCGGCCTACTCCGCCTCGCGGCCTACTCCGCCTCGCGGCCTACTCCGCCTCGCGCCCCACCGCCTCGCGCAGCGCATCGATCGCGGTGAGCACCGCCGAGCGCAGGCGCAGCGCCTCGGCCCGCGGCGCGCTGCTGGCCTCGCGATCGAGGCGCGCCCGCGCCTGCTCCACCGCGCGGGTGAGCTGCTGCGCCCGCCGGGCCCACGCCTTGGCCACCGGCCCCAGCGCATCGCGGAACGCCGCCCGCATGGCCGCCTCGCCGTCGGCGATCCGCGAGCCGTGCTCGGTCAGCACCTCGGCCAGCAGCCCCGCGTGCACCAGCCCCTCCACGTGACCCTGGGCCCACGGCACCAGCTGCTCGTCGAGCACCTGGGCCGCCGCCGGATCCTCGCGCCCCATCGGCGCCAGGGCCCGCCGCAGCGCGGCCATGGTGCCCTCGCGGAACGAGGCCGCGAGGTAGTCGGCGTCCTGCGGATCGAGCGGACCCTTGGCGCGCCCCTTGCCCGTCACCAGCACGCCCAGGCTCAGCCCCTCGCGGGTGAGCAGATCGTCCACGCCCAACAGCTCCCGCTCGAGCGCCTCGCCAAAGCGCAGCAGCAGCGGGTGCGCGGCCACCCGCTCGCCCCGCACGTCCTGCAGCGCCTCGTCGGAGCGCCGCTCGAGCACCTCCACCGCCTCGAGCACCGAGGCGTGCGCCCCCGCGAGGGCCTCGCCCAGCCGCCGCGCGGTGAGGCTGCGCTTGAGCTCGCGCGCCCGCTGCAAGAAGTGCCGCTCGAGCGCCCCCTCCACCGCCGCGAAGGGATCGGGCCCCTTGCCCTTGCCCTCGCCGGTGCGGTGCTCGAGCGCCTCGCGGGCGCACAGCGGCACCACCTCCACCAGCACCTCGCCCAGCTGCGTGCGCAGGTACTCGGCCAGCTCGGTCTTCTCGTCGTCGTCGAGGGTGTCCACCTTGTTGAGCACCCCCAGCACCTGCCGCCCGCCCGCGCGCAGGCTCTTGAGCATGCCCGCCTCGGTCGCCGCCCCGCTGCGCGTGGCCGAGAACAGCCACACCACCGCATCGGCCTCGTCGAGGAACTCGCGGGCCACCTGCTCGTGGAACGCATCGAGGGCGTTGAGCCCGGGGGTGTCGACCACCAACGCCTCGCCCATGCGCCCGCCGGTGCGCTCGATCTCCACGTGGCGGATCCGGGCCGCGGCCGCGTCGTCGAGGCCGTGCAGGAACGACTCCACCTCCTCGGGCTCGATCATCGAGATCCGCCCGTCGCGGTAGTGCACCGTGGCCCCGCCCTTGGTCCCGCGACGGAACACGTTGATCGTGCAGGTGGTGGGCAGCACGCCCATCGGCGCCACCGCCTGCCCCAAGAGCGCGTTGACGAAGGTGCTCTTGCCCGCCGAGAACTCGCCCATGATCGCGATGGTGAGCGGCCGGGCCAGGCGCTCGCGCGCCGCCACCACCTGCGCCATCGCGGTCTGCACCCCCGCCAGCGACACCCCGAGGATCCGGTTGGGCACCCCCGCCAGCAGCGTGGTCGCGTGGCCCAGCCAGTCCTCCAGCCGCGTCCCCGCCTCGCCCTGCGACAGCTCGGCCAGCAGCCGCGTGGCCCGGGGCAGGGTGGGTCGCTCGATCAGCGCCTCCACCAGCAGGTCCTGCGCCAGCTCGTCCTGCGCCTCGAGGTGGCAGCGCTCGGCCGCCGCCAGGGCCCGCTGGCTCGCCAGCACCGCGCTGCGCAGGTCGGGGTCGCGCGCGGGGCTCATCGGATCGGGGCCCGAGGGGCCGCCCAGATCGGGGTCGGCCCGAAAGCGCGGAGGCATGCCCGGCTGGAAGTCCTCGCGGGAGCCGTCACCCCCCGCGATCCGATGCCGCGCTCGCACCAGCCGCAATTCCTCGGGAGCGGTGCCCTCCTCGCGGCGCAGGCGATCGAGGATCGGGTCGCGCACCGGCGGCGGGAACCAGTCCAGGCGCAACGCCACGTGGGCCAGCTCCTGCAGGTAGCGATCGCGCACGCCCTTGGGCGCGGCCTGGGCCGCGTCGGCCAGCGCCTGCACCACGTCGCGACGCAGCTCGGGGCGCTCGCCCAGGTCGCCGTCGCCCGCCAGCGACAGCTCGGCCAGCGCCCAGCCGCGACGATGCTCCGGATCGTGGGGCGCCGCCTGCAGGTGACGCATGGCCACCGTGCGCAGGTCGTCGCCCCCGTCCTGGCGCAGGCCCACCGTCAGCCCCACCAGCAATCGCGTGGCGTCGAGGGCCGGCTCGTCACCCAGCCGCTCCAGGCGATCCCACGCCCCGATCGCATCGCCCTTGGCCGCCAGCACCCGCACCCGCAGCTCGCGGGCCAGCGCGTCGGCCTCGTCGTGCTCGAGCGCCTCGTCCACCCAGCGCTCCGCCTCCAGCACCTGGTCGGCCGCCAGCAGCAGGGTGACCCCGCGGCGCAGCAGCACCGAGCGCAGCGGCGGGCCGAGGTCGGCGGGCTGCTGGGTGCGGGCCTTGTGCAGCTCGCGGAGCGCCCGGTCCTGCTCCCCCCGCCGCAGCTGGGCCAGCCCCGCCAGCAGGTGCACCAGCAGCCGCGTCTCGTGGGCGTCGCGCTTGGGCACGTCGGCCACCGTCCGCGCCGCTCGGCGCAGCGCATCGAGGGCCGGCTCGGGCCGCTCCGAGAACAGCTCGTGGGCCCCCTGCAGCAGGTGGCGCGGGGTGGGCCCCAGCTCGTCCCCGGCCAGCGCCGCGATCACGTCGGCCAGCGGCCGCAGCGGTCGCCCACCCATCACCAGGTCGTGCACGAAGGTCAGCCCCAGGGCGTAGCGCAGGTGGGGCTGCCCCGGGTGCGCCTCCACCAAGCCCCGCAGCGTGCTCTGGGCCGCCGCCAGCTCGCCGCTCAGCCGCAGCCGGCGGGCCTGCTCCAGCGGCTCGCGCAGCTCGTCGGGCACCGAGGGCGTGCCCGACACCTCGGCCACCAGCTCGCCCACCCGCCGCGCCCACCCGCCCAGCGCATCGCCCACCGAGCGCAGCCCGCTCCGCGGCTTGCCTTGCTCCTGCTCGTCGCTCATCGAGCGGAGCTTAGCCCGCATTCTCCAGCGGAGGAATGCGAGCGCGACGAGGGCGGCCGCGCTCGCCCGCCCGCGCTGCCCCAGCGCAGCTCGCCGGCCCCGGGGTGGGGGTAGTGCTACCGTCGGAGGCGATGCGCCTGTACGTCGGAACCAGCGGTTTCGGGTACGACGAGTGGGAGGGCTCGTTGTATCCCCCCACGCTGCCCGCCGACGATCGCCTGGGCTTCTACGCCGAGCGCTTCGCCACGGTGGAGATCAACAACACCTTCTACCGCATGCCCAAGCGCGAGGTGCTGCAGCGCTGGGCCGAGGCGGTGCCGCCCGGCTTCCGCTTCGCGATCAAGGTCTCGCGCCGCATCACCCACCAGGGGCGGCTGCACGACGCCGACGGCGGCCTGGCCTACCTCCTGGGCCAGCTCGAGACCCTCGGCGACGCCCTCGGCCCGCTGCTCTTCCAGACCCCGCCCTTCCTGCCCAAGCGAGCCGATCGCCTGCGCGAGCTGCTGGCCAAGCTGCCCGCGGGCACCCGCGCCGCCTTCGAGCTGCGCCACGCGAGCTGGGACGATCCCGAGGTGCACCAGGCCCTGCGGCACGCCGGCCAGGCGCTGTGCATGGGCGAGCACGACGAGGCCCGCGGCGATCGCCCCCTGGTCCGCACCGCGCCCTGGGGCTACCTGCGCCTGCACGCCGCCACCTACGACGACGCCCAGCTGCACGCCTGGGCCGAGCGCATCGTCGGTGCCTTCGACGAGGCCTACCTGTTCTTCAAGCACGAGCAGTCCGGCCCCGAGCTGGCCCGCCGCATGATCGCCATCGCCACGGAGCTCGGCGCCACCTGCCCTGGATCGTGATGCCCACCCAGCTCAAGATCCACACCTTCCGCGAGGACGATCGCTGGGAGACCCTGGACACCTACTGGTCCAGCCCGCTGTCGTTCTGGTCGCAGAAGAGCGTGCGCATCGAGCCGCCGGTGCCCCTGCGGGTGGTGGTGCTCGGCGCGGTGATCTCCCAGACCGAGCAGGGCTGGATCAACTACGGGGGCGTGAGCGCCGTGTTCATCCAGTCGGTGCAGGCCCGCGGCCGCGCCGGCCAGCGCGTGCGCGCCGAGATCCACGACGAGCCGGTGCACGAGGAAGAGATCGAGTAGCTCAGCCGCACACGCCGTCGGTGCACGTGTCACCGCCGGTGCACATGGTGCCGCACTCGCCACAGTTCTTGCGGTCGCCGCGGCGGGATCGATTCCTCGACGATCCCGACGAGGGCGGCCGCGGAGCGTGGTGACTAGCGAGGCCCGCGCGAGCCCAGCCGCGGGACCATCGGAGCGGTGACCCCGAAGGCATGCAGCGCCAGGTCGTTGGCCATCAGCCGCGGGTGGCCGGAGATGTCGACCGGATGGAGCAGCGCGCCCAGGGTGCCGCGACCCGGCAGGCGGGCCTCGAGCGCGGCGGCCAGCTCCTCGGGCGTGGCCCCGGTGACCCACAGCCACCGCGCCGCCTCGGGCTGCACCACCTGCAGGTAGAGGCGCTCGAGCGGATCGCCGGCCCAGGCCCGCCAGGCCCACAGCACCACGAAGCCCATCACCACCAGCATCTCCATCAGCATCGAGCGGGCCAGCACCAGCAGCAGCACCAGCAGGGCCACCGCCCCCACCGGTCGAAGCTGCCGGCGTCGCACCCGGGGGTGGGTGTGGACGGTGCGGGCCAGGGCCTCGGCCGCCTCGTCCACCGTGGGCTGCTCGGCACCCGCCCGTGCGCCCGGCAGCGGCTGGCCGTAGTGCCGGGCCCAACGCTCGGCCATGCTGGCGTAGAGCGCCATCGTCCCCGGCGCGGCCCGGGCCGCCTCGCCCAGCAGCGCGAGGAAGCCGGTCACGTCGGCGGCGGCCCGCTGCCCCAGCCGCAGGCCCAGCTCGGCCTCGGCCGGCGCCCGCAGGCTCGAGCCCAGCTCCACGAAGCGCTCGAGCTCGGGCCAGTCCCGCACCGCCAGGCGCCACGCCGCTCGCTCGTCGGCCACCGTGCGTCGGTGCAGCAGCGCGCCCTCGCGGTGCTCCATGTCGTGCGCCGCCACGAGGTCGCCATAGCGCGACACCAGCTCGCGGTAGCGCGGCGGGTCGGTCCACACCACCACGCAGCACACCTCGAGCAGCAGGATCGCGAACGCGGGCTGGGCCGCGAGCGCCTCGGCCTGGGGATCGAGCAGCAGCCCGGCCGCCTCGGAGCCCCGCCCGGCCTCGAGCTCGTCGTGCACCGCCGAGGCCAGGTCACCCAGTCGGGCGCCCACCGAGATCGCATGCGCCGCGCGACGCCGTCGATCCTCGTCGGGGGGCTCGTCGGCCGCCCGGCGGTCGCCCAGGAAGATCGGCTCCTCGGGATCGTCGTCCCAGCTCGGCGCGCCGCGGCGCCGCTGGGCCCGGGCCTCGCGCTCCACCTCGGCCTCGATCTCGGCCTCGGCCTCGGCCTCGCGCCGAGCCGCCTGCTCGATCCGCGCCCACTCCTCGACCGCGGCCTCGATCTCGGCCGCGCGCTCGCTCGCCGCCTCGTCGGCCACCTGCCCGTCGATGTCGGCCCGCCCGTCGATGTCGGCCCGCCCGTCGATGTCGGCCCGCCCTTCGTCGAGACCTCCGCCCTCGTCGTCGTCGAGCCCTCCGCCCTCGATGCCCTCCTCCTCGAGGGCCCGGCGCACCACCTCGTTGGCCTGGCGCCACGCGTCGAACCACGCCTCCTGCTCGCGCAGGCGATCGTAGGCCTCGCGGATCCGCCGGAACTCGGCCGGGAAGCGATCGGGCTTGTAGACCTTCACCCGCCGCAGGTAGGCGCGACGGATCTGATCGGAGCTCGCCCCCGGCCGCAGATCGAGCAGCACGTAGGGGTCGTCGGTGTCGGGCAGCGGAACGGGGGGCTCGCGGCGGCTCATCCCTTGAACCGGTCCACGAGGGCCGACAGCTCGGCCCGTCGCTGGGCGATGATGGAGGGGTCCTGCTCCTCGAGCGCGAGGCGGAACGCCCGCATCGCCGCGCCGAGCAGCTCGCGAGCGGGACCTCGCAGCTCGGTGTAGAGGCTCTCGGCCCGCGCCAGCGCCGTGGTGTTGGGCAGCGCCTCACGGGGGTGGAACTTGAGGCCCTGCAGGCTCTGTCGCGCCTGCTCGACCTGGTCGGGGCTCATGCGCCCCGGCGAGCGCTCGATCACCAGGGTGGAGGTCTCGCCGGTGGAGACGATCGTCATGTCGACCTCGAGGATGCCGTTGAGGTCGTAGGTGAAGCGCACGTCGATCGCCTCCTCGCCCGCCGCCGCGGCCGGGATGCCCTGCAGGGTGTACTCGCCGAGCTTGGTGTTGTCGCGGCACAGCGAGTGCTCGCCCTGGAACACCTCCACGCGGATCTGGCCCTGGCCGTCGGAGGCGGTCACGAAGCGCTCCACCCGGCTGGCGGGCAGCACCGTGCCACGCTCGAGGATCGGCGAGAACACGTCGTCGAGCCGCCGCCGCCCGTGGCTCTCGATGGTCGACACCCCCAGCGAGAACGGGGCCACGTCGGTGGCCACCATGTCGTCGAGCTGCTCGTCTCCCGCCTTGAGAGCCACCTGCACCGCGGCCCCCTGCGCCACCGCCTCGTCGGGCGAGATCGTGCGCAGCGGCGGCCGCCCGAAGAGGGTGCTGGCCAGGTCGGCCACCACCGGCATGCGCGTGGCCCCGCCCACCAGCACCACCTCGTCGATCGCCTCGGGCTCCACGCCCGCGTCGCGCAGCGCTCGGCGGATGGGCGGGTGCAGCCGCGACAGCAGCGGCTGCCACAGCTCGCGGGCCTGGTCGCGATCCAGCGGCAGCACCAGCGACTCGTCGGGCCGGTGGGGACCCGGCCGCACCACCGGCACCTCCACGCGCAACAGCTCGCTCAGGCGACACTTGGCCGTCTCGCACGCCTCCCACAGCTGCGCGCGACCGTGGAGGTTGACCCGCGGGTCGAAGCCGAAGCGCTCCTTGGCCTGCTCGGCCAGCGCGTTCACCAGCGCCTCCACGAAGTCCTCGCCGCCCAGCCGCGCGTCGCCGGCCGAGGCCTGGATCTCGATCACCCCCTCGATGATCTCCAGCACGCTGACATCGAAGGTGCCGCCGCCCAGATCGAGCACCGCGATCCGACACTCGCGATCGCGGTGATGCAGGCCGTAGGCCAGCGCCGCCGCGGTGGGCTCGTTGATCAGCCGCTCCACGTGCAGCCCGGCGATCTCGCAGGCATCGCGGGTGGCCCGGCGCTGCAGCTCGCCGAAGTACGCGGGCACGGTGACCACCGCCTCCGCGATCTCCTGGCCCAGCGCCGCCTCGGCGTCGCGCTTGAGCTGACGCAGCACCAACGCCGAGAGCTCCTCGGGGCGGAAGGTCTTCGACCCGTGACGAAACTCTCGGTCCGTCCCCATGTCCCGCTTGAAGTTGCGGAAGGTGCGATCGGGGTGGGTCAGCGCCCGGGCCCGGGCCGCCGCGCCGACCAGGACGGTCCCGTCGTCGTCGATGCTCACCGCGCTGGGGGTCTGCCGCTCGCCCAGCGCATTGGGCAGGATCTCGGCGCGGCCCTCGCGGAGCACGCCCACCAGTGAATTGGTCGTGCCCAGGTCGATGCCGATGCGCGTGGCCATGGTCCCGCTGCCGCCAAGCGTAGCACCCCCGGCGGGACGCATCGGCAGCGGGGCTTGCCAAGGCCCTCGCGCCTGGTCTACGGATCGCCCCCCAACCACATCGCTCCTTGCTCCCGCTGCTGGCGGGGGCCAACCCAAGCCCGAAAGGAGAGCCCATGGCCGAAACAGCCGCCAAGGGCGTCGTGCACTCGGTAGCCTCGAAGCAGGGTACCCAGCGCGAATACGAGTCCGTCACCATCCTCCGTCCCGCCACGTCCAAGCCCGAGATCCAGACGCTCATCGAGCGGATGCAGGGCATGTTCACGGACTTCGGCGCCCGTCTCATCAAGATCGACAGCTGGGGCACGCGCATCCTCGCGTTCCCCGTCCGCCGCGAGCGCAAGGGCATCTACCTGTACTGGCGCTACCTGGGCGGATCCGACATCGTCGCCGAGTTCGAGCGACTGATGGGTCTGTCCGACAAGGTCATCCGCTTCTACACGGTCAAGATCGACGACGACGTCGATCCCGAGGCCCGTCCCAGCGAGGTGACCGAGGAGCTGCTCGAGGCCGCGTCCGATCCCGGCCCCGATCCCGAGGAGCTCGCCCGCCAGGCCGCCGAGGAGGCTGCTCGCCGGGCCGCCGAGGAGGCCGCCAACCGCCGTGACGACGACTACGGCTACGACGACGACGACGACGACGACGACGAGGAGAGCTAGGCAATGAGCACCGATGACACCCGCTCGGGCCGCGGAGAGGGCGGCGCAGGCAGCCGCCGCAAGCGCTTCGCGATCGCCCAGGACAAGAACCTGGTGCTGGACTACAAGAACCCCCAGCTCCTCAAGAACTTCCTCACCGATCGGGGCAAGATCGTGCCCGCACGGATCTCCGGGCTGAGCGCTCGTCAGCAGCGACAGCTCACCAAGGCGATCAAGCGTGCGCGCATGCTGGCCCTGCTCCCCTACACCTCGTCCTAGGGACGACCAAGGAGCGAGCATCATGATCAGCGTCATCCTCAAGCAGGACGTGGACAACCTCGGACGGGCCGGCGAGATCGTGCAGGTCAAGCCCGGCTACGGTCGCAACTACCTGATCCCGCGCGGCATGGCCCTGCTGGCCACGCGCGGCAACGTGGCCCAGCACGAGCACTACAAGCGGGCCATCGAGGCCGAGCGGGCCAAGCTGCACGCCGAGCAGCGCAAGATCGCCGACCTGCTGCAGACCACCACGGTCTCCATCGCGCGCAAGGCCGGCAAGGACAACAAGCTGTTCGGCTCGGTGGGTCCCCGCGACATCGTGGAGGCCCTCGCGATGCAGAACATCGACCTCGACCGCCGCCTGGTGAAGCTCGACGACCCGATCCGCGAGACCGGGACCTTCGAGGTGCCGGTCCGCTTCAGCCTGGACCTGCAGGTCGGCCTCAAGGTCAACGTCGTCGGGATCTGACCTCTTGGCCGTCCATGCCCCCCGCCGCCAGCGGGGTGCTCGGCAAGCGCGGAGCTTCCCCCCGCAAGCGGGGGGAGCTTCCCTGCCTCCGACGAACGCTCGAAGCTTCCTCCCGGTCGGGAGGGAGCTTCTCTCGTTTTCGGGCCCGCTCGGTTTCGCGAGCCCACGCCCGCCCCATCGAGCGGCCCGGGAGTCGTGGGGGCTTGGGCGCTCGTCGTTGACAGGGGTGAGCTCGGGCGGCGACAGTGAGCCATGGCTTCGAAGATGGATCGCGGGACGAAGGTCCGGGCCACGCCTCCTCCGCGGGGCCCGGCGCTGGCTCGGCCGGTGGTGGGGGCGCTCTTGCTGTCGCTGAGCGGGGTGGCCTGCGGGGATGACGACGGCACGGGGACCGACGCGGCGACGAGCGAGCAGCCGCCCATGCCCAACCCCACCGACACGGCGCCCATGGTGCTGCCCACCTCGGACGACGGGACGATCCCGCCCATGCTCCCGCCGATGCCCGATCCCTCCGAGACCGAGGGATCGACCACCGGGCCCGGCGACGAGTCGGGCGAGGGCACGACGGGCACGGGGGACTCGGGGGACTCGGGGGACTCGGGCTCGAGCAGCGGGAACATCCCGCCCATGCCCCCGCCCACCACCGGGGACTGAGCCGCGGTGAAGCGAGCACTGGTCCGACCGCGTCGGGGACGGGCGACGCGACCGCTCGCGGCGGTGGTGTCGGACCGCTGGCAGCGCTGGGTGGCCGACAACCTGGTGCGCGGCGTGGCGGCCCGCGACCTGGTGGCCGGGCTCGAGGGCGGCGGCGTGCCCGGGGAGCTCGCGCGACGCACCGTGGCCGCGCTGGCCAGCTCGCCCGCGCTCGCGGTGGCGCACGAGCGCGAGCTCCGAGCGCGGCGTCGGGCCCAAGTGCTGCGGCTGCGCGCCGCGGTGGGCCCCCGACCGCTCGCGCTCGAGCGAGCGCCGGCCCCCGATGCCGCCACCTTCTTCGCCCGCTACTGGCAGACCTCCACCCCCGCGCTGTTCCCCGACGTGGTGCCCCGCTGGCGCGCCCAGTGGACCCCCCAGAGCCTGCGCGAGCGCTTCGGCGAGGTCCGCATCGAGGCCTGCACCGGGCGCGAGGGCGATCCGCGGCCCGACGCTCACTGGGAGCAGCACCGCGTGGAGCTGAGCCTCGCGCAGTTCGTCGATCGCATGCTCGCAGTGGAGCGCGGCAACGACCTCTACCTCATCGCCAACAACCGCAACACCGCCCGGCCCGAGCTGCGGGCGCTGTGGGACGACGTGGTGCTGCCCCCCGGATGGTTCGACGAGCCGCGCCTGCCCTTCGGCTCCGCGCTGTGGCTGGGGCCCGCGGGCACCATCACCCCGCTGCACCACGACACCTCCAACATCTTGTTCTGCCAGATCCACGGGCGCAAGCGCATCGTGCTCGCGCCCCCCTGGTCCGAGCCGCTGCTCGACACCGCCGACGGCGTCTACAACCGCCGCGACCTCGCGGAGCTGGCCGAGGCGGGCATCGAGCACGTCGAGCTCACGGTCCGGGCCGGCGAGTCGCTGTTCATCCCCGCCGGCTGGTGGCACGACGTGCGCTCGCTCGACGCCTCGGTGAGCCTGGCCATCAACGCCTTCGCCCGACCCAACGCGTTCGGCTGGTACGCCCCGGGCAGCCTCCGCCGCCCGGGGCTCGGGTCGTAGCCACCGGCTCGCTCGATCACCGCACGACCGAGGGCACCGCCTCGACCTTGGTGACCGACTCCTCGCTCCGCAGGCTGTAGAAGAGGAACGCCGGGATCGCCACCGCGGCCGCCACCCCCAGCACCGCCGACGAGGCCAGCGCTCCGTCCATGCGGGTGCCCGCCCGCGCCTGGTAGGCCAGCGCGCGATCCGAGCTGGCGTAGCGGGTGGCCAGGTCGCCGTAGAGCGCGGCCGGATCGCCGCCCTCGGCCACCGCCCGCATCACCTCGTAGGCGGCCTTGCCCTCCACGCCCCGTGGATCGCCCAGCAGCGCGATCGCCACGTGGATCTCCTTGGACTGCTTGGGCGGAGCCATCCACATCGACAGGCCGCTGATCGGCGCCACCACGGCGCGCGCCATGCTCATCATCTGCTCGGAGGTGATCCCGGGGGGCAGCTCGCTGGCGGGGATCTCCTTGGCCACCACCGCGAGGCCCTCGGCCACCTGCGGGCTCTGCAGGCCGTCGAGTGACATGTGCATCACCACCGACGCGCTGCGATCGACCAGGCTCTGTGCCAGCGGCTTGGGCAGGCTGCCCGCCACCTCGGGGCTCAGGTCCGCGCCCGCGTAGGCGCCGATCTTCTCCACCGCGTCCTTGCCCGCGCCGAGCACCACGCCCGCGTAGCCGCCCCCGGCGAACAGCCAGCCCTCGGGGGTCAGGCCCATCGCGGCCAGCAGCTCGCCGCCCTTGGCCGGGGTCAGCGTCACGTGCACCGCCTGCGTGGTCGCGCCGCCCACGGTCACCGTCTCCATCGCCGCGGCGAGCTTGGTGCCGTCGGGCAGGTCCTTGGGGAGCTGGTCGAGCTGGGAGCCCGCCATCGCCACCAGCCCTCCCGCCGGGCCGGGATCGGTCACGCCGGCCAGCGCCACCAGGGCGTTGGGCTCGGCCAGGCTGCCCAGGAACAGCTCGCCGGTGAGCTTGGCCAGCACGTTGTGGAACATGAAGGGGGCCTCCTTGGCCTTCTCCTCGATGCCCGCGGGATCGAGCTGGGTCCACACGAAGGCGCTGCCCGGCGCCGACATGCCCAGCGCGGGGCTGGGCCCCGAGCCCAGCACCTTGGCCGCGCCCTCGGGCAGCTCGGGCAGGCCCACCGTGATGTGCACCAGGCCCGGCGGGGTCGCGATCGCGACCACGCCCTTCTTGCCCGAGTCGTTGCCCATCAACATCAGCACGTTGGCGTCGTCGATCACCGCGGTGCTCACGTGCTCGGCCACCTTGGCCCGCAGCCCCGCCGCGTCCTTGCCGGGCGCGTACTTGGTGAGCAGCTCCTCGCCGTCCGAGC
This sequence comes from Myxococcales bacterium, assembly GCA_020633315.1. Taxonomy (GTDB): domain Bacteria; phylum Myxococcota_A; class Polyangia; order Nannocystales; family Nannocystaceae; genus Paraliomyxa. The sequence goes on from JACKDV010000023.1 coordinate 15,392, forward strand.
ACATCACGTAGCCCGGGGCGGCGTCGACCGCCTTGCAGTGCTTGGGCACATCGTCGGGCTCGGCCCCCAGCGAGCGCATCAGCGCGGGCAGGGCCTCGGGGTTGCTCGACCCGAAGATCACCACGTCCTCGTCGCCCATGTCGGCGATCACGATGCCCTTGTCCGCCGAGAGCTCGGGACCGTGCAGCGCCAGCTCCACCGCCTCGTAGCCGTCGAGCACCCGATCGACCTCGGCCTTGGAGCCCGCCTCGCCGTCGGCCTCGGCCGCCGCGGCGATCCGCTGCAGCACCGGGCCGATCGCCACCAGCGTGGCGTCGCCCACCGCGAGCAGGTCGTCCACGTCGCGCACCACCACGAGCTCGTCGCAGCCGGCCGGCACCAGCTCGAGCAGCGCATCGAGCTCCATCGGGTAGCTCGCCTCCTCCTCCACGATCGCCTGCACCGCGGCCGCGAGCGCGGGGCTGGTGTCGGTGGCGGGCGGGGTCTCGGGCTCGACCTCGATCCCCCCCTCGTCGCCGGCCTTTGCCGCGGGCGGGGGCGGGGCCTCGGGCTCGGCGGCCTCGCCCGCGGGCGTGGTCGCCTCGGGCTTGGTCTCCTCCTCGGACTTGCAGCCGCCGACGCACAGCGCCAGCAGCAGGGACATTGGGACGAGCGAACGCGTGGGGGCGGACATGCGGGCGAAGCTACGCGGCGGCCCGGGGCGAGGCAAGCGACTCGGAGCTCACCGGCGCGGCCCAGCCTCGCGCGTGGAAGCGAACGCGGTCCGTCGCGCGCTCGCGCGATGGCGTTCGACCGCGTCGCCCGGCGCGGCGCTCAGCGGAACATGTTGCGGACCCACGCGCCCGCCCAGCGCAGGAACGCCACGCCCAGGTCGGGCGAGCCGTCGCCCCAGTCCACGCCGCCGTGGTCGGCGTCGAGGGGCCGGTCGACCTCGCGCATCAGCGGGCTGCGCTTGGACATCGCCGCCGTGCGCTCGGCGGCCCGACGCTCGCGCTCGAGCTCCTCGTCGTGGCGCTGCCGGGCGAGCATCATGCCGCCGCTGCGCACGAAGGCCAGCACGTCCTCGAGCTCGCCCGCATCGAAGAACGAGCCGTGCTTGCGACACTCGTCCACGATCACCCCGGAGATCCGCGCGAAGTTGCGGCGGGCCATCGTCTCGCCGCACACCGAGCAGGGCCGGTAGACCACCGCGCCGGTCATCGACAGCTCGCGCCGCTTGACCCGGCCGCTCGCGCCCAGCGCGGTGCTCTGCTGCGCGGCCGAGGCGAGCATGGCATCGAGGGTCTCGGCGTCCACCCACACCCCGCCGCAGGAGCGGCAGCCGTACACCGCCCAGCCCTGCGGATGCGAGGGCGTGGGCTGCAGGCGATACGACTCCATCGCGCCGTCGGGGCAGGCCGGGCAGGCGTGGGCCACCGGGCTCGACACCGCCTGCGCCAGCGGGTCGCCGCACTGCGGGCAGTACGACGCGCCCCCGCTCACCAGCGCGGCGCAGGCCGAGCAGCGCACCGCCGTGCGGGGATCGGGGGTCCCCATCGGAACGATCGGCCCGCCACAGAACTCGCAGGCCCGTGATCGAGGGTTGCTGCACGGCCCCCCGCACGAGGGACAGTGGAAGATCCTCGCCTGCGGCCCCGCCATCGAGCTCAGAGTAGCAGGACCTCGGTGCGCGCCACGCATGGGCCGGCCAACGCCTCGGCCTCCGGGCGCATTCCCGCTCCCGGCCGAGCCCTCGCGTCTGCGGGCCCGAAGGTTGACCCGCCCTCGGCCATCTGGAACGCTGAGCGCATGATTGGCTTGAAGTTGGGTCGACTCGTTGGGCCCTCGCTCGTGGGCGGCTCCATGGTGGTCACGGGGTGTGCCGATCGCGCCTATGACTTCGGGGACTCGGGCAGCTTCGATCCCGATCCCACCAGCGATCCCGATCCCACCAGCGATCCCGATCCCACCAGCGATCCCGATCCCACGGGCGATCCTCCGCCTCCGCCGCCGGGCATCCCGGGCCCGCCGCAGCTGCTCGACGCTCGCTTCGCCGACAACCAGACGCTGCAGCTCACCTTCACCGAGGCCATCGCGCCCACCCAGGCGGTCGACCCCCAGCAGTTCCGGCTGAGCGCCGCCTTCGGGGCCGACGATCCCGAGTACTACTTCTTCGGCACCTTCTACCAAGAGGTGGGGCAGTTCAACGGCTCGCAGGACGACTGCGAGGAGTACTGCTACGAGTACTGCGACGGCGACTACTGCTACGAGCAGTGCTGGGACTACTGCTACGCGCCGCCCGGGCCCCCGGTGCGGGTGGTGGCGATCACCCAGCTGCCCGAGCTGCCCGAGGTGCTGCTGCTCACCCTCGACAACGGCATCGGCTCGCGGGTGTGCGAGACCCTCGAGCAGCAGCCGCCCTTCTTCGTGGCCGACCTGTTCATCCACTACACCGCCTCGGGCTCGGCTCCGGTCACCGACGGCCAGGGCGAGCGGCTCGCCTCGATCTCCGAGCAGTGGGCCCTGGAGCGCGACGGCGAGTTCCTCTACGTGGAAGGCTTCTTCCCGTACATGAGCCCCATGCTGCCGATCCCCTGTCCCTTCTGAGCCGCGGGGGGCCCCCTGCGGGGCCCTGGGTGGTGGCGCGCGAAGGCGGCCAGGGGCGGGGCGTGACCCCGCGCGAGGGCGATGGTAGCGTGCGGGGAGGATGCCTCGGAGCCCATGGTGGGGCCGCAAGGTCGCCCGGCTGCCCGAACGCGGCACGTTGATCGTCTCGACCGATCTCCAGGGCAATTACGAGGACTACTACGCCCTCAAGCAGATCTACGCCGACGAGGAGGAGCGGGGCAACGAGCCCGTGCTGCTGCTGTGCGGCGACCTGGTGCACGGGCCCGGCGAGTACTTCGCCGACCCGGCGCGCTGGCCCGACTACCTGGGCACCTTCTACCGCGATCGCTCGGTCGACCTGGTGCTCGACTACGCCGAGTGGATCGACCACGCCAAGACCGTGGCCCTGCTCGGCAACCACGAGCACGCGCACATCGGCGGGCCCATCGTCAGCAAGTTCCACGGTGACGAGGCCGCGGTGCTCGACATCCGCCTGGGCGACGACGCCCCGCGGGTCCACGACCTGTTCCGCAGCTTCCCGCTGATCGCCGTCGCTCCCTGCGGGGCCGTGTTCACCCACGGGGCCCCTCGCGCCACCGAGCCCGACCTCGCGTCGTTCGAGCGGATCCGCTACGACGGCTACGCCCGCACCGCGATCAACGACATGTACGAGGAGGGCACGCTGGGCGCCCTGCTGTGGGCCCGCTACGCCGAGCCCGAGCACGCCCAGGCCCTGCTCGAGGCCGTCCACGAAGGTGAGGGTCGCCATGCCTTCGTCGCCTTCGGCCACGACGTGGTGCGCAGCGGCTACGAGAAGATCGGCAAGGAGCAGATCTGCGTCTCCACCTCGTTCGGCTGCGAGGACCGCAACAAGACCTACCTACGCCTGGACCTGAGCAAGCGCTACACCTCCGTCGACGACCTGCGCGAGGGCGAGGAGATCCGCAAGCTCTACCCCAAGGCCTGAGAGTTTGTGAGTCGATCCCCCACGCCGTCGAAGACCGCCCCCGCGGCCGAGCCCTGCGTTGCTCGACGCTCGAAATATCCCGAGATGCCTTCGGTCTCGCGCCTTGGTCTCGGCCACGCTGACGGCGTTCGACGACGCGCGGGATCGATTCACAAACTCTGAGCCGTCGGGCAAGCGAGCTCGGGCTCAGGCCGCGTCCGCGATCGCGTCGTCGTGGGTGGTGGTGGCCTCGTCCGAGAGCGTGGGCGTGTCGCGATGGGGCGGGCGGGGCAGCAGCGGCGTGGCCCACTGCAAGCCGATGAGCCCGGCCATCAGCACCAGCACCGCGATCGTGCCCAGGCCCAGCCACACCACCTCGTCGGCCATGCCCTCGGCGCGCAGCAGCCGGTCGAAGGGCGCCTGCGCCACGCGGTCCACCCGGGCCCATGCCTCGTACATGCCGGGCAGCAGCGCCATGCGCAGCGCTCCCGCCCCGCCCACCGCGAGCAGGGCCAGGGTGGAGGCCAGCTTGGAGCGCAGCCAGTACGGCGACACCCCGGCCAGCACCACCGCCGCCACCAGCGCGATCTCCACGCAGCGCAGGTGCACCGGGGCGAGCACGCGGGTGAGCAGGTTGAGGTCGACCAGCCCGGCCTGGGCCTCGAGCCCCGGCACCACCACGAGCTGGACCAGGCTCATCGCCCCGAGGGCGGCGGCCAGAGCGAGGATTCCGAGGCTGGCGGCCAAGCGTCGCACGCCCCTACCCAAGCACGAGCGGCCCCGTCGTCGCCAATTTCCTGACGAAGCGGGCCCGTCTCGCTAGGCTGCGCTCGTGAGTCTCGGTCGACGAGCATGGATGCGTAGCGCGGGCGCCGGCGTGGGGGCGGCCGCGGGCCTGGGGCTGTGGGGCACCTGGGGCGGCCCCGCCTGGCTGGGCGAGCCTCGGGCCGTGGCCTCCCTGGCGCCGCCCGATCGCGTGCTCGAGGAGGTCGAGTCGCCCTTCAACCACATCGTGGTCGCGCGCAACGGCGACGTGGTGACCATGTACTTCGTGGTCGACGGCGTCTACTACATCGAGTCGCGCGTCGATCGCAGCCACCCCAAGAGCCTCGACCTCGACTACACCCGCACCATGATGGCCGGCTTCCTCATGCAGCCCCGCCCCACGCGGCTGCTCATGATCGGCTTCGGCGGCGGTCAGATCAGCAACTACCTGTTCGAGCGCGTGCCCGGCCTGGAGATCGACGGCGTCGACATCGACCCCGAGGTGATCCGCCTCGCCCGCAAGTACTTCGACGTGCCCGACGATCCCCGCTACCGCACCCACGCCGCCGACGGCCGGCTATTCGTCGAGCAGGCCGCGACCGAGCCCGGCTGGGACATGATCCTGCTCGACGCCTTCCGCGGCGTGTTCGTGCCCCTGCACCTCAAGACCCGCGAGTACTACCAGACCCTGCTGGAGCACCTGAGCCCCCAGGGCGTGGTGGTGGCCAACCTCCACAACGCCACCCCCATGTACAAGCACGATCGCACCACCTTCGCCGACGCCTTCCCCCAGGGCTACTCGTTCCACACCGAGCGCGGCCGCCAGACCATCTTCGTCGCCTCGGCCGACGCCGAGCGGATGAGCACCTACCAGATGCGGGCCAACGCCGAGCTGGCCCAGCCCGCCTTCGACTTCGACCTGCGGGGCCTGGCCGCGCGCTGGTACCTGGGCGAGGACTGGGACCGCGGCGGCGCCCAGGTGCTCCACGACGACTTCACCCCCGAGCAGCTGCAGCAGGGCATCGAGCGCCACAACGAGAGCTGCCGCGGCGAGGACTGCGAGTACGCGTACCCGACCAAGTGACGCGCGCGGGCCAGGGCCCGTCCCCGGAGCGGAGTCGGGTCGCTCGCTACGGCACCGTAGGCCCGAGCTCGACCTCGATGCGGTGGAGCTCCTCGAGCCTCGCCACCCGGTCGATCGTCTCGAACAGCGCGTCGGGGACCGAGACGATGCCGATCTCGTCGTCGTAGGTGCAGGTGCAGGCGTCGGGCTCGTTGTCGTAGGCGACCGCGAGCAGGCCGGTCGAGCGATCGCCGAAGACCTCGCGGACATGGGGCTCGGAGAAGCACAGCTCGTGTAGCCAAGGCTCGTCTGGATCGGGCTCGGCGTGGTCGCCGTACCAGGGCGCGTCCTCGCGCGCGAACAGCTTCACCCGGCGGACGCGAGCGATCACCTCGCCATTGCGCCACAGCAGCTCGACGGGGCGGCGGGCGGCCGGGATGGCGAGCACGTCCTCTTCCTCGAGCTCGGGCAGGTGCACGTCGAGCCGTGCCATCGAGCGGAACCCTCCGGCGAGGAGCATGGCCTCGAGCTTCTCGACCCGGGCCGAGACCTCGCGGTGGAGCCGGGTGCAGGACTCGAGCTCCTCACCCGCGCCCAGGGCCGTGGCCTCGAAGACCACCTCGGTGCGGGTGACCGACTCGGTGCTCGCATCCAGCCAGCGCACGACCATCACGTCCTCGCTCCCCTCGGAGCCGGCCGGGCGCTCCGTGCGAACGCTGACGATCTCGCGCCCGTCCTCGGACACCGCGGGGAACCCGAGCGTCTCCACGGAGAATGGGCAGACCATCGCGATCGAGCCGAGCCCATCCTCGAAGTCGAGGGGCGACACGGTGATGTGGGGGCCGCGCGGGACCGCGCCCGAGGGGCTCGTCCCGGGCGCGGGTGCCTCGGCCCGAGCGACCGGGGGTCCTCCCAGCCACGAAGCAGCAACGAGCATCACGGGCAGCCAGCGCATCGGGCCCTCGACGCCCGACGAGCCCCATCGATTCCCTCGCGTCACTCCACCGACTTGCCGCTGGCGAGCTCGTGGATGCTGACCAGCTGCTTGGCGAGGTGCCCCTCGAGGAGAGCCTCCATCTTGGAGACATCGAGCCGGCCCTCCGACCACCGCGCGTCGGCTTCATCGAGGGCGTGGTAGTAGTCGAACTTGTTGGCGGCGATGCGCTCCGGGATCGTCTCTTGGCCGGGTAGCAGGAAGCCCAGCCGGACGCACAGGACCAGGTAGCTCACCGCCCGCGAGGTGCGACCGTTGCCATCGCTGAAGGGGTGGATCCAGTTCAGGCGCCACATCACGTACGCCGCGAGGTGGATCGGCGTACAGGACTCCCAGTTGTCGTTGACGTAGTCGCACAGGTCGTCGACATGAGCGGCGACGTCCTCGGGAGGCGGGGGCTCGTGGCTGGAGTTGCTGATGCCAATCGTGCCCTTGCGGTAGCCCCCGGCGTCGCTCTTGAGACCCTGAACGGCATACCGCTGGAGCGACATCATCGTCGAGGGACGAAGGCGAAACCGACCCGCCTCGAGCGATGCCTCGATCGCGTCCAGCATGGCCGTGGTCTGGAGCAGACCATTGCGTGCCTCGATCCGCGCGACCTCGTCCTCGGTCAGCTCGGGAAGATCTGGAACCTTTCCTTCGACACTGGAGCGCTCGTCGTTGGCATCGGCGAGCGTGGTGGCACGCTCATTGCCCTCATCTCCTCCTGTTGGCTCGGTCATCGCTCTCGAAGCTGCTCTGCCGCAACCTGCTCGACCATCTCTCGAGTGACGCGCTCGTTCTCGATGTTTGCATTGCCGAACGCAAAGCTACGTCGCTGTTGCTCGCGCTGCTGGGGAGACATCTCGACCGTACGAGCCTTTGCGAGGAGCTTCTGGAGATGGTCGGTCATACGAAACGCTCGGACGGGAGCGAGCGTAGCACCACCGTAACCTAGCGGCTCTGGCAAATCGTATGAGGTGGCAACATTCGTTACCCCCATCACCTGGCCGCTGCGACAACCGCGCCTCGAATGCCGGGTCACTCCACCGCGAAGATCATCCCCGCGGCGCGCAGCCGACCCAGCAGCAGCTCGCCCATGGCGACGGTCGGCGTGATCACCCCGCCCTCGGAGATCACCGGGTCGATGGCGAGGCAGCGGGCCGACTCGCCGAGCATGATCGCGGTCGCGCCGTAGCCAGGGTCCTTGTGGCCCTCCACGCGGCCGAAGATCTCCTCCTGCTCGCCGCCGCCGACGGGGCCCTTGGCGAGCAGGCGCATGGTGAAGTAGCCGGCCTCGCGGGCGGCCTGGTCGGGGCCCTCGCCAGGAGCGGGCAGCACGAAGCGCTGCATGAGCGAGCGGGTGGGACCCAGCGCCACGGCGACCATGAAGGCCACCAGGCCGCGGGCCACGGCGGCCGCCCGCAGCCGCCCCTTGGGGCCGCGCGGGAAGGTCATGAATTCCTGGTAGCCGAACTCCTCGCCGTAGGCGTAGGCCATCAGGGCGTTGCTGCGCCGGACCACGCGGGTGTTGACGGCCGCCATCACGAAGGGTGCGGTCCAGCCCCCGAAGTCGTCGTCGAAGCCCACGCCGTGGGGGTCGCGACCGTCGGGACCGCGCCGGCCGTCGGCGGGATCGAGGGCGTAGGGATCGAGCAGCAGGCGGCGGGTCTCGGGATCGTGGCGCGCCGCCTGGGCGATCTCCACCATGCTGGCCACGGTGCCGCCCGAGAACCCGCCCTTGGTCGAGCGCACCGCGAGCTTGACCTGGCGCGCGGGCACGCCGTGCCGCTTGCGAAAGGCCTGCTGCATCATGAAGGTGCCCAGGTCCGAGGGGATCGAGTCGAAGCCGCAGCAGCACACGATCCGCGCCCCGGCCTGGTGCGCGGCGTCGTGGTGCCGATCGATCATGGTGCGGATGAAGGGCACCTCGCCGGTGAGGTCGCAGTAGTCGGTGCCCTGGCGCACGCAGGCCGCGACCAGCTCGGCGCCGTACTTGGCGTAGGGACCCACGGTGGTGCAGACCACGGTGGTCTTGGCCATCAGCGCGTCGAGGGCGGCCGCGTCGAAGCTGTCGGCGAGCTCGATCGGCAGCTCCCTCGCGGCGGGATCGATGGCCGCCAGCTCGCGCCGCAGCGCCTCGAGCTTGTCGCGGCTGCGGCCGGCCAGGGCCAGGCGCAGCTCGCCGTCGGCCCGCGTGCGCACCAGGTGCTCGGCCACCAGGCGACCGGTGAAGCCCGTGGCGCCCCACAGCACGATGTCGTAGGGGCGGCTGCGATCGCGGGGGCGGGGCTCGGCGTCGGTCATGGCGACCGCTTCATTGCACGAATCGGGCGCGGGTGCACGGGCCGGCCGCGTCGCCCGCTCGCGCCCTCCCGCGCGTGACCCCGGGTGGACCTTCGTTCCTCGTCACGTGGCTGCCGTCGCGCTCGCCACGACGCACGCGCGGCGAGCCGTCGCCCTCGTCGATCTCGCAGCCCGTGCGCGCTCCTCGAGCGCGCGAGTGCAGGGCTTGCCGCCTCGTCCGGCTCACCCCCGCCGGGAGGGAGAGCTAGACCTACGAGACACCCAAGGAGCCCGCATGCCCGCCAAGTTCACCCTCAACGGCGACACGATCGATGAACGGCGATTCAAGGCGATGAAGGAGGACCGCAGCGCGGTCCACATCATGAGCCTCGTCGACGAGCACCAGCAGGAAGAGAGCCACGCGTTCACCAACGACGGCGAGCTGGACGAGTTCGCGCGGCACCACCCCAGGCTCAAGGACTCGTTCAAGGCGGCCAAGCACGGCAGGGACGTGGTTCGGCGGCACCTCGCGGCGATGACCGACGAGCAGCTCTCCGCCTATCGCGACGCCCTGGACGCGATGGCCACCGCCACCGATCCCGCGCTGGAGAGGATGATCGCCGCGATGTTCCCCGGGGGCTCCCCGGAGCGGGACGGGCTCAAGGCCTTCCTCGGCCCCAAGTCCGGCACCGTGGAGTTCTTCGACTACACCAGCTACGGCCGCAAGTTCCACTCGGCAGCGGGCATGTTCCACCTGCCCATGCCGTACCTCGGCTCGTGGGACAACCACCTGTCCTCGCTGCGCCTGTACGGGCCGGTGAGCATCCAGCTCTTCGACGGCCCCGCCTTCACCGGCTCGAGCCGCATCTACGGCGCGTGGCCGTTCCAGACCCGCAGCATCAGCCTGAGCGGCGACTGGTTCAACAACCGCACGAGCTCGTGGCTCTTCCACATGTAGCGGGCGCGCAGCTCAGCCGCGCCCGCGACCCTCGGCCAGCGCCGCTCGCAGGGCGGCGTCGCGGCCGTAGATGTCCTCGCGCAGCTGCAGGTGCCCCTCGTCGTCCACGAACGCGGTCCAGTAGAGGATGTGGATCGGCACCGGCTCGGGCAGGCGGATCGTCAGCTCGCGACCCTCGGCCACCGCGGCGTCGAGGCGAGCGGGGGTCCACTTGGGGTGGCCGGCCAGCAGCGCCACGCTCAGGTCGCGGGGGTGCTGGATCCGCACGCAGCCCGAGCTGCGATCGCGACGGTCCTCGGCGAAGAGGTGGCGCTTGGGCGTGTCGTGCAGGTACACGTCGTAGTCGTTGGGCATCACCAGCTTGAAGCGACCCAGCGCGTTGTCGGGGCCGGGGTCCTGGCGCAGCAGGTAGGGGAAGTGCCGCGTGCTCAGCTTGGACCAGGGCACGCTGGCCGGATCCACCACCGCGCCGGTGCGGGCGTCGAGCACCCGCAGGTGCTTGCGCTCGATGGTGGTGGGGTCGCGCTTGATCTCGGGCAGCAGGTCCTGCACCGCGAGCTTGGGCGGCACCATCCAGCGCGGGTTGATGGTGACGGCCTGGATGGTGGTGCTGAACACCGGGGTCTTGCGGTAGCGCTTGCCCACCACGGCCTTCATGGTGAGCACGTGCTCGTGGCCCTCGACCAGCACCACCATGAAGGCGGCGATGTTGACCCGCACGTGGCGGCGGCCGAGGTCCTCGGGCAGCCAGCGCCAGCGCTCGAGGTTGGCCTCGATCTGCGCGATGCGATCGCCGAGGCTCACCTCGAGCGCCCGCCGGGTGGCGGCGTCGACCAGCCCGGTGGGCTCGAGGCCGTGACGCCCCTGGAAGTGCCGCACGGCCGCGGCCAGCTCGGCGTCGAACTGGTCGCCGGTGGGATCGGCCAGCTCGTCGGTGCGCGCCAGCCGGGCCCGCAGCGCGGCCACGGCCGGACCGGTGCTGCCCTCGGCCAGCGGCAGGGTCACCCGCGGCAGCTTGGGCCACGGGCCCTCGGCCGCCTGCAGGCGCAGCTCGGCCAGCGCCTGCTGCAGCGCGGCGTACTCGGGATGCGCGGGCGCGAGGGACAGCAGCGCCTCCCCGGGCGTGCCCTGGGCCAGCGAGCGCTCGAGCGCCTCCACCAGGTCGGTGGTGCGGGCCGCGGCCGACCACGCGGGGTGGATCCGCACCGGATCCACGCGCCCGCGCAGCATGTGGGCCCCCACCGTCAGCCACATGTCGGTCAGGCGCAGCTCGAGCTCGATCGGATCGTCGGGCACGGGCCCGTCGAAGCGCAGCGCCTCGAGCTCGTAGTCGGCGGGATCGAGGCCGTGCTCGGGCAGCCGGGTGAGCGCGCGCAGGGTGTCGATCGCCCCCGGGGTGGGTCGCTGCTGCCGGGTCCACGCGGGCTGGTGGTCGCGCTCCCGATAGAAGCGACGCACCGCCTCGGTGGAGTGCATCACCACCCCCGCGGCCCCGGGCTCGGCCAGGCGCGCGGCCAACCGTCGCGCGGCCTCGGGATCGTCGGGGATCGGCGGCACCGATCCCACGTCGAAGCGCGGGGGATCGTCCTGCTCCGTCGGTGGTTCCCCCACCTGGGAGCTCGCCGCAGGTGAGGGCGTGGGTGTCTCACCAGCACACGCGAGCGCGAGCAGCCACGCCCACGCCCATCCGCGAGGAGCGCGGGAGGCAGGGCGAGGGCGTCCGCGACGGAGCACGAGGAGATCGTACGCGAGCGATCCTCGTCTCGCAGCTCGTCCCTGCTTCTTTGGTCGCGCACGACCTGCTATCGTGACAGTGGGCGTGGGGGAGGCCAATCAAGGGCGCGAGGGTGGCGTTGCGTCGATCGCAAGCGGTCGGTACGAGCTCGAGCTCAACCGGGTGCCGCTCGTCTTCGATCTCGATCGGGGCTCGCTGTCGGTCTTCGGCCTGAGCTCGGCGATGTTCTGGACCGAGCCCTCGCTGCTGCGGCTGCTGCAGCCGCTGGCCGAGGAGGCCGGCCCCGAGCTGTTTCGCATGCTGGTGGCGCACAGCTCCAGCCACGGGACCGACGAGGACTACCACAACATGGTCGGCACCCTGGGCGAGACCTTCGTCGAGGGCTTCATGGCGTGGGGCGCCGCGGCCTCGGTGGCGGGCTGGGGGCGCGTCTCGCTGCCGGGGTTCGACCCGGCGGCGGGGCGGGCCACGGTGGTGATCGACAACCCGTGGGAGCTCGAGATGCAGCGCGGCCTCGAGCCCGAGGCGAGCTGGGGCTGCCCGTTCCTCATGGGCAAGATCATCGGCATCTTCACCCACGCGCTGGGCACCACCTGCTGGGCCGACGAGGCGCTGCGGCGGGAGCCGGGGGGCAACCGGGTCACCTTCGAGGTGTTCCCCTCCACCAAGACGATCCCCGACGAGCTGGCGCGGCTCCGTCGCGAGCGCATGCAGCAGCGCATGCGTCGGCTGGCCGAGGAGGTGGACCGCAAGACGGCCGAGCTGCGCGACGCCCAGGCCCGCCTCGAGCGCTACTCGAGCGAGCTGGAGCTGCGGGTGGAGGAGCGCACCACCGAGCTGCGCCAGGCCCAGAGCATGCTGGTGCAGTCGGAGAAGATCGCGGCGCTCGGCCAGCTCGTGGCCGGGGTGGCCCACGAGATCAACAACCCGCTGGGGGCGATCAACGCCTCGGCCGCCAGCGTGCAGCAGTCCCTGGCCCGGCTGCCCCGCGACTGGGCGCGCCTGTACGAGTGGTGCGAGGACGCCGACGAGCGGGAGCTCATCATGTCGATGCTCGAGCGGGCGGGGCGTCCCCGCGAGCTCATCGACTTCCGCGAGCGGCGGCGGGCCACCGCGCGGGTGCGGGAGCTGCTGGGCGCCCACGGGCTCGAGGCCGCCCCGGAGCTCGCCGAGGAGCTGGTGCTGCTGGGCCTGCACGAGGATCCCACCCCGTGGCTGCCGCTGCTGGCCCGCCCCTGGTCGATGGAGCTGCTGACCACGGTGGGGCGCTTCGCCACCGCCACCTCGGGGACCACCGACGTGTGCAGCGCGGTGCAGCGCGCCTCGAAGATCGTGTTCTCGCTCAGCCGCTACGCGCACTCCGACAGCCAGGGCAAGCCCCGCCTCGGCCGCCTGCAGGAGGGCCTGGAGACCGTGCTCACGCTCTACCACCACCTGCTCCGCAGCGGCATCGACGTGGTGTGCGAGATCGCCGAGCTGCCGCCGGTGCTCGGCTTCCACGACGAGCTCAACCAGGTGTGGACCAACCTCGTGCAGAACGCGATCCATGCGATGGCGGGCCGGGGCACGCTGCGCCTGCGGCTGGAGGGCGACGCGGAGCGCCAGCGCATCTCGATCGAGGACGACGGCTGCGGGATCCCCGAGGCGGTGCGCCAGCGGATCTTCGAGCCGTTCTTCACCACCAAGGCGGCGGGTGAGGGCACGGGCCTGGGCCTGGCGATCTCCCGCCGGATCGTGGAGCAGCACGGAGGAACCCTGCAGGTCCGCAGCGATCCGGGCCAGGGCACCACCGTAACCGTCGAGCTCCCCACGACGCTCGAACGACTGGAGACGCGAGCCCGATGAGCTCCGAGGACCAGCGCGAGGCGATCGTGTGCGTGGACGACGAGCCCCTGGTGCTCGCGGCGCTGCGACGCACGCTGCGGAGCCGCCTGGGTCGCCATTACTCGATCGAGCTGGCCCGCAACGGAGCCGAGGCGCTCGAGCTCATCGAGGAGCTCAGCCGCGAGCACACCGCCACCCGCATGGTGGTCTCGGACGCGATGATGCCGGTGATGGACGGCTACGAGCTGGTGCGGCGGCTCCACCAGGAGCGCCCCGAGGTGCTCAAGGTGATCGTCACCGGCTACGCCGACCACTCCGAGCTGGCGCGCCTCACCGAGGAGGCCGGGCTGCTGGCGAGCTTCGACAAGCCGTGGAGCAACGACGAGCTGTGCGACTTCATCGAGCGCTCGCTCGGGACCAGCGCCTGAGCGAGCACGAGCGGCTCACTCCTCCGGCGCCGGCTCGTCCACGCCGAGGCTGCGGCGCACCCAGGCCAGGTCGTCGGCGCTGGGCTCGGGGCCGAAGAGCATCGCGGCCGCCAGCTCGGGCTCGGGCGCGCGCCCGTCGTAGTCGTGCAGGCGCTCGGCGAGCAGCTCGAGGGTGAAGGCGTAGGCGTGGCGGCGCAGGGCCTCGGCCGAGTCGATCGAGTCGGCCAGGCGCGCGCCGTGGTTGGTCCAGTTGAAGTCGGGCAGACCGTAGCGCGGGCCGGGATCGGCACACACGAAGCAGCCCGCCTTGAACACCAGGAACAGGGCGTCGTTGGTGGTCTTGCCCGCGTTGTCGTGCCCCTCGTCGGCGAGCTGGTCGATCACCGCGCTGCGCAGGTCGTGGTGGAACACCACGGCCGGGCTGCCGTCGGGGTTGGTGGCCGCGGCGAACATCTGGTCGGTCACGATGCGCCACACCGGGTACTCGTGGATGTGCAGGCGCAGCTTGCCGGGGGACAGCAGCAGCCGGCGGTACAGCGGCAGCGAGTGCGGCCGGGGCCCCACCTGCAGCAGCGGCGTGCCCACCGGGATCACCACCGGCGAGGCCGAGGGCTCCTCGAGCGCCCCCTCGTCGGCCTCGCGGTGGGAGTCGGCGGCCACGAGCTGCTCGAACTCGTGGAACTCGTCGCAGTAGGCGGTCAGCGTGCGGGCGATGCTGCCGTGCGCCCCCAGGCCCACCACGTAGGCGCCGCGCTGGCGCAGCTCGAGCACCAGCGGGATGAAGTCCTTGTCGCCGGTCACCAGGATGAAGAAGTCCACGCTGGCGGTCAGGCTGGTCGCGTCCATGGCCAGGCGCATGTCGGCCGCGTTCTTGGACACGCCCCGCCCTCCGCCGGGGAAGCGGAACACCTGCACCGGCTCGATGCCCTGGTCCATCAGCACGGTGGGCACGCTGCGCAGGAAGTACTCGCGACGCGGGCGGCCGATCTCCACGTCCTCGTTGAGCCGCGACGCGCTGAAGTCGGCGTAGGCCCGGCGCACGATCAGGCGTCGCGCTCGGCCCACGAGCCCCTGGGCGAAGCCACACAGCCGCTCCAGATCGTGGATGACGTCGTAGGGATCGTCGTTGCCGCCGCCGGCCGTCGCCTCCCGAGCGAGATAGAAGTTCTCCAGGTCGATGAGCAGCGCCGCGTTCCCCGACATCGCAAGCCCCAGAGTAGCGGAAGATCCAGGCGCTCACTCGCCGCGCCGGGAGGGTTGGCCCCGAAGGGTCTCCCTTCCGAGCGGAACGAGCTACGAAGCCGCCGCGTCGCCGTCCCGGCGTAGGTAGACCACCTGTCGCCCGAACGGGATCTCGATGCCCTCGCGTTCGAAGGCCGCCTTCACCCGCTGCCGGAGCTCTCGCTCGGCCGACCAGTGGGTACCCGGCCGCACCTTGACCACCAGGCGAGCCCCTACCGAGGAGTCGTCGAGGCCGAGCAGGCCGTGCACCTCGGGGGGCTCGAGCACCGTCTCCGGGTTCTGCTCGGCCCACTCCCTGCCCACCTCGGCCAGCGCCGCCAGGCCGCGCGCCACGTCTTGCTCGTAGGCGAGGCTCACCAGCACCACCGCCCGCATCCAGCCGCGGTTGGTGTTGCCCACCACCTGGATCTGCCCGTTGGGCACGTACCAGAGCTTGCCGTCGAAGCCCCGGACCTTGGTCACGCGCAGGCCCACCTCCTCCACCTGGCCGGAGACCTTGTCCACGTCCACCCAGTCGCCGGCCTCGAGCACCTCGTCGAAGATGAGGAAGAAGCCGGCGATCACGTCCTTGACCAGCTCCTGGGCGCCGAAGCCGATGGCGAGGCCGACCACGCCGGCGCCGGCGATCACCGCGGTGAGGTCGAAGCCCAGCTGCTCGAGGGCCAGCACCACGCCGGTGCCCAGGCCGATGGTGCTGGTCAGCGCGAGCACCAGCGGCTGCAGGGTGCGGGCGCGGGCCGAGTCGCGGCTCATCACGCTGCGCACGCCCGAGCGCGCCAGCCGGACCAGGAGCCAGGCTCCCACGACGGTGGCGAGGGCGGCCACCAGGCGCCACGCCCACTCGGCGGCGTGCTCTCGGGCGAAGTCGGCGATCTGTGTGAGGAGCTCCATGGTGCTTCCGAGCCACCGCGATGGCGCCCCTTGCCTATCATCCTGGATCGGGAACGCAACCGCGGGCGCCCGTGGTGGTCCGCACGCGCCCCCCGGACGCGGTTGGCCGCGGGTTGGCCGAGCGTTGATCGGGCCTCGATCCGTCGGGCTCGTCCGGCGGTCGCTACTTCCACCAGTGGGCGCCCCGGCCCTCGAGCGAGCAATCGCTCGACGAGGCCCAGGCCCGGCGCTTCTGGGCCTGGGCCTGCGCGCGAGCGGAGCTGAGCGAGACGATCGACGAGGGCTGAGCGTCCTCGGGCCGCGCGGCGGCCCGCCCAAGATGGCAAGGAACGGCCGCGAGGTGGGGAGTCCAGCGAGGGCACCACCGCGGCCTCGCTGGACCCCCTCGCGATCTCGGGCCTATAGTGGTGCTCGATGATGATCGACCTCGTGGGCGGGCCATCATCCGTACGGGGAGGACGCTAGACAGTGGCCTCTCGATCGCTCCAGCTCTCGGCGCGACCCCAGGGCGACGAGGTGTGGGTCGACGCGCAGGGCAGCGCCGAGGACATCGTGGATCCGCGCCCGCTCGGCCGGGGGTTCACGCTGCCGCGGCTCGATGCCTTCGCCCACGCCGTCGCCGACGCGGCCGCCCGCGGCGAGCCGCTCGATCGCGCCACCACGGCCGAGGCCCAGGAGCTGCACCGGGCGCTGCGGGAGGCCGACCTGGGGCTGCCCCCGCGCGACGGCGACGTGCTCGTCCGCATCCACGCGATCGGATCGCGGCTGGCCGCGGTGCCGTGGGAGGCCGTCTGCGAGCCCGACCACCCGCGGGGCTACTGGGGCACCTCGCCGAGCATCCTCACCACCCGCTGCGTCGCCACGGCGCGGCCGATGCAGACCCGCGAGATCTCGAGCGCGCTCCGGTTCCTCGCGATCAGCCACCTCGGCCCCGAGGTCCCCGAGCGCCTGCGCGAGGCGATCGGCCCGCGCATCGACTCGGGGGAGGTCGAGTGGCTGCCCGCGCTGGTGCCCCCCGACGCCGAGCTCGACGAGCTGCCCGCCCGGATCCGCAAGCAGCCGAACATCATCCACTACGTGGGCCACGGCCGGGCGGGCGACCTGCCCATGCTGCAGCTCGCCGAGGATCCCGAGGAGCCGGGCGGGCTGGTCTCGGCCGAGGCGCTGGCCAAGCTCATCGAGTACGAGAAGGGGGCCGTCCGCCTGCTGGTGCTCGAGTCCTGCGAGGGGGCGCGGCGCGGGGACCTGAGCAGCGCGGCCGAGCTGCTCGCGGCCAAGAGCGGGATCCATGCCGTCCTCGCCCACCTGTGGCCGGTGCGGGCCGCCGTCGCCCGGCGCTTCTCCTCGTACTTCTACGAGGCCCTGGTCAGCAGCGGGCAGACCCGCGGCGACGTGGCGGCCTCGCTGCAGCACGCCCGCCTGATGCTGCTCGAGCACGAGGGCGGCAGCGCCGAGGCCTTCTCGCCGGTGCTGTTCCTCCGCACCAACAACCCGTCGCTGTTCGAGTTCAAGGACGTCCCGGGGCGCGCCGCCGCCGGGCCGCGCCCGGCCGCTCCGGCCACGCCGCCGCTCGCCCGCCCGCTGCCCGCGGAGCTGCGCGACCTGGTGGGCGGCGACAAGGGCTTCTCGCTGCTGCTCGGCGACCGCTGGAAGCAGGACCCGATGTGGCGCCAGAGCGAGGAGTCGCTCGAGCGCCTGCGCCAGCTCCTGCTCGAGGAGCTCGCCAAGCGCGGCGACGTGGGCGACAAGGTCGTCCACTCGTCCACCAGCGCGCTCATGGAGCGCGCCGCGCTGCTCATCGACGTGCGCACGATCGACAAGAAGTTCCAGGCGCACTTCAAGGAGATCGAGCCGCCGCGCCTGGTCGAGTCGCTGGCGCGGGTGCTGCCCCCCGGCGTGCACCTCACGCTGCTGCGCCACCCCTACCTCGAGAACGCGATCGCCCGGGCCCACCCCGAGGCCGGGATCTACGTGGCCCAGCCGAGCCCGCTCGCCAACGAGTCCGCCCACCTGTTCCGCTGGGACGCCGAGGACGGAGCGTGGGAGGAGGTCATCGGGTCCCACGCCATCGACACGCTCACCGACTCGCTGGAGCTGTCGCGGGACTACGTGGTGATCCGCCCGTACCGCGGCTACACGCCCGAGAACGACTACGAGCGCGCGCTGACCACCGAGGACCACTACCTGTTCGAGGCCCAGTCGCTGGCCGAGATGCTCTCGCACGAGCCGCGGCTGTACGAGGCGATCGAGGCCTCGCTCCAGCTCAAGCGCCCGTGGCTCATCACGGGGACCTCGCTGGTGCCCTGGAACCACCGCAAGATCCTGCACAGCTTCTTCGAGCGGCTGCCCGAGAGCAGCCTCGCCATCGCCAACCCGGCCGAGAACGAGGAGTCGCTGTGGGAGAACGGGCAGGGGCTGCCCGGCCGCAAGGCGATCGACTGCGTGACCGCCTCGTCCGAGGAGCTCGCCGCGTGGCTCGATGCGATGCCGCCCCCGCGCGTGCTCCGCCAAGGAGCGTAATCTCTGCGGGGCCGCGCCGGGGGCCCCGCACTACCATCGATCCCGAGAGCGCCCTTGTCCGCCGCCGAGACCCCGCCACCCCCCGAGGAGCGGCTCAACCCGTTCCCCGGTCCGCGGCCCTACCGAGCCGAGGAGGGCGCGCGCTTCTTCGGCCGCGGCACGATGCTCGTCCGCCTCACCCGGCACATCCTCGCGCACCGCTGCACCACGCTCTACGGCCCCTCGGGCTCGGGCAAGTCGTCGCTGATGCAGGCGGCGGTGCTGCCCTGGCTGGCGGCCGAGCGCGGCTTCCGGCTGGTGTGGGTGGACACCTGGCCGCTGCGGCAGCGACCGCGGGAGCGGATCAAGGCCGCGCTCGAGGAGAGCCTGGGGCTGCAGGACCTGCCCGCCGACATGACCCTCGACGAGGTGGTCGAGCAGGTCGAGATGCAATCCGATCGGCCCCTGGTGCTGCTGCTCGATCAGCTCGAGCAGCTGCTGTTCTCCGTGCGCGAGGCCGGCGAGCTCGAGGAGCTGCTCGAGGCCCTCGAGGCGCTGCTGCTGCGACCCGGCGCCGAGTACCACGTGGTGCTCGCGCTGCGGGAGGACTACCTCGGCCGCTTCCGCGACCGCGGCAAGCGTCACCCGCGATTGCTCGAGCAGGGCTTCCGCGTGCACCCGCTGACGGTGGGCGACCTGAGCGGCGCGGTGGTCGAGGCCGCGGCCAAGGCCGGCCGGCCGCGGCTGGAGTGGGACCCCGACGAGGTCCGCGCGGTGGTGACGGAGATGCGGGTGCGCGGCGAGGAGCCGGGCGACGACGCCGAGGCGCAGGCGGCCTACGTGCAGATCGTCTTTCGCCGGCTGTGGCTCGAGCACGTGGAGCCCAGCGGCCGGCGCCGCCTCGAGCCCGCGCTCGCGCACGAGATCCTCGACAACCACCTCGGCGAGACCCTCGACGCCCTGGGGGACGACGCCCAGGCCGTGCGGACGCTCTTCGAGGAGCACCTGATCGACGCCGAGGGCCATCGCACCCTGCTGACCGAGGACGAGGCCAAGGCCGCGCTCGCGGGGCGCGACGTGGAGCGGATCCTCGAGCAGCTCGAGGAGGCCGCGGTGCTGCGGGCCGAGCAGCACCAGGGCAGCCGGATCTTCGAGCTCGGCCACGACTCGCTGGCCGAGAAGGTCTTCGCGCTGCGAGAGGGGCGACGCCTGGCCGAGGAGGAGCAACGGCGGCGCGAGGAGCTGCGGGCCGCCCGGAAGAAGACGCGGCGCTACGCGGCGCTGTTCGGGATCTCGGCCGTGCTGGCGGTGGTGGCGGTGATCCAGGCGGGCGTGGCCGAGTCGGAGCGCGCCAAGGCGACCGCGGCCCAGGAGCTCGCCGAGGCCGCGAGCGCCAAGGCGATCGCGGCCCAGGAGCTCGCCGAGCAGGAGCGCAGCCGGGCCGAGGACAACGAGGACATGGCCGTCGCCGCGATGAACGACGCGTACCGCAGCGAGTCCCGGGCCCGGTGGGAGCGGGCGATCGCGATGTACGAGCGCAGCGAGTCCGGGCGGGCGCAGCAGATCGCCGACCTGGAGCGGGAGCGGGCGACCCAGGAGCAGTCGAAGGCCGAGCACGAGCGGCGCGCGGCTCGGGAGGCCGAGAAGCAGGCCAAGGACAAGGCCAAGGAGGCCCGCAACGCGCTGCTGCTGGTGGCCGCGCGCCGGGTGCTGCCCACCAACCCCACCCATGCGCTCGAGCTGCTGCTCACCGTCGAGCCCTCCGGTCGGACCTCCGAGTGGAAGGTGCTGGCCGGAGAGGTCCTCCAGCAGCCGATCAGTCGGCTCGCCCTGCCGCACGACGGGCCCGTGGTCGCGCTGGCATACAGCCCGGACGGCCGCCGCCTCGCCACCGCCTCGCGCGACGGCACGCTCCGCCTGTGGCCCATCGAGGGATCCAACGGCGAGGCGCCCGAGCCGAGGCTCCTCTCCGATCGACCCAAGGACCCGCCCGTCGACGTGGCCTACTGCCCCTCGCCGACCGCCTGCGCGGACGGCCTGGTCTCGCTGTCCCGAGACGGCCACGTGACCCTGTGGAGGGACGGCGGAGCCTCCTCCACGGAGCTCGAGGACCCGGGCTGCTCGCGCGCGACCGCGATCGAGCTCGAGCCCTCGGGCGGGCGGCTGGGGGTAGGCTGCAGCGACGGCAGCGTGGTGACCTGGACCCTCGACGGCTCGAAGCCGGAGCCCTCGCGGCTGCGCTGCTCGGCGACCGCCGAGCCCACCCGCGCCCTCGCGTTCGACCCCCAGCACGGGTCGATCGCCTGGGGCACGGGCGACGGCACCCTGTGCGCCCGGCTCTGGCACCAGACCAAGCCCACGGCGCTGCCCTCGTGCGGGACCGGCGACGAGGGGACCGTCAACGACCTCGCCTTCAGCGAGGACGGTCGGTGGCTGACGGCGGCCCGCAGCAGCGGAGCCTTCGAGCTGCGCTCGTCCAACGATGGAGCCTGCCTCAGCCCGTGGACCCACGGCGACGCCGTGTACTCGATCGACCTGCGCGGTCGGGTGGCCGTGACCGCGTCCCGCGACGAGCACGTGAACATCTGGCTGCTGGCCAACGACCCCGCCGACGCCCGCTACTTCAGCTTCGGCCCGTACGGGGCCAAGTTCCACGAGGTGCGCATCAGCCCGAGCTTCGACGAGCAGGTGGGGGGCTTCGTCGCCGCCTCGGATCGCGACGGGGACGTGGGGGTCTGGTACGTCGACATGAAGCGGCAGCGGGCGTGGCTGTCGAGCATCGCCCGGGGGCACGACGGGCCGACGGTCGACCTGGAGTTTTCGCCCACCAGCCCCGAGCTGGCCACCGCGAGCCTGGACGGCACGGTGCGACTTTGGCCCGTGGAGCCGGAGATCCACTCCAAGCCCCTGAGCCACCACTCCGGCGACGTGTGGGGCCTGGCGTTCGCGAACGAGCGGGTCGCCTCGCTCTCCCGGGATGGAGTGGCGGTGTGGCACCGGAGCACCTACCCCGGCGCCGCGCAGGAGCCCGAGGAGCAGTGGGCAATGGAGGCGCTCCCGCCCGGTCCCGTGGCGGACGACGAGGGTCCCCTGGTGGGGATCTCCATGGCCGGCGAGGGCGAGGATCTCCACGCGGTCTCGACCGATGGCCACGTGCACCAGTGGCACCGCGGTCCCGAGGGCTGGCAGCACGAGCGCGTCATCGACCTCGACCTCGAGGCGCAGACGAGCTTCGCGAGCGTCGCGCGTGAGGGCGACGCTGTGTTGGTCCTGACCGGTGTGGGCTCCACCGCGCAGCTCTTCACGATCGCGCGCGGCTCGACGATCTCCAAGGAGGTGGTGGGTCGTCACGACGGCACGATCCGCTACGCGGTGCTCGACCCCTCCCGGAGCCGCGTGGTCACGGTGGGAGACGATCGCCGGGCCAAGATCTGGCCGCGCGAGGGAGGGGGCGAGGCGCGCGTGCTCGAGGGCCACCAGGGCTCCGTCTACTCCGCGGCCTTCGACCACGGCGGCCAGCGGGTGGTGACCGCGTCCTGGGACGGCACGGCCCGGGTCTGGGACGCCGAGGAGGGCACGCTGATCGCGAGGCTCGACGGCGGCATCGCGCCGATGCGCTGGGCCGAGTTCAACCACGAGACATCCCGCAGCGCCACGCTCCGCGTGGTGACGGCGTCGGACTCCGGCGCCGTCACCCTGTGGAACGTGGCCACGGGCCGCCGGGAGCTCACCCTCGGGCACGGCTCCCCGGCCCTGCGCGCCGTGTTCGGCCCCAACGACGACCACGTGGTGGTGGGCCTCGAGGGCGAGGACGACAACCTCATGGTGTGGGACGTGCTCGTCGGCAACGAGCGCGATCTGTGGACGCGCATGAGGGCGACGATCTCCACGACGAGGACCCAGGAGGAGATCGATGCGCTCATCGACTCGGGAAAGAGGGCCCATGCGAGCAAGTAGCGGGCCGGGCACGAGGATCCTCGTGGTGCTGGTGGCCAGCTTCGTCTCGACGGTGGCGTGCCTGACCGACGAGACCATGATCGGCAAGCCCTGCGTGGAGAACGAGGACTGCGAGGTGCCCCAGCGCCACGACCAGGAGCTCGCCTGCAAGGACGGCATCTGCACCGCCTCGGTCTGCGGCAACGGGGTGCGCGAGGCCACCGAGGAGTGCGACGACGCCAACCTCGACCTCAACGACGCCTGTGTGGACTGCGAGCTGGCCCGCTGTGGCGACGGCGTGCTGTGGTTCGGCATGGAGGAGTGCGACGACGCCAACCAGGTCGACGAGGACGCCTGCCTGGCCAACTGCATGCTCAACACCTGCGGCGACGGCCTGCTCGACCCGGCGGCCGAGGAGTGCGACGACGGCAACGAGGAGGACGGCGACGGCTGCAGCTCGGCGTGCCAGCTCGTCCCCCCGATGCGCCGCGGCGACGCGGCCGTCGATCGGGGGTCGCGATGAGCCGCAGCCGAGGTGGCCGTCGATGGCGGCTCGGGCTGGCGGCGCTGCTCGGGCTGGCGGGCGCGGGGCGGCCCGGGCTGGCCATCGCCTCCGAGCCGCCGGCGAAGGCGAGCCCGGCCCCCGAGGCGAGCCCGCCGGCCGAGCCCTCGCCCGAGGATGCCGACGCCCCCGATCCGCTGCACGAGTGGGCCTCGGCCTACCTGAGCGCGGAGGAGCTGCGCAGGGGCGCAGAGGAGAAGAGGGCCGCGGCCAAGCGTGCCCACACCGACGAGGCCACCAAGGACGCTCGCATCACCACGCTCGAGGGCCTCGAGGCGAGCGAGGGGGCCCTGCTCGAGGAGCTGGAGCTCCTCGAGCAGGAGCACGCGATGCGGGAGCAGGAGCTCGAGCTCCTCGGGTCGGCGTACCAGCAGCTCCCCGCCGAGGGATACGCCCTGACCCGTGTGGATGCGATCGAGCGCATCGTCGCCGCCTACGAGGGCCTGGCCGACGTGGAGTCGCGGATGGCCGAGAACCGCGGCGCCGCCCTCGGGGTCGCGAGGCGGGTCTCGTTCACGGTGGACGATCCCGAGGCACGCGAGGAGATCCTGCTCCGCTTCGAGGCGTCGCTCGGGCGATGGAAGGCGCTCCACGACGCCGCGGGGGCGCACCTGCACGACGCAGAGCGCGAGGTGTACCGGGGCATCGGTCGGCTCGATCCGCTCGACGAGGAGGCGCTGTCCAAGCTCGAGGAGACGAGGCTCCGTCTCCACGCGGAGATCGGCCTGCACGCGCCGCTGTCGACGGCGGAGCACGAGATCGTCCGCACGAACGCGCGGCAAGAGCTCGAGCAAGCCCTGACCCCGGCCACGCCCCGGCCCGAGGAGCCCTTCCCCCTGGGCGCCAAGCTCCTGTGGGCGGCCACCGGGGCCTCGTTCCTCGTGATGGGCGGGGGCATCGTCCTCAGCACCAAGGCGCGCGTCGAGCTCGACCGCCTGCCGGGCTCCGGCGCGGCCCCGTGCCCCTACCTGCGGCCGTCGTGCGCCGAGCAGTACGACGCCATCCAGAAGTGGAAGGACCGCGGCTCCCACGGCAACCGCATGGTGGTCGGAGGAGCCCTCGCCGGCGGGTTCCTTG
This sequence comes from Myxococcales bacterium, assembly GCA_020633315.1. GTDB lineage: Bacteria > Myxococcota_A > Polyangia > Nannocystales > Nannocystaceae > Paraliomyxa. The sequence continues at coordinate 39,163 of JACKDV010000023.1, forward strand.
CGCTCTCGGCCACGGTGTGGACGATCGACTACCTCACCAAGCGGAAGAAGCACCGGGATCGCGAGGCTCGCCTCTCCGCCGCCGTCTCTCCCCACGCGGTGGGCCTGACCCTCACGGGGCGGTTCTGAGGCGTGCCGGAATCGTCGCCGCCCGACGCCCCCCTGGGCCTGCTGCTCGCCGATCCGCTCGACCTGCGCCCGGTGCTGGAGCGGCCGCTGCCCGCCGCGGCGGCCGGCCTGGCCCAGCGACCCACGAAGGTGCCGCGCGGGGTGGACGAGCTGCACCTCGACGCACCCGATGCCGATCCCAACGATCTGGAGGAGCAGCGCTGGGCCGTCGTGGTCGCGCCGGGCAAGGCCGGCGACGCGGCGCTCGAGGCCCTCGCGCCGCTGCTCGAGCTGCGCGCGGCCGAGCAGGGCGCCCTCGTCATCCAGTATCGCAATGCCCCGCTGGGCGCGGGCTACGAGGAGGCCCTGCGCTGGCGAGAGGAGGTGTGGCGCGGCGAGCCGGAGCCCGAGCGCCCGCGCTACCTGCTGCTGGTGGGCGAGCTCGACGAGCTGTCGCTGGAGCTACAGCACACCCTGTCCAGCGTGGCCTTCGTGGGCCGCCTGCACGCCCCCGAGCCGGCGGGCCTCGCCGCCTACGCCCACAAGGTGGCCCGCTGGGCGAGCTCGCCCAGCCCGCGCACCCAGCCCGACCTGCTGTTCTTCACGCCCGACGACGGCACCGAGGCCACGGCCCACGGCCGACGGCTGCTGATCGATCCCTGCCGCGCGCTGGCCGAGGCGCGCTCGTCGTTCCCCGCGGCCGAGATCGCCGAGCTGCCCGCCGCCCGCACGGTCGCGGAGCTGGTGCATGCGCTGCAACGCCCCGAGCCGGCGGTGCTCCTGTCGCTGGGCCATGGCCTCGCCGCCGGGCGCGAGCGCTGGCCGAGCCCCGCGCAGCGGCGAGCGATCCAGGGGGCGCTGATCGTGGGCGCCCAGTCTCCGTCGCTGCTCGATCGATTGCTCGGGGCCGACGCGGTGCGCGAGGGTCCGCTGCTTCCCGGCGGCCTGTGGCTGATGGTCGCCTGCTTCGCCGCCGGCACGCCGAGCCACAGCGCATTCGAGCCCTGGCTGGCCGAGCTGCTCGAGCACGACGCCTACGCCCAGCGAGTGGAGCGGATCCACCAGCTGCTGCCCCGCCCGGGCGAGCCGCCGTTCCTGGCCGCCATGCCGCTGGCCGCCCTGGCCAACCCGCAGGGCCCGCTGGCGATCGTGGGGCACGTGGATCTGGCGTGGACCTTCGCCTACCTCGATGCCCAGCAGCACGGCCGCGGCCGACCCGAGCGCATCTTCGGCTGCCTGCGGGCGATGGTCCGCGGCAGCCGGGCCGGCGTGGCCCTCGACGCGCTGATGCGATCGTTCCGCGAGGTCAACGACGAGCTGCTGCTCGACTACGAGGCCGAGGCCACGGCGCTCCGACGCCACCGCCCCTGGGAGGGTGACCCCCGCCGCCGCGCCAACGCGTTCATGCTCCGCAACGACCTGCGTGGGTACGTGCTGCTCGGCGACCCGGCGGCGCGGCTGCCCCTGTCGCCCCGCGCTCGCTAGGAGCACGGTGACAGGCCCCTGGCCTCAACCCTCGCCGCCGTAGCCGGGCGCGTTCAGATCGAAGCCAGCTCTGGCGCAGACTCGAGGCAGGAACGCAGGCCCTCGACGAGATCAGGACTGCGCTTCATCTCCTCCCAAACCATGCGGTGACGAAGCCTGGCGATCTCCCGGAGCAATCTCTCCCTCTGTCCTTGTGGTGCTCTTGGCCCGAGTGACGCATAGTCCTGGACCCGAAGCTCATAGTCGCGGAGCGCGTCTCGACGGCCTTCGACGAGCACCTCACGTCGATTGAGTTGGAGGACGTCGATGGTGTACCTCGCCCGGAGTCTCGAACGCTCGTCGAGGCCAACCCGCGGCTCGACGAAGAAGGTGTCGACGAGATCGAGCTCGAGGAATTCGAGGGGGTCCTCGCGGCGAGGGTCCACTATTGCAGGCTGACCCTGGGGAGGAGGGGTGCGGCGTCCCTTCGTCTGCCTGGGGAGCTCGTGCAGGGTGCCTTCACGAATGACGGCGAAGCGATCGTTCTTGCGCTCATTGCAGTCCCCGCAACAAAACAGGAGATTGAGCCACACGAACGTTCGCTCTGGATACCGCGACTTGGGCCAGATGTGCTCGATGTGGTGTGCGGGCCCGTCCTCACAGTACCCGCAGCGCTCGAGCCCGCTACACATCGACCTGAGCGTAGAGCGGACGTCCTCGAAGACCTTCGTCCGGGATCTGAGCCGGTATGCCTCGAGCGCAGCTTCGACCCGCCGTTCGTAGTCGTCGACGGCGTCGAGCTCGGCCTGCCAGGCACTGAGGCGTTCGGCGGTGGCCCGCGCCAGCGGCCGGTCCTCGACTCGGATCATGGCGCGGTCTCACGGCGAGACGTCGTGGGCAAGATCATGCGGAGCTGCTCTCGTTCCTCCTCTTCCTCGGGATCGAGGGGAGCAGCACGCGCCTGGAGGTTGAGCGCAGCCAGTCGCTCCAGCTTCTTGTGCCCCGACTCGGATCGAGTGGGCACCACGCCGAAGCTCCTGGTCTCGTACGCATCGAGCACGTTGCCGTAGAGCAGTCGCTCCCGCTCCGCCCCGCGAACGAAGCCACCATCGTCGTCCGAACCTGGCCGCGGGAGTCGATAGATCGTGCCGTGCTCGGCTGCTTGACAGACCAGCGGGCTGTGAGTGGTCACGATGAACTGCATTCGCGGGAACCGCTCCGTGAACCACTGGCCAATGCGGCGCTGCCAGTGCGGATGGAGGTGAGCGTCGACCTCGTCGATGAGGACCACTCCCGGCACCGCGATCGTCGCTGGATCCGAGTCGAAGACCCGCTCGGCCCCGAATTCCGCGACGAGATTCCGAAGCAGCTCGAAGGCGAGGCTGAGCACCGAGCGATACCCATCGCTCAGGTCGTCGACAGACACCGAGACGTCGTTCCCATCGACGAACAGCACTCTGTCCGAGGTCACGCCATCGATGCGGGTTCCGTGGGGGAGTAGTCGGGGATCATTGATGAAGTCGAACAAGTGTTGCAGGAGCCGCCCGGAGTCACCACCGTCGGCATGTCCGATCTTCTCGGCTTCGAGGGCCTTGAACTTGAGCCCTTGTAGCCACTCGGTAGCTTCCGACAGTGCAACATTCTCGCCGAAGACCGTCAGGTGCCGCGCGAGTCGAGGATAGCTATGGTAGAGTCTCTCCATCTCCTTGTCGCCGCCGCTGAAACGACGGTAGGGCCCATACGAAGCAGAGAACCACCCTCGCTCGCCGCTCCATGCGTGGAAGCTCGGGTCGAGGCCGATCTCAGCTCCGCTCTCCTTCACGAAGTCGACCTCGCGTTCCTTGCGGAGGAGGCTGACGAGCAGGTCAGGATGCCCTCCTCTCTTCAGGGCAGGAGCCCCGCTCGAGATCACGTCCCATCCTTCATGAGGGACGAACAGCAGGTTGACCTCCGCCCGATCACAAGTCTGTCGCAACCACGAGCTCCAATCCTGGCGGAGCGCGGGCGCCTGCTTGGGACCATTGAGCGCCAGCGCGATCGCTCGGAGCACGGAGGTCTTGCCCGAGCCATTGTCGCCCAGCAGCACGTGCCACCCCGCGAGGTCCTCGGTGCCGAGCTCGTCGGCGATGTCCCAGTGGAACCGTCGAATCGACCGGACGTTGGTGACATTTGCGTGGCGCAAGTGCACGCCACGAGCATATCGCTCAACACCCAGGGGACAAACCGCGCCCCCAGACGACGCGCTCGCGGCTGGCCTCAGCCCCAGCCCTCGCCGCCGTAGCCGGGCGCGTGCGGGCTGCCGGCCTCGGCGACGTCCATGCCCGCGACGGGGATCGAGTCGTCCACCACCACGCGATCGTCGAGCAGGGTCACCAGGCCCCGCGCCACCGGCAGCGTCACCGACTCGGGGCGCCCGTGGCCGTGGTCGAGCTCGAAGAGCACGGTGGCGTCGGGGTCGACCACGGTCACCTGCCGGGCCGGGGCCCGGCCGTCGAGCAGCGCGTCGACCACCACGAGGCTGAGCAGGTCGTGGTACGGGTCGAAGAAGCAGTGCACGTGCGGGTGGTCGTAGGCGGCCGAGCGTCGCCAGCCCTTGGGCACGGGACGGTAGGTGGGCGGCCGCAGGCGGGCGCGAAAGCCCAGGTGGCGCAGGCGGGCGACCTGCACGGGCCCCGGCGCCACCACCCGCAGCGTCGGCGGATCCACCCGCACCGCCACCGAGCCGAAGGCACCCGCGAGCGCCACCGACAGCGCCTGGGTGAGCCGATCCATGGTCTCGAGCTGGAGGTCGAGGCCGCCCGCGGCCAGCCAGGCGTCCACGCGCTCGCGGTAGCGGGCCGGCCCCTCGTCGGCGCGCACCCGCAGCGCGGAGATCCGCGCGACCAGCTCGACCGACAGCGGCGCGTGGCCCCGCACCACCTCCTCGTCGAGCTCGATCTGCACCACGGTGTGCAGGCCCTCGCCGCGGTGCGAGAGCACCACCCGCAGCGAGCCGAAGCCCCGCTGCAGCCGGCCCGAGGCCACCACCCGCGCCAGGGCCTGGTCGGCGTCGTCGAGGCGCTGCTCGTCGTCGGCGTAGATCACCTCGTCGCCCACCCGCAGGACCACCACGTCGTCCACGCCCGCCTCGCCGAAGGCGTGCAGGGTGGTCCGCAGGGTCTCCAGCGCGTCGCCCAGCAGGCGGTCGCGGTCCTCGTCGGGGCCGGGGTCGGAGACCAGCGACAGCAGCAGCCGCGTGATCGCGCCGGAGCGGGGCAGGGGCTCGCGGGGCAGATCGATGAGCAGGCGCGCATGCAGCATCAGGGACGATCTTGGACGCTGCTCGGCGAAACATCCACCCGGGAGGGCCGCATCAGGGTGATCTCCTGCGCGGCCGAGGCGATGCCCACGCGGCCCTCGCTGGCCTCGATTCGCGCGTAGATCCGCTCGAACAGCGCGTCCTTGATGGTGCGGCGCTGGCGATGCTCCACCACGTAGCGCACGGTGAAGCTCATCCAGTTCTCGTCGAAGGTCATGGTGACCATGGGCTCCACCCGCGCGGGCTCGATCACGAAGTCGCGGGTGAGGCCCTGCCAGGTGGCCTCGATCTCGCGGGCGTAGGCGCCGGTGACCTCGTGCGCCACCTCGTCGAGGATGCGGCGGGCCAGCGCGCGATCGCTGCCGTGGCGCACGGGCACCGTCAGCTCGTCCCACAGGAACGGGAACTCGGCCGAGTAGTTGAACACCGGCTCCTTGAACACGAAGGAGTTGGCCAGCCGCACCACGCGGCCGTTGTAGAGGTCGCCGCGCACCCAGTCGCCGATCTCGAACAGGGTGGTCCGCAGCACGCCGATGTCGATCACGTCGCCCTTGATCCCGCCGAGCATCACGCGGTCGCCCACCTTGTAGAAGCCGGCGAAGGAGATCCCCATCCAGCCCGCGACCGAGGCGATCACCTCCTGCAGGGCGAAGGCGATGCCGGCCCCCGCCACGCCCAGGGCCACCGACAGGCCGCCCAGCTCCGAGGCGAACACGGTGCTGATCACGATCACGGCCAGCAGGTAGCTGGAGAAGCTCACCAGCTTGCGGGTGCGGTAGCGGGTGGTCTTGTCGGCGATGCGGCGGCTGAGCCCGCGGCTGACCAGGCGGCGGACCACGAACACCACCACCAGGCCGACCACCGCGATCAGCAGCTTGCGCACGGTGGGGCTGGCGAGGGGATCTTCGAGGAAGGAGGACCAGTCCATGGCGGCGCTCGGGCTCAGCCCACGGGGCGGATGGAGGGACGCACGGTGCCGGCGGCCTCGCCCAGGTCGGACCAGTGGCGGTGGAGCACCGCGGGCGGGGCGATGCCCTCGGCCCCGAAGGCGTCGAGCACCCGCAGGTGCACGTCGGTCTCGAAGGCCTTCTCGTAGCGGGTGTCGAGCACGTAGGCCTTGAGGCGCAGGCGGATCGCCACGTGGGTCTCGAGGATCACCTGGTTGACCAGCACCACCACCGGCTTGTCGAGGAACACGTAGCGGCTGGAGACCGCGGCCTCGGTGACCAGCTCGCGGGCGAGGCGGATGGGCTGGTCGGGGGCCACGTGGAAGTCCATCACCACCTGCATGTCGAGGGCGCCGTAGTTGCCGTTGGAGGTGATCTCGTTGAGGAAGGCGTTGTTGGGGATGGTGACGGTGTTGTCGTCGAGGGTCTGCAGCCGCACCGAGCGCAGGCCGATGGCGGTGATGTCCCCGTACTGGCCGCCGAAGGACACGCGGTCGCCCACCTGGAAGGGGCGATCGATCATGATCATGATCCCGGCGATGAAGGAGGCGACCACGTCCTTGATGGCGAAGCCCACCGAGACCGCCACCGTGCCGCCGATGAGGGCCAGGGCGCTGTCGGTGAGGCGGAAGCTCAGCGCGATCACGGCCAGGCCGGTCACGATGTAGACGAGGAACTGGACGATGGTGGCGGTCTTCTGCAGCAGCAGGCGCCGGCTGGGGAAGCGCGCGCTGAGGCCGGTGACGGTGTCGTGGAGGAAGCGCATGGCCACCACCACGCCGATGATCACCAGCAGCGAGGTGAACACGCCGCCCCACTTCACCAGGCGGGCGATCTGGTCGAGGCTCTCGAGGTTGGTCTCCTCGGCGGCCCGGGCGGGGCCCGACCACGAGAGGGTGGCGATGCCGGCCAGCACGACGCCGGCCGCCCGGGCGAGCGGGGGCCGAGGGACGGGCCCAGGGTCGGGGGCGAGGCGAGGGGTGCTCATTTGGGGGCCGACAGCAGGTGCTGCCGCTGCAGCACGGTGGTGATGGTGCGGTACCAGGCCCAGGTGACGCGGACCCCCGCGTCGTAGGGCTCGATGTAGCCGCGGGCCAGGCAGAAGCGCAGCGCGTCGGAGACGTCGGTGGCGGGGAGCTGGGTGGCCGCGGTCAGCTCGTGCTCGCGAGCCAGGTCGAGCTGGACGATCGCCCGCAGCACGAACAGCAGCGGCAGCGAGAGGCTCTCGATCTCGGCCGCGGCCGGCTCCTTGAACAGGCGCACCACGGTGGTGCCGTCGGGCTTGACGAACAGCGACTCGCGGTAGGCGTGCAGGGCCACCGCCGGGTTGCCGCGCGAGAAGTCCCACAGCAGGCGGTAGTAGCCGGCCTCGGTGCGATCGTCCTCGCCGCCGTGGCCGAGGGGGTCGACCTGGCGCGGGACCACCAGGCCCTCGTAGCTGGGGGTGATGCCGGCCTGCTCGCAGCGCTTGCGGATGAGCGCGCCGAGCTGCTCCTCGGACCAGCGCGGTAGCTTGACCACCTGCTCGAAGAACACCCGGTCGCCGCGGGCCCGGTTGAGGTAGTGCCAGGCGGCCGCGCCCATGGTGATCACCCAGGAGACCTGGCCGCCGGCGTCGCGGGCCAGCGCGATCAGGCGGTCGAGCTCCCGCAGGCCGCGGATCGCGGGCTGGATCAGCCGCTGGGCGTCGTCGATGGCGATCACCAGGGGGCCCATCTGGCGCAGGGCGGCGGTGAGGGCCTCGTCGCGGCGCTCGCGATCGCCGGTGAGGGCGGCGAGCTCGGGCAGCAGGCCCTCGAGGCCCACCTCGGGGCACGACAGCACCTTGAAGCGCTCGCCCACGCGCGCCTGCAGGCGGCCGAGGAAGGTGGTCTTGCCCATGCCGCGCTCGCCCACCACCGCGCTGAAGGTGGGGCGCGGCGAGGCCACGAGGGAGGTGACCAGCTCGAGCTCCGCCGCGGCCACGTCGTCGGCGAGGGTGGGCTCGAGGCGATCGGGATCGAAGGCGGAGTAGCAGGCGTCGTCGACCCGCTCGACCTGCTCGGCCTTGGCGACCGCGGCCCGCTTGGCCACCTCGCGGCGGAATAGATAGGCGAGCACGCGGCGGGTGGTCTCGCGGCCGGAGAGGCGGCGCATGAACCACTGGGCCACGCCGCGCCCGAGCAGGAACGCGGCGGCCAGGGCCGCCACGGGGAAGCGGCTCAGGCCCTGCTCCTGGCCCAGCGCCCACTTCACGAACGGCCCCTGCTCGGGGATCTGCGTGAGGCGCTCGTGGATGGTGGGGCGCCAGCGGTGCACCAGGTAGAGCACCACGGGGACCGTGAGCACCCAGCAGGTGGAGAGCACCCAGCTGTAGATCGCGCCCTTGCCCACCATCTGGGCGGTGAGGCCCAGCAGCATGCCGATCGCGATCACGTTGAGCCCCACCACCCGCAGCGAGTGGATCCGCAGGGCCGAGGTGTCGGTGACCTTGCGGGTGAAGCGGGTCTCGCGGGCGGCGAGGGCGTCGAGCAGGAGGATCACCGCGAGGCCGACGAGGATCCAGCTCACCACGATCCACAAGAGCGCCAGCTCGGGCAGGTCGTCGACGTTGCCGGCGAGGTGCAGCAGCAGCCACAGGAGCACCAGCAGCTCGAGCGGGCGACGGACCCGCTCGAGGAACCACAGGGTGGTGAGCGACATCGTGGCCCAGCGCGGCACGGGGCGGCGACGGAACAGCCAGCGGCGGGCGCGGACGAACAGGTCGGGCGAGCGACGGCGCCACCACAGGAACACCAGGCCCGCCAGCAGCACCTGCACCACGCCCACGAACACGCCGATGGGGGAGGCGCTCAGGTGCTCGAGCAGGATGTCCTTGTAGCGGGGCAGCTTGAGCACGTGGAAGCTCAGCTCGACCGAGATCTGGTCGAGCTCGCGCTGGACCTGGTCGATGCCGCGGGGGCCGAAGCCGGTGACCGCGTCGCGCAGCGAGGGGCTGGCCATGTCGAGCAGGGCCAGGCGGGCCACGTTGAGCGCGACCACGTCGTCGCGCAGGCCCTGGGCCAGCTCCCAGGCCACCTCCTGCTCGAGCTGGGTGAGCTCGGCCTCCTTGGCGAGCAGGGTCTCGCGCAGCTCCACGATCACGCCGCGATCGATGCCGGCGGGGAGATCGTCGTCGAGGCCCTGGCCGACCACCGGGATGGTGGTGCCCGCCTCGCGCACGCGGCGGAGCTCCTCGCGCAGGCGCTCGCGGGTGGCGGCGAGCTCGGTCCGGATGCCGTCGTAGAGGGCGTCGGCGGCCTGCTCGAGCTCGGCGCCGAACAGCGGGCCCTGCTGGAGCGCGTTGACCTCGGCGATGCGCTCGGTGGCTCGCTCGTGGTTGTCCTTGCGCTCCGATCGGCGGCGGGTGATCTCGGCCTCGTAGTTGGCTTGGATCTGCTGGATGTCGTAGAGGCGGGCGCGCTCCCGGGCCAGGATGCGGTCGGCCTCGGAGCGGGCGCGGCGGGCCTCGTCCTCGGCCTTCTGCTTGTTGGCGGCGGCCGCCTCGGCCTCGGCCTCGGCGTTGGTGATCTGCTGGACGGCCTCCTCGCCGAGGTCGGCCTTGGCCTCGGCCTCCTCGGCCTTGGCCTTGGCCTCGGCCTCGGCCTTGGCCGCCGCCTGGGCCTCGGCCTCGCGAGCCTCTCGCTGGCGACGCGCGTGGAGATCGAAGTGGGCGGCCTTCTCGGACTCGGGCAGGGCGAGGAAGCGACGGCGCAGCTCGTCGAGGCGGGCCTCGGCCACCGCGAGGGCGTCGGCGCTCGGCGGGGTCGCAGGCGGGGTACCGGCCTCGGGTGGAGCGTCCTCGGCCGCGTCGCCCTTGGGTGCGTCGCCCTTGGGTGCGTCGCCCTCGGTCCCGTCGCCCTTGGCCGCGCTGCCCTCGGTCCCGTCACCCTTGGGTGCGCCGCCCTCGGTCCCGTCACCCTTGGTCCCGCCGTCGGTCGTCGAGCCCTTGGCGCCGCCCTCGGTCCCGTCGCCTTCCTTCTTGGGCGCGTCGCCCTTGGGCGTGCCGTCGGTAGGGCTGGGGGGCGGCGGCCAGGTCCGTCGGCGCTCGGGGGACAGGCCGATCTCCTCCTCGTCCCCGAGGTCGAGCTCGAGCAGCGCGTGGGGATCGACGTCGAGGTCGAGGGTGCCCGCCAAGAAGGCCTCGAGGCGATCGGCGGTGCGGGTGACCGCGGCCAGCCGGGCCTCCCGCCGCGACGAGGCCTCACGCTCGGCCTTGGCCGCGGCACGCCGACGCAGGTGACGGTCGAGCACCTCCTGGCGCTCGTCGGCGCTCAGCTCGAGGTACTCCCGCAGGGCGTCGGCATAGTCGTCGGCGGGCGATCGCGGGGTCTCCAGGGCCGGCTCGGGCTCCGGCTCCGGCTCGACGCGCCGTCGCGAGCGACCGCGGGACGGAGGCTCGGGCGCGGGCTCGGGCTCGGCTTGGTCGAGCGACTGCAGCAGCGCGAGCAGGCGGGCGCCGTGCGGGCCCACCTGCGTCGGGTCGCCGAGGTCGATGACGAACAACGACTCGGGCTCGACCTCCACGTCGAGGGTGCCCGCGATGAGCTCTCGGATCTGCCGCGCCCGTCGACGCAGCCCGTCCTCGCTCGCCGGGGGCGTGGCGCTCGGCTCGGTCGGCGGCGTCGCGGAGCCCGCGGCAGCCGGGTCCTTGGGATCGGTGGCTGGCGTCGCAGCGGGCTGCCCTCGCACCGGGCCGGCGACGAGCACCCCGAGCACCAGCACGAGCGACCACAGCCGCCATCGAGTCGCCGACCCGATGCTCGGCCCACGCCCTGATCCAAGGCGCAAGAGCCCCCGACGGGGCCGAAGCCATCGGCTCGAGCCCATTGAGGTGGGACGCTATCTCACCTCGTCCGCAGCGCCCAAGAACTCACGAATCTCGGGGAGGGCCTCGTTGCTCGGGTCCTGCTCGAAGAAGCGGAGCGCCTCGGTCGCCAGCTCGAGGGCGCGGGCATCGTCGCCGTGGGTGGCCCGCAGCGCCTGCGCCACCGCCCAGCGCGCCGTGGCGAGATCGCGGGGCGAGCTCGCACGCGCGCTGCGGATTCGCAGGGCCCGCTCGGCCAGGGGCAGGGCCCGCTCGGGTCGACCGGCGGCCACCTCCACCGTGGCGATGCCCACCAGCGCATAGGCCACGTCGGGGTGGTCGGGGCCGTGGACCTTCTCCACGATCTCCAGCGAGCGCTGGTGGGTGGCGATCGCCTCGTCCCAGTGGCCGAGCTCTCCTTGCAGGTTGGCGAGGTTGGTCAGCACCACCGACACGTGGGGGTGCTCGCGGCCCAGCTCGCGCTCGAAGTGCTCGAGCGCCTCCCGGTAGTACCCGAGCGCCGCCTGGGGGCGGTCGCGCAGGATCTCGCTGTTGCCGAGGTCGACCAGGATGACTCCGTGGGCCGGGTCGTCGGGCTCGAGCTTGGCCTCGGCGATGGCCAGCGCGCGCTCGTAGTCGGCGATGGCCGCGTCGAGCTCGCCCAGGCTCTGGTGCACGTTGCCGCGGTTGACGAGCATGGCGACGAGATCGGGGTGCTCGGACCCGAGCCCCTCCTCGGTGATGCGGATCGCCCGGTCGAGGTACTCGCGCGCGAGCTCGCTGTGCCCGAGCTCCTGCTGCACCATGCCCACGTTGGTCGCGGCCCGGGCGATCCGGTAGTGCCCCGGGGGGTAGAGGCGCTCGGCCAGCGCGAGCGCCTGCTCCATGACGGCCAGCGCCTCCTCCACCTCGCCCATCTGGCGCAGGGTCTCCCCCAGCGATTGCAGGCCGTCGTCGACGTCGGGATGCAGGGGCCCCAGCGCCGCCTCGCGCACGGCCACGCTGCGCCGCGCCATCGAGACGGCGAGCTGGTAGCGCGCCTGGTTGCGGTGCGCCACCGAGAGCACCTCGAGCAAGGAGGCGGTCCGCGGGTGATCGGCCCCCAGGGTCGACTCGGCCACCGCCAGCGCCTCCTCGGCGATCTGCTGGGCCCGCTCCGGCTCGCCGCGGGTGAGCTCGAGCCGAGCCCGCAGCTCCTGGCTGCGCAGCATGGCCGGCCCCCGATCGTCCTCCCCCGCGCGCCGCGACAGGCCAGCGGTCACGTCGAGCCACCACAGGCCTTCCTTGGGCTCCTTGCGAATGCTGCCCAGCAGGCCGGCGAGGCGCTCCGAGGCGCTCCGGGCCAGGTCGGCCCGGCCCAGCTCGAGGGCGGAGACGAAGGCACCGCGGTACCCCGTCTCGGCCTCGTCGTAGCGGCCCTCGGCCTCGTCGATGCGGGAGTCGAGCAGCTCGGCGTCGACCCGCAGCGGCGCCCGGCCCAGCGCGTCGAGGCGAGGGCGCAGCTCGTCCATCTCGGCGTGCGCCCACTCGTGGCGACCCGCCTCCATCAGACTCCACACCCGCAGGAGCGCGGCGGCCAGCTCGGGGTCGTCGCGCTCGGCGTCGGGCACCACCGCGAGGTGGGCCTCGTCGAGGCACAGCGAGGCCTCGGGCAGCTCGGCCACCACCGGGATCGCGCCGTGCACCGCCTCCTGGTCGGCCTCGGCCAGCACCTCGAGGAACGCGACCAGGCGCCCGCGCTGATCGTCGAGGCAGCGCACCGCCGCCCGCCCGCGCGCCTCGTCCCAGCGGCCCTCGACCTCGGCGGCCAGGCAGGCCTCGGTGCGCGCCTCGGCCCAGCTCGTCACCCGGCGATCGACCCAGGGCACCAGGCGATCGAAGGTGTCCGCGGCGTGCTCGAGCCCGGAGGCCAGCATGCCCTCGCGGATCCGGGCCCGCGCCGGCTCGTCCCAGGCGGGCTCGATCCCCGCCCCCGCACGCTCGCAGCCGGCCACGGCCCGGGCGTGCAGCAGCCGCTGCGTGCCGATGCCCCCGCCCAGCACCACCACCGCGGCCCCGACCACCAGCATGCGCCGGCGCGAGCGCGAGGGATCGTGCTCGAGCTCGGCCAGCAGCGGCTCCATCGACGGCCACCGTTGCTCGCGCTCGGGCTGCAGGCCCCGCCGCAGCGCCCGACGCAGCCGCGCGCCCACCCCCGGCACCACCGGCGGCTCGACCAGCGAGCCGGCGATCACCCGCCCGGCGAGCTCGGCCGGGGTCTCCCCCCCGAAGGGGTGGCGCTCGAACAGCGCCAGCCACAGCGCCACGCAGAACGAGAACTGATCGCTGCGGGCATCGACCGCGCCCCGCAGGTGCTGCTCGGGGGCCATGAAGCGGGGCGTGCCCACCACCTGGCCCACCCGCGTGAGCGTGTTGGACATGGGCTGGCTGGGGGCCAGGCCCAGGTCCTCGTCGTCGCTCAGGGTGTGCTCCTCGCCCTCGCCCTCCTGCAGCTCGGCCGCGCGCGCGAGCCCGAAGTCCATCACCTGGGCGCGCGGGTGGCCGTGGCCGTCGTCGCCGATCATCACGTTGTCGGGCTTGAAGTCGCGGTGCACCAGGCCGCGGGCGTGGGCCGCCGCCAGGCCGCGGCCCGCCTGCACGAACACGTCGAGCACCTCCCGCAGCGGGCGCTGCCGCTGGGCCAGCCACGCGGTGAGGGTGGAGCCCTCCACGAACTCCATCGCCACGAACACCCGCTCGCCGAACACCCCCGCGTCGTGCACGGCGACCACGTGGGGATGGCGGATCCGCGCCATCGCCTGGGCCTCTCGCAGCAGCCGCTGGCGGGCCACCGGCTCCGGGCCCGTGCCGTCGCGGGGCACCAGCACCTTGATCGCCACCTTGCGATCGAGCTCGGGATCGTAGGCGGCGTGCACCACCCCCATGCCGCCCACGCCGATCCGCTCGAGCACCACGTAGCGCCCGATCGATTCCCCGCGGGCCAGCGCGGGCTCGCTGCGCCCCGCCGGCCGCGAGCCCCCGAGGGTCTCGTCCCCCGCCAGGGTCTCCTCGGAGGCCGCGAACGAGGTGCTCCCCATGCACCCTCGATGCTATCAGCCGCGGCCTCCGAGGATCCCTCGATCAGCCGTACTCGGCTCGCATCACCCGAAGCTGCCGATACCAGTCCTCGCAACCCTGCTCCCACGGGTCCGCCGCGGGCCGAGCCCGCCGCCGCCGCGGGCGTCCTCGCGCCGTCCGCCCCCGGGCGGGCCGCTCCTGTAGGTCGCCGAGGTCTGGCTCGTCCCGTCCGTAGCCCTGCCGCTCGAGCTCCTCGAGCTCCGATCCGATCACCGTGCTCATCGCTCACCCCCCGAGGAACTGGGAGCCGCCCGTGAGCACGAAGGGTGCAGCGCTCCACGAGCGAGCAGCAGGTGAAGCGCTCGACCGACGGTGCCGCGCTCCACGAGGAGAGCAGCAGGTGAAGCGCTCGACCGACGGTGCCGCGCTCCACGAGGAGAGCAAAGAGGCGAGCGACGACGAGCGCTCAGCCGCGCGAGCGGCCGCGCGGCGGTCGGAACAGCACCACCGACAGATCGTCCGGCTTGCTCGGCTCGCCCTCGCCCGGCTGCCGCATGCGACGGCGGGCCAGCTCCACCAGGGCCTCGGCCGCGTCGCCCAGCGGACCGCGGCGCACCAGCTCGGCGATCTCCTCGATGGTCACGTTGTCGAACAGGCCGTCGCTGCCCAGCACCAGGGTGTCGTGGGCGGCGAGCGAGTAGCTGGGCCCCACGTCGATGCGCATCTCACCGGTGCCCACCGCGTTGCTGATGTAGTGGCGCATGTCGTGGTGCAGGGCCTCCTCGGCGTCGAGCACCCCCGCCGCCACCTGGTAGCCCACCGGCGAGTGCGACACCGTGCGCAGCTTGATCTTGCCGCGGCCGCCCACCACCAGCGCCTCGGAGTCGCCGGTGTTGTAGGTCCGCAGCACGCCGCCCTGCACCTCGGCCACCAGCAGGGTGGTGCTGCCCACCACGGTGGAGGCCTGGGCCGCCGCGTCGGCCTTCTCGAACGCGTCCATCACCACCTCGCGCAGCCCGGCCTCGCTGGCGCTGGTGAGCGCATCGAAGAGGGTGTCCATGGCCAGGCGCGAGGCCTCGGCCCCGCCCCGCGAGCCGCCCACGCCGTCGGCGACCGCGAGCACCAGGCCGTCGTCGGTGGGCACCACCAGGGTGGAGTCCTGGCACACGTCGTCGGGCTCGCGGTGGGGCGCGGGCTCGGCATGGGCGACCACCGAGCCGAACGCGCCCTCGAGCTGCGAGCGCGACGGCCCACGCACGCCCACCTGGCGCTCGAACGCCTTGGTGGGCGCGCCCTCGCGGGGATCGTCGTCGGCCCCGAGGATCTCGCTCATCGGGTGCCTCGCTCGACCAGGCCGTCGCCGCACCAGGGACAGTGGGCCCAGAAGTTGGGGAGCACCGGCTGCTCGCAGCGAGTGCAGCGACGCGCCTTCTTGACCAGCGGCCAGCGGATCCGCACCCGCACGTGACACCAGGGGCAGTAGCGCGAGAAGGGGATCAGCTTGCCGCCGCACGAGGAGCAGGCGGCGGCGTAGCGGCGGTCGCTGTAGCGGCGGCCGGACTGCGGCCCGATCTTGGGGCCGTAGCACCAGGCGCAGTAGCTCCAGTCGAGCTTGATCCCGCGCTCGCAGCGGGGGCAGCGATCGGGGAACGAGGTGTCGCCCACCGCCACCAGGGGATCGGTGCCGCACCAGGGGCACACCCGCATGCGCTCGTCCACCGGCTGGTGGCAGGCGCCGCACTGGTGCGACAGGGTGAGGCGCTGGCCCAGCATGCGCCGGAGCTGACGCAGCCGGACCGAGCGCCAGTCACGGTGGCCGCCCTTGCGCTGCACGAGCGACTCGGCCTTGGACTGGCGGCGCCGCAGGATCTTGCGCTGGGCGGTGCGGTAGGCGGCGAGCATCTGCCCCGCGTCGCGGTAGCGCCGGCGCGTGTCCACCCGCAGCGCCCGCTGCAGCACCTCGCCCAGCTCGGGCGCGTTGCGGACCAGCCGGTCGTAGCCGGGCGGCGGCCAGTCGTAGGGCCACTCGGGCAGCTCGCCGGTGACCAGGCGGAAGATCACCAGCGCGGCCGAGAACACGTCGGAGCGCGCCGAGGGTCGGCCCAGCGCCTGCTCGGGCGCGATGTAGCCGATGGTGCCCGAGGCCGAGGCCGCGATGGTGCTCGCGGCCACCTTGGCCAGGCCGAAGTCGGCCAGCCGCACCCGGGTCTCGTTGTCGAAGACGATGAGGTTGTCGGGCTTGACGTCGCAGTGGATCACCTTGCGCTCGTGCGCATGGGCCAGCGCCATCAGCAATTGCTCGCCGTAGGCCAGCACCACCGGCAGGGGCAGGCGCTTGTCGAGGCGGTCGGCCAGCGAGCCCTCGCCCAGCGGGTAGGCGATGATGAAGCGACCGTTGGCCTCGTCGGCGTTCTTGAGCGGCAGGATGTTGGGGTGCTCGAGCCGCGAGGCCATCCGGGCCTCGCGGCGGAAGGCCTCGATCACCTGGGGATCCTGGTCGGCCAGCGGCACCTTGAGCGCCACGTCCACGCCCTCGACGGTGTCGTGGGCCCGGTAGACGTCGGCGAAGCCACCTTGCGCGAGGCGATTGCGGATCCGGTACTTGCCCAGTCGCTGGCCTCGGCGGAGCATCGGGGGGCCAAGCGTCGCTCAGTCGCGCCAGCGCGGCAAGGGAGGGGAGCGAGCGAGCTACACCTTGATGGTGGCCCAGCGGCCCTGTCGCCACAGGTGCGCGAAGATCACCGCGGTGAGGCCCCGGTAGCTCACCTGGGCGATCCAGATCGCGAGCAGGCCCGCCCCGAGCACGGGTCCCAGCAGGTAGGCCACGGGCAGGAACAACAGCCACTGCGTGGCGACCGACACCACCATGGAGCTGCGGGCCGCCCCCGCGCCGATGAGCGCGTTCATCAGCACCATGCCCACCGCGTCGATGCCGATGGTGGCGCCCACCAGGCGAAGCGGTCCGCGGGCCAGCTCCACCGTGTGGGCGTCGTGGAGGAACACGCCGAGGATCGCATCGGGCACCAGCAGCATGGGCAGGCCGAGCACCGTCATCACGCCGGCGGCGATCCTCACCACGTCCCAGCCCCAGGCCTTGGCGTCGGCGGGATCGAGGCGGCCCAGCGCCTGGCCCACCAGCGAGGCCGCGGCCAGCCCCAGCCCCAGCCCCGGCAGCACGGCCACCAGGGTGACGTTGATGATCACGTTGGCCGCGGCCACCTCGGCGGTGGCGTGGGCCTCGTCGACCACCGCGCTGTGGGCGATGATCCAGAACAGCACGTTGAAGCCCAGCGCGAAGAACAGCTGCTGCACCGCGTTGGGCAGGGCGAGGCGACCGATGGTGCGGAAGGTGTCGCGCCCCGGCAGCCCGCGCAGGAAGCCGTTGTGGCGGGCGTGCCGGAGGCCGAGCAGCACGTAGTAGGCGGTGCCCACGTAGGTGGCGATGGCCGAGGCCACGCCCGCTCCCGCCGCGCCCATGGCCGGCATGCCCAGGTGCCCGAAGATCAGCACCCAGTTGAGCAGGATGTTGGCCGCGTGCATCACCAGCAGCGTGCGCAGGTAGAGCTTGGAGAGGTTGACCCCGTTCCAGTAGCCGCGGAACGAGAAGTTCATGCCCACCGCGGTCATGGCCAGGATCCGCGCCTGCAGGTAGGGCACGCCCGCGGCCACCACCGCCGGGTCGGGGTTGAGCACGGGGAAGATGCTGGGGACCACGAAGAACAGCAGCACCGACACCGGCACGCCGAACGCGATCGACAGCAGCAGCGCGCCGTTGAGCGGCACCGCGGTCTCCTCGTCGCGGCCCTCGCCCTTGCGGCGCGCGGCGATGGTCTGCACCCCCGCCGACAGCCCGGTGATGAAGGCCATGGCGAGGAAGTTGGCGAAGCTGCCCGTGCCCACCGCGGCCAGGGCCTCGTCGCCGAGCGTCCCCACCATGCCCGTGTCGACGAGGTTGAGGATGTTCTGCGACGTCATCCCCCCGATGATCGGGAGGGCGATGGCCAGGACCTCGCGAAGGCGATCACGCATGGAGCAGCACGGAAGGGAGCGGCCACCCGGTCGACGAGGGCCCGGGTCGGCGACCACGATAACGTCAATTCACCGGGGCGGGCAGGATTCGTGGCCCCATGGGGTCATCGACTAGGCGGCGCGTCGTCCCGCGGGCTCCACGCCGATGATCTCCATGGGGGTGGAGCAGCGCGGGCAGGTGGGACCGGCGTCGGTCGAGCGAGGCGAGGGCCGGGCCGCGGGCGCGGTGGCGGGCTGGATCGTCGAGGGCTCGAGCAGCGGGAGCTGACGCGCCCGCTGGGCGCACACCCAGGTGGCGACGGCCCCTGGCGCGAGCACGCCGTGGAACGACAGCGGCGGTCGCAGCTCGCCCGCCGCGAGCCGCTCGAGCCGCCGCACCAGGGCCTCCGCCGAGAGCTCGACGTGGGTGGTGCCGTCGGAGAAGGGATGACCCAGGCGGTAGCGCAGCCGGCCGTGCGCGCCCAGGCCCAGGGCCGAGGGATCGAAGGGCTCGCGCCCGAGGTAGCGACACAGCCGAGCCCGCACCACTTGGTCGTCGGGCGCCACGCTCGGTCCGGCGCGCACGTCGAGCTCGCCGCAGCGCTGCACCAGCGCCACGCCGTCACCGGGCGCCGCCACGGGCCGGACCACGGGGCCCTCGACCATGCGCTGGACCACCCGCGTCCGCGTCCGCAGGGGCCGGGCCGCGCGGGCGACCAGGGCGTCGATGGTGGAGCGCAGCTCGGCCACCAGCCGCCGCAGGTCGCGACGCCGCGGCGGCGGCAAGGGGTGGAAGACCGGCGCGGCGTGGGGATCGAGGGCATAGACGCCGTCGAGCACCAGGGCATGGACGTGCACGTTGGCGTCGAGCGCTGCGCCCACGCGGTGGATGGCGGTGATCGCCCCGCCGCGCAGCGGGCCGGTCACGCCGTGGCGGGCCGCGGCCCGACGCTGCCAGGCGAGCACCGCGGACACGCAGGCCCGCGCGACCCGTCGGCGCAGCCCCGCCTGCTCGACCAGCCGGGGCTGCGCCGACTCGCCCAGCGAGAACACCCAGTGGCGCAGGGGCACGCGCGGCAGCATGCGCTCCACTCGGCTCGGGCGCGCGCGGCCGGGCACCTGCAGCCGCAGGGTGCGGAGCCAGGCGCAGCCGGGACAGCGCAGGTGCACCAGGGCCTCGCCGGGCGCGTCGTGGCCGAGGCGAGCGAGCAGGCGGGCGAGCGTGCGCTCGGCCGGCGAGCCGAGCGGATCCGCGGAGGGCTCGATGGGTACGGGGAGCGAGAGCTGAGGGGGCACGCGAGGGGGGCACATGCCCGGCTTGCCAGCCAGAACCGTGCCGTCGGGCGCGGGCAACGATCTCGCGAGCTTGGCCGACGCATGATCGCGGGGTGGCCCACGGGTGGTCGGACCACCCTGACCACCGGTGGGCCACCGGAGCGGGTCGACGACGGTCGGGGTCGGGTCGGCGACCGCTCGCGGATCAGAGCTCGCAGGAGCCGTCGAAGAGGTCGAAGCTCGCGTCGTAGTCGTGGGTCTGGATCTCCTGCACGCCGGGCTCGACCGTGTGCACCCAGGTGATCACGTAGGTCTGCACGTCGCAGTCGGAGTAGTGGACCGTGACCTCCTGCATGAACGAGTCGTTGCCGCTGGCGTAGAGCGGGCTGCACAGGTAGCTCAGGCCCCAGTACGCCTCGATCTCGTCCACGATGGGCTGGGGCAGCGACTCCCAGTCGTCGCCGCTGCCGAAGGTCTCCGACCAATTCCCCGTCGTGCCGCACGCGGGCGCGATGTAGCCGAACGCCTCCGCGCACTCGTAGAGCCGATCGATCGTCCATGGCCCCACGAAGTAGATCGAGTCGAGCGTGGCCTCGGAGTCGATGAGCTGGTCGTCGGCGGTGCCGTAGTCGTGGTCGTCACCGCGGCGGTACTGATCGATGTAGGCGGCGCTGTCGCTGCGGATCGCACAGTCGACGTCGAGCACCGCCTGGGTGCTGATCTCGTAGTCGGCCAGGAACGCGACCAGCCCCGCCTCGGCGTCGCCGGTGCGCAGGGCGAGGGGACCGAGCGCCTCGCCCTCGTCGGGCTCGACGTCACAGCCGAGACACAGGGGAGAGGCAGCGAGGAGCACGAGCAGCGAGGAGCGAGGCATGGCAGACGTGGTGGCACGAGTAGCAGACCACGGCGCGGGGGCAAGGCCAGCGTGGGCGATCCCACTGTCAACCACGCGAGCCTCGCCGCGGATGCGCGAGCATGCGCGAGCGCGGTGCGGCTTCGAGTGCGGTCGTGCGAGTGAGCATGCGCGAGCGCGGTGCGGCTTCGAGCGCGGTCGTGCGAGCGAGCATGCGCGAGCGCGGTGCGGCTTCGAGCGCGGTCGTGCGAGTGAGCATGCGCGAGCGAGGTGCGGCTTCGAGTGCAGTCGTGCGAGCGAGCATGCGCGAGCGTGGTGCGGCTTCGGGCGCGGTCGTGCGAGCGAGCATGCGCGAGCGCCCTGCGGCTTCGAGCGCGGTCGTGCGAGCGAAGGCGCGCGTCGGCTCCGACGTCGGCGTCGAGCCGAAGTCGGTGAAAAAGGTCGTGGGATCCCCCACGATCCGCTTGCGTCCCGTTACGGGCGTGCTACATGTGGGCTCCACCCCGACAAAAGGGGTGGCCGCGCGTCGCCTGTGAACGGGACGCCGAGGAATCCGTGCCAGTCCGGCGGGCACGGCCGACGCGCGCATGACGACAACATTCCGAGCCCCCTCGCATGGGGCCGGCTGGCGGTGCCTTCGGGACCCGTCGCCGATTCAGGGATTCGTTATGTTCCTCATCCGTCCGCTGATGGCCCTCGTGGCCATGTCCTTCCTTTCGTCTGGCTGCGACCACGTCGACGTCTCCTCCGATGGCCTGCCCGAGCCCACGAGCTCCGAGCTGAGCAGCCCCCGAGAGGACGCCCTGGTCGACTTCCTCGCCGACTACGAGCTGAGCAGCGAGGAGCTGCTCGACGAGGAGTGCGGCCTGCGAAGCGACGCCGCCAACAACATCGATCGCTACCGCCGCGGGCCCGACGAGCGCTACGGCACCGACGACGATCGCACCATCGACTCCGAGCTCGCCCTCGACTCCATCCGCCAGGTGGGGCCCTCGACCATCGAGCAGCTCTACGCCTGCGCCGAGGCCTTCGGCTACGCGGCGGAGTGCGACGACGAGCTCGACGGCGACTGCGAGATCTGAGCCCGGCCTCGGAGCCCCGGCGAAGGGACGGACCTGCGCTCCCCCCAGGGAGCGCGGGGCAAGTGAGATCGTGCACGCGCACGACGGACGCGCGACCGATGATTCCCGGCGCCCCGACGGGTCCAGACCCGCAGCAACCCATGGCACGCACCAGCACCTACCTCAACTTCTGCGGCACCACCGAGGCCGCCTTCTCGTTCTACCGCTCGGTGTTCGGCACCGACTTCCCCGGGGAGCCCATGCGCATGCGCGACGTCCCCGGCGCGTCGGAGATGTCCGAGGAGGAGGGCAACCAGATCATGCACGTGATGCTGCCCATCCTGGGCGGGCACGTGCTGATGGGCACCGACGTGCCCGCGTCGATGCAGCCGGGCTTCGTGGTCGGCACCAACGTGAGCATCAACCTCGAGCCCGACACCCGCGAGGAGGCCGAGCGCCTGTTCGCGGCGCTGTCGGAGGGCGGCGAGGTCTCCATGCCGCTGCAGGTGATGTTCTGGGGCGGCTACTACGGCGCCTTCACCGACAAGTTCGGCATCAGCTGGATGATGAACTGCGAGTCGAAGACCTAGGCCGTCGGAGGAGCCCGGCGCGACTCGGGGTGGTCAGCCCGCGGGCGGGTTGACCACCAGGTTGAGCCCGGCGCCGGTCATGTCCGAGTAGGTGTAGGGCGCCTGCAGCCCGAACACGCTCAGCTGCACCTGGTAGGTGTCGGGGTCGACCTTGTAGGCCGAGTTGCTGCCCTGGTCCACGACCCACACGTAGCCCTCCACGTCGATGCTCACCCCCACCGGGGTCACGCAGCCGGGGAGCTGGATGGTGGGCGCGAGCAGGGTGCGGGCCTGCACGTCGATGAGGCCCAGGCCGCAGCCGAACAGGCTGGCGTCGGCATCCACCGCGAACCAGGCCCGGTCCTCGGCGTCGACCATCACCCCGCGCATGCTCTGGTTGCCGGTGCTGATGAACTGCCAGTTGCCGCTGGCCACGTCGTAGACCGCGGCCGCGCCCGCGCTGGCGATCCACGGGTTGCCGTACTGGTCCAGCGACATGCCGTAGGACCACTGCTGATCGGGCAGCGGAGGCGCCGGCATCTCCACGCGCTGCACCTGCAGGGTGTCGCCGTCGATGCGGACGAGCGGGCCGAGCTGCCAGCCGATCACCCAGAAGTCGCCGTCCTTGTTCACCGCGCCGCCGTAGGGGCCGTAGTTGAGGCCGCTCCAGGGGGTGACCTCCACCGTGTCCTGGATGGCGCCGGTCTGCCCGTCGAGGCGATGGAACACGCCGCGCTGGCCCGCGTAGTCGTACCAGCCCATCCACAGCCGCGGGTTGGGCGAGGCGCAGCCGTTGTTGGAGACCGAGCCCTCCCACGCGGTGGGCCGCGGCCCGTGCTCGTAGACGTCGGAGGGGATCGGGAGGTTCCACAGCACGCACTCGTCCGAGCCCCAGGGCAGCACGTCGGTGGGCCCGGTCGAGGTCTCGATGGTGCCGTTGTTGTTGGTGTCGACGCAGTCGTCGAGGCGCGCGGCGATCTTGGTCACCCCGCCCGAGCCGCCGAATTGGGCCCCGCGGTTGCTCACCGCCACATCGCCATAGAGGTTGACCGAGGTGCGCGAGGGCTCGGCCTGGGTGGCGGGGCCGGTGGCGTAGCGCCCCACCTCCACGCCGGTCATGGTGTCGATCTTCGAGACCGTGCCCTGCGGCGAGTTGGCGACCCAGATGTAGCTGAACTCCACGTCGCCGCCGGTGCCGCCGCCGCCGGGGCAGTCGCCGCCGTTGGGACCGAGGTCGGTGCCGCCCCCCAGGTCGAGCCGCCCGCCCGTGCCGTCGTCATCGGCCACGTCGTCGTTGGAGTCGGTGGCGGGAGTGGTGAGGATCCCGGTCAGGCCGGTGGTGGAGTTGGAGCCGGAGCTCTGCTCGCCGCCGCCGTTGCAGGCCAGCTCCGGCGCCAGCAGCAGGGCCAGGGCGGCCACCCCGAGGGAAGTGGAGAAGCGGTCGCGTCCGTCCATCGTCGAGCCCACCATCGCGCTCCACTGTTGCACGCGGGTCGCCGCGATGTCGAGCGAAGGACCTGCGCTCGGCCGCCGCCCGGGCCGGCCCATCGAACGATCGGTCGATCCCGTGGGCCGACTCTCGGGCGCGGACCACCGCTCGAGCCACCAAACGGGGTTGGGCTCGCGATCGCCCCCGCGGTGCCCCTGCCGCTCCCGCGGTGCGCTACCATCGGCCTCGGATGGTCGACGACGAACGGCGTGGTTGGTGTCGGATGCTCGCCCTGCTCGCGGCCCTCGCCGCGGCCTGCGGTCCCTCGAGCGGGGACGACGGCGGCGGGACCGAGGGCTCGTCCCGCTGCGCCGCGGCCCCCTTCGACGCGGGCCTGCTCGGCATCACCGAGGAGCGCATCTGCGACGTGGGCGGCCCCGAGGAGTGCCTGCGCCCCGCCTCCGGGATCATGGTGGGCCTGTACGACCGCGACGCGCAGATCGGCGGCGACGTGGGCGGAGGCACCCTCGACCCCGAGGCGGTCGAGCTGGCGTCGGTGGTCTCCGACTCCGGCCGCTTCGAGCTCGAGCTGTCGCCCGGCAGCTACTGGGCGTGCGCGATCCAGGGCCCCGACGACGTGACCTGCTCGGGCATGATCACCATCGACGACGCCACGCCGCTGCACCTCGCCGACTACGAGTACGGCAACGGCTCGGGCTGGACGGTCCGGGCCTGCGACGGCTGACGCCCGATCACCGGGCCTCCAGCAGCCGCAGGCTCCGCAGGCGATCGATCGCCGCCATCAGCTCGTAGCGCCGCACTCCCACCAGATCGGGCAGCCGCCCCAGCGCGTACAGCCCCCGCTCGTCCGCGGCGGCCAGCGCCTGCTCGGCCAGCTCGCGCACCGTGCCTCCTTCGCGCCCGTGCTCGAACAGCCACTCGAGCAGCGCCCCGATCGTCCGGGCCTGGCCGTCGTCCACCAGCTGCTCGAGCGCCCCCAGGTCGATCGTCTGCTCTCCGAGCTGCAGCTCCCGCAGCCCTCGCGCCCGCACCTTGGCCCGCTGCCCCCGACGCGGATCGAACGAGCGCAGCCGCGGCCGCCGGGGCGAGGGCACGATCGCCCCCCGCGGAGGCAGCACCGCACGCCCCGTGGGATGCCCCGCCGCCACCTCGCGTGCCCGCGCCGTCACCTCGTGCACCCGGTAGTCCTCCATCAGCAGCACCGTGTCGGCCACCTCCAGGTAGTCCCCGCTCCCTCCCACCACCAGCACCGTCGACACCCCCGCGTCCGCGTGGAGCTGCTGCACCCGATCGATGAGCGGCGTGATCGTCTCCCGGGCCACCAGCTGCTGCATGCGAGCATCTCGGATCAGCAAGTTGGTCGCGCAGCGATCCTCGTCGAGCAAGAGCGCCGTCGCCCCGCCCTCGAGCCCCTCCATGATCGCCGCCGCCAGGCTCGTGGACCCCGAGGCATCCGGGCTCGTGAACCCCCTCGTGTCCCGCCCCCCCGGCAGATCGGAGATGAACGCCCGCAGGTCCACCCCCACCACGCTTCGCCCGTCCTCGCTGCGCAGCGCCACCGCATCGGGGCTGGTCACCACCCACTCCCGCCCGTCCCCCGGCACGTGCGGATGGATCCCTCGCTGGATCGCCTCGAGCAGCGTGGTCTTGCCGTGGAACCCCCCGCCGGTCACCAGCGTGACCCCCACCGGCACGCCCATCCCGCTCACCTCGCCGTGGTGCAGCGTCGGCAGCGTCACCCGCAGCGACGGCGGGCTGCGAAGCTCCACCGCCCCCCTCAGCGGAGCCGACGACACTCCCGACGCCCGGGGCAGCACCGCCCCGTCGCGCACGAACGCCACCAGCCCCCGCCCCGCGAGCTGCCCCTGCAGGTGCTCGTGGTCCTCGACCAGCTCCACCCACTGCCGCACCCGCTCCCCATCCAGGCGCGACCACTGCACCGCCCGGGCGGCCCGCGGCAAGTCCTCCGTGAGCAGCCGCGCCGCCGCTCGCCCCATCACCCGTCGTCCCTGCGCCGGCAGCCCGGCCCGAAACCGCAGCTCCAGCCCATCCCCCACGAAGCCACACCCCGACCGCACCAGGATCTCCGCATCCCCGGCGTCCACCACCACCACCCCCGACTTCCCGCTCCCCGATCGATCGGTCCCTCCTGCCACCTCCCCCGCGAACCGCCGCAGCAGGAAGTCCGCCACCGCCATCCGCCTCACCGCCGACGCCCGCAGCTCCTCTGGAATCCCATGCACCCTCGCGCTCGAGCACACCCGCACCCGCGAGGGCGCCGCAAACGGATCCCCCTGCACATGATCGACGACCACCTGCAGCTCCTCATCCCCCCACCCCCCCGCAATCTGCCGATAGGCCCCATACCCCCGCCCATCGATCTGCCGAAGAACCTGCCCCAACTGCTCCAAGTCCCGCACCCCCCAGCATACGCCTCCTCCCAACTCCCCACCCTCCCACTCCCCCCCCCCCACTCTCCCCACCCACTCTCCCCACCCCACTCTCCCCCCCACTCTCCCCTCTCCACCCCGCCCCACTCTCCCCGTCCCTCCGTGCCGACCCCTCCCCAACCTGCCCATGGGGGACCGGCTCGCGCAGCGCGGCAGGGGCCCGCTCGCGCGCAGGGAGGCGACTACAGCCCACTCCAAGCAGCAGGTCCTCCCTTCGCCGACGAGCACGAGTGGGAAGGCGGCCGCGCGTTAAACAGACGCCGGTCCCTGCACCGCAGCACGCCAGCGCCTGCAGTCGTCACCCCATACCCTCATCGCCCTTCGCCGACACCACCCGATCGAGCGTTGGTGCTCGAGCCGGGTAAAGCGAGGCTCGGTCGGGATTGGGTGCGTACGGTGCACGGACTGGGCACCTGCTTAACGCGCGGCCGCCTTCCCACTCGTGCTCGTCGGCGAAGGGAGGACCTGCTGCTTGGAGTGGGCTGTAGTCGCCTCCTGCGCGCGAGCGGGCCCCTGCCGCGCTGCGCGGGCCAGTCCGATCTACAGTTCGAGGAAGTTGCTTTCGAATGACCGCCTGGAAGAGAACCTGCTGCTCGCAGTGGGCCAGTCCGATCCATGGTTCGACACAGTCGTTCTGGAATTGACCGCCTGGAAGAACCTGCTGCTCGCAGTGGACCAGTCCGATCTACGGTTGGACACAGTTGCTCTCGAATGACCGCCTGGAAGAACCTGCTGCTCGCAGTGGGCCTGACTGATCCAGGGTTCGACACAGTTGCTCTGGAATTGACTGCCTGGAAGAACCTGCTGCTCGCAGTGGGTTCGATACGGTTGCTCTCGAACACCGCCTGGAGGACCCTCTCGGATGGGGAGAGGGCCTCGACCCTCGGTCACGGTAGGCAGACGTTGGTGTAGTCGTCGCAGCAGTCGCCGTAGCTCTGGCAGGCAGCATCACACCAGCATCCAGACGGCGCCGAGCCTCCACACTCACCTCCACAGGAATCGGCCGGAACGTCGAGACTACAGACGTAGTACCGCTTGTTGTCACAGTGCGCCCCCCCGCAGCGAACCCCCGTGATGAAGCGATTGGCCCCCGTCGCAAAGGTGAGCGGCGGCTGCTCCTCGGAGTACCACCCCGTCCACGAGCAATCGACCATCCCCACCGGCTGCCACCACCCATCCGCGAAGCGCTTGGGCGTGGCACACTCGAGCTGGATGTCGTCGCAGTAGCTGCCGTGGCAGTGGATCCCGGTGAGGATCCCCGACTGCCCCGAGTAGTTGCAGACGTGGCTGTTGTCGTCGTCGTAGCGATACCAGCCCTCCGAGCTCACGCTGCCGATCCCGCTGCTCTCCTCCGAGTACCAGTCCGAGAAGTTGTAGTCGAACGCGACCACGAGCGCCGGCATCGTCTGGCACTGCACCCGCACGTCGTCGCAGTAGCTCCCGTTGCAGTCGAAGCCGCTGACCGCCTGGCTCGAGTACGAGCACAGGCTCCAGGGTCCGCCATTCTCCTCCGAGACCCAGTCGTCCCACCCCACGGAGGCCATCACGGCCGCCGGCGCAAGCAGGGCGAGGACGAGTGAGGACGAGGTCATCAGTGTCTTGATGTGCATCTTCTTGTCGAGCTCCCGTGCCCCGAGGACGACGGGGCACGGCCCAGACAGACCCGCTCGCCGCCGATTCGATCACCCCCTCGAGCCCGCCGGCCTCACTGCGCCCCAGGGCAGCGCCGGCCGCGGCGCCGCCCCGGCGCTCCAAGTGCTCGATGTGCCACGCACTATCCACCCGCACCCGGGATCGCTTGTCCCTCGGCGCGACCTGCCCTATCCCTGCGCTCGCCGATGTCCAAGCCCATCGTCGTCCAGAAGTATGGCGGCTCCTCCGTCGCCGACGTAGAGAAGATCCGCATCGTGGCCCGCCGCGTGGTCGCGACCGCCGAGCAGGGCCTGCGCGTGGTGGTGGTGGTCTCGGCCATGGGCAAGACCACCGACGAGCTGCTCGCGCGCGCCAAGCAGCTGTCGCCCTCGCCCTCGCGGCGCGAGC
This sequence comes from Myxococcales bacterium, assembly GCA_020633315.1. Taxonomy (GTDB): domain Bacteria; phylum Myxococcota_A; class Polyangia; order Nannocystales; family Nannocystaceae; genus Paraliomyxa. The sequence continues at coordinate 66,567 of JACKDV010000023.1, forward strand.
TCGACATGCTGCTGTCGTGCGGCGAGCGGGCTTCGATGGCGCTGCTGTCGATGGCGATCCAGGAGCTGGGGCACGAGGCGATCTCGCTGACCGGCTCGCAGTCGGGGATCATCACCAACAGCCGGCACTCGGGGGCACGCATCATCGACGTGCGACCCTACCGGGTGCAGGACGAGCTCGACGACGGCAAGATCGTGATCGTCGCCGGCTTCCAGGGGGTGTCGTACAAGCGCGAGGTGACCACCCTGGGGCGCGGGGGCTCCGACACCACCGCGGTGGCGCTGGCGGGCTCGCTGGGCGCCGAGTACTGCGAGATCTGCTCCGACGTGGACGGGGTGTACAGCGCCGACCCGCGGGTGGTGGACGCCGCGACCCTGGTGAAGGTGATCTCGCACGAGGAGATGCTCGAGCTGGCCTCGCACGGGGCCAAGGTGCTGCACGCCGAGTCGGTGGAGTTCGCCCGCCGCACCGGCATCGCCCTGTGGGCGCGCGCCACCGTGGGCGACGGCGAGGGCACGCGCATCGACACCCCCGAGCAGGTCAAGGCCGAGCACCCCACCATCGGGGTCACCGGCGTGCGCAACCTGGTGCGGCTGCGGGCGCGGGTGAGCCAGAGCATGGACCACATGCTCGCGGTGGCGGCCGACGCCTCGCTGCCCGTGCTGCACCTCGACGCCGACCACGAGATCGCCGACCTGTGGTTCTCGCCCACCGACGTGCCCGACTGGGCCGCCGTGCGGCTCAAGCTGATGGGCCAGGTGGAGATCGAGGAGAGCTGCGGCGCGGTCAGTGTGGTGGGCGACTTCATCGGTCGCAACGCGGCCCAGCTGGCCCGGGCGCGCTCGGTGGCCGCGGGGGCGGGCATCGTGATCAAGGCCATGGCCACCTCGCCGCTGCGCGCCACCCTGTTCTGCCACGAGGACGACGTGGACGCGCTCACCCGCGCGCTGCACCGGGCGTTCCGCGAGTGATGGTGTAGAGTCTCCACGCCTCACGGAGCCCGCGATGACACTCTCCCAGATCACGCTCGATGGTTTCACGACCTTCACATCCATGGACGTCGAGCTGTCACCGGGGATCAATGTCTTCATCGGGGCCAACGGCACCGGGAAGACCCACCTGCTCAAGGTCGCCTACTCGGCCTGCGACGTGAGCCGCACTCGTGCCAACCTCGCCGAGAAGCTCGTCGCCACCTTCATGCCCTACGAGGGACGACTGGGACGCCTCGCCCACCGCAGGGCGACCAGCACCAACGCGAGCGTCGAGATCCACCGCAAGGGAGCCAAGCTGGGCCTCGCGTTCAGTAACCACTCCAAGGGCCCCGACACGGGCAATGTCACGGGCGCCGGCAAGTGGGCCGAGGCCCCCATCGAGTGCGCGTACATCCCGGTCAAGGAGATGCTCGCCAATGCGCCGGGGTTTAGGTCCCTGTATGCCGCACGGCAGGTGCACTTCGAGGAGATCTACGCGGACATCGTCGACCGGGCCTACCTGCCGATCCTCCGCGGTCCCCCGGATGCCACCCGCAAGAAGCTCCTCTCCAGCCTGCAAGAAGCGATCGAGGGGAAGGTCGTCGTGGAGGGCGAGACCTTCTTCTTGCGCAACAAGCACGGCAAGCTGGAGTTCTCGCTGCTCGCGGAGGGCATGCGGAAGCTGGCGCTGTTGTGGCTGCTCATCCAAAACGGCACGCTGCAAGGGGGTTCGGTGCTCTTCTGGGACGAGCCGGAGGCCAATCTCAACCCCAAGGTGATGGGCGCACTCGCCGAGATCCTGCTCGCGCTACGACGCCTGGGAGTGCAGATCTTCATCGCCACCCACGACTACGTGCTGCTCAAGGAGTTCGACTTGTTGGCCAAGGACGGGGACGACCTGTGCTTCCACGCCCTCTATCGTGACGAGGAGGGTCTCGTCCGGCGCTCGGCCACTTCTTCCCTCGCGGGACTGGATCACAATGCGATCGCCGAGACCTTCTCTGGTCTCTACGATCGCGAGGTACGACGGAGCCTCGGCGGCTGATGCTCACGCTCACGGAGAACGAGCTGGTCTTCGAATTCGCCGGGACCACGATGGCTTCGAAGTTCGATGACCAGCAGCATCGGCTGTCTCGTTGCATGAAGGCCGTGGACTTCGTCGTGGAGTACGACGACCACGACCTGTTCGTGGAGGTCAAGGGATCCAGATCAGACGGGCGCGACCCCGGAGAGGAAGGCGCGCTTCGTCGAGAAGCTCCAGGGTGACGAGCTCGTCCGCGATCTCGCGAGGAAGTACCGAGACTCGTGGATCTATCGCTGGTCCCACGACCACGACAAGCCGGTTCGGTACGTGGTGCTGCTGCAGCTGTCGACGTTGTCGGACGTGATGCTGCTGAGCCTGACCGACCGCCTCCGACACGAGCTCCCGGCGCTCGGACCCAGGGGCGCTCCTTGGCCGAGGCCATTCGTGCTCGGGGCGAGCGTGCTGAACATGCAGAGCTGGAATCGACTCGGGCGCTACGGAACCGTTCGTCGCGTTCCCGCACCCACCCCGTAGGATGGCGATTTCACCCGGGCACTGTGGGCTCGTGTAGGCTCCGGGCCATGCAGCTCGGAGCGTTCTCGGTCAGCCTCGCCGTCAAGGACATCGCCGCCTCCAAGGCCTTCTACGAGAAGCTCGGCTTCACGGCCACGGGCGGCGGGGACAGGTGGCAGATCATGGTCAGCGGCAGCACGGTGATCGGCCTGTTCCAGGGCATGCTCGAGGCCAACATCCTCACCTTCAACCCGGGCTGGGGGCAGGACGCCAAGCCGCGGCCCGAGCTCACCGACATCCGGCAGATCGAGGCGAGGCTCGAGGAGGCCGGGGTGCCCACCCGCGACTCGACCACGGCCAAGAGCGAGTCGGGACCGGCGAGCTTCGTGGTCGTCGACCCCGACGGCAACGCGATCCTGTTCGACCAGCACGTGTGACGAGCGACGACGCTCGCTCGCGAGCAGGCTCGGTCAGAGTTTGTGAATCCATCCCGCGCGTCGTCGAACGCCGTCAGCGTGGCCGAGACCAAGGCGCGAGACCGAAGGCATCTCGGGATATTTCGAGCGTCGAGCAACGCAGGGCTCGGCCGCGGGGGCGGTCTTCGACGGCGTGGGGGATCGACTCACAGCCGCCTGCTGTTCGCCAAGATCGTCGAGCACTTCGCCGACGGTGACGAGCTCATTCTCGTCGTCGACGACACCTTGGTCTCGCACAAGGGTCCGAAGATCTTCGGGCTCGGCACTCACGTCGACCCCGTCCGCTCGAGCCGAGCCTGGAAGGTCTTCTCCCTCGGTCACGTCTGGGTCGTCGTCGCGGTCTGCGTTCGACTTCCCTTCTCGCGTCGCACCTGGGCGCTGCCGATCCTCTTTCGTCTGTATCGACCCAAGCCCGCGTGTAAGCGAGGCCAGCCCCCATTCAAGACCAAGACTCAGCTCGCCAACGAAATGCTCGTCATCGCCTCCCACTGGGCATCTGGACGGCGAATGCGAGTCACGGCGGACGCGGCCTACGCCAACTCGACGGTGCTCGGCGACCTTCCGTCGAACGTCGTGTTCATCGGCGCGATGCGACCCGATGCTGCCCTCACCGCATTGCCCCTCCCCAAGGACCAGCAGCCCACGGGGCGTCGTCGCAAGCGAGGCGAGCGACTCCCGACGCCGGCCGCGCTGGCCAAGTCCCCGAGCCAACGATGGGCAACGCTCGACGTCCACATCTACGGCAAGGACACCACGCTCGAGATCAAGGTCGTCGACGCACAGTGGTATCGGGTCGCCAACGATCGCCACCTCCGAGTCGTGCTCGTCCGGGTCCTTCGTGGCGACCTGCCCGTACGCGTCTTCTTCTGCACCGATCCACAGCTGGATGTCGCGGACATCATCAAGGCCTACGCATCGCGCTGGGGCATCGAGGTCTGTTTCCGCGAGCTCAAGCAGCACCTGGGCTTCGGGGACTCGCCCGCCCGCAAGCGCGAGGCCGTCGAGCGCACCGCTCCCTTCGCCGGCTACCTCTACACCTTGCTCGTGCTGTGGTTCTGCTCGCTGCCCACGCGGCAACGCCGACGAGCCATCATCCACCGTCCCTGGTACCGCACCAAGAAGAGCTACTCCTTCGAGGACATCCTCCGCGCGGCCCAGCTCGCCCTGCGGGTCCTCGACGTTTCTGATCTGCTCCATGGTTACGCGGACTTGCAGGCGCCCAGTCCCTGCCTCCAGGCGGGCAGCTACGCGGCTTTCTGCGATCTCATGACGGCGAAAGTCGAGTCTGACGTAGGCGATCCTACCCGCGTGGGGTCGCTTCCGGGAAAGGTGTCACCGTACAACTCAAGAGGCAGACGTCCTCGTGGCTGAGATAGGTGCCCTCGACCGGGCTCATGGGCTCGAACGGTATCCTGGGGTCTGCGCTCGTCGCGGTGTCCCCGCATTACAAGGATGGGCTGGAGTCCGGCTCCGAGGCTCCCGGAGATCCTACGATCCAGGGAGGAGCCATGCGTTTCATCGGAATCGACATCGCGAGTGAAAACCATGTGATGGCCATCGTCGACGAGGACGGCAACGTGCTCGTACGACCCAAGGTCTTCAAGGAAACCAGTGAGGGGCACGAGCTGCTGCTCGAGCTTGCTGGAGAGCCCGGGGACGTCCTGGTCGCCATGGAGGCGACCGGCCACTACTGGCGCAACGTCTTCGCTCGGTTGGCCAGCGCCGGGTTCCAGATCGCCCTGCTCAACCCGCTCCGCACTCGGCGCTTCGCCGAGGAGGACATGCTCCGTGCCAAGACCGACGAGATCGACGCGCTGTCGATCGCCCGCTTCGCGGCGCAGAAGAAACCTCGTGTCACCTCGGTCGACGATGAGCTGACGGAGGAGCTGCGCGAGCTGGTGCTGCTGCGCGACCGCATGAAGCAGGACTTCGACGAGCGTACCCGACAGCTCCACCGCGCTCTGGATCTGAGCTTCCCGGAATTCACCAATCACATCAGGAACGTCTCCAGCCGCAAGGCAACGGCACTCCTGGCTCGTTGGCCGACGGCTCGCGCCTTCGGCAAAGCGTCGGAGTCCGAGGTCGCCGAGCTCGTCTACGACGGCCGTCGCCGGGTCGGCAAGGAGCTCGCTCGTGCCATCCGACGGGATGCCAAGCGCTCGGTCGGGGCCCACCAAGGCACGCCCTACGCCCTTCAGACTAAGTACTTCTGCGAAGACCTCGATGTCCTGCGAGAGCGTCTGACCACCCTCGATCGGGACCTCGAGCAGCTGCTCGAGCATCACGAGGTCGGCAAGCTGCTGACGACCATCCAGGGCATTGGGCCGAACACCGCGGCCCGACTGGTCGCCGTGCTCGGCGATCCCAGCCACTTCGACAGTCCCAAGGCGCTGGCGGCCTACGTCGGTGTAAGCCCCCGAACCAACTGGTCGGGCAAGCGTCGTCCCACCCGCTCACCCCTGGGTCACCTCGGACACGCGAATCTGCGCTCCAAGCTGTGGATGCCGACACTCAGCGCCGTTCGGCACAACCCCTGGCTGCGAGCCTTCTACGAGCGGCTCAAGGCCAAGGGCAAGAAGCCCAAGGTCGCCTTGGTCGCTGCCGAGCGGAAGCTCCTCACCGCGATCTACAGCGTCGCGAAGAATCGCCGACCATTCGAGCCGATCGTCACTCCCTGTGAGGTGGCTCCAACGGCGGCCTGACGAAAATGGGTTGCTGAACCTGACGGTATCTCAATCCTCGCGGGCCGCGATGGCGACCTCGATCTCGGTGTCGTCGCCCTCGGGCATGGTGACGCGGACGCGGTAGACCTGGCCGGTGTCGTCGGCGAAGTAGAGCACGGTCTCGCCGGGGCCCAGGGGGACCTTCTCGTGCGCGAGGTCGGAGACGCCGGGCTGGAGGGTGTCGGAGACCTTGTCGCTCAGCTCGGCGTCGGCGAAGAAGCCGGGGGTGGGGTAGGTGTACTCGACGCCCAGGGGCAGGTCGTCGGCGGCGGTGAAGAACAGGAAGGTCTGGCCGTCGTCGCCGCGGCGGTAGTGGAAGTCGACGGGGTCGTTGTTGTCGCGGTAGTCGCCCAGCAGCAGGTCGGAGAGCAGGCCGGCTTGCTCGCCGAGGTAGGGGCGCAGGGCCTCGGTGGCCTCGGCTCCGGTCAGCCCCACGGGGATGTCACGCACGGTGAAGGCCACGTCGGCGCCGCCCTCGATGTAGTCGGCGTAGGGGGTGTGGTGCAGCGCGACCTGGGCCACCTCGAGCACGGTCTCCCACAGGTACTGGTCGCCGGGCGGATCGCCGAGGCCGGCCTCGATCTCGTAGTGGATCCAGCCGGGCGGGTCGCCGTTCTGGCCGATGAGCACCTGGGCCAGGCCCATCACGTACTGGGTGAAGTAGACGCGCTCGCCGAAGTCGTGGAGGGCGGCCGCGGTCACGATGCGCTCGAGGCTCCACGGGGGCAGGGCCCACACGCTGGTGTCGTCGACGGGCTCGCCGGGGAGGTTGGCCTGGCAGGGAGGGTCGCCCACGCAGGTGGGCACGAAGGCATCGTGCTCGAGCATGGTCACGCGCAGGTCCACGCGGAGATCGTCGACCACGCCCTGCAGGCCGAAGCGCTCGGGGTCGTCGAAGTCGAACTCGAGCTCGTCGTCGAAGGTGGGGCCGGTGCGATCGTCGGCGACGGTGACGAAGCCCTTGCCGTGGCTGGCGTCGGCACCGTCCATGATGCGCAGGTTGGAGTCGGCGACCACTCGCATGCGGAAGTCGGGGCCGAAGATCTGGCCGCCGACCTCCTCGCTGATGATGCCGGGGTGATCGCCGGCGGGGCCGTAGCGCACGGCGAGGGTGCCCAGGTCGGAGAGCGCGTCGGCGAGGGTGACCTCGAGCTGCCCCGCGGGACCGACGGCGGGGTGCGTGGCCACCAGGTTCTCGCGCAGCGAGGCCACCAGGGCCTCGTCGGAGATCATGGCCTCGGTGTGACCCACGCCCAGCGCCGAGCCGAGCACCACGCTGAAGGGATCGATCTCGCCGACGGAGGCGAGGGCGTCGACCAGCGCGGCGAGGTGCTCGGTGGTGGTGCCGGTCACGTCGACGTTGGCGGGGGTCATGGTGAGCAGGCGGACCAGGCCGTACTCGGGGCTGAGCTGCCAGGGGATGAACTGACCGAAGCTCTGGCCGAGCTCGGTCAGCGCGCAGTCGTGGTGGGGGTCGGGATCGTCCTGCTGCCAGGCGGTGCCGCAGGCGTTGCGCAGCGCGGCGATGGTGCCGGACAAGAGCGGCGAGGGATCGAGGCTGAGCAGGCGCACCTCGGCCGCCGCGTCGCCGAACAGCTCGGCCACCTCGTCGCGGGTCATCTCGAGCACCAGCGGGGCCGGGGTCTGCTCGTTGAGCCGCAGCGGGTAGACCTGCTCGGCGCCGAAGCGCGGGTCGGTCTCGGAGCCGGTGGAGCTGCCGCTGTCTGCCTCGCCATCGGTGGCTCCGAGACCAGGGTCGTCCTTGCCGCAGGCGGACAGGATCGCGAGCGAGGCCACGACGGGAAGCAGGCGGTTCACGGTGCCTTCCACGGTAGCAGGCCAGGCCCGAGCCCGACTACACGGCGCGCGGCGAGGCGACGCAGAGGCTCGCGGACTCGAGGCTCGCGGACTCAGCGCTCGTCGGGCACGGAATCGTCGGGCACGGGATCGTCGGGCGCGGATCCCTGGGGACCAGGGTCGACCAGGCGCGGCACGGGGACGCTGAGATCGACGGGATCGATCGCATGGGCGCTGGCCAGCGCGCCCTGCAGGCTGCCGAGCATGAGGGCGAGCAAGCGATCGCGGGGCAGATCGCGGCGGCGCAGCCAGTCCACGCAGGCCGCCTCGACCCCGCCGATCCAGGCCCGCAGCGCGAGGCGATAGGCGGGGCGAGGGAAGCGAAGGCCGAGGTCGGCGAGGATGTGGTCGGCGATCTGCTGGCGCGCGCGCTCGAGCACGGCGGCGATCTTGGGATCGGCACCCAGGCCTCCGGTGACCAGCGCTGCGTAGGCGTCGGCGCGCTGCTCGACGAAGGCGAGGTAGGCATCGAGACCAGCCAGCGCCCGCGCGGGGGGAGGCAGGTGGGGATCGGGGTCGATGGCGGCCACCAGACGACGGGCGGCGTCGCTGACCACGGCCACGTAGAAGGCCCGCTTGCCGCCGAAGTAGTGATAGAGGAGGCCCTTGGAGATGTTCGCGGCCTGCGCGATGTCGTCGATGGAGACCTCGTCGTAGGCCCGCGTGCCGAACAGCCGCAGGCCCAGCTCGAGCAGCTGGGCCCGGCGGCTGTCCATGTCGAGGCGACTGCGCAGGGGGCTGCCCACGAATTCCGAGGATGCACCGGAGTTGACCTCAGTTCAACTCGGTGCTAGGCCCCATCTTGAATCGAGTTCAAGTCTTCCTGGAGGCCCCGCCTGCGTGACGAGCGCTGGCCTGCCTTCGGCCGATCGAGGATCCATCGCCCATGCCCGACGGAATGCCCCCTGCGGACGGCTCCCGCTCGATCCCACGCGTGCGGAAGATGGGCATGTCGTTCGACGACGTGCCCCGCCTGTGGTTCTACGGTCCGTTCCTCACCCACACCGCCAACGCGCTGAACATCCTGTTCCCAGCGGGCGAGCGCTTCTTCGTCCGCAGCGTCAAGCACTACCTGCCCCAGATCTCCGACCCGCTGCTGCTCGCCCGCGTGCGCGCCTTCTTCGGTCAGGAGGGCAGCCACGGCCACGAGCACGAGCGGGTGTTCGACATGCTCGAGGCGCAGGGCTTCGAGCTGCGGCCGTGGCTCGAGTGGTACGAGCGCACGGCCTTCGAGCTGCTCGAGAAGCGCTTCCCGCCCAACCTGCGGCTGTCGGTCACGGTGGCGCTCGAGCACCTGACGGCGGCGCTGGCCGAGGTGGCGCTGACCCAGCCCTTCCTCGACGAGGCCCACCCCAAGATGCGCGAGCTGCTGCGGTGGCACGCGGCCGAGGAGATCGAGCACCGCTCGGTGGCCTTCGACGTGCTGCAGCAGGTGGACCCGCGCTACTGGGTGCGGATGGCGGGCATGGCCTTCGGCTTCGGGGCGCTGATGTTCTTCTGGCGCTCGGGAGCGCGGATGCTGCTGGCGCAGGAGGGCACCGATCGCAAGCGGCTCCGCGAGGAGCAACGCGAGGCCCGAGCCCGCGGCCAGGATCGGCGCCAGCTCTTCGCGGCGGTGCTGAGCTACCTGCGACCGGGCTTCCACCCCGACCAGCGCGACACCGATGCGGTGGCCCGCGAGTACCTGAGCAGCATCGGTCGCCTCGAAGGCTGAGCGACCACGAGGCTCGCAGAGATCGGCGGCCGGCCCTTGCGGCGAGCGAGCTGCGAGCTACCGCGCTCGTTCGCTTGCGCGAGCGAGCTGCGAGCTGCCGCGCTCGTTCGCTTGCGCGAGCGAGCTGCGAGCTACCGCGCTCGTCCGCGGGGCTTGGCTTGGTCGTGCGGGCAGAGCACGCCGCCGCGACCACCGAGCTCGAAGCGCCGAAGCGGCGTGCCGCACACCCGGCACGGCTCGCCGGCGCGGCCGTAGACCCACAGGGCGCCTTGGTTGCGACCGGCGTTGCCCTCGGCGTCCACGTAGTCGCGCAGGGTGGTGCCGCCGTTGGCGAGGCCCTGGGCGATCACCTCGCGCACGGCCGCGGCGAGGCGAGCCCACGCCTCGGGACGCAGCCGCGCCGCGGGCAGCAGCGGGTGCAGCCGCGCCACGAACAGCGCCTCGACGGCGTAGATGTTGCCCACCCCCGCCACCACGCGCTGGTCGAGCAGCACGTCGCGCAGGGCTCGTTGGCTTGCGCCGGCCGCCGCCTGCAGGTGCGCGCCGTCGAAGCTCCGGTCGAGGGGCTCGGGGCCGAGCTCGTGCAGCGGCGGCTCGGCGAGCAGGGTGGCCCACGGTCGCGCCCGCACGCCGCCGAAGCGACGCGCGTCGACGAAGCGCAGCCTACGATCGTCGCCCAGCCGCAGCTCCACGTGGGTGTGCGTGGCCCGGGGCTCGCCGCGATGGGCCACCTCGAGCCGACCGGTCATGCCCAGGTGCACGAGCAGGCCGAGCTCGTCGCCCTCGCGATCGCGCAGCCGCCACAGCAGGTGCTTGCCGCGTCGCTGCCAGCGAAGGGGCGTGGCGCCGCGCAGCAGGCCGAGGCGCTCGTCCTGCCAGTGAGTGCCGGTGCGCAGGGCATGCTCGCTGCGCCACACCGAGCGGATCTCGGCGCTCAGCCGTGCGCGGACGAGGCTGCGGCGGACCGACTCGACCTCGGGCAGCTCAGGCACGCTCGGCCTCGCGGGCCCGCTGCAGGGCGGCGAACTGCTCGGGGGCCAAGCGCTCGGGTCGCAGGCGGGGATCGACCCCGGCCGCCTCGCACCAGGCGAGCACGCGCTCGCGCTCGCCGAGGGCCCCGAGCGCATTGAGCAGGGTCTTGCGGCGGCGCTGGAAGGCGGCGCGCACCAGCGCGAGGTAGCCGGCCTCGTCGGCGACCTCGCCTCGCGGCACCGGGCGGGGATCGAGGCGGATCACGGCCGAGTCGACCCGCGGCGGCGGCAGGAAGGCACCGGGCGGCACGCTCACCACGCCCCGGATGTCCCGCACCCGCGAGAGCGCCACCGTGATCCCGCCGTAGGTCTTGTTGCCGGGCGAGGCACAGAGGCGATCGGCGACCTCCTTTTGGATCATCACCACCCACGGGCCGGTCACCGCGTGGGATTCCAGCAGGCGGAACAGCAGCGGACCGGTGAGGTGGTAGGGCAGGTTGCCCACGATGGTGGGACGCCGCGGCGGGGTCGCGGCGGCGTCGGCCGCAGATCCGTAGTCGAAGGCGACGGCGTCGGCCTCGTGCAGGGTGAAGCCGGGGTGCTCACCCAGCTCGGCCCGCAGCACCTCGCACAGGTCGCGGTCGCGCTCGATGGCCCACACCTGCGCGCCGGTCTGGAGCAGGTGGGCGGTGAGCGTGCCCAGGCCCGCGCCGATCTCCACCACGCGATCGCCCGGGCCCACCGCGGCCGCGTGCACGATGGCCGCGTGCACGGAGGGGTCGCGCAGGAAGTGCTGGCCCCACTGCTTGCGCGCCGACAGGCCGTGGCGGCGCAGGACCGACGCGGGCGACTCGATCACGGGCGCTGCATCCGGGGGTCGTCGAGGGCGAGGCTGGTGTGCAGCTCGGGGGGCGTGGCGATCCCGGCCTCGATGCGGGCGGCCGCGGCCGCGCCGATCATCGCGGCATTGTCCCCGCAGTAGCGCAGGGGGACCGCCTCGAATTGGAAGCCGTGCGCGGCGGCGGCTTGCTGGGCGGCGCGGCGCAGGCCGGCGTTGGCGGCCACGCCTCCCACGATGTGGAGGCGATCACGACCGTGGCGACGCAGCGCGCGGCGGGCCTTGAGCACGAGCACGTCGACGACCGCGGCCTGGAAGGAGGCACACAGATCGGCGAGCGCGGCCCGGGAGTCGGGCGGGCCGTGGCGATCGACGTGGACCCGCACCGCGGTCTTGAGGCCGGAGAAGGAGAAGTCGAGGGTGTCGCGGTCGGCCATGGCCCGCGGGAAGGCGATCGCCTCGGGGTCGCCCTCGGCCGCGAGGCGATCGATGACGGGGCCGCCGGGGTAGCCCAGGCCGAGCAGCTTGGCGACCTTGTCGTAGGCCTCGCCGGCGGCGTCGTCACGGGTGGCGCCGAGCATGCGGTAGCGGCCCAGGCCCGCCACGTCGACCAGCTCGGTGTGCCCGCCCGAGACCAGCAGCGCCAGGTGGGGCACGAAGGGTCGCGCGGGGCGGGTGCTGTCGCCGAGGAAGGCCGACCACAGGTGGCCCTCCATGTGGTGCACGCCCACCAGGGGCAGGCCGCGGGCGGTGGCCAGGCCGCGGGCCATCTGCACGCCGACCAGCAGCGCGCCGACCAGGCCGGGGCCCTCGGTGACGGCGATCGCGTCGAGCTCGGAGAGCGAGACGCCGGCGCGCTCGAGGGCCTCGTCGACCACGGGGACCACGGCGCCCAGGTGGTGGCGGCTGGCCAGCTCGGGCACCACGCCGCCGAAGCGACCGTGGATCTCGATCTGCGAGCGCACCACCGACGAGCGCACGGTGCTGCCCGCCACGACCGCGGCCGCGGTCTCGTCGCAGGAGCTCTCGATGGCGAGGACGGTGGGCGCCACGAGCTGGTCTCAGCCGCCGGCCTCGAGCTTGGTCTCGAGCCGACGGAGCTGGCGCTTGATCGACGGCGCGAACTTGGAGCTCGGGGCCAGGTCGAGGTAGCGGCGGTAGGCGGCGACGGCCTGCGCCGCGTCGCCCTGCTCCTGGCGGATGACGCCCACTGCGAGGTGTCCGTCGGCGAACTCGGGGTCGGCGTCGACCGAGGCCTCGGCCGCCGCGAGGGCGTCGTCGAGCTTGTGCTCCTCGATGAAGAGGTTGGAGCGCAGCAGCAGCGCGCGGGCGTTGTTGGGCTGGGCCGCGAGCACGCCGTCGAGCTCGCGATGCGCCCGCTCGCGCTCGCCTCGCTTGAGCAGGCGCTCGGCGTCGGCGAGGTGCTCGTCGATCTCGGCCGGGTCGACGGGCTCGACCGCCTCGCCGGCCTCGGCCGAGCCCTCGGCGTCGGAGGTGCCGCCGTCCTGCGCGGCGCCGGCCGACTCGAGGTGCTGCTCGAGCTTGGGGCTCAGGGGGATCCCGCCGTCGTCGGCCCCGGTCTTCGGCGAGGTCTTGGGTTGCGTCTTGCCGTCGGGCTCGCCCTTGCTGGTCTGGCCCGCGCTGGTGCCCGGCTCGTCCTTGCCCTCGGGGTCCTCCTTGCCGCCCATGACGGCATAGGCCACGCCCACCACCGCGAGCAGCACCACGATCGCCACGGCCATGCCCCAGGGTCGCGGGGCGCCGGGATCGGGCACGCGCTCGGAGTCGTCGGGTCGCTCGGCCTCGCGCCACAGCCCCGACTCCTGCACGGGCTTGGTGACCTTGACCCCGATGGGCTCGAACTCGTCCTCGGGCGGCTCGTCGTCGGGGGTCTCGCGATCGTCGTCGCCCTCGGACCGCGCGTCGAGCTGGTCCTCGTCGTGATCGCTGACCACCTCGGGGCCGGGCAGGGTGTCGGCCTGGCCGTTGGGCAGCGTGTTGCGGTTGGAGAAGATCGGGATCTCCAGCTCGAGGGTGGGCCGCTGGTCGTCCCGCACGGGATCGGTGATGCCCAGCGCCTCGGGGAGCTGCCCGCATCGCCGAACAGGGCCAGCTCGGCCAGGGTCAGGTCGCCCACGTACTTGGGCGGGTGCTCGGGCTCGGGATCGGGGGTGCGGCTGGTGTCGAACTCACCCTTGGCCGCGGCCCGCAGCACGCCGTGCGGTGGGTTGACCTGGCCGGACTGCGGGGCGATGACCCGCGTGGTGCCGGTGCGGCCGGGGCCCCAGCCGGGCGCGTCGAACAGCGGCGCCTCCACCACGGTGTCGCCGGGCTCGAGCTCGGGGGCCGGGGCGGCGCCGCGCAGATCGGAGTGGACGTCGATGGGCGCCGTGGTGTCGAGCGACGAGGAGGCCTCGGCGCTGGCCACCTCGAGGTTGGCGACCGCCTCGGGGCCCGACTGACGAGCGGTGCCGGGGGGAAGGAAGCGCGGGGCCGAGACCTCGCGGGGCGCCGCGGTGGGATCGACGTCGAGGGGCTGCACCGCGCCCTCCTCGGCGTCGTGGGGCTGCACCGCGCCCTCCTCGGCGTCGTCGTGGGTCGGGGCCGCGGCCAGGTCGAGCTCGGCGGGCGGCAGCGAGTCGGGCTCGGCGTCGAGAGGCTGCACCGCGCCGGCGTCAGTGTCGTGCGGCGCGATGGCACCGGGCTCGGGATCGTCGATGGCCGCGATGGGGTGCGGGCCGGTGGTCGGCACCGGGCGGAGCTGGGCCACGTCGGTCGCGGCGCTCGGCATGGGGAAGCGCCCGCGGGGGGGAGCATCGATGCCGTCCTGGAGCGAGCTCACGCGCTGCCGCATCGCGTGGGTCACCGGGCGGTCGGTGGACAGCGGCTCGTCGAGCGGGACGAGGTGGGCCCCGAACGCGGGGCGCGGGGCCGAGTCCTCGGGGATGCCGGGCTCGAGCACCGCGTCTTGATCCTCTTCCTCCGCCTCGAGCTGGGGGAAGGGCGCGGGGTAGTTGGGCGGGGGCGGCAGCGGCTGGGAGTCGAGGGGAGGCAACGGCAGCGGGCCCGTGGCCTCGCGCGCGACCGGGTCGTGCGAGGGGGAGTTCCACTCATCGAGGCCCAGCGCGGCCGCGGCCGGGGGCGGCGCGTCGGGCTCGTCCTCGCTGCCCTCGTAGGGAGTGAGCAGGCCTTCGAAGAAGAAGGTGGAGATCGCGGTGAGGGCCTCGATGTCGTCCTGTCCGCTCTCGTCGACGACCTCGATGATGGTGAGCTTGCCGGTGAAGCGACGGAGGATGGCGATGTGATCGTCGCTCAGGTCGTCGCGGCGCTCCTCGAGCTGCTCGGCGTCCACGGCGAGCACCGAGTCGAGCGGGGGCAGCTGCTCCATGAGCCGGCCCCACTCGTCCACCCGGCGCATGCCCTCCATGAGGATGCCCTGGGTGCTCTCGTTGATGACCTGGTGGCGGTTGACCGGCTTGAACTCGACGTCGAAGTGGCCCTCGCTCTGGCCGAGCAGGCGATAGATCGCCGCCTCGCCCTGCAGCCGACCCATCTCGGCGTCGATGATGGCGCCGTCGCGGAACCAGACCGTGGCGTCACCGAGCTCGGTGCTCAGCGAGATGGTGCCGCTCTTGCGGCTGATCTCGATCGTCTGGATGAGATCGACCACCGCCATGTCGGCCAGCTCGCCGCTGAACTTGGTGCGGGCGGCGTCCTTCTTCTCGAGGCGCTCGTGCTGCTTGCGCTGCAGCAGCATCGTGACCCGCGTGGTGATCTCCTTGATGTAGATCGGCTTGGTCAGGTAGTCCTCGACGCCGAGCTCGAGGCCGCGGACCTTGTCCTCGATCGACTTCTCCGAGGTGAGGAAGACGAAGGGGATCGTCTTCCAGCGCGCGTTGCTCTTGACCTGCACGCAGAAGTCGAAGCCATCGCGGTTGGGCAGGCGCGTGTCGGAGATGATGAGATCGGGCTCGGCGTGCTGGAGGAATTCGAGCGCTTCCTCGGCCGACTCGGCGGGCGTGATCGAGAAGCCAGCCTTGCGCAAGCTGACCTCCAGCACCCGCCGGTTTCGAGCGTCGCCGTCGACGATGAGGAGGTTTTGCCGCGCCATGGCCTCACTCCCCGGGCGCTACCGGATCGAACCGTGTCGAATGGACACGCCGGTCACCCCTGAGCCCCGACGTCGAGGATCGCCGTCTGCCAAGAGGAAAGAGTCTTGCTCGCCTCGCGTGCGCGCGCCACGGAGAAACTGCGCGACGATAGCAACCGGGGGATGCGCACTGCAAGTCATGAGCGCCGAGCGGTCCGCGGGCCGGTCGAGATGGAGGGGGGCGGAGGGGTTCCCTGATAGGGAGGCTGCAGCGGGAGGCTGAGATGAGGGGGGAGGGTCGTGGCGAGTGGTGCAGGGGGAGTTGAAGCCAGGCTCGCAGGATGCTCGGCTGGAGCCTCGCGGGGAGCGGGGCTCTTGGTCCGACGTGGCGGGGGCCTCTCGCGTTGCGGACCGACACGAGTCGAGGGTCGCTGCTGGTGAGGCCGAGGTCGCTGCTGGTGGCCGGGGGTCGCTGCTGGTGAGATGGTGGCGAGCACACCACGAGTCGTGCACGGGACGAGGTCTGCGGGCTCTTCGGTGCTTTGCGGGGGTCGGAGTAGGATGCCCGGCATGGCATCCCCCGCGGATCCCGGCCAGGTGGAGCTCTCGTCATCGCTTGGTGGGCGGATGGTCGCAGCGTGGGTGACGGTGACGCTGATCGGGTTGTGCGTCGCGGCGTTCGTGGCCTCGCTTGGCGCGTGTGCTGCGCAATCCCCGGATCCGCTCGAGGTCCTCGGGAGCTCCTGGTGGCAGATGGAGAGCTGCGGGCCAACGCTCGATGCGGCAGGTGCGCTGCGGTTGTCCCGCCTTTGGCTCGATGGGTCATGGTGGCGCGTGATCAGCGCAGGGTTCTTGCACGGCTCCATGCTGCACTTGGTGCTCAACGTCTGGAGCCTGTGGGTCGTGGGCGAGCTGGCCGAGGCCGCGTGGGGTCATGCCCGGCTCGCGGTGCTCTTCCTGCTCTCGAGCGTTGGTGGGTGCTTGGCGTCGGCGGCCTGGGTGGAGGCACCGATGATCGTGGGCGCATCGGCGGGCATCATGGGAATCGCGGGGGCGATCTTGGTCGGACGCTTGATGGGGCGGGGACGTGTGGCGACCGCGTTGCAGCCGCTGTCGGCCCGAGTGCTCGGCGGATGGCTGGTGGTGCTGGTCGCCCTCGGCTTCTTCATCGACATGATCGCCCAGGCAGGACACATCGGCGGCTTGGTGGTCGGGCTCCTGCTCGGATTGGGGTGGTCGCGGAAGGAAGCGTCCATGGTCATCGCCGGACGACTCGGAGTTGGGATGGTGATGACGGGCCTGCTGCTGGCAGCACGGCAGCCCGAAGGCAGGGACGGGTACTACCAGTTCCTCGGGCAGGGACTGCTCGATCGAGGGCAGGATGCCGAGGCCGTGGCTGCGTTCGAGATCGCGCTGGAGCGCAGTCCCGACGACCCGGGGCTCGCAAACGACCTGGCCTATGGGCTGGCGAAGGCGGGCACGCACCTCGATCGAGCGGAGGAGCTGGTCCGCGGCGCATTGGGGGCGAAGCCGGAGGAGCCGGCCTTCATCGACACCTTGGGGTGGGTGCTCTGCCGGAGAGGTGAGAGGGAGGCGGGGATGGAGGCGCTCGAGAAAGCCTCTCGGCTCTCCGAGGGTGAGGACGAGGAGATCGAGGAGCACCGGGCCCAGTGTGCGGACGCGAGCGTTGGTGAGCTCGACGGTGTTTCACGTGAAACGGTGGAATGACGGCCTCGCGGGGGTCTAGGTGTTTCACGTGAAACACGGGTAGTGCAGGAAGGCCCGAGGTGTCGGCAACGGCCGGGTCACGAGATCAGCTCCGCTGAGCCCTCCTACCGAGTGCAGACCCCTGGGGGCCTCCTTCCACCTGACCTGCCCCAGCCCCATCGACCAACCAAGAGAAAGTCGGTGGCCCTCATCAGCGGGGTCAGCGGGCCAGATGGGGACATGGCCGCCAACCCGCCGAGCGCGATGGCCCCGGTGGGGCGGCGACGATGTCAACCCAAGACAAGCGAGCGGAGGGCGCTCCTAACCCTCGTGAGCCCCCTGGGTCTCCGAGAGCTACCCCGCTGCACCGCTCGATGTTCACCACCGTTGGCCCGGACAGGGGCACCCTGGCCGCGCTAGGGACCCCTACAGCGCTCTGCTCCTGCAGGGCCCGACAGCGAGGTGAATCGATCCCGCACGCCGTCGAACACCGCCAGCGTCGACGAGACCAGGGCGCGAGGCCGAAACCACATCGGGATACTTCGAGCGTCGAGCAACGCAGGGCCCAACCGCGGGGACGGTGCTCCACGGCGCGCAGGATCGAGGCGCAACACTGAGGCCAGACAACGGGACGAATGATGTTCCACGTGAAACGATCGACGCCCGGCCAACGATGCATCTCGACGAGCCCCACCCGCCATCCCGATCCATGCCTCATCCCCGCCATGGACGCATTCGCGCCCGAAGGTCCGTCCTCCGCGGGTTCCTGAGCACACTCCCGACTCCCCGGGCCGTCGGCCCCCACCACGAAGATGCGCTCGCCACCCCTCGACAGGATTCAAACGAAGACCCAGAGATCCTCCAAACGCCGCATTCCCCGCGGAATCCACCTCTTCGACACCCCTCCCGTCCTCCAACCGTTCCACGTGGAACCCCAACCCACCCCTCACTCCGCCCCCGAACCCACCGAAAATCCCAGCACCGACCACCGACCACCCCTCTGGACACCTGTTGGTTTTTTTCCGGCCACCTCCTCCACCCCAATTTCCACGTGACAGAGCACGATCCCACGTGATATCACCCCTTCCAGGGCCTCCAACACCCATCGATCCGCGCTGAACACGGCCCGACTAGACAAAACCGAATACGACGATTCCATCCGTGATTCTACGTCGCCAAGAAGCTTTCTACTCCACGTGGAAAGTGGCCATCGCCCCCGAATCACCCTCCCGGTCCGCCCTCCGAGCATCCCCATTCCGAGCTCCAAGAACGCGGCCCGTCGCTCCCGCGGCTCGACCAGGATCACCTCCCAGTCCCGCGCCGCGGCGACCACCAAGCCGGGCAATCCACCTCCACTCCCGATGTCGAGCCAGAGGATCCGCTCCTCTCCCTCCGCCAGCCGCTCGACCAGCCGCACGCCCAGCAGCGCCTCTCGAATGTGCTCGTAGAGCACCTCGGGCTCGGTGCTCCCCACCAGGTTGAGCGCTCGCCCGTACCGACGCCACAGCGACATCAGCCGATCGAGCCGCGCCCACGCCTCGGCAGACAGCTCGAGCCCCTCGTCCCGGCACCACCCCTCGAGCTCGTCTCGCGTCACCCGCTCATCTTGCCACGACGCCGGTTGGTCTATGCTCCGCCGCCATGGACCCCACCCGACGCGCCCGTGAGCGCCTCGCCTCCCTCGAGGCCGACGGCCTGCTGCGCCGCGCTCCCGCGATCTCCGAGCGCAACGGGGTCCGCTACCACCTCGATGGTCGCCCCGTCGTCGGCCTGTGCAGCAACGACTACCTCGGCCTCGCCGACGACCCTCGCCTCCGCCAGCCGCTCACCGTGCCCTCGGGCGCCGGCGCATCCCGGCTGATCAGCGGCGACCTCCCCTGCCACCGCGAGCTCGAGGCCCGCCTCGCCTCCCTCGTCGAGGCCGACGATGCGGTGCTCTTCCCCAGCGGCTTCCAGCTCAACGTCGGCGTCCTGCCCACGCTGCTCGAGCCCGCCGACCAGGTCGACAGCGACGCCCTCAACCACGCCAGCCTCATCGACGGCATGCGCCTGGCCCGGGCTCGTCCCACCATCCTCGCCCACGCCGAGCCACCCCTGCCCCGACCCCTCCGCACCGACGGGGTGCACTGGTGGATCACCGAGTCGATCTTCTCGATGGACGGCGATCGCCTCGATCCCTCGGCCGCGCGCACGCACCTCGAGCGCGGCGCCGCCATGCTCGTCGACGAGGCCCACGCCCTCGGCCTGTTCCGCCGCGGCCGCGGCTGGCTCGGCCATCACGACCTCCATCCCACCGTCGTCGTCGGCACCCTGAGCAAGGCCTTCGGCTGCGCCGGTGCCTTCGTCGCGGCATCTCGCCCGCTGTGCGACCTGATCCGCAATCGCGCGCGCAGCTTCGTGTTCAGCACCGGCACCAGCCCGGTGCTCGTGGCCCGCATCCTGCGTTCGATCGAGCTGGTCACCGGCTCGGAAGGCGACGAGCTACGCGAGCGCCTGTGGGCGAACGTCCGTCACCTCGCCGCGCTCCTCGATCCGAGCGACCGCGATCCCCCGTCGCCGATCTTCCCCATCGTCATCGGCGACAACGCCCTCGCGGTCTCCCTCGCCAACCGCCTCCTCGAGCACGGCTGGCACGTGCAGGCGATCCGTCCGCCCACCGTCCCCGTGGGCACCGCTCGCCTCCGCCTCACCGTGAGCGCCGCCCACCACCCCGCGCAGCTCGACGCCTTCGCCCACGACCTGCGCCGCCTCCTCGAGGACGAAGGCCTCCCGCTCCGCATCGAGCGTGGCCTCGCTCCCGCCGCTCCGACGCCGACCACCGACGCCCGCCGCCACGCGTGAGCGTCACGCCGGAGCCCGAGCGCTTCGACCGTGCGCGTGCACGCCGAGCGCACCGGAGCTCGAGCTCGTCGGACCCCGTGCACACCGAGCCTCACTTCCCGATGCAGAAGCGCGAGAAGATCTCCGCCAGCACTTCCTCGCCCACCGCCCCCATCGTGCTGCGCCCGGTGATCTCCCCCAGCCGCGTCCGCGCCACCCCCAGCCCGAACGCCGCCAGCTCGAGCGCATCCTCCCCGAGCAGCCCGAGCGCCTCCTCGATCGCCGCGACCGCCTCCACCGCCCGATCGCGATGACGCGCCAGCCCGATCCACGCCTCGTCCTCCCCTCGCCCGAACCACTCCTCCAGCACCCCGCGCAGCTCGTCGAGCCCATGCGCCGCGCCATCGGGCGGCAGCGCCACCCCCAACCACCCGAGCCGCCGCACCCCGCGATCGCGCTTGCTCTCCACCCGCACCACCATCGCCACGCCCTCGAGCACCTCCGCCGTCTCCTCCACCGGCTCGGCATCCGCCGCCTCCACCCAGACCACCACGTCGGCGCCCTCGATCTGATCGCGGCTGAGCTCCACCCCCGCGCGCTCGACCGCCTCGGCCCCCTCGCGCAGCCCCGCCGTGTCCACCAGCACGCAGCCATGGCGCGACACCTGCAGCTCCGCCTCCACGTAGTCGCGCGTGGTCCCGGGCGTCTCGGCCACCAGCGCCCGCGCCCGTCCCAGCAGCGCATTGAACAGCGAGCTCTTCCCCGCGTTGGGCGGCCCGGCCAGCACCACCCGCGCCCGCGCCCGCGCCCGTCGTCCCGCCTCGAAGCGCGCCAGCCAGCCCGCCACCGCCGCGCGGATCGTCTGGGCCTCTCGTCGCCACCGCGCCACGTCGCCCGGGTCCACGTCCTCGGGGAAGTCGAGGTTGGCCTCGATCTCCGCCTGCAGCTCCACCAGCGCCCGACGCTGGTGCTCCACCTCGCGCCCCAGCTCTCCGGCCGCGAGCCGCCGCGCCTGCTCGAGCGCGGCCTGGGTCCGCGCCCCGATCACCGCCGCGATCCCCTCGGCCTCGTCGAGCGACAGCCGCCCCAGCTCGAACGCCCGCCGCGAGAACCCTCCCGGCCCCGCCGCCACCGCGCCGCGCTCGAGCAGCGCCCGCACCACGGACTGCACGTTGCGCTCCCCCGCGTGCACGTGCAGCTCCACCACGTCCTCGCCGGTGAACGACGCCGGCCCGGGCATCACCACCACCAGGCCGTCCTCGTGCCCGCCCTCCACCGCGATGCGTCGTCGCCCCAGCCGACGCGCGGGCGGCAGCGTCCCCGCCACCGCCTCGGCGATCTCCACCGCCCGCGGCCCGCTCAGCCGCACGATCGCCACGCCGCCGTCCGGCCGCCCCGTCGCCACGCCCACCAAGGTCCCGCGCTCCATCACCCGCTCCCCCGCGGCCGAGCCTGCAGCTCCCGCGTCGTCCTTCGAAACGGCGAAGGGGACCCGAGCACGAGCTCGCGTCCCCCCTCGACTCGACCCACGCGCGCCTACTTCGAACGGCGCTCGGGGAACACCACCACGTGGCGCTTGCGGCCCTCGCCCTCGGACTCGGTCGCCAGCCCCTCCATGTCGGCGATGGTCATGTGGACCACCCGCCGCTCCATCGCGCTCATCGGCTCGAAGTGGTACGGCCGACGGTTGTCGAGCACCTTCGAGGCCACGCTCTGCGCGAGCTGCCGCAGGGTCTTCTCGCGTCGCGTGCGGTAGCCCGCCACGTCGAGGGTGATCCGCATCCGCGGGAAGCCCTCGGCCTGCAGCACCCGCAGCGTGAGGTACTGCAGCGCGTCGAGAGTGGCACCGTGCCGACCGATGAGCAGACCGCCATCGTCGGGAGAGGTGTTGAGATCGCAGTGCAGGCCATCGTCCTCGATGTCGATGTCCACCTCGACCTCCACACCCAGCAGGCCGAGCACCGTCTCGAGGAAGGTGCGCACCACCGGCACCGCCTCGCCATAGCGCTCCTCCGCGGGCACGTCCGAACCCGTCGCCTCATCCGCACCCTCGCCGCCCTTGGGCTCGCGATCATCCGTCATGCGTCGCTCCTGCTCGACCGGCTCAGCCGGCGGTGGCCTCGGCCTTCTTGTTGGTGCCGACCTGGACCACGGTCTGGATCAGGGACAGCACGATATTCGCGAAGATATAGACCCCCAGCCCGGAAGGCAAAAACAACATGAACACCGTGAACATGATGGGCATCACCCAGCGCATGATCTTCGCCTGGGCGGCATCCATGGTGCTGGGCATGATGTTCTGCTGGATGATCATCAGCGCGCCCAGCGCAAGGGGAAGCACGTAGTAGGGGTCCTGCTCGGTCAGGTCGGGCAGCCACAGGAAGGGCTCGTGGACCAGCTCGACCGCGGTGCCCAGCATCGAGTACAGCGCAAACCAGATCGGCAGCTGCACCACCATCGGCAGGCACCCGGCCAGCGGGTTGACCCCCGAGCGAGCGAACAGCGCCTGCATCTCCTGCCCCTGCTTGGCCCGATCGTCGGCGTACTTCTCCTTGATCTTGGCCATCTCGGGCTGGATCTCCTTCATCCGCTTCATCGAGCTCATCTGCTTGAGCGTCAGCGGGAGGGTCGCGCCCTTGACCACGATCGTCAGCAGCACGATCGACCAGCCCCACGCGCCGATGAGGCCGTGGAACCATCGCAGCAGGCCCAGCAGCAGCTTGCCCAGCCACTCCGAGACGCTGCCGAAGAAGCCCCAGTCGATCGCCTCCTCGAGCACCACCGGCGCATCCACGGCGCTGAAGGCCTTGAGCCGATCGAGCTCCTTGGCCCCGAGGTACAGGCCGAACACGTGGGTGCTGCTGCCGCCCACCGGCACGTCCTCGGCCACGGTGCTCAGCCGCGCCTCGATCGCCTGCTGATCGTCGGACAGGGTCAGCTCGCAATCCTGCGCGGGGTGCTTGGGCACCACCAGGGTGGTGAAGTACTTGCCGTCCACCCCGGCCCAGGCGATCTCGCCCTTGTAGCTGATGGCCCCGTCCTCGAGGTCGTTCTTGTCCTCTTCCTCGACGTCCTCGGCGGTGCGGCACAGGCCGCGGCGGATGTCGTAGCGAGACTCGCTCATGCCGATGCGCGCCCGCAGGTTGGTGCGCTCGCGCAGCAGCTCGTCGCCGCGGTTGCGCACCTCCACCTCGAGCCGGCCCTCGTAGCCGCCCATCAGCTCGATGCGCTCGATCACCTCCACCCGCTCGCCCACGTAGGCCAAGGTGATGCGATCCTCGTCGACCTCGCGCACCTCGTAGCTCGCCCCGCGCGGCACCAGCAGGTTGCCGTCGTCGTCGGTCAGGCTCAGCTCGAGGGTGCGGCGACCGGCCAGGCCCAGGCTGTCGGTGGCGGTGGTGTGCCCCTCGAACTGCGGCGACAGCAGGTGCACCTCCTTGACCACGCCGCCGCGCCCCGGCGACGAGTTGCTCACCGTCAGCGCCAGCAGGTCGTTGTGGATCACGTGCTCCTGCTCGGGCACCTGCTTGGCGGTGGGATCGATCGCCGGCTCGGGCTCCGCCTCCTTGGCCTCGGCCTCGGCCTCGGCGTCCGCCTTGCTCTCGCCCGCGCCGTCCTTGCCCTCCGCGTCGGTCACCGCTGCCTGCTCGCCCTCCTCTTCGGGCGGCGGCGGCGGGTTGACCATCTCGAAGCCGATGAAGATGAGGGCGCACAGCGCCATCGCCATGAAGACGCGGGTCTGGAAGCTCATGGTCGGACGTTCCTGTCGGGCAGCGCGTCGGCGGGCGCCGGGGAGGCCAGCGGGACCGGATCGTAGCCCCCGGGATGGAAGGGATGACAGCGCAGCAGACGCCGTGCCGTGAGCCAGCTACCCCGCAGCGCCCCGTGGTGATGCAGCGCCTCGTGGGCGTAGCAGGAGCAGCTCGGGTAGAAGCGACAGCGCGGCCCGAGCATGGGCGACACGAACCGCTGATACACGCGGATCATGCCCATCATCACCCGGACCACCAGGCTCATCGCGACCCCTTGCTCGAGTGCAGCGGAGCCCGATGCAGCCGCTCGGCCAGCGTGCGCATGTCGAGCAGCACCGCGGTCAGCGTGGTCTCCACCGCCTCCCGCTTGGCAACCCAGACCATGTCCAAGCCCGTCGGCAGCGACCCGCGCTCGCGTCGGTACGCCTCGCGTACCAATCGCTTGATCCGATTGCGCTTCACCGCCTTGCCGACCTTGCGGGTAACGGTGACCCCCAGCCGGGGCCCCGGCAACCCGGGGTTGCCGTCACCGATGCCCTCCTCGATCACGCCCCGCGGCGTTGGGGCCACGAACACCAAGAAGAATCGCGTGTGGACCTTGCGACCGCCACGCTGCACTCGAAGGAACTCCCGCCGCCGCCGGAGCCGAAGGCGCCGCGGGAATCCTTCCGGCTTCATCACTTGTGCCCGATGCCGACCGTGAGACGCTTGCGACCACGCTTGCGGCGGGCCGAGAGAACCTTGCGTCCATTGCGAGTCGCCATGCGCGCGCGGAAGCCATGGGTGCGCTTGCGACGGGTGTTGTGGGGCTGGTAGGTCCGTTTCACGACTGTGCTCCTGACGGCGGCATCCCGCCGGGCCTGGGCTCTTCGGGCGCGAAGAGGGCGGATCGATAGCAGCGGCCTCCTACCCTGTCAAACCCGAGCGAGCGGCGTCTCGCGTGCCTCTGGGCCCCTCGGCGGGACCCCGATCGAGCCCTCGTCATCATCGTCGACGAGCCTCGCCATCCGACCGCTCGCGCCCGATCGCAGCCGTGCGGATCCCCCGATCGACCCGCCCCGCGTCCCGCGTTCCTCGGGTGTCGGCCGCCTCCGCCGCTCCCCTCCGCGATCCCAACCACCGCCGAGCCCGGCGAGGTCGGGCATCACCCCACCTGGTTGGCACGAGATCGATCCTCGCCATTTTCCGAGATCCTCCGAGCGCCGCAAAGTGGCTTGGCAAGCCGACTTCCGAGCACGGCGTCACGCAAAGTCGCTTGGGACCGAGCGAGCACGAAATCGCTCCGATCTCCCCCCAAAATTCCCAAACGATTTCGGATAGATCCTCAAATCCGGCCCCATGGCTTGGAATCCCGGATCCCCGGGCTCCGATCCCGCGCGATCAAAAAGACCAATCATCTCCACCAGTTGAGATCCAGCTTTCGTGACGCGCTTGCGACCTGCGGGTGACCCGAGTAGAAGCCTTTCCCCCTGGTCGCGGCTTCGTCGTTCGCGCCGCGACCTCGACCCCCAAAGCTCTTTCTCGGACCCCCGGGTCCACTCGGCGACCACCGGCTCGGCCTTTGCGCACGGCCTGTGGACGGGGCTTCTTTGTCCCCAGAAAAAACCGAGTCCTTTCAACGATCTTCACATCTTTCCACAGTTTGGCTCACCTGTGGATGCGAGGGCTATGACGGATATCTGGACCGAGGCGCTACGCGGCCTCCGCCCCCTGCTGGGGACCGAGACCTACGACCTGTGGCTTCGACCGCTCGAGCTGGTCGAGGCCCACGACGATCGAGTCCGCCTGCGCGCGCCCAGCCAGTTCATGAAGGAGTGGTTCGAGAACCACTACAAGGAGGCGGTGCTCGAGCAGATGCGCAGCCGGGGCCGGACCCCGCCCGCCATCGACATCGAGGTCGCGATCGACGCGACGGCGCCCGGCACCACCGACCCCTCGCCCGCCTCCGACGCCCCCGCCCCGATCCCGCCCGCGCGAGCCCCCGCGCCCTCGGGCCTGGCCGAGCGCTACCGCTTCGACACCTTCATCACCGGCGCGAGCAACGAGCTGGCCGCCTCGGCCGCGGCCGCCGTCGCCGAGGAGCCGGGCCATCGCTTCAACCCCCTGCTGCTGTACGGGGGCGTGGGCCTGGGCAAGACCCACCTGCTGCACGCGGTGGGGCACGCGATCCACGACAACCACCCCGAGCTGCGCATCGTCTACCTGAGCGCCGAGCGCTTCATGAACGAGTTCATCTCGGCGGTCCGCTACAACCAGTTCGACGAGTTCCGCCAGCGCTACCGCGAGGACTGCGACGTCCTGCTCATCGACGACATCCAGTTCATCGCCGGCCGCGACCGCACGATGGACGAGTTCTTCCACGTCTTCAACGCGCTCTACGAGGCGGGCAAGCAGATCATGGTCACCGCCGATCGCACCCCCTCCGAGATGCAGGGGATGGAGGAGCGGCTCACCTCGCGGCTCAACTGGGGCCTGGTCGCCGACGTCAAGGCGCCCGACCTCGAGACCCGCGTGGCCATCCTGCGCCAGAAGGCCGAGCAGGACGGCATCGGCATTCCCGACGACGTCTGCGTGTACCTGGCCACCCTGGTGCGCTCCAACGTGCGCGAGCTCGAGGGCGCCCTGGTGCGGGTCTCCACCTTCGCCGCGCTCAAGGGCAAGCCCATCACCGAGGCCTTCGTCCGCGAGGTGCTCGGCGAGGCGGCCGAGGCCGAGCGTCGCCTCGCCCCCATCACCGTCGAGACCGTGCAGAAGGCCGTGGCTCAGTACTTCTCGGTCCGCATCACCGACCTCAAGGGCCCCCGCCGCCACAAGGGCATCGCCCGGCCGCGCATGATCGCCATGTACCTCAGCCGCGAGCTCACCGGCTCGAGCTTCCCCGAGATCGGGCTGCGCTTCGGCGGCAAGGACCACTCCACCGTCATCAACGCCTGCAAGCGCATGGCCGCCATCCAAGAGGAGGACCCCGAGCTGCGAGCCACCATCGCCCAGCTCCGCGCCCAGATCGTCGGGCCGCCCCGTCCCTAGCGATCACCCCCCACCTCGCCGCCCACGCATGGTCTGCCTGGCTCCTCGCGAGCCGGGCGCTCGATCGTGGTCGCACAGGGCTGTGGATGACGCGTGGACATCCCTGCGATCAACCCGTGCAGCATTCTGGGGATCCCCCGCCTCGCTCCGCCATCCCCGGCCATCCACAGCGCCGCACCCATGCTCCTCCCCAGCCTCTTCACCGAGAATTCTAGAGTCGAATCAAGGCCTTGAGCCCCTTCCTCGGCGCTCGGCCCACAGTTCCACACCACAGATCAGGACGAGGACTGAATTAAATTCAACCAATGGGTTAAGTGTCTGGCGCGCGCCCTGCCGAGCCCCGCACCCCGAGCCACCACCTCGCTCGGTCCATCGGCTAGCCTCGCACCAACCTCCGCCCGAGTCATCGAGGAGCCCACGTTCCATGGAGTTCGAGATCGATCAGGCGCGCTTCTTGTCCGCGCTGTCCTTGGCGCAGACCGTCGCCGACAAGCGCAGCACCATGCCCGTGCTCGCCAACGTGCTGCTGCGAGCGACCAGTGACGGCAACGTGGTGTGCTCCTCCACCGACCTGATGATCTCGCTGACCGAGACCATCCCCGCCGAGGTCAAGCGCCCGGGCACGCTGACGGTGGGCGTCCGTCACCTGCACGGCGTGATCAAGACCCTGCCCTCGGGCGACCTGCGCTTCCGCGGCCTCGACAACCACTGGGCCGAGATCGTCGCGAGCAAGAGCGAGTTCAAGCTCATGGGCATGCCCGAGACCGACTTCCCCGAGCTGCCCGACCCGGGCCGCGGCGGCAAGGGCAAGAAGGGCATCACCTTCACCACGATCACCGGGCACGTGCTGAGCGACCTCATCGCCAAGACCGAGTTCTCCGTGTCCACCGACGAGGCGCGGGTGAACCTCAACGGCGTGCTGCTCGAGAGCGACGGCACCACCGCCACCATGGTGTCCACCGACGGCCACCGCCTCACCAAGTACGCGCGCCCCATGGCGGGCCCCGTGCTCGACAAGGGCATCATCATTCCGCGCAAGGGCATGGTGGAGATCCGTCGCGTGCTCGACCGCGTGCCGGGCGAGGTGGAGCTGGGCGTGGGCGACCAGCACCTGTTCCTGCGCGCCGGCGACCTGCAGCTGTCGGTCAAGCTCAACAACGTGGTGTTCCCGCCCTACAAGCAGGTGATCCCCGCCGCTCACAAGCGCGAGGTGACCGTGGGCCGCGACGAGCTGGTGGGCGCCCTGCGGCGGGCCGAGGTGATGGCCCCCGAGAAGACCGCCACCGTGCGCCTGCGGCTGTCGGCCGGCACCCTCGAGCTGACCGCCGACAACCCCGACCTCGGCGTGGCCCACCAGGAGCTCTCCGTGCAGCTCGACGGCGAGCCGCTCGAGGCCGGCTTCAACGCCCGCTACCTCATGCAGGCGCTCGAGGTGATGGACGGCGAGGATGTCCGGCTGCAGTTCCAGAACGAGCTGGACCCCTGCGTGATCAAGCCGGCCGACGACATCGACTTCCTCGCCGTCGTCATGCCCATGCGGATCTGAGGGGAGCGAGGGCCCGTGCTGCTGCGGGGCCTCGAGCTCCACGACTACCGCAACCTCGCCCGGGCCTCGCTGGGGCTCGAGCCGGGCTTCACCGTGCTGTGGGGCCACAACGGCGCGGGCAAGACCAACCTGCTCGAGGCCCTCTATCTCGTCAGCACCCTGCGCTCGTTCCGGACCAGCGACCTGGGCGTGCTGGTGCGCCACGAGGCCCCCGGCGCCCGGGTGGAGGTCAGCGGCCACGACCCCGTGCTGGGCGTGGGCACCACCCTCGAGGTGCGGCTCGAGCGACGGGGCGCCTCCACCCGCCGCACCGCCACCGCCGACGGCAAGGTGGTGCGCTCGGGGGCCCAGTTCTACGGTCGCGTGCGCGCGGTGCTGTTCACCCCCGAGGACCTCGGCGTGCTGCGGGGCTCGCCCACCGGGCGGCGGCAGTTCCTCGATCGGGTGATCTTCGCCCGCGACCGCGCCCACATCGGTGACGTGCAGGCGTACGAGAAGCTGCTGCGCTCCCGCAACCGCGTGCTCAAGGACGACGTCCCCCCCGCCCAGCGCGAGGGCCTGCTCGCCACCTACGAGGCCGGCCTCGCCGAGCGGGGCGCTCGCCTGTGGAGCCGGCGCGAGGAATTGCTCGCCGACCTGCAGGAGCGCTTCAGCAGCGCCTTCGGGGCCATCCACGGCGAGCTCGGCTCCACTCCCGAGGGCGGGGGCCCGGCCGCCCGCGCCACCCTGCGCTATCACAGCAAGCTGGGGCCCGTGCCCGCGGCCGAGCGCGAGGCCGCCCTGCTCGCCGGCCTGCTCGAGCGCCGCCCCCTCGACCTGCGCCGCGGCTCCACCAGCGTGGGCCCCCACCGCGACGACCTGCTCGTCGAGCTCGACGGCCAGCTCGCCGGCGACTTCGCCTCCCAGGGCCAGTCACGCGCCCTGGTGCTCGCCTTCAAGCTCGCCGAGGTCCAGGCCGCCCGCGACCACGGCGGCGCGCCTCCGCTGCTGCTGCTCGACGACGTGAGCTCCGAGCTCGACCCCCGCCGCACGGCCCTGCTGTTCCGCACCCTGGCCGAGCACGCCGGCCAGTGCATCCTCACCACCACCTCGCCGCGCTACATCGACCTGCCGCCCGCGGTCCCCTCGCGCCGCCATCGGGTCGATCGCGGCACCGTCCAGCTCGACGACGGTGACGCCGCCTGATCGCCCCTCCGGGCACCCCCAAAACCCGTTGGAATCCTTCCGTTTTCCCCCGGGACCGGCGCTGGTAGGACCCCCCCGGGCGTGCTATGGTCCGCCCGCATCTGGCGAGGCCCTGCGGCCCCCTTCGACTCCCCATGCCCCCCAACGATCTCCCGCCCGGCGGTGATGCTCCCGAGCCCGCCGAGGGTGAATACGGCGTCGAGTCCATCTCGGTCCTCGAGGGCCTCGAGGCCGTCCGCAAGCGCCCCGGCATGTACATCGGCGACACGAGCGACGGCTCGGGTCTACACAAGATGGTCTTCGAGATCGTCGACAACTCGATCGACGAGTCGCTGGCCGGGCACTGCGATCGCATCGAGGTCACCATCCACCTCGACAACTCCGTGTCCGTCGAGGACAACGGCCGGGGGATCCCCACCGGCCCCATGGAGCACGCGGGCAAGATGGTCGACGCCGCCGTCGTCATCATGACCGTGCTGCACGCGGGCGGGAAGTTCGACAACCAGAGCTACAAGGTCTCGGGCGGCCTGCACGGCGTGGGCGTCTCGGTCGTCAACGCGCTGTCGGACTGGCTCAAGCTCGAGATCTGGCGCGAGGGTCGGGTGCACCGCGTCCGCTTCGCTCGCGGTGCGCCCACCGGCGAGGTCGAGCTCGGCGGCACCACCACCAAGCGGGGCACCCGGATCACCTTCCACCCCGATCCGCTCATCTACGCCAACCTCGAGATCGACTTCGAGATCCTCGCCCAGCGCTTCCGCGAGCTGAGCTACCTCAACCCGGGCGTCACCATCGTGCTGCGCGACCTCCGGGACGGGCGCGAGAAGAGCTTCGACGGGGCGGGGGGCGTGGCCAGCTTCGTGCAGCTGCTCGCGCAGAACAAGGTCGGCGTCGGCGACCTGGTCTACCTCAACAAGAGCGTCCCCTTCGAGTTCGAGGGCAAGGAGCACGAGCTCGGGGTCCAGCTCGCGCTGCAGTGGACCGACGCCTACCAGGAGAACATCCTGTGCTTCACCAACAACATCGCCAACAAGGACGGGGGCACGCACCTCACCGGCCTTCGCACGGCGCTGACGAAGGTGGTCAACGCCTACGCGGGCGAGCACAACCTGCTCAAGCAGCACAAGGGCACCCTGGCCGGCGAGGACGTGCGCGAGGGCATCGTCGCGGTCATCTCCATCCAGCACCCCGATCCCAAGTTCAGCTCGCAGATCAAGGACAAGCTGGTCTCGGGCGAGGTCACCGGCCTGGTCTCGGCCGTGGTCACCGAGGAGCTCGGGCGCTTCTTCGAGGAGAACCCCCGCAGCGCCAAGGCGATCGTCGAGAAGGCCCTGCTCGCGGCCCGGGCCCGCGCCGCCGCCCGCAAGGCCCGCGAGACCATCACCCGCAAGGGCGTGCTCGACGGCCTGTCGCTGCCGGGCAAGCTCGCCGACTGTCAGGAGCGCGACCCCGCCAACGCCGAGCTGTTCATCGTCGAGGGTGACAGCGCCGGCGGCTCGGCCAAGCAGGGCCGCGATCGCGGCACGCAGGCCATCCTCCCGCTGCGCGGCAAGATCCTCAACGTGGAGAAGGCCCGGCTGGACAAGATGCTCTCCAGCCAGGAGATCGTCACCCTCATCACTGCCCTGGGCACCGGGGTGGGCGACACCTACGACATCAGCAAGCTCCGCTACCACCGCATCGTGATCATGACCGACGCGGACGTAGACGGCTCGCACATCCGCACGCTGCTGCTGACCTTCTTCTACCGCCACTTCCCCGAGATCATCGAGCGCGGGCACCTCTACATCGCCCAGCCGCCGCTCTACAAGGTGCGCGCGGGCAAGAAGGACATCTACCTCAAGAACGACCAGGCCCTCGATCGCCACGTGGTCGACAACGCCATCGACAACCTCTCGCTGGTCGTCGAGGGTCACGAGGTCACCCGCGAGGTGCTGGCCAAGGTCGCCGGCCACGGACTGCGCTACCGCGACGTGCTGGTGGCGATGGCCCGCGACCACCGGGCCGAGGTGCTCGAGGCCCTGCTCGATCAGATCGAGGCCGAGGGTCGCGACACCGTGCTCGCCTCCTTCGACGATCGCCCCGCGCTCGAGCAGCGCGCCGCCGCGCTCACCAGCGCCCTGCGCAGCGCCCTGGGCGAGCAGGCCAAGGTCGAGCTGCGGCTGGTGGCCGACGACGAGGACGACTCGCTGTCCTCCATCGAGGTCGCGATCACCGTCGACGGCCTCACCCTGCGCGAGACCATCGACAACGAGCTGGTCGAGTCCCCCGAGATCGAGGAGCTGCTCCGCCTGCGCCGCGAGCTCGCCCAGATCGGCGCGCTGCCCTACGAGCTGCGCCGCGGCGACGAGCCCCTGGCCCGCATCGATCGCATCGTGCAGCTCGTGCACCACATGGGCGAGGTGGGTCGCGCTGGCCTCAACATCCAGCGCTACAAGGGCCTGGGCGAGATGAACCCCGAGCAGCTGTGGGAGACCACCATGGATCCCGCCCGCCGCGTGCTCTTGCAGGTGCGGGTGGGCGACACCGTGGAGGCCGCTCGCATCTTCCCGGTGCTGATGGGCGACGACGTCGAGCCCCGCCGCAAGTTCATCACCGACAACGCCCTCAACGCCCGCAACCTCGACATCTGATCGCGCCTCACTCGTAGAACGACGAGGTATCGACCGCGAGCTCGTGGGAACGATCGAGGTCGACATCGAAGCGCAGGGGAAACGACATCGTCGCCTCCGTGCCGTCTCGGCGCTCGCCGCCGCCCCACTCCAGCCGAGCTCCGATGGAGGCCGCCCGTCTGGATCCCGATCCGATCGAGCTCCACGTCGGCGATCTCGTCGATGGTCGCGGGGAAGGGCTCCGCTCGTCGTCTCACAGCGTCGCGATGTAGTCCGTGATCATCATCAGCTCCTCGTCGCTGATCACCTCGGTGCCGAACGCCGGCATGTAGAGCATGCGCTGCCCGGGATCTCCCAGGCCGGCCCCCACGCGCACCCGCTCGTAGGCGTCCTGGTAGCCCTTGTCGCTGATGTCCTTGCCCACCACCCCGCCGAGGGCATCCACGCCGTGGCAGTTGCGGCAGTAGTCCAGGTACAGGCCCTCGCCGGTGGTGGGCTGCGGGGCCCGTCCAGGTAGTCCCCAGATCGCCTCGGCCCACGCCGGGTCGAAGGCCTCCTCGGGATACGCCGACATCTCCGAGCCATCGAACTCGTCCCCCGGCCGCCCGTTGCGGGAGCACCCAGATTGGAGAACGCACGCACCGGATGCCGCAGCTCGTACCCCAGGTCGCTGCCCTCTCCCCACCCCCATGGCACGCGCTGCAGTAGGTGGTGAACAGCATCTCACCATCTGGCTCCACCCCGCCGTCTCCTCCCCGCCGTGCCGTCTCCCGCCGTGCCCTCCGTACCTCCACTCCGTCGTCGTCCCCTTGTCGTGCCCTCCCCTCCGTCGACACCATCGGATCCGAGTCACCCGTGGCGTCGTCGCCCGGGCAGGCCGCGAGCAATCCAAGGGACAGCAGGGAGCAAGGAGCCGATCCGAGGCGCATGGACGCACCATTGCAGAGTCACCGTCGCGGGAACAGCCGAAATTCCT
This sequence comes from Myxococcales bacterium, assembly GCA_020633315.1. Taxonomy (GTDB): domain Bacteria; phylum Myxococcota_A; class Polyangia; order Nannocystales; family Nannocystaceae; genus Paraliomyxa. The sequence continues at coordinate 99,366 of JACKDV010000023.1, forward strand.
CCATCCTCCGCCCACTTCCCTCGCTATCCTGGAGCCGCCATGGATCCTCGCTCCGATGCCGAGCTGCTCGTGGCCTGGCGAGCCGGTGACGAGGACTCTGGTCGTGCGCTCCTGGTCCGTCACTTCCGTCCGCTCACTCGCTTCTTTCGCAACAAGGTCGACGTCGGCGTCGAGGACCTCATCCAGCGCACCATGCTCGTGTGCCTCGAGCACGCCGATCGTCTCCGCGACGCCTCGAGCTTCCGCGCCTACCTGTTCACCATCGCGCGCAACGAGCTCTACCGTCACCTCCGTCGAGGCCGAGCCGAGCTCGACCTCACCCTGTGCTCCATCCACGATCTCCAGCCTTCCCAGGGCACCCAGCTCGTGCGCCGCGAGGAACAACGAATCCTCCTCGCGGCCCTCCGCCGTCTCCCTCTAGAGCTCCAGGTGACCGTCGAGCTCTACTACTGGGAGAGCTGCACCTACCCCGAGCTCGCCGAAATCCTCGGAGTCCACCGCGAGACGATCAAGAGCCGCCTACGCCGAGCCAAGGAGCTCCTACGCGAGCGCATCGCCGAAATCGAAGGAGGCGCCGAGCTGAGCGAAGCCAGCATCGAGCAACTCGAAGACTGGGCCCGAGCCCTCCGTCACCACCTCACCCACCGCTAACCCCCACCCCTCGAGCCCCACCTCCACCATCCCGCCCCCAGTCCCCCTTCTCCACCCCCCGGAGCCCGTCCACCGCGCTGCCCTCCGATCCACTCTCGGCTTGCCCGCGTAGCCGGAAGGGGCCCCGGTCGCGCGCAGGCGGCGACGACCCAATCCTCCAAGCACCCCGCTCTCCAATCGCCGACGAGCACGTCCGGGGTAGGCGTCCGGCGTTAAACAGGGCCAAGCCGCCCCGGTCGCAAGGACCCTCCTCGCCCCAAGAGGACGCCCCGCTCCGCTCCGCCCCGACTCCTCACCCCAACAGGACGCCCCCCTCCGCACCGCCCCGACTCCCCTCCCACCCCAACAGGACGCCACCCCTCCGCACCGCCCCGACTCCCTCACCCCAACAGGACGCCCCAACGACTCCCCACACCACAGGGACCCCTTCACACCAAGCAACCGCACACTCGAGCGATCAAACCACTATCCACCCCCGGCCCCCCGGCTTCCCAAGCTTGAACCCCCCCGCCTCGGCCTTGCCGTCCCCAGCACCAGCCTCCCCCCACCGCTCCCCCGACTCTTCCGACTGCTCCCCCCATCCGAGCCCTCTCCATCCGCATCGAGCCCAAGGTTCTCATCCAGCTTGAAGGTCGGCTGCCGATTCGGATCACAATCCGGCGGCGGCCCAAACCCCTTGGCGTCGAAGGTCCACGACACGTCGCCCTTCTTCTTGGCCTTGCCCTTGGCGTTCTTCTCCGCCTGCGCCTCGATCCGCACCGTGTGCTCGCCATCCCGAGCCGGCGTGCAGTACGACAGCAGGTAGAAGCGCTTGCTCTGATCCTCGATGCGCTGGGCCACCCGCTCGAAGGCCGCCTGCACCGCCGCGTCGTCCTCCGCCAGCTCCGTGCCATCGCGGCCGATCTCCCCCAGGGCGCTCTCCTCCATCTCCGCCCCCACGCCGATCGCGAAGATCTCGAAGTCCGCGTACTCCTCCTTGCCCAGCTCCTCCTGCATGTCCTCCTTGCTCACCCGCGCCGCGCGGTCCGTGCCGTCGGAGAAGACCACCAGGGTCCCGAACTTGAGCGGGCGCTTGTCCTTGTCGAGCGCCTTGCGCAGCACCTGCAGCCCGTCGACGATGGCGCCGTTGAGGTTGGTGGAGGGATCGCGGGCCTTGTAGGTGCGCAGGCCCTCCAGGCCGCCCTCGATGGAGCCCTTGGCCTCGGTGAAGCCCACCACCGAGCGGATGTCCTTGCCGCCGTCGAACGCGAAGACAGCCACCTTCTGCGATTGCCCCACCCGGTCGCTGAAGCTCTGCGCCGCGTCCACGATGAGGTCGGCCTGCCCCGACTCGGTGATGCTGCCGCTCATGTCGAGCAGCAGCAGCGTGTACATCACCGCGGCCACGTCGGGGTTCTGGATGGTCTGCTTGCTCTCGAACACCGAGACGAGCTGGTCGTCCTCGTAGATGGCGAAGTCCTCGGCGGCCAGGCCTGCCACCGGCTCCTCCTCGTCCTGCACCGTGAAGAACACCCACACGTTGTTGGGCTTCTTGTGGTCGGAGTTGAGGCGCGTGACCGTGAGCCCGGACGAGCAGCCCAGCGGCAGCAGGCTCAGCGCGAGCACGCTGCTGGCCAGGCGAGTAACGCGACGACGAAGCGAGCGAGTGGGGTGCATCATGGGATCGCGAGCGCGGGAGGATAACAGCCCCCGCGATTCCTCGAAGGATGACGCGATCGCCCGGAACTGGCTGCGGGCGCCCTCACCACGAATACGCGGCCGCCCGTGGCCCTTTGTGAGGGGCTATCGTACCTGCCGCCCGGCCGTCGCGACCACGGGACGCAGGCCGAGCCCGCTCAGCCGCCGGGCGGGCACGCGGGGACGAAACCATGGGTACACGCCTGCGCCGCCAGCTCGCGGGCGCGCTCGAGATCCGGCTCCACCCCCATGCCCTTGGTGTACGCATCGGCCAGGCGCGCGCAGGCGATCCCGAGCTGCAGCCCGCACGCGCGATCGTTGAGCTCGGCCGCCTTGGCCTGGTCCACGGGCACGCCGTCGCCCATGAGGTACATCCCCGCGAGATTGGTGCAGCCGGTGCCGTCGCCCAGCTCGCAGGCGCGCTCGAAGGCCGTGCGCGCGGCCTCCCGGTCGGCGCCTTCGCCCTTGCGCATCTCCATCGCGGCGGCGCTGCTGCAGGCCGAGGCCGAGCCCAGCGTGCAGGCCTTGCGATACAGCTCGAGCGCCCGCGCGGGGTCGGGCGCGATCCCGGGCCCGCCCCGCTCGTGGATCGCGGCCAGGGCTCCGCACGCCTCGGCCTCGCCCTCGTCGCACGCCCGGCCTCGCCCCGCCAATGGATCGCCGGCCGCCTCGGGGAGCTCGCCCGGCAGCGGAGGTCCCATCATCCCCGCCGTGGCTCCGCCTGCCAGCGTCCGCAGCAGCATGCAGCTCGGCTCCACCCCCGCCGCGCAGGCCCGCTGCAGGTAGCGCTCGGGCTCGCGCCCCGGCGGCACCGCCTGCCCCCTGCGCTGGCGCTCGAGTAGCTCCACCCCCAGGTTGTGACAGGCCGGGCCCCGGCCCGCGTCGCACTCGCTGGTCAGCAGGTTGAAGTAGGTGGTGCAGGCGTTCCAGCGATCCTCGTCGCAGGCGCGCTGCCAGAAGGTGATGTCGCGGCCGGGATGGCCCTTGCCCACCGCGTGGGTGAGCACCAGCAGGCCGAACACCGCGGCCCAGCTCGCCACGTGCACGAGGTTGCGTGCGCTCGACGAGGGCCCGGGCGGCCGCGCCCGGCGGGCGTCGAGGGCCGCGCCCCAGCCCTCGAAGCGGCGCACCAGCAGGTTGAGCAGCGGCACCGGCAGCAGCTTGTCGTACCAGCCCAGCGAGCCCATGGCCTCCAGCACCGGGAACGAGGCGAGCACCAGCGCGCCGTAGGCCGCCCCGAACAGCAGCTTGGCCGTGCGCCCCTGCGGCGAGGTGGAGGGATCGGTGACCAGCAGCAGCATCCCCAGGAACACCGCCGCGGGGATGTCGGTGGTGGCGAACACGTACACCCCCGTCACCCGCAGGAAGATCGCCCCCAGCAGCCAGGTGCTCACCGCCGCGGATGCGGTCACCAGCACCACGCGGAACTGCAGCTGCACCACCAGCCCCAGCGCGAACAGGGCGAAGATGAAGTCGGGCGCCGACTCCTGGGTGAGCGCGATGGCCCGCCCGTAGGTGAGATCGCTGGCCCCCAGGGCGATGAGGCCGAAGGAGATCACCGCCAGGCCGAAGCTCGAGGGGTTGAACACGTGGCGACGCTGGCCGTCGCGGCGCCACGCGATCACGTGCTTGGCCAGGTAGCACAGCGCCACCATCACCAGCTGCCAGCCGAACACCTCGTCGCGGAACCACAGGAACAGGTTGATGCTGAGGATCACCGGCACCGGGCCGAAGCCCACCCGCCACGGCTCGCGGCGCCACCAGGCCACCAGCGCGTCCATCTGGAAGGCGAAGGCGAGCTGGATCGCGATCATGGGGGCGAAGGCCGCCACCGGCTCCCACGCGTAGGCCCAGGCCACGTACACGCCGAGCTGGGTGAGGCCCTGCATGTAGTGCTGGCGGCGGACCGAGACCTCCACCGTCAGCGGCCGCCGCACGGCCAGCACCAGCGCCAGCACCAGCGAGATCGCGGCCGCCACCCACACCTGCTCGCGCGCCGACCCGCGGGCGGCCACGCTGGGCAGCATCGTCAGCGCCACCATCACCAGCGCGGGCAGGGTGCCCCACAAGGCGTGCATGCCGGTCAGGTGCCACGAGCGAGCGGCTTCGGCCGCCGGGGCTCCGACGCGTGCCGCCTCGACCACGGTGTCCTCCTTGCCGCCCTCGGACACCGTGGGCTCGGACACCGTGGGCTCCGACATCGTGCGCTCCGGCGCCGGAGGATCGGGCGCCGCAGGATCGGCTGCCGCGGGACGGTCGTCGGCGTCGTGGCTCAAGGGGCCCCGCGTCCGAGGATATCGCGACTACTGGCGCAGGTAGGGGCGCAGGTGCGGCAGCAGCCCCTCGGCGTACAGCGCGTGGCCCCGCGAGGTGGGCCGCGGGTCGCCGGGGAAGGGCGTGGCGATTCTGGGGGTGGCGACTGGTGGTGTCGGACCCGTCGTCACCAGCGGCCACACCCACCACCTCCGGTCGCCATCCCCAGGTCTGCCACTGCGCTGCTCGTGACCGAGCGCCTTGACGATTCCATCGTCGCGATTTCCTACGTGCCTACGGGCCGACGGACCAATGCGGAACCGGGGTGCTTTGCGGTGGACATCGGGGTAGGCACCGGTCAAATCCCTACGTGCTCGTGGTGCCGCGGCGGTCCGAGGAGGACCGCCTCGATGGGCGTGGACGAGCAGGAAAGCCCCCATGATCGAGATGACGAGGATGGCGTGGCCCAGATGGATCGTGATGTCGGCACTCTGTGCCTGCGGTGGAGATGACGGCGGAGGAACGGCCGGCGGGACCGAGGGTGGAACCGAGGGTGGAACCGCAGGTGGGACTGCCGATGGGACCGCAGATGGTTCGGACGAGAGCGGTGGTGACCTTCCTCCACCCGGATCGGACCGAGATCCGAATGGTGACCAGTGCGGCGGCGACGTCAATGGTTGGCAGACGACGTGCCTGGTCGACTCCGTCACTGCAGCCACGAGCGACATGGGACCGATCCTCGGCGCTCCTCCTGTAGGAGCGAGCACGGGTCGCTTCCTGTGCTGCGAAGGGCGGCCCACGATCGAGACCGCCGACCATGGTTGCGATGGAATCTGTCAGCTCGAGGTATGCGAAGCGGCCAAGCTCGCTCACATGAACCGCTGCGAAAGCTGCGGTCCGTTCGACTGTGGGTTCGACATGAGCAACTGCCTCGCCGGGAGCCCGCACGATCAGCTCGTGCTCTGTGCGATGCCGATTCAGCTGCCCTTCTCCTACACCCTCACGGCCAACTGCGAGGCGTCCAACAACGAGGTCCGCAATCCCGATGGCTCCTTTCACTTCTTGGATCAGCCGGTCAACGACCCAATGAACGATCCTCCGTTCTGCATGCCGAGCTCCGAGCTCGGTCTCGACCCTCCCGCGGGCCTCGGCCAGTTCGCGGGCTCGGCGAGCACCGGAACCAAGGCTCGGGTCACCTGGTCGCTCGCCGATGCCGACGGCGAGCAGCAGAGTGAGGCTCTCGATGCCGACTTCGAGTATGCCCTGGTGCCCTGCGCTGGGCCTGCGGGCGAGTGCCTGCAGATCACATCCCTGGTGCTCACCCTGCCGACCACCGAGGCGCTCGGGATGACGATCGCCAAGGCGAGGCTCGAGGTCGTCTCCGTCGCCGAGGCGCCGTCGATGCAGCGGGGCCAGTCCTTCCAGTTCGGTGACGAAACGATCGGTGTGCTGATGCAAGCCCACGTCAATGGGGTCCCGTTGGTTCTCAGCGGCACCAACGCCGGGGTCCCCCATGGAGTCCTCTCTCCGGCGGGGGACCAGTTCTCCATCTCGGACCTGCGGTTCGAGTTCGAGGACAGCATCATCACCGCGGCGCTCGAGATCGAGGTGCAGGGGCAGTACGACGCCCGGCGGCCCAACGCACAGATCACCCGACTCGACGCTCCCGCTAGCTGCGCCGAGCCCATCACCCTGCTCGCCACCAGTTGGGACGACGACCAGGACCCGCTGGTCCACTCCTGGTGGGTCCGCGGCGTGGGTGCCTTCCAGGGTCCGCTGGTGGAGCTCGTCGTGCCGGCCGGAGAGCTGGAGGTGGTGCTGACGTCGAGCGATCCCTCGGGACTGTTCGACACCGAGACCCTGCGCTACGATCGAAAGTGCCAATGATGCGCGTGGGGTCTCGTCGATGGTGCTGGGCTGGCCGGTGGGCGAGCGCCCTCGGCGTCGCGCTCGCGCTCGCCTGCGCGCCTGCCCAGGACGACGACCCCGTCGTCGATGACGGCATCGTCGAGACCCCGCACCTTCGCATCATCTCCCACGAAGACGACAAGCCGATCTGCGCCGGCACTGGTCCCTTCCTCGAGCGGGAGCTGCTGAGGATCGCACAGACCCTCGAGCTGCCGCTGTGGTCCGAGGACGAGCCCATCGAGGTACATCTCGGCCCGAGTGCCGTGGAGGAGCTTTGTCGTGAGCTCGACGACCCGAACGTGGTGGGCTGTGCACCGGGGTCGGGAACAGACATCACTGTCGCTGCCAACGGCTTCGGCGACACCCCCCACGAGCTCGTGCACGCGGTTCGCCTCCATTCCTCGGATCTCGGCCCTGCGCTGTTCGAGGAGGGATTGGCACAGGTTCTCTCGGGGACGGACGGCTATCCGCTCTACGTCCAGTATCCTCGCGGTACTGGTTGGCCGTCCCCCGCCGAGCTCATCGCGGTTCCCTATCCAGACTTCGATGGCGGGCTGTACGCCCCCGCCCAGAGCTTCATCTCGTGGCTGTGGCTGACCTACGGCCGCAGCATGCTGATGGCCCTGGTCAACGACCCTCGCCTTCCCGATGGCGATGCAGCCGCCCTGTTCCAGGAGCACTACGGAATTTCGCTCGACGAAGCCAACCAGGGCTGGACCCAGGAGGATGCCCCCGATCCCGTCTGGGGCGATCCATGCTTGCCTGAGCGCACCTACACCCTCGACGGCGCCCTGGAATGGTCCGGCAAGCTCGACTGCAGCGACCCCGAGACGATCGGTGCGACCATCTCGATGTCGATCCCACCCATGTGCATGGTGGTGCCCGAGACCACCCGCGTTCGCATCACCTTCGAAGCCGACCACGGACGCTTGTCCATCGTGCGCCGCGAGCCGTGCGATCTGGAGCCCACCACCGCCGAAGCCCTGCGCGACAAGTTCCTCGAGGCCGGAGAGGTTCGCGAGGAGGATATCGTGGGCTGTCGCTTCTGGATGTATCTGGCGTCGCAGGAGCCCGGCTTCCCCACCACCGAATACGCGATTCGCGTCGAGGAAATCGCCGGCTGAGCCAGGGACCGCTCGTCCTCGCGACTACTGGCGCAGGTAGGGGCGCAGGTGCGGCAGCAGCCCCTCGGCGTACAGCGCGTGGCCCCGCGGGGTGGGCCGCGGGTCGCCGGGGAAGCGACAGTGCTCGCGGATCGCCCGGGGCTGGTCGAAGAACAGCGGCAGGAGGTTGACCAGCTCGCAGCCGGCATCGGCCGCCAGCTCGCCGAAGCGCATGAGGTACGAGTCGGCCAAGAGCCCCCCTTCCACGTGATCGGAGGTGGGGATGGGCGCCAGCACCACGGGCGAGCGGGCCTCGGCGACGAAGGTGGAGAGGATCGTCCGCATCAGCTGCCACGCGGGGTCGTCGGGCGAGCCGTACTGCTCGGGATACGAGACCCCTCGCACCCGGCGCGTGAAGGCATGGAAGCCGGGGACCTTCTTGTCGACCTCGGCCGTCACCCGCCGCAGCAGCCCACGCACGAAGGTGGGCGGGGGCGCGGGCGGCTCGGCCGTCACGCCGGGCGGCGGCAGCTGGGCCGGGGGCGGGTGCAGCAGCAGCTCCTCGCCCTCCAGGCTGAAGCGCGGCTTGGGCATGCGCAGCGTGGGCGCGTCGGGATCGGTCGACGGCACCTCGGTGACCGACTCGAGGTTGCGCAGGATGTTCTCCACCTGCGGGCACAGCAGCAGCAGGTCGTGCTCCAGCTCGCGCCCGTGCTGCCGGAACGCCAGCAGCTGCTGGTCGGTCCCCGAGCCCGGCAGCCCGAAGTTGAGCACCTGCACGTAGTCCCCCAGCCGTCGCTCGAGCAGGTCGCCGAAGCGCAGGTGGTCGTCCACCCCCGTGCCCGCCGTGTGCCCGTCCCCGAACACCAGCACGCGGAAGGTCCCGGGCGGCCGCTGTGGCGTCAGCTCGTGCCGACAGCGATACCCCGCCTGGTTGCACTGGATCTCGTAGCCCCCGCCCTCGTGGGGTACCCGCGTGCGCAGCCCCGGCACGAACCGATACCCCGTCACCGGGTGACGCTCGAACAGCTCGACCGACATCGAGGATCTCCGAGCCCGGATCTCTACCACCGAACGCCGCCGGCGGGGAGCCCGGGCCGGAGGCTCCCCCTATCGGATGAATTCATCCGCGGGGCCGTGGATCCCGATCTCCACCAGCGTGGCCCGGTCCTTGACCGGCTGCCACCCCAGCTCCTGCTCCGCCTTGCTCGCGTCGAAGGTGGAGGCGAAGGTCCGCCCCTTCCAGTCCACGTAGCTGGGCATCACCGCGTTGGGGTCGCGGCCCATCGTCTTGATCGCCCACTTGCCGATCGACTCCACGTAGGAGCGCACGGGGTTCATGGGCACGCGGCGCAGCTTGATCCCCGCCCGGCGCTCGAGCTCGTCGAGGTACTCGTTGGCGGTGATGCAGGGATCGGCGGTGAGGTTGTACGACTGCCCCACCGCCCCCGGGGCGTCCATCATCTTGACCATCGCGTCGGCCACGTCGTCGACGAGCACGATGGGCAGGGGGTTGTTGCCGTCGCCGTACAGGCGGCACACCGAGGTGTAGGGCCACTCGGCCACGCCCCAGTGGTAGGGGTTGCCGCCCTGGCCCAGCACGATGCCGGGGCGGTTGATCACCACGCCCAGGCCCCGCTTGCCGTGCAGCTCCATCAGCACGCGCTCGTTCTCGGCCTTGGAGCGGGCGTAGGGGTTGGCCGCCAGCATCGAGGGCACGGGCTGGGTCTGCTCGGTGATCGCCTGGCCGGGGTGGCCCGCGTCGTAGATCGCGATCGACGACGAGTAGATGAAGCGCTCCACCCCCGCGTCGGCGCAGGCCTCGGCCAGCACCCGCGTGGGCTCCACGTCGTACTTGAGGTACTCGGCCCAGGTCTTGCCGAAGCCGCGGGCCAGGTGGAACACGTGCCGGATCCCCCGGAGCGCCGGCTTGATCGTGTCGATCTTGGTGAAGTCGCCCTTGACCACGTCCAGGCCCAGGGCGAGCAGCTCGGGCGCCACGCCCTGCGGGTCGCGGGCGATGAGCCGCACCCCGTGGCCGGCCTTGCGCAGGTGCTTGACCAGCGCCTTGCCGATGAAGCCGGTGCCGCCGATCACCAGCACGGTGGGCTCGGGCAGCTCGTCGGGCACCGACACCTGGGGCGGCGACGCGGCGTCGCCCAGCGCGGCCGCCTCGGCCACGCGCTCGGCCAGCGCGATGGCCCCCGTGGCCAGCTCGCCGCTCAGGCGCTCGTCCATCGTGCCCTGGCGGCTCTCGTAGAAGCAGCGCACCGCGCCCGCGATGCTGGCCTGGAACGGCCCCGCCGCCTTGACCACCCCCGCCTTGCCCAGCACGAAGCGGGCGAGCTGCCCGGTGGCCTGCACCCACGAGTCGCGGGCCGCGTGGGTCACGTTGATGTAGCGATCGATGTCGAGCAGCTGCGGCGTGTGCTCCTGCACCACGTAGGTGTTGTTCTCGAAGTCCACGTGGGCCGTGGCCTGCGAGCCGCGGATGTGCACGTAGTGCTCGGGGAAGCCGTCGATGAACGACAGGCGCATGCGGACCGAGGTGTTGCCCTTCCAGCCGCGGATCTCCCAGCGCCGGAAGAAGCGGAGCCCGCGGGGCAGGGTGACCTCGTCGCGCGCGTCGACCGAGACCTCGTCGAGCTCGCCCACCAGGTGCATGCAGTGGGCGAAGGAGTGCGGCGCCACCTCGAACAGGATGTTGCGCGGGTGGGCCAGCATCCACGCGCCCCAGGGGCCGCCGGTGAGCTGCCCCAGCTCCTTGTTCCACACGATGTCGACCTGATCGATCTGACCCAGCCGCCCGCTGCGGAGGTCGGCGACCATCGCCTCGTAGCCGGGGAAGAACAGGAAGTTGTGGCTCACCCCCAGCGCCCGGTGGGTGCGCTGCGAGGTCTCGACGAGCTGACGGCAGCCCGCCGAGGTGTGGGCCAGCGGCTTCTCCATCAGCAGGTCCACGCCGCCCTCGAGCACCTGCACGCCCGGCTGGATGTGCGCCTGCGGTGGGGTGAGCACATGCACCGCGTCGAGCTGCTCGCGCTCGAGCATCTGGCCGAGGTCGCCGTAGCTGTTGGGGATCCCCCGGCTCAGGGCCCACCGCTCGGCGCGGTTGGCCACCAGATCGCAGATCGCCGCGACCTGCACCCCCGGCAGCGCCCGCAGGGCGCCGAGGTGGTAGTCCGAGATGTAGCCCGCGCCCACGAGGGCGACCTTGAGAGTTTGCTGGCTCATTGACGTTGATTCCCGTGACGCGGGGGGAAAATAGGGGCTCGCCCCCACGCCGTCAAACAGGGAAGCACGCTTACGAATTCGCCCCTGGTGGGCGTGCCTCGCTGGCCGTGGTAGCCCGTGGTTACGCCCCTGTGTCCGCCGCGCGTCCTCACGCCGTCGAGCGCCTGCCGCTGTCGCTCCGCCTCTCGTACGGCGCTCCCAACTTCGGGCTCGCGCTGGTGGGCATTCCCATCCTCATCTACCTGCCGCGCTTCTACAGCGACGTGGTGGGCATCCCCGTGCTGTGGATCGGGGCCGCCTTCGTGCTCGGGCGGGTGCTCGACGCGCTCACCGATCCGCTGGTGGGCTTCCTCTCGGACCGCTCCCGCTCCAGCTCCGGTCGGCGCCACCCCTGGATCCGCTGGGGCTGCCTGCCCCTGGCCCTGCTGTCGTTCGCGGTCTACATGCCGCCGGCCGCCCTGCACGACGAGTCGATGCTGGTGTTCGCCGGCCTGGTGATCGCCGGCTGGTTCTTCGCCTACACCGCGGTCAACGTGCCCTACCGCGCGCTGGGTCCCGAGCTCAGCGACGACTACGACGAGCGCACCTCGCTGTTCGCCGTGCGCGAGGGCCTGCTCGTGCTTGGCACCCTCGTCGCCGCCGCGGGCCCTGGCGTGGTGAGCTGGGTGCTCGGCCTCGGCGACGGCACGGAGGACGAGCGCCGCCGCTTCGCCGGCTACATCATGGTGGCCGCCCCCGTGCTCGTGCTCACCTGCCTGTGGTGCACCGCCCGGGTCAAGGAGCGCTTCCACCTGCAGGCCGGCCCCCAGCCCCCGCCCGGCGCCGCCTGGCAGCAGGTGCGCCAGGCCTTCCGCAACCGCCCCTTCGTGATCCTGCTGACCGCCTTCGTGGTGATCGCCCTGGGCAGCAGCCTGCCCAACGTGCTCATCAGCTACTTCGCCCGCTACGTGCTGCACGCCGAGGAGCTCGTGCCCGTGTTCGTGGTGGTCTACCTGCTGGTGGGCCTGGCCTGCATGCCCCTTTGGGTGGCGCTGTCCAAGCGCAAGGGCAAGAAGCCCACCTGGCTGGCCGCGATGACGATCAACGCCGGCTTCTTCGCCGGGGTGAGCCTGGTGGGCGACGGCCAGACCCTGCTGTACGGCTTGCTCGTGGCCGGCTCGGGCATCGGGGGCGTGGCCGCGCTGGTGCTGCCCTACTCGATGCAGGCCGACGTGATCGACCACGACGAGCTGCTCACCGGCGAGCGCCGCGAGGGCCTCTACGGCGGCCTGTGGTCGATCGCCGAGAAGACCGCCGGCGGCCTGGGCCTGGGCCTGTCGATGCTCGTGCTCCACTGGGCCGGCTACCAGCCCAACGCCGAGCAGAGCGAGCAGGTGCTGCAGGTGCTGCGGGGCCTGTACGTCGGCGTGCCCTGCGTGTGCATCGCGGCGGGGTTCGTGATCGCGCTGCGCTACCCGCTGGACCGCGAGGCGCACCAGGAGATCGCCCAGAAGCTGCGCCGGGGGTGAGGGGCTCGGCGCCTTCGCTTCAGGCCACCACGTCGACGCCGGCCGGGGCCGTGTCGCTCAGGATCTCGAACGCGGCGCGGTGCCGGGTCTCGAGGCGCCGCGCGGGCTGGCCCTCTCGCTCCACCAGCAGCTCGCACGAGGCCAGCTTGGTGTTGAGGCAGATCTTCTCCCCGCCGGGCGGGTTGCCGTAGCGCAGGCCCACGAAGTCGCGCGCGGCCGCCCGGATCGTGCCCTCGATGCGCACCCCCGGGCCTCGCGTGGCGAAGGTCCACTCGAAGGGCCGGAAGCGACCGTGCGCCCGCAGGGCCTGGGCGATGCCGTTGATCGCGTGCTCCTGGCCGTCGAGGCGCAGCACCAGCGGGGTGAGGAAGGGGGTCCACACGGGGCCCAGCTTGATCCGCGCGGTGCTCAGCTCGAGGAAGGCGTCGGGCTCGTCGTCGAAGCCGGCCACCTGCCCCCACGCATAGTGGTCGGTGTGCTGGCGGCCCCAGTTGTGGTTGAGGCTGCCGACCCAGCCGTCCACGTCGAGGCGCTCGCCGTCCACCTGCAGGTGGCCGTCGAAGCGAGCCAGGGGCGTGCCCACCAGCGCCTTGGCCTTGGGCAGCGTGGCGTCGTACAGGCGCGACGGCAGCAGCAGCAGCGGCGGCTCGCGACCCTGCTGGCGCAGCGACCAGGCGAGGTGGTGGCCGCCCTTGCGGGCCTCGCCGTGTAGACCGTCGTCGTCGAGGGTGGCGCCGGCGATGCGCACCTGCAGCCCCGCGTCGGAGAAGCTGCAGTCGGCGATCGGGTGCTCCTGCTTGACCGCGATGATGCGGTGCTGCTCGCCGTCGAAGACGATGGCCCACAGCTCGCCGACCGCGTCCTTCGCCCGGCCCGCGGGCGAGAAGATGGTGTAGCGGATCCAGAAGGCCAGGGGCCGACGGGGGTGGTTGGCGCGCTGAAACCAGCTCTCGTAGTGCCCGCGGTCCGATCCATCGTAGCGGCAGCGGTTGAGGGCGTCGCGCGAGGACATCGGCGCCGAGGGTAGCCGAAAACGACCGGGAGCACGCTCCGAGCGCGCGCCTGCGAGCAATCGGGCGGTGGTCGTGAACCGACCCCGGCCGAAGGGCACATAGGGGGAGCGAGGGAGGGGTATGCACGCCAAGCACTGGGGATTCGTTGCGATCGCGCTGACGACCGCCTGCGGCAGCGCGGGGGTGAGTGACGACGGGTTCGGCCCGGGGGGGCTGCCCCCGGGAGGCACCGACGGCAGCACCGAGGGCACGGCCGGCGACGAGACCGGTGACGGCACGGCGGGCGGGGGCGATTGCGAGGACGGGGCGGCCTGCGAGGGAGGCGTGTGCGTGGGCGGGGCGTGCTGCCCGGGCGTGCAGGCCTGCGGCACCGTGTGCTGCGCCGGCGCCGAGGTGTGCTCGTTCGGGGCCTGCGTGCTGCCGGACGGGGCCTGCGAGAGCTCGGACGACTGCGCCCCCGACTACTACTGCGAGCAGGGCCTGGGGCAGGATCAGGAGCCCGACCCCGGCTGCTTCGGCGGCGGCACGGTCGGCGGCTTCTGCCTGCCGCTGCCGCCGGTGTGCGAGGGCGACGAGCCGCCCGGGCCCGGGGGGCTGCCCACCTGCGTGCAGGCCTGCGACGTGGTGCCCGACGCCTCGGACCTGAGCACCGTGGTGCACTACGAGGTCGACGGGCCCGGCTACACCGCGCCCGTGGTGATCCAGCTCGACGACGACGACTGCGACGGGCTCGTCACCGAGCGCGACGTGCCCGAGATCGTGTGGAACATGCACACCGGGGCGTCCTACTCCGATCCCACCCACGGACGGATCAAGGCGGTCTCGATCATCGATGGCGCGGTGGTGGAGAAGCTCAGCTACGACTCGGTGCTGCCGCTCTCCCAGATCGCCGCGGGCGACATCGACGGCGATCACTCCAATGGCAACGAGGTGGTGGCCTGCGCCAGCAGCTCGTCGGTGGTGGCCCTGCGCTTCGACGGCAGCGTGAAGTGGCAGGCGGGCCCGAGCACCTGCGGCACCACGGCCTCGGGCTCCGACTTCGCGATCAGCGTGCCCAACATCGCCGACCTCGACGGCGACGGCGTGCCCGAGGTGATCACCGAGCGGGCGATCCTCGACGGGGCCACGGGGGCGACCGAGGCCACGCTGTCGCTGCCGGCCGGGGTCACGGTGGCGGTGAGCGACGTGACCGGCGACGGCATGCTCGACATCGTCAGCGGCGGCGAGGTCTACGATCGCAACGGCGTGCTGGTGGCCTCGATGGGCACCGCGGGGCTGCGCTGGCCGGCCATCGGCGACCTCGACGGCGACGGCGTGCCCGAGATCGTGGCGGTGCGCTCGGGCAACCGCACCCTCAGCGTGTGGCACGTGATCGGGGGCATGCCCGAGGTGGTGCGCAGCGGGCTGTCGCTGGACTCGCTGCCCCAGCCCGCGTGCCCGGCCGGCTCGGCGGGCAACGCCGGGGGCGGCGGCCCGCCCACCATCGGCGACTTCGACGGCGACAACACCCCCGACGTGGCGCTCGCGGCCGGCAACGCCTACGTGGTCTTCGACGGCCGGGGCGTGATGGACCCGATGACCGCGGCCGCCGACACCGTGCTGTGGGCCTCGCCCACCAACGACTGCTCCTCGGCCCAGACCGGCAGCACCCTGTTCGACTTCGACGGCAACGGCCGGGTGGAGGTGGTCTACGGCGACGAGGATCTGCTGCGGATCTACGACGGCCTGAGCGGCACCATCCTCAGCGAGCACCCGCACGACACCGGCACGATCAACGAGTACCCCGTGGTGGCCGACGTGGACGCCGACGGCCAGGCCGACATCGTGGCGATCACCCGCGAGACCTGCGGCAACGAGGCCTGCGGCGTGCTGCGGGTGTACGGCAGCGCCACGGGGGGCTGGGTGCGCACCCGTCGGGTGTGGAACCAGTACACCTATCACGTGACCAACGTCAGCGACGACGGCACGATCCCCGCCGCCGAGGTCGACAACTGGACGCAGCCCGGGCTCAACAACTTCCGTCAGAACAAGCAGCCGGGCGGCGAGTTCTCGGCCGGCGACGCGGCGGTGACCATGGTGCCCGCCTGCTTCGGGGGCTACTCGCTGCAGGCCACGGTGCGCAACCTGGGCCAGGCCCCGATCCCGGCCGGCGCCACGGTGACCTTCTTCGCCGGCGACCCGCCCGGCGGTGAGGTGCTCGGCGAGCTGCAGACCACGATCACTCTCTATCCCGCGCAGTCGCAGCCGCTGGTGCTGCCGCTCGACGGCCCGCCGCAGACCACCTCGGTCTACGCCACGGTCTCCAGCAACGTGCCCGAGTGCGACCTGGACAACAACGCCTCGGAGCCCGCCGATCCCACCTGCATCCCGGCGGGGTAGCGGCGCCCGAGGCCGCCGCACGGAGGGCTCGATGGTGACCCGCGGCCCTCCGCGCTCGCGCCCGGCGGCGAGGCGAGCTCAGCTGTGGACCTTCTTGCCGCGCTTGCCCTTGCCGCGCTTGCCCTTGGCCTTGGTGCGCTTGCCCGTGTTGCCCTCGTCCGGGTCCGCCTCGGCGGCGCTGGCCTCCTCGGCGGCCTTCTCGGCGCGCAGCGAGGCCTCCACGCAGCGCAGCAGGCACTCGGCGGAGGCGTCGATGTCGGCCGCGTTGCGGGCGTAGCACTCGAGCACCTCCTTCTCGACCGCGGGACACTTGGCGGTCTCCTGGGCGAGCCAGCGCTTGCAGCCCTCCTGCCCGGCCTTCGTGCCTCCGCCCGAGGCCTCGCCCACGGCCACGCATGCGGCCGCGAGCTCGGGGGTGTCGCGCTCGGGCGGCACGGGGGGTGCGATCTCGTCGGCCGCGTCCATCATGCAGGGCTTGGTGCACGAGTCCAGGTGCTCGGCGGACATGGCCGCGGTCATGCACACCAGGACCGAGGTCCGTCGCTCGGGGCACTGATCCAAGAAGGCGCCCATCTCCGAGCGACACCGCGACTGCGGCTCGCCGACCAGCCGCTCCACGTTGGAGCAGGCGGTGATCACCACCGGATCGTCGGGGCTGCCCGGCGCGGCCGCGGGCGGCTCCTCGCGATCGAGGAGGTCGCAGCCGAGCCCCAGGGAGATCGACAGGGTCAGGAAGGAGGAGGCGAGCAGGGTGCGCATCGACATGACGGGTGGGGTGTAGCCGGCCGAGGACCCCCTGCCATCGGACGGCCTACGTAGGCCGATCGCGCGAGCGCCTACGTCATCCGTACGTCCCCCGGGCTCAGCGGGGCTCGAGATCGCGTCCCTCGGCCCCTAGCTCGTCGATCTGGCGCGCCAGCGACTCTCGCCGGGGGCCGTCCGCGGGCAGATGAGCCTTCGCACGCTCGAGGTGCGACCGGAGCTCGGCCTCGTCGCCGCGGGCCCGAGCCACCGCGGCGAGCACGAGCTCGGCGCGGACCCGCGACACCGGCGAGGCCGGGCCGAGCAGGTCGATGGCGCGGCGGGCCGCGTCGTCGGCCTCCTGCGTCTCGCCGGCCCGGAGCCGGGCCTGGGCCAGGGTGACCAGGAAGCGGGGCAGCGTGGCCCGGGGCTCTCCGGGGGTGGCCTCGGCGATCTCGACCGCGAGCCGAGCCGAGGCCAGCGCCGTCTCCTCGTCGCCGCGGCACAGCGCGATCGAGGCTCGGGTGTCGGCCACGAACGCGGCGAGCGGGTGTCGCTCGCCGGCCTCGTCCGCCGCGGCCTCGCCGATGATCGTCCACGCCCGCGCGACCGTCTGCTCGGCCTCGTCGCAGCGCCCCAGGGCCTCGAGGGTGGTCGCCTGGCTGTTGAGGGCGAGCGCCACTCGCTCGTGATCCCGGCCGTACACCGCCTCGAAGATCGCCACCGCCTCGCGGTGGTGCTCGAGCGCCTCCTCCCGCGCCCCCACGTGGTAGAGCGTGGACGCGAGGTTGTGGTGGGCCAGGGCGGTCGCCGGATCCTCGCGGCCGAGGTCGCGCAGGCGCACGCGCAGGATCTCGGCGTAGAGCTCCCGGGCCCGCTCGTGCTCGCCCTTGCGGTTGAGCGCCGTCGCGAGGTTGTTCTGCACCCCGAGCCGCCGCGGGTGCTCGGGATCGAGGCTGGCCATGCCCAGGGCCAGGGCGCGCTCGAGGTGCTCGATCGCCTCGTCGGGCTTGCCCTGCGGGGTGAGGGCGGAGGCCAGCGTGACCTCGTCGGTGATGAGGTCGGGGTGCCGATCGCCGAGCAGGGCGGTGCGCAGCGCCAGCACCTCGCGGGCCTTGGCCTCCGCCTCCACGTAGCGCCGCTCGGTCGCCTCGAGGGCGGCCAGCAGCGACAGCACGGCGGGGATGGTGGGGTGATCCGCGGGCAGGTGCGCGCGGTACAGCGCCAGCGCCCGCTCCAGCGCCTCGCGCGAGCGATCGTACTCGCCGCGGCGAAAGGCCAGGATCCCCGACGACTGCCAGTAGGATGCCCCCTGCTCCGAGTCGAGGCCGTAGCGCTCCGCGGCCGAGCGGGCCAGCTCGTTCCACAGCTCGGCTCGCGGCAGGTCGGCGTGGCGGCTGCTCATCGTCGACGCGAGCAGGGCGGCCGACTGCACCATCGTCGCGTCGTCGGCGACCCCGAAGGCGGTCATGAAGGCGCGCTCGAGCGCCTGCTTGGCCTCGTCGTAGCGCCCCTGCTCCACCAGCACCAGGCCGCGGAGGTAGCCGGCCTGCGCCACCATCGGCGCGTACCCCAGCGACTCGGCCTCACGGGACACCTCGGCCAGCACCGCCAGGGCGCGCTCGAACTGCCCGGTGACCTCGTAGGCCGAGCCCAGCTCCAGCCTCGGGCGCAGCGCGTCCACCTGGGTGGCGATCGAGGGCGGCGGCTCGAGGTTGGCCGGCAGCGGCGTCCACTCGTCCCCGGTGCAGGCCCGGGGCGAGCGCAGGCCCGCGACCGCCTGGCTGGCGAGGTCCACCGAGGCTCCGTCGGGCTCGGCGAGGGCCGAGCCCAGGGCGTCCAGCTCGATCAGCCGATCGTCGAGGCAGCGCAGGCGCCCCTCCACCTCGGGGTCGCCCGGCGCTCGGGCGCAGAGGCTCGCGTGCGCCTCGCTCCACTGCTGGGCGTGCGCATCGAGGCGCTCCAGCACGCGCTGGGAGGTCTGCTCCGCGTGGGCGACTGCGGTGTGGGTCAGGCTCTCGCGCAGCCCGGCCGCGCGCTCCTCGTTCCAGGTGGACTCGAGAGCCGCACGACCCTCGGCGCAGCGATCGGCGGGCGTGGACGAGCGGCTCACCGACCAGGTGAGCGCGCCGCCTCCTGCCAGGCCCAGGCCCAGCGCCAGCGCCAGCCGGGCGCGGCTGCGGGGTCGGGCGGCCAGCGCTTGCAGCAGCGCGGGCATCGATTCGAAGCGCTCGTCGGGCCGGGGCGACAGCCCGCGGACGATCGCCCGCCGTGCGCCCCGCGGCAGCGAGCTGCTCGCGAGCGCCTCGTCCACGTCGCGTAG